>CP119076.1 GCA_029027985.1 Klebsiella aerogenes
GTGTCACTTTCGCTTTGGCAGCAGTGTCTTGCCCGATTGCAGGATGAGTTACCAGCCACAGAATTCAGCATGTGGATCCGCCCATTGCAGGCGGAACTGAGCGATAACACGCTGGCACTGTATGCGCCAAACCGTTTTGTGCTCGATTGGGTAAGGGACAAATACCTTAATAATATCAATGGGCTCCTCAATGATTTTTGCGGTGCCGATGCCCCACAGCTGCGTTTTGAAGTCGGCGCGAAACCTGCGGCGCCGTCCCATCAGGGCGCGGTAAGCGTCGCCACGGCGATTCCGGCTGCGCAGGTGCAGGCCGCGCGCGTCGCGCCAGCAGCCCCTCGCCAGGGTTGGGATAACGTCCCGGCGCCGGCAGAGCCGACCTACCGTTCCAACGTCAACGTTAAACATACGTTTGATAACTTCGTCGAAGGTAAATCTAACCAGCTGGCCCGCGCGGCGGCGCGTCAGGTGGCGGATAACCCGGGTGGCGCGTACAACCCGCTGTTCCTTTACGGCGGCACTGGTCTGGGTAAAACTCACCTGTTGCACGCGGTCGGCAACGGTATTGTGGCGCGCAAACCGAACGCTAAAGTGGTTTATATGCACTCTGAGCGTTTCGTGCAGGACATGGTAAAAGCTTTGCAAAACAACGCCATCGAAGAATTTAAACGCTATTACCGTTCCGTTGACGCCCTGCTGATCGATGATATTCAGTTCTTTGCTAATAAAGAGCGTTCGCAGGAAGAGTTTTTCCATACCTTCAATGCCCTGCTGGAAGGCAATCAGCAGATCATTCTGACCTCGGATCGCTATCCAAAAGAGATCAATGGCGTTGAGGATCGTCTGAAATCGCGCTTTGGCTGGGGCCTGACGGTGGCGATCGAGCCGCCTGAACTGGAAACCCGCGTCGCGATCCTGATGAAAAAAGCCGATGAGAACGACATCCGCCTACCGGGCGAGGTGGCGTTCTTTATTGCCAAGCGCCTGCGTTCTAACGTGCGTGAGCTGGAAGGGGCGCTGAACCGCGTTATCGCCAACGCCAACTTTACCGGTCGGGCGATTACCATTGATTTCGTGCGTGAAGCGCTGCGCGATCTGTTAGCGCTGCAGGAAAAACTGGTCACCATCGACAATATTCAAAAGACGGTGGCGGAGTATTACAAGATTAAGGTAGCGGACCTGCTGTCTAAACGCCGCTCCCGTTCGGTGGCGCGCCCACGCCAGATGGCGATGGCGCTGGCGAAAGAGTTGACCAACCACAGTCTGCCGGAAATCGGCGATGCGTTTGGCGGCCGAGACCATACCACCGTGCTGCACGCCTGCCGCAAGATTGAGCAGTTGCGTGAAGAAAGCCACGACATTAAAGAAGATTTTTCCAATTTAATCAGAACATTATCCTCGTGACGCTATGAAATTTACCGTAGAACGTGAACATTTATTAAAACCGCTGCAACAGGTGAGCGGTCCGTTAGGTGGTCGTCCAACGCTGCCCATTCTCGGTAACCTGCTGCTTCAGGTCGCAGATGGCACGCTGTCGCTGACCGGTACCGATCTGGAAATGGAAATGGTCGCGCGCGTGTCGCTGCTTCAGCCGCACGAAGCGGGCGCCACAACCGTTCCGGCGCGTAAATTCTTTGATATTTGCCGCGGTCTGCCTGAAGGCGCGGAGATTGCCGTACAGCTGGAAGGCGACCGTATGCTGGTACGCTCCGGCCGCAGCCGTTTTTCGCTGTCGACCTTGCCTGCCGCTGATTTCCCGAATCTGGACGACTGGCAGAGCGAAGTGGAATTTACTCTGCCGCAGGCGACGATGAAGCGCCTGATTGAAGCGACCCAGTTCTCGATGGCGCACCAGGATGTCCGTTACTATTTAAACGGCATGCTGTTTGAAACCGAAGGTAGCGAGCTGCGCACCGTCGCCACCGACGGCCACCGTCTGGCGGTTTGCTCAATGCCGTTGGAAGAGTCGCTGCCGAACCACTCGGTGATCGTGCCGCGTAAAGGCGTGATTGAGCTGATGCGTATGCTCGACGGCGGTGATACGCCGCTGCGCGTACAGATTGGCAGCAACAACATCCGCGCCCACGTCGGTGATTTTATCTTCACGTCGAAGCTGGTTGACGGCCGTTTCCCGGATTATCGCCGCGTATTGCCGAAGAACCCGGATAAACACCTCGATGCTGGCTGCGATATTCTCAAACAGGCTTTTGCTCGCGCGGCGATTCTTTCTAACGAAAAATTCCGCGGGGTGCGTCTGTACGTTAGTGAAAATCAGCTGAAAATCACCGCTAATAACCCGGAGCAGGAAGAAGCGGAAGAAATTCTGGATGTCACCTATGCCGGGACTGAGATGGAAATCGGCTTTAACGTCAGCTACGTGCTGGACGTTCTGAACGCGCTGAAGTGCGAGAACGTGCGCATTCTGCTGACCGATTCCGTCTCCAGCGTACAAATTGAAGATGCCGCATCACAGTCGGCTGCCTATGTTGTTATGCCAATGAGACTGTAATGTCGCTCTCCCGCCTGTTGATCCGCGATTTTCGCAATATCGAAAACGCGGATCTCGCTTTATCTCCCGGCTTTAACTTCCTGGTTGGCGCCAACGGCAGCGGCAAAACCAGCGTGCTGGAAGCCATCTATACGCTTGGTCATGGCCGGGCATTTCGCAGTTTGCAGATTGGCCGCGTTATCCGCCACGAGCAGGAGTCTTTTGTTCTGCACGGGCGTTTGCAAGGCGAAGAGCGGGAAACATCCATCGGCCTGACCAAAGACAAGCAGGGCGACAGCAAGGTACGTATCGACGGCACCGATGGCCACAAGGTGGCGGAGCTGGCGCACCTGATGCCGATGCAGCTGATTACGCCGGAGGGGTTTACTTTACTCAACGGCGGCCCCAAATACAGAAGAGCATTCCTTGATTGGGGATGCTTTCACAACGAAGCCGGATTCTTCACCGCCTGGAGCAACCTGAAGCGCCTGCTGAAACAGCGCAACGCCGCGCTGCGCCAGGTTAGCCGCTATGCCCAGCTGCGGCCGTGGGATCTGGAATTAATTCCGCTGGCGGAACAAATCAGCCGCTGGCGTGCCGAATACAGCGCCGCTATCGTCGAAGACATGGCGGATACCTGTCAGCAATTTTTACCGGAATTCACCCTCGCCTTCTCTTTCCAGCGCGGCTGGGAAAAAGAGACTGATTATGCCGAGGTGCTGGAGCGGAATTTCGAACGCGACAGAATGTTGACCTACACCGCCCACGGCCCGCATAAAGCGGATTTCCGTATTCGCGCCGATGGGGCGCCGGTCGAGGACACGCTGTCGCGCGGGCAGCTTAAGCTGTTGATGTGCGCCCTACGACTGGCGCAGGGTGAGTTCCTGACCCGCGAAAGCGGGCGGCGCTGCCTGTACCTGATAGATGATTTTGCCTCGGAGCTTGACGATGCCCGGCGCGGGCTGCTTGCCAGCCGCTTAAAAGCCACGCAATCGCAGGTTTTCGTCAGCGCAATCAGCGCTGAACACGTAATGGACATGTCGGACAAAAATTCGAAGATGTTCACCGTGGAAAAGGGTAAAATAACGGATTAACCCAAGATTAAATGAGCGAGAAACGTTGATGTCGAATTCTTATGACTCCTCCAGTATCAAAGTCCTGAAAGGGCTGGATGCGGTGCGTAAGCGCCCGGGTATGTATATCGGCGACACGGATGACGGCACCGGTCTGCACCACATGGTATTCGAGGTTGTGGATAACGCTATCGACGAAGCGCTCGCAGGTTACTGTAAAGACATCGTTGTTACTATCCACAGCGATAATTCCGTCTCCGTACAGGATGACGGCCGCGGCATCCCAACCGGCATTCACCCGGAAGAGGGCGTCTCCGCGGCGGAAGTCATCATGACCGTCCTGCACGCCGGCGGTAAATTCGATGATAACTCGTATAAAGTTTCCGGCGGTCTGCACGGCGTAGGCGTGTCGGTCGTTAACGCCCTGTCGCAGAAGCTGGAACTGGTTATCCAGCGTGATAACAAAGTCCACAAACAAATTTACCAGCACGGTGTCCCGCAGGCGCCGCTGGCGGTGACCGGCGAAACCGAAAGCACCGGCACCATGGTCCGTTTCTGGCCGAGCCATGAAACCTTCACCAACGTCACCGAATTCGAATACGACATCCTGGCGAAACGTCTGCGCGAGCTGTCGTTCCTCAACTCCGGGGTGTCTATCCGCCTGCGCGATAAGCGTGACGGTAAAGAAGACCATTTCCACTACGAAGGCGGCATCAAGGCGTTCGTTGAGTATCTCAACAAGAACAAAACGCCGATCCACCCGAATATCTTCTATTTCTCCACCGAAAAAGACGGTATCGGCGTTGAAGTGGCGCTGCAGTGGAACGACGGTTTCCAGGAAAATATTTACTGCTTTACCAACAACATCCCACAGCGCGATGGCGGTACTCACCTGGCGGGCTTCCGCGCAGCGATGACCCGTACCCTGAACGCCTACATGGATAAAGAAGGCTACAGCAAAAAAGCGAAAGTCAGCGCCACCGGCGACGATGCTCGCGAAGGCCTGATTGCCGTCGTTTCCGTGAAAGTGCCGGATCCGAAGTTCTCCTCACAGACCAAAGATAAACTGGTCTCTTCCGAGGTGAAATCGGCGGTTGAGCAGCAGATGAACGAACTGCTGAGCGAATACCTGCTGGAAAACCCGTCCGATGCGAAAATCGTCGTCGGTAAAATTATCGACGCCGCGCGCGCTCGTGAAGCCGCACGCCGCGCACGTGAGATGACCCGTCGTAAAGGCGCGCTGGACCTGGCTGGTCTGCCGGGCAAACTGGCGGATTGCCAGGAACGCGACCCGGCGCTCTCTGAACTGTACCTCGTGGAAGGGGACTCCGCGGGTGGCTCTGCTAAACAGGGGCGTAACCGCAAGAACCAGGCTATCCTGCCGCTGAAGGGTAAAATCCTCAACGTTGAGAAAGCCCGTTTCGACAAGATGCTTTCTTCCCAGGAAGTGGCGACGCTGATTACCGCGCTGGGTTGCGGCATCGGCCGTGATGAGTACAACCCGGATAAACTGCGTTATCACAGCATCATCATCATGACCGATGCGGACGTCGACGGCTCGCACATTCGTACGCTGCTGTTGACCTTCTTCTATCGTCAGATGCCGGAAATCGTTGAGCGCGGACACGTTTATATTGCTCAGCCGCCGCTGTACAAAGTGAAGAAAGGCAAGCAAGAACAGTATATTAAAGACGACGAGGCGATGGATCAGTACCAGATCGCCATCGCGCTCGACGGCGCCACCCTGCACACTAACTCTAGCGCGCCGGCATTAGCAGGCGAGCCGCTGGAAAAACTGGTGGCGGAGTACAACGCGACACAGAAAATGATTGGTCGCATGGAACGTCGTTTCCCGCGTGCGCTGCTGAAAGAGCTTATCTATCAGCCGACGCTGACCGAAGCCGATCTGAGCAGCGAGCAGACCGTTACCCGCTGGATTAACCAGCTGGTTAGCGAGCTGAACGAGAAAGAGCAGCACGGCAGCCAGTGGAAGTTTGATGTTCGTGAAAACAGCGAGCTGCAGCAGTTCGAGCCTATCGTGCGCGTTCGTACCCACGGCGTCGATACCGACTACCCGCTGGATAACGAGTTCGTTGGCGGCGCGGAATACCGCCGCATCTGCACGCTGGGCGAGAAGCTGCGTGGCCTGGTGGAAGAAGACGCGTTCATTGAGCGCGGCGAGCGCCGTCAGCCGGTTGCCAGCTTCGAACAGGCGCTGGACTGGCTGGTGAAAGAGTCGCGTCGCGGTCTCTCTATCCAGCGTTATAAAGGTCTGGGCGAGATGAACCCGGATCAGCTGTGGGAAACCACCATGGATCCGGACAGCCGCCGCATGCTGCGCGTTACCGTGAAAGATGCGATTGCCGCCGACCAGTTGTTCACCACCCTGATGGGCGATGCCGTTGAACCGCGTCGCGCCTTTATCGAAGAGAACGCCCTGAAAGCGGCGAACATCGATATCTAAACCTGGATTTCCCCGGTGGCAGGATACCTGCCGGGGCGATCGTTTTGCTAAACCCGGTACGCGTTACGCTACCGGGTTTTTCTTTTGCGGCAAAAGGGGAATCCCACTTGCGCAATCCATCCTCGTTTTCCCTCTTTTCGATAGCTGTTTTTTGAGCGGAATCGCGTTAGCATGAGTGAAGACTCATCTTACCCGGGGATCCCATGGCTATTAAACTGATTGCAATTGATATGGACGGCACGCTGCTGCTGCCAGACCATACCATCTCTCCGGCGGTGAAAGCCGCCATCGCGGCGGCGCGTGCCCGCGGCGTTAATGTCGTGCTGACCACTGGCCGCCCTTACGCTGGCGTCCACAGCTACCTGAAAGAGCTGCATATGGAACAGCCGGGCGACTACTGCATTACCTATAACGGCGCGTTGGTGCAGAAGGCAAGCGACGGCAGCACCGTGGCGCAGACCGCGCTGAGCTATGACGACTATCGCTTCCTTGAGCAACTCTCCCGCGAGGTCGGTTCCCACTTCCATGCGCTCGATCGCAACAAGCTCTATACCGCGAACCGCGATGTCAGCTACTACACCGTGCATGAATCCTATGTAGCGACCATTCCGCTGGTGTTCTGCGAAGCGGAAAACATGGACCGCGATATTCAGTTGCTGAAAGTGATGATGATCGATGAGCCAGCGATTCTCGACCAGGCCATTGCCCGTATCCCGGCGGAAGTGAAAGAGAAGTATACCGTGTTGAAAAGCGCGCCGTACTTCCTCGAAATCCTCGATAAACGCGTCAATAAAGGTACCGGAGTGAAGTCGCTGGCCGATACGCTGGGTATCAAGCCGGAAGAGATTATGGCGATTGGCGATCAGGAAAACGACATTGCGATGATCGAATTTGCCGGTGTTGGCGTCGCGATGGATAACGCCATTCCTTCCGTGAAGGAAGCGGCGAACTTTATCACCAAATCTAACCTTGAAGATGGCGTCGCCTTCGCCATCGAAAAGTACGTTTTAGCCTAAGCACATTTCTGGCCCGGAATTCTCCGGGCCGGTCTGCTCCTTTTTCATGAACGGATGTTAATCCGCATTTTAATCCCTTAATCAGCGCAGGGGATTTTATAAGCTACCCGCCCTTTTTTACGCATTTGTTCTTTTAAGAACTAACATCATATTTTCTATGAATAAAAACCATTGTTTGATGTTGGTTGCGCTGCCTTTCGTCTTTATTCAGATCTGCGCGGCCGCAGAACCAACCGATCAACTTGAGCCTGCGTATGCCTGGCACGGTACCGAACCGGCGGATCTTCCCGTGCCGACAAAGGATCAGGCAGCGGCGCCGGAATCGACTTCGGTTTTACCTTTTCTTGGCGATGAAGCGAGAAAGCGCGGTTACGTCCTGCCGTTGCCGTTTGGCGTTAGTATTAACTATATGGACATGCGACAGAATATTAATGTCGATAGCATTACTTTCACCGGTTTGTTGTTGGATGGCCGCAACATTGATTGTGGCAAGCGCCGTGCATGTAAAAATGCCGTTGAGAATATTTTTGGTCACGGGCCTGTATCGCTGGATAACGCCTTCCAGATTGGCGTCGGCAATACGCGGGAAAGCAGCAAAACCGAGACGCTCAAGCTGGATACCTGGCTGCTGCCGTTTATGAACGTCTATGGCCTTGTTGGACACACCGAAGGTCATTCTGTTTCGCAAATCGCTGTAGGTCTGAAAGGACCGAATGGCAAAGTGGTGCCTATGCCGGGCATGCAGGATCTCGATTTTCGTCTTGATTTTAAAGGCACCACCTATGGTCTGGGCACCACCCTGGTGGGCGGGGTCGGCAACTGGTTCACGGTGTTAGACGCCAACTACACCCAAACGCGCTTTGATATTCTTGATGGCAGCATCGACGCTTTTACCTTTTCGCCCCGTTTGGGCTATCGTTTCAATACTCCGTCGTTTGATGCGCTGCATCTGCCTGCCGGAAAGTTGAACGTCTGGGTTGGCAGCATGTATCAGGACGTACAGCAGGAGTTTAAGGGCAGCCTGAGCGATCTGTCGATGCCGTCGGCGATGCTGCAAAACATGGTTAATCTGGCCAACCAGGACAATAACGGCCGTTTTGACGTGAAACAGCATCTGCAGTCTCCGTGGAACGTGCTGGTGGGCGCGCAGTATGAGATGACCCAAAACTTTAATATCACCACCGAATTGGGTTTTGCCGAACGTAATAGCTTCTTTATCTCTGGTGAGTATCGCTTTTGATCAGATTGTTTAGCGCTATCCTGCTGCTCCTTACATACGCGGCTTTCAGTCAGGCTCAGGCCCAGGCGCTCAGCCGTGAGAAAATCGACGGCTGGCTGCAGAGCCTCGGCGCCAGCGATAAGTTCGACGCCAGTAAAGGCATCGACTGGGGCGTAATGCCTGGCCCGTTCTATACGCCAGAGTTGGGGCTCGGTCTCGGCACGGCCGTCGTTGGCATGTATCGCCCCGATCCGGATGACACCACCAGTCAGAACTCAACGCTGACGCTCAGCGGTTACGTCAGTTCCACCGGCGCGTTTGGCCTTAGCGTTAAAAACTATGCTTTTTTCGACAACGATCTGTGGCGCGTATTTGTTGAAGGCTCAATGGCTAACACGCCGACATATTACTGGGGACAGGGTTTCCACGCCGGGGACCAGGATAACAAAAAAGAAAAGTATACCGCCCAGATATTGACCCTGCGTCCGACTCTCTACCGACAGCTGATCGACAACGTCTATCTGGGGGCGGGGTGGTCGCTGGCGGCGCAAAACGCCGATGCGATGGACCATGACGATCTACCGAAAATTGAAAGCACCCCGCAGGGACCGTCGGTATTCAGCTCCGGCGCCAGTCTCGATATCAACTGGGATGACCGCGATTTTGTACCGAACCCGCGCAAAGGCCAGTACGCCGATTTTCGTTATACCCACTATGCGCCCGGTCTTGGCAGCGACACGCGGTTTGATGAATTTCGCCTGCATTACAGTCGCTATCAGGCTTTGAGCGACAAAAGCGTGTTGGCCTGGGAAGCGGATGGCACATTCACCCAGGGGGATGTGCCGTGGAGTATGATGCCGCTGCTCGGTAGCGATGAACGTATGCGCGGCTACTACCAGGGGCGCTATCGCGATAAAAACGTGGTTAGCTCCCAGTTGGAATATCGTCGTCAGCTCAACTGGCGGCATGGCGTCGTCGCCTGGGTTGGCGCCGGTACCATGGGGCCATCCATTGACTCGCTGGATAACGGGCGTTGGCTGCCTTCAGCGGGCGTCGGTTACCGCTTTGAATTCAAACCCCGCGTTAATATTCGCCTCGATTACGGTGTGGGTAAAGGCAGTAGCGGTTTTTACTTCCAGGTCGGCGAAGCCTTCTAATCCTGTTATCTCCCTCCCTTTTTCTTTTTTAAGGTCAACCTGCGCCAGTCGCGTGCATCTTTTATTCATATGAATTGTTCTTTTTGTGATCTAAATTGTAGTACAACACAATAATGTTGTACTACATTGTGTTCACGGCAATGGCGTATAGCATCACACTGGTACTACAAAAGTGAGGCGAAATTCAGCGGCGACGGTAAAGTAGAGAAGTACACAAAGAGCACAAGGACTCTCTATGACTCTCAATAAGACCGATCGCATTGTGATCACGCTGGGCAAACAAATTGTCAGCAGTAAGTACGTACCGGGTTCGGCGCTGCCGGCAGAAGCGGAGCTGTGCGAAGAGTTTGAAACTTCTCGCAACATCATCCGCGAAGTGTTTCGTTCGCTGATGGCGAAGCGACTCATTGAAATGAAGCGTTATCGCGGGGCGTTTGTCGCGCCGAGAAACCAGTGGAACTACCTCGATACAGAGGTGCTGCAGTGGGTACTGGAAAATGATTATGACCCGCGGCTTATCAGCGCAATGAGCGAAGTGCGTAACCTGGTGGAACCGGCAATTGCGCGCTGGGCGGCAGAACGCGCGACCTCAAGCGATCTCGCGGAAATCGAATCGGCGCTGAATGACATGATTGCCAACAATCAAAACCGGGATGCGTTTAACGAAGCCGATATCCGCTATCACGAAGCGGTGCTGCAATCCGTGCATAACCCGGTGTTACAGCAGCTTAGCGTGGCTATCAGCTCGCTACAGCGGGCAGTATTTGAACGAACCTGGATGGGCGATGAAGGCAACATGCCGAAAACGCTCCAGGAACATAAAGCGCTATTCGACGCCATTCGGCATCAGGATAGCGACGCGGCGGAGCAAGCGGCATTGACGATGATCGCCAGCTCGACACGAAGGCTCAAGGAAATCACATGACGGCTCGCTACATCGCAATCGACTGGGGATCAACCAATCTACGCGCCTGGCTTTATCAGGGCGATGAGTGCCTGGAGAGCAGGCAATCTGAAGCTGGCGTAACGCGCCTGAACGGTAGATCGCCCGAAGCGGTGTTAGCTGAAATCACACAATACTGGCGCGACGGCGCCACTCCGGTGGTGATGGCGGGAATGATTGGCAGCAATGTGGGCTGGAAAATTGCCCCTTATCTGCCGCTTCCCGCTCATTTCACGGCTATTGGCCAGCAGTTAACCGCTGTTGGCGACAATATCTGGATTATTCCCGGTCTCTGCGTCTCGCGCGATGATAACCATAACGTCATGCGCGGCGAAGAAACGCAGCTGCTGGGCGCGCGTACATTAGCGCCTTCTTCTGTCTATGTGATGCCGGGCACCCACTGCAAATGGGTACAGGCGGATCGCCAGCAAATTCATGATTTTCGCACCGTTTTGACCGGTGAGCTGCACCATCTGCTGCTTCGGCACTCGTTGGTCGGCGCCGGGCTACCGCCGCAGGAAACGTCCGCGACGGCGTTCGCGGCCGGTCTTGAGCGTGGAATCAATACGCCAGCGGTATTGCCTCAGCTTTTTGAAGTTCGCGCTTCGCACGTGCTGGGCACGCTGGCGCGCGAACAAGTCAGCGAGTTTCTTTCCGGCCTGCTCATTGGCGCGGAAGTCGCCACCCTCAGTGAAACCTTCGCCGGGCAGCAGGCTGTCACCCTCGTCGCCGGTTCATCGTTAACATCCCGCTATCAGCAGGCATTTCGGGCGATTGGCCGGGACGTGGCTACGGTTGAGGGGGATACGGCATTTCAGACAGGAATAAGGAGCATCGCTTATGCAGTGGCAAACTAATCTTCCGCTTATCGCTATTCTGCGCGGCATTACGCCAGATGAGGCGCTGGAACATGTCGGCGCGGTTATCGACGCCGGTTTTGACGCGGTTGAAATCCCGCTGAATTCGCCGCAGTGGGAGAAGAGCATCCCACTGGTTGTCGAAACATATGGCGAACGGGCGCTGATCGGCGCGGGAACCGTGTTACAGCCGGAACAGGTCGATCGGCTGGCAACGATGGGGTGCCGGCTTATCGTCACGCCAAATAGCCAGCCGGAGGTGATACGCCGGGCGGTGAGCTACGGCATGACCGTTTGTCCGGGATGCGCCACTGCCAGCGAAGCTTTTAACGCGCTGGATGCCGGCGCGCAGGCGCTGAAAATTTTCCCGTCATCGGCATTTGGCCCGGATTACATCAAAGCGCTGAAAGCCGTTCTGCCGCCAGAGGTTCCGGTCTTCGCCGTCGGCGGCGTGACGCCGGAAAATCTGGCGCAATGGATTAACGCCGGCTGCGCGGGCGCCGGTCTCGGCAGCGATCTTTATCGTGCCGGTCAGACGGTGGCGCGCACCGCGCAGCAGGCGGCAGCATTCGTTAAAGCGTATCGAGAGGCAGTGAAATGAAAATAACCAACATCACCACGTACCGTTTACCCCCACGCTGGATGTTCCTGAAGATTGAAACCGATGAGGGAATCGTTGGCTGGGGAGAGCCGGTCATTGAAGGACGCGCCCGCACGGTGGAAGCCGCCGTACATGAATTTGGCGACTACCTGATAGGTCAGGACCCAGCGCGAATCAACGATCTGTGGCAGGTGATGTACCGCGGCGGCTTTTATCGCGGCGGTCCCATCATGATGAGCGCCATCGCCGGTATCGATCAGGCGTTATGGGATATTAAAGGCAAAGTGCTTAATGCCCCGGTCTGGCAACTGATGGGCGGCCTGGTGCGAGACAAAATTAAAGCCTACAGCTGGGTTGGCGGCGATCGTCCGGCAGAGGTGATCGACGGTATTAAAAAGCTGCGCGGGATTGGTTTCGATACCTTTAAATTAAACGGCTGCGAAGAAATGGGGGTGATTGATAACTCCCGTGCGGTAGATGCCGCGGTCAATACTGTCGCGCAAATTCGCGAAGCCTTTGGCAATGACATCGAGTTTGGCCTCGATTTTCACGGCCGGGTCAGCGCGCCGATGGCCAAAGTATTAATTAAAGAGCTGGAACCCTATCGCCCGTTGTTTATTGAGGAACCGGTACTCGCCGAGCAGGCGGAATATTACCCACGGCTGGCGGCGCAAACGCATATTCCGATTGCCGCTGGCGAACGTATGTTCTCGCGCTTTGAATTTAAACGCGTGCTGGAAGCGGGGGGACTGGCTATTTTACAGCCGGATCTGTCGCACGCAGGCGGTATTACCGAATGCTTTAAAATTGCCGGAATGGCGGAAGCCTATGATGTCGCGCTGGCGCCGCACTGCCCATTGGGGCCAATTGCGCTGGCCGCTTGCCTGCACGTCGACTTCGTTTCGCGCAATGCGGTATTCCAGGAGCAGAGCATGGGGATCCACTACAACAAGGGCGCAGAACTGCTCGACTTTGTGAAAAACAAAGACGATTTCAACATGGAAGGTGGTTTCTTTAAACCGTTGATGAAACCGGGTCTTGGCGTGGAAATTGATGAAGCCCGGGTGGCGGAGTTAAGCAAGAACGCGCCAGACTGGCGAAATCCGTTGTGGCGCCATGAAGACGGCTCGGTCGCCGAATGGTAAATGCGCGTCATACTTCGCACTGGTGATGCGTTGGCTGCATTTTCTTACCCTGGTCACATACTATTGTATGCTCCCAGGGATGCGAAAATTTGCCGCCTTTCCCCAGAACGAATTATTTAGCGCATTGCAGTGTAGTTATTAATAAAAAACAAAAACACCCTCTGTAAATTACCGGGCGTGGTGAGCGGCTTCGCTACGCCCAAAATCTGGAGACAGATTGCGATGGATATTTCAGTTACCGCTGTTAAACCCGGGCGTCGCCGTTATCTGACGCTGATAATGATCTTTATTACCGTAGTTATTTGTTATGTTGACCGCGCCAACCTCGCGGTTGCTTCGGCACATATTCAGGAAGAATTTGGCATTAGCAAAGCGGAAATGGGATATGTGTTCTCCGCCTTTGCCTGGCTTTATACGCTATGCCAGATCCCGGGCGGTTGGTTCCTTGACCGCGTAGGATCGCGGCTAACCTACTTTATCGCGATTTTTGGCTGGTCGGTGGCGACGTTGCTACAGGGGTTTGCGAGCGGCTTAATGTCGCTGATCGGCCTGCGCGCGATCACCGGGATATTCGAAGCGCCAGCCTTCCCGACTAATAACCGAATGGTGACCAGCTGGTTCCCGGAGCATGAACGCGCCTCCGCCGTGGGTTTCTATACCTCAGGACAGTTTGTCGGCCTGGCATTCTTAACGCCGCTGCTGATCTGGATCCAGGAATTGCTGAGCTGGCACTGGGTCTTTATCGTGACCGGCGGCATCGGCATCATCTGGTCGCTTATCTGGTTCAAGGTTTATCAGCCGCCGCGTCTGACGAAAAGCGTCAGTCAAGCCGAACTCGACTACATTCGCGATGGCGGCGGTCTGGTGGATGGCGATGCGCCAGTGAAGAAAGAGGCGCGTCAGCCGTTATCCAAAGCGGACTGGAAACTGGTTTTCCATCGTAAGCTGGTGGGGGTTTATCTCGGGCAGTTTGCCGTCACCTCTACGCTGTGGTTCTTCCTGACCTGGTTCCCGAACTACTTAACGCAGGAAAAAGGCATTGCCGCACTGGAGGCTGGTTTTATGACCACCGTCCCGTTCCTTGCCGCTTTCTTTGGCGTCCTGCTCTCCGGCTGGTTAGCGGATAAACTGGTGAAAAAAGGATATTCACTGGGGGTGGCGCGTAAAACGCCGATTATTTGTGGGCTGTTGATCTCAACCTGCATCATGGGGGCCAACTATACCAATGATCCGATCTGGATTATGGCGCTGATGGCGTTGGCGTTTTTTGGCAACGGTTTCGCTTCGATTACCTGGTCGCTGGTCTCTTCGCTGGCGCCGATGCGCCTGATTGGCCTCACTGGCGGGGTATTTAACTTTGTCGGCGGGCTGGGCGGTATTACCGTACCGCTGGTCATTGGCTATCTGGCACAGGATTACGGCTTTGGACCGGCGCTGGTCTATATCTCGGCGGTGGCGCTGATTGGCGCGCTGTCGTACATCCTGCTGGTTGGCGATGTGAAACGTGTAGGCTAAATTTTTGCGATACGATACCCTGATGCGTAAGTCTCGCATCAGGGTATCGCCATGAAACAAGTCACTTTTGCTCCCCGTCATCATCAGCTTACCAATATCAACACCTGGACCCCGGACAGCCAGTGGCTGGTTTTCGATGTGCGTCCGTCGGGCGCCTCTTTCACCGGCGAGACGATTGAACGGGTGAATATCCATAGCGGCGCCGTTGAAACGCTATACAACGCCGCTGACGGCGCTTGTGTTGGCGTGGTCACTGTGCATCCGACGGAGGATAAGTATGTCTTTATCCATGGCCCGGAACACCCGGATGCTGCCTGGCATTACGATTTTCACCATCGTCGCGGCGTGGTGAACGAGAAGGGTGAAACCCGCAATCTCGATGCGATGGATATTACCGCGCCTTATACCCCCGGCGCGCTACGCGGCGGCAGCCACGTCCACGTCTTTAGCCCCAACGGCCAATTCGTCAGCTTCACTTATAACGACCATGTATTGCATGAACGCGATCCGGCGTTGGATCTGCGTAACGTCGGCGTAGCCGCGCCTTATGGCCCGGTTGCGCCACAGGGGCAGCATCCGCGTGAATATGGCGGTAGCCACTGGTGTGTGCTGGTCAGCCGCACGACACCGACTCCGGTGCCGGGTAGCGATGACATTAATCGCGCCTATGAGGAGGGGTGGGTTGGTAACCACGCATTGGCGTTTATCGGCGATACGCTGGCGGAAAACGGCGATAAAGTGCCGGAACTGTTTATGGTCGCATTGCCGCAAAACGAGGCGGATTGGAAGCGGCAGGGGGAGACGCCGTTGGCCGGGACGGCAACGACGATGCCCGTGCCGCCAATGGGCGTCGTTCAGCGCCGTTTGACCTTTACCCAGCATAAACGCTATCCGGGGCTGGTTAATGCGCCGCGCCACTGGGTTAGGGCCAACCCGCAGGCCACGGAGATCGCTTTTCTGATGCGCGACGACGCAGGCGTGGCGCAATTGTGGCTTATCTCGCCGGAAGGCGGCGAGCCGCGCCAGCTGACGCATACTTCATCAGGCATTCAGTCGGCGTTTAACTGGCATCCATCGGGAGCGTGGCTGGGATGTGTGGTAGAAAACAAAATTGCGCTCTGCGATGCTCGCAGCGGCGCAGTGGCTTTTTTGACAACCGATCGCGAAAACTCGCCTTCCGCGGATGCCATTGTATTTTCGCCGAATGGGAAATACCTGGCGTGGATGGAGGACGTCGAAGGTTATCGCCAGTTGTGGATAACCGAAACGCTGCGCTAACTTAGCGTGAAGGCATCGGCGCTGGCGGGATCACTGAGTTGGTCGCCAGCGTTTCCTGCTCGCTTTTTTCAACCCGCGATTTCACCGAGCTGTCGGTGCGGAACATATCCCACGGCAGCAGCAGTGTGTCCATGACCGCCGTGAACGGCATATCGAGGGCGACCAGCGATTTCACGCCCCAGTTGGTTTCGTCATCGCCCAGCGTATGTGCGCTGGAGCGCGTGCCTGGGTAGGTCCCTTCTTTGCCGCCGGTATGCGACATCACGCTGGAGCAACCGCCCAAACTAATCATCCCGCTGAACAGGATCAGCTTTAACAGTCCGCTTTTCATCACTCTTCCGTCATTTTATCGGGCTTACTTCGGTTATAGCGAGCCGTCCCGTGAATGCCTAGCGTTATTGCGCTGCACTGTGGCGAGCATCGCACTTTGCCTTTTGTGCTTTGCCACCAGTCTAAGCATTCGCCAGCAAACTGCAAAAAAAATTGGTCGATATCGGCTTGAAAAGTACGTGCGCACACCCATTTTAGTAGTGTCACCCAATGAGAGTACGCCTGAGGGGTATTCCGGGTCATAACGGCTTGTCCATGATGGAAAGCCACCAAATTCTCGCTGATTTCAGGAGCTATTTACTATGCGTAATTTCGATCTCTCCCCGCTTTATCGTTCTGCTATTGGTTTCGACCGTCTGTTTAACCTGTTAGAAAATAATCAAAGCCAGGGCAACGGTGGCTACCCTCCGTATAACGTTGAATTAGTAGACGAAAATAATTACCGCATTGCGATTGCCGTCGCCGGTTTTGCGGAAAGCGAATTAGAGATAACCGCACAGGACAATCTTCTGGTGGTGAAAGGCGCTCATGCCGCCGAGCAGAAAGAGCGTACTTACCTGTACCAGGGCATCGCGGAGCGCAACTTCGAGCGTAAATTCCAGCTCGCTGACAACATTCACATTCGCGGCGCGAACCTGGTGAACGGCCTGCTGTATATCGATCTGGAACGCGTGATTCCGGAAGCGAACAAACCGCGCCGTATCGAAATTAACTAATTATTTCTGTCAGGCCGCATGGCGGCCTGACGCATCCACTTGCTTGCCGTCAGGAAGCAAATGCGAATTCGCCGAATTCGCAGGGACCAACTCGCTTCTCAGAAGGAGAAAACACAATGCGTAACTACGATTTATCCCCACTGCTGCGTCAATGGATCGGTTTTGACAAACTGGCTAACGCCCTGCAAACCGCCGGTGAAAGCCAAACCTTCCCGCCCTATAACATCGAAAAAAGCGACGATAACCATTATCGTATTACCCTTGCGGTCGCCGGATTCCGTCAGGAAGATTTGGACATTCAATTGGAAGGCACGCGTCTGAGCGTCAAAGGGACGCCGCAGGCTGCTGAAAAAGAGACGAAATGGCTGCACCAGGGGCTGGTGAATCAGGCCTTCAGCCTGAGCTTCACTCTCGCCGATAATATGGAGGTTTCTGGCGCGACCTTTACCAACGGCTTATTGCATATCGACTTAACCCGCCACGAGCCGGATGTTGTTGCCCCGCAGCGTATCGCCATTAGCGAGCGCCCGGCGCTGAACAGCTAAGCGAGCATTCCTCTTTTGAAGCCCCGATAATCGGGGCTTTTTTGTGCGCGAGCCTGCATACAGTCTCCCATCCTTCGGTCATAATCCCTGTTATTCGTAATGTTATTCACAGGGAAAAGACAATGAGTGATATAGCATTGACCGTTAGCGTGCTGGCGCTGGTTGCGGTTGTCGGGTTGTGGATCGGCAATGTCAAAATACGCGGCGTCGGTTTTGGTATCGGCGGGGTCCTTTTTGGCGGCATCATCGTTGGCCATTTTGTGGATCAGGCAGGGATTACGCTGAGCAGCCCGATGCTGCATTTCATCCAGGAATTCGGCCTGATCCTCTTCGTTTATACCATCGGCATTCAGGTTGGACCTGGCTTTTTCGCGTCGCTGCGCGTCTCCGGGTTGAAGCTCAATTTGTTCGCCATTCTTATCGTGGTGCTCGGCGGGCTGGTCACCGCGATCCTACATAAACTGTTTAATATCCCCCTACCGGTGGTGCTCGGCATCTTTTCCGGAGCGGTCACCAATACGCCTGCGCTCGGCGCCGGGCAACAAATCCTACGCGATCTTGGCCTGCCGTTCGACGTCGTCGATCAGATGGGGATGAGCTACGCGATGGCGTACCCGTTTGGTATCTGCGGCATTCTGCTGACTATGTGGCTGGTACGCCTGTTCTTTCGCATCAATGTAGAAAAAGAAGCGCAGCAGTTTGATGAGAGCAGCGGCGCTAGCCATGCCCATCTGCACACCATCAACGTGCGGGTAGAAAACCCGAATCTGAACAATATGGCGATTCAGGACGTGCCGATGCTCAACAGCGACAGAATTATCTGCTCGCGGCTGAAACGCGATGAGCTGCTGATGGTGCCAGCGCCAGGCACGCTTATCCAGAATGGCGACCTGCTGCATCTGGTGGGGAGACCGGAGGATTTACACAACGCGCAGCTGGTGATCGGTAAAGAGGTGGCGACCTCGCTCTCGACGCGCGGCACCGATCTCAAAGTGGAACGCGTAGTGGTGACCAACGAGAAGGTATTAGGCAAGAAAATCCGCGATCTGCACTTTAAACAACGCTATGACGTGGTGATCTCACGGCTTAATCGCGCTGGCGTTGAACTGGTCGCCAGCAGCCATGCCAGCCTGCAGTTTGGCGATATTCTCAACCTTGTCGGGCGGCCGCAGGCCATTGACGCGGTCGCCAATGAGCTTGGCAACGCGCAACAAAAACTGCAGCAGGTGCAGATGCTGCCGGTGTTTATCGGCATTGGCCTCGGGGTACTGCTGGGCTCTATCCCATTGTTTATTCCCGGCTTCCCGGTGGCGTTGAAATTGGGGCTTGCCGGCGGACCGCTGATTATGGCGCTTATCCTCGGGCGTATCGGCAGCATCGGCAAGCTGTACTGGTTTATGCCGCCGAGCGCCAACCTGGCGCTGCGCGAGCTGGGTATTGTGCTGTTTCTGGCGGTGGTGGGGCTGAAATCCGGCGGTGATTTTGTCGATACCCTGACCCACGGCGAGGGGCTAAGCTGGATTGCCTACGGCATTTTCATCACCGCGATCCCGCTGCTGACGGTGGGAATACTGGCGCGGATACTGGCGAAGATGAACTATCTGACGATCTGCGGCATGCTGGCTGGCTCAATGACCGACCCGCCAGCGCTGGCCTTCGCCAACAACCTGCATGCGACCAGCGGCGCGGCGGCGCTGTCCTATGCGACTGTTTATCCGTTGGTGATGTTCTTGCGCATTATTACCCCGCAGCTACTGGCCGTGCTGTTCTGGGGGCTGAGTTAGCGGGCTTTGTGCCTGGACGCGGCGCAGGTGGTAATCCACCTGGTACTCGCTGGCGTTGCGGAACATCACCGAATAGTTAAGAAATTCGCCGCTGTCGCTGTAAGAAAGCGAGGTAATACGCAGCAGCGGCGTCTGTTCCGGTACGTTCATTGAACGCGACAACTGTTTATCCGCCAGCACCGGAGTGAGGGTTTCATAGTTGCCGCTGATAGTGATACCACACTCCTTCTCGATATAGTCAAACTTCGACCCCTCCAGATGGCCCAGCGAGAGATGACGGAACAGTTTGACCGGCATATAGCTGTCTTCCAGCATCAGCGGTTTGCCATCGACATAGCGCACCCGGCGCGAGAAATAGATCCGTTCATCAATTTTAATCCGTAGCTGGCTGGCGATAGCGGGCGGCGCGGGCATCACTTCGAACACCAGCACCTGGCTCACCACTTCTTTGCCCTGTTGGCGCAGAACCTCCGCCAGGCCGGTAAGGTTAGTGGTCTCATGATGCACGTCTTTACGGGCGACATAGGTGCCAGAACCGTGGCGGCGCACCACCAGCCCGCTCTCCACCAGTTGGTCGATAGCTTTGCGAATCGTCATGCGCGCCACGCTGAACTCCTGCGCCAGCTTTTTCTCGCCCGGTAGCGGGCTGCCAATGTTGAAATCGGAAGAATTGAGACGCAGGCGTAGTTTGTCGGCAATAGATTTGTAGATCACCAATAGACCTCTATTCGCCCTCGATGAATCAGCGAGCGTTAGCTAATGAAGATTAAAAATAGAAAAAAAACAAAATAATAAAAACCATTAGTGGCGATGATTCCATCACCTTGATTCATGGTGTCTATGTTTTACGCAAAAAGTAGACAACATTGCCGTAATTAAAACCATGAATGCGATCACGAATCGCAGCGGCGCAGCATGTTGCCAATGAGGCGAATTCCTATGCTCGAAGCAGGCCGGTAAATCACAAAAAAAGGCCACTTACCCTACGAGTTGTTACATGAGGATTTCAAATGCTCAGTCAAATACAACGCTTCGGCGGCGCCATGTTTACTCCGGTTTTGCTGTTTCCCTTTGCCGGGATTGTGGTGGGTATCGCCATTATGCTGCGCAACCCGATGTTTGTTGGCGAAGCGCTCACTGCGCCCGATAGCCTGTTCGCGCAAATTGTTCACATCATTGAGGAGGGCGGTTGGACCGTCTTTCGCAATATGCCGCTGATTTTCGCCGTCGGTCTGCCGATTGGCCTGGCGAAGCAGGCCCAGGGCCGGGCTTGTCTGGCGGTACTGGTGAGTTTTCTCACCTGGAACTACTTCATCAACGCCATGGGGATGACCTGGGGTCATTTCTTCGGCGTCGATTTTTCTGCCGATCCAACGACGGGTAGCGGTCTGACGATGATTGCCGGGATTAAAACCCTCGATACCAGCATTATCGGGGCGATCGTTATCTCCGGTATCGTCACTGCGCTGCACAATCGCTACTTCGACAAACCGCTGCCGGTGTTCCTTGGTATTTTCCAGGGCTCGTCGTTCGTGGTAATTGTCGCCTTCCTCGCGATGATCCCTTGCGCCTGGCTGACGCTGCTCGGCTGGCCGAAGGTACAAATGGGGATTGAGTCGCTACAGGCTTTCCTGCGCTCTGCCGGCGCGCTCGGCGTGTGGGTCTACATCTTCCTTGAACGCATTCTGATCCCGACCGGCCTGCACCACTTTGTCTATGGGCCCTTCATCTTCGGCCCGGCGGTGGTGGAAGGAGGCATTCAGGTCTACTGGGCGCAGCATCTACAAGAGTTCAGTCAGAGCGTCGAGCCGCTGAAAGCGCTGTTCCCTGAAGGGGGGTTTGCACTGCACGGCAACTCGAAAGTCTTCGGTTCGGTAGGCATTGCGCTGGCGCTCTATTTTACCGCCGCGCCGCAAAACCGTGTGAAGGTCGCCGGTTTGCTGATCCCCGCCACTCTGACCGCGATGCTGGTGGGAATTACCGAACCGCTGGAATTCACCTTCCTGTTTATCTCTCCGCTGCTGTTCGCCGTACATGCCGTACTGGCGGCCACCATGGCGACGGTGATGTATGTCTGCGGCGTGGTGGGGAATTTCGGCGGCGGCCTGCTCGATCAGTTCCTTCCGCAAAACTGGATCCCCATGTTCCATAACCACGCGTCGATGATGTTTATCCAGATAGGTATTGGCGTCTGTTTTACCGGCATCTACTTCATCATCTTCCGCGCCTTGATCCTACGTCTGAACCTGAAAACGCCAGGTCGTGAAGACAGCGAAATCAAACTCTACAGCAAAGCGGATTATCAGGCGGCACGCGGCAAAACCAGCGCCGCGGCGGCGACGGAAAACAAGCTGGGCCAGGCTGGCGGCTTCCTGCAAGCGCTGGGCGGGGCCGGAAATATTGAAAGCATCAATAACTGCGCCACCCGGCTGCGCATCGCGCTGGTGGATATGGCGAAAACGCAAAGCGACGAGGTGTTTAAGGCGCTCGGCGCCCACGGCGTGGTCCGCCGCGGCAACGGCATTCAGGTCATTGTTGGCCTGCATGTTCCGCAGGTGCGCGACCAGTTGGAAACCCTAATGAAAGATTCTCTACCGACAGAACCCCCCACCATGACGGAGGCAGTATCATGAAAAAATTCTCAGTTGTTATCGCAGGCGGCGGCAGTACCTTTACCCCTGGAATCGTCTTAATGCTGTTGGCCAATCGCGATCGCTTTCCGCTGCGGGCGCTGAAATTTTACGACAACGATGGCGCGCGTCAGGAGACTATCGCCGAAGCGTGCAAAGTTATCCTTAAAGAACAGGCGCCGGAGATTACGTTCAGCTATACCACCGACCCACAGGCCGCCTTTAGCGATGTCGATTTCGTGATGGCGCATATTCGCGTGGGTAAGTACCCCATGCGCGAACAAGATGAAAAAATTCCTCTGCGCCACGGCGTGTTGGGTCAGGAAACCTGCGGACCGGGCGGCATCGCCTACGGCATGCGCTCTATTGGCGGCGTGTTGGAACTGGTGGACTATATGGAAAAATATTCGCCGAACGCCTGGATGCTCAACTATTCCAACCCGGCGGCGATTGTCGCCGAAGCTACCCGTCGCCTGCGGCCGAATGCTAAAATTCTCAATATCTGCGATATGCCGATCGGTATTGAAGGGCGGATGGCGCAAATCGTCGGTCTTAAAGACCGCAAGCAGATGCGCGTGCGCTACTACGGCCTCAACCACTTCGGCTGGTGGACGTCGATTGAAGATCTCGAAGGTAACGATCTGATGCCGAAATTGCGGGAGTATGTGGCGAAATATGGCTATGTACCGCCATCAAACGACCCTCATACTGAAGCCAGCTGGAACGATACTTTCGCTAAAGCGAAAGATGTGCAGGCGCTGGATCCGCAGACCATGCCGAATACCTATCTGAAATATTACCTGTATCCGGATTACGTTGTCGCGCACTCCAACCCGGAGCGCACCCGAGCTAATGAGGTGATGGATCATCGGGAGAAAAACGTCTTCAGCGCCTGCCGGGCGATCATCGCCGCCGGTAAATCATCCGCCGGGGATCTGGAGATCGACGAGCATGCGTCGTATATCGTCGATTTAGCGACCGCCATCGCTTTTAACACGCAGGAAAGGATGCTGCTGATAGTGCCGAACAATGGCGCTATCCATAACTTTGATGCCGATGCGATGGTGGAGATCCCTTGCCTGGTCGGCCACAACGGACCGGAACCATTGACGGTAGGCGATATTCCACACTTCCAGAAAGGGATGATGAGTCAGCAGGTCGCGGTGGAAAAACTGGTGGTCGATGCCTGGGAACAACGTTCATACCACAAGCTATGGCAGGCGATTACGTTGTCAAAAACCGTGCCGAGCGCCTCGGTGGCGAAAGCCATTCTGGATGACCTGATTGCGGCCAACAAAGCGTACTGGCCGGAGCTGAATTAATCTTCACTTTACCGGCATCCATCGGGTGCCGGTTCTTCTCTCCTGTTCGTGATTTAGGCTATGCTGAAGCCGGTTTGCCTGACGAACAAGGACTCCTGATGAAAATCTCTCGCGTCGGCGAAGCGCCGGATTACCGCTTTTCGCTGGCTAATGAACGCACATTTCTGGCATGGATCCGCACGGCGCTCGGCTTTCTTGCCGCCGGGGTCGGCCTTGATCAGTTAGCGCCGGATTTTGCCACTCCGCTTATTCGCGAAGTGCTGGCGCTGCTGTTGTGCCTGTTTGCCGGCGGGCTGGCGGTGTATGGCTATCTGCGCTGGCTGAGTAACGAAAAGGCGATGCGCCTGAAGCAGGATCTCCCCTATACCCGCACGCTGCTGGTGATTAGCATCCTGTTGCTGGCGGTCGTGGTGGCGGTGATGTTGCTGGTGCTGTATGGCGGATAAACGCCGGGCGCGGCGGGAGAGCGATCCCGGCCTGCAGCCGGAGCGCACGTCGCTGGCCTGGTTTCGCACCCTGCTGGGCTACGGGGCGCTGATGGCGCTGGCGATTAAACATAACTGGCATAGCGCCGGGTTGGCGTTTTGGTTGTCGATTGGCGTGCTGGCGGTCGTGGCGATGATTCTCTGGCGCTATACCCGCAGCCGAAACTTGATGGACGTCGGCGAGAGCGATTTTTTGCAGCCGAAGGCAGTTCGTGACAAATTTTTGATCTCCCTCGCAGTGCTTTCGCTGTCGTTATTGTTTGCTGTAACACACCTACGGCAGATTATTTTATTTATTAAGGATGTGACATGACAGGATGTCGGACAGAATGCCACTCCCTCTCATACCCCGAACCGGCAGTGCTGGAGGTGAAGATTGACCGCCGCTGCTGCCAGCAACCGTTGCAGCTGTATCGTGAACTCCGCGCGCAGGGCGTGCGGGCCGTGCGTTTTATTCCTCAACTCAGGGCGGAAGATGCCGAGCTCTGGGGGGATTTTCTGTGCGCGATATTCCACATTTGGGCACGGGAAGATATTGGTCGGATTGCGATAACGCTGTTTGATGAGACCCTGCGCATCTGGTGCGGCGAACCGCCGCGCGATCGACCGCAGGCGGCGGCCAACAGCGCCTGTTTCGTCTGCGCCTGGCGGCGCTTATGCGCAGGCGATGACGATCCGCTCTGCGAAGGTTATCGCCAGTTCTTTGTTGCCAGCGCACCCTGTATGCGGGTTATGCGCGATCTGCGTAAACAGCAGCGGTCACCGGGCGAGCTGATGCCGCTGCTGCGGGCGATTTAGCGCCCTTTCGCCAGATACTGCGCCATCTCTTCTTCCGGCACCATGCCGCCGCCGGTCGCCCACACCAGATGAGTGGCGTGGCGTAGCTGTTCGTCGCTTAACCTCTGTAGCTGGTGGTACTCCTGGCTGGCGCAGACGCGCTGCGGCCCGGCCATTCCCGCCAGCGCGGAAGGCTCAAGACGAATGTTTTCCGCGCTGGCCAGCCAGCCCAGCATGTCGTACATCGTCTGATCGCTAAGGGTATACAGGCCGTCGAGCAGCCGTTCCATCGCCCGGCCGACGAACCCGGAAGCGCGGCCGACCGCCAGACCATCGGCGGCAGTCAGGTTATCAATCCCTAAATCCTGCACTGCAATCTGATCGTGAAGCCCGGTATAGATGCCGAGCAGCATGCATGGCGAGTGGGTGGGTTCGGCGAACAAGCAGTGAACGTGATCGCCAAAGGCCAGCTTCAAGCCGAATGCCACGCCGCCGGGGCCGCCGCCGACGCCGCACGGCAGGTAGACGAACAGCGGGTGATCGGCATCGACCACGCGTCCTGCTTTGGCGAACTGCGATTTCAGGCGCTCACCGGCCACGGCATAACCAAGGAATAGCGTGCGGGAGTTCTCGTCGTCGATGAAAAAGCAATTCGGGTCGGATTCCGCCGCCTTGCGCCCCTGTTCGACCGCGACGCCGTAATCCTCTTCATACTCAACGACCGTCACGCCGTGGCTGCGTAGTTTCGCTTTTTTCCACGCTCGGGCATCCGCCGACATATGTACCGTGACTTTAAAGCCGATACGTGCGCTCATAATACCGATCGACATACCGAGGTTGCCGGTTGAGCCGACGGCAATGCTGTACTGGCTGAAGAACTGTTTAAACGCTGGCGTCAGCAGCTGGCGATAATCGTCCGCGGTGGTGAGTAGCCCTGCCTCCAGCGCCAGTTTTTCCGCATGGGTCAGGACTTCATAAATTCCGCCGCGCGCTTTGATTGAGCCGGAAATTGGCAGGTGGCTATCTTTTTTCAGCAGCAGATCGCCGACAATCGTCTGGTGGAATTTTTGCTCCAGACAGCGTTTCATGGCGGGAATCGCCACTACTTCTGACTCGATAATCCCACCGCTGGCGGCCGTTTCCGGGAAAGCTTCCGCCAGATACGGCGCGAAGCGCTCAAGACGATCATGGGCGTCTTGCACATCGTCGGCGGTCAGACCGACGTAGGGCAACCCTTGCGCCAGCGTTGTCGTCGCCGGGTTAAACCAGGTGGTTTCTTTCAGGGCGATCAGGTCCTGCACAAGCGGGAAGGTCGCGGTTAAGGTGGTCATGTCAGCGTTTTTCATATCACGTCTCTTTGCGCTCAGATGATGAAAGAAAGCAGGAAGGTGCAGGCTAGTGCAAGTACGGAAGCGATAAATGTCGCCGTTGTATAGTACTTGAACGTTTCGTTGAGGCTTGCGCCGCAGTACTGTTTCACCAGCCAGAACAGGGAATCGGTCACGATCGTGCAGCCAATAGCGCCGGAACCAATGGCGATAGCGATGATCTCCGGGCTTACGCCTGGGTAGAGCGGCAGCATCGGCGCCACAATAGCGGTGGCGCCCATCATGGCCACGGTAGCGGAGCCGACGGCGGCGTGCAGGATCAGCGCCACCAGCCAGGCGAGCAGAATCGGATGCATATGCAGATTCGACAGGATCACCGCCAGGCTATCGGCCAGGCCGCTGGATTTCAGAATAGCGTTGAACGCGCCGCCTGCGCCAATAATCAGCAGGATGTTGGCAATTGAGCCGAAACCGTTTTCAGTATGGGTCAGCAGGGCGCTCATGCCCATTTGTCGACGAATGCCGAGGATGTAATAGGCGACGAAGACAGCGATAAACATGGCGGTGATCGGGTTGCCGATAAACTCGAGCAGCATATACAGCGTGCCGTCTTTGCTCATATTCAGTTCGGCGACGGTTTTCACCAGCATCAACCCAATCGGCAGCAGTACGGTAAATAGCGTGGCGCCGAGCGACGGCAGCGTCGCTTCTTCGCGCACTTCAAGGTTGGAAAATTCGCTGGGTACCGGTTTAAACGGCAGACGGTTGCCCAGCAGCTTCAGGAATAGCGGACCGCCGACCAGCGATGCCATCAGACCAACCAGCAGGCCGTAGACGATAACCGTACCGATATCAGCGCCCAGCTTATTGGCAACGAACAACGCTGCCGGATGCGGCGGTACCACGCAGTGCACCGCCATCAGCGCGGTACACAGCGGAATGGCCAGCTTCAGCAGCGAAGTATGAGTTTTTTTGGCGATCGAAAACGCCAGTGGGATCAGTAGTACCACGCCCACTTCAACAAACAGCGTAATACCGCAGATCAAGCCGACCAGCACCATAATCACGTCCGCCGACAGCCAGCGGCAGCGTTGCAGCGTCAGGCCGATGCGTTCCGCCGCGCCGGAGACCTCCATCATCTTGCCGAGAATGGTGCCAAGACCGATGACCGCCGCGAGGAAGCCAAGCGTGCCGCCAATGCCGTTCTCAATGGCGTTGACCATATCCAGCGGACTCATGCCCATCATCGCGCCGACAAAAAAGCTCGCCAGCAGCAGCGCCAGAAACGGATGAAACTTCAGTTTGACGATCGTTAAGACGATTAACACGATGCTGATAAGCAGCGTGCTCACAACCCAGATTTGAGATTCCATACCCCACCTCGCCATGAATAACGTGGGGTTATTGAACAGAAAATCGGCATGGGCTGACAAACGATATAAATGGCCTTTCAGGTGATCCAGATTGAATCAAAAGCGTGATTTGGTTCGTAAATAGACCATGTAATGTGTCTTGGGTCACTTATATTCATCTTTTAGGCGCATCCGGGTGGCGATTTTTTTACACTTGGCGGAAATAAAAATGCGAGAGGAGCCATCATGGAAGCGTTGAAAGTGGTGGGAAATCGGCTGCTAAACGGCTGGCAGCTATCTAAGCTGTATACTTTTGAGGTAGCGGCCCGTCATGAGTCGTTTGCCCTGGCGGCGGAAGAGTTGTCGTTGACGCCGAGCGCGGTGAGCCACCGTATCAATCAACTGGAGGAAGAGTTGGGGATTCAGCTGTTTATGCGCTCGCACCGCAAGGTGGAACTGACCCACGAGGGGCGGCGGGTGTTCTGGGCGCTGAAATCCTCGCTGGATAGCCTCAACCAGGAGATTCTGGATATTAAAAACCAGGAGCTCTCCGGTACTCTGACGGTCTATTCGCGCCCGTCGATAGCGCAGTGCTGGCTGGTACCGGCGCTAGGTGATTTTACCCGCCGTTACCCGGCGATCTCGCTCACCGTGCTGACTGGCAACGATAACGTCAACCTGCAGCGCGCGGGTATCGATCTGGCTATCTATTTTGATGATGCGCCGTCGTCGCAGCTCAGCCACCATTTTCTGATGGATGAGGCGATTGTGCCGGTATGTACGTCGGATTACGCACGTCGTCATCAGCTTACGCAGAATCCTGGCAATCTGCGCCACTGTACGCTGTTGCACGATCGCCAGGCATGGAGCAACGATTCCGGCACCGATGAGTGGTTCAGTTGGGCGCAGCAGTTCGCGATTGAGTTGCCGCAATCGTCGGGTATCGGCTTCGATCGTTCCGATTTAGCGGTGATTGCGGCGATGAACCACGTCGGGGTGGCGATGGGACGTAAACGGCTGGTGCAGAAGCGACTGGAGAGCGGCGAACTGATCGCCCCGTTTGGCGACATGACGCTGAAGTGTCACCAGCATTACTATGTGACGACCCTGGCGGGCCGTCAGTGGCCGAAGATTGACGCCTTTCTCGAATGGCTACGCAGCCTGACATAAAAGGCGTGATACCTGGAGATATTCCCT
The DNA here is from genome assembly GCA_029027985.1 of Klebsiella aerogenes. Classification (NCBI taxonomy): domain Bacteria; kingdom Pseudomonadati; phylum Pseudomonadota; class Gammaproteobacteria; order Enterobacterales; family Enterobacteriaceae; genus Klebsiella; species Klebsiella aerogenes. Next base: position 28,220 of record CP119076.1, read on the forward strand.
GCTGGCGCTACCCTTAGCAGGGCTACGGTTGTGCCGTCCGGTAGCCCGGATAAGGCGTAAGCCGCAATCCGGGGAGCGACAGCAGCGCTTATACCGGCTGCTGGCGACTGCTAAAGCGCGAGGCTAGTGGTAGCCAGCACAGCACAATCAACAGGCCCATCAGCATCATCAGCAGGCCGAGGCTGCTCTGGCCGGTTTGCGGCATCATCGCCGACAGCCAGGCCAGTACGCCGGAACCGATATTCTGTAATCCGCCCACCAGCGCCCCTGCGGTACCCGCAAGGAACGGGAACGGCTCCATTGCACCGCTGGTGGCCAGCGGGAACAGCATACCGGCGCCGAAGAAGAACAGTGCCGCGGGCACCAGTAGCGTCCAGACGGTCATCACGCCAAACAGCCCCGGCACCCACATCATAATCCCCGCCAGCAGGCAGCAGATGACCGATTGCCACATCAGCGTCGAGAAACGTTTATTGGGTCGACCAGCAAACCACGCGCCGAAGAACGCCGCCGGGATCGGCAGAATAAACAGAATGCTCACCGCCATACTACTCAGCCCCAGCACCGCGCCCATCAACACGCCGGAACAGGCTTCGAATACCGCAATCCCGGCCAATCCGCCGACCAGCATCAGCAGATAACAGTTAAACGCGCCGGTACCGAACAGCGTTTTGTAGCTGGTCAGTAATTTGGTGCGCGGCGCGCCTTGCGGGCGGGTTTCCGGCATCCATTTCGCCATGCTAAAAGTGACGCCTGCGCACAGTACCAGCAGGAAGGCGTAGCAGGCACGCCAGTTCCACAGAGTATCGAGGATACCGCCGAGCAGCGGCGCAATCAGCGGACTGACCAGTATTCCCATATTTAACAGGCTGTTAGCGTGACGTAACTGCGCGCCTTCATACAGATCGCGTGGCAGCGTTCGTGCCATCACGCCACCGACCCCGGTCCCCATGCCCTGCATCGCGCTGGCGAAGATCAGCACCGGCAGGCTATGGGTGGTGATGGCAACCAGTGTCGCCAGCATAAAAATAGACATCCCTACGAGGATCACCGGACGGCGACCCACGCGATCGGAGAGCGGGCCATAAAACAGCTGTGAAACGCCGTAAGTCAGGAGGTAAGCCGCCATCACGCTTTGTACCGCGCCTTCACGGACGTTCAGCGATACCGCCATATCGGCGATGGCCGGGATGTATATGGTCTGCGCCATCTGGCCAACGGCCACCAGCAGTACCAGCATCAACAACAAATTGAAGTTCTTATGCCGTTTCATGTCGATGAATACTTTGTGAGCAATGAGAAATGAAGAATATGTGACTGGCACACCCCCTAAACGCTGGAGGAATCTACCACATAAAAATGACAGAACAACCACATAACACGGATTGCTGGAGAAATTTCAGGCAGGTTTTATAAACAGGAATGGCAACTAATGTTGCCATTTTAATCTACGACAGCCGCAACAGGATCGCCCCAGCGGCAATACCGCAGGCGGCGACGATGCGTAGCGCCGCCACTTGCTCTTTCAGGACGATAAAAGCAATCAGCGCGCCAAACAAAATCGAGGTCTCACGCAGCGCGGCGACCACCGCCAGCGGCGCTTGAGTCATCGCCCACAGCGCCAGGCCGTAGGAGCCCATGGTGCCGATACCGCCGAAGATGCCTTTCTTCCAGTGCTGGCGTAAATAGCGGCTGGCTTCCCGGCGCCGCGCCGCCATCGCCCAGCACAGCAGGCAGAAACCGTTCATAAAAAAGGTCCACAGCGTGTAGCCTGGCACCGATTCGGCCAGCCGTACGCCGGTGCCGTCCACCAGCGTATAGCCGGCGATAAAACAGGCGTTGATCAGCGCCAGCACGATGCCTGTGCGGGAACTGACACGGCCATTAAACGCCATCGCCAGAATCGCCAGGCAGATGACACCAATACCCAGCCAGGCCAGCGGCGATAAGCGATCGCCGAGAAATATCACGCTGATTGCCGCTACCAATAGCGGCGCGGCGCCGCGCATCAGCGGATAGGTTTGGCTCATATCCGACACTTGATAGGTCTTCGCCACCAGCACGGTGTACACCACCTGTAAAGCGCAGGATGCCACCAGATATGGCGCGCTGGCCAGCGTCGGCTGCGGCACGAAAGGTAGCATTATCAGGGCGATCAACGAGGCCGAACCGCTGACGCTTATCGCCGCATACATTTTGTCGCCGCTGGCTTTAACGATCGCGTTCCAGCTAGCGTGCAGCAGCGCGGCGAACAGCAAAATGCAAAATACGGTGATAGTCATTGCTGGCGGATTCTGGGGTTAAGGTCATCGGACTGTAACATGCGCCCGTGCGGCCAGCCAGCGGTGGCTAAAGCGAGCAGAACAAACGATGTGTCACCCGCGGTTCATCGTATACCGGGCGGAAACCAAGCCGTTCATAAAAGGGCCAGGCCTGCGCCGGAGCGTGGGTGTTGAGAAAATCGAACCAGGCGCCGGAATGAGTGATAACCGAAACCAGCAACTGCTGGCCGATCCCCATGCGGCGGTGGCTATCGCTAATATAGAGATGACGAATGCGCCCGGCCCGCGGCTGCTGACTGAAGGGATCGATATTCAGTCCGCAGACCCCAACCAACTGGCCGTTGACGAACGCGCCCAGCAACTTTTCACCCGGCGCGTTAAAGCGGTTTTTGCCGCTCTGCCAGTTTTCCGCCAGGCGGCGCAGCATGTTGAAGTGCTGCTCAAGACTTTCGGTGCGCAGAGCGACGAATCCCGGGTCATCCGGCGTCGTTGCGGCAATTAACAGCGGTGGCATGGTTTCCTCCATCAAGTCATCCCAGAACGCCCGGCGGGCGCCTGTAGAGGGGCGGTTTCCCGCCCCTCTCAGGTGCGACTTGAACCTGAATCAGCGGAACTGTTTCAGGACTGCATCAAGTAGTTGCAACACAGCAACCATGAGTTTCAGGATTAAAATAATAATATCCATTCCGCCCATACGCGCGTCTCCTGTGGTTAAGGAGCACAATAAGCTGACGTACCTATCCGCTGCCTGTTGCCAGCTTATCCCCGTTATCACAGGGGTTACGCAGCGATAGCCAGCGCGTTGCCGCGCAGGCTGTAAACTGCGTATTGTTGACGTAACACAGTGTGCTCTCTCGGGGTTAAGGCGCTGACGGCACCACCCGTTTCAGCCAGGACTTCGTTGCGCCGGTCAAGCATGCGGCCCCCGAATGGCACAGAGTGAACACACTCAGTATAGATAGATACTGTATAAATGAACAGTATTTTATGGACAAATTCATTCTACCGTTCCATACTCTATTTCAGAGAAAAAACGGCCTTAAATTGCGCGTTCTGCTGCGATCGCGTATACTTTTGTCGTTGACGTAATACAGTGTGCTTGCGGTTACCACCCGTGAAAATGCTGTTCAAAACCTCGCTACGGCGGGGTTTTTTGTTTTCTGCCGCCCGTGCTGCGAATTGTGATCTTGAGCGCAATTTTCGCTGGTTGAAAATAATTCCATTGTGTAATGCGAAAACCTGTGTTTGTATAAATTCAGTTAATTTTTCGACACAACAGGTCCCTAATGAACGCTGCCATGATGACTTCGACCCTACTAAAAACCGCGCCTGCCGCGGTGGTCGTCGTGTCTGTGGTGGTCGTCGTCGGCAATGCGCCGTAGGGTCCGGAACAACACGAATTCCAAACCCCGCCGGCGCAAACCGAGCGGGGTTTTTTGTTGTAGAGCCCCCCGGTAAAGTCGGCCCAGAATAAAAGGACTGGAGCATGGCAAGTTCGGGCACAACATCAAACACAATGCGCTTCACCGGCGCGCAGCTGGTTGTTCATTTACTGGAACGCCAGGGTATTACTACGGTCAGCGGCATTCCGGGCGGCTCCATCCTGCCTATCTACGATGCCTTAAGCCAAAGCACGCAGATCCGCCATATCCTGGCGCGTCACGAGCAGGGAGCAGGATTTATCGCTCAGGGTATGGCGCGTACTGAAGGCAAACCTGCGGTCTGTATGGCCTGTAGCGGCCCGGGCGCCACCAACCTGATTACCGCCATCGCCGATGCGCGCCTCGACTCCATTCCGCTGGTCTGCATCACCGGGCAGGTTCCGGCATCAATGATCGGCACCGACGCCTTCCAGGAAGTCGACACCTACGGTATCTCTATCCCCATCACCAAGCATAACTACCTGGTTCGCGATATCGCCGAGCTGCCGCAGGTGATTAGCGACGCTTTCCGTATCGCCCAGTCCGGACGTCCGGGGCCGGTGTGGATAGATATTCCTAAGGATGTGCAGTCGGCGACCATTGAACTGGAAACCCTGCCGGAGCCCGGCGAGCGCGCTGCGGCGCCGGAATTTTCCTCTGAACGCGTCCGCGAAGCGGCGGCGATGATCAACGCCGCGCAGCGTCCGGTGTTGTATCTGGGCGGCGGGGTGATTAATGCTCCGCAGGAGATTCGCGCTCTGACGGAAAAAGCCAACCTGCCGACCACCATGACCTTAATGGCGCTGGGTATGCTGCCGAAGGCGCACCCGTTGTCGCTGGGCATGCTGGGGATGCACGGCGCGCGCAGCACCAACTTTATTCTGCAAGAAGCGGATTTATTGATTGTTTTAGGCGCGCGTTTTGATGACCGGGCGATTGGCAAAACCGAGCAGTTCTGCCCGAACGCGAAGATTATCCACGTCGATATCGACCGTTCCGAACTGGGCAAAATCAAGCAACCGCACGTGGCGATTCAGGGCGATGTGGCGGAAGTCTTAGCCCAGCTGATTCCGCAGATTGAGGCACAGCCGCGCGACGCGTGGCGCCAGTTGGTGGCCGATTTACAGCGCGAATTCCCGTGTGCCATCCCGCAGGAAAGCGATCCGCTCTCCCACTATGGCCTGATTAACGCCGTTGCCGCCTGTGTTGACGATGAAGCGATTATCACCACCGACGTCGGCCAGCATCAGATGTGGACGGCGCAGGCTTATCCGCTCAACCGCCCGCGCCAGTGGCTGACTTCCGGCGGCCTCGGCACCATGGGTTTCGGCCTGCCAGCGGCGATCGGCGCGGCGTTGGCTAACCCGCAGCGCAAGGTCATCTGCTTCTCCGGCGACGGCAGTCTGATGATGAATATCCAGGAAATGGCCACTGCCGCTGAAAATCAGCTGGATGTGAAAATCATCCTGATGAATAACGAAGCGCTGGGATTGGTGCATCAGCAGCAAAGCCTGTTCTATCAGCAGGGCGTCTTTGCCGCGACTTACCCGGGGATGATTAACTTTATGCAAATTGCCGCCGGTTTCGGCCTGCAAACCTGTGATTTAAATCACGAAGCCGATCCGCAGGCGGCGCTTCAGGCGATCATCGACCGTCCGGGGCCGGCGCTGATCCACGTGCGCATCGATGCGCAGCAGAAAGTGTATCCGATGGTACCGCCGGGTGCGGCCAATACTGAGATGGTGGGGGAATAAGCCATGCAAAAACAATGTGATAACGTCATTCTGGAACTCACCGTCCGCAACCACCCTGGCGTCATGACCCACGTCTGCGGGCTATTTGCCCGCCGCGCCTTCAACGTGGAGGGCATTCTCTGTCTGCCGATTCAGGGCAGCGAACACAGCCGTATCTGGCTGCTGGTGAATGACGATCAGCGCCTTGGGCAGATGATTAGCCAGATTGAAAAGCTGGAAGACGTCACCAACGTGGCGCGTAACCAGTCCGATCCGACCATGTTTAACAAGATTGCCGTTTTCTTCGAGTAACGTTAATCGCCATCTGAATCTGGGGTGATCACTTTGACGGAACCGTTCCGGCAGTGGGTAGCATAATCTGCCGGTAACGGGCGATCGCTTATCAGTACATCAAAAGTTGAGAGTGGACCAATGCTGGCGGGAGCGACCTCATCAAACAGGGCGTGACGTGCCAGCAAAATTTTCCGAAGACCGCGCTCCATCGCTTTACGTTTGGTGGCGAGGTCATCTGGGTTAAACCAGCTGACACCGAAGTGTTCATGTACTCCGCTGGCGGAGATAAAGACTTTCCGTGGGTTAAGCGAATCCAGTGCCGAAGGGTTGCTGGTATCGTAAAAGGCATCGCTCTTGGCCCGATAGGTTCCACCGCACAGGATTGCCGTGGCGTTGGGTTTTTCATTGAGCGCCATAAACACGCGATGTGAGTAGCAGATGCCGGTAAACGTAATATCATCCGGGATCATGCTGATAACCAAAGGCATTTCCGGGCCATTATCAAAAAAGACCAGATCGTTTTCACTCACCAGTCCGGCGGCCAGGATGGCGACAGGTAAATCGTCTCGATGATACTGTTTTTGCGCGGGGAGCGGCGCGTTAACGGTGGCGGCGGGCTTGTTCACCATCACAATGTAACCACCGAGCAACGTCAGCGGTAGCGGCTCATCATCCAGGCTGAGATCCCTACGGATGGTCATCACGGAAACCTCCAGCATCCGCGCCGCATCTTTCAGATGGATTCGATCCGTTTTCTTTAACAACTCCATCAGACGTCGAATACGTTCTTTTTGCTTGGTTTCCATGCATTTCTCTCCGCGAATCATCGTGTGTATGTTCTTTCAGTAACATTTATGTGTCTCTGAGAACATCACATTGCTGCATTACTATACTTCTGGCCACCGGGAAATAAAAGTGCGTTTTTTCACGTTTTATTGATTATAAACAGTTCAATTTCAGTGAATTGTAACGAAGAAAATGATTTGAATCGTGATAAGACTGCAACAATACGTACAATAAACAAACAAAAAAATGATCTTCCAATCGCGATCAGAGTCACAAATGGTACGAAAGTAACATGATAATGTTATTTTAATATCATTGTTGTGTGATTGTTTCTGAGAGGTAGTAAAATGGATATCGCGGTTATCGGCTCCAACATGGTGGATCTCATCACTTACACCAACCAGATGCCTAAAGAAGGGGAAACGCTGGAAGCGCCAGCATTCAAAATTGGCTGTGGCGGTAAAGGGGCAAACCAGGCCGTCGCGGCGGCCAAGCTCAATTCTAAGGTGTTGATGCTGACGAAGGTCGGTGACGATATCTTTGCAGATAACACCATTCGCAACCTCGAATCCTGGGGCATTAACACCACTTATGTGGAAAAAGTTCCCTGCACCAGCAGCGGCGTCGCGCCAATTTTCGTCAATGCCAACTCCAGTAACAGTATTCTGATTATTAAAGGCGCAAACAAGTTTCTCTCTCCGGAAGATATCGATCGCGCTGCGGAAGACCTGAAAAAATGTCAGTTAATCGTGCTGCAACTGGAAGTTCAACTGGAGACGGTATATCACGCAATTGAATTCGGTAAAAAGCATGGCATTGAAGTGTTATTAAATCCGGCTCCGGCATTACGGGAGTTAGATATGTCATATGCCTGTAAATGTGATTTCTTTGTGCCGAATGAAACCGAACTGGAGATATTAACCGGTATGCCGGTTGATACTTACGATCGTATTTGCGCTGCGGCACGTTCTCTGGTTGATAAAGGACTGAATAATATTATCGTCACTATGGGTGAAAAAGGCGCACTGTGGATGACGCGTGACCAGGAAGTCCATGTTCCGGCGTTTAAAGTGAATGCTGTCGACACTAGTGGCGCAGGCGACGCTTTTATCGGTTGTTTTGCCCACTATTACGTTCAAAGCGGTGACGTGGAAGCCGCTATGAAAAAAGCCGTTCTCTTCGCTGCTTTTAGCGTCACAGGGAAAGGCACCCAATCCTCTTATCCGAGTATCGAACAATTTAATGAGTTTCTTACCTTAAACGAATAACACTCCTGCACTGTAAAAGGTAGCACTATGAACGATAAAAACATCATTCAGATGCCCGATGGTTATCTGAATAAGACCCCTCTGTTCCAGTTTATTTTGTTATCCTGTTTATTCCCGCTTTGGGGATGCGCAGCCGCATTAAATGATATTCTGATTACGCAATTTAAAAGCGTATTTTCACTCAGCAACTTTGCTTCGGCATTAGTGCAGAGTGCCTTTTATGGCGGCTATTTTTTAATTGCGATTCCAGCATCTTTGGTGATTAAAAAGACCAGCTATAAAATCGCCATCTTAATGGGACTGACGCTTTATATCGTCGGCTGTACGCTCTTTTTCCCGGCATCGCACATGGCAACCTACACCATGTTCCTTGCGGCGATTTTTGCGATAGCAATTGGCCTGAGCTTTCTGGAAACTGCAGCGAACACCTACAGTTCGATGATTGGTCCAAAAGCTTACGCCACGCTACGTCTGAACATTAGCCAGACCTTTTATCCGATCGGCGCAGCCTCCGGTATTCTGCTGGGCAAATATCTGGTCTTTTCCGAAGGCGAGAGTCTGCAAAAGCAGATGGCCGGGATGAATGCTGAGCAGATCCATAACTTTAAACTGCTGATGCTGGAAAATACGCTGGAACCGTATAAGTACATGATTATGGTTCTGGTGGTGGTGATGGTCCTGTTCCTGCTGACTCGCTTCCCGACCTGTAAAGTGGCGCAAACCGCAAACCATAAACGCCCGTCAGCCATGGATACGCTGCGCTATCTGGCCAGCAACGCGCGTTTTCGTCGTGGGATTGTGGCGCAGTTTCTGTATGTTGGGATGCAGGTGGCGGTGTGGTCATTCACCATTCGTCTGGCGCTGGAGTTGGGGGATATCAACGAACGCGATGCCTCCAACTTTATGGTCTATAGCTTTGCCTGCTTCTTTATCGGCAAGTTTATCGCCAATATTCTGATGACCCGTTTTAACCCGGAAAAAGTACTCATTCTCTACTCGATCATCGGGGCGCTGTTTCTTGCCTATGTCTCGCTGGTGCCGAGTTTTAGCGCGGTATATGTCGCGGTGCTGGTGAGTGTCCTGTTCGGCCCCTGCTGGGCGACAATCTATGCCGGTACGCTGGATACGGTGGATAACGAACATACCGAGATGGCAGGAGCGGTTATTGTGATGGCGATTGTCGGCGCGGCGGTGGTTCCGGCGATTCAGGGTTATGTGGCGGATATGTTCCACTCGCTGCAACTGTCGTTCCTGGTCTCTATGCTGTGCTTCGTTTACGTCGGTATCTACTTCTGGCGCGAAAGCAAAGTACGTAGCAACCTGGCAGAAGCGACCGCTTCCTGAGGAGCACGATTATGACAACACGTATAACGTTGTGGCGGGAACTGTTTACTGAACATCCGCGAGTTCTACTGAAGAATAGTGATTTCACGGTCACCGCGTTTCTCTATGCCAGCGGTGTGGAAGGGCTGAAGCTAGAAAACAGCCGTGGACATTTGGTTATTCTGCCCTGGATGGGGCAGATGATCTGGGATGCGCAGTTTGACGGCCACGATCTGACCATGCGCAACATGTTCAGCCAACCCAAACCAGCAACCGAAGTGGTGGCGACGTACGGCTGTTTTGCCTTTCACTCTGGGCTACTGGCCAATGGCTGCCCGTCGCCGAAGGATTCTCATCCGTTGCACGGCGAAATGGCCTGTGCCGCGATGGATGAAGCCTGGCTGGAGCTGGATGGGGATAGCCTGCGGGTGAGCGGGCGCTATGAATATGTGATGGGGTTCGGTCATCATTATCAGGCACAACCTGCGGTGGTGATGCATAAGGCGAGCGCGCTGTTTGATATTCAAATGTCGGTCACTAACCTCGCCAGCGTAGCGATGCCGTTACAGTACATGTGTCATATGAACTATGCGTATGTACCGGAAGCGACCTTTAGCCAGAATATCCCCGATGAGGCGCTGAAGTTGCGTGAATCCGTTCCGGCGCATGTCAAACCGACAGAACAATGGCTGGCGTTCAATCAACGACTATTACAGGGAGAAGCCTCGCTGGCGGCGCTCAATGAGCCGGGCTTTTACGATCCGGAAATTGTCTTCTTTGCTGACCAACTGGACAGGTACACGGAAAAGCCGGAATTTAGCATGATCGCCCCGGATGGCACCACGTTCGTTACCCGTTTCGCCAGTTCGGAGCTGAATTATGTGACCCGTTGGATCCTCTATAACGGCGATCAGCAGGTGGCAGCCTTCGCCCTCCCCGCGACGTGTCGCCCAGAAGGTTTCCTGGCGGCAGAGCGAAACGGCACGTTGATTCAGGTAGAACCGCAGCAAACCCGGACATTTACCGTCACGACAGGCATCGTCTGACCGCTCAAGGCTTGAACAGCAACGCGCTTATCGTTAAGGTAGGCGCGTTTTTTATACCCTCCAGGATAAAACCATGATTACCGTTGCCCTTATCGACGACCACCTTATCGTCCGCTCCGGCTTTGCCCAACTGCTGGGGCTGGAACCTGATTTGCAGGTGGTGGCTGAGTTTGGTTCGGGGCGCGAGGCGTTGGCGGGGCTGCCGGGGCGCGGCGTACAGGTTTGTATCTGCGATATCTCAATGCCGGATATTTCCGGGTTGGAGCTGTTAAGCCAGCTGCCGAAGGGGATGGCGACGATCATGCTCTCCGTCCATGACAGCCCGGCGCTGGTGGAACAGGCGTTGAACGCGGGGGCACGTGGTTTTCTCTCTAAACGTTGTAGCCCCGATGAACTGATTGCCGCCGTACATACGGTGGCGACCGGTGGCTGCTATCTGACGCCGGATATTGCGGTGAAACTGGCGGCGGGGCGTCAGGATCCGCTCACTAAACGCGAACGTCAGGTAGCGGAAAAGCTGGCGCAGGGAATGGCGGTGAAAGAGATTGCCGCTGAGCTGGGATTGTCGCCAAAAACCGTCCACGTCCATCGCGCTAATCTGATGGAAAAGCTGAGCGTCAGTAACGATGTTGAACTGGCGCGGCGGATGTTTGACGGCTGGCAATGAACGCGCTTTTCTCCCGACTTATCACCGTTGTCGCCTGCTTTTTTATCTTTTCCGCCGCATGGTTCTGCCTGTGGAGCATCAGCTTACATCTGGTGGAACGTCCGGAACTGGCGGTACTACTGTTCCCATTTGGTCTGCGCCTGGGGTTGATGCTGCAATGTCCGCGCGGTTACTGGCCTGTGCTGCTGGGAGCGGAATGGCTGCTTCTCTTCTGGTTGGCGCAGGAAGTGGCGCTGGCGCATCCGATAATATTGATGACCGGAAGTCTGCTAACCCTGCTGCCGGTGGCGTTGATTTCTCGCTATCGCCATCAGCGCGACTGGCTAACGCTGTTACGTCAGGGAGGAGCGCTGATCGCCGCCGCCTTGCTGCAATCGCTGCCGTGGCTGGCGGAAGGGGGCGAGGGACTGACCGCGCTGCTGTTGACGCTGACCGGCGGCCTGACGTTGGCGCCGATCTGCCTGGTTATCTGGCACTACCTCACCAGCACTGTCTGGCGGCCGCTGGGGCCATCGCTGGTCTCGCAGCCGGTCAACTGGCGCGGTCGCCATCTGATCTGGTATCTGTTGCTGTTTACCGTCAGCCTGTGGCTGCAGCTTGGGTTGCCCGCTGAACTCTCCCGCTTTACCCCTTTTTGCCTGGCGCTACCGATTATCGCGCTTGCCTGGCACTACGGCTGGCAGGGGGCGCTGATTGCCGCCCTGATGAACGCCATCGCGTTGATTGCCAGCCAGACCTGGCACGATCACCCGGTTGATTTACTGCTTTCGCTGTTGGTGCAGAGCTTAACCGGGCTGCTGCTGGGCGCGGGGATCCAGCGGTTGCGCGAGCTTAACCAGTCGCTGCAAAACGAGCTGGCGCGCAATCGTCGGTTGGCGGAGCGCCTGCTGGAAACGGAAGAGAGCGTGCGCCGCGACGTGGCGCGTGAGCTTCATGATGATATCGGCCAGACCATTACCGCTATCCGCACCCAGGCGGGGATTGTCCAGCGTCTGGCGCCGAATAATGGCAGCGTGCGCCAGAGCGGCCAGCTGATTGAACAGCTCTCGTTGGGCGTGTATGACTCCGTGCGCCGCCTGCTCGGCCGTCTGCGTCCGCGCCAGCTTGACGATCTTTCTCTCGAGCAGGCGGTACGCTCGTTGATGCGTGAGATGGAACTGGAAGATCGTGGCATCGTTAGCCACCTCGAATGGCGAATTAGCGAAGTGGGGCTGAGCGAAAACCTGCGTGTGACCCTGTTCCGCGTCTGTCAGGAAGGGCTCAATAATATTGTTAAGCATGCCAGCGCCAGCGCCGTTACCCTGCAAGGGTGGCAGCAGGATGGGCGGTTGATGTTGGTGCTGGAGGATGATGGCTGCGGTTTGCCGCCGGGGTCTAATTTGCAGGGCTTTGGCCTCACCGGAATGCGCGAACGCGTCACCGCGTTGGGCGGCACGCTGACTATCTCCTGCACGCACGGTACCCGCGTGTGCGTCAACCTACCGCTGCGTTACGCCTGAGAGGTGCGCCGATGTTTGCCTTTTTAAAAGCCCCGCCGGACGCTGCGCCGATTGACGATAAACGCGAGCTGGACGAGCGCTATCGCTACTGGCGTCGCCATATCCTGCTGACTATCTGGCTCGGCTACGCGTTGTTCTATTTCACCCGCAAAAGCTTCAACGCCGCGGTCCCTGAAATCCTCGCCAGTAACGTGCTGACCCGCAGCGATATCGGCCTGCTGGCCACGCTGTTCTACATTACCTACGGATTATCGAAATTTTTCTCCGGCATCGTCAGCGACCGCTCCGACGCGCGTTATTTCATGGGGTTGGGGCTGGTTGCCACCGGCGTGGTGAATATTCTGTTCGGTTTTTCCACTTCGCTGTGGGCCTTCGCCCTGCTGTGGGCGCTGAACGCCTTCTTCCAGGGCTGGGGCTCGCCGGTCTGCGCCCGGCTACTGACGGCCTGGTATTCGCGAACCGAGCGCGGCGGCTGGTGGGCGCTGTGGAATACGGCGCATAACGTCGGCGGCGCGCTGATCCCGATGGTGGTGGGCGCAGCGGCGCTGCACTACGGCTGGCGCGCCGGGATGACGATTGCCGGCAGCCTGGCGATCCTCGCCGGGCTGTATCTGTGCTGGCGGTTGCGCGATCGGCCGCAGGCGGTCGGTTTACCCGCCGTCGGCGACTGGCGGCACGATGAATTGGACATCGCTCAGCAGCAGGAGGGGGCAGGATTGAGCCGCAAGGAGATTCTGACTAAATACGTGCTGGCTAATCCCTATATCTGGTTGCTATCGCTGTGCTATGTACTGGTGTACGTGGTGCGGGCGGCAATTAACGACTGGGGCAACCTGTATATGTCGGAGACGCTCGGTGTCGATCTAGTGACCGCGAATTCGGCGGTCACCATGTTTGAACTGGGCGGCTTTATCGGCGCGCTGGTGGCGGGTTGGGGGTCGGATAAACTGTTTAACGGCAATCGCGGGCCGATGAACCTGATTTTCGCCGCCGGGATTTTACTGTCAGTCGGCGGGCTGTGGCTGATGCCATTCGCCAGCTACGTGATGCAGGCGGCCTGCTTCTTCACCACCGGCTTCTTCGTGTTCGGCCCGCAAATGCTGATTGGTATGGCGGCGGCTGAATGCTCGCATAAAGAAGCCGCCGGGGCGGCGACCGGTTTTGTCGGCCTGTTCGCTTATCTCGGCGCCTCGCTCTCCGGCTGGCCGCTGGCGCAGGTGATGGATATCTGGCACTGGACCGGCTTCTTCGTGGTGATCGCCATTGCTGCCGGGATCTCCGCGCTGCTGCTGCTGCCGTTTTTAAATGCTCAGGCGCCGCGTATCGCCAGCGAAGCGTGATGTAGTTCACCTTTTCGCCCTGAATGGGGCAAAACTAAGAAATTTTCCCGGTTTCACCTGGACGCCGTCTCAGGCCAGACGGCGCGCTGATTTTTACAATGCCTGGTTATTACGCAGGCATAAAAAATCAGCTCAGGAGATACCCATGCTGGCCTTTCTGAATCAGGTACGCAAGCCGACCCTGGATCTGCCGCTCGATGTGCGGCGCAAAATGTGGTTCAAACCCTTCATGCAGTCCTATCTGGTGGTCTTCATCGGCTACCTGACCATGTATCTGATCCGCAAGAACTTTAATATCGCGCAGAACGACATGATCTCCACCTACGGGTTGAGCATGACGCAACTGGGGATGATCGGCCTGGGCTTCTCCATCACCTACGGCGTGGGTAAGACCCTGGTTTCCTATTATGCCGACGGCAAAAACACCAAGCAGTTCCTGCCGTTTATGCTGATCCTTTCCGCTATCTGTATGCTTGGCTTTAGTGCCAGCATGGGCGCGGGTTCAACCAGCCTGTTCCTGATGATCGCCTTCTACGCGCTGAGCGGCTTCTTCCAGAGCACCGGCGGCTCGTGCAGCTACTCCACCATCACTAAGTGGACGCCCAGACGCAAACGCGGCACCTTCCTCGGTTTCTGGAATATCTCCCATAACCTCGGCGGTGCGGGCGCGGCGGGCGTCGCGCTGCTTGGCGCGAACTACCTGTTCGACGGTCATGTCATCGGTATGTTTATCTTCCCGTCGATTATTGCGCTGATTGTCGGCTTCATCGGCCTGCGTTTTGGTAGCGACTCGCCGGAAGCCTACGGTCTCGGTACAGCGGAAGAGCTGTTTGGCGAAGCGATCAGCGAAGAAGATAAAGAGACCGAAGAAAACGCCATGACCAAGTGGCAGATCTTTGTGGAGTACGTGCTGAAGAACAAAGTGATTTGGTTACTGTGCTTCTCCAATATCTTCCTTTACGTGGTGCGTATTGGTATCGATCAGTGGTCCACCGTGTATGCCTTCCAGGAACTGAAGTTGTCTAAAGAGGTGGCGATTCAGGGCTTTACCCTGTTTGAAGTGGGGGCGCTGGTCGGCACGCTACTGTGGGGCTGGCTGTCGGATCTGGCCAACGGTCGCCGCGCGCTGGTGGCCTGCGTCGCCTTGGCGCTGATTATCGCCACCCTCGGCGTTTATCAGCACGCCAGCAACCAGTATGTCTATCTGGCCTCGTTGTTTGCGCTGGGCTTCCTGGTGTTTGGTCCGCAGCTGTTAATCGGCGTTGCGGCAGTCGGATTTGTACCGAAAAAAGCGATCGGCGCTGCCGATGGGATCAAGGGCACCTTCGCTTATCTGATTGGCGATAGCTTTGCCAAACTGGGCCTCGGGATGATCGCCGACGGCACGCCGGTGTTTGGCCTGACCGGTTGGGCGGGCACCTTTGCGGCGCTGGATGCCGCCGCTATCGGCTGTATCTGCCTGATGGCCGTCGTGGCGGTATTTGAAGAGCGCAAAATCCGCCGCGAGAAAAAAATCCAGCAACTGAAAATCGCTTAAGTGTGTATTGGTAACGTTTGCCCGGTATGATGCCGGGCTTTTTTATGCTTTGCGTTCCTGCCGCGTCTTTCTGGTTCTGGTTGCCTTAAATCAGTCAGTCATTTCCTGAGAGGTAAAAGTAAACGTTTCGCCGTCGAAAAGTCCCTGACTGGTAAGTTTTAATGCCGGTATCACCGGTAGGGAGAGAAATGCCATCTGGATAAACGGTTCATCGGGCAGGGGGCCACACTCGCGGCCCGCTGCTTTTAACCTGTCGATCTGCTCGGCCAGCGAATCTGCGGTGTCGGTACTCATGAGTCCGGCAATCGGCAGCGCCAGATGGCTTTGTACCTGACCGCAGTGTACGACGCACAGCCCGCCCCCGTCTTCAATCACCTGGTTAACGGCGAGGGCCATCTCTTCAGCGCTGCGACCGATCACCACAATGTTATGGCTGTCGTGGCTGACCGTCGCAGCCAGCGCGCCCTCACGTAATCCAAATCCACTCAGTAGACCGCAGGCGGGAGGAAGCTGATGACCATAGCGTTCAAGTACTGCGATGTAGCTTAAATCATCACGATCGAAACCGTCAGGAGTACAGACGCAACTACTGGCATGGGTTATCAATTCGTTAGGGATAACATCAATAACCCGATACCGTTTCCCTGGTATGAAATGCAGCGGAAAATCATCGGCAGCGACAGGCTGGCGCGCAATGGTATTGCCATAGGGCGGGGAGGTGCGCGCCAGCCTTGTCGGCTCTTCCGTCTTCAGGATATCGGCATCAACAGGCTCTCCTTTGACAAATACCTGTTGGACCGTCACGTTACAGATGTCGCTCAGTAGAACAATATCCGCCTGTTTGCCGGGCGCCAGTAATCCAAGATGGTGCAGGCCAAAATGATGGGCTGCTGACCAACTGGCGACGCGGTAAGCAACATGTGGCGGTACATCATGTTGTAATATCAGTCGCCGGATCAGAGCATCAATATGCCCTTCGTGGGCAATTTCCCAAGGGTTGCGATCGTCGGTGCAGAGCATGCACTGCGGACTGTTAAACGCATTGATAAGCGGCGCCAGCGCGTCAAGATTGCGGGCTGCGGACCCTTCGCGAATCATCAGCGCCATACCAAGTTGGAGTTTGCGCAGACCTTCCTCCCTGCTAAAACTCTCGTGACAGTTCTCGATCCCGGCGGCGATGTAAGTATTCAGCGCTTTACCCCCAAGCCCCGGGCAGTGACCGTCCAGAGTCAGATGGCGAAAGGCATCCATTTTATCAAGCAGCGTATTTTGTCCGGCAACGACGCCGGGATAATCCATCACTTCCGCAAGCCCCGTAACTAACGGATGATCGCGCCAGGCCAGCATTTGTTCGAGGGGGAAATCGGCGCCATTCACATCGCACCCCGCCAACGCCGGAACGCAGGAACTTACCTGAAGATACTGATTTTGCCGTGCCTGTTCGGCGCAGCGCGCAAACCAGGCAAACCCCCTTTCCCCCATAACGTTAACGATTTCGTGTGGATCGCTGATGACCGTCGTGAGGCCGCGGGGCAGCGTTGCGGTTTCAAAGGTGACGGGTGTCATCATGCTGGATTCAATGTGCAGATGTGAATCGATAAAACCGGGAACAGCCGTGGCGCCACGAGCATCTACGCGCTGCAATGCCTGGGCATCACGATATTCTGCACCGATACCTGCGATATACTTTCCTTTGATGACCACAGGCCCTGTCATTTCTCCGCCATTGATTAAATCGAGAAGCATGACATTATCAATAATATAATCGGCAATGGCCTCTCCGCGAGAAACGGCTAACAATTCCTGCTGTTCCTGGCGGCTAATGTAATGATATTTATAGTTAATGGATTTATTCATTTTTTTCTCATTTTGATTTTATCAAATTGATTTTTATTTATCACAAAGAATTATTTTAAGCTTATCTTTAAATGTGCTTTTGCATTGTGATTGTAATCACTGAATTACGTGTGAAATATGCTTTAAAAAGAGTTGTGGTTATATCTTAACTAATGGATGAGAAAATGAATAATGATATCAGTGATGAGGTAACCCCTGACTCAGGGCTGCTTTCGCGGTTATTTAAACTTCATCAGCATGGCACTAACGTGCGGACCGAAACAATAGCGGGAATGACAACGTTCTTAACGATGGTCTACATCGTTTTTGTGAACCCGCAGATATTGGGGGCCGCGCAGATGGACCCCAAAGTGGTGTTTGTCACCACCTGCCTGATTGCCGGTGTCGGCAGTATTGCCATGGGGGTGGTCGCTAATCTTCCTGTGGCGCTGGCGCCAGCGATGGGGCTCAACGCCTTTTTTGCGTTTGTCGTCGTGGGAGCGATGGGGGTCAGTTGGCAAACGGGGATGGGGGCAATCTTCTGGGGGGCGGTGGGCTTATTTCTACTTACCCTCTTTCGTATTCGTTACTGGATGATCTCAAATATTCCCGTTAGTTTACGTATTGGCATTACCAGCGGTATTGGTTTATTTATTGCGATGATGGGTTTAAAAAATGCGGGTGTCATTGTCGCCAATAAAGACACGCTGGTCGCCATCGGTAACTTAAATTCTCATACCGTGTTACTGGGGATTTTAGGTTTTTTTATTATTACCGTCCTGTCATCGCGGCATTTTCACGCCGCCGTACTGGTTTCCATCGTTGTGACATCCTGTTGCGGATTGTTTTTCGGTGATGTTCATTTTAATGGCGTGTATTCCGTTCCTCCAGGCATTACTGACGTGATCGGCGAGGTAGATTTGAGTGGCGCATTGTCACTCAATCTGGCCGGTATTATCTTTTCATTCATGCTTATCAACTTATTTGATTCTTCAGGAACGCTCATTGGCGTAACCGATAAAGCGGGATTAATCGATCGCCATGGTAAGTTTCCTGGTATGAATAAAGCGCTGTATGTTGACAGTCTGAGTTCCGTCGCCGGGGCGTTTATCGGCACCTCTTCAGTGACTGCCTATATTGAAAGTACTTCGGGCGTGGCGGTAGGGGGACGCACAGGGCTGACGGCAGTGGTGGTTGGTGTCTTATTCCTGCTGGTGATGTTCTTTTCCCCGCTGGTGGGAATGGTTCCCGCTTATGCAACGGCGGGGGCGCTTATTTTTGTCGGAGTGCTGATGACTTCCAGCCTGTCTCGTGTCAACTGGGATGATTTTACTGAATCGGTGCCTGCCTTTGTCACGACGGTAATGATGCCTTTTAGTTTTTCTATTACCGAGGGGATTGCGCTTGGTTTCATGTCTTACTGCATTATGAAGGTGTTTACTGGACGCTGGCGTGAGTTGAATCTCTGCGTCATTGCGGTCGCAGTACTTTTCGCGTTGAAAATCATGCTGGTGGATTAGTACCAGCGAGCTGTTTCCAGATATCATGAGTGCAGATAACGCAGGAGAACTCATGATCTGGATTATGCTGGCCACGCTGGCGGTGGTGTTTGTTGTCGGTTTTCGGGTGCTGACGTCTGATTCCCGACGGGCGATTCGCCGTCTGAGCGAGCGTCTTGGTATTACTCCCGTCCCGCTGGAGTCGATGATCGATCAGCTGGGAAAAACCGCCGGTAATGAGTATTTACGTTATCTTGAGCGGCCAAATGAAGCGCATCTGCAGAACGCTGCGCAGGTCCTGCTGATCTGGCAGGCCGCTATCGTCGACGCCAGCGAAAAGAACCTGCATTACTGGTATCGCCTGATGCAAAAAGCGCGTTTAGCGGCGCCGATAACCGACGCGCAGATCCGTCTGGCGCAGGGGTTTCTACGCGAGCTGGATCCGGATGTGAGCGATTTGCATAACCTGCAGCAGCGCTATAACGCCCTGTTCTTGCCGGAAGACGGCGTGCACTGGCTGCACTGATATCATTGTTATCCCGGCTTGTGTGCTGGATGGCGGCTGCGCCTTATCCGGCCTACGGTTTACGCGTTCGTCCCTTGTGTTCCTTGTAGGCCGGATAAGCGTTAGCGCCATCCGGCAGAAGGGCTACAGCAGGATTTTCAGGCCGTGTTTTTGTACGACGCTAAGCAATTTTAATGACAGTCCGCTTGGTCGTTTAGCGCCAGTTTCCCATTTTTGCACGGTAGACACGCTGGTATTCAGATAACGAGCAAACACCGGTTGGCTAACGTTGAGTTGTTCCCGTAGAGCTTTAATCTCAATGGGTTGAAGAGCAGTTACGCGACCGAGACATGATTCATCAAAATGACGCATCGTTTCTCGTTTTTTTAAACATGGGAGCAGCTACGCATCCTCTCGTGAAAAGCGCTGAGAGTTGTGAAAACGTTAAATACGTCACACACAAAATGTTACACTGCGCAGCTTTCCGCCATTTTTCTCAGCAGGTAACTCATGAGTCATTCAAATGAAGCCAAACCCCACGCAAGCGATCTCGCGCGGCCAAACTGGTCGGCAGTATTCGCGGTTGCTTTCTGCGTCGCCTGCCTGATTACCGTTGAGTTTCTGCCGGTCAGCCTGCTGACGCCGATGGCGCTGGATTTAGGCATCTCTGAAGGGGTGGCCGGGCAGTCGGTGACGACGACGGCGTTTGTGGCGATGTTCTCCAGCCTGTTTGTGACCACGGTGATTGGCAAAACCGATCGTCGCTACGTGGTCATTCTGTTTTCGCTCTTGCTGACCCTTTCCTGTTTGCTGGTTTCGTTTGCCAATAGCTTTACCCTGTTGCTGTTGGGGCGCGCTTGCCTGGGCCTGGCGCTCGGCGGCTTCTGGGCGATGTCGGCGTCGCTGACCATGCGACTGGTACCCATGCGCGTGGTGCCGAAAGCGCTGTCGATTATCTTCGGCGCGGTATCGATAGCGCTGGTGATTGCCGCCCCGTTAGGTAGCTTCCTCGGCGGGATCATCGGCTGGCGCAACGTCTTCAACGCCGCAGCGGTGATGGGCGTGCTGTGTACGATTTGGGTGTTGAAGGCGCTACCGTCGCTGCCGGGTGAATCGGCTTCGCAGCAGCAAAATATGTTCGGCCTGCTGAAGCGCCCGGGAGTACTGGCCGGTATGTGCGCCATTTTCATGGCCTTTGCCGGGCAGTTCGCCTTCTTTACCTATATTCGCCCGATCTACATGACACTTGCCGGCTTTGACGTCGACGGCCTGACGTTGGTGCTGCTGAGCTTTGGTATCGCCAGTTTTATCGGCACGTCGCTCTCATCAATGGTATTGAAGCACTCGGTTAAGGCGGCGTTGGCGATTTCGCCACTGGTGTTAACCGCCAGTGCGGCGGCGCTGGTGTTGTGGGGCGAAAGCAAAGTGGTGGCCTCAACGGTAGCGATTATCTGGGGCTTTGCTTTTGCGTTGATACCGGTGGGATGGTCTACGTGGATCACCCGTTCGCTCTCCGATCAGGCGGAAAAAGCCGGGTCGATTCAGGTGGCGGTGATCCAGCTCGCCAACACCTGCGGCGCGGCGGTCGGCGGCATCGCGCTCGACCACCTGGGTCTGCTGTCGCCGCTGGTGCTATCAGGCATTCTGATGCTGTTCACCGGGTTGCTGGTAATAACGAGAGTACGGATAAACTAACGTTACGCCCGGGCAAGGCGGTAAGCCATTGCCCGGACAAAAACCTACGGCCGTTCGCCCTTCGCCAGACGGGCGTTGATGTCGGCAATCACCCCCGGCAGGTCGGCTAACGTATCCACCACGTAATGCGCCCCTGCGGCATACAGTTTGCTGGCGGCCAGCTCGCGGCGGGTGGCAATTTCTGTCGCCGACATCGCCTGATACTCCTCCCAGGTGGCGCCGAATTCGTTACCGGAAACCGACAGCCCCACGGTCCACATCCCGGCATTCAATCCTTCGCTAATCCCCGGCGCGGCGTCGTCCACCTTCACGCAGTGCGCGACGGCATCGATACCCAGCGTAATGACGTTTTGCAGCGCCATCCACGGCCCCGGACGCCCGCCCGCGGCGAGATCATCGGTGGCGACCCAGTGGTCCGGCGCATAGCCCTGAGCGGCGGCGGCCGGTACCAGTTTTTCCATCACCGGGCGCGGATAACCCGAGCAGGAGCCGATCTTCAGGCCCTCGGCGCGCAGCGCAGCAATAGTGTCGACAACGCCGGCGATCGGCGCGGAAAAATCGACAACTTTAGCGATTTGCAGCGGCATAAAAGCGGCGTAGATCGCATCGATATCGGCGGCGTTCATGGCGCGGCCGAATTTAGCCTGCCAGCGACTATCGACGGAAGGCAGTTTGCCCAGCGCTTCAATGTGCTGCCATTTGCCAAGCCCCATCGGCACGCGGGCTTCTTCGAGGGTGATCTCGATATCAAAGGCTTTACGGAACGCCTCAACGAAAATTTGCGTCGGCGCGAAGGAGCCGAAGTCTACGGTGGTGCCGGCCCAGTCGAGAATCAGTGCGGTAATACGGTTCATGGCGGTTCCTTATTGTTTCCAGTACATAGCGTTGTCGATGGCCGCCAGCAGGGCGGTGATGTCGGCGTCGTAGACTTCGCCGATGTTGCCGATGCGGAAGCAATCGCTTTGCGACACTTTGCCCGGATAGATAACGAAGCCCTGATCTTTCAGCTTCTGATAGAACGTGTTAAAGCGGTACTGCGGCGCATCAGGCGAATAAAAAGCGGTGATGATCGGCGAGTGCAGGCTGTCGTCGAGCAAGGGCTGGAAGCCGAGCGCGCGCATCCCGGCGACCAGACGGCGCTGATTGTTGCTGTAGCGCTGATGGCGAGCGCTGACGCCGCCTTCTTGCGCCAGCTCTTTCAGCGCCTGGGCAAAGGCCAGCACGGTGTGGGTTGGAGAAGTAAAACGCCACTTCCCGTGATTATCCTCCATGCAGCGCCACTGCGCGTACAGATCCAACGATAGCGAGCGCGAGCGACCTTTGCAGGCGGCAAGCTCCGCTTCGCGGGCGATCACGAAGGCGAAGCCAGGCACACCCTGAATACATTTGTTGGCCGAGCTAATCAGATAATCAATATTCAGTGCGGCAATATCCATCGGAATGCCGCCGAAGCTGCTCATCGCATCGACGATATAGCGTTTATCGTATTGCTTCGCCAGCGCCGCAACCTCTTCGATCGGGTTGAGCATACCGGTGGTGGTCTCGCTATGTACCATCGCGATATGGGTGATCGCCGGGTCGTCCTGCAGGATCCGTTCGATCGCCGCCGCATCCGGGCGAGCGACTTCGCCGCAGTCGTAGGGGTGGCAGGCGATGCCCATCAGTTGCGCCATCTCAATCATACGTGCGCCGTAGGCGCCATTGCTGATGATCAGCACTTTGCCTTGTTCGCCAATGGCGCTGCCGAGTACGGCTTCAACCGCGTAACTGCCGCTACCCTGTAGCAGCACTGAAGTATAACCATCGGCCGGGGTCGCCAGCTGTACCAGCTGCTGGCGGATGATCTGTACCACGCCGAGATTGTAATCATCGTCCCAGGTACAGCTATCGAATAACATGGCCTCTTTCACCGTGCGGGAGGTGGTTAACGGGCCGGGGGTCAGCAGCAGGTAGTTCCGTGAAGTCATTTGTCTCACCATTTGGTCTATACCAGATTTGCATTTATCATGGAGATAAAGTCGGGGCAGGGTCAAAGGAAATGTGGCGCTGCAACAAAAAATTCATCTCGCCAGGTATAATGGCGATATCAAATCTGCTTGTGAGTAAACATGAAATCACCCTCTGGCGAGATGCCGCAGTACCTGATGATTAAGGCGCAGTTGCAGGCGCGTATTCAAAACGGCGCGTTGAAAAGCGGCGATAAACTGCCGTCAGAACGCGAGCTGTGCGCGCTGTTCAATACCACGCGTATTACGGTGCGCGAGAGCCTGGCGCAGTTGGAAGCCAGCGGCGTGATTTACCGCGCCGACCGCCGCGGTTGGTTTGTGACGCCGGAACGTCTGTGGTTGGATCCGACGCAGAACACCAATTTCCACAAGCTGTGTCTCGAACAGGGGCGTGAGCCAAAAACGGTGCTGCTTAACGGCCGCTTAACCGCGGTGCCGCTGGATGTGATGGCGCCGCTGGATCTGCAGCCCTTCGATCAGGTTTACTTGCTGACGCGCCTGCGCTATGCCGACGGGCGGCCGGTGTGCTACTGCGAAAACCACTGTTTACCCGCCCGGGTGCCGGAGCTGCTGCGTCACGATCTCAATGGCAGCCTGACCGAGATTTATCACAGCCAGTACGACTTGATATATACCAGTATGCATTTGTCGTTTTACCCGACCTCGATGCCGGCGCAGGCCGCGGAAGCGTTGGGGGTGATGGAAGGGCGCCCGGCGCTGTTGTTGCGCCGACTCAATTACGATCAGCACGGGCGCATTCTCGATTACGATATCGAATACTGGCGTCATGATAGCCTGCGAATTGAAGTCGATACGCATTGATTTTATTGTCTTTTCTCCCCGGTAGTGCTGGCGCTTACCGGGGCGACAAATCCCAATACCCGCTGATCCTGGGTTTTCGTTTTTAACTCTTTCGACACACTTCTTTCATCGTTTTGTCATAAACCATCGGTAGCGTGAAAGCCAATCTGGTGTAGACCAGAATAACTTACCCCCGATGAGGCTTACACGATGAAACTCTCCCGACTTGCTCTGCTGTCCCTGTTCGCGCTAACCAGTTCCCCGGTTTGGGCGGATGGCGTCGTCACGGTTTACTCCGCTGATGGCCTGCATGACGGCGATAACAGCTGGTATCAGAGCCAGTTCGACGCCTTCACCAAAGCGACGGGCATCAAAGTGCAGTACGTGGAAGGCGGTTCCGGCGCGATCGTCGAACGTCTGGCGAAGGAGCGCACCAACCCGCAGGCCGACGTGCTGGTGACGGTGCCGCCGTTTATTCAGCGCGCCGCCAAAGAGCAACTGCTGGCAACCTTCAAACCGCAGGGCAACGAGCAGATCCCTGGCGCCAACGACCATTATGCGCCGCTGGTGAACAACTATCTGACCTTCATCTACAACGGCCAACTGCTGAAAACCGCGCCAGCCAGCTGGCACGACCTGCTGGACAACCGCTTTAAGAACAAGCTGCAGTATTCCACGCCGGGTCAGGCGGGCGACGGCACCGCGGTGATGTTGCAGGCGTTCCATAGCCTTGGCGGCAAAGACGCCGGTTTTGATTACCTTGGCAAACTGCAGGCGAACAACGTCGGCCCATCGGCATCCACCGGCAAGCTGACGGCGCTGGTCAACAAAGGCGAACTGTATGTCGCTAACGGCGATCTGCAGATGAACCTGTCGCAGATGGCGCGTAATCCGAACGTCAAAATCTTCTGGCCGGCAGACGACAAAGGCGAACGTAGCGCGCTGGCGCTGCCGTACACCATCGGGCTGGTGCAGAACGGGCCGAACAGCGAAAACGGCAAAAAGTTGATCAACTTCCTGCTGGACAAGCCGGCGCAATCCAGCGTGAGCGCGCTCTCCTGGGGGCTGCCGGTGCGTAGCGACGTGACGCCTGATGACGCCAACTTTAAGGCGGCGAAAGCGGCGCTCGACGGCGTGAAGAGCTGGGAACCGAACTGGGATGACGTTGCAGTATCGCTGTCGGCGGATATCGCCCGCTGGCATAAAGTGACCGATAGCGAGTAAGCCGATGTTGATGAAAACGACCGTCACTCCTTCCCCGTCGCTGGCGGGGACTTCCGGGATTACCCTGGACTCGCTGCGCGTTTCGTATCACGGCAACGTGGTATTGAAACCGCTGTCATTGACCATCGAACCCGGTGAGGTACTGGCGCTGATTGGCCCTTCCGGTTCCGGGAAAACCACGGTGCTGCGGGCGATAGCCGGGTTTGTCCAACCGGCGGGTGGTCGGATTCTGATCGGCGATACTGACGTTACTCATCTGCCGCCGTACAAACGCGGGCTGGCGATGGTGGTGCAGAACTACGCGCTGTTCCCGCATATGAAGGTAGAAGACAACGTCGCCTTCGGTCTGCGGGCGCAAAAGCAGCCGAAAGCGTTGATCGCCGAGCGCGTCACGGAGGCATTAAAAATCGTCGGTATGGCGGACTACGCCACGCGCTACCCGCACCAGCTTTCCGGCGGCCAGCAACAGCGCGTTGCTATTGCGCGCGCCATTGCTGTGCGTCCTCGCGTGCTGCTGCTTGATGAGCCGCTGTCGGCGCTGGATGCGCAAATCCGCCATAACATGGTGGAGGAGATAGCTCGCCTGCACCGCGAACTGCCGGAGCTGACGATTCTCTACGTTACCCACGATCAGACCGAAGCGCTGACCCTGGCAGACAAAATCGGCATCATGAAAGACGGGTCGATGATCGCCCATGGCGAGACCCACGAGCTGTACCACTATCCGCCGAACCGCTTTAGCGCGGAATTCCTCGGTCGCGCCAATATCCTGCAAGCGACGGCGCTGAAAGATAGCCCGCAGCCGGGGTTGGTCAGCGTGAGCTGCGGCGGCGGCTTGATTAACGCTTTCAGCCAGGGCGGACAGCACGGCAGCAACAAGCTGCTATGTATTCGCCCGCAGCACATGAGCCTGACGCCGCGTTCGGCGACCAGTAATCGCCTCAACGCGACCCTGACGTCGGTGCACTGGCAGGGCGATCTGACCCATCTGCTGTGCGACGTCGCGGGCGAGGCGGTGCGAATCGTGATGACCCATGTGAATCCATTGCCGCGCGCGGGCGACAAGCTGGCGCTCTACTTTGAACCCAACGATGCGGTTCTGATTGAGGTGTAATGATGGCGCAAACCCTAATGCTTGCGCGTCCGGCGCTGAACCTGCGCCCTTACCTGTGGCTGGCGTTGCCGCTGCTGGTGCTGGCGACGCTGTTTTTCTATCCGCTGCTGCTGATCGCTGAACAGGCGCTGCGCGATGCCAGCGGTAACCTGAGCCTTGATACCTTCTGGCAGGTGATTGACTCTAAACGCTTTATCAGTGCGTTGCTCAATACCTTGCAAATCGCCGTTTTCGCCACGCTCGGTTGCCTGGTGCTCGGCAGCGTGCTGGCGCTGATTCTGGTGTTCATCCCGTTCCCCGGCAGCCAGCTGATTAGCCGGATTATCGATACTTTTATTGCGCTGCCGACCTTTCTGATCACCCTCGCGTTCACCTTTATTTACGGTTCAGCGGGGTTGCTCAATGGCACTCTGATGTCGTTGTTTGATTTTGAACTGCCGCCAGTGGACTTCCTCTATTCGATTAACGGCGTCATTCTGGCGGAGATCACCGTCTTTACGCCGCTGGTGATGCGCCCGCTGATGGCCGGGTTGCGGCAGATAGATAAGAGCCAGCTGGAAGCGGCTAGCATCCTCGGTGCTCATCCGCTGCGGGTGATTGCGCAGGTTATCTTCCCGGCGGCGCTACCGGCGCTGATGGCGGGCGGCAGCCTGTGCCTGCTGTTGACCACCAATGAATTCGGCATCGTGCTGTTTATCGGCGCCAAAGGGGTCAATACCCTGCCGATGATGGTCTACAGCAAGGCGATTCTGGAGTCCGACTACAGCGTGGCTTGCATGATTGCGTTAATTAATATTCTGCTGTCGCTGGGGCTGTTTATGCTGTACCGCCTGGCCGCGGCGCGTACTGGCGTAAGGAGCTAACGATGTTGATTTGGTCGCGTAAAGGTCGTGCGACGGCGGGCGCGTTGGCGGTCACGCTATTTGCCGGGGTCTTCTTTTTACCGCTGGCGGTGATTTTACTCTCCAGCCTGAGCCAGCAGTGGAACGGCCTGCTACCTACCGGGTTTACCTTTGCCCACTTTGTTAACGCCTTTCGCGGCGCGGCGTGGGATTCGCTGTTCTCAAGCCTGGTGGTGGGTTTCTGCGCCAGTCTGTTCGCGCTGCTGTGCGGGATGTGGGCGGCGCTGGCGCTGCGTCAGTATGGCGCGAAGCTGCAAAAATACCTTGGCCTGGCGTTTTATCTGCCCAGCGCCATTCCTTCTGTATCGGTAGGCTTGGGGATTCTGGTGGCGTTCAGTCAGGGGCCGCTGCAAATGAACGGGACGTTCTGGATCGTACTGGCGGCGCACTTCGTATTGATTTCCGCGTTCACGTTCAGCAACGTGACCACCGGGCTGGCGCGGATTTCCGCCGATATCGAAAACGTTGCCTCCAGCCTTGGCGCGTCGCCGTGGTATCGCCTGCGTCATGTGACGCTGCCGCTGATGACGCCGTGGATGATCTCGGCGCTGGCGCTGAGTTTGTCGCTGTCGATGGGGGAATTGGGGGCAACGGTGATGATTTATCCGCCGGGCTGGACGACGCTGCCGGTGACCATCTTCAGCCTGACCGACCGCGGCAATATCGCCGATGGCTCGGCGCTAACCATCGTGCTGGTGGGCGTGACGCTGTTGCTGATGATGAAACTTGAGCGTATCGCTCGCCGACTGAGCCAGAAATAAGCGTTCCCCCGGCGGTGCGACGCTGGCCGGGGTGACCTGATTTACCACCCGGACAGGCGAATTAAGCGTTACGCCTATTCAGCGCGTTATTTCCCCGGGCAGCGGATCTTGTCGATGGCAGTCAGGTAGCCTTTTTGATTATTGCGCTCTTTCGCCAGCGTGGCCTCGCGAACGTAATTTTGGTTGTCTTTTGAGGCGAGCACCTTATTCGCGAAATCGGTATCACTGAGGGTGCTCGTCGGTGCGCATTTTTCCTTCACGGTTTTTAACACCAGCTGTTTTTGTTGTTCAAATTGCAGGCTTTGCAGCGGCGATTCGGCCCATGCCGCGCTTGTGCTCAGGGCAGTAACCAGACACAACATCCAACATGCTTTCATGGCGCTTCTCCTTCATTTTTCGCTTCAGTCAACTATATGCGCAGCTGATAAATTGCGCAAATGTTGGGCCGTTTTTATTGTTTAAAATCAGCCAATTGCTATTAGGCTGCACGTACCCGCCGCCGTGAGTCTACGGCGATGAGCACCACGGAAGAAAGAATGAGCAGCGTCCCCAGCCAGTCCGGCAGGGTAAAGGTGATGCCCAGCAGGAGTAGGGAGAGCAAGGCGCTGCTCAGTGGCTCGGCACAGCTAAGGATCCCGGCTTTTGCGCCACCGATTTTCTGCGCACCGTTAAGGTACAGGCTGAAAGTCAGCGAAGTCCCGATCACCACCAGGTAGAAAAACGCCAGCAGCAGGCGGCCGTTCACCACGAAGTTGGTGCCCTGGCTACCGTAGAACGGCAGCAGCATCGCCCCGCCAATCAACATGCTCCAGCCGACAATCGGCAGCGTGCCGTAACGGGCGATAAGTGTGGAGGGATAGGTGGTGTAAAACGCAGCGGCAAAGGCCGAGGCGATCCCCCAAAACAGCGCCGCCGGTGAGATAGAGAGTGAGGTCGGGTTGCCGTGAGTCACCAGCAGGAAGGTCCCGGCCAGCGACGTGCCGATCGCCAGCAGCACAAACGGACTTGGCCGCGTTTTTCGCGCCAGCGCGAACCAGGCGACGATAATTGTCGGTGACAGAAACTGCAGCACCGTGGCGGTGGCGGCGTTCGACTTTTCGATGGTCATCAGGAAGGTGTACTGCACGGTCAGCGCGCCGACCAGCGAGAAAAACAACAGGCTGAGCGCATCTTTGCGGTTTTGCAGTACGCGGAAAATTTTGTCGCCGTGAACAAAAGAGAGCATCAGCAGGATCAGCCCGGCGAACAGCAGGCGCGTCATGGTGAGGTACGGCGACGACATCTGGCTTTGCTGCATAATGTACTGCGCGCAGACCCCGGAACTCCCCCATAGGACGGCGGCGATCAAGACGTTCAACATCCCTCGTTTGCTGGAACCCATTTTTCCCTCGAATGAAATAACGCAAAGCAAGAATCATAGCATGGTGGCGGCACGGCGCGCGTTTTACTGCCGCCGCCACTCGCCTGGCGTCACGCCGTACTGTTTTTTAAAGGTTTTTGCAAACGAAGCCAGTGACTGAAAACCGCAGCGTTCGGCAATGATGTCGAGCCGCGCCTGGCGGTCGAGATGCAGCAGGCGGGCGGCCAGCGCCATCCGCAGCTGCGACAGCCACGTCTGCGGCGTTAAATGATAGACGCGGGCAAAATGGCGGGCGAAAGTGGCGCGCGATAAAAATGCCCGCGCCGCCATGCTCTCGATGGTCCACGGCTGCTCTGGCGCGGCCAGCACGGCGAATACCGCAGGCATCAGTCGCGTATCGCTCATCAGTCGCAGCAAGCCGCCCGGCGGTTCCTGCGTGCCGAGCAACGTGCGCAACAGCAGCACTAGCAGCGTATCACCAAGGCTGCGCACGATGGCGCTGCCGCCAGGATGCTCCGCCAGACTTTCGCGCACCAGCACGTTAAGCAGAATGTCCAGCTCCGGGCAGTCCTCGCGTTCACCGGTATGTAGATGAATCAGTTCCGACTCTTCAGCAAACAGCCAGCTGACGTGGGGACCAAAGTAAAATTCGCCGCACAGCATCTCCAGCGCGTCGTTCTCTTCGGCGGTGCGCACTTCGGTTAGCGTGCCGTTAAAGCGGTGGGCGATGGGCAGCACCTGTCCCCATTCCACCAGGCTCTCCATCAGATGCGGCGAGCCATGCGGCAACAGAATAACGTCGCCAGCGCGCATATGGCGGGTCTGATTGCCAACGGTCAGCCGTCCCTCGCCGCGCAAGACAAAGTGCCACGGCACCACGCCCGCTCGCATCTGATCGTGTCCGGCCTGCCAGCGGCCGCCGAAACGGCAGTGCAGATTCACTTCGCAACGCGGCGCCAGCAGCGTCAACAGATGGCTGAGACTATCCATACGGCTCCTGAGACGATAAGACAAAAAAATGAGACGAAGAGCGCCAGTCTAGCATGCCGCCGCGCACTAAGATGTCTTCATTGCCACAACATACCCTCAAACAACAGGAGTACACCATGAGCCGTTTAGCCGATATCCGTGAACAAGACGCCACAGGTAAAGCCGCAGAAATCTTTGCCGGGATTAAAAAAGCGATGGGCAAAGTGCCGAATGCCTATTTGACCATCGGCGGCCACTCTCCGGCGGCGCTGCAGCAGGCGTTGGCGCATAACGCGATGCTGCACAAAGGCAGCCTCAGCGCGCAAGAGCTGGAAGCGATTAATCTGTCAGTCAGCGAAGCGACCGGCTGCGATTACTGCCTGGCCGCACATACCCTGATGGCGAAAAAAGCCGGTTTCAGCAGTGAACAAATCCATGCGCTGCGCCGTGGCGACTATGCGGAAGATGCGCGCCTCAACGCGCTGGCGACGTTCGCACAAACCCTGGTGACCACCACCGGCACGCTGCCGGAAGGAGACGTCGCCGCGCTGCGCCACGCCGGTTTTAGCGACCAGCAGGTCATTGAAATTATTAGCGCCATCAGCGCCATTCTGTTCACCAACATGGTGAACCGGGTTAACGATACGGTTGTGGATTTCCCGAAAGCCGATTAACCCGGAACCGGCGCCGGTCCATTTGTTGTATACCGTGCGGGACCTGGCGCCGCTTAAGCTGCGGTTTTCAGCGGCGCCTCTTTCAGTAGCCAGGAAAGCGCAAAGGCCACCGCCATAATGCAGGCCGCCATCAGGAATGCTGCGTGGATCGCCGCACCGAACGCATCGAGATAATCGAGGCGGATGTCCGCAGGCAGATGTTGTACCGCGATCGGGTTCATCCCCGGCGGCAGCACCGCGCCTTCCGGCAGCAGCTTTTGCAGATTATTTTGCAGGACATGAGTAAATACCGCGCCGAACAGCGCCACGCCGATGGAGCCGCCAATCGAGCGGAACAGGGTGACGCCGGAAGTGGCGACGCCGTACATCTGTGCTGGCATCGCATTCTGCACCGCCAGCACCAGCACCTGCATCACCAGCCCAAGGCCCGCGCCGAGCACGCCGGTAAACAGATACAGCTGCCACATCGGCGAATGAATGGTGATGCGGGTCAGCAGTACCATGCCAGCGACGCCGAGCAGAGTACCGAGAATCGGGAAGATCCGGTATTTTCCGGTATGGCTGATCACCCGGCCGCTAATGATTGAGGTCAGCAGCAGGCCGCCCATCAGCGGGATGAGCTGCAGCCCGGCCTCGGTCGGCGTCGCTTCTTTCACTACCTGCAAATAGAGCGGCAGGAAGGTGACCGAGCCAAACAGCGACATGCCGATGACAAAGCCAATCAGGCTGCACAGCAGGAAGCTGCGGTTGCGGAACAGCGACAGCGGAATAATCGGCTCGATGGCGATCCGCTCTTCGTAAATAAAGCCGATGATCCCCACGATGCCGAAGGCCAGAATGCACCACAGTTGCGGGTCGTTCCAGGCGTGGACGCTGCCGCCTTCCGAGGTAAACAGGATGATGCACAACAGCGCCATGCTGAGGTAAATCGCCCCCAGCCAGTCGATTTGATGCTGGCTGCGTTGGTTACTGCTGTGGAATACGGCACCGATAACCAGTAGCGCGAACAGGCCCAGCGGCAGGTTGATATAGAAAATCCAGCGCCAGGAGGCGTGTTGCACCAGGAAGCCGCCAATCAGCGGGCCGATCACCGTCGCCAGGCCGAAGACGCCGCCGAACAGTCCCTGATAGCGTCCGCGATTGGCGGGCGGGATCACATCGGCGACCGCCGCCATGCTGATCACCATCAGGCCGCCGCCGCCGAGACCCTGCAGCGCGCGCATTAGCACCAACTGCGTCATGTTCTGCGCTAACCCGCAGAGAGCCGAACCGGCGAGAAACAGCACGATCGCCACCTGCAGCACGATTTTGCGCCCAAACAGGTCGCCGAACTTACCGTACAGCGGCACCACGATGGTCGAGCTGAGGATGTAGGCGGTGACCACCCACGACAGTTTATCCAGTCCGCCGAGCTCGCCAACGATAGTCGGCAGGGCGGTGGAGACGATAGTTTGGTCCAGCGCCGACAGCAGCATGACCAACAGCAGGGCGCTGAATAGCAGGCGGATTGACGGCGCCGGTTGGCTGGCGATTTCAGATGTCATTGCATCACTCGCTTGAAATTAATTAAATGCATAATTAATATTTAGGGAAATGATGAATCAGGTCAAGGGATCGCCAGGATATGTCAGCACAAAAAGCTAATGAAACGCCGCGTCGCCCTGGTCGGCCGCGCGGCAAAAAGCCGGGTACCGCCAACCGCGAGCAGCTGATTGATATCGCGCTGGCGCTGTTTGCACGCCACGGGATTGCCCGCGTGTCGTTAAACGCCATTGCGAAAGAGGCCGGAGTGACGCCGGCGATGCTGCATTACTATTTTAATTCGCGGGAAGCGCTGGTAGAGAATCTGCTGGAAGAGCGCTTTATGCCGCTGCGCAACGACATCAGCCGCATTTTTGTCGACCATCCGCAGGATCCGGTGACGGCGCTAACGATGATGATTGAGACGCTGGCGGCGATGGCGGAAAAGAACGCCTGGTTCGCGCCGCTGTGGATGCAGGAAATCATTGGCGAGATGCCGATGCTGCGCCAGCATATGGACGCTCGCTTCGGCGAAGCGCGTTTTCACATCATGCTGGAGACGGTACGCCGCTGGCAGCAAGAGGGTAAGATCAACCCGGCACTGTCGCCGGAGCTGCTGTTTACCACCTTGATTAGCCTGGTGCTGGTGCCGTTCTCGCGTACCCGTAACGATGCGCGTTTACAGGCGGTGACTCCGCAGATCATTGTCAGCCACGCGTTGGCATTGATGAGCAGCGGAATCGGCGGGTAAGCGACATCATCCCCGACGGCGCTACGCTTACCGGGGCTACAAACTGCCGGGTTATCGTTACCGCGAGCGACGTCGACAAATAGTGGCGCTGCATGCCTGTGTGCGGGAAACCTGGCCCCAACAAGCCGCACGATGCGTGCTAAAATCCTATCGCGGTAATAAAATATTCCATTGTTATTACCGCAATACCTCCCGTCATACCTATAATTCTCCGATTATCCGCAGAGTACTAATCGTGATACTCTTCACATGAATGGAATAAATAATTCCTTATACTGCGCGCAACTGAGAATAATGAGGTTTCTATGAGTATCGACCTGAGCAAATTGCTGACCGAGCGGCGCAACGCCAACAGCGCCAACATTGATACCCTGTCCACCGTCGATATGCTGACGGTCATCAATCAGGAAGACCAGCAGGTGGCGCAGGCGATTACGCCTTATTTACCGCAGATTGCCCAAGTGGTGGATAAGGTCGCGGCGGCGCTGCAGGCTGGCGGACGGCTGATTTACATCGGCGCCGGGACGTCAGGGCGTTTGGGTATCCTCGACGCCAGCGAATGTCCGCCGACTTTCGGCACCCGTCCGGAGCAGGTGGTGGGGATCATTGCCGGAGGACACAAAGCGATTCTGAGCGCCGTGGAAAACGTGGAAGACAATAAAGCGCAAGGGGTGCTGGATCTGCAGAATTTGAACTTCAGCAACCGTGATGTGCTGGTGGGCCTGGCGGCCAGCGGGCGCACGCCGTACGTGATTGGCGCGATGGAATACGCACATAGCCAGAATGCGTTTGTCGCTATCGTCAGTTGTAACCCG
The DNA here is from genome assembly GCA_029027985.1 of Klebsiella aerogenes. NCBI lineage: Bacteria > Pseudomonadati > Pseudomonadota > Gammaproteobacteria > Enterobacterales > Enterobacteriaceae > Klebsiella > Klebsiella aerogenes. Next base: position 61,849 of record CP119076.1, read on the forward strand.
CATGGCGACATGGCCCAACTGGCGGATGTGGCGATTACCCCGGTCGTCGGCCCGGAAGTGGTCACCGGTTCGACCCGCCTGAAAGCCGGTACCGCGCAGAAGCTGGTGCTGAACATGATTTCCACCGGGGCGATGATTCGCGTCGGCAAGGTCTACAGTAACCTGATGGTCGACGTCGAAGCGACCAACGCCAAGCTGATTGAGCGCCAGGTTTCTATCGTGATGGAGGCAACTGACTGCGATCGCGCTACCGCCCAGAATGCGCTGGATGCCTGCGGTCGCCACTGTAAGACGGCGATCGTGATGGTGTTGGCTGACTTAAGCGCCGAAGAAGCGCAGTCGCTGCTGGCGAAAAACAACGGCTATATCCGCAAGGCGCTGGGCAACACCTGAGCGCCGACAGACAGGTAACAGGCAATGGCAAAAATAACTAAAGAGATGATAGCGCGGATCCTTGGCCACGTAGGCGGGGCCGCAAACGTAGCGCAGGCGGGTAACTGCATGACGCGCCTGCGCTTGACCCTGCGCGATGAAGGCCTGGCCGACAGCGCCGCCATCCGCCAGATTGACGGTGTGATGGGGGTCATCGTCAGCGATGAGCAGTTCCAGGTAGTGCTGGGACCCGGTAAAGCGCAAACCGCGGCGGAAATGATGAACGGCCTGATGGAAGAGGCGCCGCAGGCGGCCGCGTCGCTGGCTGATGTGGCGGCGGAGAAAAAGCAGGCGCTAAAGAGCAAGCAGACCAGCGGGGTGCAGAAATTTCTCGCGAAGTTCGCCACCATTTTTACGCCGCTGATCCCCGGTTTTATCGCCGTCGGGCTGCTGCTGGGCTTCGCCACGCTGGCTGAGCAAATTTTCATACTGGAGAACGCGCATCCCAACGCCAGCCTGGTGGCGCTGATTGGTTATATGAAGGTATTCAGCAAAGGGATGTTCACCTTCCTGAGTATCCTGATTGGCTATAACGCCCAGAAGGCGTTCGGTGGTTCGGGTGTTAACGGCGCGATTATCGCTTCGCTGTTCGTGCTGGGCTACAACCCGGAAGCGACCAGCGGGGTGTATGCCGGCATTTCGACTTTCTTCGGCCACGGTATTGATCCGCGCGGCAATATTATCGGCGTGCTGATCGCCTCGATGCTTGGCGCGTGGGTGGAGCGTCAGGTGCGGCGGGTCATGCCTGCTAACCTCGATATGATTCTCACCTCGGCGGTGACGTTGCTGATTATGGGCGCGGTGACCTTCACGGTGATCATGCCGATTGGCGGCTGGTTGTTTACCGGAATGTCGTGGCTATTCCTGCATCTTAACGGCAACCCGTTTGGGTCGGCGGTGCTGGCCGGGTTGTTCCTGCTGGCGGTGATGTTCGGCGTGCATCAGGGTTTTGTACCGGTCTATTTTGCGCTGGTTGATGCGCAGGGCTTTAACTCGCTGTTCCCGATCCTGTCGATGGCCGGAGCCGGGCAGGTGGGGGCGGCACTGGCGTTGTTCTGGCGCGCAAAGCAGGACTCGTTGCTGAGGACGCAGATCAAAGGGGCGATTATTCCGGGCTTCCTCGGGATCGGCGAACCGTTGATTTACGGCGTGACCTTGCCGCGGATGAAACCCTTTATCACCGCCTGTATCGGCGGCGCCTGCGGCGGTTTCTTCATCGGCACGATCGCCTGGTTAGGGCTGCCGGTTGGCCTGAATACGGTGTTCGGCCCGTCGGGCCTGGTGGCGCTGCCGCTGATGACCTCCGGCAGCGGCATTTACGCCGGGATGGCGGTATATGCCGGCGGGCTGGTGGTGTCTTATCTGTGTGGTTTCGCCCTCACCTGGTTGTTCGCCAGTAAGAATGTGGATTTGAGTTAAGCGTATTTCCCGGATGACGGCGCGTGGCGCCTTATCCGGGCTACTAAACCCAATGTCGCCCGGCCGGGCGACGCGTTACCGGTGTGGCGTATAAGGAAATAGCGGCAGTTCTTCGCTGCGTTCTTCGATGTAAATATCGCCGAGTTTAAAAATGATTTCAGTCGGCGAGATGCGCATGGTATTTTCGTCGGCTGCCCCTCTGGCTTTTAAGACGCTTTCATCGTCGCCTAAAAGCGGCATCCCATGGTACCAGGTTAAACGTAATTGCCCGCGGCGGGGGTTATTGCTGGGTGTGGAAATCATGTATCCGGGAGCATCGGCAGAAACGACTTTTAAACGCCAGTATTGATTATCCTCGGTGAAGCCAATATCAATTTTATCCCCCTTTTTAAATCTGGCCCTTGTCATAAAATCTTCCGGGATCCTGATTATCATTAATCTGGCTTTTTAGACGATTTTCATCTTATTGATGCTTTTTCGTGTTTAAAACCTGAGCACAAAATCGTTATAGTTTTGAACGAAAAATAATAATGATTTTCCATGGACTGACGGGGTACTGATGATGAAATTACGTTTACGGACGGCGGCGGCGGTCATGCTGGCGGGCCTGCTGTTGGCTGGCTGCGATCGGAAAAGCGACGATGTCAAACACATTAAGGTCGGCGTGATCAACGGCGCGGAACAGGATGTGGCGGAAGTGGCGAAGAAAGTGGCGAAAGAGAAATATGGCCTCGACGTTGAACTGGTGGGCTTTAGTGGCTCGCTGCTGCCAAATGATGCGACCAACGCCGGGGAACTGGACGCCAACGTCTTCCAGCACCGGCCTTATCTGGAACAGGATAACAAAGCGCATAACTACCATCTGGTGGCTATTGGCAACACTTTTGTCTTCCCGATGGCTGGCTATTCGCGCAAGATTAAATCGGCCGCCGATATCAAAGACGGCGCGACTATCGCCATTCCCAACGACCCGACCAATCTTGGCCGCGCGCTGCTGTTATTACAAAAAGAGCAGTTGATTACCCTCAAAGCGGGTACCGGCCTGCTGCCGACGGTGGTGGATATCACCAGTAACCCGCGCAACCTGAAAATTATGGAACTGGAAGGGGCGCAGCTGCCGCGGGTGCTTGACGATCCGAAGGTAGACGTCGCTATCATCAGCACCACCTATCTGCAGCAAACCGGGCTATCCCCGGTGCGCGATGGGATCTTTATTGAAGACAAAAACTCGCCTTATGTGAACATCATTGTGGCGCGTGAAGACAATAAAGACGCGGAGAACGTGAAAGAGTTTATGCAGTCATACCAGTCGCCGGAAGTGGCGAAGGCGGCAGAAACGATTTTCAACGGCGGTGCAGTACCAGGCTGGTAATCATCGACGGCAACCGCCTCAGGTTGGCCTGATTCCATCGATCATTGCCCAAATGCCCATATTGCGTCAGGCTGGCGCTCAGTACGATGTTCGTCAAGATAACCCCACAGAGGCAGGCTAAGATGAACATCACCCATATCCGTAATGCTACACAGATTATTGAATACGCCGGGAAAAAATTCCTGATAGACCCAATGCTGGCGGACAAAGGCGCCTGGCCGGGATTCCCGGGAACCGCGCGCAGCGAACGGCGTAACCCGTTGGTGGCGCTGCCGTTTTCCCGCGATAAAATTATCGACGTCGATGCGGTGATCGTCACCCATACCCATGATGATCACTGGGACGCGGCGGCGATCGCCGCGATCCCCAAAACCCTGCCGGTATTCGTGCAACACGAGGCTAACGGCGCGCTGCTGCGCAGCCAGGGCTTTGCGGATATCCGCTTGCTCGCGGAACGCAGCGAATTTGCTGGCGTGAGCCTGCAAAAAACCACTTCTGGCCAGCACGGCAGCGACCGGACCTACGCGGTGCCAGCGATGGCCGAACGGCTGGGCGAGGCCTGTGGCGTGGTATTCCGTCATCCGCAGGAGAAGACGCTGTGGCTGGTCGGCGATACTATCTGGCGCGATGAAATTGAAGCTGACATGCTCAAACTGCGTCCGGATGTGGTGGTGCTGAACGCGGGATACGCTCATGTCATCGGCTTTGGCCCGATCATCATGGGTAAAGAGGACCTGCTGAGAGCGCACTTCACCTTGCCGGAGGCGAAAATCATGGCGATTCATCTGGAAGCGGTTAACCATTGTCTGGTGAGCCGTGAAGAGATGCGCCAGTACGTGACGGATAATCAGATTGCTGATGTGGTTAGCATTCCGCAGGATGGCGAAATCGTCGTTTATTAAGTTGATCAGGGGAGGCGTCGCGATGAAATTAACCGCAGTGGTGATTGTCGCTGTGGACGGCTTTAGCCCGTTTCACTACTCCGTCCCCTGCATGCTGTTTGGCGATACGGTCTCTGATACCAAACGTTTTCAGCTGCGCATTTGCGCTGAGCGGCCGGGGTTGCTCAGCGCACGCGACGGTTTCGCGCTGTACGCCAGCGGCGATTACGCCACCCTTGAGCAGGCCGATATTGTGGTGGTGCCCTACTGGGGCGAGGTCAATCAGCGTCCGCCGCAGGCGCTGCTCGATAGCCTGGTGCGGGCGCGGGATAACGGCGCGGAAATCGTCGGCCTGTGTCTCGGGGCTTTTGTCCTTGGTTACGCCGGGCTGTTGGACGGCAAGCGGGCGGCGACCCATTGGGAGTTTGAACAAGATTTCCAGCGCCTGTTTCCGCAGGTGCGGCTCGATATCAACGCCCTGTACGTGGACGACCAGCGGATGATAACTTCGGCGGGTACCGCGGCAGCGCTCGACTGTTGCCTGTATATCATCCGCCAGCGCTTCGGCAGTCTCGTCGCCAACCAGATTGCCCGGCGGATGATTGTACCGCCGCACCGTGAAGGCGGCCAGGCGCAGTTTATCGCCCAACCGGTGCCGGGAAACACCCGTGACGCGCGGATTAACTGCTTGCTGGATTACCTGCAGCAACATATTGCCGAGCCGCATAACCTTGATGCGCTGGCTCAGGTGGTGGCGATGAGCCGCCGCACTCTGACCCGCCACTTCGTCCGGGCGACCGGGATGAGCATCGCCAACTAGGTTGACTGCCGAACGTCTGCGTCGCAGCCAGAGCCTGCTCGAAGCGGGTGATTTACCCATCGAGCAGGTGGCGGAAGCGGTAGGGTATCTCTCCGCCGTGACATGGCGTCAGCAGTTTAAGGCGCGCTTTGGCGTCAGCCCGACGGAGTGGCGGCGCACTTTCCGCCGTGGCGCTTAGCCAGCGAGGGTTGAACTGTCGATCACAAAGCGATATTTCACGTCGCCTTTAACCATTCTTTCCCAGGCTTCGTTGATCTGATCGGCGCGGATGAGCTCAATATCAGCGACGATGCTGTGTTCGGCGCAGAAATCGAGCATCTCCTGGGTTTCCGGAATGCCGCCAATCATCGAACCGGCGATCGACCGGCGACGGAAGATCAGGTTGAACACCTCCGGCGACGGGTGCGGTGTGGCCGGGGCACCAACTAGCGTCATCGTGCCATCGCGTTTAAGCAGCGTGGTGAAGGCATCGAGATTGTGTGGCGCCGCCACGGTGTTGAGGATGAAATCGAAACTTTTGACATGGGCCGCCATTTCGTCTTCGTTACGCGACACCACGACTTCATCAGCGCCGAGCGCTCTGGCCGCATCGCGCTTGGATTCGGAGGTGGTAAAGGCCACCACGTGGGCCCCCATGGCGTGGGCCAACTTGATCCCCATATGTCCAAGTCCGCCGATACCGACCACGCCGACTTTTTTACCCGGGCCCGCGTGCCAGTGACGCAGCGGAGAGTAGGTGGTAATCCCGGCGCACAGCAGCGGCGCAACAGCGGCCAGTTGGGCTTCGGGGTGATTTATCCGCAGTACGTAGCGCTCATTGACCACGATTTGCTGCGAATAGCCGCCCAACGTATGACTCGGCGCGTCCTGAGTGGGGCCGTTATAGGTCAGCACCATATGGTCGCAGTAGTTTTCCAGGCCTTCTGCGCACTCTTCGCACTGTTTACAGCTATCGACCATGCAGCCGACGCCAACCAGATCGCCCACGGTGTAGCGCGAGACGGCGTTGCCGACCGCGGTGACCCGGCCGACGATTTCATGCCCCGGTACGCAGGGATAAAGCGTTCCGGCCCATTCCGATCGCGCCTGGTGGAGATCGGAGTGGCAGACGCCGCAGTATTCAATGGCGATCTGCACATCTTGCGGACCCGGTTCGCGGCGAGAGATGGCCATCGATTCCAGCGGCTGGCTGGCGGAGTACGTACCTATAGCATTGATCTGCATAGCATTACCTCTTGTGCATTAGCGTGATAAATCAAGCGGAGGGAGTTGGGTGTTTTTTGCGCGGAAAGAGTAAGCGTAGCCTGGTGAGAGCGGGATGCGAGAAGAGAAGCTCAAAGGGTTAAAAAAGAGGGCTATGTAGGGGGAAGCGCTGACTCAGCAGCGCTTTTAAATGAGGGCTAAACCCCGAGATCGCGATTGCCTGGAATGGCGATGGAGGGGATTTTGCCTTTTTTGATAAAGGAAGACAGTGCTGATCCATAGCGAATAAACCGCTTCTCACAAAGATGCCATGACAAATAGCCGAATATCAGCGCAATAATCAGCGTGGCTATTTGGTTAAAATGAACGCCATAGTCTTTAAAATGCGATGCGACAATTTGCTGTACTGGAAAACCCCATAAATATACACCGTAAGAAATATCGGCTTTAGGTTTTAAACGTAAAACACTTTTACAGGATGAAATGTACAGCAGGGAGAGGAAGATACAGGCGTACGCAAAATAGGGCGCATAGACCGTACCGATAAAAAGATAATAAAGTACGGCAAACCCCAGACAATGTGAGATCTTAATATCGATATCGTCGCGATGCAGCGCCATAATAGCGCCAAACGCGAAGCACGGAGACAGCAATTCCGCTGGCGGGTTGGTGACTAGCCATGGATACAATACCTTGGAGGATAAAAACGGTTCGATCAGGATCATACCGAAAAGTAAAATGCTTAGCTTTTTCGAGTTCAGTAACCCGGTGGCGTAAAGCCCAAACAGCATGACGTAGGCAAAAACTTCATAGGGGATCGTCCACAGCGAACCATTCACAACATTTGGGTACGGATTGCTAGTGAATAAACCGGGTAAGCTGAATTGCGGCGTCATGGTGGTGATATTCCAGGTATAGCTATACACCTCGGCGTGCGATAAATAATCCGTTATCGACAGCGATGTTAGTAATGGCCCGAGAATAAATGCGGTGATCAGGCTTGAAATGATCAGCGCAGGCCATATTCGAAAGAGTCGTGAAATCGTAAAATGAACCAGATCGCCTTTATTCATTAATGAGTTAGTCACAACTAACCCACTCAGGAAGAAAAATATTTTTACCGCCAGTGAACCCGAGTAATCAGGTGGTAGTAAGCGAGCGATAAAGTCACTTTTTCCGAGCTGGGGAGAAAGCGCATAGGCATGGCCGTAAATGACCATGCACGCAGCAATAACTCTGAATAAATCTATGTTATTATTGTCTTTTTTTAAGATATCAGAAAGCTTCAACGCTCCCCCTTATGCGTAATAATACACACATGACCATTCCTGTGAGTTTTTGTAACTTATTGTTATTAAAGTGTTTTTAATAAAAAGGTGAGGATTCGCTCACCTGAGCCAATTGCACGTCATTCAAATAAGTTCGAGTAACCTGTTTTTATAATGAAAAATCATTTTATGAGCACTCTGGCCATTAATAAAACAAGCGCAAATTGCGCTAAAAAATGTTGGCGAGGTTTCTCTCATTTGTGCATTGATCATATCAGACTAGCTTGATGAAAGAATGTTTGTGAAGAGAATTAAGTTGATGTAAGTCACATTTCCTAATTACTGACTGGATGAAAGATAAACAGGCGATATTTTTACCCAATCAACAAACGGTAAAAATAATCATTATCATATAGGAGTGCGAACGGTGATGATGCTGACCTTTTGGCGTGGTTGTTAAAAGTTACTCGTAGTTTTGGGTATGATAGTGAGGTTGTTTCATATTTGAGAATATTTCTCCCTCCATGTCGCAAATACCAATATCGTCACCAGCGAATAATAATATTGCGTGATGGGTCAAAGTTTATGCCTTGACTCCCGGCATCCTGCGTGAGATTTTCCCTTTATCAAATAATAAACAGAGTTTCATATTTGAAACAAAAATATAAACATCGCGCTATTTAAAGAATAGTTTCATCCGTGAGACAAAATAAAAAAGTCGATATTAATCGACGGCCTTTTATCGCTTATTAAAATATAAAATGAGGCATGTGCTATGCGTAAATTACTCCTCCCGCTGCTGCTGGCAGCCGGTACCAGCGGGCTGGCGCTGGCAGACGACGGTAAGCCGTTCCCGCATATCGGCTGGCGCAGTGCGGATAATCTCGCCGGGCTGGATTTCGGCGGCGCGCTGCGGGCCAATTATCGCTATGAAGACTGGAAGGGCAGTAATTATCGCAACCCGCCGCATCTGCGTTTTGATACATTCCGTATCGATAGCAGCGGCTTTTATAATAACTATTTCTTTGATGCCGGATTCTGGTTTCAGGATCACCGTAAATACGCCGTCGACCGCGCTTACGTAGGATATCGCTTCGATGAAAATAATGATATCCAGTTGGGGATCCCCGGCAAACCTTTCGGTCTTGAACCCTACCCGCAATTTGGCTGGTCCTATGGCATTCCGTTTTATTTAGGCTTTGGCGTCAACGCCGGCAGCGGCGTGAACTATCAGTATCATGATAATAACTGGTCGCTGGATGTGGCCTATTTCCCGTGGATGGAGCCGGAGAATTTACGCTATGCGCCGGATGTTGGCGATTATGATCGGCTGAAAAACACCATCTATCCGACCCAGCATCAACAGCATAATGAAAAGCGCGATCAGGTGAACGTACGTATCACGCGTGCTTTCCACGGTGGCGGTTGGAACAACGAGCTGGGTGGCTCGCTGGCGCTGGCGCGCCTGCACAACCGCGAGACTGACGACGATGGCACCTTCTGGGCGGCGGGCGTGCATGGGATGTTGCATAACGGGCCGTGGCAGCTGACTTCGCAGCTGATTCGCTACCAGTACGATCCGAAGAACCCGGCTGGCGTTAGCGACGATACCATTTTGATGGGCGGCAATGGCCTGACACCTGCTTACCTGATCCCGGCGAAAGCCACCACCGCGTCGCTCAACGTCGCCCGTGATGTCGATGTGAAGTGGGGGGGCGTATCGAAGCTGCGTTTTTACAACGATTACAGCGTGCTATGGAAAGATAAAAGCGGCTGGAGCGATTCGCAGATGAACACCCTTGGCGTGCAGGTCTTTGCGCTGCCGGTGATGTTCTGGGTTGATCTCAGCTGGGCGAAAAACGTCAATCCGTGGGGCGGCGCGCTGAACTCCACCGGCTGGACCAGTACTCAGTCCGAAGGCAGCGGCAAATGGTATTTCCGTACTAACGTCAATATTGGCTATTACTTCTGATGGGGATCCCTGCTCGCGCTGCGCTCAGCAGGGCTACGGTTTAGCGCCATCTGGTAGCCCGGGTCAGGCTTTAGCCGCCACCCGGGGTTTTCCTTGCTCGCGCTACGCTTAGCAGGGCTACAGTTCCGCGCCATCATCAGAGAATATTGATGTCAGCTCCTTTCTTATTTTTAGCTGATCGTTTTCAATTTCACCATGTGCTATCGGTGAGTAAATTGCGGTTTGTAACTGTACACGTTCAAAATCATAACCAATATCTTTCGCAATGGTGGAAAGTCTATTAACAAACAAATCATTACTGGTTTGATTCCAGATGATCACGCCGGCGTTATTAAGTGCTTTTTTATCGATAAATCGTTAGATAAATTTCTGAACTTGAACGGCAATGACGGGCTAATTAAAATAACGATTGATTTAATAGAGTAGGTTAAAAATAGAATATTTAATATATGCCGAATGGCCGATGGGGAGGGAGAACTTGGCGGAAGATCACAGGAGTTGAACCTGCCCGGGACCGCTGGCGGCCCCAACTGGATTTGAAGTCCAGCCACCTCACCGGAGATGACGATCTTCCGCGCCTCGATTGCTACATGGAGGCGGGGCGCATTATAGCTACTTTCAGGCATTTACCACATACCTAAACGCACTTTTTTACTGTTAAAACTGGACTTTACAGAACAGTCTGACACAAATCCTTTCAAAATCCATGGGTTACACTTTTCCTCTCGCTTTCGGGCTACCACGATCACATAAAACAAGAAACGTAATTTGATAACGAGATATCGCAATTCATCTTACTGTGTGGATAGTTTACAAATTCTGTAACCGGTACCACCCCGCGGTATCGCTGAAGGAAGCGTGTGCAAACCGAAGGCGCGCGTCGCAACGGACAAGACTTCGCCTCTGCACCGATCGGCAAAGTATTGCAAACCTAAGAGGACGTTTTAATGAAAATCAGTGATGGAAACTGGCTCATTCAACCAGGGCTCAACCTGATCCAGCCCGTACAGGTCTACGAGGTGGAGCAGCAGGGCGCTGAAATGGTGGTTTATGCCGCGCCGCGCGATGTCCGCGAGCGCGCCGGGCAACTGGATACGCCGCTGTTCACCCTGCGCTTTTTCTCCCCACGGGAAGGGGTGATCGGTGTGCGCATGGAGCACTTTCAGGGGGCGTTGGACAAGGGGCCGCACTATTCGCTGAACGTGCTGAACGATGTGACTGTCGAGATACAGAACATGGCGGAATTCGCCGAACTGAAAAGCGGCAACCTCAGCGTACGCGTCACTAAAGGCGAATTCTGGTCGCTGGATTTTCTGCGCAACGGCGTGCGTATCACCGGCAGCCAGCTGAAAAATAACGGCTACGTGCAGGATAGCAAGACTAACCGCAACTACATGTTCGAGCGTCTTGACCTCGGTGTTGGCGAAACCGTTTATGGCCTCGGCGAGCGCTTTACCGCCCTGGTGCGCAATGGCCAGACGGTCGATACCTGGAACGAAGACGGCGGCACCAGCACTGAACAATCCTACAAAAACATCCCGTTCTACCTGACCAACCGCGGCTACGGCGTGCTGGTGAATCATCCGCAGCGCGTCTCCTTTGAGGTTGGTTCGGAGAAGGTCTCAAAGGTGCAGTTCAGCGTCGAAGGCGAATACCTCGAGTACTTTGTGATCGACGGCCCGACGCCGAAAGCGGTGCTTAACCGTTATACCCAACTAACCGGTCGTCCGGCGCTACCCCCGGCGTGGTCCTTTGGCCTGTGGCTGACCACGTCATTCACCACCAACTATGACGAAGCGACGGTGAACCGTTTTATCGACGGCATGGCCGAGCGCAATCTACCGCTGCACGTCTTCCACTTCGACTGTTTCTGGATGAAGGCCTTCCAGTGGTGCGATTTCGCATGGGATCCGCTGACCTTCCCGGACCCGGAAGGGATGATAACGCGTCTGAAGGCGAAAGGGCTGAAGGTTTGCGTGTGGATCAACCCGTATATCGGCCAGCGTTCGCCGGTGTTCAACGAATTGAAAGAGAAGGGTTATCTGCTGAAGCGCCCGGACGGTTCGCTGTGGCAGTGGGATAAATGGCAGCCGGGGCTGGCGATTTACGACTTCACGAATCCTGAAGTCTGCCAGTGGTATGCTGACAAACTGAAAGGCCTGATGGCGATAGGTGTCGACTGCTTCAAGACCGATTTTGGCGAACGTATCCCGACCGACGTGCAGTGGTTCGATGGTTCCGATCCGCAGAAGATGCACAACCACTATGCCTTCATCTACAACGAACTGGTGTGGAATGTGCTGAAAGAGACTGTCGGCGAGCGGGAGGCGGTGCTGTTCGCCCGTTCCGCATCAGTGGGGACCCAGCAGTTCCCGGTGCACTGGGGCGGCGATTGTTACGCCAACTACGAATCGATGGCGGAAAGCCTGCGCGGCGGGCTGTCGATCGGCATGTCCGGCTTCGGCTTCTGGAGCCACGACATCGGCGGTTTCGAAAACACCGCGCCAGCCCACGTCTACAAACGCTGGTGCGCCTTCGGCCTGCTCTCCAGCCACAGCCGTCTGCATGGCAGCAAATCCTACCGTGTGCCATGGGCCTACGATGAGGAGTCTTGCGACGTGGTGCGCCACTTCACGCAGTTGAAATGCCGCATGATGCCGTATCTCTATCGCCAGGCGGCGTTGGCCAACGAGTTTGGCACCCCAATGCTGCGTTCGATGATGCTTGAGTTCCCGGACGATCCGGCCTGCGACTATCTCGACCGCCAGTATATGCTGGGGGATTCGGTACTGGTGGCGCCGGTGTTCTCCGAGGCGGGCGATGTGCAGTTCTACCTGCCGGAAGGGCACTGGACGCACTTGTGGCATAACGATGAAGCGCAGGGCGGCCGCTGGCATAAGCAGAACCACGATGTGCTGAGCCTGCCGGTCTACGTCCGCGACAACACCCTGCTGGCACTGGGCAACAATGATCAGAAACCCGATTACGCGTGGCATGAAGGCACTGCCTTCCAGCTGTTCCACCTCGGCGATGGCCGTGAAGCGCTGTGTCAGGTTCCGGCGGCCGACGGTTCCGTGGTCTTCACCCTGAAGGCGAAGCGCCAGGGCAATACTATCACCGTGAACGGTGAAGGCCAGGCCAGCGGTTGGACGCTATGTCTGCGTAATATCCCGCAGGTGGCTGGCGTGCAGGGCGGGACTCAGGCCGGCAGCGAACTCGGCGTGGTGCTGGCCGCTCAGAGTAATGCGCTAACGATTACACTCTAAGCGAGTACGTTAACGGTAGGAACCCTCTTCGCCTGCGGAGAGGGTTTTTTTATTCCATTTTTTCGTAAAAAGTAATATTCGTTTCATTCTGGTGACTCACTCCACAGACGCTTTTATCGAGCAGTGGTAGCGTAATCTGCCGCTGAGAGGAGCCCGCAATGGACTTAGAAAATATCTTTCGTGACGTGAAGTTGAGTAAAACAGAAATGACCGTGTTGCGTTTTATTCAGAATGACCCGGAGCAGTGTATCCGCGAAGGGATCCGTGCCGTCGCGGAGCGCTGCTACAGCAACCCTTCTTCGCTGGTGCGGTTGGCGAAGAAGCTTAAGTTCAGCGGCTGGCTGGAACTGGTCTATTTCATCAAGTTCAATATCACCATGCCGAAGCTCGATGTGACCAATGATATCGACTACATGAGTATTCAGCCCACAGAGGCGCTTGCGCCGCTGCTGACAGGCCTTGAACAGCACCGTATTCTGATCCACGGCAGCGGCTTTTCGCAGCTGATCGCCCAATATATTTATAATAAGTTTCTCGTCACCGGCGTGAACGCCAGCCTGGCGCTGTGGCCGGATTACGAAATCCTTGAGCAGAAGAACGCCGCCCGTTTTGATTCCATCTGGATAATTTCCAAATCCGGGCGCAGCAGTTCAGCGTTAAATTGGGTTAAGGCATTGGCAGGAAAAGAGATAAACCTGGTCTGCTTTACCGGTGATTACCAGAGCCCGCTGGCGCAGGCTGCGGATACTGCGTTTATTATTCACGACCCGCAGAAGTTCGACGATGATATTTACTGGAGCAACCCGTTTTTCGGCTACTGCATATTAGGTTTTGAGCGGCTATTGAAGATGTGGTTTACCAGTGTGCGTAGCAATAGGTAGCCCCGCGAGCGGGGGGAGTTCCCGGGTTGCGGCGTTCCGCCTTACCCGGGCTACCTATCGGCATCAGTGGTGCTCACTGTAGCCCCGCTAAGCGCAGCGCGAGCGGGGGAGTTCCCGGGTTGCGGCGTTGCGCCTTACCCGGGCTACCACCGGCTTAGTGATGCTCACCGTAGCCCCGCTAAGCGCAGCGCGAGCGGGGGAGTCCCCGGGTTGCGGCGTTGCGCCTTACCCGGGCTACCACTGGCTCAGTAATGTTCACCGTAGCCCCGCTAAGCGCAGCGCGAGCGGGGGGAGTTCCCGGGTTGCGGCGTTCCGCTTTACCCGGGCTACCACTGGCTTAGTGATGTTCACCGTAGCCCCGCTAAGCGCAGCGCGAGCGGGGGGAGTTCCCGGGTTGCGGCTTGCGCCTTACCCGGGCTACCACCGGCTTAGTGATGCTCACCGTAGCCCTGCTAAGCGCAGCGCGAGCGGGGGGAGTTCCCGGGTTGCGGCGTTCGCCTTACCCGGGCTACCTATCGGCATCAGTGGTGCTCACCGTAGCCCCGCTAAGCGCAGCGCGAGCGGGGGGAGCTCCCGGGTTGCGGCGTTGCGCCTTACCCGGGCTTAGGGGAGACGTTCCCGAATACGGGCGACGCATTACCGCCATGCGGTGAACTGTTCATCGTCGAGGTAGGTGTCAACCAACGTTTTCGCCAGCGAATACGAACCGACCAGCGGGTGGGCCATCAACGCCTGTACCGCCAGCGATCTGTCTTGCTGCAAAATCGCCGCTACCGCCAACCGCTCATACTCTTTCACGCTGGCAATCATGTTTTTCTGCGCCGTCGGCACCTTAACGGGGGTAACCGGCTTGAGGCCGTCTTTGCTCAGATCGCAGCTGATTTCAATGACATCGTCGGGGCGTAAAAAATCGAGCGTGCCGTTATTTTGTATCGATACGACAATGCGCTTGGTGGTCGTGCTGTTGACCGCCTCCAGAATATCCAGCGCCACCCCGGCGTAGCCGCCGGTGTCCGGCTCCTCGATGAACTGCCGTAGCGTTAACGGCTCGCGGGTGTGGAATTTCTCCTGTTGCGACTCGTTCTGCATATAGCTATTTTCACGGCGCAGGTAGTGCTTCATCCAGATGGTGAAGGCCGCTTCCGGGTTCGCTTTCACGTCCACGGCACCCAACTCTTCACGCATATCGTGGTTGATACGGGCGATCTGCTCGCCGCGGGTCTCCGGCGCCTGCTGAATCGACTGCAGCGCCACTTCACGATAGTAGTAGTAATAAAGATACTCATTGAGCAGCTGGTTATCACACAGTTTGACCAGCTCCGGCGAGAAGTACTGCATCGCCGTTTTGCGGTATAACGCCGGGTTGGCGACCAGTTGCGCGGTGACATCCTCGCCGCGCAGCGTGAAATGCGTAAACCAGGAGAAATGGTTTAATCCGTAGCACTCGACGCTCAGGTCGTGCGGGTCGCAGCCGAGGATTTCCGGCAGCTCGCGGATCAGCTCCGACGGCGCATCGCAAATTCCGTACACCCGGCGCTTGAAGCCGGATTTGATAATCGCTTCAGTGACCAACCCGGACGGATTGGTGAAGTTGAACAAAATGGCGTCTTTGTCGGCGTGTTCCTCGATCAACCGGCAATAGCGCAGGATCGCCGGGATCGAACGCATCGCCATGGCAAAACCGCCCGCACCGGTAGTCTCCTGGCCGAGGGTGTTATGCTCCAGCGCAATCCGTTCGTCGCGGATGCGGCTCTCATCGCCGCCGACGCGCAGCGTCGTAATGACATAATGGGTTCCCTGGAGCGCCGCGACCGGATCGCTGGTGGCGCTAAAATGAATATCCGGGCGAATCGTATTAAATACATAGCGGGCGATTTCACCGAATACCGATAAATTATCCGTCGAGCTATCCTGAAATACGACTTCCGTTAAACCAATACGGTGTGCGTTATAAGCCAGCGACTTCGCCAGGAATGCAGAGCGAACGCCGCCCCCGCCTAATACGGTTAATTTCATACCTCACTCCCCATTAATTTTCTGCTAACCAGCTATCAACCCGGGAACGCACTTGTCCCACTTTGACGCCATAAATAACCTGAACTTCATTACGATTGCGCACGACGCCATTCGCGCCGGTACTCTTTAATATTCCGTCGTCGACTAATTCCATATTGTGGATCGCCACACGCAGGCGGGTGAAACAATTATCGACGGAGATAATATTGGCCTTGCCGCCTAAGCCGTTAATGATTTCATCGGTCATCGACGGCGCGCCGGCGACTTTCTTCCGGTAATCCGCCTTGCTGTATAACTTCACATTCTCGTCATCCTCACGGCCCGGGGTCTTCAGATTTAACTTCACGACCAGCGTGCGGAAAATCGCGTAATAAACGATGAACTGACCGATGCCGATTAGCACGTATCCCGGCCAGCGGGTTAATGACACCGGCAACGGCAGGTTGTAGATCAGGAATTCAATCAGGCCGGAGGCGCCCCACGGGCGCACGGTGAAGATGTCGCAAATCGCCTGCGAAGCGGCGGTCAGCGTGGCATGGATTACCCACAGCAGCGGCGAGACAAATAAGAAGGTGAATTCAATCGGCTCGGTGATGCCGGTCAGCATTGAGGTGATGATCGCCGGCAGCAGAATCGCTTTCGCCATCGCTTTTTTCTCTGGCTTCGCGGTGTGGTAAAACGCCAACGATGCGCCCGCCAGGCCGAAAATCGTGGTCATCCCTTGCTGTGAGAAACGCAGTGCGTCGTTCATCACCGGCGTCAGGTCGGGATGGCGCATGTAGGCGAGGAAAATCGCCTGGGTGCCGGAGACCACCTGGCCGTCGACATTCAGCGTGCCGCCAATTTGCGTGAGCTGGAAAGGAGACCAAACGAAGTGGTGCAGGCCGGTTGGGATAAGGAATTTTTCAAAGAAGCCGTAGACGAATACCCCCGCCACCCCGGCGTTTTTCATAAAACCGGTCAGCGCGCTAATGCCGTGGGTCATAAACGGCCAAATCCAGGTGAAGGCGATGGCGTAGCAGATAATGACCGGCGTCATGGCGACCAATGTCAGCTTTGCCCCGCCGTACATCGACAGCGCGCCGGGCAGTTCAATATTGGAGACTTTGTTATGTACCCAGGCAATGGTGCAGCCGAGAATAATACCGAGGAAGACGCCCATATCGACCACGACAAAGCCTAAAAGCTGCGTTTGTCCGGTACCATAATATTCGCCGTTAATTTTTTCCGCGACGGCGTGGGTATGTTCCAGCCACGAATGGTTGGCGCCAAGAAACATGATAAAACACATAACTGAAACCAGCGCGACTTCCGTTTTTTTATCTTTTGCCAGGCCGTAACTTATTCCAACGCAAAACAGCAAACCGAGGTTGCCGAATAATGGCCAGAAGGTATCGCCAAGCAGTTGCCCCAGCTGATGAAATATGCTGGTTTCAGCAATCAGCGTCGGGTTAGTTAAGACGGAACTGAGAGCCAGAATTAATCCAATGACCGGCAGGAATAATACTGCGCCGATCATGGCTCTGGAGAATTTCTGCATATTCTCCAGAATACGTTGACGTATTGCAGACATGGATGTTCCTTTTATTTTTGTAGGTACAAGGGATCATTATTTTTATCAACTTCCAGTATTTTGGTTATAGCAACTCTGATATTTGAAAGGAACCTGTTGCGGGAAATAGGCACAGATAGCCGCAAATTGCGCACAGGTTTCAGGCCGGGAGAGAGGGGCTATGTGTTGCCCGGGTCAGGCGCAAGCACCGTAACCCGGGAGGAGGGGGTTGCTACGGCGTAACCGGAACCGGCGTGGCAGACGCGTTGCTGACCTCGCCGTCGCGCATCACCTGCGCGGTCTGCTGCTTATCCATATTGGCGGCGCTGAGCTGGCCGTTGACGCTGGGTTTCAGCGGCGCATCCGCCTGCACGCGGCCGTTTGCCGTTAACTGGAAATTACCGTCACCGTTAATCGGCAGTGCGGGCCAACCCCAGGCTTGCAGAATATTCAGTGGCACGCCGCGGCCAGTGAAGCTCAGATTGACCTGGCGCTGCGGCAGTTGCGATACCGCGGCGGTGGCTTGCAGGATCCCGCGTTCGGTATAGGCGCTTAGTTCGCTGATGTTAACGGTCGAGGCGTTTGCGTTCAGCTTCAGCGACGGGCGACGCACGTCAATGCGGTTAAAGGTCGCGGCGGCGGCATTCAGGGTTGCGCTGCCATTCCACACTCCCCATTGGCCCCCTTTCAACAGTTGCAGCTCGCCGCCGTAGCCGTCCAGCGCGGTGATCTGCCACGGGAAGGTCGGATCGATATCGATAATCAGGTTACGGCTGGCGCTAAACTTCTTCAGCGTCAGGCTTTGCAGCCAGCCCGGCATCGGCTCCATCCACAACTGTTTCCAGTTGGCCGGGAGGGTGTATTCCAGCCCGGCGAAGGCGGTATCGTCGAGCACCAGCGCGTTACCGGCGCGCAGCCAGTTCCCGGAGGTGCGTACCATGCCGCCTTCCCAGCGAGAGCTGAACTGGCGTAGGGCGATACCCTGCGGCGAGAATTCGGCGTTGACGATGGGGTCGAGGAAATTCAGTGAACCGTAGATAAATTCGCTGGCGTTCATCGATAGCGTACCGTCTTCGCTCTGCCAGCCGTTATGGCTCAGCGTCAGGTTGCGCAAGTTGAGGTCGAGATCGGTGACCGCCCAGCCAGGTCCCTGCAAACGCGCATCGGTCACGTCCAGGCGGCCAATCTGCAACGACGGAACGGAGGTCAGCGGCGCGAGGAACTCGTTCAGCGGCTTTGCGCTCTGTAGGCGGATTTCATTCAGACGCAGATTATCAACCAGCCAGCTGCCATCAGCGCGGCGTTTGGCGTTACCGGTCAGCGTACCGCGCGCGATGTCGGCGCCAAGGGTGCTCAGGGTGACCTCGCCGTTATTTATTTCCCCCTGGATCAGCACGTTGTTGGCTTCGACGCCGTTGAGGTTCATCGAGCCGGCGCTCATCTGGATTTGCGCCTGCCTGCCCAGCACGTCGCCCGCTTCGGGCTGCCATGGCATCACGCCGCCGGTGACGCGCTGGGCGCTCAGGCTCCAGTCGCTTTCCGGGCTATTAAAAGCCATGTCGCGCAACTGTAGACGATCGGCGGCAAACGGCATCGATGCGGAGGCGGGAGAAAGATTCAGGGTGCCACTGCTGAGCACGATTTCATCGGCGTGCAGCGGATCGCTGAGCTGACGCGTGCTGAAGCCGATATCCACCGTTTTGGCGACCAGAGTCGGCGGCTTGCCGTCGCGGCCAAAGATGACATTTTGTAGCTGCAGATGCAGCGGGGAAGAGAAGTCATGCTCCATCTTATCGAAGACAATTTTCCAGCCGGTGCTTTCACTTAACCAACTGCTGGCCTGGCGAGCGCCCCAGCGGGTTTGCAGAGCAAAGTAAGCCGCGACAATGACAACCAGCAGGGCGATCAGTAGCCAGAGAATCAGCTTTCCAAGAAATTTCATGATCTTCCATCCTGACGAGGACACATCACCGTGTTATGCACGATTTATGCGCAATCCTCAAGGCTGGAATGGTGAAATGAGATGAAGAGATGTTACCGCCGCAGGGTGTGGCTTGCGCTCCCCGGCCGCGATTGCGCCGCCGGGGAGAACGCGATTGCTGGTTTAGTTCTTCTCTGGCGGGAAGATTAAATTCAGAACAATCGCCGTGATACCGCCAGCGGCAATACCGGAGGAGAGCAGGTTCTTCAGCCAGTCTGGGGCAAACTGCAGGATCAGCGGCTGCTGAGAAACCCCGAGCCCTACCGCCAGCGACAGGGCGATAATCAGGATGGCGCGGCGATTCAACGGCTCGCGGGAGACGATACGCACGCCGGAAGCGGCGATAGTCCCGAACATCACCAGCGTTGCGCCGCCGAGTACCGGCTCAGGAATATGCTGCACAAAACCGCTCACCGCCGGGAACAGACCGAGCACAATCAACATCAGCGCCACTACAAAACCCACATAGCGGCTGGCAACGCCGGTCAACTGGATCACCCCATTGTTCTGGCCGAAGCAGGAGTTCGGGAAGGTGTTGAAAACCGCGGAAACAAACGAGTTCAGGCCGTTAGCCAGCACACCGCCTTTCAAACGTCTCATATATAGCGGGCCGGAAACCGGCTGCTCGGAAACGTCAGAGGTGGCGGTGATATCACCGATGGTTTCCAGCGAGGTGATCATAAAGACCAGCATCAGCGGCAGCAGCAGACTCCAGTCGATACCCAGGCCGTAGTAGAGCGGCGTCGGGATGGTAATCAGGCTGCTGTTGGTCGGCGCGGTGTGGGCCGGCAACATATCGAGGAGCCACGCCGCCAGGTAGCCTGCGGCCATGGCGATCACCAGCGAGGCGATACGCAGGTACGGGTTGCGCTGACGGTTGAGGAGGATAATCAGCGCCAGCACAATGCCTGCCAGCAGCAGGTTTTTCGGCGCGCCGAAGGTATGGTCGGCCATGGCTGCATAACCGCCGCCGATAGAGGTCAGGCCGACCTGAATCAACGACAGACCGATAATCATCACCACCACGCCGGAAACCAACGGAGTAATGATGCGGCGGGCGAGATGCAGGATCCGCGAGAGGACCATCTCGGTGCAGCTCGCCAGCATCAGGGTGCCGAACAGCGCGGCCATCATTGTTGGGACGTCGGCGCCGCCGGTTTTCAGCGCGGTGCCGCCCATGATCAGCGGCGCGACGAAGTTGAAGCTGGTGCCCTGGATGGAGAGCAACCCGGAGCCGACCGGCCCCCAGGCTTTAATCTGGATAATGGATGCCACGCCGGAGGCGAACAGCGACATGCTGATGATGTGTTGCGTATCTTCGGCTGGGAGGCCGAGCGCCTGACAGATGAGCAGCGCCGGGGTGATGACCGCGACAAACATCGCCAGCAGGTGCTGGAAAGCGGCGAATAGCGTTTGTGGTAGCGGCGGGCGGTCTTCGAGGCGATAGATTAATTCGCTGGCTGGTTTATGCGCAACCGGTTGCGCATTTTCTGACTCTGCGGTCTTAACGGACATCACAAACAATCCCAAGGTGGCAAAGCGGGAATTTTATCGGACTGTAGACTAAAAGCAAACGTTTGCCAGCCTTTGGCGCAAAAAATATCCGCAGCGAATACATGTAACAAAATAATTAACATTTTGTATGCTTGATCGCATCAACGCTAATACAAAATATCTTTTCCTGTCATTTTTTACGCACTTCTGCTTAAAATCGCATCCCGATTCCTCAAGATGAGAAGTAATCGACACCGGGAATATCGTCGCGTGTGAATGGATCATGCGCCTATAAGGAGCTCTTTTTTATGTTTCATCTCGATACCTTATCGACGCTCGTTGCCGCAACCATGGTGTTGCTATTAGGGCGAAAACTCGTCCAGACCGTCCCTTTCCTCAAGAAATACACTATCCCTGAACCCGTCGCGGGTGGCCTGCTGGTGGCATTGGCGCTGCTGGCGCTGAAAAAAAGCATGGATATCGAAATTGATTTCGATATGAGTCTGAAAGACCCATTGATGCTGGCGTTTTTCGCTACCATCGGCCTTAACGCCAATCTCGCCAGCCTGCGCGCGGGCGGCAAGGTGCTTGGTACGTTCCTGATTGTGGTGGTTGGCCTGTTGCTGCTGCAAAACGCCCTCGGTATCGGCATGGCGAAGCTGCTGGGGCTGGATCCGTTGATGGGCCTGCTGGCTGGTTCTATTACTCTGTCCGGCGGCCACGGCACCGGGGCGGCATGGAGCAAGCTGTTTGTTGAGCGCTACGGTTTTGCCAACGCCACCGAAGTGGCAATGGCTTGCGCAACCTTCGGGTTGGTGCTCGGCGGCCTGATTGGCGGCCCGGTCGCGCGTTACCTGGTGAAACACTCTTCTTCGCCGGACGGTACGCCGGACGACCAGATGGCGCCGACGGCGTTTGAAAAGCCAGATATGGGCCGCATGATCACCTCGCTGGTGCTGATCGAAAGTATTGCCTTAATCGCTATCTGTCTGACGATAGGTAAGGTGGTTGCGCAACTGTTGGCGGGTTCTGTTTTTGAATTGCCAACTTTCGTCTGCGTGCTGTTTATCGGCGTGATCCTCAGCAATGGTCTGGCGCTGGCGGGGCTGTATCGCGTGTTTGACCGCGCGGTGTCGGTGCTGGGCAACGTTAGTCTGTCGCTGTTCCTCGCGATGGCGCTGATGAGCCTCAAGCTGTGGGAGCTGGCGTCGCTGGCGCTGCCGATGATTATTATTCTGGCGGTGCAGGCGGTGGCGATGGCGCTGTATGCGGTGTTCGTGACCTATCGCATGATGGGCAAGAACTATGATGCTGCCGTGTTGGCTGCCGGTCATTGCGGGTTTGGTCTCGGCGCGACGCCGACGGCGATTGCCAATATGCAGGCGATTACCGACCGTTTCGGTCCGTCGCATATGGCGTTCCTGGTGGTGCCGATGGTGGGGGCGTTCTTTATCGATATCGTCAACGCGCTGGTGATTAAGCTGTATCTGCTGCTGCCAATATTTGGCTAGTGCGCGCCTGGTAGCCCGGGCGCGGGCTACCATTGAATCGGCAGTGGGGTTGTAGCCCCGGTGAGCGATAGCGAGACCGGGGATGTCTTCTTATCCTTCGTCGTGCTCTTCCCACGCCAGCGCGCGTTTCACCGCTTTCTTCCAGCCGCTGTAGCGGTAATTACGCTCGGTGGTTTCAATGCCCGGACGGAACTCGCGTTCGATAACCGCTTTCTCCTGCAACTCATCCAGATTCTGCCAGAAACCGACCGCCAGGCCTGCCAGGTAGGCTGCACCCAGCGCCGTTACTTCACGCACTTCCGGACGTTCGACGCGGGTGCCGAGAATGTCGGACTGGAACTGCATCAGGAAGTTGTTGGCGACCGCGCCACCATCTACGCGCAGAGCGTGCAGACGGATGCCGGAGTCAGCCTGCATCGCTTCCAGTACATCGCGCGTTTGATAGGCGATCGATTCCAGCGTCGCGCGGATAATATGGTTGGCGTTCACCCCGCGAGTCAGGCCGAAAATCGCGCCGCGCGCATACGGGTCCCAGTACGGCGCGCCAAGGCCGGTAAAGGCCGGTACGACGTACACGCCGTTGGTATCCTTCACCTTGGTGGCGAAGTATTCGGAGTCGAACGCATCGTTGATGAGCTTCATTTCGTCGCGCAGCCACTGAATCGACGCGCCAGCCATAAACACCGCGCCTTCCAGCGCATAGTTCACTTCGCCAGTCGGACCGCAGGCAATGGTCGTCAGCAGGCCGTGGGTTGACGTTACCGCTTTTTCGCCGGTGTTCATCAGCATGAAGCAGCCGGTGCCGTAGGTGTTTTTCGCCATCCCTTCTTTTACGCACAGTTGGCCGAACAGCGCCGCCTGCTGGTCGCCGGCGATACCGGAGATAGGAATACGGGTGCCGCCTTTACCGCCGATGTTGGTCTGGCCGTACACTTCGGAAGATTTACGCACTTCCGGCAGCATGGCGCGCGGAATATCCAGCGCCTCAAGCATTTTGTCGTCCCAGTCCAGCTCATGGATGTTGAACAACATGGTGCGCGAGGCGTTGGTGTAGTCGGTGACGTGTACGCGGCCTTGGGTCATTTTCCAGATAAGCCAGGTATCCACGGTACCAAACAGCAGCTCGCCGCGTTTTGCGCGCTCGCGGGCGCCTTCGACATGGTCGAGGATCCACTTCACTTTGGTGCCGGAAAAGTACGGGTCAACCACCAGACCGGTGGTTTTGCGGATGTACTCTTCCATCCCGTCGCGCTTAAGCTGCTCGCAGATGTCCGCGGTACGGCGACACTGCCAGACGATTGCGTTATAGATTGGTTTGCCGGTCTCACGTTCCCAAACGATAGCGGTTTCACGCTGGTTGGTGATACCAATGGCGGCAATCTCGTCGGAGTTGATGTCGGCTTTCGCCAGCACTTCAACCAGCGTGGAGCTCTGCGATGCCCAGATCTCCATTGGGTCGTGTTCTACCCAGCCTGGCTTAGGATAAATTTGTTCGAATTCACGCTGTGAAACGCTGACGATATTGGCGTCGTGATCCATCACGACAGCGCGGGAACTGGTAGTGCCCTGGTCGAGCGCAACGATATATTTTTTCTCGGTCATAATAGGTGTCCCGTAGTCAGATTACAGCGAAGCTTTTTGTTGCGACGTAGAAGAAGCAGACTCTTTTTCTTCCTCGACGCAGGTGTCGCAAGGCAGATGGCGGCCGATAAATTTACGGTAGCTGAATGCGCCCAGCGCCGCGCCGACCACCGGTGCGCACAGCGGCACCAGGAAATAAGGAATATCTTTGCCACCAGTGAAGGCGACGTCGCCCCAGCCTGCCAGCCAGGCGAAGGTTTTTGGTCCGAGGTCACGCGCCGGGTTCATGGCAAAGCCCGTCAACGGGCCCATCGATGCGCCAATGACGGCAATCAATAAACCGATCAGCAGCGGCGCCAGCGGGCCGCGCGGCACGCCGTTGCCATCGTCGGTCAGCGCTAAAATCACGCCCATCAGGATAGCGGTAATCACCATTTCTACCGCGAAGGCCTGCACAAAATTGATATGCGGATTCGGGTAGGTTGAGAAGATACCGGCCAGCTCAAGGCTTTCCACGCTGCCGCGTACCATATTGTGGGTGTGTTCGAAATCGAAGAAAAGATTGTAATAAAGCCCGTAAACTAATGCCGCAGCGCAAAAGGCGCCAGCGAATTGCGCAATAATGAAAGGAACGACTTTGCGCCCGTCGAAGCAGGCGAATAACCATAAGGCGATGGTGACCGCCGGGTTAAGGTGCGCACCAGATACGCCTGCGGTCAGGTAGATAGCCATGGCTACACCCAAACCCCAGATGATGCTGATTTCCCACTGACCGAAGCTGGCTCCCGCAACTTTGAGCGCGGCTACGCACCCAACGCCGAAAAAGATCAACAACCCGGTACCGAGAAACTCTGCGATGCACTGGCCTTTTAATGTTGATGTCTGGCTCATAATCGGATCCTGAAGCGAAGTGATTATTGTATGTATGTTGGTCGCAGACGACCATTGTGCCGTGTAGGCATAGTGTTAATTTATCGTTAACGAGCATAAACGAGAAATATCGAAATTTAAATTTGTGTTCCTCGTCAAGAAAATGAGCGTTTTCGCGCCATAAACGCGTGTTGCGACACATTTGCGCACCACTTTCGGGGTATTTTGTTAACGTGTTGATTAACAATCACCAGAGAAGTTCCGGGCAATTGCCGCGAACTCACCAGGTAAAGACTGAAAAGTGTTGCAAACCGCAATCTGCGCGGGTTGTCGCTGGACAGGTGAGGCGGGGATTCATACAATCGACGACAACACCGCTATTGTGCGCTAATTCGTTAAGGCGGGACTGCGTATACGAAACAAGAGTTTCTATCAACGCCTTGCAAGATCAGGAGAGGTATGACGATGTCATTAGAAGTGTTTGAGAAATTAGAATCTAAAGTTCAGCAGGCGATTGATACCATCACTCTGTTGCAGATGGAAATCGAAGAGCTGAAAGAAAAGAACAACACGCTGGCGCAGGAAGTACAGAGCGCGCAGCACGGCCGTGAGGAACTGGAGCGTGAAAACGGCCAGCTGAGAGAGCAACAGCAGGGTTGGCAGGATCGTCTGCAGGCGCTGCTGGGCCGCATGGAAGAAGTCTAATCGTCTCTCACCCTCTCCCGTTCGGGGGAGGGTTCTCTTTATCTCCTCGTTATACCACCAGGTTATAGCCAATCTTTTTTTATTCTTTAATCATTGGTTCGCTTTCTGGCACGCTTAACACATCACAACACGACATATAGAGAGCGGTGCGATGAATAAGTGGGGCGTGGGGTTAACTCTGTTGCTGGCATCCGCCAGCGTGCTGGCAAAAGACATTCAGCTGTTAAATGTATCGTACGATCCGACGCGTGAACTGTACGAACAGTACAACAAAGCATTCAGCGCGCACTGGAAGCAGGAAACCGGCGATAACGTGGTGATTCGCCAGTCGCACGGCGGCTCCGGCAAACAGGCCACTTCTGTCATCAACGGCATTGAAGCCGATGTGGTGACGCTGGCGCTGGCCTATGATGTTGACGCTATCGCCGAACGCGGGCGTATCGATAAAAACTGGCTGAAGCGCCTGCCGGATAACTCCGCGCCGTATACCTCGACCATCGTGTTCCTCGTCCGCAAGGGCAACCCGAAACAGATCCATGACTGGAACGACCTGATTAAACCGGGCGTATCGGTCATCACCCCGAACCCGAAAAGCTCCGGCGGCGCTCGCTGGAACTACCTGGCGGCCTGGGGCTATGCCCTGCATCAGAACCACGGCGATCAGGCTAAAGCGCAGGAATTCGTGAAGGCGCTGTATAAAAACGTCGAAGTGCTGGATTCCGGCGCGCGCGGTTCTACCAATACCTTTGTGGAACGCGGGATTGGCGATGTGCTGATCGCCTGGGAAAACGAAGCGCTGCTGGCGGCGAATGAGCTGGGTAAAGATAAGTTTGAAATCGTGACCCCGAGCGAGTCGATTCTGGCTGAACCGACGGTTTCCGTCGTCGATAAAGTGGTGGATAAGAAAGGGACTCGCCAGGTGGCGGAAGCCTATCTGAAGTATCTCTACTCGCCGGAAGGCCAGGAGATCGCCGCGAAGAACTTCTACCGCCCGCGTGATCCGAACGTTGCCGCGAAATATGCCAATGAATTCCCGAAACTGAAGCTGTTCACCATCGATCAGGAGTTCGGCGGCTGGGCGAAAGCGCAGAAGGCACACTTCTCCAATGGCGGCACCTTCGACCAGATTAGCCAGCGTTAATCCTGTTGCCCCGCTTTGGCGGGGTTTTCCCTATGACTGGGAGGAGTAGCCCGGGTAAGGCGCCAGCCGCGACCCGGGATCCCCTGCTTGCGCTACGCTTAGCAGGGCGATACGGCGCATCGCCAACCGGGAGGAGTAGCCCGGGTAAGGTGTCAGCCGCGACCCGGGATCCCCTGCTGCGCTGCGCTTAGCAGGGCGACATGGCGCATCGCCGGTTGGGAGGAGTAGCCCGGGTAAGGCGTCAGCCGCGACCCGGGATCCCCTGCTTGCGCTGCGCTTAGCAGGGCTACATGGCGCATCGCCGGTTGGGAGGAGTAGCCCGGGTAAGGCGTCAGCCGCGACCCGGGCTCCCCTGCTTGCGTTACGCTTAGCAGGGCGACATGGCGCATCGCCAACTGAGAGGAGTAGCCCGGGTAAGGCGTCAACCTCGACCCGGGATCCCCTGCTTGCGCTACGCTTAGCAGGGCGACATGGCGCATCGCCGGTTGGGAGGAGTAGCCCGGGTAAGGCGTCAGCCGCGACCCGGGAGCCCCTGCTTGCGCTACGCTTAGCAGGGCGACATGGCGCATCGCCGGTTGGGAGGAGTAGCCCGGGTAAGGCGTCAGCCGTGACCCGGGATCCCCTGCTGCGCTGCGCTTAGCAGGGCGACACGGCGCATCGCCAACCGGGAGGAGTAGCCCGGGTAAGGCGTCAGCCGTGACCCGGGATCCCCTGCTGCGCTACGCTTAGCAGGGCTACACGGCGCATCGCCGGTTGGGATGAGTAGCCCGGGTAAGGCGTCAGCCGCGACCCGGGATCCCCTGCTGCGCTACGCTTAGCAGGGCGACATGGCGCATCGCCGGTTGGGAGGAGTAGCCCGGGTAAGGCGTCAGCCGCGACCCGGGATCCCCTGCTTGCGTTACGCTTAGCAGGGCGACATGGCGCATCGCTGGTTGGGATGAGTACCCCAGGACCCGCCATCTATTTTCATTTAGTCATCAAATTACGTTACTCTTCCGGTTCTGGCTTAACAGGGAACGAGAATGAGAAGAGTAAAATATTTTTTATGGGCGCTGCTGGTGGTTATCCTGGCGGCGCTGGCTGGCGGCTATTATTGGCTGCACTCCGGCAACCCGGACGCATTACGCAAGATTGTCCTGCAGCAGTGCGTCCCTAATCAGCAGCAGCATCAAAACCCAGCGCCGTGCGCGGAAGTGAATCTGCAAGGCGGCTATGTGCTGTTTAAAGACCGCAACGGCCCGCTGCAATATCTGCTGATGCCGACCTATCGTATCAACGGCACCGAAAGCCCGTTGCTGCTCGATCCACTGACGCTGAACTTCTTCTGGCAGGCGTGGCAGGGGCGTGAAATCATGAGCCAGCGCCACGGCGGACCGATCGATGATAACGCGGTATCGCTGGCGATTAATTCGCGTAGTGGACGCACGCAGAACCATTTCCATATTCATATCTCCTGCCTGCGTCCCGATGCGCGCGCGCAGCTGGATAATGATGCCGCCGCGATTAGCAGCCGCTGGCTACCGCTGCCGGGCGGGCTTCAGGGTCATGAATATCTGGCGCGCCGGGTGACGGAAGCCGAGCTGGCGCAGCGTAGCCCATTCCTGATGCTGGCGGAAGAGGTGCCGGAAGCGCGCGAGCATATGGGGCGCTTTGCGCTGGCAATGGCCCGACAGAGCGATGGCTCGCTGGTGCTGCTGGCGACGGAGCGTAACGTACTGGCGTTAAATCGCGCCTCGGCGGAAGAAATTCAAGATCATAGCTGTGCGATCCTCAACGCAAACCACTAGTTCTGGCGTTTACCTGTTTCTCCTGTCGTCGTATTCTTGCTGAAAAAAACGACAGGAGACAGGCATGTCGCTCTGGCTTTCCCACCCGCTATTCCTCCCTTCGCTGATTGTCGGCATCACTATTGTCCTGTGGGCGGCCTCGCTGTTGCCGGAGTTTATCACTGCGCTATTATTCTTTGCCGCGGCAATGATGGCGAAAATTGCCCCACCGGAGGTGATCTTTGGCGGCTTTGCCTCTTCGGCATTCTGGCTGGTGTTCAGTGGTTTTGTCCTCGGTATCGCGATCCGTAAAACCGGGTTGGCGGACAGGGCGGCGCAGGCGTTATCCGCGCGGCTGACTGATTCCTGGCCGCGTATGGTCGGCAGCGTGGTATTGCTGAGCTATGCGCTGGCATTTGTCATGCCGTCGAATATGGGGCGCATCGCGCTTTTGATGCCGATCGTGGCGGCGATGGCCAGGCGCGCCGGGATTGCCGACGGTACGCGCGGCTGGTATGGCCTGGCGTTGGCTGTGGGGTTTGGCACCTTCCAGCTGTCGGCGACTATTTTGCCCGCTAACGTCCCGAATCTGGTGATGAGCGGTGCGGCAGAGGGCTCGTACGGTATCCACCTTAATTATCTCCCCTATCTGTTGCTGCATACGCCAGTGCTTGGCTGGCTGAAAGGCGCGGCGCTGGTAGCGTTGATTTGCTGGCTATTCCCCGGCAAACCGCATCCGCCGCGGGATCTGACGCCGCTGCCGCCGATGAGTGACGACGAAAAGCGTCTGGCGTGGCTGCTGGCGGTGGTGCTGGCTCTGTGGGTTACCGAAAGCTGGCATGGCGTCGGCCCTGCGTGGACCGGCCTGGCGGCGGCAGTCGTCACGCTGCTGCCGCGAGTAGGTTTTATCAGCGGCGAGGAGTTCGCCAGCGGGGTGAATATTCGCACCTGTATTTATGTCGCCGGGATTCTGGGGTTAGCGATTACCGTTACCCAAACCGGGATTGGCGGCGCGGTCGGGAACGCGCTGCTGCAGGTGATGCCGCTGGATAAAGAGAATCCGTTTACCAGCTTTCTGGCGTTGACTGGGATCACCAGCGCGCTGAACTTTATTATGACCGCCAATGGCGTTCCGGCGTTGTATACCACCTTTGCGCAGAGTTTTGCCGATGCTACCGGCTTCCCGCTGCTCAGCGTGATTATGATTCAGGTGTTGGGATATTCCACGCCGCTGCTGCCGTATCAGGCGTCGCCGATCGTGGTGGCGATGGGGTTAGGTAAAGTACCGGCGAGAGCGGGGATGCTGTTGTGTCTGGCGCTGGCGGCGGTGAGTTATTTAATTCTGCTACCGCTGGATTATTTGTGGTATCAAGCGTTGGGAAAATTGTAGCGGGATAAGAAAACCCGGAGGCGGCGCTTAACGCGCCTTGTCCGGGCTACCAGACGATTAACCCCGGTTGCGAAGCGCCGCCGGGGAGGTGCCTGTTAAAGCGATTACGCTTTTTTCGCGGCTTCTGCTGCTTTAACGATCACCGCGAAAGCGTCTGCTTTCAGGGATGCGCCGCCAACCAGCGCGCCGTCGATGTCCGGCTGGGTGAACAGCTCTGCGGCGTTGCCCGCGTTAACGGAACCGCCGTACTGGATGATGACTTGCTCAGCGATTTTCGCGTCAGCTTTAGCAATGTGGTCACGGATGAATTTGTGCACGGCCTGAGCCTGAGCTGGGGTCGCGGATTTGCCGGTACCGATAGCCCATACGGGTTCGTAAGCGATAACCACGCCTTCGAAAGCGGCAGCGCCCTGAGTTTTCAGCACCGCGTCGATCTGACGCGCGCAGACTTCTTCCGTTTTACCCGCTTCGTTTTCGGCTTCGGTTTCACCGATGCACAGAACCGGAGTCAGGCCCTGCGCTTTCAGTACCGCGAATTTCTTCGCGATCAGTTCGTCGGATTCTTTGTGGTAGGTACGACGCTCGGAGTGGCCGATGATGATGTACTGCGCGCCGATGTCTTTCAGCATTTCGGCGGAGGTTTCACCGGTGAATGCGCCGGACAGGTTCACGTCAACGTTTTGCGCGCCCAGGTGAATGTGGCTGCCTTCCGCCGCACGCTTAGCCAGGTCCAGATACATTTCCGGCGGCGCGATTGCAACTGCACAGCCGCTTACGCCAGCTAGTTCAGTACGCAGGTTCGCAACCAGTTCGTTTACCATGTGGCGGCTGCCGTTCAGTTTCCAGTTACCCATCACTAAAGGATGTCGCATTTTAATTCTCCACGCTACTAAGCGAATTAAGGAATATAGCCGCCCCAGAGGGCAGCATGGTCTGTGAAACAGTATAGAGACTCGTCACTGGAAAGGCTTTGCTTTTTGTCATTTATTGTTGCCTTCCAGCGATTCAGATAGCGCCAGCTTAATCGGTTCAACAGCGAAGGTCAGCCCCTTTTCGCCGTTATCTGCCACTACATAGCGCACCGCGCCTTCGGTTTCAGTGTAATAGCGTTTGCCTTTGCCGGCGGTCAGGAGTTTTTGCAGCTTTTGCTGGCTTTGCAGCGGGCTTAGCGTCGGGACGAAGGCGCGAATAATCGCGCTCATATACTCCTGCGCTTTCGCTTTCGCCGCTTTTTGTTCCGGCCCCTGAATCGGCAGCCAGGTTATCTGCATCGATTTTATTTTCAGCGTACCGCGCTCAAGCGCGGTGGAGGCGTACAGGTTCTCGTTAATTTTGCTGGCGGCGCGGGTCAGGTTAGCCTGATCGCGGCTGGAAGAGATGGAGCGGAACTCGTTAAGCGGCAGTTTTGGATTATCGGTATTAAATTTCTCGCGAAACTCGCTAATGCTGACATCAAAAATCGGCGCGCTGGATAAAAGATAGGGGGCAGAGGCGGCGGGTTCTGTTTCCGCAGACAACGCCATCGGGCCGACAGATAACGCTGTCAGCCCAATCAAACTTAAGGTTGCCCACTTCTTCATGCCCATCTTTCCTTTTTTTGCCTGCCGACGATTAAAACGGGAACCGTCACGCTTGTCAAAAAGTGACGCCTTCAGGGTAAACTACGCGAATGATGATGATAAGGAATAAAACATGACCTTACAGCAGTGGTTATTCTCAATTAAAGGCCGTATTGGCCGCCGGGATTTCTGGATTTGGATGGTTATCTGGGTGCTGACCATGAGTGCGCTGTTTACTCTGGCGGGCAGCAATTTACTTAATTTACAGACTGCGGCGTTTATCCTCGTCTGCCTGCTCTGGCCGACGTCGGCGGTCGTGGTGAAACGTCTGCACGATCGCGGTAGATCTGGTCTGTGGGCATTGCTGCTGATTCTGGCATGGATGCTGCTGGCAGGGAATTGGGCGATGTTGCCGCAAGTCTGGCAATGGAGCGTCGGGCGTTTTGCGCCAACGCTGATTATTGTCATGATGCTGATCGACCTGGGGGCGTTTGTCGGCACCCAGGGCGAGAATAAATTTGGCAAAGAGACGCAGGATGTCCGCTGGAAAGCGGATACCTGATTACCAGTAGTGTTCTGCCGTCATGTGACCTGGTCGGCGACGCAGGTGTTTGGTCATTTGCCGGGTTTCTTTCAACAACTGCTGGGTGTCGCGCACCATCTGCGGGTTGCCGCACAGCATGACATGGCTGGCGTCGGCCGTCATTGGCAGGCCGATCGCTTCCTCCAGCGCCCCGCTTTCAATTAGGAATGGCACGCGGCCGGTCAGGGAGCCTTCCACGGTCTCACGGCTGACCACGGTCTGGATACGCAATTTGCCGGCATAGCGCTGCTCCAGTTCACGCATCAGCGGCAGGTAGCTGAGATCGGCGGCGTAACGGACGGCATGGACCAGCACCAGATTGTTAAAGCGCTCAAGATCCTTACCTTCCTGTAGAATCGACAGATACGGCCCGAGCGCGGTGCCGGTCGCCAGCATCCACAAGGTATCGCAGTCGGGTACTTCCTCCAGCACGAAGAAGCCAGCCGCTTCGCTCACCACCTGTACCTCATCGCCCGGCTTCAATGCCGCCAGACGTGGGCTCAGCTTGCCTTCCGGCACGGTCACCAGATAGAACTCAAGGTCGGGATTGCCAGGAGCATTAACGTAAGAGTAGGCACGTTGCACGCGTTCACCGTCGATTTCCAGCCCGAGCTTAGTAAATTGCCCGGCGGTAAACGGATGAACAGGAGCCCGAAGGTACAGACTGAACAGCGTATCGGTCCAGAACTCCACTTTTGTTACTTTGCCGCTAACCCAGTCCGCCATCATCTTCTCCCGTTGCGAAGCGTTGCCTTATCTTCGGCGTAGATGAGAAAGATTTCCACCCCAGCGCTGAAAGAAAGCTCTATTGATCAAATATAAACAGAGGAATCAGGCGCCGCGCGCGCGGCTGCCTGAGCAAGCGGTGACTGATTTACAGGATATGCTGCTGGACGTCCGGATCTTTACGGTCGAGATAGTGGATCGACTGGATACGGCGGATGGTGCGCGACTTGCCGCGGATCAGCAGCGTTTCAGTGGTCGCCATATTACCCTTGCGGGTGATGCCGTCCAGTAGATCGCCTTTGGTGATGCCGGTGGCGGAGAAAATGACGTTATCGCTGCGCGCCATGTCATCAAGACGCAGCACTTTACCAGCCTCGATACCCATCGTTTTGCAGCGCGCCAGTTCGTTTTCACCAATGCGGCGGTTCTCTTCGCTGTCGCCTTTGACGTGGTGGCGAGCCAGTAAGCGGCCCTGCATATCGCCGTCCAGCGCGCGGATCACCGCGGCGGAGACCACGCCTTCCGGTGCGCCGCCGATGCCATACAGTACATCGACTTCGCTGTCCGGCATACAGGTCAGAATGGAAGCCGCGACGTCGCCATCGGGAATGGCGAATACGCGCACGCCCAGTTGCTGCAGCTGCGTGATCACCGCATCGTGGCGCGGTTTTGCCAGCACGGTAACGGTCAGTTCTCCGAGCGGCTTATTCAGCGCGCGGGCGATGTTGCGCAGGTTCGCTTCCAGCGGCAGATTCAGGTCGATAGCGCCTTTGGCTCCCGGGCCGACAATCAGCTTTTCCATGTACATATCTGGCGCGTTGAGGAAGCAGTCTTTATCGCCCACTGCCATCACCGCCAGCGCATTGGCCTGGCCCATTGCCGTCATGCGGGTGCCTTCAATCGGATCGACGGCGATATCCACCGCGTCGCCTTTGCCGGTACCCACTTTTTCGCCGATATAGAGCATTGGCGCTTCATCGATTTCGCCCTCGCCGATGACGATGGTGCCGTCGATATTGACGAGGTTGAGCATAATGCGCATGGCGTTGACCGCCGCGCCGTCGGCGGTATTTTTATCGCCGCGGCCCAGCCATTTGTAGCCCGCCAGCGCGGCGGCTTCGGTGACACGCGAAAATTCGATGGCCAGTTCTCGTTTCATAATCCACTCGTTGTGTAGAAAAATTGCCCGCAGCGCGGTAAGAGGACGCGCTACGCGTTGGAATAACGTTCGGTTTCCGGCATCCAGCGCTCGATGAGCGCTTGTGCCTGCATCGGATAACGTTCGTGAATGTGGCGGGCGATGCGCTGAACGTCGGGGATCATGGCCTGATCGCGCAACAGATCCGCTACTTTAAACTCGGCGTTGCCGGTCTGGCGGGTGCCGAGCAGCTCGCCTGGACCACGGATCTCGAGGTCTTTCTGGGCGATGACAAAACCATCGTTGCTGTCGCGCAGTACCTGCAGGCGTTTCTGCGCCGTTTTGGAGAGCGGCGATTTATAGAGTAGCACGCAGTGGGAAGCGACGGCGCCGCGCCCGACGCGCCCGCGTAGCTGGTGCAGCTGCGCCAGGCCAAGACGTTCCGGGTTTTCGATAATCATCAGGCTAGCGTTAGGGACGTCAACGCCGACTTCAATGACCGTGGTGGCGACCAGAAGATGTGTGTCGCCCTGCTTGAAGGCCTGCATCACCGCCTGTTTCTCTGCCGGTTTCATCCGCCCGTGCACGAGGCCGATATTCAGTTCAGGCAGCGCCAGTTTGAGTTCTTCCCAGGTGGCTTCCGCCGCCTGCGCTTCCAGCAAATCGGACTCTTCAATCAGCGTACAGACCCAATAGGCCTGGCGGCCCTCCTGGGTGCAGGCGTTGCGTACGCGATCGATAATATCGCTGCGGCGCGTATCCGGAATGGCGACGGTCGTCACCGGGGTGCGTCCCGGCGGTAGCTCGTCGATCACCGAGGTATCGAGGTCAGCGTAAGCGGTCATCGCCAGGGTGCGTGGGATTGGCGTGGCGGTCATGATCAGCTGATGTGGATGGAACCCCTGCTGTTGACCCTTTTCCCACAACGCCAGTCGCTGATGGACGCCGAAGCGATGCTGTTCGTCGATAATCACCAACGCCAGACCGTTAAA
The DNA here is from genome assembly GCA_029027985.1 of Klebsiella aerogenes. Classification (NCBI taxonomy): domain Bacteria; kingdom Pseudomonadati; phylum Pseudomonadota; class Gammaproteobacteria; order Enterobacterales; family Enterobacteriaceae; genus Klebsiella; species Klebsiella aerogenes. Next base: position 96,368 of record CP119076.1, read on the forward strand.
CTGCACCTGTTCCTGGAAAATAGCATGGGTGCCGACAATCATCTGTACGTCGCCATTGGCGATGGCATCCTGTTGCGCCTGACGCGCTTTCCCTTTCTGCTTGCCCGCCAGCCAGCCGACTTCAACGCCCAGCGGTGCAAACCAGTTGCGGAAATTAGTGGCGTGCTGTTCGGCCAGTAGTTCGGTCGGCGCCATCAGCGCGACCTGTTTGCCGTGGGCGATGGCGCGTAAAGCGGCCAGCGCGGCGACCAGCGTTTTACCGGATCCGACGTCACCCTGGACGAGGCGCATCATTGGCACATCCAGCGCCATATCGCGTTCGATTTCGGCGGTGACGCGCGCCTGTGCGCCGGTTGGTTTAAAGGGCAGGGAGGCCAGTAGCTGATTTTTCAGCGTGTCGTTGGCGCCGAGCGACAGGGCGTGGTAGCGCTGCGCGCCAGCGCGGACGGCCAGCATACTGAGATTGTGCGCCAGCAGCTCTTCAAGAATTAAGCGCTGCTGCGCCGGGTGTTTACCGCTTTCAAGATCGCTTAGCTGTAGTGATGGCGGCGGGCGGTGCAGCGTACGTAGCGCCTCCGGCAGGCTCATCATCCCCTGTGCCAGCTCTGGCGGCAGCAGTTCGCTAATTGCGCAGGTCTCCAGCAGCTCAAGCGCCTGATCGGTCAGCTTGCGCAGCGTCGCCTGTTTAATACCTTCGGTGGTCGGATAGACCGGGGTTAAGGTTTCCTGCAGTTCCGGCGTGCTCATATCGCCCTGCACGCGATATTCCGGGTGGATCATCTCTGCGCCGAACTTGCCCCGTTTGGCTTCGCCGTAGGCCAGCACGCGACGGCCGGTGGCCAGGCTGTTTTTCATCGCCGCGTTGAAGTTGAAAAAGCGCATCGTGAGGATGCCGGAGCCGTCGCTGATCTGGCAGGTCATCATCCGGCGGCCGCCGAAAGTGATATTGCTGTTGAGGACTTCGCCCTCTACGGTCGCGTAGACGCCAGGCAGCAGTTCACCGATTTGATACAGATGGGTACGGTCTTCGTAGCGTAGTGGCAGGTGTAATAACAGATCCTGAACCGTATGGAGGCCGATTTTCGCCAGTTTGTTGCTCTGCGCGGCGCCAACGCCGGTTAGCGAGTTAAGCGGGACGGCATCTAACAGACGGCCTGACATCGGATTTACCTCGTTGCCTGCATCGTTGCCCACCACGCGGCATCGGCTTCGACTTCGCCCTGCTCGTTGACGTGAGGATAAGGCAGACCTTTTTGTTTTGCGACGCGGGCCAGTACCGGATAGCCACCTTCAAACAGCAGGCGCTGCTGCTCTTCCGGCGGCAGCATGCTGTTGGCGCGTTTGTACATCCCGGCGTTCTGCCGCTGGCGCTGTGCTTCGTACAGGATCAGAGCGGAGGCGACGGAGACGTTCAGCGACTGCACCATGCCGACCATCGGGATGATGATGTCCTGGTCAGCCAGCGCCAGCGCTTCCTGGGTGATGCCGGTTTTCTCCTGGCCCATCAGGATGCAGGTCGGACGCGTATAGTCGATTTCACGAAAGTCGATAGCGTTGTCGGAAAGGTGCGTCGCGAGGATTTGCATGCCCTGGCCTTTTAAGTGGCTGACGGCATCGCCGATAGTGCGGTGAGTTTTTACCTGCACCCAACTGTTGCTGCCAGCGGCAGCGGAGGCCATAGTGCGCATGCGACTGCTGGGCCAGATAGCGTGTACTTCATGCACGCCAATGGCGTCTGCGGTCCGGATGACCGCAGAGACGTTATGGGGTTTATGCACTTGTTCCATGCAGACCGTCAGATCGGGCTGACGCCTGGCGAGCATCTCACGAATACGCTCGTAGCGCTGTAAATTCATTCCACTTCATCCTTCGAATTATCTCTTTAATCGCTGCGGATGACCTGGCCCCTGACGAGGCCGCTGTAAGCAGCGTTCAAATCTGCTCCCGGCAGATTTGTCATTCGTTTGCCGGCTTGGTGCAATGCGAATGATGTTGCATAAGAGCTAATTTCGGTTACGGGTGACTTTAATCACGTCCGGCATGACGCGGATTTTGCGCATGATATTCGCCAGGTGCACACGGTCGCGCGCGGTCAGGCGGATAAAGGCGCTGTAGACGCGGCCATCTTTCTCTTCGGTATTCAGGCTCTGAATATTGGAAGAGGCGGTGTTGATTGCGGCCGTCAGATTAGCCAGCGCACCCTGGTGGTTAAACATATCCACCTTAATTTCGGCGATAAATTCCTGCGCAGTCTCTTTATCCCATTCGACAGCCATAAACTTCTCTGGCTCTTTCTGGTAGCCGCGGATGTTACGACAGGATTCATGGTGGATAACCAACCCTTTTCCTGGGCTGACATGGGCAATGATCGGGTCCCCTGGGATCGGGCGACAGCACTTAGCGAAGGTGATCAGCACGCCGTCGGCGCCTTTAATCGGCAGGTGACCGTGATTCGACGCGTTGCCTGGCACTGGCGCCGCAGAGGCTTCGCCCTGCTGCAAGTTTTTCGCCACCACCACGCTCATCGCGTTGCCGAGACCGATTTCCGCCAGCAGATCGTCAAGCGAGGCCAGCTTCATGCGCTCGAGTTCGCGCTGGATGTTCTCCTGCGGGATCTCTGCCAGCTTGCGGCTACCGCCCAGCGCGTGGTTGAGCAGTCGGCGGCCGAGGCTTACCGAGTCGTCGCGCTTGAGGTTTTTCAGCAGTTGGCGAATTTTGGCGCGCGCTTTCGAGCTGACGACGAAGTTCAGCCATGCGGCATTCGGACGCGCGCCCGGCGCGGTGATGATTTCTACCGTCTGGCCGCTGGAGAGCGACTGCGACAGCGGATATGGCTGACGGTCGACGCGTGCGCCGACGCAGGCATGACCGATATCGGTATGCACCGCGTAGGCGAAGTCTACCGGTGTCGCGCCGGCAGGCAGTTCGACAATGCGCCCTTCCGGGGTGAAAACGTAAATCTCATCCGGGAACAGATCGGATTTAACGCTCTCGATAAATTCAAAGGAGCTACCAGCGCTCTGCTGCAGTTCCAGCAGGCTTTGCATCCAGCGCTGAGCGCGGATTTGCGCGGTCGTGCTGCTTTCGCCGCCGTGCTCTTTATAAGCCCAGTGCGCCGCAACCCCCATTTCCGCCATCTGGTCCATATCTTCGGTACGGATTTGTACCTCGACAGGGACGCCATGGGGGCCAATCATCGAGGTGTGCAAAGATTGATAGCCGTTCGCTTTCGGAATGGCGATGTAATCTTTGAACCGACCTGGACGTGGCTTGTAGAGGCTGTGCATTTGGCCAAGCACGCGGTAGCAGGTATCAGGATCCTGGACAATAACGCGGAAAGCGTAGATATCCATGATTGAGTGAAAACGCTGCTCTTTGAGCACCATCTTGCAGTAAATCGAGTACAGATGCTTTTCGCGACCGCTGACGCGGCAGGGGATCCCCGCTTCCTGCAAACGCCCTTCGATCTCAGAGAGGATTTTTTGAATCATCTCTTTACGATTGCCGCGCGCCGCTTTGACCACTTCTTTGATAACGCGGTAGCGGTTAGGGTACAACGCTTCAAAGCCCAACTCTTCGAGCTCGGTTTTGATGTGATGGATACCTAGACGGTGCGCCAGCGGGCTGTAAATTTCCAGCGTTTCACGAGCGATGCGGCGGCGTTTATCCGGGCGTAATGAACCCAGCGTACGCATGTTGTGGGTGCGGTCGGCAAGCTTAATGAGGATGACGCGGATGTCCTGCACCATCGCCATAATCATTTTGCGGAAGTTTTCGGCCTGCGCCTCTTTCTTGTCGCGGAACTTGAGCTTATCAAGTTTTGACACCCCCTCTACCAGTTCGGCGACGCTTTTACCAAAAAGCTGTTCCATATCCTGGTAGGTTGCAGGGGTATCTTCAATCACGTCATGCAGCAGCGCGGCCATCAGCGTTTCATAGTCGAGTTTCATCTCGGCCAGAATACAGGCCACCGCTACCGGGTGCGTGATATAGGGTTCACCGCTTGAACGTGTCTGACCCTCGTGAGCGTCACGTGCAACGAGATATGCCTGCCGAAGACGCTTGATTTGCTCTTCCGGCAGGTAGTTTTGAATCAGCTGATTCAGGCTTTCAAACAGATACAAGGGCGACCCGCTGTGTGATTAACGACGACCTTCAGCAATCGCGGTAACGGCTTGTAATTCAGCGGCTTCCTGCTCTTGCTGTTCCTGGCGCTCACGTACGTCGAGGATCTGGTTGTTGATCAGACCTTCTTCGATTTCGCGCAGTGCGATAACGGTGGTTTTATCGTTTTCTTCCGGTACCAGCGGATCCTTTCCGCCTACCTGCATCTGACGAGCGCGACGCGCGGCGACCAGTACCAGGTCAAAACGGTTACCAATTTTCTCTACAGCGTCCTGAACAGTTACGCGTGCCATACTTAAAATGCTCCACAGGTGAAGAAATGACTGGGCATGATACTGAATGTGGGTTCAGTCTGCCAATAGTTTGGTGATTAAAGCGCCATGTCGCTGCTTTTGGCGGCTCATGCGCAGACGTTCAGCGCGGATAATGTTTTTAAGATCGCCCAGGGCGGTATCAAAATCATCATTCACAATAAGGTAATCATATTCCGCGTAATGGCTCATTTCCGCAACTGCCTGTGCCATACGTTTTGCGATAACCTCTTCGCTATCCTGGCCGCGGCCGCGCAGGCGACGGTCAAGCTCGTCTTTTGACGGCGGCAGAATAAAGATACTGCGCGCGCCGGGCATTCTATTGCGGATTTGCTGAGCGCCCTGCCAGTCGATATCGAGGAAGACATCGACGCCGGTCGCCAGAACCTGCTCTATCGCTTCACGAGAGGTGCCGTAATAGTTGCCAAAGACTTCCGCGTGCTCAAGGAAAGCATCCTCGCCAATCATCGATCTGAATTCATCGTGATTAACAAAGAAATAGTGTTCACCGTGCACTTCACCCGGACGCGGATCGCGTGTGGTATGAGAAACAGAAACCTGGGAGTCGTACAACGGTTGGGTTTTCAATAAAGCCTGAATCAGGCTGGATTTACCCGCGCCGCTAGGGGCGGAAACAATATAAAGCGTGCCTTGAGCCATGAGTGTCTTTTGTATGTGATTGTCGAAAGAGATCCTACATACGAGCCTATTATACACGCCGCCGCTGCGTGACGCAGTCATTGTCACACTTTTTGCCGCTGTTTCTTTCATTTTGCCTGCTGTTTTCCTGATTTCTTCAGTGGTTGCAGCAACAACGCACAAATCCTGGAAAGCCGCTCGCAGCATTATGATTCCCCCATCGCCGCCAAACCTGCCGCCAGCGCACAATGCCAAAGGATGGAACAGGGAGGCGAAAGTATGCGCAAATGGCTAATAGCAACAGCGATATGGATGACGACGGCAAGCGCAATGGCGGCTTGCCCGGGCTGGTCTTCCCAGCGGGCGGAGCAGGAAATTGGCCGTCTTAGCCAGCAGATTGCCGACTGGAAAGCGGCCTACTGGCAGCAGGGGAGCAGCGAGGTCAGTGATGAGGTATACGATCGGCTATCGGCGCGGTTGGCGCAGTGGCGGCACTGTTTCGACAAGGAGGCGCAAGCCGAAGAAGACCTGCCGCCGCCGCGCGGCGAGGTCAAACATCAGGTTGCTCATACCGGTGTGCGTAAACTGCCCGACGGCGCCAGCGTTGCTCGCTGGATGCGCGATAAAACCAACCTGTGGGTACAACCGAAAGTCGATGGCGTGGCGGTGACGTTGATTTACCGTAGCGGCAGACTGGCGCAGGCGATTAGCCGTGGTAACGGCCTGGCGGGCGAAGACTGGACGACGACAGTGCGCCAGATCCCTGGCATCCCTTTGACTACCGTGGGTCCACTGGCAAACAGCGTCTTACAGGGTGAGATCTTTGAACGTCAGGACGACCACATACAAAAGCAACTGGGCGGCATGAACTCGCGGGCTAAAGTGGCCGGGATGCTGATGCGCAAAACGCCGCCGGCGGCGCTGAAAATGCTGGCGCTATTTATCTGGGCGTGGCCCGATGGCCCGACGGAGATGCTTGCCCGCCTGGCGCTGCTTGCCGATGCCGGGTTTCCTCTGGTGCAGCGTTACTCGCATCAGGTGAAAAACCAGCAGGAGGTCGCCGCCTGGCGGGAGCGCTGGTTTACCTCGCCGTTGCCTTTTGTCACGGATGGCATTGTGATCCGCGCGGAGAAAGAGCCGCCCGGCAGCGATTGGTTACCTGGCCAGGGGCACTGGGTGGCGGCATGGAAGTATCAGCCTCTCTCTCAGGTTGCGGAAGTTACCGCTATCCAATTCACTATCGGGCGCAGCGGGAAGATTGCCGTCGTGGCGCATCTCGAACCGGTGAAGTTGGATGACAAACTGGTGCGACGGGTCAATATTGGTTCACTGGCCCGCTGGCGGCAGTTAGAGATTGTTGCCGGAGACCAGGTTCAGATAAGCCTCGCCGGGCAAGGGATCCCACGTCTGGATAGCGTTGTCTGGCGGACCACCCAGCGCGATGCGCCTGAACCACCGTCGTCTCGCTTTCATTCATTAACCTGCTACTTTGTCGCCCCCGAGTGTGCCGGGCAGCTTCTCTCGCGGCTGGTCTGGCTATCATCAAAGCCGGTTCTCGATATTGAGGGGGCGGGGGAGGCGCTGTGGCGCACGTTGTTGGTCGATCGCCGCATGGCGCATCTTTTTTCATGGCTGTCTCTGACTCCCGAGCAGTTACAAAGCACGCCAGGCATCTCCGACGCGCGCGGCCAGCGGTTGTGGCATCAGTTTAACCTGACGCGTGAGCAGCCGTTTATTCGCTGGGTGCTGGCGCTCGGCGTACCGATACCCCGGTCGGCGCAGGCCAGTATCGCGGCGGAAAGCTGGCGACAACTGCGGGAGCGTGATGAATCTCAGTGGCGACAATTGCCAGGAGTGGGGAAGGAAAGAGCGCGTCAGCTGGTCGTCTTTTTGCAGAACCCGGATATCGTTGCGCTGGCGCAGTGGCTCAGCGGGCAACGTATTCCGGGTTTCTGAGGCGATTAGTGGGCGTCATGCTTGTAGTAGAAGACCGGCAGACCGAGCTTCCAGCGCAGGGCGAGCATTCGTGCGGTGAAGCCAAATAGCAGGGTGGCAATAACCACCACGTCGTGGCTGCTGACGTAATGCTGCAGGGCGATATAGAGCACCGCGGCAGCAAAGGAAATGCCAGCATATAGCTCTTTCTGGAACACCAGTGGAATACGCTTGCAGAACATGTCGCGCAGCACGCCGCCGAAGACGCCAGTGACCACTGCGGCAATAGAGGCAATAACCGGCCCCTCGCCCATATCCAGCGCGATTTGCGCGCCGATAATCGAAAACACGATCAGGCCCAGCGCATCCAGCACCAGGAACAGGCGGCGCAGGTGCGGCATCACCGGGGCGGCGATAGTGGTGAGGACGGCGGCAACCGCCACGATAATGACGTATTCCGGGTGCTGCACCCAGCCGAGCGGATAATGGCCGAGCAAGATATCGCGTACGGAACCGCCGCCCAGCGCGGTGGCGGTGGCGATAATAATCACCCCAAAGGTGTCCATACGGCGGCGTCCGGCTGCTAAGGCGCCGGTCATCGCTTCCGCCGTAATACCAATCAGATAAAGAATATGAAGCAGCATAAATCCCCCACAATGATGGCGAAAGGGTAGCGATTTGTGCGGCAGATCACGATTGAGTTTTTCTAAAGTGAGTCCATTTTCATGAGTAAAGCTAATGCGGTAAGGATAATATGGTCAGTAAATACAGGGGATGTGTATTTTGATTTTCAAATATAGATAAGAAAAAATAATGCTGGCCCGTGAGGTGGGCCAGCAAGAGGAAGAGAATTACTCGATATTCTGGATCTGTTCGCGCATTTGCTCGATCAACACCTTCAGCTCAATCGCTGAATTGGTCACTTCGGCATTGATGGATTTTGACGCCAGGGTGTTCGACTCGCGGTTGAATTCCTGCATCATAAAGTCGAGGCGGCGGCCCACAGCTTCTTTCTTCTTCAGAATGTTGTAGGTTTCTTTCACGTGCGCTTCCAGGCGGTCCAGCTCTTCGGCAACGTCGATACGCTGCGCCATCATCACCAGTTCTTGCTCAAGGCGATTGTTTTCCAGCTGTACTTCGGCATCTTCGAGCTTGGCGACCAGGCGCTCGCGCTGCCACTGCAGGATTTCTGGCATATGGGCGCGAACTTTGCTGACTTCGGAGCTAACGCCTTCCAGACGCTGCTCGATCAGCGCTTTCAGCGCTTGACCTTCGGTCTCACGGGCGACGATGAAGTCGTCCAGCGCGCCGTTCAGTGCGTTGAGGATTTCAGCGGTAATCGCATCGAGATCCTGCTCCTGAGCGGCCATTACACCAGGCCAGCGCAGAATATCGACCGGGTCGATTTCGCCTTCATCGCTCTGCATTTTCACCCAGTTCGCGGCGTTCACCAGCTGCTTGGCCAGGTTCTCGTTAAGGATCAGCTCGCCCTGGGCGCTGGGATCCTGTTCAAAACGCAGGGTACATTCGATTTTCCCGCGAGTCAGACGAGAGCGGATACGCTCGCGAACCACGGGCTCCAGGCTACGGAACTGCTCCGGCAGGCGGAAGTAGGTTTCCAGATAGCGTTGATTTACCGAGCGCAGTTCCCACGCGGCGCTACCCCAGTCACCCTTGATTTCACGCCGGGCATAGGCGGTCATACTGCGGATCATAGACGTTCCTGTTTTTTAAGGAGAGTGGGGAGGATTATAGCTTTCGAGGCCCTTTCAGGATAGGAATAAGCGAGTATTATCCGCACCTCCGCGTGCGCGCCGTCGCGATGCAACTTGCCTGAATTTGTGTATAATGCGCAGCCACATTCGTTTCAAGCCGGAGAGTAATCATGCGTCCAGCAGGCCGTAGCGCTAATCAGGTGCGTCCCGTAACCCTGACCCGTAACTATACAAAACACGCAGAAGGCTCCGTGCTTGTCGAATTCGGTGACACCAAAGTGCTGTGTACCGCCTCCATCGACGAAGGCGTCCCACGTTTCCTGAAAGGTCAGGGCCAGGGCTGGATCACCGCGGAATACGGCATGCTGCCGCGTTCAACCCATACCCGCAACGCGCGCGAAGCCGCAAAAGGCAAGCAGGGCGGCCGCACCATGGAAATCCAGCGTCTGATCGCTCGCGCGCTGCGCGCTGCAGTGGATCTGAAAGCGCTGGGCGAGTTCACCATTACGCTTGACTGCGACGTGCTGCAGGCCGATGGCGGTACCCGTACTGCCTCCATTACCGGCGCCTGCGTTGCGTTGGCTGACGCGCTGAACAAGCTGGTGGCTGCGGGTAAACTGAAAACCAATCCGATGAAGGGTATGGTTGCCGCCGTTTCCGTCGGTATTGTTGATGGCGAAGCCATTTGCGATCTGGAGTATGTGGAAGATTCCGCAGCGGAAACCGATATGAATGTGGTGATGACCGAAGATGGTCGTATCATCGAGGTGCAGGGCACGGCGGAAGGCGAGCCGTTCACCCATGAGGAGCTCCTCACTCTCCTGGCGTTAGCGCGAGGGGGGATCGAATCCATTATCACGACGCAGAAAGCGGCGTTGGAAAATTAATGATTAAGGCGACTGAGAAGTCGCCTTTTTTTTGCGTGCTATTCTTCATGACACCTGCGAAGGATAACGCGCGTAGACCGACAATGATGAAAGTACTAAAAGGAGCGAATCCATGAAGCCGTATCAGCGCCAGTTTATTGAGTTTGCGCTTAGCAAGCAGGTTCTTAAGTTTGGCGAATTTACGCTGAAATCCGGGCGCAAGAGCCCCTATTTCTTCAACGCTGGTCTGTTTAATACCGGGCGCGATCTGGCGCTGCTGGGCCGTTTTTACGCCGAGGCGTTGGTGGATTCCAACATTGAGTTCGACCTGCTGTTTGGCCCGGCCTACAAAGGTATTCCAATTGCCACCACCACCGCGGTGGCGTTAGCCGAGCACCATGACCGCGACCTACCATACTGCTTCAACCGTAAAGAAGCGAAGACCCACGGCGAAGGCGGCAATCTGGTTGGCAGCGCGTTGCAGGGTCGTGTGATGCTGGTGGATGATGTGATTACCGCCGGTACCGCGATTCGTGAATCGATGGAGATCATTCAGGCTAACGGCGCTGAGTTGGCTGGCGTGCTGATCTCCCTTGACCGTCAGGAACGCGGCCGCGGTGAGATCTCCGCGATTCAGGAAGTCGAGCGTGATTATGGTTGCAAAGTGATTTCTATCGTCACCCTGAAAGACCTGATCGCTTATCTGGAAGAAAAACCGGAGATGGCGGAGCACCTGGCTTCTGTACGCGCTTACCGCGAAGCCTACGGCGTCTGATGATGACTCCGGCAGCCGTGCTGGCTGCCGGAACTTCATCGGATTTATTGTAGTTGCGCGGCGACCAGCGGCCAGCGGGCGTCGAAATCATCCGTTGGGCGATACTTGAATTCGCTGCGCACGAAGCGCGACAGCATACCTTCGCAGAACGCCAGCAGCTGGCTTGCCAGCAGGGTCTCGTCGACGGTATAGCCTTCCCCTTCACGCATTTTCCTTTCGCGCATCACCTGACGCAGCTGAACTTCAATACGTTCGAAGAGCTGATTGATGCGGCCCTGTAGCCGATCCTGTTCGAACATCAGCGCGTGACCGGTGAGGATACGCGTCAGCCCAGGATTACGCTCGCCAAAGCCAAGAATCAACAGAACAATCAAGCGCAGACGAGCCGTGGTGTCCTTTTCATCTTTCAATATCAAATTGATGCGCGTAATCAGGCTGTCTTCAATGAACTCGATCAGGCTATCAAACATGCGGGTTTTGCTGGGAAAATGACGGTATAACGCCGCTTCGGACACGCCGACGGAGGCCGCCAGCTTCGCCGTGGTAATTCGTTGACTACCATCGCTGGATTCAAGCATCAGCGCCAGAGATTGAAGTATTTCTTCGCGACGATTCCTTTTCGCAGTTTGTTTTTCTGCCATGTTTTAAAATACCCCTGAAAATAAGCACTTGTCAGGCAGGCATCCACAAAGCGACCGCAAACTGTCGTTTGCGGTGATGTTATTGCATTATGCGCTTTGGGATGCGGGTTCCGTGTAGCCGGGCTTATTTGCGCCCTGAGTGACCGAAGCCGCCTTCACCGCGGTCGGTGGCGTCAAACTCCTCCACCAGATTAAATTCCGCCTGTACCACCGGTACGAAGACCATCTGCGCGATGCGCTCGCCAGGCTCGATAGTGAAGCTCTGTTGGCCGCGGTTCCAGACGGAAACCATCAGCTGACCCTGGTAGTCAGAGTCGATAAGGCCAACCAGGTTGCCCAGTACGACGCCGTGTTTATGGCCCAGACCAGAACGCGGCAGAATCACCGCCGCCAGAGACGGATCGGCGATATGAATGGCAAGGCCAGTCGGCAGCAGCGTGGTTGCGCCCGGCGCCAGCTCTACGGCGTCGTCAAGACAGGCACGCAGGTCAAGTCCGGCGGAGCCGGAGGTGGCATAGGTCGGCAATGGGAACTGCTCGCCAACACGCGGATCCAGAATCTTAACGTCGATTTTTTTCATCATAACGGGTAACGATCTCGTCGAGTAATAATTGGCCCAGGAATTCCTTGCGCTCAAGTGGTAAGCGCTTATCCCCATCCTGCCAGAAAAGGTGCAATGCGTTGCTATCGCTATTAAAACCTTGATTTGGCTGAGAAACATCATTGGCACAAATCAGGTCGAGATTTTTACGGGCACGTTTTTGCCGGGCGTATTCTTCCACATTATTTGTTTCGGCGGCAAATCCAACAACGTACGGGCGATTGATTTTTAATGCGGCCACCCCGGCGACGATGTCCGGGTTTTTGACCATTTTTATTGTTAATTCATCACCTTGTTTTTTAATTTTCTCGTCGGCGATGATGGCGGCGCGGTAGTCGGCAACGGCGGCGCAACCGATGAAAATATGCTGTTGTTGCGCGCCGTTCTGCACTGCAGTTTCCATTTCCAGCGCAGTGACGACATCGATGCGCTGTACAAACGGCGGCGTCGGCAGCGACACCGGGCCGCTAACCAGCGTGACGTTCGCGCCGCGTTGTGCGGCGGCGGCGGCAATCGCGAAGCCCATCTTGCCGGAGCTATGGTTAGTGATATAGCGCACCGGATCCAGCGGCTCGCGGGTTGGGCCCGCGGTAATCATGATGTTGAGATGTTGCAAATCTTTGACAGGCGAAAAATGTTGCGCCGCCATGTCTACGATAGTCAGCGGGTCGAGCATTCTGCCTGGGCCGACGTCGCCACAGGCCTGGCTGCCGCTATCCGGGCCCCATACCAGCAGGCCGCGTGAGGCAAGCGTGGCAAGATTGTGCTGTGTAGCGGCGGCGCGGTACATCTGCTGGTTCATCGCCGGGACAACGGCAACCGGCGACGGCGTCGCCAGGCAAATCGTGGATACCAGGTCATTCGCCATACCGGCGGCAACGCGGGCGATTAAATCGGCGGTTGCTGGCGCGAGGATGACCAGGTCGGCCCATTTGCCCAGTTCAATATGACCCATTGCCGCTTCCGCGGCCGGATCCAGCAGGCTATCGGAAACCGGGTACCCGGAAACGGCCTGCAGGCTCAGCGGCGTGATAAAGGCCCCGGCGGCTTCCGTCATGGCGACGCGTACATCCGCGCCGCGTTCTCGCAGTCGGCGCACCAGTTCCGGCGTTTTATAAGCGGCAATACCGCCGCTCACGCCTAGAACGATCTTTTTACCAGCCAGACTCATCATGATTTTGTCCTGTTGAAATACACCAGAATCCGCGCATCTTATCACAATCCCGAGGGCATCGTGCGTATGCCGGATATTCACTTTGCGAGGGTCCACGCAGACCTTAAAATCGTTGGTCGGCGGCGTGAAAAGGGTGTGCCAGGATGGTGTCGGACGGGTAAGGAGAGTGAGGAATGGAGATACAGAAATCCCGGATGCCGAGGGAAAAGATGCTGCGTGACGGCATTGAGGCATTGACCGACGTTGAGTTGCTGGCGCTGTTTTTGCGCACCGGTACGCGAACCCAGAATGTGTTGGCTTTTTCCCACAGTTTGCTACAGCACTTCGGTTCGCTGTATGGGCTGTTGTCGGCCGACATAGAACAGTTTGATGATGTCGATGGCATCGGCATTGCGAAATATGCGCAACTCAAAGGTATCGCTGAGCTGGCGCGGCGCTATTTTAGCCTGCGTATGCGGGAGGAACCGTCGTTGGTGACGCCGCTCATGACGCGAGAATTTCTACAAAGCCAACTGGCGGATGAAGAGCGAGAGATCTTTATGGCGATCTTTTTAGATAATCAGAATCGGGTATTGAAACATAGCCGCCTTTTTTCTGGTACTCTTAGCCACGTAGAGGTGCATCCGCGAGAAATTGTACGCGAAGCAATCAAAGTGAACGCCGCAGCGGTGATCCTTGCCCATAATCATCCCTCAGGTAGCCCTGAGCCGAGTAAGTCAGATAAGCTGATGACTGAAAGAGTGGTTAAGTGTTGTCGATTCATGGAGATACGCGTACTTGATCATCTGATTATCGGCCGCGGCGCGTACGTATCTTTTGCCGAACGCGGCTGGATTTAGCCCCGATCATGCGATCCATCGGGATCTTTGTCTGTTCGGGACTTGAGCACACCGCCGAGTCAGCGTATACTACGCCACCTTTGAGAATCTCGGGTTTGGCATTTGGGCCTGGCAATCGAGAGTTCAATAGAACTATGCGATGACCGGGCTGTAAAGCCTGACGAGGCGCCAATACCCCATACGAAGCTCGAGCTAATTTGATTTTTGGAGAATAGACATGTCCCGAGTCTGCCAAGTTACTGGCAAGCGTCCGGTGACCGGTAACAACCGTTCCCACGCACTGAACGCGACTAAACGCCGTTTCCTGCCGAACCTGCACTCTCACCGTTTCTGGGTTGAGAGCGAGAAGCGTTTTGTCACCCTGCGTGTATCTGCTAAAGGTATGCGTGTTATTGATAAGAAAGGCATCGATACAGTTCTGTCCGAACTGCGTGCCCGTGGCGAAAAGTACTAAGTACTTAGAGGAAATTAATCATGGCTAAAGGTATTCGTGAGAAAATCAAGCTGGTTTCTTCCGCTGGTACTGGTCACTTCTATACCACCACGAAGAACAAGCGTACCAAACCGGAAAAAATGGAACTGAAAAAGTACGATCCGGTTGTACGTCAGCACGTTATCTACAAAGAAGCTAAAATTAAATAATTTTAGTCTCCTTGTACTAAAACCCCGCTTCGGCGGGGTTTTTTGTTTTATGCTTCATCTTTCGAGCTACAGGTGCGTTGGCTGCAAACGTACAGCCTGGCCGCTTGCTTCACTAAGCCCCCGGACCTCCCTTCCCGCCGCCTCCCTGTCACCCGAAATTGTGTGCTTAAGAGGAAAAAAATGCCTGAATTACCAGAAGTTGAAACCAGCCGCCGCGGCATTGAACCGCACCTGGTGGGCGCAACGATCCTGCACGCCGTCGTACGCAACGGGCGCCTGCGTTGGCCGGTATCCGAAGAAATTTACCGCCTGAGCGATGAACCGGTGCTCAGCGTGCGCCGGCGCGCTAAATACCTGTTGCTGGAACTGCGTCATGGCTGGATTATCATCCACCTTGGCATGTCCGGTAGTCTGCGCATCCTTAGCGATGAACTGCCTGCTGAAAAGCATGATCACGTCGACCTGGTATTGAGCAACGGTAAAGTGCTGCGTTATACCGATCCTCGTCGCTTCGGCGCCTGGCTATGGACCAACGTGCTGGAAGGTCATCCGGTACTGGCGCACCTTGGTCCGGAGCCGCTGAGCGATGAATTCAACACTGATTATCTGCAGCAACGCTGCGCGAAAAAGAAAACCGCGATCAAACCCTGGCTAATGGATAACAAGCTGGTCGTCGGGGTCGGGAATATCTACGCCAGCGAGTCGCTGTTTTCCGCTGGGATCCATCCAGACAGGCTGGCTTCGTCGCTATCATATGAAGAGTGCGAGCGATTGGTGAAGAGCATCAAGCTGGTGCTGCTGCGCTCGATCGAACAGGGCGGGACGACGCTGAAGGACTTTCTGCAAAGCGACGGTAAGCCGGGATATTTCGCCCAGGAGTTGCAGGTCTATGGCCGCAAGGGTGAGCCCTGCCGGATTTGCGGCACGCCGATTATCGCCAGTAAGCATGCCCAGCGCGCGACTTTTTATTGCCGCCAGTGTCAGAAGTAGTGGGGATAGTTTTTCCCGGATGGCAACGGAGATAGCCCCGCTGAGCGTAACGCGAGCGGGGGAGAAACCTTACTTCAGCTTATCCAGCAGCGCCTGATGCACGTTGGCTGGCAGGAAGTGGGAGACATCGCCCTGGTGGCGCGCCACTTCCTTAACCAGTGATGAAGAGATAAACGACCACTCTTTGCACGGCATCAGGAACACGCTTTCCAGTGTTGGCATCAGGTGGCGGTTCATGTGCGCCAGCTGCATCTCATATTCGAAATCCGCTACCGCCCGCAGACCGCGAATCAAAATGTTCGCCTGTTGCGCGCGGGCGAAATTGGCCATCAAATCGCTAAAGCCAATCACCTCAACGTTAACCAGATGCGCTGTTGCCTGTTCCGCCAGCGCAATGCGCTCGTCGAGGCTGAACATCGGTTTTTTGCTCGGACTGGCGGCGATCGCCAGTAAAACCTTATCAAACATGCCTGCCGCGCGGGTGACGATATCGATATGGCCGTTGGTAATAGGGTCGAAGGTGCCCGGATAGATCGCTTTTGTGCCCATCATTACACTTTCTCCGAGTAGCCGCGGCTCAGCGCCCACAGCTCGGTGTATTTATTAAACGTGTATTGCGCGTTGACTACCGCCAGTAGCCAACCTTGTTTTCCATCCAGCACGCCGCCGCGCAGCAGCAGCGTTTTCACGAAGGCGCCCAGCGTATGGCTGAAAATACCCGCCAGGGAGGTCTTCTTGCCCTTCTGGTGGCGCTCAAGCGCCCAGGCGGCTGCATACGCCAGCTGTTTTTGCTGGAAGCCGGAGAAATCACGGCAGGTCAGATGCAGCAGGTCGCCGCTTAGCGGCACCACTTCGGCGCCGAGGCTATCCAGAGATTCATGAACCAGATTATCGTTATAGCGGTAACGCGCGCGTTCGTACAGGCGCATCACTCGGTCGGGATACCAACCGCTGTGGCGCATAAAGCGCCCGAGGAAATAGTTACGCCGGGCGATACTGTAAATAACGCCGCGCTGCGGCGCGTCCAGTACCTTGAGAATAGATTGTTTTAGCTCGGGTGTGACGCGCTCGTCGGTATCAATCATCAGCACCCAGTCGTGGCTCGCGTAATCTTGTGCGCGCTGGCGCTGGATGCCGTAGCCCTGCCAGTCGGTGTTGGTGTAGACCTGCGCGCCAAGGCTGCGGGCCAGTTCGACGGTGTTGTCGGTGCTGCCGGAATCCAACACCACCACTTCATCCGCCCAGCTTACCGACGCCAGGCAATCGGCTAACAGATCGGCCGCGTTTTTGGCGATCATCACGACGGACAGTCGGGTCGACATTAGTGGCTCCGCTGTGGCAGATAGGGTTGCAGTAACTGTAGCAGACGCGACAGCGCGCCCTGGTTTTGGTGCAGTACTTCCACCGCGTGGCGGCCGTACCACAGCCGGTAGTCTTCGTCGGTCAGCAGGGTGGAGACTTCTCTGACCAGCGAGTCGGCATCAGTGACGGTGATCAGGCCATCGTCCTGCTGCAGCTTGGCGCAGATATCTTTGAAGTTGAACGTATGCGGCCCCATCAGCACCGGAATGGCATGGGCGGCGGGTTCGAGTGGGTTGTGTCCGCCGCGCTCCACCAGGCTGCCGCCGACGAACGCGAGGTCGGCAATGCCGTACAACAGCATCAGCTCGCCCATCGTATCGCCAACTACCACCTGGGTACTGTTTGACGGAATTTCGCC
This sequence comes from Klebsiella aerogenes, assembly GCA_029027985.1. Classification (NCBI taxonomy): domain Bacteria; kingdom Pseudomonadati; phylum Pseudomonadota; class Gammaproteobacteria; order Enterobacterales; family Enterobacteriaceae; genus Klebsiella; species Klebsiella aerogenes. Next base: position 113,341 of record CP119076.1, read on the forward strand.
GGAGCTGCGCATGGTGAAGCTCATGCCGGCCTTTTGCACCATGTCGCGGGCATCGCCGAAGCGTTCCGGATGGCGCGGCACGAGGATCAGCAGCAGGTCAGGGAAGGTTTCCAGCAGCGTCTTATGCGCTTGCAGGATAATTTGTTCTTCGCCGTCATGGGTACTGGTGGCAATCCACACTTTACGGTGCGGCGCCCACTGGCGGCGCAGGGTAACGGCGCGAGCGGCCAGTTCCGGGGTGACGGAAATATCGAATTTCAGACTGCCGGTGACCGCCAGCTGGTTACGTTTCAGGCCAAGGGCGAGGAAGCGGTTGCCGTCCTCTTCATTCTGCGCGGCAATAAGCGTAATACGGCTTAACAAGCGACGCATGAAGCCACCGAGTTTGGCATAGCCTTTGGCGGAACGTTCCGACAGGCGCGCGTTGGCGATCACCAGCGGAATTTTGCGTTTGTGCAACGCCGCGACCATATTCGGCCACAACTCGGTTTCCATGACGATGACCAGTTTCGGCTGCACGCTGTTGAGGAAGCGATTCATGGCGCAGGGCAGGTCATACGGCAGATAGACATGATGAACGTCTTTGCCGAACGCGGACATGGCACGTTCCGAGCCGGTTGGCGTCATGGTGGTGACGGTAATTGGCAGCGACGGATATCGGTGGCGCAGGGCGCGCACCAGCGGGATAGCCGCCAGCGTTTCGCCGACGGAGACGGAGTGCAGCAGAATGCCATCCGGCTCTACCTTGTTTTGACAGAAGCCATAACGTTCAGCCCAGCGTTTACGGTAGGCAGGGGCCTTACGGCTGCGCAGCAGCAGTCGCAGCCACACCAGCGGCTGAATGAGGTAGAGTAGGGTGGTATAAAGCAATTCCAAACTATTTATCCGTTTTATGTTTTTTGCGGGCAAATTCTAAGCATTTAACCCGCGTAAAGCTATCTCTTTGGCGGAAACAAAGGGATTTCTACCTATGCCGCGTTGAGATAGCGCTTGATGCGCAAATAGCGGCGTCCCAAACGCCAGCGCAAACGGAACGTGCAGGCGTTGGTCCAGATCAGGCGCCAGATGCCGCGTTCGAAGAATTCTTTAATGATAATATGCTTTTTCGACTCATCTTTCATGCAGTCGAAGGTGTGAATAATCCCCAGACCTTCTTTGGCTATCTGCCAGCGGCAGGCCGGAATATGGCGAACTTTATCCGGATAGCGCTGGTTGATGACGCTCAGCATTTCAAGAATCTTCATATAGTGGCGCGCCGAGCGCATCAGCGTCTCGTCGTTGTCCGGCTTATGCGACACCGATTCCGAGTGGATGTAGTAGTCGTAAAACTGCTCGCTGGTGTACTGCACGCGCTCGGCGGCCAGTAGCGCTTCTGTCGTCCAGGGAATGTCCTGGTGGCGCAGCCCCGGTTCAAAGTGGAAATGGTGCTGGTTAATGAAATCGCGGCGATAGATGTTCAGCCAGGTGACGTGCAGGAACTTACGTGAGTCGAGCGCCTGCTTCAGCCAGACGTGGCCTGGCAGGACGCCGGTAGACTGCAGACGTTCCGGCGGGAAAATCGGGTGAATGTCATCGCGGCTTTCATACACGTAGCGGCCGTTGCAGGTCGCGACGTCAAGATTGCCGTTCTCCGCCATTTCCAGCAGCGTGCGGTACATGCCGGGATAGAACTTATCATCAATGTCCGGGAAGGCGAGATATTTGCCGGTTGCCGCCGCCATGCCGGTATTACGCGCCACCGAGACGCCCTGGTTTTCCTGCTCCAGCACGATGACGTTCTGCAGGCGGCCTTTCCATTGATCGATAACCGCCAGGCTGCCGTCGGTCGAACCGTCGTTCACCAGAATCAGCTCATAGCTTGCCAGCTGCTGTTGCTCGAGGCATTCAAAGAATTGCGCAAGGAATTTCTCACCGTTATACACGGCAGCCACGATGCTCAATAAAGGCGTTTGACTCATAACTCATTCGATCCTGGTTAAAAAACGATGTCAGGCGCTGCGCAGCTGACGGTACTGTTGGCAAATCGACTCAACGCTGAATTTTTCCAGCGCGGCGGAATCGATAACCGGCGGGCTATGGTAAATGCTTTGCATCGTCTGGGCTAGCGCAGAACTGTTGAGGTCCGCCAGGCCACGGGACAATTCGCCGGTGAGGATTTCGACAACCCCCCCAGGACAGCGGGTGCTGGCGACTGGCGTATTGAGCAACAGCGCTTCAACAATAACGTTGCCAAACCCTTCGCTATCGGAGCTGAGCGTCAGCATGCGCGCGTGTTTAATCCACGGCAGCGGGTTTTTCTGGAAACCTTTAAACAGTACGCGATCGCCGACATGCAACTGTTGCGCCAGCTGGCGAAGCCGCTGCTCTTGTTCCGCTTTGCCCTGACCCAACAGCACCAGCGGCGCGGCGATACCGCTTTGGGCGTAAGCTTCAATCAATCGGTCGTGGCGTTTGCCCGGATGGAAGCGGCCGACATGGATGAGGTAATCCCCTTGCGGAATGTCGGCCGGGGCATCCGCTGCCGCGCGAATGGCGGCGATATCGAACGGGTTATAAATGGTTTGGAGCTGTGCAGGGCGAAGTGCGAATTGCTCGACCAGATCCTTGCCGACGGCGTCAGAGACGGTCACGACGTTGCGTCCCTGGTATACCCGCTTGATTTTCTGCTGTTTCATCCAGCGGTCAAAACCGGTGCGATGACCCAGGTAGGAAGTGGAGAAGACGCCGTGCAGACAGAACCAGACGTTACGCCCGTCCAGCGTCCGACTGCGCGCGACGATACGATCGGTTTTGTGCAGATTCGACAGCACCAGATCGAAGCGCCCTTGTTGTTCCGCGGTTTCAACCGCGCGATCAAGCTGGCGCGCACGGCGGGAGAGTTCGGTCAGCTTACGCCACGGTTTGCGGCAGCGATCGGCAATGACCTGATAATCCAGTCCTTCAGGCAGCGGGTAATCGCACACGTCACGCAGCGAAAACAGCGACACCTGCTCACCCTGGCTGAGAAAATGTTCCGCCAGCGTGAGCACCACCTTTTCCGCGCCGCCGCCCGGCAGACCATCGATAACAAACAGTATGCGCATCGTTATTTCACCAGATCCTGATAAAGGGAAAGCAGCTGCGTTGAGAGTCGCTCGCTGGTGCAGGTCATAATGCGTTCGCGGGCGCGGGCGCCTTCAGAGGAACCCAGCGCGCGCGCGGGCAGCGCCATGACCGCCTGCTGTAACGCGGCGATATCCAGCGCATCGCAGACGTAGCCGTTACTGCCCTCGATGATGAACTCCGCGCCGCCGCAGCCGGTCGTAGTGATCACCGGCAGGCCGCAGGCCATCGCTTCAAGGATCACGTTGGGGAACGGGTCGTACAGCGTTGGCAGCAGGAGACCGTCGGCCATCTGATAAAACGGCAGCGTTTCGGACTGCATACCGAAGAAGCGCACGCGATCTTCGCAGTTCAGCGATTTTGCCAACTGCTGATAGCGACTCTGTTCTTTGTCTTTGCCGACCACCAACAGATAACGATCGGTAGGCGCGATGGCGCGGATTGCCGCATCCAGCCCTTTACGTTCAAAGCCGGAACCGACATAAATCAGGCAGGTTGCCTGCAACGGCAGCTGCCATTTGGCGCGTAATGCGGTAAAGGTTTCTTCGCCCGGCGGCAGGAAACGCTGGTTATCAATGGCGTTATAGATGACGTGGATTTTGTCCGCCGGGAGGCCGAAGTCTTCGATGATTTCCTGTTTGATCATCTCCGCATTGCAAATCACCCCGCGCAGGTGCGCATCCTGATACATCTCGCGCTCCGCCTGCATCACGTAGCGGTGGTAGCGGTCGGCGAACAGCAGGCGGCTTTTCCAGGCGGGCAAAATGCGTGAACGCTGTTGCAGCCAGCGACGATGGACACCGTCGCCGGCGCGGTACAGATCGCAGCCGGGAATACGTTCATGGCTCTGCACCAGATCGAATGATTCACGTTGCCAGAGTTCGCGCGCGGCGTTGGCAAAGCCACGCTCGCGGCTGATACGTCCCCACTTACGTGGGTTGCAGATGTGAATATTCCAGTCAGGCTTAACCGGCCCCTGCCATTCGCGGGTGATAACGTTCAGTTCCAGATTACTGCTGTCGAGGGCTTCCAGCGCGCGGGAGACAAACCGCTCCGCGCCGCCGTCCGGGCGATATTTTTGCCGCACCAGAGCCAGCCTGAATTTACTCATGCCAGTACCTTTTTCGCCGCCGCGATCACCGCGTCGGTAGGGATTAAATCGAGATAACGTTCTTCGGTGTTGGTGTTGATCGCGTCAGGGTCGGGCAGTGGGCCGAAGTCGCCAGCCCAAATTACCTCGCCCTTCGCCTGCCATGGCCGCCAGAAGGTTAGCTTTGATGGGCCGAACAGGGCCACGAGCGGCGTGCCCAGCGCCGCCGCCATATGCATGGGTACGGAGTCGACGCCGATAAACAGGCGGGCGTGAGCGATCACCGCCGCCAGCTGTCGGAGCGTCAGCTGACCGGCTAACGAGTACAGCCGCGCCTGCGGGCAGCCAGCGATGATGTTCTCCACCATCTTTTTTTCTTTCGCATCGGGGCCAGAGGTAAGCACGACGGCGTAACCATCCTCCGAGAGCGCGTTAATCAGCGCGCTCATGCGCTCTTCGCGCCAACATTTAAAGAACCAGCGCGAGGTCGGTTGAATAACGATGTAGTTTTCCTGAAAGCCGTCCGGCAGCAGCGCGCGGCTGCCGACCCAGTCCGATTCGCTGTAGCCCATCCGCGCCGGCGCGTCGTCAATCTCGACTCCCAGCGGCGCCAGGATAGAGAGGTTCTGCTGCACGGTATGCAGCTGGTTGTGCTGCGACGTTGAGGCCAGCGCGGTGTGGCAATAGCGCCAGAACGGGTGGCGGCGCTTAGGGAAATCAAAGCCGATACGTGTCGCCGCACCGGTTAATTTGCTGATGATCGCGCTGGGCCACTGGTCGGCAAGGTTGAGCACCATATCGTAGCGCTGCTGGCGCAGAGTGCGGATGAGCTGCCATTCCATCTTGAGCTGATGCCCTTTACCCTGCTTTTTCCAGCTACGATCGATCGCGTAAATCTGGTTAATCTCCGGGTTTGCCGCCAGCATGTCCCGGGTCTCAGCATAGAGCAGTACATCGACGCAAGCGGCGGGATACTGCTGTTTGAGAGCGTGAATAAGCGGCGTGATCAACAACATGTCGCCATGGTGGCGCAGCTTAATGACCAGGATCCGCGCCGGGTTCTGTTGGCTGGGGGAGAGGGTTTCAGGCGTCATACTCTGTTCTTCATCCAGGATAAGGGTTCCGATTCTAGGGGATCACGTAGATTGAGAGAAGCGTTGTATTGCTCTACCATGAGCCGATACGTATGGCCTGAGGACGTTTTCGTGCACAATCCCGCATTTCTCATCACGATTGATACAGAGGGTGATAACCTCTGGCAGAAACATGACAGCATCACTACGGAGAATGCGCGCTATCTCCCGCGTTTTCAGCAGCTTTGCGAAAAGTATGGCTTCAAACCGGTCTATTTGACCAATTATGAAATGGCCATCGACCCTTTTTATATCGAATTTGCTAAAGATGTGATTGCCCGCGGCACTGCGGAAATCGGCATGCACCTGCACGCCTGGAACAGTCCGCCGACCGAGCCGCTGACCGCCGATGACTGGCGTCATAAGCCTTATCTCATTGAATACAGCGATGCCGCGATGCGCGAGAAAGTCGACTACATGACCCGTTTACTGGAAGACACCTTCCAGACGAAGATGGTCAGCCATCGCGCCGGGCGTTGGGCGTTTGATGAGCGCTATGCGCGCCTGCTGGTGGAGTATGGTTATCTGGTGGATTGCTCGGTCACGCCTCGGGTAAACTGGAAAACCGCCATGGGTGCGCCGCAGGGCGATGGCGGTACCGATTATCGCCGCTTCCCGCAGCATGCCTATTTCCTTGATGAACAGGATATCAGTCGCGAAGGGCATTCCCCGCTGCTGGAAGTGCCGATGAGCATTCAGTACAAGCACTCGGCATGGATGAATAGCGTGAAGCAGGGCTACGATCGCCTGCGCGGGAAAGTGCGTTCGCCATCCGTACACTGGCTGCGTCCGATGGGCGGCAATGTGGAAACCATGAAAAAGGTGGTTCAGCAGACGCTGGCGCAGGGTAATGATTACGTCGAATATATGCTGCACTCTTCCGAGTATATGCCGGGTGGGAGCCCGACCTTTAAGAATGAGCAGGATATCGAGCGTTTATATGCCGATCTGGAGGCGTTCTTTAGCTGGCTGGCGCCGCAGGTGAGAGGAATGACGTTGGCTGAGTATTACCAACAGAAGCGGGCGCTGTAATAAAACCAGGCGTACCTTGAACGTCTGTTGCGGAAAACAACATTGTCTTCCGCAACATTCCGCTCGCGTTATCCGACCTGGTTTTCGCGTTTTGCCTGCAGGCTTTTGCTGAGCGCAATGGCCATCGGCAGCCAGAAGAGAATCCAGGTTTCCCGTGGGTTGCTGATAATAAACATGCCCTGCGATGCCATAAACACCAGCGCAAAAATCAACATGGCCAGCCCGTAACGGCTATCATCGCGGCGTTTGCGCCATGCCCGCCATAATCCACAGGCAATGACGGCGAGCAGCAGTAGCAGACCAATGATGCCCCCCTTCAGCAGCGCGCCAAAGTATACGCTATGGGTGGTGGTGATATGTTCAGTGCTGTAATTGATAAAGTTCAGCTCATAGCCTATTCCGCGGCCTAGCCAGGGCTGACCAGCGACTTCCATTAGCGTATGGTGCCAGATACTGAGGCGCAGGCCGCTTTGGGTACCCAGTTCTTCAAACCGCTCCAGCAGCATATCGCCCACCGGCGTCAGCATGAAGACCAACGCCACCACAATCACCAGCGCGATTGCGGCAAGCAGATTGCGGCGGGTGAATACCTGCAGATGAAGAGTACAACAGAGGGCTAATACCAGCGCAATCAGCGGCCCCCGGCTTTGGGTCAGCAGCAACATCACCAGCATGATGGCGATAGGGATATACAGCAGGTGGCTCCCCTTTTCTTTTAACAGCATCGCGCTAATTAAAATGCCAACACCACAGTAGCCTGCCAGGTCGATAACGTTGGTCGGCCCAGGGTTTTCGGCGGAGACCTGACGGACGGTTAACACCAGGGTATGGTCGACAATCAGCGTCCAGAGAGAAAGGACGGTGATGCCGCCGACGACGGAAAGCAGGGCTAAACGTCGGGTGTGCGGCTGCTCTAACAGGGTTAACATGAGCAGCAGATAGAATATCAAATAGATGCCATGGGTGAGCGGCGAATCAATATTCTGCGGAGTTTTTCCCCAGATATTGCTGAGGGCAAAGTAGACAAAGAACACGACCAATAGCGCCCATGTTTGCCACTGTTCACGAAAAATCTCAGCCAGGGCCTGTCGATTCTCCTGGCGAAACAGCGATAACAAAAGCAGTAAGATGGATAAATGCAGAAGGTTATTCGCCCGGGTCGACATGCAGAAAATGGCGCTGAAAAATAAAAATAAAGGGAAAACGACAGTGTAACCCTGTCTGGCATAGTTATTTATTTTCAAAGTACTCATTAAATGAAACCTTCTGGAAAATTGTTTCTGGTACTGCGCTCTCCGGAGAGAAGTTAATCACTCGAATCTGGTGTTGTTGCAGCACGTTGGCCGCATGGGCAAAGGAGGGCATAACGAGGTTATCGACTTTCGCCGCCAGGTATGAAGGCAGTTTTTCCTGCTGTGTTTCGTAGAAACGCGGCTGGCTGAAATTGGTCATGTCCAGACCGCTTATCAGAATCGTTTTGAAACCAAGCCAGGCCAGTATTTGCAAGGCCCAATAGACCACCGTACCGGCATCAAAAATCCCCTGACGAATATCGGTGCTAAAGCACACATCGGGCCGCTGGGGAGCGAAGCGCAAGGTATCAATATGTTGATAGGCTTGCTGTATCGCGCTATTGGCGACCCTGGGCTGATAAATCTTATAGCAACCGTCCTCGATAAGCGCTAAACGGCATTGCAGGTCATCAGCATAGCGATCGAGAATTTTGGCGATGCCGTGCATGGTGGTGAACAACAAAATGCCGCGTTGACGGACGATATCGCGAATGATCTCCGGCTTCTTATCGAAAAACTCCATATCAACAATGGTATAGAGTGAAAACGTTAAGCTATTGGACAGATGCCACGCGCCATTAACCCCCATCACCGGTATGTGTTCCGGCAGTCGTGAGAAGTCAATATCGCGCGTTGAGGGGCCTGTCGCCGTTAGCAGCACTTCACCCTGCATGCTATTGCGTAGCGAGGTTAAATCCACTAAGGGAACGGATTTGCCTTTGTAGCGTAAGGCGCAAATTTCGCCGCTTTCCGCCCGACGAATTTTTACCCATGGCCACAAGTTTTCATTGTGGCGGTAGGTCCGGGGGCGGGTATAGCGATAGATTTGCTTGAACAGTGATCCCATTACACGAGTCCCTGCGCTTGCAGCAGTTGCTGAATGTGCTCGGCGGTAATGTCGCCGGTGCGGTTACCATGTGGCGGGCGAACAATATGCTGATTTTGACCGTACCCGCCAATCAGTCCCGGATCGGTTGGGCCGTAGAGCGTGAAATTAGGTTTATCGAGCGCTGCAGTCAGATGGCTCAGGCCAGTGTCGACGGACACCACGCCGCGCGCGCCAGCCAGGATCTGCGCGACTTGCTCAAGGCTCATGCGTGGCAGCACGTCGACATTATCGCGCCCTTCCGCCAGCCGTTTCGCCCGGGCTTCTTCGTGCGGCGCGCCCCACGGCAGCTTAATCCGCACGCCGCTCCCGGCCAGCAGGTCGAGCAGCGCTTGCCAACGGTCTTCCGGCCAGTGCTTATCATCGCGGGTGGTGGCGTGCAGGAACACCAGATACGGCTGTGCTGCGGAATCATCCGGGCGAATAAAGTGGCGAGCGATGGCGTAATCACCCTGCGTTTGCGGCCTGGCATAGCCCAGGCTTTTGGCGAACAGCTCGCGTGTGCGCTCCACCGCGTGCTGCTGGACGGCAATAGCGTGGCGACGGTTATAGAACAGGCTTGCCAGCGGCTCGCGGGCGGATTGCCAGTCCATACCATGCTTGATGCCGCGCGCCAGACGGGTGATCAGGGCGGCGCTTTTCACCAGCCCCTGGGCGTCGATGACCGCATCGTACTTTACCGCCTGTACGGCCTCGCGAAAGGCTTTTCTTTCGGCTTTGATGGGCGCGGAAAACCAGGCTTTGCGCCAGCGACGAATCGCCACCGGAATAACCCGGTCGACGGTTTCATGCCACGAAGGGATCTGCGCGAAGCCCTCTTCAACCACCCAATCGAAACGGATGCCGGGGATTGCCTGTGCGGCGTCGGTCAGCGCGGGCAGCGTGTGCAACACGTCGCCCATGGAGGAGGTTTTTACGATCAATACCCGCATCCGTTACGCTTCCTCGTGCTCTGTTTTTTCCGTCAACAGTTCGTTCAGCTCTTGCAGCACGCGCTCCGGGGTAATATCGATCAGACTCTGGTGGTAACCTTCGGCGGCATCGCCTTTACGCACTTTGTGATAGCCGCTAATCAGGCGGATAACGCGCGCTTTATGCGACAGCGGCGGGGTAAAGTCCGGGCTGCTGGGGCCGTACAGCGCGACCAGCGGGCGGTCCAGCGCAGCGGCGACGTGCATCAGCCCTGAATCGTTACTGACCACGGCCTTACAGGCGGCAATCAGGATCACGGCTTGCTCCAGTTGGGTTTCACCGGCCAGATTGCGACACCAGGCCTGTTGTTCGGTGCTGAGCGTGGCGATGATCTCTTTGCCCGCATCGTTATCTTTTGCCGAGCCAAAGAGTACGACCTGATAGCCATCATCGATAAGCTGTTTCGCCAGCGCGGCATAGTGGTAGTGCGGCCAGCGTTTTGCCGGACCGAACTCAGCGCCGGGGCAGAAACCGATCATCGGGCGATCGGCGGAGAGATTAAAGGCGTTGCAGGCCTGCGATTTTTCGCCTTCGTTGACCTGCAGATGCGGCCACAGCAGCGGTTGCGGCAGATCTTTCGCGCAACGCATCACGCCGTTGTCGTAGGCCAGCGCCACGTAACGTTCCACCATTAACGGCCAGGCGTCTTTGTCCAGCACGCGGGCATCGTTGAGCAGGCCGTAGCGCATCTCGCCGCGCCAACCGGTGCGCAGCGGGATGTTGGCGAAGAAAGGAACGAGCGCGGATTTAAACGAGTTCGGCAGCACATAAGCGCGATCGTAACGACGCTCGCGCAGGCTGTGGCCGAGTTTGCGACGTTCGCCAATCGCCAGAGCGCCGTGGCCCAGCGGCATGGCGATCGCTTCGTTGACTTCCGGCATGCGCGATAACAACGGACGGCACCAGGCCGGTGCCATCACGTCGATAATCGCCTGGGGATAGCGCGCCCTGAGCGTACGATAAAGACTTTGCGACATCATCATGTCGCCCACCCAAGACGGGCCTATCACCAAAATTTTCATGCTTGTTTCTTACGCGTCGCGATTGAGCCAGGCCATGTATTCCGTTACGCCTTCGGCGACGGTTTTGAACGGTTTGTCATAGCCTGCTTTACGCAGGTTAGTCAGATCAGCCTGAGTGAATGCCTGGTAGCGGCCTTTCAGTTTGTCCGGGAACGGGATGTACTCGATGCTGCCTTTTTTGTGGTACGCCAGCGTCGCGTCGGCGACGGCCTGGAAGGACTCCGCGCGGCCGGTGCCGAGGTTGAAGATACCGGAAACGCCGTTTTCCCAGAACCACAGGTTCACGGCGGCGACGTCGCCAACATAGACGAAGTCGCGTTTGAAGCCGTCGCTGCCTTCGAACAGTTTCGGACTTTCGCCATTATTCAACTGGGTGTTGAGGTGGAAAGCCACGCTCGCCATGCTGCCTTTGTGACCTTCGCGCGGCCCATAGACGTTGAAATAGCGGAAACCGACGATTTGCGAATCCGCTTCCGGCAGGATCTGGCGGACGTATTCGTCGAACAGGAATTTAGAGTAGCCGTAAACGTTCAGCGGCTGTTCATATTCGCGCGACTCGATAAAGTCGCTGGTGCGCCCGCCGTAGGTGGCGGCGGAGGAGGCGTACAGGAACGGAATTTCACGCTCCAGACAGTAATGCAGCAGCTCTTTGGAGTACTGATAGTTGTTGTCCATCATGTACTTGCCGTCCCACTCTGTGGTGGAAGAGCAGGCGCCCTCGTGGAATACCGCTTCGATTTCGCCGAACTCTTCGCCCGCCATAATCTGGATCAGAAAGTCTTCTTTATCCATGTAGTCAGCGATGTTCAGGTCCACCAGGTTTACGAATTTGGTGCCGTCTTTCAGATTGTCTACAACCAGAATATCGGTGATGCCTTTGTCGTTCAGCGCTTTAACGATGTTGCTGCCGATAAAGCCTGCGCCGCCGGTTACGATGATCATAACTGTACCTTTGAAGTAGAGCGTCCAGAGATAATCCGGACACGAATACTCATATCATATCACTACATCAGAAAGGCTTCAGCCATTCGCCTAAAAGGTGCTGGCCGCGCGTGATTTATGCTGCAAAAAATTCATTCAGGCATGCATCATCTCGTATCAACGTATAGCTTTGGGTAATATGTGCCAAATTTTGCCGAATCTGGAGAGTTGCAATGCGTGGTGATTTCTACAAACAGTTAACCAATGACCTGGATACCGCGCGCGCGGAAGGGTTGTTTAAAGAAGAACGTATCATTACTTCGGCCCAGCAGGCGGACATCACCGTCGGCGACAGCCACGTCATTAACTTCTGTGCCAATAACTATCTGGGTCTGGCTAACCACCCGGAACTGATTGCGGCGGCGAAATCCGGCATGGACAGCCACGGCTTCGGGATGGCCTCCGTGCGCTTCATCTGCGGCACCCAGGACACCCATAAGCAGCTTGAGAAGAAGCTGGCTGATTTCCTCGGTATGGAAGACGCGATTCTGTATTCCTCTTGCTTCGATGCCAACGGCGGCCTGTTTGAAACGCTGCTGGGGCCGGAAGATGCAATTATCTCCGATGCGCTGAACCATGCGTCGATTATCGATGGCGTACGTCTGTGTAAAGCTAAGCGTTTCCGCTACGCCAACAACGACATGCAGGAGCTGGAAGCGCGTCTGAAAGAAGCGCGCGAAGGTGGTGCGCGTCACGTGCTGATCGCCACCGACGGCGTCTTCTCAATGGATGGCGTTATCGCCAACCTGAAAGGCGTCTGCGATCTGGCGGATAAATACGATGCGCTGGTGATGGTCGATGACTCCCACGCTGTCGGCTTTGTGGGCGAGAATGGCCGCGGTTCCCATGAATATTGCGATGTAATGGGCCGCGTCGACATTATCACCGGTACGCTGGGTAAGGCGCTGGGCGGCGCGTCCGGCGGCTACACCGCCGCGCGTAAAGAGGTGGTCGAATGGCTACGTCAGCGCTCCCGCCCGTATCTGTTCTCCAACTCCCTGGCACCGGCGATCGTCGCAGCCTCCATCAAAGTGCTGGAGATGGTTGAATCGGGTAGCGAACTGCGCGATCGCCTGTGGGCTAATGCGCGTCTGTTCCGTGAAAAAATGACCGCCGCGGGCTTTACCCTCGCGGGCGCCGATCACGCGATTATCCCGGTGATGCTCGGCGAAGCGACTATCGCGCAGGCGTTCGCGCGCGAACTGCAGAAAGAAGGTATTTACGTCACCGGCTTCTTCTATCCGGTGGTACCAAAAGGCCAGGCGCGTATTCGCACCCAGATGTCGGCGGCGCATACCCCTGAACAAATTGAACATGCGGTGGAAGCCTTTACCCGCATCGGCAAACAACTGGGCGTCATCGCCTAATAAGGGTGCAAGATGAAAGCGTTATCCAAACTGAAAGCGGAAGAAGGCATCTGGATGACCGACGTACCGGAACCGGAAGTCGGCCATAACGATCTGCTGATTAAAATCCGTAAAACCGCGATTTGCGGTACCGACGTGCACATCTACAACTGGGATGAATGGTCGCAGAAAACTATCCCGGTACCGATGGTGGTAGGGCATGAGTACGTGGGGGAAGTGGTGGGTATCGGCCAGGAGGTGCGCGGATTTAAGCTTGGCGATCGTGTTTCCGGCGAAGGGCATATTACCTGTGGACACTGCCGTAACTGCCGCGGCGGGCGCACGCATCTGTGCCGTAATACCATCGGCGTGGGCGTCAACCGCCCGGGTTGTTTCGCGGAATATCTGGTGATCCCGGCCTTTAACGCTTTTAAAATCCCGGACAATATCTCTGACGACCTGGCGTCCATCTTCGACCCGTTCGGCAACGCCGTGCATACCGCGCTCTCCTTCGACCTGGTCGGCGAAGATGTGCTGGTTTCCGGCGCCGGCCCGATCGGCGTGATGGCGGCAGCGGTGGCGAAACATGTCGGCGCGCGCAATGTCGTGATTACCGATGTTAACGAATACCGTCTGGAACTGGCGCGCAAAATGGGCGTTACCCGCGCGGTCAACGTGGCCAAAGAAAATCTCAACGATGTGATGGCGGAGTTGGGGATGACCGAAGGCTTTGACGTCGGTCTGGAGATGTCCGGCGCGCCGCCGGCGTTCCGCACCATGCTCGATACCATGAACCACGGCGGTCGTATTGCGATGCTGGGGATCCCGCCGTCGGATATGTCTATCGACTGGACCAAGGTTATCTTTAAGGGGCTGTTCATCAAAGGAATTTACGGACGTGAAATGTTCGAAACCTGGTACAAGATGGCGGCGCTGATCCAGTCTGGTCTGGATCTTTCACCGATCATCACCCACCGTTTCGGCATTGACGACTTCCAGAAAGGTTTCGATGCGATGCGCTCCGGCCAGTCTGGCAAAGTGGTGCTGAGCTGGGATTAAGCTTCACGCTGGCCTTTTCATCAATACTTAAAGCGCCTGCGGGCGCTTTTTATTTAGATTTAGATAACATTTTTACGATCTCTCATCGCCATCGCACTATTTATACATCGATTTTTTGCTTATTCGTTTATACAGTTTGTTTAATCTCCGTTTACCCTTATAAACACTATGTTTAAGCTCTCAGTATGCTTGCTTACCTGTAATTCAGCCCGCTTATTACGGGAAGTATTGCCACCTCTGTTGCGGGTGGCGGATGAGTTTATTGTCGTTGATTCCGGAAGCACGGATGAGACGTTGCGAATATGCCAGCAGTTTGGTTTAACGGTCCACCATCACCCGTACGCCGCTCATGGCGCGCAGATGAACTATGCGACGTCGCTGGCGACTCATGACTGGGTGCTGTGCATGGATAGCGATGAAATTCTTGATCAAGAAGTTGTCGCGGCGATTCAGGCGCTTAAAGCGGGAGATGAGCCGGATCCCAGCTGCGCGTGGCGCCTGTCGCGTTACTGGTTCGTGCTTGGCGAACAGGTGCGAACGATTTATCCCGTCTCATCACCCGATTATCCGGTACGCCTCTTCAACCGCCGTCAGGCCGCGTTTAACCTGCGCCCGGTGGACGACCAGGTCGTTGGCCACCTGACGTCCACCAGGCTGCCGGGAGCTGTCCGCCACGATACCTTTTATTCTCTGCATGAGGTGTTTAACAAGCTCAATAGCTATACCACCCGCCTGGTGAAGACGCAGAAGGTCAGGCCGTCAATTAGTCGCGGGATTATTAGCGCGATCGGCGCGTTTTTTAAGTGGTATCTGTTCAGCGGGGCGTGGCGTAACGGCAAGGTCGGGGCGGTAACCGGGTTATACGCCACCTTGTATAGCTTTATGAAGTATTTCAAAGCCTGGTATGCCCATGATAGCAGGCAGCAGGGAACCGTGACGGAGAAGCGCACGGATCCCTGAGCAGAACTAGTTGGTGGGGCTATCCCAGCCTTGCCATTTTAACTGATAATACTGTACCAGCGCGCTCTGGCTGATACTTTCGCTGAGAATGTTAAAGAAGCGACTGGCATTCACCGGATCCAGCGGGCGCTTAGGCTTGCAGTACTTCACGCCGTGGAACGGGTTACGCGGTTTCTGCTGCTGCGGCACATTCTGCGCAGGCGGCAGGGCGTTGCCCGGCGTTGAGTTATCGACCTGCGGCTCGTTCAACAGGCTGCTCGGGCGCACCAGCGTAATATCCGGCGGCAGGCTGTACACCATCTGCTGCAACACCCGCACCGTCGAAGGATGCGGATGGCCAATGGCAATGGCTGAGCCGTTGCGGCGCGCCAGCGCGATGGCGCGGTTGAACTGGTTGCGGATATCCGCCTCATTCTGTGTATCGTCAAGGAACACCTTACGCTTGATGACCTTCACACCGGTGCCCTGCGCGGCTCGCATAGCTTGGGTATTGCCGATGGTGACGCTATCGAGGAAATAGAGGTTGTAGCGCTCCAGCGCCTGCATCACCTTCTGCATGCCGAACAGGTTAGAAGTCATGGCGCTGCCCATATGGTTGTTCAGCCCTACGGCGTACGGCACTTTGCCGTAGGCTTCGCGGATGATGCGCTCGATCTCGGCGCTGCTCATATCCGGGCGTAGGGTGTCTTTTTCCAACGGCTGTTTACTGATTGGCGCCATCGGCAAGTGGATCAGCACTTCATGACCCAGGTTATGTGCTTTGGTCGCCATTTCCCGGGCGTGGGGCGCGTTTGGCAACACGGCGACGGAAATCGTGGGCGGCAGCGCCAGTACCTGGTTTTCCGTTTGCGGACGATAGCCGAAATCATCGATGACGATAGAGAGTTTGCCGGCGAAAACCGGCGCCGCCGTAGCCAGCGAACCGGCTACAGCAAGTGCAATCATGCGAAATTGAAGCAAAACTTATCTTCCCAACCACGGCTGTGGATTGACCGCCTGACCCTGGCGGCGAATTTCGAAATAGAGTGACGGACGACCCTGACCGCCGCTGCTGCCTACGAGCGCGATAGCCTGGCCCGCGCGGACCTGAGTACCGACGCTGACCAGCGCGCTTTGGTTATAGCCGTAAAGACTCATGTCGCCTTTGCCGTGTTCAACGACTACGACCAGGCCGTAACCCTGCAGCCAGTCGGCGAGGATCACCCGACCATCGGCAATGGCTTTGACCTCGGTGCCTTCAGACGCCGCGATAACCATTCCTTTCCAACGTAGTTCACCTTGCAGCTGTTCGCCATAACGATGAAGAATTGTTCCGCGTACCGGCCAGAAGGCCTGCCCGCGCGGCGCGCCGAGGCCGCCGGTTCGCGACATCAGCGAACGTTCGCTTTCGGTTGGTTTATAGGTTGTGCCTTTACGGGAGGCTTCCTGCTGACGGTCGTGCACTGCCTGGGCATCGCGAGCTTCACGATCGGCGCGGGCTTTGGCTGCCGCTTCTGCCTGGGCGATGCGGCCGCGCAGGCGCGATTCGTTGGCCCGCATTTCGCTGAGCTGCTGTTGGCCTTTCTGGATGGAGGATTCAAGGCTGGAGAGCGTCTTTTTACGCTCGTTACGCGCCTGTTCAAGCTTGGCTTGCTGCGCTTTTTGCTCGTAAACCAGCGTCTGTTGCTGGCTTTGCTTTTCTTCCAGCATTGATTTTTGCACCGCGACTTCTTCGCGCGTCTGCTTAAGCTGGGCGATAGTCTCCTGGCGGGCCTGGTTGAAGTAACCGAAATAGGCCTGCAGGCGCTGGTTACGCTGCCCTTCTTCGCCGCTGAGGATCATCTGCATGCCGGTGTGCGGCCCCTGGCGGAAGGCGGCATCCAACTGGGCGGCCAGATTACGCTCCTGCGAGGCGCGCTGGCGCTCCAGTTTGGCGATAGACGCATTCATGTCGTCGATCTGCTTATTGAGCTGGTTCAGCGTGTCCTGGGTTTCACGAAGCTTACGTGCGGCAGCGGAGATCGCCTCTTCCTGCGCTTTCAGCTGCGCGAGCAGGGAAGAGCGTTGCTGTTGTTGCTGCTGAATCGCGCGCTGTTTGGCGGCGATATCGGCCTGAATGGATTTCAACTGGTCGCGATCATCGGCGTGAGCGGATGTGGCGCACAGCAATACGCCAGCGCTAAGCGCGCTGGCGTAAAGAACGGATCGAACAGCCGTTGCGATCCATGTAATTGAATAAGTCGCCTTTCCCCTCATGGGGAAGGATTATTCCACGATGAACAGCGGCTTGCCAGTCATCTCTTGCGGGATTTCCATTCCCATCAGCGACAACATGGTTGGCGCGATGTCGGAAAGCTTGCCGCCTTCGGCTACTTTCACGTTTTTGTCGCCAACGTAGATCAGCGGAACCGGTAGGTTAGTGTGCGCGGTGTGCGCCTGACCGGTCGCTGGATCGCGCATTTGCTCTGCGTTGCCGTGGTCTGCGGTGATCAGCAACTGGCCGCCGACGGATTCAACGGCATGAGCTACCTGTTCGATACAGTGATCCAGCGCTTCAACCGCTTTCACCGCCGCTTCCATCACGCCGGTGTGTCCCACCATATCGCCGTTCGGGTAGTTGCAGATGATGGTGTCATACTGGCCGCCTTTGATCGCCGCCACCAGTTTTTCGGTCAGCTCGGCAGAGCTCATTTCCGGCTGCAGATCGTAGGTCGCCACTTTCGGCGAGTTAATCAGGATGCGGTCTTCGCCTTTGAACGGGTCTTCTACGCCGCCGTTAAAGAAGAAGGTAACATGCGCGTATTTCTCGGTTTCAGAGATGCGCAGCTGAGTTTTGTCGTGCTTCGCCATCCACTCACCCAGGGTGTTAACCAGAGATGTCGGCGGGTAAGCGCAGGCCACTTTGATGTCTGCGGCGTATTCGGTCAGCATCACGAAGTCGAGGTTAACCACTTTCTTGCGGGCGAAGCCGTCGAAGTCGGCGTTAACGAAGGCGCGGGTGATTTCGCGCGCGCGGTCGGCGCGGAAGTTCATGAAGATCAGCGCGTCGCCGTCTTCCATCGCCGCATCGGCCTGGCCTGCGGCGCGGATAACGGTCGCTTTAACGAATTCGTCGTTTTCATCACGGGCGTAGGCCGCCTGCAGACCGGCAACCGCGGTATCGGCCTGGAATTCGCCTTTTGCCAGCGTCATCAGATCATAGGCTTGTTCCACGCGATCCCAACGGTTGTCGCGGTCCATCGCGTAGTAGCGGCCGATGATAGACGCGATGCGGCCTTTGCCCAGCGCGGTGAATTTGGCTTCGAATTTCGCCAGCGTCGCTTCAGCGCTACGCGGCGGGGTGTCGCGGCCATCCAGGAAAGCGTGCAGGTAGATTTTCTCCGCGCCGCGCTCAGCGGCCAGCTCGACCATCGCCATGATGTGATCTTCGTGGCTGTGAACGCCGCCAGGGGACATCAGGCCCATGATATGTACCGCTTTGCCTGCGGCAGCGGCGTTGTCGACCGCGCCAGTCAGTACCGGGTTGGCAAAGAAGGTGCGTTCTTTGATTTCAACATCCAGACGGGTTAGGTCCTGGTACACGATACGGCCCGCGCCGAGGTTAACGTGACCCACTTCGGAGTTGCCCATCTGGCGGTCAGGCAGACCGACTTCCAGACCGGATGCGTCAATCAGGGTGTGCGGACGTTTAGCCCACAGTGCGTCCATTACCGGCGTTTTAGCGCTGAAAATGGCGTTATCCTGCTGGTCTTCTCGGTAGCCGTAGCCATCCAGAATCACCAGTACCATAGGTTTTTTAGAAACCGACATTGCGACAACCTCATGCTCAAAGACAGAAAATTTGCGTAATTTTACTACAGCTGAATCGATCAAATCACCGTAAAAGATCAAAGAAAGAGAAGGGGCGACGCCAGAGCCGACGGTGAAGACGGCTTTTTTTTCGTGACGGGCCGCAGAAAATACATTACATCGCGCTCACTGGCTGTATTTGCCGCAATGCACAGGTATACTCCTTCCCTGGTTTTTTTATCACTTAGTCGGGAGTTGTAACCCCCCATGCAAGAAATTATGCAATTCATCGGCCGTCACCCGGTCCTGAGCATCGCGTGGATCGCGCTGCTGGGTGCGGTACTGTTCACCACCTTTAAAGGGTTGATGTCGAAAGTTAGAGTCATTACCCGTGGTGAAGCGACGCGTCTTATCAACAAAGAAGAAGCCGTTGTTGTCGACCTGCGTCAGCGTGACGACTTCCGTAAAGGCCATATTGCAGGCGCCATCAACCTGCTGCCCGCTGATATCAAAGCAAATAACGTCGGCGAGTTGGAAAAGCACAAAGCACAACCCATTATAGTTGTTGATGGGTCCGGTATGCAGGCGCAAGAACCTGCCAGCGCGCTGAATAAAGCCGGATTCGAAAAAGTCTTTGTACTGAAAGAAGGCATCGCAGGCTGGAGCGGCGAAAACCTGCCTCTGGTTCGCGGCAAATAATTTACCCCCGCGTCGTTATGGCGCAGCGGTTCCCCCGATAACCTCTCAGGCGGCGGGGGAGCGTCTGCGGCGTAAAATCCCTCGGGGTAAAAACAGGAGTGAGTCATGGCCAATATTGAGATCTATACCAAAGCGACCTGCCCGTTCTGCGTGCGCGCGAAAGCGCTGTTGAACAGCAAAGGCGTGACATTCAACGAACTGCCTATCGATGGCGATGCTGCGAAGCGTGAAGAGATGATCCAGCGCAGCGGCCGGACGACGGTTCCGCAGATTTTTATTGATGCGCAGCACATTGGCGGCTGTGACGACTTGTATGCGCTTGATTCACGTGGTGGACTTGATCCCCTCTTGCGCTAATTTTTGCGTTTTCCCCGTCCCGGGGCGGCGTATTTAAGGACAACACGAAAGGGTTTTACTATGTCAGAACAAAACAGCACCGAAATGACTTTCCAGATTCAGCGCATCTACACCAAGGACGTTTCCTTCGAAGCGCCGAATGCGCCGCAAGTTTTCCAGAAAGATTGGCAGCCTGAAGTTAAACTTGATCTGGATACCGCTTCCAGCCAGCTGGCTGAAGGTGTTTATGAAGTGGTGCTGCGTGTCACCGTAACCGCTTCGCTGGGCGAAGAAACCGCATTCCTGTGCGAAGTACAGCAGGGCGGCATCTTCTCCATCGAGGGCATCGATGGCAACCAGATGGCCCATTGCCTCGGCGCATACTGCCCGAACATCCTGTTCCCGTATGCTCGCGAATGCGTCACCAGCCTGGTTTCCCGCGGTACCTTCCCGCAACTGAACCTTGCGCCGGTGAACTTTGACGCGCTGTTTATGAACTATCTGCAACAGCAGGCTGGCGAAGGTGCTGAACAACATCAGGATGCCTGATGAACGCGCTTAATGCTGCAATGACTGTGATCGGTGCCGGTTCTTACGGCACCGCTCTTGCCATCACCCTGGCAAGAAATGGCCACGAGGTTGTCCTCTGGGGCCATGACCCGAAACATATCGCGACGCTGCAACACGATCGCTGCAACGCCGCTTTCCTCCCTGATGTCCCTTTCCCGGATACGCTGCGCCTTGAGAGCGATTTAGCGACGGCGCTGGCCGCCAGTCGCGATATTCTCGTGGTGGTGCCGAGCCACGTCTTCGGTCAGGTGCTGGGGCAAATTAAACCGCTGATGCGCCCTGACGCGCGTCTGGTGTGGGCGACGAAAGGCCTTGAGGCCGAAACTGGCCGCCTGCTGCAGGACGTCGCGCGTGAAGCGCTGGGCGATGCTATCCCGCTGGCGGTGATCTCCGGCCCGACTTTCGCCAAAGAGCTGGCCGCCGGCTTGCCGACGGCGATTTCCCTGGCGGCGACGGATCCGCAATTTGCTGACGATCTACAGCGCTTGCTGCACTGCGGCAAAAGCTTTCGCGTTTACATCAACCCGGACTTTATCGGCGTGCAGCTCGGCGGCGCGGTGAAAAACGTGATCGCCATTGGCGCCGGGATGTCTGACGGTATCGGCTTCGGCGCGAATGCGCGTACGGCGCTGATCACCCGCGGGCTGGTGGAAATGTCCCGCCTCGGGGCGGCGCTGGGCGCCGATCCGGAAACCTTCATGGGGATGGCGGGGCTGGGCGACCTGGTGCTGACCTGCACTGATAACCAATCGCGAAATCGCCGCTTCGGCTTGATGCTCGGACAGGGCATGGACGTGCAAAGCGCTCAGGACCAGATTGGCCAGGTGGTTGAAGGTTATCGCAATACCAAAGAGGTTCGCGTTCTCGCGCAGCGTTTAGGTGTCGAAATGCCAATAACCGAGGAAATTTATCAGGTATTGTATTGCGGAAAAATTGCGCGCGAGGCAGCATTGACCTTATTAGGTCGCGCACGCAAGGACGAACGCAGCGCCAACTAGCCGCAGGGAAAGTCTGTCACCTGAATGACCCGGTCAGCGAAGAACTGGCCGGTCATAATTCTTATCGTCTGGAGTATGCAATGCCGTGTGAAGAACTGGATATCGTCTGGAACAATATTAAAGCCGAAGCCCGGGCCCTGGCGGACTGTGAGCCGATGCTCGCCAGTTTTTACCACGCAACGTTACTCAAGCACGAAAACCTGGGCAGCGCCCTGAGCTATATGCTGGCCAACAAGCTGGCCTCGCCGATTATGCCGGCTATCGCCATTCGCGAAGTGGTGGAAGAGGCCTACGCTGCCGACCCGGAGATGATCGCCTCCGCCGCCTGCGATATTCAGGCCGTGCGCACCCGCGACCCGGCGGTCGATAAATATTCCACGCCGCTGCTGTACCTGAAGGGCTTCCACGCGTTGCAGGCCTATCGCATTGGTCATTGGCTGTGGAACCAGGGGCGCCGCGCGCTGGCGATTTTCCTGCAGAATCAGGTTTCGGTCTCTTTCCAGGTTGATATTCACCCGGCGGCGAAGATTGGCCGTGGGATCATGCTGGACCACGCCACTGGCATCGTGGTCGGCGAAACGGCGGTTATCGAAGACGACGTATCGATTCTGCAATCCGTCACCCTCGGCGGTACCGGTAAAACCAGCGGCGACCGTCACCCGAAAATTCGCGAAGGCGTGATGATTGGCGCTGGGGCGAAGATCCTCGGCAATATCGAAGTGGGGCGCGGCGCGAAGATTGGCGCGGGTTCTGTGGTGCTGCAGCCGGTTCCGCCGCATACCACCGCCGCAGGCGTACCGGCGCGTATCGTCGGCAAGCCGGAGAGCGATAAGCCCGCGATGGATATGGATCAGCATTTTAATGGGATACACCATACCTTCGAGTACGGCGACGGGATTTGAATTATTGCCATTTGCCGCCGTTAAGCTCAGAGATGTAGCCCGGATAAGGCGCAACGCGCCGCAATCCGGGAACCGCTCAGGTTAGCTGCGCAACACGGCGCCCTGGTATCCCAGCTGGCGCCAGGCCTCGTATACCACGACCGACACCGCGTTTGACAGATTCATGCTGCGGCTGTCCGGCATCATCGGAATACGGATTTTTTGCTCCGCCGGTAGGGCATCGAGAATGCTGGCCGGCAGGCCGCGAGTTTCCGGACCAAACATCAAAAAATCGCCATCCTGATAGCTTACCGCGCTGTGGGCGGGCGTGCCTTTGGTGGTCAGAGCGAACAGACGCTGTGGATTCGCGCTGGCGACAAACGCCGCGTAATCTGCATGGCGCTGTACGGCGGTGAACTCGTGATAGTCCAGCCCGGCGCGTCTCAGGCGCTTATCGTCCCAGGCGAAGCCCATCGGTTCAATGATATGCAGATTGAAGCCGGTGTTGGCGCACAGGCGGATAATATTGCCGGTGTTCGGCGGGATTTCTGGTTCGAATAATACGATGTTCAGCATACTGCCCTGTCTCATGAGGCTCTTCATTGCGCGGGCAGAATAGCAGATATTTGCCCGGCTCTCACCCTGCGGGAAAGCGCCGGGCGAGGAAATTAAGCGGCGCTATCCTGCTTTAGCGCATGAAACGTCTGCAGCGCTTCGGCGTTCTGCACCAGCGAATCACGGCTGATTTCGCTAATGGTTTTTGCCCCGGTCAGGGTCATTGCCACCTTCATCTCTTTCTCAATCAGGTTCAGCAGATTCGCCACCCCCTGTTTGCCGTGGGTTGCCAACGCATACAGATAGGCGCGGCCCAACAGCACGCTATCGGCGCCAAGGGCGATCATCCGCACGACGTCGAGACCGTTACGAATACCGCTGTCGGCGAGGATGGTAATATCGCCTTTGACCGCATCGGCAATCGCCGGCAGGGCGCGCGCGGAAGAGAGCACGCCATCAAGCTGGCGGCCGCCGTGGTTGGAGACCACAATGCCGTCAGCGCCAAAGCGTACTGCATCGCGGGCATCTTCTGGATCGAGGATCCCTTTGATCACCATCGGGCCGTCCCAAAAATCGCGGATCCACTCCAGGTCTTTCCAGGAAATCGACGGATCGAAGTTATTCGCCAGCCAGCCGATGTAATCCTCAAGACCGGTCGGTTTACCGAGGTAAGCGGAGATATTACCCAGATCGTGCGGGCGACCGTTAAGGCCGACGTCCCACGCCCACTGCGGATGGGTGGCCGCCTGCCAGTAGCGGCGCATCGCGGCGTTCGGACCGCTCATCCCGGAATGGGCGTCGCGGTAGCGAGCGCCGGGCGTCGGCATATCCACGGTGAAGACCAGCGTTGAGCAGCCCGCTGCTTTGGCGCGCTCCAGCGCATTGCGCATAAAGCCGCGGTCGCGCAGGACATACAGTTGGAACCACATCGGGCGCTTGATGGTCGGGGCGACCTCTTCAATCGGGCAGACGGAAACGGTAGACAGGGTAAATGGGATGCCTTTGTCGTCCGCCGCGCCCGCCGCCTGCACTTCACCGCGGCGTGCGTACATACCGCACAGTCCAACCGGCGCCAGTGCCGTCGGCATTGCCAGCTTCTCATTGAATAAGGTCGTTTCCAGGCTCAGGTCCGACATATTGCGCAGGATACGCTGACGGAGCGCCACGTCGGAGAGGTCCTCAACGTTACGGCGCAAGGTATGTTCGGCATAGGCGCCGCCGTCGATGTAGTGGAACAGAAACGGTGGCAGGATTCGCTGTGCGGCGGCGCGATAGTCGCTGGCGGCGGAAATAATCATCACGAGTTCTCCCTGGAATTTTCATTGTGGTCGCCGGGCAGGCGGGTGATACGCGCCTGGCGGGCCTGGTCTTCATCAAAGTGTTTAATGGTGGCGTGAACGAAACCGAGGTGGGCCATCATCGCCTGACGAGCGCCTTCGGCGTCGCCGGCGAATATCGCTTCCATGACCGCCTGATGTTGTTCGGTCAGGCGTGCAAAGACTGGCGGTACCAGATACATCCGCTGGCGGCTCTGTTTCACCGAGGATTGCAGGAGTTCGAAGAAACCGCGCATGGTTTGCAGCAGCACCACATTGTGCGATGCTTCGGCGATCGCCAGGTGGAAGCGGACATCCGCCTGTGAAGCGAGGTCCGGGTCATCGCTGAGGGTGGCCTCAAAGCAGAGGCGAATTTTTTCTTTTTCGGCATCGGTCGCCCGCATCGCCGCGTGCCAGGCAGTGCTGGCTTCGATGGCATGGCGGGCTTCGAGAATATCGAAACTGTAGTCGGGGTCGTCGGCAAGCAGCGTTTTCAGCGGCTGTACGATGTTTTGCTCCGACCAGGGGTCGTGCTGCCAACGCACGAAGGTGCCGCCGCCGCGACGGCTAAGCAGCACCCCTTCGTTCACCAGCATCGCCAGCGCCTCGCGCAGCGAATTGCGCGAGACGCCGAGCTGGGCGGCTAGCTGGCGTTCGGCGGGCAAACGCATGCCCGCCTCCAGTTGTTGTTCTTCAATCAGCGCCCGGACGCGGTTTGCGACATCATCGGCCAGGCGTTTCGGCATCACTATCACGGAATCATCCAGGTTAAGACATATGCCTGCAGCGTGGTAATCAGGCCCACCATGCAGGTGAATATCAGGCTGTGCTTCACGGTAAAGCGGAACAGATCCGACTCTTTACCCACCAGGCCCACCGCGGCGCAGGCAATGGCGATCGACTGCGGCGAAATCATCTTGCCGGTTACCCCGCCGGAGGTATTGGCGGCGACCAGCAGAATATCGGAAACGCCGATTTGTTGCGCTGCCGTCGCCTGCAATGCGGCGAACAACGCGTTAGACGAGGTATCCGATCCGGTGAGGAATACCCCCAGCCAGCCGAGGAACGGCGAGAAGAAGGTAAACGCGTGGCCGGTGTGCGCCAGTGCGAGGGCCAGCGTCGACGACAGCCCGGAGTAGTTTGAAATAAAGGCGAACGCCAGCACCATGCCGATGGAGTAGATCGGCAGCGCCAGATCTTTCAGCGTCCCGGCAAAGGTGGCGATCGCATCTTTCGGCTTCATACGCAGCCAGACGATAGACAGTATAGCGGCGAACAGAATGGCGGTGCCGGTTGCCGACAGCCAGTCGAATTTATATACCGCGGCATATGGCGTTGCTTCGCTGACCACGGGCGGCATGCGGGCGACCATTTTGTCGAGGAACGGTACCGAAATGTTGATCACGAAATCATACATCGCCCCGCCTGGCGCGAAGAGGGCTTTAAACGGCGGCACGCTCCACAGGGTGACGGTGGCGGTGAGGAACAGGAACGGCGACCAGGCGCGCACCACCTGACCGGCGGTGTAATGGGTACGGGCTAGCGTTTGATCGACCTGTGAGGCGCCCATATCGCCAAAGCGGAAGATGCGTACCGGCTGCCAGCGTTTGAGGAACAGGGTCAGACACACCAGCGATGCCAGCGAAGAGATAATATCCGGCAGTTCCGGGCCGAGGAAGTTAGAGCTGAGATACTGCGCGATGGCGAACGAACCGCCAGCGACGATCACCGCGGGCCAGGTCTCTTTCACGCCGCGCCAGCCGTCCATAATCGCCATGATCCAGAACAGCACGATAATGGTCATGAACGGCAACTGACGGCCGACCATCTGGCCGATGGTGAAACTGTCGATGCCGGTAACTTGTCCGGCGACCAGAATCGGGATCCCCATGGCGCCAAAGGCCACTGGCGCGGTGTTGACGATCAGGCATAACCCGGCGGCGTACAGCGGGTTAAAGCCGAGACCAACCAGCAGCGCGGCGGTAATCGCCACCGGTGCGCCAAAACCGGCGGCTCCTTCGAGGAACGCGCCGAAGGAAAAGCCGACGATCAGCATTTGCAAACGCTGGTCAGGGGTAATCGACAGAATCGACGAGCGGATAATGTCGAACTGCCCGGTTTTCACCGAAATTTTATAGACAAAGACCGCGGCAATAATAATCCACGCGATAGGCCACAGGCCGTAGAAAAAGCCGTACACCACGGAGGCCAGGGCGTGGTCGACCGGCATTTTGTAGAACAGCAGGGCGACCAGCAGCGCGATAGCGACGGTCCAGGTGGCAGCAATGTACCCTTTAAGTTTGAGCTTAATCAGGGCGAAAAAGAAAAACAGAATCGGAAGTGAGGCGATCAGGCTGGAAAGCCAAATGTTTCCAGCCGGGTCGTAGTTTTGTTGCCAGAGGTTCATGCAGGTCTCCATTGGGCCACATCGAATGTATCAGGTTGGGTCTACGCCCATTGCCGATCACATTGTTTGTAAAATTGGCCCAGCCAAATTGCGATTGTAGGATTAACGACAACTGATGGTTAATCAAATGTTATGGCGTGGCAACGTGTTTGTAATGTGAATTGATGGATATGTGAACCGATTGACGGTTTAAGAAATAATTGGTTGGACCAATTTGGGGAAAGGGTACGGCTGTGAGCCCGTAGCCCGGTCAGCGTAGCGCCGCCGGGGAACAGACGGCTACGAACTCACAACGAAAAGATTAAAACTCGCTCTTTGCGAAGCCAGTCATCTCTTTGAGGCCCATTTCGCGGCCCAGCGCGGTCATCGGGTGAACGATAACCAGCCCGCGCACGCTTTTCTTCAGCTTGCCCATATCGGCCTGCTCTTTCCTGGTGATGGCGCGGCGGTGCGGCATGCTCATCAGCTTCTGCGCTTCTTTGCTCAGCTTCTGGCTCTGGACGGAACGCAGGCGTTCGATTTCCGTTTCCAGGGTTGCTTTTTCTTTTTCCAGCTCCGCGTATTTCTCAGCGGCTTCGACCAGAGACAGGTCGGCCTGCTGGTGGCGGATAGCGTCGAGACGGTCGCTCAAACGCTTGATTTCATTCTTTTCGACTTCTTTCATGGTAATTTTATCTGTGAATAAAAGGGCTTCGACGTGACATAGTATGTGCCGGGCGTGCCGTTGTTGATAGTTATTTATCGAAAAACTCGCGGCCTGGCTGCCGCAAGCATGAGACCTTATTCATATTAACAACTTGAATAATAATGTAATTATTGTTTAAAGCGGTCTGTTTTTCATTTCTGTGAAGCCTGTCAGCGATTAAGCACGTTTTCCTTAACTTCCCCCCTCTTTTTAGCCAATCCTTAATAAGATCCCCCCCGAGCAGAGGAGAGCGTGATGGCGAAAATCGGCGACGGCGTACCACGTATTATCGATAAAACGATAGATTTTATGGCCTCGAGCCAGGCATTTATGGAGTATCTGAAAAAGTGCCCGCGCTTACAGCGGATACCGGGTGATATTCCAACGGATAAAGAGGAGCTGTTTCTAAGTCGTCTGGACTATTATCGGCAGTTGTACCGGCCGACATGCGACCAGGCAGAAGCGGAATCAGAGCGTTGATTTCTGGAAGGCTTTTTTTAAGCTGATTCGGGAAATCAGCTCAGTCAGGGACAACACCATCGTAGAACGTACAACCTGCTGGTAGCGCAGTTTCTGCATTGCCAGCAGTTCCGCATCGCTTTCGTCGAACAGCGGCGTCGGTGGCAGCGCGGCGACGCAGTGTAGCTCGCCTAGCGGCCCGAGGATTTCATCATCGGTAAAGGCGTACTCGTTGCCATCGTGATTCAGCTCTTCGCGTAGGGCCATCAGCAGCTCGGCATCTTCGTATTCGGCGCGGCTTATCACCCCAAGGCCGTAGATCAGCTTCAGGCGTACGGAAAGGTCGCCCAGCGGTCCACTGCCGTCCAGCAAT
Source organism: Klebsiella aerogenes (assembly GCA_029027985.1). Lineage (NCBI taxonomy): Bacteria > Pseudomonadati > Pseudomonadota > Gammaproteobacteria > Enterobacterales > Enterobacteriaceae > Klebsiella > Klebsiella aerogenes. The sequence continues at coordinate 141,263 of CP119076.1, forward strand.
GGCTCCACTGCGTATTTCACCGCGTAATCGTCTTTGCGGAATACCTGAAGTACCAGAATGTTGACCGCCTCCGTCAGGAGCTCTACGGCGGCTATCAGGAAACTTCTTACGGTCTTACCAGCATTTAAACGCTCAAGAACGCGGTTTTCAAATGCCTGTGTTTCTTCCATTATTGCCTGCATATCGGACAGGGGGTGTTGTGGGCGCGGCGTTGGCCGCGCCAGGTTGTGCATCATTTTACCGCGTTGTAGTCGTTAACGGCCTCCACCACAACAGCGCTTGCCGCATCCAGACCGGAAATCTGCGCCAGCGCGGCCTGCGGGCCTTTCTCGGCGATAAGCGCCGCTAACTCCAGTGCCTGCGGGTCTTCTTCGCTGCGGAAATGCATAGCCGCGGCGATCCCTTTCACCAGGTTGACATGCGGCAGGCCGTATTCCAGCGTGCCGAGCAGCGGCTTGATCAAGCGATCGCCTGCGCTCAGTTTACGCAGCGGCTGGCGGCCGACGCGTTCCACATCATCTTTCAGATACGGGTTCTCGAAACGACCGAGAATTTTCTGGATATAAGCCGCATGCTTCTGCGCATCAAAGCTGTAGCGTTTGATCAGCACCGCACCGCTCTCTTCCATGGCCCCTTTGACGACTGCGCGAATATGCTCATCGAGGATGGCATCGCGAATCGTTTGGTGGCCAGCCAGTTTTCCGAGGTAGGCGGTTATAGCATGCCCTGTGTTTAAGGTGAATAGCTTACGTTCGACAAATGCCATCAGGTTATCGGTTAATTCCATTCCTGGGATGTTCGGCAGCTCGCCCTTGAACTGGGTTTTATCGACGATCCATTCGCTGAAGGTCTCCACGGTGACTTCCAGCGGGTCGTTGGTGGCGGAAGCGGATGGCGGCACGATACGGTCAACGGCGGAATCGACAAAGCCGACGTGTGCTTCAACCCAAGCCTTGTCGTCTTCCGCCAGCGCGTTAAACACATGGCCTTTCAGTTGCGTGGTGCCGCGTACCATATTTTCGCAGGCGATGATGTTCAGCGGGCGTTCGATGCCCTGGGCTTTACGTTTCGCCAGACCTTTGGCGATCGCCGGCGCGATGCGCTCCAGCACTACCGGACCGACGGCGGTGGTCACCAGGTCAACGCTGGCGATCAGATCCACTACGTCATCGCCAATGCTGCTCACGGCATTCACCCCGGAAACGGTATCGACCTGCTCATTTTCGCCAACGACGTGAACCTGGTAGCTATGACGGGCATTCAGGGCATCAAGGACGACCTGATTGACATCGGCGAACGTGAGGGCGATCCCGGCGTCAGCCAGCAGTTTGCCAATAAAGCCACGTCCGATATTACCTGCGCCAAAATGTAATGCTTTCATAGTATTAACCTTCAATTAATGTTTTTACCTGAGAGGGCTGGGGTGAGGGACTACCCTCAACCGAGCCCTCTCTCCACCATGATGGAGAGAGGGGGAGCGGATGGCGGCGTTAACGCCTTGTCCAGGTTACAGATTACGCTTTCAGCAGCGTCAGCACTTCTTCAACGCTGGTGGTTTTCGCCAGGCGTTCAATCACGGTTTCGTCATCCAGCGCGTTGGTCAGGCTGGTGATAACGTGGATGTGCTCGTTGTTGCGAGCGGCGATACCGATAACCAAACGCGCGACTTCATCTTCTTCTTCGCCGAAACGTACGCCTTCCGGATACTGGCAAAATACAACGCCGGTTTTCAGGACGCGATCTTTCGCTTCAATGGTGCCGTGCGGGACTGCGATGGACTCGCCGAGATAGGTTGACGTCAGTTTCTCGCGGTCAAGCATCGCCTGCACGTATTCCGGTTCAACGTATCCGCCTTTCACCAGCTGTTCACCAGCGAAGCGAATCGCTTCTTCTTTGGTGGCCGCTTTGCGACCGAGGAAGATGTTGTCAGCACCCAGTTGGAACAGGTTGGAATTACCTGCATCAAAGCTGTCTTTCAGGCTATCGTTAACTTTCTCTTTGTTGTCAGTGTGGCGCTGTGCCGCCACCAGACGCTCGGTCAGGCTGGTATACAGACCGCTGTCGAGGAAGTTGGTCAGCGAAATATGCTGTGCCTGCGGAACCTGGCGCATTGCGCGTTCAGTCAGGTCGCGGTGGGTAATGACCAGATCGACATCCGGCGGCAGGTTGTTAATCGCGCTGTTGGTGACGGAGATGTTGCTCAGCCCGGCATCCTGTACTTTCTTACGCAGTACCCCGGCGCCCATGGCGCTGGAACCCATACCGGCGTCACACGCGACGATGATTTTACGGACGTGACTCAGGTCGTTGGCAGCATCGCCCGCCGCCAGCGGCGTCGCGGCACCTTTGGACTCGGCTTTCATATCGTGCATACGACGAGTTGCCGCTTCGATATCGTCTTCTTCTTTCACCTTGCTGGTTTTCAGCAGGATGGCAGAGACGACGAAGGAGACCGCCATCGCGGCAATAATGGCGGCGATGTTAGCGAAGTAGGTACCTTTTGGCGTCATCGCCAGCACTGCCAGAATGGAACCTGGTGAAGCCGGGGAAACCAGACCGCCGTTGAGGATGGTCAGCGTGAACACGCCAGTCATACCGCCGAGGATAACGGCCAGAATCAGACGTGGATTCATCAGCACATACGGGAAGTAAATTTCGTGGATACCGCCCAGGAAGTGGATGATTGCCGCACCGCCCGCAGACTGTTTTGCGCTGCCGCGGCCAAAGAACATGTACGCCAGCAGGACGCCCATCCCCGGACCCGGGTTAGCTTCAATCAGGAAGAAGATGGATTTGCCCAGCTCGTGGGACTGCTGAATACCCAGCGGCGAGAAGATACCGTGGTTAATGGCGTTGTTGAGGAACAGGATTTTCGCCGGTTCAACAAAGATAGACGCCAGCGGCAGCATGTCGTGCGCCACCATGAAGTTAACGCCAGCCGCCAGAATTTTTGACAGGACTTCAACCGCCGGGCCGATACCGAGGAACGCCAGAATGGCAAGGATCATCCCGATGATGCCAGCGGAGAAGTTATTCACCAGCATTTCAAAACCGGATTTGATCTTACCGTCTACCCAGGCGTCGAATTTTTTGATGCAGTAGCCGCCCAGCGGGCCAGCGATCATGGAGCCGAGGAACATCGGCATATCCGCGCCAACGATAACGCCCATGGTGGTGATGGCGCCAACGACGCCGCCTCGTTCACCGCCGACCAACTTACCGCCGGTATAACCGATCAGCAGCGGCAGCAGGTAGGTGATCATCGGGCCAACCAGCTTCGCCAGTGTCTCGTTTGGCAACCACCCTGTTGGAATAAATAACGCGGTGATAATCCCCCACGCGATAAACGCGCCGATATTCGGCATCACCATATTGCTGAGGAAACGACCAAAGCTTTGCACCTTGATCTTGATATCGGATGACATAAAACACCCCTTCTTCTGTTTTGCTTATCGCGCAGGCTGGACGCCCGAGGTTTGTTGTTGATGTGGCGGCAGAGGTAGCCGGACCCTGATTGATAGTGCGAAATCTGGCACTGAATCGTTAAGCTGTCCAGTTAACGGCTTTTTATGTGATTTGGATCACATGAATATAGGTGTCTTATGCTTATATGTAGTGATCTTTGTCACAAAATCAGTGTGTAAAAAAACAACAACCTGAATTTAAGGGCATGAGATCGTGATTTTATGTGACATTTGTCACATTTTATCTTTGCGGTTTTGTTGCTTGTTTGTGACTTGAATCACAAATTATTTTGCGTTCAATTCCGTTCACTGTGATCTACGGCAGGTTCTGCATCACTTGACGGCCAGCGATGTAATTTTGCAACTCGTTTGCACAGAGAACATTTTTTGCCGTTCATGACCCGCTGGATGCACTACTTCTATCTCGATCATTAATGCGATCGGCGACAGGTTGAGACAATGTCGCGCCTGCCTTTTGCCTGCGCCTGAACCATACTGATCTTTTTGTTGGCGAAAGGAGCAGGCAATGAAACTGATCGGCAGCTACACCAGTCCCTTTGTGCGCAAAATTTCCGTCATCTTGCTGGAAAAGGCGATCCCCTTCGAGTTTGTGAACGAATTCCCCTATAACGACGTCAACGGCGTGGCGCAGTACAACCCGCTGGGTAAAGTCCCGGCGCTGTTGACTGATGAAGGCGAATGCTGGTTTGATTCGCCGATTATTGCGCAATATCTGGAGCGACTCAGTATCGACCCGCCGATGCTACCGGCAGATCCGCAAGCGGCACTGAAGGTGCGTCAGCTGGAAGCATTGTCTGACGGCATCATGGAGGCGGCGATCGCGCTGGTACGAGAAAAGGCGCGCCCGGCGGCGCAGCAATTGGAAAGCGAACTGCTGCGGCAGCGGGAAAAAATCACCCGCGGTCTTGATGCGCTGGAAGGCTATGTCGCTGACGGTACGTTACGCAATGGTGAACTGAATCTGGCGACCATTACCGCGGCCTGCGCTATTGCCTACTTAAATTTCCGCCGCGTGGCGCCCGGCTGGTGTGCGACGCGGCCAAAACTGGTCAAACTGGTGGAAACGCTGTTCCAGCGCGCCAGCTTTGCGCGCACCGAACCGCCAAGGAGTTGACCCAGACAGGTAACAGTTCCCTCGCACAGGCGTTACAATCGCCACTGCTTGTTGACTCCCTCTCCCGGGCGGAGGGGGGAAAATAACTTACCGTCAGGTTTACTCATGTCTATTGATACTCGCGCGCTTTATACCCGGCTTCCGGCCATCGACCGTTTACTTCGCGATCCTGCTTTCGCTTCGCTGCTCGACCTGCATGGTCATTCGCAAATCGTGACGCTGCTGCGTCAGATGCTGGATGAGGCGCGGGAATTTATCCGTCAGTCGCAGGCATTGCCTGAATGGTGTAGCGACTGGCCGCAGGAGACTGCCAGCCGGCTAAGCCGTAGCCAGCAAAGCGCGATGCGTCCGGTGTTCAACCTGACGGGTACCGTGCTGCACACGAATCTGGGGCGCGCGATCCAGGCGGAAGCCGCGGTGCAGGCCGTCGCGCAGGCGATGCGCGCGCCGGTCACCCTGGAATACGACCTCGACGATGCCGGACGCGGGCATCGCGACCGGGCGCTGGCGAATCTATTGCGCCGCATTACCGGCGCGGAAGACGCGTGTATCGTGAATAACAACGCGGCGGCGGTGCTGCTAATGCTGGCGGCGACGGCCAGCGGCAAAGAAGTCGTAGTCTCGCGCGGCGAGCTGGTAGAGATCGGCGGCGCGTTTCGTATCCCTGATGTCATGCGTCAGGCCGGATGCCTGCTGCATGAAGTGGGCACCACCAACCGCACCCACGCCAACGATTATCGCCAGGCGATTGGCGAGCAGACGGCTCTGCTGATGAAAGTGCATACCAGCAACTATAGCATTGAAGGGTTTACCAAAGCGGTTGATGAAGCGGCGCTGGCGGAAATTGGCCGCGAACGGGGAATCCCGGTGGTGGCCGATCTGGGCAGCGGCTCGCTGGCGGATCTGAGCCAGTACGGGCTGCCGAAAGAGCCGATGCCGCAGGATTTGATTGCTGCGGGCGTGAATCTGGTCAGTTTCTCCGGCGATAAGCTGCTCGGCGGGCCGCAGGCGGGTATTATCGTCGGCGACAAGGCGCTGATCGCCAAATTACAGAGTCATCCGCTTAAGCGCGCGCTGCGAGCGGATAAAATGACGCTGGCGGCCCTGGAGGCCACGCTGCGCCTGTATCTGCATCCTGAAACGCTGGTCAATGAGCTGCCGACGTTACGCCTGCTGACCCGCAGCGCGGATGATATTCGCCAGCAGGGCGAACGTATTCAGCCCGCGCTGGCGGCGCACTATCGCGATTTTGACGTTCGCGTTGAGCCGTGTCTGTCGCAGATTGGCAGCGGCTCGCTGCCGGTCGACCGCTTGCCCAGCGCGGCGTTAACCTTTACCCCGCGTGATGGCCGCGGTAGCCCGCTGGAAGCGCTGGCCGCCCGCTGGCGCGCGCTGCCGACTCCGACAATCGGCAGAATTTACGACGGCCGCCTGTGGCTGGATCTGCGCTGTCTTGCAGATGAACCCCAGTTTATGGAGATGTTATTGAGATGATTATTGCCACCGCCGGACATGTAGACCACGGCAAAACCACGCTGCTGCAGGCGATTACCGGCGTCAACGCCGACCGTCTGCCGGAAGAGAAAACACGCGGCATGACTATCGATCTCGGCTACGCCTACTGGCCGCAGCCTGATGGCCGGGTGTTGGGTTTTATCGATGTTCCCGGGCATGAAAAGTTTTTGTCCAACATGTTGGCTGGGGTGGGCGGTATCGATCACGCACTGCTAGTGGTGGCCTGCGATGACGGCGTCATGGCGCAAACTCGCGAACATCTGGCCATTTTGCAACTGACGGGAAAGCCGACGTTAACGGTCGCGTTGACCAAAACGGACCGGGTGGAAGCGTCAAGAGTCGCGGAGGTGCAGGCACAGGTTGAATCTACGTTGCGCGAGTTAGGATTCGACGCCGTCGATTGCTTTGCCACCGCGGCGACGGAAAACCTGGGTATTGCCGAACTGCGCCGTCATTTGCTGCAACTGGCCGAACGCGCGCACCCGCAGCATCAGCGTTTTCGCCTGGCACTGGATCGCGCCTTTACTGTCAAAGGCGCGGGGCTGGTGGTGACCGGAACGGCATTATCCGGCGAGGTTCATATCGGCGATACCCTGTGGCTGACCGGCGCGAATACGCCGATGCGCGTTCGCGGTCTGCATGCACAAAATCAGCCGGTTGAACAGGCGCGAGCCGGGCAGCGCATCGCGCTGAATATCGTCGGCGATGCGCAAAAAGAAGATCTCAGCCGTGGCGACTGGCTGCTCTCGGCGCGGCCTGCTGAGCCTTGCGAACGGGCGATCGTCGAGCTCACTTGCCACGCGCCGCTAAGCCAGTGGCAATCGCTGCATATTCACCATGCCGCCAGCCATATCACCGGCCGCGTTTCTCTGCTGGAAGGCAACCTGGCCGAGCTGGTCCTGGATACGCCGCTGTGGCTGGCGGATAACGATCGTCTGGTGCTGCGCGATATCTCCGCGCGGTTGACGCTGGCCGGCGCGCGGGTGGTGGCGCTTAATCCGCCGCGCCGCGGTAAGCGTAAAGCGGAATATCTGCAGTGGCTTTATGCGCTGGCGGCAGCGCAAAGCGACGACGCTCAGGCGCTGGATATTTATTTGCAGCGCGATGCGGTGCGTCTCGATGCATTTGCCTGGGCGCGACAGCTGAGCGCCGATGGCCTGGCGGCATTGATTAACCGTCCGGACTACCTGCAGGCTGGTAACAGCTTGCTCAGCACGCCGTTGGCCGCTCGCTGGCAAAATAAACTGCTCGACGCGCTAACCCGCTATCACGATCAGCACCGCGACGAGCCGGGGCCGGGGCGCGAACGCCTGCGGCGCATCGCGTTGCCGATGGAAGATGAAGCACTGGTGCTGCTGCTGATTGAGCAGATGCGTGGCAGCGGCGTCATTCAAAGCCACCACGGCTGGTTGCACCTGCCGGAACACAAAGCCGGGTTTACCGATGAACAGCAAGCTATCTGGCTGCGGGCCGCCTCGTTATTTGGCGATGAGCCATGGTGGGTACGCGACCTGGCGCGCGATCTGAACGTTGAAGAGTCGCTGATGCGCGCCGTGCTACGTCAGGCGGCGCAGCAGGGGATGATTACGGCGATCGTCAAAGATCGTTATTATCGCAACGATCGGATTGTTGAATTCGCGCAATTGATCCGCCGATTAGATCTGCAGCGTGGATCCACCTGCGCGGCGGATTTCCGTGATACGTTGAATATTGGCCGTAAACTGGCGATTCAAATCCTCGAATATTTCGACCGCATTGGTTTCACCCGCCGCCGGGGTAACGATCATTTACTCCGCGATGCGCTGTTATTCCCTGAAAATAAAAACGAGGGATAATGGCGTAAATGAAAAAATAAACCGGCAATATTTAACAGTATGTTAAAAATCATACGCTAACGTGCTGTTTTTAAATTTTATTTTCTGCCGAAAATGGCATTGAGGTCATGTTTTTTATTCTGTCATGTCCGTACTCTTTCATGATATTCACCTAAATGAAGGAATCATCATGGCTGCATCGACTTTTTATATCCCGCCAGTGAATGTCATTGGTACTGGTTCTGTTACTGAAGCGATGAATGCTATCCACGAATACGGATATCGTCGGGCATTAATCGTCACTGATGCGATGCTGAATAAATTAGGCATGGCGGGAGAGGTGCAAAAGGCATTACAGGAACGGGATATTTTCAGCGTCGTGTATGATGGCGTGCATCCGAACCCGACCACCCTGAACGTTGAGAGCGGCCTGGCGTTGCTGAAAGAAAATCACTGCGACTGCGTGATTTCGCTGGGCGGCGGTTCGCCGCACGACTGCGCGAAAGGCATCGCCCTGGTGGCGGTAAACGGCGGCAACATCCGCGATTATGAAGGCGTGGATCGTTCATCGAAGCCGCAGTTGCCGATGATCGCCATTAATACCACTGCCGGTACGGCTTCCGAAATGACCCGCTTCTGCATCATTACCGATGTCGATCGCCACATCAAAATGGCGATTGTCGATAAGCATGTGACGCCGGTTCTGTCGGTTAATGACTCCTCACTGATGATGGGTATGCCGAAATCGTTGACCGCCGCGACCGGGATGGATGCGCTGACCCACGCCATCGAAGCCTATGTTTCCACCGCCGCGACGCCGATTACCGATGCCTGCGCCCTGAAAGCCATGACTATGATTGCGCAGAATTTAACTCATGCGGTAGAAGATGGCGGTAATGAGCAGGCGCGTGAGGCGATGGCCTATGCGCAGTTCCTTGCCGGTATGGCTTTCAACAACGCCTCGCTGGGTTACGTACATGCAATGGCGCACCAACTGGGCGGGTTCTATGACCTGCCGCACGGCGTCTGTAATGCGGTGCTGTTGCCGTTCGTGCAGGAGTATAACTGCAGCGTCGCGGCCGCGCGTCTGCGTGACTGCGCGCAGGCGATGGGCGTGAACGTTGCGGAGTTGAATGACAAGCAGGGAGCGGAAGCCTGCATCACGGCCATCCGCAAGCTGGCGCGTACCGTTGGTATTCCGGCTGGGCTGCGCGAATTGAACGTCAAAGAAGAGGATATTCCGCTGTTGGCCAGCAATGCGCTGAAAGATGCCTGTGGTTTGACTAACCCGATTCAGGCGACTCACGAAGAGATTATGGCGATTTTCCGCGCCGCCCTGTAATACATAAAGCGCCCGGCCCTGCTGCCGGGCACTTTTCCTGCCTTTTACACGGTTTCCTGCACCCACACCCGCATTTCACCTTCGCCGCGGTTAGCCCAGCTAAACCACGGAATGAACGTCAGCGTCTGAGCCTGGCGGGTGGCCGCGGGGCTGTCATAGTTCCAGAGCGCCTGCTGTTCCGCTTGTACCGCTGTTTGTTTGTAGCCCGGCGCCTGAATCAGCACTTTATGGGCGAAAATCCCTTTTCCCTCAAAGGCGGTAAATTGCGCATCGCGCGGCAGCTGCAGATTATGCAATGCCTCGCCGTTATCCGCCTGTTCCAGGCAGTAGACCAGCGGACCGCGTTGTAGGGCGACCTGTCCCGCCTGATGGCGAACCAGCGGATTACCGTACAGGCGGCGTACCGGCATCGGCAGCGTCAGTACGAGGGTGTCACCCTCCTGCCAGCGGCGGTTGATGTGCAAATAGCCTTTGCGGATATCCTGGACGACTGGCTGGCCGTTTAGCGTCACCTGCGGATTGTCGCACCAGTCCGGCAGGCGCAGCGCCAGGGTGTGATCGATCGCGGTGGGTGAATCGATCGTGATGTTGACCTGTTCCTGCCACGGATAGTTACCGCTGATGCGCAGACGTAGTGTCTCCTTGCCAACCGCAACCTCGACCTGATTGCCGACATACAGATTGATGTACAGCGCGTCATCGCGCGGCGTGTAGATATAGTGGCCGAGCGAAGTCAGCACGCGGGCGATATTCGGCGGGCAGCAGGCGCAGCCGAACCAGCGTTGGCGAACCGGCTTCACGTGATCGTAGATATGGTTGAATTTCAGCGCTTTTGGCTGCACTTCCAGCGGGTTAACGTAAAAGAAGTGCTTGCCGTCGAGCGCCATACCGCCCAGCACGGTGTTGTACAGCGCGCGCTCCATGACGTCGGCATACTGGCTATCTACCTCTAGCTCCAGCATGCGGCGGGCAAACATCATCAGGCCAATGGAAGCGCAGCTCTCCGCGTATACCGTGTCGTTCGGCAGGTCATAATCGCTGCTGAACGCCTCGCCGCTGCTCTGCGAGCCGATGCCGCCGGTAATATACAACTGGCGCTGGACCATGTTGTTCCATAACCGCAGGCAATCCTGGCGCTTGCCTTCATCCTGGCTCAGGCGCGCCAGATGCGCGACGCCGGTCATCAGGTAGACAAAGCGTACCGCGTGACCGATAGCGGTGGGTTGCTCGGCAATCGGCAGATGCGCCTGGCTGTAGGGTTTGTCCATCACCATCCATGCCGGGCCGTAGGTGTTCCAGTAGGACGTTTTACCGCGTTTCTCGTATTCGATATCGTAGAAGTGCGGCTGCGTTCCGCGCTGTTCGACGAAGTAATTGACCAGCGCCAGATAGCGCGGCTGCTGGGTGACGTCATACAGACGCATCAGCGCCAGTTCAATCTCCGGGTGTCCGGGATAGCCGTGCAGCTGGTGGTCGGCGGGGCCGAAAACGCGATCAATATGGTCCGCCAGTCGGCAAACCACCTCCAGCAGACGGCGTTTGCCGGTTGCCTGGAAGAAAGCGACGCCAGCTTCAATCATATGCCCGGCGCAGTACAGCTCGTGGCATTCGGCAAGGTTCGTCCAGCGAGCGTTGGGTTCTTTTACCGTAAAATAGGTATTGAGATAGCCGTCGGGGCATTGTGCTGCGGCCACCAACTCAATGACTTCATCGGCGGTCTTTTCCAGCTCGGCATCCGGCTGTTGGCACAGTGACCAGGCGACGGCCTCCAGCCATTTCGCCACATCGCTGTCCTGGAAAACCATGCCATAAAATTCCCCTTCCTGTTGCCCGGCGGCAATGCGGAAGTTTTCTATTGCGTGACTCGGGTCGGCTTCGGCGATCCGGTCATTGAGTGCGTCCCACTGGTAGGGGATAACAACGTCGCGCACCAGCTGCTGGTACTGGCCGAGGAACGGGTCATTAATTTTGAGCTTGTGCAGATCGACTTCCATTACAGACATGACGGACTCCTTAAGGCTGAACGTGACGCACGCGCAGGTCGGTGGCGATACGCGACATCATTGGGTTATTAAGCTTGCAGGCGCGGATGGCGAAGGCCAGCAGCAGGTGAAAGAGCGCAGGCAGCAGGGTTTCCATCGCGGTGATCCCGGCCAGTGAAGCAGGCGTTTGGTTACCGGCGCCTGGCTGATAGGCGACGAAAATAAAGACCAGGCTGATAATACCGGCGCTGGAAGCCCAGGCGAGCTTGATAAAGAACAGATTGAAGGCGAAATTCATTCCTGAGGAACGCACGCCGGTTTTCCATTCGCCGTAGTCATCGGAAAAGGCCATCAGCGAGAAGTGCAGCGGTAGGGTAAAGCCGAGAATAATGCCGTTGCCGAGGATCACCGCCAGCCACAGAGTTTGCCAGGCGGGGCCGGTCGGCAGGAACCACATCACCGCCGCCAGGGCGGCAAGCAACAGGTTGGTGTAGTAATAAAGTTTGACCGTGTCGAAGCGGCGCGACAGCAGGTTGATAATGACTGAGCCGAAAATCGACGCGAAGGTCACCATGGTGAAAAAGAGCGAGGTATAACCGGTCGAACCACCCAGTACATAGGTGATGAAATACATGTAGCCGCCGCCGCGGATGTTAAACACGTTAATCAGCAGGAAAGACATCACCAGCATCAGTAGCAACTGATCGTTTTTACGCAGCCCGGCGATATGTTCGCGCAGGGTAAATTTGCCCATCACATCCAGCGACACGCGTTCGCGTACCCAGAAAAAGCAGCACAGGAACATGACTACGGCGATGGCGCACAGCACGCCAACGCCGTACTGATAACCCTGGGCGGTATTACCCTGACCGAGCGCTTTCACCAGCCATGGCAAGCCGACGGAGACCAAAAAACCGGCGACGCCGCAGAGCACGAATCGCCATGCCTGGCAGGAGATCACTTCACTATGGCGAGTGGTCATAGTGTTGATTAACGCGCAGTAGGGAACGTTGATGGCGGTGTAGCTGACGGAGAGCAGTAGATAGGTGCCGAAGGCCCAGGCAATTTTCACCCCCATGCTGGCATCCGGTACCGTGAAGGTCAGTACGCCGATAATACCGATGGGGACCGCGATCCACAGTTGCCACGGACGGAAACGCCCCCAGCGGCTCTGCGTGCGATCGGCCAGCACGCCCATGACTGGATCGGAAATGGCATCGAAAACGCGCAGGGCAAGGAACATGGTGCCTACCAGCGCCGGGGTGAGTCCGAAAACATCGGTATAAAAAAAGGTCAGAAAGTTCATGATCAGGCAGGTAATGACGGTGCCACCGGCATCTCCCAGCCCGTAACCTATCTTTTCACGGAGGGATAGCCTGTCGTCCTGCGCGCGTTGCGCTAATTCACTTGTGGTAATCGGAGCCGAAGTCATAAATAACTCCCGGAAGGATGTTCGGAAAATATTCCGCTGTATGGCGGGCTTTGGTTTTGTCATTAGCAAGGTACGTTAATTATTCTGCACGGAATATTAACGGCAACAAGGGAAGGAAAAAGTATAAAAAGATGACGATTCCGACTTCATGACAAAAATGTGATTTCGATCCGGCAGGACGCTATTTTATGATAAATAGTCAGAGTGTTGTCGACTTAATTATTGCTGTAATAATAGAATATTGAATATATATGCTTAAATTGTCCATGTCATTGCCAATTAAAGTCCAAAATGGAGGGCTGTTTATCTCTCGCGGCGTCGGCAGTCATCCGGCGCGGAGGTTACAGTCCTGGGAAATTATTTTTGTTGAAAAGGGGACGTTAACGATTCGTGAGGATGAGGCGATGTTTTGCGTGCGTGCCGGAGAAAGTTTATTACTTTGGCCGGAACGTTTACATGTTGGCGTGGAACAATTTCCGGCGGATCTTAAATTCTACTGGCTGCATTTCGAAATGGCGCCCGAAGCGTTGATTTCATCATTCCCACAAAAAATTGTGCTGCCGCAGCATACCCGAGTGGCTGAACCGCAATATATTATTTCGCTATTCCGCCAATTTCTGCATGAACAGGAAAATATTCATCGCAGCGTGGCGCTGGAATTAATTTTGCTGCTGATTTTGCAGCAAATATCCGCCGCCGCAGGAGAGCAGCCAGCCGATAGCCCCGGTAATGCGCTGGCGTGGAAAGCGCAGCAGATTATCCATACGCAGTATCATTTACCGCTTTCCGCGGCGATTCTTGCGAAAGAACTGCACTGCAACGCGGACTACCTTGGGCGGGTTTATCGTCATGCGTTTCATTTGACGCTAACTGATGCTCTGCATCGCCAGCGGGTGCGGGCGGCGGAAAAACTGCTGATCAGCGATTCATTGTCGCTTACCGAAGTGGCGCTGCAGTGTGGTTTTAATGATGTTGGCTATTTTCGTAAAATCTTCCGTAAACATACCAGCCTGACGCCCGCAGCCTGGAAACGGCGTTATTGCAAGGAGCATATTAATTCGGCATAGGGGCGAATGAGGCTCCGGTACATATAATTTCCCGGCTCGCGCGGCGCTTAGCCGGGCTACTGAGTCAGTTTGGTAGCCCGGATAAGGCGTTAGCCGCAATCCGGGGAGCCCGGTGGGCATTAGCGTTGCCCGTAATAGGCATGAGCGCCGTGTTTACGCAGATAGTGTTTATCGAGCAGTTCAGGTTGCATATCCGGCAGTTGCGGCGCAAGCTGGCGCGAGAATAGCCCCATATAGGCGCATTCTTCGAGGACGACGGCATTGTGTACAGCATCGGCGGCATTTTTGCCCCATGCGAATGGGCCGTGTGAATGCACTAACACCGCTGGGATCTGCATGGGATCGAGATCGCGAGTTTCGAAGGTTTTAATGATGACCTCGCCGGTTTGATACTCATATTCACCGTTAATCTCATCAACGGTCATCAGGCGGGTGCAGGGGATCGCGCCATAAAAATAATCAGCATGCGTCGTGCCCCAGGCTGGCAGATCCAACCCCGCCTGCGACCAGATCGTCGCATGGCGCGAATGGGTGTGGACAATACCACCGATTTGCGGGTAGCGGCGGTACAGCGCAAGATGCGTTGGCGTATCGGAAGAGGGCTTTTTATCGCCTTCAACGATATGACCGCTGGCGATATCGACAACCACCATGTCTTCGGCGCGCATCACGTCGTACTCGATCCCGGATGGCTTGATGACCATCAGCTTTCGCGTTTCATCAACGGCGCTCACGTTGCCCCAGGTGAACGTCACCAACTGGTGCGCTGGCAGCGCGAGGTTGGCGGCTAATACTTCGGACTTCAATTGTTCTAACATGTGAAACCTCCTTCCTGCATCCGCGCTTCTATCCAGTGGCGTGCCTGAATAATGTCCATAACCGGTTCTTTGGCTTTTTCTGTCCACATTTCAATTAAGAACGAACCGCGATAGTTCAGCTCATGCAGCGTTTTGAAGATGCCGACGAAATCGACACAACCTTCACCGAAAGGGACATCGCGGAACTGGCCTGGTGATTGTGGGGTCACGGGCAGCGTGTCTTTCAGATGGATCGCGGCAATGCGGTCGATGCCCAGTTTCAGCTCGGCGGCGACGTCGTTGCCCCAGGCGCTGAGATTGCCGACATCCGGGTAGACGCTGAACCAGGGCGAAGCGAGCATGTCGTCCCACTTTTTCCATTTGCTGATGGAGTTCATAAATGCGGTATCCATGATTTCTACCGCCAGCATGACCTGCGCCGCCGCGGCCTGTTCGACCGCCCATGCCAGCCCCTCGGCAAAGCGCTGCTGCGTGCCGTCGTCGTGTTCTTCGTAATAAACGTCATACCCTGCTAACTGAATGGTGCGGATCCCCAAATCGCGGGCCAGCTGAATGGCTTTGGTCATAATGTCGCGCGCCCGCTGGCGGGTTGGCTCATCGCGACTGCCAAAAGGGAAACGACGGTGGGCAGACAAGCACATTGATGGAATGGCCACGCCGGTTTCCAGCATGGCCGCGACCAGCGAGGCGCGCTGGGTTGCGCTCCAGTCCAGGCGCGACAGGCGTTCGTCGGTTTCATCTACCGACATTTCGACGAAATCAAAGCCGCAGCTTTTCGCCAGCACCAGGCGTTCCGGCCAACTGAGGTTCTTTGCCAGCGCTTTCTCATAGATACCTAATGGGTGCTTACGCATGCTGTTCTCCCCAGATGGCGTCTATTTGGGCGTGAAAATCGGCAGCAACCTGCGCAGGCTGCGCTGCGCCTGCCAGCGCGCGTCCGGCGATGAATGCTTTGACGTGAATATCGCTAAACAGCGCTAAATCGGCCGGCGTGATGCCGCCGGTAATCGATAGCTGCAGACCGATGTCCGACAGCGCTTTCATTCGCGCCAGATCCGCAGCGCCCCACTGTTGGCCGCTGGCCTGCGCATCGCGGCCGCGATGATAAATCGCCTGACGAACGCCGATACGGTACCAGTCGCGCGCGTCATTCAGCGTCCAGTTACCGAAGAGCTCGATCTGAATATCGCCGCCGCAGGATTGCGCAACGGCATGGCCTTTTTCAACGGTGGCCAGCGGCGCGGCGCAGATGATAGTCATCCAGTTTGCGCCTGCGGCAAAGGCTTGCTGAGCGAGGGTTTCTCCAGCATCGGCGACTTTCCAGTCGGCGACGATAATTTTATCCGGACACTGGGCGCGTAGGGCTTTCACTACGCTCAGGCCTTCGGTAAGGCACAGAATGGTGCCTGCCTCCACGATATCAACGTGATGGCGCAACAGGGCGACATCGCGCTGGGCGGCTTCAAGGCCGGTATGGTCGAGCGCCAGTTGCAGTAGTGGTCGGCTCATTATGCGTACTCCTTAATACGGGCGTGGTAGCCCTGTAATGCGGTAATTAATTCCTGGTATTGGCGGTATTTGCGCTGATAAAGGCGGTGTGCGGCCATATCGGGCAGCAGGGTTCGCACGGGGTGCTGCAAGGTGCGTAAGGCTTCACTGAAGTTGCGATAGACGCCGGTGCCGACGCGGGCGGCAAGCGCGGCGCCAAAACAGCCGGTCTCCTCAATCTGCGGCAGTTCGACGCGCAGGCCGCTGACGTCCGCCAGCATTTGCATCCACACATCGGAGTGCGCCGGGCCGCCGGTGACGCGCAGAGTTTGCACCGCGGTGAAACGCTCGCGCATGCGGTTGAGGTGTGTCATGTGGCTGAAGATCACGCCTTCATACACCGCCTGTAGCAGATGCGCGCGGGTGTGCATTGCCTGCATGCCGTAAAAACCGCAGGTCATCTCCAGCCCCGCGTTGCTGCCGTAGAGAAACGGTAAAAAGAAGAGTTCGCTACCGGCTTTTGGCAGGCTGGCGACGGCCTGATTAATCTCCGTAAACGAGGTCTCGCCCCACTGGGCGGTAAACCATTCGAGATTGCCGGAAGAGGTGGGGCTGGCTTCGTGAACGATGTATTCGCCGTCATTGACGAAGCGGCCATAGACGTAAGGGTGGGCTTCATGCTGGCGTAATCCGTGAGTGATCCCGCTGGTCACCGCCCAGGTTCCCATCACCGCATTGAGCACGGATTCATCGTTGAGGCCCGCGCAGAGCGCGGTGGAAACCACATCAAACAGGCCGCCGACGACGGGTGTTCCCGCTACCAGACCGGTGATGGCGGCCGCCTGAGCGGTGATTTCCCCGCATATTTCTGCTGAACCGACGATCGGCGGCAACGCCTCGTCAATTTCGCTAATGCCCAGCCACTGCGTCAGACGCGGGTCAAATTGCCCGCTGGTCATGTTGTAGAGATTGGACTCGGAAATGTTGCTCTCTTCGCAGCCTTTTACGCCGGTTAAACGCCAGCGTAGATAATCGTGGGCCATCATCACGCAGCCGATTTGCGCATAGCGTTGCGGTTCATTCTCTTTCAGCCAACACAGCAGGGAAGCGGGGTGCCCGGTCCACAGCGTCTGGCGGGTGAGAGGATAAAGCCGTTCGGGGATCCCATCCTGTTGCCAGCGCTGGACGATGTCTAACGCCCGGCGGTCAGAAGAGAGCATGGCGTGACCCAAGGGATGGTCCTGTTTATCGAGCAGAAACAGCCCCTTCCCCTGAGCAGAGATGGCGATGCCTTTGATTTGCTTACCGTTGACGCCAGCGGCTTTGAGTAATGTGGCAATCGTTTCATGGCAGCACTGCCAGAGCCGATCCATGTCCCGTTCGGCGTACCCCGGTTGCGTGCTAAGGGTGCGTAAAGGACAGCGTTCGACGCGGCGCTCTTCGCCCTGGTGGTTATATAAACCGGCTTTTAGATAAGTACCGCCACAATCGATACCCAACCAGAAGGTCTCTTTTTCACTCATCTTTGTATTCCAGTTTTGCCGGATGACGCGACGCCATCCGGCACGGTTTTTAGGCTGCGTGTTTACGTGGATTCATGGTCTTTGCGGGCGCCGCGCCAGCATCGCATTTCGCTGGCAGCAGCACCGCCATCAGGGCTGCCAACGCCAGTGAAATAGCCAGGCAATAGACGCCGGCATCTTTGCTGTAGAGGGTGATCAGCACGCCGACGGCGTAAGGGCCGCAGAAACCGCCGAGATTACCAAGGGCGTTGATGACCCCACGGGCGCCGCCAGCCATTTCGGCGCTAAACAGGCGCGCCGGGATGGTCCAAAACACGCCAGCGGCGGATTGCAGGAAGAATCCGCAGCCGACCAGCGCGGCATAGGCCAGCCAGATCTGGCCTTTAAGCGCCACGGAGAGGAACATGCATAGCGCGAAACCGATCAGCGGCAGGCAGACGAATAGTTTGCGCTTGCCGGTACGGTCGGATAGCGAGGAGAAAAGGAACATTCCGGCGATTGCGCCGACGTAGGGCAATATGGCGAGCATGCCGACTTGCCCCATGCTGCTGTGGGTCAGCTCTTTAAGAATGGTGGGCAGCCACAGGGTGTAGCCGTAAATCCCGGTTTGATAGAAGAAGTTAAGGGCGATGAGCTGCCACATTGTTTTGTCTGAGAGTACCGCGCCGAGCGAGGCGTTTTTGACCTCGGTGCCGGCAATGGCCTGTTGCTCCGCCGCCAGCGTCTCAACCAGATAGGTTTTTTCCGCTTCCGATATCCAGCGCGCTTCCTGCGGGCGGTCGTAGACGGTATACGCCCACAGCGCCAGCACCACCACCGATAGCAGACCTTCAATAATGAACAGCCAGCGCCAGTCGAGTACGGTAATAATCCATCCTGATAGCGGGGCGGTGATGATCCCGGCAATCGGCACAAACATAATGACAATCGCGTTGGCGCGACCGCGTTCCGCATCCGGGAACCAGTTGCTGATCATCGTTAGCACCACCGGCAGCATGCCACCTTCCGCGACCCCCAATAAGAAGCGCAGCACCAACAGTTGATACTGATTGGTGATTAAGCCGGTCAGTACGGAAATAATGGCCCAGGCGACCAGTGACCAGCCGATAAATTTCTTGCCGCTGCCGTGAACGGCAATTTTTCCGCCGGGAACTTGTAAAAATAAATAGCCAATAAAGAAAATACCGCCAGCGAGTCCGGCCATGGTGGCGGAAATACCTAATTCGGCATCCATACCGCCCGGCATCGCGAACGCGATATTAACGCGGTCCATATAAGAAATAATACAGGCAATGAGAATCGGCGGGATAATTCTCAGCCAGCGCTGACGCGGGATATCATTTGCTGTAGGGCGAGAGGTCATGTTCATATTAATATTCTCATGGAGTAAATATTATGACAATGAAAGTGTTATTATTGTTTTGCATCATGTAATGCAGAGATACCGTCACGCAATATGGCTACGCGATGGTTAACATCGGCATCAGCATTTATTTCCAGTAATTTAATACCGGCAAATTGCAGCGGTTTTCCGGCGGCACAGGCGAAAATATCTTTGGCATGCTGCACGGTCATCAGGCTTTGCGGACAGAAGGGGGCGAATGGCGCATGTAAATCTTGCCATTCGCCGTACTCACCTTCCAGAGTGGTGCCGGAAAACATCAGCGCCCCCAGTTTCCCCGCCTTTTTAACCTGCTGCGCATGCGCCAATGGCAACGCGATATCGCGCCCTTCAATGGCCGAACGCGCCCAGTTAACGCAGACGCTCACCTCATAATCGGCAATCACCTCCAGCACGTTATTCAGCGGTAAGAACCCCTTGCGCGGCGCCGGGCCGTTCATCGCGTCACAGTGCTCAAGCACCAGATCGCAGGGCCAGTCCCAGCCGGCGATTTCTTTTAATGAACGGGCAAAAGCGTCCGTTGCCTGGACGATATCTGGGTTGCCCGCCAGCGGCGCGGCGTGTAACTCAAGCGCGCTCACTTTTCCTGCGTGAATACCATTGATTTTGTTAATTTTGCGATGAAGATGGCGGTAGTAATCAACGCAGGCCAGCCGCTGCTGTTCATCGCTGGACGCCAGGCCGAATCCTGCGTTTTCACTGCGGCGGCGCATGGTTTCCATAATGGCGGTAACCACAAATTGCCAGCTATCCGGCGTATGGCGTAACAGCCATTCATCGCCCAGAGGATGAATATGCTCAAGACATGGCTGCTCTATTCCCCGGATATCTGGGGTATCGGCGAGTTGTCGCCAGAATTCCTTCTCTTCCTCTTCACTCTTTTGGTGAAATGAGGGTGCACAGGGATACGCACCGATAATATAACCGGTAGTGGTTTTCATTTTGTGCTCCTGCTAATGAATGAGACTGTCTTTTTTATAAAACGCTGATGGCTACCTTAACGACGATTTTTCTAATAGGGGTGGCGGTGGTTTTAATACATCCAGGGCGATGCACATCTTGTGGAAAGAATATGGCATAGCTGCCCGGTATCATTTCAATAAAGGATTCATGTTCACTATCGTGATAAAAAATAATGTCGCGCTGAGCTAATAATGATTCGCTGACCTGGTTATTCCCATGGTCAATGGCGATCCCTATTTTTTCTTCACCGGAGGCGAGAAACTGGATATCTAAATAACGACGATGGACCTCCGGGCGGTTTTCTGCCGCCTCGCGGGTGGTTAAATCGATAATCTGCGCAAAAATATGCTTCCCGTCGATTTCGACGACGCCAGGCTGCTGGTGGCGAAAATCGGTGGTGCGTAGAAAGTCGAGAGCCTTTTCAATCGCTGCCGGTAGGCGGCAGGGGTTAGGTTGTGAAATATGGCCGAGGATCATAGTCGTTCTCCCTACAGTGCCTGAATTTTGGCCCATACGCTGTCGTCAACGGTGATCCCGTTACGGCGGTTTTCGTCCAGGAGTCGCGTGAATTCGTGACCCGGCAGGCGGACTGCGACGTTTTCATCGGCGCGTTCGGCAGTGGTGATAAAGTCCATGATCCGCTGCAGCTTGGCATCGCGAGTCTTGCCATCAATCAACTTATCTACCTCAATGGCGATAAAAATCTGCGATACCCCATACTCATCGCTGTTGTCCTGGGTGACTTCAGCAACGGAGGATCCGTTGGACAGCAGGGTGGCTATCATATCCAGCACAATCGACAAACCGGAGCCCTTCCAGTAGCCCATCGGCAGGATGCGGCGGTTCTGCTCGATGACGCCCGGTTCTTTCGTCAAATGACCTTCATCGTCAAACCCGCCATCCACCGGCAGCGTGCGGCCTGCCAGACGGTTAACTTCCAGCATGCCGTAGGAGAACATCGACATCGACATATCAACCATGGTGATGGGCGTTGATGGGATCGCCACGATCAGCGGGTTGGTGCCGATTCGACATTCTTTGGAACCCCATGGCGGCATCACGGCGATGGAGTTGGTCCAGCAGATACCGATGTAGCCTTTTTCCGCCGCCTGCCAGCCGTAGCTGCCGCCGCGCATCCAGTGGTTGGCATTGCGTAAAGCCACCAGGCCAATGCCGTGATCGGAAGCTAATTCAATGGCGCGATCCATCATCTTTTTCGCCGTCAGATTGCCTATTGAACGCCGGGCATCCCACTGCTCAATAGCGCCGAGGCTGGTGACGCGCTGGGGTTTAGCCTGCGGAATGATATCGCCGTTGTCTAACTGCTGAATAAAGCGAGGAAACCGATTGACGCCATGGGAATAGACGCCGGATTCCGTGGTACGGGCAAACATTTCTGCACAGGCATCGGCGGTATCCGCCGCGACGCCACGTGAGATTAATACCCGATTGAACGCCTCTTTCAGCTGCGCAAAAGTTACTTTCATCCCCGTTCTCTCCTTAAGTCATGAACGATTTTTTATCTTTACATTTCACATTATGAAATCTGGTTCCAAATATAACGATCAAGTTTTGACAGATCAACGGCAAGTGCTATTTTTAAAAATCATTAAAATCAGCATGTTGTGTTTTTTCGGTTCAGATCGTGAACTGAACCACACTTTGCGCTACCATCAGAGCGCGATAAAAAAGGAAGCCGAAGCGATGGGCACAAAAGAGAGTGAAATGACGCAAGAGAAAGAGAGGCCAGCCGGAAGTCAGAGCCTGTTCCGCGGGTTAATGCTGATTGAGATCCTCAGCAACTATCCAAACGGCTGTCCGTTGGCGCATTTGTCTGAATTGGCGGGGTTGAATAAAAGCACCGTGCATCGGTTGCTACAGGGTTTGCAATCCTGCGGGTACGTGACGCCAGCGCCTGCCGCCGGGAGTTACCGGCTGACCACCAAATTTATTGCCGTTGGCCAAAA
Source organism: Klebsiella aerogenes (assembly GCA_029027985.1). NCBI lineage: Bacteria > Pseudomonadati > Pseudomonadota > Gammaproteobacteria > Enterobacterales > Enterobacteriaceae > Klebsiella > Klebsiella aerogenes. The sequence goes on from CP119076.1 coordinate 163,175, forward strand.
AGCGCTGTCATCGCTGAATATTATTCATGTCGCTGCGCCGCATCTTGAAGCTTTAAACATTACCACCGGCGAAACGGTGAACTTCTCCAGTCGTGAAGACGACCATGCGATTCTGATTTATAAGCTGGAACCAACCACCGGCATGTTGCGTACCCGTGCTTATATTGGCCAGCATATGCCGTTGTATTGCTCCGCGATGGGGAAGCTTTACATGGCATTCGGCCATCCTGACTACGTGGCCAGCTATTGGGAGAGTCACCAGGATATTATTCAGCCGCTGACCCGTAATACCATCACGGGCCTCCCGGCGATGAACGATGAACTGGCGCAGATCCGTGAGCGTAATATGGCGATGGACCGTGAAGAGAACGAACTCGGCGTCTCCTGCCTGGCAGTGCCGGTATTCGATATTCACGGCCGCGTGCCTTATGCCATCTCTATCTCACTATCGACTTCGCGCCTGAAACAGGTTGGCGAGAAAAACCTCCTTAAGCCATTGCGCGACACGGCAGAGGCGATTTCCCGCGAACTGGGTTTTGTGGTTCGTGAAAGTTAAGGCAGCGGGTGAAATTTTGCTGGATATTTGCCTGAAGCGCCGCCGCTGGGCGGCGCAGGCAATGTAACGTATTCCCGGACAGGTTTGGCCGGGAAACGCAATCAGGCGTCTTGTTCCTGCCAGGCGCGTTCAATCTCTTCGGCAAGAATTTTGACTCCCGCCTCGATTTTCTCCGGGTCCGGCACGTAGTTCATACGCATGCACTGATGTGTATGCGGCCAGGGTTTGTCTAATCCCGGGAAGAAGTAGTCGCCCGGCACCATCAGCACGCCGCGTTTCTTCAGACGCTGATACAGCAGTTCGGTGGAAATCGGCAGATCTTTAAACCACAGCCACAGGAAAATGGCGCCTTCCGGCTTGTGAATCAGGCAGCGTTCTTCCGGCAAATAGCGGCGAATGGTGGCAATTGTCTCGTGAACGCGCTGATAATAGAACGGTTTGATCACTGTCTCTGACAGGCGCAGCAGGTCTTTGCGTTTAATCATTTCGCACATCATCGCTGGCCCAATGCCGCCAGGGGCGAGGCTGATGATGCCGTTCATATTGCTGATGGCGGTGATGATTTTCTCGTTGGCGATGATAATCCCGCAGCGGGTGCCCGGCAGACCGAGCTTGGACAAGCTCATGCACAGCACGATGTTGGGGTTCCACAGCGGACGCGCTTCGCTAAAGATAATTCCCGGGAAAGGCACACCGTAGGCGTTATCGATCACCAACGGCACGCCGTGCTGGTTGGCAAGGGCGTCCAGCTTGATGAGTTCTTCGTCGGTAATGACGTTGCCGGTCGGGTTGGTTGGCCGGGAGACGCAGATCATCCCCGTCTCGTCGGTAACCTGCAGGTGTTCGAAGTCCACATGGTACTTAAACTGGCCTTCCGGCAGCAGTTCAATATTGGGACGGGTGGCGACGAACAGATCCTCTTCCAGCCCGGCATCCGCGTAACCGATATATTCCGGGGTCAGCGGGAACAGCACCTTGCGGGTGGTGCCATCGGCGCGGCGGCCGGCAAACAGGTTAAACAAGTAGAAAAACGCGCTCTGACTGCCATTTGTCAGTGCAATATTCTGTGGTTCGATCTCCCAACCTAATTCTTCGCGCAGCATTTGCGCCAACAGGGTCAGAAGCTCGCTTTTCCCCTGCGGACCATCATAATTGCAAAGCGCATCAAGGGCTTTGCCGTTATCCAGCATATCGGCCAGTAGGCTATTGAAGTACTCATTCATCTCTGGGATTTGTGCGGGGTTACCGCCGCCCAGCATGATCGCGCCCGGTGTGCGCAGGCCGTCATTAAGGTCTTCCATCAAGCGGGTGATGCCTGAATGACGGGTGAATTTGTCGCCGAAAAGTGAAAATGTCATTGCGGATATTCTGTTGGTCTTTCTGGAAAGGGAATAACCATAACGCCAGCGTCAGCGCGGTGCAAATCGGTGCGGGAGAACGTGATTGTCGCTTTGTTCTGCTGATGGTGGATTTATTAGCGGTTTATGCTAAAAAGGCACCTCGTCAGCGGCGAGGCGCCCGGTAAGCGTCTGCTATTGCTGGCCAGCCCAGATAACCATCACTTTATCCTTACCGCTTTCGCGCACGAAGCCGTAGCCTTGCGCGAGCGTCAGCGTATTTTGTTTACCGCTGCCAATTGCCGGGTGGCGGGCGCGGAAGCGGGCGATTTTTTGCCAGTGCGCGACGCTCGCGGACGCGTTGTCGGCAACATCCTGCCAGTTCATATCCGAACGGGTGCCTTGCAGCGGATCGGAACCAGTGGGGCCGAATGGGCGCGAAGACTCATCACCATAGAAGATTTGCACGGCCCCCGGCGCGAGTAATAACAGCTCCGCCGCACGGCTGCCGCCTTCGCGGAACAGGCGCGTATCGTGCGAGGAGAGATAGCTCAGTACGTTGAAATCCTGCAGTTTTTCCGCCATCTGCTGCCAGGTCGCGTCCATGTTCGCCAGGCAGTCCGCTGCTTTTGCCGCCTGATCCTGGTAATCAAAGTTAATCATCGCGTCAAAGCCGTGGCGATAGTAGTCGCTCTGCATCACGCCGTGACCCCAGGCCTCGCCGGTCATCCAGAACGGCGTATTATCCAGCGCTTTCTGCGGATTGGCCTTTTTCCACGCTTCCAGCGCCGCTGTCGCCTGCGTTTTGAGCTGCTGCCAGGCGTCCAGCTCGACGTGTTTGGCGGTATCGACGCGGAAGCCGTCAATACCATAGTCGCGTACCCATTGGCTGAGCCAGTGGGTGAGATAGTCTCGTGGAGTGTAACCGGCTATCTCTTTGGCAGCGGTATCTGGCTTGTGGCGATAGAAGTTAGGCAGCCCGGAAGGGGTTAGTGATTCGGTTTTCAGATCCGGTAGAAAAGCCAGCGACATGGTGAGATCGTCGAAACCGGGGTTGTCGTAATCGCCGATATCGGTGCGGATCCATTTTTTCCCCCACCATTTTTCCCAACCCGCTTTATCGCTGAAGTTGATGTAATCGTTAAAGCTGTGCCAACTTTGCCCCGGTGCGGGCTTCCAGTTGGTCCAGCGTTCGCCGAGCGTTTTTTTCAGCTCATCGCCTTGAAGGTACAGCGAGCCGAACTGAAATTCCTGCATATCGGCAAGCGTGGCGTAACCGGTGTGGTTCATCACGATATCGAATAGCACGCGAATACCGCGCTGGTGAGCTTCGTCGACCAGGCGTCGGAGGTCGGTCTCGTCACCCATATTGGCGTCCAGACGAGTCCAGTCCTGAGTGTAGTAACCGTGATAGGCATAGTGGGGGAAATCGCCTTTGGTTCCGCCGCCGACCCAGCCGTGAATTTGTTCCAGCGGTGAGCTAATCCATAGCGCATTGACGCCAAGTTGCTGGAGATAGTCCAGCTTGCTGGTCAGCCCTTGCAGGTCGCCGCCGTGGAAGGTGCCAATCTCCTGCATGCCATCTTTATGGCGGCCGTAGCTGTTGTCGTTAGCCGGATTGCCGTTGACGAAGCGATCGGTCAGAACAAAATAAACCGTAGCGTTATGCCAGTTAAATGGCGCGCTCGCGGCGCTTTCTACCGCTTCAAGCAGGAGGAGCCCGTTGCTGTCGGCGGCGGGTTGCAGGGAGATTTTCCCATTGCTGACCGTAGCAATGTCGCCGCTATAAAAATCGCGGACCTGGCTGCCTTCGGCGAAGGTCTGAGCGACGTTGAGCGTCAGCGGTTTACCATCCCATTTTGGGCACTGGCGCAGCTGCGGCTGTATGCTGGCGGCTTCCTGTTCCGCCAGCGACAGCATCAACGTTGGCGTACCGGATCGGGTATCGACTTCCAGCGTATAGCGCCCGTCGCGGAAAACCCGCCACTGCGGCGGCGTGCCGCGACAGGGTTCCAGCGACAGCATCTGATTGAGTTTTATCGCCCCTGCGGGCTGCCAGCACTGTTGGTCAAAACTTATTTGCAAGGGGCGAATACCCTTCGTCACCTCATTTTGCGTCGCGAAGCGGCCTGAGCCCTGTTCGGTGAAAGCGGGGAAATCTGCGGTTGTCCAGGCGGCAAAGGCCACCCCGGGTAGCAGTAACGAGGCGAGTGCAGCGAGTTTCATACCCAATTCCTTTAAGCGGTTTATGACAGTGTGCCCGCACGCCAGATGGTTGAACTCATCCTGCCTGCCGTTTTGTGGGGAGGATAAACAGGGGTGAGTGATTTAGTTCAAAAAATGAGCTATAAATGAGACGGAGCTAGCATTTCTGCGCCTTCGCGGCGGCGCAGAAACCGATTTCAGATGACAGCAATTAGGAATTGGACTATTTCTCTTGATGCTCTCTCTGGGTATTTTTGATACTATTCGCGATTCAACTATCGATTTTTTGCGAAAAACAAGGTGTTGGAATGATTAAATCCGACCAGGAGACCTAATGATATCGATTCCCATGCGACGATATGGGGCTGCGATACTCATGTTACTTACCTGTATTTTTTCAGGTAGTGTGCTGGCGACAACACACACAGCAACAAAGAGTCATAAAGCCTCAGTAGTTAAGAAAGTTCATAAGCCCAGTAGTATCAAGGTTAGCAGTAAACAAGAGTATTCTCGCAATAGTGTAAAGAGCAGTTCACTTCCTGATTTGCGAAAATACCCTTCCGGAACACCAAGGAAAAAAGCGTTTCTCCGGACGGTTATGCCTTACATTACAAAGCAAAATCAGGCGATTACAGCCGACCGCAACTGGCTGGTATCCAAACAGTACGACGGCCGTTGGTCGCCGAGCGAGCAGGCGCGTCTGAAAGATATCGCCTCACGCTACAAGGTGAAGTGGTCTGGCAATACTCGCCATATACCATGGAACCCGCTGCTTGAGCGCGTCGACATTATTCCTAACAGCATGGTGGCGACGATGGCTGCTGCGGAAAGCGGTTGGGGTACTTCGAAGCTGGCGCGTGAAAACAACAATCTGTTTGGTATGAAGTGCGGCGGCGGTAACTGCCGCGGCGCGATGAAAGGCTACTCTCAGTTTGAATCTGTGGAGCAGTCTGTTCAGGCCTATGTTAGAAACCTGAACACGCATCCGGCCTATTCGTCCTTCCGTAAGTCCCGTGCGCAGCTGCGTAAGACGGACCAGGAAGTGACCGCCAGCACCATGATTCATAAGCTGAAGGGCTATTCGACCCGAGGGTCGAGCTATAACAACTACCTCTTCGCGATGTATCAGGACAATCAGCGCTTAATTGCCGCTCATATGTAATGCTCAATGCCCGGCGCGCTAGCCCGGGCATTTTTCTTTGCGTGCTACATCATCACTTCACTGTGCCGGTCGCGGTACTCCTTCGGCGTGACGTCATACTCTTTTTTAAATACCGAATAGAAATACTGCAGCGACGGGTAGCCGCACATCTGTGAAATCTCATTAATCGACAGGGTCGTGGAGACCAATAGGCTGCGGGCTTTTTCCAACTTCTCGCTATGGATCACCGTGTGAATGGTCTCGTTAACCTCTTCTTTAAAGCGTTTCTCCAGGTTGGAACGGGAAATACCGACAGCATCAAGTACCTGCTCAACCTTAATGCCTTTGCAGGCGTTATTGCGGATATAGTGCATCGCCTGAATCACGGCAGGGTCGGTGAGCGAGCGGTAATCGGTGGAGCGCCGCGCGATGACGCGCATTGGCGGCACCAGTTGGCGCTGTAGCGGCAGCGCTTCGTTTTCCAGTAAACGGTGCAGTAGTTTCGCTGCCTGGTGGCCCATCTGCCGGGTACCTTGCGCGACGGAAGAGAGCGCGACGCGGGAGAGATAGCGAGTGAGCTCCTCGTTATCGATGCCGATGACGCAGAGTTTTTCCGGCACCGGAATATGCAGCCGCTCACAGGCCTGCAGAACATGGCGGGCGCGAGCGTCGGTGACGGCGATGATGCCGGTTTGCGGGGGGAGGGTTTGCAACCAGTCGGCGAGCCGGTTTTGCGCATGCTGCCAGTTCTCCGGCGCGGTCTCCAGTCCTTGATAGACCACTCCACGGTACTTCTCTTTGGCGACCAACTGGCAGAATGCATGTTCGCGCTCCACTGCCCAGCGTTTGCCGCTTGAGGTGGGCAGGCCGTAAAAAGCGAAGCGGTGCACCCCTTTTTCTTTCAGATGCAGGAAGGCGCTTTCAACCAGCGCGGCGTTATCGGTGGCGATGTAGTGGACCGGCGGATAGCGCTCTGGCTGATGATAAGAACCGCCGACGCCGATAATGGGCACGTTAACGTCCGCCAGCAGTTTTTCAATTTCGGGGTCGTCGTAGTCGGCGATAACGCCATCGCCTAGCCACTCCTTGATGTTCTCGATGCGTGCGCGAAAATCCTCTTCGATAAAAATATCCCATTCCAGTTGCGCTGCTTGTAGATACTCGCCAACACCTTCGACAACCTGGCGGTCGTAAGCTTTGTTCGCGTTAAATAACAGTGTAATGCGGTGACGCTTTTCAAACATGGACTGTGTTCCTGCTTTCATGCCAGCAATACAATACCGGCGAATGCCCGAACGATTTCAAGCTTCTTGTCGCGAAGTTTGGCGGTGGCGCAAATTATTCGGGCATTTTTAATTTTGATACCGTTATGTTCGCCGTTTGGTGGCCGAATCCATCCATACTGCCAGCAGCAAAATGGCCCCTTTGACGATGTATTGCCAGAAGGTGGCGACGTCCATCATGCTCATGCCGTTATCGAGCGCTGACATAATAAACGCCCCCATTACCGCCCCCGCGACGCTGCCGACGCCGCCCGCCAGGCTGGTACCGCCAATGACGCAGGCGGCGATGGCGTCCAGTTCGGCGATGTTACCTGCGGAAGGCGAACCTGCGCCGAGACGCGAGCTGAGGATTAACCCGGCGATGGCGACCATCAGGCCATTAATCGCGAATACCGCAAGTTTGGTTCGCTCGACGTTAATCCCGGACAGGCGGGCGGCCTCAAGGTTGCCGCCGATGGCGTAGATGCGGCGACCGAAGGCGGTGCGGGTAGCCATAAACATGCCCGCCAACAGCAGGGCGGAGAGGATCAGCACCGGCGTTGGCACACCGCGATAGTCATTGAGTAGCCAGATAGCACCCAGCACAATCACCGCAGCAATGGTCTGGCGGCCAACGGCGGTAGTGGGGCCGGCAGTCGGCAGCCCTAGCGCCTGGCGGCGCATCCGCCCGCGCCATTGCCAGATGATAAATGCCGCCATACCGATGACGCCGATACCAAAGCCAATACCGTCCGGCAGATAGCTTTGCCCGATTTGCGACATCGCTGGTGTGGTCGGCGAGACGGTGGTCCCGTTGGTAATGCCGATCAGAATACCGCGAAATGCCAGCATCCCGGCAAGGGTGACGATAAAAGAAGGGACTTTACGATAGGCGACCCACCATCCGTTCCAGGCGCCGAGCAGCAACCCCAGGAGCAGTGTGACGAGGATCGTGAGCGGCAGCGGCCAGCCGAACCAGACGTCAAAAATTGCCGCCGCACCGCCGAGTAGCCCCATCATCGATCCGACCGAAAGATCGATCTCCGCAGAAATAATCACGAATACCATACCGACAGCGAGGATCCCGGTGATCGCCGTCTGCCGCAGTAGATTGGAGATATTACGCGCGCTCAGATAAGCGCCATCGGTGGCCCAGGTAAAGAACAGCATGATGGCGATAATGGCGGCAATCATCACGAAGACCTGGAGATTAAGCCCTTTAAGCGCCGGGAAAGCGGCGGGAGCGGGCGGGGTAAGTTTGATTTCAGACGACGTGTTTTTCGACATGGCGTTCGCTCCTCAGTGCGGCTTCCATCACCTGTTCCTGGGTCAGACCTTGATTAACTAAATCGGCTTTTAGCTTGCCTTCGTGCATCACCAGCACCCGATCGCTGAGCCCGAGCACTTCGGGCAACTCAGATGAGATCACAATGACGGCGATACCTTTCTGCACCAGTTGGTTGATTAACTTATAAATTTCGTATTTCGCACCGATGTCGATGCCGCGAGTCGGCTCATCAAGGATCAAAATACGCGGATTGAGCAACAGACAGCGGGCCAGAATCGCCTTTTGTTGATTACCGCCGCTCAGGCGACCTATCGCCAGGTCTGGCGAGGAGGTTTTGATTTTCAGCTGTTGAATAGACTGCTGGATGCAGTGCTGCTCTGCGGCGTCGTCGAGGCTGCTCGCCGGGCCAGTGAACTGGTTTAACGCCGCGAGAGTAATATTCTTGCCGACCGCCATCACCGGGACGATGCCGTCTTTTTTGCGGTCTTCCGGCACCATGGCAATGCCATGGGCGATAGCCTGCTGACAGTTGTTAATCGTTACCGGCTGGCCATCGATGAAAATACTTCCCTGCCAGCGCCCCGGCCAGACGCCAAACAGACACTGCACCGCCTCGGTGCGCCCGGCGCCGACCAGTCCGGCGATACCGAGGATTTCTCCGCGGCGCAGGGAGAATGAGATATCGTTGACGCGTTTGATATGGCGGTTCACCGGATGCCAGGCGGTTAAATGTTCGATCCGCAGGATCTCATCGCCGTGACTGTGCGGCTCGTTAGGATAAAGCGCGGTAAGCTCGCGCCCGACCATCATGGTGATAATGTCATCTTCGTTCATGCCGCTGGCGTCGCGGGTGCCGATATGCTGGCCGTCGCGAATGACGCAGATGGTGTCGGATATTGCTTTGACTTCATTCAGCTTGTGCGAAATATAAATACAGGCAATGCCGTGATGTTGCAGATCGCGAATAATCGCCAGCAGCGTCGCTGTCTCTTGTTCGGTTAATGAGGCGGTAGGTTCATCGAGAATAAGCAGCCGAACCTGTTTATTCAGCGCCTTAGCGATTTCAACCAACTGCTGTTGACCAAGGCCTAACTCACCGACGCGGGTATCGGGCGAGATCGATAAATTAACCTGCGCCAGTAGCTTCTGGCAGCGCAGGGTCATGGTTTCGTAATCCAACAGACCGTGGCGTGAGATCTCCGCGCCGAGAAAGATATTTTCCAGTACTGTCAGGTGTTTCACCAGCGCCAGCTCCTGGTGAATAATCGCGATGCCTTTACGCTCAGTATCGCGAATATGGCTGGCCTGCAGTGATTCGCCCGCAAAAATAATCTCGCCGTCATAGCTGCCGTACGAATAGATGCCGCACAGCACTTTCATTAGCGTCGATTTCCCCGAACCATTTTCGCCGCACAATGACACGACTTCTCCGGCATTAAGCCGCAGACTGACGTTATCCACGGCTTTAACGGCACCGAAGGTTTTAGTTATGTTCTTCATTTCGAGTAACCAGGACATAGAGGCTCCGCAAAAGCGATATCCGGCGGGATGAAAACGACGCCCCGATACGGGGCGTCAGCCATTACAGTTCACTCTTCTTGTGGAAACCGTCTTTAATGACCGTGGCGTCGATATTCTCTTTATTGACTTCAATGGGCGTTAGCAGGCGCGAGGGAACGTCTTTTAGCCCGTTATTGAGCGTGGCGTCGGCTTTCGGTTGCTGGTCGTTGCCCAGTTCAACGGCGATTTCCGCGGCGTTGGTGGCAAGCGTGGTAATGGGCTTATAGACGGTCATGGTCTGGGTGCCGGAAATAATGCGCTTCACTCCTGCCAGATCGGCATCCTGACCGGAAATCGCCACTTTGCCGGCCAGCCCCTGAGCGCTTAAGGCCTGGATTGCGCCGCCAGCGGTCGCATCGTTGGAGGCAACCACCGCATCGATTTTGTTGTTATTCGCCGTCAGCGCGTTTTCCATTATTTTTAGCGCGTTTTCCGGCAGCCAGCCATCAACCCACTGATCGCCGACGATCTTAATTTTACCATCATCAACATAAGGCTTGAGGACTTTCATTTGTCCGGCGCGGAACAGCTTGGCATTATTATCCACCGGCGAACCGCCCATCAGGAAATAATTACCCTGAGGTACCTTGTTCACCAGGCTCTGGGCCTGCATTTCACCGACTTTTTCGTTATCGAAAGAAATATAAAAATCGATGTCGGCATTATTAATCATGCGGTCATAAGCAAGAACTTTAATGCCTTCTTGTTTTGCCTCTTTAATAACGTTGCTGAGTACCTGACCGTTATAAGGAATAATGACTAAAACATCGACGCCGCGGTTGATCATATTTTCAATTTGCGACATTTGTGTTTCTTCGTTGCCATTGGCGGACTGGACAAATATTTTGGCACCTAATGATTCGGCTTTATTAACAAAAATATCGCGATCTTTTTGCCAACGCTCCAGACGGAGGTCGTCGATAGCCATGCCAATCTTAACTTCTTTAGCCATACCCGCCATGCTGGCGAGAAGGAGCGATGAAGCGCAGAGCGTAAGGCAAAGGTTCTTTATCTTCATAATAACGATACCTTTTCAAAGGGTAGGTAAGGCGAACAGGAATAAACGTCAAGTTGCAGATACGTTGCAGATTCTTAACGGGGAAGCGAGGGCTGGCAATTACCGGTTCTTATTTTCGCATTATGAAATTTAGTTTATTTTGTAATTTATGACCGCGATCGTATTTTATTCATAAGCATTCAACTTATTTCATTGATTTTCCAACATCTGATTCCAATCATGACTCTGAAAGATATTTTTTTGGGAGCTGGCGCACGTTTGTGGATTCTCTCAATGGTGGTGTGAAATAACGTAATTGAGGAGTGGGAAAACAGAATTCTATATTAACGCATGACTTATTAATCGCCGCACCCCTGAATATGGAGTTCTCTATGCAGACCTATTTCGATCAACTCGATCGCGTTCGTTATGAAGGCCCAAAATCGACTAATTCACTGGCTTTTCGTCACTACAACCCGGATGAACTGGTACTGGGTAAACGTATGGAAGAGCACCTGCGCTTCGCGGCCTGCTACTGGCACACCTTCTGCTGGAATGGCGCGGATATGTTTGGCGTCGGGTCATTCGATCGCCCCTGGCAGCAGCCGGGCGAAGCGCTGGAGATGGCGAAACGCAAAGCGGATGTGGCGTTCGAGTTTTTCCACAAATTGAATGTGCCGTATTACTGCTTCCACGATGTCGATGTTTCCCCGGAAGGGGCTTCGTTGAAGGAGTACGGTAATAACTTCGCTCAGATGGTTGACGTGCTGGCGGAAAAACAACAGCAAAGCGGCGTGAAGCTGCTGTGGGGGACGGCAAACTGCTTTACCCACCCACGTTACGGCGCAGGCGCGGCGACTAACCCCGATCCGGAAGTCTTCAGCTGGGCGGCGACTCAGGTCGTCACCGCGATGAACGCCACTCACAAACTGGGCGGTGAAAACTATGTGCTGTGGGGCGGCCGCGAGGGTTATGAAACTCTGCTTAATACCGATCTGCGCCAGGAACGCGAGCAGATTGGCCGCTTTATGCAGCTGGTGGTAGAACACAAACACAAAATTGGCTTCCAGGGAACTCTGCTGATCGAGCCGAAGCCGCAAGAGCCGACAAAACATCAGTATGACTATGATGCTTCCACCGTTTATGGTTTCCTCAAACAGTTTGGTCTGGAAAAAGAGATTAAACTGAACATTGAAGCTAACCATGCGACGCTTGCCGGTCACTCTTTCCATCACGAAATCGCGACGGCCATCGCGCTGGGCCTGTTCGGTTCGGTTGACGCCAACCGCGGCGATGCGCAGCTGGGTTGGGATACCGACCAGTTCCCGAACAGCGTGGAAGAGAATGCGTTGGTGATGTATGAGATCCTCAAAGCGGGCGGCTTCACCACTGGCGGTCTTAACTTTGATGCCAAAGTTCGTCGTCAGAGCACCGACAAATACGATCTCTTCTACGGCCATATTGGCGCGATGGATACCATGGCGCTGGCGCTGAAAGTCGCGGCGCGGATGATCGAAGGCGGCGAGCTGGATAAACGCGTGGCGAAACGCTATTCCGGCTGGAACGGTGAACTGGGTCAACAGATCCTCAAAGGCCAGATGACGCTGACTGACATCGCGCAGTATGCGACGCAGCACAACCTGGCGCCGCAGCATCACAGCGGCCATCAGGAGCGCTTGGAAAACCTGGTGAACCATTATCTGTTCGATAAGTAATGCCCACAAAATGCCCGGCGCATCCGGGCATTGGCGATAACCTGTTTTAATACGCCACGCTTTGCCGTGGCGTTCGCGTTAAGGAGATGCTGCATGTATATCGGGATTGATTTAGGGACCTCGGGCGTAAAAGCCATTCTGCTCAACGAACAGGGCGATGTACTGGCTACGCATACCGAAAAACTCACCGTCTCGCGCCCGCATCCGCTCTGGTCCGAACAAGATCCCGAACAGTGGTGGCAGGCAACAGATCGCGCAATGCAGGCGCTGGGAGCGCAACACTCCCTGCGCGAAGTCAAAGCCTTAGGTATCGCCGGACAGATGCATGGTGCCACGCTGCTCGACAAACAGCAGCGCGTGTTGCGCCCGGCGATTTTATGGAATGACGGCCGCTGTGGCGAAGAATGTATGCTGCTGGAAGAAAAAGTCAGCGCTTCGCGACAGATAACTGGCAACCTGATGATGCCGGGTTTCACGGCGCCTAAACTGCTGTGGGTGCAGCGCCATGAAGCCGATATCTTCAGGCAGGTCGATAAGGTGCTGTTACCGAAAGATTATCTACGCCTGCGGATGAGCGGCGAGCTCGCCAGCGATATGTCCGACGCCGCTGGCACGATGTGGATGAATGTCGCTCAGCGTGACTGGAGCGATGAGATGCTCGCTGCTTGCGGACTGAGTCGCGACAATATGCCCGCGTTGTTTGAAGGCTGCGATGTCACCGGGCAACTCCGCGCCGAAGTGGCCAGTGCATGGAATATGCCGCAGGCGCTGGTGGTGGCGGGCGGCGGCGACAATGCCGCCGGTGCTGTTGGCGTCGGCATGGCTGATGCCGGACAGGCGATGTTGTCGCTCGGCACTTCAGGCGTCTATTTTGCCGTTAGCGATGGTTTTCTGAGTAAACCGGAAAGCGCGGTGCATAGCTTCTGTCACGCGCTGCCAGGCCGCTGGCATCTAATGTCGGTGATGCTCAGCGCCGCTTCCTGTCTGGATTGGGCGGCGAAGCTGACCGGGCTTGGCAGCGTCCCGTTGCTTATCGCCGCAGCGCAGGTCGCAGATGAAAATGCCGACCCGATATGGTTCCTGCCGTATCTTTCAGGCGAGCGTACGCCGCACAATAACCCGCAGGCGAAGGGCGTCTTCTTTGGTCTCACGCATCAGCATGGGCCGTCCGAGCTGGCGCGGGCGGTACTTGAAGGGGTGGGTTACGCGTTAGCGGACGGTATGGATGTTGTTCATGCCTGCGGCGTGAAACCGGAAAGCGTCACGCTTATCGGCGGTGGCGCGCGTAGCGCATACTGGCGGCAAATGCTCGCGGATATTAGCGGCCAGCAGTTGGATTTCCGCACCGGCGGCGATGTCGGTCCGGCGTTAGGCGCGGCAAGGCTGGCGCAGCTGGCTGTTCACCAGGATGCGGCTTTCTCTGACTTCCTGCCTCAGCTTCCGTTGGAGCAAGCGCACCTGCCTGATGCCCAACGTTTTGCCCGTTATGCGCCGTGCCGTGAAGTGTTCCGCCAGATCTATCAGCAGCTTAAACCGCTGATGGCATAAGTTGTTTCTCGCCCCATGTTATGGGGCGAATTCCCCCCTGAATGATTCTCTTCGCATTGATTCAATTTGCGTATTTATTTATTCCGAATTATGGGTTTCAGCCTGTAGTAACAGCGGCAATCGGCGATTCCCCGGTCATAATGGTCGTTGCCATGGCCAGGGAGGCACAATGAAATTAAAACGTACGACGGCAAGATTCATCATGCTGCTGGGTGCGCTGGTTTACTTAATCGGTATCTGGCGAACCTGCCCGCTATTCAGTGGTAAAGGCTATTTCCTCTGCGTGCTGGTGATGGGGGTCTTTGCAGTACTTACGTACCAGCGAACGGAACAGGAAACGCAGCGGGACGATGATTTTATCTCCTTGTGTCGGCTGGTACTGTTGTTAGCGGTGGGATTGCTACTGGTTGGCGCCTGGTTTGTCCCGGCGCCATGGCGTGAAAAAGGCGTTTACGTTATGGCGTGGTTCGTGTGTATGTATGGCGCCTCGGCAACGTTTTATCCAGCCAAAATCACGGAAAAAGCGCGCAGTAACTCAGTGGAATAGGCTGTCCGCGTGCGCTATTGATCAGCTCACCAGTCGGCGGTTGTCCACTCGCTGCACCAGCATAGACAGTAGCAAGCTACCCAACAGCGCGGCGACGAAAATCCATATAATATCCAGCAACGGCCAGCGGCTTAGCGTCAGTCCGCTGGCACGCAGCGCATGGATAAACAGCGCATGAAAACCATAAATGCCTAGCGAATGTCGGGCGATTAAGGCGATGCCGGGGAGTTCACGGCCATTCAGGATATTTTTGCCCAGCGTTAGCAGGGATATCGCGCTGACAAACACTGCCGGCCCGCAGTACAGATACCAGGTATCGCCAAAATCGCCGCGCCATTGCAGTTCATGTTGCGTACCGCGTGAAATCACCCACACCGTGGCGGTAAACAGCAGCGCGCACAGCAGTGTTAATCCTTTTTTGTCGGTGTCCATGGCGCCAATCGCTCGGCCAAGGATCCCGTACAGCACATAATAAAAGGTATCGCCGTTGATATAGAGATTTACCGGTAGCCATTCGACGCCGCCTGCTTTGATGCTCACCATATTGGGGTTAGCGATGATGCCCATCATCAGCATCAACGCCAGCAGCGTTTTTCCGCTGACCTGTTTCACCTGGATCAGTGGCGAGAGCAGGTAAATCACCACGATAGCGAAGAAAAACCACAGGTGATAAAACACCGGTTTCTGCAGTAAATTCTTCAATGACAGTTCAACGTTGATATGAGTAAACAGAGTGATATAGAGCAGCGCCAGGGCGCTGTAGAACAGGATGCACAGCGCGATGCGCAGAAAATGGCGTGGTTTAGCGCTGCGCTCGCCAAAAAACAGATAGCCTGAAATCATGAAAAATAACGGGACGCTGACGCGCGATGCTGAGTTAAGCAGGTTGGCGATATCCCACTCGAATAAGCTAATGCTATGCGGGTGGGTAATATACCAGGTCGTGCTGTGAATCATGACCACCATCAGACAGGCTATACCGCGCAAATTCGTAATCCAGTTAATTTTTTCCTGCATCTGTACCTCAATGAACCCCGTATAAAGAGAGTCTGACTTCCTTAATTTGTCGGCATCGCAATGGAATATTCCGAGTTTTTTACCACACTCTTGTAGAGAGCGGACGAGATTCGCAAAATGCTCAGGTTGTTTCACTGTGTCTGCACGATAACAATTTGCTAACAAGGCGGTTGAGAAAAATAATGATGAAATATTTCGTTTCCGCCCTGTTGGCGCTGCTGCTGGTCGGCTGCAGCCAAACGCCCGCTCAACCGGTCCAAAAAGCGCAAAAAGCGCGTATTACGCCGCAAACCACGCTGAACATGGAAAAGTTATGCAAGGATCAGGCTGCGTTACGCTACAGCACGGATACCCGTCGCGTCGATGTGAATCATTTCGAACAGTTCCAGGCGAGCTATGAGCTTTCTGGTCTGACTTCGCAGAATGAGCGTTTTATCTGTTCTTTTGATCCGGACGGCCAGTTTCTGCATCTTTCTATGCGCTAAATGCGGCTTAAACGCCGCATCTTGACGCCGCTTTGCTCAAATTTCGCTAAACAAAGGCGTTTCGTACTGTATATCTCGCAGCCAGCGGGTATACTGATCCCTTCCTTTAAATCCACACGTATCCAGCACGAAATAATATGCAAAAGTTTGATACCAGGACCTTCCAGGGCCTGATCCTGACCTTACAGGATTACTGGGCTCGTCAGGGCTGCACCATTGTTCAACCACTGGACATGGAAGTCGGCGCCGGCACATCCCACCCAATGACCTGCTTACGCGCATTGGGACCAGAGCCGATGGCGACGGCTTACGTACAGCCATCTCGTCGCCCGACCGATGGCCGCTATGGCGAAAACCCGAACCGCTTACAGCACTATTACCAGTTCCAGGTGGTGATTAAGCCTTCTCCGGACAACATTCAGGAGCTGTACCTCGGATCCCTGAAAGAGTTGGGTATGGATCCCACTATCCACGACATCCGCTTTGTGGAAGATAACTGGGAAAACCCGACATTGGGCGCCTGGGGCCTGGGCTGGGAAGTGTGGCTGAACGGCATGGAAGTGACGCAGTTCACTTACTTCCAGCAGGTCGGCGGACTGGAGTGCAAACCGGTTACCGGCGAAATCACTTACGGTCTGGAACGTCTGGCGATGTACATCCAGGGCGTGGACAGCGTATACGATCTGGTCTGGAGCGACGGCCCGCTGGGTAAAACCACCTATGGCGACGTGTTCCATCAGAACGAAGTGGAACAATCCACCTATAACTTTGAATACGCAGACGTGGACTTCCTGTTCACCTGCTTCGAGCAGTATGAGAAAGAAGCGCAGCAGTTGCTGGCGCTGGAAACTCCACTGCCGCTGCCAGCCTATGAGCGTATTCTCAAAGCCGCCCATAGCTTCAACCTGCTGGATGCGCGTAAAGCCATCTCCGTCACCGAGCGTCAGCGCTACATTCTGCGCATTCGCACCCTGACCAAAGCAGTGGCAGAAGCTTACTATGCTTCCCGTGAAGCCCTTGGCTTCCCGATGTGCAACAAAGACAAATAAGAGGCGGCCATGTCTGAGAAAACTTTCCTGGTGGAGATCGGCACCGAAGAGCTGCCACCAAAAGCACTGCGCAGCCTGGCTGAATCCTTCGCTGCCAACTTTACTGCTGAACTGGATAACGCGGGCCTCGCGCACGGCACTGTCGAGTGGTTTGCCGCGCCGCGCCGCCTGGCGCTGAAAGTGGCGGATCTGGCTGCCTCCCAGCCGGATCGCGAAGTCGAAAAACGCGGCCCGGCTATCGCTCAGGCGTTTGATGCTGAAGGTAAGCCGAGCAAAGCAGCCGAAGGCTGGGCGCGCGGCTGCGGTATTACCGTCGATCAGGCCGAGCGTCTGACCACCGACAAAGGTGAATGGCTGCTGTATCGCGCTCATGTAAAGGGTGAAAGCGCGCAAACGCTACTGCCGAACATGGTCGCGACCTCGCTGGCTAAACTGCCGATCCCGAAACTGATGCGCTGGGGTGCGTCTGATGTCCACTTCGTGCGCCCGGTTCACACTGTGACCCTGCTGCTGGGCGATCAGGTTATCCCGGCGACGATTTTGGGCATCGCTTCCGATCGTATCATCCGCGGTCATCGCTTTATGGGCGAGCCGGAGTTCAGCATCGACAATGCCGACCAGTATCCGCAGATCCTGCTGGAGCGCGGTAAAGTGGTGGCGGACTACGCTGAGCGTAAAGCCAAAATCAAAGCAGATGCTGAAGAAGCGGCGCGTAAGATTGGCGGTAATGCTGACCTGAGCGAAAGCCTGCTTGAAGAAGTGACCTCGCTGGTTGAATGGCCGGTCGTGCTGACGGCGAAGTTCGAAGAAAAATTCCTCGCGGTGCCATCCGAAGCGCTGGTGTACACCATGAAGGGCGACCAGAAATACTTCCCGGTCTATGATAATGACGGCAAACTGCTGCCGAACTTTATCTTCGTGGCTAACATCGAGTCGAAAGACCCGCAGCAGATCATCTCCGGTAACGAGAAGGTCGTGCGTCCACGTCTGGCTGACGCCGAGTTCTTCTTCAATACTGACCGTAAAAAACGTCTGGAAGATAATCTGCCGCGCCTGGAAACCGTGCTGTTCCAACAGCAACTGGGCACCCTGCGTGACAAGACCGATCGCATTCAGGCGCTGGCGGGCTGGATTGCCGAACAAATCGGCGCTGACGTCAATCACGCTACCCGTGCGGGCCTGTTGTCCAAGTGCGACCTGATGACCAACATGGTCTTCGAGTTCACCGATACTCAGGGCGTGATGGGCATGCACTACGCGCGCCACGATGGCGAAGCGGAAGACGTCGCTGTTGCGTTGAACGAGCAGTATCAACCACGCTTTGCCGGCGATGCGCTGCCATCCAACCCGGTTGCCTGCGCGGTTGCAATTGCCGACAAGATGGACACCCTGGCGGGTATCTTCGGTATCGGTCAGCATCCGAAAGGCGATAAAGACCCGTTCGCGCTGCGTCGTGCCGCGCTGGGCGTGCTGCGTATCATCGTTGAGAAGAACCTGAACCTCGATCTGCAAACGCTGACCGAAGAAGCGGTACGTCTGTACGGTGATAAGCTGACTAATGCCAACGTGGTGGATGACGTTATCGACTTCATGCTGGGCCGTTTCCGCGCCTGGTATCAGGACGAAGGCTACGGCGTTGACACTATTCAGGCGGTCCTGGCACGTCGTCCGACCCGCCCGGCGGATTTCGATGCGCGTATGAAGGCGGTATCGCACTTCCGCACTCTGGAAGAGTCCTCCGCGCTGGCGGCGGCTAACAAGCGTGTATCCAACATCCTGGCGAAATCTGACGAGACCCTGAACGATATCGTTCACGCTTCCGTGCTGAAAGAAGCGGCGGAAATCAAGCTGGCCGGTAATCTGGTGGTGCTGCGCGATAAGCTGCAGCCGTACTTTGCAGAAGGCCGTTATCAGGAAGCGTTGGTTGAACTGGCATCCCTGCGTGAGCCGGTGGATGAGTTCTTCGAGAACGTGATGGTGAACGCCGAAGATAAAGACGTGCGTATCAACCGTCTGACGCTGCTGTCCAAGCTGCGGCAGTTGTTCTTGCAGGTGGCGGATATTTCGCTGCTACAGTAATCGATGTATAGAAACCCGCAGAAATGCGGGTTTTTTTATAGCGCTCTTTCTGGGAAAACACAGTAAATTTATGGATGAATTGCTATTAAAGCTGATCGCTCGCTACCAGCGCTTTATCTCTCCGCGCAAAGGTTATCGCTGCGCTTATCAAATGATGACGAGGATGATGAGCGTAAAGAAAAACGTCGCGAATGGACGGAACGGTGCTGTGGTACGGCTTCCTGCCCTGATATCCCATTTCCGGATGTGAGCTGCCCCTGCGACCGCTCGTGGTCTGCTTTTTTTCATTAGACAAAAAAAATCCCCGCCGTAGGGCAGGGATTTTCAATTCTTAGCGGCTTGAACTTACAGGGAAGTTACGTTGCCAGCTGCCGGGCCTTTAGCGCCGTTTTCGATGGTGAAGGAAACTTTCTGACCTTCGTCCAGGGATTTGTAGCCATCGTTCTGGATAGCAGAGAAGTGTACGAACACGTCTTTAGAACCATCGTCAGGAGTGATGAAGCCGAAACCTTTGTCAGCGTTGAACCATTTTACGATACCAGTCATTTTACCGGACATAGCGAATTACCTTTAAAAAAATAAATGAGCCTTTCGGCGTTACGGTCTGGACTTACAGATTTAAAGCGATAAAGGGAAAGTTCACTACGGGGGATATCTAATGGATAACCTTAGAAGGACTGCTCTATTCGACTGCTCTGTGGTCTGTACATCAAACCTGCACGCATTAACTCATGTTCGACGTGGGATAGCAAACATTTTTTTCAACTGAACGTAAAACGGCCCTGAATCAGGACCGTTATCAGAAGAGGAAAAAGTATATCATCGGTCTATTAATTGTCTTGAGAGCTGCGGATTGGCCATCATCAGGCGCATCAGCTTGAGTTCCGTGGACGAGGGTTTGATTCGTCTGGATTCCCACTCCTCGACCATCGCCACACTCACGCCCATGGCGTTGGCAAAATCATCAATTTTGAGTCCTGAGCCCTTACGCAACAGCTCAAATTCGCTAAACACACCTGTGTTACCGGTGACCGTAACGCTTTGTATTTCATCTTTAAAAACGATTTGTTCCAGGTTACTCAGCAATTCAAATACCGGATCTTTATATTCCATTGAGAGCTCCTTTTCTGTCTCGCAGCGGAGAGTAAAGTACATCGAGCTTATTAAGAATAGCCGCAAAAAAAGCATAAATGATAACGCAGGTTATTACTTATCGGCGCTGCTTAGCGATTTCAGTGTGGGGTGGGCAATGGAGAGGGGTAAGACAATGATTATTAACAGTACGGCGACATGAGAAAATTTATGTAAACGACTGCAACCGGATGCGAAAGGCCAGCGCTAAACGCTGGCCTTGCGGGTTACACCTTCTGCAGGTTATCGGCGTCGTTTTGCGCAACGGCAGGCCGACGCTGGCTGATTTTGTACTTCACCAGCAGCGCGAGGGCGGATAAAAATGCCGGGATCGCCAGCAGAGCGAAGATGGTTTTAAACGGCAGCTGTGCCTGCATCAGGAAGGCGCCGCTGAAAGCGCCGAGGATCCCGCCGAAGCGACCGATGCCAAGCATCCAGGCCACACCGGTGGCGCGCCCCTGCGTCGGATAGAAGCCGGCAGCCAGTGCTGGCATTGACGACTGTGCGCCGTTCATAATACTGCCGGCGATAAATACCATCACCCCCATTAGCAGCAGACTGCTGGTGGAGAAGCCGACCAGACAGACGAAGACGCCGGTGAGCAACCACCCGACGGCAACCACCTTATTGGGATTGATCTTATCCATCAGCGCGCCGAGGATCAGCACGCCAATGCCGCCGCCGAGCGGGAACAGCGCAGTGATGATGGATGCCTGGCTCATCGAGGCGCCGGTTTCGCGGATCAGCAGAGGCAGCCAACTGGTCAGCAGATAGAAAATCAGCAACCCCATAAAATAGGTCAGGCATAGCATCACGGTGCCCACGGCGTAGCGCGGGGAGAAAATCACGCCAATGGCCGATTTCTCTTTTACCTGACCGGCTTCACGCAGCTCGAATTCCACCGCTTCCGGCAGCGGCGCGATGCGCGTCAGGATCGCGGCGATACGTGGTGCGGGCTGCCGCTTGACGACCAGATAGCGGGCAGACTCCGGTAGTAAGAAGATTAATGCCACCGCCAGCAGTAGTGGCATGATGCCGCCGAGCACCAGTACGCTCTGCCAGCCGTAGTGCGGGATCATCCAGGCCGACAGAAAACCGCCCAGCGAAGACCCCATTGGAAAACCCACGAACATCAGGTTAACCAGCAGCGCGCGGCGGCGCTCCGGGGCATATTCGCTCATTAACGTCGCGGCATTCGGCATTGCCGCGCCTAAGCCCAATCCGGTGAGGAAACGCAGCAACGTCAGCTGGTTAAGGCTGCTGGCAAAGGCGGTTAACAGGCTGAAGCCACCGAACACCAGGATCGACATAATCAGCACTTTCTTGCGGCCAATACGGTCGGCCAGCGGCCCGGCGGTGAGCGCGCCGACAGCGAGCCCGACCAGCGCGGCGCTCATGACCGGGCCCAGCGCGGACTTTTCAACGCCCCATTCCTGCACCAGGTCTGAGGCGATAAAGCCGATAATCGCGGTATCGAATCCGTCCATGGCGACGGTAATAAAACACAAGGCGAGAATCATCCATTGGTACTTGGTGAAAGGATGTTCATTAATAAAAGCCTGAATATCGATGGTTGTTTTTTTCATACGGCATTCCTGGCAGGCTGAGCGGGGGACAGAGGTATGGTTATAGTCTCCCTCGCTGTCATGGATGTTGGTTGTGCGATAATCGAACATAACGTCGTTAATCGCTCATTTATCAAATCATTGAACCTGGTTGCAGACAATGCACTGTCGTCAGGAAGCGTGCGATTATCGTCCGTTTTGCCAAATGCCGCGGCTGATCGTTTTATTAATTTCAATAAAATCAAAAAATTGATTGTTGTTTTTGCGGGTTAAATTATCGCGTCAAATGTGATGAACTTAACAGCGGACTCGCCTGGCGGCGGGAAGGTAAAAAAGGACGTTTTCCTGAGTAAGAATATCAGGAAAGGGTATCCTGCAAGGCCGTCCTGGACTATCCTTGTCAGCGTCTGGCACGCGTGTGCCTGTTTGCGCTTTTTTTGGCTGAAGGAGTAAAAAAATGGCGACAGGAAAGTCCTGCTCTCGCTGGTTTGCGGCCGTTGCGGCCATATTAATGGTGGTTAGCCTGAGTGGGTGTTTTGATAAAGAAGGCGATCAGCGCAAAGCGTTCATCGACTTCCTGCAGAATACGGCGATGCGTAGCGGCGAACGCCTGCCGACGCTGACGGCCGATCAGAAAAAACAGTTCGGTCCCTTCGTTTCCGATTATGCGGTGATTTATGCTTATTCACAGCAGGTCAGCCAGGCGATGGATGCGGGTCTGCGTCCGGTGGTGGACAGCGTCAACGCGATTCGCGTTGCCCAGGATTATACCACTCAGCGTGAACCGCTACGTCAGGCTAACGGCGCGCTTGGCGTACTGAGCCAGCAGCTGGAAAACGCGAAAATGCAGGCGGATGCCGCGCATGGCGCGCTGAAACAGGCTGATGATCTGAAGCCGGTTTATGACCAGGTGTTTAATAAAGTCGTGACCGCGCCCGCGAATGCGCTGCAGCCGCTGATCCCAGCTGCGCAGGTATTTACCCAGCAGCTGGTCCAGGTGGGTGATTTTGTCGCTCAGCAGGGGACTCAGGTGAGCTTCGTGGCCAACGGTATTCAGTTCCCGACGTCACAGCAGGCGAGCCAGTACAATGCGCTGATCTCCCCGTTGGCCGCTCAGCATCAGGCCTTTAATCAGGCCTGGACGGCGGCGGTTAACGCTACGCGTTAATCGGTAGACCGTGGTTCTCCCGGCCGATGGCGCTTTCGCTATCGGCCGGGTTTCTGCCTTTCTTGCTTATCTTACCTGCGGGTTCACGCAGTTCTTCTCTACCTTACCGTTCAACGCGTCAATCAGGTTATCGACCGCGCAGGCCGCCATGTTATAGCGGGTCTCATGGGTAGCGGAACCGATATGCGGCAGCGCGACCACGTTCGGCAGCGTCAGCAGCGGCGAGTCTTTGGCCAGTGGTTCATGCTCGAAGACATCGAGACCGGCGGCGTGGATCTCTCCGGACTGCAGCGCGGCGATCAGCGCCTGCTCGTCAACCACCGGGCCGCGTCCGGCGTTAATGAAGATGGCGGAAGACTTCATCTTCGCAAACTGCGCTTTACCGAACAGATGGTGAGTCTCTTCGCTCAGCGGCAGGATCAGACAGACAAAGTCCGCCTCCTGCAACAGGGTATCAAGATCGCAATAGCGAGCGTTGAAGCGGGCTTCCGCCTGCGGATGCTGACGGCGCGCGTTATACAGAATCGGCATACCGAAGCCATGGTGGGCGCGCTGCGCCAGCGCCATCCCGATACGGCCCATGCCGACGATGCCTAAGGTTTTATGGTGTACATCGCAGCCGAACCAGTCCGGGCCAATGCTTTTTGTCCATTCCCCTGCTTTCACGCGTTCGGCTACTTCAACCACCCGACGCGCCGTGCTCAGTACCAGCGCCATTACCGTATCGGCGACGGTCTCGGTGAGCACGGTTGGCGTGTGCATCAGTAACACTTTACGCGCATTCAGCGCATCGACATCGAAATTGTCGTAGCCGACGGAAACGGTGGAGGTCGCACGCAGCTTCGGCATTTTCTCCAACAACGCGGCGTCAACCTTTTCACTGGAACCCAGTAAGCCCTCAGCCTGGGCGAAGGCTTCCGCGTGCTGTGCAACGGTTTCCGGGCTCAGGTTTTTCACCTGAGTCACGGAAAAGTGTTCCTCCAGACGATGTGTCAGGTCGTCGGGAAGCGTTTTATAGAGAATGACAGACGGCTTCATGCGTATCTCCGGAGTGTTAGTCGTTCAGGCGTGATGAGCGCCAAGCGGAAGTTTTTGATTATTAGCAGGCTTAACAATCAAAGTAAGCCATACTGAGGCGAAAAGCGCCACACCCATAAAAATGTACGAGGCGGATGGGCTGCCGGTTGCGCCGTTGAGATAGCCAACGAACCAGGAACCAAAGAAGGAGCCCAGCGCGCCCATGCTGTTAATCAGCGCCATCGCGCCGCCAGCGACGTTACGCGGCAACATCTCCGGAATAATTGCGAAGAAGGGGCCATATGGCGCATACATCGCCGCGCCAGCGACGACCAGTAGGGTATAAGAGGCCCAGAAATGGTTAGCGCCGACGGCCCAGGAACCGATAAACGCCAGCCCGCCAATCAGCAACAGCGGCCAAACGAACAGTTTACGATTCTGCATTTTATCGGAGGCCCAGGAGACGGCGATCATCGCAATCGTTGCCGCCAGATACGGTACCGAGGAGAGCCAGCCGACCTCAACCATCCCCATATTTTCGCCGCCGCTACGGATGATTGACGGCAGCCACAGTACGAAACCATACACCCCAATACTCCAGGCGAAATACTGCATGCAAAGCAGAATGACATTGCGTGAACGGAAGGCTTCGCCATAGTTACGCACGGCTTTGATACCCTGCTGTTCACGCTCCAGTTGTTCCTGCAGCGCTGCTTTTTCACTCTCCGCCAGCCAGTTCACCTGCGACGGTTTGTCTTTCACCAGCACCCACCAGCAGAAGGCCCAAATGACGGCGGGGATCCCTTCAAGAATGAACATTTCACGCCAGCCGAAGGCCTGAATCAGGTAACCGGAGACCACCGACATCCACAGTACGGTGACCGGGTTGCCGAGGATCAGGAAGGTATTGGCACGCGAACGTTCCGATTTGGTGAACCAGTTGCTGATATAAATCAGCATTGCCGGCATGACCGCCGCTTCCACCACGCCAAGGATAAAGCGGATGGCCGCCAGCGCCGGAATGTTATGTACCACGCCGGTCAACGAGGCGCAGCCGCCCCATAAAATCAGACAGATAAAGATAAGTTTGCGCACGCTGCGACGTTCAGCGTAGATAGCTCCCGGGATTTGGAAGAAGAAATAGCCGAGGAAGAAGAGGGCGCCGAGCAGCGATGAGACGCCTTTGGTAATGCCGAGATCTTCGGTAATACCTGCGGCCGACGCAAAGCTGAAGTTGGCGCGGTCAAGGTACGCCAGGCTATACGTGATAAACACGATAGGCATGATGTACCACCAGCGTTTTGCTGCATTCGTTGAACTGTTCATAGGCTTGCCTCTGTCAATGAGGTGACATACGCCCGCCGGGACGGGCGCTGTTGTGCCGTGCTGCATGTAGGGTACAGGACGGCTGTTTTGCGTGAAAAGATTATTCGCCCAGCGCTTCGCGGGTGGGCAGCCCTTCGCTATCGCCCTGTACCTGAATGGCCAGTGAACCGATTTTGTTACCGCGGTTCACCGCCTGGGTCAGGGTTTTTCCTTCCAGCAGGGCGCTAATCACCCCGACGGCAAAACCATCGCCCGCGCCGACGGTATCAACCACGTTGTCGACTTTAATCGCAGCGATGGCTCCCTGTTCGCCGCTGGCGGTTTTGAACCAGGCACCGTCGCAGCCGGTTTTAATCACCACGGCCTGAACGCCGCGTGCGAGATAGAAATCAGCGATACCTTCCGGCGTCTGCTGACCGGTGAGGATCGTACCCTCTTTTAAGCCGGGTAATACCCAGTCGGCCTGGAAGGCGAGACGGTTGAGTTTCTCCACCATCTCAGCTTCGCTTTTCCACAGTACCGGGCGCAGATTCGGGTCGAAAGAAAGGGTTTTCCCTTCGGCCTTCATCACCTTCGCTGCGTGTTCCAGCAGGGCATAAGAGCTATCGGACAGCGCAGCGGCGACACCGCTCAAATGCAGATGGCGCGCGCTGGTGAAATAGTCGGCACGGAAATCTTCCGCCGACAGATGGCTGGCCGCGGAGCCTTTCCGAAAATACTCCACAATGGGATCGGTTCCATTTTCTACTTTAGATTTCATCTGGAAACCGGTGGCATAGCGCTCGTCCACGGTCACGCCGCGGGCGTCGATGCCCTCTTTCGCCAGCGAGTTAAGCACGAAGCGGCCAAAGCTGTCGTTGCCGACCCGGCTCACCCAGCCCACTTTCAGGCCCAGGCGCGCCAGGCCGGTCGCCACGTTCAGTTCGGCGCCGGCGACGCGTTTAATAAAGCGTTCAACCTCTGCCAGCTCACCGGTTTCCGTCGCGACAAACATCGCCATGGCCTCGCCGATGGTAATGACATCTAAGTTTTCCATGACTTAATCCTCGCGTAACAGATTGACGTAATGGCGGGTGACGGCCGTCAGATCGTCGCCGACCAGCGGGAATTCGATACCGCGCGGCGCATCGGCGGGCAGATTATCGAGCAGCGCCAGCCAGCGTGCGTCCGCTTGATCCGGCGGGACGGCGCGGAATTTTTCATGGTGCGGCTCTGCTGCTTTCACATGAATATAGCTGACGGCGGGGGCGAGGTGACGCGCAGCTTCTTCCGGCGAATCGCCGACCCACAGCCAGTTGCCCATATCAAACGTCAGCGTCACTGGCATCTGATGGACCCGGCAAGCGGCTTTAAAGCGCTGCATCGGCGCCAGCTGGCCGCAATCGGTCTGGTCATTTTCCACCACCAGCGCCATACCGCTGGCGCTCAGGATGTCACGCAGCGCTTCCAGCTGTTGGTTATGGATGAAATTGCCGAGAGAGAGTTTTAGCCACAGCGCGTTAAGGGTTTGCGCTTCCTGCAGCAGCGCCGGGAGATGCGGGTTCAGTTCGCCGTTGTCGGCGAACAACGCCTGCGGCGCGGAGTAACAGGCCAGCAGACCTTGTTTTTCAATGTCTGCCGCCAGCGTTGGCAACTGGTTCAGCTCTTCTGCGCTGAACAGTTCGCGGCGAATCTCCACGCCATCGGCGCCGGAGGCGGCGATAAAGGGTAATACGGCGGACTGCCCACCTAGTGCTTTGACGTGGTCGTTACCGTAAGCGGCGGTGACGACAATAATTTTTCTGGCCATCTAACAAACTCCTGGCGTGGTGGGACTTAACTCCCTATTACGCTAGATGGTACCGGTTCCAAAGAAAAGGCCAGGATGTTTAATTTATGATCGTCATCACGATGAATCGTTAACGAGAAGTTGATCCCCGGACAATCAGTTTGCCGGAGAAAACCCGTTCGCAAATGGGATCGTTGCCGCCTTCGATGCGCCTGATCACCTGTTCGACGGCGGCATAGCCAATCTGCCAGGTCGGTTGCTTGAGGGTAGTTATCCCGACGCCGGCTAACTCTGCCCACTCCAGTTCATCGAAGCCCAGCAGGCCGATATCGCTGCCCCAGATCAGGTCAACACGTTTTAGCGAGCGAGCGACCTGCAGGGTCAGCGCGCCGTTAGCGGAAATCACCGCTTTGCGCATCCCGCGGTGGCGGGCATGGAACTGGCGCAGCACGTTATCCATCATCGCGCCATCGTTGAGCGGCACCTCGGCATTTTCCGCTACGATGCCGGTATAGCGCTGCAGCGTGGCGCGGAAAGCGTCCAGACGCTCGCGGCGAGTGTTAACCGAGCCAATCGGTTCGCTTAAAAACAGCAACGCTTCAAAGCCTTTTTCCACCAGATGCTCGGTGGCGGTGGTCGCCGCCTGAGTATTATCCAGCCCGACAACATCGCAGGCGAAATCAGGAATTTTACGGTCAATAAGCACCATCGGCAGCGCGGATTGCTGCAGGCGGTTGAGCCCTTCTTCGCGCATACCCACCGCATTGACCACGATCCCTTCAACCTGATAACTGCGCAGCAGGTCGAGGTAGTGCAGCTCCTGATCGACTTCGTTGTTGGTATTACACACCAACAGCGTGAAGCCTTTTTCACGACAGGCGGCTTCAATGCCGCTTAGCACGTTAACGGAGTAGGGGTTGGTGATATCAGCGATGATCAGACCAATCAGGCGGGTACGGCCATGTTTGAGGCCGCGGGCCATCAGGCTGGGGCGATAGTTGAGCTCGGCAATCGCTTTTTCAATACGCGCCAACAGATCGTCGGAAAGCAGATGCTTTTCGCCGTTAAGGTAGCGTGAAATGCTGGTTTTACCGGTCCTTGCGGCTTTCGCCACATCGCTAATGGTTGCTCGCGCCGCTTTCGCCATGAGGGCTTCCTTTGCTGAAAATCTGCCAACACCTTAGCGCGAAAAATAGCGATATCAAGCATTTTGCCCGGCAAAGAGATTACCGGGCTGGAAACGAAGAGATTACTGCAGCGGACTGAGGGTAATTTCTACGCGACGGTTCTGCGCTTTGCCTTCCGCCGTGCTGTTGCTAGCGATCGGATTCGCCGGGCCCATGCCGGTCGTACGGATGCGGTTTGCAGTGACGCCTTGGGTGATCAGGGCGCTGGCGACGCTGTCCGCGCGCTGCTGCGACAGGCGCATATTCAGGTCGTTGCTGCCGGTGCTGTCGGTGTAGCCGACGACGTTGACCGCGGTTTTCTCGTACTCTTTCAGGACCATCGCCACGCCGGTCAGAGTGTTGGCGCCTGCTGGTTTCAGGTTGGCGCTGCTGCTGTCAAAGGTGACGTTATTCGGCATGTTCAGCACGATGTTGTCGCCATTTCGCGTCACGCTCACTCCGGTTCCCTGCATTTTCTGCCGCAGTTTTGCTTCCTGCGCATCCATGTAGTAACCGATACCGCCGCCGAGCGCCGCGCCTGCCGCTGCGCCAATCAGCGCGCCTTTGCCGCGGTCATGTTTGGAAGAAGAGAGCACGCCGACGCCAGCGCCCACTAAAGAGCCGATACCTGCGCCGATGCCGGATTTCCCTGCTTCGCGTTCGCCGGTATAAGGGTTGGTAGTACAACCAGAAATAGCCAGTGTGCCGCTAACGATAGCAGCAATCATGAGTACGCGTTTTTTCATCTTATTTCCTTAATCCTTTTTATTCTTTGCCACCGCAAGCGTGACGGTTGATTATGACGTCTGAATACGGAGAAAATTCCCCGGAGAATCTCTCTTTTTGTAAATAACATTGAACGGTGGAATAACACACCGTCACAACACCTGCATTCGCTGACCCAGGAGCCTGCTTTGCCAACCTCATCTGCAACCAAAACCATCCTAACCGCAGCCCACTGGGGACCCATGCTGGTGGAGACGGATGGTGAAAACGTCATTTCGTCCCGCGGAGCGCTGGAAACCTCGTTCGTCAACTCGCTGCAAACGGCGGTACGCGACCAGGTACACAGTAAAACCCGCGTCCGTTATCCGATGGTGCGTAAAGGCTTTCTCGCCTCGCCGGAATGCCCTCGGGGCGTGCGCGGGCAGGATGAGTTTGTGCGGGTAAGCTGGGAGCAGGCGTTGGAATTGATTGATGCTCAGCATCGGCGGATCCGCGAAAGCTACGGTCCGTCATCTATTTTCGCCGGTTCTTACGGCTGGCGTTCAAACGGTGTGCTGCATAAGGCGGCGACTCTGCTGCAGCGTTATATGAGCCTGGCGGGTGGCTATACCGGCCATCTTGGCGATTATTCCACCGGCGCGGCGCAGGCGATCATGCCGTATGTCGTTGGCGGTAATGAGGTTTATCAGCAGCAAACCAGCTGGCCGATGGTGCTGGAGCACAGCGACGTGGTGGTGCTGTGGAGTGCCAACCCGCTGAATACGCTGAAAATTGCCTGGAATGCCTCTGACGAACAGGGGATCCCATGGTTCGACCGGTTACGCCAGAGCGGTAAACGCCTGATCTGTATCGATCCCATGCGATCGGAAACCGTGGATTTCTTTGGCGAGTCGATGGAGTGGATCGCACCGCACATGGGCACCGACGTTGCGTTAATGCTGGGGATCGCCCATACCCTGACGGAACAGGGTTGGCAGGATGATGAGTTCCTGAGCCGCTGCACCAGCGGCTACGAGGTCTTTGCCTGCTATCTGAGCGGCGAAAGCGACGGCGTTGCCAAAACCGCTGAGTGGGCGGCGGCGATCTGCGGCGTGGCGGCAGATAAAATCCGCGAACTGGCAAAACTTTTCCATGAAAATACCACGATGCTGATGTCCGGCTGGGGTATGCAGCGCCAGCAGTTTGGCGAGCAGAAACACTGGATGCTGGTCACCCTGGCCGCGATGCTGGGGCAGATTGGCACCCCCGGCGGTGGTTTCGGGCTTTCTTACCATTTCTCTAACGGCGGTAATCCGACGCGCCGCGCCGCTGTGCTGGCCTCAATGCAGGGGAGCGTGGCGGGCGGCATTGACGCGGTAGAAAAAATTCCGGTCGCGCGCATCGTCGAGGCGCTGGAAAACCCGCGGGCAAGCTATCAGCACAACGGCATGGAGCGGCGTTTCCCTGACATCCGCTTTATCTGGTGGGCGGGCGGCGCCAACTTTACCCATCATCAGGATACCAATCGCCTGATTCAGGCCTGGCGGAAACCGGAGCTGATTGTGATTTCCGAGTGCTTCTGGACCGCCGCCGCGCGCCATGCCGATATCGTTTTACCGGCTACCACCTCGTTTGAACGTAACGATATGACCATGACCGGCGATTACAGCAATCAGCATCTGGTGCCGATGAAGCAGGTGGTCGCGCCGCGTGATGAAGCGCGCGATGATTTCGAGATCTTCGCCGATCTGAGCGAACGCTGGGAAACGGGCGGGCGTGAGCGCTTTACTGAAGGCAAAAGCGATCTGCAATGGCTGGAGACCTTCTATCAGATTGCTGCCCAGCGCGGGGCGCAGCAGCAGGTAACCCTGCCGCCGTTTGCCGAATTCTGGCAGGCTAATCAACTGATTGAAATGCCGGAAAATCCGCAGAATGCGCGTTTTGCCCGTTTTGCGGCGTTTCGTGACGATCCGCAGGCCAATCCCCTTAAAACCGCAAGTGGGAAAATTGAAATTCACTCGCCGACCATTGCCGGCTTTGGCTATGCTGATTGCCCGCCGCACCCGATGTGGCTGGAGCCTGATGAGTGGCATGGCAACGCCGAGGCGGGACAGTTGCAGGTGCTGTCTGCGCATCCGGCGCATCGCCTGCATAGCCAGCTGAATCACACTTCGCTGCGCGAACAGTATGCCGTCGCCGGTCGCGAGCCGCTGACCATTCATCCGCTGGATGCGAAGGCGCGCAATATCGCCGACGGCGATTTGGTGCGCGTGTGGAACTCACGCGGTCAGGTGCTGGCTGGCGCTGTCGTTACGGAAGGTATTCGTCCGGGGGTGATTTGCCTGCATGAAGGCGCCTGGCCCGATATCGATCCTGAAGCCGGAATTTGCAAAAACGGCGCGGTGAACCTGCTGACGAAAGATATTCCGACCTCGCGTCTGGGCAACGGCTGCGCCGGGAATACGGCGCTGGCATGGCTGGAAAAATACGACGGGCCAGCGTTGGCGCTTAGCGCATTTGATCCGCCGGCCAACGCATAATCCAGGTTGGATGTTGGGTATCGTCCTGCCACGCGCAGTCTTCTATGCGGAAGCCCTGCGCGTGGTAGAAATTCACCGCCCGCACGTTTTTCTGATACACCTCCAGACTGAGCCAGTCGTAGTGCTGCTTGACCTCATCAAGCAGCGCGCGACCGATACCGCGGCGGATAGCTTCCGGGGCGACGAAAAGTGCCCCAACGAAGCGAGAATCCATCACGCTGACAAACCCTTTCAGGGCGTCATGTTCCTGCCACACCCAGGTGGCGGCGGCGGGAAGATAGACATCGCGCACCACTTCCAGGCTTTCGTGCCAGTAGCTTTCCGCGATGAACGGATGCGCGTAAATCGTACTTTCCAACCACAGGTCGAGCAGCGGGCCGGTCCTGTTGGCATCCCATTGGCGGATCATGCTGTCCTCCCGGGATGGCAGCAGCAGCCGATCACGTGATCGTTCACTAATCCGCAGGCCTGCATAAATGAATAACAGATAGTGGAACCGACAAATTTAAAACCACGTTTTTTCAGTGCCTTAGAGAGTGCGTCTGAGGCTGGCGTGGTGGTTGGGATTTCAGCGAGCGTTGTGGCATGGGTGATTTGCGGCTGGTTGTCGACGAATGACCAGACGAAGTCGCTGAACGCTTCGCCGCTGGCTTCCATGGCGAGAAACGCCCGCGCATTGCCGATGATGGCCTGAATTTTTCCCCGATGGCGGATAATGCCGGCATCCTGCATCAGGCGTTCGACATCCGCTTCATCCATGGCCGCGACGCGAACCGGGTCGAATTGGTGAAATGCCTGACGATAGTTTTCACGTTTTTTCAGCACGGTGATCCACGACAGCCCCGCCTGCTGACCTTCAAGGCAGATCATTTCAAACAGCTTTTGCGGCGTTCTTTCGGCAACGCCCCATTCACTGTCGTGATACTGGATATAAAGAGGATCCTGGCTTACCCATCCGCAACGCTGCATGTTTCTCTCCCTTTCGTCAGAAAACTTTTTCATCCGCCTTGACGGCTGAAAGATAAAGATAATAGTTAATACAGGGATATCACTCCCCATCAACTCCTCATACTTCAAGTTGCCTTTGTGTGGTCGGCAGCTCAAATGATGTTGAGTATAAAAACACAGCAACATTGCCGATTCGGCTCTCCTGGAGTCGCATTAATGATAATAAAGAAATGCAATGGCCTCCGGGGTCTGTTTGTCCCGGCGTGCGTTACCATCTGGGTGTCGTGTGTTTCAGGCGCCAATGCCTGGCAACAGGAATATATCGCTAACGATACAAAAAGTAATACGTCAGAACGCTATACATGGGATAGCGATCACCAACCGCGTTATGAAGATATTCTCGCCGAGCGCATGAAATCGTCAGAGAACCCTGGCGGCCTGGTGTTGAATCAGGCGCTGGCGCCGCCGGATTTAAGCCACGGTATGAGCGTTGGGTGGAACTATACGCTGGCCAGCGGCGTGACGTCCGGGCCGGTTGCCAGCCTGCGCAGCGATCTGACGGCACCATCAACTGCCCGCAGTGTGGGGGAGTCAGGCTACGTCAATACGCTCGGCTGGCGTATGGATTACCAGGAGCTGTGGGGCGTGCATCCGTGGGCGCAGGTGAGTTACAACCAGGCGCTCTCGGGCGATAGCTATTCTCCGGTTAATCGGACGAAAGATGGCAGTTGGGGCGATGTGACGTTGGGTGCCGATATGCCGCTGGGATCGCACCTGGCGGCGTGGGCCACGCTTTCACAGGCCGACAACGTGCCCTCGGGTGAAAATACGTTGTATTTGATGGGCGTCAGCGCCAACTTCTAATCTATTTTGTTACGTATTTGAAACGACGTCGTTACTGTTAGACCTCAGTAATGACGCGTTTTTGTGAGGTAGCGCACACTAACTAATTAGTGAAAATTTCAGGTACGCATGTTTTGCAATGTCATTCATTCCGCCATTCAGGCATTTCATTCCTCGCTACTGGCAGTTCATGCCTTTTT
Organism: Klebsiella aerogenes; assembly: GCA_029027985.1. Classification (NCBI taxonomy): domain Bacteria; kingdom Pseudomonadati; phylum Pseudomonadota; class Gammaproteobacteria; order Enterobacterales; family Enterobacteriaceae; genus Klebsiella; species Klebsiella aerogenes. The sequence goes on from CP119076.1 coordinate 196,338, forward strand.
CCCCCATCGGAACCGGGGTCTTAGTTATTGTGGCGGCAGTTAATCCTTCAGGACATCTGCTATGAACGCTGCAAACAATCAATATACCCGTTGGCTCACGCTGATTGGCACGATCATTACGCAATTCGCGCTGGGATCGGTTTATACATGGAGTTTGTTTAATAGTTCTCTGGCCAGCAAACTGGATGAGCCGGTGAGCCAGGTGGCCTTTTCCTTCGGCCTGTTAAGCCTTGGCCTGGCATTATCTTCTTCCGTTGCAGGTAAATTGCAGGAACGTTTTGGCGTGAAACGCGTCACTATGGCATCCGGCGTGTTGCTGGGCGTCGGCTTTTTCCTTACTGCCCATGCCAACAGCCTGATGATGCTGTGGCTGAGCGCTGGCCTGCTGGTTGGCCTGGCGGACGGCGCGGGCTACCTGCTGACGCTGTCGAACTGCGTGAAGTGGTTCCCGGAGCGCAAAGGTCTGATCTCCGCCTTCTCAATTGGCTCTTATGGTCTTGGCAGCCTCGGTTTCAAATTTATCGATAGCCACCTGCTGGCGACGGTCGGCCTGGAGAAAACCTTCGTGATTTGGGGCGCTATCGTGCTGGTGATGATCGTCTTCGGCGCTACCCTGATGAAAGATGCGCCGAATCACACCGCTGCGGCCACCGCGAATGGCATCATCGAAAATGATTTCACCCTCGCGGAATCCATGCGTAAACCGCAGTACTGGATGCTGGCGGTCATGTTCCTCACCGCCTGTATGAGTGGTCTGTATGTGATTGGCGTAGCGAAAGATATCGCCCAGGGCATGGTCCATCTCGACGTCGTGACGGCGGCAAATGCGGTCACCGTGATTTCCATCGCTAACCTGAGCGGCCGCCTGGTGCTTGGCATCCTGTCCGACAAAATCTCCCGTATCCGCGTGATTACTATCGGCCAGGTGGTGTCGCTGGTCGGTATGGCGGCCCTGTTGTTCGCTCCACTGAATGCGACCACCTTCTTTGCCGCGATTGCCTGCGTTGCCTTTAACTTCGGCGGCACCATTACCGTGTTCCCGTCACTGGTCAGCGAGTTCTTTGGTCTTAATAATCTGGCGAAAAACTACGGCGTGATTTACCTCGGCTTCGGTATCGGCAGCATCTGCGGGTCACTGATTGCGTCTGTGTTTGGCGGCTTCTACGTGACCTTCTGCGTTATCTTCGCTCTCCTGATTTTGTCTCTGGCGCTCTCCACCACTATTCGCCAACCGAAAAGCGAAATCTATCACGAAGCGCACGCTTGATAACGGCCCCCTTCCTAAGCTAATAGTGCCTAACCAGCCATATATTTTGTAAATATATGGCTGAATCACACTCCCTCCGGATACTTTTCCCATTTGCTGTGGTCTACTTAGCGCGCTTTGTAGAGGTTTCCGATAACCAACCCAGACGCACTTTATTAATCTTCCTGTTTATATCGTTTTAATCAGGGCGGTTTTATCTCTTCGTTTCCCAGGTTTGCTTGCATGAAATACATTAAAACGATGTCGCAGCAGAAGCTGAGTATTTGGCTTGCGCTGTACATCGGCTGGTTTATGAACGCCGCGGTGTTTTTCCGCCGCTTCGATAGCTACGCTCAAGAGTTTACGGTCTGGAAAGGGTTGTCCGGGGCGGTGGAATTGGTGGCGACAGCACTGGTTACCTTCTTCCTTCTACGCCTGCTTTCGTTATTTGGCCGTCGGGTCTGGCGCATATTAGCAACGCTCGTGGTGCTGTTTTCTGCTGCGGCAAGCTATTACATGACTTTCCTTAACGTGGTCATTGGCTACGGCATTATCGCGTCGGTGATGACCACCGATATTGACCTGTCGAAAGAGGTTATCGGCTGGCATCTGATTCTGTGGCTGGTGGTGGTCAGCGCGTTGCCGTTGCTGCTTATCTGGAGCAACCGCTGCCGTAACACATTGCTACAGCAGGTAAAAACGCCAGGGCAGCGGGTGAAAAATATCCTGATCGTGGCGCTTGCCGGGCTGATGGTCTGGGGGCCGATTCGCCTGCTTGAGCTACGCCAGCATGATATCGAGCGTCATTCAGAAATCGATATGCCGAGCTACGGCGGCGTGATTGCCAACTCCTACCTGCCCTCTAACTGGTTGTCGGCGCTGGGGCTGTACGCCTGGGCGCAGGCGGACGAATCGTCAGATAATCAATCGCTGATTAATCCAGCGAAGAAGTTTACCTACGTGGCGCCGCAGGGGCTCGACGATACCTATGTGGTGTTTATTATCGGTGAGACCACCCGCTGGGATCATATGGGCATTCTCGGTTATAGCCGCAATACCACGCCGAAGCTGGCGCAGGAAAAGAACCTTGTGGCTTTCCACGGTACCTCTTGCGATACCGCGACTAAGCTGTCGCTGCGTTGCATGTTCGTGCGCGAGGGTGGGGCGGATGATAATCCGCAGCGGACGCTGAAAGAGCAAAATGTGTTTGCTGTACTGCACCAGTTGGGCTTTGCCGGCGACTTGTACGCGATGCAGAGCGAAATGTGGTTCTACAGCAACACGATGGCCAACAATATCGCCTATCGCGAACAGATCGGCGCCGAGCCTCGTAACCGCGGTAAAAACGTCGATGACATGCTGTTGGTGGATGAAATGCAGCGCGGGATGGCGCAGAATCCTAACGGTAAGCGTCTGATTATTCTCCATACCAAGGGCTCGCACTTTAACTATACCCAGCGTTACCCGCGCAGCTTTGCGCAGTGGAAACCGGAGTGCGTCGGCGTGGACAGCAAATGTTCGAAGGCGGAGCTGATTAACTCGTACGATAATAGCGTCACCTATGTAGACCACTTTATCGTCAGCGTACTGGACCAATTGCGGGATAAAAAGGCGATTGTGTTCTATGCCGCCGACCATGGCGAATCCATTAACGAGCATGAACATCTGCACGGTACGCCGCGCATGATGGCGCCGCCGGAGCAGTTCCGCGTGCCGATGATGGTCTGGATGTCGGATAAATATCTGGAGAACCCGGACCATGCCGCGTCCTTTGCGCGTCTTAAGCAGCAGGCGGCGATGAAGGTTCCGCATCGTCATGTTGAGCTGTATGACACTATTATGGGGTGTCTGGGTTATACCTCGCCAGATGGCGGGATTAATGAGAATAATAACTGGTGTCGTGTGCCTGCCGCTGCGAAAACGGCGAAGGAATAACAGGAATGGCGAGTTTCTCGCCGCTTGATTGATTTTTTGCTAATAAGGCATTGACGGGGGTGCATCCCAGCAGTAAGATGCGCCCCGCATTCGGTGATTGGCGCAGCCTGGTAGCGCACTTCGTTCGGGACGAAGGGGTCGGAGGTTCGAATCCTCTATCACCGACCAAATTTAAAAAGCCTGCTCAACGAGCAGGCTTTTTTGCATCTGGCGTTTGAGAGGATGAGAACCTCCGGGGGCGTCGGCGGCATTCCTTATATAAAAAGGCTATTCAGCCGTACTCCCATCTTGGATTCGACCCTGAGTTTGGTGACATAAACTGACTTTACGTTGGCGCCGATTTTTGTCGCGATTTTTTTAGGGGTTTCGCCATGATAAAGATGGGATAGCAGAGCGTACTCTTTCTCGGTCAGTCTTTTTATTCCTTGATCTGGCCTGAGCACTCTTCCCATCAATGTTGCTTTTGACTTATTTGAAACGACCTGACGGTCATCGCGATAAAAGATAATCGTACTAATAACAGTATCGGCGCAGTCATGATAAAACCAGTAATGTGCAACTGGTTCCATAATCTTATCCGTCAACAGGACTAACCGTGCCCCCTTGAATGCGTCAAGCCAGTGATTATTTAAAAAAGCGCCTAAATTATGATAATTGAAGTCAATAAAAACAACAGGTTGTTTTATTAGCCTTTCATTGCTGTCTATTAGAATCTCTTGTATACCCTCAACCAGAAATCGGTTTTCTTCCGGCCAAATATAATACTCGACTCCGGAACATTCATCTATGCGCTGGGTATTGAACACACATGATTTTTTACAACCAAGACACTTAGCATTAAGGATGCTTTCACAAGAAATGCGCTCGTACGATTTATCTTTACACATACCCACCCCAGACACTTAGATATTCACAAACATAACATATTTATGGGTTTTATTTACACGGATGATTTAACAACTGCATAAGATTTTGCTACTTGATGTGGGCTTCTATGAGCGGGGGCGTGCGCTAAATGTAGTTCTATGCATATATTCATTTGTTTGACAGGGTGGCTGTATATCTCTTTCTGATTATTTTAAAAATAAATTTATAACTTCTCCTGGAATGCTATCTAAGAATATGTTTTTACTTCTTGATTATAGATGCTTTATTTTATTATCAATTATAAATCAACGTGATGGGATCTGATTGTGGATTTCATTTGTTTGGTGAATATAATATCAAAGTCATCCTTTTTAATGACTTCTAGTCTGTTTTATTTCTTTACGTTAAAATCATCTGTCAGCTTTTGTTTTTTCATAAGGCTGCTAAAAAAAGAAGATAAAAAACATTTTTCTTATTATGTTGTGGATTTTTCTTAGGGGTGTGTTCCGCATTCTGCGTTGTCAGGTATTTTATTCGGTGATAGATTTTTTACAGAGGTGATTTATTTTGTAACCGTTTGTTAGTTACCAATGATAACGGTGGTGGATAATTCACTTCAATATCAAGAACCGTGCTTTTTTATTCAATCTTGACTCAATAAGGATTCCATGATGACTAGCTCAATTAGAAATATGTGTCTTTTCATCGCTGCAGGAGTTGTCTCCTCTTCTGCTTTTGCTGCTCCTACCGTCACTTTTCAGGGAGAAGTGACTGATCAAACTTGTTCTGTGAGTATCAACGGGCAAACGAATTCTATTGTGATGTTACCGACTGTCGCAATGAAAGATTTCGGCACCACATTAGCTAATGGGCAAACCGCGGGATTAACCCCGTTTACTGTTTCTCTTACTGGCTGTACAGCTGGTGGTTCTGACCAGAATATTAATACAGAATTCCTGGGCTACAACGTAGATGCTACCTCCGGTGTAATGGGTAATCGGGCGACAACAAACGCAGCAAGCGGGTTTGGTATTCAGCTAACTGATAGCGGCACAGGTGGTACTGCAGTCATGCTCAATGGTCCAACAAGTGTTGCCGGGCTTGTATTGCCAGCGGGGCAGGATTCCACTAGCTATGATTTCGGCGCTCAATATTATGTCCTTGATTCAACAGTAGCGGCCCCGGGCGCTGTAACTGCTGTTGCTGAATATACCGTGAGCTATTTCTAATGCTTGTGACTAAGGCTGTATAACCTACAGCCTTTTCTCCGCCAATCCTGGAATATAAGAGAGGACGTAAATGCGTGTTTTTCCTCTGGCTTTGTTCATCGTGTCATTCATGATTGGCAATATTGCAGATGCTAGCGTGGTGATGACCGGAACCCGTATAATATTTCCTGAGAGTGCTAAAGAAAAAACTATCCAGCTAAAGAATATGGATAGTACGCCCTATATTGTACAAATTCAGCTTGAGAAAAGCGATGCTGCAATTAATGCTCTATCACAATTTTTGATTACGCCGCAAATTTTTAGAGTGGAGCCTAATTCTGGTCAATCAATACGTATGATCAACACCGGTGGCGGTCAGCTTCCTAACGACCGTGAATCAATTTTCTATCTTAGTTTTACCCAGTTGCCGGCAATAAATAAAAATGATGTGAATACAAACAAGCTCGTTATTGCTATTACCAATAAGGTGAAGGTTTTTTATCGGCCAAAATCCATCTCGGGAAGCATGGATGCAGAAGCTGTTGCTAATGCGTTAAAATTTCAATTGATTAGTACAGGGCTTCAGATTAGTAATCCAGATTCCCACTACTTACCTGTACGTCATGCCACCCTGGTTTTTAATAATAAAACGGTGGCTCTTGCAACAAATTCTATGTTGGCTCCCAGAACGACAACAATCTGGTCATCGTCAACACCCATTAGCAATATAAAAGGCGCAAGTCTACGTTTGGTGTTGGTTAATGATTATGGTGTCGATGTAACTGTTGAACGTAAATTATAAAAATAAACTTAAGTTGTCCCTTAAGGAAATAAAATTATGAATAATAAAAAGATTATTTTATTTTCTTTTGCTGTAATAAGCACGCCATCTTTGCCTGCTGTTGCTGTCGAAACTGACAGGCAGCAGGCCCTTTCATCGGATGCTTATGTTTTCGATCCTGCACTATTCCGCGGCGGGCGTTTTAGCCAGGCGACGCTATCCAGGCTTGCTCAGGCAGACGCTATTGCGCCCGGGAAGTACAAAGTTGATATATATATTAATGGTAAATTTGTTACCAGTGACTATGTCGATTTTGTTACGAGTGCTGAAAATTCAGTACAGCCATGCCTGACTCCGGAATTATTAAATAAATCTGGTATTAGTACATCAAAGTCGGAACAAGCTGCTAACTGTACTCTGTTGAGTCAGTCGCTGAAAGGCGCCAGCAGTCATTTTGATATGTCACAGCTGCGTTTGAATATCAGCGTACCACAAAACCTGATGCAGAACTTGCCGCGTGGATATGTCCCAATAGATGCGCTAGACGTTGGTGATTCACTTGGATTTATTAACTATATCAGCAACATATATCATGTTTCTTATTCAGGAAACAATAATAACCAGGACTCTGCATGGCTCTCTCTGAATGGGGGGATTAACTTTGGTGCCTGGCAGTACCGGGAACTTTCAACGCTCAACTGGTCGCATGATACCGGGAGTCATTGGAATAATATCCGTAGCTATCTCCAGCGACCGTTACCATCAATACAAAGTCAAATGGCTATGGGGCAGCTGATTACCACCGGGCGATTTTTTTCCGGGCTAAATTACAACGGGATCGCGCTTTCCACCGATGACCGTATGCTGCCTGATTCTATGCGTGGTTATGCGCCGATTATTCGTGGGCTGGCGACCAGTAACTCTATCGTCTCAATCTCCCAGAACGGAAATGAAATTTACCAAACGACAGTTGCGCCTGGATCCTTTGAAATCAAAGATTTATATCCAACCAGCTACAGCGGTGATTTACAGGTGAAGGTAACGGGAGCGGATGGCACCGTTACTACTTTTAGCGTACCTTTCTCGGCGGTTCCAGATTCTATCAGACCTGGTCTGTCCCGTTATCAGATCGCTATCGGCCGGACGCGTGATAGTGGTGATAACTCATTGTTTGGCGATATGACATTCCAGCGTGGCCTGACAAACAGCATTACCGCCAATAGCGGAGCGCGTATGGCGGATGGTTACCAGGCGTTAATGTTTGGCGGTGTGTTTGGAAGCTATTTTGGAGCGTTAGGGCTGGATCTCACCTGGTCCCACGCAAAAATGCCTGAAGGGCAGGATACTAGCGGCTGGATGGCCCATGTCTCATATAGCAAAACGTTTCAACCCACTAATACTACGGTATCGCTCGCCAACTACCGCTATTCTGCCAGCGGATACCGGGATCTGAGTGATGTTCTTGGTGTACGGAAGGCCGCACATAGCGGCGAACGTTGGCAGTCCAGCACCTGGCAGCAGCGTTCCCGTTTTGATTTGTCGTTGAACCAGAGTATGCAGGCGCTCGGTAATTTATTTATAACCGGTTCGTTACAGAGCTATCGTAATAATCGTGGTAATGACACCCAGCTGCAATTTGGTTACAGCAATAGCTTCCGCAGCGGTATTAGTTTCAACTTAACCGTCGCCAGGCAGCGTACTGCTGGAGAGTATGGTTCTGAGGGGGCAAAAGAAACGGTCACTTCTGCCTCTATCTCTATCCCATTGGGTAGTGGAACGAATCATGCCGCTACGCTCAGCAACTCATGGACTCACACTTCCTCCGGAGACCAATATCAGGCAACCGCCTCAGGTGTTGCGGATGAGGCGCAAACGCTGAGCTACAACCTGAGTGCGTTACGAGATCAGAGCTTCCAGCAGAATATTTTTAGCGCGGGCGTGCAAAAACGTTTACCGGATGTGAACCTGGGGTTCAACGCTTCCAGCGGCAATGGCTACTGGCAGGCATCCGGGAACGCGCAGGGCGCACTGGCGCTTCACTCAGGCGGTGTGACTTTCGGACCATATCTGGGGGAAACGTTCGCTTTGGTGGAAGCCAAAGGCGCCGAAGGGGCCAAAGTCTACAACTCTCAGCAAACCAGTATTGATAGCCGAGGCTTTGCCTTGATCCCGGCGATCACCCCATATCGTTTTAACCGAATCATCCTTGACCCACAGGGAATGGATGAAGGTACTGAATTGATTAATAGTGAAAAAGAGATTGCCCCTATTGCAGGCGCAGGCGTCAAGGTGGTCTTTACCACCCGTAGCGGCGTGCCGTTGCTTATTACCGCGCGACTGTCGGACCACAGTGAAATCCCGCTTGGCGCTGAGGTTCTGGATGAAAATGGTGCGGTCATTGGTATGGCAGGGCAAGGCGGACAAATCTATGTTCGTGCAGAGAAGGAGAAAGGGATATTGACCGTACGCTGGGGCGATGGCGCGGATGAACACTGCGGCATTCATTACAATGTCGGTAACAAGGATAAAAATCAACCGCTTATCAGGTTGGTGTCCGAGTGTCGATAGAATTTCCTGAATGAATACGAGGTTGCGATGAAAAAGTACTTTCTCTTCGTCAGGGGATTTATTCTGTGGGCGGCGGTGTTGCTTATCCCAGTATATTCCCAGGCACGTTGCTCACTTTCCGGAGTTACCAACGCGAGTGATGGTAACTCCGCACTGATTCCATTCGGCAAAATCAACTTGACCGATACATATTTACAACCTGTAGGGACATTACTGGCGAGCGTCGTGGTGCCTCCAACCAACTACACAACCAATAGCGCGACGGCTTCATCAGTTCTTTGGACCTGCGATGCCTCTGATTTGTCGGATATCTATTTTCTGGTGGCCACGAACGGCGACGATCGAGTTGGAGGTTACTACGATTTAGGCACTACTGATGGCATTTCAGGGGCGTATGCGACCTGGTTTGGCTATACCGGGCTGAAGTTGACGATGTCCGGTACGACCCTCACCCGCTATTGGCAAAAAATTCCTGTCACGACATATGCGACAGCAGGAACACAAATCCAGATCCGCTTGCAGGATATTCCACCGTTAGTGGCGGAGCTTTATCGTGTTAGTACGCTACCTGGGACGTCAGCTGGCTCGTCTTATTGCGGCAATAACAATACGGATGGCGGTGGGATTGGGCTTGCCAGTTCGACAGGGCGAAATTATACCTGTACCCAACCCAATGCCTACATCCAGTTATCCGGTAGCAGTAGCGCGGTTCCATTTGGCCATGATGCAATCGGCAGTGACTCTAATTCGTCATACAATTTTTGGGGAGCTAACAACGGTTTTGGCTATGGTATGCGAACGGCGAATACCTTCTATCAAACTGCTACCTGTGTAGCCAGAAATGCAACGCCACTGGTTGTGTTTCCTCCTGTCTCTGCTGTTCAACTGATGTCCGGGGGCAGTGTTAATGCCAATTTTTCCGTGCAGGTCGAGTGCAGCAATACGGCTGTTTCAGGTACGGCTGCAAATCAGACGGCAATCGGTTTTCAGGTATCCAGCGGAGCATTCTCCGCTGCGCAAACATTAGGTTTAGTGAATTCCAGCGGAGGGGTTACGGCGCTGGTTTCTGATAATTATGGTGCGGCAAATATGGCAAATGGAGTCGGTATTTCGCTACAAAACAGTTTGGGGACTCCGATGATTTTCGTAGGTCAGCCCGGGACTGTCGCTCTCGCGACGGCTGGTGGGAGCGCCGCAGGATGGTATCCGGTTCTGGATGGCGCTTCCGCGACTGGCAGTATGACCTCAGGGTATACGCAATATCAGCAGGTATATACTGCAACACTGAAGCAGATTAGCGGACAAACCGTCACGGCAGGAAATGTATATGCAACTGCATATGTGTTGGTGAAAATGCAATGAAAATAAGATTTCTGCTGGCCCTGACGTTAGCTTTTCTTTGCCATTCCACTTGGGCGGGGTTACTGGCATCAGGTACTCGGGTGATTTATCAGGAAGGCGCGTCTGGTCAAACCTTGATGCTGGCTAATACCAATCCCTGGCCGGTAATTGTGCAGAGCTGGGTTGATAACGGCGAAGGCGACCCGCAAAATTCTACTGCGCCATTTGTGATATTGCCGGCCGTTTTACGCCTGGATGCCAGTGCCCGACAAGGCATTCGAATTATCTACAACCACGCGCCTCTACCGAAAGATCGGGAATCCGTATTCTGGCTTAATTTATATGAAATCCCGCCGCAAACCAGTGGCGCCGCATCCTCATCACGTATGATGTTGACCATGAATACGCAGATGAAACTCTTTTATCGTCCAGTGGCCTTGACGACTTCCCCTGAAGAGTCCTTACCTAAACTAAGATTTCGCCTCGTGAATGATGATCATCAGTGGTTTGTTGAATGTAATAATCCGACCCCATTTCATGTTTCATTTTCCTCCCTTGCTCTGCATCGGGATAGTCGCATCCGGGAGGCCGAATCTGGGATGGGGATGATGGTTTCTCCTTATGCGGCAATCCGACTACCACTACGTGGCTCAGGTGTGCCGGATGCGTTGAGCACTATTCATTACAGATATATTAATGACAAGGGGGCGATTATCGATCGCGATGCCCGGCTAGAGGGCGAATAAAAACGTGCATATTTTAGTAGCAAATATATTGAAAAGTATCAGTAATGATCGTCGGTCGCAGATAAAAAACGAGATCACTCAAGCCATTTGTGGAATTTAATATGGCGGCGAGTACTGGTTGCCATTTCATGCAGGGTTATTTATGGCCGGAAAACATGTTGAGCATTCCTTATTCTTCGAGGTGAGTAACCGTAATGATTCTTAACGGCACCTTCTCCCATCAGGCCTGCCATATCCATCCGACAGGGTAATTGTCTGCGGCCGGGAGCAAAAATCCCACCAGAATCACAAAAATCGTATCTACCCGTGCTTCCTGCCAGCTGTTCGCCATTTTGTGACATCTTCCATTGCATTTTTTTATCGATGAACAGATCTTTTTTCGCGAAGCTTATGACAAAGTGCAGCATTTTCCGCTGTGCGTTTTAACGTTCGCGCTATTAATCGCTCACATATTGGTCACATGGGAAGAAATTTTCGCCATTTTCAAGAATTGTTTATCACTGCATGTTGCAAAATATTAAGGGCTTTATTCTGGTTCTCTGGCGGTAGCATAAATTTCTCTGCTGAAAATAGCGCCATGAAGTTTTTTTAATCTTTGCCCACCGATTCTCACCCCTGAAGCAAAACCCGGTTAGCTGTATTGACGTTTATCCATTCTGTTGACAGATTGTACGGCATGAGGGGCATTTCATGGAGAATCCGTACTGCAACTCAGTCGTTTTAGCGAACGGAATCCCCATCTCTCTCAACGCCTTCGGGCACCACCGACCAGACCGGGTAAAAAATAAATAAAGGTCTGGCGGATATATGCAAACAACATCACAGTTTTGGAGCAGAATAATGAGTATTTCCTTGAAAAAGTCAGGGATGCTGAAGCTTGGTCTGAGCCTGGTCGCCCTGACCGTCGCCGCAAGCGTGCAAGCTAAAACCCTGGTTTATTGTTCTGAAGGCTCGCCGGAAGGCTTTAACCCACAGCTATTCACCTCTGGTACCACCTATGACGCCAGCTCGGTGCCGATTTATAACCGTCTGGTCGAATTTAAAACCGGTACGACTGAAGTTATTCCTGGCCTTGCTGAGAAATGGGACGTCAGCGAGGACGGCAAAACCTATACCTTCCATCTGCGCAAAGGTGTGAAGTGGCAGGACAATAAAGACTTTAAACCGACGCGTGACCTGAATGCCGATGACGTGGTGTTCTCCTTCGACCGTCAGAAAAACGATAAAAACCCGTACCACAAAGTCTCTGGCGGTAGCTATGAGTACTTTGAAGGCATGGGGCTGCCTGACCTGATTAGCGAAGTGAAGAAAGTGGACGACAATACCGTCCAGTTCGTACTGACTCGCCCGGAAGCGCCGTTCCTGGCCGACCTGGCGATGGACTTCGCGTCTATCTTGTCGAAAGAGTACGCCGATAACATGCTGAAAGCCGGCACGCCGGAAAAAGTGGATCTCAACCCAATCGGTACCGGTCCATTCCAGCTGCTGCAGTACCAGAAAGATTCTCGCATTCTGTATAAAGCCTTCCCGGGCTACTGGGGCACCAAGCCGCAGATTGATCGTCTGGTCTTCTCCATCACGCCGGATGCTTCTGTACGCTATGCCAAGCTGCAGAAAAACGAGTGTCAGGTGATGCCGTACCCGAACCCGGCGGACATTGCGCGCATGAAGGAAGATAAAAATATCAACCTGATGGAGCAACCGGGTCTGAACGTGGGTTATCTCTCCTTTAACACCGAGAAAAAACCGCTGGATAACGTCAAAGTTCGCCAGGCGCTGACCTACGCGGTGAACAAAGAAGCGATCATCAAAGCTGTTTACCAGGGCGCAGGCCAGGCGGCGAAGAACCTGATCCCGCCGACCATGTGGGGCTATAACGATGACGTTAAAGATTACTCCTACGATCCTGAGAAGGCGAAGCAGCTGCTGAAAGAAGCCGGAATGGAAAAAGGCTTCACCATCGACCTGTGGGCAATGCCGGTACAGCGTCCGTACAACCCGAACGCGCGCCGTATGGCTGAAATGATCCAGGCCGACTGGGCGAAAATCGGCGTACAGGCCAAGATCGTGACCTACGAGTGGGGCGAGTACCTGAAACGCGCGAAAGCGGGCGAGCATCAGACCGTCATGATGGGCTGGACCGGCGACAACGGGGATCCGGATAACTTCTTCGCGACTCTGTTCAGCTGCGCCGCGGCGAAAGACGGTTCTAACTACTCGCGCTGGTGCTACAAGCCGTTTGAAGATCTGATTCAGCCGGCTCGCGCCACCGACGACCACAACAAGCGTGTTGAACTGTACAAACAGGCTCAGGTGGTGATGCATGACCAGGCTCCGGCGCTGATCATCGCTCACTCCACCGTATACGAGCCAGTGCGTAAAGAAGTCAAAGGCTATGTGGTTGATCCGCTTGGAAAACACCACTTCGATAACGTCTCTGTCGAATAATAAGCACGATGCCTGACCCCCTCTCCCCGTGTGGGAGAGGCGGGGGGCGTATTCCCGCAATTCCGGGGAATACTTTTGTGAGCAATACAGACGCCTTGTCACCAGGCTGGGCGTTACTAGAGAGAATCCGGGTTATGTTGCAGTTTATTCTCCGACGTTTGGGACTCGTCATCCCGACATTTATCGGTATTACCCTTCTCACCTTTGCCTTCGTCCATATGATCCCCGGCGACCCGGTGATGATTATGGCGGGCGAACGTGGTATTTCCCCTGAGCGTCATGCGCAGCTGCTGGCTGAAATGGGCCTCGATAAACCGCTGTGGCAGCAATATGCCCATTATATTTGGGGCGTACTGCACGGCGACTTGGGCATCTCGCTGAAAAGCCGAATTCCTGTATGGCAAGAGTTTGTGCCGCGCTTTAAAGCCACCCTTGAGCTGGGCGTCTGCGCGATGATTTTCGCCGTTGCCGTTGGTATTCCGGTGGGGGTGCTGGCTGCGGTAAAACGTGGCTCTATCTTTGATCACACCTCTGTCGGCCTGGCGCTGACCGGTTACTCAATGCCTATCTTCTGGTGGGGCATGATGCTGATTATGCTGGTCTCGGTACAACTGAACCTGACGCCGGTATCCGGGCGTATCAGCGACACGGTGTTCCTTGACGATAGCCTACCGCTGACCGGCTTTATGCTGATCGATACCGCTATCTGGGGCGAGCAGGGCGACTTTATTGACGCCTTAATGCATATGATCCTGCCGGCTATCGTGCTGGGCACTATCCCGCTGGCGGTGATCGTGCGTATGACCCGTTCATCGATGTTGGAAGTCCTCGGCGAGGACTACATCCGCACCGCGCGCGCCAAAGGGCTGACCCGGATGCGGGTGATCGTGATCCACGCGCTGCGCAATGCGATGCTGCCGGTGGTCACGGTTATCGGTCTGCAGGTGGGCACGCTGCTGGCGGGCGCCATTCTGACCGAAACCATCTTTTCGTGGCCAGGATTAGGGCGCTGGCTTATCGACGCGCTGCAGCGCCGGGATTATCCCGTAGTCCAGGGCGGAGTTCTGCTGGTGGCGACGATGATTATCCTCGTCAACCTGCTGGTCGACCTGCTGTACGGCGTGGTGAACCCGCGTATCCGACATAAGAAGTAAGGGGCCATCATGTCACAAATTACTGAAAATAAAGTTGTCGCCGCACCGGTGCCAATGACCCCGTTGCAGGAGTTCTGGCACTATTTCAAACGCAATAAAGGGGCGGTCGTTGGGCTGGTGTACGTGGCGGTGATGATTATCATCGCGGTCTTCGCCAACTTCCTCGCCCCGTATAACCCAGCGGATCAGTTCCGTGATTCACTGCTGGCGCCACCGTTTTGGCAGGATGGCGGCAGCCTGTCGCATTTGCTCGGCACCGATGATGTTGGCCGCGATATTCTGTCGCGCCTGATGTACGGCGCGCGTCTGTCGCTGCTGGTCGGTTGCCTGGTGGTCGTGCTGTCGCTGATTCTCGGCGTGGTGCTGGGCCTGGTGGCGGGCTATTTCGGCGGGGTGGTGGACTCCATCATCATGCGTATCGTCGACATTATGCTGGCGCTGCCGAGCCTGCTGTTGGCGCTGGTACTGGTGGCTATCTTTGGGCCGTCAATCGTCAATGCTTCACTGGCGCTAACCTTTGTGGCTCTACCGCACTATGTCCGTCTGACGCGTGCCGCGGTACTGGTTGAGGTCAACCGCGACTACGTTACCGCTTCTCGCGTGGCGGGCGCCGGCGCGGTACGCCAGATGTTCGTCAATATTCTTCCTAACTGTCTTGCGCCGCTGATCGTTCAGGCGTCGCTGGGCTTTTCTAACGCCATTCTCGACATGGCAGCGCTGGGGTTCCTCGGCATGGGTGCGCAGCCGCCTACGCCTGAGTGGGGCACCATGCTCTCCGACGTGTTGCAGTTCGCGCAGAGCGCCTGGTGGGTCGTGACCTTCCCGGGTGTGGCGATCCTGCTGACGGTGCTGGCATTTAACCTGATGGGTGACGGTCTGCGTGACGCGCTCGATCCCAAACTGAAGCAGTAAGAGGCTCGAGATGGCGTTATTGAATGTAGATAAATTATCGGTGCATTTCGGCGATGAGAACGCGCCGTTCCGCGCCGTGGACCGCATCAGCTATAGCGTGAAGCAGGGCGAAGTGGTCGGTATTGTCGGTGAATCAGGTTCCGGTAAGTCGGTGAGTTCGCTGGCGATTATGGGGCTGATTGATTACCCCGGCCGGGTGATGGCAGACAAACTGGAGTTCAACGGCCGCGATCTGCAGCGAATTTCTGAGAAAGAGCGCCGTCAGTTGGTTGGCGCGGAAGTGGCGATGATCTTCCAGGATCCGATGACCAGCCTCAATCCGTGCTTCACCGTCGGCTACCAGATTATGGAAGCGATTAAGGTACATCAGGGCGGCAATAAGAAAACCCGCCGCCAGCGGGCGATCGACCTGCTGAATCTGGTCGGTATTCCCGATCCAGCTTCGCGCCTGGATGTTTACCCACATCAGCTTTCCGGCGGTATGAGTCAGCGCGTGATGATTGCGATGGCGATTGCCTGCCGGCCGAAACTGCTGATTGCCGATGAACCCACCACCGCGTTGGATGTGACTATCCAGGCGCAAATCATCGAGCTGCTGCTGGAGCTGCAACAGCAAGAGAATATGGCGCTGGTGTTGATTACCCATGACCTGGCGCTGGTGGCGGAAGCCGCGCATAAAATTATCGTTATGTATGCCGGTCAAGTGGTTGAGACCGGCGATGCGAAAGATATTTTCCGTGCGCCGCGCCATCCGTACACCCAGGCGCTGCTGCGCGCACTGCCGGAATTTGCCCAGGACAAAGCGCGTCTGGCGTCGTTACCGGGCGTGGTCCCAGGGAAATATGACCGTCCAAACGGTTGCCTGTTGAACCCGCGCTGCCCCTATGCCACGGATAAATGCCGCAGCGAAGAGCCAGCGCTCGCAGACCTCAACGGCGGGCGTCAGTCTAAATGCCACTACCCACTCGATGATGCCGGGAGGCCTGGATTATGAGTACACAAAAGGCCGCCACGCAACAACCGCTGTTGCAGGCCATTGATCTGAAAAAACACTACCCGGTGAAGAAGGGGATCTTCGCTCCGGAGCGGCTGGTGAAAGCGCTGGATGGCGTCTCCTTTACCCTTGAGCGTGGCAAAACGCTGGCGGTCGTCGGCGAATCGGGCTGCGGTAAATCCACGCTGGGCCGCCTGCTGACGATGATTGAGATCCCGACCGGCGGCGAGCTGTATTATCAGGGGCAGGATCTGCTCAAGCACGATCCGCAGGCGCAAAAGCTGCGGCGGCAGAAAATCCAGATTGTGTTCCAGAACCCGTACGGTTCTCTGAACCCGCGTAAAAAAGTGGGGCAAATTCTGGAAGAGCCGCTGCTGATTAACAGTAGCCTGAGCAAAGAGCAGCGGCGCGAAAAAGCGCTGGCGATGATGGCGAAAGTCGGCCTGAAAACCGAACATTACGATCGCTACCCGCATATGTTTTCCGGCGGTCAGCGCCAGCGTATCGCGATTGCCCGCGGTCTGATGCTGGACCCGGATGTGGTGATTGCCGATGAGCCGGTTTCCGCGCTGGATGTTTCGGTACGCGCGCAGGTGCTAAACCTGATGATGGACCTGCAGCAGGAGTTAGGTCTTTCCTACGTGTTCATCTCCCACGACCTGTCGGTCGTTGAGCATATCGCCGATGAAGTGATGGTGATGTATCTCGGCCGCTGTGTGGAGAAGGGAACGAAGGACCAGATCTTTAACAATCCTCGCCACCCGTATACCCAGGCATTGTTGTCGGCGACGCCGCGCCTGAACCCGGACGATCGCCGTGAGCGCATCAAGCTGACTGGCGAGCTGCCGAGCCCGCTGAATCCGCCGCCGGGTTGCGCTTTCAATGCGCGCTGCCGCCGCCGCTTTGGCCCGTGCACCCAGCTTCAACCGCAGCTGAAGGATTACGGTGGTCAACTGGTGGCCTGTTTTGCCGTCGATCAGGATGAGAATCCGGAGAAAGCGCGCGCTTGATGGTAAAAGGGTTGTCGCATTATGGCGTCTGCCGGGGATGGTTGGAATGCGCCTCGCAGATCAAAAAATGGCGTGATGAAGGCGATAAATCGGGACAGTAGAATCGACGCCAAGCCGGGTTTGCCCGGTGAGGCGCAATGTTGCGGGGGCTTGAACCCTGGCGGCATAGATAAGTTGCTGGAAAAAGAAAACCCTCGCGTGTTGCTGGTATTAACCAGGCAACTGAACGAGGGCTATCAAAAACTCCAGACAAGTTAAAGATAGCCGCGAACGGTTGCCATTGCAAGACAGGCGACTCTATGACGCTCACACAGTTAGGTCTGATCTTCTGGGACGATCTGGCGGCGCCGGTAATCGCTGGCCTCCTGGTCAGCATTATCGTCAGCTGGATGCGCAACCGGAAGTAACGGACCGGCGGGCGTGAGTCTGCTGCGTTGGCAATTTGCGCCCGAACAGGCCGCAGGAATTTCTCCTGCGGCCTTTTTCGTTTTTACTGCGGATAAGGTACCCAGCTGCCGCCATTGAGCTGAACATAGGGTTTACCCTGATACTGAATCACAATCGCGTTGGAGTTTTCCGAGACCGCCGCGGTTTGCGGCAGGTTCGCGGTGTATTGCTGCCAGTTGACGTTGTCTTCGGTAAACATTTTGCCGTCCAGCGCCCGCACGACCAGTTCAGAAATCGCGAGGTAGCTGGAAGGCTGATCGATTTCTACCGCTGCGCCCTGATGCGGGGCCTTCATGCCGAAGAATTTCACCGCGGCGGGAACATTGGTGATCGACGGGCTTGGGATATCGCGCAGACCGGAAACCTGCATTTTATCGCCCTTCAGCGCGCCGCCGTGTTCCGGTACCACCACGACCATCACTTTACGGCCCGATTTTTCCAGCTCGGTAAAGAAGGCATCCAGCTCGTCGAAGAATTTCTGCGCGCGAGCCTTGTAGTCGGCCGTTTTGCTTTGGCCTGGGTAATGGTTGCCGTCGTGCAGCGGCAAGGTGTTGTAGAAAGTCGCGGTTCGTGGCGTATTGAGCTTCTCGGTGGTCTGCAGCCAGCGGTTGAGGGTAGCTTGATCGTCATAGACCGGAGAACCGTCGAAGCCTTGCAGGATAACCGGCAGCCCAGTCTGGTCCATCAATGGACTCTGCATACCGCCGAGCGTACGAAGCTCTTTCAGGAAGTCGCCAAATACGCCGTTGTGGCCCAGCATCAACTGCTGGGTAAAGCCCAGCTTGGCCAGATTCTCAAACAAGTAGCACTCGTTGCCTGACGGCTGATACAGGTCGGTATGCGACAACTGACCACAGCTGGCGCGTAGCAGACGTACCGCCGCCGGGCCGCTGTAGGACGTCGCGGAGTTAAAGTTTTTGAAGATGATATCGAAATGCTTCCACAGCGGATGATCCATTAGCCCGGCGGCATCGATGTCTGACCATGACAGGGAACAGATATTGATAACCAGCAGATCGAACGGTTGCGCATCGGCAGGCAGTTGATCCGGGAATGGCGTTTTTCTTTTCTGCTCAGAGGCATAGAAAGTCTTCAGCCAGTTGCTGAGGTTGGCAGAGGTTGGCGGTTCGGTTTGTGGCGGGATATCGCCGCTGGCTGCTGTGCTGGCGGAAGCCGTTGTCGTGCTAGCGGCGCTACCGGTTGCCGCCGCAGGGGCGGCGGCGGCCGTTGTCGGCTGACCGGCAGGCCACAGGGTGAAGGAGGGCAGCAGCGGGCTGACGACCAGCCAGACCATGATCGCCGAAACAAAGACCGTCACGCGCAGCCACTGGCTGATGAACAGCCACAGCACCAGCATTACGAAGAAGGCGCCAACCATATTCCAGTTGATAAAGCGGGTGACCAGATCCCAGACATAATCAGCGCTGAAACCAGCGATCTGCGAACCCTGGCTCATGATGCTTTCCGGGCCGGGTAGCCAGGTATCGTGCCAGAAGAGGGCCAAACCGAGCGGGATGGCTACCCAGTGGCGTATCCGATGCAGCTTTTCACTGGGAATCGGCACCAGCAAAAAGGCGAGGAACACCAGGTTAAGCATCGGGTGGAAATTAAGGTATCCCGCCCACAGCAGAGCAAACTTCACAAGGAAGTAGAAGTTCCATCCTGACAGGCCGCGCCAGTACTGCCATAGCGGGAGCGGCGTAGCGGTATTTTTTGCTTTGGTCATTTTTTCGGTTTGCCCTGCCTGGTCGCGTTTTCCCGGCGCAGCATGCCAGCCGGTTTAACGTAACGGGGTTTAAAGAACATCAAACGCAAAGTGGTGCGAATACGGCGCTGATAATGACGCGTCAGGTATCCCAGCGGAAAAAACAGCAGGGCGCACAATACGATGAGCTGAATGATATCAGCGATAGACATCATGACGTCGGCTCCCCATCGCTGGAGAGGCGGTAAGGCTCCGGAATTCGCCGCCACTGGCGCCCATCGTGCTCGACGTTGAGGGCTTCGTTTTTGCCGACTGTTATCGGCAACGGCGTATTCCAGTCTTCCGGAGAGATACCGCGCATCAGCAGGATTTCGGCGGAAATTTGTTTATCTTCGAACCAAATCATACGGTTAGAGAAGATGTCTCCGGTCGGTAAAGGAAAGATATGATTTAATGCGGTATCCAGATCGTTTACGCGGCAAAACGACAGAAACAGCACAATTCTGTTATTGCCAATGGTGACGATATCACCCATACGGTTGGGCTTACACAGCGTTAACGCCTGTTCGACGCGCAGCCCCGGCGCCGGGCGCAGCGCTACCATGACCCCCTTGCTATCCGGCGGCAGCAGCGTGTTGGCCATGATCGCGCCGACCGCTTCGCAGAAGGCGTCCCATGTTTGATAACCGCGGAGTTTTAGCGGTCTGCTCCAGGTCAGCAACGTATTGAAGTCTTCCGGGACATGGCGAGTAAACTTCTGTTTCTGCACGCTTTCAATCAACGTCAGGCAGCGCGAAAGCCCGGCGCCGCACGGGATCACCATATTGGCTCCGCAGCTAAGCAACAGGCGTTCATCGGTGGCGCGCAGGCTGGGCGTTTGTTCGCGTACCACGATTTTTAAGGCGCTGCCGCGCTGGCGGCGCAGGGTATGGATGTAACGGCCGAGTTGCTCGATTTGCTCGTTTTGGGTGATGGAAAAGAGCAGCGTCGCCGCCTGCGCAGTGCGTCCGGCGTCAAAGACCGCATCGTTGGTTTCAAATAGCGTCCAGTATTCGGAAAGCGCCGGCGCGCCTTCCAACACGCGCAAATTACTGAGGATGATTTTCTCGTCACTGCGTGGTTGGACGACGGTCTCTTCATTCTGCGCCAGCCGCCAGCCATCGCTGTCCTGCAATATAATCAATTGTTGCTGAGAACTAATACCTTTCTCACTGCCCCACCATGCAATATCAAATAGATGACTATCGCCTTGATAACGAATGCTCGCCAGCCCGGAAAGGTCGCGGTATTGGCGTAATAGTGGGGACAGTTGCTTGTCAGTGTCGTTACCGGAGTTAAGGACCATAAGAGAACAATTATGGTATTTAGCCCATCTATTAGATTTACCAACCCAATGACATAATTCTTCTGTTTTTATATTTTGCCAGGCATTTTCCGTACATAGCAGAATAAATAAATAGTTGCCAGGCTCCATCGAACAAAGTATGTCGCGGTGCATCTCCCGCAGGCCTTCAGGGCGATCGGGCATGGTGAATAAGACGACTTTGTCCGGGCCGCTATCTTTTTTTAATGATATGATTTCATTTGGTTTTTTGCCCATTACCACGACAGCGACCTTGCTGTCTTTCGCCTGGGTTGCCAGCGTTTGATTGAGCAGGGTTACGGCGTCGGCATAGCGGTCGACATTGAGCCACCATACTCCGCCGACGGGCATATGGCATACTTCGTCCCATAATGATGAAATACCCAACGTATATATGATTTCCACGATGTCCCTCGCGCGCCCTGATTTACCATCATTAGTTTACTAGCGAAAGCGTGAGAGTAAACCTAACATTGAAATTAAAGGACATCAGTTTTAGCATAGACACGTAATTTTAGGGATGAACCGTTTACACTTCCTGGTTTCATAATGTGTTTTTCGAATGGACAGAGAAATGCCGGAAAAAGAACCTGTGATACCCAGCGATGCAACGCTGGGATATACCTTTCAAAATGATTTCCTGGCATTAAGCCGGGCATTTTCCCTGCCAGATATTGATTACCACGACATTTCCCGACGCGAACAGTTAGCTGCGGCATTGAAACGCTGGCCGCTTTTGGCCGAATTAGCAGAGAAAAAGTAAGGAAGCCGTCATGGCGATTCTGGGGTTACAAGGCATACGCGGTGGCGTAGGCACTACATCGATTACTGCCGCTCTGGCTTGGGCGTTGCAACTGCTCGGCGAAACCGTGTTGGTTGTCGATGCCAGCCCGGACAACATGCTGCGCTTTTTTTTCAACGTGGATTTCGACCATCAGAATGGCTGGGCGCGTTCGTTGATTGACGGTCGTGACTGGCGCGATGCCGGCCTACGTTATACCTCGAATATCGATCTGCTGCCGTTTGGCCGCCTGACTCCCGGCGAGCGTGAGCACGTTGATAAACTCAGTACGGCGCTGGAACCTATCGCGGCACAGCTCAAACAGCTCGATCGGCAAGGCGCTCATCGCTGGCTGCTGATCGATATCCCGGAAGGCTATTCCCCACTTACCCGCGAACTGCTGGGCGTCTGCGATCGCGCGCTGCAGGTGGTGCATCCTGACGGCAATAGTCATATTCGTCTGCACCAGCAGGCGTTGCCCGCCAACGCTGATATTTTGATTAACGACCTGCGTGTCGGCAGCCAACTGCAGGAGGATCTGTATCAGCTATGGCTGGAAAGCCAGCGGCGTATTCTGCCGGTGACTATCCACCGCGATGAAGCGATGGCGGAGTGCCTGGCGGCGAAACAGCCGCTTGGCGAATATCGCCAGGATTCGCTGGCGGCGGAAGAGGTTCTGACGCTGGCCAACTGGTGTTTACTGCATTACGCCAGCAAGGTGGCGGTATGATCCGTCTGAGTACGCTGTTGCTGGCGCCGCCGGTCGGCGAGCGCCTGAGCGAACGCTATCGCGATTATCGCCAGCACGGCGCGTCGGTGCTCTCGGCTTTTCTCGGCTGCCTGTGGACGGCGCTGGCATGGGCGTTTATGCCGCTGGAGACGCCGCGTTGGCAAGCGATACGCGAGCGTCACGCCGACTATTTCCCGCATATTAATCCGCATCGCCCGCGCCCGTTGGATCCGCTGCGCTATCTGTTGCAGTCGCTATGGCTGCTGGCCACCCGGGTGCCTGAACCCGATAAGAAAATCAACTGGCGCTCGCTGGCGGCGCTGGAAGGGGTCCACGGGCGCTATGCGCAGTGGATGGAAAAATTGCCCGAGAAGGTCAGCACCCGCACCGGCCATCTGGATAAACAAAAAGAGCTCGAACATCTCCATCCGAAACTGCGGCGGCTGGTGCTTGGCACGATCACTGGCTTCTCGCTGGTGCTGGCGCTGCTGTGTATTACCCAGCCGTTTAACCCGCTATCGCAATTTATTTTCTTGCTGCTGCTATGGGGCGTGGCGCTGCTGGTCCGTCGTATTCCGGGGCGCTTCTCCGCTTTGATGCTGATCGTGCTGTCGCTGACCGTCTCCTGCCGTTACATCTGGTGGCGTTATACCTCGACCCTCAACTGGAACGACCCGGTGAGTCTGGTGTGCGGATTGATTCTGCTGTTTGCCGAAACCTATGCCTGGATCGTGCTGGTGTTGGGCTATTTCCAGGTGGTATGGCCGTTGAACCGCCAGCCGGTGCCGCTGCCGAAAGACATGAATGAGTGGCCGACGGTAGACCTTTTCGTGCCGACCTACAACGAAGATCTCAGCGTGGTGAAAAACACTATCTACGCCTCGCAGGGGATTGATTGGCCGAAGGATAAGCTCAATATCTGGATCCTTGATGACGGCGGTCGCGAAGAGTTTCGCCAGTTCGCCAAAGATGTCGGTGTGCATTACATCGCGCGCACCAGCCACGAGCACGCCAAAGCGGGTAACATCAACAACGCGCTGAAGTATGCCAAAGGCGAGTTTGTCTCGATTTTCGACTGTGACCACGTGCCGACGCGCTCGTTCCTGCAGATGACGATGGGCTGGTTCCTGAAAGACAAAAAACTGGCGATGATGCAGACGCCGCACCACTTCTTTTCGCCGGATCCATTCGAGCGCAACCTGGGCCGCTTCCGTAAAACGCCGAACGAGGGCACCTTGTTCTACGGCCTGGTGCAGGACGGCAACGACATGTGGGACGCGACCTTCTTCTGCGGATCCTGCGCGGTGATTCGCCGCGGCCCGCTGGATGAAATCGGCGGCATTGCCGTTGAGACGGTGACCGAAGATGCCCACACCTCGTTGCGCTTGCATCGCCGAGGCCATACCTCCGCCTACATGCGTATTCCGCAGGCGGCAGGGCTGGCGACGGAGAGCCTGTCGGCGCACATCGGCCAGCGTATTCGTTGGGCGCGTGGAATGGTGCAAATTTTCCGCCTTGATAACCCATTGTTCGGTAAAGGGCTGAAGCTGGCGCAGCGCATCTGTTATGTCAACGCGATGCTGCACTTCTTATCTGGTATCCCGCGACTCATCTTCCTCACCGCGCCGCTGGCATTTCTGCTGCTGCACGCCTATATCATTTATGCGCCAGCGCTGATGATCGCCCTGTTCGTGCTACCGCACATGATCCACGCCAGCCTGACGAACTCGAAAATTCAGGGGAAATATCGCCACTCTTTCTGGAGTGAAATCTACGAAACGGTGCTGGCCTGGTATATCGCGCCGCCGACGTTCGTTGCGCTGATTAATCCGCATAAAGGCAAGTTCAACGTCACCGCCAAAGGGGGGCTGGTGAAAGATGAGTATGTCGATTGGGTTATCTCTCGCCCCTATATTTATCTCGTCCTGCTGAATCTGCTGGGCGTGGCGGTCGGCATCTGGCGCTTTATGTACGGGCCGGAAAACGAAATGTTGACCGTCTGGGTAAGCATTATCTGGGTGTTTTATAACTTAATCATTCTCGGCGGCGCCGTGGCGGTATCGGTAGAGAGTAAACAGGTGCGGCGTTCGCACCGCGTGGAGATGTCGATGCCGGCGGCGATTGCCCGTCCTGATGGCCACTTGTTCTCCTGCACCGTTCACGACTACTCCGATGGGGGGCTGGGGATCAAAATTCACGGCGAAGCCCAAGTGCTGGAAGGGCAGAACATCAATCTGCTGCTGAAACGCGGGCAGCAGGAATATGTTTTCCCGGTGCGGGTGGCGCGGGTGAACGGCAGTGAAGTCGGCCTGCAGCTGCTACCGTTGACCAACCAGCAACATATTGATTTTGTGCAGTGTACGTTTGCCCGCGCTGATACGTGGGCGCTTTGGCAGGATAGCTTCCCGGAAGATAAACCGATGGAAAGCCTGCTGGATATCCTCAAGCTGGGGTTCCGTGGATATCGTCACCTGGCGGAGTTTTCTCCACCGTCGGTGAAGGTTATTTTCCGCTCGCTCACCTCGCTGGTGGCCTGGATCGTATCGTTTTTACCGCGCCGTCCCGAACGCGCCGCGGCGGTACTCTCGGCAGAACCGGCAATGGCTCAACAATGATGATAATGCGATGAAAAGAAAACTTTCCTTGATTTGTGCAGTGGCGGTGGGAATGAGCAGCTGGTACCCCTTCGCATCTTATTCTGCTCCGGCGACGACGCCGAATGCCGCGGTGGCGCAGGCGCCCGTCGCGACGGGAACGAATATGACCCAGCCGGCGCCGGTAGTTGTCGACGGCCAGCCAACGGCGACCGTTGTCGACCCCGCCGCGCCGGTGGTGGTGGCGGATAACATTCCGACCCGCGACGTGAAGCTGACCTTCGCGCAAATCGCACCGCCGCCGGGCAGCATGGTGCTGCGCGGTTCGCACCCGGATGGCGCCGTTGAATTCGGTATGCGCAGCGATGAAGTGGTGGCTAAAGCGCTGCTCAATCTCGAGTACACGCCGTCGCCATCGTTGCTGCCGGTACAGTCGCAACTGAAGGTCTATCTTAATGACGAACTGATGGGCGTGCTGCCGGTCACCAAAGAGCAACTGGGGAAAAAGGTGAGCGCGCAGATCCCCGTCGATCCGCTGTATATCACCGATTTTAACCGCGTGAGGCTGGAGTTTGTCGGCCACTATCGCGATGTCTGTGAAAACCCGGCCAGCAGCACGCTGTGGCTGGACATTGGCCGCGAGAGCTATCTGGATTTAACCTACCAGTCGCTACAGGTGCGTAACGATCTGTCCCATTTCCCGGTGCCGTTCTTCGACTCTCGCGATAATCGTCAACTGACGCTGCCGATGGTCTTCGCTTCCGCCCCGGACGTTGAGCAGCAGCAGGCGGCGGCGATTGTCGCCTCCTGGTTCGGTAGCAAAGCGGGCTGGCGCGGGCAGAATTTCCCGGTCTCCTTCAACGAGCTACCGGATCGCAACGCCATTGTCTTCGCCACCAACGATAAGCGCCCGGACTTCCTGCGTGACCATCCGCCAGTGAAAGCGCCGACCATCGAAATGATCGACCATCCGAGCAACCCATACGTTAAATTGCTGGTGGTCTTCGGCCGTGACGATAAAGACCTGCTGTTGGCGGCGAAGGGCATTGCCCAGGGCAATATTTTGTTCCGCGGCAATAGCGTGGTGGTGGACGGCGTGAAAGAGCTGAAAGCGCGTCAGCCTTACGATGCGCCAAATTGGGTGCGTACCGATCGCCCGGTCACCTTCGGTGAATTGAAAACCTATGAGCAGCAGCTGCAATCCAGCGGCCTGGTGCCGGATGCGATTAACGTGGCCCTGAATTTACCGCCGGACCTGTACTTACTGCGTGCCAACGGTATCGATATGGATTTGAAATATCGCTATACCATGCCGCCGATGAAAGACAGTTCGCGGATGGATATCAGCCTGAACGATCAGTTCCTGCAGTCCTTCAGCCTCAACAGCTCGCAGGATGTGAATAAGCTGATTCTACGCCTGCCGGTGCTGCAAGGGCTGCTGGATGGTAAAAACGAAGTGACTATTCCGGCGCTGCGTCTTGGCGCGATGAACCAGCTGCGCTTTGACTTCCAGTACATGAATCCGATGCCTGGCGGCAACATTGATAACTGTATTACCTTCCAGCCGGTGCAGAACCACGTGGTGATCGGCGATGACTCAACCATCGACTTCTCCAAATATTACCACTTCATGGCGATGCCGGATCTGCGTGTCTTCGCCAACGCCGGTTTCCCGTATACCCGCATGGCCGACCTTTCTCAGACGTTGATTGTGGTGCCGAAAACGCCAACCGCAGGGCAGGTTGCGACCTTGCTGCAGGCGGTAGGCGGTATTGGCGCACAGACCGGTCTGGCCGCTATCAATATGCAGATGACCGATGACGGCAACCAGATTAAAGGCAAAGACGCTGACCTGATGCTGATTGGTGCTATCCCGGCATCGCTGAAGGACGATACCAAAATCAACCTGCTGGTTGAGGCGACGAAAAGCTGGGTGAAAACGCCGATGCGCCACTATGACCTGGCCAGCATCTACCCGGACAATGACGCGCGGGCGCCGCACGTGCGGACCGACATCACCTCCTCCGGTCCAATGGCGGCCATTATCGGTTTCCAGTCGCCGTATAACGACCAGCGCAGCGTGATTGCCCTGATGGCGGATAGCCAGCGTGGCAATGAACTGCTCACTAATGCGTTAAACGACAGCGGTAAGCGGGCGGCGATGTTCGGCTCGGTTGCAGTGATTCGTGAGTCCGGCGTCAACAGTCTGCGGGTTGGCGATATCTATTACGTCGGCCACCTGCCATGGTTCGAGCGCATCTGGTTCGCGCTCTCCAACCATCCGGTTCTGTTGGCTATTCTGGCGGCTGTCAGCATTGTGCTGTTGGCATGGGTGCTGTGGCGCATGCTGCGCATTTTCAGTCGTCGTCGTCTTGATCCTGATGATGAGTAATTGCTGATGAACGTGGTTCGCGGGGGACTTCTCGTGGTCTTGATGCTGGCGGCGGCGCAGGTTAGCGCCGCCTGCCAGTGGCCTGCCTGGGAGCAGTTTAAAAAAGAGTATGTCAGCGCCGAAGGGCGGGTCATCGACCCCAGCGATCCGCGCAAAATCACCACCTCCGAAGGACAAAGCTACGCGCTGTTCTTCGCCCTGGCGGCCAACGATCGCCAGGGGTTCGATAAACTCTTCCAGTGGACGCAGAACAACCTGGCGCAGGGCGATTTACGCGCTCATCTGCCGGGCTGGCTGTGGGGCAAAAAGAGCGATGACGAATGGACGGTGCTCGACACCAATTCGGCCTCGGATTCCGATTTGTGGATTACCTGGTCGCTGCTGGAAGCCGGACGTCTGTGGAAAGTCGATAACTACGCCGAGGTGGGTAAAGCGCTGCTGGCGCGGATAGCCGATGAGGAAGTTGCGAACGTTCCGGGGCTGGGGCCGTTGGTGCTGCCGGGGAAAGTCGGTTTTGCCGATGATAAAGGTTGGCGTTTTAATCCGAGCTACCTGCCGCCGCAGCTTGCCAACTATTTCACCCGCTTTGGCGCGCCGTGGCCGAAGATCCGCGATAGCAACCTGCGCCTGCTGTTGGAAACGGCGCCGAAAGGGTTCTCGCCGGACTGGGTGCGTTATGAAAAAGGCAGCGGTTGGCAGTTGAAAGCCGATAAACCGATCATCGGCAGCTATGACGCCATTCGCGTTTATCTATGGGTGGGAATGCTCAATAACGACGATAAACAGAAAGCGCGGCTTCTGGCGCGTTTCAAACCGATGGAAACCCAGACGATTAAACAAGGGCTGCCGCCGGAAAAAACCAACATCACCAGCGGTAAAACCACCGGCGACGGCCCGGTCGGTTTCTCGGCCTCGCTGTTGCCGTTTCTGCAAAATGACGACGCCCGCGCGGTGCAGCGCCAGCGCGTCGTCGATTATTATCCCGGCGCGGATGCCTACTACAGCGCGGTGCTGACGCTGTTTGGCCAGGGCTGGGATCAACATCGTTTTCGTTTCGCCGCAGGTGGCGAATTACAACCTGACTGGAACCAGGAATGCGCAAGTTCTCACTAAGCTTCATTACGCTGTCTTTAGGCCTCTCTCTGTTACCGCTGGCGCAGGCGGCGAATACCCCGGCGCAGCAGCATCTGCTGGAACAGGTGCGCCTGGGTGAGGCGAGCCATCGTGAGGATCTGGTGCGCCAGTCGCTCTATCGACTCGAGCTTATCGACCCGAATAACCCTGATTATCTGGCCGCCAGGGCGCGTTACCTGTTGCGTCAGGGCGATACCGCCGGCGCGCAAAAGCAGCTCGATCTGTTGGCAAAACTGGCGCCTGAATCGTCGGAGTTAAAAGCCACGCGCAGCGAGATTGATATTAGCACCGGCGGCGGGCAGCAAGCGCTGCAGCAGGCGCGCCTGCTTGGTGTGTCCGGGCATGTCGATGAGGCGATCGCCGCCTATGAAAAGCTGTTTGACGGCGTACCGGCGGATGCAGGCTTTGCCACTGAATACTGGACGCTGGTTGCGCGTCTGCCGGCACGGCACAACGAAGGCATTAATCAGCTGAAAAAGCTGAATGCCAGCTCGCCGGGCAACGTCGCGCTGCAAACCACGTTGGCGAAACAGATGTTTGCCGATAATAAACCCGATGAAGGATTCGCTTATCTCGAACAGATGTCGCGCTCGGCAGCGGGGCGCGATGCCGCTTCGTCGATGTGGTTCGATGAAATTAAAGATATGCCGGTTAGCCGCGCCAGCGTGCGGGCGTTACAGCGTTTTCTGGTCGTGTTCACCACTGGCGATACGGTAGCCAATGCTCGCGTATTGCTCGACAAGCAGCAAACGCAGTTGCAAGACCCGACCTTCCGCGCCAAAAGCGAAGGGCTGGCGGCGGTGAAATCCGGTAATACCGCGCAGGCGGTTGCCGATCTGCAACAGGCGGTGCGGGCCGATGCCCGCGATAGCGATGCCGTGGGCGCGCTGGGCGCAGCCTATTCGCAGCGCGGCGATCGGGCGCGGGCGGTGGCGCAGTTGAAGAAAGCGATCGCCATGGATCCGAAAAGCCCGAACCGCGATAAGTGGGACAGCCTGCTGAAAACCAACCGCTACTGGCTGTTGATCAAACAGGGCGATAACGCGCTGAAAGCGGGCCAACTGGCGCAGGCGCAAAGCGCTTACGGCCAGGCGCAGCGGGTGGATAACACCGATAGCTATGCGGTACTGGGGCTGGGTGATGTCGCCGCCGCGCGCAAAGATGACGCGGCCGCGGAGCGCTATTATCAGCAGGCGCTGCGGATGGATCGCGGCAATAGTCTGGCGGTGCGCGGATTGGCGAATCTCTACCGCAGCGAATCGCCGGAGAAAGCCAGCGCTTACATTACCAGCCTGTCCGCCAGCCAGCGGCGCAGTATTGATGATATTGAACGTAGCCTCACCAACGATCGGCTGGAAAAACAGGCCGCAGCGCTGGAAAATCAGGGTAACTGGGCGCAGGCGGCGGAAGTACAGCGGCGGCGCCTGGCGATGGATCCGGAGAGCGTGTGGATCGCCTATCGGCTGGCGAAAGATCTGGTCAGTGCTGGCCAGCAGGCACAAGCGGATGCGCTAATGCGCAATATGGTCAACCGCAAGCCGGGCGAGGCTGACCGGGTTTACGCCTACGGTCTCTATTTATCAGGCAACAATCAGGACGACCTGGCGCTGGCGCAAATTAACGCGCTGCCGCGCGGCCAGTGGACTGACAATATTCGCGAACTGGATGCGCGATTGCAAAGCGACAAAGTGATGCGCCAGGCCAATCAGCTCCGCGATAGCGGCCAGGAGGCGCAGGCTATCACGTTAATTAAACAGCAACCGGAATCGGTTCGTTACGATCTGACGCTGGCGGATTGGGCGCAGCAGCGCGGCGACAACGAAGCCGCTATCGCCCAGTACAACCGGGCGCTGAGTCGCCAGGCCGACAACGGCGACGCGCGTCTCGGGCTGGCAGAAGTTTATCTCGCTGAGGGCGATAAAAACGCCGCCCGCGCGCAGGTTGCGCAGCTGAAGGGAGCGGAGGCGGAATCGATCAACATGCAGCGCCGGGTGGCGCTGACCCAGTCCGGGCTTGGCGACAACGCCGGGGCGCAGAAAATATTCGACCGTATCGTACCGCAGGCGAAAAGCCAGCCGCCATCGATGGAAAGCGCGCTGGTTCTGCGCGATGCCGCGCGCTTCCAGACTCAAAGCGACCAACCCCAGCAGGCACTGGAAAGCTATAAAGATGCGATGGTGGCCTCCGGCGTCGCGACCACGCGCCCGCAGGACAACGAGACCTTTACCCGCCTGACTCGTAATGACAGCCGGGATGATTGGTTGAAGCGCGGGATCCGCAGCGACGCCGCCGATCTTTATCGTCAGCAGGATCTTAACGTTACCCTGGAGCACGACTATTGGGGATCCAGCGGTACCGGCGGTTATTCGGATCTCAAAGCGCACACCACGATGCTGCAAGTTGATGCGCCGCTGTATGACGGACGGATGTTCTTCCGTACCGATGTGGTGAATATGAATGCGGGGACGTTCTCTACTGATGGCGATGGCGGTTATTCGCCGAGCTGGGGGACCTGCGGTGAAATTACCTGTTACGGCGGCAGCAAAAATCAGAGCGACGGCGGCGCTAGCGTGGCGGTTGGCTGGAAGAACGACACCTGGAGCGGCGATATCGGCACGACGCCGATGGGCTTCAATGTCGTCGATGTTGTGGGCGGCCTGAGCTACAGTAGCGATGCCGGCCCGGTGGGTTACACCGTTAACGTGCACCGCAGGCCGATTTCCAGCTCGCTGCTCTCTTTCGGCGGCCAGAAGGATAACTCTAATGACGGCCATACCGGCACGACCTGGGGCGGCGTGCGCGCCGCGGGCGGCGGGATTAGCCTGAGCTACGATAAAGGTGAAGCCAACGGCATCTGGTCGTCGCTGGGCGCCGACCAACTGACCGGGAAAAACGTCGAGGATAACTGGCGCGTGCGCTGGATGACCGGTTACTACTACAAAGTGATCAACGAAAATAATCGCCGGGTGACTGTCGGCCTGACCAATATGGTCTGGCACTACGACAAAGACCTCAGCGGCTACACACTGGGCCAGGGCGGTTACTACAGCCCGCAGGAATATCTTTCCTTCTCGGTCCCCGTCACCTGGCGTCAGCGCACTGAAAATTGGTCGTGGGAGTTGGGTGGGTCGGTGTCGTGGTCCCATTCACGCACCCAAACTCAGGCGCGCTACCCGCTGCTGAATTTGATTCCATCGGCGTATCGTTACGACGCCAGCCAGCAGCAAGAAGAGGGCAGCAGCAGCCAGGGCTTCGGTTATACTGCCCGGGCGCTGGTGGAGCGGCGCGTGACCGGCAACTGGTTTGTTGGCGCGGCTGTCGATATCCAGCAGGCGAAAGATTACACCCCAAGCCACGCGCTACTGTATGTGCGCTATTCCGCCTCCGGCTGGCAGGGCGATATGGATATGCCGCCGCAACCGTTGGTGCCCTACGCTGATTGGTAGCAGATTAGCCTGATTTACACGACAAGGCGCCACCCCACGGCGCTCTTCGCGTATACTCGTCACTTCACCCGCCTCAGGTAATACCAGCCGTCTTTTCCCCGGCGGCACCGGGCTATGAGGCTGAGTGGCTGGCGGGTGAATGATTTGAGTCTATTATCAGTCTGAAAACGACCGGCATTGATGGAGTTAGCCGGATATGCGTTCAGTTTCAGTGGAGAACACCGTTGCGCGTCAGCCGTTCACTTACAATTAAACAGATGGCGATGGTCGCGAGCGTGTCCATGGCGTTTGTATTCGTCTTTTGTTCTATTTTGCTGTTCCACTTTGTGCAACAGAGTCGCTTTACCACGGCCACGCAATTAGAAAGTATCGCCCGTTCCGTTCGCGAGCCGCTGTCGGCATCGATTTTAAAGGCCGACATCCCCGAGGCGGAAGCCATCCTGGGCCGCATTCAGCCTGCTGGCATCGTCAGCCGGGCGGATGTGGTGCTACCCAATCAATTCCAGGCGCTACGGATGCGTTTTATTCCCGAGCGCCCGGTACCGGTGATGATCACCCGCATGTTTGAACTGCCGGTGCAAATATCCCTGCCGATCTATTCGCTGGAGCGCCCGGCTAACCCGCAGCCGCTGGCCTATCTGGTGCTACAAGCAGACTCATATCGCATGTACAAATTTGTCATGAGCGCCCTTGCGACGTTAGTGACTACTTACTTACTTTTGGTGTTGATGCTAACGGTGGCGCTCACCTGGTGTATCAACCGCCTGATTGTTCGCCCGCTACGCGTCATTGCTCGCGAGCTTAACGATATCCCACAGCAGGAGCGCCTCGGGCATCAGCTGAGCATGCCGCGGCTGCATCAGGATGACGAACTTGGCATGCTGGTGCGTTGCTACAATCGTAACCAGCAATCGCTGCTGCGCCAGCATGATGAACTGTCGCTGCAGTCGACTCGCTTCCCGATCTCGGAGCTGCCTAATAAAGCCTTTTTGATGGCATTGCTGGAGCAAACCGCCGCCCGCCCGCAGCCTGCGGCGCTGCTGGTGGTGGCGTGTGAAACCTTGCAGGATGCCGCAGGCGTGCTGAAAGAGAGCCAGCGCGAGATGCTGCTGCTGACGCTGGTCGAGAAGCTCAAAGCGGTTATTCCGGCCAATATGGTACTGGCCCAGGTCAGTGGTTACGATTTCGCTATTTTCGCCCCCGGCCTTAGTGAACCCTGGGAAGCGGTCTCATTAAGTAAGCAAGTGCTCACTTCAGTTAGCGAGCGATTGCCGCTGCACGGCATTCAGCTGCGTCCCTGCGCCAGCGTCGGCATCGCGATGTTTAATAACGAACTGAGCGCTGAACAGTTTTATCGCCGGGCGGTATCTGCGGCGGTGACTGCTCGCCGCAAAGGTAAAAACCAGATTGAGTTCTTTGACCCGGAACAGATGGAGAAAGCGCAACGCCGGTTGATGGAAGAGCAGGATATCCTCACTGCGTTGGATAATCAGCAGTTTGCTATCTGGTTCCAGCCGCAGGTGGAGGCGGCCAGCGGCGAAATCTGCGGCGCGGAAGTGCTGCTGCGCCAGCGTCAGGCTGATGGTAGCTGGTCGCTGCCGTCAGACCTGATTGCGCGGATTGAAAGCTGCGGACTGATGGTGCCGGTAGGTTACTGGGTGATGGAAGAAGCCTGTCGTCAGCTGGCGGCGTGGCAACAGCAGGGGATCATGCTGCCGCTGTCGGTAAATGTCTCGCTGTTGCAACTGATGCACCCCGATCGTGGCGCTGAACTGCAGGCGCTGATTACCCGTTACCGTATCGCGCCCGGTACGCTGGTGCTGGAGGTGACAGAAAGCCGCCGGCTCGACGATCCGCAGGCGGTGATTGCCCTGCTGCGTCCGCTGCGCGAGTCTGGTACGCGAATTGCCCTTGATGATTTCGGCATGGGTTATGCCGGGTTGCGCCAGTTGCAGCATATGAAGTCGCTACCGGTGGATATCCTGAAAATTGATAAAGCCTTTATCGATATGTTGCCGGAAGATACCAGCATGGTACCGGCGATTATCCAGCTGGCGCGTGGGCTTAAGCTGCGGATTGTCGCTGAGGGCGTGGAAAACGAGGCGCAGTTCACGTGGTTGCGAGGGGCGGGCGTGGACATCGCCCAAGGGTATCTCTTTGGTTGCGCCTTGCCGCTGGAGTCTTTTATGCAGCGCTTCCTGCATGCCGATAAAGATGATGCAAATTTGTAACAAATTTATTTGTTTGTGCGAGTCAGCTCAAAGATTTTAACAATTCCGTTGCAACTTCGCGCTTACTTATTTCTGAAATGTTTTCGGGGTGTTATTTTTAAGCCACAGACGACCTATAACCTTTCATTGTCTGTGGTTATTCCCAAAGGACACCCTATGAAACTCTCTCTCTTCAAAAGCCTCTATGTCCAGGTTTTGTCGGCTATAGCCATCGGTATTTTGCTGGGCCATTTCTACCCGGAGCTTGGCGCGCAAATGAAACCGTTCGGCGACGCCTTCGTAAAACTGATTAAAATGGTCATCGCCCCGGTTATCTTCTGTACCGTTGTGACAGGTATTGCCGGGATGGAAAGCATGAAGGCCGTCGGTCGCACCGGTGCGGTGGCGCTACTCTATTTCGAAGTGGTGAGTACCATTGCGCTGATTATCGGTCTTATCATTGTTAACGTGGTGCAACCCGGCGCGGGCATGAACGTCGATCCGGCGACGCTGGATGCGCACGCGGTGGCGGTCTATGCTGAGCAGGCCAAAGATCAGGGTGTTGTTGCCTTCTTACTCGATATCATCCCGGGCAGCGTGATCGGCGCGTTCGCCAGCGGCAATATTCTGCAGGTGCTGATGTTTGCTGTCCTCTTCGGTTTTGCTCTGCATCGCCTGGGCAGCAAAGGCCAGCTGATTTTTAACGTTATCGAAAGCTTCTCGCAGGTTATTTTCGGCATCATCAATATGATCATGCGTCTGGCGCCGATCGGCGCTTTCGGTGCGATGGCCTTTACCATTGGTAAATACGGCGTCGGTACCCTGGTGCAACTGGGTCAGTTGATTATCTGCTTCTATATCACCTGTATTCTGTTCGTCGTGCTGGTGTTGGGTTCTATCGCACGGGCGACTGGCTTTAGCATCTTCAAGTTCATTCGCTATATTCGCGAAGAGCTGCTGATTGTTCTCGGTACCTCGTCCTCTGAATCCGCGCTGCCGCGAATGCTGGATAAAATGGAGAAGCTGGGCTGCCGTAAATCGGTGGTGGGGTTGGTTATCCCGACCGGTTATTCCTTCAATCTGGATGGTACCTCCATCTACCTGACGATGGCGGCGGTGTTTATCGCCCAGGCCACTAACAGCCATATGGATATTTTCCATCAGGTGACCCTGCTGGTTGTCCTGTTGCTCTCCTCGAAAGGGGCGGCGGGCGTCACCGGTAGTGGGTTTATCGTGCTGGCGGCGACGATCTCTGCGGTGGGACATCTGCCGGTAGCGGGCCTGGCGCTGATTTTGGGTATCGACCGCTTTATGTCCGAAGCGCGCGCGCTGACCAACCTGGTGGGTAACGGCGTGGCGACCATCGTGGTAGCGAAATGGGTGAAAGAGCTTGATTCCAAACAGCTTGATGATGTGTTGAACAACCGCGACCCAGTGAACAAATCGCAAGAATTATCCTCTTAAATCCTCATGTTATGCCCATAGATCCTTACTGGACTATGGGCTCCTGCGCAAAATTAGGTATCATCCCTCTGGATGGGGGATGATATCTCATGATTATTTTACATCTTCATGTGACATTTTCGTCTCCGCGTGGTCTAACCGACGTGTTTGATTCACCACCTTTTTCGGTAACCCGGCGATGGGTTGCCTATGTAACCAGGAACGTTCATCAGGGGTTCACATGCAGGGCACAAAAATTCGACTCTTAACCGGTGGTTTGCTGATGATGGCGACGGCCGGTTCTGTGCAGGCAGAAGCGCTCCAGCCGGACCCGGCCTGGCAACAAGGGACGTTGGCGAACGGTTTTTCGTGGCAGGTGCTGGCCACGCCGCAGCGCCCTAGCGATCGCGTCGAAGTCCGCTTGTCCGTG
This sequence comes from Klebsiella aerogenes, assembly GCA_029027985.1. NCBI lineage: Bacteria > Pseudomonadati > Pseudomonadota > Gammaproteobacteria > Enterobacterales > Enterobacteriaceae > Klebsiella > Klebsiella aerogenes. The sequence goes on from CP119076.1 coordinate 232,223, forward strand.
AATATTGGCTCGCTGAGTGAAAGCACTCAGCAGAGCGGCTTCAGCCATTTCATTCCGCGCCTGGCGCTGACCCAAAGCGGCAGCCTCCCGACGATGCAGGCGCGTTCGCTGTGGCAGCAGAGTATTGACCCGAAGCGTCCTCTGCCGCCGGCGATTGTTTCTTACGATTTCACGCTGTTTAACCTGAGCCTGCCAAATAACCGCAACGATCTGCTGAAAGAGGCGCTGAGCTGGCTGGCGGACGCCAACGGTAAGTTGGACATTACCCAGAAGGCAATCAACCATGCGCTGCAGGGCGGTGATATGGTGGCGACCTGGCCGTTGGATACCCAGGAAGGCTGGTGGCGCTATCGCCTGAAGGGCTCGACGATGCTCGGCCACGATCCGGCGGCGCCGATGAAGCAGCCGATCGATATTAAGCAGCTCAAAGAGTTTTACCAGAAGTGGTATACCCCGGATGCGATGACGCTGATTATCGTCGGTAACGTCGATAGCCGCAGCGTCGCTGAGCAGATCAACAAAACCTTCGGCGAACTGAAGGGCAAACGCGAAACGCCAGTGGCCGTGCCGACGCTCTCTCCGCTGCCAGCTACGCCGGTTAGCATCATGACCGAGGCCGTGAGTCAGGATAAGCTGTCGATCATGTGGGATTCTCCGTGGCAGCCGATCCGCGATTCCGCCGCGCTGCAGCGTTACTGGCGCGATGATTTAGCGCGTGAAGCGCTGTTCTGGCACGTGCAGCAGAATCTGAGCAAAAGCAACGTTAAGGATATTGGCCTCGGCTTCGATTGCCGGGTGCTGTACCAGCGCGCTCAGTGCGCTATCAATATCGACTCACCGGGCGAGCGCCTGAATGCGAACCTGGGCGCGGTGTCGCGCGAGCTGGCGAAAGTGCGTGACAACGGCCTGCCGCAGGAAGAGTTTGATGCGCTGATTGCGCAGAAGAACCTCGAGCTGCAAAAACTGTTCGCCACCTATGCGCGAACCGATACCGATATCCTGATTAGCCAGCGCATGCGTTCGCTGCAAAATCAGGTGGTGGATATCGCGCCGGAGCAGTATCAGAAGCTGCGTCAGGAGTTCCTGAATTCACTGACGGTCGACATGTTGAACCAATATCTGCGCCAGCAGCTGTCCCAGGATATGGCGCTGGTGTTGCAGCAGCCGAAGGGCGAGCCGGAGTACAACATGAAGGATCTGAAAGCGACGTGGGAAAAACTGATGGTGCCAGCGCCCGCTGCGGCAGTGAGCGCAGCGCCGGAGGCGGTCGATGCGCATAGTGAGGCGTCGGATATTCCTCCTGCACAGTAACATCGGCAGCGGGCGTGGAGTCGTTTTTGCGCCGGGTGGCGCTAAGCGCAGCGCGAGCAGGGAAAATCCCGGTTGCGCCGTTATTTGTCAGGTGGCGCTTCGCTTACCTGACCTGCGGTCCGCGCCACTTGTCACCCTCGCAGGGTATTACTCCGGCATGGCTTCGCGTGGGATAATCGCGCCGCGATATTGAATCACCGTGCTGGCGGTCAGGTGCCCGCGCTTCGCGGCCGCTTCGGCGTCGCCGCCGGTCAGGCGCACCGCCAGATAACCGGCGCTGAACGAATCACCTGCCGCGGTGGTATCGATCACGTTCTCTTTCGGCAACGTCACTGCAGGTATCTCCAGCAGTGGCTGGCCGGCAATCGCCACCAGGCAGGAATCGGCGCCGCGCTTCACGACCACTTCTTCCACGCCCGCGGCATGGGTGCGAGCGATAACCTCCGCTACCGGTACTTCCCCCCACAGCGCGTCTTCGTCATCCAGAGTCAGGAAGGCGATATCGGTACATTCCAGCATTTGCTGATAAACCTGGCGGGTCTCTTCTTTGCTGGCCCACAGGCGCGGGCGGTAGTTGTTATCGAAAATCACTTTCCCCCCGTTGGCGCGGCATTCACGCAGCAGGGTGAGCAGTTTTTCGCGGCTGGCTGCGCTAAGAATGGCGAGGCTGATGCCGCTCAGGTAGAGGTAGTCAAAGGTCGCCAGCGTTTCGCAGATAGCGTCCGCACTCTCGCTTTCGAGCCAGAATTTGGCGGCGGCCTCATTGCGCCAGTAGTAGAACGTGCGCTCGCCGGTATCGTCCGTTTCAATGTAGTACAGGCCAGGCAGGCGGTCAGCCATACGCTGGATCAGATCGGTTTTTACCTGCTCGCCCTGCCATGATTCCAGCATCTGCTGGCTGAAGGTATCGGTGCCCAGCGCGGTGACGTAATGCACGCTCAATGCCTCGGCGCTGGTCTGGCGCGCGATATACACGGAAGTGTTTAAGGTATCGCCGCCGAAGCCGCGATTTACCGCCGCGTTCTTCTCTGACAGTTCAATCATACATTCGCCAATCACGGCAATTTTCTTAGACATAGTGCTGACCTGAATTGAATCGAAATTAGCACTAGTTTGCGCTGCGCTGTCATAGTGGTCAACAATATTAAAACATCGTTCCATTATTTTTTGACCTGACGCGCATAATGTGACGAAAAGCGTATTTGGCGGGGAAATGGCCCTGACGGCGCAAGCGTCAGGGCCAGCAACTTACAGCGACTGGTGGCGGGTTTCGTGGGTCAGCAGTAGAGCGATCAGCGTCAGCGCCGCCATGACCGCCAGATAGGTGCCAACCGCGGCCAGACCGTAGTTACCCTGCAGCCAGGCGGCGATATACGGCGCGACCGAGGCGCCGAGGATCGACGCGACGTTATAGGAGAACGATGCGCCGGTGTAACGAACTTCCGTCGGGAATAGCTCCGGCAGCAGTGCGCCCATTGGGCCGAACGTCAGCCCCATCAGGCTCAGACCGAGCAGCAGGAAAGCGAAGACCAGCAGCGGATTGCCGGAACCCAACATCGGTTTAAAGGCGAACAGCGCAAACAGGATAATCATCGTGGTGATGATAATCATGCTCTTACGACGGCCAAAGGCATCTGCCAGCAGGCCTGCCACCGGCACCATTACGCCGAAACCAATGACCGCCATCATCAGCATCCACAGCACTTCGTTACGCGGTAGCCCTAAACCGATCGGCGCTGCGGCGGTACTGAAGGTCATCGAGTAAACGGTCATGATGTAGAACAGGGTATAGGTCGCCAGCATGATAAAGGTGCCGAGCACGGTCACGCGCAGGTGTTTGGTCAGCAGGGTGCCGAGCGGGATTTTGACCTGTTTTTTCGCTGCCGCCACCTTGGCGAACACCGGCGTTTCATGCAGTGAAACTCGAACGTACAGACCGATAATGACCAGCACGGCGGAGAAGATAAACGGTACGCGCCAGCCCCATTCCATAAACTGCTGGTCGCTCAGCAGCCACGACAGCAGCAGGAAGGTACCGTTGGCGAAGAAGAAGCCGATCGGCGCGCCCAGCTGCGGGAAAGAACCGTACAGTGCCCGTTTGCGCGGCGGAGCATTTTCCGTCGCCAGCAGCGCCGCGCCGCCCCATTCACCGCCAAGGCCGAGGCCCTGACCAAAGCGCGCCAGCGCCAGCAGCATCGGCGCCAGAATGCCAATGCTCTCATAGCTCGGCAGCAGGCCGATAACCACGGTCGAGATCCCCATGGTCAGCAACGAAGCGACGAGGGTGACCTTACGGCCGACACGGTCGCCGAAGTGGCCGAACAGCGCCGAACCGATGGGCCGCGCGACAAAGGCGATAGCGAAGGTCGCCAGCGACTGTAGCGTCGCGGCGGCGGCATCGCCCTGCGGAAAGAAGATATGTGGGAAGACGATAACCGCGGCGGTGGCGTAAATATAGAAGTCGAAGAACTCAATGGCGGTGCCGATGAGCGAGGCGACGACGACCTTATTACGCGAATTGACCGGCGTGGCGTCTTGCGCGTTGTCGATGGTAGTGGCTGTGGCTTGCATAGATCTTTCTTATTTTTAGCGAACGAAAAGCCATATAGCCACAGCAAAAGAGACATTTCAATCTGTAACAAATCACGGAGTCGCGCAAAAAACAGGCAAAAAGCGAATAATTTTCGCCCTGAGAAAATATCGTCCATGAAATGCTTCACATAATTAAAATAATAGAGAATAAAACCAGTTTTAGGTTAAATAAAAGTTACACGTTGGATTTATCTGCTAAAAACATAGATCGGGCTGAATTTTGCATCTCTATTCAGCCCGATGAGGGCTTTTAGCGGTGGGTTTTACCCGGCATGCGCTTGTCGTCTTTGTACTCGGCGGTGGCAATCCACGCAGCGCAGAACAGCGTCAGGCGAGCGAAGAAATAGAAAAAGGCCATCAACCCCAGTACCGAGCCGAAGGCGGCGCCGGACGGTGATTTCACCAGCGCCGGGAGCGTCCAGGTCATCACAATTTTGATTATCTCAAAGCCGATCGCCGCAATCAGCGTGCCGCGGAATAGCGCTTTACGGCGCGGACGGTGGCGCGGTAACCGCCAGAAGATCCAGAAAAACAGCAGGTAATTGGCGAAGATGGAGATGGCCAGACCGATAAGCCGCCAGGCTGGTTTCAGCCATTCGATATTATCAAGATACAGTGCGGAGATGATCATCTGCTGCGCGGATCCGGCGACGGAGGTGATGGATAGCGTCACCACGAGCGCAACCAGCAGGCCGATCAGCGAGATAAGATCGCGGAAGTATTTTACCCAGATTTTTTCCTGATCCTGCGGCGTACGTTCCCAAACATCGCGGGACTGGGCGCGAATCGCTTCACGCAGGTTACCCATCCAGTTAATGCCGGAATAAAGCGCGACCAGCAGGCCGACGAGACCAACGGCAGTACGCTGTTGCACGGCGGTATTGATGGTGCTTTTTAACGTCGCCGCTAGCGTCGGGTCGCTGACGTTGAGCAGAATTTTATCGAAGATGTCTTGCAACAGCGTGGGGTGCCAGGCCAGCACGAAACCGGCGGCGGCGAAGGAGACCATCAGAATGGGGATCATCGACAAAAACGAGAAATAGGTAATAGCGGCGCCAAACTGATTGCCAAGTCTGTCGTTGAAGCGTTCCGCGGCGCGCAGCAGGTGCGCTATCACCGGGTTGCGCTGCACTTTGGCCGCCGTTCCGGTCATGCTTTTTAGCGCCTGATTGGCTTTCTGCCCAACGGCGGAGTCATTGATAGCGGCAAGGGGGTTTTTGTTTTTCTCCGGCTGCTGGCCCGGTTCCTGTGGCGGGCGGCGATCGTCGTTTTCCGGCGTCATAAGTGATTTCTTCCTTTCTTTACAGCGAGATTCAGCAAAAAGTATACCTTAAACGGCGCATCTTGCAGGTAGCTATCCATCTGTCGGGCGTTCACCAGCGTGCCGATCAATCGACATAACCTTTCATCAAGCCGCCCAACCACTCCATAAACAGATGCACGCGGCGGGAAAGATTGCGCCGATGGGGATAGATGAGCGACACCGGCAGGGGTTCGGCGCGATACTGCGGCAGGATCTCAACCAGCTCGCCGGTACGCAGCGCGTCGCGTACGCCGGTACGCGGCACCTGAATAATGCCGAGCCCGGCCAGGCAGGCGGCCTGATAGGTCTCAGTGCTGTTAACGGTGAGTACGCCGCCGGTTTTCACCCAGCGAACGGCGCCGTCGCTGACCACCTCAAAACCCAGTTGCCGCGCGCCGAGGTTATTGGCGTAGTGGATCAGAGCATGATCCGCCAGATCGTCGAGGGTTTCCGGGTAGCCAAAACGCGCCAGATAGTGCGGACTGGCGCAGTTAATCTGCGTGAGTTTGCCAAGTGGTCGGGCAATTAGCCCCGAGTCTTTCAACGTACCGACGCGGATCACGCAGTCAAATCCTTCGCGCACCACATCAACCAGCCGGTCGCTGCTGCTGAGCTCGACTTCAATGCCGGGATATTGCTGTAAAAAGGCGGGAAGCTGCGGGATGACCAGTTTTTTGGCGACGCTGACCGGCATATCGACGCGCAGGCGGCCGCTAATACTCGACGGATCGCTCTGGAACATGCTGTCCAGATCATCAAGATTGCTTAACAGGTCTTTGGCGCGTTCGTAGTAGACCATGCCGTCCTGGGTTAACTGTACCCGGCGCGTCGTGCGGTGAAGCAGGCGAGCGCCAAGGTGGCTTTCCAACGCCTGGATCTGCCGCGATACGCTGCCTTTCGGCAGCCTGAGGGTATCGGCGGCGCGGGAAAAACTCTCCAGTTCCGCGACGCGGATAAACAGCTGCATTGCGTGAATTTTATCCATACCTGTGACCTATTGTTGTTAGATATGAAACAGTAAAACGTAATTTAGACCATTTATTGTCAGGATGTCTGCTAATAAGCTCTTTTTTCAGACACACGTAACGAAGAAGGGGTTTCTGATGACATCACGTATCGCTTTAGTGACCGGCGGCAGCCGTGGTTTGGGGAAAAACGCGGCGCTGAAGCTGGCGGCCAGGGGAACCGATATTATTCTGACCTACCACAGCAACCAGCAGGCCGCGCTGGATGTTGTACGCGAAATTGAGCAAAAAGGGAGAAAAGCCGCCGCATTACCGCTGAACGTCGGCGATACTGCAAGCTTTGCCGATTTTGTGCAACAGGTGGCGCATTGCCTGCAGAATGCGTGGCAGCGCGATAGCTTCGATTATTTATTGAACAATGCCGGGATCGGTTTGCATGTGCCGTTTAGCGAGACCAGCGAAGCCCAGTTTGATGAACTGGTGAACATCCAGTTTAAGGGGCCATTCTTCCTCACCCAACGCCTGCTGCCGTTAATTCAAGACGGCGGACGTATCCTGAATGTGTCCAGCGGGTTGGCGCGTTTTGCACTGCCGGGCTATTCCGCCTATGCGGCGATGAAAGGCGCGATGGAAGTATTAACCCGTTATCAGGCGAAAGAGCTTGGCGGACGCGGGATTTCGGTCAACATCATTGCCCCTGGGGCGATTGAGACCGACTTCGGCGGCGGCGTGGTACGAGATAATGCACAGCTCAACCAGCATATCGCCGCCCAGACGGCGCTGGGACGCGTCGGTCTGCCTGATGACATCGGCGATGCCATTGCCGCGCTACTGAGTGACGATCTCGGCTGGATGAATGCCCAGCGCGTTGAGGTCTCCGGCGGGATGTTCTTATAATATTACCGCCCTTCGGCATGATGGCGGAGGGCGGTTTCATATTGTGCGTTCTCTTATTCGGTAATACTTTTTTCCGCCATGCCGATCGCTGATTGTTAGCGCTGGGATTACATTGGCGGAAAAATACTACATTCCTACCCACTGTGCCTTTAATTGAGGAAAGGTCGGACTGTCCCCATTCGCCGGATGGCCAAGGGCTTATCGGTTATCGTGGCGCATCAGGCCGAACAACCAGTCATTATGCCATCGGCCATGCAGCCAGTAGCATTCACGCAGTTCCCCTTCCTGAATGAAACCGGCTTTTTGTAATAGATGCTTAGAAGCCTGATTTCCGGCGGTCACGCTGGCGGTCAGACGGCGGATGCCGCCAACGGAAAAGGCGTAATCGCACAGCGCGTGCAGCGATTCGTAACCGTAGCCTTGTCCCTGGGCCTCGGGGGCGAAAAGAAAGCCCACTTCAGCGATATCGTCATCGTGGTGGCGATAACCGGTCAGACCCAGCGGGGTATGGGTCTGACGGTCGCGAACCACCAGGCACAGCCAGTGCGCCGCTTTGGGCGACCAGACCGGCAGACGGGAATCAAACGCTTCGCGGATATCGGCGATTGAGCGGTTATCTGCAACATAGAGCATGACCTGCGAGTCCTGTTGCAGGCTAAGAAAAAAGGACCAGTCGTCAATCTGCAGCGGCGAGCAGCGCAGCCGCGGCGTAAGCAGTTCGGGCATGATGTCGCTCCGGTAAAATGCCGGTGGGTCGTTTCTTATGATGATTGCGGCTCGCCGTACAGGCCGATAAGCCGCCGCACCACGCCGTTGGTCCAGCCAAAGCCGTCCTGCAGAGGATACTCGCCGCCGCCGCCTTCGTGCGGGATGCTGCTGGCAATATGGTATTTCTCAATCAACTTATGGTGTTTGAGATAGAAATGGTTCACCGTCTGCAGCCAGCTCTGGGCGATTTCATCGCCGAGCGGATCGTGGCCGTACATTTTGAATCCCTGAACCGCCATCCACTGCAGCGGCGCCCAACCGTTGGGCTTATCCCACTGCTCACCGCTGTCATATTCCGTGGCCATAATACCGCCGGGGGTCAACAGGCGCGCCCGCACGGCATCCGCCAGCCGTTCGGCCTGCGTATGGGTCGCCATACCGACGTACAGCGTCACGATGCTGGCGGCGGAGAATAGCGCCAGCTGCTCGCGGCGCCAGTCATAATCGCGAAAACAGCCGCACTCTTCATCCCACAGATAGCGTGTGACCGCCGCCCGGCGCTCGTTCGCTTTATGACGGAATGCCGTTTCGGTCTCGCGATCGCCCTTCAGGCCGGAAAGATTGGCGATGGTATTTTCCAGCTTGAACAAAAAAGCGTTGAGGTCGATAGGGATAAACTGGGTAGTGCGGATGCTCGCCAACCGGGTGATGTCGCGCAGCCAGCGGCTGGAGTAATCCCACCCGGAGGCCGCGCCAGCGCGCAAGTCGCGATACACCTCATTAGGCGGGCGGCCGGAATGTTTCGCTGTTTCCACGTCTTCCCGCCAGGATTCGTCGCGTGGCGTATCACGATCGTCCCAGTAGCGGTTGAGGAGTGAACCGTCGGGCATGCGTACGACGTGACGATAGGCCTGATTGGGAATGAGCGACTCCGCGCCGTCCATCCAGAAGGCGTGCTCCCGCTTAAGATGGTCGAGATAACGCCGCGCGCCGCGCACGCCATCCTCTTCGAACAACTCAACCATCAGGGCGAACACCGGCGGCTGAGAGCGGCTGAGATAGTAGGTGCGGTTGCCGTTGGGAATATGGCCATAGGTTTCAATCATCCATGCGAAGTTGTCGGCCATACACTTCAGCAGATCGCCGCGGCCACTTTCCGCCAGCCCCAGCATGGTGAAGTAGGAGTCCCAATAGTAGGTCTCACTAAACCGCCCGCCGGGGACGATATACGACTGCGGCAGCGCCAGCAGTGACGACCATGGGATATGATCCTGCGGCTCGCGGGTCAATACCGGCCATAGCGTGTCGATGTGTTCTTTCAGCGTCAGCTTCGGGTCGGAGGTGTAATCATCGGCGCGGTTATCCGGCATCCAGAAGTTGTCTGCAACGAACTGGCGCAGATCGAACTCCGGCGTGCGTTTCACCCGCCGGTAGCGCATCAGAATATCCAGCGGATCGTGTTTCGGCGCGCAATCGGGGAAGGTTTTACTATCGACAAAGATGCGCGATTTCTGCACATGGGTAAACAGTTCGAGATAGCGGTCGGCGGGGGTCAGGGCATCCGACGCTGGTAACCCTTCAATGATTTCCGGCTCCGGTTCGGCGTCGAACATTTCATCCAGTTTTAACTCATACGGATCGGCTTCGTAGCACGGATCGTTTTCGATCCTCAACTCGTCGTCATCAACGTCACGTAGTTTCTGGTTGAACATAGCGATACAGGCCTCCGGATTGCGTAAGTTGGGGGCCGGGCGTGCCCGGGCTCACTATTAAGCGTAGACACTCGCTTCGGTCTGCGGAATATAAACCGTGCGTCAGATCACGTTTTGTAATGCGGGAAGGAGAAGGGAATGGGAGTAGCAGATTGAAATAACGTCGCTTTTCTGATTTTTTTCATCAATGCGCGAAAACGAAATTCGGAACATTCATTATGCAACAGAATCTTATCCGCCCTGCGCCATCAGAGGCGGATAAGAGGCCGTGGCGCTTACTCCCAGGCGGCTTCCAGCATCTCCAGCAGCTGTTCCGAGTCCAGCGCCACCGGGTTGGCTTTCATCGAGGATGAAGCGCTGGCGGCCAGCGCCGCAGGTTCCAGCGCGTCGCGTGGTACGCCGAGGTCGCGTAAATTGCCAAGCCCCGCGCGTTGGCTCCATTCGCGCAGGCTTTGCCAGGCGACATCCGGCGAGACGCCGAGGCCGGCGGCAATCCACTGGCGTACTTCGAGGAAACGCTGGCGGAGCGCCTGATGCGTCGCCAGTGATTCATTAAGCTCAAGGCCAAAGGGCAGCAGGCAGCCGCAGAGCGCGCCGTGGGAAGCGTCGCTTAATCCGCCAAGCGGCCCCGCCAGACCATGGACTACGCCCAGCCCGGCGTTGGCCAGCGCTAGCCCGCCGCAGAGGCTGACCCATGCCAGCTCGTCGCGGCTGTCCGGGCACTCTTTTTCCATCAGCGTTTTTAACGCCGCGATGCCGCGTGGAATCGCCTCGCGGCACAGGGCGTCGGTGAAGGGGGTGGCGCGGGTACATAGCCAGGGTTCGATCACCTGGGTTAAGGCATCCAGACCGGAACCGAGAGTGACCGCACGCGGGGCGTTGTCGGTTAACGATGGGTCGATAATCGCCAACAGCGGCAGCATGCGATCGTCGCGCAGGCTGACCTTGCGCTGCTGCAGCGGCACGTTGATGACCGCGTTTTTGGTCACTTCCGCGCCAGTGCCGGAGGTTGTCGGAATGGCGACAAACGGCAGCGGATGGGTTTCCAGTAGGCGCCCTGTGCCGACCACTTCCAGATACTCAATGACCGGTCCCGTCGCAGGAACCAGCGCGGCAATGGCTTTACCGGCATCGATCGCCGCACCGCCGCCGAGGCTCACTACCGCGCCGACGCCATGTTCACGCGCCAGCTGTATGCCGCGTTCGATATCGCTCAACGTCGGTTCCTGGGCGATAGCAAGGGTGATGACCGTGAGATGAAGCGCTTTCAGTTCGTGAAGTAAAAATTCCGCACGGCTCGGGGTTGCACCGTGAACCAGCAGCACCGGGGTGTTATATTGCGCCAGCCACGGCGCCGCGCTGCGGGCTTGCCCGCGGCCAAAGCGAATATTTCCTGGCATCAAAATGTTGAAGGAAGTGACCATGTAGGGGTACCTGTTGTGGATAATCATTCTGCAATTCACTATACCCGTTATCCTGCAAGTTGCATGAGCGTTCACCCCGGTCGCATCGTTATCTCTGCTCCGGGGGATTAATGAGGGACATTCTTGTCCCTCACTGGAGGCCAGCCTTTGACTGGTCAAATTCGTTTCTACGGCCTTATTTATTTTTGAGCGTATTCGCTTTGCAATGCCGAAGTAATGCCGCTACTATCCGCGTCTATTTTTTATCCCACCCGAAACAACGCGCGGCAGGCAGGTGAAGTTTGAACAGGCGGTTAGGCCTTGTGCTATTGGCATTACTGTTGGTTTCAGGCTGCTCCGGTACGTTGTCGCAAATGAGCCCGCCCAGCAATGAAACCAGTCTGGTGGGGCAAAATGGGCAGCGGCTTTCTGTCGACACTTTTGTGACCCATTACATGCGCGAGAAGCAGGTCAGCGGCATGGTGGTGGCGATCATTCACCATAACGGCCCGGCTGAGTTTCATTGCTACGGCGTGACCGACAATAAGCAGCGCTACCCGATTACCCCGCAAACGTTATTCGCCCTGGGATCGTTGAGCAAAGGCGTGACCGCCGAAGTGGTGACGATGCTGGTCAACGAAGGGCGTTTGCACTGGCAAGATACGCTGCAAACCCTGCTGCCGCCGGGAACTGCCCTGAGCGAGGATGCCCGCAGGATCACCTTGTTACAGTTGGTGACTCACACTTCCGGTCTGCCGCGTCAGCCGATGAATCTACTGTCGCTGGAACACTTGCTGGTCTATCTCAATAACGGTGAAAACTTCTATCACGAGCTTGATGCCGACGGCGTGCTCAGTTACCTGAGTACCTTCAACGCGCCGCTGGAACGTGAACCGAGCTACTCTAACCTGGGCTATGCGATCCTCGGCTACCTCCTTACATACCAAACCGGCGAATCGATAGATACGCTGGCCTCGCGCATGATTTTTCGCCCGCTGGCGATGGGGAATACCAGTTTCCTGCCGCAGACGCTGCGCGCTTATCCACGGCGTGCGTTAGGACATGTTGGCGATCAGCCGAAGTTTAAACCTCGCGGTGCGCTGACGCCGGACTGGCAGTTCAGTCATAACATGGTTGGCGCCGCGAGTTTGTATAGCGATGCCGGCGACTTGATTGAGTATGCCCGCGCCCACTTCGAACCTACTGGCCACGCGGCGCTGGATCAGGCATTCAAAGACGTTAGTGTTGATTATTATCCGCGACAGATCGAAGCGGCGAATATCGCCTGGGTGACCGACACGTTCGGTAAGCAGCAATTAACCTATCAGGTGGGGTATATCGGCGGCTATTCAAGCTATATCGGCTTTGATAAAGCGAATCAGAATGCGGTGGTGGTGCTGCAAAACAGCTTTAACTGGAGCAACTACGTCGGCCATCATATCCTGCGCAATTTGGCGCCGCAGCAATAAAAAAGCCCCGTCCTGAGACGGGGCTTCATGGATTAACGCATGGTGACGAACTCTTCCGCCGCGGTTGGGTGGATAGCGACAGTGTTGTCGAAATCTTTTTTGGTGGCGCCCATCTTCAACGCGACCGCGAAGCCCTGCAGCATCTCATCCATACCGAAGCCAATACCGTGGATACCGACAATCTTCTCTTCCGGGCCGACGCAAACCAGTTTCATCCGGCACGGCTGGCGGTGAGAGGTCACCGCGGTATACATCGCGGTGAAGGAAGATTTATATACCTTCACGGCATCGTCGCCGTACTGCTCGCGCGCCTGCGGCTCGGTTAAGCCCACGGTGCCGATCGGCGGGTGGCTGAAGACCACGGTCGGGATGTTGCTGTAGTCCAGATGCTCTTCCGGCTTGTTGTTAAACAGGCGTTCGGACAGGCGACGGCCCGCGGCTACTGCAACAGGAGTCAGCTCAACGGCGCCGGTGTTATCGCCGACGGCGTAAATTCCCGGTACGTTGGTGTTCTGGAATTTATCGACGACGATATAGCCTTTATCGTTGGTTTTCACGCCGGTTGCCGCCAGATTGAAGTTATCGGTCGCCGGTTCGCGGCCAATCGCCCAAATCAGGCAATCTACGGTCTGGCTGCGGCCATCTTCCAGCGCCAGGGTCAGGCTGCCGTCGGCATTCTTGACCACTGCTTTCGGGATTGCATTGGTGTGCAGCTGCGGGCCTTCGGCATTCATCACTTCAACCAGCGTCTCGACAATCAGCGGATCGAAGCTACGCAGCGGCGCGTGTTTACGTACGAACAGGTGCGTTTCGGCACCGAGGCCGTTAATCACGCCAGCCAGCTCAACGGCGATATAGCCTGCGCCGACTACGGCCACGCGCTTCGGCAGCGCTGGCAGTTCGAAGAAACCGTCGGAATCAATACCGTATTCGACGCCCGGAATGTTCGGGTGGCTCGGGCGGCCGCCGGTGGCGATCAGAATATGATCGGCGGTAATGGTTTCGCCGTTGACTTCAACGGTGTGAGCATCGATAAAGCGGGCGAAGCCTTTGATAACATCAACCTTATTCTTACCCAGCACGTTGTCGTAAGAGGTATGAATGCGGTCGATATAGGCGCTGCGGCTGGCAACCAGCTTATTCCAGTCGAAATGGTTGATCGTGGTATCGAAACCGTAATCCGGGCCATACAGATGAATTGCTTCGCGAATCTGCGCCGCATGCCACATGACTTTTTTCGGCACGCAGCCGACGTTGACGCAGGTGCCGCCCAGCTCTTTGGCTTCAATCAGCGCGCACTTTTGACCGTACATTGCCGCACGGTTAATCGAGGCGATACCGCCGCTGCCGCCGCCGATGGCGAGGTAATCATAATGTTTGCTCATGCCCATATGTCCTTAATCGTTGATTGCCGCGATTGTAGCGCGAGGCTTAAAAGGTTCCACCGATGGTTGCGATTACTCCGGTACGATCCAACTCACGGTGGCATGGCCGGTACCGGCCGGAACCAGTTTGCTGTGCAGCCATGGCAGCACGTTGTTCATCTGCTGTTCCAGCTTCCACGGCGGGTTGATGACGATCATTCCGGAGGCGGTCATGCCGCGCTGGTCGCTGTCCGGACGCACCGCCAACTCAATCTGCAGAATTTTGCGAATACCGGTGGCTTCTAACTCTTTGATCATACGTTTGATTTGTGCGCGCAGCACCACCGGATACCACAGTGCGTAGGTGCCGGTAGCGAAGCGTTTGTAGCCTTCGTTGATCCCGGTAACCACCGCCTGGTAGTCGGTTTTAATTTCGTATGGCGGGTCGATCAGCACCAGACCGCGGCGAGAAACCGGCGGCAGCTTGGCTTTCAACTGCTGGTAACCATCAGCTTTATCTACGCGCGCACGGCTGTCTTTCTGGAACTCGGCGCGCAGCAATGGGAAGTCGCTCGGGTGTAGTTCGGTCATCTGCAGACTGTCCTGCTCGCGCAGCAACTGGCGGGCGATTAGCGGTGAACCCGGGTAGTAGCGCAGCTGGCCGCTGCGGTTGAAATGTTCGACGACCGAAATATAAGGTTCAAGCTCTGTTGGCAGATCGTCCTGCTGCCAGATGCGGGCGATACCTTCGAGATACTCGCCGGTGCGCTCGGCGTGCTCGCCGCTCAGCTGATAGCGGCCCGCGCCAGCGTGGGTGTCCAGGTAGAGAAACGGTTTTTCTTTCTCTTTCAGCGCTTCAATGATCAGACTCTGAACGGTGTGTTTAAGGACGTCGGCGTGGTTGCCTGCGTGAAAGCTGTGGCGATAACTGAGCATGGATGCAGATATTCCGGGAGTTAAACAAGTTAACCGACAGTTTACCGCAGTTCGCCCTGGATTGCCGCTGTCGCGCCGCGCTGTTTCAATCACCGCAAAAGCGTTGCAAAACATCACGCTGTCATAAAAGCGTCAAAATGCCGCGCTAGCGTCGGGTGAAGGCAAGGTAATTATTTGAATAAAAGGAAAAATAATGAAAATGCAACTCACGCTGCTGGCGACGGCGCTGCTGCTGGCGCAACCGGTGTTAGCCAGAGAGGTTCCACTCAACACGGCGGCGGCGATCGCCAATTCCGTGACGCCAGCGGCCTCCGAACCGGCGTTTGACGATCTTGAGCGCCAGGCGCTGACTCAACTGCGCGGCGCGCTGAAAGGCGATGCCGCTACGCTCACCCGCGACCAGCTTGCGCACAGCAGGCAGAATAAAACCCAGGCGGATAAAGCCTGGCTGAAGGCCAGCGGCTACGACTTCCAGACTAAAGCTAATCAGCAGGCGGGCATTGCGCTACTTTCCGCGTTCAGTACGCTGCCACCAATAGTTGTACAGCAGAATCTTGATACCGTCACCGCCATTAACCGCGACGCTGTACAGACAACGCGCCATCAGGCGCTGGCCGATGCCGAAGGTATTAGCTATCTCTATTTCCTCAGCGACGCGCTGGGGCCGCGGTTGGGGAAAGCATTCCTCGTCGCCTATGACAAAGGCGAGTTGGGCAAGGCGGCGGCGCTGATCAAAGCGTCGGAAGTCAGTACCGGGGCGGCGAAAAAGCATTTCAACAACCCACGACCGTTCCTGATTCAGGGCAACACGATCCACCTGGTGCCGGATGATGTGGTGGTGAAAGATAACCAACCGTACACCGCCGATGGCGGCTCGTTTCCCAGCGGCCACACCAATACCGGCTATACCGATGCGCTGTTGATGGCGGAGATGATCCCCGAGCGCTTCGATGCGCTGGTGACTCGCGGTGCTCGCTATGGCTACTCGCGCATTGTGCTGGGCGTGCATTATCCGCTGGACGTGATGGGCTCGCGGATGGTGGCGCAGCGCAACGTCGCCCATTATCTTAACGATCCTAAGTACCGCGTATTATTTAACGACGCTCGCGACCAGTTGCGCGCCGCGCTGGAGAAAGAGTGTGGTACGTCGCTTGCCGAGTGTGCGAAGACGAGCGGTAAAGACGATCCGTATCGTGACCCGGCAATGCGTGATTTCTATCGCTTTACGATGACCTATGACCTGCCGCAGCAGAAGGGCGCACAGACGCATCTGCAGGTGCCGGAGGGGGCGGAGGTACTGTTGGAGGCCGCCTTGCCGCAGTTGTCCGTCGCACAGCGCCGGGCGTTAATGGTCAACACCGCGCTGCCGGCTGGTTATCCGCTCTCGGGAAATACCGCCGATCAGCAGTTCTGGCAGCGTCTGAATCTGCCGGCGGCCTGGGAGATGGCGCAAAAAAGGCATTAATCTCGTCCCCGTCGGTTCTGAGACTGGCGGGGTTTTTAACCAACGGGCGGACTTATCGCAGCAATACCCGCCGCGGCGCACCGCCTGTCATTGAAATTCCCCCAACTATCCCCCATTCTAGATCTCATGCAAAAGCGCCGGAACGCGCGCTTCATTCACCCTTTTCAACAGGACAGCGCATATGACCAATCCATTATTGACGCCTTTTTCATTGCCGCCTTTTTCTGCGATTAAACCGGAGCACGTGGTCCCTGCGGTCACTAAAGCGCTGGATGATTGTCGGGCCGCAGTGGAAAGCGCGGTGGCGCACGGCGCGCCGTATAGCTGGGACAATCTTTGCCAGCCGCTGGCGGAAGTGGACGATGTGCTGGGACGCATCTTCTCGCCCGTTAGCCATCTGAACTCGGTGAAAAACAGCCCGGAACTGCGTGAGGCCTACGAACAAACGCTGCCGCTGCTCTCTGAGTACAGCACCTGGGTCGGCCAGCATGAAGGCCTGTACAAAGCATACCGCGACCTGCGCGATGGCGATAACTACGCCACGCTGAACACCGCGCAGAAAAAAGCAGTCGATAATGCGCTGCGCGATTTTGAATTATCCGGTATTGGCCTGCCGCCGGAAGCGCAGAAACGCTACGGTGAAATTGCCGCGCGCCTTTCCGAGCTTGGCAACCTGTACAGCAACAACGTGCTTGACGCCACTATGGGATGGAACAAGCTGGTGACCGATGTCGCCAATCTTGCCGGGATGCCGGAAAGCGCGCTGGCGGCCGCTCAAGCTCAGGCGCAGGCTAAAGAGCAAGAAGGGTATCTGTTGACGCTGGATATCCCGAGCTACCTGCCGGTGATGACCTACTGCGACAACCAGACGCTGCGTGAAGAGATGTATCGCGCTTATTCCACCCGCGCCTCCGATCAGGGGCCGAACGCCGGTAAATGGGATAACAGCCCGGTAATGGCGGAAATCCTCGCGCTGCGTCATGAGCTGGCGCAACTGCTGGGCTTTGAAAGTTACGCCTTTAAATCACTGGCCACCAAAATGGCTGAGAACCCGCAGCAGGTGCTCGACTTCCTGACCGACCTGGCGAAACGCGCGCGTCCGCAGGGCGAAAAAGAGCTGGCTCAGCTACGCGCTTTCGCCAAAGCCGAGTTCGGCGTCGACGAACTGCAACCGTGGGATATCGCTTACTACAGCGAAAAACAGAAACAACATCTCTACAGCATCAGCGACGAACAACTGCGTCCTTACTTCCCGGAAAACAAAGCGGTTAATGGCCTGTTCGAAGTCGTTAAACGTATTTACGGCATTACCGCTAAAGAGCGTACCGACATCGATGTATGGCATCCGGAAGTGCGTTTCTTCGAGCTGTATGACGAAAACAATGAACTGCGCGGCAGCTTCTATCTCGACCTGTATGCCCGCGAACATAAGCGCGGCGGGGCGTGGATGGACGATTGCGTCGGCCAGATGCGTAAACTGGACGGTTCGCTGCAGAAACCGGTCGCTTACCTGACCTGTAACTTCAACCGTCCGGTGAACGGTAAACCAGCACTATTCACCCATGATGAAGTGATCACCCTGTTCCACGAGTTTGGTCACGGTCTGCATCATATGCTGACCCGTATCGACACCGCCGGGGTGTCCGGTATCAGCGGGGTGCCTTGGGATGCGGTCGAGCTGCCAAGCCAGTTTATGGAAAACTGGTGTTGGGAGCCGGAAGCGCTGGCGTTTATCTCCGGCCACTACGAGACCGGCGAACCGTTACCGCAGGCGCTGCTGGAGAAAATGCTGGCGGCGAAAAACTACCAGGCGGCGATGTTTATCCTGCGTCAGTTGGAGTTTGGTCTGTTCGATTTCCGTCTGCACGCCGAGTACCAGCCGGAGCAAGGGGCGAAAATCCTCGAAACCCTGGCGGAGATTAAAAAACAGGTCGCGGTGGTGCCGGGTCCAACCTGGGGCCGCTTCCCGCATGCTTTCAGCCACATCTTTGCCGGCGGCTATGCGGCGGGCTACTACAGCTACCTGTGGGCCGATGTGCTGGCGGCGGACGCCTTCTCACGCTTCGAAGAAGAAGGGATTTTCAACCGCGAAACCGGCAAGTCTTTCCTCGACAATATCCTGAGCCGCGGCGGTTCCGAAGAACCGATGGTGCTGTTCAAACGCTTCCGCGGGCGCGAGCCGCAGTTGGACGCAATGCTTGAGCATTACGGTATTAAGGGTTAAGTCTGCGGTGAAGATTTGCTTAGTCGATGAAACAGGCGCCGGAGACGGCGCCTTATCTGTTCTGGCCGCCCGCTGGGGGCTGGAGCATGATGCCGATAACCTGATGGCGCTGGTGCTGACGGCCGCGCATCTGGAGCTGCGTAAGCGCGACGAACCCAAGCTTGGCGGGATCTTTGTAGATTTCGTCGGCGGGGCGATGGCCCACCGCCGCAAGTTTGGCGGCGGCCGTGGTGAAGCGGTAGCCAAAGCGGTGGGCATTAAAGGTGATTACCTGCCGGATGTCGTTGATGCGACTGCGGGGCTGGGTCGCGATGCTTTTGTGCTGGCGTCGGTCGGTTGCCGTGTACGGATGCTGGAGCGTAACCCGGTGGTCGCCGCGCTGCTCGATGATGGTCTGGCGCGCGGCTACGCCGATGCGGAAATCGGCGGTTGGCTGCAGGAGCGGTTACAGCTGATCCATGCTTCCAGCCTGAATGCGCTGACCGATATTACGCCGCGCCCGCAGGTGGTGTACCTGGATCCGATGTTCCCGCACAAGCAGAAAAGCGCGTTAGTGAAAAAAGAGATGCGGGTGTTTCAGTCGCTGGTGGGGCCGGATTTAGATGCCGATGGCCTGCTGGCGCCAGCGCGGCAGCTGGCAACTAAACGGGTGGTCGTTAAGCGTCCGGACTATGCGCCGCCACTGGCGGATGTCGCCACGCCGAATGCGGTGGTCACCAAAGGTCATCGTTTCGATATTTACCCGGGCACGCCGGAATAAATTCAGGCTTACGTGATAGCTCCCGGATGACGGCGCAAAGCGCCTTATCCGGGCTACCAAATTGTAGCCCGGATAAGCGTAGCACAAGCCGGGGCGGCTAATGCTTACCTGGCGCTCGCCGGGGGATTAATCATCCGGTTCAGCCAGGGCACCATGAAGGCCATCGCTATCGTTACCGCCAGAGTCACGAGGCCAATTTTGCTAAAGACATTGGTATAGATAGGCAGCGTTTGCAGCGGATCGGTCATATTTTCTGGCACCGCGGTGAAGGTCGCGACATAGCCGCCCATCAGGAACGCGGCGGCTTGAGTCAGGAACCACATCCCCAGAATAAAGCCCATCAATCGCTGAGGTACCAGCGCGGCGACCATCGCCAGCCCGAGGGCGCTAATCAGCAGTTCGCCCAGGCTCTGGAACAGATATACCAGCACGATAAACCACGGCGAAGTTAGCCCCTGCGGGTCGGCAAACCACATCCCCGCCGCGGCGGCGGTCAGAAAGCCCAGTGCGCAGAGGAACATGCCGAGGGTAAATTTCATCGGCATGGTCAGGTCTTTACCTTTGTTGCCGAGACGGGTGTAGATAGCCGCCAACACGGGGCTGGCGACAACGACCCAGAACGGGTTCAGCGCCTGGAAGCTCACCGGGTTAATGGTGATGCCGAGAATAGTGTGGTGTACGTTATTGATGGCGAAGAAGTTCAGCGAGGTTGGCATCTGGGCGTAAAGCACATAAAACACCACCGCTTCGAGCATCAGAATGAAGGCGACGAACATCTTGTTGCGGCCAGTTTTATCGAGGCGGAAGGCCTCGCGGAAGAAGAAAATCGTTACCACGATGGAAAGCACAATCAACACCAGGTTGGCGATTTTGACGTTATGCATCAGCCAGGCACAGAGGAAAATCATTGCCACCGTACCGACCAGTACGGACAGCAGATTGCGCCAGCTCAGCGGCCGATGATCCGGCGCTGAGCCGATATCTTTCACCATGCCGCGACAGGCGAAGTAGACCAGCAGCGCAACGATAATTCCGGCGCCGCACAGGTTGTAGGTCACCGCGTAGCCGAATTTATCGGCGATGATCGGCGCCAGCGATAGCGACAGCAGCGAACCGATGTTAATCGACATATAAAACAGAGTGAAGGCGCCGTCGAGACGGGCGTCCCCCGGCGGATAGCATTTTGACAGCAGACTCGCGGGATTAGCTTTAAAAAGCCCGTTGCCGACGGCGATAGTACCGAGCGCGATGAAGATCAGGTTTGGCTTGAGTAGCGATAACCCGGTCATGAAATAGCCGAGAGCCAGCACGATGGCGCCAAGCACCAGCGTGCGTTTGGTACCCAGCAGATGGTCGCCGACGTAGCCGCCGATGGAAATCAGGCCGTAGACCAGCGCTGCAAAGGCGCCGAAGGTGATAAATGCCTGCTCCTGAGAGAAGCCAAGCTGTTTAACAAAGAAGACCGCCAGGATGCCCTGGACGCCGTAATAACCAAAACGCTCCCATAACTCTACAAAAAAAATCATGAAAAACGGACGAGGTTGCTGCAGCAAACCTGTGGGTGCAGTTGTTTTCATATTCCTTCGCCTTTTAGTGCTATCCCGAAAAGTATGAACGCGTCTGCCAAAACGCGCTGAAAAAGTCTGATGAACCGTTATGATGCGGTCATTGGCTGAATGTATAGATTATTATATAGATGTTATTTCGAATAAATGGTTGATCACACTAACTGATATTAATTATCTGGATTGATATCCTGGGATCTGGCTTGGGATAAAGCACAAAAACAAAAACGCCCGCAGGCGCGGGCGTTGGCTGGCGATGAAACGCGGATTATTCGTCTTCTTCGTCGCGCAGCGGCACAATCAGCATATCAACGTGAACGGTGTTGATAAGCTGGCGTGCTGAGGACATCAGTTTGCTCCAGAAGTCCTGATGGTGACCGCAGACCACCAGATCCATATCATATTTTTTGATCGCGTCGACCAGAACCTGACCGAGATCGCCGCTGCCGCTCAGGGTTTCGGTAATCGGATAGCCAGCGTTGCTGGAGAGTTCGCTCAGCGCGTGGTGCGTCTCTTCAGAGATGCGTTTCTGCATGTCGCCCAGATTGACATCGATAAGACCGGTGTAGAGATCGGAGTAATTCACATCCACGTGAATCAGGGAAACTTTCGCATTGTAGGGGCGGGCCATAGAAACGGCTTTCTCTACCAGCACTTTGCTTTCCGGTGATAGGTCTACTGCGATAAGAATGTGTTTGTAAGCCATAGTGTTACTCCTTCCATAAGTTGTCGATGACCGTTGGACCAGACAGCCTGTGCTGCCGATTCGCCCGCGTCCTGCGTGCTAGATTCGCGGGGGCTAAGTCTTTAAGGACTTAATTGTAGAAGATAATTTCTAACCTATATACCCGTCATACTTCAAGATATAAGCGCCCCCGCACTCCGTCAATGCACCTGGTTCACCAAAGAGTTAAACAAATTATACCGTCTGACGTATTGATAACGGTTAACCTTGTGGTAAAAAAATTAACTGATCTCCTACACTATTTAATGAGCCGGTCAGATAAATAAACGTGACCGGTATCGCACTCTTTTACTGTACGGTTGGTTGGATGATATTGGGGAGCGGTAGTCCCGGAGGGGTCTCCGAGGATGGGTCGCCGGGGAGGAGGTATGATCAGCACTATTGCGCTGTTTTGGGCCCTGTGTATCGTTTGTGTGGTGAATATGGCACGCTATTTCTCATCGTTGCGTGCATTATTGGTTGTGCTACGTGGCTGCGATCCCTTGCTCTATCAATATGTCGATGGCGGCGGTTTTTTCACGTCGCATGGGCAGCCCAGTAAACAAATGCGGTTGGTCTGGTATATCTATGCCCAACGGTATCGCGATCACCATGACGACGAGTTTATTCGTCGCTGTGAGCGGGTTCGGCGGCAATTTATTCTGACCAGCGCGCTTTGTGGTCTGGTGGTGGTAAGTCTGGTTGCGCTGCTGATTTGGCATTAAGCGCACTGAACTAAAATGCAAAAAAATGGGCCAGTTTCCTGACCCATTTTTAGCATTGCTATGGCTTAGATAAGCTTGAGAGCCAGCCAGTACAGCACGCCTGAGAGCACAATGGCTGCCGGCAGGGTCAGTACCCATGCCATCAGGATGCTGGTGACGGTTTTCTTCTGCAGGCCGCCGCCATCAACGAGCATCGTCCCCGCTACCGAGGAGGAGAGCACGTGGGTGGTGGAAACCGGCATCCCGGTGTAGCTTGCCAGGCCGATAGAAACCGCAGCGGTCATCTGGGCGGACATACCTTGTGCGTAGGTCATACCCTTCTTACCAATCTTCTCGCCGATGGTGGTTGCCACGCGGCGCCAGCCGATCATGGTACCAATACCCAGCGCCAGCGCGACCGCCATAATGATCCAGATTGGCGCGTATTCGATGGTGCTCAGCATGTCGGTTTTCAGTTTCTTCAGCAGACGCTGGTCGTCAGAGTTGACTTCCGGCAGCTTCGCCACTTTGTCGGTGGTATCGGAGATGCAGAGCATAATACGACGCAGCTGGCTACGTTGATCCACTGACAATGCATCGTAGCTTTCGGTCCCGGTCAGCATCGTCTTCACGCGGTTAAGCGCGTTGATGGTGTTCGCCGGATGACAGTGGAACTCGCCATTCGCCGCCACGCCGGTATCCGGAGACGGAACCAGTTGGTCAACGCCAGTGGCTTTCTTCAGCAGCTCAGGGCGCTGTTGGAAGAAGGTTTCCACATTGTTGACCGCATCGCGGGTACGGGTGATCTCGTAGCCGGAAGCGTTCATGTTGACCACGAAGCCTGCTGGCGCGACGCCAATCAGCACCAACATGACCAGACCAATGCCTTTCTGCCCATCGTTCGCGCCGTGAGAGAACGACACGCCGATAGCGGACAGAATCAATGCGATACGGGTCCAGAACGGCGGCTTTTTCTTGCCATCTTTCTTTTCACGTTCCGCAGGGGTCAGGTGGATGCGCGCGCGTTTTTTGGTACCGCTCCAGTAACGACGCAGAATGAAAATCAGCCCGCCCGCAATCACCAGGCCGACGATCGGCGAGACGATAAGCGAAGCAAAAATGCCGATGACTTTCGGGATGTTCAGCGCGTCAACCACTGAAGTGCCGGTCATCAGCGCATTGGTTAAACCAATACCGATGATGGCGCCAATCAGAGTGTGAGAACTGGAAGCCGGAAGGCCGAAATACCAGGTTCCGAGGTTCCAGATGATCGCTGCCAGCAACATAGAGAACACCATAGCGAGGCCATGTGCGGAACCCATGTTAAGCAGCAGGTCCGTTGGCAGCATATGCACGATGGCATAGGCTACGCTGAGACCGCCCAGCAGAACGCCGAAAAAGTTGAAGAGCGCCGCCATCGCGACAGCAAGTTGCGACCGCATTGCGCGAGTGTAGATCACCGTTGCAACAGCGTTTGCGGTATCATGGAAACCGTTAATCGCTTCGTAAAACAGTACAAAAGCTAAAGCAAGCAATAATAATAGTCCGGTATGTAAATCCAGACCGGCAAATAAATGTAGCATAGGACGTTACGCCATTTTGAGGACATGAACGCGGCGCATTATCAGTGACTTTAGCGGCGCGGGCAAAGTGAAATATAGACTTTTTTTGATTTTCTTCCTGTTTGGGTTCTACCCGCTTAGGATTAATCCCATATCTTTCAAAGACGTAACAGAGCGCTATTTTTTTCGTGCTGGTGCGACCAGAGTGAAATATTTACAATTCCCGACAATTGGGGAATGAGGAAAGTTGAGTGGAAAGGTTTGATGCCATTGTGATCGGCGCCGGAGCGGCGGGAATGTTTTGTGCAGCGCAGGCGGGCCAGTTGGGCTGCCGCGTACTGCTGCTCGATAACGGCAAAAAGCCGGGGCGCAAAATCCTGATGTCCGGCGGCGGCCGCTGCAACTTTACTAACATGTATGTCGAACCCGCGGCATATCTCAGTCAAAACCCGCATTTTTGCAAATCTGCGCTGGCGCGCTACACCCAGTGGGACTTTATCGAGCTGGTCGGCAAATATGGCATCGCCTGGCATGAGAAGACCCTCGGCCAGTTGTTTTGCGATGATTCGGCGGAGCAAATCGTTAATTTGCTGCTGTCCGAGTGTGAAAAAGGCGGTGTACAGATCCGCTTACGTAGCGAAATCCTTAGCGTCGAGCGTGATGAACAAGGCTATACGTTGCAGGTTAACGGCGAAACGCTGGCGGCGAAGAAGTTGGTGATCGCCTCCGGCGGTCTGTCGATGCCGGGACTCGGCGCATCGCCGTTTGGCTATAAAGTGGCCGAGCAATTCGGCCTGAAGGTGCTGCCGACCCGCGCCGGTCTGGTGCCGTTTACCCTGCATAAACCGCTGCTCGAACAACTGCAGGTGCTCTCCGGCGTTTCGGTGCCATCAACCATTTGCGCTGAGAATGGCACGGTATTCCGCGAGAATCTGCTGTTTACCCACCGTGGGCTTTCCGGCCCGGCAGTGCTGCAGATTTCCAGCTACTGGCAGCCCGGCGAGTTCGTCGCCGTTAATCTGCTGCCGGACTGCAATCTTGAGGAATTCCTTGATGAACAGCGTGCCGCCCATCCGAACCAAAGCCTGAAAAATACTCTGGCGATGCAGCTGCCGAAGCGGCTGGTTGAGTGTTTACAGCAGCTTGGGCAAATCCCGGACGTGACGCTCAAGCAGTTGAATGTTCGCGACCAGCAGGCGTTAGTCGAGACGCTGACCGCCTGGCGCGTACAGCCGAACGGTACCGAAGGTTACCGTACGGCGGAAGTGACCCTCGGCGGCGTGGATACCCATGAACTCTCTTCGCGCACCATGGAAGCGCGCAAGGCGTCAGGGCTCTATTTTATCGGTGAAGTGATGGACGTGACCGGCTGGCTCGGCGGCTATAATTTCCAGTGGGCATGGGCCTCCGCAGCAGCCTGCGCGCAGGCGCTGGCCGAGGCTTAATCAACGCGCCCGGGCATCAAAGCGTCCGGGCGCTTTTGATCAGTTTAAGCCGAGGAAATACTGGGCGATTTTGAAATAGATAATCAGCCCGGTGCCGTCAATCAGCGTAGCGATAAACGGCGCAGAGACGACGGCAGGGTCGATGCCGACTCGCTTAAGTAGCATCGGAATAACCGAAGAAACCACCGCGCTCCACAGAGTAATACACACCAGCGTCAGGCTGACAATCAGCGTGATTTCCATGCTGATACCCATCATCCAGGCGCGCAGGCAGCCCGCCAGGCCCAACGTCAGGGCTATCAGAAACGAGGTGGAGACCTCTTTGCGAATTACCCGCCCCAGGTCACGCAGGCGTACTTCTCCCAGCGCCATCGAACGCACCAGCGTTGAGGTAATTTGCGTCCCGCTGTTGCCGCCGGTACCGATCAGCAGCGGAATAAAGAAGGCGAGGGCGATGGCCGATTCCAGCGCGGCTTCGAAATGCTGCAGCACGCTGCTGGTATAGGCTTCGGCAACGAACAGCAGCAGCAGCCATACCGAACGCTTCTTCCATAGCGTCCAGGGGCTTATCTCAAGATATGGTTTTTCCAGCGGTAGCGTCGCGCCCTGTCGCTGCGCGTCTTCGGTGACGTCATCTTCCAGCAGATGGGCGATCTCTTTTTCCATTAAGCAGCCGACCAGTTCGCCTTTGTCGACCACCGGCACCAGATCGAGGCCGCGTTCGCTGAGCTCGGTGATGACCTGCGGGCGTTCATCGCCAGGTTTGACGCGGAACAGGCAGCTGTCCATCAGGTAGCGGATCGATTGACCGATATCGCTCTCCTGTAACAACTTCTTGACCGACAAGCTACCGCGCAGCTTTTTACCCGCGACAACAAACACCTGACCGGGGATATCGTCGCTGGCAAGCTGCGAGATAAAGAGCTCCCGCGCCTCGTGGACGCTGAGATGTTCCTGGAGCGTAATAAAATCGGTACGCATGTACTGGGCGATCGCATCGCCGTCGAAACCAGAAGTCGCCTGATGCGCGGCGCAGAGTTGAATTGAAGACATGATTAAAATCCCTATAAAAAATCACTCATAGGGGCGAACAAGACAGGGTTAGCGCAGGCAGATCCCTACGTCCTGGTTTTAGCACTGCATAACGTATCTGTCTGACGCGAACGTCAGCAGAAGTTACCTTGGCAACACCTTGATTCGATGGATGCCTGTATTTCCCTGAGTGGTCTCTCTCGATACCAACAGGGCGGTAACTTGTATTTATGCAGGAGCCTCGCCATAACGAGATCGTTAAATGAGGCGCCATTATTGGCGAACAGGGATAATTCACAAAGCGTATAATTTATGTGGTTTATCAACCGTTGATAAACCACGTTTACCGCGCAAGTGGTTGACTTCATTTTTTGCTAGCATAATATTGACTTCAATGGATGAAGTCATAGGGCAATGCGATGGAGCGGCAGGTTTTATCTTTACGCAAAAAGCAGCGCAACACGCTGGAGCAATTGTTCAAAACCCCCGTGCCGCAGGGGATTAAATGGGCCGACATCGAGTCGCTGATTAAAGCGTTAGGCGGAGAAATCAAAGAGGGGCGCGGCTCACGCTGCAAATTTTTGTTGAACCACAGTATTGCCAGCTTTCACAGGCCTCATCCTTCACCGGATACTGATAAAGGCGCTGTGGAGAGCGTGCGCGATTGGTTAATCACTATAGGGGTAAAACCATGATCAAACCTAAAACGCCAAACTCAATGGAGATCGCTGGCCAGCCTGCCGTTATTAACTATGTGCCTGAACTTAATGCCTTTCGCGGTAAATTCCTGGGATTATCGGGTTATTGCGATTTCGTCTCCGACAGTATTCAGGGGCTGCTACAGGAAGGAGAGATCTCTTTGCAGGAATATCTCGCGGATTGCCAGCAGGCGGGGATTGACCCTTACGTCCATCCGGAAAAAATAAAAACGTTTACGCTGCGCTACCCAGAGTCTTTTGGCGAACGTTTGAGTTCTGCGGCAGCGGAGGAACAAGTTTCGGTCAATACCTGGATTCTTGAGGCGCTGAGTGAACGCCTGAAGCAGGCTTAAAGTCGCGGCCTACTCATCAATATTTGTTTGTGATGATGGCGCGGATAATAACGGCGTCATTAATTGCTCTGCTAATGAATTAACTAAGAACTTTCCTGTAAATTTGTAATGAATTGGAAATAATTCTGTGATCTACCGCTAGTTTTTATCTCTCGATGAAAACGTAAATAAATATTTATTGCGGTCTGGTTGATGATTCGTTTACTTTCACCCGTTATGCCCCTGTTTTCACGATGAAGCAGGGGCTTTTTTACGATTTTTTCCTAACATAAAAACACTATCCTTATGATTCACAATGAGATATTACTATTCGTGTGAAAAATATTAATTTCTTAATATTATCCTAAGCAAGTGCGACTAGATTTATAACCGTCGAGATACCCTGGAATGAAATGTGGCGGTGAACCGACTTCATTTTCATTTTGTTTAAGTCCGCTGGCGCAGGATATTTCTTTCTACCGACCCCCTCTGGCAGCGGGTTATTAAATAGAACAGGAAAAAAATGAGCGAATTTCTGCCGTTTTCGCGCCCGTCGATGGGCGACGCAGAGCTGGCTGCGCTGCGTGAAGTTTTGCAATCGGGATGGATTACCACAGGCCCGAAAAATCAGGCGCTTGAAGAAGCATTTTGCCAGCTTACTGGCAACCGTCACGCTATTGCCGTCAGTTCCGCGACCGGCGGTATGCACGTCACGCTGATGGCGATGGGCATTGGCCCTGGCGACGAAGTCATTACCCCTTCACAAACCTGGGTCTCCACGCTGAATATGATCTGCCTGCTGGGCGCGACGCCGGTCATGATCGACGTCGACCACGATAATCTGATGATTACCCCTGAGGCGGTAGAAGCGGCGGTTACCTCGCGTACCAAAGCGATTATTCCTGTGCACTACGCGGGCGCGCCTGCGGACATCGACGCGATTCGCGCCGTTGGTGAGCGCCACGGCATCCCGGTTATCGAAGATGCCGCGCATGCTGCGGGGACTCACTATAAAGGCCGTCACGTCGGCTGGTGCGGGACCGCTATCTTCTCGTTCCACGCGATCAAAAACATGACCTGCGCTGAAGGCGGTCTGATCGTGACCGATGACGACGAACTGGCTTCCCGTATCCGCAGTCTCAAATTCCACGGCCTTGGGGTTGATGCCTATGACCGCCAGACCCATGGCCGCGCGCCGCAGGCGGAGGTCATCACCCCAGGCTTTAAATACAATCTGGCCGATATCAACGCCGCGCTGGCGTTGGTGCAGTTGGATAAGCTGGCGCACGCCAATCAGCGCCGCGGTGAAATCGCTCAGCGCTATCTGCGTGAGCTGGCGGATACCCCCTTTAAGCCGCTGACCATACCGTCATGGGATCACCAGCATGCCTGGCACCTGTTTATCATCCGCGTTGATGAAGCTGCCTGCGGCATCAGCCGTGATGCCCTGATGGAAAAACTGAAAGCCATGGGCATCGGCACCGGTTTGCACTTCCGTGCGGCCCACACGCAAAAGTATTACCGCGAGCGCTTCCCTGACGTTTCATTACCGAATACGGAATGGAACAGCGCGCGCATTTGTTCCATCCCGCTGTTCCCGGATATGACCGACGACGATGTCACCCGCGTCATTACCGCGCTGCATCAGTTGTCAGGACGTTGATATGCTTACTTACCCTCCCGTAAAAAAAGTCTCGGTGGTTATCCCGGTTTATAACGAACAGGATAGCCTGCCGGAGCTGCTGCGCCGCACCGATGCTGCTTGCGCGACGCTGGGACGCCAATATGAAATTCTGCTGATCGACGACGGCAGCAGCGATGATTCCGCGCGCATGCTGACCGACGCCGCCGAAGCCGAAGGCAGCCACGTCGTGGCGGTGCTGCTGAACCGTAACTACGGCCAGCACTCGGCGATTATGGCGGGCTTCAGCCATGTCACCGGCGATCTGATCATTACCCTTGACGCCGACTTGCAAAACCCGCCGGAAGAGATCCCGCGTCTGGTGGAGAAAGCGGATGAAGGCTACGACGTCGTCGGCACCGTGCGTCAGAACCGTCAGGACAGCATCTTCCGCAAATCCGCGTCGAAGATGATCAACCGTCTGATTCAACGCACCACCGGTAAAGCGATGGGCGACTACGGCTGCATGCTGCGCGCCTATCGCCGCCACATTATCGACGCCATGCTCAACTGCCATGAGCGCAGCACCTTTATCCCGATTTTGGCGAATACCTTCGCCCGCCGCGCGGTAGAGATCCCGGTGATGCACGCCGAACGTGAATTCGGCGACTCCAAATACAGCTTCATGCGCCTGATTAACCTGATGTATGACCTGGTGACCTGCCTGACCACAACGCCGCTGCGTTTGCTGAGTATTTTCGGCAGCGTGATAGCCCTGCTGGGCTTCGCCTTCGGTCTGCTGCTGGTGGTGCTGCGTCTGGCCTTCGGTCCGCAGTGGGCGGGAGATGGGGTGTTTATGCTCTTCGCCATCCTGTTTATGTTCATCGGCGCCCAGTTTGTCGGTATGGGTCTGCTCGGGGAGTATATCGGCCGCATCTATAACGATGTCCGGGCCCGCCCCCGTTACTTTATTCAACGTGTTGTTCGCCAGCCGGAAACGGCATCTCAAGAGGAAGATCGTTCATGAAAGCAGTAGTCTTCGCTTATCACGATATGGGTTGCGCAGGTATTCAGTCACTGCTGGATGCCGGTTATGAAATCACCGCTATTTTTACCCATCCGGATAATCCTGGCGAAAACCATTTCTTTGGTTCCGTGGCGCGTATTGCTGCTGAGCAAGGTATCCCGGTATGGGCGCCGGAGGATGTTAACCATCCGCTGTGGATTGAACGTATTCGCGAGATGAAGCCGGACGTGCTGTTCTCGTTCTACTACCGTAACCTGCTGTGCGATGAGATCCTGAACATCGCGCCGAAAGGGGCTTTCAACCTGCATGGCTCTCTGCTGCCGAAATACCGCGGCCGCGCGCCGCTGAACTGGGTGCTGGTTAACGGCGAAAGTGAAACCGGCGTTACCCTGCACCGCATGGTTAACCGCGCGGACGCGGGCGATATCGTCGCTCAACACACCGTGGCGATCGGCCCGGATGACGCGGCGCTGGCGCTGCACCGCAAGCTGTGCGCCGCCGCTTCTGAGCTGCTGGGCCAGGCGCTGCCGGCAATCCGTGAAGGTAAGACGCAGGAGCGCGCGCAGGATCACAGCCAGGCAACCTATGTAGGCCGTCGCACGCCGGAAGATGGACGTCTCGACTGGGACCAACCGGCGCAAACGCTGCATAACCTGGTGCGTGCGGTGTCTGATCCATGGCCAGGCGCGTTCGGCTATGCCGGTGCCAACAAATTCATCGTCTGGAAATCCCGCGTGCGCACTGACCTGCCAGCGGCGAAACCGGGTACCGTTATCTCCGTGGCACCGCTCGTGGTGGCCTGTCAGCAGGGCGCGCTGGAAATCGTGACCGGCCAGACTGAACGCGGCGTTTACATGCAGGGCACCCAACTGGCGCAAGCGCTGGGCCTGGTGACCAGCGCGGTACTGAGCAGCAAACCGGTGGTGGCGATTAAGCGCCGTACCCGTGTGTTGATCCTCGGTGTGAACGGCTTTATCGGCAACCACCTGACCGAGCGTCTGCTGCAGGACGACAACTATGAGATTTACGGCCTGGATATCGGCTCTGACGCCATCAGCCGTTTCCTCGACAACCCGCGTTTCCACTTCGTTGAAGGCGATATCAGTATTCACTCCGAGTGGATTGAATACCACATTAAGAAATGTGATGTGGTGCTGCCGCTGGTGGCGATCGCGACGCCGATCGAATACACCCGTAACCCGCTGCGCGTGTTCGAGCTGGACTTCGAAGAGAACCTGAAGATCATCCGCGACTGCGTGAAATACAATAAGCGCATCATCTTCCCGTCGACTTCTGAAGTATACGGCATGTGCACCGACAAAAACTTCGATGAAGATACCTCCAACCTGGTGGTCGGGCCGATCAACAAACAGCGTTGGATCTACTCGGTGTCCAAACAGCTGCTGGATCGCGTGATTTGGGCCTACGGTGATAAGTACGACCTGAAATTCACCCTGTTCCGTCCGTTCAACTGGATGGGGCCACGCCTGGATAACCTCAACGCTGCGCGTATCGGTAGCTCCCGCGCTATCACCCAGCTGATCCTCAACCTGGTGGAAGGTTCGCCGATCAAGCTGATTGAAGGCGGCAAGCAGAAGCGTTGCTTCACCGATATCAGCGATGGTATCGAAGCGCTGTTCCGCATCATTGAGAACAAAGACGGCCGCTGCGACGGGCAGATCATCAACATCGGTAACCCGGAAAACGAAGCGAGCATCAAAGAGCTGGCTGAAATGCTGCTCGCCTGCTTCGAGCGCCATCCGTTGCGCGATCGCTTCCCGCCGTTCGCTGGCTTCCGTGAAGTGGAAAGCAGCGATTACTACGGCAAAGGCTACCAGGACGTTGAGCATCGTAAGCCGAGCATTCGCAACGCTAAACGCTGCCTGAACTGGGAACCGACCGTGGAGATGGAAGAGACCGTCGAGCATACCCTCGATTTCTTCCTGCGCACTGTTGAGTTAACGGACGATAAAAACTCATGAAACAAGTCGGCTTACGCATAGATGTCGATACCTTTCGCGGTACGCGGGACGGTGTTCCGCGTCTGCTGGACCTGTTGGGCCAGCACGGGATTCAGGCAAGCTTCTTTTTCAGCGTCGGGCCGGACAATATGGGGCGCCATTTATGGCGCCTGGTAAAACCGAAGTTTCTGTGGAAGATGCTGCGTTCTAACGCGGCATCGCTGTATGGCTGGGATATTCTGCTGGCTGGCACCGCGTGGCCGGGACGCAGGATAGGGGCGGGTAATGAAGATGTTATCCGCGCCGCCGCGCAGAACCACGAGGTGGGTCTGCATGCCTGGGACCACTATAGCTGGCAGGCGTGGAGCGGAGTCTGGCCTCAGGAACGTCTGACGCTTGAAGTCGAGCGCGGTCTGCTCGAACTGGAGCGGATTATCGGCCACCCGGTTACTTGTTCAGCTGTTGCTGGCTGGCGTGCTGACCAACGGGTGGTCAAAGCCAAAGAATCTTTCGATTTCCTCTACAATAGCGACTGCCGCGGCACGCGGCCTTTCCTGCCGCAGCTTGGCAGCGGAACCCTCGGCACCGTACAGATCCCGGTGACGCTTCCCACATGGGATGAAGTTGTCGGTAGTGCCGTGGATATCGCGGGTTTTAACCGCTATCTACTGGACTGCATCCATCGCGACAAGGGCACGCCGGTTTATACCATCCACGCCGAAGTGGAAGGGATTGCCTATGCTGACCAGTTCGATGAGCTGCTGACCATGGCGGCGGAAGAGGAAATTCAATTTTGCCCACTGAGCCAGCTGTTGCCCGCTGACTTTAGCGAGCTGCCGTCAGGCAAAGTGGTCCGTGGTGAATTGGCTGGCCGGGAAGGTTGGCTTGGACGTGAACAATTACTGGGCTCGGGTGTATGAAAAGCATTCGTTATGGCGTCTCTCTGGTTGTGCTCTTTGCACTGTATTACTTACTGCCGCTGAATTTCCGTTTGCTCTGGCAGCCCGATGAAACCCGTTATGCGGAGATCAGCCGCGAGATGCTGGCTTCCGGCGACTGGGTGGTGCCGCATCTTCTGGGGCTGCGTTACTTTGAAAAGCCAATTGCCGGTTACTGGATTAACAGTATCGGCCAGTGGCTGTTTGGCCATAATAACTTTGGCGTGCGTTTCGGCTCGGTCTTCGCTATCACCGTCAGCGCGCTGCTGGTGGCGTGGTTAGCGTGGCGTATTTTCCGCGATAAGCGGGTGGCGGTACTGTCTCCCATTATCTTCCTGACCGCGCTGCTGGTGTATGGTATCGGCACTTATGCGGTGTTGGATCCGATGATTACCATGTGGCTGGCGCTGGCGATGTGCAGCTTCTGGGGCGCCAGCCAGGCGCAGAGCCACGGCGGGAAAATTCTCGGTTACGTACTGCTGGGTGTCGCCTGCGGTATGGGGGTGATGACCAAGGGCTTCCTCGCGCTGGCGGTGCCGGTGGTCGGCGTCCTGCCGTGGGTCATTGCGCGTAAACGCTGGCGTGAAGTCCTGACTTACGGTTGGCTGGCGGTGGTGGTGTGTACGCTGGTGGTGCTGCCGTGGGGGCTGGCTATCGCGAAGCGCGAGCCTGATTTCTGGCGCTACTTCTTCTGGGTCGAGCATATTCAACGCTTTGCCGAAAAAGACGCGCAGCATAAAGCGCCGTTCTGGTACTACATTCCGTTCCTGATCGCTGGCAGCCTGCCGTGGTTGGCCTTGCTGCCGGGCGCGCTGAAGCGCGGCTGGAGCGAACGCGATGATGCTCGCGGCGCGCTGTATCTGTTGGGCTGGGTGGCGATGCCGTTCTTGTTCTTCAGTATTGCGAAAGGCAAACTACCGACCTACATTCTGCCGTGCTTTATGCCGCTGTCGATCCTGATGGCCCGCTATGCGCTGGATGCGGCGAAGGCGGGGGCGAAAGCGCTGCGGATCAACGGTATGATCAACTTCGGCTTCGGTCTGATTGGCCTGGTCGCCGTGCTGGTGGTGTCGCCGTGGGGCTTTATGCGCCAGCCGGTGTGGACGCAGATCGAGCTGTATAAATGTCTGCTGGCGGCGATTGCCTTTGCCGTATGGGCGCTGATGGGGTGGCTGGCGATGAAAGACAACGGTCGTCGCTGGACTCTGGCCGCCATCTGTCCGCTGGGGCTGGCGCTGCTGGTTGGCTTCGCTATCCCGGATCGGGTTATCGACAGCAAACAGCCGCAGTTCCTGGTGGATATCGTTAGCGAATCCCTGGCGCCAAGCCGCTACGTACTGACCAACAACGTCGGTATCGGCGCAGGACTGGCCTGGGAGCTAAAACGCGACGATATCATCCTGTATGAAAAACAGGGCGAGCTGAAATATGGTCTCGACTGGCCGGACGCGCAGGACAAATTTGTGGCGACCAAAGCGTTTGCTGACTGGTTAGCGACGCATCGCCAGCAGGGGCCGGTCTCGCTGGTGCTGCTGATGGATAAGGGCGAAACGATGAATGAACTTGCATTACCGAAACCGGATAGCTCCTACGTGCTGGGCCGCGTGGTGTTTATTCAGTATCTGCCGCAATGAGCGTCTGGTTCATTCTGGTACTCGCCAGCCTGCTTAGCTGCGCAGGCCAACTGTGCCAAAAGCAGGCGACCCGCCCGTCCCGTAGCGGACGGCGCGGGCAGCACATCCTGGTCTGGCTGGGATTAGCCTTGTTATCGCTCGGCGGCGGCATGCTGCTGTGGCTGGGCGTACTGCAGGCCATCCCGGTCAGTATCGCTTACCCGATGTTGAGCCTCAACTTTGTCTGGGTGACGCTGGCGGCGTGGGGGATCTGGCGTGAACCGGTGGCGCGCCGCCACTGGGTTGGCGTCGGGCTGATTGTCGTCGGCATTGCCGTATTGGGGAGTAGCGTCTGATGGGCTTGATCTGGGCGTTATTCAGCGTCGGGCTGGTCAGCGGCGCGCAGCTGCTGCTACGCAGCGCGATGGTTGAACTGCCGCCGCTAACCGATATTCTTACCTTCCTCAATCACCTGCTGCATTTCCGCCCTGGCACCTTCAGCCTGGCGTTTGGGCTGCTCGGCTATCTGCTGTCGATGGTCTGCTGGTACTTCGCATTGCACCGCCTGCCGTTGGCAAAAGCCTATGCGCTGTTGAGCCTGAGCTATATTCTGGTGTGGGCTGCGGCCATCTGGCTGCCCGGCTGGCATGAGCCGTTTTACTGGCAATCGCTGCTGGGGGTACTGATTATTATCGCTGGCGTGCTCACTATCTTCTGGCCGGTTAAACCGCGCCCCTGAAGCGTTGAATGTGCGCTGCCGTCAGCGAGAACGGCGTCGGCGTACAGACCGCAATACTCAACCCCTCGAACTGAATCTGGCTTAACGACAGCGCGCCGCGAAAGGTGCTGTCGACCGAGGCTATCTGCCAGGCGCTGCCGCCACGTTGCTTCACCAACGCCTCTTTGCGCGTCCAGATACGCCAGAAGGCGGCTAACTGCCGCTCCGGCGCTTCCTGCTCCAGCTCTTGATGCTCGCCGACGCTAAACAGTGCGTTAGCTAACCGCTTCCAGCCCTCACGCGGACGAATCACTTCGATATCGCAGCCAACCTCGCCTTCATCGCTCAGCAATAGCGCGATATCGTCGCCGCTGTGGCTAAGGTTAAACCACCACCCGCTATCGAGGGGAAAAGCCGGTTTTCCCTGTGCGCCGTAGTGAATATTCGCCAGCGGCGAAACCGCATGCGCCAGCAAGGCGCGCCCGGCGAGCCAGCTCATTCGCCGCGGGCCGTCAGGCGCCTGAGCCATCCGTTCCGGCGGCAGCGGCAGGGTGCTAAGCGTTGAGATCTTACCAAGGATAAGCTGATACATTTCAGGACCAACGCTGAATGATGATTGAGGTGTTAATGCCGCCGAAGGCAAAGTTGTTGCTCTGCAGGAATTCACAATCCACCCTACGAGCGTCACCCATGATGTAATCCAGCGCGCCGCAGTTGGTATCGGGTTTATGCAGGTTCAGCGTTGGCGCAAACCAGCCCTCGCGCATCATCTGCAGGCTCATCCATGCCTCCAGCGCCCCGCAGGCGCCAAGGGTATGGCCGAAGTAGCTTTTCAGCGAGGAGATTGGCACGCTGTCGCCATAAATCGCCGCCGTCGCTTGGCTCTCGGCGATATCGCCGCGGTCGGTTGCCGTGCCGTGGGCGGAAATATAGCCGATATCCCGGGCGCTTAAGCC
Source organism: Klebsiella aerogenes (assembly GCA_029027985.1). Lineage (NCBI taxonomy): Bacteria > Pseudomonadati > Pseudomonadota > Gammaproteobacteria > Enterobacterales > Enterobacteriaceae > Klebsiella > Klebsiella aerogenes. Next base: position 268,228 of record CP119076.1, read on the forward strand.
CGCTATCTTCAACGATTGTTCCATGCAGATTTGCATGGTTTCACGCTGCGGTTGGGTAATATGCGCCGCATCGCAGTTGGTGGCGAAGCCGACGATTTCGCCGTAGATGGTCGCGCCGCGCGCTTTGGCGTGCTCCAGCTCTTCCAGGATCAGGGTGCCCGCGCCTTCGCCAATCACCAGACCATCGCGTTGCTCATCGAACGGGGAAGGGGTCGTTGTCGGCTCGTCATTGCGCTGGCTGGTGGCGAACAGGGTATCAAATACCGCCGCTTCCGATGGGCATAGCTCTTCCGCGCCGCCAGCGATCATGATCGTTTGGTAACCGTGGCGAATGGCTTCCCAGGCGTAACCGATCGCCTGACTGCCGGAAGTACAGGCGCTGGAGGTCGGGATAACGCGGCCGCGCAAGCCGAAAAACAACCCGGTATTGACGGCGGTGGTGTGCGGCATCATCTGTACATAGGTGGTACCGGTGATATTGTTGGTGTGCTTTTCCGTCAACATGGTGGCGAATTCGCTCACCGAGTCGGTGCTGCCGGTCGATGAGCCGTAGGCAATACCGGTTTCGCCGTTGGTCAGCACGGCATCGCCAATGAGCCCCGCCTGTTCCAGCGCTAACTCGGTGGCGCGGGTGGACAGCCGCGACACGCGCCCCATCGCGCGAATGCGCTTGCGGGTATAGTGCTCGGGCAGGGTGAAGTGGTCGATCGGCGCGCCCAGCAGCGTTTGCAGCCCGTCATAAACCAGCCATTCCGGCATTTTGCGCACGGCATTTTTATATTCCCGCAGCCGGGTGGAGATATCCTGCCAGTTTTCCCCAAAGGCGGTGACGCCGCCCATCCCGGTAATGACCACGCGACGTGTCATAGCATCCCTCCATTGATGGAAATCACCTGCCGGGTGACGTAGCCTGCGATATCCGACATCAAATAGCTGGCCAGCCCGGCTACTTCATCCGTCTGTCCCATGCGTTTCATCGGGATCATCGACATCGCCTCTTTCAGCGCGATATCTTCCATTTCGATCATGCCCGTGTCGATAAGCCCAGGGGCGATGCAGTTAACGGTAATTTTGCGTTTGGCGAGTTCAATCGCCAGCGCTTTGGTGGCGCCGATAATCCCCGCCTTAGCGGCGCTGTAGTTAACCTGCCCACGGTTGCCCATCACCCCGGAAACCGAAGACAGTGTGATAATACGTCCGCCCTGGCGCGCGCTAATCATCGGCATGATGCACGGGTGAATGACGTTATAGAAACTGTCGAGGTTGGTGTGGATCACCGCATCCCAGTCGTTATCGCTGAGCGCCGGAAAGGCTGCATCACGGGCGATTCCGGCGTTGCTGACGATCCCGTACCACGCGCCGTGGTCGGCAAGATCCTGTTCCAGCGCTTCACGGCACTGTTCGCGATGAGCGACGTCAAAGCTGAGCAGTCGGCCTGCGCCGCCAGCGGAAAGTATCGCGTCCAGCGTCTGTTGCGCGCCCGAGGCATCGCGATGATAGTGGACGCCGACGACAAAGCCGTCCGCCGCCAACTGGCGGGCGATAGCGCGACCAATGCCTTTGCTGGCGCCGGTAACTAAAACTGAACGACTCATTCTGACGCTCCTTGTTGAAATAGGGTGGTGAGCTCGTCTGCGGTGGGCTGGAAGGTGTTAACCCGCCCGCTCGCCAGCACCTCATCGTCTACCATAATGACGCCTTCGAAGCTGCCGAAACGCTCGTCCTGCATCAGCAGCTTCACGTTGATGGACAGCGTTTTTCCGCCCGGCAGACTCCCCGCCGCGCAGACTAATTCACGTGCGCCAAGCACCATGCCTAATACGCTGGACGTATGCCCCTGCTGGCGCCGATGCCAGCCGGACCAGACGCCGATAGTTTGCGCGATGAGTTCAAGGGCGAACCAGCCGGGCAGATGGCCATCAGCATCGAGAAACGGCGCCAGAACGCTATTGGCCGAGACCGTAACGCGGCAGGCGGCGGTATCGGCGGTGACGCAGGCGACCTCCTCCAGCAGCAGCATCGGCGTGTCGTGCGGCAGATAGTCTGCAGGTGATAAATAGTGGCTCATCACATTCTCCCGATCAGGATGCTGGCGTTATTGCCGCCAAAGGCAAAAGAGTTAGACAGAATAACCGGGCGCATTAGCGGCTGGGGGGATGCAATGATGCCGCATGGCGGCAGCGTTTCATCACGCGGCGACTGGCTGAAATCCTGCGCCGGCAGCGGCAGGTTTCGTTGCAGGATCAGCATACTGATGGCGGCTTCGGTGATCCCTGCCGCGCCCAGCGTGTGTCCGGTCAGGTGTTTGGTGGAGCTGCACGGAACATGCTCGCCAAACAGCGCATTGACGACGCAGGACTCTATCTGGTCGTTCAGCGGCGTGGCGGTGCCGTGTAGATTAATGTAGCCCACTTGTTCTGGCGCGAGGCCCGCGTCATCCAGCGCCTGCTGAATGGCGCGAATCGCCCCTTCACCCTGCGGATGCGGGGCGGAAATATGGTGGGCATCGCTGGATTCGCCGATGCCCAGCAGTGCGATGGGCTGCGGTTCGCGGGTCAGCAGCATCAGCGCCGCCCCTTCGCCGATGGTAATACCGCTACGGTCGCGGCTAAACGGCTGGCAGCGCGTGGGTGAAAGAGATTCCAGACTGTGGAAGCCGTTGATTGGCATCCGGCTAAGGGTGTCCGCGCCGCCGACAATCACCGCATCCGCCAGCCCGGCGTCAATGAGCCGCCGCCCGCTGATGATCGCTCTGGCGCTGGAAGAGCAGGCGGTCGAGAGCGTAAATGCCGGGCCATCCAATTCCAGCCAGTGGCTAAGAAAGCGCGACGGATCGCCCAACTCCTGCTGCGGATAGCGCCAGGCCAGGCTTGGCTGGCCGTTAAGCGTCAGCGTCACGTGCGCATCGCCCTCATCCAGACCTGAAGTGCTGGTGCCAAGCACCACGGCAACCCGATCCGGCCCATACCGGGCGATGGCGCTATCAACCTGTGGCTGGATTTGTTCGAGCGCCGCCAGCAGTAGCTGATTATTGCGTGAACGATGTTGGCTAAATGCCTCAGGAATGACCGGCAAGTCGCCATCGACGCCAGCGAGCACCGCCTGCGGGTGCCCCTGCAGCCAGCCTGCGCGCGTGCGCATGCCGGGCGCGATGCCACGAACCAGATTGGCCGCGATGTCATCGTTATCGTTGCCCAGGGCGTTAATCATGCCGACCGCAGAAATGTAGATCATCTCAGTCACCCAGATATTGAATGGTGATGTGGTATTTAAAAACATGCTGTTCGATGCTGATGGGCTCGCGCTTATCTTTCCGATTCATATAGGTGATTTCTGTCACCAGTTTACCGTGCGCGTTGCGTAGTTCGCGTCGGTCGCCGTGGTCGATCAGCGTCCAGCCTTGGGGTAACCGAGGTTGCCAGGCGTCAATCGGCCAGTGGCTGAGCATCACATCGGCCAGCACCTGGCTGGCTGGCGGCAGCTGTGGAACCACAATCGATTGTTCCGCGTGCAGCCCTTTTTCATCATAGGTCACAAGGAACAAACGGATACCGACGGAAGACAATCCTGCGAGGGTGAGTTTTTTATCATCGGCATTGAGCATCACCAGCAGCGATTGGGTGTGGCCGTTGAAGCGGCCGGTCAGCAACTGCTGCGAGCTGATGGCCGGCGAGATGCCCGGCGGCGGCAGCGTGACACGCGTACCCGGCTCCAGCCACGCCTGCGGACGGCCTTCCGGCGCGGGCTGTGAGTGGCTGCAGCCCGCCAGAAACAAAGCGGCGATCAGGGCCAGTGCCGGAGAGCGACTGCGCTTGCATAGGCCAAATAAGGCGAAGCCGCCATCCGGCAAAAGGTCTCTCAACATATGACATGTCCGTCTTATCATCGTCTCTTGTTCTCTTTTTTCGCGGGCATCGCCAGCGGTGAAAGCAGGAAGGCAGCGAAAATACCGCTCACCAGCACAATGCCGAAGCTGCTGATGGCCTGGGTGGCGCTAAAGACCAGCATGCCGAGCGTCAGCAGGGTGGTCATCATCGCCAGCGTAATGGCCAGTAGCGATGTCAGCGGAGTGCCGTGCGGGTTACTGAAAAACAGCGTGTAGTTAATGCCGATCCCCAGCACCAGCACCAGCGCCAGCAAGGAGAACAGGTTGACCGTGTGCCCGCTGAGCGCCAGCGCCGTCAGCCCGCAGCCCAGCGACAATACCGACGGCAGCAGGCTGATGGCCCCTTTACGCCAGCCAAGACGGATCATAGCGCCGCAGGCGATGACGGCCAGCGCTACCAACAGCAGGCCGGTTAACAGGTTGCGATAAAGGGCGAACAGTTCATCAAAGGTGCTTTTACGATCCACCCAGGCAACGCCGATGTGCTGTTCGCTCAGTGCCTGCAGCGCGGCGCTGTTTTTTACCCCAGCGACCGGAACCAGTACGCCGCTTTCGCCATCGGCCAGCGTCAGCCACAGCAGCCGCCAGCCTTCGCTGGCCGGGCTGGCAAGCCAGTTCTCGACCGTCACCGGCATCGGCTTGAGATCGGGATTGATCGTTGCTATCCCCGCGCGCTTCAGCGCCCGGCTAACCACGGGCGCGGCGCGTTGCAGCAGGGTAAGGTCTTGCTGCTGCCGGGCGAGCGAATTCAGAGGAATGGCGCGATATCCGCTGAGCATGCCGTCGGTTTTTGCCCGATCCAGCGCGGGCGTAAACGCTTCGAGGCGCTGCAGCGTCTGTTGGGCGGATTGGCCGTAAACCACAAACCATTTCTGATCGACGCTTTGTCCGGTGAGGGCGGTGATCGCTTTCTCCTGGGCCAGAATGTCCTGCGGCAGCGCCTGCAGCTGCGCAATGTCATCATCTACCCGTAGCGTCGCCAGTCCCACCAACGAGAACAGCGCCAGCGCAATGGGGAGGCCAATGGACAGCTTTTTATTGCGCCGCCAGGCGGCGAGCCAGCGCAGCATCAGCGCCATGGCTGGCACCGGGCGTACGGGCAGCCCGCGACACAGCCACGGATGCCAGAAAATCACCGTCAGGCACGAAGCGCTTAGGCCGACCGCCGCGAATAGCGCCATCTGGCGAATCGCGGGGAAGGGGGCCAGCATCATAATCAGATACGCCGCCACTGTGGTCAGCAACGCCAGCAGCAGCGCATTACGCACTTTGGCGAGGCTTTGCCATGCTGACGATTCCGCGCCATGCACCATCCGTTCGGTCAGGTAATAGAGCGTATAGTCGGCCGAAATCCCGATGATGCTCATGCTCATCACCAGGGTCATCAGATGCAGCTCGCCAAACGTCAGCAGCGTCACGACGGTGCCCGCCAGCGCGCCAGCGCCGATGGAGATCAAGCACAGCAGCAGCGGACGCAGGGAGCGAAATACCGCCAGGATCAACAGGATCACGCCGAACAGGGTTGCTGCGCCGAGCGTTGAGATATCGTGCTTCGCCTGCTGGCTGGCGTAATCGCTATAGAATACGGTGCCGCGCGACAGCAGCTGCGCCTGCGGGTAGCGCGCTTTGAGTTGCTCCTCAAGCTTGCCGAGCGTGGTGACCAGGCGGTGCGTCTGCTGCATATCGAACGACGATCCCGCCAGTTCGCCATGCAACAGATACCAGAGGTTGCCCTGCGCGTCTTTGGCTACCAGCCAGCCGTCCTGCAGCTGCATACGCTGGCCGCTTTTCGCCATCGCCAACTGCGAACCGCGCATTAGCATCAGTGGATCGTTGCGCAGCTCTTTACCGCTGACGCCGGAAAAAGCCGAATAGAGCTGCGAGAGGATCCATTGCGCCTGCGCCTCGCCGTCGTTTTGCAGGCGCGCGCGGGTGTCCGGATCGAGCAGACCATTGCGATGTTGCCAGAAAAAGTCGCCCCATGCCTGCTGGCTGTCGGCGTCCATCGGCCCTTTCACTTCAGCCAGCGCGTGTGATTTTTGCAGCAGTTCCAGCCAGTCGCGGGCCACCTGCGGGTCGGCCTGCTTACCCGGGCTGACCAGCCAGACCAATTGGCGGTCGAGTCGCTGCATAAAACCGTCGTTCAGGTTGGGCGGGATCGCGCCGAGCGTCTGCTTGGGTAGCATCGCCAGCACGCTGCTGTTGATTCTGGCCTGAGGCAGCAGCGTCATCAGCGCGCCCAGCAGGATCAGGCAGACGACTCCCCATAACAGCGCAGGACGTTTACTGGGCGGCAAAGCGTTGGCGTTCGTCATCGGTCAGTCGCGCGGGCGTCAGTTGGTGTTGAGAGAGCGTGATATCGGTGCGATCGCCCTGTTTATCGTTGAGCTGAATGTGCTCCAGATACGTCTTCCCGGCCAAATCAATACTGGCGAAGATTTTATCCAGCGGCGTGGTGATGGGCGTCAGGCGCAGCGTCCACTGGCCTGCGCCTTTATCGGCAAATTCCACGCGGAAGTTTGCTTCCAGCACCTGTCGATCCGCCTGGAACAGCGCGCGCAGCAGGTGGTTAAACTGGAACATCTGCGGGTTGTTCTCGGCGGTGATGATTTGCGGCGGCTGGCCGTTAATCGCCTGCACCATCCGCTTGTCATCCAACAGCAGTCGCATTGGGAATGGGGACGTTTGATCCCACAACAAACCCTGGTCGCGCGCGATCAACATCTGCCCCTGCGATCGCAGCGGCTGCGGCAGATCCTTAATGGTGCGGATTTGATCGAAGTGGGCGCGAACCACCGGTTGCTCGGTAAATCGTTGTTGCAGGGAATCGAGCGTCAGGGCGCTGACCCATGGACTGATAAACAGCCCCAACAGCAGCAGTAATCTCATGGCGTGATCCCCATGCGCTCAAACAGGATATCCGGGCTGACGAAGCACATCTCGCGGCTGTTCTCTTCCACCGCGACCTGGATGGTATAACCGCTGGTGGTGCGCTTGCCGCTATCGGCATCAAAAATGTCGTAGCCAATACGCAGACGATTTTCGAACTCTTCTATTCGCGCGCGCACGCGAATACGCTGCTCGAAGGTGATAACGCCGCGGTACTTGACGCGGGTATCGACCACTGGCCACAGATATCCTGAGGCTTTCATTTGCCGATAGCCGTAGTTGAACTGGTTAAGTAGCGCCTCACGGGCAATCTCGAAGTAGCGAAAATAGTTGCCGTGCCACACGACGCCCATCATATCGATGTCATGAAAGGGAATGGTCAGCTCTACTTCAGCCGTAAAACGGGGATCGTTCAGCACCCTTTACTCCTTGTCTTTGGCATCTGGCAAATGCCAGAAATCGAAAAAGTTAAACCAGTCGAGCGGCGACTGTAGCGCGTAATGCTCCAGCCGTTCGGCGTAGCGGTCGATAGCGTGCTGTAACGCCTGCTGGCGGTCGGCGCGCGGCAACAACAGCGGGTCGGCAAACGACTCGCAGTAGATATGCAGTTTACCCTGCTGGCGCAGAGCGAAAATCAAATTCACCGGGCAGCGTAAAATTGCGGCAAGGATAAACGGCCCCTGAGGGAAGGGGGCGGCTTGCCCCATAAAACGGCTCCAGCAGACGCGCCATTCGCCGCCGCGCTGCGGGTTCACCGCAATGCGGTCGCCGACAATGGCGATCCACTCCCCGCGATCCAGTTTCTCCTGGAGCAGGATCGCGGTTTCCGGGCCGATGTCGGTCACCGGCATCAGGTTGAGCCCAGCCTGAGGCGCCATCTCCGCCATAATTTGTTTAAAGCGTTGGGCGTTCTCGCTGAAGACCAACGCATTGATGATTTTGCTGCCTTGCAACTGCGCCAGCGCGCGGCAGGCTTCGACATCGCCGAGATGTGAAGCCAGCAGCAGTTTCCCCCGCGGCTCGTGGATATTCAACGTCTCTTCGGCACCTGCGGCAAAGACCACATCGCGGCCAAACTGCATCTCGCCGCGCCAGCTGGCGATTTTATCCAGCATCGCCTCGGCGAAGCGCAGAAAGTGCCGGTAGCTGGTGAGCGTTGGCGGTACCGGCATCCGGCGCGCGGCGAGCTGTTCACGCACGCGGGTTATCCAGCGTTGTGAAGCGCGCCTGGCCGTGGCGGCCGTCAGCCAGTAGACGCCAACCACCGGATAGAGCAACAGCGAGAATGCCTTGCGTCCCAACAAGCGCCATACCAGCAGCATCAGGCGCATTCCCCATAATCCTTTGACTTCCTGCTGGCGGGCCCAGTGCGGCGAGGCGCGCCGAAGCAGCAGCGAGGGAATGCGCGGCAGCATGCCGAGAAACAGACGGGTGTGCATCAGCGAGATGCGGCAATTATCTTTGACAGCATCGAAATGAGACAAACCATCCACCGGGTAGGTCACGCGGGTTGGCACAAAGTAACTGGTATGGCCCTGCCAGTAGAGGCGCACCATCACTTCGGTATCAAAATCCATGCGTTGACCGAGCGTGACGCGCTGCGCCAACTGTAGTGTTGGCGCAACCGGGTAGACGCGAAAGCCGCACATGCTGTCTTTTAACTGTAGCGACAGCGTTTCAATCCACACCCAAACGTGGGTTATCCAGCGCCCGTACAGGCGCGAACGCGGGATGGAGTCATCGTATATCGGCCGCCCGGAGATCAGCGACTCAGGATGCGCCTGCGCCAGCGCCAGCAGCTGCGGGATATCTTCGATGGCGTGTTGGCCATCGGCATCGACCTGCACCGCGTGGCTAAACCCGGCCTCCGCTGCGGCCCGTAATCCGCGAATCACGGCGGCGCCTTTGCCCGCGTTTTCCGCTAAACGGATTAAGGTCAGGTTGGCGGTTTCCGCCGCCAGTCGCGCCAGTTCCTGCTGTGTGCGGGTATCGCTGCCGTCATCCACCACGATGCAGGGCAGACCAAACGGCTGCAGACGCGCCAGTACCTGCGGCATCATCGCGCCATGGTTGTAGCAGGGGATCAGGATGCAGGGAGAAAACGCTAACGACATAAACGAATCTTCCCGCTGCTGGCGGTTTGGCGGGTTTCACCGTCGTGACGCTGGTAGCTAAAGGTCAGGGTCTGGCGGGTTTCCTGCCAGTGCAGGGTGAGCGTGACGATCGCGCCCGGTAAGAGCGGCGATTGGAATTTCACATTCTGAATGTGGTGAAAACGCCAGCCGGGAGCGAGCAGCTCGGCAGCGTAATGCATCGCCCAATCCACCTGTGCGACGCCGGGCAACAGCGGTTGCACGGCAAAATGGCCGCGAAACCAGAATAACGCCGGGTCGAGAGATAAAACGATTTCAACCCGATCGGCTTGCGGCTGACGGCGCTCAATTTCATGGGGCTTCATGAAATAACTCCTGTAATTGCGCATAGACACGCTTATTCATACTGTTGACGGGGATCGCGTCAATGACCCGCCAGTAACGGGGGATCGCGACCGGCTCCAGCCAGGCGCGCAGCGTTTTCCGCCATCTCAATTCCTGGCTTTTCCCCCAGCGCTGGCGGGCGTCGTTATCCAGCACCAGCAATGCGCCGACGCTTTGGCGGCTGCCGCGGGTGATGGGAATGGCGGCGGCATCGAGGATGCCCTCCAGCGCCAACAGGCGCTGTTCCACTTCATTGAGTGAAATACGTTTTTCTTCAATTTTGACGACCCGATCCCGGCGCCCGTGAAGATGAAACTGACCGTTGGCAGAAAAATGCAAAATATCGTTGAGTAACAGGCCGTCATTATCCGTAAACAGCGGTGAAAAGACGCGAAAAGCGTCACCTTCTGGTTGGAAATGAACGTCAGGAAAAGGCTGCCAGGGCGTATTATCCTGCTGGCGGTAACGGCAGGCGAGCACCCCGGTTTCGGTGCTGCCGTAGATTTCATCCGGCCAGACGTTGAACCAGCTGGCGGTCTGCCTGGCATCTTGCCAGAGTAAGGCGCCGCCCGCTGACAGAATCATGGCGACCGGCGGGGGGACGAGCCGCCGATCGAGACGTTTGAGAAAGGCCGGGCTGCTGATAAACAGATAGCGACGCTCGCAGCTTAGGGCCGTCAACTGTTCGGCGTACTCAATCGTTAGCGCGTGGAACGGTAAACCGAGAGCCATCGGCAGAAATAAGCGGAACGTCAGGCCGTACAAATGCTGCGGCGCCACGGAGGCCACGACCTGACAGCCTGGCAGGCGGTCAGCGTAGTGCGTTGCCAGCAGCGCCGCTTCACGGTCGAGAACCACGAGCGGTTTGATGACCCGCTTCGGCTGGCCGGTCGAACCGGAAGTAAACAGTTCGATGCAGGCGCCATCGTCGATTGCCGGGAAAGCCATGTCGCCGCTCGCGGCCGCCATCGTGGAGCGGACAACCTGCAGCGGCCCGCGCCAGTCCAGCGCCGTATCGCTCAGTACGCCATCGAACAGCGTGCGTTGCTCGTGTAATAGCGATACGCGGCAGTGGCCGGGGAGCACCGGTGTTTTACCCGCGTGCAGTGTTGCCAGCAGTGCGACGAGAAACAGATAGCTATTTTCAAAGCACAGCGCCCAGCGCTCTGCTGGCTGCTGTTGCAGGTGTGCGAGCAGGTGGGCGACATCGTGGCGTAGATGCGCGAGCGTCCAGGTGTGCGCGTCCTGCCATGCGATCGGCGTTTGCGCCGGACGCGGGGCGCTGAGCCACTGGTCCAGCGTAAGGCGTTGCTTCATGGTTTATCTCGTTTTATCACCCGTTGTCGTACTACCCACTCACCGGCCATCAGCGCGCCTATCAGCAGATAGGAAATCATGCCGTTCCAGGCGGTCCACAGGGGCATATCGCCATACAGCGCGGTAAAGAGCGCCATGCCGCCATTGATGATGAAAAAAACGCACCAGATTTGGGTGACGCGCCGGGTATAGCGTACGGCGGCGTCCGGGAGAACCGGCTCACGCAGCCGCGCCAGACGCTCGACTATCGGCATGGTTGACCATAGCGAGCCGCCAAACACCGCCAGCATCACGCCGTTCACCACCACGGGATAAAACAGCAGTAGCTGATGCGTGTTGAGCAGGTAGCTGGCAATGCACAGCGCGATGCCCGCCGCGGCCACGACCTGGGTAACGGCGCTGAGCGGTCCAGTCTGCCGCCGGGTCTGGCGAAAACGTAAAAACAGCAGTAGCGCCATGAGCGGCAGCAGCCATGGCAGGCGGTTATGCGCCAGACCAAACCAGATTAAAAACGGCCAGGCCAGCAGTAACAGGCCTGTCAGCAGCGGAACCACTGGCAGTGAGCGGGTGCCCGACACGGTGAATTATTCTGCTGTGAGCAGGCGTGCTAACGCATCGACCACATCCTGTACGGTGCGGACGGCCTTAAACTCTTCCGGCTTGATTTTCTTGCCGATTTTCTTTTGCAGATGGACGATCATGTCGATGGCGTCGATGCTGTCCAGCTCAAGGTCTTCGTACAGGCGAGCCTCGGGCTTAATGTCCTGCGGATCGATTTCAAATACCGTTATCAGCAGCGTGGAGACTTCTTCGTAAATGGCTTTTTGTTCGGTCATAACGGCTCTCCTCAGGCACGCTGCGCTTGAATAAATGATGCCAGCGTGGCGACGGAGAAGAAATGCTGGCGCATCTCCTCGCTCTCAGCCGACAGCACCACGCCGTACTGGTTTTTTACCGCCAGACCCAGTTCCAGAGCGTCAATAGAGTCCAGACCCAGGCCATCACCAAACAGCGCGGCTTCGGTTTCAATATCGTCAGCGGACAACTCGTCCAGATTCAATGTGCTGATAATCAGATTTTTAATTTCAAGATAGAGCGCTTCCATCATTAATTCCTGTTTCAGGTGTAGTGCCTGATTGTAATTTAAGCAAAATATGCCGGTTTAACTGCCTTGCGGCCAGTGCCGGTTCTTGTCTGGTTGCATCGTAAAATTGGTCGATGCGCAGCCGCTCGCCGACCGTCACGGTAAATCGCGGCTTAGTGGGCGGCGCATCGTACCATTTGCTCTGTTTACCCAGCATATGCTCGGTACAACGGATCACCACGATGCGCAAATCGCTGCCGCAGCGCACAGCGATATTGGCGGCGCCGCGCTGTAGCTGCATTTTTTCTCCCGGAACCGTGCGTGTGCCTTCCGGGAAAATCAAAAGGCTATCGCCCTGCTGCAAACGTTGCCGACTGGCCGGGAGCAGGACATCCGCTTGATCGTTAATCAGGTAGTCCGCGGCGCGGATCACTCCGCTGACAAACGGGTTTTTCAGCAACGAGCTTTTTACCAGGCAATCGACCTCTGGCATCACCGAGGCCAGCATCACGTAGTCGATGAGGCTGGGATGATTGGCGACAATCAGACAACCGTGCTCCTGACGCAAAATATCACCCCCGTCAATGCGGTAATCGAGTACGCCGACGCTTTTCACCACGGTGAGAAAACAGCGGAAACTGGCTGAAATACTGCGCCGCGCCAGGCGACGGCGACGGGTTTTATCACGTACCGCCACCAGCAGCAAATTAAACCAGACGACGGAAAGCAGCAGTCCGCCCATGCCAAACAGCGCGAAACAGCACCCGGTCATGGCCGCTCGCCAGAGTCGGTTTACGCGACGGAAAAGCGGCTTCATGCGCGGCTCCAGCGCCACTGCATGCGCTCGCCGGGTAGCGTGAAGGTGCGGGCGTTCTGCAAATAGTGCTGTAAAAACAACAAACTCTGCGGCAGGGGGGGCTCTGCGCCAGTTTCATGGCGCCGGGCTTCGCAGTGCCATTCATTACCGGACTCAATCACCCACGCCGCCGCGTAGGGCCAGGTTGGCATGGCGGGCGGCAACTGAGGGTGGTAAAACTCGGGCAGGAAGCCATCGAAATCGACCATCAAAACGCGTTGGTAACCGGCCTGCAGTAGCCCCATCACCTCGAACAGCCCCTGCTGGAAGGTATCGCGCCCGGCAGAAAGGGAGGATGACACGATGGGCTTTTTCGCGGCGATCGTCAGATTGCCCACCGCAGAGTTATGCACGGATAAGGCAAAATCGGTTGGCGAGACCGCCTGATCCGTTGCCAGCGCATGCAGGATCCGGTAGTTGCGTTCCAGTTCACCATGGCGGCTGGTATAGAGAATGGCATCGATTTCATGGCGACGGAGCATCGCCAGCCCACATTCGACGGCCAGCTTGCTGCCGGAGCTGAGGCGGCGGGCGGTCATCATTGGCAATTCGCTGAGTTTGGCTATTGGCGCCGCTGGATCGAAGGTGTGCGAATGCCGTGACCATTGCCGCCACTGTTCGGCTTCACTGAGTCCGGGAGCTCTGGCCTGCCAGTCGATTATGTTCAGGGTAAAATTCATCTACTCGCGTCCGCGGTAAGCCAGTGTTTCGATGATCGCGGCGTTATAGAACCCGGCGATAAACGTCACGAAGCCGCTCATTGGGGGCTTTGCAACCGGAAATCGGCCTCGCCAGCTAAGGGGGACGCCAAGCATATCCGCAGCGCTGAAAACATGGCGATGAGATAATCCTGTATTTTCGGCATTTTCAGCGCTAAGTGCAATTTATTGCGCTAATCTCCTCACGCAGAGTGGGATCTTTCCTGAATCTATTGACGTTGCGCCAGTGACTGCATTTGTCGAATGGACGTGGTAATCATTGTTGGGGCGGCGGTTAAAAAAACGGCCCCCGGTCGTTGAACCGGAGGCCGCGGCGTCAGGGCAATAAAATTAATTAATGACCAGGGTATTGATGATGCTTTCCGCTTCGGTCTGCGCCTGTTGCTGGTTGTCAGCCGGCAGGGTCACCTGCAGGGTCAGCAGTTTGTCATCTACCTTGCCGAGCAGCACAGAAGACCATGCGGTCTGGCCCTTGGCGGAGATGATGCTGTCCAGCTGCTGCAGCGTGTGGCCCTTAATCTCGACGGATTTGTTGGTGACGACCTGCAGCTGCGGGTCGCGGCTGCGCTGCTGATCTTCCAGACGTTTGGACAGCACCGCCAGATCTTCGTTGGTGTTGTCGCCGACGATCACGATGACCGCTTTCTGGCCGGTGGCGTCGGAATAAACGTGCATATTGTTGGCCTGAGTGCCCAGCTTACCGCTCTGGTCGGCCATGCCCGCAGGCAGAGTGAAGCTCAGCTTGCCATCCAGCAGGCTGATAGCCTGGCCGCTGGTATTGCTCTCCGCTGCCGAGCCGACGGTCGGCGCTTTTGAATCGCTGTTATCACAGGCCGCAAGCCCCATAACCAGCAGGCCAATACCGACATATTTAACCACATTGCGCATTGACATCTTCCTTTCGATAAACGGCCATTAACGGCTCATCCGGTTATCTTATCACAACCGTTAGCGAGTACCTTTAACCTGGCTGCAATGCCGACAAATCAGATTTATCCGCCAGTCTTTTCAATAGCATATTCAACAGTACGCCATACATTGGCAAGAAGAAAACGATGCTGATAAGCACTTTAAAGCTGTAGTCGACGATGGCGATTTCACCCCAGTGGGCGGCCATAAACGGATCCGGGCTGCGCCAGAAGGCGATAAAGAAGAAGGCCAGCGTGTCGCTGACGTTGCCGAACAGGGTTGAGGCCGTCGGCGCCAGCCACCAGCGGCGATTCTGACGCAGGCGGTTGAAGACGTGGACGTCGAGGATTTGCCCCAATGCATAGGCCATAAAGCTGGCGGCGGCGATACGGGCGACGAACAGATTAAAAGTGCCCAGCGCGGCAAAGCCCTGCCACTCGCCCATGTAAAACAGCGCCGAAATGCCATAGGAGATCACCAGTGCCGGGATCATCACGGCGAAGATGATGCGTCGCGCCAGCGAAGCGCCGAAAACGCGGACCGTCAGATCGGTTGCGAGGAAGATAAACGGAAAACTGAACGCGCCCCAGGTGGTATGAAAACCAAAAATGGAGATCGGTAGTTGGACCAGGTAATTACTGGAAGTGATCACCAGCAGATGAAATAGCGAAAGCCAGACGAGCGCTTTCTTGCGCTGTACGGTAGTAAAAGAATTCATATTTTGACCTTTTTATGCCCGTCATACTTCACCTACTGAAGGAATCGGGAGCGGAACGTTGGGGTGAGGGAACCCAATTAAAAACGGCTGCATGATACTGCGTTGCGGGCGTAATGCAATGGTTGTTTTTCGCGCAAACGTTAACCTGGCTTGCGTACTGGCGAACTGGGGGTAAACTAGGGCCGTTTTGTTGAAGTGAGATAAAAATGAGCGAACTTTTCTCCAGTCCTGACCACACCCTGGATGCCCTGGGGCTCCGCTGCCCGGAGCCGGTCATGATGGTGCGTAAAACCGTACGTACGATGCCGGTAGGCGAGACCCTGCTGATTATTGCCGACGATCCGGCCACCACCCGTGATATTCCCGGTTTCTGCCTCTTTATGGAGCATGAGTTGGTGGCGCAGGAAACCGAAACCCTGCCGTACCGCTACCTGATCCGTAAAAGCCACTGAGCCAGTCCCGGATGGCGGCGCGTGGCGCCTTATCCGGGCTACCCAACAGCACTGAACCGTAGCCCTGCTAAGCGTAGCGCGAGCAGGGAAATCCCCGGATGTGGGCAACCCGCCAGCATCGAACTGTAGCCCTGCTAAGCGTAGCGCGAGCAGGGAACATCCCCGGATGTGGGCAACCCGCCAGCATCGAACCGTAGCCCTGCTAAGCGTAGCGCGAGCAGGGAACATCCCCGGATGTGGGCAACCCGCCAGCATCGAACCGTAGCCCTGCTAAGCGTAGCGCGAGCAGGGAAATCCCCGGATGTGGGCAACCCACCAGCATCGAACCGTAGCCCTGCTAAGCGTAGCGCGAGCAGGGGAATCCCCGGATGTGGGCAACCCACCAGCATCGAACCGTAGCCCTGCTAAGCGTAGCGCGAGCAGGGGAATCCCCGGATGTGGGCAACCCACCAGCATCGAACCGTAGCCCTGCTAAGCGCAGCGCGAGCAGGGAAACCCGTATTTACCGTCATCACTTTTTACGCAATAACCGCAGCGCGTTAGCGGTGACCAGCACCGTCGCCCCGGTATCCGCCAGCACCGCCAGCCACAGGCCGGTCAGGCCGAGTAGGGTGGTGACGAGGAAAATACCCTTCAATCCCAATGCGATGGCGATATTCTGGCGGATATTGGCATGGGTGGCGCGCGCCAACGAAATCATCTGCGCCAGACCGGTCAAACGGTTATGGGTTAGCGCGGCATCGGCGGTTTCCAGCGCCACGTCGGTGCCGCTGCCCATGGCGATACCGATAGTGGCCGCTTTCATCGCTGGGGCATCGTTAATGCCGTCGCCGACCATTGCCAGCGGCGCCGCGCTGTTGAGCGTCATCACCGCTTTGACTTTGTCCGCCGGTAGCAGTCCGGCGCGGAACTCCAGCCCCAGTTCGTTGGCGATAGCCGCCGCGGCGCGCGGATTATCCCCGGTGAGGATCACGCCCTGTACGCCCAACTGATGCAGCTCATCCACCGCCTGACGCGCATCGTCACGCAGGGTATCGCGCAGCGCCAGGATGCCGAGCAGCGCATCATCGCGCATCACCAGCACCACCGTTTGTCCGGCGCTCTCCAGTTGCTGGATCTGCGCATCATGTTCTGCCGGGGCGGCTTTGCTGGCCGCGCAGATTAAGATACGGCTACCGTTCACCTCGGCTTCGATACCGGAACCCGCCAGCGCCCGCTGGCCATGAGCGACGGGAATGCTTAGCTTACGCTGTTGCGCTTCGCGGACGATAGCCTGCGCCAGCGGGTGGCTGGAACCTTGCTCGACTGCCGCCGCCAGCGCCAGCAGCGCGTTGTCGTCCACTTCCGCTGTGGGAATCACACGGGTGACCTGGGGTTGGCCGATGGTCAAAGTACCGGTTTTATCGAACGCCACCTGGCGCACCTGTCCCAGCTGTTCCAGCGCCGCACCGCCTTTAATCAGCGCCCCGCGCCGTGCGGCGACCGCCAGACCGGAAGTAATCGCCGCCGGTGTGGAGATAACCAGCGCGCACGGACAGCCGATCAGCAGCAGCGTTAAGCCTTTATAGATCCACGGCAGCCAGGCGCTGGCGAAAAACAACGGCGGTACGACGGCGACCAGTAGGGCCACCACCATAATCGCCGGGGTGTAGATCCGGCTGAAGCGATCGATGAAGCGTTCAATCGGCGCCCGGCGCTCTTCGGCTTCTTCAATCAGCTTGAGGATACGGTCAATGGCGCTATCGCCCGGTTCGGAGATCACGGTAAGCTGCACCAGGCGATCGACGCTGGTGGCGCCTGCCGCCACGCGCTCGCCGGCATTACGTTCCACCGGCACGGATTCGCCGGTTAGCGCGCTTTCGTCAAAGCTGGCGAATGGCGATAACAGTTCGCCGTCGGCTGGCAGACGCCCACCGGCGGCGACTTCAATCACATCGCCGGGACGCAGATCGCGCTGGGCGACGGTTTCACGCTCGCCATTGCGCAGGCGAATGGCGGTATCGGGTTTCAACGCCATCAATGCGCTCACACCCTGACGCGCGCGGCTGGCGGCCCAGCCTTCAAGCCGTTCGCCGATCAGGAACAATAGCAGTACCATCGCGGCTTCGGCGGTGGCGCCGATAAACAGTGCGCCAATAGCGGCGACGCTCATCAGTGTTTCAATTGCGAACCAGCTGCCGCTTTTAATCAACCGCAGCGACTGACGGGCAACTGGCCACAGGCCGACCAGGGTGGTGGCGACAAAAGCCAGTTTGCCGAACGGGTGGTTGAACTGCTCCAGCCCCCAGCTTAGCGCCATCATCACCACCAGGCTGATTAACGCCAGGTTTTCTCGCAGCCAGGATCCCTGCGGTTTTTCTTCTTGCGGCGCGTTGGCATCGCGCAGCGTATAACCGGCGGCGCGCACGGCGTTTTCAACCTGCGAACGGATATCGCTTTCGGCGTTGACCAGCAATTTTTCGGTGGCAAATAGCACCTGAACCTGGCTGACGCCGTCGATTTGGCGAACCGCGGTTTCTACTTTACGGGCGCAGGCTGCGCAGTCCATGCCATCCACCTGCCAGCTGTAGCGGGCGCCGCTGAGCGGCTGGTCAGCGGCGGCGGTTTCCCCGGCGCAGGCGTGGTCGGTGCAGCAGCTTTCAGCAGGTTCTGTTGCCGGTGATAATTTGAATGACGAGAATTGAGGGACTTTTTTGTCCTGAGATTCTGGTGTCGACATGGCACCCTCCGGGTAATGATAATTTTCTCATTGCCCGAAGGATACACTCTGGAGTCGACTCCAGAGTCAAGCGATAAATTACAGATACAGAGCGCGAACGATCAGGAAGTGTCCGGCAAAATAGAAGGCGGCGGAAATCGCGTTATCGGCGCGGAAACGACGACGATAGTGACTGATCAGCCAAACGCCGTTGCCCAGCAGCAGCGAGGCGGCGCCGAGGAAGCCGGAAAGCGCGGTGTCAGTCGGCCGCACGAACCACAGTTCGCCCGCCAGCCATACCATGACCAGCGTCATGCCAATAAAGGTCAATACCGGCATGCGCATCTCTTCAAGGCGCGTCCAGATAATCGCCAGCAGCAGCGCGCCGAGTACCAACAATACCAGCGGCAGAGGCCAGAAGAACGACAGCGTCATCTGACTGGCGAACCAGATGGTATAGAGCAGATGAGAGAGGAAAAAGGCCCCGACAGCGTACATAACCCGCTGGCGCGGCAGTAGAGTCAGTGCATCGCCGAGCAGCGAGGCGCACAGGCCAGCCAACACCAGGTAGCTAATGGCGTTGAACATCGGCGCCTGCCAGGCTAATAGCAGCAACAGAAGCAGGGTGACGGGTTTAAAGACCCAGCGCTGCCAGGCTGGCCCACGGTAGGACGCATCGACGTAGAGCCATGCGGAGAAACAGACAGCAATAAACGACCAAAGCATAGTAAGTCCCTGTATCTGTTGTCATTAGGTAAGCGCTTGCGCTTACGGTATTGGATCTCAGTGTAGTGGTTTGCCATAGAAGATGACAACGTTAATCGAGGCGCGTTATCCTTATTCCTGATCATTCTTATGGGTACGCTAATGAGTAAAGTTCCGCTGTTTTTTGTGCTGGTTGTCGCGGTGATTGTGGTGGCTGCGTCGTTTCGCTACGTGCAGCAGCGCCGTGAGAAAATGGATAACGCCGCCGCGCCGTTGATGCAAAAGCGGGTGGTGGTAAGTAATAAGCGGGAAAAGGTGATTAACGATCGTCGTTCGCGCCAGCAGACGGTGACACCTGCCGGCAGCGATATGCGTTATGAAGCGAGCTTCCGCCCGGAAAATGGCGGACTGGAAGTGGTTTTCCGCCTTGAGGCGCCGCAATATCATGCGCTGAGCGTCGGCGACCGGGGGATGCTGAGTTATAAGGGCTCAACGTTCGTCGAGTTTGTCGCAGATAACTGAGCCCTGTATTCGCCGTTACTTCTTCTTCAGCGTGGCCTTCAGTTTTTTCTGCCAGGCCACCAGTTCAAACACGCCGAAGACAAAAATGCGGATTTGCTCGAAACGACCCAGCGGCGGCGCATCTTTTTGCTGCGTTGCTTTCAGCAAAGTCAGCTGCAGGCCGTGCATCAGAATCATAAAGATCAATGCGACGTTGACGAAGATATTCAGTGGTTTCGGGAAAGGTTGAAACAGATTCAACAGTAAAAATGCCCATACGCACAGCATCAGCAGGCGGCCTAAATTAATCAGCATGGTGTTCTCCTTGTGCCTCACGTTGATACAGGCGATAGGCAACCTGTCCGGCGACTTTTTCGCGATACAACTGCCAGTTTGCCGGAACCGGCGGCAGCCCGTTTTCCACTTCGCTCTCGATATAAATCAGCGCCTCATCGGCGAGCCAGCGATTGTTCTCCAACAGGCTGAGCGTTTCTTCCAGCAGCCCTTTACGGAACGGCGGATCGACAAAAACGATGTGGTGCGGCGTGCCGGGCTGGCTGAGAAACGCCAACGTGTTGGTGTTGACCACCTTGCCGTTGCTGGTTTTCAGCGTGGCGAGATTTTTTTGCAACTGCTGCGCGACGCCGCGCTCCATCTCCAGCAGCGTGGCGCTGGCGGCATAGCGTGAGAGTGCCTCCAGCCCTAGCGCGCCGCTACCGGCGAAGCAGTCCAGGCAGTGGGCGTCGACCATCGACGGCGCCAGCCAGTTAAATAGCGTTTCCCGAACCCGGTCGGTGGTCGGGCGCAGACCCGGGCTCTCCGGCACCGGTAATTTACGGCCTCGCCACTGTCCGCCGATAATGCGGATCTGGCCGCTGCCTGCGTGATTTGGTTTCTTCATCTCTTTGCTCAAGTCTCAACTTCCAGCCTGCTATTCTAACGATCGAAGACCATTGACGAAACCTTAATCCGGGGGCGGTGATGCGAGTTAAGTTAAGTGATAGACTATCCAACTAATTTCATCATTTTTTCAGCTTCCGAGGCGGTTATCCAGAAGCTGCGCCATGAATAAACAGCGAGGAGTGTGGTCGCAAATGGCAAAAGAGAAAAAACGTGGCTTCTTTTCCTGGCTGGGCTTTGGGCAAAAAGAACAGGCCCAGGAAAACGAAAGCGAACAAAAAGTAGAAGAACAACAAGAGGTTGTGGAACAGGTACCGGCGGCGGAAGCGTCTACGGACGTCGTGCCCGCAGCGGAAACGGTACCAGAAGACCCGGAGGCCTTCGCCGCCGAGGTCGTTGAAGTAACCGAACAGGTTGTTGAAAGCGAATTGCCGCATCCGGTGGTTGCCGAAGCCGTTCAGGAAGAAAAAATTGTTGAACCACCGGTGGCGGAAGAAATTTCTGCGCCGGAAGCCGTCGTTGAAGAAACGCCGGTGGTGGTCGATGAGATCGCCGAAATCGTCGAGCCGCCAGGGGTCGAAGAGTCGGTTGCTCCAGTTGCGGAAGAAAGCGTCGCTGAAACGCTGGTTGAAGAAGTGATTGCCGAGCCGGTCGTCGCGGAAGCCGTTGCTGAGCAGACGCCGCAAGAGGTGATCGCCGCAGAGCCAGAGGTGATTGAAGAAGAGATCATCCCTGAAGAACTCGGCACCGATGCTGAGCTTACCGACGAAGAGCTGGAAGCGCAGGCGCTGGCGGCAAGCGATGAAGAGGCAGCGGAAACGCTGGCGGAAGAAGAGGCGGAACCTCAGGAAACGGCGCTGCAGGAGCAGGAAAAACCGACCAAAGAAGGTTTCTTCGCCCGCTTAAAACGCAGCCTGGTGAAAACCAAACAGAACCTGGGATCCGGGTTTATCAGTCTGTTCCGCGGCAAAAAAATTGACGACGATCTGTTTGAAGAACTGGAAGAACAGCTGCTGATTGCCGACGTCGGAGTGGAAACCACGCGTAAGATTATTGCTAATCTTACCGAGGGCGCCAGCCGTAAGCAGCTGCGCGACGCAGAAGCGTTGTACGGCCTGCTGAAAGAAGAGATGAGCGAGATCCTGGCGAAAGTCGAGGAGCCGTTGAATGTTGAAGGTAAAACGCCATTTGTTATTCTGATGGTTGGCGTTAACGGCGTGGGTAAAACCACCACTATCGGTAAGCTGGCGCGTCAGTTCGAGCAGCAGGGCAAATCGGTGATGCTGGCGGCGGGGGATACTTTCCGCGCGGCGGCGGTAGAGCAGCTTCAGGTCTGGGGTCAGCGTAACGATATCCCGGTGATTGCTCAGCATACCGGCGCAGACTCCGCATCGGTGATTTTTGACGCCATTCAGGCGGCGAAAGCGCGTAATGTCGATGTCCTGATTGCTGATACCGCGGGTCGTCTGCAGAATAAATCGCATCTGATGGAAGAACTGAAGAAGATTGTCCGCGTGATGAAGAAACTGGACGTCGATGCGCCGCATGAAGTCATGTTAACCATTGATGCCAGCACCGGGCAGAACGCAATTAGCCAGGCCAAATTGTTCCACGAAGCGGTGGGGCTGACGGGGATCACGCTGACCAAGCTTGATGGAACCGCGAAAGGCGGGGTTATCTTCTCGGTTGCTGACCAGTTCAGTATTCCGATTCGCTATATTGGCGTCGGCGAGCGTATTGAAGATCTGCGTCCGTTTAATGCGGGCGACTTTATTGAGGCACTTTTTGCCCGAGAGGATTAAGAATGATTCGCTTTGAACAAGTCAGCAAAGCCTATCTCGGTGGGAGACAAGCGCTGCAGGGGGTGACATTCCACCTGCAGCAGGGCGAGATGGCGTTCCTGACCGGTCATTCCGGCGCGGGGAAAAGTACCCTGCTGAAGCTTATCTGTGGTATCGAACGGCCGAGCGCCGGGAAGATTCTGTTCAGCGGCCATGATATCAGCCGTCTGAAGAGCCGTGAGGTGCCGTTTTTACGCCGCCAGATCGGCATGATTTTCCAGGACCACCACCTGCTGATGGATCGCACCGTGTTCGATAATGTGGCGATCCCGCTGATTATCGCCGGTGCCAGCGGCGATGATATTCGCCGCCGTGTATCCGCTGCGCTGGATAAAGTCGGGCTGCTGGACAAAGCGAAAAACTTCCCCATCCAACTCTCCGGCGGTGAGCAGCAGCGTGTGGGCATCGCCCGCGCGGTGGTCAACAAGCCGGCGGTGCTGCTGGCGGATGAACCGACCGGTAACCTCGATGAGGCGCTCTCGGAAGGGATTTTACGTCTGTTTGAAGAGTTTAACCGCGTTGGGGTGACGGTACTGATGGCGACGCACGACCTGGGGCTTATCTCCAGTCGTCCGTACCGAGTACTGACCCTCAGCGACGGTCATATGCACGGAGGCCACCGGGGTGAATAAGCGCGACGCAGTGAACCAGATTCGCCAGTTCGGCAGCAAGTTTGACCGTCTGCGCAACGCGAGCGGCAGCGGCAATGGCGGGCGCAATGCGCCAAAACGGCCGAAAGCGGCGCCGAGTCCGGCATCACGTAAAAGCAACGTCTTTAACGAGCAGGTGCGCTACGCCTGGCACGGCGCGTTGCAGGATTTAAAAAGCACGCCGCTGGCGACCTTCCTGACCATCATGGTGATCGCCATTTCGCTGACGCTGCCGAGCGTCTGCTATATGGTTTACAAAAACGTCAACAGCGCGGCGTCACAGTATTATCCGTCGCCGCAGATCACCGTCTATCTGGAAAAAACGCTGGATGACGATGCCGCTGCCAGAGTTGTCGGCCAGCTGCAAGCGGAGCAGGGCGTCGATAAGGTGAACTACCTGTCGCGTGATGAAGCATTGGGCGAGTTCCGTAACTGGTCTGGATTCGGCGGTGCGCTGGATATGCTGGAAGAGAACCCGCTGCCGGCGGTGGCGATTGTGGTGCCGAAGCTCGATTTCCAGAATACCGACTCACTTAACACCCTGCGCGATCGCGTTGCTCGTATTCAGGGCGTTGATGAAGTCCGCATGGACGATAGCTGGTTTGCGCGTCTGGCGTCGCTGACCGGGCTGGTCGGCCGTGTGTCGGCGATGATCGGCGTCTTGATGATCGCCGCCGTGTTCCTTGTGATCGGCAACAGCGTACGTCTGAGCATCTTCGCCCGTCGCGACACCATCAACGTACAGAAGCTGATCGGCGCCACCGACGGCTTTATTCTGCGTCCCTTCCTGTACGGCGGCGCGATGCTGGGCTTCGCGGGGGCGTTCTTGTCGCTGATCCTGTCGGAGATTCTGGTGATGCGTCTCTCGTCCGCGGTGACGGAAGTGGCGAAAGTGTTCGGTACTAAGTTTGAACTCAGCGGCTTAGGCTTTGATGAATGTCTGCTGATGCTGATTGTCTGCTCGATGATTGGCTGGGTAGCCGCCTGGTTGGCGACCGTTCAACATTTACGTCACTTTACCCCCGACTAAAAATTTTCTGGTATAATCTTTCCCTGCACTGAATATCTCTCTGCAGGGAAAGCGTCCCTGTTCGGCTCTTCCCTAATCTTTCATCGCCATGTCACATTTTGTGCGTAATTTACTCACAACGTTGCATGGAACTTGTGGATAAAATCACTGTCTGATACTACTGTGGGTGATATTCTCGTTGCTCATAAATGCTGGCATGTTTGTTGCCTGATGGGGACAAGATCATGTCAGACAATATCGATTGAGAGGATTTGAATGACCAAAGAAATGCAAACTTTAGCCTTAGCCCCCGTTGGTAACCTGGAATCGTACATCCGGGCCGCTAACACTTGGCCGATGTTATCGGCTGATGAAGAGCGGGAGCTTGCTGAAAAGCTGCATTACCAGGGCGATCTGGAAGCAGCGAAAAAGCTGATTCTGTCTCACCTGCGCTTTGTTGTTCATATTGCTCGTAACTACTCGGGCTATGGCCTGCCGCAGGCGGACCTGATTCAGGAAGGCAACATCGGTCTGATGAAAGCCGTACGTCGTTTCAACCCGGAAGTGGGTGTGCGACTGGTTTCCTTCGCCGTGCACTGGATCAAAGCGGAAATCCACGAATACGTGCTGCGTAACTGGCGTATCGTTAAAGTCGCAACCACCAAAGCGCAACGTAAGCTGTTCTTCAACCTGCGTAAAACAAAGCAGCGTCTGGGCTGGTTTAATCAGGATGAAGTGGAAATGGTTGCCCGCGAGCTGGGTGTGTCGAGCAAAGACGTACGTGAGATGGAATCGCGTATGGCAGCGCAGGACATGACCTTTGATATGTCGTCTGATGACGAATCCGACAGCCAGCCAATGGCGCCGGTGCTTTATCTGCAGGATAAAACGTCTAACTTTGCCGACGGCATTGAGGATGACAACTGGGAAGAGCAGGCGGCGAACAAGCTGACTGACGCGATGCAGGGCCTGGACGAGCGTAGCCAGGACATCATCCGCGCCCGCTGGCTGGACGAAGACAACAAGTCCACGCTGCAGGAACTGGCGGATCGTTATGGCGTCTCAGCTGAACGTGTTCGTCAGTTGGAAAAGAACGCGATGAAAAAACTGCGTGCCGCTATCGAAGCCTAATCTTCGTCTTTAAGCGCCGTAGTGAAGTGAGCCTCTGCCTTCTGCAGGGGCTTTTTGTTTTCTATACCCGTCATACTTCAAGCTGCATGTGCGTTGGCTTTCCTCGCTCACCCCAGTCACATAACTTTTACATCTCCTGCAAATTGTTGTTTCAAATTCTGAAAAATGGGGTATGTTTTGGCATAGTGTGCTGCAAAAGCGCAGGCAGTAGACCTAAACATAGCCATACTATGCTTGGTATCGCTTTAAAATCAGAATAATGCGCTAACAAACAACATCACAACAAATGCAAAAACCATAATAATGGGGAGCCTCAGGATGAATATGAAGGGTAAAGCGTTACTGGCAGGATGTATTGCTTTAATTATGAGCGGTTCCGCGCTGGCGGAAGACATCAAAGTTGCCGTCGTGGGAGCGATGTCCGGCCCGGTTGCCCAGTACGGCGATCAGGAATTTACCGGCGCGGAGCAGGCCGTTGCCGATATTAACGCCAAGGGCGGTATCAAAGGCAACAAACTGCAGATCGTGAAATATGATGATGCCTGCGACCCGAAACAGGCGGTTGCGGTGGCAAACAAAGTGGTTAACGACGGTATTAAATATGTTATCGGCCACCTGTGTTCCTCTTCTACGCAACCTGCGTCTGATATTTATGAAGACGAAGGCATTCTGATGATTACTCCGGCCGCGACCGCGCCTGAGCTGACGGACCGCGGCTATAAGCTGATCCTGCGTACCACCGGCCTTGACTCTGACCAGGGGCCGACGGCGGCAAAATATATCCTCGATAAAGTGAAGCCGCAGCGTATCGCGGTGGTACATGACAAACAGCAGTATGGCGAAGGGCTGGCGCGCTCGGTTCAGGAAAACCTGAAGAAGGGCGGCGCCAACGTGGTGTTCTTCGACGGTATCACCGCTGGTGAAAAAGATTTCTCCACCCTGGTGGCGCGTCTGAAGAAAGAGAATATCGACTTCGTCTACTACGGCGGCTACCACCCGGAAATGGGGCAAATCCTGCGTCAGGCGCGCGCTGCGGGCCTGAAAACGCAGTTTATGGGGCCGGAAGGCGTAGCGAACGTTTCGCTGTCTAACATTGCCGGCGAGTCGGCAGAAGGTCTGCTGGTGACCAAGCCGAAGAACTACGACCAGGTTCCGGCGAACAAACCGATTGTGGATGCGATCAAGGCGAAGAAACAGGATCCGAGCGGCGCCTTCGTATGGACCACCTATGCGGCGCTGCAGTCGCTGCAGGCGGGCCTGAACCAGTCTGAGGATCCGGCAGCCATCGCTAAGTACCTGAAAGGGGCGACGGTAGATACCGTTATGGGGCCGCTGTCGTGGAACGAAAAGGGCGACCTGAAAGGCTTCGAATTCGGTGTGTTTACCTGGCATGCCAACGGTACGGCGACCGACGCCAAATAATTTAACCTGCGTCTTTCACGCCGCAGATGCGTTGTCTACGTCCCTCAACCCCGGTCGCGCTGCGCTTACCGGGGCTACAACAGTCAGGTAGCCCGGCCAGGCAAAGCGCCGCCGGGGTTACTGCTTAATGCTTTTCCCAACCGTTTTGCTGGGCGCTGAAACCGAGCGCCTGCATAAATGCCGCCATCACGCCGCGGTCTTCCACACCGCTATCGGCGATACGCCAGCTGTTGATGTTCGGGTTGTCGCTCAACGTCTCTTCCACTAAATATTGCCCGACGCCGCGACGACGGGTGACTTCGCGCACGTGCAGATCGCTGAGTTCGCCTTCGACACCACGCAGGGTCACGCGCACAGCACCCAGTAGACGCTCGTTAAAACGGGCGGCGTAAATACGATGGCTATCATCCAGCGTCAACGCCGCAAGATCCTGCGACGGCCAGATTTTAGCCAAATCGATGCGATCCTGATCGCTGAAGTGCTGTAAACGGATAATGGTGAGCTTCATACGCGGCAATTCCAGTCAAAACAGATGCCTCAGTGTACCCAAATTTGTCGTTTGACGGGGCGCTGTTTTTAACGCGCGCATCAGGGGATTCGTTTTCCTGGTTACACAGAGGTAGCGCAATACATCATGGATCGAAAAATAAGCAGAATTTTAACCTAATAGGTAGCGTTTTATTCCGCCTTATGTACCGTTATTTTATGCTGCAAACTGGACTTTTTTTTGTTTATCTTCACCTAAAACCAGAATATTATCTTTTCTTAATCACCTGAAAAATAGAGATTTTAATCATATTTCAGGCAAAAAACTGCGCTAAACCATTAAAGTTAATGGTAAAAATGGCGTTGTTTAATAAAAGCACAGAATGCTTTTTAACCATAAAAATACAAAACATTTACATCACATCACGAATGGGGTTCTGAAGCATGAAAAGGAACGCGAAAACGATCATCGCGGGAGTTGTCGCATTAGCGATCTCCCACGTAGCGATGGCAAAGGATATTAAAGTCGCCGTGGTCGGCGCGATGTCTGGCCCGGTTGCCCAGTGGGGCGATATGGAATTCAACGGCGCGCGCCAGGCGATTAAAGACATCAACGCCAGCGGCGGCATTAAAGGCGACAAACTGGTTGGCGTCGAATATGACGACGCCTGCGACCCAAAACAGGCGGTTGCGGTGGCCAACAAAATCGTTAATGACGGTATTCAGTACGTTATCGGCCACCTGTGTTCCTCTTCGACTCAGCCGGCATCTGATATCTATGAAGATGAAGGTATCCTGATGATCTCCCCGGGGGCAACCAACCCGGAGCTGACCCAACGCGGTTATCAGTACATCATGCGTACCGCCGGGCTCGACTCCTCACAGGGGCCGACCGCGGCGAAATATATCCTTGAGCACGTGAAGCCGCAGCGTATTGCGATTATTCATGACAAGCAGCAATACGGTGAAGGTCTGGCGCGTTCCGTTCAGGACAACCTGAAGAAAGCCGGCGCCAATATCGTCTTCTTTGACGGCATCACCGCTGGTGAAAAAGATTTCTCCGCGCTGCTGGCGCGTCTGAAGAAAGAGAACATCGACTTCGTCTACTACGGTGGTTACTACCCGGAAATGGGGCAGATGCTGCGTCAGGCGCGATCCGTTGGCCTGAAAACGCAGTTTATGGGACCGGAAGGGGTGGGTAACGCTTCTCTGTCGAACATCGCTGGTGCGGCGGCGGAAGGCATGCTGGTGACGATGCCAAAACGCTATGACCAGGATCCGGCCAACAGCGCTATCGTTGAAGCGCTGAAGGCGGATAAAAAAGATCCGAGCGGCCCGTATGTCTGGATCACCTATGCCGCCGTTCAGTCGCTGGCGCAGGCGATGGACAGAACCGGCAGTCGACAGCCGCTGGATTTAATCAAAGATTTGAAAGCTCACGGCGCGAAGACCGTGATTGGGCCGCTGAATTGGGATGATAAAGGCGATCTGAAGGGATTTGAATTTGGTGTCTTCCAGTGGCACGCGGATGGTTCATCCACCGTCGCCCAGTAAGACGCGTTATCCCACCGCCCGTATCGCGCGGGCGGCATGAAAAAGGTTACCTTATGTCCGAGCAGTTTCTTTATTTTCTGCAGCAGATGTTTAACGGCGTCACGCTGGGCAGTACCTACGCGCTGATCGCCATCGGTTATACGATGGTGTACGGCATTATCGGCATGATTAACTTCGCCCACGGCGAGGTTTACATGATTGGCAGCTACGTCTCCTTCATGATCATCGCCGCCTTGATGATGATGGGCATCGATACTAGCTGGCTGCTCGTCGCCGCCGGATTTATCGGCGCCATTATTATCGCCAGCGCCTACGGCTGGAGTATCGAACGCGTGGCCTACCGGCCGGTACGCAGCTCCAAACGTTTGATTGCGTTGATTTCCGCTATCGGGATGTCCATCTTCTTGCAGAACTACGTCAGCCTGACCCAAGGCTCGCGCGATGTGGCGCTGCCGAGCCTGTTTAACGGTCAGTGGATTGTCGGCCACAGTGATAACTTCTCTGCCACTATCACCACCATGCAGCTGATGATCTGGGTAGTCACCTTTGTCGCCATGCTGGCGCTGACCATCTTTATTCGCTACTCGCGGATGGGCCGCGCCTGCCGCGCCTGTGCCGAAGATCTGAAAATGGCTAGCCTGCTTGGCATCAACACCGACCGTGTAATTGCGCTGACTTTTGTGATCGGCGCGGCGATGGCGGCGGTTGCTGGCGTGTTGCTGGGGCAGTTCTATGGCGTGATTAACCCCTACATCGGCTTTATGGCCGGGATGAAAGCCTTTACCGCCGCGGTACTTGGCGGCATCGGCAGTATCCCTGGCGCGATGATCGGCGGCCTGATTCTGGGTATTGCCGAAGCGCTCTCTTCTGCCTATCTCAGCACCGAATATAAAGACGTTGTCTCCTTCGCGCTGCTGATCCTGGTGCTGTTAGTCATGCCGACGGGTATCCTGGGCCGCCCGGAGGTAGAAAAAGTATGAAACCGATGCAAATTGCGATGGCGCTGCTGTCCGCCGTGATGTTCTTTATTCTGGCGGGCGTCTTCATGGGCGTGCAGCTGGAACTGGACGGCACTAAGCTGGTGGTGGATACCGCCGCCGATATTCGCTGGCAGTGGATCTTTATCGGTACCGCGGTGGTCTTTTTCTTCCAGCTGCTGCGACCGCTGTTCCAGAAGGCGGTTAAGAACGTCTCCGGACCGAAGTTTATTATGCCGGCGATTGACGGTTCGACGGTGAAACAGAAGCTGTTCCTGATTGCCTTGCTGGTGATTGCCGTGGCATGGCCGTTTATGGTGTCGCGCGGAACGGTGGATATCGCCACCCTGACGATGATTTATATCATCCTCGGCCTCGGCCTGAACGTGGTGGTCGGGCTCTCCGGTCTGCTGGTGCTGGGCTATGGCGGGTTCTACGCTATCGGCGCGTATACCTTCGCGCTGCTGAACCACTATTATGGTCTCGGCTTCTGGACCTGCCTGCCGCTGGCCGGGCTGGTTTCGGCGGCGGCTGGGTTCCTGCTGGGCTTCCCGGTGCTGCGTCTGCGCGGCGACTACCTGGCGATCGTGACCTTAGGCTTCGGCGAGATCGTGCGTATTCTGCTGCTTAACAACACCGATATCACCGGTGGGCCTAATGGCATCAGCCAGATCCCGAAACCGACCTTCTTCGGTCTTGAGTTTAGCCGCAGCGCCCGCGAAGGCGGCTGGGATACATTCAGCAACTTCTTTGGCCTGAAGTACGACCCCAGCGACCGGGTGATTTTCCTCTATCTGGTGGCGCTGCTGTTGGTGGTTCTGAGCCTGTTTGTGATCAACCGCCTGCTGCGCATGCCGTTGGGCCGCGCGTGGGAAGCGCTGCGTGAAGATGAGATCGCCTGTCGTTCGTTGGGCCTGAGCCCGACACGCATCAAGCTGACCGCTTTTACTATCAGCGCCGCGTTTGCCGGTTTCGCCGGAACGCTGTTCGCCGCGCGTCAGGGTTTTGTCAGCCCGGAATCCTTCACCTTTGCGGAGTCCGCCTTTGTGCTGGCGATCGTGGTGTTGGGCGGGATGGGCTCACAGTTTGCGGTGATCCTGGCCGCCGTGCTGCTGGTGGTATCGCGCGAGTTGATGCGTGATTTCAACGAATACAGCATGTTAATGCTGGGTGGTTTGATGGTGCTGATGATGATCTGGCGTCCGCAGGGGCTTCTGCCGATGACGCGTCCGCAGCTGAAGCTGAAAAACGGTCAGGCAAAAGGAGAGCAGGCATGAGTCAGCCATTATTATCCGTTAGCGGCCTGATGATGCGTTTTGGCGGCCTGCTGGCGGTCAATAACGTTTCGCTGGAGCTGCGCCCGCAGGAAATTGTCTCCTTAATCGGTCCGAATGGCGCGGGGAAAACCACGGTCTTCAACTGCCTGACCGGTTTCTACAAACCGACCGGCGGCACTATTATGCTACGCGACCAACACCTGGAAGGTCTGCCGGGTCAGCAGATTGCGCGTATGGGTGTGGTGCGAACGTTCCAGCACGTGCGTCTGTTCCGCGAAATGACGGTGATTGAAAACCTGCTGGTGGCGCAACATCAGCAGCTGAAAACCGGCGTTTTCTCCGGTCTGCTGAAAACGCCGTCTTTCCGCCGCGCGCAAAGCGAAGCGCTGGATCGTGCCGCCGCCTGGCTTGAGCGTATCGGTCTGCTGGAGCACGCTAACCGCCAGGCCAGCAACCTGGCCTACGGCGACCAGCGTCGCCTGGAGATCGCCCGCTGCATGGTGACCCAGCCGGAAATCCTGATGCTTGATGAGCCCGCGGCGGGGCTGAACCCGAAAGAGACCAAAGAGCTGGATGAGCTGATCGCTGAGCTGCGTAGCCATCACAACACCACCATTCTGCTTATCGAACACGATATGAAGCTGGTGATGGGTATTTCCGATCGCATCTACGTCGTTAACCAGGGGACGCCGCTGGCTAACGGGACGCCGGAAGAAATTCGTAATAACCCGGACGTGATCCGCGCCTATTTAGGTGAAGCATAATGGTGGTGACGCATAAGATGGAAAAAACGATGTTATCTTTTGACAACGTAAGCGCCCACTACGGCAAGATCCAGGCGCTGCACAACGTCAGCCTGCATATCAAGCAGGGTGAGATTGTGACGCTTATCGGCGCCAACGGCGCGGGGAAAACCACGTTGCTCGGGACGCTGTGCGGCGATCCGCGCGCCTCCAGCGGGCGAATTGTCTTTGACGGCAAGGATATTACCGACTGGCAGACCGCGAAAATCATGCGTGAAGCGGTGGCGATTGTGCCGGAAGGGCGGCGGGTCTTTTCGCGCATGACGGTGGAAGAGAACCTGGCGATGGGCGGCTTTTTTGCCGACCGCGATCAGTTCCAGACCCGTATTAAGTGGGTATATGAGCTGTTCCCGCGGCTGCACGAACGTCGCGTTCAGCGCGCCGGAACCATGTCCGGCGGCGAGCAACAGATGCTGGCAATTGGCCGCGCTCTGATGAGCGAGCCGCGCCTGCTCCTGTTGGATGAACCTTCGCTGGGGCTGGCGCCGATTATTATCCAGCAGATATTCGACACCATTGAGCAGTTGCGTGAACAGGGGATGACTATCTTCCTGGTCGAGCAAAACGCCAACCAGGCGCTTAAGCTGGCCGACCGCGGCTACGTGCTGGAAAACGGCCACGTGGTGCTCGAAGATACCGGCGACGCATTGCTGGCGAACGAAGCAGTGCGCAGCGCCTATCTCGGCGGTTAATTCGTCGTAACCCGGCGTCGTTCACTTGGCCGGATTGTAGCCCGGGCGAGGCGCTTGCGCCGACCCCGGGAGCCGAT
Source organism: Klebsiella aerogenes (assembly GCA_029027985.1). Classification (NCBI taxonomy): domain Bacteria; kingdom Pseudomonadati; phylum Pseudomonadota; class Gammaproteobacteria; order Enterobacterales; family Enterobacteriaceae; genus Klebsiella; species Klebsiella aerogenes. Next base: position 300,258 of record CP119076.1, read on the forward strand.
CGCACGAATATTATCCGTGTCTCAGCTCCCACTTTACTTCCCTCGTCCTTTCATCAGCTTGTCATCTCACTGACCCGTTACTATCTTTTTTTTGTAATAAAAAAGTTATTTTTCTGTAATTCGAACATGTCATGTTACCCCGCGAGCATAAAACGCGTGAAATCGCGCATCCAGAACAACAAGAGAGATAACCGATGATATCGTTACGACATACAGCTTTAGGACTGACGCTGAGTCTGGCATTTGCCGGCCAGGCACTGGCAGTAACCACCATCCCGTTCTGGCACTCAATGGAAGGGGAGTTGGGTAAAGAAGTTGATTCTCTGGCGCAACGTTTCAACGCAGCCAACCCGGATTACAAAATTGTTCCGGTGTACAAAGGCAACTACGAACAGAGTCTGAGCGCGGGTATCGCCGCCTTCCGCACCGGCAATGCCCCGGCGATTCTGCAGGTGTATGAAGTCGGTACCGCGACCATGATGGCGTCGAAAGCCATTAAGCCGGTGTATCAGGTCTTTAGCGATGCAGGCATTAAGTTTGATGAATCGCAGTTCGTACCGACGGTCTCCGGTTATTACACCGATTCTAAAACCGGCCATTTACTCTCCCAGCCGTTTAACAGCTCCACTCCGGTGCTGTATTACAACAAAGACGCCTTCAAAAAAGCCGGTTTAGATCCGGAACAGCCGCCGAAAACCTGGCAGGACCTGGCGGCTTATACCGCTAAGCTGAAAGCTTCCGGTATGAAGTGCGGCTACGCCAGCGGTTGGCAGGGTTGGATCCAGATTGAAAACTTCAGCGCCTGGCATGGGCTGCCGGTCGCCACCCAAAATAACGGTTTCGACGGCACCGACGCGGTACTTGAGTTCAACAAACCAGAGCAGGTGAAGCATATCGCCATGCTCGAAGAGATGAACAAGAAGGGCTATTTCAGCTACTTCGGGCGTAAAGACGAGTCCACCGAGAAGTTCTATAACGGCGACTGCGCGATTACCACCGCCTCTTCCGGCTCGCTGGCTGATATTCGTCAGTACGCTAAATTTAACTACGGCGTAGGCATGATGCCTTACGATGCCGACGTCAAAGGCGCGCCGCAGAACGCCATCATCGGCGGGGCCAGCCTGTGGGTGATGCAGGGCAAAGACAAAGAAACGTATACCGGCGTGGCGAAGTTCCTTGAGTTCCTGACTAAGCCGGAAAACGCCGCCGAGTGGCATCAGAAAACCGGCTATCTGCCGATTACCACCGCCGCTTACGATCTGACGCGCCAGCAGGGCTTCTATGATAAGAACCCGGGCGCCGATATCGCCACCCGCCAGATGCTGAACAAACCGCCGTTGCCGTTCACCAAAGGCCTGCGTCTGGGCAACATGCCGCAGATCCGCACCATCGTTGATGAGGAGTTGGAGAGCGTGTGGACCGGTAAGAAAACGCCTCAGCAGGCGCTGGACTCTGCGGTAGAGCGTGGGAATCAGCTGCTGCGTCGCTTCGAGCAATCGACCAAGTCTTAATCATTGACTAACCCCCTCACCCTAACCCTCTCCCCAAAGGGGAGAGGGGACCCGCCTTTCTCCCTCGCCCCTTTGAGGAGAGGGCCGGGGTGAGGGGAAACCAACTCAGAGTTTAACTATGTCATCATCCCGTCCGGTGTTTAAATCGCGCTGGCTGCCTTATGTGTTGGTCGCGCCGCAGCTGATTATCACCGTTATCTTTTTCATCTGGCCCGCGGGCGAGGCGCTGTGGTATTCGCTGCAAAGCGTCGATCCTTTTGGCCTTTCCAGCCAGTTTGTCGGCCTGGATAACTTCGTCACGCTATTCCATGACCCGTACTATCTGGACTCATTCTGGACCACCATTAAATTTAGTACCATGGTCACCGTCAGCGGCCTGCTGGTTCCGCTATTCTTCGCCGCGCTGGTTGACTACGTGGTGCGCGGCAGCCGCTTCTATCAGACGCTGATGCTGCTGCCGTATGCCGTCGCGCCTGCCGTGGCGGCCGTGCTGTGGATCTTCCTTTTCAACCCAGGACGCGGGCTGATAACCCATTTCCTCGGTGAGCTGGGTTACGACTGGAACCACGCGCAACACAGCGGCCAGGCGATGTTCCTGGTGGTGTTCGCCTCGGTATGGAAGCAGATTAGCTATAACTTCTTGTTCTTTTTCGCCGCGCTGCAATCGATCCCGCGTTCACTGGTTGAAGCTGCCGCCATTGACGGCGCCGGGCCGATTCGCCGTTTCTTTAAACTGGCGCTGCCGCTGATTGCGCCGGTGAGCTTCTTCCTGCTGGTGGTCAATCTGGTTTACGCCTTCTTCGATACCTTCCCGGTGATCGATGCCGCAACCGCTGGCGGCCCGGTGCAGGCGACGACCACGCTGATTTACAAAATCTATCGCGAAGGTTTCGCTGGCCTCGACCTTTCCGCTTCCGCCGCGCAGTCGGTGGTGCTGATGTTCCTCGTCATTATTCTGACGGTGGTGCAGTTCCGTTACGTTGAAAGTAAGGTGCGTTACCAATGATTGAGAACCGTCGCGGGCTGACGATTTTCAGCCATACCATGCTGATTCTGGGCATTGCCGTCATTTTGTTCCCGCTGTATGTCGCCTTTGTGGCGGCGACGCTGGATAACAAATCGGTGTTCGAAACGCCGATGACGCTTATCCCCGGCGGACATTTGCTGGAGAACATGAAGATCATCTGGGTGAACGGCGTCGGCGCGAACAGCGCGCCCTTCTGGCTGATGATGCTCAACAGCTTCATCATGGCGTTCGGCATTACGGTGGGCAAAATCGCGGTATCGATGCTGTCCGCTTTCGCTATTGTCTGGTTCCGCTTTCCGCTGCGTAACCTGTTCTTCTGGATGATCTTTATTACCCTGATGTTGCCAGTAGAAGTGCGTATTTTCCCGACGGTGGAAGTGATCGCCAACCTTAAAATGCTCGACAGCTATGCCGGGTTAACGCTGCCGTTGATGGCCTCGGCGACCGCGACTTTCTTATTCCGCCAGTTCTTTATGACCCTGCCGGATGAGCTGATTGAAGCGGCGCGTATTGATGGCGCTTCGCCGATGCGCTTTTTCCGCGACATCGTACTGCCGCTGTCGAAAACCAACCTCGCGGCGCTGTTCGTTATCACCTTTATTTACGGCTGGAACCAATACCTGTGGCCGTTGCTGATTATTCAGGATGTGAATCTTGGCACCGCGGTCGCCGGTATCAAAGGCATGATCGCTACCGGCGAAGGGACTACCCAGTGGAATCAGGTGATGGCGGCGATGCTGCTGACCCTGATCCCGCCGGTCGTCATCGTTTTAGCCATGCAGCGCGCGTTTGTGCGTGGCCTGGTCGATAGTGAGAAATAAAATGGCTGGTTTAAAACTACAAGCAGTAACCAAAAGCTGGGATGGTAAAACCCAGGTGATTCAACCGCTGACGCTGGATGTGGCGGACGGGGAATTTATCGTTATGGTCGGCCCTTCGGGCTGTGGCAAATCGACGTTGCTGCGTATGGTGGCCGGGCTGGAGCGGGTGACCAGCGGTGATATCTGGATCGATAGCAAGCGCGTGACGGAGATGGAACCGAAGGACCGCGGTATTGCAATGGTGTTCCAGAACTATGCCCTTTACCCGCATATGAGCGTGGAAGAGAACATGGCGTGGGGGCTGAAAATTCGCGGTATGGGCAAGGGACTCATTGACGAACGCGTACAAGAAGCGGCGCGTATTCTTGAGCTGGACGGCCTGCTCAAGCGCCGCCCGCGCGAACTCTCCGGTGGCCAGCGCCAGCGCGTGGCAATGGGCCGCGCCATCGTGCGTGACCCGGCGGTATTTTTGTTCGATGAACCGCTGTCAAACCTCGACGCCAAGCTGCGCGTGCAGATGCGCCTTGAACTGCAGCAGCTCCACCGCCGCCTGAAGACCACCTCACTGTACGTCACTCACGATCAGGTCGAGGCGATGACCCTTGCCCAGCGGGTGATGGTGATGAACAAAGGCGTCGCCGAACAGATTGGCACCCCGATTGAAGTGTATGAAAAACCGGCCAGCCGCTTTGTGGCAAGCTTTATCGGCAGCCCGGCGATGAACTTGCTGGATGGACGCGTCAGCGATGACGGCGGCCGCTTTGAACTGGAAGGCGGCATGCAGTTGCCGATGAATCACGAGCATCGGCGTCACGCCGGGCGTAAAATGACGCTAGGTATCCGCCCGGAGCATTTTATCTTAAGCTCGCAGGCGCAAGGCGGCATTCCGCTGCTGATGGATACGCTGGAAATTTTAGGCGCCGATAACCTCGCCCACGGGCGCTGGGGCGAGCAGAAACTGGTGGTCAGATTACCGCATCAGCAGCGCCCGGCGGGAGGCAGCACGCTATGGTTGCATCTGCCTTTGGAACATCTGCATCTCTTTGATGGTGAAACAGGACAACGCGCATGAGTCACTGGCCTTATCCCCGCATCGTCGCCCATCGCGGCGGCGGTAAACTGGCGCCGGAGAATACTCTGGCGGCGATCGATGTTGGCGCCCGCTACGGGCATACGATGATCGAATTTGACGCCAAGCTGTCGAAAGACGAGCAGATTTTTCTGCTGCACGACGATAACCTCGAACGCACCAGCAACGGCTGGGGTGTGGCTGGCGAGCTGCCGTGGCACGATCTGTTGAAGGTCGATGCCGGTAGCTGGTATAGCGGCGAATTTAAGGGCGAGCCGCTGCCGCTGCTCTCCGAGGTCGCGGAACGCTGTCGTCGACACGGCATGATGGCGAATATCGAAATTAAACCGACCACCGGACTGGGGCCGCAAACCGGCAAGGTGGTGGCGCTGGCCGCGCGCGAATTGTGGGCCGGGATGACCGCGCCGCTGCTGTCGTCCTTTGAAATCGACGCGCTGGAGGCAGCGCAGGAAGCCGCTCCCGAGCTACCGCGCGGGCTGTTGTTGGATGACTGGCGTGATGACTGGCGCGAACTGACTCGCCGTCTGGGCTGCGTGTCGATTCACCTCAATCACAAATTGCTGGATGAGGCGCGGGTAGCGAGCCTCAAGGCTGCCGGGCTGCATATCCTGGTTTACACCGTCAATAAACCCCAGCGCGCTGCTGAGCTGCTGAGCTGGGGCGTGGACTGCATCTGTACCGATGCGATTGACGTTATCGGCCCGAACTTCCAGCCTTAAGCGTGGCTTCGCGGCAGCTGGCCCTTATGGGTTGGTCTGCCGCAGCATCCCGCCGTTCGTGTTAGGCAGCACCTGCTGCTGCGAATTGAGAGTGCCCCCCTGCAGCGCGCGCTGCTGATTATTTTGCAGTTGCGTCTGCAAATGCTGCTGCTGTGTGCGGGACTGGTTATTCAGATCCTGCTTCAGCATGCTTTGCTGCTGCTGTTGCTGCACATTCATCTGATTTTGCATCCGCTGCTGGCTGGGAATCACGTATCCCGGCTGGTTGGGACTGTTATTGATGTTGATCGGCTGTGCTAATACGCTCAGCGGCATCAGCGCCGCCAGAAATAAAATCGCTTTCATTGTTTTCTCCTCCCGTGCGTGGGATCACTTAAGTGTATCTCTATTTCGCCATAACAATGATTTTTTAGGAGTTATCAACCAGGCTTAAGCCGGGATATAAACCTAACTTTCAGGAGTATGACAATGATAAAAACAACAATATGGCGTCAGGTGGTCATCGCTGCGTTGCTGGCGGGCGGGAGCTTTACCGTCGCCGCCAACCCGCCACCGCCGCCGGTCTCTTATGGCGTTGAGGAAGATGTGTTCCACCCGGTCCGCGCCCAACAGGGAATGGTGGCTTCGGTGGATGCGTTAGCGACGCGCATCGGCGTGGATATTCTGCGCCAGGGCGGCAATGCCGTCGATGCGGCGGTGGCGGTCGGTTATGCGCTGGCGGTAACCCACCCGCAGGCCGGTAATATCGGCGGCGGCGGATTTATGATGCTGCGTACCAAAGACGGTAAAACAACGGCGATCGATTTCCGTGAAATGGCGCCGGAGAAAGCCACTCGCGATATGTTCCTCGATGAACATGGCAACCCTGACAGTAAAAAATCGCTCATTTCCCACCTAGCTTCCGGCACCCCGGGCAGCGTCGCGGGCTTCTCGCTCGCGCTGGAAAAATACGGCACTATGCCGCTGAATAAAGTGATCCGCCCGGCGATTAAACTGGCGGAAGAGGGCTTCATCGTCAACGATGCGCTGGCTGACGATCTGAAAACCTACGGCAGCGAAGTGATTCCGCAGCATGAAAACAGCAAAGCTATCTTCTGGAAGAATGGCGAACCGCTGAAAAAAGGCGACAAGCTGGTGCAAAAGCAACTGGGTAAAAGCCTGGAGCTGATTGCTGAGCACGGCCCGGACGCCTTCTATAAAGGGGCCATCGCCGACCAGATTGCTGGTGAAATGCAAAAGAACGGTGGGCTGATTACCAAAGCCGATCTTGCCAACTACAAAGCGGTGGAGCGCACGCCGATTAGCGGCGAATATCGCGGCTACGAGGTGTATTCGATGCCGCCGCCGTCCTCCGGCGGGATCCACATCGTACAGATCCTCAATATCATGGAAAACTTCGATATGCATAAGTATGGCTTCGGCAGCGCTGACGCCATGCAGGTGATGGCGGAAGCGGAAAAACATGCCTATGCCGATCGCTCGGAGTATCTTGGCGATCCTGACTTCGTCAAAGTACCGTGGCAAGCGCTGACCAGTAAGGCCTATGCGAAGGCGATCGCCGCCGAAATTGATGTGAATAAAGCGAAGCCTTCCAGCCAGATCCGTCCGGGTAAACTGGCGCCGTATGAAAGCAACCAGACCACCCACTTCTCAGTGGTGGATAAGGACGGTAATGCGGTGGCGGTGACATATACGCTGAACACCACTTTCGGCACCGGTATTGTGGCGGGCGACTCCGGTATTTTGCTGAATAACCAGATGGATGACTTCTCGGCGAAACCTGGTGTGCCTAACGTTTATGGTCTGGTAGGCGGCGATGCTAACGCGGTGGGGCCGAAAAAACGTCCGCTGTCGTCGATGTCGCCGACCATCGTGGTCAAAGATGGTAAAACCTGGCTGGTGACCGGTAGCCCGGGCGGCAGCCGTATCATTACCACCGTGCTGCAAATGGTGGTGAATACCATTGATTTCGGGATGAATGTCGCGGAAGCCACCAACGCGCCGCGCTTCCACCACCAGTGGCTGCCGGATGAGCTGCGTGTTGAAAAAGGCTTTAGCCCGGATACGCTGAAGCTGCTGGAAGAGAAAGGCCAAAAGGTGGTGCTGAAAGAGGCGATGGGCAGCACCCAGAGCATTATGGTCGGCCCGGACGGTACGCTGTATGGCGCATCCGATCCACGTTCGCCGGATGATTTGACGGCGGGATACTGAGTTATTTGCCCGGCAGGCGTAACGTCGCCGGGCAATTCCTTCATGATGACTTCATCCGCGCCATAAAATAGGCATCCACATACTCGCCGTTGCGTAGCGCATAGCGCTTGCCGGTACCTTCGATCTCAAAACCGTACTTTTTATACACCGCCACTGCGGGGGTGTTATCCACGAATACCGTTAGCTCGATACGATCGACGCGCAGCCAGTTGTCGCACATATCAATCATGGTATTCATCAACGCGCTGGCGATACCGCGATTATGCCAGCGTGAATCCACGCTAATACCAAAGTCAGCGACATGGCTTCGGCGCGGGCGCTGGGCTACCGCAATGCTTAAATGGCCTACCACCTGCCCCTCAATACAGGCCACGAGTTGTTTCACACCGGCAGTATCGCTTAGCCGCTCTTGCCACATATGCTCGGAAGGATGAGGGACCTGTAGCGTGTTGCGATACACCTCCGGCTGGGCGTGAATTTGACGAATCGCGTCGACATCTTTCGGTTCGGCATGGCGTATCACTATGTCACTCATTCCTCAATCCTCATTTGGGTGAAAAGTCCCTTTAAACATCACTGACTTCATCATGTGAGTCAATGGCTGTTTTTTGCAAAAAAGAGTAGACAAGTGCGAATGAGAATGATTATTATTGTCCTGCATTCAGGGAGACCCTTGCGGAAAGCCTGAAAGCACGACATTGCTCACATTGCTTCCAGTATTACTTTAGCCAGCCGGGTGCTGGCTTTTTTTTTGCTGTTTTTTCCGCCTGGCGTTCGTGGTACGACAAGAACGTTATCTGCGGCATCGTCTGATGGGTTGCGCTAAGGTAAGGGGAGTCACCTTTAAAAGGACCTCATTATGACTCTGCACTGCGCATTTATTGGCTTTGGTAAAAGCACCACCCGCTACCACCTTCCTTACGTTCTGCACCGCCAGGACCGCTGGCGCGTTGCACACATTTATCGCCGCAGCGCCAGGCCGGAAGAACAGGCGCCGCAGTATTCACATATTCACTTCACCAGCGATCTCGCCGATGTGCTGAACGACCCACAGGTCAAGCTGGTGGTTGTCTGCACTCACGCTGACAGCCACTTCGAATACGCGAAACGGGCGCTGGAAGCGGGAAAAAACGTGCTGGTCGAAAAGCCGTTTACCCCGACCCTGGACGAAGCGAAAGCGCTATTCGCGCTGGCGAAAAGCAAAGGTTTGACGGTCACGCCGTACCAGAACCGCCGCTTTGATTCCTGCTTTTTGACCACTAAAAAAGTGATTGAAAGCGGTAAGCTCGGTGAGCTGGTGGAAATTGAAAGTCATTTCGATAACTACCGTCCGCTGGCGGAAACCAATCCTGGCGGGCCGCAAGGCGGAGATTTCTACGGTCTCGGCGTCCATACCCTGGACCAGATCATTTCTCTGTTTGGTCGCCCGGATCACGTTGCCTACGACCTGCGTTCGCTGCGTAATAAAGCCAACCCTGATGACACGTTTGAAGCTCAGTTGTTCTACGGCAACCTGAAGGCGATTGTGAAAACCAGCCATCTGGTGCAGATCGACTACCCGAAATTTATCGTCCACGGTCATAAAGGCTCGTTTGTGAAATACGGCATCGACCAGCAGGAGACCAGCCTGAAGGCCAATATCATGCCGGGTGAAGCGGGGTTTGGCGCCGATAACAGCGTCGGTCAACTGGTGTATATCAACGAGGCGGGCGTGGCGGTACGTGAAGAGGTGCCGCTGGAGGCCGGTGACTACGGTCGGGTGTACGACGCGCTGTATGACACCCTCGTCAATGGTCAGCTGAATTACGTCAAGGAATCTGAAGTTCTCACCAATATGGAGATTCTGCAGCGCGGCTTTGAGCAGCCTTCACCGGCGACGATTACCCTGGCGAAGTAAGCAAAATTGGCTCCCCGGCGCTTGTTCATATTTTTTGAACAGAGGAGTCAATTTTCACCCTCTATGATCGCCGACGGAATGGGTCCACACTGAGTCCATCGAAAACATACGGGGGTGCAACATGATCTTTTTACGCAAAGCTAACGAACGTGGCCACGCTAACCATGGCTGGCTGGATTCCTGGCATACTTTCTCTTTCGCTAATTACTACGACCCGAATTTTATGGGCTTCTCCGCGCTGCGCGTGATCAACGATGACGTTATCGACGCCGGCCAGGGTTTTGGCACTCACCCGCACAAAGACATGGAAATCCTGACTTATGTGCTGGAAGGCGCAGTAGAGCACCAGGACAGCATGGGTAACAAAGAGCAGGTTCCGGCTGGCGAGTTCCAGATCATGAGCGCGGGTACCGGCGTGCGTCACTCGGAATACAACCCGAGCAACACTGACCGCCTGCGTCTGTATCAAATCTGGATTATTCCAGAAGAAACCGGCATTACGCCGCGTTACGAGCAGCGCCGCTTTGATGCCGAGCAGGGCAAACAGCTGGTGTTGTCGCCGGATGCGCGTGATGGTTCGTTGAAAGTGCATCAGGATATGGAATTGTATCGCTGGGCGCTGCTGAAAGATGAGCAGTCGGTCCACCAGATTGCCGCAGAACGCCGTGTGTGGATCCAGGTGGTGAAAGGCGAAGTGACCATTAATGGCACCAAAGCCACCACCAGCGATGGTCTGGCGATTTGGGACGAACAGGCGATTTCGATTCACGCCGACAGCGATAGCGAAATTCTGCTGTTCGATCTGCCGCCGGTCTGATACGCGTCATCCTTCAAGCCGCATTTTTGTTGGCTCTCCTCACTCACCCCGGTCGCGTACCCCTTGTACGCTTCCGGGGATTCGTGGCGTTGCCGCCTCAATGCAACTTGAATAATTTTGCGTATCAACTCTAAATAAATCTTTTAGCCCTTTTTTCTCCGGGAAGGTTGCGCTTTGTCCGTGATAAACTGAGAAAATGTTTCCCAGCCGATCACAGTCAGGACGATGAAAAAGAAAAGACCCGTACTTCAGGATGTAGCCGATCTTGTCGGCGTGACCAAAATGACGGTCAGTCGCTATTTACGTAACCCGGAACAGGTTTCTGAGGCCCTGCGTGGTAAGATTGCTGTTGCACTCGATGAACTGGGTTATATTCCCAACCGCGCCCCTGACATCCTCTCTAACGCCACCAGCCGCGCCATTGGCGTGCTGCTGCCATCGTTAACCAACCAGGTCTTCTCAGAAGTGCTGCGCGGCATCGAAAGCGTCACTGACGCTTTCGGCTATCAAACTATGCTGGCGCACTACGGCTATAAGCCGGAAATGGAAGAGAAACGCCTTGAATCCATGCTCTCCTGGAACATTGACGGCCTGATCCTCACCGAACGTACCCACACGCCGCGTACCCTCAAAATGATCGAAGTCGCCGGGATCCCGGTGGTTGAGCTGATGGACAGCCAGTCGCCGTGCCTCGACATTGCCGTCGGTTTTGACAACTTTGAAGCGGCCCGGCAGATGACGGCGGCGATTATTGCCCGCGGCCACCGCCACGTTGCCTACCTGGGCGCGCGTCTGGATGAACGTACGATCATCAAACAGAAGGGGTACGAGCAGGCGATGCATGACGCCGGGATGACGCCCTACAGCGTGATGGTGGAGCAGTCGTCCTCCTACTCATCAGGGATAGAGTTAATGCGTCAGGCGCGCCGCGAATATCCGCAGCTCGACGGCATCTTCTGTACTAACGATGACCTGGCGGTCGGCGCGGCGTTTGAGTGTCAGCGCCTGGGGCTGAAGATCCCGGACGACATGGCGATTGCCGGTTTCCACGGCCACGATATCGGCCAGGTGATGGAGCCACGTCTCGCCAGCGTACTGACCCCACGTGAGCGGATGGGACGCATAGGCGCCGAGCGCCTGCTGGCGCGCATCCGCGGTGAGACGATTACCCCTAAGATGTTAGATTTAGGTTTCACATTGTCACCGGGCGGATCTATTTAAACTGACAAATTTGAAGTAGATCACACATATTCACATCTGGCACGAATGGTTATTGCTTCTCCCTGGGTCCGGCATGACAATGTTACCGATAACAGTTACCCGTAACACTTGCCCGTAATCATTAACCGATATGCCGCTTTCGCGCTGTATGAGTCAGCCCCGGCGCGGCATACCAGTCCAGTGGGAGGACGCTTTGAGCACGACTAACCATGATCACCACGTCTATGTCCTGATGGGCGTTTCCGGCAGTGGTAAATCCGCCGTCGCCAGTGAAGTGGCGCATCAACTGCAGGCCGCGTTTCTCGATGGCGATTTTCTGCATCCGCGTAGCAACATCACCAAAATGGCGTCCGGCGAACCCCTGAACGACGATGATCGTACGCCGTGGCTGCAAGCGTTGAATGACGCGGCGTTTGCTATGCAGCGTACCAATAAAGTCTCGCTGATCGTGTGTTCCGCACTGAAAAAGAGCTACCGCGATATTCTGCGTAAGGGCAACCCGAACCTCTCCTTCATCTACCTGAAAGGCGACTTCGACGTGATTGAAAACCGTCTGAAGGCGCGTAAAGGCCACTTCTTCAAAACCCAAATGTTGGTAACGCAGTTTGACACGCTGCAGGAACCGAGCGCCGACGAAAGCGATGTGCTTATCGTTGATATCGACCAGTCACTGGAAGGCGTGGTCGCCAGCACCATTGAGGTGATTAACAAAGGCAGTAACTAGTGAGTACTTTAACGCTTGTTTTAACAGCAGTTGGCTCAGTATTGCTGCTGCTGTTTTTAGTCATGAAGGCGCGTATGCACGCCTTCGTGGCTTTGATGGTGGTTTCTATCGGCGCGGGCCTCTTTTCCGGCATGCCGCTGGATAAAATTGCGGCGACGATGGAAAAAGGGATGGGCGGCACGCTGGGCTTTCTGGCGATAGTCGTCGCGCTGGGGGCGATGTTCGGTAAGATCCTGCATGAAACCGGCGCCGTTGACCAAATTGCTGTGAAAATGCTGAAGTCCTTCGGCCACAACCGCGCACACTATGCGATTGGCCTGGCCGGTCTTATCTGCGCGCTGCCGCTGTTTTTCGAAGTCGCGATCGTGTTGCTGATTAGCGTCGCCTTCTCCATGGCGCGCCATACCGGTACTAACCTTGTGAAGCTGGTGATCCCGCTGTTTGCCGGCGTCGCGGCGGCGGCGGCGTTCTTGCTGCCGGGGCCCGCGCCGATGCTGCTGGCTTCGCAAATGCACGCCGACTTTGGCTGGATGATCCTGATTGGCCTGTGCGCCGCGATTCCGGGGATGATTATCGCCGGGCCGCTGTGGGGCAACTTCATCAGCCGCTACGTTGAGCTGCACATTCCTGACGATATCAGCGAACCGCATCTTGGCGAAGGCAAGATGCCGTCCTTCGGTTTCAGCCTTGCGCTGATCCTGCTGCCGCTGGTGCTGGTTGGCCTGAAAACTATTGCCGCGCGCTTTGTGCCGGTGGGTTCTCACGCCTACGAGTGGTTTGAATTTATCGGTCACCCGTTCACCGCGATTCTGGTGGCCTGCCTGGTGGCGATCTACGGCCTGGCGGTACGTCAGGGGATGGCGAAAGATCGCGTCATGGAAATCTGCGGTCACGCGCTGCAGCCGGCGGGGATTATCCTGCTGGTGATTGGCGCAGGCGGCGTCTTCAAGCAGGTGCTGGTTGACTCCGGCGTCGGCCCGGCGCTGGGTGAAGCGTTGACCGGTATGGGGCTGCCGATTGCGATTACCTGCTTCGTGCTGGCTGCGGCGGTACGTATCATTCAGGGTTCCGCAACCGTCGCGTGTCTGACGGCGGTCGGCCTGGTGATGCCGGTCATTGAACAGCTGAACTACAGTGGTGCGCAGATGGCAGCTCTGTCCATCTGTATCGCGGGTGGTTCGATTGTAGTGAGCCACGTTAACGACGCTGGCTTCTGGCTGTTCGGTAAGTTTACCGGTGCCACAGAAGCGCAGACGCTGAAAACCTGGACGATGATGGAAACCATCCTCGGCACCACCGGCGCGATTGTTGGGATGATTGCCTTCCAGCTGCTGAGCTAAGTCAAAATAATTTACCCGACCACGGCACACGCGGTCGGGTAAAAAACCGGGGAACACCGTTTACCCTGGCTTCTTCTCAATAACACGTGATTTCCCCCTCTTTTCCCTCTCTTCCCTGGTGCTACTATTACTGCTACGAAGATGCTCGTACTGCTCGTCAAAGCTTGCTATATCAGGGGTTGTCGGTTTTTTAGCGCAAGCGGAAAATCGCAAAATTTCCGAATGAATCCATATTCAGGATCAATAAAATAGCGACAGAAAAGATTCCATTGCGCGGGTTATTTCCCCGATAATCTTTATGCTTTTTATGATTCCCCGCGACGGTGGGTGGAGTGTGGAATAAGTTGCTTTTCTGATTGCCGGGCAATCATTGATTAATTTCACTTGCGACTTTAGCTGCATTTTGTAATGTGATGGACATCCCAGTTGGAAACTGGCCTGGCACTAACAGCACACACCTCGCAGGAATACGTTATGAAAAATGTTGGTTTTATCGGTTGGCGTGGAATGGTCGGCTCTGTTCTCATGCAACGCATGGTGGAAGAGCGTGATTTCGACGCCATTCGCCCGATTTTCTTCTCCACCTCCCAGTTGGGACAGGCTGCGCCGTCATTCGGCGGCAGTACCGGTGGCACGCTTCAGGATGCGTTCGATCTGGAAGCGCTGAAGGCACTGGACATTATTGTCACGTGCCAGGGCGGCGATTACACCAACGAGATTTACCCGAAGCTGCGCGCAAGCGGCTGGCAGGGCTACTGGATTGACGCGGCTTCCTCGCTGCGCATGAAAGACGATGCGATCATTATTCTCGACCCGGTTAACCAGAATGTGATTACCGCAGGCCTGAATAACGGCATCAAAACCTTCGTCGGCGGCAACTGTACGGTGAGCCTGATGCTGATGTCCCTCGGCGGCCTGTTTGCCCATGATCTGGTGGAGTGGGCCAGCGTGGCGACGTACCAGGCGGCCTCCGGCGGCGGCGCGCGGCATATGCGCGAACTACTGAGCCAGATGGGCCAGTTGCATGGTCACGTGGCGAGCGAACTGGCGAACCCGGCTTCCGCGATTCTGGATATTGAACGTAAGGTGACCTCGCTGACGCGCAGCGGCGACCTGCCGGTCGATAACTTTGGCGTACCGCTGGCGGGCAGCCTGATCCCATGGATCGACAAACAGCTGGATAACGGCCAGAGCCGCGAAGAGTGGAAAGGCCAGGCGGAGACCAACAAGATCCTCGCCACCGCCGCGCCGATTCCGGTCGATGGCCTGTGTGTACGTGTTGGCGCGCTGCGCTGCCATAGCCAGGCATTCACCATCAAGCTGAAGAAAGATGTTTCTATCCCGACCGTTGAGGAACTGCTGGCCGCGCACAACCCGTGGGCCAAAGTGGTGCCGAACGATCGCGACATCACCATGCGCGAGCTGACCCCAGCCGCGGTGACCGGCACCCTGACGACCCCGGTTGGGCGCCTGCGTAAACTGAATATGGGCCCGGAGTACCTGTCGGCCTTTACCGTCGGCGACCAGCTGCTCTGGGGCGCCGCCGAACCGCTGCGCCGCATGCTACGGCAGCTGGCGTAACGACAGGACGAACGATAAGGGGTGTGGATACATCCCTTTTTTTTGCGTAATACAAGGAGTAAACGCGGATGTTGGATTTTTCCCCTCGGAGGTAACACAGCCTTGGCTATGCTTTAAGTAAGGAGTTCCTTACCTGAAGGTGGGACGGAGCAGGAGGATGCACGTTAGTGCTGTGCCGTTCAGGTCAAAAAAAGTCGCCGGTTACAGGAAAGGGCGACACCTACAACAGGATGAAAGCATGTCTAATCGTATCGATAGAGACGTGATTAATGCGCTTATCGCAGGTCATTTCGCGGATCCTTTTTCCGTGCTTGGCATGCACCGTACCGACGCCGGGCTGGAAGTTCGCGCATTATTACCAGACGCCACTGATGTGTGGGTTATCGAACCGAAAACCGGGCGTAAAGTCGGCAAACTTGAATGCCTCGACTCGCGCGGATTCTTTAGCGGCACGCTGCCGCGGCGTAAAAACGTTTTTCGCTATCAGCTGGCCGTCACCTGGCACGGGCAGCAAAATCTGATTGACGACCCTTACCGTTTCGGCCCGTTGCTGCAGGATGTCGACGCATGGCTGTTGTCGGAAGGCACGCACCTGCGCCCTTACGAAACCCTGGGCGCGCATGCCGACACCATGGATGGCGTTACCGGCACGCGTTTTTCGGTATGGGCACCTAACGCCCGTCGTGTCTCTGTGGTCGGGCAATTCAACTACTGGGATGGCCGTCGCCACCCGATGCGCCTGCGCAAAGAGTCAGGTATCTGGGAGCTGTTTGTCCCCGGCGCGCTTAACGGTCAGCTGTATAAATTCGAACTGATCGACGCACATGGTCACCTGCGGGTGAAAGCCGACCCTTACGCCTTTGAAGCGCAGATGCGCCCGGAAAGCGCCTCGCTTATCTGCGATCTGCCGCCGAAAGTCGAACAGCCAGTGGAGCGCAAGGCGGCGAACCAGTTTGATGCTGCCATTTCCATCTATGAAGTGCATCTCGGCTCGTGGCGCCGCCATACCGACAACAATTTCTGGCTGAGTTATCGCGAACTCGCCGACCAGCTCGTGCCATACGCGAAATGGATGGGATTTACTCATCTTGAGCTGCTGCCGGTTAACGAACATCCGTTTGACGGCAGTTGGGGTTATCAGCCGACCGGGCTCTACGCGCCGACTCGTCGCTTCGGCACCCGCGATGATTTTCGTTATTTCATCGACGCCGCCCACGCCGCAGGTCTCAACGTCATTCTCGACTGGGTTCCGGGTCATTTCCCGGCGGATGATTTCGCGCTGGCTGCGTTTGACGGTACCTCGCTGTATGAACACAGCGACCCGCGAGAAGGCTACCACCAGGACTGGAATACCCTCATCTATAACTACGGTCGCCGCGAAGTCAGCAACTTCCTGGTGGGCAACGCGCTGTACTGGATTGAGCGCTTCGGCATTGATGCCCTGCGCGTCGATGCGGTGGCCTCAATGATCTACCGCGACTATAGCCGTAAAGAGGGCGAGTGGATCCCCAACGAATATGGCGGGCGGGAAAACCTCGAAGCGATTGAGTTTCTGCGCAACACTAACCGCATTCTTGGCGAACAAACGCCAGGGGCGGTGACGATGGCGGAAGAGTCCACCGATTTTGCCGGCGTATCGCGCCCGCCTGCCGATGGCGGCCTCGGTTTCTGGTTCAAATGGAACCTCGGCTGGATGCATGACACCCTGGATTACATGAAACTCGATCCGGTGCATCGCCAGTTCCACCACGACAAGATGACCTTCGGCATGCTCTACAACTACACCGAAAACTTCGTCTTGCCGCTCTCCCACGATGAAGTGGTGCACGGCAAAAAATCGATTCTCGATCGTATGCCAGGCGATGCGTGGCAGCGGTTCGCCAACCTGCGCGCCTACTATGGCTGGCTGTTCGCCTTCCCGGGCAAAAAGCTGTTGTTTATGGGCAATGAATTCGCTCAGGGACGTGAATGGAACCATGATGCAAGCCTTGACTGGCATCTGCTGGAAGGCGGCGATAACTGGCACCACGGCGTGCAACGGCTGGTGCGCGATCTGAACCACACCTATCGCCACCATAAAGCGCTGCACGAGCTTGATTTCGACCCATATGGCTTCGAATGGCTGGTGGTCGACGATCATGAACGTTCAGTCTTTGTCTTCGTGCGTCGTGACAAGGCCGGTAACGAAATCATCGTCGCCAGCAACTTCACTCCGGTGCCGCGCCATCACTACCGTTTTGGCATTAACCAGCCGGGACGTTGGCGCGAGGAGCTGAATACAGACTCAAGCCATTATCACGGCAGTAACGCCGGTAACGGCGGTGTCGTGGAGAGCGAGCCTGTCGCCAGCCACGGACGCGAGCACTCGCTGTCGATTACGCTGCCGCCGCTGGCGACAATCTGGCTGGTGCGGGAGGCCTGATGACGACGCTCGCTGCAGGAAAACCCGCGCCGCTGGGCGCCAGCTATGACGGCAAAGGGGTGAATTTCACTCTGTTTTCCGCCCACGCCGAGCGGGTGGAACTGTGCGTGTTCGACGAGCAGGGCAATGAGCGGCGTTTCGACCTGCCGGCGCGCAGCGGCGATATCTGGCACGGCTGGCTGGCCGATGCCCGTCCGGGGCTGCGTTATGGCTATCGCGTCCACGGGCCGTGGGATCCGGCGCAGGGGCAGCGTTTCAATCCCGCCAAGTTACTACTCGACCCCTGTGCGCATCAGGTTGTGGGAGCGTTGCCGGATGACGAGCGTCTACACGGCGGCATGGACGAACCGGACGGCCGCGATAGCGCGGCCATTGCGCCGAAGGCGCAGGTGGTTGATCTACGCTACGACTGGCTTGGCGATAAACCGCCGCGCACGCCGTGGGGCGAAACGGTGATTTATGAAGCGCATGTCAAAGGGCTGACCTGGCTGCATCCGGAGTTGCCGGAGGCGATCCGCGGTACTTATAAGGCGCTGGGCCATCCGCTGATGATCGACTATTTTCGCCGTCTGGGCATAACCGCGCTGGAATTGATGCCAGTAGCGCAGTTCGCCAGCGAGCCTCGCCTGCAGCGAATGGGTCTGAGCAACTATTGGGGCTACAACCCGCTGGCGCTGTTTGCGCTGGAACCGCGCTACGCCAGCCAACCACTGCGGGCGCTTGATGAGTTCCGCGAGGCGGTAAAAGCGCTGCACGCGGCGGGTATCGAAGTGATCCTTGATATCGTGCTTAATCATAGCGCGGAAATCGATCTCGAAGGGCCGACCATCTCTCTGCGCGGTATCGATAACCGCAGCTATTATTGGATCAGAGACGACGGTGATTATCACAACTGGACCGGCTGCGGCAACACGCTCAATCTCAGCCATCCGGGGGTTGTGGAGTATGCCCTGCAGTGCCTGCGTTTTTGGGTCGACGAGTGCCATGTCGACGGCTTCCGTTTCGACCTGGCGTCGGTGATGGGGCGCACGCCGGATTTTCGCCAGGATGC
The DNA here is from genome assembly GCA_029027985.1 of Klebsiella aerogenes. NCBI lineage: Bacteria > Pseudomonadati > Pseudomonadota > Gammaproteobacteria > Enterobacterales > Enterobacteriaceae > Klebsiella > Klebsiella aerogenes. The sequence goes on from CP119076.1 coordinate 318,690, forward strand.
GCCGCTGTTCGAGGCGATTCGCCGCGATCCGGTTCTGTCGGCAATCAAGCTGATTGCTGAACCCTGGGATATTGGTCCGGGCGGCTATCAGGTGGGGAACTTCCCGCCGCTGTTTGCCGAATGGAATGACCATTTTCGCGATACCGCGCGGCGTTTCTGGTTGCAACAAAACGTGTCGTTGGGTGACTTCGCCCGGCGCTTCGCCGCGTCCAGCGATCTCTACGCCCGTGATGGTAAGCGGCCTGCGGCGACGGTGAATCTGATCACGGCGCACGATGGTTTCACCCTACGCGATTGTGTCTGTTTCAATCAGAAACATAATGAGGCGAACGGCGAAGAAAATCGCGATGGGACTAACAATAACTACAGTAACAATCATGGTATAGAGGGGTTAGACGCCCATCTTCCGGTGATTGAACGACGGCGAGATAGCGTGCATGCGCTCTTAACTACGCTGCTGCTGTCGCAAGGGACGCCCATGCTGCTGGCGGGCGATGAACATGGTCATAGTCAGCACGGCAACAATAACGCGTACTGTCAGGACAATGCGTTAACCTGGCTGGATTGGCAGCGGGCGAATCGCGGGCTCACCGCATTTGTCGTGGCGCTTATCCATCTGCGTCGGCGAATTCCAGCGTTAACCCGCAATCAGTGGTGGCAGGAACAAGACGGCAACGTTCGCTGGCTCAACCCGCAGGGGCGGCCATTAAACGCCGACGAGTGGCAGCATGGCGCCGCGCGTATGCAGATTCTGTTGTCCGATCGTTGGTTAATTACGCTGAACGCCGCCCCCGAGGTGGCGGAAATGGTTTTACCTGCGGGGGAATGGCGCGCCGTTCCTCCATTCGCCGGAGAGGATAATCCGGTCATCATGGCTGTCTGGCATGGGCCCGCGCACGGAGTGTGCGTATTTCAAAGGTCGTAATCCCTGGGGGTTTTCGGCGCGCCTTTTCAGCCGCGGGCCGTAAAGCAGGGAAGTAAAAAGGAGTTAATCATGGTTAGGCTAGAAAAGAACGATCCGTTGATGCTGGCGCGTCAACTTCCTCTCAAGTCCGTGGCGCTGATCCTCGCTGGCGGGCGCGGTACCCGGCTTAAGGATTTAACCATTAAGCGCGCGAAACCTGCTGTCCACTTTGGCGGTAAGTTCCGTATTATCGACTTCGCATTATCTAACTGCATTAACTCAGGTATCCGCCGTATTGGCGTGATTACCCAATATCAGTCGCACACCCTGGTGCAGCATATCCAGCGCGGTTGGTCCTTCTTCAGCGAGGAGATGAATGAATTCGTCGATCTGCTGCCAGCGCAACAACGCGTACACGGTGAAAACTGGTATCGCGGCACGGCAGATGCGGTGACGCAGAACCTCGATATTATTCGCCGCTACAAGGCGGAATACGTGGTGATCCTCGCCGGCGACCATATCTACAAACAAGACTATTCGCGGATGCTGATCGACCATGTCGAAAAAGGGGCGCGCTGCACCGTTGCGTGCATGCCGGTGCCCATTGAAGAGGCATCCGCCTTTGGCGTCATGGCCGTCGATGAAAGCGAGAAAATTATCGAGTTCGTTGAAAAACCGGCCAACCCGCCAGCGATGCCGAACGACGCCACGCGCTCGCTGGCCAGTATGGGTATCTATATCTTTGATGCGGATTACCTTTATGAGCTGCTGGCCGCCGACGATCTCAACGAAAACTCCAGCCACGACTTCGGCAAAGACATCATCCCGAAAATTACCGAAGCTGGCATGGCTTATGCACATCCTTTCCCACTATCCTGCGTGCAATCCGACCCGGATTCCGAACCGTACTGGCGTGATGTTGGGACGTTAGAAGCCTACTGGAAAGCCAACCTCGACCTGGCATCGGTGACCCCGGAGCTGGATATGTACGACCAGAACTGGCCAATTCGCACCCATATGGAATCGCTGCCGCCCGCGAAATTCGTTCAGGATCGTTCCGGTAGCCACGGCATGACGCTGAACTCGCTGGTTTCCGGCGGCTGCATTATTTCCGGTTCGGTGGTGGTGCAGTCGGTGCTATTCCCGCGAGTGCGGGTGAATTCGTTTTGTAACATTGATTCGGCAGTCTTATTGCCAGATGTTTGGGTCGGGCGCTCGTGCCGCCTGCGCCGCTGCGTGATTGACCGCGCCTGCGTCATCCCTGAAGGCATGGTAATTGGCGAAAATGCGGAAGAAGATGCCAACCGCTTCTACCGTTCAGAGGAAGGTATCGTGCTGGTAACCCGCGACATGCTGCGGAAACTGGGGCACAAACAGGAGCGATAATGCAGGTTTTACACGTATGTTCAGAGATGTTCCCGTTGTTAAAAACCGGCGGCCTGGCTGATGTGATCGGCGCGCTGCCGGCGGCGCAGATCGCTGACGGCGTAGATACCCGCGTGCTGCTGCCGGGGTATCCGGATATCCGACGCGGGATCACCGACGCGCAGGTGGTGACCCGCCGGGATACCTTTGCCGGGCGCATTACCCTGCTGTTCGGCCATTTTAACGGCGTTGGCATTTATCTGATCGATGCCCCGCATCTCTACGATCGCCCTGGGAGCCCTTATCACGACGCCAACATGAACGCCTATACCGACAACGTGCTGCGCTTTGCGCTGCTCGGTTGGGTCGGCAGCGAGATGGCCTGCGGGCTGGATCCGTTCTGGCGACCGGAGGTGGTACACGCCCATGACTGGCACGCGGGCCTGACCCCTGCCTATCTGGCGGCGCGCGGCCACCCGGCGAAGTCGGTGTTTACGGTACATAACCTTGCCTACCAGGGGATGTTTTACTCCTGGCATATGAATGAGATAGAGCTGCCGTGGTCGTTTTATAACATGCACGGCCTTGAGTTTAACGGCCAGATCTCCTTCCTCAAGGCCGGGTTGTACTATGCCGACCATATTACGGCGGTAAGCCCGACCTACGCGCGGGAAATCACCGAACCGCAATATGCCTACGGGATGGAAGGGTTGCTGCGCCAGCGTCAGCACGAGGGGCGTTTATCCGGCATTCTTAACGGTGTGGATGACAGCATCTGGAATCCGCACAGCGACCTGTTGCTGGCGTCGCGCTATGACCGCGATTGTCTGGAAGAGAAGGCCGAGAATAAACGACAGTTGCAAATCGCCATGGGGTTGAAGGTGGATGATAAAGCGCCGCTGTTCGCCGTGGTCAGCCGCCTGACCAGCCAGAAAGGACTGGATTTAGTGCTGGAAGCGCTGCCGGGTCTGCTCGAACAGGGCGGACAACTGGCGCTGTTGGGGGCCGGCGACCCGGTGCTGCAGGAAGGCTTCCTTGCCGCCGCCGCCGAACATCCGGGGCAGGTCGGCGTACAGATTGGTTATCACGAGGCGTTTTCGCACCGCATCATGGGCGGCGCCGATGTGATTCTGGTTCCCAGCCGCTTTGAGCCGTGCGGCCTGACTCAGCTGTATGGGCTGAAATATGGCACTCTGCCGCTGGTGCGCCGCACCGGCGGTCTCGCCGATACTGTCGCCGACTGTTCGTTGGAAAACCTCGCCGACGGCGTCGCCAGCGGATTCGTCTTTGAAGACAGCAATGCGGTGGCGTTGCTGCGGGCCATCCGGCGCACCTTTGTGTTGTGGTCGCGACCGTCGCTGTGGCGTTACGTCCAGCGTCAGGCGATGAATATGGACTTTAGTTGGCAGGTGGCGGCGAAATCTTATCGCGAACTCTATCAACGCTTGATGTAACCACAGGAGCTATGGCTATGAATGCACCCTTTAGTTATGCGTCACCCACGCTGAGCGTTGAGGCGTTAAAGCATTCTATCGCGTATAAGCTGATGTTTATCATCGGTAAAGATCCGGCGATAGCGAACAAACACGAATGGTTGAACGCCACCCTGTTCGCCGTGCGCGACCGTTTGGTCGAGCGCTGGCTGCGTTCAAACCGCGCCCAGTTGTCGCAGGAAGTGCGTCAGGTCTACTACCTGTCGATGGAATTTTTGATTGGCCGTACCCTTTCTAACGCGCTGTTGTCGTTAGGGATTTATGAAGATGTTAATAATGCGCTGGCCGATATGGGGCTCGATCTGGAAGAGCTGATTGATGAAGAGAACGACCCTGGCTTAGGCAACGGCGGCTTAGGGCGCCTGGCCGCTTGCTTCCTCGATTCGCTGGCGACGCTGGGTCTTCCTGGCCGTGGCTACGGCATTCGTTACGACTACGGCATGTTCAAACAGAACATCGTCGATGGGCGGCAGAAAGAGTCGCCGGATTACTGGCTGGAGTACGGCAACCCGTGGGAATTCGAGCGCTACAATACGCGCTATAAAGTGCGTTTCGGCGGCCGTGTGCAGCAGGAAGGTAAACACACCCACTGGATCGAAACCGAAGAGATCATCGCCGAAGCCTACGATCAGATTATCCCTGGCTTTGATACCGACGCCACCAATACCTTACGGCTGTGGAGCGCGCAGGCCAGTAGCGAAATCAATCTCGGTAAATTCAACCAGGGCGATTACTTCGCGGCGGTGGAAGATAAGAACCACTCTGAGAACGTGTCGCGCGTGCTCTATCCGGATGACTCCACCTATTCCGGGCGCGAGTTGCGCCTGCGGCAGGAGTATTTCCTCGTCTCAGCGACGGTGCAGGATATTCTCAGTCGTCACTATCAGCTACACCGAACCTACGATAATCTGGCGGATAAAATCGCCATTCATCTCAACGATACCCACCCGGTGCTGTCGATCCCCGAGCTGATGCGCCTGCTGATCGACGAGCATAAATTTAGCTGGGATGAGGCCTTCGAGGTGACCTGTCAGGTCTTCTCCTATACCAACCACACGCTGATGAGCGAAGCGCTGGAGACCTGGCCGGTCGATATGCTGGGTAAAATTCTGCCGCGTCATCTGCAAATTATTTTCGAGATTAACGACTACTTCCTCAAGACGTTGCAGGAGCAGTATCCCAACGATACCGCGCTGCTCAGCCGCACGTCGATTATCGATGAGTCCAACGGCCGCCGGGTGCGTATGGCGTGGCTAGCGGTGGTGATCAGCCATAAAGTGAACGGCGTTTCCGAGCTGCATTCGCGCTTAATGGTTGAGTCGCTGTTTGCCGAGTTTGCGAAGATTTTCCCGATGCGCTTCACCAACGTCACCAATGGCGTGACGCCGCGACGCTGGTTGGCGCTGGCTAACCCGTCGTTGTCGCAGGTGCTGGATGAGAATATCGGCCACACCTGGCGTACCGATCTGAGTCAACTGAGCGACCTGCTGCAGCATATCGATTACCCGACGGTGAATCAGGCGGTGCGCCACGCCAAACTTGAGAACAAGCAGCGGCTGGCCAACTATATCGCCCAGCAGCTTAACGTGGTGGTGAATCCGAAGGCGCTGTATGACGTGCAGATTAAACGCATCCACGAATATAAGCGCCAGCTGATGAATATCCTGCACGTGATCACCCGCTACAATCGGATCAAAGCCGATCCGCAGGCGGAGTGGGTGCCGCGGGTGAATATTTTCGCCGGTAAGGCCGCTTCGGCCTACTACATGGCGAAGCATATTATTCATCTGATCAACGATGTGGCGGCGGTGGTGAATAACGATCCGCAGATTGGCGACAAGCTGAAAGTGGTATTTATCCCCAACTACAGCGTGAGTCTGGCGCAGCTGATTATTCCGGCGGCGGATCTCTCTGAGCAGATCTCGCTGGCGGGGACGGAAGCGTCCGGCACCAGCAATATGAAGTTCGGTCTCAATGGCGCGCTGACGATCGGTACCCTGGATGGCGCGAATGTCGAGATGCTGGAGCACGTCGGCGAGGATAATATCTTTATCTTCGGCAATACCGCGGAAGAGGTGGAGGCCCTGCGCAACAACGGCTACAAACCGCGTGACTACTATGAACAGGATCTGGAACTGCATCAGGCGCTGACGCAGATTGGCACCGGTTTGTTCAGCCCATCGGAACCTGGCCGCTATCGCGACCTGCTGGATTCGCTGATTAACTTCGGCGACCACTATCAGGTGCTGGCGGATTACCGTAGCTACGTGGATTGCCAGGATAAAGTGGATGAGCTGTACCGTCATCCGGAGGAGTGGGCCAATAAGGCGATGATGAATATCGCCAATATGGGTTATTTCTCTTCCGACCGCACGATTCAGGAATACGCCAAATATATCTGGCATATCGACCCGGTTCGTCTGTAATCGGGTAAGTATCAGCAAAACGGGGCCAGCAGGCCCCGTTTCTGTTTGCGCGGTGATGTATCCCGGGGGATTTCCCCGCTCTTGCTACGCTCAGCGGGGCTACGGATCTGCGCCGTGTGTAGCCCGGGTCAGGCGTAAGCCGCAACCCGGGGGAGTTCTCCGCTCGCGCTACGCTCAGCGGGGCTACGGATCTGCGTCGTGATGTAACCCGGGTCAGGCGTAAGCCGCAACCCGGGGGAGTTCCCCGCTTGCGCTACGCTCAGCGGGGCTACGGATCTGCGCCGTGTGTAGCACGGGTCAGGCGTAAGCCGCAACCTGGGGGAGTTCCCCGCTTGCGCTGCGCTCAGCGGGGCTACGGATCTGCGTCGTGATGTAGCCCGGGTCAGGTGTAAGCCGCAACCCGGGGGATTTCCCCGCTCGCGCTGCGCTCAGCGGGGCTACGGATCTGCGTCGTGATGTAGCCCGGGTCAGGCGTAAGCCGCAACCCGGGGGATTTCCCCGCTCGCGCTGCGCTCAGCGGGGCTACGGATCTGCGCCGTGATGTAGCCCGGGTCAGGCGTAAGCCGCAACCCGGGGGATTTCCCCGCTCGTGCTACGCTCAGCGGGGCTACGGGTTTGCGCGGTGATGTAGCCCGGGTCAGGCGTAAACCGCAACCCGGAGGAGTTCTCCGCTCGCGCTACGGCTCAGCGGGGCTACGGATCTGCGTCGTGATGTAACCCGGGTCAGGCGTAAGCCGCAACCAGGGGGAGTTCTCCGCTCGCGCTACGCTCAGCGGGGCTACGGGTTTGCGCGGTGATGTAGCCCGGGTCAGGCGTAAGCCGCAACCCGGGGGAGTTCTCCGCTCGCGCTGCGCTCAGCGAGGCTACGGATCTGCGTCGTGATGTAACCCGGGGTATGTTACGATGCTAACGACAGTTCAGACTTTCCCACGTGCTGCGCCAGCCACTCGCTAATGCGCGCCTGCTGTTCGGCGTTCAGCCACATACCTTGTTTGGTACGGCGCCAGATGGCATCGTCGAGGCTGCGCACCCATTCGTGTTCGACCAGGTATTTCAGCTCGGCCTCATAAAACTCATGGCCGAAGTCTTCGCCTAAATCGGCAACAGAAGCCGCTTCGCCAAGGATCCACTCGCTATTGCTGCCATAAGTGCGGGCATAGTGGCGAGCCATCGATTCGCTGATAAATGAGAAGCGACGGCGCAGTTTCGCTGCGTAGTCGTCACGGTCGCCGCCGATATCGCCGCCAGGCAGTACCGCAGTTTTGGTCCATGCCGGGCCAATTCCCTGATAATACGGGGTGAGTTTTTCCAGCGCGTGTTCCGCCAGCTTGCGGTAGGTGGTGAGCTTACCGCCGAATACCGACAGTAGCGGCGCCTGGCCGTTCTCATCATGAATATCGAGCGTATAGTCGCGGGTAATCGCCTGCGGGGAATCAGATTCGTCATCGCACAGCGGACGTACGCCGGAGTAAGTCCAGACGATATCGTCGCGCGATAGCGTCTTTTTAAAGTGCGCGTTGTAGACGTCCAGCAGGTAGTTGATCTCTTTATCATCGATCGCCACCGCTTTCGGGTCGCCTTTGTACTCGACGTCGGTGGTGCCGATAATCGAGAATTCATCCATCCATGGGATCACGAATACGATACGCTTGTCTTCGTTTTGCAGAATGTAGGCCTGCTTCTGGGTATGTACGCGCGGAACCACGATGTGGCTGCCTTTAATCAGGCGGATGCCATAAGGTGAGCGCAGGTGCATTCCCTCATCGAAGAAGTGTTTCACCCACGGGCCGGTAGCGTTCACCAGACCACGCGCGTGCCAGGTAAATTTCTCACCGCTATCGATATCTTCCGCTTCAACGACCCACAGTCCGTTTTCGCGTTTTGCTGAGATAGCGCGGGTACGGGTGCGAACCTCGCCACCTTTGCGTACCACCATTTGGGCGTTGGCGAGCACCAGGCGCGCATCGTCTACCCAGCAGTCGGAATATTCGAAACCGCGCACGATTTCAGGCTTCAGCACGGATTCCGCGCCAAAGCGCAAACCGCTGGAACTCGGCAGACTGGTGCGTTTACCGAGGTGATCGTATAAAAACAGACCAATACGAATCATCCACGCCGGGCGCAGGTGCGGGCGGTGCGGTAAACGAAAGCGCATCGGGAAGGCGAGATGCGGGGCCATTTTTAATAACACTTCACGTTCCGCCAGCGCTTCGCTGACCAGGCGGAATTCGTAGTGTTCAAGGTAGCGCAGGCCACCGTGAATCAGTTTTGAGCTGGCGCTTGAGGTGGCGCAGGCAAGGTCTCTCGCTTCCAGCATCAGCACGGATAAACCGCGTCCGGCGGCGTCTGCCGCGATACCGGCACCGTTGATGCCTCCGCCTATCACAATCAGATCTTTGATTTCCACGCTCGCACCTCGTTCGCTTTCGTTTAAGCTCATAAATGTTCGATATCGCTCACTATAGCAAACAAACGCGCTTTTGGTAACATCAAAAAAACATTTCAGAGTGACACATGTAACATATTGGCGTTTATTTACCGCCTGGCGGTACACTAGAGGGTAAAATCAGGGCCGGTCACCGCCCGTCATGAAGCGAAATAGAGAAGAGAGCCATGGAACAATTTGAATGTATCAACGTAGAAGAAGCGCACCAGAAACTGCAGCAGCAGGCGGCGGTACTGGTCGACATCCGCGACCCGCAGAGTTTTGCTATGGGGCATACGCCGGGAGCGTTTCATCTGACTAACGATACGCTGGGCGCATTTATGCGCGATAACGACTTTGAGACGCCGGTGATGGTAATGTGCTACCACGGCAACAGCAGTAAAGGTGCCGCACAGTATCTGCTGCAGCAGGGCTTCGATCAGGTCTACAGCGTTGATGGCGGGTTTGACGCCTGGCATCGTCATTTCCCGGCGGAAGTCGCGCACGGCTCGCTATAAGCGCGGTACGGTATATACTAGCTCCCTTTGTGTGGAATAAGCGACTCGCTGTATGTTAATGATTACCTCTTTTGCCAACCCGCGCGTGGCCCAGGCGTTTGTCGACTATATGGCGACGCAGGGGGTCATTCTGACGATTCAACAACACACGCAGAGCGACGTCTGGTTGGCCGATGAAAGCCAGACCGAGCGGGTGCAGGCCGAGCTGGCTCGTTTTCTCGAAAACCCGGCCGACCCGCGTTATCTCGCCGCCAGCTGGCAATCGGGGCATACCAATAGCGGGCTGCACTATCAGCGCTTCCCGTTTTTAGCCACCTTGCGTCATAACGCCGGGCCGTTTACGTGGGCGATTCTGTTGGCCTGTATTGTGGTCTTCGTGCTGCAGAATGCGCTCGGCGATCAGCCGGTGATGATTTGGCTCGCCTGGCCCTACGATCCTTCACTGAAATTCGAAGCCTGGCGCTATCTTACCCATGCTTTCATGCACTTCTCGCTGATGCATATTCTGTTTAACCTGCTATGGTGGTGGTACCTCGGCGGTGCGGTAGAGAAGCGCATCGGCAGCGGTAAATTAGTGGTGATTACCGTCATCAGCGCCCTGTTGAGCGGGTTTGTCCAGCATCAGGTCAGCGGTCCGTGGTTCGGTGGTTTGTCGGGCGTGGTCTACGCGTTGATGGGCTATGTTTGGCTGCGTGGTGAACGCGATCCGCAGAGCGGCATCTATCTGCAACGCGGCCTGATCCTCTTCTCTTTAGTGTGGTTAGTGGCGGGATGGTTTGATGTTTTCGGCATGTCGATCGCCAACGGTGCGCACGTGGCGGGCCTGGTTGTCGGCCTGGCGATGGCGTTCGTCGATACGTTACATGTGCGAAAACGAGCGTAAGGACTTTTCCAGCGGGCAGGTTGTTTGCCCGCTGGCCTGACAATAACGCCTGATAAGTGAGCACCTTCTTCCAGGGACATTTCATGAAACAAACACAACGTCATGACGCGATTATCGAGCTGGTAAAAAAACAGGGATACGTCAGTACCGAAGAGCTGGTCGAGCAGTTTGCCGTCAGCCCGCAGACTATCCGTCGCGACTTGAATGATTTAGCGGAACAAAAAATGATCCTGCGCCACCACGGCGGCGCAGCGATGCCTTCAAGCTCGGTCAACACCTCGTGGCACGACAGGAAAGCGACCCAGACCGCGGAAAAAGAGCGCATCGCGCGTAAAGTGGCGAGCGAAATTCCCGACGGCGCGACGCTGTTTATCGATATCGGCACCACGCCGGAGGCGGTCGCGCACGCGCTGCTCAATCACAATGACCTGCGGATCGTGACCAACAACCTCAACGTCGCCAATACGCTGATGGTGAAAGATGATTTTCGTATTATTCTCGCTGGCGGCGAGCTGCGCAGCCGCGACGGCGGGATCATCGGTGAAGCGACGCTCGATTTTATCTCCCAGTTCCGTCTCGATTTCGGCATTCTCGGCATCAGCGGCATTGATAGCGACGGTTCGCTGCTGGAATTTGATTACCATGAAGTGCGTACCAAGCGGGCGATTATCGAGAACTCGCGTCATGTGATGCTGGTGGTGGATCACTCGAAGTTTGGCCGTAATGCGATGGTGAATATGGGCAGCATCAGTATGGTCGATGCGGTCTACACCGATGTCATGCCGCCTGCTGGCGTGCTGAAGGTGATTAAAGACAACAATCTGCAGTTGGAGTTGTGCTAAGCGGCGTCAGACGCCGTATCCCATCATTTTGAGCAACCGCTGGGCATGCTGAACGGCATCCTGGCGGTGCGCCACCCCAAGCTTCTGATACAGATTACGAATATGCGTTTTGATGGTGGTTGCCGCGACATCCAGTTCGCCGGCGATCTGCTCGTTGCTGTAGCCAGAGTAAATAAGCCCTAATACCTGCCATTCGCGTTGGGTCAGCGGGCTGGTGCGGATAAGCTCCGGCACTTCCGGGTGGTTGAGCAGGCGCTCGACGAAGCTTTCGTCGAAGTGGGCGAATTTGTGGCGATGATGCTGGTTGATATCGCGCAGGATCCGCTGCGCGCGATGCTGCTCCAGTTCCGGCAGCGTATTGAGCTGAATCAGCTGGCGCAATTGCTGCGCCATGGCTTCGCCTTCAATCACGAAGTGGTTGATGAAGCCGGTGCGGTTGGCCAGGGTTAAGGCTTCCAGCAGCGCTTTTTGCGCGTCGCTCTTGCGATCCGCCTGCCAGTACAGTTGGTTCAACAGCAGCAGATTGCGGTTGATATCGCTCATCAAGCGTAGCGAGCGGGCGTTTTCGTTTAACTCTTCCAGCACCATTTCGGCGGAATCAACATCGCCGAGCAGGATCTGCGCGCGGGCGATATTACGCCACTGGCTCTGCAGGAAGTGATTATTGGCGAATTCCGGCTTCGGCGTCTGGCGCAGCCAGTTGGCCGCCGCGGTCTTGTCGCCGGTCATCTGCCAGTAGATCACGCGCACCTTATCGGCGTTGGAAACCCAGTCGCTGTGATAATGGCCGTTGCCCAACAGGTTTTCCAGGCGATTGAGCTGGCTGCGGGCGTTGTCGAGATCGCCGCGGGCCAGCGAGCACTGCACCATCAGCGCCAGGCACTGCAACTGCTGCTGCGGCTGATAGCCTGCCAGTACCGTGATGCCGTTGCGGGCACAGCCTTCCGCTTCATCAAGGCGCGCCCAGGCCCACAGTAGCTGCGCGCGAATGCGCAGCAGGAACTCATGCATCGGCAGCTGTTCAAGGTGCTGGTCACGAATAAGCTGGAACGCTTTATCCTGAATCTCCCATGCCGCCTGCAGGAAGCCCTGGGCGAAGAGAATTTCGCTCTGCTGGATCATGCTCCACAGGGCGTAGTGCCAGACATCGTGACGGCGGGCCATCTGTTCGGTCTGCTGCATCACCGCCAGCGATTTGCTCAGCAGGCCTTTGCAGTGCAGCACTTCGCCGTGAACGGAGGTGGCGACGATGCGGCTGTAATAGTTGGCCAGCGGCAGCTCATCCAATGCCACCATCGCCAGGCGTTCCGCTTCATCCTGATCGCCGGCGTTAATTGCCACCTGCGCGCGCAGGGCGTTGAAATCGCCGTGCATCGCGGTATCCATTTCGACATCCATCTCCTGCTCGGCGCGGGCCAGCAGGGTATTCACTTCACTATAGCGGTGCTGGCTCTGCATCAGCCAGGCTTGCAGCAGGATCAGCCGCGGGTTTTCCAGCAGGTTTGACCACGGCAGTGCCGCCAGCGACTGCTCCAGCAGCCCAAGCTCGCTATGGTTGAACATGCCCCAGGCGTGGTTGAGCAGAATATCGCGCAACATGGCGGCGTCGCCAGCGGCGAGCGCGTGATGAATGGCTTCCGTCGGGAAGCCCTGCGCCATCCACGCCTCGGCGGCGGCGCGGTGAATTTCCGGGAGTTCAGTCGCCATTTCCCATTGGCAGCGCTGGCGCAGGAAATTACCGAACAGCGGGTGATAACGGAACCATTCGCCGGAATCGTCCATCCGGTGCAGGAACAGTCCCTGACGTTCGATCTCTTCCAGCTGCATCTGGCCGTTCTCTTCGCCGGTGACGCGGACGATCAGCGCGTCATTCATCGAACGCAACAGCGAGCTTTTTAATAAGAAGCTGCGGGTGCGGGCATCGACGTTATCCAGGACTTCATCGACGAGATAATCGGAAAGATGGCTGGCGTTTATCCCGGCGAGGCGGCGGGCGGAGTGGTGGGCGGAGCTATTTTTCTGCCGGGCGGAGAGGGCGATGAGCTGGAGGGCGGTGGCCCAGCCAGCGACGTCATCGCACAGGCGGCTGCTGTCATCGGCCTCAATTGGCGAGGAAAGGCGGCAATCGAAAAATTGTTTCGCTTCCTGATGAGTAAAAGCCAACTGTTGGCTGCCGATTTCGAGTAATTGTTCACGTACGCGCAGGTTGGCGATCCCCAACTGCGGCAGGTTGCGCGACAGCACCACCAGAGTCATGGTTTCCGGCTGATGGCGCAGGAAGAAGCGCATCGCGTCGTGGATAACCGGGTTATTAATCAGATGGTAATCATCGATCACCAGATACAGCGGGCGCTGCCAGTCGGCGAGTTCGATAAAAAGCTGCGCAAACAGCGATGGCAGGCTGGCGTACTGGCGCTTTTGCACCATGGCTTCGCTGGCGGCGCAGTGGCTGCCGGTAGCCTGTTGGATGGCTGCAATCAGATAGCTGGCGAAGCGCTCCTGCTGGTTGTCGCCTTCATCAAGCGAGAACCAGCCGAGGTCATGCTTACCCGAAGCCCACTGCGAAACGAGCGTGGTTTTGCCGTAACCTGCCGGGCTGGTCACCAACGCGAGACGATAATTGTTCGCGCCGGAAAGTTTCGCCAGTAACCGCTCGCGAACCACGGTGTGTTCGAGACGGGACGGACGACTTAATTTAGACGGAATCAACATAGTTCACTATTTCGCTGTGCAAGAAAGGAATGGGGATTTTTTTTGCGCTTCGTAATTAATAACTCCTAAGGTCGGCGATAATGAAAATTATTGCAAGTTATGTCCAAAATTGATGCTCTCGAATTTGCACTGGGTCACAAATCCTCATTTAGGTTTTTAACGGAACCTAAACCGGTACCAGTGCGCGTCACACCTCAGTTCCTGACGGTTTCGCCCGGTAATAAATCACTTTTAATACCGTTTTTTGTAGTTGATTGTTTTTATTAAGTTATCCTCATTGAATTCTTAGGCTTAATCTATTTCACGTATTTTTGTCATGGCGTCTTTTTATTCTGTGGGTGGTTTATTTTTTATTTCTCGATAACCGCAGAAGAGCATTTTGTTTTTCTGCATGAATTGCACTGTAACAAATTTACGGCTTACTACACTGGCGATTTTATTGTTCTGAACGCGGAATAAGGCAGTGAATTGCCGGCGACGGGCTAACGTTAAAGTGGCCGCGATCACAATTTTCGCTCATCCCTGCCACTCCTCCCTGCCTAATCCCCCTCGGGATGAGGCAGCGGCATCGGGAGGTCGGCACACTAAGGCTAACGTTTTAGTAAAGGACCCGGATTTCTTATGTCACAGACTTCTTTTAACCAAGCTCAGTTTCAGGCTGCACTGACGCGTCAGTGGCAGCGTTTCGGTTTATCGTCAGCCGCAGAGATGACCCAGCGCCAGTGGTGGCAGGCGGTCAGTGGCGCGCTGGCGGAGCTTCTGGCGGCGCAACCCGCGGCGAAAGCCGTGAAAGGACAGCGCCACGTTAACTACATCTCGATGGAATTCCTGATTGGCCGCCTGACCGGCAACAACCTGCTCAATCTCGGTTGGTATGAAGGCGTGAGCGAAACGCTGCAGGCGTATGACATCCACCTGACCGACTTGCTGGAAGAAGAGACCGATCCGGCGTTGGGCAACGGCGGCCTGGGCCGTCTGGCGGCCTGTTTCCTGGATTCAATGGCTACCGTCGGCCAGTCGGCGACCGGTTATGGCCTGAACTATCAGTACGGCCTGTTCCGCCAGTCCTTCGATGACGGCCAGCAGATGGAAGCGCCGGATGACTGGGGACGCGGCAGCTATCCGTGGTTCCGCCACAACAACGCGCTGGATGTGCAGGTCAGCATTGGCGGCAAAGTTAGTAAAAACGGCGAATGGCAGCCAGCATTCGTGATGATCGGCGAAGCCTGGGATCTGCCGGTGCTGGGTTATCGCAACAACGTCGCGCAGCCGCTGCGCCTGTGGCAGGCCAGACATGCCCATCCGTTCAACCTGACCAAATTTAACGACGGCGATTTCCTGCGCGCGGAGCAGCAAGGTATCGACGCGGAAAAACTGACCAAAGTCCTGTACCCGAACGACAACCATCAGGCGGGCAAAAAACTGCGCCTGATGCAGCAGTACTTCCAGTGCGCCTGCTCGGTGGCCGATATTTTGCGTCGCCATCACCTGGCGGGCCGCAAGCTGCATGAGCTGGCGGATTACGAAGTTATCCAACTGAACGATACCCATCCGACCATCGCCATCCCGGAACTGCTGCGCGTGCTGCTCGATGAGCATCAGATGAGCTGGGAAGAGGCGTGGGCCATCACCAGCAAAACCTTCGCTTACACCAACCATACCCTGATGCCGGAAGCGCTGGAGTGCTGGGACGAGAAGCTGGTGAAAGCGTTGCTGCCGCGCCATATGCAGATCATCAAAGAGATTAACGACAGATTTAAACGGCTGGTGGAGAAAACCTGGCCGGGTAATAAGCCGGTCTGGGCGAAGCTGGCTGTGGTGCATGACAAGCAGGTGCGGATGGCGAATATGTGCGTGGTGAGCGGCTTTGCGGTCAACGGTGTCGCGGCGCTGCACTCTGAGCTGGTGGTGAAGGATCTGTTCCCGGAATATCACCTGCTGTGGCCGAACAAATTCCATAATGTGACCAACGGCATCACGCCGCGTCGCTGGATTAAACAGTGTAACCCGGCGCTGGCCGCGCTGCTGGATAAAACGCTGAAGAAAGAGTGGGCCAACGATCTCGACCAGCTGATTAAGCTGGAGAAATATGCCGATGACGCGAAATTCCGTCAGGTTTATCGCGATATCAAGCAGGCCAATAAAGTGCGTCTCGCCAGGTTCGTTAAGCTGCGCACCGGCATCGACATCAACCCGCAGGCGATTTTCGATATCCAGATTAAGCGCCTGCACGAGTACAAACGCCAGCACCTCAATCTGCTGAATATTCTGGCGCAGTACAAAGAGATCCGCGAAAACCCGCAGGCCGATCGCGTGCCACGCGTGTTCCTGTTCGGCGCCAAAGCCGCACCAGGTTACTACCTGGCGAAGAACATCATCCTGGCGATCAACAAGGTTGCCGAAGCGATCAACAACGATCCGCTGGTGGGCGATAAGCTGAAAGTGGTCTTCTTGCCGGATTACTGCGTGTCGGCGGCGGAAATGCTGATCCCGGCGGCGGATGTCTCCGAGCAAATCTCGACGGCGGGTAAAGAGGCTTCCGGTACCGGCAACATGAAGCTGGCGCTGAACGGCGCGCTGACCGTCGGCACGCTTGACGGCGCCAACGTCGAAATCGCTGAGCAGGTCGGCGAGGACAACATCTTTATCTTCGGCCACACGGTGGAAGAGGTGAAAGCGCTGAAAGCAAAAGGCTACGATCCGCTGAAATGGCGCAAGAAGGATAAACTGCTGGATGCGGTGCTGAAAGAGCTGGAGAGCGGCAAATACAGCGGCGGCGACAAACACGCTTTTGATCAGATGCTGCACAGTCTGCTGAAAGGCGGCGACCCCTACCTGGTGTTGGCCGACTTTGCCGCCTATGTCGCGGCGCAGAAACAGGTTGATGAGCTGTATCGCGACCAGGAAGCCTGGACCCGCGCGGCGATCCTCAACACCGCGCGCTGCGGCATGTTCAGCTCGGACCGTTCCATTCGCGATTATCAGCAACGTATTTGGCAGGCAAAACGCTAAGGACAGGCCTATGGAGAATAAACGCCTTGATAATGCCGCGCTGGCGGCAGGGATCAGCCCCAGTTATATCAACGCGCACGGGCAGCCGCAGTCGATCGCGGCGGCCACCAAACAGCGTTTGCTGGATGCCATGCATCGTGCTCCTGCCGCCGCGAAAGCGGCGGTAGAGCCGCTACCGACGGTGCAGGTTTTTACCCATGGTAAGAAAATGCAGCTGCCGGTGGCGGGCCGCGGCGCATTCCACTGGCTGCTGACCACTGAAGAAGGCAAGCAGTATCAGGGAGAGGCGCGCGGCGGTGAGACGTTGACGCTGCCGGGAAGATTGCCGGAAGGTTATCACACGCTAACCCTGACGCGGGATGGCGAGCGCTGGCACTGCCGGGCGATCGTGGCCCCGGCGCGCTGCTATGAACCGTCGGCGTTGAAAGAGGGGAAAAAGCTGTGGGGGGCCTGCGTCCAGCTGTATACCCTGCGCTCTGAGAAAAACTGGGGGATCGGCGATTTCGGCGATTTACGCGCTATGCTGCCGGAAATCGCCCGTCGCGGCGGCGCGTTTATCGGCCTCAACCCGATTCACGCGCTGTATCCGGCCAACCCGGAGAGCGCCAGCCCGTACAGCCCGTCGTCGCGCCGCTGGCTCAACGTTATCTATATCGACGTTAACGCGGTGGAGGATTTTCATCGCAGCCGCGCCGCGCAGGCGTGGTGGCAGCTTCCGGCGACCCAACAGGCGCTACAGGCCGCGCGCCAGACCGATGATGTCGATTATACCGCCGTCACTACGCTGAAGTTGACCGCGCTGCGCATGGCGTGGGCGGAGTTTTCGACTCGCGAAGACGAGCAAATGGCGGATTTCCGTCAATTCGTCCTTCGCGAAGGTGAAAGTCTCTACTGGCAGGCGGCATTTGATGCGCTGCATGCCTGGCAGAGCCAGCAGGACCCCATGCGCTGGGGTTGGCCGGCATGGCCGAAGGCGTACCAGAGCACGACCAGCCCGCAGGTGAAGGCCTTCTGCAAAGAGCATGCCGATGAGGTGAGTTTCTACCTGTGGCTGCAGTGGTTGGCTTATACGCAGTTTGCCGTTTGCTGGCAAACCAGCCAGCAGGATGCGATGCCGATTGGCCTGTATCGCGACCTGGCGGTCGGCGTCGCCGAAGGCGGCTCTGAGACCTGGTGCGATCGCGAACTGTACTGCCTGAAGGCGTCTGTCGGCGCGCCGCCGGATATCCTCGGCCCGCTGGGGCAGAACTGGGGGCTGCCGCCGATGGATCCGCACGTCATGGTCGCCCGCGCTTATGAGCCGTTTATCGAGCTGCTGCGGGCGAATATGCAAAACTGCGGCGCATTGCGTATCGACCACGTCATGTCGGTGCTGCGCCTGTGGTGGATCCCGTATGGCGAGACTGCCGACCACGGGGCCTATGTGCAGTACCCGGTGGATGATTTGTTGTCGATTCTGGCGTTGGAGAGCCAGCGCCATCGCTGCATGGTGATCGGCGAAGATCTTGGCACCGTACCGGTTGAAATCGTCGGTAAGCTGCGTAAGCGCGGCGTTTACTCGTACAAAGTGCTCTATTTTGAGAACGACCACGATAAAACCTTCCGCGCGCCGAAAGCTTATCCGCCGCAGTCGATGGCGGTCGCGACGACCCATGACCTACCGACGCTGCGCGGATATTGGGAGAGCGGCGATCTGACGCTTGGCAAGTCGCTGGGTCTGTATCCGGACGAGGCGGTGTTGCGCGGGTTGTATGCGGATCGCGAGCTGGCGAAGCAGGGGTTGCTGGACGCGCTGCATCGGTACGGTTGTTTGCCGAAGCGCGCCGGACATAAGGCGTCGCTGATGGCGATGACCGCAACGCTCAATCGCGGGATGCAGCGATATATCGCCGACAGCAATAGCGCCCTGCTAGGGCTGCAGCCGGAAGATTGGTTGGAGATGGCTTCACCGGTCAACATTCCAGGCACCAGTACTGAGTATCCAAACTGGCGGCGTAAACTTGCCGTGACACTCGAACGGATGTTTGCCGATGAGCGGGTGAATAAGCTGATTAAAGACCTGGACAAGCGTCGTAAATCCCGTTAATCCAGAGAAAATTCCCCGGTGGCGCTGCGCTTACCGGGGCTACGGGTAGCCCGGATAAGGCGCTTTGCGCCGCCATCCGGGAAACGAGCAACAAAAAGGCCGGGCGCATGATGCGGACCCGGCCTTTTCTTATCTCAGGGAGAAGGTTACACCACCATCCCCAACAGCAGACAACCAATCAGACCACATACGGAAATGATGGTTTCCAGCACTGACCAGGACTTGATGGTCTCGCCAATGGTCAGGTTGAAATACTCTTTGAACAGCCAGAAACCTGGATCGTTCACGTGTGAGAAGATAACGCTACCGGAGCCAACGGCGATAACCATCAGTTCCGGGCTGACGCCGGTGGTAGCAATCAGCGGCGCGGCGATACCGCCCGCGGTGATGGCGGCAACGGTCGCTGAACCCAGCGCGATACGCAGCACCGCGGCAATGGACCATGCCATAAACAGCGGAGACATATTGGATTCGTGCATGATAGAGGCGATGTACTTATCCATGCCGCTATCAACCAACACCTGCTTGAAGGCGCCGCCTCCGCCGATGATCAACAACATCATCGCGATGATTTTGATAGAAGAGGTCAGCGTCTCGTTGATTTGCTCCATCGAACGGCCGCGGTTCAGACCAAAGGTGAACATCGCGATCAGCACCGCAATCAGGGTCGCCATTACCGGGTCGCCAAAGAACTCGGCAATCGGCAGGAAGGCGTGGCCTTTCGGCAGGATCATTTCGGCAACGGCGCGCATTGCCATCAGGATCACCGGTACCAGAGAAGTCCAGACGCTGACGCCAAAGCCCGGCATCTCTTCTTCGCTAAAGGTTTTCGGGTTGTGCAGACCTTCCGGAATCGGCTTATCGATGCCTTTCAGGCAGCGGGCAAAAACCGGACCGGCGAGAATAACCGTCGGGATAGCCAGAATCGTACCGTAGAGCAGCGTTTTGCCCATATCAGCATGGAAGATGGTGGCGATAGCGGTCGGACCCGGGTGCGGCGGTAGGAAGCCGTGGGTGACTGACAGCGCGGCGGCCATCGGTACGCCGACGTACAGCAGCGGGATACGCGCGGAGGCGGCGATGGTGAACACCAGCGGCAGCATCAGCACGAAGCCGACTTCATAGAACAGGGCGAAACCGACGGTGAAACCGGTCAGGACGACGGCCCATTGAATATGTTTTTTACCGAATTTATCAATCAGAGTGGTGGCGATACGCTGCGCGCCGCCGCAGTCCGCCAGCATCTTACCGAGCATGGCGCCAAAGCCCATGATCAGCGCGAGGCTGCCGAGGGTACCCCCAACGCCGTTCTTGATGGATACGATGACTTTATCCAGAGGCATGCCCTGCATTAATCCGACGGCGAGCGCCACCAGAACCAGAGCGATGAAGCCGTTCATTTTGAAACGGATCATCAGCAACAATAACAGGGCAACCCCGATAGCTACGATGACTAATGGCATGATTTACCTGGCCTTAACTTGTTATGGGTAACGTTAAAGTCTCAACATCTACAGTATCCGTTCCACACGGGAACAAGGATGTCTGGCACCGTAAAGCTGGCATTTTCCTGACCCAGAGAGAGGAGAGCTGGCTATTTTTTATCGGTGGTGCTTGTTGTGAATGATACGGGTAACATGTGAGCTTTGAGAATGCCCCAGGCGTGGTAAATTTTAAATATGAGACTTAAGTCATACTCTCTGCCGGGTTTTTGCAGTGCGGGCGAGTAAGAACTGTTATGCGGTAACATGAAAGCTGGGGAAGTCGCCCGGCAAACGGAATGTCGCCGGGCGCAGGGAACGAAAGCTTAGTAGTAGGAGTGCTCGCCGCGCTGGTGCTCGGTCAGATCGCGCACGCCTTTCAGCTCCGGGAATTCATTCAGCAGCTGCTTCTCGATCCCTTCTTTCAGGGTCACGTCGACCATGGAACAGCCGTTGCAACCGCCGCCGAACTGCAGGATAGCCAGGCCGTCTTCGGTGATTTCCATCAGCGACACGCGGCCGCCGTGGCCTGCCAGCTGAGGGTTGATCTGCGACTGCAGCAGATACTCAACGCGCTCCATCAGCGGGGCGTCGTCGGAAACCTTACGCATTTTAGCGTTCGGCGCTTTCAGCGTCAGCTGAGAACCGAGCTGGTCGGTGACGAAGTCGATTTCAGCATCTTCCAGATAAGGCGCGCTGAGTTCATCGACATATGCGGTCAGCTGTTCGAATTTCAGCGCCGTGTCGGTGTCTTCCACCGCATCCGGTGGGCAGTAAGATACGCCGCACTCAGCGTTTGGGGTGCCGGGATTAATCACAAATACGCGAATTTGCGTCCCTTCTTCCTGATTTGCCAGCAGTTTGGCAAAGTGCGCTTGTGCAGCATCGGAAATACGGATCATAGCGTTGGCCTAATAGTTGACTATTTTACTGGGTTATAATACGCCCATCAGCGGGGGTCTACAAGGTACGGCACAAACACCATACCTGAACCGTCGCGGCGCCGTTTCGCAAAAGCAGGCGGGATATCTCAGCGACGGTGCTTCCGGTTGTGACGACATCATCCACAATGGCGATATGGTGACCCCGTACAGATAATTCAAGTTGGAAAGCATTTTTCAGGTTCTGCTTGCGCAATCTGGCGCTGAGTTGATGCTGAGTGGCGGTGCGCCGGGTGCGCGTCAACGAATCGCCGCGCCATGCGCAACCCGTCCAGTGCGCCAGCGGGCGACACAGCGCTTCACTTTGATTAAATCCCCTACGCCAGTGGCGACGCTGCCATAGCGGCACGCCCACGATCCGGTCTACGGGCGGTAGCCCGCAGCTGTGGCGCAAACGCAAAATGAGTAGCCGCGCCAGTGCGGGCGCCAGTTCCGGACGATGTCCAAACTTCAGCTGATGCACCAGCCCGCTCAGTGGCGGGACATAATCATTGACCGCCACCAACCGCCGCCAGGGCGGCGGTTTTTGCAGGCAACGCCCGCAGGGGACGGTAGGCGCTAACGCCGGCAAACCGCATTGCGGGCAGAGCGTTTGCGGTGTGAGCAGCGAGGCAGTGCAGCGCGAGCATATCCCCCAGCGGGCGATGGCCAACGGCATTTGGCATAGCCAGCATAAGCTGTGTGCTGTTAGCATAATTCACCTCATAGTGATGAAAAGAGAACAGTAACTGATGAATGACATCTGGTGGCAAACCACGGGCGAAGGAAATTGTCATCTTGTGCTGCTGCACGGATGGGGGCTGAATGCCAACGTGTGGGATTGCATTACGCCGGAATTGGCCGCGCATTTTACGCTGCACCTGGTGGATCTGCCGGGTTACGGGCGCAGCGTCGGTTTTGGCGCTTTAACGCTTGAGGAAATGGCGCAGCGGGTGGTTGAAAAAGCGCCGCAACAGGCTATTTGGCTCGGCTGGAGCCTGGGCGGGTTGGTGGCGAGCCTCGTCGCGCTACAGTATCCGCAGCGCGTGCAGGCATTGGTGACCGTAGCCTCGTCACCATGCTTCGGCGCGCGTGAACGGTGGCCGGGGATTAAACCGGAAGTGCTGAGCGGTTTCCAGCAGCAGCTTAGCGAAGATTTCCAGCGCACCGTCGAGCGTTTTCTCGCCCTGCAGACCATGGGGACCGAAAGCGCACGCCAGGATGCTCGTGCGCTGAAAGGTACCGTGTTGTCACTGCCGATGCCGCCTGCCGACGTCCTCAACGGCGGGTTGGAGATCCTCAAGACCGTCGATTTACGTCAACCGCTCGCCGCGCTGACGATGCCATTCCTGCGCCTTTATGGTCGCCTGGATGGCCTGGTGCCGCGCAAAATCATTCCGTTGTTGAATGAACGGTGGCCGCAAAGCGAGGCTATCGTCTTCGAAAAGGCAGCCCACGCGCCGTTTATCTCGCATCCGCAGGCGTTCTGTGAGCCACTGATTACGCTAAAAAATCGGCTGAATAATTATTTTTAGCGGAGCGTGGTAAATCGCCAGGATCTGGTAATACTTAGGTTGTTGCGGTGGTTGATTATTTCATTTTTGCCGCCGCAAACTAAAAATAACAACCTTATGGAGAGTAAAGGCTATGAAACTTGTTACAGGTATTGTTGCATCTCTGGTGATAGGCTCCCTTTCTTTTGGCGCGTTCGCGGCGAAAGAGATTCAGAAAGATGAAGTCGCGCAGATGAAACTGACTAAGGTCGGTACCATTACGACGTCAAAGACAACCTCGCCGATGGACGCGAAACGCGATCTGTCGAAGAAGGCGGATAAGCTGGGTGGTAAATACTTCGTGGTGATTGCTGGCGAGAAGAACGAGAAGAGCGTTCACGCTAACGCCGACGTTTATAAGTAAATCAGATGCTCCCCGGATAAGGCGTGAGCCGCTATCCGGGGATGTTCCCTGCTGGCGCTACGCTTAGCAGGGCTACGGTTCCGTGCTGTTAGGTAGCCCGGATAAGGCGTGAGCCGCCATCCGGGGATGTTCAGCAGGGCGACGGTTCCGTACTGTTGGGTAGTCCGGATAAGGCGTTAGCCGCCATCCGGGGATGTTCAGCAGGGCGACGGTTCCGTGCTGTTGGGTAGCCCGGATAAGGCGCTCGCCGTCATCCGGGGATGTTCAGCAGGGCGACGGTTTCGTGCTGTTGGGTAGCCCGGATAAGGCGTTAGCCGCCATCCGGGGATGTTCAGCAGGGTGATGGTTTCGTACCGTCGGGTAGCTCGGATAAGGCGTTGGCCGTCATCCGGGGATGTTCAGCAGGGCGACGATTCCGTACCGTTGGGTAGCCCGGATAAGGCGTGAGCCGCCATCCGGGGATGTTCATTCAGCGTAGCGACCACCATTCCCGCAGGCAGGCCTTACCTTCCGGACAGCTTTTGCAGCTGCCGGAAAGACAACCATCGGCATCTTCGATAATTTTTACCGCTTTACCCATGGTTTCCAGACGGCTCAACATGGCGTCGATCAGCGGCTGCGGCGTATGCAGGCGGGCGCTCAACTGCGCGGCCTCCATGCGCCCCTGCAGGGCTAGCATATCGCGAACTTCAATTAACGATGCCATGATGATTGCTCCTTAGTGACAATCGCCAGCCGGGCTCTGACAGCAGGATGCCGGGGTTTTACGCGTTGTCAGCAGCGAAACGTCCACCCGGCTCCGCGCCCGACGCAGCAAGCCAAAGACCACCACGTTGAACAGAATCACCGCCAGAATGCACACCAGGCTGTAGCGCGGATGCTGGCTAAAGCTCACGGTCTGGTAGTAGAGCGTCGACAGCGAATAGGCGATGTTGAGTCCCCACAGTACCGAGAACATCATCCAACCGCGGCTGGATTCGCGGGCAATCGCACCCATGACGGAAATGCACGGAATGTAGAGCAGAACGAAGATCAGGTAACTGTACGCGGCGGCGGCACTGCCGAATTTGCTGCCCATCATGCCCATCGCGCCGGTTTCCATTTCGCCATCGCCTTTGCTCGCTTCAATTGGGTTTGCCAGCACGCTCAGGCTGAAGGTGTCTTTCAGACCCTGCCAGGTTTCATCAACGGCGGCTAACAGCTCGTCGCCAAGGTTGAACTCCTGCGGATTGAACGCTTCATTCTGGATATCTTCCGCGGTGTAAAGGGTGTTCAGCGTACCGACTACCACTTCTTTCGCCATGGCGCCGGTGAACAGGCCGACGGTCGCTTGCCAGTTGTCTTCATGCACGCCAATCGGTTTAAACACCGGTGTAATTACCCGGCTGACCGAGGCCAGCGCCGAGTCGTTGATGTTATCGACCACTTTGCCGCTCAGCGAGAAGCTATTCAGCGCGCTTAAGAAGATACTGACAATAACAATCACCTTACCGGCGCGCAGTACGAAGCCTTTCAGACGCTGCCAGGTCTGGATAATCAGGCTCTTAATATGCGGTACGTGATACACCGGCAGCTCCATCACGAAGGGAGAGGCTTCGCCGCGCATAATGGTGTATTTGAGCATCAGACCGGTAAGGATCGCCATCACGATGCCCAGCACATACAGTGAGAAGACCGCCAGCGCGCCGTTCTGGCCGAAGAAGGCCGCGGCGAAGACGGCGAAAATCGCCAGTCGCGCGCCGCAGGACATAAACGGCGCCATCATGATGGTCATCAGGCGTTCACGCGGCGCATCCAGCGTACGGGCGCCCATGACGGAAGGGACATTACAGCCAAAGCCGACGATCAGCGGCACGAAGGATTTCCCCGGCAGCCCGAGCGCCTGCATCAGGCGGTCCATGACGAACGCCGCGCGCGCCATATATCCGGAGTCCTCCAGGAAGGAGAGGAACAGGTACATCATGCCGATTTGCGGCACCAGCGGCAGCACGGTATTGATACCGCCGCCCAGCCCCTGAGCGAGGAAAACGGTCAGCCAGTCCGGGAAGTGCAGGGTATAACCCAGCCACTGAATGCCGTGAATGAAGATAGCCACCGAGCCGGCGTCGAAGATCGGCTGCAGCGCGCCGCCGATGTTGATGGCCAGCAGGAACATCAGGTACATCACGAACAGAAAGATCGGCAAACCGAGGAAGCGGTTAAGGATGATTTTATCCATCGCCGTGGTGAAGCGGCTCGGCTCGGCGGTCAGGGTGTTGCTGACGGCATCGCAAACGGCGGCAATGCTTTGATAGCGAGCGTCGGCGATATACAGCGCCGGGTCGTCCATCTCGCTGCTGAGATTGGCCAGCGCCAGATCCAGTTTGTCGGCGGCGTTGCCGGCGAAGGCGCGGCTATAAATATCGCCTTCCAGCATCTGCAAGCCGAGCCAGCGGCGCTGACGCAGCGGCATTTCAACATCCATTTCCTGCGCCAGCATATCGGCTTCACGCTGCAGGGATTGCGGGTAGTGCACCAGCTCCAGCGGCTGATTCTGTTCGTGGCGGTCGAGCGCCATTTTTAGCGCTTCGATACCGCGGCCGCGGGTGGAGACCAGCGGGATAACCGGGCAGCCGAGGCGGGCGGCCAGCGCGTCAACGTCAATGCGGATCTGCTGCTTTTCGGCGATATCCAGCATGTTGAGCGCAACGACGCAGGGAATGCCCAGCTCCAGCAGCTGCAACGTCAGGTACAGATTACGCTCAAGATTAGAGGCATCGATAACGTTAATCAGCAGGTCGGCGTCGCCGCTGAGAATGTAGTGGCAGGCAATCTGTTCGTCGAGCGAGGTCTGCGAGGAGATTGTCGTCAGTGAGTAGGTGCCTGGCAGATCGACCAGGGTGACCTGGTGGTCGGTGGTGCTGAACGCGCCTTCTTTACGCTCAACGGTGACTCCCGCCCAGTTGCCCACACGCTGGCGCGCGCCGGTTAACTGATTGAATAAGGTTGTTTTGCCGGAATTAGGATTACCTATTAAACCAACGGTTAATTTTTTCATTTTTCAGACTCTTAGTGCCGGTCAGGTGTTATTGTGCAACCGCTTCCAGTTCAATTAACGCGAGGTCTTTTTTCCGTAATACCAGGCTGACGCGTCGGGTCTCAATGTGAATAGGGTCACCGAGGGGAGCTACGCGCACAACATTAAATGAAGAACCGGGTAGCATTCCCAGTGAAAGCAGTTTCTGCCGATAAGCCGGGCTAATATCGCGGGAAAAACCAGTGATTTTCCACGCACTATCAGGAGTGAATTGCATAGGGCCTACTTGTATATCGCTAACCGAAAAGAAAATTTCCATACGCGGCGTGAACGCGGCGTCGGGGACCGTAGCCAACGAAGAAGAATAAAACTTAACTAACAACGATGATAATGAGAATGGTTTGTATCATCAATACATAACAAGGATAATAAATGCGGTTTTCGGGGGAATTTGCTTATTTCTTGATATGACGCAAGAACGCTACTGTAGCCGAAAATAAAGTAAGAATTAATTTTTTCACTTAATGTTTAATTAAGGTTTCATTAGTTAACAGAATGAAACTTTATACACACAGCTGATATTTCGCGCGTATTAATCGGTTACTGGAATATATTGTTCGCGGTTTGCGTACTAATGCGCAGAGGAAATTGCCCCTCGTGAAGAGGGGCAGGGAAGATTAGCGTTTTTTGCCCATGGCGGCCGCCAGCGCATCCATCATTGCGCTATTACCGGCTGGCTGCGCGTCGCGACCGCGCGGCTTCGCCGCTTTCGCCGCCGGACGGTTGCCCTGAGCGCGATCGTTACCGCCGCCGCGGCGCGCGTTGCTGTCGCCCGGTTGTTCATCCAGGCGCATGGTTAACGCGATACGTTTACGCGGCAGGTCCACTTCCATCACCTTCACTTTGACGATATCGCCCGCTTTGACCACGGTATGCGGGTCTTCCACGAACTTATTCGACAGCGAAGAGATATGTACCAGGCCATCCTGATGCACGCCGATATCGACGAAGGCGCCGAAGTTGGTCACGTTGGTGACCGCGCCTTCCAGAATCATGCCCGGCAGCAGGTCGTTCATGGTCTCGACGCCATCGGCGAACTGGGCAGTTTTAAACTCAGGACGCGGATCGCGACCCGGTTTTTCCAGCTCCTTGATGATATCGGACACCGTTGGCACGCCGAACTTATCGTCGGTGAAATCAACGGCCTTCAGATTACGCAGCTCGCTGCTGTTACCCATCAGATCTTTCAGCGCCTGCTGGGTGGCGGCCAGAATACGCTCGACCACCGGATAGGCTTCCGGGTGAACCGTAGAGGCGTCCAGCGGGTTGTCGCCGTGGTTGATGCGCAGGAAGCCAGCGCACTGTTCAAAGGCTTTCGGCCCCAGGCGGCTTACCTTCAGCAGTTGCTGGCGGTTCTGGAACTGGCCGTTCTCATCGCGCCAGGAGACAATATTCTGCGCCATCATGCGGGTCAGGCCGGCGACGCGGGTCAGCAGCGCGACGGAGGCGGTGTTGAGATCGACGCCAACGGCGTTAACGCAGTCTTCCACCACTGCATCCAGCTTGCGTGCAAGCTGTGTCTGGCTGACGTCATGTTGGTACTGGCCGACGCCGATAGATTTCGGATCGATTTTCACCAGCTCGGCCAACGGATCCTGCAGGCGACGGGCGATTGAGACCGCGCCGCGTAGGGAAACGTCGAGATCCGGGAATTCCAGCGCCGCCAGTTCGGAGGCGGAGTAGACGGAAGCGCCCGCTTCGCTGACGATCACCTTCTGGGCGGTGACTTTCGGGAACTGTTTTTGCACGTCGAGGAAGAAACGCTCGGTCTCGCGGGACGCGGTGCCGTTGCCGATAGCGACCAGCTCGACGTTATGTTTCTCGCACAGCGCCGCCACGGCGACGGCGGCTTTCGCGGCCTGCCCGGTATGCGGATAGATGGTATCGGTAGCGACCAGTTTACCGGTACCGTCAACGACAGCGACTTTAACGCCGGTACGCAGGCCTGGATCGAGGCCCATCGTGGCGCGCAGGCCTGCGGGAGCGGCCATCAGCAGATCGTGCAGGTTACGGGCGAAAACGTTAATCGCTTCGTCTTCCGCGCGCTCGCGCACGGTGCCCATCAGTTCGGTTTCGAGGTGCATCAGCACCTTGATACGCCAGGTCCAACTGACGACGCCTTTACGCCAGCTGTCCGCCGGGGCGTTGTTCAGACGCAGGCCGAGGTGATCGATGATGATCTGCTCGCAGTGGCTTTCTTTCGGCGGCTCGTCAAACTGCGGGTCGGCGTTGAGTGACAGTTGCAGCACGCCTTCGTTGCGCCCACGGAACATCGCCAGCGCGCGGTGCGACGGCACGGACGCGATCGGTTCATGATGGTCGAAGTAGTCGCGGAATTTAGCGCCTTCTTCTTCCTTGCCGTTGACCACGCTCGCCACCAGATGGGCGTTTTTCCACAGGTAGTCGCGAACTTTCGCCAGCAGCGCGGCGTCTTCGGCGAAGCGCTCCATCAGGATATAGCGCGCGCCGTCAAGGGCAGCTTTGCTATCCGCTACGCCTTTATCAGCATCGATATATTTTGCTGCTTCGGCTTCCGGATCATGTGAAGGCTCGTTCCACAGCAGGTCGGCCAGCGGCTCCAGACCGGCTTCAATGGCGATTTGCCCGCGGGTACGGCGTTTCGGTTTATACGGCAGGTAAAGGTCTTCAAGTTCGGTTTTGCTGAGGGTCGCGGTAATCGCTTTTTCCAGCGCTTCGCTGAGCTTGCCCTGTTCGCCGATCGACTTAAGGATCGCCTGGCGGCGGTCTTCCAGCTCGCGCAGATATCCGAGGCGGGTTTCCAGATTACGCAACTGCGTGTCATCCAGACCGCCGGTGACTTCCTTACGATAACGTGCAATAAACGGCACGGTGTTCCCTTCATCAAGCAGGCGAACGGCAGCTTCTACCTGTTCGGCTCTGGCCTGAAGTTCACCCGCAATAATGCGGCAGAGCGAATCATTCATCATCGGTTTAATTCATCTTTAGGGTCAAAAATCAGGGGATAGTTATACGGACTGACAGGCTAAAATGCCAGCCGCGACCGGGTTCTCTCGGAATGTTCCGGCTCTATTTCACGTATTCAATTTCGTTGACGTACCAGCTGGCTTCGCCCGCGGGCGTGTTGACGATAGCCAGATCGCCGACTTCTTTTTTCAGTAGCGCGCGCGCCATCGGCGAATCGATGGAGATATAGTCTTTGCGGCCGAAGATTTCATCATAGCCGACAATACGAAAGCGCTTGGTATCGCCGTCGTCGTTTTCGATTTCCACCCATGCGCCAAAGAACACTTTGCCTTCCTGTTGCGGGGAGTAATCAACGATTTTGAGATGTTCCAGACACTTGGTGAGATAGCGTACCCGGCGGTCGATTTCGCGCAGGCGCTTTTTGTTGTACTGATAGTCGGCGTTTTCGCTGCGGTCGCCAAGGCTTGCCGCCCAGGTCACTTTTTTGGTGACTTCCGGGCGCTCTGTACGCCACAAGTAATCCATCTCTTGCTTCAGTTTTTCATACCCTTCGCGGGTGATCAGCGGCGTTTTCATCAGCGGTTCATCCAAAATAATCTCGTCCCGCCGTACCTTAACCAGCCGCTCAGGCAAGGTAAAGCGGTGGGCGAATAAATTGCGGCTACTGGCTGCGGGTGAAAATAGTAATGACTTGATTGATATGGTTTTTCATTGCTTTTTTTGCCGCGCGAACGTCGTGAGCCTCAATGGCTTCCAGGATAGCGCGGTGCTCCTGTTCGGAACGGCGAGGCATATCATCCGGCGTGTAGTGGCGCTGCAGCATACGGAACATGCTGCCGTAACGGTGGCCGAGCAGGTGGCCGATGATAAACGCATACGCTGGATTGCCGCTGGCCTGGGCGATACGAATATGGAACAGGCGGTCGCCGGGATGAGTGGTGGATCCGGCGCGGTTATCGCGGCAGTTTTGTTCAAAGGCGTCGCGAATAGCGGCCAGCTCTTCGGGGCTGGCGTGGCGCGCTGCCAGCGCGGCGGTTTCCGGTTCGATCAGCAAGCGTGTCTGCAGCAGAGAAAAGGGCGGTAGTTCGGCGTTAAAATCGAGGTCGATGTTGAGTTCGTCGTCGATCTCCGTCCACTGGCCGCGACCGGCCTGGGCCATCACCGGTTCTTTGGTCGCGGCGAGCGGCGTCTGTGATTTGACAATAACCCCGTTGCCGACGCGCACGTCGACCAGGCCAATCACCTCAAGGGCAATCAACGCTTCGCGTACCGATGCCCGGCTGACATTCAGCTGCTGAGCTAAATCTCGCTCAGAGGGCAGGCGGCTGCCGGGCGGAAATTCGTTGTTTTCAATCAACCGCTTGAGTTGATCTGCTATCTGTCTGTAAATCCTTGGGTTTTCGAGTCTGGTAATCGGCATGTTTCACCTTTGCTCACGCAATAGACAGTGATAAAGCGCACAAATATTGGCCAGCACACTTGAGTGTTTGTTAGTCGAGTGTAATTAATTGGTTAACCAATGTGCCGTTTGCGGCCATTTTTGCAACATCTGAGCTTCACGATAGCGGGTTATGCCTGACTTGTCATGCGAAAGGTCAGGCCTTTGACTACCACTAATGGCCTGACCATTAGTCCTTTAGACCAGGGGAGAGAAATGGAACTAACCGGAAAACGCGTCCTGATTACCGCCGCAGGGCAGGGGATTGGCAACAGTTGCGCGCGGCTGTTCGCGGCCGCCGGGGCGGAAGTGATCGCCAGCGATATCAATATTGCCGGATTGAGCGACATTCCTGGCGTGACGCCGCTGCAGCTTGACGTCACTCGTGCCGAGGCCATTGCCGCCGCCGCGGAGACGTTGGGGCCGATCGACGTGCTGTTCAACTGCGCGGGGGTGGTGCATAGCGGCAGCATCCTCGAATGTAGCGAGCGGGAGTGGCAGTTTGCCCTCGATCTGAATGTCACCGCCATGTTCCACACCATCCGCGCCTTTATGCCCGCGATGATCGCCCGCGGCGGCGGCTCGATTATTAACATGTCGTCCGTCGCTTCCAGCGTCAAAGGGGTGCCGAACCGCTTTGCCTACAGCGCCAGTAAAGCGGCGGTGATTGGCCTGACCCGGTCGGTGGCGGCGGATTTTGTCACCCAGGGCATCCGCTGCAATGCGATCTGTCCGGGGACCGTGGATTCGCCGTCGCTGCGTGGACGCATTGCCGAGCAGGCGCGCGAACAGGGTTTGAGTGAAGAGGCGGTGTACGAGGCGTTTGTCGCCCGTCAGCCTATTGGCCGCATCGGCAAGCCGGAAGAGATCGCGCAACTGGCGCTGTATCTGGCTTCCGACGCCAGCGCCTACACCACCGGCACGGTGCAAATTATTGACGGCGGCTGGAGCAACTAGCTTCGCGCAATCTCTTTCGTAATCAGGATAACGCATGAAATTACTCCGTTTTGGCAATCCCGGCAGCGAGCGCCCGGGCGTACTGGATAATGAGGGTCGCCTGCGCGATCTGTCGCACTATATCTCCGACCTGCGCGGCGATGCGCTGCTGCCGGAGAGCCTGGCGCGTTTGCGCCAGTTGGATCTTCACAGCCTGCCGTTGGTCGAGGGCCAGCCGCGTATCGGCGCCTGCGTCGGCGGCATTGGTAAGTTTATCTGTATCGGCCTGAACTACGCCGATCATGCCGCAGAAACCGGCGCCGCTATCCCGCAGGAGCCGGTGGTATTCAACAAGTGGACCAGCGCGGTGGTGGGGCCGAATGACAACGTGATGATCCCGCGCGGTTCGCAAAAGACCGACTGGGAAGTTGAGCTGGGCGTGGTGATTGGCAAGGGCGGGCGCTATATCGACGAGCGTGACGCCATGGACCATGTCGCCGGGTATTGCGTGATTAACGATGTCTCCGAACGCGAGTATCAAATCGAACGCGGCGGCACCTGGGACAAAGGTAAAGGTTGCGATACCTTCGGGCCGACCGGCCCCTGGCTGGTGACTGCCGATGAGATCCCCGATCCTAACGCGCTGAACCTGTGGCTGGAGGTTGATGGCAAGCGCTATCAGGACGGCAATACCCGCACCATGATTTTCAAAGTGCCTTATATCATCAGCTATCTGAGCCGCTTTATGAGCCTGCAGCCGGGCGATGTGATTTCCACCGGCACGCCGCCGGGCGTTGGGATGGGGCAGAAGCCGCAACCGGTCTATCTGCGCGCCGGCCAGACCATCCGTTTGGGTATTGAAGGGTTGGGCGAACAACAACAGCTGACCGTGGAGGACAAGCAATGACGCAAATTACCGCCCTGCGGGTGGAAGATATTCGCTTCCCCACCTCGCAACAGCTAGATGGTTCCGACGCGATGAACCCCGATCCGGATTACTCCGCCGCGTATGTGATCCTCGAAACCGACAACCCGCAGCTCTCCGGCTACGGACTGACCTTCACCATTGGCCGCGGCAACGAGATTTGCTGCGCGGCGATTCAGGCGTTGGAACACTTAATCGTCGGCGAACATCTTGAGACGATCGCCGCGGATATGGGCGCCTTCTGGCGGCGTTTTACCAGCGATAGCCAGCTGCGCTGGATTGGCCCGGACAAAGGCGCCATTCACCTGGCGACCGGCGCAGTGGTTAACGCAGTGTGGGATCTGTGGGCGAAAGCCGAGGGGAAACCGGTCTGGCGGCTGGTCGCCGAGATGAGCCCGGCCGAACTGGTGCGCTGCATCGATTTTCGCTACATCACCGACTGCATCACCCCGGATGAAGCGTTACGTCTGCTGGAAAGCCGTCAGGAGGGCAAAGCCCAGCGTCTGGCGCAGCTCCAGGAGCAGGGCTACCCGTGTTACACCACGTCGGCGGGTTGGTTGGGCTACGGCGATGAAAAACTGCGCCACCTTTGCCAGCAGGCGGTCGATGCCGGTTTCTCCCATATCAAGCTGAAAGTTGGGCGCGATATTGAAGACGATATCCGCCGGGTGCGCATCGCCCGCGAAGTAATTGGCCCCGATCGGCAACTGATGATCGATGCCAACCAGGTGTGGGAAGTTGACGCGGCAATCCCGTGGGTCAACGCGCTGGCCTTCGCTAAGCCGTGGTTTATCGAAGAGCCGACCAGCCCGGATGATATCGAGGGCCACCGGCGGATTCGCGAAAACATTGGTGCGGTGAAGGTCGCCACCGGCGAAATGTGCCAGAACCGGATTATGTTTAAGCAATTTATTATGCGCGGCGCGATTGATGTGGTGCAGATCGATGCCTGTCGATTAGGCGGCGTCAACGAAGTACTGGCGGTGATGCTGATGGCGGCGAAATACAACCTGCCGGTCTGCCCGCATGCTGGCGGCGTCGGGTTGTGTGAATACGTCCAGCATCTGTCGATGATTGACTATCTGTGCATCGCCGGCAGCCACGAGGGACGGGTGATCGAATTTGTCGATCATCTGCATGAGCATTTCCTGCACCCTTGCGAGATCCGCGGCGCGGCCTATATGCCGCCGCAGGCGCCGGGTTATTCGATCGAGATACGCCCGGCCTCAATCGACAAATACCGCTATCGCGGAGACGAGCATGCTACGCATTGACGCCCACCACCACTACTGGCGCTATCAACCGCAGGATTACCCGTGGATTGATGACGACATGGCGTTGCTGCGCCGGGATTTTTACCCGCCGCAGCTCCAGCCGTTGCTGACGCAGCACCAGCTGGATGGCGCGGTGGTGGTGCAGGCGCGGCATGACGAAAACGAAACCGCCTGGCTGGTGGAGCAGGTCTCTCAGGCGCAGGGCGTGTGCGGCATCGTGGGCTGGCTGGATATTACCGCGGCGGATCTCGAAGAGAAGCTGGCGCAGTGGCGTGGGCAACTGTGCGGACTACGCCACCAGGCACAGGATGAGCCCGACCCGGCGGCATGGCTTGAACGTGAGGCGGTATCCCGTGGGATGCAGCTGCTGCAGCGGCAGGGCTATAGCTGGGATCTGCTGGTCACCCATCGGCACCTTGCGGCGGCGACGCGTTTTGCCGCCCGCCACGACGGCCACTGGTTGGTGCTCGATCATTTCGGCAAACCGGATATCGCGCGCGGTGCGACCCATTGGGCTGAACAGGTGCGGCCGCTGGCGGCGCTGCCGCACGTGGTTGGCAAACTTTCTGGTCTGGTGACGGAAGCCGGGCGCGGATGCTGGCGTGAAGATCAGCTATTGCCTTTCTTCCATGCCGCGCTGGAGTTATTTGGCCCGCAGCGGCTGATGTTTGGTTCCGATTGGCCGGTGTGCCTGCTGGCGGCGGAATACCGCCAGGTCTATCAGCTGTGCGAAACGGCGCTGGCCCCGCTGACGGCAGAACAGCAATCCGCTATCTGGGGAGGCACTGCCTGTCGGGTTTATGGTTTAACGGAGGCGAAGAGTGGATTTATTTCTTAAAGATAAAGTGGTCATCGTCACCGGCGGCGGTTCGGGCATCGGCGCGGCCGTGACGCAACTGCTGGCGGAAGAGGGTGCGATACCGGTTATCGTGACCAACGCGCAGCCGGAGCCCGGTTTTATGGAGACGCTGCGGCAAATCGCGCCGCAGAGCCTGCTTATTATCGCCGATCTGTGCCAGGAGGCCGAATGCGCCGACGCGGTGCGGCAGGCGCTGGCGCGTTTTGGCCGTATCGATGCGCTGGTCAACAATGCCGGGGTGAACGATGGCGTGGGACTGGAGGCCGGTCGCGAGGCGTTTCTCGGATCGTTGGAGAAAAACCTGATCCATTACTACCAGATGGCCCACCTGTGCCGCGAGGCATTGGAAGCGGCGCGGGGCGCTATCGTCAATATCGCCTCGAAAACCGCGCTAAGCGGCCAGGGCGGCACCAGCGGTTATACCGCGGCGAAGGGGGCGGTGTTGGCGTTAACCCGCGAATGGGCGGTCTCGCTGCGGGATAGCGGCGTACGGGTCAATGCGGTGGTACCGGCGGAAGTGCTAACGCCGCAGTATCAGCGTTGGATTAATACCTTCCCCGATCCGCAGCAGCAGATGGCGGCGATTAACCAACGGATCCCGCTGGGCAAACGGATGACCACGCCGGAAGAGATTGCCAATACCGTGGTGTTTCTCATTTCCTCGCGTGCGTCGCATACCACCGGGCAGTGGCTATCGGTGGACGGCGGTTATCTGCATCTCGACAGGGCGCTGTCATGAGCGCGAACGCCGCGCGGCGGCGGCTGTGTCAGGCGCTGGATTTAGTCGATTCGGCGGAGAAAATCGCCGAATACCAGCGTCTGCATGAACATATCTGGCCGGAAGTTGCGGAGCACCTACGCGCCCACGGCGTGCTGGATATGGAGATTTATCGGCTTGGCACGCGGTTGCTGATGGTGATGGAGGTGGCCGAGGATTTCGACGGTGACCGCTTTACTCAGCAAAGCCTGCGCCATCCGGTGATTCAGCGTTGGGAAGCGCTGATGTGGCAATACCAGGTTCCCACCCCCTGGACGCCGGCAGGCGAAAAATGGGTGTCGATGGAGCGCATATTCTCTTTGCAGGATCAATAAAACAACTCTGTACTCTACCGAGGATCTCACCATGCTAGTGAATAAAACGGCGGAGCCGCTGGCGACCCGCGCCGGGGCGACCCCTAATCTGCGCTGGGCGTTTATGCTGGTTACCAGCCTCTTCTTTATGTGGGGGCTTTCCTACGGCCTGCTTGATGTTCTCAATAAACATTTTCAGGAGACCCTGCACGTTACCAAAGCGCA
Source organism: Klebsiella aerogenes (assembly GCA_029027985.1). Classification (NCBI taxonomy): domain Bacteria; kingdom Pseudomonadati; phylum Pseudomonadota; class Gammaproteobacteria; order Enterobacterales; family Enterobacteriaceae; genus Klebsiella; species Klebsiella aerogenes. The sequence goes on from CP119076.1 coordinate 354,424, forward strand.
ATCCGGGTTACTGCAGGCGGCCTACTTCGGCGCTTACTTCCTGGTGGCGCTGCCCGCCGGGTATTTTATGGATAAACGTGGTTATAAAGCCGGGATTTTGGTCGGGTTGTGCCTGTATGCGCTGGGCGCACTGCTGTTCGTACCGGCGGCGAGCGTCAATAGTTTTGCCTTGTTCCTGTTCGCGCTATTTGTAATTGCCTGCGGGTTAGGCTGTCTGGAAACGGCGGCAAACCCATACGCGACGGTTCTGGGCGATAGTAACGGCGCGGAACGTCGGCTGAATCTGGCGCAGTCCTTCAACGGTCTGGGGCAGTTTATTGGCCCGTTGATCGGCGGTACGCTGTTTTTCTCAGCGACCCAGAGCAACGCTGGCGATCAAAGTTCGGTGAAAATTACCTATGTGGCGATTGCCGTATTGGTGCTGGCCATCGCGCTGCTGTTCCGCCGCACATCAATGCCGGACATTCGTGAAGAAGAGGAGAGCAAGGACGCGGCGGCGCAAGGACTGTGGCAGCATCGCCACTTTACCGGCGGCTTGATCACCCAGTTCTTTTATGTTGCCGCGCAGGTCGGCGTGGGTGCGTTCTTTATTAACTACGCCACCGAGCACTGGCACGGTGTGACAAATCAGCACGCCTCCTATCTGCTGTCGATTGCGATGATTAGCTTTATGGTCGGTCGTTTCTTCAGTACCTGGCTGATGGGGCGGGTGCAGGCGGCGACGCTGCTGATGGTGTACGCGCTGGTCAATATCGTGCTTTGCGGGCTGGTGATGATGAGTATCGATGGTGTGTCGGTGGTGGCGCTGATTGCCGTTTTCTTCTTTATGTCGATTATGTTCCCGACCATTTTCGCGCTGGGCGTTAAAAATATGGGCAGCCATACTAAACGCGCCAGCTCATTTATGATCATGGCCATTGTCGGCGGGGCGATTATGCCTTACTTCATGGGGGCGATCGCCGATCGCTACAGCACCGCGCTGGCCTATGGTTTACCGTTGGCGTGTTTCATTGTTGTGCTATGGTACGGCATGAGTCAGCGACGCGTGTAAGCGGAAAATTTAGCTAAAAAGGCGGAGGACTCCCTCCGCCTTTTTCTTTTTTATCGCGCCGATGGTAAATTTTGCCCAATATGGCGGGTATAAACTGCTGTTTAATATGCTTTGTAACAATTTCGACTAGAATATATACCAGATTTGGCTGGTCGTATTAGCGTGGGTTTTTAAGAATACGCACTGACGATTGCAGTGAACCTTTGGGAGTACAAACAATGCAAGAGAATTATAAGATTCTGGTTGTGGATGACGACATGCGCCTGCGCGCGCTGCTGGAACGTTATCTGACCGAGCAGGGCTTCCAGGTTCGTAGCGTGGCGAACGCCGAACAGATGGATCGCCTGCTGACCCGTGAATCCTTCCACCTGATGGTGCTGGATCTGATGCTGCCGGGCGAAGATGGCCTGTCTATCTGCCGCCGCCTGCGTAGCCAGAGCAACCCGATGCCGATCATTATGGTCACGGCGAAAGGGGAAGAAGTTGACCGTATCGTGGGGCTGGAAATCGGCGCCGACGACTATATTCCGAAACCGTTCAACCCGCGTGAACTGCTGGCCCGTATCCGTGCCGTGCTGCGCCGCCAGGCGAACGAGCTGCCGGGCGCACCTTCTCAGGAAGAAGCGGTGATCGCTTTTGGCAAGTTCAAGCTGAACCTCGGTACCCGTGAGATGTTCCGTGAAGATGAGCCGATGCCGCTCACCAGCGGCGAGTTCGCGGTGCTGAAGGCGTTGGTGAGCCATCCACGCGAACCGCTGTCTCGCGACAAGCTGATGAACCTTGCCCGTGGCCGCGAGTACTCGGCGATGGAACGTTCCATCGACGTACAAATCTCCCGCCTGCGTCGGATGGTGGAAGAAGATCCGGCACATCCGCGCTATATCCAGACCGTGTGGGGCCTGGGTTATGTCTTCGTACCGGACGGCGCTAAGGCATGAAACGCGTGCGTTTTTCGCCGCGAAGCTCATTTGCCCGCACCCTGCTACTGATCGTCACTCTGCTGTTCGTCAGCCTGGTGACGACCTATCTGGTGGTGCTGAATTTCGCGATCCTGCCGAGCCTGCAGCAGTTTAATAAGGTACTGGCATACGAAGTGCGTATGCTGATGACCGATAAACTGCAGCTGGAAGACGGCACTCAACTGGTGGTGCCGCCGGCGTTTCGCCGCGAAATTTACCGCGAGCTGGGTATTTCGCTTTATTCCAATGAGGCGGCGGAAGATGCAGGGCTGCGCTGGGCGCAGCATTATGAATTTTTAAGTCAGCAGATGGCGCACCAGCTCGGCGGGCCGACCGAAGTGCGGGTCGAAGTAAACAAAAGTTCGCCGGTGGTGTGGCTGAAGACCTGGTTGTCGCCGAATATCTGGGTGCGGGTGCCGCTGACGGAAATCCACCAGGGCGATTTCTCGCCGCTGTTCCGCTATACGTTGGCGATTATGCTGCTGGCGATCGGTGGCGCCTGGCTATTTATCCGTATCCAGAACCGACCCCTGGTTGACCTGGAACATGCGGCACTACAGGTCGGACGGGGCATTATTCCGCCGCCGCTACGCGAGTACGGCGCGTCGGAAGTGCGTTCGGTGACCCGCGCCTTCAACCATATGGCCGCCGGGGTTAAACAGCTAGCGGACGACCGTACGCTGCTGATGGCCGGGGTGAGTCATGATTTGCGCACGCCGCTGACGCGCATTCGGCTGGCGACGGAGATGATGGGCGAGCAGGACGGCTATCTCGCCGAGTCGATTAATAAAGACATCGAAGAGTGCAACGCCATCATCGAGCAGTTTATTGACTACCTGCGTACCGGCCAGGAGATGTCGATGGAGCTGGCGGATCTCAACGCGGTATTGGGCGAAGTGATCGCTGCCGAAAGCGGCTACGAGCGGGAAATCGCGACAGACCTGCAGGCGGGCGAGATTCCGCTGCGTCTGCATCCGTTGTCGATCAAACGCGCGCTGGCCAATATGGTGGTCAACGCCGCGCGCTATGGCAATGGTTGGATCAAAGTCAGCAGTGGCAGCGAAGCCAGCCGCGCCTGGTTCCAGGTAGAAGATGATGGTCCGGGTATTAAACCGGAGCAGCGCGAACACCTGTTCCAGCCGTTTGTGCGCGGCGACAGCGCCCGCAGCACCAGCGGCACCGGCCTGGGGCTGGCGATTGTACAGCGTATTATCGACAACCATAACGGTCGTCTGGAGATTGGCACCAGCGAACGCGGCGGCCTGTTGATTCGCGCCTGGCTGCCGATTCCGGTGCATCGCGCGCTGTCGCCGACGAAGCCTGCGAAGGAGAGTTAATTTTTGCAGTGCAGTAAGACGTAAAAAAGCCGGGAATTTCCCGGCTTTGTTTTATCGCGCGTTGACTTAACGCTTCGGACCGGCAGCCACCAGCGCTTCGCCAGCCGGGGTATCGGTATACTTCTCGAAGTTCTCGATAAACAGTTTCGCCAGCTGATCGGCTTTTTCCTGCCACTGCTCCGGAGAGGCGTAGGTATTACGCGGGTCAAGAATATGGGTATCCACGCCAGGCAGCTCGGTTGGGATCTGCAGGTCGAACATCGGCAGCGTAAAGGTTTCCGCATTATCCAGCGAACCGTCGAGGATCGCATCGATAATGGCGCGGGTATCTTTAATCGAGATACGTTTGCCGGTGCCGTTCCAACCGGTGTTGACCAGGTATGCCTGGGCGCCGGAAGCCTGCATGCGTTTCACCAGCACTTCTGCGTACTGCGTCGGGTGTAGCGACAGGAACGCGGCGCCGAAGCAGGCGGAGAAGGTTGGGGTCGGCTCGGTGACGCCGCGCTCGGTACCCGCCAGTTTGGCGGTAAAGCCAGACAGGAAATGGTACTGGGTCTGGTCGGCGGTCAGGCGCGAAACCGGCGGCAGTACGCCGAAGGCATCTGCGGTCAGGAAGATCACCTTGGTGGCGTGACCGGCTTTCGAAATCGGCTTAACGATGTTTTCGATATGGTCGATCGGGTAGGAGACGCGGGTGTTCTCGGTCTTCGAACCGTCATCAAAATCAATGGTGCCGTCAGCCAGCACGACGACGTTTTCCAGCAGCGCATCGCGGCGGATGGCGTGATAGATGTCCGGTTCGTTGGCTTCCGACAGTTTAATGGTCTTCGCGTAGCATCCGCCTTCGAAGTTAAACACGCCGTCGTCATCCCAGCCGTGCTCGTCATCGCCAATCAGGCGGCGTTTCGGATCGGTGGAAAGCGTGGTTTTACCGGTGCCGGACAGGCCGAAGAAGACGGCCACGTCGCCTTTTTCGCCGACGTTAGCGGAGCAGTGCATCGATGCAATACCCTGCAACGGCAGCAGGTAGTTCATAATCGAGAACATTCCTTTCTTCATTTCGCCGCCGTACCAGGTGCCGCCGATAAGCTGGATGCGCTCGGTCAGGTTAAAGGCGACGAAGTTTTCGGAGTTCAGACCCTGCTCTTTCCACTGCGGGTTGGTGCACTTCGCGCCGTTCATCACGATGAAGTCAGGCTCGAAGGCCGCCAGCTCTTCCTCGCTCGGGCGAATGAACATGTTCTTAACGAAGTGCGCCTGCCAGGCGACTTCGGTAATGAAGCGCACGCTGAGGCGGGTGTCGGCGTTAGCGCCGCAGAAGGCGTCGACGATAAACAGACGTTTACCGGACAGCTGGTGGGTTACCAGGCCTTTCAGGTGCTGCCAGGTTTCCTGGGAGAGCGGCTTGTTGTCGTTCTTACCTTTGCCTTTATCAGACCACCACACGGTATCGCGAGTGGTGTCGTCACGGACGATATATTTATCTTTCGGCGAACGGCCGGTGAAAATACCGGTATCGACGGCGATGGCGCCAAGATTGGTTAAAACGCCACGCTCATAACCTTCCAGTTTTGGGTCGAGCTCTTCTTGATACAGGGTATCGAAGCCCGGGTTGTGGACAATTTCCTGGACATCATTGATACCGTAAGCCTTGAGATCCTGCGGGGTTAAACTATTAACGCGCATGTCACTGCTCCTTAGCCAATATATACTGCTTTAAATTGTAGGGTTTCTTTCAGGTAATAGACCGCGACCAGGCTCATAGATTTACGTATCTCGACAAACGCCTTACTTACGAAAAACACAGTGACTCCTGTCACGAAGTGTGCGCGATTATCTCAGGAAATCGGTCAAAGGTGGCGGTAGATGTTTCTGAATGGTTAAAAAGTAATTAAAAAAACTGCTGAAATGTGAATGTAATCGCTTTCTTGAAAGAAAATTACGTAACTCTTTCAGGGAAAATCGATTCAACACGCGGTCGAAAGGGTTGACGCCAGGCGCGGCGGGGTAGGAAAACCCAGCGCAGCGCCTGGCGGGTAGGGCAATTAGTGTACCTGCGGATCCGCCGGAGAGGCGTTATTGCGGATCTCGGCGATATCCATGGCATTGAACAGATAATGGTTGCCGCAGTAATCGCAGTGCATATCAATTTCGCCTTCGTCGGCCAGGATGCTGTCGACTTCTTCATCCGGCAGCGTCTTCAACGCATCGGCGCAGCGTTCGCGGGAACAGGTGCATTTGAACTCTACGTCCTGCGGATCGTAAACGGTCACCTCTTCCTCGTGGTACAGGCGCCATAATACATCGTTTGCCGGCAGGGTAAACAGCTCTTCCGCCTTGATGGTTTCGGTCAGCGTTGCCAGATGCTCGAAGTCGGTCAACTGTGCGTCCTGAGCCGGCATGACCTGCAGCAGCATGCCGCCGGCCATCGCTTTACCGTCGTGCTCACCGGTACGAATGATCAGACGGGTTGGCAGCTGTTCGGAACGCTGGAAGTAATCTTCCAGGCATGCCGCCAGCGTATCGCCTTCCAGACCGACGACGCCCTGATAGCGCTCGCCTTCCTGCGGAGAGATGGTAATGACCAGGTATCCGTTGCCGACCATCGTTTTCAGGTCTGCGCCTTCCGGGATCTCGCCCTGAACGCGCGCGACGCCGCGCAGCTGCTGCTGATTATTGCCGTTGATCACTGCCAGGGAGAGCGGGCCGTCGCCCTGCAGTTGAACGGTAATATCGCCAGCGAACTTCAGTGTCGCCGTCAGCAGGCTGGTGGCGACCAGCAGCTCCGACAGCACGGTTTTTACCGGCTGCGGGTAGCTATGGTTGGCCAGGATCTGTTCCAACGTTTCCGATACGGTGACCAGTTCACCGCGCACGGCATAGTTTTCAAACAGATAACGATGTAATTGATCGTGTTGAGTCATAATCATCTCTCTTGCTGGCGGCAGCGCTATTCGCTGTCGCCGTGTTTAAATCTCATCAGGTCGCGGCGCTCTTTTTTGTCCGGACGTCTGTCTGGGTGCGGCATGGTGAGCGCATTCAACTTGCGCGCCAGCGCCATTTTTTCGCGTTTCTCGATGCTCTGTGCCGTCTCTTCATACAGCATGACGGCTTCACTGGCTGGCCTGCGTTGTTCGGTAATGCTTTTGACGATAACGGTGCGCTCGTCGTTGCCCTGACGTAGGATCAGGGTGGCATTCAGCTCGACGATTTTGCTCGGCTTACTACGTTGTCCGTTGTAGTGTACCTTGCCGCCTTCAACCATCTCGCGCGCGATGGCGCGAGTTTTATAAAAGCGGGCGGCCCAGAGCCATTTGTCCAGCCTGACGCTTTCTGCGGGCTTGTCTTTCATGGCCTCTCCTTCGGGGTCAGCGAAGGGATCAGGCGCCGGTAATCGTTCACCCCGGGATGGCGGACATACTGCTTTTCCGCCAGACCGGAGTCCGGGTTGGTGACGCCCAGGCAATAACGAATGCCGAACTGCGCCGCCGCGTTCAGGATTGCTTCGCTGTCATCGACAAACAGCGTTTTGCGCGCATCAAGGCCGGTTTCCTCTGCCACCGCGCGCCACAGGCGCTGATCCTCTTTCGGATAACCAAATGTGTGGGTGGAAAGTAATAAATCAAGGTGCGCGTCCAGGCCGGTATGCTTCAGCTTAACCGCCAGGTTATGCGGGTGCGCGTTGGTCAGCAAGATGCGGCGCTTGCCGCTGGCCTGCAGCGCGTCAAGGAACGGTACGGTATCGTCACGCAGTTTTGCTCGCGGCCCCTGTTCGCTGGTCATCGCACAAATATCCAAACCCAGTCGCTCGCTCCAGTAATCAAGACAGTACCAGTTTAGCGTATGCTGCACGGCGTGATACTCCTGATGTATTGCCGCTTTGGCTTCCTGCAGAGTGAGCCCACGAGCGGCGCCAAAGGCTTCCGGGACCAATTTTTGCCAGAAGTCGTTGTCAAACGCGAGGTCGAGCAGCGTGCCATCCATATCCAGCAGAACGGTATCAACCTCCTGCCACGCGATATTTACCTGCATGGTGAGTCTCCAGCGAGAGGGGGAAATGCGCGACAGGGTATCACACCCTGACGCGCAAGAATTACTCTTGATGATCCGGAGAAGGGATGAGAACCGGATTCAGGCAGCTTTCATAATATTTGTGAATTTCTTCCATCCGCTGGCGGTGACGCTGGTAGCGGCGGATAGCTTGTACGCCGTGCCACGACATACAGCCGAGCATCGCCAGCAGCAGCAGCGTGGTGCCGAGATAGCGCCAGAGCCCGCTACGGTCAGGAATGCGATGCAGGTTGATATGCTGGGTGCCGTTGGCGTCAGTGTAGAGATTCGTGACAATCCCCTCCGCATGGAACGGCGTGTGCATCAGCATACCCGCCAGTCGCTGCAGCTCGCCCCACTGCTCGTGGGCCGGATAATCGTACAGACTAATGGCCGGCCACGGCTGATTCACCAGTTCGCTGCCTTCGTCGCTGGCGATCAGGAATCCGCCCGGCGCCGGGCTGTTTAACGCCTGGGCAGCGCGGGAGGTTTCGCGCATCACGAACGGCGCTGTTGAAGTGGTCACCAGGTTTTCCAGAGACTCGGCGCTAACCGGACGCAGTAATACGTTAACGCCGTCGAGTTTGCCCGCGGCGGCGCGCTTGATCAGCGCTTCCCAATTGCGGGTATTGCCGAGGTTGACCAGCGCGTTCTTCAGCCGGACGCAGTCATCTTGCGCGGCGCATAGTTCATTGGTTTTCAGTACGATATCGCCGAAGTCATCCAGTAGCACCATGCCTGATTTCTGAATGGCTGAGCGCAGCGCCGGACTGACGTGCGAATCGTCATCCGGATCGGGGTGCAGCTGGCGCTGTACCGATTGCACCAGCGCGGTGGCTTTACCGACGACATCGGACTCCGGTAACGGCAGGGGAGGCGCGTCGTTCCAGATAATCTGCGAGCAGTCGAATGGGGCGAACGGTGACTCTTCTTTTGCGCTCCAGGTGCCCGGCGTGCGGATATTGCACATGCCGGTGCCTTTCAGTTGCAGGGTGTCGCCGATGCGCACTTTCGCTTTCTCAAGCTGACCGACGGTCGTGGCTTCGATGGTTTGCGCGCCTTTGAGCCAGGAGAGGGTGAACTTAAACGGCATATTCAGCGGTACGCTAACCCATAACATCACCACCACCAGAAGTGCGCCGGCGGCGATAATCGCGCTGCGCAGCCAGTACTGCAGCGGGAAGTGCTTAACTTCGTCATGCAGCGACAGGAAGCGACCCTGGCGGACAACGTGGCGGTTAAGGTAAATATCGATATCGGTCTGCTGCCCCAGGTCCTGAGTAATCCACGGTTGCCAGTGGCGCGGGTAGATAAGGTCGATAATCCCCAATGAGATATTGTTGACGTGTTCCTGGTCATTTTCGCCAAACAGCCCCCAGCGTTTCGGCATTCCGCGCAGACAGTGGATTTCGCGAAGCGATCCGGTGAGTGGCGGAGCATAGATGCCCCATACGCCGGCGGTCAGCAGCAGTACGCCGCCGCCCAGTAGCCACGGCGCGAAGACATCAGGCGAGATCAGGCAGCAATAAAACAGTAAAAACGCGGCGACGATCAGTATCCCTTCGCGCAGGCTATCGGGGCGACTGAGGGCATGCTCCTCCTGGCTCTCCTGGCGGATGTTCAGCAGCTCAACCTGTTCGCTCTCTTCGCCGCGAATCGACGCCTGAGTCGCTGATGCGCGCTCAAGCGCGTAGCTACGGGCCTCCTGCGGGTAGTCGCGTAGCGCATGGTCGTTGAGCACGATGACCAGAGGTAAGCTATCGGTCGGGATCAGCGAGACGCTGTTCTCATCATTGATATGCTGTTCCCAGAATGGCGGCAGGTGAACTTCTACCGAATCAAGGAAGTAGCGCCATTTATTGGGCTCATCGGAAGAGATCCCATAGCGGGTGATCGCTCTGGTAACGGTATAAACGGTGTCGCTCTGTTCGTTGAGCGTTAGCGCGATCGGCGCGACGCTGGCGCCGGTCGCCGGCACCTGCTGCGACTGGCTGAGGCCGTCGAGATACTTTTCAACCGCCAGTCGTTCCTCATCGGAAAGCTTGCGGGTCGTGGCGTCGCTAAAGGCATGCAGTAAGGGAAGGCGGCGACGTCTGGCATGAGATCGATACCACCACCCGATAAGCACGGCGCAGAGTAGCAGAGCTGTGAAAAAAGTCAGAAAGGTGCCCATGCCCATCCCATCAGTCATAGTAATTTTAATTGTCTATCGGCACATGTTGTCTAATGCAGGAAAATTTATTGTGCAAAGCAGCAGCATGTAATCTTATCAAAAACGTTAAAACTCAGGAATCGGTAAATTCCCAAAACAATTTCAACCTATTGACTTTTTTGTCTTTATGAATCTTTGCATTGCGAGCGAAAGGTTGCAAGTATGTAAATTAGTGGCAATTTGGATTGCCGAAACCGTGCTGCGTATCGCACAATGACTTCTGTAATCACAGCATAGACCGATGACAATGAGCAAATCATTACAAAAACCCACCATTCTCAACGTTGAAACGGTAGCGCGTTCGCGTCTTTTTAATGTTGAAAGCGTGGACCTGGAATTTAGCAATGGCGTGCGTCGCGTTTATGAACGCATGCGGCCTACAGCGCGTGAAGCTGTAATGATTGTGCCGATTGTCGATGACCACATTATTTTAATCCGTGAATATGCTGTCGGCACGGAATCCTACGAATTGGGTTTCTCCAAAGGGCTTATCGACCCTGGCGAAACCGCCATGGAAGCTGCCAACCGCGAGCTGAAAGAAGAGGTCGGCTTCGGCGCGCGCCAACTGACTTTCCTGAAAAAACTCAGCATGGCGCCCTCCTATTTCTCCAGCAAAATGAATATCATGGTGGCGGAAGATCTCTATCCGGAATCGCTGCCGGGCGATGAACCCGAACCATTGCCGCAGGTGCGTTGGCCGTTGTCGCAGCTGATGGCATTGTTGGAAGAAGAAGATTTCAATGAAGCGCGTAACGTTAGCGCGCTGTTCCTGGTACGTGAATGGCTACAGGCACAGGGGCGTTTGTAATTCACAAATCCTGATCCCGAACCATAAAAAAAGCGCCCGCAGGCGCTTTTTTTATTAGAACAGCTCGTGGGTTTCGCCACCGCTATCAGTGATCGTCGTACCGACTTCACGCACCGCCTGATGGGTCGGCTGTGTGCCTTCGATGAAATATTCGGCGCGGCTATTGCCGCCGTTGGCCAACTGACCGGTGCTGCGATCGATATTCACCGTCACGATGCCTGGCGGCGGTGTGAATGGCTCTTCCGGCACGCCTTCCAGCACGCGTTTCATAAAGTCGTCCCAGGCTGGCTGGGCGCTTTTGGCGCCGCCTTCATACCCCGAAATCTGATCTTTAATTGCGCCGGACGCAGTCGTGCGTCCCAGATCGCGGCGATGGTCATCGAAACCAATCCACACTGAAGTGACGACGCCCGGACCGTAGCCGGAGAACCACGCATCTTTCGAACTGTTGGTGGTCCCGGTTTTACCGCCGATATCGTGACGCTGCAGGTCGCGGCCTGCGCGCCAGCCGGTGCCCATCCAACCCGGTTCGCCGAAAATGTTGGTATTCAGCGCGCTCTTGATCAAGAAGGCCAGCGGCGTGTTAATCACATGCGGGGCGTATTCCGGCGCGCCGCTTTGCGCAACCAGCGACTGGTTAGCTTGCTCAAGTTGCGGTTGCGGCGGAACGTCGCCGTTTTGCGGCTCCTGAGAGGTCGCAACTTCTTCAACGTCCTGGTTTTCCAGCACGTTGGATTTCGGCGTATCGCCGTAGATCACCGGCGAGTTGCACTGTGGGCAGGCCACTTTTGGATGCTCTTCAAACAGCACGCCGCCCTGGTCGTTCTCAATTTTACTAATAAAGTACGGGCTAATCAGGAAGCCGCCGTTAGCCATCACCGAGTAGCCGCGGGCCACTTGTAGCGGGGTAAAGGAGGCGGAACCCAGCGCCAGCGATTCGGTATGGACGATGTTTTGCGCCGGGAAACCAAAACGTTGCAGGTACTCTGCCGCATAATCGACGCCCATTGCGCGCATCGCACGCACCATTACCACGTTCTTTGACTGGCCTAAGCCCTGGCGCAGACGAATCGGACCGGCGTACTGCGGCGGCGAGTTTTTCGGTCGCCAGTCGGAGCCCGCGCCGGCATCCCAGCGGGAAATGGGCACATCGTTAAGCATACTGGCCAGGGTTAAGCCTTTGTCCATCGCGGCGGTATAGAGGAATGGTTTGATGTTGGAACCAACCTGCCGCAGCGCCTGGGTCGCGCGGTTGAATTTGCTCTGGTTGAAGTCAAAGCCGCCGACCAGAGCGATGATCGCGCCATTTTGCGGGTTGATTGACACCAGAGCGGAGTTCACTTCCGGCACCTGAGACAACCACCAGTTGTCGCCAACCTGGCGTACCCAAATTTGCTGTCCGGTTTGTACGACGTCGGTGACTTTACGCGGTGTGGAGCCTTGCTGCGTATCGGAAACGTAGCGACGGGCCCAGCGGACGCCGTCCATCGTCAGCGCGACCGATGTGCCGTTGCCGAGCAGCGCAACCGCTTCCTGCGGGTTAGCCGAAGTCACCACCGCAGGCGCCAGCGGGCCAACGCCCGGCAGCTTTTTCAACGTATTGACGATTTTCTTGTTATCCCATGGGGTTTCGCCAACTTTCCATAGCACATTGGCCGGGCCGCGATAGCCATGGCGCATGTCGTAGTCCAGGACGTTTTTACGCACCGACTGCTGGGCGGCCTGTTGGTTTTTACGCGTGATGGTGGTGTAGACGCGGTAGCCGTCTTCGTAGGCCTGTTCGCCATAGCGATTAACCATTTCCTGACGCACCATTTCGCTGAGGTATGGGGCGGAAAACGCGATTTCCGGCGCGTGGTAGCGGGCGTCGATCGCTTCGCTGCGCGCCTGATCGTACTGAGTCTGAGTGATATAGCCTTCGCTCAGCATACGCGACAGGACTACGTTGCGACGAGCAGTGGCGCGATCCATTGAATAGAGCGGGTTAAAGGTTGAAGGCGCTTTTGGCAGACCGGCGATCACGGCTATTTCGCTCAGGGTGAGCTGATCAACCGATTTCCCGAAGTAAACCTGCGCGGCGGCGCCGACGCCGTAGGCGCGGTAGCCGAGGTAAATCTTGTTGAGGTAAAGATCGAGAATCTCATCTTTATTCAGCAACTGCTCAATGCGAATCGCGAGGAAAACCTCTTTGATTTTACGCGTCAGCGTCTTCTCCGGGCTGAGGAAGAAGTTTCGCGCGAGCTGCTGGGTAATGGTACTGGCGCCCTGCGAGGCGTGGCCGGAGAACATCGCCACGCTGGCGGCGCGGAAAATCCCCACGGGGTCAACGCCATGATGCTCATAGAAGCGGCTATCTTCGGTAGCGATAAACGCTTTTATCAGCTCCGGCGGCATTTGCTGCAGAGTCACGGGGATGCGGCGCTTTTCGCCGTATTGCGCAATGAGCTCGCCATCCGCGCTATAGACCTGCATCGGGATCTGCAGGCGCACATCCTTTAAGGTCGCGACGTCGGGGAGTTGCGGCTCTATAAATTTGTAGAGGCCATAAATCGAGCCTGCTCCCAGCAGAACGCAACAAACTGCAAGGATAAAAAGATACTTTACGAACTTCACCGGAGATTTCCCATTTAGTTTTATTTGGGCAGTTTATAAACAAACGCGCGGTAGTATAAAGGCAAGCCAGGAGCATTGATATACCCCCCATTGTTCAGCAGCGGGGCGGCTTGCTGTCTACCTGCCTTCAGCTATGGGGTCGGTACCCATCGGAAGCCTCGTGCACGTACCCCCGTTTCGCCGCGAGGTATATCCAGGCTGCTCCTTGAATCGCAATCGCGGATAAGGAGATCTAAGCATGACTTTCAGAAATTGGCGCATAGGAATTCACATTCAACAGGACAGCGTCGCCATTGTGGCGTTGCTCTATGAGCGTGGCCACTGGGCGTTGCGTCGCTGGTGGCGGATCCCGCTAGCCCCGGGGCTGGTGCAGCAGGGTAGAATCGTTGATGTTAACGAGGTGGTAGGACAGCTACGCCAGTGGCGCCGTGAACTGCCGCTTCAGCACCAAGTGAGTATTGCCCTGCCGGCAAGCCGGACGCTGCAAAAACAGCTGCCAGCGCCGCAGGTCGCGTTACGGGAGAGCGAAAGCGCGGCGTGGATAACCGGCACGATGGCCCGCCAGCTGGAAATGCCCGCGTCTTCGCTATGTATCGATTATGTCGCCAGCCCGGCTAATAATGGCTGGCAGGCGACGGCGGCTCAGCGTCTGGATGTTGACGTCTTGCGCCAGCTGGCGCGGCGGCTGAAGCTCCGGCTGACGGCAATCGTACCGGATGCGGCAGCGCTCTCTTCTTTTTTTCCCTGGTTACCTGACGCCACACAGGGGTTGGCCTGGCAGGGCGACGCGCAGTGGCTGTGGGCAACTCAGGAACGCTGGGGCTACTGTCCATGCAGCGAGGCCTCCTCTTTCGCGCAATTAACCTCGCGGCTTAGCGACGATGAATTCCAGCTCTGCAGCAGCTCGCCGCTGGCTGAATGCGGTTTTGACTGCTGGAGCGCGATTCACCGCCTGCAGCCGCCGCTTCCTGCCTGCGGCGATCGCTTCGCTATCGCGCTGGGACTGGCGTTAGGGGGGAAGTCATCATGGGAGGGTTGATTAACCTTCTTCCGTGGCGTGAAGCGCGTCGGCGGCAGCGGATCCGCCTGGGTGGGTTACTGGCTGTGGGGGTGATACTTAGCATTATTGCGCTGACGCTGTCATTGCGTACGTTGCGCCAGGTAGAGGCGGAGCAGCGCGTGGCGCGCGCGCAGGCTGAAAATCAGATCTACTCCGCGTTTGCGCAGCGTGAGGGGGCGTTACGCGAACAGCTCCAGCACGGCGAATGGCAAGCCCAGCGGGTACGGCGGCGCGCGGCAACGCAGGCCTGGCAACCGAGACTACTGGCGCTGGCGGCTCTGTTGCCGGAATCACTGTGGCTGACCCGGTTTGACTACCAGCCGCAGGGTATCACTCTCAGCGGGCTCGCGCTGAATCTACAGTCGGTGGCGGCGCTGGAAAAGGCGCTCGGCAAGCTGGAGGGATTTCTCCCGGCGAAAGCAGGCGCTACGCGACGCGATGAGCAAGGGCGCTGGTCATTTAGCTTTTTCCTTGCGGGAGAGACTGGCCATGCGGAGCGTCGTTGAACGCTTGTCGTCTCTGCGCGGATGGCCGCTGGCGCTACTATCCAGCGCTGTTTTGGCGTCTGTTGCGTATCTGGCGTTCTGGTCCACCGAGGTTCATCTGGCGCATCCCGCCTCGCCGCCATTACAGGCGCAATGGCGACGGCTGTTACCGTTACGCGCTGTGCTGGCGCAACGCGCGACGGATGAGTGGACGACCCGACGCTTTTCGCCGTTGGATATACCAAACACGGGCGTCACGCTGCGGACCTGGCAACCGCGAGACGGCGGTGGTGACATGCTGGTGGAGGTCAACTGGCAGGCGGTACCGCCGCTGTTTGCCTGGCTTGCTGATTGCGGCGTACGGGTCACGGCCTTTTCGCTGAGCTATGAAGATGCTTCGCTGCAGATGTCGTTGCAGTTGGAGAACGATGATGAAGCATAAGGGCTGGATGCTGCTGCTTGTCTGCCCATTGCTGACTGGCGCGCGCGATCCTTTTCTGCCGGTTGAGGATCGCTGCCAGACAACGTTGTTGGCGCAGTGGCGCTACGGTGGCGGGGCGGGCAGCGATCGGCAGTGGCTGGGGCTTATTCAGGATCACGCCGGGCTATGGCGACGCGTGCGGATCAATGACGTTTTACCCGGCGGCTGGCGCATTCAGCAGCTAACGGCGGAGACAATAACCATGGCCACTGGCGCTGATTGCGACCCTGCGCGATGGGTCTGGCAACGTGAAGGAAGCCAACATGATGCGAAGGATATGCCTGCTACTTCTGCTGCTGCCTCTACCGGGCACAGCGGCAAAAAAAGAGCCGCCGGTGTCGCTGATCGTCGATGACGTTCCGGTCGCTCAGGTTTTACAGAGTCTGGCGGAAATGCAGAAACTCAATCTGGTGGTGGCGCCGGACGTCAGCGGCACAGTCTCGCTGCGCCTGGATAACCTCCCCTGGCGGCAGGCATTGCAGTCGGTTATCGACAGCGCCGGGCTGACGATGAGCCAGCAAGGGACGGTTTTGTCCATTCATACTCAGGCCTGGCAGCAGGCGAAGCGAGCGCAACAGGACGTTGAGCAGACCCGGCGCTGGCAGAATCTGCCGCTCCAGGGACACAGCATACCGATACGCTATGCTGACGCCGACGAGTTAGCGAAAGCCGGCGGCAAGCTGCTGAGCGCCCGCGGCAGCATGACCGTCGACCGGCGTACCAACCGTTTGTTAATTCGCGATGACGCCCGCCATCTGCCTGCGCTTAAAACGTGGGTCGCAGAAATGGATCTACCGGTCGGTCAGGTGGAGCTGGAGGCGCATATTGTATCGATGAGCGCGACCAGCCTGCGCGAGCTTGGCGTGAAGTGGAGCCTGGCGGAAGCCAGTAGTACGCCTGGGATGGGGAAGATCACGACGTTGACCAGCGATCTGTCGGTGCCGGACGCGACAACCCGCGCCGGGTTTAACATTGGGCGGATTAACGGTCGGCTGTTAGAGTTGGAGCTTTCCGCCCTTGAGCAGAAACAGCAGGTGGAAATCATAGCCAGCCCACGTCTGCTGGCGTCGCATATGCAGCCCGCCAGCATCAAGCAGGGTAGCGAAATCCCCTATCAAGTCTCTAGCGGCGACAATGGCGGGACCTCGGTGGAGTTTAAAGAAGCGGTGCTGGGCATGGAGGTGACGCCAACGGTGCTGCAGCAGGATCGCGTGCGCCTGAAGCTGCGGATTAGCGAAAATACTCCCGGACAGGTGCTGCAGCAGGAAAACGGCGAAGCGCTGGCGATCGATAAGCAGGAGATTGAAACGCAGGTTGAGGTGAAAAGCGGAGAGACGCTGGCGCTGGGCGGGATTTTTTCACAGAAGAATAAATCGGCAAGCGATGCTATTCCGCTGCTTGGCGATATTCCGCTGCTCGGCCAACTGTTTCGTCATGATGGTAAAGATAATGAGCGACGTGAGCTGGTTGTCTTCATTACACCACGGATTCTGGCAGTGCATTAAGCGGGTTTTTCATGCTAAACACGTTTCAGGTGTTTGACGCGGGGACGGATTTAGCATACAAGGGGTACCGATTTGAGAGTCGGGTACGGCATCAATCCTCCCTTTATTGTCCGGTAATTTTATTCTGTTGCCAAACCTGCCGGAGTATTGAGATAATTTTTAGTCTGACTCTCGCTCTATTGCATATGAGGTTTCAGTTCATGTCCTGCTGCGCTGGGTGTCTGCGAAGCGGGTTTATCATTAACGAATAGTCTTAGTAGTACCGAAAAAATGGCAGAGAAACGCAATATCTTTCTGGTTGGGCCTATGGGTGCCGGCAAAAGCACTATTGGGCGCCAGTTAGCCCAACAGCTCAGCATGGAATTTTACGATTCTGATCAAGAGATTGAGAAACGCACTGGCGCAGATGTCGGCTGGGTCTTCGATGTCGAAGGCGAAGAAGGCTTCCGCGATCGTGAAGAAAAAATCATCAATGAGTTGACGGAAAAACAGGGAATCGTACTCGCGACTGGCGGCGGCTCAGTAAAATCCCGTGAAACGCGTAACCGTCTCTCCGCCCGCGGCGTGGTGGTCTACCTGGAAACGACAATCGAAAAACAACTTGCTCGTACGCAGCGCGATAAAAAGCGTCCTTTACTACAAGTAGATGCGCCGCCACGTGAAGTTCTTGAAGCGTTGGCAGATGAACGCAATCCGCTGTATGAAGAGATCGCTGATGTGACTATCCGCACTGACGATCAAAGCGCGAAAGTTGTCGCAAACCAGATTATTCATATGCTGGAAAGCAACTGATTCTGGCTTAATAAAGTGCGTCAGAGTAAAAGCAACTGAGGTGGACGTCGCGTTATGGAGAGGCTTACTGTAACCCTCGGGGAACGTAGTTACCCGATTACCATCGCGGCTGGTTTGTTTAACGATCCAGCTTCCTTTCTGCCACTGAAATCAGGCGACCAGGTCATGCTGGTCACCAATGAAACGCTGGCGCCGCTTTATCTTGATACCGTTCGCTCCGTACTGGAGCAAGCGGGCGTCAACGTCGACAGCGTCATCCTACCCGACGGCGAGCAGTATAAAAGCCTGGCGGTCATGGATACGGTATTTACCGCGCTGTTGCAAAAACCACACGGCCGCGACACCACATTAGTGGCGCTTGGCGGCGGTGTGGTGGGCGATTTAACCGGTTTTGCCGCAGCGAGCTATCAGCGTGGCGTACGTTTTATTCAGGTTCCAACCACTCTGCTTTCGCAGGTGGACTCTTCGGTAGGCGGCAAAACGGCCGTAAACCATCCCCTCGGTAAAAACATGATTGGCGCCTTCTGGCAACCGGTTTCCGTTGTGGTCGATCTGAGTTGTCTCAAGACATTGCCGAAGCGTGAGCTCTCCTCCGGGCTGGCTGAAGTCATTAAGTACGGCATTATCCTCGACGCTGAGTTCTTCTCCTGGCTGGAAGACAACATCGATGCGCTGATGGCGCTGGATGAGAAAGCGATGGCGTACTGTATTCGCCGTTGTTGTGAGCTGAAAGCCGAAGTTGTTGCCGCCGACGAGCGCGAAACCGGGTTACGTGCTTTACTGAATCTTGGGCATACATTTGGTCATGCTATCGAAGCTGAAATGGGCTACGGTAACTGGCTACATGGCGAAGCCGTGGCGGCAGGTATGGTCATGGCGGCGCATACGTCCGAACGTTTAGGGCAGTTTAGCGCGCGGGACACGCAACGTATTATCGCGCTGTTGCTACGTGCAGGGTTGCCGGTACGCGGGCCGCAGGAAATGTCTGCAGAAGCGTATTTGCCCCACATGATGCGTGATAAAAAGGTACTGGCAGGCGAGATGCGCCTGGTATTGCCGCTCGCTATAGGAAAAAGCGAGGTTCGCGGCGGAGTGTCGCACGATGTAGTTCTTGGCGCGATTGCTGATACTCAGCAGGCGCAACAATAAGAAGGTCTAGCCGCGTCCGCGCGGCGTTATCATTTCGGGTGACATGCGATAATCGTGAGCATAAGCCTTTTAGTGGGGTGTTAAATGGATGATTTAAAACCAGAAGACGATATGAAAGCCGATCGCAACGATCGTCGCGCTGGTCGTTCCCGTCAGTCTTCCGAGCGTGATGCCGATCCGCAGATCAATTTTGACGATCTCGATCTTGAGGCCGATGAAGGCCGTCCGACGCGCGCGAATAAAGCCCGTCGTGAACGCGATGAAGAAGAAGAGTATGAAGAGGACTTCGAGTCCGAAGAAGAGGCAGAAGAAGAGCAGCAGGTTGAACGCCGTCCGCGTAAGCGTAAAAAGGCCCCGGCTAAGCCGGCTTCCCGCCAGTATGTGATGATGGGCGTTGGGGTCCTGGTACTCCTGCTGCTGATCGTTGGCGTGGGTTCGGCGCTGAAATCGCCATCTTCTTCTTCCAATGAATCCGCTTCTGGTGAGAAGAGCGTTAACCTGTCCGGCGACCAAAGCATGACGGCTGACCAGAACACTAACGCCGCGCAGCCGGTTGATCAGACTGCAGGCAATACTAATCCGCCACAGCAGCAGGATGTTTCTCTGCCGCCGATCGCCTCTAACCCGACTCAGGGGCAGCCTGCCACCGAGCCGCAGGGCCAGCAGCGCGTGGAAGTTCAGGGCGATCTGAACAATGCGCTGACCCAACAGCAGGGGCAGATGGATAGCGCGGTGGCTTCCACTTTACCGACCGAGCCTGCAACCGTTGCGCCGGTACGTAATGGCGCCGCTCCGCGTCAAAGCGCCGAGCGTCAGACTGCCGCGACGCCGCGTCCTGCCGAGCGCAAACAGGTCATCATTGAGCCGAAACCGCAGAGCAAACCGCAGGCTACCGCCAAAGCACCGGTTGAAACCAAGCCTAAGCATGTAGAAAACGCGCCTGCAGCGACCGCTAGCAAGCCTGTCGCGACTGCGCAGACTAAACCTGCGGCAACGACCGCACCGGCAACGACTGCGCCGAGTGCAGCGGCAACTGTCCCGGCGGCGACCACCGCGCCTACAGCGACTGCAGCGGCTGGCGGCAAAACGGCTGGCGACGTTGGTTCGATGAAGTCCGCCCCGGCTGGCAACTACACGTTGCAGCTCAGCAGCTCCTCTAACTACAACAACCTGAATAACTGGGCGAAGAAAGAGAAGCTGGAAAAATATGTTGTCTATGAGACGACTCGCAACGGTCAACCGTGGTACGTGCTGGTCAGCGGCATCTACGCTTCGAAAGATGAAGCGAAACGTGCTGTCTCCACGCTCCCTGCGGATGTGCAGGCGAAAAATCCGTGGGCAAAACCGCTGCATCAGGTACAAGCTGACCTGAAGTAATGCCGCGAGTAGTCTTAAGCGCAGGATGCTGTCGGAGCTGTTTCTCCACAGCCGGAGAAAGTGTAATTAGTTAGGCAGCATGAAAAAGAATCGCGCTTTTCTGAAGTGGGCAGGGGGGAAATACCCCCTGCTTGACGATATTAAAAAGCATTTGCCGGAAGGCGAGTGCTTGATTGAGCCCTTTGTGGGTGCCGGGTCGGTATTCCTGAATACCGACTTTTCTCGTTATATCCTCGCGGATATCAACAGCGATCTGATCGGCCTGTACAACATTGTCAAATCGCGCACCGACGAATACGTCGCGGCGTCGCGTGAGATGTTTACGCCGGAAAACAACGCCGCTGAGCGTTACTATCAGTACCGCGATGAATTCAACCAGAGCCAGGACCCGCTGCGTCGCGCGGTGTTGTTCCTGTATCTGAATCGCCACGGCTACAACGGCCTGTGCCGCTACAATCTGCGCGGCGAGTTCAACGTGCCGTTTGGCCGCTACAAAAAGCCTTATTTCCCCGAGGTTGAACTGTATCATTTTGCCGCGAAGGCGCAGAACGCCGAGTTTTACTGCGAATCTTATGAAGAGTGCATGAAGCGGGCGGATAGCCGGACGGTGGTTTATTGCGATCCGCCGTATGCGCCGCTGACGGCGACGGCGAACTTCACCGCCTACCACACCAACAGCTTCAACCTTGAGCAGCAGGTACTACTGGCGCAAAAGGCGGAACTGCTGATGGAAAAACGGATCCCCGTGCTTATCTCCAACCATCGCACGCCGTTGACGCAGGAATGGTATAAAAACGCGGCGGAAACGCATATTGTGAAGGTTCGGCGCAGCATTAGCAGCAACGGTGGTACGCGTAAAAAGGTGGACGAGCTATTAGCGCTGTACCGTCCGCCGAAGACCAAATAAATTTCAAGGAGATGCGGATGAAGCAGTATTTGATTGCCCCTTCGATTCTGTCGGCTGATTTTGCCCGTTTGGGCGAGGATACCGCTAAGGCGCTGGCGGCGGGTGCGGATGTCGTACACTTCGACGTCATGGACAACCACTACGTGCCGAATCTGACGATTGGCCCAATGGTGCTGAAGTCGCTGCGCAACTACGGTATTACCGCGCCGATCGATGTGCACCTGATGGTGAAACCGGTCGACCGCATCATTCCTGATTTTGCCGAAGCCGGCGCCAGCATTATCACCTTCCACCCGGAAGCCTCCGAACACGTAGACCGCAGCCTGCAGCTTATCAAAGAACACGGCTGTAAAGCGGGCCTGGTGTTCAACCCGGCGACGCCGCTGAGCTATCTCGATTACGTTATGGATAAACTGGACGTGATCCTACTGATGTCAGTTAACCCGGGTTTTGGCGGCCAGTCCTTTATTCCGCAGACGCTGGAAAAGTTGCGTCAGGTGCGTCAGCTTATTGATGAATCCGGTTACGACATTCGCCTTGAAGTTGACGGCGGCGTGAAAGCCAGCAATATCGGTGAAATCGCCGCGGCTGGCGCGGATATGTTTGTCGCAGGCTCGGCGATCTTCGGTCAGCCGGACTACAAAAAAGTGATTGATCAAATGCGTGGTGAATTAGCGAAGGTTAGCCATGGATAAGTTACAGGCAATTCGCGGCGTTGCGTTTGATCTGGATGGTACGCTGGTCGACAGCGCCCCAGGATTAACTGCCGCTGTTGATAGCGCGCTTTACGCCCTGGAACTACCAGTGGCGGGTGAGGAACGCGTCGTGACCTGGATTGGCAACGGCGCCGACGTCTTGATGGAGCGGGCGTTGACCTGGGCCCGTCAGGAACGCGCAACGTTACGCGCGGCGATGGGTAAACCTTCCGTCGACAATCATGATATTCCGCAAGACGAACAGCTGCGCGTTTTGCGTAGACTGTTCGACCGCTATTACGCCGAAGCGGCGGAAGAAGGGAGCTTCTTGTTCCCGGCGGTGGCCGATACGCTTGGCGCGCTGCACGCAAAGGGCCTGCCGTTGGCGCTGGTCACCAACAAACCGACGCCGTTCGTTGCGCCGCTGCTTAAGGCGCTGGATATCGCTAAATACTTTAGCGTCGTGATCGGCGGCGATGATGTGAAGAATAAAAAGCCGCATCCGGATCCGCTGCTGTTAGTCGCGGAAAAGCTCTCGCTGGCGCCTGCCGAGCTGCTGTTCGTCGGCGATTCGCGAAACGATATTCAGGCGGCGAAAGCGGCAGGCTGTTGCTCTATCGGCCTGACCTACGGCTATAACTATGGTGAACCGATCGCGCTGAGCGAACCGGATTTTATCTTTGAACAATTTAATGAACTCTTGCCCGTTCTCGGGTTACCGTACAGTGAAACTCAGGAATTAAAAAATGACTAAGCCCATCGTTTTTAGTGGCGCACAGCCCTCAGGTGAATTGACCATTGGCAACTATATGGGTGCGCTGCGTCAATGGGTAAACATGCAGGATGACTATCACTGTATTTACTGCATCGTTGACCAGCACGCGATCACCGTGCGTCAGGATCCGCAGAACCTGCGTAAAGCAACGTTGGATACCCTGGCGCTGTATCTGGCCTGTGGCATCGATCCGCAAAAGAGCACCATCTTTGTGCAGTCTCACGTGCCGGAACACGCACAGCTGGGCTGGGCGCTGAACTGCTACACCTATTTCGGCGAACTGAGCCGTATGACCCAGTTTAAAGACAAGTCTGCGCGCTACGCGGAAAACATCAACGCCGGTCTGTTTGACTATCCGGTGCTGATGGCCGCCGACATTCTGCTGTACCAGACCAACCAGGTTCCGGTAGGCGAAGACCAGAAACAGCACCTTGAACTGAGCCGTGATGTCGCGCAGCGCTTCAACGCAATTTATGGCGATATCTTCAAAGTGCCTGAGCCGTTCATTCCGAAGTCCGGCGCGCGCGTGATGTCACTGCTGGAGCCGACCAAAAAGATGTCCAAGTCCGACGACAACCGCAATAACGTCATCGGCCTGCTGGAAGACCCGAAATCGGTCGTGAAGAAGATCAAACGCGCGGTGACCGACTCCGACGAGCCGCCGGTAGTCCGTTACGATCTGCAAAATAAAGCGGGCGTTTCCAACCTGCTGGACATTCTTTCCGCCGTGACCGGGCAGAGCATTCCAGAGTTGGAACAGCACTTCGAAGGCAAAATGTACGGTCACCTGAAAGGCGAAGTCGCCGAAGCGGTTTCCGGCATGTTGACCGAGCTGCAGGAGCGTTATCACCGTTTCCGTAACGACGAAGCTTTCCTCAACAAGGTGATGAAAGACGGCGCGGAGAAAGCCAGCGCGCATGCGTCTAAAACGTTGAAAGCGGTGTACGAAGCGATTGGCTTTGTCGCCAAACCATAAGCCTTTTTTTGGCGAGTGGAATGTAAAAAAACCGGGAGATTTGAACTGACCCCATAATGTTGGACAGTTTATTTTAAGCGGTTATCTGGGCCTGGGTTCGGTACTCTACCGGACTCAGGCCTTTCAGTTTCTGTTTTATTCTTTCATGGTTGTAATAGTGGATGTAGTCATCGATAGCCATGCGCAACTCGCTGATACTCTTGTGTTCCGTGAGGTAAAAACACTCAGATTTCAGTGTGCCGAAGAAGCTCTCCATCACTGCATTGTCATGACAGTTTCCCTTTCTTGACATGCTCTGTTTCAGGCCGCCGTCCTTAAGTCGCTTCTGATAATGCGCCATCTGGTACTGCCAGCCCTGATCTGAGTGCAGTAGCGGGTATTCGTCTTTGCCCAGTACCGACATCGCTTTCGACAGCATCTCATCCACCATCGATAGCAGTGGACGGGACGCCATCTGATACGCCACTATTTCTCCGTTATACAGATCCAGAACCGGAGACAGATACAGCTTTTCTCCGCTTATTTTAAATTCCGTGACATCTGTTACCCACTTCTGGTTGGGCTTATCCGCACTGAACTGCCGGTTCAGCACATTACCCGCAATTTTCCCGTACCGGCCTCTGTAAGAGTTGTATTTCTTCCTTCTGATACAGCAAGTTAAATCTAACTCTTTCATTAGCCTCTGAACCGTTTTATGGTTCAGTAAGCTTCCTTCCCGGCGGCCAGCCAGCGTGATTCGCCTGTATCCATACCGTCCTTTATGTTTATGGAACAGCGTTAAAATATGCTGCTTATCATCGGCATATTTGTCTGGTTTTTTACCGCGGCCCAGTTGCCAGTAAAACGTGCTTCTCGCCAGCCCTGCCGCTTTTAACAGGCGCGCAAGAGGGAACTCCGGCCTTAACTCATTCACGACCTGCGCTTTATCCCGCGTTTTGACGTGCTTCTTTCCCTGAGTAAGGCCTGCAGCTTTTTTAGATATGCCACTTCAGCACGCAGTTGTTCAAGTTCCTCACGTTCATCCGGATCAAGAAGGGTCTGCAAAGGAGGGACGGGGTGATTCTCAGGGCGTTCTGGCATCGTTTTTTTCTTGCGTCGACTGTCTATAAGGGCTTCTAATCCCCCTTCATCATACAGTCGTTCCCACTGACTAACAGTGGAAAAGGCAGGGATAGTGAATTTTGCACAGACTTCGCGAACAGACAGCTGGTGTTCACGCATATGCAGGATAACGGACTCTTTAAAAGCAGGAGAATAGGTGAAATGCCGGGTTGTAAGCCCGGCTTCGCCATGGAGCTTCCAGGCAGCAGACCATTTACGAACGGCACTGTGATCGATACCAAAACGTTTTGCAGTCGCCTCCTGTCCTTCCAGCCCGGAAAGATAGTGCTGCACAACCTCAAGCTTGAAGCTGAGAGAATACTTGCTCATAAAAAACTGCACCTTACTTCGTTGGGTGTCCAACTTTTTGGGTGCAGTTCAGATTCCCGGTTTTTTTATGCCTGTGATACCGCCTGAACTTAGTGGTTGGAGAACCAGTTAAGCTTGTCGCGCAGCGCTACCACGCGGCCCACGATGATTAGCGATGGGCTGGCCATCTGCTGCGCCAGAATATCCAACTGCTCCAGCGTACCGGTTACCACCTTTTGGCTGACTGCCGTGCCGTTCTCAACGATAGCGGTCGGCATATCCGCCGCCATACCGTGCGCCATCAGCTTTTCGCGGATCGCTGGCGCCTGGTTCAGTCCCATATAGAACACCAGGGTTTGCTTTTCTGCCGCCAGATTTTGCCAGTCGAGATCGCTACCGCTTTTCAGGTGGCCGGTAACCAGACGCACGCCCTGGGCGAAATCGCGATGGGTGAGCGGGATCCCGGAATAGGCCGAGCAGCCGGAGGCGGCGGTAATCCCCGGCACTACCGAGAACGGAATGCCTGCTTCGCAGAGCGTTTCCAGCTCTTCGCCGCCGCGGCCGAAAATAAAGGGATCGCCACCTTTAAGACGGACGACGCGTTTGCCGCTTTGCGCTTCGCGCAGCAGGATTTGGTTAATCTCTTCCTGTGGTACACAGTGGTAGCCCGCGCGCTTGCCGACGAAGACCCGATCGGCGTCGCGGCGTACCAGATTCATAATATCGTCGGAGACCAGTCGGTCGTAGACCACGACATCCGCCTGTTGGATCTGCTGCAACCCTTTGAGGGTCAACAGTCCGGCATCGCCCGGCCCAGCGCCAACCAACACCACTTCGCCGTGATGTTCCAGCGGCTCGGTCAACAGCTGTTCGGTGGTATCGGCGACGGCCTGGCGATCGTCGTTTGCCAGCGACTGCGCGAGGCGATCGTTAACAAACAGCTTTTCCCAGAAGCGGCGGCGCTCGCCGACGGTGGCAAACTGCTTTTTCACCCGCGAACGTAGCTGACCGGCGTAATGGGCGATTTGCCCCAGATGCAGCGGCAGCAGTGATTCGAGCTTTTCGCGCAGCAGGCGCGCCAGCACCGGCGAGGTGCCGCCGGAGGAGACGGCGACCATCAGCGGCGAGCGGTCGATAATCGACGGCATGATAAAGCTGGCCTGGCGCGGGGCATCCACCACGTTGCAGAAAATCCGCCGCGCTTCGGCGGCCTCGCTGACCTGCTGATTGACCGCATCATCGTCGGTGGCGGCGATAGCCAGCCAGCAGTTATCGAGCAGCGTAGGGTTGAAATCGCCCTGCGCCAGCGTCAGCATCTGCGTCTCGGCCCACACCTGAAACTGTGGGGTAAACTGGCGTGAATTGACCGTTAACCGGGCGCCGGCGTCCAGCAGCAGACGCGCCTTACGTTCGGCGACATCGCCGCCGCCGACCAGCAAGCAGTCGCGATCGCGTAGTTGGCAAAAGATAGGTAAGTGGTCCACGGCAGATCCTCACAGCTTAGGGGGGAAAGGGAGTGCGGTCGTAGCATAGCAGCAGAGGGAATCGCGGAGGTATGATTTTTACCGCCTCTACTAATTAGTGGTCATAAGCTGATGATATGGTTCCCCCCGCGGCGCGGAGGGAACCTTGTCATATCAGGCTTTTAGCTGAACTTTTCCGTCTTTTACGCGCGTTTCGTAATGGGCGATGGAATGGCTCTCATCTTCCATACACAGACCGTCACTGAGGCGGAAACGCTGTTTTTTCAGCGGGCTGGCAACCCACAGCGCACCTTCATGCTCAGCAATAATCCCGCGGGACAGCACGCTGGCATTGAAGAATGGATCGATGTTGCTGATGGCGAAGACTCTGTCGTCATGGTAAGGACGGAAAATCGCCACCTGCTGTTGGCCCAGCAGCGCGCAGACGCCGGTTGCTGGCAGGATGTCGTCAATTTTGCAGATGTTTACCCACTGGCTCATGCGTTTTCCTCCACCAGAGTGACCGGGATACGCTCATACGGCGTGGCCGGGCGATGCTGGTCACGCTCCGGCACAACCTGAACGTTCGGGTCGCGCTGGGCGCTGTTGATAAAGTGTTTGAAGCGGGTCTGCGCCGCCGGATTGTTGACGGTTTCGGTCCATTCGCAGGCGAAGGCTTCGCGCAGGCGAGTTAACTCTTCTTCCAGATGCTCGTTCAGGCCCAGTTTATCGTCGATGATGACGCTGCGCAGATAGTCGATGCCGCCTTCCATGTTGTCCAACCACGGCGCGGTACGGGTCAGCTTATCGGCGGTACGGATGTAGAACATCATAAAGCGGTCGAGATATTTGATCAGGGTTTCGCGATCGAGGTCCGCGGCCAGCAGATCGGCGTGGCGTGGTTTCATCCCGCCGTTACCGCAAACGTACAGGTTCCAGCCTTTCTCGGTGGCGATGATCCCGACGTCTTTCCCCTGGGCTTCCGCGCATTCGCGGGTACAGCCGGAGACGCCGAATTTCATTTTGTGCGGGGTGCGGATGCCTTTGTAGCGGTTTTCCAGCTCAACGCCGAAGCCGACGCTATCGCCGACGCCATAGCGGCACCAGGTGCTGCCGACGCAGGTTTTCGCCATACGCAGCGCTTTGGCATACGCATGGCCGGTTTCGAAGCCCGCTTCAATCAGCTGACGCCAGATTTCCGGTAGATCATCTTTCTGCGCGCCGAACAGGCCGATACGCTGGGAACCGGTAATTTTGGTGTACAGGTTGAATTCGCGCGCGATACGGCCCACGGCAACCAACCCTTCCGGCGTGATTTCACCGCCCGCGGAGCGCGGGATGACCGAGTAGGTCCCGTCTTTCTGGATGTTGGCGAGGAAGTTATCGTTAGTATCCTGCAGCGGCGTGTGCTGCGGCTTGAGGATGTACTCATTCCAGCAGGAGGCCAGCAGGGAGCCAACCGTCGGTTTACAGACTTCGCAGCCGTAGCCCTGACCATGTTTTTCCAGCAGCTCATCAAAGGTTTTGATGCCTTCAACGCGAATCAGGTGGAACAGCTCCTGGCGAGAGTAGGCGAAGTGTTCGCACAGGTTGTTGTTGACTTCGATGCCCTGTTTCGCCAGTTCGGCGTTGAGCACCTGGGTGACCAGCGGGATACAGCCACCGCAGCCGGTACCGGCTTTGGTTTCTGCTTTCAGCGCCGCCACGGTGTGGCAGCCTTTGTTGATAGCGGCGATCAGGTCGCCTTTGCTGACGTCGAAGCAGGAACAAATCTGCGCGCTGTCCGGCAGTTTATCCACGCCGATGGACGGCTTGCCGCTGCCGGCGTGGGCCGGGAGGATCAGCGAGTCCGGGTTTTCCGGCAGCTCGATGGCGTTCAGTACCAGCTGCAGCAGGTTGCCGTAATCGCTGGTATCGCCAACCAGTACCGCACCGAGCAGGGTTTTGTTGTCTTCGCTGACGATCAGGCGTTTGTAGACCTCTTTGCTTTCGTCGAGGTAAACGTAGCTACGGGCGCCCGGGGTACGACCGTGAGCGTCGCCAATACCGCCAACGTCAACACCGAGCAGTTTCAGCTTGGCGCTAAGGTCCGCGCCGGTGAACAGATTGTCGCTGCCGAGGATGTGGTCAACGGTGACCTGGGCCATTTTGTAGCCCGGTGCGACGAGCCCGTACACGCGGTTATTCCAGCTGGCGCATTCGCCGATGGCGTAGATATCCGGGTCGGAGGTCTGGCAGGTATCGTTCACCATGATGCCGCCACGTTGGGCGACCGCCAGACCACACTGGGTAGCCAGCTTGTCGCGCGGACGGATACCGGTAGAGAAGACGATGAAATCGACCTGCAGTTCGCTACCATCGGCGAAGCGCATCGTTTTGCGCGCTTCACTGCCCTGTTGGACGATCTCTTTGGTGTTTTTGCTGGTGTGAACTTTCACACCCATGCTTTCGATCTTACGTTTCAGCTGTTCGCCGCCCATCTGATCGAGCTGCTCGGCCATCAGCATCGGTGCAAACTCGATAACATGAGTTTCCACGCCGAGGTTTTTCAGTGCGCCAGCGGCTTCCAGACCGAGCAAGCCGCCGCCAACGACTGCGCCGCGTTTGCTGCGGCGGGCGCAGGATTCGATAGCGTTAAGATCTTCAATGGTGCGATAGACGAAGCAATCCTGGGTTTCCGAACCTTTAATCGGTGGGATCCAGGGATATGAGCCAGTCGCCATAATCAGTTTGTCGTAGAAGACGGTACGGCCAGCGCTGGAGTGAATAACCTTCTCCTGGCGGTTGATCGTGATCGCGCGCTCGCCGATCAGTACCTTGACGCCGTGTTTCTCATAGAAACCTTCACGTACCAGCGACAACTCTTCAGCGGTGTGATGGGAGAAATAAGACGACAGGTGGACACGATCATAGGCGATACGCGGTTCTTCACAGAACACGGTAATGTCGAACTGTCCGGCAGGCGCCTTATCAAGAAGCTCTTCGATAAAGCGATGGCCAACCATGCCGTTACCGATAATAGCGATTCTGACTTTGCTCATTTTTGCCTCGATTTCTTTTCTATTACCACCTACCTTAACGATTCAGCCATTACACTTATTGATACAAATCAATTTAGCCCTGACCTACCACTTAATAGGTATAATTATGATTTCTCAAGGGTTTTCTAAGTGATGGAAAACTCAGGCTTTTCCTTTTTGCTCTTTTTGTGTACAAAATCAGCAGAAGAAATCAGCAATGTCCAGGAGTGCGAAATTATGTCGATGACGCCGCTGTGGTTAATTCAGAACGTCCACCTGCCTGCCCGAGAAGGGCTGTGGCAAATTGCGATTGATAAAGGGCGATTCGGCGACATTACGCCGATGGGAGAGGCGCATAATGAAAGCTACGAGGTGCTTAACGCCCGCGGTGGTCTGGCTATTCCGCCGTTTATCGAACCGCATATTCATCTTGATACCACGCAAACGGCGGGCGAGCCGAACTGGAATCAGTCCGGGACGCTGTTCGAAGGTATCGAACGCTGGGCCGAGCGCAAGGCGTTGCTGAGCCATGAGGATGTGAAAGCCCGCGCATGGAAAACTCTGCGTTGGCAAATCGCCAACGGTATTCAGTTTGTGCGTACCCATGTCGATGTGTCCGACCCGTCGCTGACTGCGCTGAAGGCGATGCTGGAAGTCAAACAAGAGGTAGCGCCATGGGTTGATTTGCAGATAGTCGCCTTCCCCCAGGAAGGGATTTTATCCTACCCCAATGGTGAGAGTTTACTGGAGGAGGCGTTGCGGTTGGGCGCTGACGTCGTCGGGGCGATCCCGCATTTTGAATTCACCCGCGAATATGGCGTTGAATCGCTGCATATCGCCTTCCGGCTGGCGCAAAAATACCAGCGCCAGTTGGATATTCACTGCGATGAAATCGACGATGAACAGTCGCGCTTTGTCGAAACGGTCGCCGCGCTGGCGCTAAAAGAGGGGGTTGGCCCCAGGGTGACCGCCAGCCACACCACCGCGATGCACTCTTATAATGGCGCCTATACCTCACGGCTGTTCCGTCTGTTGAAGCTCTCCGGCATTAACTTTGTCGCTAACCCGTTGGTCAATATTCATCTACAGGGGCGCTTTGATGATTACCCGAAGCGGCGCGGTGTGACGCGGGTGAAAGAGCTGATGGCCGCAGGCATTAACGTCTGCTTCGGCCACGATGACGTATTTGATCCGTGGTATCCGCTGGGAACCGGCAACATGTTGCAGGTGTTGCATATGGGGCTGCATGTTTGTCAGTTGATGGGCTATCAGCAGATTAACGAGAGTTTGCAGCTGATTACCGACAATAGCGCCAGAACATTTGGCCTCAGCGATTATGGCATTGCCACGGGGAACCCGGCTAACCTGGTGATTCTGCCGGCGGAAAATGGCTTTGAGGCGGTACGCTGCCAGGTGCCGGTGCGCTGGTCGATTCGTCAGGGTAGGGTGATCGCCACGACGCAGTTGGCGCAGACGTGGATCCAGACGGATAAAGGCGGGGAGGAGCTGTTCTTTACGAAGAATAACCCCTTTGCCGAAGCAAAGGGGTTTTAGGCTTAGTGCGCCGACGCGTTCTGGCGATGGCGGGAAACGAAGCCGAGGATCAGACACATCACGAATACCACGGCATAGAGACCGTTAGCGGTATGCAGCGCCGCCAGAGGGCCGCTGGCGGCAACAATCGGTCCGGTCACCACGAAGGTCAGCATGGTGCCGATGGTGCCGCAGGTCAGAATGAAGTTAACCAGCTTCGGTGAAGAGACTTTAGTCTGCAGCGAACCAAGGGTGATGATCGAGGTGTAGATGGCGCTGGAGAAGAAGCCCAGGGTCAGGATGAACCATGGCATATGCTCCGGCGAACCGTTGATAAACAGATACATCAGCACTGTCGCCAGGCCCGCCAGCACGGTCAGAATGCGCTGCAGGTCAAAGAAGCGCAGGATGAAGCTGAATGACCACATGCCGATCATATAGGACATCCAGAAATCACTAACCAGTTTGCCAGCGTCGCCGAGGCTCATTCCGAGGCCTTTCGCGTATTCTGGCACCCAGGAGATAAAGCCCAACTGACCGAGGATGTAGCACAGCGCGGCGACGGAGAGGAACAGCACGCCGATGCCCCATTTCTCTTTCACCACCGGTTGGCTGTTTTCGGCCTGCGCTTTATTGCCGAGCACCGGGAAATCGCAACCGAAAGTCAGCACAAAGATAGCCAGGTAGACCAGGCCGATGCAGGCGTACACCCAATACCACTCGATACTCCGCGCCAGCAGAACCGCGGCGACCATCGGGAAAATCATCCCCGCCATGCTGAAGAAGGAGTCGGTAAACAGCAGACGCGCGCCTCTCTGGCGACCTTCATACATGTGGGTGATCAGGAAAGTACCGATCGACATGGTGATCCCGCTGACCAATCCGAGTACGAACATGGAGGCGGAGAACAGCGTCAGGCTGTGGCCGAACATCAGCCCGGCAATCGCCAACAGCATCAGGATAAAGCCGAAGCGCAGCTGGGTTTTCAGCGGCACGATTTCCATCAACCACGCATTGAGGAAGATAGAAATCAGAATACCGGCATTGAGGAAGGTAAAGGTGTTACTCATACTGGACACCGGAAGATGGAAATAATCTGCGATGTTCCCCATCACCATCCCGGTGACGATCACCAACGCGCCAGTCAGGGCGTAGGAGAAGAAGCTGATCCATGTGAGCTTGATACGGTTGCTGTTAGTCATGACAGGCCTGTGAATAGAAATATAAAGCGCAGTTGACACTGCGCCGGGCGCACAGATTTTATTCATTCAAGTGATGTAAGCAAACGTTTATATTGAAATGTAGAACTTTTTGCATGGTTTAGTGTGATGTGCATCACATTTGTGGTTTTGGTCAGGGCACGGTACGTTCGTAACAAGTGTTTCAGCTAAGTAAAATTAGGTAAAAGGCTGGCTCACTATGCAAAGGCTCTTTAGAATCAAGGCACTTGCTTTTTATCTGCTCCGTTAAGGAATTTCCATGCTCAAATCCACTCTGGCGGCGATGGCTGCCGTATTCGCCATTTCAGCTTTTTCCCCCGCTATGGCGGCAAAGGGCGACCCGCATGTATTGCTGACGACTTCGGCTGGCAACATTGAGCTGGAACTGAACAGCCAGAAGGCGCCGATTTCTGTCGATAACTTCCTGAAGTACGTGAACAGCGGTTTCTATAACAACACCACCTTCCACCGTGTGATCCCGGGCTTTATGGTGCAGGGCGGCGGTTTTAACGAGCAGATGCAGCAAAAGCAGCCTAATCCGCCGATTAAAAACGAAGCTGATAACGGTCTGCGTAACACTCGCGGCACGATTGCGATGGCGCGTACCGCCGACCAGGACAGCGCGACCAGCCAGTTCTTCATCAACGTTGCGGATAACGCCTTCCTTGACCACGGCCAGCGCGATTTTGGCTATGCGGTATTTGGTAAAGTGGTGAAGGGGATGGACATCGCTGACAAAATTTCCCAGGTGCCGACCCACAACGTCGGACCGTATCAGAATGTGCCGTCTAAGCCGGTAGTTATTCTGTCCGCAAAAGTCTTGCCGTAACCTTCTTCTGGCGCGAGCGGCCTGCTCGCGCTTTGCATGCCTCTCTGCGTAACCTGGAATTGCTGCTTATACTTGTGGCACACAGGGGACAATAAGGGAGGCGACCATGCGTTTACTCACCGATAAGCAAAAATCCCGACTCTGGGAACAGACCCGCAATGCTAATTTTCAGGCCAGCCGACGTCTTGAAGGTGCGACGGTGCCGCTGATTAGTCTGACGGCTGATGAAGCGCTGGCGCGTCTTGCCGAGCTGAGGAGGCGTCATGAGCGATAAATATGGCGACGACCGCGACCCCTATCTCTATCCCGCGTTGGATGTGCTCCGCAACCGATTAGGCATTCATCAGGCGCAGCGTCTGGAACAGACGGCCTGGGAAATCACCTCTTTGCGCGCCGCGACGATCCCACTGGGGCCGCGTGGCCGCGGTTTGCCGCATCTCTGCGCTATTCATCGTCAGCTTTATCAGGACCTGTTTGACTGGGCGGGCAAGCTGCGGGAAATCGATATCTACCAGGGCGACACGCCGTTTTGCCACTTCGCGTGGATAGAAAAAGAGGGCAACGCGCTGATGCGCGGGTTGGAAGAAGAGAACTACCTCTGCGATCTCCCCAGGGAGACCTTCGTCGAACGCCTGAGTTGGTACTATGGCGAAATCAACGTTCTGCATCCGTTCCGTCTCGGCAATGGCCTGGCGCAGCGTATTTTCTTCGAGCAGTTGGCGATTCATGCCGGCTACCTGCTGGGCTGGCGGGACGTCGAGCCGGATGAGTGGAACCAGGCGAATCAGTTAGGAGCGATGGGCGATCCGGAACCGCTGGAACGGATCTTTCGTAAAGTGGTAAGCGAAGCGCGGGAATCTGAGTAGAATAGCCCGGTTTTGTTTTTTCCGGAGCCGCTATGATCCTGCTAATCGACAACTATGACTCTTTCACCTGGAATCTGTATCAGTACTTTTGCGAACTGGGCGCTGAGGTGCTGGTCAAGCGCAACGATGAGTTGACGCTGGAAGAGATCGCGTTGTTGGCGCCGGAGAAAATCGTTATCTCACCGGGCCCCTGTACGCCAGATGAATCCGGCATTTCGCTGGCGGTCATCCGCCACTACGCGGGGAAAACGCCATTGCTTGGCGTCTGCCTCGGACACCAGGCGATAGCACAGGTTTTCGGGGCCACTATCGTGCGCGCCGCGAAGGTCATGCACGGTAAAACGTCGCTTATCGAACATACCGGGGAAGGGGTTTTTCAGGGGCTGAATAATCCGCTTACCGTGACCCGTTACCATTCCCTGGTCATCGACCCGCCAACGCTCCCCGATGCTTTTATCGTGACCGCCCGCAGCGCTAGCGGTGAAATTATGGGGATTCGTCACCGCCAGTGGGATCTGGAAGGGGTACAGTTCCACCCGGAGAGCATTCTTAGCGAGCAGGGACATCAGCTGTTGGAAAACTTCCTCAAACGCTGATTTGTAGTTGCCATTGTCTGATTTATTATGCATATTTTGTGAGTAAATTATCAAAATAATTACTGCATAACAGAGAAGGATGGGCATGACATGGCAACAGAGCAACCGGCAATCACCCGCGCCACATTCGATGAAGTTATTCTGCCGATTTATGCACCGGCAGAGTTTATCCCGGTGAAGGGAAAGGGCAGCCGGGTTTGGGATCAGCAGGGTAAAGAGTACGTTGATTTCGCTGGCGGGATTGCGGTGACGGCGCTGGGTCATTGTCATCCTGCGCTGGTGGCGGCGCTGCGCGAGCAGGGTGAAACACTGTGGCACACCAGTAATGTCTTTACCAACGAGCCGGCGCTGCGCCTGGGCCGTCAACTGGTGGATGCGACCTTCGCCGAGCGCGTGGCGTTTATGAATTCCGGAACGGAAGCCAACGAAACGGCGTTTAAGCTGGCGCGCCACTACGCCGTGACCCGTCACAGCCCGTACAAAACTAAAATCATCGCTTTCCACAATGCCTTCCACGGTCGTTCGCTGTTTACCGTCTCCGTCGGCGGCCAGCCGAAATATTCTGACGGCTTCGGACCGAAACCAGCGGATATCGTTCACGTGCCGTTTAACGATCTTCATGCGGTGAAAGCGGTGATGGATGACCATACCTGCGCGGTGGTGGTTGAGCCGATTCAGGGAGAGGGCGGAGTGATGGCGGCGACGCCAGCGTTTCTGCAGGGGCTGCGTGAGCTTTGCGACCAGCATCAGGCGCTGCTGGTGTTTGATGAAGTGCAGTGCGGAATGGGGCGTACCGGCTCGCTGTTCGCCTATATGCACTACGGCGTGACGCCGGATATCCTGACCAGCGCCAAAGCGCTCGGCGGCGGCTTCCCAATAAGCGCCATGCTGACCACCCATGAAATTGCCAGCGCATTCCATGCCGGTTCGCACGGTTCAACCTACGGCGGCAATCCGCTGGCCTGCGCGGTGGCGACGGCGGCCTTTAACCTGATTAACACCCCAGAAGTGCTGGATGGCGTCAACGCCAAACGGGCGCGGTTTGTCGAGCACTTGCAGCAGATCGACGCGCAGTTCGATCTGTTCAGCGAAATCCGCGGTATGGGGCTGTTAATCGGCGCGGAACTGAAGCCGCAGCATCACGGACGCGCGCGTGATTTCCTCTACGCCGCCGCCGATGCAGGGGTGATGGTGCTGAACGCCGGTCCGGACGTGATGCGCTTTGTGCCGTCGCTGGTGATTGACGATAGCGATATCGCAGAAGGGATGGCCCGCTTTGCTCAGGCGGTTGAGCGCGTACTTAGCGCTTAGCCGTGCGCAACCAGATGCCGTGATGCGGACGTTGACGCCATGCCACCGACGAAATGGTGTGCATGGTATTGAGGTGGCCGAGGATCCGCTGCAGGTGCTGTTCGAGCGTACTGAGCGGCCCGCGTAGCACTTCCGCGTCCTGCGATTCCATAATATTCACATCGCTGCCCGGCCCGTCTGAATCCAGACGTTGCTGACAGCGCTGCAGGGCAATCTCGCAAGACTCCAGATAACGCTGCGCCAGATCCGGCGTCAGCATCGTATGCTCGCGCGCCAGCGTGGTCATCGCATTGATATGTTCAACGATAAACTGGCTATGTGTGACCCACAGTTTCATATCTTCCAGGTAGTGCGAGTTAAAGCCGGGCTCCTGCATTGCCTGGTTAAGTGAGTTGTACAGGGCATTGTGCGCCTGGTTGACGCGCATGCGCTGGTAAGCCAGCGCTGGCGCCTGCGGGTCATCGCTGAGGATCAGCTGAATGGCCTCCTGGTCTGCTTCTAAGGCATCGTGGGCGTTTTTACGCAACAGGCCGCTCTGCCACTGCGGCCACAGCCAGACCATACCGCCGAAGGCGATCAGGCAGCCAATAATCGTATCGATAAAGCGGGCGATGATAAACTGCTCACCGTTAAGCGTCAGTAGCTGCAGGGTATATACCGCAGTGACGGTAAAGCCCACCATTGCCCAACCGTAATGTTGGCGAATGATAAGGTAGCTCAGCAACGTGATGAACAGCATGCCGCTCAGTGTATAGCTCTCCGGGACGTGGAAGTGTAGCGTTAACCAGGCGATGACCAAACCCGCCAGCGTGCCCGCCGCCCGGTGGACGATGCGCACCCGGGTGGCGCCGTAGCCATTTTGCGTCACGAACAGGATGGTCATCAGGATCCAGTAGGGCTTAGGCAAATGCAGCGCGCTGCCCATCAGGCTGGCGACGCTCAACATCACACTGATACGCGCGGCGTTGCGCAGCGCCGGAGATTTTAGCGACAGGTAGTTCTTCAGCGCCGGCAGCAGCGGCAGACGCCGCTCTTTATCCGCCATCAGATTACGGGCATACAATGGACGCTGGGTGCGCAGCACTCGGGCAATACGGCTGAAGTGCCAGGCGCAGAACTGTCCGACCGGGTTATCGGGATGCTGATAAGCGATTTTCTCCAGCGCGCCGATTTGCTTATCCATCTGGAAGCGGCGCGGGTAGCGGTGGTAGAGAATATCGTCCGCCAGCACCCGCAGGCGGGCGGCAACGGTCTGGGCGTTCCAGCGGATCACCGCTTCCGCGTGGCTGCGCTCCACCAGTTTTTGCACCTCTTCCGGCTGGTGCAGGCTCACCGAAATATGCTCCTGCAAATCCATTCCGATCTGAAATGCGCGTAACAGCCGCTTATGGTCGCTGCGCTGGTTAGCGGCCAGCATATGCATCTGCTGATAGCATTGGGTGATCAGATCGACCACTTTCTGCTGGCGGGTGAGCAGCGGCGGCAGAGACGTCGTTGGGTCAGTATGCTGTGTCAGCAGGCTATATTTGGCCTCGCAATAGTCGGCCAGTTCACGATACAGCAGGCTTAATGACTCGCGCAGCGGTTGCTCCCGCCATAGCCAAAACCAGAACCAGTTGAAGAGTCCGTACCATAGGGTGCCGAGCGCATAAATTAGCAGAGGCTCCCAAATTGGCATATTACCCGCCAGGCTTAAGGTAAAAATGGCGGCAATAAGCGATGCCGGCAGTAATCGGGCGTGGAGTGAGCTAATTTCCGCGGTTACGCCGAGGATTAGCGCCAGGCCGCTTAGGATCAGCGGTAGCGAAATGTCGCGCTCAAGCAGTAATTGCACAATCAAGCTGCTGCCGGCAAACAGGCAACCGCCGACGATCAGGCGTTTAAAAAAGCGTTTATGCGGGGTGTCGAGGCCAGCGATGTTGCAGCAGGCGGGCACCAAAGAGAATAGCAGTCCTTGCTGTAGATGGCCGAGCAGAAGACCGATGGCCACAGGTAAGCACAGCACCAGCGTTTGCCGCAGTGCATAGTTGACTTCCGGGTGGTAAATCAGCCTGCGCCACATGGGGGAAACAAAAACGGCGTACTGCGCGGGGCAGTACGCCGTTTGCCGACTTAACGGGTACCGTAGACGACGATAGTTTTACCGTGTGCGGAGATCAGGTTTTGATCTTCCAGCATCTTCAGGATACGACCAACGGTTTCACGAGAGCAACCGACGATCTGACCGATTTCCTGACGGGTGATTTTGATCTGCATTCCGTCCGGGTGGGTCATGGCGTCAGGTTGTTTTGCCAGATTCAGCAAGGTCTGAGCGATACGACCTGTCACGTCGAGGAAGGCGAGGTTACCGACTTTCTCTGAAGTGACCTGCAGACGACGCGCCATCTGCGAAGAGAGGCGCATCAGAATATCCGGGTTCACCTGGATTAACTGACGAAATTTTTTGTAAGAGATCTCGGCCACTTCACATGCGGTTTTCGCACGTACCCAGGCACTACGTTCCTGACCTTCTTCAAACAGGCCTAATTCACCGATGAAATCGCCCTGGTTGAGGTAAGAGAGGATCATCTCTTTACCTTCTTCATCCTTGATGAGTACAGCCACGGAGCCTTTTACGATGTAGTAAAGCGTTTCTGCTTTCTCACCCTGGTGAATCAGCGTGCTCTTTGATGGGTACTTATGAATGTGGCAATGAGACAAGAACCATTCAAGGGTAG
This sequence comes from Klebsiella aerogenes, assembly GCA_029027985.1. Taxonomy (NCBI): domain Bacteria; kingdom Pseudomonadati; phylum Pseudomonadota; class Gammaproteobacteria; order Enterobacterales; family Enterobacteriaceae; genus Klebsiella; species Klebsiella aerogenes. The sequence continues at coordinate 392,621 of CP119076.1, forward strand.
GGTCTGTTTGCGGTTTGCCAAGCACCATGCGCGGTTATCCTCTGTTATAAGCTATCTCCGGACGCCGACACTACACGGCATCCGGGCATGCAATCGTATTTTTCCCTATGCCTGGGAAGCTGGCTGCTCAATTTATACAGCCTGTAATGTGAACTCCTCAGCATACATGCGGTACATCAATGTATTACTGTAGCATCCAGACTGTTTTAGCATAGCTTTCACCGCATGTCTCCTGGTGTCTCGCTTCAGCATGACCCAGGTCGCCTTCCGTTGCGAGATTTGTTATGTGCGCGTAATCTGTCAGGAAAATTGCAACAGCGGAGTTATATTTTATGCAAGCGCGTGTGAAATGGGTGGAAGGTCTAACCTTCATCGGTGAGTCGGCCTCTGGCCACCAGATTTTGATGGATGGCAACTCCGGAGATAAAGCGCCAAGCCCGATGGAGATGGTGCTGATGGCGGCAGGCGGTTGCAGCGCGATTGACGTCGTGTCGATTCTGCAGAAAGGACGCCAAAACGTAACCAACTGCGAAGTGAAGCTAACCTCTGAGCGCCGTGAAGAGGCGCCGCGCCTGTTTACCCATATCAATCTGCACTTTATCGTTACCGGCAAAGAGCTGAAAGATGCGGCGGTTTCCCGGGCGGTAGACCTGTCGGCGGAGAAGTACTGCTCGGTCGCGCTGATGCTGGAGAAGGCTGTCAACATCACCCACTCCTACGAAGTGATCGACGCCTGAGCGAATTAACTCGGCAGGATGCAAACCCCGGTAGCACAGCGCTGCCGGGGTTTTATTTTGCGTCTAGCTAATGGTTTTACCTTCCATCAGGCGTTCGACCAGCGGCGCCATGATGAGCTCCATCGCCAGACCCATCTTGCCGCCAGGCACCACCAGCGTATTCATGTGCGAGATAAACGACCCCTGCAGCATCGCCAGCAGCCAGGGGTAGTCGATCCCTTGCAGATTGCGAAAGTGAATGACCACGAAACTTTCATCAAGCGACGGGATGCCTTTGGCGGCGAACGGGTTGGACGTATCGACCGTCGGCACGCGCTGGAAGTTGATATGGGTGCGTGAAAATTGCGGGGTGATGAAGTTGATGTAGTCTTCCATCGAGCGTACCACCGAGTCCATTACCGCTTCGCGCGAATGGCCACGCTCGCTGGTATCGCGGATGAGCTTCTGGATCCACTCAAGGTTGACGATGGGCACCACGCCGACCAACAGATCGACGTGCTTCGCGACATCGTGCTGCGGCGTCACCACGCCGCCGTGTAGACCCTCATAAAACAGCACATCGGTCGGCTCAGGTAATGGCTGCCATGGGGTAAAAGTACCGGGAACCTGATTCCAGGGGACCGCTTCATCATAGGTATGCAGATATTTGCGCGACTGGCCTTTGCCGAATTCGCCGTATTCTAAAAAGGTGCGCTCAAGCAGGCTGAAGTCGTTTGCTTCCGGGCCAAAGTAGCTGATGTGTTTGCCCTGATCCCGCGCTTTGCGGATCGCCATGTCCATTTCCGGGCGAGTATAACGATGGAAGCTATCCCCTTCGACCTCGGCGGCACGCAGGTTTAGCTGCGAGAAAATTTTGCGGAAGGCGAGGCTGGTGGTGGTGGTGCCCGCGCCGCTGGAGCCCGTGACTGCGATCACTGGATGTTTGGCAGACATAACAACTCCCTGGTTAAGTGATGGTGTGTCGCCGTATCGCGCCAGGCTTTGCGGTTAGGATGTTCGCATCAAGGGCATGGCGCTTAGCCGTTAAACATCTTGCGGGGCATGATATTCACCGTCTCGTGTAGCTCTGACCACACCAGTACGGCCTCCCCGGTTTTAAGCCGCTGTTTTACATCGGCGACTTTATCGGCAAGCGAACGTTCATGTTCACCATAATCGGTGCCTTCGCGCAACACAAAGCTTTCAATCAGGTTATCCAGCGTTTCGGGATCGAGATCCTGCCAGGGAATAATCATGCTTGTTCTCCCAGCCAGCGGGTTAACCAATCCGGAATACGCTGTTCCAGCCACATTTTCGGTTTACGCAATGTACCGCCAACAAAGCCGACATGTCCGCCCTGTTCTGTGAGTTGGTACTCGACGTTGACCGGCAGCTGTTCCTGCGGCGGAATTGAATGGTGATCCATAAACGGGTCGTCTTTCGCATGAATGATCAGTGTCGGCTTGGTGATATCGCTTAAACGCGGCATCGCGCTGCACTGTCGGTAATAGTCTAGCGCATCGGCGAAACCGTGGATTTTCGCGGTGATCATATCGTCGAATTCGCGGATGCGACGCATGCTTTTAAGCTGACGCAAATCGACGGGTAGCGAGCCCGGATAGGTTTTGAGCTTACGCGCGGCGTTGGCCTTCAGTAGGTTAAGCAGGTAGCGCTGGTAGACGCGCGAGAAACCTTTGTCCATGTGGTAGCTGCAGGCTTCCAGCATAAACGGCGCTGAGACAATAACGGCGGCGTCGAGCGGGATATTGTCGCCTTCTTTCGCCAGCAGGCAGCCTAGCATATTGCCGCCGAGCGAATAGCCTACCGCCGCCGTCGGTGCGTTGCCGAGTTCGCGCTGCAGCCAATGCAGGAACCAGGTGCCGTCTTCCGTTTCACCTGAGTGATAAATACGGTTGTTGCGGTTCGGTTCGCCGCTGCAGCCACGAAAGTGCATTACTACCCCTAGCCAGCCGCGCTGCATCGCTGCGTGGATCAAGCCGTGGGCATACGGGCTGTGCAGGCTGCCTTCCAGGCCGTGGAAGACGACCAGCCGCGGTTTGTGGCGCGCGCCGGCAGGATCTTCGCTCCAGGCCAGATCGACAAAATCGCCGTCTGGCAGCTCAAGGCGCTGCCAGTGCGGCGTAAATTGGAGCTTGCGGCGGATGATCCGCGGCAGCATGGTTTGCAGATGACGATTGCCCACGCCGCGCATCGGATGGAATTCGCGCGAGTCGTTATCGGGGGGCGTCACTACTGTCGGGGTTATTTCAACCATAGTTCCAGGATTATTAAGAAACTTTTAGAACACTATACCGTGCATGAAAGTTGCCCGTTAGCCAATATGTGGTCTTGCGGTCAGTTGGTATAGGTTACATGAAAATCATGGAGGAGAATGGCAGTGCGGTGAATTTCGGACTGTACCGCGATAGTCTGACGGATGGCGAGCCCGATGGTTAAAATTCTCTTAACCGCCGGGCCGTTAGCGTTAGCCTTCCTGCAGCATCTGCTCCAACTGTTCCTGCGCATCCAGCCACGCCATTTCGCACTCTTCGAGTCCCGATTTAGCGTTGGCCTGCTGCTGCAGGCATTCGGTCAATTCCGCTTTACGCGAAATGTCATACAGCTCACTGTCGCCAAGTTTCTCTTCCGCTTGCGCCAGCTGTGTGTTGAGCTTATCCATCTCTTTTTCCAGGCGAGCGATCTCTTTACGCAGCGGCTGCGTTTGTGTACGCAATTCGGCTTCGCGGCGCTTTTGATCCTTACGCGCCTGCGCGCTATTGCCGTTGTCTTTCGGCGCGTCGGCGGATTGGTTTTCCTGCTTCTGCGAATCGCTGAGCCACTGCTGATAATCTTCCAGATCGCCATCAAATGGTTCGACTTTTCCGTCGTGCACGAGATACAGATCGTCGGTAGTGGAACGGATCAGGTGGCGATCGTGCGAAACGACAACCAGCGCCCCTTCAAAGTCGATCAACGCTTCGGTTAACGCCTGACGCATATCGAGATCGAGGTGGTTGGTCGGTTCATCGAGCAGCAACAGATTAGGCCGTTGCCAGACGATTAACGCCAGTACCAGGCGCGCTTTTTCACCGCCGGAGAAACGTCGAGTCTCTTCGCTGACTTTGTCTCCCTGGAAACCGAAGCCGCCGAGGTAGTCGCGCAGCTTTTGTTCCAGCTCCTGTGGCGCCAGGCGAGCCAGATGCTGCAGCGGCGATTCATCGGCGCGCAGGAACTCAAGCTGGTGCTGGGCGAAGTAGCCGAGCTTGATGCCTTTGGCCAGACCGATGTCGCCGGATAGCGGCGGTAATTCGCCAGCCAGTAGCTTAATCAGCGTCGATTTACCGGCGCCGTTGCGCCCCAGCAGACCGATACGCGAGCCGGGCACCAGGTTAAGCTTGATGGAATCCAAAATGATCCGCTCGCCGTAGCCCGCGCTGACTTTCTCCATTTTCAGTAACGGGTTCGGCAGGCTTTCCGGCGCGCGGAAGCTGAAATGGAACGGGTTATCGACGTGCGCCGGGGCGATAAGCTCCATGCGTTCAAGCATTTTGATGCGGCTTTGCGCCTGTTTCGCTTTTGTGGCCTTGGCGCGGAAGCGATCGATATAGCTCTGTAAGTGGGCTACGCGCTGCTGTTGGCTTTCATACATGGCCTGCTGTTGCGACAAGCGGGTCGCGCGTTGAATTTCAAACGAGCTGTAGTTGCCGGTGTATTCGAACATCGTTTGTTGTTCGATATGAATAATTTTGTCAACGATCGGATCGAGGAAATCACGATCGTGAGAAATCAGGATCAGAGTGCCGGAGTAGCCTTTCAGCCACTTCTCCAACCAAATCACGGCATCAAGATCGAGGTGGTTAGTCGGTTCATCGAGCAGCAGCAGGTCGGAACGGCAGATCAGCGCCTGCGCGAGGTTCAAACGCATGCGCCAGCCGCCGGAGAAATCGCTGACCGGCCGTTCAAGCTGCTCGTTAGTAAAACCGAGACCATGCAGCAGGCTGGCGGCGCGGGAGCGAATGGTCCAGGCGTCGATGGCGTCCAGCTTGCCGTGGACGGTCGCAATGGCGTGGCCGTCGTTGCGCTCGTTCGCCTGATGCAAATCAGCTTCCAACTGGCGGAATTCGCGATCGCCATCGATAACATAATCAATAGCTGGCTGCGGCAGGGCAGGGGTTTCCTGATTGACCCACGCCAGCTGCCAGTTGCCAGGGAAGGTCATGGTGCCGCCGTCGGCGCTTATCTCGTTTTTCAAAAGCGAAAGCAACGTAGATTTACCGCAGCCGTTTTTCCCCACCAGACCGACCTTCTGGCCAGGGTTGATGGTGGCAGTGGCGTTGTCCAGCAGGACGCGTACGCCGCGACGAATTTGTAACGAGGAGAAAACAATCATAAGGCGCCGTATGTTCAGACTATGTTAATTTGTCTTTATGATAATGTAGTGTGGAAGCGAAACGCTCCACTGGGCCGCAATGGTAGCCCAAAACGAAGACGATAGACAAAGTCATTCTGGTTGCGTCGAGACGCAGCCGCTTCGCAAGCCGCCAGATGACGTTCGGGAGGGGAATGATGTCTCAGACAGCGAAAGTTTTGCTGCTGTATGCCCACCCAGAATCTCAGGATTCCGTGGCCAACCGGGTTTTACTTGAACCGGCCTTACAGTTGCCGAATGTCACCGTGCACGATCTTTATGCGCACTATCCAGATTTTTTTATCGACATCGCCCATGAACAGGAGCTGTTGCGCCAACATCAGGTGATTGTCTTCCAGCATCCGTTGTATACGTGGAGCTGCCCGGCATTGTTGAAAGAGTGGTTGGATCGGGTGCTGAGCCGCGGCTTTGCGAGCGGGGCGGGAGGGAATCAGCTGGCGGGAAAGTACTGGCGTAGCGTGATAACCACCGGCGAGCCGGAAAGCGCTTACCGGCGAGATGCCAATCGCTATCCGATGAACGATATTCTCCGTCCCTTTGAACTCACGGCCGGCATGTGCCGTATGCACTGGCTCAGCCCGATTATTGTCTACTGGGCGCGTCGACAGCGACCCGAAGATTTGCAGAGCCACGCCCGCGCTTACCGCGATTGGCTAGCGAACCCGATTACATCAGGAGGCGCCAATGGCGGGAGCTGATTTGCTATTAGCGGGTGTACTCTTCTTATTTGCTGCCGTGCTGGCGGTGCCGCTGGCGGCCCGACTGGGCATTGGTGCGGTGCTCGGTTATCTGTTGGCCGGGATCGCTATTGGTCCGTGGGGGCTGGGGTTCATTAGCGACGTTGATGAAATCCTTCACTTCTCAGAACTGGGCGTTGTGTTCCTGATGTTCATCATTGGCCTGGAGCTCAATCCGGCGAAACTGTGGCAACTGCGGAACTCGATTTTCGGCATCGGCGCGGCGCAGGTGCTATTCAGCGCGGCGATCCTCGGCGGCTTGCTGGTCGTGACGGGCTTCTCGTGGCAGGCGGCTGTTGTGGGGGGAATTGGCCTGGCGATGTCGTCTACCGCAATGGCGCTGCAAGTGATGCGAGAGAAGGGGATGAGCCGTAATGAGTCCGGGCAATTGGGCTTCTCGGTGCTGCTGTTTCAGGATCTGGCGGTGATCCCGGCGTTGGCGCTGGTGCCGCTGCTCGCCGGACACGGCGACGATAACTTTAACTGGATGTCGGTCGGCATGAAGGTGCTGGCCTTTGCCGGTATGTTGATTGGCGGACGCTTCCTGCTGCGCCCGGTATTCCGCTTTATTGCCGGTTCCGGCGTGCGTGAGGTCTTCACTGCCGCCACGCTGTTGTTGGTATTGGGCTCCGCGCTGTTTATGGACGCGCTGGGGCTGTCGATGGCGCTGGGCACTTTTATCGCTGGCGTGTTGTTGGCGGAAAGCGAATATCGCCACGAGCTGGAAATCGCCATCGAGCCATTTAAAGGTTTATTGCTGGGGTTGTTCTTTATCTCCGTTGGCATGGCGTTGAATCTTGGCGTGCTGTATACCCATCTGCTGTGGGTCGCGATAAGCGTTGCCGTGCTGGTCTCGGTAAAAGCACTGGTGCTCTACGCGCTGGCCCGGTTATACGGTTTGCGTAGCTCGGAGCGCACGCAGTTTGCCGGGGTACTGAGCCAGGGCGGCGAGTTTGCCTTTGTGCTCTTTTCAATGCCGGCGTCTCAGCGATTGTTTCATCACGATCAGATGGCGTTGTTATTGGTCTCCGTGACGCTATCGATGATGACGACGCCGCTGCTGATGACGGTGATTAATAATATCCTGTCGCGCCGCCTTAACCCGGCGGAAGATATCGATGAAGCGCCGTGGGTTGAGGATGATAAACCGCAGGTGATTATCGTCGGCTTCGGACGCTTCGGTCAGGTTATCGGGCGCCTGCTGATGGCCAACAAAATGCGTATTACCGTACTCGAGCGGGATATCAGCGCGGTCAACCTGATGCGTAAATATGGCTACAAGGTGTATTTTGGCGATGCGACGCAACTTGAGTTGCTACGTTCGGCGGGGGCGGAGGATGCACGGTCGATCGTGATCACCTGCAACGAGCCGGAAGATACCATGAAGCTGGTGGAGATGTGTCAGCAGCATTTCCCCCACCTCCATATTCTGGCGCGCGCGCGTGGGCGCGTTGAAGCACATGAACTTCTACAGGCTGGCGTCGCGCAATTCTCGCGCGAGACCTTCTCCAGCGCCCTGGAGCTGGGGCGCAAGGCGCTTATCACCCTGGGAATGCATCCGCATCAGGCGCAGCGTGCGCAGTTACATTTTCGACGCCTCGATATGCGAATGCTGCGTGAGTTAATGCCGGTACATACTGATACAGTGCAGATATCACGCGTGCGAGAAGCCCGACGCGAGCTGGAAGAAATTTTTCAGCGTGAAATGCAGAAAGAAAGTCGGCAGTTGGACGGCTGGGACGAGTTTGAATAGAAGGTAGAGCAAAATGGCGGTACGTAAACGTTTTATTGCCGGCGCAAAATGTCCGGCATGCCAGGCGCAGGATTCAATGGCGATGTGGCGTGAGAATAATGTCGATATTGTTGAGTGCGTTAAGTGCGGGCACCAGATGCGCGAGGCGGATAAAGAGGTTCGCGAGCATGTTCGCAAAGAAGAGCAAGTGATCGGCATTTTTCATCCGGACTAGCGTTATCTGTCGCCTTTTTTTAAGCTAGTGGGTACACGGCTGCAGAATTCCGCTACAATCTGCGCCACTATTCTTCCCATGCTCAGGAGATATCATGAAAGTAGCAAAAGACCTGGTGGTCAGCCTGGCCTATCAGGTACGTACAGAAGACGGTGTGTTGGTTGATGAGTCTCCGGTGAGTGCGCCGTTGGACTACCTGCATGGTCACGGTTCCCTGATTTCCGGCCTGGAAAACGCATTGAACGGCCACGAAGTGGGCGACAAATTTGATGTAGAAGTCGGCGCGAATGACGCGTACGGCCAGTACGACGAAAACCTGGTTCAGCGTGTTCCTAAAGACGTCTTCATGGGCGTTGACGAGCTGCAGGTTGGCATGCGCTTCCTGGCTGAAACCGACCAGGGCCCGGTTCCGGTAGAAATTACTGAAGTCGGCGACGATTTCGTGGTGGTTGACGGTAACCATATGCTGGCTGGCCAGAACCTGAAGTTCAACGTTGAAGTTGTTGCGCTGCGCGAAGCGACGGCAGAAGAGCTGGAGCACGGTCACGTACACGGCGCTCATGGCCACGACCACGATCATGACCACGGTCATGACGGTTGCTGCGGCGGCCACGGCCACGATCATGGTCATGACCATGAACACGGCAAAGGTGGTTGCGGTAACGGCGGTTGCGGTTGCCACTAATGGCATCGCGTTCGCGCTGACAGCCAAAAAAAGCGGGGGAAACCCGCTTTTTTTACGTCTTAATAATGCGGCGGCGGCGTCTCTTCCGACTGAGATGCGATATGCGACGGCTGTGTCGCTTTCAGTTTTTCGATCATCAAGCGCATGTGCTCGCGCATTTTCGCCATTTCTATTTCATGCGCGGTGACGGTTTTGTTGAGGTCCTCGATGGTGATCTCCTGAAATGCCAGACGGCTTTCCAGTTCCGCCAGACGCGTCTCCATTGTGCTATCGTTCATAGGTCGCCTCTTCTGTCTTGTTTGCGGGCGGATTCTACTGAAGTTTCCGCGTAAGCGCAGCATCGTAACGTCAGACAGGAAACTAATTCATACAAAAATAGTCTGAAATGAGTCGATATTCAGGCAGGTCCGTATGTAGATTTGCTCTGCAACGTTCTATAGTACGTTTTTTGCTTTTTATGATAACCCTGGGGTGAGATGCCCCGGCCCTGGAGAAATGGATGAAATCACTGTTTAAAGTAACGCTGCTGGCGACCACGATGGCCGTTGCCCTGAACGCACCGCTGACCTTTGCTGCCGATACCGCAGCGAAGGCCGCACCTGCGGCGGACAGCAAATCGGCATTTAAAAATGACGATCAGAAATCCGCTTATGCGCTGGGTGCATCCCTCGGCCGTTACATGGAAAATTCCCTGAAAGAACAAGAGAAGCTGGGTATCAAACTGGACAAGGACCAGCTGATCGCCGGCGTTCAGGATGCGTTTGCCGATAAGAGCAAACTGTCCGACCAGGAAATCGAAACCACTCTGCAAACCTTCGAGACTCGCGTAAAAACCGCCGCTCAGCAGAAAATGGAAAAAGATGCTGCTGAGAACGATGCCAAGGGCAAAGCGTTCCGCGATACCTTCGCCAAAGAGAAGGGCGTGAAAACCTCTAAATCCGGCCTGCTGTACAAAGTCGAGAAAGCCGGTACCGGTGATGCGCCGAAAGACAGCGACACGGTGGTCGTGAACTACAAAGGTACGCTGATCGACGGTAAAGAGTTCGATAACTCCTATACTCGCGGTGAGCCGCTCTCTTTCCGTCTTGATGGTGTCATCCCTGGCTGGACTGAAGGTCTGAAGAACATCAAGAAAGGCGGTAAAATCAAGCTGGTTATCCCGCCGGATCTGGCCTACGGCAAAACTGGCGTCCCGGGTATCCCGGCTAACTCCACGCTGGTATTCGATGTAGAACTGCTGGACATCAAACCAGCTCCGAAGGCTGATGCTAAGCCAGAAGCGGCTGCTGAAGCACCAGCTGCAGACGCTAAAAAGTAATCTGTCATAAGCCGCCGCCTTTAAGGGCGGCGGCTTTTTTATTGGCAGCAGATATAATTAAAACTGGAAAACTCCTCAGGCGCTGTATTACTTTAGATAGCTTAATAATGATGATGAGCCTGCCCTGACGATAACGACAGGCTCCTGAAAAGGAGTGCTTTTTTACATGTCCAGGTCGCTTTTAACCAACGAAACCAGCGAGCTCGACCTGCTGGATCAACGTCCTTTCGATCAGACCGACTTCGATATCCTAAAATCCTATGAAGCGGTGGTGGACGGGTTAGCGATGCTCATTGGTTCCCATTGTGAAATCGTGCTGCACTCACTGCAGGATTTAAAATGTTCCGCCATTCGTATCGCTAACGGTGAACACACCGGCCGCCAAATCGGTTCGCCTATTACCGACCTGGCGCTGCGCATGCTGCACGATATGACGGGAGCTGATAGCAGCGTATCCAAGTGTTATTTTACGCGCGCTAAAAGCGGCGTACTGATGAAGTCGGTAACTATCGCCATTCGCAACCGTGAACATCGGGTGATTGGCTTGCTGTGTATCAACATGAACCTTGATGTGCCGTTTTCGCAGATCATGAGCACCTTTATTCCGCCGGAAACGCCGGAAGTGAACTCTCAGGTAAACTTTGCCTCGTCGGTGGATGACCTGGTCGCACAGACGCTGGAGTTCACCATCGAGGAAGTGAATGCGGATCGTAACGTGTCGAATAACGCGAAAAACCGCCAGATCGTGCTGAACCTCTACGAGAAAGGCATCTTCGACATTAAGGATGCAATAAACCAGGTGGCCGATCGCCTGAACATCTCCAAACACACGGTGTACCTCTATATTCGCCAGTTCAAAAGCGGCGATTTCCAGGGGCTTGATAAGTAATGCGCTTCGCCATCACGGTGACCGGGCCTGCATACGGTACTCAGCAGGCCAGCAGCGCGTGGCAGTTTGCGCAGGCGGTTATGACGGAAGGCCATGAACTGGCCTGCGTGTTCTTCTATCGCGAAGGGATCTACAACGCGAATCAGCTGACGGCCCCCGCCAGCGATGAGGTAGACCTGGTGCGCCACTGGCAGCGTCTGCATGATGATCATGCCGTAGCGCTGCATATTTGTGTTGCTGCCGCGCTACGCCGCGGCGTTACCGATGAACGTGAAGCGCAACAGCTTGGCTTGCCGGCGTATAATCTGCAGCCGGGCTTCACCTTAAGCGGGCTAGGCGCGTTGGCCGAAGCGGCGTTAACTTGCGATAGAATGGTACAGTTCTGATGAAACGCGTGGCCTTTGTATTTTCTTCCGCTCCGCACGGCAGCGCCGCGGGCAGGGAAGGGCTGGATGCCTTATTAGCGACTTCCGCCCTGGCTGATGACCTCGGGGTCTTTTTTCTCGGCGATGGCGTGTTTCAGATTATCCCTGGCCAGCAACCCGGAAAAATCCTCGCGCGTGACTATATCGCGACCTTCAAGCTGTTATCGCTGTACGACATTGAGCAGTGCTGGCTTTGCGCCGCCTCGGCACGCGAACGCGGTTTGTCCGCCGATACGCCGTGGGTGGTTGATGTAGAAAGCCTTGAGCCAGAGGCGTTGCGCGCCCGGCTTGACGATTTCGACGTAATCTTACGATTCTGAGGCCCTGATGCTCCACACTTTAAGCGTCTCTCCGTGGCATACCGATCTCGACGCGATGCTACGTCTGATGAAGGCGGGCGACGATTTGCTGTTGCTCTCCGATGGCGTTGTTGCGGCTATCGCTGACGGCCGCTTCCTTGAAATCCTGCAATCCGCCCCCATAACTATCCACGCTCTGCAAGACGATATCGAAGCCCGCGGGCTGGCTGGTCAAATTGCGGACAGCGTCGTCAGGGTTGACTATACTGATTTCGTCAGACTTACGGTCAAACATGAAGGTCAGTTGGCTTGGTAATGGCGGGATCGTTGTATATTTCTTGACACCTTTTCGGCACCGCCCTAAAATTCTGCGTCCTCATATTATATGAGGCGATTTATTACGTGTTTACGAAGCAAAAGCTAAAACCAGGAGCTATTTAATGGCAACAGTTAACCAGCTGGTACGCAAACCACGCGCGCGCAAAGTTGCAAAGAGCAACGTGCCGGCGCTGGAAGCCTGCCCGCAGAAACGTGGCGTATGTACTCGCGTATATACCACCACTCCTAAGAAACCGAACTCCGCACTGCGTAAAGTTTGCCGTGTGCGTCTGACTAACGGTTTCGAAGTCACCTCCTACATCGGTGGTGAAGGTCACAACCTGCAGGAGCACTCCGTGATCCTGATCCGTGGCGGTCGTGTTAAAGACCTCCCGGGTGTTCGTTACCACACCGTTCGTGGTGCGCTTGACTGCTCCGGCGTTAAAGACCGTAAGCAGGCTCGCTCCAAGTACGGCGTGAAACGTCCTAAGGCTTAATGGTTCTCCGTTAAGTAAGGCCAAACGTTTTATATTAATGTCAAACTAAACTCTTTGAGTTTTGGACAATCCTGAATTAACAACGGAGTATTTCCATGCCACGTCGTCGCGTCATTGGTCAGCGTAAAATTCTGCCGGATCCGAAGTTCGGATCAGAACTGCTGGCTAAATTTGTAAATATCCTGATGGTAGATGGTAAAAAATCTACTGCAGAAACTATCGTATACAGCGCGCTGGAGACCCTGGCTCAGCGCTCTGGTAAAACTGAACTGGAAGCCTTCGAAGTCGCGCTCGAAAACGTGCGTCCGACCGTCGAAGTTAAGTCCCGCCGCGTAGGTGGTTCTACTTATCAGGTTCCAGTTGAAGTTCGTCCGGTTCGTCGTAATGCCCTGGCAATGCGTTGGATCGTTGAAGCTGCTCGTAAACGCGGTGATAAATCCATGGCTCTGCGCCTGGCGAACGAACTCACTGATGCTGCAGACAACAAAGGTACTGCAGTTAAGAAACGTGAAGACGTTCACCGTATGGCCGAAGCCAACAAGGCGTTCGCACACTACCGTTGGTAATCCCTTCGGAGTCATAGTCACCAGGCGGGCGCTTCAGATAAGTCGCCCGCTCTGGATAACTTAACTGAACGCCTAAAGAAATAAACGAGGAATCAAATGGCTCGTACAACACCCATCGCACGCTACCGTAACATCGGTATCAGTGCGCACATCGACGCCGGTAAAACCACTACTACCGAACGTATTCTGTTCTACACCGGTGTAAACCACAAAATCGGTGAAGTTCATGACGGCGCCGCTACCATGGACTGGATGGAGCAGGAGCAGGAACGTGGTATCACCATCACTTCCGCTGCGACTACTGCGTTCTGGTCTGGTATGGCTAAGCAGTATGAACCGCACCGTGTAAACATCATCGACACCCCGGGGCACGTTGACTTCACTATCGAAGTAGAACGTTCCATGCGTGTGCTTGATGGTGCGGTAATGGTTTACTGCGCAGTTGGTGGTGTTCAGCCGCAGTCTGAAACCGTATGGCGTCAGGCAAACAAATATAAAGTTCCGCGCATTGCGTTCGTTAACAAAATGGACCGCATGGGTGCGAACTTCCTGAAAGTTGTTGGTCAGATCAAATCCCGTCTGGGCGCGAACCCGGTTCCGCTGCAGCTGGCAATTGGTGCTGAAGAAGCTTTCACCGGTGTTATCGACCTGGTGAAAATGAAAGCCATCAACTGGAACGAAGCTGATGCAGGCGTCACCTTCGAATACGAAGATATCCCGGCTGACATGCAGGAACTGGCTGACGAATGGCACCAGAACCTGATCGAGTCCGCAGCGGAAGCTTCCGAAGAGCTGATGGAGAAATACCTGGGTGGTGAAGAACTGACTGAAGAAGAGATCAAAAAAGCTCTGCGTCAGCGTGTTCTGAACAACGAAATCATCCTGGTAACCTGTGGTTCTGCGTTCAAGAACAAAGGTGTTCAGGCGATGCTGGATGCGGTAATCGATTACCTGCCATCCCCGGTTGACGTTCCGGCGATCAACGGCATCCTGGACGACGGTAAAGACACCCCGGCTGAGCGTCACGCAAGCGACGAAGAGCCGTTCTCTGCACTGGCGTTCAAAATTGCTACCGACCCGTTCGTGGGTAACCTGACCTTCTTCCGCGTGTACTCCGGTGTGGTTAACTCTGGTGATACCATCCTGAACTCCGTGAAAGCTGCACGTGAGCGTTTCGGTCGTATCGTTCAGATGCACGCTAACAAACGTGAAGAGATCAAAGAAGTTCGCGCGGGCGATATCGCTGCTGCTATCGGTCTGAAAGACGTAACCACTGGTGACACCCTGTGTGACCCGGATGCGCCGATCATTCTGGAGCGTATGGAATTCCCTGAGCCGGTAATCTCCATCGCCGTTGAGCCGAAAACCAAAGCTGACCAGGAAAAAATGGGTCTGGCTCTGGGCCGTCTGGCTAAAGAAGACCCGTCATTCCGCGTATGGACTGACGAAGAGTCTAACCAGACCATCATCGCCGGTATGGGTGAGCTGCACCTCGACATCATCGTTGACCGCATGAAGCGTGAATTCAACGTTGAAGCGAACGTCGGTAAACCTCAGGTTGCTTACCGCGAAGCGATTCGCCAGAAAGTTACCGATGTTGAAGGTAAACACGCCAAGCAGTCTGGTGGTCGTGGTCAGTACGGTCACGTTGTGATCGACATGTACCCGCTGGAGCCGGGCTCTAACCCGAAAGGTTACGAGTTCATCAACGACATTAAAGGTGGTGTAATCCCTGGTGAATACATCCCGGCCGTTGATAAAGGCATCCAGGAACAGCTGAAAGCTGGTCCGCTGGCTGGTTACCCGGTAGTTGATATGGGTATCCGTCTGCACTTCGGTTCTTACCACGACGTTGACTCCTCTGAGCTGGCGTTTAAACTGGCCGCTTCTATCGCCTTTAAAGAAGGCTTTAAGAAAGCGAAACCAGTTCTGCTTGAGCCGATCATGAAGGTTGAAGTAGAAACTCCGGAAGAGAACACCGGTGACGTTATCGGTGACTTGAGCCGTCGTCGCGGCATGCTGCGCGGTCAAGAATCTGAAGTAACTGGCGTTAAGATCCACGCTGAAGTTCCGCTGTCTGAAATGTTCGGATATGCTACTCAGCTGCGTTCTCTGACCAAAGGTCGTGCATCATACACCATGGAATTCCTGAAGTATGATGATGCGCCGAACAACGTTGCTCAGGCCGTTATTGAAGCCCGTGGTAAATAATCCACAGGATTAAAACCTAAGTCCCGTGCTCTCTCCGAAGGGGGGAGCACTATAGTAAGGAATATAGCCGTGTCTAAAGAAAAATTTGAACGTACAAAACCGCACGTCAACGTTGGTACTATCGGCCACGTCGACCATGGTAAAACTACCCTGACCGCTGCAATCACCACCGTACTGGCTAAAACCTACGGCGGTGCTGCTCGCGCATTCGACCAGATCGATAACGCACCGGAAGAAAAAGCTCGTGGTATCACCATCAACACTTCCCACGTTGAATATGACACCCCGACTCGCCACTACGCACACGTAGACTGCCCGGGCCACGCCGACTATGTTAAAAACATGATCACCGGTGCTGCTCAGATGGATGGCGCTATCCTGGTTGTTGCTGCGACTGACGGCCCGATGCCGCAGACTCGTGAGCACATCCTGCTGGGTCGTCAGGTAGGCGTTCCGTACATCATCGTGTTCCTGAACAAATGCGACATGGTTGATGACGAAGAGCTGCTGGAACTGGTAGAGATGGAAGTTCGTGAACTGCTGTCTCAGTACGATTTCCCGGGCGACGACACGCCGATCGTTCGTGGTTCTGCTCTGAAAGCGCTGGAAGGCGAAGCAGAGTGGGAAGCGAAAATCATCGAACTGGCTGGCTTCCTGGATTCTTACATCCCGGAACCAGAGCGTGCGATTGACAAGCCGTTCCTGCTGCCGATCGAAGACGTATTCTCCATCTCCGGTCGTGGTACCGTTGTTACCGGTCGTGTAGAGCGCGGTATCATCAAAGTGGGTGAAGAAGTTGAAATCGTTGGTATCAAAGAAACCGCGAAAACCACCTGTACTGGCGTTGAAATGTTCCGCAAACTGCTGGACGAAGGCCGTGCTGGTGAGAACGTTGGTGTTCTGCTGCGTGGTATCAAACGTGAAGAAATCGAACGTGGTCAGGTACTGGCTAAGCCGGGCAGCATCAACCCGCACACCAAGTTCGAATCTGAAGTGTACATCCTGTCCAAAGACGAAGGCGGCCGTCATACTCCGTTCTTCAAAGGCTACCGTCCGCAGTTCTACTTCCGTACAACTGACGTGACTGGTACCATCGAACTGCCGGAAGGCGTAGAGATGGTAATGCCGGGCGACAACATCAAAATGGTTGTTACCCTGATTCACCCGATCGCGATGGACGACGGTCTGCGTTTCGCAATCCGTGAAGGCGGCCGTACCGTTGGCGCGGGCGTTGTAGCTAAAGTTCTGGGCTAATTCGTTAGCTTTGAATTGAAAAGGGCGCTTCGGCGCCCTTTTTGCTGCCCGCTATTTAGTAAACGCCATGCGGATTTTTATATTCATAAAGTGCGCCGGTACGGATAATTAATAAACAGTCTATTGTAATCATAACTATTCTCATTTAAACTTTGTTCATAAATTGAACGGGAGTTTATATGTACGTTTGTTTGTGCAATGGCGTAAGCGATAAAAAAATCCGCCAGGTTGTTCGTCAATTTCAACCGCAATCCTTTCAGCAATTACGTAAGTTTATTCCCGTTGGAAATCAATGCGGTAAGTGTGTCCGCGCGGCGCGTGAAGTTATGGAAGATGAATTAACCAGTATGCCAGAATTCAAAGAAATAGCCTGATCCCACGCTTCTCTTTTTTGACATCCCTATAGCCCAGACTACGCTTCAATAAGTGGAAGCGGAGGGACTATATAATGAAAGGTGATGTCAAAATCATAAGTTATCTCAATAAATTATTGGGAAATGAACTGGTTGCCATTAACCAGTATTTTCTTCATGCGAGAATGTTCAAAAACTGGGGGCTAATGCGCCTCAACGACGTTGAATATCATGAATCCATCGATGAAATGAAACACGCCGATAAGTACATCGAGCGTATTCTGTTTCTTGAAGGGATCCCTAATCTGCAGGACCTGGGCAAACTGGGTATCGGCGAAGATGTCGAGGAGATGCTGCAGTCTGACTTAAGGCTTGAACTTGAAGGCGCTAAAAATCTGCGTGAGGCAATTGCCTACGCCGACAGCGTTCATGACTACGTTAGCCGCGATATGATGATTGAAATCCTGACGGATGAAGAAGGCCACATTGACTGGCTTGAAACCGAGTTAGATCTGATTGGCAAAATCGGTCTGCAAAATTATCTTCAGTCGCAGATCAAAGTGGCAGACTAGCAAACGTCCGCCACCCGCACCAAAAACCCGCTGCAGCCAGAAATGGCCCAAACGGCAGCGGGTTGTTCAATACCCACTCTCTATTCCTGCAAAACTTCGTGTAGAACGCCAGCGTAACCCACGTAGCGCCGGCCGCTAGCGATGCGGCTAGCACCAGCTGTGGCAGCATTTGCCAACGATGCCAGGCACCAAGGGCGGCAAGATATTTAATATCGCCATATCCCAACCCTTCATACCCGCGAACTCCCCGGTATAGCCAATAGAGCATGGCAAAAGAGAGATAACCGGCAATTGCCCCCCAGACGGCGTCTTCAAGCTGTTGCGGCGCCAGACACAGGTAAAACAGCAAACCACACCACAGTAGAGGGCAAGTAAAGCGGTCAGGGAGTAGGCCGTGACGCAGGTCTTGTTGGCACAGCGCCAGGGTTAATCCACAATAGCAAAGTAAGAAGGGGAGGGCGGTAAGCATCGACGACTCCTGTCCGATTATTCTGATGCTTACCTTGCGTGCTATAGCGGTGGAACGCAAAGCGCGCGTGTTCATTCTGGCGGCTGAATTCCAGACTTAGTTGTGTGCTTGCAGCGTTGTAGAGGCCCATAGCGAGAAGACGCGCAAATTGTGGTGATGATTTTCTAAACAGCACTTGCGTCGCGCCTGAATTTGCGTATAATGCGCGGGCCTGTCAAAATTGACGGCCGGTTCGATATGAACCCTGATAGCGCTGTTTGCTATCAAACAATGTTCCCAATCGGGGAACTCTGTAAGAACGGTTACACTCTCCCATCAATCGTAATGGGTATGAGGAGTAATCATTTCGTCTATAAAATAATTGGAGCTCTGGTCTCATGCAGAACCAAAGAATCCGTATCCGCCTTAAAGCGTTTGATCATCGTCTGATCGATCAATCAACCGCGGAAATCGTCGAGACTGCTAAGCGCACTGGTGCGCAAGTCCGTGGTCCGATCCCGCTGCCGACCCGCAAAGAGCGTTTCACCGTTCTGATCTCCCCGCACGTCAACAAAGACGCGCGTGATCAGTACGAGATTCGTACTCACAAGCGTCTGGTTGACATCGTTGAGCCAACTGAAAAAACCGTTGATGCTCTGATGCGTCTGGACCTGGCTGCCGGTGTAGACGTGCAGATCAGCCTGGGTTAATCAGGTCATCGAGCGATTGAGAGGTTGATACAATGATTGGTTTAGTCGGTAAAAAAGTGGGTATGACCCGCATCTTCACTGAAGATGGCGTCTCTATCCCAGTAACCGTTATCGAAGTTGAAGCAAACCGCGTTACTCAGATCAAAGATCTGGCTAACGATGGCTATCGCGCTGTTCAGGTTACCACTGGTGCTAAAAAAGCTAACCGTGTAACCAAGCCGGAAGCTGGTCACTTTGCTAAAGCTGGCGTAGAAGCTGGCCGCGGCCTGTGGGAGTTCCGTCTGGCAGATGGTGAAGAATACACCGTTGGTCAGAACATTAGCGTTGAACTGTTTGCTGACGTTAAAAAAGTTGACGTAACCGGTACCTCTAAAGGTAAAGGTTTCGCTGGTACCGTTAAGCGCTGGAACTTCCGTACCCAGGACGCTACTCACGGTAACTCCTTGTCTCACCGCGTTCCGGGTTCTATCGGTCAGAACCAGACTCCGGGCAAAGTGTTCAAAGGCAAGAAAATGGCAGGTCAGCTGGGCAACGAACGCGTTACTGTTCAGAGCCTGGACGTAGTACGTGTTGACGCTGAGCGCAACCTGCTGCTGGTTAAAGGTGGTGTTCCGGGTGCAACCGGCTGCGACCTGATCGTTAAACCAGCTGTGAAGGCGTAAGGGGATAGCAATGGAATTAGTATTGAAAGACGCGCAGAGCGCGCTGACTGTTTCCGAAACTACCTTCGGTCGTGATTTCAACGAAGCGCTGGTTCACCAGGTTGTTGTTGCTTATGCAGCTGGTGCGCGTCAGGGTACTCGTGCTCAGAAGACTCGTGCTGAAGTTACTGGTTCAGGCAAAAAGCCGTGGCGCCAGAAAGGTACCGGCCGTGCGCGTTCAGGTTCTATCAAGAGCCCGATCTGGCGTTCCGGTGGCGTAACCTTCGCTGCTCGTCCGCAGGACCACAGTCAAAAAGTTAACAAGAAGATGTACCGCGGCGCGCTGAAAAGCATTCTGTCCGAACTGGTACGTCAGGATCGTCTGATCGTTGTCGAGAAGTTCTCTGTAGAAGCGCCTAAAACTAAGCTGCTGGCACAGAAACTGAAAGACATGGCTCTGGAAGATGTGCTGATCATCACCGGTGAGCTGGACGAAAACCTGTTCCTGGCTGCGCGCAACCTGCACAAGGTTGACGTACGCGATGCAACTGGTATCGACCCGGTTAGCCTGATCGCCTTCGACAAAGTCGTAATGACTGCTGATGCTGTTAAGCAAGTTGAGGAGATGCTGGCATGATTCGTGAAGAACGTCTGCTGAAGGTGCTGCGCGCACCGCACGTTTCTGAAAAAGCGTCTGCTGCGATGGAAAAAACCAATACCATCGTTCTCAAAGTTGCTAAAGACGCGACCAAAGCAGAAATCAAAGCTGCTGTGCAGAAACTGTTTGAAGTCGAAGTCGAAGTCGTTAACACCCTGGTTGTTAAAGGGAAAGTTAAACGTCACGGACAGCGTATCGGTCGTCGTAGCGACTGGAAAAAAGCTTACGTCACCCTGAAGGAAGGCCAGAATCTGGACTTCGTCGGCGGCGCTGAGTAAGTCGGAGGAGTAATACAATGGCAGTTGTTAAATGTAAACCGACATCTCCGGGTCGTCGCCACGTTGTTAAAGTGGTCAACCCAGAGCTGCACAAGGGCAAACCTTTTGCTCCGCTGGTTGAAAAGAACAGCAAATCCGGCGGTCGTAACAACAATGGCCGTATCACCACTCGTCATATCGGTGGTGGTCACAAGCAGGCTTACCGTATTGTTGACTTCAAACGCAACAAAGATGGTATCCCGGCAGTTGTTGAACGTCTTGAGTACGATCCGAACCGTTCCGCGAACATCGCGCTGGTTCTGTACAAAGACGGCGAGCGTCGTTACATTCTGGCCCCTAAAGGCCTGAAAGCTGGCGACCAGATTCAATCTGGCGTTGATGCTGCAATCAAAGCAGGCAACACCCTGCCGATGCGCAATATCCCGGTTGGTTCTACCGTTCACAACGTAGAAATGAAACCAGGTAAAGGCGGTCAGCTGGCTCGTTCCGCTGGTACTTACGTTCAGATCGTTGCTCGTGATGGTGCTTATGTCACCCTGCGTCTGCGTTCTGGTGAAATGCGTAAAGTCGAAGCAGACTGCCGCGCTACTCTGGGCGAAGTTGGCAATGCTGAGCATATGCTGCGCGTTCTGGGTAAAGCAGGTGCTGCACGCTGGCGTGGTGTTCGTCCTACCGTTCGCGGTACTGCGATGAACCCAGTCGACCACCCACATGGTGGTGGTGAAGGTCGTAACTTTGGTAAGCACCCGGTATCCCCGTGGGGCCTGCAGACCAAAGGTAAGAAGACCCGCAGCAACAAGCGTACTGATAAATTCATCGTACGTCGCCGTAGCAAATAATTTTAGAGGATAAGCCATGCCACGTTCTCTCAAGAAAGGTCCTTTTATTGACCTGCACTTGCTGAAGAAGGTAGAGAAAGCGGTGGAAAGCGGAGACAAGAAGCCCCTGCGCACTTGGTCCCGTCGTTCAACGATCTTTCCTAACATGATCGGTTTGACCATCGCTGTCCATAATGGTCGTCAGCACGTTCCAGTTTTTGTTTCCGACGAAATGGTTGGTCACAAACTGGGTGAATTCGCACCGACTCGTACTTATCGCGGCCACGCTGCTGATAAAAAAGCGAAGAAGAAATAAGGTAGGAGGAAGAGATGGAAACTTTAGCTCAACATCGCCATGCTCGTTCTTCTGCTCAGAAGGTTCGCCTCGTAGCTGACCTGATTCGCGGTAAGAAAGTGTCGCAAGCCCTGGATATTCTGACCTACACCAACAAAAAAGCTGCTGTACTGGTCAAGAAGGTACTGGAATCTGCCATTGCTAACGCTGAACACAACGATGGCGCTGACATTGATGATCTGAAAGTTGCGAAAATTTTCGTAGACGAAGGCCCGAGCATGAAGCGCATTATGCCGCGTGCTAAAGGTCGTGCAGATCGCATCCTGAAGCGCACCAGCCACATCACTGTGGTTGTGTCCGATCGCTGAGACTCTGGAGACTAGCAATGGGTCAGAAAGTACATCCTAATGGTATTCGCCTGGGTATTGTCAAACCATGGAACTCTACCTGGTTCGCGAACACCAAAGAATTCGCTGACAACCTGGACAGCGATTTTAAAGTACGTCAGTTCTTAACTAAAGAACTGGCTAAAGCGTCTGTATCTCGCATCGTTATCGAGCGTCCGGCTAAGAGCATCCGTGTGACCATTCACACTGCTCGCCCGGGTATCGTTATCGGTAAGAAAGGCGAAGACGTAGAAAAACTGCGCAAGGTCGTAGCGGATATCGCTGGCGTTCCTGCACAGATCAATATTGCCGAAGTTCGTAAGCCTGAACTGGACGCTAAATTGGTTGCTGACAGCATCACTTCCCAGCTGGAACGTCGCGTTATGTTCCGTCGTGCTATGAAGCGTGCTGTACAGAACGCAATGCGTCTGGGCGCTAAAGGTATCAAAGTTGAAGTTAGCGGCCGTCTGGGCGGCGCGGAAATCGCACGTACCGAATGGTACCGCGAAGGTCGTGTACCGCTGCACACTCTGCGTGCTGACATCGACTACAACACCTCTGAAGCGCACACCACTTACGGTGTAATCGGCGTTAAGGTATGGATCTTCAAAGGTGAGATCCTGGGTGGTATGGCTGCTGTTGAACAACCGGAACCGGCTGCTCAACCTAAAAAGCAGCAGCGTAAAGGCCGTAAATAAGGAGCGTCGCTGATGTTACAACCAAAGCGTACAAAATTCCGTAAAGTGCACAAAGGCCGCAACCGTGGTCTGGCGCAGGGTACGGATGTTAGCTTCGGCACTTTCGGTCTGAAAGCTGTTGGCCGTGGTCGTCTGACTGCACGTCAGATCGAAGCAGCACGTCGTGCTATGACCCGTGCAGTTAAGCGTCAAGGTAAGATCTGGATCCGTGTATTCCCGGACAAACCGATCACCGAGAAGCCGCTGGAAGTTCGTATGGGTAAAGGTAAAGGTAACGTGGAGTATTGGGTTGCCTTGATTCAGCCGGGTAAAGTCCTGTATGAAATGGACGGCGTACCGGAAGAGCTGGCCCGTGAAGCATTCGGCCTGGCAGCAGCGAAACTGCCGATCAAAACCACCTTTGTAACTAAGACGGTGATGTAATGAAAGCAAAAGAGCTGCGTGAAAAAAGCGTTGAAGAGCTGAACGCTGAGCTGCTGAACCTGCTGCGTGAGCAGTTCAACCTGCGTATGCAGGCTGCAAGTGGCCAGCTGCAACAGACTCATCTGCTGAAGCAAGTGCGTCGTGATGTTGCACGCGTTAAGACTTTACTGACTCAGAAGGCGGGTGCGTAATGACCGATAAAATCCGTACTCTGCAAGGTCGCGTAGTTAGCGACAAAATGGAGAAATCCATTGTTGTTGCTATCGAACGTTTTGTGAAACACCCGATCTACGGTAAATTCATCAAACGTACGACCAAACTGCACGTACATGACGAGAACAATGAATGTGGTATCGGCGACAAGGTTGAAATCCGTGAATGCCGTCCACTGTCCAAGACTAAGTCCTGGACGCTGGTTCGCGTTGTAGAGAAAGCGGTTCTGTAATACAGTACGCATTCTCAATACGAATAAACGGCTCAGCGATGAGCCGTTTATTTTTTCTACCCATATTGCAGAAGCGGTGTTATAATGCCGCGCCCTCGATATGGGGCTTTGTAACGACCCAACTTTTGGGTCCCAGTAGTAGTTGACATTAGCGGAGCACTAAAATGATCCAAGAACAGACTATGCTGAACGTCGCCGACAACTCCGGTGCACGTCGCGTAATGTGTATCAAGGTTCTGGGTGGCTCGCACCGTCGCTACGCAGGCGTAGGCGACATCATCAAGATCACCATCAAGGAAGCAATTCCGCGTGGTAAGGTCAAAAAAGGTGATGTGCTGAAGGCGGTAGTGGTGCGCACCAAGAAGGGTGTTCGTCGCCCGGACGGTTCTGTCATTCGCTTCGATGGTAATGCATGCGTTATTCTGAACAATAACAGCGAGCAACCTATCGGTACGCGTATTTTTGGGCCGGTAACTCGTGAACTTCGTAACGAGAAGTTCATGAAAATTATCTCTCTGGCACCAGAAGTACTCTAAGGAGCGAATCATGGCAGCGAAAATCCGTCGTGATGACGAAGTTATCGTGTTAACCGGTAAAGATAAAGGTAAACGCGGTAAAGTTAAAAATGTCCTGTCTTCCGGCAAGGTCATTGTTGAAGGTATCAACCTGGTTAAGAAACATCAGAAGCCGGTTCCGGCCCTGAACCAACCAGGCGGCATCGTAGAGAAAGAAGCAGCTATTCAGATCTCTAACCTTGCTATCTTCAACGCGGCAACCGGCAAGGCTGACCGTGTAGGCTTTAGATTCGAAGACGGCAAAAAAGTCCGTTTCTTCAAATCTAATAGCGAAACTATCAAGTAATTTGGAGTAGTACGATGGCGAAACTGCATGATTACTACAAAGACGAAGTAGTCGCTAAACTCATGACTGAGTTTAACTACAATTCTGTCATGCAAGTCCCTCGGGTCGAGAAGATCACCCTGAACATGGGTGTTGGTGAAGCGATCGCTGACAAGAAACTGCTGGATAACGCAGCAGCTGACCTGACAGCTATCTCCGGTCAAAAACCGTTGATCACCAAAGCACGCAAATCAGTTGCAGGCTTCAAAATCCGTCAGGGCTATCCGATCGGCTGTAAAGTAACTCTGCGCGGCGAGCGCATGTGGGAGTTCTTTGAGCGCCTGATCACTATTGCTGTACCGCGTATCCGTGACTTCCGTGGCTTGTCCGCTAAGTCTTTCGACGGTCGTGGTAACTACAGCATGGGTGTCCGTGAGCAGATCATCTTCCCAGAAATCGACTACGATAAAGTCGACCGCGTTCGTGGTTTGGATATTACCATTACCACTACTGCGAAATCTGATGAAGAAGGCCGCGCTCTGCTGGCTGCCTTTGACTTCCCGTTCCGCAAGTAAGGTAGGGTTACTTAATGGCTAAGCAATCAATGAAAGCACGCGAAGTAAAGCGCGTGGCTTTAGCTGATAAATTCTTCGCTAAACGCGCTGAACTGAAAGCTATCATCTCTGATGTGAACGCAACCGACGAAGATCGTTGGAATGCTGTTCTCAAGCTGCAGACTCTGCCGCGTGATTCCAGCCCGTCTCGTCAGCGTAACCGCTGCCGTCAAACAGGTCGTCCGCATGGCTATGTGGGCAAGTTCGGGTTGAGCCGTATTAAGCTTCGTGAAGCCGCCATGCGCGGTGAAGTACCAGGCTTGAAAAAGGCTAGCTGGTAATTACCAATTGAATCACGGGAGTAAAGACAGATGAGCATGCAAGATCCGATCGCGGATATGCTGACCCGTATCCGTAACGGTCAGGCCGCGAATAAAGCTGCGGTCACCATGCCTTCCTCCAAGCTGAAAGTGGCAATTGCCAACGTGCTGAAGGAAGAAGGCTTTATTGAAGATTTTAAAGTTGAAGGCGACATCAAGCCGGAACTGGAACTGACTCTTAAGTATTTCCAGGGTAAAGCTGTTGTAGAAAGCATTCAGCGTGTCAGCCGCCCAGGTCTGCGCATCTACAAACGTAAAGATGAGCTGCCGAAAGTTATGGCGGGTCTGGGTATCGCAGTTGTTTCTACCTCTAAAGGTGTTATGACTGATCGTGCAGCGCGCCAGGCTGGTCTTGGTGGCGAAATTATCTGCTACGTAGCCTAATCGGAGGAAAAAATGTCTCGTGTTGCTAAAGCACCGGTCGTTGTTCCTGCCGGCGTTGATGTAAAAGTCAACGGTCAGGTTATTACGATCAAAGGTAAGAATGGCGAGCTGACTCGTACTCTCAACGATGCTGTTGAAGTTAAGCATGCAGATAATGCACTGACCTTCGGTCCGCGTGATGGTTACGTAGACGGTTGGGCTCAGGCTGGTACCGCGCGTGCCCTGCTGAACTCAATGGTTATCGGTGTTACCGAAGGCTTCACTAAAAAGCTTCAGCTGGTTGGTGTAGGTTATCGTGCAGCGGTCAAAGGGGATGTAGTAAACCTGGCTTTAGGTTTCTCTCATCCTGTTGAGCATAAGCTGCCGGCCGGTATCACTGCAGAATGTCCGACTCAAACTGAAATCGTGCTGAAAGGCGCTGATAAGCAGGTGATCGGCCAGGTTGCAGCAGATCTGCGCGCCTACCGTCGTCCTGAGCCTTATAAAGGTAAGGGTGTTCGTTACGCCGACGAAGTCGTGCGTACCAAAGAGGCTAAGAAGAAGTAAGGTAACACTATGGATAAGAAATCTGCTCGTATCCGTCGTGCGACCCGCGCACGCCGCAAGCTCCAGGAGCTGGGTGCAACTCGCCTGGTGGTACATCGTACCCCGCGTCATATTTACGCACAGGTAATTGCCCCGAATGGTTCTGAAGTTCTGGTAGCTGCTTCTACTGTAGAAAAAGCTATCTCTGAACAACTGAAGTACACCGGTAACAAAGACGCGGCCGCAGCTGTGGGTAAAGCTGTTGCTGAACGCGCTCTGGAAAAAGGCATCAAAGATGTTTCCTTTGACCGTTCCGGGTTCCAATATCATGGTCGTGTCCAGGCACTGGCAGATGCTGCCCGTGAAGCTGGCCTTCAGTTCTAAGGTAGAGGTGTAAGATGGCTCACATCGAAAAACAAGCTGGCGAACTGCAGGAAAAGCTGATCGCGGTTAACCGCGTATCTAAAACCGTTAAAGGTGGTCGTATTTTCTCCTTCACAGCTCTGACTGTAGTTGGTGACGGTAACGGTCGCGTAGGTTTTGGTTACGGTAAAGCGCGTGAAGTTCCAGCAGCGATCCAGAAAGCGATGGAAAAAGCCCGTCGCAATATGATTAACGTCGCGCTGAATACTGGCACCCTGCAGCACCCGGTTAAGGGTACTCACACGGGTTCTCGTGTATTCATGCAGCCGGCTTCCGAAGGTACCGGTATCATCGCCGGTGGTGCAATGCGCGCCGTTCTGGAAGTCGCTGGGGTTCGTAACGTTCTGGCTAAAGCATATGGTTCCACCAACCCGATTAACGTGGTTCGTGCAACTATTGATGGCCTGGAAAATATGAAGTCCCCAGATATGGTCGCTGCCAAGCGTGGTAAATCCGTTGAAGAAATTCTGGGGAAATAAACCATGGCAAAGACTATTAAAATTACTCAAACCCGCAGTGCAATCGGTCGTTTGCCGAAACACAAGGCAACGCTGCTTGGCCTGGGTCTGCGTCGTATTGGTCACACCGTAGAGCGCGAGGATACTCCTGCTGTTCGTGGTATGGTCAACGCGGTTTCCTTCATGGTTAAAGTTGAGGAGTAAGAGATGCGTTTAAATACTCTGTCTCCGGCCGAAGGCTCCAAAAAGGCGGGTAAACGCCTGGGTCGTGGTATCGGTTCTGGCCTCGGTAAAACCGGTGGTCGTGGTCACAAAGGTCAGAACTCTCGTTCTGGCGGTGGCGTGCGTCGCGGTTTCGAGGGTGGTCAGATGCCACTGTACCGTCGTCTGCCGAAATTCGGCTTCACTTCTCGTAAAGCAATGATCACTGCAGAAGTTCGTCTGTCTGATCTGGCTCACGTAGAAGGCGATGTAGTAGACCTGAACACGCTGAAAGCAGCTAACATTATCGGTATCCAGATCGAGTTCGCGAAAGTGATCCTGTCTGGTGAGGTAACTCGTCCGGTAACTGTTCGTGGCCTGCGCGTGACTAAAGGCGCTCGTGCTGCTATCGAAGCTGCTGGCGGTAAAATTGAGGAATAAGTAGCAGATGGCTAAACAACCGGGATTAGATTTTCAAAGTGCCAAAGGTGGAATTGGCGAACTGAAACGCAGACTTTTGTTTGTTATCGGTGCGCTGATTGTGTTCCGTATTGGCTCTTTTATTCCGATCCCTGGTATTGATGCCACTGTACTTGCCAAACTGCTTGAGCAACAGCGAGGCACCATCATTGAAATGTTCAACATGTTCTCTGGTGGTGCTCTCAGCCGTGCTTCTATCTTTGCTCTGGGGATCATGCCGTATATTTCGGCGTCGATCATTGTCCAGCTGCTGACAGTTGTTTATCAACCGTTGGCAGAATTGAAGAAAGAAGGGGAGTCTGGTCGTCGTAAGATCAGCCAGTACACCCGCTACGGTACTCTGGTGCTGGCAATATTCCAGTCGATCGGTATTGCTACCGGTCTGCCGAATATGCCTGGTATGCAGGGCCTGGTCATTAATCCGGGCTTTGCATTCTATTTCACCGCTGTTGTTAGTCTGGTCACAGGGACTATGTTCCTGATGTGGCTCGGCGAACAGATCACAGAACGTGGTATCGGTAACGGTATCTCGATCCTGATCTTTGCCGGGATCGTTGCGGGACTCCCGCCGGCCATCGCCCATACTATCGAGCAAGCGCGTCAAGGCGACCTGCACTTCCTCCTGTTGCTGTTGGTTGCAGTATTAGTATTTGCAGTGACCTTCTTCGTTGTATTCGTTGAACGTGGTCAACGCCGCATTGTGGTAAACTACGCTAAGCGTCAACAAGGTCGTCGTGTCTATGCTGCACAGAGCACACATTTACCGCTGAAAGTGAATATGGCGGGGGTAATCCCGGCAATCTTCGCTTCCAGTATTATTCTGTTCCCGGCTACCATCACGTCATGGTTCGGGGGCGGTACTGGTTGGAACTGGCTGACAACAATTTCGCTGTATTTGCAGCCTGGGCAACCGCTTTATGTGTTACTCTATGCGTCTGCAATCATCTTCTTCTGTTTCTTCTACACGGCGTTGGTCTTCAACCCGCGTGAAACAGCAGATAACCTGAAGAAGTCCGGTGCATTTGTACCAGGAATTCGTCCGGGAGAACAAACGGCGAAGTATATCGATAAAGTAATGACCCGCCTGACCTTGGTTGGTGCGTTGTACATCACTTTTATCTGCCTGATCCCGGAGTTCATGCGTGATGCAATGAAAGTGCCGTTCTACTTCGGTGGGACCTCGCTGCTTATCGTTGTTGTCGTGATTATGGACTTTATGGCTCAAGTGCAAACTCTGATGATGTCTAGTCAGTATGAGTCTGCATTGAAGAAGGCGAACCTGAAAGGCTACGGCCGCTAACTGGTCGCCTGAGAAGTTACGGAGAGTAAAAATGAAAGTTCGTGCTTCCGTCAAGAAATTATGCCGTAACTGCAAAATCGTTAAGCGTGATGGTGTCATCCGTGTGATTTGCAGTGCCGAGCCAAAGCATAAACAGCGCCAAGGCTGATTTATTCGCATATTTTTCTTGCAAAGTTGGGTTGAGCTGGCTAGATTAGCCAGCCAATCTTTTGTATGTCTGTATGTATCCATTTGAGTATCCTGAAAACGGGCTTTTCAGCATGGTGCGTACATATTAAATAGTAGGAGTGCATAGTGGCCCGTATAGCAGGCATTAACATTCCTGATCAGAAACATACCGTAATTGCTTTGACTGCAATCTTCGGTATCGGCAAGACCCGTTCTAAAGCCATCTGTGCTGACACGGGTATCGCTGAAAATGTTAAGATCAGTGAGCTGTCTGAAGAACAGATTGAATCTCTGCGTGAAGCAGTAGGTAAATTTGTCGTTGAAGGTGATCTGCGCCGTGAAATCACCCTGAGCATCAAGCGTCTGATGGACCTTGGTTGCTACCGTGGTTTGCGCCATCGTCGTGGTCTTCCGGTTCGCGGTCAGCGTACTAAGACCAACGCACGTACCCGTAAGGGTCCGCGTAAACCGATCAAGAAATAATCGGGGTGATTGAATAATGGCAAAGGCACCAGTTCGTGCACGCAAGCGTGTAAGAAAACAAGTCTCAGATGGCGTGGCTCATATCCATGCTTCTTTTAACAACACCATCGTTACCATTACCGATCGTCAGGGTAACGCACTGGGTTGGGCAACAGCCGGTGGTTCCGGTTTCCGTGGTTCTCGCAAATCCACTCCGTTTGCAGCTCAGGTTGCAGCAGAGCGTTGCGCTGAAGCCGTAAAAGAATACGGCATCAAGAATCTGGAAGTTATGGTCAAAGGTCCGGGTCCAGGTCGCGAATCTACCATTCGTGCACTGAACGCCGCTGGTTTCCGCATCACTAATATTACTGATGTGACTCCGATCCCTCATAACGGTTGTCGTCCGCCGAAAAAACGTCGCGTATAACGCCTCGTTTCTAGGATTGTTGGAGAAAGAAAATGGCAAGATATTTGGGTCCTAAGCTCAAGCTGAGCCGTCGTGAGGGCACTGACTTATTCCTTAAGTCTGGCGTTCGCGCGATCGATACCAAGTGTAAAATTGAACAAGCTCCTGGCCAGCACGGTGCGCGTAAACCGCGTCTGTCTGACTATGGTGTGCAGTTGCGTGAAAAGCAAAAAGTTCGCCGTATGTACGGTGTGCTGGAGCGTCAGTTCCGTAACTACTATAAAGAAGCAGCACGTCTGAAAGGCAACACCGGTGAAAACCTGTTAGCTCTGCTGGAAGGTCGTCTGGACAACGTTGTATACCGTATGGGCTTCGGCGCCACTCGTGCTGAAGCACGCCAGCTGGTTAGCCACAAGGCTATCATGGTAAACGGTCGTGTTGTTAACATCGCTTCTTATCAGGTTAAAGCGAATGACGTTGTTAGCATCCGTGAGAAAGCGAAAAAGCAATCTCGCGTGAAAGCCGCTCTGGAGCTGGCTGAGCAGCGTGAAAAGCCAACCTGGCTGGAAGTTGATGCTGGCAAGATGGAAGGTACGTTCAAGCGTCAGCCGGAGCGTTCTGATCTGTCTGCGGACATTAACGAACACCTGATCGTCGAGCTTTACTCCAAGTAAAGCTTAGTACCAAAGAGAGGACACAATGCAGGGTTCTGTGACAGAGTTTCTAAAACCGCGCCTGGTCGATATCGAGCAAGTGAGTTCGACGCACGCCAAGGTGACCCTTGAGCCTTTAGAGCGTGGCTTCGGCCATACTCTGGGTAACGCACTGCGCCGTATTCTGCTCTCATCGATGCCGGGTTGCGCGGTGACCGAGGTTGAGATTGATGGTGTACTGCACGAGTACAGCACCAAAGAAGGCGTTCAGGAAGACATCCTTGAAATCCTGCTCAACCTGAAAGGGCTGGCGGTGAGAGTTCAGGGTAAAGATGAAGTCATCCTTACTTTGAATAAATCTGGCATTGGCCCTGTGACTGCAGCCGACATTACCCACGACGGTGATGTCGAAATCGTCAAGCCGCAGCACGTGATCTGCCACCTGACCGATGAGAACGCAGCTATCAGCATGCGTATCAAAGTTCAGCGCGGTCGCGGTTATGTGCCGGCTTCTGCCCGAATTCATTCGGAAGAAGATGAGCGCCCAATCGGCCGTCTGCTGGTCGACGCCTGCTACAGCCCTGTAGAGCGTATTGCCTACAATGTTGAAGCTGCGCGTGTTGAGCAGCGTACCGACCTGGACAAGCTGGTCATCGAGATGGAAACCAATGGCACAATCGATCCTGAAGAGGCGATTCGTCGTGCGGCAACCATTCTGGCTGAACAACTGGAAGCTTTCGTTGACTTACGTGATGTACGTCAGCCGGAAGTGAAAGAAGAGAAACCAGAGTTCGATCCGATCCTGCTGCGCCCTGTTGACGATCTGGAATTGACTGTCCGCTCTGCTAACTGCCTCAAGGCAGAAGCTATCCACTATATCGGTGATCTGGTACAGCGTACCGAGGTTGAGTTGCTGAAAACGCCGAACCTGGGTAAAAAATCTCTTACCGAGATTAAAGACGTGCTGGCTTCACGTGGTCTGTCTCTGGGCATGCGCCTGGAAAACTGGCCGCCGGCAAGCATTGCTGACGAGTAACCGGATCACAGGTTAAGGTTTTACTGAGAAGGATAAGGTCATGCGCCATCGTAAGAGTGGTCGTCAACTGAACCGCAACAGCAGCCATCGCCAGGCTATGTTCCGTAACATGGCAGGTTCGCTGGTTCGTCATGAGATCATCAAGACGACCCTGCCGAAAGCGAAAGAACTGCGTCGCGTAGTTGAGCCGCTGATTACTCTTGCCAAGACTGATAGCGTTGCTAATCGTCGTCTGGCATTCGCCCGCACTCGTGATAACGAGATCGTGGCAAAACTGTTTAACGAGCTGGGCCCGCGTTTCGCGAGCCGTGCCGGTGGTTACACTCGTATTCTGAAGTGTGGCTTCCGTGCAGGCGACAACGCGCCGATGGCATACATCGAGCTGGTTGATCGTGCTGAGCTGAAAGCAGAAGCTGCTGCAGAGTAATCTGCAGTAACGTAAAAAAACCCGCCCCGGCGGGTTTTTTTATATCTACCGTTTCCCCGTTTCACTACAATATTTGTACTCTTTTTGTTCATCCCTGGGAGCCGTATAATGTGGTTACTGGACCAGTGGGCAGAACGCCATATCCTCGATGCACAAACCAAAGGCGAGTTTGATAATCTTCCCGGCAGCGGCGCGCCGCTGGAACTGGATGATGATTCTCACGTGCCGTCTGAGCTGCGTGCCGGTTATCGCTTGCTGAAAAATGCCGGTTGCTTACCTCCTGAGCTGGAGCTACGTAAAGATGCGGTTGCGCTGAGTGATTTACTCAAGAATGTGCAACGTGACGATCCGCAGTATGCCGAGTTGAACCGTCGCCTCACCCTGTTCGAACTAAAATTACGTCAAGCAGGGATGGATACTGATTTTCTGCGCGGTGATTATGCGGACAGACTGTGGCACAAAATTAACGAGGAATAGCTATGTATCGTATTGGCGAGTTAGCCAAACTGGCTGATGTCACCCCGGACACCATCCGTTACTATGAAAAGCAGCAGATGATGGATCACAATATTCGTACTGAAGGTGGATTTCGCCTCTACACGGAGAGTGACCTACAGCGGCTGCGCTTTATTCGCTATGCCCGACAGCTCGGTTTCACGTTGGAAGCGATCCGCGAGTTATTGTCGATCCGCATTGATCCTGAACACCATACCTGCCACGACTCGAAGGGGATTGTGCAAGCGCGACTTAGCGAGGTTGAAGCACGCATTAAGGAGTTACAGACAATGCGGCGGTCTTTGCAAAGACTCAATGATGCCTGTTGCGGCACCGCTCATAGCAGCGTTTACTGTTCTATTCTTGAAGCTCTGGAGCAAGGTGCCAGCACCAACAATACAGGACGTTGATTTTTCCCGCGCGTGGATCTACACTCGCGCCGAATTCATACCATCACTGGAGTTACTATGAGTCGCTATCAGCACACCAAAGGGCAAATTAAAGACAACGCGATTGAGGCATTACTTCATGACCCATTATTCAGACAACGGGTTGAGAAGAACAAGAAAGGGAAAGGAAGCTATCAACGTAAAGATAAACACGCAGGGCGGAATGACCGGGAGGCCAGTGGCAAGCAAGCGAATCGCTTTTTTACCACTGGCCTTCTGCTTTCTGTGTGCTGATTAAGAACGGTTGTTCTGTTCTTTCAGCAGATCGCGGATTTCACTCAGCAGTACTTCTTCTTTGCTCGGCACCGGGGCGGCTGGCTCTTCTTCTTTCTTACGGTTCAGTTTATTCATCAATTTGATGGCCATGAAAATCGCAAAGGCGACGATGATGAAATCAAAGATATTCTGAATAAACATACCATAGTGCATAACAACGGCTGGGACATCTCCCTGCGCATCGCGTAGCGTGACGGCGAACTGTTTAAAGTCGACTCCGCCAATGAGTAAACCCAGCGGAGGCATAATAATATCGGCCACTAATGACGATACAATTTTACCGAATGCTGCACCAATGATGACACCCACTGCCAAATCGACAACATTCCCGCGCATTGCGAATTCGCGGAATTCTTTTAAAATACTCATTTTACTCTCCTTGAGCCAGCTGACACCGATAAGTTTATCAAATGTATTTCCATTTTCCATTGCTGTTGGATAATTGCTGAAAAATATTATCCATTGATAAATAAGGGATAATAAAAAGGGCGTCAGTATGACACCCATTTTTAATTACAAGAAGAATGGACTCGGCTGGAATAGCCTCTCAACGTCCGAGATAAATTTCTTATCGGTCAGGAACATAATTACATGGTCGCCCTGCTCGATACGCAAATTATTATTGGCAATCATAACGTCATTACCGCGTACGACTGCGCCAATGATTGTTCCCGGTGGCAGCTTAATTTCATCAATTGAACGCCCGACAACACGCGAGGTGCTTTCATCTCCATGAGCGACTGCCTCGATGGCTTCGGCAACACCGCGACGCAGTGATGAGACGCCAACAATGTCGGCTTTACGCACGTGGCTAAGTAGTGCGGAAATAGTTGCCTGCTGTGGGGAGATGGCAATATCAATCACACTTCCCTGTACCAGGTCGACATAAGCGCGACGTTGGATTAGCACCATTACCTTCTTGGCGCCCATCCGCTTGGCCAGCATTGCTGACATGATATTCGCCTCATCGTCGTTGGTGACAGCAATAAACAGATCGACTTGATCGATATGCTCCTCAGCCAACAACTCTTGATCCGAGGCATCACCATAGAACACGATCGTATTCTGTAGTTTTTCGGCGAGTTCTGCGGCGCGCTGTTGATCACGCTCGATCAACTTCACGCTGTAGTCCTTCTCCAGACGATGGGCGAGACCGGCGCCGATATTGCCGCCGCCGACCAGCATAATACGCTTGTAAGGTTTTTCCAGACGCTGAAGTTCGCTCATTACCGCGCGAATATGTTGTGATGCGGCAATAAAGAAGACTTCGTCGCCAGCTTCAACGATGGTTGAACCCTGGGGGCGGATTGGACGGTCGTGACGGAAGATAGCGGCGACGCGCGTATCGATATGTGGCATATGTTCGCGCATCGTGGAGAGTGCGTTGCCAACCAACGGCCCGCCATAGTACGCCTTCACCACCGCCAGGCTCACTTTCCCCTCGGCGAAGTTCACCACCTGCAGCGCACCAGGGTACTCAATAAGGCGGTAGATATTATCGATGACCAACTGCTCCGGGGCGATCAAATGGTCAATGGGGACCGCTTCTGAGTGGAAAAGCTTATCGGCATCGCGAACATAATCCGGAGAACGAATACGGGCGATACGGTTTGGCGTGTTAAACAGCGAATAGGCGACCTGGCAGGCCACCATATTGGTTTCATCTGAACTGGTCACTGCGACCAACATATCGGCATCGTCGGCGCCAGCTTCGCGCAGTACGCGCGGATGAGAGCCGTGTCCTTGAACGACGCGGAGATCGAATTTATCCTGCAGCCCCCGTAGGCGGTCGCCGTTGGTATCGACCAGCGTAATATCGTTGTTTTCGCCAACGAGATTTTCCGCCAGCGTGCCGCCAACCTGTCCGGCGCCAAGAATAATAATCTTCATCAGATGTGACCCATTAATTCCGCTTTTTGATTAGCTTAGCGTAAAAGAACCCATCACCTTCTTCCGCCCCAGGCAGGTTTTGCTGACCCGGGTTTTCCGGAGTCCCTGTCTCATGGAGTTCAGCATCCCTGGTACGTATCAGGAAAGCAGCAATTTGCTGGCTGTTTTCTTCCGGCAGAATAGAACATGTCGCATAAACCAGAGTGCCGCCTGGCTTCAGATGAGCCCAGGTGGCGTCGAGAATTTCCGCCTGCAATTGGGCAAGTTCGGCGATATCACGATCTCTACGCAGCCATTTAATATCCGGATGGCGGCGAATAACACCGGTGGCTGAGCAGGGGGCATCCAGCAAAATACGATCGAAATGCTCATCGCCGCACCACTGCTCAGGATAGCGACCATCACCCTGTTTGACTTCAGCTTTCATGCCCAGACGTTTCAGGTTGTCATAGACGCGTGACAGGCGCTGTTGATCGATATCGACCGCCATCAGGTTGGCCTGCGGCGCCACTTCCAGAATATGGGTCGTTTTACCACCTGGCGCAGCGCAGAGATCGAGAATACGCTCGCCGTTTTCTGGCTGCAGATAGCGCATGCAGCCCTGGGCGGACGCATCCTGAACGGTTACCCAGCCTTCGTCAAAACCCGGTAACGCGTGGACCGGAGCCGGGGAAGCGAGACGTACGGCATCGGGGTAGTCCGGATGGGGAAAGCCCTGCAAACCAGCGCCTTCCAGCAGGGAAAGCCATTCGTCACGTGAATGGTGATTGCGGTTAACGCGTAGCCACATTGGCGGACGCAGGTTATTGGCGGCGACAATATCCTGCCATTGCTGCGGCCAGGCCTGTTGCAGACGTTTAAGCAGCCATTTAGGGTGAAGATAACGGTTTTCATGTTGGGCAAATTCGGCCAGCAGTTCTTCCTGCTGGCGTTGGAACTGGCGCAATACGCCATTGATAAGCCCTTTTAGCTGCGGACGTTTAATCGCCACTGCGCCTTCCACCGTTTCCGCCAGTGCGGCGTGAGGGGGAATGCGGGTATAGAGCAGTTGATACAGCCCGACCATTATCAGGAAATGCACGGTACGCTGCTTGCCGGTCATTGGACGGGCCATTAGTTTATTGATCAGCCACTCAAGTTGGCTTAGCGTACGCAAAACGCCAAAACACAGCTCCTGCAGCAGTGCTTTGTCTTTCTCGCTCACTTTTTGCTGTAGCGGCGGTAGAACGTTGCTTAAAGACTGGCCTTTCTCAACGACCTGCTCGATGGCCTGAGCTGCCAGACTGCGTAAATTAGTGTTTTTTT
Organism: Klebsiella aerogenes; assembly: GCA_029027985.1. Lineage (NCBI taxonomy): Bacteria > Pseudomonadati > Pseudomonadota > Gammaproteobacteria > Enterobacterales > Enterobacteriaceae > Klebsiella > Klebsiella aerogenes. Next base: position 428,769 of record CP119076.1, read on the forward strand.
TCATAAGCGTAAAAATAAAAATGCCCGGTGAATCCGGGCTTTAGAAGAGACGGCCGTCAGGCAAGACGGTTTCCGGGGATAAACCATTCCCGGCGAGAATTGAGTAAATCCTGGGCGCTCATCGCTTTTTTACCCGCTGGCTGCAACGATTCAAGATTCAGAATACCGTTACCGGTAGCCACCTGGATACCCTGCTTTGTTGCTGCGACGATCGTGCCGGGCTCTGCGTTGGCAGCTTCTGCGATCACGGATGCACGCCAGACCTTTACCGGTTGCTCATCGATTTCCAGCCAGCTCATAGGCCAGGGATTGAAGGCACGGATGCAGCGTTCCAGTTGTTCGGCGGAAAGCGACCAGTCGATGCGGGCCTCTTCTTTACTCAGCTTCTCGGCATAGCTGACGAGCGTTTCGTCCTGAACCTCAGGTTTTGCGACGCCGCTTGCCAGCTGCGCTAAGGTTGCCAGTAGCCCCTGCGGGCCAAGGTCGGCCAGCTTATCGTACAGGCTGCCGCTGGTATCTTCAGCGGTAATTGGGCAGGAGAGCTTATAGAGCATATCACCCGTATCAAGACCAACGTCCATCTGCATGATAGTCACGCCAGTTTCGGCATCGCCTGCCCACAGTGAACGTTGAATCGGTGCCGCCCCACGCCAGCGCGGAAGCAGGGAACCGTGAACGTTAATACAACCCAGGCGCGGCATATCGAGAACCGCTTTCGGCAAAATAAGACCATAGGCCACAACCACCATAATATCGGCGCCAAGGCCGGCAACCAACTGCTGGTTCTCCTGTGGGCGCAGAGACGATGGCTGAAATACCGGTAGATTATTTGCTTCAGCCAGCACTTTTACCGGGCTGGGCATCAACTTTTTGCCGCGGCCTGCCGGGCGGTCTGGCTGAGTAAATACGCCAACCACCTGATGTTCAGACGACAACAGCGCGTCAAGATGACGCGCTGCAAAGTCGGGGGTTCCGGCGAAAATGATACGTAGTGATTGTGACACGTTAATCCTTGTTATCAGGCACGGGAACGTAAACGATCCAGTTTTTCAACTTTCTGGCGAATGCGCTGCTGTTTGAGCGGCGACAGATAGTCAATAAACAGCTTGCCTACCAGGTGATCCATTTCATGCTGGATACAGATAGCCAGCAGGCCGTCAGCTTCCAGTTCAAAAGATTTGCCTTCACGGTCTAATGCGCGAATTTTTACGCTTTCGGCACGCGGAACCAGTGCGCGCTGTTCCGGAATAGACAGGCAGCCCTCTTCAATGCCGGTTTCGCCGTCTTTTTCCAGCAGTTCCGGATTGATTAATACCAGGCGCTCATCGCGGTTTTCCGATATATCAATCACGATAATACGCTGATGGATATCCACCTGCGTGGCGGCAAGGCCAATACCTTCTTCAGCGTACATCGTGTCGAACATATCATCGACGATACGCTGAATTTCTGCATTCACTTCTTTCACCGGCTCAGCGACTTTGCGAAGGCGCTCGTCCGGAATATGTAACACTTGCAAAACTGCCATAAAGATCCAGAGTCGTATTCAGTAGTTGATAAGATTATTACCTCTATTCTAGACAAAACCCCCTCTAATTGACAGTCTCGCTAACCAATCGCAAAGATTGTCTAAGCCGCTTATGGCAGGGGGGAACGGATGACACCCACGGAGATTTGGCTACGCCTGATGCGGGTGAATAACCTGTATGGCGATGAAATGGTATTGATTGCGCGGCGACTGGGTTGCGCAGGTCAGCTGAATAATGAGGCATTGCACGGGGTAGGGTTAAGCAAAGCGCAGGAAAAACAGTTTTTTGCTTTCAGCCCACAGGAAATTGACGCTTCACTGCGATGGTTAGATCAACCGGAGCACCATCTGATCCCGGCGGATCATGCGCACTACCCACCGCAGCTACGTGCCATCGTTGATTATCCCGGCGCGCTTCTGGTCTGTGGCAATGTCGAGCTGCTGCGTAGCCGTCAGCTTGCTATTATCGGTAGTCGGGCGCATTCCTGGTACGGGGCGCGTTGGGGAAAAACATTCAGTGAAACCTTGGCGCAGCACGGTTTGACTATTACCAGCGGCCTTGCGTTAGGCATCGATGGCATCGCCCATCGCGGCGCGTTGGCTGCGAAGGGGAAAACGGTTGCCGTATTAGGCAACGGTCTTGCCAATATATACCCGCGCCGCCATCACATTCTGGCAAAGCAGATTGTTGAGAGCGGCGGCTCGCTGATCTCCGAATTTCCCCTCTCAACGCTACCGTTGCCGGGGCATTTTCCCCGGCGTAATCGGGTGATTAGCGGCTTAAGCGCGGGCGTGTTGGTAGTAGAGGCAGCGTTGAAAAGCGGATCGTTGGTAACTGTCCGTTGCGCGCTGGAACAGGGGAGAGATGTCTTTGCCCTACCGGGGCCGATTGGCAATCCAGGTTCAGAGGGCCCCCACTGGCTCATTAAACAGGGCGCTATTCCCGTCACGGCGCCGGAAGAGATCCTCGAGTATTGGCAATATGAGCTGCCGGAGCCGAAGGATACCGCTGATGTGGTAAATAATTACGCAGATCAGCCTCCTGTAGCATTGCCATTTCCAGAGCTCCTGGCTAACGTAGGAGATGAGGTAACACCTGTTGACGTTGTCGCTGAACGTGCCGGCCAATCTGTGCCAGTAACCGTAGCTCAGCTACTTGAACTGGAGTTAGCAGGCTGGATCGCAGCTGTACCCGGCGGCTATGTCCGATTAAGGAGGGCAAGCCATGTTCGACGTACTCATGTATTTGTTTGAGACTTATATCCATAACGAAGCAGAAATGCGCGTGGATCAGGACAAACTGACGCGGGACCTTACCGATGCGGGCTTTGATCGGGAAGATATCTATAACGCGTTAATGTGGCTCGAGAAACTGGCTGATTATCAGGAAGGTCTCGTTGAACCCATGCAGCTCGCCTCCGACCCGCTCTCTCTTCGGGTATATACCGAAGAAGAGTGCCAGCGTCTGGATGCCAGCTGTCGAGGATTTTTACTCTTCCTCGAGCAGATTCAGGTGTTGAACCTCGAAACGCGAGAAATGGTGATAGAGCGCGTATTGGCGCTGGATACGGCGGAATTCGAACTGGAAGACCTGAAATGGGTGATCCTGATGGTTCTGTTCAATATCCCAGGCTGTGAAAACGCCTATCAACAAATGGAAGAATTACTCTTCGAAGTAAATGAAGGTATGCTGCATTAATCTTATTGCAGCAACATCGAGTTGTTATGACCAAATCAGCACTGTTTTCGGTGCGTAAAAACGAGCCCTGCCCGCAGTGCGGGGCTGAACTGGTGATTCGTTCCGGGAAGCACGGTCCGTTTCTCGGCTGCTCTCATTATCCGGACTGTGACTATGTCCGTCCCCTGAAAAGTCAGGCGGACGGACATATCGTTAAGGTGCTGGAGGGACAAGAGTGCCCTGCGTGCGGCGCGGTCATGGTATTGCGCCAGGGGCGCTTTGGTATGTTCATCGGCTGCAGCCGCTATCCCGAATGTGGGCATACTGAGCTGATTGATAAGCCAGATGAGACTGCCATCGCCTGCCCGCAGTGTGGCCAGGGGCAATTGGTGCAGCGGCGTTCCCGGTTCGGTAAAACCTTTCATTCCTGCGATCGTTATCCTGATTGCCAGTTCGTTATTAATTTCAAACCGGTGGCGGGCGAATGCCCTGAATGCCATTACCCGCTGTTAATCGAAAAGAAAACGGCGCAGGGCGTCAAACGTTTTTGTGCCAGTAAACAATGTGGAAAGCCGATTCCGGCGGAACAAATCAGTGAATAAAAACCTGCCCTCAGAAATCGTCGCGCATGCTGTCGCGGTATTGAATAATGAACATGTCATCGCTTATCCAACCGAAGCCGTTTTTGGCGTCGGTTGCGACCCTGATAGTGAGACCGCCGTGATGCGCCTGTTGGCGTTAAAGCAGCGTCCTGTCGATAAGGGACTGATTCTTATCGCTGCCAGTTTCGAACAACTGAAACCTTATATTGATGATTCTGTGTTGAGTGACGCACAGCGTGCGGCAATTTTTTCCTGCTGGCCAGGTCCGGTGACGTTTGTTTTCCCGGCTCGCCCCACTACGCCACGTTGGCTGACCGGCCGTTTTGATTCGCTTGCTGTTCGCGTTACCGATCACCCATTGGTCATTGAACTGTGCGAAACCTACGGAAAACCGTTGGTCTCCACGAGTGCTAACTTAAGCGGCCAGCCGCCGTGCCGTACCACCGCTGAAGTACATGCCCAGTTTGGCAATAGCTTCCCGGTGGTGGATGGTGAGACGGGGGGGCGGCAAAACCCATCTGAAATCCGTGACGCCCTGACGGGCGAACAGTTCCGCCAGGGGTAATTTATGGAAACTTTTGCTGTTTTTGGTAACCCTATCGCGCATAGCAAATCACCTTCAATTCATCGGTTGTTTGCCGAGCAGTTGCAGATTGAGCATCCCTATGGGCGGGTGCTGGCGCCATTGCACGATTTCACGAATACCCTGGATGCTTTCTTTAATGAGGGAGGTAAGGGCGCTAACGTGACCGTCCCCTTTAAAGAAGAAGCTTTCGCTCGCGCCGATGAACTGACCGAGCGCGCCGCGCTGGCTGGGGCAGTCAATACGCTTAAAAGGTTGGATGATGGTAGACTGCTCGGTGATAACACTGACGGTATCGGTCTATTAAGTGATTTAGAGCGTTTGGGGTTTATCAAGCCAGGAATGCGGATTTTATTGATTGGCGCCGGTGGCGCGGCGCGCGGCGTACTGCTGCCGCTGCTCTCTTTGGATTGCGCCGTCACGATTGTAAACCGTACTTTTTCCCGCGCCCATGAACTGGCGGCGCTGTTTGCTCATACTGGTAGCGTTAGCGCATTGCCATTAGATAATCTGGAAGGTCACCCATTCGATCTCATCATTAATGCCACCTCCAGCGGCATTAATGGCGATATCCCCTCGATCTCTCCTACGTTAATTCACTCTGATGTCTACTGTTATGACATGTTTTATCAGAAAGGCAGCACGCCGTTTCTGCAATGGTGTCAGCAACATGGGGCGAAAAAACACGCGGATGGATTAGGTATGCTGGTGGCTCAGGCTGCCCATGCCGTTCTACTGTGGCACGGTGTATTACCGGAAATCGCACCAGTGATTGCTGTGTTACATCAGGAGTTGAATGCGTGAATCAGGCGATTCAATTCCCGGATAGAGAAGAGTGGAGCGCCGAGCGCCAGTGTGTGGCTTTCCCTGCACTGGTTAACGGTATGCAGCTCACTTGCGCTATTCGGGGCGAGACACTGCAACAGCGATTTGGCGGTGATGAGCCAGCACAGTGGCTGGCTGCATTTAGTGAACACCGCTGGGATCTGGAGGACGAAGCGGAAGCGTTGATCCGCGACCAGCAAGAAGATCCTCAAGGTTGGGTTTGGTTATCCTGATCCAGATAATCGTCTTTCCATTTCACATAGTTGTTAGCTGAGTACTTCAGCCCCGCATATTCCGCCTCCGTCAGGGGGCGAATCTGTTTTACCGGATTGCCAAAGTAGAGATATCCGCTTTCCAGACGCTTGTTTTGCGGTACCAGGCTGCCAGCGCCGATCATGACATCATCCTCGACAATGACGCCGTCCAGCAGGATTGAACCCATTCCCACCAGTATGCGATCGCCAATAGTGCAGCCGTGCAACATGACTTTATGCCCGACAGTGACATCTTCTCCGATAATCAGCGGATTACCCTGCGGGTTATAAGAAGACTTATGTGTAACATGCAGTACGCTGGCGTCCTGAATATTAGAACGGGCGCCGATCGTTACATAGTTCACATCGCCTCGAATAGCGACCAGTGGCCAAATGCTCACATCGTCGGCAATTCTGACGTCGCCGATCACCACGCTACTGGGATCCACCATCACTCGCAGGCCGATTTGTGGGAATAAATCTTTATAAGGACGTAAATGATTGGACATGACTGCCTCTACAACAGGGGAGATAAACAGACTTTGGTGGCTTTTTGGCGCACTCGCAACCCCTTTTTCTGGTAAAAATTGAACGATTTGCACAATAACAGCGCGAAAAGCGCGAAAAAACATCATTCAGAAAAAAAGATCGAAAAAAGGCTTGTGCAAAAAACTGGGATCCCTATAATGCGCTCCCACTGACACGGCAGATGTGAATCACTTCACACAAACAGCCGGTTCGGTTGAAGAGAAAAATTCTGAAATTCAGGGTTGACTCTGAAAGAGGAAAGCGTAATATACGCCACCTCGCGACAGAGCGCTAAAGCGCGTCGCACCTGCTCTTTAACAATTTATCAGACAATCTGTGTGGGCACTCAAAGTGACATGGATTCTTAACGTCCTCGGACGAAAAATGAATACCAAGTCTCTGAGTGAACATACGTAATTCATTACGAAGTTTAATTCACGAGCATCAAACTTAAATTGAAGAGTTTGATCATGGCTCAGATTGAACGCTGGCGGCAGGCCTAACACATGCAAGTCGAGCGGTAGCACAGAGAGCTTGCTCTCGGGTGACGAGCGGCGGACGGGTGAGTAATGTCTGGGAAACTGCCTGATGGAGGGGGATAACTACTGGAAACGGTAGCTAATACCGCATAACGTCGCAAGACCAAAGTGGGGGACCTTCGGGCCTCATGCCATCAGATGTGCCCAGATGGGATTAGCTAGTAGGTGGGGTAATGGCTCACCTAGGCGACGATCCCTAGCTGGTCTGAGAGGATGACCAGCCACACTGGAACTGAGACACGGTCCAGACTCCTACGGGAGGCAGCAGTGGGGAATATTGCACAATGGGCGCAAGCCTGATGCAGCCATGCCGCGTGTATGAAGAAGGCCTTCGGGTTGTAAAGTACTTTCAGCGAGGAGGAAGGCGCTGAGGTTAATAACCTCAGCGATTGACGTTACTCGCAGAAGAAGCACCGGCTAACTCCGTGCCAGCAGCCGCGGTAATACGGAGGGTGCAAGCGTTAATCGGAATTACTGGGCGTAAAGCGCACGCAGGCGGTCTGTCAAGTCGGATGTGAAATCCCCGGGCTCAACCTGGGAACTGCATTCGAAACTGGCAGGCTAGAGTCTTGTAGAGGGGGGTAGAATTCCAGGTGTAGCGGTGAAATGCGTAGAGATCTGGAGGAATACCGGTGGCGAAGGCGGCCCCCTGGACAAAGACTGACGCTCAGGTGCGAAAGCGTGGGGAGCAAACAGGATTAGATACCCTGGTAGTCCACGCCGTAAACGATGTCGACTTGGAGGTTGTGCCCTTGAGGCGTGGCTTCCGGAGCTAACGCGTTAAGTCGACCGCCTGGGGAGTACGGCCGCAAGGTTAAAACTCAAATGAATTGACGGGGGCCCGCACAAGCGGTGGAGCATGTGGTTTAATTCGATGCAACGCGAAGAACCTTACCTACTCTTGACATCCAGAGAACTTAGCAGAGATGCTTTGGTGCCTTCGGGAACTCTGAGACAGGTGCTGCATGGCTGTCGTCAGCTCGTGTTGTGAAATGTTGGGTTAAGTCCCGCAACGAGCGCAACCCTTATCCTTTGTTGCCAGCGGTCCGGCCGGGAACTCAAAGGAGACTGCCAGTGATAAACTGGAGGAAGGTGGGGATGACGTCAAGTCATCATGGCCCTTACGAGTAGGGCTACACACGTGCTACAATGGCATATACAAAGAGAAGCGACCTCGCGAGAGCAAGCGGACCTCATAAAGTATGTCGTAGTCCGGATTGGAGTCTGCAACTCGACTCCATGAAGTCGGAATCGCTAGTAATCGTAGATCAGAATGCTACGGTGAATACGTTCCCGGGCCTTGTACACACCGCCCGTCACACCATGGGAGTGGGTTGCAAAAGAAGTAGGTAGCTTAACCTTCGGGAGGGCGCTTACCACTTTGTGATTCATGACTGGGGTGAAGTCGTAACAAGGTAACCGTAGGGGAACCTGCGGTTGGATCACCTCCTTACCTGAAAGAACCTGCCTTTGTAGTGTCCACACAGATTGTTTGATAAATAATAAATTTCAAAATGTACTGTTAAGTGCATTGTGAAATTTTGCTCTTTAAAAATCTGGATCAAGCTGAAAATTGAAACGACACACCGTTAATGGTGTGTTCGAGTCTCTCAAATTTTCGCAATCAGAAGTGAAACATCTTCGGGTTGTGAGGTTAAGCGACTAAGCGTACACGGTGGATGCCCTGGCAGTCAGAGGCGATGAAGGACGTGCTAATCTGCGAAAAGCGTCGGTAAGGTGATATGAACCGTTATAGCCGGCGATGTCCGAATGGGGAAACCCAGTGCAATTCGTTGCACTATCGTTAACTGAATACATAGGTTAACGAGGCGAACCGGGGGAACTGAAACATCTAAGTACCCCGAGGAAAAGAAATCAACCGAGATTCCCCCAGTAGCGGCGAGCGAACGGGGAGCAGCCCAGAGTCTGAATCAGCTTGTGTGTTAGTGGAACGGTCTGGAAAGTCCGACGGTACAGGGTGATAGTCCCGTACACCAAAATGCACAGGTTGTGAACTCGAAGAGTAGGGCGGGACACGTGGTATCCTGTCTGAATATGGGGGGACCATCCTCCAAGGCTAAATACTCCTGACTGACCGATAGTGAACCAGTACCGTGAGGGAAAGGCGAAAAGAACCCCGGCGAGGGGAGTGAAAAAGAACCTGAAACCGTGTACGTACAAGCAGTGGGAGCACCTTCGGGTGTGACTGCGTACCTTTTGTATAATGGGTCAGCGACTTATATTCTGTAGCAAGGTTAACCGTATAGGGGAGCCGCAGGGAAACCGAGTCTTAACTGGGCGTTAAGTTGCAGGGTATAGACCCGAAACCCGGTGATCTAGCCATGGGCAGGTTGAAGGTTGGGTAACACTAACTGGAGGACCGAACCGACTAATGTTGAAAAATTAGCGGATGACCTGTGGCTGGGGGTGAAAGGCCAATCAAACCGGGAGATAGCTGGTTCTCCCCGAAAGCTATTTAGGTAGCGCCTCGTGAACTCATCTTCGGGGGTAGAGCACTGTTTCGGCTAGGGGGTCATCCCGACTTACCAACCCGATGCAAACTACGAATACCGAAGAATGTTATCACGGGAGACACACGGCGGGTGCTAACGTCCGTCGTGAAGAGGGAAACAACCCAGACCGCCAGCTAAGGTCCCAAAGTCACAGTTAAGTGGGAAACGATGTGGGAAGGCTCAGACAGCCAGGATGTTGGCTTAGAAGCAGCCATCATTTAAAGAAAGCGTAATAGCTCACTGGTCGAGTCGGCCTGCGCGGAAGATGTAACGGGGCTAAACTGTGCACCGAAGCTGCGGCAGCGACACTATGTGTTGTTGGGTAGGGGAGCGTTCTGTAAGCCGTTGAAGGTGGCCTGTGAGGGTTGCTGGAGGTATCAGAAGTGCGAATGCTGACATAAGTAACGATAATGCGGGTGAAAAACCCGCACGCCGGAAGACCAAGGGTTCCTGTCCAACGTTAATCGGGGCAGGGTGAGTCGACCCCTAAGGCGAGGCCGAAAGGCGTAGTCGATGGGAAACAGGTTAATATTCCTGTACTTGGTGTTACTGCGAAGGGGGGACGGAGAAGGCTATGTTAGCCGGGCGACGGTTGTCCCGGTTTAAGCATGTAGGCGGGAAGTTTAGGTAAATCCGGACTTCTATTAACGCTGAGGTGTGATGACGAGGCACTACGGTGCTGAAGTAACAAATGCCCTGCTTCCAGGAAAAGCCTCTAAGCATCAGGTAACATCAAATCGTACCCCAAACCGACACAGGTGGTCAGGTAGAGAATACCAAGGCGCTTGAGAGAACTCGGGTGAAGGAACTAGGCAAAATGGTGCCGTAACTTCGGGAGAAGGCACGCTGATATGTAGGTGAAGCCCCTGCGGGTGGAGCTGAAATCAGTCGAAGATACCAGCTGGCTGCAACTGTTTATTAAAAACACAGCACTGTGCAAACACGAAAGTGGACGTATACGGTGTGACGCCTGCCCGGTGCCGGAAGGTTAATTGATGGGGTTATCCGTAAGGAGAAGCTCTTGATCGAAGCCCCGGTAAACGGCGGCCGTAACTATAACGGTCCTAAGGTAGCGAAATTCCTTGTCGGGTAAGTTCCGACCTGCACGAATGGCGTAATGATGGCCAGGCTGTCTCCACCCGAGACTCAGTGAAATTGAACTCGCTGTGAAGATGCAGTGTACCCGCGGCAAGACGGAAAGACCCCGTGAACCTTTACTATAGCTTGACACTGAACATTGAGCCTTGATGTGTAGGATAGGTGGGAGGCTTTGAAGCGTGGACGCCAGTCTGCGTGGAGCCGACCTTGAAATACCACCCTTTAATGTTTGATGTTCTAACCTGGCGCCGTAATCCGGCGTGGGGACAGTGTCTGGTGGGTAGTTTGACTGGGGCGGTCTCCTCCCAAAGAGTAACGGAGGAGCACGAAGGTTAGCTAATCCTGGTCGGACATCAGGAGGTTAGTGCAATGGCATAAGCTAGCTTGACTGCGAGCGTGACGGCGCGAGCAGGTGCGAAAGCAGGTCATAGTGATCCGGTGGTTCTGAATGGAAGGGCCATCGCTCAACGGATAAAAGGTACTCCGGGGATAACAGGCTGATACCGCCCAAGAGTTCATATCGACGGCGGTGTTTGGCACCTCGATGTCGGCTCATCACATCCTGGGGCTGAAGTAGGTCCCAAGGGTATGGCTGTTCGCCATTTAAAGTGGTACGCGAGCTGGGTTTAGAACGTCGTGAGACAGTTCGGTCCCTATCTGCCGTGGGCGCTGGAGAATTGAGGGGGGCTGCTCCTAGTACGAGAGGACCGGAGTGGACGCATCACTGGTGTTCGGGTTGTCATGCCAATGGCATTGCCCGGTAGCTAAATGCGGAAAAGATAAGTGCTGAAAGCATCTAAGCACGAAACTTGCCCCGAGATGAGTTCTCCCTGAGACTTAGAGTCTCCTGAAGGAACGTTAAAGACGATGACGTTGATAGGTCGGGTGTGTAAGCGTAGCGATACGTTGAGCTAACCGATACTAATGAACCGTGAGGCTTAACCTTACAACGCCGAAGGTGTTTTGGCGGAATTGAGAAGATTTTCAGCGTGATACAGATTAATCAATGCGTCTTATGACGGATTGATAACAGAATTTGCCTGGCGGCGATAGCGCGGTGGTCCCACCTGACCCCATGCCGAACTCAGAAGTGAAACGCCGTAGCGCCGATGGTAGTGTGGGGTCTCCCCATGCGAGAGTAGGGAACTGCCAGGCATCAAATTTAGCGTGCTGATATGGCTCAGTTGGTAGAGCGCACCCTTGGTAAGGGTGAGGTCCCCAGTTCGACTCTGGGTATCAGCACCACTTTTTAGGTTAAAGTTCGGCACTTGTAAAGAATTTGCCTGGCGACGAGAGCGCGGTGGTCCCACCTGACCCCATGCCGAACTCAGAAGTGAAACGCCGTAGCGCCGATGGTAGTGTGGGGTCTCCCCATGTGAGAGTAGGGAATTGCCAGGCATCAAATAAAACAAAGGGCCCAGTCTTTCGACTGGGCCCTTTGTTTTTGTGTTTTATGGCCAGACGCGCTGCCAGTTTCCCCGGTGGCGCTGCGCTTACCGGGGTTACGTAGCCCGGGAAAGGCGCATCGCGCCGCACCCGGGAAAGATGCCATATCAAGGTAAATGAAAGGCCCAGTCGTGTGACTGAGCCTTTTGTCTTTCTGGCGACTAAGCCGAAGGGAACAACCTCCAGGCTGAGCATTTGTGGAGAGGAATCGCTAACGAGTAAGCGCCACGATACCTAATGTGAGACCTGCAACCGCCGCAGCCCCACCGGCGATCGCGCCAGCGGTTTCCCAGTTATCCTGAGTTGTGCCTTTCACACAGGTGTTGGTATGCACCAGTCGACCCTGCGAGTCATAAACCGGCACACACGGGGAATCATGGGCACAGCCTGCAAGCAATGTTGCCAGCAATGTCACTAATATGAATTTTTTCATAATATTACCTCTAAATAATCCGCTTGCAGTATCGGATGCCAATACATAACGGAATGGTTTATTTTACCACCGCCAGAAGCCGGTTCCGGAAGGGGAAATAATCTCAAATTATGAGTGATGTAAATATCGTGGAGATAAATGAGAAATAATGAAGAAAAGGTGCAGTTTAAAATATTTAAACAATTCACGGCATGAATGTATTAATTAGGTCTAACGATAACTTATTGTACTTAAAGAAATAAAAAAAGGCGCCCTGGGGCGCCTTAAGAATAATACCCGGTTACTTTCCGTGGCGGGTAAAACGACCTCTAACTACCACAAAAAACACCGGTACGAAGAAGATGGCCAACAAGGTAGCGGTAAGCATACCGCCCATTACACCCGTGCCTACGGCGTTTTGCGCGCCGCTACCTGCGCCATGACTAATCACCAATGGCATGACCCCAAGAATAAAGGCTAATGAAGTCATTAATATAGGGCGTAGACGCATCCGTGATGCTTCCAACGTCGCTTCAATAATACCTTTACTTTCTTTATCCATAAGGTCTTTGGCAAACTCAACAATAAGAATGGCGTTTTTCGCGGATAAGCCAATAGTCGTTAACAGGCCAACCTGGAAATAAACGTCATTATTCAATCCTCTAAGCGATGCTGCTAATAACGCGCCGATAACGCCTAATGGCACGACTAACATGACTGAGAACGGAATAGACCAGCTTTCATAAAGTGCCGCCAGACAGAGGAAGACGACAATCAGCGAAATAGCATAGAGCGCTGGCGCCTGGTTGCCTGATAAACGCTCCTGATAGGACATGCCGGTCCAGTCATAGCCAATACCTGCAGGCAATTTACTGGCCAACTGCTCCATTAGCGCCATGGCTTCACCGGTACTCTTGCCCGGAGCCGCTTCACCGAGAATCTCCATTGAGGGCAGGCCGTTGTAACGCTCCAGACGTGGGGAACCATACACCCAACGTGAGGTGACAAATGCCGAGAACGGTACCATCTCTCCGTTGGCGCTGCGCACGTACATGTTATTGATATCACCTGGCAGCATACGGAATCTGGCTTCGGCCTGAACATAAACCTTCTTCACGCGACCGCGATCGATAAAGTCATTCACGTAATAGCCCCCCAGCGCTGCCGAGATGGTCTCGTTAATGTCGGATAACGATACGCCCAGTGCCTGTGCTTTCTCTTCATCGACGTCGAGTTTAAATTGCGGTGTGTCCTCCAGACCATTAGGGCGAACGCGCACCAGTTGATCCGGATGTTGTTTTACCATGCCAAGAAGCTGGTTTCTCGCCTGCGTCAGCTGCGTATGCCCTAAGCCGCCCTGGTCGATCAGCTCGAAGTCGAAACCGGTCGCGGTGCCTAATTCAATAATAGCCGGCATGTTGAACGGGAAGACCATCGCATCTTTAATCTGACCAAAGGCGGCGGTGGCGCGTTTGATAACAGCCTCGACGCTGTTTTCCGTACCACTACGTTCTTCCCACGGTTTCAGGCTTACGAACGCCATACCGGAGTTTTGCCCCTGGCCGCTGAAGCTAAAGCCGTTAACGGTGAACACGCTTTCAACGTTTGCCTTTTCTTTCTGCAGGTAGTAGTCAGTGACGGAGTCGAGCACCTTTTGTGTACGCTCCTGGGTGGCGCCTGCAGGCAGCTGGATCATGGTCAGGAAAACGCCCTGGTCTTCGTCTGGCAGGAAGGAAGTGGGCAGACGGACGAACAGTACAGCCATACCGATGACGATCAGTAAATAGATAACCAGATAGCGCCCGGTACTACGCAGGATCCCGCTTACACTGTTGGTGTAATGGTTAACGCTAAGATCGAATTTGGCGTTAAACCAACCAAAGAATCCTTTCTTATCATGATGATCGATGGATGACGGTTTTAACATTGTCGCGCACAATGCGGGGGTCAGCACCAGTGCAACCAGTACAGACAGGGCCATTGCGGAAACGATGGTGATGGAGAACTGCCGGTAGATTGCCCCAGTAGAGCCGCCAAAGAAGGCCATCGGGACGAATACTGCCGAGAGCACCATCGCAATACCGACCAGCGCGCCCTGTATCTGCTCCATCGATTTCTCGGTGGCTTCTACAGGTGAAAGCTTCTCCTCGACCATCACGCGTTCGACGTTTTCTACTACCACGATCGCATCATCGACCAGCAGACCTATCGCCAACACCATACCGAACATCGTTAACGTGTTGATGGAGTAACCGAACATCGCCAACACCGCAAAAGTGCCCAGCAGAACCACCGGGACGGCAATTGTCGGGATGAGCGTTGCGCGGATATTCTGTAGGAACAGATACATCACGAGAAAGACGAGGATAACCGCTTCAAACAGCGTTTTAACGACTTCGTGAATGGAGATTTTCACGAACGGCGTGGTGTCGTATGGATAAACCACTTTCATGCCCTGTGGGAAGAAGGGCTGCAGTTCCGCGAGTTTGGCTTTAATTGCCGTTGCGGTATCCAGTGCGTTGGCGCCGGTCGCCAGCTTAATCCCCAATCCGGAAGCCGGCTTCCCGTTGATACGCGCGACAACGTTGTAGTTCTCGCCACCTAATTCAATGCGGGCGACGTCTTTCAGACGCACCACGGAACCATCCGTGTTGACCCGCAGCGTGACTTTGCCGAATTCCTCCGGATCCTTCAGGCGCGTTTGCGCGATAATCGAGGCGTTAAGTTGCTGGCCTTTAACGGCCGGCGTACCGCCAAGCTGACCAGCGGCAATCTGATCGTTTTGTACCTGCAGTTGGTTAATCACGTCGACCGGAGTCAGGTTATATTTGTTCAGCAAGTTGCCGTCGAGCCAAATACGCATGGCATATTGCGCGCCAAACAGCTGAACGTCGCCCACGCCGTTCAAACGGCTGATAGGGTCTTTGATGTTAGATGCGACGTAGTCGGAAATATCATCCTGACTGGTGCTCGGGTTATCGGAGATAAAGCCCGCAACCAACAGGAAATTGCTGCTGGACTTCTCAACGCTAATCCCTTGTTGCTGTACTTCTTGCGGCAGGAGTGGCGTCGCCAGCTGCAATTTGTTTTGTACCTGTACCTGTGCGATATCCGGATCGGTACCGGATTTAAACGTGAGCGTAATAGTTACGCTACCTGCGGAATCGCTGGTAGAGGACATGTACATCAGGTTATCGATACCATTCATGTTCTGCTCGATAACCTGGGTGACGGTGTCCTGTACGGTTTGCGCATCTGCGCCAGGGTAGGTCGCAGAGATGGCGACCGCAGGCGGCGCGATAGTCGGATACTGCGCGATGGGAAGTTGCATGATGGCAAGGCCACCGGCGATCATCATGATGATCGCTAACACCCACGCAAACACCGGTCGATGAATGAAGAACTTAGACATAGCGATTCATACCTTATTGTGCGGCAGAGGCGGCGGTATCTTCCGTTGCCTTCACGGTGACGCCAGGGCGAACCTTCTGTAGTCCGCTGACGATAACCTTGTCGCCGTCTTTCAGACCGCTGGCAATCAGCCATTTATCGCCAATGGCCTGCGAGGCGGTGACTTCACGGTTTTCCACCTGATTTTGTGCGTTGACGATCATCACTGTGGCATCGCCGCGTGGCGTACGGGTGACCCCCTGTTGTGGTATCAGGATCGCCTTCGGATTCACGCCTTCATCAATGCGGGCACGGACAAACATGCCCGGCAATAAGGTATGCTGAGGATTCGGGAATACTGCCCGCAGGGTGATGGATCCGGTGCTTTCATCGACGGTAACGTCAGAGAATTGCAGGGAACCCTTCAGAGCATAAGGCTGGCCATTTTCCATAAGCAGTTGCACGCTTTTGCTCTCATCACCACGCTGCAGGCTTTCCTGTTTCAGGCGCATGAAGTCATTGCTGGATTCAGTGACGTCGACATAAATCGGGTCGAGCTGCTGGACTGTCGCCATGGCGTCAGATTGACCGTTGGTCACCAGCGCGCCTTCGGTGACGCTGGATTTACCAATGCGCCCGTCGATTGGCGAGGTGACTTTGGTATATGCCAGATTGATACGCGCGCTTTCGACCGCCGCTTTGGCCGCCACCACATCGGCATCAGCCTGATGAGCGGTGGCGATAGCCTGGTCATAATCCTGCTGACTGATGTATTTCGTTCCCAGAAGAGGGACATAGCGTTTCACCGTCAGATGAGCAATAGCCGCGGCGGCCTCTGCTTTCGCTTCATCGCCTTTCGCGCTGTTCCAGGCCGCCTGATAAGTGGCAGGGTCGATTTGATAGAGCGATTCACCGGCCTTGATATCGCTACCTTCGACAAAGTTGCGTTTCAGGATGATGCCGCTGACCTGCGGACGCACCTCGGCGACGCGGTAGGCGGAGGTGCGCCCCGGCAATTCAGTGGTGACGGAGAGCGGTCCGCTGCTCACCACGTGTACGCTGACCTGCGGCGCTTGCGCCTGCGTTTGCTTATCGCCCGAATTATCGCAACCAGTAAGCAACAAGGCGGAGATAATTAGGCTGGATAAAAGAGAAACTCTGGCATGACTCGTCATTGTTGTTCCTTATAGATTACGGGCCGGAGAGGGCGGCGAATCTGCGAAGAAATAATGAATATTAAAGCGGTCCGTTATCCTACAAATAAACATCGGTGGATGTAAGGAATAGTTATTTTTGAACGGCGAACAAGGCACGCAAAAACAAAAAAAGGAGGGTATTTTCGTTTCTCTCTGACGATTATTATTTTCGTGAATGTGTTTTTATTGATTATTTGCTGGGTGTATTGAATGGGGGGTAATTAAATAATCCAATCTGCATTTTTGCTAAATGATATTATTCAGGGAGTGTTAAATTGACAAGCGCATCAATCAATTCTGTATTCACCGTTCGGTAGTAAGTGGGAAAGGCTATGGCCAGAAGAACCAAAGAGGATGCGTTAAGAACGCGTCAGCTCCTGATTGAGTCCGCTATCCAGCAGTTTGCGCAGCGCGGCGTCGCTAATACCACGCTCACCGATATCGCCGATGCCGCTGGCGTAACGCGCGGGGCGGTGTACTGGCACTTTTCCAGTAAGGCTGAGCTGTTTAATGAAATGTGGCAGCAGCAGCCTCCGCTAAGAGAGTTGTTGCCGCATCTGCAAAGAGAAAGGGATAACCAGGATCCGTTAACCGGTTTACGTGACAAGTTTATTACCGGATTGCAATATATTGCTGAAAATCCGCGACAACAGGCGTTACTGCAGATTCTTTATCATAAATGTGAGTTCACCAGCGATATGTTATCGGAGAATGAAATCCGTCAGCGAATTGGTTTTAATTACGTGATAATTCGCGACGTCCTGCAACGTTGCGTCAGAAACAGACTATTACCAGCAGAAACAAATATCGAACTCACGTTGATTATATTACACGGGGCTTTTACCGGGATTATAAAAAACTGGCTAATGGATCCCGAGCAATTCAACCTCTATCAGCAGGCACCATTGCTGGTGGACAATATCATGTCGGCGTTATCGCTTCAGCATCCTGGCTATACAGGATGGCCGATGTCTGTGGTTGGACAGTAAACCAGGGTAAGAAAATCAGGCAATAAAAAAGGCGCTTCCCCATGCCGAAGAGCGCCTTTTTAATCCAGCAATTAACTGATTAGTATCAGTTCATGCCGTATTTTCAGAACCTATGTTTTTTATGGTTCACCCTCGTTTAAAGATGTTCATCTATCCTACTGATAACAAAAGACAATTAACCTTTCTTTGTTTGGCTTTGTTCATTGGCGTTCATAGAGTAACATTGTGATGTGTAGTCAGTGGTGTAGTCAGTGCCAAAAATGAACTGAGGTTTTTATGGCTGGTGGTACGAACAAATTAAGCGATACATCCCTGCGTAAGATGATCGGGAGAGAAAGCCCCGCCGATAGCTTCTATGCCGATGGTGACGGCCTGAGCGTTAAGGTGTCTAAGGTGGGGGTAATGACCTGGTATTTTACGTACCGTGTTGGTGGTCGTTCTACGGCCCCGCAGCGCATAAAGCTGGGGAATTATCCAGACCTCTCCATTAAATCCGCCAGAGAGAAGCGTGAGCAATGCCGTTCATGGCTTGCCGAAGGAAAGAATCCTAAGCACCAGCTTATGATCACCACTCAGGAATCGTTAAAGCCGGTCACGGTGAAAGAAGCACTCGATTATTGGATCAGAGAATATGCTACCCACAAGCGGGCCAACGTCCAAAAACATATTGAACAACTAAATAAGCATATTTACCCATACATTGGAGATCATCCACTTTCTATGTGTGAAACGCGCCACTGGTTGGAGTGTTTCAGCCGTGTAAGGTCTGATGCTCCTGTGGCAGCCGGCTATCTTCTGCAGATGTGTAAACAAGCTCTGAAATTCTGCCGTGTGCATCGATACGCGACAAGCAATGCGCTCAGCGACCTGACGATTGATGACGTTGGAAAAAAGCAGGAGAAGCGCGACAGGGAGCACACCAGACAAGAGTTATCTGATATCTGGATCGAGAGTACAGGCCTGAAATTCAAACCTTACTATGCCTCGCTGCTGCACCTGCTGGTGGCGTTTGGCTGCCGCACTCAGGAACTGAGATTATCGGCTATCAAAGAGTGGGATTTGCAGGACTGGATTTGGACTGTGCCGAAGGAACATAGTAAGGGGGGCGAGAAGATATTGCGTCCGATTCCCGGCGCCATGAGGCCATTTATCACCGCCCTGATCGAACAAAACCGGGATAGCGGCCTGCTGCTGGGCGAAATGAAGAAACCAGAAGCCGTCAGCCAGTGGGGGCGTAATATTTATAAACGTCTTGGCCACGCAGAACCGTGGACGCTACATGACCTACGCCGGACGTTTGCCACCACGCTTAACAATATGGGGATCGCTCCGCATGTTGTTGAGCAACTGCTTGGGCATACGCTTGGTGGCGTTATGGCCGTTTATAACCGTAGTCAGTATTTGCCTGAAAAACTGGATGCGCTGAATAAGTGGATGGAGCGCCTTGATTTGTTGGCGAACGGTGACGACAACGTTATTTTGATGAAGGTATAGAAATGAAACTACCAGTGCGTTTGTATTACCCATTACCCGAAGCGGCGGAAAAGTTAGGATGTAGCGTTAAAGATCTTTATCATTTTGCGGCCATTGGAGCTTTGGATATTGTCGTGTTTTTTCCTGCTCTCAAACATGATTGCTTGATGCTAATGATCCCGGATTTTATGGAAGGGGAGATAGACTACGATTTTGGCGGTGTTTTGGGTTCAGAACGTTGGACAATTTCCGGGATACAGCTGCAGGAAGATGCTGAAATTCCCGGCTACTATGCTAAATCGATAAGTGGCTTCTTCTATCTCAATCGGGAATATTTCTCAGTTCCTGAGTTTTTAGGTGCTGATGCGAAGATTCGTTCACCATTTTTTACTACTCGCTCTGAAAGCGAAGGTTGGGAATGCCAGATCACGACCATCAATGGTGGGATTGAGATCGATACGCGTTTTTTATGCGTAATGGCTGATGATTTGGCGAAAATTAAGGAAATTGGTTCGTTACCTGTAAATCAGGCCGGAGAATCACCAAAGACAGTTTCGAAGAAAGCCGAGTTGATCCCAGCCCTGTTAAAAATGATTCCAGAACTAGAGGGATTAGATATCGAAATGGGTCCTGTAGCAAAGATTATCTCTGTACTGGAAGCAGCAGCAGCGGCAAAAGGGGTGGATCTTCCTGCAACAGATAAGAACACTTGGGCTAAATATCTCGGTAGGAAGTGAATTCACATATAAAAAAGTGATATCTACGGATCCTCAATAACCCCTCTCCAAAATGCTCCTGAACAGTAATGAACAGGAGCATTTATCTATGAACAATACACCCCAACATGCTGAACGAGTGATCCGCGAGGCTGAGTGTCGCCAGCTAACCGGCATTTGTCGCACTACCCGCTACCTGATGGAAAAGGACGGTAAGTTTCCGGCCCGTCGTAAGCTGGGTGGCCGTGCCGTGGGATGGCTTTTGTCCGAAGTATCCGCCTGGCAGCAAAGCCGCAGTAAAGCGGTATAGGGGGGATTATGGAGGGAAAAACAAAGGCGGTCGCGCTAGACCGCCAGTGTGGGTTCTGGTATCGCAGAACAAAGCTGAAATTTAATAATACCAGGGCTATTGCTGGTGGTCAAAGCTTAGGCGCTGCTGAGATTACAGGAACTCAGCCAATGGCGTGGTTAGGGGGTATGCCAATCGTTGGACCAACCCCCTTTGGGACTACGAACTTTTCCGTCTACCAACAGGGTACGGCGATGGCGCATACCCCTCAGCCTTTCGGCTCAATGCCGCGCTGTTGTAATTCCTTGCGGATAACACGTTTGAGCCATGCTGATATAGTTTCATCCCCATCTTCTTTCATTGCTTGCAGCATAGCTTCTTCGAGGGATGGTTCTACTCGAAATGCGATCTGTTTATTTCCTTTAGGCATCTTTGCGTTTGACATATGTCTGACACTCGGTTTAATCTTAATCGTGTCATTCAATGTATCTCATGTGTCTGACACTTGTAAAGCGCGAAACCCGGCAGTGTTACCAGCACTAACCGGGCTTCTAACCAAACCGTTAACTGGAGTAACGACTATGGCTGAATCACAGCATAACCAAACTCACCCGAAATTTACATGGCTCTTTCTGGCAACCCCTAAGAGCCATCCAGACTGTTCGCCGATAGTTCTGCGTTTTGATACTGATACTGAGGAGAATGCCCGCGCTGCTTTCCCCGGCTGGGAAATGGTATTCGCTGCCAAAATTCGGGCAGAAGCACCATGCCGTGTCGCGTTCTTTGATTACAACACCCGCCGCGGTTGGGCTTTTGATAGCGCCTCAGATAGAGAGGTGGTTGGCCATGATTAATACATACCGCACGAAAAGTGATCTTCTTACCTTGGCTCAAGAGGTCGCCTCGCTTCTGTCATGCGTTTCTTATTTGGCAACAATCAGAGGGGATGAAGAGCGTCTCCATGTCATGAGTTTAACGGGCCTCGCTTACCGACTTGCTGATGAACTGGCAAATGAATTGGATATCTCAGACCTCGACCAGATTAAGTCTTGCAAGGATGGCGAACAATGATAAGCAACGTGAAATTTAACGATCTGGAAAAGCGCTTTGATCTACTGGTGGAAAAGGTGTTGACCCTTGAGCTGCAGATCAAATCACTCACCGATAGCCAAGGGGGAGAGATTCCCCCGGGTATGGCGCCCTTGTCTACTCTGGCCGCTGAGTTCGGTATTTCCACCAAAAAGGCTGAAGAACTGGCGAAGAACACAGGCGTGATGATGGTGAAGCTAAAAGGTGGTGGCTTTGTTGCACCTGAAGAGAAATTCAGGGAAGCGGCCAGGCTGGTGCTGCGTAGCGCTAAGCGCAAATACGGATCGGCATACTGGTATCACCCGCTGATTGGAAAATTCCAGATGAGCGGAGGGATCCCTAAATGACAGAGCAAGTGACAGAGGTCGAATCAGTATCCGATGCCCTGTTTTCATGTGTCTATCGTTGGGCGCATGGTAAACCATATACGCGCACAGATGTGGAGAATGCCCTCCACCAGCATAAGGATCCGGCAACTGCTTACGGCAAGTTGGTGCTTAAGCTAGAGCAGCTACAGGCTATGAGTTACGACGAGTTATGTGATGCCGGATTTTTGGACACTGATACAGAAAAGGCTATTTCCTTACGTCGGGAGGCCCTTGAAGAATTTATTCCTCGTGAAGAACTATTAACATTGTTGGCAGACACTGAAAGCATTTTGCGCATTTTCCCTGAGTCCGGGGGAAACCAAAGCCGTAAAAAGACACGTTTACCGTTATCTCGTGGATCTGATGGATTTGATGCGCGTCAGGACTATGTAATGAAGCATATCCTCCCAGCGCAGTCACTTTGTAGCATATATGGCCCCAGCGGCTCGTATAAGAGCTTTCTGGCGGTTTCGTGGGCCTGTCATGTTGCAGCAGGTCGCCCTTGGGCGGGAAAGAAGGTAACACCCGGAGCGGTTCTGTATGTCGTCGGTGAGGGTGGCGTAGGGGTTCCCCGTCGTGTCCGGGCATGGGAGCAGGTACATGGTATGGTTGCGAACAATCTTTATCTCGTAAATCGCCCAGTATTTCCCGTGCGTCCTGCTGAAATTAACGAGGTGCTGGTGGCCGCGCGTCAGGTTGAGTCTGAGTGTGGTTTTCCCGTTCGGCTGGTGGTGATCGATACGCTGGCTAGATGCTTTGGCGGCAATGATGAGAACGATGCTCGAGATATGGGGGCGTTTATCGAGGGCTGTGACACTATCAAACAGAAAACGGGCGCTACAGTGCTGGTGGTGCATCACTCAGGTAAGGATGAAGCAAAGGGAGCGCGTGGCTCCAGTTCATTCAGGGCCGCACTTGACGCTGAATTTAACGTTAAACGGGAAGGTGATGGCAGGGCGCTTATCTTGTCCTGTACCAAGATGAAAGACGCTGAGGAGATGGAGAAAAAAGCGTATGACCTAAGGCCTGTTGATCTGTACACCGATGAGGACGGGGAAAATATTTGCTCTCTGGTAGTCCGTGATGTTCCTCGCGATGCTAAGGAAATTGCGACGGAACTGGCGACAGTGACCAATATCACCGAAAACCACGCCACCCTGTGGAATATCATCCGTAGCCGTGTGGCTGACGGCGGTCCCTGTACCAAAGCGCTGGTACGTGATGATATGAAAGCGATGGGTGTCAGTAACGTGAAGAACTTTGGCCGATGGCTTACAAAGCTTGAAAGAGATGGAGTTATCGCTATTTCTGGCGAAAACCTGTCAATTATTTCAAAAAGAAAAAGTGATGATGAAAGTGAGTGATGGTGAGTAGTAGACGGCGATGCACCCCGGTGCTCCTCACTTATTCTGTGTATATGCACCAAAAGTGAGGAACACCACAAAAGCCCCGCCATTACTGGTGTTAGGCTATTTCTCATGAAAGATGGTGAGTAGTGGTTGAGGTGTGTAAAAAGTGAGTAATACATGAGGAGCTAAGGCTCCTCTTTTTTTATTTTAATATCCCGGAAATTGCAACAATATTGATATGTATTGCATTTAGATCAACACTGAATGTGTATCTAACATGAGGTGATGATGATGAGAAAACAACGTAGCAAGGGCGTTAGCGTAATGCTTGATGGCGAGATAGTTGTAGCGCTTAAACAGGTACAAGCCAACGTCATCCAGAAGATGAATCAGGCCGGTGTGTTCGGTATGGCAGCTACGCCAACCCTTGGCTATCTGGCGCGTCAGTTACTGCGTAACCGTCTCGGGTTGCCTGACGATAAAGCTGACAGCGCTATCTCTGACTGAAGGAGGGCTCAACATGGCATTGTCAGAGCGTGATATATCGCTGATGAAAGCTATGGCGGATGAGTTCAGAGAGGTGCTTGACGAACGCGAACAGAAGCACGTGGACGCAATGCACGAACAGTCGCTACGCATAGCCAAGCTGGAGAGTGAGGTTGAAGGTCTGATCTCATTGCTGGGTGAATCGTGAAGCCGGGGGGGTATCTTTCGATCGAAAATGCCTATGCCTTGGACACCGCCCCCCCTCTCACGCAGAGAAAAAATTCCCTTTTGAGGGGTATTAACATTCGAAGTTCGGCATATAAACATGTAAACAATTTCATTTAATTAATTGAATTTAAAATATTTATTTGCTCTGGTTGTTAACTTGAATTTTTATACCCCCTGTTAACATCGCTATAAACATTTTCAGGAGAAATAATATGAAAGGTGTCATGCTTGTTCGCGCTGCGCGAGCGCTCATTAAAACCAATGGGCGGGTACATGAAGCCAAAGAGATTTCGGAGAATGACCCGAAGGTAGAAGCATATTTATCAAAGGCTATTGTCGCTGGTGCGACGACCAGCGGTCCTCTTGTCACAACGGATATTGTTGCTCGTGAGTTTGCTGAGTATGCGTTCTCTCTGTCCATCCCTGGGCGGATCATGGCTAATGCCATGCAGTTACCGTTTAATTCGCAGGTTGGAGCCGTCAGTGGCATTGGCGCCGGGTGGGTTAAAGAGGCTCAGGCCGTGCCAGTGAGGAAAGGCAATGTTGTAAAATCAGGAGTTTTATCCCCTTTTAAAGTCGCCTCATTGGTGGTTCTGAGCGATGAGCTTCTGAGGCTGGCCACTCCAGGCACTGATAATGTCATTCGCAATATGATGGTTAGCGAAGCCGTCCGGGAAATTGACCATAAATTCCTTTCTGCGGATGCTGAGGTTGATGAGGTGTCCCCCGCCGGCGCGTTCCTTAACGCACCATCTGCAGGCGATTTGGCGGCTGCTATCAATTTGCATACCAGCAACGGTAACAGCGTGTCTGGCTCTGCTCTGGTGATGCCGCTTACCTCAGTGCTTAACCTCACCAATGATCAATTGCGCCAGTTTGATTTGCTGGGTATCTCTGTAATGCCAAGCCAATACGCAACAGGCCTATCACTGATTGATCCTGCAAATATGATTATCAACGTGGAAGGTGCTGGGTTGATGACTGCAAGAGAGGGGACTGTGGAAATGTCGGATACTCCCGACAATAACACTTCAGAACCGGTTCACACTGAGCAAGTCAGTCTCTACCAAGCGAACGCCGCCGCTATCATGACCATCCTTTACTGTGCATGGGTCAATGTAGGCAAGCCAGTAACCATCATCGAACAGTCCTCGTAAACCAAAGCGCCAGAAATGGCGCTTAGCCCCAAAGTGCAAAAAAGCACTCTGGAACAAATCAACCATTCTGGAGGTTTTCATGGCCGCTAAATCACTAGGCACACTCACCATCGACCTGATCGCCAGAACCGGCGGTTTTGTTCAGGGTATGGATAAAGCCGAACGCTCGTCACAAAAATGGCGGGATAACGTTAAAAAAGATGCTGCAGCCGTAGGCGCATCGCTTGCTGCGGTCGGTACTGCAGCAGCCGCTGCTGCTATCGGTGTTGGTGCTGCCGGCATTGCCCTGGTAAAAAATACTTCAGAGCAGATCACCGCGGCTGATCGCTGGGCTAAATCTCTCAAAATGTCTACTCAGGATCTTCTTTCATGGCAGTTTGCTGCTGAGAAAGCAGGATTAACAGGGGATAACATTGCTGACATCTTCAAGGATATTAACGATAAAGTCGGCGATGCTGTGCTTAACAAGTCAGGTGAAGCTGCTCAAGCACTCGATACCCTCGGGCTTTCAGCTCAGAAGCTGGCCGAGCAATCTCCTGATAAGCAACTGATGGCAATCAGTGAAGCATTACAGAAAATCCCCTCTCAGGCAGGGAAAACCAATATTCTCGAAAGCCTTGGTAATGACCTGTCAAAAATGCTGCCGTTGTTCGATAACAACAATGAGAAGCTGAAACAGTTTATCCAGCTATCAAAAGATTTTGGTGTCGCACCGCCACAGGAAGATATTGATAATCTTGTTAAAGTTAATCAGTTTTTCCAGGATATTGAGAGCAGTGCGAAAGGGTTAAGAATTGAGATTGCCAGTGGACTGGCTAAAGTTGACCTCTCACCGATTCAGGATGGTCTAGATGACATCCGCGAGGTTTTTACCGATCCCGCTGTTCTGTCTGGTCTGGCAAAGCTAGTCGGAGGGATGGCAGAGTTAGTCGGTTGGATGGGTAAGCTAAGTTCTGAATCTGCTAATTTTATCAGCCATATACTTGAAGTGCCTGACAGGTTTAAGGCTGGAGGCTGGTACGAGTTTGAAAAAAATCAGAGATTAGGAGCCATAGCAGATACGCTTCAATCAGATTTAGGGGTAATTACTAAACCGTCTTCAAATTCAGACTTGCCAATAAATAATCTTCTTCTTCCCGGGGAGAGTAACCAGAAACAGACTAAGAAGCCTGATGCTGAGGCAAAAAAACTTGAAAGCGCCTATAAAGCTGTAGAACAGTCATATTTAAAGCAAATTGCGCTGGTAGATCAGCTAACTGGGAAAACCAAAGACGCCACGGAAGTTGAAAAACTTCATTTCGATTTGGCATCTGGCCGTCTCGTTGGAATAAATAAAGAACAGCAAATACGACTTGAAGGATTAGCTTCAGAAGTTGATAAATATAACGCGCTATCAAAGTTCCGTGATTTGCAGGATGACTTATTAACACCGGAAGAAAAATTACTTAAAACGACGAAGGAGCGTTTTGAAGTATTAAAAAATATTCAGGGTATGACTGGTATCAGTCCTGATGAATATAAAAAAGCCGCCAAGGCCATCTCGAAAGCGTCATTTTCCGACGCGCCTAAATTTAGTGGTCTTGATCCGATGTTTGGTGGTGAGTCTGGGGAGTTGAAAAAAGTTGATGACGCACAGAAAGAGCAGGAAAAATGGTATCAGAACCAGCTAGATTTGCTGGACCAGAACCGCAAGGCACGTTCTGATCTTAATGAGGAATGGGATGCCAGAGAGCTTGAACTGAAGAAAAAACACCAAGAAGAAATGAATAAGCTTGATGATGCTCGTAAGCAGCTGATGTTGAGCAGTGTTGTCGATGGGCTTGGGTCTATGGTGGATTTGACCCGTACAGCTTTCGGTGAGCAATCAGGAGTATACAAAGCGGCGTTCGCTGTCCAGAAAGCTGCTGCTATTGCTCAGTCTACTGTAGCAATCCAACAGGGGATTGCCATGGCAGCAGCAAACCCTTTCCCATACAACCTTGCAGCAATGGCCAGCGTAGCCGCTTCTACTGCAGGTATCGTGTCTAACATTGCTGCTGTTGGTATGGCTCACGATGGTATTGACGCTGTTCCAGAAACCGGAACATGGCTTCTTCAGAAGGGAGAACGTGTAGTCACGGCGAATACTAGCGCGAAACTGGATGAGACCCTTAACCGGATCTCCAAGCAATCCAGTTCTGGTAATCAGATTTCCCAGGAATTTAATTTTAACGTTAATGGCGATCCTTCTGATGCTCAGATAGCCATGATGAAGAAAGCGGCTGCTGACGGCGCCAAGATGGGGTATCAGAAGGCGGTAAATTCAGTAATTACTGGTCAGGGTGATTTGCACAAGGCACTGATGAATAAAACTAATGCAGGTAGAAAAATTGGGTGATTAAGATGACAGAACTTGAAAGTTTATTTTACGAGATGATGCCGGTGCATATTGCCCACGCGACGAAAGTTAAGGGCGCAAAAATTCTGGCAGAAAGTACGCAGAAAGAGGCTGAGCGCCAGTCAGAGCTAACGGGGCTGGATCCTGAGCTTATCATTAAAACTGCGATACTGGCGATTTCTATGCAACTCAAGCAGGATACTAACCTTCATTAATGTTTATTAATGTTCACGTGATTGTGTAGTTAGTGGTGTAGTCAATTTAATAAAAAAGGCGCTTCCCCATGCCGAAGAGCGCCTTTTTAATCAACAAGTTAACTGATTAGTATCAGTTCATGCCGTATTTTTTCAGTTTCTTACGCAGAGTACCGCGGTTGATACCCATCATCAGGGCAGCGCGGGTCTGATTACCACGGGTGTATTGCATCACCATGTCCAACAGTGGCTGTTCAACTTCAGCCAATACCAGCTCATACAGGTCATTCACATCCTGACCATTCAGTTGAGCAAAATAGTTCTTCAGTGCCTGTTTAACCGAGTCACGCAGGGGCTTTTGAGTTACCTGGTCCTGAGAGTTAACGGTAGAAACGGTCAGTACGTCAGAATTTACGCGTTGTTCGAACATAGTTCTGTCAGCTCTTTATTTCTATTACGCAAAATTTTCGAAGTATGCCTCCAACGCCTCCAGCTGTTCGCTGGCATCCTCAATGGCGTTGAATGTGCGCCGAAACTGGTCATTTGGAGCATGCTCCTGGAGATACCAGGAGACGTGTTTACGCGCGATTCGGTACCCTTTTGCCTGACCATAGAAGTCATGCAATTCCCGAACGTGCGCACAAAGCAAGCGCTTAACCTCTGCCAGAGGCAGGGGGGACAGCAACTCCCCAGTGTCCAGATAATGCTGGATTTCCCGAAAGATCCAGGGTCTTCCCTGAGCCGCACGGCCTATCATGAGAGCATCAGCCCCCGTGTAGTCGAGTACGGCTCTGGCTTTAAGCGGGTCAGTAATGTCGCCATTCGCGATAATCGGAATGGAAACTTTCTGCTTAACTGCCCGAATACTGTCGTATTCAGCGTCTCCGTTAAACAAACAGGCGCGAGTGCGTCCGTGAATAGTCAGAGCCTGAATGCCACATTCTTCGGCCAGTTGGGCAATCTCTACACAGTTACGGTGTTCCGGTTCCCAACCGGTGCGAATCTTGAGTGTCACTGGAACGTCCACTGCCTTGACGACCGCGGCCAGGATTGACTTCACCTGATCGGGATACTGCAAGAGGGCTGAGCCAGCGAGCTTACGATTCACCTTTTTAGCCGGGCACCCCATATTGATATCAATAATCTGGGCGCCGCTTTCCACGTTAATACGGGCGGCTGCGGCCATCTCTTCCGGCACACTACCGGCGATTTGCACAGTACGAATACCGGGCTCATCAATGTGCACCATCCGTAACCGGGATTTGTCGCTCTCCCACACCTGTGGGTTGGAGGACATCATCTCGGAAACAGTCAGACCTGCTCCCATCTCGTAGCACAGCGTCCTGAATGGTCTGTCAGTGATGCCAGCCATAGGTGCTGCGATCAGGCGATTTCTGAGCTGGTGGTGTCCGATGCGCATGAGTTAAGAAATGACCATACTGTGACTGCAAGGCGGCGTATATTACGCATTTTTTGCGCGAGATGAAAGGCCAAACTTTGACCAATCCTCTGTTACAGATCAATGAATCCAGGAGTAACACAAAGGACATGAATAAATTTTCATATTAATCATTACGTTATTAACAACAGGATAATTTGTGTCCATTTATAAAATCGCAAAACTTCTCGATTTTTCTTAGTCAGGGGGAGTATGAGACGGGATAAAACGCTGTTTTTGTAGCCAAAAAAGGGCATCGTAATGCGATCTGGCTCCCATTTCCTGGCAATATTCGGTGGCTACTGGAAACAAAAATGCGGCCCGTAGGCCGCATATCGTACTTAGTTTTTCTGGCCGGTAATGCGGCACCACTCTTCTTGCTCCACCACTGGGTCGAGAGTGAAGAGCGGGGCGTAGGCTTCACAAACGCTTTCCGCTTGGCTTGCCAGGATTCCGGAAAGGCCCAGCAGACCGCCTGTAACCGGCAGTACGCTGATTAATGGGGACAGTTCGCGTAATGGGCCTGCCAGGATGTTTGCGACCACCACATCGGCTTTCATGGCTTCTGGCTGGTCCTGCGGCAGGTACAACTCCAGACGTTCAGACACGCCATTACGTTGAGCATTATCACGGCTGGCCTGGATCGCTTGCGGATCGATATCAATACCGATAGCTTTGGCAGCGCCCAGTTTCAGCGCGGCGATTGCCAGGATGCCGGAACCGCAACCAAAATCGATAATCGTTTTACCCTGCAGATCGAGGCCGTCGAGCCACTGCAGACACATGGCGGTGGTGGGGTGGGTACCGGTACCGAAGGCCAGCCCCGGATCGAGCATCACGTTGACCGCGTTCTCATCGGGGATATCGCGCCAGCTCGGGCAGATCCACAGACGTTCGCCGAAACGCATCGGGTGGAAGTTATCCATCCATTCGCGTTCCCAGTCTTTATCTTCCAGTTGTTCGATTTTATGCGCAAAGCCGGCGCCGAGCAGCGGATGCTGTTCAAGGATGGCAACTGCTTCGTTCATGTCGCTTTCTGCGTCGAACAGGCCGATAACGTCGGTATCGCCCCACAGGCGGGTTTCACCCGGCAACGGCTCGAATACCGGCGTATCGTGGGTGTCCTGGAAGGTAATAGAGACCGCTCCGGCCTCCATCAGCGCGTCGCTCAACGCTTCCGCGTTAGCGCCGGTGGTGTTCAGTTTTAGTTGGATCCAAGGCATGGCGAAACTCTTATTTATCAGTAGTCATAATAGGGGCTGGTGGCACGGGCAAACCGAAACGGTTACCGACGACAAAAGCCAACAAACTTAGCAGTAGCGAGGGCACGATAGGATGGAAGCCCAGGTACTGAATATTAAACGTGGCGAGTACGGCATACAGCACGCCGCCCACCAACATCGCGCTGAGCGCTCCGGTCGCGTTTGCCCGCTCCCAGTAGAGGCCAAGTACGAGCGGCCACAAAAACACGGCTTCCAGGCCGCCAAAGGCCAGCAGGTTAAGCCAGATAATCATTTCCGGCGGCCGCCAGGCAGCCAGCATCATTAATATGCCGAGCACTAAAGTCGCGATCGTTGAGATCCGCTTGAGCTTCTGCTCGTTGTGTTTTTTTGCCGGTTGGGCGCTGAGCCACAGATCTTTAATGATCGTAGCCGATGCCTGCAGCAAATGGGCGTTAACGTTCGACATAATTGCTGCCATCGGCGCCGCTAAAAACAACCCTGCAGCCCATGGCGGTAGCACCTGGACCATTAACGTCGGGATCACCTGATCGGGAACGGTAAGATCCGGTAAAACGGCGCGGCCGAGGGCGCCCGCCAGATGCATGCCGAACATCAGAATCGCCACCACGATCGTGCCAATAACGATCCCGCGATGCACGGCCTTGCTGTCTTTATAGGAGATACAACGCACGGCGGTATGCGGCAGGCCGATCACCCCGAAACAGACCAGTACCCAGAACGAGGTCATAAAGGTTGGGGTGAGGATATCATCCGCGCCGTGCGGCGACACCAACTGCGGGTCGATGCGCTGCAGCGTGTCTACCGCATGATGCAGGCCGCCTGCGGCGTGCACCACGCCAACCAGCAGGACGATCGTCCCGATCAACATGACCATGCCCTGCATCGTGTCGTTGAGTACGCTGGCGCGGAAGCCGCCGAAGGCGGTATATAGCGCGATAGTGATGCCGAAGATCAACAGTCCAGTTTCATACTTGATGCCAGCAGCGGTTTCCAGCAAGCGCGCGCCGCCGATAAACTGTACGGCGATTGCCCCGACAAAGGCGACCAACAGACTGACGCTGGCAATCCATACCACCGCGCGGCTTTGATAGCGCGCTTGCAGCATGTCGTTAAGGGTGATGGCATTATAGCGACGCGCCAGGATCGCGAATTTCTTGCCGAGGATCCCAAGCGATAGCCAGATCGTCGGCACCTGGATCATCGCCAGTAGTACCCAGCCGAGCCCATACTTGTAGGCGGCACCCGGTCCGCCGATAAACGAGCTGGCGCTAATATAGGTCGCGGTGAGGGTCATGGCTAATACAAAACCGCCCATCGAGCGGCTGCCGAGGAAGTATTCGCTGAGGAAGTTCCCGCTGCTGCGTTTACGCATCGCGTAAATCGACAGGCCGAAGACGACAAACAGGTAAGCAAGCAGGACGATGATAATCTCAAGCTGCATCGTTATCCTCCAGGGAGATATCGCGGAAGATAAAGCGCACCATCGCCCAGCACAACAGGACGAACAGCAGCGGCACCAGCAGGCAGGCCATTTCGAACCAGTGTGGCAGACCGGTAATACCGATACCGACGCCTGGCAGATAGGCTGCAGCCAGCCAGGCGGCAAGATAGAGAAGGGTTAGCCACAGCGCCCAGCGCGCTTCTTTATGGGCCTGAACAAACCTTTTGTCCATTTTTTGTCCCTTGAGGATGAAGAAAGCGGGGATTGTACCGCATGGAAAAGTCGAGGGGAGAGAAAAAGAAAAAAGGCCGGATTATCCGGCCTTTTGCAGCGAGCGCAGGATTATTTTTCCTGCAGTCCGAGTTTTTTCTCCAGATAGTGGATGTTGGTGCCACCATGCTGGAAGTTCTCGTCGCTCATGATACGCATCTGCAGATCAACGTTGGTTTTGATACCGTCGATGATCAGTTCCTGCAGCGCATTCTTCATGCGGGCAATCGCCACGTCACGGCTTTCGCCGAAGCAGATCAGTTTGCCGATCATTGAGTCATAGTACGGCGGTACGGTGTAACCGGCGTAGATATGAGACTCCCAGCGCACGCCGAAACCGCCTGGCGCGTGGAAGCGGGTGATTTTACCCGGGCTCGGCAGGAAGGTGTTCGGGTCTTCGGCGTTGATACGGCATTCCACCGCATGGCCGCGAACCTGGACTTCTTCTTGCTTGATAGACAGCGGCTGACCAGCCGCGATACGCAGCTGTTCTTTGATCAGGTCAACGCCGGTGATCATTTCGGTCACTGGGTGTTCAACCTGAATACGGGTGTTCATTTCAATGAAGTAGAACTCGCCGTTTTCGAACAGGAACTCGAAGGTACCCGCCCCGCGATAGCCGATATCAACACAGGCTTTGGAGCAGCGCTCGCCGATGTAGCGACGCAGTTCCGGGGTAATGCCCGGCGCTGGCGCTTCTTCGACAACTTTCTGGTGACGACGCTGCATGGAGCAGTCGCGTTCAGCCAGATAGATAGCGTTGCCCTGGCCGTCCGCCAGTACCTGGATCTCGATGTGGCGAGGGTTTTCCAGGTATTTCTCCATGTAGACCATGTCGTTGTTGAAAGCGGCTTTCGCTTCCGCTTTGGTCATGGAGATGGATTGCGCCAACTCGGCGTCACTGCGTACGACGCGCATACCGCGACCGCCGCCGCCGCCGGAGGCTTTGATGATGACCGGATAGCCGATGCGTTTGGCATGGGCGCGGTTGGCGTCCATGTCGTCGCCCAGCGGGCCGTCGGAACCTGGAACGGTCGGAACGCCTGCTTTCTTCATCGCGGTGATCGCGGACACTTTATCGCCCATCAGGCGAATAGTGTCCGCTTTCGGGCCGATGAAGATGAAGCCGGAACGCTCAACCTGCTCAGCAAAGTTAGCGTTCTCGGACAGGAAGCCGTAACCCGGGTGAATCGCTACCGCGCCGGTGATTTCCGCCGCGCTGATGATTGCCGGGATATTCAGATAGCTTTTCACGGACGGAGCCGGGCCGATACAGACCGTCTCATCCGCTAATAATACGTGTTTTAAATCGCGATCCGCCGTGGAGTGCACAGCGACAGTCTTGATGCCCAGTTCTTTACAGGCACGCAGGATGCGCAGTGCGATCTCGCCGCGGTTAGCGATAACAATTTTATCCAGCATGTTCGCCTCGTTACTCGATGACAACCAGCGGCTCGTCAAATTCTACAGGTTGGCCGCTTTCGATCAGAATGGCTTTTACCACGCCGGCTTTGTCGGCTTCGATCTGGTTCATCATTTTCATCGCTTCTACGATGCACAGGGTGTCGCCCACGTTAACTTTCTGACCGATTTCCACAAATGCTTTCGCGTCCGGGCTCGGGGTGCGGTAGAAAGTACCGACCATCGGGGAACGTACGATGTGACCACTGATTTCCGCTTTCGCTTCAGCAGCCGGCGCCGCTGTCGGCGCGGCGGCGGCTGGCGCCTGAGGCTGTGCAATTGGTGCGGCATAGGCCTGCTGCATAAGCGGGAAGCTCGCGGCTGGCGCGGCGCGGCTGATGCGTACAGACTCTTCGCCTTCAGAAATTTCCAGTTCGGAGATGCCTGATTCTTCAACCAGCTCGATCAGTTTTTTAATCTTACGAATATCCATGAGTGGGTTCCGTACTCTTTGTTTAGTGTGTTTGTGACAGGCGTTTTACTGCCGTCTGTAAAGCGTATGAATAGCCGTCCGCACCTAATCCGCAAATAACGCCCGAGGCGACATCAGACAGATACGAGTGGTGACGGAATGGCTCGCGCGCATGCACATTGCTCAGGTGGATCTCGATAAACGGGATACTCACGGCAAGCAGCGCGTCGCGGATAGCCACGCTGGTATGCGTAAACGCGGCCGGATTGATCAGGATATAGTCCACAGTGTCTTTAGCCTGATGAATTCGGTCGATGAGCGCGAACTCCGCATTGGATTGCAGGTGGTCGAGCGTCACGTTTAGCGCTTCCGCTTCTGCGGTTAAACGGTTAACAATTTCTGCCAGCGTCAGGGAACCGTACTTCTCTGGCTCGCGGGTGCCGAGCATATTAAGGTTAGGTCCATTCAAAAGCAAAATGCGAAACTTGTCAGCCATCGTGCAGCTATCTCCAGCTAATATCGGGTAAAAAACAAAATATACCTTCAATGCGCGCTTGTCACCTTTTCAGGGCTCGAAAACCCCGTCAGGAAAACCAAAGTCGCACATTATAACGATTTCGTAGCAATTGGCAGCTAAATACTGGTCTTATCAGGGAAGATTATCAACCGCTATCGTAAAAAGAGTCGCGGTTGATAAACGTTCTGCGGGGAACTGCACATATCAGGAGATTAGCGCCACCACTGGCGAAACTTCTTGTAGCGGCAGGCTAACAGGGCCACTGCCAGCCCGGCATAAATCAGCGGTTGCGGCGATAAAATCTTTACCGACCACAGATAATGGATGGGGGCGAGGATCGCCACCAGATAGACGAAGTTGTGCAGTGTTTGCCAGCGTCGACCTAATTTTTGTTGCATATATTGGGTAGATGTCGCCGCCAACGCCAGTAATACCAGCCAGCTGATTACGCCAAGCGTCAGATAGGGGCGGTTGACGATCTCGGAGCCAAGCAGCGCCAAATTGTTAATCCCGAGCTCCAGCAGCGTATAGCTGGTGAGGTGCAGCGTCGCCCAGGCGAAACACCATAACCCCAATAAGCGGCGGGTACGTATCAATAATGGTTGTTTAGCGTAGCGCGCCAGCGGCGTGATAAGCAAGGTGGCGAGTAAAAACTTAAGCGCCATCCGCCCGGTAAAATGCTGAATATCTTTCGCCGGATCGGCGCTGAAATAACCCTGATGTCCGGCCCAAAATAGCCAGAGAAAAGGTAAGAAACCGGCTAAATGCAGTAAAACTTTCAGCCCGTTAATCTGTTTTACGCTCAGACGCACTAGAAGTTCTCCCGTAAATTGAGCCCGCGATACAGCGAGGCGACTTCCTCGGCGTAGCCATTAAACAGCAGAGTCGGCTGGCGTTTCACGTCCAGTACGCCGCCCGAACCAATAAACCGTTCGCTCGCTTGCGACCAGCGCGGGTGATCGACGTGTGGATTCACGTTGGCGTAGAAACCGTACTCATTCGGCGCCGCCAGATTCCACGTCGTCGGCGGCAGATCGCGGGTTAGCTCAATGCTGACGATCGACTTGATACCTTTAAAGCCGTACTTCCACGGTACGGTCAGGCGGATCGGCGCGCCGTTTTGCGGCGGTAGGGCTTTCCCGTAGACGCCGACGGTCAATAACGTGAGTGGGTGCATCGCTTCATCAAGACGTAGGCCTTCGACGTAGGGATAAGCCAGGCCGCCGCCGATGAAGCGATCTTTTTGCCCCGGCATTTGCTCCGGTGCGTAGAGCGTTTTGAATGCGACATAGCGGGCATTGCTGGTGGGTTCGACCAGCGCTAAGAGTTTATGCAGCGGGAAACCGACCCATGGCACCACCATTGACCAGGCTTCCACGCAGCGCATGCGATAAATACGCTCTTCCAGCGGAAAGCGGCGGGTCAGATCATCATGGTCGAGCGTCAGCGGTTTGGCGACTTCGCCACCGATGGTTAGCGTCCACGGGTCGGTGCGCAGACTCCCGGCATTGGCCGCCGGATCGGCTTTATCAAGGCCAAATTCATAGAAATTGTTGTAGCCGGAGACTTTATCTTCCGGGGTGAGCGCGAGCTTACTTTGCCATTCTGCTGGTTTATTGAAAGTGAGCGCCTTACCGGCCGGCGCTGGCGGGCGGTCGTGGCCTTTGAACCAATCGAGCAGGTCGGCGTGAGCTCTGGTTGAAAGCGACATCGCGGTCGCGCCGATGCCGAGCATTTTTAGCACCTGGCGGCGCTGCAGGTTAAAGACCGATTCCGCCGTGACATCGGCTTCCGTCAGTTTTCTGGTTTTCATGGCGTCCTCCGTCATACTTTTTTCTAAGCATGACGGAGGCAGAGCGCGATCGCGAATATGTCACGAAAAATTGCAGATTAGCCGATTTTGACCAGCGTACGGCCCTGGATTTGATTGTTCATGATCTTGTCGGCGAAGGCTGGCGCATCGGCCAGGGTGATTTCGGTTGCGCTTTGCGCGTAGAAGGATTCAGGCAGATCGCGCGCCAGTCGACGCCAGGCGTCGGCGCGTCGCGCAGGCGGGGTCATGACCGAATCGACGCCCTGCAGGCGAACGTTGCGCAGGATAAACGGCATCACGGTCGTCGGCAGAGCGAATCCGCCTGCCAGGCCGCAGGCCGCGACGCAGCCGCCGTAGTTCATCTGCGCCAGCACTTTGGCCAGTACTTTATCGCCAACAGTATCGATGGCACCTGCCCAGACCTGTTTTTCCAACGGACGGGTTTCGGCGAACTCTTCGCGACCCAGAATGCGCTGGGCGCCGAGGTTTTTCAGGTATTGATGGGTGCTTTCACGACCGGAAACCGCCGCGATCTGGTATCCGAGATGATGCAGTAGGGCGATCGCTGTGCTGCCAACGCCGCCGCTGGCGCCGGTAACCACGATTTCGCCATCTTCCGGGCGCACGCCGGCATCTTCCAGCGCCATGACGCACAGCATGGCGGTGAAGCCCGCGGTACCGATCGCCATCGCTTTACGCCCGTCGAGGCCTTCCGGCATGGCGACCAGCCACTCGCCCTTGACGCGGGCGCGTTCAGCCAGACCACCCCAGTGGTTTTCACCCACGCCCCAGCCGGTGAGCAGCACCTGCTGGCCTACATGGAAACGCGGATCTTCACTGGCGTGGACGATACCCGCGAAATCGATACCAGGAATCATCGGAAAGTTACGGATAATTTTTCCTTTACCGGTAATGGCTAACGCATCCTTATAATTGAGACTGGACCAGTGGATATCGACGGTCACATCGCCTGGCGGCAGCAGGTCGGCATCGATAGTTTGTATCGAAGACAGGGTTTTACCATCCTGTTGTTCTAAGATTAAAGCCTGCATATGCG
Source organism: Klebsiella aerogenes (assembly GCA_029027985.1). Classification (NCBI taxonomy): domain Bacteria; kingdom Pseudomonadati; phylum Pseudomonadota; class Gammaproteobacteria; order Enterobacterales; family Enterobacteriaceae; genus Klebsiella; species Klebsiella aerogenes. The sequence continues at coordinate 465,729 of CP119076.1, forward strand.
CTTCCTCGCGGTTTGAAGATTGGAAAAATTATTCTGCAGACTATACTCGCTAACGGCATTATTGCGTGGATGTAACGCAATAAATTGCCAGATACGCCAGCTTTGGTAGTATGCGTCGCTTCAGAAAGTTAGTACTTACTTAAGAGTAAGCGCCAAAAGGGGCCCGAATGCTCATCGGGTAGTTATTCACACGCGGAGTTAACACAGGGATGCGATTAACGACGAAATTCTCGGCATTTGTCACGCTGCTTACCAGCTTGACGATCTTCGTCACGCTTATCGGCGCGTCGCTGAGCTTTTACAATGGCATTCAGCTCAAGGTAGAAAACCGCGTGCAGTCGGTGGCGACGATGCTGGATAGCCGTTTGATCACGACCTCTTTCGATAAGCTCGAACCGCAAATGGATGAGCTGCTAACGCCGGTCGAAGTGGTACATATTGATTTCCTGCTCAACGGCAAACCGGTTTATAGCCATACGCGTCTTGAAAGCTACCGTCCGCTGGGCAGCAATAGCCAGTATCGCGAAATGACGGTACCGTCGCTCAAACATCCCGGTATCGATATTCATCTGGTCTATCTGGACCCGATGGTGAACTACTTCCGCTCGCTTCACGTCACCGCGCCACTCTCCTTCGCCATTGGCTTCATGGTGCTAATTATCTTTTTCTCGATTCGCTGGATCCGCGGTCAACTGGCGGGGCAGGAGTTGCTTGAGCTACGCGCGCGGCGAATACTCAGCGGCGAACGCGGCCCGCAAGTGCGCGGGTCGGTGCATGAATGGCCTGCCAGCACCAGTAGCGCGCTGGATATGTTGCTCTCGGAGCTGCAGTTTGCCAGCGACCAGCGCAGCCGTATGGATACCCTGATTCGTTCCTATGCCGCCCAGGACTCCAAAACCGGTCTCAATAACCGCCTGTTCTTTGATAACCAGCTGGCGACGCTGCTCGACGATCAGGAAAAGGTCGGCGCGCACGGCATCGTGATGATGATCCGCCTGCCGGAGTTCGACCTGCTGCGTGACAACTGGGGGCGCGCGGCGGCGGAAGAACATTACTTCACGCTGATTAACCTGCTTTCTACTTTTATTATGCGCTATCCCGGTTCGTTGCTGGCGCGCTACCACCGCAGCGATTTCGCCGTACTGCTGCCGCACCGTACCTTAAAAGAGGCCGATAGCATCGCCGGGCAGTTACTGAAGGCGATGGATGCGCTACCGTCGACGCGGGTCCTCGATAAAGATGACACCATGCACATCGGTATTTGCGCGTTCCGCAGCGGCCAGTCGACCTCCCAGGTCATGGAGCATGCCGAGGCGGCTACCCGCAACGCAGTGCTGCAGGGCAGCAATAGCTGGGCGGTTTATGATGATTCGTTGCCGGAGAAAGGGCGCGGCAATGTGCGCTGGCGGACGTTGATCGAACAAATGCTCAGCCGTGGCGGCCCGCGTTTTTATCAAAAACCGGCGGTTATGCGAGATGGCCGCGTACATCACCGTGAGCTGATGTGCCGCATTTATGACGGTAAAGAAGAGGTGATTGCCGCGGAATATATGCCGATGGTGCAACAGTTCGGCTTAGCGGAAGAGTACGATCGCCTACAGGTTACGCGTTTGCTGCCGTTATTAAGTTATTGGCCGGATCAAACCCTGGCGCTGCAGGTTACTGTGGAGTCGCTGATTCGCCCGCGTTTCCAACGCTGGCTGCGCGATACCATGATGCAGTGCGAAAAATCACAACGTCGGCGGATTATTTTTGAACTTGCAGAGGCGGATGTTTGTCAATATATCGGTCGTTTGCAGCCGGTTATGCGGTTGATTAACGCGCTGGGCATTCGTGTCGCCGTGGTTCAGGCCGGGTTGACGCTGGTCGGCACCAGTTGGATCAAGCAGTTGGATGTCGAAGTGATCAAACTGCATCAAGGGTTATCGCGCAATATTGAAAAACGCAGCGAGAATCAGCTGTTGGTGCAAAGTCTGGTGGAGGCCTGTAAAGGGATGCCGGTGCAGGTTTTCGCGACGGGAGTCCGCAGCCGCAGCGAGTGGCAGGTGCTGTCGCAATGCGGCGTGACCGGCGGCCAGGGCGAATTTTTTGCCGCCTCACAGCCACTTGACACAAATGTGAAAAAATATTCGCAAAGATACTCTGTTTGATCTGCCGTTTAGCGTGATTTCACGTAGAATAACGCGCGCCATAGTAAAGGGGGTGTGCTTGTCTACCCGCCGGAATATCGCAACGTACGCAATAAAAACGCCAGTGACTGACCTTTGACAGGTTACAAATATGAGCACGGAGCGCTGCTGATTTATTCAGCGCCGAAGGGACTTCGTAAATGTTTGTAACAAAGGAAATGAACTGCACTAATTTTCACCGTAGCAGATGATTTTTGCGCCTTGTCGCTGCTGCGTGTGGTTGGTAAAGTAAGCGGATTTTGTTTTCCGCCCCAGCTTTCAGGATTATCCCTTAGTATGTTAAAAAAATTTCGTGGCATGTTTTCCAATGACCTGTCCATTGACCTGGGTACCGCGAATACCCTGATTTATGTAAAAGGACAAGGCATCGTATTGAATGAGCCTTCCGTTGTGGCCATTCGTCAGGATCGTGCCGGTTCGCCGAAAAGCGTTGCCGCTGTCGGTCATGAAGCGAAGCAGATGCTTGGTCGTACGCCGGGCAATATCGCGGCGATTCGCCCGATGAAAGACGGCGTTATTGCCGACTTCTTCGTGACTGAAAAGATGCTGCAGCACTTTATTAAACAGGTGCATAGCAACAGCTTTATGCGTCCAAGCCCGCGCGTGCTGGTGTGCGTACCGGTGGGGGCGACCCAGGTTGAGCGTCGCGCAATCCGTGAATCCGCGCAGGGCGCTGGCGCCCGTGAAGTCTTCCTGATCGAAGAGCCGATGGCGGCTGCGATCGGCGCAGGCTTGCCGGTTTCTGAAGCGACCGGTTCTATGGTTGTCGATATCGGTGGCGGTACCACTGAAGTCGCGGTTATCTCCCTGAACGGCGTCGTTTACTCTTCTTCCGTACGTATCGGCGGCGACCGTTTTGACGAAGCCGTGATCAACTACGTGCGTCGTAACTACGGCTCTCTGATCGGCGAAGCGACGGCTGAGCGTATCAAACACGAAATCGGTTCCGCTTATCCGGGCGATGAAGTGCGTGAAATCGAAGTGCGCGGTCGTAACCTGGCTGAAGGCGTTCCACGCGGCTTCACCCTGAATTCCAACGAAATCCTCGAAGCGCTGCAGGAGCCGCTGACCGGCATCGTTAGCGCCGTGATGGTAGCGCTGGAACAGTGCCCGCCAGAACTGGCATCCGATATTTCCGAGCGCGGTATGGTTCTGACCGGCGGTGGCGCGTTGCTGCGCAACCTTGACCGTCTGTTAATGGAAGAGACAGGGATTCCTGTCGTAGTTGCAGAAGATCCACTGACCTGCGTCGCTCGTGGCGGCGGTAAGGCGCTGGAAATGATCGATATGCACGGCGGCGACTTGTTCAGCGAAGAGTAGTCAGCCTGAAGGTCTGGGGCAGCTTCAGGGCTGCCTTTGGTCTTTACTGACACGAGAATACGCATAGCCTATGAAGCCAATTTTTAGCCGTGGCCCGTCGCTACAGATTCGCCTTATTCTGGCGGTTTTGGTGGCGCTTGGCGTCATTATCGCCGACAGCCGCCTGGGTACGTTCAGCCAGATTCGAACGTACATGGATACTGCCGTCAGTCCTTTCTACTTTATCTCAAACGGCCCCCGGGAACTGCTCGACAGCGTATCGCAATCGCTGGCGACCCGCGACCAGCTCGAACTGGAAAACCGCGCATTGCGTCAGGAACTGCTGCTGAAAAACAGCGATTTGCTGATGCTTGGCCAATACAAACAAGAAAATGCTCGTCTGCGCGAATTACTTGGTTCGCCGCTGCGTCAGGACGAGCAGAAAATGGTCACTCAGGTTATCTCGACGGTTAACGATCCTTACAGCGATCAGGTGGTGATCGACAAAGGCAGTGTGAACGGCGTTTACGAAGGTCAGCCGGTGATCAGCGATAAGGGCGTTGTTGGTCAGGTTGTGGCGGTGGCGAAAATGACCAGCCGCGTGCTGCTCATCTGCGACGCAACGCATGCCTTGCCGATTCAGGTACTGCGTAACGATATCCGCGTGATTGCCGCGGGGAACGGCTGCACTGACGATTTACAGCTTGAGCACCTGCCGGCGAATACCGATATTCGCGTCGGCGATGTGTTGGTGACCTCCGGGCTGGGCGGACGTTTCCCGGAAGGCTATCCGGTTGGGGTCGTCTCCTCGGTACGCCTGGATACTCAGCGCGCATATACGGTGATTCAGGCCCGTCCTACCGCAGGCCTGCAGCGCTTACGCTATCTGCTGCTGCTGTGGGGAGCCGATCGTAACGGCGCGAATCCGATGACGCCGGAAGAAGTTCACCGCGTCGCCAATGAGCGGTTGATGCAAATGATGCCGCAGGTACTGCCTGCGCCTGATGCGATGGGGCCGCAGATGCCGGCGCCGGCGACCGGCCTGACGCCGCCGCCGTCCGCACAACCTCTGCCAGCAGGGGGGCAATAGTGGCAAGTTACCGTAGCCAGGGACGCTGGGTTATCTGGCTCTCGTTTCTTATCGCGCTATTGCTGCAGATTATGCCCTGGCCGGCGGACATTAGCGTCTTCCGGCCAAACTGGGTGTTGTTGATTCTGTTGTACTGGATCCTCGCGTTGCCGCATCGGGTGAACGTCGGCACCGGTTTTGTGATGGGGGCGGTCCTCGATCTCATCAGTGGGTCGACGCTTGGCGTACGTGCGCTATCGTTAAGTATTGTCGCCTATCTGGTCGCTTTAAAATATCAGCTGTTCCGCAATTTGGCGCTCTGGCAACAGGCGCTGGTGGTCATGCTGCTGTCTCTTGCCGTGGATATCATTGTTTTTTGGGCAGAGTTTTTAGTGATCAACGTCTCTTTCCGTCCGGAAGTGTTCTGGAGTAGTGTAGTAAACGGTGTGCTCTGGCCGTGGCTATTCCTGCTAATGCGTAAAGTGCGTCAGCAATTTGCGGTTCAATAAAGGTTGATATGACAACTCTGTATCTGGCTTCAGGTTCCCCGCGTCGGCAGGAACTGTTAACTCAGCTTGGTCTCTCTTTCGAACGTCTGGTTCCTGGTATTGAGGAATTGCGTGGCCCGCAGGAGAGCGCGCAGCATTATGTGTCGCGTCTGGCGCGTGAAAAAGCGCAGGCTGGCGTTGCGTTGGCGCCGCGCGATCTTCCGGTGCTTGGCGCGGATACGATTGTCATTCTGAACGGTGAGGTGCTGGAAAAACCGCGCGATGCCGGACACGCCGCAGAAATGCTTCGCATGCTTTCCGGTAATACCCACCAGGTGATGACCGCGGTGGCGTTGGCGGATAAGCAGCAAACGCTGGATTGCCTGGTGGTGACGGAAGTGACCTTCCGTCTGCTCTCTGAGCAGGATATTGCTACCTACGTAGCCAGCGGCGAACCTTTAGATAAAGCAGGCGCATACGGTATTCAAGGGTTGGGTGGTTGCTTCGTCAGGAAGATAAATGGCAGCTATCACGCCGTAGTCGGCTTACCGCTGGTGGAAACGTATGAGTTGCTGAGTAACTTTAACTCACTGCGTGAAGAAAAGGGATAAAGATGACAGCTGAATTATTAGTTAACGTAACGCCATCCGAGACGCGCGTCGCGTATATCGATGGCGGGATCCTGCAGGAAATCCATATTGAGAGAGAAGCGCGGCGCGGAATCGTAGGCAATATCTACAAAGGTCGTGTCAGTCGTGTGTTGCCTGGAATGCAGGCGGCTTTTGTAGATATTGGTCTGGATAAGGCCGCATTCTTGCATGCTTCCGATATCATGCCGCACACCGAGTGCGTGGCGGGGGAAGAGCAGAAACAGTTTACTGTTCGCGATATTTCCGAACTGGTGCGTCAGGGCCAGGATCTGATGGTACAGGTGGTGAAAGACCCGCTTGGCACCAAAGGCGCGCGTCTGACCACCGACATCACAATACCTTCCCGCTATCTGGTATTTATGCCGGGCGCTTCGCACGTTGGCGTGTCGCAGCGTATCGAAAGTGAAGCCGAGCGCGAGCGTCTGAAAAGCGTGGTGACCGAATATTGTGACGAGCAGGGCGGGTTTATCATCCGCACCGCGGCGGAAGGCGTGCATGAGCAGGAAATGGCGGCGGATGCGGCCTACCTCAAGCGCGTCTGGACCAAAGTCATGGAGCGTAAAAAGCGCAACCAGACCCGCTATCAGCTGTATGGCGAACTGGCCCTGGCCCAGCGCGTACTGCGTGATTTCGCCGATGCCCATCTTGACCGTATTCGCGTAGATTCACGCCTGACCTACGAAGCGCTGCTGGAGTTTACCGCAGAGTACATTCCGGAAATGACCGGTAAGCTGGAGCACTACAGCGGCCGCCAGCCGATTTTCGATCTCTTTGATGTTGAGAACGAAATCCAGCGCGCGCTGGAGCGTAAAGTCGAGCTGAAGTCCGGTGGTTATCTGATCATCGATCAGACCGAAGCGATGACCACCATCGATATCAACACCGGAGCGTTTGTCGGCCATCGCAATCTGGACGACACCATCTTCAACACCAACATCGAGGCCACTCAGGCCATCGCGCGGCAGCTGCGCCTGCGCAATCTGGGCGGCATTATCATCATCGATTTCATCGATATGAATAATGAAGATCACCGCCGCCGGGTGCTGCATTCGTTAGAACAGGCGTTGAGCAAGGACCGGGTAAAAACCAGCATCAACGGTTTCTCCCAACTGGGACTGGTAGAGATGACCCGTAAGCGTACCCGCGAAAGCGTGGAACATGTACTGTGCAACGAGTGTCCGACCTGTCATGGCCGCGGTACGGTAAAGTCGGTCGAAACCGTATGCTATGAGATCATGCGGGAGATCGTCCGCGTACACCATGCCTATGAATCTGACCGTTTCCTGGTCTATGCTTCACCTGCTGTGGCGGAAACGCTAAAGGGGGAAGAGTCCCACGCACTGGCGGAAGTCGAAATCTTTGTCGGCAAGCAGGTCAAAGTACAAATTGAGCCGCTTTATAATCAAGAGCAGTTCGATGTAGTGATGATGTAATCATTCAGTCTGTCGTTCCCGAAAGCCTCGGGAACGCGCGAACAGGCAGGCTGAAGGATAAAGCGTAACAGGCTGACAAGGAGAGATGCATTGAGGCGATTGCCCGGGATATTACTGCTCACCGTGGCAACAGTGGTGGTGATTGTCGCGCTACTGGTGAGTGGCCTGCGTCTCGCTTTGCCGCAACTAAATGACTGGCGTCCGCAGTTGCTGGAGAAAATCACGGCGGTATCCGGAGTGCCGATTGATGCTTCGCAAATTACCGCCAGCTGGGAAAACTTCGGCCCGACGCTGGATGCCCGCGATATTAAAGCCGGCCTGAAAGACGGCGGTGAGATGTCGATCAAGCGCGTCACTCTTGCCCTGGATATATGGCAAAGCCTGCTGCATATGCGTTGGCAGTTTCGCGATCTCACCTTCTGGCAGTTGAAAGTCCATACCAATACCCCGATTCAGACCAATGATGGCGGCGAAAGCCTGAAAACCGATCGCATTAGCGATCTGTTCCTGCGCCAGTTTGACCACTTTATTCTCCGTGATAGCCACCTGAGCTTCCTGACGATCTCCGGCCAGCGCGCCGAGCTGGCAATTCCGCAACTGACCTGGCTCAATGGTAAAAATCGCCACCGCGCGGAGGGCCAGCTTAGCCTCTCAAGCCTTACCGGCCAGCATGGGGTCATGCAGGTGCGGATGGACTTACGCGACGTGAATGGCCTGCTTAACAAGGGGCGTCTCTGGCTGCAGGCCGACGACATCGACGTTAAACCCTGGCTGGGTCGGTGGATGCAGGACAATATTGCCCTACAGAGCGCGCGCTTTAGTCTCGAAGGCTGGTTGAACATCGAGAAAGGCGATGTTGCCGGCGGCGATGTGTGGTTGAAAAAAGGCGGCGCCAGCTGGCAGGGTGATAAGCAGCTGCATCAGCTGTCAGTGGATAACCTGACCGCGCATATCACGCGTGAAAATCAGAGCTGGGGATTCCGCATTCCTGATACGCGGATCTCGATTGATGGCAAGGCCTGGCCGCGTGGCGCGCTAGCGATGGCGTGGATACCGGCGCAGGATGTCGGCGGTAAGAACAACCAGCGTAGCGATGAGCTACGCATCCGCGCCAGCAATCTCGACCTCAGCGGCCTGACGGGCCTGCAGCCGATGGCCGATAAACTGGCGCCGAGCTTTGGTGAGGTCTGGCGCACCACCCAACCGAGCGGCAAAATCAATCTACTGGCGTTGGATATCCCGCTCCAGGCGACGGAAAAAACCCGTTTCCAGGCCGACTGGACTAATCTGGCGTGGAAGCAGTGGAAGCTCTTGCCCGGAGCGGAGCATTTTTCCGGAAACCTGAATGGGAGCGTTGAAAACGGCGAGCTGCGCGTGCATATGGCGCAGGCGAAAATGCCGTATGAAACGGTGTTCCGCGCACCGCTGGAAATCGCCCAGGGCGAGGCGACCCTGAGCTGGGAGAAAAACGCCAGGGGCTTTATGCTTGATGGGCGCGATATCGACGTACAGGCGACCGGCGTTCGCGCGCGCGGCGGCTTCCGCTATTTGCAGCCGGAAGGCGACGAACCGTGGCTGGGGATCCTCGCCGGTATCAGTACCAACGACGGCGGTCAGGCGTGGCGCTACTTCCCGGAAAATCTGATGGGTAAAGCGTTGGTGGATTACCTGAGCGGCGCGATTAAAGGCGGCCAGGCCAGCGACGCCACATTGGTCTACGGAGGCAACCCACATCAGTTCCCCTACGAGCATAACGAAGGTCAGTTCCAGGTATCCGTGCCGCTGAAAAACGCGACCTTCGCTTTCCAGCCGGACTGGCCGGCGCTTAGCGGGCTGAATATTGACCTGAACTTCGTGAACAACGGCCTGTGGATGAAGGCGGATAAGGCCATGCTGGGTAACGTGACCGCCAGTAACCTTGACGCGGTGATCCCTGACTATTCACGCGAAAAACTGTTCATCGATGCTGACGTCAATGGTCCGGGCAAAGACGTGGGGCCCTATTTTAAACAGACGCCGCTGAAGGATACGCTCGGTTCGGCTCTGGATGAGCTGCAGCTTGATGGTAATGTGAGCGCTCGCTTACATCTTGCGATCCCGCTCAACGGCGAGATGACCACCGCCAAAGGCGATGTCCGGCTGAAAAACAACGATCTGTTTATCAAGCCTATTGATGCGACGCTCAAGAATCTTAACGGGCAGTTCAGCTTTGAGAATGGCGATCTGAAAAGCGGGCCGCTGAGCTCGACCTGGTTTAATCAACCGCTAAATCTTAACTTTACGACCACCGAGGGGGCGAAAGCCTTCCTGGTCGATGTGGGTATGAATGCTAACTGGCAGCCGACGCGCACCGGCCTGCTGCCGAAAGCGGTCAATGATGAGCTGAGCGGCAGCGTGCCCTGGGACGGTAAAGTAGCCATCGTGTTGCCGTATCGTGGCAGTGCGAGCTACAAAGTCGATATCAATGGCGATCTGAAGAATGTAAGCAGTCACTTACCTGCGCCGGTAAATAAATCGGCGGGCGAGGCGTTACCGGTGAAAATCAACGTCACCGGGGGATTAAACAGCTTCGATCTGACCGGCAATATCGGCAGCAAAAATCACGTTAATAGCCGCTGGCTGCTGAATAATAAGCTGACGCTCGACCGGGCGATTCTGACTTCCGACAGCAAGGCTATCCCGCAACTGCCTGAACAATCAGGCGTTGAACTGAATATGCCAGCGATGGACGGCGCGCAGTGGCTGGCGCTGTTCCAACAGGGGGCCGCTAACGACGTCAGCAGCAATATGGTTTTCCCGGAGCGCGTGACGCTGCGTACGCCGTCGTTGGCGTTCGCCGGGCAGAACTGGAATAACGTGAGTCTGGTCTCCCAACCTGACGGCAGCGGCTCGAAGGTTGAAGCGCAGGGGCGTGAAATCAACGCGACCCTGACAATGCCTGGCAATGCTCCCTGGCTGGCGGCGATTCGCTACCTCTATTACAACCCTTCCAGCACTAAGAGCGGCGAGACGGAAAAAGAGAACGGCCCGCTGGCTAATACGCGCCTGAATTTCCGTGGCTGGCCGGATTTGCAGTTGCGCTGCAAAGAGTGCTGGCTGTGGGGGCAAAAATATGGCCGAATCGACGGCGATTTCAATATCAAGGGCGATACGCTGACGTTAAGCAATGGTCTGGTGGATACCGGCTTTGGCCGCCTGACCACCGACGGCGTCTGGGTTAACGCGCCAGGCGGCGTGCGTACTTCGCTGAAAGGCAAACTACACGGCAATAAAACCGATGATTTCGTTGGCTTCTTTGGGGTTTCGACGCCGGTGAGAGGTTCGTCGTTTGATATTGATTACGACCTGCACTGGCGCGCGCCGCCGTGGCAGCCGGATGTCGCATCGCTGAACGGGATCCTGAAAAGCCGTCTTGGCAAAGGCGAGTTTACCGACCTGAGTACCGGTCACGCAGGTCAACTGCTGCGCCTGTTGAGCGTTGATGCGCTGCTGCGTAAACTGCGCTTCGATTTTAGCGATACTTTCCGGGAAGGGTTCTGGTTTGATTCCATCCGCAGCACGGCATGGATTAAAGACGGCGTGCTGAATACCGATGATACGCTGGTCGATGGTCTTGAGGCCGATATTGCGATGAAAGGCTCGGTGGACCTGGTGCGCCGTCGTCTGGATCTGCAGGCGGTCGTGGCGCCGGAAATCTCGGCGACCGTCGGCGTCGCGGCGGCCTTTGCCGTTAACCCGATTGTCGGCGCTGCAGTCTTTGCCGCCAGTAAGGTGCTGGGTCCGCTGTGGAGCAAAGTGTCGATTCTGCGTTATCACATCACCGGTCCAATCGACCAGCCGGAAATCAATGAAGTGCTGCGTCAGGCACGCAGCGACAAAAAGCAATGATTTGACGATTGCGGGGAATTATCGCACTCTCAATAGAGAGCATTCTATACCCGTCATATTCCTGACTGCGTGACAATCGCGGGTATATTTTTCCGCCTGTCAGGCGGCAACAAACGAGTAGCGTAACGATGAGTCTGAACCTGGTAAGTGAACAATTACTGTCGGCAAATGGCCTGAACCATCAGGACCTGTTTGCCATCCTTGGCCAGTTGGCCGAGCGCCGTCTGGATTACGGCGATCTCTATTTTCAGTCGAGCTATCACGAATCCTGGGTTCTGGAAGACAGCATCATTAAAGATGGTTCGTACAATATCGACCAGGGCGTCGGCGTGCGGGCGGTCAGCGGTGAAAAAACCGGCTTCGCCTATGCTGACCAAATCAGCAAGCTGGCGCTTGAGCAGAGCGCGCAGGCGGCGCGTACCATCGTTCGCGACCATGGCGATGGCAAAGTTCAGACCCTCGGCGCGGTGGAATATTCTTCCCTCTATACCAGCGTCGATCCGCTGCAAAGCATGAGCCGCGAAGAGAAGCTGGATATCCTGCGCCGCGTCGATAAGGTGGCGCGTGCTGCCGATAAACGCGTGCAGGAGGTTTCCGCCAGCCTGAGCGGCGTCTATGAACTGATTCTGGTGGCAGCGACGGACGGCACTTTGGCGGCGGATGTACGCCCGTTGGTGCGTCTCTCCGTCAGCGTGCTGGTGGAAGAGGACGGTAAACGCGAGCGCGGCGCCAGCGGCGGCGGCGGACGTTTTGGCTATGATTACTTCCTCGCGCCGCTGGATGGCGACGTGCGGGCGGATGTCTGGGCGCGCGAAGCGGTGCGTATGGCATTAGTGAATCTGTCTGCGGTGGCCGCACCAGCTGGCATGCTGCCGGTAGTGCTGGGCGCGGGCTGGCCTGGCGTTCTGCTGCATGAAGCGGTTGGTCACGGTCTGGAAGGCGACTTTAACCGTCGCGGCACCTCGGTCTTCAGCGGTCACATGGGCGAGTTAGTCGCCTCTGAACTGTGCACCGTGGTGGATGACGGCACGATGGCCGATCGCCGTGGTTCGGTGGCTATCGATGACGAAGGTACTCCGGGTCAATACAATGTGCTGATCGAAAACGGCATCCTGAAAGGCTATATGCAGGATAAGCTTAACGCGCGTCTGATGGGCGTCGCGCCGACCGGTAACGGCCGCCGTGAATCCTATGCGCATCTACCGATGCCGCGTATGACCAATACCTATATGCTGGCAGGGAAATCGACGCCACAGGAAATTATCGAATCGGTCGATTACGGTATCTATGCGCCAAACTTCGGCGGTGGCCAGGTCGACATTACCTCCGGTAAATTCGTCTTCTCGACGTCGGAAGCCTACCTGATTGAAAAAGGGAAGGTGACTAAGGCGGTCAAGGGGGCGACGCTGATTGGTTCCGGTATCGAAGCGATGCAGCAGATTTCAATGGTCGGCAACGATCTGAAGCTGGATAGCGGCGTGGGCGTATGTGGTAAAGAAGGGCAGAGCGTTCCGGTCGGCGTTGGCCAGCCGACGCTGAAAGTCGACAATCTTACCGTCGGCGGCACTGCCTGATAAATCTCTTGTTCCCGGTGGCGCAGCGTGGCTGCCGGGATGTCAATTAACGGGTCATCCCGCGCCCGTGCATTCCCTGGTAAATCTTCGCCACCTCGACAAAATAATCGGTCAGATAATTAATGCATACCTGCACTTTCAGCGGCAGTTTGTCCTTTTCGGTATACAGTGCATACACCGGACGGGGATCAGATTGATAACTCGGGAGCAGGATCTCCAGTTCGCCGCGGTTGATCTCATCGATCGCCCACATCAGCGGAACGTATGCCACGCCGACGCCAGCGCTTAGCCAGCGGATCAGGGTCATCGGATCGTTGGTGGCAAAGCGTCCTTCCGGGATCACCCGAGTGGAAATCCCTTCAGGGGCGATAATCTCGAATTCATTATCCGGCCGCACGCTGTATTCCAGCCACGAATGGCTGGCAAGATCCGCCGGTTTTTCCGGGCATCCCGCTTGTTGGAGATAACTTTTCGCCGCGCAGAGCACCATTGGCATGGATCCTAACCGCCGCGAGAAGAGACTGGAATCCTGCAAAGCACCGACGCGAATGACCACATCGAGTCCATCGGCGATCAGGTCAGGGGCGGGGATGCCGGTTACCAGGTTGATGGATAATCCCGGGTACTCTTTGAGCATTTCAGCCGTTATGCGCGCCAGCACATTCTGTGCCATAGTTGAAGAACTGCCGATGCGCAGCGTGCCGATAGGCGTGTTGTTGAAAGCATACAGTTGTTCATGGACATCCTGTGCTTCAAAGAGCATGCGTCGACAGCCCTGGTAATAGATTTTACCCGCTTCTGTTAAGCCCAGGCTGCGGGTGCTGCGGTTGAGCAGCTTTACCTGTAGCTCGTCTTCCAGCTTAGCAACGGTCTGGCTGATAGATGAAACGCTCATCTGGAGCTGGCGTGCGGCGGCGGTGAATGAGCCCAGCTCAACCACTTTGGCGAACACCGACATACGTTTTAGTCGTTCCATTATTCACTCTGGCTTAAAAGTGATTTAGATCACAAATTATAGATAAGGACGCAATTGTTACGTTAATATATTGTTAGCTACATAATAAACGCATCACGCTACCACCTGTACGCTTCTTATCAAGGTCATCATGAGTCTGTTTCCTGTCATCGTGATTTTCGGCTTATCTTTTCCGCCGATCTTCTTTGAGCTGCTATTGTCGCTAGCCATCTTCTGGCTGGTGCACCGTTTGCTGGTTCCGACCGGTATTTATGATTTTGTCTGGCACCCTGCACTGTTTAACACTGCGCTGTATTGCTGTCTGTTCTATCTGATATCGCGCTTGTTCGTTTGAGGTCGATGTGAAAACACTAACAAGAAATATCCTCCGTACCGCCATCACTGTGATACTGGTTATTCTGGCGTTTATCGCCATTTTTCGCGCATGGGTGTACTACACCGCGTCGCCGTGGACGCGCGACGCGCGCTTTAGCGCCGATATCGTCGCCATCGCTCCGGACGTGTCCGGGCTGATTTCGCAAGTGAATATCAAGGATAACCAACTGGTTAAGAAAGACCAGGTATTGTTCGTCATTGACCAACCTCGTTACCAAAAAGCGCTGGCTGAAGCTGAAGCCGATGTTTCCTACTACCAGACGCTGGCGCAGGAAAAACGCCTTGAAGCCGGGCGCCGCAACAAACTCGGCGTACAAGCGATGTCGCGTGAAGAGATTGATCAGGCGAACAACGTGCTGCAAACCGTTGAACATCAGTTGGCTAAAGCGGTGGCCAGCCGCGATCTCGCCAAACTGGATCTTGAACGTACCGTGATCCGTGCGCCAGCTGATGGCTGGATCACCAACCTGAACGTCTACACCGGCGAATTTATCACCCGCGGCTCTACGGCGGTGGCGCTGGTTAAACAGAATACCTTCTATGTGATGGCCTATCTGGAAGAGACCAAGCTGGAAGGCGTGCGTCCAGGCTATCGCGCAGAGATTACCCCGCTTGGCAGCAGCAAAGTGATTAAAGGCACTGTCGATAGCGTCGCCGCGGGCGTGACGAACGCCAGCAGCAGCAGCGACTCGAAAGGGATGGCTTCTGTTGACTCCAACCTGGAATGGGTGCGTCTGGCGCAGCGCGTGCCGGTGCGTATTCGTCTGGACCAACAGCAGGGCAACCTCTGGCCGTCGGGCACCACCGCGACGGTGGTGATTACCGGTAAAGAAGATCGCGACGCCAGTCAGGCCAACTTCTTCCAAAAACTGGCAATGCGCCTGCGTGAGTTTGGTTAAGCGCCATGGGGACTTATACCATTGCTCCCCGGCACCTCCGCTTCGCCATTAAGCTTGCATGTGCGGTGGTGCTGGCGCTGTTCGTCGGGTTCCATTTCCAACTTGAGACGCCGCGCTGGGCCGTATTGACGGCGGCTATCGTCACCGCCGGTCCGGCGTTTGCCGCGGGTGGCGAGCCCTATTCCGGGGCGATTCGCTACCGTGGAATGCTGCGTATCGCCGGGACGTTTATCGGCTGTATTGCCGCGCTGGCGATCATTATCGTCATGGTCCGCGCGCCGTTGCTGATGATGCTGGTCTGCTGCCTGTGGGCCGGATTCTGCACCTGGATCTCCTCGCTGGTGAAGGTGGAAAACTCTTACGCCTGGGGGCTGGCGGGCTATACTGCGCTGATTATCGTCATCACCATTCATGCCGATCCGATGCTGGCGCCGCAGTTTGCCGTAGAGCGCTGTAGCGAAATTGTCATTGGTATCGTGAGCGCCATCGTCGCCGACCTGCTGTTTTCCCCACGTTCTATCAAAAAAGAGATCGACCTTGAGTTGGATAACCTGCTGCTGGATCAGTATCGCTTGATGCAGCTGTGCGTGGCGCATGGCGATAGCGAAGTGGTCGATCAGGCCTGGGGTGCGCTGGTGCGTCGCACGACTGCGCTGGAAGGGATGCGCGGCAACCTGATCATGGAATCTTCTCGCTGGGCGAAGGTGAATCAACGGCTGAAGGTCATTAACACGCTGTCGCTCACGCTGATTACCCAGGCCTGTGAAACCTATCTGATTCAGAACTCGCGTCCGGAGATGGTGACTGACGACTACCGCGAGCTGTTCGCCGAGCCGGTTGAGACGGTTCAGGATGTTCATCGGCAGCTTAAGCGCATGCGCCGTTTTCTGACCTGGAAGGGCGAGCACAATACGCCAGTGACGATCTATAGCTGGGTTGGCGCAGCGACCCGCTATCTGTTGCTTAAACGCGGCGTAGTCGGCAACACTAAAATCAGTCGGATTGAAGATGAAGTCCTGCGTGGTGAGACGGTGGTCAAAGTGGAATCTGCCGAGCGCCACCATGCGATGGTCAACTTCTGGCGGACATCTATCTCTTGTATTCTCGGCACCTTGTTCTGGCTGTGGACCGGCTGGACTTCCGGCAGCGGAGCGATGGTCATGATTGCCGTAGTGACCGCGTTGGCGATGCGTTTGCCTAACCCGCGAATGGTCGCCCTGGACTTCCTCTACGGCATGCTCGCCGCATTACCGCTGGGGGCGTTATTCTTTCTCGTGATTATGCCCGCGACGCAGCAAAGCATGCTGTTGTTGTGTATCAGCCTGGCGGCGATGGCGTTCTTTATCGGTATTGAAGTACAGAAGCGACGGCTGGGGTCGATGGGCGCGTTGGCTGGGACTATCAACATTCTGGTGCTGGACAACCCGATGCAGTTTCAGTTTAGCCAGTTTCTTGATAGCGCGCTGGGGCAGATTGTCGGTTGTTTCCTTGCGTTAATGGTGATTTTGTTAGTGCGTGATAACTCGCAAGCCCGGACCGGACGTGTGTTGCTCAACCAGTTCGTTTCGGCGGCGGTTTCTTCGCTCACCACCAATAGCGCCCGGCGTAAAGAGAACCATCTGCCGGCGCTGTATCAGCAGCTGTTTTTACTGTTGAATAAGTTCCCCGGTGATATTGCCCGCTTCCGTCTGGCGTTAACGCTCATTATCGCACACCAGCGCCTACGGGATGCGCCGGTACCGGTCAATGAGGATCTCTCGGCATTTCACCGTCAACTGCGACGCACCGCGGACCATGTGATATCTGCCGGCAGCGATGATAAACGTCGTCGCTACTTTACCCGCTTGTTGGAAGAACTTGACGTTTATCAGGAGAAGCTACGCCACTGGGAGGCATCGCCGCAGGTTACCGAGCCGGTGCGACGGTTGGTAGAGATGCTACGGAAATACCAGTACGTACTTACCAACAGCTAGCTGCCCTGTAGGGCACCGATGAAGCGAACCATTAATTCCGAAAGCGGTTCATCGTACCACAGCGCATAGAGGTCAGCCGGGACGGTTTCTGCCAGCGGCAGGAACCGGACCCCCGGCCACTGAATCAATCCGCACGTTTCCGGAAGCAAGGAAATCCCCATCCCCGCGCTGACCAGCGCCAACGCCGTTTGCGGTTCATTCACCTGTTGGGTGATCAACGGATAAAACCCCGCCTCGATACAGTGGTCGTACAGCTGTCTGGCAAAATCGCTTTGATGGAATGCCAGCGAAATCAACGGCCTTGCCGCCAGCATTTTCAACGACACCGGCTGCTGATCGTAGAGAGGATCGTGCTCAGGTACGGCGAGCGCCACGGATTCGTGGGAAATCAGCTGGCTACGGATATTGGCTTCAGGATAGGGCAGCACATTGCGGTTAATCGCAATATCAATGGTGCGGGTGCGCAAAGCTTCAATCTGCTGGTGTTGCGAAAGCTCCAGCAAGCTCCAGTCAACTTCGGGATAACGCGCTTTAATTCCTTTCAGCCTCGTCAGAAGCGTGCCCCATAAGGCGCTGCCGACGATACCAATTGTCACATGTTGATGTTCGTTACGCCCGATCTGGCGGACGTAGTTGAGCGATTGTTCGGTAGCGCTGAGGATCCGATCCACCTCTGTTTTCAGCACTTGTCCTGCGCGAGTCAACACCACTTTGCGGCTGGTACGCTCAAACAATTTCGTTCCCAGCACCTCTTCCAGCTCTTTTATCTGCATGCTGAGGGGAGGCTGTGAAATATTCAGCCGCGCGGCGGTGCGTCCAAAGTGGAGTTCTTCGGCAAGGGCTTGAAAATAGCGTAATGCCCGGATGCTAATGCGGCTATTCGCGAGGGGGTCCGTCGTCATGATCTTTGGATAAGAATAGGAGGGGGGAATTATCATGCCGCCCTCCTTGAGGCTTGTCAAACCGCTGAAGATACCGGAGCATGCAGGCGCTCTGCACGGCTACACAAGACTGCGGCAACCAGCACCAGCAGTAAAATGGTATAGGAGACCGTGGCGCTATTGAGTGCGCCATGCAAACCATAGCGGCTGTTCACCATCGACGACACGCTGGCGAACAGCAGTGTACCGACAGTTCCGCTGGTCAGGAGCGCCGAAATCAGCGTCGGCGAACTTTGGCTGACCTGCAACGAGCCATAGCTCATCAGGCCGGAGAAAAGCCCTGAATTGAAGAAACCGAATACCGCGCATGCCGCCAGAATCAGTGTGGTATTAGCGCTATTCGCGATAATAAGGATGGCGACGAAGCCGATTGCGGTACAGCCCAGCAGGAAGGTTCGCAGCTTCATCCACTTCACGGTGAATTGGTTGAGGAACAGGCCGATCGCTTTCGCGACCCAATAGACGGTGGTAAAGAGCGCGGCATCCTGCGGCAGCAACTGGAAGCGGAACTGCAAGTAACCTGGCGTCCACATCGTGAAGATCGGCTCCGCCAGCAGGAACGCGAAAAGCGCGAAGCAGATAAGATAGATGGAGACCCCCCATGGCGCGTGAGGCGCCGTCGCCCGCTGTGTTCCCGCGGCGGCGGATTCGGTGCTCGGAAAACGGCAACGAAGGGTTAAGGCCAGCATTAATACCCCTAAACCGCCCATGATACCGTACATGGCAATCCAACTGGCGCCCATTGTGAACAGCCAGGCAAGCAGGAAAGAGAGCGTCGCCCCGGCAAGACTGAAGAAGAAATCGGTGAAGATCAGACTGGAAGAACGGCTTTTTTCGTCCGGGTTGATGCGTACGACCAGGTAGCTACCGATAGTCATAAAAATACCGCCGCAGGCGCCAATTCCCGCGACGGCGAGGCTAAAGAGCGTCAGCGTCGGGGCAACAAACAGGATGGCGCTAATCAATACGGTTAACGCAGCGGCGATCACCAATGGCTTTTGTAGGCCACATTTTTTCATCAACACGCCGCCGAGAATAATGGGGATAAACATGCCGATGTTCATTAAAGTAAACACCTGGCCGATAAAGCCAGGATCTTTATGAAAGGCGACGCTCAACGGGCCCAGCACAATCCCCAACGTGGAAACCAGTGCGCCAACGAAGTAGTAGCTCAGATATGAAATCGCATTCAGATTTGGACGAGAAAATTGCGTATCTGACATAAGGGGTTCTCCAGACAGGCAGGCGCCCTGCCTGCCGACAAATCAAGCATTAAGCATATTGTTTGAGGAACTGGCCGATCAGGCGAATAAAGTCCTCGGTCACCAGCGCGGCGCATTTCAGCGTCTGTTCATGCGACAGTTCAACATCGCTCAGTCCCTCCGCCATATTGGTGATGGCGGAAACGGCCAGCACTTTCAAACCGCAGTGGCGAGCGGCGATGACTTCCGGGACGACCGACATCCCGACCACGTCGCCGCCCATGCGCTGCATCATGCGAATCTCGGCAGCCGTTTCGAAGTTCGGGCCGGGGTAGGAAACAAATACCCCTTCGTGCAGCGTAATATCGAGCGCGTTGGCGGCTTGATGAAGTTGCCCGCGCAAGTCTTTGTCATACGCGTTAGCAAGGCTGAAGAAGCGCTGGCCGAAACGCTCGTCATTCGGTCCCACAAGCGGAGTAGATGGCATCGTGTTGATATGATCGTTAAGCGCAACCAAACTACCGGCAGGGATATCCGGGTTTAATGAACCTGCGGCATTAGTGCAGAACATGAATTCGCAACCGAGTAGCTTAAAGGTACGTACCGCGTGGGTCATGATGCCCATGCCTAACCCTTCATAAAAATGCCCGCGTCCTTTCATGCAAATCAGGTCGATGCCGTGCAGTGTCCCCATGACGATTTCACCTGCGTGGCCAATCACCGTACTGACCGGGAACCCAGGCAACTGCTCGTAGGATAGGGTCGTTTTGTTTTCCATACGGTCGGCCAGAACGCCTAAACCGGATCCCAGAATTAAGGCAATACGCGGGATAAAGCCCGGTTTGGCAGCGCGAAGGATTGCAGCGGCCTCAAAAGGGGTATCGTTAACGACGGACAGTGACATACGGAACTCCAGTAGATAAACACGTTTGGCTTATTCTGGGTAACCGTTGATTGCCAATCCAATTCGATAAAAGCGGTTATTGATATCTTTTTTATATTAATTTAATGAGGACTCATTTTTATTTTTTATTATTCAAGTGGTTATACTCTTCGGCGCGTCATCTCTTGCTAAAACCGCACATCCTGATGCGAGGGATTTGTGATGGGCTTCACTTTGCCGTTCCGGGGGAATGAAAACCGCCGTCAGGTGGGCTGAAAAGTCTCGCTATACTTAAACATCATGCAGAACTTGAGACGCTTTTCCGCGGCAGGTACCTGATAAGAGAGTTTTAATAGGGTGCGGGCGATGACCATTTATACATTTGATTTTGATGAAATAGCAGAGCAAGAGGATTTCTACCGTGAATTCTCGAAAGCCTTTGCATTGGATCGCGAGAAAGTGAGCAACCTGGATTCGCTATGGGCAGCCGTGATCGGCGGCGCATTGCCCTTACCGCTGGAAATTGAATTTATTCATTTAAATGATAAGCAGCGTCGGCGCTTTGGCGCGCTGATATTGCTGTTTGATGAAGCGGAAGAGGAACTGGAAGGATCGCTGCGTTTTAATGCCCGCTGGGCATAAAAAAAGCCCCCGACAGGCGGGGGCAAGTCGTCAGATAAGACGACGAGGGTTTATTTGTACAACTCAGCAGTCGCGTGCCAGCTGTTGCCGGTACGAGCTTCAATAATACGGTAGCTACTGGCGCCTTCTTTTTCGGCTTTAGCCGCCAGTTCCTGACGCATATCCATTGGCGCGCTACCTACCTGTGAAACGGAGATAGTGCCCATTGGCTGCAGGTTTTGTGCTTGTTCTGCATCTACTTGATGTACGGCTGCGCTTGCGCCAAAAGAGAGAACGGAAGCCAGGCCCAGGGATGCGATGATAATTGCGCTTTTCATGATCTTTACTCCAACCTTGTGTGCAGCGGCGGGAGGCTTCTATGAACCTGGGCCGCTGAAGAAATTCTGTTTCAGCTAATAACCGACAATCGTTAAAACTTATTTATAAAGCTCTGCAGTCGCGTGCCAGTGGTCGCCGGTGCGAGCTTCGATAATGCGGTAAGAAGAAGCACCTTCTTCTTGTGCTTTTTTGTTCAGCATTTCATGCATATCCATCGGGGAAGAGCCTACCGCGCCGACAGAAATGGTGCCCATTGACTGGCGGTTTTGCGCCTGAGTGCTGTTGATGGAATCCGCAGCGAAAGCGCCAAAGGACAGAACGGATAGCATGCTGAGTGCGGCTACAGTGGTTTTGATTTTCATGATGTTCACCTCGTCGAATTTTATTATTAAGGGGCTTTGTTTCGTGACCCTCATCACAAAATCAAGTATACACTAATCACCAAAAATATTAATACCCTGCTAATTGTTTTCATCATGAATAATTACCAGGAGATGTCGTTTTTATAACGTATAAGCATTAGAAATATCATTCACATGGTGAATGTATTGATTATTTGCATGTAAAACATAGAGATATCGCATTTTGACCTTTTGTGCGTTTCTGGCGCTATCATTCGGTAAAGGAATGTATAGAGGCGGAAAACCACACTAAATGTTAAAAAAATGCTGCATTTTTTGAAGGTTTCTTTGCAGGAGAGAACCCCCTGGCGGGAACCAGAGGGGAGTCGCTTAGAGTTCTTGTTCGAACAGGACCAGGATGGCGTCGTACAAATCTTTAACTGAAAAACCGCGGGCTGGGGTAGTGAAAATGGTGTCATCGCCCGCGATGCTACCCAGAATGCCTTCGGCCTTGCCTAATGAATCCAACAGGCGAGCAATTAACTGCGCTGCGCCAGGACTGGTGTGGATGACCACGACCGAATCGTTATAGTCGATGTCCAGCACCAGGTTTTTCAGCGGGCTGGAGGTGGTCGGTACGCCGAGTTCGGCTGGCAAACAGTAGACCATTTCCATTTTGGCGTTACGCGTACGCACGGCGCCGAATTTCGTCAGCATGCGAGAGACTTTCGATTGATTGATGTTCTCGAAACCCTCTTCCTGTAGCGCCTGAACGATTTCGCCCTGGGAGCTGAATTTTTCTTCTTTAAGTAGCGATTTAAACGCCTTAACCAGTTCTTCTTGTTTTGCCGAACTACGCATAAGTCACCCAGATTATGGTGGTAAAAACAACATCATTATGCATGGAAGTGCATTTTTATGCAAATAATCCGCAAAGGAATAGCGTAAATAATGTTATGAAAGGGGCATATTTTAGCAAATAACCCTGGGCAGGAACATGCCTACGTCACAGCAGGTAAATTGCTGTAAAAGTGAAATAAATGTTATGAAATTGATATTGTTTTGCCGAGTGAGCTGGGTGTATTGTAACCAATAGTCGATCCGGTACTACGGCTTGCTGGATGGTCAGTCTCAGGAAGAAAAATGCGAATTTGCTGCATCATTGCGCACACCTCCGCATTCTTCAGCCATAATTATTGTAATTGTTCATCTTGTGAATTAAGGTCCAGGCGACGGAATAACGAAAGACTATACCCGTCATACTTCGAGCTGCATGTGCGTTGGCTGCAATTGTTCACCCCAGTCATTTACTTCAGTAAGCTCCTGGGGATTAGTGAGGAACATCCTTGTCCCTCACCAGAGGTCACTCTCTTGCCGCCTTCCTGCAACTCGAATTATTTAGGGTGTAAATTAACCATAATAAGGAGTTTAGGATGAAAGTTGCAGTCCTCGGCGCCGCTGGCGGAATCGGCCAGGCGCTTGCCCTACTACTTAAGACCCAACTGCCTTCAGGTTCAGAGCTCTCGTTGTACGACATCGCTCCGGTAACGCCGGGCGTGGCGGTAGATCTAAGTCATATCCCCACAGACGTAAAAATCAAAGGTTTCTCCGGTGATGATGCAACCCCGGCGCTGGAAGGCGCTGATGTGGTGCTGATTTCCGCGGGCGTAGCGCGTAAGCCCGGGATGGATCGTTCCGACTTATTTAATGTCAACGCCGGCATCGTTAAAAACCTGGTGCAGCAGATTGCGAAAACCAGTCCGCAGGCCTGCATCGGCATTATTACTAACCCGGTGAATACCACCGTGGCTATCGCTGCCGAAGTGCTGAAAAAAGCGGGCGTATACGATAAAAACAAACTGTTTGGCGTGACCACACTGGACATCATCCGCTCCAATACCTTTGTCGCTGAACTGAAAGGTAAATCCGCGACTGAGCTCGAAGTACCGGTTATCGGCGGCCACTCTGGCGTCACCATCCTGCCTTTGCTGTCGCAGATCCCAGGCGTCAGCTTTAGCGAGCAGGAAGTCGCTGATCTCACCAAACGTATTCAAAACGCCGGTACCGAAGTCGTGGAAGCGAAGGCGGGCGGCGGTTCGGCGACGTTGTCGATGGGCCAGGCGGCCGCGCGTTTTGGTCTCTCTCTGGTTCGTGCGATGCAGGGGGAAAAAGGCGTTGTTGAGTGCGCTTACGTCGAAGGTGACGGTCAGTATGCTCGCTTCTTCTCACAGCCGCTGTTGTTGGGCAAAAATGGTGTGGAAGAGCGCCAGTCCATCGGCAAGCTCAGCGCTTTTGAACAACAGGCGCTGGAAGGTATGCTGGATACGTTGAAGAAAGACATCGCCCTCGGCGAAGATTTCGTGAATAAGTAACCACAGCGGTAAAAAAAACCGGAGCGTGAATGAAGGCTCCGGTTTTTTTATGCCCGTTAGTTTGTCGCCGGGTACTCTTGCACCGCAACGTGCAGGGTCATTTTCTTATCATCGCGCATGATAACCACCGGGATTTCAGAACCCGGACGGATTTCCGCGACCTGATCCATGGTTTCCAGCGCCGAGACCGCCGGTTTATCATTCACCGAGATGATCACGTCATTCGCGCGGATCCCTGCCTGTGCCGCCGGGCCATCCGGCGCGACGTCATTGACGACGATCCCCTGGATCTGATCCATACCGCCGCCCTGTGCGTGCATTGGCGCGATCTCGCGTCCGCTGATCCCAATATAACCGCGAATCACCCGACCATCGCGGATCAGTTTATCCATGATCTTGGTCGCCAACTGGAATGGGATCGCAAAGCCGATCCCTTCCGGTGTTTCGCCGTCATTGCTCTTATCAAACGACAGGGTGTTGATGCCCATCAGTTCGCCCAGTGAATTGACTAGCGCGCCGCCCGAGTTACCGTGGTTGATGGAAGCATCGGTCTGTAGGAAATTCTGGCGCCCGGTAGGGTTCAGGCCGATACGACCGGTGGCGCTGATAATCCCCTGAGTGATGGTTTGTCCGAGGTTATACGGGTTGCCAATCGCCAGCACTACATCGCCGATATGCGGCACGCGTTTCGGATTAATCGGGATCACCGGCAGGCCGCCGTTAGCGTTGATTTTTAACACCGCGAGGTCAGTGAGGGTATCTGAGCCGACCAGCAACGCTTCAAATACCCGACCATCCTGCAGCGCGATGATAATCTGATCGGCATCGTTGATAACGTGTTTGTTGGTAAGGATATATCCGCGCTGATCCATGATAACGCCGGAGCCAAGCGTCAGCTGGTTATGGCTGGTGCCGTTCAGCGCGCGGTTATAGACGTTGACCACCGCCGGCGCGGCGCGGCGCACCGCGGCGTTATAGCTGACTGGCGATTCATCAGCAGTATCGCTCGGCGCCGCCGACGACAGCTGCCATTGGCGCAGCGAAGGCATAGCGGCCAGCAGAATGCCGCCGACGATTAAACCGATAAGTACTGAACGTAAAAGCTTTCCAGGCATGATGCGAATATCGTTAATGAATGGGCAGGCGCAGCATAGCATGACTTATCCGGACATCGCACGACGAGCGCGATGTCCGGAGTTGAACGTCAGCGTAGCAGCAGGTAAATGCTTTCGTTGCCGCGCAGAACATTCAGCGCGATAACCGCCGGTTTGGTTTCCAGCGCCTTACGTAGCTCGGCGATGGAGCGCACGCGCTGGCGGTTGAGGCCGATAATCAGATCGTCTTTATGCAGGCCAACCTGCGCCGCCGCGCTGCCTTTATCGACGTTATCGATACTCACGCCTTTGGTACCGTCTTTCAACTGGCCATCGCTCAGCGCTGCCCCTTGCAGAGCAGGGATAATCAGCTCGGCGCTGGCGGTGGAAGAGGTGCTCTTATCCAGCGTCACTTCAACGTCCAGCGGCTTGCCGTCGCGCAGCAGACCCAGTTTGACTTTGGTGCCCGGCGCAGTGGTCGCGATGCGTGAACGCAGCTCGGCAAAGCTGCTCAGCGGTTTGCCGTTCATGCTGACGATGACGTCGCCGGATTTAATTCCCGCTTTCGCCGAGCCGGAGTTCGCCAGGACTTCGCTGACGAAGGCGCCGCGCTGAGCGTTGATGTTCATCGCTTTAGCGATATCCGCGCTCATTTCCATACCTTTAATACCCAGTAGGCCGCGTTTGATTTCACCGTACTGGATCAACTGGTCGGCAAGGGTTTTCGCCATATTACTGGGGATAGCGAAGCCGATGCCGATGCTGCCGCCGCCCGGCGCCAGAATGGCGGTATTAATGCCGATCAGCTCGCCGTTGAGGTTCAGCAGCGCGCCGCCGGAGTTGCCGCGGTTAATTGAGGCGTCGGTCTGGATAAAGTTTTCCAACCCCTCAAGGTTAAGGCCGCTGCGGCCCAGGGCGGAGATAATGCCGGACGTGGCGGTCTGGCCGAGGCCGAACGGGTTGCCGACGGCAACGGCAAAATCGCCGACGCGTAGCTTGTCGGAATCTGCAATGGTGATTTGCGTCAGGTTGCTGGGTTTTAATATCTGCAGCAGGGCGATATCGCTCTGTTCATCACTGCCAACCAGTTTAGCGTCGAACTCGCGGCCGTCGTTTAGCTGGATGCTGATTTTCTGCGCCTGGCTGATCACATGGTTGTTGGTCAGGACGTAGCCCTTGGCCGCGTCGATGATGACGCCGGAGCCGAGACCTTCAAACGGTTGTGCCTGCTCTTGCGGCGCGTTATCACCGAAGTATTTTTTCAACTCTTCCGGCATATTTTGCGCAGCGGAAGCGGTGCCTTCCACCTGCACGCTCACCACCGCAGGCAGCACTTTCTCCAGCATCGGCGCGAGGCTTGGCAACGCGCCCTGGCCTGGAACCTGGGTCGGCAATGATGCCGCCGCCGGGGGCAGGGCCGACAACGATAACCCGATGCTTAACGCTAACGCACTCAACAGCAAAGTCTGTTTCTTCATTAGATGCTGGCTCTCGTAACCTGAGGTGTATGGAAAATACGTCCCGAATAGTTTGATGTTATTGAATTTTCGACCGGCTAACAATGAGGCCAGTGCTTAAATTGTAGCTGGGATGCGAGGGGAGCACGGGCGCGGAAGGCGCGCCCGGGAAATATTTTTACGCTGATGGCGGGATTAATCGCGTTTTGCGCCACCGCGCAGCAGGCCGGATGCGCCTTCTGAATAATCGCGCGGTATCTGCACCGGCGCCTGATCGTTGCTGGCTTCGGATTCAGCCAGGCGGTTGCGGAATGGGTTGGCGTCCGCCATGGTCTCCGGCAGCAGGTTGCTGGAGCTTTTCGCCATGTGTTGATACAGCTGGCGGTAATCATCCGCCATGTTGTCAAGCAGCTCTGCGCTGCGCGCAAAATGACTGACCAGCTCTTCGCGATACTCTTCAAGGTCTGCTTTATTCTTTTCCAGTTCGAATTGCAGCGCTTGTTGTTGACGCAATTTGCGGTTACCAAAACGCATGGCGACGGCACCGATGATGATACCGACGACTAATCCAATTAGCGCGTATTCCCAGGTCATGAACATCTCCCGTTGTTTTGTGGTTCCGTAGGGTGGCTATTAGGCTCTCCGCCTGCGCCCGATAGTGCCACTATAACCGCTAATTCCACAGAAGTGGAATCCTGGCGTATCATCGCGTACTGTAGAGCGGCCTTTTTTTCGTCAATCGTGAGCTACGGCGCCACGGTTTTCAAGGAATAACAACAAGATCATGCAAAGCCTGTCCCCAACATCGCGTTACCTTTTAGCTCTCAAAGAGGGCAGCCATCAACCCGACGACGTCCAACAAGAAGCGGTTAGCCGCCTGGATACGATTTACCGTGAACTACAGGAAAAACCGGCTGCCATAGCGCCAGGCGGCGGTGGCCTGCGTGCAAAATTTGGCAAACTGCTCGGCAAACGCGAGCCGACGGCGGAAACCACCGCAGTTCGTGGCCTTTATATGTGGGGGGGCGTCGGACGCGGCAAAACCTGGCTGATGGATATGTTTTATCAAAGCCTGCCGGGCGAGCGTAAGCAGCGCCTGCACTTCCATCGTTTTATGCTGCGCGTACATGAAGAGTTGACCACCCTGCAGGGGCATAGCGACCCGTTGGAAATCGTTGCCGACCGCTTTAAAGCGGAAACTGACGTACTGTGCTTCGACGAGTTTTTTGTCTCCGATATCACCGACGCCATGCTACTCGGCGGTTTAATGAAAGCACTCTTCTCGCGCGGGATTACGCTGGTCGCCACGTCGAACATTCCGCCGGATGACCTCTACCGCAACGGCCTGCAGCGCGCGCGTTTCCTGCCGGCGATTGAAGCGATTAAACAACATTGCGACATTATGAATGTCGATGCGGGGATCGATTACCGTCTGCGTACCTTAACCCAGGCGCATTTGTGGCTGTCGCCGCTCAATGAAGAGACGCAGCAGCAAATGGACAAGCTCTGGCTGGCGCTGGCAGGCGCGAAACGCGAGCAGATGCCGACGCTGGAGATCAACCACCGTCCGCTACCGACGCTGGGCGCGGAAAACCAGACCCTGGCGGCGTCGTTCGCTACCCTGTGCGTCGATGCGCGCAGCCAGCACGATTACATCGCGCTCTCGCGCCTGTTCCATACCGTCATGCTGTTTGAGGTGCCGGTGATGACGACGCAGCTGGAGAGCGAGGCGCGACGCTTTATCGCGCTGGTGGATGAGTTCTATGAGCGCCACGTTAAGCTGGTGGTCAGCGCGGCGGTGCCGCTGTACGAGATTTACCAGGGCGAGCGCCTGAAATTTGAGTTCCAGCGCTGCTTATCGCGCCTGCAGGAGATGCAGAGCGAAGAGTATCTGAAGCAGCCGCACATGCCCTGAAATCAGCCTTCTCCTCGCGAATATGGGGCGAAGGGAAGGGCCGCGGGCCGCTCATCCTGCCGGTAAGCGAAAAACCTGGCGCAAATCACATAAAGGGGTCGATCTTTGGCCCCCACTTCTCTATAATCTTGCGACCCCACGTTACGAGAAGGTTTTTTTCCCAAAATCTTCTATGCGCCGGCATAGGCTATTCGAAGGGGTAGGTTTGCTGGACAATGTCGTGTGAACCTCAACTGACTAAACGTTTGGGTGTTCACCAACGTGTAACTTATTATTTGGGTAAGCTTTTAATGAAAACTTTTACAGCTAAACCAGAAACCGTAAAACGCGACTGGTATGTTGTTGACGCGACCGGTAAAACTCTGGGCCGTCTGGCTACTGAACTGGCTCGTCGCCTGCGCGGTAAGCACAAAGCGGAATACACTCCGCACGTAGATACTGGTGATTACATCATCGTTCTGAACGCAGAAAAAGTTGCTGTAACCGGCAACAAGCGCGAAGACAAAATGTACTACCATCACACCGGCCACATCGGTGGTATCAAAGAAGCGACCTTTGAAGAGATGATTGCTCGCCGTCCTGAGCGTGTGATTGAAATCGCGGTTAAAGGCATGCTGCCAAAAGGCCCGCTGGGTCGTGCTATGTACCGTAAACTGAAAGTTTACGCGGGTAACGAGCACAACCACGCGGCACAGCAACCGCAAGTTCTTGACATCTAATCGGGATTATAGGCAATGGCTGAAAATCAATACTACGGCACTGGTCGCCGCAAAAGTTCCGCAGCTCGCGTTTTCATCAAACCGGGCAACGGCAAAATCGTAATCAACCAGCGTTCGCTGGAACAGTACTTCGGTCGTGAAACTGCCCGCATGGTAGTTCGTCAGCCGCTGGAACTGGTCGACATGGTTGAGAAACTGGATCTGTACATCACTGTTAAAGGTGGTGGTATCTCTGGTCAGGCTGGTGCGATCCGTCACGGTATCACCCGCGCTCTGATGGAGTACGACGAGTCCCTGCGTTCTGAACTGCGTAAAGCTGGCTTCGTTACTCGTGACGCTCGTCAGGTTGAACGTAAGAAAGTCGGTCTGCGTAAAGCACGTCGTCGTCCGCAGTTCTCCAAACGTTAATTGTTTTCTGCTCACGCAGAACAATTTGCGAAAAAACCCGCTTCGGCGGGTTTTTTTATGGATAAAACGGCTGTTATCCACAAAGAAACGGCCTGCTCTTGCCACTTTTTCAGCATTTCCGGAATACCCTCACCACAACGTCTACAAAATCTGGTAAACTATCATCCAATTTTCTGCCCAAATGCTGGTGGTTGTTCATTTTTTAGTTTTTTCGATGAACGAATCGCCGCCGTGCGAATGGGGTTTATACATCTGGCTGGTCATGCGTGGCTGGCAGCAGTAAAAATTCTGAATATACCTGGAGGTTTTCATGGCTGTCGCTGCCAACAAACGTTCGGTAATGACGCTGTTTTCTGGTCCTACTGACATCTATAGCCATCAGGTCCGCATTGTGCTGGCCGAAAAAGGTGTCAGTTTTGAGATAGAGCACGTGGAGAAGGATAACCCGCCTCAGGATCTGATTGACCTCAACCCGAATCAAAGCGTTCCGACGCTGGTGGATCGTGAGCTCACTCTGTGGGAATCCCGCATCATTATGGAATACCTGGATGAGCGTTTCCCGCATCCGCCGCTGATGCCGGTTTATCCGGTAGCGCGTGGTGAAAGCCGCCTGTACATGCAGCGTATTGAGAAGGATTGGTATTCTTTGATGAACACTATCCAGACCGGTACCGCCGCTCAGGCTGATGCCGCTCGTAAGCAGCTGCGCGAAGAACTGCAGGCGATTGCGCCGGTCTTCACCCAGAAGCCTTACTTCCTGAGCGATGAGTTCAGCCTGGTGGATTGCTACCTGGCTCCGTTGCTGTGGCGTTTGCCGGTTCTCGGCGTAGAACTGGTTGGCGCAGGCGCGAAAGAGCTCAAGGGCTATATGACTCGCGTCTTCGAACGTGATTCCTTCCTCGCTTCTTTAACTGAAGCCGAGCGTGAAATGCGCCTCGGCCGGGGCTAAATAATGGATGTATCACAGCTGACGCCGCGTCGTCCGTACCTGTTGCGGGCGTTCTATGAGTGGCTGCTGGATAACCAGCTAACGCCGCATTTGGTCGTCGATGTGACGCTGCCAGGCGTTCTCGTGCCAATGGAGTATGCTCGTGACGGCCAAATCGTTCTGAATATTGCGCCGCGTGCCGTGGGCAATCTGGAACTGGCAAACGACGAAGTGCGTTTTAACGCGCGCTTTGGCGGCGTACCGCGCAACGTTTCCGTACCGCTGGCTGCGGTACTCGCGATCTATGCCCGTGAAAACGGCGCAGGAACGATGTTTGAACCTGAAGCGGCTTATGACGAAGATGTCGGCAGCCTCAATGATGACGACGTCGCGCCTGAGAGCGAAAACGAAACGGTGATGTCGGTGATTGATGGCGATAAGCCGGATAATCACGATGACGATCCTGACGACACGCCACCGCCGCCGCGCGGTGGTCGTCCAGCGCTGCGCGTTGTGAAGTAATTTCTTGTCTGACAGGCCCCTCTCCGGGGCCTGTTTTTTTGCTCTACACTCGCGGATGCCGAAGCATAAAAAAGCCCGATGGCGTAAACCATCAGGCTTTAGTGCTACGGGGTCGTGAGACCCAGGCCTTAATTACACTTCCAGATAGTTCAGAATACCATCCGCCGCTTTACGGCCTTCGGCAATCGCCGTCACCACCAGGTCTGAGCCACGGACGATATCGCCGCCGGCAAAGATCTTCGGGTTGCTGGTCTGGAACGCATTATCGCTGCCTTCCGGAGCGATAACTCGGCCCTGAGAATCCAGCTCGACGCTATGCTTAGCCAGCCACTCCATACGGTGTGGACGGAAACCAAATGCCATCACCACCGCATCAGCTGGCACGACGTGCTCGGAACCGGCGACGATTTCCGCACGACGGCGGCCTTTCGCATCCGGTTGACCCATTTCGGTGCGCGCCATTTTCACGCCGCACACTTTGCCGTTGGCATTGACTTCCACACCCAGCGGCTGGACGTTGAACTGGAATTCGACGCCTTCTTCGCGCGCGTTTTTCACTTCGCGTTTTGAGCCCGGCATGTTTTCTTCGTCACGGCGATAGGCGCAGATAACGTGGGTTGCTTCCTGGCGTACCGAGGTGCGCACGCAGTCCATCGCGGTGTCGCCGCCGCCAAGTACCACAACGCGTTTGCCTTCCATACTGACGTATGGCTCGTCCGCCGTTTCGCCAAAGCCCATGATCTGCTTGGTATTGGCGATCAGGAACGGCAGCGCGTCGTACACGCCGTTGGCCTCTTCGTTTTCCAGCCCGCCGCGCATTGACTGATAGGTGCCGACGCCCAGGAACACGGCATCGTAGTCTTTCAGCAAGTCGTCGATCTGCACGTCACGGCCCACTTCAGTATTGAGTTTGAACTCAATACCCATGCCGGTGAAGATTTCACGGCGGCGGGTCATCACCTCTTTTTCCAGCTTAAACGCCGGAATGCCGAAGGTCAGCAGACCGCCGATTTCCGGATGACGGTCAAACACCACCGCTTTCACGCCGTTACGGGTCAACACGTCGGCGCAGGCCAGACCTGCCGGACCGGCGCCGATAATGGCGACGGTTTTGCCGGTTTGTTTCACACCAGACAGATCCGGACGCCAGCCCATCTCGAACGCTTTATCGTTGATATAGCGTTCGATGTTGCCGATGGTCACCGCGCCGAACTCATCATTTAGGGTACAGGAACCTTCGCACAGACGGTCCTGCGGGCATACGCGCCCGCAGACTTCCGGCAGGGTGTTGGTTTGATGCGACAGCTCCGCCGCTTCAAAAATACGCCCCTCGTTGGCCAGCTTCAGCCAGTTCGGGATGTAGTTGTGGACCGGGCACTTCCATTCGCAGTACGGGTTGCCGCAGGAGAGGCAGCGATCCGCCTGCGCTTTGGCCTGGCCTTCTGAAAACGGCTCGTAAATTTCTACAAACTCAATTTTGCGGATCTTCAGCGGTTTCTTTGGTGGATCAACGCGCTGCAGGTCGATAAATTGGTATACGTTCTGACTCATCTTAACCCCTTACTGCGCCTGCACCCGCAGCTCAGCTGCGGAACGACTACGGTGACCCAACAGTGCTTTAACATCGCTGGATTTCGGTTTAACCAGCGCAAACTTCGCCGAGAAGGCCGGCCAGTTGGCGAGGATCTCTTCGCCGCGCTGCGAACCGGTAAGCTGAACGTGTTCGGTAATTAAACCGCGCAGGTGCTCCTCATGGATAGCCAGCGTATCAACATCCAGCACTTCCACCAGTTCCGGGTTAACGCGTTTGCGGAAGTCGCCGTCTTCATCCAGCACGTAGGCGAAGCCGCCGGTCATCCCCGCGCCGAAGTTCACCCCGGTTTTGCCAAGGATACAGACGATGCCGCCGGTCATGTATTCACAGCCGTTGTCGCCAATACCTTCAACCACGGTAATGGCGCCGGAGTTACGTACCGCAAAGCGCTCGCCCGCACGGCCCGCAGCGTACAGACGACCGCCGGTCGCGCCGTACAGGCAGGTGTTGCCGATGATACTCGCTTCGTGGCTGCGGAAGGCGGAACCGACTGGAGGGCGAATTGACAGTAAACCACCCGCCATGCCTTTACCGACGTAGTCGTTAGCGTCGCCGGTCAGGTGTAATTCCACACCGCCAGCGTTCCAGACGCCAAAGCTCTGGCCTGCGGTACCGCTAAAGTGAGCGGTAATCGGGTCAGCCGCTAGTCCCTGATCGCCGTGAGTCTGGGCGATATAGCCGGACAGCGAGGCCCCGACGGAACGGTCGGTGTTGCGGATGTCGAACCAGAACGTTTTGCTCTGCTTGTTATCGACATAAGGCTTCGCCTGTTGCAGCAGTTGCGCGTTGAGCACGCCGTTATCGAACGGCGGGTTGTTCTCGGTACAATACAGTGCTTTGCCCGGCAGCGGTTCTGCGGTTTCCAGCAGTTTGCCCAGCTCCAGTTTTTGCTGCTTCGCCGTAAAGCCTTCCAGCTCTTGCAGCAGGTCGGTGCGGCCAATCAGGTCGACCAGACGCTTCACGCCCAGTTGCGCCATCAGCTCGCGGGTTTCGCGGGCGATGAATTCAAAGTAGTTGGTTACTTTGAACGGCAGACCGTGGTAGTGGTTCTTACGCAGCTTGTCATCCTGGGTCGCCACGCCGGTAGCGCAGTTGTTCAGGTGACAGATACGCAGGTATTTACAACCCAGCGCGACCATCGGGCCGGTACCGAAACCGAAACTCTCTGCGCCAAGGATCGCCGCCTTGATGATATCGAGGCCCGTCTTCAGGCCACCATCCACCTGCAGGCGGATTTTATGGCGCAGACCGTTGGCGACCAGCGCCTGTTGAGTTTCCACCAGTCCCAGTTCCCACGGACAGCCGGCGTATTTCACCGACGAGAGCGGGCTTGCGCCAGTACCGCCATCGTAACCGGCGATGGTGATGAGATCCGCATAAGCTTTCGCCACGCCTGTCGCGATAGTGCCGACGCCTGGCTCGGAAACCAGCTTCACGGAGATCATCGCTTTCGGGTTGACCTGCTTGAGGTCGAAAATCAGCTGCGCCAAATCTTCGATAGAGTAAATATCGTGATGCGGCGGCGGGGAAATCAGCGTCACGCCCGGTACCGAATAACGCAGCTTAGCGATATATGGCGTCACTTTATCGCCCGGCAACTGGCCGCCTTCGCCAGGTTTC
This sequence comes from Klebsiella aerogenes, assembly GCA_029027985.1. Taxonomy (NCBI): domain Bacteria; kingdom Pseudomonadati; phylum Pseudomonadota; class Gammaproteobacteria; order Enterobacterales; family Enterobacteriaceae; genus Klebsiella; species Klebsiella aerogenes. Next base: position 499,498 of record CP119076.1, read on the forward strand.
GCCCCCTGGGCGACTTTAATCTGAATCACGTCGGCATTGACCAGGTACGCTGGCGTTACGCCGAAACGACCGGACGCCACCTGCTTGATGCGCGACACTTTGTTGGTACCGTAACGTGCCGGGTCTTCGCCGCCTTCGCCGGAGTTGGAGAAGCCGCCGATGCTGTTCATGGCTTCCGCCAGCGACTCATGTGCTTCCGGGCTCAGTGCGCCAATCGACATCGCCGCGGTATCAAAGCGTTTGAATAGTTCTTTCGCGGATTCCACTTCGTTGATACTGACGGCTTCATCGCCAGGGTTAAGCGCCAGCAGATCGCGCAGCGTGGCCGCCGGGCGTTCGTTAACCAACCTGGCGTATTCCTGATAATCGCGATATTCGCCGCTTTGAACCGCCTGCTGTAGCGTGCGAACCACATCCGGGTTGTAGGCGTGATATTCGCCGCCGTGTACATATTTCAGCAAACCGCCCTGAGCCAGCGGTTTACGTGCCAGCCATGCGCGTTTCGACAGATTCAGCAGATCCTGCTGGAAGTCGTCGAAACCGGCGCCGCCGATGCGGCTGACCACGCCCTGGAAGCAAAGCTCGGCCACGTCGCGATGCAGACCAACCGCTTCGAACAGCTTCGAGCAGCGGTAGGAGGCGATGGTCGAGATCCCCATCTTCGACATGATTTTGTACAGGCCTTTGTTGATGCCGTTACGGTAGTTCAGCATCACCGCGCGGTACGCTTTGTCGATGGCTTTGCTATCAACGAGCTTCGCCAGCGTTTCGTAGGCGAGATACGGGTAGATAGCCGTCGCGCCAAAGCCCAGCAGCACGGCGAAGTGGTGCGGATCGCGGGCGCTGGCGGTTTCGACGATAATGTTGGCATCACAGCGCAGGCTCTTATCGACAAGGCGCGTCTGAATGGCGCCGACGGCCATCGGCGCCGGAACCGGTAGACGGTCTTTCGCGATATGACGGTCGGAAAGCACCAGCAGTACGGTGCCGTTACGGACCATCTGTTCGGCTTTATCACACAGCGTTTTTACCGTCTCGGCCAGAGTGGTCTCATTGGCATCGAAGGTAATGTCCAGGGTGTCGGCGCGATAGTGCTCCTCTTCCATGGTCGTCAGCTGTTTAAAGTCGGAGTACAGCAGGATGGGTGATTTGAAACTCAGGCGGTGCGCCTGGCCTTCCGCCTCGCAGAAGACGTTCATTTCACGACCGATGCTGGTCGCCAGCGACATGACGTGCGCTTCGCGCAGCGGGTCGATAGGTGGGTTAGTCACCTGAGCGAACTGCTGGCGGAAGTAATCGTAGATAATACGCGGCTGGCTGGAGAGCACGGCGAATGGCGTATCATCGCCCATCGAACCGACCGCTTCCTGGCCATTTTCACCGAGGACGCGCAGGACGGAGTCCAACTCTTCAGCGCTGTAGTTAAACTGTTTCTGATAGCTGGCGAGCGTGTCGTCGTCCAACTGGCGGCTGCCGACGTCTTCATCCGGCAGATCTTCGAACGGTACCAGGCGGCGGACGTTTTTCTCCATCCACTCTTTGTACGGGTGGCGGCTCTTCAGGTCGTTATCGGTTTCCGCCGAGTGCAGAATGCGCCCGCTACGGGTATCGATAACCATCAATTCACCGGGGCCGACGCGGCCTTTTTCCATCACTTCATCCGGCTGGTAGTCCCAGATGCCGACTTCCGAAGCGCAGGTGATGAGTTTGTCTTTAGTGATAACGTAGCGCGCCGGACGCAGACCGTTACGATCGAGGTTACAGGCGGCGTAGCGACCGTCGGACATCACGATGCCCGCTGGGCCGTCCCACGGTTCCATATGCATGGAGTTAAAGTCGAAGAACGCGCGCAGCTCCGGGTCCATATCCGGGTTGTTTTGCCAGGCTGGCGGTACCAGTAAGCGCATCGCGCGGACGATATCCATTCCGCCTGCCAGCAGCAGCTCCAGCATGTTGTCCATTGAGCTGGAGTCAGAGCCGGTTTCGTTAACGAACGGTGCGGCGTCGTGCAGATCGGGGATCAGCGGGGTCTGGAATTTATAGGTACGGGCGCGAGCCCACTGGCGGTTGCCGGTAATGGTGTTGATTTCGCCGTTGTGCGCCAAATAGCGGAACGGCTGAGCCAGCGGCCAGCGCGGCACGGTATTGGTGGAGAAACGCTGGTGGAACAGGCAGATGGCTGATTCCAGGCGCAGGTCCGCGAGGTCCAGGTAGAAGCGCGGCAAATCCGCCGGCATACACAGACCTTTATAAATATTGACCAGGTTAGACAGGCTACAAACGTAGAAATCTTTGTCTTCCAGCAGACGCTGTTCGATGCGGCGGCGCGCAATGAATAAACGGCGCTCCATATCGCGCGGGCGCCAGCCTGCCGGGGCGTTAACAAAAATTTGTTCGATACGAGGCAGCGAGGAGAGGGCGATTTCACCGAGAACGCCTTCGTTAGTCGGCACATCGCGCCAACCAACGATAGACAAGGTTTCGCGTTGCAGCTCTTCTTCAACGATACGGCGCGCGGCGCTTGCCAGTTCGGGGTCTTTATTCAGGAACAGCATCCCGACGGCGTAGTTTTTGGCTAAACGCCAGCCGCGTTCTTCCGCAACGATACGGAAGAAACGATCGGGTTTTTGTAGCAGCAGTCCGCAACCGTCGCCGGTTTTACCATCGGCAAGGATCGCGCCGCGGTGCTGCATTCGGGCCAGTGCGTGTATAGCGGTGCGCACTACCTTGTGGCTAGGTTCGCCTTCTATGTGGGCGATCAGGCCGAAACCACAGTTATCCCGCTCAAGGGATTTGTCGTACAACATATCAGTGAACCTCCCCAGGCTCTACGGGACACCCTCCGAACCGTTGCGCACGGGCACAGAAAGAGCATGGCGACGGGGTTTACACCTCGCATTCGCCCTCTTTAAATCCTTTTCGCATCGGTACACAAGTTTGAGGACTTGCTGTTAAGAGGGAATCTCAATTACTGCATAAATATGATGAGCAGAGCGCTCATCCAGAAAGCTTCCAGCGGATTCCCAACTTATCGAGAATCCACACTGACGTCAAATGGCAATCTTATTTATACAAAAATGTGCTATGAGATGTTTAATTTTATGATTTTAAAAAGAATTGTTGTTTTTTTAAAGGCATATAAACTCTCCGGGATGCACAATCTAGTGTGATCTGTCTCACTATATCCGTGGCCTAAGATTACCTTTCTGTGCTGAATTGTTTTTTTATAGCAGAGTATTTATCTGTTAATTTTCTTAACGGCAGGAAATAAAACTGTTTTTTACGGAGGCAAAGATAATTGAAACTTAGCGCGAAAGTATAAGTAAATGTTATTACCGGAGGTGTGAATGAAACGGCGTTTATTTTGATTGATTATGCAATGAGCTAAGCGGCCGCGCTGACGATTGATCCAGGTCATCGCCGTCGGAGGCTAAAAATGGCAGGCTTGGCCCCTTTCTTCAGGCCGGTCTATCAGATTATGCAGTTACAAAAATTAGTCAATATGTTTGGTGGGGATCTTACGCGCCGCTATGGCGAAAAGGTACATAAACTGACGCTGCATGGTGGATTTAGCTGCCCGAACCGCGATGGGACGATTGGCCGAGGCGGCTGTACTTTCTGTCATGTCGCTTCCTTCGCCGACGAGAGCCAGCAGTACCGATCTATTACCGAACAGTTGGCGCATCAGGCGCAGTTGGTCAACCGCGCTAAACGCTATCTTGCCTATTTTCAGGCTTATACCAGCACGTTCGCCGAAGTTCGGCAATTACGCTCGATGTATCAGCAGGCGGTGAGTCAGGCCAACATCGTTGGATTATGCGTCGGAACCCGCCCCGACTGCGTTCCTGATGCGGTGCTGGATCTGCTCAGCGAATACCGTGAGCAGGGCTATGAAATCTGGCTGGAACTGGGGTTGCAAACCGCGCACGATAAAACGCTGCATCGCATCAATCGCGGCCATAATTTCGCCTGTTACCAGCAGACGACCCGGCTGGCGCGGGAACGTGGGCTGAAGGTCTGCGCGCATCTTATTGTCGGCCTACCGGGAGAAACGCAACAGCTGTGCCTGCAAACCCTGGAGCAGGTGGTCGAAACCGGGGTGGATGGCGTTAAGCTGCATCCGCTGCATATCGTGACCGGCAGCATCATGGCTAAGGCCTGGCAGGCGGGGCGCCTGAGCGGTATCGCGCTGGATGACTACACCGTCACCGCCGGTGAGATGATTCGCCATACGCCGCCGGAGGTGATTTACCACCGGATTTCGGCCAGCGCCCGTCGTCCGACGCTGCTGGCGCCGCTGTGGTGCGAAAACCGCTGGACCGGGATGGTTGAGCTGGATAAGTACCTCGCTCTCCATGGCGTTCAGGGATCGGCGCTGGGGATGCCATGGATCCAGCCCGGCTAATGCTTCGCGCCCTTAACTGCTGATAACCGCCGCATTTTTTGCACAACTTACAGCGTATTGTTCAGAATTGGGTATTATTGAGCGGAGTTGTCGCTAAGGAATCCCTCATGAAGCAAATTCGTATGCTGGCGCAGTACTATGTCGACCTGATGATGAAACTGGGTCTGGTGCGCTTTTCAATGCTGCTCGCCCTGGCGCTGGTGGTGCTGGCTATCGTGGTGCAGATGGCCGTGACCATGGTGTTGCATGGGCAGGTGGAAAGTATCGATGTCATCCGCTCTATCTTTTTCGGCCTGCTGATTACCCCCTGGGCGGTCTATTTCCTGTCGGTGGTGGTCGAACAGTTGGAAGAGTCGCGCCAGCGCCTTTCGCGGCTGGTGGAAAAGTTGGAAGAGATGCGCGAGCGCGACCTTAAGCTTAATGTGCAGCTCAAAGACAACATTGCTCAGCTGAATCAGGAGATTGGCGAGCGTGAAAAAGCGGAGGCGGAACGTGAAACCACGCTGGAACAGCTGAAAATAGAGATGAAAGAGCGTGAAGAGACGCAGATTCAGCTGGAGCAACAATCCTCCTTCCTGCGTTCTTTCCTCGACGCCTCTCCGGATCTGGTGTTCTACCGTAACGAAGATAAAGAATTTTCCGGCTGTAATCGGGCGATGGAACTGTTGACCGGCAAAAGCGAAAAACAGCTGATTCACCTGAAACCGCAAGATGTCTATACCGAAGAAGCGGCGCTCAAAGTGCTGGAGACCGATGAGAAGGTCTTCCGTCATAACGTCTCGTTGACCTACGAACAGTGGCTCGATTATCCCGATGGGCGTAAAGCCTGCTTTGAGATCCGCAAGGTTCCCTATTATGACCGCGTGGGCAAACGCCGCGGCCTAATGGGCTTCGGCCGCGATATTACCGAGCGTAAGCGCTATCAGGACGCGCTGGAGCGCGCCAGCCGCGACAAGACCACCTTTATCTCAACGATCAGCCATGAGCTGCGCACGCCGCTTAATGGCATCGTTGGGCTCAGTCGTATTCTGCTGGATACCGATCTGACCGGCGAGCAGGAAAAATATCTGAAAACGATCCATGTCTCGGCGGTGACGCTGGGGAATATCTTCAACGATATTATCGATATGGATAAAATGGAGCGGCGCAAAGTTCAGCTCGATAATCAGGAAGTCGATTTCACCGGCTTCCTCGCCGATCTGGAAAACCTCTCTGGCCTGCAGGCGCAGCAGAAGGGATTACGCTTCGTGATGGAGCCGAACCAGCCGCTGCCGCATAAAGTGATCACCGATGGCACGCGTTTGCGGCAGATCCTGTGGAATCTGATCAGTAACGCGGTGAAGTTTACCCAGCAGGGTAATGTGACCGTGCGTATCCGCTACGACGAGGGCGATATCCTGCATTTCGAAGTGGAAGATTCCGGTATCGGTATCCCGCAGGCGGAGCAGGATAAAATCTTCGCCATGTATTACCAGGTGAAAGACAGCCACGGCGGCAAGCCGGCGACCGGAACCGGCATCGGTCTGGCGGTGTCGCGGCGTCTGGCGCGCAATATGGGTGGCGATATCAGCGTGAGTAGCCATCCGGGGCAGGGGGCTACCTTTACGCTGACCGTCCATGCGCCTGCGGTGGCTGACGAAGTTGAAGATACGCTGGCCGAAGACGACATGCCATTACCGGCGCTGAACGTGCTGCTGGTGGAAGATATCGAATTGAACGTTATCGTCGCGCGTTCGGTACTGGAAAAACTGGGTAACAGCGTGGATGTCGCGATGACCGGTAAGGCCGCACTGGAGATGTTCGAGCCCGGTGAATACGACCTGGTGCTGTTGGATATTCAACTGCCGGATATGACCGGCCTGGATATCTCGCGGCAGTTGAAGCAGCGCTATGCCGCCGATGAACTACCGCCGCTGGTGGCGCTCACCGCCAACGTATTGAAGAACAAGAAAGAGTACCTCGATGCCGGGATGGACGACGTACTGAGCAAACCGCTCTCGGTTCCGGCGTTAACCGCCATCATCAAGAAATTCTGGGATGCCCCGGAAGACGACGGGCATGAACAGCCTGTGGTGGACGTGGCGAAATCGGCATCGGTACTGGATACCGATATGCTGGAGCAGTATATCGATCTGGTCGGCCCGAAACTGATTACTGACGGGCTGGCGGTGTTCGAGAAGATGATGCCAGGTTATATGTCGGTGCTGGAATCAAACCTCACCGCCCGTGACCAGAAAGGCATCGTCGATGAAGGGCACAAAATTAAGGGCGCGGCAGGCTCGATTGGCTTGCGTCACATCCAGCAGTTGGGACAGCAGATCCAAACCCCTGATTTACCGGCCTGGGAAGATAACGTCGGTGAATGGGTAGAAGAGATGAAATCCGAATGGCAAAACGATGTCGCGATATTGAAAGCCTGGATTGCGGCGGCGGGTAAAAAATGACCCCGGATAAACCGGGGTGCGCGAATACTGCGCCAACACCAGGGAACTGGTTGTTGAGCCAGAATCGTTTGAATGATTTTTTACACGGCGCAACCTGAGGATTTAGTTTGCTCGCTCATTAAGATAGCAAACCATAAATAATTTGTTACGTGAATCGGTAAAATATGTGAAGCATAGCGAGTAAATCAAAATTATTTACTTGTTTCATAGAGTTGCGCTAAGGGGTTAGCAAGATGAAGAAAATTGGCGTGGTACTGAGCGGTTGTGGCGTCTACGACGGCGCGGAAATCCATGAAGCGGTGATCACCCTGCTGGCTATTGCGCGCCGTGGCGCGCAGGCGATCTGCTTCGCGCCGGATAAAGCGCAAACCGACGTTATCAACCACCTGACCGGCGAGGCGATGGCGGAAAGCCGCAACGTGTTGATTGAAGCCGCGCGTATTGCGCGTGGCGCTATCCAGCCGCTGGCGAGTGCCCGGGCGGATGAGCTGGATGCGCTGATTGTGCCCGGCGGTTTCGGCGCGGCGAAAAATCTGAGTAATTTTGCGGCGCAGGGCAGCGAATGTGCGGTTGACCGCGATCTGCAGACATTGACGCTGGCGATGCACGAAGCGGGTAAACCGCTGGGCTTTATGTGTATCGCGCCAGCGCTGTTGCCGAAGATTTTTCCAACGTCGCTGCGGGTAACCATCGGCACCGACCCGGATACCGCCGAGCTGCTGGAAGAGATGGGCGCTGAACATGTTCCGTGCCCGGTTGACGATATTGTGGTTGATGAAGACAACAAAGTGGTCACGACGCCGGCTTATATGCTGGCGCAGGATATCGCTCAGGCTGCCAGCGGCATTGAGAAGCTGGTTGACCGCGTGCTGGTTCTCGCGGAATGAGAACAGGGTTCGCGCCGCTGGCGATGATTAAGCGTCTGTTGTTGCGGCTGCTACTGGTTTGCGCTGTTTTTTGGGGTGGCGGTATCGCGCTATTCAGCGTCCTGCCGGTGCCGTTTTCGGCGGTGATGCTGGAGCGCCAGGTCAGCGCCTGGCTCTCCGGCGATTTTCACTACGTCGCTCGCTCCGACTGGGTAGGGATGGATGAGATTTCACCCTGGATGGGATTGGCGGTGATCGCCGCTGAGGATCAGAAATTCCCCGATCACTGGGGTTTTGATGTTCCGGCGATCGAAAAGGCGCTGGCGCATAATGAGCGTAACGAAAATCGGATCCGCGGCGCCTCGACGCTGTCGCAGCAGACGGCGAAAAACCTGTTTTTATGGGATGGCCGCAGCTGGCTGCGCAAAGGGCTGGAAGTGGGGCTGACGGTAGGTCTCGAAACCGTCTGGAGCAAGAAACGCATTCTCACTGTGTATCTGAATATCGCCGAGTTTGGCGCTGGCACCTTCGGCGTTGAAGCAGCGGCGCAGCGCTATTTTCACAAGCCAGCCAGCCGGTTAACCCCTTCCGAGGCGGCGCTGTTGGCCGCGGTGTTGCCCAACCCGATCCGTTTTCGCGCCGATGCGCCGTCAGGCTATGTGCGTAGCCGGCAGGCGTGGATCCTACGCCAGATGCGTCAGTTAGGTGGGGAAGGCTTTATGCGGGCGCATAAGCTGCATTAATCATGCCGCCCCGTCTGGCCCGCAGGGGGAAATTAGTCTTCGTCAAACCCGGCGTTGAACAGCGCGATCACCGCAGCCAGCGCCTCGGCTTCCTGTGGACCGCTGGCTTCCACCTCAATTTGCCGCCCTTTGGCGGAATCAAGCATCAGCAGGGCGATGACGCTATTGGCTTCCGCCTCCGTGCCTTCATCGTTGCGCAGCAGCACTTCCGCATCGAAATTCTGCATCAGCTCGAACAGCTTCATTGCCGGGCGCGCGTGCATGCCCAGCTTATTGGTGATTTCAACGGTCTGCTTTACGGTCATGATTTACGTTTTTCCAACGTCCGGTGACGAGACTGCACGTTCTTGCCGCGCGAGCGGAAGTAGTCAGCCAGCTGCTCGGCGATATAAACCGAGCGGTGCTTACCGCCAGTACAACCAATGGCTACCGTCAGATAGCTGCGGTTATTGGTTTCCAGCATCGGTAACCATAGCTCAAGATAGCTACGGGTCTGATAAATAAAGTTGTGCACTTCCGTATGGCGATCGAGGAAGGCGGCAACAGGCTTATCCAGACCGGTCATCGGGCGCAGCTTCGGATCCCAGTGTGGGTTAGGCAGGAAGCGTACGTCAAAGACGTAGTCAGCGTCGATAGGGATACCGTGTTTGAAACCGAAAGATTCAAACACCATCGTCAGTTCGCGTTCGCGTTTGCCTAACAGGCGAGTACGCAGCATCTCGGCCAGTTCGTGCACCGACATTTCAGAAGTATCGACGATCAGATCCGCGCGGGAACGCAGCGGCTCAAGCAGATCGCTCTCTTCATCGATCGCGCTTTCCAGCGACAGATTTTTGCTGGAGAGTGGGTGTAAACGACGGGTATCGCTGTAACGGCGGATCAGAGTGTTGCGGTCGGCATCAAGGAACAGCAGCTGCGGCGAAAAGGAGTCCGGCAGATTATTCATTGCCTGTTCGAAGATTTCCGGCGATTCCGGCATGTTACGCACGTCGATGCTAACGGCCGCGGAAATATTGCGGTCGGCCAGCGTTCGCGCCAGATCGGGCAACAGCACCACCGGCAGGTTGTCTACGCAGTAGAAGCCCATATCTTCCAGCGCTCGCAGGGCGACGGATTTCCCCGAGCCAGAGCGGCCGCTGACGATCATCAGTACCATGTACCGTTTCTCCTCAGTACGATAAAGGTTAAGTCGCGACTTTGGTTAAGCGTCATCGCTGCTGCCTGCTTCGGTGATGATCTCATACAACTCTTCATCGCTCACCGCAGCGCGAAGGCGACGGCAGATGGTTTTGTCTGCCAGACGTTTGGCGACCAACGAGAGCGTATGCAGGTGGGTTTTGGTTTGATCGGCTGGCACCAGCAGGGCAAACAGCAGATCGACCGGTTGATTGTCGATCGCATCGAAAGCGATCGGCGTTTCCAGCTGCACAAAAACGCCAACGGCGCGCAGGGTATCCTCTTCGAGTTTACCGTGAGGGATCGCAATGCCGTTGCCGATCCCGGTACTGCCCATTTTTTCACGGGTGAGGATCGCTTCAAATACCACCTGTGGCGGTAAACCTAACTGCTTTGCCGCCAGTTCGCTGATGATTTCCAGCGCGCGTTTCTTGCTCTGGCAGTGAACCTGGCTACGGGTACATTCCTGGTTAAGGACATTGCTCAGTTGTAGAGCGGAATCGTTGTTCATCATAATTTCACCTGAGCTGCCCTTATCCGCGGGCTGCGGACAAGGGCGATCGCCCGGACAATTAGTGTTGTTTCAGTTTATCTTTATGTTTTGTTAACTGTCTTGCCAGCTTATCGATGAGGCCATCGATAGCGGCATACATATCCTGCCCTTCCGCGCTGGCATGGATTTCGCCGCCGTTGACATGCAAATTGGCATCCGCGATTTGCGTCACCTTCTCTACTTTTAACACAATATAGACCTGATTGATCCTATCGAAAAACTGCTCCAGTTTGCCGAACTTCGAGGTGACGAAGTCGCGCAGGGCGGGAGTGATTTCGACGTTGTGTCCTGTAATGTTGAGCTGCATAGCGTCTTCCTTATCGGTTGTGTCAAACCAGCTGTTTGCGCTGGTTTGACGGCGGAATGGATAAAGACTCTCGGTACTTAGCAACAGTGCGGCGCGCCACCATAATACCCTGATCGGAGAGCATGGTGGTGAGCTTGCTGTCGCTCAACGGCTTCGCGGGGTTTTCCGCGGCGATTAACTTCTTCACCAGCGCGCGAATTGCGGTGGACGATGCCTCGCCGCCGCCTTCGGTATTCACGTGGCTGGAGAAGAAATACTTCAATTCAAAAATACCGCGCGGACTGTGCAGATATTTTTGTGTGGTAACGCGTGAAATCGTCGATTCGTGCATCTCGACGGCCTGGGCGATATCCGCCAGTACCATCGGTTTCATAAACTCTTCGCCCTGTTCAAAGAAGGCTTGCTGCTGTTCAACGATGCAGCGGCTGACGCGCAGCAGGGTGTCGTTACGGCTCTCAAGGCTCTTGATCAGCCAGCGGGCTTCCTGCAGGTTACTGCGGATAAACTGGCTGTCGGCGTCATTGCGCGCGTTGCTGCCCATCGCGGCGTATTGCTGGTTGATCTTCAGGCGCGGAATGCTGTCGGAGTTGAGCTCGACGACCCAGCGACCGCTGCTCTTGCGCACCAGTACGTCCGGGATGACGTATTCCGGCTCGCTGGTCTGAATGGACTGGCCTGGGCGCGGATCCAGTGACTGGATCAGGCATACCGCTTCTTTCAGCACCTCTTCTTTCAACCGGGTCACGCGCATCAGGCTGCGGAAGTCGTGATTGGCCAGCAGATCGAGATGTTCGCTGATGATCAACTGAGCTTCTTCCAACCACGGCGTCTCTTTCGCAAACTGTGAAAGTTGGATTAACAGGCAGTCGCGCAGATCCTTGGCGGCGACGCCGACCGGATCAAAGCGCTGTACGCGTTTGAGAACCGCTTCGACTTCCTCAATGCCAATGTCGTCGTCTTCAATGCTGTCGACGATATCCAGAACAGGAATGGTGAGGTAGCCGGTATCGTCAACGGCGTCGACGATCGAAGTGGCAATGGCACGGTCGGTGTCGGTGAAGGGGGTGAGTTCCACCTGCCACATCAGGTAATCCTGCAGGCTTTGCGTAGTTTCACCCTGATAGATAGGTAGTTCGTCATCCTGATAGTCGACGCCATTGCCCGATGGCGTGCCGGCGGTGTAGATCTCATCCCAACTGGCGTCCAGCGGGAGCTCTTCCGGCATCTCTTTCTGTTCGAGCGCGTCAACGGTATCCAGGGACTCGCGGTCCTCGGTTTCTTGGGTTTCAACCTCTTCGTGAAGATCGGTTTGCTCGAGCAACGGGTTACTCTCCAGAGCTTGCTGGAGTTCTTGCTGGAGTTCTAACGTGGACAACTGCAACAAGCGGATAGCCTGCTGCAGTTGAGGCGTCATGGCAAGCTGTTGGCTTAGCCTTAATTGCAAACCTTGCTTCATGTTCAGGGTCAATATCTCCGGCTAAAACGTCTATAACCTCTACCCTATCAGAGTCTGAAGTCTTCCCCAAGGTACACGCGTTTAACCTGCTCGTCTTCAAGGATTTGCTGCGGGGTGCCGTGGGCGATCAGGTGGCCCTGGCTCACGATATAAGCACGTTCGCAGACCGCCAGCGTTTCCCTGACGTTATGATCAGTGATAAGGACGCCAAGCCCGCTGTCGCGCAGGTGTTCGATGATGCGTTTGATGTCGATAACGGAGATCGGATCGACCCCGGCGAAAGGTTCATCCAGTAGAATGAACTTCGGGTTTGCCGCTAAGGCGCGGGCAATTTCGACGCGGCGGCGTTCACCACCGGAGAGCGCCTGGCCTAAGCTATCGCGCAGATGTTCGATATGGAATTCTTCCATCAGCTCTTTGGCGCGATCGTCGCGCTGCTCGCTGCTGAGATCGTCGCGAATCTGCAGAACCGCCATCAGGTTGTCGTAGACGCTCAGGCGGCGGAAGATCGAGGCTTCCTGCGGCAAATAACCGATACCGCGGCGCGCGCGGGCGTGCAGCGGCAGCAAACTGATATCTTCATCATCGATGATAATGTTGCCGGCGTCGCGCGGTACGATACCGACCACCATGTAAAAGGTGGTGGTCTTACCGGCGCCGTTCGGACCAAGCAGACCGACAATTTCGCCGGAGTTGACGGTCAGACTGACGTCTTCTACCACGCGGCGGCCTTTGTAGGCTTTGGCGAGGTTCTTTGCAGTTAATGTTGCCATAACGGATTACTTACCTTTCTTTTGCTGATCGCCGCTTTTGTCCTGCAACTGCGAAGGCACCAGGACCGTGGTCACGCGACCGCCTTTGTTGCTGAAGGCCTGCATTTTCTGCTCTTTCACCAGATAGGTGATTTTGTCGCCCTGAATATTGCTATCCAGCTGCTCCAGGTGCGCGTTGCCGGTCAGCACCACAAAGTCGTTTTGCAACTCATAATGCATTTTCGAGGCGCGGCCTTTCACCGGTTTGCCGTTGTCCTGCATCTGGTAGAACGTCGCCGGGTTGCCGAAACCGTCGATGACTTCTTTGCCTTTTTCACCTCCAGGGCGGGTGACGACTACTTTATCGGCATTGATCTTAATGGTTCCCTGGGTGACGACCACGTTGCCGGTAAAGGTCACCACATTGCCCTGCATATCCAGCGACTGCTGATCGGATTCGATATGAATCGGCTGATCGGTATCACCGGTTTTTGCCAGCGCCGGCAGGCTGGCGGCCAGAAGCGCGCTGGCGAGCGCAATGTTAAGGCTGAGTTTGTTTGTTCTGAATTTCATAAGAGGTTCTAACCTTTTCAATCAGCTCGGCATTTTTGCTGCGTAGGTTCCCGCGCATTTTCAGGCCGCTGGAATTAAATGTTGTTCCGTACAACGTCACCATATCGTCAGAGGTTACATCCTGGGTCACCAGGTTTACCTGTGCGTTATCGGTCGTAATTTTGCGCAGTTGAGAGTCGGCGCTCAGCGCGTTGACCTCAACGTGGCCGTAAAGATACAGCATACGGTCGTTGGTTAACTTGGCTTTATCCGCTCTGATCGACCAGGTCGGAACCTTATTGGTATCAAAGGTGGTCATCACCGGGTTGGTGAACCACGAGACTTCCTGTTCGGAAAAATACTCGACGTGCTCGGCTATCAGACGATAGCTCAGCGCGCCTTCCGGGCTATACACCACGGTGTCAGTGTGCTCGCTTTTATACGTCGGATCGTTAGGATTGACCGCGACGGCCGCGGTGTCGTCCGTACTCGCCAGGTTCAGGCCGATCAGGATCAACGCGACCAGCGATAGTAAGATGATAACCCAACGTCTGGTTTTACTCATATTGATTGCCCTTTGGCCTCATCAAGCTTGCCCTGCGCCAATAGTAACAAATCGCAGACTTCGCGTACCGCACCGCGTCCGCCGTTAATTCGGGTGATATAATTCGCACGCGGCAACAGAAGCGGGTGCGCATCGGCGACCGCGACGCTTAAACCGACTTCCGCCATCACCGGCCAGTCGATCAAATCGTCGCCGATATAAGCCACTTCATCCGGGCGAACCGCCAGTTTGCTTAATAATTCGCGAAACGCCAATAGCTTATCGGATTGTCCTTGATACAGATGCGTAATGCCCAGCGTCTGGCAACGGTCTTCTACCAGTTTAGCTTTTCGCCCGGTAATAATCGCCACTTCAATACCGGAAGTCAGCGCGCAGCGGATCCCGTAGCCATCGCGGACGTTAAACGCTTTCAGCTCTTCGCCATTGTTGCCCATATAGATAAGGCCGTCGGAGAGTACGCCGTCGACGTCGAGGATCAGTAAACGGATCTTCGCCGCCCGATCGATAAATTCCTGGCTTACCGGCCCATAGCAGGTTGTGACCTGGGCATCAGCATTATTCATATTTTATCCTTACTTACACTACGCCAGCGCGCAGGAGATCGTGCATATGTACCACACCTAACAGCCGGTCGCCATCGGCAACCAGCACGCAGGTTATATGACGGGATTGCATCAGGTTCAGCGCATCCACCGCCAGCATACCTGGACGGATGCGGATCCCGCCAGGAGTCATCACTTCCGCGATGCTGGCGTTGCGCATATCGACACCGGTATCGAATACACGGCGCAGGTCGCCATCGGTGAAGATGCCAATAATGTTCATCTCATCATCGCAGATGGCCGTCATGCCTAAATTCTTACGCGTGATTTCCAGCAACGCATCGCGCAAGGTGGCCTGAATACCGACGTGCGGGATTTCATCACCGGTGTGCATAATATCATTGACTCGCAACAGCAGCTTACGACCAAGTGCGCCGCCGGGGTGCGACAGGGCAAAATCTTCAGCGGTAAAGCCGCGCGCTTCGAGCAGCGCCACGGCGAGGGCGTCGCCCATCACCAGTGCGGCGGTGGTGCTGGAGGTCGGCGCCAGCCCAAGCGGGCAGGCCTCTTTTGGCACTTTTACGCACAGATGAATATCGGCAGCGCGCGCCATGCTGCTGTCAGGACGGCTCGTCACGCAGATAAGCGGCACCTGCTGGCGCTTAAGTACGGGGATCAGCGCCAGTATTTCGTTTGATTCGCCGGAGTTTGACAGCGCAATGACCACATCCTGCGGCGTGACCATTCCCAGATCGCCATGAGCGGCTTCGCCAGGGTGGACAAAGAAGGAAGAGGTGCCGGTACTGGCGAATGTCGCCGCCATTTTGCGCCCGATATGGCCGGATTTGCCCATGCCCATGACCACGACTTTGCCGCCGCAGCGGAAAATCGTTTCACAGGCGCGGGTGAAATCTTCATTAATATATTGATCGAGCTGGGCCAGACCTTCACGTTCAATTTCCAGAACCTGACGTCCTGCTTGTTGAAAGTCAAAATCCGTTGGCAAATCTATTTGCGACATGATGTTATCCCGATTCATTCAACGAAGAACGGCGCTGAACAGAACAGCACCGCTAACCAAACCACAAAACCGCCGACCAACAAGGCGCCCGCGACACGCCCCGGCTGGCGTTTACGGCGCCAGCACAGCAGCGCGAAGATCACGCTGACCAGCAGCATGATGCTGTAGTCGCGCGTAAAGGCTTCGGCAGGGAAGGCGCCAGGCGCGATAAGCGCCGGCAGCCCGAGAACCAGTACAAGGTTAAGGATATTGGCGCCAATGATATTCCCGATGGCGATATCGTCTTCCCCTTTTCGTGCACCAGCGATAGCGGTGGCCAGTTCCGGCAGGCTGGTGCCGATGGCGATAACCGTTAAACCGACCGTCAGTTCGCTTATCGCGAAATAGTTTGCCAACACCGTCGCGTTATCCACCACCATGCGGGTCGCCATTGGCATGATAATCATCGCAACGCCGAGCCAGAGCAGAGCAACAGGCAGCGAGCCGCCGCGCGGCAGTTCCGCCAGTTGCTCCTGAGTCAGGCTATCGGTTCCCTGGCGTTCCGCCAGGCGAGCTATTTTAATGGTGAAGACCAGCCACAGTATGGCCAACGCCAGTAAAAACAGGCCATCCAGACGCGACAGCTGACCATCGTAGAGCACAAACCCCGCCAGCAAACTGACCAGCAACATTAGCGGTAATTCGCGGCGCAGGATATCAGAATGCACGGTAAATGGATGGAGCAAGGCGGCAAGACCGAGAATTAATAAAATATTCGTCATGTTGGATCCCAGCGCGGTGCCGATCGCCAGATCGGTCTGCCCGTGCAGGGAGGCGGCGGCGGAAACGATGATCTCCGGCAAGCTGGTGCCGATACTGACCACCGTCATCCCGATGATAAGCGGCGGGATCCCCATCATGCGACACAATATTGAAGCGGCGTATACCAGACGATCGGCGCTGTAAACCACCAGCAGTAAACCAATTATTAACAGAGCCGTTGCTAAGAGCATCTAAAGTCCTTTCTTCAGGTATAATCGTCGCCTCGCTGGCCGTCCGTACGCAGCGTAACGAATTCTTAATTTTGACTTTATGTGTGGCAAAAGTAAAACAAATGCCAGCTTTCGCTAACCCGGGCAGGTAAGATTCTGTAAAAATGTTGGGTTTGTGGTGAAAGAAAGCGCCATGCTTAGCTCGAAGGTTTAGTAAGGATGATTTTATGAGCCAAACTCTGGCGAATTTAGTCGACGTTCGCGGTATTCGTTTCTCTCGGGGCGACCGTGTGATCTTCGACGATATCTCGCTATCGGTGCCTCGCGGCAAGATTACCGCCATCATGGGGCCATCGGGGATCGGCAAGACGACCCTGCTGCGGTTGATCGGTGGACAGATCCCGCCGGACAGTGGCGAGATCCTGTTCGATGGTGAAAACGTGCCGCAGATGACGCGCTCGCGCCTGTACACCGTTCGTAAGCGCATGAGTATGCTGTTCCAGTCCGGCGCGCTGTTCACCGACATGAATGTGTTTGATAACGTGGCTTATCCGCTGCGCGAACATACGCGCCTGCCTGAAGCGTTGCTGCACACCACCGTGATGATGAAGCTGGAAGCGGTTGGGCTACGCGGCGCGGCGCAGTTGATGCCTTCGGAGCTCTCCGGGGGGATGGCGCGGCGCGCGGCGCTGGCGCGGGCGATCGCCCTTGAACCGGATCTCATCATGTTTGATGAACCTTTTGTCGGGCAAGATCCCATTACCATGGGCGTCCTGGTTAAACTTATATCAGAGCTGAATAGTACCCTGGGGGTGACCTGCATCGTGGTATCACACGACGTACCGGAAGTGCTCAGCATTGCGGATTACGCATATATCGTGGCAGATAAGAAAATCGTTGCCCACGGCAGCGCGGCGTCCCTGCGGGAAAATAGCGACCCGCGCGTGCGCCAGTTCATTGATGGTATCGCTGACGGCCCGGTGCCGTTCCGCTATCCAGCGGGCGACTATCGCCATGATTTATTAGGCAAAGGGAGTTAAACGACTCATGCTACTCAATGCGCTGGCATCGCTCGGGCATCGCGGGATCAAAACCACCGCGGCCTTTGGGCGCGCCGGATTAATGCTTTTCAACGCCGTGGTGGGTAAGCCGGAATTTCGTAAGCATGCGCCGCTGCTGGTACGTCAGCTCTATAACGTTGGCGTGTTATCGATGCTGATCATTATCGTTTCTGGGCTGTTCATCGGCATGGTGCTGGGGCTGCAGGGCTATCTGGTCTTAACAACCTATAGCGCGGAAACCAGCCTGGGCATGCTGGTGGCGCTGTCTCTGCTGCGCGAACTGGGGCCGGTCGTCGCCGCGCTGCTGTTCGCCGGGCGCGCCGGTTCGGCGTTAACCGCCGAGATTGGTTTGATGCGCGCCACCGAACAGCTCTCCAGTATGGAGATGATGGCGGTGGATCCGCTGCGCCGCGTCATTTCGCCGCGTTTCTGGGCCGGGGTTATTTCGCTACCGCTACTGACGATTATTTTCGTCGCGGTGGGTATCTGGGGCGGCTCGCTGGTCGGCGTAAGTTGGAAAGGCATCGATGCCGGGTTCTTCTGGACCGCGATGCAAAATGCCGTCGACTGGCGGATGGATCTGGTTAACTGCCTGATTAAAAGTCTGGTTTTCGCCATTACGGTGACCTGGATTGCGTTATTCAATGGTTATGACGCTATCCCCACTTCCGCTGGGATCAGCCGGGCAACGACGCGCACTGTGGTGCATTCGTCGCTGGCGGTTCTGGGGCTGGATTTTGTGCTGACTGCGCTGATGTTTGGGAATTAAGTTCATGCAAACGAAAAAAAATGAGATCTGGGTAGGTGTGTTCTTACTGGCGGCGCTGCTGGCAGCGTTGTTTGTCTGCCTGAAGGCGGCAAACGTCACCTCGCTGCGTACCGAACCGACTTATCGTCTTTACGCAACCTTCGATAACATCGGCGGTCTGAAGGCACGCTCGCCAGTGCGTATTGGCGGTGTGGTCGTCGGCCGCGTTGCGGATATCACCCTCGACCCGAAAACCTATCTGCCGCGTGTCGCTCTCGATATCGACGACAGCTACAACCATATTCCGGACACCAGCTCGCTGGCGATTCGCACTTCTGGTTTACTTGGCGAGCAGTACCTGGCACTGAATATCGGTTTCGAGGATCCGGAATTGGGGACCGCTATTCTTAAAGACGGCGGCACGATCCAGGATACCAAGTCCGCGATGGTGCTGGAGGACCTGATTGGCCAATTCCTCTATAACAGCAAGGGCGGCGATAATCAGAATTCTGGCAGTGATAAAGCAGCGGAAGCAGGCCATACTGACGCTACGCAGCCAGCTGGCACGACGCATTAATTTCAGGAGAGACAAGATATGTTTAAACGCTTACTCATGGTCGCCATGCTGGTGATTGCCCCGTTGACCGCCGCGCATGCCGCGGATCAGACTAACCCATACAAGCTGATGGACGAAGCGGCGCAGAAAACCTTCGATCGTCTGAAAAACGAACAGCCGAAGATCAAGGCTAATCCGAACTACCTGCGCGACATCGTCGATCAGGAACTGCTGCCGTACGTGCAGGTGAAATACGCCGGTGCGCTGGTGCTGGGCCGTTATTACAAAGAGGCGACGCCTGCACAACGTGAAGCTTACTTTGCCGCGTTCCACGATTACTTGAAACAGGCTTACGGCCAGGCGCTGGCGATGTACCACGGCCAGACCTACCAAATCGCGCCTGAGCAGCCGTTGGGCAGTGCGACTATCATTCCAATTCGTGTGACCATCCTCGACCCGAACGGCCGTCCTCCGGTGCGCCTGGACTTCCAGTGGCGTAAAAATACCCAGACCGGCAACTGGCAGGCCTACGACATGATTGCCGAAGGCGTCAGCATGATCACCACTAAGCAAAACGAGTGGAGCGACCTGCTGCGGACTAAAGGCATTGACGGTCTGACCGCGCAACTGAAAGCGATCTCCGCGCAGCCGATTACCCTGGAACAGAAAAAATAATGAGCGAACAGCTGAGCTGGAACCGTGACGGCGAACGCCTGGCGTTGCGCGGCGAGCTGGATCAAGAGTTTATTCTGTCGCTGTGGAATGCGCGCGCGCAGGCGACTGAGGGAGTGTCGATTATCGATCTCAACGAGGTCACTCGGGTCGATAGCGCTGGCGTCGCGTTGTTAGTCCATTTTGTCGCGCTGATCCGTCGGCAGGGCAAAGAGGTGCAGCTCGTTGGAAAAAGCGAAAACTTGCAAACGTTGGTCAGTCTTTACAACCTGCCAGCTGACATGATCCCTTAATTTTTTCAGTAGGTTATTACTGAAGCTATTCTGAAAGCCCCGTCAATCTATTCGATGGGGCTTTTTGCTTGTTTAAGACAGCGCCACTTTCCTCTAAGATGTTGGGCTGTTTTCACTCTCAGAAAAATTTGATCCCATGGAAAATCATGAAATTCAGACCGTGCTGATGAACGCACTCTCCCTTCAGGAAGTCCACGTCTCTGGCGATGGCAGCCACTTTCAGGTTATCGCTGTGGGGGAGATGTTCGATGGCATGAGTCGGGTAAAAAAACAGCAGTCCGTTTATGCACCGCTGATGGAATTTATTGCCGACAACCGTATCCATGCTCTGTCGATCAAAGCGTTTACCCCGCAAGAATGGGCGCGCGATCGCAAACTTAATGGCTTTTAAGCGGTAGGGATATCCCCTACCGCGTTGATGAATTTTTAACAGAGAACAGAATCAATGGATAAATTCCGTGTTCAGGGGCCGACTCGCCTTCAGGGCGAGGTCACCATTTCCGGCGCTAAAAACGCTGCCCTACCAATCCTCTTTGCCGCGCTGCTAGCCGAAGAGCCGATTGAAATCCAGAACGTACCGAAGCTGAAAGATATCGACACCACTATGAAGCTGCTGAGCCAGCTGGGCGCGAAAGTTGAGCGCAATGGTTCTGTATGGATCGATGCCGGCCCGGTTGATGTTTTCTGTGCTCCATACGATTTAGTGAAAACCATGCGTGCTTCCATTTGGGCGTTGGGGCCGCTGGTGGCGCGTTTCGGCCAGGGTCAGGTTTCTCTGCCGGGCGGCTGTGCTATCGGTGCGCGTCCGGTCGACCTGCACATTACCGGTCTGGAACAGTTGGGCGCGGAAATCAAACTGGAAGAAGGCTACGTGAAGGCGTCGGTCAACGGGCGTCTGAAAGGCGCGCACATCGTGATGGACAAGGTCAGCGTAGGCGCGACGGTCACTATCATGAGTGCCGCGACGTTGGCTGAAGGCACGACCATCATCGAAAACGCCGCTCGTGAGCCGGAAATTGTCGATACTGCCAACTTCCTTAACGCGTTGGGCGCAAAAATCACCGGTCAGGGTAGCGACCGTATCACCATTGAAGGCGTTGCGCGCCTGGGCGGTGGTGTGTACCGTGTGCTGCCGGACCGCATTGAAACGGGTACTTTCCTGGTTGCCGCGGCGATCTCCGGCGGGAAAATCCTTTGCCGTCATGCGCAGCCTGATACCCTGGATGCGGTACTGGCGAAACTGCGTGAAGCAGGGGCGGACATTGAGGTTGGTGAAGACTGGATTAGCCTTGATATGCACGGCAATCGTCCTAAAGCGGTTAATGTACGCACCGCGCCGCACCCGGGCTTCCCGACGGATATGCAGGCGCAGTTCACGCTGCTCAACCTGGTGGCTGAAGGGACTGGCGTGATTACCGAAACCATCTTTGAAAACCGTTTCATGCACATTCCGGAATTGATCCGTATGGGCGCGCACGCGGAAATCGAAAGCAACACGGCGATTTGCCACGGCGTCACGCAGTTGTCCGGGGCTCAGGTGATGGCGACCGACCTGCGTGCATCGGCAAGTCTGGTGCTGGCGGGTTGTATTGCGGAAGGGACGACTATCGTTGACCGCATCTACCATATCGATCGCGGCTATGAGCGTATCGAAGATAAACTGCAGGCCCTGGGCGCGAACATCGAACGCGTTAAGGGAGAGTAATCCTGCTGCGGTAGCAGCCCTCTGACGTGCGTCTGGGGGCTGTTATCGAGTTCCCCTCACGTTAAGTCTTATTTCTCTTCTGGCGCATCATCTGCGTTCTGTCGATGAACTGATGGGTAATCGGGTCGTGGTAACGCGATGGCCAGATGACCCATGGATCGGTCCCTAGTGCATTAGCAATGATGAGCTCGCCTTTCGGCCACGGGCGTGTTAGCGCATTGGCAAGCGTAGAAGAGCTGAGTCCGTGACGTCGCGATTCTGCTGCTAACGACGTCCCCTTTTTGTGAAGGCCGGCAATAATATCCGCTGAATGCCAGTCGATGAACTTATCCATAAATTCTCCTGGTGATAACTGTCTGCACGTCGGTACGGACGGTTGAATCACTATACCCTGGTTCTTGTATGGGTTTAACAAGTTCCTGTATTATTCTTATACATTCAGAATGTATTGAGATCTTGGGCGTTATTCGAAGGGAATCGGATTTTATTGGAACTCTCCCGCGTGGTGCGCGCGGGAGAGGGAGAGGGGAATTAGTGGTCGCGCTGAACGGCAATATGGGCAAGGCCGATGAGCGCTTCGCGCCATGGCGTATTCGGCAGAACTTGCAGCGCGGCGATCGCTTTATCCGCTTCTTCTTCCGCACGTTGCTGCGTCCATTCCAGCGAACCGCAGTCTGCCATGGTTTCAAGCACGGCGTCCAGCAGATGGCGCCCGTTGCCTTGTTCAATCGCGCCGCGAATCATCGCCGACTGATCGGGGGTGCCGTGGCGCATGGCGTGCAGCAGCGGCAGCGTCGGTTTGCCCTCGTTCAGGTCATCGCCGACGTTTTTACCCAGGCGCTCGCCGTCCGAGCTGTAATCCAGCAGATCGTCAATCAGCTGGAAAGCGGTGCCGAGATAACGGCCGTAATCCTGCAATGCGCGTTCTTCTTCCGCGGTACAACCGGCCAAAATGCCTGAACATTGTGAAGCCGCCTCGAAGAGTCGCGCGGTTTTGCTGTAAATCACCCGCATATAATTTTCTTCGGTGATATCCGGATCGTTGACGTTCATCAACTGCAGCACTTCACCTTCGGCGATGACGTTAACGGCTTCTGACATCACTTCCAGCACCTTCAGAGAACCGAGACGGGTCATCATCTGGAAGGCGCGGGTATAGATAAAATCGCCGACCAGTACGCTGGCCGCGTTGCCGAATGCCGCATTGGCCGTGGCTTTGCCGCGACGCATATCGGATTCATCGACAACATCGTCATG
Source organism: Klebsiella aerogenes (assembly GCA_029027985.1). Lineage (NCBI taxonomy): Bacteria > Pseudomonadati > Pseudomonadota > Gammaproteobacteria > Enterobacterales > Enterobacteriaceae > Klebsiella > Klebsiella aerogenes. The sequence goes on from CP119076.1 coordinate 522,143, forward strand.
CAGCAAGGTCGCGGTATGAATAAATTCGATCAGCGCGGCGATATTGACATGCGCATCCCCCTGATAGCCCACCGCGCGAGCGGCGAGCACGGCGATCATCGGACGAATACGTTTACCGCCTCCGCTAACGATGTAATAGCCTAACTGATTGATCAGCTGAACATCTGAGTCGAGTTGCTCAAGGATTGCCGCATTGACACCCGCCATATCCTGCGCGGTTAACTCATTGATTTTTTCTAAATTCATCGCAAAAGCCGGGCCAAATGTCCTGTTACCGCGAATCCAGGTGGGATCACAGAAGGATTAAGATAGAATTAAAAGAAGATATGATTGTACTGAAAAATCAGCGCAGATAAACGTTAGCGTGAAAGTTGTGTTTTTTTTCTGCGTTGATCGATGATCGCTCTTGTCAAAGGGTCGCGTTTTGCGTAATATTCGCGCCCTATTGTGAATATTTATAGCGCACTCTGAATCACACGAAGAGGTGCGCGGAAGCGGAGTTTTATATGTACGCGGTTTTCCAAAGTGGTGGTAAACAACACCGAGTAAGCGAAGGTCAGACCGTTCGCCTGGAAAAGCTGGACATCGCAACTGGCGAAGCTGTTGAGTTCGCTGAAGTTCTGATGATCGCAAACGGTGAAGAAATCAAGATCGGCGTTCCTTTCGTTGAGGGCGGCGTAATCAAAGCTGAAGTTGTTGCTCACGGTCGTGGCGAGAAAGTTAAAATCGTTAAGTTTCGTCGTCGTAAACACTATCGTAAGCAAGCAGGCCACCGTCAGTGGTTCACTGATGTGAAAATCACTGGCATCAGCGCCTAAGACTTGAGGGAGTAGATTTAAATGGCACATAAAAAGGCTGGCGGCTCGACTCGTAACGGTCGCGATTCAGAAGCTAAACGTCTGGGCGTAAAACGCTTCGGCGGTGAAGCAGTTCTGGCAGGTAGCATCATCGTTCGTCAACGTGGTACCAAATTCCACGCTGGCACCAACGTTGGTTGCGGCCGTGACCACACTCTGTTCGCTTTGACTGACGGTAAAGTCAAGTTCGAAGTTAAAGGCCCGAAAAACCGTAAATTCATCAGCATCGTTGCTGAATAAGTTTTTCGCGTCCTGGTGACGGATGAAAGCCCCGCAACACGTTGCGGGGCTTTTTACATTAGAATCCCGGAAAAATTTCTGCAGGGAAAACGGGTATCATGAAGCAGCAGGCCGGCATTGGCATTCTTTTGGCGCTTACTACCGCGATGTGTTGGGGTGCGTTGCCGATTGCAATGAAGCAGGTTCTCGAAGTGATGGAGCCGCCGACGGTGGTCTTTTATCGCTTTTTGATGGCCAGTATTGGTCTTGGCGCGATCCTCGCTATCAAAGGTAAACTGCCGCCGCTGCGTATTTTTCGTAAGCCGCGCTGGTTGGTCTTGTTAGCGATCGCCACCGGCGGTCTGTTCGGCAACTTCATTCTGTTCAGCTCTTCCCTGCAATATCTCAGCCCCACGGCTTCCCAGGTGATCGGCCAGCTATCGCCGGTCGGCATGATGGTGGCAAGCGTCGTGATTCTGAAAGAGCGCATGCGCGGCACCCAGGTTGTGGGGGCGCTGATGCTGCTCAGCGGGTTGGTCATGTTCTTCAACACCAGCCTGATTGAAATCTTTACCCGTCTCACGGACTACACGTGGGGGGTAATTTTCGGCGTCGCCGCGGCAACGGTGTGGGTAAGCTATGGCGTCGCGCAAAAGGTGTTATTGCGGCGTCTGGCGTCACAGCAGATACTCTTTTTGCTGTACACTTTATGTACGATTGCATTACTGCCGCTCGCCAAACCTGGGGTAATCTCCCAGTTAAGCGACTGGCAACTGGCTTGCCTGATTTTTTGCGGGCTGAATACCCTGGTCGGCTACGGGGCGCTGGCGGAAGCCATGGCGCGCTGGCAGGCGGCGCAGGTCAGCGCGTTAATTACTTTGACGCCACTGTTTACGCTACTGTTTTCTGATTTATTATCAATGGCCTGGCCCGATGTTTTCGCCAGACCGATGTTAAACCTGATTGGTTATCTCGGTGCGTTTGTCGTGGTTGCGGGCGCGATGTATTCCGCCATTGGCCATCGTCTTTGGGGACGTTGGCGTAAGCGAGAAGCGGTTGTGCCGCTGCCCCGCTCAGGCGAATGATTTACGGAGAGTAAAATGAAGTTTGTAGATGAAGCAACGATCCTGGTCGTAGCAGGTGACGGCGGCAATGGTTGCGTTAGCTTCCGCCGCGAAAAATATATTCCGCGAGGCGGCCCGGACGGCGGCGACGGCGGTGATGGCGGCGACGTTTGGCTGGAAGCGGACGAAAACCTGAACACCCTGATCGACTACCGTTTTGAAAAGTCTTTCCGCGCAGAACGCGGGCAGAATGGCCAGAGCCGTGACTGTACCGGTAAACGCGGTAAAGATGTCACGGTGAAAGTGCCTGTAGGGACGCGTGTCATCGACCAGGGGACTGGCGAAACCATGGGTGATATGACCAAGCACGGTCAACGTCTGATGGTCGCTAAAGGCGGTTGGCACGGTTTGGGCAACACCCGTTTCAAATCTTCCGTTAACCGTACACCGCGCCAGAAGACCATGGGTACGCCAGGCGATAAACGTGACCTGCAGCTCGAACTGATGTTGTTGGCTGACGTCGGGATGCTGGGGATGCCGAATGCCGGTAAATCCACCTTCATCCGCGCAGTATCCGCGGCGAAGCCGAAGGTGGCCGACTATCCGTTTACCACCCTGGTGCCGAGCCTTGGCGTGGTGCGAATGGACAACGAAAAGAGCTTCGTGGTCGCCGATATCCCGGGCCTGATTGAAGGCGCGGCGGAAGGCGCGGGCCTTGGTATCCGCTTCCTTAAGCACCTTGAACGCTGCCGTGTGCTGTTGCACCTCATCGACATCGAGCCGATCGACGGTTCCGATCCGGTTGAAAACGCGCGCATTATCATCGGCGAGCTGGAAAAATACAGCGAGAAGCTGGCTTCCAAACCGCGCTGGTTGGTCTTCAACAAGATTGACCTGATGGATAAAGCGGAAGCAGAAGCCAAAGCGAAGGCGATTGCCGAAGCGCTGGGCTGGGAAGAGAAGTTCTACCTGATCTCCGCAGCCAGCCAGCAGGGCGTGAAAGATCTGTGTTGGGACGTGATGACCTTCATCATCGAAAACCCGATCGTGCAGGCGGAAGAAGAGAAGAAGGCGGAGAAAGTCGAGTTTATGTGGGACGACTATCACCGTCAGCAGCTTGAAGAAGCCGAAGCCGAAGGGGAAGATGACGAAGATTGGGATGACGATTGGGACGAAGACGACGAAGAAGGTGTCGAATTCATCTACAAACGTTAATCCTGACGTCTCCCGGCAGCGTACTGTTGGATCAAAAAGGGCCGCATTTGATGCGGCCCTTTTGTTTTAGTTGTTCTGGTACAAATCTTTATACAAGCGGCTTTCGAAGCGCACCAGCGGGATACGGCGGTTGCGTTGATCGCCTGGCGGTACCGCATAGCCGGAGAGATACTGGACAAAAGCGATCTTCTGCCCGCTGGCCGTTGTGATGAAGCCTGCCAGGTTATACACCCCTTGCAGCGAACCGGTCTTCGCGGAAACTTTACCGTCGACGCCTGCCTGATGGAGGCCAGCACGATACTGCAAAGAGCCATCGTGCCCGGCAAGCGGTAACATCGAGATAAAGTTGAGTTCGTTATCGTGCTGAGCGATGTACTGCAGTACCTGCATCATTGTCGCTGGCGCAATAAGGTTGTGACGCGACAGACCGGAACCATCGGCAATAATGGTGTTACCGAGGTCAACGCCCGCTTGCTGGCGCAGAATTTGTCGCACCGCGTCGGAACCGGCGCGCCAGGTCCCCGGTACGCCCATCCGCGCATGGCCGATCGTGCGGAAGACGGTATCGGCAATCATGTTGTCCGATTTCTTCAGCATGATGCGCAGAAGGTCATGCAGCGGCGCCGACTGAGTGGTCGCCAATACGGTACCCGGATCGTTGGCTAGCGTCTGACGCAACAGAGTGCCACTGTAGGTAATACCCGCATCAGCCAGTTCTGCTTTGATAATCGCTCCGGCATACGCCGCGCCATCCTGAATGGCGAACGCCAGCGGCAGTGGTTCGCTGCGCTGTGGCAGGCAGCCGGTGAGGGTATAGCGGTTGAGGTCGCCCGGAACGACGTCCAGTTCGCAGTACTGTGCTTCCGATGAGCCGCGCGCTAACGTCCGTACCTGGCTGAACATGGTGACCGGATAATAAGATGCGACGCGGATAAAGGCCAGATCGCCTGGTTTCTGTGCGCTATAGAGCGAAACAGAGAAACAGTTACGGTCGATAATCGCCGCGGCAGGCGGGGCGCTGAAGCACTGGGTCATGTCGTTCCACGGCCAGCCTGGCGCTTTATCGTGGCTGGCGAAAACCGAGGTATCGATAAGCACGTTGCCTTCAATTCGTTGCACGCCGGCTTTTTTCAGCGCCGCGACCATATTGCGAATATCCTGACGCTTCAGCGTCGGATCGCCGCCGAAACGGGCAATCAGGTCGCCTTTCAGCACGCCGCCGTCAAGGGTGCCTTTGGTTTCCAGCGTCGTGGTGAAACGGAAATCCGGCCCCAGTTGCAACAGCGCGGCCAGCGCGGTAATCACTTTCTGGGTACTGGCGGGCAGCGCCATCTGCTGGCCGTGGAAGTCTATCTCCGGCGTCTGGGCGCCAACCTTTTGCGCTATAAAAGCAAGGTTCGCGCCAGCAGGAAGCTGGTTGATGTACTCGTCAATATTTGCGGCCTGAGCGCTGAGCGCTATACCGGCAGTCAATCCGATGATAAATCTGGGAAATCGCATAATCTCGCGCTAACAACCTGAAACCAGGCCGTCATACTACGGTGCAACGCCCTGTAAAGTAAACGATGACCCATAGTGAACTTCAGGGTAAAATACGTATCAAATTGAAAATTGCTGCTGACCTGGGGATTGCTTCCCGGGTCGGTTTTCTTTTTGCTCCGGCCATGGTTAAGACGTGTCCGGTGGCGGAACGGCGGCGTCCGTTCCATGAAGGAATGATAAAGAGGTATAACAATGCAAGCTATTCCGATGACCTTACGTGGTGCAGAAAAACTGCGCGAAGAACTGGATTTCCTGAAGTCCGTACGTCGTCCTGAGATTATTGCAGCTATCGCTGACGCGCGTGAGCACGGCGATCTGAAAGAAAACGCTGAATACCATGCCGCTCGCGAGCAGCAGGGCTTCTGCGAAGGTCGTATCAAAGATATCGAAGCGAAACTGTCTAATGCGCAGGTGATCGATATCACTAAGATGCCGAACAACGGCCGCGTGATTTTCGGCTCCACGGTCAGCGTGCTGAACCTGGATAACGACGAAGAGCAGACTTACCGCATCGTGGGTGATGACGAAGCTGATTTTAAGCAGAATCTGATCTCTGTGAACTCGCCGATCGCTCGTGGTCTGATTGGCAAAGAGCAGGATGACGTCGTGACTATCCGTACGCCGGGTGGGGAAGTGGAATACGAAATTATCAAGGTTGAATACCTGTAAGGCGTATTTCCCGCTACGATGTTTATAGATTGTAAAGAAAGGAAAAAGGCCGCATAGCGGCCTTTTATCAACGTCAGGAGCATGGCATTTTGCTCGCCTACCCGCAGAAATCCCTCGTTTTACACAATGTTGTGTCGAGATTCAGGATATTCTTAGCGTGGCAGCGAGATTTTACGCTCTGGCGTTGGGCGGTACAGAACCAGCGTTTTGCCGATGACCTGTACGTTACAGGCGCCGGTTTCACGCACGATAGCTTCCACGATCAAGGCTTTAGTTTCGCGATCTTCTGAGGCGATCTTCACCTTGATGAGCTCATGGTGCCCTAACGCTTGTTCGATCTCGGCCAGTACCCCTTCGGTCAAACCATTATTGCCAAGCATAACTACCGGCTTGAGCGGATGTGCCAGACCTTTCAGGTGCTGTTTTTGTTTAGTACTCAGATTCATCGTATTTTTTTGCTTACGTTGGGATTGAAAACGGGTCATTCTACCGCCATCTCCCATATATCGCCAAACTACCGCGTCGATTTTTACGCAGTAAAGTACGATGAACCCGAATGGGAATGTTAAATGACAGGTAAAAAGCGTTCTGCCAGCTCGAGCCGCTGGCTTCAGGAACACTTTAGCGATAAATATGTTCAACAGGCACAGAAAAAGGGGTTACGTTCCCGTGCCTGGTTTAAACTTGATGAAATACAGCAAAGTGACAAGATTTTTAAGCCGGGGATGACGATAGTTGACCTCGGCGCTGCACCCGGCGGTTGGTCGCAATATGCGGTCACCCAGATCGGAAACAGCGGCCGCATCATCGCTTGCGATCTTTTACCAATGGATCCAATCGTCGGTGTGGACTTCCTTCAGGGCGATTTTCGTGATGAATTAGTCCTGAAAGCGTTACTTGAGCGTGTAGGCGACAGTAAAGTACAAGTTGTCATGTCCGATATGGCGCCGAATATGTGCGGAACGCCGGCGGTGGATATTCCCCGGGCCATGTATCTGGTAGAACTGGCGCTTGAAATGTCTCGTGATGTATTAGCGCCAGGTGGTAGTTTTGTAGTGAAGGTGTTCCAGGGCGAAGGCTTCGATGAGTATCTTAGAGAAATTCGCTCCCTGTTTACGAAGGTGAAAGTTCGTAAGCCGGACTCTTCCCGCGCTCGTTCGCGTGAAGTGTATATTGTAGCGACCGGGCGTAAACCATAACCGGTAGATTTCAAACGAAAGTTTGAAAGACGCTGGATATAGAGTATCCTGACGCTGTTTTTAACACAGTTGTAATAAGAGGTTAATCCCTTGAGTGACATGGCGAAAAACCTAATACTCTGGCTGGTCATTGCCGTTGTGCTGATGTCAGTATTCCAGAGCTTTGGGCCCAGCGAGTCGAATGGCCGTAAGGTGGATTATTCAACCTTCCTGCAAGAGGTCAATCAGGACCAGGTTCGCGAAGCGCGTATCAACGGACGTGAGATCAACGTTACCAAGAAAGATAGTAACCGTTACACGACTTACATTCCGGTTAACGATCCGAAGCTGCTCGACAACCTGTTGACTAAAAACGTCAAAGTAGTTGGCGAACCGCCGGAAGAACCAAGCCTGCTGGCTTCCATCTTCATTTCCTGGTTCCCGATGTTGTTGCTGATCGGCGTCTGGATATTCTTTATGCGTCAGATGCAGGGCGGCGGCGGAAAGGGCGCGATGTCCTTCGGCAAGAGCAAGGCCCGAATGCTGACGGAAGACCAGATCAAAACGACCTTTGCTGACGTTGCTGGCTGTGACGAAGCAAAAGAGGAAGTGGGCGAGCTGGTTGAATATCTACGTGAACCGAGCCGCTTCCAGAAGCTGGGCGGTAAAATCCCGAAAGGCGTCCTGATGGTCGGCCCTCCGGGTACCGGTAAAACGCTGCTGGCGAAAGCTATCGCCGGTGAAGCCAAAGTGCCGTTCTTTACGATTTCCGGTTCTGACTTCGTAGAAATGTTCGTGGGTGTCGGCGCGTCTCGCGTACGTGACATGTTCGAACAGGCTAAGAAAGCAGCGCCTTGCATCATCTTCATCGATGAAATCGACGCCGTCGGTCGCCAGCGTGGCGCTGGTCTGGGTGGTGGTCACGATGAACGTGAGCAGACTCTGAACCAGATGCTGGTTGAGATGGATGGTTTCGAAGGTAACGAAGGTATTATCGTTATCGCCGCGACTAACCGTCCGGACGTGCTGGACCCGGCGTTGCTGCGCCCTGGTCGTTTCGACCGCCAGGTTGTGGTCGGTCTGCCGGATGTTCGCGGTCGTGAACAGATCCTGAAAGTGCACATGCGTCGCGTACCGCTGGCGCCGGATATTGATGCGGCAATCATTGCTCGCGGTACGCCTGGCTTCTCCGGTGCTGACCTGGCGAACCTGGTGAACGAAGCTGCGCTGTTTGCTGCCCGTGGCAACAAACGTGTGGTATCGATGGTTGAGTTCGAAAAAGCGAAAGACAAAATCATGATGGGTGCGGAACGTCGCTCCATGGTGATGACGGAAGCGCAGAAAGAATCGACCGCTTACCACGAAGCGGGTCACGCGATTATTGGCCGTCTGGTACCAGAGCACGACCCGGTACACAAAGTGACGATTATCCCGCGCGGTCGCGCGCTGGGGGTGACCTTCTTCCTGCCGGAAGGCGATGCTATCAGCGCCAGCCGTCAGAAACTGGAAAGTCAGATCTCCACTCTGTACGGCGGTCGTCTGGCAGAAGAGATTATCTACGGTGTGGAACATGTTTCTACCGGTGCGTCCAACGACATTAAAGTTGCGACTAACCTGGCGCGTAACATGGTTACCCAGTGGGGCTTCTCCGACAAACTCGGTCCGCTGCTGTATGCGGAAGAAGAGGGGGAAGTTTTCCTCGGCCGTAGCGTAGCGAAAGCGAAACATATGTCCGATGAAACCGCGCGCATCATCGACCAGGAAGTGAAATCGCTGATTGAGCGTAACTATGGTCGTGCTCGCCAGCTGCTGAACGACAACATGGACATCCTGCATGCAATGAAAGATGCGCTCATGAAATATGAGACCATCGATGCGCCGCAGATTGACGACCTGATGGCTCGTCGCGATGTTCGTCCGCCGGCAGGTTGGGAAGAACCAGGTTCTTCTAACAACTCTGGCAACAATGGCACCCCGACGGCGCCGCGTCCGGCTGATGAACCGCGTACGCCGAATCCGGGTAATACCATGTCAGAACAGCTGGGCGACAAATAAGCCTCCAGTGTCTGATAACGCGCTCTGACTAAATAAAGGGCCGCAGCCTAATCCGCTGCGGCCCTTTTGTTTTTACGCTCTATTCTGACCGCCTGGCGAGCTCTTTGCGGCATTCACCTTGCGGAACATCACTATGGCGGTCGCGTGCTATCGCACATCGCGTTTTTGATGCGTTTATGGATTATGCCCAGCAGTGATTGATAGTGAAAAGCTAAACGCATCAGACGCGCGGATGCGCCGACGGTCTGATAATATTCATTGCCCGTACTACGACTGTACAAAACTATAGCGGAAAGAAAACATGCAATTACACGCCCAGGGGTCAACGCTCGATCTCTCCCATCCGCATGTGATGGGGATCCTTAATGTCACGCCGGATTCATTTTCCGATGGCGGCAGCCATAACTCACTGATAGAAGCGGTTAAACATGCCAATCTGATGATTAATGCTGGGGCGACAATCATTGATATCGGCGGTGAGTCGACGCGTCCTGGCGCGGCGGACGTGAGTACAGAGGAAGAGCTGGCACGCGTGATCCCGGTGGTTGAGGCAATTGCACAACGTTTTGAAGTCTGGATTTCGGTGGATACCTCGAAAGCCGACGTGATTCGCGAAGCTGCTCGCGCAGGGGCGCATATCATCAACGATATCCGTTCACTCACTGAACCTGGCGCTTTGCAGTCCGCCGCGCAAACCGGACTACCGGTGTGCCTGATGCATATGCAGGGCCAGCCGAAAACGATGCAGGAAGCGCCAAAATACGCAGACGTTTTTACCGACGTTGATCGTTTTTTTGCTGAACACATCGTGCGCTGCGAACAGGCGGGGATCGCAAAAGAAAAATTGTTGCTCGACCCGGGATTCGGATTCGGTAAAAATCTTTCCCATAATTATGAGCTGCTTGCTCGACTCGGGGAGTTTCATCATTTTGGCCTCCCGCTGTTGGTCGGGATGTCGCGTAAGTCGATGGTAGGTCAGTTGCTGAATGTTGGGCCGTCAGAACGGCTCAGCGGCAGTCTGTCTTGCGCAGTTATAGCTGCAATGCAGGGCGCGCAGATTATTCGCGTCCATGATGTCAAAGAAACGGTAGAAGCGCTGCGCGTGGTGGAAGCCACTCTGGCCGCTAAGGAAAATAAACGTTATGAGTAACCGCAAATATTTTGGCACCGATGGTATTCGTGGCCGCGTTGGCGATGCGCCGATTACGCCAGAGTTTGTGCTGAAACTGGGCTGGGCGGCAGGGAAAGTCCTGGCGCGCCATGGCTCGCGTAAAATCATCATTGGCAAAGATACACGTATTTCTGGCTATATGCTGGAATCCGCGCTGGAAGCTGGTCTGGCGGCTGCGGGGCTATCTGCTTCGTTCACTGGCCCCATGCCGACACCGGCGGTTGCTTACCTGACTCGCGCCTTCCGCGCTGAAGCAGGGATTGTCATCTCTGCCTCCCACAACCCTTTCTACGACAACGGTATTAAATTCTTTTCTATTGAAGGCACTAAACTGCCGGACGATGTCGAAGAAGCCATTGAAGCGGAAATGGAAAAAGAGCTGACCTGCGTGGATTCCGCCGAGTTGGGTAAAGCCAGCCGCATCGTGGATGCCGCCGGTCGCTATATTGAATTCTGCAAAGGCACCTTCCCGAACGAACTGAGCCTTGGGGAACTGAAGGTGGTGGTCGATTGCGCGCATGGCGCGACCTACCACATCGCACCCAACGTCTTCCGCGAGCTGGGCGCTCAGGTTATCGCGATGGGCTGCGAACCTGATGGCCTGAACATCAATGAAGAGGTCGGCGCAACCGATGTACGCGCGCTGCAGGCGCGCGTACTGGCGGAAAAAGCCGATTTGGGTATTGCCTACGACGGCGACGGCGATCGCGTGATTATGGTTGACCACGAGGGCAATAAGGTCGATGGCGACCAGATCCTCTACATCATCGCCCGTGAAGGTTTACGTCAGGGCCAGCTGCGCGGTGGTGCCGTCGGTACGCTGATGAGCAACATGGGGCTCGAGCTGGCGCTGAAGCAACTGGGTATTCCATTTGCCCGCGCGAAAGTTGGCGATCGCTACGTCCTTGAGAAACTGCAGGAAAAAGGCTGGCGTATCGGAGCGGAAAACTCCGGTCACGTGATCCTGCTGGACAAAACCACCACCGGTGACGGTATTGTCGCCAGCCTGCAGGTCGTTGCGGCGATGGTGCGTAATCACATGAGTCTGCATGATTTGTGCAGCGGCATGAAAATGTTCCCGCAGGTGTTGGTCAACGTGCGCTTTACCGAAGGTAGCGGCAACCCGTTGGAACATGAAAGCGTAAAAGCGGTGACTGCCGATGTAGAAGCGGCGCTGGGTAACCGCGGTCGCGTGCTGCTGCGTAAATCTGGTACCGAGCCGTTGATTCGCGTGATGGTGGAAGGCGAACACCAGGAGCAGGTGACGGAATTCGCGCACCGTATCGCAGATGCGGTTAAGAGTGTCTAATTTCCTCGGCTAAGTGATTAAAAAGGCGGCTCTTGCTGCCTTTTTAAGCATGAAAAAAACGCTTTTTGCTGTTTTTTTCCGCAGTTGATACAATGCACCAAAATTGCCCTTGCGAAGGTCATTCGCTTTGGTTAGTATTCACACCCGCTTCAGTGGGAAACATTAAAACGTCCCGCTTTATTGGTGAAGCACTTGGTATGCGGCGAATCCGCAAGGAACAGGTTGATTATGTACGAAGCTCTTTTAGTAATTTTCCTTATTGTAGCGATTGCCCTCGTTGGCCTGATCATGCTGCAGCAAGGTAAAGGCGCTGACATGGGAGCCTCCTTCGGAGCAGGCGCTTCCGGCACGTTGTTTGGTTCTAGCGGTTCTGGTAACTTCATGACCCGTATGACCGGCATTCTGGCCGCGTTGTTCTTCATCATCAGTCTGGCGCTGGGTAATATCAACAGCAACAAGACCAATAAAGGAAGCGAGTGGGATAATCTGAGCGCGCCGAAATCTGAGCAGACTCAGCCAGCAGCACCGGCTCAGCCGACTAGCGACATCCCGCACTAAGTATTCTGTACCGAGGTGGTGGAATTGGTAGACACGCTACCTTGAGGTGGTAGTGCCCTAACGGGCTTGTGGGTTCGAGTCCCATCCTCGGTACCAATATTCCAGAGAAAAGACGCTGAAAAGCGTCTTTTTTTGTTTTTGTCCTCTCTGTGCATTGTTTATTTATAAACAACACTTCACTGGTTTTGAACCCGGCGAAATCGCTAAAGTCGCTATCATCAATTTCGATGAGGTTCAGTGACGCCATGCGTACTTTAAAGACAGCTATCATTGCCAGTGTGTTGAGCCTGGCCGGTTGTAGCAGCCATTCATCGCCGGAAACGGTCGATACCCTGAATACCCTGGTGGTACCGGTTATTAATAATTCCGTGCCTGCGCGGGAATCATCAACGATTGTTCACTGCTTTCAGGACAACAGTCTGCTTATCAGCAAGCTGAGTCAGTCGCTTAAAGCCAACTATTTGCAGGATATCGATCAAAAGGATGTCTTTAATAAAGATAGCGAAGTGTACCCGGTGTATGGGGCGCTAACGAAGCTGGAGCAGATGTCTTCGATGAATGACGTATACCGTAAAGAGAACAATATCGCTGGATTGCAGGAGATTAATAAACTGCTGAAAGCCGTACCGCCAACTGCATAAAAGCAGGGATTGCCGACTGGCAATCCCTGGCTTAAACGCCTAGAAACTGAAGTTGAAGCCCGCGTAGGCACCATCAGCCAGCTTGTTATCGCGGTGGCCATCTTTACCCGCCATATCGATATAGCGATAACCCGCTTCAATGCTCATGGACTTGATAATATTAACCCGGACGCCGGCATTGGCTTCGAGATAGTCATCTACGCCGCTGGACATCGAGTCCGGCGAATAATAAGACTCACCGAACAGGGTGAAGAAGTCGCCAAGCGGCAATTGTGCGCCACCGCCGATGGCGATCGCGTAACCCTCATCACCATTTTTCGGATTCAGGTATACGGCCTTACCTCCTGCGGTTAATAGAAACGGACCGAGGCTAACGTTATAACCCAGTCCTAATCCCGCCGTATCGCCATCATTGTCGCTATGTGCCCAGTTGCCGTTAAAGGTCATACCCGGGTCTTGCGCGCCAAAGCTTGCCGACAGGTTGGTGAACTCCGAACCGGCTTCGCCGTGGAGATTGACCGAAGCGAAACTGGTACTGCTGACGCTCAGGGCGGCGATTAGCAAAATGGACCTCGTGGTGAACTTGCTCATTTTCGTATTCCTTCGGGTAAAAAAATGCCCGATACGAGCGTTCGGGCAAAATTAACGGGTTTCCGGATTAATAGTTATTCACACTACGCCGTCACCATATTAATGGTGCGGGCATCACCGTCATGGTCAGCCGCGGTAAAGCATTGCCGAATGTTAGGTGTGCCCGTTGGGCAATAGCGACACGTGCAGAATAAAAGTATTTATCGCTCGCCGTTATCGTTTATATGTTTAAATTTAAACGATAGCGGGGGGCGATAAGAACAGAGGGGGGGGCTAAAATTTTTCTGGCAGGGCAGTCATATTCTGTAGATATCCACCGCGGGCGAACTCAATATAGCCACCCTTTTTTAAGGCTGATAATACATTCAGAATGCTACTCCGGGAGAGGTGTGTTCGGTCCTGGATATATTCCAGCATTGACACTCGCAGGCGGGTTTCTTCAGGAAGCAGGAACATTTCCATTAAGTGGTTGCGAATCACCGAATAAGTACGTTGCTGTAAGACTAGATCGTCGCGGTAGACTAAATAGGAAGTATGGTAGGCCAAGAGTCTGGTCACCTCTTCCCACAGGTTATGTTCGCTGAACAGGCGCATGGCCAGGTCGCTGTCGATGCGCAGGATCTCTGAGTCTACCTCCGCGCGCAGTCCGTGGCTGCGGCTCGGTTGCAGCATCTCTGCCACGCCAAACAGGTGTGGTTCGTAGACCGTGACCATCAACAATCGGTCTGAGGAACGAATAATGGATAACTCGCCTTTCTTAAAAAGAAATAGTTGAATTTTGCCCTTATATTCCCAGCTAAGTCTTTTTCTGGCGACCATGTTCACTGGCGTAGCATGTGGTTCCAGTATTTCCATTAGACGATCGATAGCGTCTTGCGGCCTGACGGGAGGCTTAATATTCATGGTGATCCTCTCGGTATCAGAATAATGGTATGCGGCAGATTATAGACAGTAATGATTAAAGTGGTGATATCCGAAACTATAACGGTTCAAGAATGAGCTTGATTAGGATTTATTGCGGAATGAAAAAAGCCGACGCATAAACGCCGGCTTGAGTGTTTCTTTTAGGCATTATTTATCGCGGTTTTCCAGGTTTTCAACCTGCGGCAAACCGGTAGCCGAAGAGGCGCTCAACAAGCCTGACTGGGCATAACCAAACAGCTTCTCGCGGGTGTCGGTGATATCCAGATTACGCATGGTCAGCTGGCCGATACGATCTTCGGCGGTAAACATGGAATCCCCTTTTTCCATCGTCAGACGTTCTGCTTTGTAGGTCAGGTTGTCTGAAACGGTGTTGAGGATCGAATAGTCGTTGCCACGGCGCAGTTCGAGGGTCACTTCACCGGTGATTTGGCTGGCTACCCAACGCTGCAGCGCATCACGCAACATCAGCGCCTGGGAATCGAACCAACGTCCCTGGTACAGCAGGCGACCCAGCTGGCGGCCATGAGCGTGATATTGTTCAATGGTGTCTTCGTTATGGATGCCGGTCAGCAAACGTTCGTAGGCGATATGCAGCAATGCCATCCCCGGCGCTTCATAGATACCGCGGCTTTTCGCTTCGATGATACGGTTTTCAATCTGATCGCTCATACCCAGACCGTGGCGACCGCCGATACGGTTGGCCTCCAGCATTAGCTCAACGTCGTCGCTGAAGGTTTTGCCGTTCAGCGCTACCGGATGACCCTGTTCAAAGCGCACGGTCACTTCTTCGGCTGCGATTTTGACGTTCTCGTCCCAGAACTTAACGCCCATAATAGGGTTAACGATTTTTACGCTGGAGTTCAGGAACTCGAGGTCTTTGGCTTCGTGCGTTGCGCCTAACATGTTGGAGTCGGTGGAGTAGGCTTTCTCGACGGACATTTTGTAGTCGAAACCGCAGGCAATCATGAACTCGGACATTTCATGACGACCGCCCAGCTCATCGATGAAGTCGCTATCCAGCCATGGTTTGTAAATTTGCAGTTCGGCGTTAGTCAACAGACCGTAGCGATAGAAACGTTCGATATCGTTGCCTTTATAGGTGCTGCCGTCGCCCCAGATGTTGACGCCGTCTTCTTTCATCGCCGCAACCAGCATGGTGCCAGTGACCGCACGGCCCAGCGGGGTGGTGTTGAAATAGGTCAGACCGCCGGTGGTGTTGTGGAATGCGCCGCACTGAATCGCCGCGATGCCTTCCGCCACCAGTTGTTTACGGCAGTCAATCAGACGAGCGCCTTCAGCGCCATACTCTTTCGCACGACGAGGGATGGCATCGTAGTCGTCTTCGTCAGGCTGGCCAAGGTTGGCGGTGTATGCATAAGGAACCGCGCCTTTTTTACGCATCCACAGCAGGGCGGCACTGGTATCCAGCCCACCAGAGAAAGCAATACCAATACGTTGACCAACCGGGAGATGCTTAAGAATCGTCGTCATAAAATAAAACCCTGCTAGATAGACTGTGGTGAGTTCGACTCAACAACTTAATTTGCATGTTTATGCACTAATTGTGAGTTTTCATTTAATCATCTTTTGCTGGCGACAGGAAGGGCTTGATTGTGTTTTTGCTAAAAAAGCCCGAAATGGCAGCACAAAGGGTAAGTGGGCGTTGTGAAATGGATGTTGACAAAATATATGATTTATCGATACAATTCACCACGATTATATGTCCCGTCCTCGGTACCAAATCCCAGCAGTATTTGCGTCTTTTACTCAGAAAGAGTAAAATATGCCACGTTTCAGGCGCGGGGTGGAGCAGCCTGGTAGCTCGTCGGGCTCATAACCCGAAGGTCGTCGGTTCAAATCCGGCCCCCGCAACCACTTTCCCATTAAGTACTTTTTCAAATATACTGTGAGGACTAGGTCCTTCGTAGCCGGATTTGAAAGAATTCTTCTGGAAGGTGTTCCAGATCGCAATTGCGGTCTCAGGGTTCAGTTATCTAAAGCCCCGATTTATCGGGGTTTTTTGTTATCTGACTTCAGAATAACTGGGCTATACGCCCTTTTTTTATGTCTTGGGGGTGGGTTTGTCCACATTAGAGCAAAAATTAACAGAGATGCTCACTGCGCCAGTTGAAGCGCTTGGCTTTGAGCTGGTCGGCATCGAATTTATTCGCGGTCGCACATCCACACTGCGCATCTATATTGATAGTGAAGATGGCATCAATGTTGATGATTGTGCTGATGTGAGCCACCAGGTCAGTGCTGTCATGGATGTCGAAGATCCAATCACCGTCGCTTACAACCTGGAAGTCTCTTCGCCTGGTCTCGACCGTCCGATGTTTACTGCTGAACACTATCAACGTTTCACTGGTGAAGAAGTTTCGCTGGTGCTGCGCATGGCGGTACAGAACCGCCGTAAATGGCAGGGCATTATCAAAGCGGTTGACGGTGAAATGATCACGGTAACCGTCGAAGGCAAAGATGAAGTGTTCGCGCTGAGTAACATCCAGAAGGCGAACCTGGTTCCCCACTTTTAACAGTCTGGATTGAGGTGAAAGGCCCCGATGAACAAAGAAATTTTGGCTGTTGTTGAAGCCGTTTCCAACGAAAAGGCGCTGCCGCGCGAGAAGATTTTCGAAGCGCTGGAAAGTGCTCTGGCAACGGCTACCAAGAAAAAATACGAACAAGAGATCGACGTTCGCGTAGAAATCGATCGTAAAAGCGGCGATTTCGACACCTTCCGTCGCTGGCTGGTGGTTGAAGAAGTGACTCAGCCAACCCGCGAGATCACTCTGGAAGCCGCGCGTTACGAAGATGAAAGCATGAACGTCGGCGACTACGTTGAAGATCAGATTGAATCTGTCACCTTCGACCGTATCACTACGCAGACCGCGAAACAGGTTATCGTACAGAAGGTACGTGAAGCCGAGCGCGCGATGGTTGTCGATCAGTTCCGCGAACACGAAGGCGAGATCATCACCGGCGTGGTGAAAAAAGTGAACCGCGACAACATCACTCTGGATCTGGGCAGCAATGCTGAAGCCGTGATCCTGCGTGAAGACATGCTGCCGCGTGAAAACTTCCGTCCGGGTGACCGCATTCGCGGCGTACTGTATGCAGTACGTCCGGAAGCGCGCGGCGCACAGCTGTTCGTTACCCGTTCCAAACCGGAAATGCTGGTTGAATTGTTCCGCATTGAAGTTCCGGAAATTGGCGAAGAAGTGCTGGAAATCAAAGCCGCGGCCCGCGATCCGGGTTCTCGTGCGAAAATCGCCGTGAAAACCAACGACAAGCGTATCGACCCGGTTGGCGCTTGTGTCGGTATGCGCGGTGCGCGCGTTCAGGCGGTTTCTACCGAGCTTGGCGGCGAGCGCATCGATATCGTCCTGTGGGATGATAACCCGGCGCAGTTCGTGATTAACGCTATGGCGCCAGCTGACGTCGCGTCTATCGTGGTGGATGAAGACAAACACACTATGGATATCGCGGTAGAAGCAGGCAACCTGGCGCAGGCGATCGGCCGTAATGGTCAGAACGTCCGCCTGGCATCGCAGCTCAGCGGCTGGGAGCTCAACGTGATGACCGTTGATGACCTGCAGGCTAAGCACCAGGCTGAAGCCCATGCCGCTATCGATACCTTCACCAAATATCTCGATATTGATGAAGATTTCGCAACCGTACTGGTTGAAGAGGGCTTCTCCTCGCTGGAAGAACTGGCCTACGTGCCGATGAAAGAACTGCTGGAAATCGACGGTCTTGATGAAGCGACCGTTGAAGCACTTCGTGAGCGTGCGAAAAACGCACTGACTACACTGGCGCTGGCTCAGGAAGAAAGCCTGGGAGACAACAAACCTGCCGACGATCTGCTGAATCTGGAAGGTTTGGACCGTGCTCTGGCATTTAAGCTGGCTGCCCGTGGTGTTTGTACGCTGGAAGATCTCGCCGAGCAGGGCGTTGATGACCTGGCTGATATCGAAGGTATGACCGACGAGAAAGCTGGTGAGCTCATCATGGCCGCTCGCAACATTTGTTGGTTCGGCGACGAAGCGTAATAAACTGTAGCAGGAAGGAACAGCATGACAGATGTGACTATTAAAGCGCTGGCCTCAGAGATTCAGACCTCTGTGGATCGCCTGATACAGCAATTTGCTGACGCAGGCATCCGCAAATCGGCTGATGATTCTGTGACCGCGCAAGAGAAACAAACCTTGTTAACGCACCTGAACCGTGAACACGGCTCGGCGCCTGACAAGCTGACGTTGCAGCGTAAAACCCGCAGTACTCTGAGTGTTCAGGGGACTGGTGGTAAAAGTAAATCGGTGCAGATTGAAGTCCGCAAAACGCGTACCTTTGTAAAACGTGACCCGCAAGAAGCGGAACGTCTGGCTGAAGAAGAAGCGAAGCGCGAAGCGGAAGAACAAGCCCGTCGTGAGGCAGAAGATGCTGCCAAACGTGAGGCACAGGCAAAAGCTGAACGCGAGGCCGCAGAACAAGCTAAACGTGATAGCGCTGAGAAAGCGAAACGTGAAGCTGCGGAAAAAGACACAGTGAGCAATCAACAGACAGACGATATGACCAAAACCGCCCAGGCTGAAAAAGCCCGCCGCGAAGCTGAATCCGCGGAACTGAAGCGTAAAGCTGAAGAAGAAGCGCGTCGCAAGCTCGAAGAAGATGCGCGCCGCGTTGCTGAAGAAGCGCGCCGTATGGCTGAAGAAAACGAAAAGAACGGCACTGCGAACGCAGAGCCGGTGGAAGACACCAACGACTACCACGTGACCACTTCTCAGCATGCCCGTCAGGCTGAAGACGAAAACGATCGTGAAAGCGAAGGCGGTCGTGGCCGTGGCCGTAATACCAAAACCGCGCGCCCGGCGAAAAAAGGCAACAAACACGCTGAATCTAAAGCTGACCGTGAAGAAGCTCGCGCAGCCGTTCGTGGTGGTAAAGGCGGCAAACATCGTAAAGGTTCTACGCTGCAGCAGGGCTTCCAGAAGCCGGCTCAGGCCGTTAACCGTGACGTTGTGATCGGCGAAACCATCACCGTTGGCGAGCTGGCGAACAAGATGGCGGTCAAAGGCTCTCAGGTCATCAAAGCGATGATGAAACTGGGCGCGATGGCGACCATCAACCAGGTTATCGATCAGGAAACCGCGCAGCTGGTTGCCGAAGAGATGGGCCACAAAGTTATCCTGCGTCGTGAAAACGAGCTGGAAGAAGCAGTAATGAGCGACCGTGACACCGGCGCTGCGGCTGAACCGCGCGCACCGGTCGTGACCATCATGGGTCACGTTGACCACGGTAAAACCTCTCTGCTGGACTATATTCGTTCTACTAAGGTTGCCTCCGGTGAAGCGGGTGGTATTACCCAGCATATCGGCGCATACCATGTAGAAACCGACAACGGCATGATCACCTTCCTGGACACCCCGGGCCACGCCGCGTTTACCTCTATGCGTGCTCGTGGTGCGCAGGCGACGGATATCGTGGTTCTGGTGGTTGCGGCAGACGATGGCGTGATGCCACAGACTGTTGAAGCTATCCAGCACGCCAAAGCGGCGCAGGTGCCGGTTGTGGTTGCGGTGAACAAGATCGATAAGCCGGAAGCGGATATGGATCGCGTGAAGAACGAACTCTCCCAGTACGGCGTGATGCCGGAAGAGTGGGGCGGCGAAGCGCAGTTCATCCCTGTATCAGCGAAAGTTGGTACCGGTATCGACGACCTGCTGAACGCTATCCTGCTGCAGGCTGAAGTGCTCGAGCTGAAAGCGGTACGCAATGGTATGGCGAGCGGCGCAGTTATCGAATCCTTCTTGGATAAAGGCCGTGGCCCGGTTGCTACCGTTCTGGTTCGCGAAGGGACTCTGCACAAGGGCGATATCGTGCTGTGCGGCTTCGAATACGGCCGTGTGCGTGCGATGCGTGACGAACTGGGTCGCGAAGTTCTGGAAGCCGGTCCGTCCATTCCGGTGGAAATCCTCGGTCTGTCCGGCGTTCCGGCAGCGGGTGATGAAGTGACCGTGGTTCGTGACGAGAAGAAAGCGCGTGAAGTTGCGCTGTATCGTCAGGGCAAATTCCGTGAAGTTAAGCTGGCGCGTCAGCAGAAATCTAAACTGGAAAACATGTTCGCTAACATGACCGAAGGCGAAGTTCACGAAGTGAACATCGTCCTGAAAGCGGACGTTCAGGGTTCTGTCGAAGCGATCTCCGATTCCTTGCTGAAGCTGTCTACTGACGAAGTTAAAGTGAAGATCATCGGTTCCGGCGTAGGTGGTATCACCGAAACCGACGCGACTCTGGCTGCGGCTTCCAACGCGATTCTGGTTGGCTTCAACGTACGTGCCGATGCCTCTGCGCGTAAAGTTATCGAATCGGAAAGCCTGGATCTGCGTTACTACTCCGTCATCTATAACCTGATCGACGAAGTGAAAGCAGCGATGAGCGGCATGCTGTCTCCGGAACTGAAACAGCAGATCATCGGTCTGGCTGAAGTTCGTGATGTCTTCAAATCGCCGAAATTCGGCGCCATCGCAGGTTGTATGGTTACCGAAGGTATCATTAAGCGTCATAACCCAATCCGCGTACTGCGCGACAACGTGGTTATCTATGAAGGCGAGCTGGAATCCCTGCGTCGCTTCAAAGATGACGTTAACGAAGTCCGTAACGGCATGGAATGTGGTATCGGCGTTAAGAACTACAATGACGTTCGCGTTGGCGATATGATCGAAGTATTCGAAATCATCGAAATCCAGCGTAGCATCGATTAATCAGCAGATTGCTAAGCGTAGGCCGGGTAAGCGAAGCGCCACCCGGCAATAATTTTAAAAAGGGGCTTTTGGCCCCTTTTTTGTCTTTATTCTGGAGAATTTATTATGGCGAAAGAATTTGGTCGCCCGCAGCGCGTGGCGCAGGAGATGCAAAAAGAAATTGCCATCATCCTGCAGCGTGAAATCAAAGACCCGCGTCTGGGTATGATGACCACCGTTTCCGGTGTCGAAATGTCCCGTGACCTGGCCTATGCCAAGGTGTTTGTCACCTTCCTGAACGACAAAGATGAAGAGGCCGTGAAGGCGGGCATCAAAGCGTTGCAGGAAGCCTCTGGTTTTATCCGCTCTCTGCTGGGTAAAGCGATGCGCCTGCGTATCGTGCCGGAACTGACCTTCTTCTACGATAACTCGCTGGTCGAAGGGATGCGTATGTCCAACCTGGTTACCAGCGTGGTGAAACACGACGATGAGCGTCGTGTGAACCCGGACGACAGCAAGGAGGACTGATGAGTCGTCCTCGTCGTCGCGGCCGCGACGTGCATGGCGTATTGCTGCTGGATAAGCCTCAGGGCGCGTCCAGCAACGATGTGCTGCAAAAAGTAAAACGTATTTATAACGCTAACCGTGCCGGTCATACCGGCGCGCTGGATCCGCTGGCTACCGGCATGCTGCCGATCTGCCTCGGCGAAGCGACCAAGTTTTCCCAGTATCTGCTGGACTCCGATAAGCGCTATCGCGTAATCGCTAAACTTGGCCAGCGCACGGATACCTCCGATGCCGACGGTCAGGTGGTGGAAGAGCGCCCGCTGGCGTTTAGCGATGCACAGCTGGCGGCAGCGCTGGATAGCTTCCGCGGCGATACACAGCAGGTGCCGTCGATGTACTCGGCGCTGAAGTATCAGGGCAAAAAGCTGTATGAATATGCTCGTCAGGGCATTGACGTTCCGCGTGAAGCCCGGCCGATTACCGTCTATGAGCTGCTGTTTATTCGCCATGAAGGCGATGAACTGGAGTTGGAGATCCACTGCTCTAAAGGCACCTATATTCGTACCATTATCGACGATTTAGGCGAAAAGCTCGGCTGCGGCGCGCACGTGATTTTCCTGCGTCGCCTGGCGGTAAGCAAATACCCGGTTGAGCGAATGGTTACCCTTGAGCAGCTGCAGGCGCTGGTCGATCAGGCGGCGGCGCAGGATATTCCAGCCGCCCAACTGCTTGACCCGCTGTTGATGCCGATGGATAGCCCGGCTTCGGATTATCCGCTGGTTAATATTCCGGAAACCTCCGCGGTTTACTTTAAGAACGGTAACCCCGTTCGTCAGTCAGGCGCGCCGCTTAACGGGCTGGTGCGAGTGATGGAAACCGAGTCCGGGAAGTTTCTCGGGATGGGCGAGATTGACGATGAAGGCCGCGTCGCGCCTCGTCGTCTGGTGGTTGAATACCCGGCGTAAGCGCTTTTCTTGCGATAAAAGCCTGCTACGAGTAGAATATCGCCGCTTAGCGTCCGTTAAAGTGTTTTAACATTTCGGACGCTGCATCAGGGGTTGCTGAATTAGAGATCGGCACCCTTTCTTTACTTTTAATTTTGGAGTTTGAAAATGTCTCTAAGCGTTGAAGCTAAAGCTAAAATCGTTTCTGAGTTCGGTCGTGGCGAAAACGACAGCGGTTCTACCGAAGTTCAGGTTGCACTGCTGACTGCACAGATCAACCACCTGCAGGGCCACTTTGCAGAGCACAAAAAAGATCACCACAGCCGTCGTGGTCTGCTGCGCATGGTTTCTCAGCGTCGTAAACTGCTCGACTACCTGAAACGTAAAGATGTTGCACGTTACTCTTCGCTGATCGAGCGTCTGGGTCTGCGTCGCTAATTCTGCGAGTTTCAGAAAAAGGGGCCTCACGGCCCCTTTTTTCGACCAGGCGGCAGCAATTCATTAAAAACTCATGTATTGTTGCTATTAATGATCTTCATGCAGAGGTTCGCGCGGCTAATGAGAGGCTTCATCCGCAGGGGCGGGTAAAGGTTGTCATTAGTCGCGAGGATGCAGAGGATCGGGTCAATAGACACGGTATCGTGGATACCGCGTCATTTATAGATAAAAGGATAGAATTTTGCTTAATCCGATCGTTCGTAAATTCCAGTACGGCCAACACACCGTAACCCTGGAAACCGGCATGATGGCGCGCCAGGCAACGGCCGCTGTGATGGTTAGCATGGATGACACCGCGGTATTCGTTACCGTCGTAGGTCAGAAAAAAGCGAAACCAGGCCAGGACTTCTTCCCGCTGACCGTTAACTACCAGGAGCGTACCTACGCTGCTGGTAAAATCCCGGGTGGCTTCTTCCGTCGTGAAGGCCGTCCAAGCGAAGGCGAAACCCTGATCGCGCGTCTGATTGACCGCCCGGTTCGTCCGCTGTTCCCGGAAGGCTTCGTTAACGAAGTACAGGTTATCGCTACCGTCGTTTCCGTTAACCCGCAGGTTAACCCGGATATCGTTGCGATGATCGGCGCTTCCGCTGCGCTGTCCCTGTCCGGTATTCCGTTCAACGGCCCAATCGGCGCCGCTCGTGTTGGCTATATCAACGACCAGTACGTACTGAACCCGACTCAGGAAGAACTGAAGTCCAGCAAACTGGATCTGGTTGTTGCCGGTACTGAAGCCGCTGTGCTGATGGTTGAATCTGAAGCCGAACTGCTGAGCGAAGACCAGATGCTGGGCGCGGTGGTCTTTGGCCACGAACAGCAGCAGGTTGTTATCCAGAATATCAATGACCTGGTGAAAGAAGCCGGTAAACCGCGTTGGGACTGGCAGCCGGAAGTGGTTGACGCCGCTCTGAATGCGCGTGTTGCGGCGCTGGCTGAATCTCGCTTGAGCGATGCCTACCGTATCACCGACAAACAAGAGCGTTATGCTCAGGTTGACGTGATCAAATCTGAAACCATCGCCACGCTGGTTGCAGAAGATGAAACCCTGGACGCTAACGAACTGGGTGAAATCCTGCACGCTATCGAGAAAAACGTCGTTCGTAGCCGTGTACTGGCAGGCGAGCCGCGCATCGATGGTCGCGAAAAAGACATGATCCGCGGTCTGGATGTTCGTACCGGCGTTCTGCCGCGTACTCACGGTTCCTCACTGTTTACCCGTGGCGAAACTCAGGCGCTGGTTACCGCGACGCTGGGTACCGCACGTGATGCGCAGAACATCGATGAACTGATGGGCGAGCGTACGGATTCCTTCCTGTTCCACTACAACTTCCCTCCGTACTCCGTAGGTGAAACCGGAATGGTAGGTTCTCCGAAGCGTCGCGAAATCGGTCACGGTCGTCTGGCTAAGCGCGGCGTACTGGCCGTAATGCCGACTATCGACGAATTCCCGTACACCGTTCGCGTGGTTTCTGAAATCACCGAATCTAACGGTTCTTCTTCCATGGCTTCCGTTTGTGGCGCATCTCTGGCGCTGATGGATGCTGGCGTACCGGTGAAAGCCGCTGTTGCGGGTATCGCAATGGGCCTGGTGAAAGAAGGCGACAACTTCGTCGTTCTGTCCGACATCCTGGGTGACGAAGACCACCTCGGCGATATGGACTTCAAAGTGGCGGGTTCCCGCGACGGTATCTCTGCGCTGCAGATGGATATCAAAATTGAAGGTATCACCAAAGAAATCATGCAGGTTGCTCTGAACCAGGCTAAAGGTGCGCGTCTGCACATCCTGGGCGTGATGGAACAAGCGATCAACGCGCCGCGTGGCGACATCTCTGAATTCGCACCGCGTATCCACACCATCAAGATCAATCCGGACAAGATCAAAGACGTTATCGGTAAAGGCGGTTCTGTTATCCGTGCCCTGACCGAAGAAACCGGCACCACCATCGAAATCGAAGATGACGGTACCGTGAAGATCGCAGCGACCGACGGTGACAAAGCGCAGCACGCTATCCGTCGTATCGAAGAGATCACCGCTGAGATCGAAGTTGGCCGTATCTACAATGGTAAAGTGACCCGTATCGTTGACTTTGGCGCGTTCGTTGCCATCGGCGGCGGTAAAGAAGGTCTGGTTCACATCTCTCAGATCGCTGACAAACGCGTTGAGAAAGTGACCGATTACCTGCAAATGGGTCAGGAAGTACCGGTTAAGGTTCTGGAAGTTGACCGCCAGGGCCGCGTCCGTCTGAGCATTAAAGAAGCAGCTGAGCAGACTCAGCCTGCGGCTGCACCGGAAGCTCCGGCTGCAGAGCAGGGCGAGTAAGGTTGCCGATTGCCCTCCGCTTTGGCGGAGGGCCTATTCCGGGCAGGACGCCTTTTTGCAGCCGGGGAACTGGACGTTCATCCAATCGTTGTCTTCGGGAGTGGGAAATGAAGCCTTTTCTGCGCTGGTGTTTCGTGGCGACAGCTCTCACGCTGGCAGGATGCAGCACTTCTGCCTGGCGTAAGGACGCCGTCCTCGCGGTACCATTGCAACCGACTTTGCAGCAAGAAGTGATTCTGGCGCGCATGGAACAAATTCTTGCCAGTCGGGCTTTAACCGATGACGAACGCGCACAGCTTTTATATGAGCGCGGAGTGTTGTATGATAGTCTCGGTCTGAGGGCATTAGCGCGAAATGATTTTTCACAAGCGCTGGCAATACGACCTGATATGCCTGAAGTATTCAATTACTTAGGCATTTATTTAACGCAGGCAGGCAATTTTGATGCTGCCTATGAAGCGTTTGATTCTGTACTTGAGCTTGATCCAACTTACAACTACGCGCACTTAAATCGCGGCATCGCTCTGTATTACGGTGGCCGTGCTAAGTTAGCGCAAGATGATCTGCTGGCGTTTTATCAAGACGATCCCAATGATCCTTTCCGCAGTCTGTGGTTATATCTCGCCGAGCGTAAGCTTGATGAGAAACAGGCGCTTGAAGCACTAAAACAGCGCTTCGACAAGTCGGATAAAGAACAATGGGGATGGAACATTGTCGAGTTCTACCTTGGCGACATTAGCGAAAAAGAGCTGATGACCCGTCTGAAGGCAGACGCAACGGATAACACCTCGCTCGCTGAGCATCTCAG
The DNA here is from genome assembly GCA_029027985.1 of Klebsiella aerogenes. Classification (NCBI taxonomy): domain Bacteria; kingdom Pseudomonadati; phylum Pseudomonadota; class Gammaproteobacteria; order Enterobacterales; family Enterobacteriaceae; genus Klebsiella; species Klebsiella aerogenes. The sequence goes on from CP119076.1 coordinate 547,950, forward strand.
TGAAACCAACTTCTATTTAGGTAAGTACTACCTAAGTCTGGGGGACAAGGACAGCGCTACGGCACTGTTCAAACTGGCGGTCGCTAACAACGTTCACAACTACGTTGAGCACCGATACGCATTGTTGGAATTATCGCTCTTGGGCCAGGAGCAAGATGACCTGGCAGAATCGGACCAGCAATAGCTGACGAACACACATCAGCCCGTTTTTTTTATTGCCATCACCTTCACGGGTGAGGGCGTTGTTGTTCGTTAATACACCTACTTTGAGCCGGTTCACACTTTTCAATGAAAATTACTCTAAATTTTCACGATGAGTTATGTAGACTGGCCGCCATTAATTTTGAGGCACACGTACTACATGGCTGAATTCGAAACCACTTTTGCAGATCTGGGCCTGAAGGCTCCTATCCTTGAAGCGCTTAACGATCTGGGTTACGAAAAACCATCTCCGATCCAGGCTGAGTGCATTCCGCATCTGCTGGACGGCCGCGATGTTCTGGGTATGGCCCAGACCGGTAGCGGTAAAACCGCAGCGTTCTCTTTACCGCTGCTGAACAACATCGATCCTGAGCTGAGAGCACCGCAGATTCTGGTGCTGGCGCCGACCCGCGAACTGGCGGTACAGGTTGCTGAAGCAATGACGGAATTCTCTAAACATATGCGCGGCGTAAACGTGGTTGCCCTGTACGGCGGCCAGCGTTATGACGTGCAGCTGCGCGCCCTGCGTCAGGGTCCGCAGATCGTTGTCGGTACCCCGGGTCGTCTGCTGGACCACCTGAAGCGCGGCACTCTGGATCTCTCTAAACTGAGCGGTCTGGTACTGGACGAAGCAGATGAAATGCTGCGCATGGGCTTTATCGAAGACGTAGAAACGATTATGGCGCAGATCCCGGAAGGTCATCAGACCGCTCTGTTCTCCGCCACAATGCCGGAAGCTATCCGTCGCATTACCCGTCGCTTCATGAAAGAGCCGCAGGAAGTGCGTATTCAGTCAAGCGTCACCACGCGCCCGGACATCAGCCAGAGCTACTGGACTGCTTACGGCATGCGTAAAAACGAAGCGCTGGTGCGTTTCCTGGAAGCGGAAGATTTTGATGCGGCGATTATCTTCGTTCGTACCAAAAACGCGACCCTGGAAGTGGCTGAAGCGCTGGAGCGTAATGGCTATAACAGCGCAGCGCTGAACGGCGACATGAACCAGGCGCTGCGTGAGCAGACTCTGGAGCGTCTGAAAGACGGTCGTCTGGATATCCTGATCGCGACCGACGTTGCAGCCCGTGGCCTGGACGTTGAACGTATCAGCCTGGTGGTTAACTACGACATCCCGATGGATTCCGAATCCTACGTTCACCGTATCGGCCGTACCGGTCGTGCGGGCCGTGCCGGCCGCGCTCTGCTGTTCGTTGAGAACCGCGAACGCCGTCTGCTGCGCAACATCGAACGTACGATGAAACTGACGATTCCGGAAGTAGAACTGCCGAACGCAGAACTGCTGAGCAAACGTCGCCTGGAAAAATTCGCCGCGAAAGTACAGCAGCAACTGGAAAGCAGCGATCTGGACCAGTATCGTGCGCTGCTGGCGAAAATTCAGCCGGCTAATGAAGGCGAAGAACTGGATGTTGAAACTCTGGCCGCAGCGCTGCTGAAAATGGCTCAGGGCGAACGTCCGCTGATTCTGCCGCCGGATGCGCCGATGCGTCCGCGTCGCGAATTCCGCGACCGTGACGATCGCTTCGAGCGCCGTGGCGACCGTAACGATCGTGGCCCGCGTGGCGATCGTGAAGATCGTCCTAAGCGTGAACGTCGTGACGTTGGCGAAATGGAACTGTACCGTATTGAAGTGGGCCGCGATGACGGCGTTGAAGTTCGTCATATCGTTGGCGCGATCGCTAACGAAGGCGACATCAGCAGCCGTTACATCGGTAACATCAAGCTGTTTGGTTCTCACTCCACTATCGAACTGCCGAAAGGTATGCCGGGCGAAGTACTGCAGCACTTTACTCGTACCCGTATCCTGAACAAGCCGATGAACATGCAGCTGCTGGGCGATGCGCAGCCGCGCACCGAACGTCGTGGCGGCGGTGAGCGTCGTGAAGGCGGCCGTAGTTTTGGCGGCGAACGTCGTGAAGGCGGTCGTGGTTTCGGCGGCGAGCGTCGTGAAGGCGGTCGCGGTGATGGTCGTCGTTTCAGCGGCGAACGTCGTGAAGGCCGTGCGCCGCGTCGTGACGATGCATCCGCACCGCGCCGCGATGACTCCGCTGGTCGTCGTCGCTTCGGTGGCGATGCGTAATTAGCGCACTCCGCTAGCGTAAAGTAAAAAATACAGCCCCGATCGTCATGATTGGGGCTTTTTTTATTTCCTTTGTACTCATGTACTGGTACAGTGCGTCATGTTCAACGTGAGCAAAGTATTTTCGACTGGAGATTTCGGTAAATGGCGACACTAACCACTACGGCCACCCGACCGTCATTATTTGGCGGCGTGGTGATTATCGGCGGCACGATTATTGGCGCGGGGATGTTTTCTCTGCCGGTAGTGATGTCCGGCGCGTGGTTTTTCTGGTCGCTGGCGGCGCTGGTCTTTACCTGGTTCTGTATGCTGCACTCCGGTTTGATGATCCTGGAAGCCAACCTCAATTACCGGATTGGCTCCAGCTTCGACACCATTACCAAAGACCTACTCGGCAAGGGCTGGAACCTGGTGAACGGCGTGTCGATCGCCTTTGTGCTGTATATCCTGACCTACGCCTATATTTCGGCGAGCGGTTCGATTCTGCACCATACCTTTGCTGAAATGTCGCTGAACGTACCGGCGCGGGCAGCAGGTTTTGGCTTTGCGCTGCTGGTCGCATTTATCGTCTGGATGAGCACCAAAGCGGTGAGCCGCATGACGGCCATCGTCCTGGGCGCCAAGGTGATTACTTTCTTCCTGACCTTCGGCAGCCTGCTGGGGCACGTCGAGCCGACAACCTTGTTTAACGTTGCAGAAAAAAACGCTTCTTATGCGCCATATCTGCTGATGACGTTGCCGTTCTGCCTGGCGTCATTTGGCTATCACGGCAACGTTCCGAGCTTGATGAAATACTATGGTAAGGACCCGCGCACCATCACCCGTTGCTTAATCTACGGTACGTTGCTGGCGCTGGGCTTGTACGTGGTATGGCTGCTGGTGACGATGGGCAATATCCCGCGCCCGCAGTTTGTCGGCATCGCGCAGAAGGGCGGCAACATCGATGTGCTGGTGCAGGCGTTGAGCGGCGTGCTGAATAGTCGTGGTCTGGATCTGCTGCTGGTGGTGTTCTCCAACTTTGCCGTTGCCAGTTCATTCCTCGGCGTCACGCTGGGCCTGTTTGACTATCTGGCGGACCTGTTTGGTTTTGATGATAGCGCGATGGGGCGTTTTAAGACCGCGCTGCTGACCTTTATTCCACCGATGATTGGCGGCCTGGTGAAGCCCGATGGCTTCTTGTACGCCATCGGTTATGCCGGCCTGGCAGCGACGGTATGGGCGGCGATCGTTCCGGCGCTATTGGCTCGCGCCTCGCGCAAACGCTTTGGCAGTCCACAGTTCCGCGTTTGGGGCGGAAAACCGATGATTGCGCTGATCCTGCTGTTCGGGCTCGGCAACGCAGCCGTGCATTTCCTGTCGAGCTTTAACCTGTTGCCGGTTTATCACTAAAAGTATTGCCCGGTGGCGCTATGCTACCGGGCTTGCATTGGTATTATCCCAATAATTCCTCTTTCACCTGCATCGCCAAATCAAACGAATGCAGGCGCGCCTGGTGGTCAAAGATCTGGCCATTCACCATGATTTCATCCGCCTGGGTTTCCCGCAGAACCGACTGCAGACCGTGGCGAACTTTCGTTTTATCGCCGACCAATGACATACTCAGCGCTTGCTGCACGCCGTACTGTTCGGACGCCGACCACAGTTGATGCATATTTTCCACCGGCGGCGGCAGCTGCCCGCTCTCGCCGCGGCGTAGCTTAACGAATGCCTGCTGCATGGAGGTGAAGAGGAACTCCGCATCACGGTCGCTATCGGCGGCGATAATATTGATACATACCATCGCGTATGGCTTTTCCAGACGCGCGGAGGGCTTGAAGTTGCTGCGGTACAGATGCAGAGCCTGGAAGAGCATATCCGGCGCGAAGTGCGAGGCGAAAGCGAACGGCAGGCCGAGCTGCGCCGCCAGCTGAGCGCTATACAGACTTGAACCCAGCAGCCACACCGGGATCTGTTCACCGTAGCCGGGTACCGGGCGCACGTGCGGATTAGGATCGCTGGCGTCAAACCAGTCCACCAGTTCCGCCACGTCGCGTGGGAAGTTATCGACATCACCGCTCATATGGCGGCGCAGTGCGCGCATGGTCGGCTGATCGCTACCCGGCGCGCGGCCAAGGCCGAGATCGATACGTCCAGGGTAAAGCGTATTCAGCGTACCGAACTGCTCGGCAATCACCAGCGGTGAATGGTTTGGCAACATCACGCCGCCGGATCCCAGATGCAGGGTGGTGGTGTTGGCGGCGAGATAGCCAATCAACACCGACGTCGCCGCGCTGGCGATGCCGACCATATTATGGTGCTCCGCCAGCCAGTAGCGGTGATAGCCGCGGGATTCGGCCATCCGGGCGAGGTCGAGAGAATGAGAAAAGGCTTCCTTTGCGGAAGATCCTTGCGGGATCGGCGCCAGATCGAGCACCGAGAACAAAACAGATTTGTCAGTCATAAAGGCTCACTTTGCTACAGCATAGTCATCAGATTGAAGGTCTTCTTCCAGCCTGGCGCATTCATGATGCGCCAGCCAGAAAAGCTGCATCTTTAATAATGCATTAAAATCTGAGCACTATTGTTAACAAAGTGAGCGGTATATCAGCTCTGTAATTCCAACCCGGCGAGCCGCCGCCAGTAGCCGTTGCAGTCGCTATTTGCCGTCAACGGCAGCGGTGAAGCGCCGTTTTCGTTGGCGCGGAAGGCATCGAGCATGGAGAAAGTCTCGCTGCCCATCGGCGACAGGCGTACCATGTCCACCAGCCCCTGCATTGAGGTCAACTCATTGCCAAGGTTATAAACGTAACCGCTCATCGTCTGAATGCCGTTAAGCACGAAGACCTGCTGGTTTTCCTGCGAGAGCATGCTGCGCCCGTTCGGGTACTTGATACAGCAGGTTTCGCATTCATCCTTCGCTCGGTCCTCCGAGCGGGCGGTGAAGCAGCGGGCGGAATAGGCCAACGGCAGATGACCGTAGCTCAGGACTTCGACTTCAAACTGGTTGCGGATACCTAATTCTTCGCACTGGGTCAGCAGGTTACTCAACCAGTCGCGAGAAAGCTCCACCGGCATACACCAGCGCACCATACCCTGTTTCAGCAGCAGACGTAGCGTCACGGCGTTATAGCAGTTCAGCGCATGACCAGCGACGAACGGCAGCTTGCGTTCGGCGCAAAGATTAACAACGCCAAGATCGCTGGCTTCAATCAGGAACTCACCGTTATCAACATAGCGCTTTAGCTCGCCCAGCTCGGAGGAGGCCTGCACCAGCGCGAGGGTGGACAACACCACCTGCTTGCCGCTACCGGCCAGCGTTTTCGCCATCTCGATCCAGTCGCCGACTTTAGTGGCGCGGCGTTTGCTACAGACCGCTTCACCCAGATAAATGGTGTCGGCGCTGCAGCTTGCCGCCTGCTGGTAAAAATCGTCCAGGGTCTCTTTTGACCAGTAGTACAGCACCGGTCCTAATGAATATTTCATCACGTTTCTCACTGCCATTTACGGTGATAGGCGCCAAGGGTGGTTTGCGTCCCTTCGGACATGGAACCAAGGGTTTCCATCCACGCGGATTGCGGGACGAAATTCTGCGGATCGGCTTTGCAGCGGTCGATGGCCTGACGCCAGACTTTCGCTACCTGGGTGACGTACGCCGGGCTGCGCTGACGCCCTTCTATTTTCACCGAGGCGATATTGGCGGCCAGCAGTTCCGGCAACAGCTCCAGGGTGTTGAGGCTGGTGGGCTCCTCCAGTGCGTGATAGCGCGCGCCATCGACCAGGTAACGGCCTTTGCACAGTGTCGGATAACCAGCGTTTTCGCCGTCCTGGTAGCGGTCGATCAGTACTTCGTTCAGCCGTGACTCCAGCCCTTGCGGCGTTTGCTGCCAACGCACAAAGCGCGCGGGCGAACAAGCGCCAACGGTATTCGGCGATTCGCCGGTCAGGTAAGAGGAGAGATAGCAGCGGCCTTCCGCCATGATGCACAGGCTACCAAAGGCGAAAACTTCCAGCGGCACCGGCGTGGTGCGGGCTAACTGTTTCACCTGGTGAATGGATAACACACGCGGCAGTACGACGCGGGCCACATCGAAGTTACGGTGATAGAAACGCACCGCCTCTTCGTTCGTGGCGGATGCCTGCACCGACACGTGACGCTCAATATGCGGATAGCGTTCCGCGGCGTACTCCAGCATGGCGATATCGGCAAGAATGAGCGCGTCGGCGCCCAACTGTGCGGCCATATCCACCGCCCGCTGCCAACGGGCGTAGCCGTCGGGATGCGCGAAGGTGTTGATCGCGATATGCAGCTTGCGGCGATGCTGGTGCACAAAGCTGACGGCTTCCTGCAGTTTCTTTTCGGTGAAATTAAGGCCGGCAAAGTGGCGGGCGTTAGTGTCATCTTTTAGCCCGATATAGACAGCATCGGCGCCGTTTTCGATGGCCGCCTTAAGTGCCGGAAGGTTACCGGCGGGGCAGAGCAGCTCCATAATTTTTCCTGAAAAAAGCGGCCGGTCAGGGACGCAAAATGGTTAATGATCTGGGATTTTAGTTAACCTTCTGGTGACAATTTTTGATTTGAGGCAGTTAAAAGCGTATTGGTAGGCGCAATAGCGGGCGGCCATCATCGCGATTTTGTTGATTTACGCCGCTATGTCGTTTATTTGATATGGCACAATAGCGAAACTATTGCATGCATGGAGTGAAGCTTGTGTTGGATAAACTGCGTTCCCGGCTGGTCCATTTTGGCCCGTCTTTAATGAGCGTGCCGGTTAAGCTGGCGCCTTTTGCCCTCAAGCGCCAGGTGCTGGAACAAGTCTTGAGCTGGCAGTTTCGCCAGGCGCTGGCGGAGGGAGAACTGGATTTTCTCGAAGGCCGCTGGTTAAGTATTAATGTGCGTGATATCGGTCTGCTGTGGTATACCTCGGTAGTCGACGGTCGCCTGGTGGTCAGCCAACAGGCCGACGCCGACGTCAGCTTTAGCGCCAACGCCAGCGATCTGCTGATGATTGCTGCGCGAAAACAGGATCCGGATACGCTATTCTTCCAGCGTCGCCTGGTGATTGAAGGCGACACCGAGCTGGGGCTGTATGTGAAGAATCTGATGGATGCCATTGAGCTGGAACAGATGCCGAAAGCGCTGCGCATCATGTTGCTGCAGATGGCGGATTTTGTCGAAGCAGGCCTGAAGAGCCCGCAGAAACCTGAACAGACATCGGTAGGTGAGGTATGCTGATTCGAGTGGAAATTGGGATTGATGCGCCGGGTATCGACGCGCTGCTGCGTCGCACGTTCGGTAGCGATGCGGAAGCGAAGCTGGTGCACGATCTGCGTGAAGATGGTCTGATCACGCTGGGCTTAGTGGCCACTGACGATGAAGGTCAGGTGGTCGGTTATGTCGCTTTTAGCCCGGTCGCCGTCGAAGGCGAAGAGTTACAGTGGGTGGGACTGGCGCCATTGGCGGTCGATGAAAACTATCGCGGCCAGGGCATTGGCCGACAGCTGGTTTATGAAGGACTGGATTCGTTAAATGAATTTGGTTATGCCGCGGTCGTCACACTGGGCGATCCGGCGCTGTATAGCCGCCTGGGCTTTGAGTCAGCCGCCGCTTTCGATCTGCGCTGCCGCTGGCCGGATACGGCTGAAGCCTTCCAGGTGCACCGCCTGGCGGATGACGCGCTGCAAGGCGTACACGGCCTGGTTGAATACAGCGATCATTTTAATCGCTTCTGAGCCCCTCCAGCAGGGTCTCGAATGAACCATCCCCGGCAACGAGGCGCTCTTTCTGGCGCTTCGTTAGCTGCTTGACGCGATACTCCAGCCGCAGTGCAAGTGAGTGGTCACCAACCTCCTGACTAAACGCCAGTACCAGCTCGCCTTTTCCACGCAGCGCTTTAGCCCCTTTACCTTCCTGATGTTGACGAAAGCGGCGCGGGACGTCAGTGGTGATGCCGGTATACAGGCGGTTATCAGCGGTTCGAATAAGATAGAGAAACCAGTACACGGTAATAACGTCAGTCTATTAGGATGTGTGCACCATAGCATAATGGAGAATAAAGATGGATACGCTTGCCGCGATTAGCCGCTGGTTGGGTAAACAGCACGTCATCACCTGGTGCGTTGCTCGTGATGGCGAACTGTGGTGCGCCAATGCGTTTTATATTTATGACCCGAAGAAGGTCGCCTTTTATCTGCTGAGCGATGAAAAGACCCGCCACGGTCAGATGACCGGCGAACGCGCAAAGGTCGCCGGGACGGTCAACGGCCAACCAAAAACCGTCGCGCTGATCCGCGGCGTGCAGTTTAAAGGCGAGATCCGCCGTCTTTCCGGTGAAGAAGAGGCCGAGATGCGCCAGCGTTATGTTAACCGTTTCCCGGTCGCCCGTATGCTATCAGCGCCGGTGTGGGAGATTCGCCCCGACGAGCTTAAGTTCACCGACAATACCCTCGGTTTCGGTAAAAAACTGCACTGGCTGCGCGACGCCGCCGAGTAGTGTGCTGAGCCTGTGCAGAATCGGCTTTTTTCTGCATACTCTTGATAACACATGCGCTGTTGCGGGCAGGAGGAACCATGAGTCAGGTGTTGATAACCGGCGCAACCGGTCTAGTTGGTGGGCACTTACTTAGGTTGTTGAAACTGTCATCGCAAATTACCGCGATTGCCGCGCCAACCCGCCGCCCGCTGGCGGATGCCGAAGGCGTGTTTAATCCTCATGACCCACAACTGACCGATGCGCTGGCGCAGGTTATGGCCCCTGTCGATATCGTTTTTTGCTGCCTGGGAAGCACGCTGAAACAGGCGGGTAGCAAAACGGCATTCATTCACACTGACTATACGCTGGTGGTCGATACCGCGCTAACCGGCCTGCGATTGGGGGCGAAGCATATGCTGGTAGTGAGCGCGATGGGCGCCGATCCGCATTCGATGTTTTTCTATAATCGGGTCAAAGGGGAAATGGAACAGGCGCTGCGTGGGCAATCCTGGCAGCGGCTAACCTTGCTGCGTCCGTCCATGTTGCTGGGCGAACGAGAAAACAAGCGGCCGAATGAAACGATACTGGCGCCGTTGTTCCGTCTGCTACCGGGCAACTGGAAGTCGCTCGCCGCCGACGATGTCGCGCGTGCGATGCTCGCGGAAGCGCTGGCGCCATCAGGTGAAGGCGTGACGGTATTACCCTCGGCAAAACTGCGTGAAATCGCCGCCCGTCAGGCGTAGTATTCAACGTCTCAATTAACATCTGCTTACCTTCCTGGGGAATGTTATGACTGGTCAGTCTTCATCTCAGGCGGCATCACCATTTCAATGGTGGAAACCCGCGCTTTTCTTTCTCGTCGTTATCGTTGGCCTGTGGTACGTCAAATGGCAGCCGTATTACGGTAAAGCTTTTACCGCCGCAGAAACCCACAGTATCGGCAAATCTATTCTGGCTCAGGCTGAGGTAAACCCGCTGCAGGCGGCATGGGACTATGCGATGGTTTATTTCCTCGCGGTCTGGAAAGCGGCGGTACTTGGCGTGCTGCTCGGTTCGCTTATCCAGGTACTGATCCCGCGCGACTGGCTGCTGCGAACGCTTGGGACATCACGCTTTCAGGGCACGTTGCTGGGCGTGGTTTTCTCGCTGCCGGGCATGATGTGTACCTGCTGCGCCGCGCCGGTTACCGCCGGCATGCGTAAACAGCAGGTATCGATGGGCGGCGCGCTGGCGTTCTGGATGGGCAATCCGTTGTTGAACCCGGCAACGCTGGTCTTTATGGGCTTTGTGTTGGGCTGGCAGTTTGCGTTAGTGCGTCTGGTCGCCGGGCTAGCGACGGTGCTGGTGGTCGCGACGCTGGTACAAAAATGGGTGAAAGAGGCGGCGACGCCACCTGTTGCCGCCGTGGAAATGAGTCAACCGACGGTGGATGAAGGCCGCTTTATTAACCGCTGGTTGCGTGCGCTGTGGTCGCTATTCTGGAGTACTATCCCGGTTTACATCCTTGCGGTGCTGGTTCTGGGCGCCGCGCGTGTCTGGCTATTCCCGCACGCCGACGGCGCGGTCGACAACACGCTGTTCTGGGTGATTGCGATGGCGATTGCCGGTTGCCTGTTCGTTATCCCGACGGCGGCGGAAATTCCTATTGTTCAGACGATGATGCTGGCGGGAATGGGGACCGCGCCTGCGCTGGCGCTGCTGATCACCCTACCGGCGGTGAGTGTGCCGTCGCTGATTATGCTGCGTAAGGCGTTCCCGGCTAAAGCGTTGTGGCTAACCGGCGGGCTGGTGGCGTTGTGCGGGGCGGTCGTCGGTGGGCTGGCATTAATCTGATGGTTGTCCCGGAGGCGGCGCGTTGCGCCTGTCCGGGCGACCAGCCCGCAAACGACTGTGAACCCGTGGATTGTAGCCCGGCGAAGCGAAGCGCCTGCCGGGCCAGATAACGTTTATTTGATATAGGTAAAGGCGGTGGTGACGCGACTCACGCCGCTCACCCGGCTGGCAATATCCGCCGCCGCGCGGCCTTCACGATCGGTGACCAGACCCATCAGGAACACTTCGCTATTTTCGGTGGTCACTTTCACGTTTGAGGATTTCACCTGATCGCTACCCAGCATCTGGGAGCGAACTTTGGTGGTGATCCAGGTATCCGACGATGCGGTACCTAAACCAATCGGCTGGCCCTGACGCACTTCATTGAAGACTTCGGTGGTGCCTTCAACGCCCATGGCGATTTGCTTGGCGCGGGAGGAGAGATCGGATGTCGGCGACTGGCCGGTCAGCAGGACTTTCCCCTGATACGCGGTGACGTTAATGCGCGCTTCTTTCTTAATCTGTTCATCTTTCGCTAAAGCGCTGTTAACGCGCAGCTCCAGCGTGCTGTCATCAACCTGAGTACCTACCGTGCGCGGGTCCGTTGCCGCTTTGGTGCCGACGGCTGCCGTACCAACTACCGCTGCGGCGACGCAGCCTTGTAACAGTAGTGCAGAAAGCAGGATGGCGAGGGGCGAGAGAGCCTTCATGTGTTCTCCTTATTCGTCCTGGTGTGGAAAAAGCGTGTTATCAATCAAATCACACAAACAATTGACGGTGAGCATATGCATTTCCTGAATACGCGCGCTGCGGTGCGAAGGAATGCGGATTTCAACGTCCTGCTGACCCAACAGGCCAGCCAGCTCGCCGCCGTCATACCCGGTTAATGCCACGATAGTCATATCGCGAGTGACCGCCGCTTCCACGGCTTTCACGATATCCCGGCTATTGCCGCGTGTCGAAATCGCCAGTAATACATCGCCGGCGTGTCCCAGCGCGCGCACCTGCTTGGCATAGATTTCATCATGCAGGCGATCGTTGGCGATGGCGGTTAAGACCACATTATCGGTATTTAGTGCAATGGCAGGTAAACCAGGGCGCTCTGTTTCGAAACGATTGATCATGCTGGCAGCAAAATGCTGTGCGTTGGCGGCGGATGTGCCATTACCACAACAGAGGATTTTGTTGCCATTAAGCAGCGACTGAACGAGCGTCATGGCCGCGCGGGAGATGGCGTCCGGGAGTGCTTCCGCTGCTGCAATTTGGGTTTGAATGCTTTCGGTGAAGCAGGCTTTAATTCTGTCGAGCACGGGATCCCTTAAATCTGATAATACGCTATTCGCCAAAGGCATTTTTCAGCCATTGGATGTCGTTGCCGGTGAAAGCTACCACATCGAAACGGCAATCTACAGTATCAAAACTCCCATTCTGTCGGGAGAGCCACAGACGAGCGGCTTTGAGAAGACGTTGTTGCTTTTGCGGCGTGACGCTGGCGGCAGCATCGCCGTAGCGGTCGCTGCGCCGATAACGCACTTCGACGAACACGATAACCGTACCGTCGCGCATGATAAGGTCGATTTCGCCGCCGCGCTCGCGGGCGTTGGCGGCGATAAAACGCAGTCCATGCTGTTCTAACCACCGACGCGCCTGGTTTTCCCAGGCATCGCCGGTTTGTTTACTTAGTTGGCTGCGATAATTTGTCCTTGTTGGTACTTGAGCCATGATAACTTCCTGTTAATCACGCAGTCCGGCGTGGCCGTCAGATCGCCCGTGTTGCCATTCAGCTCGTATCCCGGGCTCTGGCGCATTTGCGAGAAATGATTCGCCAGCGACCAGGCATCGGCACCCATCGCGTACAGCCGCGCCAGCGAGTAGTCGTTACGTACGGCGGAGAGCGCCTGCTGCATCAGCGCCGGGTTGCTGCCGGCCAGCATCGGAATTTCGCTATATTGCAGACCTTCCATCTCCAGACGGAAATCCGGACCGGAGGTGCCCTGCGCGCTGCGGGAGCTGGCGTACAGGGTGACGTTGCTCTGGCTGCCGTTACGCATCGCGATAAGCGGTTTGATATAGCCAATTTGTTCCGGCGTGGCGACGATATAGGCGGCATCGATGCTGCCGCCGCTGCTCACCGGAACGTCGCTTGGGCTGCCGAGCGAGCTATCCGTCGATGACGGCAGCGTCGAGACCGGGCTGCCGGTCAGCGAGAGCCCGCCGCCGTTGACGCCGGATTTCAGCTCCGCCGTTGAACCCAGGCGCTGTTGCAGTACCGTGCCGCCGCCCTGCTTCAGCCACTCGTCGGCGAAGGCGCTGACCACGCGATCGCCGAGTGCGCCGCGCGGCACTAACAGCAGTGGCGTTTGTTTGCCCTGATTGTGAATATGACGCGCCGCATCGCGGGCTTCATCTTCCGGAGATAGTGCGAAGTAGCACAGGTTAGGGCGGTTCTCGACTTTACCCGGCTGGTTTAGCGCCAGCACGTTCAGCGACGTGTTGCTCTTCATCACGTCTTCGACATTTTCTTTCAGCAGCGGGCCGACCACGATAGTCGCGCCATCCTGCTGTACTTGCGCCAGCAGCTGGCTCATCGGCTGGCTGGTGGTATCGTATACTTTCAGTTCCGCAGTGGGATTAGCCGCGCTGGCGACAACCGGTTGAGGCTGGGCGGCAGGCGCGTTAACCGGCTGCGTCGCTGGCGCTACGTCAGCCTGCTGCGGCGCAGCAACTGGCGCTGGCGCGGATGGTGTCGCGGCGGGCTTAGCCGCAGGTGCGGTTTGAGTTTCCGCTGGTGCCTGTACCGGCGCGGCTTGGCTGCCAGTTGCGGTGAGATCGCCGACTTCCGCCTGAGACGGGCTTACGACGTCATTATTCCCGGCAACATTTGCCGCCTGCGCGACCTGCGCCGGCACCGCGCTGCCCTGGACCGGCGACGCGCCGTTTTTCGCCGCTTCAAAGCCCTGTTGGATGGTGCGGCCGAAAATCGCCGCCTGGCCATTTAGCGGCAGCAGCAGAGCGATTTTATTGGTTGAGACGGGTTTGTAATTCTGCATATTCGCCAGCGCCGTTGGCAGCATCTGCGCTCCCGGGTTCTGCGGGTAGCGGGTTTGCCAGTCTTTGATGCCCGCTTTCAGCATCGCAGGATCGTTGCGGTTATCGAACCACATCCGTTGCAGATCCAGCCAGCCCTGTAGGACGTTTTCGTCGGCATTGATCACCAGCGCGCTTGCCTGCTGCGGGCTCATCGCGGTCAGCGCTTTCCAGGTGGCGTCGATATTTTGCTGTTTCTGCTTCGGTTGGCTCAGCAGCGGTTGCTGGGCAATCAGCGCACGCAGCAGCGTCAGGGAAGGCTGCCCCTGGTTGGCGTCAATTTGCGCCTGCCAGTAACGCGGCTGCTGGTTTTTCTCAAAACTCAGCGGATCGAGCTTGCTCAGGAGTTCCTGAGCGCCTTTGTTATCGCCCTGCGCCAGTTTGACTTCAACCGCCAACAGCGACTGTTCACGGGCTTGCGTGCTGTTCAGGTTTGACGGTAGCTGGTTAAACAGGTCGATGGCTTGTTGTTTCTTACCTTCTTGCAGCAGTGCACGAATGGCGAGTAATTGCCAGTTGGTCTTGCTATCATTCGTGCTTTGCTGCATCTGCTGTAAGTAGAAACTGGAGTCTGCCTGCGACGTACCCTGCATAAACGCCGTACTTTGATCCTGCGTGTGGGTGCCGCAACCAGCAAAGAGAAGAGTCGCCAGCAATACGGGCAGGCAGCGCGCGGGCTTAGAACGAAGAAATGTTGACGGTACCATATGTATCCAGTGATATTTTTTTGGCTCAATGCTCAATATTAATTCGGCAATACGGACGAGACAATGAAACAACACGAATCAGCGGATAATTCTCAAGGGCAGCTGTATATTGTGCCCACTCCGATAGGGAATCTGTCTGATATCACGCAGCGCGCACTGGAAGTGTTGCAAGCTGTTGATTTAATTGCTGCGGAGGATACCCGCCACACCGGTTTGCTGCTGCAACATTTTGCGATTAACGCCCGATTATTTGCGCTTCACGACCATAACGAGCAGCAAAAAGCGGAAACACTTCTGGCGAAATTGAAAGAAGGGCAAAACATCGCGCTGGTGTCTGATGCCGGCACGCCTCTGATTAACGACCCTGGTTATCATCTGGTACGTACTTGCCGCGAAGCGAATATCCGCGTCGTGCCGCTGCCGGGTCCTTGCGCGGCCATCGCCGCCCTGAGCGCGGCGGGTCTGCCTTCCGATCGTTTCTGTTATGAAGGCTTCCTGCCAGCAAAATCCAAAGGCCGTCGCGATACCCTGAAGGCGCTGGAAGAAGAGCCGCGCACCATCATTTTTTATGAGTCGACGCACCGCCTGCTGGAAAGTCTGGAAGATATTTGCGCGGTTCTGGGCGAATCCCGTTATGTCGTGCTGGCGCGTGAGCTGACCAAAACCTGGGAATCCATTCACGGCGCGCCGATTGGCGAGCTGGTGGCGTGGGTGAAGGAAGACGAAAACCGCCGCAAAGGCGAGATGGTGCTGATCGTCGAAGGATTTAAGCCGCAGGAAGAAGCGCTACCGGCGGCCGCGCTACGGACCCTGGCGCTACTGCAGGCGGATCTGCCGTTGAAGAAAGCCGCCGCGCTGGCCGCCGAGATCCACGGTGTGAAAAAGAACGCGCTGTATAAATACGCGCTGGAGCAGCAGGGGGAGTAAGGGATGAGCCGTTACCAACCGCCGTTTAGCATCACACCCGCTATTCTCAACCTTGTCGTTGAGATTGGGGAATTGCCTGGGCATTGGTTAGCGAAACTTTGTCTGTCGAACCGACGCTTACTGAAAAGGCTCTGGCTCAGAAAATCGGTGTTTCTTCTCGAACCGTTGAACGGTATCTGAAGATATTGCAGCAAAAGGGAAGGTTACAGCGAACCGGCGCAAGGAAAGGGGGGGCTGGCGGGTTCTTTAGCTTCGCCAGCCACCGAAGTGAAATACGCACCAGAGACGGTGGTAGCGCCTTTCCACTACATGAAGAAAGGCGGTTCAGCATTGTTATACCGTTGGATAAATTGAATTATCCAACAGGCAGTTTACTTTGCTATGTAGCCACAGGAACGAGGCAGGGATGGACGTTGAGACCGTTTGCGTAAGGTACTGCCTGGTGGCCTCCTTTTTTCCTTCTCCTGCAATGAGTAACAGGATTTCTTTGGCATTCAGGATGTCTTTCAGGCCCAGCGTGATCCCTTGTTCAACGGGATGTCCGGCTGTTTTTAACATGTCATGTTGGCGCGTTTGCTCATCAAGGTCGCTGATATGACAAAATGGTTCTAGCGTTTCTCCTGGCTCGTTTAGCCCGAGATGGCCGTTTTTCCCCAGCCCCAGGACACATAAATCAATGCCGCCCTTGCTGGCGATCAGGTCGGTGACGCGCTCGCACTCCTTCTTATCGATATTTTCCGATCTAAAGCCGATAAGTTGCTCTTCCTGTAAGCCCAGCGGTTGGACAATGTGCTGCTGCAAGAAGGACTCGCACGTTCCCGGCGTTTGCAATGGAATACCCACCCACTCATCGAGCTTCACAAATGTCACCTGACTGATATCCATCTGACGCTGGCGTATTTTGTCGACAAAATAGCGGTAGGTGAGTAACGGCGTACTTCCTGTAGCCAGGCAGATTACAGCATCAGGTTTGTTCTGTATGAAGGTGACCAGATACTCGCTGGCGCGATCGCTTAACGTGTTGTAGTTGTGGCATGGGTGTACATTTTGCATTTGTAGCTAATTCCTTTAAAAGGGGCATTGCTGTCATGCCCCTGGGTCCGTTTAAAGAATACCGAGTGCGGATGAGACAATTGAAAGGATAAACGTCACGCCGATGAGCAGTACCGGATGTGCTTTTTTCACGCGCAGGAGGTAATACATCAGCAGCGTGTAGCCCATAGGTAAGATATTCGGGAAGACTTTATCGAAGAAGTCCTGTTGGAGTGCAACGCTGTGCGTACTGTCGATGGCAAATGAGGTCACGACGTTAATGTGCACATAGGACGCGATAAGCCCACCAATGACGGTAATACCGAGGATCGTCGCCGACCGGGCAATCATCTGCGAGTTTTCCCTCACCTTATCAATAGCTTTGACACCGACCGAGTAGCCGATATGCGTCCAGCCGACGCGCAGGAAAAAAATCATCAAGTAGACGGCGAAAAACAGAATAGGCCCCAGTACATTCCCCTGACTGGCGAAAGATGAGCAGATCCCCGCCATGATCGGCAGTAAGGTGAACCAGAATATTGCATCGCCGATCCCTGCGATTGGCCCAAACAAAGCCACTTTTAAGCCCTTAATGGTGTCCCGGTTTTCTCCTTTTTCTTCCATTGAGATCAACAACCCCATCAGGAATCCGACAAGGTTTGGGTGGGTGTTGATAAATTCCAGGTGATCTTTCATGGCCGCACTCAGGCCAGCTTTGTCATCCTTATAGATTTTTTTCAGAACCGGGAGCATGGCCCATGTGAATCCGCCTGCCTGCATCCTTTCATAGTTAAAACTGGCCTGAAGGAGCGATGAGCGAAAACCCAGGCGAGTAATGTCCTTTTTACTGATTTCAGATCCCATTGCTGTAATCCTCTTCATCATTCTTGCTTACGGCAGGTTGTGATTGCGCCTGCTGCTTAGCTTTCGCATTGAAAAATTCATACACGGCGAAACCTGCACCGAGTACGGCTACCGGGAGAAGGTTGTTGACCTGGATATAACAAACAAACAGGAAACCGGCGATCAGATAAGGAATGTATTGCGCTTTAAACATGACGCGCAGCAATAAGCCGAAACCGACTGCCGGGAGAATACCGCCCGCCACTTCGAATCCGTGGGTTAACCAGGCTGGCATTGATTTAACCAGCGCCTGCATCGCACCTTGCGCCAGATAGGTACAGAGAAAGGCGATAATTGCGTAGGAGAAAGCGACAATGAGTATCGTCAACCAGTTCAGGCGGGCAAAGGCGCTTGTGTTTGCCTCTTTTGCCGATTGATCGGCTTTCGCCATAAAGAGTGAGAAGGCAGAGTAAAAGAACAAAATGACGTATTGCATCAGCAGGCTGAACGGCAAACCGAGGCCGATGGCGGTTTTGGCATCTACGCCGGTAGACCAGGCAATAACCGTGGTCATTAACCCCGCCATAATCGGGTTCGGGGGCTGCACGCCGCCTGCGGGGGTTAGGCCAGCAAACGCCAGTTCAGTCAGACCACCGGTAATCAAACCGATGTGAATGTCGCCGAGAATTGCGCCGGTTAACGTACAAACGATAATCGGTCGGAATAAAAACAGTGCTTCCAGCCAAAAATCGATTCCCAGAATGAAGACTAGCGCAGCCAGGGATATCCCCTGAATAAGGGTTATTTCATGCATTTAAATCACCTCAAATAAATAAGTCCATTTATCATGAAGGAATGAGCTCGTTTTTATGCAGGGATCTGTTCTTTTTGATCTCCGGGAACATCCTGGATAAAAATATTAACACCACTTTGCTTGATAAATTGCAAGTCATTGAGATCCTGTTCGTTGACATAAACTTTACTGCTAATCTGCTTTTTGCCTTCCGAGAAATGCATATTTCCAACGTTGACGTCTTTTAACGCAATACCGCCTTCTATGAGTTTTCTGACCGTTTGCGGTGTGCGACAGATGAGAAATATTTTCTGATGTGGCGCAGCTTTACCGATAACGTTAATGGTTTTTTCTATAGAAAAGAACCTGATACCAAATCCGTAGGTCTCAGCGGTGATTCCCATCAGCTTCTGCTGAATATCATCTTTGGCGACGTCATCATCAACAACCACCAGCAGATTAGCGCCAATAGTTGATGTCCAGGTAACGCCAACCTGGCCGTGGACTAATCGGTTATCGATACGGGTTAATAAAATATTTGGACCGCTCATATTTAAAACCTCACCATAAATAAATTAAATGAATATTTTACAATGTATTATTTATACGAAACCGGTTACTATGGTATTACTTAGCGAAACCTACCAAATAAAATACTATTTGTGTAATTTATTAACCATACTAAGCGTTACCTGATGTTTTCCCAGTAACGCTTTGAAATAAAAACACTAAGAAATAACTTTTACAATCATTATTGTTCAACGGAAAATATTCTGTTTGCTGAACCGCAAACATCTATTTTACTTCGAACCACCTCTTTCATTGCGTCCATCCCAACGCGCATGTAGTAACGCGGGTCGTTACCTTGTGGGTTTTCGGCGAACCACGCTTTGACCGCATCAGCAAAGGCAATTTTCAGTTCGGTGGCGACATTGACCTTACACACGCCCAGCGTAATGGTGCGACGTACATATTCGTCAGGTACATCGCTTGCGCCGTGCAGTACCAGCGGTACATCAACAACTTCGCGAATTTCCGCCAAACGCTGGAAATCGATTTTAGGCGTTTTGGTATAGAGTCCGTGCGCGGTACCGATCGCAACGGCAAGGCTGTCGACGCCGGTCAATTCAACAAAGCGTTTGGCTTCCTGAGCATCGGTCAGAAATGCGCTTTCCGCATCCACGCTCATGTCATCTTCTACTCCGCCCAGGCGCCCCAGTTCAGCCTCGACGCTGCAATCCTTAGCATGGCAAAAATCGACAACCGACTTCACCAGCTTCACGTTCTCATCAAACGGGAAGTGGCTGCCGTCAATCATTGCGCTACGCACGCCAGCGTTTACTTTATGGCTAATATCTTCCAAAGATTCATGGTGATCGAGATGTAGCGCCAGCGGCATATCGTAGGTGGTGGAGTAGGCATTGCACAGCGCGTAGATCTCTTCCAGTGCAATATGCTTAAAGGTGCCCGGCGTACCGGCGAGGATCACCGGCGATTGCATTTCGCTGCACACTTCCAGGATTGCCTGGATCGTTTCGGCGTTATGGATGTTAAAAGCAGGGACCGCATAGCCTTTAGCTTGAGCGTCCAGCAACAGATACTTAGTAGAAATAATGCTCATGATACGATCCTCTTAAGCCTGCCAGGGGTGAATAACGACGCCTTGCACCACGCGATTAACGGTACCACTGACTGACGGACTGTCCGGCGTATTGCCGACATTAATGGACTGCGTGAGAGCAAACACCTGAGCGTACATCAGGAAGCAAAAGGCCAGTTCCATGTCGATGAACGGACGAGCAGAAGGCAGCAGGATATGCGGGCCAGCTTCAATAACTGCGTCTGTTTCTGCGGCAATGGCGACGACGCGCATGGCCTGCTTGTCACGACGCAGTTCAGCTAGCAGGTCGAGGTCGTACTGACGAGTGTAAGGATGGCTGGAGACATACACGACGATCAGCGTTTCGTTATTCACCAGTGATTTTGGACCGTGGCGGAAGCCGGTAGGGGAGTCATAAAACGCCGCCAGCTTACCTGCCGTCAGTTCCAGAACTTTCAACGCAGATTCACGCGCTGCGCCCTGTAATCCGCCGCTACCGAGGTAAACAATCCGCTTCCAGGGGTCATTGCCAAATACGCCGTGACTAAAATCGCCAAATGAAGTCAGGATCGTTTGGCAGCGATTGGCGACGTCGCGGAAGGTTTGGCTATTGATCGCTTCCGGCGCAAATACAGCGAGACAGCTGGCCATCATGGTGGTGATGCTGCTGGTCATCGCAAAACCGCGATCGTGCGTCTCTGCTGGCATCAGTAGGGCAAAAGCATTATCGCTCTTCACCGCATTTTGATACAGGCTGCCCGCTTCGTTGCAGGTGATTGAGAGATGGTAGCACTCGGGCACAAACTGATTTGCCAGCTCAACGGCGGCAACGCTCTCCGGGCTGTTGCCGGAACGGGCGAAAGAGACCATCAGCAGCGGATGTGCCGGATTCAGATAATCCACAGGATTGGTAACAAGATCGGTGGTGGGGACGGCGCTGATATTTGTCCCGGTGTAGCTGGAAAGCCACGGCGCGATGATATCGCCGATAAACGCCGAGGTTCCGGCCCCGGTCAGTACGATCCGCAGATCTTTTTTACATAACAGCGGTGTGAGAAAGTCGTCAATTGCCGAACGGATGCTATCAATGTTGTTAAGCGAGCGGATCCAGCAGGCTGGTTGCTGGCGGATCTCTTCTTCTGTCCAGGTTCCGGTTGTCGCGGGAGAAGGGGTATGTGTTTCTGACATAACTCAGTCCTTAGTCTTGTGAATTCCACATCAGACGCTGGCAAAATGTCGCTATCTTTCGTTTCGTTTCACTTAATCGTGTATTCGGTTTATTAAAATTTATATGAAAGATATTGAAAGTTCAATGATGCGAAATGAAATAAAACGAAATTTGTGATCGCATTAGCACAGACCCTTGTTATCTTATTGATCATTCAATGAATAGATTTAATGCAGGCAGGATCAGGGTTTTATGAAGCGAAAGGAAAAGAAAGGCCTTGCGATCGGAGACCGCAGGCCAATATGAGGCAAAATGAAAGGGTTAAAGGGGGAAAGACTGACCCTGAATCCAGATTTGTTGTAAATGCAGGCGCTCATCAAGAGCGATAATGTTGGCGCGTTTACCCGCTTTTAGCGATCCCACCTGGTGATCGATGCCCAACAGACGAGCTGGATGCAACGAAGCCATATGAATGGCCTCTACTGCGGCGATCCCTGTAAACGAGACCATATTGCGAACCGCCGCATCCACTGACAGTGTACTTCCCGCCAGGCTGCCGGAAGCGGTTCGAACGATACCATCATGCATTTCGACGTTTTCGCCGCATAGCGTATAGCTCCCGTCGGGCATACCGGCGGCCTGCATCGCATCGGTGATTAGTACTAGCCGATCTTTTGCGCAGCAGCAGCACAGTTTCATGGCTGCCGGATGAACGTGGTGCCCGTCAGCGATAAGTTCGAGCCATGCTCGTGGGTCAGTTAACCCTGTGCCGACCATACCTGGTTCCCGGTGATGTAAACCGGTCATGCCGTTATAGCAGTGCACTAATCCGTCTGCGCCTGCATCAAAGGCGGTGTGAGTTTGCTCCCAGGTGGCCGCGCTATGGCCCAACATCACCCGCACATTTTGTTGCTTCAGGTGGCGAATCGCCTGTAAAGCGCCGAATTTTTCCGGCGCCAGCGCGACTACGCGTAAGGTTTGCCGGGAAATAGCAATCAGCTCATCCAGTTCGCGAAGCTCCAGCTCGCGGAACAGCTCCGGCGGATGCGCTCCCTTATTCTGCGGCGTGAAGTACGGCCCTTCCAGATAGCTTCCCAACACCTGTGCACCAGGCCCGCCGGAATGGCAGCGTTGGGCTATGCGTTCCAGCGCGCCGTGAATCTGTTTCAGTGGCGCGGTAACGGTGGTGGGTAGCCAACTGGCTACCCCTTCACGTGCTTTATATATCGCCAGTTTGTCGAGCGCATCCGGAGTGTCATCCATGACATCGACACCCGCGCCACCGTGCACGTGGATGTCGATATATGCCGGACAAAGTAGTTCTGCGTCACGCTGCGCGATACCCGTGGGAATTGGCTCTAACGCAGTGATGACGCCCTCTTCAATGTGTAATTGATGATCGTCAAGCCAGCCAGATTCTGTAAGAAGACGTCTGGCGCGCAGAATTTGCGTCATATCCCTTCCTCAACGGGCTTTTCCTCGCGGCACTGTTCCAGTTCATCAACCAGGCTGGTTAACCCACGGTGCCCGCACTCCAGCGCCTGTAAACGAAAAGTTTTGCTGTCTAACCCTTCACGATCCATTACCATTTCCAGCAGCAGCTGCAAATTCGTGCCGGTGATGACTTCCCACCCGGTGTATTGCAACGCCATCGTTGAGGCGACGCGAAACGGCGTACCACCCAGAAGGTCGGTCAGAAAAACGATATTTTCCTGATGACCTAGTTCGTCAATAGCCTGCTCAAACTGCGAGGTGAGCAACGCGGTGGTCGAGGTCTCCGGAAAATCGATGGCAATGAACCGCGACTGCTCGCCAAGGATTTGCTTCATGGCTTTTTCCATTCCACTGGCAAATCCGCCGTGGCCCGTCAAAATAATACCTATCATCTACAGCCCCTTGTATTTACAGGAAGTGACAGAACTTACCTACGACACCGAGTACTACGGTGATGCCGATAAGGCGTAGCGGACTCCAGCCGCGACGCACCAGCCAGTACATGGTCAGGGTATAGACCAGTGGCAAAAATGCAGGCATCAGCTTATCGATAACATCCGCCTGAAGTTTCACCACCGCATCGCCTGCGTTAATTTCCAGCGTGGTGCTAAGGCGTACATAAGTGGCAACCAGCGCGCCAATCACCGTCATACCGACGATAGATGCCGCATGCCCAACCTTTTTGGTATTGGCTTTGATCAGCGGAATGGCCGCGACCCCCATGCGATAAGCATAATGCGCCAGACCAAAACGCAGACCGAGATGCACGACGTTGAAGAACACGATGAAAACCACCGCGCCAAGAATCGAACCTTGAAGTGCCAGACTGGCTCCAATACCGCCACAAATGGGCAACAATGTCAGCCAGAACATCGCATCGCCAATCCCGCCAAGCGGTGCGCCCACGGCAATTTTGGTGCTCTGAATGCTGTTTACATCCTGCTTAGAGCGCTCCATCGCAAGAATAATGCCGATAACGAAGGTCACCAGAAACGGATGGGTGTTGAAGAAGCCCATATGACCCTTCATGGCGCGCGCCAGGTCACGTTTGTTGGTGTGGATTTTTTTCAATGCGGGTAGTAAACCGTACAGCCAGCCGGAAGCCTGCATACGTTCGTAGTTAAAGGAAGCTTGTAGCAGCATTGAACGCCAGGCCACGCGGTTAATATCTTTTTTCGTCAGCTCCGCACCGATTTTTTGGTCTTCATAGACGTTCTCATTGGTGCCGGAAAGGAGCGTCTCTTCGGTATCGGAGACGTTCGGTAGCGTCGTTTGATTAGATGCCATCTTCGAATTCCTCTTTCTGTGCTTCTGGGGCAGTAGGCTCGGGGGATTTACGTAGAAAATCGATCAGTGCCATGGCCAGCGCAGCGGCGGCGATCGCCAGCACCGGGAGTTTAAGCCAGGCGGCGGCCACGAAACCGAGGATGAAATAGGGGATATACACGTTTTTCATCATGATTTTCAGCAGTACTGCGAACCCAATGGCAGGCATAATGCCGCCAGCGACGCCCAGGCCGTCGATCAAACGCGTTGGCAGAACGTCAATTGCCGTTTTTGCATGTTCTGCGCCAAAGTAAATAGGCAAGAAGGCGCATAAGAAGTAGAACGTCCCAAGCGCCAGCAGCGCCAGATAGTTCACCCGCTCAATCCCTGCGGTATCGGCGTTTGAGGCCATACGATCGCAACGCGCCATAACCCCCGACATGATAGAGAACAGGAAAGTAATCCCCATTTGCACCGCAACAGCAAACGGCACGGCGACGCCGACGGCAACTTCAGGCTTCACGCCAGTGGTAATGGCGAAGGTTGTCCCGACGATGGTACCGATAATCACGTTCGGCGGCTGAGCGCCAGCCAGCGGTGCCAGGCCCATCCACACCAGTTCCAAAGTACCGCCGGTCAAAATACCGGTATGCAGATCGCCCAGAATCAGGCCAACCAGCGGCCCAAGCACCACCGGGCGGTGCATATGCGTTAAGCCGTTGAACATATCCAGGCCTGCAATAAAGGCGAGAATACCCAACGCAAAAGCCTGCAACAGACTGATTTCCATTATGAATCCCTCAAAGTAGTTTAAAGAGATCCAACGCGGGTTCTGTCGGAACGCCCTGAACGAAGCATTCCACGCCGGCAGCTTTCAGGCCGTTGAACGCAGCAATATCATGAGCGTCGACAGAAACCGTTTTGGCAACTTGTTGTTTGCCATTGGCGTAGTGCATATTTCCCACGTTGATACGCGTGACGGGAACGCCACCTTCAACCAGCCTGAGAAAATCTGCGGGTGAGCGGCAGACCAGCAAAATTTTCTGCCGGTCGGCGGCGCGGTGAATGTTGTCGATGACTTTTTGCAGTGACCAGAAGCGCACGGCAATTCCTTCTGCCAATACCATTTCCATCAGGTTCTGCTGGACGGAATCTTCAGCCACTTCATCGTTGGCGACCAGCACCAGATTGGCTCCCGCAAATCCGACCCATTGCACGCCAACCTGACCGTGGATTAACCGTTCGTCGATACGACATAACACAATATTTGGCATAGCGTTTTCCTCTTCGTTGTTATCCGTTTTGGGATGTAACGCCCAGGCAGGCGGTGTGGTACTGCTGCAGTATGTCCTGAATGTGGTTGATGATGAGTTCTCGCGGTGTTGCGTTGAGATCTCCCTCGCGCACTTTTACGTACTGCAAAGGTAAATACTGGCTGATCAGTGGTAGTGGGATAGGGTCGTCAGCCAGGTTACGCACCAGACGTTCGAAAGCATCGTCAATCTGGCTGTCCGGCCAATAGTAACGAACCCGATCAGAGTAGCTATAGCCGCGGGCCAGGCGACGCGCGTTGCCGTCTCCATGGTAATGACTCTGCCAGTATTCCGGGCGATCGAGCATTACCGTTTCGAGTACCTGACGGAGTCCGGAACAGGCTTTTGCAGGCAGTAATTCTTCTTCGATTGCGGCGAGGGAAAATAGTGCTTCGCGCAGAGCGAAGGTCAGGGCTGGGCCAACTTTCAGGATCGCAAAGTGGTCTTTCACCAACAGGTGCAGAGAGTGCGGGGTCTGATAATCCGTCGAATGTGCTTCAAATACCAGCGTGTCATACGCTTCTACCATCTTGCTTAACGAGACGGCTTTCTGCGGCTGATAATCGATGATGTGCGTGTGGTCAAATTCCACGCCGGGTTGGACAACAAGAGCAATGATGCGCGGCCAGATAGCGTCCAGACCCTGTTTTTCAAATGCATGGTGATGAGCTTCTAGCGTGGCACGTGCCGCTTCTGGCGTAGTGACCTCCAGCTCGGTTAACGTTTCATGAGCACCGCCGGGAACCGGAACTTCGGTACCAATAACGTAGACAAGATCCGATTCGCCAAAGTGCTCAACGCAGGTTAACTCGGCAACCTTTGCCAGACGTGCAGCACGTTCAGCAACGATGACATCCGTCAACGGAACGGGGTCGCCCTGGCAGGACATACTGCAATCAAGATGGATCTTTTTAAATCCGGCTGCCACATAACTTTTAATGAGATCGTCGGCATTACCCATCGCCTGTTTTGCTGGCAGGTTTTGCCAGCGGTTAGGGCCAAGGTGATCCCCACCCAGAATCAACTGATCCTGGGGAAAATGAAGTGAGTCAGCTAGTTGGTGGACAAAGTTATGGAAATCCGCTGGTGTCATACCCGTGTAGCCGCCGAACTGATCAACCTGATTGGAGGTTGCTTCTATCAGCAATGGTGTGCCGTTGGCGTGGGCGTAACGTATTGCGGATTCCAGTACCAGTGGGTGAGCGGAACAAACGGCATAAATCCCGTTGGCCTTCCCCAGTTTATGCTGTTCCACTATTTTAGTCAGATGTTTCACTTTCCTCTCCAGGTCAGATAACTACAGCATTGATCTTTCGTTTTGTTTCAATCAATACTGCATTATGGTCATTAGAAAATAAAACGAAAGATAATGGTTTTCCGATCTGTTTCACAAAAGAAACGTAATGAAAGGTTTCAGCGGTGATATAGCGTGCGGATAATGCGTTCCCGGGCTTGCATTCCGTTAAAGGAAAGGCGTTAATAGACAAAACGAAATGAAACGAAAGAATTGACCAAAGGATTTCTTATGAGCAATACCGACTCTTCTGCGGGCAAACGCATAACGGGCACCAGCGAAAGGCGTGAGCAGATCATCCAGCGGTTGCGACAGCAGGGAAGTGTGCAGGTGAACGATCTTTCCGGATTGTTTGGCGTGTCGACGGTAACTATCCGCAACGATCTGGCATTCCTGGAAAAGCAGGGCATTGCCGTTCGTGCGTATGGTGGGGCGTTGATTTGCGACAGCCACACGCCAGCCCCGGAGCCTTCTGTTGAAGATAAAAGCGCCCTCAATACGGCAATAAAACGCAGTATTGCCAGGGCAGCCGCTGAACTGATAAAGCCAGGGCATCGGGTGATTCTGGACTCAGGTACCACCACTTATGAAATTGCCCGCCTGATGCGCCAGCATACCGATGTGATTGCGATGACCAACGGTATGAACGTTGCTAATGCATTACTGGAAGCGGAAGGGGTTGAACTGTTGATGACAGGGGGGCACCTGCGTCGCCAATCGCAGTCTTTTTATGGCGACCAGGCGGAGCAATCTTTGCAGAACTACCACTTCGATATGCTGTTTCTCGGCGTTGATGCCATTGATTTAGAGCGTGGTGTCAGTACGCATAATGAAGATGAGGCGAGGCTTAATCGTCGGATGTGTGAAGTGGCTGAGCGAATTATTGTGGTCACTGATTCCACAAAATTTAATTGTTCCAGCCTGCATAAAATCATTGATACGCAGCGTATCGATATGATTATCGTTGATGAAGGCATTCCTGCTGACAGCCTGGAGGGGTTACGGAAGAATGGAATAGACGTAATTTTAGTTGGCGCCTGAAGCATTTTACAAAAGTCCTCTCCTGCAGTGGAGAGGACTGAATATCTAAGTATCACGTCACCGGCGCCGGGTTAAACACCGCCAGCTGGTTATGCAGCCCCCATTGATCGGAGAAGGTTTTCTTACGTCCGCTGGCGACATCGAGAATAAACTCGAACAACTTCAGCCCGACCTCCTCAATCGTCTCTTCGCCGGTGGCGATGGTGCCCGCATTGATATCCATTAAGTCGTACCAGCGGTTGGCCAGTTCGGTACGGGTCGCCATTTTTATCACCGGTACCGCCATCAGCCCGTAAGGGGTGCCGCGCCCGGTAGTGAACACCTGAACGGTAATGCCGGAAGCCACCTGCTGAGTGCCGCAGACAAAATCGCTGGCTGGTGTCGCCGCATAAATCAGCCCGCGTTTTGTCGGGCGTTGACCCGGCGAGAGGACTTCGACGATGGCGCTGTTGCCTGATTTGGCAATGGAACCTAGCGCTTTTTCCACCACGTTTGCCAGACCGCCTTTCTTATTGCCCGGGGAGGGGTTGGCGCTGCGATCGGTTTTACCCATCTCCAGATAGTTATCGTACCAGGCCATCTCTTCCAGCAGACGTTTACCAACGTCTTCGTTGATGGCGCGGGGGGTCAACAAATGGATGGCGTCGCGCACTTCGGTGACTTCCGAAAACATGACCGTCGCGCCACAACGTACCAGTAGGTCGGAAGCATAACCAACTGCCGGGTTGGCGGTCACACCAGAGAAGGCGTCGCTGCCGCCGCACTGCATACCGACCACTAATTCCGAAGCCGGGCAGGTCTCACGCTGACGGGCGTTCAGCTTCGCCAGATGGCGCTCGGCAACCTGCAGGATATCATCGACCATCGATTTAAAACCGACGTGCTGTTCGTCTTGCAGACGCACAACGCTGGCGCTATCGACAGCAATCGGCTGCACGTCTTCGGTTCCCTGCAGTAGACGCTCCGGCTGCAGCTTTTCACAACCAAGGCCAATCACCATGACCTCGCCGCCGAAGTTCGGATTCAGGGCGATATTGTGAATAGTGCGAATCGGCACGATTGCCGCCGGGGCGTTAATCGCCACGCCGCAGCCGTACAGATGGTTTAGCCCCACCACGCCATCGACGTTCGGGTATTTCGGCAGCAGGTCGCGCTCAATGATTTTCACCACGTAATCCACAACCCCGGCGACGCAGTGCACGCTGGTGCTGATCCCCAGCAAATTCTTGGTGCCAACGCTGCCGTCGGCATTGCGGTAGCCTTCGAAGGTATACCCTTCCAGCGGCGGTAACGGCTCGGGCACTTTGGTCGCCAGCGGCAGGGTGTTCAGTGGCGGCGCGGTCGGTAGTTCGACCAGCGACTCATCAATCCAACTGCCTTGCGGGATGGCGCGCACCGCGAAGCCAATGACTTCGCCATAACGGATAATTTCGCCATGGGCGGGGATATCGACAAGGGCGACCTTATGGCCCTGCGGAATATGCTCAATGAGGGTCAGACCATCCGGAAACCGCGTTCCGGCAGCTAACCCGCGATCGTTGACAATAATTGCCACATTATCGGTAGGGTGTACTTTTATATAAAATGCCGTCGGCGACTGTTGTCGAATTTCAATGTCAGCCATTGTCCAGTAATCTCCAGCCAGGTGGTGCTTATTATAATATGAAACGTTAATTCAGGGGTTGCTCATCAGCATGATGGAATAAAGAATGTCAGGAGTTTTGGCTTTAAAACGTGATCTGAATCACTCCTTTTTGCGGCCGTCATCACGGGGGGGCGGGCAATCGCAAGAACTGTGGGTTAGCGCCCATGTCTTGTGGCATTTGCATAGTTAAAATGTATTTAACTGGGTTTATATTGTGATTATGCATAGTGTCTGACCACTGTTCGCTGATTATACTGAGTCATGTTTTTGATGCATTCGGTATGCGAGTGGCTAGTTTCTAATATCGTCTATTAAATATTAAAGAACCCACTTAATAAATAATAAAAGGCGTTCTGTACCTGAGGAATATTTAAATGATTCTGGACTCTACATTGGATGAGAAAAAAGGGATGCCGACCCGCTATTTAATTCTGCTGATTATATTTGTGGTCACCGCGGTTTTGCCGGCAGCGTACTGGGCGGGTGATATTAAACGTATGGAATTGCAGAAGTAAGCAACGATTAACGCAAGGTAAAAATCATGGATAACGCAATTTTCCCGAACAAATTCAAGGCTGCGCTGGCGGCCCATCAGGTACAAATCGGCTGCTGGTGCGCGTTGGCGAATCCAATCAGTACCGAGGTGTTGGGACTGGCTGGTTTCGACTGGCTGGTGCTTGATGCGGAACACGCACCGAACGACGTGACGACGCTTATCCCGCAACTCATGGCGCTGAAAGGCAGCCACAGCGCGCAGGTGGTCCGTGTGCCGACCAATGAACCGATCATCATCAAGCGCATGCTGGATATCGGCTTCTACAACTTCCTGGTGCCGTTTGTTGAAACGGCGGAGCAGGCGGCGCAGGCGGTGGTTTCTACCCGCTATCCGCCGGAAGGGATCCGCGGCGTCTCTGTTTCTCATCGCGGCAATATGTTCGGCACCGTGCCGGACTACTTCGCCCAGTCCAATAAAAACATCTCGATTCTGGTGCAGATTGAGAGCCAGACCGGGGTGGATAACGTCGAGGCCATCGCCGCGACCGACGGCGTCGATGGTCTGTTTGTCGGGCCGAGCGACCTGGCCGCGGCGTTGGGCCATTTGGGTAATGCCGCCCATCCTGACGTGCAGCGGGCTATCCAGCATATCTTCGCCAGCGCGAAGAAACACGGTAAACCGAGCGGCATTCTGGCCCCGGTAGAGGCGGATGCGCGTCGTTATCTGGAGTGGGGCGCGACGTTTGTCGCCGTTGGCAGCGACCTTGGCGTGTTCCGTTCAGCCACCCAGAAACTGGCTGATTCTTTTAAGAAATAACCACCATCGACAGTAGAGAGAGATAAAGACATGACAATGAAAGTTGGTTTTATTGGCCTCGGTATTATGGGTAAACCAATGAGTAAAAACCTCCTCAAGGCAGGTTACTCGCTGGTGGTTGCTGACCGTAACCCGGAATCCATTGCAGAAGTGATTGCCGCAGGCGCCGAAACCGCCGCCACGGCGAAGGATATCGCCGAACAGTGCGACGTGATCATCACCATGCTGCCGAACTCCCCGCACGTGAAAGACGTGGCGCTGGGGGAAGGCGGCATTATTGAAGGGGCGAAGCCGGGGACTGTGCTTATCGACATGAGCTCCATTGCACCGTTGGCCAGCCGTGAAATCAGCGACGCGCTAAAAGCGAAAGGCGTGGATATGCTGGATGCGCCGGTAAGTGGCGGCGAGCCAAAAGCGATTGATGGCACGTTGTCGGTGATGGTCGGCGGCGATAAAGCGATTTTCGACAAGTATTACGATCTGCTGAAAGCGATGGCAGGTTCGGTGGTACATACCGGCGACATTGGCGCTGGCAACGTCACCAAGTTGGCCAACCAGGTCATTGTGGCGCTGAATATCGCGGCGATGTCGGAAGCGCTGACTCTGGCGACGAAAGCGGGCGTTAACCCGGATCTGGTTTATCAGGCGATTCGCGGCGGTCTCGCAGGCAGCACCGTGCTGGATGCGAAAGCGCCGATGGTGATGGATCGTAACTTCAAGCCGGGTTTCCGTATCGATTTGCATATTAAAGATCTGGCGAACGCGCTGGATACGTCACACGGCGTGGGCGCTCAGCTGCCGCTGACGGCGGCGGTGATGGAGATGATGCAGGCGCTGCGCGCGGATGGCCTGGGTACGGCTGACCATAGCGCTCTTGCATGCTACTACGAAAAACTGGCGAAAGTGGAAGTCACTCGCTAACAAGAAGGGCGTGTTCGCGCGCCCTGCAATTCTTGCCTTGCGCGGCACTGTCAGGCTACATAACTATGAAAATCGTAATTGCCCCAGACTCTTATAAAGAAAGCCTTTCTGCCATCGAGGTAGCACAGGCGATAGAAAAAGGATTTCGGGAAATTTTCCCCGATGCGCAATATGTTTCTGTTCCGGTTGCCGACGGCGGCGAGGGTACGGTTGAAGCGATGATTGCCGCCACGCAGGGTTCCGCGCTCTCGGCGTGGGTCACCGGACCACTGGGCGAAAAAGTGAATGCCAGCTGGGGCATGTCAGGAGACGGTAAAACCGCATTTATTGAGATGGCGGCGGCCAGCGGCCTGGCGCTGGTGCCGCCGGAAAAACGTAATCCTCTTATCACGACGTCGCGCGGTACCGGCGAGCTAATTTTACAGGCGCTGGAACACGGTGCGACGAGCATTATTATCGGCATCGGCGGCAGCGCGACCAACGATGGCGGTGCCGGGATGGTACAGGCGCTGGGCGCGAAGCTTTGTGATGCCAACGGCACCGAGATCGGCGACGGTGGCGGTTGTCTGAACAGCCTGAACTCGATTGACATTTCCGGGCTGGATCCGCGTCTTACACATTGCGCTATCCGCGTGGCCTGTGACGTGACGAACCCGCTGACTGGCGAGCAGGGAGCCTCGCGTATTTTTGGCCCACAGAAAGGGGCGACCGAAGCGTTGATTGCCGAGCTCGACAGTAATCTTGCCCACTACGCCGAGGTGATCAAAAAATCGCTACGCGTGGAAGTGAAAGATGTGCCCGGCGCTGGGGCGGCGGGCGGGATGGGTGCCGCGCTGATGGCGTTTCTTGGCGCTGAACTGCGTAGCGGTATCGAGATAGTCACGACCGCGCTCAATCTGGAAGAGCATATTCATGACTGCACGTTGGTGGTGACCGGCGAAGGGCGACTCGATAGCCAGAGCATCAACGGCAAAGTGCCGGTTGGCGTGGCGAGTGTGGCGAAGAGATATCATAAGCCGGTGATTGGTATTGCTGGCAGCCTGACCCACGATGTTGGCGTGGTGCACCACTATGGCATTGACGCGGTATTCAGCGTGCTGACAAGTATCGGGACGCTGGAAGAGGCATTCCGCGGCGCATTCGACAATATTTACCGCGCTTCGCGAAATATTGCGGCGACGCTGGCGATCGGAATGCGCTGTGCGGGGTGACAAAGGCGCGGGAACCCTCTATACTGCGCGCCGAAGCTGACCAGACAGTCGCCGCTTCGTCGTCGTCCTCTTCGGGGGAGACGGGCGGAGGGGAGGAAAGTCCGGGCTCCATAGGGCAAGGTGCCAGGTAACGCCTGGGGGGTGTCACAGCCCACGACCAGTGCAACAGAGAGCAAACCGCCGATGGCCCGCGCAAGCGGGATCAGGTAAGGGTGAAAGGGTGCGGTAAGAGCGCACCGCGCGGCTGGTAACAGTCCGCGGCACGGTAAACTCCACCCGGAGCAAGGCCAAATAGGGGTTCATAAGGTACGGCCCGTACTGAACCCGGGTAGGCTGCTTGAGCCAGTGAGCGATTGCTGGCCTAGATGAATGACTGTCCACGACAGAACCCGGCTTATCGGTCAGTTTCACCTATTTATGTAAAAACCCCGCTTCGGCGGGGTTTTTGCTATCCGGGTAGTGGTATCAGGATGAATGACTGTCCACGACGCTATACCCAAAAGAAAGCGGCTTATCGGTCAGTTTCACCTCTTTATGCAAAAAAACGCTTCGGCGGGGTTTTTGCTATCCGGGTAGTGATATCAGGATGAATGACTGTCCACGACGCTATACGCAAAAGAAAGCGGCTTATCGGTCAGTTTCACCTCTTTATGCAAAAAACCGCTTCGGCGGGTTTTTGCTATCCGGGTAGTGATATCAGGATGAATGACTGCCTACAATACGACTGAGCGTTGATAATAAAGATACCGCTATCCGAATGGTAAAATAATAAATGGTTTTGATGAATTATTAATAAAATAATATTCATACGGTGAATGTTATTATTTTAATATTTAAAGTGTGCTTATGATTTTTTACACATCGTCATCGTTGTCCAGGGAATAATACGTCGTTTTATCTCAAACGTTAATTCAGGATAACAAGATGAACAAAATCTCTCGCATTGTATTACTCACCACCATGGCAGCGGGTTTTTCGATGGCGGCACAAGCCGCAGACGTGACTGCGGCGCCAGCTCCCGCGCAGGATCCTATCGTGCAGCATTTAAAGTTGAGCAAAGATCAGGTCGCTAAAATTAAGAGCCTGCATCAGGACCTGGAAAAAAATGTCCAGCAGGTTTCGCAGAAAGATATTAAAGATGGCGTTTTATTTGATGTGATCGATTCCGGTAAGTGGAATGAAAAAGCGGTTAACGATCAGCTGGCGGCGTTCAGTAAAGTTGAGCAGCAGATGCGCTATTATCGGGTGAAGTACTATTTTGGCGTCAATCAGGTACTGACGCCGGAGCAGCGTACTCAGGTTAAAAAAGATCTTTCTCAGGCGTTGAGCGAGTAACCATATCGGCCCCGCAATGGGGCCGATTTCCCAGCCTTTTATTTGGTAGTATCATATGCTGACTGTTTACGTTGTTAATACAAAAAACGAAGTAAATAACTAATTACACCCGCGAGTGTGATAGTCATCATCTTTTTCTTCGTTTCTGAATTACAACTTATTAACACAATATTTTGCGTTAGCTCACGGAATAAATGTTCTCTGCCTTAATGAAGAAATAATCCGGTGGTATTAATTCATTTAAAAACAATGTGTTGCGCTATTTCTCTATGTTGCGTGAACAAGCAATATCTCCTGTTCCTCAGTAAGGGAGAAACGACGATCTTGATATTTCGCTTCTTAGAGAATTATTTTCTACTGGCGGTTCTCGCTGACATCTAACGTGGCAAATTTTTTCTCTTCATTTCGCGTTACTATTTTCTCGCTTAATAATTTTCAGAGTATAACTCCGCGCATCAACAATAAATCCTACAAATAAGAGTGAGACTTTGTGATGGAAACAATCTTAGTTACGCCCTCAGGTGGGGCTGATGGCGTTCGATGAAACGGCGGTCACGGGTAATGAAGGCATTGTGGCGCATGATGTTGAGCAGTCGATCAAAAACCTGTGCGCATTGGCTTGTCAGTCGATGCAGCAAACTGACAAGCAGGTGATTCAGATAATGGCGAGCAAGCTCGCTTAACCACATACCCCGGCGTCAGGCCGGGGATTTAGCTGAGCTCTTCTGACTGACGTATTTCAGCTTCTGCGACGATGGCTTCCAGTTCGCTAAGCATCTCCTCATAGCCGAAACTGACGGTGCTCGTCGCTTCTTCTCGCGGTTGCGGTGTCGACGGCGCGGTTTTTCTGCTTTTCTTCTTACTCACTCACAAACTCCCGGGCTTCCGTATTTACACCGGTAAATCTATCAGTAAAGCGCGCAGCGGCGTATCGGCAACGAGGGTAATGTTAGCTTCGTCACGAATAAACGCCCCGTCGCCGCAGGTCAGGGCCTGCTTCTCTTCCTGTTTTGCCACGGCATGCACCGTGCCGTGAATCGACTGTAGATAGGCGCGTGGGCCGTGTAGCTGAACGTTTATCTCTTCACCTTTCGCCAACTGCAGGTGATGGATCCACACCTGCTGGCGCAGCTGTAAACTGTCGCCGTTGCTGTCGGGCGACGCCACTAGCTGAATCGGCGAATCGTTTAGCGCTATTTTCTGCGCCAGCGGGTTTTCCCGCTCCGGGCAGGCGTCCAGCCACAGCTGCATCCGCGTTAACGACTGCTCCTTACTAAGATTATGCTCGCTATAGCTCACGCCCGGCTGGGTTGAGATAAGCAGCGCTTCACCGGCCTTCGCCTGCATGTGGTTGCCGTCGCTGTCGCGATATTCCGCTTCACCTTCCAAAATCAGATTCAGGATATCGACCTTTGGATAGGTACGCGGTTGGAATGACGCACCCGGCGCCAGCACTTCCTGGTTGAGGACACGCAGCGAGGCGTAGCCCAGCAATTTAGGGTCGAAGTAGTGGCCAAAGGAAAAGGTGTAGCGGGCCTGCAGCCAGCCGAAATCTGCTTGTCCGCATTGTTTGGCTGTTCGGGTTGTAATCATTTTCTTGACCTCTCTTTACACTAAATCAATGGTAAAGGTATGGACGCTGTATTGTTAGCCAGATATTCTGCCCGGTATGTTCAAAATTCCTGAATGAGAGCAAAATGGCTAAAGAGAGAGCATTAACGCTGGAAGCGTTACGCGTAATGGATGCGATAGATCGACGTGGAAGCTTTGCCGCTGCGGCTGACGAGCTGGGTCGCGTGCCTTCTGCCCTAAGCTACACCATGCAGAAACTGGAAGAAGAACTGGATGTTGTGCTGTTTGATCGCTCTGGTCATCGCACAAAATTTACGAACGTTGGTCGTATGCTGCTGGAGCGTGGGCGCGTGCTGCTGGAAGCGGCGGATAAGCTGACGACTGACGCTGAAGCGCTGTCGCGGGGCTGGGAAACGCACCTGACTATCGTGACTGAAGCGCTGGTACCCACTCCGGATCTGTTCCCGCTGATTGAAAAGCTGGCGACCAAATCCAATACCCAACTGTCGATTATTACCGAAGTGCTGGCTGGCGCCTGGGAACGCCTGGAGCAGGGGCGTGCTGATATCGTGGTCGCGCCGGACATGCATTTTCGCTCATCGTCGGAAATTAATTCACGTAAGCTCTATTCGGTTTTAAGCGTTTATGTTGCCGCGCCGGATCATCCTATTCATCAGGAACCGGAGCCGCTTTCCGAAGTTACCCGCGTAAAATACCGCGGCGTGGCGGTAGCGGATACCGCGCGCGAACGTCCGGTTTTAACCGTTCAACTGTTGGATAAGCAACCGCGTTTAACCGTCAGCACCATTGAGGATAAGCGCCAGGCGCTGCTGGCGGGGCTGGGGGTGGCGACGATGCCATACCCGCTGGTTGAGAAAGATATTGCCGAAGGGCGTCTGCGGGTGGTTAGCCCTGAATACACCAACGAAATCGACATTATCATGGCCTGGCGTCGCGACAGCATGGGGGAGGCAAAATCCTGGTGCCTGCGCGAGATCCCGAAACTGTTTCATGGCAGATAATGCTGAGATGCGCTCCTCCGCTCGGAAGAGCGCATAAATCAGTAGGAGAAGGGTTTGGGGTTCGGCCCAAAGCGGTTATTGCCAGGTGTACCGTTCTGGCAATTGAAAATCAAAATTACCACCCAGCCAATGACCGGGATCAGCAGCAGCAGTATCCACCACGCCGAGCGGTCGGTGTCATGCAGGCGACGAAATTGCACTGCCCACCAGGGTAAAAAGACAAGTACGCCATAAATGGTCGTCAGGATGCCTTCACCCCCCGCGCGCTGCCAGCCGAGCATTTTGTCAATGATACTGAGCACCGCGGTGAGAATGATGTTGACCAGAATAAACATCCAGAACTCTTTACGCCGGGCGCGCCCGCTAAAACCAATATAATTTCGTAATACTTTTAGATACCAGTCCATTTTTGCGCCTCCACTAACCGTCAATCACTTGTTTTTAAAGCGATCAAAATAATGATAGGCGTGAATGTTAAGCTGGTAAATATCTGTAATCTGAATATTAAGGCGCCGCTGTCGGCGCCTTATCGATCAACGGAAAAGACGATCCCGGCCATGGGGCTCATTGAGATCCTGATGCGGGCCAACAGAGATGATCCCCGTCGGGTTGATGGTTTTATGGCTGCGGTAGTAGTGATTGCGGATATGTGGGAAATTCACCGTTTCGGCAATACCCGGCATCTGGTAGATGTCGCGCAGGAAACCATACAGGTTGAGATAATCGCTGATGCGGCGCTTATCGCATTTAAAGTGGGTGACATAGACCGGATCAAAGCGTACCAGCGTGGTCCACAGGCGAATATCGGCTTCAGTCAGTTGGTCGCCGGTCAGGTAACGGTGCTGGCCGAGGATCTGCTCAAGGCGTTCGAGCGAGGTAAACACCGCATCGACAGCTTCATCATAGGCCTGCTGGCTGGTGGCGAAGCCGGCCTTATAGACGCCGTTGTTCACGTTGTCGTAAATCCAACTATTCAGATCGTCGATCTTGTCGCGTAATGCCGGCGGATAGTAGTCGCCGGCGCGCGCGCCCAGACTATCAAACGCGGTATTGAACATGCGGATGATCTCAGCGGATTCATTGCTGACGATAGTTTGCTGTTTTTTATCCCACAGCACCGGTACGGTAACGCGCCCGGTATAGTGCGGATCGGCCTGCAGATAGAGCTGATAGAGGAACTGATGATGATACAGCTGGTCGCCGGTCGCATCAGGGAAATCGTCAGCAAAGGTCCAACCGTTTTCCAGCATCAGCGGGTTAACAACGGATACGGAAATAAAAGGTTCTAATCCTTTCAGCTTGCGCAGGATTAACGTGCGGTGCGCCCACGGACAAGCCAGAGAAACGTACAGATGATAGCGGTCTTTCTCCGCGGCGAAGCCACCTTCACCAGCTGGACCTGGCGCGCCATCGGCGGTGAGCCAGTTGCGGAAGGCCGAAGCGGAACGTTTGAACCGTCCTCCGGTGGATTTGGTGTCATACCAGGTATCTTGCCAGACGCCGTCGATTAATTGTCCCATTGCATCCTCCTACAGATAGCAAAAGCGAGGGGATCACCCTCGCTTTTTGATATTTTCACTCAGTATAGTGCGCTTACCACTTTTTATTCAGCACGCGGTCGATGCTGAATGCGCCAGGACCTGTTACTGCCAACAGCAGGAAACCACCGGCGATGGTCAGGTTCTTCATGAACATCAGAGAGTTCACGCCTTCAGCAAAGTTGCTGTGGAACAAGAATGCGGTCAGCAGAGTGAAGCCAGCGGTGAACAGCGCGGTGGTACGGGTCAGGAAACCGAACAGAACCGCCAGACCGCCGCCGAATTCAAGCAGGATTGTCAGCGGCAGCAGTGCCCCCGGGACACCCATCGATTCCATATACTGTTGAGTACCTGCATACCCGGTGATTTTGCCCCAACCTGCGGTGATAAACAGAATTGGCATCAGAATACGCGCTATCAGTACACCAACATCTTCTAATTTTTTCATTTCCTACTCCAGAAAACCCAAAGGGCGGCGATTTCGTTTTTTGGTGCAATCCAGCGTAGTTACGCGGGCTTGCTGTCGATGGGGAGGATATTAGCGAGGTTGTGATGTGATTGTTAGCAAGGAAAACTGTAGATCTTTTTCAAAGTTTCTGAGCAATTGGTGCGATCGGTGAAAATATTCTCCGAGGCGCCTCGCAGCGTCCGTTGCGGCCGGTTGTCGCGACGAAGATAAAAGAGGATATCTGTCGCCAGATTATTTTTGCGGAGACAGGATGTCATGAAACGAGTCAGGGCTACGCCTCACGACGCGCTGTTTAAAACATTTCTCACCCATCCGGAAACGGCGCGGGAGGTTTACGGGGCTCATTTCCCGTTGATTGATGTGACATCCTTCACGGATGATGAAATCCAGCAGCACCGACGTATAGCAATTCTGGAGTTCCTGCAGAAAAATATTCGCCAGCGCGATCTGAATGGCCTGGTAGATCAACTCGTCACGTTGCTGCTGCCGGGTTATACCACCGAGCACCAATTTCACGTGTTGATGAATTATATTGCCTGCTCAGGCTATTTGGCCAACCCAGGCAGATTTTTTCGTCAACTGGCGCAAGGGATGCCTGAACATAAGGAGCAACTGATGACATTAGCAGAATGGTTTGAAGAGCGGGGGCGGACGAAGGGGAGAAAGCAGGGATTGGAAGAGGGGAAACGCCAGGCGACACGAAAGATCGCCCGGGCTATGCTGCTCAACGGCGTCGCTGGCGAGCTGGTGTGCAAGACGACCGGTTTAACCGCACAGGAGCTCAGCGAGCTGGCCCACTGAGCTGGAATTAGCGCGGGGCAGACTGGCGCAGAAGACTTCTGACCATCCGCCAGGTACTCCAGAGACCCAATCCGCGCCGGGTCCAGCGAATTAAAAAGCGTGGGTGGCGCACTGACCAGATAGCCATGAGGCCGCTGCCGACCATGGCCCATGAGCGCAGATGCTTAAGCGTTTGCCAGCCGTGATCGATAGGCGCGGTGGCATCCAGCCAGTTGCGGTGGCTGGACGCCAGATCCAGCCGTTGTTGCTGGATCTGGCGCAGCAGCTGCGTTTTACGCTGATCGCGTTCCTGCCGGCTGCTCATGTCCGCTCGTCCTCAAGCAGCGCGCGATCGTTGGCCAGCTCGTTTCGCGTATGGCGTAAAAATGTCGAACGGCGAGCTTTACGTAGCGTCCAGATGCCGCCTATCAACGAGGCGAGCAGTAGCACGCTGGTGGTCGCGATCATGACGTGCAAACGGTACTGC
Organism: Klebsiella aerogenes; assembly: GCA_029027985.1. Taxonomy (NCBI): domain Bacteria; kingdom Pseudomonadati; phylum Pseudomonadota; class Gammaproteobacteria; order Enterobacterales; family Enterobacteriaceae; genus Klebsiella; species Klebsiella aerogenes. The sequence goes on from CP119076.1 coordinate 587,361, forward strand.
GGATCGACGGCCCAGATGATCAGAACCAGCAGGCTCATCAGACCGAAGGCGGCGAACAACAGCGTGAGCCCCAGCATCAGCAACAGCTGGAAGAGATTGGCTTTCTCCTCTTCCAGCTCCACGACGACCAGGCGCAACCGCGTTTCCACCATTTCGACCAGCAGCGTGATAATCCGCTGACCAATGCCGAATACGCTCTGTCCCGGTCCTTGCGTGTGTTGAGAATTCGCCATAATTAACGGCGCGACAGCAGGACGCCCAGCACCAGCCCAACGGCTGCGCCAATGCCTACTCCGGTCCACGGATTTTCACGGACGTATTCATCGGCGCGGGCGGCGGTTTCACGTGTCTGCTTAACGATCGCGTCGCTGGTCTCGCCAAGGCGCACACGGCTGTCTTTCAGCACGCTTTCTGCTTTGCTACGCAGTTTGCCGATCTCTTCTTTCGACTTGTCGGTAGAAGAGTTCAGCACTTCTTCCAGGGTGTCAGCCAGGTTTTTTAGCTCGGCGCGTAGATCTTCTGCAACGTTATCTTTAGCCATCTCGTTCTCCTGTAGCATTGACGAATTAATAATCGCGTGACTCAAGCGCTTTCAGTTCCTGCTGCGCTTCATCCAGTTTATGTTCCCGTTTGCTAATTTTATCCGCATTGCCTTTCTGTTTCGCCTCGTTCAAATCACGCTGGCGTTCGGCGACTTCAGCCTTTTGTCTGGCGATTTTCTGCTGGTGATCGGATCTGACCTTGCTGTCGCTGCAGTGAGCGCGAACTTCTTGCAGCGCTTTGTTCAGGCCATCAATGCGATTCTGATTATGGTGTTTTTCGGCATAGCTAATCTCCCGTTGGATACTCTGTTCTTTTTCCTGACAGGGAGAGCTTGCGAAGGCGCTGGCGCTAAGTGAAGTCAGAGCCAGTAAGAGTGCGATGCGGTATTTCATGGATTCAACCTTCCATTGTGCGTGGGCATATCCGTGATATACCCGATCCAGTCAATCAATACGAGCCAGGCGGTTCCCGCAGCTTTAATCATAGTCTCGAAAGCAAGAGAGCACCAAACCTGACGAAAAGATTCGGAATTTTTGGCGTGTCACCCAAACCGATGCGGCGCGTCGCGCAGGCGGGATAGCCAAACGGTGGGCGAGTTTTCCTCATCCACCAGAGCAATAATATACCCGTGCGGCAGGACGCGGCCCAACACTTCTTTTGCAGCGGCGCCCTGGGCGTTGGAATCGAATTTGATCAGCAGGCCGTCTTTTTGCGGGGTAATGCTTTTAAAGCGAATACCGTTGGCATCAAGATGATGCCAGACGGAGAAACCGTCCGGCATCGCGATGCCCTGACCGACGGGGCGGATGGCCAGGGTGGATTCATGCTGGCTCACGGTCAGCCACAGCCAGAACATGGCGCAGAGCAGCAAGGAGCCGCTCAGCATCCATCGTAGCTGGCGCCAGGAGGGAGGGGCGATCGTCATTCTCAGCTCCGACTGCTGTGTTTTTTCTTCCACAGCACGACCAGGGAGCCGATCAGACCGAAGATCAGCAAAGCAACCGGCAGCAGCATCAGACACGACATCAGTTGGTCTTCATACTTCAGGAATACCGGCGTTTTACCCAGCAGGTAGCCAAGCGTGGTGAGGATCAACACCCACAGCAGGCCGCTTATCCAGTTAAAGAACTGGAAGCGTGCGTTATTCAGGCCGGAAAGGCCGGCAATAGTTGGCAGCAGCGTACGCACGAAGGCGATAAAGCGGCCAATCAGCAACGCAGACAGCCCATGTTTGTGGAACAGGTGATGCGCTCGCTGATGATAATGTGACGGCAGATGCGAGAGCCAGTTTTGTACGAGCCGTGTATTACCCAGCCAGCGTCCCTGTATATAGCTCACCCAGCAGCCGAGGCTTGCCGCCGTTGTCAGCAGCAGTATGGTTTCCGGAAAGCCCATCGCCCCTTTAGCGATCAATACTCCAACCAGCACCAGCAGGCTATCGCCCGGTAAAAATGCCGCGGGCAGCAAACCGTTCTCAAGGAACAAAATCATAAATAAGACAAAATAGAGCATGCCAATCATGGAGGGATTAGCGAGCGTTTCGTAATCCTGGGCCCATAAGGCATTCAGTAATTGGGTTAGTAGTTCCATTCACGATTCCTGGTACATCGGTTAACGGTACGTCTGAACGCGGTGTAGTATTAGCCATCGGCTATAGCGACTAGATTATTTTTAGAGTATGGCCGCTGTTGCTACGTTCTGAGCAGATCCTTGAGTAAACAGTAAGTAAACTCTTACTCCCAGAACGGCAAAATGCATCTAATTGTAACAAACCCACTGACTTTTCGTCATAGAAATTGCAGTTTGTTGCCGATTGATTTTGCTGATTGCCGGGGCGGGTGGCGAGAGGATTTACACAGGCTGACACTATATATGTTTTGCTTACCCTGCCGGGTTGGCGGGCAGGAAAGGGTGTCCTGCCCGTAGAGGGGATAATGCGTTATTTTGTACCGTTTGCCGCGGTATCAAGATGAACCACCGGATTTTCGGCAAATAAATAGCGATCGGCATTGAATTCAAAGTCATCGCTGGTTTCGTTAAACAGCATCAGCTTGGTATTTTCCAGATGCTGCCACATCGCGAGTTTCGCGGCATGCGGGTCTTTGCGGATCAGCGCTTTGAGAATCTGGTCATGATCGTCGCACCAGTTATCGACGGTGCGCAGGTCGATATGATCGTGTAGTTTTTTCCAGTACGGGTTGTGCACGCGCTGGGTCCACATTTTCTCAACGATGGCGGCGAGAGCGGTGTTCTGGGTTGCCAGCGCGACCTGTACATGGAACTGCAGGTCCCATTCGGAATCGCGGAAGCACTTCTCGTTGCGCGCTTTCTCCTGGATCTCCATCAACTTCATGATGTCCTGCTTGGTCACCTGGGTGGCGGCGAACTCGGCAATGTTGCTCTCAATCAGCTGACGGGCCTGGAGGAGTTCAAACGGGCCGTAGTTGGCGAACTCCAGCGTTTCATCGACCACCTGTTGGTACTTCGGATGGTTAGAGATGACATGGATGCCGGAGCCTTTACGGACTTCAACATAGCCTTCGACTTCCAGCATGATGATGGCTTCGCGAACCACGGTGCGGCTGACGCCTTTTTCATCGGCGATAAAGCGCTCTGCGGGCAGCTTATCCCCTACAAGGTAGACACCTTGTTCGATACGCGTTTTCAGCTCAGCGGCAAGCTGCTGATACAAACGGCGTGATTCAGTGATTTCCATATTCGCTCCCGGAAGATGGCGACAATATTCGATTTGTTATACCACTTTTCCGCGCTTTCCACCACTGAAAGGCATGAAAAAGCCGCCCGGGCAGGCGGCTTAATTCGTGGACAAATCGCGATGAGGTCTAGCTTTGCGTCACCGGTTTACTGGTGTTGAGCGGCGTGGAATCATCGTCGGCCGATTTGTTTTTCAGCACGGTCCAGATAACCAGAGCGCCCAGCAGGTCGAAGACCGCCAGTACTGCGAACAGCGGGCTGAAGCCAATGGTATCCGCCAGCGCACCGACGACCAGAGCGAACATGGTGCTGGCCAGCCACGCGGCCATCCCGGTCAGACCGTTGGCGGTAGCCACTTCGTTACGACCAAAGACGTCGGAAGAGAGGGTGATCAGCGCGCCGGACAGGGCCTGGTGAGCAAAACCGCCGACGCACAGCAGCGCAATCGCGATATACGGGCTGGTGAACAGACCGATCATACCTGGGCCAATCATCAGCAGGGCGCCCATGGTCACGACCATTTTACGCGAGACGATCAGGTTCACGCCGAACCAGCGCTGGAACAGCGGCGGCAGGTAACCGCCAACGATGCAGCCGAGGTCGGCGAACAGCATTGGCATCCAGGCGAACATAGCGATCTCTTTCAGGTTAAAGCCGTAAACCTTGAACATGAACAGCGGGATCCAGGCGTTGAAGGTACCCCAGGCCGGCTCTGCGAGGAAACGCGGCAGCGCAATGCCCCAGAACTGACGGTTACGCAGGATCTGCCACGGCGACATTTTCTTCGCGTTATTGGTCTGGTGCTGAGATTCCTGGCCGCCGATGATGTAATCACGCTCTTCGGCGGTTAATTTTTTCTGATCGCGCGGGTGTTTGTAGAAGATGAGCCAGGCCATCGCCCAGGCAAAGCTCAGTACGCCGGAAATAATGAACGCCATCTGCCAGCTGTGCATCACAATCGCCCACACGACCAGCGGCGGAGCAATCATCGCGCCGATAGAGGAACCCACGTTGAAGTAGCCAACGGCGATGGAACGCTCTTTCGCCGGGAACCATTCGGAACTGGCTTTCAGACCGGCAGGGATCATTGCCGCTTCCGCTGCGCCGACCGCGCCACGGGCCAGCGCCAGGCCGCCCCAGCTGCCCGCCAGCGCGGTTGAACCACAGAAAATAGCCCACGCGATAGCGAAGAAGGCGTAGCCGATTTTGGTACCCAGAATATCCAGCACATAGCCAGCAACCGGCTGCATTACGGTATATGCAGCGGAGTAGGCGGCGATGATATAAGAATATTGTTGGGTTGAAATGTGTAACTCTTCCATTAGCGTCGGCGCAGCCGCCGCCACGGTGTTACGAGTCAGGTAACCCAGCACGGTGCCTAGCGTCACCAGTGCGATCATATACCAACGTAACCCTTTAATTTTACGCATGTAAAACCTCATCGTTGTTGTCTCTCCGCAGCGCATGCGGCCATCTCTCATCCCGCTTTGGGGAAGAGGATGGAGAAACGGAGGGTCCAGGACGTGATCTGAACCTTGCCATCAGTGGTTAAATGTAAACCGGCATCCCTACCGTTTAATCCGATGTTATTAACACCGGCAATACATTCCGTCGGTTTATATGTTGCGACGGCAGAAAGATAACTTGTCATACAACTTTAAAAGTTGAGTACTGTCACAAAAGTGGGAAAGTTTGTAGGGGCATTCATTGCGTCAAATAAAGCCAGTACTGGCGCGGCCTACAGCGGTATTTACTCCTTTGGTGGTGTTTTTTTTGTCGACGTTTATTGATCTAACTCACGAAAAATACTTCGGCCTGTAGAAATTGGTGTGATAACTTTGTCAGCATTACAGTCAATCATCTGATGGGCTCCTCAACGGGGCGAAGAGGAAACGACAATGACACCGTTTATGACCGAAGATTTTCTGCTTGATACCGAGTTTGCCCGCCGTCTGTACCACGACTATGCCAAAGATCAGCCAATTTTCGACTACCACTGCCATCTTCCTCCGCAGCAGGTTGCCGAAAATTACCGTTTTAAAAACCTGTATGACATCTGGCTGAAAGGCGATCACTACAAGTGGCGCGCGATGCGCACCAACGGCGTGGCCGAGCGCCTGTGTACCGGCGATGCGTCCGATCGCGAGAAGTTTGACGCCTGGGCGGCGACTGTCCCGCATACCATTGGCAACCCGTTATACCACTGGACGCACCTGGAGCTGCGTCGTCCTTTTGGTATTACAGGTAAGTTGCTATCGCCTGCTACCGCGGATGAAATCTGGAACCAGTGTAATGACTTACTGGCTCAGGAAGCGTTCTCCGCTCGTGGGATCATGAAGCAAATGAACGTGAAGATGGTCGGCACCACCGACGATCCGATTGATTCGCTGGAGCATCACGCGGTTGTTGCCAAAGACAGCGCTTTTGATATCAAAGTATTGCCAAGCTGGCGCCCGGATAAAGCGTTTAACATTGAGCAGGCCACTTTTAACGACTACATGGCGAAGTTGGGTGAAGTGTCCGATACCGATATTCGTCGTTTTACCGACCTGCAAAGCGCATTGACTAAGCGTCTGGACCACTTTGCCGCCCACGGTTGTAAAGTTTCCGACCACGCGCTGGATGTCGTGCTGTTCGCCGACGCTACCGATAGCCAGTTGGATAGCATCCTGGCGCGCCGTCTGGCGGGTGAAGCCCTGAGCGAGCATGAAGTCGCGCAGTTCAAAACCGCAGTGCTGGTGTTCCTTGGCGCGGAATACGCCCGTCGCGGCTGGGTACAGCAGTACCACATCGGCGCGCTGCGTAACAACAACCTGCGCCAGTTCAAACTGTTAGGGCCGGATGTCGGCTTCGATTCCATCAACGACCGCCCGATGGCTGAAGAGCTGTCTAAGCTGCTGAGCAAGCAGAACGAAGAAAACCTGCTGCCGAAAACCATTCTGTACTGCCTGAATCCACGCGATAACGAAGTGTTGGGCACCATGATTGGCAACTTCCAGGGTGAAGGCATGCCGGGCAAGATGCAGTTCGGTTCCGGCTGGTGGTTCAACGATCAGAAAGACGGCATGGAACGCCAGATGACCCAACTGGCGCAGCTCGGTCTGCTGAGCCGTTTCGTCGGTATGCTGACCGACAGCCGCAGCTTCCTTTCCTACACTCGCCACGAATACTTCCGTCGCATTCTGTGCCAGATGATCGGCCGCTGGGTTGCTGCCGGCGAAGCGCCTGCGGATATCGCGCTGCTGGGCGAGATGGTGAAAAACATTTGCTTTAACAATGCGCGTGATTACTTCGCCATTGAATTGAACTAAGACCAGAGGTCGGTTGATATGCAATACATCAAAATCCATTCGCAGGATAACGTCGCGGTTGCGCTGGCGGATATGGCGGCAGGTACTGTGGTGACGATCGATAACGATTCGGTCACCCTCTGCCAGGAAGTCGTACGCGGTCATAAGTTCGCGCTGCGCGCCATTGCGAAGGGTGAAAACGTCATTAAGTACGGATTGCCGATTGGTCATGCGCTGGCGGATATCGCGCCGGGCGAGCATGTTCATGCTCACAATACGCGGACCAACCTGAGCGATCTCGACGCGTATAGCTATCAACCTGACCGGGTTGAACAACCGGCGCAGCCTGCGGATCGCGACGTCGAGATTTATCGTCGCGCGAGCGGCGAAGTCGGCGTGCGTAACGAGCTGTGGATCCTGCCGACCGTTGGCTGTGTCAACGGCATCGCCCGGCAGATCCAGAACCGTTTCCTGAAGGAAACCAACGATGCGGAAGGCACCGACGGCGTTTTCCTCTTCAGTCATACCTACGGCTGCTCGCAGCTGGGGGATGACCACATCAACACCCGCACTATGTTACAAAACATGGTTCGCCACCCGAATGCCGGAGCCGTGCTGGTGATTGGCCTTGGCTGTGAGAACAATCAGGTCGACGCATTCCGCGAAACGTTGGGTGATTTCGATCCAGAACGCGTGCACTTTATGATTTGCCAGCACCAGGATGATGAAGTGGAGGCGGGGATCGAACATCTCCATCAGTTGTATGAGGCGATGCGTCACGATAAACGCGAGGCGGGCAAGCTGAGTGAGCTGAAATTCGGCCTCGAATGCGGCGGGTCGGACGGCCTGTCCGGCATTACGGCTAACCCGATGCTGGGGCGTTTCTCTGATTACCTGATTGCTAACGGCGGCACCACCGTGCTGACCGAGGTGCCAGAGATGTTTGGTGCCGAGCAACTGCTGATGAGCCACTGCCGCGACGAAGAGACTTTCAGCAAACTGGTCGCTATGGTCAATGATTTCAAACAGTACTTTATTGCCCACGACCAGCCTATCTACGAGAACCCATCGCCGGGCAACAAGGCTGGCGGGATCACGACGCTGGAAGATAAATCCCTCGGTTGCACGCAGAAAGCGGGATCCAGCCAGGTGGTTGACGTTCTGCGCTACGGCGAACGGTTGAAAGTACACGGTTTGAACCTGCTGAGCGCGCCGGGCAATGATGCAGTGGCGACCAGCGCGCTGGCGGGAGCCGGCTGCCATATGGTGCTGTTCAGTACCGGTCGCGGCACGCCGTACGGCGGCTTTGTACCGACGGTGAAAATCGCGACCAACAGCGAGCTGGCTGCGAAGAAAAAGCACTGGATTGATTTCGATGCCGGTCAGTTGATCCACGGCAAAGCGATGCCGCAGGTACTGGAAACGTTTGTCGACCTGATCGTCGATATCGCCAACGGGAAGCAAACCTGCAATGAGCGAAATGATTTCCGTGAGCTGGCCATCTTTAAAAGCGGCGTCACGCTGTAGTTTGTAGGTCGGATAAGCGTAGCGCCATCCGACAAAATAACGGCACCACCATTGAACTCTCCCCGGTCGCGCTTACGCTTACCGGGGCTACCAACCGGATACCGGACCGTAGGTCGGATAAGCGTAGCGCCATCCGACAAAATAACGGCACCACTATTGAACTCTCCCCGGTCGTGCTTACGCTTACCGGGGCTACCACCTGAATACCGGACCGTAGGTCGGATAAGCGTAGCGCCATCCGACAAAATAACGGTATAACCATTGAACTCTCCCCGGTCGCGCTTACGCTTACCGGGGCTACCAACCGAATACCGGACCGTAGGTCGGATAAGCGTAGCGCCATCCGACAATACTCTAACTACGCAGAGCGCTCTTCGCCAGCTGCTCGTCTTCGGCAAGGCAGGCTGCCGCGGTAAACAGCGCATCGGTCGAGGAGTTGAGCGCGGTTTCGCAGGAGTCCTGCAGCACGCCGATAATAAAGCCGACGGCGACGACCTGCATGGCGACATCATTCGGAATACCGAACATGTTGCAGGCCAGCGGGATCAGCAGCAGCGATCCCCCCGCCACCCCGGAAGCGCCGCAGGCGCACAGCGAGGCCACCACGCTAAGCAGCAGCGCCGTCGGTAAATCTACCTGAATATTCAGCGTATTTACCGCCGCCAGCGTCAGCACGGTGATGGTGATCGCCGCCCCTGCCATATTGATGGTCGCTCCCAGCGGAATGGAAACGGAATAAGTATCACGATCCAGATTCAGCTTTTCGCACAGCGCCATATTCACTGGAATGTTGGCGGCGGAGCTGCGGGTAAAGAAGGCGTAGACGCCGCTTTCACGCAGGCAGGTCAGCACCAGCGGATAAGGATTGCGACGGATTTTCCAGAATACCAGCAACGGGTTAATCACCAGCGCCACCAGCAGCATGCAGCCGATCAGCACCAGCAGCAGTTGGGCGTAGCCCCACAGGGTATCGAAACCAGTGGTGGCAAGCGTCGACGAGACCAGACCAAAAATACCCAGCGGCGCGAAACGAATCACCAGTTTGACGATAAAGGTCACTGCGTGCGAGACGTCATTAATCAGATTTTTAGTGGTGTCGTTGCCATGGCGCAGCGCGAAGCCAAGACCCACCGCCCACACCAGGATACCGATATAGTTGGCGTTCAGCAGGGCGTCGATAGGGTTAGCCACCATACTCATCAGCAGCCCGCGCAGGACTTCGACAATGCCTGACGGCGGGGTGATGTTGTCCGCTGCGCTGGTCAGATGCAGCGTCGAAGGGAAAATAAAGCTAAACAGCACGGCGGTTAGCGCTGCGCTGAAGGTGCCCAGCAGATAGAGAAACAGAATCGGGCGAATACTGGTTTTTTGTCCGTGCTGATGGTTGGCGATCGATGCCATCACCAACATTAATACCAGCACCGGTGCGACGGCTTTTAGCGCGCCGACGAACAGTGTGCCCAGCAGGCCCACTGCGATGGCGGCCGGTTTCGATACCAGCGCCAGCAGTACGCCAAGTACCAGACCTAACAGTATTTGTTTTACCAGACTGCCTTGCGCCAGGCGTTGTAACAGCCCCGACGGGCGGGTTTGTGTTGTCATAAAATCATTCCTTCCAGTGATGTAGCAGTCCATCCCGGTGACGTATTATTTGTTACGTTTATGTCAGGATGTAAATTGATGTTTGCCTGGTCGAGTATACGGAAAGAACGCGAGGGAGGAAGCGTAATATACTGTTTATTGCACGTCGATCTTATTTTTTAACTATATATTAACATTTTTGTGACGCGGGTAGAGGTTATATGTGGCGAACGAAAAGCGTTGAAGCATATCCCGGCCAGATACGCGATATCTGGCCGGGAAAAAGCGGTTAGCGTAGCGGTTTCTTCTTATCGTTCTGCTTGTTGACCCAGGCGTTGAGCAGCAGCGTTGCTGCCAAAATACCGCCTACCACGCCGAGCGAAATCGCGATCGGGATGTGGTAGAAATCGACGATCAGCATCTTGATACCGATAAAGACCAGGATCACCGACAGACCGTACTTCAGCATTGAGAAGCGCTCTGCGACGCCCGCCAGCAGGAAGTACATGGCGCGCAAGCCGAGAATGGCAAACAGGTTCGACGTCAGCACGATAAACGGATCGGTCGTCACCGCGAAGATTGCCGGGATACTATCGACGGCGAAAATCACGTCGCTCAGTTCAACCAGTATCAACACTAGCAGCAGCGGCGTGGCGAACAGCACGCCGTTTTTGCGGGTGAAGAAGCGTTCGCTCTCGATTTTATCCGTCATACGCAGATGGCTGCGGATCCAACGCACCAGCGGCTTATCGCCGATCCCGGAGTCATCCTCTTTCGCCAGCGCCATTTTCACCCCGGTAAACAGCAGGAATGCGCCGAATACATACAGCAGCCACTCGAACTGAGAAATCAGCCAACTGCCGGTGAAGATCATCACGGTACGCAGGACAATCGCCCCAAGAACGCCATATACCAGTACCCGGCGCTGCAGGGCAGGCGGCACGGCGAAGTAGCTGAACAGCATTAGCCAGACGAAGACGTTATCGACCGCCAGTGCTTTTTCAATCAGATAACCGGTGAGGAAGGCTAATGCCTGCGGATCGGCGACGGCGCGGCCCTGTGTCTGAACGAGATACCACCAGAAAGCGACGTTAAACAGCAGGGAGAGAGTGACCCACAGGATGGACCAACCGGCGGCCTGCTTCATGGTCATATTCTGCGCACCGCGCTTTCCCTGAAGCAGTAAATCGATCGCCAGCATGATGACGACGACTACAGCGAATCCACCCCATAACAACGGCGTGCCGACACTATTCATTACGTTATTCCTTACATAAAAACAAAACGGCTGTCGTCGGAAGACGGCAGCCGCTGCGCTTTTATGCATAGACCTCGCCTTCCGGCAAGGTCTCACTTACAACAAGACGGGAAATGGATCCCTGGTCTTGTTGCCCGGCGACCGGATGCGGTTTTGCACGCATCGTAATGACGATCGACCGGCCAGGAAGTTACTCCCCTTTGCGCGTAACAAAATATTACAAGTGATAAATGGCGTCAATGGTAGTCGACGGCCCATTTACACTCCTTTACGCGATATACCCGTCATACTTCAAGCTGCAGGTGCGTAGGCTGCGTGCGTTCCTGCAACTTGAATTATTTAGGGTATAGGTTGGGTATCCGCCGGGAAGACCACGCCGGTCTGGCGACGGATCTCGCTGAGCAGTTTTGCCGTAATACGGCTGACCTCAAGCCCCGGATGCGCGACGTCGTTGGCTTCCACCAGCCGCGCGAACGCTTCCGCTTCATACAGCATAGTATTGATGTGCTGAGGTTGCGTGAGATCCTGCGCCTTGCCGCCGCGTGGAATAAAGGCGACTTTCTGGCATTCGGAAATTTTTTCGATCACCAGAGCGCCGTCTTCTCCCTGGATCTCGCTGGGAATAGTAGAGTCACTGACCTTTGAATGGTGCAGGGTGACGTCGAAATCACCGTAGCTCAGTACTACGGTGCCCTGACCATCGACGCCGCTCGCCAGCAGGCTGGCGCTGGCATGGACCGCGCGCGGCTCGCCCCACAGCGCCACCGCTGAGGCAAGGCAGTAAAAGCCGATGTCCATAATCGAGCCGTTGGAAAAAGCCGGGTTGAAGGTGTTCGGGTTTTCGCCGTCGAGATAACGCTGGTAGCGAGAAGAGTACTGGCAGTAGTTAATAAAGGCTTTGCGCAGCGTGCCCACTTTACCAAGCGCTTCGCGCAGCAGGAGGAAGTTTGGCAGACTGGCGGTTTTGAAGGCCTCAAATAGCACCACCTTGTTTTCTTTCGCTACCGCGATCGCGGCTTCAACTTCCTGCAGATTTGACGCCAGCGGCTTTTCGCAAATCACGTGCTTTTTATGGCTCAGAAACAGGCGGGTTTGCGGGAAGTGCAGCGAGTTCGGGCTGGCGATATAGACCGCGTCAACGTCAGGGCTTTGCGCCAGCTCATCGAGCGAAGTAAACAGATGCTCGACCGGGTAGTCATTGGCGAAAGCTTGCGCCTGTTCAAGGCTGCGGGAGTAAATAGCGGTGAGTTTAAATTTACCGGTTTCATGGGCGGCATCGACAAACTGCTTAGTAATCCAGTTTGTGCCAACAACTGCGAAACGTATCATAAACGTTGACGAACTCCGTTAAAGGGAACCTTCCGTCACTCTAGCACGCCATGATGACAAAACGAGTGCGCTATCACGCAGAACGGTTTAACGAAAGGTGCGTCAGCCACAAGCGGGTATCAAACTCCAGCTGGTGATACTGCGGCTCCATATGGCAGCAGAGCTGGTAGAAGGCTTTGTTGTGATCTTTCTCCTTCAGATGCGCCAGTTCGTGGACCACGATCATTCGCAGAAAGGCTTCCGGCGCGTCGCGAAAAACCGTCGCTACGCGGATTTCCGCTTTGGCTTTGAGTTTGCCGCCCTGAACGCGGGAAATCGCGGTATGCAGGCCGAGCGCATTTTTCAGCACGTGGATTTTACTGTCGTACATCACCTTATTAATCGGCGCCGCCCCGCGCAGATAGCGGGCCTTGAGATCCTGGGTGTATTGATATAACGCCTTATCGCTATTGACGTCGTGCCCCTGCGGATAACGTTTTTGCAGCACCTCGCCGAGACGATCTTGCTCGATTAAGGTGGTCACCTGCGACAGCAGAGAATCGGGGTAGCCCTGGAGGTACGGTAGCGTGTTCATGGTGAAAAAAGTTTACTTCTCCGGAGAATTAAGCGATAACACGCGCGAATTTTAGCATTTCGGAGGGGCGATGAGCCAGGTAGAGTTAAACGGTGAGTTATTCACATTAGAGCGGTTCCCACCTAACGCTGAAGAAGAAGCGCTTCAGGCATGGGAAGCGGCGGATGAATATCTGCTGCAACAGGTGAATGACGTCGACGGCCTGACGCTCATCTTCAACGACGGCTTCGGCGCGATCTCCTGTGCGCTGGCGGAGCGTAACCCGGTCAGCATCAACGACTCTTATATTTCCGAGTTGGCGACTCGCCACAACCTACGGATGAACGGCCTCGATGAGGAGAGCGTGCGCTTTCAGGATAGCCTGAGCCCGCTGCCGGCCGCGCCGGCGCTGGTGCTGATTAAAGTGCCAAAACAGCTGGCGCTGCTGGAACAGCAGTTGCGTGCGCTGCGAGAGGTCGTGACGCCGGAAACCCGAATCATTGCCGCAGCGAAAGCCCGTGACGTCCACAACTCGACGCTGGCGCTGTTTGAAAAAATTCTCGGTACCACCACCACTTCGCTGGCGTGGAAAAAAGCGCGTTTGATTCACTGCGTTTTCACTGCGCCTAAGCTTGCCGATGCGCCGCAAACCCACAGCTGGAAGCTGGACGGTACGCCGTGGACTATCCATAACCATGCCAACGTCTTTGCCCGCAGCGGTCTGGATATTGGCGCGCGCTTCTTCCTCGAACATCTGCCGTCCGATCTGGAAGGCGAGATCGCCGACCTCGGTTGCGGCAACGGGGTGATTGGCCTGCAGGCGCTGGCGCAGAACCCGAACGCCAGCGTGATGTTTACCGATGAGTCGCATATGGCAGTGGCTTCCAGCCGTTTGAACGTCGAGCACAACCTGCCGGATGATATCGAACGCTGCGAATTTATGGTGAACAACTCGCTCTCCGGTATTGAGCCGGATCGCTTTACGGCGATTCTGTGCAACCCGCCGTTCCATCAGCAGCATGCGATTACCGACCATATCGCCTGGCAGATGTTTAACGACGCCCGCCGCAGTCTGAAATACGGCGGCGAGCTGTATGTGGTTGGCAACCGCCATCTTGACTACTTTCGTAAACTGAAGCGTGCTTTCGGCAACTGCACCACCATCGCCACCAACAATAAGTTTGTGATTTTGAAAGCGACGAAAGTGCGTAAACAGCGTTAAGGCAGGGTGCTCCTCCCCCGGCTTGCGGCTATCGCCTTAGCCGGGCTACCCACCGTCCCGGCGCCTGCTAAATCGCCAGCGCTAGCCTGGTGCCCTGAGCTATCGCCCGGCGCGCATCCAATTCCGCCGCCACGTCGCAGCCGCCGATCAAATGCACCGTTTTGCCCGCCGTGCGCAGCGGATCCGCCAACTCGCGGCGTGGCTCCTGACCGGCGCAGATAATCACGTGATCGACGGCCAGCAGCTGCGACTCGCCGCCGATCGTCACGTGTAGCCCTGCATCATCGATCTTCTCATAACTCACCGCCGGGATCATTTTCACGCCGCGTGCCAACAGCGTCGCACGGTGGATCCAACCGGTGGTTTTACCCAACCCTTCGCCCGGCTTGCTGGACTTGCGCTGCAGCATCACAATCTGCCGCGGGCTTTTGCTCAGCCGCGGGCCTTCAGGGCGCAGCCCGCCTGCGGTCTGCAGGCTGGTATCGATACCCCATTCGGCGCAGAACTCGCCGATATCCTGGCTGGTGGCGACACCCGGCTGGCTTAAATACATCGCGGTGTCGAAGCCGATACCGCCGCAGCCGATGATTGCCACCTTCGCGCCAACCGGCGTCTTATCGCGTAAGACATCGAGATAGCTCAGTACCTTTGGATGATCGATCCCGACGATCGCCGGCAGGCGCGGGGCGATGCCGGTGGCGAGGATGGTTTCATCGAACGCCAGCAGATCGTCTGCCGTCACGCGAGTGTTCAGGCGCAGATCGACGCCGTGCAGATCGAGCATGTTGCGGTAGTAGCGTAGGGTTTCGTGGAACTCCTCTTTGCCAGGGATCTGCTTCGCGATATTAAACTGACCGCCGATCTCCGGGAGCGCATCGAACAGGGTGACGTGATGGCCGCGGGAGGCGGCGTTAACGGCGAACGCCAGTCCGGCAGGGCCTGCGCCGACCACCGCCAGCCGTTTCGGCGTCGCGGCAGGCACGATCGGCATCAGGGTTTCATGGCAGGCGCGCGGGTTGACCAGGCAGGAAGTCACCTTACCGGCGAAGATCTGGTCGAGGCATGCCTGGTTGCAGCCGATACAGGTGTTGATCTCCCCGGCGCGATCGTTCTGCGCTTTCGACATAAATTCGGCATCAGCGAGGAACGGGCGGGCCATCGAGACCATATCGGCGTCGCCGCGCGCGAGGATCGTCTCCGCGACCTGCGGATCGTTAATACGGTTGGTGGTAATCAGCGGGATCGACACAGCGCCTTTCAGCTTACGCGTCACCCAGCTAAAGGCGCCGCGCGGTACCGGGGTGGCGATGGTTGGAATGCGTGCTTCATGCCAGCCAATCCCGGTGTTGATAAGGGTAGCGCCTGCCGCTTCGATAGCTTTTGCCAGCGCGGTGACTTCCGCTAGCGTACTGCCATCGTTGACCAGATCGAGCATCGACAAACGGTAGATGATAATGAAATCGTGGCCGGCGCGCTGGCGCACCGCCTTGACCACTTCAACGGCGAAACGCATGCGGCGGGCGTAATCGCCACCCCATTGATCGTCGCGCTGGTTGGTGCGCGCGGCGAGGAATTCGTTAATCAGATAGCCTTCTGACCCCATCACTTCGACGCCGTCATAGCCCGCTTCCCGCGCCAGTTGGGCGCAGTGGGCAAAATCATCGATTAGCGTCAGGATCTCGTCATGGCTCAGTTCATGCGGGGTAAAGCGGTTGATTGGCGCCTGCAGGGGCGAGGGGGCGACCAGCGTCGGTTGGTAGCTGTAGCGCCCGGTGTGCAGGATCTGCAGGGCGATTTTGCCGCCTTCCTGATGCACCGCGTCGGTAATATGGCGATGGTGCGCCAGATGGCTGGCATCGTTGAGCACCGCGCCGCCGGCCATGGTCACGCCAGAAGGCGCCGGGGCGATGCCGCCGGTGACGATCAGCGCCACGCCGTGGCGGGTGCGCTCGGCGTAAAAGGCCGCCAGCCGCTGCGTGCCGTCCGGCAGTTCTTCCAGACCGGTATGCATTGAGCCCATCAACACGCGGTTTTTGAGCGTTGTGAAGCCCAGCTCAAGCGGGGCGAAAAGCGACGGATAGCGGCTCATAATGGCTTCCAATGTAAAATTATTGTTATGTGGTCGGATGAGTTACTAATTTAGCCGTCGTAGAGAAAAAGGGAAAAGGGGAGTGCGGTGATTGTGATGGGATTCAAAGAACGGAACACGTTGTCCCTCACCCCGGCCCTCTCCCAAAGGGAGAGGGGGAAAGTCGGACCGGCACTGATATTCAACGCTAGTGCCGAACGGTTCCCTCTCCCACCGGGAGAGGGGGAAAGTCGGACCGGCACCGATATTCAACGCTAGTGCCGAACGGTTCCCTCTCCCACCGGGAGAGGGTTAGGGTGAGGGTGCTACGCGTTGGCGGCGCTCCAGACCCGGCGCTTGCCACATCGAGGTGGTCAATCCGCTATCCACCAGGCCCAACTGATCGGCATACACTGACTGCCACTTGCTCATCATCTCCTGATATAGATCGCGATGCTGCGGATTGGGAGTAAAGACCCGATGCCAGCTCACCAGTTTTTCCCCGGCGCTGGCCATATCGCTATACAGCCCGGCGCCGGTTCCGGCGGCGATGGCGCAGCCGAGGGCGGTGGCTTCGCGGACCACCGGCACCCGCACCGGCAGGCCGGTGACGTCGCTGAGGATCTGACTCCACAGTGTTCCCTTCGAGCCGCCGCCGGCAAACACCAGGCTATCGAATGTTACCCCGGAGAACTGCGAAATCTGCGCCAGGTTGCAGGCGGAGACAATCGCCGCGTTCTCCTCCAGCGCGCGGAACAGGGTGGCTTTATTGCACTTCTCCGGGTCGATGGAGAGGTTAATAAATGACGGCGCGGCGTGGTACCACTGCTTAAAGTGCATGGCATCGGAAAAAATCGGCATCACCCCATGCGAACCCGCCGGTACGCGGCTGGCCATCTCTTCCAGTAGTGAATAGGCATCGACGCCGAGGCGCTCGGCGATCAGTTTTTCTTCGGCGCAGAAGGCGTCGCGGAACCAGCGCATGGTCAGGCCGGTAAAGAAGCTGATGGATTCGGCCTGCGCCATACCGGGGATGACATGCGGGTTTACGCGAATGTTCATCTCCGGGTCGGTGCGCACTTCCGGCAGATTCACGACCTGCTGCCAGAAGGTGCCGCCAAGCACCGCCGTTTGCCCGGCGCGCACCACGCCGAGCCCCAGGCAGCCGAGCTGTACGTCGCCGCCGCCCATCACGACCGGCGTGCCGACGCGCAGGCCGCTTTGCTGCGCCGCCGTTGCGGTCACTGTGCCTAATACCGTGCCGGTCTCTTTCACCGGCGAGAGAATATCGGCGCGCAGCCCGGCCATGTCCAGCAGCGCCGGGCGCCAGTCGCGACTGAACAGATCGAGCATACCGGTCGTTCCGGCGTTGGACGGATCGACCGCCAGCTCGCCGGAAAGCTTCGCTGCCAGCCAGTCGCTAATCATGGTGATGGTCGCCGCTTTACGATAGATATCCGGGCGATGATGCGCCAACCACAGCAGGCGCGGCATGGCGCTCAGCGCCAGGGTTTGGCCGGAAACACTGTACACCTCGGATTCAAAGCGGTCGTCGTGGATCTCCTTGAGCTCCGCCACTTCGCGGCTGGCGCGGGCATCAACGTTGGCGCAGGCCCAAATCGCCTCGCCGTCGCGGTCATAAAGGACGATGCCTTCGCGCATCGAACAGCAGGCGACGGACTGAATATCCGCAGGGGAAAGCCGGGCGGCGTCGAGCGCCTGGCGGATGCACTGACAGGCCAGTTGCCAGTTGGTGGTGAGGTCGAACTCCATCGAGCCAGGGACGTTATCGACGCTCAGGTGTTTCCATTCGGCCTGGCCTACCGCCACCTGGCGGCCATTGAGATCGAAAATAACCGCCCGAATGCTGCCGGTCCCGGCATCTAACGCTAACAGGTAACTCATGACATGCGCCTCGCTGTTGTCGCGCGGCGCAGGGCCCTCAGGAGGCCAGCGTGAGCACCGCGCGTGCTGTTGTCTCTTCCGTTACCAGGCCATTGATGCGCTTGCCGACAAGGGCGGCATAAATCGCCTGCGCTTTTTCTTCTCCCCCGGCGACGCCGACGATGGTCGGCAGCTGCGCCAGTTCATCGAGGGTCACGCCGAGGAGTTCCCGATGGATCTCCAGTCCTTCTACCGGCCGACCATCGGCCTGCAGGAAATAGCCTAAAATGTCGCCGACCGCGCCTTTACGCGCGTACATCAACTGTTCGCCCTCGCTGATGTAGCCAGAGCGCAAAATCGTGGCGTCGCGGCGCTGATCGATAGCGCCGATGCCAACTACCGCCGCATCCGCCGCCGTTGCCGCCAGCATGACATCGCGCACGCTTGACTCGCGGCGCAGGATCTCCGCGACATCCGCCGAAGAGACCCGCAGCGGCGCCGGGATAATGCTGACGCTGCAGGCGGCATCCAGTTGGCCGATGCCGGTCATATAGGGGCCGACACCGCCGGAAAGCGTCACCAGCCGCACCTGCTGCGAACCAATAAACCCGCTGAGGTGCTGCAGGCAGCTCATCGTGGCTTCGCCGAAGCCGACCGCCAGCAGCTGCCCCGGCTGCAGAATGCCCATCAGCGACTGCGCCGCGCCGATGCCCAGCCGGGTATTCATCGGCGGGGTGTTCAGTGCCGGCAGCACGCGGGCGATCTTGAGGCCAAAACGTTGCTGCAGTTCGCTCTCCAGCGCCAGACAGCCTTCATAGCGCGAGTTAATCTGCACGCGGATCACCCCGGACTGACGCCCTTTTTCCAGCAGGCGGGAAATCTTCAACCGCGGCAACCCTAAACGCTCGCCGATGTCATTCTGCGTCAGGCCGTCGTGGTAGTAACACCACGCCACCCGCGCCACCAGCTCCTCCTCGGCTAACGCCAGTCCGGCGTAGCGGTTCTCTTCCGTAATGCGTTTTTCGCTCATAAATTGAACTCTTATAAAAATTTAGATCATATGTTCGTTATTGCGTGGTCGGAAAATGTGAGCCGACTGGCAAAACGGATCTTTCATTGCTGGCGCATTTTTTCCTGACGATCTAAAGCAGAAAACTGTGATCTTCGCACGGTTGTAAATATAGTTCACCGTCTACGCTTTTGAACATTATTAAATTTAAAAATCATTTGTTCAAATGAGGCGAGACGATGAAGCCATTGCTTGAAGCTCGGCAAATCTGCAAACAGTTTTCCGGTGTTGCCGTGCTGAAGGGCATCGACTTCACGCTATGCGCGGGGCAGGTACATGCGCTAATGGGCGGCAACGGCGCGGGCAAATCGACGCTGATGAAGATCATTGCCGGTGTCGAAACGCCGGACAGCGGTGAACTGACGCTCGGCGAACGCGCGTTTGCGCGCCTTAACCCGTCGTTGGCCCATCAGTTGGGCATCTATCTGGTACCGCAGGAGCCGATGCTGTTTCCTAATCTGACGGTGCGCGAGAACATTCTCTTCCGTTTGCCGAAGCGGGCGGACACCGCCGCGCGGCTGCAGGAAAAACTGCAGCAGCTTCACTGCCAGATCAACCTTGATGCCAGCGCCAGCACGCTTGAAGTGGCCGACCAGCAAATGGTCGAGATCCTGCGTGGATTGATGCATGAAGCGCGGATCCTGATCCTCGATGAACCTACCGCCTCGTTAACGCCGGGCGAAACGGATCGGCTGTTTCGCCAGATCCGCGCGTTACAGGAGCTTGGCGTTGGGGTCGTGTTTATCTCGCACAAATTGCCCGAAATCCGTCAGCTTGCCAGCCATGTTTCGGTGATGCGCGACGGCGCGGTGGTGCTGAGCGGCGAGACTGCGGAGTACAACGACAGCCAGCTGATTGGCGCGATGACGCCTGTCAGCCGCGACCATGCGCTGAGCGACGCGCAAAAACTTTGGCTGGCGCTACCAGGCAACCGGCGCACCCAGCCACAGGATTTCCCGGTACTGCGGGTGGAGGATCTGACCGGCGAAGGATTTATCGATCTCAATCTGGAGATCCGCGCCGGTGAGATCGTCGGCCTGGCGGGGTTGGTGGGATCCGGGCGCACCGAATTTGCCGAAACGCTGTACGGCCTGCGCCCGCCGCGCGCCGGGAGGGTGTGGCTGGAGAATCGCGAGATTAGCCGTGACAGCACGCGCGCCAGACTTGCCAGCGGGCTGGTGTATCTGCCGGAAGATCGCCAGGTCTCCGGGTTGTTTCTGGACGCGCCGGTACGCTGGAATACGGTGATGTTCAATCAGCCGTCGTGGTGGCAGCAGGGGAAGCGGGAGGCGGCGGTGGTCGAACGCTATCACCGGGCGCTGGGTATCAAGCTGGCGCACGGCGACCAGCCGGTACGTACCCTCTCCGGCGGCAACCAGCAGAAGGTGCTGCTGGCGCGTTGCCTTGAGGCCAACCCGCTGCTGCTGATCGTCGATGAGCCGACGCGCGGCGTGGATGTCTCCGCTCGCGCCGATATTTATCAACTGCTGAAAAGCGTCGCCGCGCAAAACGTGGCGGTGTTGATGATTTCTTCTGACCTTGATGAGTTCGTTGGCCTGGCCGACCGGGTGCTGGTGATGCACCAGGGCAGGCAGAGCGGTGAGCTGGCGCGGCAGGCGGTGACCGTCGATCGCATGATGACCCTGGCCTTCGGAGGGCAGGCATGAAAATGTTACTGAGAAATCGCGAACTGAGCGCTTTCTTCGCCATTGTGGCGCTGTTCGTGGTGCTGGTGGCGCTCAATCCGGCTTATTTCAGCCTGCAGACGCTGGCGATGATTTTCGCCAGTTCGCAGATCCTCTGTCTGCTGGCGTTGGGAGCGACGCTGGTGATGTTGACCCGCAATATCGACGTTTCGGTAGGATCGACCGTCGGGCTGTGCGCCATCGCCGTCGGCGTGGCGTTGAACAACGGTTACGGTCTGGCGACGGCTATCGCCTTCGCGTTGGCGATCGGCGCGCTGGCCGGAGCCTTTAATGGTCTGTTGGTGGTGGGGCTGCGTATCCCGGCAATCGTCGCCACCCTCGGCACGCTCGGTCTGTACCGCGGGGTGATGCTGCTGTGGACCGGCGGCAAATGGATTGAAGGGTTACCCGACAGCCTGAAATCGCTATCAGAACCGGCGTTTATCGGCGTGTCGCCGCTGGGCTGGCTGGTGCTGGCGCTACTGCTGGCGGGCGGTTGGCTGCTGTCGCGTACCGCTTTCGGACGCGATTTCTATGCCGTCGGCGATAACCTTGCCGCCGCGCGTCAACTGGGCGTGGCGGTCAACCGCACGCGGATGCTGGCTTTTACCCTCAACGGCATGCTGGCGGCCTGCGCCGGGATCGTCTTCGCCGCGCAGATTGGCTTTGTTCCTAACCAGACCGGCAGCGGGCTGGAGATGAAAGCGATTGCCGCCTGCGTACTCGGCGGGATCTCGCTGCTCGGCGGTACCGGAACCCTGCTGGGCGCGTTTCTCGGCGCTTTTTTCCTTACCCAAATCGATACTGTGCTGGTGCTGTTCCGCCTGCCTGCGTGGTGGAATGACTTTATCGCCGGCCTGGTGCTGCTCGGCGTCCTGGTGCTTGATGGCCGCCTGCGTCAGGCACTGGCTCGCCATCAGCGGGCGCTGAAGTACAGCCGGTTCCAGCCTGGCAATAAAGGGGGCAAGCAGGTCGCCCGCTTTCCCGAGCGCAAAAGTAAAGAGGTGGCGTAAATGAAGCTTAAGCTTAACTGGGAAAGCGCGCTGCTGGCGTTGCTGATACTGGAAATCCTGCTGTTTGGCGCGCTGAACCCGCGCATGTTGGATCTCAATATGCTGCTGTTCAGCACCAGCGATTTTATCTGCATTGGGATTGTGGCGCTGCCGCTGACCCTGGTGATCATCAGCGGCGGGATTGATATTTCGCTGGGCTCGACGATCGGCCTGTGCGCCATCGCCCTCGGGGTGATGACCCAGGCGGGGTGGCCGCTGTGGCTGGCGGTGTCGTTGACCCTGCTGCTGGGCCTGCTGTGCGGATTGGTCAACGCGGCGCTGATTCACTACACCGGCATCAGCCCGCTGGTGATCACCCTCGGTACGCTGTATCTGTACGGCGGCGGGGCGTTGCTGCTCTCCGGGTTGGCGGGCGCCACCGGCTACGAAGGGATTGGCGGCTTTCCCGATAGCTTCACCGCCTTTGCAAATTTAACGCTGGCGGGCCTGCCGCTTCCGCTGGTGTTGTTTGCCGTCATCACCTTTTTCTTCTGGCTACTGGCTCACCGTGGGCGCTTTGGCCGTCACCTCTTTTTGCTGGGACAAAACCCGCGCGCCGCGCGCTATGCCGCGCTGTCGGTGAACGGCATACCGTATGTGTTGTATGGACTGGTCGGCGTCGCCTCGGCGGTGGCGGCATTGGTGATGGTTTCTTATTACGGCTCGGCGCGTTCGGATTTAGGCCGCGATTTGCTGATGCCGGCGCTGACCGCGGCGGTGCTCGGCGGCGCCAATATTTACGGCGGATCGGGGTCGATATTGGGTACCGCGCTGGCGGCATTGCTGGTGGGGTATCTGCAACAAGGTTTACAGATGGTCGGCATCCCCAACCAGGTGTCGAGCGCGCTGTCAGGGGCGCTGTTGGTTGTGGTGGTGATGGGGCGTTCGCTGAGTCTGCACCGTGAATGGCTGCGGGCGACGTGGCGGCGTCTTTTCTCGCGAAGAACAATCGGAGCACAACAATGAAAGCAAATCGTATCCTGCAGGTCAGCGCGTTGGCGCTGGCGATGAGTGTCGTCACCGCCGAGGCGGCGGACCGCATCGCTTTTATTCCTAAGCTGGTTGGTGTCGGCTTCTTTACCAGCGGCGGTAACGGCGCGAAGGAGGCGGGCAAAGCGCTGGGCGTGGATGTCACTTATGATGGCCCGACCGAACCGAGCGTTTCCGGCCAGGTACAGCTTATCAACAACTTCGTCAATCAGGGCTACAACGCCATTATCGTCTCCGCCGTCTCGCCGGACGGCCTGTGTCCGGCGCTGAAACGCGCGATGCAGCGCGGGGTGAAAGTACTGACCTGGGATTCCGATACCAAACCGGAGTGCCGCAGTATTTATATCGATCAGGGGACGCCGCAGCAGCTCGGTGGCCTGCTGGTGGAGATGGCCGAAAAACAGGTCAGCAAACCTGCCGCCAAAGTGGCGTTTTTCTACTCCAGCCCGACGGTGACCGACCAGAACCAGTGGGTGAAAGAGGCGAAAGCGAAAATCGAAAAAGAGCATCCGCAGTGGCAAGTCGTTACGACGCAGTTTGGTTATAACGATGCCACCAAATCGCTGCAAACCGCTGAGGGGATCTTAAAAGCCTATCCGGATCTCGACGCTATTATCGCCCCGGATGCCAACGCGCTGCCAGCGGCGGCGCAGGCGGCGGAAAATCTGAAGCGTCAGGGCGTGGCGATTGTCGGCTTCAGTACCCCGAACGTGATGCGCCCGTACGTTGAACGCGGCACGGTGAAAGCTTTTGGCCTGTGGGACGTGGTTAAGCAGGGCAACATTGCGGTTAACGTCGCCAATCATCTGCTGAAAAAGGGTGATCTTAACGTTGGCGACAGCGTAGAGGTGAAAGATCTCGGCACGCTGAAGGTCGAACCGAACAGCGTGCAGGGCTACCAGTATGAGGCGAAGGGCAACGGCATCGTGCTGCTGCCGGAACGCGTGGTGTTCAGTAAAGAGAACATCAATAACTACGACTTCTGACGGAGGATGAGATGGCTGATTTAGACGACATCAAAGAGGGTAAGGACTTCGGCGTAGACCGCCCGCAACAAAATACGCTCTATACCCTGAAAGGTTGCGGTTCGCTAGACTGGGGTATGCAGTCGCGATTGGCGCGGGTGTTTAATCCGCAAAGCAACCGTACGGTGATGCTGGCCTTTGACCACGGCTACTTCCAGGGGCCGACCACCGGGCTTGAGCGTATCGACCTGTCGATTGCGCCGCTGTTTGACGAAACCGACGTACTGATGTGTACCCGCGGCGTATTACGCAGCCAGGTGCCGGCGGCCACTAATAAACCGGTGGTGCTGCGCGCTTCCGGCGGTAACTCGATTTTAAGCGAACTTTCCAACGAATGCGTGGCGGTGGCGATGGAAGACGCGCTGCGTCTCAACGTCTGCGCGGTAGCGGCGCAGGTTTATATCGGCAGCGAATATGAACACCAGTCGATCAATAACATTATCAAGCTGGTGGATGCTGGTAACCGCTATGGCATGCCGGTACTGGCGGTCACCGGGGTCGGTAAAGAGATGACCCGCGACGCGCGCTACTTCTCGTTGGCCAGCCGTATTGCCGCCGAGATGGGGGCGCAGTTTGTGAAAACCTATTTCGTTGAAGAAGGCTTTGAAAAAGTGACTGCCAGTTGCCCGGTACCGATCGTCATCGCCGGCGGCAAAAAGCTGCCGGAGCATGAAGCGCTGGAGATGTGCTGGCGGGCGATCGACCAGGGCGCTTCCGGCGTCGATATGGGGCGCAATATCTTCCAGTCCAGCGCGCCGCGCGCGATGCTCAAGGCGGTGAAGAAAGTGGTGCATGAGAATCTGAATGCGCGTGAGGCGTATCAGTTCTGGCAGGAGGAAAAACAGGGAGAGCTGAAATGAACGTCACGCTGGTGGAGATCAATATTAAGCCCGAGCGGGTGAATGAGTTTCTTGAGGTATTTCGCGCCAACCATGAAGGCGCGCTGCAGGAGCCGGGCAACCTGCGCTTCGATGTGCTGCAGGACCCGGAAGTGGAGACCCGCTTTTTTATCTACGAAGCCTATAAAGACGATGAGGCGGTGCTGGCGCATAAGAAGACGCCGCACTATTTAGCCTGCGTCGAAAAGCTGGAGGAGATGATGTCGCAGCCGCGGCAGAAACGCAGCTTTATCGGCCTGTTGCCGGCGGTGTGAAACTTGCCCCTCACCCCGACCCTCTCCCCATAGGGGAGAGGGAGAAAAACGGAGCCGTCGGTTAAATAGGATGCGGGGAGAGGGGGAAAAGCAGAGCAGTAGATAAAAAGCTGTACCGAACGGTTCCCTCTCCCCTGAGGGGAGAGGGTTAGGGTGAGGGGAAAACGTTACGGCTTACGGAAAAACTCGTTATACAACATATACAAATGCGCGGCGCTCCACGAGAAGTTTGGCGCCCCTTGCTGCGCGCCGGTCAGCGGGTTGTAGTTCTCCTGAATCGGGCCATCGGTGGTTAAGCCTTTGGCGTGCTGAAAGAAGGCGTCCGCCAGCTTCAACGCTTCCTCGCGGTGGCCATAGCGCTCCATCCCTTTCAGGCCGAACCAGAACTGATCCACCCATACCCGTCCGCGCCAGTAGATATCGGCGCCGAAGGCCGGGTTGGTGAGCGAAGCGGTGCCCAGTGGCACAAAGGTATTGAACTCTTTCGGATCGAGCATCACGGAAACCACGTCGTCAGCGTGCTGCTGGGTCGCCGCGCCGTTAAACAGCGGCGACCAGCCTTCCGGCCCCTTGCCGCGCTCGACGATCGGCTTGCCGGCGCAACCGTTAGCTAACGGTTGATCCTCGATGCGAATGTCGTAATAGAAACGGGTCTGCGGGTCGAACATGCAGGTATTGATGTAATCGGCAAGCTTTGCTGCCAGTGCCTGATAATGTTTTGCGTCCTCGGCTTTGCCGAGAATGGTCGCTATCTGCGCCAGATAGTGGTTATCGCTATACATATAGCTGGCCTGATCGACCGACTCCTGCATCAGCGAGTATCCCAGCAGGTTGCCAGCGCGATCGCGGTTTTCCGCAAATTTCACCGTCCAGTCGCTGCGTTTACCGCCGTTGGCGACGTATTTATCCAGCTGTTCTTTATCGATAAAACCGAATACCGCTGCGTCGTCGCGCCCGGATTCCCAGGATGCCGCTACCTGCGCCGGGATCTCCAGGCTGTCGTAATCACCTTTCGCCGTCACCTTCTCGTAAGCACTGAGACCGGAAAGCGTCTGTTCAGTATCCCCTTTTTTCACGGTAAACAGCATCGCGCCGTCGGCGGTGTTGTGCGCTTTATCGCGGGTCGCGCCATATTCCGGCACGCCGTTGCCGTTATGATCGCGGTTGCGTAGCCACCAGTCGTGATAGGCCACCAGCTTCGGATACATCTCTTCCAGCCACGCCTTATCTTTGGTGACGTTATACACCTCCATCACCGACCAGGCCGCGAGGCTCGGTTTGGTATTGCGTTCGTTCCAGTTACCGCCGTCGCCGCCGCGCTCGGGGCTCAGGTTCCAGGCGATCAGGTCGGGCACAAATCCGGCATCCTGCGGGCGCACCTTGTCATTGGCTTTAATCTGCCAGGAGAAGACCGCGCGGATATTCTCTTTGGCGATCTCCGGGTTGAAGTGGGCCATGGCGTAGGCCTGTTTCCAGGTATCCCACGGCCAGGTCTGGTTGCCGGAGAACCAACGGCCGGTCACGGAGGGCGTTACGGTGTTGTAATGCACCGCGCCGCCCGGCGCGCGCCAGTTGCCATTGAGGGTTTCAATGGCTTTCACCGCCACGCGGGTTTGTTCGGCGGTGGCGTCGGGGTTGCTCAGTCCTTTATGTAGATAGCCGTCCCAGCGCTGCTCGGAGGCGGCCAGATAGTAAGCCGGGCGCGCCAGAATATCGCGGATCTGCGCTTTTTCCCGCCGCGCCTGCTCTGCGGTCAGCAGGTGCGAATAAGTGGTGTAGAGCGTGGTTGAGCCGCGGATTTCGGCGCTGCTGGTAAAGCGGTGGCCGTCGATACGGGTGTCGGTCGCCAGCGAACGGTGGATCTGGTACTGCGATTCGCCGGAGGTCATCAGGTCGGAGGCGGCGCGAACTTTACCGAAGCTCACCGTCAGGCCGTCGGGCGTGGCGCTCAGACGGCGCTGATAATCCGGGAAGGCCTGGTCGATGGTTTTCGTCGATAGCGCTTTCCCCTCTTTGGCGGCCAGTTTTTCCAGCAGCTCGCCATCCCACACCAGCTTAAGCGGGGTGTTACTGGTGATTTTGGTCTCCAGCAGCGAGGTGTGGGCGCTGGCGAAGCGCAGCGTCATCTCTACCTTGACGCCGGGTGCGGTCAGCGTTTGCTTCAGCGCGCCGGGCAGGCTCCAGGCCTGCATCGTGAAATCGACCTTTTTGCCGTTCTGATATGCCGTCAGGCGATCGAAGTTGGTGGCCATAAAGTTGATGTATTCTTCAGTCAGCAGCGCCGGGCCGGGGAAGCCGCCCATGGTCGCCGGGCCGTCCGGCAGCAGGTGTCCGTGCCATGCGCCGAGGTCGAAGAACGGGTTGAAGCGCTGGTGGTCGTCGGCGTCGAAATCCTGCATATACTGCGGCGCGCCGCTGCGATCGATAACGTTTTTAAACGCCTGCGCGGTGATGGCGTGGGCGGAAAAACTCAGCATCAGGGCGCAAGCCAGCGGCGTCAGCGTCGTGGTGAGGTTCATGGTATCTCGGCTCCTTGTTACCAGTAGAAGTATTGCATCAGGAAAATTTTGTCGCTTGGATCGCCGCTGGCATTACTGGTGTAGAAGCGGCTATCGGCGGCGGTAGCGAAGCGCCCGCCGCCGTATTCGTACCAGATGCCAAACTGCATAAACGCGGTGGTTTCTTCGGCGGCATGGTCCGGGCGATGTTTGGCATAGCTGTAGGCGGTGGAGAAGTAGAGGCCGCTTACGGCTTCATACATGGCGCTGGCCATAAAGCCGGTTTCGCTGCCGGGCACATCCAGCCCTTTGGCGCGGCCAGTGTGGTGCCAGGCGCGGAAGGCCAGATTGGGCGACAGCAGGCCGGTCAAAAATAGCTGCCCGGTGCCGTCGGTCACTTCGAGGCCATTCATCCAGGTGACATCTTTTACGATGTCGTACTGCACGTAGCCGTTGACCATCGCCGGATAGGTATATTTATCGTCGTAGCGGTCATATTTGCCGAAGTGCAGCCAGGCCTTGCTTTCATCGTGGTGACCGGCGGGCGTGGCGGTAACGCTATAGCGAAAATCGCCGCTGCGGTTTTGCACCTTCAGCGCGTACATGATGTCGCGGGTGTTGGGGATCACGTAGCCGAGGTCTGGCGTGAAGTCGCCCCACCACTGCAGGTCGTCGAGTGACGAATCCTGGCGCAGGCTGAGCATGATCTCGGTGTTGCTATCGGTTTTATAACCGCCATAGAGGCGGTTAAGGCCGCCTTCCACGCCGCCCCAGCTATGGTCCGCCACCCAGGCGTTGCCGTGGCTATCGGCCTGTACCGTCCAGGCTTCGCCATAGATAAGGCCGAACCAGTGGCCGTTTTTTACCTCCAGGCCGCCCTCGATATAGGTGCCGTCGCTGTATTTATGTTTATCCTCACCTTCTACATCCATGTATCCGCCGACCCCCAGCTCGCCGTAGAAGCGGTAGGAAGTGGTGGTTAATTCCGGCGTTTTGGTATCGTCGTGCTCCGCCGGATGTACGGTCTCAGAGGCTACTGCAGGGGCGCAAAAAGCCAGGGCAACGAGTGCCCCGTATAAGTAATGGTGATTTTTCATTATTTTTTTAAAGGTTGTTTAAGAGGTATGGGAAGCCGGAGCCGCTTCAATTCGTTGTTCTTCCTGGGTTAATCCTTTGACGTATTTGCTGTATTTCCACCACGCGAAGCCAAGGAAAATCACAATCCCGCCGACGTTATAGAAAATAATGGTCAGGATGTTGCCGCCGGTCGGGAAGGTTGAGGCGACGAAGCCGATGGCGAACATCACAATCAGCATCGAGACCACCACGATGCCGGTGGTGCGTGAGCCCATACGGAAATCGCGCGGCAGATGGTCGAGCTTACGACGCAGGTTGAGGTAGGCCAGCATGATAAACAGCGGCGGCAGCATCGAGGCGGCGGCGGTCATATTGATGATGGTGTTCATCAGATCCTGCACGGTATTGGATCCCAGCGTCGGGATGATCATCAGCGGAATAACGATCAGATACTGGATCCAGGCCGCGCGTGCCGGTACGCCGTTTTCGTTGAGCTCAACGGTCTTTTTACCAAAGATGCCGGACGGAATTTCCGAGAAGAAAATTTTGACTGGCGTGGCGGTCCACATCAGCAGCGAACCGAACATGGCGGTAAACGACACGAGGCCGACGAAGCGGTTCATCAGGATTTCCGGCAGGCCAAAGTAAGCCGCCAGGCCGTGGAACACCTGCACCGAACCGCCGGTAAATTTCAGTTCTTTGCTGCTCACGAAGACGTTGATCAGCATCGAGGAGATCGAATACAGCACGCCGATGAAGATCCCGGCGAGGATGATCACTTTGACGAAGGATTTGGAGCCGCCTTTTACATCGTTGACGTAGACCGCCACCGATTCCGCGCCGCCCGCCGCCATAAAGATCCACGTGGTAATGCCGAGGAATGCCCAGTTGAAGTTAGGGATCATCGCATCGACGGTGATCGGATCGGCTGGCTGTATACCGCCGACCAGTGCGGTACCGGCCAGCAAAATATAGGAGAGCGTCAGTAACAGCATCAGCGATGAAGTGACGGAGGTAATCGGCCCCAGCATTTTCGCGCCGTTGGTCGAGATCCAGGTGGAGAAGGCGAACAGCGCCATGCTCAGCACCGTGGTGGCGAACGGCGTCAGGATGTATTCGCGCGTAAGAGGCATAGGCGATCACGCGCGGCAGCAGCGAGGTAAAGAAAAACAGGTTAACGAACCAGTAGGTATAGGCGGTGATAAACGCCCAGCGGCCGCCAAGCGAACTCTTTACCCAGGCGTAAACCCCGGCTTCGGAGTTTTTATTCAGCGACACGAACTCGGCGATAATCAGGCAAAACGGAATGAAGTAGAACAGGGTGGCCAGGAAGAACATCGGCGCCGAGGCCAGCCCCAGCTCGATATTGTTGTTGATGACGTTATTGAAACTGTAAACGGCGGCGAAGGTCAGCGATAACAGGCCAAACTTGCCGATGGTATTACGTTTAGTATCAGACATAACACATCTCCACACATTGTCCTTCAGAGGGTGGCTGAAGGGGGTTGTGTTGTTTGTAGGGTAGAGGTAGTTAATGATTGATGTCGATTTTAGTAAAACTTTTAGTAAATAGAAGTAAAGAAACTGAATTGCTTTAACTCGATCACGAAAATGGTTGAGCAATACGTAATCAGGAAGGGGTAAAAAAATCCCGCCAGCCATAAAGTTGCTGACGGGATGACAGGAAAGTTATTTGCTGCTGGTGGTGGCGGCGCTGATTGACGCTGTGGCATGCAGACGTTTCTGCTTTTTCTCAAAACGAGTGATCCACCACCACGCCAGACCGGAGAAGACGGCGGTCATAAAGACGTTGATAAAGAAGGCATTAACCAGATCCACGCCCGGTGGGAAGGCGGAGGCGGTCATGCTGATGACGAAAATCACCATCAGCATCGACACCACGCTCATGCCTACTTTTTTCGACCCCATACGGAAGTCGCGCGGCGTGTCATCGTGCTTCCAGCGGAAGACGAAATAGGCAGCCATGATGAACAGCGGCGGCAGCATGGCGGTACCGGCGGTGAGGTTGATGGCGGTGTTCATCATCTGCTGCACGCTGGCGGAGCCGAAGCCGTTGACGATAAGCATCAGGAAGACGAACAGAAACTGCCACCAGGCGGCGCGTACCGGTACGCCATGGGCGTTCAGTTCGGTGGTTTTCTGGCCGTAAATGCCTTTCGGGATTTCCGAGAAGTGAATTTTGACCGGCGCGGCGGTCCACATCATCATGCTGCCGAAGATGGCGATAAACAGAATGATGCCGACAAAGCGGCCCATCAGCGCTTCGGAAATATGGAAATACGCGCCGAGACCGGTGAAGATCTCCACCATCCCGCCAGCGTAGGTCAGGTTTTCACGGGCAACAAAGACGTTAACCAACAGCGATCCTAAGGCGTACATGCCGCCAATCAACACCCCGGCGGTAATGATGACTTTAATAAAGGATTTCTGTCCGCCCTTGGTGTCGTTGAGGTAGGCAGCGACGGTCTCCGCGCCGCCTGCGGCCTGGAAGATCCAGCACATGATGCCAAGCGTTGCCCAGTTGATGGTCGGCTCCATCGCCGCCAGGGTAATCGGCTGCGCCGGTACGTGGCCGGAGCCGAGCGCGGTCAGGGCGCCGACGACATAAATGGCGAACAGCGCGAACACGCCGTAGGCCACGCATTCGGAAATCTTGCCCAGCCAGGTCGCGCCCTTAGTGGAGATGTGGGTGGCCATGGCGAACAGCACGATGGAAATCAGCGAGGTGACCATCGGCGAGAAGGGGATCGCGTAGCCGGTAATCGCATAAGAGGCGTAGGCGACGACGTTCGGCAGCAGCGAAAGGAAAAAGAACAGGTTCACGAACCAGTAGAGGAACGAGCCGAGATAGGCGGCGCGGGTGCCCAGCGGTTGCTTCAGCCACGCATACATGCCGGATTCGGAATGTTTATTCGCTGAGACGAACTCGGCGATGATAAACACGAACGGGATAAAGTAAACCACGGTGGCGAATAAGAAGATAGGCGCCGAGCTGAGCCCTAACTCAATGTTGTTATTCACAATATTTCGCACGTTAAAGACGGCGGTAAAGGCCATCGACAGCAGGGCGAATTTGCCGATTTTGGCGCGTACAGATTCGGACATACGTCCTCCGATAACTCATCTACCCGCCTGAGCGGGCTGGAACCGAAAAGGTCAACGGGCGTGCCCGTTGACCTCCATTGTCGCTTAACGCGGGCTTACTTATTGAGGAAGTATCCGTCTTCAATCGTGACTCTTAGCACGACTTTTTTTACCGGCGTATCGCAGATAAAGCGGTAGGCTTCATTGATATCGCAAATCACCATCTGTCCTTCATGGACCATCACCGTTTCACCAATCCCTTTCAGATATTCGCGGTCGGTTTCGTCGCGGTAGCAGGCCACGGTTTGCAGATCGTCTTTGGCGGCAAATTCGATTTTTTGCTGCCCCTGCAGGTAATAATGCACTTCAAAGTAGCGGCGGTTGCCGACGAACAGCGCATCGGTGGTGCTATCGGTTTCTACCCGATAAGAGAGCGAATCGCCAATCGAATGCGCGACGCCTGGACGGATATTGTCGATGTTGTTGATGGCTTCCACGCAGCGCTGCCATTTACGGCCGCTATGATAAACCTGCTTAAACTGTTCTAAATTATCGAGCACTCTCATTGTTCAGCCTCGCTGTGTGAAACGGGAGAAAAGAAACCGGCGCCGAAGCTATGGTTCGCCAGTACCTGCGAGGAGCCGCATCCGCCTTCCAGCGGCAGCAGCGTAAAGCCATAGTTAAAGGTGTTGAGCCATACGCGCCAGCTATCCAGCACTTCGCTGCCCCAGGAGTTGGAGCCGAGGCCGAGCAACTGCGCGTCGATGTTCAGCGTAATGTCATCGCTGCGCTTCAGCTCGTTGCAGTGCTGGGCGGCGTGCAGGTTTTCCGCCGTATAGTGCCAGGCGCTGACGTTCAGCGGGTTGCGCGGTACCACCAGCAGGCCGCTGCCGTGGCGGTCGCTGAATGATGCCCAGCGCACGTGCTGGCGGTTGCCGTTGTTTTGCGGGAACGGATAGTTGACAAACATATCGTCGACGGTGGTGCGCCAGACATCGATGATGTTGCTCTGCTGGCTGTCGGCATAGTTTTCGCCCGGCCCGCGGCCGTAGTAGTTCACCTGATCGAACTGGCCGTTAATGCCCAGCATAAAGCCGATACACGGCACGATATGTGGATAGTCGCCATAGCGCTCGCCAGCCAGCTCGACGTTGATATGGCCCTGCGGGGTAATCTGCCAGCGGTAGGTGCAGCGCATGCCGAAGTCGAAGACCGGCGGCGCAATTACGCTGCGGGTGGTGATCACCACCGTTTCGCCCTGCATGTCGGCGCTGAACTCGCGCAGATGCTCCTGCATAATCGGCAGATGGCCTGGCTGCCACAACCCTTCGTATTCTTGTTTATGGTTATCAATCATCGGCTTGAAGAAGTTCATCTTCGGTTCGCGGGTCACCTGATCGACGCCGTTCACCTGCCATTCGCTCAGCTTGCCGCTGACCTTGCTGAACACGACGCGGAAGTTATGGCCGCTGATGATGTAGCTCAGGCGTTCGTCGGTAATCTGCAGCGGCGTGGCGCTGGCGTTTAACAGCGGGGTTTGCGCGGCAGTCTGCGCCTTAAGCGGGAACTGGTAAACGGCGATATCGTGATTGGCGTCGCTATACAGGGTGCGGGAGTCTTTGGTCACCATGATGTTCACGAAGGCTTCACGCTCGTCGAGCGCCGGTAGGGTGATGTTCAGGTCACGACCGCTGTTCGGCGCCAGGTCCTTCACTTTCAGCAGTTGGCTGGAAAGTGTCTCGCCTTCGGCGCGGACTTCAACCCGCAGAGTGTAATCATCAAGGGTGGAGAACCACAGTTTGTTTTCCACTCGCAGTTCGCCACGGCGGATATCCACTGCCTGCACTTTCACCGGCGCGATCACCTGTTTATATTCACGCAGGCCCGGTCCCGGCGTCTGGTCGGAGAAAATCAGGCCATCGAGGCAGAAGTTGTAGTTGTTCGGGTAGTCGCCGTAATCGCCGCCGAATTTGTACCACACCGCGCCGTTATCATCGGTGGCCTGAATACCGTGATCGCACCATTCCCACACATAGTGGCCCTGGATGCAGTCGTGCTGGTAAAAGACGTTCTGGTATTCGGTCAATCCGCCGGGGCCGTTGCCCATCGCATGCGCGTATTCGCAGATGATGCGTGGTTTTTCATGCGGATGTTCGCCAAATTCGTTCATCAGCGGCACGCGGGTGTACATGGTGGAGATAATATCCACCACCTCGGCGTCGCGGTCCTCTTCGTAGTGGACCAGGCGGGTATCATCCAGCGCCTTAGTCGCGTGGTACATGGCGCGGATGTTACAGCCGTAGCCGGATTCGTTGCCCAGCGACCAGATGATGATCGACGGGTGATTTTTCTGCGCATGGACGTGGCGCACGATGCGCTCAACGTAAATGTGCTCCCAGCTCGGATCGTCGGTGATAGCGCTGAGGTTGCCGACGTTGGCGAAACCGTGGGATTCGACATCGGTTTCCGCCATCACGAACAGCCCATAGATGTCGCACATCTCATAGAAGCGCGGGTCGTTTGGGTAGTGGGCGGTGCGTACGGAGTTGATGTTGTGCTGTTTCATCAACAGCAGATCTTTTTCGACGCGATCCATGCCGACAGCGCGGCCTTTCAGATGGTCGTTATCGTGACGGTTAACGCCGTGCAGCATCACGTAGCGGTTGTTGATATAGAACAGACCGTCGCGCACTTTAATATCGCGGAAGCCGACGCGCTGCGGGATGATTTCCAGCACTTCGCGTGCGGCGTTCTTTAGCGTCAGCACCAGCTGATAGAGATACGGGTTTTCCGCTGACCACTGCTGCGGCGCGTTCACGTCGATGGCGAAGCCGGCATGCAACTGCTGGCCGACCTGCAGGTTGCCGACATTGCCCGAGTAGAGGGCTTTTTCGCCGTCGAACAAGGTATATTCCAGCGTCGCTGCCGCGGTCTCAGGGCTGAGGTTTTCCAGCGTCAACTGGCAGGAGAGGGTCGTATCGATGTAGTCATCGTTAAAATCGGTGCGCACGGTGAAATCCTGTACGTGCAGCGGATTTTTACCGACCAGATAGACGTCGCGGAAAATCCCCGCCGACCACCACATGTCCTGATCTTCGATATAGGTGGAGTCCGCCCACTGCATGACGCGCACGCACAGCAGGTTGTCGCCGGTTTTCACCACCGCGCTGATATCGAACTCGGCGGTCAGGCGGCTGCCTTTGCTAAAACCGATGTACTGACCGTTAACGTAGACTTCGAAATAGGTTTCGACGCCATCGAACTTGATGAGGGTTTGTTTGCCCTGCCAGCCGTCGCTGAGGGTGAACAGACGCTGGTAGGCGCCGGTCGGGTTATCGGTCGGGACATACGGCACGTCAATCGGGAAGGGGAAACCTTCGTCGGTATACTGCAACTGGCCATGACCTTCCATCTGCCACATGCCCGGTACGGTAATCGGCCCCCAGTCGCCCTGGTAGTGCGAGGTGAAGTTTTCCGGCACCAGCAGCGGGTTGGTGAAGAAGCGGAAGTTCCACTGTCCGCTGAGGGACAGGAAGCGGCTGCTGGCTTCGCGGGCGAAGGTCCGCGCCTGGGCCAGCGAGTCGTAAGAGAAGAAATACGCTCGCGGCGGCAGCCGGTTTTCATGAGTGAGTTGAAGATTTTCCCAGCGATTCATATCGCCTCCCTGAACGGACTAAATGGATGAGGTTTATTTTAGTAAAACTTTTACTAAATAAAATCACCAGGGATGATTTACTTTAACTCGATCACAAAATGAGCTCCCGGGGGCGCTCCCGGATAATGGGTTACAGGCTCGGAGCCGATTTTGCGCCGGGTGGCGGCTTCGCCTGACCCGGCCTACAGAATCGCGTTCTGGGGTAGGTCTGGTAGCCCGGCCAAGCGCAGCGCCGCCGGGTGACAGCGGGTACGGAGCCGCTTTTGTGTCGGGTGGCGGCTTCGCCTTACCCGACCTACAGAATCGCGTTCTGGGGTAGGTCTGGTCGCCCGGCCAAGCGCAGCGCCGCCGGGTGACAGCGGGTACGGAGCCGCTTTTGTGTCGGGTGGCGGCTTCGCCTTACCCGACCTACAGAATCGCGTTCTGGGTAGGTCTGGTAGCCCGGCCAAGCGTAGCGCCGCCGGGATAGTGGTTGGGCTAACGGGTGGTGCCGCGCAGTTTCAGCACGCTGGGTACGAAGACGTTGAGCGGCAGGGCGCGGCCATCCCGGGCCTTCTCGACCAGCAGGTTAACCCCCTGGCTGCCCATCATTTCAGAGTGGATACGTACCGTCGACAGCGGCGGGAAGGTAAAGCGCGCGGTAGGGATATCGTTGACGCTAATCAACGAAATGTCCTGTGGGATTGCCAACCCGCGCTCGTGAATCGCGCGCAGTACGCCGATGGCGATGGAGTCCGAGGCGACAAACAGCGCCCGTGGGAAATCGGCTTGCTCCAGCATCTGCTTCGCCAGCTCGTAGCCGGAAGAACTGGAAAAGCCGCCGCGCCAAATATCATCGGGAGAAACCACACCTTTCAACTGGCCGTACTCAACAAACGCCGCCTCGCGAATATCGGCCTTACCGGGCAGATCCTGGCCGCCGATAAAGCCAATGCGTGACGCGCCCTGCTGGATAAAGACGTCGACGACCTCTTTGGCGATGCGCACCAGATCGATATCCACCGCATCGTACTGGCTACCGGCTTCGTGGAAATCAATAAAGCAGATATTGTCGGTCAGCGCGCTGGCGGTCTCGCGGAGCTCGCGCGTCGGCTGGCCGACGATCAGCACGCCGGTGACCTTTTTCAACTCCGGCAGGGTGTTGTTGAGATAGCAGTTGGTCAGCTCAATGGCGAGTTTCTCGCATTGGGTTTCGATACCGTGACGAATGGCCAGGTAGTAGGGGTCGTTAATCTCCAGTTCTTGCTGGTAGCTGTACAGCGCCAGGATATGGTGATGGCCGACGGGAAGAATCTGCGTTTTACGCGCGCTGCTGCTTTTATATTCCAGCTTCTCCGCAATCTCCAGAATGCGGTGCTTGGTCTCTTCTTTCACGTTCAGGGTGGGATCGTCGTTTAACACCCGGGAAACCGTCGCCAGCGAAACACCCGCTTCGGTCGCAATGTCTTTTAGCGTTGCCATCTTTTTCCTTTATCGGACGTTGCCCATGTTTGCTCATCCATTGTAAAGCAAGTGTCGGTTCCTGCATCTTATTTCAGTAAAAAACGCCTGCGCGCCGGGGGGCTTTTTCCCCAGTGATAGCGTGACAGAAGTAACATTCTTAGCAGCATTATGCAGACGAATGGCAAAAATTTGCTATTTTTTAGTAAAAATTTACTGAGAGGTGGGAAATGGATACGGTGACTTACGCTGATTTTGCCAAACTGGAGATGCGCGTCGGCAAGATTGTCGAGGTAAAGCGTCATGAGAATGCCGATAAGTTGTATATCGTGCAGGTGGCTGTGGGAGAACGCACACTGCAAACGGTCACCAGCCTGGTGCCCTACTATAGCGAAGAGGAACTGCTGGGCAAAACGGTGGTGGTACTGTGTAATCTGCAAAAGGCTAAAATGCGCGGCGAAACGTCGGAGTGCATGCTGCTGTGCGCGGAAACCGACGATGAAAGCGAAAGCGTTCTGCTGACGCCGGAACGGGTGATGCCAGCAGGCGTGCGGGTGGTATAACGCGAAAATACCCTCTCTCCATACGAAGAGAGGGTAGCCTGTGGATTACGTCTCTTCGACCGAGATGCGCAGAGCCGCCAGCGCTTTGCGCGCCGCTTTCAGCACCTGCTCGCACTGCTCAAGGGTGAGGGTTAACGGCGGTTCAATACGGATCGTCTTGGCGTTGTTTAACGTCCCGGCGACCAGCACCCGCTGTCTGAACATCTCGCTGGCAAAGTTGTAACCAATTTCGTTATCGACAAACTCAATCGCCATCAACATGCCTTTCCCGCGTGCTTCATTCACCAGATCCGGATATTCACGGGCCAACTGACGGAAGCCATCCAGCAACAGATCGCCTTTCTGCTCCGCCTGCGCTGGCAGGTTTTGCGTCAACAGAACGTTGATCGTCGCCAGCGCCGCCGCACAGGCCAGCGGGTTGCCGCCGAAGGTGGTGGTATGCAGGAACGGGTTATCAAACAGTACCGAGAATACCTCTTCCGTGGCCACCGTTGCGCCGATCGGCATCACGCCGCCGCCGAGCGCTTTGGCCAGACACAGAATATCCGGCTGCACGTTTTCATGTTCGCAGGCGAACATCTTGCCGGTGCGCCCCATGCCGGTCTGCACTTCGTCGAGGATCAGCAATGCGCCAAACTCGTCGCACAGCTTGCGAACCGCCGGTAAGTAACCCGCCGGCGGCAGGATCACGCCCCCTTCGCCCTGAATAGGCTCAAGGATCACCGCCGCCACGTCATCGCCGGTTTTCTTGCACTCGCTAAGAATGGAGCGCATGGCGTTGATATCGCCGAACGGCACGTGACGGAAGCCAGGTAGCAGCGGCATAAACGGTTTGCGGAAAGTCGATTTCGCGGTAGCCGACAGCGCGCCCAGCGATTTGCCATGAAAAGCGCCGCTGGTGGCGACGAAGGTGAATTTCCCACGCGGGGCCTGGTAGGCTTTCGCCAACTTCAACGCCGCTTCGACCGATTCCGTGCCGCTATTGCAAAAGAAACTGTATTTCAGCTTACCGGGCGTTAACGTCGCCAGCGTTTTCGCCAGCATGGCCCGCAGCGGATCCAGTAGCTCCTGGCTGTGAAGCGGTTGTTTCGCGAGTTGATTCTCGACGGCGGATACGACAACTGGATTACGGTGCCCTACATTGAAGATGCCAAACCCACCAAGGCAGTCGATAAACTCTTGTCCTTGGGTGTCGACAAGCGTATTTAACCCTCCCGCTTGCCACTCTACGGCTCCGTAATCCCCGCCGGCTGTGACCGATTTTCTATACTCCAGAAACCCCGGGTTCACATGTTCTTTAAAGTATTCTCTCACCTCCTGGTTTAGTGCTTTCATTTCGTCATAAGAGAGCGATTGCTTCTCGATGAGATTCAGTGCGTGCGCGCTGCAGGCCAGAGCCGATGCGCTGGAAGGTAACCTGTTCAAAATGTGCTCCTGGGGGGGCGTATCACATGATACTGAATTAAGTATTGCAGGGATTACGCCACCCCGGTGGAAGCGGTGAAAATCGGGATAAACGCAAAGTAAAGGCGCGATTGTGCAAAATTTAATCTTACAACTTAATTATTGGCACGTTTTATTCCTGAAGCCGCAAGATAAACTGCCGCCTGGCGGTGAAAGGGCATGAAACGGGGTGGTGCAGGCTGCTCCATGGCGGAGCAACCCGGGAAAGATGGCGGTGCGTTGGGTTAATCGAGCTGGGAAATGTCCATCGCCGCGCGGTCAATCACGCCGATAATTTGCTTTAACTGAGCGTCGCTGATGTTCTGCTGGTTGACCTTCAGGTCCAGTACCGCTTTGAAATTTTCCAGCGCGCGCTTCATCTGCGGATTTTTGCGTAATTCATAGCCAACCATCCGTGCCTGCAGGCGCTCCTGAATTTGCGTGAACTGTTCGCCGCTCTCGGCGCACAGGCGGCGGCCTTCTTCAGTGATGGCGATTTTTTTACGCCCGTTTTCGTCTTCTACGCTAATCAATCCCTGATCCTGCAGCAGGTCAAGCGTCGGGTAGATAACCCCTGGGCTGGGGCTGTAGTTGCCCTGGGTCAGGGTCTCAATCTCTTTAATCAGCTCATAACCGTGGCTGGCGTTGCGCGAAAGGATATCGAGGATAACCAGTCGTAGCTCGCCGTGGCCAAAGAAACGCTGACGACGCCCGCCGCCGCGATGGCCATGTTCGCCACGTGCTCCGTGGCCTTCTTCGTGATGATGCCGCATCGGTTTCTCCTGTATCTTTGATATATCTAATTTATATCTAAAAAATAAACAAGGACAGTGGTTAGTGATGGTTTGTTTTTAATTTATTGATATTTATGTGTTTTATTTTGTTTTTTATTTTGGGTTAGCTTTCTTGCTGTTTATATCAAAAAAAAACTTGCCATTTTTATTAATGGCAATCATTATCATTTGCACTGAATTTAGATATATCTATTTACTCTTCACCAAGGCGACGACGGATGACAACAATCAATCACACTTCATACCCGCAGCGCGTGCGTAACGAGCTACGTTTTCGTGAATTAACCGTGCTGCGCGTTGAGCGTATCGGTCAGGCGTTCCAGCGCATTGTACTGGGCGGCGAGGCGCTCGATGGTTTTGTTTCTCAGGGGTTTGACGACCACACTAA
Organism: Klebsiella aerogenes; assembly: GCA_029027985.1. Lineage (NCBI taxonomy): Bacteria > Pseudomonadati > Pseudomonadota > Gammaproteobacteria > Enterobacterales > Enterobacteriaceae > Klebsiella > Klebsiella aerogenes. Next base: position 627,268 of record CP119076.1, read on the forward strand.
ACTGTTTTTCCCTGAGGCGGGCAGTGTGTTTTCGCCGCCGGAAGTGACCGATGAAGGCATTAACTGGGGCGAAGGCGTACGCCCGGCGACCCGCGATTACACGCCGCTATACGATGCCGAGCGCCACGAGCTGGCTTACGATTTCTATATCCACGATGGCGGCATCGCCAGCCGCTGGGCGCTGGCCGCGCAAGCAGGCGATAAGCTGGTGATCGGCGGGCCGCGTGGTTCGCTGGTGGTACCGGAAGACTATGCGTGGCAGCTTTACGTCTGCGATGAGTCGGGGATGCCGGCGTTGCGGCGTCGTCTGCTGGGATTACGCCAGCTGCCGGTGGTGCCGCAGGTAACGGCAATCGTCACCATCGCCGACGCAGCGTACAAAGATTATCTGGCGGATCTCGATGGCTTTACTATCGAGTGGGTGGTGGGTCACAACCCGGCGTTCGTTGCCGAACGTTTAGCGCAGGTGAGCGTGCCGATGGAGGATTATTTCATCTGGCTGACCGGCGAAGGCGCCGTGGTGAAATCCCTGCTGGAACGCTTTGAAGACGAGAGCATCGATCAGCAACTGGTGCGCTCGCAGGCATACTGGCACAGCAAATAATCAACAGGACGATGAACCCGGATGGCGGCGCGTCGCGCCTTATCCGGGCTACCATTCAGCGCTGTTACATGGCCCCGGATGGCGGCGCGTCGCGCCTTATCCGGGCTACCGTTCGGCGCTGTTACATGGCCCCGGATGGCGGTGCGTCGCGCCTTATCCGGGCTACCGTTCGGCGCTGTTACATGGCCCCGGATGGCGGCGCGTCGCACCTTATCCGGGCTACCGTTCGGCGCTGTTACATGGCCCCGGATGGCGGCGCGTCGCGCCTTATCCGGGCTACCGTTCGGCGCTGTTACATGGCCCCGGATGGCGGCGCGTCGCGCCTTATCCGGGCTACCGTTCGGCGCTGCTACATGGCCCCGGATGGCGGCGCGTCGCGCCTTATCCGGGCTACCATTCGGCGCTGTTACATGGCCCCGGATGGCGGCGCGTCGCGCCTTATCCGGGCTACCGTTCGGCGCTGTTACATGGCCCCGGATGGCGGCGTGTCGCGCCTTATCCGGGCTACCATTCGGCGCTGTTACGTAGCCCCGGTAAGCGCAGCGCCACCGGGGGAGGCTTATCGTCCCGCCAGCGCCTTAAACACCATCGCCACCGCGTGGGCGCCGGGATCCATATTTCCTAACAGACTTTCGCTATTGAGATAGGACGCGCGCCCGGCGCCGGCTTTGCTCGACTGACAGGTACGATCCGCGCCTGCCTGCGCCGCGGCGAAGGCCGCCTGCAAGTTGTCCGGTTCGGCGAGCAGTGCCGCCAGCGCCGGTTGCAGGGCATCGATCATCGTGCGGTCGCCCTCATCGGCGCCGCCGTAAAACTTCATTTGCCCCAGACCGGCGTTCAACGCTTCGGCCACACTGGCCCCTTGCTCGAGTTTCTGCCCGGCGGCGGTAAAGAAAATCGACATCAATACGCCGCTGGAACCCCCCATCACCACCGTCAGGCGTTCGCCAATCAGCGCAAATAGCGTCGGCAGATCGTTCAACGGCAGTTGCTGACGCTGTTGCTGGCCAGCAATTTCGCGCGCCCCGGCGGCGAAGGTTGAACCGGTATCGCCATCGCCAACTTTGGCATCCAGCGCGTTGAGGTGGGCTTCGAGACCGGATAGCGTATCGGTGACCTGCGCCACGTAATCGCCAACCAGTGGGTTGGCCGATGGCGTAAACGCCACGCGCACGCTGGCAAGCATTGATGGCATGATGTTAATCGTCCGCGGCTGCACCGGTTTCTGCCAGCTGGCGGTTTCGACATCCGACAGTAGCGCTTTTTCAATACTCTCTTCCAGCACAATGGCGGTCAGCGAGAAGCCTTTCATATCCAGCGCCGTCACCAGCGAGGCTGGGCCGATCAACCAATCAACGCGCGCGTGCAGCGGTGTGTTGGCGAGCTCTCGGGTCAGAATCGCCATCTCGGCGACTGACACGCCGCCGAGGTTATTGATCATCACCGCCAGGCGACCGGTTTTCGGCAGGGCGGCGGTCAGCTTTTCCACCATCAGCTGCATAATTTCCGCGCTGTTCTGCGTCGCGATGACCGAGGCTCCCGGTTCGCCGTGAATGCCCATGCCCAGTTCCGCGTGGTCAGCATGATGGCGCGGCGCGCTTTCGCCATCCTGCGGCAGGTGACAGCTGGCCAGCGCCACGCCGAGGCTGGCGGTATTGTTAGCCGCGTATTGTGCTTCGCGCAGGACGGTCGCGAGGTTGCAGCCGCGTTCGGCGAAGTAGCCCGCCACTTTATGCACCAGAATGGTGCCAGCGATGCCGCGTGGCTGTTTGTTATCCGGCAGCGAAATATCGTCGCCGACGATCAGCATTTCGACGTTGTAGCCGAGACGGCGCGCTTTTTCTGCCGCGAGGCCGAAGTTAAGGCGGTCGCCGGTATAGTTTTTGACGATCAGCAGACAACCCGCTTCGCCCGTCACCGCCTGAATCGCGGTTAACACTGCGTCAACGCTCGGCGAGGCGAACAGATCGCCGCAGACCGCGGCGGTCAGCATACCTTTGCCGATAAAGCCGACGTGCGCCGGTTCATGGCCAGCGCCGCCGCCGGAGATCACCGCCACATTGTTTTTATTCAGATCGCGGCGCACCACTACGCGGATCGCCGGGTCGCTCTCCAGCCGAGCGAGGTTGTTCCACGGGCTGGCAATAATGGTTCCCTCGATCACATCGTTGACGAGGCTGGCGCGCTGGTTAAAAAAGAATTGAGACATAGTGGTTCCTGAAGAGTAAGCGAAAACTCACCCTCCGGAGGCGGGCCTCCGGAGCGGTAGTGGTTATAGTGGATTCAGTGACGGATAAGACGTTTGTTACGCATGTCGAGCGCAATGGCTTCGCCAGGCTGGATATTATTCAGCGCCTCGCCCTGCTGACATAGCCAGGCGATCCCAGCCGCGCGAGCGATTATCGCGCCATGAGCCTGTTCGTTACCGTCACGCAGGCACAGGCCTTTGGTCAGGCGGGTATCCAGCTGTAGTACGGTCGACGGGAAGAGGTTATCGGCGATAATAATCGTCGGCTCGCCGAGCGTCGGCAGCGCCTCTTTTACTCCCAGCAGGTGACGCAGAGTACGCTGCAAAATATCTTCAATATCGATATAGCGCGCTTGCAGGTAGGCGTCGTCCAGTTGGCGATACTGTTGGCTGAGCGCCATCAGCGCCTGATACCACGCCCATTCCGCCGTGCACTGTTCGGTGAGCAGGCGATCGTTGGCGGCAGCAAACAGATCTTCATCGTCAAGCAGGGTGTGGTGACCGGCGAAGATCGCCGCGATATCGGCGCTAAATTGGTTCTCCGCCAGTGCGGTCAGCGCGTTGAGATCTGCCAGCGTCTGCTCGATCGCCTGGCGCAGGCGCTGCTGTTCATGGGCGACGCTAGCGGCGGCGGAAGCGACCGGTTGAATCGGAGCCAGCGGATACAGCAACGCCGTGCCTTCAACGCGTGCCGGCATCGCGGGAGCCGCGACCGGTTGCGCCTCCGGCGACTCGCCGAAGTTATCGGCGGCCAGCGCCTGAAACGCCGCCAGCGCCGCATCGGCATCCGGCCCGCGGGCCAGCAGGCGCAGCTTATCGTGGCAGCGCACCTGCAGCAGGGCGATGTGGTTGAGGCTGTCCGGCGTCACGCACTTGCCGTTTTTCTCCAGCACCAGATCGGCGTTAAAGCCAGCCAGCGCGGCCACCAGTTTCGATGCCGGGCGTACGTGCAGGCCGTTGTGATTGTTAATGATCACCGCAACCGATTTGGCATCGCTTTCGTCGGCAAGCATTGGGGCGGCGTTGGCGTCAGGCGTCTGCGAAGGTAAACCCAGCTGTACCCGCTTAGCTTCCAGGGCGTTCATGGCGTCGGCGATAACCTTGTCGATCCCGGCGCCGGAGGCGGCGCTGACGGTAGCCGCCAGCGTGCCTTCGACCAGCGGAGCGGCGCACAGTCGCACTTTTGCGGCAATCGCCGGATCGAGCAGATCGAGCGCGGTTTCGGCGCTGAGCAGGGCGCTGCCGATATCCATCATCACCAGCACGTGGTCGGCGTCGGCGACGGATTCAATCGCCGCCATGACTTTGAGCGGATCGGTGCCGATCGGGCTGTCGGGATCGTCGATCCCGGCGGCGATCGCCAGTTTGCAGCCATCGTTCATTAACATCTGCCGGGCCAGTTCTCCGACACCTTCGCCCAACCGGGCGCTATGAGAAACAATCACCAGGTTTACCATCGCGATTTCCTTACTCTTTGGCTGCGGCAGCCAGCATCTGAATCATAAACATTACCGAGGTTGCGCCGGGATCCTGATGCCCGATGCTGCGTTCGCCAAGATAGCTGGCGCGACCTTTGCGCGCCTGCATAGTGATGGTGGCATGGGCGGCGTGCTCGGCGACGTCGCAGGCGGTCTCCAGCGCATTCGGGATCGACAGATGCTGCTCACTGGAATGACGCAGGGACTCAACCACCGGTAGCCAGACGTCGCACATCGTCTTATCGCCCGGTTCCGCTTTACCGCGATTGACCACGCCGTCCGCGCCTTCACGGATCATCTGATACAGCTCGTCGAGGGTCAGGCTTTGATGCGCCTGGGTCACCTGGGCGGCGCGAATAAAGAAGGTGCCAAACAGCGGGCCGCTGGCGCCGCCGACGTTGGAGAGCAGCGTCATTCCGGTATTTTTGAGGATAAAACCAATGTCTTTGTCGGCGATCGACGGCAGCTTTTCGACCACTTTGCTAAAGCCGCGGTGCATATTAAGGCCGTGATCGGCATCGCCGATCTCTTTATCGAGACCGGTGAGAAAATCGCTCTGGGTGGTGAAAACGTCGCCGCAGCGGTACAGCCAGTCGACGATTTGCGTTCTGTTCAGTGACATGTCGTGCTCCTTAGTTTCCCCAGTTTAGCGCCGGGGTATGGACCGGGGCGTCCCATAACGCCAGCGTTGCATCATCAACTTTCAGCAGGGTAATGGAGAAGCCCGCCATATCCAGCGAGGTGCAGTAGCTGCCAATGAGGTTGCGTTCGATAACGATGCCAGCCGCTTCGCAGCGCTGGGCAAGGCGGTTATACACGCCGTACAGTTCGGAAAGCGGGGTGGCGCCGAGGTTATTGACCAACGCGATAACCCGATCGCCGTGTTGCAGCGCGGTTTTGCTCTGTTTCACTTCCTGCCACGCGCCCTTGACGTTGTCCCACTGACGCAGGGTGCGGCTGTATGCGCCGTTTTCCAGCAGGGTATCGAACATCTCATCGACGGTTTGATCGAGCGAACTGAAGCGGCGGCGGTCGATGCCAGGCTCGCCGTGGATGCCGACGCCGAACTCCATCTCGTCGTCCCGGAGGGTAAAAGAGGGCTGCCCGGCGGCCGGTACGGTGCAGGCGCCGAGGGCGATGCCGATCGAGTGACCGAGGTTATTCAACCGGCGACCCAGTTCGGCGCAGGCTTCCAGAGAATCGCCGCGTTCGGCGGCGGCGCCGACCAGTTTTTCAATCAACACGGTATTGGCGACGCCGCGGCGCCCGGCAGTGTAGAGGCTGTCTTTCACCGCGACATCGTCATCGATCACCACGGTGGTGACCTTGACGCCGCTTTCGTGCAACAGCTCGGTGGCGGTCTCAAAGTTAAGGATGTCGCCGGTATAGTTTTTGATAAGCAGCAGGACGCCTTCGCCGCCGTCAATCTGCATCGCGCATTCGAACATTTTATCCGGCGTCGGCGAGGTAAATATTTCGCCCGGGCAGGCGCCGGAGAGCATGCCCTGGCCGATATAGCCGCAGTGCATTGGCTCGTGTCCGCTGCCGCCGCCGGAGAGCAGCGCCACTTTCCCGGCGACCGGCGCGTCGGCGCGGGTCACGTATACCGGGTCCTGATGCAGCGTCAGTTCAGGGTGCGCCTTCGCCAGGCCGATAAGCTGTTCGCTAAGTACATCTTCCACACGGTTAATCAGTTTTTTCATTGTTTATGCTCCGTTGGAGAGGGTCATCGTGTAGGGGTATCGCCTGTGTATAAGGGTAGTTCGGCGATGTCATGATTCTGGCTGAGCTGACGAAAAATAAAATGCCGCGAAAATAGGTTTCATAACGGAACGCATAAAATGATTTATGTTCCATAGTGGAACGTGATTTGTGAGATGAAGCGAGAAATGCGAGCCAGCGCTAATTATTTGTCCGTTGTTTTCTGCTAACAGAGAAGGGATGAGTGATGATTTTTTTCGCCATTGCGCGGGATTGAACTGATTCCTTTTGTTAAGGCTGGATGATGATGTCGGCTTTTTTGGCGAAATGAGCCGATCGGGATCGCAATCCCGTCGCTTCACCACTATTTAGGTTTCAATATGAAACGTATTAATTTTTTATCTGTTTCAGATAAGAACAAAAAAGGGAAAAATTTTTTTCACCGTCGCTCGCCCTACAGTGACTGCATCGCTCCGGCAACGTCGCCGTTCCGCTAACGACATCAGGCGCGGCGGCATGATGACCAGGGCTCACATGTCAACAGATGCACTTATTTGAGGGTGAAAGGAATGCTAAAAGTTATTCAATCTCCAGCCAAATATCTCCAGGGTCCTGATGCCGCCATGCTGTTTGGCGAATATGCCAAAAACCTGGCCGACAGCTTTTTTGTGATTGCCGATGACTTCGTGATGAAGTTGGCGGGCGACAAGGTATTGAACGGCCTGCATAGCCACAATATTAGCTGCCACGCGGAACGTTTTAACGGCGAGTGCAGCCATGCGGAAATCAACCGCCTGATCGCCATTCTCAAGCAGCACGGCTGTCGCGGCGTGGTCGGCATTGGCGGCGGAAAAACGCTCGATACCGCCAAGGCTATCGGTTACTACCAGAAGCTGCCGGTGGTGGTGATCCCCACGATCGCTTCAACCGATGCGCCGACCAGTGCGTTGTCGGTTATCTACACCGAAGCGGGTGAGTTTGAAGAGTATCTGATCTACCCGAAAAACCCGGATATGGTGGTGATGGATACGGCGATTATCGCTAAAGCGCCGGTACGCCTGCTGGTGGCCGGGATGGGCGATGCGCTTTCAACCTGGTTTGAAGCCAAAGCCTGTTTCGATGCGCGGGCGACCAGCATGGCGGGCGGACAGTCCACGGCGGCGGCCTTGAGCCTGGCGCGCCTGTGCTATGATACGCTGTTGGCGGAAGGCGAAAAGGCGCGGCTGGCGGCTCAGGCAGGCGTGGTGACGGATGCGCTGGAGCGCATTGTCGAAGCCAATACCTACCTTAGCGGTATCGGCTTTGAGAGCAGCGGTCTGGCCGGCGCGCACGCCATCCACAACGGTTTCACGATCCTCGAAGAGTGCCACCATCTCTATCACGGCGAAAAAGTCGCATTTGGCACGCTGGCGCAACTGGTGTTGCAAAACAGTCCGCTGGAAGAGATTGAAACCGTGATGGGCTTCTGCGAAAAAGTCGGCCTGCCGATCACCCTGGCGCAACTGGGTGTGAAAGAGGGAATCGAAAGCAAAATTCACGCGGTAGCGAAAGCGACCTGCGCGGAAGGCGAGACCATCCACAATATGCCGTTCCCGGTCACGGCGGACAGCGTCTATGCCGCTATCCTCACCGCTGACCTGCTTGGGCAGCAGTGGCTGGCGCGCTAATTCGTTCTCGCCTGGCCGAGACGCCGCAGCGCAACGCGGCATGAACTTTCCCCTCCGGCAGCCGCTGCCGGAGGGTTTTGTCGTTTTAACTGTGTTAGCTACAGCGGAAAAGGGATATGACTGTTCAGACTCAGGGCGCGGAAAATGAAGTTTCGGCTGTTATCAGCCAGTCGTGGCATCGCTGCAGCAAATTTATGCAGCGTGAAACCTGGCAGGCGCCGCATCAGGCGCAGGGGCTGACCTTTGAATCGATTTGCCGTCGCAAAACCGCGCTGCTGACTATCGGTCAGGCGGCGCTGGAAGATGCGTGGGAGTTTATGGCCAACCGCCCCTGCGCGCTGTTCATCCTCGATGAGTCGGCCTGTATTCTGAGCCGCTGCGGTCACCCGCAGACCCTGGATCAACTGGCTGAATTGGGATTCCGCGACGGCAGCTACTGCGCGGAGAGCATCATCGGTACCTGCGCGCTGTCGCTGGCCTCAATGCTCGGCCAGCCGGTCAACACCGCTGGCGAGGAGCATTTTAAGCAGGCGCTGCGGCGCTGGTCGTTTAGTTCGACGCCGGTGTTTGATAATCATGGTCGCCTGTTTGGCTCTATTTCGCTGTGTTGTCTGGGCGAAGAGTGGGCCCCGGCGGATCTCTCGCTGACGCTGGCCATCGCGCGTGAAGTGGGTAACTCGCTGCTGACCGACAGCTTGCTGGCGGAGTCCAACCGCCACCTCAACCAGATGTACGGCCTGCTGGAAAGCATGGACGATGGGGTAATGGCGTGGAACGAGCAAGGGTTGCTGCAGTTTCTCAACGCACAGGCGGCGACGCAGCTGCATCTTGATACCCAGGCAAGCCAGGGGCGAAATATCAACGAGTTGCTGACTCTGCCTGCGTTGCTGCGCCGCGCCATCAAGCATGCCCGCAGCCTCAATCATGTGGAAGTGACCTTTGAGAGCCAGCATCAATTTATCGATGCGGTGATTACCCTTAAGCCTATCGTCGAAGAACAGGGCAATAGCTTTATTTTACTGCTCCACCCGGTGGAACAGATGCGCCAACTGATGACCAGCCAGTTGGGTAAAGTCAGCCATACTTTCGAGCAGATGTCGGCGGACGATCCGGAAACCCGGCGCTTGATCCACTTTGGCCGTCAGGCGGCGCGCGGCGCTTTCCCGGTGCTGTTGTGCGGTGAGGAAGGGGTCGGTAAAGAGCTGCTCAGCCAGGCGATTCATAACGAAAGCGAGCGCGCGCCGGGCCCGTATATCTCGGTAAACTGTCAGCGGTATGCCGACAGCGTGCTGGGGCAGGATTTTATGGGCAGCGCACCGACCGATGATGAAAACGGCCGCCTTAGCCGCCTTGAACTGGCCAACGGCGGCACGCTGTTCCTCGAGAAGATTGAGTATCTGGCCCCCGAACTGCAGTCGGCGTTGTTGCAGGTGATTAAGCAAGGCGTGCTGACGCGTCTTGATGCCCGGCGGCTGATTCCGGTGGACGTTAAAGTCATCGCCACCACCACCGTCGAGCTCGCCAATTTGGTGGAGCAGAACCGCTTTAGCCGCCAGCTGTACTATGCGCTGCATTCGTTTGAGATTGCTATCCCGCCGCTGCGGGCGCGGCGCGGCAGCATTCCTTCGCTGGTGCATAGTCGCCTGCGCCGCCTGGAAAAACGCTTTTCATCGCGCTTGAAGGTCGATGACGACGCGCTGGCGCAGCTGGTGGCCTATTCATGGCCGGGCAACGACTTTGAGCTTAACAGCATTATCGAAAATATCGCGATGAGCAGTGATAACGGCCATATTCGCTTGAGCAATCTGCCCGAACATCTCTTTTCTACCCATCCAGGCAACGAGACGGCCTCCTCGCTGTCGCCATCCAGCCTGACTTTTAGCGCTATTGAGAAAGAAGCAATTATCCACGCGGCGAGAGTGACCAGCGGGCGGGTGCAGGAGATGTCGCAGTTGCTGAATATCGGCCGTACCACGCTGTGGCGTAAGATGAAGCAGTACGATATCGACGCCGGTCAGTTTAAGCGTCGGGCGCAGAATAAGGGTTAAGCCGGCGGTGTTAATATTTTTCCGGCAGCTCGTTGGCGATATCGATGAGCTCGCCGTTTTTCATCGTGATATAGCCGCCGTTTTTCAGATCGGAAAGTACCTGGAACAGATAGCTGCGCGACATTTTGGTGCGCCGGAGGATGAAGTTCGCCAGAATCGGGTCGTGTAATACGCCCTCATTTTTCTGTTTTAGGTAGCGGTAAATCATTGAGCGGATGGCAAAGTAACGGGTACCAATTGCCCTTTCGTCATGGGCATCGAGCAAAAACGCCAGGGTGATGGCCGTCATGTTCATCAGCAAAGTGAATTTATCGGGTTGGGTAAAATGCTTCTCAAAATATGCCAGGTTGCAGCTGAACACTTTGACGTTCTTTTTGGCGGTATAGTGCAGTTGAATGCCAGGACCATAGTTTTCGACAATGCCAAAAAACATCCCCTTGATACCCTTACCAATCTGAAATAGCTTCTGTGTTTGCGTTTTACGCTTTTCCGGCGTGAGAACAAAGTTGTGCTCTTGCATTTCAACGGCAATAACGCCTTCGAGGACGATCATAATTTCGTCTTCGCCAAGGGTAAAATGTGTTTCATCGGCAATTTGGCGGGTATTATTACTGTTAGTTAATGAGTTTATCGCCTTTATATTTTTTAAGATCATCTTATTATATTCATCGATGATGTGGAAATAGGGCGTTTGCGTACGACTCATTTTTTCTCCGGGCTTAATTCTACAGCTTTATTACTGCTTACTCTTTCATAAGGCTGACTCTTTATATTCTAAGATGGTGAAGAGTTACGCCTAATACAAAGTATCTAAATTTAAAAGCTAACGCCAGATGCCAGACTTCACTTTTATAGTCCGTTAACGGACTGTTCCGTCGTTCTTTTTAAAACACTCACTTAGACTGTTTGAGTGGGTAGTTGGTTTTCTTTTTTTAGCAACCAGGAATCTACCTGAATATCGAAATGCGATGAAAGTAGTATTGCTTTTACAACAGGTTTCTTTAGTGGAACCGTGACGGTGATTGGCACTGCCAAACCGGAAAAATAAAAATAGAACATGTGGATTTTTATTGGGTTATCTACTTCACTTGATCGGAGTCATCTCTATTGTTGAGCTTTAACCAATCTTTCAAAGCCTGTCTGACATTCACCAAATCATCAGTGGAATCAGGCATATTCTGAGCGATGAGGTCTAAAATATGAATAAAAAGTACAAGGGCATCGGCGTGCTGGCATTTGCCGCCGGTTCGTTATTACCCGGCGCGGCGGCCCATGCTGCCGATCAAAATGCGGCGGGCGCTGGTGATGGTGCGGCAAAGAAACCCAATATCATTTTGATCGTCTCCGATGACACCGGTTATGGCGATCTCGGCGTCTACGGCGGCGGCGAAGGCCGCGGTATGCCAACGCCAAACCTCGACAAGATGGCCGATGAAGGGATGACCTTTTTTGACTTCTATGGTCAGCCGAGTAGTACTCCTGGCCGTGCCGCGATGCAGACCGGGCGAATTCCAAACCGTAGCGGCATGACTACCGTAGCCTTCCAGGGACAGGGCGGCGGTTTGCCGAAAGAAGAGTGGACATTGGCTTCGGTGCTGAAAACCGGCGGTTATAAAACCTTCTTTACCGGTAAATGGCACCTTGGCGAAGCGGATTACGCACTGCCGAATGCCCAGGGTTATGACGAAATGAAATACGTCGGCCTCTATCATCTGAACGCCTATACCTACGCCGACCCGACCTGGTTCCCGGATATGGATCCTAAACTGCGGGAAATGTTTGCCCGCGTCACTCGTGGCGCGCTTTCCGGTAAGGCGGGAGAAGCGCCGAAAGAAGATTTCAAAATCAACGGTCAGTATGTGAATACTCCGGTGGTGGATGGCAAAGAGGGTGTGGTGGGGATTCCATTCTTCGATCGCTACGTCGAGAAGGCTTCGCTGGACTATCTTGAAGCGAATGCGAAATCTTCTGAACCGTTCTTCATGAGCATCAACTTTATGAAGAATCACCAGCCGAACATGCCGGATCCGGACTACGTCGGCAAGTCGATGTCGAAGAGCAAATATGCCGATTCGATGGTGGAAATGGATGCCCGCGTTGGCCACATCATGGATAAGCTGCGCGAACTGGGGCTCGATAAAAACACTCTGGTGGTGTGGACTACTGATAATGGTGCCTGGCAGGACGTCTATCCGGATGCGGGTTATACGCCGTTCCGCGGCACCAAGGGGACCGATCGCGAAGGCGGCAGCCGCGTACCGGCTATCGCCTGGTGGCCTGGCAAGATTAAGGATCACAGCCGTAATCACGATATCGTCGGTGGCCTCGATCTGATGGCAACCTTCGCGTCTGTCGCCGGGATTAAATTACCGACCAAAGACCGCGCCGGGCAGCCGATTATTTTCGACAGTTACGATATTTCACCGGTGCTGTTCGGCACAGGCAAGGACCCGCGTACTTCCTGGTTCTACTTCACTGAAAACGAGCTGACCCCAGGCGCGGCGCGCGTTGGCCACTATAAAGCCGTGTTTAACCTGCGCGGGGATAACGGCGTGAAGACTGGCGGCCTGGCGGTGGATTCCAACCTCGGTTGGAAAGGGCCGGAATCCTATGTGGCGACCGTGCCGCAGATTTTCGACCTCTGGCAGGATCCGCAGGAACGTTACGATATCTTTATGAACAACTATACCGAGCATACCTGGACGCTGGTGACCTTCAACGAAGCCATCGCCAACCTGATGAAAACTTACGTCGAATATCCGCCGCGCAAGCCGCAGAGCGAGGGCTACAGCGGGCCGATTACCCTGTCGCAGTATCAACGCTTTAGCAATGTCCGTGAGCAGTTGAAACAAGAAGGGTTCCAGTTGGCGATGCCGACCGGCAACTAAAATGACATTGGCCCGGGCGTGGTGTCCGGGCCTTTTGCTGTTGTGAGCATTCTTTGAGATGGGTTCTGGTCGATGAAAAAAAGCACTACTATTCCATTAACGCCATTGCAGAACCAGGGGCGTTATCTGCCTGCCTATAAACGTCGTTATCACATGATGGCGAAACCCAGTGGTTCTACCTGCAATCTGGACTGTAACTACTGTTTTTATCTGCATAAAGAGCAACTTCTGCATCAGCCGCACGACAAAGGGATGAGCGATGAGGTGCTGGAGAATTTTATTCGTCAGTACATTCAAAGTCAGGACGGCGAAGAAATTATTTTCTCCTGGCAGGGCGGCGAACCGACCCTGATGGGACTGGAGTTTTTCGAGAAAGTCGTTGAGCTGCAAAAGAAATATCAGCCCAAACACCAGCGTATTGAGAACGATCTGCAGACCAACGGCGTGTTGATTAACGATAAGTGGGCCGCCTTTCTGAAGCGGCATAACTTCCTGGTTGGGGTATCGATCGACGGTCCGCGCGAGATCCACGATCGCTTTCGTGTGACGCGCAGCGGTAAACCGACCTTCGATAAAGTCATGGAGGGCATTGCGGCGTTGAAGCGACACGGCGTGCCATTTAACGCCCTTGCGGTCGTCAACCGGGTGAATGCCCGCTTCCCGCGTGAGGTCTACCGTTTTCTCACCCGCGAATTAGGCGCGACCTATATCCAGTTTACACCCTGTGTGGAAGCCGCCGAGTTTAAAACCACCGCACCGCAGTTCTGGCGTGAAGAGACAATCCCCATCACCGGCAGTCGTCGGGCGAAACCGGGCGATCTGGATTCGATCGTCACCGACTGGTCGGTAGACCCGGACGACTGGGGGCAGTTTCTGACCGAAGCCTTTGATGAATGGACAACCCACGATCTGGGGCGCGTGCAGGTCAACTTGTTCGAAACCGCTGTGGTGCAGACCATGGGACTCCCTTCCCAGCTGTGCATTACTGCGCCGTTTTGCGGTAAGGCGCTGGCGATTGAGAAAAACGGTGACGTCTACTCGTGCGATCATTACGTCTACCCTGAATATAAGCTCGGCAATATTAAGGCGCATAAGTTGGCGCATATGGTCTTTTCCGAGCGACAGAAAGTCTTCGGCATGGGCAAAAAAGAGACGCTGCCAGCCTACTGTAAAAGCTGCCCGCATTTGAATCTGTGCTGGGGTGAATGTCCGAAAAACCGCATCGTGCGCGCCCCGGACGGCGAAGAAGGGCTCAATTATTTGTGTCCAGGATTCCGCCATTTTTACGCGACGGTCAAACCGACGCTGGAGAAAATCGCCGCGATGCTCAAGTAGAGCCGGTCTCTGGCGGTGGAACACGAAGGATAAACAATGAAAAAAACATTATTGATCAGCATGTTGATGATGAGTTTCGCCAGCGCGGCAAGTACCGACATGCTACCAGCATGGAAAGAGACGCCCGCGAAGCAGGCGATTGAACAATGGGTGCAGGGCGCGACGCGTGAAGGCGACGCAGACTTTATTCCGCTTGATAAGCGCTATGTGGTTTTTGATAACGACGGCACCCTGTGGCCGGAAGCGCCGCTCACCTTCCAGCTGCAGTTTGCGGTGGATGAAGTGAAACGGCTGGCGCCCGAACATCCGGAGTGGAAAAAAGATCCGATCGTCAACGCCGTGCTGAACAATGACCTGAAAACGGTAGCGGCGGGCGGCGAAAAAGGGCTGCTCAAACTGCTGGCATTAACCCACAGCGGCATGACCACCGAGGAGTTTAGTCAGCGGGTCAGCGCATGGTTTGACAGCCATCAGGATCAACGTACCGGCTGCCGCTATGACCAGTTGGGGTATCAGCCGATGCGCCAGCTGCTGGATTATCTGCGCGCCAATGGCTTTAAAACGTGGATCGTTTCCGGCGGCGGCATTGATTTTATGCGGGTGGCATCGGAAAAAATGTACGGCATCCCGCCGGAGCAGGTTATCGGTTCGTTCGCGCTCAGCGAGTTTAGCCTGACGGATAATGGCACCCAGCTTCGCAAAACGATGAAAGGCGCATTCAATGATGACGCCGCGGCCAAACCGGTGGCGATCCACCTGTTTATGGGCCAGCGCCCGGTGGCGGCTTTCGGCAACAGCGATGGCGATCTGGCGATGTTGCAGTACACCGCGGCCAACCCGAGCTATAAAACCTTCGAGCTACTGGTGCATCATACCGATGCGGCGAGGGAGTATGCCTACGACAGCCATCCATCCGCTAGCGGCAAGCTGGTGAAAGGATTGACGGAGGCGAAGCAAAAAGGCTGGACCGTGGTCGATATGCAGAAAGATTGGAATACGGTATTCGATCCAGCGCAGTGTAAGACAAAATAGACAAACCATCCTGTATTGCGCCGGGCGAACTGTGTTCTTTTAAAGGGTCATTAATGAGGCAACATGAAAACAACGTATTCTGATGTTATCGATAGCTATAACCACGTTGTTGACAGCGACCTTGACGTGATTCAGCCCTTGATCTCGGTAAACCAGGCGCGAATTATCAAAGATAACGGCGTATTCAGAATTGAACCCGGCGAGGTGGTCATTGTTGTTGAAGGCATCATTTCGATAGAGGTTGAGTACAACGTGGGCTTTGGTTCGGTAAGCAAACGTGTCGCACTCAGTAAAACACGGGATATGCTACAGATCGGCAAAGGGATCCGCGGCATGATCTTAGGTATTATTGAGAACTATGGTCCTGAGCTATCACTAAAATACACAGCAAAGAAAAATGTAAAAATAGTGACCTGTAGTAAAGATGCATTTGAACATTATTTTATTCAGCGGGAACGTTTTTCTTATCTGATGGAGATTATGGCTTTTCAGCTATCATTGATTATTGATGCGCACCATGAGAAAAATTTACCTTCACGCTATGATACGATTAAATCGATGATTTATCGTTATAAAAAACAGCGGGATTCTGGTGTGTTGCATGATAAAAGCCTGGCCAGTTTTATCCTGAAAAGAACCAAAATGTCGCGGAGCTATCTTTTTAAGATTTTAGCTGAGTTAAAAGAGGGGGAATATATTGCGATGGAGAACGGCGAACTGGTTGATATTGTGCGCGAGTTGCCGGAAAAATATTAATCGCCTTCAACCTACCTCACCATTGCGCGATGCCGTGGATCTGTCGCTCTCACCTTCATGTCGCCGTTGCCGCGCGGATCTTTCCTTTTCCATCGCAAATTGATGAGATAGAGGCCTGGGATGTTGCGTCCGGGCGGTCAGGATACGGCTTTACCTTTCATTACTATTGAATGTTAAGAAGTAAGAAGGACTGGCCGAAGTCAGATACTGTGCGGGATGGCGAGCAGAACGTTTCTTGTAGATAGACGTCAATCAGTAGATTTTCGCCCTTTCAGACTCAGCTCGACGTTTGATTTCGTCTGTTTTTACCTCTAAAATGCAGTCAATTATTCTGTTATAAATTCATCCTACTAGTGAAATAAACCATTGTTTTTTCGTTTTAAGGGATACGATTTTCCTGTGAAGGGAGGCTTCTTTGTGTTCAATGGTACAGTGCGCTCAGATGTAAACAATTTCATTAAGATAGAAAAAGGCCGGCGTGGCAGAAAGAGCCAGCCTTTTATCTCTTTCTCCAAAAATGGAGGGCATGTCAGGATCGCGACTTTCATCGCTCGCCACGGAGAACATGTTGATATCCAAATAGATTATTCCGCCAGAACGATCAGGGTGAAAAAGGTTGAACACCACGGCGTGCGTATCAACGTCGGCGGCGTTTTTACCCGTAAGGTACTGGTGAAGCAGTTTCAGTTTGGCGAGAAGAAGACCATCCGTGTCGATCTCACCCAACGGGACGACGGCTGGTTTTATGGCGATTTGCCGGCGGAGTTTTCGGCGAATTGTGCATGAAGTGTTATTAGCATAATCGCCTGGGATACATAAGCTGGCATTATTGCGGGCTCGGGCCATTATGCAGGTATGTCGATACGTAGGCATCCGCTAATGGCTTATTTAGATCAATGAGATATAAATACGAGTCATTATAGTTTCGCATTAAAATTTATTTTTAAGTAAATTACCACCACTAATGGCATTAAATAATAGTTATTACCAATGATAGCTTTGCCATAATTAAGGGAAAATAGAGGCTTAAAAAAGGAAGCGAAATTAAATGGACCATCTACTTAGACACTGTGAACAGATCGCGTTCGGCCCTTATAGTCACGATGCCCGGGCGCTGGCGCATGAAGTGATTGATACATTCTCGGCAGGTATCCCCCCGGAACAACTCATCTTGCCGTGGTTATCGGTCAAAGAGGGGATGCCGGAAGCGGACTGCGGGCGTTATGTCTGTGCTTACACCCCATCAACGTCTCATGACCGTCGCTATCAACTGGTATCTGCAGCAATGTTCAGTACGGTTTGTCGGGACGCTACCCACTGGTTCTATATGTGGGAAGCGTTGTGAGTGATGGGAAGCCAGGCTCTTTGGCTACAGGATAGCTGTGTTCTTGCATGTCTAAGGCTGAATAAAGTATGGAGCATAATTCCCATATTTTATTCACTTTTTTATTTAAGTTATCTTTATAGTTTTCGGTAACAAACCGATAGGTTTCTTCTTTGCAGGGATACTTGCATGAGCGCATGAAAGAGGTGCTGGTAGAAAAAAGCAGCTATTTGTGCATAGCTCACATTTGAACAATTAAATAGAAATTAAATGGAAAAACCTTTTGATACTTCAGCAAAATATAGTCCATATTATAGACTTGTACTGATCATGGATATTTTAAGGATAAGAATATGTCAGCAGTAATTGATAAAGCACTGGATTTTATTAATGGGATGAACACATCAGCTTCAGCACCGCACCCAATGGATGAAAGTACGGCTAAAGGTATTTTAAAATATCTTAATGAGTTAGGAGCACCGGCCAGTGCGGCTGATGTTTATGCCCGGGGCACTCAAGAAGGCTGGGAGCCAGGGTTTACTAAAACGTTAGCTGGATGGGCGGAACGAATTGAGTCCGGTGAGCGCGTAGTGATTAAGAATCCAGAGTACTTCTCTTCATACATGCGCGAGGAACTGCGGGCGCTGGTATAAGGTTTTAGGGGTTACCGTGAGCAGGTTGGTATGTGTTCCACCAGGTATCCTGGAAAAAGCTAAGGGCTTACGAGTAATCGTAAGCCCTTGATATTTGGTGGCCCCTGTTGGGTTTGAACCAACGACCAAGCGATTATGAGTCGCCTGCTCTAACCACTGAGCTAAGGGGCCGTGGCGAGGGATTATAAAGTAACTGGCGAATGCAATCCAGCGCAAAGCGCACGGCTGCTGTTTTTATAAACAATGTATTTTCAATCCTTTATAATCAGCCTTTTAGCCATTAAGCCGGAGAAGTTATGATTAGCGATATCCTGGCCCCGGGTCTGCGGGTCGTTTTCTGTGGGATCAATCCGGGGAAGTCCTCCGCGCATACGGGTTTCCACTTTGCTCATCCTGGCAATCGGTTCTGGAAGGTTATCCATCAGGCCGGTTTTACCAAACGCCAGTTGAAGCCGGAAGAAGAATTGCATCTGCTGGATACTGGCTGCGGCATCACCATGCTGGTTGAGAGGCCGACGGTGCAGGCCAGCGAAGTCGCCCTGCAGGAGCTACGTAGCGGCGCTCAGGAGCTGATAAGCAAAATCCAAAGCTATCAGCCGCAGGCACTGGCGGTGCTCGGTAAACAGGCCTTTGAGCAGGCGTTCAGGGTACGTGGCGCTAAGTGGGGTAAACAGGAAGTGACTATCGGCGAAACCGAAGTCTGGGTGCTGCCTAATCCCAGTGGCTTGAACCGGGCGACATTGGATAAGCTGGTTGAGTCTTATCGCGAACTGGATGAGGCGCTGGCGGGGCGAGGGCGGTAATCACGCCTGAATCGCAGATATAAAAAAAGCTCCCCGCAGGGAGCTTTTTGCTGTTTATTGTCTACTCGCGACGATTAATCGTCGAGGAAGCTACGCAGAACTTCAGAACGGCTTGGGTGACGCAGTTTACGCAGCGCCTTCGCTTCGATCTGACGAATACGTTCGCGGGTAACGTCGAACTGTTTACCCACTTCTTCCAGCGTGTGGTCGGTGTTCATGTCGATACCGAAACGCATACGCAGAACTTTCGCTTCACGAGCGGTGAGGCCCGCCAGCACGTCGTGCGTTGCCGCACGCAGGCTTTCGGTGGTCGCCGAATCCAGCGGCAGCTCGAGGGTGGTATCCTCGATGAAGTCACCCAGATGCGAATCTTCATCGTCGCCGATCGGCGTTTCCATGGAGATAGGCTCTTTAGCGATCTTCAGCACTTTACGGATTTTGTCTTCCGGCATCAGCATGCGCTCAGCCAGCTCTTCCGGCGTCGGCTCGCGACCCATTTCCTGCAGCATCTGGCGAGAGATACGGTTGAGCTTGTTGATAGTCTCAATCATATGCACCGGAATACGGATGGTGCGCGCCTGATCCGCGATGGAGCGGGTGATAGCCTGACGGATCCACCAGGTTGCGTAGGTGGAGAACTTGTAACCACGGCGGTATTCAAACTTATCTACCGCTTTCATCAGGCCGATGTTGCCTTCCTGAATCAGATCGAGGAACTGCAGACCGCGGTTGGTGTATTTCTTGGCGATAGAGATAACCAGACGTAAGTTCGCTTCAACCATCTCTTTCTTCGCACGGCGGGCTTTCGCTTCGCCGATGGACATACGACGGTTGATATCCTTAACCTGCTCGATGGTCAGGCCGGTTTCTTCTTCAATCTGCTGCAGCTTCTGCAGGCCGCGCTGAACGTCTTCTTTAACGTCATGCAGCTTCTCGGACCACGGCTTGTTCATCGCCACGGCGGCGTTGAACCAGGTTTCGCTGGTTTCGTTGCCGGTGAACAGCGTGATGAAGTTTTTCTTCGGCATTTTGCACTGTTCAACGCACAGCTTCATGATGATACGTTCCTGGGTGCGAACGCGATCCATCATGCTGCGCATGCTGTTGACCAGATAATCGAACTGTTTCGGTACGAGGCGGAACTGTTTGAAGACCTCGGACAGCTTGAGGATCTCTTCCTGCGCGATAGCGTGGCTACGACCTTTCGCTTTAATGGTGTCGCGAGTCAGCTCGTACTGGGTGCGCAGTTCGCCGAATTTCTCGCGAGCCAGCTCCGGGTCGATGCTGTTGTCGTCATCGCTGCTGTCGTCGTCGTCATCCTCTTCCTCATCGTCGTCGTCATCCATCTCTTCCTGAGACAGTTCAGAACCGACGTGAGTGGCGGTTGGCGCCATATCTTCTTCGGCGTTCGGATCGACGAAACCGGTGATCAGGTCGGACAGGCGAGCCTCTTCAGCTTCGACGCGATCGTACTGTTCCAGCAGATAGGTGATGGCTTCCGGGTATTCCGCAACGGAGCACTGGACCTGGTTGATCCCGTCTTCGATGCGTTTAGCGATGTCGATTTCGCCTTCACGGGTCAGCAGCTCTACGGTACCCATTTCGCGCATGTACATGCGCACCGGGTCGGTCGTACGGCCAATTTCAGATTCAACGCTCGACAGCACCTGGGCCGCTGCTTCTTCTGCGTCTTCATCGGTATTGTTGGAGGTTTCAGCAAGCAGCAGATCATCGGCATCCGGTGCTTCTTCCATCACCTGAATACCCATGTCGTTGATCATTTGGATGATGTCTTCGATCTGATCGGAGTCGACGATATCTTCCGGCAGATGGTCATTGACCTCGGCATAGGTCAGATAGCCTTGCTCCTTACCACGTTGGACAAGAAGCTTCAGCTGTGACTGCGGGTTTTGCTCCATAAGACGGTATCCACACTTAATTCGTTTGATTGGTGCAGGCAGACAAGCTGCCAACATTTAAAGCGAGGGCGTACTTATATTATTGCCGCTGCGCCTCAGCGCGGCTGTCGGGGGCTTCCCGATCGATGTTCGGCACTTAAGCCGTTAAATTCATTTTTTGGCCAGTTCCTGGCTGATAGTCCAGAGCTCCCGGCGCTCCTCACTGCTTAGACCGTGTGTGCGATCGCGAGCTATCAACTCTTCTTGTCGCAGTTCCAGCAGTGAGTCAAACATATGGTTGAGCGAGTCGGTGAAGGTTTGTTCCGCGATATCCTTATCTGCTATATCGTCCCACATCGACAGTTTTTCAAGGGTCGCCGCTTCATTTGTCCCGCGATACTGCTCTAACAGCTGCCCGGTGGTCAGACCCGGCTGAGATAAACAGGTATTGACCAGTTCGCTGAATAAGCCAAGTCCTGGCATCTTCTGCTGATCCAGACCGACCAACGGCGGAACCAGTGGCGCCAGATCGGGGTTCTGCACCAGTAACCCTATAAGTATACGCATGGTCGTGCGTTTTAGCTGCGGCGCCGGGCGTTGAGCGTTATTTTCCGCCTGTTTCGGCATTAAACGTTCAAGCTGAGCGTCATCCAGAATCCCCAACTTGTTGCCCAGCTCCTGGCGCAAATAAATACGCAGCGTTTCACCCGGCACCTGGGTAATCAGTGGCAACGCCAGCGTGCTCAACTGCGCGCGCCCGTCCGGGGTGCTCAGATCGACCTGCGGCATCAGACTATTGAATAAAAACGTGGAGAGCGGCTGTGCCTGCTCCATCCGCGCTTCAAACGCTTCTTTGCCCTCTTTACGCACCAGCGTATCCGGGTCTTCGCCATCAGGTAAAAACATAAAGCGTAGCTGACGACCATCAGTCATGTAGGGCAGCGCCGTTTCCAGCGCGCGCCATGCCGCATCGCGGCCAGCCCGGTCGCCGTCATAACAGCAGATGACCTGATTGGTCGCTCTGAACAGCAGCTGAATATGGTCGGCGGTGGTCGAGGTGCCCAGCGAGGCGACGGCGTAATTAATGCCGTACTGCGCCAGCGCGACGACGTCCATATAACCTTCGACCACCAGCAGACGCTGAGGTTCGGCATTATCCTGCTGCGCTTCATACAGGCCGTACAACTGGCGGCCTTTATGGAAAATATCGGTCTCCGGGGAGTTCAGGTACTTCGGCAGCGCATCGCCCAGCACGCGCCCGCCAAAACCAATCACCCGGCCTCGCTTATCGCGGATCGGGAACATCACCCGTTCGCGGAAGCGGTCGTAACTGCGACCCTGATCGTTGGTGACCAGCATGCCTGCATCAATAAGCGATTGGCGATTTTCTTGATTGCCGCCAAAACGTTTTAAAACGTTATCCCAGCCAGGGGGAGCAAAGCCTATTGCAAAGCGTGTAATCACCTCGCTGCTTAAGCCGCGTTTTGCCAGATACTGGCGCGCGGAGTCGGCGGCGGGCTGCATCAGAGACTGTTGGTAAAACGTGTTCAGACCGTCCAATAACTGATAGAGATTTTGCCGCTGATGGCGTTCTATCTGGCTCGGTCCGTTACCTGCTTCATAGGGCACTTCAAGGTTGTGCATGGCGGCCAGCTCTTCGACGGTTTCGACGAACTCGAGCTTGTCATAGTTCATCAGGAAGTCGATAGCATTGCCGTGCGCACCGCAGCCGAAGCAATGGTAAAACTGTTTTTCACCGTTGACGGTGAAGGAGGGGGTTTTCTCGTTATGGAACGGACAGCACGCGTGATAATTCTTGCCCTGCTTTTTCAGCTTCACCCGCGCATCGATCAGATCGATGATGTCGGTTCTTGCCAGCAGGTCATTAATGAATACACGTGGGATTCGTCCAGCCATATGCCCCTGTTTTTTGATGACTCATATACACAAAATCATTCAGGATGCATCAAGGCGGCAAGGGAGCGAATCCTCAGGAGCGTACATCAGTACGTGACTGGGGCGAACGACTGTAGCCAACACAGAGGCAGCTTGAATGATGACGTGTATAAACGAAAATAAGCCGCGCATTCCTTCCGGAAGCACGGCCTTACAACTACAACTCGGTCTGAATTGAGAGCTTTGCTCTCAACAGATTAGTACAGACGAGTGCGGCGTGCGTTTTCGCGAGCCAGTTTCTTCGCGTGACGTTTCACAGCAGAAGCTTTAGCGCGTTTACGTTCGGTAGTCGGTTTTTCATAGAACTCACGACGACGAACTTCCGCCAGAACACCTGCTTTTTCGCATGAACGTTTGAAGCGACGCAGTGCTACGTCGAACGGCTCGTTTTCACGTACTTTAATTACCGGCATGTAACTCTCACCTTTAATAAATTCGGTTTGCCGCTGGCATCAACGCCAGCTTATTTCAAAATGGTGCGGAATTTTACTGCAATTGCTGCTGCTTTGTAAAGCACCGATGCGATTTTGAAAGGGACTTTTATAAGGACAAAGAGTATACACGAAGTGAACGCCAGGGGTGAGCAAAGTTTTACATCGCGGGTCATTGGTCCTACACTGCGCGGTATTGAAACGAGGTAAAAACAACTCATGCGTGTACTGGGAATTGAAACATCCTGCGATGAAACCGGCATCGCCATTTATGACGACAAACAAGGTCTGTTAGCCAATCAATTGTATAGTCAGGTTAAATTACATGCCGACTACGGCGGTGTGGTGCCTGAACTGGCGTCACGCGACCACGTGCGCAAGACCGTCCCGCTGATTCAGGCGGCGCTGAAAGAAGCGGGCCTGACGGCAAAAGATATTGATGCCGTCGCGTATACGGCAGGGCCGGGTCTGGTTGGCGCGCTGCTGGTCGGCGCGACAGTCGGCCGCTCGCTGGCTTTCGCCTGGAACGTTCCGGCGATCCCGGTACACCATATGGAAGGGCATCTGTTGGCGCCGATGCTGGAAGATAACCCACCAGCGTTTCCGTTTGTCGCGCTGCTGGTCTCCGGCGGCCATACTCAGCTGATTAGCGTGACCGGCATTGGCCAGTACGAGCTGTTAGGCGAGTCAATCGACGATGCGGCGGGCGAAGCCTTCGATAAGACGGCGAAATTGCTGGGTCTGGATTATCCGGGCGGGCCGATGCTGTCGAAAATGGCTGCCCAGGGTACTGAAGGCCGTTTCATTTTCCCGCGACCGATGACCGATCGCCCGGGGCTCGACTTCAGCTTCTCCGGCCTGAAAACCTTTGCCGCCAACACCATTCGCAACAACGGCGATGATGAACAAACGCGCGCCGATATTGCCCGCGCGTTTGAAGACGCGGTCGTCGATACACTGATGATCAAATGCCGTCGCGCGTTGGATCAAACCGGCTTTAAGCGTCTGGTCATGGCAGGCGGTGTGAGCGCCAACCGCACGCTGCGCGCGAAGCTGGCGGAGATGATGAGCAAACGCGGTGGTGAGGTGTTTTATGCCCGTCCTGAGTTCTGCACCGATAACGGCGCAATGATTGCCTATGCCGGTATGGTGCGCCTGCAAGGCGGCGCTAACGCCAGCCTGGGAGTGACGGTACGGCCGCGTTGGCCGCTGGCGGAACTGCCTGCCGCCTGATACCCCTGTGACAAAACACAAAGCCGCCCATTATTGAGGCGGCTTTTTCATCTGTGGCTTATTGCCCCTGATAATCTTCGGCGTCGATATCGTATCCCGACGGCTCCCAGCGGATAAGCAGCAGCGATAGCAGGCCAATCAGCGGCGCGGCGGCAATGATCCAGAAGACGCGGGTATCCAGCGCGGCCACCAGCAGCGGGAAGAGAAATAAAGAGAGCGTCGAGCTGCCGCGCATCAGCGTCTGGTTGAGTCCGACGCCGACGCCGCGCAGCGATGTCGGATAGCTTAACGACGCGAAAGTCATGGTATGTGCGCCGGGGCCGAAGCCCTGACCGAAGAGAAACAGCGCCAGCATCGCCACTGCCGCGATTCCTTCACCAGCGCCGTCCGGGCGGCCAATCAGCGCCAGGCCGAGCAGCGCCGTCAACTGACAGCTATAGCCCGCCAGCGACATCCGCCAGGCTCCGAACCGTGGTACCAGACGCACTGCCAGGAGCCCGCCGACGAACGCGAACAGCAGATTCAGCGCCAGCGAGATCAAAATCGTCGTCAGCATTGACTGCACGAAGAAACTGGAAATGATCACTGGCAGGCCGAAGGCGACAGCGTTATAAGCAAACGAAGAGACGACCGACAGCAGAGTGGAGAGCGTCGTGCGGCGTAAATAGACGCCGCGGAACAGGCGCAGATAGTTGCTCCACTGGGCGGTACGTACCTTAGGTGCCGGTTTTTCCAACGCCTCCTGGGCGACGTGGGCATTGATATTGTAGGCCTGGCGTAGAATCGACGCCGCTTCGCGCAGATTGCCCTGGTTGGCGGCCCACACCGGCGATTCGCTCATATAGCGGCTGCGGATGGCGATAATCACCAGCGCCGGGATGGCGCCGAAGCCAAGAATAATACGCCATAGCCAGTCGCTGTGGCTTTCCGGCAAGACGGCGTAGAAGAAGAGCACCAGCAGATACGAAATGCTGATTGCGGCGTACCAGGTCGGGCACCACATTGCCACGCTGGCCGCCTTGTTACCGGGTCCCTTGAGCCTGGCGAATTCGCTGAGGAACGCCATCGCCACCGGCAGGTCTATTCCCACCCCTAAACCCATCACGAAGCGCGCGCCGGTGAGGATGTATTCGTTCGGCGCCAGCGCGCAGGCGATTGCCGCCACCACGAAGAACAGCATATCCGCCATAAAAACGCGGTAACGGCCAATTTTATCGGTGAGGTAACCGCCCAGCAGCGCGCCGACGATGGCGCCGAAGGTAATGGCCGAGGCGACCATACCAGTACCAGCGGGCGTCAGGTTGAATTCCCGGGTGATATCTTTCAGGCCGAAGGCCAGAGATCCAAGATCGTAGGCATCGAGGAAGATACCGCCAAGAGCGATCCCCATCACGATGCGCGCGTTATTACGCCCGCTGCTGCCTTCATTAATCAGCCGCGAAACATCCGCCGCGTTACTGATCCATCGTACTTCCCCGCCGGGCGATACCGAGCTTGTCGCAGGCGTCGCGTTAATTACGTCAGTCATGTTGTTGTTCTGTTTTCTCTTATAAAGAGCTTCAGAGTAAACAGCGGCGCGGGGGCGAAAAAATCACTTTTGGTTATAACTCATAACTAAGTGATTGTAGTGAAGGGATTATCTTTAGATTTCTATTTCGCCGGTATGATTGGCTGGAAAAGCGGGAAATAGAATATGTTTGTGGCGGCAGCCAGGCCCGGCATGGGCTGCCGGGCGCGGAGATTATTTCTGCTCTGGCGTTTTTTTCTTCTTCTTGAAGCGTGACCAGATTTTGGTTTCCTGACGACGCCACAGACGCTGAATATTGTCGTGATGACGCAGCAGAATCAGGCAGGAGAGCATGGAAACCGGGAAGGTATACTGTGGTTTAAACCACCAGACGTAGAAGGGAGCGATCAGCGCGCTGACGATCGCGCCCAACGACGAATAACCGCTGAGCAGAATGGTCAGCAACCAGGTGCCCGCCATGACGCCGGTGAGATCCCAGCCGATAGGGGCGATAGCGCCGAAAGCCGTCGCCACGCCTTTGCCGCCGCGGAAATTAAAGAATACCGGCCAGATATGGCCTACGCAGGCGGCGATCGCCACCAGTCCGAGCCAGAACGGCGTCAGACCGAGTGCCCAGGCGCCCCATACTGGCAGCATGCCCTTCAGGACATCAAAAATTAATACCGCTACGGCTGCTCCCTTGCCGCCAATTCGGAGTACGTTCGTCGCCCCAGGATTGCCGGAACCGCTATCGCGAGGATCGGGCAAACCAGCAAGACGGCACACCAGAATGGCGCTGGAAATTGAGCCGCAGAGGTAGGCGAGGATAACAAGTCCAGGCGCGATTGCACTCATCAGCTGTTCCATTTTGAAAACGTCGTTAGATCCCCGCTCATCTTCGTATTAACAGCATGTTGGCTTTCTCTGCGCAATAGGTTACATAGTGATGCTGTTATGTTCCTGGAGTCTTGCCGTATCGCCGCTGTCAGGCCACGTGATTTCTTTAGGGGATGTCTTTGCATCTGTGGATAATACGCATAAATCGCCGGAAGTGGTATCCGGTTTAGCCAAAAAGCAGGCAGGTCGTGATGGATATTGTATTTATAGAACAACTTTCGGTAATCACCACTATTGGTGTTTATGACTGGGAACAGACCATCGAACAGAAATTAGTGTTCGATATCGAAATGGCGTGGGATAACCGCAAAGCGGCGGCCAGCGACGATGTGAGCGATTGTCTAAGTTATGCTGATATCAGCGAACTGGTTATCAACCACGTCGAGGGCGGGCGCTTTGCGCTGGTGGAGCGCGTGGCGGAAGAGATAGCCGACCTGCTGTTGCAAAAATTCCACTCGCCGTGGGTACGTATTAAAGTCAGTAAGCCCGGTGCGGTGGCGCGTGCGGCTAACGTCGGGGTTATCATTGAGCGTGGCAGTAATCTGAAACAAAACGTTTCACGTCATATTGTTTAAACAAATCTATTTTATACCGGTCATAGTGCCTGGGTTTTAATTTTATTTTTTCTTTTTAAGGGTTTATTGAATGGGCGATATACACTCGCTGCTGATAGCGGCAATATTGGGTGTGGTTGAAGGGTTAACGGAATTTCTACCTGTCTCCAGTACTGGTCATATGATTATCGTCGGTCATCTCCTGGGGTTTGAAGGCGATACCGCCAATACATTTGAAGTTGTCATCCAGTTAGGTTCTATCCTGGCTGTCGTCGTGGTGTTCTGGCGCCGTCTGTTTGGCCTGATTGGTATTCATTTCGGCAGACCGCCGGTGCATGAAGGTGAAGGTTCCGGGCGCTTATCGCTGATTCATATCCTGTTAGGCATGATCCCGGCAGTGGTGCTGGGGTTGGTATTCCATGATCTGATCAAATCGCTGTTCAACCCGGTTAACGTGATGTACGCACTGATCGTTGGCGGTTTCCTGCTGATTGCGGCGGAACTGTTCAAACCGAAAACGCCGCGCGCGGTGGGGATTGACGATATGACCTATCGTCAGGCGTTCGCTATCGGCTGCTTCCAGTGTCTGGCGCTGTGGCCGGGCTTTTCCCGTTCCGGGGCGACGATTTCCGGCGGGATGCTGATGGGCGTCAGCCGCTATGCGGCCTCCGAATTTTCTTTCCTGCTGGCAGTGCCGATGATGATGGGCGCCACTGTACTGGATGTCTACAAGAGCATTGGCTTCCTCAATGCGGGTGATATCCCGATGTTCGCCGTCGGCTTTATCATGGCCTTCGTCGTGGCGCTGATCGCGATTAAAACCTTCTTGCAGCTGATTAAACGTATCTCGTTTATTCCGTTCGCTATCTACCGCTTTATCGTCGCGGCAGCCGTCTACGTGGTCTTCTTCTAAGGCCTGAGCCCTCAGCCTTGCGGCTGGGGGCAACGTTGTTCTTTCCACTGCGCAACCGCCGCAATTCTCCGCTGCGTGAGTTCATCGCGAATTTCCAGTCCTTTAAATCCGGCCGCAACCACCTCTTTGGTGGAAACCGATTTCGCTACTTCCCAGGCTTCAAGCAGCAGGCGCCCCTGCGGGTAATCGCAGGATTCAAAACCGGTGCGGCCGCGCACGTCAGCCTCGCTGGTGAGGGCGATTTGTTGTACGCGCTGCGGTTTGCGCCAGGCGTCGATGTTATCAAACAGTTTAACGAGGGTTTTCGGCTGCAGGATGGGCAGGGTATGAATCAGGTCGTGGAATTCTGCGACCAACCTTGCCAGATCGCGGATATCGTTCGGCACCCGCAGGCGGCTGCAAATCTGCTCCACCAGCTTGACGCCCGCCGGGCCGTGTCCGTGATGGCGCGGCCAGAATTCTTTTGGCGTGAGTCCTTTGCCAAGGTCGTGGCACAGGGTGGCGAAACGGACGTCAATGTCCGGCGATAGCATTGCCGCCATGGTCAGCGTCATCAAGGTGTGTACGCCGGTATCGATCTCCGGATGCCATTTCGCCGGCGCGGGTACGCCGTACAGCGCGTCGATTTCCGGGAACAGGACCTTCAACGCATGGCAGTCGCGCAGGGTCTGGAAAAAAACCTGCGGATTGCGTGTACCAAGCGCGTTTTCCGTCTCTTTCCATACCCGTTCCGGTGTCAGATGCGCCAGTTCGCCTGCGTCAGCCATTGCGCGCATCAGCGCCATGGTTTCATCGGCGATGCGAAAACCGAGATGGGCGTAGCGTGCGGCAAAACGCGCTACCCGCAGTACGCGTAGCGGATCTTCGCTAAAAGCCGGGGAGACGTGGCGCAGCAGACGCTGGCGTAAATCGTCCTGACCGCCGTAGGGGTCGTAAATCTGGCCGTCAGCGTCCTGAGCCAGCGCGTTAATCGTCAGGTCGCGGCGCAGCAGGTCTTGCTCAAGCGTGACATCGGCGGCGGCGTAACAGGTGAAGCCGGTATAGCCGGAACCGGATTTACGCTCGGTACGCGCGAGGGCGTACTCTTCACGACTGTCCGGGTGAAGGAACACGGGAAAATCGCGACCTACCTGCTGGTAGCCCGCGTCGAGCAACTGCTGGGGCGTGGCGCCAACCACCACCCAGTCTTTGTCTTTGACCGGTAGTCCTAATAACGCATCTCGTACAGCACCACCGACCAAATAAATCTTCACGCCCGTTTCTCCCGCATCGACTTTTCGCAAGATGATACGTAAGTCTGGCAGAGAAGACGAATTAGTTCATCCACCGGTCTTTACGCTTGCGACTCGGCACCAGGTGCGGCAGCACCAGACCGAGGATCAGACCGACGCCCAGCACGCCGCCGCCGTACATGAACCACTGCATGATAATGGTGCGCTGTTTGTCATCAAGCTGCAGATTCGCCGCGTTCACCTTCTTCTGCGCGACAACCAGCTCGTTTTTCAGCTTTTGGTTCTCTTCTTTCAGGGCGTTGATCGCGCCGTCGCTGCCGGCGACTTTTTTCTGCATATCCGAGGTACGCTGGTTCCAGGTGGCGTCGATATTGTTCAGCTTGTCGGTCAGGGTTTTGACCTGGTTTTCCAGATCCGGCACGCGGATGCGCAGGCTGGGCTCGTTGCTCAGCTCTTTCAGTGGGATCCAGGCGGTACGGCCGTTGCTGTCGCGTACCTGCGCATAATTAGTGCTGTCATTAGTTTGCAGAACGTCGACGGCTTCGCCGGCGTTAATGGTGCCAACCAGACGATAGTTATCGCCAGGGCCGCTGCGAACCCAGGTGTTCAGCTCATCGGAAACGTAGCGTTTTTCTTCTGCGTGAACCGCCGTAGCGGCGCTAAGCGCTAGCAATGTAAAGGTAATAAGGCGTAATTTTGGCATCAGGTCATCGTTTGGTCATAAAAAGTTGAACGATAGTAGTGGCATCGCCAGAGCGACGCAAAGTTTTCCGCCACAATTGGAATCATCCAAATGTAGCCAGCAAATGCGCATTGCATGGCGATTCGCCGCAAAATACTATTTACTGACAAAAAATATCGTCATTAGTTCGCCACATTTTTCCGGCGACGCTCATCAGGTGGAAGAATTCATCCATGGCTCAAGAAATCGAACTGAAATTTATCGTTGCCCACGACGGCGTTGACGCGCTGCGCCAGCATCTCAATACGCTGGATGCGAAGCACACGCCAGCAGGTCAGTTGCTGAATATTTACTACGAAACCGCCGATAACTGGCTGCGTCGGCACGACATGGGGCTGCGGATCCGCGGCGATCAGGGGCGCTATGAAATGACGCTGAAGATCGCGGGTCGGGTGGTGGGCGGACTGCATCAGCGTCCGGAATATAATATCCCGCTGGAAAAAGCGGAGCTGGCGCTGGAGCGCTTACCGACTGAAGTCTGGCCGCAAGGGCAACTGCCGGCTGAGCTGGCGCAGAATGTACAGCCGTTATTCAGCACCGATTTCGCCCGCGAAAAATGGGTGCTGAATGAAGGTAACAGCCAGATTGAGGTCGCCCTCGACCTTGGCGAAGTTAAAGCCGCTGAGCATCAGGAAGCAATTTGCGAACTGGAGCTGGAGCTGCTGAGCGGCGATACCGCCGATATTCTGGCACTGGCGCGCCGTTTGCTGGAGACCGGCGTGCTGCGTCAGGGTAGCCTGAGCAAGGCGGCGCGCGGTTATCAACTGGCGCAGGGTAACGAACCGCGCCCGGTTAAGCCGTTAACGGTATTGCGCGTGGCGGCGAAAGCCAGCGTTGAGCAGGGGCTGGAAGCAGCGCTGGAAAGCGCGCTGGCGCATTGGCTCTATCATGATGAGGTCTGGAACGGGGGGAATGCGGCCGCCAAACGTGAAATTCAGCAGGCGATGGCCCGCGTGCGCCATACGTTGGTGTTGTTTGGCGGCATCGTGCCGCGTAAAGCCACCGCGCTGCTGCGCGAATCGCTCACGGCAGCCGAAGCGGCGCTGGCTGAAGCGGAGAGCGTCGGGCAGGCGCTATTTAACCGCGAAACGGTGCGCGCCAAGCTGCAGCTGACTGAATGGCTGGTGACCCGGAGTTGGCGTGCCTTCCTCAACGACGCGGGGCAAAAGAAAATCGACGGCTCGTTCAAACGCTTTGCCGATATCCAGCTGTCGCGAGCGGCGGCAGAGCTGAAAAGCATCTTCCTGCAGGTGGAAGATGACTATAGCGATCAGCTGACACGTCTGGCGCGTGAAATCGATAGCATTCAGCTGCTTTCCAGCGCCTATGCCGATGTTGCCGAAAGCTGGCTGGAAAACTGGCAAGAAGCGCGCCACGCCATCGAGCATAATGATCGCAGCGTCATCGAATATTTCCGTCGTCAGGCACTGGCCGCGGAACCGTTCTGGCTGCATAGTGGAAAACGATAATTTCAGGCCAGGGAGACCCCTATCATGCCGCTTTCTTCGCAGTTACAGCAGCACTGGCAGACGGTTGTAAACCGGCTTCCGGCAGATTTTCCCCTGCAAACGTTAAGTTCGCAGGCGCAGTCGGTGATGACGTTCAGCGAATTCGTGGAACAGAGCCTGGTTGCCCAGCCGCAGTGGTTGGCCGAACTGGAAAGCGCGCCGCCGCAGGCCGACGAGTGGCGCCATTACGGCGATTGGTTGGCGGAGCTGTTGCGGAACGTGACTGACGAAGCCGCGCTGATGCGCGAGCTGCGCCAGTTCCGCCGCCGTATTATGGTGCGCATTGCCTGGGCGCAGGCACTGTTGTTGGTCAGCGAAGAGAGCAGTTTGCAGCAGCTTAGCGCGCTGGCGGAGACCTTAATCGTCGCCGCCCGCGACTGGCTGTACACCGCTTGTTGCCGGGAGTGGGGCACACCGTGCAGTGCGCAGGACGAAGCGCAGCCGCTATTGATCCTCGGAATGGGAAAGCTGGGCGGTGGCGAGCTTAATTTCTCTTCCGATATCGATCTGATTTTTGCCTGGCCGGAACACGGCGCTACCCAGGGCGGGCGTCGCGAACTGGATAACGCCCAGTTTTTCACCCGCCTGGGTCAGCGGCTGATCAAAGTATTGGATCAGCCTACGCAGGACGGCTTCGTGTACCGCGTGGATATGCGCCTGCGCCCGTTTGGCGACAGCGGCCCGCTGGTGCTGAGCTTCGCGGCGCTGGAAGACTATTACCAGGAACAGGGGCGTGACTGGGAGCGCTACGCGATGGTGAAGGCGCGGATCATGGGGGACAACGACGGCGTTTACGCTAACGAACTACGCGCCATGCTGCGCCCGTTCGTGTTCCGCCGTTACATCGATTTCAGCGTCATTCAGTCTTTGCGCAACATGAAAGGGATGATCGCCCGCGAAGTGCGCCGCCGCGGCCTGAAAGACAACATTAAGCTTGGCGCGGGCGGCATTCGCGAAATTGAATTTATCGTGCAGGTTTTCCAGTTGATCCGCGGCGGTCGTGAACCGGCATTACAGCTGCGTGCGCTGTTGCCGACGCTGGCCGCTATTGACGAGCTGCATTTGTTGCCGGAGGGCGACGCTGCGCAGTTGCGTGAAGCCTACCTGTTTTTGCGCCGTCTCGAGAACCTGCTGCAAAGCATTAACGATGAGCAAACGCAAACCCTGCCGCAGGATGAACTCAACCGCGCGCGTCTGGCGTGGGGGATGCGCGTTGCCGACTGGCAGATGCTCAGCGAGCAGCTTGAAGAACAGATGCGCCGCGTGCGTCGCGTCTTCAACGAGCTCATCGGCGATGACGAGGCGCAATCGCCGGATGAGCAACTGGAAGAGTACTGGCGCGAGCTGTGGCAGGACGCACTGGAAGAGGATGACACCACGCCAGCGCTGGCGCATCTCGACGATAACGACCGGCGTAGCGTACTGGCGCTGATTGCCGATTTCCGCAAGGAACTCGACCGGCGCACTATCGGCCCGCGTGGGCGGCAGGTGCTCGACCAACTGATGCCGCATCTGCTGAGTGAAGTCTGCTCACGGGCGGATGCCCCGCTGCCGCTGGCGCGGATCACGCCGTTGCTGACCGGCATCGTCACCCGTACTACCTACCTGGAGCTGCTCAGCGAATTCCCGGGTGCCTTAAAACACCTGATTAGCCTGTGCGCCGCCTCGCCGATGGTTGCCAGCCAGTTGGCGCGTCATCCGCTGCTGCTGGACGAACTGCTGGATCCGAATACGCTGTATCAGCCGACGGCGACCGATGCCTACCGCGATGAGCTGCGCCAGTATCTGCTGCGTGTACCGGAAGATGACGAGGAACAGCAACTGGAAGCGCTGCGCCAGTTTAAGCAGGCGCAGCTGCTGCATATCGCCGCTGCCGACATCGCCGGGACGCTACCGGTGATGAAAGTGAGCGATCACTTAACCTGGCTGGCTGAGGCGATGATCGATGCGGTGGTACAGCAGGCGTGGCTGCAGATGGTGTCCCGTTATGGCTTACCGACCCACCTGCGCGATCGCCAGGGACGCGGTTTTGCGGTAGTAGGATACGGTAAGCTTGGCGGTTGGGAGTTGGGTTATAGTTCTGACCTCGATCTGGTTTTCCTCCACGACTGTCCGATGGAAGTGATGACCGACGGCGAACGGGAAATCGATGGCCGTCAGTTCTATCTGCGCTTAGCCCAGCGGATCATGCATCTGTTCAGCACCCGCACTTCGTCGGGCATTCTGTACGAAGTGGACGCTCGCTTACGTCCCTCCGGGGCGGCGGGCATGTTGGTGACCACCGCTGACGCTTTTGCCGATTATCAGCGTAACGAAGCCTGGACCTGGGAACATCAGGCGTTGGTCCGTGCCCGCGTCGTGTATGGCGACCCGGCGCTGCAGGCGCGCTTTGACGCGATTCGCCGCGACATTCTGACCACCCCGCGCGAAGGGGAGACGCTGCAAACGGAAGTGCGGGAAATGCGTGAAAAGATGCGCGCGCATTTGGGCAATAAGCAGCGCGATCGCTTTGATATCAAGGCCGATGCCGGCGGGATCACCGATATTGAGTTTATCACCCAGTATCTGGTGCTGCGCTACGCGCATGAGAAGCCGAAACTGACGCGCTGGTCTGATAATGTGCGCATTCTGGAGCTGTTGGCGCAAAACGACATTATGGACGATGACGAGGCGCGGGCATTAACCCATGCCTACACCACGCTACGCGATGCGTTACACCATCTGGCGCTGCAAGAGCAGCCGGGCAACGTCGCGCCGGATGCCTTCGGCGGCGAACGCCAGCAGGTGAGCGCCAGTTGGCAGAAATGGTTGATGGCTTAACTAACAAACCGGGTGTGCTATTATCGCGCGCAAAGTTTGCATCTCGCAGGAGAGAGTAATGAAAGTAACGCTGCCAGAGTTTGAACGTGCAGGAGTGTTGGTGGTTGGCGATGTGATGCTGGACCGCTACTGGTACGGCCCGACTAGCCGTATTTCCCCGGAAGCCCCGGTGCCGGTGGTGAAGGTGGAAAATATCGAAGAACGCCCTGGCGGCGCGGCTAACGTGGCGATGAACATTGCTTCGCTCGGCGCGACTTCCCGTCTGGTCGGCCTGACCGGTATCGACGACGCCGCGCGTGCGCTGAGCAAAGCGCTGGCTGACGTGAAGGTGAAGTGCGATTTCGTGTCGGTGCCGACGCACCCGACGATCACCAAGCTGCGTGTGCTGTCGCGCAATCAGCAACTGATCCGCCTCGATTTTGAAGAGGGTTTCTCCGGGGTTGACCCGCAGCCAATGCACGAACGTATCCAGCAGGCGCTGGGTTCTATTGGCGCGCTGGTACTGTCAGACTACGCCAAAGGCGCGCTGACCAGCGTGCAGACCATGATTAAGCTTGCCCGCGATGCGGGCGTGCCGGTGCTGATTGACCCGAAAGGCACCGAATTTGAACGCTATCGTGGCGCGACGCTGCTAACGCCGAACCTCTCTGAATTCGAAGCGGTCGCCGGGAAGTGCAAAGACGAAGCCGAAATCGTGGAACGTGGGATGAAAATCATCGCCGAATTCGAGTTCTCCGCGCTGCTGGTGACGCGCTCTGAGCAGGGGATGACACTGCTGCAGCCGGGACGTCCGCCGCTGCATATGCCGACCCAGGCGCAGGAAGTGTATGACGTTACCGGCGCTGGCGACACGGTTATTGGCGTGCTGGCGGCCACGCTGGCGGCTGGTAATACGCTGGAAGAGGCCTGCTATTTCGCCAACGCGGCGGCTGGTGTCGTCGTCGGTAAGTTGGGGACTTCCACTGTTTCGCCAATCGAACTGGAAAACGCGGTGCGCGGTCGCGCCGATACCGGCTTTGGCGTGATGAACGAAGATGAGCTGAAACAGGCGGTTGCGGCGGCGCGTAAGCGCGGTGAAAAAGTGGTGATGACCAACGGCGTTTTTGACATTCTGCACGCCGGTCACGTCTCTTATCTGGCCAACGCGCGTAAGCTGGGCGATCGCCTGATTGTCGCGGTCAACAGCGATGCGTCGACTAAACGTCTGAAGGGGGAAACGCGCCCGGTGAACCCGCTGGAACAGCGGATGATCGTACTGGGGGCGCTGGAAGCCGTCGATTGGGTGGTCTCTTTCGAAGAAGATACCCCGCAGCGTTTGATTGCCGGGATCCTGCCGGATCTGCTGGTGAAAGGCGGCGATTATAAGCCGGAACAGATTGCCGGTAGCGAAGAGGTGTGGGCCAACGGCGGCGAAGTGCTGGTGCTCAATTTCGAAGATGGTTGCTCAACGACCAATATTATCAAGAAGATTCAGAAAGATAGCGACAAGTAATCTTTGTGCTGCACCGCTCTGAAGGGGCGGTCTATCACGGCCTGCGGGGATGCCCTCGCGGGCCGTTTTAATTTAATCATGCGGAAAATGATTTAGCGCAATAAACAACCTCATTAAGCGCATTTTTCGTACAAAAGACGTTAAGGTAAGCGTAAATACTGAAGTGAGTAAAGGCATATGACCAATCAGAACGCCAACGGCTGAAGGAGTATGCGGATGAACCATAACGATATGTATTCAATGAATAATTTTGATTTCCTGGCACGTAGTTTCGCCAGGATGCGCGCGCAAGGCCATTCAGTTGATCTTCAGGCTATTGTCGGCAATATGGATGAGAAACATCGTGCATGGTTTTGCCAACGCTATGAGTTCTATTGTCGTCAGGTGAATAGCGCGGCCGAGTTAGAACACTAGACCTTTGAAGAACTGCCCGGCGTAGATTTAATTCAGCGCACTGGGGTGTTGCCACCCGAACCGGTATTTTCCCTGCTTGCGCTGCGCTTAGCAGGGCTACGGCGGGGGAGGCAAATGGCGTGGATCGTAGGCCGGGTAAGCGCAGCGCCACCCGGCAAGAATATGAGTGCGGTAGCAAAATGAAAACGGGCCATCAGGCCCGTTTTTTTATTGCTGCTCTTCGCCCTTCGGCGCGGTTGAGCGGCTTTCCAGATCGCTAATCCGCTGCTCCAGTAAAGCCAATTTCTCACGGGTGCGCAGTAAAACCTGCGTCTGCACGTCGAACTCTTCGCGGCTTACCAGATCCAGGCGAGTCAGCTGCGACTGGAGCACCTGACGGATCTTCTTCTCTACATCATCTCCAAGATCGCGAAGGCCTTTCGGCATCGATTCATGGACCTGGCGGGCGATTTGTTCAATTTTTTTCGGGTCAATCATGGCGGATTCCTGCACTGGTCTATTTGCCGTTCATTGTAGTGCTAACGGGGCAGCCTATAAACCAGAAATGTTTACCGCGTGACGAGTAGCCATTGATGAAGATAGTTAATGGCGTTATAGTTACCTCGCTTATTCTCAGGGCGGGGCGAAATTCCCCACCGGCGGTAAATCAACCAACGCGTTGAAAGCCCGCGAGCGCTTCCGGTGAAAACGGGAAGGTCAGCAGATCCGGTGTAATTCCGGGGCCGACGGTTAAAGTCCGGATGGGAGAGAGTAACGGCTCAGTCGGGTTCCGATCCGCTTGCGTTGACTTTTGCCGCTAAACCGGCACTCCTAAGACTGCCCTGATTCTGGTAACCATAATTTTAATGAGGTTTTTTTACCATGAATCAGACGCTCCTTTCTTCTTTTGGTACCGCTTTTGAACGTGTGGAACACGCTTTAAACGCACTGCGCGAAGGCCGCGGTGTGATGGTGCTTGATGATGAAGACCGTGAAAACGAAGGCGATATGATCTTCGCCGCCGAAACCATGACCGTTGAGCAAATGGCGCTGACCATTCGTCACGGCAGCGGCATTGTCTGCCTGTGCCTGACCGAAGACCGCCGCAAGCAGCTCGACCTGCCGATGATGGTTGAGAACAACACCAGCGCCTACGGCACTGGCTTTACCGTGACCATTGAAGCGGCAGAAGGCGTGACTACCGGTGTATCCGCCGCTGACCGCGTCACGACCGTACGCGCGGCGATTGCCGATGGCGCGAAACCATCCGACCTGAACCGTCCTGGCCACGTCTTCCCGCTGCGCGCGCAGCCGGGCGGCGTCATGACCCGTGGCGGTCATACTGAAGCGACTATCGATCTGGTCACCCTGGCGGGCTTCAAGCCGGCTGGCGTACTTTGTGAACTGACTAACGATGACGGCACCATGGCACGCGCGCCGGAGTGCATCAAGTTTGCGCAGCAGCACAACATGGCCGTCGTCACCATTGAAGATCTGGTGGCTTACCGCCGCGAGCACGATCGCAAAGCCAGCTAATTTCCCGCTGACTTAAATCAAAAGCCCACCATCGAGTGGGCTTTGTTGTTTTCAGACTTTAATGTTCAAATTTTCTGATGATCATCATCATGCTTATCCGAGTTTATCCCCGACCAAAAGCGCGTAATGTGAAGGCATCACATACTTCCTACTCAAGGATATCGTCATGTCCCGTACCCGTATGCCAGCGTTGTTTTTAGGTCATGGTAGCCCGATGAACGTGCTGGAAGATAATATCTATACCCGCGCCTGGCACCATCTCGGCGAAACGCTGCCGCGGCCAAAAGCGATTGTGGTGATTTCCGCGCACTGGTTTACCCGCGGGACGGGAGTGACGGCGATGGAAGCGCCGAAAACCATCCATGACTTCGGCGGTTTCCCGCAGGCGCTGTACGACACTCATTATCCGGCTCCGGGCTCGCCAGAGTTGGCGCAGCATCTGGTTGAACTGCTGGCGCCGGTGCCGGTCGCGCTGGATAAAGAGGCATGGGGTTTTGACCACGGTTCGTGGGGCGTACTGATCAAGATGTATCCTGATGCGGATATTCCGATGGTTCAGCTCAGTATCGACAGCACCAAACCCGCGGCCTGGCATCTGGAGATGGGGCGTAAACTGGCATCGCTGCGTGATGAAGGCATTATGCTGGTGGCGAGCGGTAACGTGGTGCACAACCTGCGCACCGCGCGCTGGCATGGCGAAAGCACGCCGTATCCGTGGGCGGAATCGTTCAATGATTACGTGAAGGCGAACCTGAGCTGGAAAGGGCCGGTCGAAGAACACCCGTTGGTGAACTATCTGGCGCATGAAGGCGGATCGCTCTCTAACCCAACGGCCGAACACTTCCTGCCGTTGCTCTATATTCTGGGGGCGTGGGATGGCGAAGAACCGATAACTATCCCGATTGAAGGGCTGGAGATGGGGTCGCTCAGCATGCTGTCAGTGGTGGTGGGCGCGGCGTAACGGCGCGATAGTGTGGATGAAGAAACCCCGGCGACGAAGGTGGCCGGGGTTTTATTTTACTCGACGAAAATGTGCGGGTAGAAACGCGAAAGATCCTGGGTGATCAGCGCCCGATCTTCACGAATGCCGATCCCGGCAGGTTGATCGTTGATAAGCCAACTGCCAATCAACGTATAGCTGTCGCCGAATTTCGGCAGCGGATAAAACTCCTGTACGATCGTGCCTTCCTCGCCGTACGGGCCTTCTACCGCTTCCACCACCTTGCCGTTCTCGACGATCGAGACGTTCGCGCCTTCGCGGGAGAAGATCGGCTTAATAACGTACTTTTCCAGCTCCGGGTGGGCATCTTCGCTGAAGTAAGCCGCCAACAGGTTAGGGTGGTTCGGGAACATCTCCCACAGCATCGGCAGCAGCGCTTTGTTGGAAATAATGCTCTTCCACGCCGGTTCCAGCCAGCGTACGCCAGCGTCTTCCAGTTTGGTGGAGAACATCTCCCGCAGCATGAACTCCCACGGGTAGAGCTTGAACAGGTTGCCGATGACCTGATCCTGTAGGTCGGTGAACTGCCCTTTTTCGCCAAGGCCGATGTCCTCAACGTACAGAAACTCGGTCGCGATTCCGGCTTCCGCCGCGCAGTCCTGCAGATATTGCACGGTACCGCGATCTTCAACGGTATCGCGGCAGCACGCCATATGCAGCAGCTGGAAGCCAAACTGTTCGCGCAGCTCGCCGAAGCGCTCAATCAGCTTTTCCTGCAGGCTGTTGAACTGGTCGCTGCCCGCAGGCAACTGACCGGCGTTGATCTGATCTTCCAGCCAGATCCACTGGAAGAAAGCCGCTTCGTACAACGAAGTTGGCGTATCGGCATTGTTCTCCAGGAGTTTCGGTTCGCCGACGCCATCCCAGGCCAGATCGAGGCGCGAATAGAGCGACGGCTGGCTGGTTTTCCACGACTGGCGCACGAAGCCCCAGGTATGTTTAGGAATGCGGAATTTGGCCATCAGCTCGTCGCTGGCGATCACTTTCTCGACCACCTGCAGGCACATTTGATGCAGCTCGGCGGTGACGTCCTCAAGCTTTTCAACCTGCGCCAGCGTCAGCTTGTAGTAGGCCTCTTCGCTCCAGTACGGCTCGCCGTACATGGTGTGAAAGTTGAAGCCGTACTCGGTTGCCTTCTCGCGCCAGTCCGGACGCTCGGTAATGCTGATTCTTTCCATGCTGCTTAGCCGCCCATCGAGCGTGAAGAAGAGCTAGAGCCTGCGGCGCTACGCTGCATCGTCGATTGTTTGGCGACAGATTCGCCAAAGCCGCCGCGAGTCACGGTAGAGGTGGTCGCCGGTTTCGGCGCCATCGCGGTTTTCGGCACGTTCATGGTACGACCCGGTTGCGCCGCGCCGTAGCTCTTGCCGCTGGCGTCAGTGTACTGGCCGTAAGCCGGGCTGGCCGGGTTTTTCGAGCTAAACAGCGGTTGCTGCGCAGCCATACCGCCGCCCATCAGGCGGCCCATCATGTAGCCTGCCATCAGCGGCATCCAGAAGCTGCCGCTGCTTTGCGCCTGCGCCTGGTTTTCCGGGGCAACGCCTGCCTGAGCTGGCGCCTGCTGGCACTGACCTTCACCAAACTCGGCGACGCAGTCTTCACGGCTGGCGTATTTCGGCGCGGTGCGCGCGGCTTCTTTCACCGCGTTGTTGTAAGCGGTGGTGCACTCTGCGGCTTTACTCGGGTTTGCCGCCGAACAGTCATCGGCATTTTGATACAGAGAAACCGTTTCGTCCGTTTTTTCACAACCGGCGAGCATAAATACGGCGGTCACAGCCAGGGCGACCGGCGTCAGGTGGCGGGCGCTCCAGCTTTTGCGGAACGACGCATGATTAATATTTTTTGTCCGTTTCATATTTGTCTTCCAGGACCCAGTGGTAGTGCGTTTGTCAACGCTCAGGATAGAGTATGAGTGGTGGAAAATGAAGCGAAAGAGGGGAAAAGCGGAGGTCTTTACGTTGCCTTACGTTTAACTCACGCCCCGACCAGCCCGAAGGCCAGACGAGGCGCTATCACGCAGAAACGATTAGTGACTAAACGGATTTTTGCCGCTAGTGCTCGTTGTGCGAACGGAGGCCGGTTTGGCGGCGGCGGTGTCGCTATAGCCGTCCGCGGTGGCGTCCTGCTGCGGGTTTTCCGGCGCGACGTTGTCCGGAGAGGTCGAGGTCGCTTTACCCAGGGTATTGTTCAACGCGATCAGATCCTGCTCGTTCAGCGTGCCGAGCGCGGACTTGATGTTCAGTTCGTTGATCAGGTAGTTATAACGCGCGCTGGAAAGCTGTTGCTTGGCGTTATACAGCGTCGTGGTCGCGTCCAACACGTCAACGATGGTACGAGTACCTACCGAGTAACCGGCTTCCATCGCATCTAAGGAGCTCTGCGCGGAGACCACCGCCTGTTTGTAGGCGTTGATGCTGCTGATGGAAGCGTTGACGTTGTTAAACGACGAACGAACGGTCTGAACGACGGTGCGGTGCGCGCTTTCCAGCTGCTCGCTGGCGCCGACGAAGTTGTACTGTGCTTGTTTAACCTGCGAGTTGACCATCCCGCCCTGATACAGCGGCAGGGAGAAGCTCAGGCCGATTTTGTTCTGCCCGACGTCGGCATCGCTGTTGATATTTTTAGAGCCGCTGTAGCGGTTGTTCGATACACCGGTAGAGGCGCTTAAATCCAGAGTCGGCAGGTGGCCGTCCTGCGCCTGGCGAATTTGTTCGCGGGCCAGGTCCTGGCTCAAACGGGCTTGCAGCAGCGACAGGTTACGCTTTTCCGCTTCCTTCAGCAGCGCGTTAACCGTTTGCGGTTTGTTGGTTTTGAAGCCATCGACGTTCAGTGAGGCCAGTTCCGGATAGTAGTTGCCGGTAACCTGACGTAGCGCTTCAACGGCGTTGTCGAGATTGTTGCGCGCGGTGACTTCGTTTGCCAGTACGGCGTCGTACTGTGAGCGGGCGTTTTGTACGTCGGTAATGGCGACCAGGCCAACGTTAAAGCGCTGAGTGGTCTGATCCAACTGGCGATAAATCGCCTGTTTCTGCGCTTCGGTATAGGAAAGCGTATCGATCGCGCTCAGTACGCTAAAGTAGGCGCTGGCGGTGTTCAGAATCAGATTTTGCTGATCGGTCTGATAGGTGACGTCCTGGATGCCCGCTGCTTTTTCCTGCAGGGTCAGCGCGCGCCATTTCGACATATCAAACAGCGTTTGCGTTAACTGCAGCGAACCGCTGGTGACGTTAGAGTTTTGGTCTTTAGCGTCGCGGAAGCCGCTGGTATAGGTATAATCCGCGCCCAGACCGAGTTGAGGCAGTAATGGGCTACGCGCTTCGTTGATCTTTTCGAATGCGGCATCGCGATCGGCTGCTGATTTACGCAGATCAGGGTTGCTTAAGCGCGCCTGCTGATAAACCTGCATCAGGTTTTCTGCCTGACTCATGGCGCTGAAGCCCGTCAGGCCCAGGCCGATAAGGATGGGAAACAATTTCTTCATTTGCATTCCTTGTTGTGAAGCATAAGCGCTGCTCAAAATTCTAAAAATAATCGCTGATTGTATCGAGTCTGCCGTCGTAAAAAGTTGGCGTTACGTGCCATCCGGCGGTAATTTGCACCAATCTAACATACGGGCTGTAAAACGGTAGCCAAACGGCCTATAAATCCCTACTTTCGGATGAGCAGGACACAAACAATGAGCAAGCCCAAGCAGCAGGGAATTACCTTCTCTAAAAACGATGTAGAAATTATTGCACGCGAAACACTTTATCGCGGTTTTTTTTCACTCGATTTGTATCGTTTTCGTCATCGCCTGTTTAACGGCGGGATGAGCGGCGAAGTGACACGCGAAATTTTTGAGCGCGGGCATGCCGCTGTCTTGCTACCCTTTGACCCGGTACGTGATGAAGTTGTGCTCGTCGAGCAAATCCGTATCGCCGCCTATGATACCAGCGAGAGCCCATGGCTGCTCGAAATGGTCGCCGGGATGATAGAAGAAGGCGAAACGGTAGAAGACGTCGCCCGCCGCGAAGCGCTGGAAGAAGCCGGGCTTGAAGTTGGGCGCACCAAACCAATATTAAGCTATCTGGCAAGTCCCGGCGGCACCAGCGAACGGTTATCGATCCTGGTGGGCGAAGTTGACGCATCCATGGCGAAAGGCATTCACGGCCTGGCCGAAGAACACGAGGATATTCGGGTGCATGTGGTGAGCCGGGAACAAGCTTACCAGTGGGTAGAAGAGGGGAAAATCGACAACGCGGCTTCTGTCATCGCCCTGCAATGGCTGCAGCTGCATTATCACAGCTTACGAAACGAGTGGAAATAATATGAAGCGTTATACACCTGACTTCCCGGAGATGATGCGCCTGTGCGAAACCAATTTCGCCCAGCTGCGCCGCCTGTTGCCTCGCACTGAGGCGGTTGGCGATATGGCGAACTATCAGGTGGGTGCGGCGCAATACCGGTTAACGGTGGTCGAATCGACCCGCTACACTACATTAGTGACCAT
Organism: Klebsiella aerogenes; assembly: GCA_029027985.1. NCBI lineage: Bacteria > Pseudomonadati > Pseudomonadota > Gammaproteobacteria > Enterobacterales > Enterobacteriaceae > Klebsiella > Klebsiella aerogenes. The sequence goes on from CP119076.1 coordinate 670,406, forward strand.
AGAACAGACTCTGCCTGCGGTGAGCTACTGGAGCCTGCCGTCAATGACGGTGCGCCTGTACCACGACGCCATGGTGGCCGAAGTGTGTTCGAGTCAGCAGATTTTTCGCTTCAAAGCGAGATATGATTATCCTAATAAAAAGTTGCATCAACGCGACGAAAAGCATCAAATTAATCAGTTTCTGGCCGACTGGCTGCGTTACTGTTTAGCACATGGAGCGATGGCGATTCCGGTTTGTTAGCGTCGTTAAACCTAAGGACACCATTTGGAAAGCCTGTTAAACCTACCTCTGGCTGGTGAGGCCAGAGTCAGGGTATTACAAATTACTGATACTCACCTGTTTGCTGAAAAACATGAAACGCTGTTAGGTATCAATACCTGGGAAAGTTATCAGGCGGTATTGCGTGCGATACATGCCTCACAGCGTGAATGCGACCTGATTGTAGCAACAGGCGATCTGGCGCAAGACCACTCCGCCGCGGCCTATCAGCACTTCGCTGAAGGCATCGCGAGCTTTGCCGCACCCTGCGTCTGGCTGCCGGGCAACCATGATTTCCAACCGGCGATGTACAGCACGCTGCACGATGCCGGCATCTCCCCTGCAAAACGCGTCCTGTTGGGCGACCATTGGCAAATTCTCCTGTTAGACAGTCAGGTATTCGGCGTGCCCCACGGCGAGCTGAGCGACTTCCAACTGGAGTGGCTTGAGCATCAGTTGGATGCCGCGCCCGAGCGCAACACGCTGCTGCTGTTGCATCATCATCCATTACCGGCGGGATGCAGCTGGCTCGATCAGCATAGTCTGCGCAACGCTGGAGCGTTAGATCGCATCCTGAGCAACTACCCGCGGGTGAAGCACCTGCTGTGCGGTCATATTCACCAGGAGTTGGATCTCGACTGGAACGGGCGGCGGATGATGGCGACGCCATCGACCTGCGTACAGTTTAAGCCGCACTGCGCCAATTTCACCCTTGATACTGTCTCTCCGGGCTGGCGCTGGCTTGAGCTGCACCCCGACGGCACGCTGACCACCGAAGTCTGCCGCCTGAGCGGCGCTGAGTTTCACCCGGATATCGCCTCAGAAGGATACTGATGTCTACGCTTCTCTATCTGCACGGTTTTAACAGTTCTCCGCGCTCGGCAAAAGCGACGGCGTTGAAAACGTGGCTGTCGCAGAACTACCCTGAAATCAACATGGTGGTGCCGGAACTGCCTGCCTGGCCGGCGCAAGCGGCCGAAATGCTGGAGGCCATCGTACTGGAGCGCGGCGGTGAGCCGTTAGGCGTGGTGGGCTCGTCGTTGGGCGGCTACTATGCGACCTGGCTATCGCAATGTTTTATGCTGCCGGCGGTGGTGGTTAACCCGGCGGTGCGGCCGTTTGAGCTGCTGAACAATTTTCTTGGCCCCAATGAGAATCCGTACACGGGGCAGCAATATGTGCTAGAGTCTCGCCATATTTACGATCTTAAAGTCATGCATATCGACCCGCTGGAAGCGCCTGACCTCATCTGGTTATTGCAGCAAACGGGCGATGAAGTGCTTGATTACCGCCAGGCTGTTAACTATTTCGCCTCCTGCCGACAAACGGTCGAGGAGGGCGGTAATCACGCATTTGTTGGCTTTGAAGATCATTTCACCCAGATTATCGATTTTCTGGGCCTGCGCTAAGCGGTTCAGAACGACCTACGAATACACACCATGACGCAATCTTCATATAACGCTGATGCCATTGAGGTACTCACCGGGCTTGAGCCGGTTCGCCGCCGTCCGGGAATGTACACCGACACGACCCGTCCTAACCATCTTGGTCAGGAAGTTATTGATAACAGTGTGGATGAAGCACTGGCTGGCCACGCCAAACGCGTGGAGGTCATTCTTCATGCCGATCAGTCGCTGGAGGTTATCGACGACGGGCGCGGGATGCCGGTCGATATCCACCCGGAAGAAGGGGTTCCGGCGGTTGAACTGATCCTTTGCCGACTGCACGCGGGCGGTAAGTTTTCCAACAAAAACTACCAGTTCTCCGGCGGTCTACACGGGGTGGGGATTTCTGTGGTCAACGCCTTGTCGAAGCGTGTGGAAGTCAATGTACGCCGCGACGGTCAGGTGTACAGCATCGCGTTTGAAAATGGCGATAAGGTCGAAGATCTGCACGTGACCGGCACCTGTGGCAAGCGCAATACCGGGACCAGCGTCCATTTCTGGCCGGATGAAAGCTTCTTCGACAGCCCGCGCTTCTCCGTCTCGCGACTCACCCACTTGTTAAAAGCGAAAGCGGTGCTGTGCCCGGGCGTGGAAATCGTGTTCCGCGACCTGGTGAATAACAGCGAGCAGCGTTGGTGCTACGCGGATGGTCTTAACGATTATCTGTGCGAAGCGGTAAACGGCCTGCCGCTGCTGCCGGAAAAACCGTTTGTCGGCAATTTCGCCGGTGAAACGGAAGCGGTGGACTGGGCGCTGCTGTGGCTGCCGGAAGGCGGCGAGTTGCTGACCGAAAGCTACGTTAACCTGATCCCGACCATGCAGGGCGGTACTCACGTTAATGGTCTGCGTCAGGGGCTGCTCGATGCGATGCGCGAGTTCTGCGAATATCGTAATATCCTGCCGCGCGGCGTGAAGCTGTCGGCGGAAGATATCTGGGATCGCTGTGCTTACGTGCTGTCAGTGAAGATGCAGGATCCGCAGTTCGCCGGGCAGACCAAAGAGCGTCTGTCGTCGCGCCAGTGCGCGGCATTCGTTTCCGGAGTGGTAAAAGATGCGTTCAGCCTGTGGTTAAACCAGAACGTTCAGGCGGCGGAACTGCTGGCGGAAATGGCGATTTCCAGTGCGCAGCGTCGTCTGCGCGCCGCCAAGAAAGTGGTGCGTAAAAAGCTCACCAGCGGCCCGGCGCTGCCAGGAAAGCTGGCGGACTGTACCGCGCAGGATCTGAACCGCACCGAACTGTTCCTCGTCGAAGGGGACTCGGCGGGCGGCTCGGCGAAACAGGCGCGCGATCGCGAATATCAGGCGATCATGCCGCTGAAGGGCAAGATCCTCAATACCTGGGAGGTCTCTTCCGATGAGGTGTTAGCCTCGCAGGAAGTACATGATATTTCGGTGGCGATTGGCATCGATCCGGACAGCGATGATTTAAGCCAGCTGCGCTATGGCAAAATCTGTATCCTCGCCGATGCCGACTCCGATGGTCTGCACATTGCCACCTTGCTATGCGCGCTGTTTGTGAAGCATTTCCGCACGCTGGTGAAAGAAGGCCACGTGTACGTCGCGCTACCGCCGCTGTACCGTATCGACCTTGGCAAAGAGGTCTATTACGCGCTGACGGAAGAAGAAAAAGCCGGCGTGCTGGAGCAACTGAAGCGGAAGAAGGGCAAGCCGAACGTGCAGCGTTTTAAAGGTTTGGGCGAGATGAACCCGATGCAGCTGCGCGAAACTACGCTCGACCCGAACACCCGTCGCCTGGTACAGCTGATCGTGACCGATGAAGATGAGCAGCAAACCACCGCGGTGATGGATATGCTGTTAGCCAAGAAACGTTCTGAAGACCGCCGCAACTGGCTGCAGGAGAAAGGCGATATGGCGGATATTGAAGCCTGAGTCATACTTTCCGCGAAACGTAAAAAGGGAGCTTTCAGCTCCCTTTTTCTATGCCCGCTTGTGCCATCGGCTTATACGCCAGCCTGCAGAATACGGATGTTAGTCTCCAGCACGTCGCCTTTGACCGCTTCGGCGTAAGCCTTCATGTGCGGCGTTTGCAGGTGTGCTTCCAGATGCGCGACGCTTTCCCACTGTTCAAGCATGACGATCGAATCCGGGGCGGTCGTCTGGAAGCTCACGCCAGCGGCGTGATCAACCAGCGGCGCGTAGCCGTGGCAGCCCTCTTCCTGCAGCACCGCAGGAATAATTTTAGCGAACTGATCCAGTACTGCCTGGCGGTGGTGTTGGCCCGGACGGGTACGAATTTCGGCAATCACTGTTAACATGGTTAACTCAACTCCTTCTGTGTGTAGACATCTAGTTAACCAAAAATCTCGACCAGATGCTTGCGATATTCTGCGATGACGTGTGGAACGTCAGGCATTTTTATCACGTCATTGGCGAGGAAGGTCGGCATCGCGCTCATGCCCAGGAACTGGTTGGCTTTGTGGAACGGCAGGTAAACGCCATCAACGCCGACGCCGTGGAAGAACTGCTCTTTGTCGGTGAACGCTTCCAGCGGCGCGTTCCAGGTCAGCGACAGCATGTACTGTTTGCCCTGGATTAAACCGCCGCCGCCATATTTTTTGCTATCGTCGGCGCGGGTGCGGCCATCGCTGGCGTACAGCGAACCATGACCCTCAGTGAAGACGTCATCCATGTACTTTTTCACGGTCCACGGTGCGCCCATCCACCAGCCCGGCATCTGCCAGATAACCACGTCGGCCCACAGGAAATTCTGCACTTCTTCTTTGATGTCGTACTCGCCGTCGGCGCGGACGATTCTAACATCATGCCCGAGGTCGCGCAGATAACCATCCGCGACCTCGGTCAGGGTGTCGTTCAATTGGCCATTAGAGTGAGCGAATTTTTTCGCACCGTTGATAATCAAGATGTTGCTCATTTTTTACCCTCAAACGATTAAATTTGTCGGCAATGTTACCCCGCGAAGCGGGTGAGTAAAATGAGCAAAATGTGCAAAGTCTTTTGCATTTCCGGCAATAATATTGCTACCAGTAAACGCGCGCCTCGAAGCCGCCGTCGCGGGCGTTCGCAAAATCGACGTTCATGCCGTGCAGCGATGCGATGCGGCGGACGATCGATAAGCCTAATCCGCTACCGGGCGCCTCCTGACCAGGTGGGCGATAAAAGCGCTCGCCAATACGCGCCAGCGCCTGCGGGCTAATGCCGGGGCCGTTATCGCGGACGCGAAACTCGCGGGCGTTAAGCGTGATATCAACCTGGCTGCCGCGTGGGCTATAGCGCACGGCGTTGTCCAGCAGATTGCGCGCCAGCAGGCTGAGCAGCAGTGGCTGACCGGTGTGAACGATATTGTCGGCATTCAGGTGTAAGCGCAGCTCAATACCGGACTGCTGCGCGTGGTGGTACATTTCCATCACCGCCGACTGCAATAGCTCGTCGATGGCGACCGGCTGTACGTCGTCGAGCTGGGCAAGCGAATCCAGCCGCGATAAGGTCAGCAGCTGATCGACCAGCCGGGTGGCGCGGTCAATACCTTGATGTAGTTGGGCCAGCGCCTTATCCCGACCTTCAGGGTCATCCATTGACAGCTGGGCGACGTCGGTTTGCACCTTCAGCGCCGCCAGCGGACTGCGCAGCTCATGGGCGGCGTCAGAGGTAAACCGGCGCTCGCGGAGCATGGTGTCGTGGGTACGGCTGAACAGCTGGTTCAGCGCATCGACCAGGGGGCGAACCTCCGGGGGAATTTTATCGTCGCGCAGCAATTCCGCGGAATCCGGCGCGCGCAGGCGCAGGGTGCGGGCCAGATTCTTCAGCGGCGCCAGTTCGCGGCTTAATAGCACGATTAACAGCACGAACATCAGCGGCAGCGCGACCAGCCATGGCGTGAGCTGCGAGGTCACGATATCCATCGCCATTTCACGGCGGTAATCCCATTCCTGACCGACGGCGATACGATGGCGGCCGTCGGCAGTGGTTAGCCACAGGAAACGCCATTCGTCGTCATCGCCGCGCAGGTAGGCATCGCTGAAGCCCTCCCGCTGCGCCCCCCATTGAATATCTTCGCCGTTCTCGCCATCGTTGAGCACCATGCTGCCGTCGGCGGTGAAGATGGCGAACGCCAGCGCATCATCATCGAGATGGCCGTGTTTAACCTTCTTCTTTTCCCGCTGTTGTGTCGGCAGCGCGCGCAGTTCATCGAAATTCATCGCGCTCAGGCGGCGGGCGAATAGCAGTTGTTGGGTATCAAACAGCTTATCCAGCTTTTCGCTGGTCTGCTGCCAGGCGATAACGCTGGCGATCCCCCAGGCGACGCTGGTCAGTAAGACAAATAGCAGCGTCAGGCGGACGCGCAGGCTCAGGCGGGCGAGTCGTTTCATGCGTCACCCAGGGTATAACCGATACCGTGTACGGTGCGGATAACACCGCTGCCGAGTTTACGGCGTAGATGGTGGACATGAACTTCCACGGCGTTGCTGGAGACGTCGTCATCCCAGTTATAGAGTTTTTCTTCGATCAGCTTGCGCGGCAGCACGCGCCCGGCGTTGCGCATCAGTAGCTCGAGCAAGGCGAACTCCTTCGGTTTCAGCGCCAGGTTTTCGCCATCAAGGGTGGCGGTTAAGCGGTGAGGGTCGAGCATCACCTTACCGTGGCGCAGCTCGCTGCTGCTCTGGCCATGGGCGCGGCGGATCAGCGCATCGAGACGTGCCGCCACCTCAATCAGGGCGAAAGGCTTGCAGAGATAGTCATCGGCACCGAGCTGTAGCCCTTCGACCCGCTGGCTGAGCGCGTCGCGGGCGGTGAGGATCAACACCGGTTCGCTACGGCCTTTGCTGCGCCATTCACGCAGAATATCAAGACCGTCGATGCCGGGGAGGGTAAGGTCCAGAATCGCGGCGTCGTAAGGGGCGCTATATAGCGCGGCTTTCCCCTCTTCGCCACGGGTAAACCAGTCGACGCTGAAGCCCATTTTGCTCAACCCGGCTTTGATGCCGTCGCCGATCAGTTTGTCATCTTCCACCAATAATATGCGCATATCTTCCTCCGGCGATCCTGCTGCTCTGCGCAGTAAAGCGCGTTGTGAGAGGGGATGTACAGCATTAAAATTTCTTTTTTCCGCTTAAGAAGTCGTTAAGTTTTGTCAGGCGTAATGGGAGCCATACCAACACCAAGGGAGAACATAAGATGAAGAAAATTGCTGCGATGACCGCGATCGTCGCTCTGATTTCCATGCCGGTACTGGCTGCCGGGCAGGGCGGGTTCACTGGCCCTTCTTCAACGACGCAGGGCGGCGGCTTCACCGGGCCGAGCGGCGCGGTGACGACCGTGGCGAATGCGAAATCGCTGCGCGATGACACCTGGGTCACCCTGCGCGGTAAAATCGTCGAACGCGTCTCTGATGATCTGTATAAATTCCAGGATGCTTCGGGGATGGTTAACGTCGATATCGATCATAAGCGCTGGAACGGCGTGACCGTTGGCCCGCAGGATACGGTAGAAATTCAGGGCGAAGTCGATAAAGACTGGAACTCGGTAGAAATCGACGTCAAACAGATCGGTAAAATCACGCCATAAGGTTTTTACCCCTCGCTCAATTGATGCCGACATCCTCTTCAACCGATCTCACTTCCTGTGACTCAGGACGTGAGATCGGGTATTATCGCGGGTAGTTTTGCCGCCGGAATGGCCGCGACCCAGATTGAGGATCCACGATTAATGAGCGATATGGCAGAGCGCCTTGCGCTACATGAATTCACGGAAAATGCCTACCTGAACTACTCCATGTACGTCATCATGGACAGGGCATTGCCGTTTATTGGCGATGGCTTAAAGCCGGTTCAGCGTCGCATCGTCTATGCGATGTCCGAGCTGGGCCTGAACGCCAGCGCCAAGTTCAAAAAATCCGCCCGTACCGTCGGCGACGTGCTGGGTAAATATCACCCGCACGGCGACAGCGCCTGCTATGAAGCGATGGTGCTGATGGCGCAGCCGTTCTCTTACCGCTATCCGCTGGTAGACGGGCAGGGGAACTGGGGCGCGCCGGACGATCCGAAATCCTTCGCGGCGATGCGTTATACCGAATCCCGCTTATCGAAATACGCCGAACTGTTGCTCAGCGAACTGGGCCAGGGCACCGTCGACTGGGTACCGAACTTTGACGGTACGATGCAGGAGCCGAAAATGCTGCCTGCGCGTCTGCCGAACATCCTGCTGAACGGCACCACCGGTATCGCCGTCGGTATGGCCACCGATATTCCGCCGCACAACCTGCGCGAAGTGGCTCAGGCGGCGATTACGCTACTGGAAAAACCGAAAACCACGCTCGACGAGCTGTTGGATATCGTGCAGGGGCCGGACTACCCGACCGAAGCGGAAATCATTACCCCACGCGCTGAAATTCGCAAAATCTACCAGAACGGCCGCGGCTCAGTCCGTATGCGCGCCGTGTGGGCGAAAGAAGACGGCGCGGTGGTGATCAGCGCGCTGCCGCATCAGGTGTCCGGCGCGCGCGTGCTGGAGCAGATCGCCTCGCAGATGCGTAACAAAAAGCTGCCGATGGTGGATGATCTGCGCGATGAGTCGGACCATGAAAACCCGACTCGTCTGGTGATCGTACCGCGTTCCAACCGTGTGGATATGGAGCAGGTGATGAATCACCTGTTTGCCACCACCGATCTGGAAAAGAGCTACCGCATCAACCTCAACATGATCGGCCTGGACAACCGTCCGGCGGTGAAAAATCTGCTCGAAATCCTCACGGAATGGTTGACCTTCCGCCGTGATACCGTGCGTAACCGCCTGAACTACCGTCTGGAAAAAGTGCTCAAGCGCCTGCATATCCTCGAAGGTTTGCTGGTGGCGTTCCTCAACATTGATGAGGTGATTGAGATAATCCGCCGCGAAGATGAGCCGAAGCCGGCGCTGATCGCCCGCTTCGGCATCAGCGAAACCCAGGCGGAAGCGATTCTGGAATTAAAACTGCGCCACCTCGCGAAGCTGGAAGAGATGAAGATCCGCGGCGAGCAGAGCGAGCTGGAAAAAGAGCGCGATCAGCTGCAGGCGATTCTGGCCTCCGAGCGTAAGATGAACAACCTGCTGAAGAAAGAGCTGCAGGCCGACGCCGATACCTTCGGCGACGATCGTCGTTCACCGCTGCGCGAGCGCGAAGAGGCGAAAGCGATGAGCGAGCACGATATGCTGCCGTCCGAGCCGGTCACTATCGTTCTGTCGCAGATGGGCTGGGTGCGTAGCGCCAAAGGCCACGACATTGACGCGCAGGGGCTCAGTTACAAAGCGGGCGATAGCTGGAAAGCCTCGGTGAAAGGCAAGAGCAACCAGCCGGTGGTGTTTATTGATACCACCGGGCGCAGCTACGCTATCGACCCGATCACGCTGCCTTCCGCCCGTGGTCAGGGTGAGCCGGTTACCGGTAAGGTGACGCTGCCGCCGGGCGCCAGCGTCGAGCATATGCTGATGGAAGGCGATGAGCAGAAGCTGCTGATGGCCTCTGACGCCGGCTACGGTTTTGTCTGTACCTTCAACGATCTGGTGGCGCGCAACCGTGCCGGTAAGGCATTGATCACGCTACCGGAAAACGCACACGTGATGCCGCCGCTGGTCATTGAAGATGACGCCGATATGCTGCTGGCGATTACCAACGCCGGACGGATGCTGATGTTCCCGGTCAGCGATCTGCCGCAGCTGTCGAAAGGCAAGGGCAACAAGATTATCAATATTCCGTCGGCGGAAGCCGCCTCCGGCCAGGACGGCCTGGCGCACCTGTTTGTTCTGCCGCCGCAAAGCACGCTGACCATTCACGTCGGCAAACGTAAGATCAAACTGCGTCCGGAAGAGCTGCAGAAAGTCACCGGCGAGCGCGGCCGTCGCGGGTCGTTGATGCGTGGTCTACAGAAAATCGACCGCGTAGAGATCGATTCCCCGCGTCGCGCCTCGGCTGGAGACAGCGAAGAGTAAAATCAGCATCCTTCACCCAGGCGGAGGATGCTAAAATTTGCCGCAAAATCGTTGTTTATTCAGGCATTGCGATTAACATGTCCTCTTGGGGCGGAGATTTTCCGCCCCGCATGGAGTGGACAGCGGTGTCTTGAACCTGCGAAACAACGGGTATAACGCAAAGCGGTTTGGGTTTCAGAGGAAGCTATGCTATTTATTTTTCGACTAATTTTCGTTGTCATTTATTGCATCGTGGTATGCATATTTGGCAGTCTTTACTGCTTGTTCAGCCCACGCAACCCTAAGCACGTCGCGACGTTCGGCCACCTGTTTGGCCGTTTGTCCCCGGTATTCGGCCTGAAAGTCGAGCTGCGCAAGCCCGCGGATGCGGAAAGCTACGGCAATGCGATCTACATCGCTAACCACCAGAACAACTATGATATGGTGACAGCGTCGAACATCGTGCAGCCGCCGACGGTCACCGTGGGTAAAAAGAGCCTGCTGTGGATCCCGTTCTTTGGCCAACTCTATTGGCTGACGGGCAACCTGTTGATTGACCGTAATAATCGGACCAAAGCGCACGGCACCATTGCTGAAGTGGTGAATGCTTTTAAAAAGCGTAAAATTTCGTTCTGGATGTTCCCTGAGGGGACCCGCAGCCGCGGTCGCGGTCTGTTGCCCTTTAAAACCGGCGCCTTCCACGCGGCGATCGCTGCTGGCGTACCGATTATTCCAGTATGCGTGTCGAACACATCGAACAAAATCAAACTCAGTCGCTGGAACAACGGTCTGGTGATTGTAGAAATGCTGCCGCCGGTAGATACCAGCCAGTTTGGTAAAGATAACGTGCGCGCGCTGGCGACGCATTGTCGTGAACTGATGGCGGCGAAAATCGCCGAGCTGGATAAAGAAGTGGCCGAGCGTGAAGCGGCCGGTAAGAAATAAAACAGAAAACGCCGCCAATGCGAGCGTATTGCTGGCGGGAAACGAATTCCCCTTGTGCATTGTCAGTATTTCATGGAGTTAATATGTCATTCAGTCGGCGTCAGTTTATTAAGGCTTCAGGTGTAGCGCTGTGCGCGGGCGCCGCGCCGCTGAAGGCTCATGCCGCCGGCCAGCAGCCGGTGCTGCCGGTTCCGCCTCTGCTTGAATCCCGTCGTGGTCAGCCGCTGTTTCTGACCCTGCAACGTTCCCACTGGTCATTCACTCAGGGAACGCGCGCGCCGGTATGGGGCATCAATGGCCGCTATCTTGGGCCGACGATCCGCGTCTGGAACGGCGATGACGTCAAACTGATCTACAGCAACCGCCTGGCCGAAAATGTCGCGATGACGATTCGTGGCCTACAGGTGCCGGGGCCGCTGATTGGCGGCGCGGCGCGCATGATGTCGCCGAACGCCGACTGGGCGCCGGTGCTGCCGATTCGCCAGAGCGCGGCGACCTTGTGGTATCAGGCGAATACGCCAAACCGCATGGCGAAACAGGTTTACAACGGCCTGGCGGGGATGTGGCTGGTGGAAGACGAGGTCAGCAAGAATCTGCCGATCCCGAACCACTACGGCGTTGATGACTTCCCGGTGATCATTCAGGACAAACGTCTGGATAACTTTGGGAGCCCGGAATATAGCGAACCGGGCAGTGGCGGCTTTGTTGGCGATACGCTGCTGGTGAACGGCGCGCAGGGACCGTACGTCGAAGTTTCGCGCGGCTGGGTACGCCTGCGTCTGTTGAACGCCTCCAACTCGCGGCGCTATCAGTTGCAGATGAGCGATGGCCGCCTGCTGCACGTGATCTCTGGCGATCAAGGATTCCTGCCGGCGCCGGTTTCGCTTAAGCAATTGTCGCTGGCTCCCGGCGAGCGGCGCGAGATTCTGGTCGATATGACCAACGGCGATGAAGTGTCGATTACCTGTGGCGAAGCGGCCAGTATCGTCGACCGTATCCGCGGTTTCTTCGAACCGTCGAGTATTCTGATCTCCACGCTGGTGCTGACGCTGCGCCCGACCGGCCTGTTGCCGTTGGTGACCGATAGCCTGCCGGTGCGTCTGCTGCCGACGGAGCTGCTTTCCGGTACGCCGCTGCGCAGCCGCGATATCACTCTCGGCGACGACCCGGGTATCAACGGTCAACTGTGGGATCCGCAGCGTATTGATATCACCGCCCAGCAGGGCACATGGGAGCGCTGGACCGTCCGCGCCGACCGCCCGCAGTCGTTCCATATTGAAGGCGTGATGTTCCAGATCCGCAACGTCAACGGGACGATGCCATTCCCGGAAGACAGAGGCTGGAAAGATACCGTGTGGATCGACGGGCAGGTAGAACTGATGGTGTATTACAACCAACCGTCCTGGCCGCACTTCCCGTTCCAGTATCTCAGCCAGACGTTAGAGCTCGCCGACCGCGGCTCGATTGGCCAGATTCTGGTGAATCCGGCGCCGTAATCTCCGTCACCCTGGCCGGGTCGCGGTCAGGGTTTGAGAAAATCCTCCTTCATTTCCTGTCTTGATCCGGCTTATAATCCACGCCCTTTTTGATTATTTTTTTATCATTTTCCCCGGAAGCAATATGAGCGCAATATCCCTGATCCAGCCGGATCGTGACCTATTTTCCTGGCCGCAATACTGGGCTGCCTGTTTTGGCCCTGCGCCATTTTTACCGATGTCGCGTGAAGAGATGGATCAACTTGGCTGGGATAGCTGCGACATTATCCTGGTGACTGGCGACGCCTACGTCGACCACCCAAGCTTCGGTATGGCTATCTGTGGCCGTATGCTGGAAGCGCAGGGCTTTCGTGTCGGGATCATCTCCCAGCCGGAGTGGAACAGCAAAGAAGACTTCATGCGTCTGGGTAAGCCGAATCTGTTCTTTGGCGTCACCGCGGGCAACATGGACTCGATGATCAACCGCTATACCGCCGACCGTAAACTGCGTCATGACGATGCTTACACCGCTGGCAACGTGGCAGGCAAACGTCCTGACCGCGCAACGCTGGTTTATACCCAGCGCTGCAAAGAGGCGTGGAAAGATGTGCCGGTGATCCTCGGCGGTATTGAAGCCAGCCTGCGCCGTACCGCGCACTATGATTACTGGTCTGATACCGTTCGCCGCTCGGTGCTGGTGGATTCGAAAGCCGATATGCTGATGTTTGGCAATGGTGAGCGTCCGCTGGTTGAAGTGGCGCACCGTCTGGCGATGGGCGAAGCGATCTCCGACATTCGCGACGTGCGTAATACCGCGATCATGGTAAAAGAAGCGCTGCCGGGTTGGAGCGGCGTCGATTCCACGCGTCTGGATACCCCGGGCAAAATCGACCCGATTCCGCATCCGTATGGTGAAGATCTGCCGTGCGCCGATAACAAACCGGTTGAGCCGAAAAAGCAGCAAGCCAAAAGCATTACCGTACAGCCGCCGCGGCCAAAACCGTGGGAGAAGACTTACGTGTTGCTGCCATCCTTCGAGAAGGTCAAAGGCGACAAAGTGCTGTACGCCCACGCGTCGCGTATTCTGCACCATGAAACGAACCCAGGCTGCGCCCGCGCGCTAATGCAAAAACACGGCGAGCGTTACATCTGGGTTAACCCGCCGGCGATCCCACTCTCCACCGAAGAGATGGATAGCGTTTTTGCGTTGCCGTATAAACGCGTGCCGCATCCGGTATATGGCGATGCGCGTATCCCGGCCTACGAGATGATCCGTTTCTCTATCAACATCATGCGCGGCTGCTTCGGCGGTTGTTCTTTCTGCTCGATCACCGAACACGAAGGGCGCATTATCCAGAGCCGTTCCGAAGATTCGATCATCAACGAAATCGAAGCCATTCGCGACACTGTTCCCGGATTTACCGGTATTATCTCCGATCTTGGCGGCCCAACCGCCAACATGTACATGCTGCGCTGTAAATCGCCGCGCGCCGAGCAGACCTGCCGCCGTCTCTCCTGTGTGTACCCGGATATCTGCCCGCACATGGATACCAACCATGAACCGACGATTAACCTCTATCGCCGCGCCCGCGACCTGAAAGGCATCAAGAAAATCCTGATCGCCTCCGGCGTGCGCTACGACATCGCCGTAGAAGATCCGCGTTATATCAAAGAGCTGGCGACCCACCACGTTGGCGGCTATCTGAAGATCGCCCCGGAACATACCGAAGAAGGGCCGCTGTCGAAGATGATGAAGCCGGGCATGGGCAGCTATGACCGCTTTAAAGAGCTGTTTGACACCTATTCGAAGCAGGCAGGTAAAGAGCAGTATCTGATCCCATATTTTATCTCCGCCCACCCGGGAACCCGCGATGAAGATATGGTGAACCTGGCGCTGTGGTTGAAGCAACGTCGTTTCCGTCTCGACCAGGTGCAGAACTTCTATCCGTCGCCGTTGGCAAACTCGACCACCATGTATTACACCGGCAAGAACCCGCTGGGTAAAATTGGCTATAAGAGCGAAGACGTGGTGGTGCCGAAGGGCGACAAGCAGCGCCGCCTGCACAAAGCGCTGCTGCGCTATCACGATCCGGCAAACTGGCCGCTGATCCGCCAGGCGCTGGAAAGCATGGGCAAAAAGCACCTGATTGGCTCACGCCGCGACTGCCTGGTACCGGCGCCGACGCTGGATGAGATGCGCGAAGCGCGTCGCCAGAATCGCAACACTCGCCCGGCGTTAACCAAGCACACGCCAATTGTGCATCAGCGTTCGAACGGTGGGGAGACGGCGAAGAAGCCCATCAAACGCGGCAAAGTTGCCGGACGTTAAGCCTGTTGTATTGCCCGGAGGCGTTTCGCCTGCCGGGCCTGTGTGTAGGCCGGAGAAGCGCGAGCGCTATCCGGCTTTTTACCTTTTACCCGCCGAACTGATCGGGATCTGGCCCTAAACGCTTGCCCTGATCCAGCTTCGCAATCTCCCCCAACTCATCTTTGTCGAGGCGGAAGTCCCAGACCTCGAAGTTTTCCGCGATGCGCGACGAGGTGACGGATTTCGGGATCACCACCAGACCGCTGTCGAGATGCCAGCGAATGACGATTTGCGCCGGGGTTTTGCCATATTTATCCGCCAGATGGTGAATGATTTTCTGATCGAAAACGCCTTCGCCGCCCTGGGCTAACGGGCTCCAGGATTCAGTCTGGATTTTGTGTGTGGCGTTCCAGGCGTGCAGCTGGCGTTGTTGCATTAACGGGTGCAGTTCAACCTGGTTTATCACCGGGGCGATGCCGGTTTCATCAATCAGCTTTTGCAAATGCGGCACCTGAAAATTACATACGCCGATGCTCTTCGCCAGCCCCTGTTGCTGCAGTTCTATCAGCGCCTGCCAGGCTTCAACATAATGGCCGATTGCCGGTACCGGCCAGTGGATTAAATAGAGATCGACATAATCAAGCTTCAGCTTACTGAGGCTCTCATTTAGCGCTTCATGCGGTCGTTTTTGATCGTCATTCCATAGTTTGGTGGTGACAAAAAGCTCATCGCGATTGACGCCCGCGCTGTTCAACGCGTTGCCGACGCCAGCCTCATTTTGGTACGCGGCGGCGGTGTCAAAAGAGCGATAACCGACTTCCAGCGCCTTATGAATGGCGGAGACGACTTCCTCGTTGCCTGCTTTCCACACGCCGAGACCCAACTGCGGCATCAGGGTGCCGTCGTGTAGTTTTATAACGGTTGGATGTGTCATGCCTTCCTCCTGTTAATGAACTCAGCGCGATAGAATCCGCCGAGGGGTAGCATTAAGTCTGGACGAAATAGCTAAAAACGGTAGTAAAAAACACCTCTCCCCGATGTTTGTTTATCGTAAGGAGAGGTGAATCAGGCGGGGATAATTTAGCGAGCTGCCTCGTAAATACGGCGGCTAACGTCCAGGGTAATATCTTGATTTTCACCCAGTTTGGTCATGCCATGTGCTTCCAGTTTCACCAGCAACGCCGGGATGGAGCTACCGTCGAGACCATAGTCGGAAAGACGAGTCGGCACGCCCATCTGCTCGAAGAAACCACGCGTCGCGGCGATAGCGGCATCGATACGCTCTGCTTCAGAACCTTCGGTGATGTTCCAGACGCGTTCTGCGTACTGCAGCAGCTTAGCGCGCTTGATATCGCGTTTCTCATTCCACAGCGCCGGCAGAACGATGGCTAGCGTTTGGGCATGATCCAGACCGTGCATCGCCGTCAGTTCATGGCCGAGCATATGCGTCGCCCAGTCCTGCGGCACGCCTGCGCCGATCAGGCCGTTCAATGCCTGAGTCGCGGCCCACATAATGTTGGCGCGAACGTTGTAGTTTTCCGGCTCCTGCAGCGCTTTCGGACCCTCTTCGACCAGGGTGAGCAGAATGCCTTCCGCGAAACGGTCCTGAATTTTGCCATCGACCGGGTAGGTGACGTACTGCTCAACGGTATGGACGAAAGCGTCAACGACGCCATTCGCCACCTGGCGCGGCGGCAGGGTGTAGGTGTAAACCGGATCGAGGATCGCAAAGACCGGCTGGACGTGCTCGGACATAAAGGCGCGTTTGTCGCCGGTGGTTTTACGCGAGATAACCGCGCCTTTGTTTGACTCGGAACCGGTGGCTGGCAGCGTCAGCACCGAACCCATCGGGATAGCGCTGGCAACGTTGCCGCCGTGAGTCTCAAGGATTTCCCACGGATCGATATTCGCGTCATAGTGCGCTGCCGCAGCGATAAATTTGGTACCGTCGAGTACCGAACCGCCGCCGACCGCCAGCAGGAAAGTGATGTTCTCTTCGCGGGCGATTTTCACCGCGTTCATCAGCGTTTCGTAAGACGGATTTGGCTCAATGCCGCCGAACTCCAGCACCTCAAAGCCCGCCAGCGCGTTCAGCACCTGATCAAGCACGCCGGTTTTCTTCACGCTACCGCCGCCGTAAGTGACCAGCACGCGAGCGCCAGCAGGGATTTGCTCACGCAGATCGGCGATGGCGCCTTTGCCGAACAGAATGCGGGTTGGGGTATGTAAATTGAAGTTATTCATGGCTGGTGCCCTCATAAAGATGAAACTCCCGGCAGAAAGAACGACTTTCTACCCGATGGCGGCTATTGTGTTCCTGCGGCCGTTTCCCCTCAATGCACATTCCTGCCATTGTCTTGCCCATTTCTCCATGGGGCTGGAGAAAAGGCGTAAATATGCGCACAATGAGAGCGTAGAAAAATAGTCGGAGAAGTGGCGAAAATGAACCGTGCCGAGATATGCCAGCTGTTAACGGAAAAGGTTAACCAGCTGAAAGATAAGCAAGAAGTGCTGAGCGACCTGCTACCGGATATCCGTCTACTATACGGGACGCAGCCGGGTACCCGCACGCCGGTGATGTACCAGCCGGGGATCGTTTTTCTCTTTTCCGGCCATAAGATTGGCTATATCAATGAGCGAACATTTCGCTACGACACCAATGAATACCTGCTGCTCACTGTGCCGCTGCCGTTCGAATGTGAGACCTTCGCCACCCCGGAAGTGCCGCTGGCGGGGATGCGGCTGAATGTGGATATTTTGCAACTGCAGGAACTGCTGATGGATATCGGCGAAGACGAGCTCTTTCAGCCGTCAATGGCTTCCAGCGGGATCAACTCGGCGGTGCTCTCGGAAGAGATTCTCTGCGCGGCGGAACGTCTGTTGGATGTCATGGAACGGCCGCTGGACGCGCGTATACTCGGCAAACAGATTATCCGCGAGATCCTTTATCATGTGCTGATTGGTCCCTGCGGCGGGGCGTTGCTGGCGCTGGTTAGCCGTCAGACCCACTTCAGCCTGATTAGCCGCGTCCTCAAACGCATTGAAAGCCAGTACACCGAAAACCTGAGCGTCGATCAGCTGGCGGCTGAGGCCAATATGAGCGTCTCGGCCTTCCACCATAACTTCAAATCGGTCACCAGTACCTCGCCGCTGCAATATCTGAAGACTTATCGTCTGCACAAGGCAAGGATGTTGATGATCCACGACGGCATGAAGGCCAGCGCCGCGGCGATGCGCGTCGGCTACGAAAGCGCGTCGCAGTTCAGCCGTGAGTTTAAACGCTATTTTGGTATCACGCCGGGCGAGGATGCCGCGCGTATTCGTATGATGCAGGGGATTTGATAAGGATATTGCCGGGATATTCCCTGCTTGCGCTACGCTTAGCAGGGCTACGGGGCGACAAATGGCACGAAACGTAGGTCAGGTAAGCAAAGCGCCACCTGACAAAAACGGTACCGCCGGGATTTCCCTGCTTGCGCTACGCTTAGCAGGGCTACGGGGTGACAAATGGCACGAAACGTAGGTCAGGTAAGCAAAGCGCCACCTGACAAAAACGGCACCGCGGGATGTTCCCTGCTTGCGCTACGCTTAGCAGGGCTACGGCTACGGGGTGACAAATGGCACGAAACGTAGGTCAGGTAAGCAAAGCGCCACCTGACAAAAACGGTACCGCCGGGATTTCCCTGCTTGCGCTGCGCTTAGCAGGGCTACGGCTACGGGGCGACAAATGGCACGAAACGTAGGTCAGGTAAGCAAAGCGCCACCTGACAAAAACGGCACCGCGGGATGCTCCCTGCTTGCGCTACGCTTAGCAGGGCTACGGCTACGGGGTGACAAATGGCGCGAAACGTAGGTCAGGTAAGCAAAGCGCCACCTGACAAAAACGGTACCGCCGGGATTTCCCTGCTTGCGCTGCGCTTAGCAGGGCTACGGCTGCTGTACTTACCGCTGTAGGCCCGGCACGCGTTAATCAGGCACTGCAATATTTCTTTTTGATCACCACGATAAGCGTGCCGACCAGACCGGTCACCAGCAGGGCGATGGGCAGCACCATCAGGCAGGTCATGACCTGATCTTCGTGGTTTTTCACAAATGGGATCATACTCAGCGCGTAGCCAAGACCGGTGACCACGCCGACCCACAGCAGGCCGCTCAGCCAGTTGAAAAACTGGAAGCGACGATTCGGCAGCCCGGAAATGCCTGCCATGGTTGGCAGCAGGGTGCGGACAAACGCCAGAAAACGCCCAGCCAGCAGCGCCAGCAGGCCGTGCTTATCGAACATGTTGGTGGCGCGCTGGTGATACTTGTGCGGCAGATGCGACAGCCAACCTTTCACCATGCTAGTGTTGCCCAGCCAACGCCCCTGCAAGTAGCTCAGCCAGCAGCCGAGACTGGCGGCAGCGGTCAAAATAGCGAGAGTGGGGACGAAATCCATGACGCCTTTGGCGATCAATGCGCCGGCGAGCAGCAGCAGGCTATCCCCCGGTAAAAACGAAGCGGGCAGCAGTCCGTTTTCCAGAAACAGGGTTGCGAACATGACCAGATATACAAAACCCACAACGTGAGGGTTTGCCAATGCGGCAAAATCATGTTGCCACAGCGCGGCGACAATCTCTTGAATGACAACCATGGACTTTCCTAAGTGGTACCGTTTTTCGACTAGTGTACTCCTGGAGCGGCCCGAACACCTTGATCTCGGGCGCAACAAAAGCGGCCGCTTCTCTGAAAACGTCCGCTATTGTTGCCACTCACTGTCACTTTACACGATACGCGTGAAGCCTGCCGCTAAATCCGCCAGCAGATCGTCAACATTTTCTAAACCTATATGCAGGCGGATGAGCGTGCCGCTGAAATCAACCTCTGCTTCAGGGCGGATGGCCGCGATATGTTCCGGCTGGTTGGCGAGGATCAGCGATTCGAAACCGCCCCACGAGTAGGCCATGCTGAACAGGTTGAAGTTGTCCAGATAGGCGGACAGTTCGGCGTCGGTCAGTCGTTTATTGAGTACGAAAGAGAACAGGCCGCTGCTGCCGCTAAAGTCGCGTTTCCAGAACTCGTGGCCTTTGCTGCCCGGCAATGCCGGATGGTTAACCCGCGCTACCTGCGGATGCTGCGCCAGCCATTCGGCGACCCGCAGGCTGCTTTCGTGATGCTGACGCAGGCGCACGCCGAGCGTGCGTAAGCCGCGACTGGTCATATAGGCAGTGTCGGCATCGACCATTTGCCCCATCAGATAGGCGTTTTCGCGCAGCTGATCCCAGCAGCGGGCGTTGGCCACAGCGGTGCCGATCATCGCATCGGAGTGACCAATCAGGTATTTAGTCCCGGCCTGAATGGAGATATCGATACCGAAATCGAGGGCTTTAAACAGCACGCCCGCCGCCCAGGTGTTATCGATCATAATGATGGCTTCCGGCGCGACGCGGCGCACAGCGGCAACGATGGCTGGTACATCATGCACTTCCATAGTGATAGAACCCGGAGACTCCAGGAACACCACCCGGGTATTCGGTTGCACCCATTTGGCGATGTCGGCGCCGATCAGCGGATCGAACCAGCCGGTGGTCACCCCGAGCTTGCCGAGGATTTTGGTGCAGAAGTCCTGGCTGGGTTCGTAGGCGGTGTTGGTCATCAACACATGGTCGCCTTGTTCAACAAAAGCCAGGATGGTATTGGCGACTGCGGCAGCGCCGCAGGGGAACAGGGCGCAACCGGCGCCGCCTTCCAGCTCGCACATGGCTTCCTGTAGCGAAAAGTGGGTCAGGGTGCCGCGGCGGCCATAGAACAGCTCACCTTTGGCGCGGTTGCGGGTGGCGTGTTTTTTAGCTTCGACGGTATCGAAGACCAGCGATGAGGCGCGCTGAATAACGCTGTTTACCGAGCCCTGAGTGTATTTTTTGCTGCGCCCGGCATTAACCAGAGCGGTATCAAGATGTTTGTCAGCCATGTCGTAGAAACCTGTTTTTATACGTCTGGACGTCTAAACTAACATGAATACCGGTTTGTGTACCGGGTCAGCGGTGATACAGGTAAAAATTTTTCCGAAACCGCCGGTGGCCGCTTTTTTACTGCGTAAGCGCAAGGAAAATAAACGTGATTTGCTGCACAGTGTAAATACTAATGAGAACCACTATCAATTCGATGCCGTTTTGATATTATTGTGCTCAGTTTTTGTGATTGACGTCCTGGAGAAACAGTGTGGGTAATAATTTGATGCAGGCGGATCTCTCCGTTTGGGGTATGTATCATCATGCCGATATTGTCGTTAAGGTAGTGATGATTGGCTTGATTCTGGCTTCGGTAGTCACCTGGGCTATCTTCTTCGGCAAAGGCGCCGAAATGTTGTCCAGCAAGCGTCGCCTCAAGCGTGAGCAGCAGCTGCTTAGCGAAGCGCGTTCTCTCGATCAGGCTAACCATATCGCGAATAGCTTCCATGCCAAAAGCCTGAGCTCCCAGCTTATCAACGAAGCGAATAATGAACTGGAACTGTCGGCTGGCGTTGAAGACAACGAAGGCATTAAAGAACGTACCGGTTTCCGCCTTGAACGCCGCGTGGCGCAGGTCGGCCGCTATATGGGGCGTGGTAACGGCTACCTGGCGACTATCGGTGCGATCTCGCCGTTTGTTGGCCTGTTTGGTACCGTTTGGGGCATCATGAACAGCTTCATCGGCATCGCGCAAACCCAGACGACCAACCTCGCGGTAGTGGCTCCGGGCATCGCTGAAGCGCTGCTGGCGACGGCTATCGGCCTGTTTGCCGCTATCCCGGCGGTGGTCATCTATAACGTCTTCGCCCGAATGATTGGCAGCTACAAAGCTTCTCTCGGCGATGTTGCCGCGCAGGTTCTACTGCTGCAAAGCCGCGATCTCGACCTGAACGCCAGTGGTTCTCAGCCGCTGCGCCCGGCACAGAAATTACGGGTAGGTTGATGCGCTATGGCGATGCATTTTAACGAAAACCTCGATGATAACGGCGAAATGCACGACATCAACGTGACGCCGTTTATCGACGTCATGCTGGTGCTGTTGATTATCTTCATGGTGGCGGCCCCGCTGGCCACCGTGGATGTCAAAGTTAATCTGCCGGCCTCTTCCAGCCAGCCGCAGCCGCGCCCGGAAAAACCGATTTACCTGTCGGTGAAAGCGGACAAGTCGATGTTCCTCGGTAACGATCCGGTGACCGACGAGAGCGTGATTGCCTCGCTGGACGCGCTGACCCAGGGCAAGAAAGACACGACTGTCTTCTTCCGCGCTGATAAAACCGTGGACTACGAGACGATGATGAAAGTCATGGATACCCTGCATCAGGCGGGCTATCTGAAAATTGGTCTGGTGGGTGAAGAGACCGTCAAAGCGAAGTAACGTCCTCCAGGATACCTCCCGAAAAGCTGGCCATGCGCCGGCTTTTTTTACGTCTGGCGCATGGCCGAACTTATGCTTTGCTTAGAAGGGTGTTGATGACGGGAGAAGAGCGATGACGCGGCTAACGGCAAAAGATTTTCCACAGCAACTGCTTGAGTACTACGACTATTACGCGCACGGCAAAATCAATAAACGGGAATTTCTACAGCTGGCGGGCAAATACGCCATTGGGGGGATGACCGCGATGGCGCTGTTCAATCTATTGAAACCCAATTATGCGCTGGCGGAACAGGTCGAATTCACCGACCCTGATATTCACCCGGAATATATCCGTTACCCTTCCGCGGAGGGCCATGGCGAAGTACGCGCCTATCTGGTGACGCCGACAAAACTGCACGGCAAACCCGGCGCGGTGGTGGTGGTGCATGAAAATCGCGGGCTGAATCCTTACATTGAAGATGTCGCCCGGCGGGTGGCGAAAGCGGGCTATCTGGCGTTGGCGCCGGATGGCTTGAGCTCGGTTGGCGGTTACCCCGGCAATGATGATGAAGGACGGACGCTGCAACAGCAGGTCGATCCGTTGAAGCTGATGAACGATTTTTTCGCTGCGGTGGACTTTATGCGCCAGCATCCGCAGGGAAATGGCAAGGTAGGGATCACCGGCTTTTGTTATGGCGGTGGGGTATGCAATGCCGCCGCGGTGGCGATCCCGGAGCTGGCCTGCGCGGTTCCCTTTTATGGCCGCCAGCCGCCCGTTGATGACGTTGTGAAGATAAAAGCGCCGCTGTTGCTGCACTACGCCGGTCTGGATAAAGCCATCAATGAAGGCTGGCCCGCCTATGAACAGGCGCTGAAAGCCGAGCATAAAATCTATGAGGCATATGTTTATCCGGGAGTGAACCATGGCTTCCATAATGACTCGACGCCGCGCTACGACCGGGCCGCCGCGGAGCTGGCCTGGCAGCGCACATTGGCGTGGTTCGCGAAATATTTACCCTGAACCAGGACTACCACTCGCTTAAAAAATCGCTATATAATGTTGTATATAGCGATTGAGGAAAGCGCGATGGAAAATCATTTTGGTAAAGGGTTAATGGCGGGGTTAGCGGCGTCCTATGCCGATACCGCAAGCCATGCCGCGGATTTTTGCACCGACTATAAGCGCGGGTTTGTGTTGGGCTATTCGCACCGTATGTTCGAAAAGACCGGCGACCGCCAGCTTAGCGCGTGGGAGGCGGGGATCCTGACCCGTCGTTACGGGCTTGATAGAGACATGGTGATGGACTTCTTCAAAGAGGGTAGCTCCTGCATGGCGATGCGCTATTTTATGGCTGGCTACCGGCTGGAAAGCTGAAATGGTCTTGCGGGGCTGAGCGGCTTACCCCGGATTGCGTTGACAACATTGCACGATCCCGTAGCCCCGGCGAGCGTAGCGCCGCCGGGGAGGGGAACGGATTTACGCCTGGCGTTTATCTTCGGTTTGAGTGTCAAAATCGCTGGCGTCATGGCGCTCATGCAATTGCTCGTCGAGCGGGCCATTGGTGCGGTTGACGATACGTCCGCGTTTTACTGCAGGGCGGCTGCCAACATCCTGCGCCCAGCGCAGCACGTTGACGTAGCTGCCTGCGTCAAGGAACTCGGCGGCGTTATACACATTGCCCAGCACCACGTTGCCGTACCACGGCCAGATCGCCATATCGGCGATGGTGTACTCTTCCCCCGCTACAAAGCGATCGCGAGCGAGCTGCTTATCTAAGACGTCGAGCTGACGCTTGGCTTCCATGGTAAAGCGGTCGATCGCGTATTCGATTTTCACCGGCGCATAGTTATAGAAGTGGCCAAAGCCGCCGCCGAGGAACGGCGCCGCGCCCTGCAGCCAGAACAACCAGTTGAGGGTTTCAGTGCGTCCCGCCGGATCTTTCGGCAGGAAGAAGCCAAACTTTTCCGCCAGATACAGCAGGATGCTGCCGGATTCGAATACCCGCGTTGGCGGGGTGGTAGAGTGATCGCTGAGCGCCGGGATCTTGGAGTTCGGGTTGACCTCGACAAAGCCGCTGGAGAACTGGTCGCCTTCGCCGATGCGAATCAGCCAGGCGTCGTATTCCGCGCCGGTGACGCCCAGCGCCAGCAGCTCTTCCAGCATGATCGTCACTTTCTGCCCGTTCGGCGTGCCCAGCGAATAAAGCTGCAGCGGATGGGTGCCGACCGGCAACACCTGTTCATGCGTCGCGCCGGAAACCGGGCGGTTGATATTGGCGAATGCGCCGCCGTTATTCTGTTTCCATTCCCATACTTTCGCGGGTTGGTAGTGATTGTCGGACATACTGACCTGCCTCTTTAGTAAGGTGTACAAAAATAGTGAGGTGTACAAAAAAGTCTAGCAGCTAATATCAGGCCATAATCCGCGCGGCCCACACGCTGACATCATCGCCGCTGCCGAGATCGGGTTGCGCCAGGCCGTTGACCATAAAGGTGGGCGACACATGGATACCGTTCTGGCGGGCGTATTTACTGTGCCATTTGATCTCATTTTGCAATTCCGGGCGGGCAAAAGCCGCCGCCAGCGAGACGTGGCTGTAACGTTCAAGACGTTCGATGATCTGCTGTGGGGTGGTGTCCATGTTCGGCCCGCTGCAGTGGTCGGTGAATTCAAACTCTTCGCGGTGATCGGCGACCGCCTGCAGCACTTTGTGCGCCTGCTCTCGGCCGTGCGGCAGGGTTGAAGCGGCCAGTACGCAGCGCACCACCACGCCGGAGAACAGATGCCACGGCTGAGACTGAAGGCGAACCTTGATGGTGACGTTCTCCGCGCCGACTTCATCCAGCAGCTCATCAAGCTTGTTGAAGGCGCGAACGGAATAGGGACAGGTCGGTTCAAGGAACACTTCAAAGGTCCGCGGGCCGTGTCCCCAGACCAGCGGCTGGGCATTGAGATGCGAAGGTGCGCTCATTGTCGACTCCTGATGTAGTGGTGCTTTTTTGTTATGTCTCGGTTAACAATATCACTTTTGCCAATGGGTGCCGGGTTATTTTCCATAAGGGCACGTTTAGCGAAACGAATGAGTGGTATCATCATTTCACCTCTGTCTGGTAAGTGCCTGCGGCAGGATAAGAAGAGGGAGTTTTGTTCCGCCAACTGCCCGGGCTGCATTAATTTGAGGTCAGGCTAAATGAGCAAAGGATCGACAAGTATTGATGCCCCTTTCGGTACGCTTTTAGGCTACGCTCCGGGCGGCGTGGCGATTTATTCATCGAACTACAGTAGCTTAAATCCGCAAGATTATCCGGATGACGCCACCTTCCGCAGCTATATCGGCAATGAGTATATGGGGCATAAATGGCAATGCGTAGAGTTCGCGCGACGCTTTTTGTTTCTCACCTACGGCTTTGTCTTTACCGACGTCGGCATGGCCTACGAAATCTTCTCGCTGCGCTTCCTGCGCGAAGTGGTTAACGACAACATTCTTCCCCTGCAGGCCTTCGCCAACGGTTCACGCCGCCCGCCGATCGCCGGCTCACTACTGATCTGGCAGAAAGGCGGCGAATTTAAACATACCGGCCACGTGGCGGTGATTACGCAACTGGTGGGAAATAAAGTCCGCATCGCCGAACAAAACGTGATTCACGCGCCATTGCCTCAGGGGCAGCAGTGGACTCGCGAGCTGACGCTGGAAGTGAACGATGGCGTCTACACCCTCAAAGATACTTTTGCCGATACCGAAATTTTAGGCTGGATGATCCAGACCGCCGATACTAAGCACAGCCTGCCGCAGCCCATGCTGCCGGGCGAAGAGATGAAAATTAGCGGCGCGCGGCTGCCAAATAAGGGCCAATTCCGCGGTAACTGGCTCAATGAGAAAGACGCGCTGCAAAAAGCCTACATCGACGCCAACGGTCATTTCATCAATCAGGATCCTTATCAGTACTTCACGATTAGCGAGAGCGCTGAACAGGAGTTGATTAAAGCGACCAATGAGCTGCACCTGATGTATCTGCACGCCACCGATAAGGTGATGAAGGATGACAATCTGCTGGCGTTGTTCGATATTCCGAAGATCCTCTGGCCGCGTTTGCGCCTTTCGTGGCAGCGTCGTCGTCATCATATGATCACCGGGCGCATGGATTTCTGCATGGACGAGCGCGGGCTGAAGGTGTACGAATACAATGCCGACTCCGCCTCTTGCCATACGGAAGGGGGATTGATCCTCGAACAATGGCTGAAACAGGGCTATCGCGGTACCGGCCATAATCCGGCGGAAAATCTGCTCGACGAACTGGCGGGGGCGTGGAAGCACAGCCGCGCGCGGCCGTTCGTGCATATCATGCAGGACAAGGATCTTGAGGAGAACTACCACGCCCGGTTTATTCAGCGTTCGCTGACCGACGCGGGCTTCGAAAGCAAAATCCTCTTTGGCCTTGATGAGCTGCGCTGGGATGCTGCCGGTCAGCTGATTGACGGCGATGGCCGGTTGGTGAACTGCGTCTGGAAGACCTGGGCGTGGGAAACCGCGATCGAGCAGGTTCGCGAAGTCAGCGCCGATGAGTACGCCGCGGTGCCGATTCGTACCGGCCACCCGCAAAATGAGGTCCGCCTGATTGACGTCCTGCTGCGTCCGGAGGTATTGGTATTCGAGCCGCTGTGGACGGTTATCCCTGGCAACAAGGCGATTTTGCCGGTGCTGTGGTCGCTGTTTCCGCATCATCGCTATCTGCTGGATACCGATTTTGTCGTTAACGACGAGCTGGCGAAAACCGGCTATGCGGTGAAACCGATCTCCGGGCGCTGCGGCAGTAACATCGACCTGATAAGCCCGCACGACGAGGTTCTGGATCAGACCAGCGGGCAGTTCGTCGATCGCAAAAATATTTACCAGCAGCTGTGGTGCCTGCCGAAGGTTGATGGCAAGTACATTCAGGTATGCACCTTCACGGTAGGCGGTAACTACGGCGGTACCTGCCTGCGCGGTGATGATTCACTGGTGGTGAAAAAAGAGAGTGATATCGAGCCGTTAATCGTCCTGAAAGACGACGAATAACGCTCGAAACCCAGTCAGCGGCTAGCGCCGCTGACTGGCACCTGCAAAGAAGCAATGAATAACTAACACAACAACAAGACAGAAAAGGAAAAGCATATGCACGATCGGCGCCTCGCCGCCCGCGCGGGTGAACTCAAGCCCTCCGCCGTCCGCGAACTTCTCAAACACAGTAAACTCCCTGGCGTTATCTCGCTTGGCGGCGGCATTCCGGCGCCGGAGCTGTTTGATACCGAAGGCCTCAACCTCGCGGTGCAGAAGGTGATGAGCGAACGTTTTAATGACGCCTTCCAGTACGGCCTGACCGAAGGTTATCCTCCGCTGCGTCAGGCGGTGAGCGAAATCTGCCAGTCTCGCGGGGTGGCCTGTGAGGCAAGTCAGGTGTACATCACTTCCGGCTCGCAACAGTCGCTGGATATCGTCGCCCGTACGCTGCTCGATCCTGGCGATGCGATTGTCGTTGAGCGCCCGACCTATCTGGCGGCGCTGCAGGTGTTCCAGCTGGCGCAGGCCAATATCCTTAGCGTCGATACCGACGATAACGGCATGCTGGTTGAGCAATTAGCCGATCTGCTGGCAACCACTCAGATCAAAGCGGTCTATCTGGTGCCAACCTTCGGTAACCCCGGAGGTAAAACCCTGAGCGACGATCGCCGTCAGCGGCTGGTGGCGTTAGCGAAGCAGCATGATTTTGTGATCATCGAAGACGATCCCTACGGCGAAATTAGTTTTACCGATAAAGTGCGTCGCCCGCTGTATCAGCATGCGATCGAACAGGGCTGCGAAGATCGCGTGGTTTACACTTCAACCTTCTCCAAGATCCTTGCGCCGGGGATGCGTATCGGCTGGATCGTGATGCCGGAATGGCTGGCGCATCAGGCGGTGATCGTCAAGCAGGCGGCGGATCTGCATACCAATATGCTGTCTCAGGTGATCACCACCGAGTACCTCGGAATGGATCGTCTGAACAAGCAGATCGCCCTGATCCGCGAAGATTACCGGAAGAAGTGCGTGGCGCTGGCCGACGCGCTGGAAAGCCGCCTCGGCGAGCATCTGGAGTTCAGCCGCCCGGAAGGGGGAATGTTCCTGTGGGCTCGCTTCCGCTATCCGTTCGACACCATGGCGTGGCTGAAGAAGACGCTGGAAAACGGCGTGGTCTACGTGCCTGGCGAAGCGTTTTATAACGATAACCCGGATACCCGCACGCTGCGCCTTTCCTATTCAACGGTTTCGGAAGCCGGTCTGCTGACCGCTGTCGAACGTCTGGAAAAATCGCTGTAACCTTTTGACTCCGCGCGCTTTCCCGGCGCGGAGTCTTCCCTTGCTACACGCCGAGTATGCCAATGAACCCTGATAACCTGCCGCTGGCGCTGATCCCCGGTTTTATGCTGGATGAAACCCTATGGGATGCCTTCGTCGCCGAATTTCCGCCGTCGCGTACCTTTGTCCGCGCCAGCCTGCGAGAAGGCGAGACCATTGCTGAAATGGCGCGTCATATCGTCAGCACGCTGCCGCCGCGCTTTGTGCTGGTGGGCTTCTCGCTGGGCGGTTACATTGCGCGTTCGATTGTCGAACAGTTCCCGCAATCGGTCGCCGGGTTGGTGCTGGTCGCCACCTCGCTGCGTGAAGATAGCGAGGAGCAGCAACAGATTAAAACCGCGGCGATTAAAGCGGTCTCCGGGCCGACTTTCCGTGGGATTAGCACCGGCGCCATTGCCGCGACGTTGCACCCATCGCGGGCGCAGGACCACGCGCTGATTGCGCAAATCCGCGCGATGGGCGCGCAGCTGGGCGCTGATGTTTTTCGTCGTCAGGCGAGCCTGGTACGAGGAAAAATCACGCGACATCCTATTGAATGCCCGACGTTAGTTATCGCTGCCGCTGACGACCCGTCACGCCCGCTGGCCGAACTGCAGGAGTTGCACCAGAGTATTGCCGGTTCGACATTGGCGTTGATTGAGCAGTGCGGTCATATGGTGCCGTTAGAGCAGCCGGGTAGGCTGGCGGAGACGATTAGTGAGTGGCTGGCGAAGCAGAGAGAGTCGTGGTGAAGTTGCTCGCCGTTGCCCGGGGCGGGAAACGACGAGCAGAGAAGTCAGAATCGAGAAGAGATCACTCCTGCTCGGCGATACGATCGTCAAGCCAGATAAGCATCAAGGAAGAGAGAAAAGCGACAGCAATGGTGCCAATAAACAACAACATAATAATTTCCTCAGGGGCTTTTTATTATTTTTCTAATTTAACCGGTGAGTGACTGTTCTTATCTGCAATGGTGATTTTGGTATCGTGCTGCGTCGTCGCAAGGGTGAAAAAATCATCGGCGTCGATATCGAAGTTCAGTACTATTTCCCGATATTTTCTGGCGTTAATCAATTCTTTAGCTTCTTTCATACTACTGGCGATAATAGTAGGCATCAGATTCATCTCAGTTTAAAAAACTGCTAGCAAAATAAAAGCTAGCTCGTATCAGATCAACTACTTTTTACTGTCATCTACATCACAGAAAAAGACATGGCTACGCTGACTGGCGAAAAATGAAACATAATTTCTGTTTTCCGCACAGCAGGTAGCGAATTATTTTATTGATCTCACTGAAGAATATGAAAACATCGCTTAAAAATAATATCCCTGCTTATTTTAAGACTACTGGCCGTCATATTCAGTCAGGCTGGTAAACCTTCGACGATGGTTATCATCGCGTCGGCGACATCCGCACGCGCGGCGCGCGCCTGCTGATATTCTTCCGAGTGGTAGCAGGCCAGCGCGCTTGCCATATCGCTAAACTCAATCAGGACGTGTTTGGCGAAGCGTTGTCCTTCCAGCGTCTGCGCCTGGCCGCCGCGGGCGACGAAGCGCGCGTTGAAACGTTTGAACGCCGCAGGGGCGAGATCCATATAGTGTTGATATTGCTCGGGATCGTGAATATTGACGTGGGCAATCCAGTAAGCGGCCATGTTTACTCCTGTGAGGATAGAATCTGTTTGGCGAGCTGCGCGGCTTCGGTTAGATGCTCAAACACCGCCTGTCGGGCCTGCTGTGGGTCGTTGCTTTCAATCGCGCTATAGATGCGCGACATACGCTCAAAGCCCGCTACTTGCCGTTCCGGCGAAGCCAGAGTCAGCGCGCGCAGGCGGCTGATGCGGCTATTCAGACGCTGCACGATTTCCCAGGCGATCGTGTGTTTCGCGACGCGGAATAGGGTTTCATAGAAAGCCTGCGAGGCTTCAACCCGCTTAATGTCATCCTGCTCGCGCGAAGCCTGAGCGATCAGCTGTAGCTGCTGCTGAAGCTGCCGTTTATCGTCGGCATTAGCGAGTTTGGCGCAATCACAGGCCGCCTCTTGTTCAAGCAACATACGAATGTTGTAGATCTGCTCTGCGCTTTCCCAGCTTAAAACAGCAACGATGGGGCCTTTTTTCGGCAGCGTTTCAATAAGCCCTTCGGCTTCAAGATAGCGGATCACCTCTCTGACCACGCTGCGGCTGACGCCGAGCTGCTCGGTTAGCTGACGTTCGACCAGTCGATCGCCCGCTTTAAAATAGCCGGCAATAATCGCCTGGCGGACTTTTGTTAACGCCAGCTCACGTAACGTAACCGGGACGGCATCAATTTTTAGTGAATGGTTATCAACCATCAAATCCCTCTGTGTTTATCTGATGAATCAAAGCGGCAACACGGCCCGCAGAGGAGAATCGCTGTACTATTAGCACCCTTTCGTCAGGCGACGCAACGTTAGTCCGCGGTGAGGTACTGGCGATTCACTTCTCCGGAAGCCAGGAAATTGCGCTGGCTCACAAATCTGCATTCTGCTGAAGAAAAAAACGCGCTGCGACCGTCGTTATCCTAACACTTTGATTTTAGTTCATTTCAAAGTGGTGAAATGTTCACCGCTTCCCACCCTTGCGTTTATCCGGTTTTTAAGCGGGAAAACGTCATGTAATTTCTTTAAATCTAATAAAAATCATAAAGTTAAATAATTAAAAATCGCTTTATCTCTCATCATGATTCGGCATAAAAACATACCGTATGATGGTATACCATATTTTGACATGTTAATTTCGCCGATGCTATACCACTTGCGAAACATTTAATTAGCAAGTTGTTAACCTTTATTGAGGAGAGGCTATGCATCCGGCGATTCGTAAAACGTTAGTCACAACGGAAACGTTGTATGTCGATGGTGGTAAAGCGGCTGCAAAACCGCTGGTGATGATTGCCGCCGCGGCGGTGATCCGCAACCCGTGGGCAGGGCTGGGCTATGTCGACGACCTCGCCCCGCAAATCCGTGAATTCGCGCCGATCCTTGGCGAGCTACTTACCGGCCTGATTCTGCAGGAAGCCGGCGGCGGTGAAAAAGTCGAAGCGTTTGGGAAAAGCGCGATCGTCGGTCTTGATGGCGAGCTGGAGCATGCCTCGGCGCTTATCCATACGCTGCATTTTGGCAACCACTACCGTAGCGCGGTACAGAGCAAGAGCTACCTGGCATTTAACAACACTCGTGGTCCGGCTAATTCACCGGTGCTGATCCCGATGATGAACAAGAACGACGAAGGCAGCCGCGAACACTATCTGACGATGCAGTTCAACATCAGCGATGCGCCGCGTTATGACGAAATCGTTATTGCGCTGGGTGCGGCGCTGGGCGGACGCCCGCATCACCGTATTGGTAACCGTTACTCCGACCTGAAAGAGTTAGGCCATGATGCGCAAAACCCAGCAGCTGTCTGATCGTCAGATGCGGGTCAGCTATCTGGAGGCTGGCGAAGGCGAGCCGCTGGTGCTGATCCACGGCGTCGGTATGAATGCGGCGTCCTGGTATCCGCAAATTGAGGCGCTGAGCCGCCATTTCCGGGTAATTGCCGTCGATATGCCGGGACATGGCAATAGCGAGGCTTTCCATCATCCGGCGACCTTAACGGACTACGTGGCCTGGTTGAATGATTTTCTGCGTACCCAGCCCGAGCGTTGTTTTGCGGTCGCGGGTCACTCGATGGGGGCGCTTATCGCCTCAGGTTTGGCCATTGACCATCCGCAGCGGGTGAGCCATGCGGTGGTGATGAGTGGCGTGTTTCGCCGCAGCGAGCAGGCGCGTCGCGCCGTGCTGCAGCGGGCCCGCGAACTGGCGGACGGCGAGGCGCAGTTGGATTCCCCGTTGGCGCGCTGGTTTAGCAACGACGCCGGGGAAGCCATCCTGCGTGAACAGGTAGGCGGCTGGCTGGCGGAGGTGAATGTGCAAGGCTACGCCGCTGCATATCAGGCCTTTGCCAGCGGCGATCGGGTCTATGCCGATCGCTGGCGGGAGATCCGCTGCCCGGTACTGGTGTTGACCGGTGAACTGGATGCCAACTCCAGCCCGCAAATGGCGCAGGAGATGGCGGCGGCGGCGCCGCTGGGTCAGGCGGTCATTATCGACGGCGCCCGGCATATGGTCAGTCTGACCGATGCCCTGCGCGTCAACCATGAATTGCTGAGCTTCTTGCAGTGCGGCTCGGCGCGACAGAGCAACAATGCCGATATGGCGGGACTCTCTCATGCAAACAGATAAACGTAGACAACTCCGCGACGCTTTTGGCGCGTTTATGACCGGCGTCACCGTCGTCACCAGCCGTGATAAAAACGGCGAGCCGATTGGCTTTACCGCCAACTCTTTCTCTTCGGTATCGCTGGATCCAGCGTTGCTGTTGGTCAGCATCGATAAACGTTCGGCCAACTTCAGCAACTTCACCGAGTGCGCCTATTTCGCGGTCAATATTCTGGCGGAACAGCAGAAAGAAACCTCCAACATCTTCGCCCAGAAAGTTGAGGACCGCTTCAGTCTGATTGACTGGCGCGCCAGTGAAAACGGCACGCCGCTGATCGATGACAGTTCCGCATGGTTCGACTGCGCGCTGCATCAGGTCATCGACGCCGGCGATCACGCGATTTTGCTGGGCAGGGTTGAAGGTTTTGATTCCGTCGGCACCGCGGGGCTGGGCTACTATCGCGGGGCCTATTTCACGCCGTATCACAATGCCGAAGCGTTGATTAATCGCTTAAGCGTTGAAGTGAGCGCATTGATTGAGTTCAACGGTCAGGCGGTGATGGTGCCACACGGTGAGAGCTATCGCTTGCCGACTCGCAGCGTGGCGAAAGGCAGCGTCGACGACACGCTGAAGGCGTTAATGGCGGAGTTGGGGATTAACGCCAGCCCGGGCTTTGTTTATTCGGTTTATGAAGATCGTCAGAACAATAAACAGCATATCGTGTTGCTGTGCGCGCTGCCGACCGAGTCGGAAAGCGAGCGGCCGGTTCTACAGCACGCGCAATGGTACGACCTGGAAAAACTGTCGGCGCTACCGATTGGCGATTCGGCGCTGAAATCCTTGATGAACCGTTTTGTGCGTGAAAGTGCCGTCGGCAATTACAGTATTTACTACGGTGATGAACTGAGCGGGTCAATCAAGCAATTCGCTAGCTGAATGTATACTGGAGCCCCAAATGAAACTGTCTCTCTTTATTCATATGGAACGTATCTCGCCGGATGAGCCGCAGGATAAGCTCTACAACGAGATGATGGCGCTGTGCGAAATGGCCGATGAAGCCGGGATGCACGCGATCTGGACCGGTGAGCATCATGGGATGAATTTTACCATTGCGCCGAACCCGTTTATTAATCTCGCCGATTTAGCCAACCGTACCAGCCGGGTGCGTCTGGGCACTGGCACCATCATTGCCCCGTTTAACCACCCGCTGCGGCTGGCTGGTGAGGCGGCCATGACCGATATCATCACCGGCGGTCGCCTGGAGTTGGGCATCGCGCGCGGAGCATACAACTACGAATACCAGCGTTTGATGCCTGGTCTGGATGCCTGGGAAGCCGGGCAGCGGATGCGCGAACTGGTGCCTGCCGTGAAAAAATTGTGGGAAGGGGATTACGCGCACCAGGGAGAATACTGGCAATTCCCGTCATCGACCTCATCGCCGCAGCCCAAGCAGCAGCCGCATCCGCCGATCTGGATTGCCGCTCGGGATCCGAATAGTCATGAGTTTGCGGTCAGTAACGGCTGCAACGTGCAGGTGACGCCGCTGCATCAGGGCGAAGAAGAGATCGTCCGCCTGGCGGAATGTTTCCACGAAACCCGCCAGCGCCTGGCGCCGGAGAAACCGCTGAAAATTATGCTGCTGCAGCACGGCTTCGTCGCGGAAGATGAGCAGGACGCGCAGCAGGCCGCCGAAGAGCTTAACCGTTTTTATAACTATTTCGGCGCCTGGTTTAAGAATGAGCGTCCAGTAAGTCAGGGGCTAATTCAGCCGCTCAGCGACGAAGAGATTGCCGCCAATACCTATTATTCCGCTGCCGCCATGCGTAAAAATCTCGCCATCGGTACGCCGAATGAAATCATCACCCGGCTGAAAAAATATGAAGCGCTGGGCTATGACGAGTTTGCGTTATGGATTGATAGCGGCATGACGTTTGAGCGGAAAAAGGCGTCACTGACCCGTTTTATTCAGCAAGTTATGCCCGAATTTCGTTAACAGGTGCCGAGATGGAATCGTTCGATCTTTATATAGACGGTATGTTTGAGCGCGGCGCGGCGCGCTTTTCATCGCTTAACCCGGCGACCGCCCAGCCGTGGGCGGAAATTGCCGAAGCGCGGGGCGAGGAAGTGGATCGCGCCGTTGCCGCCGCCAGGCGGGCGTTTTACGATCCGGTCTGGCGCGGGCTAACCGCCAGCGCTCGCGGCAAGCTGCTGTTGAAGCTTGCCGAGCTGGTTGAGCAAAACGCCGCTGAACTGGCGCGGCTTGAAACGCTGGACACCGGGAAAATTATTCGCGAAACGCAATCGCAGATTGCCTATGTGGCTGAGTATTATCGCTATTACGCTGGTCTTGCCGATAAACTGGAAGGCCGTACGCTGGCGATTGATAAGGCGGATACCGAAACCTGGACCCGGCGTGAACCGGTTGGCGTCGTGGCCGCGATTATTCCGTGGAACAGCCAGCTCTTTTTATCGGCGGTGAAAATCGGTCCGGCACTGGCGGCGGGCTGTACTCTGGTTGTCAAAGCGGCAGAAAGCGCCCCCGCGCCGTTGCTGGCTTTTGCACGATTGATTGCTGACGCCGGTTTCCCGGCGGGCGTCTGTAACGTGATTACCGGTTTCGCCGAGGCGTGCGGGACGCGGTTAACCACCCATCCAGATGTTGACCATATCGCGTTTACCGGCGGCCCTGAGACCGCGCGGCATATTGTGCGCAACAGCGCGGAAAACCTCAGCAAAACCACCCTTGAGCTGGGCGGTAAGTCGCCCTTTATCGTCTTTGAGGATGCGGATTTGGACAGCGCCGCCAACGCGCAGGTTGCGGCGATATTTGCCGCCTCCGGGCAGAGTTGCGTCGCCGGTTCGCGCCTGCTGGTAGCGGAAAGCGTCAAAGAGCAGTTGCTGGAGAAATTGGTCGAGCGCGTCAAACGGATTGTCATCGGCAGCCCGGACGACATGACGACGCAATTTGGCCCGCTGTGTACGCAACGCCAGAAGACGCTCATCGAGCAGGTCGTCAACCGCTCTCTGGAGCAGGGCGCCCGGCTGGTGATCGGCCATGACGCCATTGACTCCCCTGGCTATTACTATCCGCCGACGATCCTCGATTGTTCCGCCGCGCCGCAGGCGGAAAGCGTGGTGCGCGAGCTTTTCGGCCCGGTGCTTTCCGTCGTGACCTTCCGTGATGAAGCGGAAGCCATACGGCTGGCGAATGCTACCGATTACGGACTGGCGGCTGGCGTCTTTACGCGCAATCTGGCCCGCGCCCACCGTGCGACCCGCGATCTCCGCTGCGGGATCGTCTGGATAAACACGTATCGCATGGTATCGCCGCTGGCACCCTTCGGCGGATACGGTCTTTCCGGCCATGGACGGGAAGGCGGAATGGAAGCGGCGCTGGAGTTCACTACCACCAAAACGGTGTGGCTGCGTACCAGCGATGAGCCGATCGACGATCCCTTTATCATGCGCTGAAGCGACGTGTTTCTCTCCTCGCGCTATGGTCGGCGCGACGGTCGGTTGCGGTAACGCCAGCAGCGCGTTACCGCCACTGTCTTAACGGAATAACCCCAGCATGTATTCCCGGGAACCCTGCGTTCCCAGGGCTGGCTGTGCTCTTTTTTAGACATTCGAACCCTACACATGAAAGAAAAAAATCCCCATTAACGGAGGATAAAATGTCCCGAAACCACGTAATTGAAAATAAGACGGTGGACTACGTTCCGGCCAACGAACGCCACGGCCAGGCGCGCAGCCTCTTCACCTTATGGTTTTGTACCAATATCGCGCCGCTGGCGGTGGTGACCGGCGCGATATCCACGCAAACGTTTCATCTTAATATTCTGTCGGCGATAAGCGCGATTATTGCCGGGCATATGTTTGGCGGGCTTTTTCTGGCGCTCACTTCCGCACAGGGGCCGCGAGTCGGCATCCCGCAAATGGTACAGAGCCGGGCGCAGTTCGGCCGCTACGGTTCGCTGCTGGTGGTCGCGTTCACCACCATGATTTATCTTGGCTTTTTTATCTCAAACGTGACGCTCTCCGGAAAAGTCATCAACAATGTCATACCGGCGATACCGGTGACCAGCGCGACGGTGATTGGCGCGATTGCCGCCACCTTGATTGGTGTGATTGGCTATCGCTTTATTCACCGCATTAATAAAATCGGCGCCTGGGTGATGGGCACGGCGCTGTTAGTGGGGTTGGTGATGATGCTCACGCAGCCTTTGCCGGCTGACTTCTGGCATCGAGGCTCATTCAGTCTCAACGGTTGGTTCGCAACGTTCTGTATCTGCGCCGTTTGGCAGATGAGTTTTTCACCTTATACTTCTGATTATTCTCGCTATTTACCAGAAAATATCGGTGTGTTTAAACCGTTTATCTGCACCTGGGCGGGGGCCTGCTGCGGCACGATTCTGGCCTTTCTGGTGGGGGTTGCGGCGATTAACGTCGTCGGCGGCGAAGGGGATGCGATGGCGGCGGTGCGCCAGGCGACCGGAGTATTAGGGCCGATACTGATGGTGCTGTTTCTGCTCAACATTATTTGCCATAACTCGATGAATCTCTATGGGTCGGTTCTTTCGCTGATCACCGCTGTGCAGACTTTTCGCCCGCAGTGGCGGCCGGATGCGCGGGTGCGGATGTTATTTTCTGCCGTGGTGCTAGTGGGGGGCGTGTTCGTCTCGGTAGCGGCGGCGGCCAATTTTGTCGCCTTCTTCCTGAATCTGATCTGGGCGTTAATTGGCGTCCTCATCCCGTGGTGCGTCATTAACCTGCTCGATTTTTACGTTATCAATAAGCAGCATTACGACATCGCCGCCATTTTTAGCGCCGACGGCGGGCGTTACGGGCTGGTAAATCGCCGTGCGCTGCTGGTTTACTTTGGCGGCGTACTGGTGCAGGTGCCGTTTGTTGAAAACGCCTTCTATACCGGCCCGTGGGCGCACCTGATCCCCGGCGCCGATATTTCATGGATGATTAGCCTGGTGGTCACTAGCCTTGCGTATTTGCGTTTTCACCAACAGGGCGCCGCGGTGCAATATGGACAGGAAAAAGCCCGGATCACCGGCCTGATGGATAACGGCTCTTGACTAAAGGACGGGGCGAAAAGGCCCGCGCTTAGCGCTGCTGTTTTTCACTCATGAGCTGGCGGCAGCGCTGCTGGTCTTCGCCGATTGCCGCTTGCTCCTCTTCGCTAAGCTGCTGCCAGGTGCTGAGCATCTTGTCGCCCAGAGCGGAAATATAGTGGTTTTTGCGCAAGGCGTAATCGGCGTTGCCGCCCTCGACAATGTTTTCCATATCATGCAGAAACGCCTGCGGGTCGCGGTGATCAATGACGCAGAATACCGAGCGGTAATAGCTTTCTTCTTCTGCGGAGTAGTGCGGCGTCAGCCACCAGGCGATAGCGGCGGCCAGCGCCAGCAGCGGGAGAATAAAACGTAACGTCTTCAACATGGGGCATTCAGTCAGGCAAATTGAGGGCGTAGTGTACCTGCTGACGGATGAGAATGTAAAAGCGGAGGCAGGGTGCCTCCGCTTTGCGGTAATGAAAGACGCTATTTAATGATCCTACAGCAGGCCAATCTCTTTGGCGGTGCGGTCAACGGCGCGTTTGGTTTTCTCAATCAGCTCATCGAGTTCGCTATGTCCGGCAATCAGTGCCGGGGCCATGATCATGCGTCCCAGCGTCGAGCGAATAATCACCCCTTCTTCAAAACCGATGGTGCGGCAGCGCCAGGCCAGTTCGTTTTCGTTGGCAAAGCGTTTGCGGGTGGCTTTATCCTCAGCAAACTGCAAGGCGGCAACCAGCCCGGCGCCCTGAACTTCGCCAATCAGCGGATGGTTATCGAAGACTTCACGCAGCGTTTTTTGCAGGTATGGGCCGGTATCTGTACGTACCCGGGTCACGTGGTTTTCATCGCGTAAGGCTTTCAGGTTAGCGATCGCCACCGCTGCCGCTACCGGGTGGCCGGAGTAGGTCAGGCCGTGCGGGAAGACGCCGCCTTTTTCCACCAGCGCTTCGGCTATGCGTTTGCTCAGCACCAGACCGCCCATCGGCACGTAGCCTGATGTCAGTCCTTTGGCAATCGACAGCGTATCCGGCTCGAAACCAAAGTGCTGATGCGCAAACCATTCACCGGTACGGCCAAAGCCGCCAATCACCTCATCGGCGCACAGCAGCACATCGTATTGGCGACAGATGCGTTGGATCTCCGGCCAGTAGCTTTCCGGTGGGAAGATCATGCCGCCCGCGCCCTGGAACGGCTCGGCGATAAAACCGGCGACGTTTTCCGCGCCCAGTTCAAGGATCTTCTCTTCCAACTGACGAGCGCAGCGCAGGCCGAACTCCTGCGGAGTCAGGTTGCCGCCGTGCATATACCAGTAGGGTTCATCGATATGGGCGATATCTGGAATCATGCCGCCCATTTCATGCATGAATTTCATACCGCCGAGCCCGGTCGCCGCCAGCGTGGAACCGTGATAACCGTTCCAACGGCCAATCATCACCTTTTTCTCCGGCTTGCCGAGGATCTGCCAGTAGCGGCGCACGGTACGAATCAGCACTTCGTTCGATTCCGAACCGGAGTTGGTATAGATAGCGTGGCTGTAGTGCGGCGGCAGCAGGCTGAACAGCAGTTCGGAAAGCTCGATCACCGCCGGATGGGTGGTGTGGAAGAACATGTTGTAATAGGGCAGTTTGGCGAACTGCGCTGCGGCGGCATCCGCCAGATCCTGACGGCTGTAGCCCAATTGGGTACACCACAGGCCGGACATCCCATCGAGATACTTATTGCCGTCGTTGTCCCACAGGTATAGCCCTTCGCCGCGTACCATGACGCGCGCCCCTTCGGCGTTCAGCGCTTTTTGATCCAGGAAGGCATGAATATGGTGAGCCGCATCTGAATGTTGGTAATCGGACGTCGAACGGTTCTGATTGCTTGGATTAGTCATTTCGTCTCTCCTGTCTGCTGAAATGTAAAAAGTGACGCAGGCTGCGGCCCACTAGCGAAACTGAAACCAGGTTGTTTTGAGGCTGGTGAATTTATCGAAGGCGTGCAGCGACAGATCGCGGCCAAAGCCCGACTGTTTGTTGCCGCCAAAGGGCACGGTGACGTCCAGCGCATCGACGGTATTCACCGATACCGTTCCGGCAGTAAGCTGCGCGGCGACGCGGTGGGCGCGGTGCAGGTTATCGGTCCACAATGATGCGGCCAGGGCGTAAATATGGTTGTTCGCCAGATGTACCGCCTCCTGTTCGCTATCGAAGGCGCAAACCGCCAGCACCGGGCCGAAGATCTCTTCTTGCCACAGCGCCATCTCTTCGTTGACGTTGGCCAACAGCGTCGGCTGGACGTAGTTGGCGACGCCGTCGATTTCTACCGCGCGCCCGCCGGTGAGCAGCGTGGCGCCATCGTCTTCCGCGCGCCGGATGGCGGCGATCACTTTTTCGGCATGCCCGGCGCTGACCATTGCCCCCATGCGGGCGTCCGGGTCGAATGGATGCGCTGGCGCCCAGGCCTGCATTTTTTCCTGTAGTTTGGCAATGAAGGCCGCGTAAACCGGGCGCTCAACCAGCAGGCGGGAGTTTGCGGAACAGACTTCGCCCTGATTAAAACAGATGCCAAATGCCGCTTTCTCCGCGGCCAGGTCGAGATCCTGGCAGTCAGCGAAGATGATATTGGCGCTCTTGCCGCCGCACTCCAGCCATACCTGTTTCAGGTTGGATTGCGCCGAATAGGCCATAAAGGCTTTGCCGACTGCGGTTGATCCAGTGAAGGCGATGGTGTCGATATCGTGATGCAATCCCAGGGCACGACCGGTTTCGGTTCCCAGCCCGGTCACCACGTTGAGCACGCCCGGCGGAATACCGGCTTCCAGCGCCAGCTCGCCCAGACGTAGGGCGCTGAACGGCGCGTTTTCCGAAGGCTTGAGGATCACGCTATTACCGGCGGCCAGCGCCGGACCCAGCTTCCATGAGGCGAGGTCGAGCGGGAAATTCCACGGCACGATAGCGGCGACCACGCCGATCGGTTGGCGAGTGATGGTCGCCAGCGAGCCGGGTTTGGCAGGCGCGACTTCATCGTAGATTTTATCTACGCTTTCGGCATACCAACTGAGGATGTGCGCGGCGCCGGGAACATCAATCGTCAGCGCATCGTTGACCGGTTTCCCCATGCTGACGCTCTCCAGCAGCGCCAGTTCTTCGCGATGCTGGAGGATCAGCGCTGACAGGCGCAGCAGCGCGCGTTTACGCTCCTGCGGCGCCAGCCCGGACCAGACCCCGGAGGTAAACGCGCGGCGTGCGGAAGCGACGGCGATATCAATATCTTCCGCCTGCAGTGACGTGACTTCCGCCAGAACCGTATTGGTTGCCGGATTGACGGCGGGGCAGACCTGGCGGCTTTTCGCGACGTACGGTTGACCATCGATAATGGCGTGGCTGATAAAGCGCTGCTCCTGCAGCTTGCGCTGCCAAAAGTTTCTATCAGACATGAACCTTCTCCTTCGCATGTTGCGTAATTGTTATTTATTTGTTTCTTTGAGTTCATGATGCAGGAGGGCAATGCGGCGAGAAAGGACTAAAAATTGAGGCAACCTCTATAAAAATCGTTGTTAGCCAACGGAAGCGGTTTTTCATGCTTCAGGGGGAGCGCTAATACGTTGTGATCGCGTTCAAATAATTATGTTCTGCTATTTTTCAATAAGTTGTAATTCAACGAATTTTTGTTTTGTGCTTATTTTCTTCGACGGCGCGTCGGGAACGTCTTTAGCGATATTAAATGTTTTCAAATTTAAAAATTGAAAATAAAAATAATATTCAAGAGGAAGTAAATCACAGTGAAATGAGATCGCCCGCCAGAGCGATTGAGTGAATGGAAGTACAATTAATACCTTGTAATATAAGACAGTTGTATGCCTGATTTTGACTCATCCTGCCTATACTGGCCGGTGAACGATCGTCTGGCGCTCGCACTTTCCTCGGCGAGCGTCTGTTAATTTTCTGTAAAAATCTGATCGCGGTCGGATTGTTGATCTTTTTCGCGGGCGAGGGTTGCAGGCCGGGGTGTTCATCGTTTAATGCTAATCAACCTGCCTCTTTGATGATAAAAAATAAGGTATCACATGCCCCATTTTACCCTGAAACAGCTCAAATACTTTGTGGCCGTCGTCGAGGCGGAAAGTATTGCTGAAGCCTCACGCCAGCTGCATATCGCGCAGCCGTCCATTTCCATCGCCGTGAAGACGCTGGAAGATATGTTTGAGCAGCAGTTTTTTATTCGCCACCACGCCCAGGGCGTATCGATGACCCCGAGCGGGCAACGTTTTTATGAAAAGGCGAAAGAGCTGCTGCGGCTTTCATATCAATTCGAGCAAAACTCGAAAGCCGATAATGAACTGGTCTCCGGCATTATTTCTATCGGCTGTTTTGAGACCGCCGCACCGCTGTATATGCCGCTGCTGATGGCCGGATTTAAGAAGATCTATCCGGAAATCACCATCAAAATCTACGACGGCGAACAACATGAGATTGCTCACGGCCTGCACCGCGGGCGTTTTGATTTGGCTTTTCTCTACGATCTTGAACTGGATACGTCGATTTATACCGAAAGCCTCAACGCGCCGCAGAAACCCTACGCGTTGTTGCCGGCGGATCACCCGCTGGCCCAGCGTCATTCCGTGCGGCTGTCCGAGTTGAGCAACCTGCCGATGATTCTGCTGGACGTGGTGCCGAGCAAAAACTACTTCATCAGTATTTTCAAAGATAAGGGCTACAATCCGCAGGTCGCGTACAGTTCGCCGTCGATTGAGATGGTGCGCTGCATGGTGGGTCAGGGGTTGGGTTTCTCGGTGCTGGTGACCCGCCCGGTCAATGACATGACCTATGACGGCCAGCAGGTGCGCTGCGTGGAAATTCAGGATGAGATGGCGAATTCGGCGCTGGTGATGGCGCATCTGCGCAGTAGCGAGCCGACCAAACCGACCAAACTCTTTATGGAATATTGCCGCAATGCGGTGCTGAGTCCGCCGCAACTGGACGCTAAAGTGGCCTGAATGATGATATTTACCCGCCGCGAGCGCGGGTAAATATATTAATCGCTTATCTCCCGCTTATTACCAATAAAAAAACGAGGCTTTGAATATATTTTTATGAGCCTCGAAAACTATTCTATTTTTTTTCTTTACTCATTCCGCATCTGAAAAATAAATACGGCCCCTTCGCCGGCAGGAAATCGGCTGGCGGCGGGCATTGCGCCGCTGCATCATTATTTTATTCTCAGGTTCTAAATTTATAATAATTTACCTGTGTGTAACGGTTTATTAACCTCGGTTCTGTGCAGAACATCATTCGAAGGACACATTTATGACCGTAGAAAAAACACAAATCGAGACGCTGGTTGTTGGCGGGGGTCAGGCCGGTATTGCCATGAGCGAACATCTGACTAAACAGGGGATTTCGCATCTGGTGCTGGAAAAGAACCGCATTGCCGAAGCCTGGCGCACCGGGCGCTGGGATTCGCTGGTGGCGAATGGTCCGGCGTGGCATGACCGTTTTCCGGGAATGGAATTTAAAGGCGGTAATCCCGATGCCTTTATCCCGAAGGATGATGTGGCGCAGTACTTTGCTGATTATGTGCGCGAGTTCAATCTCCCTGTGCGCACTGGCGTGGAAGTCAAAAGCGCGGTGCGCAACCACGGGCGCCCTGGTTTTACTATCGAAACCACCGACGGCGTGATTGAGGCGCTGAATATCGTGGCGGCGACCGGGCCGTTCCAGAAGCCGGTGATCCCGCCGATCGCGCCGCGCGACAGCGCCATTCATCAAATCCATTCTGCGAAATACTACAACCCGCAGCAGTTGCCGGAAGGTGCGGTGCTGGTGGTGGGCGCGGGATCGTCCGGCGTACAAATCGCGGATGAATTGCAGCGCGCGGGCCGCCAGGTCTATTTATCAGTTGGCGCGCACGATCGCCCGCCGCGTGCCTATCGCAACCGGGATTTCTGCTGGTGGCTAGGCGTACTGGGTCTGTGGGACGCGCCCGCCAGCGAGCCGGGTAAAGAGCACGTCACCATCGCGGTCAGCGGTGCGCACGGCGGGCATACGGTTGATTTCCGTGAGTTGGCCCATCGTGGCATTACCCTGGTCGGCCTGACGGAATCCTTTGCCGAGGGTACCGTCTCGTTTAAAAACAACCTCGTCGAGAACATTCGCCTTGGTGATGAAAACTACCTGTCGCTGCTGGATGCCGCTGATGCGTACATTGCCGCCAATGGTCTGGATTTACCGGAAGAGCCTACCGCGCGGCAGTTCTTACCTGACCCGGCCTGCATGACCTCGCCAATCCTGTCGCTCAATCTGGCGCAGGCGGGGATTAGCACCATTATCTGGGCCACCGGCTATGCGGTGGACTACAGCTGGCTCAACGTCAACGCCTTCAACGAGCAAGGCCGCCCTCAGCATCAGCGCGGGGTCTCCAGCGAATCGGGGGTTTATTTCCTGGGTCTGCCGTGGCTGTCTCGCCGGGGGTCAACCTTTATCTGGGGCGTTTGGCACGACGCGAAACATATTGCCGATCATATCGCCACTCGCCGTAAATATAGCCAATACCAGGACGCCAGCCAGCGCTAATTATCACTCATTGAACAGGATAAACCTTATGCCAACCCATACTCGTATTCGGATGTTCAACACCAAAGAGACTTACCCCAACCAGACTCTGGATAATGATTTATGTCAGGCGGTGCGTGCCGGGAATACCGTTTACGTTCGCGGCCAGGTGGGGACTGATTTTGAAGGCAATCTGGTCGGCCTTGGCGACCCGCGGGCGCAGGCTGAACAGGCGATGAAAAACGTTAAGCAGCTGCTGGAAGAGGCGGGTAGCGACCTGTCGCATATCGTCAAAACCACCACCTATATTATCGACCCGCGCTATCGCGAGCCGGTCTATCAGGAAGTGGGAAAATGGTTAAAAGGCGTGTTCCCGATCTCCACCGGACTGGTGATTTCCGCGCTGGCGCAACCGCAGTGGCTGATGGAAATCGATGTTGTCGCCGTTATCCCTGATGACGCGGCGTAATAAGGAGGCAGGATGACATTTTCTATTGCCGCACGCTGCCCGGAAAGCGGGCAGTTTGGTATCGCGATTAGTTCCTCAAGTATCGCCGTCGGCGCGCGTTGCCCGTGGCTGCAGGCGGGCATTGGCGCGGTCTCCAGTCAAAACATTACCTTACCTGCGCTGGGTCAACTGACCCTGGCACAGATGGAACAGGGATTGACGGCGGAGAAGGCGATGCGCCGGGCGCTGGCGGAAGATGATTTCAGCCGCTACCGGCAGATTATCGCCATTGACGCCAATGGCCAGACCGCGTGGTTCAGCGGCGATAAAACCCTGGGGACCTGGCACGTCGCGCAGGGAGATAATTGTATCGCCGCTGGCAACATGCTGGCTTCTGAGGCCGTCATTGACGCGATGATTGCGGCGTTCGCGCAAACCGATGGCGAGCTGGCGACGCGGCTGGTGGCCGCGCTGCAGGCTGGCGTCGCGCAGGGGGGCGAAGCCGGGCCAGTACATTCGGCGGCGGTCAATGTCGTCGATGATTACTCCTGGCCGCTGGTGGATCTGCGCGTCGACTGGAGCGAAACGGACCCGATTGGCGAGCTGGCGGCGCTGTGGCAGGCATATGAGCCGCAAATGCAGGCCTACGTGACGCGCGCGCTCGATCCGCGG
Organism: Klebsiella aerogenes; assembly: GCA_029027985.1. NCBI lineage: Bacteria > Pseudomonadati > Pseudomonadota > Gammaproteobacteria > Enterobacterales > Enterobacteriaceae > Klebsiella > Klebsiella aerogenes. Next base: position 715,403 of record CP119076.1, read on the forward strand.
GAGGCCCCCAGTTACGGAGTTCCCGGCGATGAATAGTATGCTGCAAGATATTCTGGCGCGGCTGCTGGCGTTTGACACCACCAGCCGCGAATCGAATCTGGCGATGATCGACGATATTGCGGATTATCTCCACGGCTTCGCTATCGAGACGCAACGGTTTTACGACGCGGAAGGTAAAAAAGCCAACTTGTATGCACGACTGGGCCCTGCGGGGCCCGGCGGCGTTATGCTCTCCGGCCATACTGATGTGGTGCCGGTTGATGGCCAACCATGGACGGTTCCTCCCTTTGCATTAACCCAACGCGATGGCCGCTGCTATGGCCGTGGCAGCACCGATATGAAAGGTTTTCTCGCCTGTGTGCTGGCTGCTATCCCTGATTTTCTCGCCCAACCGCTGCGCATGCCGCTGCATCTGTCTTTCTCCTACGATGAAGAGGTGGGGTGCCTTGGCGTTCGCAGCCTGGTCGCCCATCTGAAGGCCTCGAAAGAGAAGCCGGCGATGTGCATTATCGGCGAGCCGACGGAGATGCGCCCGGTATATGGCCATAAGGGGAAGTTGGCGATGCGCTGTGATGTCCATGGCCGTGCGTGCCATTCCGCCTATGCGCCTGACGGGGTGAATGCGATTACTTGGGCGGCGAAGCTGATTGGTCGCCTGGAGACGCTGGGAGAAGAGCTTGCGCGACAGCAGGATACGCGTTTTGACCCGCCTTTCAGCACCCTGCAGGTGGGGGTGATTAAGGGCGGCGCGGCGCTGAATATCGTCCCGCAGCATTGCCAGTTCGATTTTGAAATCCGCCATTTACCCGATGTTTCGCTCGACGACACGCTGGCTTCGCTGCAGGCGTACGCTGAAAGCGAACTGTTGCCAAAAATGCGCGCCACGGCGGCGGAATCGACCATCACTTTGCAGCCGCTAAGTCAGTATCCCGGCCTGCTGAGCGATCCGCAGTCAGCGTTTGCCGGCTGGTTGGCGCAATGGGCTGAATGCGAGGACTTTTCGACGGTCGCTTTTGGCACCGAGGGCGGGCTGTTTGATGAAGCTGGCGTCGCAACGCTGATCTGCGGCCCCGGGAGCATGGAACAGGGGCATAAAGCGGATGAGTTCGTCAGCGAAGCACAGTTGGAGAAGTGCCAGCAGATGCTGAAGAATCTCTGTCGTTGGATGTCTGCTTAATCTTCGGCGCGCCGTATTCACGGCGCGCTTCTTATTTTCCCCGTCGTAAATAAAAAAGACCCCGGAGAATAACGCCGGGGTCAATCAGGTTTAATGAGGAAGAACGTGGAGCGTTAAACTTTCTCTTTAGCAAAAGCCATGCTTTTGACACTCTTCGCTTTCGAGAAATAATAATACACCGGTGATACCACTAACAGACCGACAATCCATGAGAGATCCGCGCCGCCGAAGGAAAGGGCGATAGGCCCGGTATAAATCGAGGTTGACATAAACGGCACCTCCACCAGAATACCGAGGACATAACAGGAGATCGCTGTCGCATTAAAGTAGCCGTAAATACCGCCATCGCGTTTAAAGAAGGACTCAACGTGATATTCGCCGTGGGCCACTAAATAATAATCGACCAGATTAATCGCGGTCCATGGCACCAGCACGTACAGCAGCACGGTAATAAAGTTGGTGTAAATCAGCAGGAAGTTTTCCTGGCCGTAGATGGCGAGGAAGATCTCCAGCAGCATGGTCAAAATGGCGGTGATAATGCGCGCCCGCGCCATCGGCGACCAGCCGTCGATAAAGGTCTGGCCGAGCGTCAGGGTACAAAGCACGCCGCAGTACAGCATCATCGAGTTGGTGGCGGCGATACCCAGCGCCAGCACGACAATCACTAGCGCCCCCATGCCGCCGGTCAGGTCCATAATGCCCTGAATAATATCGTCATTACCGATACAGATGGCTACCAGCACGCCGAGCACCATCGGCAGATAGGAGCCGAGAATGCAGCCGAAATAGCTGGCGTAAAACACGCTTTTATCATTGGTGCTATAGGGCATATAGCGAGAGTAGTCAGAGACATAGGGCGCATAGGCCAGCTGCCAGAGCGCAGCGATGGACACGGCGCCTAAGAAGCCGACTTTGTTAAAGCCGCCGCGGTCGACAAAATCCGCCGGCAGGCCGTGGACAAAGACGATCCACAGGAAGGTCGCCGCCAGCACGATACCGGAAATCCACGACATGATCCGCGCGTAGGAGTGGATTATCTTATAACCAAAGATGGTGGCGAACAGGCTTAGCGCGCCGACCACGATAATCCCTACGTCCGAGTTCATCGGCTTGTAGATAGCATGCATCGACTGCCCGCCCAGCACCAGGCTGGAAGCGGTAAAACCGATATACATCAGGACGACGATCGAGACCACCAGCACTGAGCCATAGGACCCAAACTGTCCCTTGGTCTGTACCATTTGCGGTACGCCGAGTTTGGGGCCCTGCGCCGAGTGCAGCGCCATAAATAGCCCGCCGACGAGGCTGCCGATAAATAGCGCAATCACTGCCCAAAAAAAGGAAAGATGAAAAATCGTCACTGACATTGCGCCGGTTATCACCGTTAACAGCATAATGTTGGAGCCAAACCAAATGGTAAACAGATCGCTTGGTTTGCCGTGACGCATATTTAAAGGGATAGGTCTGATGGTATTACTTTCAAGATTTTCGACATTAACAGATTGATGTTTTGTCATGGTGCTCTCTCATCATTATTGGTCTTCATCAGCGTAAGAGTGATATTTCAATGAGGAGTACAGCTAATCTACTCATCACAACATTTCATTTACCATTTTTACAACCCTGTAGCATTTGCGAAATTACAAAAAATATCGGTGCTGGATATAAAAAAAATGCTTTACCTGGCGCGGGAAAAACGTAGCCGCGCGGCGCTCTGTATTTTTTAGAGCTTTATGCTATTCGCTTGCTTATTTTCTGATTAACAATCTGGCGGCTTTTTATCAGGCAGATAAAGCTCTGCCATATAGCGTCAGGATTAGAATGATGAACCGCTGATTAAAATAACAAGCCCCTGCTTTTATTATGGGGTAATAAAATGGGGCTGCTGGGGTTAAGATATTGCGGAGAAACGAAAGAATTAACATATAAATCATGGCCTTCAGATTTATCCCGATCAGGAGAATAAAGACTTGTGAATAATAGGGGAAACAGGATTATGCGAGATGCTTCACAATAACCAACAGAGAATGAATAGTGTGCAGCGGATCAATATTTGCGACAGTGAATCATTGAGTTGCCGACAAGAATAGGGGCAGGAAAACGACCTCCCGCCCGAAAGCGTATTAGTAACCGACTTTGTAGACCCGTCCGCTTTGGATCCCTTCCACGCTACGACGGTAGGCCAGCGCGACCGTTGCCGCCGGTACGCTGACAAAACCAGGGAAGAAACCGTCATAGGCTTCGGCGGATTCGCTCAGCACGGTAGGGCTTATCAGGTTGATGCGGATCCCACGCGGCAGTTCGCAGGCGGCGGCGCGGATGAAGCCCGCCAGCCCGGCGTTGACGGTAGTGGCATTCACCCCCTGGGCGATTGGCTCATCGGCGACGATACCGCTGATAAGGGTGATCGAACCGCCGTCGTTGAGGTAATGCTGGCCGGTGAGGGCAAGGCGAATTTGTCCTAACAGTTTATCCTGCAGCCCCTGCTCGAAATCGTGGTCGGTCATCGTGCTGAGCGGGCCAAAGTACAGATTGCCGGTTGCCGAGACGATGGCATCGACCGGGCCAATTTTTTCAAACAACGCCTGCACGCTGTGCTGCGAGGTGATGTCGACCTGCTCGTCGCCGTGGGTGCGGCCGACGCGAATAACCTCATGTTGACGACTGAGCTCTTCTGTAACTGCACGGCCGACGGTACCGCTGGCGCCAATAACGATAATTTTCATCGCGGACTCCTTAGTGAAGTGAGTCTCCATTCTTTAATTAATCGATTGTCGGATAAACTGGCTAAAAGTTAGATGATTACTAACCAGAGGTTTGCAATATGGATAAGCTGCGTGGAATGGAGACATTTGTCGCGGTCGTGGAGTGCGGCAGTTTTACCGGCGCGGCGGCGCGTCTGGAGATGTCGGCGGTGATGGTCGGCAAATATATCGCTTTAATCGAAGGCCAGCTTGGTACCCGGCTGCTGGAGCGAAATACCCGTCGGCAAAGCCTGACCGATGCCGGGCGGGTTTATTTTGATGAAGCCAGGCGGGTGCTTGAGCAGGTGGCAATTGCCGAGCGTTCGGTTGAACGGCTGCGGTTGGCGCCAGCCGGCACGTTACGGGTGAGCGCGCCGGTTTCCTTCGGCGCCAGCATTATTGCGCCGCTGACCGCCTCTTTCCTGCAGGCCTGGCCCGAGGTGCGCGTCGAGCTCGATTTGACGAACCGGATGGTAGATCTGGTTGATGAAGGCATCGATCTGGCGATCCGCATCGGCGATATTCAGCGTACCGATCTGGTGGCTAAATACCTTGCGCCCTACCGCATGGCGATTTGCGCGGCGCCGGATTATCTGGCGCGCCACGGTACCCCGCAGTCGCCCGCGGATCTGGCCGGGCATCAGTGTCTGTCGCATACGGTGTGGACCGCGCGTAACGAGTGGCGATTACCCGGCGCCGATGAAGAAGTGCGCTGGAAGCGCGATGCGGTGCTGCGCTGCAACGACGGCTACGCGCTGCGCATGGCGGCGGTAGCCGGGGCCGGGCTGTTGCTGCAGCCGGAAGTGCTGCTGGCGGAGGATTTTGCCAGCGGCCGACTGGTGCGTATTTTACAACACTACACTCCGCAGCCCAGGCCTATCCACCTGCTCTGGCGACAGGATCTGCGCCCGTTGCCAAAACTGACCCGCTTCGTCGAACATTTGTTAAAGGAAGTCAGCGGTATTTATAAGCTATGATTATCGGGTCTGATGAAAGTATTCATCGTGAAACAGTAATGGAGGTATGGATAGATGGGATTATTAAGTTTTGTGAAAGAAGCGGGCGAGAAGATCTGGGATGCCGTATCTGGCGGCAGCAAGGAAGATCAGGCCGACAAGCTGAAAAAACATATTGATAGTCTTAACCTGCCTGGCGCCGAAAACGTCAATATTGCCGTAGCGGACGATGGTACCGCGACGATCACAGGCGACGTCGGTTCACAGGAAGATAAGGAAAAAATTCTGGTGGCGGTCGGTAATGTCACCGGGATTGGGCAGGTCAACGATAGCGTTACTGTGACGCAGAGCGGGGCGGAAAGCCGTTACTACACGGTCAAATCCGGCGATACCCTGAGCGCCATCTCGAAAACGATGTATGGATCCGCCAATGACTATCAGCGTATTTTTGACGCCAATAAGCCGATGCTGAAGCACCCTGATAAGATCTATCCGGGGCAAGTACTGATTATCCCGGCGAAGTAAGCCGCGAATCAGGGATTAATAACCACGTTTTATGGAGTCTGCAATGGGATTATTAGATCAAATCGGCGGCATGCTTGGCGGGCAGGCCGGGAAAGCTGAACAACTTCAGGCGATCATGACCTGGATTGAACAGCAGGGTGGTATCCAGGGCATTATGGATAAATTCCGCAACGGCGGCTTAGGTGAAATCGTCGAGTCATGGATTAGCCAGCAGAGTAATATGTCGGTGAACAGCGAGCAGATCACCTCGGTGTTCGGTTCGCCGGCCCTGCAGGATCTTGGCGCGAAACTGGGCGTCGATTCACAAACCGCCTCATCGCTGATTGCCGAATATCTGCCAAAAATCGTCGATGGCCTGTCGCCGCAGGGCGAGGCGCCAGCTCAGGGCGACCTGGTTTCCGCCGGGCTTAATCTGCTGAAAGGTAAGTTATTTGGTTAAACGCCTGCCGTTTAAGTATTAACTTACCGAAACCTACGGGCCGAATAGCGGCCCGTTTTTTATTAAAAACCATAAATTCACCGGCTGACAATTCATTATTCTGCAGCGCTTGTCGCTACGTTGGAAATATCATTATTTAATCTGACATACGCTGGTGCGATAATTTTTTGTGATATTTATCGATATGCTGGCGGGCTAATTATTATTTTTATTCCTATTAGCCATAAACAAAGTAATTTACCCTTTTGGCAAACAATGCGCATTATCTCCAAAACATAAAAACACCTGCACATCACAACCATTATTTATGGTTCCTGACTTTGGAGAATGCTATGCCGACCAAAGAATCATCGCCGCCGCTTATTGAGAAGCACACTATTGGCTATATTCCGCCAGAAGACCGCCACGGTAAAACCCGCGATCTTTTTACCCTATGGTTTGGCGGTAATATCGCGCCGCTACCGATCGTCACCGGTGCGCTGGGGGTACAGATATTTCATCTGAATCTCCTGTGGGGAGTGACGGCGATTTTAGTCGGCCATTTGGTTGGCGGGGCGCTGATGGCGCTGCACTCCGCCCAGGGGCCGCAGATGGGGATCCCGCAGATGATCCAAAGCCGGGCGCAGTTCGGATCTTTCGGCTCGCTGCTGGTGGTGGCGATCGCCGGGGTGATGTACGTTGGCTTTTTCGCCTCGAATATCGTATTGGCCGGGCAGTCGCTACACGGCATCGCCCCCGCCGTCCCGCTGCCGGTGGGCATCGTGATTGGCGCGGTCGGATCCTGTGTGATTGGCATTATTGGCTACCGATGTATCCATATTCTTAACCGGATCGGGACCTGGGTGCTGGGCATCGGCATTATGGTCGGTTTTGGCTACATCTTTACCCATCTGCATACCGCCGATTTCTTAACTCGTGGCGGTTTTTCCTTCTCGGGCTGGTTGGCCACCGTGTCGCTGGCGGCGCTATGGCAGATCGCCTTCGCTCCGTATGTCTCTGATTATTCGCGCTACCTGCCAGCGGATGTCCCTGTCGCCGCCACTTTCTGGACCACCTATCTTGGCTCGACGCTGGGCTCCAGCCTGTCGTTTATTTTCGGCGCGGTGGCGGTGCTGGCGACGCCAGTGGGGCTCGAAACCATGGATGCGGTGAAGCTGGCGACCGGCACTATTGGTCCGCTGATGTTGGTGCTGTTCCTGCTGAGCGTGATTAGCCATAACGCTCTCAATCTGTATGGCGCGGTGATGTCGGTGATCACCCTGGTGCAGACCTTCCTGTGGCGCTGGATCCCCGGTAGCCGCAGCCGCGCGCTGCTGTCGGTCATCGTACTTATTTGCTGCGTAGTGGCGGCGATCTTCGCCTCGGCGGACTTTATCAGCCACTTTATCGACCTGGTATTGGCCCTGCTGGTGGTGCTGGTGCCGTGGACCGCGATCAACCTGATCGACTTCTACGCCATCCACAAAGGCAAATACGATATTCAATCGATCTTTCAGGTCGATGGCGGTATTTATGGCCGTTATAACCCGCACGCGTTGCTGGCCTATGCCATCGGGATCCTGGTGCAAATTCCGTTCATGAATACCCCGCTGTACGTTGGCCCGGTCTCGGCGTGGTTTAACGGTGCCGATCTCTCCTGGCTGGTCGGACTGCTGGTGACCTCGCCGCTGTACTACTGGTTGGCGAGCCGCGATAGCGCCTGGCGCCGCCGTCAGCTTGGCCTTAAGCAGGCGATGGATTAACTATAAAGCGGAGCGCCGCTGGCTGGCCTTACGATACTGCAGCGGCGTCTGACGCATCATCTTTTTAAAGCAAGTGATGAAATAGCTCACCTCGCTAAATCCCACCGCCAGCGCAATGGCATCTATATTTTCGTCGCTGTTGCGCAGGAGATCGCAACTGCGCTTTATGCGCCGGGTCAGCAAATATTCGTGGATGCTGCCGCCAGTTTGCTGGCGGAAAACCCGCGAGGTGTAACTGCGCGATAGCCCCAGGTCGAAGGCCAGCCGGTTGAGAGAAAATTTACTGGCGTAGTGGGTCTCTACCCAGCTCATGATCCGCGAGGCGGCGGTCTGCTGGCGTGGTGGATAAGACGGTGGTTGCTCAGGCAGAAACGCCATCAGTTGCATCACCAGAAAAGCCACTTCGCAAGCCGGGGTCTGTTCATTTCCTCCGATTTGATGAAACTGCGCGAGGATCCTTTCGATAAATGCCGCGTGTTCGCTGAGGTCATAGATTTGCGCCGGTAAATTGCTGGCGGCCAGCGCAGCGAACTGGGCCTGATGGCGTGGAAAGGCGCTGAGCGCGCTGTCGACGACCGACTGCTCAATGTGCATGGTGGTGCGGTGATAAGGGTTCTTATCGCTATGATCGACCTGCACTTTGTGTAACCGGAAGGGAGGGAAGATAAATAACCGCCCCGGGCGCGCGGTGTAATGCTGATTATCCACCACCACGATGCCGTAGCCGCTGGAAATATAAAGAAATTCAACGCACTGGTGCCAGTGATAGTAAATCGCGCTGGTGGTATACATGCGATTAAAAGAAATCGCTCGCTTATCGAGCGTAATGCGTTCCAGCAGTTGCGTCTCGCTCATTTTCCCCCCCAGGACAATAGATTTAAATTTTTACGCCATCATTTGCAATTTATCCCCCGCGCCAGCGACAAAATCCAGTGAAAATGAAATGGCGGTTTAATTTTGTGAGTCCGCTCACTCAGCGCCGCGAATAAAAGCGGTTACTCTTCATTCAGACGTCGCACGCGAAGCTTGATAAAAGCTAAATAACAATAACTTATGAATACCCTCGTGTTATACGGGAGGACCTTGTGCAACCTGAAAACATTAATCTGGATAACCCACTGATAAGCCGGGAAGAGGTGCAGCGGCTGGTCAATGAATTGCTAAACGCGGTGGCGCCCTATTTTAAGCATGACGCCAGCCGTATTGATTTGGCGAACTTTACCGCCCACTACGGCCAGCACGTGGCGAGCATGGAAACCTTTTCCCGCCTGCTATGGGGCGTGACGCCGTTGCTGGCCGGCGGTAGCGAGCCGCAGCAGTTCTCTTTCTATTTGCAGGCGATAAAAAATGGCACCAACCCGCAGCACGCCGATTATTGGGGTGAAGTCGCGCCTTACGATCAGCGAATCGTCGAGATGGCGGCCTACGGGCTATTGCTGGCGTTGGCGGGCGAGACCGTACTGGCGCACTTCAATGAGGCGGAGAAAGCGAATTTATGGCGCTGGTTGAAGCAGTGCGAAACGCAGGATATCCCGGATAACAACTGGCACTTCTTTCCGATTCTGGTGCAGGTCGGCTTCCATCACAGCGGCATGCCGACTAACCCGCAAGCGCTGGAAGACCATTTTGCCGCCATGGAGCGCTACTATCTGGGCGATGGTTGGTACTCCGATGGCCCGGGTCGGCCGCGTGACTACTACATCTCGATGGGCTTCCATTTCTACGGCCTGATTTACGCGAAGCTGATGGCCGCTGTCGACCCGCAACGCTGCGCGGAGCTGCGCCGTCGGGCCGCGCGTTTCTCTACTGACTTCATCCACTTCTTTGCCGACGACGGCGCGGCGATCCCATTTGGCCGCAGTCTGACCTACCGCTTTGCCGAGGCGGCGTTCTGGAGCGCGGCGGCCTTCGCCGGGCTGGAGGTCTTTTCGCCAGGGGTGATTAAGGGCATTGTTCTGCGCCACCTGCGCTGGTGGCTGAAGCAGCCGATGTTCGACCGCGACGGGGTACTGAGCGTCGGCTACAGCTACCCGAACCTGGCGATGGCGGAAGATTACAACGCGCCGGGTTCGCCGTACTGGGGGCTGAAAACCATGCTGGTGCTGGCGTTAGGCGAAGATGATGCCTTCTGGCAGGCGACAGAACTGCCGCTGCCGCCGCTGGCCGCGCAGCACACGATCGCCCATGCGGATCAGGTGGTGGTTCATCAGGCCGATCATCTGTGGATGCTGACTTCCGGCCAGCTGGAGTTGAACAACTTCGTTAATACCGAAGCGAAATACTGCAAATTTGCCTACTCCGCTCGCTATGGTTTCACTATCGAGCGCGGGCGCTATGGTCTGAACCATGCCGCCCCTGATTCGATGCTGCTGCTTGCCGAGAAGGATAACTACTGGCGCGGCCGTCGCGCATGCCAGAGCGTGATCACTGCCGATGGGACGATCTACAGCCGCTGGCTGCCGTGGCATGACGTGGTCATCGATAGCTGGTTGTTGGCGCTGGGCGACTGGCAGCTGCGTGTCCATCGTATCGATACGCCGCGCGCGCTGGATAGTGCCGAAGGCGGCTTTAGCCTGGCTAACCGCCCGCTACCACAGTCGCAGGAGGGGGATGGCGCTTGCTGGTTACGCAACGCCCGCGATGCGTCCGCGATTTTTTGTTTACACCCGCTCTCCCGCCGGGGTGAAACGGTGCTGACGCCGCCAAACAGCAATCTACTGTTCGCGGAGCGCGCGGCGGTGCCGGTGTTGCGCGGTGAACTCGACGTTGGCGTTCATCTGTTGATCAGCGCGGTGTGGGCGGGCAATGCCGCCGACTTCGATCCGCAACAATGTCCACAGGCCCTCATTAGCGATGGCGCGGTACGCTTTGTGACGGCACAGGAAGAAACCACGCTCGTTCTGGCCCCGGAGGCATCGCTATGAGCACATCATCGTCCGTACGCGCCGCGCAGTACAAAATGAGTACCTTCATTTTTCTCTACTTCTTCACCTGGTCATCCAGTTTTGGCCTGTATGCCTTGTGGCTGAGCCAGAAGGTTGGCCTGGATAGCATCACCATCGGCAGCGTGTTCGCCATCAACGGCGTCTTCGCGGTCATCCTGAAGCCGGTGTATGGCTACATCATGGACAAAATCGGCATGAGCAAGTGGTTGCTCTATTTTGTCTGCGCGATTTCCGCGCTGATGGCGCCGTTCTTCGCGCTGATTTACCAACCGCTGCTGCAAAGCCATGCGATGCTGGGGATTATCATCGGCGCGTTATATCTGAGTCTTGGCTGGTACGCCGGGGTGGCGGCTTCGGAATCGTATGCCGATCGCTTTAGCCGCCTGTACGGGCTGGAGTTTGGCCGCATCAGAATGTGGGGTTCGCTGGGGTGGGCGATGGCGGCATCGGTATCCGGGTTGCTGTTTAACTTCACGCCGCTGGCTAACTTCTTGCTCAGCAGCGGCACCTCCGTCCTGATGCTGCTGGTGCTGATTAGCCTCAAAATCGGCGATGAGCAGCTGCGCAATAACAGCGTCATCTCCGCGAATAAAATTGTCTTTGCCGATGTCATCCTGCTGTTGAAGAACCGTAAGTTCTGGATGTTCAGCCTCTACGTCGCGGGCGTCGCATGGATGATGTTTATCGCCGAGCAGCAGTTCCCGCGCTACTTCGTGTCGTTCTTCGCTACCAAAGAGCAGGGTAACGCCTGGTATGGCTATCTGAGCACCGTCCAGTCGGGGATGGAGTTCGTGATGATGATGTTTATCCCCTGGCTGGTGAACCATTACGGCGCCAAGCGAGGCCTGCTGTTTTGCGGCTGTGTGGTGGGCGCGCGGCTGATTGCCTCCGGCCTGACCAGTGACCCGATCGTTATCTCAATCATCAAACCGTTTTATGGCGTCGAAATTGCGCTGCTGCTCATTTCGGTCTTCAAATATATTGCCGAGCACTTCAACCGCCGGGTCAACGCGACGATGTATTTGCTGGGTTACCAGGCGATGATTTATGTCGGCTCGATTGTGGTCGCACCGCCTGCGGGTTACCTGTACGACAAGATCGGTTTTGAGCATACCTATCTGCTGATGGGCTGCTGCGCCCTGACATTCACGCTGATTTCCGCCTTTACGCTCTCGCGCTGCCAGTCGAAGCGCGATGAATCACGATCCTTTGATCCGGCTTTAGATACCGCCTCGGTTGAACCGGCCAAACATTAATTCAGGAGTTGTTATGACCAAATCTGTTATCACCGAAGCGTTACGCCCTATCGAACTGCATCAGGTCGATCGCCTGGCGTTGGGGCATAAGCTGGAAGAGGCGCTGGCTCGGGTAACGCGCAAGCTCGATAAAAATATCGTCGCTTTCGGCGATAAGTTCCCCGGCGAGGCCTGTGAGAACGGTATCTGGCCGCGTACCGACAACGTCGAATGGACCACCAGTTTTTGGCCGGGCCAGCTGTGGCTGGCGTGGGAGATGACCGGTAAAGCGCGTTTCCGCGAAGCCGCCGAGCGCTATTTACCCTCGTTCGCGCAGCGTATTGAACAGCGTATTGATACCGCGACGCACGATCTCGGGTTCCTCTATTCGCTCTCCTGCGTCAGCGCCTGGCGGTTAACCGGCAACCAGGCCGCCCGCCAGTCGGCGCTGCTGGCCGCCGATCGTTTGATGGAGCGCTTTAACCCAACGGCTAACATTATTCAGGCATGGGGCGATTTAAACGATCCGGAGCAGCAGGGACGGATGATCATCGACTGCAATATGAACCTGCCGCTGCTGTACTGGGCCAGCGAGCAGACCGGCGATCCGCGCTACGCCCAGGCGGCGACGGCTCATGCTGAGCAGGCGGCGAACTATATCGTGCGCGAAGACGCTTCGACTTATCACACTTACTATATGGACGTACTGACCGGCGAGCCGCGGTTTGGCAATACGCATCAGGGCTACAGCGATACCTCGTGCTGGTCGCGCGGCCAGGCGTGGGGCATTTACGGTTTCCTGCTTAGCTATCAGCACACTGGCGATAAGCAGATGGTTGAGCTATCGCGCAGCCTGGCGCACTACTTCCTGAACCGTCTGCCGGAAGATGATGTTTGCCACTGGGATCTGGCGCTGCTTGGCACCGATGCGGTGCGCGACAGTTCGGCGGCGGCGATTGCCGCCTGCGGACTGCTGGAGCTGGTCAAGGCGCTGCCGACGCTCGATGCGCACCGCGCATATTATGAAGAGATGGCGCTGCGTATCACGCTGTCGTTGACCGACAACTATCTGGCCCGCGACGACGAGCCGACCGAAGGGCTGCTGCAACATTCGGTTTATCACATGGGCAGCGGCAAGGGCGTCGATCAGTGCTGTAGCTGGGGTGACTATTTCTATCTTGAATTGCTGGCGCGGGTGCGGCAGATCTGGCACCCGTACTGGTAATCGTTACGCAATGGAGAGCAGATGAACAACGTAGCCGTGTTATTAGCCCCCGGTTTTGAAGAGGGGGAAGCGATCGTCACTATCGATATCCTGCGCCGCCTGAATATTCGGGTGCAGACGATTTCCTGCGGCGATAGCCGCGAGGTGGTCAGCTATCACGCCATCCCGATGAGGGCGGATAGCACCCTGCAGGCCAGTTTTGACCAGACCTTCGATGCGGTAGTGCTGCCGGGCGGCCCGGAAGGCAGCGCCAACCTGGCGAAAAGCGCGGAGGTTATCGCCTTCGTTCGCCGCCACGATGAAGCGGGTAAATATATTTGCCCGATTTGCTCTGCCGCCGCCCGCGTACTGGGCGGCAATGGGCTACTCAAGGGCCGTCGCTATGTCTGTTCCGGCGAGTTATGGCGGCAGGTGAGCGATGGCGTGTATGTGGACGCCGACGTGGTGGAAGACGGTAATCTGCTGAGCGGCCGCGGGTTGGGCAAGGTGTTTGATTTCGCCTTTACGCTGGCGGCGCGGCTGCAGGGCGATGAAGCGCCGGCGCGCTATCAGGCGGAACATATTTATTATCCGTGGTAGAGGAAAATAGCCAGTGACTGCCAAAGGCGCCTTAATGGCGCCTTTTAATTTTTGTAGCGCCCTCTCATTTCTCCAGGTTAATAGTGTGTCAAGGATTGCCTTATCCTTACTTAAATGATATTAATTATCATTCTCATAATAAAAACATAATAACAAAATCAATACCTGGCAAGGATGTGAGCTTAACGAACAACCACTTTAAGTTAGGCATGAATTAGGGAATAGGTATGAGAATTAACAAGATCCTCTGGCCGCTCACCGCGCTAGTGGTAGGGCTGAATAGCCCGCTATCCGCCGCCAAATCCTCCGACGATAGTGATGAAACGCTGGTCGTTGAAGCCACCGCAGAACAAGTACTAAAGCAGCAGCCGGGCGTTTCAATTATTACCAGCGAAGATATTAAAAAGGACCCTCCGGTCAACGACCTCTCCGATATTATTCGCAAAATGCCGGGGGTAAACCTGACCGGCAACAGCGCGTCGGGTACCCGCGGTAATAACCGCCAAATCGATATTCGCGGCATGGGGCCGGAAAACACCTTAATCCTTATTGATGGCGTCCCGGTGACCTCGCGTAACTCTGTACGCTATAGCTGGCGTGGCGAACGTGATACCCGCGGCGATACTAACTGGGTACCGCCAGAGCAGGTTGAACGCATTGAAGTCATTCGCGGCCCGGCGGCGGCGCGCTATGGTTCCGGCGCGGCGGGCGGGGTAGTGAATATCATTACCAAACGCCCGACCAATGACTGGCACGGCTCGCTGTCGCTATACACCAACCAACCGGAAAGCAGCGATGAAGGGGCCACCCGACGCGCCAACTTTAGCCTGAGCGGGCCGCTGGCCGGCGATGCGCTGACGATGCGTCTGTACGGCAACCTGAATAAAACCGACGCCGACAGCTGGGATATTAACTCTTCCGCTGGCTCGAAAAACGCTGCCGGCCACGAAGGGGTACGCAATAAAGATATTAACGGCGTCGTCTCCTGGAAAGTGAATCCGCAGCAAATCCTCGATTTTGAAGCCGGGTATAGTCGCCAGGGAAATATCTACGCTGGCGATACGCAAAACAGCTCTTCCAGCGTGGTGACCGAAAGCCTGGCGAAATCTGGCGAAGAGACCAACCGCTTGTACAGGCAGAATTACGGCATTACCCATAACGGGATCTGGGACTGGGGGCAAAGCCGTTTCGGGGTCTATTACGAAAAAACCAATAATACCCGCATGGATGAAGGTTTATCCGGCGGCGGTGAAGGGCGTATTTCGGCGGATGAGAAATTCACCACTAACCGCCTGACCTCCTGGCGCACCAGCGGCGAAGTTAATATTCCGCTGGATCTGTGGGTCGATCAAACCCTGACCGTCGGCGCAGAGTGGAACCGCGATGAGCTTGACGATCCTTCTTCTACCGGCCTAACGGTGAATGATAATAATATTGGCGGCATCTCCGGTTCAGCGGCGGATCGCAGCAGTAAAAACCATTCACAAATCAGCGCGCTCTATTTTGAAGATAATATTGAGCCGACTCCCGGTACCAATATTATCCCTGGCCTGCGCTTTGATTATCTCAATGAGTCCGGCGGTAACTTCAGCCCCAGCCTGAACCTGTCGCAGGAATTAGGCGATTACTTCAAAGTCAAAGCCGGGATTGCCCGAACGTTTAAAGCGCCAAATCTCTATCAATCCAGTGAAGGCTATCTGCTCTATTCGAAAGGCAATGGCTGCCCAAAAGATATAACTTCTGGCGGCTGTTATCTGATCGGTAATAAAGATCTCGATCCAGAAATCAGCGTCAATAAAGAGATCGGTCTGGAGTTTGCCCTCGACGATTACCATGCCAGCGTGACCTACTTCCGTAATGATTATCAGAATAAGATCGTGGCCGGTGATGACATAATCGGGCAAACCGCTTCCGGCGCGTATATTCTCCAGTGGCAGAATGGTGGAAAAGCGTTAGTCGATGGCATTGAAGCCAGCATGGCGTTCCCGCTGGTGAAAGATCGTCTGAAATGGAATACCAACGCCACTTACATGATTACTTCGGAACAAAAAGATACCGGCAACCCGCTCTCGGTTATCCCTAAATACACCATCAACAACTCGCTGGACTGGACGATAACCCAGGCGTTTTCCGCCAGCGTCAACTGGACACTATACGGTAGACAAAAACCGCGTACCCATGCGGAATCGCGCAGCGAAGACACCGGCGGCCTGTCGGGTAAAGAGCTGGGGGCTTATTCGCTGGTGGGCACCAACTTTAATTACGATATTAATAAAAACCTGCGCCTGAACGTTGGGGTCAGCAATATCTTCGATAAACAGATCTATCGTTCATCCGAAGGGGCAAATACCTATAACGAACCCGGTCGGGCTTATTATGCCGGGGTGACGGCGAGCTTCTGATCGCATCGTCATCATAATACTGCCCGCAATCGCGCGGGCAGTATCAAGGCGGGGTTAAAGACAGCGGTGCTGGTTCGGCGCTTTTTCGCGACTCATTTCCAGCAGCGCGCTGCGGTACGAGGCGTTGAACATCGGCCCGTGGCCGAGGCCCGGGAAATCCCAAAAGGCGGCATTAACCCCTTTCTCCTGCAGCGTGGCGAGGGTGGCATGCACTTTGGTTAGCACTTCGGCCGCGCGCGTTGCCCGATTATCGCCCGGCGTCGCAGAACCTTCCATGATGGCCAGATTTTTGCCGCAGTATGATGCAGGTTTGGCCGCCGTGAGCCGGCTCAGCAGGGCGAAGTTATCCTGGCCCAGCGACGGGCTGGCGCTGTAATAAGCGTGGAAGAACGAGGACGACAGCCAGGAGTCGAGCACGAACAGGCCGCCGTAGGAGTGGCCCCACAGACCGCGGCGCTGCGGGTTGATCTGCAGTCCTTGCTCCGCCTTAACGGCAATATGCGTTTCCAGTAACTGGCGGAAGTCGTCGATGCCGCCGCTTTTGCGCCCCGGTCGCCCGCTAGCGGAATGGGTTTTACCGTTCGCTTGCGCGGCTGGCGTGTAGTCGTAGGCCCGGCCGCTAAGATCGAAAGGCAAGTTGGTCTGATAGCCGATCGCGACGATCACCGGCGGCGATTGTGCCGCCAGCTGTTTGAGCAGCTCATCAGACAGGCGATCCATTACCGCATTACCATCGAGCATGTATAGCACGGGATAGCCCGTCGGCGGTGCGGCTTTATTTGGCACGGCGGTCCATACCCGATAGTGGCGAGCGCCGTCGGCGGAGTCGAACTGATTGACGCTAAAGTGGTAAAACGCCGAACCCTTATCGGCGATATTGGGCCCCAGCGGCTGCATATCCGGTTTTGCTAAGCCTGAAGCGCTATAACCGAGGGTGAGGCAAGAAAGAACGGCAAAAAGCGCCTTGCGCGGGCGCGTAGAGCGAGACTCACGGGCATACATCCGATGATTATTCCTTTTCCGCAGGTAAATTTTAGTTATTCAGAAAGCACATACAGTTGCCTGAAAGCGCTCGTTGGTCAAGTCAGCCCTGCAGTAAGCCGAGCCCGTCAAGCAAGGCGCCGCGCCACCAGGCGTAATCATGCCCGCCGGTGTAAATAGCGCAATGACTCTCGACGCCGGCCGCCAGTAGCTGCTGATGAAGCCGCTCGACATGAGGCACCGTCGAACCCTCCAGTGAGCCTACGCACAGGCGAATACGCACATCGCGCGGCGGCGCGGCCAGCACATGTTCGCTGACCCATGAAGTATCGGTGGCGCTAAATAAATGGGGCCGACTGCCGCCATCCGGCGTCCACCACATGGAAGGCGAGTGGCTGAGCACCAGACCGAAGGTTTCCGGCGCATGGCGGGCGGCCATCAGCGCGCTGACGCCGCCGAGGCTCTGCCCGGCCAGCACGGTGCGCGAACGATCCGCCCATTTCTGTTGTGGCTGTTCGCGGCGAATGGCGGGGATGAGATGCTCCGCGACATCCTGTATCAGTTCGCTGCGCCCGCCGAGTAACAGGGTGCGTTCGCGTTCATTGATATTATCGATACCCAGCAGCGCCACGGGAACGATGCGGCGACTATCGATCGCAGCGTCAATGGCCGCGCACACCCCAAGATGATCGAACCAGGTTTCGCCATCGGGCAGCACCACCATGCCGAGCGGCTGTGAATCCTCAACCGCGGGCAGGTACAGGCGCACCCGCCGCGATTGCCCGGCAATGACCCGCTCTGAGGTTAGCAGGGTTCCGGCATGGCGGCCTCCGTGCCATTCGGATTGAGCGGGCGCCTTATCCAGCGCCAGGACTGACTCCTGCGCGCTGTCGCGAACGGCGATCCCCGGCGTCTTGTTGAGCGGATCGGCCTGTCCGGCGAGGGCGGCAAAGCGGCTCCCTAGCTGGTTAACAATCTCTTCCGGCGTGCCGGGCGGGATCTCTACCAGCGAATAAGAACCGCAGTAGCTGGCCGGGAGGCGCAACGTCAGGGTCCAGATATCCGTTGCGGGAATCTGGGTCATCAGCCCTTTTGCCACCTGTTCTTTGTCGGTTACCCGGTTCAAGCGCAGATAAACGCCCTGCAGCAGACGGCGTGCGCGCCACAAAAAAGTGACTTCACGTTCATCGGCAGCGCCGTCAGCCGTTGTCACTAGCGGTACCGGCAGCGATGCGGCCTGCTGCCAGAAACGAGAAAGATCGGTAATGTTGGCGGTAGCCAACTGGCGGCGCAGGCCGGCGATAGCTGCTGAAACCGGCGGATGTGAATTCATATCGAACATTCTATCTCTTTGAAAAATCATACTACCAGTAAAAATAGCTAAAGCGGCTGTTCCGCGAACAGCCGCTTTAGGCGTGTTGATTAAGGTCTAACTCTTACCATCACTATCCCACGATTTCTCCCGTTATGTCGTGTTGGCTACGCCCTTCCGGCTGGCCGACGCTGTCGCGCCATAAGCGGGTATAGAATCCGCCTGCCTTGAGCAATTGCTCGTGAGTACCGTATTCCGCGAGCCGTCCCTTATCGACAACGGCTATCAGATCGCAGCGCTGAGCGGTGGTCAGGCGGTGTGCCACGATTAACGCCAAACGATTCTCCGCGTGGGCGACTTCGGTTAACGAAGACATTAAGCGCTCTTCCGATCGGCGATCGAGGCGCGACGTGGCTTCGTCCAGAAGCAGGACGTGGGCATTCGCCAACTGGGCGCGAGCCAGCGCAATCAGCTGACGTTGTCCGGCGGACAAATCCGCGCCGCCGTTATTGACCGGCGTGCGGAAGCCCTGCGGCAATTGGCGTATTAGCTCAAACAGACCTGCCCGTCGTGAAGCAATTTCAACTTCAGCATGGCTGCTGGATGGCCGCGAATAACGAATGTTTTCCGCAATATCGCCGCTAAATAGCGCAACATCCTGATCGACCAGGCCAATCTGACGACGGTAATCGGCAAGGGTCGCCGCCGTCATCTGCCGCTCGCCAATGCCGATGGTCCCGCTGGTGGGCGAATACAGTCCGGCGATAAGCTTAATCAATGTCGACTTCCCGGCGCCGCTGCGGCCAACGACCGCTACGACGGTGCCTTCGGGGATGGTTAGGGTGAGCTTGTCCAGCGCCGGCTCTGGGCTGCCGGGATAGCGGAACGTCACTTCATCAAGCCGTAATGCCCCCGTGGCGGGCGGAGCGGAAGAGGGCTCGACGTTCTCCGTATCGTCGGTCGCCAGCAGTTCATCAATATGTTTACCGCTGGCCGTCGCCTGCTGGAAGGAATCCACAATCCCGGATAATTGCTGTACCGGGCCGTAAAACTGTCCCAGCAACAGGAAGAACGCCGCCAGTACCCCGGCGGTCATTTCACCCTCGGCCACCCTTGAGGCGCCGACCAACAGCACGGCGGCATAGGAGGCCTCGGTGCAGAAGGTCAGGAAGGGGAAATAGACCGCAAGGTATTTCTGCGCGCGTACGCGGGTGGCGCGGAAGCGATCCGATAATGCGCGCAGCCGGGCGGCCTCCTGCTCCTGCTGACCGTGCGATTGCACGACGCGCAGGCCGGAGACTTTCTCCTGCAGAGTGCTATTCACTTTGCCGATTTCGAGGCGCGCCTGGGCATAGGCCGGCGAACTCAGGCGACGGTAAATCCAGGTCGCCAGCGCGACTACCGGCACCGCGCTTAATGCCGTCAGCGCCAGTATAGGGTCGAGCCAGAACATGGCCGCGGCGATGGCGAACATCGTGACCAGGCTGGTGGCCGCGCCGGCAAGGCCGTTTTGCAGAAAACGGGCGAGGGAGTCGACATCAACGGTCATCCGGGTCAGGCGTGAATCGACATGCTTTTCATGCCAGGGGAGGGCCAGGCGCAGCATATGGCCGAAGCTGCGTAGGCGTACCGTATGCTGAACCGACTCCGCCGCTCTGGCGGCGAAGACCGTCTGTAGTGAATAACAGCACCAGCTTATGGCCACCAGGCACAGAGCGAGCAGAGCGCAGATGCCGATAGTCGCCATATCGCCAGCGGCGACCCCCGAGTCAATACCGCGCTGCAGCAGTATTAGCACGCCGACGCCGGCGGCGGAATCCAGCGCGATCAGTAGGGCGGCGATGATGAACATCCACGCCACCGGCCGTAACAGCGAGGTAAATTTACGCCCCTCGCCGGCCAGCGCCTGCTGCACCGCCTGTTCCGGTATGCGGGTCATGCGGGCGACAAAACCGTTGCCGTCAGTTTCCGGCAAGGCTTGCGGTTCATCGTTCTGTGCCGCTGGGGTTGTCGGCCACAGATCGTGGCAGCCGCTGGCGCTTGGTTCGAGGAAATCGCCGTCGCCGGTCATCAGCGCGCGGAACGCCGGGCAGCGAGACTCAAGCTCTGCCTGGCTGCCGATGTCCACCACTTGCCCTTTATCCAGCACCACAATTCGACTGGCCAGCTGCAGCGTCGCCCGGCGGCGGGCTATTACCAGCAGCATGTGCCGTTCATCGGCGTAACGACTCAGCGCGGCGTTGATCTCCGCTTCGGTACCGGCATCTACCGCAGAGGTGGTGTCATCGAGAATCAGCAGTTCCGGCGCGGTAATCAGCGCCCGCGCCAACGCGATGCGCTGGCGCTGCCCTCCAGACAGGTTCGTACCGCGCTCGGTTAGCCGGGTATCGAAGCCTTTTGGTAAGGCGTTGATAAACTCGCTGGCGCCTGCCGCCGCCGCCGCGCGGCGAATATCTTCCGCCGTCGCCTGGGGGTGGCCGTAGGCGATATTCTCCGCTACCGTACCGGCAAACAGGAATGCATCTTCAAATACCACTCCCACCTGACGACGCAGCGCCTCCAGTTTGAGCTCGCGAAGGTTCTGCCGGCCGGCGCTGGTGTTAAGCCAAATATCACCGGCGCTGGGATCGTAAAAGCGCGCCAGCAGCATCAGCAGTGT
This sequence comes from Klebsiella aerogenes, assembly GCA_029027985.1. Lineage (NCBI taxonomy): Bacteria > Pseudomonadati > Pseudomonadota > Gammaproteobacteria > Enterobacterales > Enterobacteriaceae > Klebsiella > Klebsiella aerogenes. Next base: position 736,324 of record CP119076.1, read on the forward strand.
CGATTTACCCGATCCCGATGCGCCGACCACCGCCACCGTTTCACCGGTCTGCAGAGAAAACGACACATCGCTCAGGATGCGGTTGCCGTTGCCATAATCGAAGTTCACTTTTTCCAGTTCCAGGCCAGTCACGCGGCCATTGAGCGCTTCTCTACCGTCAACCATTTGCGAACGGGTGTCGATCAGGGCGAAGACTCGTTCTACGGATGCCTGGGTACGTTGGGCAATCACCAGGAACGAGGCCAGCACGCGGGTCGGCCCGGTCAGCATGGCGAGGAAACTGGCAAAGGCCACGAAGGTCCCGAGGTCAATTCGCCCGTGCATTACCGACCAGCCGCCATAGCACAGAAGAACGATTTGCCCGAGCACCGGCAGCGCCAGCATCGTCGCACCGGGCATCGCCTGCGAGATGGCCGCACCGATACGCACGCGCACCATCTGCCGCGACTGACGATCCAGCCAGCGGGTTTCGCGCAGTTCCGCCACGCAGGATTTCACCACTGAGATCTGCGCCAGAACTTCGCGCATGTGCTCGGTCAGATTCGCCAGCTGGTCTGAAGCCAGCCCCGTCTGTGCGAATACCCGACGGCGGGCGCGCAGCGCGGTAATGGCAAGACACGCCAGTACGCAGACCACGATCAGCGTCATGGCTGGCGACATCCACAGCATTACCGCAATACCGGCGATGTAGTAGGTGAATACCGCCAGCGGCACCGGCGACATTTGCAGCAAGGTATGCATCTGCTGCAGATCGCTATTGGTTCGCGAAATTACCTGCCCGGTACGCAGCGCGTCCTGGCCTGCGCCGTCCAGTTTTTGAATGCTGTCGAACGCGCGTCCTCGTAGGGTGTGCTGGACCCATAACGATAGCTCGCCAGCATAGCCGCGGCGTACGTAGTTACCGATGAAATCAAAAAAGGCAATCAGCAGTAGCCCGCAGGCCAGCCACGGCAGGCGGGTAGGATTACCCGCCAGCGCATCGTTTACCGCCTGCCGCGTCAGTAGCGGCGTCAGCGCGGCCAGCAGAATGGTCGACACCGACGCCACCACCACGATGGCGCTAAGTTTCTTACGTTCCCAGCACACGCGAGCCAGGCGGATTATCCAGGATCGCGCGGGCGTGGGAGAGTGAGTCGCAGGCATTAAGCCTCCTCCGTCAATTTAAAGATGAGATCCGCCACGGCGGCCGTTACCTGCTTTGCACCATTGCGGCGAGCTTTTTCGCCACTTCGGTTGGGCAGGCCTGCGCCGCCATTTCCGCCGCCACCTCTTCAGAGGCCGTACGTAATGCGCGATCGTCGAGGAAAGCATTGATCATGCTGCTCGACAGACCGCCGTCGCCGGGGATGATCCCGCAGCCGCGATCGACCACCGCGCGGGCATTCACGGGGCGATCGGCGCCCTGGCCGAATACGATCTGCGGAATACCCGCGTGTAGCGCCGTCAGGGTGTTTCCCGCGCCGCCGTGATGGATAAAACCATCGGCGCCGTTGAGGAAGGCGCCCATCGGGATCCAGTCAACCAGGCGAACGTTTGACGGCAGCGATCGCAGATCGGATCGCGCATTGGCGGAAAGATGCAGAATAATCTCGGCATCGACCTCGCTGGCGGAATCCATCACCCAGGAAATCAGATCGAGGCCATCGACCATCGGTTTGACGGTACCGAGGCTGACCAGCAGCCGTTTGCGGCCGGGCGTGCGTTCCCACCATTCCTCCCATACCGCGCCGCCGTTATACGGCACGTATTGCATGGGAATGATCGGTTCGCCGTCGTTTTGCAGGATGCTCATACTCGGCGGCGTTACGTCGATCCACGCCATATCCTGCGGCGGAGCTTCGACGCCGTGGCGACGGTAGGCGTCGGCGAGCGAGCGCGTCACGCCTTTGATATGCCAGGGGGTGTGGCCGAAGCCGACGGTTTGCATCACCACCGGGATGCCGTATTTGGCGGCAATCAGCGGCCCGACGACTCCAAGGGGAGGGTAGACGATAAGATCGGGCCGCCAGTGTCCAGCAAACTCCACCAACTGATCGGCCATCTCTTCGCTAAAGAACGAGAAGTTGCCCATTTTGGTGCCAATATTACTTTCCTTTCGCTGCGCCTCGCGGCGGCGATAATCGGCTTCCGAATCGAAGCCGGGCGCGGCATCAAACACCACCAGCCCTGCCTCGGCCGCTTTTTGGGCGAATTTACCGCTACTGGCGATCAGCACTTCATGACCGTTAACGCGAAATGCCTGTGCCAAAGACAGCACCGGATACAGCAGCCCATAGAGTGGCGGGCCAACAAACAAAATACGCATGAGAAAATCCCTCTCCGCTTGACGAACTAATTCAGGAAGTCGACGCAGTCAATATGCCGGCCAGCGCGACGTTAACTATCGTTAACCCGGCTGAGCCTGGCGCTGCGCCATTTTTTAGTTTCGTCAGCGCGGCGCACGGCAACGCCGGCGACCCTATCGCAGGCGGTAAATCCGTAGCGCGCGCGGACGAATCGGGAATTCCCTGTCCCGACTTCCATTAACGCTTGCGCGTCATTGTCCTGATGAACGGCCTGACGCGCCGCCGCACTGCCACGGCGGCGTTTTAGGCCGCATTTGCCGGGTGAGAGGCCGGTCAACGCGCCGGGCGATGTCCGTGATTCCTGAAGACACCGTGCCGCATCATCCTGATGGCTTCGCCTTCGCGGGTCGGTAAGGGGAAAAGCGCCGTTGTTCAGGCGATGCTCGTTCCCTTACGGCCTCGGTATACCTTGCCAGATAAATCACCAATGCAAATGCTAATGAGAATAATTACCAATATCATTTACAGATTGCAACGATTAGTAAAAACTTAATGGAGAGGGAAAACGCTTATAGGATAAATCGCAGGAGAGTGTGTTGGAGAGGAGTGACGGGTTGAAGTAAGTGATGATGCTATCCCGGAGCAAAGACCAATCGGTTGTTTTTTATTCAGGAAAGCGGTGGCTTGCCGCTCTTCATTACCCGGGTATGATTTGTGATATGATGAAAAAGCGAAACTTTTTCTCTTTTTTCCAGGTTAAACGATACTTATGAGCGCGTTCGATCACTCGTCAGATGACACCCAGGAAACTATCGGCAACAGCCTGCGCCGACGCCCGCTGGCGCGCAAAAAGTTGTCTGAGATGGTGGAAGAAGAGTTGGAGCAGATGATTCGTCGCGGCGAGTTTGGTGAAGGGGGGCAGCTTCCCTCTGAGCGTGAGCTGATGGCATTCTTTAACGTCGGGCGTCCATCGGTGCGTGAAGCGCTGGCTGCGCTGAAGCGTAAGGGCCTGGTACAAATCAACAACGGCGAACGTGCGAGGGTCTCGCGACCGTCGGCGGACACCATTATTTCCGAGCTTTCCGGCCTGGCGAAAGATTTCCTCTCCGCGCCTGGCGGTATTGCGCACTTCGAGCAGCTACGCCTTTTTTTCGAATCGAGCCTGGTGCGCTACGCGGCCGAGAACGCCACGGATGAGCAGATTGCGTTATTGAGCAAAGCGCTGGAAATCAACGGTCAGTCGCTGGATGACAACGCGCAATTTATTCGCTCAGACGTCGATTTCCATCGGGTGCTGGCGGAGATCCCCGGTAATCCGATCTTTATGGCGACCCATGTCGCTTTGCTTGACTGGCTCATCGCCGCGCGCCCGACAGTGTCAGAGCAAGAGCTCCATCAGCATAACAGCGTAAGTTTTCAAGAACATATCGCGATATTCAATGCTATTCGCGCTCACGATCCGGATGAAGCCGACCGTGCGCTGCAAACCCACCTCAATAGTGTTTCCGCTACCTGGCATGCCTTAGGCAAAACCAAAAAAAACCGCAAGTGATCCCCACATTGCGATCGGTTTAGTGAACTCGATCGCACAATAAGCTTTCCGTATTGTACTGCTTTAAAATTGATCTGGTATAACAGGTATAAAGGTACACAGTTAATCAATTAAACATCACTACGAGGTAGGTATGGTTAGCAATTTACGTGGCGTGATGCCCGCGCTTCTGACGCCATTTGACGCGCAGCAGAACATTGATCAAGCAAGCCTGCGGCGGTTGGTGCGTTTCAATATTGAACAGGGCGTTGATGGGCTATATGTCGGCGGATCAACCGGAGAGGCATTTGTTCAGAGCTTGTCCGAGCGCGAAGAAGTCCTTGAAATCGTAGCGGAAGAGGGCAAAGGGAAACTCACTCTGATTGCCCATGTCGGCTGTGTCAGCACGGCGGAAAGCCAACAACTGGCGGCAGCGGCGCAACGCTACGGCTTTGACGCCGTCTCTGCGGTCACGCCTTTTTACTACCCGTTCAGTTTTGAAGAACACTGCGATCACTACCGCGCCATTATCGATTCTGCCGATGGAATACCGATGGTGGTCTACAACATTCCGGCGCTGAGCGGGGTAAAACTGACGTTGGATCAGATCAACCATCTGGTGACATTACCAGGGGTTGGCGCGTTGAAGCAGACCTCTGGCGATCTTTATCAGATGGAACAGATCCGCCGCGCGCATCCGGATCTGGTGCTCTACAACGGCTATGATGAAATTTTCGCCTCCGGATTACTGGCGGGCGCTGACGGCGGGATTGGCAGTACCTACAACATTATGGCCTGGCGTTACCTGGGGATTGCGCAGGCGCTGAAAGCGGGCGACACCGCGAAGGCGCAGCAACTGCAGCAGGAATGTAATAAGGTCATCGATCTGTTGGTCAAGGTGGGCGTATTCCGTGGACTGAAAACAGTGCTGCACTATATGGATGTGCTCTCCGTACCACTCTGTCGTAAACCGTTTGCCCCGGTTGACGATAAATTCCAGGCAGAATTGAAAGCGCTGGCGCAGCAGTTAATGCAGGAGCGCGGCTGATTTCTCGCCGGATACGTCATGAACGGCGCTTCCGATGACGGGCTTAGCCAGGCATCCGCAGCGGGCGTTATCCGGCAACAACGATATTCAATTCATACCAAAGCGTGTGGGCTCAGCCCATCGCGGGAGACTCACCATGAGTACAACAACCCAGAATATCCCGTGGTATCGTCATCTTAATCGGGCGCAGTGGCGCGCATTTTCCGCCGCCTGGTTAGGGTATTTGCTTGATGGTTTTGATTTTGTCTTAATCGCCCTGGTGCTCACCGAAGTCCAGGGGGAATTTGGTTTAACGACCGTACAGGCGGCAAGCCTGATTTCCGCTGCCTTTATCTCCCGCTGGTTTGGCGGCCTGATGCTCGGTGCCATGGGGGATCGCTATGGTCGCCGTCTGGCGATGGTGACCAGCATTATCCTCTTTTCGGTGGGAACGCTCGCCTGCGGCTTTGCGCCAGGCTACACCTCGCTCTTTATTGCTCGTCTGATCATTGGGATGGGCATGGCGGGTGAGTATGGCTCCAGCGCCACTTATGTTATTGAAAGTTGGCCGAAACATCTCCGAAACAAAGCCAGCGGCTTCCTGATCTCCGGTTTCTCTGTGGGCGCTGTGGTTGCTGCGCAGGTCTATAGTCTGGTGGTGCCCGTCTGGGGCTGGCGTGCGCTCTTTTTCATCGGCATTGTCCCCATCGTTTTCGCGCTCTGGCTGCGTAAAAACATCCCGGAAGCGGAAGACTGGAAAGAGAAGCACGCAGGCAAAGCGCCGGTACGTACGATGGTCGATATTCTTTATCGCGGCCCGCATCGGGTGATGAACATCATCATGACTGGCGTGGCCGGCGCGTCGCTGTGGTACTGCTTTGCAGGCGAAGCGCGTATCGCCGGACTGGTCGCGTTGCTTGGTCTGGTGTGCGCCATCATCTTCATCAGTTTTATGGTGCAAAGCAGTGGTAAACGCTGGCCGACCGGCGTCATGCTGATGGTCGTGGTGCTCTTCGCTTTCCTCTACTCCTGGCCGATTCAGGCGCTGCTTCCTACCTATCTGAAGACGGAACTGGCCTATGATCCGCACACTGTAGCCAATGTCTTGTTTTTCAGCGGCTTTGGGGCTGCCGTTGGCTGCTGCGTCGGCGGCTTCCTTGGCGACTGGCTGGGAACCCGTAAAGCTTATGTTTGCAGTCTGCTGGCTTCGCAATTGCTGATCATTCCGGTATTTGCGATTGGCGGCACAAATGTCTGGGTGCTGGGTTTGCTACTTTTCTTCCAGCAGATGCTGGGGCAGGGGATCTCAGGGATCTTACCGAAACTGATCGGGGGATATTTCGAGACAGATCAACGTGCAGCGGGATTGGGGTTTACTTACAACGTTGGCGCGCTGGGCGGCGCATTAGCGCCGATTCTCGGCGCGCTGATTGCTCAACGTCTGGATTTAGGCACGGCGCTGGGGTCGCTCTCCTTTAGCCTGACGTTCGTCGTGATCCTCCTGATTGGGCTCGACATGCCAACCCGTGTCCAGCGCTGGATCCGCCCGGAAGCGATGCGCACTCATGATGCGATCGACGGTAAACCATTCAGCGGCGCGCTGCCGTTTGGCAGCGGCAAAAGTGCATTTGCGAAAAGTAAAAATTAACCCGGAGCCCGGTCAATACCGGGCGCTTGCCTAAGGATGTGATGATGTCGTTACTTGAACGTCTTAACCAGAAAATTGCGCAATCTGGTGGTTTGATTGTTTCCTGCCAGCCTGTACCCCATAGTCCGCTGGATAAACCGGAGATTGTCGCCGCGATGGCTCTGGCGGCGGAGCAGGCAGGGGCGGTCGCGCTACGTATTGAAGGCGTGGAGAATTTACGCGCGACTCGCGCCGTCGTTTCCATTCCTATCATTGGTATTCTCAAACGCGACCTCGAAGCGTCGCCGGTCCGTATTACGCCTTTCCTGGATGACGTTGATGCGCTGGCGCAAGGCGGGGCCGATATCATCGCCGTGGATGGTACCGACCGCGTGCGTCCGGCTACCGTTGCGTCGCTGCTGGCGCGAATCCGCGAGCACGCCTTACTGGCAATGGTCGACTGCTCAACCTATGAAGAGGGTATGGCGTGCCAGCAATTGGGGGCCGATATTATTGGGACGACGCTTTCTGGTTACACCACGGCGGAAACGCCGGAAGAACCGGATTTATCTCTGGTGAAAGCATTAAGCGAGGCCGGGTGCCGGGTTATCGCGGAAGGGCGCTACAACACCCCTTCACAGGCGGCAAGCGCGATGCGCCAGGGTGCATGGGCCGTGACCGTTGGCTCCGCCATCACCCGTCTTGAGCATATCTGTCAGTGGTATAACTCGGCGTTAAAAAAGGCGGTGTCATGACGACGCTTGCGATTGACCTCGGTGGAACTAAACTCGCTGCCGCGTTGGTGGATGATCGCCTGAATCTCCTTGAACGTCGTGAGCTTCCGACGCCCGCCAGCAAAGCGCCGGAGGCGCTACGAGCGGCGTTGCAGGCGCTGGTTATGCCGTTGTTTTCTCAGGCGCAACGTGTGGCAATCGCCTCTACCGGTATTATCAGCTGCGGCGTGCTGCAGGCCATCAACCCGCATAATCTGGGCGGGCTGCTGCATTTCCCGTTGACGGAGACGCTGGAAAAAATAACCGGCCTGCCCGCGTTGGCGGTTAACGATGCGCAGGCTGCGGCGTGGGCGGAATACCATAACCTGGGGGATGATTGCCGCGACATGGTTTTCATCACCGTCTCCACTGGCGTGGGGGGCGGTGTAGTGAGCGATGGTCGGCTCCTCACCGGAAATGGCGGGCTTGCCGGTCATTTGGGCCATACGTTGGCCGATCCGAATGGCCCGATATGCGGTTGTGGCCGTCGTGGTTGTGCGGAAGCCATCGCCTCCGGGCGCGGGATGGCCGCGGCAGCGCGGGGGGAACTCAGCGGATGTGATGCGAAAGCGATCTTCATCCGCGCAGGGCAGGGTAATGAACAGGCGGTTGGGCTTATCCACCGTTCGGCTCAAACGTTGGCGAGATTAATCGCCGATGTGAAAGCGACAACAGATTGCCAGCGGGTGGTGGTCGGCGGCAGTATTGGCCTGGCGGAAGGCTACCTGGGGTTGGTGGAAACCTACCTTGCGCGGGAGCCGGTGGTATATCAGGTGATATTGCAACCGGCGCATTACCGACATGACGCTGGGTTACTGGGAGCCGCGTTACTCGCGCAGGGAGACAGCTTATGTTAGCAGGTGATATTCAGTCATTGGCTTCTGCCGGGTTACATCCCGTTTTGGCCGAGGCCTTGACGCTGGCGTTAGTTTCTCGCCCACAGGATAAATCTCCGGGGCGTTTCGAGCTGCGCGGCAGCGATATTTTTATGAATGTGATGATATTGACCACGCAGTCTGCGGAAAGTAAAAAATCGGAACAACATGCGCAGTATGCTGATATCCAGCTTTTGCTGAGCGGTGAAGAACGTATTCTGTGGGGAACGGTTGACTCTGCGCGACAGTGTGAAGAAAGGTATATTGCAGAGGATTATCAGCTTTGCCATGTGATTGAAAATGAGCAGACCATTACGCTACAACCAGGAAGTTTCGCGATATTTATGCCCGGAGAACCACACAAGCCTGGATGTATTGCGACATCGTCGCAGGAAATTAAAAAAGTGGTCGTTAAGGTGAACATCGCATTGTTGGAGGAGGCATAACCTATTAATAATAGGGGGGGCGCGATGGTCAGAGAGAATATATGCGATACCATAACCTATAGATATATAAAATAGAGCGCATGAAGGTTACCCCTGTTTGTTTAATGGTTTTCTATTGATAACTATTTGTTTTAATTTAAAAACAATATATTTTCCATCTATTTTAGCATGTTGTTTTTCAGGGTTATTAACAAGGTGGTAGTGAGATTATTCCTGGTTTTTATTATGTCATGATTTATTCATTTAAATCTCCAGGATTTACTCTAGTTTATAAGGGCGAATCACCTTTTCTTACAACATGCGATATAGGGATTGTTATGGCTATTGATATGTATCTGAAAGTGGATGGTGTAACCGGCGAATCTAACGACTCAAATCATAAAAACTGGATTGATGTGTTGTCATTTAACTGGGCGGCCGAACAGCCTGGGAATATGAGCGTTGGCGGCGGTGGTGGCGCAGGTAAAGTGAATTTCCAGGACCTTGCGGTACAAGCATTAATAGATAAAGCAACGCCCGCGATCCTCAAGTTTTGCGCCAGCGGCAAGCATGTCGATAAAGTCGAACTGTCAATTTGTAAAGCCGGCGGCTCGCAAATTGAGTATTCGCGTGTTGTTCTTGAAGATGTTCTTGTGACGAAAACCAGTTTTAGCGGTGTGGGCCATACCGATACTATTATGGTGAATTACCTGTTCCAGGCGTCGAAAGTCAATCTGCATTATTGGGAGCAGTCTTCTCAGGGGACGAAAGGGGCAGAAACTAAATCTGGCTGGGATATCAAACAGAATAAAGAAATTTAATCGACGTTGGAGATCCTGCGATGCCAGATATTACCTCCGAGATAGATGCGGTTCTCTCCGATCATTCCCGTTTTGACGCAGACCAGTTGGATATTATTATTTCATTCGTCAATGAACTGGATAAAGGAACCCTGAGCCAGTTTGAAACTGCCCAGGATCGCACGATTATGAATACTTATGAGCAGTTGCTTTCTGCCAGTAAAGAGCCGGCCAGAAGGCGACGCGACGAAGAGTACGAGCTGGAATCGTTGACGGGGGGCAGTCGTCGTAATGCCACCATGAGTAATCATGCCGAATTTTTTGATCGCTTCAAAACAGCGCCGGCGCATATGTATGGTTATGGCGGTAACGTTTACCGGGATCAGACAAAAAGCTATTACGACGTCGCGGGTAAAATACTGGCAGGTATTGGCGGGTTGGCTTCTTTCGGCGCGGGTACCGCCGCCATCGCCGCTTCACAGGCTGGCGCATCGCTTTCGGGCGTAGCGGCCCGTTATGCTTTATCCTCCGTCGGTGCGACAGGCTTAGCTGCCGGTGCGATGGCGTTGTTGCGTAATAACTTTTCAGATGTACAGGTTGCGACGAATAAAGACTTTCTTGAAACGGTAAAATCTATTGCCAAGCTCAGAAACAAACTGAATGACTTCTTTGTGAGCCTCAACAATAAGGTCTCTTCGGATAAGACAAAAGCAAAAACGGCGCTCACTAATGAAATGAGTTCACATCCGTTACGTTTTGTGGCCGGTTCAGGAAGCCAGGTGGTACGCGCAAACCTAACCCCGATAGAACATCTGGTCACCCAGGACTTTATCAACATAAACCACGATATCAGAGCCAAAATTCTGCCGCGGGGCGAAAATTCGACCTGGAGTGTGGCGGTTTCCAGCTCAGAAATGGGGTGGGATGAACGGGTATTGGATCAGTCTAACATGGGCATTCTGCAGCAGGTCGTTTATCAGCTTTAACGCGGCTGTGGTAGGTGTGATGGTGTAAATAGACCCATTTTAGCTCCATGCATTTTTTGAGATCCCGGCCAAATAATGGTGCTGCCGGTATTCCTCCGGTGTCATATTGTTCAGCGATTCATGCGGGCGTTCACAGTTATATTCTGACAACCATTTGTCCGTGATTTCCCGCACTTCATTCAGCGTTCTGAACAGATAAAAATCGAGTATTTCTGTACGGTATGTTCGGTTAAAGCGCTCAATAAAAGCGTTCTGCGTCGGCTTACCCGGCTGGATAAACTCCAGTTTTACTGCATGTTTCTCTGCCCATTCAGCCAGTGCCAGTGAGATAAATTCCGGACCATTATCCATGCGTAGCATGGCCGGATAGCCGCGATTTGAAGCGATCCTGTCGAGTACACGGACCACGCGCAGAGCTGGCAGATTCAGATCGATTTCAATCGACAACGCCTCACGGTTAAAGTCATCAACGACATTGAACGTGCGAAAACGACGGCCACAGACCAATGCATCATGCATAAAATCGACAGACCAGCCGCTTCCGGTATGGCCAGTGGTGAGGGCTTACGCACCGGCAACTGCTGTTTGCCCTTACGGCGAAAATTCAGCTTCAGCAGACAATAAATACGATGGATCCTTTTGTGATTCCACGGGTATCCCTGCCGCCGCAAAACCTGGAAAAGTTTTGGAAAACCGTATCGTGGGTATCGCTCTGCCACTGCCTGCAACGCGACAATAACGGGTTCGTCACGCGTGGTATCCGGACGGTAATGGTAAACCGTTCTGCTCAGGTTCAGACTCCGGCAGGCCTGACGGATACTGAGTCCGAACGTCGTTATCAGATGAGTGACCAGCTCACGCTTAAAGGCTGGTTTTAAAGCTTTTTTTCGATAACGTCTTTCAGCGCCCGGTTCTCAAGGCTCAGGTCGGCAAGCATCTGTTTGAGACGCCGGTTCTCGTCCTCAAGATCCTTGATCTTTTTAATATCAGAAGCTTCCATGCCGCCGTATCTGGACTTCCAGTTATAGTAGGTGGCTTCAGAAATACCGGCCTCCCGGCAGACATCTTTAACGGTTCGTCCGGATTCAACCGATTTAATTACGGCAATGATCTGATGCTCAGTAAAACGGGCTTTACGCATAGCGATCTCCTTTGTTGGCAGATTGATTATGCCGGAGGATCTCTAAATGTGAATGGCACGATTATGCGGGATACTTACATTGCTAGGTTCCTGATGTTGGATGAGGGTACAGAAGTTTATTGAACCAGACTATACCCTGATATGTACCCGCACAAGAGACTTGATGCAGGTGGAATTCGATGGGGTTCAGTGGAAACGGATGATTCGCGAGGTGCGTATTTTGGCGGGTGCAGAATGCAAAAACGGACCTCCGTGGAGGTCCGTTGATATGAATTTGGTGCCCGGACTCGGACTAACGCCGTAGGCGTTGAACAGCGCGCTTGTCGCGCTGGCCCCGTAGGGGTGAGCCGCTGGCGGCGAATAATCGAACGTAGTTCGATGAAGAGTCCGGCTGTAGAAAAGCAAAAAACCAGCCCGTAGGCTGGTTTCTTTAAATTAGTGGTGCCCGGACTCGGAATCGAACCAAGGACACGGGGATTTTCAATCCCCTGCTCTACCGACTGAGCTATCCGGGCAACGGGGCGCATTAAACCTGATTCACCGCGCCTCGTCAACGAAATTTATACATTTCGCAGCAGACTGAACAATCTATCACCACTTTGCGCTAAAAGCACGCGTCATCAGGCAAAAAAGGTCGTCCACGCTACCGAAATCGGCATTGCCAGTAGCAGGGCGGGGAGCATATTGACCACCGCGAACATTTTGATCCCGCAGATGCGCAGGCCAGTCGCCACCAGCAACATTCCGCCGACGGCGCTGAAGTCGGCCATCATCATCGGCGTGGTCAGCGGCATAATCAGCGAGGCGCAGGCCGCCAGGGCGAGCTGAATCAGCAACATCGGCACGCAAATCGCCGAGACTGCCAGCCCCAGCGTACAGGCGAAAATGGTGGCGGTGAAAAAGTCGAGAAACGCTTTGGCGATAAGAATGCTGGCATCGCCGGTCATCCCTTCGCGCATGGCGCCGAATATCCCGGTGCCGCTGGCGCAGAACAGCACGATAATCGCCACGTAGCTCTGAATATAAGACTCATGAGCCGACGCCTTTTTCTTGCCCTTTGGCGACAGCAGTTGCTGGAGCTTGCTCACCAGCGTATTGATACCTTTCTCCATATTGCACACTTCGCCGAGCAGCGCGCCCACCAACGTCGACAGCACCATCACCGGCAGGTTGGCGCATTTGATCACCAGCAATATGCCGATACCCAATGAGGCCAACCCAAAAATAGAGGTCATCGAGGTGCGGATCCGTTCCGGCAATCGTTGGCTCAGCAGCGCGCCCAGCACGCCGCCGACAAGCACCGCGCTGGCGTTAATAAATGGCCCTATAACCAAAGTAAACTCCTGTTAATTATTCCTGATGTCTGCATTATTATGACGTTATTTCGCCGCAAAGGCTTGCGAATACGTGGAGTGAGTGCATATGGATTTCATCTTGCGCCACTTTGTGAAAGGTGCCATGATTGCGCGGATTTTCACCTCTTTAACCCTGAGGCCGCCGGGATGACAACATGGCTATTACATCGCCGTTGCCGCTGCGTATCGCTACGCGGTTTGCCTCGATCCTCATTTCCCCTGTTCACCATGCGGTGAAGGCCACGTATGCTCACTGTAGGACAACAGTAAGATCGGACGCGTCTGCTTTTACTGATGTCCGGCGGTCGGAGCTGAATTCAGTCAGACCCGGACACATCGTTGGGCCAGGCGCCACCTTGGCCTGAGATTTTTACACTCCCGATACGGGCATTTGCGCTTATGAAATCCATGCACATTGCCGCCAGCTGCGAGCTGGTATCCCGTCTGTCCACCCATCGCCAGGTGCTGGCGCTGGACAGCACCGACTTTACCAATACGGCGGCGGTCGTTATCACCGCAGCAGATAGCCGCAGCGGCATTCTGGCTCTGCTCAAACGCAGCGGATTTAATCTGCCGGTCTATCTTTTTAGTGAAACGCAAACGGATAAACCGGATGGGGTCGTTGCGGTCATCAGCGGCAAAGAGCAGGAGTGGCTGGAGTTGGAAGCAGCCGCCTGCAGCTATGAAGAGAAGCTGCTGCCGCCGTTTTTCAATACCCTCAGCCAGTACGTTGAGATGGACAACAGCACCTTCGCCTGTCCCGGTCACCAGCATGGCGCGTTTTTCAAAAAGCACCCGGCTGGCCGCCAGTTCTTCGAGTTTTTCGGCGAGAACGTCTTTCGCGCCGACATGTGCAACGCTGACGTTAAACTGGGCGATTTGCTCATCCATGAAGGATCGGCGAAGCACGCGCAGAAGTTTGCGGCAAAGGTCTTCAATGCCGACAAAACCTACTTTGTGCTGAACGGGACTTCAGCGGCGAACAAGGTGGTAACCAATGCGCTGCTGACTCGCGGCGATCTGGTGCTATTCGACCGCAACAACCATAAGTCGAACCACCACGGGGCGTTGATTCAGGCCGGGGCGACGCCGGTCTATCTGGAGGCCGCGCGCAACCCGTTTGGCTTTATCGGCGGGATTGATGATCACTGCTTTGATGAAGCCTACCTGCGCGAGCTGATCCGCGAAGCGGCGGCGGAAAAAGCAGATGCGCCACGCCCGTTCCGCCTGGCGGTGATCCAACTGGGCACCTATGACGGCACGGTGTACAACGCGCGTCAGGTGGTCGATAAAATCGGCCATCTCTGCGACTACATCCTGTTCGACTCGGCGTGGGTCGGCTATGAGCAGTTTATCCCGATGATGGCCGATTGCTCGCCGCTGCTGCTGGATCTCAATGCCGACGACCCGGGCATTTTTGTCACGCAATCCGTGCATAAGCAGCAGGCTGGGTTCTCACAAACCTCGCAAATCCATAAGAAAGATAACCACCTGCGCGGCCAGGCGCGCTTCTGCCCGCATAAACGGCTGAATAACGCCTTTATGCTGCATGCCTCTACCAGCCCATTTTATCCACTGTTCGCGTCGCTGGATGTTAACGCCAAAATCCACGAAGGGGAGAGCGGGCGTCGGCTGTGGGCGGAGTGTGTTGAGCTCGGTATTGAGGCGCGTAAAGCGATACTGACGCAATGCCGGATGATGCGCCCGTTCGTGCCGCCGATGGTGGCGGGAAAACCGTGGCAGGATCATCCGACTGCGACTATCGCCAGCGAACGCCGTTTCTTCAGTTTTGAACCGGGGGCACGCTGGCACGGCTTTGCCGGTTATGCCGGCGACCAGTATTTTGTCGACCCGTGCAAACTGCTGCTTACCACGCCAGGCATTGATGCCGATAGTGGCGATTACACGGACTTCGGCATCCCGGCCACTATTCTGGCGCACTATCTGCGTGAGAACGGCATTGTGCCGGAGAAGTGCGACCTTAATTCGATTCTATTCCTGCTGACCCCGGCGGAAAGCGCGGAAAAACTGACGCAGCTGGTGGCGATGCTCGCTCAGTTCGAACAGCATATCGATGCGGATTCGCCGCTTGCCGAAGTGCTGCCGACCATCTACAACAAGTACCCGGTTCGCTACCGCGATTACACCATCCGTCAGCTGTGTCAGGAGATGCACGACCTGTATGTGAGTTTTGATGTCAAAGATCTGCAGAAGGCGATGTTCCGCAAGGAAAGCTTCCCGCCAGTGGTGATGAACCCACAGGACGCCAACCGCGAATTTATCCGCGGCAACGTTGAGCTGGTGCGTCTCAGTGATGCCGAAGGCCGTATCGCGGCGGAAGGGGCGCTGCCGTATCCGCCGGGCGTACTGTGCGTGGTGCCGGGCGAGATCTGGGGCGGCGCGGTGTTACGCTATTTCCTCGCGCTGGAAGAGGGCGTCAATATGCTGCCGGGCTTCTCGCCGGAGCTGCAGGGGGTCTATAGCGAAACGGATGCCGATGGGATTAAGCGGCTGTATGGCTATGTGCTGAAGAATTAACGTTATAGCCCGGGTCTGTGCCGGGGAATGACCCCGGATAGCGGCGCGTGGCGCGCCTTATCCGGGTTACCCGCTGTAGCCCCGGTAAGCGTAACTCGACCGGGGATTTTTACATTAGCCATCGAACGGTGTTCCCGGCAAGCGTAACGCCGCCGGGCAATGACGATCAGGCGCTCTGACGCGTGGCGGCAGGCTGTCTGACGTGCTGATACTTAAACAGCGCCACGAAGGCAACGGCCAGTACCAGCGAGTAAGCGGCGAAAATCAGCCACACGCTCTGCCAGTGAGTGATCCCCTCGACGGTAAAATGCTCGACAACCTTGCCGCTCACCATCCCGCCAAGAATACAGCCGAAGCCGTTGGTCATCATCAGGAACATTCCCTGGGCGCTGGCGCGAATTTCCGGGCGTACCTCTTTCTCGACGAATACCGAACCCGAGATGTTGAAGAAGTCGAAGGCGCAGCCGTAGACGATCATCGACAGGACCAGCAGCACGGTGCCGAACGGCGTTGGGTCGCCGAAGGCGAACAGGCCGAAGCGCAGCATCCACGCCACGATACTAATCAACATCACGTTCTTAATGCCATAGCGGCTGAGGAAGAACGGAATGGTCAGGATAAACAGGGTCTCGGAGATCTGCGAAATCGACATCAGCACCGAGGCGTGCTCGACGATAAAGCTGCCGGAGAACAGCGGATCTTTATCGAAGCTATGCAGGAAGGTGTTGCCGAACATATTGGTGATTTGTAGCTCGGCGCCAAGCATCATCGAGAAGATAAAGAAGATTGCCATGCGCTTGTTTTTAAACAGCGCGAAGGCGTTCAGGCCCAGCATCTCCGTCCAACTCTGATTGCGCTGGGCGTTGGCGACTGGAATACGCGGCAGCGTCAGGGTGAACAGCGCCAGTACGACGGACAGTATCGCGCCGATATACAGCTGCATATGGCTCAGTTCAAAGCCGGAGAAGCTCACGCCCCACATGGCGAGGATAAAGCCGATGGTGCCCCAGATACGAATCGGCGGGAAATCGGTCACGATATCCAGCCCCGCTGACTGCAGGCGGTAGTAGGAGATGGTGTTAATCAACCCGAGCGTCGGCATATAGGCCAACGAGTTGAGGAGGATCACGAGGAACATCTCGCCCGGCGTCGTGACCTGCGCCGCGAGGTACAGCGTGAGCGCGCCGACCAGGTGACAAATGGCGTAGACCCATTTGGCGCTGATCCATTTATCGGCGACGATCCCCAGCAGCGTCGGCATCAGCACGGCTGCAATGCCGAGCGAACTATAGACAGCGCCGATTGCCGCGCCGTCGAATTTCAACGTTACGAACATGTACGAGCCGAGCGTAGTGAGCCAGCTTCCCCAAAGGCAGAACTGCAGGAATGACAGTATTTTTAGCTGCAGCTTAAGATTCATGTATTTATCCTCACGAATGTGGGCTTGTTATGTGTTTTAAATAACATTGTCAGCGTTATTTTGATGTGATTCTATCATCCGCTGGCTAAAGGCTTCTGTTAACTGCCGCAGAAAATCGAAAGATATGACGAATTGTTTCGTATCAAGAAGGCGGGCCCCAGCGTTGCGCTGAGGCCCGCGAGAGAAGGGATTACTTGCGGCGGTAGCTTTTCTGCGCGGTGTTAACCTTGTACAGATAACGGCGTGATTCACCCGACGGGTGACGGGTGGTGAGCGTCTGGTAGACGTCGCCCGGCGCCATGCTGTTAATGATGTTCGCCGCCTGCACTTTATCGCTGGAGAACACGCGCAGCACGCTGCCAGCGCCGCCGTTGTAGGCCGTGATCACGGCATAACGACGCGACGTCGGGTTATCGATGCCGGCGAGGTAGACATTGCTCAACATTGCCAGGTAGGCGGTGCCGGTGTCGATGTTATTCGCCGGGTCGAACAGATAGCTGCGGCTCGGTAGGCCGGATTTACCCTGCGAACGGAAGACGTCTCTACCGGCGCTGTGCTGGACGACCTGCATCAGCCCCATCGCATCGGCGTGGCTGACCGCATACGGGTTAAACGACGATTCGGTCTGCATAATCGCGAGGATCAGCGACTCATCAACGCCATACTTACGCGAGGCCTGGCGCACCATGCCAAGGTATTTATGCGCGCGTTTGTCGAGGTGGTTCGGCACCAGACTAATGGTGATGCTATAGACCATGCGCAGGCCGTTGCTGCGGCTTTTCAGGCGGGTTTGCAGGAGATAATCGGCAAAGCGCGCGGCGCGCCACTCCCAGCGAATAGATTCGCCGGTGTTATCGACCACCTGACCATACAGGAACGGTTCTTTGGAAATCTGAATGTCATCGACGTCGGAATAGAGGTCGATAGAGTTGGGGTCATCGCCCATCAACAGGGTTTTAATAATCGCCTGACGCAGGCGCCCGCGCGGATCGGTACCGGCGATGGTCTCGACGGTAATCGTACCTTCATCAAAGTTGATGTGGCTGCGGGTTTGATACTGGTCGGTATATTTAACATAGTCCTTCGGCCCGGCGAGCAGGACTTCGTTATATCCCCAAATGTTCTCGATGTTATGAGCAAACTGGCCCATCAGAATATCAAATCCGTTCGTGTCCTTAACCCAGGCCTCGTTATATTCGGCGCCTTTTTTATTGGAACTGGAACAGGACACGAGCAGTGGCGCAATCAGCGCTAGCGCTAAGTATTTTTTCATCATTCCGGGAGTGCGTGTTGTGTTTGTCTGGTAAAGGCCGTGAGGCCCTTACTGTTTTTCCGGCGGCGTATAGCCTTCGATATGCACGTCTTTCCCTTCAAACAGGAACTGCACCATTTCCTGTTCCAGCAGCTTGCGGTGCTCCGGGTTCATCATGCTGAGTTTTTTCTCGTTAATCAGCATGGTCTGCTTGTGCTGCCACTGCGCCCAGGCTTCTTTGGAGATTTCGTTATAAATACGTTTACCCAGCTCGCCCGGATACAGCTGGAAATCCTGGCCGTCCGCTTCACGCTGCAAGAAGGTACAAAAAATTGTTCTGCTCATAATCAATCCTCTTTTATAGCCGAAAAAACTAGACCGGCGTTCCGGCTTTCAACTGTTGCAACAAGCGCTCCACGGGCGCCGCCAGTCCGACCGACGGCGGCTGCGCTAAGTTATACCAGAGTGCGCTGCCTTCATCCATGAATGCGCCAGATGAGTGCACTGTAAGCCACATGGGAACAATATCCAGATGGAAATGGCTGAAAGTGTGGCGGAAGGCGGTTAATTGCGTCAAATTATCTGCCTTTATCTGACGTTGCGCCAGCCACTCGCGCAGCCCCGCTTCGTCTTCAAACTGCGGAAAACAAAATAATCCGCCCCACAAGCCCACCGGCGGGCGTTGAGAGAGAAACACCTCGTCGCCGTGTTGCATCAGCAGGAAATAGCCGGTGCGCTCCGGGATCGTCTGTTTCGGTTTTTTCCCCGGATATTCGGCCCATGAATGATTGGCATAGGCTATGCAGCCGTTGCTCAGCGGACACAGCTCGCATTTCGGCTTCGAGCGGGTGCACACCATTGCGCCGAGATCCATCATTGCCTGGTTGAAGCGTTCTACGCCTTTCGCCGGCGTTACCTCTTCGCTGATGTTCCATAGCCGCTTTTCGACCTCTTTTTTCCCCGGCCAACCGCTGACAGCATAGCAGCGGGCGAGCACGCGCTTCACGTTGCCGTCGAGAATCGGATAATGCTGACCGAGCGAAAGCGATAAAATCGCCCCCGCCGTCGAGCGCCCGACGCCGGGCAGCGCGGCGACGTCTTCAAAGGTTTGCGGAAACTGACCGCCGTGCTGTGTTGCGACCTGCTGCGCGGCTTTATGCAGGTTGCGCGCTCGCGCGTAGTAACCGAGGCCGGTCCACAAATGCAACACTTCATCCAGCGGCGCGTTGGCTAAATCAACAACCGTTGGGAAACGCGCCATAAAGCGTTCAAAATAGGGGATAACCGTGGTCACCTGGGTTTGTTGCAACATCACTTCAGAGAGCCATACTTTGTAGGGCGTCTTGGCGATTTGCCAGGGCAGGGTCTTACGCCCGTATTTGTCGTACCAGTCCAGGACCTGGGCTGAAAATTGCGCGGCGAGAAAAGTCAAAGCTACGGCTCCGGAATCGCGATTACAGGGGGGCAGATTGCAGCACAAGGGCGAGTGGCTGTAAACCCTTGCATCCGCCGGGTAACTTTGGATAATGCCCGTTTTCCGAACACTCTCACAAGCAGACTTAACTTTTATGAAAAACGACGTCATCTCTCCGGAATTCGATGAAAACGGCCGCCCGCTACGCCGTATTCGTAGCTTCGTCCGTCGCCAGGGCCGCCTGACGAAAGGGCAGCAGCATGCGCTGGATAACATTTGGCCGGTGATGGGCGTTGAATTCAACGATGCGCCGCTCGATTTCGCCGCCCTGTTTGGCCGTGCGGCACCGGTCACATTAGAAATTGGTTTCGGTATGGGTGCCTCGCTGGTGGCAATGGCAAAAGCCAAACCGGAGCAGAATTTCCTCGGTATTGAAGTACACTCCCCGGGCGTCGGCGCGTGCCTGGCTTCCGCGGAAGAAGAAGGCGTACAAAACCTGCGCGTAATGTGTCACGATGCGGTAGAAGTACTGCACACCATGATCCCGGATAACTCGCTGAATATGGTGCAGCTGTTTTTCCCTGACCCGTGGCATAAAGCGCGTCATAATAAACGTCGTATCGTGCAGGCGCCTTTCGCCGAGCTGGTTAAAAGCAAACTGAAGTTGGGCGGCGTCTTCCATATGGCGACCGACTGGGAAGCCTATGCCGAGCATATGCTGGAAGTGATGTCGTCGCTGGACGGTTATCGTAACCTGTCAGAAAACAACGATTACGTACCGCGCCCGGAATCGCGCCCGGTAACCAAATTTGAACAACGTGGCCATCGTCTTGGCCACGGCGTATGGGACTTAATGTTCGAGAGGGTGAAATAATGGCCAAGAATCGTAGCCGTCGTCTGCGTAAAAAAATGCACATTGATGAGTTTCAGGAATTAGGTTTCTCCGTCGCCTGGCGTTTCCCGGAAGGGACTACCGAAGAGCAGATCGACCAGACGGTTAATGATCTGATCGAAGAGGTGATTGAGCCGAACAAGCTGGCTTTCGACGGCAGCGGTTACCTCTCCTGGGAAGGGCTCATCTGCATGCAGGAAATCGGTAAATGTACCGAAGAGCATCAGGCCATCGTACGCAAGTGGCTGGAAGCGCGTAAATTAGCGGATGTGCGCACCAGCGAACTTTTTGACGTCTGGTGGGACTAAGTTTGACAAGGGTCGGCAATTGCCGGCCCGATTTGTCTTAAGGGAGTTAAATGATGCGCAAAACGCTGCTGGCGGTGGCGCTTTCCGTCACCGCTTTGTCTGCCCATGCGGACTACCAGTGTAGCGTCACGCCGCGTGACGATGTGATCCTCAACCCGCAGCAGGTGCAGGTGAAAGGCGAAAACGGCGATCTGGTGATTAAACCGGACGGCAACCTGACCTATAACGGTAAAGCCTATGCTCTGAGCGCCGCGCAGCGCGAACAGGCGCAGGATTACCAGGCGGGTCTGCGCAGCAGTCTGCCGTGGATTGATGATGGCGCGCGTTCGCGAGTTGAAAAAGGTCGTAAGGCGTTGGATAAAATCATCACTGAACAGGTTGGCGCCAGCAGCAGTATGCACAGCCGCCTGACCAAGCTGGATGCGCAACTGAAGGAACAGATGAACCGTATTATCGAACGCCGCAGCGACGGCCTGACTTTCCACTATAAAGCTATCGACCAGGTTCGCGCCGATGGCCAGCAGTTGGTGAATCAGGCGATGGGCGGCATTCTGCAGGACAGCATTAACGAGATGGGCGCGAAAGCGGTGCTCAAAGGCGGCGGCAACCCGCTACAGGGCATTCTCGGCAGCCTTGGCGGCCTGCAAACGGCTATCCAGGATGAGTGGAAAAACCAGGAAGCCGATTTCCAGCAGTTTGGCAAAGATGTCTGCGGCCGGGTGGTCTCATTAGAAGAGAGCCGCAAAGCGCTGGTCAGCTCTTTGAAGTAACTCAGATTTCGCGGCCCGAGTCCCTGTGGGCCGCGCATTTCCTCACTCAGGCGCGGCCGTGCGAAACGCGTGAACGGCGGGCCAGAGAATCGATAATCACCGCAATCGCCAGTACTGCGCCGGTAATGATATAGCGCAGCGATGACGGCAGGTTCAACAGCGTCAGCCCATTTGAAATCGATTGAATGACGATGATCCCCAATAGCGCGGACCAGGCGCTGCCACGGCCGCCGAACAGGCTGGTGCCGCCGATGACCGCCGCGGCGATGGCGTTGAGGTTGACGTCGCCGGTGCCAGCCTGCTGGCTGGCGGAAGCCAATCTCGATGCGGCAAGAATGCCGCCAAAGGTGGCGAATGTGGTGCAGAGTACGAAGGCGCTGACGTAAATTGCCCGTACGTTGATCCCCGAGCGGCGCGCGGCTTCGCGGTTGCCGCCGATGGCGAACATCGAACGTCCCCATTTTGTGCGTTTCAGCGCGTAGTTCAGAATCATCACGCAGGCGACGAACAGGCCGAAAATCCACGGAATGCCACGCCCCTGGTTGAGATAGAACACCGCAGCTTCGAAGATAATAGTCAGCGCGATGGCGCGCACCAGCAGCGAACTGACGCTCTCGGAGGAGAGATTAGCCGCCAGGCGACGCGAACGTTTTTTCAGGCCAAAACCGAGGATCGCCAGCCCCGGCAGCAGCGCCATCAGGTGCGAGAACCAGCCGGGCATCACCATCAGTTGGCCAAAGCGCACCAGTGGCGAGGTATAAGGCAGGTTGATACTGCCGCTTGGCCCGAGGATATACAACTGCATTCCCAGCAGCGCCAACAGACCCGCGAGGGTGGCGACAAAACTTGGCATGCCGACGCGGTTATATAGCAGGGCATAGATCAGTCCGACGGCGACGCCGCAGACCAGCGCCACGACGATGGCTCCCACCAGCGGCCAACCGGCGTTGACCCACAGCACTCCGACGATGGCCGATGCCAGGCCGCTCATTGAGCCGACCGACAGGTCTATCTCGCCGAGCATTAATACGCAGACGATCCCAAGCGAGATAAAGCCGACGGTCGCACAGTCAAACAGCAGGTTCACCAGGTTATTCGGCGCGATATACACCGGGTTAAGGATGGTGAAGACCAGGGAAATCACGATAAGCCCGGCGATCACCGGCGCGGTGCCGAGATCGCCGGTTTTGATCCGGATGATTTGCGCACGCAGCGCGCCAAACAGACCCTCGTCGTGGCGAACGCGTTCATCGCTGCGATCCAGCGCGGTGTGGGGTGCGATTTTGCTGTTCATAAAATTACATCGCTCCAGAAGTGCTTGGCTGTGATTTACGTTCAACCCGACGCGAGACGGCATTTTCCGTCGCGCCGGTAATTGCGGCGACCAGATCCTGGTTAGAGGCATCAGGGGTGAAGATCCCGGTATTGCGCCCGAGACGCAGCACCACGATACGATCGGCCACGGCGCGAACGTCTTCCATATTGTGGCTAATGATGATGACGCCGAGTCCACGTTCGCGGACGCGTTCGATCAGGTTGAGTACTTCCGCGGTCTGCGCGACGCCCAGCGCCGCCGTGGGTTCATCGAGCATGATGATTTTGGGGTTCAGCAGCAGCGAACGGGCGATGGCGACGGTCTGTCGCTGGCCGCCGGAGAGCGAAGCCACCGGCTCGCGTACCGAAGGAATGCGCGCCGCCAGCTCCTGCAACAGCGTCCAGGCTTTGACTTCCATTGCCACCTCATCGAGCTGGAACGGTGAAATTTCATGGCCTAAAAACAGGTTTGCCACCACGTCGAGATTTTCGCACAGCGCCAGATCCTGAAACACCGTCGCAATGCCGTATTCCAGCGCTTTGCCTGGGCTGTCGAGGGTGATGAGGTTTCCGTCGAACTCGATAGTGCCGGAGGTCGGCTGGTGGACTCCGGCGAGGATTTTAACCAGTGTTGATTTGCCCGCGCCGTTGTCACCGACCAGCGCGACCACTTCACCGGCGTGAACGTCCAGCTCGATATCGGTTAACGCCGAGACCGCGCCAAAATGTTTAGAGACGTTGCGCAGTTGTAGTATTGGCTGACCAGCGGCGGGGGAGTAGTGTTGTTCTTGCGGCATACAAACGACCTCAATCATGGCGAAATTGCACCCGCCGCAGCGGGCGCAGGGTCACAACGTTATTTGCTGATGCCTAGCTTCTGGCAGGCGGCGGCGTATTCACCAGTACAAACCTGATCCCAGGTTTGGATCTTTTTATCGAAGATTTCCGCTTTGATGTTTTTGGCGGTCACTACTTCCGGGGTAAACAGTTGCGAAGGCGTGTTATACAGCGTGGTGCTGGCCTGCGGTTTTTTGCCCTGGATAAAATCAACCGCGACTTTTGCTGCCGCTGCGGCGACGATTTCCGATGGTTTAGAGATGGTGTTGTACTGGTCGCCAGCGATGATCAACTGCAGTGCGGCGATAGTGGCGTCATTGCCGGTGACAGGCGGCAGCGGTTGAACGCCTGCGGCTTTGAAGGCGGCAATCGCGCCGCCGCCGGTACCGTCGTTTGCCGCAACCACACCCTTAATTTTATCGCCGAAGCGGGTCACTTGTCCGGCAGTCCACTCCTGCGCTTTCGGCGGCGCCCACTCCGGGGTGTCGAATTCCGCCAGCGTTTTGTAGCCGGACTCCTTCAGCCCGCGATGGATACCGTCGCGAATCAGCCCGGCGGCGGCATCGGTCGGCGAACCGTTAATCTGCAGCACCCCGGCATCTTCGGGTACGCCGCTTGCTTTCAGGTGATCAGTGAGGGATTTCGCGATGGCGTAGCCGATACCTTCGTTATCAAACGAGACGTAAAAGTCGGCCGGTTTATTCGGTACCGGGCGATCATAAGCAATGACCTTAACCCCCTGCGCCTGAGCGTTTTCGACCAGCGCAGCGGCGGCAGAAGAGTCAACCGGATCCAGCACGATCACTTTTGCCCCTTGGGTGATAACCGAGTTGAACTGTTGTTGCTGCAGTGACGCATTAGCATTGGCGTTCTGATAGATGACCTTACAGTCCGCGCACAGTTTGCTCATTTCCGCCTTAAATCCGGGGAAGTCGTGTTGTTCGTAGCGGGTGGAGGCCTGATCGGGCATTAAAAACGCCACGGTGGCGGATTCCGCGGACCAGGCTGAAGCCGAGATAGTGCCGGATAGTGCAGCGAGTGATATTAAAATATTACGGTAATTCATTGTGTTACCCTCTTTTTTATAGGCTTTAGCCCGCCGGGTTTCACCGACGTCACAGAGACTTTTTTTACTCAGAGTTACCAATAATTCACATGTAGGATACTTCGGCTTTACATTTGCTCAACCGATGAAGCAGGATTACCACCGTACAAAAAATGAGTCAAGAAAAGGAAAAAAGTCGATGCGTTTTTGTGATTTGCTGCAAAGAAGCGAACAAAAAAACGCCAGTGGATTTGACCGTAGCGGGAGAAGGGATGAGAGGGAAAAGTGCGGGCGACGATCGCCGCCCGTGGGGATTATTCTTCGCTGAGGAACAGCTCCAGCAGCGAATTTAAAAACAGCTTACCGTGCTCGGTAATCTGCCAGTGCTGTTCATCTTCCTGCAGATAGCCTTGGGCGATGGCCGTGTCAATTTGCGGGCGAATGATGTGCTCATCGAGGCCGGTATAGAGTCTGAATTCGTCGCGCGGCGCGGCTTCCAGCAAACGGAAGCGGTTCATAAAGAACTCGAATGGTTTATCCGCCGCTGCCACGTCATGCTGGCGCTCGAGGTAGCGGCCCTCCATGTAGCCACGCGGGTGACGGGTTTTCGCCGTACGCAGAATGCGGCCGTCGGGGAAGGTCACTTTGCCGTGCGCGCCGCAGCCGATACCGAGGTAGTCGCCAAAGCGCCAGTAGTTGAGATTATGCTGGCACTGATAACCCGGTTTGGCGTAAGCGGAAGTCTCGTACTGTTGATACCCGGCGGCGCTCAGCAACTGATGACCCTGCTCGAAAATATCCCACAGCGCGTCATCGTCCGGCAGAACCGGCGGGCGCGAACCGAATAACGTGTTTGGCTCAATGGTTAGTTGGTACCACGACAGATGCGGGGGATTCAACGCAATTGCCTGGCGCAAATCGTCCAACGCCTCATCCAGCGACTGGTCCGGTAGACCGTGCATTAAATCGAGGTTAAAACTGCGCAGCCCCAGGCCGCTCGCCAGCCGTGCTGCGCGTTTTGCCTCTTCCGGGCCGTGGATCCGCCCCAGGCGCTGCAGCTTTGGTTCGCTAAAGCTTTGCACGCCAATGGAGATACGGTTCACGCCGGCGCGCTGGTAATCGACGAAGCGATCGGCTTCCACGGTTCCCGGGTTGGCTTCCATGGTGACCTCCGCGTCGGCCGCCAGCGGCAGACAGGTGCGCACGCCATCAAGCAGAGTTTGCATCGCCGGGCCGGAAAGCAGGCTCGGCGTACCGCCGCCGATAAAAATGGTCTTAATTTCACGTCCCTGTGCGTATGGCGCATCGTTGCGCAGATCGGTCAGCAGATGCTGCACGTAGTCGTCGTGCGGCACTTCACCCTTTAACGCATGCGAGTTGAAATCGCAGTACGGGCACTTCTGCACGCACCACGGGATATGAATATAAAGACTCAGAGGCGGCAAATTAGCCATTACGTAATGCTTCCAGTAATAGTTTCAGCGCTTGTCCACGGTGGGAAATCGCGCTTTTTTCTTCACGACTAAGCTCCGCTGCGGTTTTCCCCTCAGACGGAACAAAGAAAATTGGGTCATAGCCAAAGCCGCCGTTACCGGCCGCTGTGCGAGTTATCACGCCCGGCCAGCTACCGTGGCAGACCAGCGGCGTCGGATCTTCGGCATGACGCAGATACACCAGCACGCAGTGGAACTGGGCCTGACGTTGCCCATCCGGCACTTCCTGCAAGGTATCGAGCAGCTTTTCCAGGTTCTGCTGGTCACTGGCGTCTTCACCAGAGTAGCGGGCGGAGTAGATCCCCGGCGCGCCGCCTAACGCATCGACCGCCAGACCGGAATCGTCGGCGATCGCCGGAAGGCCGGTTACCTGCGCGGCGTGGCGCGCTTTGAGAATCGCGTTTTCGATAAAGGTGAGCCCGGTCTCTTCGGCGGAATCCACGCCGAGCTCGGTCTGAGCGACGACGTCGAGACCAAAATCTTCCAGCAGCGAGGCCAGCTCGCGAACTTTACCGGCGTTGCCGGTAGCGAGTACAACTTTTTGCATATTCAATCCTGTTTATTCAGTCAGCGCCGCGACGGCGGCCGGGATCTGCTGCGGGTGAATGATTTTTACCTGTTTGTGACGACCCAGTTCGCCTTTTTCGATAAGCACCTGGCTTTTCGCGACGCGGAACTGTTTAGCGAGGTATTTTACCAGATGGGCGTTCGCCTGGCCGTCGACTGGTGGGGCGGTGATGGCGACTTTGAGCTCGTCGCCATGCAGACCAACAATACTGTCGCGGCTGGCCTTTGGCTGAATATACAGCCGTAGAACCAGCCCGTCAGCGGAGACATCAACGGCACTCATAGCGCCATCCACAGCCCCGGAAGCAGGATATTGCCGGTGGCTTGCAGCAGTTCGGCGATCCCCATGTTAATGACGTACAGCAGCAGAACCAGCACCATCGGCGAGAAGTCGATACCACCCATTGAGGGCAACAGGTTACGGATCGGGCGCAGCAGCGGGTCAGCCAGCTGCATTAGCACGTATTCCACCGGGCTGCGGCCCTGGCTCACCCAGCTCATGATCGCCATCAGCAGCAGTACCCAGAAAATCAGCGAGCCGATGGTTTTCAGTAGGATCAGTACCGCGGCAATCCAGATAATCGGCTGGAAGGTGACCACCATAAACAGCACGATAGCTTTGATGACGCAAAGCACGAAGGCGACCAGCAGCGAAGCGCTATCGAGCGGCCCCATCGCCGGAATGATACGGCGCAGCGGCCCGACGATCGGCTGGGTGGCTTTCACCACGAATTGCGAAAACGGGTTGTAAAAGTCGCAGCGCGCCCACTGCATCCAGACGCGTAACAACATGACCATTGTGTAGAGTTCAATGACCGTTGAGAGCAGGAAGGTCAACGTCTTCATGGCGTTCCTCTGATTCCTTATTTTTTGCTGTAGTCGCGCGCGCCGAAGATTGCGGTCCCGATGCGCACCATAGTGCTTCCCGCCGCGATAGCGGCTTCCATGTCATCCGACATTCCCAGAGATAGCGTATCAACTGAAGGGTAGTGCGTTTTCAGTTGCGCGAATGCTACCGCCATTTGTTGGGCGACGGCAAACTGCCTTTCATACTCTGGCTCCGGGGCCGGAATGGCCATTAACCCGCGAAGCTGCAGGTTGGGTAAGGCGGCGATCCCGGCGGCTAAAGCGTCAAGCTCCGCCAGCGGAATACCAGATTTACTCTGTTCGTCGCTGATGTTGATTTGAATCAGCACGTTAAGCGGCGGCATCTCAGCCGGACGCTGTTCGCTCAAGCGGGTGGCGATTTTCAACCGGTCGATGGTGTGGCACCAGTCAAAGTGTTCGGCTACCAGGCGGCTTTTGTTGGACTGCAGCGGGCCGATAAAGTGCCACTGCAGGCCGCTGGCGCCCGCTTGTTGGAAATAGTGGATTTTATCCACCCCTTCCTGGACGTAGTTTTCGCCGAATGTCCGCTGTCCTGCGGCCATGGCTTCTTCGATAGCGCTCGCAGGTTTGGTTTTACTCACTGCAAGCAACGTAACTTCTTCTGGAGCGCGGCCGCAGCGTGCGGCAGCGTCTGAGATTTTATCCCGGACCTGTGCCAGGTTATGCGCAATATCGTTCATATTCCGAGGATCAGTTATGGAGCTGGAAGAAATCGTGGCCCTTAGTGTAAAGCATAACGTCTCCGATCTACACCTGTGCAGCGCGTATGCGCCGCGCTGGCGCCGTCTTGGGAAGCTGGAACCCGCGCCATTTGCCTCGCCGGACGTCGGGGAAATATTAACCCGCTGGCTCAATGACGAGCAGTTGGCGCAATGGCAGGCCGATGGTCAGATGGATTTTGCGCTCTCTCCCGCGGGCGGCCCACGGCTGCGCGCCAGCGCTTTTGCCCATGCGCGCGGGGTATCGCTGGCGCTACGGCTGCTGCCGGAACGCTGTCCGCAGCTTGATAGTTTGGGCGTGCCCGCCGCGCTTACCGAGCTATTAAACGAAGAAAACGGTTTAATCCTGGTCACGGGCGCCACCGGTAGCGGCAAATCAACCACGCTGGCGGCGATGGTGGGATATCTCAACCAGCATCGACATGGGCATATTTTAACGCTTGAAGATCCGGTTGAGTTTATTCATGCCAGCGAGTGCTGCCTGATCCAGCAGCGTGAAGTTGGCCGCCATTGCTCCTCGTTCGCCGCAGCGCTCCGCGTGGCACTGCGACAAGACCCTGATGTCATTTTATTGGGCGAACTGCGCGACAGCGAGACGATTCGTCTGGCGCTGACCGCTGCCGAAACCGGACATCTGGTGATGGCGACGCTCCATACCCGCAGCGCGGCGCAGGCCATCGAACGGCTGGTGGACGTTTTCCCCGCGGACGAAAAAGAACCGGTCCGCAGCCAGCTGGCCGGGAGTTTATGCGCTGTGGTGGCGCAAAAATTGTTGCCAAATGCTTCTGGCGGCCGGGTTGCGCTATACGAACTTTTAGTGAACACGCCAGCGGTGGCAAATTTGATCCGCGAGGGGAAAACACACCAGCTACCCGGTGTGATGCAAACCAGCCAGCAGGCAGGAATGCAGACCTTTGCGCAGAGTTTTCAACAACGTGCATCGGCAGGGGAGTTATAAGCACAGCATTGGCGTGCAGAGAACGAACCTATTTAAATGTTAATTCAATGTTCTATTAATGTTTTTATAAATGTTTTCATAATACAAATAAGCAGAGTAATCTAAGCTGAAATAATGAATGTTATGACAGCAGGCTTACATTTCTTCCGCATAACCAGGAAAAAAGTAGGATTACCTTTTGACACTTTTAATCGGTTCGATTTATGCTGTTTGTGGGAATAGGAAGATTCTCATGAAATGATGTTTCAATATCCAAACTGTATTTGAAAATATAAATACATTATTGAACGTTTTAATTTTCAGTTCATTTAACCGCCATGATGGCGGGGTACTGCTAAGGAGAGTTTTAAGTGATTAATTTATCGAAAAATTCGCTGCATTCGCGTCAGGTGACTTTTATTACTCATCCCTCGATTCAGAGTAATGCCTTCGCGGCGTGGTTAACTGAGAAACTGTCCATCATCGTCACGCTGCATAATATCAACAAACCGCTAACGCAGCGTCTGGCGAAAGATTCCGTAATATTGTTTGATATTGCTGTTTCTAATAAGAAATTGAACAGTGTGTGGCGAGATATTATTCGCGTACAGGCAGATAACCCACGTCTGCTGATTATCAACAGCGCGCAAAAGTATGAGCTATACGAAATGGCGCAATGGCCTGCGTTATATGGCATATTTCGCCATGACGACGACCAATCGCGCTTAATTGAGGGCGTCAAAGCCGTATTAAACGGTGAACAGACGGCTGAATTGAGCGTGATGCACCCGGCGCTGTATTCTGTGGATCAGGTTGCGGCGCCAGCAGATAGCTCGCTACTGACCGAACGTGAATGCGAAATCCTTAATGAGCTGCGCTGCGGCGCGACGAATATGGATATCGCCCGCGCGCTGTTTATCAGCGAAAACACCGTACGCACGCATTTGTACAATGTTTTCCGCAAGCTGAGCGTGAAGAACCGCACCCAGGCGGTAAGCTGGGCTAATGAGCATCTGCGTCATTGATAAAACTGATGCTACAGGTACCGCTTTTTGAGGTTGATGGCAAACCCATGCCCGGCGGCACTATCTTGCGCGGGCCTACGGGTTACGCCAGTAGGGGTTTTGTAGGCCGGGTAAGGCAATAGCCGCCACCCGGCATAAACGAGAGTCTATAGTCAGCAATCTGGAAAGGTTGTTCCTGTAGGTACAGGCGCCGCTTTTTTTCGCTGTCAGTCCCGGAGCTACCGATCAGTATCCCTGTTCGAAATAGCTTTCGAGAATAATCACGGCAGAGGCGGAATCAATGCTGCCTTTATTGAGGGCGCGAAAGCCGCCGTGTTCAAACAACCCGGCGCGGGCTTCGACGGTGCTCAGGCGCTCGTCGTGCAAGGTGATCTTGACGCCGAAGCGGCCATGAATTTTATTGGCAAAGTTACGCGCGCGGGCGGTTAACGGCTGCTCGGTGCCGTCCATATTCAGCGGCAGGCCAACAATCACCGCTTCCGGTTGCCACTCTTTCAGCAGTTTCTCAATGACGTTCCAGTCCGGTTTACCGTCCTGCGCCTTCAGCGCCGGAAGCGGACGCGCTGTGCCGGTAATGCGTTGACCAACGGCGACGCCGATGCTTTTAGTGCCGAAATCAAAACCCAGTAAGGTGCCGCTCATTATGCGTGCCCCGCGTCGGCCGGCATCGTCACGATGTCGATACCGATAAGTTTGGCCGCTTCGCGCCAGCGATCGGCGATAGGCGTTTTAAACAAAATATTCTGATCGGCCGGGGCGGTGAGCCAGGCGTTGTCCAGAATCTCCTGCTCCAACTGACCCTTTTCCCACGACGCGTAGCCCAGCGCCACCAGTACGTCGCTCGGCTGTTTATCAGTACCAAGGGTTTCCAGCACATCGCGCGAGGTGGTGATCACCGTGTTGTCGGAGATGCGAATGCTGGAGGAAAAGTCAGATGGTGGGGTATGCAGAATAAAGCCGCGGTCTTCCGCCAGCGGGCCGCCGACCATTACCGGTTTATCCAGACGAATATCCGGATTACGCGGCTCCGGCACAATTTTCAGTTTCTCCAGGATCCCTTCCACCTGCAGATTTTCCAGCGGCTTATTGATAATAATGCCCATGGCGCCATCGTCGTTGTACTCGCAGATATAGACGACGGAGCGACGGAAAATGGGGTCCTGTAGAGCAGGCATGGCAATCAGAAAGTGATGCTGTAAATTCATTGTCAGAGGTTCTGTTCCTGGTTCAAAAAGCAGCACCCAGTATGCGGGTAAAGTAGAAACGTGTCGATGCACTTATTTTTCAGGCGCCGGAGCGACGCCTGATTGGCGGGCGCTTGCCCGCCGTAGCGCTTATTTGTTGATACGTTTTTCGATAGCGTCCATCAGCATGCCGGTAATCGACACATCCGGGAAGGCGGCTTCGATTTCGCGCACGCAGGTTGGGCTGGTGACGTTAATCTCGGTCAGGCGGTCGCCGATAATATCCAGACCGACGAAGATCAGGCCTTTGGCTTTCAGCGTCGGGCCGACGCGACGGGCAATTTCCCAGTCGCTTTCGGTCAGCGGACGGGCTTCGCCGCGGCCGCCAGCGGCCAGGTTGCCACGCGTTTCACCGCCCTGCGGGATACGCGCCAGGCAGTAAGGCACCGGCTCGCCATCCACGACCAGTACACGCTTGTCGCCATCTTTGATGGCAGGCAGATAGTTCTGCGCCATGCAGTAGCGGCTACCCAGCTCGGTCAGGGTTTCAGAAATGACGCCGAGATTCGGATCGCCGGCTTTCACGCGGAAAATGGAGGTGCCGCCCATCCCGTCCAGCGGTTTGAGAATGATATCGCCGTGCTTTTCCCAGAACGCTTTCAACTGGGCTTTATTACGGGTGACCAGCGTTTCCGGGGTCAGTTCGGAGAACCAGGCAGTGAACAGCTTTTCGTTACAGTCGCGCAGGCTCTGCGGCTTGTTGACGATCAGCGTGCCTTTCTCTTCGGCGCGTTCCAGAATGTAGGTAGCGTAGATAAACTCGGTATCGAACGGCGGGTCTTTACGCATCAGGATAACGTCGAGATCCGCCAGCGCCAGATCCTGTTCTCCGGTGAACTCGTACCATTTATCGTAATTCTGTTCGACGCTCAGCGTGCGCGTACGGGCGCGGGATTCGCCGTTGATGAGATACAGGTCGTTCATCTCCATGTAATGGAGTTCATAGCCGCGACGCTGCGCTTCCAGCAACATAGCGAAGCTGGTGTCTTTCTTGATGTTGATGGATGCGATAGGGTCCATCACGATGCCGAGCTTGATCATTCTTCTCTCCATTAGCGCTGTCGTGTTTGCGGATCGTTGCGCCAGATTTTAGCCCAGATCGCCAAAACGCACCTGAAGCGCGGTGATGGCGGTGAGCGCGGTGGTCTCAGTACGCAGAACGCGCGGTCCCAACAAGATATCAGTAAACTGGTAGCGAGCGGTCATCGCTATTTCTTCCGCCGACAGGCCGCCTTCCGGGCCAATCAGCAGGCGAACGCGCTCGACCGGCAGCGGCAGCGTATTAATACTGGCGCTGGCGCGCGGGTGCAGATTGAGCTTGAGGCCGTCATCCTGCTCGGCGCACCAGGCTTCCAACTGCATTGCCGGGCGAATCTCCGGTACCACGTTACGGCCGCTCTGTTCGCAGGCGGCAATGGCGATTTTCTGCCACTGCTGAATCTTCTTCTGCAAGCGTTCGGCATCCAGTTTAACGCCGCAGCGCTCGGAAAACAGTGGCGTTATGAGGCTTACGCCGAGTTCGATCGATTTCTGGATGGTGAATTCCATTTTTTCGCCGCGCGACATCACCTGGCCGAGGTGGATGTGCAGCGGGGATTCGCGATCGTCGAGCTGGCCGCGAATCACCTCGACTGTGACGTTTTTCTTGCCGGATTCGGTGATGACCGCGTCGAAAATCTGGTTGCTGCCGTCAAACAGCTGGATTTCCTGCCCTTTGCCCATCCGCAGGACGCGGCCAACGTGATTGGCGGCATCGTCGCTCAGCGCGATGTGGCTGCCTGGCGTAATGAGTTCCGGGTGGTGGATGCGAGGAATGCGCATGCTTGATATTCCGTTCTTTGCGCAAACAGCGTCCTCCCCACGACAGGGAAGACGCTGTTTGCAAATTAACAATTGCCGCTAGTGTAGGTTAGCTCTTTTGCGCCTGGCAAGCCTGTTGGACGTAAGGGTTATGGTTGCCCTGAACTTTCGCGATGCGTTCGTCGCGTTCGCACTCCCAGGAGGTCACCGGATACTGCTTATCCCAGGCGGTAAATAGCTGGGTTTGCTGGCGGGAAAGATTCAACTGATAACGATCGCGCATATAGAAGTAGGTGCGGGCGATGGAACCGCGGGCGCGTACCGGCGGTTCGGCGACCTTATCTTTAAAGTCAACCTTCATGGCGCACTGACCGTACTGGCCTTCGCCGCCGTTCCACTGACTGTACATAAAGTTGCCGCGGTCGCCGTTCACCTCGCCGACGGCAGGCTGCAGATTATGCATATCGCTTTCCATCTTACGGTATTCGGGATCCCTGGCGCAGTTCTTACGCCCGCCATCCTGCCAGCACTGGCGCTGGTGGCCGAATTGCCATGCCGGGACCACATGTTCCCATTCGACCCGGCTGGCGCGGTTTTCGTTTTTACGCACTTTATAGCCGCAAGATTCCAGATCGATAACACCTTTTTTACCCTGCCAGTCGATTTTACAGCCGCAATAAAAGTCGCCAGGGACGTCGGCGTTCACTTTTACGCCAGCGGTTTTCGCCTGGGAAAAACTATTAATACCTGCAGCCGCAAGCGGGCTGCTGACTGCCGCGCTTAATAACGCTGCGGCAAAAATATGTATACGGGACATCGTAAACTCCGTGTCAAAACGAGCCCGCAACGTAGCGAATGAGGGTGTTAGATGCAATCAGTCAGATCAGAAAGTTTCCAATTAATTCTGAAGGTTATTTTTCAGCCACTAACAGATCGCCGCAGCGGACGCAGCGGTAAGTGGCTTCACCGCGCACCACGCGATTATGGCGACGGACGGTTAGTTGATGCTGCTGACACTGGCAGCGATAGGGGAAGGTATTCTGGCGTACCGAATCGAGTTCGAAACGATGGGTACGGCGGGCGGGAACGCCAAGTACGCTCTCCATCATCCATTTCCATTCTTTACCGTGCGGCGCGACCCGGCCAAAGTGTTTCCATACCAGCAGGTGCGCCAGCTCATGCGGCACCACTTCATCGATAAACGCCTGCTGGTTTTCCAGCAGCAGTACGGGGTTAAGGCGGATCTCGTTTTTCTCCAGCCACGCGGTGCCGGCAGAGGTGCCGCGCTGCTGATAGACCAGCGTCGGTTCCGCATAATGGCGTTCCAACTTGAGATTGGCGTTGGCGAGATGTTCCCTCAGGCTACGCATGACGGCCTGTTGAATGGCTATGGGAATACGGGACGTTTTCATAGCGCCAGAGAATAGTGCGCGGCGCGGAGGAGAGCAAGAAGAAGCTTCCTCCCGGGGAGGGAGGAAGCGGAGAGAAGATTACTCGCGCGCGCCAATTTCGCGCAGCGGGCGACCCTGCATCAGGTTACGTTCAATATGTTCCAGAGAGACGTTTTTGGTTTCCGGAATCAGCCAGATCGTTAGCAGGATAAACAGCACGTTCAGACCGCCGTAGACCCAGAAGGTGTTGGCGCTGCCAAGAGAATTCAGCATAGTCAGGAAGGTGGCGCCGACAATCATATTGGCAATCCAGTTTGTCGCGGTGGAGCAGGTGATACCGAAATCGCGGCCTTTCAGCGGCTGGATTTCAGAGCACAATACCCAAATCAACGGACCGGCGCTCATCGCGAAGCCAACGATAAACATCAGCAGCATCAGGACCGCGACGTACTGCGCGGCGGCGGAGTGAATACCGACATGCATCATGCTGCCCAGCACACCCATACCGACGGCCATCACGATAAAGCCGAGGATCAGCGTCGGTTTACGGCCCCAGCGGTCGACCAGACCGATAGCGATGAAGGTGGCCAGTACGTTGGTCAGGCCGACAATCACGGTGCCCCACATCTGCTCGGTGGTGTTGGCATAGCCCGCCAGTTCAAAAATCTTCGGTGCGTAATACATGATGACGTTCATCCCGGTGAACTGCTGCATGACCTGCAGCAGCACGCCGAGGAACACCGCGCGGCGGAAGTTGCTGTTCTCTTTGAACAGCGCCCAACCGGACTGTTTCACTTTCAGGCTTTCGCGGATTTCATCCAGCTCGCGTTTCGCTTCAGCGCTGGTATCACGCAGGCGCAGCAGGACGCGTTCGGCATCGACGAAGCGGCGTTTGGCGGCGAACCAGCGCGGGCTATCCGGCAGGAAAATCACGCCGATCAGCAGCAGGATTGCCGGGATGATAATCACGCCGAGCATCCAGCGCCACGCGCCGGTATAGCTGAAGGCGGTATCGGAGAGATAAGCGCCGAGAATACCGATGGTAATCATCAACTGGTACATCGAAATCATACTGCCGCGGATTTTCTCCGGCGCGATTTCCGACAGGTACAGCGGCGCGGTATAAGAAGCGACGCCAACTGCCAGGCCCAGCAGTATGCGGGAAATCAGCAGGATTTCGACGTTCGGCGCGGCGGCGGAGAACAGCGAACCGGCCACGAACAGGATCGCGCCGATCATCAGGCTTTTCTTACGACCCAGTTTGAAGGAGAGCCAGCCGCTGCCGACGGCGCCAACGGCGGCGCCGAACATCATCGAGCTGACCACCCATTCCTGAGTATGCGCACTGATCTGGAATTCATGGGCAAT
This sequence comes from Klebsiella aerogenes, assembly GCA_029027985.1. Classification (NCBI taxonomy): domain Bacteria; kingdom Pseudomonadati; phylum Pseudomonadota; class Gammaproteobacteria; order Enterobacterales; family Enterobacteriaceae; genus Klebsiella; species Klebsiella aerogenes. Next base: position 772,371 of record CP119076.1, read on the forward strand.
GAACGGTAAGGCGCCGGCAATGACCCCGATATCAAGGCCGAATAGCAGGCCGGCCAGCGCGGCGAGGAAACAGACAAAGAACGTCATCGTCTTGTTCGAACGCCCTTGTTTTTTGTTGTCAGGCATAACGCCCTCCAGTTGAGTTATTGATTCTGTCGATGTTTAGAGTAGGGAAGTGGAGGACAAAAAAATGTGATTCCAATCACGACTGTGTAATCGGTTACACTAAGGTAAAGATATGTAATCTATAAAAACATATCTAAATCATATAGATAAATAGCATTTATTGCCCATAGGATTACGCCGAAATAACGATTTTCGACATCTCATGTAACATTGTGAAAAGAGTTGCCGTTGGCGAAGCGCTAATGCAATGCAGGCTTTATTCCTGATATGTAATCGCTTTCATTAAGTGAAGAATATAAAACGCAGGCGTCATGATAACGCGTTGGCAGGGGGAGTCTGGCGCAACAAAAAGGCCAGCGCGAGGCTGGCCTTCAGCAGTAAAGCGGGGGGGCTTATTTCAGGCCAGCCGCTTCGCGCAGCAGGGCGGCTTTGTCGGTTTTTTCCCATGGGAAATGTTCGCGACCAAAGTGACCGTAAGCGGCGGTTTCTTTGTAGATCGGGTGCAGCAGGTCCAGCATCTGAATCAGGCCGTACGGACGCAGGTCGAAGAACTCGCGCACCAGCAGGGTCAGTTGTTCAGAAGGCACTTTTTCAGTACCGAAGGTCTCAACCATGATGGAGGTCGGTTCAGCGACGCCGATGGCGTAGGAGACCTGAATCTCACAACGGTCTGCGAGGCCTGCGGCAACGATGTTTTTCGCCACATAACGCGCCGCGTAGGCTGCGGAACGGTCAACTTTAGACGGATCCTTACCGGAGAACGCGCCGCCGCCGTGACGAGCCATGCCGCCGTAGGTATCAACGATGATCTTACGACCGGTCAGACCGCAGTCGCCCATCGGTCCGCCAATAACGAAGCGCCCGGTTGGGTTGATGAAGAACTTGGTAGACGCATTCAGCCATTCGGTCGGCAGAACCGGCTTGATGATCTCTTCCATCACTGCTTCCTGCAGGGATTTCTGGTCGATATCTTCTGCGTGTTGGGTAGAAAGCACGACTGCATCGATGCCGACGATTTTGCCGTCGTCATACTGGAAGGTCACCTGGCTTTTCGCATCCGGACGCAGCCACGGCAGGGTGCCGTTTTTACGCACTTCAGCCTGACGCTGCACCAGGCGGTGAGCGTAGGTGATCGGCGCTGGCATCAGCACGTCGGTTTCGTTGGTAGCATAGCCAAACATCAGGCCCTGGTCGCCTGCGCCCTGTTCCAACGGATCGGCACGGTCAACGCCCTGGTTGATGTCCGGAGACTGTTTACCAATGGCGCTCAGTACGGCGCAAGAGTTGGCATCAAAGCCCATATCGGAATGCACGTAGCCAATTTCACGAACCGTGTTACGGGTGATCTCTTCGATATCGACCCATGCGCTGGTGGTGATTTCGCCGCCAACCAGAACCATGCCGGTTTTGACATAGGTTTCACACGCTACGCGCGCTTTCGGATCCTGTTCAAGGATCGCGTCCAGCACGGCGTCGGAGATTTGGTCAGCAATTTTATCTGGATGCCCTTCTGATACGGACTCGGACGTAAAGAGGTGTTTTGCCATGTTTTATTTTACCTGTGGAGTATTCGTGTAGCTCATACTGTTGTGTAGAGAGGCTTTGATGGATGACCCTACCAAAGCTTGCAGGTAGTGACACGAGCAGTCTGAGTGTTAATCAGTATAGATGGATTAACTTCTGGACGGCTATTTTAGGTCAGAACTTCATCGCATTTCCACATTTTTTTGACGTCACCCGCATTAATGGAAAAATCGGAGTGGAAATTTTTCCTGACAACCCCGGCAAGGGGCGTATTTTTATTTTGCATTTTACCCCGCTTCTCGGTATAAAACGCCGCGCGCGGCTCATTAAAAAAAGCGCACGAAGCACACCTCGTGACGCCACTTCCAGCCGGGTTAAGCAGTCTGTTTTTACAGAGTCCCGCAGCGGCATTTATGTCGGCTGTTCGGAAAGTATAGCTTTGGCTTGTCGCTGGCCCGTTTCGGGGCAGTGTGGAGGTGATAGTAGATAATGAACCCACGTTTTTCGCCTGATTCGTCGCGTCGTTCTGTCGCGCATTTATTTCCCGCAATCTGCATCTCTTTCGTGCAAACCTGCCGATGTTCTACCCATCTCGGCGCTTCTCAGGATCTCAGGGCCACCAGGCTTACTGAAAACTGAACAAGGGCGCTCTTGCGATAGCAAGGGTTTTCTCGTGGTTTCTCCGGACTGTCATATCAGGTTCGGGTACGTGTTTTACTATATATGAATAAGAAACCGGTCGCGCAGCCACAGTGCCAGCACTATCTGCTGAGATTAAAGGCTGTTCATGGGTTGTTATCGCGTCTGTCGACTGCGATAGTAGTCAATATTACAAGTTGAGGTTCGCTATGTCTGACGACATGTCTTTGGGTTCGCCTTCGTCAGCAGGCGAACACGGTGTATTACGTTCCATGCAGGAGGTTGCGATGAGCTCCCAGGAAGCCAGCAAAATGCTACGTACCTACAATATTGCCTGGTGGGGTAATAACTATTACGACGTTAACGAACTGGGCCATATCAGCGTTTGCCCGGATCCGGACGTCCCGGAAGCGCGCGTCGACCTTGCAGAGCTGGTCAAAGCGCGTGAAGCCCAGGGACAACGCCTGCCGGCGCTGTTCTGCTTCCCGCAGATCCTGCAACATCGTCTGCGTTCGATTAACGCCGCGTTTAAGCGCGCGCGCGAATCCTACGGCTACAACGGCGACTACTTCCTGGTCTACCCGATCAAGGTAAACCAGCACCGCCGCGTGATTGAATCATTAATCCACTCCGGCGAACCGCTGGGGCTGGAAGCCGGTTCGAAAGCCGAACTGATGGCGGTACTGGCGCACGCGGGCATGACCCGCAGCGTGATTGTCTGCAACGGCTATAAAGACCGTGAATACATCCGCCTGGCGCTGGTGGGCGAGAAGATGGGCCACAAGGTCTATCTGGTCATCGAGAAGATGTCGGAAATCGCTATCGTGCTGGAAGAAGCGGAGCGTCTGAACGTCGTGCCGCGTCTTGGCGTGCGTGCGCGTCTGGCCTCGCAGGGCTCCGGTAAATGGCAGTCCTCCGGCGGCGAGAAATCGAAATTCGGCCTCGCGGCGACGCAGGTTCTGCAACTGGTCGAGATTCTGCGCTCGGCAGGGCATCTGGATAGCCTGCAGCTACTGCACTTCCATTTGGGGTCGCAGATGGCCAATATTCGCGATATCGCCACCGGCGTGCGTGAATCGGCGCGTTTCTACGTCGAACTGCATAAGCTGGGCGTCAACATCCAGTGTTTCGACGTCGGCGGCGGTTTAGGCGTGGACTACGAAGGGACCCGCTCGCAGTCCGACTGCTCGGTCAACTATGGCCTGAATGAATATGCCAACAATATCATTTGGGCAATCGGCGATGCCTGTGAAGAAAATGGCCTGCCGCACCCGACGGTGATCACCGAATCCGGCCGCGCGGTGACCGCGCACCACACCGTGCTGGTGTCCAACATCATCGGCGTTGAGCGTAACGAATACACCGAGGCGACCCCGCCAGCGAATGACGCTGCGCGTCCGCTGCAGAGTATGTGGGAAACCTGGTTGGAGATGCACGAAACCGGCAATCGTCGCTCGCTGCGCGAATGGCTGCACGACAGCCAGATGGATCTGCACGATATTCATATCGGCTATTCCTCCGGTACGTTCAATCTGCAGGAGCGCGCGTGGGCAGAACAGCTGTATCTGAACATGTGCCATGAAGTGCAGAAGCAGCTCGACCCGAGCAACCGCGCGCATCGTCCGATTATCGACGAGCTGCAGGAACGTATGGCGGATAAAATCTACGTCAACTTCTCGCTGTTCCAGTCGATGCCGGATGCCTGGGGTATCGATCAGCTGTTCCCGGTGATGCCGCTGGAAGGGCTGAACCAGTCGCCGGAACGTCGTGCGGTGCTGCTGGATATCACCTGTGACTCCGATGGCGCGATCGATCATTACGTCGATGGCGACGGTATCGCCACCACCATGCCGATGCCGGAATACGACCCGGAGAACCCGCCAATGCTGGGCTTCTTTATGGTCGGCGCCTATCAGGAGATCCTCGGCAACATGCACAACCTGTTCGGCGACACCGAAGCGGTAGACGTCTTCGTCTTCCCTGACGGCAGCGTTGAGGTTGAGCTTTCCGATGAGGGCGATACCGTGGCGGATATGCTGCAGTACGTGCAGCTGGATCCGAATACGCTGCTGACCCAGTTCCGCGATCAGGTGAAAAACACCGGCCTCGACGCCGAGCTGCAGCAGCAGTTCCTCGAAGAGTTTGAAGCAGGGCTGTACGGATACACTTATCTGGAAGACGAGTAATCGTTGTTACCCGGCGGCGCTGCGCTTGCCGGGCCTACGGGCGTAAGCCAGCGGCCGGTTCGGCGTTTGCTATACTCTCTTGAACCCGTATGAATTAACGGCGATAATTCACTCCAATAAGCGATTTACGAATCAATCCCTTCCTCGTCGGGTTTAACGACGCGGAGGGGATTTTTTTTCATCTGTTTTTAATGTATCGACTTTAAAAGAGGTCAGGACATGAGCACTTTAGGTCATCAATACGATAACTCCCTGGTATCCAACGCATTTGGTTTTCTGCGTCTGCCGATGAACTTCATGCCGTATGACAGCGACGCGGATTGGGTCATCACCGGCGTACCGTTCGATATGGCGACCTCCGGGCGCGCAGGCGGCCGTCATGGCCCGGCGGCTATCCGCCAGGTTTCGACCAACCTCGCCTGGGAACACAACCGCTTCCCGTGGAACTTCGACATGCGCGAGCGCCTGAATGTCGTGGACTGCGGCGATCTGGTGTATGCCTTCGGCGACGCGCGCGAAATGAGTGAGAAGCTGCAGGCCCATGCCGAGAAGCTGCTGGCGGCCGGTAAGCGCATGCTCTCCTTCGGCGGCGACCACTTCGTCACGCTGCCGCTGCTGCGCGCCCACGCTAAGCACTTTGGCAAAATGGCGCTGGTGCACTTCGATGCCCATACCGATACCTACGCGAACGGCTGTGAATTTGACCACGGCACCATGTTCTACACCGCGCCGAACGAAGGGCTGATCGATCCGAACCACTCCGTGCAGATTGGTATCCGTACCGAATTCGACAAAGACAACGGTTTTACCGTGCTTGATGCCGGTCAGGTTAACGATCGCGGCGTCGATGACATTATTGCTCAGGTGAAGAAGATCGTCGGCGACATGCCGGTATACCTGACCTTTGATATCGACTGTCTGGATCCGGCGTTTGCCCCGGGGACCGGTACGCCGGTGATCGGCGGGCTGACCTCCGACCGCGCGATCAAACTGGTGCGCGGCCTGAAGGATCTGAATATCGTCGGGATGGATGTGGTGGAAGTGGCTCCGGCCTATGACCAGTCCGAAATCACCGCCCTGGCGGCGGCGACTCTGGCGCTGGAGATGCTTTATATTCAGGCGGCGAAGAAAGGCGAATAGTTTTAAGCGTTTACTGCTGCTGCGCGACGCATACGCAGCAGCAGTACCCCTCCGGCGCACAGCGTCATCAGCTGCGATACCACCAGCACTGAAAATCCTGAACTCACCGATCCTGCCGATTTCATCACCATTCCCATCAACAGCGGAATAAACGCCGCGCAGATATTGCCAATGCCGTTAATGATCCCATAAGCGCTGCCTACCGCTTCACGCGGGGCATGGTGCTGGACGACCGCCGGGATCGCCGCCCCCTGCAATCCCCAGAAAACGTTCGCCGACAGCATAAACAGCGCCAGCATCGCCGGCTGCTGGCTGAGCATCAGTGCCAGCACTGAAAGAGCGGTCAGCAGACCGCCGATGATAAACAGCAGCGGCGCCTGCTCCGGGCGCATCTTATCGAGGATCACCCCGCCGAGAAGTTTCGATCCCAGACTCAGCAGGAAAGGCATTGCCGCCAATAGGCCGGTTGCCTGCAGCGAAAAGTGATGTTCGTCGCGCAGCCAGGCCGGCAACCAGGCGCTGCTGCCCCACAGATAGCTGAGGGTGGCGATCTCCACCAGCAGGATCCAGCCGAGCAACGGCGTGCGCCAGGCGAGAGCAAAGGTCTGGATAAAGCCCGGTTTCGCACGGCGTTCACTGATTGCAGGGGCGGGGAGAAAGCGCCAGATTAAGCCGCCGCCGAGGAGCAGGTTCAACAATGCCAGGGCGTAAAACGACCCCATCCACCCGACGTGGGCCATCAGCCAGGTGACCAGCGGGAAACCCACCGCCAGCCCCAGCGACACGCCGAGCGCAGTCACGGCGTTGGGTTTACCAATCTCATCGGCGGCGAAGTTATCGCTGATAAAGCGGGTTTTCAGTGAAAATAGCGGCCCTTCGGCAACCCCTAGTATGATCCGCGCGATTAACATTCCCATCAGCGAGCCCAGCAGCGGCGATATCGCGCAAACCAGCGCCCATATAGCAATACTGCTTAACAATCCCTGACGGTAATGCAGTTTACTTTCTATAACCGGAGTTAATAATAATGCCGAAAATCCATAACCCAGAAGAAAGCATGTCATCAGCATGCCTTGTAACATTCTGTTTTCATTTAACTGAAAGTGCGTGGCAAAATCGGGGTTGAGAATCATCACGGAGATATTTACCCGATCGATGTAGGAAATAATTATTAACAAAAGTAATGCTATTGTTCCTTGCCATCTTGCCGCCATGATTTTTCTCTTCTCTCGATTTAATAAATGTTGATTATTATTTTTTTACGGCGGAAATAGTCACTATTGTAAAATGGTTCACCAGTGAAACTCATTGTTTATAAACAATAAATTTAACTATTGTTTCATAGGTGAAACTCTCTATCTCGCCATCATGCTCATTTTTAATGATCGTCATAAAAAGAAGTCAATAGCTAAATACAAAATCTGAAGCGGCCGTTTTATTTATGATGGATCACCGCTTTAAATATCATCATTTCATCTGGCTGCATTTTTTCGTGATCGATTGCACAGTTAGCTAATTAAACCGCCGATCATTAACAACTCTGTCACATTAACGCTTGACGAAATATTCATCGCTTTTATATTGACCGTATTAAATAAGAAACAGAGTTTCATATATGAAACAAAGCCTGGAGGATTGCGATGAGCTGGATAGGCGTATGTGACGCGGAGCAAGTACAGGAAGATTTCCCATTTAGCGGCAATATCGACGGTAAAGAAATCGGTATTTATCTGATTGATGGTGAGTATTACGCGCTGGAAGACGTGTGCCCTCATGCTTATGCGTTATTGAGCCAGGGCTTTGTCGAGGACGGTAAGGTGGAGTGTCCGCTGCATGAAGCGGTATTCGACGTCAAAACCGGCCAATGTCTTCACGGCCCTGGCGGCCGTAACCTGAATCGTTACCCGGTGCGGGTCTACGACAATCAGATCCAGATTACCTTTATCGAGGAGAACGTGGCATGAGCGAATCCCTGGACTTCAACCCGGCGCTGCCGGAAAGCCGTCAGTTTACGCCGCCGGCGGAAGGCGGCAACGGCAATATTCATAAGCCTGGCGACTACCACAATCTGATCTGGCAAACCCGCAGCCGGGTGCCGGAAAACTGGGAGCTTCAGCTTATCGCCACCCTGGAAACGCTCTTTGAGCAGGGCGCGGAAAGCCTGGGCGAGCTGGTGAACGGCCTGAACGGCGTCAGAATGCACGACCAGCAGGGTGAACCGTGGAGCGAAAGCAGCTTCCAGGCATTTTTGCAGGTAAACGGATACTGAGGACACAGCGATGACGACAACGGTACAAAACTATCTTGATAAAGGGTTACGCGGCCTGTGGTATCCGGTACTGGCGAGCTGGGAAGTGCAGTCAGCGCCGGTGGGCATTACCCGCCTCGGCGAGCAGATCGTGGTCTGGCGTAATAAAGACGGTCAGGTGCAGGCGCTGGAAGACCGCTGCCCGCACCGCGGCGCGCGCCTGTCGATGGGCTGGAACTTAGGCGATCGTATTGCCTGTTGGTACCACGGCGTGGAAGTGGCCGGCAACGGCGAAGTGAAAGACGTTCCGGCGGTTGATCGCTGCCCGTTGGTCGGCCAGCAGTGCGTTCGCAGCTACAACGTGCAGGAAGCGCACGGCGCTATTTTCCTGTGGTTCGGCGTCACCGCTGACCAGCAGCCTGATGAACTGAGCTTCCCGGAAGAACTGGCCGATAGCGACAAATACAGCAACTTCTTGTGTACCGCGGCGTGGAAATGTAACTACCAGTACGCGCTGGAAAACGTGATGGATCCGATGCACGGTACCTATCTGCACTCCTCATCGCACTCGATGGCGGAAGGCGATCGCAAAGCCGACATGGTGCTGCAACCGACGAAAACCGGCTTTATCTTCGAGAAAAAAGGGCAGAGCGGCGTCAACTTCGACTGGGTCGAGCTGGGCAACAGCGGGACCTACTGGATGCGCCTGTCTATCCCGTACAAAAAACGTTTTGGACCGGGCGGCCACTTCTGGATCGTCGGCATGGTGGTTCCGGAAGATAACGATAACTGCCGCGTCTTCTTCTGGCGTATCCGCGGCGTGCAGGGTTGGCAGCGCGATCTGTGGCGCTTCATGTACCGCAACCGTCTGGAAAAGCTGCATTGGGAAGTGCTTGAACAGGATCGCGTGGTGCTGGAAAGCCTGGCGCCGAATGCCCGCGACCACGAATACCTTTATCAGCATGACGTCGGCCTTTCCCGCCTGCGCCGCATGATGCAGAAAGCGGCGAAAGAGCAGCTGGCGGTCCGTGAAGAACAGCAGGGAGCAGCCTGATGAGCGCTCTGCTGAACGGTAAACGCATTGTCGTCAGCGGTGCGGCGCGCGGTTTGGGCTATCACTTCGCCGAAGCCTGCGCCGAACAGGGAGCGGCGGTGGTGATGTGCGACATTCTGCAGGGCGAGTTGGCGGAAAGCGCGCACCGCTTGCAGGAGAAGGGCTACCGTATCGAATCCCACGTTATCGATCTGGCCAGCGGCGAGTCGATCGACCAGGTCTTCAGCGCTATCGGCGCGCAGGGACCGATTGATGGTTTAGTCAATAACGCGGCGATGGCCACCGGCGTCGGCGGCAAAAATATGATCGATTACGATCCGGATCTGTGGGATCGGGTGATGACGGTCAACGTCAAAGGCACCTGGCTGGTGACCCGCGCGGCGGTACCGTTGCTGCGTGAAGGATCCGGGATCGTCAACGTCGCCTCGGATACCGCGTTGTGGGGCGCGCCGCGGCTGATGGCCTATGTCGCCAGTAAAGGCGCGGTCATTGCGATGACCCGCTCAATGGCCCGCGAATTGGGTGAAAAACGGATCCGCATCAACGCCATCGCACCGGGACTGACTCGCGTCGAGGCCACGGAATACGTGCCCGCCGAGCGTCATCAGCTGTATGAAAATGGTCGCGCGCTCAGCGGCGCGCAGCAGCCGGAAGATGTCACCGGCAGCGTGGTTTGGCTACTCAGCGAGCTGTCGCGGTTTATTACCGGCCAGCTGATCCCGGTCAATGGCGGTTTTGTCTTTAACTAATCAGTGAGGCGGTATGGCAAACGATCAGGAAGTGAAGTACCTGGTGCCGGGTCTTGAGCGCGGCTTACAGCTGCTGCTGGCTTTTGGCGAGCAGCATCGCGATCTGACCTTTGCCGAGCTGCATCGGCTGGTGGATATGCCGAAAGCGACTGCCTACCGCGTGGTGCAGACGCTGGAATATATGGGGTTCCTCGAACGTAACACGCGTACGAACACCTTCTCGCTGGGGATGAACGTACTGCGTCTGGGCTTTGAATATATCGCCTCGCTGGATGTCGCCCAGGTAGGCCAGCCGGTTGTCGAGCAACTGCGCGATATCAGCCAGTGCAGCAGCCACCTGGCGATCCGCGATGGTCGCGACATCATCTATATCGCCCGCGTCAGCGCCGCCGGTTCGCGGATTAATCAGGTCAGCGTCGGGACACGGCTGCCGGTGCACTGCACGTCGCTTGGCCGCATGCTGCTGACCGATGTGCCGCGCAGCGAGTTTGAACAGCTGTTCCCGGATGAACGGCTGCCGGGCAACACTCCGGGCCAGTTGTACGATCGCGAAGCGCTGTGGCACATGGTGCAGCAGGATAAAGCCCGCGGCTACGTGATTGGCGAATCGTTCTTCCGCCACGGCATCTCGTCGATTGTTTATCCGGTGTATGACCGCAGCGGCCGGGTAGCGGCGGTGGTCAGTATTCTGGTGCCGTCGGACGAGATCCCGCAAAGCGATCGCGAGCGGCTACAGAACGACGTCAGCATGGCGGCGGATAAAATTTCCGGTTTCCTGGGGTATTTGTCTCAGGCAAGTTAAATCAACAACTTAACGGCAGGCGCTTGAGTGCGTCGGGCATGTTTTACGCCCAAATTTGGGCGAATGAACGGTAAAGAGGCGACGAACAATGAGTATTACCGGAATTGAAAAGCTGGAATTTGGCGTAGATGACCTGAGCCATAGCGCTAAATTTATGCACGATTTTGGCCTGACTGGCGACGCCAGCGGGCGTGCGTTTACTACACTCAGCGGCGCGCGCGTCGAGCTTAATCCAACCGACGCCGCCGACCTGCCGCCGGCTTTTGAAGCGGGCAATACGCTACGCCGCATGACCTGGGGCGTAGCGGACCAGGCGGCGCTGGATGCGCTGCGCCCGAAGCTTGCGCAGCAACCCGGCTTCCGTGACGTTGATGGCGCGCTGGAATGCCGCGATCCCAACGGCATGACGCTGCGGGTGCAGGTCAGCCAGCAGACGGCGGTGGAACTGAACGTCGAGCCCATCAACCAGTGGGGCGATGTTCGCCGCATCGATACCCCGAGCCCGGTTTACGACCGCGCGCAGCCAATCAACGTCGGCCATGTGGTGTTTTTCGTTGAAGAGTTGGCGGCGGTGGAAAGCTTCTACCGCGAAGTGCTCGGCTTCCAGGTCTCAGACCGCTACATCAACCGTGCGGTGTTCCTGCGCTGCGGCGTACGCGGCGGCCACCACAATCTCTTCTTGTTGCAATTGCCGAATCGTAAACGCGGGCTTAACCATGTCGCGTTTACCGTGCGCGATATTCATGAAGTGATCGGCGGCGGCATTGCGATGAACAAAAATGAGTGGAGCACCTTTATCGGCCCAGGTCGTCACCCGGTTTCTTCCGCTTATTTCTGGTACGTCAACAGCCCGACCGGCGGCGCTTTTGAGTACTACACCAACGATGACTACCTGACGGAGAACTGGCAGCCGCGCGAGTTGGAACACTCATTAGTCTCCTTTACCGAATGGGCGGTGGAAGGCGGTATTGACCACGATACCCGTCGCCAGCAGAAAAAACCGGAGGCGGTATGACGGCGCGGATTGTGATTATCGGCGGCGGCCAGGCGGGCGGCTGGGCAGCGAAAACGCTGCGTGATGAAGGATTTAACGGCGAGATTTGCGTGGTCGCCGAAGAAGAATGGGACTTTTACGAGCGCCCGCCGTTGTCGAAAGCGGCACTGCTGGAAGCCGAGCCAACGCTGCCGCGCTTATTCAGCGAAGAGGCGCAGCAGGCGTTGAACCTCACCTGGTTCCGCCCGCTGCGTGCGGAATCTATCGATCGCGATAATAAAACGCTGGCGCTCGGCAACGGCGAAACGCTGGCTTATGACCAACTGCTGATCGCCACCGGCGGCCGCGCGCGCCTGCCGGGCGACGCCTGGGCGCAGCATCCGCAGGTTTATACCCTGCGTCACTGGCAGGATGCGCAGCGCCTGAAGCAGCAGCTGGCGTCGGCCACGCGCCTGGCGATCGTCGGCGGCGGCTGGATCGGCCTCGAAATCGCCGCCTCGGCGCGTAAATGCGGCGTCGCGGTGACGCTTTACGAGCAGCAACCCGCGCTGTGCATGCGCTCGGTGAGCGCGGAAGTCTCGCAGGCGCTGGCGCAACTGCACCGCGAGCAGGGTGTAGATATCCGCTGCGGCTGCGGCGCGCTGGAACTGGAAGATGATGACGGTCTGCCGACGCTGCACTGCGACGGCCAGCGGGAAACCTTCGACGCGGTGGTCGTGGGGATCGGCGTCGATCTGAATCTCGAACTGGCGCGCGAGGCCGGTCTGGCGATTGAACGCGGGATCGTTGTCGATGCGCAGGGTCGTAGCAGCGATGCGGCGATTTTCGCCGCCGGCGATGTCGCCCAACACCATCAATACGGTCTGTGCATTCAGTCGTGGGCCTTCGCGCAAAATCAGGCGGTCGCAACGGCGAAAGCGATGCTCAATTCGCAGGCCGACGGCTACGACGAAGCGCCGTGGCTATGGTCGGATCAATACGATCGCAATATCCAGATCCTCGGCATACCGCAGGCGGGCAGCCGTACCATCGTGCGCGACGATCCGAAGGGAGCGCTTTATTTCTCCCTTAATGCCGATGGGCGCTTAAGCCAACTGGTGGCGTTTAACGATGCGCGCACCGTCAAGCTGGCGAAGCGCTGGATGGCGGCGGGGAGGGATCTTTCGGACGTTCCGCTCGCCGATCTGACTTTCTCGCTGATGTCATTGCGATAAACCACGCGAACCCTTAAGGGGGAGACATGACCACATTAGAGACTAACGCCGCGCCAGCTGAGGCGAGCGGCGAGGGTGTCCGCACGCCTGAAAAGGCGGTTCGCTGGGCCATTCCGCTGTCGCTGCTGTCATGCGTACTGCTGGCATTCTTCGACAAAATCAGCATTGCCGCACTGTTTTCCGATAGCCACTTCCAGCAGGCGATGGGGATCGATTTTGACACCACCCGGCTAGGCATTCTGATGAGCGCCTTCCTGCTGAGCTACGGTTTCTCTTCGGTGCTGTTAAGCGGCCTGGGCGACCGTATCGCGCCGCTGCGTTTACTCACCGGGATGATGGCGGTGTGGTGCGTGTTGATGGTGATGATGGGCTTCACCCACAACTATGCGCTGATGGTGACGCTGCGCGTTCTGCTGGGGATCGCCGAAGGGCCGCTGTTCCCGCTGGCGTTCGCCGTGGTGCGCCACACGTTCCCGCAGCATCTGCAGGCTCGCGCCACCATGCTGTGGCTGCTCGGTACGCCGGTGGGCGCGGCGATCGGCTTCCCGCTGTCGATTTGGCTGCTTAACACCTTTGGCTGGCAGAGTACCTTCTTTGCGATGGCGATGCTGACGGTGCCGGTACTGATTTTTGTGCGTATCGGACTGCGTGGGGTGCAACTGGCGGCAAAAACCAGCAGCACAGCCTCGCAGGAAGAGCGCCGCAGCGCGCGCCGCGAGCTGTTTGTTAGCCCGCACTTCTGGATGATCTGCATCTTCAACATCGCTTTTCTCGCCTATCTGTGGGGGATCAACGGCTGGCTGCCGGGTTATCTGATTAAAGGCAAAGGCATTCATCTTGAGCACGCCGGTTGGATGTCGTCGATGCCGTTTATCGCCATGTTGCTTGGCGAAATCATCGGCGCCTGGCTGTCTGACCGCGTCGATAAGCGCGCCGCCGCCTGCTTTATTTCCCTGGCGGGCGCGGGAATCGGCCTGGCGGCGGTGATGCACTTCACGACCCCGCTGCCGGTGATCGCGGCGATGAGCTTTAGCACCTTTATGTGGGGCACCGGTGCGCCGAACATTTTCGCGCTGCTGGCTAAAGCGACCCATCCACGGGTCAGCGCCACGGCGGGTGGGATTTTCAACGGGCTGGGAAACTTTGCCGGGGCGTTATCGCCGGCGGTGATGGGCGCGCTTATCGCCTTCACTCATAGCATGGATTCCGGGCTGATTTTTCTGGCGGTGATGGCGGCGGTGGGCTGCGTCCTGTTACTGCCGCTGCTGAGACGTTACTGAGGATAAAACGATGACTGATTCAACCGTAACTGCAAAACAGGGTCTGAAACCTGAACATCTGACGATGGAAGAGTGGGTGGAGTCGCGTATCGCGCGCTTTGAAGGCCGTAAATACGACTGGAATGCGCTGAAGTTCCAGGCCGATTTCGACCCGAAATATCGCCGTGCGCAGATGCGCTACATCGGTACCGGCGCCACCGGCGTCGCCAGCGACACCAATACCGTCCAGGCGGAGCATTTCACCTTCTCCACCATGGTGTTGCCGTCCAAATGCGAAGGCCCGCTGCATCTGCATGATGATGTGGAAGAGGTGTTCTTCATGCTCAAAGGGCAGATCACCCTGATGATTCAGGATGGCGACAACTACACCGAGACTGTGCTGCGCGAACGCGACCTGATTTCGGTACCGGCCGGTATTTACCGCGGGTTGTTCAACCACGGCGAAGAAGAGGCGCTGATGTGCGTGATGCTTGGTACGCCGAAGCCGCATATTCCGACCTACCCGGAAGATCATCCGCTGTCGAAAGTAAAACGTAACTAAGGAGCCATGATGACGGGTTTTCGTGAACAAGGAAGCGGCATTCCGCTGACGCTGCTGCACGGCATCAGTTCCGGTGCAGCCTCCTGGCATAAACAGATGGCGTTGCCCGGCTACCGCGTACTGGCCTGGGACATGCCCGGTTATGGCGAAAGCCCGATGCTCCCGACGGCGCAGGCGGACGCCGGCGATTACGCCGACGCGCTGGCGCGGATGTTGGATCGCGCCGGGGTGCGACAAACCGTACTGGTCGGCCATTCTCTGGGCGCGCTGGTGGCGGCCGCTTTTGCCGCGAAATATCCACAACGCGTGCTTTACCTGGTGCTCGCCGATGTTGCGCAGGGCTACGGTCAGGCGGAGGCCGGGCAGCGGGAAAAAGTCTGGCAGGGACGTCAGCAGCAGATGGCGCAGGGCGGCGAGGCGATGGCGCAGGGGCGGGCGGCGAAGCTGTTGCGTCCCGGCGCGCGCGAGACCGATGTGGCGACGGTGGCGGCAGGCATGCGCAGGCTGCGCAGCGAAGGTTATCTCGCCGCAGCCTGGATGCTGGCGCATGACGACATTCACCGCTGGCTTGCCGACTACCGCGGCCGCTTTGCCGTGTGGTGCGGCGAACAAGATGCCATTACCCAGCCGGAGCTGGTGCAAGGGGTCGCGCTGCGCTATGGCGTACCTTATACCGCCATCCCGCGGGCCGGGCACGCCAGCTATCTCGATAACGAAACGTTTTTTAACCAACAGCTTTTACGCATAGAGGAAGAGGTGCGCGATGAATGCACAAATTGAAGGACGCGTCGCGGTGGTCACCGGCGGATCGTCAGGGATCGGCTTCGAGACGTTGCGTCTGCTGCTGGGCGAAGGGGCGAAAGTCGCCTTTTGCGGCCGCAATCCAGACCGGCTGGCCAGCGCCCACGCGGCGCTGCAGAACGAATATCCTGAAGGAGAGGTGTTTTCCTGGCGCTGCGATGTCCTGAATGAAACGGAGGTTCAGGAGTTTGCTGCCGCGGTAGCCGCGCGTTTCGGCGGTGCCGACATGCTGATTAACAACGCCGGCCAGGGCTATGTCGCCCACTTCGCCGATACGCCGCGCGAAGCCTGGCTGCACGAAGCCGAACTGAAACTGTTCGGGGTAATCAATCCGGTGAAGGCCTTTCAGCCGCAGCTTGAGCAGTCGGATATCGCCTCTATCACCTGCGTGAACTCGCTGCTGGCGCTGCAGCCGGAAGAGCACATGATCGCCACCTCCGCTGCCCGCGCGGCGTTGCTCAATATGACGTTGACCCTGTCGAAAGAGCTGGTCGATAAAGGCATTCGCGTGAATTCGATTCTGTTGGGGATGGTTGAATCCGGGCAGTGGCAGCGCCGTTTCGAAAATCGCAGCGATAAGAGCCAGAGCTGGCCGCAGTGGACTGCTGATATTGCCCGTAAGCGTGGGATCCCGATGGCGCGCCTCGGCAAGCCGCAGGAACCGGCGCAGGCGCTGCTGTTTCTCGCTTCGCCGCTGGCATCATTCACCACCGGCGCGGCGCTGGATGTTTCCGGCGGCTTCTGCCGCCACCTGTAAGGAAAGAACATGAAAAAGGTCATGTTAATTGGCTACGGCGCGATGGCGCAGGCGGTCATTGAACGCTTGCCGTCAGGCGTGGCTCTGGGATGGATCGTTGCGCGCGAACCGCATCATGAGGCCATTCGCCAGCAGTTTGGCCAGACGGTAACGCCGCTCAGCGATCCGCTGCAATGCGATGAGACACCTGATCTGGTGCTGGAATGCGCCAGCCAGCAGGCGGTGGCGCAGTACGGCGAAGCGGTGCTGGCTCGCGGCTGGCATCTGGCGGTGATCTCGACCGGCGCGCTAGCCGATAGCGAGCTGGAACAACGCTTACGTCAGGCGGGCGGTAAGCTGACGCTGTTGGCCGGCGCGGTCGCTGCGATCGATGGCCTGGCGGCGGCGAAAGAGGGCGGCCTTGAGCGGGTGACCTATCAGTCGCGTAAGAGCCCGGCCAGCTGGCGCGGCAGCTATGCCGAGCAGCTTATTGACCTCAACGCGGTCAATGAAGCGCGCATTTTCTTTGAGGGCAGCGCGCGCGAAGCGGCGCGGCTGTTCCCGGCGAATGCCAACGTGGCGGCGACGATTGCGCTGGGCGGCATTGGTCTTGACGCCACCCGGGTGCAACTGATGGTGGATCCGGCGACCCAACGCAACACCCATACGCTACATGCTGAAGGGCTGTTCGGCGAGTTTCATCTGGAATTGAGCGGATTGCCGCTCGCCAGCAATCCGAAAACATCGACCCTGGCGGCACTGAGCGCGGTACGCGCCTGTCGCGAACTGGCGTAATGCAGAGAGGCTGAGATGGACGAATTAGATATTTTTATCGGCGGCCAGTGGCGGCGCGGCGGCGGCAACCTGATGCACAGCCAGTTTCCGGCGGATGGCTCCGTTAACGCGGCGCTGCATGCGGCAAGCCTCGACGATCTGGAAGAGGCGATCGACTGCGCGGATCGCGCCTGGCGGGAACCGACGTGGCGCGCGATGCTGCCACATCAGCGGGCGAAGATCCTGCATAAGGTTGCCGATCTGATTGAAGCGCAAGCCGATGAATTAACCCGCAAGCAGAGCCGCGACAACGGCAAGCCACTGGCGGAAACGCGCGGACTGGTGATGAGCGCGGCGGGCACCGCACGCTATTTTGCCGCCGCCTGCGAACTGCTGGAAGGCGAACTGCCGACGCCGCGTCAGGCGGATCTGCTGACCCTTAGCCGTTATGAAGCGCTGGGCGTGGTGGCGGCGATCACCCCGTGGAACTCGCCGATCGCCAGCGAAATGCAGAAGGTTGCGCCAGCGATCGCCGCTGGTAACGCGGTGATCCTCAAACCGGCGGAAGCGACGCCGCTGATGGCGCTGGAACTGGCGAAGATCTTTGAACAGGCCGGACTGCCAGCCGGGTTACTCAGCGTACTGCCGGGGAAAGGATCGATTATTGGCGATGCGCTGGCTCGTCATCCTAAAGTGCGCAAAATTTCCTTCACCGGCGGCACCAGCACCGGACGCCATCTGGCGCACGTAGCGGCGGAAAAACTGATTCCGGCATCGCTGGAGCTGGGCGGAAAATCGCCAACCATCGTCCTGGAAGACGCGGATATCGAACAGGCGGCACGGGGCATCTGCTACGGCATTTTCAGCTCTGGCGGCCAGGCCTGCATCGCGGGTTCGCGTTTGTTTGTCCATGAAAAAGTGTATTCGCCATTAATGTCCCGGCTGCTGGAATTAACCCGCGGTCTGCGGGTCGGCCATCCGTTTAGCGCCGATACCCACGTTGGACCGCTGATTAACGACAAGCACCGCCAGAGCGTGCTGGAGTACGTCGAACTGGCGAAGCGCGAAGGCGGCAATGTGCTGTGCGGCGGCGAGATCCCGGCGGATCCGGCGCTGGCGACAGGCAGCTATTTCCAGCCGACGATCATTGAGGGATTGAATAACCAGGCTCGCGTCTGTCAGGAAGAGATCTTTGGACCGGTGCTGGTGGCGATGCGCTTTAGCGATGAAGCGACGCTGATCCGCGAAGCCAACGATTCGGTCTTCGGGCTGGCGGCAGGGATCTGGACGCGCGATACCGGCCGCGCTCTGCGTCTGAGCGAACAACTGGAAGCCGGTACGGTGTGGATCAACACCTACAAGGTTTTCTCCATTTCGACCCCGTTTGGGGGCTTTAAAGAGAGCGGCCTGGGCCGCGAAAAAGGTATCCAGGGTCTGAAAGCCTGGATGCAACAAAAGAGCATTTATCTGGCGACGGGTAATAGCGTCAACCGCTGGTGCGACTGAGAAAAGGGTAAGTTATGAGCGAAATGATTACCGTCGGCGATGCCATCGCCAGAACGCTGGAGCAGTATCACGTTGAAGCCATCTATGGCGTCATTTCTATTCACAACCTGCCGATTGCCGATGCCGTCGGCCAGCGGGAAAAAATCCGCTTTGTCCCGGCGCGCGGCGAAGCCGGTTCGGTGACCATGGCCGACGCCCACGGGCGTTTTTCCGGGTTGGGCGTCGCATTGACCAGTACCGGCGCAGGCGCGGGCAACGCGGTCGGCGCGCTGGTGGAGGCGATGAACGCCTGTACGCCGTTGCTGCACCTTACCGGACAAGTCGAAAAGGCCTGGCTGGATGCCGACACCGGCTTTATCCATGAAACCCGCGATCAGCTGACCTTCCTGAAAGCCAGCTCGAAGCGCGCTTATCGCATCAGCAACGCCAACCAGGCGGTGGCTATCCTGCATAAAGCGATTCAGGAAGCGCAAACGCCGCCGTGCGGCCCGGTCTCGGTGGAGATCCCCATTGATATTCAAAGTGCGAAAATTCCGCTTTCTCTGCTTACCGCGCCGTTAAAAACCGCCCCGTCTGCGGCACCGGAAGCGTCGATGGTTGATGCGCTGTGGACTCAACTTAAGCAGGCGAAGCAGCCGCTGCTGTGGCTCGGCGGCGGCGCTTTAGAGAGCGGTGAAGCCGTGAAAGCGCTCGCGGATGCCGGGGTGACAGTGATTTCCAGCACCCATGGCCGCGGTATCCTGGCGGATAGTCATCGCGCCAGCCTGCGCGCGTTCCATAATTCACCGTCGGTTGAAGCGCTGATCTCACAATGTGATTTCACCCTGGTTGCCGGTTCGCGACTGCGCAGTAACGAAACGCGCTCATGGACGCTGGAACTACCGACGCCGCGGGTGCAGATTGATATCGATCCGGCGGCGGCTAGCCGTAACTACCTGATGGACAATACGTTGGTCGCGGACTGCCGCGCGTTATTAAGCGCGCTGGCGGAGAGAGTGCAGGGCAGAATGTGGGGTAACGCGCAGTGGGATAACCAGCTTAAAGAAGCGGTGGCGGTCGCGGAACATGGGCTGCGCGAACAGTGCGGCGCCTATGCCAAATTGAATGATGCGATTGCTCAGGCGTTGCCGGATGACGGTATTCTGGTACGTGATATTACCGTGTCCGGCAGCCTGTGGGGCAGCCGTCTGTTCCGTGCGCATGGCCCGCTGATGAATATTCATTCGCTGGCAGGCGCCATCGGCATGGGGCTGCCGATGGCGATCGGCACCGCGATTGCCAATCCGCAGCACAAAGTGGTCGGCCTGGTCGGCGACGGCGGCCTGAGCCTGAACCTTGGCGAACTGGCGACGCTGGCGCAGGAGAAGGCGAACGTGACGCTGCTGATTATGAATGACGGCGGCTACGGCGTGATGCGCGGCATTCAGGATAAGTATTTTGGTGGCCGTCAGTATTACAACGAGCTGCATACTCCGGACTTTACGCTGTTGGCGCAGGCGATCGGCCTGCAGGCGTGGAGCGTTGAGCGGGCGGAGGATTTCCAGGCGGTGATGACCGAAGCGCTGGCGATGCCGGGGCCGTCGGTGGTGGAAATCAAAATGGGCCAGATCGGCGCGCTGCGCTTTGCCGGTCCGCCGCAGAAGACGTTGTATTAATTTGAGGAATAGCGTCATTTCCAGGGCAATTCCCGGCTTGCACTGCGTTTAGCTGGGCTACCGACTGCCCGCTCATCCGTAAAATAGACCCCAACCCTCTCCCCCTTCCAGGGAGAGGGTACCGTGCGGCACAGGGGGTTAATCAAGGCGCCGGACGGTTGCTCCTGCGCGTCGGGAGAGGGCCGGTTCGCAGGAGAGGGTTCATTGCAGGGTTAAAACACGTTAAACGGATATTCGACGTAGAACCGCACTTCATTACCGCTGACGTTATAGTCGCTGGCATTGCTGGAAACGCGCAGCACCGAGTAGCGCAATCTGAATTTCAAATCCTTCGCTACGCCGTTTTGTACCTGGTACTGCAACTGGTTGAACCATTCGTGTTCTTTACCATTGCTGGTTTCCGCGGTTTTAATGTTATCGCCGCGTACGTAGGCAGTGGTCCAGGTCAGTCCTGGTAAACCCAGTCCGGCAAAATCCAGTCCATAAGATGCTTGCCAGGAACGTTCATCTTCGCCGTTAAAATCGGACCAATAGGAGTTGGCCAGCCAGATGGTGTTGCCGCCGTCGCCGACGCCGCCCTGATTCTGATAACCGCCGTAGTGGTAGCCGGTACTGCCGCTGCTCTGTTGGTATGCGACTTTAAAGGTGTGGATATCCCAGATATAGCTGGCGGCCAGGCTCCAGATGCTGTTGCTGCGCCCGGTATCATTGGCATCGGCATATTTTTGATCCAGCCGTGAGTTGTAGCCGTTGAAATCCAGCACCAGCTGCTGGTCGGCGGCGAATGGCTGCTTGTAGTTCAGGCCGAGATACTGCTTATTCAGCACATCTTCGACGTGTGAAGCGTATAGCGCGCCGCTGAACTGGTCGTTGAATTGATAGCTGGCGCCGCCGAAGGCCAGGCTCTTCAGGCCGCTGTTGTGGCTGTCGTCGCTTTTGCGCTGCTGATCGGTGAGGTAACCGGCATTAATTTCCAGACCGTCAATTTCTCTGGAGGTCAGCATCGTGCCGGTGTAGCTCTCGTACAGCAGGCGTGAGTCGTCGGCGTAGACGATAGGCAGCATCGGACGCTGGCTGCCGTAGCTCAGTACCGTATTGGAGAAGCGCATTTTGGCGGTGGCGCCGAATTTAGCGAGGTCAGATTTTGCGCGGCCATCGTCATCCTGGGCGAAAAAGTCGATGCCGCCCGCGCCGCTGCGGCCGCGACCGCCGTCAAGCCGCACAGCGTACTGTGCAATGCCGTCAACGCCGAAACCGACTGGCCCCTGGGTAAAGCCGGATGCGAAGGTGGCGATGATACCCTGACCCCATTCAGCTTTATCCGCCAGGCCATCGCGATAGTCGCGCTTGATATAAGCGTTGCGTAAAAAGAGATCCAGGTGGCTGTCTTCAATAAAACCCTGACTATTTGATTGTTGGCTGGCAAAGGCTGGTGCGGCGATAATAATGCCAAGTGCGATTAACGATAATTCTTTTCTCACTGAGGGTACATCTCTGTCTGTCGATATATTCAAGGGAATGACTTCAACTCAGATATTCTCCTGAAATAATGTCAAAAGCAATCATTGTGTGAGCAGATATATCGGCAAGAAACAGGTTGTATGCCACATGGCGCCAGTCTTCAGGCTGCAAGGGTGGACTATTTATTATCTGGGGGAAGGGGGTTCTGAAAGACGGATCATGTGCGGCATTTTTAATTTACCAAATAATATTTTTCTCAGCAGAGGGAGAAGAAATAATTGGCTGCGATGAGTCCTGGTAATAATTAACGGTTTGTGCGCTTAAGTTATCAATTAATGCGGCTAAATATTTTCCTCTGATATATAAAAAAGGGAGGCGATAATGCCTCCCGCTGTCGATTATTTAATCCCGTCGGCTTTCATACGATCGCGAATATGCTGAGCGCGTTCCTCCGATGCCGGGTGATCGTCAAACATCGAGCTCTGACGACCGGACTCCAGCTTGGCCAGTTTTTCAAAGCTGGTGGCCAGACCCGATGGATTGATGCCGCGTTTACGCAGCAGATCGTAAGAGTAGTCGTCCGCTTCTGATTCCTGGCGCTGGGAGAACTGCGAGTTCACCAGTTTTTCGCCCAGATCGCCCAGTTGCGACTGCGACAGGCTGCCGACAATGCCGCCAGCGGAGGCCGCCGCCGCGCGCACGGCGTTGGTGCCCAGCGCGACCTGCATGCCTTTCTTGACGTGGCCAAGCGCCACGTGGCCCATTTCGTGGCCGATCACCGCTTCGACCTCGTTGTCGTTCATCAGATCCATCAGGCCGCTATAAACGCGAATGCAGCCGTTGGCCATCGCAAAGGCGTTAACGTCTTTGGTTTCATAGACCTTGTAGTTGACCGCCTGACCGTTGATGTTATCGCCGAGCGCGGAGGCAATTTTGCTCAGGCGTTTGCTGTACTCGCTGCCAGCCGGAGAGATAGTGGCTTTGGCATCCATCTCTTTACAGGCCTGGTCGCTTAAGGTTTTCACCTGCTCGTCGTTAAGAGAGTAAGCCTGGAATGCTTCGGCGCCTGAGCTGAGCAGAGCGTTGGAGTCCATGTTCTGACAGCCGGTAAGCGTTGCTGCGATCCCAAAGGCAAGAACGGTTGAGCGAATTTTCATTTTTATCTTCCACAATCTTATGGTTTTTTATCCGAAAAATGGGCGACGACGGACCCGCCTCGTCCTGTGCAAAGTATAAATAGTATCTCATTATCCGGGCGAGTGGATTCCGGGGCAGCACAACGTGTTCCAGAGATTTCTTAAATAGGCAAAAGGATGCTCCATGTACATGCTTTGTCGCTTGGGTTACATTGTTCACACTTTTTTCCGGCGTAGCCCAAAACGCGCTCTCGTCAAGTCGTTAAGGGCATGGCCTTCCAACATCCGAACTGGAGTCAAAATGTCCTCACGTAAAGAGCTTGCCAACGCTATTCGTGCGCTGAGCATGGACGCTGTACAGAAAGCCAAATCCGGCCACCCTGGCGCCCCGATGGGCATGGCTGACATTGCCGAAGTCCTGTGGCGTGATTTCCTGAACCATAACCCGCAGAACCCGTCCTGGGCCGATCGCGACCGCTTCGTGCTGTCCAACGGCCACGGCTCCATGCTGATTTACAGCCTGCTGCACCTCACCGGTTATGATCTGCCGATCGAAGAACTGAAAAACTTCCGTCAGCTGCACTCCAAAACCCCGGGTCACCCGGAAGTGGGTTACACCGCAGGCGTGGAAACCACTACCGGCCCACTGGGCCAGGGTATCGCTAATGCGGTCGGTATGGCCATCGCGGAAAAAACGCTGGCGGCGCAGTTCAACCGTCCGGGTCACGACATCGTTGACCACTTCACCTACGCCTTCATGGGCGATGGCTGCATGATGGAAGGCATTTCTCACGAAGTGTGCTCCCTGGCCGGTACCCTGAAACTGGGTAAACTGGTGGCGTTCTATGATGACAACGGCATCTCCATTGATGGCCATGTTGAAGGCTGGTTCACCGACGATACCGCTAAACGCTTTGAAGCCTACGGCTGGCACGTGGTGCGCGGCGTTGACGGTCACGACGCTGACGCCATCAAACGCGCGGTCGAAGAAGCACGCGCGGTCACCGACAAACCGTCCCTGCTGATGTGCAAAACCATCATCGGCTTCGGTTCGCCGAACAAAGCGGGCACCCACGACTCCCACGGCGCGCCGCTGGGCGACGCGGAAATTGCGCTGACCCGCGAGGCCCTGGGCTGGCATCACCCGGCCTTCGAAATCCCGTCTGACATCTACGCGCAGTGGGATGCGAAAGAAGCCGGTCAGACCAAAGAAGCGGCATGGAACGAGAAGTTCGCCGCCTACGCGAAAGCCTTCCCGCAGGAAGCGGCAGAATTTACCCGTCGTATGAAAGGCGACATGCCGTCTGACTTCGACGCGAAAGCCAACGAATTCATCGCCAAACTGCAGGCGAACCCGGCGAAAATCGCCAGCCGTAAAGCCTCGCAGAATGCCATTGAAGCGTTCGGCCCGCTGCTGCCGGAGTTCCTCGGCGGTTCCGCCGACCTGGCGCCGTCCAACCTGACCCTGTGGTCTGGTTCTAAAGCTATCAACGAAGACACCGCGGGTAACTACATCCATTACGGCGTGCGTGAATTCGGTATGACCGCGATTGCTAACGGTATCTCGCTGCACGGCGGCTTCCTGCCGTACACCTCCACCTTCCTGATGTTCGTGGAATATGCGCGTAACGCGGTACGTATGGCGGCGCTGATGAAACAGCGTCAGGTGATGGTCTATACCCATGACTCCATTGGTCTGGGCGAAGACGGCCCGACTCACCAGCCGGTCGAACAGGTGGCTTCTCTGCGCGTGACCCCGAACATGAGCACATGGCGTCCGTGTGACCAGGTGGAATCCGCGATCGCGTGGAAATACGGCGTAGAGCGTCAGGACGGCCCGACCGCGCTGATCCTCTCCCGTCAGAACCTGGCGCAGCAGGAACGTACCGCGGAACAGCTGGCGAACGTTGCCCGCGGCGGTTACGTACTGAAAGATTGCGCCGGTCAGCCGGAACTGATCTTCATCGCTACCGGTTCAGAAGTTGAGCTGGCGGTAGCCGCGTGGGACAAACTGACTGCCGAAGGCGTGAAGGCGCGTGTGGTCTCCATGCCGTCCACCGACGCGTTCGACAAGCAGGATGCGGCGTACCGTGAATCCGTACTGCCGAAAGCGGTCTCTGCCCGTGTGGCGGTGGAAGCCGGTATCGCGGACTACTGGTTCAAATACGTTGGCCTGAACGGCGCTATCGTTGGCATGACCACCTTCGGTGAGTCTGCGCCGGCAGAGCTGCTGTTCGAAGAGTTCGGCTTCACCGTCGATAACGTGGTCGCGAAAGCGAAAGCGCTGCTGTAATCGCTATTACGGTGCGGGCTGATGCTCTCACCCCAACCCTCTCCCACAGGAGAGGGTGCAAATACCAAAAACGGTAACCCCTGGGTTACCGTTTTACTTTTACCCCGCTACCCGGCTTTTTTGTATCTGCTATTCCTGATTCATGTAATACAGCTGTAAATTATTCCATCAAAAATGTGACGTAAGTCATATAGCTGGTTTATTGATCTGGACAATCATTCCTTTTATTCCGACTTTGGCTTATTCTGGCTGAAGCGTTTCAGTCGTATAAATGTTCGACAATTAACCAATCAGTCGCAGTTTGCGGCAGGTAAGGTTCCCCTGAAGGCGTTGCTGGATTACTCTGTCAGCCACCTCAAATCAGGGATAATCTTGCAGGAGACCTATGACCATACGCATTGCGATTAATGGCTTCGGTCGCATAGGACGCAACGTGGTTCGTGCCTTATATGAATCCGGGCGTCGTGCGGAAATCACCGTGGTGGCGATCAATGAACTGGCGGATGCCGCAGGCATCGCGCATTTATTGAAGTACGACACCAGCCATGGCCGTTTTTCCTGGGATGTTCGCCAGGAACGAGAGCAGCTGTATGTCGGCGATGATGTCGTTCGTCTGCTGCATGAGCCTTCCATTGCGGCGCTGCCGTGGCAGGAACTGGCGGTGGATGTCGTGCTGGACTGTACCGGCGTATACGGTAGCCGTGAACATGGCGAAGCCCATCTTCAGGCTGGCGCGAAGAAAGTGCTCTTTTCACATCCTGGCGGCAACGATCTCGACGCAACGGTCGTCTTCGGCGTCAACCATGACGAGCTGCGCGCGGAGCACCGCATTGTCTCTAACGCCTCCTGTACCACCAACTGCATTATTCCGGTCATTAAACTGCTAGATGATGCCTACGGCATTGAGTCAGGAACGGTAACGACAATCCACTCCGCCATGCACGATCAGCAGGTGATCGATGCCTATCATCCGGATCTGCGGCGCACGCGTGCGGCCAGTCAATCCATTATTCCGGTTGATACTAAACTTGCAGCGGGGATCACCCGTATTTTCCCGCAGTTTAACGATCGTTTTGAGGCGATCGCGGTACGCGTACCGACGATTAACGTTACGGCAATTGACCTGAGCGTGACGGTGAAAAAACCGGTAAAGGCCTGTGAAGTCAACCAATTGCTGCAAAAAGCAGCACAGGGAACATTTCATGGTATAGTTGACTATACGGAATTACCGTTGGTCTCGACAGATTTTAACCATGATCCGCATAGCGCCATCGTCGATGGCACGCAAACCCGGGTCAGTGGCACGCATCTGATCAAAACATTGGTCTGGTGCGATAACGAATGGGGCTTTGCTAACCGAATGCTCGACACGACGTTAGCGATGGCCGCGCAAGGTTTCAGGTAAAGCGCTACGGCGCTTGCAAAACTTTATCAAGAATCAACGAGAGGATTCACCATGTCTGTAATTAAGATGACCGATTTGGATCTGGCTGGTAAACGCGTTTTCATCCGTGCCGATCTGAACGTACCCGTTAAAGATGGCAAAGTGACCAGCGACGCGCGTATCCGTGCTTCCCTGCCGACCATCGAACTGGCGCTGAAACAGGGCGCTAAAGTAATGGTGACTTCTCACCTCGGTCGTCCGACTGAAGGCGAATACAACGAAGAATTCTCTCTGTTGCCGGTTGTTAATTACCTGAAAGACAAACTGTCTAACCCGGTACGTCTGGTTAAAGACTACCTGGATGGCGTTGACGTTGCCGCTGGTGAACTGGTGGTTCTGGAAAACGTGCGCTTCAACAAAGGTGAGAAAAAAGACGACGAAGAGCTGTCTAAGAAATACGCTGCGCTGTGCGACGTATTCGTGATGGACGCTTTCGGCACCGCGCACCGCGCACAGGCTTCCACCCACGGTATCGGTAAATTCGCCGATGTCGCTTGCGCAGGCCCGCTGCTGGCGGCTGAACTCGACGCACTGGGTAAAGCGCTGAAAGAACCGGCTCGTCCGATGGTCGCTATCGTTGGCGGTTCTAAAGTGTCCACCAAACTGACCGTTCTGGACTCACTGTCCAAAATTGCTGACCAGCTGATCGTCGGCGGCGGTATCGCGAACACCTTCGTTGCCGCTCAGGGCCACAATGTCGGTAAATCCCTGTACGAAGCTGACCTGGTTGACGAAGCTAAGCGTCTGCTGAGCACCTGCGATATTCCGGTTCCGACTGACGTACGCGTCGCGACCGAATTCTCTGAAACTGCCGCCGCGACCCTGAAATCCGTTAACGACATCAAAGATGAAGAGCAGATTCTGGACCTCGGCGACGTTTCCGCACAGAAATTGGCTGATATCCTGAAAAACGCGAAAACCATCCTGTGGAACGGTCCGGTCGGCGTATTTGAATTCCCGAACTTCCGTAAAGGTACTGAAATCGTCGCTAATGCTATTGCAGACAGCGAAGGCTTCTCTATCGCAGGCGGCGGCGACACCCTGGCGGCGATTGACCTGTTCGGTATCGCTGACAAAATCTCCTACATCTCCACTGGCGGCGGCGCATTCCTCGAATTCGTGGAAGGCAAAGTTCTGCCGGCAGTAGCCATGCTCGAAGAGCGCGCTAAGCAGTAATTTAGTTCAGGCGGGGAAACCCGCCTGTTTTTCAGCGCGCTAACGTACAACTTTGTACAGCTCGCGAACCTTCTTCAACGGTCGAAGATACAGATACAGGACTAAGTAACATGTCTAAAATTTTTGATTTCGTAAAACCGGGCGTCATCACTGGCGACGACGTTCAGAAAGTGTTCCAGGTAGCTAAAGAAAACAACTTTGCTCTGCCAGCGGTAAACTGCGTGGGAACTGATTCCATCAACGCCGTTCTGGAAGCTGCTGCTAAAGTTCGTTCTCCGGTTATCGTTCAGTTCTCCAACGGCGGCGCGGCGTTCATCGCGGGCAAAGGCGTGAAAACTGACGTTCCTCAGGGCGCGGCAATCCTTGGTGCTATCTCTGGCGCGCATCACGTTCACCAGATGGCTGAACACTACGGCGTGCCGGTTATCCTGCACACTGACCACTGCGCGAAGAAACTGCTGCCGTGGATCGACGGTCTGCTGGACGCGGGTGAAAAACACTTCGCCGCTACCGGCAAACCGCTGTTCTCTTCCCACATGATCGACCTGTCTGAAGAGTCCCTGCACGAAAACATCGAGATCTGCTCTAAATACCTGGCTCGTATGGCCAAAATGGGCATGACTCTGGAAATCGAACTGGGTTGCACCGGCGGCGAAGAAGACGGCGTGGACAACAGCCACATGGACGCTTCCGCTCTGTACACCCAGCCGGAAGACGTTGATTATGCGTATACCGAACTGAGCAAAATCAGCCCGCGTTTCACCATCGCGGCGTCCTTCGGTAACGTACACGGCGTTTACAAGCCGGGTAACGTGGTTCTGACCCCGACCATCCTGCGCGACTCTCAGGAATATGTTTCTAAGAAACATAACCTGCCGCACAACAGCCTGAACTTCGTCTTCCACGGCGGTTCCGGTTCTTCCGCTCAGGAAATCAAAGACTCCGTAAGCTACGGTGTAGTGAAAATGAACATCGATACCGATACCCAATGGGCGACCTGGGACGGTATCCTGCAGTACTACAAAACCAACGAAGCTTACCTGCAGGGCCAGCTGGGCAACCCGAAAGGCGAAGACCAGCCGAACAAGAAATACTACGATCCGCGCGTATGGCTGCGTGCTGCTCAGACCTCAATGGTGACTCGTCTGGAGCAGGCATTCAAAGAGCTGAACGCGATCGACGTTCTGTAATTTCGTATGCTGCGAGCGTAAGGAAGGAAAACGACGTTTTCCTTCCTGGCCGGTATAAAAATGGCTTCCTACGGGAAGCCATTTTTTTTAGCGGGTTACGCAGGTGCCTTTCTTGCCAGCCAGTATCTGCGGCGCATCCTTTAACGCGCCGATAAACGCGCGATTCCCGGTATGCTCGACAAACTGAATCACCGCTTCCGCTTTCGGACCCATTGCGCCGTCTGGCGCGGCAAACGGCGCGAGCGTAGCAACGGTGACATGATGCAGCGGGCGGGCCTGCGGCGTTCCCCAATCGGCATACACGGCATCGGCATCCGTCAGAATCAGCAGATGGTCGGCATTAATCGCGCTGGCAAGCGCCGCCGCCGTCAGATCTTTATCGATAACCGCTTCCACCCCTCGGTAGCCGTGCGTCCCGGCGACCACCGGGATCCCGCCGCCGCCGCAGCAAATCACCAGATGACCGGCATCCATCAGCGTCTCGATCGCCGCGCTATCAACAATATTCAGCGGCTTCGGCGACGGAACGACCCGGCGGATATAACCGCCGTCCGCTTTCATCTGCCAACCATAGCGTTTTTCCAACTCCGCCTGCTGCTGCGGCGGATACACCGGGCCGATATATTTACCGGGGGCGGCAAAGGCGTCATCATTCGCCGCTACCTCCACGCGGGTCATTAGGGTGCTAACCGGTGTACCGCCAGCGTATTGCATCAACTCCTGGGCGATAGCGAAACCAATCATCCCCTGGCTTTCCGCCACCAGAATATCCAGCGGCCAGGCGGGGGACTCGCTATAGGCGGCGTTTTGCAGCGCCAGCAAGCCAACCTGCGGGCCATTGCCGTGTACGATCACCAACTGATAATCACGGGCTAATTCAGCCGCCATCCGGGCAAAGAGTTGAATACTGCGCTGCTGGTTTTCCGCGCTAAGCACTTCTCCGCGCTGCAGTAACGCATTACCGCCCAGCGCAATGACAATTTTCTTTTTCATGATGACCTCATTGAACAAAAGGATGTGCGCTAAAAATATCGTTTTAGCGCTCTGGTAATGTGATGAGATCGCCACTTCATGGAGAGTCAAAAATATCTCGCCAATAAATATTATATTCGCTGCTTTTATTTAAATATTTTTTAAAGTGATTATTAGATTTTTTTTAATAATGCTGATGCCAGTTTTTAGTAATTTAAAACAATAAGTTTTGTGTGACTTTGTTCAAAAGAAATTTGTGGTTAGCCCGATATGGTTACCGTAGTTAAATCATCAATCCCTCACGCATCGGCTGTGATGCCATGAGGCGAATATTGCCGGGAGAAAACTTATGTCAGGAACGTATGAGGTCACCGAGGTGACGAAAAGAAAAGGAATACCGGCCTGGTGGGTCACGGTATTTCTTTTCTGGTTAGGTTGGGTATTTATGTATGCCGACCGCACGGTATTAAATCCGGTGATGGGGGAACTGGAAAAAGAGTTTGGTTTAAGCGGCACGCAATTAGGTATTCTCAACTCTGTTTTTTATTTTTCTTACGCTTTGCTGCAGGTCCCGGCGGGAATTCTCGGCGACAAAATTGGTAAGAAAAAAGTGCTGGTGCCAGGGTTTATTCTGTTCGGCGTATTTACTGCCGTCACCGGTTGGGTAAAAAGCTGGTATATGCTGCTGTTTGCCCGTGCGATCACCGGCGCTGGCGAGGGAACGTATTATGGCCCGCAGTACGGTTTGTCTTCTGAGCAGATCCCGAAAAAATTCCGTTCGCTGGGTAGCGCGATTATCAATAGCGGCATGGCCTTCGGTATTGCCCTTGGCCTGATGACGTCGAGCTGGCTGGTTTACGATCTGGGCTATTCATGGCGGATGCCATTCTACGCCATGGCGGTACCATCGGTGCTGGTCGGGATTGCCATCTGGCTATTCGTGAAAGAGAAAAAGCGTACCGCTGACGCCGACGGTAAGCCGGTGCAAAAAGGCAAATTTAGCGATCTGCTGAAAAACCGTAATTTAATTCTGACTTATATCATGGTGTTCTGCAGTTTGTTCGGATTCTTCGTGATTCTGACCTGGCTTCCTTATTATCTGCAAAATGAACGCGGCATTGCCGGTAGTGAAACTGGATTTATTTCATCGCTGGTTGCGTGGATTTCTATTCCCGGCGCGCTGCTGTTCTCTGGCCTGTCGGATAAATTAGGCCGCCGTAAACCATTAATTCTGTTCCTCGTGCCGGTGGCGATCGCCAGCATGCTGTCAATTATTTGGATGCCGAGCATGGGCGGGGTCATCGCCGCGCTGTGCGTGTATGGCCTGGTCGGCAAACTGGCGCTGGATCCGGTGCTGGTGGCGCTGGTTGCCGATAGCGTCGATGAAACCAATTACAGCACCGCATTTGGTTTATTTAATTTTATCGGCATGAGCTCATCGATTCTGGCGCCAATTATTGCAGGCGCGGCGCGTGATATTACCGGCAGTCTGGCATCGAGTTTTTATGTTTCCGCCGGGTTGCTGGTTGTTGGTCTGGTCGCCATGCTGTTTTTAAAAGAAAAACGCACATAAAGAGGTAGCGGTAATGATTTACGCTTTTATTAAAAAGGGAAGCTTTCAGGACTCCGTGAGCCTGATGATTATTTCCCGCAAATTAAGTGAACGCCCGGAAGTGGATCAGGTTTCGGTGATGATGGGAACCCCGGCGAATAAATCGATGCTGGAATCGACCGGTTTCTGGCACCCGGATTTTACCGAAGCCACGCCTAATGATATTTGCGTAGCGGTACGCACCCATGAAGCGCAGCCGGAAATCCTCGATTTAATCCGCGAGCAGTTAGAGAAAGAGCTGAGCGCTATCGCCAATGCGTCGGGAAGCTCTACGCAGCTGATTAAGGCGCGGCGCTGGGAGAGCGCTTGCCAGAAACTGCCGGACGCTAACCTGCTGTTGGTATCGGTGGCTGGCGAGTACGCCGCCGGAGTGGCGAAAGAGGGGCTGCTGGCGAACAAGAGCGTCATGCTGTTCTCCGATAACGTCTCGCTGGAGCAAGAGGTGGAGCTGAAAACGCTGGCCCGCGAGAAGGGGCTTATCGTGATGGGGCCGGACTGTGGAACGGCGATGATCGCCGGCAGCCCGCTGGCCTTTGCCAACGTTTTGCCGCAGGGCGGGATTGGCGTGATTGGCGCGTCAGGGACCGGGATCCAGGAAATCACCTCGCAGGTGGCGTTGCACCAGCAGGGAATTAGCCACGCTATCGGCCTTGGCGGGCGCGATCTCAGCGCTGAAGTCGGCGGTATCAGCGCCCTGACCGCGCTGGAGATGTTGGCGGCTGACAGCGCGACGCAGGTTATCGCCTTTGTTTCGAAACCGCCGTCGCCGCAGGTTCGTTCCCGCATTATTGCGGCGATGCAAAAACAGCATAAACCGGTGGTGGCGCTGTTCCTTGGCAGCCGCGCCGAGCAGTGCCGCGAGGGCAACGTCTGGCTGGCGAATTCGCTGGCGGATGCCGCGCAGTTGTCGGTACTGCTGATGCGCGTGGCGCAGCAGCGGCAGAGCCAGCCGCAGGTCGCGGGCAAGGGAATTTATGGTTTGTATGCTGGCGGCACCCTCGCCGCCGAGGCTGCGATGCTGCTCTCCGCTAATCTGGGGATCCCTGTGAGCGACAGCCACGCCGACGGCGTGATGCTGGAAGCCGACGGGCACCGCATTGTCGATCTTGGCGACGATAGCTACACCCTCGGCAGACCGCATCCGATGATCGACCCGACCACCCGTAGCATTGAAATCGAGAAGCTGGCGGCCATGCCGGAAGTCGGCGTGCTGCTGCTGGATGTAGTGTTGGGCTACGGCGCCTGTGCGGATCCGGCTGGCGCCGTGGTGGAAGCCGTCGAGCAAGTTCGCGGCAAACGCGCCACACCGTTGGTCGTCATCGCCACCATGACCGGCACAGATGCCGACCCGCAGGGGCGGAGCGGGCAGATCGCCATCTTGCGCGAGGCCGGGATTGCGGTGGTGGATACCCTCGAAGAGGCGGTGCTGCTGGCGGTTAGTCTGACGCAGCATCAACCGTCTTGTGAATCGGCAGCGCACAACCCGCTGCTCGACGGCGTTCAGGTTATCAATGCCGGATTGCGCAGCTTCGCGCTGGATCTGCAAAGCAGCGGTACGCCGGTGGTGCATTACCAGTGGGCGCCTGTTGCCGGCGGCAACGCTCATCTCGCCAGTTTACTCAAGCAGTTACATTAAGTTCAGAGGTATGGATATGTACTCATCTATTGCACAGGCTAACGAAGCCATTATCGAACGAATGAAAGCCGCGCGCCCGCATTGGGTTGCGGTACGCCCTGCGAAAGACGCGGTGGCTGAATTATCTTCTGGACGTAAATTACTGCACGCCGGGCCGCCGATCGCCTGGCTGGAGATGACCGGGCCGATGCGCGGAGCCTGTATTGGCGCGTCGTTGTTTGAAGGGTGGGCGGCGAGCGAAGAAGACGCCGTGCGCATGCTGGAGCAGGGCGAGGTGGAATTCATCCCTTGTCATCACGTGGGCGCAGTAGGACCGATGGGCGGGATCACCTCGGCGAATATGCCGGTGCTGGTGGTGCGCGATGTGGTTCATGGCAATCAATCGTGCTGCAACCTTAATGAAGGGATTGGCAAAGTGATGCGCTTTGGGGCCTACGGCGAGGACGTGCAGATGCGTCTGCGCTGGATGCGCGATACCCTCGCGCCGGTGCTGCAGGACGCGCTGTCGCGCATGGAAAACGGCATTGACCTGACGGCAATGATGGCGCAGGCAATTACCATGGGGGATGAGTTTCACCAGCGTAATATCGCCGCTTCATCGCTGCTGCTGCGTACGCTGTCGCCGGTGATTGCTGGTCTGGATCGGCCGAATGCAGAGATTGTCGCGGTATTGCAGTTCCTTAGCGTGACCGATCAGTTTTTCCTTAACCTGGCGATGGCCTACAGCAAAGCGGTGATGGATGCGGCGGCGGAAATTAAAGCCGGTTCAGTGGTGACCGCGATGACCCGCAACGGTCGCGAGTTTGGCATTCGCGTTAGCGGTACCGGCGACCGCTGGTTTACCGCGCCGGTGAATACGCCGCAGGGGCTGTTCTTCACCGGCTACAGTCAGGCCGACGCCAACCCGGATATCGGCGATAGCGCGATTACCGAAACGCTGGGGATCGGCGGGGCGGCGATGATTGCCGCCCCGGGCGTCACGCGCTTTGTCGGCGCAGGTGGAATGGGCGCTGCGCTGGAGACCTCGGAAGAGATGTCTGAAATTTACCTCGCCAACAACCCGCTGTTCCAGATCCCTTCCTGGGATTTCAAGGGCGCCTGTCTGGGGCTGGATGTTCGTCGGGTCGTGGAGACTGGTATCACGCCGCTTATCAATACCGGGATCGCCCATCGCGAAGCGGGTATTGGTCAGGTTGGGGCGGGAACCGTCCGGGCGCCGTTGTTGTGCTTTGAGAAAGCGCTGGAAGCGCTGGCGGAACTGCACCATATCACCGCCTGATTGGAAAAAGGGGCGGCCTCGCCGCCCCGGAGTCACCGCGATGAAAACGATCAACGCACTTGCCTGCACGGGCCTTGAGCAGCTGGCGGACGGCGTGTGGCAACGCCATAGCCAATTTTCGCAGGCGATCAATTTTTGCCACGCCGATGGCTCCCTGCTGACGTTATTCCGCTATGGCAAAGGGATAGGTCCGACGGGCATTCTGATGAGCAGCGCGCAGTTTGCACGGCTGGGGCATCTGACGCGGCTGGTCAAACACGGGGCGTTACTGTGGGGGGCGGGCGTGCTGATTCGTCCACGCCGGACGCTCAAATTACCTCTCCACACCGGCAATGCGCTCCCTCTCGATCTTTCTGCTTATTCCCACTCCAGCGGGCTGTGCGGCGCGCTCAATCAGCCACTGGCGGATATGCCGTTTTATTCATCATTAGTCAGCGAGCTTGAGCGTTGGTACCGCGGCGAGCGTCCGGACTGGCGCTGGCTTATCGGCAACGGGCCGGGATTAACCCCCAGCGGCGATGATATGCTTGCCGGGATGTTGGCGGCGCTGCACGGCGCGGGGTTTTCCTGCTGCCTGAAATCATTTATCCCCCCGGCGGATCAACTTGTGTCGCTGACAACTTCGGTAAGCTGTAGCTACCTGAATAGCGCCAGACGGGGCGAGTTTTCGCTACCGGTCGTTAAAGTGATGCGCGGGCTGCAGTCGACAAGCGATCCGCAGCGGGCTATTCAGCGCTTGCTGGCGGTTGGCCATACTTCAGGCGCTGATACGCTACTGGGAATTGCATTCGCGCAGCATTGGTTACAGAAAGTGGACTCAAGGAGAATGCATGCTCGATCAGGAAACCATCCGCACGTTTATTCAGGTCGCTGAGACCGGAAGTTTTTCCCGCGCGGCCAGCACGCTGCATAAAACGCCCGCGGCGATTAGCTATCGCATCAAAACGCTGGAAGAGCAGGTGGGGACGCAGCTCTTTTTGCGAACGACCCGCTCGGTGAGCCTGACGCTGGCCGGGCAGCATCTGCTTGAGCATTGCCGACAGTGGCTTAACTGGCTCGACGTGATGCCCGATGAACTCCAGCAAATTAATGCCGGTGTGGAAAGGCAGGTCAATATCGTTATCAATAACCTGCTGTATCAACCGCAAACCGCCGCGGATCTGCTGACCTGGCTGCATCAGCAGTTTCCCTTTACCCGCTTTCAGATTTCCCGCCAGGTCTATATGGGCGTCTGGGATTCGCTGTTATATGACGATTTCCAACTGGCGATTGGCGTCACCGGCTCGGAATCGCTGTCGAACAATATCTCCTTATTGCCGCTCGGTGATATTCGCTGGCAGTTTGTGGTGGCGCAGAACCATCCGCTTGCCAATCACCCCGCCGCGGTGCTGTCTGATGATATGCTGCGTCGCTATCCAGCGATCAATATCGAGGATACGTCGCGGACGCTAACCCGCCGCGTCGCCTGGCTGCTCAATGGGCAAAAAGAAATTAAGGTGCCGGACCTCAGCACCAAGCTGGCCTGTCATCTCAGCGGCCTGGGGGTGGGTTTTTTACCGGAACGGATGTGTCGTTCTTACCTGGAGTCCGGGGCGCTGGTGGCCCGTGCGGTCGCCAATGCCCGCCAGCCTTCTCCGCTCTCCGTTGCGTGGAAAAACGCCGGTAGCGGCAAAGTAGTCAGTGAAATCGCCCGGAAGTTTGAACACAAAGACGTGTTAGTCAGCGGATTTTTGCGGATGGTGGATTGTCCTGCGCAAGCGTGAAACAACATTGCTTTCATCTGGATCAGATTGAGAAATGGCATCTTCGGTGGTTTTTGTTTACCTTTAAAAGGTCATTTTCGTGAGAATGATCTCATTTGCTTTTTTTTGATATGACCCAAGGATTACTAAATGGAAGATTTGAACGTTGTCGATAGCATCAACCACGCCGGCACGTGGCTGGCGCGCAACCAGGAGTTGCTGCTGAGCTATGCCGTCAACATCGTAGCGGCTATCGTTATCCTGATCATCGGTATGATCGTGGCGCGCATTGTCTCTAATACCGTCAACCGCCTGATGCT
Source organism: Klebsiella aerogenes (assembly GCA_029027985.1). Lineage (NCBI taxonomy): Bacteria > Pseudomonadati > Pseudomonadota > Gammaproteobacteria > Enterobacterales > Enterobacteriaceae > Klebsiella > Klebsiella aerogenes. The sequence goes on from CP119076.1 coordinate 808,601, forward strand.
GGCGCGTAAGATTGATGCCACTGTTGCCGATTTCCTCTCCGCGCTGGTGCGCTATGCGATTATCGCCTTTACGCTGATTGCCGCACTGGGCCGCGTAGGCGTACAGACGGCCTCGGTGATCGCCGTACTCGGCGCCGCCGGTTTGGCCGTTGGTCTGGCGTTGCAGGGATCGTTGTCAAACCTTGCGGCAGGCGTGCTGCTGGTGATGTTCCGTCCGTTCCGCGCTGGCGAATACGTCGATCTCGGCGGCATCGCAGGTACCGTGCAGAACGTGCAGATTTTCTCCACCACCCTGCGTACCGTCGATGGCAAAATCGTGGTCGTGCCGAATGCCAAAATCATCGCTGGCAATATCATTAACTTCTCCCGTGAACCGGCGCGCCGTAATGAGTTTATTATCGGTGTTCCTTACACTGCCGATATCGATAAGGTGAAACAGTTACTGACCGCCATTATCGAATCTGATGACCGTATCCTGCGTGACCGTGAAATGACCGTTCGTCTGAATGAACTGGGGGCTTCATCGGTAAACTTCGTGGTGCGCGTGTGGAGCAAAAGCGGTGATCTGCAAAACGTGTATTGGGATGTGCTGGAGCGTATTAAGCGCGATTTTGACGCCAACGGCATCAGTTTCCCGCATCAGCAGATGGATGTGCATATGGTTACCCCGCAGCAAAAAGCGCAGTAATTTTTTCTGTTATTGAGTAAGACCGGCGCTGCCGGTCTTTTTTTGCCTGCAATATTAGTCTTACTTATTAATGATTAAAATTATCAATTTCCGCTAATGATTTGATCGCGCTATATTCTTCGGCATGAACGAGCTAACCGGAAAATAAGAAATGCTATCGTATTACTTTCAAGGGCTTGCCTTGGGCGCAGCGATGATTCTGCCGCTTGGGCCGCAAAACGCCTTCGTGATGAATCAGGGGATCCGTCGGCAGTACCATTTAATGATTGCGCTACTGTGCGCGCTCAGCGATCTGGTATTAATCTGCGCCGGTATTTTCGGCGGTAGCGCGTTGCTGATGCAGTCGCCGTGGCTGCTGGCGCTGGTGACCTGGGGCGGTGTCGCCTTCTTGCTATGGTACGGCTTCGGCGCGTTGAAAACGGCAATGAGCGACAATCTCGAACTGGCCAGCGCCGAGGTGATGAAACAAGGGCGCTGGAAAATTATCGTCACCATGCTGGCGGTGACCTGGCTGAATCCGCATGTTTATCTCGATACCTTCGTGGTGCTGGGGAGCCTTGGCGGCCAGCTGGCGGTCGAACCGAAGCGCTGGTTCGCGCTGGGCACGATTAGCGCCTCGTTTTTATGGTTCTTCGGTCTGGCGCTGCTGGCGGCGTGGCTGGCGCCGCGTTTGCGCACCGCGCGGGCGCAGCGGATCATCAATATTCTCGTCGGGCTGGTGATGTGGTTTATCGCCCTACAGTTGGCGAAAGATGGCCTGCAACATATCCAGATGCTTATCAACCAGGCTTAGTCCGATGGACTTTCTGCGCGTAAGCGCTAAGCTAGCTGGCATGCGTCCTTAACATGGGCGAACTAAGCAAGATGGAGAAACGACAGTGAAGTTAAAAGTCTTAGCCCTGGCGGCAGCACTCGGATTCAGCACGATGGCGGTACAGGCAAATGAATTGCCCGATGGCCCGCATATTGTGACTTCAGGCACAGCAAGCGTTGACGCGGTTCCGGATATCGCCACTCTGGCGATTGAGGTTAATGTGGCGGCAAAAGATGCGGCATCAGCGAAAAAACAGGCTGACGACCGCGTGGCGCAGTACCTTTCTTTCCTCGAAAAGAACGGCATTGCGAAAAAAGATATCAGCTCGGCGAACCTGCGTACCCAGCCTGATTACGACTATCAGAATGGGAAAAGCATTCTGAAAGGCTATCGCGCGGTGCGCACCGTGGAAGTCACGCTGCGTCAGCTCGAAAAACTTAACGGTCTGCTGGACGGCGCTCTGAAGGCGGGTCTTAACGAAATTCGTTCTGTTTCGCTGGGCGTGGCGCAACCTGACGCCTACAAAGATAAAGCGCGTAAAGCGGCGATCGACGACGCGGTGCATCAGGCGCAGGAGCTGGCCGCAGGCTTCCACAGCAAGCTGGGCCCGGTCTATAGCGTGCGTTACCATGTCTCCAATTATCAGCCGAGCCCGATGGTTCGTATGATGAAGGCCGCTGACGCCGCGCCGGTCTCCGCGCAGGAAACCTACGAGCAGGCGACTATCCAGTTTGATGACCAGGTTGACGTGGTCTTTGAACTGCAGCCTGCACAGGCCGCTGCGCCAGCCGCGTCGGAGAAACCTGCCGAAGCGCCGAAACCGGCTCAGTAAGCCGTCGCGACAAAAAAGCCACTTCAGTGAAGTGGCTTTTTTTATGCCTGTCGTTTAATCCTGGCGCAGCACCTTGTGGCCGTAATCGATCAGCGCGTCGGTCACCCGGCGCATCATGCGGCTTTCCGGCGCGAAGCGGTGCCAGTACAGCATGCGGCGTTGGAACAGACCTGGCGTCAGGTCGATAAGCTCGCCGCTCTTGAGTTCTTTTTCAATCTGTAGATGCGGGATCATACAGCAGGTGGTGCCCTGACGCGCCAGCTGCACGAAGGCTTCTGACGAGTTGACGATATGGCAGGGCACGCTGCCAGGCGGCAGATCGAAGTTTTGTTGCAGGAACGCCTGGTGCATATCGTCCAGATGATCAAAAGCGACCACCGGCGCTTTCAGCAGCGCCGAACGCGTGACGCCGTTAGGGAAGTAGCGTTCTGCAAACCCCTTTGAGGCAACGAACAGGTAATCCAGCGCGCCGAGTTGATCGACGAGGCAGCTTGGCAGCGCCTGCGGCTGAATACTCACCGCGCCGACCACTTCTCCGCGGCGCAGGCGCTCCTGGGTGCGGGTTTCATCTTCCACCTGCAGATTGAGGCGAATAGGGGAGTCGGATAGCACGTTGGCCAGCGCCGGCAGCAACCAGGTCGCCAGGCTGTCGGCGTTGACCGCCAGCGACAGCAGCAGCGGCGTGGAGCCGGTTTGTTCATCGCCCAGCCACTCCTCTTCCAGCAGCTCAACCTGGCGCAACAGGGCTAACAGCTTTTGCCCTTGTTCGGTCGGACGCGGCGGCACGGTACGCACCAGCAGCGGTTGGCCGAACATGTTTTCCAGCTGTTTGATACGCTGTGAGACGGCGGACTGTGTAATACATAGCTTCTGCGCGGCGCGCTCAAACCCACGTTCCCTAATCACCGCATCCAGCGCTTGTAATGTTCTGTAGTCCGGTCGTTTCATTGTTTTGGCGTACCCCCATAACTTTTCGTTAACCCGCACTATGACATAAATTCGTTTTTGATAAAGGCGAAAATGGTCTGCTCAGATGTGTGATCGCCATCGCAGGGACATTTCATCCATCGATGTTCTATAATGCGCGGTAAGTATTCACATCTCGGACGATAATCATGACGCAGGATGAACTGAAAAAAGCAGTCGGCTGGGCAGCGCTGCAATATGTACAACCAGGCACCATTGTTGGTGTCGGTACCGGCTCCACGGCGGCGCATTTTATTGATGCGCTGGGCACCATGAAAGGGCAGATCGAAGGGGCGGTCTCCAGCTCCGACGCTTCTACCGAGAAGCTGAAAAGCCTCGGTATCCCGGTGTTCGACCTCAACTCTGTTGACCGCCTGGGGATCTACGTTGACGGCGCAGATGAAATTAACGGCCATATGCAGATGATCAAAGGCGGCGGCGCGGCGCTGACCCGCGAGAAGATCATCGCTTCGGTTGCCGATAAGTTTATCTGCATCGCCGACGCTTCCAAGCAGGTTGATATCCTCGGTAACTTCCCGCTGCCGGTGGAAGTGATCCCAATGGCGCGTAGCGCCGTCGCGCGTCAGCTGGTGAAACTGGGCGGCCGCCCGGAATATCGCCAGGGCGTGGTGACGGATAACGGCAACGTGATCCTCGATGTCCACGGTCTGGAAATCCTCGATGCTATCGCGCTGGAAAATGCGATTAACGGCATTCCGGGCGTGGTGACCGTCGGTCTGTTCGCTAACCGCGGCGCTGACGTGGCGCTGATCGGTACCGCCGACGGCGTGCAAACCATCGTCAGCAAATAAGGCGATCCGGGGGAAGTTTCTCGCTTCCCCCCAAATTTTTTTCTCTGGCCCAAATTTGGTGACTTGTGTCACATTTGCGTAACCTTCCTGAGTAACAATCTGCTGTTCATTCCCTTTCTGGTGTTTTGTCCTGTCTTTTCCCTCAACGTGATATTTCTTCAGGTCGGCGAGGCAAACGTTCATATTGCCGCGATAGTTTTTTTTGATATGTTGCTGGAAGAGTTTTTGTTCAGCACGACATCAGTACCAATAAAAACAGGACGGGGAAATGGCTAAGGTATCACTGGAAAAAGACAAGATTAAATTTCTGCTAGTTGAAGGTGTGCATCAAAAAGCAATCGATAACCTTCGTGCGGCAGGTTACACCAACATCGAATTTCACAAAGGCGCGCTGGATAGTGAACAGCTGAAAGCGTCGATCCGTGATGCCCATTTCATCGGCCTGCGTTCCCGTACTCATCTGACTGAAGAGATCTTCGCCGCGGCGGAAAAACTGGTGGCGGTCGGCTGCTTCTGTATCGGCACCAATCAGGTTGACCTCGACGCGGCGGCAAAGCGGGGGATCCCGGTATTTAACGCCCCGTTCTCGAACACCCGTTCGGTAGCGGAGCTGGTGATCGGCGAACTGCTGCTGATGCTGCGCGGCGTGCCGGAAGCCAACGCCAAGGCGCATCGCGGCGTATGGAATAAACTGGCGGTGGGCAGCTTTGAAGCGCGCGGCAAGAAACTGGGGATTATCGGTTATGGCCATATCGGTACCCAGCTCGGCATTCTGGCGGAATCGCTGGGAATGCATGTCTACTTCTATGACATTGAAAACAAACTGCCGCTGGGTAACGCCACGCAGGTACAGCATCTCTCCGATCTGCTGAACATGAGCGACGTCGTCAGCCTGCATGTGCCGGAAAACGCCTCCACCAAAAATATGATGGGGTCGGAAGAGCTGGCGCTGATGAAGCCGGGCGCGCTGCTGATCAACGCCTCTCGCGGCACGGTAGTGGATATTCCGGCGCTGTGCGATGCGCTGTCGCGTAAACACCTGGCCGGGGCGGCGATCGACGTCTTCCCAACCGAGCCTGCGACCAACAGCGATCCGTTCAACTCCCCGCTGTGCGAATTTGATAACGTGATCCTGACCCCGCACATCGGCGGTTCGACTCAGGAAGCGCAGGAGAATATCGGTCTGGAAGTGGCCGGTAAGCTGGCGAAGTATTCCGACAACGGTTCAACGCTGTCGGCGGTGAATTTCCCGGAGGTTTCTCTGCCGCTGCACGGCGGTCGCCGTCTGCTGCATATCCATGAAAACCGTCCAGGCATCCTCACTGCAATTAACCAGATTTTCGCCGCGCAGAATATCAACATCGCTGCCCAGTATCTGCAAACGACCCCGCAGATGGGTTACGTGGTTATTGATATCGAAGCCGACGGCGATGTCGCGCAGCAGGCGCTGCTGGCGATGAAAGCTATCCCGGGCACTATCCGCGCCCGTCTGCTGTTCTAATCTTTATTGCCTCACGGGCAGGTCGCGAACCTGCCCGCTACCCCCTGTTAACAGCCCTCTGTCTGCAATTCTCGTCCCCCGCGTACATCCCTTTGCGAGGCTCGCCGCAAACGGTAATTAAAGCGGGGGAGGGCTGGTTGTGCCTGTTGGAAACGGACTTACGATAGGAGCGCAGCATGGGGCTGAAACGGCAAAGCCCCTACCGAAGCAGGGGCTCAAAAAGGAAAGGGACGATGATGAGACTCTTCATCATGCTGCTTATCTTGTTAATCATCGCTTACCCAGCATATTAACAGAGAGAAAGCAGGAGGGAGGTTCGCCTCCCTCACCCTTCACCGAGAATTTAGGCGAAAAAAAAAGCAAAGTCAATTACCCGCAGTCTTACCAGCGCCAGGTTTTACCTGGCGTAATCACAGCCGGCAGCGGGACATCCCACTCTTCGCTTGGCAGGGAAGCCACCTGCTGGCAGTCGTGGGCGTAGCCTACCGGCTGCAGGCGATACTGCCGCCAGTTTTGCAGGGTGCGATCGTAGAAGCCGCCGCCCATTCCCAGGCGCTGGCCGCTGGCATCGAAGGCCACCAGAGGGGTAATCAGCACATCGAGCTCGGCAAGCGGCAGGACGTCGCGCACGTCGAGCTGTGGTTCGCGGATCTTCAGGCGATTGAGCGCCAGCTGGCTTTGCGGATGATAGTGTAAAAACAGCAGGTTGCCGGGGCTAAACGGATGCAGCACCGGCAGATAAACCCGTTTGCCCGCGCGCCATAGCTGCTCGATCAGCGGTTGGGTATCCAGTTCGCCGTCAAAGGAGAGGAACAGCGCGACAGTACGGGCCAGCACCATCGGCGGATAAGCCATCATCCGCTCCGCGGCCTGCCGGGCGAAATGGCGTTGTTGCTCGGGGCTGAGCGCGCGTCGACGCTGACGGATTTGCTGGCGGATTTGCTGTCTGGAGAGCGGGGTATCTGGCTGTAGTGTCATGCTGATCTCATTGCGAGCAAGCGAAACGATACGAGCAAGTGTAATACAGTGCGGCTTTAGCCGAAAACAGGGATATGGGGGGAATGCGAAATAAAGAAGGGAATCTCCGAGATGCCGCCGCAGGCTGTAACCCTTGAACCCTTGGTTCAAGGTGAATGCGTCGTCACAGTTTTAAGGCTTCTCGGGCGAACCGAGCATGCTCACCAACCGTGGAGCGCCACATTCTTGTGGTATGAAATATCGGCTCAGGGGACTGGCCCGCTTGCAAACATCTCAGAGAAATTTTGTTCTTGCGATTACTCTAACACAGTTAACTGCAAAGTGTTATTCAAACTTCGACCCCGCTCTTTCGCTTATGCGACCTTGCTCAAGCAATGCTTGTTCGATGGTCTGCTGAAGCATGCGAATGCGCTGTTCCATACTGGAGGCGTAGTCGCGGGTCTTCGCTTTTTCCTGAGTCAACTCATAGCTGATGTTCAACGCGGCGATGAAGACCAGCTGCTCAGTATTTGTGACTCTAGTGCGTTCTTTTAAATCTTGCAACCGCTGATTAAGGTCCTCAGCTGCCTGATTCAGGGCATCCCTTTGTTCAGGCGGGCAATTCACTCGCAGTGAACGACCAAAAATTTGGAGATCTACGGGTTGTGCAGACATGCCACCTTCCTGCTGATTGACTGCGCTACCTTCGCACCCGAACCCGGGTCTGCGAAGGGGCGACACTATAGCTACCCTGGTGTGGGGATACAAGCCCTTTTCTGGTTCACCAGGGTCCAAAGTGGTAGCATATCATGAATATTCCTCCCAACGATGATGAATGCGCATGTCTATACAGAACGAAATGCCTGGTTACAAGGATGTAGACCAGTTACTGAACCAACAAGGGGTGGGATTAACCCCAGCCGAAATGCACGGTTTGATAAGCGGGATCCTCTGCGGCGGCAACACCGACAGCAGTTGGCAGCCGCTGGTGCATGACCTGACCAACGAAGGCCTCGCCTTCGGCCACGAACTGGCCCAGGCCCTGCGTAGCATGCATTCCGCCACCAGCGATTCGCTGGAAGATGACGGCTTCCTGTTCCAGCTGTATATGCCGGAAGGCGACGACGTCAGCGTCTTCGACCGTGCCGACGCGCTGGCGGGTTGGGTGAACCATTTCCTGCTCGGCCTTGGCGTGACCCAGCCGAAGCTGGATAAAGTGAAAGATGAGACTGGCGAAGCCATTGATGACCTGCGTAACATCGCGCAGCTCGGCTACGACGAAGATGAAGATCAGGAAGAACTGGAAATGTCTCTGGAAGAGATTATCGAGTACGTACGCGTCGCCGCGTTACTGTGCCACGATACCTTCGCACGCCAGCAGCCAACCGCGCCGGAAGTACGCAAGCCAACGCTACACTAATTAAAAACGACATTCAGGGGGCGTCATGACACAGCAGGAGTTTCTTTCTCGTCGCCAGGCATTATTGGCGCAGATGCAGCCAGGCAGCGCGGCGCTGATTTTCGCCGCGCCGGAAGCGGTACGCAGCGCAGATTCGGAATATCCCTACCGGCAGAACAGCGATTTTTGGTACTTCGCTGGTTTCAACGAACCGGAAGCGCTGCTGGTGCTGATCAAAAGCGATGAAACGCACAACCATAGCGTGCTGTTTAACCGCGTTCGCGATCTGACTGCTGAAATCTGGTTTGGCCGCCGTCTGGGTCAGGATGCCGCGCCGGGCAAGTTAGGTGTCGAGCGTGCGTTGGCGTTTAGCGAAATCAACCAGCAGCTGTATCAACTGCTCAACGGCCTGGATGCTATCTATTTCGCCCAGGGCGAATATGCCTATGCCGATGAAATTGTCTTCAACGCCCTCGAAAAACTGCGTAAAGGTTCACGCCAGAACCTGCAGGCGCCGAACTCCGTCATCGACTGGCGACCTATGGTGCATGAAATGCGCCTGTTTAAATCCGCGGAAGAACTGGAAGTGATGCGCCGCGCCGGTGAAATTACCGCTCTTGCGCATACCCGGGCGATGGAAAAATGCCGCCCTGGCATGTTCGAATACCAGTTGGAAGGCGAAATTCTCCATGAATTCAACCGCCATGGCGCGCGTTTCCCGTCTTATAACACCATCGTAGGCGGCGGAGAAAACGGCTGTATTCTGCACTACACCGAAAACGAATCCGAACTGCGCGACGGCGATCTGGTGTTGATTGATGCGGGCTGCGAATATCGCGGCTACGCGGGCGACATTACCCGGACCTTCCCGGTGAATGGCAAATTCAGCCAGCCGCAGCGCGAAATCTACGACATCGTGCTCGAATCGTTGGAAACTGCGCTGGCGCTTTACCGTCCAGGCGCTTCGATTTATCAGGTTAATCAGGAAGTCGTGCGCATTATGATTACCGGCCTGGTACGTCTGGGGATCCTGAAAGGCGAGATTGACGAACTTATCGCGAATAACGCCCATCGCCCGTACTTTATGCATGGCCTGAGCCACTGGCTGGGGCTGGATGTGCACGATGTCGGCAACTACGATACCGACCGTTCACGTTTGCTGGAGCCGGGAATGGTGCTGACCGTCGAGCCGGGGCTGTATATTGCCACCGACGCCGATGTTCCGGCGCAGTATCGCGGTATCGGTATCCGCATTGAAGATGACATCGTCATTACTGAAGACGGCAACGAAAATCTCACTGCCGGCGTGGTGAAAAAGGCCGATGAGATCGAGGCGCTGATGGCGGCGGCGCGCCAGTCATGAGCGTGCTGATCGTGGGCGGCGGGATGACCGGGGCGACGCTCGCGCTGGCTATCTCCCGTTTGACCGGCGGCGCGCTGCCGGTTCATCTGATTGAAGCGCAGGACCCGGATTCGTCACGCCATCCTGGTTTTGACGACCGGGCGATTGCGCTGGCGGCCGGGACCTGTCAGCAGTTGGCGCGCATCGGTATCTGGCAGCGCCTCGCCGAGCGGGCGACGCCCATCCAGCGCGTACACGTTAGCGATCGTGGTCATGCCGGTTTTGTGAATCTGGCGGCGCAGGAATATGGCCTGGCGGCGCTGGGACAGGTGGTTGAACTGCACGATGTCGGCCAGCGATTGTTTAGCCTGCTGCGTGATGCGCCGGGCGTGACGCTGCACTGCCCGGCGAAAGTGGAAGCGGTCAGCCGCAGCGAAGAGAGCGTGAGCCTCACGCTCGATAGCGGCGAAATCATTAACGGTAAACTGCTGGTGGCGGCCGATGGTTCGCGTTCGACGCTGGGCGCCCGCTGCGGCATCAGCTGGCAGCAGCAGCCGTATGAGCAACTGGCGATCATTGCCAACGTCAGTACCGCGCTGGCCCACGAAGGCCGCGCCTTCGAGCGTTTTACCGAGCATGGCCCGCTGGCGATGCTGCCGATGTCGCAAGGGCGCTGCTCGCTGGTGTGGTGCCACCCGCAGTCGCGGCGCGATGAGGTGCTGAGCTGGTCTGATGAACGTTTTTGCCAGGAATTGCAGCAGGCGTTCGGCTGGCGGCTGGGGCGCATTACCCATGCTGGTAAACGCAGCATCTATCCGCTGTCGTTAACGACCGCCGCTCGCGCAGTGTCGCATCGTCTGGCGTTGGTCGGCAACGCGGCGCAGACGCTGCACCCGATCGCCGGACAGGGCTTTAATCTCGGTCTGCGCGATGTGATGAGCCTGGCGGAAATGCTCGCCGACGCTCATGCTGCCAGCGAGGATGTTGGCCATTATTCATTGTTGTGTCGCTATCAGGCGCGGAGAGCGGATGATAAAGCCGCCACCATCGGCGTGACCGATGGTCTGGTGCATCTATTTGCCAACCGTTGGGCGCCGCTGGTGGCGGGGCGCAACGTCGGGCTGATGGCGATGGAATTATTTACCCCGGCGCGTGATGCGCTGGCGCAGCGTACCCTCGGTTGGGTTCCTCGTTAAGGAGTAGAACGTGCAAAGTGTTGATGTTGCCATTGTTGGCGGCGGAATGGTGGGACTGGCGGTGGCCTGTGGTTTACAGGGCAGCGGCTTGCGCGTCGCGGTGCTGGAACAAGCGGCGCCGCAGCCCCTGAGCGCCGATGCGCCGCCAGCGCTGCGCGTGTCGGCAATCAATGCCGCCAGCGAAAAACTGCTGAGCAAACTGGATGTCTGGAACGAGATTATCGCTCAGCGCGCCAGCTGCTACCACGGCATGGAAGTATGGGATAAAGACAGTTTTGGCCGCATCAGCTTCGATGATCAGAGCATGGGCTTTAGTCATCTGGGGCATATTATTGAAAATGCCGTGGTGCATCATGCGCTGTGGCAGAAAGCGCAGCGTTGCGCCGACGTGACGCTGCTGGCGCCCGCGCAGTTGCAGCAGGTGGCGTGGGGCGAAAACGAAGCCTTTCTGAGCCTGCAGGACGGCAGCATGCTGACCGCGCGGTTGGTGGTCGGCGCTGATGGCGCGAATTCGTGGCTGCGCAATAAAGCCGATATCCCGCTGACCTTCTGGGACTATCGTCATCATGCGCTGGTGGCGACGATTCGGACCGCCGAGCCGCATCAGGCGGTGGCGCGTCAGGCGTTCCACGGCGAAGGTATTTTGGCCTTCCTGCCGCTAAGCGATCCGCATCTGTGCTCGATCGTCTGGTCGTTGTCGCCGGAAGAGGCGCAGCGGATGCAGCAGGCCGATGAGTCCACGTTCAATCAGGCGCTGAATATCGCTTTTGATAACCGCCTTGGCCTTTGTCAGCTGGAAAGCGAGCGACAGGTCTTCCCGCTGACCGGCCGTTATGCGCGCCAGTTCGCCGCTCACCGCCTGGCGTTGGTCGGCGATGCCGCCCACACCATCCACCCGTTAGCCGGGCAAGGGGTGAACCTCGGCTTTATGGATGCCGCCGAGCTTATCGACGAGCTGAAGCGCCTGCACGCGCAGGGTAAAGATATTGGTCAGCATTTGTATCTGCGCCGCTACGAGCGTAGCCGCAAGCATAGCGCCGCGTTGATGCTGGCGGGCATGCAGGGCTTTCGTGAAATGTTCTCCGGTAGCCATCCGGCGAAGAAATTCCTCCGCGATATGGGGCTCAAATTGGCCGATTCGCTGCCGGGCGTGAAACCGCAATTGATTCGCCAAGCGATGGGGCTCAACGATCTGCCCGCCTGGTTACGTTAACCCCGTCACACTTCTTTTATCCGGCCTGCGGGCCGGATTTTCTCCCTCATTTGAAATATTCTAATTTCACCTCTTTTTTCGCATTAGTTTTATTAATGTGGCCTTTTTTTTGTTAAAGAAATTAGGCCCATAAAATCGCACAAAACACCATCATCTCCTAACCACATTGCGCATTATGTTAATTTTATGTGGCATAAATCGCTTTTTTCCAGTCAATAACTCTGTAGGCTTTTTGGCGCGCTTTAGTCATAAGCTAATGTGATGTCCTGATTTACCTTATGGTTTAGCACCGGGTTAGGTGGTAAGTTCAGGCAAAAGAGAACGTTTGCGTCGGCGTCCATCAGCGATGCCGTCGCCGGATTTCGTGGCGCAAAATCGCCGAAAATATCGTGGCTGGTTCCGTTTTATTCGATGAGGAAAAGATGGCTCAACAGACTCCGTTGTATGAACAACACACGCTGTGCGGCGCTCGCATGGTGGATTTCCATGGCTGGATGATGCCGCTGCATTACGGATCCCAGATTGATGAGCACCATGCGGTGCGCGGCGATGCAGGGATGTTTGATGTGTCGCATATGACCATCGTCGATTTCCACGGCAGCCGGATTAGAGAGTTCTTGCGCTATTTGCTGGCCAACGACGTGGCGAAGCTCACCACTCCGGGCAAAGCGCTTTACACCGGAATGCTCACCGCTTCCGCAGGCGTCATCGATGACCTGATTGTTTATTTCCTTTCTGAAGATTATTTCCGCCTCGTTGTTAACTCCGCTACCCGTGAAAAAGACCTCGCCTGGATCTCTGAGCAAGCGGAACCTTACGGCCTTGATATCACCGTCCGCGACGATCTGTCGCTGATCGCGGTGCAGGGACCGCAGGCGAAAGCGAAGGCGGCGACGCTGTTCACCGATGCTCAGCGTCAGGCTGTGGAAGGTATGAAGCCGTTCTTCGGCGTGCAGTCCGGCGACTTGTTTATCGCCACCACCGGTTATACCGGCGAAGCGGGTTATGAAATCGCTATGCCGAACGAACAGGCGGCCGATTTCTGGCGCGGTCTGCTGGATGCAGGCGTTAAGCCATGCGGCTTGGGCGCGCGCGATACTCTGCGCCTGGAAGCAGGGATGAACCTGTATGGCCAGGAGATGGACGAAAGCGTCTCTCCGCTGGCGGCAAACATGGGCTGGACTATCGCCTGGGAACCTACCGATCGTCAGTTTATTGGCCGCGAAGCGCTGGAAATGCAGCGTGAAAAAGGCACCGAACAGCTGGTCGGTCTGGTGATGACCGAGAAAGGCGTTCTGCGCGGCGGCCTGCCGGTGCGCTTCAGCGATAGCGACGGTAATCAAAAAGAAGGCATTATCACCAGTGGCACCTTCTCGCCGACGCTGGGTTACAGCATCGCGCTGGCTCGCGTGCCTGCCGGGATTGGCGAAACCGCGGTAGTACAAATCCGCAATCGCGAAATGCCGGTAAAAGTGACTAAACCTGGTTTTGTACGCAATGGCAAAGCCATTGTGTGATTTCCCTTTTTTGGAGATGAATTGATGAGCAACGTACCAGCAGAACTGAAATACAGCAAAGAACACGAGTGGCTGCGTAAAGAAGCGGACGGCACCTATACCGTGGGGATCACAGAGCATGCGCAAGAACTGCTTGGCGACATGGTTTTCGTTGACCTGCCGGACGTCGGCGCCACCGTTGAAGCGGGTGCGGATTGCGCGGTTGCCGAATCCGTGAAAGCAGCTTCCGATATTTATGCGCCGATCAGCGGTGAAATCGTTGCCGTCAACGAAGAGCTGAACGATTCTCCGGAACTGGTCAACAGCGATCCGTATACCGACGGCTGGATCTTCAAGATCAAAGCCAGCGATGAAGCGCAGGTCGCCGCGCTGCTGGATGCTGCCGCATACGAAGCTTTACTGGAAGACGAATAAATGTGTGCCGGATGGCGCTGCGCTTATCCGGCCTACGAACTTTGTAGGCCCGGTAAGCGTTAGCGCCACCGGGCAATTCAGGTAAGTAGAGACAATCACGATTCACCGTACGTTTCAGGAACCATCGCTCATGACTCAGACTTTAGGTCAGCTTGAAAACCGCGACGCCTTTATTGAACGTCACATTGGCTCGGACGCTCAACAGCAGCAAGAGATGCTGAAGACCGTCGGCGCGGATTCGCTTAACGCCCTGATTGGCCAGATTGTGCCGCAGGATATCCAGCTGACGACCCCACCGCAGGTGGGCGACGCGGCAACCGAATTCGCTGCACTGGCGGAACTGAAGGCGATTGCCGGTCGCAACAAGCGCTTCAAGTCTTATATCGGCATGGGCTACACCGCCGTGCAACTGCCGCCGGTGATTCAGCGCAACATGCTGGAAAACCCGGGCTGGTACACTGCCTATACCCCTTATCAGCCGGAAGTGTCGCAGGGGCGTCTGGAATCGCTGCTGAACTTCCAGCAGGTGACCCTGGATCTGACCGGGCTGGATATTGCTTCCGCTTCGCTGCTCGATGAAGCGACCGCCGCTGCCGAAGCGATGGCGATGGCTAAACGCGTCAGCAAACTGAAGAATGCCAACCGCTTCTTCGTCGCCGCCGACGTCCATCCGCAGACCCTGGACGTTGTCCGCACCCGTGCGGAAACTTTTGGTTTTGACGTGATCGTCGACGACGCCGACAAAGTGCTCGACCATCAGGATGTTTTCGGCGTGCTGTTGCAGCAGGTTGGCACTACCGGTGAAATCCACGATTACAGCCCACTGATCGCCGAGCTGAAAGCGCGCAAAATTGTGGTTAGCGTCGCCGCTGATTTCATGGCGCTGGTGCTGCTGACGTCGCCGGGCAAACAGGGCGCGGATATCGTTTTCGGCTCCGCTCAGCGCTTTGGCGTGCCAATGGGCTACGGCGGTCCGCACGCGGCCTTCTTCGCGGCAAAGGATGAATTCAAGCGTTCCATGCCGGGCCGTATTATCGGCGTATCGAAAGATGCGGCGGGTAATACTGCGCTACGCATGGCGATGCAGACTCGCGAACAGCATATCCGTCGCGAGAAAGCGAACTCCAATATCTGTACCTCTCAGGTGCTGCTGGCCAACATCGCCAGCCTGTATGCGGTATTCCACGGTCCGGTTGGCCTGAAACGTATCGCCGGTCGTATCCACCGCCTGACTGATATCCTGGCCGATGGCCTGCAGAAGAAAGGGCTGAAGCTGCGTCATGCGCACTACTTCGATACCCTGTGCGTGGAAGTGGCGGATAAAGCCGCGGTCCTGGCTCGCGCGCTGGCGTTGAACATCAACCTGCGCAGCGATATCCACGGCGCGGTCGGCATTACTCTGGATGAAGCAACCACTCGCGAAGATGTGCAGAACCTGTTCCGTGCGATCGTCGGCGACGATCGCGGCCTGGATATTGACGCTCTGGATAAAGACGTGGCGCTGGATAGCCGTTCGATTCCGGCGGCGATGCTGCGCGACGATGCGATCCTGACCCATCCGGTATTTAACCGCTACCATAGCGAAACCGAGATGATGCGCTACATGCACGCGCTGGAGCGTAAAGATCTGGCGCTGAACCAGGCGATGATCCCGCTGGGTTCCTGCACCATGAAATTGAACGCCGCGGCTGAAATGATCCCGATCACCTGGCCGGAATTCGCCGAACTGCACCCGTTCTGCCCGGTCGATCAGGCGGAAGGTTATCATCAGATGATCGCCCAGCTCTCTGAGTGGCTGGTTAAACTGACCGGTTATGACGCCGTCTGCATGCAGCCGAACTCCGGCGCGCAGGGCGAATATGCCGGTCTGCTGGCGATTCGCCATTATCATGAGAGCCGCAACGAAGGCCATCGCGATATCTGCCTGATCCCAAGCTCCGCGCACGGCACCAACCCGGCTTCCGCACAGATGGCGGGCATGCAGGTGGTGGTGGTGGCTTGCGATAAAAACGGCAACATTGACCTTGCCGATCTGCGTCAGAAAGCCGAGCAGGCGGGCGCGAACCTCTCCTGCATCATGGTCACCTATCCGTCAACCCATGGCGTGTATGAAGAAACGATCCGCGAAGTGTGCGAAATCGTACACCAGTTCGGCGGCCAGGTTTACCTCGACGGCGCCAATATGAACGCTCAGGTCGGCATCACTTCGCCGGGCTTTATCGGCGCGGACGTTTCGCACCTTAACCTGCATAAAACCTTCTGCATTCCGCACGGCGGCGGCGGCCCGGGTATGGGCCCTATCGGCGTGAAAGCGCACCTGGCGCCGTTCGTACCGGGTCACAGCGTGGTACAGATTGAAGGGATGCTGACCCGTCAGGGCGCGGTCTCCGCCGCGCCGTTCGGCAGCGCTTCCATTCTGCCGATCAGTTGGATGTATATCCGTATGATGGGTGCGGAGGGACTGAAACAGGCGAGCCAGAATGCGATCCTCAACGCCAACTATATCGCGACGCGCCTGAAAGACGCTTATCCGGTGCTGTATACAGGCCGCGATGGTCGCGTGGCGCACGAATGTATTCTTGATATTCGTCCGCTGAAAGAAGAGACCGGTATTAGCGAACTGGATATCGCCAAGCGCCTGATCGACTTTGGCTTCCATGCGCCGACCATGTCCTTCCCGGTAGCCGGTACGCTGATGGTTGAGCCGACGGAATCGGAAAGCAAAGTTGAGCTGGACCGCTTCATCGATGCGATGCTGGCGATCCGCGCTGAAATCGACCGCGTGCAGGCGGGCGAATGGCCGCTGGAAGATAACCCGCTGGTGAATGCGCCGCACACGCAGGGTGAGCTGGTGAGCGAGTGGAACCACCCGTACAGCCGCGAGCTGGCGGTGTTCCCGGCCGGTCTGCACAATAAATACTGGCCGACGGTAAAACGTCTGGACGATGTCTACGGCGACCGTAACCTGTTCTGCTCCTGTGTACCAATGAGCGAATACCAGTAAATAGCGGATTAGCTAAACTTTTAAAGGCGCTGCGGCGCCTTTATTTTTTGGGGGAAAGGTATGGCGATAGCTCTGATTAGCGGCGCGAGCCGCGGAATAGGCCGGGCGACCGCGTTGCTGCTGGCGCAGGAAGGGTATACCGTCGCAGTGAATTACCATCACAACATCAAAGCCGCGACTGAAGTGGTGAATGCCATCACGGAAGCCGGTGGTAAAGCGACGGCGCTGCGGGCGGATATCAGCGATGAATCGCAGGTGATGGCGATGTTTGAGGCGATTGACCGTATGGGCGAACCGCTGGCGGCGCTGGTCAATAATGCCGGGATCCTGTTTACCCAATGTACGGTAGAGAGCCTGAGCGCCGAGCGTATTAACCGCGTGTTGGCGACCAACGTGACCGGTTATTTCCTCTGCTGTCGCGAAGCGGTGAAACGTATGTCTCATCAGCATGGTGGCAAGGGCGGGGCGATTGTTAACGTCTCGTCGGCGGCGTCACGTCTCGGCGCGCCGGGGGAATACGTTGATTATGCCGCCTCAAAAGGCGCGGTGGATACCCTGACGACCGGACTGGCATTGGAAGTGGCGGCGCAGGGGATTCGGGTGAACGGTGTGCGTCCAGGGCTGATTTATACCGAAATGCACGCCTCCGGCGGTGAACCGGGGCGCGTGGATCGGGTGAAGCGTTCGCTGCCGATGCAGCGCGGCGGCCAGCCGGAAGAGGTCGCTCAGGCCATTGCCTGGCTACTGAGCGACAAAGCGTCCTATGTGACCGGCAGTTTCCTGGAGCTGGCGGGCGGTAAATAATCCTACGCGTAGTTCGGTAGCCCGGCTAAGCGTAGCGCGGGCCGGGGAGATATTCCCGGATGGCGGCTATGCCTTATCCGGGCTACAACATCGCGGGCCGGGGAGATATTCCCGGATGGCGGCTACGCCTTATCCGGGCTACCCAACGATGCGTACCCGTAGCCCGGCTGAGCGCAGCGCGAGCCGGGTAACCCGACGGCCTACCAGGACGCCAACCACAGTCTCAGACGTATTCCCCAACCACTGGTCCAGCCAGTGGTCACCGACTTCACCTCGCCCTGAGAGATAACCACCAATGTCGGCGTCACCTGCACGTCCCATTGCCGTGCGAGCTGGCCGCTGTGGTCATTCACCGTTGGCGCTGTCATTTTCTTCTTAGCGAGCCACTTCTCCAGCGTGGCGTTATCGCCGGATCGCAGGGCCACCGTCACCACGTTGCCGCCGTCGGCGGCGAGCGATGCCACCGACGGCGTAGTATAGCGACAGACCCCGCACCAGGTCGCCCAGACATACAGCAGCAACGGTTTTTGCTGGCTCATGGCATTCAGATCCAGCGTCATGCCGTCGAGGGTTTGCAGCGGCGTGGCGCTGAAGTTTTGCGGCAACGCAGGTTGGCGAAAATAATCCACCGCCAGACTTACCGCTACGCCAATCAGCAGCCACATCGCCAACTCGCGTATCCCGCGCTTGAATTTACTGACCACGGGCTTTGGCCAGCTGTTCTTTCACCAACCCCTCCAGGTCATCATAAGGGATCGCGCCGGCGACCATCTGATCGCCGATGATTGTGGCCGGCGTACCCTGAATATTCAGCACCTGCGATAAAATCAGGTTCATCTTCAGCGAATCCATGGTTTTATCATCAATATTCACGCTATCGGTCGCGGTTTTCTTCTGCGCCGCAGCGATGCTGGCATCATCGTGATAGCCTTTTTTCGCCATCAGGCGCTGATGTAGCGGCCAGAACTTATCGGGCTGCTGGTTCCATGTGGAGAGCGCGGCTTTGGCGGCATTGACCGAACTTTGCCCTTTGAACGGCAGCAGCTTAACGATCAGTTGGATGTCGGGATTATCGTGGACGATCTTCTCCAGCATCGGGTCAAACTGTTTGCAGTACGGGCAGTTATAGTCGGTGAATGAGACAATCGTGAGTTTCGGCTCTTTCGCGCCCGTGCGCGGGCTATTGGGATCGTTAAACAGCAGCTGCGCCAGTTGATCGTTAGAGTTGGATTGCTCTTGCTCCACCGGGGCGGCGAAGCTGAAGGCGGAAACACACAGCAGCAATAAGGCGGTGATGGTTCTCATGTTATTTTCCTTTTGCAGCGGACAGGTCGGCGAGAAGTTCCTCGCGATTTAACAGCGCAGGCAACACGCGGCCCTGCGGTAATTCCGGTCCGTAGATCTGGTTAAACGGCACCGCGGCGCTGCCGCGAGCGGTTAAGAACTGGCTAATGACGGCGGAGGGGCGGCTCCAGTCGCCGCGCAGGGCGACGACATCCGGCGCTGAGAGCGCATCCTGGACGTCATCGCGCAGCAATACATTGTATTTATTGGCTTTACAGGTCACACACCAGTCGGCGGTGACATCAATAAAGACCCGTTTATGCGCCGCCAGCGCGTTAACAATGGCCTGCTCGCTGAGCGGCTGCCAGTTCACCCGGTCGCGACGGGCGCCCCGATCGTCCGGCTGCGAGACCAATGCGACGGCGCCCGCCACCACGATGGCCAGCGCGCCAGTGCGCAACGCCGTACGCCAGCGGTAGCGCCAGGCCGTAGCCAGCAGCAGAGCGATGAGCAAAATAACCAGCAGTGTGAGAACCGGCATGCGGCCGATGTGTATCGTCAGCAGGCTAACCAGCCACAGCGCAGAACCGAGCATCATCAGCCCCAGCGCCACGCGCAGATGATTCATCCAGCGACCAGGACGCGGTAGACGCTGCGCCAGCCCCGGCCAGGCCACAATCAACAGCCACGGCAGGCTCATGCCGATCCCCATAGCGAAGAAAATTCCCCACAGCAGCGGCAGCGGCGCGACCAGCGCCACAGAGACGGCAGTGCCGAGGAATGGCGCGGTACAGGGCGTCGCCAACAGGGTGGCGAACGCGCCTTGCCAGAAATGGCCCATTAAACCGTGGCCGCCGCGGGTGGCGAGGAAGGTGCTGGCAGAAGAAGAGAGGCGAATTTCAAATAATCCCAGCAGACTGGCACTAAACAACACCATCACCAGCGCCATCGTGCCGATAAACCACGGGTTCTGGAACTGAATCCCCCAGCCGAGCGCCTGATTGCCTAAACGCAGCAGCGTCATCATCAATGCCAGCGCAAGGAAAGAGGCGACGATCCCGCATACCGAGGCGAGGAACTGCCGCCGTACCATGCCGCGTTCGCGATGTTCGGTTTGCACCAGCGAGCCTAGCTTCATCGCCAGTACCGGCAGCACGCAGGGCATCACATTGAGGATCAGTCCGCCGGCCAGCGCCATCAACAGTACCCAGCCTAATGCCAGCCCTGGCGCGGCGCTGCCTGCCGTGATGGCGATGCGGCTTTCCTGTGCCTGACCGCTATCCGCCAGTACCAGCGACAGCGTTTTGCCGCTGAGATTCGGCGCGGCTTCGCCCCAACTGTCGGTGACCGGCACTGTGGCGATCAACGAATCGCCGCGGGTGGTGAAGCTCGGCTTACCGAAATCGACATCCTCCATGCTATCGATAAACAGCGATGGTTGTTGCCAGCCGCCATCGCGACGGGCGGTGACCGTGAGCTTGCCGCTGACATAGCTGGCGTTAAGCGATGAGGCGAGGCCGTCGCTCAGCGGCAACGTGCCCATCGCGCGGGTGAAATCGTAGCCAAAGTCGCTGCCGGATGGCGATGACATATCCAGCGAGAAAGGGTAGTCGGTCAGAATGCAGACGTTGCTGCAGGTTGAAAGGGTCAACACGCCGCTTAATGTGGTCGGCATGTTGCCGCGCAAGGTCATCGGGAAACTGACATCGCCGTGATAGCCTTGAGTGGAAATGCCCGCGACGTCAAAGCGCTGCGGCGTCGGCCAATGCCAGTTAACGTCCAGTGGCGTATGCCAAACGATAGCTGGCGCGATGCCGCCTTCACCTGGCGAACGCCAGTAGGTTTTCCAGCCTTTTTCCAGCGCGACGTCCAGCAGCAGGCGGGTTTCGCCGTTGCTTTCGCTTTGCGCCCGCAGCCTGACGCTGGCGTGTTGATTGTCGGCGGCGCGCAGCCAGCCGCTGTCGGCGGCCTGACTGAGAGGCAGCCATAGCCAAAGCAGGCAGACCAGCAGTCGCCTGAATACCATAAACATAAATTTTCTCCGTAAGTAATGAATTAACCTGAGTTGTCAGGAGAATTAATCACTCACGGAAGACGCATAATCGCAGATGTACCCGCAATCGGGGCGGGGAGATCACGTGGGGAGGCCAGATACGCTCGATGCGCGGCGGGATCGCCGCCAGCACCGCCAGTAGCAGGGCAATAGCGAAGAGCGCCCCTTCAAACAGCATCGGCGGGACGGCCATCAGCGACTTGGCGCTGAGTTCGCAGGGGGTTACCGGCGCGTCGGCATGATCCGTACCTTGTTGTACGGATTGGCTGACGGCCGTGACGTTCATGACCAACGCGTGCATCCCGGCCATTCGCTGGGCGGTACAAACCAGCACCACCAGACAGGCAAGGAGTACAAGAAGAATGGCTTTGCGTTGTCGCTTAATCATGGTCGCCTCAAATATTCACGAGGCCTATCTTATCGGGCGAATGCGTTTTGGCAATGTTAAAGCTGTAAAGAAGTGTCTGGCGAGCAAGTGATGGACTCCCTCCCAAAGAGGGGGAGGGAGTGATTAATTACAATTTTTCGCCATTGCTGGCGATCACGTCTTTGTACCAGTTGAAGCTCTTTTTGCGTGAACGGGACATGTCGCCGGTACCATCGTCGTGTTTGTTGACGTAGATGAAACCGTAGCGTTTGCTGTACTGGCCGGTGGTGAAGGAGACGCAGTCGATGCAGCCCCATGGGGTATAGCCCATCAGCTCGACGCCGTCGTAAGTGACCGCTTTGATCATCTCTTCGACATGGGCGCGCAGATAATCAATGCGGTAGTCATCGTTGATGCTGCCGTCGGCTTCCACTTTGTCGTAGGCGCCGAAGCCGTTTTCGACGATAAATAGCGGCTTCTGGTAGCGCTCATACAGCTCGCACAGCGCATAGCGCAGGCCTACCGGGTCAATCTGCCAGCCCCAGTCAGAGGCTTTCACATGCGGGTTCGGCACGCTGCCTTCGAAGCCGGAAATCGCGTCGCCGGTACCGCCTTCGGCCTTCACCGCGTTGGTCATGTAGTAGCTGAAGCCGAGGTAGGCGCAGGCGCCTTCACGCAGGATCTGCGCGTCGCCGTCTTCCATCTTAATGTTGAAGCCGCGGCGTTCCCATTCGTTCAACACATAGGTGGGGTAGTAGCCGCGCAGCTGGACGTCGGTAAAGACATAACGCTCGCGCATCGACTCCTGGGCGAACATGACATCTTCCGGCTTGCAGGAGTACGGGTAGAGGGCGACCATTGCCAGCATGCAGCCAACCTGCATCTCAGGGTTGATGCGCCGTGCCGCTTTCACCGCCAGCGCGCTGGCGACGAACTGGTGATGCAGCACCTGGTACATGGTCTCTTCCGGGTTTTCATGCTCGGTATAGACCACCCCGGAACAGCAGTAGCCAAACAGTGGCGCACGCCAGTTACGCTGGTTATTGATCTCGTTAAAGGTCATCCAGTATTTCACTTTGTGCTTATAGCGCTCGAAGACCACTTCGGCGAAACGTACAAAGAAATCGACCACTTTGCGGTTAGTCCAGCCGCCGTATTGCTGTACCAGATGCAGCGGCATTTCAAAGTGGGAAAGGGTGATCACCGGCTCGATGTTGTATTTCAACAATTCATCGAACATATCATCGTAGAATTTCAGTCCTTCTTCATTCGGCAGGGCTTCGTCGCCCTGCGGGAAGATACGGGTCCAGGCGATGGAGGTGCGGAAGCATTTGAAGCCCATTTCGGCGAACAGCTTGATGTCTTCCTGGTAGCGACCGTAGAAATCAACGGCCTCATGGTTAGGATAGTATTTCCCGGCTTCAACCTGCCGGGTGATTTCGCGCGGTACGCCGTGCGCCCCGCCGGTCAGAACGTCGCAGATGCTGGGGCCTTTGCCGCCTTTATTCCAGCCACCCTCGACCTGATGCGCGGCGACCGCGCCGCCCCATAAAAAATCGTTCGGAAGCGTCAATTTTTTCATCTTTGCTAATCTCTGTGAATGACTATTGCAATCGAGTCTAGCAAAGCGAATTTGAATGTCACGATATAACAAATCCCACCTGGCGGAATATGTTACATCGAAAAAACAGGCTGTTATTTTTAGCTGATTTTACGTGCTAATTTTCGCCCGAGCGATTCGAGAATATAGATCACTGGAATTTGCGTTGTTATATCGTAGACGCCGCCGATCCGCGTCTGTGGTACGTGCCACGAGAGATTAAAATCGGCCAGTTTGGCGAGCCGCGAGTGTTCATGGCTGGTAATCGACATCACCTTGCAGTGATGCAGGCTGAACTGGCTGGCAAAACGCAGGATCTCTTCGGTTTCGCCGGAAACCGAGAGCACAATCGCCAGCGCGTGGCGGGCCATGTCATTGGTGACCGGAAAATAAGGATCGTCAATGTGATTACTAAATTTTCCGACGTTGGAAAAGAACCTGGCACCATATTTTGCTAATGCGCCGGAGGTTCCCGCGCCGACGAAAATAATACGTTCAGAGGCCAGTATAATATCGACTGCCTGCTCAAGTAATGCATCGAACTCATCATTATTTACGCTTTTAAAAAAGCTCATTATTTCGCTGGCGCCGATATTTGCCTGTTGAGGCTCATTCTGCTCGAGATATAATTTAAAGCGTACGCGAAATTCAGAGTAGCCCTCGCACTGCAGTTTGCGGCAAAAACGCAACACGGTGGTGGTGGAGACCCCGGCAGCCTCTGCCAGTTCGCGGATGGTCATGTACATCACTTTGTCTCGATTCTTAATGACGAAGTGGTAGACCATCATCTCAAGATTATTGAGACTGGCGACAGCGGCGTGGGAGAACATACTCACAGTGGCAAACTCACAATTCATAATGACCAGGACGGAATGATATCATGCAGACAAATGACATAACTTTTTTTCAGCGTTTTCAGGACGACATCCTTGCCGGGCGCAAAACCATTACCATTCGCGATGCGGCGGAGTCGCACTTTAAACCCGGCGATGTGTTGCGCGTCGGGCGTTATGAAGACAATGGCTATTTCTGCACTATTAGCGTTACTGCGACCTCGACCGTCACCCTCGATACGTTAACCGAACAGCACGCCCGGCAGGAAAACATGACCCTCGAACAACTGCGTCAGGTTATCGTGGAAATCTATCCGGCGGAAGATCGTTTTTATGTTATTGAATTCAAAAGAATTTAAAATAAAGTGGAACAAGTGTTAGTTGAAATAATAGTGTAACGTTTTGATTTTAATGTATTTACAAATATACATCTTTTTATTTTAGCTAACAGGTGTTCACTGGAATCATTCTCAGTTACCCTAAGCGTGCAATGAAAGCGTTCTTGTTTTCACGGAGTCAAATATGGTTCGCAAGCCATTAATCACTCAGGGATATTCTCTGGCAGAGGAAGTTGCCAACAGCATCAGCCACGGGATCGGGCTGGTGTTCGGTATCGTCGGCCTGGTGTTGTTGCTGGTGCAGGCGGTGGACACTAACGCCAGCGCGACGGCGATAACCAGCTACAGCCTGTACGGCGGCAGCATGATTATGCTGTTCCTTGCCTCCACGCTCTATCACGCTATTCCGCATCAGCGGGCGAAACAGTGGCTGAAGAAATTCGACCATTGCGCCATCTACTTGTTGATTGCCGGGACCTACACGCCGTTTTTACTGGTGGGCCTGAATTCGCCGCTGGCAAAGGGGCTGATGATTGTTATCTGGAGCCTGGCGCTGCTGGGGATTCTGTTCAAGCTGACCATCGCGCACCGTTTTAAAATTCTGTCGCTGGTGACTTATCTGACGATGGGCTGGCTGTCGCTTATCGTGGTGTACCAACTGGCGGTGAAGCTGGCTGTGGGCGGCGTCACGCTGCTGGCGGTCGGCGGAGTGGTGTACTCGCTGGGGGTTATTTTCTACGTTTGCAAACGTATTCCCTATAACCACGCTATCTGGCACGGCTTTGTGCTCGGCGGTAGCGTGTGTCACTTCCTGGCGATCTATCTTTACGTCGGTCAATCCTGATCAATAAAGCCCTGTTAAAGGGGCTTCATTATTTCAACGTCCGGGAATCTCCACGGTGGCGCTACGCTTACCGTGGCTACGATATTCTGCGGCCTGGTAGCCCGGCTAAGGCGCAAGCGCCGTGAGCCGGGAATCTCCACGGCGGCGCTACGCTTACCGTGGCTACGATATTCTGCGGCCTGGTAGCCCGGCTAAGGCGCAAGCGCCGCGAGCAGGGAATCTCCACGGCGATACTTAGTTTTCTTCCAGCGAATACGGCAACGGCTCGATGCTCAGGCTGCCGGCATCGTCGCGCACGCGGAATACGCTGTCGGGTTCCATATCGTTATTCATCACCACCTGCACAAGCAGACGACCATCATCCAACTGGACGGCAGCGAGAACCGTGCCGGTGCGGCGCCAGTTATCGCCCATTTTCAGCTCGATATCTTCCCCGGCTTCCGGAACCCGGCTGGCGGTGCCCGCCAGAGACCATAGCGCGCGTTTATTGGCGCCGCGGAATTTCGCCCGCGCCACCATTTCCTGGCCGGTATAGCACCCTTTCTTGAAGCTAATTCCCCCCAGCGCCTGCAGGTTGGTGGCCTGCGGAATGAACTGCGCGCTATTTGCGCTGTCGATAACCGGCAGACCGGCTTCAATATTCAGCGCCAGCCACTGTTGGCTGTTGTTGAGCTGCGCTTCTCCGCGTAGCGCGTCGGTCACGCGGTTCGCGGTGTCGACGTCGGTAACCAGCAGGAAGCGTTCAGCCGGATGTTCAAACCACAGCAGGCTGGTGGCGCCCTCGGTAACTACTGGTTTGGTGGCATCCGGCAGGGCGGCGAACAGCGGCGCCAGCGCGGCGCGCGCCTGGAAACCGGCGACGCCGAGCAGAACCAGATCGTCGTTAGCGGCGATGGTGACTTTGGAGAAGACGGCATATTTTTTCAGTTCGGTCAGCTGCGCATCACGTAGGCTGCGGCGCTCGATCCATGTGAAGCCGCCGTCACGGTGGAATACGCGCAGGTTGCTCCACATCTTGCCTTTGGCGTCACAGTGTGCGGCAAGCAGATGTTGATCGGTGGCCAGATTGCTGACATCGGCGGTGATCTGCCCCTGCAGATATTTCTCGCCATCCGGACCAGTAATCGTTGCTAGCGCCCAATCATCCAGCGTCATCAGCGTTAACGGCAGACGAGCGGAAGAAGAAGGCTGACGCGGAGGAAAAGGTGTAAAAGCCATAGTCATATCCTGAATCGCATAACGCAGAGTGAATGACTAATGGTAAAAGAGCTATGGTGCAATGCAAGCGCTTTCGGCAGGCCATTTGTGCCCTCAACGCTGGCGTGGGTCGCCGGTAATGCCATGCTTTTTCTATGGCTTTTATGGAATGCTGCTCGCACAAGGCGATATTACTGTAAAGTAAGTGCCCAAAAAGGGTTAAACTAACCTATATCTTTATGCTGGAAGGACAACATGGACATTAATAACAAAGCCCGCATCCACTGGGCATGCCGCCGTGGTATGCGTGAACTCGACATCTCCATCATGCCGTTTTTCGAGTACGAGTACGACACGCTCAGCGATGACGACAAGCGCCTGTTTATCCGTTTGCTGGAAAACGATGATCCAGACCTGTTCAACTGGTTGATGAATCACGGCAAGCCAGCGGATGCGCAACTGCAACGGATGGTCAATTTAATTCAGACTCGGAATCGGGAACGTGGTCCTGTGGCAATCTGATTTACGCATTTCCTGGCGTTCGCAGTGGTTCTCGCTGCTTCTGCACGGGGTGGTGGCGGCAATCGTGCTGCTGGTGCCCTGGCCGCTAAGCTACACCCCGATTTGGCTACTGCTGCTATCGTTGGTGGTGTTTGACTGTGTGCGCAGCCAGAGGCGGATCCATGCCTGTCAGGGTGAAATTAAGCTGTTGATCGACTCTCGTTTGCGTTGGCAAAAAACGGAATGGGATATTGTCGGTACGCCCTGGGTTATCAGTAGCGGTATGCTGCTGCGCCTGAAGCAGGCGGAAAGCGGCCGTAGCCAGCATCTGTGGGTGGCGGCGGACAGTATGGATGCGGGAGAGTGGCGGGATTTGCGCCGGCTGGTGCAACAAAAGCCGGCGCGCGATTAACCACGGTTCAGGCGAAGTGCTCCGCCATTTCACCGAGGATCTGCTCGCACCAGTTCTCGATGCGCTCGTCGCTCAGGTCGTATTGATTCGTTTCATCAAGCGCCAGGCCAACGAATAGTTGGCCATCGGCGATAACCGGTTTCGGGCTGGTGAACTCATAGCCCTCGGTTGGCCAGTAGCCGACAAACTTCACACCTTTGGTCGCCAGCTTGTCATGCAGCATGCCCAGCGCGTCAAGGAACCATTCGCCGTAGCCTAGTTGATCGCCCATGCCGTATAGCGCGACGATTTTGCCTTCCAGGTCCAGCGTATCCAGCTGTTCCCAGACCGCTTCCCAGTCTTCCTGAATTTCGCCGAAATCCCAGGTAGGGATGCCGAGGATCAGCACGTCGTACTGGCTCATCAGCGCGGGGGAGTCATCTTTCAGATTATGCAGCGTCACCAGCTCAGGGCCGATGATATCGCGGATTTTCTCCGCGGCCATTTCGGTGTAGCAGGTACTGGAGCCGTAAAAAAGACCTATGTTCATCGCGTAAACATCTCAATTCTTGATGTGAATTGCGCCCAGTGTACCAGAAAGGCGGCCTCTTAAGGCATAATGAGACCGTTTAACGAACAAAGAGGCCGATGTGAAACAGGATCTGGCACAAATTGAACAGTTTCTCGATGCCCTTTGGCTGGAACGCAATCTGGCGGAGAATACGCTCAGCGCCTATCGTCGCGATTTGACGATGTTAGTGGAGTGGCTGCACCATCGTGGTCTGTCGCTGGCAAGCGTCGGCAGCGACGATCTGCAGGCGCTGCTGGCCGAGCGGCAGACCGGCGGCTACAAAGCCACCAGTACTGCACGGCTACTGAGCGCGGTGCGTCGTTTCTTCCAGCATCTGTACCGCGAGAAAATCCGTCCGGACGATCCCAGCGCGCTGCTGGCCTCGCCGAAGCTGCCGCAGCGGCTGCCGAAAGATCTTAGCGAGTTGCAGGTTGAACGCCTGCTGCAGGCGCCGCTGGTGGAGCAACCGCTGGAGCTGCGCGATAAAGCGATGCTGGAAGTCCTGTATGCCACGGGCCTACGCGTGTCGGAGTTGGTTGGCCTGACGATGAGCGATATCAGCCTGCGCCAGGGTGTGCTGCGGGTGATTGGTAAAGGTAATAAAGAACGTCTGGTACCGTTGGGCGAAGAGGCGGTACAGTGGGTGGAAAATTACCTTGAGTACGGTCGTCCCTGGCTACTGAACGGCGTGGCGTCTGATGTGCTATTTCCCAGCCAGCGCGCCCAGCAGATGACGCGCCAGACCTTCTGGCACCGAATTAAACATTATGCCGTACTGGCGGGGATCGACAGCGCGAAGCTCTCCCCGCATGTGTTGCGCCATGCGTTCGCCACGCATTTGCTCAATCATGGCGCTGACTTACGCGTGGTGCAGATGCTGTTAGGACACAGCGATCTCTCCACCACGCAAATCTACACCCACGTGGCGACCGAGCGTCTGCGACAACTTCATCAACAGCACCACCCGCGGGCGTGAATGCTGAATAAAAGGACTGAGTATGAAAAAAGGTTTATTGATGTTCACCCTGCTGGCGGCCTCGCTCTCCGGCGCGGCGCATGCCGATAGCGCGGCGATCAAACAGTCGCTGGCTAAGCTTGGCGTGCAGAGCACCGATATTCAACCCTCGCCGGTTTCCGGAATGAGTACGGTACTGACCGACAGCGGCGTGCTGTACGTTACTGACGACGGCAAACACATCATTCAAGGGCCGATGTACGACGTTAGCGGCGCGCAGCCGGTCAACGTCACCAATCAGCTGCTGGTTGGTAAGCTGAACGCGCTGGCAAAAGAGATGATTGTCTATAAAGCGCCAAAAGAGCAGCACGTCATCACCGTCTTTACCGACATCACCTGCGGGTACTGCCACAAACTGCATGAGCAGATGAGTGACTACAACGCACTGGGGATCACGGTGCGCTACCTGGCCTTCCCGCGTCAGGGGCTGCAAAGCCAGGCCGAACAGGATATGAAAGCTATCTGGTGCGCGAAAGATCGCAACAAAGCGTTGGATGACGCCATGAACGGCAAAGGCGTTCAGCCGGCGAGCTGTAACGTGGATATCGCCAAACATTACACCCTCGGCGTACAAATGGGCGTCAACGGTACGCCGGCGATGGTCCTGAGCAACGGTATGGTGTTGCCAGGCTATCAGGGGCCGAAAGAGCTGAAGGCTTTCCTCGACGAGCATCAAAAACAGACAAGCGGTAACTGATTCGCGTGAAACAACAGATACAACTACGCCGCCGCGAGGCGGTTGACGGCGTCGATTTACCCGCCGACCTGCCGCCGCTGCTGCAGCGGTTATACGCCAGCCGCGGCGTGCGTAGCGCGCAGGAGCTCGAACGCGGCGTCAAAGGCATGCTGCCGTGGACACAGCTGACCGGCGTCGAAAATGCGGTCGAAATGCTGCATGACGCGTTTCAGAAGACATTGCATATTGTCGTCGTCGGCGACTTTGATGCCGACGGCGCCACCAGTACCGCGCTCAGTGTTCTGGCGCTGCGCGCGCTGGGTTATGGCAATGTCTCCTATCTGGTGCCGAACCGCTTTGAAGACGGTTACGGCTTAAGCCCGGAAGTGGTCGAACAGGCGCACGCGCGCGGCGCGCAGATGATCATGACCGTCGATAACGGCATCTCTTCACATACCGGCGTCGACCACGCCCATGCGCTGGGGATCCCGGTGCTGGTGACCGATCACCATCTGCCGGGCGATACGCTGCCGGCGGCGGAAGCGATCGTTAACCCCAACCTGCGCGATTGCGATTTCCCGTCGAAATCGCTGGCTGGCGTCGGTGTGGCGTTTTACCTGATGCTGGCGTTGCGGACTTTCCTGCGGGATAACGGCTGGTTCGAGGCCCGCGGCATCGCTGCGCCAAACCTCGCTGAATTGCTGGACCTGGTCGCGCTCGGCACCGTCGCGGACGTCGTACCGCTGGATGCCAACAACCGTATTCTGACCTGGCAGGGGTTAAGCCGCATTCGTGCTGGCAAATGTCGGCCGGGCATCAAAGCGCTGCTGGAGATTTCCAACCGCGATCCGCAAAAGCTGGCGGCAAGCGACCTGGGTTTTGCGCTCGGCCCACGGCTTAACGCGGCGGGACGGCTGGACGATATGTCCGTCGGCGTTGCGTTGTTATTGTGCGATAACGTCGGCGAAGCGCGGGTACTGGCCAATGAACTTGATGCGCTAAACCAGACGCGCAAAGAGATCGAGCAGGGGATGCAGGCCGAAGCGTTGACGCTGTGCCAGCAGTTGGAGCGCAGTACCGAAACCTTGCCGGGCGGGTTGGCGATGTATCATCCGCAGTGGCATCAGGGCGTCGTCGGCATTCTGGCTTCGCGCATTAAAGAGCGCTTCCACCGCCCGGTTATCGCTTTTGCGCCAACCGGAGACGGCACGCTAAAAGGCTCCGGCCGCTCTATTCAGGGGCTGCACATGCGCGATGCGCTGGAGCGCCTTGATACGCTTTACCCTGGGCTGATCCTGAAATTCGGCGGTCACGCGATGGCCGCGGGATTATCGCTGGAAGAGGCGCGCTTTGACGAATTCCAGCAGCGTTTCGGCGAGTTGGTCACCGAGTGGCTGGATCCTGCATTGCTGCAGGGAGAAGTGGTCTCCGACGGCCCGCTGGCAGCAGGGGAGATGAGCATGGAGGTGGCGCAGATGCTGCGCGACGCCGGGCCATGGGGGCAGATGTTCCCGGAACCGCTGTTTGACGGCCGCTTCCGCTTGCTGCAACAGCGGCTGGTGGGCGAGCGTCACCTGAAGGTGATGGTCGAACCGGTCGACGGCGGTCCGCTGCTGGACGGTATCGCCTTCAACGTCGATACTTCCATTTGGCCTGACAACGGCGTACGCGAAGTGCAGTTGGCCTATAGGCTCGACATCAATGAGTTCCGCGGCAACCGCAGCCTGCAGCTGATCATCGATCACCTCTGGCCAAATTGACAACAGTGTATTAATAAGGGCGCGAATCCGGTAGAATTCCGCTCTTATCACCGCATTTTGACAAATCCATTAAAAGAAACCGACCATGTTTGAAATAAATCCGGTAAAAAACCGCATTCAGGACCTCACGGAGCGCTCCGACGTTCTTAGGGGGTATCTTTGACTACGATGCTAAGAAAGAGCGTCTCGAAGAAGTAAATGCCGAGCTGGAACAGCCGGACGTCTGGAACGAGCCGGAGCGCGCACAGGCGCTGGGTAAAGAACGTTCTTCTCTGGAAGCTATCGTAGAGACGCTGGATCAGATGTCCCAGGGACTGGAAGACGTTGCCGGTCTGCTGGATCTGGCGGTGGAAGCCGAAGACGAAGAGACCTTCAACGAAGCCGTCGCCGAGCTGGACGGGCTGGAAGATAAACTGGCGCAGCTTGAGTTCCGCCGCATGTTCTCCGGCGAATACGATAGCGCCGACTGCTACCTCGATATTCAGGCCGGTTCCGGCGGCACCGAAGCCCAGGACTGGGCCAGCATGCTGACACGCATGTACCTGCGTTGGGCGGAAGCGCGCGGCTTTAAGACCGAAATCATCGAAGAATCCGAAGGTGAAGTCGCGGGGATTAAATCCGTGACCATCAAAATTATTGGCGATTACGCCTACGGCTGGTTGCGTACTGAAACCGGCGTTCATCGCCTGGTACGTAAGAGCCCATTCGATTCCGGCGGCCGTCGCCATACTTCCTTTAGCTCTGCGTTTGTTTACCCGGAAGTTGATGACGATATCGATATCGAAATTAACCCGGCCGACCTGCGTATCGACGTTTACCGCGCATCCGGCGCGGGCGGACAGCACGTTAACCGTACTGAATCCGCGGTGCGTATTACCCACATCCCGACCGGATTGGTCACGCAGTGCCAGAACGACCGTTCACAGCATAAAAACAAAGACCAGGCCATGAAGCAGATGAAAGCGAAGCTTTATGAGCTGGAAATGCAGAAGAAGAATGCCGAGAAGCAGGTGATGGAAGACAACAAGTCTGACATCGGCTGGGGCAGCCAGATCCGTTCTTACGTACTGGATGACTCGCGTATTAAAGATCTGCGCACCGGGGTGGAAACCCGCAATACTCAGGCGGTGCTCGATGGCAGCCTGGACCAATTTATCGAAGCAAGTTTGAAAGCAGGGTTATGAGGAACCAACATGTCTGAACAACAAGCACAGGGCGCTGACGCGGCAATTGACCTTAATAATGAACTGAAAACCCGTCGTGAGAAGCTGGCTGCGCTGCGTGAGCAGGGCGTCGCATTCCCGAACGATTTCCGTCGTGACCATACCTCTGACCAACTGCACGCTGACTTCGATGCGAAAGAAAACGAAGAGCTGGAAGCGCTGAACGTTGAAGTCGCCGTTGCTGGCCGCATGATGACCCGTCGTATCATGGGTAAAGCCTCCTTCGTGACGCTGCAGGACGTTGGCGGCCGCATTCAGCTGTACGTCGCGCGCGACGATCTGGCGGAAGGCGTCTACAACGAGCAGTTCAAAAAATGGGACCTCGGCGACATCATCGCCGCGCGCGGTAAGCTGTTCAAAACCAAAACCGGCGAGCTGTCTATCCACTGCAGCGAGCTGCGTCTGTTGACCAAAGCTCTGCGCCCGCTGCCGGACAAATTCCACGGCCTGCAGGATCAGGAAGCACGCTATCGTCAGCGTTACCTTGACCTGATCTCCAACGACGAATCCCGCAACACCTTCAAAGTGCGTTCGCAGATTCTGGCGGGTATCCGTCAGTTCATGGTCGGTCGCGGCTTTATGGAAGTTGAAACCCCGATGATGCAGGTGATCCCGGGCGGCGCTTCCGCACGTCCGTTCATCACCCATCACAACGCGCTGGATCTGGACATGTACCTGCGTATCGCGCCGGAACTGTACCTCAAACGTCTGGTGGTTGGCGGCTTCGAACGCGTCTTCGAAATCAACCGTAACTTCCGTAATGAAGGGATTTCCGTCCGTCATAACCCAGAGTTCACCATGATGGAACTCTATATGGCGTATGCGGATTACAAAGATCTGATCGAGCTGACCGAATCCCTGTTCCGTACGCTGGCGCAGGATATTCTCGGCAACACCGCGGTCCCTTATGGCGACCAGACTTTCGACTTCGGCAAGCCGTTTGAAAAACTGACCATGCGCGAAGCTATCAAGAAATACCGTCCGGAAACCGAGATGGCGGATCTGGATAACTTCGATTCCGCGAAAGCGATCGCTGAGTCTATCGGCATCAAAGTTGAGAAGAGCTGGGGTCTGGGCCGTATCGTGACCGAGATCTTCGAAGAAGTGGCGGAAGCGCATCTGATTCAGCCGACCTTCATCACCGAATATCCGGCAGAAGTCTCTCCGCTGGCGCGCCGTAACGACGAGAACCCGGAAATCACCGACCGCTTTGAGTTCTTCATCGGCGGCCGCGAAATCGGTAACGGTTTCAGCGAGCTGAACGATGCTGAAGACCAGGCGCAGCGTTTCCAGGATCAGGTTGATGCGAAAGCTGCAGGCGACGACGAAGCGATGTTCTACGACGAAGACTACGTCACCGCGCTGGAACACGGCCTGCCGCCGACCGCCGGTCTGGGTATCGGTATCGACCGTATGGTGATGCTGTTCACCAACAGCCACACCATCCGCGACGTTATTCTGTTCCCGGCCATGCGTCCGCAGAAATAATCGTTTTCCGCGAACAACAAAAAACCCGGCTTGCCGGGTTTTTTTATGTCTGACGTTAAGGCCCATCTCTGGCGTAGCCGGGGGATCCCGGATGGCGTCGCTTTGCGCCTTATTCGGGCTACCCAACGACACAAGCCGGGGAGTTCCTGATGAAGATTGCTGACGGTTATTTGATGTTCGTCGATCGCGATTATGCGCAGTGATGCTCAACAAATTCTATCAGCGCCTGGCGTGCATCGCTATCTTCCGCTTCCATCACCATCCACGGGCTAAAGGCCCATGGCGTAGCAGCCAGCGCGCTCAGCATCGCTGGCAAATCAACCCAGTGATAATCCATCACTTCGTCATCGTTAGGCTGTAATTGACTGGCTACGCGAGCGGCATACACCGGGCAAACTTCGTTTTCGACGATGCCATTAGGCGCGACCGCCCGGTAGCGGAAAGCCGGGTGGATTGGCGTGATATCGGCAATCTCGACGCCCAGCTCGAAACGACAGCGGCGAGCTACGGCCTGCTCGAAGGTTTCCCCCTGCTGAGGGTGCCCGCAGACCGAGTTGGTCCATACCCCGGGCCAGGCTTTTTTGCCAAGCGACCGGCGCGTGACCAGAAATTGACCTTGCTGATTGAATAGCCAGCAGGAAAACGCGAGATGTAAAGGGGTATCGAGTGTGTGGGCGGCATACTTCTCCAGCATACCTGTGGGCTTATCTTGCTCATCCAGCAAAATGACATGTTCCCCGGCCATGACAACTCCTGAAATAAATAAATAACCCGGCACAAACCCGCCGGGTCATGTACTCAGGCCACTAGGGTAGCCCATAACAGGAAGAAAGGCATTACCAAAACAAGCCCTGGCGGCATGTTGGCGCGCGTTGATGCTGTAAATTGTAGTATCACCAATAGCTTGTTGAGGGCAGGGCCGCTTGCAGAATAAGCGTATAACATTGGGGATTGTTCCTCGGGCTGGTATGATATTCGCCCATTATGACGAGATGAGAAACCGTTGAGTGCAGGACGCCTGATGAAAACACGCTTTTATATCGCGATGATGTTGCTTGGTAGTCTGGTATTAGCCGGCTGTTCCAGTACATCGGATTCTGGTTCCACCTATACCGTGAAGCGCGGCGATACGCTGTATGCGATTTCCCGCAGCACCGGCACCAGCGTACGCGATCTGGCGCGTCTGAATGGCATCTCTCCGCCGTATACTATCGAAGTCGGGCAGAAGCTAAAACTTAACGGCGGCACGAAGTCGAGTACCGCGGGCAAAAAATCGTCCAGTAGCCGAACTGCGGCCGTGACGCCATCATCAGCGGTGCCGCAGTCGTCCTGGCCACCGGTAGGACAGCGCTGTTGGCGCTGGCCGGCCAGCGGTAAAGTTGTGCTGCCATACTCTACTCGCGATGGCGGGAATAAAGGTATTGATATTGCCGGCGCCCGCGGGCAGCCCGTTTATGCGGCTGGCGCCGGGAAGGTGGTCTATGTCGGCAACCAGTTACGCGGATACGGCAACCTGATTATGATTAAGCATAATGAGGATTATATCACCGCTTATGCGCATAACGATAAGATGATGGTCAACAACGGTCAGAGTGTGAAGATTGGCCAGCAGATCGCCACGATGGGCAGTTCTGATGCTGATTCCGTGCGCTTGCACTTCCAGATTCGCTACCGGGCCACGGCCATTGACCCG
The DNA here is from genome assembly GCA_029027985.1 of Klebsiella aerogenes. Classification (NCBI taxonomy): domain Bacteria; kingdom Pseudomonadati; phylum Pseudomonadota; class Gammaproteobacteria; order Enterobacterales; family Enterobacteriaceae; genus Klebsiella; species Klebsiella aerogenes. The sequence continues at coordinate 843,894 of CP119076.1, forward strand.
CTGCGTTATCTGCCGCCGCAGGGCAGTAAGCCTAAGTGCTAACCGGTTATTTTATCGGCAGTTAGTCCAATCCGGGCTTGCCACAGGGTGCGTAAGGTCTATAATGCTTTTCGCACCTCTTTGCGGGCGTAGTTCAATGGTAGAACGAGAGCTTCCCAAGCTCTATACGAGGGTTCGATTCCCTTCGCCCGCTCCAAACTCAAGTCTCCTGAAGTCTACCAAACTCAATTTTCCCTTGATAAATCAGCGGTTATAGCATTCTAGTCGTCTATTGACTCAATTGTACTCCCTCAGGGTCAAGCTTAATGTGGGGGTATGGATGGGGGTATAATTGTACCTGCATACTTCTTGAAGGAGTGAATGAAAATTTGTTATAGATCACTGTTTTTATCCTTAAACATGGAATTGTGAGAAATATCACATTAAATTCCTGCAATAAATTTCACAAATAATCATTTGAAAAATATACATATTCTATTTCTGTGGCAGGTCCATACATCATCTCTGAGAAAATTTTCATATGCATGAATTGTCATATCTTAAGGATGTGTTTTTATATTCTTAGCTGACTTAGATGTGGTGTTTTTTAATCTTACGTTAATTTTTGCTTTGTAAATAACTGGTTCAAAGATACCTCAGTGATGCGATTGTAATAATGGGAATAAGGGTTGTATGGAGGGGGTATGAATCAATTAGGTGTGGCAATCATTGGTTGTGGGGCAGTTTCTATACAACACATTGAAGCAATAAAAAGTATCGCAGATGTGAGGTTAATCGCTATTGCAGATGTGGATGTAATAAAAGGAAAGAATGATGCTGAGCATTATGGCTGCAAATTTTATCCAGATTATCAAGAGATGCTGGGAAATGATGGGATAGATATCATTCATATTTGTACCCCACACTATCAACATAAAGAGATGATTATTTCTGCATTACAGGCAGGGAAAAGTGTATTTTGCGAAAAGCCTGTTGCACTTAATCGCGAAGAAGTTTCTGAAATCACGGTGGTACAAAAACAAACAAGTAAAACGGTAGGTGTATGCTACCAGAACCGATTTAATAAAACATCCCAGGCTCTGCTGGAGAGTGTTCACAACGGAGAGTTAGGTGAAATTAAAGGATTACGTGCTTTTTTAACGTGGCAGAGGGATCCTCAGTATTATACTCAAAGTGGCTGGCGTGGGAACAAAAAAACAGAAGGTGGTGGGCTGTTAATTAACCAGGCAATACATACCCTGGACTTGATGCAGTTGATTGGTGGCGGTGTTGAAAAAGTGAAAAGTAAAATAGACACTGCTTTTTTATCTTCAGTTATTGATACTGAAGATAGTGCCATGATTGCTTTAAACATGAAAAATGGGGCACAGGGTTTATTTTATGGTAGTAATGGCTATACGCGCAATGCAACTGTATTTTTAGAGGTTCATGGCGATAAGGGGTTGGCAACTATTAATGATAATGATCTTGTTATTACCATTGATGGTAAAAGTAGAAAAATAAGTGATGACTTTCAATCCAGTAATGGGGGGAAAGCTTACTGGGGGAAAAGTCATCATAAAGCGATTCAAAATTTTTACGATTATGTAAGGAATAATGAACATGGAATTTTAATTTCTATTCAGGATGCTTATCACTCCTTAAATATTGTTGAGAGTGCTTATTTATCCGCTGAAAAAAATGATTGGATAACATTACCAGCGATGTGAATTTAAGAACAAAGTTGGACTGGATTTGTTGAATAGTCTGGCCCGGGTACATGACCATTTTTTTAATCTCGGAGAAAGTCGTTATGAAACCTACAGAACGAAGAGTAGGCTATGGCACCGCCATAGGATATGGCGTGACTGATTTATTTGGTGGCGGCGCTTTTGCATTTATTGCTACCTGGTTACTTTATTTTTATACCACCTTCTGTAATCTTTCCGTTGTTGAAGCTGGGTCAATATTTCTTATTGCCCGTTTTGCCGATGCACTGGCCAGCCCGATCATGGGATATATTACTGATAAATTTGGTAGTACCCGTTTAGGTAAACACTTTGGTCGCCGTCGTTTCTTCCTGTTAATTGGTGCTCCACTGATGCTGCTGTATTCCCTGGTTTGGGTGCAGGATATGAACTATTGGTACTATTTAGGTACCTATTTAAGTATTGAACTGCTGTCCGCGATGGTGATGGTGCCATGGGAAACCCTGGCGGCTGAAATGACTAACCGTTTTAGCGAACGTCTTCGTATGCAGGCTGTTCGTCTGTCTTTTTCCAAAGTGGGTAACGTACTATCCGCCTCTTTACCGGGCGTGATGATCTATTTCTTTGGCAAAGACTCTGCGCTGACTTATACCTACACTGGTATTCTTTTCTCTGTCATCTTCCTGGTTGCCGTTTTGACCTCTTACCTGACCACCTGGGAAACACAGGATACCGACCCGGATTTCGCAAAGCACAATGTTGGTCCAGAAATGTCGCTGTTTAGCCATTTGTATCATATGGTTAAAGAACAGATTTCAACCTTCTATGTGCGTGCATTCCGTTTGCATATCTTCATCTATATTTGCTCATTTACTGCAATGGACATCTTTAGATCGGTGTTTGTCTACTTTGTGGTGTATGCCTTAATGCAGGATGCTTCTGCCGCTTCTGGTTACTTGACTATTACCACAGCGGTCGCTGTACCATCCACACTGATCTTTATGTTTGTGCTGGATAAATTGAATGTCACCCAGGCGAATGGGTTACGTATCTCTTATATCTGCATCATGTTCACCTTATCATTGCTGGGCTTTAACTACCTGTTTGATTTACATCTCTCAACGTTGTTTATCTCTGCTGGATTTGTCCTGCTAGGTATTGGTTGGGCAGGCCTGAACTATATTCCATGGAACACTTATGCCTTTATTCCAGATATTGATGAAATTGTGACTCAACGTCGTCGTGAAGGCGCATTTGCTGGTGCGATGGTTCTGATTAGAAAGAGTACGATTGCTGTCGCGGTCATGGCTGTTGGTCTCATCCTTGAAAAAAGTGGCTTTACTAAGGGTACAGCCGTTCAGCCCGAACTTGCGTTACATGCGATTACTTTACTGATGGTTATTGGTTCCGGCGGCCTGTTGTTGCTGAGTTTCCTTGCCACCTTCAAATTCAAGTTAACCCGTGAAACTCATGGCATCCTGCTCAAAGAGGTGGCGCGTTTGAAACTGGGTGGTCGTATTGAAGATTGCCCTGAAGAAGCACAGGGTGTTATCAAGGATTTGACAGGTTATAGCTATCTGGATGTTTGGGGAAATAATGAAGAAGTTAAGCGTAAATTGTCCAATGGTTATGTCTGATTAATATCAATAAACGGATGCTTCAGATACTATTCTGAGGTATTAGCTATGAGTGGAATTCATATGATTAATGTCGCTATTGTAGGTACCGGGAATATTTCTCATCGACATATTAAAGCCCTGTCAGGGTTTAACGAACGCTGCAAAATTGTGGCGCTAGTCGATATCTTTCCTGAAAAAGCACAAGAGAAGAAAGAACGCTACGGACTCACTGATGCCCGTGTATATAAAAGCCATAAAGAGATGCTGGCAGACAGCAGCGATATTGATGTCGTCGATGTCTGTACACCGCCTTATGTCCATGCCGAAATCACGATTGATGCACTTGATAACGGCTTGCATGTCTTATGTGAAAAACCAATGGCCGCCTCTCTGGAAGAATGTGATGCTATGATTGCGGCACAAAAACGCAGTGGCAAAATCCTATCCATTATTGCGCAAAATCGTTTTACCGATGCATTCTGGCGTTTGAAAAAAGCGGTCGATTCCGAATTGATCGGTAAGGTCTGTCATGCTCAGGTTGATTCCTTCTGGTGGCGTGGGCACTCCTACTATGATTTGTGGTGGCGTGGTACCTGGGAAAAAGAAGGAGGGGGTTGTACGTTAAACCATGCCGTCCATCATATTGATGCGATTCAGTGGTTGTTAGGTTCCCCGAGTGAAGTGGTCGCGATGATGAGTAACGTGGCGCACGACAATGCGGAAGTTGAAGATCTCAACGCGGCGATTTTAAAATATCCAAATGGGGCGTTAACACAACTTACAGCTTCCGTTGTGCATCATGGTGAAGATCAGAAAATTATCATACAGGGTGATAAAGCCCGTATCTCTGCTCCGTGGGATGTTCATGCCAGCATTGCGGCAGATAATGGCTTTCCGCAGCAACAAAATGATGTGCAACTTGAAGACAAACTGCATACCTTGTTTAACTCAACCGAAAAATTAGCCTGGACCCTGCATGCTGGGCAGATCGATGATGTTCTGACGGCAATTGAAACAAAGCAATCGCCGTTAATTGATGGCGAAGAGGGGAAGCGTTCACTCGAGCTGATTACCGCGATGTATAAATCGGCAATTACCGGCACTATCGTTCAATTACCTATTAACTCAGAAGATGCTTTTTATCGCACCGGTGGATTGGTTTCTCTGGCCCCGCATTTTTATGAGAAATCAGCGTCGGTAGATAATTTTCAAGAGGTGAATGAAATTCCGTTAGGTAAAAATCTCGATCCAAACAGTTCTCTAACCAATTGAGTTTATTACTTTCACTCTGCATTTAAATTAAGACAGGCTCAGGATATTGTCCTTTGTCTCAGGGGATTACCAGGCGATGGCTACAGTAAAGTTAAAGCATGATAGCGGATTCCTTTCTGCAAATATTCCAGAAAAGAACTTTCTGGGAACTGTTGAAATTGATAATGACGATTTTCTTGATGCATTATATCAACGTTCTGAATATGATGTTGTTGCTGATTCTCTTGATATGCCATTGTATTCCCCACCACTTACTGAACTGGCAAAGGATAAGCAGAATATAGTTATTATTAGTTCCGACCATACCCGGCCAGTGCCCTCTAAAATTATTATGCCGATAATTTTACAACGTATTCGTAGTGTTAATCATGATGCGAAGATTACGATTCTTATCGCCACGGGAACGCATCGAGCTTCGACCAATGAGGAACTGCTCGACAAGTATGGGCAAGATATCTTTGATAATGAAACTATCATCGTACATGATTCAAAAGATGATACTGCATTAGTTAACATCGGTAAATTACCTTCCGGCGCAGATTGCATCATTAATAAGCTTGCCGTGGAGTGTGATTTACTTATTGCTGAAGGTTTTATTGAGCCACATTTTTTTGCCGGATTTTCCGGAGGGCGTAAAGCCGTTTTCCCTGGTGTTGCTGGATATACATCTGTAGTTGGCAATCATAATGGACAATTTATTAATTCGTTAAAAGCACGAACCGGTAATCTGACACAGAACCCGATTCATCAGGATATGGTATATGCCGCTGAGCTAGCTAACCTGCAATTTATTGTTAATGTGGTTCTTGACCATAATAAACGTATCATTAATTGCTTTGCCGGTGATGCAGTATTGGCGCATGAAGATGGGTGTCATTTTGTCAGAAAGGTGATGAGTGCAGCGAAAAAAGAGAGTGATATAACCATTACCTGTAATGGTGGCTATCCGTTAGATCAAAATATTTACCAGGCGGTTAAGGGGATGACGGCGGCAGAAGCTACGACCAAAAAGGGAGGTGTCATCATTATGGTGGCGGGAGCACGTGACGGACATGGGGGCACCGGATTTTATGAAACCTTCCGTCAGGCGGAGCATGTTGAAGATATTATTACACAGGCACTAAATACCCCATCAGATAAAACGGCACCAGATCAGTGGCAATCTCAAATTCTGGCTCGTGTGATGTCGCACTATCACGTTATTTTAGTTTCTCAATTAATAGATCCGAAAATCGTTAGAGAGATGAAAATGGATCATTGTCGTGATCTGCAAGATGCTATTGATAAAGCGTTGGAAATAAAAGGCAGTGATGCCATGATCGCGATTATTCCCGATGGCGTATCCGTAATTGTAGAATAAAAGCCATAATGTCTGGCTTATTACTATTATCCCTGAAAACCTATTGAGGTCGAAAGTTATTCTATGAAATTTGTTCTGGCTCCGGATTCTTTCAAAGAAAGTATGACCGCTATGGAAGTAGCGAATTGTATGGAAAAAGGGTTAAGAGCGGTATTTGCTGATGCGCAAATAGTTAAAATTCCTGTTGCAGATGGTGGCGAAGGAACCGTTCAATCGTTAGTCGATGCGACTGGTGGTGAAATAGTTTGTGAAACGGTGACTGGGCCGCTCGGCAACCGGGTCAACGCCAGCTTCGGTATTCTGGGTGATGGCGAAACCGCTGTTATTGAAATGGCCTCCGCCAGCGGCATTGGTTATACCACGCCGCAAAATCGAAACCCACTGCTGACAACTACCTATGGAACTGGCGAGTTGATTGCGAAAGCGCTCGATATGGGGGTAAGAAAAATTATCCTCGGCATTGGCGGAAGCGCCACAAACGATGGCGGCAAGGGAATGGCGGCGGCTTTAGGTGTCAAATTCTACGATAAAGAAGGCGGTATCGTTGCAGAAGGCGGTGGCTATCTCGATCACATTGCGACTATTGATATGGCAGGGATCGATCCACGTATCGCCGGGGCGGAGTTTGTGGTCGCCTGTGATGTGACCAATCCTTTAACCGGCCAATATGGTGCTTCTGCGGTATTTGGGCCACAGAAGGGGGCTACACAGGAGATGGTCGCCATACTGGATAAAAATCTCCAGCACTATGCGCAAAAAATACGTGAAACACTGGGCGTTGATATTGAACCTATCCCTGGTGCCGGTGCGGCAGGCGGGTTAGGCGGCGGGCTGATCGCTTTTACCGGCGCTACGTTGCATAAAGGCGTAGATATCGTCATCGATTATACAAAATTAAAAGAGAAAATAGTTGATGCGGATTATGTATTTACAGGTGAAGGGGGCATTGATTTTCAAACCAAATTCGGTAAAACCCCTTACGGTGTGGCACAGGCGGTAAAAAATGTATCGCCAAAGACGCCGGTAATCGCTCTTGCCGGCATGGTTGGTGATGATATTAGCAGTTTATATGACGAGAATTTTACCGCAATTTTTGGCGTATTACGCCAGGTCTGTAGCCTGGAGGCAGCGTTGCGTGACGGACCGCAGAGCGTGACGTTAACGACTGAAAATATCGCCCGTTTAATTAAAACGTTACCTGCCAACTGTCCAGATATTGAATAATGAGGATATGAACATGCACGTGCATCTGGATGTAGTCGGCGGAATATCCGGTGATATATTTTGTGCGGCATTGCTTGATGCCTTTCCTGAGCTACTGGAGCCATTAACCGATTTTATTCACGGATTACCATTTTTAACACATTATAGAATATCTTGTGTTTCGGCTAAACAGAAAGAAATATCAGGCAAGCGTTTTCTGGTTTTAAAAGACAATGCGGTATTCGATGATAAAAATCATATCGTTTTTACACCGCTAGCGATGCCAGAGGGAACACCGTTATTTCAGCAGCAGAGCCATCATCTGCACCACAGTTGGCCGACCATCGAAGCGAAGATTTTACGTATTGCCGACGGTGAGATCCGGGATGCGGTATTGAATCTCTATAGGACACTGGTTATTGCTGAATCGGATGTACACGGTATTGATGTACAGAACGTTCACTTGCATGAAGTCGGTTCTGATGATGCGTTGGTCGACATGGTGAGTGCCGCGTTTCTGACATTACGTTGCCCGGCGCGCAGCTGGTCATTTTCGTCATTACCCTGGGGAAGTGGGCAGATAAAATGTGCGCATGGTGTATTGCCTGTACCCGCACCTGCGACAGTAAAAATATTGAGAAACTTCACATGGCGACAGGACTCAGAAACAGGAGAGCGTATTACGCCTACCGGTGCCGCCATTCTTGCTTGGCTGGCGCAATGGCAACAGCCCGGCCCTCATGGAACGCTGATTGCGGATGGGTATGGCTGTGGTACTTACCATTTCGCCCGTACGCCAAATATTCTCCGTGTCTGCCTCTTTGCGCCACCGGTAAGCACTCGCGCAAGCTCTGATATTGTCGAGGTTGTGCAGTTTGATATTGACGATATGTCGCCTGAAATGCTGGCCCTTGCCCAGCAAAGGCTGCGTGAAAGAAGTGGGGTTATTGATCTCACAAGCCAGGCGGTGAGCGGTAAAAAAGGGCGAGTTATGATCAGAACTGAGCTGTTGTGTCAGCCTGGCTCGCTTGAGGATATTTCTCAAGCTGTATTCCGGCAAACATCGACGCTGGGCATACGTCACTGGCAGGCCGGGCGTAATAAACTTTTACGTGAACAGTTTGATATTACCTATCAGCAAGAAAGCTGGCCGGTCAAGGTTGCTTTCCGTCCCGATGGCATAAGCGCCAAACTGGAAGCTGATGCGCTAGGAACTCTGAGCGGCAATTATCAACAACTCGTAGAAATGAAGTTTCGTATTGAACAATCGGCGATAAAAGACAAATAGTTACAGAGGAAAATATGAATATCACCCACGTTACCCAGAGTATAAAACAATTAGAAAACTGGTTTCGTCAGCATTCTCCATGCACAATTGCAACCAGTGGCGGAATTGATAGCATGCTGCTGGCCTATATTGCCAGCTATGTTATTGGCGCAGAGGCTTTTATTATTCACTCCGCCTCTTCCGCGGTACCGGATGCAGATGCCAGGCGCGTTCGCTTATACGCGGAAAAGTATAACTGGAATTATAATACTGTTGATAGTGGTGAAATGCATGATGCCAGATATTTAAAAAATCCGCTCAACCGTTGTTATTATTGTAAAAGTAATCTGTTTACTCGGCTCGCCCATATCAGAAGAGGCGATATTGTTACCGGAACGAATGTGGATGATTTAAGCGATTATCGTCCTGGCTTGATCGCTGCGCGGCAAAATAATGTGCAGCAGCCTTATACCGATTTAGGTATCGATAAAGCCGCGATTCGTCGGATTGCCGCTTATTTGCAGCTGGACGATTTAAAGGAGCTTCCTGCTTCACCCTGCCTGGCCAGCCGGATTGAGACGGGGATAGCGATTAACACTTCTGGGCTGCAATTGGTTGATAGAGTTGAATCGATGGTGAAAGCGTATCTGAATGTCGATATCGTACGTTTTCGCATCAAAAAAATGGCGTTGGAAATCCAGTTAGCCCCGGAGTTTTACCACAGCATGGGAGAGCAAACGCGTCATGACTTGTTGCTGGCGGTGCAGCAACAGTTGCCCGCTGAATTTTCCACAATGCCATTAAATGTCACAGCATATGCGCAAGGTAGCGCTTTTGTGGGCGAAAAGCAGGAAACGATGTGATGATAAAATCAACCATTATTATGGACTATGACAGACGCGCCCGCTGCGGTATTGAAGAGGCCGTGTTCTGCGAATCGAAAACGGTGGAGCAGATCGCCGGAATTCTCTCCCAATCTCTACAGCGTGGTCATCGTCTGCTACTTACAAGAATCGACGATCATAAAATAGCCGCACTTGATGATGATTTGCAAAAGAAGATAACCCATTTTTCGCAAGCACGGTGTGCCATTCTGGGGGCCATTTATCCTGAGCAGGAACCGGCCCGGGTAGCGATTGTCTCCGGCGGTTCTTCCGATGCTTCCACCTGTTATGAGATACAAACCACACTTAACTATCACGGCATTGCCTGCGATATGTTTCAGGATGTCGGGGTAGCTGCAATGTGGAGGCTATTGCAGATAGTCGACCAGCTCGAAGAATATGACGTGGTGATTGCGGTAGCTGGAATGGAGGCCGCGTTACCGACAGTGTTAGCAGGGTTTATTACCTCACCAATTATTGCTGTTCCGACCTCCGTAGGCTATGGCGTTGCCGCAGGAGGACATACTGCACTGGCTTCCTGTCTGGCCAGCTGCAGTGGGGGAGTGATGACGATGAATATTGACAATGGTTACGGCGCGGCGTGTGCGGCAATTAAGATCTCGCAAAAGATCCGCCGTTATAGCTAAGTGATGCTCTGGTAGAGCGATCTTATTCTTCCGGATCTGCGACAACCGAGCGAGCTGTATTTTTCGTTGAACGAGCAACTGTGCCGTGGGCTTCTAGTTTTCCCTTTAGCATCAAATTGAAAACCGGCGCTTCGGGACGGCTGAAGCGGGTTTGCAGCAAGTGGATGGCCTCTATCCCCAATTCGCGGCACGGAATAGTCAGGCTGGTCACCGGTGGCTCCGTATGAGAATCTTGCGGTAAAGCGTAATCCGTTGCTATTAATGAAATATCTTCCGGCACCCGCAAACCGTAGCGCTGCAGAACCCGCCTGACGCCGGATACCATCCTCTTCCCCTGGCAGAAAATGGCTTCCGGCCATACATCACGAGGGTGGACTTTTAACCAACGTTCCAGTGCTTGCTCGGCCTCTTTTTCCATTAACCCCTCAGTTATCAGAAGATTATAATCGGAATCAAAATCGACGTGATATGCCCGGTAAGCATCACGGGTCCCCGCCAGACGTTTATAAAAAGTTTCGCGCCGCATGCTGGTAATAGTCAGAATTCGCCGGTGCCCCTCTTCGAACAGGTGCTGAAGAGCGCTGTAACCTGTGGAATGCTGATCGGGGGAAACGGCATCCAGTAACATTTGTTTATCTTGAGAATTAACTAACACACAAGGTTTATTTACGGTGGACGCTAATTTATGCACAGTAGGGTCATCAACGCCTATAATAATAGCCGCATTAACATTCTTATTATTTATGCGTTCAAGAAAAACTTTAATATCGGAATGATCTTCCTCTAACCCACAATAGTTCAGATAAACATTATGCCGTTCTACGGTATCAGAAATACCTTTAATCACTTCATGATAAAAAGCATCACCTGCTGCGGTAAATGCTCTGGCGGGCGCAAAAATTACCACACCTTTAATCAACAGGTGCCCGCTGCCCAGGACATCCAGAACACCAAGTTCGCGAGCGCAACTGATAATAGCATCACGGGCCTTACCGCTGGCATAAGCGGTACCGCTGAGTACGCGAGAGACGGTGCTTACGGAATAGCCTGTTTTTTTGGCAATATCATGCATTTTCAGTTTAGCGACCATAACGTGAACTCCATCACAAATATTTTCTGCAAAAATTCTCAGGATTTAATTTGATGATATTAAAAGCTTTTTTAGCTTCCAACAATAAATCATTACCACATGTGCGATATTTCTCACAAACCCGAATTGCGACCAACGATAGCGTTTCTTATTTTTTACGTACTTTCTTCCATAATGCAAAGGCTAAATATGAAAACTGTACGTATTGGTATCATAGGTGTCGGAAATATCGGAACGAAACACTCTCGTTATCTTGTTTCGGGAGTTGTGAAGGATGCCATTCTGACAGCGGTTTGCGACATAGAACCGAAAAAATTAACCGCGATCCGTGATGTTATTGGTGACGACGTTGCCTTATTTTCCAGCGCAGAAGAGATGGTTCACAGTGGGCTGATTGATGCGGTTATTGTTGCGACTCCCCATTACGACCATCCGCAACTTTCCATGATGGCCATGCGCGCGGGGATCCACACTCTGTGCGAAAAACCCGCGGGGGTTTATACCGCCAGCGTCCGAGAAATGAACGCCTGCGCTGCCGAATGCGATGTCGTTTTTAGCCTGATGTATAACCAGCGTACCAACCCGTTATATCAGAAAGTGAGGGATTTAATCAGCAGCGGTGAGTTAGGTGAAATTCGTCGTTCAAACTGGATCATCACCAACTGGTATCGTTCACAGAGCTATTACAATTCCGGTGGCTGGCGTGCTACCTGGAAGGGCGAAGGCGGCGGTGTTTTATTGAATCAGGATCCTCATCAGCTCGACCTCTGGCAATGGTTGGTTGGCATGCCCACGCGCGTTCGCGCGTTCTGTCAGTTCGGCAAGCACCGACAGATTGAAGTGGAAGATGAAGTGACGGCTTACGCTGAATATGCGAATGGTGCAACAGGCGTATTTGTCACCAGTATTGCAGAAACCCCGGGGACTAACAGGCTGGAAATTGTCGGCGATCGGGGAAAAATTGTGGTTGAGGACGGGCTACTGCGTTTCTGGCGCCTTCGTGAATCCGAGCGGGAATTCAACCAACGCTGGCAAGGTGGGTTTGGTGAACCGGAATGCTGGGAAATCAGCGTCCCGACAGTCAACGGCGCTGGCGATCACCATTTAATCACCGCCAATTTTTGTGCCGCAATCTTGCGCGGTGAGCCCCTTATCGCGCCGGGGATCGAGGGTATCAACGGTCTGACAATTTCAAATGCTATGCATCTTTCAACATGGACAGATGGTTGGGTTGATTTGCCTTTGGATGAAGCGAAATATCTGGAACTACTGAAAGAGCGCGTTGCCAGTTCGATCGAAAAAACGGTGGAAAGCAGGACACTGGATACGGCAGCGTCCTGGAAATAAAAGGGGTCAATAAAATATGCAAAATAATGATGGAATGAACTATGCCCCTGTTGGTAAAGCGCAGGCGGTAGTGGGGAAGGATGAGTTTGTTTTTGCCGTAGCGGCACTGGATCATGGCCATATCTATGGTATGAGCAACGGCCTGGCTGAAGCGGGGGCCACGCTGAAATATGTCTACGATCCTGATGCGGAAAAAGTGAAGAAATTTATCGAACGCTATCCGCAGGCACAGGTTGCCGGTTCGCTGGAACAGATCCTTGCAGACCCGGAGGTGAAACTGGTTGCGGCCGCTGCTATCCCATCCCAGCGTTGTGCGTTGGGTCTGAAGGTGATGTCTGCAGGCAAAGATTACTTTACGGATAAAGCACCGTTGACCACGCTGGAGCAATTAGAGGACGCCAGGGAGATGGTGCGTAAAACGGGTCAAAAATATGCGGTGTATTACAGCGAGCGCCTGCATGTTGAAGGGGCTGTATTTGCGGGCCAGCTCATTCAGGACGGCGCCATTGGTAACGTTATTCAGACTTTGGGCACCGGGCCGCATCGTGAGGGGCACCTGAGTCGTCCTCAATGGTTCTATGAGCGTCGATATTTCGGCGGTATTCTTTGCGATATTGGTAGTCATCAGATTGAGCAATTTTTATATTATACCGGTAACAGCGATGCCCGCATTATCGCCAGTCAGGCTAAAAATGTTAATCATCCTCAGTATCCGAATTTTGAAGATTTTGGCGATGTGATGCTGGTTGGTGACAATGGCGCATCCGGTTACTTCCGCTGCGATTGGTTTACTCCTGATGGGCTATCTTCCTGGGGTGATGGGCGCTTAACTATTCTGGGTACTGAAGGGTATATTGAAATTCGTAAATACGTTGATATTACCCAAGGGGAAAAAGACGTTGTGTACCTTGTGAACCATGAAGGTGAGTTCCGTTATCCCGTTTCAGGTAAAGTAGGATACCCTTATTTTGGTGAACTTATTCTGGATTGTATCCATCGTACTGAACATGCAATGACTCAGGAGCATGCGTTTAAAGCTGCTGAGCTTTGCATTAAGGCACAAATGCTGGCTAATTCAAACCGAGCGATTTAATTACCGGAAATGAAAACCCTCCATGTTATATGGAGGGTTAGGTTAATTTTAGCTGATTTTGAGTTGGATATTATTCTTAATAAACGTAAATACATACTTTATAGGTGAAATTGGATTATATATGAGAAAGTATTATATTTTATTGCTTTGTTTAATAGCGACACCGGCGCTTGCACATCCAGGACATGGAGTTTTAACCTTTAATGATGGTTTTCTCCATCCATTGACCGGCATAGACCACCTACTTATGCTCTCGTCCGTTGGTATTCTTTCTGCAAAGATTGGGCAGCCTGGGCGCTTCATCTGTGGAGCATTACTTGCCATGTTCAGTGGGTCGTTAGTTGGTCATTATATCGGCGATTTTACCGGTATGGAACCGTTGATAAATATCTCAGTTTTTGTTGCCTGTGGTGTCATTTTATGTGCAGCACATGGACGAACCATCTGGCTTGTCCCCTTCTTATTAACGGTTCATGGCTGGGCCCACGGCGTTGAAGGCAGTTCCGGAGATGCTTTCTATATATTTACCGCAGGTTTTCTACTTGCTAGCGGAGGGCTACTTTTTGGTTGCCATTTTCTCGGGAAATTTGTTTATCGCTATTCCTCGTTACGTAAGTTCGTGGGTGTCGGCGGGATAATCATGATGACAATGAACGTCTTGAGTCAGTGAGCAGAAGATGAAACCGAGGGCGAAGACGTTGCATAACAGGAGTTTTCCATGGAACAGAATATAGCCAACGGACCAGTGTCCGTCGCCCGACCGCAATGGGACAGGTCTCGTCTGGTTTCCCGTATCGTTCACCTGGGGTGCGGGGCGTTTCATCGGGCACACCAGGCGTTATTTACTCACCATTTGCTGGAGTGCAGCGACAGCGATTGGGGAATTTGCGAAGTTAACCTGAGGTCAGGTAATGGTGCGCGCCTGATAGAAAACCTGAATGCGCAAAATCTGTTGTATTCCGTCGCAGAGCGCGGCGCGGAGACGACTGAGCTGAAAATCATCGGTGCCATGAAAGAGGCGTTGCACCCTGAATTTGATGGGTGCGATGGTATCCTGAAGGCGATGGCACGCACGGAGACGGCTATTGTTTCCCTGACGGTGACCGAAAAGGGTTACTGCACGGATGCCGCAAGCGGCGAACTGGATCTGAACAATCCGCTGATTCAGCACGACATCGCGCATCCACATCAACCTAAGACGGCTATTGGCTACATTGTTGAAGCGCTAGACATGCGTCGCCAGCAAGGGCTGAAAGCCTTTACTGTTCTGTCATGTGATAACCTGCGCGAGAATGGCCATGTCGCCAGAGTGGCGGTGATGAGATTGGCTCGAACGCGATCATCGGTACTGGCAGCCTGGATTGCGCAGAACGTGACCTTCCCGTGTACCATGGTTGACCGTATTGTACCGGCGGCGACAGAAGAAACTCGGCAACTGATTGCAGAGCAGCTTGGGGTGTACGATCCCTGCGGTATTGCCTGTGAGCCTTTTCGTCAGTGGGTGATTGAGGATAACTTCGTCAACGGCCGACCTGAGTGGGATAAAGTCGGCGTGCAGTTTGTCGAAGACGTCGTACCGTTTGAAATGATGAAGCTGCGTATGCTGAACGGTAGCCACTCTTTCCTGGCATATATTGGTTACCTGGGTGGTTACGAGACTATCGCAGATGCCATGACTAACCCGGCATACCAGCGGGCGGCTCAGGCGTTGATGCTAAATGAACAGGCACCGACGCTGACGATGCCGGGAAACACTGACCTGCCAGTCTATGCCAGCCTGCTCGTCTCCCGCTTTAGCAATCCTTCGCTCAGGCATCGCACCTGGCAGATTGCGATGGACGGCAGTCAGAAGCTTCCGCAGCGTCTGCTTGATTCCATTCGATTCCATTTAACACAGGGCACCGAGCATCGTCACCTCGTACTGGGGGTTGCCGGGTGGATGCGCTACGTTGCGGGTATTGACGAGCAGGGACACAAAATAGAGGTTGTTGATCCGCTACTGGCCCGGTATCAGGCGATCCATCAGCAATTTAAAACGGTGCCGGAACGGGTACGTGCATTGCTGGATATTGATTCTGTCTTTGGCGCCGACCTTCCCGTCAATAAGATGTTTGTGAACTCGCTCACGGATGCCTGTATTCAGTTTGAGCAGCTCGGTGCTCGCGTCATGATCGATTCGCTACCTTGATTAAGGAGAAAAGTAATGGCTGCATTTATGACAGAAGGTTTTTGACTGAAAAATGGCACTACACGTACGTTGTACCATAACCACGCGTCGGCAATACCGATTTCCATTGCCAGCCGGCCATAGGCGGAACAGGGAAGTTCCTCGCCATTGAGGTGTAGCTCTTTACGGCCATCCGGGTAGTGATATACGTTGATGTATTTACCAATAACACGACGGCTCAGCTCGCTGTCTTCAACCAGGTACAGCAATGTATCGTACTGTATCGTCAGCGATTTTGAGACTTTGTGATGTTTCCGTACCAAAGACCAAAACAGCACATAACCGTGCCCGGGAGATCAAAAAAACAGCGTCTAATATTCACGGTGAGCAAAATATCCGGTCAGGAACGCGCAAACAAAACATCTGTTTGCCGTAGCTGAATTCCCTCATTGTTAGTATCAGCAAAGATGCCAGAGTAATTCACCACGCCAGTATAATCAGTCAGTGCCTTGTTCTGGTGACCATTGCTGCTGATAATGACCATAATCTGCGAACCCGCGGAATTGCCAGCTTTGACACCTGCTGGTGCATCTTCAAATACCAGACAGTCACTCGCATTCACGCCTAATTTTGTCGCTGCCAGCAGGTAACCTTCGGGTGATGGCTTACCCTGAACAACATCTTCTGCTGCAACAATTATCCGGGGCAGGGGGAGATTAGCCGCTTCAATCCGGCGCTGAGCCAGCGCCAGTGGGGCAGATGTGACCACGGCCCATCGGTCTACAGGCAGTGATAACAAAAATGCCCGAACCCCCTCAATTGCCTCAACACCGTTAACATCAGCTATTTCTGCTTCCGTAATCGACTGTGCTTCTGCCCACACATCAACGTCCGGGAGATTTTGTCTGGCAATGGTTTCTGTTGCGCGAACACCATGAATTGTTGGCAGAAATGATTCAGGAGCAATCCCGTGGCGTACGGCCCATTCCCCCCAGATACGCTCTGCAATACCGAGAGAGGTCAGAATCGTCCCATCCATATCGAAGAGGAATGCGGCAAAACGTTTACCGCCAAACAGGGTATTGTCTATATGTGAAGCCAATTAAAACTCCTTAATCAGAGCAGGGGCAATCTGTAGCTGTGCTCCATTATCCCCGATGAAAGATCAGAAGATATCATATTTCAATGACCAGAAATCATTACATTATTTGCGTACCAGATTGATATGGGCAAGCCTGTCCGGACAGCTTTGATGAACTTTATTCCCGTGTTTCTTTGCCCTAGTGGATGCATTTTTCAACAGAAAAATATTGCGCCCAGGACCGCCCTCTGGGCTATTGCAGTAGCGATAAAGCTGACCACATAGTGAGGCAGGAAAGAATTATGACGACACGTATTCTCGTGATTGGTGCCGGTTTTGCCGGTATGTGGAGTGCTCTGGGCGCGGTTCGTCTGCTGGAGCAGGAAGGATATGATGAGCTTGAAGTTGCCCTGGTGGCTCCGGATGCATCTTTGTATGTTCGCCCACGGTTGTATGAAGAGTTTCCTGAAGGATTGAAAGCCCCGTTGAAGGATCTTTTTAACACTACTGGCGTAAGATTTATTCTGCCCACCAATTCCGGGACTGCAAGAGTATGCATACAATATTGACCGGATTGCTGCGGCAGCACGTCTGGAATCTCACCTGAAATCGCTGGCAAATAAACCCGCCAGTTGCGCGCGAAACACCTTCGCAGTGTCCGGGGCAGGCTTTACCGATCTGGAAATTTTCGCAGAACTCCCGTCCCGTTTACATGAAATTCTCGGGCAAGACATTGATGTCCAGATCATTCTTGTAGAGCGTAATCGTGAAATCGGTGAGGGACTGGGTGACGGTCCGCGACCTTTTATTGTTGATGCGCTGACAGAATTGGGTGTTACCTGGAAGATGGGTTCAGGCGTGGCAGAGATCAGCGAACAGGGTGTCAGGCTGGAAAATGGCGAATTCATCAATGCTGACACCGTTATCTGGACTACCGGAGCCCGCGCCAGAACAACAAATTCCGGATGTGGTGTAACCGTTATTTCCTTTAACTTCGGCGGGCGCATGCTATGCGCCTGTTTTTGTTTCTGCAAGAAACATACTTACCTGAGTGCAGAGAAGAAATACCCGGTATACCTCTCTGCACCTGCCAGAAAACAGGGATTCACTTATGCCACACCATCCTCAGATTCCGACACCCCTCTTGCTGTTTATCGTGCTGATCGGTGCATTCCTCGGACAATTCGATCTGTTTGTTGTTAATGTTGCCGCGCCGTCTATTCAGCATTCTCTGGGTATCTCCGACACCAGTCTGGAGCTGGTTGTGGCGGGCTACGCCTTCACGTTCGCAGCCCCTCTGATAACCAGTGGGCGGTTGGGTGATCTGTACGGATACCGGTGTATTTATGTCCTGGGCATGTTGGGGGTTTCTCTGACACTCGACGGGCTAGGTCAGCCAGGGTATGACGTTGAAGTTCCTGACGCATTGCCTGTTCCGCCGCAAGCATCACTGCATGTACAGAGCTGGTTCCCAGGACCGCCCAGTAGGGAATGCCGGACGAAATAAAGCGCAACGGCTGCGTATTTCCCGACAACTGAACAACGGTTTCACATCGTCAATGGCGATGACTACATCATGAACAGTGATTTGTTTTGCGGAACGAGCCAGCCTGAATCCCCCTTTAATCCCTTCGGTTGCAGTGACTAGTTTAGCCCTGGAGAGTTTAGTGAACAGCTTGGCGAGGTATTCACCAGGAACCCCCTGAAGTTCAGCAAGGTCACGGACACTGGCTTCTCTGGGCGTTGGTTCAGAGCGGGTAAGGTAAATCAGGCAATGCAGACCGTATTTTACCCCTGTACTCATATAAGACATACGATACTCAGATTTAAAAAGTCTCTGTTTGTAATTTATCCTTATCCCCATAGCCCCGCAATATTTCTGGGCTGTAAGGTTTCTATTGCCATATAACGAGATTTTCCCTTGATAAATCAGCGGTTATAGCATTCTAGTCGTCTATTGAACTCAATTGTACTCCCTCAGGGTCAAGCTTAATGTGGGGGTATGATCTCCTGCCTGAGCCCCGGCGGCGACAATCGCGCCGCCGGGGGCAGTCTTAGCTGTGTTTATTTTTCAGTTCAAAACGCGGTGATACCAGGCCGTACAATGTCCAGCCCATAAAGGTCACGATAGCGCCGTAGAGCATGGCTTCTTCGCCGGAAGAGTACAACGCATAGAAGCTGTATACCGCACCGATGAAGGCAATCACGTTGGCGGAGCGCGCTTTGGTTGGTTCCACGTTAGCCACTTTCTGAATAATGACCAGCGCGGCCATCGACAGAATGTACGGAATGATGTTGGTCACCACCGCCAGGTTAACCAGCACGTTGAACTGGTTGTTCAACGACGGGCTAATGGTCATCAGCGATAAACCAGTTTGCAGGATCACAATGGTCAGCATCCCCTGAATCGGCGCGCCGGACGCTGAGACGCGGGAGAAGATTTTCGGGAAGTAGCCTTCGTCAGACGATGATTTAAACACCTGCGCGATGGTGAATTGCCAGCCGAGCAGCGAACCGCAGCAGGACATCACCATCAGCCCCATAATCACTTTACCTACGCCAGGGGTGAACATCTGGGCAAACGCCAGACCAAACGGCGCGGTGGAGTTAGCCAGGTCCATGTTCGGCACGATCCCGGCAATCACGTTGGTCGAGATGATATAGATAACCGCCGCGCCGAGGGTACCGCCGAGGACGGCAATCGGGACATTACGCTCCGGATTTTCTACCACATCCGTGTTAGCACAAGCGGATTCCAGACCGAGGAAGGCCCACAGCGTCATAGCAATTGATGAGCCGACGGCGCCGAAGAACGGCACGTGGTGCGGGTTCCAGGATTCGACGTACATCGTCGGGCTAAACCAGAACCAGCCGATAATGCATAAGCCGACGACCGGAATGATTACGCCCCATACGGTGATGCTACTGATTTGGCCGGTAATGCGCGCGCCGCCGAAGTTCGCTACGGTACAAATCCACAGCACCCCGATGGTCGCCAGGCCAATCTGCACGGGCGACAAGGTGGCGCCGAACAGCTCGGTACCGTAACCTACGGCGGAAATGGCGATCGCGACGTTGGCGATCAGCAGAGAAACGCCGTAGGTATAGTTGGCCATAAAGTTGCCAGACTTACCGAATGCGTACTCGGCGTAGCCGCCCATCCCGCCCGATTTGCGGCTGAACATCCCGCATTTGGCGAAGGCCCACGCCAGCGCCATCGAGCCTACCGCCGTCACCAGCCAGGAAATGATGGAGATCGTTCCCACCTCCGCCAGCTTGGTGGGCAACATGATGATGCCGGAGCCCATCATGTTGACCATGGTTAAGATGGTGAGCTGTACCACGCCCATCTTGTTACTGGATTTGCTCATACTGTTTCCCCTTTCAGCAGCGCGCTTTGTTTCTTGCCTTCAGCGATGACATAGCACCAGACCTGTTTGCGGCCATCGTGCTCCTGGATATAAACCCCCTGTAGTTCCGGCGCGAAGCCCGGCAGCAGGTTGATCCCTTCTTCAAGCGCGGTGAAGTACTGCAGAACCGCACCGCCCCAGACTTCGCCCGGGACGACGCACAGCACGCCCGGCGGGTAAGGCAGGGCACCTTCAGCGGCCACGCGGCCTTCAGCGCGCGGCAGCGGCACCAGGTCAACCTGGCCGCGCAGATAGGCGTAGTTGGCGTCTTGCGGGTTCATCACGACGCGTGGGAAGTGATCTTTACGGAACATCTCTTTTTGCAGCTGTTTCACGTTGTGACGGGCATACAGATCGTGCATTTCCTGGCACAGCTGGCGCAGGGTATAACCGGCATAGCGCTCTTTGTGCTGCTGGTAGATAGACGGCAGAACTTCCTGCAACGGCGCATCGGAGTCGAGCAGCTTATCAAAGCGCGCCAGTAGGGCGACCAACTGTTGCAGCTTGGCCATGTCTTCCGCTGGCGTCAGCAGGAACAGAATAGAGTTGAGGTCACATTTTTCCGGCACTACGCCGTTTTCACGCAGGAAGTTGGCGAGAATGGTGGCCGGTACGCCGAAGGATTCATATTCGCCGCTGGCGGTGTTGATACCCGGCGTGGTGAGCAGCAGTTTGCACGGATCGACGAAGTACTGATGTTCGGCATAACCGTCAAAGGCGTGCCAGCGTTCGCCTGGGCCAAATTCGAAGAAGCGCAGGTCAACAGCGATTTGCGCGGTTTCATACGACTGCCATGGTTTACCATCGACCATTTTCGGTACGAACGGACGGATGTGCTTGCAACTTTCGAGGATCAGCTTACGCGCCTTGATGCCGTTCATCACGCAGTCCATCCACATGTTACGGCCGCTTTCGCCTTCGTGCATTTTGGCGTTGATATCCAGCGCGGCAAACAGCGGATAGAACGGGCTGGTGGAGGCGTGCATCATAAAGGCGTTATTGAGACGCTTGTGCGGGACATAGCGCTGCTGACCTTTGATATGGCTATCTTTTTTATGGATTTGCGAGGTCTGGGAGAAACCGGCCTGCTGTTTGTGCACGGATTGGGTCACCAGAATGCCCGGATCGTTTTCATTCAGATCCAGCAGCAGCGGTGAGCAATCGGCCATCATCGGAATGAACTGCTCATAGCCGACCCACGCGGAGTCAAACAGGATGTAATCACACAGATGACCAATTTTATCGACCACCTGACGGGCGTTGTAAATCGTCCCGTCATAGGTGCCTAACTGAATGACCGCCAGGCGGAACGGGCGGGCGTCCTGTTGGCGATTCGGCGCCACTTCTGCCACCAGTTCGCGCAGATAGCGTTCTTCGAAGCAGTGGGCGTCGATACCGCCGATAAAGCCGTACGGGTTACGCGCGGTTTCCAGATATACCGGTGTGGCCCCGGCTTGCAGCAGCGCGCCGTGGTGGTTGGATTTGTGGTTGTTACGGTCGAACAGCACCAGATCGCCTGGGGTCAGCAGCGCGTTGAGCACCACTTTGTTGGAAGAGGAGGTGCCGTTGAGAACGAAGTAGGTTTTATCAGCATTAAACACTTTCGCTGCGTGCTGCTGGGCGATACATGGCGCCCCTTCGTGGATCAGTAGATCGCCCATGGCGACGTCGGCGTTGCACAGATCTGAGCGGAACAGGGTTTCGCCAAAATACTCGACGAACTGATTACCGGCTGGGTGACGGCGGAAGAACTCGCCGCCCTGGTGCCCCGGACAGTCAAAGGCGCTATTGCCCTGTTTGACGTAATCGACCAGCGCGCTAAAGAACGGCGGACGCAACTCGGTTTCATATTTATGCGCGGCGGATTCCAGCTGGCGGCCATAGAAGTCGTTGCGGGTTTCGTCGTGCTCAAAGACCCCCTGTACCGAAGACAGGTATTCGGCCGGGACAACCTCTTCTTTATTAATGGCGATAAATACCGGAATGTTATACCCGGTAGCTTTTAATTCATCGAGTTTACCACACTCGATATCCTCCAGGGTTAATACCACCGCGGCTACATCAATAAAGTTGGTTTCTGTTGTGTTGACAATATTTCGTTGGGTAGAAAAACAGTTTGGACATGTACGGCTAACGGCAATTTTTAAATCAGTCATTGTTATCTCTTTATTTTCAGATAATAGCAGGCCCTCAATTTCTCGACTGAGAAATTGATTATTCCGGACAAAAGGTAATAGTCTGCCGCTGATATAATAAATATCAGTAGAATACCTTTTGAGATGCAATAAATCCTACCAGTCCGGTGGCTGGTAAATCGCAGGATTTATTAGGGCGAGCGCGGTTAGCTACAGGCGAGTGCCTGTATTAACAACTAAAGATGCAGGAAGACCTGTATGCTGAAGCGCCCGTAGTCGGAAGACTAGCGGGCATTAAAGAAATGAAAATCGAAGCTGTTACGGTGGGCAAACATCATAATATGTGTTGTCCGCCTTATATGTGGCATCATCCTATTATTGTTTTCCATGATTACACCTTTCAAATGATTGACTGAAGGTATGGCATATTTTATATCTGACCTGGACTTAATCTGTGACGTAGATCACTAATAAGATCTCATTATGATATCAATCGCTAATATTTTGATCTTATCCAGCATGATGTATCGATTTGTTGGTGTTATGTAAATATATTGTTTTGCATTGGGGCTAAAAAGAATAATAGAGAGTTAATAATTGCATTATTTCAGCAATATGACGGTATTGTGCCGTATGCTTTAGTCTTTCTGTGGTTGTTGTTTTTAACTTTTTGTTTATTAAGGATAAAGTAAATGATGTGGTGAGAAATATTACTGTCAATCATTATCCCTCTTCAGCCAACATAAAATCTGCAAAAGTAGAGCTTAGTCGAGTTTTCGTCTAAAAGATACGGGGTAGGGGCTAGACAAAACCGTCATCTGGTTATCAAATGGTTAAATAATATTAACTCCTGTGTGAACAATACGCGGGTAGAAAAAATGGTCAACACGCCTTTTGTCATTGATAAGCGCTGTGATCGCCTTATTGGGAGAAGTTATGCATTCCTCTGTTAACAAAAATGAAAGTCGGACTTTCTTTGGTCACCCTTATCCTCTGGGTTCGCTGTTCTTCACTGAAATGTGGGAGCGGTTCTCGTTTTATGGCATTCGTCCCTTACTGATCCTGTTTATGGCGGCCACTGTTTATGACGGCGGCATGGGGCTGGCGCGTGAAAACGCATCGGCTATCGTCGGTATCTTCGCGGGGGCGATGTATCTGGCGGCCTTGCCGGGCGGTTGGCTGGCGGATAACTGGCTGGGCCAGCAGAAAGCGGTTTGGTATGGCTCGATTCTGATTGCGCTGGGCCACTTGTCGATCGCCCTGTCGGCGTGGATGGGCAACAATCTGTTCTTTATCGGTCTGATGTTTATCGTGCTTGGTTCCGGCCTGTTTAAAACCTGTATCTCGGTGATGGTCGGTACGCTGTATAAGAAAGGCGATAGCCGTCGGGACGGCGGTTTCTCGCTGTTCTATATGGGTATCAATATGGGGTCGTTTATCGCGCCGCTGATTTCCGGCTGGCTGATTAAATCCCATGGCTGGCACTGGGGCTTTGGCATTGGCGGTATCGGGATGCTGGTAGCACTGGTGATTTTCCGTCTGTTTGCGGTACCGGCGATGAAGCGTTACGACAGCGAAGTCGGCCTTGATTCTACCTGGAATAGCCCGGTGGCGAAGAAAAACGGCGTTGGTGCCTGGCTGCTGGCGCTGGCGGTTGGTGTGGCGGTGGTGATTACTCTGATTGCCCAGGGCGTGATTGTGATTAACCCGGTTGCCGTCGCCAGTATGCTGGTGTACGTGATTACCGCGTCGGTGGTGCTTTACTTCATCTACCTGTTCGTCTTTGCCGGACTGAGCCGTAAAGAACGCGCGCGTCTATTGGTCTGCTTTATTCTGCTGGTTTCCGCCGCATTCTTCTGGTCGGCATTCGAGCAAAAACCGACGTCCTTTAACCTGTTTGCTAACGACTATACCAATCGTATGATCGGCGATTTTGAAATCCCGGCGGTGTGGTTCCAGTCGATTAACGCCCTGTTTATTATTCTGCTGGCGCCGGTATTCAGTTGGGCGTGGCCAGCGATGGCGCGTAAAAACGTGCGTCCAAGCAGTATTACCAAGTTTGTTGTCGGTATTCTGTGCGCCGCGGCGGGCTTCGGCCTGATGATGTTGGCGGCGCAGAACGTGCTGAGCAACGGTGGGGCGGGCGTGTCGCCGCTGTGGCTGGTGGGCAGTATTCTGATGCTGACGCTGGGCGAGTTGTGTCTGAGCCCGATTGGCCTGGCAACCATGACCCTGCTGGCGCCGGAAAGAATGCGTGGCCAGATGATGGGGCTGTGGTTCTGCGCCAGCGCGCTGGGTAACCTGGCGGCAGGCCTGATTGGCGGCCACGTGAAGGCTGACCAACTGGATATGCTGCCGGATCTGTTTGCCCGTTGCTCAACGGCGTTGCTGATCTGTGCCGCAGTGTTGTGTGTGCTGATCGTGCCGGTGCGCCGCATGCTGGAAAACAGCAAGTCCGCCGAGCAGAAACCGGCGACCAATGCCTTATAGCGAAAGTGGTAAATGAAAAGCCGGCGCAGCGCGCCGGCTTTTTTTATTGGCAAGTCCCCAGGTAAGCCGAGGATGGAAACGGTAATCCTGGTAGCCCGGATAAGGCGTAAGCCGCCATCCGGGGATTTCCCTGCTCGCGCCGCGGTAATCAACGTGACGCTGGGCCTGGTAGCCCGGATAAGGCGAAGCCGTCATCCGGGGAGTTCCCTGTCCGCGCTGCGCTCAGCAGGGTTACGGTTCCACGCCGCGGTAATCGCCGCCGAGGGCCTTAATCAACGTGACATCGGTGCTGAGGCGCTGCGCCTGGATATCCAACAATAACAACTGCTGGGCGATCGCCGGGCGCCGGGCCTCCTCGGCCGTATAGCGGCTTATCAGGCCGCGCTGGTGATGGGCGCTGGCGCTGCGGGTGGTGGCCATCGCCGCTGTGACTTTCAGTTCCTGCAGCGTCGCCTGCTGATTAAGGTCGTTTAGCTGACTGGAGCTTATCGCCACATCGCGTACTGCATCGAGCACCGCCTGGTTGTACTGCTTAATCAGGATATTGCTCGCCGTGCGCACTGACTTCAAATTGGCATTCAAGCGGCCACCGTCGAATATCGGCAGATACAGCCCCGGCAGCAGGTTGATTTGCTGGAATGACGACTTAAACAGATCGCCGACGCTCAACGCGTTATAGCCCCAGAATGCTTTGATATCAAAATGCGGGTAGAAGGCCGCTTTCGCCGCATCGACCTGGCTCATCGAGGCGGTGACATAGCCGCGCAGAGCCTGCAGATCCGGGCGGCGCGCCAGCAGCTCAAAGGAGAGCGAATCCGGCAGCGTTTCTTGCAGCGCTGGTAAAGCTACCGGATGGATCGCCGGCATACTCTGCGCATCGGCGCCGATCAGCGCCCTCAGCGTTTCGCGATACTGGATCAGTGTACCGCGGGCGGTAATCACCTGCTGCTGAGCGCCCAACCGTTCTGCCTGAGCATTGGCGATATCGACGCTATCCTCTACGCCGCGCTGGGCGCGGCGCTCATGGGCCTGTACCGATAGCTGAGCAATCTCTTCCAACTGCTGCAGCAGGACGATTTTCTGGAAAGTCGCCTGCATGGCGAAATAGAGCTGCGCCACGCTGCTGGCGAGGTCCAGCTCGATACCGGCGGTTTCCGCCTGGCGGGCGTTCTTCTCGCCGATCGCCGCGGCGACGCGCGCACGATCGGCGCCCCACAAATCAATATTCAGCGTCGCGCCGACACCTACGGTATTGAGGGTATACCAAGGACCGTTTTTATCGACCGGCAGGGAATAGGAGTAAGGCCAGCTAAAGGACTTATCGGTAACGCGCAGGCGGTTCTGCGCCGCCACGGCGGTGGCCTGTACGCCCATTGCCGATTGCGCCAGTTCGACGGTGGATTGTGATTGCGCGATGCGCAGCCGCGCTGCCTGCATAGTTGGCGAATTTTGCAGCGCGCGATTCACCAGCATATTGAGCTGGGGATCGTGATACCCCTCCCACCAGCGGGCCGCCGGCCAGCCGCTATTCGCCAGATGAATCACCTGCGCCAGCTGTGCCTGCTGCGGATTAACGAGGGGCACCTCTCCCGGATCGTCCTGAATCAGCGCGCACCCCGCCAGCAGGCTCATCACGAAGGCCAGGGGTGAATAGCGCAGAAAACGTGCTGCGGCGTCCATTTTTGTCATGACTGTTCTGCCTGTCGCGGAATTTCAGAAGGTTCGTCTGACCAACCCGCTAGCGTGGTCAGTAAAGCCGCCAGCGGTTCGCCGAACGGATTAGCCGGATCGGCATCAAGCGGCGCGCTAGTCGCCGTCGCCTGCTGGTGCTCAATATCATCGGCATAAGCCAGTAGCTGTTGTGCGCAGCGAGTTAAAAAAGGATCGCCCGGCGCGGCGTACAATCGGTAGCCCTCGCTCAGGCGCACAATCTCCTGCGCCTGCCGCCAGGTTGACTGACTCGGCCAGGATTTCGCCTGCGGCCACGGGTGCGCCCAGCTGCCCAGCGGCTCGGCGGCGACCCGGTGCATCAGCGTTTCTGTGGTGGTCAACGCCTGAAACAGCGGTACCATCTGCGGTTTGTCATCGCTGGCACGCAGGAAGCCGGCTATCTGGCGATACAGGCGCGCCATTTGCCATTTAAGCTGCGGCGCTTCGCTATCCGGCCACAGGTAAAGGTGGATGATTGACGAGACTAGTACGCCGAGCAAAATGCCGATGACCCGGTCGCGTAGCTCGGTCAGGTTGGTTAGCGGGCCAAACCAGCTCAGGAAGGCGAGCGAGAAGGTAAAACCGATTTGGATCCCGGCGTAGGCGATACGCTCGGAGCCCGCGGCGATCCACGCTGCGAGGGCCATCACCGGCAGGACCATCGCCAGCAAACCGACGATGGATTCGGTCCACGGCTGCACAAAGACAATCAGCAACAGCGCCAGCAGAGTGGCGAGCAGAGCGCCGCCGATGCGCAACCCGGTTTTTTGCATCGTTGCCCCCAACCCCGGCTGGGCGACGATCACGCAGCTGAGCATGATGGTATGGATACCCTGCCAGTCGGCGGCAGTATAGAAGACGTAGCATAACAGCGTTGCCAGTAGCGTTTTCAGAGCGAAATGCAGATACGCCGGATTACTCCAGGCGTCCGGCAGCAGCAGCGGCGATTTCTCCGCTTCGCCGCTCGGCAGGTCGATGGTTTCGCCGCGCGCCAACGAGGCTAGTACTTCCGCCATTTCCTGTAAAATCAGACTATTGGCACCGTGATGATCCATCACTGGCGGCGTGAAGGAAAATGCCGCGCCGTCATTCATATGCGGTGTCAGCATCAGCAGCGCGGCGGCGATGTGCTGGCGCGCTTCAATATGATCTTCACCCGGCTGCAACAAGGCCGCAAGGTGATAGCAGCGTAGGGTGGCGGCCATCAACGCCTGCCAGCGCTGCGGCTCGGCGGCAATTTCCGGCGCCGCGAAGCGAGCCTGCTTAAATAGCCCCTGCAGTTGCTGAAAGCGCTCGGCGATATCTTTGAAGCTCGGCGGGTTGGCATCCTGCGTCAGCACATCGGCGACCTGTCGCTGCATGACCACCAGTCGGGCGCGGAACTGATAGCCGGGGAAGGCTTGCCGGAAACAGGCATTGACCAGCAGCGTCACCAGCGTCGCGGTATTGATCGCCACCCACAGCCACAGCAGCAGGCGCACCAGAATCTCGCTCTGGCTGGTCATTGACGGGAAAGTCTGGGCGTAAATCACCGCCAGCGCCACCACGAAAAACGCCAGTCCCAGTTTGCCCAGCACGCGCATCAAATAGATAGCGCCAAAGAACAGACACACCGAGGCGACAAGGCGAATCAATGGAAAATCATAGGTCCATTTAATGATCAGCAGCACCAGCCCCAGCGCCACGCTGATGGTAATAAAGAACAAGACGCTGCCCAGTTTAATCATCAGAATATTCGGCTGGCTGACGTAGAACACCACAATCAGCGCAACGGCGAGAAACGGAATTTGCAGGGTCATAAACAGGGTAATGAGCACCGCGCAACTCAGGGTCAGGCGCAGGGTGTAGTTGGCCCGCCCCGGCGCGTCGCCAAGCTCCCGTTGCAGAAACGGCCAGACGTTATACATACCCAGTCCTTATTTCGGCAGCAATACGGCGCTGGCGGAGGCGCCCATGCGGAACAGTTCCGGGTCGGGTTCTTTCACCGCGATTTTGACCGGGAAACGCTGCGAGACATGCACCCAGTTAATACTCTTCTGAATGACTGGCATTCCTTCAATCACGCTGCCGCCCTCCGGCAGGACGCCGGAACCGACTGAATCCACCACGCCGTCAAAGGCGCGGCTGTGGTTGGTCATCACCGTGACCTTCGCCGCGCCGCCCGGACGGACGTTTTGCAGATCGGTTTCGCGGAAGTTGGCGATCACGTACCAGTGGTCGTTATCCAACAGAGTAAAGACCGGTTTTAGCGCGGAAGCATATTGGCCGACGGTGGTTTTCAGGGCGATAACCACGCCGTTAAACGGCGCGTGGACTTCGGTAAATTCCAGATGCAGTTCCGCTAGCGCAATTTGCGCGAGGATCCCGGCCCGCTGCGCAACCATAGCATCGACGCCGGTCACCGCGGCATCTGCCTGTTTGGCCTGCAGCAGCGTGGCCTCAAGCTCCGCGCGAGCGGCTTTTTCGGCGGTGCGCGCCTGATCGAGGTCTTCCTGTGCGGCGAACCCTTGCGGCACCAGCGGTTCCAGACGAATGCGGGTCGAGGTGGTTTGTTTCACCAGTGCCTTCGCGCGCTCTACCGCGGCGCTGACCGACTGCGCGTTATATTGCTGAGCTTTGATGGTGCGCTGGGTCAGCATAATCTGCGCATCCAGCGTGGCTAGCCGCGACTTGGCATCGTCCAGCATCGCCTGATAGGGCCGCGGGTCGATGCGAAACAGCAGGTCGCCTTTCTGCACCCGCTGGTTATCGCGGATGGGCATCTCGACGATCCGCCCGCTCACTTCCGGCACCACGTCGATGGTGTCGGCATAAACATAGGCGTCGTTAGTTTCCGGCGAGGTCTGTAATTGCCAGATAACCACGATCAGCGCCACGATGGCGGCGAGGACGAGAGCCAACAATGGCCATTTTTTCCGTAAAACGTTTGGGCTGGAGTTAGTCATAGATATTTAATTTACGAAAAGGAGGAACCACAGAAGGGTGGCAAACAGAAACATTAACGCCAGGTAACTTAATACCAGCGGAGAAAAGCGCGCCTGCCAGCCTTTACGGGCAATCAGGATATGGCAGGGAATCAGCAGCAATGCGCCACCTAATAAGCAGAAGAACCAGCCGGGGAATGCCGCGCCTAATACCGGGATCGCGGGCGATAACGAGCAGCCGGAGACCGTGAAAAGAAGTAATAACAATGTCGGGCGCACCCGTTTAACAATATGCTTCAAAGGAAGATACCTGAATGTTCATGCCATTAAGTAATTACATCGCGATAAATTATAGCGCCGATGGTTTGCTTAGCCGAGTTATGGTTATCTTCGATAATAGTTTAATTTCGTGTTGGTATTAAAAAGTCGCTTTATCATTAGCGAAATAATTGAAATAGGTCGTTTCTTATTTCTCCGTAGTCAGTGGTCATCCGGCGAGCTATTCTTTACTGCAGCACAATAAAAATACCGAGGCAATGTCATGGATAAGGAACTACTGGAAGCGGGCTACCGGGCCTATACCGGCGAGAAGATAGATGTCTATTTCAATACCGATATCTGTCAGCACTCGGGGAACTGCGTACGCGGCAGCGCGAAGCTGTTCAATCTGAAACGTAAACCGTGGATCATCCCCGATCAGGTGGATGTCGCGACGGTGGTGAAAGTGATCGAAACCTGTCCCAGCGGCGCGTTGAAGTATCGCCATAAATAAGCGAGGAAACGATGGAAATTCTGCAAGGCCACAACAAATTTTACGTCAATGACGCTGAGGGAAACCAGGTGGCGGAAATTGTCTTTGTCCCGACCGGCGAGCACCTGAGCATTATTGAGCATACCGATGTCGATCCCAGCCTGAAAGGCCAGGGCGTCGGTAAACAGCTGGTGGCGAAGGTGGTCGAGAAGATGCGTCAGGAGCAGCGTAAAATTATTCCGCTGTGCCCGTTTGCTAAACACGAATTTGATAATACCCGCGAGTACGACGACATTCGCGCCTGAACCGTGGCGCCGGCGATAGGGCTGGCGCCGTCTCCTGGCTCAAGCATTACCCGGCCAGTCTGCTGGTGGGGTGATCGGGGAGAAAGCGCTGGATAATTTCCCCCAGATGTTCGCGCGTAATCGGCGGCGAGAACAGATAACCCTGGAAACGGTCGACGCCCAGCGCTTTCAATTGATTAAATTTCTCCAGGCTATCCACCCCCTCGGCGATGCAGCGGCTCTGCATCAGTTGGCAGT
Organism: Klebsiella aerogenes; assembly: GCA_029027985.1. NCBI lineage: Bacteria > Pseudomonadati > Pseudomonadota > Gammaproteobacteria > Enterobacterales > Enterobacteriaceae > Klebsiella > Klebsiella aerogenes. Next base: position 874,574 of record CP119076.1, read on the forward strand.
AGTAGATCAGGCTTTTAATTAGCACCAGCGCATGTGGGTCGCGCTGAAAATCATTAACGATGCTCATGTCCAGCTTGTAGCCGCTAAAGCGCGCCGACCTCACCGGGAACATCACGCTGCTATTTGAGAAGCAGTCATCAAGGAAAATGCGAAAGCCCTGCTGTTGGATTTTGCCCATATTCTCCACTGCTTTACCCTGCTGCTGTAAATCGACGGTTTCAGCAAATTCCAGCACCAGCCGGTCAGCCCACTGCGGATTTTGCAGCTGTTGCCAGGCGGTTTCCATCATGCGCGCCAGATTGTCGTGATTGGCGATGCACGGCGGAATATTGACCGAGAAGTAAAACTCGCCCTGGTAGCGATTGATGTTGTGCACCGCTTCCTGCAATACGAAAGCGGTGAGCAGCAGCCACGCATATTCGGAGCGGATATGCGGCAGGAATTCTCCCGGCGGCAGCACGGCGCCATCTTTTCGCCAGCGCGACAACACCTCAATACCCTGCAGCCGCAGACGATCGTCGACGATCGGCTGGAAGACGGGGAAAATCTGCCGACAGTGAATGGCGTGGATAAATTCACGTTCGAAAGGGGTCAGCGCGGTCATCGACTGACCTGATAGACGTTTGCTTCGGCTCCCGGGAAAGCGGGTCGCCAGATGCGGATGATACTCCACCATCTTATTTAATCCTGATGTTCTTTGGTTGTAGAGCGTTTTTTGGCTGACGCCGCGGATCTGCGCCTGGCTGGTGATGCTGTGGCCGTACAGCAGGGCGAGGGTGGCGTTAAGCTCGATTTTGCTTAACCCCGACGGCGGCTTGCCGCGCGCCAATGCCTCAATGGCCGAGAGTTGGTGTAGTGCGGGGTAACCGACCAGGCCGCCTTTCAGCAGCGCTGCCAGGCGTCGCCACGGCAGATCGGAAGAAACCGCCTGCACCGCGGCGAGCAGTCGACGGTCGCCGACCTGATGCAACAAGGTTTGCCATAACCACGGTGCCGGGCTGCGGCTAAGGATCACCATCGGTAGGGGGCGTTTAGCGTGGGTGAGTAACCAGGCCGCTTCGCGCAGGACGAACAAGAGCCACCAGGGATCGTCAGGCAGAAAAACCACTATTTGCCGGACCCCAGCCGCCGCGGGTATCGATAACATGGTTTGCACCCGCGGTTGTAACCAGACGGGCTGCCGTTCACCGTTATCGATCATTCTGGCTAACCCCTCCGCCGCCATGGCGCAGGGGGACAGGATATAGTCTGTCATGGCCTGCGCCTGAGGCGCGTCGGGCTTACTGGTAGACAAACGTCACCCCAATAATCGACTGTACGTTGCCTGCCGTCACCTGACCGCTGGTGCGCGCGTAGGTGGCGGTCAGGCCGAGGTTGACCGGCGACGTGCCGACCGTGCCCAGCGAGACGTTGCTGTTGGCGGGAACGACGGTGCCGTTGCGCGTCATCTGCACGCCAATTCCCTGTGCTGGCGAGGCCGAAGCGGTGTTGGTGAAGATCGAATTCGCGCTATCGGCGGTGGCGCCGGACAGGTAGTAGCCGAGATTTTGATTCTGCGCGCAGTGGACGGTGACCGGCACCGCCATTGATCCCGGATAATCGGGCAGGGTCACCGTCACATCACGGGCGGAAACATCGCAACCGCCGGTTGGAACCACTACATCGTTGTTGGCATAAATGTTCCATACAAACTGGAAGGAGTCGCTGTTGTAGTTGTTGGTCTGATGCAGGATCAGCACCGCAATCAACGATCCGGCGGTGATCGCCACCCCGCCAGCGGTACTGACTGGAGTCAGATACAGCACGGTCGGCCAGGGTTTATCGGTCGTGGAATCGTAAATCACCCGCGAGGTTTCCGTGGTGGTCGGGAACGGGTAAGAGGAGCCGTTATATTTGACGGTACCTGAGAAGCTCGATAGCACGCCACCGTAAGCGGAACCGCGCTGCAGCGTCACGTAGTCGGTAATGGTTTGCGGATAGTCGTTATGGCAAAAGATCTGCGTCGACAGATCGACCACCAGGTTTTGCCCGACGTTGACCGCCGGGGTCAGGTTGACGTACACGTTGGCCGAGCCGCCGCCAATGGGGATGGTCGCGCCGGTGGCGGTTTTACAGGCGAAGGACCAGGCATTAAGCGACCAGCCCATTAACAGCAGCGTGGTAAACAGAGCGATGACTTTTTTCATAAACAAACTCTCCTGGCTCAGGCGTAGGTATAGGTGACGCTAATCACCGCCTGAATAGTTCCCTGGGTGGCGCCGCCGTTGACCGACAGGGCCCGGACCTGCAGCGGGAAACGCGCCGACTGCGAGCTATCGTCAACCTGAACCGATTTTTGCGCCCCGTTGTTGAGCGTGGTGCCGCTGTCATCCTGCAGTTCGAGCTGGATGTTGCCCGCGGTTCCCTGGTTTTTGTAATAACCGGTGCTGTCCGCTGTGCCGCTGAAGGTGGCGACCACCCGAGAGGTGCCGACCGGGCAGTTGCTCAAATCGAGCGCGGTGCTGTGCCACGCTGAAGCGGAACCCGCCGGGACCAGGCTGAAGGTATAGAGATCGCCGAGATCGACGTTGGCGTTAACGGTGGAAACGGTGCAGGGTTTGGCCACCACTTTGCCGTTCACCGTGATGGTGATGTCGGCGGCCTGTAGCGTGCTCAGGTTTAACGCCAGCGCGCCCGCCAGAAGCCATCCTGCATATCGTTGTTTCATCTCAGCCTCCGGTTACTGGAATTCAAGGGTAAAGGTCGCGGTGGCATACACGTGGCCGGCGGTCACCGGAACGCGGGTCGCCATCAGCCGGGCATAAAAACCGAGGGTATTGGTCTGCCCCGGCGTCAGCGTTGTCCAGGCGATCGATGAAGATGGGGCGTTGATCGGCAGCATCGCCTGCTGGCTGTTCAGGATCTGCACGGCCATACCCGCCGCGGCTGACGCGCCGCCATCGATTTTTAGCAGGTCGTTATTGTCGCTATCCTGGGTGCCACTAAAGCCGACCTTAACCGCCGTGACCGAACTGCCACAGGGTGACAGCACAATACGGAACGGCACCAGCGGGGTAGTGGCGCCGACGGCGTTAAACTGTCTGGCGGCGTTATCCATCAGATCGACGGTAAACTCTTTCGATTCGGTAGCCACCGCGCAGGCGTTATCGCGCACGTAGCCGCTGATGGTGATGGTGCTGTCCGCCGCGAAGGCACTGGCGCAGACCAGCGTCAATACGGCGCCGAGCAGGTTAAGTGGTTTTTTCATCATCATGCGTTCCTTAACGGCACTCTGCCGATAGCTGGCTCAGCGCCTGCCGCTGACTCTCTTCCGGCAGGCGATAGCTGGCCACACAACTGGCGTCCGCCCCTTCGCCCCATTTCACCTGTACGCTGCCGGCGAGCGGCATCCCGCTCAGGTAAACCTGGCCGTTATCGGCCACGATGCTGCCGCTCTGGTTGCTGCCCGAAGTGACCATCGCGCCGAACGGAACCGGTTTGCCGTTATGGCTGAGGGTCATCAGCAATTTGACCCCGACATGGGCTTTGAAGTACGCCCGCACGATGGCGCCGTGGGTCGGCACCACGCTGACCACCGCATCGTCGAGATCGACGTTATCGGCAAGCGTATTGGTATCCAGCGCTACCCGGTTTTCCCGGTATTCGGTGGCGTAAGGCAGCACCGCGTAGCCGCGCCAGTCGGTGCGTACCCCGGTCTGATTTTCCACTTTGACGTTGTCAGCGCCCGGCGCTTTCACCAGCACCACTGTGTCATTCAGCGGCTGGCTTAAGGTCACGCCGTTGGCGTGGGCCAGTACGCCGCCGCTGACGCCGTAGTACAGCTGTCTGAAGCCGTCGCTGCGGCTGTAGCCGACGTTGGCGTTGCCGTAGCCGCCGCGGTAGTTCAGCGCCGCATAGCCGGTGCCGTTGCTATCACCTTCGCCGCCGCTGGCGTAACCGGTCTGCACGCTATAGCTCAGGTTGTTGTCTTCCAGCAGGGTGCCGTAGAGCCCCGCCAGATTGGTCATCCGGCCATTCAGATCGTGCGACATGCTGTAACTGGCGCTGGCGTGCCGCCAGACGGATTTGCTATCGGAACGTAGCCAGTGGCTGAACGGAATATTGACGTTGACCGCCAGCATCTGATCGCGGCCTTGCTGCCAGGCGTTTTTCGTCAGGCTGTAGCTCAGCGTCCAGTTGATATCGTCAACTGCGGCGTTCAGTCCGGCCTGCAGTTGCTGATCCGCCTTGCCGGTCGACCAGTAGGTCTGATGGCTGCCGCTCAGATAGAGCGTGGCGGTGCGTCCCAGTTGCTGAGTGACGCTCACCTGTACCTTGCCGCGCTTGTTGTAGGCGAGGTTGTAGTAATCGGTGAATTTCGGTTTCACCTGGATCACCCCGTCCTGGGTCTGCACGTCGTAACCGCTCATCCGGCGGTAGGTAGTATCGGCAAAGCTGTAATAACCTTTAGTGGAGTAGCGATAGCCCACGAGCTGGATATTGGTGCCGACATCGCTCAGCGATTTGTTATAGAGGAAGCGGATCGACTGCCCCTGATGATCGCTGTCGTCGGGCAGCGTGGCGTTGGCCTGGGTAATATCCAGCGACACGGCACCGAAATCGCCCATGTTTTTCCCCACGCCGGCGTTAAAGGCGCCGTAGCGGTCGGCAAGCTGGGTACCGCCGTACAGCGTCCAGCCTGCGGGCAGGCCGTGTAAGAGGGTGCTCTGGAAGAACTTTGGCTCTTCCTGCTGATCGTTGCCGCTGCGGTATTCCCCGGCGGTCAATGCGTAGCGGGTATGGCCTTCGCGCTGCAGCACCGGCACCGTTGACCACGGCACGCTGAAGACCTGGCTGGTGCCATCGTTTTCTTTAATGGTCACCTGCAGGTCGCCGCCGTTGCCTGCGGCGTAGAGATCGTTAATGGTGAACGGGCCCGGCGGTACCGTGCTCTGGTAAATCTCATAGCCGTTTTGTTTGATCGATACCTGCGCGGTGCCGCGGGCGATACCGTGGATCACCGGGGCAAAGCCTTTCTGGCTATCCGGCAGCATATTGTCATCGCTCGCCAGCTGGGCGCCGCGGAAGTTAATGCCGTCGAAGACATCGCCGTTGGTGTAGCTGTCGCCAAGGGTCAGACGTGAACGCAGCGGGGTAATATCCCGCTCCAGCCAGGTGTTAACGTGCTGCCATTTATTCTCGTTGCCGGCACTGCTGCCGCCGCTGCTGTAGCTCCAGGTGGTGTTATCCCGCAGGCGCCAGGCGCCGAGATTAAGGCCGCTTTGCAGGTTTAAATAGGCGTAATTGCTGCTGCCGCCGGTATCGTTGTGGACGTTGTTACCGGTGAAGTTGTAGTTCAACAGCCCGGCATTGATGCCGTCATCCCAGAGTTCCGGCGGAATATAGCCGCGCGCGCGGTTGCCCATAAAGGCCTGAGGCACGGTGAGGTACAGGCGCTGCTGGCCGACATCGAAGCGCGTCGTCGCATCGTTGATAAGCTCAGTGAGCGGCACGCAGGCGTCAGCGGCGAGGGCGTTCATCCCGCTCACCGCCGCGGTGTTGACGCCCATACTGGCCAACTGTCCACGGGTCAGACACGGGCTCAGGCCGTGGCCCTTTTCGCCGCGATGAAACGCCACGTCGCGGGTGGTCATAAAGCCGTCGTTAAGATAGATATCGACGCGATAGGTGCCGGGCGGCACTTCCTGCCCGTTTTCAAAACCGGAAAGATCCGCCACCGCGGCGGGATCGTCAGCCAAAAAACGCGGGTTAAAATAGAGATCCGCCTGCGCGTGACCCGTCAGCAGGGCAAAACAGAGCGCCACGGGGAGTTTCGCCATGGTCAAAGTCGCGCGTGGGCGATGCCTGGCGCTGCGGGAACCAAAACGGTCCAGTCCATATTTGAGATGTGACATAGTCCCTCCGGTCTGAAGTCGCCCGGCTGTCAGTTCTTATTGTTATGCGCGGAGTGGCCCGCCCGGCGGACCATCCTGTGTTAATGCAGCACGCCTTTCACTGGCGGAGTCAGCGCGCCGTAGTCATTAATTGTGCGATAGGTAATGTTGCTACCGGCATCCGGCGGCAGTTTGACGGAGGTTTTGCCCATCGGCGGCACCAGCGCGTTTTCCAGCACGCGGGTTCCGGCATTGAGTTCGGTGACCGTCAGGTAGTAAGGGGTCGGGTTCGTGAGCGTGAGCGATGAACCGCTGCGGCTGAAGCTCAGCTTTTCTGCGGCCTGATCCGGCGGCAGCGCCAGCTTCGCCGGGCGATAGTAGAGCTTGATGCGGCTGATAATCGCCAGCTGCAGGGTGTTGTCGCTGAGTCTGGATTTGTCCATTGAAGGAATGGCTTTGACGTTAATCCAGAACAGACTTTCGCGATCCTGCGGTAATTGCTGATTGGTGGCATCAATAATGCGCAGGGTATTCTCTTTTTTCCCCTGCATGGCAAACAGCGGCGGTGTGATCACGAAGCGGCCATCTTTGCCGCCATCGGCGTTCTCCACCCATGACTGAATCAGGTAGGTGCTGTTATTGTCATTGTTGGTGACGCCTAACTGAACCTGTTTTTGCCCGGCCGGATAGATAACCCGCGTGGCGCCGAGCGCGACGCCGGCCTGCGCCCAGGCGGAGTAACCGCTCGTGGCTACCATCAAGAATCCCGCCAGTAGTCCGCGCATCATCCCCAGTCTCTTTTTCACGTTTACCCCTTTTGTACTCACCGTTGTTTCCTGTTTCCGGCATCTCTGCTGGTTAATTACTGGTAGGTCAGAGAAAACCAAACTTGCGCGTTTGCCGCTCCCCCGGTGACCTGATTACCGGTCGCCCGATATTTGGCCACGAAATGCAGCGTGGTGGGGCCGGTATACAGCCGCCGCCAGGCGCCCGGCGGGCTATTGAGCGGGATCAGCTGGTCTTCTTTATCAAATAACGCGATGCCGACACCGGTGGCGATCCCCGGTCCTTCGCCAACCGAGAGCACGTCCGGATTTTTGCCATCCGCCACGCCGCTAAACGATACGCCGACGCGCTGGCTGACCGCGGTACTGCAATCCTGAAGGTGAATATCGAATGGCACGGGGTTGGCATCTTCCCCTGGTGAATGAAAGCGATTGCTGCTGATCTGCCCCATGTTGACCGTCATCTGCTGGTCGCCTGCCTCAACGCGGCAGGATTCGGCGATGATGACCCCCTGGAAACGCATGTTTCCCCCGGCCACCGTGACGTTCCAGTGATTGCCGGCCAGTGCCAGCGGCGGTAGCAGAAACATCAGCAGACCTGTCTTCACTCCTTGCATCGTTATCACCCCAGTCCCGTTGTGGATAACGGGCCGTCCTGGCCCGGAATGCTTCCCTGTCTGATGTTTGAATTACTCGTACTGCACTTTGAAGGTGGCGTCTGCGTTAGCAGTACCGGCAGTGGCCGCGCCAGTGGCGTAGTAACGCGCCTGGAAAGGAATGATGTTGGTGCCGTCGTTCAGCGTGGTGGCCGCGCTGAAGGTCGCGCCGTCCAGATCCAGCGGAGTGCCGGTTTTGTCGAGGATCTGAACGCCGACGTTGGTCGCGCCGCCAGCAGCGGAGCTCTGCAGCGCCAGAACGCTGGTGTTGGTGGTATCAACCGCGGTACCGGAGAACGCTACGGAAGCTTTGGTGGAAACGGTGGTGTCACAATCATCTAACTGAATGTTGAAGCCAACGGCGGAGCTGGTGCTGCCCGCAGTAGCCAGTTTTGCCGAACGAACCTGGCCTAACTGAACGGTCTGATCGATAGAACCGGCATCGACTGCACAGGCTGCGTTGACGATTTCTCCTTTAAAATGCACTGTACCGCCATTGACCGTGGTGGTATCAGCCAGGGCCGCCGCGGAGCTCAGGGACAGGGCTGACAGAACAACGATTGCCAGTGTTTTGATTTTCATGCTGTTTTCCTTTAAACAAAATCGATATTACGAACCGAAATTGGCAGTCGTTGTGCCTTCCAGGCATTCCATATATCAGCCGAATGGTTCGACTGCCGGTTCTGCACAGTTTTCGCCCAACTGATGAGTCAATTGGGGCCATTTTGACTCATCGGGATTTACGGCTTTTATTTTGTTTATCTCGATTTGTTTTTGGGTTTATATGCTGTTGATTGTTTATTTATTGGTGTTAAAAACTATAGTTTTGTGAGGTAGGGAAAAACGATGGGCTGGAGTTTGATGTTGATGTCCGGGCGAGAAGGGGAAAGTCTGGTGAAGAAAAGTAAAGAAAGCGATCTGTAGAATGTAGTGTAAATCAATAAGATAAGATTTTTTTTGCCGAAATATGCACTTGTCAGTTGCAAAAGATTACAAAACATTTTTATGATATAGACAGTTTGGCCCCAATTGACTTGTTCGATATTAAAAATTTTCCTTTTTATCAATTGGTTATCCTATTTCTTCTGCGCTTGTAAATTTTCCTCTAAAAGGTTGTTTCTTTCCCATATTCCGGCAAAACGCGCTGCATTACTGGCGGTATAACGCACCGTGTGACGAATATTGCGATGACCGAGATAATCCTGAATCAAACGGGTATCTGCGCCCCTTTCCGCCAGCTCGTAGCCGCAGGCATGACGCAACATATGTGGATGAGTGTGAGTCACGGTACCGGCGTCCTCCCCGGCGGAACGGATAATACGATAAGCCTGCTGACGTGAAAGCGGGGTGCCGCGGCGTGAAATAAATAGCGCGTCGGTTTTCGCAGCGGCTTTCCAGCTTGCCCGTTGCTGGGTCCAGCGCTCGATAGCTTCACGCTCATCGAAGCGCAACGGGTGGACGGTAGAGAAGCCGTTCTTCAAACGGCGAACGTTAATGCGTCCTTCATTGAGATCGAGATCGCGGTAGTGCAGATCGAGCAACTCGCTGATGCGCATACCGTGGCGAAAGGCCAGCAGGATCAGACAGTAATCCCGCTCCCCGGTCGGCCCGTGGCGAGCGGCCTGCATCATAGCCTGCACTTCTTTGGCGGTGAGAAAACGACGTCGGTTCACAGTATTGAGCTCCTGAATTTAAATTGACTCGTAAGGGAGATCCTGAGAAAAAAATCCCAGGATGGATAAAAAATAATCTGAATGCAAAGGCCGTAATATTTGAAGGGGCTAATGACAAAACAGGTATCACATTACATTTACATATGTATAAATTACCGCCACGCGATAATTCTTATTTTTATCGATTTTATTCTTTACCACAATAGAACGGCGGTAGGTCGCCGCCAGGTGCATAAAATAGCAAGGAAAAAAGTTAATGCTAGCTATTTATTGGACGGAAAAAATGTGCTGAAAGGATTAATTTAACAATAAATGACGAACTGATATCCTGATAAATTACAGGTGCATAGGAACATTTTTTTCATGTTCCAAATAAGAACTTTTAAGAACAATAAACATATTTAACGTATGGTTAATTTTTATTAATGTTTCGTAAGAAAAAATCTATATCTGAACTATTTTGCGCTATATCACAACGATAATGGAGTAAATTTTCAACAGTGCTAAACCAGTAGGTGAAGCATTGATTACGAAACGCCATCCATGGCGTAGCGTGCCCTTACTGGAAAAGAGAAGTGCGTTGTTTCTCGTGTGACTTATCCCAGATGCCGTAAAAGCGCCCGGCGTTGCTGGCCGTGTACCAGACGGTATGGCGGATGTTGCGGTGACCCAGATAGTCCTGAATCAGGCGAGTATCAATGCCCATATTGGCCAGCGCGAAGCCGCAGGAGTGTCGTAGCATGTGCGGGTGAATTTCCAGCGGCAACCCAGCCTGATCGCCGGAGGCAGAAATAATCTGGTAAAACTGCTGGCGTGAAAGCGGATTGCCTTTACGCGATAAAAATAGCCACTCGCTATCGGATTGCGGGTATTCGTCACGAATATCCAACCAGCGCTTTAGCGCCTGGATCTCTTTATTCAACAATGGATGTGTTGTGGAAAATCCTTTTTTTAAGCGGTGGATGTAAATACATTTTGAGCGTAGATCAATATCAGAAATCCGTAGACGGCAAATTTCACTGGCACGAAAACCATGAATAAAACAGAGTAATGTCAGGCAATAATTTCGGGCTGCATGTGGTCCGCTATTAGCAGCGTTAAGAAGTGACTCTATTTCATTCTGAGTCAGGAAGTTCCTTTTTTTTATATCGGCATTATTCTTCATTATGTTCCCTTTTATTGCAGGCGTACATGACTATCCTATAGGCTCTGGTTGGCCTATTACAGGATCCGAAGATATGTTTCGTACTTTATGAATAAGCATGATGCTGGTCGCTTTTAATATCCCTCAAGTGACAAGGATTTTACCGCTGTAAGGCGGTGTGAAATCCAGCGGATATAATGAAGTCTGTTCATCGCCGGGGCGAGGTACGCAGGCGCGTCGCTGGGGTAAAGCACACAGACGACTGATGCATATTGGTTTTCCTGGGAGTTTACACGTCCTGTTCATCCTTTTCTCCTCTTGGTTATGCGCGCTTAGCAACAAGGGCATAGACTACCGACTGTTAAAAACAGACGGTGAGTATGGTAATAAACTGAGTCCTGGCTGGATAACCTTGAAACCGTTACCCATGAGGAGACTTGCCTCAATAAACAGGTTGCTATTGCGTAAATGATCTTGTCGCATGCAAACCGCCATAGGCACTTGATAGCATTCACTGCAACACTCCAACAGCAATTAAACCATACTGCAAAAATCGTAGAGAGAATAGCGTTAATAAATGTGCAGACGTTTCCGTGATGGATTTTACTTATTATTGAATGATGGAATTTTCCTGGTTCTGAAATCAATAAAGGGAAGATAGAACAGGAGTTTTTTGGGGGTTTTAGGAAATTATTGGTGTGAGCCAATTTTTGCGTAACTGCCTATGATATATGAATAATTCATCCTGAACCGTGTGCGAAATAGATAAGTTTCTCCTCGTGTGCCAGCGTTTAAATAGCCGCGAGTCGCACTGGATTATATTTGTCGACGAGGGGTTATGGCGCCATTGAATTTCGCTTTCTGGCGCCGGAACCTACGAATTATCTTAACTGCTGGTAGAACAGGAGAATAGCAATAGCGACCATGATCAGACCTGAAACCACGCTCACGGCCTTTGCCGCCAGGGGGCGGGTCGCCAGTACCGCGCGTGAGCCGTAACCGACCAGCAGATAAATCAGCGTACAGGTGACGAGGTGCATGCCGCCCAGTGCTGACATTTGCAGCGCTAACGGCCAACTGCCGTGTGGATCGGTAAACTGCGGCAGCAGCGCCAGGAAGAGCAGGAAGACTTTTGGATTAAGTCCGCTAATACATAACCCTTTTACCGCCCATGTGTTCCAACTGCCAGACAACTGCTGCGCCGCGTTCGGCGCGGCCGGATGACGTAATATCATCACGCCGAGCCACAGCAGGTAGGCGGCGCCAAGCAGAGTGAGGGCCGATAGCGCCAGCGGGTGGCGCGCGATCAGTACGCCGATCCCGGCGACGACGACGATTGTCGCCAACAGATGGCCGGACATCAACCCCATTACCGCCGGCACAACGCGGCGGCCATGGATCCCAGCGCTGATGGCATAGGCCCAGTCGGCTCCGGGGGTGATGATCAACAGGAAAGACACAATCCAGAAGCTGGCGACCAGGCTCATTTCCATCGGCAGCGCTCCGCAACGATAGTAGGCATAACTTGCTCACAAAATGGGGTATCGTGTGAGAAAGAATATCGACATCGGGGCGAAATGAGCTTTCAATGTTATGTCAAAAATCGATCATTAAAGAGAAAATCTTCTAAATGGATAGCATAGATCGAAAAATTCTTGCTGAGCTACAGTCAGACGGACGTCTGTCGATTACCGAACTGGCGGAGCGGGTCAATCTGAGCCTCTCTCCCTGCCACCGGCGCTTACGCGCGTTGGAGCAAGAGGGGGTGATCACCGGCTATCGCGCCAACCTCGACCCCGGCAAAATGGGGTTCAATTTTTTGGCTATCGTTTTTGCCACCCTAAAAGAGGGCGATAAGAAAGCGGTTAGCGCTTTTGAAGAGGCGGTGGCGGAGATTCCGCAGATTGTGCTGGCGCAGCGGCTGTTTGGCGATCCGGACTATCTGATGCATGTGGTCTCCCGGGATCTCCCGGCCTTCCAGAAACTCTATGATGACAAGCTGTCGGCGATGCCGGGCGTGCAGCATTTGCGTTCGACGCTGGTGATGAAGACGGTAGTACAGGATCGGCCTTTCCCGCTGGAAACGTTGAACGCAACTCGCTAATGCCCCGCGCGCGGAGAGCCATCATGCGCTCGGGGCCGTTTTTTACACCGTCGCCGCGGGTTCGCGCCGCGACTGCGGCGGGTGAATACTCACCAGCGCGACCAACGCCAGCAGCGCGAAGGTCAGCAACATCAGCGCAATCGGCACATAACTATCCCAGGCCATTAAGAAAGCCACCGCCAGCATTGGGCTGATGCCGCCGGAAATGACCGCGCCAATCTCATGCCCTAACGCTAACCCGGTATAGCGTACTTCCACCGGAAACAGATCGACCATCATGCACGGCTGGGCGGCGATCATCGCGCCGTGGCATACCGGCAGCGCCAGTAGCATGGCGAGCAGAATCGCTGGAAAAGTGTGCACCTGTAGCAGCCAGAAGAAAGGGAAGGCGACCAGCGCCATGCCGACTACGCCGAGATAGTAAACCCGCTTGCGGCCAATGCGATCGGAAAGCCAACCCCAGCCGAGGATGGTGGTGATTTCCACTGCCATCGCGATGGTCACCGCGGCGATCACCTCGCGGGTGTCGATACCGATATGTTTGCAATACACCACCGAAAAGGTGAAGAAGATATACACCGCGCCATTTTCCGCCAGCCGCAGGCCGATCGCCTGTAAGATTGCGCGCGGATAGTTTTTACACGCGCTGAGCACCGGTAAATGGTGTTCTTCCTGATGTCCTTCGTTCTGCGTTTTACGCGCCACAAATTCGGCGTTCTCCTGAATATTACGCCGGATATAGACACCGACCAGAAAGATAAACAGGCTGAGCAGGAATGGAATACGCCACGCCCACGCCAGTACATCCTCCTGCGGCAGCAGCTGCACCAGATAAAACGCTAACGACGACAGCACGAATCCGCCGGAGACACCAACCTGGCTCCAGGCGGTGTAGTAGCCTTTCTGGCTTTCGGGGGCGTTCTCGCTGAGCATCAATACGCCGCCGCCCCATTCGCCGCCGGAAGCGACGCCCTGTACGAAGCGCAAGGTAATCAGGGCAATCGGCGCCAGGATGCCGATGTGCGCATAGGTTGGCAGCAGGCCAATGAAGAAGGTGCTGGCGCCCATCAGCGTCAGGGTGATGATGAGGGTCATTTTGCGGCTGTATTTATCTCCGAGATGGCCAAATATTACCCCGCCGAGCGGGCGGGCGATAAAGCCGATGGCAAAGCCGGAAAATGCCAAAAATGAACCGAGCAGCGGGTCGTTGCTGGCGGGGAAGAAGAGCGGGCCAAAAACCAGCGCCGCCGCGGTGCCATAGAGAAAAAAGTCATACCATTCCAGCGAATTACCGAGAAAAGAGCCGATGATTAATTTACGCATCGATTGCGTCGGGGGGACCGTCGTACCGCTCGCAGCTCCAGACATAATATGAACTCCAGTGCAGGTGAATCAGGCGGCGCCGGATGGCGCCGGGCGATGTGTCGGCAGATTGTTATGGTTATGACGAGACTTAACGGCAGGATGCCGTGCTGAGGGTATGGAACTGGCGGTTAAACCAGACCAGCCCATCGCTGGGATTGCCGAAGCGGATCTGTTTGACCTCGCAGTAAAATACGCTGTGGCTGCCCACTTCGTGACTGGTCGAAATGGTGCAGTCGCAGTTAGCGACGGCGGAAGCCAGCACCGGCGAACCGGTCTTTAACGCCAGCCATTCATCGTGTAGGAAGCGCTCTTCCGAACGGATCTGTCCATTGGCAAATACTCCGGAAAGCTGCTGATGCTGACCGGAGAGCACGTTGACGCACAGCACGCCGTTTTCCTGGAATTTAGCGTGGGCGAAGGATGAGCGGTTCATGCACACCAGCAGCGTCGGCGGCGAATCGGTGACACTGCACACCGCCGATGCGGTAAAGCCGAAGCGGCCCGCCGGGCCATCGGTGGTAATGATGGTGATCGCGCTACCCAACTGCGCCATGGCATTACGAAAATCAGATGTCAGGTTCATAGCAATACCCGTTATTTCAGTTTGACGTATTCGAAGCCTTCGATAACCAGTCGGGGGGTTTTGGCCCGCGAACAGCACAGCAGGATCTGGTCGTTGTCTTCGCGTTCTTCTTCGGTTAAATACTCGTCGCGGTGGTCTGGTACGCCGCTGCAAACGTTAGCGAGGCAGGTTCCGCAGACTCCTTGTTCACAGGAGACTTTGACCTTGATACCTGCCTTTTGCAGCGCGGCGACAATGGTCTCGTTTTCCGCGACGGCGACGGTGAGGCCGAGTTCCGGGACCTCGACCTCAAAACGGTCGCCACAGGTTTCCACCTCGCGGTTGAAATACTCTTGATGCAGTCGTTCCGCGGTAAAGCCGCAACCCTGAGCCGCCTCGTTGATCCACGCCATAAAGCCTTCCGGGCCGCAAACGTACAGATGCCCGGCGGCAGCATGAGGCGTCAGGAGTTCCTGCGGGCGGATCTTGTGGCCTTCATCGCTGATATGCAGGCGAACGTGGTCGCTAAAGTGACAATCCGCCAGCTCAGTTAAGAAAGCCATTTCATCGCGGCTGTGGCCACAGTAGTGCACCTCGAAAGATTTCCCGGCGCGAAACAGCGTATCGGCCATCGCCAGCATCGGCGTAATACCAATGCCGCCGCCAATCAGCAGACTGTGGCTGGCGGACATCTCCAGTTCAAACAGGTTGCGCGGCGCGCTAATCCGCACCTCGTCGCCGGACTGTAACGCGTGCGCCGCCAGCGAACCGCCGCGCGAGGCACGATCTTTGAGGATCCCCAGCCGATAGCTCTGCGGGTGATGGGCGCTGCCGCACAGCGAATACTGGCGCACGATGCCATCACCGAGATGCAGATCGATATGTGCGCCGGCGCTAAATGGGGGCAGGGGAGCGCCGTCCGGCGAGGCCAGCGTCAGGACCACCACATCAGCTCCCTGAATGTCGCGTTCTGTGACGCGTACGATGAATGTTTCAGCCATGGTTGTTCTCCGCCCGAGAAGGGCTTAACGCATATAAATGCCGCCGTTGATATCCCAGGTCGCGCCGGTAATAAAGGTAGCGGACGGCGCCGCCAGCAGCTCCACCGCGCGGGCGACCAGCAGCGGATCGCCAAGCCGCTTCATCGGGATCATCTCCAGCAGCGCGGGCATTTTTTCTTCCGGTACCGCAGCGCGTACTGAAGGAAGATCCAGCGGCCCCGGCGCGATCGCGTTGACGCTGACGCCAGCGGCGCTCAGGGCGCGGGCGAATACTTTGGTCAGCGTGATAATGCCGCCTTTAGACGCCGCATAATGGGCGCCGGAGGCGGTGCCGCCGTTCTGTCCGGCCAACGATGCGAGGTTGATAATGCAGCCCTGCTGGCGTTCGCTGAAATAGCGACCGATGGTCTGGCAGCCGACGAAGGTGCCGCGCAAGTTCGTGCTGGTGACGCGATCGAATTCGTCGACCGTGATCTCCATGATCGGCGTAGTCAGGGTCAACGCGGCATTGTTGACCAGCACGTCCAGCTCGCCGAAGCGGGCGCAGGTTTGCGCCAGCGCGGCGCTGAACTGCTGCGGATCGCGGATATCCAGCGCCAGCGGCAGTAATCGCTCCAGACCGGCATCTATCGCTTGCGCGCTCTGCGTCGCAGCATCAAGACTGAGATCCGCCATCGCCACCTGATAGCCCTGTTGCCAGAGATGGCGGCTGATGACCAGCCCAAGGCCGTTAGCCGCGCCGGTAATAAGTACGCTACGTTTCATAAAGGCCTCACAGGATGTAGCCGATGCTATGCAGGAAGTCGTCGCCGTTAATCAGGCGCACGACCTTTTGTACGATGCGGAAGCTGTCGCCCTCCGGCGCCAGCGTATAGGTGACGTCGGCGGCGTAGTGCTGTTCATTTCCCTTACGGTATTCGTAGAGGAACTGGGCGCAGCGCACTTCGACGCAATCATCGCTGGCGCTGAGCAGACGATGCCGACCGCTCATGCGGATGGTGCGTGCGCGCGGCGTGGTGGAGATTGATTCGCCGCTGTACAACCGGTGCACGCGTTTTTCCCGCATTTCGTGGTTGTCGTAGGCATAGTTGAGCACGTTGGCGAAATCGGTGGTCTGTTGGTCTATCGGGATGATGTACATTCCCTCGGTGCGCCACAGCGCCAGCCACTCGCGAAATTCGCCCTGATCGAGCAGGTCCGCTTCCTGATTAATAAACTGGATGGCGGCGTTTAATGCGGTTGAAACGTTCATTTTTGCCCCCGGCTGTCAGCGGTCATGTACTGTTTCCATTGTTGGTAAGCGGCGCGCATGCCGGTTTCGGCGCTGACGTCGCTACGCAGACCATCGGCGGTACGGCTCTCGCCGGGCAGGCCGCGGTTGAGCATGATCCACAGATCGTTGCCCGCGCCGCCGCCGCGCTGAACGCGCTCCCAGGCTTCGGAGTCATCGGGGGTACCGAAGCCCATCGGCCCCTGGAAGTGTTCATGCAGACGTAGCCGCGCCTGGTTGGCGATCGCCGGGCCGTCTTTCATGGTTAACACCACGTGATGAATTTCGGTCTCTTTGACCGACACCGGCTGCAGCACGCGGAAGAACGCCATAGAACAGGCGACATTCGGGAACAGATTAAGGTTAAAACCGCTGCCGCCGACTGCGCGGACGATGCGTCGTACCTGCTGCTCTTCGTGGCCTTCATCGCGCAGGGCCTGGGCCAGCTCGACAAAGCGCTCAGGAATCGGCGCATCGAGATTGGCTTCCAGATCGATAAGTTCGGGGATCATCACCATGACGCTGTGGCCGTTGCCGAGATCTTCGACAAAGCCTTTACCGTCGACGAAGTTGAGCATCTCTTCCGTTTGTTTATCGACCGAGCTTAAAAACGACTTATGCACGATGGGGAAGTGATAGCCGTCGGTGGTGTTTTCCAACTGGATTTTCCAATTGCCCGGGAAACGGAAACGGTGCGCGGTGGTGGCCTGCAAAGCATAGCCCGCGCCCTGTTTCATAAACAGATCCATCCACTTCATCGCCGGGCCGAGGAAGTCGGTCAGCGGTTCGATGTCGTGGTTGAAGCTGGCGAAAATCATCCCGGCGTAGCTTTCAACGCGCAGGCGCACCATGCCAAGTTCGGATTTATTCAGCGTATCGCCGTAGCTTTCAGGATGCGGCACCCCGCGCAGCGCGCCGTCGAGACCATAGCCCCAGCCGTGGTATGGGCAGGTGAAGCCGTTGGTTTTGCCGCTGCGATGTTCGCAAACGGTGGCGGCGCGGTGGCGGCAGCGGTTGAGCAGCACGTTGATGTTGCCTTTGCGGTCGCGGACCACGATCACCGGCTGGGTGCCGACCATCGACGATTTATAGCTGCCCGCGTCGGGAATTTCACTTTCGTGCGCCACCCATACCCATGTCTGGTTAAAAATCTTGTCGATCTCGAGGTCAAAAATTTCCTCGGACGTATAGAGACAGGTATGAACCCGATCGCTTTGCACCAGCGCTGCCAGCGATTCCGCGGTAGGGTGGGTGTCGATATTTTTTACCGGAATACATTCAGACATTGTCACTCTCCACAACTCTCTTTTAATTACAATCAGGCACCGGCAAATCGGCGAGCGAATGCCAGTCATCTACCGGGCGGCTAAATAAATTCCGGGTAGTAAAATGATGAATTAACCATTGATCGTCTTGTTTTATAAATTTAATAATCAGCTCGGCGCTATTTAAATGTGAACCGCCACGGCGAAACGTCGAGGCTTGCAACATTTTCCAGCGGCCGATCGCTTGGTTATTTTCACCAACGTTAATATGCTCCGCCGTCAAATAATGAACGTTGATGGCGAAGTGCGATGGCTCGCTAATATAAGCGGCCATCATCGCGACGATAGCTTCTCTGCCCTCATGGCGCCCGAGCTTATGTTGATATAATTCGCCGATACCTTGCCAAATAGCCGCTTCGCTAAATAGCTCGCCAATTTGCCGGGCGGTATCCGGATGCGTTAAATCATCGCAGAGGTGCATGTACTGGCTAATGGCGTTGCGGATTTGCACGACGGCTTCCAGTTTTTCGAGGCGCTGCAGCAGCGTTTCTTCGCGCATACATCAGGCCTGAATAATCAGTTCGCGACCGGTGCGCGCTTCCACCTTGCAGTACTTCCACAGGCGGTCCGGCCCCGCGCCGACCTGAACGGTACGGAACAGGTTGCAGGCGGCGGTGACGGCGTCGAAATCGCGCGCGTCGGCCAGTACATAGGTGGTCCACGGCCAGGACGTCGAAGGGCCGACCATGACCCGGTCATCGTCCATATTGCCGAGTACGTGGATACCGTCGGTGTTGTCGATACCTTTCATCATCTCGCCGAAGGCGGCCCATACCTGTTTGCCGACGTCCGGCGTGGCATCGAAAAAGTTCTGATTAACACCTATGCAAAAGAGTACGCGGATCATAAATGGCTCCTTGTGTTGTTATAAATAGCCGGGCTGCGGCGGATGGCCGAAGAACATATTGCCGGCGTTGATGTAGGTCAGTTCGCCCATAAAGGCATGTTGGGTGATCACCATCGAGTCGCGGGCATAGCGCTGCAGCGGGCTGTGCATTGAAATGCCCGGCATCCCGGCGAGCTTCAGCGCACGGGTGGTGACTGAAGAAGAGACGCGGGTGACGTGGGTAGAAGAGAGGCGCAAGGCGTTAATCATCTCTTCATTCGGTTCGTCGCCGCGCAGAATCGCCTGCCAGACGTCGTCGATGGCGTCATAGAACCAGCAGCGCGCCGAACGCAGTTCCGCTTCGCAGTGAGCGATTTCCATCTGCGCGAACTGGCGATCCGCCAGACACGGCGCGCCGGTGACCGAACTTTGGCGCTCGGCGATGGCGTAGATTTCTGAGAGCGCGGCGCGGGCGATGCCCAGCGCAACCACCGACAGCACCTGAGTGGCCAGCGACAGCACCGGATAGCGGTATAACGCGCCTTCAAGGTTGAGCTCGCCGCCGCGAATAAAGCTCCACTCCTGCGGTACGAAGGCATTATTCAACACCACGTCATGGCTGCCGGTGCCGGACAAACCGACGGTATTCCACACCGGATCGATGGTGAACTCAGTGGCGGGGAGTACCGCAATACGCGGCAATGGACGGGCGGAACCGTCATCCGGAATGATGCCGACGCCGATGAGTTCAGCGCCGCTACAGCCGCTGGCAAAGCTCCAGCGCCCGCTGACGCGATAGCCGCCATCCTGCGTCGTCGCCTTTTGCGGTGGGAAGATACCGCCAGCGAAGACGATATCCGGGCCGTGACGGTACAGCTCATCCAGGGTTGCCAGCGGCAGGCCGCCAAGATAAAACGGATTCATGCCGAAACTGGCGACCCAGCCAGCGGAGCCGTCGGCAGTGGAGAGGGTTTCAACCAGCTGGCAAAATTCCGCCGGGGAGATTTCATCGCCGCCGTAACGTTTTGGCACCAGCGCGCGGTAGACGCCAATCTTTTTAAAGCGTGAAATAATATCCTGCGAGATATATTTCTGTTGCTCGAATTCCTCACTGCGCGTTTTTATATCCGCGAGTAATTCAGAAAATTCCGATGTCGTGGCGTGCGGCGTCTTTTCCGCACGCGGGGTAGCAGACGGGTTTAACATGCGATTTAGCCTCTTCCAGTTAAAGAAAGTTTTTTATTATTGTAGTTTTGATTTTCTGATATTCCCTTTGCTTGGCCGATTCGCCCGCAAAGGGTTATTTATTATTTTAATTTTTCTAGCAAATATTCCGTGAAGTTAAGTAAATCAAATTCTTTATTTTTTCCGGCGATCAATTGCAGGGCCACCGGGCGACGCTCAATTTCACCAAGCGGCAGGCTCAGCGCCGGGTGGCCGCTTAAATTAAACGGGCGAACCAGACGGGTGAGATTCACTACGTTGAGCGGATTGGCCGCTTCCTCGAGCGACGGCGGACAATCCGGCAGCGTCGGTAACAGAATCAACGGCGTCTTCGCCAGTTGTGTATCCACCGCGGCGCTAAATGCCTGACGCACGTTTTCCGCCGCCTGCCGCTGCTGCGGACTGATTTCCGCGCCAGCGCGGATCCGTTGTGCGACGTCCGGAGCCAGATTTGGCGCGTCGATGATAGGGTGGAACGCCTGCCAGTTCTCCTGGCTTATGACCGTGAGCCCGGCCTGATGCGCCTCATGGAATCCGGGTAGTTCGGCGGATGTCCACGACAGCCCCGCATGCTGCAGACGCGCGACGATGAGTTGTTCAATGGCGGGCGTTGCCGTGCCGGCCAGATAGCTTATCGCGGGCGCTGCGCCGCCTGACGTCGATGCGGTTTCGCCCAGCGCTTTCGCCAGCGCCTGACGCAGAGTGGTGATATCGCGGGCAAACAAGCCGACGCAGTCGAGTGAACTCTGCGCTGGCATGACCCCGGCGCGACTGAGGCGGCCAAAGCTCGGCTTCAGGCCAATAATGCCGCAGCAGGCGGCAGGCATCCGTACCGAGCCGCCGGTGTCGGTGCCCACGGCGAAGTCGACTTCACCGGCGGCGACCACGGCGGCAGAACCGCTGGACGAGCCGCCGGGGATCAGCGACGGATAATGCGGGTTCAGCGGCGTACCGCTCCATGGGTTGATGCCGGTGACGCCAAATGCCAGCTCATGCAGGGTGGTTTTGCCGCGAAGCTGGCAGCCGTGATCGAGTAGCGCCTGGACCACGGCGGCATGGTCGGCGGCTGGCGGCGTATCTTGCAGCACCGGGCTGCCGGCGCGGGTCGGGAAACCGGCGATATCGAGGCTGTCTTTGACCGCAAACGTCAGCCCGTCTTTGCCGAGGCTGAAGCGCGAGATAAACCCGGATTGCGCGTTTTCTGTCTCTGTTCGATGTTCAGTCGTCATGATTCACATATCCGTTTAGTGGTGACACTTGCCGCCTGCCTGCAACTCTATTTAGGGTATAAATGACTAAAAAACGACCCGCTGGCGTCTGAGGTAATCTTGTCATTAAAACTTGAAAATTCAAGTAATCTGTTGGCGGGTTTTTACGGTGGAAATAGCGATAAGATCGTTTTATAAAACAAAGATAATTTTTAATTTATTGATTTTATTTAATAAAATTTAATGGATAAATTTTAATCTCTTGAGGGCCGTCACAAAAACAAATGCAAAATATAAGTTAAAAAAATGATAAAAAAGTGTGCGAAAAACGAAGGGTAGGGTAAAAAAAAAGAATAACCATTTGCGATAAATGGTTATTATTGTGAAGGGATTAATCGTCGAAATTATGCAGAATTAGAGCCAGCACCTGATTCATTTTCTTTTCCTGCGCTGGGGTGATGCCCTTAAATGCTTTGGCGAAGATGATTTCCGCTAACGCCCGGGCTTCCGCAACCTTGGCCTCGCCGGCGGCCGTGAGTTCCGCTTCGGTTACCCGGCCATCGCTGGCGCTGACGTGAGTGGTCAGCAGGCCGTCATCGCGCAGGCGGCCAACGATTTTGGTCACGGTCGGCATCTTGCTAACGGCATATTCGGTAATGCGCGAGATGCTGGCGCGATGGTACTGATGAACCAGCATCAGCACGCGGAAACGGGAAAGATCGATATCGATTTTTTTGAGCTCTATTTCCATTAACTGGGTGTAGCGGGCGTAAACGTTAACCACCCAGAAGAAGGGAAACTCTTCTTTATGGAAGCGGCTTTCATGGCTCTCTGGCGGGGTCGAAGAGTGAGTCTTATCCACAAGCATCTCCTTGCCTGACGACGGTAGAATGCGCAGATGGTATGCGTATTTGGCGGTTATTGCAAAACGCAATACAGTTGTAATAAGACCCCGCGATGCTGAGACGGCGAACCTGATGACGGCACAACGCGAGGCTTTTTTAAAGGTGATGACATCATGATAACCATTCGTCATTTAACGCATGATAAACGCCTGCTGCTGGCAGGTGTGCTGGGGATTGCGCTTTTGTGGGCGGGTATGACGCTGCATGCTCACTGGGGGGCATTTATCCAGTGGTGCCTGGCGACGCAAATTACCCTGCATCGCTACCTGGTCATGTACCTGTTACAGCTCAACAACCACCAGTACAGCGGTGGTATCTGGCTGTTAGTCGGCGCGTTTCTCTATGGCGTGCTGCACGCCATCGGGCCAGGACACGGCAAATTTATCGTGACGACCTATCTCAGCACCAATCAGGAAAGCCAGGCGGCGGCGCGGGTGGTGCCATTTCTTGGCAGCCTGATGCAGGGGGTGAGCGCGATACTCTTCGTCTTTATCCTTGCGGTAGGGCTGAACCTGGCTTCCGGCGATCTCAGCGCCAGCCGCTGGTATGTGGAGAAAATCAGCGCCCTGATGATTGGCGTGTTCGGCGGGTTCGTTATCTATCAGGCGCTGAAAAGTATGTGGCCACGAAAAATGAGCATCAGCGCGTTGACGCCTCTGCATGAACATGATGAACAGTGCGGCTGCGGCCACCATGGCGTCGGGCGCGAGCTACCCGGCGCAGACTGGAAAACCCGCCTCGGCGTGGTGCTGGCGATCGGCGCTCGGCCGTGCAGCGGCGCGATCATGATCCTGATGTTCGCTAACGCGCTGGGTATTGTCAGCTGGGGCATCGCGGCGGTGATGACCATGGCGCTTGGTACTGCGCTCTCGATCCTCGGGCTGTCGCTGGCGGTGCGCTACGCGCGCAGCCGGGTGGTCAGCCTGTTTGCCGCCGATGGCCGCCAGCTTTACTGGCTGGTGCCGATGATTAAAATAATGGGCGGCGTGTTGCTCATTTTGTTCGCCGCGGTATTGTTTCTGACCGTGATCCCGATTAGCGCCAATGGCGATTTTATTGCCGCTGGCTGCTAGTCATTCTCCAGCAGGCGCATAAATACCCGCAGCGCCTCGTCTAACTGCTGGCGCTGCGTGTCCGATAGCCCTGCCAGCAGCTGATGCTCATTTGCGACGTGGGTTTCCACTGCCCCATCGATCAGGCGTCGTCCCTCCGGCGTCAGCGCCACCAGCATGCTGCGCGCATCCTGCGGATTAGACAGCCGCGTAATCAAGCCGCGTTTTTCCAGCGCCTTGAGGCGATGGGTCATGGTGCCGGATGTAATCATCAGGGTGGAAAAAAGCTGCGTTGGCGATAACACAAAGGGCTCGCCGGTGCGGCGCAGCGTCGCCAGCATGTCAAATTCCCAGCGCACCAAAGAATGTTTAACAAATGCCGCCTCCACGCGCGGTTCCAGCAGCATGGCGCAGCGTTTCAGGCGGCCAATCGGCCCCATCGGGCGGCAGTCCAGATCGGGGCGTTCGCGCTGCCATTGGGAGAGGATGCGGTCAACGGCATCCGCCTGCGGTGATTTGTCCATTTGTGCCTACTTGTCTTGATATCAAGATATTTATCGATACATACTTGCAACATAATTTACCTTGATATGAAGATAAAATCATGGCCTTTTTCACTCGTAATCTGGCGGTGGATCTCCTGCTTACCGCCCTGGCTCCTGCTATCTGGGGGACGACCTATATCGTGACTTCGCAGTTTCTGCCGCCGGATCGTCCCTTTATTGCGGCGTTGTTGCGAGTATTGCCCGCTGGGATAGCGTTGCTACTGTGGAGCCGCCGCGTTCCGCTGCGCGGCGAGTGGTGGAAGCTGGTTATTACCGGCATTTTGAATATTGGCGCGTTTCAGGCGCTGTTGTTTATCGCGGCCTACCGTTTACCTGGCGGTCTGGCGGCGGTGATCGGCGCCATCCAGCCGCTGTTGGTGATGCTGTTGGCCTGGAGCGTTGACCGCCAACGCTCGCCGTGGCTGGCGGTGGTCTCCGCCTGCGCTGGGATTATCGGCATGGCGATGCTGCTGCTCTCGCCGCAGACGGTGCTCGACCCGTTAGGTATCGGGGCCGCATTCCTCGGTGCGATCAGCATGGCACTGGGGACCTGGCTGTCGCGGCGCTGGGCGCTTTCTTTGCCGGTTGTGGCGATGACCGGGTGGCAACTGTTAATTGGCGGGATTGTGCTGTTGCCCATCGCGCTGCTGGTGGACCCGCCGCTGCGCCAGGTCACGATGCCGCAGGCCGCTGGCTATGTGTGGCTATGCGTTGCCGGAGCGATGTTGGCCTATGGCTTATGGTTTCGCGGAATCAGCCGTTTGTCGCCGGTGTCGGTGTCGGCGATGAGCCTGTTAAGCCCGGTGACGGCGGTGCTGCTGGGATGGGTATTTCTCGGGCAGAGCATAAAAGGAATGGCGCTGGTGGGGCTTATCGTGGTGCTGGCGAGCGTGCTATCGATTCAACGGGCGCTGGCGAAGCGCTGACGTTAAAAAGCCCCATTAAAGGGGCTCGACATTGCCGTGTATATAACGTGGCGGGAGCCAGACCAGCCGTCCTGAGACGACCTGTCCGGCAGCTCCCTCTGCGACCATTCGGTTATTTAGACAGTTCCGCCGTCATATGTACCTGATTACCGGTATAGGCTTCGGTAATGTGGTAAGAGGCACCCTGTTCTTTAGCGATTGCAGCGATTTTTGCTTCTGCACTGTCCAGGGTATCGGAGGTTACGCTCACCGGGTGAGCCGCAAAGCTAGCGAAAGAAACCAGAGACAGCATACCGGCAGCAGCAAGTAATTTTACGTTTTTCATGGTGTTTATCCTTTTAACTTTTATGGTGGAAAGCGTTGTGCTTTCGATGGGACTTATAATAAGTCTGCTAACTATAACGCGCGTTGCAAAAAGTGCGATTTAGATCACATTTTTATGACGGATTGATGACCATGAATTGACGATTTATTTAAAAATAACAATAAAAACATTGTGTTGTTTGTGTGTGGTGAAAGTGCTGAATTACCGTACACCGGCTTTTTTCCCTCGCTGATATTTCTTTTGATATTGATTGCATGAATGAATTGGCTGCTTTTTGTTCACCACGTCGGCGATACTTCGTCCACTGGCGAAGCATTCACGGCGACCTTCACGCTACAGTGCGGCTTTATCCCTTCTGGAGGAATAGAGGATGATTGCGGTACTCTTTGAAGCACAGGTTACGGCGGCGCAGCAGGAACGATACTTAACCCTGGCGGCGCAGTTGAAGCCGCTGCTTGAGACCATCGATGGCTTTATCGCCATCGAGCGTTTTCAAAGTCTGAGCACGCCCGGGAAGATTCTGTCGCTGTCGTGGTGGCGGGATGAGCAGGCGGTGGCGGCCTGGAAGCGTAATGTTTGCCATCAGGCGGCGCAGCGGGAAGGGCGGGAGTCTATCTTTGCCGATTATCAGATCCGCGTTGCGCAGGTGCTGCGTGAATATCAGATGCCGAGCCCGCGCTCAGCATAGTGAACTTTATCCGGAGGCGCCATGTTGCAACCGACTGTTGTGATTAATGATGATGAAGCGCTGGCCGTGGCGATGGCGGCGGTTGCCGCGGCGATGGCCGACCCTTCACGGGTGAAAATGCTCTGCGCATTAATGGATGGCCGGGCGTGGACCGCGACTGAGCTTTCCGGCGCCGCAGATATTTCGCCGTCAACCGCCAGCGCCCATCTTAGCCGACTGGTCAGCAGCCGCTTGCTGGTCTGCCTGGCGCAGGGGCGGCATCGCTACTATCGTCTGGCGGGAGGCGATGTCGCCGGATTACTGGAAAACATGATGGCGATGGCAGGTAAAAGCGCCGTGCCGCTGGCCACGCGCACGCCGGGAACGTTGCGGATGGCGCGTACCTGTTACGATCACCTGGCCGGCGAGGTGGCGGTGGCTATCTATGATTTCCTGCAGCAGGAAGCATGGCTGACTGCCGACGGCGCGGCGTTGAGCGCTGCGGGGGAGGCTAACTTTTCCCGTTTAGGGATCTCGCTCGATGCGGGGACCCGCCGCAAAGCGTGCTGCGTCTGCCTCGACTGGAGCGAGCGCCGCTCTCATCTTGGCGGAGCCGCGGGCGCCGCTCTGCTACAGTGGGGCGTGAAAAAAGGCTGGTTCACGCTGACGCCTGGCTATCGGGAGGTGACGATTAGCGACGCCGGTAAGCGAGCGCTGCGTCAGCACTTTCGTTTGTCGCTGTAGGCGCGGCAACGGCACGCGCGCTCAGCATTGATTCATATTGACGATTTGCTTGTGCATCACCTGCGAGCTATTCATGCCCAGCTTTTTCATAATATGAATGCGATGGCTGTGCACCGTCTTATGGTCGATATTGAGCAGCGACGCAATTCGCTTGTTGTTATTGCAGGCGATAATAAGTTCCAGCACCTGGAGTTCCCGGGCGGTTAGCTTTCGCTGCGTACGCAAATACTGGAACTCCGGGTTTTCTTCCTGCGTTCTGGTAATTGCTGAGAATGCGTCTAAAGAAGACTTTTCCGTCAGGATGAGTAGGTTTTCCAGACCGATTAATTCCCGGCACAAACTCGCGATATCGCTTTTCACCATCAATACCAACAACGTACAGCGCGAGAAATGAAAGCGCAGCTTGTTGAGTAATACTACCGTATCGGCGGCAGATATATCCTTGTGGATCATATTGAAGATCACCGTCTCAGCCAGGGGCGCAACGCCCCCTTGCACGATGTCTTGATAACTGGCCTGAGTGATATCCTGGTGAATATTGCTCAGATAATCATGAATAGATTGGCCAATGATATTGTCGTCGGTGTACAGCAAGATATTGTTCAAGGGCATCAAACTCTCTTCTTCCGCTTTGCTTCCAGAATCAAATCGATCAGCGTTTTTTCTATTTTTTTCCTGTCGTCGCTGCGGCGGAACTTAAACTGGCAGGAAATCTGGTAGTAGTTTTCCTGACTCTTCTCTTCGCTATCCAGCGTGACCATCGCCACGTTCTTGATAACCAGATCAACGGTGATTTCGCCATATTCAGCCAGAGACAGAATGGCGTTTTTCAGCGTTGAGTTGTGGGCAAGGAATTTTAGATTCGGGCTTTGGGCAATCAGCGCGCAGCCACCGTCAGAAATATCCTTGATATCAAAAGCATAGTTCTCGCCATTTTTATGACGGCCATGACAAAAGAAATCATTCTCATCGCGTAAACGAAAGCGCGGATCGCGTCGTCTTTGTACCACCTGGAGGCATTCCGGCAACGCAAACGCCACCTTATTGCTATTCTCCGCGTCGGCAGCGGAATTCTTCTGCCGCTGGGTGGTGAACTCGATCTTTCCTGAATCGCTATGCAAAATAAATTTGAATTTATTCCCCACCGGGATTTTTCTATCGCAGTGGATATGGAATTCAGCAAAATCGACACGCGCAATCTGAGTACTGATGCTTTTGTTATTAAAGAAAATTTCTATCTCTGTTTGCTTTCTTTGTTCCTCTCTAAAAATAGCAATGATTTCATACTTACTGGTTTTTATCGTTCCCTCTGGCATGGGTAATCCTTGTTGAATCGTTACTGTGCATAGTTAATTTTTTTTACAGCAATAGCGACATTCTGATTATGTTAACCAGATGTTTTTGTGAGCGTTCGATGATATTGGCTATCTTTGTCGCCAAATTGATTTGTATAAACGTCGAAGTCGATATTGTTTTTTCCTGTAATCAAGAGTGTTAACAAAAACCATGGAACAATACAAACGACAGCAGCCTCCCAATTAGGAGGCCTAAGAAATAACGTAACTCAATGCAATTTATAAGGTTATTGTTCTGAAAAAGGAGCAGCAAAACCCCGATTTGTCGGATATATCATGCCAGCAGAGTTAGCTTAATTCCAGCTTAACCGGCTTAATATTAAGGGGATAGCCCTTTACGACAAACGCCGTAAAGGGGGGAGTTGACGTCATCAACGGGTGATGTTATCCAACGTCGCCAGCGCTTCTACTGGTAGCGATAACGTTGCGGCGGCGAGGTTTTCTCGTAAATGTGCCAGCGACGAGGTGCCGGGGATCAGCAAAATATTTGGCGAACGCTGCAACAGCCACGCCAGCGCCACCTGCATCGGCGTGGCGCTGAGCCCAGCGGCAACATCATTAAGCTCCTGCGCCTGCAGCGGCGTAAAGCCGCCCAGCGGGAAGAACGGGACGTAGGCGATGTTCTGCTGCGCCAGCTCGTCAATCAGCGCATCGTCGTCGCGGTTGGCAATGTTGTACTGGTTTTGCACGCAGGCGATGGGCGTCAGCTTCTGCGCATCAGCAACCTGTTTCGCGGTGACATTGCTCAGGCCAATGTGGCGAATCAACCCACGCGCTTGTAGTTCCAGCAAGGTCGTTAGCGGCTGTTCCAGAGAGCCTTCTACCGGACCGTGGGTTCCAAGCATACTGCGCAGGTTGACCACTTCCAGAACGTCCAGACCGAGATTTCGCAGATTATCTTCTACCGCCTGGGTGAGTTCCGCTGGCGACATCGCGGGTAGCCAGTTGCCTTGCTCATCGCGGCGAGCGCTGACTTTGGTCACAATGCACAGATCCGCGCTATAGGGATGCAGCGCCTTGCGAATCAGTTGGTTGGTAATGTGCGGGCCGTAGAAGTCAGAGGTATCGATATGATTCACACCGGCGGCGACGGCCTCCTGCAGCACGCGGACGGCGGCGTCAGGGTCTTTTGGCGGGCCGAAGACGCCGGGGCCGGCGAGCTGCATGGCGCCGTATCCTAGTCGATAAACCTGACGGTCGCCTAAAGCGCCGAGCCCGGATAATTTTACGCTGGACATAGAGATTCCCTCCGATGATATGCAGAGAATAAGTGTAATCCTGTCAGCGCAGTTTAACGGTGAGAATATTGGCAGAATGTGCGGCGACGGTGAATGCTGTCGCCGCGGGAGCGGTTTAGCTGAAGAACATCACCGAGACGCACAGCAGGCCGACGATCAGAGTAATCAGGTTACCCAGCGAACGGTAAGGCTTGAGCGCTGGAATAATGTAAGTCGACAGCGTCGGCATGATGAACAGAATCATTGCGATGAGCGGGCCGCTAATGGCGTAAATCATCGAGATGGCGTTCGGATTGATAAAGCAGACGATGAAGGTCAGCGCGGAGACCAGCATGATTGACATCGCGCGGTTAAAGGCGCGGCTTTTGCGGATGCCAAGCTGGCCGAGCGACGTTTTCATGATTTCACTGGCGCCTTCGATCACGCCGAAATAGGTACCGAGGAACGATTTCGACATCGCGACGACCGCCACGATAATCCCGGTGACCGCTAGCCAGCCCGGCGCGCCCGGCGCCATGGATAGCGCGGAGAGAATGGTCACCCCTTCATCACGCGCGGCTTCAATGTAGGGCAGCGGAATCGACAGCAGACAACTGAAAACAAAAAACAGCACGCTGGCGCAGATGATGGTGTAGGCCACCTTCATGATTTTTTTGCATTTACCCATGGCCTGCTCGCCGTATTTCTCCTGCTGATCGATAGCGAAGGTCGAAATAATCGGCGTATGGCTAAAAGCGAAAACCATCACGGGAATTGAGATCCAGATTTGGTGCCAGGTCTTTGAGGTCAGCGCCATCTGGCTGGTGAGATGCTCCGGCTGCCAACTGCCGATCAGGTAGATGGAGAGGAACAGGAAGCAACCAATCAGCGGGAAGACCAGGAATCCCATCACTTTGATGGTGATATGACGACCCATCAGGAAGATCAGGTTCAGCACCAGCACCACTGCGAGGCTCAACAACGCGCGTACGCCGGGCGTCATCGCCATGTGCCTGGCCAGTTGTTCAGCCAGCGAGTTGGTGATCGCCACGGCGTAGATCAGGATGACAACAAAGAAGGCGAGGAAGTACAGGCCTGTTATCAGGTTGCCGACTTTTTTGCCGTAGTAGTGATTAACCGCGCCGGTGATCCCTTCGCCAGAGGCGACTTTGGCGGACAAAATGAACTGACACAAGGCTTTATGCGGCCAGTAGGTGAGCGGCCAGGCGACCAGCGCGGTAAGGAACAGCACGATGGCGCCGGCCGAACCGAGTTGGATCGGGAGAAAGAGGGTGCCGGCGCCTACGGCAGTGCCATATAGAGCAAAACTCCAAAGAGTTTCTTCTTTAGACCAAATTTTAGACATTATGCGAATTTATCAACCGTAAAACCCAAAAAAAGGAGTGCAATTTACCACATTTATGAATTGTCTGCGGCGATAGTTTTTGGTGATAAATAAACAGGCGGATCGCCAATGGGTTAGGCGATCCGTACGATCGATAGCGTTAGCTATTAGGCAGGCTCTGCGGCTGGCGCTCCTTCAATACGCGCACGCGCAGCGTATCCCACGCCCAGTTAAAGAACATGGTGTAGGGCAGGAAGAACAGCATAAAACCGATTTCCAGCATAAATGCCTGGACCAGCGATACGCCAAGCACCAGCGCAACGACGGTAACGCCGATGATGATAAATCCGCACTCAAAGCCGATGGCGTGCAGCGCACGGACTCGTAATGTACGAGCCAGCCGCGAAACCGGCCACAGACGATCGAAGACGGCGTT
Organism: Klebsiella aerogenes; assembly: GCA_029027985.1. Lineage (NCBI taxonomy): Bacteria > Pseudomonadati > Pseudomonadota > Gammaproteobacteria > Enterobacterales > Enterobacteriaceae > Klebsiella > Klebsiella aerogenes. The sequence continues at coordinate 905,107 of CP119076.1, forward strand.
ATAGATCAGGTTCCAGATCATCGCCATGGTGGCGAGCAGAATGCTCAAGCCGCCCATTTCGACCACCGAGCGCTGCATCAGCCAGGCCGCGGTCGGAGCAAGAATCAGCGTGGCAAGGCCTTCAAAGCTCACCGCGTGCAGTACACGTTCCAGCAGCGTCTTATGCTGCACGTTATGGGTTTTCATTTTGAGATACCTCTCGATAGTGCTGTCATACAGATTTACCCGGCATTTTATGGATAAATGTGATAAACAAAAGATAGATTCCATCGATAAAGTAGATAGGTTATGCGTTATTCACCCGAAGCCCTTACCGCCTTTGTTGAAGCGGCCGCTAGCGGCTCGTTCTCTGCCGCCGCGCGGCGGATGCGTAAAAGCCAGTCCACCATCAGCACCGCTATTTCGAATCTTGAGACCGACCTGGGAGTGACGCTGTTCGATCGTTCTACCCGTCAGCCGACGCTGACTGCGCAGGGGGAGCAGGTGTTGGGTTATGTGAAAGCGATTCTTGCCGCCAGCTCGCGACTGGATGAACTGGCTCGCTCGTTATCCGGTAATACCGAACCACGGCTGACTTTTGTCCTGTCTGATACCCTGCACCCGGATGTGCTGGAAGATTTGCTGGAGCAGTTCGATCGTCGATTCCCGCATACCGAGTTCGAATGCCTGATTGGCGAAGACGAAGATGTGGTGGATCTGCTGCAAAAAGAGCGCGCGCAGGTCGGGCTGATTGAAGCCAGGGACAGCTATCCGATGGAAATCGGCAGCATGCGGTTGCCGCTACAAACCTCAATGGGAATTTACGTGGCGCCGAGCCACCCGCTGGCGGCGCAGGGCCGGGTGTTCTGGGATGATTTACATGGCTGGCGTGAACTGCGGCTCAGCACCTATCTCGAAAGCGCGCCGGATCCGTCGCGTGGCCAGGTCTGGTCTGCGCCCAACTATTTGCTGTTGCTGAGTATGGCGGTGCAGGGTTTTGGCTGGTGCATTTTGCCCTGCGCGCTGGTGGAGGAATTCTCCGGTATCGGCCAACTGATGGCGCTGGATATTGCCGGTTGGCCGCGGTCGATCTCGGTGGATCTGTTGTGGAATAAGCGTGCTCCCCTGGGAGAAGCCGGTAGCTGGTTGCGCCAGCATCTGGAAGGTCAGGGGCGATAATCACGTCAGCCAATCTTTGTGAACCGCCTCACTTTTTTTAAACAATTGCGAAATTTTTTGATAACAATTCTCTACTATAACAGCTCTATTGATGGTTCTTTGCGCAGAAGGTAAAGGATGAAAGATGTCGTGATTGTCGGCGCGTTGCGTACGCCAATCGGCTGTTTTCAGGGTACGCTGGCGCGTCACTCGGCAGTGGAATTGGGCAGCGTGGTCGTGAAAGCGTTGGTCGAACGGAGTGGAATCGATCCGCAGAGCATTGATGAAGTGATCCTCGGCCAGGTGTTAACCGCGGGTACCGGGCAGAATCCGGCGCGCCAGTCGGCGATCCGCGGCGGGCTGCCGAACACGGTGTCGGCCATTACCATTAATGACGTCTGCGGCTCTGGCCTCAAGGCGTTGCATCTGGCGACCCAGGCGATTCAATGTGGTGAAGCCGACGTGGTTATCGCCGGCGGTCAGGAAAATATGAGCCGCGCGCCGCACGTGTTGACCGATAGCCGAACTGGCGCACAGCTGGGCAACAGTCAACTGATCGACAGTCTGGTTCACGATGGCTTGTGGGATGCCTTCAACGATTACCATATGGGCGTCACGGCGGAGAACCTGGCGCGGGAATATGGCATCAGCCGTGAAGTGCAGGATGCGTGGGCGCTTAGCTCGCAGCATAAAGCCCGGCGGGCGATTGACTCCGGGCGTTTTCGCGATGAAATCGTCCCGGTGGCGACAGAATATAATGGCAGCGAACGGCTGGTGGATACCGATGAGCAGCCGCGGATGGATGCCAGCGCCGAAGGGCTTGCCAGTCTGAAACCAACGTTCGACCACTTGGGTTCAGTGACCGCAGGTAATGCGTCGAGCATCAACGACGGCGCGGCGGCGGTGATGATGATGAGCGAATCCAGGGCTCAGGAGTTGGGGCTGCCGATTTTGGCGCGCATTCGCGCTTTTGCCAGCGTTGGCGTCGATCCCGCGCTGATGGGTATTGCGCCGGTACATGCGACGCGACGCTGCCTGGAGCGTGCGGGCTGGCGGTTGGATGAGGTCGATTTGATCGAAGCCAATGAAGCCTTTGCTGCTCAGGCGATTTCCGTAGGCCGGGTACTGGAGTGGGATGAGCGCCGGGTCAACGTTAACGGTGGGGCGATCGCCCTGGGCCACCCGATCGGTGCCTCCGGTTGCCGTATTCTGGTTTCGCTGGTGCATGAGATGATTAAGCGCGATGCGCGTAAAGGGCTTGCGACGCTGTGTATTGGCGGCGGCCAGGGCGTCGCGTTGGCGGTGGAGCGCGCGTAGCGCATCCCTGTCGCTGCTGGCATATTTTCCCGGCCCGCGTCCCGCTGGCCGGACTGTGGTTCTACAAAACCAATCCGCCGCTGACATACCGATTTTCCCCCTCTTTGTTTTTATGCCTGAATCCCTTCTTCTGTGGTTATTTTTCAAAGATTTATTAACCTTCTGTATTTATAGGTTTTTTGTTTGTTGACGCTCCCCTCTGATGTGATCTGTTTTGCATTTTTGTCATTCTCAATCATAAAAAATGAAACGTTGTTTTAATTGTCGTTGAAAATGATTTTTCTCAGGTCTAAGATGTCTCCATTAGCAAAACGGAACTCTGTTTTATTTTCCTGATGGGCGAGCCCCGCAGAGTTCTTCTTATCCTCAGAACCTGCCCCCCGTTGCGGGCCGGACTCATAGAACCTTGCCTGTCGTGAGCAGGCTCTGAAAGAAAGGAACCTGATATGATTCTTGATGCATTTTCTCTCCAGGGTAAAGTCGCGGTGGTGACTGGCTGCGATACCGGTTTAGGCCAGGGCATGGCGGTAGGGCTGGCGGAAGCGGGCTGCGATATCGTCGGCATTAATATCGTTGAGCCGAGCGAAACCATCGAACGCGTTACTGCGCTGGGGCGTCGTTTTCTGAGCCTGACTGCCGATCTGCGCCAGATCGACGGCATCCCGCAACTCCTTGAGCGCGCGGTGGCTGAATTTGGCCATATTGATATCCTGGTCAATAACGCGGGTCTGATCCGTCGTCAGGATGCGATCGAATTCAGCGAGAAAGATTGGGACGATGTGATGAACCTGAACATCAAAAGCGTCTTCTTTATGGCCCAGGCGGCGGCGAAGCACTTTATCGCTCAGGGGAATGGCGGCAAAATTATCAACATCGCTTCGATGCTCTCTTTCCAGGGGGGGATCCGCGTGCCGTCCTACACCGCCTCGAAAAGCGGCGTGATGGGCGTGACTCGCCTGCTGGCCAACGAGTGGGCCAAACACAACATCAACGTCAACGCCATCGCGCCGGGCTACATGGCGACCAATAACACCCAGCAGCTGCGCGCCGATGAGCAGCGCAGCGCGGAAATTCTTGACCGTATTCCGGCGGGGCGTTGGGGACTGCCGAGCGATTTAATGGGGCCGGTGGTATTCCTCGCTTCCAGCGCGTCCGATTACATCAACGGTTATACCGTGGCGGTAGACGGTGGTTGGCTGGCACGCTAATTCGCGAATGAATGTAATGCAACGCAACCCGCCTGTCGGCGGGTTTTTTTATAACCTATTGATTTTCGTATTACCCATCATGCATTTAATATCCATATAATAACCCTTGTTTTTAATTCATAAAATTGCCTGCAAGGTAAGAAATTAGATCTGCATTAGAATAATAAAAGATATCTGCTGGGCAAACTTGTTCAGCTGTGGGCTCGGTGCTAGCTTCATCAGGCTTTTCTTTAAAAATAATAATTATAGATCTCTAACCACCTTCGATTAATTTTGAGGAGTGAGCAATGCATATGATACCTGCACCTCATAAGGTCTATCGAAATTACAGCCTTGACAGGAATGGCGCGCATTCATGGATGGAAGAGATATGTGGCCACCATTGTTTGAATATTCCTGGCAAAGAAGCGCTTAAGTTCAGGTATGAAGGCCACCGACTTAATTTGCTGTCGATCGCTGTAATTGGCTATGGTACCGATGCCTCAATTGGTATTGAAGGCCACCAGGCGCTACGCTGTTTTAGCCTCAGCTTACCCGTTGAGGGAGAACAGTTATTATACAAAGACGGTCATGAAATCCTTTCTGATAGTCAGCGGGGTGTCATCGTTAACCCTTATGAAAATCAGACGCTCAATATTGAAGGCCGATGTCGCAAACTTCAGATATCGATACCTACCGATCTTGTCACAGGTGCGCTGGAAAGCTTGCTTGGCCGGCAGATTGATGCACCTTTAGCATTTGAACCCGGAATGATGCTCGCCGACAGGAAGATACAGTCCTGGTGGAACCTTACACAGAATCTGCTGAATGATATGGAAACCGCTGGATCGCTTTTTGATTTGGGGATCATCCAGCGTGACTATGAGAATATATTAATCAAAGCATTGTTGATGGCACAACGGCATAATTACTCTCAGGAATTGAGCAACGTACTGGCACAATCTCCACCACACTATGTTCTCCTGGCCCGCAAATTTATCGAGAGCCATGCACAGCAGGATATATGTCTGGCTGATATCGTTATGGCTTCTGGAGTACATAAGCTTAAGCTCTTTGAAGGTTTTAATCGATATTTTAACACCACTCCTGTTGCTTATCTTCGTCAGTACAGAATGATGCGAATACGTGAAGATATTATCAATGATGGCAGCCGGAAAAATATTTCTGAAATCGCGATGTGCTGGGGAATGACTCACCTGAGCCGATTCTCCGGGGAATATAAAGTGCTGTTTGGTGAAAGCCCCAGAAAAACGGCAGAGCGATTCCGGAGCAAAAAGTCACTCTCCTGATAATCCCTCCCTTTTGTCATTCATTCTGTATGCCGGGTTGAGTCAGTACCTGGCTTACCGCTATTTTTTTCTATGCTGTCAAAAATGGATAAACATCCCAGACTTATTGGATAGCTAATACCCAGTGACCTGTATTGAATGGTTCTTCCACCTGCACAACAATGAGATCATTCAAATGACGTTTACGTTAGCAGAAATAAATAGCTGGAAAGAGTATGTCAGCGGTTGCCTTGATGTTCGTCCTGAAGAAGGTGTCTACCGTGTAGCTCGTGATGTCTTCACGAACGAAGCGCTGTTCGAACTGGAGATGGCGCTTATCTTCGAAAAGCAGTGGATCTATGCCTGCCATGAAAGTGAAATCCCGGAACAACATGACTACATGACGCTTCGTGCTGGCAGACAGCCGATTATCGTTACACGCGATGGTAAGGGTGAGCTGAATGCGCTAATTAATGCCTGTCAGCACAGGGGCACAACCCTGACGCGTATGATGAAGGGCAATCAGTCGACTTTTACCTGTCCGTTCCACGCCTGGTGCTACAAAAGCGATGGTCGCCTGGTTAAGGTGAAAGCGCCGGGTGAATACCCTGAGGGTTTTGACAAAGCGACGCGAGGCCTGAAAAAGGCGCGTATCGCCAGCTATAACGGCTTTGTTTTTATTAATCTCAATAGCGAAGGTACCGACACACTGGAAGAATATCTTGGTGATGCGCGTATATTCTTCGACATGATGGTTGCGCAGTCTGATACTGGTGAGCTGGAAGTTCTTCCAGGCCGCTCTGCTTATACTTATGAAGGCAACTGGAAGCTGCAAAATGAGAACGGTCTGGATGGCTATCATGTCTCCACGGTCCACTACAACTATGTGACGACGGTTCAGCATCGCCAGCAGGTTAATGAGCAACTCCATCCGGGAGCCAGTCAAACGCTGGATTACAGCAAACTGGGGGCCGGTGATGCGGATACCGATGATGGCTGGTTTGCCTTTAAAAACGGCCACAGCGTGTTATTCAGCGATATGCCTAACCCTACCGTTCGCCCTGGCTACGCGCATATTATGCCGCGCCTGATTCAGGAACATGGTCAGCCGCGCGCAGAATGGATGATGCACCGCCTGCGTAATCTGAATATTTATCCCAGCATGTTTTTCCTCGACCAGATTAGCTCACAGTTACGGATCATTCGCCCGATCGCGTGGAATAAAACAGAGATCCACAGCTTCTGCATTGGCGTTAAAAATGAATCTGATGACGATCGTGAAAATCGAATTCGCCAGTTTGAAGACTTTTTTAATGTTTCCGGGATGGGAACGCCGGATGACCTGGTGGAATTCCGGGAGGCACAACGCGGATTCCAGGCACGCCTTGAGCGCTGGAACGATATTTCACGCGGCTGTGACCGCTGGGAACGTGGCCCCACGCCGAATTCAGAAACGCTGGGCATTACACCGACAATGACCGGAACTGAATTCACCCATGAGGGGTTATACGTTAATCAGCACGGATACTGGCAACAATTTCTGCTCAACGGCCTTGATGAGATGGCTGCAAAGATTAACCCATTTAATATCCGCGAGGCCGAATGATGAACGCAGAACTCCAGTATCAAATTGAGCAGTTTCTTTTCCATAAAGCTGAACTATGTGATGCAAAAAAATGGGATGAGTATCTGGCGCTTTTTTGTGATGACTGTGAATTTCATCTTCCACAGTGGGAATCTGAACATTTGGTCACTCAAGACCCGCGCAAAGGGTTGTCGCTGATCTATTATGCCAACAGAACAGGGCTGGAGGATCGGGTATTTCGCTTACGTACCGGGAAGGCCGCTTCCGCCGTACCGTTACCGCGCACCGTTCATTTCATCAGTAATGTGCGTATTACTCCGCAGGCTCATGGCGCCTTAACCGTCAACGCTAACTGGAAAACCTCTTATTACCGCCATAGCACCAGTGAAGAATTTTATGGTTTTGCCACCTACTCGCTTATTCCCTCGGCGGATTCGTGGAGGATTAAGCGTAAACATGTGATTCTTCTGAACGATACGATTAATTCTGTGCTCGATTTTTACCATCTGTAGGAGGCCGTCATGAACTATAAAGCAGCCTTTACTTTTGCCGATGGAAAAACGCTTTTTTGCCCGGTGGCTGAAAAAGAGAGCGTGCTGGATGCGGCGCTTAAAAATGGCATCAGATTACCGTTCGACTGCCGGGAAGGTGTTTGCGCCACCTGCAAGGGAACGTGTGAATCAGGAAAATACAGTCAGGAATATGTTGATGATGATGCGCTTAATGAGCATGACCTCGAAAATGGTAAGGTGCTGACCTGCCAAACGCACCTTCACTCTGATGCCACATTTTCGTTTAATTTTGCATCTACCGTGTGCGCAGAAAATCAGGGTGTCTGTGATGGCGTGGTGAGTGAAATTCAACATATTTCGCCGACGACCGCTATCCTGAAAATCGTGCCAGAGAACGCCAGTATTCCGGAATATTTACCTGGCCAGTACGCCCGATTAAATATTCCTGGCACTAATAGCACCCGCGCTTATTCGTTTGCCAGCTGGCCTGAGGGCGATTCGTTAGCCTTCCTGATACGTATTCTTCCTGACGGTGTGATGAGTCACTATATTCGGCAGATAGGCAAACCGGGCGATCGTATGCAGATTGAAGCACCTTACGGTACTTTTTATCTTCGGGATATTCGACGCCCGGTGGTCATGATGGCAGGAGGGACAGGGCTTTCGGCATTTCTGGCAATGCTGGATAAGCTGGCGCTTAGTCAGTGTGACTATCCCATTCATCTGATTTACGGCGTTCGCAGCGAAGAGGATATTTGTGAGCTGGAAAGACTGATTGGCTATCAGTCACATCTGCCTGCTTTCTGCTTTACGATAGTGCTCAGCGCTCCGGGCCCGGATTGGCAGGGAAAAACGGGATATATCACAGATAACGTCACCCTAACGGACGTATATCAGGAGGGCTTTGATCTCTACGTATGTGGCCCGCCGCCAATGGTCGATGCCGTTAACCTCTGGGTTACGCAGCAACCCTACCCGGAGATTACGGTTTACTGCGAGAAATTTATCAACAGTAACAACTGACCGGGTTTGTCCCTTCGGCGTTTGCTGCGCTTATACTGATTTAGTGAAATGACCAGATATTGCCGCCGCTGGCTTTTTAGGTCTGGTGAATACCTGTCAGGAACGGTGGAAAGTTCGCGACAGGTTTGGTTCACTGAAGAAAATCACAGAGGAGCGGACAATGAAAACAATCGGCCTGTTGGGCGGCATGAGCTGGGAATCGACCATTCCCTACTACCGGTTAATTAACGAAGGAATTAAAGCGCGTCTGGGCGGCCTGCACTCCGCCAGTTTACTGTTGCATAGCGTTGATTTCCATGAGATTGAAGCCTGCCAGTCGGCGGGAGAATGGGGCCGCGCGGGCGATATGCTCGCGCAGGCTGCGCAGGGATTACAGCAGGCCGGCGCCGAAGGTATCGTGTTGTGCACCAACACCATGCATAAGGTCGCTGATGCGATCGAAGCCCGCTGCGACGTACCGTTTCTGCATATCGCCGACGCCACCGGGCGGGCAATCCGCGCTAAAGGCCAGCGGCGGGTCGCGCTGCTGGGGACTCGCTATACCATGGAGCAGGATTTTTATCGCGGCCGTCTGCAGCAGCAGTTTGCCATCGATACGCTAATCCCGGATGTCGACGACCGGGCGCGCATCAATCAGATCATCTTTGACGAGCTATGTCTCGGTACCTTTAGCGATGCTTCGCGAGACTACTACCTGCAGGTTATCGACGCGCTGGCGGCGCAGGGGGCGGAAGGGGTTATCTTCGGCTGTACCGAAATCGGTCTGCTGGTGCCGACGGACAGCAGCCCGCTGCCGGTATTCGATACCGCCGCGATCCATGCTGCTGATGCGGTGGAATTTATGCTCTCTTAAGCACCGCCGCCAGCGGCTGTTCTATACGCGGCAGGCTGGTTTTCAGGTGCTGAATAAAAGTATCGACCAGCGCTGAACCGGGACGGTGCAGCGGGCGGATCAGGCTAACCGTGAACGGGACATCGACGCTGAAACGCCGCACCACCACGCCGCTTTCCGCGTAGTCGAGGGCAGTGAGCGGGTTGACCACCGAAATGCCCACTCCGGCGCGCACCATAGCACAGATCGACGCGGCGCTGTGGGTCTCAACGACCATCCGCCGCTTGACCTGATGCTCGAGAAACAGCGCGTCGAGCAGTTGGCGATAGCTGTCGGTACGCGACAAGCTGATATAGTTTTCACCGTGGAAGTCGGCGGGCGCGAGCTCGTCTTTGGCGGCGAGCGGATGATCCTGCGGCAGCACGCAGACTTCATTTAACGTCAGCAGCGGCGTGCGCTCGGTACCGGCTGGCGTATGCAGCGTTTCCGTTAACCCCAGATCGTGGCGCTGCGCCGACAGCCACTCCTCCAGCAGCGGCGACTCTTGCGGCACGATCTGTAGGCTGACGTCCGGGTAGCGCGCCAGAAACGGTTGCAGCAGCAGGGGCAGAAAAGATTGGGAAAAGACCGGCAGGCACACCACTGATAGCTCGCCCTGGCGAAATTCACGCAGGCTCTCCGCCGCACTGACGATGCGGTCCAGTCCGTACCATGAACGCTGCACCTCTTCAAACAGACGCAGTCCCTGTACCGTCGGCTGCAGACGGCCGCGGGCGCGTTCAAACAACGTTAAACCGAGCACCTTTTCAAAGCGCGCCAGCTCGCGGCTGACCGTGGGCTGCGAGGTGTGCAGCATCCGCGCCGCTTCGGTCAGATTGCCGGTGGTCATCACCGCGTGGAAGATCTCTATATGGCGTAAATTGACGGCGGGCATGGCGGTTCTCGGGTAGTATCAGGTATCCATATCATTTTTGCATAGACTCGCGATAAAACGATATTTTTTATTCCCTCCGCGCTGTGGCGTAATCGTACAAAACAGAGATAAAACACGCACAACTTCCGGAGTTCGCCATGCCACGCTCGCTTAATGCCACCGATACCGATCTGACCGCCAATAACCTTCTGCGCCTTCCTGCTGAATTCGGCTGCCCGGTGTGGGTCTATGACGCGCAGATTATCCGCCGTCAGATTGCTAAGCTCAGCCAGTTCGACGTGGTGCGCTTCGCACAGAAAGCCTGTTCCAATATTCATATTCTGCGCCTGATGCGCGAGCAGGGCGTAAAGGTTGATTCCGTATCGCTTGGCGAGATCGAGCGCGCGTTGGCGGCAGGTTACGATCCGCAGCAGTATCCGGACGATATCGTCTTTACCGCCGATCTGATCGATCGAGCAACCCTTGATCGAGTGAAAGAATTGCAGATCCCGGTGAATGCCGGCTCTGTGGATATGCTTGACCAGCTTGGCGAAGTCTCGCCGGGCCACCGCGTCTGGCTGCGCGTGAACCCAGGATTTGGCCATGGTCATAGCCAGAAGACCAACACCGGCGGCGAAAACAGCAAGCACGGTATCTGGTTCAGCCAGCTGCCGCAGGCGCTGGAGGTGATTCGCCGCCATCAGCTGCGGCTGGTCGGTATCCATATGCATATCGGCTCCGGCGTTGATTACGGCCATCTTGAGCAGGTGTGCGGCGCGATGGTGCGCCAGGTGGTGGAATTCGGCCAGGATCTGCAGGCGATCTCCGCTGGCGGCGGGTTGTCTATCCCGTATCACGAAGGTGAAGAGGCGATCGATACCGATCATTACTTCGGCCTGTGGAACGCGGCGCGCGAGCAGATCGCCAAACATCTGGGGCATCCGGTGAAGCTGGAGATCGAACCGGGACGTTTCCTGGTGGCGGAGTCCGGCGTGCTGGTATCGCAGGTACGCAGCGTGAAAGAGATGGGCAGTCGCCACTTTGTGCTGATTGATGCCGGTTTTAACGATCTGATGCGCCCGGCGATGTACGGCAGCTATCACCACATTAGCGCGCTGGCGGCGGACGGGCGCGATCTGAGCGGCGCGCCACAGCTGGAAACGGTTGTTGCCGGGCCGCTGTGTGAATCCGGCGACGTCTTTACCCAGCAGGAGGGCGGAAAAGTGGAAACGCGCCTACTGCCGGCGGTCGCGCCGGGGGATTATCTGGTGCTGCACGACATCGGCGCTTACGGCGCATCGATGTCTTCGAACTACAACAGCCGCCCATTATTGCCGGAAGTGCTGTTCGACAACGGCAGCGCACGCCTGATTCGCCGTCGTCAGACTATTCAGGAGCTGCTGGCGCTGGAACTTATTTAAAGAACGGCCCCGTCGTCACCGATTCACGCAGGACTAGCGTACCGGTGAACGGCGGGATGGTTTCGATCGGCCGACCGTTGGCGAGTTTAATCGCCTGGTCGATGGCGGTGGTGATCATATTGTCAATCGGTAGGTAAACCGTCGATAAACCCGGCTCCAGCCATTTTGCGCTGGGAGCGTCGTCAAAGCCGAAGAGCGAAACATCCTGCGGAATACGCAACCCCGCCTGGTATAGTGCTTTCGAGGCGCCCAATGCCATATCGTCGTTACAAGAAAAGAGGGCGCTAAACGGCGTCTTTTCCTGCAGCAATTCGCGACACAGTTCATAGCCGCGGGTCATGGTTGAATCACCGTACTTCACGCGCGCCGGTTCCCACGCAATACCGTGTTTTTCCAGCGCGCTACGATAGCCCGCCAGACGCGCTTTACCGGTCGGCGTATGCATCGGCACGGTGAGACAGGCGATATCGCGGTGTCCCTGGGTAATCAGATAGTCGACGGCCTGAAATGCCGCTTCCTGCTGTTCGAAGAATACGCAGCGCTCTCGCGCCTGGCTGACATCACGGTTAATCACCACCAGCGGCGTTTCAATGGATTCGATAAGCGACATGATTTTCTGTTCGCTCATATGACGGGTGTAGAGCACAATGGCGTCGCACTGGCGGTCGGCAAGCATCTGCACCGCTGCTTCTTCCCGTTCGGGAGCATCGTGGCCGTCGGTGACAATCAGCTGTTTACCCCAGGCCTCGGTCTGCCGTGACGCCTGCTGTAGCAGGCGGCCAAAGTAAAAACCGTCGAACGTCGAGACCACCAGGCCGATGCTGTTGCTGGTGCGGTTCGCCAGCGAGCGGGCGAGGAAATTGGGGCGATAGCCCAGCTCTTCCATCGCTTTGAATACCTGTTGGCGGGTACTCTCTTTTACCTGACCTGTGCCGTTCAACACGCGGGAAACCGTCGCTTTCGAGACGCCTGCGCGTATTGAGACATCCAGCATTGTTGCCATTCGTCGATTCCTGATAACCCGTGATAGGTCGCAGTTTATCACAGACATTCATAGGGATATGATCCTGACGACAAGCAAACGACTATCGCGATCACGCTTTTTACAGGAAATAGCGATAAATGATTTTGTTGGGAGCGGCGTCCGGGCGCAGGCGGGGTATGCGCCGTGCTAAAATGCGCCGATGATTAGGGGGAAAGGTATGCAGATTCAACCATTATACGCCGCGCCGCAACATGCGCCGCAGGTTGCCGAGTGGCTATGGCAGGCTTTTTCCGGCGGTACGCTGCCGCGGGAATTTTTTGTCAGCATTGTTGAACATAGCCAAACGCCGGCAACGTTGCCGTTGACGTTTATCGCCACCGACGGCGATACGCTGTTGGGCACGGTGGGGCTCTGGCGCTGCGATTTGCTAAGCCGCCAGGATCTGTTTCCGTGGATGGCGGCGTTGTTTGTCGCCGAGACGGCGCGTGGGCAGGGGATCGCAGGGAAATTACAGCAGCACGTCATCGACTATGCTCGCGACGGCGGTTATTCACAGCTCTATCTGTACTCCGCCTGCCGCGATTTTTACGAGCGCTTCGGCTGGCGCTATATCGGCGAGGGTCTGGATTACCCGGCCGCCGCCGTGAGCCTGTATCGTTACGATTTATCACCTTCCGCTGTCGCAATCACCGAGTGACGGCGCACCAGGGTCGGGCTGAACAGGTGGGTAATTTCCGGCGCCGGGCGCTGTTCCGCCAGCGCTAACGCCAGCTCTGCCGCCTGGGTCGCCATCGTGACGATGGGATAACGTACGGTCGTCAGGCGCGGGCGCACATAGCGCGAAACCAGTACGTCATCGAAGCCAATCAGCGAAATTTCCTGCGGCACCTCAATACCGTTGTCGTTGAGCACACCCATCGCGCCAGCGGCCATTGAATCGTTGTAACAGGCAACGGCGGTAAAGTTTCTACCGCGTCCTAGCAGTTCAGTCATCGCCAACTCGCCTCCGCTTTCGTCCGGTTCAGCAAAGGTCACCAACCGGTCGTTGATCGGCAGACCGCTCTCTTTTAAGGCATCGTAATAGCCCTGCAGGCGGTCTTCGGCATCGGAAATCGCGTGGTTGGAGCAGATATAGCCAATGCGGCTGTGGCCCTGCTGAATCAGGTGACGAGTCGCCAGCCAGGCGCCGTAGCGGTCATCGAGTGCGACACAGCGCTGCTCAAAACCGGGAACGATGCGGTTAATCAGCACCATGCCGGGGATCTGTTTCATCAATCCTGCCAGCTCATCGTCAGAGAGCATCTTAGCGTGCACCACCAGTGCCGCGCAGCGGTGGCGAATTAGTTGTTCAATCGCCTGACGCTCTTTTTGCTCGTTGTGGTAGCCGTTACCGATAAGCAGGAAGTTACCGGTGGCGTAGGCCACCTGCTCGACGGCTTTGACCATCGCGCCGAAGAAAGGATCGGAGACGTCGCCCACCACCAGACCGATGGTTTCCGTTGACTGCTGCGCCAGCGCGCGGGCATTGGCGTTGGGGTGATAGTTCAGAGTTTCCATCGCCGCCGTCACCGACTGACGAGAGGCTTCACTCGCTTTTGGCGAGTTGTTGATAACGCGTGAGACGGTAGCGACGGACACTCCAGCGAGTCGGGCTACATCCTTAATTGTCGCCATACCAGACCTTTTTTAGGGTAAGCGTTTACATGATAATTATGTTACGGGAAAGCGTGGCAGATTCAAGGCTGCGGGCGGACGGGGTGATACAAATGTGACACAACCGGGAATTACTGGTGAAAAAGTTACACAACGCGATGCGCGGGATGCAACGGCGAAATGATAATTCTCATCTTTGGTTACACTTTGCGATTAGCTGTTGCGAATGTTCGCTGGTTTAGCCGAGTGATGCGTTGATATTCTGGCTATCCCAGAGGTATTGATAGGTGGAGTCAACTTCAGGTTGACCACTTAATTACACCAACCTGCGCAGATGCGCAGGTTTTTTTTTGCCTGTGATTCAGGCTGTTACAGATGGCGAAAATCGTAATACCTGGTTGCACTTAGGCTCATTCCCTTGCGTTTTTGCGCTGGCGCGATCGTCGGCAAAACCGCGACAATCAGGGTCCCAGAGGTATTGATTGGTGAGTTTCTTAAGTACGCACTTCGTACTGATTATCTTGCACCGGCCTGCGCGGATGCGCAGGTTTTTTTTATCCTTAATTTAACCCCCCTCACTGCATTTTCCCCGCCTTCTCATGTAACCTGCATGGATTACTAAACCGGCTACGCGGAGTCGTCATGCTGTTGGGATTTTTTCGATTACTGTTCAAAGGATTGTATCGGGTGCGGTTGACCGGAGACACCCAGGCGCTGTACCAGGAAAGAGTATTAATTACGCCAAACCACGTCTCATTTCTCGACGGTATTTTACTGGCGTTATTTTTACCCGTTCGCCCGGTGTTTGCGGTCTATACCTCGATTAGCCAGCGCTGGTTTATGCGGGCGCTGACGCCGCTCATTGATTTTGTCCCGTTGGACCCAACCAAGCCGATGTCAATCAAGCATCTGGTGCGCCTGGTGGAACAAGGGCGGCCGGTCGTTATCTTCCCGGAAGGCCGCCTGACGGTAAGCGGTTCGCTGATGAAAATCTACGACGGCGCGGCGTTTGTCGCCGCAAAGTCTAAAGCGACGATTGTGCCGCTGCGTATTGAAGGCGCTGAGCTTACGCCGTTCAGCCGCCTGAAGGGGCTGGTGAAACGCCGCCCGTTCCCACGTATCCAGCTTCATTTACTGCCGCCGACGCGTTTGCCGATGCCGGAAGCGCCGCGCGCCCGCGACCGGCGGAAAATCGCCGGCGAAATGCTGCACCAAATCATGATGGAAGCGCGCATGGCGGTACGCCCGCGTGAAACGCTGTATGAATCGTTACTGGCGGCGCAGGATCGCTTCGGTGCGCGCAAACTGTGCGTGGAAGATATTAACTTCCAGCCGGATACCTATCGCAAACTGCTGACCAAAACGCTGTTCGTCGCCCGCATCCTGGAGAAATACAGCGCGCAGGGCGAGAAAATCGGCCTGATGCTGCCGAACGCCGGCATCAGCGCGGCGGTGATTTTCGGCGCTATCGCCCGCGGGCGTATTCCGGCGATGATGAACTATACCGCCGGGGTGAAGGGCCTGAGCAGTGCGATTACCGCGGCGGAAATCAACACGATTTTCACCTCCCGCACCTTCCTCGATAAGGGCAAGCTTTGGCATCTGCCGGAACAGCTGACCCAGGTACGCTGGGTGTTTCTTGAAGATTTAAAAGGCGACGTGACCACCGCCGACAAACTGTGGATCTTTGGTCATCTGCTGGCGCCGCGTCTGGCGCAGGTGCGACAACAGCCGGAAGATGCGGCAATGATCCTCTTTACCTCCGGTTCAGAGGGCAACCCAAAAGGGGTGGTGCATAGCCATAAGAGCCTGCTGGCCAACGTCGAGCAGATTAAAACCATCGCCGACTTCACGGCGAATGACCGCTTTATGTCGGCGCTGCCGCTGTTCCACTCTTTCGGTTTGACGGTCGGCCTGCTGACGCCGCTGTTTACCGGCGCGGAAGTGTTCCTCTATCCCAGCCCGCTGCACTATCGTGTGGTGCCTGAGCTGGTCTATGACCGCAACTGTACCGTCCTGTTCGGGACCTCGACTTTCCTCGCCAACTATGCGCGTTTCGCTAACCCGTATGATTTTTATCGTTTGCGCTACGTGGTGGCCGGGGCGGAGAAACTGCAGGACAGCACGAAGCAACTGTGGCAGGACAAATTCGGCCTGCGCATTCTTGAGGGCTATGGCGTTACCGAGTGCGCGCCGGTGGTCTCCATTAACGTGCCGATGGCGGCGAAAGTCGGCACCGTTGGGCGCATTCTTCCGGGGATGGACGCCAGACTGCTGGCGATGCCGGGCATCGAGCTGGGTGGGCGCCTGCAGCTGAAAGGGCCAAACATTATGAAAGGCTATCTGCGGGTGGAAAACCCGGGCGTGCTGGAAGCGCCGAGCGCAGAGAACCAGCATGGCGAAGTGGAAAGCGGCTGGTACGACACTGGCGATATTGTCGCCTTTGACGAGCAGGGCTACGTCCGTATTCAGGGCCGTGCCAAGCGCTTCGCCAAAATTGCCGGGGAGATGGTTTCACTGGAGATGGTCGAGCAGGTGGCGCTGGCGGTCTCGCCGGACAAAATGCACGCTACGGCGATTAAGCAGGACGCCAGCAAAGGCGAGGCGCTGGTGCTGTTTACCACCGATAATGAACTGAATCGTGAAAAACTGCTGCGCTATGCGCGTGAGCATGGCGTGCCGGAACTGGCGGTGCCGCGCGACATTCGTTGGCTGAAACAGCTGCCGGTGCTGGGCAGTGGCAAGCCTGACTTTGTCACCCTGAAAGGCATGGTTGAAGAGGCGGAACATTCAAATGAGTGAGTCAGTGCACACTAACGCTTCGCTGTACTCAAAAGGGATGGTGGCGGTGATCTGCGCCCAGTTCCTGTCGGCCTTCGGCGACAACGCGCTGCTGTTCGCGACCCTGGCGCTGATGAAGCAACTCTACTATCCGGAGTGGAGCCAGCCGGTACTGCAAATGTTGTTTGTGGGCGCTTACATTCTCTTTGCGCCATTTGTCGGCCAGTTCGCCGATAGCTTTGCCAAAGGGCGGGTGATGATGGTCGCGAATGGCCTGAAGCTGCTTGGCGCCGGGTGCATCTGCGTTGGCGTCAACCCGTTTATCGGCTATACGCTGGTGGGGATCGGCGCGGCGGCCTATTCTCCGGCGAAATACGGTATTCTCGGCGAACTGACCACCGGCGATAAGTTAGTGAAGGCTAACGGATTAATGGAGTCATCGACCATCGCGGCGATCCTGTTAGGGTCGATGGCGGGAGGCATTCTCGCCGACTGGCACGTGCTGGCGGCACTTATCGTTTGTGCGTTGGTTTACGGCGGCGCGGTGGTGGCGAACCTGTGGATCCCGAAACTGCCGGCGGCCCGTCCGGGGCAGTCGTGGCGCTTCAGGCCGATGACCCACAGTTTCTTTAGCGCCTGCAAAACGCTGTGGCGCAATAGCGAAACCCGTTTCTCATTAATGGGCACCAGCCTGTTCTGGGGGGCGGGGGTGACGCTGCGCTTTCTGCTGGTGATTTGGGTGCCGGTGGCGCTGGGGATCACCAGCAACGCGATGCCGACCTATCTCAATGCGATGGTCGCCGTGGGGATTGTCATTGGCGCTGCCGCAGCAGCGAAGTTGGTGACGCTGGAAACCGTCTCGCGTTGTATGCCCGCCGGGATATTGATCGGCGTCGCGGTCGTCGTCTTTGCGGTGCAGCAGTCGTTGCTGCCAGCGTTCGGGCTGCTGCTGTTGCTCGGCATATTCGGCGGTTTCTTTATTGTGCCGTTGAATGCGCTGCTGCAGGAGCGTGGTAAGCATACCGTCGGCGCGGGGAATGCCATTGCGGTGCAGAACCTTGGCGAAAACGTGGCCATGCTGTTGATGCTGGGCCTGTACTCGCTGGCGGTCAGCATCGGGATCCCGCCGGTGGGGGTGGGAATCGGGTTTGGCGCGGTCTTTGCGCTGGCCATCGCCGCGCTGTGGTGGTGGGGACGGGGTAAATAGCTTCCCGTTCAGAGACGTGGTAGCCCGGGTAAGGCGTTTATGCCGCCACCCGGGGTTTTACTTTCTTACGGTGCCGGGTAGGTATACACCTTATGCACCGCTTCAATCTCTGCTAACACCTCTTCGCTCAGTTCAAGATGCAAACTCTCGACGTTGGTCTGCAGTTGCGCCATCGTCGTCGCGCCCAGCAGGGTGCTGGCGACAAACGGTTGGCGACGCACGAAGGCCAGCGCCATTTGCGCCGGATCGAGATGGTGGCGTTTGGCGATATCCACATAGGCGGCAACCGCTTTCTGCGCCTGCTCGCCGCTGTAGCGGGTGAAACGGCTGAACAGCGTATTACGTGCCCCGGCCGGTTGCGCGCCGTTAAGGTACTTACCGGTCAGCGTACCGAATGCCAGGCAGGAATAAGCTAGCAGCTCCACGCCTTCATATTGGCTGACTTCCGCCAGACCCACTTCATAGCTACGGTTTAGCAGACTGTACGGGTTTTGAATCGTCACGATGCGCGGCAGGTCATGCTTATCGGCCAGGTGCAGATAACGCATGACGCCGAATGCGGTTTCGTTGGAAACGCCGATATAGCGAATTTTGCCCGCGCGCTGGAATTCGGTCAGCGCCTCCAGCGTATCCAGCAGCGTGACCACCGGCGCCGAGTCGTTCCAGCTGTAGCCAAGTTTGCCGAAACAGTTGGTTGGCCGCTGCGGCCAGTGCACCTGGTAGAGATCGAGATAATCGGTTTGCAGACGCTTGAGGCTGTCGTGCAGGGCGTCACGAATGTTTTTGCGATCCAGGGCGTGGTTCGGGCGAATGCTGCTGTCGTTATTGCGCGCCGGGCCGCTGACTTTAGAGGCGATAACCAGTTTTTCGCGGTTGCCGCGTTTCGCCAGCCAGTTGCCGACGTAGGTTTCGGTCAGGCCCTGGGTTTCCGGGCGCGGCGGGACAGGATACATTTCGGCGACATCGATCAGGTTAATTCCCTGACTTACGGCGTAGTCGAGCTGTTCATGAGCGTCGGCCTCGCTATTTTGTTCACCAAACGTCATTGTGCCCAGCCCCAGCGTGCTGATTTCAAGAGAACTGTGTGGGATACGGTGATACTGCATAGCCGGCTTCCTTATTTTTATCAACAAGGTCAGGTGTTTCCCGACAAGGACTATTTCCCCGCAAGCTTCAAAGTGCTTGAAGGCTTATGGGAGTAACAACATGGCAGAGGGAGAGAAAAAGAGAAAGGAAAAAATCAAAAAAGCCGGGTCTGGTGATCCTGAAGGGGAAGAACCCTGAGGGATATATCAGGGGGATCCCGACTCTTTTCTGTGGCTGTGTTAGTCGGAAAACGCGGCACTCGGGCGCAGGGCCGTTATGCTGCAAGCCGACGAAAAAGCTTAACGCTTAATAATCTGTGACACGTCGTCGCGGTTGATCTGCATTTTATTGCCTTGCTGATCTTCATAGCTAATCAAACCGGTATCATCGTCAACCGCCGGTTTACCGTCAGTCAGAATCATACGTCCGTCTTTGGTCGCCATGACATAATCGCTGCTGCAACCGGAAACCGAGAACGCCAGTCCTACGGCGGAAATCAATACTGCCCATTTTTTCATCGTCGTTACCTCTCTTATGGCCGCACCTCGTACCAGTATATTAATAGCCTGATTTGTGAGACATAAAAAGCAGTAAAGTCTTAAAAAGGATTGCAACCCGTTTCCAGGCTGCAATTTTGTGGCTTACAGCGGGTTTTTCTTATTCCGCATCAGGTTGAGGCTTTCGACGGCGATGGAGAAGAACATGGCGAAATAGATGTAGCCTTTCGGTACATGCACATCGAAACTCTCCAGCATCAAGGTGAAGCCGACGAGGATCAGGAATGACAGCGCCAGCATTTTTACCGATGGGTGACGGTCGACGAAGTCGCCAATAGAGCGTGCGGCAAACATCATTACCCCAACCGCAATCACCACGGCGGCCATCATAATGAACAGATGATCGGAAAGGCCGACGGCGGTAATCACCGAATCGAGGCTGAAGATGATATCCAGCAGCATGATCTGCACAATGGCGCCAAGGAAGGAGTGGACGTTAGTTTTAAGGCCTTCTTCCTCGCCTTCGATCGATTCGTGGATCTCTTTACTCGCTTTCCAAATCAGGAACAGGCCGCCGAGCAGTAAGATCAGGTCGCGAAACGAGATCTCCTGACCCAGTACGGTAAATAACGGGTTGGTGAGTTTAACCACCCAGGCGATGGACGCCAGCAGGCCAAGGCGCATCAACATTGCGCCCATCAACCCGACACGCCGCGCGTGGGCGCGTTGAGCGGTGGGTAGTTTGGCGACAACCAGAGAGAGAAAAATAATATTATCGATCCCGAGAACGATCTCCAGCAGCGTCAGCGTGCCGAGCGCCAGCCAGGCGTTAGGATCGGTTATCCATGCAAATAACATTGTTCAAAGTCCTGCAAAAAATAAAGCCGTAATTATATGCAGGCGTTGCGGCAGAACAAAAAATTATTCATGTCCTATTAGAAAATGCCGCGCCAGTAACGCGCCGGTGAAATTCTTCTTCAGATAGAAGCCGCGCGGTAGGGTGAGGATCGGTTCGCCATGAGCGCCGATGGCCTCGGTTAACGCCTTACTGTTGGCGGCTTTCGGGCGTAACTGCAGTACTTCACCGTGGCGGGCGGTGATCCGTTCAACCTGACCGAGTACGATGAGATCCATCAGTTCTTCCCAGTCCATGCGCAACTGGTGGTCTTCTTCCGCGCTTGGCGTCCACAGCAGCGGCGCGCCGACCCGGCGCTCCGCCAGCGGGATCTCGCGTTCGCCTTCCACCGGGATCCACAGGACGCGTTGCAGCTTATGCCGCACGTGGCTGCTCTCCCAGGTCACGCCGCTGTTGCCCGTCAATGGCGCGACGCAGACGAAGGTGGTTTCCAGCGGTCGCCCCTGGCGGTCGATGGGAATGGTTTTTAGCTCTACGCCCAAGGCGGCAAAATCCTGCTCGGGTTTGCTTCCGGCGCTAGCCCCCAGCCAAATCTCCAGCAGGATGCCAATCCAGCCTTTATCGCGTTTCAAATCGCGAGGAATAGGAATCCCCGCCAGCGCCGCCAGTTCGCCCAGCGTATAACCCGCCAGCCGCTGGGCCTGCGTGAGGAGTTGCTCCTGACTTTGCGGCGGAGCGGTAAGTGGAGCGATGGCGGGCATGGTGGAACCTCTGATTAAAAAATAAGCGCTATTTTGGCGCGTTGTGGATAGAGTTTACCTTTTTCTGAGTAACTATGACAATGTGATGATTTATATGTGTTTTTTTATTTGTTTTCTTGTTTTTGAAAAGAGTGAAAATGGGTTTTCCAGAACTGGTCACTGACAATGAACAGGATCTTACACCATGTTATCCACAGAAAAATGGGATAACTGGGGAAAAGCCTCACTACTGGTTCGATCTACAGCCTTGACGTGAGACGAAAATCGAATTTTTAGACAAAATGTGCCCGGTGAGTGTGCTTTATCTGTGGATAAAACCGGCATTGTTCGATCTTTCATCAGCTGCCGGATCGCATATGTGATGATCATCACGTTATGCTGTAATTTGTAAGTGGATATCGTGATAACTTAATGAATAGTATGTCATTATTAAAGACTGTCATCTCTAAGTAGTTCGGATTACTCCGGGTTTTCCCTGGTTAATTCCGTACTTCTTCACAACTCTATCCACAGAAAAAGTGAATAAAATGGGACAGGGATGGCTTTCGCTGTTTATAACTCGGGTGATTACTGTGAGTTATTCAAATGTTATCCGTTATCACGGGGCACAGAGAGTGGTTTACCGTTTCCAACGAGTGTGAAACAATCATTCACATTGAAGCTTATTTTGAGGTAGTCCGGTGATTGATGACGATGGCTACCGCCCAAATGTCGGCATTGTAATCTGTAACCGCCAGGGCCAGGTGATGTGGGCCCGGCGCTATGGTCAGCACTCGTGGCAGTTCCCGCAAGGGGGCATTAATCCAGGTGAGTCCGCCGAGCAGGCAATGTATCGGGAATTGTTCGAAGAGGTTGGGTTAAGCCGTAAAGATGTGCGGATCCTGGCCTCAACCCGTAACTGGCTGCGTTACAAGTTGCCTAAACGTTTGGTGCGTTGGGACACAAAGCCGGTTTGTATCGGTCAGAAGCAGAAGTGGTTTCTTCTACAACTGGTCGGCAGCGATACGGCAATTAATATGCAAACCAGCAGTACACCTGAGTTTGATGGCTGGCGTTGGGTAAGTTATTGGTACCCGGTTCGTCAGGTGGTGTCGTTTAAGCGCGACGTTTACCGCCGGGTGATGAAAGAGTTTGCAGGCGTCACTATGTCGCTTGCGGAAACCGCATCCAAGCCGCAAAGCGCGCCTGCTTATCGACGTAAAAGAGGTTAAGCCACGCACATTATGCTCACTCGGTTGCGAGAAATAGTCGAGAAGGTCGCCAGCGCGCCGCGTTTAAATGAGGCGCTGGATATCCTGGTCACGGATATCTGTAAAGCGATGGAAACCGAAGTTTGTTCGGTTTACCTGGCTGACAACGATCGACGCTGCTATTACCTGATGGCTACGCGCGGGCTGAAAAAACCCCGTGGGCGCACAGTCGCACTCGCATTTGATGAAGGTCTCGTGGGTCTGGTGGGGCGGCTGGCTGAACCTATCAACCTGGCTGACGCGCAAAAGCACCCGAGCTTTAAATACATTCCGGCCGTTAAGGAGGAGCGTTTCCGCGCCTTCCTTGGCGTGCCGATCATCCAGCGGCGCCAGCTGCTGGGCGTACTGGTTGTTCAGCAGCGCGAGCTGCGTCAGTTCGATGAAAGCGAAGAATCTTTCCTTGTCACCCTTGCCACGCAGATGGCCGCCATCCTCTCGCAATCGCAGCTTAACGCGCTGTTTGGCCAGTACCGCCAAACTCGCATTCGCGCGCTGCCGGCCTCATCCGGGGTGGCGATAGCGGAAGGCTGGATGGACGCCAGCCTTCCGCTGATGGAACAGGTCTATGAGGCCTCGACGCTGGATACTGCTTCCGAGCGCGAGCGTTTGACCGGCGCGCTGGAAGAAGCGGCGAATGAGTTCCGTCGCTACAGCAAACGCTATGCCGCCGGGGCGCAAAAAGAGACCGCGGCGATTTTTGACCTCTATTCGCATCTGTTATCCGATGCGCGCCTGCGCCGCGAGCTATTCGATGAAGTCGATAAAGGCTCCGTCGCTGAATGGGCGGTGAAAAAGATCATCGAGAAGTTTGCCGAGCAGTTTGCCGCGCTCAGCGATGGCTATCTGAAAGAGCGAGCAGGGGATTTACGCACCCTCGGACAGCGGCTGCTGTTTCATCTCGACGATACGACTCAGGGGCCGAACACCTGGCCCGAGCGCATTATTTTAGTGGCCGACGAACTGTCGGCGACGACGCTTGCGGAAGTGCCGCAGGATCGTTTAGCCGGCGTGGTGGTACGCGATGGTGCGGCCAACTCCCACGCGGCGATCATGGTGCGTGCGTTGGGCATCCCAACGGTGATGGGTGCCGATATTCAACCGTCGCTGCTGCATGGCCACACCTTGATCGTCGATGGCTACCGCGGCGATCTGCTGGTCGATCCCGAACCGGTACTGCTGCAGGAGTATCAACGCTTAATCAGCGAAGAGAACGAACTCAGCCGGTTGGCGGAAGACGATCTTGAACGCGTGTCAGAGCTGAAAAGCGGCGAGCGGGTGAAGGTGATGCTCAATGCCGGCCTGAGCCCGGAGCATGAAGAGAAGCTCGGCAGCTTTATCGACGGCATTGGCCTCTATCGTACCGAGATTCCCTTTATGCTGCAGAGCGGCTTCCCATCGGAAGAGGAACAGGTCGCCCAGTATCAGGGCATGCTGCAGATGTTTAACAGCAAACCGGTCACCCTGCGTACGCTGGACATCGGCGCCGACAAGCAGCTGCCGTATATGCCGATCAGCGAAGAAAATCCCTGCCTTGGCTGGCGTGGGATCCGCATCACGCTCGATCAGCCGGAGATCTTCCTGATTCAGGTGCGTGCGATGCTGCGCGCTAACGCCGCCACTGGCAACCTGAGCATTTTGCTGCCGATGGTGACTAATCTTGAAGAAGTCGATGAAGCCCGCCGTCTGATTGAACGCGCCAGCCGTGAAGTCGAAGAGATGATTGGTTATGCCATTCCGCGCCCGCGCCTTGGCGTGATGCTGGAAGTGCCGTCGATGGTCTTTATGCTGCCGCAACTGGCGAACCGCATCGACTTTATTTCGGTCGGCACCAACGACCTGACGCAGTACATTCTGGCGGTCGACCGCAACAATACGCGGGTCGCCAATATGTACGATTGTCTGCATCCCGCGGTATTACGGGCGCTGGCGATGATTGCCCATGACGCCGAGCGTTTTGGCATCGATCTTCGTCTGTGCGGCGAGATGGCCGGCGATCCGATGTGCGTCACCATCCTGATTGGCCTCGGCTACCGGCATCTGTCGATGAACGGCCGTTCGGTGGCGAGGGTGAAATATCTGCTGCGCCGCATTGATATCGAAGAGGCGCAGGAGCTGTCGCGCCGTAGCCTGGAAGCGCAGATGACGACCGAAGTGCGCCATCAGGTGGCGGCATTTATGGAGCGTCGCGGTCTCGGCGGCCTGATTCGCGGCGGGCGATAACGGTAGCCCGGGGAAAACCACGCTCCGTTAGCATCCGTATACATATCTTTTACACGTTCGGCGCGGATTGCACTAAACGCTTATGTTATCATTCGCCTCCTTTGGAGTGTCCGTTTTCAACGTGCACGGATCATCACCGCTGTCCACTTTCGGCGGAATAACAAGTCTTTATGGTGACAGATGAATAGTGGCTACCTGCATTTTCCGGAGTTCGATCCGGTAATATTTTCCATTGGACCGGTCTCCCTCCACTGGTACGGCTTGATGTACCTGGTTGGTTTTGTCTTTGCGATGTGGCTGGCCACCCGTCGGGCTAATCGTCCGGGCAGCGGTTGGACAAAAAACGAAGTAGAAAACCTGCTGTATGCAGGCTTCCTCGGCGTGTTCCTCGGCGGCCGTATCGGCTATGTGATGTTCTACAACCTGCCGGTCTTCCTCAGCGATCCGCTGTACCTGTTCCGCGTCTGGGACGGCGGCATGTCGTTCCACGGCGGTCTGATCGGTGTGATTCTGGTGATGATCATCTTCGCTAAACGCACCAAGCGCACCTTCTTCCAGGTTTCTGATTTCATCGCGCCGCTGATCCCGTTTGGACTGGGCGCCGGGCGTTTGGGCAACTTCATTAACGGCGAACTGTGGGGGCGCGTTGATCCGAGCTTCCACTATACGATGATTTTCCCGGGCTCGCGCGCGGAAGATCTGGCGCTGCTGCCGTCGCACCCGGAATGGCAATCGCTGTTTGATACCTACGGCGCGCTGCCGCGTCACGCCTCGCAGCTCTATGAGCTGGCGCTGGAAGGCGTGGTGTTGTTCCTGATCCTGAACCTGTTTATCCGCAAACCGCGCCCGACCGGCTCCGTTTCCGGCCTGTTCCTGATCGGCTACGGCCTGTTCCGCATCATCGTGGAATTCTTCCGCCAGCCGGATGCGCAGTTTACCGGCGGCTGGGTCCAGTACATCAGCATGGGGCAGATTCTTTCGATTCCGATGGTGCTTGCGGGTATCATTATGATGGTTTGGGCGTATCGTCACCGCCCGCAGCAACAAAACTCTTGAGGAACCATGAAACAGTATCTTGATTTGATGCAGAAAGTGCTTGCAGAGGGCACGCAAAAAAATGACCGCACCGGTACTGGCACGATCTCTATCTTCGGCCATCAGATGCGTTTTAACCTGCAGGAAGGCTTCCCGCTGGTGACCACCAAGCGCTGTCATTTACGCTCCATCATCCATGAACTGCTGTGGTTCCTGCAGGGCGACACCAATATTGCCTATCTGCACGAAAACAACGTCACCATCTGGGACGAGTGGGCAGATGAAAACGGCGATCTGGGGCCGGTCTACGGTAAGCAATGGCGCTCCTGGCCTGCGCCGGATGGCCGCCATATCGACCAGATCAGTACGGTAATGGAGCAGCTGAAAAACGACCCGGATTCCCGCCGCATTATCGTGTCTGCGTGGAACGTCGGCGAACTGGATAAAATGGCGCTGGCGCCGTGCCATGCGTTCTTCCAGTTCTACGTCGCGGACGGCAAGCTCTCCTGCCAGTTGTACCAGCGCTCCTGTGACGTATTCCTTGGCCTGCCGTTCAATATCGCCAGTTACGCGCTGCTGGTGCATATGGTGGCGCAGCAGTGCGATCTGGAAGTGGGAGATTTCGTCTGGACTGGCGGGGATACCCACCTGTACAGCAACCACCTGGAACAGACCGACCTGCAGCTCAGTCGTGAACCGCGTTCACTGCCGAAACTGGTTATTAAACGCAAACCGGCATCGATTTTTGACTACCGTTTTGAAGACTTCGAAATAGAAGGTTATGACCCGCATCCAGGCATTAAAGCGCCTGTAGCGATTTAAACTCTTCGCGTAGTCGCGTAGACGACAAACCGGCGCCAGTGCGAGTGGCGCCGGTTTTTTTTATCCCCCGGCAGACCTTACCTGCATTTTTTCTTTCCTGTTTTGCGAGCCTGCTTCCTGACTACGTTCAACATCCTGCAACAGCGCGACTATTTTCCGATCCGCCACGCAGGGTACTGATTTGCCAGTCGAATTGATCAATAGACCAACACATACTCGACGCCATGAACAGACAACATGGCTACACCCTGATCGAAATGTTGGTCACGATGATGCTGGTGGTTATCCTCAGCGCCAGTGGTATGTATGGCTGGCATCGCTGGCAGCAACAACAACGCCTGTGGCAAGTCGCCTGCCAGGTACGTGATTACCTTGTGTTGCTGCGCGATGACGCCAACTGGCACAACCGCGACCGTGTTATCAGCGCCGGTCAATCGGCTGGCGGTTGGTGCCTGAGCGCAACGGGTGAAAATGCTAATTGTAGTGCGAAAACGCCTTTTACCCTGCAGCCGCAGTGGCCGGAGATTACGTTGCGGCACCTGACGGTTGGGATGGGCTTTTACGGCCTGCGCAACAGCGCTTGGGCCGGACATATTCTGCTGCAAAGCGATGGCGGGGCGTGGCGGATTATTGTCTCCAATTGGGGGCGCATACGCCTGTGTCGGGAGGGGGAATCCCTATGCCAGTAGCCGCGCGCGGTTTCTCATTACTCGAAACGCTGATCGCGATGGCGATTGGGTCGGTTCTGCTGCTGGGCGCTGCTCGTTTTCTCCCGGCGTTACAGCGTCAGGTTTTGCGACAAACGCAGCAGCAGTCTCTGGACAATGAGCTATGGCAGAGGGTTTACGCGATAGCAAAACATCTCCAGCGAGCCGGATACTGCGCGGGTAGTTGTGGCAGTCAGGCGCTGTCTATCGCCAACGCTGGCCAGTGCATTATTGTTCGTTGGGATGGCAACAGTAACGGCATCTGGGACAGTGCGCCGGAGTCCGATGCCGACGCCACTGGTTTTCGTCTGCGCGATGGGGCGCTGGAAACACGGCGCGGCGTCAGCGACTGTAGCGGAAAGGGGTGGGAGAAGATGACTGACCCTGCGGCGATAACGGTAACGCGCTTTCACGTCGAGCGGCAGTCGATAAGCGGTTTTCCCCCGGAACTTATCGTCACGCTGGGAGCGCAGGCGCAATCCGATTCGCGCATCGTCGCCGAGGCGGAATATCGGGTGACGGGGTTCAACCTGTGAACCGTCAGCGCGGCGTCTCATCGTTATTGATGGTGCTCCTGCTGCTGGCGCTGGGAAGCTTGCTGTTGCAGGGGATGAATCAGCAACAACGGTCGTTGCTGGCGCAGGTGAGTGCCGAAACCCAGGCGATCCGCGAGACTGCAGCCGCGCACTCGGCGCTGCAGTGGGGGAAAGGATTGCACTGGCCCCTACAGGATGCGGCGGTTTGTCAGCAGGATAGCAGCCAGCGCTGGCGTGCCTGCCTGCGACGCTTCAACGATGCCAGCGCGCTGCTTATCGCCAGCAGCGGCACGGTACAGGTGTGGCAGTCGGGGCGGATTGAACAGGGCGTTTTGCTATTTTCCCCACATGGCTGGAGCGACTTTTGCCCGCTCAAGGAGAAGATGTTATGCCAGATGCCATAGTACACCAACGCGGCTTCAGTATGGCGGAAACGCTATTGGCGATGGTGCTGTTAATCATGGTGATAACTGCGCTTGGCGGCTATCACCGTGGGTTGAGCGTCGGGGTCACTCAGTTGAACCACTATCGCCAGCAGTGGCGCGACGCGTGGCGCTTTAGTCAGCTTGTCTCCCCGGCGCGACCGGCGCGGGGGCAAATAAGCCGCTTGCAGACATCGACACAAAGTTGTGTCAGCATCATGGTAACGATCACCATGCCTGCCGATAAGCAGGTGCAGATGACCCGGCTGCATTGTCCGGTAAATCAGTAGTCAGGAGCGAATATGTTAAGGGTGTACCACTCAAACCGTCTGGATGTGCTGGAAGCGTTGATGGAGTTTATCGTCGAACGCCAGCGGCTGGACGACCCTTTCATGCCGGAAATGGTGCTGGTGCAAAGTACCGGCATGGCGCAATGGCTGCAGATGACGCTGGCAAAGCGTTTTGGTATTGCGGCAAATATCGATTTCCCGCTACCGGCCAGTTTTATCTGGGATATGTTCGTCCGCGTGCTGGACGATATTCCTGGAGAAAGCGCCTTTAGTAAACAGAGCATGAGCTGGAAGTTGATGACGCTGTTGCCGCAGTATCTCGACGACGACGCCTTTACGCTATTGCGCCACTATCTGAGCGATGACAGCGACAAACGTAAACTGTTCCAGCTTGCTGCGCGGGTAGCTGACCTGTACGACCAGTATCTGGTGTATCGCCCGGAGTGGCTGATGCGGTGGGAAGCAGATGAACGGGTTGAAGGGCTGGGCGATGCCCAGCAGTGGCAGGCGCCACTGTGGAAAGCGTTAGTGGAATACACTTCTGAACTGGGGCAGCCGCTATGGCACCGCGCGAACCTGTACCAGCGCTTTATCAGCGCGCTTGAAAGCGCTGACCAGCCGCCCGCCGGATTGCCATCGCGGGTCTTTATCTGTGGTATCTCGGCGCTGCCGCCCGTGTATCTACAGGCTCTGCAAGCGCTGGGCAAGCATGTTGATGTCTATGTGTTGTTCACCAACCCGTGTCGTTACTACTGGGGGGATATTAAAGATCCGGCGTTTCTGGCTAAATTGATGTCGCGTCAGCGCCGTCATCACCGCGAGGCGCGCGAATTACCGTTATTCCGCGATACCGAACAGGCTCCAGGGTTATTCAACGACGACGGCGAACAGGATGTCGGTAACCCGCTGCTGGCCTCGTGGGGCAAGCTGGGGCGTGATTACATCTACCTGCTGGCCGGGTTGGCACGTTATGAAGAGCTGGATGCGTTTGTCGATATCGCGCCGGATAATCTACTGCACAATCTACAGGCCGATATCCTGGAACTGCGTAACGCTGCGGTGGCGGGGCGCACAGCTAAAGAGTTCGCTAGCAGCGACAGCAAGCGCCCGCTGGCCCCAGACGACCGTAGTCTGGCCATCCACGTCTGTCACAGCCCGCAGCGAGAAGTTGAGGTGCTGCACGACCAGCTGCTGGCGATGCTGGAAGAGAACCCGGAGCTGACGCCGCGCGATATTATCGTGATGGTGGCCGATATCGATAGCTATAGCCCCTATATTCAGGCGGTATTCGGCGCGGCGCGCGGCGAGCGCTGGCTACCGTGGGCTATCTCCGACCGTCGCGCTCGTGAATCTCACCCGGCATTACAGGCCTTTATTACGCTGCTTTCCCTGCCTGATAGCCGCTTTGCCAGCGAGGATGTGCTGGCGCTGCTGGATGTGCCGGTGCTGGCGGCGCGTTTCAATATTGATGAAGAAGGGCTGCGTCATTTACGCCAGTGGGTGAATGAATCCGGCGTGCGTTGGGGGATGGATGACGACAACGTGCGTGAAATGGATCTCCCGGCCACCGGCCAGCACACCTGGCGCTTCGGTTTAACGCGTATGCTGCTGGGTTATGCGATGGACAGTAGCCAGGGCGAGTGGCAGTCGGTTCTGCCGTATGATGAATCCAGCGGTCTTATCGCCGAACTGGTGGGGAATCTTGCCTCGCTGCTAATGCAGCTGAATCGGTGGCGCCGTGGTCTGGCCCAGGAGCGCTCGCTGGAAGCGTGGCTGCCTGTGTGCCGTGAGTTGCTCACCGATTTCTTCCTGCCGGATAGCGAAACCGAAGCGGCGCTGGCGCTGATCGAACAGCAGTGGCAGGCGATTATTGATGGCGGCCTGGACGCGCAGTATGGCGCGGTGGTCCCGTTGTCATTACTGCGCGATGAACTGTCGCAGCGTCTCGATCAACAGCGCATCAGCCAGCGTTTTCTCGCCGGGCCGGTGAATATCTGTACCCTGATGCCCATGCGTTCTATCCCCTTCAAAGTGGTCTGCCTGCTGGGCATGAACGACGGCGTTTATCCGCGCACTCTTGCCCCGTTGGGCTTCGACTTAATGAGCCAAAAGCCGCATCGCGGCGACCGTAGCCGTCGCGATGACGACCGCTACTTGTTCCTTGAAGCGCTGATGTCCGCCGAACAGAAGCTCTATATCAGCTATATCGGCCGTTCCATTCAGGATAACAGCGAGCGCTATCCGTCGGTGCTGGTACAGGAGCTGGCGGATTATATTGGTCAGAGCCACTGCCTTAAAGGCGATGAAGCGCTGGACTGCGATGCCAGCGAACAGCGCGTTAAGGCGCATATCACCCATCTGCATACGCGCATGCCTTTCGATGCGGCGAACTATCTGCCGGATGAAAACCAGAGCTATGCGAAGGAGTGGCTGGCAGCTGCCAGCCAGCAGGGGGAAGCACACAGCGAATTTATTCAGCCGCTTCCGGCGCCCGTTATTGACTCGCTGGCGTTTGAACAACTGTTGCGCTTCTGGCAACACCCGGTGCGCGCCTTTTTCCAACAGCGCCTGCGAGTGAATTTCCGCTCTGAAGAGAGCGAAATCCCCGAAGACGAGCCTTTTGTTCTTGAAGGGCTGAGCCGCTACCAGCTTAATCAGCAGTTGCTTAATACCCTGATTGAACAACAGGATGCGTCGACGATGTATCGTCGCTTCCGCGCCGCGGGGGAGCTACCCTACGGCGCTTTTGGTGAACTGGCCTGGGAGACGCAGCGCCAGGAGATGCAGAACCTGGCGGAGCGGGTTATCGCCAGCCGCCAGCCCGCGCAAAGCCTGGAAATCGACCTGCAGTGCAACGGCATCAATCTGACCGGCTGGCTGCAGCAGGTACAGCCGGATGGGCTCTTGCGCTGGCGTCCGTCGCTGCTGAGCGTCTCCCAGGGCGTGCAACTTTGGCTGGAACATCTTGTCTATTGCGCAAGCGGCGGTCGTGGCGAGAGCCGGCTGTTCGTGCGTAAAGAAGGGGAGTGGCGTTTCCCGCCGCTGGCGACGGAACAGGCGCAAAGTTATCTGAATGAACTGGTGGAAGGTTACCTGCAGGGGATGTCGAAACCCTTGCTGCTGCTGCCGGAAAGCGGCGGCGCATGGCTAAAAGTCTGTTACGACGCGGAAAAGGATGTCATGTTAATGGACGACGAAACGCAACAAAAAGCGCGTAGTAAGTTCCTTCAGGCCTACGAAGGTAATATGGTGGTTAGCGGTGAGGGTTCCGATGTCTGGTACCAGCGCCTGTGGCGCACTCTGGAGCCTACGTACTATGAAGAGATTATCGTTCAGGCGCAGCGTTATCTGTTGCCGATATTTCGTTTCCATCAGTCCAAATAAAAATTGTATATAAATTGCGCAAAACAGGGTTGTTCATTTATTATGCGCAGCGAATCACGGACTGATGTTTTAAATACCCGGAAGATGGCGCTAGCCTGATGATGGGTATCAACGCTGATGTTATGCAGCGCGAAGTTTGTTAATGATGAGGTCCGTGAATGCCCCGCAGTTTATGGTTCAAAGTTCTTGTTGTAGTGGTCGCCCTCTGGGCGCCGTTAAGTCAGGCAGACACCGGGTGGCAACCGATTCAGGAAACCATCCGTAAAAGCGAAAAAGATCCCCGTCAGTATCAGGCTATTCGCCTGCAAAACGGTATGGTCGTACTATTGGTATCCGATCCGCAGGCGGTGAAATCACTGTCGGCGCTGGTGGTGCCGGTAGGGTCATTGCAGGATCCGGCCGACCATCAGGGGCTGGCGCACTACCTTGAGCACATGACCTTAATGGGCTCGAAGAAGTATCCGCAGCCTGACAGCCTTGCTGAATTCCTCAAAATGCACGGCGGCAGCCATAATGCCAGCACCGCGCCATATCGCACCGCGTTCTACCTTGAGGTGGAAAACGATGCCCTCAACGGTGCGGTCGATCGTCTGGCAGATGCTATCGCTGCACCGCGACTGGATAAAAAATACGCCGAGCGCGAGCGTAATGCGGTTAACGCCGAGCTGACCATGGCGCGTACCCGAGACGGGATGCGTATGGCGCAGGTGAGCGCCGAAACCATCAACCCGGCGCACCCGGCGTCGCAATTCTCCGGTGGTAACCTCGATACGCTGAGCGACAAACCGGGTAGTCCGGTGCTTGATGCTCTGCATGCTTTCCGCGATCGTTGGTACTCCGCCAATCTGATGAAGGCGGTGATCTACAGCAATAAACCGCTGCCCGAGCTGGCGAGCATGGCTGCCGCCACCTACGGGCGGGTGCCGAATCACGACATCAACAAGCCGGAAATTACCGTGCCGGTAGTCACCGAGGCACAGAAAGGCGTGGTGATCCACTACGTACCGGCGATGCCGCGTAAAGTCCTGCGTGTAGAATTCCGTATTGATAACAACAGTGACCAGTTCCGTAGCAAGACTGATGAGCTGGTGACCTACATGATTGGCAACCGCAGCCCTGGTACCTTGTCCGACTGGCTGCAGAAGCAGGGGCTGGCGGAAGGCATCCGCGCAGACTCCGATCCGGCGGTCAATGGTAACAGCGGTGTGCTGGCGATCTCTGCCACCTTGACGGATAAAGGTCTGGCGCATCGTGATGAAGTGACGGCGGCTATCTTCAGCTATCTGGATCTGCTGCGCAGTCAGGGTATCGATAAGCGTTATTTTGATGAATTAGCCCACGTGCTGGAGCTTGATTTCCGCTATCCGTCGATTAGTCGCGATATGGATTATGTCGAATGGCTGGCTGATACCATGATTCGCGTGCCGGTAGAGCATGTACTGGACGTGGTTAACATTGCCGATCGTTATGACGCGCAGGCGATTAAAGACCGCCTGGCGATGATGACGCCGCAAAACGCGCGTATCTGGTACATCAGCCCGAATGAACCACACAATAAAGTCGCCTATTTCGTCAACGCGCCTTATCAGGTCGATAAAATCAGCGCTAAGACCTTTGCCGACTGGCAGCAAAAATCTGCGGCCATCGCGCTGCAGCTACCCGCGCTGAACCCTTACATTCCAGATGATTTCACGCTGATTAAGAGCGACAAGGCCTACCCGCATCCGGAGCTTATCGTCGATGAGCCGACGTTACGGGTGGTGTACGCGCCGAGCCAGTACTTCGCGAGCGAACCGAAGGCTGATATCTCGCTGGTGCTGCGCAACCCGCAGGCGATGGATAGCGCGCGCCGTCAGGTGATGTTTGCGCTGAATGATTATCTGGCGGGCATTGCGCTCGACCAGCTCAGCAACCAGGCCGCAGTGGGCGGCATTAGCTTCTCGACCGGCGCCAACAACGGCCTGATGGTAAACGCTAACGGCTATACTCAGCGTCTGCCGCAGCTGTTTACCGCGCTGCTGGACGGCTACTTTAGCTACACGCCGACCGAAGAACAGCTTGAGCAGGCGAAATCCTGGTATGCCCAGATGATGGATTCGGCGGACAAAGGCAAAGCCTATGACCAGGCGATTATGCCGATTCAGATGCTGTCGCAGGTGCCATATTTCGAGCGCAAAACGCGCCGTGATTTGCTGCCGTCAATCACCCTGAAAGAGGTGATTGACTACCGCGATAATCTGAAAGCCAAGGGGCGTCCGGAACTGCTGGTCGTGGGCAACATGAGCGCGCAACAGTCCACCGATTTGGCTCGTCAGATCCAAAAACAGTTAGGCGCCGATGGCAACGAATGGTGCCGTAACAAAGATGTGCTGGTCGACAGCAAACAGCTGGCGATGTTTGAAAAAACGGGGAACAGTACCGATTCCGCGCTGGCGGCGGTATTCGCGCCGCCGAATGTCGATGAATACAGTAGTCTGGCCGCCAGCTCCCTGCTGGGGCAAATCGTCCAACCCTGGTTCTACAATCAGCTGCGTACCGAAGAACAGCTGGGCTATGCGGTATTCGCCTTCTCGATGAACGTCGGCCGGCAGTGGGGAATGGGCTTCCTGTTGCAGAGCAGCGATAAACAACCCGCGTTTCTCTGGCAGCGCTTCCAGGCTTTCTTCCCGACAGCGGAAGCTAAATTGCGGGCGATGAAGCCGGAAGAGTTTGCGCAGATCCAGCAGGCGGTTATCAGCCAGATGCAGCAGGCACCGCAGACGTTGGGTGAAGAAGCATCAACGCTGAGCAAAGATTTCGATCGCGGTAATATGCGCTTCGATTCACGTGATAAAGTAGTGGCTCAGATTAAACTGCTGACGCCGCAAAAGCTTGCCGACTTCTTCCATCAGACGGTGGTGGATCCGCAAGGCATGGCACTGTTGTCCCAGATTTCCGGCAGCCAGAATGGCAAGACGGAATATGCCGCTCCTGAAGGCGGCAAGGTATGGGAAAGCGTCAGCGCATTGCAGAAATCCTTACCCCTGATGCGAGAGAATGAATGACCGGAACCGCAGAGTCTCTTGACCCACTACGCTTGCCCCTGACGGGCGAGCGGCTGATAGAAGCCTCCGCGGGCACCGGAAAAACCTTTACCATCGCCGCGCTCTATTTGCGGCTGCTGCTGGGGCTGGGCGGCGAATCCGCCTATCCCCGGCCGGTTAGCGTGGAAGAGCTGTTGGTCGTCACCTTTACCGAGGCGGCGACGGAAGAGCTGCGTGGACGTATCCGTAGTAATATTCATGAGCTGCGGATCGCCTGCCTGCGCGAAAGCTCCAGCAACCCCCTCTATGCCGCGCTGCTCGCGGAAATCACGGATAAAAACCAGGCGGCGCAAACGTTGATGCTGGCGGAGCGGCAGATGGATGAGGCCGCAGTCTTTACCATCCACGGTTTCTGCCAGCGCATGCTGAGCCTTAATGCCTTCGAATCCGGGATGCTGTTTGAGCAGCAACTGATCGAAGATGAATCCCGCCTACGTTATCAAGCCTGCGCTGACTTCTGGCGTCGCCACTGCTACCCGCTGCCGCGCGATATCGCCGCGGTGATCCATGAACAGTGGAAAGGGCCGCGTGATCTGCTCAACGCGATTGACCGCTGGCTGCAAGGCGAAGCACCGCAGCTGAAATCGCCGCCGCCTGCAGAGGAGACGCTTGCTGAACGTCATCAGCAGATTCTGCAGCGCATCAATGCGCTGAAGCAGCAGTGGCGGGAACAGGTTGGCGAAATTGAAAATATACTGGAAAGTTCAGGCCTCGACCGACGTAAGTTCAACCGTGGCAACCAGGGGAAATGGATCGAAAAGGTCAACGCCTGGGCACAGGAAGAGACCCTCAGTTATCAGCTTCCCGATGCGCTGGAGAAATTCTCGCAACCGTTCCTTATTGAGCGCACGAAAGACGGCGGCGAACCGCCGCTGCATCCGCTTTTTAGCGCGGTAGAAGCGCTGCTTGCCTCGCCGCTCACCTTAAACGATCTGGTCATCGCCAGAGCGATGGTGGAGATCCGTGAAGCCGTCGCCCGCGAGAAACGCCGCCGCGGCGAACTGGGCTTTGACGATATGCTCAGCCGACTGGATGGCGCTCTGCGCGGCGACAGCGGCGAAGCGCTGGCCAGTGCCATTCGCCAGCGATTCCCGGTGGCGATGATCGATGAGTTCCAGGATACCGATCCGCAGCAATACCGTATCTTTCGCCGCATCTGGCGCAGGCAGCCGGATACGGCGCTGCTGCTGATTGGCGATCCAAAACAGGCGATTTACGCCTTCCGCGGCGCCGACATCTTCACCTACATGAAGGCGCGCGGCGATGTTGCCGCCCACTATACGCTGGATACCAATTGGCGCTCAGCGCCAGGCATGGTGGAAAGCGTTAACCGTCTGTTCGGCCTGAGCAACAATCCCTTTATGTTCCGCGAGATCCCTTTCTTACCGGTGAGATCCGCGGCCAAAAATCAGGGATTGCGCTTCACCGTTGACGATCGGGCGGTCCCGGCGATGAACATGTGGTTAATGCCGGGAGAAGCCGTGGGTTCCGGTGACTATCAGACCTTTATGGCGCAATTATGCGCGACCCAGATCCGTGACTGGCTTAGCGCCGGCCAGCAGGGGCGCGCGCTGTTGTGGCGCGGCGAGCAGGCTGAACCCGTACGCGCGTCCGATATTACCGTGCTAGTGCGTAACCGTCAGGAAGCGGCGCTTATCCGCGATGCGTTGCAGTTGCTGGCGATTCCCTCGGTCTATCTCTCAAACCGCGATAGCGTTTTTGAAACCCCGGAAGCGCAGGAGTTGCTGTGGGTGCTGCAGGCCGTTCTGGCGCCTGAACGTGAAAACACGCTACGCAGCGCGCTGGCGACGGCCATGTTTGGCCTTAACGCTCAGGATATCGAAAACCTGAATCAGGATGAGCGCGCGTGGGATGAACTGGTTGAAGAGTTCAGCGAATACCGGCAGGTCTGGCGCCAGCGCGGCGTCATGCCGATGCTGCGCGCGCTGATGGGCGCGCGTCATATCGCTGAAAACCTGCTGGCGACCCACGGTGGCGAACGCCGTTTAACCGATATTCTGCATATCAGCGAGTTACTGCAAGAAGCGGCGAATCAACTGGAGAGCGAGCATGCGCTGGTGCGCTGGCTGACGCAACATATCGCCGAACCGGACAGCAATGCTTCCAACCAGCAGATGCGCCTGGAGAGCGATAAGCATCTGGTGCAAATCGTCACCATCCATAAATCGAAAGGTCTGGAATATCCGCTGGTCTGGCTGCCGTTCATCGCCCGTTTCCGTAAACAGGATCAGGCTTTCTACCACGACCGCGACTCCTTCGCTGCGGTGCTCGACCTCGGGCAGGGGGAAAATAGCCTTGAGCTGGCGGAGGCAGAGCGACTGGCGGAAGACTTACGTTTGCTGTACGTGGCGTTAACTCGCGCGGTGTGGCACTGCAGCCTTGGCGTTGCCCCATTAAGCACCCGGCGCAGCGATAAGCCAGGCAACAGCGATTTTCATCATAGCGCCCTTGGCCGTTTGCTCCAGGATGGCGAGGCCATGGACGCCGCGGGATTAGCCGCTCGGCTGCAGGCGTTCTGCAGCGATGATATCGTCCTCTGTGCGCCGATGACGCAGGATCAGACGCCGTGGCAGGCACCGGAAAGCGCGTTGCCGTCGCTCTCGGCGCGAACGCGCGATCGCCAGGTGATAGATGACTGGCGGGTGACCAGCTACTCTGGCCTGCAGCAGCATGGCTCCAGCGCCGGGCAGGATCTGCTGCCGCGTCTCGATATCGACGCCGCGGGTGTTGGCGAGGTGACGGAAGAGCCGCAGCTCACGCCGCATCAATTCCCGCGCGGCGCTTCGCCGGGGACGTTCCTGCACAGTCTGTTTGAAGACCTCGATTTCAGCCAGCCGGTGCCCGTTGACTGGATGGCGAAAAAGCTACAGCTACACGGCTTTGGCGAAGAATGGGCGCCGGTATTGAGCGAATGGCTGGACGGTGTGCTGCGTACGCGGTTGCCGGGTGCGGAAATCGCGCTAAATCAGCTCTGCGCGCGGGATAAGCAGGTAGAAATGGCCTTCTATTTGCCGATTGAACAGCCGCTGGATCCGCTTAAGCTCGACGCGCTGATCCGCCGGTATGATCCGCTGTCGGTTGATACCCCGACGCTCGACTTCCGTCAGGTACGCGGGATGTTGAAAGGTTTTATCGACCTCGTATTCCGTCACGACGGACGCTATTACCTGCTCGATTACAAATCCAACTGGTTAGGCGAAGACCGCGAAGCCTACACCCGGCAGGCGATGACTCAGGCGATGCGCCTGCACCGTTATGACCTGCAGTATCAGCTGTATAGCCTGGCATTGCATCGTTATCTACGCCACCGGATTGCTGATTACCGCTATGAGCAGCACTTCGGCGGTGTTATTTATCTCTTCTTACGCGGCATGGACGGCCAGGAAGGCGGGCAGGGGATTTTCACTACCCGCCCGGCGCAGCCGCTCATTGACGGTCTCGATGCGCTATTTACCGGCGTTGAGCAGGAGG
Organism: Klebsiella aerogenes; assembly: GCA_029027985.1. Lineage (NCBI taxonomy): Bacteria > Pseudomonadati > Pseudomonadota > Gammaproteobacteria > Enterobacterales > Enterobacteriaceae > Klebsiella > Klebsiella aerogenes. The sequence continues at coordinate 943,390 of CP119076.1, forward strand.
TGGACTCATGACCATGGATGAACTGTTGCTGGCCGCCGCCGAGCAGCGCTTGTTGCGGCCTCTGGACGCGCAGTTTGCGCTGATGGTGGCGCAGGACGCGCATCCGGCGGTGAAGCTGGCCGCCGCGTTGCTGAGTCGGGATGCCGGCGAAGGACATGTCTGCCTGCCGCTGTCGCGTCTTAACGGCGAGGAGATGCTGAGCGGCAAAGCCGGTGAGATCCACGATCAATTACTGGCGCTGGTGGGGATGCCGGAAGATTGGCCGGCGCTGCTGCTCTCTTCATCGGCGGTGAGTCGCGGCGATGAACCGACGCCGATGATTTTGTGCGGCGACAGGCTCTATCTGAACCGCATGTGGCATAACGAGCTGACCGTCGCGCGCTTCTTTAACGAGGCGAATCGGGTGCAGGAGGTCGATGAAGCGCGGCTAACGGCAACGCTGAATGCGCTCTTTCCCCCGACGGACGATATCGACTGGCAAAAAGTTGCCGCTGCGGTGGCGCTGACCCGACGTATTTCGGTGATTTCCGGCGGCCCTGGCACCGGTAAGACCACCACCGTCGCGAAGCTGCTGGCGGCGCTGATTCAGATGAACGATAGCTCGCGCTGTCGTATTCGTCTGGCGGCGCCGACCGGGAAAGCGGCTGCGCGTCTGACTGAATCACTGGGAGCGGCGCTACGAAAGCTACCGCTCAGCGAGGAGCAGAAAGCGTTGATTCCCGCCGAGGCCAGCACATTGCATCGCCTGCTGGGCGCTCAGCCCGGCAGCCAGAGAATGCGTTACCATGCGGGTAACCCACTGCACCTCGATGTGCTGGTGGTTGATGAGGCGTCGATGATCGACTTACCCATGATGTCGCGCCTGATTGATGCCTTGCCGGAACATGGGCGGGTGATATTCCTCGGTGACCGTGACCAGCTGGCTTCGGTGGAAGCCGGGGCGGTGCTCGGCGATATCTGCGCCTGGGCGACTTCCGGCTACACCGCCGGGCGGGCTGAGGAGCTATCGCGGCTGACCGCTTCGCCAGTACCGGTGGGGGATGGGCAAACCGCCGGCGCGCTGCGCGATAGCCTGTGTCTGCTGCAAAAAAGCTACCGCTTTGGCAGCCATTCCGGCATCGGCAGTCTGGCGCGGGCGGTCAATGCTGGCGCGCGCGCGGAGGTGAAAGCGACGTTGCATCATCCGTTCGACGACATTGCTCTTCATCCGTTGAGTACCACCGAAGAGTATGAAACGATGTTGGCTGCGGCGCAGGAGGGCTATGGTCGCTATCTGAAGCTACGCCGCGAACAGGCCGCGCCGGAAGAGATGATTGCCGCCTTCGGCGAGTTTCAGTTGCTGTGCGCGCTGCGCGAAGGGCCATATGGCGTCAGTGGCGTGAATGAGCAACTGGAGCAAATGCTTAACCGTAAGCGGGTGATTACGTTACCGCGCCATTCGCGCTGGTACGATGGTCGGCCGGTGATGATATCGCGCAACGATAGCGCGCTGGGGCTGTTTAACGGCGATATCGGTATTGCGTTGGAAAGGGACGGCGAGCTGCGCGTATGGTTCCTGATGCCCGATGGCACGATTAAATCGGTGCCGCCGAGCCGCCTGCCGGAGCACGATACCGCCTGGGCGATGACGGTACATAAGTCTCAGGGGTCGGAATTCGATCATGCCGCGCTGATCCTACCGTCGCGCAGCGTACCGCTGGTGACCCGTGAGCTGGTCTATACCGCAATCACCCGCGCTAAGCAGCGTTTGTCGCTTTACGCTGATGAGCGGGTGCTGGCGCAGGCCGTCGTGACGCGTACCGAGCGACGCAGCGGTCTGGCGGAGATTTTCGCGCAGAATGGGTAGCCCGGATAAGGCGCAGGCCGCCATCCGGTGATGCTCCCTGCTGTCGCTGCGCTTAGCAGGGCTACAGTTCTATACCGTCGGGTAGCCCGGATAAGGCGCAAGCCGCCATCCGGTGATGCTCCCTGCTGTCGCTGCGCTTAGCAGGGCTACGGTTCTATACCGTCGGGTAGCCCGGATAAGGCGCAAGCCGCCATCCGGTGATGTTCCCTGCTCGCGCTGCGCTTAGCAGGGCTACGGTTCTATGCCGTTGGGTAGTCCGGATAAGGCGCAAGCCGCCATCCGGTGATGTTCCCTGCTGTCGCTGCGCTTAGCAGGGCTACAGTTCTATACCGTCGGGTAGCCCGGATAAGGCGTAAGCCGCCATCCGGTGATGTTCCCTGCTGTCGCTGCGCTTAGCAGGGCTACGGTTCTATGCCGTTGGATAGCCCGGATAAGGCGCAAGCCGCCATCCAGTGATGTTCCCTGCTGTCGCTGCGCTTAGCAGGGCTACGGTTCTATGCTGTTTGGTAGCCCGGATAAGGCGCAAGCCGCCATCCGGTGATGTTCCCTGCTGTCGCTGCGCTTAGCAGGGCTACGGTTCTATGTCGTTGGGTAGCCCGGATAAGGCGTCAGCCGCCATCCGGGGGAGTTATTCGTTAGCTCAGGTCAGCCATCAGTACCTTCGAACGGCGCTGATAGTTGTACATCTCTTTTTTACTCTCCGGCAGCAAATCAATATCCACCGGGGTAAAACCGCGCTCCTGGAACCAGTGGATGCTGCGGGTTGTCAGCACGAACAGCTTGCTGAGCCCCATCTGCTTCGCCTGAGTAGCGATACGGCTGAGCAGCACCTCGCCGCGTGACGAACTGCGGTAATCCGGATGTACTGCGACACAAGCCATTTCGCCGATTTTCTCCTCCGGGAACGGATAGAGCGCGGCGCAGGCGATTGTGGTGTTATCGCGTTGAATGATGGTGAATTTGTCTATCTCCATTTCCAACTGTTCGCGCGAGCGGCGCACCAGTATTCCCTGCTGTTCCAGCGGACTGATAAGATCAAGAATACCGCCGATATCGTTAATGGTCGCCCGGCGGATCTGCTCGGCGCTCTCCATCACAATCTGCGTGCCGATACCATCGCGTGAGAACAACTCCTGCAGTAACGCGCCATCTTCCTGATAGCTAATCAGGTGGCAGCGGCGCACGCCGCTACGGCAGGCTTTTACCGCACCGCGCAGGAAACGTACGGTGCCGGAGTTGTAATCCTCTTCCGCCTCCAGCGCTTCTACCCTCGCCTGTGCCTCGTTCGGGAACAGTTCGGAGACAATCTCGCCATGTTGATCATAGACCCCTTGCGACGAGCAGAAGCCGATCATTTTTTCAGCTTTTAGCTTCACCGCCAGCTGAGTGGCAATCTCTTCGGAGGTGAGGTTGAAGCTCTCGCCGGTCACGGAAACCGCCACTGGCCCCATCAGCACAATTGCGCCGCTGTCCAACTGGCGATGGATGGCTTCTTCGTCGATACGGCGGATACGGCCGCTGTGACAGTAATCCACGCCATCATCGACGCCGAGCGGTTGGGCGATAATAAAGTTGCCGCTGACCACATTGATATGCGCGCCCTGTAGAGGCGTATTGCCGAGGCTCATCGACAGACGAGCGGTAATTTCCAGCTGCAGCATACCGGCAGCCTGCTTAACCAGTTCGAGGGTTTTGGCATCGGTTACGCGAGTTTGTTTGTGATAGACCGGCTCGTGGTGGTGTTCCGCGAGATTGGCGTCAATTTGCGGGCGTGCGCCATAGACCACAACCAGACGAATGCCGAGGCTATGCAATAAACCAATGTCATTGACTATGCTGGAAAAGTTATCATGCTCAATGGCTTCACCACCCAGCATGATGACAAACGTTTTTCCCCGGTGCGCGTTAATATAGGGGACAGAATGGCGGAATCCTTCGACCAGTTCAGTGCGACGCTCCTTCACCATGACAAACCCTCAATGCATGATTATTCGTAATAAATGTATTTTTATTCTGTTTTGCTTCATGGCGCAAGCCCTAATTTGTCACTAATTTGCGAAAATAATGTGACAAAACCTTATGTGTCAAAGTTTGTTTACCCTTTTATAGATGACAGGTTATGCGGCTTTCGTTAAAGTTTCTGGTCAATCTGTTCATTTTGGCTTCAAACGCGTTTTTTGCTTGGGAGTGGCATGTCGGGATACAAGTCGGGATTAAGCCGCCGTCGTTTTTTACAAGGGGCGGGCGCCATGTGGTTAATGAGTGTGAGTCCGGTTGGTTTGGCCGCCGTCGCGCAGGTGGTTGCTGTGCGTATCTGGCCGTCGTCGACCTACACCCGCGTCACGGTGGAATCCAATCATGTACTGAAATATCGGCAGTTTGCCTTAAGCAACCCTGAGCGAGTGGTAGTGGATATTGAAGGCGTTAACCTGAACTCGGTCCTGAAAGGGATGGGCGGGCAGATCCGCGATGACGACCCCTATATTAAATCCGCGCGGGTGGGGCAGTTCGACCCGCAAACCGTGCGTATGGTGTTTGAACTCAAGCAAAACGTCAAACCGCAGCTGTTTGCGCTGGCGCCAGTTGCTGGCTTCAAAGAGCGTCTGGTAATGGATCTCTATCCGTCAACGGCTACCGATGTGCAGGATCCGCTGTTGGCGCTGCTGGAAGATTACAACAAAGGCGATCTGGAACGGCAGGTGCCGCCAGCGGAAAGCGGGCCGCAGCCAGGCAAAGCCGGGCGCGATCGTCCTATTGTTATCATGCTCGATCCGGGTCACGGCGGCGAAGACTCCGGGGCGATTGGCAAATATCACACTCGCGAGAAAGACGTAGTGCTGCAGATTGCCCGCCGATTGCGCGCGCTTATTGAGCGCGAGGGCAATATGAAGGTCTATATGACCCGTAATGAAGACGTATTTATTCCGTTAAAGGTGCGCGTGGCTAAGGCGCAGAAACAGCGTGCCGACCTGTTTGTGTCGATCCACGCCGATGCTTTTACCAGCCGCCAGCCAAGCGGTTCTTCCGTTTTTGCGCTGTCGACGAAGGGCGCCACCAGCACCGCGGCAAAATACCTCGCGCAAACCCAGAACGCCTCGGATTTAATCGGCGGGGTCAGCAAGAGCGGCGATCGCTACGTTGACCACACCATGTTCGATATGGTGCAGTCGCTGACCATTGCCGATAGCCTGAAGTTCGGTAAAGCGGTGCTGCAAAAAATGGGCAGTATCAATAAGCTGCATAAGAATGCGGTAGAGCAGGCGGGTTTTGCGGTACTGAAGGCGCCGGATATCCCCTCGATTCTGGTCGAAACCGCCTTTATCAGTAACGTTGAAGAAGAGCGCAAACTGAAAACGGCGAAATTCCAGCAGGAAGTTGCGGAGTCGATTCTGGCGGGGATTAAAGCCTACTTCGCTGATGGCGCGACGTTGGCCAGACGCGGATAAAAAAATAGCGCCTTAGGGCGCTTTTTTTAGATAGAAACCTTTACGGACGCCAGAAACAAAAAAACACCCTTGAGGGTGTTCATTGTATTGGTTGCGGGGGCCGGATTTGAACCGACGACCTTCGGGTTATGAGCCCGACGAGCTACCAGGCTGCTCCACCCCGCGTCCGTCATTTCTACGATTTAAACTACTCGTACAAATCAATATCAGATTGTAATTGGTTGCGGGGGCCGGATTTGAACCGACGACCTTCGGGTTATGAGCCCGACGAGCTACCAGGCTGCTCCACCCCGCGTCCGAGTTTACTCTTCCATCGAGTAAATTTGCTTCTGATTTTAATTGGTTGCGGGGGCCGGATTTGAACCGACGACCTTCGGGTTATGAGCCCGACGAGCTACCAGGCTGCTCCACCCCGCGTCCGTGGAAGCGCACTATACTCCGCTAGCGTTCTGATGCAACCTTTTTTCGTATAAATCGTCAATTTTGTAAAAACTGGCGGCTAAAAAGCCAGTTATGGATGAATTTTTACACAATTTGGGCCGCGGTACGCTTTCGCGCATTTCATTAGCCGCGGGGGTTTGTTATCTTCATCACGCACTAAGGCTTAGCAGCAATAAAGAAGAGATACCATGAAAGGACGTTGGGCAAAATATGTAGCGACGGGAGCAATGTTGGCGATGCTTGCCGCTTGTTCCTCGAAACCGACCGATCGCGGTCAGCAATATAGTGATGGCAAGTTTACCCAGCCGTTTTCATTAGTAAACCAACCTGATGCCGTAGGCGCGCCGATTAATGCTGGTGACTTCTCCCAGCAGGTTGGCCAGATTCGTAGCGCCTCTCCACGCCTTTATAATAGCCAGAGCGGCGTATATAGCGCGATCCAGGAGTGGTTGCGCGCTGGCGGCGATACCCGCACGCTGCGCCAGTTCGGTATCGATGCCTGGCAGATGCAGGGCGCCGATAACTATGGCAACGTCCAGTTTACCGGCTACTACACCCCGGTGGTGCAGGCCCGCCATACCCGTCAGGGCGAGTTCCAGTATCCTATTTATCGCATGCCGCCGAAAAACGGCAAACTGCCTTCCCGTGCCAGCATTTATGCCGGTGCGCTCAGCGACAACTACGTGCTGGCTTACAGCAACTCGCTGATGGATAACTTCATCATGGATGTGCAGGGCAGCGGTTACATCGATTTCGGCGACGGTTCGCCGCTTAACTTCTTCAGCTATTCCGGTAAAAACGGCTGGCCCTATCGCAGTATTGGCAAAGTGCTGATCGATCGCGGCGAAGTGAAGCGCGAGGATATGTCGATGCAGGCCATCCGCGAATGGGGCGAAAAGCATAGCGAAGCGGAAGTGCGTGAGCTACTGGAGCAGAACCCCTCTTTTGTCTTCTTTAAACCGCAGTCCTACGCGCCGGTGAAAGGGGCGAGCGCGGTGCCGTTGATTGGCCGCGCGTCGGTCGCTTCCGACCGTTCAATCATCCCGCCGGGAACCACCTTGCTGGCAGAGGTGCCTCTGCTGGATAATAACGGCAAGTTTAACGGTCAGTACGAGCTGCGCCTGATGGTGGCGCTGGATGTCGGTGGGGCGATTAAGGGCCAGCACTTCGATATCTACCAGGGCATTGGCCCGGATGCTGGTCACCGTGCTGGTTGGTATAACCACTATGGTCGCGTATGGGTGCTGAAAAACGCCCCAGGCGCCGGTAGCGTCTTTAATGGCTAACCCGGCTCCCCGTGCTTATCCCCGGGGAACGTAGTCCAGGGCCTGCCTTTGCGGGCCTTATTTCATTCTGAGGTGATATGTCTGTTGTAATCAGCGACGTCTGGCGCCAGCGTTTTGGCGGTACAGCGCGTTTATATGGTGAAAAAGCGCTGCAGTGTTTTGCTGATGCGCACGTGTGCGTCGTTGGTATCGGCGGGGTGGGGTCGTGGGCGGCGGAAGCGCTGGCGAGAACCGGAATTGGTGCGATCACGCTTATCGATATGGATGATGTGTGCGTCACCAATACCAACCGTCAGATTCATGCGCTCGGCGGTAACGTCGGATTAGCGAAAGCGGAAGTCATGGCCGAGCGTATTCGCCTGATTAATCCGGAGTGCCGGGTCACGGTCGTGGATGATTTCATTACGCCGGAAAACGTGGCGGAGTATCTTGGCGCGGGTTTTAGCTATGTTATTGACGCTATTGACAGCGTGCGGCCGAAAGCGGCGCTAATCGCCTGGTGTCGCCGCTACAAGGTACCGTTGGTGACGACCGGCGGGGCCGGTGGGCAAATCGATCCGACGCAGATCCAGGTCGTCGATCTGGCGAAAACTATCCAGGATCCGCTGGCGGCAAAATTGCGTGAGCGGTTGAAAAGCCAGTTTGGCGTGGTGAAGAACAGTAAAGGTAAACTGGGTGTAGATTGCGTCTTCTCAACCGAAGCACTGGTCTATCCGCAGGCGGACGGTAGCGTGTGCGCGATGAAAAGCACCGCGGAAGGGCCGAAGCGGATGGATTGTGCTTCCGGGTTCGGCGCGGCGACAATGGTCACCGCGACCTTTGGTTTTGTCGCTGTATCTCACGCCTTGAAGAAGATGTTGGCGAAAGCGCAGCGCGAGCAAGGAACATCCCCGGATGGCGGTGCGTAGCGCCTTATCCGGGCTACCTAACGATATAGAACTGTAGCCCTGCTAAGCGCAGCGCGAGCAGGGAAATTCCCAGCGCTTATCCGGGCGACACCTCGCGGGCGGCGGCGAGCACGGCTTCGCTTAGTGCGCTCAGCCCCTGGCTGCGCGAGGCGCTGAGTTGGCCGCGTAGGCCCAGTTCGTCAAACAGCGCCAGCGGATCCTCGGCTAAAATCTCGGCGGCGCTTTTTCCTTCGCTGGCAGTCAGCAGCACCGCCAGCAGGCCGCGCACGATACGCCCTTCGCTATCGCCGAAGAAGTGCATCTTACCCTCCGCATCGACTTGATACCCCAACCAGACGCGGTTTTCGCAGCCGGTAATCTCTTTCGCTTGCGCCCGGAGCGCCTCCGTTAGCGGCGGCAGCTTCTTGCCCAGCAAAATCAGCTGGCGGTATTTATCTTCCCACTGGCTCAGCGGGGCAAAGGTCTGGCGCAGCGTCGTTTCGTTGAGCGCGGCGGCAAAAACTTGAGTGCTTGTCATTCATCCACCAGTATTTCCAGCGCGCGGTCGATAGCATGCACCAGCGCGTAAACATCATCTTGCGTATTATACGGTGCGAACGAAGCGCGTAGCGTACCGTTGACGCCTAATGCCGCTAGCAGCGGCTGGGCGCAGTGCTGACCTGCGCGTAGCGCAATGCCGGACTCAGCCAGTAGAGTGACCATATCGCTATGGTGAATGCCGTCGAAATCAAAGGCCAGCAGGCTCGAATCCTGACAGCGGAATGAACGAAAACCCGGTCGCTTCGTCAGTTCCTCTTCCGCCAGCGTCGCCAGGCTGCGGCTCCAGCTCTCTGCCTGCGCGATATCTATCTCTTGCAGCCATTCCAGCGCGGCACAGAGCCCGATGACCCCGGCAACGTTCGGCGTCCCGGCTTCGAAGCGCCAGGGCGCTGGCTGCGTTTTAAAACCGGCAAAGGAAACCTCGGTGATCATTTTCCCGCCGCCGAGCCATGGTGACATGTCCGCCAGCAGTTCGCTTTTGCCGTACAGCGCGCCGATACCGGTCGGGCCATACAGTTTGTGGGCGGAAAAGGCGTAAAAATCGATATCCAGCGCCTGCACGTCCGCCGGGAAGTGCACCGCGCCCTGAGCGCCGTCAACCATCACCACCATATTGGCTTCGTGAGCGAGGCGGATAGCGAGCGGCAGCTCCGGACAACCGCCGGTAACATTGGACATCTGGCCAATGGCCAGTACTCGGCTGCGTGGGGTGATCAGCGAGTTCAGTTGGGAAATGTCCGGCAGGCGATTGGCGCCTAGCGGTAATTTGACGACCTGCGCGCCAGTTTGTTCGGCAACCATTAACCACGGCACCAGATTGGCGTGGTGTTCGGCCTCGCTGACGATAATCTCATCGCCGGGGCGCAGGCGTGGGCGCACGTAGCTTTGCGCCACCATATTGATGGCTTCAGTGGTACCGCGGGTCCAGATGATGTCTTTGCCGGAAGGGGCGTTGAGCCAACTCGCGACGCGTTCGCGCGCCTCTTCATAGCGCTCGGTCAGACGCTGGGCGGCGGCAAATTGGCTACGATGTACGTTGCCAGCGCTCAACCGATAAAACTGGTCGCTGGCGTCGATCACGGCCAGCGGTTTTAGCGCCGTCGCTGCGCTATCCAGATAGACGCCGGCATCCGCCAGAGCGGGAAACTGGGCGCGAAAGTGAGCGGGGTTGAATGCGTTCATGGAATTCCTCATTTCGATATCACGATCGTCGCGCAAATTCCCCATTAGGGCAAGGCTGGTGATAGAGAGGGGGAGGGAGGAGCGGGGATTTTTCGGCAAAAAAAAGCACCGCGCATTGCGGTGCTACATTAAATCACTATGGACAGACAGGGTAAATGTACAGGAAGTGAAAAGGGTAGCCTCGCTACCATGGTCTGCAAAACCAGACCAATTGCAAACACAACAACACAACATCACAACCGTAAGCCAAAAGCTTGTTGGAACACGCATTCCAAAAAAAGCTTTTCGTTCCGGCTCAGGAAGTGCCGCCACTATAGGTATTTGCTGGTAGAAGCTCAACGGACAATTTATAATGTCTCAGATAAAAAAAACTAATAGGTTAACTGTTGTTTCCTATTTGTTAAATCTCGTTAACAACTCAGTCAGAATAACCATGTCGAAGCGATTACCACCTCTGAACGCATTACGTGTTTTTGATGCAGCCGCCCGTCACCTGAGCTTCACTCGCGCAGCCGATGAGCTTTTTGTGACACAGGCCGCAGTAAGTCACCAAATCAAGTCCCTGGAGGACTTTCTTGGCCTGAAGCTGTTTCGCCGACGCAACCGTTCGCTGCTGTTGACAGAAGAAGGACAAAGCTATTTTCAGGATATTAAAGAGATTTTTTCGCAGCTCACCGAAGCCACGCGTAAGCTGCAGGCCCGCAGCGCCAAAGGGGCGTTAACGGTTAGTTTATTGCCTAGTTTCGCCATTCAGTGGCTGGTCCCCAGACTCTCAAGCTTTAACTCAGCTTATCCGGGGATTGATGTGCGAATCCAGGCGGTAGACCGTCAGGAAGACAAATTGGCTGACGACGTCGACGTGGCGATTTTCTATGGCCGCGGTAACTGGCCAGGGCTGCGTGTTGAAAAATTGTACGCCGAATATTTGCTGCCTATTTGTTCGCCACTGCTGTTAACCGGCGACAAAGCGTTGAAAACGCCAGCCGATCTGGCGCAACATACGCTGCTACATGACGCTTCTCGCCGCGACTGGCAAACTTATACCCGGCAACTGGGTCTAAACCATATTAATGTGCAACAGGGACCGATATTTAGCCACAGCGCGATGGTGCTGCAGGCGGCAATCCATGGGCAAGGCGTTGCACTGGCCAACAATGTCATGGCGCAGTCCGAAATTGAAGCAGGCCGTTTAGTCTGCCCGTTTAATGATGTTCTGGTCAGTAAGAACGCGTTTTACCTTGTTTGTCATGACAGTCAGGCTGAACTGGGTAAAATAGCCGCTTTCCGCCAGTGGATTTTAGCGAAGGCGGCGAGCGAACAAGAAAAATTCCGCTTTCGTTATGAACAATAACGGCCTGATGAGCAGGCGTTAACTGACTTTGTAAGGTATTAACATGACCAGCCGTTTTATGCTGATTTTTGCCGCCATCAGCGGCTTTATCTTTGTGGCTTTGGGCGCCTTTGGCGCACACGTATTAAGTAAATCTTTGGGTGCGGCCGAGATGGCCTGGATCCATACCGGCCTTGAGTATCAGGCGTTTCACACGCTGGCTATCTTAGGTCTTTCCGTCGCCATGCAGCGGCGGATTAGCATCTGGTTTTATTGGAGCAGCGTATTTTTGGCGCTGGGAACCGTGTTGTTCAGCGGCAGCTTATATTGCCTGGCGCTGTCGCATTTACGCCTGTGGGCGTTCGTTACCCCGGTGGGCGGCGTCAGCTTCCTCGCCGGTTGGGTATTAATGTTAATTGGTGCAATTCGTCTGAAACGTAAGGGCGTTGTTCATGAATAAGGTTGTCCTCTATTGTCGCCCCGGGTTTGAGAAAGAGTGCGCAGCAGAAATTACCGATAAGGCAGCCCGCCTTGAGGTATTTGGTTTTGCCCGAGTCAAAGATGACTCCGGCTATGTGATTTTTGAGTGTTATCAGCAGGGCGATGGCGAGAAGCTGGTGCGCGATCTGCCGTTCAGCTCGCTGATTTTTGCCCGCCAGATGTTCGTGGTTGGCGAACTGTTGCGCGACTTGCCGCCGGAAGACCGCGTCACGCCGATCGTCGGCATGCTGCAGGGCGTAGTGGAGAAAGGCGGCGATCTGCGCGTTGAGGTAGCCGACACCAACGAAAGTAAAGAGCTGATGAAGTTCTGCCGCAAGTTCACGGTTCCGCTGCGCGCGGCGCTGCGAGAAGCTGGCGTACTGACCAACTACGAAACACCGAAGCGCCCGGTCGTACATGTGTTCTTTATCGCTCCCGGTTGCTGTTATACCGGCTATTCCTTTAGCAATAACAACTCGCCGTTCTATATGGGCATCCCGCGTCTGAAGTTCCCTTCCGATGCGCCGAGCCGTTCAACCCTTAAACTGGAAGAGGCGTTTCACGTCTTTATTCCGGCGGATGAGTGGGATGAGCGTCTGGCGAATGGCATGTACGCGGTGGATCTTGGTGCCTGTCCGGGCGGTTGGACCTATCAACTGGTGAAGCGCAACATGTGGGTCTCTTCAGTCGATAACGGTCCGATGGCGCAGAGCCTGATGGATACCGGGCAGGTGACCTGGCTACGCGAAGATGGTTTCCGTTATCGCCCGACCCGCAACAACATCTCGTGGATGGTGTGCGATATGGTGGAGAAACCGGCGAAAGTGGCGGCGCTGATGGCGCAGTGGCTGGTGAACGGCTGGTGTCGCGAGACCATCTTTAACCTCAAGCTGCCGATGAAAAAGCGCTATGAAGAGGTATCGCAAAACCTGTCCTATATCCAGGCGCAGCTTGATGAACACGGTATTAACGCGCAGATTCAGGCGCGTCAGTTATACCACGACCGCGAAGAAGTGACCGTACACGTGCGTCGCCTGTGGGCGGCGGTCGGCGGTCGTCGCGACGAACGTTAATCAGCAGCGCGCCCCGGCAGACGTATCAGTGTGGCCGGGGGAGTCAGGCGGATGGCAACCGCAACTGCTGCAGGTTGCCATCCAGCTGTAAATCGGTTTGCAGGCGGGCTATTTCCCGGCAGGTAAACGCCATCTCTTTATGCTCTTCCAGCTTTTTGCGCCATTTATCCGGCACCTCCGCCAGCTGCGCGTAAATACCTTCTAAATCCTGAAAATCCGTTAATAGTTGAGCCGCGCTTTTTGGCCCGATCCCGGCGACACCCGGGACTTTAGAGCTGCTAATCCCCGCCAGCCCCCAGTAATCCGGCAGCTGTTCCGGCGTCACGCCGAATTCGTTGGCGATGAACGGCGCATCAAGCCAGCGCTTTTGGAAATAATCGCGGATACGGATCGTGGGCGACAGTAGCTGGCAGTAACCTTTATCGGTTGAGACGATGGTGGCCTGGTGTCCGGCCTGGGCCACTTTCACGGCGAGCGTAGCCGCCAGATCGTCCGCCTCGCTGCCGGGTAACGCCCAACAACGGATGCCGCGCTGTTCGAAGGCTGCCCGCAGCGCCGGCATTTCCGCTTCCAGCGTTTCCGGCATCGGCGCGCGCCCGGCTTTATATTCCGGCAGCCGCTGATGACGCCAGCCGTGAGCGCGATCTTCATCGTCGAACACCGCCACGGCATGCGTGGGCTGGCTGTGGAGGATCAGCTGTTCTAAAGCGTGCAGGCAGGTATCCGCGCAGGGTGAGCCCTGTACCGCATGAATGCGGCGAATCAGATTGAGTGCGTCGACGATTAACAGATGAACAGCCACAAGATACCTCCCTTTATTCTACGGGCATTAAGGGTAACATCGGCGGCGGTATGAGGCTATCGGCACGGCGAGGATCGGGAATCAGGCTCGCAGATTGAGTACAGCTTCGGGGAGTGAGTTGGCCCGACATGCCGAAGCGTGCCGGGCCAGAGGCGTTAGTCGCAGGCGACGATTTTCATCGCCAGGCCACCGCGGGAGGTTTCACGGTATTTGGCGTTCATATCTTTGCCTGTTTCATACATGGTCTCGATAACTTTATCGAGGCACACGCGCGGTTCGCTGGTACGGCGTAATGCCATCCGCGCGGCATTGACCGCTTTCACCGCCGCGATAGCATTACGTTCGATACACGGCACCTGCACCTGCCCGGCAACCGGGTCACAGGTCAGGCCAAGGTTATGCTCCATACCGATCTCTGCGGCGATGCACACCTGCGCCGGGCTACCGCCCAGCAGCTCCGCCAGACCGGCCGCCGCCATTGAGCAGGCTACGCCGACTTCTCCCTGGCAGCCGACTTCGGCGCCGGAGATAGAGGCGTTCATCTTATACAGCGAGCCAATGGCGCTGGCGACCAGCATATAGCGGGCCAGCGAGTTGGCGTTCACCTTGCGGATAAACTTGTCGTAGTAGGCCAGCACCGCCGGAACGATGCCGCAGGCGCCGTTCGTCGGCGCGGTCACCACGCGGCCACCAGCGGCGTTCTCTTCGTTCACCGCCAGCGCGAACATGTTGATCCAGTCCACTACCGCCATCGGGTCGCTGTTGGTATTGTCCTGGCTTACCAGCATGCGGCGCAACGCGGCGGCGCGGCGAGGAACACGCAGTTTACCCGGCAGTACGCCTTCCGTGGTGATGCCGCGCTCAATACCGGCGCTCATCACCTCCCATACTGCGGCGAAGTGCTGTTCCAGCTCTTCTTTGCTGTGCAACGCCAGTTCGTTCTGCATCATCAGGCCGGAGAGGGACAAGCCGGTTTCGCTGCAGTGTTTTTGCAAGTCGGCGGCGTTTTTGTACGGATAAGGTACGGCGACCGGCGCCTCGGTCGTCAGGCCGAAGTGTTCTTCATCAACGATAAAACCGCCGCCGATGGAGTAATACGTCTGGCTATACAGCACCTTGTCGCCACTCAGCGCAGTGATGCGCATGCCGTTCTCATGCAACGACAGATTGTCGGCATGGAAATTCATGCACTGATCGACCGGGAACTGGACTTCGTGCTGGCCGTTCGCCAGCAGCAGGCGACCATGGGTATTAACGTCCTGAATAAAGCCAGGAATAGCGTCGATGTCGACGGTATCCGGCAGATTGCCGGCGAGCCCCATAATAATGGCGATATCGGTATGGTGGCCTTTGCCGGTTAGAGACAGAGAGCCATAAACGTCGACGACAACTTTGCTGACGTCAGCCAGCAGGCCGCGCGCAATCAGGTCGTCAGTGAATTGTTTGCCCGCTTTCATCGGTCCAACGGTATGGGAGCTGGAAGGGCCAATGCCGATTTTGAAGATATCGAATACGCTGATCATGATGTATTCCAGTACTGTCGGAAAGCGCGCCGCCGTTAAGCGGCGCGAGGGGAGGTTTTTACAGAATTAGCTGAACAGAGAGTAGAAAATCGCGGAGATGGCAATCAGACCCATAATCACAACGAAGACGTTGCTGATGTGGCCGCTGTATTTGCGCATGGCCGGAACTTTCTGGATAGCATACATCGGCATCAGGAACAGGATCATCGCGATAATCGGACCGCCCAGGGTTTCGATCATGCCGAGGATGCTTGGGTTCAGAGTTGCCACAATCCAGGTGGTGACCAGCATAAACAGCGCGGTCAGCTTGTTCAGTTTGTTGATTTCGATGGTTTTGCCTTTGCCGCGCAGAGACTTAATCACCATGCCGTTAAAGCCTTCACGAGCGCCCAGGTAGTGGCCGAGGAAGGATTTGGTGATCGCAATCATCGCGATGATCGGCGCCATCCAGGCGATAACCGGTGCGTTAAAGTGGTTCGCCAGGTAAGACAGAATCGAGATGTTCTGATCTTTTGCCGCCGCCAGGTCTGCCGGAGACAGGCTCAGTACGCAGCTGAAGACGAAGAACATAACGGTCAGCACCATCATGATATGAGCGCGAGCCAGGATGCTGGAACATTTTTTCTCTGCGCCTTCGCCGTACTCTTCACGCTTCGCGACCGCGAAGGAGGAGATGATCGGCGAGTGGTTAAAGGAGAAGACCATCACCGGAATCGCCAACCACAGGGTCATCAGCAGGCCGTTGCCGGTTACCGTGCCGCCGCTCAGCGACAGGGTTTCCAGCGCCGCGCCGTTCCACTGCGGGATCAGGTACAGAGCCAGAATCATCAGCGCGATAACGAACGGGAACACCAGGATGCTCATCGCTTTCACGATCATCTGCTCGCCGAAACGAACGATGGTCATCATGCCGACGATCAGGATCAGGGACAGAATAGCGCGCGGCGGCGGCGTCATGTGCAGCTGGTGCGCCATGAAGCTTTCGACGGTGTTGGTGATAGCCACGCTATAAACCAGCAGAATCGGGTAGATAGCGAAGAAGTAGAGCAGAGTAATCAACTTACCTGCACCCACGCCAAAGTGTTCTTCAACGACTTCGGTGATGTCTTCGCCCGGGTTTTTACCGGAAAGCACGAAGCGGGTCATGCCGCGGTGTGCGAAGAAGGTCATCGGGAAGGCCAGAATAGCCATGATAATCAGTGGGATCATACCGCCGACGCCGGCGTTGATCGGTAGGAACAAAACGCCCGCGCCGATAGCTGTGCCGTACAGGCCCAACATCCACATGGTATCCGTTTTGCGCCATCCGCTGCGGGATTCACCCGAAACGATAGTGCTGGTCTGTGTGGTTTCCATCTGTATCTCCTGGAGGAAGCAACAAAATCTAATAAACAAAAACGATTAAATAATACGAAATTCGCTGGTTTACGGTTTTTTAGAAATTATCTCCGTAACAATTGGGCGGAAAGATACATTTATACGGGAAATACATCAGTGATCGGGATCCCAAATGCAATAATCCACTTTAAATGTGAATGTTTTTAGTCCAACAGTCTGTTTATGGTGATCAGCCAGATAAATGTGGCGCGAAGGCTATCATTTGCAGCATATGAGATAAAAGCTCTGTTATCGAATAACGACGTTTTTGCTGCAAAAAAGTGATGTAAACGACGTTTTTTCGCCAGAATGTTATTTTTTTGGTGGATTTTATTGCTCTTTTTGGAAACGCAAACGATTGGCTAAGTGGAAACTCTACGAATTATTTATCAGATAAATTAATTAACTGGAAATGACGAGCAGCAGAATCAGGCAACCAAAGTGTCAAAACGTCAATAAAGATAGGGGCTATGGCATTGGACGGCGGGGAAAACGTCGCTGAAGGGAGAGACGCCCGGGCAGGGCGTTGACCACCGCCCGGGAAAAGCAGGGGAAATCAGGAGCAGATTTCGTAGCACGGAATGTAGGCAGTACCACCTGGCAGCTTCATACGATGCTGGGCGACGAAGCCTTGTAGCAGGTCGTCCATCCGGCGCATCATTTCCGGGTCGCCGTGCAGCTTGTACGGGCCGTGTTTCTCGATGGCCTGGATGCCGACCTCTTTTACGTTGCCCGCGACAATACCGGAGAAGGCGCGGCGCAGGTCGGCGGCCAGCACTTCCACCGGCTGGTCCGGATACAGTTTAAGATTGGCCATGTTCTCGTGCGTCGGCTCAAATGGCATCTGCAGATCCGGCGAAATACGAATCGACCAGTTGAAGCTGTATGCATCGTCGGTTTCGCGACGGCTCTCTTTCACCAGCGGCATCGCTTTTTTCATCTGGCGCGCCACTTCAGCGGCATCGTCAATGATAATGTGATAGTGGCGACGAGCCGATTCGCCGAGAGTATGGACGATGAACTCGTCCAGTACGCGGAAGTAGTCGGCGCTTTCTTTCGGCCCGGTCAGGATCAGCGGCAGCACCTGCGATTTGTTTTCCGGGTGCATGAGAATACCCAGCAGATACAGCAGTTCTTCCGCAGTACCCACACCGCCCGGGAAAATAATGATGCCGTGGGCGAGGCGCACGAACGCTTCCAGACGTTTTTCGATATCCGGCATGATGATCAGTTCGTTGACCAGCGGGTTTGGCGGCTCGGCGGCAATAATTGACGGTTCGGTCATGCCGATGAAGCGGCTGTCTTTGTAGCGTTGCTGCGCGTGACCGACCGCGGCGCCTTTCATTGGCGCTTCCATTGCCCCTGGGCCGCAACCGGTGCAGATGTTCAGCTCACGCAGGCCGAGCTGAGTACCGACGCGGCGCGCGTACAGGTATTCATTTTCGTTAATGGAGTGGCCGCCCCAGCAAACAATCATATTCGGCGCTTCGCCGACATGCAGCGCGCGGGCGTTACGCAGAATCGAGAACACCAGGTTGGTGATATGAATTGAACTTTCGAGGTCGAGGCTCGGGAAGCGGACAGTGTTATGAATCTGCCCGTAAACGAACAGAATATCGCGTAGAACAGCAAACAGGTTGGCCTGCAGGGAACGGATGATGCGGCCATCGACGAAAGCGTCTTCCGGCGGGTTGATCAGTTCCAGCTTCACGCCGCGTTCGCGACGCAGCACGTTAATATCGAAGTTTTCAAAACGAGACAAGAGCTCCTTGCTGTTATCGGTCAGGCTCCCCGAGTTGAGCACAGCAAGCGAGCAGTTACGAAAGAGTTGATACAGGTCACTGCTGGCGGTGCGTTTAAGCATATCCACTTCCAGCTGCGACAGCATATCCATTGAACCAAGCGGGCTAACATGTGTAATCAAGTGAACTCCTTACAGGATGATTATCGTCTTCCTGTGATTACAATAGCCCTGGCTGTAGCCTTTCCACAACCTTGCGCACGCGTTAACGCACGCAAAGTGTGAAAAATTTCGTTTACTGTCGCGCCAGGCGGCCGATTGCCGGCACGAATTCGCCGTTGCTGCGCCATGGATTGATATCCAGGCCGCCGCGGCGGGTATAGCGCGCGTAGACGGAAAGCGATTCCGGTTGGCAGAAACGCAGCACATCATTAAAGATGCGCTCGACGCACTGCTCATGGAATTCGTTGTGATGGCGGAATGACACCAGATAGCGCAGTAGTTTTTCGCGATCGATTTTCGGCCCGCGATACTGAATTTGCACCGAACCCCAGTCCGGCTGGTGGGTAATCAGACAGTTGGATTTCAGCAGATGGCTGACCAGCGTTTCTTCGACTATTTTTCCGCTGGCGGCATTCTGCAGATAGTCGGCGCTGAACTGATAATTATCAATCTCGATATCCTGATCGTCGATGCAGGCGCCGTGCAGGTGGGCGACCGGCTGGCCTTCCAGTTCATCGAGGCGGTACAGAGATACCTTCACCTCTCCCTGTGCGCAGGCGCTGAGATCGCGCGCCAGCGTCGCCTGTACTTCCTGCCAGTCGGCGAAGCGCGTTTGGTTGAAACTGTTCAGGTACAGCTTGAAGCTTTTTGATTCCACCAGATTCACGGTGGTGTCGCTGAGTTCCACGTAGCCGACGGCGACCTGCGGCAGCCCTTTCGCGTTCAGCCACGACAGTTCGTACAGCGTCCAGATATCGGCGCCGTGAAACGGCAGGCTATCGGCATGCAGACCGAGCGGATCGCGGTTCAGGCTGCGCGGTACGCCCTGTAGTAAAGAGGCGTCATAAGTATCGCGGTAATCCGTTGATTTACCGAGCGTCAGGCCAGCCAGCGCCTGATGATTATCGTAAGAAGACATGTTTCACCATAGTAAAGCGGGTACACTATATGCCAAGTGTATCCTGTCTAACGTGAAGAGAGAAACCGGTGGATCATCAGACCGTAGAAGCGCTGCAAACATTTACCCAACGTTACTGCGATGCGTGGCAGCAGCGTTATGCCAGCATGCCGCGCAGCGAAGACCTTTATGGCATCCCATCGCCCTGTATTAGCGCCAGTGATGACGATGGCGTTTTCTGGCAGCCGCAGCCGTTTACGTTAGAACAACATCTCAGCGGGGTTGAACGGGCATTAGAGATTGTGGTACAACAGCCAATTCATAGTTATTATACCACTCAGTTTGCTGGCGACATGTGCGCGCGCTTTGCCGCAGAGACCATCACGCTGCTGCAGGCCTGGAGCCCGGATGATTTCCAGCGGGTGCAGGAGAACCTGATCGGTCACCTGGTGGTGCAAAAACGTCTGAAGCTATCGCCAACGCTGTTTATCGCCACGCTGGATAGCGAATTGGACGTTATTTCGGTCTGCAATCTGAGCGGCGAAGTCATCAAAGAAACGCTCGGAACCCGAAAAAGAGAGACTCTGTCTCCCTCGCTTGCGAGTTTCCTGAATCAGCTTGAGCCCCTTCTGTAATCCATTTAACCTGGTGGTTTGTGAGAGATCTCTTACAAGACCTGTAAGAGATCGTCATCATTTAAGCCAATTTTTTACGCCGTGTTTACACTTAACCTGTTGTTATGAAATGAGTTACCGTTTTTATAACCTTTTAGGCTTGTCACTAATCTTAAGAGATTGTCGTAGTAAGTCTTGTAAGAAGAGGCGGAATCAGTGATCCTATGTACGTCGACAGGAAGTCGCGAAACGAAGAGAACATCAGGATGATGGCTCTTCTACAGGACCCGCCAGGATGGCGTTGCAAGGACAGGCTTCAGGATGAAGCGAGGATAACGCAGGATTGCGTAACGGACACCTCCAGGATGGAGAACGAGAACCGCTCAGGATGAACGGTGGATCAGGAAGATCGGGACACACTTAGGGATAAGTTATTTCACATCGGGGTGGTGTGAAAGCAGGATGCGCTAGTTTACGGATGAACTTGGTCAGGAGACCTCAGGAAAAGTTTTCAAGGACGAGCAGGGAGCACCAATGTAGCTGGAATGCTGCAAAACGAACCGGGAGCACTGTTTATACAGTGCTCCCTTTTTTTATTTCTCTCGCGGATTTGCTATCCTGCGCCCGGTTTACAACTCATCGAGGTTTCCCCATGACTCTTCACGATAGCGTGCGCGATCGCCTGCACGCCATTGAAGCGCTGCTGCGCGAAACAAACCACTGGCAGGAAAATGCGCCGGATAGCAGCGCCTTTGCAAGCGAGCAGCCGTTTTGCCTGGATACGCTCGAACCGCTGGAATGGCTGCAATGGGTGCTGATCCCGCGTATGCGTCAACTGATCGCCAGCGGCATGCCGCTACCGCAGAATTTTGCCGTCGCCCCTTATTACGAGATGGCGCTGGATAACGCTCATCCGGTCCGCGAACCGGTACTGGCCGAGCTACTGTTGCTCGATGCGCTGTTTGCGAGCGACGACATCTGATGCTGGAGATCATTTACCAGGACGAATGGCTGGTGGCGGTAAATAAACCTTCCGGATGGTTGGTACACCGCAGCTGGTTGGATCGCGATGAGAAAGTCGTTGTGATGCAGACCGTACGCGACCAGATTGGTCAGCACGTCTTCACCGCCCATCGCCTGGACAGGCCAACCTCCGGCGTGCTGCTGATGGGGTTGTCGAGCGAAGCGGGCAGACTGCTGGCGCAGCAGTTTGAACAACACCAGATGCAAAAACGCTATCACGCCATCGTCCGCGGTTGGTTGAATGAAGAAGCGGTGCTGGATTACCCGCTGGTGGAAGAGCTGGATAAGATCGCCGACAAATTTGCCCGCGAAGATAAAGGCCCGCAACCGGCGGTGACCCACTATCGCGGCCTGGCGACGGTAGAAATGCCGGTCGCCACCGGGCGCTATCCCACCACGCGCTACGGGCTAGTCGAGCTGGAACCGAAAACCGGCCGCAAGCATCAGTTGCGTCGTCATTTAGCCCATCTGCGTCATCCGATCCTTGGCGACAGCAAGCACGGCGATTTACGCCAAAACCGCAGCGCCGCCGAACACTTTGGCTGCCATCGCCTGATGCTGCACGCCAGTCAGCTATCGTTAACGCACCCCTTTACCGGCGAGCCGCTGGTGATCCGCGCGGGTCTGGACGACGTCTGGATGCGCGCGCTGTCGCAGTTTGGCTGGCGTGGGCTTCTCCCGCTAAATGAAAGGGTTGAGTTTGCCGACGACAGCGGTCAGGATGAGAGTATTGCGGATAATCCAGGGAGATAGTCACTATGGCAGAAGTCGGAATTTTTGTCGGCACGATGTACGGAAACTCGCTGTTGGTCGCCGAGGAGGCGGAAGCCATTCTGAGCGGGCTGGGGCATAAAGCGACGGTATTTGAGGACCCGGAAGTACAAGACTGGGAATCCTATACCGGCAAATATGTTCTGGTTGTGACCTCAACTACCGGCCAGGGCGATCTGCCGGACAGTATCGTTCCGTTGTATAACGGCATTAAAGATATGTATCAGCCGCATCTGCGTTACGGCATTATCGCGCTCGGCGATAGCACTTACGCGAATTTCTGCGGCGGCGGCAAGACCTTTGATGCGCTGCTGCAAGAGCAGGGGGCGCGTCGTATCGGCGATATGCTGACGATCGACGCCAGCGAAGATCCGGAACCGGAAAGCGTTTCCAACCCGTGGGTTGAAGAGTGGGCGAAGCTGCTCGAATCCTGATATTAAGAGCGCCCTCTCCCTACGCAGGGGGCGTCCTTAAGAGGCCAGTGGCCGGATAAACGGTCATGGTTATCTTACCGAACGCTACCGTTCCCGGCTTCAGGCATCTGCCTGATAACCATCTAATCAATATGGCTTTTTCCTTTGCGTTTCCCCGGCGTCAAGAGAGCCGATTCACACTCTGAACGTTATATGGCTTCTTGCCCCTCTGACGGGCGATGCTTTTTCATTTCCGTGAACTACTCCCCATAGCCTTAGGCATAAGCCACAAACTACCGCCATCCTATCCGTCAAAGCTGTGTATATGCACGGTGAGCCTGCTGGAACCTCTTTTTATACTTTTCCTGCCAGTGACAAATGCAGTACGCCAGAGATAACGAAAAAAACACTAACACGTCATTCTGATTACCCTACAGGTTGTGCTGTTCAGAATGAACGTAGCTAAACGCTATGATTCAGGAGTACAACAATGAGTTCATTAAGTCAGGCAGCGAGCGCCGCTGAAAAGCGCACGAATGCTCGCTATTGGATCGTGGTGATGTTGTTTATCGTCACGTCCTTTAACTATGGTGACCGCGCGACGCTGTCGATCGCTGGTTCGGAAATGGCCAAAGATATCGGCCTTGACCCCGTCGGCATGGGTTATGTCTTCTCCGCCTTCTCATGGGCCTATGTGATCGGCCAGATCCCGGGCGGCTGGCTGCTCGACCGTTTCGGCTCTAAACGCGTCTATTTTTGGTCCATTTTCATCTGGTCCATGTTCACCCTGCTGCAGGGCTTCGTGGATATTTTTAGCGGTTTTGGCATTATCATCGCGTTGTTTACTCTACGCTTCCTCGTCGGTCTTGCAGAATCACCATCATTCCCCGGCAACAGCCGCATTGTTGCCGCCTGGTTCCCGGCGCAGGAAAGGGGTACGGCGGTGTCGATTTTTAACTCCGCGCAGTACTTTGCCACCGTTATCTTCGCGCCGATTATGGGTTGGCTGACCCATGAGGTGGGTTGGTCGCACGTCTTCTTCTTCATGGGCGGACTGGGGATTGTGATCAGCTTTGTGTGGCTGAAAGTGATCCACGATCCAAACAACCATCCGGGCGTTAACCAGAAAGAGTTGGACTACATTGCTGAAGGCGGCGCGCTGATCAACATGGATCAGAAGAACAATGCACAGAAAGTGCCGTTCAGTGTAAAAATGGGCCAAATCAAACAGTTGATCGGATCACGCATGATGATCGGGATCTATATTGGCCAGTACTGTATTAACGCCTTGACCTACTTCTTTATCACCTGGTTCCCGGTTTATCTGGTGCAGGCTCGCGGTATGTCGATCCTCAAAGCAGGTTTTGTCGCCTCTATTCCGGCGGTTTGCGGCTTTGTTGGCGGTGTGCTGGGCGGGATTATTTCCGACTGGTTGATGCGTCGTACCGGTTCGCTGAATATCGCGCGTAAAACGCCGATCGTGCTGGGCATGTTGTTGTCTATGGCCATGCTGATGTGTAACTACGTCAACGCGGAATGGATGGTGATTGGTTTTATGGCGATGGCTTTCTTCGGTAAAGGCATCGGCGCGCTCGGCTGGGCGGTCATGGCGGACACTGCGCCGAAAGAGATTAGCGGCTTGTCCGGCGGCCTGTTCAACATGTTCGGTAATATTTCCGGCATCGTGACCCCTATCGCCATCGGCTATATCGTCGGCACCACCGGTTCTTTCAACGGCGCGCTCCTTTACGTCGGCATCCATGCCCTGATCGCGGTACTGAGCTACCTGATTCTGGTGGGCGACATCAAACGCATCGAACTTAAACCTGTTACGGGACGTTAATTATGAATACCCAATCCAGCCCGATCATCACCGAGATGAAGGTTATTCCGGTCGCCGGGCACGACAGCATGCTGATGAACATCGGCGGCGCACATAACGCCTGGTTTACCCGCAACATTGTGGTACTGAGCGACAACGCCGGCAATACCGGTGTCGGCGAGGCGCCTGGCGGCGAAGTTATCTATCAGACGCTGGTGGAGGCGATTCCTCAGGTGGTCGGGCAAGAGGTCGCTCGCCTGAATCGCGTGGTGCAACAGGTGCATAAAGGCAATCAGGCGGCGGATTTTGACACCTTCGGTAAGGGAGCGTGGACCTTCGAACTGAAAGTCAACGCGGTGGCGGCGCTGGAGGCCGCGCTGCTCGACCTGCTCGGCAAGGTATTGCATGTCCCGGTATGCGAACTGCTGGGGCCGGGCAAACAGCGCGATGCGGTGACCGTGCTGGGCTACCTGTTCTATATTGGCGATCGGAACAAAACCGACCTCGGGTACCTTGAGCAGACGCCGGGCAACCATGAATGGTATCGCTTGCGCCATCAGCAGGCGTTGTGTAGCGACACGGTGGTGCGACTGGCGGAGGCGGCGCAGGATCGCTACGGTTTTAAAGACTTTAAGCTAAAGGGTGGCGTGCTGCCCGGCGAGCAGGAAATCGACACTGTTCGCGCGCTGAAAAAGCGCTTCCCGGACGCGCGGATTACCGTTGATCCTAACGGCGCCTGGCTATTGGATGAAGCGATTGAACTGTGTAAAGGACTGCAGGACGTCCTGACCTATGCTGAAGATCCGTGCGGCGCTGAACAGGGTTTTTCCGGTCGGGAGGTGATGGCTGAATTCCGCCGCGCGACCGGGCTGCCGGTAGCAACCAACATGATCGCCACCAACTGGCGCGAGATGGGTCACGCGGTCATGCTTAACGCCGTCGATATCCCATTGGCGGACCCGCATTTCTGGACGCTTTCCGGGGCGGTGCGGGTGGCGCAGTTGTGCGATGACTGGGGGCTGACCTGGGGCTGCCACTCGAATAACCACTTTGATATTTCGCTGGCGATGTTTACCCATGTTGGCGCCGCCGCGCCGGGAAATCCGACCGCTATCGATACCCACTGGATTTGGCAGGAGGGCGACGCGCGCCTGACGAAAAATCCGCTGCAGATTGTAAACGGCACCATTGCCGTGCCAGACGCGCCGGGACTTGGCGTGGAGCTGGACTGGGAGCAAGTGCACAAAGCGCACGAGGCCTATAAAGCGCTGCCGGGCGGCGCGCGCAACGATGCGGGCCCGATGCAGTACCTGATCCCTGGTTGGACATTCGACCGCAAACGCCCCGTTTTCGGCCGTCACTAATAAGAAAAGGATTACGCTATGACTACACCATCTTCCACCCCCGTCGTCACGGCTATGCAGGTTATCCCGGTGGCGGGTCATGACAGCATGCTGATGAACCTGAGCGGCGCGCACGCGCCGTATTTCACCCGTAACATCGTTATCATCAAAGATAATGCAGGCCATACTGGCGTCGGCGAAATACCGGGCGGTGAAAAGATCCGCCAGACGCTGGAAGACGCGGCGCCGCTGGTGGTTGGCAAAACGCTCGGCGAGTACAAAAATGTGCTGGGCGCGGTGCGTCATCAGTTTGCCGATCGTGATGCCAGCGGCCGCGGCTTGCAGACTTTCGACTTACGCACCACTATCCATGTGGTGACCGGGATAGAAGCGGCGCTGCTGGATCTGTTGGGCCAGCATCTGGGGGTTAACGTTGCTTCTCTGCTCGGCGACGGCCAGCAGCGTAGCGAGGTCGAAATGCTTGGCTACCTGTTCTTCGTCGGCAACCGCCACGCGACGCCGCTGGCCTATCAAAGCCAGGCGGATGAGCAGTGCGACTGGTACCGTATTCGCCATGAAGAGGCAATGACGCCGGATGCCGTTGTCCGTCTGGCGGAAGCCGCCTATGAAAAATACGGCTTCAATGACTTTAAACTGAAGGGCGGCGTTCTGGCCGGTTTTGACGAGGCCGAAGCGATCGATGCGCTGGCGAAACGCTTCCCTCATGCGCGCGTTACGCTCGATCCAAACGGCGCCTGGCTGCTCGACGAAGCGATTCAGATTGGTAAGCAACTGAAAGGCGTGCTGGCCTATGCCGAAGATCCGTGCGGTGCCGAGCAGGGTTTCTCCGGCCGCGAAGTGATGGCGGAATTCCGTCGCGCGACAGGCTTGCCGACCGCAACCAACATGATCGCCACCGACTGGCGTCAGATGAGTCATACTCTTTCGCTGCAATCGGTGGATATCCCGCTGGCGGATCCACATTTCTGGACTATGCAGGGGTCGGTACGCGTGGCGCAGATGTGTCACGAATTCGGGTTGACCTGGGGCTCACACTCCAACAATCACTTCGATATCTCGTTGGCGATGTTTACCCATGTGGCCGCGGCGGCGCCGGGCAAGATCACTGCTATCGATACCCATTGGATCTGGCAGGAGGGCAACCAGCGCCTGACCAAACAGCCGTTCGAAATTAAAGGCGGAATGGTGCAGGTGCCGGCTACGCCGGGCCTGGGCGTTGAGCTGGATATGGACCGCGTGATGCAGGCAAATGAGCTATATAAGAAACATGGCCTGGGCGCACGTGATGACGCCATGGCGATGCAATACCTCATCCCGAACTGGACCTTTGATAACAAACGACCTTGCATGGTTCGCTAAGATAAAGCCGACCTCCGCAGGGGTCGGCAACTGCCGGTCGCCGGGGTTATTCATATTAAGGACAGCTTATGAAGATAGTGATCGCGCCGGATTCTTACAAAGAGAGCCTGAGTGCGCTGGATGTCGCCGCCGCGATAGAAGCGGGATTTCGCGAGATTTATCCCGATGCGGAGTACGTTAAAGTCCCGGTAGCCGACGGCGGCGAGGGTACTGTTGAAGCCATGGTTGCCGCGACGCATGGGCATGTGGTGCCGGTCAGGGTGACCGGGCCGCTCGGCGAACCGGTGGAGGCCTTTTACGGCCTTTCCGGCGATGCGCGCTGCGCCTTTATTGAGATGGCGGCGGCTAGCGGTCTGGAGAGCGTGCCGCTCGTGCGGCGCAACCCGCTACTGACCACCTCATGGGGGACCGGCGAGCTGATTCGTCATGCGCTGGATGCGGGGGTGACGCAGATTATTATCGGTATCGGCGGCAGCGCCACCAATGATGGTGGTGCTGGGATGGCGCAGGCGCTGGGAGCGAAACTGCTGACTGCGGATCGGCAGCAAATGGCGCCGGGCGGCGGCGCGCTGCAGACGTTGGCGCAGATCGATCTTAGCGAACTGGATCCAAGGCTGGCAGGCTGCCGGATTGATGTCGCCTGCGACGTGACTAACCCGTTGATCGGCCCGGATGGCGCGAGCGCGGTATTCGGTCCGCAAAAAGGGGCGACGGCGCAGATGATCGAACGCCTTGATAGCGGCCTGCGACATTATGCGCACATTATCGCCCGTGATTTAGATATTGATGTGCTGAGCCTGGAAGGGGGTGGCGCGGCGGGTGGCATGGGGGCTGCGCTGTATGCGTTTTGCGGCGCTAAGCTGCGTCCGGGGATTGAGATTGTGACCGACGCGCTGCAGCTGGCGGAGCTTGTGGCGGATGCCGATTTAGTGATTACCGGCGAAGGGCGTATCGATAGTCAAACCATCCACGGCAAGGTGCCGATAGGGGTGGCGAAAGTGGCTAAACGTTTTAACGTGCCAGTGATTGGGATTGCCGGCAGCCTGACCGCCGATGTCGGCGTGGTGCATCAGCACGGTCTGGATGCCGTCTTTAGCGTGTTGTATACCATCTGTACGCTGGATGAGGCGCTGACGCATGCCGCCGCCAACATACGGATGGCGGCGCGTAATGTGGCCGCGGTATTGCAGATGGGGGGTAAGCTGTAACCCGGCTGGCGCAGTGGGTTTTGTCGTTTTGTAGCCCGGATAAGGCGCGTAGCGCCGCGATCCGGGAACCGTCCCCGGTGGCGCTTACGCTTACCGGGGCTACCAACCGAATGCCGGACCGTAGCCCGGATAAGGCGCGCCGCGATCCGGGAATCGTCCACCGGTGGCGCTTACGCTTACCGGGGCTACCAACTGAATGCCGGGCTGTAGCCCGGATAAGGCGCGCCGCGCCGCGATCCGGGAACGGTCCCCGGTGGCGCTTACGCTTACCGGGGCTACCAACCGAATGCCGGACCGTAGCCCGGATAAGGCGCGCAGCGCCGCGATCCGGGAACCGTCTCCGGCGGCGCTTACGCTTACCGGGGCTACCAACTGAATGCCGGACCGTCGTCCGGATAAGGCGCGCAGCGCCGCGCTCCGGGAATCGTCCTGGCGCTTACGCTTACCGGGGCTACCAACCGAATGCCGGACCGTAGCCCGGATAAGGCGCGCCGCGCCGCGCTCCGGGAACCGTCCCCGGCGGCGCTTATGCTTACCGGGGCTACCAACTGAATGCCGGACTGTAGCCCGGATAAGGCGCGCAGCGCCGCGATCCGGGAACTCTCCCCGGTGGCGCTTACGCTTACCGGGGCTACCAACTGAATGCCGGACTGTAGCCCGGATAAGGCGCGTAGCGCCGCGATCCGGGAACCGTCTCCGGCGGCGCTTACGCTTACCGGGGCTACCAACCGAATGCCGGACCGCCCCCCGAATTACACGCCGAGCTTGCACGCTTCGCGGGCGACGTTATCCATCTCATCGAGCAATTCCAGCAGCTCCGGCTCCAGATCTTCGGCTGCGGTACCCGCGCGCAGCTGGCTTTCGAGGGTATGGCACAACTTCTTCAGCCGCGGCACGCCGCTGTAGCTACAGCTGCCGTGCAGCTTATGGATTAAATCCAGCAACCCTTCAGGCGCCTCGCCAACCAATTGTTCTTCAACCTTATTACGGACCTCGGGCATAAAGGCGAGCAGCATTTGCAGCATTTCCCGCGCCAGGTCCGGCTTCATTGCCGCCTGACGCAGCGCCAACTGCCAGTTGAGCGTCACATTATGATCGATAACCGGCTCAACCGGTTCGGCCATCTGCGGCGCTGGCACGTGCATGCCGGGCTGGTAGCGCAGCAGCAGGGTATTAAGCTTGTCTTCTTCGATAGGCTTCGCCAGATAATCGTTCATCCCGGCGGCCAGCAGTTTCTCGCGCTGTCCCTCAAGAGCATGGGCGGTCACCGCAATCACCGGAGTCTGCTGCTGATGCGGTAGATGACGAATCAGCTCGCAGGCACGAATACCGTCCATATCCGGCATCTGAATATCCATCAGAATAAGATCCAACTGCGACTGTTTGGCCTGCTCAACGGCATGCTGACCGCTATCGCACAGTATGACATGCTGCACTAGATCTTCCAGCAACACGCCGATGAGCTTGAGGTTAGCCGGATTATCATCCACCGCCATCACCGTCATCGGCAACTTATGGCTATCGATATACGGCTGGGGTACCGGCGGTTGCGCGCGGCAAGATGCCATCAGTACCGGGAACAGGCGGGTGGAGGTCAATGGTTTCAGCAGACAGGCGGCGACGCCGTTTTGCTTCAGCTCTTCGGCACTGACCTGCGCGTGGCAGGGCAGGCCGAGCACCAACATATCGGCCAGCGAACAGGCGCGGGTCAGCTTATCCCGCTGGTTGTTGAGGTCGCGCATTGATACCGGAATACCGGCCAGCAAAATATCGTAGTGGGCATCCGGCAACGCGGAAAGCGTCGGGCTATAGACTACTTCCAGCGGCGTGGTGGCCAGCAGCTCCATGGTACTTTGCGCGGCGGTTGAGTTGGCTTCGATATAGGCCAGCTTTTTACCCGTCAGGCAGTAGGTATCGAAACCGTCGGTACTGGCATTCGGGTTCAGATCGAGGCTGATATGGAACCAGAAGGTTGAACCGCGGTTCGGTTGGCTATGGAAGGAGATATCGCCGCCCATCTCTTTCACCAGACGCTGGGTGATGACCAGCCCCAGCCCGGTGCCGCCGTGGCGGCGGGAGATGCTGGCGTCGGCCTGACGGAACGCCTGGAACAGTCGCGACTGATCGCGCTCCGGAATGCCGATGCCGGTATCGTGGATTTGCACCTCGATTTGTACCCTGGAATTGCTCATTGCCCGTTGTTCAACCAGTACATCGATATTGCCGTGTTCGGTGAATTTAATGGCGTTCCCCACCAGGTTGGTGATCACCTGCTGTAGACGCAGCGGGTCGCCGATAACATTATCCGGCACATCGTTTTTAATGTTGAGCGTCAGCTCCAATCCTTTATCGTGCGCCGAGTGCGCCAGCAGCGTGACGACTTCATCCAGTGTATTGCGCAGCAGGAACGGAATGCTCTCCAGTATCAGCTTGCCGGCTTCCAGTTTGGAGAAGTCGAGCACGTCATTAATAATCGCCAGCAGATTGTTGGCGGAGCGCTCGATGGTGGTCAGGTGGTCACGCTGGGTGGTATTGAGATCGGTTTTCAGCGTCAGGCGGGTAAAACCAATCACCCCGTTCAGCGGGGTGCGCAGCTCGTGCGACATATTGGCGAGGAATTCGGATTTGATGCGCGCGGCTTCCTGGGCGCGTTTTTTCGCCAGATCCAGCTCGACGTTCTGGATCTCCATTTGCTCAAGCGTTTCACGTAGATCCGAGGTGGCCTGATCGACGTTGTGCTGCATCTCTTCGTGATAGGCCGCCAGCGACATTGCCATCGAGTTAATGCCGTTCTTCAGCATATCCAGTTCGCCGAGCATAAAGCCTTCGACGCGGCTATCGAGCTGGCCGCGACGGATGCGGTCAACGGTATTCACCATATTGCGAATCGGCCCGGTGACGTCGCGCATCAGGCGCCAGCCGAAGATCAGCGCAATGCCGATACAGAACAGCATCATGACGCTGGAGATAAAAATCTCTTTGTACTGCTGCAGGCGTACCGATTTGAGATCGAGCTCCAGCGCCACGTAGCCGAGCATGTTATCCGGCATTTTAGCATCGCTTTCCGGCGACTCATCAGGCAGATAGCTTTCGGAAACGATCGGCGTGCGCAGCACCATGATATCGCCGTGGCGAGTAACGCTCAGCCGACGGGGGAAGGCGGCGCCGTGCGGCAGCTGCATTTCCCGCGGATCGAGCTGGTA
Organism: Klebsiella aerogenes; assembly: GCA_029027985.1. Classification (NCBI taxonomy): domain Bacteria; kingdom Pseudomonadati; phylum Pseudomonadota; class Gammaproteobacteria; order Enterobacterales; family Enterobacteriaceae; genus Klebsiella; species Klebsiella aerogenes. The sequence continues at coordinate 974,262 of CP119076.1, forward strand.
GTTAGAGGTAACGAACAGCCGGTTTTTCGAATCGTAAATGGAAATCGCCCGCACGATATCGGAATGGCGGCGGTGCAGCACGCTAATCAACTGGCCGATTGACTCGCGGTTTTGCAAATTCATGCCATATTCACTGGATACCGCCAGCGGTTCGATAATGCTGGCGCCGGCATCTTCGAGCTGCCGCTGTAAGTCGTTATAGCGGTGGGCGACGAAGAAAATGCTGAGCAGCAAACCAATCAAAACGGTCGGCGCCAGAATAAGAATCATCATGCGAGCACGTAGGCTGTAGTTGGTCATGCGGTTCCATTATGGGAGAATATACATATCAACCTTCAGACGGCTTCTGTATCGGCAGCCTGAATGATTTCATGTATAGAGTCAGTATATTTTTGAGATAATCCTCTACGATGGCGCAATTCTACTCTGCAAAACGGCGTGTGACGACGCGCCAGATCATAACCGTGACAGTAAATGACCTCGATCCTTTTGGCCAGGGCGTAGCCCGCCATCAGGGTAAGGCGCTGTTTATCCCGGGCTTGCTGCCACAAGAGCAAGCGGAAGTCACGCTGGTAGAAGATAAAAAGCAGTATGCCCGCGCTCAGGTCAAACGCCGACTGAATGACAGTCCGCAGCGTGAAACTCCGCGTTGCCCGCATTTTGGCGTCTGCGGCGGATGTCAGCAGCAGCATGCCAGCGTTGCACTACAGCAGCAAAGCAAACGCGCCGCGCTGGCTCGCCTGATGAAACGGGATGTCGACGACATTATAGCCGCTGAGCCATGGGGCTACCGTCGCCGCGCGCGTCTGAGCTTGAATTATCAGCCAAAGACCCAACAATTGCAGATGGGCTTTCGCAAGGCCAACTCCAGCGACATCGTTGATGTGGTGCAGTGCCCCGTATTGGTGCCCCAACTTGAGGCGCTGCTGCCCGCAGTTCGTGAGTGTTTAACGGCGCTTAAGTCTTTGCGACAGCTTGGTCACGTTGAATTGGTGCAGGCGGATAACGGTCCGCTGATGGTTTTACGCCACACCGCCGCGTTGCCAGCGGCGGATAAAGAAAAACTGGAACGCTTTTCGCAAACTCATGGTCTATCCCTGTACCTCGCGCCGCAAAGCGAGATACTTGAACATATTCGCGGCGATGAGCCATGGTACACGTCAGACGGACTACGCTTAGTGTTCAGTCCGCGCGATTTTATCCAGGTCAACGACGGCGTTAACCAGCAGATGGTACGCACGGCGCTGGCGTGGTTGGATATTCAGCCGCAGGACCGCGTTCTGGATCTGTTTTGCGGGATGGGCAATTTCACCCTGCCGCTGGCGAAAGCGGCGGCGAGCGTGGTCGGCGTCGAAGGTGTGCCCGCGCTGGTGGAGAAGGCGAGGGAAAACGCCGCCCTCAATGGGTTGCAGAACGTAACATTCTTTCATGAAAACCTGGAAGAAGACGTTACCCGGCAGGCCTGGGCGAAGCACGGTTTTGATAAAATTTTACTCGATCCGGCCCGCGCCGGCGCGCCAGGCGTGATGGCGCATATTATCAAGCTGGCTCCGCAGCGGGTGGTGTATGTTTCCTGTAACCCGGCGACGCTGGCGCGCGATAGCGACGCGTTGCTACAGGCGGGGTATCGCATGCAACGGCTGGCGATGCTGGATATGTTCCCACACACCGGCCACCTGGAATCGATAGTATTGTTTGAGCGCGAGCTTACATAAAATCGTTCAGTCCGCATCGGGGTAACAGTGACGATGCCTGATAGCGGTGTGGATTGAAGTATGAAGGGTATAAAAGTTAAGGCTTGCTGACTTCGGTAGGCTGCGTCCCTTAAGGAGAGGACAATGGTTGCGGTAAGAAGTGCACATCTAAATAAAGCTGGTGAGTTTGACCCGAAGAAATGGATCGCGAGTCTGGGGATTTCCAGCCAGCAGTCGTGTGAGCGCTTAGCCGAGACCTGGGATTATTGCCGCGTCACCACGCAGGGACATCCGCAAGCGGACCTCCTGTTATGGCGCGGCGTGGAGATGGTGGAAATCCTCTCCATGCTTAATATGGATATCGACACCCTGCGGGCCGCCTTGCTGTTTCCACTGGCGGACGGCAACGTCGTCAGCGAAGAGGTTCTGCAAGAAAGCGTCGGTACATCGGTCGTCACCCTGATTCACGGCGTGCGCGATATGGCGGCGATCCGCCAGCTGAAAGCCACGCACACCGACACCGTCTCCTCGGAACAGGTCGACAATATTCGCCGCATGCTGCTGGCGATGGTTGATGATTTCCGCTGCGTGGTTATCAAGCTGGCCGAGCGCATCGCCCATCTTCGCGAAGTCAAAGATGAGCCGGAAGATGAACGCGTTCTGGCGGCAAAAGAGTGTACGAACATCTATGCGCCGCTGGCTAACCGCTTAGGGATCGGCCAACTGAAGTGGGAGCTGGAAGACTACTGCTTCCGTTATCTGCATCCGGATGAATACAAGCGCATTGCTAAGCTGCTGCACGAACGCCGTATCGACCGCGAGCACTACATTGACGAATTCGTCGGCCACCTGCGCTCGGAAATGAAAACCGAAGGCGTAAAAGCCGAGGTGTACGGGCGCCCAAAACATATCTACAGCATCTGGCGCAAAATGCAGAAAAAGCATCTTGCCTTTGATGAGCTGTTCGACGTGCGTGCGGTACGTATCGTCGCCGAACGGTTGCAAGACTGCTATGCGGCGCTGGGGATTGTGCATACTCACTATCGCCATTTGCCTGACGAGTTCGACGACTATGTGGCGAATCCGAAGCCGAACGGCTACCAGTCTATTCATACCGTGGTGCTCGGGCCGGGCGGCAAAACGGTTGAGATTCAAATTCGCACTAAACAAATGCACGAAGACGCCGAACTTGGCGTTGCGGCGCACTGGAAGTACAAAGAGGGCGCCAGCGCAGGAGCCAGCGGCGGCCGAGGCCATGAAGATCGCATCGCCTGGCTGCGTAAGCTGATTGCCTGGCAGGAAGAGATGGCCGATTCCGGTGAAATGCTCGATGAAGTGCGCAGCCAGGTCTTCGACGATCGGGTCTACGTGTTTACGCCGAAGGGCGACGTGGTCGACCTGCCAGCGGGTTCAACGCCGCTCGACTTCGCCTACCATATCCATAGCGATGTCGGGCATCGCTGTATCGGCGCGAAAATTGGCGGGCGCATCGTGCCGTTCACCTACCAGCTGCAGATGGGCGATCAGATTGAGATCATCACCCAGAAACAGCCGAACCCGAGCCGCGACTGGCTGAACCCAAACCTCGGTTATGTTACGACCAGCCGCGGGCGATCCAAAATTCACGCCTGGTTCCGTAAACAGGATCGCGACAAGAATATCCTTGCCGGGCGGCAGATCCTCGACGATGAGCTGGAGCATCTGGGGATCAGCCTGAAGGACGCGGAAAAACATCTGCTGCCGCGCTACAACTTCAATGAACTGGATGAACTGCTGGCGGCCATCGGCGGCGGCGACATTCGCCTCAACCAGATGGTCAACTTCCTGCAGGCGCAGTTCAACAAACCGAGCGCCGCCGAGCAGGATGCGGCCGCATTGAAGCAGTTACAGCAGAAAACTTATACCCCACAGAACCGCAGTAAAGATAATGGCCGGGTGGTGGTGGAGGGCGTCGGTAACCTGATGCATCACATTGCCCGCTGCTGTCAGCCGATCCCTGGCGACGAAATCGTCGGCTTTATCACCCAGGGGCGGGGTATTTCGGTTCACCGCGCCGACTGCGATCAACTGGCTGAACTACAGTCGCACGCGCCGGAACGTATCGTTGACGCGGTATGGGGCGAGAGCTACTCGGCGGGGTATTCGCTGGTGGTCCGCGTGGTCGCGAACGACCGTAGCGGCCTGCTGCGCGACATTACCACCATTCTCGCCAACGAGAAGGTGAACGTACTGGGCGTGGCCAGCCGCAGCGATACCAAACAGCAGTTGGCGACCATCGATATGACCATTGAAATCTACAACCTGCAGGTGCTGGGCCGGGTGCTCGGCAAGCTGAACCAGGTGCCGGACGTGATCGATGCACGCCGCCTGCACGGCGGTTAAACCGTACTCTTTTGTAGGCCGGGCAAGGGCGTAGCCGCCGCCCGGCATTTTTTTTATCAGGACAGAGCTATGAACCAAATTGACCGCTTGCTCGGCATTATGCACCGCCTGCGCGACCCGGAAAACGGTTGCCCGTGGGATAAAGAACAGACCTTCGCCACTATCGCGCCATATACCCTTGAAGAGACCTACGAAGTGCTGGACGCCATTGCGCGCGAAGATTTTGACGATTTGCGCGGCGAGCTTGGCGATCTGCTGTTCCAGGTCGTGTTCTATGCTCAGATGGCGCAGGAAGAGGGGCGTTTTGATTTTAACGACATCTGCGCTGCCATCAGCGACAAACTGGAGCGTCGCCATCCGCATATCTTCGGCGATGCTTCGGCGGGCGATAGCGCGGAAGTGCTGGCGCGCTGGGAGCAAATTAAGAGCGCTGAGCGTGCCGAAAAAGCGCAGCACTCGGCGTTGGACGATATTCCGCATAGCCTGCCCGCGCTGATGCGCGCGCACAAAATTCAGCGTCGCTGCTCGGCGGTGGGCTTCGACTGGACCTCGCTTGGCCCGGTGCTCGATAAGGTGCATGAAGAGATTGATGAAGTTATGCATGAAGCGCAGCAGGCGGTCGTTGATGACGCTAAACTGGAAGAGGAAGTCGGCGACCTGCTGTTCGCCACGGTGAATCTCTCCCGCCATTTAGGCGTCAAAGCGGAAGTGGCGTTACAGAAGGCGAACCTCAAATTCGAGCGCCGCTTCCGCGAAGTTGAGCGTATTGTCGCCGCCAGAGGCCTGGAAATGACCGGCGTTGACCTCGATACCATGGAAGAAGTCTGGCAAGAAGTAAAGCGCCAGGAAACTGATCTCTAACGAGTTTTCGTGATCAAGCGCTATTTGTGTGATTTTATAAATAACAAGCGCTTGATTTACGTCAAAAACATTTCGCCAAAAGCGGCTATTTTCTCATTCCGTTATGTTGTTGAAACACCATGTAGCCTGCCTCTTCGAGTTGTTCGAGTCGCAACACAGGTGCAGCTTGAAGAAAGAAGGGGAGGGGAGAATGAAAATTTGTGGCGTCACACATGTTCGGGTATACTACTTTCCCGTCCTGGTTATTCCATCGTTTTACCCTAACTTCTCAGGTTCAGCATGACAACGAACTATATTTTTGTGACCGGCGGGGTCGTATCCTCTCTGGGTAAAGGCATTGCCGCAGCTTCCCTGGCAGCCATTCTCGAAGCCCGTGGGCTCAATGTAACTATCATGAAACTGGATCCGTACATCAACGTCGATCCGGGCACCATGAGCCCAATCCAGCACGGGGAAGTGTTCGTTACTGAAGACGGCGCTGAAACCGATCTGGACCTGGGCCACTATGAGCGTTTCATCCGCACCAAGATGACTCGCCGTAACAACTTCACTACCGGCCGTATCTACTCCGACGTTCTGCGCAAAGAGCGCCGTGGCGACTACCTGGGCGCAACCGTTCAGGTTATCCCGCACATCACCAACGCGATCAAAGAGCGCGTACTGGCTGGCGGCGAAGGCCATGACGTGGTGCTGGTCGAAATCGGCGGCACCGTAGGCGATATCGAATCCCTGCCGTTCCTCGAAGCTATCCGTCAGATGGCGGTAGAAATCGGCCGTGAGCATACTCTGTTCATGCACCTGACCCTGGTGCCGTACATGGCGGCGGCGGGTGAAGTCAAAACCAAACCGACCCAGCACTCTGTTAAAGAGTTGCTCTCCATCGGTATTCAGCCTGATATCCTGATTTGCCGCTCCGATCGTGCGGTTCCGGCCAATGAACGCGCAAAAATTGCATTGTTCTGCAACGTCCCGGAAAAGGCTGTGATTTCTCTGAAAGACGTCGATTCCATTTATAAAATTCCAGGCCTGTTGAAATCTCAGGGGCTGGACGATTATATTTGTAAACGATTCAGCTTAGACTGTCCGGAAGCAAACCTGGCCGAATGGGAACAGGTTATCTATGAAGAAGCTAACCCGGCAGGCGAAGTCACCATTGGTATGGTCGGTAAGTACATTGAACTGCCGGATGCCTACAAGTCGGTGATTGAAGCGCTGAAACACGGTGGTCTGAAAAACCGCGTAACCGTCAACATCAAGCTTATCGATTCGCAGGATGTTGAAACGCGCGGCGTCGAGATCCTTAAAGATTTGGACGCGATCCTGATCCCGGGCGGCTTCGGCTACCGCGGCGTTGAAGGTAAGATCGCCACCGCGCGTTATGCGCGTGAGAACAATATTCCATATCTGGGTATTTGTCTGGGTATGCAGGTTGCGCTGATTGAATTCGCGCGCAACGTAGCGGGCATGGAAAACGCCAACTCCACGGAATTTGTGCCAGACTGTAAGTACCCGGTTGTGGCGCTGATTACCGAATGGCGTGACGAAGAAGGTAACGTTGAGGTTCGCACTGAGAAGAGCGATCTCGGCGGCACCATGCGCCTTGGCGCGCAGCAGTGCCAGTTGGGTGATGATTCTCTGGTCCGTCAGCTGTATGGCGAGCCGACAATCACCGAACGCCATCGTCACCGCTACGAAGTCAACAACATGTTGTTGAAACCGATTGAAGCTGCCGGCCTGCGTGTTGCGGGTCGTTCCGGGGATGATCAGTTGGTCGAGATCATCGAAGTGCCGAACCATCCATGGTTTGTGGCCTGCCAGTTCCACCCGGAATTTACTTCGACGCCGCGTGACGGTCATCCGCTGTTTGCTGGCTTTGTGAAAGCCGCGAGCGAGTACCAGAAGCGCCAGGCGAAGTAAAAAGAGTTAGAACGGCAATGCACCCAATTGGGTGCATTGTTTGTCTGGAGTTTTAGTTTAACTTGTACTGAGGAAAACCTAATGTCCAAAATCGTTAAAGTCATCGGTCGTGAAATCATCGACTCCCGTGGTAACCCGACTGTTGAAGCCGAAGTTCACCTGGAAGGTGGTTTCGTCGGTATGGCAGCTGCTCCGTCAGGTGCTTCTACTGGTTCCCGCGAAGCGCTGGAACTGCGCGATGGTGACAAATCCCGTTTCCTGGGTAAAGGCGTAACCAAAGCTGTTGCTGCGGTAAACGGCCCGATCGCTCAGGCAGTCCTGGGTAAAGATGCGAAAGATCAAGCTGGCATCGACAAGATCATGATCGACCTGGACGGTACTGAAAACAAATCCAACTTCGGTGCGAACGCAATCCTGGCGGTATCCCTGGCGAACGCCAAAGCAGCTGCTGCTTCTAAAGGCCAGCCGCTGTTCGAACACATTGCTGAACTGAACGGTACTCCGGGCAAATACTCCATGCCGGTTCCGATGATGAATATCATCAACGGTGGCGAGCACGCTGACAACAACGTCGACATCCAGGAATTCATGATTCAGCCGGTTGGCGCGCCGACTCTGAAAGAAGCCGTACGTATGGGTTCTGAAGTGTTCCATCACCTGGCGAAAGTTCTGAAATCCAAAGGTATGAACACCGCTGTTGGCGACGAAGGCGGCTACGCGCCGAACCTGGGTTCCAACGCTGAAGCGCTGGCTGTTATCGCTGAAGCGGTTAAAGCGGCTGGCTATGAGCTGGGCAAAGACATCACTCTGGCGATGGACTGCGCAGCTTCTGAATTCTACAAAGACGGTAAATACGTTCTGGCCGGCGAAGGCAACAAAGCGTTCACCTCTGAAGAGTTCACTCACTTCCTGGAAGAACTGACCAAACAGTATCCGATCGTTTCCATCGAAGATGGCCTGGACGAATCTGACTGGGACGGTTTCGCATACCAGACCAAAGTACTGGGCGACAAAATCCAGCTGGTTGGTGACGATCTGTTCGTAACCAACACCAAGATCCTGAAAGAAGGCATCGAGAAAGGCATCGCTAACTCCATCCTGATCAAATTCAACCAGATCGGTTCCCTGACCGAAACTCTGGCTGCAATCAAGATGGCGAAAGATGCTGGCTACACCGCTGTTATCTCTCACCGTTCTGGCGAAACTGAAGACGCGACCATTGCTGACCTGGCTGTTGGTACCGCTGCAGGCCAGATCAAAACCGGTTCTATGAGCCGTTCTGACCGCGTTGCTAAATACAACCAGCTGATTCGTATCGAAGAAGCTCTGGGCGAAAAAGCACCGTACAACGGTCGTAAAGAGATCAAAGGCCAGGCATAATCCTGTCTTTCTCTGAAATAAAAATGCCAGTCTGCGGACTGGCATTTTTTTTACCGGCAAATTGCGATTACTTAAAGTCGACGGCCATTTGCTGGGGGATGGAAAGGCCGCGGGTCGTTTGTACGCAGCGGTCAATATAATCGGTGAAACGCGGCGGCTTAGGCATGCCCATGCTGAGCAGCTTATCGTTGCTGAAGCGAACGTTCAGCGTCGCGAAGGCACCGTACAGGCGCATGGCTTTCAGCATCAGGCGTTCGTTGCATGGACCGAAGATATCCTTCAATTCACGGCGCATCTTCACTAATGTCTCGTAGCTTACCTGCGCATACCGGTCGCCAACCGGAGCCTGCTCCAGCGCTGAGGCCATCGCGCGGTCTATCTCCGCGAACTTCACGCTGTTTTCTTCCCCGGCAGAGATATGTACGACTTCTCCCCGCTCAAGCGGGCGTTCTAACAACATCAGCAGGGCATCGGCGCAGTAGTCGACCGGAATGACGTCAACGCGGTCTTCCATCGAACAGAGGAATTTTTGCAGCATCAGCCCCATGCTGAACACCCAAAAGATACTACTTGAAGGCTGGCAGCCGTGATGGGTATGGCCCACGACGATAGAAGGTCGGGCGATGGTCAACGGTAACGTTGGACACTCTTCCTGCATCAAGCGCTCGATGGTCGATTTGGAGTGCGTGTATTCAACCAGATGCTCGGCATGCTCGCGGAATTCGGCGCTTTCAGCGACCAGCGAATCCGGCTCAGGCGTGCAGGACATTGCGGTACCGACGTGGAGAAAACGTTGTAGCCCGGCGACGCGAGACATGCGCTGGGCAAATTTGAACGTGCCTTCAACGTTGACTTTCCAGATCAGCGGGTTGTTGCCAAATGAGGCGACGGCGGCGCTGTTCAGCACGTGGGTCACCTGTTCCAGACGTGGGTCGTCAAGGAACGCTTCCGGCGATGACAAATCGCCGAGCAGGATCTGCCGGGTGGTTAATGTCGCCAGCTTCTCCTCTGCAATATTGAATTTACGCAGGTTTTCCTTCACCCGGGCCAGAGCCGCTTCATCATTATTGGCTCGCACCAAGAGCAGTAGATTAATCCCATTTTCATTATTAAGGATATTTTCTAATACTGCTCCACCCAGAAATCCGGTAACGCCTGTAATTAATAATGTATTCATGAATGCAGTCTCTCATGGTTGGTCGAGTGGATTCTAGGCGCGGAAAATTAAACATTCATTAAATAAAAACAAGCTGAGGAAAGCTATTTCTTAAGCTTATTTTAAGCTATGGAAATAAAGTGAATTGGATTTGACATTAGGCATGTATAAAAAATTCATTGTTTCATGTATCTGTTTGTACATTATTGATTGTTATTGGTTTTTTAATTTTATTTTTGATGGGTGATAATGTCATTAAGATCATAAAAAACATTTTTTGTTACATCTAAATAAGTACACAGATATTTCTTAAAATAGTGATAATTAATGCAGTGTAATGAAGGTCCGCGGCGCATGCTAAAACAACAATGAAAACTCAGCAAATACATTGCGTGCTTATTTCATAGTCCGCTAACTAATATAAAAAGAGAGCTTACGGAACGCTGGAGATGCGCCATGGGAATCGCAGCTGAGGACAAGACCTGAGCGCCTAAATCTGCGATAATGCTTTTTTACAACCTAAACAGAGATGACTATGCAGTACCCGATTAACGAGATGTTCCAGACCTTGCAAGGCGAGGGTTACTTTACCGGCGTGCCTGCCATTTTTATTCGTTTGCAGGGATGCCCGGTTGGTTGCGCCTGGTGCGACACCAAACATACCTGGGATAAGCTGGCCGATCGGGAAGTTTCTCTATTTAGCATCCTTGCGAAAACCAAAGAGAGCGACAAGTGGGGCCCGGCAACGAGCGAAGACTTGTTGGCGATTATCGGCCGTCAAGGATGGACCGCGCGTCACGTGGTGATCACCGGCGGCGAACCTTGTATTCACGACCTCACGCCACTGACGGACCTGCTGGAACAACATGGGTTCAGCTGCCAGATTGAAACCAGCGGTACGCATGAAGTTCTCTGCAGTCACAACACTTGGGTGACGGTCTCGCCGAAGGTGAACATGCGCGGCGGCTATGATGTTCTTTCTCAGGCATTGCAGCGCGCGGATGAAATTAAACACCCGGTTGGCCGCGTACGTGATATTGAAGCGCTGGATGAACTGCTGGTCACGCTGGCCGACGAAAAGCCGCGTATTATTGCGTTGCAGCCTATTAGCCAGAAAGAAGATGCGACGCGTCTGTGCATTGATACCTGTATCGCCCGTAACTGGCGTTTATCCATGCAGACGCATAAGTATTTGAATATTGCCTAGTCATGTTGCCGGGTGGACAATCGCCACCCGGCATACCAGTCATGCATTTGACCAGCTTTGAATCGCCTCAATGTCCCCCAGATTTCCGTGGGTAACCTGATATGACTTTTTCAAAATCACATCGGTGTATTGTGTTAACTCTCTGAAAATTCCCTTATTTAACGCTGCATAGCGGCTGGCGTTTTGTTCAATCGGTACAAACACATCTTTTACCCGAACCATATTTTCAATGGCCGTTTCGTAGGAGGGATACAGGCCCAATCCTACTGCGGTGTTGATTGCGGCGCCGAGGCTGGCGCAGCCATTAATGGCGTTGCGCCGGGCCGGGAGATTGAACACGTCGGCGAAAATTTGCATGAACAGATCGCTATTCGAACCACCGCCGGTAATGATGATATGTTTAGCAAAGTGGTTCATTTCGTTGCACATATTGTCGTAGTTATTCTTCAACGTCAGCGCAACGCTCTCCAGAATAGAACGATAGATCCACGCATAGTCCATGCCGGAGTCAAAACCGATCATAATACCGCGTTTGTAGGGCTCCCAGGGGTTGGTCAGCCAGTCGAGTACGGTCATCAGGCCGTTACAGCCAGGCGGCACGGCGGAGGCTTTTTTATTGAGCAGATCCTCCGGTGATAATCCCTGCGCTTTGGCATCCTGAATCAGCGATTCGCCCAACATGTCCCGTAGCCAGCTGACCGTCCACATTCCCTTACGAATGCCGTACCCTTCATACAGTAGCGTTTCAGGAATAGAAGACATAATCGGCCAATAGGCGACGGGATCTTTCGGCAATTGCTTACCGTTCATCATCAGGGCGATATAGGTGCCTAATGAGATAACCGCTGTTTCATCATCCAGCAGCCCCGCGCCGAGCGCTTCGACCGGCTTATCGCTGGTTGTGCAAACGACCGGTAACCCAGCCGGGAAACCGGTGGCGAGAGAGGCCTGTTCGGTAAGATGTCCTAAGATTGTCCCAGGCATCTGCACATTGAAAAGCATGTGGCGTGGGAGGTTAAACTTTTTCACGACCTCGTCATCATCGCTCCACGACCAGGTTTTATAATCCACCGGCCACTGGCCAAAGTAGTTGGCGATATTGTCTTTGAACTCGCCGGTTAAGCGGTGTGACAGATATCCGGAAAATGATGTCACCCAGGCGACATCAGGGTTGGTATGCTCATAAGGCCGGGTGACGCGGGCGTCCTGCCAGCTGATTAACGGCTCCGCCGGCGTGCCGTCTGCTTTAAGCAACGCGCGACAGCAGCGGATGGAGCCGAGCCCGATGCCGACAATATCTTCTCTACGGCCTGCAAACTGACTCATTAGATCCTGTCCGGCGAAGCATAAAGAGGTCCATAAATCATCATCAGGGTGCTCCGCCGTATCGGCATTTGGCGTGTGCATCGGCTGCAACAGACCTTTCCCCTCACAGACCACGTTCCCCTGTAAATCGTACATCACGACCTTAGTGCTCTGGCTCCCGCCATCAATTCCAATGATGTATTTCTTTGACATTATTATTCTCCTTTAAATTTTCGCCATCACTCGCCAGTGGTTTCAGCGGCCAGCGATGTCTCGTTTTCTGGTGCGACGTCAGTGCGACGTATTTTCCTGAACAGCAGGAAGGTAAAGAGGATCACCATGCACAGCGCGGCCAACCCCATCAGCCACATATTGCGATAGGCCTCCTCGGTAGGAAGGGTGTCCTGCCAGTGACCGACAATCGGATAGACAAAAACGTCGGGCAAGAAGCCAATCACTGAACAGATGCCGACGGTGGTTCCCATGATGTAGTTGGGGGTTCTGGCTTCGCCGGGACAGGCCCAGTAGAGCCCGCGCGAGGCGTAACAGGTAAAGCCCAGTAGTAGAATCAGGCCGATCCCCATGGCGACGGATTGTGGGTTTGAGTTAGTCGCCAGCAGCGCGATAAGCGCCAGTCCCCCAATAACCGAGAGTAGCTGAATGACGCGAGTCGGCGATTTCACCTTACTATAGGTCGTGATAATGCCGCCCAGCGGGCCGCAGATGGCGCGGAAAATTTTGTTGATCACAATCCCCATATAGCTCGCGGCCACCAGTGACATACCGTACATTTCCGTCAGATAGTTGGTGGAGTAGCTGAGGATGGCGTAGATAGTAAAGACGCCAAAAATCACCATACTGCAGTACCAGGTGGTACTAATGCGCAGGACGGCGAGAATATCGCTTAACTGGAACGCTTTCTTGTCTTCTTTCGCGGCATGGCTGCGCGCAGGGGTATCGCTGACGAAGAACCAGCACAATATCCCCAGCAGAATATAAACCACGCTGTAGATAATGATGACCATCTTCAGGCTGTTGCTGTCATCAGGTGCGAAACGGGAAAATGCCCACATGGTGAATACCGCCAACGACATGACGCCCACGCCGCGCAGCCCCTCCATCCAGCCCATGATTTTTCCCTGCTCGCGATGATCGCCAAGCAGAGATGCGGCTTTAATCGACACCGACCACAGCATCAGAATCGTGGTGATAGCAAACGCGACCTGAATACAAAGCATGACCCACAGCGGTGGGTATGTCGCCATTAATAAACCGAGTAGGCCGGTAATAATCATTGCTGAGGTAATCATTTTACGATGAGAGAATTTATCGGCAATAACCCCACTGGGTGCATAAAGAATAATAGCAGCGATACCAAATGTGCTCATGATTAAGCCTATTTCGGTATTGCTGAATCCCATGAATTTTGCCATTGGGATCTGATAGATGTATCTCAAATAGGCAAGGTCAAAGCTGACTCCGCCGCTAAAACTAATAATGGCAAGCGTTATCCAACGGCGATATGAAGTCTGTTGCATATCGTGATCTCATTTTTAATAGACAAAAAAAAGAGAAAAGTAAACCGCCTTGTTCAGGTGGATTACTTTTCTCAGGTCTCTAGTAATTGCGATTAGGAATAACATGTCAGCGTGGGTTTTAGTGTGAGAATAATCACGCTTCGTAGTTTTACGCACAATTGTTGAGTGAAAGGTTTATCTGTGATTACGATCACGTTAGATGTTTGAACATTGTGCTAAAAATTTAATCCAGTTACCAGAGATAATGAGAAAGGTGACTTCCCTCTTGCGGGGGAAGTTGCCTTTCTTTTTTTTTGCCTAAAAGAATTTGGAGCTCAACAATGTCAATAGAATCACTTAACGCATTCTCAATGGATTTCTTCTCTCTGAAAGGTAAAACGGCGATTGTCACCGGTGGCAATAGCGGACTGGGGCAGGCCTTTGCCATGGCGTTGGCGAAAGCGGGAGCGAATTTGTTCATCCCAAGCTTTGTTAAAGACAACGGTGAAACGAAAGAAATTATTGAAAAACAGGGTGTTGATGTTGAATTCATGCAAGTGGATATCACCGAAAAAGGTATGCCTGAGAAGATTATCGCCGCGTGTTGTGAACGTTTCGGCACGGTAGATATTTTGGTGAACAATGCCGGGATTTGTAAGCTCAATAAGGTGCTGGACTTCGGGCGTGCGGACTGGGATCCGATGATTGATGTTAACCTGACGGCCGCTTTCGAGCTAAGCCACGAAGCCGCCAAAATTATGATCCCGCAAAATAGCGGAAAAATCATTAACATTTGCTCTTTATTCTCTTACCTTGGCGGTCAATGGTCGCCGGCTTATTCTGCAACCAAACATGCGCTTGCGGGTCTCACAAAAGCATATTGTGATGAATTAGGTCAATATAATATTCAGGTCAACGGTATTGCGCCTGGTTACTATGCGACTGATATTACATTGGCGACGCGGAGTAATCCTGAAACTAACCAGCGGGTGTTGGATCATATTCCGGCAAATCGTTGGGGTGATACCCAGGATTTAATGGGGGCAGCGGTGTTCTTAGCCAGTCAAGCATCAAACTATGTTAATGGCCATTTACTGGTTGTCGATGGTGGTTATTTAGTTCGTTAATATTTATCAGGTGGTTTCTGTTTTCATTTATTCCGAATTAATTATCAGGAAGGAATTACTATGTCTATATCCCGTGAAGCGATTGTTGATCAACTAAAAGAAATTGTTGGTTCCGAACGCGTTATTACTGACGAAACCGTTTTAAAAATAAATAGCATTGACCGCTTTCGTAAATATGCGGATATTCATGGCGTTTTTACCCTGCCGCTGCCTGCCGCGGTCGTTAAGTTAGGTTCGACCGAACAGGTTTCTAACGTGCTGGCGTTTATGAACCAGCATAAGATCAACGGGGTTCCGCGTACCGGCGCATCTGCGACTGAAGGTGGTCTGGAAACCGTTGTTGAGAACTCCGTGGTGCTGGATGGCGCCGGGATGAACCAAATCCTGAATATTGATATCGAAAATATGCAGGCGACCGCGCAGTGCGGCGTACCGCTAGAAGTGTTGGAAAATGCGCTGCGGGCCAAAGGCTACACGACCGGGCATTCACCGCAGTCTAAACCGCTGGCGCAGATGGGCGGCCTGGTGGCGACCCGCAGTATTGGTCAATTTTCCACGCTCTACGGCGCCATTGAAGATATGGTCGTCGGTCTTGAGGCGGTACTTGCGGACGGCACCGTTACCCGCATTAAAAATGTTCCACGCCGCGCAGCCGGCCCGGACATTCGCCATATCATTATCGGTAACGAAGGCGCACTGTGCTATATCACTGAAGTAACCGTGAAGATCTTCAAATTTACCCCGGAAAACAATCTGTTCTACGGCTATGTCCTGGATGACATGAAGGTCGGATTCAACATCCTGCGTGAAGTGATGGTGGAAGGATACCGTCCATCCATCGCTCGCCTGTACGATGCGGAAGACGGCACCCAGCACTTTACGCATTTTGCCGACGGCAAATGCGTATTGATCTTTATGGCGGAAGGCAACCCGTTGATTGCGAAAGCGACAGGGGAGGGGATTGCGCAGGTCGTGGCACGCTACCCGCAGTGCCAGCGCGTGGACAGCAAGCTCATCGAAAACTGGTTTAACCATCTGAACTGGGGCCCGGAAAAAGTGGCCGCCGAGCGCGTACAGATCCTGAAAACCGGCAATATGGGCTTCACTACCGAAGTTTCTGGCTGCTGGAGCTGCATCCACGATATCTATGAAAGCGTGATCCACCGTATTCGTACCGAATTCCCACACGCGGATGACATCACCATGTTGGGCGGCCATTCATCCCATAGCTACATCAACGGTACCAACATGTACTTCGTTTATGACTACAACGTGGTGGATTGCAAACCGGAAGAGGAAATCGATAAGTACCATAACCCGCTAAACAAGATTATCTGTGAAGAGACGATTCGCCTCGGTGGATCCATGGTGCATCACCATGGAATTGGCAAACATCGCGTTCACTGGAGCAAGCTGGAGCACGGTAGCGCCTGGCCGCTGCTGGAAGGGCTGAAGAAGCAGTTTGATCCCAACGGGATTATGAATACCGGAACGATCTACCCGATTGAGAAGTAGCTAGTTATACGCAAAATCATTCGCGTTGCATCAAGGCGGCAAGTGAATAAGTCTCCAGGAGCGTACAAAAGTACGTGACTGGGGCTTATGAACGTAGACAACGAAGAGGCAGCGTGAAGGATGACGCGTATAAGCGGCTTCTCAATTGGGAAGCCACACTTTTACCGGACCATGAAGGGGTAGAAATGAACACTTCACCGGTGCGAATGGACGATTTACCGCTTAACGGTTTTCATTGCCGCATTGCCGCGCTAACTTTTGGCGCGCATCTTGTTGATGGCTATGTCCTCGGCGTCATCGGTTACGCCATTATTCAGCTCACTCCAGCGATGAATCTGACGCCTTTTATGGTTGGAATGATCGGCGGCGCCGCGCTACTGGGGCTTTTTATCGGCAGCCTGATTCTGGGATGGATCTCGGACCACATTGGTCGTCAGAAAATTTTCAGCTTCAGCTTTGTGCTGATTACCATCGCGTCATTTCTGCAGTTTTTTGCCACGACGCCCGAGCAGCTTATTGGTTTACGGATCCTGATAGGGATCGGTCTCGGCGGGGATTACTCCGTGGGCCACACGCTACTGGCCGAATTCTCGCCGCGCCGCCACCGGGGGATTTTGCTTGGCGCATTTAGCGTGGTATGGACGGTTGGCTACGTACTGGCAAGCCTTGCTGGACACCATTTTATTAGCGAAAACCCGGATGGCTGGCGCTGGCTGCTGGCATCGTCAACCCTACCGGCGCTATTGATCACGCTGCTGCGCTGGGGAACGCCGGAATCACCGCGCTGGCTGATGCGTCAGGGGCGATTTGCCGACGCGCATGCCGTAGTGCGGCGTTGTTTTGGCCCGCACGTACTGCTTGGCGATGAGGTGGCGACCTCGACGAATAAACATATCAGGACATTGTTCTCATCACGCTACTGGCGGCGAACAGCCTTTAATAGCATCTTCTTTGTCTGCCTGGTGATCCCCTGGTTTGTTATCTACACCTGGCTGCCGACGATTGCCGAAACGATTGGCCTTGAAGGCGCATTAACCGCCAGTCTGTTGCTGAATGCGTTGTTGATCGTGGGCGCCTTACTGGGTCTGGTATTAACCCACCTGCTGGCCCATCGCCATTTCTTGCTTGGCAGCTTTTTACTGCTCGCGGCGACGTTAATCGTGATGGCCTGCTTACCGCCCGGTAGCCGCATTACGCTGTTGCTTTTCGTCTTATTCAGCACCACGATTTCGGCGGTGAGCAACCTGGTCGGGATCATACCGGCGGAAAGCTTCCCCACGGATATTCGCGCGCTGGGCGTCGGATTTGCGACCGCCATGAGCCGACTTGGCGCAGCAATCAGTACAGGTTTGCTGCCCTGGACGCTGGCGCAATGGGGGATGGCAGTGACGCTGTTGCTATTGGCTGGGGTGTTGTTGCTGGGGTTCGTGGTGACCTGGCTGTGGGCGCCGGAGACCAAAGCGTTACCGTTGGTAGCGGCCGGAAGCGGCGAGCAAAAACAAGGAGGTACCCATGAACATTCTATTGGCGTTTAAGCCGGAACCGGACGCCAGCATGCTGGCGGAAATTGACTGGCGGGCTGCCGCGCTCGACACCTGCGGGCCGGATGTTTCGCTATTGCGCAGCGCTATTGGCGCGGACGAACAGGCCGCCGCCGCGCTGCTATTGGCTCAGCGCAATGCAGGTTGTGAAATGACCCTGACCGCGTTAAGTATTGGCGATGAGCGGGCGCTGCATTGGCTACGTTACTTTGCCGCGCTAGGATTTGAGCGTCAGGCACTGCTGGAGACGACTGGAGATTTACGATTTGCGTCGTCGTTTGTTGCCGAACGGCTTGCCGACTGGCAGCGCAGTCACGGCGCAGAACTGATTGTCACCGGCTGCCAGAGCAGCGAAGGACAGAACGGACAAACGCCTTTTTTGCTGGCGGAAATGCTGAACTGGCCCTGTCTCGCCCAGGCTGAACGTTTCACCCTTGAACCGCCTTTTGTGGTTGTTGAGCAGCGAACGATATCCGGTCTTCGCCGCTATCGGGTGCGGTTGCCGGCAGTGATGGCGGTCAGGCAGTGTGGCGAAGCGGCGCTGCCGGTTCCCGGTATGCGTCAGCGTCTGGCGGCGGCAAAGGTGGAGGTGATGCGTCAGACGCTGACCATTGAGGCGACGCCTGCGGTACAGTGTATACGCCTGGCTCGTCCGGAACCGCGACGCCATGCGGTGATGATCGAAGGGGGCACGGCGCAAGAGAAAGCCAGGGCGCTGTGGGAGAGCTATCTACGCCAGAGGATGCAGCCATGAAAGTCGCGGTAGTGATGACTCACGGCGCGAGTGCTTCCATGGGCAACTGGCTGGCGACTGGCGATCTCGCTTCGGCAGAGCTGGCGTTCTGGAGCATTGATGCTGAATCAGCAGTGGCGGAGCAGCTCCTTGATGTCCTGGTCGCCCAATGGCGGAAGACGCCGGTCGATATGTTGATATTCCCGGCGGGCATATCCGGCGATGAGCTGGCAACAAGGCTGGCATGGCGCTTACAGGGGAGTAGCGTATGTCAGGCGCTGTCAGTGAATGTGCAGGAAGGAAGAGTGACGAAATTTCATTGGGGGAATGCGCTGATTGCCACGCTGGAGGCGGTGGCCTGGCCGCTCTGCGTGTCTTTGGCGCGTCAACCTGGGGTTAATATCCCCGCCGTTCTCCCAGCCGATGCGCCGATTCGCCATCTCGTACCGGCGGCCTTGCCTGACTGGCTGATTTGTGTTGAAAGCGTTGAATGTTCGGGGGCTCATCCCTTGCAGGAAGCGAAGCAGGTGCTGGTTGTCGGGCAGGGAGGCGAGAGCGCTGATGCCGCTCACATCGCCGCTCTGGCGCAAAGTCTGGGGGCGGAGGTGGGTTACAGCCGCGCAAGGGTGATGAACGGCGGCTATGATGCGGAACGTTTGATTGGTATTTCAGGCCATTTACTGGCCCCGGATGTTTGCATTGTGGCAGGAGCATCGGGTGCCGCGGCGCTGATGACGGGGGTCAGGGATAGCCGGTTTATTGTGGCAATTAATCATGACGCCAACGCGCCGGTATTCACACAGGCGGATGTTGGCATTGTGGATGACTGGCTACCTGTACTCGACGCGTTGGTCGCTTGCGCCGATACAGTCGGGTAGCCCGGGTAAGGCGTTTACGCCGCGCCCCGGGAACACAAAGCACGATAAATTAATGAAGCTGCCTGGCTAATTTCCAGACGTTGGTGTTGGTGGTTGAAAGCGCCGCCACGCCAGCTTTCATCGCATTACGCGCATCTTCTTCATCGCAGACCAACCCCCCGGCAATCAGCGGCTGGCGAATTTTCTCCGTCACCCATCCCAGGACTTTTGGCATACAGCCCGGCAGGATTTCAATGCAGTCCGGATTAGACTGCGCCACCTGCTTATCAATATTGTGAAAGGAGATGGAATCGACGATAAACAGACGATGAATGCAGAAAAAACCTTCCGCTCTGGCCGCTTTTAACATCGGCGCTTTCGTGCTGATGATGCCATCCGCCTCGGTCACCAGCTTCAGAAACTGAATCACGACTTCTTTATTGGACGCGCCCTCCAGCAGGTCGACGTGAATAAACGCATATTTACCGGCGTTTTTGATTTTCTTGACGATGTTGCTAATGGTGCAGATATTGCCGTACAGCACGGAGATAAACTGACACTCGGAATCAATGGCTAACTGCAGGCTGGCATTGTCTTTAACGGCCGCGATGACCGGATTTTGTCGTAGCAGGTGTAACAGGGGCATGGTGTGTCCTTTATATTTTACTCGTCATACTTCAAGCTGCAGATGCGTTAGCAATAACTCGGCCCATCCTTGGGCCTCGCCCTTACGGGCGCTGCGAACAGCGTTCAAATTCGTTCCTGACGAATTTGTCCTCGCTCACCCCAGTCACTTACTGGAGTAAGCTCCTGGGGATTCCCTGCGTTGCTGCCTTCCTGCAACTTGAATTATTTAGAGTAGGTTTTATTACCCAAAACGGAATGTAATACCAAAACCTGAATCAGGATAGCGCCATTCTTTCAGCGTGGCTTCATCGCAGAGCAGCCGACAGGCACCGCACTCCAGACAACCCCGGTAATCCACGCGTAGCTCACCTTCTGCCGTCCGTGAGAAAAGCCCTGCGGGGCACGCTTTGATGAGCAACTCAATGGTCTCCTCGCCTGGCGATGCTGACGGGACAATATGCGGATGGTTGGCGGGACGCCAGACGTTGCGGGCTACAGACATCGTAAACTCCTGACCAGATCGCCTGCCAGATGGCGCAGGCCGTGACGGCGAAGATGACGCCAGAGTATCTGGCGCAACGGCGCAACGGGGCGCTCACCCTGCTGCCAGAGTTCACGGGAGATATCATCCATTAGCGCAGGCCATCGGCGATACCAGCCGGGACGCTGCAACAGGGCGGGGACGTGCTGGTAGCGCTGGAGAACCTCCCACAGCAGACTGCGCGCAATATCCTGATGATACAGTGGATATAGGTTCTGTGGCGCACGGTGCTGGCATGCTTGAATCAAGGTTTGCGCCGCCGCTTGCGCACCGATAAGTGCCATATCCATGCCGCGTACGGTAAAGCCGGTATTAATACAGGTACGTAGCGCGTCGCCGACCAGCAGCCAACCTTCTCCGGCATAGCGCGCAGGCAGGCTATGCAGCCCGCCTTCAGGCACCAGATGCGCGCCATATTCCAGCGTTTCTCCTCCGCGCAGCAGGGGACGTAGCGCCGGATGCGATTTGAGATGTTCCAGCAGCTCGACGGCAGGGACAGGGCTTTTTCCCAGCGAGGAGAGCGGGCAGACGATACCGAATGAGAGCGTATCCTGATTGGTATAGAGGAATGCGCCGCCGGGCTGATCCCCGCACACGCCGCCGGTGAAGAGCATCGCAGCGCCTTCGTTGCGCTCCAGGTGAAAGCGATCCTCCAGCGTTTTTTGCTCCAGCGCCAGAACGGCTTTGATCCCCAGAGCCATTGTTGAAGGAGAGGGGCGAGAGAGTAAACCATGACGCTCCGCCAGTTCGCCATTCGCCCCTTCCGCCAACACGACGTAGCGGGCGCGTAGGGTTTCGTTATCGCAAATGACGCCGCAGACCCGGCCGTTTTCGCGGTACAACGCGTCAACCGTGGCGCCGGTAATGCACTGGACGCCTTCGGCTTCCGCCTGGCCCACAAACCACGGATCGAAGCGAGCACGCAGCAGGCTCCAGGAGTCTCCATTAGATTGAAGGCTGGACCATGTCGTTGCGCCATCGTTGGCCAGCAGGGTCAGACTTTCCCGGGTAATCCGGCGTTCAAGCGGGGCGGATTGCTGAAAATGAGGGAGGAGTTCGGCAAGCGCATGGCAATACAGACGCCCGCCGGAAAGATTTTTACTGCCGGGCAGCTCGCCGCGTTCAAGCAGCAGAACCGAAAGGCCCGCCCGCGCACAGCGTAAAGCGCAAGCGGTACCCGCTATCCCTGCACCGATGATAATAATATCAAAATCGTCAGCCATGTTGCGCCCCAGATATCCAGAACACATAAGCTAACATGGCTTTATTTAAGGAATATTGACCGCCGACACAAACGCTTTAATCACTCGCCGCGATAGACGCAGCCAGCCGTGCAGGTCTCTTTAATCATGACTGCGCTCAGCAGCGGAACCAGCGGCTTCATTTGATCCCAAATCCATTTAGCCAGCACTTCGCTGGTTGGATTGGACAGCCCTGGAATATCGTTCAGGTAGTAGTGGTCTAAACGATCGTATGTCGGTTTAAACGCGGCTTTCAGCTCGGCGAAATCCATGATCCACCCGGTATGGGGATCGACTTCACCGGTAATTTCCAGACGCACCATAAAAGAGTGGCCATGCAGGCGACCGCATTTGTGGCCTTGCGGTACGTGCGGCAGGTGATGGGCGGCTTCGAAGGTGAAATCTTTAAACAGCGTGGTGGACATCATTAACTCTCAACAGGACGAAAAAAAACCGCCGTAGGGTACCGGAAAGCACATTTTTTAGCATTAACTAAAACGGCCCTGAACGCTAAATAGCCGTTTTTCTGATGTTTTATTGATTTAATTCGTTATTTTTCAGTTGGTTAATTAATCGCTTTTGTTGTTAATAACTATAACTAAAACAGGTTAGTCCATTTGGTTATTTGTTATTTCCATCCCTTCTTTAATTGTGACTGTATGCGCCGTTAACCTTACAATCTCTTCTGTTTTTGTCGCGCTGACAGGGTGCGAATAACAGCTTTGCTTACTGGAACATAACGACGCATGACGACACAGGCCCCACCTTCCAATTTGCTGCCGCTAAACCCGGAGCAACTGGCGCGCCTTCAGGCGGCCACGACTGACTTCACGCCAACCCAACTGGCTTGGGTGTCCGGCTATTTCTGGGGCATGCTGAATCAGCAGCCCGGCGCCGTGGCGAGCGCGCCTGCCCAGGCGGTAGAAACCCCGAGCATCACCCTTATTTCTGCTTCGCAAACCGGTAACGCGCGCCGCGTCGCCGAAGCGCTACGCGACGATCTGCAGGCCGCGCAGTTGAATGTGAAACTGGTTAACGCTGGCGACTATAAATTCAAACAAATCGCGGGCGAAAAACTACTGGTCGTGGTGACGTCGACGCAGGGCGAAGGCGAGTCGCCGGAAGAAGCCGTCGCATTGCATAAATTCCTGTTCTCGAAGAAAGCGCCGAAGCTCGATGGCACGGCCTTCGCCGTCTTCGGTCTGGGCGATACTTCCTATGAATTCTTCTGCCAGTCCGGCAAAGATTTCGATAGCAAGCTGGCCGAGCTGGGCGGTGAACGCCTGCTGGATCGCGTCGATGCTGACGTCGAGTATCACGCGGCGGCGGCGGAATGGCGTGCTCGCGTCGTGGAGGTGCTGAAGGCGCGCGCGCCGACGGCAGCGCCAGCTCAGCTTGCGATCAGCGGCGCAGTCAATGACATTCACAGCAGCCCGTATACCAAAGAAGCGCCGCTAACGGCGACACTGGCTGTGAATCAGAAAATCACCGGCCGCGATTCACAAAAAGACGTGCGTCATATCGAGATTGATCTCGGTGATTCCGGCCTGCGTTATCAGCCGGGCGACGCCCTTGGCGTCTGGTATCAGAACGATCCGGCGCTGGTGAAAGAACTGGTGGAACTGCTGTGGTTGAAGGGCGATGAGCCGGTCACCATTGATGGTAAAACGCTGCCGTTGGCGGAAGCGCTGGCATGGCACTTTGAGCTGACGGTCAATACGGCCAATATCGTCGAAAACTATGCCACCTTGACCCGCGGCGAAACGCTACTGCCGTTGCTCGGCGATAAAGCGCAGCTGCAACACTATGCGGCGACAACGCCTATCGTTGATATGGTGCGCTTCTCACCGGCGCAACTGGATGCGGACGCCTTAATTGGCCTGCTGCGCCCGCTGACGCCGCGTCTCTATTCGATCGCCTCATCGCAGGCGGAAGCGGAGAGCGAAGTGCATGTTACCGTCGGCGTCGTACGCTATGACATCGAGGGCCGCGCCCGTGCTGGCGGCGCCTCCAGCTTCCTCGCCGATCGGCTGGAAGAAGATGGCGAAGTCCGTGTCTTTATCGAACACAACGACAATTTCCGTCTACCTGCTAACCCGGAGACCCCGGTGATTATGATCGGCCCTGGTACCGGTATTGCACCGTTCCGCGCTTTTATGCAGCAGCGCGCGGCGGAAGGTGCGGAAGGAAAGAACTGGCTGTTCTTCGGCAACCCGCACTTCACTGAAGATTTCCTTTACCAGGTGGAATGGCAACGCTACGTCAAAGAGGGCGTGCTGAGCCGTATCGACCTGGCCTGGTCTCGCGATCAACAACAAAAAGTCTATGTTCAGGACAAGCTGCGCGAGCAGGGGGCCGAACTGTGGCGTTGGATTAACGACGGCGCCCACATTTATGTCTGCGGCGACGCCAATCGTATGGCGAAAGACGTCGAGCAGGCGTTACTGGAAGTGATTGCCGAATACGGCGCGATGGACGCCGAAACGGCGGACGAATTTTTAAGTGAGCTGCGCGTTGAGCGCCGTTATCAGCGAGATGTCTACTAATGAGCGAAAAACATCCAGGCCCGCTGGTGGTCGAAGGTAAACTCTCCGACGCCGAGCGTATGAAGGTTGAGAGCAACTACCTGCGCGGCACCATTGCGGAAGATTTAAATGACGGCCTGACCGGCGGTTTCAAAGGCGACAACTTCCTGCTGATCCGTTTCCACGGCATGTATCAGCAGGACGACCGCGATATTCGCGCCGAGCGTGCGGCCCAGAAACTGGAACCGCGCCATGCGATGCTGCTGCGCTGCCGCCTGCCAGGCGGCGTTATTACCACCAAACAGTGGCAGGCGATCGATAAGTTCGCTGCGGATAACACCATTTATGGCAGCATTCGTCTGACCAACCGGCAGACTTTCCAGTTCCACGGCATTCTGAAGAAGAATGTGAAGCCGGTGCATCAGATGCTGCACTCCGTCGGGCTGGACGCGCTGGCGACCGCTAACGACATGAACCGTAACGTGCTGTGCACCTCCAACCCGTATGAATCTCAGTTGCACGCTGAGGCCTACGAGTGGGCGAAGAAGATCTCCGAGCATCTGCTGCCGCGCACCCGCGCTTATGCTGAGATCTGGCTGGATCAGAAAAAGGTCGCCACTACCGACGAGGAGCCGATCCTCGGCCAGACCTATCTGCCGCGTAAATTCAAAACCACGGTGGTGATCCCGCCGCAGAATGACATCGATCTGCACGCCAACGACATGAACTTCGTGGCGGTTGCTGAGAACGGTAAACTGGTTGGCTTTAACCTGCTGGTCGGCGGCGGTTTATCCATCGAACACGGCAATAAGAAAACCTACGCGCGTACTGCCAGCGAATTCGGCTACCTGCCGCTGGAGCACACCCTGGCGGTAGTGGAAGCGGTGGTGACCACTCAGCGCGACTGGGGTAACCGTACCGATCGTAAAAACGCGAAAACCAAATATACCCTTGAGCGCGTTGGCGTGGAGACCTTCAAGGCGGAAGTTGAGCGCCGCGCGGGGATCAAGTTCGAACCGATTCGCCCTTACGAGTTTACCGGCCGCGGCGATCGCATCGGCTGGGTGAAAGGTATCGATAACAACTGGCACCTGACGCTGTTTATCGAGAATGGTCGTATTCTGGATTATCCGGGCCGACCGCTGAAAACGGGCCTGCTGGAAATTTCGAAGATCCACCAGGGAGAATTTCGCATCACCGCCAACCAGAATCTGATCATTGCCGGCGTACCGGAAGATCAGAAAGCGCGGATCGAGAAACTGGCGCGCGATCATGGTCTGATGAATGCCGTGACGGCGCAGCGTGAGAACTCGATGGCCTGCGTATCGTTCCCGACCTGCCCGCTAGCGATGGCCGAAGCCGAACGCTTCCTGCCGTCGTTTATCGACAAGGTGGAAGAGGTCATGAGCAAACATGGCGTCGGCGACGAACATATCGTGACCCGCGTGACCGGTTGCCCGAACGGCTGTGGTCGCGCGATGCTGGCGGAAGTCGGTCTGGTGGGTAAAGCGCCTGGTCGCTATAACCTGCATATTGGCGGCAACCGCAGTGGAACGCGTATCCCGCGGATGTATCGCGAAAATATTACCGAGCCGGAGATCCTCGGCTCGCTCGACGAACTGGTAGGGCGCTGGGCGAAAGAGCGCGAAGCGGGTGAAGGCTTCGGCGATTTTACGGTGCGTGCGGGCATTATTCGCCCGGTGCTCGATCCAGCTCGGGATTTCTGGGAATAACATCCTGATGCCCGGTGGCGGTAGCGATCCGGGCCTACAAAACCCGTAGGCCGGGCAAACGTAGTGCCGCCCGGCAAAACAGGCAAACGAGGTTCATATGTCCGTACTCGATCTAAACGCTCTGAACGAGCTACCGAAAGTAGAGCGCGTGATGGCGCTGGCGGAAACCAACACTCAGTTGGAAAAACTGAGCGCCGAGGAACGTGTGGCGTGGGCGCTGGAAAACCTGCCTGGCGACTATGCGCTCTCTTCAAGCTTTGGTATTCAGGCGGCGGTCAGCCTGCATTTGGTCAACCAACTGCGCCCGGATATTCCGGTGATCCTGACCGATACTGGTTATCTGTTCCCGGAAACCTATCAGTTTATTGATGAACTCACCGACAGGCTGAATCTGAACCTCAAGGTCTACCGGGCGACGGAAAGCGCGGCCTGGCAGGAAGCGCGTTACGGCAAGCTGTGGGAACAAGGTGTTGAAGGCATTGAGAAGTACAATGAAATCAACAAAGTCGAGCCGATGAACCGGGCGCTGAAAGCGCTCAATACTCAAACCTGGTTCGCTGGCCTACGCCGCGAGCAGTCCGGTAGCCGGGCGCATCTGCCGGTGCTGGCCATTCAGCGCGGCGTGTTTAAGATTCTGCCAATCATCGACTGGGATAACCGCACCGTTTATCAGTATCTGCAAAAGCACGGGCTGAAATACCATCCGCTGTGGGAGCAGGGCTACCTGTCGGTCGGCGATACCCATACCACTCGTAAGTGGGAACCGGGTATGGCGGAAGAAGAGACCCGATTCTTTGGCTTGAAAAGAGAGTGTGGGCTGCACGAAGGTTAAGGGCGTGTCTTTCGCTGATAGGGTATTCTAAAGGGAACACGCGTTTAACCGCGCGCGTTCTCTTTGATTGTTTCAATTTTGAACACCGACGATGAGAGGAAGAATCAGCTTTTCCTCTCGACTTTCGCCAACTCTTTCACTAGCGGCAGCATCACTTTCACGACGTCGCGTCCGCGATGCTCAATACGCCCCGGCAGCGCTTTATCAATATACTGTTGGTTATCCAACTGTATGTCATGCCAGCTGGTGCCCTGTGGGAAGCTGCGTGTTTTGCTTCGCTGCTGATACCCATCTTTCTTACCCAATGACCAGTTGGTCGCTTCGACAGACAGTACCGGGATCCCGGCGCTATCAAAAACGCTGGCGTCGTTACAGCAGCCGGTGCCTTTCGGGAACGCCGGGTTTAGTCCAGGGTTGGTGAACGCGGCAATCCCGTGGCTATGGGCGATGGCCAGCGCGCGATCGCGGGTCAGCTTACGCACGGACGCTGGCGTGCTGCGACCGCTGTTGAAATAAAGCTTATCGCCGACGACCAGGTTATCGAGATTAATGACCAGCAGGGTGTTTTTCTTTTCGGTGTCGCTCATGCGTTTCAGCAGATTCTGCGCGCCCAGGCGGCCTTCTTCTTCACCGCTGGTGGCGATAAAACGAATACCATAGCGGGTCGGCACGTTTTTTAAATGATCCGCCAGTTCCAGCAGCACGCCGAGCCCCATGGCATTATCGTCGATCCCCTGCAGCGTCAGGCCGCCGAGGTTATTTTCCACATCTTTGTCGCTCTGCGGAGCGTAGGTATCCAGGTGCGCCATGATAATGATTTGCTGGCGGGATTGGCCTTCATGGGCGGCAATAACCGTACTGCCGGTGGCGTTGTGCCAGTTTTTACGCTGATTGTTGTCGGTGTAGATATAGCGGGTATTGAAGCTACGCACATCGCTCTGATAACCCATCAGGGCGAACTGTTGGCGAAGGTAATCGGCTGACAACATCTCGGCTGGCGTACCGGTCATTCTTCCGGGGAAGACGGTGGCAATATGACGGGCCTGCGTATTAGCGGTTTCGCCCAAGGCGCTGAATGCCGGGGCGGCGGAGAAAACAAAACCTGCGCCAAGCGCCAGCGGAAACAGGCGACGGCACCACGCGGAAAACATAACGGGTCCTTACACAAGCGAGACATTTCGAGCGCATTAGTATGAAACTGTGACGACGGTTAAACAATTTCATTTGCTCTTAAATAGCGGAAAACTCGTGTGTTAAGCACTTTTTGATATTTGTATTCCCGGCGCGTTATTCCTTTGAGTCACAACTCATTCCATTTCGTAATTTCATTTGATCTAAACCGCACCCTATAGTCCCTCTATTGCTGAATGTAAGAGAGTTGTTGCGCCGTGGATTACTTGCCTCTGTTTGCCGAATTGAAAGAAAGGCCCGTGTTGGTTGTCGGCGGCGGCGAAATTGCCGCGCGTAAGATTACATTCTTGCTGCGCGCGCAGGCGAAGGTACAGGTGGTGGCCGCCACCTTGTCGCCAGCGCTGCTCGAACAGGTTGAACGCCAGCACATCAGCTGGCGGGCGACGGCCTTTGATGAACAGCAGGTAGAGGACGTCTTTCTGGTCATTGCCGCGACTGACGACCAGGCGCTGAACCAGCGGGTGTTTGACGCGGCTAATGCGCGTTACCGTTTGGTTAACGTCGTGGACAACCAGGCGCTGTGCTCGTTCGTCTTTCCTTCTATTGTCGACCGTTCGCCTTTGCTGGTGGCGATTTCCTCCAGCGGCAAAGCGCCGGTGTTGTCGCGCATTCTGCGCGAAAAAATCGAAGCGCTGTTGCCGACGAACCTTGGACGGCTGGCCGAAACGGCGAGCTACTGGCGCCATCATCTGAAAACCCGCCTGACGACCACTGAAGCGCGACGTCGCTTCTGGGAACGCGTTTTCACCGGGCGTGTTGCCAGCCTGATGGTGGCGGGCAACCATGCCGCGGCGGAACAGGCGCTGCAGGATGAGCTGGATCAGCCGGAACGTGGCACGGGCGAAATTATTCTGGTGGGGGCAGGGCCGGGCGATGCCGGGCTGCTGACGCTGCGCGGTTTGCAGGCCATTCAACAGGCGGACGTCGTGTTCTACGACCACCTGGTGACCCAAAGCGTGCGGGAACTGGTACGCCGCGATGCCGAGATGATCTGCGTCGGTAAACGCGCTGGCGAGCATTCGGTGCCACAGCACGAAACCAATCAGATGCTGGTAGACGCGGCTAAAGCGGGGAAAACGGTGGTACGCCTGAAAGGTGGGGATCCGTTTATTTTCGGCCGCGGCGCTGAAGAACTGCAGGCTGCGGCGGCGGCGGGGATCCCATTCCAGGTAGTGCCGGGCGTGACCGCAGCGGCGGGCGCAACGGCGTATGCCGGCATTCCGCTGACCCATCGTGATTACGCGCAAAGCGCCATCTTTGTCACCGGCCACTACAAATCCGACAGCGCGCCGTTTGACTGGTCGCTACTGGCGAAAAGCCGGCAAACGCTGGCGATTTATATGGGCACCATGAAAGCGGCGGAAATCAGCGCCCAACTTATTGCCCATGGTCGCGATAGCAATACGCCGGTGGCGGTGATTTCTTGCGGTACCCGCAGCGATCAGCAAACGGCGACCGGCACATTGCAACAACTCGAACAACTGGCGAAAGATGCCCCGATGCCCGCGCTGCTGGTGGTGGGTGAAGTGGTACAGCTGCATCAGCAGCTCGCCTGGTTTCAACACACAACGCTTACTGAGGGGTTTAACTCTTCTGTGGTAAATCTGGCTTAGTCCCGGCACAACAGGCTATTTTATTTGCCATTTTGGCACCGGGCAGTGCTCGCAATCCTCACGTACTTTAGTACGATCCGGTTGCTGTGCGCTGTCCGTAACCAAACTGGCTGCAACAATAACGCCTGTTGCACCAGGCCTTATAAGGAACGGTTATGGACCAAAAACGACTCACTCACCTGCGGCAACTGGAGGCGGAAAGCATCCATATCATTCGTGAGGTGGCCGCCGAATTCTCTAACCCGGTGATGATGTACTCCATCGGTAAAGATTCCAGCGTCATGCTGCATCTGGCGCGCAAAGCGTTTTATCCGGGAACCCTGCCGTTCCCGTTGCTTCACGTTGATACCGGTTGGAAATTCCGCGAGATGTACGAATTCCGCGATCGCACCGCCAAAGCCTACGGCTGCGAGCTGCTGGTGCATAAAAACCCGGAAGGGGTAGCGATGGATATCAACCCGTTCGTGCACGGCAGCGCCAAGCATACCGATATCATGAAAACCGAAGGTCTGAAGCAGGCGTTGAACAAATACGGTTTTGATGCCGCATTCGGCGGCGCGCGTCGCGACGAAGAGAAATCCCGCGCAAAAGAGCGTATTTACTCCTTCCGTGACCGTTTCCACCGTTGGGACCCGAAAAACCAGCGTCCGGAGCTGTGGCACAACTACAACGGCCAGATTAACAAAGGCGAAAGTATCCGCGTCTTCCCGCTTTCCAACTGGACTGAGCTGGATATCTGGCAATACATCTATCTGGAAAATATTGAAATTGTTCCGCTGTATCTGGCGGCGGAACGTCCGGTGCTGGAACGCGACGGCATGCTGATGATGATCGATGACGACCGTATCGATCTACAGCCAGGCGAAATGATCAAAAAGCAGATGGTGCGTTTCCGCACCCTCGGTTGCTGGCCGCTGACCGGCGCGGTGGAGTCCAACGCGCAAACGCTGCCGGAGATCATTGAAGAGATGCTGGTCTCCACGACCAGCGAACGTCAAGGCCGCGTGATTGACCGCGACCAGGCAGGCTCCATGGAGCTGAAGAAACGTCAGGGGTATTTCTAAGGAGCCGCCATGAACACCACGATTGCACAACAAATTGCTAATGAAGGCGGCGTAGAAGCTTACCTGCACGCGCAACAGCACAAAAGCCTGCTGCGTTTCCTGACCTGCGGCAGCGTCGATGACGGCAAAAGTACCTTGATTGGCCGTCTGCTGCACGATACTCGCCAGATTTATGAAGATCAGCTCTCTTCGCTGCACAATGACAGCAAACGCCACGGTACCCAGGGCGAAAAACTGGATCTGGCGCTGCTGGTGGATGGTCTGCAGGCCGAACGTGAGCAGGGCATTACTATCGATGTGGCCTATCGCTACTTCTCGACCGAAAAGCGCAAATTTATTATTGCCGACACCCCGGGGCACGAGCAGTACACTCGTAATATGGCCACCGGTGCGTCAACCTGCGACCTGGCGATCCTGCTGATTGACGCGCGTAAAGGCGTGCTCGACCAGACCCGCCGCCACAGCTTCATCTCGACGCTACTTGGCATTAAACATCTGGTGGTCGCTGTCAACAAAATGGATCTTGTGGCGTTCAGCGAAGCGCGCTTCAACGACATCCGCGAAGATTATCTGACCTTTGCCGAGCAATTGCCGGGCAATCTCGATATTCGTTTCGTTCCGCTGTCGGCGCTGGAAGGCGATAATGTCGCCAGCCAGAGCGAGAACATGCCGTGGTACAGCGGCCCGACGCTGCTGGAAGTCCTGGAAACCGTTGAGATCCAGCGTGAAGTAGAAAGCCAGCCGCTGCGCTTCCCGGTTCAATATGTCAACCGCCCGAACCTTGATTTCCGCGGCTTCTCCGGCACCGTGGCCTCCGGTGCCGTAACGGTCGGCCAGCGCCTGAAGGTGCTGCCGTCGGGTGTGGAATCGAGCGTAGCGCGTATTGTCACCTTTGATGGCGATCTGCCGCAGGCGGGCGCGGGCGAAGCCATTACCATCGTATTGCAAGATGAAATCGACATCAGCCGCGGCGACCTGCTGGTTGATGCCGAAGCGGTGCTGCCAGCAGTACAAAGCGCCAGCATCGACGTGGTATGGATGGCGGAGCAGGCGCTGGCGCCGGGACAGAGCTACGATATTAAAGTCGCTGGCAAGAAAACCCGCGCGCGCGTGGACGCCATCCGCTATCAGGTGGATATCAATAATCTGACCCAGCGTGAAGTCGCGACCTTGCCGTTAAACGGTATCGGGCTGGTGGATCTCACCTTTGACGAGCCGCTGGTGCTCGACCCGTATCAAAATAACCCGGTGACCGGCGGACTTATTTTTATCGATCGTTTGAGCAACGTCACCGTTGGCGCGGGGATGGTCAACGAGCCGCACCTGCAGAGCCAGGCATCTGCCTCGCAGTACAGCGCCTTTGAGCTGGAACTGAATCAGCTGATCCGGAAACACTTCCCGCACTGGGACGCTCGCGATCTGCTGGGAGGCAAGTAATGGCCCGGCATGACGAAAATGTCGTCTGGCATGCGCAT
Organism: Klebsiella aerogenes; assembly: GCA_029027985.1. NCBI lineage: Bacteria > Pseudomonadati > Pseudomonadota > Gammaproteobacteria > Enterobacterales > Enterobacteriaceae > Klebsiella > Klebsiella aerogenes. The sequence goes on from CP119076.1 coordinate 1,006,296, forward strand.
CCCGTGACCCAGCAGCAGCGCGAGCAGCATCACGGCCATCGCGGCGTGGTGCTGTGGTTTACCGGCCTTTCGGGGTCCGGTAAATCTACCGTTGCCGGGGCACTGGAAGAGGCGCTGCACGAGCTTGGCGTCAGCACCTACCTGCTTGATGGCGATAATGTGCGTCACGGGCTGTGCAGCGATCTGGGATTCAGTGACGACGATCGCAAAGAGAACATTCGCCGCGTCGGTGAAGTCGCTAAGCTGATGGTCGATGCCGGGCTGGTTGTATTGACGGCGTTTATATCTCCGCATCGTGCGGAACGGCAGATGGTTCGTGAGCGTTTGGGTGAAGGGCGCTTTGTCGAAGTGTTCGTCGATACCCCGCTGGCTATATGCGAGGCGCGGGATCCGAAAGGATTGTATAAGAAGGCGCGGGCAGGGGAATTACGCAATTTCACCGGCATTGATTCGGTTTATGAATCCCCGGAAAAGGCGGAAATTCATCTGGATGGTGAACAATTGGTAACAAATTTGGTGCACCAACTATTAGACCTGCTACGACAGAGCGATATTATCAGATCCTGAAAAGGCAGCGGCATCGAGGGATGCCGATAGCCCGGTCAACAGGATTCGATATGCGCAATACCCAGAACATCAGTATTATCCGTTCAGAACCGCCTTCGGCGGCCAGCGACGAGACCACATGGTCCTTGTCGGGCGCTGCCGTGGGCTTTATTTCATGGCTGCTGGCGCTGGGTATTCCCTTCCTTATCTACGGCGGTAACACGCTCTTTTTCCTCCTCTATACCTGGCCGTTCTTCCTTGCCATCATGCCGGTCGCCGTGGTGGTCGGCATTGCGCTACATTCATTACTGAACGGTAAACTTCTTTACAGCGTTTGCGCGACGATTTTAATCGTCGGCCTAATGTTTGGTCTGCTGTTCCTCTGGTTGTTGGGATAGCCTTTTTGGGATGAATCTAGCCTGGGTATCCAGCGTAAAAATGTGGTACAGTCCCGGCGTTACGCGGCATCGTCCGCGCGTCAGGGTAGAGTGCCAGGGCGAGTTATGGGATGATGATGCCGTTTTTCAGGGGGCAGGATGGGTAAATTAACGCTGCTATTATTAGCTTTGCTGGTCTGGCTACAGTACTCGCTGTGGTTCGGCAAAAATGGTTTGCACGACTATAGCCGGGTTAATGACGATGTCTCCGCACAGCAGGCTACGAACGCCAAATTAAAAGCGCGCAACGATCAGCTTTTCGCCGAAATTGACGACCTCAATGGCGGTCAGGAAGCGATCGAAGAACGCGCACGCAATGAACTCAGCATGACCCGCCCGGGCGAAACGTTCTATCGTCTGGTGCCGGACGCATCAAAACGTAATCAGGGTTCAGGGCAGAATAATCGATAAACAAGCCCAGGATGACAATATGGCAGCCACTTTTCCGGGCGTTTGCGCCGTGGTGCCGGCAGCCGGTTTTGGCCGCCGTATGCAAACGGAATGCCCGAAACAATATCTCTCAATCGGTAACAAAACGATTCTCGAACATGCGGTCGCCGCGCTGCTGGCGAACGATCGCGTTCAGCGGGTGGTGATTGCCGTCAGTCCCGGCGATATCCGCTTTAGTCAGCTTCCCTTAGCCAGTCATCCGCAGGTCACCGTTGTTGACGGCGGCGCCGAGCGCGCTGATTCAGTGCTGGCGGGGCTGAAGGCGTTGCCGGATGCGCAATGGGTGCTGGTGCACGATGCCGCGCGCCCGTGCCTGCATCAGGACGATCTCACGCGCCTGCTGGCGCTGAGCGCGACCAGCCGCGTCGGCGGTATTCTGGCGTCGCCGGTGCGTGACACCATGAAGCGCGCCGAACCGGGTAAAACCGCGATCGCCCACACCGTCGAGCGTAATGACCTGTGGCATGCGCTGACGCCGCAATTTTTCCCTCGTGAACTGCTGTTTGACTGCCTGACGCGCGCGCTTGATGAAGGCGCGATCATCACCGATGAAGCGTCGGCGCTGGAGTACTGTGGCTTCCATCCCGAATTGGTCGCCGGACGAGCTGATAATATTAAAGTGACGCGCCCGGAAGATCTGGCGCTGGCCGAATTTTACCTAACCCGTTCCCGACACCAGGAGAAGGCATAATGCGAATTGGACACGGTTTTGACGTACACGCTTTTGGCGGTGAAGGCCCAATCATCATTGGCGGGGTGCGTATTCCTTATGAAAAAGGGTTGCTGGCCCATTCCGATGGCGACGTCGCGCTGCATGCGTTGACCGACGCGCTGCTCGGCGCTGCGGCGCTGGGCGATATCGGCAAATTATTCCCGGACACCGACCCGGCGTTTAAAGGCGCGGACAGCCGCGCGCTGCTGCGTGAAGCATGGCGGCGGATCCAGGCTAAGGGCTACACCCTTGGCAACGTCGATGTCACGATTATCGCCCAGGCGCCGAAAATGCTGCCGCATATCCCGCAGATGCGCGTGTTTATTGCCGAAGACCTCGGTTGCCATATGGACGACGTCAATGTGAAAGCGACCACCACCGAGAAGCTTGGCTTCACCGGCCGCGGAGAAGGCATCGCCTGTGAAGCGGTGGCGCTACTGCGTAAGGCGGCGCAATGATCGCGTTTGATGACCTGACCTGGTTGCACGGCAAGCCGCTCAGCCAGGGGCGACTGAAGGCCAATCCGGAAGATTTTCTGGTGGTCGAAGATCTCGGCTTTGAGCCTGACGGCGAAGGCGAGCACGTCTTAGTACGAATTCTGAAAAATGGCTGTAATACGCGATTTGTCGCCGACGCGCTGGCTAAATTCCTTAAAATCCATGCGCGCGAAGTCAGCTTTGCCGGGCAAAAGGATAAGCATGCGGTCACCGAACAGTGGCTGTGCGCCCGCGTACCGGGCAAAGAGATGCCGGATCTGAGCAAATTCCAGCTGGAAGGTTGTCAGGTACTTGAGTACGCTCGCCATAAACGCAAGCTGCGTTTAGGGGCGTTAAAAGGCAACCAATTCACGCTGATCCTGCGTGAAATCAGCGACCGTGACGATGTCGAAAAGCGTCTGCAAGCGATTGTCGGCGGCGGCGTGCCGAACTATTTCGGCGCTCAGCGTTTCGGTATTGGCGGCAGTAACCTGCAGGGCGCGCTGCGCTGGGCCGAAAGCGAGGCACCGGTGCGCGATCGCAATAAACGCAGTTTTTGGTTGTCGGCGGCCCGTAGCGCGTTGTTTAATCAGCAAGTCGGAATTAGATTAAAAAAACCGGAATTTAATCAGGTTGTTGATGGCGATGCGCTACAATTAGCGGGGCGCGGGAGCTGGTTTGTCGCAACGGCTGAAGAGCGGGCGGAATTGCAGGCGCGGGTTGATAACCGTGAACTGATGATTACCGCTGCGCTACCGGGCAGCGGCGAGTGGGGGAGTCAGCGCGAAGCGCTGGCCGCCGAGCAAGCCGCGGTGGCAGAAGAAACGCAGCTACAGGCGTTGCTGGTACGTGAAAAAGTCGAAGCGGCGCGCCGCGCGATGCTGCTCTATCCGCAGCAGCTGTGCTGGAACTGGTGGGATGATGTCACTGTTGAACTGCGTTTCTGGCTGCCTGCAGGAAGTTTTGCCACCAGCGTGGTAAGGGAACTTATCAATACAACGGGTGACTATGCGAATATTGCTGAGTAACGATGACGGGATTCATGCACCGGGGATCCAAACCCTGGCCAAGGCCTTACGCGAATTTGCTGAGGTCCAGGTTGTTGCACCCGATCGTAATCGCAGCGGAGCCTCGAATTCGCTAACGCTGGAATCCTCCCTACGCACTTTCACCTTTGAAAATGGCGATATCGCCGTCCAGATGGGGACGCCAACCGATTGCGTCTATCTGGGCGTGAACGCTCTGATGCGTCCGCGTCCGGACATCGTCGTTTCCGGTATAAACGCCGGGCCTAATCTTGGTGATGACGTCATCTATTCCGGTACCGTCGCGGCGGCGATGGAAGGCCGCCATCTTGGTTTTCCGGCCCTTGCCGTGTCGCTAAACGGTTATCAGCACTATGACACCGCGGCGGCGATTACCTGCACCATTCTGCGTGCCCTCAGCCGCGAGCCGTTGCGTACCGGGCGGATCCTCAACATTAATGTCCCGGACCTGCCGCTCGATCAAATCAAGGGCATTCGCGTGACTCGCTGCGGCAACCGTCATCCGGCCGATCAGGTGATCCCGCAAAAAGATCCGCGCGGCAATACGTTGTACTGGATTGGTCCGCCGGGCGATAAGCGCGATGCCGGGCCGGGGACCGATTTTGCCGCAGTGGATGAAGGTTATGTGTCCGTGACGCCATTGCACGTCGATTTAACCGCCCATCAGGCACATGAGGTGGTCACCGATTGGTTATCTCGCGTCGGGGTTGATACGCAATGGTAAGTAAACGTGTTGAAAGTTTGTTGAATCAACTGCGCACTCAGGGCATCGTCGATGAACGAGTCCTTGAGGCGATCGCGCAAGTTCCGCGCGAAAAGTTCGTTGATGAAGCCTTTGAACATAAGGCATGGGAAAACACCGCGCTGCCGATTGGCCAGGGGCAAACTATTTCGCAGCCTTATATGGTGGCGCGAATGACGGAGCTTCTGGCGCTGACGCCGGACTCAAGGGTGCTGGAAATCGGTACCGGCTCGGGCTATCAGACGGCGATTCTGGCGCACCTTGTGCACCACGTCTGCTCGGTAGAGCGGATTAAGAGCCTGCAGTGGCAGGCGCGTCGCCGTCTTAAACAACTTGATTTACATAATGTTTCAACCCGTCACGGCGATGGATGGCAGGGTTGGCAGGCTCGCGCGCCTTTTGACGCGATTATCGTCACTGCCGCGCCGCCGGAAATTCCGGCCGCGCTGATGGCGCAACTCGATGAAGGCGGCGTGCTGGTTTTACCGGTGGGCGAAGAGCATCAGTACTTGAAACGCATCCGTCGTCGCGGTAGCGAATTTGTCATCGATACCGTCGAAGCCGTTCGCTTTGTTCCTCTCGTCAGAGGGGAACTGGCCTGAGACCCGGATTATTCCAGGTTTTTTTTGCCTAAGTTTAGGCGTAGGGTGGACACATTTTTCAGTGTCCTGGCCGGGCGCTACCCGGTAAGCAAGATATTGGCAGTTAACCTATTCCTGGGGGATAAATGAGCGCGGGAAGCCCAAAATTTACCGTAAGCCGTATTGCGGCGTTATCACTGGTTTCACTCTGGTTGGCCGGGTGTACAAATACCAATAATCCGCCTGCGCCGGTGAGCTCGGCGGGGGGCGCTGCTTCCTCCAGCACCAATTCCGGGATGCTGATTACACCGCCATCCTCTGGCGTGCAGCCAGTTCCTCAGGTTCAGCCGATTCAACCGGTTCAGACCCAGCCGCAGCCGACGCAGATTCAGCCGATGGCGCAGCAGCCGGTTCAGACGGTGAACGGCAAGATCGTTTACAACCGTAAGTATGGCGATATTCCGAAAGGCAGTTATACCGGCGGCAGCACCTATACCGTTAAACGCGGCGACACCCTGTTCTATATCGCATGGGTTACCGGCAACGATTTCCGCGACCTCGCCGAACGCAACAATGTCCCGGCGCCGTACGCACTGAATGTCGGCCAGGTGCTGCAGGTAGGCAACTCCGCAGGCCAGCCAATCACCGGAGAGAACCCGGTTTCACAGGCCAGCGCGCAGGCAAGCGTAGGTGCGACGGCCGCCACAACTTCTGCACAAAAATCGACCGCAGTGGTTGCGTCACAACCGACTATTACGTATTCTGAATCTTCAGGTGAACAGAGTGCTACGAAGATGTTGCCGAACAATAAACCAGCAACCACGACCTCGACAGTGGTCGCGCCGGTTACGGCCCCATCAACCGTTAGCACAACCCAACCGACTGCAAGCAGTACGTCAACCAGTTCGCCGATCTCCTCATGGCGCTGGCCGACTGATGGCAAGGTTATCGAGAACTTTAGCGGCGCAGAAGGCGGCAATAAAGGCATCGACATTGCAGGCAGTAAAGGACAGGCTATCGTCGCGACCGCTGATGGGCGCGTCGTCTATGCCGGTAACGCACTGCGCGGTTACGGTAATCTTATTATCATCAAACACAACGATGATTACCTGAGTGCCTACGCTCATAACGATACCATGCTGGTTCGGGAGCAACAGGAAGTCAAAGCGGGGCAGAAAATCGCTACCATGGGTAGCACCGGAACCAGCTCAACAAGATTACATTTTGAAATTCGTTACAAGGGGAAATCCGTCAACCCGCTGCAGTACTTACCGCAGCGATAATTTGGCAAAGTACGGATAAGCGTAACACCATATGAAAGGCGCCAGGGCGGTCGCGATATGCCTCCTTCAGTGGAGGCGTAAAGAGGATATGTCTGGCGTCGTTTAGTGATGGGCCGCGAAAGGTGCTTTGCTCAGGGATCACGGGTAGGAGCCACCTTTATGAGTCAGAATACGCTGAAAGTTCATGATTTAAATGAAGACGCGGAATTTGATGAGAACGGAATGGAGGTTTTCGACGAGAAAACCTTAGTAGAAGAGGAACCCAGTGATAGCGATCTGGCTGAGGAGGAGCTGCTGTCGCAAGGCGCTACCCAGCGCGTTCTCGACGCGACGCAACTGTATCTTGGTGAGATTGGTTATTCCCCGCTGCTGACGGCCGAAGAAGAAGTTTATTTCGCCCGTCGCGCGCTACGTGGAGATGTTGCTTCACGCCGCCGCATGATTGAAAGCAACCTGCGTCTGGTGGTGAAGATTGCCCGTCGTTACAGCAATCGTGGTCTGGCTCTGCTGGATCTGATTGAAGAAGGTAACCTCGGTCTGATCCGCGCAGTTGAGAAGTTTGACCCGGAACGTGGGTTCCGTTTTTCAACCTACGCAACCTGGTGGATCCGCCAAACGATTGAACGGGCGATCATGAACCAAACCCGCACCATTCGTTTACCTATCCACATTGTTAAAGAGCTGAACGTGTATCTGCGTACCGCGCGCGAGTTGTCCCATAAACTGGACCATGAGCCAAGCGCGGAAGAGATAGCGGAACAGCTGGATAAACCGGTTGATGACGTTAGCCGTATGCTGCGTCTGAACGAGCGCATTACCTCAGTGGATACCCCGCTGGGTGGTGACTCGGAAAAAGCGCTGCTGGATATCCTGGCCGATGAAAAAGACAACGGCCCGGAAGACACCACGCAGGACGATGACATGAAACAGAGCATCGTCAAATGGCTGTTCGAACTGAACGCCAAACAGCGTGAGGTACTGGCACGTCGTTTTGGGCTGCTGGGTTACGAAGCCGCAACGCTTGAAGATGTGGGTCGTGAAATCGGCCTGACCCGCGAACGCGTGCGTCAGATTCAGGTTGAAGGCCTGCGCCGCCTGCGGGAGATCCTGCAAGGACAGGGGCTCAACATCGAGGCGCTATTCCGCGAATAAATCATTTTCTCTCAAAAAGGCCCAATCCTGCGATTGGGCCTTTTTCTTTGTGCTAGCTGATGCGAGTTTCCTGCAGATGGCGCCAGACGATTTTCCCTTCGATGCGCTGAAAAATAGCTGTTGACCAGCGCACGGTCTCGCCTTGTTCCGGCAGAGTTTGCGTTTCGCGGTACAGTACCGCGCCGCCGTCATGCCACTCGCTCACGACTTGCGCATGATCAACTACGATGTTTAACCCCGGGCGACTACCGCCAGCGCTGTGGAAAAAGCCGCTCACCGTCGGGTAATCCATTTGCGCACCGCTGATAGGGATCATCGTAAATTCGGCGGCGAAGCGGTCCATCAGCGCCTGTGCGCTGCCTTCGTTCCGGCCAAGCCAGCGTTCAATGATGACGTGGGCATCGATAACTTCTTGGATCCATGGGTTCATGTTTTCTCCAGGTTAGACTGCAGGCGATTGACGATCGCCCGGTTGTTGACTCCCAGACAACCGACCAGCGGCAGTAGGGTAATGGCGGCGGCGCTGATAAACACGCCATGCCAGGCGAATGTTGGCGGATATGCGCTCAGCAGCAGCGCCAGCAGCGCGCTGCCGGCGAAAAAACTGAGCTGGCGGTTGAGGCTCCACAGCGCACTGGCGTCAGGCATATCCGGGTTTGCCGTGTTAAGAAACGCGCTGCTTTGCGCGGTACTGCTGCACAGGCTGCCACCAGCGCCCATGAGCGTAAAGGCCAACACCAGCAACGCCGTTGCGCTGTGCGGACTGACCATTAACAGTAGCAGGATCCCGGCGGCCTGCAGCAAACAACCGACGATAATCAGCGGTCGCGGCCCCAGACGATTGAAATATCGGCCGGTAAAGGCGATCGCCGCGAACGACGCCAGCGACCAGGGCAGCATTAACGAGCCGATAGCCGACGGCGACATCCCGGTGACGCGTTGTAGATAAAACATGCCGACGACGTTGACGCCAATAAACATCCCCGGAACGCAAAGATAGACCAGCATAGCAAACCGCAACAGCGGGTCGGCCAGTAACGGCAGATGTAAAAAGCGGGCAGGGCGGGCGGCGCTGGCGCTATTGCTCAGCCATCTGGCGGCAAGGATGAAGGTGAGCAGAGCCAGCGGCAGGCTGGCGAAAAAGACCCAGCGCCAGCTGAAGGCTTGTACTAGCAGGCCACCCAGCGCTGGTGAACAGGCAGGCGCCAGCAGGCCGACCAGCATCACTGCGGCGGACAGTTTCGCCCGTTCGTGCGGTTGATACAGTTGCCAGGTCAACGCCTGGCCCAGTGGGATTAACAAACCACCACCCATGCCCTGAATCGCGCGCCAGAAAACCAGCGCGTCGATCGATTGGGAAAGTCCCGCCGCTAGCGTGCCGCCGCTAAACAGCATCAGCGAGAATAAAAACAGCCGTTTCGCCCCGACGCGCTGGCTCAACCAGGCGCTGAACGGCACCATTAACGTCAGGCCGATAATATAGGCGTTGCTGACCCACGCCAGCTGCGAGACGGAGACGTCCAGCGCGCGGCTCATGTCTGGAAACGCAATGCTGGCGATAAACATGTTGATTAAGTCGAGGAAAAAGCCGAGCAGAAATACAGCTGCGACTTTATGGCGATACGTCATGATAGGCTCCCTTGTGCAGGTCGCTACTCTAAACCGCGCATCGGTGGCGGATAAACGCCGTATTCAGGGATATACTGTCTAAAATTTTTTGACAATAAGCGGTATTAAGATGCTAAACCTGCAGCGCGTGACCATGTTTGTCGCCGTCGTGGATGCCGGGAGTTTTACCGCCGCGGCGGCGGCGCTGGGGCAAACGAAAGCGGTGGTGAGTTTTAACGTCCGCCAGCTGGAGAGTGAGCTGGGGGTGACGCTGCTTCTACGCTCAACGCGTCGTTTAACCCTCACTGAAGCCGGAGCGGTGTTTTATCAGCGCGGCGTTGAGTTGCTGAAAGCGGCGGAGAACTTACAGGATGAAGTGCGTGCCAGCCACGCCGGGTTAAGTGGCGAGCTGCGGATCACCAGTACCCCGGAATATGGTGCGCAGGTGATTATTCCGGCACTGGCTGAGTTCGCCCGGCGTCATCCCGCGCTGCGGGTGCGCCACGTTTCCTCATCGCATCATGCGGATTTAATCTCTGAACGCTTTGATGTCGCTATTCGTCTCGGCACGCTGGCCGACTCCCGTTACCGTGCGGCGTGCATCTCACGCTTTGCTATTTTAGCGGTCGCCTCGCCGGGGTGGCTGGATAATCACCCGTTGCATACGCTTGCTGATTTGGCGCAGGCCGAATGGATAATCCACGAGCGGCTGGCGACGCCGCTGCGCTGGCAATTGCAGACTACTGGGGGAGAACCCATCGCCTTTGAAATTACGCAGCCGCCGAGGATTTCGGCCGATAGCGCGAGGGCGTTGATGGGTTTTGCGCTGGCGGGAAGCGGGGTGGCGCTGCTGCCGGAATGGCTGGTGGCGGAAGCCATTGCCCGTCAGGAACTGGTGCGAGTGCTGCCGGAGTACGCTTTTCCACCGCAGGGAATCTATGCCATCTACCCGGACGCGCAGCATGTGCCGACGAAGGTCCGGACATTCATTGATTTTCTACATGAACGAATGGCTTAGTCCGCCGTTTTTCGTTCCATCATCTTCATCACCAACCGGGAGAACTGCGCACGCTCATCATCGTCGAGGCGGCTTAAGAACTCCTCATCGACACGATTCCCCTGTGGCATTGAGTTTGCCAACAGCGCCTGGCCTTCGTCCGTCAGATAGACAAAGCGGCGGCGTTTATCGGAGGGATCGTGCTCGCGGCGTACCAGACCGCGGTTTTCCATCCTGCTCAGCATCTCCGCCAGCGTTGCCTTGGTGCTGACCGCCGCTTCGATAAGCGTGACCTGCTCGATCCCTGGATGTTCGGCTACCGAACGCATTACCGCATATTGCGGTTTGGTCAGTTCCGGTAATTCATGCTGCCAGCGTGCGGTATGCTGTTGAAACAGCTGGCGCAGAAGGTGGAAAGCCTCGTTACGTAACTCCATGAAGACTCCGTCACAAAAATATCACCTTTATGATAGCCGTAATTGCGGCTGATTTTCATGTCTCATTTTTTTGATTAATGATGCGACCGCCGACGAACCATCTTGTCATCCCCCGCAAAGAGGCGTAGTTTCAATGAAAATGTTCGTATGCGAACGATGTATGAGGTAGCGAATGAAGCTGATTGTTGGGATGACCGGGGCCACCGGCGCGCCGCTGGGTGTGGCGCTGCTGCAGGCGTTACGTGACATGCCGGATGTGGAAACGCATCTGGTGATGTCGAAATGGGCAAAAACCACCATTGAGCTGGAAACGCCCTACAGCGCCCGCGACGTCGCCGCGCTGGCGGACGTCTGCCATAGCCCGGCGGACCAGGCCGCCACCATTTCGTCAGGATCGTTTCGTACCGACGGCATGATCGTAATCCCTTGCAGCATGAAAACGCTGGCCGGGATCCGTGTGGGCTATGCTGAAGGATTAGTTGGCCGCGCGGCGGACGTGGTGCTGAAAGAGGGGCGCAAGCTGGTTCTGGTGCCGCGCGAAATGCCGCTGAGCACTATTCATCTGGAAAACATGCTGGCGCTATCGCGAATGGGCGTAGCGATGGTCCCACCGATGCCAGCTTACTACAACCATCCGGAAACGGTTGAGGATATGACTCACCATATCGTCACTCGGGTGTTGGATCAGTTTGGCCTCGAATACCACAACGCGCGCCGCTGGAATGGCTTACGCGCGGTCGAGAATTTATCACAGGAGAATTAGTCATGGCTTTTGATGATTTACGCAGCTTTTTACAGGCGCTGGATGAGCAGGGGCAACTGCTGAAAATTAGCGAAGAGGTGAATGCCGAACCGGATCTGGCCGCCGCGGCGAATGCGACCGGCCGCATTGGCGATGGCGCACCAGCGCTGTGGTTCGATAATATTCGTGGTTTTACCGATGCCCGCGTGGCGATGAATACCATTGGCTCCTGGCAAAACCACGCCATCTCGCTGGGGCTACCGCCGAACACGCCGGTGAAAAAGCAGATTGATGAATTCATTCGCCGTTGGGATACGTTCCCGGTGAAGCCGGAGCGGTGGGCGAATCCGGCATGGGCGGAAAACACCGTTGATGGCGGCGATATTAACTTGTTCGATATTTTGCCGTTGTTCCGCCTGAATGATGGCGACGGCGGTTTCTACCTCGACAAAGCCTGCGTAGTCTCGCGCGATCCGCTGGATCCAGATCACTTCGGTAAGCAGAACGTCGGTATTTACCGGATGGAAGTGAAGGGCAAACGCAAACTGGGTCTGCAACCGGTGCCGATGCACGATATCGCGCTGCATCTGCATAAAGCGGAAGAACGCGGCGAAGATTTACCGATCGCCATTACGCTTGGCAACGACCCGATTATCACCCTGATGGGCGCTACGCCGCTGAAATATGACCAGTCAGAGTATGAAATGGCTGGCGCGCTGCGCGAAAGCCCGTATCCCATCGCCACCGCGCCGCTGACCGGCTTCGACGTGCCGTGGGGTTCGGAAGTGATCCTCGAAGGGGTCATTGAAGGGCGCAAGCGTGAAATCGAAGGGCCGTTCGGCGAGTTTACCGGCCACTATTCCGGCGGCCGCAATATGACGGTGGTGCGTATTGATAAAGTCTCTTACCGTACGAAACCGATTTTTGAATCGTTGTACCTCGGTATGCCATGGACGGAAATCGACTACCTGATGGGCCCGGCGACCTGCGTGCCGCTGTACCAGCAGCTGAAGGCCGAGTTCCCGGAAGTACAGGCGGTCAACGCCATGTATACCCACGGCCTGCTGGCGATTATCTCCACGAAAAAACGCTATGGCGGCTTTGCGCGCGCCGTGGGGCTGCGGGCGATGACCACGCCGCACGGTCTCGGCTACGTGAAGATGGTGATTATGGTGGATGAAGACGTTGACCCGTTCAACCTGCCGCAGGTGATGTGGGCACTCTCCTCGAAGGTGAATCCGGCGGGCGATTTGGTGCAGCTGCCAAACATGTCGGTACTGGAGCTGGATCCGGGTTCAAGTCCGGCGGGGATCACCGACAAGCTGATTATCGACGCTACCACGCCGGTTGCGCCGGATCTTCGCGGTCACTACAGCCAGCCGGTCCAGGATCTGCCGGAAACCAAAGCCTGGGCCGAAAAACTGACTGCCATGTTGGCCAACCGTAAATAAGGAGAAGAAGATGATTTGTCCACGTTGCGCTGATGAACAGATTGAAGTAATGGCGACGTCGCCGGTAACAGGTGTATGGATTGTCTACCAGTGCCAGCACTGTCTCTATACCTGGCGTAATACCGAGCCGCTGCGCCGTACCAGCCGTGAACATTATCCTGAGGCGTTTCGCATGACGCAGAAAGATATTGATGAGGCGCCGCAGGTACCGCATATTCCGCCGCTGCTGGCGGAAGATAAACGCTAAATAAAAAAGGTCCGGATATCCGGATCTTTTTTATTGTCACCTCTAAACCACCTTCTGGGGAGGTGGTGATTGATTTGATTATTTTGCGGTGGCGCTATTCACGCCACCGAATTATTTTCATGATGGGTTGCGGATAATATATCAATATTATTAGATAGCCCATCCGCCTGCATAAAATATAACCAGAGCAAGAGCAATAAGGACAGTGCCAATATTCAGTTTTTGCCATTCACGTGCAACCAGACGCCCGACCACCAGGGTGACAAACCCGAGCATAATACCGGTGACGATATTACAGGTTAGAACGATAAACACCGCACAGACCAGCCCGGACATCGCATCGACAAAGTCGTTAAAATCCAGCTTGGATACATTGCTGAGCATCAATAACCCGACGTACATTAACGCAGGGGCAGTGGCGTAACCCGGGATCAGGTAGGAGAGCGGCGATAAAAACAGGATGACCAGAAACAGACAGCCGACAACGGTGGCCGTTAGCCCGGTTTTGCCGCCAGCGGCGGTACCCGCGGCTGATTCGATATAGACGGCGGCAGGCGCGGCGCCAACCAGACCAGAGAAAACGGAACTGATGGAGTCGCTTGTCAATGCTTTGCCACCATTAATGATCTGGTTGTTATTATCCAGTAAGTTAGCCTGGCCAGCCACAGCGCGAATGGTTCCCGTGGCATCGAATACGGCTGTCATGACCAACGCCAGTACGCTGGGTAACACGGCTGGCGTTAACGCGCCCATGATATCCAGACTAAAAATCAGCGAGTTGCCGTTTTCATCACTCAGGCTGGGCATGGCGATCAGACCGTGATACTGCACAGTGGGGTCGAAAATAAGCCCAATGACAGAGATAATGATGATAACCAGCAATATTCCACCGGGAACCCGACATTTTTCCAGACCAAAGATGACGGCCAGGCCCAGCAAGCTCATGATCACGGGAAAAGAGGTAAAGGTGCCCAGCGTCACCGGCAGGCCTTCCAGCGGGTTTTTAATGACCATGCCGACGCCATTTGCCGCAATGAGCAATAAAAACAGCCCAATACCAATACCGGTGCCATGTGCGATGCCCATAGGCAGATTGCGTAGAATCCAGGCACGTACTCCGGTCGCGGAAATGGCGGTAAAGATAACGCCCATCAGAAATACTGCGCCCAGCGCGATGGGAACGCTGATATGCTGCCCCAGTACCAGGCTAAAAGCGGTAAACGCGGTCAAAGAAATCGCGCAGCCAATCGCCATCGGCAGGTTTGCCCATAGCCCCATCAATAAAGAGCCGAACCCTGCAACCAGGCAGGTCGCGACAAATACCGCAGCTGGTGGAAAGCCCGCCTTTCCCAACATACCAGGGACGACGATAACGGAATAGACCATCGCCAGAAAGGTGGTGAGTCCGGCCAGGATTTCCTGACGAACGCTACTGCCACGAGCTGAAATTTGAAAATAAGCGTCCAGCGCGCCGTTTGATGGCGAAGACTTCTCGGCTTGTTGTATATCTCCAGACATAATGATGCCCTCAAAATAGGGTGAAAAATATTATTTAGTTGCGCTCATAAACCAACTGACCGTTGACATATGTCCGATAGATGGAGCGATCGTCGCCCAACGTCATCATGACGAACAGCTTATCGACCAGGGAAACGGAGTTGTCATAACGCAGTTGCTGTAATGGCGTAGCGGTGGGGTCCAGCACCACGAAATCGGCCTCTTTGTCACAATCGAAGTTGCCAATCAGGTGATCCAGGCCAAGTGCTTTCGCGCCGCCAAGCGTGGCGAGATAAAAAGCTTCATACGCGGACAGGCGGTATCCCTGGAGTTGTGCCACTTTGTAGGCTTCGTTAAGCGTTTGCAGCATGTTGAATGTGGTGCCGGCGCCAATATCGGTACCCATGCCGACTTTCACTTTTTTATGCCATGCTTTTTGTAGGTTAAAGAGACCGCTACCAAGATACAGATTGGAGGTTGGGCAGAATGCGATACTGGAGTCCGTTTCGCTTAGGCGATCCCACTCTTTGTCTTCCAGATGTATGCAGTGAGCAAAAACGCAGTTTTTACCCGTTAATCCATATTGATGATAAACATCGAGATAACCATCGTGATCGGGATACAGCTCTTTAACCCACGCGATTTCGTCTTTGTTTTCACACAAATGGGTGTGTACCCACGTGTCGGGATATTCTTCTCGCAGGCGTCGGGCGGCGGCCAGCTGTTCTGGCGTTGAGGTCGGCGCGAAGCGGGGCGTAATCGCGTAGAGCAGGCGGCCACGTTTATGCCAGCGCTCAATTAGCGCCTTGCTTTGCTGATAACTGCTTTCTGCGTCATCCAGCAAATAGTCAGGCGCGTTGCGATCCATCATGACTTTGCCGGCGATCATTCGCATATTGATATGACTCGCCGCTTCAAATAAGGCGTCGACGGACTGCGGATGTACCGTACCGAAAACTAATGCGGTGGTCGTGCCGTTACGCAGCAGCTGTTTGATGAAAAAAGTAGACATTTCGCGGGCATATTCGAGATCCTGATAGCGGCGTTCAGTTGGAAATGTATGCTTATTTAACCATTCCAGTAATTGTTCACCGTAGGCCCCCACCATTTCACTTTGTGGATAGTGAATATGTGTGTCGATAAAGCCTGGTACGATTATTTTACCGCGGTAATCACGAATGCGAATCGAATCTGGAATTTGGTGTTTGCCATCACTCCACTCGCCAAACCATTTAACCTTCCCGGCGCTGATTAACAATAATCCATCTTCAACGAAGCGTATCGCTGATTCGGCCTCTTCCGGATGCGTAATCGTTCGCGTAATATCAATAAAGCTACCGCGTATTGCTTTGATTCTTTGCTTTTCGGCCATAATTCAATCCCTTGTTATTTACTGGACACTTTTGTTGAGGAAACTGCAGGTAAAATTTCCTCTTGCCGATAACCACCGGGAAGAACAAGATTTAGAATAATGGCGGTTAAACCACCTGCACAAATAGGGTTTTCGACTAATACATAAATTGATGCTGGTAATATTTTGAAGATTTCCGGGTCATAGGAAACGCCCAGGCCCAGACCTAAAGAGGTGGCAACAATTAATGTATCGCGGCGTTTTAATCCGTTGGTAATAATGATGCGTATTCCGGCTATGGCAATCATGGAGAACATTAAGGTCATGGCGCCGCCAAGCACCGCTGATGGAATAGTTGTAAAAAAGCCGCCGATGACCGGGAACAGGCCAAGCACAATCAGCATAACAGCGATGATTCGCCCAATATATCGGGAAGCGACGCCGGTCATCTGAATAACACCGTTATTTTGCGCAAAGGTGGTCAGCGGCAGTGAGCCGACCGCAGAGGCGATAACGGAGACCAGCCCATCGGCCAGCACGCCGCCTTTTAATCGTGCCTGATACTCGTCCCCCTGAATTGGGCGATTCGACACCATCGCTGTCGCGGTAATATCCCCGACAGCTTCCAGTACGCTGAGTAAGTAAATGGTGCCAACGACCAGGAAATGGTGAAAGTTAAAATGAAAGCCGTATTTGAACGGAGTGGGAATCGTGATTAATGGTAAATTTTGCAAACTGCTGAAATCGACCATTCCCAGGCATAATGAAACGACATAACCGACAAATAGACCGATGGCAATACCGCCCATACGCAGCAGAGGATTGCGGCAGCAGTTAAAACCAATGACAACGATTAACACCAGCAGGCCAACGCCGATATGCTGATAGCTGCCAAACGTTCCACTACTCTTTGCCGCAAAGCCGCCGCCGAAATCAATAATTCCGACTTTGATTAAACTCAGACCAATCATCAGTACAACGATGCCGCTGACGGTAGGGCTAATCACCCGGCGTAGATAAGGTAAAATAAACGATGAGCCGACAACTAAAAATGCGCCGGCAAATGAGACTCCTAACAGCGATGACATGATCAACTCTTCATGAAGACCATCGCTTTTCATACTGCTGCCGAGAGCAATCATCACGGTAACAAAAGAAAAGTTAACCGACTGGATAGAGAGTAAACCGGAGCCGACAATGCCATAGCGATTTACCTGCAACCAGGTGCCAATACCGGATGCAATCATCGCCATAGAGACTAAATAAGCTGTCGTGTCGGCGGAAAGTTGTAATGCCGCGCCAACGATTAAAGCGGGCGTTACCATGGGAACAAAAATGGCTAACAGATGGGTCACTGCACCAATAATAGCCTGATGGAATGGTGGTCGATCCTCCAGCCCATAAATAAGGTCGGAATTTATTCGGGTTATATCAGACATCCCTTCACCTCTTCTAAAGTAAATTTGATCATCTGACTCTGTGAGTTTTGGACGCACGACTCCCTGAGAGTGCGTTATCTCAATGACGGTAGTTGTGTAAAACAGCGCTGACAGGTAAGCGGCCGCCGTAGCGGCCACTTGTGGTCAGATTCTCCCTAGCGCATGCAGTATTTTTTCTGGCGTGAAGTGCCATTCACGTAACCAGACGCCGCAGGCATCATGAATTGCGGTAGCAATCGCTGGTGCGGCGCCGTTAACACCGATTTCGGAAATGGACTTCGCGCCAAAAGGGCCAACCTTATCATCGCTGGGAACCAACGCCGCGCGGAAATCGCGTGGAATGTCGCCAATTTTCGGTGCGCCGTAGGTGCGCAGGTCGCGGGTGAGCGGGTGGCCTTCTGTGTCGTAAAGAATTTCTTCACTCATGCTGTGGCCGATGGCGCGTAAGGTGGCGCCATAAATTTGCCCCAACGCCAGCTCCGGGTTAACTGGCGTACCGCAGTCCAGCAGGGCGTAAAATTTATCAAGACGGATTTCGCCGGTGCGAGTGTTGACGCCCAGCTCGACAAAGTTTGCGCCATAAGGGAAAGCAAAATCAGGTGTGATATAGCAAGCGGTGGCGGATAACGCGCCGAATCCTGTTCCGGTTTCACCCAGATGCGCAATCTCAGCAAAGCTCACTTCACCTTTTTTACCGCGAACAACGCCTGGCGTGGCGATGGTGACATCAGCCAGAGGCTCGTTAAGCATTTCTGCGCCGTGAATAAGTATTTTATCACGTAAATTTTCCGCTGCTTTACGCGCTGCGTTGCCGGAGAAACAGGTTCCGGATGATGCGTAAGCGCCTTTATCGAAGAGCGCGCTATCGGTATCACCGGAGATCACTTGCACATCGGAGAACGGGCAGTGCAGCACTTCTGCTGCCAGTTTAGTCACGACCGTATCCAGCCCTGTACCGATATCCGCGCCGCCGGATTGCACGATAAAGGTGCCATCAGATTCCAGCTTGATGAGGCAGTTTGCCTGATCGATATCAGGAATACCGGACTTTTGCATGATAATCGCCACGCCACGGCCAATCTTCCAGTCTCCCTGGTGTGGTTTAGGCGACGACCATTGGATCATTTCCCGGCCTTGTCGCAGGATCTCTTCTAACGCACAGCTGGCGGCGGAAGGTACTGAAGTGGGCGCTTTACCTTCGCCAATTGCGCCGAGGATCTTCAGCTCTTGCCCTTCATGCACGCGGTTGCGTTCGATGATCTCCAGCTGGTCAATCTGTAGCTGTTCCGCCAGCTCCGCTAGCGCCATGGTGAGCGCGAAGTTGCCTTTAGGGGCGCCGTAGCCTTGATAAGCACCTGTCGGGCAGATGTTGCTGTAGTAGGTGGTGACCTGAAAATCGACGTTATCGCAGGGGTAGAGCGGTAAAGATAGCGCCGGACCATTACAGGGAACGGTCAGCGCGTGGTTGCCATAAGGGCCGGTATTCGCGCAGAAGTCCATCTTCACGGCGGTTAAGCGGCCATCCTTTTTTGCCCCCAGTTTCACCGTTACTTTAGCGACGTGTCGCGAGGTATTGGCGATAAATTCTTCTTCACGCGTATAACGGAAATAGACCGGGCGCCCCGTCACACAGGTCGCCCAGGCGCAGACTTCTTCCAGCAGAATATCTTGCTTAGAACCAAAACCACCGCCAACGCGCTCTTTGATAACGTGAACTTTATGTTGCTTCATGCCAACGAGGCGCGCCACCTGACGACGGACATGCCACGGTACCTGAGTAGAAGCATGGATGACCAGGCGATCGCCATCCATATGGGTGAAACAGAGATGGGGCTCTGCCGGACACTGCTGTGCCTGGGTAGAGCGGTAGGTTCGTTCGATGATGACGTCGGCATCAGCGAACCCTTTTTCCATATCACCGATGTGCCCATGAATACTGGCCGCGATATTTTTGCGTGGGCGGGCGCCTATTGGGAAGTTAACGATCATATGCTCGCCGCGCTGTGTCGCGTGGCCGTTATCTTCTTCCAGCGTATCCGGTGCGCCAACGCCGTATACCACCGGTTCATCGTGGACAATCGGCGCATCTTCCGCCATCGCTTCATCAATCGACATGACCGGTTTAAGTATCTGGTACTCAACGTGAATCAGCTTGAGCGCGGCTAGCGCGATCTCTTCATTTTCCGCGACCACGGCTGCGACACGGTCGCCCACATGGCGCAGCTTTTGACCAAACATACGTCTGTCGAGCGGGGAGGGTTCCGGGGCGCTTTGGCCGCCTGGCGTGTAGTAGATGTCGGGGCAGTTACGGTAAGTGATCACGTGAACAACGCCCGGCAGGGCTTCCGCCTGGCTGACATCAAGATGAGTAATGAGCGCATGGGCATGAGGGCTACGCAGCATCTTGATGATACAGGCGTCGCCGGGAACGCGGTCTTCGACATAACAGGGTTTAGCCTGGACCATTTTGGCCGCATCTGTTTTGGGATGCAGCTTACCCACAACGTTTAAATCGTCGCGGAAGGTTGGGGCGATGTGCAATGTAGACTGCGGGTTATCCCTACGGGAAACGGCGAGTTCAACAACCTGATAATATTGTTGCCAACCTGCATCGCGGCTGAACAAACCAGAAAGCGCGTCATCGATCTCTTCGCGCGTCGGGGTGGCGATACGTTCCAGCAGATCGGTAATAATGAGCGCTGCGGCAGGGTCGTTATAGCCGGACTGTATTACGCCAACATCAATCATGGCCTGTTGAACCAGACTCGGTTCGTTCCATTTACCCAGCGACTCTGCTGTCAAAATATTCGCGTGATCTAATTGTGCGGCGATTAACAGCGAAGCGTTAACGATGTGGCTATTGAACAGAATGGCGTCGGAGCCGGCAAATCCAAAACCGTCATCGCTGTTGCGTACCGAGTGTAAGCCGAGGTTAAACAGAAGTTTCTGTACGTTTTCACCAGGGTTCACCCTCATTTCTTGAGCGTGGCCGTTGAGTGTAAAATGAATAATCATGCGATTTTCTCTCCCATCTGCTGGCAATCAGCGTACAGATCTGCCACCACCACGCTGGTGATATAGCGCTTATATGGAATGCTGCCTCTAAGGTCTTCTTTTGGCGAAATAGCGGTAGCGATGGCGTGCTCCAGGGCATCTCCTTCCAGGCGCTGCGCTTCTACAGCGTGTAAACGCTGTGTGTGCGGTGTTACGCCATCCAGCGCAATACGCACGTTATTGTGGCTGTCTATCGCGACGGCGGCCGTAACGATGGTTAATCCGGCCTGTGAGCGGCTGATTTTGCGCGTGGCACAGGAACGGTAAGGATCCTTAATGACGATTTCTGTTATCAGGCGGCCTTCTGGATTAGCGAGATAATCTTCCAGCGATAGCGTTTCGCCATCTCCGAAGAGCAATAAGGTATCGAGGGCCAGCAATACGGGGAGCAAAACCGATTCTTCTTGCCGTGCGGCGATTTCTCCGCCAAGAGTAGACTGATTACGAAGATGGCGAGAATAGATAAAGCCAAGAGCGTCATGTAAGGCGGTGGGAATAAAGGGGGTATCGCGTAGCCTTTGTAACGAGGTCATTGCGCCAATACGCAACGTGCCGTTGTCCCAGTCGACCCACGTTAATTCCAGACTGTGTAACGATATCGCAATCTTTTTATCGGTACGGGTAGGCGTTGCGTTGAGTTTGCTACCACCTGCAAACCAGACGGCCTCCTCCTGATAATGGCGCTTTAACTCCAGCGCCTGTGCCATTGAGTCAGGTTTGAAAAATTGTTCGATCATAAACTTTCCTCGTGCTCCCCCTTCTTTTAATGAAACGAAGGGGTATGTGTGACATCAGAATGTCCATGCAGCTTTGCCCCGTGGAGGCTTTGGACCAGATTGGCAGCAACTGTTCTGGTCTGCGCGTGAATGGGATCGCAATAAAAATTGTGGGAAATATAGCAACATCTGTACCACTTTCGTTTGCCGGGGAATAGAGAGTAAATTTATGTGAAGGCAATCGAATCCTGAATATTAGTTTGTGAAATATACCGCAATTGCCCTGAGGTATTTTGGGCCATGTATTAAAACATTACGGCTTATATTTTTATTACGATGAGATGATTGCTCTCATTATGATAATGATAAAGACCACGCTCATGAGGTGAACTCGCTAAATAAGAGACATCCTTGTCTCTATTCTGACGTTATTGCTCTTGTGCGCAGGCCTGTACGGTATCCACTATCATCTGATAGCCCGTGCAACGGCACAGATTTCCAGCCAGACCCCGACGAATCTCCAGGATAGTGAGTGGAGCATTACGGGGTTTAGCCAGCATTGCTGTGGTTGCCATGATAAGCCCCGGCGTGCAGAAGCCGCATTGTACGGCCCCTGATGTTGCGTAAGCCTGCTGCACGGGGGACATTTTCCCATGGCATGATTCGCCTTCGAGTGTGCGAATATGTTTTTCCGCCGCCCAGGTGGCCAGATATAAACAGCTGTCAACGGCGGTACCGTTGATCAATACCGTACAGGCGCCGCATTCGCCTACGCAGCAACCTTGCTTTACGCTCAATAACCCCTGTTCGCGGAGCAATTCCGACAGCGGCATGCCAGGTGCGACTTCACTGTCAAATGGCATGCCGTTAATTGTACATGTCAGAGTGATTTTTTTAGCGCGAGTCATAACCATTTTCCTCCTGCCGCAATGACGGCTTCACTAATGACTTTTTTCGTCATGGTCTGAATGAGATGCAGGCGAAATTCTTTGCTGGCGCGCCAGGATGAACGCGGCGCCACGTCCTGTAAGACCGCTTCGCCAATCGACTCCAGCGTTGCTTGTGTTAAAGGTGCATTACACGCCGTTTGTTCGGCATGCGAGCAACGAACCGGCGTAGGCGCGGCAACGCCAAAAGCCAGACGCAATTCGCGAATGCCGCCAGCCTGCAGATGGCAATAGGCCGCGCAGCCAATGGTTGAAATATCCATTGCGTCGCGCATCGCGTATTTAAAATGCGCGCTGCCGGTATCAACATTTGGCTGAACGGGAAAATGAAACGCGGCGACAATTTCGTTATGTTCCAGCGCAACTTTCCCGGGGCCGGTATGAAAACCCTGAATGGGGGTAAACCGTATACCTGTTGGTGAATGGATCTCCAGCATGGCATCGTAAATGAGCGTCGGGGTTGCGGAATCCGCGCTGGTGGCACCGTTGCAAATGTTGCCGCCATAGGTGGCGACATTACGAATTTGCGGGCCAGCGATGGAGGCCGCTGCGGCGCATAATGCGGGAAGGTGTTGTCGCGTTAAGGGATGTTCGATCAACTCAGTAAAGGTGGTTGCGGAGCCAATACGTAAAGCCCCTTCCTGCGTGAAAGCGATACCGCGCAGTTCGGCCAGTTCGTGAATATCCACAATATGATGGTAGCGAGTGTTGTGGTGATGCAACTGAATTAGCACATCAGTACCGCCGGCAAGTAATTTTGTTTCCGGGTGGCTGGCCAGTAACGTGATGGCATCGGCGATGTTGGTGGCGCGATGATAGGTTGCTATATCAAACATAGTGTTATCCTTAAATCAGACCGGCCTGGTGAAACTCGTCAAATAACCGTTTAGGCGTCAACGGCAGCGTATTAATGGCGACGCCGGTTGCCATGCGGACGGCATTACGAATCGCGGCTGCGACGGGGATGATTGGCGGCTCTCCCAGTGATTTATGTCCATAAGCGGATTGGGGTTCCTGGGTTTCAACAAAAGCGCCTTCCAGATGCGGGAGATCCAGCATGGTTGGCATTTTGTAATCCAGTAAATTGGGGTTACGCACAATGCCGCTTTCGGCATCAATGATCATCTCTTCGAATAACGCCCAGCCGATACCCATGCCCATCCCGCCGTGTACCTGGCCTTCCGCCAGCATGGAATTGAGAATGCGGCCAGAATCGTGCATGTTGAGAATGCGATTGATAGTCACTTTGCACAGCGCAATATCTACGCTCAGATCGACAAAAGTGCAGCCAAAAGCAGGGGGGTTACTGGTGGTTTTTACTGAGCTTTCTGCCGACAGCTGGCCGCCGCGATCCATGTGATAAAACGCATCCATGGCCAAATCCTGCATTGACAGCAGTGGAGTATCCGGGCGATCGACAAAGACAACATTGCCGTTATTCATCGTCAGGCTCATGACGGACTGATGGAGCATCGCAGCGGCATGGACGAGGATCTTTTCTTTTAGCTGCAATGCGGCGCTACGCAGCGCTGGCGCGGCGACATAGCTTTGACGAGACGCAAATGCACCCGGATCAAACGGTGTGATATCCGTATCTTGTGTTGATATAACGTGAACATAACTCACCGGAACGCCAAGGGTTTCCGCCACCATCTGTGAAAAGACGGTATCTGCGCCCTGGCCGATTTCGGTTGCTCCGCTCTGTACGTTAATGGTGCCATCCTGGTTCATCAACAAGCGAGCCCCGGCGATTTCTACCCCGACCGGCCAGGTATTGGAGGTATAGCTGAAACAGGCTACGCCGACGCCCCGACGGATATTTCCCTGCTGATTTTGACAATCGGCGCGTCGTTTATCCCATTCAAACAGCGTGCGGCCTTTGCGCAGGCACTCCTGTAACCCGGCGCTGTAAATAGTTTTTCCGGTCAGTGGGTTTTTATCCCCTTCGATGGCGGCGTTATGCAGGCGAACATCCACAGGATCAAGCCCTAGCTCGGCAGCGGCGTCATCCAGCATAGATTCAACGGCAAAAACCACCTGTGGTGCGCCGTATCCGCGCATGGCGCCTGCCGATGGCAGGTTGGTGTAACAGGTTTTTGAGCGGTAGCCGAAGGCGCTGCGCGGATAGAGATAGGCGACTTTATTGCCCCCGGCGGAGGCGATAGAGTGGCCGTGTGAGGCGTAGGCGCCGGTATTTGAAAGTACGTCCAGGCTATATCCTTTTAACGTACCGTCGCGGTCAATCCCGAGCTGCCCGTTCAGCGTGAAGGCGTGCCGGGTCCGGGAGGCCAGGAAACACTCTTCGCGGCTTAACGACACTTTCACGGGAATACCGCCCAGTTTTGTGGTCAGAAACGCGGCCATTGGCTCTTCCAGAACGTCCTGTTTATTGCCAAAACCGCCGCCAATATAAGGTTTGATGATACGAACCTTTGACCAGGCGATCCCCAATGATTGGGCGACGACCCGACGGACGATATGAGGAATTTGCGTGCTGGAGACAATGGTGATGCGAGCTTCGTCTTCCATCCAGGCCAGGCTTGTCACGCCTTCCATGTGGCAATGCTGAATGACCGGTGTCTGGTAGTGCCCCTGTATTTGATAATCGGCCTGAGTAATGGCGTCTTGCACATTTCCGGTCGACATTTCGCTTTGGTTGAGCAGATTGCCGCCAGAATGAATGCTGACGGCGTCCGGGGAAAGGGCCGCTTCCGGTGTGGTGATGACCGCCAGAGGACGCCAGTCAACGTTGACTAACAGCGCGGCTTTTTCGGCGGTTAATTCATCTCTGGCGACGACGATAGCCACAGCATCGCCATGGTGGCGTGCGTGACGGGTTAGCAGGAGTCTGTCGGCAACATCACGTTTATTTTCATCGAGCGTCCACGCGTGGCCTGCGGTGGCGAAAGGAATATTGGGAACATCTTCCCAGGTAAATATCGCCAGTACGCCGGGTAAGTTTCTGGCTGCGGAGCAATCAATATGCTCGGCATAACCGTGTGCAATGGGGCTGCGAACATATTTCGCATAGCACGTGCCCGCCATCGTATAATCATCAGTATATCGCGCTTTCCCTGTGACTTTCGCGATAGCGTCGACGCGCATGCACGTATCGCCAGGCGCGGCCGTTTCCCGTGTTTTCATCTTCCACTCCTTGATATCAAGAAAATTCTTTTATTGCTAATAGATCAAACAGGCAAAAGTTACGCCAGTCGGCAAAAAACAATATTAGAGAGTGAAGAAATGTGATGGTCTTTATAAAAATAGTGTGAATAAGGGGTAGGCAGAGGGGCGTTTTCTCTTTTATGAAATATCATAATGATAAATATTTAATCATTATGAGATGATTTAATTATATGGTGGTGAAAGTAATAAGGGAAAATAGATAACAAACATAAATTCCGGTTGAAATATATATTTCTTATATTTTCAATAGTGAAAAATAGAGTAGCAATTTATGAAGAGCTGGGGGAGAGTCGGGCGATTTCAGGCTGCCCGACTCCCTTCTGCGACGTGATTACACCAGGCTTTTCAGGCGATAGATCCACTCCAACGCCTGACGCGGGCTCAGCGAATCCGGGTCAAGATTCTCCAGCGCTTCCAGCGCAGGTGACGTCTCTTCCGGCGCATTGAGCAGTGACATCTGCGTGCCGTCGACTTGTGTCGCCGCGGCATTTGGCGAAATGCTTTCCAGTTCGCGCAGTTTCTGCCGCGCGCGCTTGATCACCTCTTTCGGCACCCCTGCCAGCGCGGCGACCGCCAGACCATAGCTCTTGCTGGCCGCGCCGTCCTGCACGCTGTGCATAAAGGCGATGGTATCGCCGTGTTCCAGCGCATCAAGGTGGACGTTAGCCACGCCTTCCATTTTCTCCGGCAGTTGGGTGAGCTCGAAGTAGTGGGTGGCGAACAGGGTTAGCGCTTTGATTTTATTCGCCAGGTTCTCCGCGCAGGCCCATGCCAGCGACAGGCCGTCGTAGGTGGAAGTGCCGCGGCCAATCTCGTCCATCAACACCAGGCTATGTTCGGTAGCGTTATGCAGAATATTGGCGGTTTCGGTCATTTCAACCATGAAGGTCGAACGGCCACTCGCCAGATCGTCCGCCGCGCCGACGCGGGTAAAGATTCGGTCGATCGGGCCAATCTCTACTTTCTGCGCCGGTACATAGCTACCGATATAGGCCAACAGTGCAATCAGCGCAGTCTGGCGCATATAGGTACTTTTACCGCCCATGTTGGGACCGGTAATGATCAGCATGCGACGCTGCGGCGCCAGTTGTAGCGGGTTGGCGATAAACGGCTCTTTCAGCACCTGTTCCACCACCGGGTGGCGGCCTTCGGTAATACGAATGCCCGGCTTATCAATAAAGGTTGGGCAGCTGTAGTTCAGGGTCTCGGCGCGTTCCGCGAGATTCACCAGTACGTCCAGCTCGGCCAGCGCGTTGGCGCTGGCCTGCAGCTCGGCCAGATGCGGCAGCAGCATGTCGAACAGTTCATCATAGAGCTGTTTTTCCAGCGCCAGCGCCTTGCCCTTGGATGTCAGAACCTTATCTTCGTATTCCTTCAGTTCCGGAATAATGTAGCGCTCGGCGTTTTTCAGCGTCTGGCGGCGCACGTAGTGAATGGGCGCATGCTGACTCTGACCGCGGCTGATCTGGATATAGTAGCCGTGTACGGCGTTGTAGCCGACCTTCAGGGTATCCAGGCCCAGGCGCTCGCGTTCGCGGATTTCCAGTTTGTCGAGATAATCGGTCGCGCCATCGGCCAGCGCCCGCCACTCATCAAGTTCTTCGTTATAACCCGGCGCGATAACGCCGCCATCACGCACCAGTACCGGCGGCGCATCGATGACCGCGCGCTCCAGCAGCTCGCGCAGTTCGGTGAACTCGCCCATTTTCTCGCGCAGCTGTTGTACCGGCTGGCAGTTGACGTCGGCCAACTGCTCGCGCAGCAGCGGCAACTGCTGGAAGGCATGGCGCATGCGGGCTAAATCGCGCGGGCGGGCGGTACGCAGCGCCAGGCGCGCCAGAATACGTTCGAGATCGCCGACCTGGCGCAGCACCGGTTGCAGCTCGGTATAGCGCTCCTGTAATGCGCTGATGGTCTGCTGGCGCTCAACCAGCACGGTGGTGTCGCGTACCGGCATATGCAGCCAGCGCTTGAGCATACGGCTGCCCATCGGTGTGACCGTGCAGTCGAGTACCGAAGACAGCGTGTTGTCGACGCCGCCAGCGAGATTCTGAGTGATCTCCAGGTTGCGGCGGGTGGCGGCATCCATAATGATGCTGTCCTGCTGGCGTTCCATGGTGATGGAGCGGATATGCGGCAGCGAGGTGCGTTGCGTATCTTTGACGTACTGCAGCAGGCAGCCAGCGGCGCACAGGCCGCGCGGGGCGTTTTCCACGCCGAAGCCGACTAAATCGCGGGTGCCGAACTGCAGATTGAGCTGCTGGCGCGCAGTATCGATTTCAAATTCCCACAGCGGGCGACGGCGCAGGCCGCGGCGCCCTTCAATCAGCGAGGATTCGGCAAAGTCTTCTGCATACAGCAGTTCCGCCGGATTGGTACGCTGCAGCTCCGCCGCCATGGTTTCATGGTCGGCCGGTTCGCTTAGACGAAAACGCCCGGAGCTGATATCCAGCGTCGCGTAGCCGAAGCCTTTACTGTCCTGCCAGATGGCGGCTAGCAGGTTGTCCTGGCGCTCCTGCAACAGCGCTTCATCGCTGATGGTGCCTGGCGTGACGATGCGTACCACTTTACGTTCCACCGGCCCTTTGGTGGTGGCGGGATCGCCAATCTGTTCGCAAATTGCGACCGACTCCCCCTGATTTACCAGTTTCGCGAGATAGTTTTCCACCGCATGATGGGGGATACCGGCCATCGGAATCGGCTCACCCGCGGAAGCGCCGCGTTTGGTCAGCGAGATATCGAGCAACTGCGACGCACGTTTAGCGTCGTCATAAAACAGCTCGTAAAAGTCGCCCATTCGGTAAAACAGTAGGATCTCCGGATGCTGAGCCTTCAGCTTCAGATACTGCTGCATCATCGGGGTGTGGGCGTCTAAATTGTCGATTGTGCTCATAGGGTGTTATCCAGGTCCCTGATTTTTAATGGAGTGCGATTTTATTATTGTCGGCGTTATCGCATGAGGGAGACATGATAACGGAGATAGGCATTTGAGGGAAAGTGACGAAGTGAGCGTAGCGATCCGGATTCCAGCAAAGACGCGCGGCCATGCAATAGCGAGGCCGCGCGGGAAACTCAGGGCGCCAGATAGACCTGCGGGATAGCTTTTTCCGGATGCTGGCCCATTCTGACATCCGCGCCGTACCAGCGGCTGATGATCGGCTGTTGGATCACCTCCTGTGGCGTACCCTGCGCGACGACGTTACCCTGATGCAGCAGCAGGATTCGGTCAGCCCACAGCGCTGCGAGATTCAGGTCGTGCAGAACGACGCAGACATGTAACTGGCCGTCGGCGGTCAGCCGTTTGAGCAGGCGCAACAGATGCTGCTGATAATAGAGGTCCAGCGCCGAAGTGGGTTCGTCCAGAAACAACCACCCCTGCGGCGCGCCGTCGCGCCATAGTTGGGCGAGGCTGCGAGCCAACTGTACCCGCTGCTGTTCGCCGCCGGAAAGCGACGGGTAGCGTCTGCCGCGCAGATGATCGCAGCCGGTCTCCGTCATGACTTCGCGGATAATCTGCGGGTTTGCGGTCGTTTCCCACGGCGAGCGTCCCATGGCGATAACCGTTTCCACCGTCCAGTCAGCCTGCAGCTCAGTGCGCTGGAGCATCACCGCCCGACGGCGTGACAGCGCCTGCGGCAGCCAGTCCTCCAGGCGCTTACCTTCCAACTGACGTTCGCCATCGTCCGGGGCGAGAAAACCGGTGAGTAGCCGCAACAGGGTGGATTTGCCCGCGCCGTTAGGGCCGATAAGCGCGGTCATCTCGCCGCCGCGCAGCGTCAGCGAAACCTGGTCGATCACCTGGCGCTGGCCGAGCCGCAGCGATAGCGCTTGCGCCCGATAGCATTTATCCATTGATTCGTTTCTCCCGACGAAATATCAGCCACATGAACCACGGCGCGCCGAGCAGGCTGGTTAACAGGCCTACCGGCATCTCCGCGGGCGCGGCGACGGTGCGCGCCAGGGTATCGGCAATCAGCAGCAGAATCGCTCCCGCCAGTAATGAACCGGGGATCAGCCCGCGATGATCCGCCCCCAGCCACATGCGCATCAGATGCGGGACCACCAGGCCGATGAAGCCGATCACGCCGCTGATGGCGACCGCCGCCGCGACCAGTACCGCGCTGCACAACAGCAGCAGCCGCTGTAGCGCCCGCACGTTGACGCCGAGGTAGTGCGCCTCTTCATCGCCGAGCTGCAGCAGATTGAGGTATGACGCCATCCACCACACCGCGATCGCTGCCGGAATAATCAAGCTGGCCGCCACCAGCAGCGTCGGCCATTCGGCCTGGCCGAGGCTACCCATTCCCCATAATGAAAGCTGGCGCAGCTGAGCATCGTTGCTCAGCCAGGCCAGCACGCCGACCAGCGCGCCGCATAATGCGTTAATCGCGATCCCCACCAGCAGCAGCCGCGACAGCGAACCGTCGCCCGCCCGGCTGAGGATAAAAATCACCACCATCACCGCCAGGCTGCCGATGAACGCCGCCAGCATCGGCATATACAGGGCGATGAGCGCCGGTACCGACAGCGGCAGCACCAGCCAACAGGCCACCGCCAGCGCCGCGCCGCTGCTGATGCCAAGCAGCCCCGGATCGGCAAGCGGGTTGCGAAACAACCCCTGCATCACGCAGCCGGATAGCGCCAGCGCGGCCCCGACCAGCAGCGCCAGCAGGACTCGCGGCAGCCGGATCGTCAGCCAGATATGGCGCAGGATCTCATCGCCGGAGGGCAGCAGGTTGACCAGCGGTAGCCGCATCGCGCCGAGGGTGGTGGCGAACAGCGTCAGGGCGACCAATAGTAACGCCATTAACAGCAAATGACGGGCGAGGGTGGGGCGCATCAGGGCAGTTGCTCCGCTTTATCCCGCAGCTCGGTAACCGCCTGCGGCGTGCGCGGGCCGAAGCCGAGCAGAGCCATATCGTCGATCACCAGCAGCTGTTTATGGCGGCCCGCCGGGGTTTGCGCCAGTCCTGGCAGCTTCCATAACCCGGCTTCGCCACCCATTCCTTTGAGGCCATCGGCGGAGATCACCACCAGATCCGCCTGGCTGGCGGCTACCCCTTCCTGCGACATCGCGCGATAGTGGTCGAAACCCTGCATCGCGTTTTGCAACCCGGCGGCGCTAATCGCGCCATCGGCGGCGGTGTGTTGCCCGGCAACCATGGTATTCATCCCGCCATGGCTGAGGATAAATAGCACCCGTTTCGCGATAGGCTGCGTGGGAATGGCGGCGATTTGCTGACGTAGCTGCTGGCGCAATACGTCGCCCGCAGGCGTTTTGCCTAACGCCTCGGCGATAACGGCGATTTTGTTATCGATGGCGGCGAGGTTATCACCGCCCGGCACGTTGACGACCGTAACCTTACTGTCCTGCACCTTTTGCAGCACCAGCGATGGCTGCGCCTGCGCGCTGGCCAGTACCAGCTGCGGGCGTAAGGAGAGGATCCCTTCGGCATTCAACTGCCGCAGGTAGCCGACGTCCGGCAGCTTCTGCGCGGCGGCGGGCCAGGTGCTGGTGCTGTCTTTCGCCACCAGTTGCTGCCCGGCGTTCAGCGCGTAGACGATTTCAGTGACGTCGCCGCCGAGAGAGACAATCCGTTCGGCGGCCGCGCTAGCGAACAGCGGTAGAGCGGCAAGCAGTATTAACCCGCGTTTCATGCCGGTAGCCCTTCCGCGCACAGACGTGCCACCTGCGTACGCCACTGCGCTTGTTCCGGGTGACCCTCGCTGCGCTGGCCGTACAACTGGGCGATCTGCGTACCGTCTTTGGCAAACAGTTCGACGCTGGTGACGTGGCCATCGGAGGTCGGTTTGCGGGTCACCCAGACTTCATCAACGCTGTCTTCGCGCAGATGCAGGGTAAAGGCGCTATTGAAGATGTTGATCCAGCCGCGCATCGGCGCCAGCTTTTCCAGCGCGCCGGTGAAAATTTGCACGCAGCCGCGGTTGCCGACGAAAATCATGATTTCATTGCCGTCCTGGCGAACCGTTTCCAGCAGCCTTGGCAGCGCATGGTTGTCGATGTGGCAGGCGAGATCGTCGCTCACCAGGCGGAAGGCTTGCTGGCGGGAAAGATTGTGCTTACGCAGCAGGCCGAAGAACTGATGGACATCGGTCATCGCGCGCCACTCGTTTTCCAGCGCCGCGCCGTCGGCGGAGTCGGCGTATTTCACGTTATCGGCCGGGCGAACAGTCAGGGGGGCTGACGGCGCCTCGCTGAATCCGGCGACGAGTGTCTCCCAGGCCGCCATATCGGTTTGCCCGGTTGCGTAGACCTTCAGCAGCGCGTCGCCGTGCGGGTCGAAGAACTGAATGCTTTGGCGGCCATTATCGCTGAGATGGAAAACGCTGGACCACTGGCTGAGGAACAGGCGCAGATCGAGCGCACGCGGGTTAAGCACTAGCCCGGCGTGCCCGCTCAGGTGTTGATGGGTAAATTCGCCGACCTGTTCATGCACCGCGTACTCGTTACGGCAGATGCATTTGGTTTCGCCGACCTTCTCCAGGGCGGCGATAATCGCCCGCACGTCGTTGCTCAGGCGCACGGCATCGCGGCCAACGCGGGCGGCGGTCAACTCGGCCTCGCTAATCCCCATTTCAGCGGCGATGTCGCGGGCATATTTGGCGGTAGAACTGGCCTTAGTGGCCTGGTAGCGCTGCCACAGATCGTTGTGTGCGTTTTGCATAATTCATATCCTTCTCTACGATGAATATCCCCGGCCCGCGGGCCGGGGTGCAGGTTTGTTATTATTCGGGCGATCAGAAATCGATGTTCACGCCCAGTTGCCAGGTCCGTCCGGGCATCACCGCCAGCGCTTTATCGTTGGCATCCTGATTGGTGCTGGTCTCGATATTGCGGCTGCTCAGGTAATCCCAGTATTTGCGATCGGTGATGTTATATACCCCACCGTTGAGGCGAACGTTTTTCGCCACCTGCCAGTAAGCGGTCCAGTCCAGCATGCCGTAGCCCGGTACGCGCATATACTCAGTGCTGGAATCGGCGATGGCGGAGCCGGTGTTGTTATAGCTTTCTCGGCTGGTGGCGGTCGCCTGCTTCCCTTTGACGAAGGTGGCAGTCAGCGCGGTCCCGTAGCGTTTGGCCGGATCGTCCCACGCTACGCCGACAATCGCTTTCATCGGCGCGACGCTGTCGAGGTCGACGTATTTATCGCCGTAGTAGCTGGATTTCGATTTCCCTTCGCTATAGCCGTAGGCGAGGGTGGCACTGAGGCCATCCACCTGCTCAAACCACGTGCCGAAGTTAAATTTAGTGCTGATTTCACCGCCGTAGATATAGGCCTTATCGCGGTTTTCCGCCTGATAAATGGTGTAAATGTTCGACGGTACGTTGGCGAACTGGCCCGGATTGTTGGCGCGTGAATAACGCGTATAGGCGATGAAGTTCTTGTAGCTGTTGTAGAACAGCGCGGTACGCACGGTGATGCCTGTGGTGACTTCGCCCTTCATTCCCCATTCGATATTGTCACTGGTCTCGGTTTTCAGATCGTTGTTGCCGATAAGCGCGTACTGCTGGCTGCCGGCGTAGCTGGAACCCAAATTCCACGAGCCGTACAGTTGGCTGGCGTTCGGGAACTGCGCGCCGCGCTGGTACTGCAGATATGTCATCAGGCGCGGTGTAATATCGTACTGGAAGGTCAGTGACGGCAGCACTTGGGTGTCGCTGTTTTTACCATACAGATTCGCCACTGATGATTCGGTCAGTACGCTGCTGTTGGCGCTAAGATCGGACAAATCCTCCGGTTTGGTGGATTGATGCACCACGCGCACGCCGGGGATAATCGCGAAGTTGTGGTTATCAAGATCGAAGTTGATCTGATCCTGCACATAGCCGCCGAGGGTGTAGCTGCGGCTGTCTGCTTCCGGCTGCATAATCTCGCTGTAGACGCTCGGGGTCGGCGACTGGCTAAACGGCCGTTGGGTTTTCGTCGTGCTGGCGTTAAAACCGGCGCTCAGGTCGTGGCGGCCAATGCTTTTCGCCAGCGCGGTTTGCAGGCCCCAGGTATCGGTGTCGTAGTCAGAGCTCACCGTCTGCATGTTGCGGGTGACACTATCCGGCATCCAGGTCCAGTCGTGAGCTTCGGTATGCTGGTAGTAAACCTTGGTCGAGACGCTGTCGATGTAATCGTTCATCGGCGTCCAGTCATCTTTCAGGCTCAGCCCCCAGCGCCGCGTTTGGTTGGTCTGGTTGGCGGTGCCGATCACGCTGTTGCCGCTGGAGTCCCACGAGTCGAAGTGGCTGTGGTTGGTCTTATGGTAGTAGTCGAAAGTGCTGGTAAACTTGTGCTCGTCGTTCGGCTGCCAGATACCGGAGGTCATAAACGCGTCGGAGTGCCAGTTCGCCGGGTAGGCGTCAACGGTGCCGCTGTTGTTTCTGGTTTCCTGGCCATCGCGGCGGCTGTAGACGAAAATTCCGCGCAGCGTTTCATCGCCACCAGCGACGGTGACGCCGTTGTGCCAACTGCGGTCTGAAGAGTCGTAGCCGCTCTGGTAGCCGAAGGCGCTGGTTTTGCCCGGGCGCAGATAATCATCCGCCGATTTGGGGCGGAAAGAGACATTACCGCCGATTGAGCTGTTGGCCGTTTCGGTTGAGGTGGCGCCGGACTGAATATCGACGCTGCCGTACATGTAGGGATCGATATAATCACGGCCGATGCCGAAGGTGTTGAGACCGGAACGGCCGACGTAGCCACGGCCGGTGGCATTCGGTTGGGCGATGCCGTCAACGTCGATACCGACACGGTTGCTTTCGAGGCCGCGGATGTTGTAGCCGGTATAACCGCCGCGATCGAAGCCGCTTTTACCGTTACCGGAACCGCCGCTGGCGCCGGTAGCGCTGATGAGCGGTTCATAACGCATGATGGAACCGAAGTCTTTGGCGCCTTTATCCTGTAGTTCCTGAGCGCTTACCGCGTGCTCGCTGCCCGCTTTCAGTCGTGGAGCCGGAGCGGTGACCACCATCTGTTCCATGCTGTCGGCGTCGTTGGCGGCAGTGTTTGGTTGCGTCTCAGCCGCGATGGCGGCATTCTGCGCGATTGCTGTGAGCAAAGAAGTCACCAGCAGGCTTTTCTTGCGCCATGCTGCTGATTGAGTCGATTTGTACATTTGTAGCCACGCCTTGATAATTATTAGTATCGGCTCACGCGTTACTTCCAGAGTGCAGGTTGGTCCGTGATTTCCCTGGCGGACAGTGGTACTCCTGATTTATTAATTGCGAATGGTAATGATAGGTATTATCGTTTGCAACAAAATAATCATCTATTCTGCATTTTGTTTACATTTATTCAGACGAGAACAACCCAACATGAGTCATAAAGCGGCGATTACCATTACCTATTGTTCCCAGTGCAACTGGATGCTGCGCGCCAGCTGGATGGCTCAGGAACTACTGCATACCTTTAGCACCGACATTGCCTCGGTGACGCTGGTGCCGGGGACCGGCGGCATTTTTGTGGTGAACGTCGATGGTGTGCAAATCTGGGAACGTAAGCAGGATGGCGGTTTCCCGGACGCGGCCGAACTGAAAAGACGGGTGCGCGATGTCTGCTTCCCGGAAAAAGCGTTGGGGCATGTGGATAAACCGACTAATCCCGCATAACCCGCGGGGGAAAGTGGCTGCGTCCGGCTGTTTAAATGTGTATTATTAATGCATCTTTATTGGCGGGAGCAGGATAATGACGGGTAAACGCATCGATCGTGAAAAGAAGACGATCGGCAATATGATTAGGCTTTATCAGCGCCGCTGTTCGGATGCCCGCGATGATGGCGAGCATTACCTGGCGCTTAACGCCTACGCCGATAAACGCCTGGATAAGTGCGTATTTGGCGAAGAGAAACCGGCCTGCAAGCAGTGCCCAGTACACTGCTATCAACCGGCGAAGCGCGAAGAGATGAAGCAGATCATGCGCTGGGCTGGCCCGCGGATGCTCTGGCGTCACCCGATTCTGACCCTTCGCCACCTGATTGACGACAGACGGCCGGTGCCGGAACTGCCGGAAAAGT
This sequence comes from Klebsiella aerogenes, assembly GCA_029027985.1. Taxonomy (NCBI): domain Bacteria; kingdom Pseudomonadati; phylum Pseudomonadota; class Gammaproteobacteria; order Enterobacterales; family Enterobacteriaceae; genus Klebsiella; species Klebsiella aerogenes. The sequence goes on from CP119076.1 coordinate 1,041,413, forward strand.
ATCGTCCAAAAAAATAGCGGCCTTTTCCCGGCTTGCGCTGCGCTTAGCTGCCACCGGGGATCGCTGCTGAAGCCCGCTGTTTTTTACTATCACGGATTGTGCTTGCGACAAAGGCCAGCACAAACAGGGCGGTAAACAGCACCACGATGGTCGGCGCCGGGGCGCTATCGAGATAAAACGACAGCCAGACGCCCGCCAGCGAACATCCTGACGCGATCGCCGTTGCCAGCAGCAGCGCGCTGACAAAGCGCCGGGTCAGCAGCAGGGCGATAGCCCCGGGCGCAATCAGCAGCGAAATCGACAAAATAATCCCCACCGACTTAAGCGTCGCGACAATCGTCAGCGCGATCATGCACAACAGACCATAATGCAACAGCCCGCAGCGCAGGCCGCTGGCTTTGGCCTGGTTCGGGTCAAAAGCGTGCAGCAAAAAATCGCGCCATTTAAGGCCGATAATCAACGCAATGACCAAGGCAATCGCCGCCGTTTGCCCAATATCGCTGCCGGATATCCCCAACATATCGCCAAACAAGATGTGATCGAGATGGACCTCGGATTGAATCGCCACGTATAGCACCAGCCCCGCACCGAACATACCTGAGAAGACGATCCCCATGATGGTATCGCGCTTGATACGGCTGTTATCATCGAGAAAGCCGGTGGCGACGGCGCAGAACAACCCGGCAATAAACGCGCCGATGGCGAAGGGGATGCCGATAGTGTAGGCCAGCACTACTCCCGGAAAGACCGCGTGGCTCATGGCATCGCCCATCAGCGCCCAGCCTTTTAAGACCAAAAATACCGACAGCAGCGCGCAAGGGACGGCGACGATAACCGCCACCAACATGGCGTTAACCATAAACGGGAACTGTAACGGTTCGAGCAGCGTATTCAACAGCATGAGGCCTCCCTGGCGCGGCGGCGGTTGGCCAACAGGCCGTGTTTCGGCGCGAACACAAAGGTCGCTAAGAACAGCAGAGTTTGCGCCACCACAATGATGCCGCCGGTGGCGCCGTCAAGGTAGTAGCTTAGCCACGCGCCAAAGAAGCTGGTCAGGCTACCGATGGCGACAGCGATGGCCAGCAGGCGCGGGAAACGGTCGGTTAACAGCCATGCGGTCGCGCCGGGCGTCACCACCAGACAAATGACCAGAAACGCGCCGACAGTTTGCAGCGCCGCCACGGTACAGGCGGCCAGCAGGGTGAAGAACAGCAGCTTCAGGCCGTTGGTGTTGAGGCCAATTGAGCGGGCGTGGTTTTCGTCGAAGAAGGTGACCATCAGGTCTTTCCACTTCAGCAGTAGAATGGCCATCGATATAAAACCAATGGCCGCCAGTTGGATAATATCCTCCGGAGCGATAGCCAGAATATTGCCGAGAATAATGGTCTGGATATTCACTGATGTCGGGTTCAGCGACACCATAAACAGGCCGATGCCGAAGAACGAGGAGAAAATCAGGCCGATAATGGCATCCTCTTTCAGCCGCGATCGCTGGTTAAGAAACAGCATGCTACCCGCCGCCAGGCCGCCGGAGAGAAACGCGCCGAGCGCGAAGGGCAGGCCGAGCATGTAAGCGCCTGCGACGCCGGGGACAATTGAGTGGGAGAGGGCGTCGCCAATCAGCGACCAGCCTTTCAGCATCAGATAGCAGGAGAGAAAGGCGCAGACGCCGCCCACCAGCGCCGAAACCCACATCGCATTGAGCATATATTGATAGCCAAACGGCTCCAGCAGCCAACTCATTGTTGACCCCCCGCCGCACGGTGGCTGATAAACGGCCGCTCATCGTCGGTGATAATCCGATCTTCCGCGCCGGTCAGCTTGACGTGTCGCAGCACGCCGCTGAAAGCTAACTCCAGATTCTCGGCGGTGAAGGTGGTCTCTGTCGGACCGCTGGCCAGCACGGTGCCTTTCACCATCACCGTGTAATCGCAAAATTCGCTGACCGAGCCGAGGTTATGGGTGGAGACCAGCATAGTGCAACCCTCGTCACGCAACTCTCGCAGCAGGGCGATGATTCGCGCTTCGGTCTGCACATCGACGCCGGTAAAGGGTTCATCCAGCAGGATCACTTTGCCCTGCTGGGCGATGGCGCGGGCGAGAAACACCCGCTTTTTTTGCCCACCGGAGAGCTCGCCAATCTGCCGGTGTCGGTACTCGCTCATGCCGACGCGGGCCAGTGCGGCATCGACGATCTGGCGATCAAGAGGCTTCGCCCGGCGCAGCCAGCCCATATGGCCGTAGCGGCCCATCATCACCACATCCTCCACCAGTACCGGAAAGGACCAGTCCACCTCTTCAGATTGCGGCACGTAGGCGACCAGGTTCTGGCGCAGCGCGCGGTTGACCGGCTGGCCGAGAATGGCGATATCGCCGTGGCCGATGCGCACAAAACCCATCAGCGCTTTAAACAGCGTGGATTTACCGGAACCGTTGACGCCCACCAGCGCGGCGATCGAGCCGCGCGGTACGCGGAATGAAGCATCGCGCAGGGCGGTGTGGCCATTGCGATAGGTGACGGTGACCTGGTCGACAATCAGTCCGGCTTGCGGTTGGCTCATGGTTGTTTCCTCAGGCCATCGTTGATGCCTTTAATGATGGTTTCGGTGGTGACGCGCAGCAGGTCGAGATAGGTTGGCACCGGGCCGTCGGCGGCGCTCAGCGAGTCGACGTACAGCACGCCGCCGTAGTGGGCGCCAGCTTCGCGCGCTACCTGACGCGCCGGTTTATCGGAGATGGTGCTTTCGCTGAAGATGGTTGGGATGCGTTCTTTCTTCATGGTGTCGATGGTTTTACGCACCTGCTGCGGCGTGCCCTGTTGGTCGGCGTTAATCGGCCACAGGTAACGCTCCTGCAAACCGTTATCGCGCGCCAGGTAGGAGAAGGCACCTTCACTGGTGACCAACCAGCGTTTGTCTTGCGGCAGTTTCGCCAGTTCAGCCTTCAGCGGCGCCATGGTCTGACGGATTTTCTCTTTGTAGGTTTCGGCGTTGCGGCGATAGGTGTCGGCGTTGGCGGGATCGTATTTGACCAGCGCATCGCGAATATTATCAACGTAGATCAGCGCATTATCCGCCGACATCCACGCGTGCGGGTTGGGTTTGCCGTTATAGGGGCCATCGCTGATGCCCATCGGCTGGATACCGTCGCTAACCACCACTTCCGGTACGCCGTTCAGGTGCTGGTAAAAGCGGGCAAACCACAGTTCGAGATTCAGGCCGTTGGCGAGAATGAGCCTGGCGCCCTGCGCGCGTTTAATATCGCCCGGCGTCGGTTGGTATTCGTGAATTTCCGCGCCTGGCTTGGTGATTGAGCTAACCTCGGCGGCATCGCCAGCAACGTTCTGCGCCATATCAGCGATGACGGTAAAGGTGGTAATCACTTTGAATTTTTCCTGGGCCTGGGCTGGCGCAATGGCGAGCAGCGCCAGGGCGGCGGAGAACAACAGGTGCTTGAACGGCGGCAGATGCGGCATAGGATCCCTCACGGTGTTGCGATTAATTTATCATCGTTTATAGCCTTTGCTATGTTATATAGCATAAGCTATTAACAAATGAAAATAATTCTTATTTAGATGTTGGGGCAATAATGAGGGTGAAAAGCGATTTGCGAGGGGGAGAAAGTTAACGACAAAAGGACGGGTAGCCCGGATAAGGCATTTGCCGCCATCCGGGACAAAGAAGAGCGATTACGCGCGGGTGGCGATGAGAATGGCGGAAGCTTTGATCAGCGCGATCACGCGGCTGCCCTGCGCCAGCTTCATCTCTTCCTGGCTTTCGTTGGTCACCACGGCAATGATTTCAAAACCGGCGTCGGTTTTCACATGCACGGTCGCGTTGACTGCCCCTTCGGTAACGCGGCTGACGCTGCCAGCGAACTGGTTGCGCGCCGAGAATTTCAGGCCGCAATCTTCGGTTGCCAGGGTCACCCACGGCGCTTTAATCAGCGCGATGGCTTCTTTACCTGTCGCCAGGCCCAGCGCTTCCTTGCTGCTGTGGGTGACAATCGCCACCAGTTTCGCGCCACCGGCTAAGGTCAGTTCAATTTCATCATTCACCGCCCCGGTTGCGACTGCGTTGACCTTGCCAGTGAGTTGGTTACGTGCTGATACCGCCATAAAAATCTCCTTCCGTGACTGATTGAGGTATATACCGTATTTATACTATCTCATCTTTATTAATGCCTAACCTTTTCATTCGCGACAGCAATGTTGTGCGCTTCAGCCCCAGGCGCTGGGCGGCGCCTTTTGGCCCGGCGACCACGCCATTGCTCTCTTTCAATACCCGGACTATCAGCTGATATTCATCTTCGCCTTCTTCCGGCAGGACTTCCGGGGCCAGCGTTTCCTGCTCGATATGTATTTCCGGCAGCGATAATTGCAGCACGTTGCCGCGGGTTAGTAGCACCGCGCGTTCGACGACGTTTTCCAGTTCGCGCACGTTACCCGGCCACTCCATGCGCGAAAGGGTGCGCAGGGTTTCCGCCGGGATACTATCTATATTGCGCCCGAGACGACGGGCGATCTTGAAGGTGAACGCTTTCGCCAGCAGCGGAATATCGTCCGGCCGTTCGCGCAGCGGCGGCAGGTGGATGGGAAAGACGTTGAGTCGATAGTAGAGATCGCTGCGAAATTCACGATCGATAACCATCTGCTTGAGATCGCGATTGGTGGCGGCGATCAGCCGCACATCGGTCTGAATCAGTTTGTTGCTGCCCAGGCGTTCAAACTCCTGCTCCTGCAGGACGCGCAGCAGCTTCGGCTGTAGCTCCAGCGGCATATCGCCGACCTCATCGAGGAACAGCGAGCTTTTATCCGCCAGTTCGAAACGGCCGATGCGCTGGGCGCTGGCGCCGGTAAAGGCGCCGCGCTCGTGGCCGAATAGATCGCTTTCCAGTAGGCCAGCGGGCATCGCCGCGCAGTTCATTTTGACCATCCGCCGGCTATTACGCTCGCTCAGATTGTGAATCGCGCGGGCAATCAGTTCTTTACCGGTGCCGGTTTCCCCAAGGATCAGCACCGTGCTGTCGCTCTGTGCCACCATTTCCACCTGCTGGAGCACGCTGTGCATCGCTTCGCTACGGCCAATGATTTCGCCGAATTCGCTCTCGACGTTATTGAGCTGCTCGGTCAGCGCCAGATTCTCATCGACCAGCCGTTCCTTCAGGCGTTGAATTTCGCGATAGGCGAGGGCGTTATCGACGGCGATCGACACACGTTCGGCAATTTGCCGCAGCAGTTTGAGGTTGGTGGTGGTGAACACCTGCTCATCGCACTGCGCCAGCTTCAACACCCCGAGCAGAGTGTTGCCGGACATCAGCGGCAGCAGGCACAGGGTCTGGATCTGATTATCCCACATCTCAAAGAGCATTTTTTCATACGGCGCCAGCGAGTCGTGCTCGTGCAGATTCAGCAGCAGCATCTCTTTGCTTTTAAACACCCGCTCGGTTAGGGTGCCAGCTTCATCGACTTCGTTCTGGTCATGCACCGGATGGCTGGCGTCGAGATAGTGGGTGGAGTAGATGTTGAGCTTACCTTTGCGGTTGCTGCGCAGCACCACGCTGATGGCATCGATGCGGAAATAGCGGTGGATCTCTTTCGCCACCTCGCTGACCAGCTCGTCGATATCAAGTCGTGACAACACGGCATTGGTGATAGCGACCAGAATACGGAAGTTGTCGCGCTCGTGACACAGCAGATCGTAATCGACGTTGTTGTTAACCCGGCTTTGGATCTGCTCGGTGACGACCGCGACAATCTGCGTGAAGGTGTGCAGACGCTGGTACTCTTTTTCGCTCCACGGCTGGTGGTTGTCGCGGATAAATTCGCAACCGCCGAAGATCCGTCCTTCCGCCGCCAGCGGCAGTAGGCAGTAGTCGCCGAAGGTAGGATAAAGACCGCTTTTGGCTAGCTGCGGCCAGGTTTCGGCGAAGGTCGCATTATCGCAGTACAGCGCGTCGGGGCGTGACAGCAGGCGGCGTACCGGGCCATGGGCCAGCACGGTTTCATCTTCGTAGCTCGCTGGCTTCCCGGCGTCGTCGCAGGCATACCTGGCGGCGCGATGGTTGCTGTGGTTCCACAAGATAATCGCCGCCCGGTCGGCGAGTGCGGATTGCTGCACCAGGCGGGTCAGCGTTTCACTCAGCGCGGCCAGATCGGGCTGCTGTAATAAAATACGGGTGATATCGAACAAACCCTGCTGCCCGAGATCGCCCATTGGTGTATACGACATTGCCTGAGTCCAAAAAGCGCCGCCACGCGGCGCGGAATAAAGAAATGAGCCAAATAATAGTATGGTAATAAAACGCTTATTGCCGCCGATAGCCCGGATAAGGCGTTAGCCGCTATCCGGGGACCCGTCTCCCGCTAACAAATCCTCGGCAACGGCTCGGCGTGGGGCAGGTCAAGCGTGCGCTTCACGCCATATAAGCCAACGGCACGCACGCCGGTACGTTCGACGACTTCGCCGATTATCGCCGCATCGCGCCCCAGCGGGTGCGAGCGTAAATGCGCAAGAGTCGATTCCACCGCCTCGCGGGCGACGGCGATCACCAGCTTGCCTTCATTGGCGAAATTCAGCGCGTCCAGTCCGAGCAGCTCGCACACGCCGCGCACCGTATCGCTGATCGGCAGCTTCGCTTCATGCAGCTCGATGCCGCAGCCACTGGCGGCGGCATATTCGTGGGCTACCGCGTTGACGCCGCCGCGGGTGGCGTCGCGCAGGGCTTTGATGCCCGGTGCGTTGCGCAGGGTCTGAATCAGCGGCGTCAGCACGGCGCAGTCGCTGGACAGCGCGCCGTCCAACCCCAGCTGCTCGCGTAGGTTAAGGATAGTGGCGCCGTGATCGCCGAGCGTGCCGCTGACCAGCAGCATATCGCCGACGCGGATCTGCTGCGCGCCCCAGCGGATCTCCGCCGGAATCGCGCCAATCCCGGCGGTATTGATAAACAGTTTATCCGCCGCCCCGCGCGGCACCACTTTGGTATCGCCAGTCACGATGGCAATACCCGCGGCCTGCGCGGTCTGCGCCATGCTGCGCACCACCGCTTCCAGCGTGGTCATCGCCAGCCCTTCTTCGAGGATAAATCCGCAGGAGAGATAGCGCGGCAGCGCGCCGCTGACCGCGACGTCGTTAGCGGTGCCGCACACCGCCAGCTTGCCGATATCGCCGCCGGGGAAGAACAGCGGGTCAATCACGTAGCTGTCCGTTGAGAAGGCGAGACGGTCACCGTGGGCGGCAAGCCCGGCGAGATCTACACGCGCCTGGTCTTCCTGCTCTGCCAGCCAGGGGTTGGCGAAGGCCTGCATAAACAGGTCGCCAATCAGCTGCTGCATCGCCTGACCGCCGCTACCGTGGGCTAACTGGATGCTTTTCATGCTTCATTTTCCTGACTGCGATATTGATACCAGGCGGCGCAGGCGCCTTCTGAGGAGACCATCAGCGCGCCAAAGGCGCTTTGCGGGTTGCAGACGCGGCCAAACAGCGGACACTGATGCGGTTTACAGCGCCCGGTCAGCACTTCGCCGCAGCGGGCGCGCGGGTCATCGCAAACGCGCTGCGGCGCCGGGCGAAAACGGGCCTCGGCGTCGAAGCGTTGATAGTCAGGCGTCAGGTGGACGCCGGAGTCGTTGATCACGCCGAGTCCACGCCACTCGCTATCGCCGCTCAGGCAGAACACTTCGGCAATTGCCGCCTGCGCCAGCGCGTTACCGGTATCCGGCACGACCCGACGATACTGATTTTCGACCTGACTGTGCTGCGCTATTTTCTGCTCAACCAGCATGGTCACGCCTTGCAGTAGATCAAGTGGTTCGAATCCAGCCACCACTAATGGGCGATGATAGTCGCTGGCGATGAAGCCGTAGGCGTCGGTGCCAATCACCATGCTGACGTGGCCGGGGGCGAGAAACGCGTCGATGCCGTTGTCCGGTTGATCCAACAGGCTGCGCAGCGTCGGCAGTAGGGTGATGTGCTGACAGAAGAAATAGAAGTTGGCGGCGTTACATTCGCGGGCCTGGCGCAGAGTCAGCGCGGTGGCGGGCATGGTGGTTTCAAAGCCGAGCCCGAAGAACACCACTTCGCGCTGCGGGTTCTGCTGCGCCAACCGCAGGGCGTCCATCGGCGAGTAAACGATGCGCACATCGGCGCCGCGGCTTTTGGCCTGCAGCAGCGAACCGTTTTTCCCCGGCACGCGCATCGCATCGCCGAAGGTGCAAAAAATCACCTCCGGGCGGCTGGCGATGTCGATACAGGCATCGATACGGCCCATTGGCAGGACGCAGACCGGGCAGCCGGGGCCGTGAATAAATTCGATGTTTTTCGGCAGCAACTGGTCGAGGCCGAATTTAAAGATAGCGTGGGTATGGCCGCCGCAGACCTCCATCATCCGTAGCGGACGGGCTTCGCTGTAGTCCAGTCGTTTGGCGCGCTGCCGCAGGTGCTTAACCAGCTGCAGCACCTGTTCCGGCGCGCGATATTCATCAACAAACCGCATTATCGCTCCTCGCCGTACAGCAATGCGCCGACGTCCGGCTCGACGTCGAACATATTTTGCAGCGCCTCAAGGGTATCGCGCGCTTCGGCTTCGTTAATGATGCTCATGGCGAACCCAACGTGTACCAGCACCCACTGGCCGAGGCGCGATTGCCCCTGCTCATCAACCGTGCCGACCAGCGTCAGGTCGACTTCACGCTGGATACCGCAGACTTCGACCTTCGCCAGCATGCCGTCAATCGCGCGGATTTGCCCCGGAATGCCTATGCACATTGCTGTGTCCCCAACCAGTTGAGCCACTGGTCCATGCCTTCGCCGCTGGTGGCGGAGAGCAGCATGATCTCAATATGCGGATTGACTTCCCGTGCGTAAGCGAGACATTTCTCGACATCAAAATCGAGATACGGCAGCAGGTCGACCTTATTGAGCAGCATCAGGCTGGCGGCAGCGAACATATGCGGGTACTTCAGCGGCTTATCTTCGCCTTCGGTCACCGACAGCACCGCCACTTTGTGGCGTTCGCCAAGGTCGAAGCTCGCCGGGCACACCAGGTTGCCAACGTTTTCGATAAACAGGATCCCGTGGTCAGCCAGCGGCAGACGCGGGGCTGCGTCGGCTATCATCTGCGCGTCGAGATGGCAGCCTTTGCCGGTATTGACCTGAATCGCCGGTGTGCCGGTGGCGCGGATGCGCGCGGCGTCGTTGATTGTCTGCTGATCGCCTTCAATCACCGCGCAGTCGGCGATGCCTTTCAGGCGCATGAGGGTTTCGCTCAACAGGGTGGTTTTACCGGAGCCAGGGCTGGACACCAGGTTGAGTACCAGCTGATTTTTCGCCGCAAAACGCGCGCGGTTGCGTGCCGCCAGACGGTTATTTTTATCCAGCACGTCAAGTTCCACTTCCAGCATCCGCCGCTGGCTTTGCCCTGGCGCGTGGGTGCCCGCTGCGCCATGGCCGTAATGCAGGTCGCCTTCCGCGCTGCGGGCCGGGGCGAAGTTATCGATTTGTACCCCGGTAATGGTCATGGTCTGGCGCGGGGCGGGCGCGAAGGGGGCGCTACGAAACGCCGAGTGCGGGTTGCGCTCGTCGCCCTCTATATAAAGGTTGCCTTCACCACAACCGCATGTCGTACACATATGTCACTCCTGAATGACTTCTATTCGCTGAATTTGTAAGCCGTCGTCCGCCACGATCTGCAACTGGTCGTTATCGCAGTGCGGGCAGCGGCGTACGTGCTGCGAGATGAGATGCACATACTGCTGACAGCGTTCACACCAGCATTCAGCCTGTTGCTCGGCAATGTGCAGCGCGCAGCCTTCCGCTAGCGTGCCGCGACACACCAGTTCAAAGCAGAAGGCGAGAGCGCTGGCCTCCACGCAGGAAAACGCGCCGACCTTCAGCCACACGCCGGTGACCCGGCGCGCGCCGCTTTGCTGCGCCTGTTGCTCAATGATTTCCAGCGCCCGCTGGCTAAGCGTGATTTCGTGCATGTTCGCCTCCGTTAATACGATGCCTGCCATATGCAATAACAATGCCAGGAGAACCTACATGGCGGCGGAACTGTCGATGACGACGACGCGCGGCTGTCATCGACATGTCGCGACATCGCGAACATTCTTAATAACCTGTTTAAATTCAATATGATGATTTTTGGCATGGAAAATGCTTAACCGCTGCATCTCATGTAACGGGAGGATCCGGGATGACCATTTGGGAATTAAGTGAAAAGGCGGATTACATCGCCGATCGTCACCGCCAGCATCAGGAGCAGTGGCACACCTACTGCAATTCGCTGGTTCAGGGCATCACCCTGTCGAAGGCGCGTTTGCATCACGCGATGAGCTGCGCGCCGGACAAAGAATTGTGCTTTGTGCTGTTCGGCCACTTTCAGGTGTATGTCGCGCTGGCGGAAGGCTTCAACAGCCATACCATCGAGTACTACGTCGAAAGTAAAACCGGCGATGACAGACGGCTGATCGCCCAGGCGACGCTGGACGCCGAAGGGATGATTGACGGGCGTATCAGCAACCGCTCCCGCGAAGCGGTGCTGGAACACTACCTGGCGATTATCGCCACCGTGTATGACCGTCTGTACGAGGCCATGGAGCACGACCAGCCAGTGGATTTAAGCCATCTGGCGCAGGTCCACGCATTGTGAGGTGTCGACACGTGTCGAAACCGACACCTGCGCAGCCTGATTTCGTCAAAAGTGACTTTCACCCGAGGATGACCCGGTGAACCGTTTTGTAATTGCTGATTCCAGCGTCTGTATTGGCTGCCGCACCTGCGAAGCCGCCTGTTCCGAGACGCATCGCCAGCACGGCCTGCAAAGCATGCCACGCCTGCGGGTTATGCGTAATGAAAAAGAGTCTGCGCCGCAAATGTGCCACCACTGCGAAGACGCCCCGTGCGCCGCAGTGTGTCCGGTTAACGCCATCAACCGCGTCGATGGCGCGGTGCAGCTGAATGAAAGTCTGTGCGTGAGTTGCAAGCTGTGCGGCATCGCCTGCCCATTCGGCGCCATTGAATTTTCCGGTAGCCGCCCGTTGGATATTCCCGCCAACGCCAATACCCCGATGGCGCCCGCTGCGCCGCCAGCTCCGGCTCGTGTCAGTTCGTTACTCGATTGGGTACCGGGCGTGCGGGCGATCGCCGTGAAATGCGACCTTTGCAGTTTTGATGAGCAAGGCCCGGCATGCGTGCGGACCTGTCCGACCAAAGCCTTACTGCTGGTGGATATTCGCGATATTGCCCAGGCCAGCAAACGTAAGCGTGAACTGACCTTTAATACCGACCTCGGCGATTTGTCGCTGTTTCAGGCGCAACAAGGGGGCGTGAAATGAGCGTGGTTGCATTAGTGAATCAGGCGGTGGCCTGGTATGCCGTCAGTGCGGTGCTGGCGTTTTTGTTGAGTCTGCGTAAACCGCTGAGCGGCGCGATTGCCGGGATCGGCGGTGCGGCCGCCAGCGCGATGTTAATTGTCGCCGGATTCTCGGCGCTGATGTTGCCGGAGCGGATCCACGGCGGCATGCTGCAGTCTCTGCATCTGGCGATGCGGGTCGGTGGGATTAACGCCCTGTGGCTGCTGGCGCTCGGTCTGTCGGCGTTGCCGATTTCGCTGTTTAACATCTCCTGGCATCGCCATCCGCAGGCTAAATCCAACGGCTTGCTGGTTAACCTGGTGCTGGCCGCCGCCACCTGCGCGGTGGTGGTCACCAACCTCGGTAGTCTGGTGGTGATGGTGGAAATCATGGCGCTGTGCGCGGCTTTCCTCACTGGCTGCGCGCAGTCCGGTAAGCTGTGGTTTGCGCTGGGACGGATAGGGACTTTGCTGTTGGCATGGACCTGCTGGCTGGTGTGGTCGTTCTACGGCACCCTTGATCTGGCGGCGATTAGCCAACTGGCCGCTGGCGCGCCGCAGAACATGTGGCTGTGGCTGCCGGGCTTGTTCGGTTTTGCGCTGCTCTCCGGGGTGATCCCGCTGCACGGCTGGGCGCCGCAGGCGCACGCCGACGCCAGCGCCCCGGCCGCCGCGCTGTTCTCCACGGTAGTGATGAAGGTCGGTCTGTACGGCATCCTGACCGTATCGCTGGCCGGTAGCGTTCCACCGCTGTGGTGGGGTGTGCTGCTGTTGGTGCTGGGGATGATCACCGCCTTTATCGGCGGGTTATATGCGCTGATGGAGCATAACATTCAGCGCCTGCTGGCCTATCACACCCTGGAAAACATCGGCATTATCCTGCTTGGCCTCGGCGCGTTCGTCACCGGGCTGGCCATTGGCAACAATGCCCTGATGGTGTTGGGTTTTATCGGCGGCATGTACCACCTGATCAACCATAGCCTGTTCAAAACCACGCTGTTCCTCGGCGCGGGGGCGGTGTGGTTCCGCACCGGCCATCGCGATATCGAGAAGCTGGGCGGCATCGGTAAAAAAATGCCGCTGATTTCGCTCGCCATGCTGGTGGGGCTGATGGCGATGGCCGCGCTGCCGCCGCTGAACGGCTTTGCCGGCGAGTGGGTTATCTACCAGTCCTTCTTCAAACTGAGCACCGGGGACGTCTTTGTCGGCCGCCTGCTGGGGCCGCTGCTGGCGGTAGGCCTGGCGATCACCGGGGCGTTGGCGGTGATGTGCATGGCGAAAGTCTACGGCGTGACCTTCCTTGGCGCGCCGCGCAGCCTGGAGGCGGAAAACGCTACCTGTGCGCCGTGGCTGATGACCTTTAGCGTGGTGCTTTCTGCGGTTTGCTGCGTGATTGGCGGGGTAGCGGCGCCGTGGCTGCTGCCGCTGGTTAGCCACGTCATTCCGGTTCCGGCGCAGGCCACCAGCGTGGTCTCGCAGCCGCTAATTGCCATTCTGCTGATTGCCTGTCCGCTGCTGCCATTCCTGTTGACGATCTTCTTCAAAGGCGATCGCCTGCCGGCGCGTTCGCGCGGCACGGCATGGGTCTGCGGTTATGACCACGAGCAAGCGATGGTGGTGACCGCTCACGGTTTCGCCATGCCGGTGAAAGAAGCCTTTGCGCCGCTGCTGAAGCTGCGTCACTGGCTGAATCCGATACGGCTGGTACCGGGCTGGCAGAATGCCTCTGTGCCTGTCTTGCTACGTAGCGTGGCGCTGATCGAGCTGGCGGTGCTGGTGGTGATTGTGATTTCGCGAGGAGCCTGAGAGTGAACCTATTCGTTGCATTGTTACAGGCGCTGGTGCTGTTTGCCGTCGCGCCGTTGCTGTCTGGCCTGACCCGCGTTGCCCGCGCGCGCCTGCATAACCGCCGCGGTCCGGGCGTGCTGCAGGAGTACCGGGATATTGTGAAACTGCTGGGTCGCCAGAGCGTCGGCCCGGACGCTTCCGGTTGGGTATTCCGCCTGACGCCATTTGTGATGGTCGGCGTGATGCTGGCCATTGCCGCCGCGCTGCCGGTGATTACCGTGGATTCACCGCTGCCGGGGCTGGGCGACCTGATTACGCTTATCTATCTGTTCGCCATTGCCCGTTTCTTCTTCGCCATTTCCGGTTTGGATACCGGTAGCCCGTTCACCGCCATCGGCAGCAGCCGTGAAGCGATGCTCGGCGTGCTGGTGGAGCCGATTCTTTTGCTCGGCCTGTGGGTGGCGGCGCAGGTTGCGGGTTCCACCCATATCAGCGCCATTACCGACACCATTTATCACTGGCCAACCGCCCGTAGCATTCCGCTGATTCTGGCGCTGTGCGCCGGTGCCTTCGCCACCTTTATCGAAATGGGCAAGCTGCCGTTCGATTTAGCGGAGGCCGAGCAGGAACTGCAGGAAGGGCCGCTTTCCGAATACAGCGGCAGCGGTTTTGCGGTGCTGAAGTGGGGCATCAGCCTTAAACAGCTGGTGGTGCTGCAGATGTTCGTTGGTGTGTTTATTCCGTGGGGACAGATGACCAGTTTTAGCGCTCCAGGCCTGTTGCTGGCGCTGGTGGTCGCCGTCGTCAAGCTGGTGCTCGGGGTGCTGATTATCGCGCTGTTTGAAAACAGCATGGCGCGTCTGCGCTTTTGTGCCACCTCCCGCATCACCTGGGCCGGGTTTGGTTTCGCTTTTTTAGCTTTCGTCTCCTTGCTGGCGGCGTGATTAAGAGAATTTGAGCATGTCTGAAGAAAAAATCGGTCAACACTATCTTACCGCGCTGCACCAGGCCTTCCCGGGCGTGGTGCTGGACGAAGCCTGGCAGACCAAAGATCAGCTTACCGTGACGGTGAAGGTCAACGCTCTGCCGGAAGTGGTCGAGTTTCTTTACTACAAGCAGGGCGGCTGGCTGTCGGTGCTGTTCGGCAACGACGAACGTAAGCTGAACGGCCACTACGCGGTCTATTACGTGCTGTCGATGGAGCAGGGCGCCAAATGCTGGGTAACCGTGCGCGTGGAAGTCGATGCCGACAAACCGGAATACCCGTCGGTGACCCCGCGCGTACCGGCGGCAGTGTGGGGCGAACGCGAAGTGCGCGATATGTACGGCCTGGTGCCGGTCGGCCTGCCGGACGAGCGTCGTCTGGTGCTGCCGGACGATTGGCCGGATGAACTCTATCCGCTGCGTAAAGACAGCATGGACTATCGTCAGCGTCCGGCACCGACTACCGATGCGGAAACCTATGAGTTCATCAACGAACTGGGTAGCAAGAAAAACAACGTGGTGCCGATTGGCCCGCTGCACGTGACCTCCGACGAACCCGGGCACTTCCGCCTGTTCGTGGATGGCGAGAATATCATCGACGCCGATTACCGCCTGTTCTACGTTCATCGCGGGATGGAAAAACTGGCGGAAACCCGCATGGGCTACAACGAAGTCACGTTCCTGTCGGATCGCGTGTGCGGCATCTGCGGTTTCGCCCACAGCACCGCCTACACCACTTCGGTTGAGAACGCGATGGGTATCGTGGTGCCGGAACGTGCGCAGATGATCCGCGCCATTCTGTTGGAAGTCGAACGTTTGCACTCACATCTGCTGAACCTTGGTCTGGCCTGCCACTTCACCGGTTTCGACTCCGGTTTTATGCAGTTCTTCCGCGTGCGAGAAACGTCGATGAAGATGGCGGAGATCCTGACCGGAGCGCGTAAAACCTATGGCCTGAATCTGATTGGCGGGATTCGCCGCGATCTGCTGAAGGAGGACATGATCCAGACCCGCCAACTGGCGCAACAGATGCGCCGCGATGTGCAGGAGCTGGTGGACATGTTGCTCAGCACGCCGAACATGGAACAGCGTACCGTCGGTATTGGTCGTCTGGATCCGGAAATCGCCCGCGACTTCAGTAACGTTGGCCCGATGGTCCGCGCCAGCGGTCACGCCCGCGATACCCGCGCCGATCACCCGTTTGTCGGTTACGGCCTGCTGCCGATGGAAGTCCACAGCGAACAGGGCTGCGACGTGATTTCACGCCTTAAAGTACGCATCAACGAAGTCTATACCGCGCTGAATATGATTGATTTCGGTCTCGATAATCTGCCGGGCGGCCCGCTGATGGTGGACGGTTTCACCTATATCCCGCACCGCTTTGCGCTGGGTTTCTCGGAAGCGCCACGCGGCGACGATATCCACTGGAGCATGACCGGCGACAACCAAAAACTGTACCGCTGGCGCTGCCGTGCGGCGACCTACGCCAACTGGCCGACCCTGCGCTATATGCTGCGCGGCAACACCGTTTCCGATGCGCCGCTGATTATCGGCAGCCTCGACCCATGCTACTCCTGTACCGACCGTATGACCGTGGTCGATGTGCGTAAGAAGAAGAGCAAGGTCGTGCCGTACAAAGAACTTGAGCGCTACAGCATCGAACGTAAAAACTCGCCGCTGAAATAATTGGGGCATTGCGTGGGGATTTTCCCCCTCACCCCGACCCTCTCCCCAAAGGGCGAGGGGGAAGGGCAGACCGCGCTCGTACTTACCAACGACACCGGTCTGTCCCCTCTCCCTTAGGGAGAGGGCCAGGGTGAGGGTAAAACCCCGCACGCAAGCCGGGAGCAACTATGTTTACCTTTATCAAAAAAGTCATTAAGACCGGCACCGCGACGCACTCTTATCCGCTGGAGCCGATGCCGGTGGATAAAAATTTCCGCGGCAAACCGGAGCATAATCCGCAGCAGTGTATCGGCTGCGCGGCCTGCGTGAACGCCTGCCCGTCGAATGCCTTGACGGTAGAGACCGATCTGGCTGCGAACCAGCTGGCATGGCAGTTCAACCTGGGGCGCTGCATTTTCTGCGGTCGCTGTGAAGAAGTTTGCCCGACGGCGGCGATCAAGTTGTCGCAGGAGTATGAACTGGCAGTGTGGAAAAAAGAGGATTTCCTCCAGCAGTCGCGCTTTGCCATCTGCCACTGTCGGGTCTGCGAACGGCCTTTCGCGGTGCAAAAAGAGATCGACTACGCCATTGCGCTGCTGAAGCACAACGGTGATACCCGTGCTGAGCTGCATCGTGAAAGCTTTGAGACCTGCCCGGAATGCAAGCGCCAGAAATGCCTGGTGCCGTCCGATCGTATTGAACTGACTCGCCATATGAGAGAGGCCAGCTGATGAGCCATTTATTAGGCCCGCGTGATGATAACGGCATTCCGCTGCCGATGACGGTAGACGAATCTATCGCCAGCATGAAAACCGCGTTGCTGAAAAAAATTAAACGCTCCGCCTACGTTTATCGCGTCGACTGCGGTGGCTGTAACGGCTGTGAAATCGAGATTTTCGCTACCCTTTCCCCGCTATTCGATGCTGAACGTTTCGGCATCAAAGTGGTGCCGTCGCCGCGCCACGCCGATATTCTGCTGTTCACCGGCGCGGTGACCCGTGCAATGCGATCGCCAGCGCTGCGCGCCTGGCAATCGGCGCCGGATCCGAAAATCTGCATCTCTTACGGTGCCTGCGGCAACAGCGGCGGTATCTTCCATGACCTGTACTGCGTATGGGGCGGCACTGACAAAATTGTGCCGGTTGATGTCTATATTCCGGGCTGCCCGCCGACGCCTGCCGCGACGCTGTACGGTTTTGCGATGGCGCTCGGCCTGCTGGAGCAGAAGATCCATGTCCGCCAACCGGGCGAGCTTGATGAACAGCCTGCCGACCTACTGCACCCCAGCATGGTGCAGCCGCTGCGGGTGCGCATCGATCGTGAAGCGCGTCGGCTGGCGGGCTATCGCTATGGCCGCCAGATTGCCAATGACTACATGCGTTTACTGGGACAGGGAGATAGCCAGGTACTGAGTTGGCTGGAAGCGGAGAAAGATCCGCGGTTGACTGAAATCGTCACCCACCTTAACCGGGTGGTCGAGGGGGCGCGTATCCGATGAGCGAAACGGTGGTGTTCAGTCAACTGAGCCGTAAATTTATTGATGAGAACGATGCGACGCCGGATCAGGCGCAGCAGGTGGTCTATTACAGCCTGGCGATTGGCCACCACCTCGGCGTGATCGACTGCCTGGAGGCGGCGCTGAGCTGCCCGTGGGACGCCTATCTGGCGTGGATCGGCACACTTGACGCGGGCAGCGACGCGCGACGCAAAATGGAAGGTGTACCGAAGTATGGTGAAATCGTCATCGACAGCAACCACGTGTCGCTGCTCGCCAACGCCTTTGATAAAGCGCAGTCCGCGCAGACCCCGCAGCAGCAGGTGTGGAGCAAAACGCTGCTCAGCATGCTGCACGATATTCATCAGGAAAGCGCCATCTATTTGATGGTGAGGAGGCTACGTGACTGACGTTTTACTCTGTGTCGGCAACAGCATGATGGGCGATGATGGCGCAGGTCCGCTGCTGGCGGAAATGTGCGCGGCCAACCCGGTTGGCGAGTGGGTGGTGATTGACGGCGGCAGCGCGCCGGAAAACGACATCGTGGCGATCCGTGAACTGCGCCCCGAACGGCTGCTGATTGTCGATGCCACTGATATGGGGCTCAATCCCGGCGACATCTGCATCGTCGACCCGGACGATATTGCTGAAATGTTTATGATGACCACCCACAATATGCCGCTGAACTATCTTATCGATCAGCTGAAAGAAGACGTGGGGGAGGTGATTTTCCTTGGCATTCAGCCGGATATCGTCGGCTTTTATTACCCGATGACGCAGGCGATTAAAGACGCGGTTGAGGTGGTATATGCCCGGCTTGATGGTTGGCAGGGGCAGGGCGGTTTTGCGGCGCTGGAAGCGGCCGAGGAGCAGGGGTTCCCCGGCTTGCGCTAGTGCTTAGCCGGGCTACGGCTCTACGGTTTTGTAGGTCGGGTAAGGCGTAGCCGCCACCCGACAAAATAACGGCACAACCGGGATGTTCCCCGGCTTGCGCTGCGCTTAGCCGGGCTACGGTTCTACGGTTTTGTAGGTCGGGTAAGGCGTTAGCCGCCACCCGACAAAATAACGGCACAGCCGGGATGTTCCCCGGCTTGCGCTAATGTTTAGCCGGGCTACGGTTCTACGGTTTTGTAGGCCGGGTAAGGCGTTAGCCGCCACCCGGCAAAACAGGCTACTCCAGATCCGCCCCGTTACTCGCAATCACCTTTTTATACCACCAGAACGATTTCTTCCGCGTGCGCGCCAGCGTGCCGTTGCCGGCATCATCGCGGTCAACATAGACAAAGCCGTAGCGCTTGCTCATCTCGCCGGTCGAGGCGGAAACCAAATCGATACAACCCCAGCTGGTATAGCCGATAACCGGAATGCCGTCGTCAATGGCGTCGCGCATCGCTTTGATGTGCTCGCGCAGGTAGCTAATACGGTAGTCGTCGTTAATCTCGCCGTTAGCGTCGATTTCATCACGCGCGCCGAGCCCGTTTTCCACTAAAAACAGCGGTTTCTGATAGCGGTCATACATCATGTTCATGGTGATGCGCAGGCCGAGCGGGTCGATGCCCCAGCCCCATTCGCTGGCCTGAATATGCGGGTTCTTCAGCGATTTGACGATATTGGCGGCATTGGTATTGCTGGCGTTCATCTCCGCCGACGCGCAACGTGAGGCGTAATAGCTAAAGGAGACAAAATCGACGGTGTTTTTAAGGATCTCGTCATCGCCCGGTCGTTTTTCAATGGCGACGCCTTTTTCGCGAAATACCCGCGCGGCCCATACTGGATAGGCACCGCGCGCCTGCACGTCGATAAAGAACAGATTTTCGCGGTCTTTCTCCAGCGCCATCCACACATCTTCCGGCTTACAGGAGTAAGGATAGAAATTACCGCCCGCTAGCATGCAGCCGACCTGGTTTTTCGGGTTAACTTCGTGGGCGATTTTGGTCGCCAGAGCGCTGGCCACCAGTTCATGGTGTGCGGCCTGATACTTCACCTGATCCTGATTTTCTCCTTCCTCAAACACCAAACCGGCGCCGGAGTAGGGACTGTGCAGCATAATGTTGATTTCATTAAACGTCAGCCAGTACTTAACCAGCCCGTCGAAAGCTTCGAAACAGGTGCGGGCGTAGTGGCTAAAGAAATCGACCAACTGGCGATTGCGCCACGAACCGTATTCGGTCACCAGATGCATCGGCACGTCGAAGTGGCACAGGGTGACCAGCGGCTCGATACCGTACTTTTTGCACTCTTCAAACAGCGCGCGATAGAAGGCGATACCTTCCGGATTCGGCTGCGGCTCATCGCCGCGCGGAAACAGGCGACTCCAGGCGATGGAGGTACGAAATACGCTAAACCCCATTTCGGCCATCAGGGCGATATCTTCTTTATAGCGATGGTAAAAATCGATCGCCACGTGGCTTGGGTAAAACTCGTCTTCGCGAAGCTGAAAACGTTTCTCCAACCCGAGCTTAACCGGCAGACGGTGAGGACCGTGGGGGATGGTATCCACGGTTGTTAATCCTTTACCACCCTCAAGCCAGGCGCCTTCAGACTGGTTGGCGGCCAGAGCGCCGCCCCATAAAAATCCGTGTGGAAAACTCGACATGCGTTACCTCGCGTTTAAAAAAGTGTTCAGGCGTGAGTGGCGTTGGCCGTGCCCTGGCGCTGTCTGGCGTCAGCGGCGGCATTTTCTACCGGGATATCTTCAAAGCCGAGCAGCAGCGTCAGCACAAAGGAGAGCACCACCGACAGCGCCATCACGCCAAAGACCCAAACAATCGTCATTGGATTGGCCGGATCGAAAAACTGCACGCTGGTGAAAAGCCCCGGCGCCGCCATGGAGTGACTGGCCAACCCGGCAATCCCCGCCACCGCGCCGCAAATAAAGCCGCTGATTAAACTGGCGATCAGCGGGCGCTTCAGGCGTATGGCCACCCCGTACAACGCCGGTTCGGAAATCCCGGCCAGAATGGCCGAGGCTGCCGCGGCTAACGCGGTCTGGCGCAGTTCCGGGTTTTTGGTTTTCCACGCCACCGCCAGCGATGATCCGCCGAGCGACAGATTGGCGCCGATTTCCGACGGCATGACCATGCCCTCTTTGCCGGTTTCGGCGATGGTCTGAATAATGGTCGGCGTAAAGACGCGGTGCATCCCGGTCATCACCAGCAGCGGCCATAACCCGCCCATCAGCGCTACCGACAGCCAGCCGAGATAGCTGTGAATGGTATACACCAGCGCGGAGATCGCGCTGCCGATCCAGATGCCGAGCGGGCCTATCAGCAGGATCGCCAGCGGGGCGGCAATCAGCACGATCAGCATCGGTTTGAGGAAGTTTTTGGTGACTGCCGGGGTAATGCGATCGACCCAGCGTTCGATATAAGAGAGGCACCAGGTCATCACCAGCGCGGGGATCACCGTGTAGGTGTATTTCACCGCGGTAACCGGAATGAAGGCGAATTCAACGTGCTCGCCCTGCGCGGCTTTGGCCATGAGTTCGATAAATCCCGGATGCACCAGCACCCCGGCGATGGCGATCGCCAACGACATATTGGTTTTAAATTTCACCGCCGCAGACGCCGCGACCATCAGCGGCAGGAAGAAGAAAGCGCCGTCGCCGATAAGCGTCAGGATGGTCAGTGTTGACGAGCTTTTTGGCAGCGCGCCGGTCATGTCGAGGATCATCGCCAGCAGCTTAACCATCGATCCGCCGATAATCGCCGGGATCAGCGGCGACATGGTGCCGATCAGCGCATCAAGGATCCCGGCGCCGATGCGTTTTAAAGTCAGCGGCGGTTTACCCTGCGGTTCCGCCGGGCGCAGCTCGCCGGGCAGCAGGTTAAGCACTTCGCGATAGGCCTGGGAGACGGTATTGCCGATGATCACCTGACATTGATTATCGCTACGCACTACGCCGAGCACCCCTTGCAGCGCCTTGAGCGCCGGGCCATCAACGTGTTGGTTATCTTTCACTACAAAACGCAGGCGGGTCATGCAGTGGGTCACGGCGACGACGTTGTCCACGCCGCCGAGTGCCGCCAGGATCTGGTTCGCCAGAGCTGCATAATTTTTAGACATCGGATTTTATCCTGTTTTATCAATAGGGTACTTATCTCACGCCAGCGCCTGACGGCGTCTACACGTATCGTATGCATAGGAAACCGGTTCCACAAAATCATGATGAGTTTCATTTATTCATACAAGATATAAAAAGTCAGTTTTTCAAATCTGTGATTTTGATCGCTTTTTGGCTTGCGTAGCGCCGACATTTGCGCAATGCCAGCAGCTGAAAAACGGCGGCGCGTGCAGTACACTGCTGACAACATTGGCAACAGGAAGAACCACATGGCAACGATGCTGGAGGTCGCGAAGCGCGCAGGTGTATCGAAGGCGACCGTTTCGCGGGTGCTGTCGGGCAACGGCTATGTCAGCCAGCAGACCAAGGACCGCGTATTTCAGGCGATTGCCGAAAGCGGCTACCGACCTAACCTGCTGGCGCGCAATCTGGCGACCAAAAAGAGCCAGACGCTGGGACTGGTGGTCACTAACACCCTTTATCACGGCGTCTATTTCAGCGAACTGCTGTTTCATGTGGCGCGGCTGACGGAAGATCAGGGGCGGCAGCTGATCCTCGCCGACGGCAAACACAGCGCGCAAGAGGAGCGTGAGGCGATCCAGTATCTGCTCGATCTGCGTTGCGACGCGATCATCATCTATCCGCGTTTTCTCAGCGTTGATGAGATGGACGAGATCATCGAAAACCATGATCAGCCGATCATGGTGCTAAATCGTCGTTTGCGCCGCCATGCCAGCCATTGCGTCTGGTCCGATCAAAAAGCCTCGGCGCAGATGGCGGTGGAAAAACTGATCGCCAGCGGCCACCGCGACATTGCGTTTATCACCGGTTCGCTGGATTCGCCGACCGGGCTTGAGCGTCTCTCGGGTTACAAAGATGCGTTGGCCCGGCATGATATTCCCCTGCGCGAAGCGCTGATTATTGAAGGGCGCTGGACGCCGGAAAGCGGCGCCGTCGGTGTTGAAACGCTGAGTCAGCGCGGCGTCGGCTATAGCGCGCTGGTGGCCAGCAATGATGACATGGCGATCGGCGCGATTAAGCAACTGCATCAGCAGGGCGTGGCGGTACCGCAGCAGGTTTCGGTGATCGGCTTTGATGATATCGCGCTGGCGCCGTATATGATCCCGGCGCTGTCCAGCGTCAAGATACCGGTCACTGACATGATGAAAGAGAGCATTAACCGGCTGATCTTTATGCTCGATGGCGGCGATTTTAAATATCAGCAAACCTTCCCCGGCGAGCTGATCGAACGCGACTCGTTGGCCCCTGGACCGCACGTCTGATGTCGTCATCTGTCATCGTCAGTTATGACGATGACAGCCCCTTCTGATTTTATCTCTTTAAATTTCAATGAAATAAAAGTTGGAGCGTATTATGCATAATCCGGCGCGTAAACTTCTTTCCGCTGGAGAAATGGATGAACCGTTTCATTATTGCCGATGCGAGCAAATGTATCGGCTGCCGCACCTGCGAAGTGGCCTGCGTGGTCTCTCATCAGGAAAATCAGGACTGCGCCGCGCTGACGCCGCAGTCGTTCCTGCCGCGTATCCACGTGATCAAAGGCGTTAATGTGTCGACGGCAACGGCCTGTCGTCAGTGCGAAGACGCGCCGTGCGCCAATGTCTGCCCGAACGGCGCGATTAGCCGCGATAACGGTTTTGTCCACGTGATGCAGGAGCGCTGTATTGGCTGTAAGACCTGCGTGGTTGCCTGCCCGTATGGGGCGATGGAAGTGGTGGGGCGCCCGGTGATTCGCCATAGCGGCGCGGGGCTGAATGTAATGGCGGAAAAAGCCGAAGCCAACAAGTGCGATCTGTGCCACCACCGCGACAGCGGCCCGGCGTGCATGGCGGCCTGCCCGACGCATGCGCTGGTCTGCGTTGACCGTAACAAACTTGAGCAGATGAATGTGGAGAAACGTCGCCGTACGGCGTTGGTCTGGTAACGCGACGAATGAACGGGACGCGCATCCGCATTCGCGGCAAGGTTCAGGGGGTTGGCTTCCGCCCCTTTGTCTGGCAACTGGCGCAACAGACAGCGCACTACGGCGATGTCTGCAATGACGGCGACGGCGTGTTGGTGCGTCTGGTCGGCGATGACAACGGTTTTACGACTGCGCTGGCCCGCCACTGCCCGCCGCTGGCGCGCATCGACAGCATCGACAGCGCTGCGTTTCACTGGGATGAGCTCCCGACGGATTTCACGATTCGACAGAGCGGCGTCAGTAGCATGCGCACGCAGATAGCGCCCGACGCCGCGACCTGTTCGGCGTGCCTGGCGGAGATGAACGATCCGCAGGCGCGCCGCTACCGTTACCCCTTCATCAACTGCACCCACTGCGGACCGCGCTTCACCATTATTCGCGCCATGCCTTATGACCGGCCTTTTACCACGATGGCGCCATTCCCGCTGTGTCCGCGCTGCGATGTGGAATATCGCGATCCTGCCGACCGTCGCTTTCACGCCCAGCCGGTGGCCTGCGCCGATTGCGGGCCGCAACTGGAATGGCGGGCGGGGACGGTGAGGCTAGTCGGCGAGGCGGCGCTACAGGCGGCGATCGCGCGACTGGCGGCGGGCGACATTGTGGCGATAAAAGGGATCGGCGGTTTTCATTTGGCCTGCGATGCCGGTAATAGCAGGGCGGTGGCGGCGCTACGCCTGCGTAAACGCCGCCCGGCGAAACCGCTGGCGGTGATGCTGCCGACGGCAGCCGGATTACCCGCGGAGGCGGCGGCGCTGATGCGCTCGCCCGCCGCGCCGATCGTGCTGATGGCCAAAGTGCAGGTTTCTGGTCTGTGTGACGATATTGCGCCGGGGCTTGCGGAAGTCGGGGGGATGTTGCCGTCTAATCCACTGCAGCACTTACTTCTGCAGGCGCTGGCACGCCCTCTGGTGATGACTTCCGGCAATCTCAGCGGCCGTCCCCCGGCGTTGAGTAACGATCAGGCGCTGACTGATTTAGCCAATATCGCCGACGGTTTTCTGCTGCATAACCGCGATATCGTACAGCGTATGGATGATTCACTGGTGCGTCAGAACGGCGACATGCTGCGCCGCGCCCGCGGCTACGTGCCGGATGCGCTGCCGCTGCCGCCGGGGCTGCGTGAAATCCCGCCGCTGCTGGCGGTGGGGGCGGATATGAAAAATACCTTCTGTCTGGTACGTGGCGGCGAGGCGGTGCTGAGCTCGCATTTTGGCGATCTTAGCGATGAAGGCGTGGAGCGGCAGTGGCGCATGGCGCTGCAACTGATGCAGAGCATTTATGCGTTTGTTCCCCAGCGGGTGGTGGTTGACGCCCATCCTGGTTATCGCTCGACGCAGTGGGCGGCATCCATGGGGCTGCCGGTCGATACCGTGTTGCACCATCACGCCCATGCCGCGGCCTGCCTGGCGGAACATCGCTGGCCGCTCGACGGCGGCGACGTCATCGCCCTGACCCTCGACGGTATTGGGATGGGGGAAAACGGCGCGCTGTGGGGCGGCGAATGCCTGCGGGTGAACTACCGTGAGTGCGAACACCTTGGCGGGCTTCCGGCAGTCGCTCTGCCTGGGGGGGACCTGGCGGCCCGGCAGCCGTGGCGTAACTTGCTGGCCCATTGTCTGGCCTTTGTACCCGGCTGGCAGGATTATCCGCAAACCGCATGTTTACGTCAGCGTAACTGGCCGCTGTTGGCACAGGCCATCGAGCGTGGAATTAACGCGCCGCGCGCCTCGTCCTGCGGGCGGTTGTTTGATGCCGTCGCCTGCGCGCTGGCGTGCGCGCCGGACAACCTGAGTTACGAAGGCGAGGCGGCCTGTCGACTGGAAGCGCTGGCCGCCAGCTGTCCGGGCGTCGGCCACCCGGTTACGCTGCCGTGGCGCGACGGCGAGCTGGATATTGCCGCCTTCTGGCGGCAGTGGCTGGGGTGGCAGGCAACGCCGGCGCAGAAAGCCTGGGCGTTTCACGATGCGCTGGCCTGTGGGTTGGCGGAGATGGCGCGCGACTGCGCGACATCCCGCGGCATTACGACGATCGCCTGTAGCGGCGGCGTGCTGCATAACCAGCTGCTTACCGCGCGCCTTTCCTGGTACCTCTCCGATTTTCAATTATTTTTCCCGCAGCGGCTGCCCGCTGGCGATGGCGCGATTGCCTTTGGCCAGTCCGTGGTGGCCGCTGCCCTCTGGCAGTCTCAAAGGAATTAAGATGATGATGAATATTTTACGTCAGCAGCCGCGTGCGGCGGCGCTGGTACTGGGGCTTATCGCCGCGAACGCGCTGGCATGGGCGTGGGCGTTTCAGGTTTTTGGCGACAGCAGCGCGTTAATGGCCGCCAGCCTGTTGGCCTGGGGTTACGGCTTGCGCCACGCGGTTGATGCCGATCATATTGCGGCCATCGATAACGTGACCCGTAAAATGATGCAGCAAGGGAGACGCCCCTTTGGCGTCGGCGCGTGGTTCTCGCTCGGCCATTCGTCGATTGTGGTGCTGGCGTCGGCGGCGATTGCCGCGACGGCGACCGCCTTCAGCCAGCAGATGAGCTGGTTCCATGATACCGGCAGCGTTATCGGCACTGCGGTGTCGGCGTTGTTCCTGCTGGCGATGGCGCTGGTCAACCTGGTGATTTTGCGTAGCGTCTGGAGCAGCTTTCAGGCGTGGAAGCGTGGTGAAAAAGCGAGTGATGAGGTTATCCGCAGCGGCGGCATGATGAGCTGGTTGTTTGGTAAAACCTTCCGGCTGATTAACCACAGCTGGCAGATGTACCTGGTCGGCTTTTTGTTTGGTCTTGGTTTTGATACCGCGACCGAAATCGGCGTGCTGGGGATTTCCGCCGCTGGCGCCTCAAGCGGAATTTCCATCTGGTCGATTATGGTTTTCCCGGCGCTGTTCGCCAGCGGTATGGCATTGGTTGATACCCTTGATAATGTGCTGATGGTCGGCGCCTACGGTTGGGCGTTCAGCAAGCCGCAGCGCAAGCTCTATTACAACATGACCATTACCGGCACGTCGGTGGTGGTGGCGTTGTTTATCGGCGGGCTGGAAGCGCTGGGGCTGTTGATGGATAAACTTGCGCTCAGCGGCGGGGTATGGCGCTGGGTGGCGGCGTTAAACGATAATCTCGGCGATGCCGGGTTTGTGGTGGTGGGGCTGTTCGTCGCCTGCTGGGCGCTGTCGGTGCTCAACTACCGCTGGCGCGGCTACGATAAGCTGGCGTGTCAGGTTGAGCATTTCCCCGGCTAGCGGCGTAAACGCCTCAGCCGGGCTACGGGTCGTCGGCGCTCAACTACCGCTGGCGCGCCGGGTTGAACATTTCCCCGGTTAGCGGCGTAAACGCCTCAGCCGGGCTACGGGTCGTCGGCGCTCAACTACCGCTGGCGCGCCGGGTTGAACATTTCCCCGGTTAGCGGCATAAACACCTCAGCCGGGTTACGGGTCGTCGGCGCTCAGCTACCGCTGGCGTGCCAGGTTGAACATTTCCCCGGCTAGCGGCGTAAACGCCTCAGCCGGGCTACGGGCCGTCGGCGCTCAACTACGCTGGCGCGCCGGGTTGAACATTTCCCCGGCTAGCGGCGTAAACGCCTCAGCCGGGCTACGGGCCGTCGGCGCTCAACTACGCTGGCGCGCCGGGTTGAACATTTCCCCGGCTAGCGGCGTAAACGCCTCAGCCGGGCTACGGGCCGTCGGCGCTCAACTACCGCTGGCGTGCCAGGTTGAACATTTCCCGGCGGGGTACCAGGACGACCCTGTAGCCCGGCTAAGCGCAGCGCGAGCCGGGAGAACAATCAACTCACCAGTTGCTTGAGCAGCGCAAAGGCTTCTTTCATCTTGTCTTCGCTCACCACAAAGGCGCGCAACTGGTTCCCGGCATCCATCCCTTTCGCCACCAGACCCTCTTTGGCCGCCACGATACTCCACGTCAGATCGTCGCGGCGGGTATCGCCAGCCAGATGCAGCGGCAGGTCCGGGGTCTTCACTTTCACTAACATCGGCGGCAGCTTGAGTTCGCCTGACTGCGCCAGCAGGTTTTTACTCAAGCACATCGCGCTCAGTAAAATCGGCTGCAGGAATGGCAGCACCATGCCGTTGATTTCGGCACAGTCGCCGAGGGCGTAAATCGCCGGATGGCTGGTTTGCAGCTGGTTATTCACCACCACGCCGCGGTTAATCTGCAGGCCAGCGTGGCGCGCCAGCGATGTTTCCGGGCGCAGACCGGCGGCGGCCACCACCGCATCCACGGTTATCACGCGCTGACGATCAAGGCTGACGCGAATACCGTCGACGGTTTGCTCCAGCCCTTCCAACTGCGTTTTCAGCATCAGATGCACGCCCATATCGGTGAGGCGATGCTGCAGGCGGCTGCTGGCCTCCGGCGGCATCAGCGCCGATAGCACACTGGCGGAGTTATCGACCACCGTCACCGCTTTGCCGGCGCGGCAGAAATCCATCGCCAGCTCGCAGCCAATCAGACCGCCGCCGACAATCAGCACGCGCTTTGCGTCGTGTAGCTGACTCTGCGCCGCGCCGTATTCACGCTGGCTGTTGAGGGTCAGCATCAGCTCGCGTCCCGGTACCGGCGGGATAAATGGTGTGGCGCCGGTGGCCAGCACCAGTTTGTCGTAGCGCCACTGGTTATCCAGACTCTTCACCAGCTGGTTTTCGGCGTCGATATCGCTCACCCAGGTGTGCGGGAACAGGCGCAGATTGTACTGCTCGGCGAACTCGCCTGCGGTTTGCAGGGTCAGATCGTCGGCGCTCTGTCCGCGGCTGATCACGTGGCTGAGATCCGGTTTGTTGTACTCATCCATGCTATCGGCGGCGATTAACGTCAGCGGGATATGCGCATCCTGCTTACGAATATTTTTCACCAGCTGTCGGGCCGCGAAGCCCGAGCCGATGATGACGATGCCATCACTCATTTTGCCTCCGTCGCCAGTACGTCAAAGACATCTTTGCCAAGAGAACACTCAGGGCAGAGGAAATTATCCGGCACATCGCTCCACGGCGTACCCGGTTGCACGTCCTGATTAGGTTCGCCTTTCGCCGGGTCATAGACCCACTGGCAAACGCTGCACTGCATCATTGGGCCCAGGTCAGCGGCCGCGGCGGCGGCGCAGGCGCAGTCCTGTTGTTCCGGCGTTGCGGTCGCTTCAGCGACTGGCAGCGGCGAGAGCGCCCATTGGCGGGCGATTTCGCGACCGTGTTCGCGGCACAGTTCCAGCGCGTCGATATCCGGGCGCCATTTGGCTTTCAGGCTCAGGGACATTTCAAAACCGGCATCCTGCAGGCGAGTGGACAAGCGGTCTACCGCGCCGCCGCTCCAGCCGTGGGAACCGAAAGCGCTGGCGCGTTTATTACGAAAACGCAGCCCGGTCATCTCTTCCACCAGTCCGGCGATTTTCGGCATCATCACGTTGTTCATGGTGGAGGTGCCGACCAGTACGCCTTTTGAGCGGAAGACGTTGGTCAGGATTTCGTTTTTGTCGCTGCGGGCGACGTTAAAGATTTTCACCGCCACGCGCGGGTCGATGTCGGTGATCCCCTGCGCGATGGCGTCCGCCATCATGCGGGTGTTGTTGGACATGGTGTCGTAGAAGAGGGTGATGCGATCTTCCTGATAGTCCGCCGCCCACTCGAGGTATTTCTCAACAATTTGCGTCGGGTTGTCGCGCCATACCACGCCGTGGGAGGTGGCAATCATATCCACCGGCAGGTTGAAGCCGAGGATCTCGGTGATTTTCGGCGTCACCAGGCGGCTGAATGGCGTCAGGATGTTGGCGTAATAGCGCTGGCACTGTTCGTACAATTCAATCTGGTCAACTTCGTCGTTAAACAGGTGCTCGTCGCAGTAGTGCTGGCCGAAGGCGTCGTTGCTGAACAGCACCGCGTCGCCGGTCATGTAGGTCATCATGCTGTCAGGCCAGTGTAGCATCGGCGTCTCAACGAAGATCAGTTGTTTGCCGTTACCGATGTCCAGGGTGTCGCCGGTTTTCACCACGTGGAAGTTCCACTCCGGGTGGTGGTGGTGGCCGTTGATCGAGTCAATGGCGTTGGCGGTGCAGTAAATCGGCGTATCCGGGATCTGCATCATCAGTTCGGTCAGCGCACCGGCATGATCCTCTTCGGCGTGGTTAATGACGATATAGTCGAGATCGGCGAGGTCGATTTCGCTGCGCAGGTTTTGCACGAACTCGCGGCTGAATTTATGATCGACGGTATCGATCAGCACATTTTTTTCTTCACGGATGAGGTAGCTGTTATAGCTGCTGCCGCGCAGCGTTTTATATTCGGTGCCGTGGAAATCACGGACTTCCCAATCGCGTTGGCCAACCCAAAGAATGTTATTTTTAACCAGAATAGACATAGCAACCTCAATTAATACAGTGTGTTCAAAGTAAGTTGATTGGCTTATATCAAGATGCGTGCCAACTTTTTAATTAATTGATTTATATGTATTTTAAATTTTTTGTTATTTTGGTTGCTGTCAAAATGACAATGGTTAAAATAGTCTAAATGACAATATGTATTGTCAAAATGACAACGGAGCGGCAATGAGTTTTTCCGTAGAAGCACTGGCGAGAATCGCCATTGATTTACAAAGCGATATTGGTCACGCCGACCGTTTTTCGCGTCTGATTACCACCCTGCGGCAGATCCTCGGTTGCGATGCTTCCGCGCTGCTGCGTTATGACGCGCATCAGTTTGTGCCGCTGGCGATTGATGGTCTGGCGCAGGATGTACTTGGGCGGCGTTTTGCGCTGGAAGGACATCCGCGGCTGGAGGCTATCGCCCGCGCTGGTGATGTGGTGCGCTTTCCGGCGGACAGCGATCTGCCCGACCCCTATGACGGCCTGATCCCCGGCCAGGAGAGTCTCAAGGTTCATGCCTGCGTTGGCCTGCCGCTGTTTGCCGGGCAAACGCTGATTGGCGCGCTGACTCTCGATGGCATGGATGCCGACCGTTTTGATAGCTTCAGCGATGAAGAGCTGCGACTGATTGCCGCGCTGGTGGCCGGGGCGCTGAACAATGCGCTATTAATCGCCCGTCTTGAGACGCAAAACGTGTTGCCGGAACAGACGGTGAGTTACGCGCTGCCGGAGCGTCAGGAGATCATCGGTCTGTCAGCGCCGATGCTGCAGCTGAAAAAAGAGATCGATATCGTCGCCGCATCGGACTTAAACGTGTTAATCAGCGGCGAAACGGGCACCGGGAAAGAGCTGGTGGCGAAGGCGGTGCATCAGGGGTCGCCGCGAGCGGCCAACCCGCTGGTGTACCTCAACTGCGCGGCGCTGCCGGAAAGCGTGGCGGAGAGCGAACTGTTCGGCCACGTGAAAGGGGCATTTACCGGGGCTATCAGTAACCGTAGCGGTAAATTTGAGATGGCCGATAACGGCACGCTGTTCCTTGATGAAATCGGTGAACTGTCGCTGGCGCTGCAGGCGAAACTGCTGCGTGTGCTGCAGTATGGCGATATTCAGCGTGTCGGCGATGACCGTAGCCTGCGGGTTGATGTGCGGGTACTGGCGGCCACTAACCGCGATCTGCGCCAGGAAGTGGTGGAAGGGCGGTTCCGCGCCGACTTGTACCATCGGCTGAGCGTTTTTCCGCTGTCGGTCCCGGCGCTACGCGATCGGCAAAACGACGCGGTGCTGCTGGCGGGCTATTTTTGCGAGCAGTGCCGTTTGCGGATGGGGCTGGCGCGGGTGGTGTTAGGCGAAGCGGCGAGCGGCAGACTGCAACAGTGGTCCTGGCCGGGCAACGTGCGCGAACTGGAGCATGCCATTCACCGGGCAGTGGTGCTGGCACGGGCGACGCAGGCTGGCGATGAAGTGGTGCTGGAGCCGCAGCATTTCCAGTTTGCGGTCGCCGCGCCGACGTTGTCGAATGAGCTGGCGGCGCCGTTGAGCGCGCCGATGGCGGGCAGTTTTAATCTGCGTGAAGCCACGGAATCTTTCCAGCGCGAAGCAATTGCCCGCGCGTTGGCGGATAACCAGCGCAACTGGGCGGCGACCGCCCGCGCGCTGGAACTGGATGTCGCCAACCTGCACCGGTTGGCGAAACGTCTGGGGCTTAAAGAATCCCCGCCTGATAAAAATTCTGCAGGTTGATCGCGCCGACCAGCAGGCCGTTTTCATCGACGACCGGCGCGGCACTGATTTTATGCTTCATCAGCCGCTCTTTGGCTTCCACGGCACGGCTTTCCGACTGCAGGGTGACGCCGTTGCGGGTCATTGCCTGACTGACGCCATCGTTCAGCGTGCCGCCGCCCACCAGCCAGCGGCGCAGGTCGCCGTCGGTGAAGACGCCCTGCACGCGATTGGCGTCATCGCAAACCGCCACCAGGCCGAGACCGGTACGGCTCAGCTCCAGCATGGCGTCCATCACGTTGGCGTCGGCGTCGACGCGCGGCACTTCTTCGTCGCGACGCATCAGATGATGCACTTTGTTAAGCAGACGCGCGCCGAGGGCGCCCGCCGGGTGCGAACGGGCAAAATCTTCTTCGTTAAAGCCGCGGGCCTGCATGACCGCCATCGCCAGCGCGTCGCCGAGCATCAGCGTATTGACGGTGCTGGAGGTAGGCGCAAGGTGCATTGGGCAGGCCTCGCGCTCAACGGCGATATCCAGCACCGCTTTTGCCGCCAGCGCCAGCGGCGAGGTGGACTTGCCGGTCATCGCCAGCAGCGGAATCGCTTTTTCTTCCAGCCGCGGCACGATAAGGTCCAGCTCTTTGGCGCTGCCGGAATAGGAGATAAACAGCATCACGTCGCGGCTGTCGAGCATGCCGAGATCGCCGTGCAGCGCCTCCGCCGGGTGCACGAAAAAGGCTGGGGTACCGGTGCTGGCGAAGGTCGCCGCCAGTTTTTTACCGATGTGGCCTGATTTACCAATACCGGAGACGATCAGTTTACCCTCGCAGTGGATGATGGTTTCCGCCGCGCGGATGAAGTCGTCGCCCAGGCGTTCCGGCAGGCGGCTCGCCTCCTGCAGCTCAAGCATCAGGGTCTGGCGTCCGGCTTCTAACAGAAAGTTACTCATGATGTTCTCCAGTAATAATGACTTCAATGCCTTTGGCTTCCAGCGCCCGCTGGAATTCAGGGTCAATATCGGCATCGGTAATCAACTTATCCACGCGCTCAAGGCCGCAGACAATATTGGGACTTTTACGGCCAAACTTCGATGAGTCGGCCATCAGGATCACTTCGCGGGCGGCGTTGCACATTGCCTTGCTGACGGTATACACCTCGTTAAAGGTGGTGACACCCGCCACCAGGTCAATGCCGTCGGTGCCCATAAATAGTTTGTCGAAGCTGAACTGTTCGAAGGCGTTTTCCGCCAGTTGGCCGTGGAAGGAGGCTGATTTTTTGCGGAAGGTGCCGCCCGGCATCAGGATGGTTTGCTCGTTATCCAGTTCGGAAAGGGCGTTGACGATGTGCAGGCTGTTGGTCATCACCGTGATGTTATTGAAGCGGCTCAGCAGCGGCACCATCTGCAGTACGGTGCTGCCGGCGTCGAGGATGATTGAATCGCCATCGTGGATATAGCGCACGGCGGCTTCGGCAATCTGCACTTTCTTATGGGTGTTGATCAGCGTTTTATGGTCGATCGGCGGGTCGGCCTCGTCTTTATTTAACACCACGCCGCCGTAAGTGCGGATGACGGTCCCGGCGTTTTCCAGAATCACCAGGTCCTTGCGGATCGTGGTGCCGGTGGTGTCGAAGTGTTGCGCCAGTTCTTCAACCGAGCATTTCCCCTGCGATTGCAGGTGCTCGAGAATGGCTGCCTGGCGCTGACGTGGTTTCATAAGCGTTGTATCCTGCGTTTAAGTTTCGAAGTGATAATTTCGCAAGATATTAACTTTCACAACGAAATTATACATATTTCGGATTAAGCGCTAATGATAGAGCATTCTGACAGAGCGGATCATGGGGAAAGATCACATCAGGCTGCAATTCCTCAAGATGTTTACCGGTAAGCGCGGGGATTTTTTGCGGGACGGCGAACACGGTGAGGCCTTTCATCAGCAACGTATCGCAAATGCGATTGTCTTCATCGATGGCAATGGCGACGATGGCGCGCGGTTTAAAGCGTCCGGAGGAGCGGCCGACGCCGACGCGGCCGTGTTGGCACAGGTTATCGAAAGCACGATTGAAGCGGCGAATTTGCCAGCCGCCGAAAGCCAACTGAGTCAGCCAGGCGATAGCCGCGACGGTGATTAATGCGGTAACCATAGGTGTCTCCTTAAAGGGGGATGGTCGGTATGGGATGCTGGTTTTGTAGCCCGGATAAGCGCAGCCCATCCGGGAACCCTTTAAAACATCACTTGCCCACCAGTGACGTTAATCGACTGACCCGTGCAGTACGACGCTTGCGGGCTGGCGTAAAACATCAAGACGTTCAGTACATCCTGATAATCGCAGCCGCGCTTGAGCGGCACTTTGTCGATGTAATATTGCTCCACGTCGTTCTCATTAATGCCGAGCTTGGTCGCGTACTGCGGCAGCAGCGACTGGAACATCGGTGATTTCAGCAGGTTGCCGAGCATCAGCGAATGCACGGTAATGCCGTATTCCGCGAGGTCCAGCGCCAGCGACTGCGTCAGCCCGACGCCGCCGAACTTCGCCGCGCTATAGCCGGAGTTGTGCTTGCTGCCCACTTTGCCGGATTTCGAGTTGATTTGAATGATGCGTCCTTTAATGCCATCACGGATCATCAGCCGCGAGAACTCGCGGGCGCACAGGAAGTAGCCGACCAGGTTCACCTGCAGCGAGCGGTCAAAATCGCCCAGCGCGAAGTCGCTAATAAACGCGGCTTTGGCGATACCGGCGCTGTACACCAGAAGGTCAACGCGTGAGAAAATCTCATCCACGCCGTGGGCGAGCGCCGTGACGCTGGCCTCGCTGGTGGCGTCGGCGCCGAAGCCATACGCCGTGCCTTCGCCATATTCGGCGTTAATGTCCTGGGCCACGCGGCTGGCTTTTTCGCTTTGAATATCGACCACCGCCACGCGATAGCCCTCGGCGGCTAACCCGCGGCACAGAAACTCTCCTAAGGTTTGTCCGCCACCAATGACAACAGCAACCTGATTCATCTTCCTCTCCTTCTAAGCAACAAATTTCAGTACGCAGCCGGTCGCAATGGCGTCCGGTACCGGGCCTGCCACGTGGACAGTCCCGGGGAATTCCGCTTCACGGTGGCCGTCGAAGCGCAGGGTGATATGGCCCAGCTCGCGCAGGTTTTGCTCGGCGACCTCGCCGACGGCGGTCACCGGGTAGCACAGCTCGCCGAGTTGCAGTTCCGCGCCCGGCCGTAGCGTGCCGCAGAGCTCGCCGTGATTGTGAATAAAGCAGTACTCTTCAATATCGGCCGGGGCCCCTTCACGGAAGGTGATAAGCATCTGTTCTTCCAGCGCCGTCGCCGCGCAGGCGCCGATACGGGTGATGGTGGTGTGGTAAATGACGGTCATCTTCAGGCACCTCTTATTGGTAAATAAATCCGGAAACGAACCAGGCGATCAGCACGGTTGGTGCGCCAGTCAGGAAGCGGCTGACCAGTACCGACGGCACGCCAACGCGCACGGTCTCCTGGCGGGCTTCGGCAAGTGAGAGGCCGACGGGAATAAAGTCGCAGGCGGCCTGAGCGTTAATCGCAAACAGTGCTGGCAAGGCCAGATGCGGCGGAATGTTGCCAAGGCCGATTTGTACGCCGATCAGCACGCCGATGACCTGGGCTATCACCGCGCCGGGGCCGAGGAACGGCGACAGCAGCGGGAAAGAGCAGATCAGCGCCAGCGTTACCAGCCCCAGCGGGTGGCTGGCGAGCGGCGCCAGACCGTGGGCGATCCAGTCGCCGATACCGGAGGCCATGATGATGCCGATCAGCGCCGAGACGAAGGCCATAAACGGCAGGATGGTTTTCAGCACCGTATCAATGGTGTCGCGTCCGGCCTGAAACAGCACCGCCACCACCGATCCCATACCCATCCCCACCTTAGC
The DNA here is from genome assembly GCA_029027985.1 of Klebsiella aerogenes. Taxonomy (NCBI): domain Bacteria; kingdom Pseudomonadati; phylum Pseudomonadota; class Gammaproteobacteria; order Enterobacterales; family Enterobacteriaceae; genus Klebsiella; species Klebsiella aerogenes. The sequence continues at coordinate 1,076,728 of CP119076.1, forward strand.
CAGCAGACCATCGCTCTGTTCGGTGATTTTCTTGCTGGCGTCATAGTCGCGTCCCGTGGCGGGAGCAGGCGGTGGCGCCGCTTCGCCGCTAGCCGTCAGCAGATGAATGTTCTCTTCCTTAACCCCCGAGACGTAAATATCCTCGACGATGTACTGCGCCAGCGGCCCGGATTTGCCGGTGGCGTGAATGTTGATGGTCGGGATGCGGCGCTTTGGGTAGATACCGCAGCGCAGGGTGCCGCCGCAGTCGATAATCGCGATGCCGATGTCGCTTTCTGCCGGTTCGCCTTCTTTAAATCCATCAACCGCCTGCCAGCCGGTCAGGCTGACCAGCTTATCGACGATCGCCGGACGGGTGCCTGCGGTGATATAGACAATCTTTTTGCCGTCTACGACGTCGAGCTCAAGCGGGCCGCCCCAGCCGCTGGCGCCTTTTTCAATACGAATACGGGTCATGATGTCGCTCCTGACAGTTGGACTTTCTGTTCAAGCTGAATAGCCATTTTTCTCTCGAAAATAGAGGTGGTCAGGTCGGTCACCCAGCCGCGGAAGAAGTTTGTTACCAGGCCGACCAGCAGATAGCTCACCGCCAGCGGGCCGAGCGGCAGGCCAAGGGTGGTCAAGCCGTTGGCGATGCCGAGATACACAAACAGCTCGCCGGGGTTGATGTGTGGGAATAGCCCGTTCATCGAGTGACAGCTATAGGAGGCCGCCGCGTAGTAGCTCGGTTTGTATTTCTCCGGCATAAAGCGACCGAGACTTAAGGTCATCGGGTTACAGAAGACGAAAGTGCCGATGCAGGGTAACAGCAGGTAGCGGGTGAGCGGGTTACCGGCGCAGCGTTGCGCCAGCTTCTCGATGCGCTGCTGGCCGATAAAGTTGATCAACGCATTCATGATCACCAGCAGGCTGATCAGCAGGGGCAGGATCCCGGTCACCATCCCGGTAAATACCTCGCCGCCTTTCTGAAACAGGCCGATGAACCACTCAGCGCCGTGGGTAACGACTTCAATCATTGTTCTCTCCTTCAGCGTGTTATTTTTCTTGCTAAGTTGAGGCTGATTTTAATCACTTTGAAAGCTTTTAAAGTGTTAATTAGATCGCAAAATGAAAGATAAATATTTTATTTTGAAAGTTTGTAGGCGGTGAGTGAAAACTTTGGCACATGAAACGCCGGGCGCGATCGCGCAAAAAAAGGACTATTTTGTCTGCAAATGTATTGCCGCTTCCTTGTTGGCGGGCGCATGCTTTACCATAATTACCCTTTGCCGATTTTGTTAAATGGAATTCCCATGTTGAAGCGTCGCTATCTGGCTTTACTCCCTTTATGTGCACTTCTCGCTGCCTGCAGCAGCAAACCTAAGACCCCCGCGGAAACGGAGATGGCGAGTGGAACCGGCGGCTTTTTGCTGGAGCCTCAGCATAACGTGATGCAAATGGGCGGTGATTTCGCTAATAATCCAGCGGCGGCGCAGTTCATCGATAAGATGGTGGCGAAGCATGGTTTCGATAGACAGCAGCTCCAGGAGATCCTGTCACAGGCGAAGCGGCTGGATTATGTTCTGCGTCTGATGGATCGTCAGGCGCCGAGCGGGCTGCCGCCGACCGGGCCGAACGGCGCCTGGCTGCGCTATAAGAAACAGTTTATTACCCCGGATAACGTGCAGAACGGCGTGGTCTTCTGGAATCAGTATCAGGATGCTCTGAACCGTGCTTATCAGGTTTACGGCGTGCCGCCGGAAATCATTGTCGGCATTATCGGCGTTGAAACTCGCTGGGGCCGGGTGATGGGTAAGACCCGCATTCTTGATGCGCTGGCGACCCTGTCGTTTAACTATCCGCGCCGCGCTGAATACTTCTCTTCCGAACTGGAAACCTTCCTGCTGATGGCGCGTAGCGAAAGCGATGACCCGCTGGATCTGAAAGGTTCCTTTGCCGGCGCGATGGGCTACGGCCAGTTCATGCCGTCGTCGTATAAGCAATATGCGGTGGATTTCAACGGCGATGGTCATATCAATCTGTGGGATCCGGTGGATGCCATCGGCAGCGTGGCGAACTATTTCAAACAACACGGCTGGGTGAGCGGCGATACCGTGGCGGTGCAGGCGCTGGGCCAGGCGCCGGGTCTGGATAACGGCTTTAAAACCAAATACAGCATTTCGCAATTGTCGGCGGCGGGCTTAACCCCGACGCAGTCGTTGGGCAATTACCAGCAAGCCAGCCTGCTGCGGCTGGATATCGGCACCGAATACCAGTACTGGTATGGTCTGCCGAACTTCTACACCATCACCCGCTACAACCACAGCACCCACTACGCCATGGCGGTCTGGCAGCTGGGGCTGGCGGTCTCTCAGGCCCGCGGCGGTTACTGATCCTTCCTTTCGACAAGCTCCCTGACGGGGAGTTTGCCGATGAACGGCCGGATGGCGGTTGTCGCCTTATCCAGGCCTACCGGTTTCGTGCCCCAGACTTCCCCGGATGGCGCTGCGCTTATCCGGGCTACTGATTTCGTGCGCCGGTCTTCCCGGATGGCGCTGCGTTTATCCGGGCTACCGTTTTGGTGCGCCGGTCTTCCCGGATGGCGCAGCGCTTATCCGGGCGACTGATTTCGTGCGCCGGTTTCCCCGGATGGCGCTGCGCTTATCCGGGCTACTGATTTCGTGCGCCGGTCTTCCCGGATGGCACTGCGCGTATCCGGGCTACTGATTTCGTGCGCCGGTCTCCCCGGATGGCGCTGCGTTTATCCGGGCGACTGATTTCGTGCGCCGGTCTCCCCGGGTGACGCTGCGCTTATCCGGGCTACCGTTTTTGTGCGCCGGTCTTCCCGGATGGCGCTGCGCTTATCCGGGCTACTGATTTCGTGCGCCGGTCTTCCCGGATGGCGCTGCGCTTATTCGGGCTACTGATTTCGTGCGCCGGTCTCCCCGGATGGCGCTGTGCTTATCCGGGCTACTGATTTCGTGTGCTGGTCTCCCCGGGTGACGTTGCGCGTATCCGGGCTACTGATTTCGTGCGCCGGTCTTCCCGGATGGCGCTGCGCTTATCCGGGCTACTGATTTCGTGTGCCGGTCTCCCCGGATGGCGCTGCGCTTATCCGGGCTACTGATTTCGTGCGCCGGTCTTCCCGGATGGCGCTGCGCTTATCCGGGCTACCGTTTTGGTGCCATTTGTAGCCCCGGTAAGCGTAGCGCGACCGGGGAAGTTTCCAGTCCACATTCCTCCTGTTGACCTTTGTTACATTTCCACTTACTGACGCTGATTTACATTCTTTCCTGAATCCCATATTGTTATGTTATAACATTTTATGGAGTGGGATATGTTTGCATCGGTTTTTATGGCATCCGGCGCGGCGCGCGCAGCAATCGCCTGCGTGCTGCTGGCAGCGCTGTGGTTGGCCACCTGGTGGGCGGTGGCGCTGCCATGATTGAGTTGGATCACCTGGTTGCCGGGTATGAAGGTATGGCAATTACGCCGTCGATTAGCGGCGTGATTACTGCGGGAAGTCTGACGGCGATTATTGGGCTAAACGGCTGTGGTAAATCGACGTTGCTGAAAACGCTCGCCGGGTTTATTCCGCCGGTGAGCGGCCGACTGAACTGGCGCGAGGGGCGGCCTATCGTTGGCTGGCTGGCGCAGCGCCATGCTCTCGAATCGCAGTTTCCTCTGCTGGTGCGCGATGTCGTTAGCCAGGGCGCCTGGCCGCGGGTCTCGTTGCTGCGCGGGCTTCGCGGCGATGTCCGTCGGCGCATTGAAGCGGCTCTGGAGCGGGTCGGACTCAGCGCGATGGCCAAAACGCCGATTGAAGCGCTTTCCGGCGGCCAGTTTCAGCGCATGTTGTTTGCCAGGGTGCTGGTACAACAGGCGCCACTGGTGATGCTGGACGAACCGTTTACCGGCGTTGATGAGGCAACCAGCCGCGAGCTGATGGCGTTGATCGTCGAAATGAGCCAACAGGGACAAACGATTCTGGCGGTGCTGCACGATAACCAGTGCGTAGCCGATTTCTTTCCTGAGACGTTGCTGCTCGAACCGCAGCACGCGCGTTGGGGAGAGACCCAAAACGTGCTTCCCGCGTTCAACACCGCGAGGCTGGCATGATCTGGCATACCTTTTTCCAGCCTTTCATTGAATTTGGCTTTATGCGCCGGGCGCTGGTGGTGTGCTTCGCGCTGTCGTTGAGCACCACCATGCTGGGCGTTTTGCTGCTGCTGCGACGGATGAGCCTGATGGGCGACGCGTTGTCGCACGCCATTCTGCCGGGCGTAGCGGCGGGTTATCTCCTTAACGGTATGTCGCTGCTGGCGATGAGCGTCGGCGGGTTTATTGCCGGGATCGCGGTAGCGTTGGTGGCCGGATGGGTTAGTCGGCGAACGCCATTGAAAGAGGACGCCAGTTTTGCCGGGTTTTACCTCGGTTCGCTGGCGCTCGGCGTCACGTTGGTCTCGCTGCGCGGCTCCAGCGTCGATCTCCTGCATCTGCTCTTTGGCTCGATTCTGGCGGTGGATAGCGACGCTGCGTTCTTCGTCACCGGCGTGGCGAGTCTGACGTTGTTGTGCATTGCGCTGTTTTATCGCGGGCTGGTGAGCGAGGCGTTTGATAGCGCCTGGCTGCAGGTCAACGATCGACGTCTGCCGGCGCTGCTGCACGGGCTGTTTCTCGCGCTGCTGGTGCTGAACCTGGTGGCGGGATTCCAGGTCCTCGGCACGTTAATGGCGGTGGGGTTGATGATGCTGCCCGCGGTGGCGGCGCGCTGCTGGGCGCAGACGCTGCCGGGGATTCTGCTGCTGGCGGCGGTAATCGGCGCGTTCTGCGCCTGGATGGGATTGAGCCTTTCGTGGGCGATTAATTTACCCGCCGGGCCCGCTATCGTGCTGACCGCCAGCGCGCTGTTTTTTATTTCGGTGTTTTTTGGCACGCGCAGCCGGCTGGTGGTCGGCTGGCGCAAATTGATGGGGTAAGGAAATGATGAAACGTAGGGCAATAGTGGTGGCGCTGGCATTGGGGTTGATGGCGCAGGGCGCGATGGCGAAAACGCTGAATGTGGTGAGCAGTTTTTCGGTGCTGGGCGATATGGCGCAGCAGGTTGGCGGCGAGCATGTCCATGTCGACACGCTGGTTGGGCCGGATGGCGATCCGCATACTTTTGAACCTTCACCGAAGGATAGCGCGCTGCTCAGCAAAGCGGACGTGGTGGTGGTCAATGGGCTAGGCCTGGAAGGATGGCTGGACCGCCTGATAAAAGCGTCCGGCTTTAAGGGCGAATTGGTGGTGGCGTCGCAAGGCGTTAAGACGCATACCCTTGAGGAAGACGGTAAAACGGTGACCGATCCGCACGCCTGGAATAGCGCCGCTAACGGCGCGCGGTATGCGCAGAATATCCTTGATGGCCTGGTGAAAGCCGATCCGGAAGATAAAGCGGCGCTCCAGAGCAGCGGTCAGCGCTATATCAGCCAGCTAACGGAAATCGACGGCTGGGCGAAAGCGCAGTTCAGCGCGATCCCGCTGGCGAAACGTAAAGTGCTGACCAGCCATGACGCTTTCGGCTATTTTGGCCGCGCTTATCATGTGACTTTCCTCGCGCCGCAGGGGCTCTCGTCGGAGAGCGAAGCCAGCGCAGCGCAGGTGGCGGCGCTGATTAAGCAAATTAAAGCGGATGGCGTCCATACCTGGTTTATGGAAAACCAGCTCGACCCGCGGCTGGTGCGGCAAATCGCCAGCGCGACGGGCGCGCAGCCGGGCGGAGAACTGTATCCGGAGGCGCTGTCGCAACCGGGCGGCGTGGCCGATAGCTACGTGAAAATGTTACGCCATAACGTTGAGCTGATTGCCAACAGCATGAAGTAATGGTTGCCAGGGGCGTCCCGGTCGCTGCGGGACACCCCATTTTTGGATCCCCCCTCGTAAAATCACCACCTCGTCCCCATATCTCTGCGGAAAGTGCTATCTTTGATGGCCTCTTTATCTGGCTTAAGCGGGGCGAAAATGACGGATTCAGAATTAATGCAGCTCAGCGAACAGGTTGGGCTGGCGCTGAAGGCGCAGGGCGCGACGGTCACCACCGCGGAGTCCTGCACCGGCGGTTGGATTGCCAAAGTGCTGACCGATATCTCCGGCAGCTCGGCATGGTTTGAGCGTAGCTTCGTCACCTATAGCAACGAAGCGAAATCACAAATGGTCGGCGTTAGCGAAGCCACATTGCTGGATAACGGCGCGGTGAGCGAACCGGTGGTTATTGAGATGGCGATTGGCGCGCTGCGCGCGGCCCGCGCCACTTATGCGGTATCGGTCAGCGGCATTGCCGGGCCGGATGGCGGCAGCGCGGAGAAACCCGTCGGCACCGTGTGGTTCGGCGTCGCCTGCGCCAGCGGACAGGGCGTGACCCGCCGGGAATGCTTTGCCGGAGACCGTGACGCGGTGCGTCGTCAGGCGACGGCATATGCGCTGAATCTGCTTTGGCAACAATTTCTACAAAACACTTGATACTGTATGACCATACAGTATAATTGCCTCAACTGAACAAATATTAACGGCGAAGCGAATGCGCTTCACCTCGCATGACGGGAGTTACAATGGCGATCGACGAAAACAAACAGAAAGCGTTGGCGGCAGCACTGGGCCAGATCGAAAAGCAATTCGGTAAAGGCTCCATCATGCGCCTGGGTGAAGACCGTTCCATGGACGTAGAAACCATCTCCACCGGTTCGCTTTCTCTGGATATCGCGCTGGGCGCAGGCGGTCTGCCAATGGGCCGTATCGTTGAAATTTACGGGCCGGAATCATCGGGTAAAACGACCCTGACGCTGCAGGTTATCGCCGCGGCGCAGCGTGAAGGAAAAACCTGTGCGTTTATCGATGCGGAACACGCGTTAGATCCTGTTTATGCGCGTAAACTGGGCGTTGATATCGACAACCTGCTGTGCTCCCAGCCGGATACCGGCGAACAGGCGCTGGAAATCTGTGACGCGCTGGCGCGTTCCGGCGCGGTAGACGTTATCGTCGTCGACTCCGTTGCGGCGCTGACGCCGAAAGCGGAAATCGAAGGCGAAATCGGCGACTCTCATATGGGCCTCGCGGCGCGTATGATGAGCCAGGCGATGCGTAAGCTGGCGGGTAACCTGAAGCAGTCCAACACGCTGCTGATCTTCATCAACCAGATCCGTATGAAAATTGGTGTGATGTTCGGTAACCCGGAAACCACCACCGGTGGTAACGCGCTGAAGTTCTACGCCTCTGTACGTCTGGATATTCGCCGTATCGGCGCGGTGAAAGAGGGCGACAACGTCGTCGGCAGCGAAACCCGCGTGAAAGTGGTGAAAAACAAAATCGCTGCGCCGTTTAAACAGGCTGAGTTCCAGATCCTCTACGGCGAAGGCATCAACTTCTTCGGCGAGCTGGTTGACCTCGGCGTGAAAGAGAAGCTGATTGAGAAAGCGGGCGCCTGGTATAGCTATAACGGCGACAAGATTGGTCAGGGTAAAGCGAACGCTATTTCCTGGCTGAAAGAGAACCCGGCAGCGGCGAAAGAGATTGAGAAGAAAGTTCGTGAACTGCTGCTCAACAACCAGGACACCACTCCGGACTTCGCGGTTGACGGCAACGACGCAGAAGAAACTGAACAAGATTTCTGATATTGTCGACAAGACTCACGAAGGGCTGCTTATGCAGCCCTTTTGCTTTTCTTAGATTATCGAGGTGCTTGTGACTGAAACTTCACCACGCCGTTCCGGTTATGCGCGTTTGTTGGATCGGGCGATCCGCATTCTGGCGATGCGCGACCATAGCGAACAGGAGCTGCGGCGCAAGCTGGCGGCGCCGGTAATGAGTAAGAACGGCCCTGAAACGCTGGACGTGACGGCGGAAGAGCTCGAACAGGTTATCGGTTGGTGCATTGAAAACCGCTATCTCGATGACCAGCGTTTTGTTCGCCAGTTTATTGCCAGCCGCAGCCGCAAGGGTTATGGCCCGGCGCGCATCCGCCAGGAACTGAACCAAAAAGGTATCGGCCGCAGCGACATCGAAAGCGCGATGCGCGAGTGCGAAATAGATTGGGCATTGCTTGCCAAAGAACAGGCGCAGCGTAAATACGGCGAACCATTACCTTCCGCCTTTGCTGAGAAAGTGAAAATCCAGCGATTTTTGCTGTACCGTGGCTATCTGATGGAAGATATCCAGGAAATCTGGCGAAATTTTGCAGATTGACTCATCGGGGATTTTACTTCCCTTTAAAGAAAACTTATCTTATTCCCACTTTATTCCGTCAGGCCGCTGGTTGTGACTGCACAATCAGCGTCCAGGGCGATTATTCCTTATACACAAAATCATTCAAGCTGCATCAAGGCGGCAAGAGAGAACATCTTCTGGAATGCACATGAGTTCGCGACCGGGAGAGCAAGCGCAGCCAGGACAGAGGCGACTTGAAGGATGACGTGTAGCTTGATTTCAGGATAATTATGAGCAAGAGCACCGCTGAGATCCGTCAGGCGTTTCTCGACTTTTTCCATAGTAAGGGACATCAGGTAGTTGCCAGCAGCTCCCTGGTGCCGCACAACGATCCGACCCTGCTGTTTACCAATGCCGGGATGAACCAGTTCAAGGATGTTTTCCTTGGCCTCGATAAACGTAATTATTCGCGCGCGACTACCGCGCAGCGTTGCGTGCGTGCGGGTGGTAAACACAACGATCTGGAAAACGTCGGTTACACCGCGCGCCACCACACCTTCTTCGAAATGCTGGGCAACTTCAGCTTCGGCGATTATTTCAAGCAGGATGCCATCAAATACGCATGGGAACTGCTGACCGGCGAAAACTGGTTCGCGCTGCCGAAAGAAAAGCTGTGGGTTACCGTTTACGAGACCGATGACGAAGCTTTCGACATCTGGGCGAATGAAGTCGGCGTTCCGCGCGAGCGTATTATCCGCATCGGCGACAACAAAGGCGCGCCGTTTGCTTCTGATAACTTCTGGCAGATGGGTGATACTGGCCCGTGCGGTCCGTGCACCGAAATCTTCTTTGACCATGGCGACCACATCTGGGGCGGCCCTCCGGGAACGCCGGAAGAAGACGGCGACCGTTACATTGAGATCTGGAACATCGTCTTCATGCAGTTCAACCGTCAGGCTGACGGTACCATGGAACCGCTGCCGAAGCCGTCTGTCGACACCGGTATGGGTCTGGAGCGTATTGCCGCGGTACTGCAGCACGTTAACTCCAACTATGACATCGACCTGTTCCGCAACCTGATTGCCAGCGTAGCGCAAGTCACCGGCGCGACCGATCTGACTAACAAGTCGCTGCGCGTTATCGCTGACCATATTCGTTCCTGCGCGTTCTTGATCGCCGACGGCGTGATCCCATCGAATGAAAACCGCGGCTACGTGCTGCGTCGCATCATTCGTCGCGCGATTCGTCATGGCAACATGCTGGGCGCTAAAGACACTTTCTTCTGGAAACTGGTTGCTCCGCTGATCGACGTCATGGGTTCTGCGGGTGAAGAACTGAAACAGCAGCAGGCTCAGGTTGAGCAGGTGCTGAAAACGGAAGAAGAGCAGTTTGCTCGTACCCTGGAGCGCGGACTGGCGCTACTGGACGACGAACTGTCGAAGCTCAAAGGTGACACGCTGGACGGCGAAACCGCTTTCCGTCTGTATGACACTTACGGCTTCCCGGTCGACCTGACCGCGGACGTGTGCCGCGAACGCAACATCAAGGTCGACGAAGCCGGCTTTGAAGCTGCGATGGAAGAGCAGCGCCGTCGCGCGCGCGAATCCAGCGGTTTCGGCGCTGACTATAACGCGATGATTCGCGTTGACGGCGCATCGGAATTTAAAGGCTACGATCATCTGGAACTGAACGGCAAAGTCACGGCGCTGTTCATTGACGGTAAAGCGGTTGATAGCGTAAGCGCAGGCCAGGATGCGGTTGTGATTCTCGATCAGACCCCGTTCTATGCGGAGTCCGGCGGACAGGTCGGCGATAAAGGTGAACTGAAAGGCGAGGGCTTCTCCTTCGCTGTCAGCGACACGCAGAAATACGGCCAGGCAATTGGTCATGTCGGTAAAGTCGCCAGCGGCTCCCTGAAAGTGGGCGATGCGGTGCAGGCCGATGTCGATCAGGCTCGCCGCCAGCGTATCCGTCTGAACCACTCCGCGACGCACCTGATGCACGCGGCGCTGCGCCAGGTTCTCGGCACTCACGTGGCGCAGAAAGGCTCTTTGGTTAACGACAAAGCGCTGCGCTTTGACTTCTCGCATTTCGAAGCAATGAAGCCGGAAGAAATTCGCGCGGTAGAGGATCTGGTGAATGCGCAGATCCGTCGTAACCTGGCTATCGAAACCAATATTATGGATATTGATGCCGCCCGCGAATCCGGCGCGATGGCGCTGTTCGGCGAGAAATATGACGATCGCGTTCGCGTGCTGCGGATGGGTGATTTCTCCACTGAGCTGTGCGGTGGGACTCACGCGGCGCGTACCGGTGATATCGGTCTGTTCCGTATTACCTCTGAATCCGGTACCGCCGCAGGCGTGCGCCGTATTGAAGCGGTAACCGGCGAAGGGGCGATAGCCAGCCTGCATGCGCAGAGCGATCAGCTCGGTGATATCGCGCAGCTGCTGAAGGGTGATAGCCACAGCATCGGCGATAAAATTCGCGCGACGCTTGAACGTACCCGCCAGTTGGAAAAAGAGCTGCAGCAGCTGAAAGAGCAGGCTGCGGCACAGGAGAGCGCAAACCTCTCCAGTAAAGCGGAAGAAATTAACGGCGTTAAGCTGCTGGTCAGCGAGCTGGCCGGCGTTGAGCCGAAAATGCTGCGTACCATGGTTGATGATCTGAAGAACCAGCTCGGTTCGACAGTCGTTGTATTAGCTACGGTAGCGGATGGTAAGGTTTCTCTGATTGCCGGTGTGTCTAAGGACGTGACAGATCGCGTGAAAGCAGGGGAGCTAGTTGGTATGGTCGCCCAACAGGTGGGCGGTAAAGGGGGCGGTCGTCCGGATATGGCGCAAGCCGGTGGTACCGATGCGTCCGCTCTCCCTGCAGCATTAGCCAGTGTGAAAGGCTGGGTAAGCGCAAAACTGTAATAACTATAAACGTATAGGTTCCGTAATCCTTTGATTACGGCACCTTGCGTCATAAGCACTGATAACGATAAAGTCGGGTTGAAGTTGTGTATATCGGCTAAACTTAGGTTTAACAGAATGTGATGCCGTGACTGCTTACGCCGTGAGGTGTTTGTCATCGCTTACTTTTTGGCGTTATATGATGGATAATGCCGGGATGCGAGAGACCCGACTCTTTTAATCTTTCAAGGAGCAAAGAATGCTGATTCTGACTCGTCGAGTTGGTGAGACCCTCATGATTGGAGATGAGGTCACTGTGACAGTTTTAGGGGTTAAGGGTAACCAGGTACGTATTGGCGTCAACGCCCCTAAAGAAGTCTCTGTACATCGTGAAGAAATCTACCAGCGTATCCAGGCTGAAAAATCCCAGCAGTCCAGTTACTAAGCTTTCCGCGCCTCGCTACATTGTGAGGCGCATCCCCCCGGTGGTCGTTTTTTCTCTTTTTCTCTTCTGTTTCTCCTTTTGTCGCCGTGTCTCCTTTGTTTTTATTCGTCGTAGGCCTCTTTTCTTTGTCGCTTTGGGTTGGCCGTAAAGGGCGATTTCCTGTTGATAAAATACTCTTTTTGCCGTTTTTGCAGGCTAATTGCGCGTGAAGTGTGCAAACAGAAAAAGCGTTCGAAAAATTGTTTGACTTATAAGTCTCAGAAAGTAATATGTGCGCCATCGCAGCGACGAAGAGCAGAAACAAGTTCTCCGAAGCACTCGTAAGAGGCGTGTTGTGTGGTGAGGTGGCCGAGAGGCTGAAGGCGCTCCCCTGCTAAGGGAGTATGCGGTCAAAAGCTGCATCCGGGGTTCGAATCCCCGCCTCACCGCCATTTTGCATCCGTAGCTCAGCTGGATAGAGTACTCGGCTACGAACCGAGCGGTCGGAGGTTCGAATCCTCCCGGATGCACCATATTCTCCTTAGTAACAGCACTATCGTTGTTACACGGTCTGCGAAATTTTCGCCAGCACCAGGGAGGATAACGTTGCAAAAGCAGCGGCCCGCAGTGCGAGGCGTAATCGAGTCACTCTACCGATTACTCTATCATACTCAGTGTGGCATGTGTTAGTTGTGACACTGACGCGTAGTAAAGCAAGTTTCCCGATGCATCCGTAGCTCAGCTGGATAGAGTACTCGGCTACGAACCGAGCGGTCGGAGGTTCGAATCCTCCCGGATGCACCATATTCTCCTTAGTAACAGCACTATCGTTGTTACATGGTCTGCGAAATTATCGCCGCACTAGGGAGGATAACGTTGCGTAAGCAACGGCCCGTAGGGCGAGGCGTAGACGAGTCATCCTCCCGGATGCACCATTCTTGCCCGATTCAGATGAATTCTGTAGTAAACTAGTTATTCCGATGCATCCGTAGCTCAGCTGGATAGAGTACTCGGCTACGAACCGAGCGGTCGGAGGTTCGAATCCTCCCGGATGCACCATTCTTACCTGATTCAGATGAATTCTGTAGTAAACTAGTTATTCCGATGCATCCGTAGCTCAGCTGGATAGAGTACTCGGCTACGAACCGAGCGGTCGGAGGTTCGAATCCTCCCGGATGCACCATATTCTCCTTAATAACAGCAATACTGCCTGTTTTTATGGTCTGCGAAATTATCGCCGCACCAGGGAGGATAACGTTGCGTAAGCAACGGCCCGTAGGGCGAGGCGCAGCCGAGTCATCCTCCCGGATGCACCATATTCCCCCCAGCAAAACTCCCCATTAGCATCCTGACTAAAACAACGCATCCCAGCTCCTCGATAATCAACACATTTCTTATTGGCAAGTCGCTCTTTCCACTATAATTTATCCCTGTATATCTACCTGAACCGGGTGTGATGAATGCAAGGAGAGAAATCAATGAAATGGTTCAAAGCAATACCTGCCTTTTGCGCAACGCTTCTGGTCGCCGTCTCTCTGGCGGGATGCGCCGGATCGTCCACCAAAGAGAGCACCGGTGGTTACATTGACGATACCGTGGTGACTACCAAGGTAAAAAGCGCGCTGTTTAACGACAAAGATATTAAATCCACTGAAATCAGCGTTCAGACCTTTAAAGGCCGCGTGCAGCTGAGCGGTTTCGTATCGTCTGCAGAAAGCGCTCAACGCGCGGTAGAAGTCACCCGTCGCGTGCAGGGCGTACGCGTGGTTGAGAACGACTTGCGAGTCAAATAAAACGATTGACGATGCCCCCATCGAATAAGGCGCCTGTAGGCGCCTTTGCTGTCTCTGGCGCCCCCGCGACAAAACCCGCCTTTTGCGATAAAGTAACGTTTCCTTATTCGGTTGGTGAGAACACGATGTACGAACGTTACGCAGGACTGATTTTCGATATGGATGGCACCATCCTCGATACCGAGCCGACGCATCGTAAGGCATGGCACGAAGTATTGGGCCGTTACGGTATGCGTTTCGATGAGCAGGCCATGGTTGCGCTCAACGGTTCTCCCACCTGGCGTATTGCCCAGGCGATTATCGAGCTGAATCAGGCTGATTTAGATCCGCATCGTCTGGCGCAGGAAAAAACCGCCGCCGTTAAAGCGATGTTGCTGGATAGCGTACGCCCGTTACCGCTCATTGAGGTGGTCAAAGCGTGGCATGGCCGTCGCCCGATGTCGGTCGGCACCGGTAGCGAAAGCGCCGTTGCCGAAGCGTTGCTGGCACATCTTGGCCTGCGTCATTACTTCTCCGCGGTGATAGCCGCCGATCATGTGGCGCACCACAAACCGGCGCCTGATACCTTCCTGCTATGCGCGGAACGCATGGGCGTCGCACCGGAGCGATGCGTGGTCTTCGAAGATGCCGACTTCGGTCTGCAGGCGGCGAAACGCGCGGGAATGGATGTCGTGGACGTGCGTTTGCTGTGAGCGACTCGCTGTCGCTCCTGTCGCTTTTTGCCAGCAGCTTTTTAAGCGCCACCTTGCTTCCCGGCAACTCAGAGGTGGTGATGGTTGCTATGCTTCTTACGGGGGTCAGTCAACCGTGGATGCTGGTATTAATAGCAACAATCGGCAATAGCCTTGGAGGGGTAACTAACGTTATTCTGGGGCGCCTGTTTCCGCTGCGTAAGACATCACGCTGGCAGGAGAGGGCGGCCGGCTGGCTAAAACGCTATGGTGCGGTGACATTATTATTGAGCTGGGCGCCTGTTATAGGCGATTTGCTGTGTTTACTGGCGGGATGGATGCGCATTTCCTGGGGACCAGTGCTTTTTTTCTTATGTCTTGGTAAGGCGTTGCGCTATATCGTCATTGCGGCGGCAACGCTTCAGGGCATGACGTGGTGGCACTAATTGGACTGATTGTTCAACCATTACAATTATGCTAATTCAAACGATTTCGACAGGCGGGAGGTCAAATTGATCCCGGACGTATCACAGGCGCTGGCCTGGCTGGAAAAAAATCCGCAGGCGCTGCAAGGCATTAAACGTGGGCTTGAGCGCGAAACGCTGCGCGTTAACGCGGACGGCACGCTGGCCACTACCGGCCATCCTGTTGCTTTAGGGTCGGCGCTGACCCACAAATGGATTACCACTGATTTTGCTGAAGCCCTGCTGGAGTTTATTACCCCAGTAGATGGCGACGTCGATCATATGCTCACTTTCCTGCGCGATGTGCATCGCTTCACCGCCCGCCAGCTTGGCGATGAGCGGATGTGGCCGCTGAGCATGCCTTGCTATATCGCGCCGGGCCAGGACATTGAACTGGCGCAGTACGGCACCTCTAACGTCGGGCGTCTGAAGACGCTGTATCGTGAAGGGCTGAAAAACCGCTACGGCGCGCTGATGCAAACCATTTCCGGCGTGCACTACAACTTCTCGCTGCCGATGGCGTTCTGGCAGGCGAAGTGCGGCGTAGAAGACGCCGAAAGCGGTAAGGAGGCGATCTCCGCCGGTTACTTCCGCTCAATTCGTAACTACTACCGCTTCGGTTGGGTGATCCCGTACCTGTTCGGCGCATCGCCGGCGATTTGTTCCTCGTTCCTGCAGGGCAAACCGACCACGCTGCCGTTTGAAGAGACCGCCAACGGCATGTATTACCTGCCGTACGCCACCTCTTTGCGTCTGAGCGACCTGGGTTATACCAATAAGTCGCAAAGCAATCTCGGTATTACGTTTAACGATCTGCACGAGTATGTGGCAGGATTGAAGCGGGCGATTAAAACGCCGTCGGAAGAGTACGCCGCAATCGGGCTCGAAAAAGACGGTAAGCACCTGCAGATCAACAGCAACATCCTGCAGATTGAAAATGAACTGTACGCGCCGATTCGTCCAAAACGCGTCACCCGTAGCGGTGAAACGCCGTCCGATGCGCTGCTGCGCGGCGGGATTGAATACATCGAAGTACGTTCGCTGGATATCAACCCGTTCTCGCCAATTGGCGTGGACGAGCAGCAGGTGCGTTTCCTCGATCTGTTTATGGTCTGGTGTGTGCTGGCCGATGCGCCGGAGATGAGCAGCAGCGAGCTGCTGTGTACCCGCACCAACTGGAATCGCGTGATTCTTGAAGGCCGCAAACCTGGCCTGACGCTGGGTATCGGTTGTGAAAGCGCGCAGTTCCCGCTGGCGAAAGTGGGCAAAGATCTGTTCCGCGATTTACGCCGCGTGGCGCAAACGCTGGATAGCATCCACGGTGGCGAGGCCTATCAACAGGTGTGCGATGAGCTGCTGGCCTGTTTCGACGATCCGGAATTAACTTTCTCAGCACGCATTCTGCGTTCTATGATTGAAGAGGGGATTGGCGGCACCGGGCGTAAATTGGCTGACCAGTATCGGACGATACTGCGCGAAGAGCCTCTGGAAATTTTAAGCGAAGACGATTTTATCGCCGAGCGTGATGCGTCGGTTGCGCGTCAGAAGAAAGTGGAAGCGGAAGATAGCGAGCCATTTGAGGCGCTTTTAGCACGACACGCGTAGTAAAAAGCGGTACAAAAGAAAAAGGCCACATCAATGTGGCCAAACTTTCATCTCTGATTCAGGGATGATGATGATAATAAATGCGCGTCTTTCATATACTCAGACTCGCTGTTGAACGAAGAGTTCATTTTATTTTAAAAAAAATCACTATCGGAGGTGAAGAATGCCGTTGTTAGATAGTTTCACAGTCGACCATACCCGAATGGAAGCGCCTGCGGTGCGCGTCGCGAAGAAAATGAACACGCCGCACGGCGATCAAATCACCGTTTTCGATCTGCGATTCTGCGTACCAAACCAGGAAGTGATGCCGGAACGTGGTATTCATACACTGGAGCACCTGTTTGCCGGTTTCATGCGCGATCACCTGAATGGTAATGGCGTGGAAATTATCGACATCTCTCCGATGGGCTGCCGTACCGGTTTCTACATGAGCCTGATTGGCACGCCTGATGAGCAGCGTGTTGCCGATGCCTGGAAAGCGGCGATGGCCGACGTGCTGAAAGTGAAAGATCAGACCCAGATCCCTGAGCTGAACGTGTACCAGTGCGGCACCTACACCATGCACTCGCTGCAGGAAGCGCAGGATATCGCCCGCCACATCATCGAGCGTGATGTTCGCATCAACAGCAACGATGAGCTGGCGCTACCGAAAGAAAAACTGCAAGAACTGCACATCTAGTGCATCTGCTTCGGCCCGGCGATTGCGCCGGGCCGCTCTCCCGTCATCATGTCGACAACACTCTCTTTTTCCTTCGAGCATCGCGCGCTGGTGCCTTTTGCCCATGATTACGCCCATGGCGATAGCGAGCCGGTGCATCGCCACGATTGCGCGCAGCTGTTGCATATACTCAGCGGCGTGGTGCGGGTGGAAACGCCAGCCGGTTTCTGGGTGGTGCCGCCCGGACGCGGGGTCTGGCTACCGGCGGGGACGCCGCATGCTCTGCGGATAACCGGTCATGTGGCCGCGCGGACGCTATTTATCGATCCATTCGCCCGCGCCGATCTGCCTGCATCTTGTCAGATCGTGTAGATCTCACCGCTGCTGCGCGAGCTGATCGTCGCCTCGCTGACGCTGGCGGAACGCTACGATCCAGGCTCACGGGATGAACGTATCTATGAGCTGATCCTCGATGAAATTCGTGGGATGGCGGTACTGCCGTTTGGCTTGCCGGAACCGCACAGCGATGGCCTGCGGCGGTTATGTCAGCGGGTGCGCGAAGCGCCCGGCGAGCCGTGGGGCAGCCGCCAGGCGGCGCAGGCAAACGGGATGAGCGAGCGTACCCTGAACCGCCATTTTCAGCAGCAGACCAGCCTGACGTGGAGTGAATGGGTACGCCGGGCGAAGCTAATGGAAGCGCTGGTTCGCCTGGCGCAGGGACAATCGGTACTGCGGGTGGCGCTGGATCTTGGCTACGGCAGCCACAGCGCGTTTAGCGCCATGTTTCGCCGGGTGATGGGAACCGCCCCCAGCGACTATTTTCGCGCGCCGGATTAATCCTTCGCGCTGAGCGCATTGCACAGCGCCTGTAGTGAGGCGCGAGCGACATCATTATCAATTCCCACTCCCCAGCGGCTTTTGCCATCCGGAAAAATACAGCGGATATAGGCGACCGACCGGCTGTCGCTGCGCGCTCCGAGGGTATGTTCGTGATAATCCTTAATAACGAAGTGATGTTTGAGTAGCGCGCTCAGGCCGCTGGCGGCGGCGGATAACAGACCGTTGCCGCGGCTGTGTAGTCGGCGGGTCTCGCCATTCACCCGCAGCGTGGCATGCAGCGATAGCTCGCCATCCTGTTGGCCGTCGCTCTGGTAGTCTAGCAACACCAGCGCTGGCTGCGTCAGCAGGCCATAGCGGGTGCGGAACAGCTGCCATAGCGCATTATGGGTCATCTCTTTGCCATGGGCATCCGTTTCCTGCTGTACGTACTGGCTGAAGTCCTGTTGCAGCGTCCGCGGCAGCTTAAGGCCATGGTTCTGCTCAATCAGCCATGCGCTACCGCTTTTTCCTGACTGGCTGTTGACGCGGATCACCGCCTCATAGCTACAGCCTATATCCTGCGGGTCGATAGGCAAATAAGGCATTTGCCAGCGGTCGCCAGGTTTACGAGCATCAAAACCTTTTTTAATCGCATCCTGGTGCGAACCGGAAAACGCGGTGTAGGCCAGGCTGCCCGCCCACGGATGGCGTGGGTGTACCGGGAGCTGGTTGCAGTTTTCGACGATCTCTACCACCCGGTTCATTTGCGTAAAGCGCAGCCGTGGATCCACGCCCTGGCTGTAGAGGTTCATGGCCAGCGTCACCAGGCAAACGTTGCCGGTGCGCTCGCCGTTACCAAACAGGCACCCCTCAACGCGATCGGCGCCAGCCATCACCGCCAGTTCGGCGCTGGCGACGCCGGTACCGCGATCGTTGTGCGGATGCACGCTGATGCAGACATCGCGGCGGCGTGAGAAGTGGCGGCAGAAAGACTCAATTTGATCGGCGTAAACGTTAGGCGTGCTGACCTCGACGGTCGCCGGAAGATTAATAATCATTGGGCGCTCGGCGCAGGGTTGCCAGATTTCCGCCACCGCTTCACAGATTTCCAGCGCGAATTCGGGTTCGGTAAAGCAAAAAGTTTCTGGTGAATACTCATATTGCCAGTGGGTGCCGGGCTGCTGTTCGCACTGCTGGCGAATCAGCCGGGTGGCGCGAGTCGCCAGGGCGATCACCTCGGCCTTGTCCATACCGAACACCAGTTCACGAAACAGCGGCGCGGTGGCATTGTACAGATGTACGGTGGCGCGATGGGCGCCGCGCAGCGCGTCAAAGGTCCGCAGGATCAGTTCTTCCCGCGCTTGAGTCAGCACCTGGATGGTCACATCCTGAGGGATGCGTCGTTCTTCAATCAGCTGGCGCACAAAGTTGAAATCGGTTTGCGAGGCGGAAGGAAAAGCAACCTCTATCTCTTTAAAGCCGCACTCCAGCAGCAGCTCCCAAAACTGCAGCTTGCGTGGGCCGTCCATGGGTTCCGCCAGCGCCTGGTTGCCATCGCGCAAGTCAGTGGAGAGCCAGCGCGGCGCCTCGGTGATTTGCCGGTCAGGCCAGCGGCGGTCGGGCAATGCGATAGGCGGATAAGGGCGGTATTTTTCACCTGGATTGGTCAGCATGGTGTTCTCCTGTTGTCGGAGCTTTATCCTGCATGACAAAACGAAAGGGCGGCTTTAGCGAAATGGACAGAAGCTAGCGCGAACTGGACAACGTTGCGCGAATAAAAAAGGGATCCGCAGATCCCTTTGTGTTGATGTTTAGTGCGCGCCACCACCGCCACCGCCGGCGCTGAACGGCGGTTTGGCGAACCATACCAGGCTGAGCAACAGGATGAAGATGCCCGCTGATACCCAGAAGATTTCGTTGGCTGAGATAATCAGCCCCTGGTTGGTTATCTGCTGCGCTATCCAGCCGGAAGCCTGCTGCTGCGTCATCCCCAGTCCCTGCAGCTGATCGTACATCTGCTGGGCGTTAGGGTTGTATGGCGTCACCGATTCGGTGAGCTGCGCATGGTGCAGCGCCTCGCGGTTGGTCCACATGGTGGTGGTAATCGAGGTTCCGATAGAACCGGCAAGGGTTCGGGTAAAGTTCGACAAGCTCGATGCCGCCGCCAGCCGTTCCGGCGGCAGGCCGGAAAGGGTGATGGTGGTCAACGGCATGAAGAAGCAGGCCACCGCGAAGCCCTGAATAAACTGCGGCCAGGCCGAAGCGCCGAAATCCATGCCCGGTTCGAAGGTCCATGCGCGCCAGTAGAAGCAGACGGCATACATGATAAAGCTGAAAGTCACCAGCCGTCGCATATCGAGCTTATGGGCAAAGCGGCCAATAATCGGCGACAGAATGACCGGGATCACCCCGACCGGCGCCGAGGCTAAACCCGCCCAGGTGGCGGTGTAGCCGTATACCTCCTGCAGTAGCTGCGGCAGCAAGACGATAGCGCCGAAGTAGAGCATATAGGCCAGACTGATACACAAACAGCCGATGGTGAAGTTGCGCGACTTAAATAGCGACAGATCGACTATCGGGTTATCGTCGGTCAGCTCCCAGACGATCAGGAAGCTTATCGCCACTACCGCCACGATAGTCAGGATGATAATTTCATTGGAAGCAAACCAGTCGAGCTCTTTACCCCGGTCGAGCATGACCTGCAGGCTACCGATGCCAACCACCAGCAGAGCAAGACCCACGCCGTCGATGCGCCGCTGTTCGGTGCGGGTTTCGCGGTCGCGTAGGGTTTGCAGGGTCATGATCACCACCGCGACGCCAATCGGCACGTTGATGAAGAAGATCCAGCCCCAGTGGTAGTTATCGCTGATGTAACCGCCGAGAATCGGGCCGCAAATCGGCGCGACGATGACCGTCATCGACCACAGCGCCAGCGCGATAGATCGCTTCGCCGGCGGATAGTTGCTGAGCAGCAGACTCTGCGACAGCGGGATCAGCGGACCGGCGACAATCCCCTGAATCACGCGGAAGAAAATCAGCATCGTCAGGCTGTTTGACACCCCGCAGGCCCAGGAGGCGATGGCGAATGCCACCGTTGACCAGAGGAACAGTTTTACTTCGCCGACGCGCTTTGCCAGCCAGCCGGTGATCGGAATGGAGATAGCGTTCGCCACCCCGAACGAGGTGA
This sequence comes from Klebsiella aerogenes, assembly GCA_029027985.1. NCBI lineage: Bacteria > Pseudomonadati > Pseudomonadota > Gammaproteobacteria > Enterobacterales > Enterobacteriaceae > Klebsiella > Klebsiella aerogenes. Next base: position 1,097,406 of record CP119076.1, read on the forward strand.
TGACCCAGGTCCCCTGGCTCAGCGACGAGCCAAGGTTGCCGGCGATGGTCGGAATGGCCACGTTGGCGATAGTGGAGTCCAGCACCTGCATGAAAGTCGCCAGCGACAGCGCAATGGTCATAATGACCAGCTGCGCGCCTTCGAGCGGTTTTTGCTGTTGCATTACGCTCACCCCGAATTATCCGGCGTTGGCCTGGATGATACCGTCGATCAGTTTATTCACTGGCTCAAGGCCGATTTCACGGGCATTACTTTCGTAAACCGGCGAGTTACGCACCTGGTTTGCCAGCATTTCGCCGTCGCGATTGCTGGTGTTGACTTCTACCAGCGTCGACAGGCCGATCCGCAACGGATGCTCCGCCAGCTGCTTCGCATCCAGCTCGATACGCACCGGCAGACGCTGAACCACTTTGATCCAGTTACCGGTGGCGTTCTGCGCCGGCAGCAGCGAGAAGGCGCTACCGGTACCCATATCCAGGCCGACCACTTTACCGGTGTACTTCACATCATCGCCGTAGATATCGCTGATGACCGTCGCCGGTTGGCCGATACGCATATGCGCAAGCTGGGTTTCTTTAAAGTTGGCGTCAACCCACAGGTTGGTGGCCGGAACCACGGCCATCAGCGGCGTGGTCGTGCCAATCTGCGCGCCAGGCTGCACGGAACGGCGAGAAACGTAACCGCTAATCGGGCTGACGATTTGCGTACGCTGCAGCGCCAGCCAGGCGTTGCGTACTTCGGTCGCCGCCTGCAGAACCGCTGGCTGCTGTTCCAGTTTGGTGCCCAGTACGATCGCCTGGTTGGCATTGTATTGCTGGATCGCGACGTCAAGCTCAGCCTGAGCGCTGGCGACGGTGTCGCGAGCGTGCTGCAGCTCTTCGCGGCCGATCAGGTTTGCGGCGCCCAGCGGGATGCGGCGATTAAGGTCGGTTTGCGCCTGCGAAAGCGCGGTTTTTTTGACCTCGATGTTCGCCTGCAGCTGCTTGCTGTTGATCATCTGCTGGCGAGTCTGGCGCACGCTTGCCGCCAGCTGAGTTTTGGCTTTCTCAAATGCCTGTTGGGTATCGGTCTGGTCGAGAGTGACCAGCGGATCGCCCTGTTGCACGAAGTCGGTGTTGTCGGCCCAGACCTTGGTGACGCTGCCTGATACCTGCGCCATGATCTGTACCTGGTTCCCTGCGACGTAAGCGTCATCAGTCTCTTCATAATGACGCAAGACCAAAAACCAATAAATGCCGTAGGCCACGGCCACAATAACAAAGAGCAAGGTCAGGAGCAGAAGGGCGCCTTTACGTTTCCCTTTCTTGCTACCCGGTTGCTGCGGGGTTTGGCTCTCCGCATTTTCGCTCATCTGGTTCTCCACGATTTTACATTCTTATTATTTCACATCGGCTGAGCCGACCTGTTTATCAGAAAGGCCAGCAGAAAATCTGCTGGCCTGACTTTATTCCTTGCAACTCAAAATGTAAGGCGGCTCCGCGCTTAGCGCAGGGAGCCCGCCAGCGCGCCTTCTTCTTCCATCTGGTCGAGGCGGCCGAGCAGTTTGCGGGTGATGTGTTCCAGCTGGTCTTTTTCCGCGGTGCTTAAGGAGGACCACAGCTGATGCAGACAGTTGTGCTGCGGAGGTAGCACCTCGCGCAAGAATTGATGACCTTTTTCAGTCAACTGCAGATGCAGGCAGCGACGATCGTTATCGCTTTCGCGACGCTCGATCCAGCCGCGTTTTTCCAGTTCGTCGGCGATACGGGTTGCGTTAGTGCGTGACGACCCCAGCGCGCAGCTCAGTTCAGAGGGCTGAATGCTGTGATTTTCCTGAGACTCAAGCGTGATCAGCGCCATAAATAATGTCTCGTTAATCCCTTGCGCTTTCAGCATTTTGTTACGGTTTTCCAGCAACTTGCCCTGCATGTGCATACAGAGACGAGTAAGGAGAATCTCCTGGAAAGGGAAATCTTCATGGCGGCTGGCGCGGAATTTGAGCATCTGCTCAATGGGAGTAAACGAACTATCCATTTGGGTATAACCTCATTAATTACAGCCGATATAATAACTATTGTGACAAATAAAGCAAATGAATTATTGGTCACTATTAATACTTAAAACCTATATCAAAGAGCCGATCTTCCATGCCAGACCATAGGCCAATGCGCTGAGCAGCGTAGGGATAATAATGCTGCGTGTCTTCCAGAAGCTCAGGCCAAGCACGGCGAAACCGACCAATGTCGGCGCGAGTCTGCGGCCATCGGCGAGGATTTCCGGTACGCTTGAGACGACCAGCAGCGCGCAAATCGAGGCAATGCCGATGGTATCGAGCAGAATGTTTATCGGCCCGCGCTGCGCCGTGCGGGCGGCGTTTTCCCGCAGGCGTAACGGCAAATAGCGGAACAGGTAGTTTACGCCGCCGACCAGCACGCCGAGGATTAACACATTAGCGTCCATTCATCTTCCCCTGCAGATGGGTCTGAATCAATGCGGTCAGGCATCCACAGACAATACCGGCAAGAATGGCCGCCGGGATGGAAATTAGGATTATTCCGGCCAGTGCGCCCGCTAGCGCTGCGGTGACGCTGAGTGATTGTTTGCGCTGGAATGACGCCAGCAGAAAACTCATAAATAATGCCGGCAACATAAAGCCGAGCGCCGCTTCCACCGCCGGGTAATGGGTTAACAGACCGTTGCCGGACCAGGCGCCGATCAGCGTGCCGAATACCCAGGAACCCCAGGAGGTGAAGGCGATGCCGAGCATCCAGTTTTCGCTCCAACGGCGGTTGTCGCGTACCAGCTTCGCGGTGGCCGCCGCGAAAACTTCATCGGTGAGGCCGAAAGCCCATAGTGCGGTCTTTCTTTTATTGAGCGCGCGGTGAATGCGGCTACGTAAAGAGGGGCCGTACAGCACGTGACGAACGTCCATCGCCATCACGGTGAGCGCCGCGACCCATAATGAGCTACCGGCGGCAAGCATGGCGGTGATGACGAACTGGCTGGCGCCAGCGTAGATGATGCAGGAGAAAAACAGGCTTTCCAGCGGCGTAAAACCGAGGCGAGTAGCGTTAAGACCGAAAGCAAAGGCGACAGGAATATAACTAATCACTATCGGCAGGCTGTCTTTGATACCTTCGGCGATTGAGGCGTCGCGGGTAAGGGGCGCTTGGGTCAGCGAGGCAGGATTTTCCATATCGGCGACTTATTAATAACCCAGGTGAATATTACACATTGAAAGATGAGTTCACCTTATCAGAGAGCAGCGCGCCTTCACAATCGCTAAAAATCAGATATCAAAATATATGCATTATTTATGAATATTCATCCATCCTGGTTTTCAGGAACGGTGAGCCAAAAAAGCCCCCGGAACGGCGAAGCGAACCGGGGGCGTCTTTTATTTCTGCGCAGCCAGCGCTTCTTTTACCCAACCGTCGAACAGCTGCTGGTGGGCTTTGATCCAGCCGTCAACGTGGCCGTTGATGTCGGCTTCCGAGGCGTGGCCTTCATGCATCATCGCGTTCTCGGCGTTGATATCGGCAATCGGCAGCTTCATCAGGCTAAACAGCTTCGCCGCCGCCGGGTTTTTCTCCGCCCAGGCTTTGTTGGCGACAATATGCATAGTGTTCACCGGGAAGCCGTAGTTGACGCCATTCGGCAGTTTGGTATCGATATCCTTCTGCTCGCCCGGCAGCGAAGAGAACGGTACCTGCAGCCAGACCACATCTTTACCCGGCTTCAGCACATCGCTGACCCAGTACGGCGTCCAGGTGTAGTAAAGAATCGGTTTGCCTTCTTTATAACGAGCGATGGTGTCGGCCATCATCGCCGCGTAGTTCCCCTGGTTGTGGACGACCTTATTGTTCAGGCCATAGGCGTCAATCTGGTGGTTGATGACCGCCTCGCAGCCCCAGCCTGGCGTACAGCCGGTGAGGTCTGCTTTGCCATCGCCGTTGGTATCGAACAGTTTGGCGATTTTCGGGTCTTTCAACTGGTCGATTGATTTGATGTGGTACTGATCGGCGGTTTTCTTGTCGATCAGGTAGCCCTGCGCCGCGCCGCTCACATAGACGCCTTCACGATAGAATTTTTTATCGCCGCCCGCCGCGGTGTACATGTCGTCGTGCAGCGGTTTCCAGTTGGTGGCGATAAAGGTGGTATCGCCAGCGGCGATAGAGGTGTAGGCAACGTTGTAGTCGACTTCACTCGGCTTCTCGACGGTATAGCCCAGCTTTTCCAGCGCGCGGCTGACCAGCAGCGTCTGGAAGGTTTCTTCGGAAATGGTGCTCTGCGCCGGTTTCACGGTGATGCCTTTGCCCGGCAGATCGGCGGCAAATGCGCTGGTGGTGACAAGGGCGGTAAACGCTGTGGCAAGGAGAGTAGTATGTCGCATCGGTGTTCCTTCTCTTATTTACAGAAAGGGCGGGTAATCAGCCCCAGAGGTCCGGTGGTGTACCAGCGGCGGTTGCCGCGGCTGCGGGAATCACGGCCGACGGCCTGCGTCAGGCGGTCGAGGATTATCGCGAGGATAACGATCCCGACCCCGCCGACGCTTGCCAGACCCATATCAAGGCGGCCGATGCCGCGCAGAACCATCTGGCCGAGACCGCCGACAGCGATCATCGAGGCGATCACCACCATCGACAGGGCCAGCATCAGCGTCTGGTTGACCCCGGCCATGATGGTTGGCATCGCCAGCGGCAGCTGTACTTTAAACAGCAGCTGGCGCGGACTGGCGCCGAACGAGCGTGAGGCTTCAATCAGATCTTCCGGTACCTGGTTAATGCCGAGGATCGTCAGGCGGACTATAGGCGGTAGGGCGAAGATAATGGTCACCACTACGCCGGGTACATTGCCGATCCCAAACAGCATGACAATCGGCACCAGGTAGACGAACGCCGGGGTGGTCTGCATCGCATCGAGTAACGGACGGATGATTTTCGCCGCCCGTGGACTGCGCGCCAGCCAGATCCCCAGCGGTAGGCCGATGATCATACAGAACAGCAGGGCGGTAAGAACCAGCGCGAGGGTGACCATCGCCTGCGACCAGGCGCCGATCGCGCCAATCGCCACCAGCGATACCAGAGTAGCGACGCCCATGCCGACGCTGGAGATCTGCCAGGCAATCAGCGCGAAGAGGATAATCGCTACCGGCGCCGGCATGCCCAGCAGCAGCTGCTGGAAGGCGCTGAGAATATAATCCACCGGCACGCGGATCCCCTGGAACAGCGGACGGAAGTGCAGCACGATCCAGTCAATAGCGTGCGTGACCCAGCTATCGAGCGGGATCAGCGTTTTATGGAACGGATCCATGATGTTGAAATGCTCCGGCTGCGGCGCGGGCGCGCTGTTCAGCCAGTCGGCGCCACCGCCGTCTGCGGGGGCGGGCGTTGGGTTGCCCCAGGCGTCGGCGGGCTGCGCCGCGCTATCCGCCGATGATGCGGTGTCCCATGGGTTAGATTGATCAGCCATTGTTTGCCCCCTCGCGATCTAAAGCCTGTAGCAGCATGCGTTTTGAAATAATGCCGAGATACTGGTGCCCTTCATCCACCACCGGGACCGCGCAGGGCGCCTGACCGACGTGGGAGAGCAGGTCGCTGAGCGGCGTTTGCGCCTCCACCGCCTGCGGGGCGTCAATTAACGCCGCGTCGAGTCCCTGATTTTCGCTGAGCGCGCTTTTCAGAGAATCGATGGAGACAATACCGACAAATTTATTCCCGCGTTCAATGACGTAACCATATTCACGGTCTTCATCTTGCAATAATTTCAGCGCCGAACGTGGGCCGAAACCGGGGGTTTTACGAATCAGGCCAACCGGGCTACGGCGGGCAATATCTTTGGCGCTAAATACCTGACTAATATCGACGCCGCGGAAGAAGGTGCGAACATAATCATTGGCCGGATTATTCAGAATTTCATCCGGGGTGCCAATTTGCACCACTTCGCCATTTTGCATAATGGCAATACGATCGCCAATACGCATGGCTTCGTCGAGATCGTGGGAAATAAAGACAACGGTACGTTGATGCTTCGCCTGTAATTTGGTGAGTTCATCCTGCATTTCGGTGCGAATTAATGGATCGAGCGCCGAGAAGGCTTCATCCATGAGCAGAATATCCGGATTAATCGCCAGCGCGCGGGCCAGACCGACGCGCTGACGCATCCCGCCGGAGAGTTCATCGGGATAGGCGTGGGCGTAGTTTTCCAGGCCCACCTGACGCAGGGCATCCAGCGCTTTCTTTTGCCGTTCATCGGCAGAAACGCCAGCCAGCTCCATACCGAACGCGGTGTTGTTCAACACGTTCATATGCGGCATCAGGGCGAATGACTGGAAAACCATCGCAATCTTTTTCCTGCGCACCTCGCGGAGCTCGGCTTCTGAGATTTGGGCGATATCTACGCCGTCAATCAGCACCTGTCCGCGGGTGGGTTCAATCAGGCGATTGAGAAGGCGAACCATGGTAGATTTTCCTGAACCGGAGAGTCCCATGATGACGAATATCTCGCCTTCTTCAATGGCCAGACTGGCGTCTTTAACGCCAAGCGATAGCCCCGTTTTTTCCAGTAATTGCTCTTTCGTCAGTCCTTTTTCAATATATTTGAACGCGCGTTGCGGATGCTCGCCAAATATCTTATAGAGATTCTTGATTTCTAATTTAATTGCCATGCAATAAATAGTTTCCTGTCTTTAATTATATCGATATCGTACCTGGTGAAGATTATTACCTTTTTACACCCTAACATACTGAGATTCTGTGACAACCCTCGATGTGAATGGCTGGCGGAAATCTGAATAGGTGCATCCGGCTGAGTTGCCCATGATATAAGGGCTGAGCCGGAATGAGGGGTGAGTAATATTTTTTGATTATGCCGGAATAATTTCGAGTGAAATCATACTAATTTATGAAAATATGACGGGGAGATGACGTGGAAATAATTGAGGCGTTAATTGTGTGATAATAGTAAATAATGTGAAATAGATCACCAGGGAATATACGGCTATATTCCCTGTGATTCACAAGGTTAAAAGTCCCAATCGTCGTCGGCGGTTTCTTCCGTTTTGCCCATTACATATGAAGAGCCAGAGCCGGAGAAAAAGTCGTGGTTTTCATCGGCGTTAGGGGACAGCGCCGCCAGAATCGCCGGGTTGACGGCGGCCATTTCCGCCGGAAACAGCGCCTCGTAACCAAGGTTCATCAGCGCCTTATTGGCGTTATAACAGAGGAAGGCGTTGACATCATCAAACCACGGACTGTCGGCATACAGTTCGCGGGTATAGGCCAGCTCGTTATCGTAGAGATCCATCAGCAAATCAAAGGCGAAATTCTTCAACTCTTCGCGTTTAGCGGCGCTGACGATTTCCAGCCCTTTTTGGTATTTGTAGCCGATGTAATAGCCATGTACCGCTTCATCGCGAATGATCAGGCGAATCAAATCGGCGGTGTTGGTGAGCTTGCCGCGGCTGGAAAAATACATCGGCAGCCAGAAGCCCGAATAGAAGAGGAAAGATTCGAGGAACACGCTGGCGATTTTTTTCTTCAGCGGTTCATCGGCCTGATAATAGCCCAGCATCAGCTGCGCCTTGCGTTGCAGCGGCGCATTTTCTTCGCTCCAGGCATAGGCGGCATCAACAGCTTTGCTCTGGCACAGGGTTGAGAAAATCGAGCTATACGAGCGGGCATGTACCGCCTCCATAAAGCTGACGTTCGACAGCACCGCCTCTTCGTGCGGGGTAAGGGCGTCAGCCATCAGCGCCGGAGCGCCGACGGTATTCTGAATAGTGTCGAGCAGCGTCAATCCGGTAAAGACGCGGATAGTCAACTGCTGCTCCTGTGGCGACAAGGTCTGCCAGATGGGAATGTCGTTCGACAGCGGCACCTTTTCCGGCAGCCAGAAGTTGCTGGTCAGGCGATTCCACACTTCCAGATCCTTGTCGTCCTCGATGTTATTCCAGTTAATGGCGCTGATGCGCGATAAATGGGTCATCCTGTTCTCCTTACAGCGCGCAGGACACGCAGCCTTCGATTTCGGTACCTTCCAGCGCCAGTTGGCGCAGGCGGATGTAATACAGCGTCTTGATGCCTTTTTTCCACGCGTAGATTTGCGCTTTATTAATATCGCGAGTGGTGGCGGTATCGGGGAAGAAGAGCGTTAGCGACAGCCCCTGATCGACATGCCGCGTCGCTTCAGCGTAGGTATCGATAATCTTTTCCGGGCCAATCTCCCAGGCATCCTGATACAGCGCCAGGTTGTCGTTGGTCATAAACGGCGCCGGATAGTACACGCGACCGGTTTTCCCCTCTTTGCGGATCTCGATTTTCGACACGATGGGGTGAATGCTCGAGGTGGCATGGTTGATGTAGGAGATCGAGCCGGTCGGCGGCACCGCCTGTAAATTACGGTTATAAATGCCGTAGCGCATGACGTCGTCGCGTAGCTGGCGCCACATTTCGCGGTCGGGCAGGGTAATGCCCGACCGGGCGAACAATTCGCGCACCTTGTCGGTCTTCGGCTGCCAGTCGCCCTGTAGGTACTGCTGGAAATAGTCGCCGTTGGCGTAGCGCGACTGCTCAAAACCGGCGAAGCGCTGGCCGCGTTCGCGCGCCATCACCATTGAGGTACGCAGGGCATGCCAGGTGACGGTATAGAAATAGAGGTTGGTGAAGTCCAGCCCTTCCGGGCTGCCGTAGACGATCCCTTCGCGTGCCAGATAGCCGTGCAAATTCATCTGCCCAAGGCCAATCGCGTGCGATGCGGCATTGCCCGCCGCCACCGACGGTACCGAGCGGATGTCGCTCATATCGGACACCGCTGTCAGACCGCGTACCGCGACCTCCACGGTGCGGGCGAAGTCCGGTGAATCCATGGCGTGGGCGATATTCAGCGAACCGAGGTTGCAGGAGATGTCTTCGCCGACGGTGGCGTAATCGAGATTGTCGTCAAAGGTGGACGCGGTATTAACCTGCAGGATCTCCGAGCACAGGTTGCTCATGTTAATCCGCCCGGCGATCGGATTGGCGCGATTCACCGTATCCTCAAACATGATGTAGGGATAGCCGGATTCAAACTGAATTTCCGCCAGTCGCTGGAAGAGATCGCGGGCGCGGATCCAGCGTTTGCTGACGCGCTCATCGGCCACCAGTTGCGCATACATTTCGCTAATGGCGATATCGCCAAAGGGTTTGCCGTACAGCCGCTCGACATCATAAGGCGAGAACAGCGCCATTTGCGCGTCTTCTTTCGCCAGCTGGAAGGTGATATCGGGGATCACGACCCCCAGCGACAGGGTTTTAATGCGGATCTTCTCATCGGCGTTTTCCCGCTTGGTATCGAGAAAGCGCAAAATATCGGGGTGATGGGCGTGCAGATACACCGCGCCAGCACCCTGACGCGCGCCCAGTTGGTTGGCGTAGGAGAAGGCGTCTTCCAGCATTTTCATCACCGGCACCACGCCGGATGATTGGTTCTCGATACGTTTGATCGGCGCTCCCGCTTCACGCAGGTTGGACAGTAAAAATGCCACGCCGCCGCCGCGCTTCGACAGCTGCAGCGCGGAGTTCACCGCCCGGCCGATGGACTCCATATTATCTTCGATACGCAGCAGGAAGCAGGAAACCAGCTCGCCGCGCTGCTGTTTACCGGCGTTAAGGAAGGTCGGGGTGGCTGGCTGGAAGCGCCCGGAGAGGATTTCATCGGTCAGCTGTCGCGCCAGCGTTTCATCGCCTTGCGCCAGGCTTAGCGCCACCATGCAGGTGCGGTCGGCGAAATGCTCCAGGTAGCGTTTACCATCGAAGGTGCGCAAAGCGTAGCTGGTATAGAACTTCCACGCGCCGAGGAAGGTACGGAAGCGGAAACCGTATTGATGAGCGTGGGCGAAGAGGGCTAACACGAAGCGACGCTCATAGCGGGCCAGCAGCGTCGGGTCGTAATAGCCTTCATCGCTCAGCCATTGCAGCTTTTCTTCCATGCCGGCAAACGGCACGCTGTTGGGGCGAACATGAGTGGCGATAAACGCCTCGACCGCCTCATGATCCTTTTCAAATGGAATTCGGCCATTGCTGTCGTATAAATTCAGCATCGCATTGAGGGCATGAAAATCCGTTGCCCTGGCGGTTATACGTTCTGCGGTTGTCGTTGCCAAAATTCGCTTACTCCTTTACGCACGTTGTCGACATCTTGCTGGGTGCCCATCAGCTCAAAACGATACAGATACGGAACGCCGCATTTCTGCGCGATAACATCCCCTGCACGACCATAGGCTTCGCCGAAGTTACGGTTGCCGGCGGCGATGACGCCGCGAATCAGCTGGCGGTTATGCGGATTGTTTAAAAAGCGGATCGCCTGACGCGGGACGGCGCCCGCCGTACCGCCGCCGCCGTAGCTGGGGACGATGAGAATATAGGGCTCGTCTACCTGAATTCGCTCGCGCTCGTTGAGCGGGATACGTACGGCCGGCAGCGCCAGACGCTGCACAAAGCGGTGCGTATTTTCCGAGCTGCTGGAGAAGTAGACGATCAGGCTCATAGGCTGGCCGTTGCTGTAGGACGCAGGCGATTGATCATATCAGGGCGGAAACCTGACCAACGGGTCTCTCCAGCCATGACGACCGGTAGCTGCTGAAAACCTTGTTCGCGCAGCATGTCGATGGCTTCAGGGTGCTGGTCGATATTGACCATGTCGAAGTCAAAACCGCGGCTTTCCATCGCACGCTTGGTGGCATGGCATTGCACGCAGTCATTTCGAGTGTAAATAGTAATGCGCATGATTCGTATTTCCATTTAAGATAGCAAGGCGGCGCAAAAACATCGCGTCGGTTACTATGGGCTTATCGTTAAGGAAATACTAGATGTAGTTATTTAAAACTTCAACCACGCAATATATAGAGTTTTTCGATAAGTTATCCCCCACCGATTAGCCCGGCGGGGGACGGAAAGATGTTCCCGGGGAACTACATACGCATGGCGATCGCCAGGCGGTTGAAGGCATTCATCAGGCTGATGGCGAAGGTCAAATCGCTAATCTGGCGAGCGCTGAAATGCTCCAGCAGCGGCAGGTAAACCTCGTCTTCGGCATGACTGACGGCGATGTCGGTCACCGATTCGGCCCAGGCCAATGCCGCGCGTTCCGCAGCGCTGAAATGGGCGCTAACGCGCCAACCGGCCAGCGCATCCAGTTTGGTCTGCGCGATGCCAGCTTTGCGCAGCGCGTTGCTGTGCATTTCCAGACAGAAGGCGCAGCCGTTGATTTGCGATACCCGTAAATAGACCAGCTCCACCAGGGTGCTGCCCAATTCGCTTTTTTCCAGCGCGATGCTGGCCTGAACCAGCCCTTTATAAACTTCCGGGCTTAGTTCGCTGTACGGCTGACGTAATGTGGTCATTCTGCAATTCTCCTCTCTAAGACCCGGGCAAAATAACACTATAATGGACTGCTGAAGATAGCCATATTGTGATGAAAAAAACAGACCATGATGGACGCTAAAAAAGTACCGCATTACCAGCGTATCGCCCGCCAGTTGAAGTCGGCGATTGAGCGCGGCGAACTGGCACCGGGAAGCCGTCTGCCGGCCAGCCGGGTATACGCGCAAGAGCTTGGCGTGTCGCGATCGACCATTGAAAACGCCTGGGGCGAACTGGTGGCCCAGGGGTGGCTGGAACGCCGTGGTCAGGCGGGCACGTTTATCAGCGATCGGCTTAGCCCGCGACAGGCAACTCCCCTGCGACCAGCCGCGAGCCGTGAATCGTCCGCGCCGCAGCCTTTTCAGATGGGGCTGCCGGCGCTGGATCTTTTCCCTCGCGGCCTGTGGGCGCGCGTCATGGGGCGGCGGCTGCGCACGCAATCGCGTTTTGATCTTGCTCCCGGCGATCCCTGCGGCGAGCTGATTCTGCGCCAGGCGATCGTCGACTATTTGCGCCTGTCGCGCAGCATTGAGTGCCAGCCGGAGCAGGTGCTGATTAGCGGCAATTTCGCCGCCTCGATGACGCTGATTTTGCGTACTCTTGCGCGGCCGGGGCAGCATATGTGGATGGAAGATCCGGGATACCCGTTTATTCGCCCGGTGGTCAGCGCGGCGGGAGTGAATATCGATCCCGTGCCGGTTGATGACGAGGGAATGAACATCGACTGGGCGCAGGCGCATTATCCGCAGGCGCGTTTCGCGCTATTAACCCCGGCGCATCAAAGCCCGCTCGGCGTTGCTTTATCGCTGGAGAGGCGTCGCCAGCTGTTACAGTGGGCGGCGCAGTGCGACGGCTGGATTATTGAAGATGATTACGACAGCGAGTTTCGCTATCACGGCAAGCCCTTGCCGCCGCTAAAGAGTCTCGATGCGCCACAGCGGGTGCTGTATGCCGGAACCTTTAGCAAGTCGATGTTTCCCGCGCTACGTACCGCCTGGCTGGTGGTGCCGCTGCCGCTGGCGGCGCAGTTTCGCCGCCAGACCGATCTGATACATTGCAATGTGCCGACACTGTGGCAGCACACGCTGGCGGACTTTATCAATGAGGGGCATTTCTGGCGGCATCTGAAGAAGATGCGCGCCAGTTACGCGCAGCGGCGACAGTGGCTGGAGTCGGCGCTGCAGGCGCAGGGGTTTCAGGTGGTACCACAGTCCGGTGGTATTCAGCTGGTGGTGGCGGTGAGCGGCGACGATCGTGAACTAGCAAGACGAGGTCAGCGGGCTGGTCTGGCGGTGCAGGCGTTGAGCGACTGGCGGATGCGGAGTCGAGGGGAGGGCGGCTTGTTGATGAGCTTTACCAACTTAACCTCAGCGGCGATGGCAAGCGATGTGGTCGGCGAGTTGAAGCGGGCGCTGGCCAACGCTGAAGAATAAAAAACCCTGCGTACCAGGGCACGCAGGGTTAGACGCGTATTTGTTATCTTCACATGCAGTCTGAACTCTAAATAATTCGAGTTGCAGGACAAAACGGCTGGCCGTTTTGAACAGCGCTTGCGCTGGCCCCGTAGGGCGGAGCCCAGGGATGGGCCGAATTATTGCCAACGCACGTGCAACTTAAAGTATGCGAGTTTATCGCTTCTATTATCGACGCAAATTGAGCAATACGCCAATAAATACCCCGACGGCGGCAGCGACGCCGACGCTCTGCCAGGGTTTGTTCCGGACATAGCTGTCGGCGCAGCCAGCGGCATCGCGAGCGCGTTCAACGGTATCATGGGCAGCCTGGCGTAGACGGGTATTGCCATTCAGGCGGGCGCGTGTCTCTTTCAGCAGCGCCTGCGCTTTTTTCCGCGCATTTTCTGCTTCGTCTTTCGCATCACTCCCCCATGATTGCAGCACTTCTTCCAGCGTATCTGCTAATTGGCTGACATCGTTATGAATATCCTCAGCGCTTTCATCAATGTTGTTGCGGTTCACACGGTTAGCCATGGGTGTCTCCCTTAATTCCATTCGAGTCATTAAGTGTAGGCCATGATTTTGCATTATGCTTTTTGATGGTGTTTATGGAATATTCTGAAAGCGCTGCTATTCGTGAATAAGGTAAGGTAAATGTGCGGTAAAAGATAACGAGGAATCAGTATGTATTTAAGACCCGATGAGGTGGCGCGTGTTCTTGAAAAAGCCGGCTTCACCATGGATGTTGTGACGCAAAAAGCGTATGGATATCGCCGTGGCGATAATTATGTTTATGTGAACCGCGAAGCGCGCATGGGGCGTACCGCTTTAATTATTCATCCAGCGCTCAAAGAACGCAGTTTTTCGCTCGCGGAACCCGCTAGCGACATTAAAACCTGCGATCATTATGAGCAGTTTCCGCTCTATTTAGCGGGTGATGCGCAGCAGCATTACGGTATTCCGCACGGCTTTAGTTCGCGTATGGCGCTTGAGCGTTTTCTGAATGGGCTGTTTGGCGAAGCGCAACAGATGTCGCACGGCTGAGTGAATGCGGAGTAGCAGGCGACTGGCCGTGGCCAGTCGCTGAATAACGAGGATCAGGCTTTAGCTTGTTGATAAGGACTGACGCGGAACAGGCGGCGACAGAAGTCGAGGAAGTAGCCATACACCGCGCCCATCATCATCGATACCAGAATGTTTGAACTGACGGCAGCGGCAATTTGATGCCAGTCTGCGCCCACCGATAGCAGAATCAACACATACACCGGCGACTGGAAAGTGACATAAGCGATGACATCAGCGATGTTTTTCATCCATCCTGAGGCGCTGATACGGCGCGCCTGACGCATGGCGAAGTCACGATAGAATCCATAAGGGACGGCAATAATAATGTTTACCGGAATTGCCACCAGCCGCGAAGATAATGACTGTTCAAAGGTCATACCGGAGAGGAAAATTTCGATCATCATATTGACAACGGTGCAGTAAACCACCATCGCAAAGGTGTCTGCTACCGCATGACGCAAGCGGGATTGAGCAGAGAACATCGGTATGCTCCTCGAAAATGAAGTCAATAACGCCGAAAAGTGCGCATGGTTTAGCGTTTTTTGGCTGCCTGTTTTGATGTGCGTAGAGTATATCTCTGTTGCTAAAGTGGCAACTAGCGATAAATTTTTATTTGTTGGCTTTTTGTCGATAAAATACTCTGCGGAGTGGCATTTTTATCAGCTTGCGCTACTTTTGTTCCTTTCTTTATGTTTTTGATTAAAAATCAACAAGATGGTGTGTTTTTTCGCTGACATAATGCAACGCGAGAACGGGTGATGCGCGATTGATAGCGCGGGCGTTTGCTTAAGTGTTGTGAAGGTGGTCACAATTGGATTTATTCGCCATGAATTGCCGATAAAACCAGCATTTACTGCTGAGTGTGAATTTGTGATTTTATTCTGCCTATATGAATTTTAATTCACTTAAGTTAACGGGATTAATGTTTACCCGAAGCGGGGTTATTTCATAACGTACTGAACTATCTGGAAATATAAGCCATGGCCTATTTTAAAAGCCCCGTTTGGGCTTATTCATGCGCGCGGATCTTATTTTGTGCTCCACTTTAATATGCCCGCTAATTATCCTCAATGCATTTACGGCCGAAGAACCGTCAGCTATTTATTTGAAAATATAAAGGCTGGTAATAAATATACATATCAATTAAACTTACTGCGCCATTCTTGTTTTATTTTTCTATTTGGAATTTTTGATATTTTATGTCTTTTATGTTACAGAAACTGAATAATATTCGTTCGCTGCGTGCTATGGCTCGTGAATTCTCCACTGACGTGCTTGAAGAGATGCTGGAAAAACTCAGGATCGTCACTGAAGAAAAACGCTCAGCGCAGCAGGAGACGCAGCAACAGCAAGCGGAATATCAGGAAAAAATTAATACCTGGCTGGAATTAATGGTTGCCGATGGTATTTCTCCTGATGAATTAGCGCTGTGTGAAATAAACCCGGGGGAAAGCCGTAAAAAACGTCAGCCGCGCCCGGCGAAATATCGTTATACCGATCATTTCGGGGCTGAACAAACCTGGACCGGGCAGGGGCGGATGCCGAAACCGATCGCGCAAGCCGTCGCACAAGGGCAAGCGTTGGACAACTTCCTGATTTAACGCTCGTGCGGGCCAAAACGGTGGAAAACCCCCACCGTTTTGCTGCTTATCACTGGCAAGTAAAATAGCGTAATGCAATACGTCTCTAGCAGACGCCGAAATCGCCTTCTTCGGTATAAGGCGTCACATCAACCGCTTTCAGCGTAAACGTTCCACTCTGCTCGTTGCTTGCCTGAACGACGACAAGCTGATCGCCATTTACCTCCACTACCTTCAGTTTTGGTCCGCCGACGCGCGGTTGTACCAAATCGCCTGCTGCAAACATCGCTTTCTCCTTTTTGTTGGTCATCACCGACTAAACTAAACGATAGCTCAACGACCTTTGAGGATTCAATGGTTGTGCTGTTTTTTGTTAAAACAATTAATGGGTATATGTATTACCTTTGTTAAAGGTTTGATGGTGCTGCGCCCCTGACAACAGGGATGCCAGCGTGGAAAGAATAAAAACAGAATATGGTCAGATAAGCGAATATGAAGTATATCATTTTACTTATTATTATCATTGCTGTGCTCTACGTCCATTATCGAGGGAAAGTTCGCTATCGCTTCTGGCGCCAGCTTTCCGACCATTCAACATTTACCGCGCCGCTTAATGGTTTTATGTATCTGTTTTCGCGTGTGCCAAATACGCCGTATCTGCGTCCGGATAGTTTCCCCGAACTGAAAATATTACAGCAAAACTGGCTGGTTATTCGCGAGGAGGGGATTAATCTACAGCGACTGGAACAAATAAAAGCGGCTGAAAAATATAACGATGCCGGGTTTAACTCATTTTTTAAAACCGGCTGGAAGCGCTTTTACCTGAAATGGTATGAGGATGCGCATCCTTCCGCTAGCCAGCTATGCCCGAAGACGACCGAACTGCTGCGCGGCATCCCCTCGGTGAAAGCGGCGATGTTCGCCACATTGCCGGATGGCAGTCGTTTGCCGCGCCATCGCGACCCCTACGCCGGTTCACTTCGTTTTCATCTCGGGCTGGCGACGCCGAATGATGATCGGTGCTTTATTGACGTTGACGGCGATCGCTATAGCTGGCGCGACGGCGAAGGTGTGCTGTTTGACGAAACCTATATTCACTATGCGGAAAATACCAGCGGTGAGAATCGACTGATTCTATTCTGCGATATTGAACGGCCAATGCGTTACCGTTGGGCGCAGAAGGTGAACCACTGGCTGGGGCGGAATTTAATGAGCGCCGCCGCCGCGCCGAATGATATCGGCGACCGCGTCGGCGGCATTAACCGCAGTTTCCGTTACATTTACCAAATCCGCATTGTTGGCAAACGGTTGAAAAAGTGGAATAAGACGGGCTATTACATCATTAAATGGCTGCTGTTCGGCGGCATCGCGTTGCTGATCTGGCAGGCGTTTTAACGCCGGTTCCACGGCATGATGGCCAGCAGGCGCGCCATGCCGCAAAAACCGGTGACGCCAGCAAAGGTGAGCCCGGCGCCGACGAAACCGCTGAGCAGGAAAAAGCCGCTATGCACGGCGTATCCCAGTACCACCCCAAGTAAAATCAGTACGCCAGCGGCGATCTGCACCTGGCGCATTAACGGCAGCGGCTGGGATTTATCTTCCGCTATCGGTAATCCCGCCGCCCGCCATGCCTGAATCCCTCCCGCCAGCAGTTTAACCTGCGCGGGCGCACCGGCTTCTGCCAGACGGCTGGCGTTATTCTGCGTGCGCGACCCGGCCTGGCAGTGAAAAATGATCGTCTCGTTTGGCTGCGCATTGAGTGTCGCGCCGTGGGTTAATTTCTCTAATGGCAGTAGCGTGGCCGCCGGAATATGCTCGCGGGCGTATTCGTCGGTATCGCGAATATCAATTAACCGCGCACCCCGGGCGATAAGCGCCTGGGCTTCGTTGGGTGAAACAGTGGCGATAGTCATAAGGGCTCCTTACGGGCAATAAATGGTTTTCAGCGTGGTGATGACCTGCTGAACCGCGGGATGGGTAATGAAGTAGCGCAGGCGCTGCGCATCGCGTTCACAGTCGATCAGGCCTTCGTCGCGCATCCGGGCGAGATGCTGAGAGGTGGCGGAGGGGCTCAGGCCGGTTATCTGCGACAGCTCTCCCGCGGTGGTGCGCGGGGCTTCGCAGAGCATGCACAGAATCAATAGTCGGTGGGGGTTGCTCATCGCTTTCAGCAGGGCAGCGGCTTCCCCGGCGCTGGCCTGCAGTTGTTGTACCGTGGTCATATTATTTTAGTATTTTCTAAATTTAGATAATTCTAAAATAAAAAAATAACCTTTACCAGCCCCGGGGAAGCCACTGGCTATCAGGCCGACTGAGCGGCATGAGCAATATGCTGGCGGGCGTGGGCGATACCGGCATCTCGGCCATGCGGGCGGATATCCATACCTTCGGCATAAATAAAATCGACTTCGCTGATGCCCATTAATCCCAGCACGGCGCGCAGGTACGGGGTGATCGCATCGGTGGGCTGGCCGTCATGGACGCCGCCGCGCGAGCTAATCACTATTGCGCGAACCCCTTCGACCAGCCCCTGTGGCCAGGTTTCGGTGTAGCGGAAAGTTTCCCGCGCCCGCGCCACCAGATCGAACCAGTGTTTGAGATCCGTCGGCACGTTGAGGTTATACATCGGCGCGCCGATCACCAGCAGATCGCTGGCTTTTAATTCACCGATCAGCGCATCGGAGAGCGCAACCCCTTGCTGGATAGCCGGACTCGGATCCTCCGCGCCGCGCAGAGCGGCAAACAGCTCACCGTCAAGCTTCGGCAGCGCCATGGCGGTCAGGTCGTGCTCGACAACCACATCCTGATGTCCAGCCGCGCGGCGGATCTGCATATACTCATCAATCAGCTGGTTGGTCAGCGATGCCGGGCCGTTAATACTGGATTTCAAAATCAACACGTTACTCATAACAGACTCCTTGATTAACTTTATGCTTCGTAGAGTAACATTGTCTTTTTTTCACCAGTAGTGACATTATTTTGAATTATTGTATCCACAATGGAACCAATTAATGCGTAGCGATTTGAACGCGATTCCGGTGTTTGTCGCCGTTGTCGAGAGCGGCAACTTTGCGCAAGCCGCAGAGAAACTACACGTGACGCGATCCGCCGTCGGTAAGACCATTGCCCGGCTGGAAGAGCGGCTCGGTGTGGTGTTGTTCCAGCGTACCACTCGTCGGCAGACGCTGACCGAAGAGGGGGAACGGTTTTACCAGCAATCCCGCCAGGCGCTGGATAACCTGCGCGATGCGGAAGATGAAATCCAGCGTGGTAAAACGCAAGTGCAGGGGCGATTGCGCGTCAGCTTGCCGGTTCTGTTTGGCCAG
Organism: Klebsiella aerogenes; assembly: GCA_029027985.1. Classification (NCBI taxonomy): domain Bacteria; kingdom Pseudomonadati; phylum Pseudomonadota; class Gammaproteobacteria; order Enterobacterales; family Enterobacteriaceae; genus Klebsiella; species Klebsiella aerogenes. Next base: position 1,116,209 of record CP119076.1, read on the forward strand.
CGTTGCGTGGCGCCCATTTTATTTTCGCTTAGCCAGCGATATCCGCAGCTTAAGCTTGAGCTGTCGTTTAGCGACCGTCAGGTCAACCTGTTTGAAGAGGGATTCGATCTGGCGGTACGCATCGGCGCATTGGCTGATTCGCATTTTCTTAAGGCCCGACGCCTGGGTCAGCATGGCATGACGCTGTGCGCCGCGCCGTCATATCTGGAGCGCCGACCTGCGCCGCAGTCTCTGGTTGAACTGAGCGAACATCTTGCTATTGGCTATCTCTACGGCGGACAGATGCAAAAGTGGCGTCTGCGCGATGCGCAGGGAACCGAGGTCGATTTCCGCCCGCAGGTTGCAATCGCGATGGATGATTTCGCCGCTATTGCCGCCGCGGCAAAAAGGGGGCTGGGGATTGCCTGGCTACCGGATTGGCTGATCGCTGAAGAGATTGCCCGCGGAGAACTGCTGCCGGTTTTGCCTGCGAGCGTCAGCGTTAGCTTCGCCATCAGCGCCGTCTGGCCGGATGCGGCGTGGGTGCCGCAAAAGATCCGCGTTGTGGTTGATGAACTGCTGGCCCGGTTGCCGCTGCAAATTGCTTACGATAATAACCAGGACGATTCGTAAGCGGTGGGTTAATCCAGGCTTAAGGTATTCTGGCGATAATGACAGCATGATGACTGTGACGAGAACTCGCCATGAATATGTTAGAAACCGTTAACCAGAGCGCTTTCCTTGCGCTGAATGCTGGTCCGGGCACGCCAGAAAGTCTTTTGCTGTTGGCCCGCATCTCGGCAAGCTGGATTATCCTCGCCGTCCCGGCGATTTTACTGGGATTGTGGTTCCTCGGCGGCCGTCAGGGCCACCGTCAGGCGCTGTTTTGCGTCATGGGTATTCTGATTGCGTTGGGGTTGGGATTTGTCTGTGGAACCCTGTGGTTCCATCCACGGCCATTTATGATCCCGCTTGGCCACACCTGGATAAGCCATCCGGCAGATAACTCTTTCCCAAGCGATCATGGCACTGTGATGTTCAGCGCCGCTTTTGCGCTGCTGTCGCTGCGCCTGCGTCGTCTCGGGTTGTTGGTGCTGCTGGCGGCGCTACCGGTGGCGTGGGCGCGTATTTTTCTCGGCGTCCATTTCCCGCTGGATATGCTGGGCGCGGCGCTGATTTCAGCCGTCGGCGTCTGCGTGGCGAAGGTGGTCTGGCAGGCGCTCGGCCAGAAACTGGTGACGTTATGCGAAGGGCTGAGCCGTCGTCTCTTCTCCTGGCTTCCGGCGCGTTTTACGCCGTAGCGCCTGTCGCTATTCATTTCCTTGGTACGCGCGCCGCTCGCCGATATAGCGTGCTGCGCGCCACTCCCAGAGCCTGCGCCGCCTTACTCACATTACCGTTAAAGCTCGCCAGCGTGTCGGCAATCAGTTTTGCATCATGCTGTTGAAGCCCACTTGCGGGGGAGGACGGCGGCGCGTTCTGATACTCCGCCGGTAGCGCCGCAACGCCAAGACATTCACCATCATCAGCCAGCGCCAGTAATACCTTCAACAGGCTTTGCAACTGACGAACATTGCCCGGCCAGCCGTGCTGCGTTAACTGGCTAATCAGCTCGGCGGAGAGCGTGACCCGCCGCGATTCCGCACCAAGCGAGCGCCACAGGCGCGGGATAAACTGCGCCAGTTCAGGCCATTCCCGTAGCGGTGGGATCGCAAACGCATATTCGCGCAGGCGGTAGAGCAAGTCCTCGCGAAACGCGCCTTCGGCGACGCGCTGCGCAAGATTACGATGGGTCGCGCAAATCAACGCGAAATTCACCGGCGCGCTGCGATTGCCGCCCAGCGGCATCACCTCTTTTTCCTGCAGTACCCGCAGCAGACGGGTCTGCAGAGCCAGCGGCATATCGCCGATTTCATCAAGGAACAGCACGCCGCCGTCGGCTTCGCGAATTTTGCCGGTATAGCCGTTCTTATTGGCGCCGGTAAACGCGCCCGGTTGATAGCCGAATAGCTCCGATTCAATCAGCGATTCCGGGATCGCCGCGCAGTTGATCGCGACAAACTTGCCGCCGCGCCAGCGGCTATGCGAATGCAGGGTACGGCTAACAAACTCTTTACCGCAGCCGGTTTCGCCTTCGATACACAGGGCGATACCGGCGTTGAGCAGGCGGACCATTTTTTCGCCTTCGCCGGGCGGGCTAAATGACAGGTCGATCGCGCGCGGCGCAGGTACGGCAATGCTGGCGCAGGTTGGCGCGCGCAGGCGGTAGTAGAAACCACGCTGCCGGAAGGTGAGCGGTAGCGGCACGCTGACCGCCGTTTGCGTGAGTTGGGGGAACAACTGCTGGAAGGTCATTTGACCGATGTGCTCGGCTTGCAGGCCCAGCTCGCGTATCGCCAGGCGATTGGCGGCGGTGAGCAGGTTATCGGAGAAGACCAGCAGCAGTTCCTCGGCGCTATCGAGTTTCTGCACCTGCGGGTGCAGACTCATCACCCACTGCTGCGGATGTAGACTCTGTTTCACCCACAGGTATTCAATTTGCCTGGCGGCTTCTTTGACCCACGCCAGCGTATGGGTATGCGGGATGTGTGCCGGGCCGGAGATATCCAGTACCCCGGCGATCTGGCCATCGGGGCTTTGCAGGGGCACCGCTGCGCAGTACAAGCCCTGATTGCTGGTTAAGAAATGCTGGCGCCCCTCGACTTCGCAGCTGTCGTCGATCGCCAGCGCGGTGCCGATAGCATTGGTGCCGCGGCCGCTTTCACTCCAGATGTTGCCTGGCTCCAGCGCGAAGCTTTGCGCTTTTTGCATCGCCGCGGTATTGCCGAAGGTTTGCAGCACCAGGCCGCTGGCGTCGGAGAGGACCACCACCGATTGCAACTCGGCGGCACGCTGCGCCAGCGGGGTCGCCACCGGTTGGGCCAGTTGCTGCAGGCTGCGGCTGCTGGCGAGGACATCGGCCAGTTCGCCGGAGCGCAGACGCGGAAATTCATCGCTCGTCGGTTGCAGGCCGTAGCGCTGGCTGCGCTGCCAGGAATCGCTCAGCAGCGCGCTGGCCTGCGCCTCAGGGGTGATAGTGAACGGATTTCCTTGCACGGGGCACCTCGTGGTCGGTTTCGCAATGAACTTATCTGATGTTGCAATATTGTAGCGATATGGTTTGTTTGGTGTTGCGATTTGCAACACAGAAGCGGGATCCGGTGCGACAACGATGAAGATACTCGGCACAGAAATTCTATTAATGATTTGAAAAATAATGAGTTTAGTGAGGCGGGGAAAAACTGGCATAACCCCTGCAATAGGAGAAAGCGTGCAGCGGACAACAGCAAAAAACCAAGACGCCGCTGCGCCTTAACCCTACAGAAGGAGATTGCGATGCGTTATGCACATCCTGGCAAGCCGGGCGCTTTGGTTTCATTCAAATCTGCCTACGGCAACTACATTGGCGGCAAATTCGTCGAACCGTTAAGCGGCGAATTTTTCATGAATACCTCCCCCGTGGACGGTAGTAATATTGCGCAGTTTCCCCGCTCCGATGCTAAAGATATCGATTTTGCCCTCGATGCGGCGCACCGCGCGGCGGACGCCTGGGGGAGAACGTCGGTACAACAGCGTTCTCATCTGCTGTTGCAGGTTGCCGACCGCATTCAGGAGAATCTGGAATATCTGGCGGTCGCGGAGAGCTGGGATAACGGCAAACCGATCCGCGAAACCCTGAACGCCGACCTGCCGCTGGCGGTCGATCATTTCCGCTATTTCGCAGGCTGCCTGCGCGCACAGGAGGGCAGCACCGCCGAAATTGACGACACCACCGTGGCGTATCATTTCCATGAACCGTTGGGCGTGGTCGGGCAAATCATCCCGTGGAACTTCCCATTGTTAATGGCGGCGTGGAAGCTGGCGCCAGCGCTGGCGGCAGGCAACTGCGTGGTCTTAAAACCGGCGGAGCAGACGCCGTTGAGCATCACCTTGTTGATGGAAATCATTGGCGACCTGTTCCCGGCAGGGGTGGTGAACGTGGTGCAGGGCTTTGGCAAAGAGGCCGGTGAAGCGCTGGCGACCAGCAAACGCATCGCCAAAATCGCCTTTACCGGCTCGACGCCGGTGGGGCGCCATATTATGGCCTGCGCGGCGGAGAATATTATTCCCTGTACCGTTGAACTGGGCGGTAAATCGCCGAATATTTATTTCGCCGATGTGATGAACGCCGAAGAGGAGTTTATCGAGAAGGCGGTGGAAGGATTGGTGTTGGGCTTCTTCAACCAGGGCGAGGTTTGTACCTGCCCGTCACGCGCGCTGATCCAGGAATCCATCTACGAACCGTTTATGGAACGGGTGATGGCGAAAGTGGCGCAGATCCGCCGCGGCGATCCGCTCGATACCGATACGATGATCGGCGCCCAGGCTTCACGCCAGCAGTTCGACAAGATCCTGTCGTACATCAAGATCGCCCGCGACGAAGGCGGCCAGATCCTCATCGGCGGCGATCGCGCGAGCATTACCGCCGAGTTGGATAGCGGCTTCTACATTCAGCCGACATTGATCAAAGGGCGTAACGAGATGCGCAGCTTCCAGGAGGAGATCTTTGGCCCGGTGATCGGTGTGACCACCTTTAAGGACGAGGAGGAGGCGCTGGCGATCGCTAACCAGACGCAGTTTGGCCTCGGGGCCGGGGTGTGGACGCGGGATACCAACCTGGCGTACCGCATGGGGCGCGGCATCAAGGCGGGGCGCGTGTGGACCAACTGCTACCATGTCTACCCGGCGCATGCCGCGTTTGGCGGGTACAAGCAGTCTGGCGTCGGGCGCGAAACCCACAAGATGGCGCTGGAAGCCTATCAGCAGACCAAAAACCTGCTGGTGAGCTACGGCACCGCGCCGCTGGGGCTGTTCTGATCCAGTTATAACGGTTGACCCGGGTGGCGGCGTAAACGCCTTACCCGGTATTGTAGCCCTGCTAAGCGAAGCGCGAGCAGGGAATCCCCGGACTACTGACGGCGAGCAGGGAATCCCCCGGGTAGCGGCGTAAACGCCTTACCCGGGCTACTGGACGGCGAGCAGGGAAATCCCCGGGTAGCGGCGTAAACGTCTTACCCGGGCTACCGGAACGCGAGCAGGGAAACCTTCGGGTTTTATCTTATTGATTGCGCCTTCCAGCAGCGCACCTGAGCACCGTGACTTTGCGCCTCTAGCGGCTGCGGCCGTTCGCATCCCTGGCTGGCGTAAGGGCAGCGTTCGCGGAAGTAGCAACCCGTCGGTAGATGGCGATTGCTGGGGAGTTCGGTATTGCGTACGCCTTCGCCTAACGGCGAACCGATACGCGGCACGGACTCCATTAATAACCGGGTATAGGGATGTGAAGGATTATCCAACACCTGTTGTGTTGCGCCCATTTCGACGATTTGCCCCAGATACATCACCGCCACCCGATCGCTCATATGCCGTATCACCGAGACGTTATGCGAAATCAACACGTAGGTGAGGTTTTGCCGCTGCTGCAGTTCGACCAGCAGATTGAGGATCTGCGCCTGTACCGAGATATCCAGCGCTGAAGTCGGTTCATCGAGCACGATAATGTCCGGCTGTGCCGAGAGCGCGCGGGCGATAGCGATACGCTGACGCTGGCCGCCGGAAAAGGCATGCGGCAGACGATCGAGATACTCCGGACGGATCCCTACCTGCCGCGTTAACTGCTCGGCGAGATCGCGGCGCGCCTTTTCGCGCATGCGCGACTGGATCCACACCGGCTCGGTGATCGTGCGCCAGACCGGTAGACGCGGATCCAGCGATGACAGCGGATCTTGAAAAACCATCTGCATACGACCGCTACGCTTTTCACCGGCGGCGGGGGGGCGGGAGAACTGCCCGGAAGAGGGTTTCAGCATGCCCATTAGCAGCTTCGCCAGCGTGCTTTTTCCACAGCCGGATTCCCCGACGATCCCTAAGGTTTCACCGCGACTGGCTGTCATATCGAGGCCATTTAGCGCATAGACGCGCTCAATGACTTTTCCGCGCCAGTTTTTCTGCGCGGGAAAAGTCAGATGGACATCATTGAGGGTTAACAGCGTCTCAGACATGGGCGTTCTCCAGTTGCGGATACCAGCAGGCGGCCTGTCGATCGGCGACGTGGCCGTTAGCGCGCAGCGTTGGGGTGATACCGCAGGCTTCACCGGCGGCGAAACAGCGTTCGCGGAAAGCGCATCCGGCAGGCAGATGCGCCAGATTCGGCACGGTGCCGGGAATCGAACGCAGCGGCGCGTGCGGTTCGCTATGATCGGGGGAACTGTTCAACAGACCGATGGAGTAGGGATGCTGCGGATGTAGCAGCACATCCTGGGTGGCGCCGCTTTCAATCACCGCGCCAGCATACATCACGTACAGCCGGTCGCAGACTTGCGAGACCACTGCCATGTCGTGGCTGATAAACAGCACCGCGGTGCCTGTCGCCTGCGCCTTTTGCTTCAGCAGGCGTAGCACCTGGCGCTGCACGGTAACATCCAGCGCGGTCGTCGGCTCATCGGCAATCAGCAGGTCGGGTTCGCAGGAGAAGGCGATAGCGATCATCACCCGCTGGCGCATGCCGCCGGAAAGTTCAAAGGGATAGCGTTTGAGGACGCTTTGCGGATCGGCAATTTGCATGTCCGCTAATAGTTCGATGGCCCGTGCGCGCGCTTCGCGCTGCGACAGCGGACGATGCTGGCGGATAACGTCCACCATCTGCTTACCGATGCGTCGGGTGGGATTCAGCGCGGTCATCGGCTCCTGGAAAATCATCGCCACCTTGCGGCCGCGAATGTCGCGCAGCACTTTTTCCGCCGCATTGAGCATATCGTGGCCCATCAGGGCGATCGCGCCGCTGTGGATGTGGTAGCTACCGGCAGGGAGCAGGCGCATCGCCAGCATCGCGGTGACCGATTTACCGGATCCCGATTCGCCCACCACGCCGACGATTTCGCCGCGGTTTATATGTAGCGAAATATTGTTCAGCACGTTCACCTGGCCCTGATAGACCGGGAAGCTCAGGCGGACGTTATCGATAGTTAAAACCCGATTTTCCATTAGTTGCGCCCTCCGGCTTTCGGATCCAACAGATCCTGAATGCCATCGCCAAACAGGTTAAAGCCGACGGCGGTGATCAGGATCGCTGCGCCAGGGAAAGCGCAGTACCACCACTGATCGAGCACGTAGTTGCGGCCATTGGCGACCATTGCGCCCCATTCGGCGGTAGGCTGTTGAGCGCCGAGGCCGATAAAGCCAAGGGTCGCGGCCATCAGGATCGCGCTGCCGATATCCAGCGACGCCTGCACCACCAGCGGCGGTAGCGCATTGCGCAGAATATGCCAGCTGATCAGATGCCAGCGCGAAGCGCCGAAAGTTACCGAGGCTTCGACGAAAGTATGCTGGCGCACCACCAGCGTCTGGCCGCGGGCCAGACGCACGTAGAACGGAATGCGCACGATGGCGATCGCCAGCATGGCGTTGAACAGGCTGGGGCCTAATGCCGCCGCCAGCGCCATGGTCAGCACCAGCGAGGGAATCGACAGCATAATGTCCATCAGGCGCATAATCAGCGCGTCGCTGCGCCCACCAAGCACCCCGGAGAGACAGCCGAGCAGCGAACCGCTGATCCCGGCGATCAGCACCACCGCTAGCCCAGCGGCTACCGACTGCTGACTGCCGATCAGCACGCGGCTGAACAGATCGCGGCCGACTTCATCGGTGCCGAACCAGTGGGCCAGCGATGGCGCCTGCAGGCGGGCGGAAAGGTTGATGGCGTTGGGATCGTGCGGCACCAGCCAGGGGGAGAAGATCATTAAAAACAGCATGATCAGCATGATCGCGCCGCCGATAAGCGTCAGCGGGCTTTGGCGGATCAGCCACCACCGACGTTTCCAGACGCGGTTTTTTTCTACTTTTGGCCGCGGGAGCGGCTGTTCCTGAGTCATCATCACTTAGCTTTCTCCCCGACCCATGCGCGGATCGATCCATAAATAGAGCAGGTCGACGACCAGATTGACCAGTACGTAAGCAAAGGAGACCACGATGGCGAAGCCCATCACTGCGGGGAAGTCGAGCGCCTGAATCGAAGACACCACATAGGCGCCCATACCCGGCCAGGCGAATACCGTTTCTGTTAGCACCGCGCCGTACAACAGGTCGCCCAGCGCCAGGCCGAGTACCGTGATCGAGGGGATCAGCGCGTTGGGCAGCGCATAGCGCACCACGATGGTGAATTTCGGCAGCCCGCTGGCCAGCGCCGTACGAATGTAATCCTCATTGAGCTGTTCGAGCATCGCCGAGCGGATCTGCCGGGCTACGATGCCAAGATGAACAAAAGCAAGGGTTGCCGCTGGCAGAATCAGGTGCTGCAGGGCGTTAAAGAAGACGTCGAAGTTGCCTTCCAGCAGCGAATCCAGCAGATAAAAACCGGTGATGTGAGTGGGCGGATCGAACCAGTCATCCAGTCTTCCGCTTCCCGGCAACCAGTTGAGTTTGCCGTAAAACAGCACGATCACCCCGAGCCCCAGCCAGAATGCCGGCGTTGAGATGCCGGTCAGCGCCATCAAACGCACCAGGTGATCGGTCCAACGGTTGCGGTACACCGCCGACAGTACGCCGAGCGGGATACCGACCAGCAGGGCAATCAGCAGCGCGCAAAACGCCAGTTCCAGCGTCGCCGGGAAGAAGGTTTTTAAATCTTCCAGTACCGGGCGGCCGGTGCGAATCGAGGTGCCGAGGTCGCCGTGGAGCAGGGCGTCAACATAGCGGGCAAACTGCTGCCAGAGCGGCAGGTCCAGTCCCAGCTGCTGGCGGATATGATGGACGATTTCATCGCTGGCGCGATCGCCCGCCAGTAGCCGCGCCGGATCGCCGGGAATCAGGTGCGAAATAATAAATGTAATCACGCAGACGCCGGCGACGACTAAAATCAGCCCCCAGCAGCGCTGTCGTAGTAAACCCCAGAAACTCATGATGGCGTTCCTCGGCCGGGCCCGCGACGGCCCGACCTGACAAGATGGAGAGACGGCCCGCTACTTGTGCATATCGGCGATATTGTAAATCTGCTCAAGCATTGGGTTGAAAACGAAGCCTTTCACATCCTTGTTCATTGCCACCTGGTAGTTCTTCTGGAACAGATAGACGTAGGCGGCGTCATCAATAACGGTTTTCTGCGCCTGCTGATAATCTTTGGTGCGCGCTGCCTGGTCGGTGGTGGCGACCGCCTGTTTCAACAGCGCATCCACCTGCGGATTGGAGTAGAAGGCACGGTTGCCCGGCAGCCCTTTTTTGTCCGACTCGAACCAGTAGTTCATAAACATATACGGGTCGGCAAAGTCCGGGCTCCAGTTACCGATAGCGATGTCGTAATCGCCTTTCCCGATGCGCTCGCGCATGGTGGCGTTCGCCAGTTTCTCCAGCTTGACCTGAATGCCGAGCGTTTGCAGGTTGGCCTGGGTGGAGAGGGCGATAGGCTCCCAGTTCGGATCGTTGTCGGAGTAGAGGAACGACAGCGTTTTCGGCTTATCCTTCACCTTATCCAGCGCCGCTTTGGCTTTATCGAGATCCAGCGAGTACTGCATCGCGCTGGCATCGTAACCCCACATGCCGTCGGGGATCGGGCCGCGCATCTGTTTGCCGTTGCCGCCGAGAATGCCATCGACCATGCCTTTATAATCCGTCGCCCATGAAACCGCGCGGCGCAGATCCGCCTGGTTCATCGGCGCTTTGCTGTTATTGAGATACAGGTAGGTGACGCGCAGCGCCGGATAGTCGTACACCGCGACCTTGTCTTCTTTCTTCAGCGCGGCAAACTGATCGACCGGCAGCGCGTCGGCAATATCCACATCGCCTTTGGTCAACTGCAGACGGCGGGCGGCGCTTTCGCCGATGATTTTCACCGTCACGCGCTTAAAGGCGGGCTTGTCGCCGTTGAAATGTGGGTTGGGAACCAGCACCAACTGTTGACCTTTTTGCCAGCGCTGCAGGGTATACGCGCCGGAGCCGGCGGTGTGCTCGGCAAGATACGCGCGGGCGTCATCGGCGGCGTTGGCTTTCAATACCGTCGGGTTGATGATGGAGGCGCCATCGTTGGCGAGGGTATGCAGGAACGGCGCGAAGGACTCCGGCAGCGTGAAGCGAACGGTGGTCGGGTCGATGGCTTCAATCTTCAGCCCGGTTGGGAAGGCTTCCGATGGCCCCTGTTTAATGCGCATCAGGCGTTCGAAAGAGAGTTTGACCGCCTCTGCGGTGACCGGCGAACCATCGTCAAACTGCGCGCCTTTGCGCAGCGTGAAGGTCCAGGTTTTACCGTCATCGGAGGCCTGCCAGTTTTCGGCGAGATCGCCTTCGACATCGGTCGAGCCTTTGCCGTTATCGGTTTTGTATTTCACCAGCCGCTGGTAGGCCGGGTAGGTCACCGTCCAGTCGTTGTTATCGATAGTGACGGCCGGGTCGAGCGTTTGCGGGTCGGCGGCTTTGCCGATCACCAGCATATCCTTAGGCACGGCAGCAAAGGCGGAAGGGATTGCGGCGCAGAGCGCAGCGGCTAACAGTAACGGGCGAAAACCTACGGATGCTGGGCGAGTCATTTTCATGGTGAAACTCCGTCAATCTGAGCGGGGGAGAAACAGGCGAAAACATCATCAAGTAGCGGATAACCGGCCGCATCCGGTAGTTCGAAGTGCCACCATTCCGTGGTTATGCCTTTAAAGCCGCCGCCGAACATAATGGCGTTCAGCAGCAGGCGGTTGCGCTGGGCGTCCTGGGCCACCGCCGGGTGGTAGGGATGCGAGCGATCGTCCATCTCGTCAAAGGCGGTGCCCATGTCGAGTATGTGGTCGCGTTCGTCGAGCAGCGTTACGTCGATGGCGGTGCCGCGGCTGTGGTTGGAGCCGATATCGGCTGGCACCACGTAATCCTGATTCGGGCAGGCGTTCCACAGCAACTGCTGGGCGCGCTGCGGGCGATAGGCGTCGAGAACCAACAGGCGGTAACCCGCCAGTGCGGCGATAGCGATAGATTTTTCCAGCGCCGTCGCTGCATCCGGGTGCAGCAGACAGCGGGCTTCGCGATAAATCGGCCGCCCGGTGATGTTATCGGCAGTGGCGTATTTCAGGTCGACAGGCAGCGTGGGAAAACGCGCGGCGATATCCACCAGGGGGAGTTGCTGGCTCATCGGTAATTTCCTTAACGTTCAAACTGACCAAATTCCTGCTGCAGGGCGCGGTTGGCGGCAAGGCGGCTGGAGAGCGTCGGCCCCAGCCGTTCCACCACCGCGGAGAGCAGCAGATTGAAAAGACAACTGATCGGCGCAAGCGAATCCCAGAAGTGGCCGGTATCGGTTTTAACCTGTAATAAATCAACGGGATAATCACGCGCCCACGGACACCAGATATCGGTGACCAACGCAGTGGCGATCCCGCGTTCGCCAGCGACCCGGCAAAACTGGCGCGCGGCGGTGGAGTAGGCGCGGGTATCAGTCAGCACCACGTAGGGGCGCTGGTATTCAGAGTTCAGCGACTCCAGCCAACTGCCGGAACTGCCGTCGGCGTAAGTCACGCGTGGGCGCAGATATTCCAGATGGCTGAAGAAGGTGTTGGCGATACCGCGTGTCGACTGGATGCCGAGGACTATCACCGCATCGGCTTCGGCGATGCGTTGGCTGACACGGGCGAAGAGTGGTTCCTGCGCCAGTTGATAGACGTAGCGAATGGCATCCAGCTCCATCTGTAGCGACAGACTGGCGCGGTCCGGCTGCGCCTGCTGCTGCGACCAGGAATCGAGCCGGTCGATCACTCCCCACTGCCGGTAGGGGGTTGACGCGGGTTCTTTCAGGCTGTTTTTCACGTCGTCGAGATTGCGATAGCCCAGCTTGCGCAGATAGCGGCCAACGGTAATGCCGCTGGTGCCGGTGGCCTGCGCAATGCTGTCAGCGGTTTCGAACGGGATATGCTCCCGATGGCTTAACAGCCAGCTGCCAATGCGTTTTTCGCTCGGCGTCAGCTGACTGAAAGTCGATTCAATGGTGCGAAACAACCCGTTGCTATCGTTCATCTCTGCCCTCAATGATATTTCACTCTCATTTAACAGGATTTTGATACTCAACTAACAAAGCACGATGCGTGCCAGCCACGCCGGAAAATAATTATGACCAGCTATGCCGGGAAAACCCCGGTAATACGGTGGATCTTGAGCGTAGAGTTTTGCCATTCATTGCACAAAGAAAGTGCAATGGATCCTGGTTGTGCGTCACAAAAATAAAACATGTTATTAACAATTTTGTGATGTAAACGAAGTGTGGATGCTATCAATAGGGAGGTAGCCCGCATTCAGACGATGAATCACGTTGCGCAGGAAATGGTGAAAAATGAAAATCGCATTCGGCGAAATTAAACCTTTATTACAGAGCCAGCGTATTTTTTTCGGCGGACAAAAACTGGTTAGCGACCATCCGTTCTACCGTGATGAACAACTTATCGATATACCGGATAATTTATCGACCGAGCCCTATACCACCTACTGGGGACGCTGCGGCGAGTGCCTGGCTTCTCTCGGCGCATTTAGCTATACCCGCACGCCGCTGCCGGCGTTGATTCAGGTCGGGCGCTATACCTCCATTGCTGATAGATTGCAGGTGTTGGGCGACCGGCATCCGCTGGAGTGGGCAAGCTCGAGCCCGGTTTTTTATGCCAGCCATTCTGGATTGATGGCGACTCTGGCGGCGGATAGCGGGCGGGAAAACCATTTCTATGCTTTTGAAAAACAAACGCGGCCGATCGTTATCGGCAATGATGTCTGGATTGGTCAAAACGTGACGCTGGCGCAGGGTATCACCATTGGCGATGGCGCGGTTATCGCTGCTAATGCGTTGGTCGTGAAAGATGTCGCGCCCTATACCATGGTGGGCGGCAACCCGGCGAAGCCCATCAAACTCCGTTTTCCTGAACCGATAGTTGAACGGCTGTTGATGCTGCGCTGGTGGCAGTATTCGGCACAGGATATCGCAACCTTCCCGGTTAATGATGTCGCCCGCTTTTGTGAATTACTCGGCAATGCCCGGGAACAAGGCGAATTAACGCCGCTTTCGCTGCCGAAACTGACGGCGGCGATGGTGAAAAACTTTGTCGCGCAGCGGCAGCATCGCCGCGGCGATGCGGTACCGGCGGCGCGTTGATGAAATGATAAGGAATCTAAGATGAAGTTAAAGTTAGGCGTCGTCTTGATGGCGGCGGTGATGGCCTGCGGCGCGCAGGCGCGCGATATGCAGTCGATTCAGCAAAGCGGCGAGTTAAAAGTGGGCGTACCGGGCGACTATGCGCCGCTGGCGTTTCATAACGGCGCTGGCGAGCTTATCGGCTATGACGTGGATATGGCCCACGATCTTGGTAAGACGCTGGGGCTGAAGGTGACGTTTATCATCACCAGCTGGCCGACGTTATCTGCTGATTTAAAAGCCGATAAATTTGATATTGCCATGGGCGGGGTGACGGAGACGCCAGCGCGTGGGAAAGACTTCTCGCTGAGCCACCCGGTGGTGGCGAATGGTAAAATCGCGCTGGCCAGCTGTACCGCCGCGCCAGCGCTCGGCAGCCTTGAAAAAATCGACCAGCCGAATGTGAAGGTGATCGTGAACCCGGGCGGCACTAACCAAAGCTTCGTTGATGAACATATCAAACATGCGCAGATTATCCGCGTACAGAACAATGTCGATAACCTGCAGGCGTTGCGGCAGAAAACCGCCGATATGATGGTGACCGACCTGATTGAAGGGGACTATTACCAGAGTAAAGAGCCCGGCGTATTCTGCGTGGCTAACGAGACGCCGTTCCCCGGCACCGCCAGCTACAAGGTGTATATGATGAATAAGGATAATCCGGCGCTGCTGGAGAAAGTGAACCAGTGGCTGGATAGCCAGGACAAGAACGTGCTCAAGCGGAAGTGGAAAATCCATGGCTAATTGCTGAAGAACATCACCGGCAGGGAAGGGCATTCCGCCGGTGATGTGCCCTGGAGTAGTCTGCTGGCGTGTGAACGGCAATTCATCGATGACCCGCACTTCTGCCGGTGTACGGTCCGGAACTGAATCTGATTGAAATCGTGTGGAAGCAAGCCAAATATCACTGGCGGCGTTTTATCACCTGGACGAAGGATACAATGGCGCGAAAGTGAGATGCCTTGTTCGAAGGTTATAGCAGTCGTTATTATGCAATTGATTTTTCTTAAACACTCAAAAATATTCACTATCACAAACACCAGAAAGTCCAATCCTGGACTAAATTTGAAATAATGCCGATGGCAAACGTCGCGTAATGGCATTAGCATTAAAATGTCAATCAATCTTAATTGAAAATAGTAATAGCTCATATCATAGATATTATGAATGAATTATTGCTTTCTCATCCGGATTTTAATTGAACGAGTTACATAATATTTTTATGATTTTCCCTTCATGGATGGATCGAATATGAAATTACATAAATTAACCATGGCATTAGCAGTATGTGGCCTGATGAGCCTGTCAGGCATCAATGTGGCAAATGCAGCAGGTACAGGTAGCGGGCAAGACTTCGGTACAATCGATTTTAATGGGGAAGTGACCACATCAACCTGTGACGTTACCGTAAGCTCACCTAACGGCACCGACGGCAACAAGGCCACTGTCAATCTTGAGAAGGTAACCGCTAGCTCGATAACCAGCCAGGACGGAGGTGCCCATCCATTTACCATTAATGTTAGCGGCTGTGACACAGCATCAACCGATGTCATTGGCGTTACATTTGCCGCTGGCAACGGTCTTGGACTAACCCCGGATGGTACCCTGCCAAATACATCTACAGATAAGGACACCGTTAAGGTCAGCTTAGCGCTATACGATAATGGTAGTATGATCAATTTGACTAACGCTGACCAGACGAAAGGTTCTAAATTCCAGTTAGACGCTGATGGTGCTGGTCATCTTGATTATGTTGTGATGTACCACAATGATGTAAACGGTACAACTCCTGCTGCAGGCCTTGTTAAAAGTAGTGCCACCTATCAGCTTGACTATCAGTAATAGCGAGTTAACTAGCAATAATAGCTAACCTACGTGCTGTACACAGATCTTTGTTATGAGAATTATTCTATGAAATATATTAAGCCGTTATATCAAATATTATGTTTAATAACGTTGGCCTGTTACAGCACGCTTTCATTTGCGGGGCTCGTGCTGGAAAGCACACGTGTTATTTATCCTGCGGGTGAAAATGAAGTCACGCTAAGAATGAACAACACCGGTAAATTGCCCGTTCTGGCGCAAAGCTGGATTGATCATGGCGATGAAACTGTTGCGCCAGATCAATTATCTTCGGTGTTTGTTTTAACCCCGCCTATTAACCGGGTCAACGGTGGGAAAGGACAAACGCTCAGAATAAGCATGATGGATAGCAGTAAACTGCCGAAAGATAAAGAGTCCGTTTATTATCTGAATGTGTTGGCTATCCCGACCAAATCAGCGGATGGCATGAATAACAACCAGCTGAATATTGCCTTTAAAACCCGCATCAAACTTTTTTACCGCCCGGATGGGTTACAAGGTAGTGCCAATAAAGCACCTGAATTACTTAAATGGAGCATCAGCGGTAATGGCGTCAAAGCATCAAACCCGACGCCATACTATATCACGATAAGCAAAGTGGTCTATTCCGTGGGCGCGACGAAATACGAAGCGGCAGGCCAGATGATTGCGCCAGGCGGAGCCAGTGAATTTCATTTCAAGGGCTTAAACCAGGTGAGCAGCACCAGTGCGATAAGCTATAGCACCGTCAATGATTTTGGCGGTTTCAACAACCATAAAATAGCGAAATAACGCCTTCCGTTTCCTTTTAACGATAATGATTATGGATATTTTTCGTATCGCAGGATGTGTCAGCATTATCGTTGTCTCACTGCAGAGCGCTATTGCCGCCAGCGATGACGCGATGCAAACGGCAGGGGTGTATGAATTTGATGACACCTTTGTCAGCCGTTCCAGTCCGCTGGCCGCCAGCCTGCAACGCTTTTCCAGCGGCTCTACCGTATTGCCGGGTACGCATCGGGTCATTGTCACGTTAAATAAAGAGCAACTGACCATCGATCAGGTGACGTTTAAAGAGAGCGCGGTAAATGTTGTGAATGCCTGCATTACGCAGAAAATGGCGCAACTGATTGGTTTTAAGAAGGAACTCATCAAATTCACCCAGTGGGAGGCTCTGGCAGACAGCCAGCAGTGTTTTCGGATACAGGATATTGTTCCCGAAGCCAGCGAAGAGTTTGACAGTGATACCCAGCAGCTCAACCTGTCGGTTCCACAAATTGACATCAATATTCTCCCCCGGGGAACCGTGCCACCGTCCATGTGGGACAGCGGCATTCCGGCGCTGATGCTCGGGTATAATATGAATGCCTATCAGTCTGAAAACCATAACGACAGGTCGAAATCATTTTATACCTCGCTCAACAGCGGCCTGAATATCGGCGCCTGGTATCTGCGCCATAACGGATCGTATAACTGGAACGATGACCAGGGTGGCCATTACGACGTACTGAATACCTATGTGCAGCGTGATGTCGCGCCGCTCAGGGGGCGTTTGCTTGCCGGGCAGTTTAACACCAGCGGGCAGCTGTTTGACACCGTGCCCATTACCGGGGCACAGATCGCCAGCGATGAACGTATGTTACCCGACTCACAGCGGGGATATGCGCCAGAAATTCGCGGGGTGGCAAAAACCAACGCCAGGGTCACGGTTAAACAGGGGGGGCGCTCAATTTATGAAACCACCGTCTCTCCCGGTGCCTTTGTGATTAATGACCTCTACCCGACGGGCTATGGTGGCAACCTCGATGTCACGATTGAAGAAGCAGATGGTTCGCAGCAGAACTTTTCCCTCCCTTATTCCTCTGTCTCAGAACTGTTACGCCCGGGCGCGTTTCGTTACAGTTTCAACGCCGGCAAACTACGCAGCGACAGCGTATCAGACAACCCGGTGTTTACCGAAGCCACCTGGCAACAGGGTGTTACCAACCTGCTGACCGGTTACGGCGGTATTCAGGCTAATGATGATTATCAGGCGCTGCAGTTGGGTACGGCCCTCGGGCTGCCTGTCGGCGCAGTGGCGTTTGATGTGACGCAGTCCCAGGCACGCCTCCCCGACCGGGATAAGATGACGGGCCAGAGCTACCAGCTTAGCTACAGTAAGCTGATTAATGCCACGGACAGTAATATCCACCTGGCGGCGTACCGTTTTTCCAGCAGCGGATATATGGATTATCTCACTGCAATGGAAACCATTGATGATATTAACCATGGTTATGACGGCAGCCGGGTACAGCGGCAGAAAAACCGCTTCACGCTCAATATCAGCCAGGGTTTGCCGGAGACATGGGGGCAGCTATACATCAGCGCCAGCTATGAAAACTACTGGAACCAGGGCTCTGACAAGCAGTACCAGATCGGCTATTCCAACAGCTATAAGCGGCTGAATTACAGCCTGAACGTCAGCCGTAGCAAAGATACCTGGGGTGAAGCACAGACCAGCTATTTTCTGAACTTTTCTTTCCCGCTGTGGGAGAACGATGCTTC
Source organism: Klebsiella aerogenes (assembly GCA_029027985.1). NCBI lineage: Bacteria > Pseudomonadati > Pseudomonadota > Gammaproteobacteria > Enterobacterales > Enterobacteriaceae > Klebsiella > Klebsiella aerogenes. The sequence goes on from CP119076.1 coordinate 1,133,787, forward strand.
AGGCACCTACGCACCGCAGGTCAGCATGAGCTATAACCAGGATTCGTCGGGCAATAGTTCGGAGCAGGCGTCACTTTCCGGTAGCCTGGGCCAACGAAACCAGTTCTCCTACTCGGTTAGCGGCTCGCATGACGATACGGGCGGCACCTCCGGCAACGTGTCGGGGAGCTATTCAGGCAGCATAGCGTCCGCCTCGGCGTCCTACAGTGAAGGCCAGGATTACCACAGTACGTCGCTGGGTCTGACCGGTTCGCTGGTTGCCCACTCGGGGGCATCACGTTGTCACCCGAGACCAGCGATACCTTCACCCTGATAGAGGCGAAGGGGGCCGAAGGTGCCGCTGTTTCATCGTATTCTGGCGTCACCATTGACCGTTTTGGTTATGCCCTGATCCCGGCAGGCAGCCCGTATCACCTCAATGAGGTAGTGATCGATCCGAAAGGCATGTCGGAAAACGTCGAGCTGGAAAATACCTCGCAGAAAGTGGTTCCCCGTTATGGCGCGGTGGTGAAAACGACATTTAACGCTCACATCGGTATTCCGCTTTTTATTCACTCTGATTATGCCGGGCAGGTACTGCCGTTTGGGGCGGACGTATCGGATGACAACGGCGTGAGCGTGGGCGTGGTGTCGCAAGGGAGCATGATTTATGCCCGCGTGGCGGAGAATAAAGGCGGCCTGCACGTTAAATGGGGGAATGCGAACAATGAGCACTGTGTTATCCATTACGCGTTTCCTCCTGGTGTCGAAAATGAGAAGAAAAGGCATATTCAGCAACTTACGCAGCATTGCGAATAATAGGTGGCGTGCCGCAACCGGGCATAACCACCGTGGTAAAAATAAGGGTATTCGCGGATGAATAAAGTGGATCAACCTGTTCCAGAACAAAAACGAGGAAGTGGTATGCCTGTGATATTACGATGTAGGGTTTTATATTTGTTGTTGGTGCTTGTTGCTGCGGGGATGGCATCTAACAGTGCTCATGCCTTTTTTAATTGTAATATTGGTGGCTCCCGTGTTAGAACAGAATTCCCAATTGTTACAGTTGATGCTATGGTATTATACAATACGTCGAGTATGCAATTATTTGTTGACTTGGGAGATTATATATTTTGCGCTGGTTTGACAGGCGATGGATATAATGATGCCCTAAGGGTAGCCTCGGACAGTGGTGCTTTTATCACGGGAATATCTCCTGAGATGCAGAGTTACGGATTCGAATCATATCTCAAGACGCAGGACGGTTCCACTAATACTGCCGAGAATAATGGTGCAGCAGGGAAATGTATGTGGCCCCCAGAAGGAGATTCCAACTGCAAGCGCGATTCTGATCCTGGCTCACTGAGCTTCAGCCCTATGAAAGGCATGGTTTGGTTTCAGCGCAATGATTTTTCTAAAAGTGGGACGATCAGTGCTGGGACTCCTCTTTTTTATCTAAGTGTAGAGCACCGTTCTGAAGAACTTTGGGGCGACAGTTATACAAGGTATTTATTTGTATTAGCAAGTGACCTTGTTATTCCGGCAGCAACTTGTGATATTGTTGCGGCCGATATGGCCAAAGAAGTTCGTTTACCACCAATTGCTGCTGCTTCCCTTGACCATAACGGCGCTACTGGCCCAGATACACCTTTTAACATTGCTCTCACTAATTGTAGTGGCGGACCGGATATTTATATAACGCTCACACCGAATGGCGGTCCCGGCGAATACGGTATTGACGATATCGGTGTGTTACCCAATAGGATCGGCGAAAATATGGCGGAGAATGTGGGCGTGCAGGTGTTGGTTACAAAAGATGGTCACTTGAGTGTCGTAAAATTCAGGGAAATGTTCCACGTCGACCACACCGATAGCAATAGCTACAACATTCAGATGGCGGCACGTTATTACCGAACATCAGAGAGTGCCATTAAGAGTGGTGCCGTCTCCGCTGCGCTTGTCTACCAGATGGCCTATCAATAAAACAACCATTGCTCTGTATTACCATTCACCTCGCCGTTCTGTTTTCAGAACGGCGACCTCATCAACAACGATATATCGTCATTACGCTTAATATTTTATTTTAACCAGCATGTCCCGCTTAAGCTCAATTTTCCCCGAGCTTTTCAAATCGGCAAGGAATTGCATAATCCAGCTGCGCGAAAATAACGTTCGCTCCTGAATATAGGCCTATGCGGTAGTGTTACAGCGAATAAAATCCGGCTCATGACTCAGCGCATCGAGAAGAATATAGGCCGTTCTGTTGTGATCGTTTTCTACCAACATATTACGGTGCAAATGCTAGCCCATCATCATCCATGTCAGATTCTTAGCCTGCTGTTTCCATAAATTAAAATCGTCAAGATATTGTTCAAAAAGCGCCACCGGCAGTAAAGCATATTCAACTGGACTGACCCGCGACAGAATTTGTCTACTGTCGTGGGGTCGGTCCAGTCAACGCTACTGACACATGCTTCTTCGATTAAGTCAGTACAGAATCCTTTCGCGTTGTGATTACTGAAGGGATACTTCTCATACTATGAGCCACTAACAACTCTTTGAAACCCCTGCGTTTTAACGTCATGTTAGCTTCTTAGCTGTTTGCCGGTTCAAGCGGCATATGATAATCAGAAAACATTATTGATTATAATAGGATAAGTAACATCATTTTTCAGAGTCGCCATTCAGATGCTAACATCCTGTAACATATTAATTAAATGGTGTATCCTAATTTCTATAGGAAAAATCCGCTTTAAAGCGGTTGCTGATTGTGATTATTAGTTTTGTGAGGCAATGGCAATGTGCGAAAGGATGTTAAAAAAAGATGTTTATTCTGAATGGGTTATACGCAATAGCCTGTATTGGATGACTTCGCTTACTCAGTGGAAGCTTTGTGAAGATATATCCTCCTGGACAATCTCTTTTGAAAACGATAGTCCCGAATGCCTCCATGAATTCGAGAGGCTGCTGAATGATTACACCTTGCGAGAAAAACTACAGCATAAAACAGGGGCGTTGAGAGATTCTATTGTCCATAAAGTGCTTCGCAGTGTCGATGAAAGGCTTTCGTAATGGAATTGATGCCATTCAATTTTGACAGATTGCCTAATGGACAGGTGTTTATAAGCAACCTCGCTGGTTTTCATCACTTCATTGATGAGCAAGAGCTGCTTGATCTTTCTGATGAGCAAATCAATGCGGAACAATCAAATGCACTCGAAAGCAAGCTATTCATAACCAACGAAAGCTCATCAGCTATTGCTCCCTATGCTTTAAGTTCTGCTTTTGCAAAACGATTGATGAATGAACTGGCGGTCAGGCCAATTTTCATGATTGTGCCTACACTGCGTTGCGACCATACCTGCAAGTATTGTCAGGTCAGTAGAGCTTCAGTGAACGCCTCTGGTTATGATCTAGATCCCGCTCTCATCCCTGATATGATTTCTACTATCAAAAAACTATCAACTCCACCTTACAAGATAGAGATACAGGGTGGAGAGCCACTCTTGCGGTTCGATTTAATTCAGTCTATCTATGAGCAATGTGCTGAAACGCTGGGAAGTACCGATTTTGAGATGGTGGTAGCATCAAGCCTGTCTGTCTTGAATGAGGATATGCTTGAATGGTCGAGAGATAGGAACATAACGTTCTCTGTTTCGCTTGATGGTGAGGAAGTTGTTCACAACAGTAATCGAATTCTTGGTCATGGGCTTGCTTACAGTAGAACAGTGTCAGGGGTAGAGGCTATCAAACGGTCTTTAGGCGCTGGTCGCGTTGCAACGGTTACTACAGTTACTAAAGATCTTATCAGGCACCCTGAATCGATTGTTCAGGCTCACTTATCTCTTGGCCTCAAGGACATGTTTATCCGACCTGTTAGTCCCTATGGGTTTGCACAAAAAGCATCGTTCACCTTTTCTATGGACGAATACTTCAGGTTCTATGCCTCGTTGATAGATGAAATCCTTAAGATCAACAATGAAGGGATAAGGGTTGTGGAACATTCGGCCTCCATTCATCTGAAAAGGATCTTCAATCCCGGCTTTAGTGGTTATGCGGATTTAAAGTCGCCAAGTGGGGTCGTGCTTAACAGTATTCTTTTCAATTATGACGGTCGAGTATATGGTAGCGATGAGAGCCGTATGTTGCAGAAGGTGAATCCTGAAACGGAGTTCAGTGCGGGTGAGGTTAAGACGCTATCATTTTCCAAGAGTCCTTACTATAACGCAGTATTGAGTTCATCGTTCAATTTTGCTCTGCCAGGTTGTGATACATGCGCGTATCAACCATTTTGCGGTGCAGACCCATGCCAGAACATAAGTGTACAAGGTGAGCCTGTCGGTGATAGGAGCCGTTCAACGTTTTGTCAGTATCACAAAGGTATGTTCAGGTATCTGATGAACTGCATCTCAGAAGGCGGTCCGAAGGCCGAGATGCTAAAAGGATGGGCATATGTCTGAGGTTATCAGGAACGATATCTTTCATTTTGCTTCAAAAAAGAATGTGCCAACTGGTTTCTATCGGTTATGTAAACAAAAACCAGTGAACCCTTTATTCTTTTTACCCAATTTACTGGTAGTTACTGAAAGCAACAATGCAGCCATTTTGCCATGCTTTGATTACTCTGTTATTAGCACTGAATTATTTGAGTCAATTGAAGATGGAGATATTGGAATAATCAATAATGGCAATATGATACGCGTTATTCTGTCCCGCAAAGCCAATCATAATACTGTCTTAGTTACGGAACGCTGCAATAACCTGTGCCTGTTTTGTTCCCAGCCACCAAAGAAAGCAAATGATGACTGGCTGCTTACCCAATCAGCCCTTGCTATAGCTTCATTTGGTTTGAATGGAGTTGTTGGGGTCAGCGGTGGTGAACCTCTGCTGTATGGAGATGATTTCCTAAACTTCATTGATTTTATCATCGAGAACTCACCAGATACTGCTTTGCATGTTTTAACAAACGGACGCAAATTTGCTGATACCAACTTTACTCAGGAAATGGCAAAGCGAAGCAAAAAGATCAAAATCACTTTTGGTATCCCGCTCTACTCATCAAGACCACTTGTGCATGATCATCTGGTAGGGAGTGATGGCGCATTTAATGAAACGGTTAAGGGGTTAATCAATGCAGGGAACTCAGGGATTAATATTGAACTTAGAGTTATTCCGACACTGGCTAACTATACGGAATTGGATGACATCGTAGAGTTCGTTGGACGTCTTTTCTCCAACATCAATCAGATTTCCCTTATGGGGTTGGAATCTATCGGTTGGGCACGAAAAAACTGGTCAACAATCTTCATTGAGCACAGCAGCTATAGTGAGAAAATAACCTCCGCTATAGACGCTGCACACAGGTCAGGCATACCTCTAACAATTTTTAATTATCCTTTGTGTCATCTTCCTGAAAGAGCTTGGGAGCTTGCTGCTCAGTCGATCTCTGATTGGAAAAATTACTATCCTAAAGAATGTGATGAATGCACTCAGAAGTCTTCCTGTGCTGGTTATTTCAGTTCCTCGACAGGTCGTTTTCATCAACCACCGAGACCAATTTTATGAAAAAATTTAATTTTGCTGCTCTACTTCCGGGATTTTTAGCACTCAATAATTCTGTATGGGCAAGTGATTCATCTACCGGAGCAAGTGATTTGCCTGGTATGACTCTTAATGAACATGATTTAGTGATAGCCCCACTTAACACCGAGGTTCCATTCTACATTGCAGGGCATCGCAGTCATAGCTCCCATCGGAGCCATAGTTCTCACCGTTCATCATCAGGTGGCGGGTACTATGGTGGCAGCACTCCTTATTATCCAAAAACATACAGCTCACCAAGCTCATCTGGGTCTTCAAGTTCAGGAACAAGTTCCTCATCGTCCCCTTCCTCTGTGCGTTCGCTTCGTTCTAACGACAATAACAACTCTACTACTACGAATTCTGTTGGAACTACAGAAGCTAACCGTGCAAGTAATGGGCTGACTTCTGGTACAGAGAAGCGTAAGCGCCTAATCATGCGGGTTCAATTCGCTTTGCTGGACAAAGGTTATTACAACGGGAATATTGACGGCATAATGGGGCCTTCCACAAGGCAGTCTATAAAAAATTACCGCATTGCGAACGGACTACCAACGCCTGCAACGGAAACACTCGATACTCAATTATTGAACTCATTAAATATTCTGGCCCGTTAAAGAGTTCAGGAGAAGTTGAAATGAAGATTAAACTCTCGATATATAAAGCAAAAAGATTCAATGATGATATTGATAAAGTTTTGAATTTAGAGAGAGTGAGAAATCCGATTAAGTTCGACATGGATGAGGCAAGGGTATATTTATATGCCAAACAATTCTTAGACCCAAAACCGCCTGAATGGACAACTTTATTTACAAGCCAAAAGCCAGATTTAGATCATGATTTCTTCGGGAAAAATAGTAGCACTGGAGCAGTTTTAGTTGTTGAAATGAATAACTCAAGGTATCTCATCCCTTTTGGGACGGGGCATCATTTAATTAACGATAATAGTATCGTAAAAGGTTTCGGTCTTAAAACTACACTTAATTGCATTGAGCATAACAAAATTCGCAGTTTGGATAAAGGTAGTCATAATGAAACAAATCTATTAACTCGTAGTCAAAGTAGCAAAGAAGTAGATATTTATAACCTTAAAATAGATTCCGAAATGGATATTCTTACAACCCTTACAGGGACTTCCACTGAAGATGTTTTAGGCAGTAAAGTTACCGGTAAAGATGCATTTGTAATCATTCCGGATATTGATATGAAGGCCATTCCAGAGTTGTTAAATAAAATTGACTCTATCTATTCTCTTCCTCTCCCAGAAGAGTTTGAATGGGTTAACAATATAAAGGAGGCTGATGAAACAGAGGTTGAGATACTGGATTCTATTCTGGTCGACTTGATAAAAATGAAAGATTTTAATGATATATGGTTGGGTGAACCAGAAATCGTAGACTGGGAGAATCAGATAGGATATTGCTTTGAGAAAAGAACAAGAAGCATTGTTTATGAAAGCTTGTCAATTGAGCATATCTGTGAGTATTTTGATAGTAAAAAAAACGAAATGTCAGTGGATGGTCTTAAGGGAAGTAGTCTGCATGTGTTGAATGCAGATTTTGAGTCCATAAAGAAATGGTCTTTATACAGATGCATTTATGCCGAAATAAAAGAAGGAGACCAAAACTATATCCTGAGAGACTCTACTTGGTATGTAGTTGACCGAAAATTTGTTTCAACCATTGATGATGAGGTGAAGCGAATTATTCATTATGAAGAAGCTGATAAATTTCCAATTTATTCATGTAAAAGAGAAGAGGAATATAATAAGAAAATTTGCATTGATGATGGAAGTTTTACACATATGGATCAACGTTTTATTTATCATGGTGGAGGAAGAAGTAAGATCGAATTTTGCGATTTAATTAAAAATGGTTCAGACTTTATCCACGTAAAATACTATAGTGGTTCGCAAAGTATGAGTCATCTTTTTTCACAGGCATTTGTGGGTTCCGAGCTTTTTATAAGCGATTCTGAGTTTAGAGGAAAGCTTAATGAAAAATTACCAGCTCATATAAAATTAGAGGATCATAGTACAAGGCCAGAGGCAAAAAAATATAAGGTGGTTTTCGCCATAGCCACTAACAAAAATCTCCCGGAAGATTTGCCATTATTTTCTAAAATAAACTTAAAAAATTTCAATAAAACTATTTCAAATTTCGGATACGAAGTTAGGATCTGTAAAATAACTGTAGACCCAATTATTTATAAGAAGAAGCTTTGTAAACCACAAAAAAAAGGTTTAAGTTAATTTACCGATATATTGGCCAGTTCATATAGTTGTTCAAGAAAAACTCTCATATTGTGGTCAGTTTTTATCGGTCACCTCAGTGATTTTTAAAATTGAATGACCTAAAGTATAACTAAAAATCGCATTCATCTGCTCCATCATTACCCTTTGGTCTGATTGGTTCAGGTCCACTTCTACGGGATACTTATAAGTTGGCATCAGACTTCGCGGGACAAATTGAGGGCACAAAAAAGCCCGCAGGGCTTGCGCCGTGCGGGCTCTTAGGACTTCATCGGATGACTCTGGTAATCACCGATGGAGAATTTTGGGCTGGCGTCCCTGTAATTGGTGGTGGAGTTGGTTGATTTTGTTGGGGATTTTTATTTTTTTCGTGGAAGGGAAGTCGCAAAAAGAGTGGCGATGATGTTGATATGGAAGGGGTTTTTGTATCTGTTTGATTTTTAATTTGATTGTTGGGAGCGGGATTTTCCGTGCTAGTTTAGGCTCTGGTGGACGCTATAGGCTTGTCGTTCGTTTCCGAAAGTGAGCGTTTCTGTCGGATAATTCACTCTCTTGAATTTTCTGGCCTGTAGACCATGCTCATCAAATACATACTAATAATCGACGGCGATACAGGGTAAGCGTAAAGTGATAGCCGTCAATGCGGCTATCACTTTACGCTTACCAATAATCTTCGATATCTTAACTGACTTCTACAGGAGCTTGTTACCTGAATAGGTGGTGGCAACCTTACGTTTCTTAAGCTCTTAAAATACTTAACGTTATTATAGGAACCCCATGAAATCAGAGCCGCTTACCGTCAATCAACTCTTCCAGAATCGTCGGCAGTATTGCGTTCCATTTTATCAACGAGCCTATGTATGGACACTAAGAGACCAATGGTCAGCTTTATTAGAAGATATTATCGATAAGGCTGAGAGCAGACTTTCTAAAACAAAACCAACGCCTCACTTCCTCGGGGCCATCGTGCTCGAACCACAATCCAAAGACAGCCTATTGGGGGTGGATACGTCACACATCATTGATGGCCAGCAGCGACTCACCACACTTCAGTATGTTCTTGCTTCCATCCGTCTTGCTCTTCGGGCAACAGGACTTTCCGGCCTGGAGAAGATCGTATTGCCTTGTTTACGCAACATAAACGAAGAGACTATGCGTAATGTAGACGTTGAACGTTTCAAACTTTGGCCGACATTCCGTGATCAAAAAGACTTTATTAAAAGTCTCAACGTTGACTCAGTCGAAGCTCTTCGCGAGGTCTATCCGGAAAACTTCACACAACACGGGACCCTGCGTAAGTATTTCAGCCACCCACCCTCACTGGAAGCATTATGGTTCTTTAGTGACGCTTTTATTCAGTTCATCAACGCGGAAGGGCACCCTGTAGCCTCAAATGCAGAGGCTTTGATTAATGCAGTCCTGACTGACCTCAAAATGATCAACATCACCCTGGAGGAAGGAGATGATGCTCAAATCATTTTTGAAACGTTAAATGGCCGTGGGGCAGAACTTCATGCAACTGATCTCATTCGCAATTACATCTTTATGCGCGCTGTAAGTGACGATATTGATGCTGCGATGTTGTATGAGAATGACTGGAAGCCTTTTGAAGATCCCTACTGGACTGAAAATCAACGCCGTGGTCGTATTTATAAACCCCGACTGGAATGGTTAATTCACGCCACGCTACAGGCTGAAAAACGCAGTGAGGTGGATTTGTCGCGCCTTTACAATGAATTCCGGGACTTTGTGACTAAGGATATGCCTGCGCGCCGCGCCGATCAGCAGGTCGCGCTTCTCACTCGCTATGCTAATCAATATAAAGAACTGATCGGAGATAGTGGTACGACTCCTGTCGCGCGCTTTGGCCGTCGTATTGCAGCCTATGACGTGACGACTATTCATCCTCTTGCGCTCCTGATTTCAGTCACTGATATCTCTGATACCGAAAAGACAATCATGTTTAATGATCTAGTCTCATATGTTGTACGAAGAGCCGTGTGTGGGTTGACACCTAAGAACTACAATAACGTATTCATGGCTGTCTTACGGCACCTGGCTAAAACTGCCGTTTCTAGTATTGAGCTACGCTACAGCCTTAAGAATCTGAATGGCGAGGCTTCTCGCTGGCCGACTGACTCAGAATTCCTTAATGCCTGTATCACCGCACAGCTTTATCCTGGCAGGCTTGATACGCCGAAGATGCGTATGATGCTGACAGAGCTTGAAGGGGAACTGCGCCGTCAGGTTAAAACAGAGGAACCAGATGTTCCTAAACTTTCCAGCCTTGATATCGATCATCTTATGCCTCAACAGTGGTTCTCTCACTGGCCTCTCGAAAATGGGCAATCTGTTACGGATACAGAAGCATCAGCGGTTGCTCAGATAGTTCTTGCAGGGGCGGAGCTGACGCCTGATCAGGAACTGGTGCGGAAACGGCAGCAAGTAATTGCAACTTTGGGAAATCTTACGTTACTTAACCTCAGCGTGAATCGATCCCTCCAACACTCAGATTTTCTAAAGAAACGCGATGCTTTTCTTGCCCATACCAGCCTGCGTTTGAACGTGCCTCTGACCGTTAAAGACAGATGGGATGAGGAACAAATTCTCTCCCGTGGTGCGTTGCTAGGGAATGCCGCACTTAAAATGTGGCCGCGAGCTGATTAACGTCTTGCGTGAGATTACTTCAAAGCCTGCCGTTTCAACAGTCTAGTTAGGTTGCATCGGACTAAAAAAAGGCCGCTTTCGCGGCCTTTTCGTTATAAGACTTACCCTTCTTATTCAGGCCATTCCATTTCTGGTCCGAACTCCGAGAGTGCTCATGTCCCGTCAGCATTGTGCCAGAAGCGGAAGTTGCTAACATGAATGTGTCAATCAGAAGAGGGCAGGTCAAACCATTGTTGATTGTTTTAAAGCTAAATATAGAAGGGAGATTGACATCAGGCATATGCAACCTCTTATGTATTGTTTATCGAAAATGAGCGATCAATAATATTATATTGACTTAGAATCTACTAACTATGGTATTTTGATTAAGCATAATTAAATGGTACTATCTTTAAAAAGCAGGTCAAATGGAGATAGTTTTAAGATGAATGATGCAAAAAAAAACAGGGTAGATTTAAACAATAATTGGCCAAAGGAGTTGCTATTCCCAAGTGAAGTACTATTAAAGCAAAAGATGAGTGAAAATGATCTTTGCCAAATATTTTCACCAGCTCAATTAAAACATACCAATAATACAGAGTTCCATAATCTTCTTAGGCACTACCTTGAGTGTTTAAATCAGTTGCCTTTAAGACCAGATATCGCTTTTGATTGTATTTGGAAAGCATTGGATGCAGAGTTTTTCAGGCTTAAAAATATATCCGGCTCTCGCAATGGTAGGTTCAGTGTCTTTTATAATCATATCAGCAAAAGTCCTGATACCTGCAACAGTTATGCTTCACTAACTGATATAATTCCGTTGCAAACGTGCGAATTTGTTGCTAAGAGGATATTTGAAAATAATATTTCGTATAAATCTAATCCTAGTGATAACAATGTCAAAAGTTTTAGAAATAGAGTGATTGGTAGTTTAACTGAATCGGTCTACACTGACCTGCTCAATAAGTATGAGCCTGACTGGGTATCTGATAAAGCAACAATGCAACGTAATGTAGGAAGATTACTTCAACGACTTTTGAAGGGTGATGAACTAAGTATTGTAAATGAGAAGTATCAACTTACTACTGAAAATAGAGCCCTCTTCTTAACTGCGGTCACGATGCCTCAGTTCCGCAATGAACGTTTTCATGGGGAATCTAACCCTCCGTTTAGAAGTAGTTCGGCAAAACTTAAAACATATGCCCATGCATATTATATTTTCCATGTTGCATACATTCATTTGCTTGAAGTCTTCCTTTATCGGGGTTTCAATGTAATTGACATTGCTACCACGCAAAAAGCTATCGACGAAAATAAAGAGTTATTCTTAAGAATATTTAGTAATGTTATCAATAAATAATGAACTTACAGTTGTATTCTTAGTGTGTAAGTGTATGTATTTAGTTTTGCTAATATGTGTTTTAGTTTGTTTAGAATTTGCAGATTAAAAGGAACATCCCTTTTTCACTCAGCTCTGAAATAAGTCCTTCCGTGGCTGCTCGTTTCTGATACGAAGCGGGCCGCCAGGATTTTTTGTTTATATTTGAGTCTATTCCAGGTTTAAGGTCGTGTTAATAACATTCCTAATGTTGCTATTAAATTTTCGGCAATTCTATTTTTATTTTCTCCGAGACCATACGAGGGCCGTTATCAATTATATATAAAATCGAATTGGTAATACTATGCTTTAACTCTATCATTTCTTTTACGTCAATTTCAAATTTTGCAATGTACATTATTGAGGCGAATGTGTGGTAATCTAAAGCAGTAAGAGCCATATATAGAGAAAAATTGTATTGCTCAATCCATTGAGCTTCTTCCATTCCGCTTACATTTGCTGTAATTCTAGCCATTAATTTATTTAGAGAGTCTTCCGCGTCATTATGTGCCTGAGAACATAAGGCTGCATAAATGGTTCTATATCCTACTTCTTGTCCTATTTCTTTGAAACGTTCAAAAATACTGGGCCATTTTAAACTAACTATATCGAAATCAATGTTGCTTAATGCAAATGATGTTTTTAGTGCATATTCATAATGATCTAAAGTGTGATCTTTATCGGAAATTTTCTGTAGATGATCAGCTTTAACCTCCTCAGAATATGTAGAATCTTCAATACTGCGCCTCCAGTTTTGATTCTGTTTGCGTTCAGTTTCTAAGTGATTTTTGAAGTAGGAAATTTGCTTGGTCATTGAATCACCAAGACTTATGTAGTGTAAATTAACACTACCCTCTATTGCTGTTCTGCAAAGGGCTTCACATGATGGAATTTGACCAATCAAAAAAGCACCAAATACCCCACAACAATATTCATAATTTCTTCTATACATATCATGCATTGATGGCCAATGAACTTCGTTGACAAGTTTTTCTTCGTTTTCTCGACAAGAACACTCAATGATTTTATTTAGTTTTTCGAGATAATATAACCCATCGTGCAAAGGTTCATTTAACTCCATGCTTTCTGAAATGGCCCTTTTTCTTATGAATTCTTTGACGAGAATGTGCATTATTACCTCGAGTTTGTAATATTAATTAACCGGTAAATTTAATGGTTAATGGAGATTATAATAATTAATGTATTACTTTTTTCCGATAAATGCAATAATTGGGAGTTCTCCCTTTTTTAATTTATGCATTTTTCTGTCAGAGTTTATAGGTTCTTTTTTTTGAAGATCGTTGTCTTATTTTTCGTGATGAAAATCACTAAAGGATAAATGGTTTTTCTAGTGATTAATATGATCATTTCATATAGTATCGATACCTCCGTATCGTTTAGCATATTGATGTTCATACCACCGAATATTTTTGATGACCCTATATATGCATAGCTTCGAATTGTCTTGATACCATTGAGTTGATTGCTCTCTCTATTAATGGCTAAGTTCAACTTCCGCTTCTCACAACTCGTAGCAGCCCTGGTTGATACCGTGGGCTGCTTGGTGCCAAAAGAGTAGTTGTTTAACTTGCTTCGACCTAAAGCCTAAATTATACGTAAAGGCTATAACTTACGCATTCTGCATCCGAATTGCGGCCTCAATTTTCTTGTGCAGCGGAATATGGGACGTATTGTATTTATCAGCGGAATAATTGTGTAGATCAGGACATGATAGCATATTAAGAACCTTAAATATAAACATGCTAGTATTTACCGAGGACATCAGGATGTATTCAATACATTCCTTATAACGTCCACACAAACTTAGTATAAATGTTATATCATCCGGTCTCTGGATCTTGTAATTTTTCTCTTCAACGCCGACCAACCACGCAGTAGACTGGTGAGCAGGGTGTACTACTTGACAAAGTTCAGCATATAGACTTTTGAGGGGAAGAGCCTCGCTATCTAACTGAGCAATATAATCGCTGGCTGTTTTTGCTTTATGACTCTTAGGTGCATCTTCATTATTCATTAACTTACGTGCATAAGCGAAATGAATCAAGCTATCTTCCAACTCTTCGCTTACTACTCGCTTCTGTGTTGGACGACGTAGAAGCGCGTCTTCAATATGGCTAAATATTTGCGCAATAGTGAGAGGCACCGAGCCTAAGGCATCGTATGTATCGGTCGCACACTCAAGGATACCTCTAAGGCCAGAACAAAAAGCAATGTAATTTGGCTTGACAATCGAACTGTCATGGCAAAGTTCGTACCATTTATCATGCCTGATGAGATTGGAGGCCGCAGCCCAATGTGAGCGATACAATATCTCAATCCAATACACATAGTTTGAATCAATTTTGTTCAATAACTTAAAATCATCAAAGGTTAAAAACTGATAATTTTTATTATATGAAGCCTTAAGTAGCTCTTGAATTATTGTAGGGTATATGTCCCCAGACACTCCAAAAATATCTTTCACCGAAGCTTTCACAGCAACCCCTCTTTTTCTAATTTAGTTGAGTAGTAATTTGACGCCTAATATTATGTCAATGAACTCAATAATACTACTTTCCCAATTTTTTGCATTATTGATCACCAATACCTTTCTATATTAATTTTCCGAGAAACTCGTGGGCATAGCCACGGACCGGTTCCCTGTAGATCAACACGTGTCAATGTTAGTCATGCCTTCATTACCTTTGCGATAACTTCCGCTTCTCGCTCATTGCGGACCATCAGCTCAGTTGCTTGGTCCACTTCTCACCAAAAACGAAGTTGTTTTTTTGCCAAGTTGAAAGTTGACTACTGAATTATCTGTTAAACCCGTAGCTATTAAGATTCAGTTATCGTATATGAAACCATTCTTTATATGTGGAAAAAAGAGTCGAAGAACGACCCATTTATGCTCATTCGAAAACCGGATCGCCGTCGCCGGGCAAAAAATCATCTGCAGGTTTTACCGTAACATCAATTACAGACGGATCGTATTTCATTGCCAAGAAGCGCTCGCGATAGAGGTGGTAAGCCGCATCACAGACGTTGCTGGTGAAATAGGCGTTATAACCTCCACCAACGGCCGCACCTGCGATAGGGATCGTTTGGGCCAGTTTTGCTTTGGTGAGGCGAATCCCCAGGCTGTTGGCTATCTGCCTAATAATCTTCACAAACACTTGTTTTTCTAATTCTTCCCAGACTACTTTCTTTGCGACCTGCTGCGATATTTTTACCAGCTGCGCCATAGCGACGTTTTTCGCCATAGTCGATGAAGCAGAAGAGAGCCCCAATATGTTAAAGGCAAAAAGTCGTTCTTCCTGACGGGTGATATCAAAACCGTAATATGTCGCGTATTCTCCAATGGCTCGCAGATTCAATGTAATGAGGGTAGGTATATCGATGGTCATCCCTGCAATCCCCATCACACCTGCGCCTGCACCTTCCGCCAATGCGATGCCCTTGTATTTAGCAGCCAGCCAGCCGACAGTTTTATCGATGTCCTCGAGGCGTAGCGTTTCAATATCTTCGTAGTGATTGATGTGGACATGCCCGTCATTACGAAACTCTTCGAAAATCGCCTCTGGTCGCACTGACCACAGCGCGGCATCGTTACAGACACCCACCAGACCCTGTACAGAAGATTGAATGGCTTCGCCGACGACAGGCGTTGAAAGAACCATCTCTCCGGCGCTGTTTAGAGGTTTGCTGATTAATTCAAATGATTTAGCTAGAAAACCTCGCTGTGGGTTTTTCCAGTCGTGGATTTGCTGAAGTGCATTTTTGTCGTAAGCGATCAGTTCCATTTTATCTCTTGCCTGAAGTCATCAGTGTTTGTATGACGTGAATTTGATAATAATGTATCGGCAATAAAAACGCATAGATGAGTAATTTAAAGTTTTTTTTGAAGATAGGTCGCAAAAAGAAAGGGAGGGTCTAGCAGGATGCAAGATTGTGAGGTTCATCGATGAAAAAGATCATTTTGACATGTTAAAGCTCTATGACTTGCATTTACGATTATATAACGTCCGCTTCTCGCTCATAAGGGACAACCATACTCAAATCTCCCACATTGCAGGAGATTTGAGTATGAACACGTCACCGTGGAACAAAGACCGTATCATAGGCCAAAAAAGACCACTTCAGATATCTCATATCTGGGGTATCCGAATCCGACTTGAACTGGAAGGTAAAACTCGCGATTTAGCTCTGTTCAACATGGCCCTGGACAGTAAGCTTCGAGGCTGTGATCTGGTCAAACTCAAAGTATCTGATGTTGCATATGGTAGCTCTGTTTCAAGCAGAGCAACGGTGTTGCAACAGAAAACCGGTAGCCCTGTGCAATTTGAGATAACCAAAGGGACAAGAGAAGCTGTTGTTGCATTGATACAGCTTAGCAATTTGCACAGTAAAGACTTCTTGTTTCGGTCTAGGGTCGGAACTAACCAGCACATTTCAACCCGGCAATACAACCGAATCTTTCATGGGTGGGTAGAAAAGCTTGGTCTCGAAGATTCGCTTTACAGCACACATTCCATGAGAAGAACAAAACCTTACCTGATCTACAAGAAAACCAAGAATCTCCGGGTGATCCAACTTCTGTTGGGTCATAAGAAACTGGAAAGCACAGTCCGTTATCTGGGCATTGAAGTCGATGATGCGTTAGAGATTTCTGAATCGATTGAAGTCTAAGGTAGTCAGGGCTGCAACAGCAGCCCTGTGCCAACAGCGGAAGTTTAATATGTCCTCTTATGCTAGTTTACTCAAGTTCTGACACGATAAATCTGGGACTGCAAGGAGTCATAGGTGGAAGCATTTACAGTACGGCGCATAAGTGAGAGCGATCTGGACGATTTCAGGAAATTGAGGCTGGAGGCTTTACGGCTTCACCCTGAGGCCTTTGGCGCATCTTATGAAGAATGCAGCCAGAAACCACTGCAGTTTTTTGCCGAACAACTACGAACCAGTCATGTCTTCGGCGGTTTTGATGTTCATAACAACTTGCAGGGCATGATTGGCGTGAACAGAAGCCCCTTACCAAAGCTGAGTCATGTTGCGAATATCTGGGGGATGTATGTTCGTGCCGAGAAGAGAGGTTCCGGGCTAGCAGCCAGACTCATGGACAAGGCGCTGGAAACCGCCTGTTCAGCCAAAACAATTAAACTGTCAGTAGTTACAACCAACCGGGCTGCATATGCGCTTTATCGCTCCTTCGGATTCACCGAGTGGGCGACTGATACTGCTGCGCTATGCGTTGATGGGGAGTTTCATGACGAATTTCTGATGAGACGCGACTCGTAACGGTCTATGTCCGCTTTTCGCTCACAGCGGACCTTCAGCTTAGATAACTTGCTTGCTTCGTGCCTAGAACGGACGTTGAGAACATTATGATGTGGCTTTATCGGAGCATATCAATATCGTTTACATTGCTAAACTCAACGAGATATATGCAACCTGAATACGGAGCACTTGATGATTACCACACATGTTTTCATCGCGGTCAGTCTTGATGGTTATATCGCTCGACAGGATGGCGATATCAACTGGCTGTTGAAGCGCGATGACCCGACAGAAGATCATGGCTATGCCGCATTCATCGCGGACAAAGATTGGATCATTATGGGGCGAGGCAGCTATGAGAAAGTGCTGACTTTTGACGAATGGCCTTATGATCAACCTGTGCTGGTGCTTTCCCGACAGCTAACCGATATTCCCGTGCCAGAGGCGCTGAAGGGCAAAGTGCAGTTTTCATGCCGCACGCCAGGGGAGGCTCTTGCTGACCTGATGGAGAAAAACGTGCACAGGGTCTATATCGATGGTGGGCAGTTAATACAGTCGTTCCTGCGCGAGGGTCTGGTCGCGACTAATACACGTTATCACTACCGTTCCTGTCCTGCTCGGTTCGGGAAAACCGCTGTTCGGAGTACTGCCCCATGATATCGATCTGACGCTATTATCCAGCCGCAGCTTCCCTTCAGGTCTGGTGCAATCGCACTATCGACTGACGTCATAAGCTGAATCTAAGCACAGTGGTGACCTCCGCTACAGCGAGAGCATGCCCCACGACCTTGCTTCAGTTCACTGAAAAAGCAGTCATCAGAAAACGGGTCTACAAACCTGAGGTCTGGCTCGTGTCGATATCTTCGATGACATTGACGTGTTCAACAATCGGAGACGGCGGTAAAGCCATATTGGGGCGTCAGTACAGAGACATTTGAACAGTCTCCGTCGTGAGGACTGAATTTGTCTACCGTTCCCCTCCCCAAATCCCGCACTTCTCTCCCTTACCCTTAAAGGCCTTTAAAGGCCCTTTAGCGAGCTTTTGCGGGCATAGCATTATTCGAGCCAAAGTTGGCTGAAATCCGGCCATCCCAGCGTATTTAAATCCCGCCAGGTAAATGACTTCTCGGTCGCAAATTCCATCCAGTGATGCAGCAAAGGAATGACATATCGCTGATGGGTAATCTCGTGGAAAAAGGCGGCAATCGTAGCGAACGCCTGTTCATCGTCGCTGTTCAGAATCGCCGGTAACAGCGCGTTCAGGTTTTGTCGCTGGGCTTCAGGCAAGCGTGTAAACAGCGTGGTGGACGCCAGCCATTCCAGAAAAGCCGGAACCGAAAGGGTATCAAGCATAAAGTTGCTAAGCCAGATATCCGCGGGAGGGCGCGGCTGGCTGTTAAAGCTGTCAAATGCGTCGATCCGTATTTCGGCGCGAATATGCCAGCGCTCAAGCAGGATGCGAATTGCTCCGGCAAGCTCCACCAGTTCCGGTTGCTGAAAGGTGCTGATGATGACCGGTTGACGCAGGTTAAACGGCGCGGTGACCCCGCCAAAATCCACCGGGCGGTGGTTCCACTGCGGTAGCATACCCTGAGCCACGGAGAGAATGCGCGCATATTCGTCGGGAAGCTGCGTCTGGCTGAGGAGTTCGACAGGTTGTAGCAGGTAATTTATAAACCGTCTTCCGGCCTCATCTGCGAAGGCCCCGTCACCGTCGAGCAGCACAAAGCAGCACCCCTGCTCCAGACTGCGCTCGTTGAGCGGGCGGTCATCCTGCGCCTCTTCGCCCCGCAGCAGGGGAATAAAGCTCATGCTGATATGCTCCGGAGCCCAGGTGAAAATGGTGATCTCATCCAGTCCGGGCCGCGCCTGGTGCCAGTGTTGATTGCGCCGCAGAACCATAAAGTTGTCGCTGTGCTCCTGCAGGTGGAAAGCGCCGGTACAGCGGATGTGTCCGTGCTGGTAATCGAACAGCATCGTCGGCTGGGTGGCGAGCAGGCAGTCTAGACGTCTGACCGGATGATGCGTTTCAATCACCAGATGCCAGGGGGCGTCTGCGGTGATGGTTTTGATTGGGCTGAAAAGCGGGGCGAATTGCGGGCTCTGGCTGGCGGCAAGCAGGCAGCGCTGAACGGCGCAGGCATCCAGTTCGCTGCCATCGGCAAAGCGGGCGGTAGATTTCAGCCAGAACTCCCAGCGGGTAAAGTCCTCGTTGTGGGTCCAGTAGTGGGCAATATCGGGGACGATCCTGCCCTGAACGGCGTCATAGCGCGTCAGTCCGCTGAGGCACTGGCGCAGGAGATGGCGTTCGGTCCGCCGCAGGGGGACGAGCGGGTTAAGCGGATCCAGATTGCGGTAGTAGGGGATGCGCACCCGCGTTTCGCTGCTTTTATCCTGTACCCCAAAGCGCCACAGGCTCAGGCGATCCAGCAGATACTTGTCGTTGCCGATAAAGCGCAGCACGTTGCCGTAATCCTGCTTCTCCAGCAGCTTATTGACGTTCTGGCTGAACAGCTTTTCCGGCGAGGTTAACAGGTGGAGCCGTGAGCGCTTGCCGCGTCCGCGCTGGGGCTGCCAGTCGAGCCATTTTTCCAGATGCATCTTCTTCAACGCAATCCGGCAGTTACGCACCGAACAGCCGAAGATGGCGGCGATCTCCTGCATCTGTAATTCGTGCGTCTGACCTGCGCCGTAGCGGGCGTGCAGCCTGCGAAAATGCGCCTCGAAGATACTCATATGATGGCCTCCCGCCGAACGCGATTTCCTCTTTTATCCCTTTCTGATGGCTTCTGGCGTGATTGTCCTCATAAATTTTCCGGTTTTAAGCGAAAACCGGAAATAACTTTCGTCTTTGATTGCTGTTTTTTTAATCATCTCAGGTTCGGATACTGAAGGTGTTCGGAGCAGAACCTGCTGTTGTGCGAATCCCTGTCATAAAGACGCGCTCAGGAGATCGAGATGAAAAGATTCAACCTTCTGCAAATGTTACAAAGCATCGGGCGATCGTTAATGATCCCCATTGCCATGCTGCCTGCCGCCGGTATTTTGCTGGCCTTCGGCATCAGCTTTCAGGATCCCAATATTGTCGCCAGCCTGCCGTTTCTCGGCGCTGACTGGCTGGTTCACGTGCTGAAGCTAATGGCGGAAGCGGGCAGTGCGATTTTCGCTAACCTGCCGCTGCTGTTTGCGGTCGGCGTGGCGGTGGGGCTCAGTGACGATCAGGGCATTGCCGGGTTGTCGGCGATCGCCGGTTTTTTGATTATGAACGTGACCATCGGCCAGTTTCTGGGGATCACGCCCGAGTCGGTGGCGCAGGTGCGTGACTACACGATGGTGCTGGGCATCCCTTCGCTCCAGACCGGCGTGTTTGGCGGCATCATCATCGGGATTATTGCCGCCTGGCTGTATAAACGCTATTACCGCATTCAGCTTCCTTCGTGGCTGGAGTTCTTTTCCGGAAAGCGCTTCGTGCCGATAGTCACCTCCTTCGCCGCGCTGTTTGTCGGGCTGGTGATGGCGGTGGTCTGGCCGCCGGTTCAGCATCTGATTAATGGCCTGTCGAATACCATGACGGTGCAGGGGGCGGGCGTGTCCGCCTTCCTGTTTGGTTTTGTCGAGCGGCTGCTGATCCCGTTTGGTCTTAACCATGTCTGGTGGCCGACGTTCTGGCTGCAGTTTGGCGAGTACGTGAACAAAGCCGGGCAGGTGGTACATGGCGACCAGCTTATCTTCTTTGCCCAGTTGAAAGATCAGGTACCGATTACCGCTGGAACCTTTATGGCCGGGCTGACGCCGATCAAGATGTTCTGCATTCCGGCGATAGCGCTGGCGATTTATCGCTGCGCCAGCCCGGAAAACAAAGCGCGAGTGAAGGGCATTATGCTCTCCGGCGCGATCACCTCCATCGTCTGCGGCATCACCGAGCCGATTGAGTTCTCCTTCCTGTTTGTTGCGCCCGTACTGTATGGCATTCACGCCGTCCTGGCGGGGCTGGTGTTCCTGCTGATGGAGTGGTTCAGCGTGCACATCGGGCTCTCTTTCTCCGGCGGGCTTATCGACTATCTGTTCTTTGGCGTCCTGCCGCGCGCGCCTCACTGGTACATGGTGTTCCCGGTCGGGCTGGTGATGGGCGTGGTGTACTACGTCCTGTTTACCTTTGCCATCCGCCGCTGGAATTTGCTGACGCCGGGGCGTGAAGTCGAAGAAAGCACTGTGGCGCAGGAAAACGAACAGAACGACCTCGTGAGCGGCATCATTCTGGCCTATGGCGGGCTGGGGAATATGACCAGCATCGAAGCCTGCATGTCACGTCTGCGCATTGACGTGATGGATAAGACGCTGGTGGACAAAGCGCTGCTGAAACAGCTTGGCGCGGCGGGCGTCGTCGAGGTCGGGAACAATATTCAGAGCGTATTTGGCATGAAATCCGATCGGCTGAAAGAGGCGATCCGCGCGATTAAAGCGCATCCGGTTTCCGGACATTGTGAACCCATACACTAAATAATTCGAGTTGTAGCAAGGCGGCAAGCGCGTGAGTTCCCGGGAGCATAGATAACTATGTGACCGGGATGAAGGCGCGCAGCCAACGCAGCAACAACTTGAAGTATGACGTGTATACAGGAGGCAAAAATGAAACAGCTACACCACAGCGGCCTGCCGCTGTACCTCGATGACGACGGCGTGATGGCGCTGAAACCGCCGCTAAACTATCTCGGCTTTGGCCGCAAAAGCGCCGGGCAGATGGCGGTAGTCTTACCGGAGTTCACCGAAGCGTTATGCGATGAACCGGCTTACGATGTTTATCGCGGCTTGTGCTTTCCGGAGGATCAGGAACGGCTTGCCGCTGATCAGTATCAGTACGACATCACCATCATCATGCCGGGAACGATTGGCAAGGAGCGCAAGAAAACCAGCGGTCACTATCACGGCTATAACGATACGCGGCGCAACACCCATCCGGAAGTGTATGAAGTGATTAAGGGCACTGCGGCGTATATCCTGCAAAAGTCGCCGGATTTTGCCGTTGAGCCAAAAGATCTGCTGGTGGACGATCTTATCGTGGCGGTGGTGAAGGAGGGGCAGAGCATTATCGTGCCGCCGAATTACGGCCACTGCTCTATCAATATCGGCGACGGGCCGCTGGTATTCAGCAACCTGGCCTATAAACCCTGCGCGGTTCACTACGACACGGTGCAGTTTTACCACGGTATGGCCTGCTACATCGTGGAGGAGAACGGGCAGCTCTGCGTGCGCAAGAATCATTACTACCCGCATATTCCGCACATCAAATTCGCCACCGTCAAAGAGAATCCGCATCTTGGCATCACCTTCGATACGCCGCTTTACCAGCGCTATCGCGCCGCACCGGAACGTTTCCACTTTCTGGGGCATGTCGATAACTATGTCCGGGAAATCATGGGGATGCTCGAGTATCAGGAAGATTTATTCCCGCTCTGCCAGGAGGACGCATGATGGAAACGCAATCTGTTGCAGGCGTTGCCTGTACTGACCTGCATCAGGCGATGGCGCGGATTGATGGCGCTGCTCTGGCGCGTCTGGATCAGGCCATCGCTGAAGCGAACATGGTGTTTGTTTTTGGTGCAGGGCGCTCGCTGTTAATGCTGAAAGCTTTTGCGATGCGCCTGATGCATATCGGCCTGAAGGTGCATGTTGTCGGAGATGTGGTCACGCCTGCGTTGCAAAAAGGCGACCTGCTGCTGCTTGCCAGCGCATCGGGCGAAACGGCTTCGCTGGTGAATGTGGCTACGAAAGCAAAGCAACTGGGCGGCACAGTGGCCCTGCTGACCATTTTCCCCGAGTCCTCGCTGGGGAAACTGGCTGATGTGGTGGTCAGGATCCCGGCCTATACCGACAAACTGCCGGATGGACCCGATAACGTGAAAGGTATTCTGCCCGGCGGCAGCCTGTTTGAAGAGGCCGTCATGGTGCTGGGCGACGCCATGATTGTGAATCTGGCGCAGTCGACGGGATATCGCTTAACCAAAGGTTTTGCGCTACACGCCAACCTCGAATAAGTCATTCGACACAAGGAAACCAACATGAAATTACAGCTTGCCCTGGACGAGTTAACCCTGCCTGAAGCGCTGGTATTTATTGATAAGGTGGTTGACGACGTTGATATTATTGAAGTGGGAACCCCCTTTCTTATTCGGGAAGGTGTGAACGCAATTAAAGCCATTAAAGAAAAATATCCGCATAAAGAAGTGCTGGCGGATGCGAAAATTATGGATGGCGGCCATTTTGAATCGCAACTGCTTTTCGACGCCGGGGCAGACTATGTCACGGTGTTAGGCGTGACCGACGTGCTGACGATCCAGTCGTGCATCCGCGCGGCAAAAGAGGCCGGAAAGCAGGTGGTGGTGGATATGATCTGCGTCGACGATCTCCCCGCGCGGGTTCGCCTGCTGGAGGAGGCGGGCGCGGATATGCTGGCGGTACACACGGGCACCGACCAGCAGGCGGCGGGGCGCAAGCCGATAGATGATTTGATAACGATGTTGAAGGCGCGCCGGAAAGCCCGGATTGCCGTGGCAGGCGGCATCAGCAGCCAGACGGTGAAGGACTATGCGCTGTTAGGCCCGGATGTTGTGATTGTGGGATCAGCGATCACGCATTCGGCGGATCCGGCTGGTGAGGCGAGGAAGATTTCGCAGGTGTTGTTGCAGCATCACTGAGGTGAAGGCGCAGGGGGAACTCTGCGCCTGATTTCCTGATTACAGTTGTACATACAATTTAATCATTCTGGGCAATGTATTCATTTATTCGACTTCAGCGAGAACCTTGATATTTTCTGGATCTTGAGTGCTTTCTTGAGGCGCAACAACTTCATAGCCAGCGCGCTTTACCATCCATAGAAAAGTGTCCAGGGAGGCTATATGTTCATCTTTTCGAATCTGGCGAACATTGGTAACAACACCATTTTCAATGGTTAATGAAATATTGATAGCTTCATGCTCAGTTTCCATTATTTAATCCTCATATAGTGGCTTTCAGATAGTTTTATCGAGTTGGCGCGGAGAGGCTTTCATGCGCCCGAACAAAACTATCCGCTCATCCAATTTTTATAATGTGTGGTAGCGCAAACAAATAGTCGGAAAATTTTGCGATTTTTTATAAAGAATAATTTTTTATATGTATCGAAGGAAATATAGGGCATGAAATAAATAACATTATCCAAAACACGGTAGTCAGTTGGTTCGACAGAGAAAAACGTATGCTTTCCCTAAATATACTAAGTATGTGAATATTGCTGTGGCAAAGCATACGCGTATTACTATTCCAGCAGATGGAGGTTGGTACACTTGGTTTGATAGTGGGAGCGTGACGTCTGATTTTATGGTGACGCGTGGATAGAGCTTAATAAAATCGTACGAAACTGGCGCAGAGAACTATCCGCGCCAGTAGCTCAAATTTTTTCAGGCTTTCCGCTCTTCAGACTGCGATGCACCGCTTCGCAAATCCGGCTTACCGCCAGCCCGTCCTCTGCCGTCACCGGGTACGGAGACCGGTTCCTGACCGCCCGCACAAAGTCGTTTATAGGATCGATACCGAAACCGCTGGCGACACCGTTGCGGTAGTTGATGAAGTAGCTGTTGGGCGTGAGCGTCATGCCCGGCGTGATGATTTCCAGCCCGCGATGTTGGGAGGTGCTGCGGATATAGGTTGCCTCGCAGAGAATATCGATACGCCCGTCGTTGTCCTTCGGAAAGCCCTCCGGTAGCACCCACGAGTTTTCCACCACCCACGAACTGCCGTCTGCCATCGTCAGCAGGCTCTGCACGCTGTCGAAGGTTTCTATGCCGCATTCAACCATCAGCCGCTTCTGCCCGATGGCATACACCGACACCACTTCCTGGCCGGAAAGGTGGCGCACCAGGTCAAAGCAGTGTGAGCCAAGAAACCACACCGGAGAGCTTGCGCCCGCCCAGTTCAGCCACTGCGTCGGGACCGTTATCACGTCATCCATACTGATATGCCCGCGCAGGATGCGCCCGGCCTCCGGCTTCTCCAGTTCAGCCTTAATGCGCATCACCGCCGGGTCCCAGCGTTTGTGGAAATCGACGCCGACCAGTAGGTCCCGCTGCCGCGCCGTCTCCACGATAAGCTCACACTCGCGTACCGAGGTGGCGAGCGGTTTCTCCGCCAGCACATGTTTGCTGTGGCGCAGGGCGGTGAGGATGGATTCGGTGTGGTACGGGTCTGGCGTCGCCACCGAAACGATATCAATGGCTTCCTGTTGCAGTAACCGATCCAGCCGAGTGTAGCCCTGGACGCCGTATGCCATAGACAGATCATCGCAGCGTTCTTCGTCTGTTTCGCAGATGGCGACCAGCACCGTGTCCGGGTTATGGCGGTACGCATTCATATGGTGCTTGCCGTAGATGCCTGCGCCCACCACGGCGGCTCTGATTTTGTTCATATATGAGTCCTCAGAATAAACCCAGGGAAAACAGCCAGCCGACTATGACCGCCAGCGGTCCGGTTAACTGACGCGAGAGCAGAAAGGCGGGGACGCCCTTCGCGATGGTCTCTGGCTTCGCCTCCTGTATGGAGAGTCCCACCGGTACGAAGTCGCAGCCGACCTGCACGTTGATGGCGAACAGCGCGGGCAGGGCGAAGGCCGGGGATATCGCACCCGCGCCAATCTGGGTGCCAATCATCACGCCAATCACCTGCGAGATGGCCGCGCCCGGCCCGAGCACCGGGGAGAGGAACGGAATGCCGCAGATGAGTGACAGCACCACCAGCCCCCACAGCGAGTTCGCCAGCGGCGTCAGGGCATGGGCAATCAGGCTGCCGAGCGCGGTCTCCTGCACCAGCGCTATCAGCAGCGAGACAAAGGCCATAAACGGGATAACGTTGCGCAGCGACACGTCCACCGCCTCGCGGCTGGCGGCGAACAGCAGGGCGATAACATGGCCGACGGCGGTGCCTGTCTTTTCAACCATACGTACCAGTTTTTCCGCGCCACGTGCAGGTGGCGGTGCGGTGATAACCCGTGGTGCAGGCTCCTGAGTCGTTTCAGGTTTACCATCCGGGGCTTCGGCGGTATCTACCAGAACCAGTTGCTCCATGGTGACGCCGGAGACGTAGTTATCCTCGTTAATAAACTGCGCCAGCGGCCCGGCGCGCCAGGTGGGGAGCACGTTGATGGTCGGGATACCCTTTTGCGGATAGAGGCCGCAGCGCAGGGACCCGGCGCAGTTAATCACCACGCACAGGATGTCGTTATCCGGTGGAATGTCTGAGAAGCCGTTGACGATTTCCGATTCGGTGAGTGCGCCGATTTCTATCGCCACCGGATGGATTTCGCGTCCGGTCAGCGACAGCACCTTTTTGCCGCTCCCTGTGGGCAGCCACAGCCCCTTGCCGTAGCCGCCGGGACCTGGCGGAATAAGCACCGTGTTCATGGGCGTCCCTCCTCAATCACCAGATTGCCGTGGAGGTCGCGCAGGTTTGGCACCGAGCCGGAGAGATGAACCGCGCCGACGTGGCAGGGATTCAGGTCACCGTTAAACACCAGCGTCAGGTGGCCGAGTTCAAACAGCGCCTGCTGTGCCCCCTTGCCGACGGCAGTCACCAGATAATCGTGCCCCGCCAGCAGCAGGCGGTCGCCGGGGAGTATCATCAGGCTCTCTTCCCGGAACGACGGCTCCAGCGACAGCGAGTAATCGAGGCAGTCCTTCGGCCCGTTGCTGTCGAAGGTGATGAGCATTTTGTCGGTCAGGCCATCGGCGACGAACAACCCGATAGCGACGATACGTGCACAGTAAATCATCATGGCGAATTCCCCCGCTTGCTGAGCCGCAGGAACAGGTACTCGGTGATAATCCCGCGGATTAAACCAATCAGCATGGCGGCAGCGATATAACGCAGCGCCAGCGAGGTGGCGGGCAGGCCGAGCGCCTTAACCCCGGCGGCGACGCCGAGCCAGACGAACAGCTCCGACGGCACCACGTGGGGAAACAGGCTGGTGAGGGGATGGGCAGTGGTACCGAGGGCATCTTCATAACCAGGCTTGCTCTTTTCGGGCAGGAGTTTGCCTAAAGTGAGCGCGCCGGGGCTGCTCATAAAAAACCAGCCGAGTACCGGCAGTACGCCGTAGGTGAGAATGCGCGAGCGGCCGAGCAGGGCGGCGACTTTCTCCATCCGTACGGTGCCGACCAGCTTCATCAGGAAGTTGATGGCCAGCAGCAGACAGATAAGCATCGGGATAAGCCCCGTCATCATGTCGAGGAAGATTTTGCCTGCGGCCTGGAATACATGAATAAACGCCTCAGCGAGGCTGACTGTCCACATAAGGAGTCCTCCGGGTAAAAGGCCCGGAGCGCACAGACTTATCGGACAGAGGTTAAGACATGACAGGCGTAAGCGTCTGGGGCTCCGGTAATGGCGATAAACAGCTATGGCTCATACTGCTTTCTTTATTATCCCCGCTTGTGGCGTGTTTTTGTGAACTGAGCTGTTTTCAGGGCGAGCGGATGCGTGGCAATTCAGCCCTGAGTGTGCGATGCTCAGTAGTTGGGTTTGCAGAGGGTGATAGTCTGCAATTTGTACAGATTACTATAACACAAGAAAGTTAAGTTCAAACAAAAATATTAACTTTCTTCTTTATTGGTGATCTTTAATTACTTTTTGAATATCAAAGAGTTGTTCTTCTGGTTAGATTGATGGACAAAACAGAAAGCAAGAATCGCGAAGAAGATCACAAAATCCAGTTTGGCAGACGCCTGGCGCAGGCCATGCTGCTGACAAAACATACCAATGCCTCATTGGCCCAAAAGATTGGGGTCAGTGAACCAATGGTTAAGAAGTATGTGGATGGGCAAAATCTTCCTAAGGCTGATGTGTTGCTTAAGATCGCCCGTGCGACAGGTATCAGCACGGCATGGTTACTTGAAGAGCAGGAAGATACTCAAGCTTCGGAAGGCTCTGCTGAAAAAGATCTTGAATTTCTAAACGACATGTTCAAATTTTTATCGGCAATGCAGCGTAAAATAGTCCTGAAACAAGTATCTGAAACGATAACAAAGTTGCTTGAACAGGAAGAAAAATACCTCGCGAAGAAGCAGGATTGAATTCGAATATTCGACTTGAAATGACACGACTACGATACAGGGCTAAACTTAATCGGAGAAATAATTCCGTTCCAAAAGAGGATTATATTAATATAAAATAATAAATGAAGGGGGAATTTGTAAACATATTGAAGTTTAAGGTTGTTGAAATATCTAACATAGTGATGTAATTATATAGTGGTGAAAATGTGAATAATACGGATATTGTAGATGCTGTTAAATCTGGAATGAAAAAATCAGCTGGCGTCACTTATTTAATGAATTTTAGTTCTGGTGGGCAAATAAATACAGAGTATGTGGCTACTGTATCTATAGGTCTTGCTTTAGTCGAAAGTGAATGTTTTTGCTATGATGATGACAAGGTCATATTTGAATATCCTACAGGCGAATTTATCAGTGCAACAGTACCTGTCTTGAAAAGGCTTGAACCTAACAATATATTCTCCAAACACATTGTTAGAGAAAATGCGAACACAACAAGATCTGGAAGGATAGATATCGCTATATTGGACAGTAGATCATGTTTCGATATACCTAAATGTGCTATTGAAGTAAAAGGAGATAATCCTGCTAAAAACCTCCTAATCTCTGATATAAGAAGAAATTTTGAATATTTTAAACATACGGGGCCTACAGGAACTTCAACTCTGGAATTAGCATTAAATTGTTCATTTCATTCATATAATGCATCAACAAAGAAAAATTATTGCATTACAACCCAACACAAGGAAGATAGGATAAGAACATTAAAGAGTAAATATAAAAAATACATAAATGCATTAAGGCATGAAATCCCAAGTGGAGTTTCTTTTAAAATTGATGTTTTTACAGCAACAAGTTTTTTATTGAGGCCTGATGCCGAACAAGATGAATACGAATTACATATGGATAACCTGCATTTGACTCTTGGTGTTATAGTTATATTTGAACGCAACTTGATATCTAATTAATATCGCTTAGTGCTTGCGATGACTTTTTCTATTAATTATAGGTGGCTACTATGTTGCTATATTTTTATTAGGTTTGTTGATGTGAATAGCTAGATGCAAATTTAAAATACAGTCCATATTAGTCATGGTCATGATTTTCTGATTATAGAATATGTTAAGGTTTGAATAATTGGAAAGACTCAAACATCCTTTCCCACTCATAGCTGATTGTCAGATTTCACTGTGTATTATATGAGAAGCACTTACGTTAAGTCTAAGCTAATACAAATAATTATTGCTGCTAGGCTTTTAGATTTTTCAAAATTACAATTTGCCGCTTGTTGTTCTTTAGGGGCAAGCCCGTTCCCCCTTATTCTCCCTTCCTTTCGGCCTTTGCCTTTTCAGTCCCTTTTCGCCATTTTCATTTCTTCTGTTTTTGAGGTGGTACAGGTGGGACAAGTGGTACAACCGCGCCAGCCGTGGCTTTGCGCTGTACCACCTGAAAAATACCAGCCTGAAAAGTGGGACAGACTCAGCAACGGCTGTCCCACCCTGTACCACTTTTTTTAAACCAAATTCTGTAATGTGGGACGCTGAAACCCGCGCCAGCTCTGCGTGTACCACTTGTCCCACCCTGTACCACCTTTTTTTAAGACTCGCGAGACTGCACTCAGATACTGAGGATGCGGGAGGTAAGGCGGTAGACCCTGGCTTTGCCGATCTCCGGCAGGCGAACCTGCGACTGGTATTTCCCGTCGCTGCCGGGCAGCAGGCATTCTGCTTCCAGACATAACCTGGCCGCTCTGGTGGGACTGAATCCCCGACACATTTCCCGCCAGCCCTCCGGCAGGATGTGAAACAGTGTGTGCTCTTCACCCGTCAGCGGATCTTTTTCCACCCGGCGAAAGCCTACCATATTCAGCGGGCGGTCCGGGCCATCCCACGAGGCAAAGCGGCTGTACTGGTGCGCGGTGATAAACCGCTTGATCTGCGCCAGCACGCCTTCATCCTCCTGGTTGGCGATATGGCCGCGTTCATTCAGCCAGGCGTGCAGGCAGATCTGCACCGCCTCATACGCCGTGCCTTCCTGCCAGCCCGTGATGCCGTGCAGCGTCGCTATCTCCCCGGCCACCGCCAGCAGGGCAAAACGGGCCACGATGCGCTGCACCTGGTTTCCGGCGTTGTCCGGCATCAGGGCGGTCTGGTAACGGCGAAGTAACTCTCTTGCCAGTGTGGTGCTGGCGTCCATGTCGCGGGTGAGGAAGGCCAGCCAGGCACGAAAGGCGGTGCCGTGAAAGCGGGCCACCCGGTCGCAGAGGGCATCGGCAAATTGCTGGCCGCTGGCAAAGCCTTGCAGCTGCTCAAACGCGCCATGCTGCCCGGTATCGCTGGGGATTTGTACCATGCGCACATCCATTCCGGCGTAGAGGCGCTCCCCGGCTCGCTCGGTATGTTCCGCCAGCGACAGCTCCCCGGTGGAGAACAGCAGCAGCGTCCAGTGCCTGCGGTTACGCACTTCGCCGTCGGTGCGGGCGTGCCCCTTGCCCTGACCGTTCGCCAGCATATAGGCAATCATCCCGGCCTCACGCGGGTCCACTTCGCGCAGTTCATCAAGTGGCAGCAGGGCATCGTTGTGGCGGCTGGCAATTCCCTCCAGCGCATTTCCGGTGGCCCGCCAGGAGTGCCAGTAATCCGTGCCACCGCAGACGGAAGCGGCCACTTTCATCACCGTGGTCTTGCCATCGGTGGACTCACCGCGCAGGTGGAAACCCCCGCCACCCGTTCCGGTCAGGCGCAGCAGCGGGGCGGCCAGCGCACAGCAGACGGCAAAGACCAGACGCGAGTTGCCTGCACAGAGCGCGGCGACCTGCTCCTGCCATTCCGCCAGCGTACCGGCCTGCGCAAAGCCGCCGGTCAGATAGTGGCTGCCCTGGAGGATGACGTTGTCGCCACCGGGACCGATAACCTCATCCGGCAGCACGTACACGCCGTTGTGCCAGCCGGTTTTCTCCACGCAGGTGACCCGGCGTCCGGGGAGTGACCGCGAGATGTATTCGCACAGCAGGCTGCGCAGGGCGGGGCGGGTGGAGATATAGGTCAGACCGTTCTCCAGCAGGATGCGCCGCAACTCCTCGCCGTTGCCGCTGAGCATCGCCATCGGCATGGCCCAGCGCCGCAACTGCCCGGTGGTGGTGTGCCATTCCAGCAGTCGGCCATAGCTGCCGTCATGGCTGTCGTAGGTGATGGCGGTGACGCGCAGAGGGGAACAAATGCGCTGGGGCTGGACATCGCTTTCACCGTCGCGTCGTTCGGTCAGCTTATCAAACCACAGCGCTTCTTCATCGAGGCGGAAGTGATCCGGCAGGATGTCAGAAGGCCTTTCCTGTCGCAGGCGTGCAAGCTGACTGCTCCAGTCTTCCAGTACCTCACCATCAGGGGTCATCAGCCGGGCCATCTGCACGCCCGCGTGCGCCAGTTTTACGGCGATTTTCAGCAGGTCTTCTTCGCGAATATCGCCGGTGCGCAGTACCCGGACGTAGAGCGTGTCGGGCCTGATAATGGTCAGGTTGGCCAGATCCTCCAGTTCATCCGGGCCGAGTACCACCGGAGTAATATCATCTTCCCGGTCAGGATCTTTTCGCCATACGCGTGAGGTTTCCCATGCCAGGCTTCCGGCAAGGATCACCACTTCGAGTGTGCGGTCGGGAGACTGCTTGTTGAGAAAAGGGGCTCGTTTCATGATGGAGTATCAGTCGGCTCATCCCTGAGCGTGGATTAACGGATGGCGGTGCGGCGCTGTTGCCACTGACGGATTTCAGCGGCATCGAAGACCACCAGTCGGGAAGAGAGGTGGACGGGGCGGGGAAAGTCGGTGTCTTTAAGCAGGCGGTAAACCGACGATTCACTCATCGCCAGAAACTGGACTACCTGCCGCATACGCACGTTGCCGCTTTCGGGAAAAGCATCGTTACTGTCTGCACTGGTTTTCATGATTGCACCTCACGGGACGGGAACAGAGTGTCGGAGCGGTTATAGCGCGGAACGGGGAGGGGAGGTATAGGTCCGGGTGAAAAAATTAAGCCCGGATAGAAAGTAATGAGTCCGAAGAGACCTAAACCCTAATGGATATGAATGAATTAATTGAAAAAAGAGAAGTTAACAAGCTGTAATTCTAACGGGACTACATATAATGGATGGCAACGTACGACAGTGAACTCTTCATAATAGCAGACCTTATCTTAAGGTCTGCAAAAAATAAGATGGAGGTTTGGAAGGAAGAATAAGCACCAAAATATTTCATACAGATATTAAATTTTGATTACCTTGTTAAATGACTGCTTAACTCCTGATTGAGTAATCATATTTTTGATAAGAGGTAGTATTCAACAAGCCCGCAATATTCTCTCAATTGCCCATCTTGATTGAGAGTCAGGTAATCATCTAAAAAACGCCTGATTTCTGTTCTGCTGCGCTTACCCGTTTTACTGGAAAGTTTTTGGCGTACAGATGTAAGTATATATGATCTGTTTTGTACTAGCCTGACCTTGTTAAGGTTGAGTACAGTATTAATTTGTGCCGAGAACTCTCTATCTGTTGAAAATATCTTTCCTTGCCCATCATATTTTATGAGGTTATTAATTTGATCTTGTTGTTTGCTGGGGTTATATTTTAATGGTTTATCACCTTTTTTTGTATCACAAGTTTGACTAGTGAATTTTTCTCCTTCAGATCCCATGCAGCAACCTAACAGATTTGAATAATCAAGCTGGAGTCGCGGGTTGTTTGATTGGCATGCCCAATGTTCCACTTTCATTGTTTCGGCCGTTATGCGAGTCATACAATAGGCGCAGAGATATCCCTGCTCTGTCAACAAAGATGATCTGATGGCATTTTTTACAGGTGTAAAATTAGGTCCATCATATTCTCCCCCTCTGGAACGATATTCTGTGAGTAAGCGCGGTTCAGATCCTTTTCGTATCTCTCTCATTCTTTGTCCCATCCCTGAAGTTCGATGTCAAATTTAGCACTAACTAATTCAGGTATTTCTCCATTGAGGTCTAATTCTATTTTATTAATTTTATTTTTCGCTTCTTCTATTTTACCTTCCTCTATAAGCATGAATACATCATCAATTTCTTTCTGTACTTCAGGTGAACGATCTAGTTTTTGAAAGCCAGTGTTCATTATTTCATTAAGAACTTCATTTGATGTCAGTCCATATGATTGTTCAGGTTTGGATGCATTAAAGTTTCCATTGCTATCTTTACCCAGTATACAAATTTGATGATGTTTTACTTCGCTTATCACTTGAGGTGAATGAGTCGAAACAATGAATTGACAATTTGGGAAAACTCTACTGAAGTTTTTCAAGATATTACGTTGCCATTCCGGGTGTAGATGCAAATCCACCTCATCAATAAGAATAATACCTGCAGTGAGTAGCGGGTTTTCTGATAATGGGTTGAGTACCATCATTCTTCTACATATATCAAGGACTAAGGCCAAAAGTGATTTTTCACCTTGAGATAGTTGAAGAACATTTATTTTTTTATTATTTTTTTCAATTGAAAGATGTAGTGTTGGTTTCAACTCTACATTTAGGTTACTAAAATCCTCCATAAATAACGAAACAGCATTATTTATGATTGTTTGTTTTCTTTTAGCGCTACTGCTTCCTTCGTACTCTTGGCGTTCCTTAAGACTAAGGATAAGATCATCTAGTAGTTTACGAGACTTTGAATCCGTTAATGCTAATGTTTCCAGTGATGCGAGTATTTTGGGATCAGTTTGAAATGCTGAAGTTGCTTCGTGTTTAACTACGTCATCAAGACGTTTATACCAACGAAAGAAAGCTTTAAAGTCTGCTTTCCCAGTAAGAGCATTATTATATCCGTCAAAACGATTGCTAATTTCTATGGCTGATGTTTCATCAAAGTCAGATACATCTTTTGAATTGATATCTGTAGAGCGCATCACTCCATAGTACGCTAGAAGTGGCAGTTCAAAACGTTCATCTTTATCGCAAGCTAGTTTATACAAATTACCTAACCTAGTGAAAGATGAATAATAACTCTTTTTGTTTACAATACTTCCTTCTTCAACTTCACATAACTCAAGTGTTGAGTTATAATTATGTTTGAGACCAATCTTGGCTATAATAGAACTATAACCATCATTATTACCTATACTGATATCCGATTTCTCTATGTCTCTGGCTCTTCCACCTTTGTGTACAATGCGTTGTATAAGCCAACTCAGACTATAAGAAATTGCATCCAGTACAGTTGTTTTTCCCGCACCATTGTTTCCAACAAGTACTTGAATTTGACTTTTTGTCATATCTAGATTAAGGCGATCTATAATCCTAAAATTCAGAAGAGACAGTTGTGTGAATCTTATTTTTTGTTGGCTAAATTGTTTAAGTGCCAAATCAAGATATTCCTGTGCTTTATGAATATCTTGCTCTAGAAATTTTCCGGTCTGATAAAGTGTATATAACTCGTAGGAGGAGTCAATATCCCCTTTTCTTGATTTAGAGGCAAGTTTAATGAATTTATTGTTTTCTATAGGCTTCATCTTCTTTCCTCAGTTTTATTATTTCTGTAACGGTATTGGTTGAGTATTTTTTAGACATTCTGACTCTGAAATCAGGCTCGATATAAATTGCAAATGATAGTAGTCCTTGTAGATAATAAGAGGTGTCAGGATCAAGTAAGCCAAGTTTATATTTATGAATTAAGGAGGAAATGAATCTTTTACGTTCTCGCCCTATTGAAAGCGACCCTTGTGTTGTCAGCGTTACGCCAGTTATATGCCGATTATGAGCTCGCGAAGTAAAAACCGTTTTTCGTTCATTTAATGTTATTCTGTTCTGATACTCTTTATTGAGAAAATGTCTGACTTCATTAGGTAAATCAAATAAAGCATTTTTATGATGGGTCGAAAATGTAAGATCATCAGCATAACGTGAATAGGTGATCTCTCGCTGTTGACAAAAGTTGGTGAATGAATCATCAAAGAGATACATAATTACATTTGAAATAAGCGGAGAACTGGGCGCTCCGACGCTTAATGAAAGCCTACCAGACTGATTTTTAGCTTTATTCCAGAATAAACCTTTTGTAAGAACTCTCTTCTCTGCAGAAGATAACTCATAATCATTCCATTCACATGCCATGAAGAGTAAATCAGGAGTAATGCTATTGAAAAAATCAGAAAAATCCATCTTTAGAATATAAGGATTATTAGAGTGTAGAGTTGCGTTTTGTTTAATACCCAAGCCTTTTTTATAAGCAACTGCACTTTCATGGATACGGAAATGAGTTTCCAAAATAGTTATAAGACCATATTGGAAAGTCTTAAGTTCACGCGAGGGATGCGCGATAATCCTCTCTCCACCATTTCGTTTAGGTATGGTGTAAACCTTATATCGATTAGGTGCATTAAAAAGGAAGCTGTCAATTTGCCGACGGTTTCTCGGCTGAATTTTGACCAGTTTCGCATAGAGGTTAAGGCGCATCCTTAGTCCTTAGGGAATCATAAACATAGACAAAGAAAATGTGGCAAACCGAGTATCGGTTTGCCACTGTCCTTTACTAAAGGATGCGGTAGTCGTTCTCCGCAGCCGCGATGGGTTCAAGCGGCTGCGGAGAACGACTACCGCAACCACGAAACCCCACAATAAGTTAGAGTCTGGCTAATCACCCGACTAGACGTAATCGTCTAAACGCTAAAGGACCCTCTCAGTCTACTGTATCGAATACTGCACATCAATGCCTCACGAAACACAACGATTAGGTGAAGATGCAGTAGGGAAATTGAACTGCTTTCTATAAAGTCATACCCGAAGTGTTTGCTATATATAAATCAAGTAGATGCTAAGACTTAAATGTATTAGTCGCGACCAGATCTGACATATGACCTTGAAAGGTTGAGAGTTACCGGTTTTGATATGGGTGTCGAATCCTTATACAAAACACGAGGTAACTCTCATGCTTCATACTACCAATCCCGTCATCAAACACAAAGCCGGTTTGCTCAATCTGGCTGAAGAACTCAGCAATGTGTCAAAAGCCTGTAAAATTATGGGGGTCTCGCGTGATACGTTTTATCGTTATCGCGAACTGGCCGATGAAGGCGGTGTGGATGCGCTGATAAACCGTAGTCGCCGCGCTCCTAATCTTAAGAATCGCACAGATGATGCCACTGAGCAGGCCGTTGTTGATTATGCCATTGCTTCCCCTGCTCATGGCCAACACCGGACCAGCAACGAGCTGCGTAAACAGGGTGTTTTCATATCAGGAAGTGGCGTTCGTTCGGTCTGGCTGCGCCACTCACTTGAGAACTTCAAAAAACGCCTGAAAGCGCTGGAAGAAAAAGTGGCTCGCGACGGCATTGAACTGACTGATACTCAGATTGCAGCACTGGAGCGTAAAGCCAGTGATGACGAGGCCTGTGGCGAAATTGAAACCTCCCATCCGGGTTATCTGGGCTCGCAGGACACATTCTATGTAGGCAACCTGAAAGGTGTCGGGCGTATTTATCAGCAGACGTTCGTTGATACGTACTCAAAGGTGGCTCACTGCAAGCTCTACGTCACCAAAACACCGATTACAGCGGCAGATTTACTGAATGACCGTGTATTGCCGTTTTATGAGTCTCAGGGCCTGCCGATGCTGAGGATATTGACTGACAGAGGCACAGAGTACTGCGGCAAAGTGGAGCAACATGATTACCAGCTTTATCTGGCGATCAATGACATTGAGCATACGAAAACGAAGGCGATGTCACCGCAGACCAATGGTATCTGCGAGCGGTTCCACAGGACGATACTGAACGAGTTTTATCAGGTGACGTTCCGCAAAAAACTGTATGGAGATCTTGATGCACTACAATCAGATCTTGATGAATGGCTGGCTCACTATAATAATGAGCGAACCCATCAGGGAAAAATGTGCTGTGGCCGGACGCCGATGGAAACATTACTTGATGGAAAACGCATCTGGGCTGAGAAAAATTTAAGCCAGATGTAATCTGACAGATACCTGTATAAATAACCGGTAACTGTCAGATCAGGTCTGAGCTAATACAACTTAAATGTTCAGAAACTATAATCTAGTTGTATTCCATAACCTGTAATAAATAGCTCTCACTTACTCTTCCTCACGCCCCATCTTCAACACCTCATAAAACGTCCCCCGGCCAAGCCCATCAGACGGCAATTCCCGCTCTTGAGCCAATTCTTTCAGATTTCGAAGTATCCTATCCGAAGCCGGTTTATCAGACGTCCCATAACGCCCGTCAGTCTCCTCAACGAGAAGCTGAACCAGCAGCCAGCAGAGCCGGGCAGTATTTTCTCGAGCCTTATCGCGCTTATGTATTCCACGCAGGGAAGGTTGTGTTGAAGCTGCGAGATCCGGCAGCGCATCGTCGCCGAGCGTCTTCAGCCACTTGCGGCCACGACTGTTACGCGACAGTCTCATTACCGCCTTCAGGCTACGGGCCTTAATTTCTGGCGGCGTGAGTTCGTCATCAATAAGCCGCCAGGCCAGCGCGAACATCTCATCGGCATAGAACATGCGTTTGTTCGCCGGGGCGCTGACCATGCCTGTGGCTTTGATAGTGCGGCTGATGGCGTCGTGCAGGATACGGTAATTTTCCTGATGTTCTTTCGGCAGGGCGTTTGCAGGTTGGGAAGCATCGAGGCCGAGAAGCAGGAGGGCAAGATGCCGCGCTTCCAGCAGCGGCATATCACATTCCCGTTCAAACAGATTCTGACGAATGGGACTGGTCACATTATTCTCCTTCCACGATCCGCAGCGGTTCTTCTTCACCGAGCAATGCCTGCCGTCTGGCAGCATCAACGTAGTTTCCCCACCACTGCATCAGCGGTCGCCTTTGTTCCAGATAGTCGCTGCGGTTGTAGGCCGCTTCGATCTCATCTTCTTTCTGGTGCGCCAGTGCAGACTCCAGGACTTCACGGGGAAAATGACCTGCGCCCGCCGTTCTGGCGATGCTGCGCATGCCGTGGGCGACCAGCTCGCCGCCAAACCCCATTCGGATAAGTGCGGCGTTCGCGGTTTGCTGGTGCATGTGCTCCAGTGGTTTGCGAATGCTGGGGAAAACCCACGGACGATGGCGGCTGACTGGCTCCATGATCTGAAGAACGCGCAGTGCCTGTTTGCTGAGCGGCACCGTATGCGAACGGTTCATCTTCATAAAGGTGTCAGGGATACGCCATTCCGCTTTTGTCATATCGATGTCGCACCAGCGCGCGCTGACGGCTTCGCCGGGGCGAACCCAGGTCAGTAGCTCCCATTCGATAAGGCAGCGGGTTTCTTTACGGATAGAGGCGTTCTGTAGCGCCAGCATTAGTCTGCCCAATTCGCTGGGGTGAAGGGCGGGCATATTCTGCTTTTTCGGTTTCTTGAAGCGGGCGACCAGGTTGTCAGCCGGATTGAACTCGATGAGCTCTTCGGAGATGGCGAAGCGGAAGATTTCATTGAGCCGTGAGATAATCCGGCGCAGCGTTTCGAGGATGCCCTGTTCTTCCAGCGGTGTGAGATGTTCCTTGAGCATCTTCGGGCGGATCTCGGTGACGGGCGTATTACCCAGAGAAGGGAAGACGTGCATCTCCAGCGAACGCCAGACATCTTTGGCGTGGTCTTCGCTAAGATCGCTGGTCCGTTTTTTCTCTTTGAGCCACTGTTCCGCCACTTTTTCCAGCGTGCATTCATTCTGGATGCGTTTTTCTTCGGCTATTCCTGCTAAGTGTTGACGGGGATCGATGCCCTGCCAGAGTAGTCGTCTGTATTTCGTACGAGTTTCGCGAGCCATGGCCAGTGTAACTACCGGGTAAGGGCCAAGGCTGGTTTTGGTGCGTTTTTTGGTGACGGGATGATAATACTCGAAATGCCAGGCCTTCCTCCCTGAAGTCTTAACCAGCAAGTACAGGCCTTCACCGTCCCGTAGCTCATAATCCGTGCTACGGGGCTTCGCGCCAGCGATCTCCACATTTGTTAAGGGTTTCAGTTGCTTAGGCATGTTTTAGCACCACGCTTTTTTAGCCCCACGATACCGTGGTGCTAAACATGGTGCCAAAAGGTCAAGATTCATACAGAGATCATGACCACACATGCAACAAAAAATCCTGCAACTCTTTGAAGTTACAGGCTTTTTTAAGGTTCATGATGCATCATGAATGAATGTTTGGTGGAGCTGGCGGGAGTTGAACCCGCGTCCGAAATTCCTACATCCTCGGCACTACATGCTTAGTCAGTCTTTACATTCGCCTGGCACCTGCGGACGGACACGCCACTACCAAACTAGCCTGATTAGTTTTAACGCTTCAACCCCAGGCAGGGCTTCCACGCGATCTCTTTTGGGTTTGACCTCTCTTTGATCCCCGTCTTAAGAGCGGAAGCTAGGGAGAGAGGGCTCAGAGCAGGTTATTAAGCTGCTAAAGCGTAGTTTTCGTCGTTTGCGACTATTTTTTTGCGGCTTTTTACGAGGCCAACCGCCCCTCGGCATGCACCTTGGGTTTCGCGAATCCCGTCGAATCCAGAATCAGCCCCAATGTGTACTTAAAGTATAACAGATTTGTGAAGGCGGTTACTAGCCCCTGAAATGAGGATTCTACGGGCTTGTTGAGTGAAAAAGCAGCGACAACAACAATATAGCGCAGGGCCAGAGGGGAACTGGCCCGCAGAGGAGGGGAATTAACGCCCGGCGTTCTTCATGATGCGCGCCTTATCGACCGCCCATTCACGATCTTTCACGTCGGTGCGCTTGTCGTGCTGCTTCTTGCCTTTCGCCACGCCGATTTTCACTTTGCACCAGGCGTTCTTCCAGTACAGCGACAGGGCGACGACGGTATAACCTTCACGGTTGATGCGGCCATATAACGCATCCAGCTCGCGCTGGTTGAGCAGCAATTTGCGGGTGCGGGTCGGATCGCAGACGTAGTGGGTGGAGGCGACCGCCATTGGCGTAAAGTTCGCGCCAAAAAGATAAGCTTCGCCATCTCTCAGAATGACATAGCTATCGCCGATGTTGGCTTTGCCGGCACGTAGAGATTTGACTTCCCATCCCTGCAGCGCGAGGCCTGCCTCGTATTCATCTTCGATAAAGTATTCGTGACGGGCGCGTTTATTCAGCGCAATGGTGGCTGATCCAGGTTTGTGGGCTTTTTTCTTAGTCATAATGTCCTGAAGTCATCGCTAGTTCTAAACAG
Organism: Klebsiella aerogenes; assembly: GCA_029027985.1. Lineage (NCBI taxonomy): Bacteria > Pseudomonadati > Pseudomonadota > Gammaproteobacteria > Enterobacterales > Enterobacteriaceae > Klebsiella > Klebsiella aerogenes. The sequence goes on from CP119076.1 coordinate 1,174,159, forward strand.
TGTTACCTCAATCCTTCCTGCGAGGCGTAATGGGCTATCTTAGCACGAGTTATGGTACAGCGTTTTTTTTAGCAGCAGATAAATGATATTATTTGCCCCGTGTTTAAATGTGGAACCTGCTATGCCTCAGATTAGCCGTACTGCGCTGGTGCCCTTCAGCGTGGAACAGATGTATCAACTCGTAAATGATGTGAAGTCCTATCCCGATTTCCTGCCTGGCTGCACCGGTAGCCGCGTGCTGGAGGCTGGGCCGACGCAAATGACGGCGGCGGTTGATGTGTCCAAGGCCGGCATCAGCAAGACTTTCACCACGCGTAATACGTTGACCGATAACCAGAGCATCCTGATGAGCCTGGTCGATGGGCCGTTTAAAAAGCTGATTGGCGGCTGGAAGTTCATACCGCTCAGTCCGGAAGCGTGCAAAATCGAGTTCCATCTTGATTTTGAATTCACCAATAAGCTGATTGAAATGGCCTTCGGTCGCGTCTTTAAAGAACTGGCTTCCAACATGGTGCAAGCGTTCACCACTCGCGCCAAAGAGGTGTACCGTGTCGGCTAATATCGTCGTTGAAGTTGTCTACGCACTGCCGGAAAAGCAGTATCTGCAGCGTGTGAAGCTACAGGCAGGGGCAACGGTTGAACAGGCGATTATCTCCAGCGGTATTCTGGCGCTGCGTGAGGATATCGATTTGGCGAAGAATAAAGTCGGTATCTACAGCCGTACGGTGAAGCTGCATGACGAAGTGCACGACGGCGATCGGGTGGAAATTTACCGTCCGTTGATTGCCGATCCCAAAGAGTTGCGTCGCCAGCGGGCTGAGAAAAACGCCGAAAAATAAGACGGATAGCTGAATTAAAAAAGCGCTCATTGAGCGCTTTTTGTATTTCTGGCCAGATGATTACTTGGTCAGCGCGGGTTTGTTATCAATGTTGGTTAACACACCGCTGCTGTCAAAGGTCAGTGTCAGTGTCTGCTGAGTCACGGCTTCATGACCCGGCTGCTGACGGAAAACGTAGAACCAGGTGTTGCTACCAAATGGATCTGACATCATCGGCGTACCCAGAGCATAAGCAACCTGCTGTTGCGTCATGCCGACGCGAATTTTGGCGACATCGTTAGGTGCCAGATAGTTACCCTGGTTGATATCAGGACGGTAAACCACTCGTTCCAGAGTGGAACAGCCTGCGGTCAACATAAGGAGAACCGCTGCGGCAGCAGTCAGCGTTTTACAGCGCATAGTGATTTGATTCCTTTTTGGGCCCGAGCAATACGTGGCTCATCTGTAATATGCCGATAATAATAGACCTTTGCCCGGTTGGGAACCTTCGGCTGCAGGTCTATTGGCAATTTGCTGTTCACTATGACTCTGTGAAAATCAAAAAGTTTACGCCGCAAGCAACTCTTTCGCGTTCGCCAGCGTATTGCGGGTGACCTCGCTACCACCCAGCAGACGGGCCAGTTCCTGCAGTCTGGCGCGCTTATCCAGCGCCTGCATGTGGGTCTCCGTCATCTCTCCATCGGTCTCTTTGCAGACAAAGAAATGATGATGACCGCAACCGGCAACCTGTGGCAGGTGGGTCACGCACATGACCTGGGTAGATTCTCCCAACTGACGCAATAGTTTGCCGACGACCGCCGCCGTCGGCCCGCTGATCCCGACATCAACCTCATCGAAAATTAGCGCCGGGGTTTCCATTTTACGAGCGGTAATGACCTGAATGGCCAGTGCGATACGCGACAGTTCACCGCCGGAGGCCACTTTAGCGATCGGCTGCAGCGGCTGGCCCGGGTTGGTGGTCACGCGAAACTCAATATGGTCGGCGCCTTCGGCAGTCAGGTGGCGTTCGTCAAAGGCGACATCGATGGCAAATACCCCATGCGGCATGGAAAGTGAGTGCATACTTTCGGTAATCAACTGAGTGAGTTCGTCGGCGCTTCTCTGGCGTAGGGCGTGTAGTTCTTGCGCCGTTTCCAGCGCCAGACGATGGTGTTCAACGACCAACTGGCTCAGCGATTCCAGAGAACCGGCGCTATCATCCAGCAGGCGCTGTTCTTCCAGCATAGCCTGATAGAAGGCGGGGAGTTCTTCCGGGGCGATCTGATGCTTACGCGCCAGCGCAATCTGCCGGGAAATACGCTGTTCCAGTTCGAACAGGCGGTTAGGGTCGAGATCGAGACGGTCATTGTAGTGGCGTAGCTCATCGGTCGCTTCGCTGAGCTGAATAGCGGCTTCTTCCAGCATATCGAGCACGCTGGAGAGTTTGCTGTCCATGCCGACCAGCTCGCCGACCAGCTGTTTAGCGGTATAGAGTTGGCTTTGTAGGTTAGCCTCTTCGCCGTCCGCCAGCACCGTTAAGGCATGCTGGCAGGTACTGAGTAACTGGCCACTGTTGGCCAGACGCTTGTACTCTTCGTCGATGTGTTCGAACTCACCCGGCAGCGGGTTGAATTCGTTCAGCTCTTTAAGCTGGTATTGCAGCAGATCGGCGCGAGCGGCGCGCTCCTGGCTCTGCTGTTGATGCTGTGCCAGCTCGCGGCAGCTCTGGTGCCACTGGCGGTAGTGCTCCGCCATACGCTGAGTAAGCGCATACTCACCGGTATAACCGTCGAGTAGGGTCTTCTGGTGTTCGGCTTTGGTAAGCAGCTGATGGGCATGCTGGCCGTGGATCTGGATAAGCAGCTGGCCCAGTTCGCGAAGTTGGGAAAGTGGGACGGCGGTGCCGTTGATAAAACCGCGGGAGCGTCCGTCGGCGCTGATCGCGCGGCGAAGTAAACACTCACGTCCGCTCTCCAACTGGTTTTCTTCCAGCCAGCGCTGTGCGGCCGGGGTATCTTTCAGCGCAAAGCGCGCGCACAGATCGGCACGGCTGGCGCCGCGGCGCACCATGTCAGCTTCGGCTCTGCCGCCAAGGCACAGCCCCAGCGCGTCGATGGCAATGGATTTCCCGGCGCCGGTTTCCCCGGTGATGGCGGTCATGCCGCTGTGAAAATCAATTTCCAGTTCACGAACGATAGCGAAATTGCTGATGGTGAGTTGCGCCAACATAGCTGCCTTCCTGTATGAAAAACCATTACTGTGTTTTCGTACAGTGTATACTGGTTTTTTATCCAGTAAAGAGGCAGCTTATAAAATCAGAACAATTTTTTCGACCAACCCAGTTTGGTGCTTAATGTGTTGAAATAGCTGTAGTCTTTTGGGTGAATCAGATTAAGGTGGTAATCGCAGCGGCGGATCAGAACATCTTCGCCGTCCTGAATTGGCAGGGCAATCTGGCTGTCGCAGCTGATCTCCAGATCGTTGCAGCGCTGTGAGAAGCGCAGGCGAATGGTGCTGTCGCCGTTAATCACCAGCGGCCGCGCCGACAGCGTGTGCGGGAACATCGGCACCAGGGTGATGGCGTCCAGCGATGGGGTGAGGATAGGGCCGCCTGCTGACAACGAATAGGCCGTCGAACCCGTCGGCGTGGAGATAATCAGGCCGTCGGAGCGTTGAGAGAACGCAAACACTTCATCGATATACACTTCGAATTCAATCATGTGTGCGACTTTGCCCGGATGAAGCACCACTTCATTGATGGCCGTACTGATGCGTTTCTGGCAATCGTGCTGGCACACCTGGGCTTCCAACAGAAAACGTTTTTCTGCGATATAGTGGCCTTCAAGGACATCGGCCAACTGCTGGAGCGCATTGTCCGGGTCAAGGTCGGTAAGAAAGCCAAGGTTGCCGCGGTTAATCCCGATCACGTTAATATCGTAACGCGCAAGGGTGCGCGCCGCGCCGAGCATATTGCCGTCGCCGCCGACCACCACCGCCAGGTCCGCCTGTTGGCCGATTTCCGCCAGCGTGCCGGTCTTCACATTGCTAAGCTGTAGTTCATGGGCGATTTGTTGTTCGACCAGTACTTCGTAGCCTTTGCCGCATAACCAGCGCCAGAGCATTTCATGTGTGGTCAGGGCGGTGGGGTGACGAGGGTGTCCCACAATGCCGATACACTTGAAATGGTTCTTCATGATCTGGATGTCCTTGGGTTAAATGAATGATGACAATCTGTCTGCTTCCCTTGAATCCCGGAAACTGATCCCCATAATAAGCGAAGTTAGCGAGATGAATGCGAAAAAAACGCGGAGAAATTCATGAGTAGTAAAGAACAGAAAACGCCTGAGGGGCAAGCCCCGGAAGAAATTATCACGGAGCAGCACGACAACGTAGAGGCGGTAGAGCCTGAGGTTTCTGCTGAGCAGGTGGATCCGCGCGATGAGAAAATTGCGAATCTGGAAGCACAGCTGGCTGAGGCGCAGAAGCGTGAACGTGATGTGATGCTGCGCGCAAAAGCTGAAGAAGATAACCTGCGTCGTCGTACCGAACAGGATATCGAGAAAGCGCACAAATTTGCGCTGGAGAAGTTCGTCAATGAACTGCTGCCGGTTATCGATAGCCTGGATCGCGCGCTGGAAGTGGCGGATAAAGCTAACCCGGATCTGGCGCCGATGGTCGAAGGGATCGAACTGACCCTGAAATCGATGCTGGATGTGGTGCGTAAGTTTGGTGTGGAAGTGATTGCCGATACTAACGTGCCGCTGGATCCCAACGTGCATCAGGCTATCGCGATGGTCGAGTCTGAAGACGTAGCCGCTGGCAACGTGCTGGGCGTGATGCAGAAAGGCTATACCCTGAACGGCCGGACTATTCGCGCCGCGATGGTTACGGTCGCGAAAGCGAAGTAATTCGCCCTTTCGCCAGCCACGGCTGCCTGCGGGCGGCCGTTTTTGTTGGTTTTTAAGAAAAAACGGCGAACCGAAGTTCACCGTTGTTCTTTCCTGTGTTTATTCCGCCACGCTCTCGCGTAATGATTTCACCGGCATCACCTTCACCTGCTTAATCATATTGTCCTGCACGTCGAGAATATCGATATCGTATTGTTCAATGCGCACGCGGGTACCGGGAACCGGAATTTCTTCCAATGCTTCCAGAATAATGCCGTTAATGGTGCGGGCGTCGTCTTCCGGCAGGTGCCAGTTGAAGGCTTTGTTGATTTCCCGCACGTTGGCGCCGCCGTCGATGATAACCGAGCCATCGTTAAGCGGCGTGACCTCTTCGGCAAGCGTGGGCGACATCGAAGTGGTGAAGTCGCCGACGATCTCCTCAAGGATATCCTCAACCGTGACCAGGCCCTGAATATCGCCGTATTCATCGACCACCAGGCCGACTTTCTTTTTATTACGCTGGAATTTCACTAACTGAGTGCTGAGCGGCGTACCTTCCGGAACAAAGTAAATCTCATCTGCCGCCCGCAACATAATCTCTTTCGTGAATTCTTTCTTTTCCGTCATCAAGCGGTAGGCTTCACGGACGCGCAGCATGCTGATGGCGTCGTCCAGCGAATCACGGTACAGCACGATACGGCCATGCGGCGAGTGGGTCAGCTGGCGGACGATTGATTTCCAGTCATCGTTGATATCGATGCCGACGATTTCATTACGCGGCACCATGATGTCGTTAACGCTGACCTTTTCGAGATCCAACACCGACAGCAGCATGTCCTGGTTCCGCCGTGAGATTTGTGTACGGGATTCATTCACAATCGTACGCAGCTCATCTTTGCTCAACGCGCCGCTGATCACGTGGTCGGTCTTGATGCCCATCATGCGCATCAGTACGCGAGTGATGGTATTCAGCAGCCACACCAGTGGCATCATCAATACCTGCAGCGGTGCCAGCAGGAAACTACTGGGGTAGGCGACCTTTTCCGGGTACAGCGCGGCGATGGTTTTTGGTAAGACTTCGGCAAAGACCAGCACCACGAAGGTGAGCACGCCAGTGGCGATAGCAACGCCGGCATCGCCGTACAGGCGCATACCGACAATCGTTCCCAGCGCCGAAGCCAGGATATTGACGAGGTTGTTGCCGATGAGCACCAGGCTAATGAGGCGGTCCGGTTTACGTAGCAGCTTTTCTACGCGCTTAGCCGGGCGGTTGCCTTGCTTCGCCATGTGACGCAGTCGATAGCGGTTCAGCGTCATCATGCCGGTTTCGGAACCGGAGAAGTAGGCGGAGATAATCACCATGATGATCAGCGTGATGATCAGCGTGGTGGTAGAAATGTGTTCCAGGAGGGACTCCTTAGTCTTTAACTAATAAACTGCTGAAGTACGCGGCTGCCAAAATAGGCCAGCGTCAGCAACCCTGCGCCAGCGACGTTAAACCAGACAACCCGGCGACCGCGCCAGCCTTCGTGGTAGTGTCCCCACAGCAGTACGATATAGACAAACCAGGCGATGATAGACAGCACTGCTTTATCAATATTTTCCGTGTTGAACAGGTTGTGCATATAGAACAACCCGGTACACAGCGTCAGGGTCAGCAGCACCACGCCAACCTGGGTGATATGAAACATTTTACGCTCAATACTCATCAACGGCGGCATTTCGCTGCTGAAAGCCAGCTTTTTATTTTTCAACTGGTAGTCAATCCACGCCAATTGCAGCGCGTATAAGGCGGCAATGATAAGCGTCGCGTATGAGAAGAGCGATAGGCCGATATGCACCAGCATGCCCGGCGTGGTTTCCAGATGCGTGATGTATTCGTTGGGCACGAAGGTGGCGAAGGCGAGGTTGATCAGCGCGAAGGCGTAAACGATAGGCAGCAACAACCAGCCGCGGTTGCGTGACGCGACGATGGTCATCACCGTACAGATCATCAGGCTAACCAGCGAGCCGACGTTAAGTAAGCTGAGATTTTGCCCAGCCTCGCCGCCGGGGAAAATACGCGACTCCAGCGCGAAGGCGTGGCAAATCAGCGCTATCGTGGCGGAAAGGATCGCCATCCGCCGCCAGCTACTGTTTTTTTGCAGCAAGCCAGGAATGATCAGCGCAAGGCTGATGGAGTAGGCGACAAGAGCAAGTAGAGCAAACACAGGCATAGGAGCGTCGACTGTTGACTAAATAAGAAAGAGAAGCAGTATAGCGTTACGCGACGTCTGCTCCAACCGTTGCAGCACATTCAGGTTTATGTCGTGTTATACTGCGCCAAATTCGTATTTTTGTGTCGCTGCGGCGACCGACCGTTTCCACCTCAGGCGAGAGACAATGTTTGATAATTTAACCGATCGTTTGTCGCGTACGCTGCGCAACATTAGCGGCCGCGGACGCCTTACCGAAGACAACATTAAAGACACCCTGCGCGAAGTGCGCATGGCGCTGCTGGAAGCCGACGTCGCGCTTCCGGTCGTTCGTGATTTCATCAGCCGCGTCAAAGAGAGCGCGGTAGGCCATGAAGTTAATAAAAGCCTGACCCCGGGTCAGGAGTTCGTCAAAATTGTACGCAACGAGCTGGTTGCGGCGATGGGCGAAGAAAACCAGACGCTGGATTTAGCCGCGCAGCCGCCAGCGGTCGTCCTGATGGCGGGCCTGCAGGGCGCGGGTAAAACCACCAGCGTCGGTAAGCTGGGTAAATTCCTGCGCGAGAAGCACAAGAAGAAAGTGCTGGTCGTTTCCGCGGACGTTTACCGCCCGGCGGCGATCAAACAGCTGGAAACGCTGGCGGAGCAGGTCGGTGTGGATTTCTTCCCGTCTGACGTCGGCCAGAAGCCCGTTGATATTGTTAACGCGGCGCTGAAAGAAGCGAAGCTCAAATTCTACGACGTGCTGCTGGTGGATACCGCCGGTCGTCTGCACGTCGATGAAGCGATGATGGACGAAATCAAACAGGTCCACGCCGCGATTAATCCGGTCGAAACCCTGTTCGTCGTCGATGCGATGACCGGTCAGGATGCGGCGAATACCGCTAAGGCTTTTAACGAAGCGCTGCCGCTGACCGGCGTGGTGCTGACCAAAGTGGACGGCGACGCCCGCGGCGGCGCGGCGCTGTCGATTCGTCACATTACCGGCAAGCCGATTAAATTCCTCGGCGTCGGCGAGAAAACCGAAGCGCTGGAGCCGTTCCACCCGGACCGTATCGCTTCCCGTATTCTCGGCATGGGCGACGTGCTGTCGCTCATCGAAGATATCGAGAGCAAGGTTGATCGTGCGCAGGCCGAGAAGCTGGCGTCTAAACTGAAGAAAGGCGACGGCTTTGACCTGACGGACTTCCTTGAGCAACTGCGTCAGATGAAAAACATGGGCGGCATGGCCAGCCTGATGGGCAAACTGCCGGGTATGGGCCAGATCCCGGACAATGTAAAAGCGCAGATGGACGACAAAGTGCTGGTGCGTATGGAAGCGATCATCAATTCGATGACGATGAAAGAGCGCGCCAAGCCGGAAATCATTAAAGGTTCACGTAAGCGCCGTATCGCCGCCGGTTGCGGGATGCAGGTGCAGGATGTGAACCGTCTGCTGAAACAGTTCGACGACATGCAGCGCATGATGAAGAAGATGAAGTCGAAAGGCGGCATGATGAAAATGATGCGCGGCATGAAAGGAATGATGCCACCGGGCTTTCCGGGGCGTTAAGCGCTTTAGAGATTGCAATTTCCCCAGAAATGAGTAAAATTTTCGGGCTTTTAATATGACACCGGGCTCCTTCCCTCGAGGGAGCCCGGTTGTTCTATTCACACAAGAGGATGTTATGGTAACTATTCGTTTAGCACGTCACGGCGCTAAAAAGCGTCCGTTCTACCAGGTTGTTGTCACCGACAGCCGTAATGCACGCAACGGTCGCTTCATCGAGCGCGTTGGCTTCTTCAACCCGATCGCGACCGAGAAAGAAGAAGGCACCCGCCTGGATCTGGATCGTATCGCTCACTGGGTTGGCCAGGGCGCTACTGTTTCCGATCGCGTTGCCGCGCTGATCAAAGCCGCTAACAAAGCAGCTTAATCTGTCACGGTGGTCATGATGAGCAAGCAACACACCGCACAAGCACCTGTTGATCCGATCGTATTGGGGAAAATGGGTTCTTCCTACGGTATCCGTGGTTGGCTCAGAGTGTTTTCCTCCACCGAAGACGCTGAAAGCATTTTTGACTATCAGCCCTGGTTAATCCAGAAGGCGGGTCAGTGGCAGGTTGTTGAGCTGGAAGGCTGGCGCCACCACAATCAGGACATCATCATCAAGCTGAAAGGCATTGACGATCGTGATGCGGCGAATCTTCTGACTAATTGCGAAATTATCGTCGATTCATCGCAGCTGCCGACGCTGGAAGAGGGCGACTATTACTGGAAAGACCTGATGGGCTGCCAGGTAGTCACCACCGAAGGTTATAGCCTGGGTAAAGTCATTGATATGATGGAAACCGGGTCGAATGACGTTCTCGTCATCAAGGCAAACCTGAAAGATGCGTTTGGCATCAAGGAGCGGTTGGTTCCGTTCCTCGATGGGCAGGTTATCAAGAAAGTCGATCTCGCTACTCGTACTATCGAAGTAGATTGGGATCCTGGTTTTTAAATTCTCCGGATAAACGGTAAAAGACGGCGCTATGTGGATTGGCATAATTAGCCTGTTTCCTGAAATGTTCCGCGCAATTACCGATTACGGGGTAACTGGCCGGGCAGTAAAAAATGGCCTGCTGAGCATCGAAAGCTGGAGTCCTCGCGACTTCGCTCATGACCGGCACCGTACCGTGGACGATCGTCCTTACGGTGGCGGACCGGGGATGCTAATGATGGTGCAACCCTTACGGGATGCCATTCATGCAGCAAAAGCCGCGGCAGGTGAAGGCGCAAAGGTGATTTATCTGTCACCTCAGGGACGCAAGCTTGATCAAGCGGGCGTCAGCGAACTGGCAACGAATCAGAAACTGATTCTGGTGTGCGGTCGCTACGAAGGGATAGACGAGCGCGTAATCCAAACCGAAATTGACGAAGAATGGTCAATCGGCGATTACGTTCTCAGCGGTGGTGAGTTACCGGCAATGACGCTGATTGACTCCGTTTCCCGGTTCATTCCGGGAGTATTGGGACATGAAGCCTCGGCAACGGAAGATTCCTTTGCTGATGGGTTGCTGGATTGCCCGCACTATACCCGTCCTGAAGTGTTAGAAGAGATGGAAGTACCGCCGGTGTTACTGTCGGGAAACCATGCTGAGATACGTCGCTGGCGTCTGAAGCAGTCGCTGGGCCGGACCTGGCTTAGAAGACCTGAACTTTTGGAAAACCTGGCTCTGACTGAAGAGCAAGCAAAGTTGCTGTCGCAGTTCAAAAGCGAACACGCGCAACAGCAGCATAAACATGATGGGCAGGCGTGAGCCCCCAATATCAGTTTACCCAGGATAAGAGATTAAATTATGAGCAACATTATTAAGCAACTTGAACAAGAACAGATGAAGCAGGACGTACCTTCCTTCCGTCCGGGTGATACCGTGGAAGTGAAAGTATGGGTTGTTGAAGGTTCCAAAAAACGTCTGCAGGCATTCGAGGGCGTGGTTATCGCTATTCGTAACCGCGGTCTGCACTCTGCATTCACTGTTCGTAAAATTTCCAACGGCGAAGGCGTTGAGCGTGTCTTCCAGACTCACTCTCCGGTAGTTGACAGCATTGCTGTTAAACGTCGTGGTGCTGTACGTAAAGCTAAACTGTACTACCTGCGTGAGCGTACCGGTAAGTCTGCTCGTATCAAAGAGCGTCTTAACTAAGATTCGCTTTCGCGACATCCTGATAGAAAGGGCTGGCCAGATGGCTGGCCCTTTTTTTATCTTAGTTTTAACTATTTTGATGTAAATCAATTACAATAGCGCCCAGATTTCGGAGGGGCGGTGAGCAGCACTATTTTCCCACAATCAGTATCTCAACGGCGGGCCGCCTGGCTTGCGCTGTTTGCGATCCTGCTGATCGTGGTGGCGCCGCTGATTTCCATCTCGTTACAGAAAGACCCGATGAGCGCGATGCCAGGTATGCATCATGCGATGTCGATGGACATGTCCCATGATATGTCGCCTGAGATGACCGGCCATGATATGACGATGACGCACGGCATGCCGGTTGACCACGCGGAAGCCTGCGGCTACTGCGTGCTGCTCGCGCACGTCCCGGGGCTGATCTTCGCGCTGGCGCTATTCTTTGCCATGGTCCTGCGGCGCATTCGCCTGCCGGTTTCTCGCCCGGTATTAAAACATTGGCACTACTTCCCCTGGCTCTATCCCGAAACCCGCGCGCCGCCGCGGCGGTCTGCTTTTTCCCTTTGATAAAAATGAATGTGCGCACTGCGCAACGACCTCTTTTGCTTTAAAAAAGGAAAAGTATGACAACCTGCACCTCGCGCGCGGCATGGCTGAACCTGCTGCGGCGCCTCCATTTCTATATTGGTCTGTTTATCGGGCCATTTATCTTCGTCGCCGCCTTCACCGGCACGCTGTATGTTGCAACGCCACAACTGGAGAACTGGCTGTACCACGATGCCTTACACGGCGCGCTTAATGGCGAGAAACAGCCACTGAGCGCGCAAATCGCCGTTGCCAAAGAGGCCACGCAAAATAACCTGCGCCTGCAGGCCGTGCGTCCGGGGCTGACCGCAGGCGAAACGACGCGGGTGATGTTTGCCGACCCGCGGCTAGGGGAGTCAGAAAACCGGGCGATTTTCGTTGATCCGGTCACTCTGAGAGTGAAGGGCGATCTGACGGTTTACGGCACCAGCGGTATTTTACCGCTACGCCAGTGGATCGATTACGCTCATAAATCACTGCTATTGGGTGATGGCGGGCGACTGTACAGCGAGCTGGCGGCCTCCTGGATGTGGGTTGCGGCTTTGGGCGGTATTGCATTGTGGACGATGACCCGGCCAAAACGGCGGATTAACAATCGGCAGCAAAATACCCGTCGCCTGCATGTGATGCTTGGCTGGGTGTTACTGGTCGGTATGCTGCTGTTTTCCGCCACCGGATTAACCTGGTCGCAGTGGGCGGGTGGTAATATCGATAAGATGCGCGCCGCATTGGGTTGGCTGACGCCGCAGGTCAATACGCAACTGCATAGTATGGATAAGATGCCGTACGATCCGCACGCCGAGCATCATATGGGGCATATGGCGATGGATGACGCGCAGGAAAAAGTGAGCGCGGCGCAGTTTGATGGTGTGCTGAAGGCCGCACAGACTGCGGGACTCACGGCCAGCAAGTTGGAGATCCGGCCGCCTAAAAACGCTGGAATGGCGTGGACGGTGAATGAAATCGACCGCAGTTGGCCGACGCAGGTCGATGCTGTCGCGGTTGATGGCGCCACGCTGCAGGTCGTTGACCGCACCCGCTTTGTTGATTTCCCGCTGATGGCTAAGCTGACCCGCTGGGGCGTCGATTTCCATATGGGCATTCTGTTCGGGATCGTCAACCAATTGCTGCTGGTAGCATTCGGGCTGGCTCTGTGCGTGATGATTATTGTCGGCTATCGCCTGTGGTGGATCCGTCGCCCGGCGCATGCCGCGTTTAACCCCGCACAGACGCTGGTGCAGGCGTGGCTGGGGCTGAATGGACCAGCCCGGGGACTTGCGCTGTTGATAGCGTTTCTGCTCGGGCTGGCGATACCGTTGATGGGCGTAAGCCTTGCGGTGTGCCTCGTTGTTGACTACCTGCGCTGGCGCGCGGCTTCTGCGCTGAGGCTGGCTAAGTCGGTAGACTAACGCGCTTAAGGCGTGCTGATGACCACGGTGACGCGGCGGTTTTCAGCACGGCCTGCGGCAGTATCGTTGCTGGCGATAGGGTACTTTTTACCTAACCCGCGGGTCGTTAAATTGCTGCGCGGGATTTTAGCGCCAACAGCCCAGGCATCCGCCACGCTGTTGGCGCGCTTCAGTGAGAGTGCTTCGTTATAGCTGTCTTCGCCGTAGTTATCGGTATGGCCTTCAAGGCGGCTGTGGGTAATGCCGGTTTCAGCCAGACGTGCGGCCATGTCGTGTATTTGCTGTTGGCTGTCAGCGCGCAAGCGGTAGTCGTTTTTATCGAACAGGATGCTGTCAGATAAACCTAACGACCAATCCCCGGAGACTTCGGTAAAGCCGTAAGACTGCATGGCTGCAACCTGTTCCTTAGAGAATTTACCTGGCGCCTGGCACCCTGTGAGTAGAAATGCAGCCAGAAGAGTGGGTGCAATAAATTGCCTGAGCATAGTCTTTCCTTCTTATTTTTGTGTGTGATGAAAACGCTGGTTTTTCATCCGATACATATTCTGATCGGCCAGTTCCTGTAGCTCCTCCACCGAAGTGTGTTCCCAGGTCAAAGCATAGCCAATACTCAAGGAGAGCGTTGCCGTGTGGCCGTTGTGAAGGTTAAATGGCTGAAGAAACTGTTCGGACAGCGTTGCACAAAGCGCCTGGACTTCGGTTTCCGTATGCACATTGTGCAGCAGAATGGCGAATTCATCGCCGCCCAAGCGCCATGCCTGGTGACGGTCGCCGACGAAAGCCATCAGGCGGCTGGCGACCTCAATGAGGACTTTATCGCCCGCGGCGTGTCCCCAGTTATCGTTGATGAGTTTGAAATTATCGCCGTCAAGAAACAGCAGCGCCGAGCTATGGCGTGCGGCGTCATCGCTCATCAGCTTACCGATGACGTTACGAAACGCCGCCCGGTTTGCTAAGCCCGTGAGCGGGTCGTGCAGAGAGCTGCGCAACAACTGGGCATTCTTCGCCTGTAGCTGGCGCTGCCAATCCTCCATTTCCCCCAGCAGGCTATTAAAATCCTGGGCGAAGAGATGAAACTCTTCGATGCGCTCTTCCGGAACCCGGCGTGAGAAATGGCGGTTTTCGCGAATATCGTGCACCACCTCGGTGATGCTTTGCAGAGCGGCGACAATGCCGCGGTGCAGGGAATGAGTGAGCATCAGGGCGATAATAGACGCCAGCAGAATGCTGCCGGTTAGCACAATGAGGGAAATACCGAGAAAGTGGCTGATTAATTGATCGAGGGCCTTCAGACGAAGCTCACCGATCATTTTCCCCTGATGCCAGATAGGCTGGATAGTCGGTTCAGGAAACAGCCATTTACTAATATAACCGCTGAATTTTTCGTTTTTAACCAACGCCTCATTCCGCCAGTCGGCGAAATGCCGCTGGTGGTTATCCAATAACGTGGCCTCGGAAAACTGCCCCTGTCTTCCCAGCGTTGCCAGAGTATCCTCCGCGGCGGCGGCGTCGCCAAATACCAGCGCGGCTTCAAGGCTGCGACCCATGGTTGCGGCGGTGAGTTCGAGATTTTTTTGTGCGTATTGCTTTAAAGTAATAACGGAGGCGGCGCTAAGTAAAAGCCAAACCAGCGTCATTGAAATCACTACGCTTATCATACTGATACGGCGTAATGCGTTTTTGAAAGTGGGGCGCGGGGCCTGAGAAAAATCCTTATTCATGTGATTTCTTCCGGGCAAGCATCAGTACATCCGGATTGACCCGTACGCCGCTATGCGTCAGGACATCCAGATTAACGGAAAACCTCACCCTGTCGTCATTTATGAGCAAGCAAAAAGCGCTGCCAATAGAGCAATCGGTATTTTGTTCCGCTATGAGCAATAGGGGACGGGAGCCATATTTTGTTGTTAATGCGGACTGCTGTTCCGGGGTTTCGCTTCCGAAATAAAAACCGTCGCAACTGGTCTTTAGGGCTTCCTGTGAATTTCGAACTATCACCGGTTGATAAGGTAAATTCTCCGGCGTTTCCTGAGCCAAACTGTGGAGATAACGGGATGTGGAAAAAATACACAACTTTGGCGGGCCGACTAAGTTTGGCCAGCGCGTATAAGTCACGATCCCCGAAACAATGGCGCGAACGTTTTCAGATGTCTCAGCGGCAAAAGCGGGGACTCCCGCAATTAGCAAAAATAAAATCAAAAATAGACGGTAAAACTCTTTCATTAACAGATCCGTCAAATCGTCATCGTACGGGAAACGCAGCTCGCAATTGCCTGAGTGGAGAATATCATTATTGGCAAAAACCGTCATTAGCTGCCCCGGCCGCTTTGAGATAATCCTTACCAGGAATTTTAGTAAAGGAATAAGCAAAACGCGGCGGTAATAAGCGTATTTCTCTGGGTGTACAGTTAAGTGAACAGTTTTTGGTGATTGAATGGGGAATTATTTTGCTGTTGTAAAGTAATGTTTACGTATTATGGATTGATATCTTTACTTTCTGTGGTATCGTTACGTCATGCCCACTGAGGCAACCACTATCGCAAACGAGCTACACAGGATCGCCATCATGCAAAAAGACGCGCTGAATAACGTACACATTACCGACGAACAAGTTCTGATTACTCCGGAGCAGTTGAAAGCGGAATTCCCGTTAAACGTTGAGCAGGAAGCGCAGATCGCGCAGTCCCGCCAGACCATTTCTGACATCATTGCCGGTCGCGACCCGCGCCTGCTGGTGGTCTGTGGTCCTTGCTCGATCCACGATCCGGAAGCCGCGATTGAATACGCTCGTCGATTTAAAGCCCTTGCCGAAGAGGTCAGCGATAGCCTCTACCTGGTGATGCGCGTCTATTTTGAAAAGCCTCGTACCACCGTTGGTTGGAAAGGGCTGATTAACGATCCGCACATGGATGGCTCGTTTGATGTTGAAGCGGGTCTGAAGATTGCGCGCCGTTTGCTGGTTGATTTGGTCAATATGGGTCTGCCGCTGGCGACGGAAGCGTTGGATCCCAATAGCCCGCAGTACCTTGGCGATCTGTTCAGCTGGTCCGCCATCGGCGCGCGTACGACCGAATCGCAGACCCATCGTGAAATGGCCTCTGGTCTGTCGATGCCGGTTGGCTTCAAAAACGGTACCGACGGCAGCCTGGCAACGGCAATTAACGCCATGCGCGCTGCCGCGATGCCGCACCGCTTTGTTGGCATTAACCAGGCCGGTCAGGTCTGCTTGTTGCAGACTCAGGGTAACCCGGATGGCCACGTGATTCTGCGCGGCGGTAAAGCGCCGAACTACGGCCCGGAAGATGTTGAGAAGTGTGAAAAAGAGATGGCGCAGGCGGGACTGAAGCCGTCGCTGATGGTAGATTGCAGTCATGGTAATTCCAATAAAGACTACCGTCGCCAACCGGCGGTGGCGGAATCCGTCGTCGCGCAGATCAAAGATGGCAACCGTTCCATTATTGGCCTGATGATCGAAAGCAATATCCACGAAGGCAATCAGTCTTCTGAACAGCCGCGTTGCGATATGAAATACGGCGTCTCCGTCACCGATGCCTGCATCAGCTGGGAAACCACCGATGCGCTGCTGCGCGAGCTGGATAGCGATCTGCGCGGTCATCTGGCGGCACGTCTGGGTTAAGAGGATTGTATGGTTGCTGAACTGACCGCATTACGCGATCAAATTGATGAAGTAGATAAGGCGCTGCTGGATTTACTGGCCAGGCGCCTGGAGCTGGTGGCGGAAGTCGGCGAGGTCAAAAGTAAATATGGTCTGCCGATTTACGTACCGGAGCGCGAAGCGGCGATGCTGGCTTCCCGGCGTGAAGAGGCGGCATCGCTTGGCGTGCCGCCGGACCTTATCGAAGACGTGCTGCGTCGGGTGATGCGCGAATCTTACTCCAGCGAGAATGACAAAGGCTTCAAGACCCTGCATCCGAACCTTCGTCCGGTGGTCATTGTCGGCGGTGGCGGGCAGATGGGACGCCTGTTCGAGAAGATGTTGACGCTGTCCGGCTACCAGGTACGAATTCTGGAAAAAGAAGACTGGCCGCGGGCGACGGATATTGTCGCGGATGCCGGGATGGTGATTGTCAGCGTACCGATTCATACCACGGCGGAGACGATCTCGCGCCTGCCGCCGCTGCCGGCGGATTGTATTCTGGTCGATCTGGCCTCCATTAAAGCCGAGCCTCTGCAGGCGATGCTGGCGGCGCATAACGGTCCGGTACTGGGGTTACACCCGATGTTCGGTCCGGATAGCGGCAGTCTGGCGAAGCAGGTCGTGGTCTACTGCGACGGTCGTCAACCGGAAGCGTACCAGTGGTTCCTCGAACAGATTCAGGTGTGGGGCGCGCGACTGCACCGCATCAGTGCCGTCGAGCACGATCAGAACATGGCGTTTATTCAGGCGTTGCGTCACTTTGCGACCTTCGCCTACGGCCTGCATCTGGCAGAGGAGAATGTTCGTCTTGAGCAACTGCTGGCGCTATCTTCACCGATCTACCGCCTGGAGCTGGCGATGGTGGGCCGTCTGTTTGCCCAGGATCCGCAACTGTATGCTGACATTATTATGTCGTCGGAAAACAATCTGGCGCTGATTAAACGTTACTACCAACGTTTCGGCGAGGCGATTAGCTTGCTGGAGCAGGGGGATAAGCAGGCGTTTATCGACAGCTTCCGCAAAGTCGAGCATTGGTTTGGCGATTACGCCCAGCGCTTCCAGAATGAAAGCCGTACACTACTGCGCCAGGCGAATGATAATCGGCAGTAAGTTTGCTAAACGTGTATACAATAAAGCCAGAGGGGTAACCCGCTGGCTTTTTTTATAGGGATGAAAAGATGGCTCAACCGCAACCGCTGTTTGATTACGCCGGGCATCTTCCGGAATGCCCAACCTGGAGTGACGCCGAGCAGGCGCTGTACTGGGCGGATATTCTGGAGTGCGAAATTCACCGCTACGATACACGCAGTAAAGAACATCTGATTCTGCAATTTCCTGAAGAAGTGGGCTGCTTTTCTCTGCGCGAGAAGGGCGGTTTTATCGTCGCGCTACGTAGCGGCATCTGGTTGAGCGATGCCCGTGGCCTGCTGCAGCGAAAAATTTGTGATAACCCCAGTAACCCGGATCTGGCGCGCTTTAATGACGGCGGCACCGATCGCGATGGCCGTTTTTACGCCGGTACCTTTTGGGGGCCGGGAGATTACAACGGTGCGCTACTGGTGCGTATTGATAACGACCTGACGCCAAAGGTCATTCAGTGCGATATTCACGGCGCTAACGGTCTGGCGTTTAGTGAAGACAAGCGTTGGATGTATACCTCAGACACCCCCAATGCGGTGATTTACCGCACACCGTTGGATGAACAGGGCGAGCCGGGTAAACGTGAAGTATTACGTCGTTTCCAGCCGGGGGAGGGGATACCGGACGGCGCGGCGATTGACGTGGAAGGCTGCTACTGGAGCGCGATGTTTGACGGCTGGCGCATTGCCCGCTTCTCGCCGAGCGGCGAGCAACTGGAGGAGTATCGCTTGCCGGTACGCTGCCCAACGATGGTGTGCTTTGGCGGTACGGATATGAAAACGCTATATATCACCACCACCCGGGAAAATATGGACGCCGATGAAGTGGCGCAATATCCGCTTTCCGGCGCTATCTTCACCCTGCCGGTTGCGGTGGCAGGGATGAAGAAGCGGTCGTTTATCGAACGTTAAGCCGGGTCGACCGGCACCACGTTCTCGCTCGGGTAGCAGCCCAGTACTTTCATGGAACGGGTAATTTCGGCCAGCTCTTTTAAGGCTTTACGCAGCGGAAGGGATTCCAGGTTGGCCTGAATATCCAGATAAAACATCTCTTCCCACGGATTGCCATGGATCGGACGCGATTCCAGCTTGGTCATGATCAGGTTATGGTTACGCAGCACCAACAGCGCCTCAACCAACGCGCCAGCCTGCTGGCCGGTGGCGATTAATAGCGTTGTTTTCGCCGGCACCTGATCGGAAACGTTCACCGCTTTACGCGCCAGCACCAGGAAACGGGTGATATTTTGCGTTTGGTTGGCCTGGCAGTGCTCCAGAACCTGCAGTCCGTACAGCGCGCCGCCAGCCTCGCTGCCCAGCGCAGCAACGGTCGGTGATTTCGCCTGAGCCACTTTCTCCATCGCCGCAGAGGTGCTCTCGGTGTACTCAATTTTCCAGTGCGGATAGCGGCTCAGATACTGGCTGCATTGCTGGAACGGTTGCGGATGGCTGTAGACGGTTTCGATTTTATCGGCATCCGTCGAGGACGCCACGAGCACACAGTGATCAATAGGGATCGTCAGTTCGCCGACGATCGACAGACTGGTGTGCTGCAGCAGATCGTAAACATCATTGATCCCGCCGGAACTGGTATTTTCGATCGGCACCACCGCGTAATCGGCCTGGCCGGTTTCAACCTGATTAAAGATATCGGCGAACTTCGCGCAGCCGCTTTCGATAAATTGCTCAAAGTGACGCGCGGCGTACTGGCGCGCGGCAAGATGCGAGTATGAGCCTTTAGGACCCAGGAAGGCGATACGCGCGGAACGGGGGTTAATTTTATTGAGATGCTGCTGTAGCAACGTCTGTTGGGTGAGCACAGAGTCTTCAATAATTAGCTGGAACAAGCGCGTGATGTAGTGAGCATCCAGATGATGCTTTTTCCCCAGCGTCATCAGGCGTTCCAGCAGGTCGCGCTCGCGGTCGATATCGCGTACCGGACGGTGTGATTCCAGCTTCGCTTTCCCGACTTCCACCGCCAGGCCGCGGCGTTCAGCCAGCAGCGCGAGCAGTTTTTCATCCAGGGCGCTGATCTTGTCGCGCAGGGCCAGTAATGGGTTTTCCTCGGTCATATGTGTGTTGCCTTTCTTGTTATCAATAAAAAAGGCCTCCCGTGTGGGAGGCCTTGTTATTCGTCTTCGCATTCTTTCTTATACGACGAACCGCCTCCCAGTCAGGGGAAGGTAAAAAAGAATGCGAAGAAGAACGGGATGAGTTTCACGATGAATTCCTTAGGTTAGTGTGGATTACAGTACCTGTACTGTTTTGATCCTGTCAATAAAAAACGAAAAACGCGCCCGAAGGCGCGTGGCATGACACAACTTAAGTTAAGGATTACTCTTCTTCTTCCACAAAGCCTGCCTCTTTCACCGATGTTGCGGCGCGGCGGGCTTCCCCTTTGTGTTGCACTTTATTCAGCTGCCGTTCCAGCTTGTTGATCAATTCGTTAATGGCGGCGTACATGTCTTCATGACGCGCGCTGGCAACCAGGTGGCCGTTAGGCGTATTGATGGTTGCGTCGGCAATAAAACCCTGCGGCTCCTTAGAAAGGATGATGTGCGGGTTGATTAAATGAGTTTGCCACTTATCCAGTTTGGCGAGACGGTCTGCGACATGCTGGCGAATTGCCGGAGTAATTTCCATTTGTTTACTGGTAATGTTCATTGTCATAAATTTTACCTCTTGTCTTTCCCGTCTTGGTGAAACCAGCATACCTCTCCCAATGTCAAAATGTGTGATGTAAATCACATTTAAATGTCACTTTTTGTCAACGAATTCATTTTGTGAGACAGGACAGGAACAGGTGAGATTTTACTTGTCGAAATATGAAAAGCGGGCCATATTTGATGAGATAACTCGGCGCTAAACCGCTTCAGCGCTGGTGTTTAATGAATAAAAAAACGGCAGCCGCTGGCTGCCGTTTTGCTTTCTGTCATCACCCTCAGGTGTTTTTGCCGTTGGCGGCGATGATTTTGGCGACTTTGTCAGCCTGTGCGTTCATTTGCATCTGACGATAGGCGTTTTCCATCTTCGGTAGCGCATCGCGGGTGGCCTGCGTATCCGGGTAGTTACGCAGCATACCGTCCACGCGGTTCACCACGGCAACCCAGGCGCCGCGGTCGGTGTAGTAATCCACAACCGACAGCTCGTACTTCGCCAGACGGTCTTTCAGGAACACCAGACGTTTGTACGCATCAGTGGCGTACTGGCTGTTCGGATAACCGCGAACCAGCTTGGAGAAATCATTGAATGCGTCACGGGCGTGCTGCGGGTCGCGGTCGGAACGATCGACGCCGAAGAAGCCTTGCAGGGCGCTGTCATCAAGGGCCATGTTGGTCAGGCCGCGCATATAGATGACGTAGTCAATGTTAGGATGCGTAGGGTTCAGGCGAACGAAACGGTCGATTGCGGCTTGAGCCAGCGGCAGATCGGCATTTTTGTAATACGCATAAATCAGGTCCAGCTGTACCTGTTGGGAGTAAGGACCAAATGGATAGCGGTTATCCAACGCTTCCAGTTGCGTTATTGCCTGTTTCCAGTTACCGTCCTGCAGTTTTTGCTGGGCGGTCGCGTAAATTTCATTCGGCGGATTATCAGGCACCTCCTCCTTTGAGCCGGAGCAACCCACCAAAGCCAGGCTCAGTGTGGCTGCTGCCACCAGGTATTTCATGCGCGTCATGACGTTTTGACTTCCTCAAAATGTTTATGCGGGAGAATCTCTGTTCCTGCTCCCGATTAAGACCAGCTACAATAGCACACTATATTAAACGGCAAAGCCGTAAAACCCAACGTTAAACGAAGAAGCTGTATATGGCACAACGAGTACAACTCACCGCAACGGTGTCCGAAAATCAACTCGGTCAACGCTTAGATCAGGCTTTGGCCGAATTGTTCCCGGATTATTCACGTTCGCGGATAAAAGAATGGATCCTTGACCAGCGCGTGCTGGTCAACGGCAACGTCATTGACAAGCCGAAAGAGAAAGTTTTTGGCGGCGAAGCCGTCTCTATCGATGTTGAAATCGAGGAAGACGTGCGTTTTGAACCGCAGGATATTCCGCTCAATATCGTCTACGAAGATGATGACATCCTGGTCATCAACAAACCACGCGATTTGGTTGTGCACCCTGGTGCGGGCAACCCTGACGGTACTGTGCTGAATGCGCTGCTGCATTACTACCCGCCGATTGCCGACGTACCGCGTGCGGGCATTGTCCACCGTCTTGATAAAGACACCACCGGCCTGATGGTCGTGGCGAAGACTATCCCGGCGCAAACCCGACTGGTGGAATCACTGCAGCTGCGTGAGATCACTCGCGAGTACGAAGCGGTGGCGATTGGCCATATGACGGCCGGCGGCACGGTAGAAGAACCGATCAGCCGTCACCCGACCAAGCGTACGCATATGGCGGTACACCCGATGGGCAAACCGGCGGTAACGCATTACCGCATTATGGAGCATTTCCGTATCCATACTCGCCTGCGTTTGCGTCTGGAAACTGGCCGTACGCACCAGATCCGCGTCCATATGGCGCATATCACCCATCCG
This sequence comes from Klebsiella aerogenes, assembly GCA_029027985.1. Lineage (NCBI taxonomy): Bacteria > Pseudomonadati > Pseudomonadota > Gammaproteobacteria > Enterobacterales > Enterobacteriaceae > Klebsiella > Klebsiella aerogenes. Next base: position 1,196,046 of record CP119076.1, read on the forward strand.
CTGGTGGGCGATCAGGTCTACGGCGGCCGTCCGCGTCCGCCGAAAGGGGCTTCAGACGAGTTCATTAATGCACTGCGTAAATTCGACCGTCAGGCGCTGCATGCCACCATGTTGCGCCTGTATCACCCGATAAGCGGTATCGAAATGGAATGGCATGCGCCAATCCCGCAGGATATGGTGGAACTGATCGACGCGATGCGCGCCGATTTTGAAGCCCATAAGGATGATATTGACTGGTTATGACAAAGCTGATTGTTCCGCAATGGCCAATGCCGGAAGGGGTGGCGGCCTGTAGTTCTACCCGCGTTGGCGGCGTGAGCCTGCCTCCGTATGATTCGCTGAACCTGGGCGCCCATTGCGGCGACGATCTCCTGCATGTCGAAGAAAACCGTCGGCGGATGTTTGCCGCCGGCGGCTTGCCGTCGTATCCGGTGTGGCTGGAGCAGGTGCACGGCACCGCGGTGCTCAAGCTGGATGGCGGGCCGTATATGTCAAAACGCGCGGATGCGTCATACTGTAATACGCCGGGGACCGTTTGTGCGGTAATGACGGCGGACTGCCTGCCGGTGCTGTTCTGTAACCGCGCCGGAACCGAGGTGGCCGCTGCGCACGCCGGATGGCGCGGCTTATGTGAAGGCGTCCTGGAAGAGACAGTCGCCTGCTTTAATGATAAACCAGAAAATATTATGGCCTGGCTTGGCCCGGCGATCGGCCCGGAGGCGTTTGAAGTCGGCGCGGAAGTGCGCGAGGCTTTTATCGCCAAAGACGCCCAGGCGGAGAACGCTTTCCGTCCTGCCGGTGAAAAATATTTTGCTAATATCTATCAATTGGCCCGTCAGCGCCTGGCTAACGTCGGCGTGGAACTGATTTTCGGCGGTGACCGTTGCACCCTAAGTGAAAAGGATGATTTTTTCTCTTATCGTCGCGACAAGACCACAGGTCGTATGGCAAGTTTCATTTGGCTGATATAACCTAGAGAATCAAGACGATCCAGAAGGCAAACTTATTTTTCGCATAGTTCAGGTCTTTAACCTTGAATAATTGAGGGATGACCTCATTTAATCTCCAGTAGCAAATTTGACCTGTTTATGGGAGGAGTTATGCGTCTGGATCGTCTTACTAATAAATTCCAGCTTGCTCTCGCCGATGCCCAGTCGCTAGCACTCGGGCACGACAACCAATTCATCGAACCACTTCATCTAATGAGCGCCTTGCTGAATCAGGAAGGGGGATCGGTACATCCTTTATTAACCTCGGCAGGTGTCAACGCCGTGGCGTTACGTAGCCAAATCGAACAGGCGCTGAGCCGTTTACCGCAGGTAGAAGGTACCGGCGGTGACGTGCAGCCGTCTCAGGATCTGGTGCGTATTCTCAATCTTTGCGACAAGTTGGCGCAAAAGAGAAAGGATAACTTTATTTCGTCAGAACTGTTCGTTCTGGCGGCGCTTGAATCACGCGGTACGCTAACCGACCTGCTGAAATCCGCCGGAGCAACAACCGCCAATGTGACTCAGGCGATTGAACAAATGCGCGGAGGTGAAAGCGTGAACGATCAGGGTGCCGAAGACCAACGTCAGGCATTGAAAAAATTTACCGTCGATCTGACCGAACGGGCCGAACAAGGCAAACTGGACCCGGTGATCGGCCGTGATGAAGAAATCCGCCGTACCATCCAGGTACTGCAGCGCCGTACCAAAAACAACCCGGTGCTGATTGGCGAACCTGGGGTCGGTAAAACGGCGATCGTTGAAGGTCTAGCGCAGCGTATCGTCAATGGCGAAGTACCGGAAGGGCTGAAAGGCCGTCGGGTATTGGCGCTGGATATGGGCGCGCTGGTGGCCGGGGCGAAATATCGCGGCGAGTTTGAAGAGCGCCTGAAAGGTGTGCTGAACGACCTGGCGAAACAGGAAGGCAACGTCATCCTGTTTATCGATGAACTGCATACGATGGTCGGCGCAGGTAAAGCCGACGGCGCGATGGATGCTGGCAACATGCTGAAACCAGCCCTGGCGCGCGGCGAGTTACACTGCGTTGGTGCGACTACGCTTGACGAATATCGCCAGTACATTGAAAAAGACGCCGCGCTGGAACGTCGTTTCCAGAAAGTGTTCGTTGCCGAGCCGACGGTAGAAGATACCATCGCCATTCTGCGTGGCCTGAAAGAACGCTATGAGCTGCACCACCACGTGCAGATCACTGATCCGGCAATCGTTGCGGCGGCGACGCTGTCTCATCGCTATATTGCCGACCGTCAGTTGCCGGATAAAGCGATCGACCTTATTGATGAAGCGGCATCCAGTATCCGGATGCAGATTGATTCTAAACCGGAAGAGCTCGACCGCCTCGATCGTCGCATCATCCAGCTTAAGCTGGAACAACAAGCGCTGAAGAAAGAGGCCGATGAGGCGAGCCTGAAGCGTCTCGATATGCTTAACGAAGAGTTGGCGGATAAAGAACGTCAGTACTCGGTATTGGAAGAAGAGTGGAAAGCAGAGAAAGCATCGCTCTCTGGTACGCAGACCATTAAAGCCGAACTGGAACAAGCTAAAATCGCTATCGAACAAGCGCGTCGTCTTGGTGACCTTGCGCGGATGTCCGAACTGCAGTACGGCAAAATTCCAGAGCTGGAAAAGCAGCTGGCGGCGGCCACGCAGTCTGAAGGCAAAACGATGCGTCTGTTACGTAACAAAGTTACGGATGCGGAGATTGCTGAAGTATTGGCGCGCTGGACCGGTATTCCGGTGGCGCGAATGATGGAAAGCGAGCGAGAAAAACTGCTGCGTATGGAGCAGGATTTGCATCATCGTGTGATTGGCCAGGATGAGGCGGTTGAAGCGGTATCGAACGCCATTCGCCGTAGCCGTGCCGGGTTGTCGGACCCGAACCGGCCGATTGGTTCGTTCCTGTTCCTCGGCCCGACCGGGGTGGGTAAAACCGAGCTTTGCAAAACGCTGGCTAACTTTATGTTCGATAGCGACGACGCGATGGTGCGTATCGACATGTCCGAGTTTATGGAAAAACACTCGGTCTCGCGTCTGGTCGGCGCGCCTCCGGGATATGTTGGCTATGAAGAGGGCGGCTACCTGACCGAAGCGGTTCGTCGTCGTCCTTATTCCGTCATCCTGCTGGATGAAGTGGAAAAAGCGCATCCGGATGTGTTCAACATACTACTGCAGGTGCTTGACGATGGTCGTCTGACCGACGGGCAGGGGAGAACGGTCGACTTCCGTAATACGGTCGTCATCATGACCTCTAACCTTGGTTCCGACCTCATTCAGGAACGTTTCGGCGAACTGGACTACGGTCATATGAAGGATCTGGTGCTTGGCGTGGTTAGCCAGAGCTTCCGTCCGGAGTTTATCAACCGTATAGATGAAGTGGTGGTCTTCCATCCGTTGGGTGAAAAACACATTGCTTCTATCGCGCAGATCCAGCTGCAGCGTTTGTATAAACGTCTGGAAGAACGCGGCTATGAAGTGCATATGTCCGACGAGGCGCTGAAACTGCTGAGTGAAAATGGCTACGACCCGGTATATGGCGCGCGTCCATTGAAGCGTGCAATCCAGCAGCAGATAGAGAACCCGTTAGCCCAGCAAATCCTTTCTGGTGAGCTGGTTCCGGGGAAAACGGTTGAGCTGGTGGTTAAAAACGACCATATCGTGGCAGTGCAGTAAGTCACAAAACGACAAAAACGGGCCCAATGGGCTCGTTTTTGTTTAAAAACCAGGCAAGAATTAAAGTCTCAATGGTGATTTGGGTGAAAAGTGAGCGGTTGAATTGTTTTTTCGAATTTATGCTTGTCACTTCAGAATTACTCCCTATAATGCGCCACCACTGACACGGAACAACGGCAAACAAGCCGCCGGGCCAGCGAGGTTCTCCTGAGAATCTCGACAGAGAAAAGCGAAATTAAACGCTTGACTCTGAAAGAGGAAAGCGTAATATACGCCACCTCGCGACAGAGCGCTAAAGCGCGTCGCACCTGCTCTTTAACAATTTATCAGACAATCTGTGTGGGCACTCAAAGTGACATGGATTCTTAACGTCCTCGGACGAAAAATGAATACCAAGTCTCTGAGTGAACATACGTAATTCATTACGAAGTTTAATTCACGAGCATCAAACTTAAATTGAAGAGTTTGATCATGGCTCAGATTGAACGCTGGCGGCAGGCCTAACACATGCAAGTCGAGCGGTAGCACAGAGAGCTTGCTCTCGGGTGACGAGCGGCGGACGGGTGAGTAATGTCTGGGAAACTGCCTGATGGAGGGGGATAACTACTGGAAACGGTAGCTAATACCGCATAACGTCGCAAGACCAAAGTGGGGGACCTTCGGGCCTCATGCCATCAGATGTGCCCAGATGGGATTAGCTAGTAGGTGGGGTAATGGCTCACCTAGGCGACGATCCCTAGCTGGTCTGAGAGGATGACCAGCCACACTGGAACTGAGACACGGTCCAGACTCCTACGGGAGGCAGCAGTGGGGAATATTGCACAATGGGCGCAAGCCTGATGCAGCCATGCCGCGTGTATGAAGAAGGCCTTCGGGTTGTAAAGTACTTTCAGCGAGGAGGAAGGCGCTGAGGTTAATAACCTCAGCGATTGACGTTACTCGCAGAAGAAGCACCGGCTAACTCCGTGCCAGCAGCCGCGGTAATACGGAGGGTGCAAGCGTTAATCGGAATTACTGGGCGTAAAGCGCACGCAGGCGGTCTGTCAAGTCGGATGTGAAATCCCCGGGCTCAACCTGGGAACTGCATTCGAAACTGGCAGGCTAGAGTCTTGTAGAGGGGGGTAGAATTCCAGGTGTAGCGGTGAAATGCGTAGAGATCTGGAGGAATACCGGTGGCGAAGGCGGCCCCCTGGACAAAGACTGACGCTCAGGTGCGAAAGCGTGGGGAGCAAACAGGATTAGATACCCTGGTAGTCCACGCCGTAAACGATGTCGACTTGGAGGTTGTGCCCTTGAGGCGTGGCTTCCGGAGCTAACGCGTTAAGTCGACCGCCTGGGGAGTACGGCCGCAAGGTTAAAACTCAAATGAATTGACGGGGGCCCGCACAAGCGGTGGAGCATGTGGTTTAATTCGATGCAACGCGAAGAACCTTACCTACTCTTGACATCCAGAGAACTTAGCAGAGATGCTTTGGTGCCTTCGGGAACTCTGAGACAGGTGCTGCATGGCTGTCGTCAGCTCGTGTTGTGAAATGTTGGGTTAAGTCCCGCAACGAGCGCAACCCTTATCCTTTGTTGCCAGCGGTCCGGCCGGGAACTCAAAGGAGACTGCCAGTGATAAACTGGAGGAAGGTGGGGATGACGTCAAGTCATCATGGCCCTTACGAGTAGGGCTACACACGTGCTACAATGGCATATACAAAGAGAAGCGACCTCGCGAGAGCAAGCGGACCTCATAAAGTATGTCGTAGTCCGGATTGGAGTCTGCAACTCGACTCCATGAAGTCGGAATCGCTAGTAATCGTAGATCAGAATGCTACGGTGAATACGTTCCCGGGCCTTGTACACACCGCCCGTCACACCATGGGAGTGGGTTGCAAAAGAAGTAGGTAGCTTAACCTTCGGGAGGGCGCTTACCACTTTGTGATTCATGACTGGGGTGAAGTCGTAACAAGGTAACCGTAGGGGAACCTGCGGTTGGATCACCTCCTTACCTGAAAGAACCTGCCTTTGTAGTGCTCACACAGATTGTCTGATGAAAAGTAAATAGCAAGGCGTCTTGCGATTGAGACTTCACGTCCCCTTCGTCTAGAGGCCCAGGACACCGCCCTTTCACGGCGGTAACAGGGGTTCGAATCCCCTAGGGGACGCCACTTGCTGGTTTGTGAGTGAAAGTCGCCGACCTCAGTATCTCAAAACTTACCTTCGGGTGATGTTTGAGATATTTGCTCTTTAAAAATCTGGATCAAGCTGAAAATTGAAACGACACACCATTAATGGTGTGTTCGAGTCTCTCAAATTTTCGCGACACGAGCATGTTTTACGAAACATCTTCGGGTTGTGAGGTTAAGCGACTAAGCGTACACGGTGGATGCCCTGGCAGTCAGAGGCGATGAAGGACGTGCTAATCTGCGAAAAGCGTCGGTAAGGTGATATGAACCGTTATAACCGGCGATGTCCGAATGGGGAAACCCAGTGCAATTCGTTGCACTATCGTTAACTGAATACATAGGTTAACGAGGCGAACCGGGGGAACTGAAACATCTAAGTACCCCGAGGAAAAGAAATCAACCGAGATTCCCCCAGTAGCGGCGAGCGAACGGGGAGCAGCCCAGAGTCTGAATCAGCTTGTGTGTTAGTGGAACGGTCTGGAAAGTCCGACGGTACAGGGTGATAGTCCCGTACACCAAAATGCACAGGTTGTGAACTCGAAGAGTAGGGCGGGACACGTGGTATCCTGTCTGAATATGGGGGGACCATCCTCCAAGGCTAAATACTCCTGACTGACCGATAGTGAACCAGTACCGTGAGGGAAAGGCGAAAAGAACCCCGGCGAGGGGAGTGAAAAAGAACCTGAAACCGTGTACGTACAAGCAGTGGGAGCACCTTCGGGTGTGACTGCGTACCTTTTGTATAATGGGTCAGCGACTTATATTCTGTAGCAAGGTTAACCGTATAGGGGAGCCGCAGGGAAACCGAGTCTTAACTGGGCGTTAAGTTGCAGGGTATAGACCCGAAACCCGGTGATCTAGCCATGGGCAGGTTGAAGGTTGGGTAACACTAACTGGAGGACCGAACCGACTAATGTTGAAAAATTAGCGGATGACCTGTGGCTGGGGGTGAAAGGCCAATCAAACCGGGAGATAGCTGGTTCTCCCCGAAAGCTATTTAGGTAGCGCCTCGTGAACTCATCTTCGGGGGTAGAGCACTGTTTCGGCTAGGGGGTCATCCCGACTTACCAACCCGATGCAAACTACGAATACCGAAGAATGTTATCACGGGAGACACACGGCGGGTGCTAACGTCCGTCGTGAAGAGGGAAACAACCCAGACCGCCAGCTAAGGTCCCAAAGTCATGGTTAAGTGGGAAACGATGTGGGAAGGCACAGACAGCCAGGATGTTGGCTTAGAAGCAGCCATCATTTAAAGAAAGCGTAATAGCTCACTGGTCGAGTCGGCCTGCGCGGAAGATGTAACGGGGCTAAACCATGCACCGAAGCTGCGGCAGCGACACTATGTGTTGTTGGGTAGGGGAGCGTTCTGTAAGCCTGCGAAGGTGGCCTGTGAGGGTTGCTGGAGGTATCAGAAGTGCGAATGCTGACATAAGTAACGATAATGCGGGTGAAAAGCCCGCACGCCGGAAGACCAAGGGTTCCTGTCCAACGTTAATCGGGGCAGGGTGAGTCGACCCCTAAGGCGAGGCCGAAAGGCGTAGTCGATGGGAAACAGGTTAATATTCCTGTACTGGGTGTTACTGCGAAGGGGGGACGGAGAAGGCTATGTTAGCCGGGCGACGGTTGTCCCGGTTTAAGCATGTAGGCGGGTGTTCCAGGTAAATCCGGAACGCTGTTAACGCTGAGGTGTGATGACGAGGCACTACGGTGCTGAAGTAACAAATGCCCTGCTTCCAGGAAAAGCCTCTAAGCATCAGGTAACATCAAATCGTACCCCAAACCGACACAGGTGGTCAGGTAGAGAATACCAAGGCGCTTGAGAGAACTCGGGTGAAGGAACTAGGCAAAATGGTGCCGTAACTTCGGGAGAAGGCACGCTGATATGTAGGTGAAGTCCCTGCGGATGGAGCTGAAATCAGTCGAAGATACCAGCTGGCTGCAACTGTTTATTAAAAACACAGCACTGTGCAAACACGAAAGTGGACGTATACGGTGTGACGCCTGCCCGGTGCCGGAAGGTTAATTGATGGGGTTATCCGTAAGGAGAAGCTCTTGATCGAAGCCCCGGTAAACGGCGGCCGTAACTATAACGGTCCTAAGGTAGCGAAATTCCTTGTCGGGTAAGTTCCGACCTGCACGAATGGCGTAATGATGGCCAGGCTGTCTCCACCCGAGACTCAGTGAAATTGAACTCGCTGTGAAGATGCAGTGTACCCGCGGCAAGACGGAAAGACCCCGTGAACCTTTACTATAGCTTGACACTGAACATTGAGCCTTGATGTGTAGGATAGGTGGGAGGCTTTGAAGCGTGGACGCCAGTCTGCGTGGAGCCGACCTTGAAATACCACCCTTTAATGTTTGATGTTCTAACCTGGCGCCGTAATCCGGCGTGGGGACAGTGTCTGGTGGGTAGTTTGACTGGGGCGGTCTCCTCCCAAAGAGTAACGGAGGAGCACGAAGGTTAGCTAATCCTGGTCGGACATCAGGAGGTTAGTGCAATGGCATAAGCTAGCTTGACTGCGAGCGTGACGGCGCGAGCAGGTGCGAAAGCAGGTCATAGTGATCCGGTGGTTCTGAATGGAAGGGCCATCGCTCAACGGATAAAAGGTACTCCGGGGATAACAGGCTGATACCGCCCAAGAGTTCATATCGACGGCGGTGTTTGGCACCTCGATGTCGGCTCATCACATCCTGGGGCTGAAGTAGGTCCCAAGGGTATGGCTGTTCGCCATTTAAAGTGGTACGCGAGCTGGGTTTAGAACGTCGTGAGACAGTTCGGTCCCTATCTGCCGTGGGCGCTGGAGAATTGAGGGGGGCTGCTCCTAGTACGAGAGGACCGGAGTGGACGCATCACTGGTGTTCGGGTTGTCATGCCAATGGCATTGCCCGGTAGCTAAATGCGGAAAAGATAAGTGCTGAAAGCATCTAAGCACGAAACTTGCCCCGAGATGAGTTCTCCCTGAGACTTTAAGTCTCCTGAAGGAACGTTAAAGACGATGACGTTGATAGGTCGGGTGTGTAAGCGTAGCGATACGTTGAGCTAACCGATACTAATGAACCGTGAGGCTTAACCTTACAACGCCGAAGCTGTTTTGGCGATTTGAGACGATTTTCAGCGTGATACAGATTAATCGATGCGTCCAGGAGACGTGTTGATAACAGAATTTGCCTGGCGGCGATAGCGCGGTGGTCCCACCTGACCCCATGCCGAACTCAGAAGTGAAACGCCGTAGCGCCGATGGTAGTGTGGGGTCTCCCCATGTGAGAGTAGGGAACTGCCAGGCATCAAACAAAGCAAAAGGCTCAGTCGAAAGACTGGGCCTTTTGTTTTTGTATTTTTTGGACAACTGCGTCGTCGCCTCCCCGGTGCGCTGCGCTTACCGGGGCTACGGGCCCTGTAGCCCGGACAAGGTGCATAGCACCGCCTCCGGGGAAACCCTGCCATACCGTTCCATTACCTTCATTCAAAGCAACATAAAACCCCGTCGTTGTACCCACTTCGCCATAATTCTCTTTTTCATTGCTCATGCGCTGGCGTTAATCGCGAAAACTGGCGTTACGAAAAAAAATGTGAATACAATCACATATAAATAAATAACAATTATATAACATTTGCGTCACTAATTAATTTGTCCGAGTGACGTGTCACGCCCGACGAGGCAGATTACAGTCTTTGCTGGAGCAAAATTATAATGACAGAAAGTAGCATTAACGAGCAGGGCTCCCTGGAGCAGGGGGATACCCGGCGCCGGATATGGGCAATTGTTGGCGCATCTTCAGGGAACCTGGTGGAATGGTTTGATTTCTATGTCTACTCATTTTGCTCACTCTATTTTGCGCATATCTTCTTCCCTTCAGGAAATACCACGACCCAATTGTTACAAACTGCCGGGGTGTTTGCCGCCGGATTTCTGATGCGCCCTATCGGCGGTTGGTTGTTTGGTCGTATTGCTGACCGTCGCGGACGCAAAGCCTCAATGCTGATATCGGTTTGCATGATGTGCTTTGGTTCGCTGGTCATCGCTTGCCTGCCGGGGTATGCCACTATCGGTACCTGGGCTCCGGCGCTGCTGCTGCTGGCGCGTTTGTTCCAGGGCCTGTCTGTTGGTGGGGAATACGGCACTAGTGCGACCTACATGAGTGAAGTTGCGGTCGAAGGAAAGAAAGGTTTCTACGCTTCATTCCAGTACGTCACCTTAATCGGTGGTCAGCTGCTGGCGGTGCTGGTTGTTGTTGCGCTGCAGCAGATCCTGAGCGATGAAGATCTGCACGCCTGGGGATGGCGTATTCCCTTTGCGCTGGGGGCGGTGCTGGCCATTGTTGCTCTGTGGTTGCGTCGTCAACTGGATGAAACGTCGAAACAGGAGACTCGCGCGCTGAAAGAAGCGGGTTCTTTTAAAGGTTTGTGGCGCAATCGCCGGGCTTTTGTAATGGTGCTGGGCTTCACCGCCGCGGGTTCGCTGACCTTCTACACCTTCACGACCTATATGCAAAAGTATCTGGTCAATACTGCGGGGATGTCAGCCAGCACCGCCAGCATGATTATGACGGCGGCGCTTTTCGTTTATATGCTGGTACAGCCACTGTTTGGCGCATTCTCGGATAAAGTTGGCCGTCGCACCTCAATGCTGTGCTTCGGCGTACTGGCGACACTATTCACTGTACCGATCCTTAGCGCGCTGCAGAACGTCAGCTCGCCGTATGCGGCCTTTGCTCTGGTGATTTGCGCGCTATTGATCGTCAGCTTCTACACATCCATCAGTGGGATCCTGAAGGCGGAAATGTTCCCGGCTCAGGTCCGCGCACTGGGTGTTGGCTTATCTTATGCGGTAGCGAACGCGCTGTTTGGCGGTTCGGCGGAATACGTGGCGCTGTCGCTCAAATCTGCAGGTATTGAGCACGCCTTCTACTGGTATGTGACGGTGATGGCGGCGATTGCTTTCCTGGTCTCCCTGATGCTGCATGGCAAGGGGAAAGGCCTGCGTTTGTAGTGTTAATGATGCGCCAGCTGCCACACCGCATAGCCGGTGGTGGCGCCGGCGACATCCCAGGCGAAATCCTTCCAGCTCCAGCCGCTCCCCGCCGGGCGGCTGTCCCATAATTCTTTTGATGCCCCCAAACCGACGGAAAACATCAGACCGATCGCGGCGCTGCGGTCGCGGCTGTATCCCTGATGTTGGGCATACTCGTTGCCGGCAGCGGAAAGCATTGCTGAGGCGAGGAAGTGCTGGGCTTTGTCCTGGCCACTCCAGGCGTCGTTCGCCATATGGCTGCAACCGCTAAGCAGTAAAGGGGCGATAATCACAAGATGGCGCATAATTCTTCCTGAAAAAAAAGCCCCGTAAAACGGGGCATTGATTTAGAGAATGCGGCTGATCAGTCGGTCGATGCGAATACGTCGTAGGCGACGTATCAACTTCTTCACCTTCACCGGATACTCAGCGATGCTTTGTAGATCGCGGTAGTGCTTCACCACCGTAGTATGGGTACGGATAAGCTTAAGCTCCTTTTCCCGCATCTCGCGCAGCTGATGCTTAGGATCGTGGATAAGCACGGCATTTTCTAAATCGAGACGCCAGGCGCGCGGGTTGAGGTTGTTGCCGGTAAGCAGCATCCATTCGTCGTCAACCCACATACCTTTCAGGTGATAACTGTTATCGTCATCTTTCCACAACCGCACGATCAACTGATCGGTATTCACATAATATTGCAGACGGCTCAGGAAGCGGCGTAGGTTAATTTCATACAGATAAGGCAGCGCGCCGATGATTTTAAACGGCTGATCTTCCGGTATATAGAAATCGTTCGCGGTTTTATCGCCGACGATAATTTCCACTTTTTTGCCGCTGCGCAGTAGAGAAATAATATTTCTGACCAGTACGGCAGGTAGGTTGAAGTATGGCGTGCAGATCGTCAGTTTGTGCTCGGCGCACGGCATCAGGTGGAAGATAGTCTTATTGAGCATGCTCGATTTACCGAGCCCGACCAGCGGCGTAACCGACAGGTGGTCTTCATCGGCGTTGCCGACGAAATGATAGCCGCTCTCGCGCAGATCCTGGCGATACTGGCGAATATCATTTTTAATTTCCGGGCTTTTCGGCCTGTCCGGGCGATCGAGACGATTCACGCCGCGGCCCTGTACCAGGTTCTGCTCAACCCAGTCGAACATGACATCGGCCATCTTAGCGTTGCGGATACATTGATAGCGATCGTAGCGATATTTATCGTGCTGATGCAGATACACATCATTCAGACTGGCGCCGCTGTAGATAACGCTGTCATCGATGATGAAACCTTTAAAATGGAGTACGCCAAGCGCTTCCCGGGTATTGACCGGAACGCCATAGACCGGGATATCGACTCCAGGGTTTTCATGGGCCATACGGCAGTACCAATCCGCATTGGTATTGGAGGCCGCAGCGCCGATGCGGCCGCGCTGGGCGCGATGCCAGTCAACCAGCACGCGCACATCCAGTTCCGGGCGCTGACGCTTGGCGTCATACAGGGCTTGCAGTATTCCTTTTCCGCCATCATCTTGCTCAAGGTAGAGCGCAATAATGCAAATACGCTGGGTGGCGTGGGCTATCTTTGCCAGTAGCGCCTGGCGAAAATCGGCCGGCGCATAGAAGAACTCGATATCATCAACTGACTGAGAGAGCTTAGGGAGTTGGGCAAGGTGTTGTTGATGTTTATTTCGCTTAAATTTTGACAACATCACAGTGCGTTTCTTCTCTGTTATTGAAGGGTCTTCTGTACCATGCAGACGACGTAAGCGGGCAATAATACCATCACTACCCGCTAATGTGGTCATTAATTGCTGTGACTTGTCACCGAATGTAACGTATTCAGCGCAAGCGACAGGCTGACAATGCCGTCTTCCAGCTGGATATCCACCGCAAAGCCAAGCTTTCTGGCAAGGCCTATCATGCCACGGTTATTTGGCATGGTGATCCCGTTTAAGCGCTGCAATCCATGGCTCTGCGTGTAGGTGATCAGCTTTTCCAGCAGCCGGCGGCCGAGGCCTAATCCCTTCAGATCGGAGCGGACCAGCACGGCGAACTCGGCATCAATATTATCCGGATCGGAAATCGCTCTGGTGACGCCGATGATCTCGCTGCCTTGTTCCACGGCGCGTACCGCGACAAACGCCATTTCTCGATCGTAGTCGATCTGCGTCATATTGGCTAAGTCGTCATGGGTAAATTCGTTGATCTCGCTAAAGTAGCGATAGTAGAGATCTTCTTTGGTCACCTTTTCGATAAAGGCCAATAGCTGGGGTTCATCTTCCGGCAGGATCGGCCGGAACAGGCAGCGCTCGCCGTTTTTCATCACCACCCACTCTTCCTGCTGCTGTGGGTAAGGCCTGATCGCCAACCGGCTTTCGCTGTCGCCGCTAAAGGGGGCCAGGCTGAGCGTAACGTCGAGGGCAGTGAATTCATGGCCGGAGGCGAGTAGGGGGTGAATATCCAGTCGTTGGATCTCCGGACAATCGACGATCAGGTTAGAGACCTGTACCAGCAACTGGCTGAGGCCGGGAATATCCAACGGACGTAGCGCACTGCGTCCGCGGATCTTCTTACTTTTAATCGCCTGGATAACCAGATAGCGCGCCAGATTCATATTCAGCGGCGGCAGAGCGACCGCCGCCTGGTTCTCCGCCCGCCATTCGACACCACCTTCGCCGAGCATAATCAGCGGGCCGAAGAGCGGATCGTGCTCGACGACCACGCGAAGCTCCTGCGCTCCGGCGCGGTTTGCCATGCTCTGCACCAGCAGGCCGTGAATGCGCGCCTGCGGCCAGGCCATTTTCACACGATCGATAATGGCGTCCGCCGCCTGCTGTACTTCCGCGGCGGTACGCAGATAGAGCATGACCCCCTGAACTTCGGATTTATGCGGGATATCCGGCGAGCGCAGCTTCAGCGCCACCGGATAGCCAATCTGCTCGGCGATATGTACCGCTTCGGCGCTGTCGGCGGCAATCCAGGTAGGCAGCGTATGGATGCCATAAGCGCGTAACACCGGGCTGACCTCATGGGTATCCAGCGAGGTGGCGCCTTCACTCAACGCGCGCTGCAATAGCGTGTGGGCTTCTGCGGTATTGGCGGTTAGCGTATCCGACAACACCGGAGTTTCCCGCAGCTGCTTTTGGTTGCGTCGGTATTCGACCATATGCATAAAGGCGGTAATGGTGCCTTCCGGTGTTCGATAGGTTGGAATACCGGCCTCGCTAAACAACCGCCGTGCCTCCTGGGAGGAGTATTCTCCGCACCAGTTAGTCAGCACTGTGACATATTTCCCGCGAGGGTGGCGCTTCAGAGCATCAATCAGCGCCAGCGCGCTTTCGGTACCCGGCGCCGCGGCGCTGGGGGAGTGGATCACCAGTAGCGCATCATAGTCCTGACTGTCGAGCAACACGTTCAGCGCATTGCGATAATGCTCGCTGCTGGCGTCATCGCGGAGATCTAAGGGGTTAGCCACCTCGACACCTGCTGGTAGCGCCTGTTTGAGCTGTTCACAGGTGGCGTCGCTAATCGTGGCGAGTTTGCCGTTGCGTAGCCACAGTTCGTCTAACGCCAGCGCCGCCGGCGCCGCGCCGTTGCTGATAATCATCAGCTTTTCTCCGCGCAGTGGGCGCATATGGCTCAGGGTTTCAACGGCGGAGAACAGTTCGTGCGTATCCTGCACCCGCAGCAGACCCGCGCGCTGAATGGCGGCATCCCATGCGGGATCCATGCCTGAGTTTACGTGCAGCAGTTTCTGCGCCGCCGGACTGCGGCCGCTTTTAATCACCAGAATGGGTTTATTGCGCGAAGCGCTACGGGCAGCGGACACGAAGCGTCGCGCATCGCTGAGATGTTCCAGGTAAAGCAGAATGGCGCTGGTTTTGCTATCGCGAGCAAGAAAATCGAGCAGGTCGTCGACGTCGATATCAAGGCTATCACCCAGCGCGATAAAGTAGGAGAACCCCATCTCACGCTGCTGCGCCCAATCCAGAATAGTGTTAGAGACGGCGGCGGACTGTGAAATAAATGCCAGCTTGCCGCGCTGGATCGGTACCGGCGAGAAGCTGGCGTTCAAACCTTGCCACGGCGCCAGCAATCCTAAGCTGTTCGGGCCGAGCAGGCGCATCTGATAGCGAGCGGCGCATTCGAGCAACGCGGGATATTGCTCGGGTGGCGAGGAGAGAATAATGCAGGTTTTACACCCTTTTTGCCCTAAGGCTTCGAGCAATTCAAGATTGCGTCGGGCGTTGGTACAGAGTACCGCCAGATCGGGCGTAAACGGCAGGCTGTCGATCGTCGGCCACGCCAGTACGCCAAGCACCGCTTTCCATGCGGGGGTGACCGGTAGGACCGGGCCGTTAAAACCGCCGGCCAACAGGTTGCGCATCATTAAATAACCAGCGCGCTGTGGTTTCATTGATGCGCCGATAACGGCGATCGACTTTGGCCGCAACAGTGCTTCCAGGCCTCGTTGGCTCATACCGGTCTCCTTTGATCCCCAGTGACCGAATGATTTTAAACGCTTTCTGCCTGTTGTGCTGTGATACTGCCCTTATGCTGCGTTTTTCCCGCCAGATAGCGACTTCTGAATAGACTAAAGTGCTCGCCAAGCGCGGCGGCAGCCTGAGCGTCACCGGCCAGATCCAGCAAGGCGATCGCGACTTCCGCCGTACAGTACTGGCCGTCGGCGTGGGCTTCGCGCAGATGATAGGCGGAAATACGCGACAGATCGACCGAGATAATCGGCAGCGCATCGAGGTAAGGGCTTTTACGAAACATTTTCCGTGCCTCCGTCCAGGTGCCGTCGAGCATGATAAACAGCGGCGGTTTACCGCCCGGCGGGGCGCTCAGCACCTGGCGATCCGGCCCGGCATAAGAGGCCGGGAAGACCACCATCGGTTGATAATCGGGGTTGGCGACCAGATCGAGCAGCGCCTGCGGCGGTTCGGTGCGCGACCATTGAAACGCTTCGGTGTTCGGCAGAATATCAGCGATAAGGCGTCCGGTATTGCTGGGTTTCATCGGCTCGGTATCGAACATCACCAGGCAAAAGCGGCTGTCGGCAGGGACAGGAGCCAGCGTCGCGCACAGACACTGCTTTAGCGGCAGCAGACAACGCTGGCAGCGACGGATACGGTTGCCGCGAGCAAGAAAAGGCCGGGTAGCGCGCGCGAGACGTTCGGCGCGAAGGCGAAGGACAGCGTTATCAATCATGGGAGTCGTTAGTGAAAAACGCTATTGTCGCAGAGGTGAAAACGGGGCACAAGCGGTGCCCCGTAGGCTTTACGGTTGATTGGCCTCGTTCAGCCAGCTATCGAACGGCGCTTTGGGGACTGCGCCATTCAGCATGTCGATCACTTCGCCATTTTTGAACATCATAATGGTCGGGATACTGCGAATGCGGAAACGGGCACTCAGTTCGCGTTCTGCTTCGGTGTTCACTTTCACAAAACGCATTTCGCCGCTGCGTTCCTCGGCCACATCTTCAAAGATCGGCGCGAAGCTACGGCAAGGGCCGCACCACGGCGCCCAGAAATCAACAACGACAGGCAGATCGTCCTTTAACAGTTTATCCAGCGTTGCCCCGGTCGCGTTGATGACATCGCCGTCAAAGAGATCGTGGCCGCAGCGCCCGCACTTGGCGCCATCGGCGCTACGATCTTCGGGGATGCGGTTCAGAGCCTGACAACTGGCACAAACGGTATTCATAACTAACCTCTGGTTATGGGGTTGCAGCGCGGCACGTGGCCGATTTGTTTCTGTAATGTTACATATTATCGATGAGACGCAAATAAAGGACAATGTGTTTTGTTCGATGATTACAATAGACCGAGGCTTTTAAACGAAATAATGGCTAAGTGAAGATACATCGGGTAATCTTCGCGCTTCGCGCAGCGCAGGTGGAGAAAATAGATGAGCGACGAACTGAAAAATAAAAGCGGCAAGGTCAAAGTGATGTATGTCCGCAGTGATGATGATTCTGACAAACGTACCCATAACCCGCGTACCGGGAAAGGGGGCGGTCGTCCAGGAAAATCTCGTGTTGACGGCCGCAGCCGCCCTGCGCGCGATGAACGTAACAGCCGCGGCGACGATCGCAAACGCGATGACCGCAAGCGTAATGATTTTAATCGTGACGATGCTTCCCCGTGGCGTACCGTTTCCCGCGCCCCTGGCGATGAGACGCCGGTAAAAGAAGATCACGGCGGGATTAGCGGTAAAAGCTTTATCGATCCGGAAGTGCTGCGTCGCCAGCGCGCGGAAGAAACCCGCGTTTACGGTGAAAATGCCTGCCAGGCGCTGTTCCAGAGCCGCCCGGAGGCCATCGTTCGCGCCTGGTTTATCCAGAGCGTAACGCCGCGCTTTAAAGAAGCGCTGCGCTGGATGGCGGCCAACCGTAAGGCCTATCACGTGGTCGATGAAGCCGAGCTGACGAAAGCTTCCGGCACCGAACACCACGGCGGCGTGTGCTTCCTGATCAAAAAGCGTCATGGTACTTCCGTTGCCCAGTGGGTGGCGAAGGCGAGCGCCGAAGATTGCGTACTGGCGCTGGAAGATGTCGGCAACCCGCACAACCTCGGCGCGATTATGCGTAGCTGCGCGCACTTCGGCGTGAAGGGCGTTGTGGTGCAGGATGCCGGCGTGCTGGAATCCGGTGCGGCAATCCGTACGGCGGAAGGCGGCGCGGAACATGTCGAACCGATCACCGGCGATAGCTTCATCGATACTCTGACGCAATTCCGTCAGGCCGGTTATGCCATTGTGTCGACCTCCAGCCATGACGGCACCCCGCTGTTTAAAGCTGAGCTGCCGAAGAAAATGGTACTGGTGTTAGGTCAGGAGCGCGATGGTCTGTCCGATGCGGCGATTTCCAGCGCGGATCTCAGCGTCGCCATTGACGGTACCGGTAATGTCGAAAGCCTCAACGTTTCCGTTGCTACCGGCGTACTGCTGGCGGAATGGTGGCGTCAGAACAAGGCATAATACCTGCCTCTGAATGCGAAAAAGCCAGCGAATGCTGGCTTTTTTTATTGCTACAGGTTATTCGCTTTCTGCCGGAAGCACTGGCACCCAGTCGATTGGCGCTTCGCCGCGTTCGGCCAGCCACTGGTTGGTTTGCACAAAGTGGTTGCTGCCGAAGAAACCGCGGTGTGCCGACAGCGGCGACGGGTGCGGCGCTTTCAGTACGCAGTGGCGTTGGCGATCGATAATGGCGCCTTTCTTCTGTGCATGCGCCCCCCACAACAGAAATACCACCCCTTCGCAATGTTGGTTAATCAGCGCAATAACCCTATCCGTGAACGTTTCCCAGCCGAGGCTGGCATGCGAATGCGCCTGACCGGCGCGCACCGTCAATACGGTATTGAGCAACAGAACGCCCTGACGCGCCCAGCTTTCCAGATAACCATGTGCCGGGCGCTCAAAGCCGGGGATTGTGCCTTCCAGCTCTTTATACATGTTCAGTAGCGACGGTGGGATGGGTATTCCCGGCAGGACCGAGAAAGCCAGGCCGTGCGCCTGCCCTGGGCCGTGGTAGGGATCCTGTCCCAAAATGACCACTTTAACCTCACCCAGTTCGGTATAACGAAAGGCGTTAAAGACATCTTTTTGCGGCGGATAGATGGTCATGCCGGACTGGCGCTCTTCAGCGACGGTCTTCAGGGTGTTTAGAAAATAGGGCTGCTGTTTCTCTTCCGCCAGCACGTCGTGCCAGGTCAATGGGGTGGTCATCCTGCTCTCCTGCAAAGTGTCATGCGTATAGCTTAACTGCTTCTTTCTGCATAACAAAATTACGACGTCATTCCTGCGCGCTTACACATAAAAAAAGTTGAAAATTTACAATATTTTTTGGTTGATTCTGTTGGCGTAACTTGATGTAAAACAATAATATCCCCATATACCCACTTTGAGTGAGTGGTTTTTATTGATTTAAATCAATGAATGCCGGGTGAGCGACTGATATATATACACTCATACAACAATGGTTTTACCAATTGGCCGGAGATGGCCAATCAAAACGAATATACATTGCCTAAGGGAGGCATCACATGATTACTGGTATCCAAATTACTAAAGCGGCAAACGACGACCTGCTGAACTCTTTCTGGCTGTTGGATAGCGAAAAAGGTGAAGCACGCTGCCTGTGCGCAAAAGCGGGTTTTGCAGAAGATGATGTTGTTGCGGTCAGCAAACTGGGTGAAATCGAATACCGTGAAATCCCGGTAGATGTAAAACCGGAAGTCCGTGTGGAAGGCGGTCAGCATCTGAACGTCAACGTGCTGCGTCGTGAAACCCTGATGGACGCGGTCGAACATCCGGAAAAATACCCGCAGCTGACCATTCGTGTTTCCGGCTATGCGGTACGCTTTAACTCCCTGACTCCGGAACAGCAGCGCGACGTTATCGCTCGTACCTTTACCGAAAGCCTGTAAGGCTTAAGCCAGATGTGAAAACGCCGGGATATCCCGGCGTTTTTTTTACTCTTCGTTGGACGTTGACGGCGTCCCGGCAGCACTTGGTTTACGACGCTTACCGATATTTTTAGTATCACGGTGGCGTTTCTTCACCCGCGGTTTTTCTTTTTCTTTCTCTTTTTTCTCGGCGCGTTTCGCCAACACTTTTTTCGATGGCTTACCGGTTAGCTTCTCGCTCGGCGCGCGGGTTTTCGGGCGCAGATCATCGATCACGCGGGCTTTCAGCGGCTCTTCAACGTAGCGGCCGATTTTGCCCAGCAGCAGGTGGTCGTGCGCTTCAACCAGTGAAATCGCGGTGCCTTTTTTACCGGCGCGCCCGGTACGACCGATACGATGCAGATAGATATCGGCGGTACGCGGCATGTCGAAGTTAAAGACGTGGCTGACATCAGGGATGTCAATGCCGCGTGCGGCGACGTCGGTGGCTATCAGTACGTTGACGCGACCGTCGGTCAGGCGTTTAATCGCTTCGTTACGTTTGATCTGCACCATCTCGCCTTCCAACCAGCAGGTGGTGATCCCGGCTTCATGCAGCTTCGCGGCCAGTTCATGAACGCGCTCGCGTTTACGTACAAAGACGATAGAGCGGGTCGCTTCCGGCTGTTTCAGCAGATTAACCAGCAGCGCGGTTTTGTGCTCGATATCATCGGCGCGATAGTACCACTGGTGAATTTTTTTACGCTCGCGGGTCGATGGGTTCGCGGAAACTTCCACGGGTTCTTCCAGCAGGCGTTCGGCAAAATCTTTGATCGCGTCGCCTTCCAGCGTGGCGGAGAACAGCATGGTCTGTTTGCGCCAGCGGGTTTCACCGGCGATGGTTTCGATATCCTGGGCAAAGCCCATGTCCAGCATACGGTCCGCTTCATCAAGGATCAGCGTTTCAACCGCGCGACAGTCGAAGTTCTCTTCTTTAATATACTGCAGCAGGCGACCGGTGGTGGCGACCACGATATCCTGGTTTTCGCTGAACACTTCCGCGTGGTTCATATACGCAACGCCGCCGGTAATGGTGGCAATATCCAGATGGGTATGCTTCGCCAGCTCACGGGCGTGGTCAGCGACCTGCATCGCCAGCTCACGGGTCGGCGTCAGGATGAGAATACGCGGCGGCCCCGATTTCTTACGCGGGAAATCAAGCAGATGCTGCAACGCTGGCAGCAAATATGCCGCAGTTTTACCGGTGCCTGTCGGGGCAGAACCGAGAATATCACGGCCATCAAGCGCAGGCGGAATAGCGGCGGCCTGAATGGCTGTCGGGCGTGTGAAACCTTTATCCTGGAGCGCTTCCAGCAGGTTTTCGTCGAGTTCAAGTTCGGAAAAAGTCGTTACAGTCATGTTCTACCTCTGAGTGGGCCGCCGATTATAGACGTTACTGACGTAATGTTCATCTGTTTGTAAGGCTATCTGTTCTCCGGTATTGTGCATAGCCTTAAGCACAGGAGTTTTTGCCAGCAAGGTTTTTGAGGATGTCTCAGTCGAAGTTTGCGCTGCCGCGTAATGGTTTTACCTTTAAACAATTTTTCGTCGCCCACGATCGCTGCGCAATGAAAGTCGGTACTGACGGCATTCTGCTTGGTGCCTGGGCGCCGATTGCTCAGGTGAAGCACGTGCTGGATATCGGCTCCGGTAGTGGCTTGTTGGCATTAATGTTAGCCCAGCGCACCGCGGAATCGGTACTGCTTGATGCGGTTGAACTTGATGAAGAGGCTGCCGCGCAGGCGCGGGAAAACGTAGCGGCCAGCGACTGGGCTGCGCGCATTGCGGTGTTTCAGGCGCCGATCCAGCAGTGGCAACCGCAGCCGCTGCGGCGTTATGAGCTTATCGTCAGCAATCCGCCGTTTTTTGCCGAGGGCGTACCTTGCGCGACATCGCAGCGCGAACAGGCGCGCTATACGACCTCGCTTGATCATACGACGCTGCTCGCCTGCGCGGCGGATCTGATTACCGAAGAGGGATTTTTCTGCGTAGTGCTGCCGGTGGATATTGGCAATGCATTTGTCGATAGAGCGAAAGCGATGGGGTGGCATCTGCGGCTGCGTACCGATGTAGCGGAAACGGAATTGCGTCCGCCGCATCGCGTATTGCTGGCATTCTCGCCCAGCGCCGGAGAGTGTTTCAGCGACCGGCTGGTGGTTCGCGGGCCAGAACAGCAGTATTCCGAAGGTTTTACTGCGCTGACCCGCGACTTTTATCTCTTTATGTGAGTCAGCGGCGAGAGCACCGACGGGCCGCTGTCGGCCTGCATTTCCGGGTAGTCGAGCGTATAGTGCAGGCCGCGGCTCTCTTTGCGCTGCATGGCGCAGCGCACGATGAGTTCGGCGACCTGCACCAGATTGCGCAGTTCAAGTAAATTGTTAGAAACGCGGAAGCGCGCGTAATATTCATCCAACTCCTGCTGTAGCATGGTAATGCGGCGCAGGGCGCGCTCCAGGCGGCGGGTCGTACGGACAATGCCGACATAATCCCACATCAGCAGGCGCAGCTCGTGCCAGTTATGCTGAATCACCACCAGTTCATCCGGAATCTCAACCTGGCTTTCATCCCAGGGCGGAAGCTGTTCCGCTGATTGCGCCAGCGGCAAGCGTTTAGCAATGTCCTCTGCCGCCGACCAGCCGTAAACCAGGCACTCCAGCAGTGAGTTTGAGGCCATGCGGTTAGCGCCATGCAGCCCGGTGTAGCTGACTTCGCCGATGGCGTACAGGCCGTCGACGTCAGTACGCCCATGATCATCAACCATGACGCCGCCGCAGGTGTAATGAGCCGCAGGCACGATTGGCACCGGCTCTTTGGTTAAATCGATACCCAGCCCGAGCAGTTTTTCGTAGATCATCGGGAAATGCTGGCGAATAAACGCTTCGGGTTTATGGCTGATATCGAGATACATACAGTCGACGCCGAGACGTTTCATCTCATGGTCGATGGCGCGGGCGACAATATCACGCGGAGCCAGTTCGCCGCGTTCGTCGAAGTCCGGCATGAATCGGCTGCCGTCAGGGCGTTTCAGCAACGCGCCTTCGCCGCGCAGCGCTTCCGTTAACAGAAAATTCCGCGCCTGCGGGTGATACAGCGCGGTAGGGTGGAACTGGTTAAATTCGAGGTTTGCCACGCGACATCCCGCACGCCAGGCCATGGCGATGCCATCGCCGGAGGAGACATCAGGGTTGGTGGTGTATTGATAAACCTTGGCGGCGCCGCCGGTAGCAAGTACCACGGACTTCGCGCTACAGGTTTCCACCTTTTCTTTATTACGATTCCAGATCCACGCGCCGACTACCCGGCGAGTGCCTGGTAAACCAACCCTATCGGAGATAATCAGATCGACTGCGTTACTGCGTTCCAGAATAGTGATATTCGGATGCGCCAGCGCTTTGCCAACCAATGTTGTCTCGACCTCTTTACCAGTGGCATCGGCGGCGTGCAGGATCCGCCGGTGGCTATGGCCGCCTTCGCGGGTCAGGTGATAGCTCTCTTCACCATTGGCCTGAACCTGGGTATCAAATAGTACACCTTGATCGATAAGCCACTGCACACAGGGTTTGGCGTTGCTGGCGACGAACGAAACGGCGCGGCGATCACAAAGGCCCGCCCCGGCGATCAGCGTATCTTCGACGTGAGACTCGATGCTGTCGGTTTCATCGAAAACGGCGGCAATGCCCCCTTGGGCATAGAAGGTCGAGCCTTCGCTAACCGGGCCTTTACTCAGTACGGCGACCGAGTGGCGCTCCGCCAGACGCAGCGCCAGGGACAACCCGGCTGCGCCGCTGCCAATAATTAATACATCACAGGAAAAATCAGGAGTCGTCTTCATTGTCTTTGTTTAATGTACTAAACACAATATTGCCACGATAGCACCTGTTGGGGCTAAATCGTACAATTATTTTCTATTTCAGTTGTGCGGGCTAAACAAATTTATCGGTGAAGGTGATATGTAAATGAAAGAAAATATTTGCGAAGCAGGTCGTTAGCTTCAGATTTTATAGTGAAAAATAAGTTGGGTTACGTTACCCTTCAGGCGGGCCTTGCGCTTTTTCTTCATTAGCTTACCTGGCGTTGAACAACGGGACTTATAATGAGAGATAACAATCAGTCCACCGTTGTCAGACAAAAATCAAAAGCGTAACGGAACTTTATTGTGTTCAGACACTCCAAACGTCTGCTTGCTCATAATGCAGTACTTGGGTGGTGTTCTGAATACGCATGGGAATTGGGTTTGGGGAGACATTACCTCGGATGAGCGAGCAGTTAACGGATCAGGTCCTCGTTGAACGGGTCCAAAAAGGAGATCAGAAAGCGTTTAACCTACTGGTAGTGCGCTATCAGCATAAGGTCGCCAGTCTGGTCTCCCGCTATGTGCCGCCGGGCGATATCGCTGACGTTGTTCAGGAATCGTTCGTGAAGGCATGGCGTGCGCTGGATTCTTTCCGGGGGGATAGCGCTTTTTATACCTGGTTGTATCGTATCGCCGTGAATACGGCAAAGAATTATCTGGTTGCTCAGGGACGCCGTCCGCCATCCAGCGATGTTGACGCCAACGAGGCGGAAAACTTCGAAAGCGGCGGGGCATTGAAAGAAATTTCGAACCCTGAGAACTTAATGTTGTCAGAAGAGCTGAGACAAATAGTTTTTCGTACCATTGAATCGCTTCCGGAAGATTTACGCATGGCAATTACGTTGCGGGAGCTGGATGGCCTGAGCTATGAAGAAATCGCCGCCATCATGGATTGTCCGGTAGGCACGGTACGTTCGCGTATCTTCCGGGCACGAGAAGCTATTGATAATAAAGTTCAACCGCTAATCAGGCGTTGACGATAGCGGAATACTGGAAAAGGGTATCAGGCATGCAGAAAGAAAAACTTTCGGCCTTAATGGATGGTGAAACGCTGGATAACGAGCTGCTCAATGAGCTGAGTCGTTCTTCTGAAATGCAAAAAACCTGGGAGAGCTACCATCTCATCCGCGATACGCTGCGAGGCGACACCGCTGAGATGCTCCAATTTGACATCTCATCCCGCGTGATGGCCGCCATCGAGAACGAACCTGTTCGTCAGGTCGCGCCGCTTATTCCTGAATCTCAACCCGCTCCACACCAGTGGCGCCAAATGCCGTTCTGGCAAAAAGTGCGTCCGTGGGCCAGTTCGCTTACCCAAATGGGCGTGGCAGCGTGCGTTTCTCTGGCCGTGATCGTCGGCGTTCAGCAGTATAACGGGCATACGGATGCCTCCCAACAGCCGGAAGCGCCGGTGTTCAATACCATGCCGATGATGGGCAAAGCCAGCCCGGTTAGCCTGGGCGTTCCGGCAGATGCCTCAGCCGGCAGCGGCCAGCAGGCGCAGGTTCAGGAGCAACGTCGTCGTATTAATGCTATGCTGCAGGACTATGAATTGCAGCGTCGCCTGCACGCTGAGCAGCTTCAGTTTGGCCAGGCCCAGACTCAGCAAGCCGCTGTTCAGGTGCCGGGTTATCAAACATTAGGAACGCAATCGCAGTAATGAAGCAACTTTGGTGTGCCATGTCGCTCATGGCAGGCAGCCTGTTCTTCTCCGCCAACGCCTCGGCTGATACATCGTCCGGGGCGTTGTTGCAGCAGATGAACCTGGCCAGCCAGTCTCTCAATTACGAGCTGTCTTTCGTCAGTATCAACAAACAGGGCGTTGAGTCGTTGCGTTATCGTCACGTGCGGCTGAACAACCAGCCTCTTGCCCAGCTACTGCAACTTGACGGCCCTCGTCGGGAAGTCGTGTTGCGCGGTACTGAAATCAGCTACTTCGAACCCGGTCTCGATCCGTTCACCTTGAACGGCGACTATATCGTCGATTCTCTGCCTTCCCTGGTCTATACCGATTTCAAGAAGTTGGCCGCCTATTACGATTTCATCTCCGTAGGCCGTACGCGTATTGCCGATCGCCTGTGCGATGTCGTGCGTGTGGTTGCCCGCGACGGTACGCGCTATAGCTATATCGCGTGGTTGGATGCCGAGACCAAGCTGCCGCTGCGTGTCGACTTGCTCGATCGCGATGGCGAAACGCTGGAACAGTTCCGGGTGGTCTCGTTCAATATCGGCGATAACGTGAGCTCAAGTATGGAAGCGCTGTCGAAAGCCAGCCTGCCGCCGCAGCTGTCGGTCCCTGAAAGCGGTAATAAAGCCAACTTCAACTGGGCGCCTACCTGGCTGCCGCAGGGGGTAACGGAAGTGTCCAGCAGCCAGCGTCGCTTACCGACCTTCGACGGCCCGGTAGAGTCGCGTCTCTATTCCGATGGCCTGTTCAGTTTCTCCGTCAATGTTAACCGCGCGACGGCAAACAGTAGCGAACAGCTGCTGCGCACCGGTCGCCGCACCGTCAGTACCTCGGTACGCGATAACGCTGAAATCTCAGTGGTTGGCGAATTACCGCCGCAGACGGCGAAACGTATTTCTGACAGCATTAAGTTCAGGGCGGCGCCATGATCAAAGAGTGGGCGACCGTCATCTCCTGGCACGACGGCATGGCGCAGGTTCACTGCGACGTTAAAGCTTCCTGCAGCAGTTGCGCTTCGCGTGCCGGCTGCGGTAGCCGGGTGCTGAACAAACTGGGGCCGCAAACCAGCCATACCATTAGCGTTCCTTGCGACCAACCATTGGCTGCCGGGCAAAAAGTGGAGTTGGGTATTGCCGAAAGCAGTCTG
The DNA here is from genome assembly GCA_029027985.1 of Klebsiella aerogenes. Lineage (NCBI taxonomy): Bacteria > Pseudomonadati > Pseudomonadota > Gammaproteobacteria > Enterobacterales > Enterobacteriaceae > Klebsiella > Klebsiella aerogenes. Next base: position 1,222,037 of record CP119076.1, read on the forward strand.
CTGGGGTCGGCGATGCTGGTCTATATGGCGCCGCTGCTGGGATTGTTTGTGATGGCGTCGATTTTCCAGGTGCTGTTTGCCAGCGATATCGCTTCTCTGTGCGGCGCGGTGCTTGGCGGCGTCGGCGGGTTCCTGGTCGCGCGCGGCCTGTCGCCGCAGTTGGCTGCTCGCCAGTCGTGGCAGCCGGTGATTTTAAGCGTCGGTTTACCGCCAGATTTGCTGCGCGTCGAAACGCCTTCCTCAAGCGTGGGGCAGTGATTTCACTGGCCCTCATCTTTATTTACTCTTCCTGTCACAACGCCACAATTTCTGCCGTTATGCTGGATCTAACAGCATTTCCTGGTTTCGCGGATGTAGTGTAGAATGCGGCGTTTTCGGATTAAAAAACGTCAGGCACAGAACAGCGGCCTCATGAGACTCGTAAGGCATAATTAACTCTAAATATGAAGAATATACGTAACTTTTCGATCATCGCTCACATCGACCACGGTAAGTCGACGCTGTCTGACCGTATCATCCAGATTTGCGGTGGCCTTTCTGATCGCGAAATGGCGGCCCAGGTACTGGACTCCATGGAGCTTGAACGTGAGCGCGGCATTACCATCAAGGCGCAGAGCGTCACCCTGGATTATAAAGCCAGCGATGGTGAAACTTATCAGCTCAACTTTATCGACACCCCGGGCCACGTTGACTTCTCCTATGAAGTATCCCGTTCCCTGGCGGCGTGCGAAGGCGCGTTGCTGGTGGTTGACGCCGGGCAGGGCGTAGAAGCTCAGACCCTGGCGAACTGCTATACCGCAATGGAAATGGACCTGGAAGTCGTGCCGGTTCTCAACAAAATCGACCTGCCTGCGGCCGACCCTGAGCGCGTAGCGGATGAAATTGAAGACATCGTCGGTATCGACGCCCACGATGCGGTGCGTTGCTCGGCGAAAACCGGCGTTGGCGTTCCTGACGTGCTGGAGCGCCTGGTGCGCGATATTCCGCCGCCGGAAGGCGATCCGGATGCGCCGCTGCAGGCGCTGATTATCGACTCCTGGTTCGATAACTACTTAGGCGTGGTATCGCTGGTACGTATTAAGAACGGTACCATGCGTAAAGGCGACAAAATTAAGGTGATGAGCACCGGTCAGGTCTATAACGCCGACCGCCTGGGCATCTTCACCCCGAAACAGGTTGACCGTACCGAGCTGAAATGCGGCGAGGTAGGTTGGCTGGTGTGCGCTATTAAAGACATCCTCGGCGCGCCGGTGGGCGATACCCTGACCGCCGCGCGTAATCCGGCGGATAAAGCGCTGCCGGGCTTCAAAAAAGTGAAGCCGCAGGTTTACGCCGGTCTGTTCCCGGTGAGCTCCGATGACTACGAAAACTTCCGCGATGCTTTGGGCAAACTGAGCCTGAACGATGCTTCCCTGTTCTATGAGCCGGAGAGCTCGACAGCGCTGGGCTTCGGTTTCCGCTGCGGCTTCCTTGGCCTGCTGCACATGGAAATTATTCAGGAACGTCTGGAGCGTGAATACGATCTTGACCTGATTACCACCGCGCCGACGGTTGTCTACGAAGTAGAAACCACCTCGAAAGAGGTTATCTACGTCGACAGCCCGTCCAAGCTGCCGCCGCTGAATAATATTCAGGAACTGCGCGAGCCAATCGCTGAATGCCACATGCTGCTGCCGCAGGAGTTCCTCGGCAACGTGATCACCCTGTGCATCGAGAAACGCGGCGTGCAGACCAACATGGTTTACCACGGTAAGCAGGTTGCGTTGACCTACGAAATCCCGATGGCGGAAGTGGTCCTCGATTTCTTCGACCGTCTGAAGTCTACCTCCCGCGGCTATGCGTCGCTGGATTACAACTTCAAACGCTTCCAGGCCTCTAACATGGTGCGCGTTGATGTGCTGATCAACGGCGATCGCGTCGATGCGCTGGCGCTGATCACTCACAACGATAACGCCCCGTACCGCGGTCGCGAGCTGGTTGAGAAGATGAAAGAGCTGATCCCGCGTCAGCAGTTCGATATCGCGATTCAGGCAGCTATCGGCAACCACATCATCGCGCGCTCTACCGTGAAACAGCTGCGTAAAAACGTCCTGGCGAAATGCTACGGCGGTGACGTCAGTCGTAAGAAAAAACTGCTGCAGAAGCAGAAAGACGGTAAAAAACGTATGAAGCAGGTCGGTAACGTAGAACTGCCGCAGGAAGCGTTCCTCGCCATTCTGCACGTTGGTAAAGACGGCAAATAACCTAAGGAGTTGGCATGGCGAACATGTTTGCCCTGATTCTGGTCATTGCGACCCTCGTGACGGGGCTGTTGTGGTGTCTGGATAAGTTCGTATTCGCACCAAAACGTCGTGAACGTCAGGCCGCTGCTCAGGCAGCGACCGGCGAGCAACTGGACAAGAAAACGCTGAAGAAAGTTGGCCCGAAGCCGGGCTGGCTGGAAACCGGCGCTTCGGTCTTTCCGGTGCTGGCGATCGTGCTGATTGTGCGTTCGTTTATCTATGAACCTTTCCAGATCCCGTCAGGTTCGATGATGCCGACCCTGCTGATTGGCGATTTCATCCTGGTGGAGAAGTTCGCCTATGGCATTAAAGACCCTATCTACCAGAAAACGCTGATCGAAACCGGTCATCCGAAGCGCGGCGATATCGTGGTCTTCAAGTATCCGGAAGATCCGCGTCTTGATTACATCAAGCGTGCGGTCGGTCTGCCGGGCGATAAGGTTACTTACGATCCGGTTGCCAAACAGGTCACTATCGAGCCAGGCTGCGCATCAGGCCAGGCCTGCGGCAACGCACTGCCGGTAACCTATTCTAACGTGGAACCGAGCGATTTCGTGCAGACTTTCTCCCGCAGCAACGGCGGCGAAGCAACCAGCGGCTTCTGGCAGCTGCCGAAAGGCGAAACCAAAGCTGACGGCATTCGTCTAACCGAGCGCAAAGAGACGCTGGGCGAAGTGACACACCGTATTCTGACGGTGCCAATCGCGCAGGATCAGGTTGGTATGTATTACCGTCAGTCCGGGCAGCCTCTGGCGACCTGGGTCGTTCCGCCGGGAGAATACTTCATGATGGGCGACAACCGCGATAACAGCGCTGATAGCCGTTATTGGGGCTTTGTGCCGGAAGCGAACCTGGTGGGTAAAGCAACGGCTATCTGGATGAGCTTCGAGAAACAGGAAGGTGAGTGGCCAACCGGCGTACGTTTATCGCGCATTGGCGGCATTCATTAATTCCCTGCCTTCATTCACGCTGCCGATGCAATAACGGCAGCGTGAATTATTTAAAATTTAAATCCATTCAAACTAACGACATCCCTTGTCGTTGCGTATAGAATATCCCCCCGAAGTTTTTGGTTGTCTCTCGAAAGAGTGACACTGCACACGAAAGCGCGTTGGTTAATTTCTACCCTTATATATCAAGGGTATGTATTCTCAGGTCGGTTTCGTGTGCTGCATCTTTGACGCATTCATTTATTGGTAACGCATGAACCCCATCGTAATTAATCGGCTTCAACGAAAGCTGGGCTACACTTTTGTTCATCAGGAGCTGTTGCAACAGGCATTAACTCACCGCAGTGCCAGCAGCAAACACAACGAGCGTCTCGAATTTTTAGGCGACTCTATTTTAAGTTTTGTGATCGCGAATGCGCTCTATCACCGTTTCCCTCGGGTTGATGAAGGTGATATGAGCCGTATGCGCGCGACGCTGGTACGCGGCAACACGCTGGCGGAAATCGCCCGCGAATTTGAACTGGGCGAGTGCCTGCGCCTTGGGCCGGGCGAGCTGAAAAGCGGCGGTTTCCGTCGCGAATCGATTCTGGCGGACACCGTTGAAGCCTTAATCGGCGGGGTTTTCCTCGACAGCGATATTCAGAACGTTGAACGCTTAATCCTCTCCTGGTACCAAACTCGTCTGGACGAAATCAGCCCGGGCGATAAGCAAAAGGATCCGAAGACGCGTCTGCAAGAGTATCTGCAGGGACGTCATCTGCCGCTGCCGTCCTACCTGGTGGTTCAGGTGCGCGGTGAAGCGCACGATCAGGAATTTACTATCCACTGCCAGGTCAGTGGCCTGAGTGAACCGGTGGTTGGCACAGGTTCCAGCCGTCGCAAGGCGGAGCAGGCTGCCGCCGAACAGGCGCTGAAAAAACTGGAGCTGGAATGAGCGAAGAAAAAAGTTATTGCGGATTTGTCGCCATCGTCGGCCGTCCGAACGTGGGTAAATCCACGCTGTTGAACAAGCTGCTCGGGCAGAAGATTTCGATCACCTCCCGCAAAGCGCAGACAACTCGTCACCGTATCGTCGGTATTCATACCGAAGGGCCATATCAGGCTATTTATGTTGATACCCCAGGCCTGCATATGGAAGAGAAGCGTGCGATTAACCGCTTGATGAACAAAGCGGCCAGCAGTTCGATTGGCGACGTTGAACTGGTCATCTTTGTGGTAGAAGGCACTCGCTGGACGCAAGATGACGAGATGGTGCTGAATAAGCTGCGCGACGCGCGTGCGCCGGTGATTCTGGCCGTCAACAAGGTTGATAACGTGCAGGAAAAAGCGGACCTGCTGCCGCACCTGCAGTTCCTCGCCAGCCAGATGAACTTCCTCGACATCGTACCGATCTCTGCGGAAACCGGCACCAATGTCGATACTATTGCGTCGATCGTACGTAAGCATCTGCCGGAAGCGATTCATCATTTCCCGGAAGATTACATCACTGACCGTTCCCAGCGCTTTATGGCTTCTGAAATTATCCGCGAGAAGCTGATGCGTTTCCTCGGCGCTGAACTGCCGTACTCCGTGACCGTGGAAATCGAACGTTTCGTTTCCAACGAACGCGGCGGCTACGACATCAACGGCTTGATCCTGGTCGAGCGCGAAGGGCAGAAGAAGATGGTGATTGGCAACAAAGGCGCCAAAATCAAAACCATCGGTATCGAAGCGCGCAAAGACATGCAGGACATGTTTGAAGCGCCGGTACACCTCGAACTGTGGGTAAAAGTGAAATCCGGCTGGGCCGATGACGAGCGTGCGCTGCGCAGTCTCGGTTACGTTGACGACCTCTGAGTTAACGCAACGTGGATGGATGGCAGCGTGCCTTTGTCCTGCATAGCCGACCGTGGAGCGAAACCAGCCTGATGCTGGACGTCTTCACGGAAGAGTCCGGTCGCGTGCGCCTGGTTGCCAAAGGCGCACGCTCCAAACGCTCTAATCTCAAGGGCGCCTTACAGCCTTTTACCCCCTTACTGGTTCGCTTCGGCGGCCGCGGCGAAGTGAAAACCCTTCGCAGCGCGGAAGCCGTTTCGCTGGCGTTGCCGCTCAGCGGCATCACACTCTACAGCGGTCTCTACGTTAACGAACTCATCTCCCGTGTGCTTGAGCACGAAACGCGCTTCTCCGAACTCTTTTTCGACTACCTGCACTGTATCCAGGCGCTCGCCGGCGCCAGTGGTTCACCGGAGCCCGCGCTGCGACGCTTTGAGCTGGCGCTGCTGGGGCATCTGGGCTATGGCGTTGATTTTCTTCACTGCGCCGGCAGCGGCGATCCGGTGGATGACACGATGACCTACCGCTATCGTGAAGAAAAAGGCTTTATCGCCAGCATGGTGATTGATAACAGCAGTTTTACCGGGCACCATTTGAAGGCGTTGGCTAGCCGCGAGTTTCCGGATATCGATACGCTGCGCGCCGCGAAGCGCTTTACCCGTATCGCCCTGAAGCCGTATCTTGGTGGGAAACCGCTCAAGAGCCGGGAATTGTTTCGCCAGTTTATGCCCGCGCGAAAGGTGCGGGCGGATAATACGAATAATGATTAACGAGGATTGTCATGGCTGAATTACTGTTAGGGGTCAATATTGACCACATTGCGACATTACGTAACGCGCGCGGCACCGCTTATCCGGATCCGGTTCAGGCGGCTTTCATCGCCGAGCAGGCCGGTGCTGATGGTATCACCGTGCATCTGCGCGAAGACCGTCGCCATATCACCGACCGTGATGTTCGCATCCTGCGCCAGACGTTGCATACCCGCATGAATCTCGAAATGGCGGTCACCGAAGAGATGCTGGCGATTGCCTGCGAGACCAAACCGCATTTCTGTTGCCTGGTGCCGGAGAAGCGTCAGGAAGTGACCACCGAGGGGGGACTTGATGTTGCCGGACAGCGTGACAAGATGCGCGATGCCTGCAAACGTCTGGCGGACGCCGGGATCCTGGTCTCCTTGTTTATTGATGCGGATGACGAGCAGATCAAAGCGGCGGCGGACGTCGGCGCGCCGTATATCGAAATCCACACCGGCTGTTATGCCGATGCCAAAACCGATGCCGATCAGGCGAAGGAACTGGATCGTATTGCTAAAGCGGCCACCTATGCCGCCAGCCTCGGGCTGAAAGTGAACGCCGGTCATGGCCTGACCTACCACAACGTGAAGGCGGTTGCCGCATTACCGGAAATGCACGAGCTGAATATCGGTCACGCGATTATTGGTCGCGCGGTGATGAGCGGCCTACAGGAAGCGGTAGCGGAAATGAAGCGTCTGATGCTGGAAGCACGCGGCTAATGGCGATTCTCGGGCTGGGGACCGACATCGTCGAAATTGCCCGCATTGAAGCCGTGATCGCCCGCAGCGGCGATCGCCTCGCGCGCCGGGTGCTGAGCGACCACGAGTGGAGCATTTGGGAGCAGCACCAGCAGCCGGTGCGTTTCCTGGCGAAACGCTTTGCGGTCAAAGAGGCGGCGGCGAAAGCGCTGGGCACCGGAATTCGTAACGGTCTGGCCTTTAACCAGTTCGAGGTGTACAACGACGAGTTGGGCAAGCCGAAACTGCGGCTATGGGGTGAAGCGAAGCTGCTGGCTGAACGGATGGGGGTGAGCAATATTCATGTCACCCTGGCCGACGAGCGGCATTACGCCTGCGCCACGGTGATCGTCGAAAGCTAAACCGGCGGTTAAATCTTATCCGCGTGGTGCATCAGCACAAATTTATCCCACAGCTGTTCTTCATTCTCAATGTGTGCCGGATCTTTAAGAATCGTATTCGGGATCGGGCACACCTTCTGGCAGGTCGGCGTGTCATAGTGGCCCACGCATTCAGTGCAACGGTCGCTGTTAATTTCATAAATGTTATCGCCCATCGAAATGGCCTCATTCGGGCACTCCGGTTCGCACATATCGCAATTGATACATTTTTTGGTAATTAACAGCGCCATCAGGAAAGTCTCAGAAACAACACAAACAGGGCGGGCATTATACGCCCATTTTCTGCTCAGACCAGCTTTTTCACTAGCGCCTCGCTGTGGCGGATCCGCTCCGGCGCATGCTCCAGATCCTGCTGCACCAACGCCATAAACAGCAGGTCGGTCAGCATCATCTGTGCGCTGGTAGAGGAGATCGCCGCGCTGCGCGTGGCCTGCTCCTCCGCAATCGTGTACAGGCACTGCGAGGCCTGCTGTTGCAGCGCATTGGGGGTAAAACCGGTGATCGCGAGGATCTGACTGCCGACGCGCAGCGCTTCTCCGGCCGCCATGTTGATCTCGCGGCGTTCTCCGGAGTAGGAGATAGCCAGCAGCAAATCGTCGGCCGACATCGCCTGTACCGTTGCCAGTAGCGCATGCATATCCTGCTCGGCAACGGCGTTGATGCCAATCTTCATTAGCTTCCAGCTGAAATTACGCGCGACCAGCCCGGATGCGCCTATGCCGGTGATGATCACCCGGCGAGCGTCGCGTAGGAGCGCAACCGCTTCCAGCAGTTTCTCTTCGCTATTCACGTCCAGCGAGGCGTGCATCGCTGCGACATTATCCTTGATCAGTTTTTCCCCGACCAGACGCAGCGGATCGTCGCCGCGTATTTGGTTATGTACCGGCACCGAATGTGGGTCCGGCGCGCTGGCCAGCGCTTCGCTGAGTGCCAGTTTTAACGCTGGAAAACCCTTGAACCCCATTTTCTGCGCGAATTTCACCACGCTGGACTGACTGACGCCCGCTTCGCCCGCCAGCTGCTGCGAGCTGAGATGGCGGGTTTGGTCCGGCTGCGCCAGAATAAAGTCGGCGAGTTTTTTATCGCTCGCGGCCAGCGACGGATAACGCTGGCGGATGCGGATTAAACAGTTCATGGCTTCTCCGAAGGAGGGCATTGGTGGCTGGAAGAATTTTGTATTCGATTATAAGTGGAATAGTACGAATTATTAATTCTGCTGTGAAGAATTACTCTCTTATGGGGCTTGATTCTGAATCTTGCCTCAACGTCGGCGGACAATTTCACGTTCGCCGCTGCAAGCCTGTTAAGCTGTCGGCATCGCCAGGAAAATCCGTATAAAAAAGGAGATTGGTTTGAACAGTAGCACGCGGCGAGTCGTCTTTTTTGATCTGGATGGCACACTACATCAGCAGGATATGTTTGGCAGCTTTATTCGTTATCTCTTACGCCGTCAGCCGCTCAATGTGCTGGCGGTAGCGGCGTTGTCGCCGATCGTGCTGCTGGGGCTGTTGATTAACGGCCGTGCGGCGCGTTGGCCGATGAGTTTGTTGCTGTGGGCGGCGACTTGCGGCCGGCGCGAAAGCGCGCTCAAGCGCCAGCAGGCGGAGTTTGTTCACTGGTTCCGCCAGCGCGTTACCGCGTTTCCAGTGGTGCAGGGTAGGTTGTGCGACTATCTGAGCCACGCCGATGCTGATGTCTGGCTGATTACCGGTTCGCCGCAATCGCTGGTGGAACAGGTCTATGCCGATACTCCCTGGCTGCCGCGGGTTAATCTTATCGCCAGCCGTATGACCCGTCGCCGCGGCGGCTGGGTGCTGACGCTGCGCTGTCTGGGCCATGAGAAAGTGGCGCAACTGGAGCAGCGGATCGGCGCGCCGCTGCGTTTATATAGCGGCTATAGCGATAGCGAGCAGGATAACCCGCTGCTCTGTTTTTGCCAGCACCGCTGGCGAGTCACGCCGCAGGGCGATCTCCAGCAGCTTGAGTAACCCCGCGGCAGGCGAATTATTTGGGCGATATATAGCGCCCATGTATAATGCGCCCCGCTTTTTCTGCAGGAGTGCCGCTGTGTCTGACCACGAATTTAACGATGAATACTGGATGCGCCACGCGCTGACGCTGGCGAAACGCGCCTGGGAAGAGGGCGAAGTGCCGGTGGGCGCCGTGCTGGTGCATAACAATCAGGTCATCGGCGAGGGCTGGAACCGCCCGATTGGCCGTCATGATCCTACCGCCCATGCCGAAATTATGGCGCTGCGCCAGGGCGGTCTGGTACTGCAGAACTATCGTTTGATTGACGCGACGCTGTACGTGACGCTGGAGCCCTGCGTGATGTGCGCCGGCGCGATGGTGCATGGCCGCATCTCGCGGTTGGTCTTCGGCGCTCGTGATGCCAAAACCGGCGCGGCGGGATCGCTAATCGATGTCCTGCATCATCCGGGAATGAACCATCGTGTTGAAATTACGGAGGGGATTCTGGCGGACTCCTGTTCAGCGATGCTCAGCGACTTTTTCCGCTGGCGACGGGAAGAGAAAAAAGCGCAGAAAAAAGCGCGTCAGGCGGAGGAGGGCTAGCGCCCGATAGCCGGCAGCTTGAGCTTCATGTTATCCACCAGCTTTTCGGCGCGAAACTTAAAGAAGGGCATTGCGTACTCCTGGGGGTCGTCATTCAGCTCCTCCGGGGCGACTGCCGGATAATCATCGGCGATCGCCAGCTCCTGCGCCGCTTTCCTTTCTTGCTCCGACAGATAGCCGACCAGGCTGATGTGGTACTTGCGGATATTTTCCACATAGGCGTAGGCTTCATGGCCGCGGGCGTAGCCGTATTTTAAGCGGCTGTAATACGGCTTCTGGCTGAGCAGCGGCAGACGCTGTTTGACATCAGACCAGCTATTGGGATTGCCTTTTTGCTTTTTGGTCAGCGTCATTGCGTCGAGCATGTGCGCATAACCCATGTTATAGGCCGCTAACGCAAACCAGATCCGTTCGTCTTTCGGGATCGTATCCGGAACCTTCGCCATCATATCCTGCAGATAGCGCATGCCGCCGCTGATGCTTTGTTCCGCATCAGTACGATCGGTCAGACCTAAACTTTGGGCGGTATTACGGGTCAGCATCATCATACCGCGTACCCCGGTCGGCGAAGTGGCCTGCGGGTCCCAGTGCGACTCCTGCCAGGAGATAGCCGCCAGCAGACGCCAGTCAATCTGTCGGGCATATTTCTCAAACAACGGCTGCAGGCCGGGCAGCGTATTCTGCACCGCGCGCAGGAAGGTGCGGGTATCGACGTAGTCGAAGTCGTTGCCGTGGCCGAGATACTTCTCTTCCAGCCGAGCCAGGGTGCCGTCCTCATTCATACTATTAAAGAAATCGAGCATGGCTGCCGATAATGAATTGTCTGCGCTTTTTTCGCTAAACCAGGTGACCGGCTGCTCGTCGCTGATGTCGAGGGCGACCGCCAGCTCCGGATGAACGCGCTGGAACAGGCTGACGGCGACGGAATCGGCGATGGTGTATTCCAACGAGCCATCGAGGACCGCCTGCATTAATGCCGTGGTGCCGCGTTTGTCGTCGACGCGCCAGTCGAGATCCGGGTATTTGCTGTCCTTCAACGTCTGCAGATCGTTTAATGCGACGTGGCCTGGGGCGATAGCCAGTTGTTCAGCGCTAATCCCGGCAAGGTCGCGCGGGCGATTACCGCCGACGCGATAGACCAATTGCTGCGAAACGGAATAATAGGTCGGGCCAGCTTGATAGTTTTTTACTCGTTCGGAGTTATAGACCAGCCCGGCGGCCAGCATATCGGTTTTACCCGCATCGAGATCGTCGAACAGCTGGCTGATGTTCTGCCGTACGGTGACTTTCAGCTTCACGCCCAGATAGTCGGCAAAGCGCTTCGCCAGTTCATAGTCGAGGCCGTAATCTTTGTCATTGATCGAGGCGTAGGTCAGCGGCGAGTTAATGGTGCTAACCCGCAGTTCGCCGCGCGCGATAATCCCGGCGATGCGGTTCTCTGGTTTTCCCATCCACGGCAAAGACGGCCACAACGCCGCCGCCAACAAGAGAGTGACAACGCCGATCAGCAGATAATTAATCTTTAGTTTTTTCAAATAGTTAATTTTCTGCAGCGTGGAAATCCTCAGCTGGGTATATCCGGGAAAAGTCATAAGGTTGTCGTAGGATGTGCGGCATTTTGCTTAAGAATGCGCCAGTTGGCAACTTATTCGCGAGGTATGTCACATTTATTGGTAAAGCTGATGAATCATTTTATTTCTACGCAAACGGTTTCGTCAGGGCGCAGGATTCTCTATAATGACGCCCGTTTCCCCCTGGCTCACCTTGAAAGCTTCGAAGACGAGAGACTTATGATGGATATTTTGCGTGGTTCACCTGCACTGTCGGCATTCCGTATCAACAAACTGCTGGCACGTTTTCAGGCGGCCAACCTGCCGGTTAGCACCCTGTACGCGGAGTATGTTCACTTTGCCGACCTGAGCGCCCCATTAAGCGATGAAGAGCGCGAGAGGCTGGCAAGACTGCTCAAGTATGGCCCGAACCTCAGCAGCCATACGCCAACCGGTAAATTACTGCTCGTCACCCCTCGCCCCGGCACTATCTCTCCCTGGTCTTCCAAAGCTACCGACATCGCGCATAACTGCGGTTTGTCGCAGGTCGTGCGCCTGGAGCGCGGCGTGGCGTACTACGTTGAGGCACAGGGTCTGAGCGATGCACAGTGGGACGCCGTTGCGGCGGAACTGCACGATCGCATGATGGAAAGCGTTTTCGCGGAGCTGGAAGAGGGCGAGAAGCTGTTTGCTCACCATCAGCCGACGCCGGTCACCAGCGTCGATTTGCTGGGGCAGGGGCGTCAGGCGTTGATTGACGCCAACCTCCGTCTGGGATTGGCGCTGGCGGACGACGAAATCGACTACCTGCAGGACGCGTTCATCAAGCTTGGCCGCAATCCTAACGATATCGAACTGTATATGTTCGCGCAGGCTAACTCGGAACACTGTCGCCATAAGATTTTTAACGCCGACTGGATTATTGACGGCGAACAACAGCCGAAGTCGCTGTTTAAAATGATTAAAAATACCTTCGAGAAAAACCCGGAATACGTCCTGTCTGCTTATAAAGACAACGCCGCGGTGATGGAAGGTTCTGAAGTCGGCCGTTATTTCGCTGACCACCAGACCGGGCGCTACGACTTCCACCAGGAGTCGGCGCACATTCTGATGAAAGTGGAAACCCATAACCACCCGACGGCGATTTCGCCCTGGCCGGGCGCAGCCACCGGTTCCGGCGGCGAGATCCGCGATGAAGGCGCGACCGGACGCGGCGCGAAGCCGAAGGCGGGGCTGGTCGGCTTCTCGGTGTCTAACTTGCGTATTCCGGGCTTTGAGCAGCCGTGGGAAGAAGATTTCGGTAAACCGGATCGCATCGTCACCGCGCTGGACATCATGACCGAAGGCCCACTGGGCGGCGCGGCATTTAACAACGAATTCGGTCGTCCGGCATTGAACGGCTACTTCCGTACCTATGAAGAGAAAGTGACCAGCCACAACGGCGAAGAACTGCGCGGCTACCACAAACCGATCATGCTGGCGGGCGGGATCGGCAATATCCGTGGCGAGCACGTGCAGAAGGGCGAAATTACCGTTGGCGCTAAGCTTATCGTGTTGGGCGGCCCGGCGATGAATATTGGTCTCGGTGGTGGCGCGGCTTCGTCCATGGCCTCCGGTCAGTCCGATGCCGACCTGGATTTCGCCTCCGTGCAGCGCGACAACCCGGAAATGGAACGTCGTTGCCAGGAAGTTATCGATCGCTGCTGGCAGTTGGGCGATGCCAACCCGATTCTGTTTATTCATGACGTCGGCGCGGGCGGCCTCTCCAACGCGATGCCTGAACTGGTTAGCGACGGCGGCCGCGGTGGTAAATTCCAGCTACGCGATATTCTTAGCGATGAACCAGGCATGAGTCCGCTGGAAATCTGGTGCAACGAATCCCAGGAACGTTATGTTCTGGCGGTCGCACCGGAGCAACTGCCGCTGTTTGAAGAACTGTGCCGCCGCGAGCGCGCGCCTTATGCGGTCATCGGCGAAGCGACGGCGGAGCAGCATCTTAGCCTGAGTGACAGCCACTTTAACGATCAGCCGATCGACCTGCCGCTGGATGTCCTGCTCGGTAAAACGCCGAAAATGACCCGCGACGTGCGTACGCTGAAAGCGCAGGGCAGCGAGCTGGATCGTCAGCCGATGACCATTGCTGACGCGGTTAACCGTGTGCTGCACCTGCCGACCGTCGCCGAGAAAACCTTCCTCGTCACTATCGGCGACCGTACCGTTACCGGTATGGTGGCGCGTGACCAGATGGTGGGGCCATGGCAGATTCCGGTGGCGAACTGTGCGGTCACTACCGCCAGTCTCGACAGCTACTACGGCGAAGCGATGGCGATGGGCGAACGCGCGCCGGTGGCGCTGCTGGACTTTGCCGCCTCTGCCCGTCTGGCGGTCGGCGAAGCGCTGACTAACATCGCCGCCACGCAGATTGGCGAACTGAACCGCGTGAAGCTGTCGGCGAACTGGATGGCCGCAGCCGGTCACCCGGGTGAAGATGCCGGTCTGTATGAAGCGGTAAAAGCCGTTGGTGAAGAGCTGTGTCCGGCGCTGGGCTTGACTATCCCGGTGGGTAAAGACTCGATGTCGATGAAAACTCGCTGGCAGGAAGGCAGCGAGCAGCGCGAAATGACCTCGCCGCTGTCGCTGGTGATTTCCGCTTTCGCCCGCGTTGAAGACGTGCGCGGCACCGTTACGCCGCAGCTCTCTACTGAAGACAATGCCCTGTTGCTGATTGATTTGGGCAAAGGGCGCAACGCGCTTGGCGCCACGGCGCTGGCGCAGGTCTATCGCCAGCTCGGCGAGCAACCGGCCGATGTGCGCGACGTCGCGCAGCTGAAAGGCTTCTGGGATGCGATGCAGGCGCTGGTGGCGCAGCGTAAGCTGCTGGCCTATCACGACCGCTCCGATGGCGGCCTGTTAGTGACGCTGGCGGAAATGGCTTTCGCTGGCCACTGCGGCATTACTGCCGATATTGCCGCGCTGGGCGACGATCGTCTGGCGGCGCTGTTCAACGAAGAACTGGGTGCGGTGATTCAGGTTCGCGCGGCGGACCGCGAAGCGGTGGAAGCGCTGCTGGCGGCGCATGGTCTGGCGGACTGCGTACACTACCTCGGCCAGGCAACGGCGGGCGACCGCTTTGTTATCGCCGCCGACGGCCAGCCGCTGTTTAGCGAAAGCCGTACCACCCTGCGTATGTGGTGGGCGGAAACCACCTGGCAGATGCAGCGTCTGCGCGACAACCCGGAGTGCGCCGACCAGGAGCACGAGGCGAAGACCAACGACGCCGACCCAGGTCTCAACGTTAAGCTGTCGTTTGATATCAATGAGGATGTTGCTGCGCCGTATATTGCTACCGGCGCGCGCCCGAAAGTGGCCGTGCTGCGCGAGCAGGGCGTTAACTCCCATGTTGAAATGGCGGCGGCTTTCCATCGCGCCGGTTTCGATGCTATCGATGTTCACATGAGCGACCTGTTGGCGGGCCGTACTGGTCTTGACGATTTCCAGGCGCTGGTGGCCTGCGGCGGCTTCTCCTACGGCGATGTGTTGGGAGCCGGCGAAGGTTGGGCGAAATCGATTCTGTTCAACGAGCGCGTACGTGATGAATTCGCCACCTTCTTCCATCGCCCGCAGACGCTGGCGCTGGGCGTGTGCAACGGTTGTCAGATGATGTCCAATCTGCGCGAGCTGATCCCCGGTAGCGACCTGTGGCCGCGCTTCGTGCGTAACCACTCCGACCGCTTTGAAGCGCGCTTTAGCCTGGTTGAAGTCACCCAGAGCCCGTCGCTGCTGCTGCAGGGGATGGTCGGGTCGATGATGCCAATCGCCGTTTCCCACGGTGAAGGGCAGGTGGAGGTTCGTGATAGCGCGCATCTGGCTCAGCTTGAGGGCAAAGGTCTGGTGGCGCTGCGCTTCGTCGATAACTTCGGCAAAGTGACGGAGCGTTATCCGGCGAACCCGAATGGTTCAGCGAACGGCATCACCGCAGTGACCAGCGAAAGCGGTCGCGCAACGATTATGATGCCGCACCCGGAACGCGTCTTCCGTACCGTCAGTAACTCCTGGCACCCGGAAAACTGGGGCGAGGACAGCCCATGGATGCGTATTTTCCGCAACGCGCGTAAACAACTGGGTTAATTACCGCGCGATATCCACGTTGTTAACATCAGCCCCCTGCGAATTCAGGGGGCTTTTTTGTTTGTGACGTGTGCCGCATCGCTGTGTCGGGAATTGCAGACAAACGCGATCTGCTGGTGTCTCCAAATGGAGACATTTAACATATTGATTTTAAAGGTATACTATTTAAATCTGATTTGGTGTTGCTAATTGGCGACATCTTGGTTAAAAAATGAATAAGTTAATTCTGGCGGAAAATGCCATCTAATTACTTATATATCATTATGTTAATAATTAATTTGAAAGATGGCATAGTTCGTGCATAATAATCAGCAGTGGCTCATTCACCTTCTTATGTCAGCCCCTTCGGGAAGCGCTACATAAACTTCGAATGACGCACAAACAGGTGCCTGCCGTCCAACTCCTGATAATAGCTCTGCTTTATCAGTCTCCGGGCGAAACGTCGAGTTAGGCACCGCCTCATTCTCTAGTAAAGGCAGGCTCTTGAGCCTGCCTTTACTGTTTCTGCCGTGGATGTTTCTTCCATCCTCAGTTAGCATCTTCAGGAGCTAATGGTTGAGGCTATATCTTTGAAGCGATTCTCTCTTTTCCCCCGTTCCTTACGCCAACTGGTGACGCTTTCGTTTGTGCTGATCATGCTGCCGCTGCTGGTTCTGGCATGGCAGGCCTGGCAAAGCCTGAATGCGCTCAGCGCTCAGGCCGCGCACATTAACCGCACCACCCTGACTGACGCGCGCCGTAGTGAAGCGATGGTCAATGCTTCGCTGGAGATGGAGCGTAGCTATCGTCAGTATTGCGTGCTTGACGATCCTACCCTTGAGCAGGTGTACCAGAATCAGCGTAAACGTTATAGCGAGATGCTCGACGCGCTCTCCGGCGTGCTGCCGGATGCCAAAATCTGGCAGACGTTGCGCCAGGATCTCGACGATCTGGCTCATCTGCAGTGCCACAATAGCGGCCCGGATGCCAAAGCCGCAGCCAGCCTCGAAGCTTTTGCCGACGCTAATAGTGAAATGGTGCAGGCAACCCGGACGGTGATTTTCTCCCGCGGCCAGCAACTACAGCAGGAAATCGCGGAACGCGGTCAGTTCTTTGGCTGGCAGGCGCTGGTGCTGTTTCTGCTGAGTTTGGCGCTGGTATTGCTGTTTACCCGCATGATCATCGGCCCG
Organism: Klebsiella aerogenes; assembly: GCA_029027985.1. Classification (NCBI taxonomy): domain Bacteria; kingdom Pseudomonadati; phylum Pseudomonadota; class Gammaproteobacteria; order Enterobacterales; family Enterobacteriaceae; genus Klebsiella; species Klebsiella aerogenes. The sequence goes on from CP119076.1 coordinate 1,238,437, forward strand.
GTGAAGGGGATTGAGAAGATGATTAACCGGCTGGGTGAGGGGAAATCACTGGATGACGCCGCGCTGTTCACCGGTCCGCGCGAACTGCGTTCGGTGGGCAAACATATTATCTGGCTAAGCGAACGTCTGGCGTGGCTGGAGTCGCAGCGTCACCAATTCCTGCGCCACCTGTCGCATGAGTTGAAAACGCCGCTCGCCAGCATGCGCGAAGGCGCGGAACTGCTGGCGGATCGTGTGGCGGGGCCGCTGACGACAGAGCAGCAGGAGATTGTTGAGATCCTCGATAATAGCAGCCGTAATTTGCAAAAACTGATTGAACAACTGCTCGACTATAACCGCAAACAGGCCGACGGCCCGGTTGAGCGGGAGAGGGTCGATATTGGCGAGCTGGCGCAGACCGTCGTTTCCGCCCATAGTTTACCGGCGAGGGCGAAGTTGATGCGTACTGAGCTGACGCTGGACGAGCATTTTTGTCTGGCGGAGCCGACGCTACTGACCAGCGTGCTGGATAATCTCTACTCCAATGCGGTGCACTATGGCGCTGAATCCGGTAACATTCGTATTCATAGCTACCGCCACGGCGAGCAGGTCCGCATCGATGTCGCCAACAGCGGCGAGCCGATCCCCGCCGCCGAAAGAAATATGATTTTCGAGCCTTTTTATCAGGGGAGTCACCAGCGTAAAGGGGCAGTAAAAGGCAGCGGTCTGGGGCTGAGCATTGCCCGCGACTGCGTACGGCAAATGCAGGGAGAGCTGAGCCTGGTCAATGATGAGCCCGGGTTCATCTGTTTTCGCATTTCGCTCCCCGCCGCTGAGCCGGGGAAAACCAACACATGAATCAACATTGGGTGAATATGTCCCTCTTTTTCGCATTGCGCCGTCCTTTAAGCGGATGGCTGCTGTCAGGCCTTTGCTGCCTGACGCTGGCGGGCTGTTCCGCCGCTATGTCGCCGAGCGCTGCTGGCGGCAATGCGCCGCCCGAGTTGCCGGAGCATCAGGTGGCGGATTTTCTCTCAGTAGATTGCGCCAACATCTGGTCGCTGGAGAACGACGCCAGCGATAAAAATCCGCTGTACTGGCTGCGCGGCATTGATTGCGCGGATCGCCTGGCGCCGGTGCAGGCCCGCGCCGAAGCTAAATTGCATGATGATGACAACTGGCAGGACGCGTTCAAACGCGGCATTCTGCTGGCCGATGCTAAAATCACCCCCGATGAGCGCCGCGAGATGGTCGCCCGCATGGACAGCTTTAGCCCGCAAATCGCCGCGCAGGTGCGCCCGCTGTATCGCCTGTGGCGCGATACCCAATCCCGACAGTTGCAGTTAGTCGATGAACGTTCTCGCTATGGCAAATTGCAGCAGTCCAGTGATGCCGAGCTGGAGGCGCTGCGTCAGCAGCAGCAGCAGTTGCGCAGTCAGCTGGAGCTCACCACTCGTAAACTGGAAAACCTGACCGATATTGAACGCCAGCTCTCCAGCCGCAAGCCGGGGGGCAACTTTAATAATGATGGCGTACGCGGGGGGGAAAAAGTGCCGGAGGTGATTCATGACGATCCGTAAACCTGCTCATCTGCTATTGGTAGACGACGACCCGGGGCTGTTGAAGCTGCTGGGCATGCGCCTGGTGAGCGAAGGCTACAGCGTGGTCACGGCTGAAAGCGGCCCCGAGGCGCTGCGTGTGCTGGCGCGCGAACGGGTAGACCTGGTGGTCAGCGATTTACGTATGGACGAAATGGACGGCTTGCAATTGTTTGCTGAAATCCAGAAGGCACAGCCGGGCATGCCGGTCATCATCCTGACTGCCCATGGCTCCATTCCTGACGCCGTGGCCGCCACCCAGCAAGGGGTGTTTAGCTTTCTGACTAAGCCGGTGGATAAAGACGCGTTGTACAAGGCGATTGATGACGCCCTTGAACAAAGCTCGCCAGCCGTCGACGAGCGCTGGCGGCAGGCGATTGTCACTCGCAGCCCGCTGATGCTACGGTTGCTGGAACAGGCCGGGATGGTGGCGCAGTCGGACGTCAGCGTGTTGATTAACGGCCAGAGCGGCACCGGTAAAGAGATTGTCGCCCAGGCAATTCACAACGCCAGCCCACGCCATGGTAACCCTTTTATCGCGATTAACTGCGGCGCGCTGCCGGAGCAGTTGCTGGAATCCGAACTATTCGGCCATGCTCGCGGCGCCTTTACCGGCGCGGTCAGCAACCGCGAGGGGCTATTTCAGGCCGCTGAGGGTGGCACGCTGTTCCTTGATGAGATCGGCGATATGCCGGTCGCGCTACAGGTGAAACTGCTGCGCGTGCTGCAGGAGCGTAAGGTTCGCCCGCTTGGCAGCAATCGCGATATCGATATTAACGTGCGGATTATCTCGGCGACCCATCGCGATTTGCCGAAGGCGATGGCGCGCGGTGAATTCCGCGAAGATCTGTTTTATCGGCTCAACGTGGTCAACCTGAAGATCCCGCCACTTTCCGAGCGCGCCGAGGATATTCCGCTGCTGGCCAACCATCTGCTGCGCCAGTCCGCCGATCGCCACAAGCCGTTCGTGCGGGCGTTCTCCACCGATGCGATGAAGCGGTTGATGGCCGCTAAATGGCCGGGTAATGTCCGTCAACTGGTTAACGTGATTGAGCAGTGTGTGGCGTTGACGTCATCGCCGGTCATCAGCGATGCGTTAGTGGAGCAGGCGCTGGAGGGCGAGAACACCGCGCTGCCGACCTTCGTTGAGGCGCGCAATCAATTTGAGCTCAATTATCTGCGCAAGCTGCTGCAGATAACCAAAGGCAACGTGACGCACGCGGCGCGGATGGCCGGGCGCAACCGCACCGAATTTTACAAACTGCTGTCGCGCCACGAGCTCGACGCTAACGACTTTAAAGAGTAGCCCCGCAGCATGGCGCAAGCTATGATACGCTAAGCAATCGGTTACGCGACAAAGACAGGAAAACCATGAAAAAGATTGATGCGATTATTAAACCGTTCAAACTGGATGACGTGCGTGAAGCGCTGGCGGAGGTCGGTATCACCGGTATGACGGTGACGGAAGTTAAAGGCTTTGGTCGTCAGAAGGGGCATACCGAGCTGTATCGCGGCGCGGAGTATATGGTGGATTTTCTGCCGAAGGTGAAAATCGAAATCGTGGTGACTGACGATATCGTGGATACCTGCGTTGATACCATCATTCGCACTGCGCAGACCGGTAAGATCGGCGATGGTAAAATCTTTGTCTTCGACGTGGCGCGGGTTATTCGTATCCGTACTGGTGAAGAAGACGACGCGGCGATTTAATTCTCGCCGCTCGCTGGAGTATTGCCGGGTGGCGCTGCGTTTACCCGGCCTACGGTCGTCCCGGTAAGCACAGCAGCCGTAGCCCTGCCAGGCGCAGCGCAGGCAGGGAAACTCCCGGTTATAACGTTATTTTGTCGGGCGGCGGCTAACGCCTTACCCGACCTACAAATCCCCGCGCTGTGGGGTGATTACAGTACCTTATGCGGGCCGAAGCACTCGTAATGAATACGATCGCTACCCACGCCTTGCGCTACCAGCTGTTTCGCCGCGTACTGCATAAAAGCGACCGGGCCGCAGAGATAGAACTGCATCTGCGGGTCGCGAATATTGTCCGCCAGCGCCGCTAAATCCATCAGACCTTCGCTATCAAAGTGTCCCGCCTGACGGTCGGCTTCGCTCGGGCTACGGTACCAGACGTGAGCGGTAAATTTCGGCAGCGCCGCGCCCAGCGCTTTGACTTCATCCGCAAAGGCGTGGACTTCGCCGTTTTCCGCCGCGTGGAACCAGTTAACCTGGCCCTGGTGATGGGTTTTCGCCAGCGTATCCAGCATCGCCAGCATCGGCGTTTGACCCACGCCGCCGGAGAGCAGGGTGACTGGCGTCTGAGACTCAACGTTGAGGAAGAAGTCGCCTGCCGGCGCGGCTAAGTAAACCACGTCGCCTTCGCTGGCATGGTTGTGCAGCCAGTTGGAAACCTGACCGCCGTTTTCGCGTTTCACCGCGATACGATAGCCTTTACCGTCAGGTTTACGGGTCAGCGAGTATTGGCGGATTTCCTGATATTCGAACGCGTCCGGCTTCAGCCAGATTGCCAGATACTGGCCCGGTTGATAATCGGCGACCGGTTGGCCATCGACCGGCTCCAGTTCAAAGCTGGTGATAAGCTGGCTGCGCGGTGTTTTCTTGACGATGCGGAACTCGCGAGTACCTTCCCAGCCGCCATTTTTATTAGCGTTATCCTGGTAGATCTGCGCTTCACGGTTGATAAAGACGTTAGCCAGTACGCCGTAGGCTTTGCCCCAGGCATCGAGCACTTCCTGGCCCGGGCTGAACATTTCGTCGAGCGTTGCCAGCAGGTGACCGCCGACGATGTTGTACTGCTCCGGTTTGATCTGGAAGCTGGTATGTTTCTGGGCGATTTTTTCGACCGCTGGCAGCAGAGCTGGCAGATTCTCAATATTGCTGGCGTAGGCGGCAATGGCGTTGAACAGCGCTTCACGCTGGTCACCGTTGCGCTGGTTACTCATGTTGAAGATCTCTTTGAGCTCCGGGTTATGAGTAAACATACGATCGTAAAAATGCGCGGTTAATTTCGGACCGGTCTCTACAAGCAGGGGGATGGTCGCTTTGACTGTGGCGATGGTTTGAGCGTCGAGCATAGCAGCTTCCTTTATCGTGTTATCTTAATGATGCATTTTAAATGCATCTTATAGAAATACCCCTGCTTTGTAAATGGTTCTTTATAACTTTGCCTTAAAGCCGTTACAACTTGAAGAATTTGCATCACAAACCTGAAAAGAAATCCGCAAATAATGTTTGACGCGTTATTGCTCAAAGCCTTGTGTGCTGCGGAGCCAATCGTTTGCGTAAAATCCTTTGTCAAGACCTGTTATCACAGAATGATTCGGTTATACTGTGGGCCGTCGTCCATCAGGACCGCCTTTTTAGGCCAAAATTTTATCGTTAGCTGAGTCAGGAGATGCGGATGTTAAAGCGTGAAATGAACATTGCCGATTATGATGCCGAACTGTGGCAGGCTATGGAGCAGGAAAAAGTACGTCAGGAAGAGCACATCGAACTGATCGCCTCCGAGAACTACACCAGCCCGCGCGTCATGCAGGCTCAGGGTTCTCAGCTGACCAACAAATATGCAGAAGGTTATCCGGGCAAGCGTTACTACGGCGGCTGTGAATATGTTGACGTTGTAGAGCAGCTGGCTATCGACCGTGCGAAAGAACTGTTCGGCGCCGACTATGCTAACGTGCAGCCGCACTCGGGCTCCCAGGCTAACTTCGCGGTCTACACCGCGCTGTTGCAGCCGGGCGATACCGTGCTAGGCATGAACCTGGCGCAAGGCGGCCACCTGACTCACGGTTCCCCGGTTAACTTCTCCGGCAAACTGTACAACATCATTCCTTATGGTATTGATGAGTCCGGTAAAATTGACTACGAAGACATGGCGAAGCAGGCTCAGGAGCACAAACCGAAGATGATTATCGGCGGCTTCTCAGCTTACTCTGGCGTGGTTGACTGGGCAAAAATGCGTGAAATCGCCGACAGCATCGGCGCATACCTGTTCGTCGATATGGCGCACGTGGCAGGCCTGATTGCCGCTGGCGTTTATCCGAACCCGGTTCCCCATGCTCACGTCGTCACCACCACTACCCACAAAACCCTGGCAGGCCCGCGCGGTGGTCTGATTCTGGCGAAAGGCGGTAGCGAAGAGCTGTATAAGAAACTGAACTCCGCAGTGTTCCCAAGCGCCCAGGGCGGTCCGCTGATGCACGTTATCGCAGCGAAGGCGGTCGCGCTGAAAGAAGCGATGGAGCCGGAGTTTAAAGTTTACCAGCAGCAGGTTGCGAAAAATGCCAAAGCGATGGTCGAGGTGTTCCTCAACCGTGGTTACAAAGTCGTTTCTGGCGGGACTGAGAACCACCTGTTCCTGCTGGATCTGGTTGATAAGAATCTGACCGGTAAAGAAGCTGACGCTGCGCTGGGCCGCGCCAACATCACCGTGAACAAAAACAGCGTACCGAACGATCCGAAGAGCCCGTTCGTCACTTCCGGTATCCGTATCGGTTCTCCGGCGATTACGCGTCGCGGCTTTAAAGAAGCGGAAGCCAAAGAACTGGCTGGCTGGATGTGCGATGTTCTGGACAACATCAACGACGAAGCGGTCATCGAGCGTGTTAAGGGCAAAGTACTGGACATCTGCGCCCGTTTCCCGGTTTACGCATAATATTGCATCATTAAGATCAAAAAGGCCGCGATTGCGGCCTTTTTTATATTTGAGGATTAACGACGGTCTATCGAAATAGCACCTGGACCGGTAATCGCCAGCAGCAGGAAGGCCCCGGCGATACTGATGTTCTTATAGAAGTTAATCATATTTGGCATCACCGCATCGCCGGTCATATCCCAGTAGTGGTGGCCAATAACCGCAGTACCGAGAGTATAGAAAATGAAGATCACCGCCAGCGGACGGGTGAAAAAGCCTAAAACAATCAGAATGGCGGCCGGAACCTCCATTATCACCGCGATAATCGCCGCCAGCATTGGCATCGGCGCGCCGGATGAAGCCATATACTGTACCGTCCCACTGAAGCCCATCAGTTTGGGATAACCAAAAATAATGAACAGCAGCACGATAGCAATACGTGCGATTAACAGCAGGACATGGCGGGAAGAGCCAAAGTCAAAATAGCGTAGCGTGTTCATAATCAGCCCTTTATCACAGGTCGTGTGATTTAAACGTAATACACATTTTTACTCCCCGCCACGTATCCTTTGCGATCAACGCAACGTCTGCAATTGCTCCTCAACGTACAGATATCCGATCCCCATCAGTTGCTGTGCGCGGGTCAGTTTGCCAAAGCCGATTTGAGTGGCATGCGCTCGTGGAGTATCTCCGTGATCAAAAGGATTAAAGCCGGTCTGTTTGACGATACTCTCCAGCCATTGTTCACCAAAAGCACAGCTGCGCCCATATAGCCAAATTTGATTAATGTTTATAATATTCAAGAAATTATAAAGACTTAAGCCAATGGCATTAGCTGCGTCATCGACCCAGGCGCGAATATGCACATCCCCCCGTTCCCAGGCTTCAATGAGTGATGTCGTGGTTAATTGTTCGGGAGAAAGCGGTGCTTCAGGTTGCGTTTTAAGCCACATCCGGGCCTGTTTTTTCAATGCGCTGAGGGAAGCCACGGTTTCCAGGCAACCATATCTTCCGCAATCGCAGGCTCTGCCGTCGGGATTAACGATGGTATGTCCAATCTGGCCGCTGCCGTAGAGACTGCCCCGATAGATCTGATCGTTAATGACAAATGACGAACCAATACCGTAGTCGACGTTAATAACGCAAAAATCCGGTTGTATCCCCTGATGCTGCCATTTCTCCGCCAGCGCCAGCATTACGCAGTCGTTATCGACCATGACGCGGACATTGAGCTTTTCCTCCAGTAGATATTTCAACTCAATGGGTTGCTTCCAGGGGGCTTGAGGCATGGTTTGCGATACGCCAGTTCTCGCATCAACCTGCCCATGAACCGCCAGCGCCAGGTTGATTTTGCGATTGGGCCAATTCTTACGGTACTGGTGCCAGCATTTCTCAATGGCCGCCAGTAATGCCTGAGGATTAGGGGCGTCAATAGCATGGTATTCAACGTCGCCTTTTGGGCTCAGGCAGGCGTTGCCAAGCTGGCACTCAATACTAGTTGGCGTGATGTTCATGCATAAGGTCCAGTCACCATCAGGGGCGATTAGCCAGGCGCCGCTGCTATGGCCACGCGAAAGGTGGTCGTCTTGTATATTGACGACGCGTCCCTCTTCTTCCAGTTCCTGAAGAATATTGCTGACCGCAGGAATCGAGATTTGCGCCAGTCGTGCAAGGGTTGATTTGCTGGCCCGTTTCTGGCGATACAGGTATTCCAACAACACTCCTTTGTTGTAATGGCGAATCTGCTGATTGTTGATGCAGGCTTTCATAAACTAAACCCTGTTAACTAAATTGCGTGATTATTGTGCATAAATACGCTGATTTCGTCTATTAAACTGCTCTCATTATTTCACTTTAGTATGTCTTGTTAACTTTGAGGGCATTATGAGTTCAGTAAACGTCTGGCAGGAAACGGTACATATTCCGACTTATGAAACCGGGGCGCAGGATGTTCACCCCATGTTTCTGGAAAATCGGGTTTATCAGGGGTCTTCCGGAGCCGTGTATCCCTATGGTGTGACGGACACGTTGAGTGAGGATAAAACACTAAAAGCCTGGCAGGCAGTATGGCTGGAAAACGATTATATCAAAATTATGATCCTGCCCCAGTTAGGCGGGCGTGTACACCGTGCATGGGATAAGGTCAGACAACGCGATTTTGTTTATCACAATGATGTTATCAAACCTGCTCTGGTAGGGCTGCTTGGCCCATGGATCTCCGGCGGAATAGAATTCAACTGGCCGCAGCACCATCGTCCAACGACCTATATGCCGGTGGATTTTACCATCAGCGAAAATGACGATGGCTCAAAAACCGTTTGGGTTGGCGAGACCGAGCCGATGCACGGATTGCAGGTGATGACCGGGTTTACTCTGCGACCGGAACGTGCAGCGCTGGAGATTGGGAGCCGGGTCTATAACAGCAATGCCACGCCGCGTCATTTCTTATGGTGGGCGAATCCGGCGGTGAAAGGCGGCGACGGCCATCAAAGTGTATTCCCGCCGGATGTTAACGCGGTATTTGATCATGGCAAACGCGCAGTTTCAGCTTTTCCGATTGCCACCGGGACTTATTACAAGGTGGACTACTCGGCTGGCGTTGATATTTCGCGCTACAAAAATGTTCCCGTACCGACCTCCTACATGGCGGAGAAATCAGAGTACGATTTTGTCGGTGCCTGGTGCCATGATGAGAATGGCGGGCTGCTGCACGTTGCGGATCATCATATTGCGCCGGGGAAAAAACAGTGGAGCTGGGGTTATAGCGAATTTGGTCAGGCATGGGATAAAAATCTGACGGATGAGAACGGACCGTACATCGAATTGATGACCGGTATTTTCGCCGATAACCAACCGGATTTTACCTGGCTCGACCCGTTTGAAGAGAAACGCTTTGAGCAATATTTCCTGCCTTACCACTCACTAGGCATGGTACAGAACGCCTCGCGCGATGCGGTGATTAAACTGCAGCGTGATGAGGATGATATTGTCTGGGGCGTGTATGCCATTTCTCCTCTTACCGCACATCGTCTTACCGTTCGTGAAGAGGGTAACCCGCAGCCGCTGTTGGATGAAATGATTGGGTTGGCGCCATGCGCTGTTGTGCAAGGGAAGCTCGCTGGTTTGGAGCCCGCGCGTCTGACTATGGAGTTGTTTGATAGCCGGGGCAGGTGTGTCTTGTTTTATCAGGAACACCAACCGCAGGAAATTCCACTACCTGAGGTGGCGAAGGCTCCGTTAAGCGCTGATGAGATTGGCAGCGTGGATGAAGCGTGGTTTATCGGCCAGCATCTGGAACAGTATCACCACGCCAGCCGTTCACCTTTTGACTATTACCTGCGCGGTATTGAACTGGATCCGCAGGATTACCGCTGCAATCTGGCGTTGGCGATGCTGGAATATAATCGTGCTGATTACCCGCGAGCTATCGATTATGCGACTCAGGCATTGACGCGTTCGCACCGGCTAAATAAAAACCCCCAGTGCGGCCAGGCGAGCATGATCCGCGCCAGCGCCAGAGAGCGACTTCAGCAGTGGCATGAAGCGCAGGAGGATTTTTGGCGCGCGGTGTGGAGCGGCAACAGTAAAGCGGGCGGGTATTACGGACTTGCCAGGCTCGCTACGCGCAATGAACGTTATGATGATGCCCTGAATTTTTGTCGACAGAGTCTGCTGGCATGCCAAACCAATCAGGATGTGCTGTCTCTGGAGACGTTATTACTACATCTCACAGGTCGCTGCGACGAGGCACAGGAGCAAATTGAAGCATTGCTGCGTGACTACCCACTGAATACTACCTTCTGGTGGATAAAGTCGGTGCTATCAAAAGCGGAGCCGGATATCGCGCAATGGGTAGGGGTATGCCAGTCGCGGGATATTAACGCCCTGCAGACCGCCGGATTGTTACTGAGCTGGGGAATGGTCGATCGGGCGCAGGACGTACTGGTTACGCTGAATTGCCAGAAAACGCTACCACTCTATTTACAAGCCAGCCTGAGCGAGGGTGACGAGCGTGTCGCGCTGATAAACCGCGCCCATGAGGCGTTTCCTGACTTCGTGCGTTTCCCTAATCTATTAGTAGAAGTGGCTGCGCTGGAGAATGTGACGGAGTGCTATTTTGCCCAGCATCTGCTTGCCTGTTTCCACTACAGTCGCCGTAACTACGAGAAAGCAACTCAGCTGTGGCTGCGCTGTGTTGAAATGGCTCCTGATTTCGCTGATGGGTGGCGAGGGATAGCGATTCATGCGTGGAATAAGCAGTCTGATGCTGGCCTGGCGGCAACCTATCTGGATAAAGCCTGTGAACAGCAACCTGAGGATGCCCGTCTGTTGTTTGAGCGAGATCTGCTGGATAAGCTTACTGCCGCGGAGCCAGAAAAACGCCTCGCCCGGCTGGAGGCCAATCTTGCTACGGCGCTGAAACGTGATGATTTAACGGCTGAGTTACTACATTTGTGGCATTTTGCCGGGAAAGTTGAGCAAGCCGCCGGTGTCCTGGCTTCGCGTAAGTTTCATCCGTGGGAAGGTGGTGAAGGAAAAATAACCAGCCAGTTTATTCTCAACCATTTGCTGCAGGCCTGGCAGCATATTCATCAACAGCAACCGCAGCAGGCTGAAGAGTTATTGCTCTCCGCGTTGCATTATCCGGATAACCTTAGCGAAGGGCGATTGCCGGGGCAAACCGATAACGATATCTGGTTTTGGCTAGGTATTTGCGCCAGGCAGCAGGGCAGGGATGAGCGGGCCCTTGAGTGTTTCCACAAAGCAGCGCTGGGCGAGCGGACTATCAATATCCATAGCTACTACAACGATCAGCCAGTGGACTATCTCTTCTGGCAAGGTATCGCCTTGCGGATGCTTGGTGAACACTCGGTCAGCACCCGGCTTTTTAGCGATATGTTGAAGTGGTCGCAGCATATGGAAACTGAGCGGGTGGAAGCTGATTTTTTCGCGGTATCCCAGCCGGACCTGCTCGCGCTATATGCCGATATTCAAAAGCAACATCGGGAGAAGTGTTTGTTCGTACGCGTTCTGGCGACGGCAGGGTTGGGCGGGGGCGCAAGATACGAGCAAGCGCTGTCTGAACTTGAAACGCTGAATCCTGCCTGGGCAAAGGCGGCGCTGTTCCGACAGACAATACCGTTTGTGCAGCACCTCATTAACTAAAGAGTGTTTACTGTAATCTTTGAGCGGCCTGACCCGCCGCTTTTCCCGAGATGTTTAGAATATGTGAAATTATTCGGTGGTATGCCCGTTTATCGCCGGAATTAAACAACAATAAATGCCTGACCCTACAGGAGGCACGTATGTCTAAAAACAAGGTAGTCTCGTTTTTTTCATGTTTACTGTTAACGTTGTTGAGTATTTCATTCCCTGGCTTTGGCGCAGAGAAAGAGGTTACCGTCGGCGCTATCTATCTTGATACTCAGGGATATTACGCGGGGGTTCGCCAGGGCGTTCAGGATGCGGCTAAAGAGAACCAGGCGAAAATTCAGCTGATTGAAACTAACGCCCAGGGGGATATTTCTAAAGAGAGTTCGTTTATCGATACGTTGGTTGCGCGTAATGTCGATGCCATCATACTTTCTGCCGTTTCAGAAAATGGCAGCAGTCGTGCGGTTCGCCGGGCCAATGAGGCGGGGATTCCGGTCATTTGTTACAATACCTGTATTAATGAGAAAGGCGTGGATAAGTACGTCTCCGCTTATTTGGTCGGCGATCCCTTTGAATTCGGTAAAAAGTTGGGGGATGCTGCAGCCGATTATTTTGTCGCTAATAAAATCAGCGCGCCAAAAATTGCCGTAATCAACTGCGAAGCGTTTGAAGTGTGCGTGCAGCGGCGAAAAGGTTTTGAGGCAGCGCTAAAGGCGCGCGTTCCGGGGATGCAGATTGTTGCCAACCAGGAGGGAACCGTCCTCGATAAAGCCATCTCGGTAGGTGAAAAGCTCATTATCTCCTCATCCAGTCTGGACGCCATTATGGGGGAATCGGGCGGCGCCACGTTGGGTGCGGTTAAAGCCGTCCGTAACCAGGGAAAAGCGGGGAAAATTGCCGTATTCGGTTCTGATATGACAACAGAAATTGCTCAGGAGTTACAAAACTACCAGGTACTGAAAGCCGTTGTGGATATTTCTGGTAAGAAAATGGGCAATGCCGTTTTCGCGCAAACCATGAACGTCATTAATAAAACGCCGGTAGGAAACAAAATCATTCCGGTGGATATCGATACCTACGTTAAATCTGAAGACGGTAAGCAGTGGCTGGTTACTCATGTCGATGGTTTGCCTTGATGACCCCTGTCAGCTAACTGAGGTAGCGATGTTATGACGGCATTAGAACAAGCTTTGGTGCCCGTGGCGAAGATTGTCGGGGGAAATAAGCGTTACCCCGGCGTCGTCGCGCTGGATAACGTTGATTTTACCCTATCAAAGGGTGAGGTTCGGGCTCTGCTGGGAAAGAATGGCGCGGGGAAATCAACGCTTATTCGCCTGCTAACCGGTAGCGAAAGCCCCGATAGTGGTGAAATTTGGTTGGGGGGAACCCGTCTTGAGGGGAACGATGCGACACTGACCCGGCGCGCGGCGGAGTTAGGCGTCAGAGCGGTATACCAGGAGCTGAGCCTGGTTGAAGGGTTAACCGTTGCGGAAAACCTCTGTCTTGGCCAGTGGCCTCGCCGTAATGGTATGGTTGATCGGACGATGATGGTTCACCAGGCCGCAGAGGCGCTGGCGGCCCTTGGTGTTGATGTCGCACCTGATGCGCTGGTCGACACGCTGAGTCCGGCGCAAAAGCAACTGGTGGAGATCGCCCGCGTGATGAAAGGTCAGCCGCAGGTGGTCATCCTTGATGAACCGACGAGTTCGCTGGCCAATGCGGAAGTTGAGCTGGTGATCAACGCGGTAAAACGGATGTCGGCGCTGGGCGTTGCGGTAATTTATGTGAGTCACCGCATGGAGGAAATCCGCCGAATCGCCTCTTGCGCAACCATCATGCGCGATGGCCAGGTGGCGGGAGATGTTACCCTGGAGAGCACGACAACTCAGGAAATTGTTTCATTGATGTTGGGCAGGGAACATATTGATCTGCCGCTGGTGAAATCCGATACCTCGCTCACGACGCCGGTTCTGCGGGTGGCCCAACTATGCCACCCGCCTAAGCTGCATAATATTAGCTTTACGTTACACCGTGGCGAAGTATTGGGGATTGCCGGGTTACTGGGGTCGGGCCGCAGTGAGTTACTCAAGGCTATCATCGGGTTAGAATCGTTTTCCAGCGGAAACATTACGCTGAAAGGCGTGAGTATTCCGCGACCAGAATATACCGCAATGCTTAAAAACGGCGTGGGCTATACCCCGGAAAACCGTAAGGAAGCGGGGATTATTCCGCTACTGGGTGTGGATGAAAATACGGTGATGACTAACCGGCATAAGGTGAGTCAACGCGGTGTATTAAACTGGCAGCGGATTCAGGAGTTGACGGCGGTAACGATGAGTCGGATGACGGTCAAAGCGGCGACTACGCAGACTGCAATCGGGACATTATCGGGTGGCAATCAACAAAAAGTCGTGATCGGGCGCTGGGTTTATGCCGGGAGTGAAATCTTATTTCTTGATGAACCAACGCGTGGCGTCGATATTGAAGCCAAGCAACAGATATATCGTATTGTGCGGGAGTTAGCCGCTGAAGGTAAAAGCGTCATATTCATTTCCAGTGAAATAGAAGAGCTGCCTCTAGTTTGCGATCGCATTTTGCTTTTGCAAAATGGCGAATTCACCCGTGAGCTTTTAGCCCCTGTAAATGTCGACCAATTAATGTCGGCAATTTTATCCACGCATTAGCCATTACGTATACTGAGGAACTAAAAGATGTCTGCCTCACCATTAACACTGCCGCAAGGCAAAAGTGTCACACCGAAGCAGTTTATTAGTCGTCATATTAATGAGATTGGCCTGTTGGTGGTCATCGCTATTTTATATTTGGTGTTTTCATTTAACGCGCCGGGATTTATTTCGTTAAATAACCAAATGAACGTGCTCCGTGATGCTGCAACGATTGGGATTGCCGCATGGGCTATGACACTTATTATTATTTCCGGTGAGATCGATGTTAGCGTTGGGCCAATGGTGGCGTTTATCTCTGTTTGCCTGGCTTTTCTTCTACAGTTTCATGTGCCGCTTAGCGTAGCTTGCCTGCTGGTTCTACTATTAGGCGCTGCGTTGGGTACGCTTGCCGGCGTGTTACGGGGGATATTCAATGTTCCCAGTTTTGTTGCCACATTAGGTTTATGGAGCGCATTACGCGGTATGGGGCTGTTTATGACCAATGCGCTTCCGGTACCCATCGATGAAAATGAGGTATTGGACTGGCTCGGTGGCCAACTTTTTGGCATTCCCGTATCGGCATTAATTATGCTGGTTCTCTTCATCATTTTTGTCTTTATCAGTCGCAAGACCGCATTTGGTCGTTCTGTCTTTGCCACTGGCGGCAATGCGACAGCGGCCCAGCTATGCGGAATTAATGTCAAGCGAGTGCGTATTTTGATTTTTACGCTTTCTGGTCTGCTGGCTGCGATCACCGGGATTCTTTTGGCGGCAAGGCTTGGTTCGGGTAATGCGGGGGCAGCGAACGGTCTGGAATTTGATGTTATTGCTGCGGTGGTCGTAGGAGGCACTGCGCTGTCGGGGGGCCGTGGTTCGTTGTTTGGTACTTTATTAGGTGTATTGGTTATTACTCTTATTGGCAATGGGTTAGTGCTGTTGGGCATCAACTCTTTCTTCCAGCAGGTTGTTCGCGGATTAATTATTGTTGTAGCAGTGCTGGCTAATATATTGCTAACCCAACGCAACAATAAACTCAAACATTAATGTTCATTAATTTGTCTAGAGGGAATTATGAAAACAATGTTGGCTGCTTTTTTACCAGGGAATTCCACCGTTGAGCTTAGAGAGGTTCCTGTGCCAACCCCTGGGATTAATCAAGTTCTGATTAAAATGAAATCATCAGGAATTTGCGGTAGTGACGTACATTATATATATCATCAGCATCGTGGTACTGCTGCCGCACCGGACAAACCTCTGTACCAGGGTTTTATTAACGGCCATGAACCTTGTGGACAAATCGTTGAAACGGGGATGGGGTGCCGACACTTTAAAGCGGGTGACCGGGTCCTGGTTTATCATATTTCCGGTTGTGGGTTTTGTTCCAATTGTCGCCGTGGTTTCCCTATCTCCTGTACTGGAGAAGGCAAAGCCGCCTATGGCTGGCAGCGCGATGGCGGTCATGCAGAATATTTATTGGCGGAAGAAAAAGATCTGATTCATCTCCCCGATGCCCTGAGCTATGAAGATGGCGCGTTTATTAGCTGCGGTGTCGGGACCGCGTATGAAGGTATTTTACGTGGCGAAGTATCCGGCAGCGACAACGTTCTGGTCGTTGGCTTAGGCCCTGTCGGCATGATGGCCATGATGTTGGCGAAAGGGCGCGGTGCGAAACGTGTGATAGGCGTCGATATGCTGCCGGAACGTCTGGCGACGGCAAAGCAGTTGGGGGTGATGGATAACGGATTCCTGGCAACAACGGAGAACCTTCCGGCGCTGATTGCCGAACTGACGCGCGGCGGCGCGGATGTGGCGCTCGATTGTTCTGGTAATGCGTCTGGTCGTCTGTTGGCGCTGCAGTCTACTGCGGATTGGGGGCGGGTAGTCTATATCGGTGAAACCGGGAAAGTTGAATTTGAAGTGAGCGCGGATCTGATGCATCACCAGCGGCGTATTATTGGTTCCTGGGTGACCAGCTTGTTCCATATGGAAAAATGCGCCCGCGATCTGACCGACTGGAAGCTGTGGCCGCATAGCGCCATTACGCATCGTTTTTCTCTTGAGCAGGCGGGGGAAGCCTATGCGCTGATGGCGAGCGGTAAATGCGGAAAAGTGGTGATTAACTTTCCGGATTAGGGGGGCAGATGACTCTTTATATGTTGGAAAATGGAGAGCTGCGGCTTCAGGTTGCGGAGCAGGGCGGCGCGATTGAGGGGCTATGGTGGCTATGTCAGGGGAAAGCGATCCCAGTGCTGCGCCCGGGGTTGCAAAGCGAGATAGCGGTAGAATCGTCTTGTTTCCCGCTCGTGCCATTCGGTAACCGGGTCAGTGGGAATCGGTTTTGCTCACCTGCAGGAGAGCATCAGCTGCAGCCCAACGTTGAGTGGGACAGCCATTATCTTCACGGCGATGGCTGGCTGAACCTCTGGCGCTGCGTTGAGCAATCTCCGACGCAGATTAAATTAGAATATGTCCAGCGAAGTGGTGTTTATCTCTATACCGCGCAGCAGATTTTTACCCTGAACGAGAGCTGGCTTGAGGTCGAACTGGTTGTCACTAATGATGGGGATTTGTTGCCATTCGGTCTGGGCTGGCACCCCTATTTCCCGTTGTCTCCGGGAACCCGCGTGCAGGCGCATACCACCGGCTATTGGCTCGAGAAAGAGCACTGGCTAACTGGAGAGCACCAGGACAGCTTGCCGACGGAGCTGGATTTCAATCAACCCGCTCCGTTGCCTGCTCATTGGGTGAATAATGGCTTTTCCGGCTGGGACGGTGCTGTGGTCATCCAGCAACCCGATCTGGGGTATCAGCTTTCTATGGTCACCGACCCGCCTGCGCCTTGTTATTTCGTTTTTGTTTCCGACCCGGCCTTTGATAAGGGTTATGCTTTTGATTTCTTCTGTTTTGAGCCAATGAGCCATGCCCCTGACGACCACCATCGCCCGGGCTTTGGCCAGTTGACGATGTTGCCATGCGGCGAAAGCATGCGGCAAAAAATGACACTGAAGATTCATTCTCGTTAAGCGCCGGACCTGCCCGGAAACGGGCAGGAAACTCCACCTTGCAGCTTTTATCGTTTCTCGCCAGACTATCGCTTCCGTTCAGGAGGGAATCATGGTCTTGCACTCCACGCGCTGGCTGGCGCTTAGCTATTTCACCTACTTTTTTAGTTACGGCATTTTTCTACCATTCTGGAGCGTTTGGCTGGCAGGCGTCGGCCTGACGCCGGAAACTATCGGCGTACTACTCGGCGCCGGACTGGTGGCGCGTTTTCTCGGCAGTCTGCTGATCGCGCCGCGAGTCAGCGATCCTTCCCGTCTGATTAGCGCGCTGCGTATCCTGGCATTGCTTACGCTGCTCTTCGCTCTCGCCTTCTGGGTCGGAGGGCCGGTGGCGTGGCTGATGGTGATTATTGTCGGCTTTAACCTCTTTTTCTCGCCGCTGGTGCCGTTAACCGACGCGCTGGCCAATACCTGGCAAAAACAGATAACGATGGACTATGGTCGGGTGCGTCTGTGGGGATCGATTGCCTTTGTCATCGGTTCGGCGTTGACCGGTAAGCTGGTTAGCCTGTTTGATTACCGGGCGATCTTGCTGATGCTCAGCCTTGGCATCGCCTCGATGCTGCTGGGGATGTTACTGAAACCCTCGGTGATGCCGCAGGGCGAAAGCCGCCATCAGGAGGCGGCCGGATTGCCGGCGTGGCTGACTCTGGTGCGGCAAAGTTGGCGCTTCCTTGCCTGCGTCAGTTTATTGCAAGGGGCGCATGCCGCCTACTATGGCTTTAGCGCGCTGTACTGGCAGCAGGCCGGTTATTCGGCCTCTGCCGTCGGCTATTTGTGGTCGCTCGGCGTTGTCGCCGAAGTGGTGATTTTCGCGCTAAGTAAAAAGGTTTTCCGCCGCTTTAGCGCCCGCGATTTGCTACTGCTCTCCGCGGTATGCGGTGTCGCGCGCTGGGCTATCATGGGCTGGACCACTGACCTGCCGTGGCTGCTCGTCGCGCAGATCCTGCACTGCGGAACCTTCACCGTCTGCCATCTGGCGGCCATGCGCTATATCGCCGCCCGACAGGGAAGCGAAGTCATCCGTCTGCAGGCCGTCTACTCGGCGGTAGCGATGGGCGGCAGTATTGCGGTGATGACGGTGTTTGCCGGATTCCTCTACCAGCATCTGCATCAGGGAGTCTTCTGGGTGATGGCTCTGGTGGCGCTACCGGCGTTGATCGTTCGACCGAAGGCGGTAAGCGCCTAGCGCTCAAGCATTTTACAGATTTGCTGCCGCTGGTGATCGCTGAAACTCTCTTCAGCATGAAACAGCGGCGGCGAAAACAACGGTAGCGCGATGGTATAGGGGGTGACGACGAGAGTGACATCCTTCGGCGCGCCTTCTTTCTGAAACTGCGCCACGCTTAAATACTTAATGTTCAGCGGCAGCAACGTCAACTCCCGCAACTGCAGTTCCAGCGCCTGTTCCAGTTCGCTATTCTCGCGGGTCAACAGCACCACCTGTTTTTCATGCAAATCGTTTTTCTGCATCAGCCAGGCGCCGAAGATTACCGCAATTAAGCTGACTTCTTCCTGATTAAATTGAATATGATAGGCCGTTTCGAAATCGCGTAACGCGTTCTGAGTGGTGCGCATCAGGCGTGGATACAGACGACCGATCTCTTCCGGCAGGGCGTTGTCGATACCGATGGCGAAGACGCTGCGATTGAGCGCCTGCGAAAGATGGATATAGAGCTGATCGCTTAACCCCTGTTCATCGCTGAACGGATGGCCCGCCAGCGTCTGGAATCGGTGGATCAGCCCGGAAATCGCCAGATGCAGACGTCTATCCTGCTGGTGGCCGTCGTGAATCGGATCCGGCGTTTTCAACAGCATAAACAGCAGCGTCAGGAACAGTTGTTCGCCAGCGTGGGGCGTTGCGCTGACCCGACGCTGCCAGTGGCGGACGATTTCGGCCGCGAGGTTAAATTCCGCCGCCGCTTGCGCCCAGTGGCGTTGCTGGTGAGTGAAATCCGGCGATTGGCCGAGATGATGCTGCAGCAGGCAGTATTGCAGATACAAACGCAGGAACTGCCCGTCCCGACAGTCAAACTGACGGTTCAACGCGCGCGCGCAGCGGTTCACCAACGCCTGAAGATTGGTATCATCATATAAGGTTCGGGCGATACCCTGCTGTTTAAGCTGCGTTTTTAACGCCGGGGTAAAATGGTGATGAACAAAATGCGGACACAGGCGCAGCCCGCGCCGTAAAGCGTGCAGCAAACACAGGCGTTGGTCGAGCGCGGCGCCTTCAATCCGATAGCTGCCGTCCATCTGCGACGCGAGGGTCAGTCGATGATAACGCTGAATTTCGCGTCCCGTCTCCGCGATATCCTGTTGGGCCGTCGCCTCATCCACCTGGTTGAGCCTGACCAGTTGTTGCGGCGTGACAGAGTGTCCCGGCAGATAGAACATCAGGAGCACCTGGCTACGGCGCTGTGGACTGGAAAGGGCAGATGGTGGTTCAATCACTGTCATCATCTGGTAAGTTCCAGTTAGGGGTTCTGTTAAGAATAGCCAAAGGATGAAGGGCGAGCAGGGCGGTCAGCAGTCTTTAGATCAGGATTGCTGGAGAAGTTCACAGAATTTTTCACGTGAGGAATAGATGAAGAGAGTGAAACAATGCGTCAGTACGGTATTTTTCATGGTTTTATCATTTTCTGCCGTAGCGCATCCGCATAGCTTCATCAGTCTGCACAGCGAAGTCGTGGTCAAAGACGGTCTGTTGACCGGTTTTAAAATGCGCTGGACGATGGACGAAATCACCTCATCGGATCTGCTCTATGACGCCGGGAATGCCAAACCGGGCAGCGAAGTCTGGAAAAAGCTGGCGGCGGAGGTCATGGCCAACGTGCTTGGACAGCATTATTTCAGCGAGCTATGGCACAACGGTCAGCGGGTTAAATTTGCTAACCGACCGGATGGCTATGGCCTTGCGCGTAGCGGGATGCAGGCGGTGCTGACCTTTACATTGCCGCTGGCGACGCCGCAGCCGATCGCCGGACAGACCTTCACGCTCTCTACCTTCGACCCGACTTACTACGTTGATATGTTTTATGACCAGGATAGCGATTTTTCGTTGCCTGCCGACGTGCGGAGCTCCTGTAAGGCAGCGGTGATGACGCCGAAACCAAACGATAAAATGCTGTCTTACGCGCAATCGCTTGATAAAGCGGATGCGCCGCCGGAAGAGATGGATCTGGGCAACTATTTCGCCCAGAAGGTGACGCTGACATGTCAGTAGTCTTTACGCCGCGCGCGCGGGCCTCGCGCTGGAAACCGCTATGGCCGCTGGCGCTATTTCTGGCTCTGGCCGCCATTGGCGGTCTTTGGCTGTGGCTGGCCTGGCCGCAAGTGCTGCTGCAGAGCGCGGTATGGCAGCGCTCGCTGAATCTTGAACTCAGCGCTCTGCTGCAGGCGGTGGCCGACAACCCGTCGGCGGCAGGATTATCGCTGCTCGGATTCAGTTTCGTCTACGGTGTCCTGCACGCTCTGGGCCCCGGTCACGGTAAAATCATCATAACCACCTGGCTTGCCACTCACCCATCGAAGTTGAAATCGAGTATCGGTCTGACGTTGGCGGCATCGCTGCTGCAGGGGCTGGTGGCGATCGTGTTGGTCGTGGTGGTATTGACGTTGCTGCAGCTTCCGGCGCGGCAACTGCATCTCAGTAGCTTCTGGCTGGAAAAGGGCAGTTATCTGCTGGTTGGCGTGTTGGGGCTTTTGCTGTGCGGGCGGGCGTTGAAAAAACTGCGTGTGTTGCTGCGACGGCCGACCTTTACTGCTTTTACGCCGCAGCATGTGCATGATGAACACTGCGGCTGTGGCCATCAGCATCTTCCGGCGCCGGACCAGCTGCAAAGTGGCGACGAC
This sequence comes from Klebsiella aerogenes, assembly GCA_029027985.1. NCBI lineage: Bacteria > Pseudomonadati > Pseudomonadota > Gammaproteobacteria > Enterobacterales > Enterobacteriaceae > Klebsiella > Klebsiella aerogenes. The sequence goes on from CP119076.1 coordinate 1,259,399, forward strand.
TGGCGCGCCAGGTTGGCCATTGTTCTGTCGATGGGGATGCGGCCCTGTTCCGGCGCGATTATGGTGCTGCTGTTCAGTAAGGTGATCGGCGTATTCAGCTGGGGTATGGCGGCGGCGCTGGCGATGGCCGCAGGCACTTCTCTGACCATCAGCGGGCTGGCGCTGCTGGTGCATGGATTCCGTCAGTTGGCGATCCGGCTCAGTCGGCACCAGGCGCCGGCGCTGTGGAAGCAGGTCGGCTGGGCGACGTTGGCGCTGGCCGGCGGCGTGGTGCTGCTGGCGGCCGCTATTGTGATGTGGAGTAGCGCGGTACCGCCGGGCGGCGGTTTGCGTCCGTTTTAAAGGGATAAAAAAAGGAAGCCGAGGCTTCCTTTTTTGCATCCAGCGAGAAATTAACGCTTCAGCGCTTCGCTCAGCTGCTCACGCATGTTCGCCAGCATTGCTTTGACGACGCGCGGGTTACCGGCAACGAGGTTGCCTGTCATCATATAGTTATGACCGCCGGTGAAGTCGCAAACGATAGCGCCTGCTTCACGCGCGATCAGCTCGCCTGCGGCGAAATCCCACGGCTTCAGGCCGATTTCAAAGTAACCGTCAACGCGGCCAGCGGCAACGTAGGCCAGATCCAGCGCGGCGGAACCGGTGCGGCGGAAGTCAGCGCACTCGGTGAACATGTTGCCGAGGATATTCATATAAGCGGTAGCGTGCTGCTTCGCTTTGAACGGGAAACCGGTGGCGATGATGGTGCCGTCGAGGTCGCGAGCGTTGCTGCCGCGCAGACGGTAGCCGTTCAGCTGCGCGCCCTGGCCGCGGGTGGCGGTGAACAGTTCGTTACGCATCGGATCGTAAACCACAGCCACTTCAGTACGGCCTTTAATGCGTACGGCGATGGAAACGGAGAAGTGCGGCAGACGTTTGACGAAGTTGGTGGTGCCATCCAGTGGATCGATAACCCATTGAACATCCTGATCTTCACCAGCGTGTTCACCGCTTTCTTCGGTGATAATGGTGTGCTGTGGGTAAGACTTGCGAATGGTTTCGATAATAATCGCTTCAGCGGCTTTATCGACGTTAGTCACAAAGTCATTGCTGCCTTTCTGGCTGGTTTCTACGGAATCTGGGGTTTCGTAGTGCTTGGCAATTAAATTACCCGCCTTGCGCGCTGCGCGCACGGCAATGTTCAGCATCGGATGCATCGGTATCTCTCACTGGATGTTAAAGAACGGGAAAAAACGGCGCATATAGTAACAGCGAATTCTGCTTATGTCTCCGTTTTATGTTAGCATGCACGAATAATCTTTAGCCGAAGAACCCTAATGCTGCAAAATATTCGAATCGTACTGGTAGAAACCTCACACACCGGCAATATGGGCTCTGTCGCCCGCGCGATGAAAACCATGGGTTTGACCAACCTGTGGCTGGTCAACCCGTTGGTCAAACCGGATTCCCAGGCCATCGCGCTGGCCGCTGGCGCCAGCGATGTGATTGGCAACGCGCAGATCGTCGATACGCTTGATGAAGCGCTGGCGGGCTGTAGCCTGGTGGTCGGCACCAGCGCGCGCTCCCGTACATTGCCGTGGCCGATGCTGGATCCGCGCGAATGCGGTCTGAAAAGCGTCGCCGAAGGCCAGCATGCGCCGGTCGCCTTGGTATTTGGCCGCGAGCGCGTTGGCCTGACCAACGACGAGTTGCAGAAGTGCCATTATCACGTGGCGATCGCCGCCAACCCGGAATACAGCTCGCTGAACCTGGCGATGGCGGTGCAGGTTATCTCCTATGAAGTGCGAATGGCCTGGCTGGCGACTCAGGAGCAGGAACAACCGGCGGTTGAACATGAAGAGACGCCGTACCCGCTGGTGGATGATTTAGAACGCTTCTATGGCCACCTTGAGCAGACGCTGCTGGCGACCGGCTTTATCCGTCCGAACCATCCGGGGCAGGTGATGAACAAGCTGCGTCGTCTGTTCACCCGCGCCCGCCCGGAAAGCCAGGAGCTGAACATCCTGCGCGGGATGCTGGCGTCGATTGAGCAGAAAAACAAAGAGTAAGGCGCATGCCCGGCGGCGCTTCGCCTGGCCGGGCTACATCTCTGTTGTAGCCCGGGCGAGGCCTTCGGCCGACCCCGGGAGCGGCTCGAAATTAATAACGGCACGGAAAGCCAAATACCTGACTAAAACAGTCAAGTAAATAGTTGACCAATTTACTCGGGAATGTCAGACTTGGCCCTGCTATGCAATACCCATATTAATAAAAAGCCCGGGCAGGGGCGAGTTTGAGGTTAAGTAAGACATGAGACTGACATCTAAAGGGCGTTATGCCGTGACCGCGATGCTTGACGTTGCGCTCAACTCTGAAACGGGCCCGGTTCCGTTGGCAGATATTTCAGAGCGTCAGGGAATTTCGCTTTCCTATCTGGAACAGCTGTTCTCTCGCCTGCGTAAAAATGGACTGGTATCCAGCGTTCGTGGGCCAGGCGGCGGTTACCTGTTAGGTAAAGAAGCTGGCAGTATCGCCGTAGGCGAAGTGATCAGCGCCGTAGACGAATCCGTTGACGCCACCCGTTGTCAGGGTAAAGGCGGCTGCCAGGGTGGCGATAAGTGTCTGACTCACGCGCTGTGGCGCGACCTGAGCGAGCGTCTGACCAGTTTCCTGAACAACATCACGCTGGGTGAACTGGTGAATAACCAGGAAATCCTTGATGTGTCTGGTCGTCAGCACAATCATGAATCTCAGCGTACGACTCGTACTCAGGACGCCATTGACGTAAAACTGCGCGCCTAGAACGAGGCTTAGTTTCAGCTTGCGGCTTACGGGCTGCAAGATGAAACGGCAGGGTAGATAGCAATAATAAAAGATTTTCAGAATCAGGCCGGGATGTTGCGACATCTCGTGTACTCGGTCGTACATCAAGCCGGTTGCCTGATTCCTTGCATTGAGTGATGTACGGAGTTTAAGAGCAATGAAATTACCGATTTACCTCGATTACTCCGCAACTACGCCGGTGGACCCGCGTGTTGCCGAGAAAATGATGCAGTTCCTGACTCTGGACGGGACCTTTGGTAACCCGGCCTCACGTTCTCACCGTTTCGGTTGGCAGGCTGAAGAGGCGGTAGATATCGCCCGTAATCAGATTGCTGAGCTGGTTGGCGCTGATCCACGCGAAATCGTCTTTACCTCCGGCGCAACGGAATCCGACAACCTGGCGATTAAAGGTGCAGCCAACTTTTATCAGAAAAAAGGCAAGCACATCATCACCAGCAAAACCGAGCACAAAGCGGTTCTGGATACCTGCCGTCAGCTTGAGCGCGAAGGTTATGAAGTGACCTACCTCGCTCCGCAGCGCAACGGTATTATCGATCTCAAAGAGCTGGAAGCAGCGATGCGTGACGACACCATCCTGGTTTCCATCATGCACGTGAACAACGAAATCGGCGTGGTGCAGGATATCGCTACCATCGGCGAGATGTGCCGTGCCCGCGGTATCATTTACCACGTTGACGCCACTCAGAGCGTAGGCAAGCTGCCAATCGATCTGAGCCAGCTGAAAGTTGACCTGATGTCCTTCTCCGGGCACAAAATTTACGGACCAAAAGGTATCGGCGCGCTGTACGTACGCCGTAAGCCGCGTATCCGTATCGAAGCGCAGATGCACGGCGGCGGTCACGAGCGCGGCATGCGTTCCGGCACTCTGCCCGTCCACCAGATCGTCGGTATGGGTGAAGCTTACCGTATCGCGAAAGAAGAGATGGAAAGCGAAATGGCGCGTTTACGCGGCCTGCGCGACCGTCTGTGGAACGGCGTGAAAGATATGGAAGAAGTTTACCTGAACGGCGACCTCGAACAGGGCGCGCCGAACATTCTCAACGTCAGCTTCAACTATGTTGAAGGTGAGTCGCTGATTATGGCGCTGAAAGACCTGGCGGTTTCCTCCGGTTCAGCCTGTACTTCCGCGAGCCTTGAGCCGTCCTACGTGCTGCGTGCGTTAGGCATGACTGATGAACTGGCGCACAGTTCAATTCGTTTCTCTTTAGGTCGTTTCACTACCGAAGAAGAGATTGACTACACCATCAATCTGGTTCGTAACTCCATCGGCCGTCTGCGCGACCTTTCTCCGTTGTGGGAAATGTTCAAGCAGGGCGTGGATCTGAACAGCATTGAATGGTCACATCACTAATCGGTACCGATAAGGAGAATTCATCATGGCATACAGCGAAAAAGTCATCGATCATTACGAAAACCCGCGCAACGTCGGTTCCTTCGACAACAGCGACGACAGCGTTGGCAGCGGTATGGTTGGCGCGCCGGCTTGCGGCGACGTCATGAAGTTGCAGATTAAAGTCAACAATGAAGGTATCATTGAAGACGCGCGCTTCAAGACCTATGGTTGCGGTTCTGCTATCGCTTCCAGCTCCCTGGTCACTGAATGGGTGAAGGGGAAATCTCTGGACGAAGCTCAGGCTATCAAGAACACCGATATCGCCGACGAACTGGAACTGCCGCCGGTGAAAATTCACTGCTCCATCCTGGCGGAAGACGCGATTAAAGCCGCGATTGCGGATTACAAAAGCAAACGTGAAGCAAAATAATTAAGAGTTGAGGTTTGTTATGTCGATTACCTTAAGCGACAGTGCAGCAGCGCGAGTCAATTCCTTTCTGGCGAACCGCGGTAAAGGCTTTGGCCTGCGTCTGGGGGTAAGAACCTCCGGCTGTTCAGGCATGGCTTATGTACTGGAATTTGTTGACGAGCCGGCGGCAGAAGACACCGTGTTTGAAGACAAAGGCGTGAAAGTCGTGATCGACGGTAAGAGCCTGCAATTCCTCGACGGCACTCAACTGGACTTCGTTAAAGAAGGCCTGAACGAAGGGTTTAAGTTCACTAACCCGAACGTGAAAGACGAGTGCGGTTGCGGCGAAAGCTTCCACGTATAATCGGTAATCCCTAACCCCACCGTGGCCACGCCGCGCGTGGGGTTTCGTTTAGATGCTTGACCCTGAGGTTACTATGGACTATTTCACCCTCTTTGGGTTACCAGCCAGCTATACCCTCTCGCTTGAACAACTGGCTGTCCGGTATCAGGATCTGCAGCGCCAGTACCATCCGGATAAATTTGCCAGCGCGCCTGCTGCGGAACAGCTGGTTGCGGTCCAGCACTCCGCCACCATTAACCAGGCATGGCAGACTTTGCGCCACCCGCTGACTCGTGCGGAGTACCTCCTGTCGCTGCACGGTTTCGACCTTGCCAGCGAGCAGCATACCGTGCGTGATACCGCGTTCCTGATGGAACAGCTGGAGCTTCGCGAAGAGCTCGATGAAATCGGCCAGGCGAAAGACGAAGCGCGGCTGGAAGCCTTTATCAAACGGGTAAAAGCGCTGTTTGATACCCGCCACCAGCTGATGGTGGAACAATTGCATCACGAGAGCTGGGATGCGGCGGCAGATACTGTACGCAAGCTCCGTTTTCTCGATAAACTGCGCAGCAGTGCTGAAGAACTCGAAGAAAAACTGCTCGATTTTTAATTTTCGGAAGCAATTATGGCCCTATTACAAATTAGTGAGCCTGGTCTGAGCGCCGCGCCGCATCAGCGTCGTCTGGCGGCCGGTATTGACCTTGGCACCACCAATTCTCTGGTTGCTACCGTGCGTAGCGGCCAGGCCGAAACTCTGCCCGATCATCAAGGCCGCTACCTGCTGCCGTCGGTGGTGAACTACCACGCATCGGGTCTGACCGTCGGCTACGACGCACGGCAAAACGCCGCGCAGGATCCCGTCAATACCATCAGTTCCGTGAAGCGAATGATGGGGCGCTCTCTCGCCGATATTCAAAACCGTTACCCGCATTTGCCTTATCAGCTGCAGGCAAGCGAAAACGGCCTGCCGATGATCCAGACCGCAGGCGGTCTGCTGAATCCGATTCGCGTGTCCGCCGATATCCTCAAAGCGCTTGCCGCCCGGGCGACCGAAGCGCTGGCTGGCGAGCTCGACGGCGTCGTGATTACCGTTCCCGCCTATTTCGATGACGCCCAGCGTCAGGGGACCAAAGACGCGGCGCGTCTGGCGGGCCTGCATGTCCTGCGCTTGCTCAATGAACCGACCGCCGCGGCGATCGCCTATGGCCTTGATTCCGGTCAGGAAGGCGTGATTGCCGTCTACGATCTCGGCGGCGGCACCTTTGATATCTCCATTCTGCGCTTAAGCCGCGGGGTGTTTGAAGTGCTGGCTACCGGTGGTGATTCCGCGCTTGGCGGCGATGATTTCGACCATCTGCTGGCGGACTACCTGCGTGAACAGGCGGGTTTCAGCGATCGCAGCGACAACCGCCTGCAACGTGAGCTGTTGGACGCCGCCATCGCGGCGAAAATCGCGCTTAGCGATGCCGACGTGGCGCATGTCGCGGTCGGCGGCTGGCAGGGCGATATTACCCGTAACCAGTTTAATGACCTGATTGCCTCGCTGGTAAAACGGACGTTGATGGCCTGTCGTCGCGCGCTGAAAGACGCGGGCGTTGAGGCGCAAGAGGTGCTGGAAGTGGTCATGGTTGGCGGTTCGACCCGTGTGCCGCTGGTGCGTGAGCGCGTCGGCGAGTTCTTTGGTCGTACTCCGCTGACGGCGATCGACCCGGATAAAGTCGTCGCCATCGGTGCGGCGATTCAGGCGGACATTCTGGTCGGCAATAAGCCGGACAGCGAACTGCTGTTGCTCGACGTTATCCCGCTGTCGTTAGGGCTGGAAACCATGGGTGGTCTGGTAGAGAAAGTGATCCCGCGGAATACCACCATTCCGGTGGCCCGCGCGCAGGATTTCACCACCTTCAAAGATGGCCAGACGGCGATGTCTATCCATGTGATGCAGGGCGAGCGCGAGCTGGTGCAGGATTGCCGCTCCCTGGCGCGTTTTGCGCTGCGCGGGATCCCGGCGCTGCCGGCGGGTGGGGCGCATATCCGCGTTACCTTCCAGGTGGATGCCGACGGTCTGCTGAGCGTCACGGCGATGGAAAAATCGACCGGCGTGGAAGCGTCTATTCAGGTGAAACCGTCCTACGGTCTGAGCGATGGCGAAATCGCCAACATGATTAAAGATTCGATGAGCTACGCCGAACAGGATATTCAGGCGCGTATGCTGGCTGAGCAGAAAGTGGAAGCCGCACGCGTACTTGAGAGCCTGGAAAGCGCGCTGGCCGCCGACGCCGCGCTGTTAAGCGCCGTGGAGCGTCAGGCTATCGATGCCGCCGCGGAGCAAGTACGCGCCGCAGCGGTAGGCGAAGATGCCGACGCGATTAAAGAAGCGATTAAAAATATCGACACACAAACCCAGGAATTCGCCGCACGCCGTATGGACCAGTCGGTCCGTGTCGCGCTGAAAGGCCAATCCGTGGACGAGGTTTAAAATGCCAAAAATTGTTTTTCTGCCCCACCAGGACCTGTGTCCGGATGGCGTAGTTGTGGAAGCTGAGCGCGGTGAAACCATTCTGGATGCTGCGCTGCGTAGCGGTATCGAGATTGAACACGCCTGTGAAAAATCCTGTGCCTGCACGACCTGTCACTGCATCGTACGTGAAGGTTTTGACTCGCTGGCGGAAAGTAGCGAAGATGAAGACGATATGCTGGATAAAGCCTGGGGGCTGGAACCTGACAGCCGTTTGAGCTGCCAGGCGCGCGTCACCGACGAAGATCTGGTCATTGAGATCCCGCGTTACACCATCAACCACGCACGCGAGCACTAATATGGCACTGAAATGGACCGACAGCCGTGAAATCGGCGAAGCATTGTATGATGCTTACCCGGATCTCGACCCGAAAACCGTTCGCTTTACTGACATGCATCAGTGGATTTGCGATCTGGAGGAGTTCGATGACGACCCAAACGCATCCAATGAAAAAATTCTGGAGGCGATTCTGCTAGTCTGGTTAGACGAAGCCGAATAATTTTCGCGTTAAGCGAAAAAATTTTAACGGGCTGCCATAGGGTGGCCCGTTTGCTAATAAGGATAAAGATAATGACCGAAGCCATGAAGATTACGCTCTCTACTCAGCCTGCCGACGCGCGTTGGGGAGAAAAAGCGACCTGGAGTATGAATAACGACGGCGTCGCCCTGCATCTCAACGGTAAAGACGACCTGGGACTGATCCAGCGCGCGGCGCGTAAAATTGACGGAATGGGTATCAAGCACGTCGCGTTAAGCGGCGAGGGCTGGAATACCGATCGCGCATGGGCGTTCTGGTCCGGCTATAAAGGGCCGAAGGGCCAGCGTCAGGTCGAATGGCCGACCCTGGACGACGCGCAGCGCAGCGAACTGGATAACCGCCTGACGATTATCGATTGGGTGCGCGACACTATCAACGCGCCAGCGGAAGAGCTGGGGCCGGAACAGCTGGCGCAGCGCGCTGTCGACCTGCTGTGCGGCGTGGCCTGCGACCAGGTCACTTATCGCATCACCAAAGGCGAAGATCTGCGCGAGCAGAATTATCTCGGTCTGCACACCGTTGGCCGCGGCTCCGAGCGCCCGCCGGTTCTGCTGGCGCTGGACTACAACCCGACCGGCGATAAAGAAGCGCCGGTCTACGCCTGCCTGGTCGGCAAAGGTATCACCTTTGACTCCGGCGGCTACAGCATCAAGCAAAGCGCCTTTATGGATTCGATGAAATCCGATATGGGCGGCGCAGCCACCGTCACCGGCGCGCTGGCTTTCGCCATTACCCGCGGCCTGAATAAGCGCGTGAAGCTGTACCTGTGCTGCGCGGACAACCTGATTAGCGGCAACGCCTTCAAGCTTGGCGATATCATTCATTACCGTAACGGCAAAACCGTTGAGATCATGAACACCGACGCCGAAGGCCGTCTGGTGTTGGCGGATGGCCTGATTGATGCGTCGGCGCAGAAGCCGGAGCTGATCATCGATGCCGCCACCCTGACCGGCGCGGCGAAAACCGCGTTGGGCAACGATTACCACGCGCTGTTCAGCTTTGACGATGGTCTGGCGAATCGCCTGCTGGCGAGCGCGCAGGCGGAAAACGAAGCCTTCTGGCGCCTACCGCTGGCCGAGTTCCACCGCAACCAGCTGCCGTCTAATTTTGCTGAGTTGAACAACACCGGCAGCGCGGCTTATCCGGCTGGCGCCAGCACCGCAGCGGGCTTCTTGTCCCACTTCGTGGAAAATTACCATCAGGGTTGGCTGCATATTGACTGCTCCGCAACCTACCGTAAAGCGGCGGTGGAACAGTGGTCTGCGGGGGCGACGGGCCTTGGCGTGCGTACCATTGCCAACCTGCTTACCGCTGAGTAATGGTCTTGCCGGGTAGCGCTGCGCTTACCCGGCTTACAATATTCGTAAGCCCGTGCAGGCGTGGCGCCGCCGGGCGATGTTGAAGTAGCGAAACTATGTCTGATACTAAAAACGAATTAGAAACTTTGCTGGAGAAGGCGGCGACGGAGCCTGCTCATCGCCCGGCATTTTTCAGCGCGCTGCTTGAGGCTACCGTTTGGGTGCCGGGCGCGGCGGCGGATGGCGAGCAGATTGTCGAAGATAGCGCTCTCGATCTACAGCATTGGGAAAAAGATGACGGTACCTCCGTTATTCCTTTCTTCACCTCGCTGGACGCGCTGCAGCAGGCGGTTGAAGATGAGCAGGCTTTCGTGGTGATGCCCGCGCGCACGCTGATGGCGATGACGCTCGGCGAATCGCTGTTCCTCAATGCCCGGCTGCCGACCGGCAAGGAATTTACGCCGCGTGAAATCAGCCATCTGTTAGGGGAAGAAGGCAGCCCGCTTAGCACTCAGACGGTGCTGGAAGGCGGTGAAGCGCTGTTGCTGTCTGAAGTCGCCGAACCGCCGGCGCAGATGGTGGATTCCCTGACCACGCTGTTCAAAACGCTGAAGACGGTGAAGCGCGCGTTTCTGTGCTCCATTAAAGAGAGCGCTGATGCGCCGGCCAACCTGCTGATCGGTATTGAAGCGGAAGGGGATATTGAAGCGATTATCCACTCGACCGGCAGCGTGGCGACGGATACGTTGCCCGGCGATGAACCTATCGATATTTGCCAGGTCGTGGAAGGCGAGAAGGGCATCAGCCACTTTATGCTTGCCCACATCACGCCGTTTTATGAAAAACGCTGGGGCAGCTTCCTGCGTGATTTCAAGCAGAATCGCATTATTTAAAGACTTCCCGGGTAGGGCGTAACCACTACCCGGGCATGTTCATGGCTACTGCGCCGGCTCGATCGGCAAATCTGTCCGCGCGCCCCATTCACTCCATGAACCATCGTACAGGCAGACGCCGTTCACGCCGAGCGTCGTCAGCGCCAACACCACGACCGCCGCCGTGACGCCGGAACCGCAGCTGGCGATAATCGGCCGTTCAAAATCAACACCCTGGCGAATAAAAATATCGTTCATCTCATCGACGGTTTTCAGCTCGCCGTTAATCACCAGATCGGTCCACGGCACGTTAAGCGCGCCGGGGATATGCCCGCGACGTAAGCCCGGACGCGGTTCATCGGCCAGGCCATTAAAACGCGCCGCCGGGCGAGCATCAACGATCTGCGCCGATCCTTCGTGGCTGACCAGCAGTACGTCGGTTAAACGCTTGATCACCTCAGGATCGAAATTGACGTCGAATTCGCCTTCCGCCAGTTGGGGTTCGCCTTGCTCCAGCGGCAGTTCGTCACGGCGCCAGCCTTCAAGGCCGCCTGCGACAATCGACACATTTTCGACGCCAAAGGTCCGCAACATCCACCAGGCGCGCGGCGCCGAGAAGAGATTGCCTTCGTCATACACCACCAGGTGTTTATCGCTGCTGACGCCAAGTTCGCGCATCGCGACGGCGAAGGTTTCCGCCCGCGGCATCATGTGCGGCAGCGGACTGGTGTGGTCGGACAGCGCTTCGATATCAAAAAAAACCGCGCCGGGAATATGTCCGGCGCGATATTCGGCCGTCATATCGCGCAACGCTTCCTGGCCTGCTGGCGCCATACGCGCATCAATAATTTGAATCTGCGGGTCGTCAATATGTTCCGCCAGCCAGTCGGCAGCGACAAAGAATGAGGTGGACATGAGTGCCTCCGTTTTATTATCCATCAATGAATTGTCGGCGTTTTAACCCAGGCTGACAAGTTAAGGGCGCCGGAGTGGGGAGGCCGTCACGCTGTTTTCTGGTTCATCGGCCATTTCTATACTGGTAGCTGTTGGCAATCGTCGTCATAGCGCATAATAAAACGTTATGAATGACATCAGGCTCTGGGCCGAGGGGTTAGAAGGATGAAACCATTTCGTTTAGCGGCGCTATCGTTGGCGCTCCTTACCGCACTATCATTGACCGGCTGCGATAACAGCGGCGAACCGCAGGCCGTTTCGGCCGCAGATAAAGGCACCGCGGCAGCGGAAAAGCCGGATAGCGCACAGCTGGCGACGCTAAAAGAAAAAAGCCAGGGCAAAGCGCTGACGCTGCTTGACGCCTCCGAAGTGCAGCTCGACGGCGCGGCGACGCTGGTGCTTACGTTCTCTATTCCGCTGAAGCCGGATCAGGATTTTTCCCACAGCGTACATCTGGTCGACAAGAAAAGCGGCAAGGTGGATGGCGCGTGGGAGCTGGCGCCGAACCTGAAAGAGCTGCGCCTGCGCCATCTTGAGCCAAAGCGCGAGCTGATTGTCTCTGTGGATCCGACGCTGACGGCGCTAAACGAGGCGACTTTCGGCAGCCATTTTGAAAAAACGATCGCCACCCGCGATATTGCCCCAAGCGTGGGTTTCGCCAGCCGCGGCTCGCTGCTGCCGGGCAACGTCGTCGCCGGGCTGCCGGTGATGGCCCTCAACGTCGATAATGTTGACGTCAATTTCTTCCGTATTAAGCCGGAATCACTCTCTGCCTTCGTTAGCCAGTGGGAATACCGTAACTCATTAAGCAACTGGGAATCTGACGAACTGCTGAAAATGGCTGAGCTGGTTTATACCGGGCGTTTCGATCTGAATCCGGCGCGTAATACGCGTGAAAAGCTGCTGCTGCCGCTGAGCGACATTAAACCGCTCCAGCAGCCGGGTGTGTATGTGGCGGTGATGAACCCGGCAGGCCGCTACAGCTACAGCAATGCGGCGACGCTGTTTACCCTCAGCGACATCGGCGTCTCGGCGCACCGCTACCACAATCGGCTGGACGTTTTCACCCAGAGTCTGGAAAACGGCGCCGCGCAGTCGGGGATTGAGGTTCAACTGCTCAACGCCAAAGGGCAGACCCTGGCGCAAGCGAACAGCGATAGCCAGGGTCATGTCACCCTGCAAACCGATAAAGACGCGGCGCTGCTGCTGGCGCGCAAAGACGGGCAAACTACGCTGCTCGACCTCAAGCTGCCGGCGTTGGATCTGGCGGAATTCTCTATCGCCGGCGCGCCGGGCTATAGCAAACAGTTCTTTATGTTCGGTCCGCGCGATCTGTATCGTCCTGGCGAAACGGTGATCCTTAACGCGCTGTTGCGTGACGGCGACGGTAAGCCGCTGGCGGAACAGCCGGTGAAGCTGGAAGTGGTGCAGCCGGATGGTCAGGTGATTCGTTCGCTGATGAGCAAGCCGGTCAACGGCCTGTATCAGTTTACTTACCCGCTCGATAGCGGCGCGGCGACGGGTATGTGGCATATCCGCGCCAGCACCGGCGACAACCAGCCGCGTGAGTGGGATTTCCACGTCGAAGATTTTATGCCGGAACGCATGGCGCTGAACCTGACGCCGCAGGCTGCGCCGATTGCGCCGAATGCCGATGTGACTTTTGGCGTCAGCGGCGTCTATCTTTACGGCGCGCCGGCCAGCGGCAACCAGCTACAGGGCAAATTGTTCCTGCGCCCGCTGCGTGATGCCGTCGCCGCGCTGCCGGGCTTCCAGTTTGGCGATATCGCTGAAGAGAATCTCTCCCGTAGCCTCGATGAAGTCCAGATGACGCTGGATGAAAAAGGTCACGCTGAAGTCACGGCCGCCAGTCAGTGGCAGGATAGCCATTCGCCGCTGCAGGTGGTGCTGCAGGCCAGCCTACTGGAGTCCGGCGGTCGCCCGGTCACCCGTACCGTACAGCAGCCGATCTGGCCTGCCGATGCGCTGCCGGGGATCCGTCCGCAATTTACGTTGAAGGATGTTTACGACTACCGCACCGATACCACGGTAAAACAGCCAGTGGTCGATGAAAACAGCAACGCCGCCTTTGACATCGTTTATGCCGATGCCAAAGGCGAGAAAAAAGCGGTTTCCGGCCTGCAGGTGCGGCTGATCCGCGAGCGCCGCGATTACTACTGGAACTGGTCCGATAGCGAAGGCTGGCAGTCGCAGTTCGATCAAAAAGATCTGCCGGAGGGCGAGGCGTCGCTGGACCTGCAGGCCGGGCAGATCGGCAAAGTCAGCTTCCCGGTGGAATGGGGTTCGTATCGTCTGGAGGTGAAAGGTCCGGACGATGTGGTCAGTAGCGTGCGATTCTGGGCGGGCTATAGCTGGCAGGATAACAGTGAAGGCACCGGCGCGGCGCGTCCGGACCGGGTGACCATGAAGCTGGATAAGCCGAACTATAAACCGGGCGATACTATCAAGCTGCACATCGCCGCCCCGGCGGCGGGTAAAGGCTATGCGATGGTGGAATCGAGCGAAGGGCCGCTATGGTGGCAGGAGATCGATGTCCCGGCCGACGGCATGGATCTGTCGATTCCGGTCGATAAAGCCTGGAATCGCCACGACCTTTATCTCAGCACCCTGGTGATCCGCCCGGGTGATAAATCGCGCTCGGCGACGCCGAAACGCGCGGTCGGTCTACTGCATCTACCGTTGGGCGATGAAAATCGCCGCCTGACGTTGGCGCTGGAAGCGCCGGAAAAAATGCGCCCGAACCAACCGCTGACGGTGAAGGTGAAGGTGAAAGCCAGCGTCAAAGAGGGTGAGGCGCCGAAACAGGTCAACGTCTTGCTCTCCGCGGTGGATAGCGGGGTGTTGAACATTACCGATTACGCCACGCCGGATCCGTGGAACGCTTTCTTTGGTCAGAAGCGCTACGGCGCGGATATCTATGATATCTACGGCCAGGTGATTGAAGGGCAGGGGCGTTTAGCCAACCTGCGCTTCGGCGGCGACGGCGATGAGCTAAAACGTGGTGGGAAACCGCCGGTCAATCACCTGACGATTATTGCCCAGCAGGCGCAGCCGGTGGTGCTTAACGATCAGGGCGAGGGGACTGTCACTTTGCCGATCGGTGATTTTAACGGTGAACTGCGGGTGATGGCGCAGGCCTGGACGGCAGACGACTTCGGCAGCAGCGAAGATAAAGTGGTGGTGGCCGCGCCGGTTATCGCGGAATTGAATACCCCGCGCTTCCTTGCCAGCGGCGATGCTACACGGCTGGCGTTGGATCTCAGCAACCTGACGGATAAACCGCAAACCCTGCAGGTTAACCTTGCCGCCAGCGGGTTGCTGAAGCTGACCGATGGTCAATTGCCGCCGGTGCAGCTGGCGCCCGGCGCGCGTAGTACGCTATTCGTGCCGGTTAGCGCGTTAGCGGGCTTTGGCGATGGTCAGGTGAGCGCGACCATTAGCGGCCTGAGCTTACCGGGCGAAACCTTCGCGCCGCTGCAAAAGCAGTGGAAAATTGGCGTACGTCCGGCATTCCCGGCACAGACCATCAACAGCGGCGCGGTGCTGCAGCCGGGAGAAAGCTGGCAGGCGCCAGCGGCGCAAAGCCAGGGCTTCGCGCCGGAAACGCTGCAGGGCCAACTGGTGTTCAGCGGCAAACCGCCGTTGAATCTGGCCCGCTATATCCGCGATCTGAAAGCCTATCCTTACGGCTGCCTTGAGCAGACCGCCAGTGGTCTGTTCCCGTCGCTGTACACCAACGCGGCGCAGCTAAAAGCGTTGGGCATCAGCGGCGATAGCGATGAAAAACGTCGTGCGGCGGTTGATGTCGGTATCTCGCGTCTGTTGCAGATGCAGCTGGAAAACGGCGGTTTTGCGCTGTGGGACAAAGAAGGTCCGGAAGAATACTGGTTGACTGCCTACGCCATGGATTTCCTTGTCCGCGCGGGCGAGCAGGGCTATAGCGTGCCGGTTAACGCCATCAACAAGGGGAACGAGCGTCTGCTGCGCTATCTGCAGGAGCCGGGCTTGATGACCGTGCGCTACAGCGATGATGCGCAGGCCAGCCGTTTTGCCGCTCAGGCTTATGCCGCGCTGGTGCTGGCGCGTCAGCAAAAAGCGCCGCTTGGCGCGCTGCGTGAAATCTGGGGTCGTCACGATCAGGCGCGTTCCGGCCTGCCGCTGCTACAGCTCGGTATTGCGCTGAAAACCATGGGGGACGCGCCGCGCGGCGATGAGGCCATGAAGCTGGCGGTCGCGACGCCGCGTAAAGATGAGAACCGCTGGTTGGGCGATTACGGCAGCGCGCTACGCGATGACGCGTTGAAACTGGCGCTGCTGGAAGAGAACAAGCTGTTGCCGGATGTGCAAAATCAGCTGTTGAGCAGTTTGTCGGAAGAGGCTTACGGCCAGCGCTGGCTGTCGACTCAGGAAACCAACGCGCTGTTCCTGGCCGGGCGCACGCTCGCGGATCTGCCGGGCAACTGGCAGGCGCAAACGTCGCTGCAGGCGGAACCGCTTTCCGGCGATAAAGCGCAAACCCGCAATCTTAACGGCGATCGGCTGGCGGCGTTGCAGGTGAGCAACACTGGTAACCAGCCGCTGTGGCTGCGTCTGGACAGCAGCGGTTACCCACAAAGCGCGCCGCAGCCAGGCGGCAACGTGCTGGGTATTGAACGAACGATTTTCGATACCCAGGGCCAGCAGAAGTCGCTTGCGGCGTTGCGCAGCGGGGAATTGGTGCTGGTGAAGCTGGAAGTGACCGCCAAACGTAATGTCCCTGATGCGCTGGTGGTGGATCTGCTGCCGGCTGGGCTGGAGCTGGAAAACCAAAATCTGGCCGCCAGCAGCGCCAGTCTGCAGGAAAACGGCGAAGCGGTACAAAACTTGTTGAATCAGATGCAGCAGGCGGATATTCAGCATATTGAGTTCCGCGACGACCGTTTTGTCGCCGCCGTCGCCATCAATGAGGGCCAGCCGGTGACGCTGGTCTATCTGGCGCGCGCGGTGACGCCGGGTACCTATCAGGTACCGCAGCCGCAAGTCGAATCGATGTATGTGCCGCAGTGGCGGGCAACAGGAGCGGCCAGCGGCCCGCTGACCGTGACGCCATAAATGCGGCTATTGAGTCGGATAAAACGCCGCTGGCGCTGGCTGGCGGCGTTTATTTTTCTGCTGTGGCTGGCGGTGCTGACGGCCGATCGTCTGTGGCCGTTGCCGCTGCATGAGGTCACGCCCGCCCGCGTAGTGGTAGCGGAAGACGGTACGCCGCTGTGGCGCTTTGCCGATGCGCAGGGCGTCTGGCGTTACCCGGTGACCATCGCCGACGTCTCGCCGCGCTATCTGCAGGCGCTTATCCAGTATGAAGACCGCTGGTTCTGGAAGCATCCAGGGGTCAACCCTTTCGCCGTAATGCGCGCCGCGTGGCAGGATCTCACTTCCGGGCGGGTCATCTCTGGCGGCAGCACTCTCACCATGCAGGTAGCGCGTCTGCTCGATCCGCATCCGAAAACCTTCGGCGGCAAGCTGCGCCAGCTGTGGCGGGCGTTGCAACTGGAGTGGCATCTGTCAAAAAGCGATATTCTCACGCTGTATCTGAATCGCGCGCCGTTTGGCGGCACTTTACAGGGGATCGGCGCGGCCAGTTGGGCCTATCTCGGTAAACCGCCCGCACAGCTCAGCTATGGCGAAGCGGCGCTGCTGGCGGTGCTGCCGCAGGCGCCCAGCCGCTTACGCCCGGACCGCTGGCCGCAGCGGGCGCAGGCCGCGCGCGATAAGGTGCTGGAGCGCATGCTCAGCCAGGGCGTCTGGCCGCAGCGAGCGGTGAAAGAAGCCATTGAAGAACCGGTGTGGCTGTTTCCGCGCCAGATGCCGCAGCTGGCGCCGCTCTTCGCGCGCCGCGCGTTGGCGACTGGCCGCGGCGAAAAGGTGGTGACGACCCTGGACGCCGGGCTTCAGCGCCAGCTCGAAGATCTGGCGCTGAACTGGAAATCGCGCCTGCCGCCGCGCAGCTCGCTGGCGATAGTCGTCGTCGATCATACGGATATGAAAGTTCGCGGCTGGGTGGGGTCGGCGGATATTAACGACGATAGCCGCTTTGGCCATATTGATATGGTCTCGGTGGTCCGCTCGCCGGGATCGGTGCTGAAACCGTTTGTTTACGCCATGGCGATGGATGAAGGGCTGATTCATCCGGCTTCGTTATTACAGGATGTTCCGCGCCGTTTTAGCGACTACCGACCCGGTAATTTTGATAGCGGTTTTCATGGCCCGGTGAGCGCCAGCGAAGCGCTGGTACGCTCGCTGAATCTTCCGGCGGTGCAGGTGCTTGAAGCCTATGGGCCAAAACGCTTTGCGGCTAATTTACATAATGCCGGGCTGCCGCTGATGTTGCCTGCCGGCGCGGAGCCTAATCTGTCATTGATCCTCGGCGGCGCAGGGGCGCGGCTGAAGGATATTGTCGCGGCGTATAGCGCTTTTGCCCGTCACGGTAAGGCCGCGCGGCTGCGTATTAAACCCGACGATCCGCTGGTGGAAAGGGCGCTGATGTCGCCTGGGGCGGCGTGGATCACCCGGCGCATTCTTGCTGGCGAGGCGCAGCCGTTGCCTGACGCGTCGTTGCCGCAAACGGTGCCGTTGGCGTGGAAAACCGGCACCAGCTATGGCTATCGCGATGCGTGGGCGGTGGGTCTCAACGCGCGTTATCTGATTGGCATCTGGACCGGGCGACCAGACGGCACGCCGGTGGTGGGGCAGTTTGGTTTCGCCAGCGCCGTACCGTTGCTGAATCAGGTCAACAATATGCTGCTGGCGCGCCCGGCAATGAGCCGCGGCGGGTTACCGGTCGACCCGCGCCCTGAGACGGTCAGCCGTGGAAGCATCTGCTGGCCCGGCGGACAGGATCTGCCGGTTGGTGATAGCAACTGCCGCCGACGTTTAGCCACCTGGCTACTGGAAGAGAGCCAGCCGCCGACCTTGCTGCTGCCGGGGCAGGAGGGCGTGCGCGGGATCCGCTTCCCGCTATGGCGTAATGAACAAGGCGAGCGGGTGGCAGCGGATTGCCCCGGCGCGACGGAAGCGCATGTCGATGTCTGGCCGCTGCCGCTAGAGCCATGGCTACCGGCCAGCGAACGGCGTCGCGCGCGTCTGGGACCGGCATCGAAGGCGTGTCCGCCGCTGCAAACTCAGGATGCCGCGCCGCTGGTGCTGTCTGGCATCCGTGAAGGCGCGGTGATTAAACGTCTGCCGGGCGAGGCGCGGGTGATGTTGCCGCTGCAAACGACCGGCGGGGAGGGACGCCGCTGGTGGTTTATTAACGGCGAACCCTTAGACGCGGACAGCGCGAGGACAACCCTTACGCTGGAGAAACCTGGCGAGTGGCAGCTGGTGGTGATGGATGAAACAGGGCAAACGGCGGCGGCGAATTTCACCCTACAGTAACGGGGTGAATCTATTGTTGGCGGTTTGTGTTGCTAATACTCATCTTATTTTAACAAAATGTTACCTTCATCCGTAGGCATCGCCGACGTTGCTCATTATAATGCGCGCCAGGCCATACGATCGTATGCGCGACAACAGAACATTTAATTAGAGGTAATCATGGCTATTGAACGTACTTTTTCCATCATTAAACCAAACGCGGTGGCAAAAAACGTTATTGGCGGCATCTTTTCTCGCTTTGAAGCTGCAGGGTTCAAAATCGTCGGCACCAAAATGCTGCATCTGACCGTTGAACAGGCTCGCGGTTTCTATGCTGAGCACGAAGGTCGTCCGTTCTTCGACGGTTTGGTTGAGTTCATGACTTCCGGCCCGATCGTGGTTTCCGTACTGGAAGGCGAAAACGCAGTGCAGCGTCACCGTGACCTGCTGGGCGCCACCAACCCGGACAACGCGCTGGCAGGTACTCTGCGCGCTGACTACGCGGACAGCTTCACCGAGAACGGCACCCACGGTTCCGACTCTGTAGAATCCGCTGCGCGCGAGATCGCTTACTTCTTCGCAGAAGGCGAAGTGTGCCCACGTACCCGCTAAGGGCACGTTTACACTTTATTTAGCGAAATTTAGCGAATGCCGCGTGCAGAAGTGGCATCCATGCGCCAGAATTTGTAGAATATAGCGTCCCCGGACGAGCAGCCGCTCTCCGGGGCGTTTCTTTTTCAACCCACCTGGGGCCATAACGTGTAATAACGAGGCCGGAATTAACTATGTCTGAACAAATTGTCACACCTGATACCGCCGCTCTGACGGTGCCGAACAAAGATGCCAAAATTAACCTGCTGGATTTAAACCGTCAGCAGATGCGCGAGTTTTTCAAAAACATGGGCGAAAAGCCTTTCCGCGCCGATCAGGTGATGAAATGGATGTATCACTACTGCTGCGATGACTTTGATGAGATGACCGACATCAACAAAGTCCTGCGCGGTAAATTGAAGGAAGTGGCGGAGATCCGCGCGCCGGAAGTCGTCGAAGAGCAGCGCTCCAGCGACGGCACCATCAAATGGGCGATTGCCGTTGGCGATCAGCGCGTTGAGACGGTATACATCCCGGAAGACGACCGCGCGACCCTGTGTGTCTCTTCACAGGTCGGCTGCGCGCTGGAATGTAAATTCTGCTCCACCGCTCAGCAGGGCTTTAACCGCAACCTGCGTGTTTCTGAAATTATCGGCCAGGTCTGGCGCGCGGCGAAAATCGTCGGCGCGGTGAAGACCACCGGCGTGCGTCCGATCACCAACGTGGTGATGATGGGGATGGGCGAGCCGCTGCTGAACCTTAACAACGTGGTTCCGGCGATGGAAATCATGCTGGACGATTTCGGTTTTGGTCTTTCCAAACGTCGTGTGACCCTGTCGACTTCCGGCGTGGTTCCGGCGCTGGATAAACTCGGCGATATGATCGACGTCGCGCTGGCGATTTCCCTGCACGCGCCGAACGACACCATCCGCGACGAGATTGTACCGATCAACAAAAAGTACAACATCGAGACCTTCCTGAACTCGGTACGCGGCTATATTTCGAAGTCCAACGCCAATCAGGGCCGCGTGACCATCGAGTACGTCATGCTGGATCACGTCAACGATGGTACCGAGCACGCCCACGAACTGGCGGCGCTGCTGAAGGATACGCCGTGTAAGATCAACCTGATCCCATGGAACCCGTTCCCGGGCGCACCGTATGGTCGTAGCTCCAACAGCCGCATCGACCGTTTCTCCAAAGTACTGATGGAGTACGGCTTCACCACTATCGTGCGTAAAACCCGCGGCGACGATATCGATGCTGCCTGCGGCCAGCTGGCGGGCGATGTCATCGACCGTACCAAGCGTACGCTGCGTAAGCGTATGCAGGGTGAAGCGATCGACGTGAAAGCCGTCTGATAAGTTATGCAGCGCACCGCTTTTGTCGTGCGCTGCATATTTATGTCGAATTATCAGGCGAAATACGCTGATTCGGTTAATAATTACGGTGCGTTTTTGTCGACTTTGAGGCAGTATGTAGCGGTACAACAACCGCTTAGCATTCAATATTGATAAGTCTCTGTGATAGTCGCCCGGACAGTCTTATACTGTCGGCTGACGTTGAGCAGTGTCTCGCGGCGCAGGCTCTTTCCCGCGCTGAACTTTAAATTTCACGTACCAGTAGTTGTAGCGAATGAATACTGAAGCCACTCAAGACCATCAAGAAGCAAACACTACGGGCGCGCGCCTGCGTAACGCCCGCGAACAACTCGGACTCAGCCAGCAAGCGGTGGCTGAGCGCTTATGCCTGAAGGTTTCCACGGTTCGTGATATTGAAGAAGATAAGGCGCCAGCCGATCTCGCTTCGACCTTCCTGCGCGGCTATATCCGTTCCTACGCTCGCCTCGTACATATTCCGGAAGAAGAACTGCTGCCGATGATGGCGAAACAGACGCCGATTCGCGCCGCCAAAGTGGCGCCGATGCAGAACTTCTCGCTGGGTAAACGTCGTAAAAAACGCGACGGCTGGTTGATGAGCTTTACCTGGCTGATTTTGTTCGTGGTTGTCGGCCTGAGCGGCGCATGGTGGTGGCAAGACCATAAAGCGCAGCAGGAAGAGATCACCAGCATGGCCGATCAATCCACGAGCGATCTGAACGGCAGCCAGTCGATTCCGCTGGATACCGGTTCGGAGAATAACGCGCCGGATACCACTGCCGCCAATAGCAACAGCGCGCCGGTTGATACCTCGACCGCGCCTGCGCCGAGCGCGCCGGCGGCAACGCCAGCGCCGGTTGATAACAACGCGGTGGTCGCCCCTTCTCAGGCTAACGTCGATACCGCTGCCGCCGCGCCTGCTGCGCCAGCGCAGACCCCGGCGTTGCCGACCGATCAGGCGAACGCGGCGACGGCGGCTTCCGCTCAGGATCTGGTGATGAACTTCAATGCCGATTGCTGGCTGGAAGTGAGCGATGCGACCGGTAAAAAACTGTTCAGCGGCCTGCAGCGTAAAGGCGGGAATCTGAACCTGAGCGGTCAGGCGCCGTATAAACTGAAAATCGGCGCGCCGGCTGCGGTGCAAATCCAGTATCTGGGCAAACCCGTCGATTTGAGTCGTTTTATCAGAACTAACCAGGTTGCGCGTCTGACCCTTAATGCCGAACAATCACCGGCGCAGTAATAGACGGGTAACGCGGGAGATTTTTCATGCATAACCAGGCTCCGATTCAACGTAGAAAATCCAAACGAATTTACGTTGGTAATGTGCCGATTGGCGATGGGGCTCCCATCGCCGTACAGTCGATGACCAATACTCGCACCACCGATGTGGAAGCGACGGTAAATCAAATCAAAGCTTTAGAGCGCGTAGGCGCGGACATTGTCCGCGTTTCCGTTCCGACAATGGACGCGGCGGAAGCTTTCAAACTCATCAAGCAGCAGGTTAACGTCCCGCTGGTCGCCGATATCCACTTTGACTACCGCATCGCGCTGAAAGTCGCGGAATACGGCGTTGATTGCCTGCGTATCAACCCAGGCAACATCGGCAACGAAGAGCGCATCCGCATGGTTGTTGACTGCGCGCGCGATAAAAACATTCCCATCCGTATCGGCGTCAACGCCGGTTCGCTGGAAAAAGATCTGCAGGAAAAATACGGCGAGCCGACGCCGCAGGCGCTGCTCGAATCCGCTATGCGCCATGTCGATCATCTCGATCGTCTGAACTTCGATCAGTTTAAAGTCAGTGTAAAAGCCTCCGACGTCTTCCTCGCGGTCGAATCCTATCGCCTGCTGGCGAAGCAGATCGATCAGCCGCTGCATTTGGGGATCACCGAAGCCGGCGGCGCGCGTAGCGGCGCGGTGAAATCAGCGATCGGCTTAGGCTTACTGCTTTCCGAAGGGATCGGCGACACGCTGCGTGTTTCGCTGGCGGCGGATCCGGTTGAAGAGATCAAAGTTGGTTTCGATATTCTGAAGTCGCTGCGCATTCGCGCCCGCGGCATTAACTTCATCGCCTGCCCAACCTGTTCGCGCCAGGAATTTGACGTGATCGGTACGGTGAACGCGCTGGAGCAGCGTCTGGAAGATATCATCACCCCGATGGATGTTTCGATCATCGGCTGCGTGGTAAACGGTCCGGGTGAAGCGCTGGTATCCACCCTCGGCGTCACCGGCGGCAACAAGAAAAGCGGCCTGTACGAAGACGGCGTGCGCAAAGATCGACTGGACAACAACGATATGATCGACCAGTTGGAAGCGCGTATCCGCGCGAAAGCAACCATACTGGATGAAGCACGTCGTATTGAAGTTCAGCAGGTTGAAGCAAAATAACGTGTTGGGAAGCAATACGCTTCCCGTGTATGATTGAACCTGCGGGCGCAACGCGCCGGGGTTCATTTTTATATATAAAGAGAATAAACGTGGCAAAGAACATTCAAGCCATTCGTGGCATGAACGATTATCTGCCGGGCGAAACCGCTCTCTGGCAGCGCATTGAAGGCTCACTGAAGCAGGTGCTTGGTAGCTACGGTTACAGCGAAATCCGTTTGCCGATTGTAGAGCAGACCCCGTTATTCAAACGCGCGATCGGCGAAGTGACCGACGTGGTTGAAAAAGAGATGTATACCTTCGAAGACCGCAATGGCGATAGCCTGACGCTGCGTCCGGAAGGAACGGCGGGCTGTGTACGTGCCGGCATCGAGCATGGTCTGCTGTACAATCAAGAACAGCGTCTGTGGTACGTGGGGCCGATGTTCCGCCACGAACGTCCGCAGAAAGGCCGCTATCGTCAGTTCCATCAGATTGGTGTGGAAGTCTTTGGCCTGCAGGGGCCGGACATCGACGCCGAGCTTATCATGCTGACGGCGCGCTGGTGGCGTGAGCTGGGTATCGCTAACCACGTCGCTCTGGAATTAAACTCCATCGGTTCGCTGGAAGCGCGCGCGACCTATCGCGATGCGCTGGTCGCTTATCTTGAACAGTATAAAGATAAACTCGACGAAGACTGCAAACGCCGCATGTATACCAACCCGCTGCGCGTGTTGGATTCCAAGAACCCGGAAGTCCAGGCGCTGCTGAACGATGCGCCGGCGCTGGGTGACTATCTGGATGAGGAATCCAAAGAACACTTTGCCGGGCTGTGCGCGCTGCTTGACGCGGCGGGTATCGGCTATACCGTCAACCAGCGTCTGGTTCGCGGGCTCGATTATTATAACCGTACCGTGTTCGAGTGGGTGACCACCAGCCTCGGTTCGCAGGGTACCGTCTGCGCCGGCGGCCGTTACGACGGTCTGGTTGAGCAACTGGGCGGCCGAGCGACCCCGGCGGTAGGCTTCGCGATGGGTCTGGAACGTCTTGTTTTATTGGTTCAGGCAGTCAATCCGGAATTTAAAGCCGATCCTGTTGTCGATATATACCTGGTAGCCTCCGGTACCGATACTCAGTCTGCGGCAATGCGTCTGGCTGAGCAGGTTCGCGATGCGCTGCCCGGTGTTAAGCTGATGACCAACCACGGCGGCGGCAACTTTAAGAAGCAGTTCGCCCGCGCCGATAAGTGGGGCGCGCGCGTCGCACTGGTGGTCGGTGAGTCAGAAATTGCTGACGGAAACGTGGTAGTGAAGGATTTACGCTCAGGTGAGCAAACTACCGTAACGCAGGATAGCGTTGCCGCGCATTTGCGCACACTTCTGGGTTAATTTCCCGGAACCATTAGTCAGGAGAAGGACTGCGTGGAAACTTTCAACAACGAAAACGATCAGGTCGACGCCCTTAAACGCTTCTTTGCCGAGAACGGTAAAGCGTTGGCCGTCGGGGTGATTTTAGGGATCGGCGCCCTGGTTGGCTGGCGCTACTGGACCTCCCACCAGCTGGATACGGCCCGGGATTCCTCTTTGGCCTACGAGAATGCGATTTCTGCGCTCAAATCGGACAAGCCTGAGGCGCTGAGCGCGGCGGAGAAATTCGCCGCCGACAGCAAAACTACCTATGGCGCGTTCGCGTCCCTCGAGCTGGCGCAGCGTCTGGTCGACAAAAACGATCTGCAGGGTGCTGAAAAGCAGCTGCAGCAGGGCTTGGCTGCCGCGTCCGACGATAATCTGAAATCGGTTATCAACATGCGTCTGGCGCGTGTACAGCTGCAGCTTAAGCAGCCGGATGCGGCGCTGAAAACCCTGGAAGGCATTAAAGGCGAAGGCTGGACCGCTATCGTCGCCGATCTGCGCGGTGAAATTCTGCTGAGCAAAGGCGACAAGCAGGGCGCCCGCGCAGCCTGGGAAGCAGGCGCGAAAAGCGATGCGTCGCCAGCGCTCAGCGAAATGATGCGTATGAAAATAAATAATTTGTCCATCTGAGAGGGACTCGATGCAATTGCGTAAATTACTTTTGCCAGGGCTGCTTTCCGTTACCTTACTGAGCGGTTGCTCGCTGTTTAATAGCGAAGAAGATGTGGTGAAAATGTCGCCGCTGCCGACGGTGGAAAACCAGTTTACGCCGTCCACGTCCTGGAGCACTTCCGTTGGCGATGGTATCGGTGATTTCTACTCCAACCTGCACCCGGCCTTTGCCGACGGCGTGGTTTATGCGGCTGACCGTAAAGGCACCGTTAAAGCACTGCACGCTGAAGACGGCAAAGAAGTCTGGTCGGTGAATCTGGCGGAAAAAGACGGCTGGTTCTCGCGCGCGCCGGCGCTGCTCTCCGGCGGCCTGACGGTTTCTGGCGGCCACGTTTATATCGGTACTGAAAAAGCGCAGCTGTTCGCGTTGAATACCAGCGACGGTACCGTCGCGTGGCAGAGCCGCGTTGCGGGTGAAGCGATTTCTCGTCCGGTAGTCAGCGATGGCATGGTGCTGGTACATACCAGTAATGGCCAACTGCAAGCGCTGAACGAAACCGACGGCGCGGTGAAATGGACCGTGAACCTGGACATGCCAGCGCTCTCCCTGCGCGGTGAATCCGCTCCGGCGACCGCCTACGGCGCGGCGATTGTGGGTGGTGATAACGGCCGCGTCAGCGCCGTGCTGATGCAGCAGGGTCAGATGATTTGGCAGCAACGTATTTCTACAGCGACGGGTCCGACTGAAATCGACCGTCTGAACGACGTGGATACCACCCCGGTTATCGTTAATGGCGTGGTTTACACGCTGGCTTATAATGGCAACCTGACCGCGTTGGATCTGCGCAGCGGCCAGATTATCTGGAAACGCGAGCTGGGTTCAGTGAACGATTTCATCGTTGACGGCGACCGTATCTATCTGGTCGATCAGAACGACCGCCTGCTGGCGCTGACCACTGATGGCGGCGTGACGGTGTGGACCCAGAGCGATCTGCTGCATCGTCTGTTGACCTCTCCGGCGCTGTATAACGGCAGCCTGGTGGTGGGTGATAGCGAAGGCTACATGCACTGGATTAACCCGGAAGACGGCCACTTTGTGGCGCAGCAGAAAGTCGATAGCTCAGGCTTCCTGACCGATCCGGTTATTGCCGATGGCCGCCTGCTTATCCAGGCAAAAGACGGTACGCTGTATTCGATCACGCGTTAAGTCGCGCGGTAGTATCGCTTTAATAAACGGCTCCTGGCAGACAGGGGCCGTTTTGACTTTTTTAAAAACCTCGTGAAAACGACGGTGTATTGCAATTTGTATGAGGCATTTAACATGATACCTGTGGTCGCGCTTGTCGGGCGCCCTAACGTTGGAAAATCCACGCTCTTCAACCGCTTAACGCGCACTCGTGACGCGTTGGTCGCGGATTTTCCGGGGCTGACTCGTGACCGTAAGTACGGTCGTGCTGAAGTGGAAGGCCGCGAATTCATCTGTATCGATACCGGCGGTATCGACGGTACGGAAGAAGGCGTGGAAACCCGGATGGCGGAACAGTCGCTGTTGGCAATTGAAGAGGCTGACGTCGTGCTGTTTATGGTGGATGCGCGCGCGGGCCTGATGCCAGCGGACTCCGCGATCGCCAAACATCTGCGTTCTCGCGAAAAACCGACTTTCCTGGTGGCGAACAAAACCGACGGCATCGACGTCGATCAGGCGATGGCCGACTTCTGGTCGCTGGGTCTGGGCGATATTTATCCGATCGCCGCTTCGCACGGTCGTGGCGTAACCAGCCTGCTGGAACACGTCCTGCTACCGTGGGTGGATGAAGTTAATCCGCAAGAAGAAGTCGATGAAGACGCCGCTTACTGGGCGCAGTTCGAAGCCGAGCAAAATGGCGAAGAGATTGAAGAGCCGGAAGATGACTTCAACCCACAGGATCTGCCTATCAAGTTGGCGATTGTCGGCCGTCCAAACGTCGGTAAATCCACGCTGACTAACCGCATTCTCGGCGAAGATCGCGTGGTGGTCTACGATATGCCGGGAACCACCCGCGACAGCATCTACATCCCGATGCAGCGCGACGAGCGCGAGTACGTGCTGATCGATACCGCAGGCGTGCGTAAGCGCGGCAAAATCACCGATGTGGTTGAGAAATTCTCGGTGATCAAGACCTTGCAGGCCATTGAAGACGCCAACGTGGTGATGCTGGTTATCGATGCCCGTGAAGGCATTTCCGATCAGGACCTGTCGCTGCTGGGCTTTATCCTTAACAGCGGTCGCTCACTGGTTATCGTGGTCAACAAATGGGATGGCCTGAGCCAGGAAGTGAGAGAGCAGGTGAAAGAAACCCTCGACTTCCGTCTGGGCTTCATCGACTTTGCCCGCGTGCACTTTATCTCCGCACTGCACGGCAGCGGCGTCGGCAACCTGTTTGAATCCGTTCGCGAAGCTTACGACAGCGCCACCCGTCGCGTCGGTACCGCCATGCTGACCCGCATTATGACCATGGCGGCGGAAGACCATCAGCCGCCGCTGGTGCGCGGCCGTCGCGTGAAGCTGAAATATGCGCACGCCGGTGGTTATAACCCGCCGATCGTGGTGATTCACGGCAACCAGGTGAAAGACCTGCCGGATTCCTACAAGCGTTACCTGATGAATTACTTCCGTAAATCGCTGGATGTCATGGGTACGCCGATTCGCATTCAGTTCAAGGAAGGGGAAAACCCGTTTGCGAATAAGCGCAACACCCTGACGCCGAACCAGATGCGTAAGCGTAAGCGCTTGATTAAGCACATCAAGAAGAGTAAGTAATTCAAAAACCCGCCCCAGGCGGGTTTTTTTATTGAAATCATTCGTTGCCACCGCGAGGGGGAGAATAATGTCTATAGGATTCGTTGGACTTGGCGCGGTGGTAGAGACCGCATACCTACCGGCACTGCGGCATCTGGCGCTGCCGCTAACCTGCAGTGGTTTTGATAGCAATCCGGCGCGAAACCTGCCGGGCGTTACCCGGGCGGCATCTCTTTCTGCATTACTGGCTGAACCGCTGGAGATGCTGTTTATTACCACCGTCTCTTTACAACACCTGCCGGTTCTGGAAGCGGCGCTGGCCACGTCATGTCCGCGCATTGTGGTAGAAAAGCCGATTGTCGCCAGTCTTGAACAGATTGCGCGATTACGCCAGCTACTGACTGTTCCGGCAAACGCAGCACGGGTATTGGCGCTCGATCACTGGATGGCGCGCGATGGCGCCTTTAAGCTGGCGTTAGGCCAGTTGGATGCTAACTGGCAGCCGGATAACGGCGCGCGGCTTGTGCAGCCGCCAGTGACGGCGCTACAGGATATTGCGCGTATCGACGGTTTCCTGCAGGAGCAGAGCGGCTTTAATGCCCTGGGGGAGCCAATTGCGCTTAATTTCGCCACCGGCGAGCCGGACTCCCGGCAGCTGCGCCATCCGGATGGTGTGGTTCTCGATATCGGCACCCATGTGCTGGCGATGCTGCGTGAGACGGTGCGTTATTGCGGAGGCGACGATGAGCTGCGCTTGTCGCTCTGCGAGGCGAAAGATCGTCTGGGCCAGCCGATTGCACGCGGCGATAAGCATACCGCTGAAGGCGAAGCGTATTTGCAGGGCGCAGCGGGCGGTATCCCGCTGCATATCTGGCTGAACAAATATGCCGGTCCGTCAGGCGGGCAGAAGGGGTTGCGGATAACGCTGCGCGATGGGCGGGTGATAAACCACGATCGGCGTGACAATCGCGAAGTGGTTGAGTTAATCGAAGGTGAACGAATCCAGCGCTGGACGCGGTCGGGAACGATTTATGAACATTGCCTTGGCGGATATATTTTAACTGAGCACAGTTTATTCGCACGTGCGCCGCAGGAAATTAGCCGACTCACCCAGCGACGTATCAGAGAAGTCGAACTGCTGTTGCAGCTACAGCAGCAACTGCGCGGACCGCACTCACTCGTGACGTGATAAACTCGCGGTATTGACTGCAAGAAGGAGCCATTATGGAACTCAATTGTCCCGTTTGCCACGGCCCGCTGGAAGCGCAGGGCAACAGCGCCCGTTGCGCCCACTGCAAGAAAGATTTTGTCGTGGAAGCACGTTGCCCGGATTGTCACCAGCTACTGGAGGTGTTGAAGGCCTGCGGCGCGGTGGATTATTTCTGCCAGCACGGTCACGGCCTGATATCGAAAAAGCGCGTTGAGTTTGTGCCGGTTGAATCTTAATCGCTGGTACAGTCTTCACCGTCGCGCCAGAGATTGACCAACGCGACTGGCGCTCGCTCCTCAGGGATCAGGACGATCAAACGGCTATAGCGCTGTTCGCTGATTATCTGAATACGATAGAAACGCTGGTCGCCGCGGCCCGGCGAGTCGGGCTGCCCTGGCGGTTTACCCAGCGGCAGCGATTGCTGGAGGATTTCGGCGATCCGCTGCTTTTGTTGGTCGTTGAGTTGGGAAACGACAATTTTACGCATGCCGCTTAGCGTTGGGAGCCAGGCGACTCCGCCCTCGCGCGCCAGTTCAATGATCGCATCATCGCTGAGGCTAAGTAGGTTCATGGCGTGACTCCGACGCTTTTCCATGCGTTGGTAATGGCATCGGCAACATCTTTGTCGAAACGCTTCTCCCCATGATGAATGGTCATCCGGGCAAAAGCGGCAAAATCCGCATTTTTCGCCAGTGATGGGTCGCACACGGCGTCGTACCAGGCATATCCCGCTTTCTCCCAGGAAAAGCCGCCGAGTGCGCTGGCAGCAAGATAAAACGCGTGATTGGGGATCCCGGAATTTATGTGCACGCCGCCGTTGTCCTGTTGCGTATGAACGAAATCTTTCATATGCGCGGGTTGCGGATCTTTGCCCAGTACCGGATCATCAAAGGCGGTTCCCGGATGCACCATAGAGCGCAGACCTTTGCCGTGAATGCCTTTAGCAAGCAACCCCTCGCCGATAAGCCAGTCTGCTTTATCCGCCGTTTGCTGGCGTTGGTATTGTTTGACCAGCGAACCAAAGACATCTGATAACGATTCGTTCAGCGCGCCGGATTGTTCAAAGTAGATAAGCCCCGCTTCACTCTCGGTGACGCCGTGGCTTAATTCATGCGCCACCACATCAACGGCGATGGTGAAGCGATTAAAAATCTCGCCATCACCGTCGCCGAATACCATTTGCTGTCCATTCCAGAACGCATTTTGATATTCATGGCCATAATGGACTGTTCCGGTCAGCTTCAGCCCTTGATTGTCCAGTGAATCACGCCGATAGATTTTCCAAAAGAACTCATGGGTGATGCCGAGATACGCATAAGCTTCATCCACGGCAACGTCGCCATTGGAGGGTTGCCCCTCAAAACGAACCTGAATGCCGGGGAGCTCTTGAGTTTGTTGGCCGTCATAAATATCACGCTCAAGCAGCCCTGGCGTGGTGACATGCGCGGCGGCAGGTCTGCCTGGCACATGCGCCATTAAGCTCTGTACGTGGCTGAGCGTCTGCTGTGCGCAGCGCTGCTGCTGGCGGGAACCATGGTCGACAATGCGGCGCAGAATGTAGGGTGGAATAACGTAACGAGGATAAGCATCGGACATATCACGCTCCTTAGCCGGATAAACCGTTTTACAAGGGCATGACAGCAGTATAGTTATCCTCGTATGCGATGGGGCGATTATCAGGCTTTTTTGCGGGTACGGGTTTTCTTCGCTGGCGTAATGTTTTTCACTTCGCTCTCGATCCAGCCATCTTCCAGGCGGGTGGTCACGACATCGCCAGCCTGTACCTGTTTAATCTTTTTCAGCACGTTGCCGTCGCCAACTGAGGTGACGCTATAGCCGCGAGCCAGCGTAGCCAGCGGGCTGACCGCTTCCAGATGGGTGACCATATTGCCAAAGCGCTCGCGTTGTTCGCTCAGGCGGGCGCGAATGTTCTCCGCCAGCCGGTATTCCAGCTGTTGAATTCGCGACTGCGCGCGATGGATGCGCGGCTGCGGGTTGTGTTGATTCAAACGCTGGATGGCGCGCTGTTGGCGCTGATCGGCGCGTTTGAGCTGGCTTTCCAGGGCAAAGTGCATCCGTTGACGCAAGCGTTCCAGCTCGGTTTGCTGGCGCGCTAAGCGCAGCTGCGGGTGCTGCTGCTGCAAACGGTGGAACAGCTGAGTAAAGCGGCGATGGCGATTGGCGAGGAAATAGTCCATCGCCATCTCCAGGCGCAGCTGCCCGGACTGTAATTGTCGCAGCAGTTCCTGCTGGTTGCGGCTGACGATCTCCGCCGCTGCTGAAGGGGTCGGCGCTCGCAGGTCAGCGACGAAATCCGCGATGGTGACGTCAGTTTCATGGCCGACGGCGCTGACTACCGGAATGCGGCTGGCAAAAATCGCCCGCGCGACTCGTTCATCGTTAAAACTCCATAAATCTTCCAGCGAACCGCCGCCGCGCCCGACAATCAGGACATCGCACTCCTGGCGCTGGTTGGCTAATTCGATAGCGCGAACGATTTGCCCCGGCGCATCCTCGCCTTGTACCGCCGTAGGGTAGATAATCACCGGCAGCGACGGATCGCGGCGTTTCAGGACATGCAGAATGTCATGCAGCGCCGCGCCGGTTTTTGAGGTGATCACGCCGACACAGTGCGCGGGGGAGGGGAGAGTCTGCTTGTGAAGCTGATCGAATAGTCCCTCTGCCGTCAGCTGCGCTTTCAGCTGCTCGTATTTTTGCTGCAGCAGGCCTTCACCGGCGGGCTGCATGCTTTCAACGATGATCTGGTAGTCGCCGCGCGGCTCGTACAGCGTGATATTGGCGCGAACCAATACCTGCTGCCCGTGCTGTGGGCGAAACGTGACGCGACGATTGCTGTTGCGGAACATCGCGCAGCGCACCTGGGCGTTATCGTCTTTTAAGGTGAAGTACCAGTGGCCGGAGGAGGGTTGGCTAAAGTTCGAGATCTCGCCGCTTATCCATACCTGACCCATTTCGCGTTCCAGCAGTAAACGAACCGTCTGATTCAGGCGGCTAACCGTAAAAATTGCGGGGGATTGAGATGGCAACATGTGAGCAAGATCAAATTCTAAATCAGCAGGTTATTCAGTCGATAGTAACGTGCTGAGGGGGGATCGCAAGTATTATTTTCAAAAAAGGGTAGATGCAATCGGTTACGCTCTGTATAATGCCACGGCAATATTTATCCACCCTGGTCGAGATATTGCCCATGCTACGTATCGCTAAAGAAGCCCTGACGTTTGACGACGTTCTCCTTGTTCCCGCTCATTCTACCGTTCTGCCGAATACTGCCGATCTCAGCACCCAGCTGACGAAAACTATTCGTCTGAATATTCCTATGCTTTCCGCGGCTATGGATACCGTAACTGAAGCGCGCCTGGCAATTGCTCTGGCACAGGAAGGCGGCATCGGCTTTATTCATAAAAACATGTCCATCGAGCGCCAGGCTGAAGAAGTTAAGCGCGTGAAGAAACATGAATCTGGTGTGGTAAGCGATCCGCAGACCGTGCTGCCGACCACCACGCTGCGTGAAGTGAAAGAACTGACCGAACGTAACGGTTTCGCCGGTTATCCGGTGGTGACCGAAGACAACGAACTGGTCGGCATCATCACCGGTCGCGACGTGCGTTTCGTGACTGACCTGAACCAGGCGGTCAGCGTCTATATGACGCCGAAAGAACGTCTGGTTACCGTGCGTGAAGGCGAAAGCCGCGAAGTGGTCTTCGCAAAAATGCACGAAAAACGCGTAGAAAAAGCGCTGGTCGTTGATGATAACTTCCACCTGCGCGGCATGATCACCGTAAAAGACTTCCAGAAAGCGGAACGTAAACCGAATGCTTGTAAAGATGAGCACGGCCGCCTGCGCGTTGGCGCGGCAGTCGGCGCTGGCGCGGGTAACGAAGAGCGTGTTGACGCGCTGGTTGCCGCCGGCGTTGATGTTCTGTTGATCGACTCCTCTCATGGTCATTCTGAAGGCGTTCTGCAGCGTATTCGCGAAACGCGCGCTAAATATCCTGACCTGCAAATCATCGGCGGTAACGTGGCAACCGGCGCGGGCGCTCGTGCCCTGGCGGAAGCTGGCGTGAGTGCGGTGAAAGTAGGTATCGGCCCGGGTTCTATCTGTACCACCCGTATCGTCACCGGCGTAGGCGTACCGCAGATCACCGCCGTTTCCGACGCGGTTGAAGCGCTGGAAGGCACCGGTATTCCGGTTATCGCCGATGGCGGCATCCGCTTCTCCGGTGATATCGCGAAAGCGATCGCCGCAGGTGCCGCCGCGGTGATGGTAGGCTCCATGCTGGCCGGTACCGAAGAATCCCCGGGTGAAATCGAACTTTATCAGGGGCGTTCTTACAAATCCTACCGTGGTATGGGTTCTCTGGGCGCGATGTCCAAAGGCTCCTCTGACCGTTACTTCCAGAGCGATAACGCTGCTGACAAACTGGTGCCGGAAGGTATCGAAGGCCGCGTTGCCTATAAAGGCCGCCTGAAAGAGATCATTCACCAGCAGATGGGCGGCCTGCGCTCCTGTATGGGTCTGACCGGTTGTGGTACTATCGACGCCCTGCGTACCAAAGCAGAGTTCGTGCGTATCAGCGGCGCGGGCATCCAGGAGAGCCACGTTCACGACGTGACGATCACTAAGGAATCCCCGAACTACCGCATGGGCTCCTGATTTTCATCGCCCGGCTACGCGCCGGGCGATTTTTATTCAATCATCGCTACTTCTCTGGAATTAACGTCAATGACGGATAACATTCATAAACATCGCATTCTTATCCTGGACTTCGGTTCTCAGTACACCCAACTGGTTGCGCGTCGCGTACGCGAGTTAGGGGTTTATTGCGAACTCTGGGCTTGGGACGTGACCGAAGCTCAGATCCGCGAGTTCAACCCGAACGGCATCATTCTTTCCGGCGGCCCGGAAAGCACGACTGAAGACAACAGCCCGCGCGCCCCGCAGTACGTCTTCGAAGCAGGCGTACCAGTATTCGGCGTATGCTACGGCATGCAGACCATGGCAATGCAGCTAGGCGGTCACGTTGAAGCCTCCAACGAGCGTGAGTTCGGCTATGCACAGGTTGAAGTACAGACTGACAGCGCGCTGATTCAGGGTATCGAAGATGCGCTGAGCGCTGACGGTAAACCGCTGCTGGACGTGTGGATGAGCCATGGCGATAAAGTCACGGCTATCCCGTCTGACTTCGTTACCGTCGCCAGTACCGAAAGCTGCCCGTTCGCCATTATGGCGAATGAAGAAAAACGCTTCTACGGCGTGCAGTTCCACCCGGAAGTGACCCATACCCGTCAGGGCCTGCGTATGCTGGAACGCTTCGTGCGTGATATCTGCCACTGTGAAGCGCTGTGGACGCCGGCGAAGATCATCGATGACGCGGTTGAGCGTATTCGCCAGCAGGTTGGCGAAGATAAAGTCATCCTTGGCCTGTCCGGCGGCGTTGACTCTTCCGTCACCGCGATGTTGCTGCACCGCGCTATCGGCAAAAACCTGACCTGTGTCTTTGTCGATAACGGCCTGCTGCGCCTGAACGAAGCCGAACAGGTTATGGACATGTTCGGCGACCGTTTCGGCCTGAACATCGTGCATGTCGAAGCCGAAGAGCGCTTCCTGACTGCGCTGAAGGGAGAAAACGACCCGGAAGCGAAGCGTAAAATCATCGGTCGCGTCTTCGTTGAAGTATTTGACGAAGAAGCGCTGAAGCTGGAAGACGTGAAATGGCTGGCGCAGGGGACTATCTACCCTGACGTGATCGAATCCGCCGCTTCCGCGACCGGTAAAGCGCACGTCATCAAGTCTCACCACAACGTTGGCGGTTTGCCGAAAGAGATGAAGATGGGCCTCGTTGAGCCGCTGAAAGAGCTGTTCAAAGACGAAGTGCGTAAGATTGGTCTGGAGCTGGGCCTGCCGTACGATATGCTGTTCCGCCACCCGTTCCCGGGGCCGGGCCTCGGCGTTCGCGTGCTCGGCGAAGTGAAGAAAGAGTACTGCGATCTGCTGCGTCGCGCCGACGCTATCTTTATCGAAGAGCTGCGTAAAGCCGATCTGTATGACAAAGTGAGCCAGGCGTTCACCGTGTTCCTGCCGGTACGCTCTGTTGGCGTGATGGGCGATGGCCGTAAGTACGACTGGGTTGTCTCCCTGCGTGCGGTAGAAACCATCGACTTTATGACCGCGCATTGGGCGCACCTGCCGTACGATTTCCTCGGTCGCGTCTCCAACCGTATCATCAACGAAGTTAACGGCATTTCCCGCGTGGTGTATGACATCAGCGGCAAGCCGCCAGCGACTATTGAGTGGGAATAACCCCATCTGATAGCTGAACAAAGCCCTCTGTTTTTACAGAGGGTTTTTTTATGCCCTGCTTTTACCGTCACTTGCCGTAGGTCATCTGCCGCTGGTGGCGGCACGTCCTTACATATTGTCGCGAAGCACTTCATTGGCCTGCAGCAAAAACGAATCCCTCGATAACCCAGCTACGATAGATATTACGCGCACAGCGGAAGAAAACGGTCTTGATTGAGCCGCCGGGTTGGAAGTGGCGCCAGTGGGGGGCTTTATCTGCTGCAACACCTTAGCGTGCGTGCGTAACGGTTATTCCTGCGCGGGAGCGGTAGGTGTATTGGGGGTATCGATAGTGATGGTCGATTGCTGCGACTCTTGCTTGCCCTGATGATGGTACCAGGCACCGATAGAGGAGTAGACGAAGCGTCCAAAGAAGAAGAGAAAACTGATAAGCAGTACGATACGGGTCATGCGACGGTTAAATCGATGTCGTTTACGCATACTGGGTGCCTGACTCACAAAAGGTTCCTTGAAGTATACCCGAAGACGGGCGATGGGGGTATTAAGTCATAGTATAGCGGCGGGGTCAATTGTCGTCGGTGTAAAAATCTTAGCGTTAAAACATTACTTAATGTTATGTAAGATAATATTCGTATTTACACTGGTTTTAGTTATCGCGCATTGCCGCAAAAAAATAAGATTTATTAATATTAGCTAATTAGTTTATTGATTTATATCAACTGACTGAATTTGCTGGTCACTAAAATCTTTCCCCTGTTCCGCGACGTTATGACTTTCGCGGTTTGCCTGGTCGGGTTGGATGCCTGTCTGAATATACTCCGCGGGAGTTGGGGTAATTTGTAGAGCATCTATGAGTATAATTAAACAATACAGACGATGTCAGGACAAATGGTGGGCGCTGCCGCTTATCTTGCCGACACTGCTTTTACCGGTGGCGCGGGCCGCCAATACATTCGCCAGTCTTAACGGTCATACCGTTTTCCTCTACTATCTTCCGTTAGCGCTAGTGTTGAGCCTGATGCTGTTTTTCGGTTGGGCGGCACTGCCGGGGATCATTGTCGGGTTGCTGCTGACCGTCACGCGTGGCATGACGCTGGAGCAAACCATCGGCGTGCTGTTTCACTTCCTGATCCCCACCGTACTGTGTTGGGGCGGTTATCGTATTTTCGTGCCGCGCCGTCAGCAGATATCTCACGGTAATGTCTCTCTGATGCCGCAGCGGCTATTCTGGCAAATGTTGCTGCCTTCGGTGATTTTCCTCATCATTTCGCAGATTGCCGAGTATCTTGGTCTGCACCCCCGTGCGGCGGATCTGGTGGGGGCAAACCCATTTAGTTTACGCTCGCTAATCACTTTTCAGGCGTTGATGGTCGGTTGTCTGACCGGTGTGCCGCTGTGGTATTTTTTGATACGGGTTATTCGTAACCCGCTACATTTACGCGGTTTTATATCCCAGGTGTGTTTGCAAATTGGGCAGAAAATAAAGCCGACAGAAATTATTATTTGGTTAATGGCATTGTTAATAATACTCTTTTTATTATTCATGCCGTTAAATGCGAGTAGCACAATATTTAGCACAAATTATACATTGTCATTACTTATGCCGGTGATGCTGTGGGGCGCGATGCGTTTTGGCTACCGTTTTATTTCCCTGATATGGCCGCTAGTGCTCATTCTGGTTATTCATTTTCATTACAGCTACTTGCCCTCTTCACCGATCTACAATAACCAGTTGGCGATTACATCTTCGAGCTATCTGGTGTTCTCTTTTATTATCGCTTATATGGCGATGCTGGCGACGCAGCAGAGGACGATTCACCGTCGGGTGCGGCGGATGGCGTTTCTCGACCCGGTGGTTCATATGCCGAATTTACGCGCGTTAAGCCGGGCGTTGAACCATTCAACCTGGTCGGTACTGTGTTTTCTGCGTATGCCGGAGCTGGAACTGCTCGGGCGGCACTATGGCGTGTTGCTGCGGATCCAGTATAAGCAGCAGTTGGCGGAGTACCTGAGCGATGTGCTGCAGCCAAACGAAATGGTT
This sequence comes from Klebsiella aerogenes, assembly GCA_029027985.1. NCBI lineage: Bacteria > Pseudomonadati > Pseudomonadota > Gammaproteobacteria > Enterobacterales > Enterobacteriaceae > Klebsiella > Klebsiella aerogenes. The sequence continues at coordinate 1,296,614 of CP119076.1, forward strand.
TACCATCTTTCCGGTCATGACCTGGTCATGCGCCTGAATAGCGATGATCATCAAAAGCGTATTGCGATGCTGGATGAGAGGATTAAACAGTTTCGCTTTATCTGGGACGGCATACCGTTACAGCCACCGGTTGGGATCAGCTACTGTAATGTGCGTTCGCCGGTCAAACATCTGTATTTGTTGCTGGGCGAATTGAATAATATCGCCGATATGTCATTGGCCAGCGGACATCCGGAAAACGTGCAGCGGCGCGGCGCCGTTCATGTACAGCAGGGGCTGAAAAATAAAGTGGCGATGATGAACCAGATCCAGCAGGCGTTGGAGCAAAATCGTTTTCGCCTGATGGCGCAGCCAATTATTGGTATACGCGGCGACAGCTACCATGAAGTCTTGCTGAGAATGGTCGGCGAAAAGGGTGAGTTAATTGCGCCGGATAACTTCCTGCCCGCCGCTCACGAATTTGGCCTGGTCTCGCGCATCGACCAATGGGTCATCGAGAATACGCTGGCCTTTATGAATGAAAACCGGCGGGCGCTGCCGGGCATGCGTCTGGCGATCAATCTGTCGCCAGTGTCGGTCAGCCGCAGTCGCTTCCCGGATGAAGTGGAAGAGTTGCTGCGCCGTTACAATATCGAACCGTGGCAGCTGATTTTTGAGCTGACGGAAAACCACTCGTTGAGCAACCCGGAACAGGCGCGGCAAACGCTGGCGCGGTTGCAGGAGCTGGGATGTCGGGTGGCGATTGATGACTTTGGCACCGGCTATGCCAGCTATGCGCGGCTGAAAACCCTCAACGTCGATATGTTGAAAATTGACGGCAGTTTCATCCGCAATCTGGTCATCAGCAGCCTGGATTACCAGGTGGTGGCGTCGATTTGCCGGTTGGCGCAGATTAAACATATGCAGGTAGTGGCGGAATTTGTGGAATCGCCGGAGATTCGCCAGGCGGTGATATCGCTGGGAATCGACTATATGCAGGGATATGACATCGGCGAGCCAGCGCCGATTGAAGAACTTGTCAGCGCAGCGGCTGTCGCTTGAAACAAAACAGCCGGACGAGTGAACGTCCGGCTGTTATCGGCTGACGGGAATTAACGCTATGCTTCTTCTTCCGTGATTTTCAACAGCCACTCCGGCACGCCTTCCCAGTACTGTTGCTCTTTCTCCAGATCCAGCAGCACCAGCGCGTTCTGGCTAAACCAGTCGTGCGGGAAAACCAACGTCCAGTGGTGGGCCTCCGTCTTCAGCGTCAGCTTCGGTGGCGTGGTGGTCGCCTGGCGTTGGTTATTCAGCAGCACACCAAGGCGCAGCAACTGGATCAGCGGCAGGAACTGTTTTTTCTTAAACAACGTAAAGCGCGGCAAATCATCGAGCTTAATCGCCTTGCGGTGATAGCGCACCAGAGTGGCCATCAGCGTTTGTTGCTCCTGATTAAAGCCCGGCAGGTCGCTGTTTTGCAGAATATAGGCGGAATGGCGGTGCATGCCGCTGTGGTTAATGTTTAACCCTACTTCGTGCAACATCACCGCCCATTTCAGCAACGCTGAGAGATGCGGGTTAGCCAGTTTCGGATTTTGCTCCTGCCACTGTTCCAGCATCTGGGTGATGGTCTCCAGTACCCGACGCGCCTGTTCGCGGTCGATGTTGTATTGGTTGGCCAGGCTTTGCGCGGTACGGCTGCGAATGTCCTGATGGCGGAAACGGCCTTCCATCTCGTACAGCACGCCTTCGCGCAACGCGCCGTCGGACAGGCGAAGCTCTTTAATTGCCAGCGCATCAAATACGCCGCACAGAATAGCCAGCCCCGGCGCGAATACCGCTTTACGGTCTTCCGACAGGCCCGGCAGGCTTAACGAATCGAAGTTTTTATTCTTCAGCAGTTCGCTAACCAGCATTTCAAGGCGTTCCGGGGTAATAAAACCGTCTTTCTCGCCCATCGCCACCAGCACTTCCTGCGCGGCCTTGATGGTGCCAGAGGCGCCAAGCGCGACATTCCAGCCCTGAATGCGGAACTGCCACGCCAGCGTTTCCAGCTTCTGCACTGCCGCCAGACGCGCGCGCTGGAAGTTCTCTTTGTTGATGGTGCCGCCAGGGAAGTAGGCCTGAGAGAAACTTACACAGCCCATACGGCGGCTTTCTACCAGCCGGGGCTCGAAGTCTTCGCCGATCACCAGTTCAGTCGAACCGCCGCCGATATCGATAACCAGTTTGCGACCGCGCTCCGGCTGCGTATGTTCGACGCCCATAAAGATCAGACGCGCTTCTTCATTACCGGAGATTATCTCTATCGGATAGGGGATGACCTTTTCCGCACGCTTAAGAAAATCCGCTGCGTTGGCCGCCTGGCGTAGGGTGTGCGTCCCAACGATACACACGCTGGAGGGGGAGAACCCTTGCAGACGTTCAGCAAACAGCGACAGACAGTTCAGCCCGCGAGTCATCGCTTCTTCGCTCAACACCGAGTTTTCATCCAGGCCATCAGCCAGATGTACACGCTGCTTCAGGCGACCGATGATCTGCATTGCCCCGTCGACGACACGGGCGATCACCATATGAAAACTGTTCGAACCAAGGTCGACCGCAGCGAACTCCTGCGGCCGAGGGGTTTTTTCGTTTATTGGCATAGGTTAATCGGGTTGTTCGAGTGATTTGAGGTAATCGTAAATCGCCATCTGTGCGCGCACTTTACGGCGATTGCCGCGTGGCACATAGCGATTACTCAGTTCTTTATCAAGATAGCGCGCTTTTACGGTATCGTTAAACAGGATATCGAAAATATCCAATACGCGCTGCTTCAGACGCGGATCCAGCAGCGGCGCGGCGACTTCGATACGATAATCGATATTACGCGTCATCCAGTCGGCAGAGGATAACCACACCTGCTTATCGCCGCCGTTTTCAAAACAATAGACCCGATCGTGCTCAAGGAAACGGTCAACGATGCTAATGACGCGAATATTTTCGCTAATGCCCTCAAGACCAGGGATCAGCGAGCACATCCCACGGATAAGCAGGTTCACCGGTACACCCGAGCTGGACGCGGCATACAGCCTGTCCACCAGCCCTTTGTCGACCAGGTTATTTAATTTAAGCGTAATACCGGATGGTTGACCATTCTGCGCATTAGCGATTTCACGATCGATCATCTCATACAGCAGGCGGCGCGAGTTCTGCGGTGACACCAGCAGATAATCGAAATTGACCGGTCGGTACGGGTTCTCGATGAAGTTAAACACGCGACGCACTTCATTAGTGATACGCGCATCGGCGGTTAACAGCGAGTAGTCGGTGTAGATACGTGCGGTTTTCTCGTTGAAGTTGCCGGTGCCGATGTGGGCATAGCGCACCACCTCATCGCCTTCTTTGCGCGAAATGAGGAACAGCTTAGCGTGAATTTTCAGCCCTGGCGCCGAGAAAATGACGTGTACGCCAGCTTCGGTCAGACGCTTGGCCCAATGAATATTGGCCTCTTCATCGAAGCGGGCTTGCAGTTCGACGACGACGGTGACTTTTTTACCGTTGTGGGCGGCGTGGATCATTGAATCGATGATCCGCGAATCTTTCGCCACGCGGTAGATGTTGATTTTGATCGCCAGTACGCTTGGGTCGAACGACGCCTGACGCAGCAGTTCGAGTACGTGCTCAAAGGTGTGATACGGATAGTAGAGCAGCACGTCACGTTCGCGAATGGCATCAAAGCCGTTGCGGAATTTATCAAACCACAGATGGCGCAGGCGCGGCATCGGTTTGTTGACCAGATTGGCTTTGCCGACATTCGGGAAGCCGATAAAGTCTTTAAAGTTGTGGTAGCGGCCGCCTGGCAGCATTGAGTCGTAGTTGGAAATGGAGAGCTTATCGCGCAGCATTTCCACCATCGCATCCGGCATATCGCGCTGGTAAACAAAACGTACCGGCTCGGCGGTTAAACGCTGTTTCAGGCTGGAGGACATTAGCTCCATCAGGCTCGATTCCATTTCGTGTACCAGATCGTACTCGGCATCACGCGTCATTTTCATCGAGTAAGCGTTAAGGGCATCGTAGTCAAAGAAGCCCTTGAAGATATCATCCAGACAGTAACGCAGGATGTTATCTAATAAAATCATTGGTTTGCGGCGTCGCGGCGTTTCCGGCGGCAGGTTCACAAAGCGTGGAACCTTATCGGACGGAATTTCCAGCAGCGCGTAGTTGATGGTATCACCGCGGATAATCTCCACCGCCAGATAGGTGTAGTCATCTTTCAGGAACTGGACCAGATCCGTTTCGCGGTTAATCAGAATTGGCGAGATATGCTGGCGAAGATACTGTTTGAAGTAGTTACGTAGCCAGGACTGCTGATTGACGGAAAGCTGACGTTCGTTAATCAGGAAGATCTGATTACGCGCCATTTCCAGCAGCAGTTCATTGTAGAGACCATCAAACTCCTGGTCTGCTTTCAGCACACGAGCCTGAATTTTACCTAACAGGTGACGGGAATGGGCGGTACTGCCTTGTTCTTCACTGATAAGAATGCGCCGCTTAAGTTCCGCAAAACGCACTTTGTAAAACTCATCGAGGTTGTTGGAGTAAATTCCTAAGAAGCGCATGCGCTCGATGAGCGGGTTGCTTTTGTCCGCCGCTTCCTGAAGTACGCGCTCGTTAAAGGACAACCAGCTGAGTTCTTTTTCGATGTATAGCTTTTCCTGGCCCATTACAACTCACACTCCGGATCATTGACGTCGCTTTTTCATTATGGCGAGCTTTGCCATTGAATGTCCAACTATGTCAAAGCAATGTGACAGTTTTCTTTCAATAAGATGTACGGAAAAAGCGGACGCGTTCGTTTGCTTACGTTATGTTCAATCATCGGCAAAATGGAGGGCGAAACGATGTGGGAAACGCGGGCGCTGGAGCTTAACAATCAGGATATCTGGGATTGGTCGTCGGCCTGTCGGTTGATTGAATACGCGATTGAGCACGATTTTAATACCGTGGTAGTTGGTCAGGCGGAGTTGTTTGGCAAACTGGTTTCTCCGCAAGGTTATACGCCGTTCGACTACAACGATCGGCTATCGAGCCAGCAACGCGCGCGCTGTATCTATCTCAACCGCCTGGCGCTGCGCTGTCGCGAGCAGGGACTGCGGTTTTATCTGCAGGCGAAAGAGCTCGGTTTTCCCACTGAACTGTTGTTAGCGCATCCGGAGCTGCTGGATAATCCGCGCGGCGTGCGTTTCGATGTCGATTTCTGGAGCCGTTGGTTGACCGACAAGGTGCGTGCGGTATGCCTGGGCGTCCCGGCGCTTACCGGCCTGATTATCGCGCTCTCCAGCACCGACGGTTTATTGCCGATCTCCCGTCCGCAGTGGGACACGCAAAAGAACGATGGCCGCCAGCCGGCGCAAAGTTTCGTTCTCTATCGCCGCTGCTTTAACGCCTTAAGCCAGGCGGTGGCGGCGCAAAATAAGCATCTGGTGCTGCGGGTTTTCCCGGCCAGCAATGACGATCTTGGTACGGTACTGGACGCCATTGAGCCGTTACCGCCTGCGGTATCGGTATCGATTAAACTCACTCCGGAACGTTTCTGGCCTGCATTCCCCAATAATCCGGCGCTGTTGGCGGTGCAGGCGCGGGATGTGTGGGTCGATATTGATCTTGCCGGCGAGGAAGTGGGATGGGGGGTAATGCCGTTTCTGCGGATTGATGAACTGCAGGGGAGGCTGCTGTGGTGCCAGAGTCGGAACCCGCGCATTACCGGCGCTATCTGCAAAGCCAGTTGGGAAAGTATCGATAATCACTGGATCCCCGGTACGCTAAGCGAATGCAACCTGTTTGCCTGCAGCCAGCTATTAGGGGAAGGGGCGGCAAAGAATCAGCAGCAACTGCTCGGACAGTGGCTGGCGCAGCGCTACGGCTGGTGCCCGCAAACAAGCATGGCTCGGCAGTTCCAGCAGTTCCTTGAGCAGGCGACGCAGACGCTTTATCAGGCGATTTATGTACGCGATCATGTTTTCCATCGCCATAGTCAACTGCCGGAAAGCTACGGCCAGGCGGTATGGAGCCTGTATGGTCAACTGGCGCGCAGCCACTGGCTGCCGGGGTCGGCGCAGGATATTCATTTCACTCGTGACGATCCGCTAAAGTCGATGGCTAACCTCACGCAAATTGCGCAAGAAAAAGATGACGTGGCAAGCAGTGCGCAACGTTTATGCGAAGAGGCGCTGGCGTTTGCTCAAACGGCGGATTTCCCCGCCGCGCTGGCGCGTCAGTGGCGTGAAGAATGGCAGGGTTTAGCGCTCTATTGCCAGCTGTTTACTCATGCGCAGAAAGCCTTTTTCACCTTGCATTTCGCTCGCGAGGTGGAAAACAGCTGGAGCATGCGGGAGATTTGCCATATCAACGTGCAGGCGCTGTATCGTTGCGCATCGGAAATGGAAACGCTCTGTCAGCAGATGAGCGAGGCGTCGCCAGCGTTCTACGTGATGTTCGATCCGGGTCGGGTGCGCAGCCTGGCGAATAGCCTGAGCACCGAGCTGACGGCGCTCAGGTAGCGATACTACAGGGTACGGTGCAGCGCTTCCACCAGACACAGCATCGCCATTGCCTGGCCGTAGGGCATGGCGGTCAACGTGATGTTACGGTAGTGGTCGAGGTCGTTGCCCATCGCCGTGCCGAACGACACCTGCATCAGTTCCCCCTGCGGCGAGATATGTTCGACAATGCCCCGCCAGGCCCGTTCGGCAACCGGTAAAAACGTCTCGTCGAGGTAGCCGAGACGTACGGCCTTGAAGATGCCGGCGGCGAATCCCGCCGTTGCCGAAGCTTCCTGATAGCTCTCCGGGTCATTGAGTAGCGTTGGCCATAGCCCGTTTTCGCCCTGGTAGCGGGCAAGCGCGCTGACCTGAATCCGTAGCGTATTTTGCAGCTGGCGGTAAAAAGCGTCATGTTCGTCAAGATTAAGCATTTCCAGCAGCTCCGGGATTGCCAGCGTGATCCAGCTATTGCCGCGGGCCCACAGGGCGCCGGCGAAATGGTGTCTGCCCTCGAAATGCCAGCCGTGAAACCACAGGCCGCTCTGGCGGTCGCTCAAATAGTGCAGATGCTGCAAAAACTGAAATTTGGCTTCTTCTACCCAGCGTGGTTTATCAAACATCTTGCCGAGCATGGCCAGCGGCAGCACCGCCATCATCAACGTATCATCCCAAATCTGCTGATGATGCGTGTTCTCGTAGGTGACATGCTGTAGGCAACCTTCATCGGTGCGCGGCATCTGGCGGTAGATGGCGTCTCCCCAGCATTCCAGGTAGGCTCGCCAGTCGCTGCGCGGTTCCTGCTGATAGCGCAGCGCCAGCGTTAAGAACGGACAAGCCGTGTTGATATTCTTCTCCGGTGTACCTTCGGCGAAGCGGGTGCTGAACCAGTCGTCGATAAGCTGACGGGCGCGGGGAGAGCCGGTTAACTGCTGGTAGCGAAACAGTCCAAACAGGCCGATACCGTGCGTCCACTCCCAGCCTTCCCAGCTTTTGGTATCGATCACCCGTCCATCCTCCAGCCGCTGCAGATACTGGCCGCTATCGTCGGTAATTGCGGTTAGGTTATCGATCAGCGCGTCGATAAGCTGCAGGGTTTCAGGACGGTTGATTTTCTGCGACATAATGACTTCCTTGCGGTGAGCGGGCGGCAGCGTGCTGCCAGTGGCTGTTGTTGTGTGGGTGACCGGTAAGCAACTCAATGGTGTCGCGAGTCTGCGGACTGGCATCCTGCGGGTGGCCGCCGGCGCGCAGTCGTTCCAGTTCGTTAATCAGGATCTGATGGCGTGGTTGGTTTAAGCGGAAATGAAAAGCGCCGTACATCGCCAGGATTGCCAGCAGACCGGGGCCGACGAGGAACACCCACCAGATGCCGTTGAGGGCGGCGGTATTCTGCGCCGCCGCGCCTTTCGTGAAGCCAAACGCTTCCAGCGCCAGACCGACGATAAACAGCGCCAGCGCCTGGGAGAATTTGCGCGTGAGCATCATGACGCCAGCGTAAATCCCTTCGCGCCGTACGCCGGTATAGGCTTCATCGACATCCGGTAAAAAGTTGTAGACGTTCCAGGGAATCAAATAGGTACCGCCGCGAGCGATACCCATCACCATCGCACCGCCAAGCAGCAACCAGGAAAGGTGGCTGAAAGCGGCGGTGAGCTGACTGAACCACAGCAACGAGCAGATAATCAGCGTGATGGCCAGTTTATAGGCGTTGCTGTTGCCGATGCGGATGCACAGCCAGGTGAAGAAGGGGATAGCGAAGAACTGAAAGAGCGTCATCAGGCTCATCGCCTGTGAGGCCAGCGAGGTGCCGACGCGTAACACGTAGGTCATGTAGTGCATAAATAAGGAGCCGAAAATATCCAGCGCCACCGCGCCGCCGACGTACATCATGATATGGATGCGGAAGGTGCGCAGGCGGAAGGTCGAGGCCATTTCCCGATACAGCGAACGCAGGGTTTTACCCAACCCCTGTTGCGTCTGCGGCGGCGGTAGATTGTCGCGTTCCCAGGTACCTCGCCAGACGAAGATCCACGGCAGGGCGAAAAGCAGCGCAAAGATAATTCCGATATAGATAAACGCCTGCGATTTATCGGCGACATGAGCCATGATCTGCCCGGGAATTAGCGCGGCGAGAAAGGCCGTCGCCTGAGCGAACAGCATCCGCGCCCCGGACATCTTCGAGCGTAGATCGTAGCGTGTCGTCATCTCGGCTGGCAGCGTATCGTAAGGCACCATCAGCAGCGTGAAGACGGTGCTGAACAGCAGGTAGGTGCCAAGATACCAGGCATAGCCAAAACCACTTATCCACATCAGAGCGAAACAGAGCGACAGCGGCGCGCCGAGAATAAAGAAGATCCGCCGCCGCCCCCAGCGAGTGCGAATATTGTCGGTGATGTAACCCATTACCGGGTCGGTGATACCGTCCCAAATCTTGGCGATGGCGAAAATAGAGGCCGCCGCCGCGGGCGATAGCCCGGCGACCTCGATATAAAAGTAGAGCAGCCACAGGCCAGTGATGGTCATCGCGCCGCTGCCAAAAATATCGCCCATCCCCCAGCAGAGGATGTTGCGGGTTTTGACTTCTCGTTGTGGGGTTACTGTCCTCGTCATTGGAATTTCTCTTGTATAAGGAAAGTGAGGTTGCACAGTAAAAGAGGGGAAAGAAGGTGAAAATCCTGCTTGAGCGCTTTTCGCGCCGATCTGCGAGCGATATGCGAAATGGCGAGTAAATGAAATAAATCTCGTGATAGTTCTCACATTTCCCGTGACTGAAGAGACGCGGAATTGTGATAAAAGCGTGATTTTCGTTTTGGCAGGACATTAAATTTGCGTGTGCTATCACGTTTTATTGCCGGCCATAGAGGCGAATGTGAAACGGCCTGCAGATATTCTTGCGACTCCGATTTCCACCCTACGCGGTCCCCGGAAGGGATGTTGAGATAGCGTCTCCGTTGTTTCTCAGGACATGCTATGAACATTCAACTTTCGCACCGTCATCCGCATGCGGATGGCGTGACTCCCGATACCCAACTCTTTCAGCAGGCGCTGGACGAACTGGCGCAGGCCGGCGGCGGCACGCTGGTCGTTGATAGCGGCAGGTACGCGCTCGGCGGTTTGCGGATAGGATCGAATACCCGTCTGTGGCTGTCGCCGGGGGCCGAGCTTATCGTCAGTGAAAACTATGATGACTTTGCGCAGGCAACCGCGCTGAGCCGGGCAGAGTGCTCAGACCGCGCCTTTCTTTATGCCCTGGATGCGCAGAATATTACGATCTGCGGCGGCGGCGAGATTTACGGTAGCGCCGACGGCTGGTTCTCCGAAAGCGTCGATGAGATGGGCTATCGCACGCCGATCGCGGCGCGCCCGCGCATTATTTTACTGGAGGACTGCCGTCGGGTGAGGCTGGAGAATATCACCGTACGCCATGCGCCGATGTGGACTATCCATCTGGTCTCTTGCATTGGCGTGGCGATCGATGGCGTTACCGTCGATAACGATTTGACGATGGCGAATACCGACGCGTTGGATATCGACAGCTGCCAGCAGGTACATATCGCGAATAGCTATTTCAGCGCTGCGGATGACGCCATCTGTCTGAAAACGACCGCCAAGCCTGCGCGGATTCAGCGCCCGCTGCGGCAGGTGACCATCGTCAACTGTACGCTGCGCTCGAAAAGCTGCGCCTTTAAAATCGGCACTGAAACCTGGCAGGATATAGAAGATGTGCTGGTGAGTAACTGCGCCATTTTTGACTCCAATCGCGGAATCGGTCTGATATCCCGTGACGGCGGGCGATTGCGGCGCATGGTCTTTAGCGCCATTACGTTTGATTGCGTCAGCGCGCCGGCCTGTCACTGGGGCGAGGCGGATCCGGTATTTCTTTCCGCACGCCGTCGCGATCCGGCGATTGAGCCCGGTGAGATCTCGCAGATCCAGTTTCGCGGGCTGGTTGGCGAGTGTGAAGGCGCGATAAATCTGCACAGTGAAACACCCGGCAGGATCCAGCGCATTTTGTTTGACGGCGTGCAGCTTACCCAGAAGGCGAATCCGGCGGCGGAACAAGGGTTTTACGATGTACGCCCGCCGTGCAATCCGCAGTCGCCGACCGGGATGGGGATGGATAACGCCTGGTGTCTGAATCCGCAAAGCGGCCGCGCTTGGGGAGTGGAACCGTATCCCGGCGGTTTGCCGGTACTGTATGCCAACGGTGTGGCAGGCCTAACGTTGCGTGAGTTCGATTATCAGCGCCCTGTGCCGCTGCCGACACGCTGGAATGCGAAGGCGTTGTGTCTGGAAAATAGCGTCAGCTAAAAGGGGAACAGGGGATTGCCCCGGCGATGTCTCCGGGGCGCGACAAACTTATTCTTCGGCGGCATAGCCTTGTGGCGGTAGTTTTTGGTTATCCAGCCAGGCGTGGTTAGCTTCCATGCGCAGGCGGCCATCAACAAACCAACTCACCACCAGCGGGTAGATGTCGTGCTCCTGTGCCTGAACGCGGGCGGTGACGTCATCCTCGCTATCTTCCGCAAAGACCGGCACTCTGGCTTGCAAAATGACCGGCCCACCATCGAGTTCATCGGTGACGAAATGCACTGAGGTTCCGTGTTCGTCGTCGCCGTTTTCCAGCGCCTGACGATGAGTATAGAGCCCCGGATACTTCGGCAGCAGAGAAGGGTGGATATTCAGTAATCGCCCCTGGTAGCGGGCGACGAACGCCGGGCTGAGGATGCGCATGTAGCCTGCCAGCACCACCAGGTCAGGCTGGAAGGCGTCGATTTGCTGCATCAGCTCGCGATCGAACGCTTCCCGGCTATCGAAGGCTTTCATCGACAACGCAAAGGCCGGAATACCGGCCTCGCGGGCGCGTTCAAGGCCGAACGCGTCGGCCTTATTACTAAATACCGCACGCAGGGTGCCGTTGATTTGCTTCCGGGCGCAGGCATCGATAATCGCCTGCAAATTACTGCCGTTACCGGAAATCAGCACCACAATGTTTTTCATTCAATGACCACGCGTTGTTCGGAATCGGATGCCTTGATATAACCGATTTTCCACGCGTTTTCACCTTTCTCGTTCAGCAGGGCGATGGCTTTATCCGCCTCGGCTGCCGGCAGCGCGACCAGCATGCCGACGCCGCAGTTAAAGGTGCGGTACATTTCATGGCTGCTGACGTTACCGGCGGTTTGCAGCCAGTTGAAGACTTCCGGCCACTGCCAGGAAGACTCGTCGATCACCGCCTGGGTGTTGTCCGGCAGTACGCGCGGAATGTTTTCCCAGAAACCGCCGCCAGTCAGGTGGGCGATAGCGTGCACGTCAACGTTGGCAATCAGATCCAACACGGATTTGACATAGATGCGGGTCGGCGCCAGCAGGTGATCGGCCAGCGGTTTACCGTTGAGGTCGGCGGTTTGCGGGTCAACGCCGCTGACTTCGATAATCTTACGTACCAGCGAGTAGCCGTTAGAGTGCGGGCCGCTGGAAGCGAGCGCGACCAACACATCGCCGTCAGCGACTTTGCTGCCGTCGATGATTTCTGATTTTTCTACCACGCCGACGCAGAAACCAGCGACGTCGTAGTCTTCACCGTGGTACATCCCCGGCATTTCTGCCGTTTCGCCACCCACCAGCGCGCAACCGGACTGTAAGCAGCCTTCGGCGATGCCGTTGATGACGCTGGCTGCGGTGTCGACGTCCAGTTTACCCGTCGCGTAGTAGTCGAGGAAAAACAGGGGTTCGGCGCCCTGGACGACCAGGTCATTGACGCACATAGCGACCAGATCGATACCGATGGTGTCGTGACGTTTAAGGTCCATCGCCAGACGCAGCTTGGTGCCGACGCCGTCGGTACCGGAGACCAGCACTGGCTCGCGGTATTTCTGCGGCAGAGCGCACAGCGCGCCGAATCCGCCCAGTCCACCCATCACTTCCGGGCGACGGGTTTTCTTCACCACGCCCTTAATACGGTCGACGAGAGCGTTGCCTGCATCAATATCCACGCCGGCATCTTTATAGCTGAGAGAGGTTTTATCGGTCACTGCGAAGTCTCCACACATTTGCGGTAGCAAGAAAAATCGGCGCAATTCTAACAGGGAAAGCAAACGTTTGCGAGCCTGCTTTAGCGTCGGCGTAAAATACCCTATAGATGTACAAATTTGATACTGTTCACGAAAATGAAACCGGGTACAGTCTTCTGCTTGCCTCACCTTATACGAATGTCCATCATGCCACTGAAACCGGTTTCTTTTTATCGTTAAGCGATAATTCAGGACCTTAAATAGGGAGGGGGAGGGAAGTCGAAAATGAATATCGCCGCATTCGATATTGGCGGTACGGCGCTAAAGATGGGCGTGCTATCGCGCGAGGGCGCGATACTGGAAAAGGGAAAGCAGCCGATCGCTCATAGCGACGGTAAGCAGATCCTGGACGCGATGCTGGCGTGGATCGCCAGTCACCCGGCCTGTGAGGGGATCGCGATTAGCGCCCCCGGCTACGTTAACCCACATACCGGTTTTATCGCCATGGGCGGGGCTATCCGCCAGTTCGATAACTTTGCGATTAAAAGCTGGCTTGAAGCGAAAACCGGGCTGCCGGTGGCGATTGAAAATGACGCCAACTGCGTGCTGCTTGCCGAGCGCTGGCAGGGAAAAGCCGCCGAGATGGCGAACTTTCTGGTGCTAACCATCGGCACCGGCATTGGCGGCGCCATCTTTTGCAATAACCAACTGGTGCACGGCGCGCGTTTTCGCGCCGGCGAATTTGGCTATATGCAAACCGAGCGCTCCGGCGCGCGCGATCCCCGCTGCTACTCGATGAATGAAAACTGTACCCTGCGCGTATTGCGTCAGCGTTATGCGCAGCACCTTGGCCGCGCGCTGGAGGAAGTCAGCGGCGAGGAGATTTTCGACCGCTTTGGTACCGGCGACGCCGTGTGCCAGCGGCTGGTGGCCGAATTCCTCAACGGTCTCGGCGGTGGCCTGTATAACCTGGTCAATATTTTCGATCCGCAGACCATTTTTATCGGCGGCGGCATTGTTGAACGCCCGGGGTTCCTGACGCTGCTGCGTGAACACCTGAGTTGGTTCGGCATCGCCGACTATCTCGATATCGTCAGCCACGGCAACGATGCCGGGCTTATCGGCGCGGTTTACCACTTTAATCAGCAATCTCATTCGCCCAACGGCGATCGTCTATAGGGAGAGCATATGTCCGGATTCAAAGAAGGTTTTCTGTGGGGCGGCGCGGTCGCGGCGCATCAGTTGGAGGGCGGCTGGCAGGAAGGGGGCAAGGGAATTAGCGTGGCTGACGTGATGACCGCTGGCGCCCACGGCGTGCCGCGAACCATCACCGACGGCGTGTTGCCCGGCTATAACTATCCTAACCATGAGGCGATTGATTTTTATCACCGCTATAAAGAAGATATCGCGCTGTTCGCTGAATTGGGCTTCAAATGTTTCCGTACCTCTATCGCCTGGACGCGTATTTTCCCGCAGGGCGATGAGCTGGAAGCCAACGAGGCGGGCCTGCAATTCTATGACGATCTGTTTGATGAGTGTCTGAAATACGGTATTGAGCCAGTCATTACGCTCTCTCACTTCGAGATGCCTTACCATTTGGTGACCGAGTATGGCGGGTGGCGTAACCGTAAGCTGATCGATTTCTTCGTGCGTTTTGCCACGGTGGTGTTTACCCGCTATCAGCATAAAGTGAAATACTGGATGACCTTTAACGAGATCAACAACCAGGCCAACTTCCACGAAGATTTCGCCCCCTTTACTAATTCCGGGCTGAAGTATCAGCCGGGGGAAGACCGTGAGCCGGTGATGTATCAGGCGGCCCACTATGAGCTGGTGGCCAGCGCCCTGGCGGTGAAGGCGGCGCGCGACATCAATCCGGCCCTACGGATAGGCTGCATGATCGCCATGTGTCCTATCTACCCGCTGACCTGCGCCCCGGACGATATGATGATGGCGATGAACGCCATGCACCGTCGTTACTGGTTTACCGATGTTCACGTGCGCGGCCGTTACCCGCAGCATTTGCTCAACTACTTCGAGCGTCGCGAATTTAAGCTGGATATTACCGAGGAGGACCGGCAGGCGCTGGCGCAGGGCGGTGTCGACTATATTGGCTTTAGCTACTATATGTCGTTTGCCACTAAAGCGACTGAGGATAATCCGCAGCTGGATTATGACGAAAGCACCAGCCTGGTTTCCAACCCGTACGTGAAGAAATCCGATTGGGGCTGGCAAATTGATCCGGTCGGCCTGCGCTATTCGCTCAACTGGTTCTGGGATCACTATCAATTGCCGTTGTTTATCGTTGAGAACGGCTTCGGCGCTATCGACGTGCGTGAAGCTGACGGTAGCGTTGATGACTCATATCGTATTGATTATCTCAGCGCGCATCTCGCTGAGATGAAAAAGGCGGTGGTGGAAGACGGTGTCGATCTGATGGGGTATACCCCGTGGGGCTGCATCGATCTGGTCTCCGCCGGCACCGGCGAGATGAAAAAGCGCTACGGATTTATCTTTGTTGATAAAGATAACGAAGGTCACGGCACGCTGGCCCGTAGCCGAAAAAAATCTTTTGCCTGGTATCGGCAGGTCATTGCCAGTAACGGCGAACGTCTATAATTGCCGGGTAAGCGTTAGCGCCGCCCGGTAAGACACCTCATCCTAAGCCGGAGCTCGTCTCCGGCTTTTTTGTCTCTAAATCATTTTGTTTGATATACGTCAAGCAAGATGGGTATGGCGCAATCCGCAAAAAGCGGTATAATCCGGCGATTTTTTTTGTGGCTGCCCCTCAGAGGAGAAAGAGAATGAAGATCGTGGAAGTGAAACATCCACTCGTCAAACACAAGCTGGGCCTGATGCGTGAGCATGACATCAGTACTAAACGCTTCCGTGAACTCGCCTCAGAGGTTGGTAGCTTACTGACCTACGAAGCAACCGCCGATCTCGCGACCGAGCGAGTGACCATCGAAGGTTGGAACGGCCCGGTTGAAGTTGAGCAGATCAAAGGTAAGAAAATTACCGTGGTGCCAATTTTGCGTGCCGGTCTGGGTATGATGGAAGGCGTGCTGGAGCACGTGCCGAGCGCGCGTATCAGCGTTGTCGGCATCTACCGCGATGAAGAAACACTGGAGCCGGTACCTTACTTCCAGAAGCTGGTTTCTAACATTGATGAGCGTATGGCGCTGGTGGTTGACCCTATGCTGGCAACCGGCGGTTCAATGATCGCGACCATCGACCTGCTGAAAAAAGCGGGCTGCACCAGCATTAAGGTGCTGGTTCTGGTTGCGGCGCCGGAAGGCATTGCCGCGCTGGAGAAAGCGCACCCTGACGTGGAGCTGTACACCGCGTCCGTCGATCAGGGCCTCAATGAGCACGGATACATTATTCCGGGCCTCGGCGATGCCGGTGATAAGATTTTTGGTACCAAGTAAATGATGAAGTGATAAAAAGCCGACTTTGATAGTCGGCTTTTTTTTGAATAAATCACGCCCACAACAAATAACAAACGACTCGCAGAGGAAAACATTATGACGCGCCGTGCTATCGGGGTGAGTGAAAGACCGCCGCTTTTACAGACAATCCCGCTTAGTTTGCAACATCTGTTCGCCATGTTTGGCGCAACGGTTCTGGTGCCTATCCTGTTTCATATCAACCCGGCTACCGTGCTGCTGTTTAACGGTATCGGTACGCTGCTGTACCTCTTTATCTGTAAAGGCAAAATTCCGGCCTATCTGGGGTCAAGCTTCGCCTTTATTTCCCCGGTGCTGCTGCTGTTGCCGTTGGGTTATGAAGTGGCGCTGGGCGGTTTCATTATGTGCGGCGTGCTGTTCTGCATCGTCTCCTTTATTGTCAAAAAAGCCGGTACCGGCTGGCTGGATGTGATGTTCCCGCCGGCGGCGATGGGCGCAATCGTTGCGGTTATCGGCCTTGAATTGGCTGGCGTCGCGGCGAATATGGCCGGTCTGCTGCCCGCTGACGGCCAGTCGCCTGACAGCAAAACCATTATTATTTCGATGGTCACTCTGGGGGTGACGGTCTTTGGTTCTGTGCTGTTCCGCGGTTTCCTGGCGATTATCCCGATTCTTATTGGCGTGCTGGTGGGCTATGCGCTCTCCTTTGTGATGGGCGTTGTCGATACCACGCCGATCGCCGAAGCGCACTGGTTTGCCTTGCCCACCTTCTATACTCCGCGTTTTGAATGGTTCGCCATCTTCACAATTCTGCCTGCCGCGCTGGTGGTTATCGCCGAGCACGTCGGTCACCTGGTGGTGACGGCTAATATCGTCAAGCGCGATCTGATTCGCGACCCCGGCCTGCACCGTTCGATGTTTGCCAACGGTCTGTCGACCATTGTCTCCGGCTTCTTTGGCTCGACGCCGAACACCACCTATGGCGAAAACATCGGCGTGATGGCGATTACCCGCGTATACAGTACCTGGGTTATTGGCGGCGCGGCGATTATCGCTATTCTGCTCTCCTGCGTCGGCAAGCTGGCGGCGGCGATTCAGATTATCCCGGTTCCGGTGATGGGCGGCGTCTCTCTGCTGCTGTACGGGGTGATCGGAGCTTCCGGTATCCGCGTGCTGATCGAATCGAAAGTCGACTACAGCAAAGCGCAAAACCTGATTTTGACCTCGGTTATCCTGATTATCGGCGTTAGCGGCGCGAAAGTGCATATTGGCGCGGCGGAGCTGAAAGGGATGGCGCTGGCGACTATCGTCGGCATCTGTCTGAGCCTGATCTTCAAGCTGATCAACGTCCTGCGTCCGGAAGAAGTGGTTCTGGATGCCGCGGATAGCGAAGAAGCAAAATAACGATCCTGAGAGCGGGCAGCGATCCTGCCCGGTTCTCTCCTGACCTAAAACTGTGTTAAACTCATCGCGTTTTTCTGTAAGCCTATGTTGAGGTCCATCTGAACGCTCCGGCACAGCTCTCTTTGCCACTGTATCTTCCTGACGACGAAACCTTTGCGAGTTTCTGGCCGGGTGATAATCCTTCCCTACTTGCTGCTCTCCAGAATGTGCTGCGGCAGGAACACAGCGGATACATCTATATCTGGTCACGCGAGGGCGCGGGGCGTAGCCATCTGCTGCATGCCGCCTGCGCCGAGCTATCCCAGCGCGGTGATGCCGTTGGTTATGTGCCGTTGGATAAGCGTACATGGTTCGTGCCGGAAGTGCTGGATGGCATGGAGCAACTGGCGCTGGTATGTATCGATAATATCGAATGCGTGGCAGGGGATGAACCCTGGGAAATGGCGATCTTCAATCTCTATAATCGAATTCTCGAATCCGGAAAAACTCGCCTGCTGATCACCGGCGACTGCCCGCCGCGGCAATTGAACCTTGGCCTGCCGGATCTCGCCTCGCGTCTTGATTGGGGGCAGATCTACAAACTGCAACCGCTGTCGGATGAAGACAAGCTGCAGGCGTTGCAGCTGCGCGCCAGACTGCGCGGCTTCGAGATGCCGGAAGACGTTTGTCGTTTCCTGCTTAAGCGACTGGATCGCGAGATGCGTTCGCTATTTATGACCCTCGATCAGCTCGATCATGCGTCGATTACCGCTCAACGCAAGCTAACGATCCCGTTCGTTAAAGAGATCCTTAAGCTCTAAGCCGAAGGTTGCGCTAGCTCCTGTTCCGCCAAACCCGTCAACTGTGCCACCAGCGCGGGAGCGAGGCCGTTGTTTAACATCACGGCGGCGATGCGCAGCGCTTCCTCTTTACGGCCTTCCGTTAGACCCTCTTGTCGACCCTGAATGAGTCCGCGTTCCAGTCCCTGCTGTTCAAGATATTCAGCAATCGTCATTAACGTCTCCTTGTGCTGCGGCGTACGGCGCGCCAGCTCGCGAATAAACTTTACCGGTTCGTGGGTGTTGCCCGCCAGTACCAGGTAGTGCATCAGCGCCTGCACCTGTGTTTCTGTTGCTAATCCCGTCAATAATAATGCGCCCAGTTTGTCGAGTAACTGCGCGAGATCGCGTTGTCGAATATGTTTTTGTAGTAATTCCAGCGTCGCCATGCGCTGGTGGGTCGCAATTTCATCATCCGGTATGATGGTGATATCCGCCAGCGGAAATTCGCCGTGGTAGAGGTGGGTTGCCACCTCCGGGGCGGCAAACTCATCCAGCCAGCGCATGGAGAACGGGTAGGGGCTTACCAGACCGTGGTAGAAAAGAATAGGGATTACTAACGGGAGCTTATCGTGTCCGGCATCAAGGTGACGTTGCATTGCGGCCACGGCATAGCGCATCAGACGAAAGGCCATGTGTCGATCAGGGCTGCTTTGGTGTTCGATCAGGGCGTAAATATAGCCCTCGCCAGCGGTGGTTTGCAGCGAGTAGAGAATATCGGAATAGTAAGGTCTCAGATCTTCTTCAACAAAATTGCCTGATTCTAAATGTAGCGTATGCAGATCGCAGATTTCCTGAAGCAGTTCAGGAAGATAAATCTGCAGAAAGTCGCGCGCGGTATCCGGATGAGAGAGGTAGGTTTTGAATACTGCGTCATGCGGCGTGGAAGGGGCTTTTTTCATTGGCAATCCGTCCAGTGGATAGAGGTGATGGACGGACAGTAGCACCGCTATTCTGGCGTCGGGGATTTGCGCGCCAATTCTGGAAGCAGCCGCGAGAAAAATTGCGCCGCGGGCAAGGCCGGCGGCGCGTGAGGTTTAATTGACGATTTCCAGCACCTGTTCCGGCGGTCGCCCGATGCGCGCCTGGCCGTGGCTGACGACGATGGGGCGCTCGATCAGTTTCGGGTTATCCACCATCGCTTTAATCAACGCCTCTTCGCTGAGCTGCGGGTCGGCGAGATTGAGCGACTTATACAGATCTTCTTTCTGGCGCATCAATTCACGAGCGCTAACCATATTCAGCATCTTAAGCAGCTGACGCAGCGTCGCGGCATCCGGCGGCGTTTCCAGGTACAGCACCACTTCAGGGTCGATGCCGTTAGCCTTCAATAGGCTGAGCGTATCGCGGCTCTTTGAACAGCGTGGGTTGTGATAAATTTTTACCGCGTCAGACATGAGGTCTCCTTACGATTTCTGATAGGGGCGGAATCTTTCCTGCAGCTGGCGCAGCTGATCGATACGCGCATCGTAGCGCGCCTGCTGCAAACTGCCCAATTTCACTTGCGCACTTGCGCCACTCAACAGGGATATAGCCTGGTCGAGTCTTCCAACCAGCGCCATCCCTTCGGCTCGCGCCGCCAGTTCCTGGTCGCGATGACCCAACGCAGCTTCCGCCTGCGCCAGCAAATCCCAACCGTTGCTGTCATCTTTATTATTAAAGGTGTAGCGATTGAGAATGGTGGCGGCTTCAGCGGGTTGCCCGCCCTGCACATAGGCGTTGGCGAGGTTTAACTGCAGCACCGGATCCGTGCGGATCTCTTTGGCGTTTTTCAGACGGTTAATCGCGTCAGTGGTCTTTTTCTGTCCAAGATCGATATCGGTGGCAAGATCAAGATACCAGGCATTTTGCGGGTCGGCGCTCAGCAGAGGCTGTAGCGTTTTCCGCGCCTGATCGTAGCTGTTACTCTCCATTGCCAGCAACGCGCGGCCATATTGCGCGGCGTGCTGTTCGCGGATATTTCCCTTCGACCAGGCATCAAGCAGGTCGCTACCGAGCTTATTTTGCCCGGAGTTGTACATACCGAGGGTACGGGCCTTGGCGAGATAGAAATCAGCGGAGGACTGGACGACGACCGGGCTCATCTGGTTGGCGCGGTTACGGGCATCAGCCAGACGGCTCTCAGGCAAGGGGTGCGTCAGCAGCATTTCCGGCGGACGGGAAGAATAACGTGATTCATCGAGCAGTTTGCCCATAAACGCGGGCATCGCCTGGGGATCGAACCCGGAGCGTTGCAGCACCTGAATACCGATACGGTCGGCCTCTTCCTCATTCTGCCGGGTGAAGCTAATCATCCCTTGCTGCGTGCCGGCAAGGGTGCCGGTC
Source organism: Klebsiella aerogenes (assembly GCA_029027985.1). NCBI lineage: Bacteria > Pseudomonadati > Pseudomonadota > Gammaproteobacteria > Enterobacterales > Enterobacteriaceae > Klebsiella > Klebsiella aerogenes. Next base: position 1,317,091 of record CP119076.1, read on the forward strand.
AACGCCGCCATCCCCGCCTGCGGGCTGGCCATCGCCAGAAGAATTGAGCCCAGCGCGCCAACCCAGGTCAGCGGCGCGCTACGTTTTTGGTCTTCCATGGCGCGCGCCAGGTGGCGTTGAGTAACGTGCGAGATTTCGTGCGCCATGACCGACGCCAGCTCGCTTTCGTTATCGGCGTAACGGAACAGCGCTGAGTGCAGCACCACGTTGCCGCCGAAGAAAGCAAAGGCATTAATCTGATCGTTGTTAATCAGATAAAAGTGGAACGGCGTGCGCACGGAGTTAGCGTGAGCGACCAGGCGCATGCCCAATCCGTTAATATATTGCACCAGCAACGGGTCGTTAATCAGCGGCGCGCTGCCGCGCAGCTGGCGCACGTAGTAATCCCCCATTTGCATTTCCTGACCAATGGAAAGCGTGCTTCCTGCCGAGGTGCCCATATCCGGCAGGGTATCCGCCGAGTCAGCAGCAGCAGGTAATATCGTCCCCAGCGTCAGCGATGCGACGATGGCGGCCACCAGCGTTTTCTTTAACTGCCTGAACATAACCTCTGTCCTGTAATGTGGGTGTGCCAGTTTGACCGATTGCGCGGCCTAATGTTCCCGGACCGCAGACTCTGCGAGTTTAGCTGTCGTTGAGAGCGTTGAAAATATGATATTCGCACAGTTGTGTCTGTTTGTGGCGTAGCCAATAAAAAGCGAAGTCTTTTTTGTGACACTTAGATACAATTCTTCGGATTGTTGCGATTTGCGCTTCAGGGAAGGTTTTATGCTTGAGATGTTAATGCAGTGGTATCGCCGTCGATTCAGCGATCCGGAGGCGATAGCGCTGCTGGTGATTTTGCTGGCTGGCTTCGGCATTATGTTCTTTTTCAGCGGCCTGCTGGCGCCGCTGCTGGTGGCCATCGTGCTGGCCTATCTGCTGGAGTGGCCGACTATTCGCCTGGAGCGTATTGGTTTGTCGCGTACCTGGGCGACGTCGCTGGTATTGGTGCTGTTCGTCGGTATTTTACTGCTGATGGCGTTTGTTGTGATGCCGGTGGCCTGGCAGCAGGGGATTAATCTCATCCGCGATATGCCGGGAATGCTCAACAAGCTTTCTGATTTCGCCGCCACGCTGCCGCGACGCTACCCGGCGCTGATGGACGCCGGTATCATTGATGCGATGGCCGACAATATGCGCAATCGTATGTTGACCGTCGGCGATTCGGTGGTGAAGTATTCGCTCGCCTCACTGGTAGGGTTGCTGACGCTGGCAGTCTATCTGGTGTTAGTGCCGCTGATGGTCTTCTTCCTGCTAAAAGATAAGCAGCAGATGCTGAATGCCGTGCGTCGTATCCTGCCGCGTAATCGCGGCCTGGCGGGGCAGGTGTGGAAGGAGATGAACCAGCAGATCACCAACTATATCCGCGGTAAGGTGCTGGAGATGATTGTCGTCGGCGTCGCCACGTGGATCGGCTTCATCCTTTTTGGTCTCAACTACTCGTTGCTGCTGGCGGTGCTGGTAGGCTTCTCGGTGCTGATCCCCTATATCGGCGCGTTTGTGGTGACCATTCCGGTCGTTGGCGTGGCGCTGTTCCAGTTTGGCGCTGGCACCGAGTTCTGGAGCCTGTTTGCGGTGTATCTGATTATCCAGGGGCTGGATGGCAACCTGTTGGTGCCGGTGCTGTTCTCGGAGGCGGTAAATTTGCATCCGTTGGTTATCATTCTATCGGTGGTGATTTTTGGCGGGCTGTGGGGCTTCTGGGGCGTCTTCTTCGCTATTCCGCTCGCCACGCTGATTAAAGCGGTGGTGCATGCCTGGCCGGATGGGATGGTTATCGAAGACGACTGACGCGCAGGGTTGCGCGGGTAGGATCAAAAAAGATGCCGGGCGAGGTATGACCCCCCGGCATCTTTCATTCAACCGTTACGCGCTTTCTTTCAGCCAGTTCAGCACCACGTCGTGGTGATTGCTGGTTTTGAAGTTATCAAACACATGTTCGATTTTGCCATCGGCGTCGACGAGGAAGCTAATACGGTGAATACCGTCGTAGGTTTTCCCCATAAAGGATTTTTCGCCCCAGACGCCGAACTGTTCGCAGACCTGATGATCTTCATCAGACAACAGCGTAAAGTTCAGCAGCTCTTTTTCGGCGAAACGGGACAGCTTTTCTGGTTTATCGGTGCTGATACCCAGAACTTCCACGCCCGCTTTTTTCAGGTCGTCCATATTATCGCGCAAACCGCACGCCTGTACGGTGCAGCCCGGGGTCATGGCTTTCGGGTAAAAATAAACCAGAACACGCTGTCCCTGGAAGTCGGTTAAATTTACTTCCTCGCCGTCCTGGTCCGGTAAGCTAAATTTCGGTGCAATATCACCGGCTTTCAGTGGGGTCATTAGTTAAACTCCATCCTGTTCTTCATGCTGTGAATAATTAACGATGTTAATACTGCCTTGTGCGCTCAGTTCTGTACATAGCGCTTTGAACGCTTGCTCGATATTTGTCGTGTTTTGCGAGGCAGGACTGTGAGCGGTAATCTGAATAAATAGCTGAGCGGCGTCTTTATCATCCCCTGGTTGGGTACGGGAGACCAGTTCGGCGATATTCATATTCCACGTGTCGCACAGCGCGGTAAAGCGCTCGATGATGTGCGGTGAGTCCGGTACCTCTACCTGGATCCACACGGTATTGGGCATCGCCTGCGGCGGCCGGGCGGAGGTGCGCTTCATTACGATCAGCAAATCCAGCTCGGCTCCTTTTAACGGCAGCGTTGATTCGATCAGGTTAATCGCGTTCCACGAGCCGGAAAGCAGCATAATAAACGTGAACTCATCGCCGAGCATGGCCAACCGGCTGTCTTCAATGTTACAGCCGCAGCTGCTGACGTGGCGAGTGATTGTGTTTACGATGCCGGGGCGGTCTGCGCCCAGAGCGGTAATCACCAGATAGTGTTGTAATGAGGCTGTCAAACCTGTTCTTCCTTTAAAAAGGTGAGGTAACATTAGGAAAGCATAAAAAAAACCAGCGTACAACATCCCAGATGGCGTTGGGTCTCTTGCTTTTATTGCAGCACCAAACGTAACATTGAGAATCTTGTCCCACTTCTGCTCTGAGGATGGCCCATGTTCACGGGAAGTATTGTAGCGCTTGTTACGCCGATGGATGATAACGGTAATGTCTGCCGGTCAAGCCTGAAAAAACTGATTGATTACCATGTCGCCAACGGAACCTCGGCGATTGTTTCGGTAGGGACTACCGGGGAATCCGCAACGTTAAGCCATGAAGAACACGGCGACGTGGTGATGATGACCCTCGAGCTGGCCGATGGCCGCATTCCAGTCATTGCAGGTACCGGGGCAAATGCCACCGCAGAGGCGATCAGCCTGACCAAGCGTTTCAACGATAGCGGCGTTGTCGGCTGCCTGACGGTCACCCCTTATTATAACCGTCCGACCCAGGAAGGCCTGTTCCAACACTTTAAAGCTATCGCTGAACATACTGACCTGCCGCAAATTCTGTATAATGTGCCGTCCCGTACCGGTTGCGATATGCTGCCGGAAACCGTCGGCCGTCTGGCGGAAATTAAAAATATTGTCGGCATTAAGGAAGCAACAGGGAACTTAAGTCGTGTTCACCAGATCAAAGAGCTGGTTTCAGACGACTTTATTCTGCTGAGCGGCGATGACGCGACCGGCATGGATTTTATCCAGCTTGGCGGCGTCGGCGTGATTTCCGTAACGGCGAACGTCGCTGCGCGTGAAATGGCTGACATGTGCCGGCTGGCGATGGCGGGGCAATTTGCGCAAGCGCGTGCGATTAACCAGCGTCTGATGCCGCTGCATACAAAATTATTTGTCGAACCCAACCCGATCCCAGTCAAATGGGCTTGTAAGGCGTTGGGACTTGTAGCGACCGACACGCTGCGCCTGCCGATGACGCCGATTACCGAAACAGGTACTCAGGCGGTCACCGCAGCGCTGAAGCATGCCGGTTTGCTGTAGAGTTTAGGGAGATTTGATGGCTTACTCAGTACAGAAGTCGCGCCTGGCGAAGGTTGCGGGTGTTTCGCTGGTTTTACTCCTCGCGGCCTGTAGTTCTGACTCGCGCTATAAGCGTCAGGTTAGCGGCGATGAGGTTTATTTAGAGGCGACGCCGCTCAGTGAACTTCACGCCCCGGCGGGGATGATCCTGCCGCTGCAGACTGGCGACTACAACATTCCGGTCGCTACCAGCACCGGCGCGGTAGGCAAAGCGCTGGATATTCGTCCGCCGGCTCAGGCATTAGCTCTGGTCAGCGGCGCGCGTACCCAGTTTAATGGCGACACCGCCACGTTGATGGTGGAAAACAGCCGCAGCGGTTCCTTGTGGGCGCAGGTTGTCAGCATCGTTCAGGCGAAAAACTACACCATCACCAAGCGTGACGATGCAGGCCAGACGCTGAATACCGATTGGATAGAGTGGAACCGCCTTGATGAAGACCAGCAGTACCGTGGTCGCTATCAAATCTCCGTTAAGCCGCAGGGCTATCAGCAAGCGGTGGTGGTGAAACTGGTGAACCTGGAGCAGGCGGGCAAACCCGTGTCTGACCCGGCTTCGCTGCAGCGTTATAGCACCTCCATGCTGAACGTGATCTCTTCCGGTCTCGATACCAACGCGACTAATGCGCAGAACGCGGCGCAGAGAAGCGCTGGCGCGACCTTCGACGTGCAGAGTGCGGCGGATGATACCGGTCTGCCGATGCTGGTAGTGCGCGCGCCGTTCAATATGGTTTGGCAGAAGCTGCCGGCTACGCTTGAAAAAGTGGGCATGAAAGTGACCGACAGCACTCGTTCTCAGGGCAGCATGGCCGTGACCTACAAGCCGCTGTCCGACAGCAGCTGGCAGGAACTGGGCGCAAGCGATCCGCAGCTGGTGTCTGGCGATTATAAACTGCAGGTCGGCGACCTCGATAACCGCAGTAGCCTGCAGTTTATCGACCCGAAAGGCCACACGCTGACGCAGTCGCAAAATGACGCCCTGGTAGCCGTATTCCAGGCCGCATTTAACAAGTAATAAAAAGGGCTGGAGCAATCCGGCCCTTTTTAATGTATAGTGACGCAAACGTGTGCGTAGCCACATAATCCGGCAATGTTCACGATCTTGTGTACAGGCGGAAACGTAATTTTTTGGCTTAATATCACTGGAGTGGTGAAGATGAAAAAGCAAGCTGAGTTGTATCGTGGTAAAGCGAAGACGGTATACAGCACCGAAAACCCGGACCTGCTGGTACTGGAATTCCGTAACGATACGTCAGCAGGTGATGGCGCCCGCATCGAACAGTTCGATCGTAAAGGCATGGTGAACAACAAGTTCAACCATTTCATTATGAGCAAACTGGAAGAAGCCGGTATCCCGACCCAAATGGAAGCGCTGCTTTCCGATACTGAATGCCTGGTGAAAAAACTGGATATGGTGCCGGTTGAGTGTGTGATCCGTAACCGCGCTGCCGGTTCGCTGGTTAAGCGCCTGGGTATCGAAGAAGGCATCGAACTGACTCCTCCGCTGTTCGACCTGTTCCTGAAAAACGACGCCATGCACGACCCGATGGTCAACGAATCCTACTGCGAGACTTTCGGCTGGGTGAACGAAGAAAACCTGGCGCGCATGAAAGCGCTCAGTTACAAAGCCAACGACGTACTGAAAAAGTTGTTCGATGACGCCGGTCTAATCCTGGTCGACTTCAAGCTGGAGTTCGGTCTGTTCAACGGCGAAGTGGTGCTCGGCGACGAGTTCTCCCCGGACGGCAGCCGTCTGTGGGATAAAAACACCCTTGATAAAATGGACAAAGATCGCTTCCGCCAGAGCCTCGGCGGCCTGATTGAAGCTTACGAAGAAGTGGCCCACCGCCTGGGCGTTAAACTGGACTAATTCCCCCCGCGCCGGAAGATTCAGCATCTTCTGGCGCTCTTCTTGTTGTTTCCTGTGGTAATCCTGCGCTGAACCGCCTACGATCTCTCTTATTCGTGAATATATACCCTAAATAATTTGAGTTGCAGGACAAAACGGCTAGCCGTTTTGAACAGTGCTTGCGCTGGCCCCGTAGGGGCGAGGCCGAAGGCCGAGTCACGCGGCGACGCAGGGAATCCCCTGCAACTTGAAGTATGACGGGTATAATGGATTAGAGGTGCTTATGCGCTGGCAAGGGCGTCGCGAAAGCGACAATGTGGAAGACAGACGTAGTGATTCGGGTTCGCCGCTGGGCGGCGGTGGCGGTGGTTTCCGTATTCCAAGCGGTAAAGGCGGTATTGTCCTGCTGATTATCGTGCTGGTTGCGGGCTATTACGGCGTGGATTTAACCGGCATGCTGACCGGCGAACCCATGCCTCAGCAGCAGACGTCGACGCAACGCTCCATCAGCCCGAAAGATGATGAAGCGGCGAAGTTTACCTCTGTTATTCTGGCGACAACCGAAGATACCTGGGGACCTATCTTTGAGAAGATGGGGCGTCAATATGTCCAGCCGAAACTGGTTATGTATCGCGGCGCGACGCGTACCGGCTGTGGTACCGGGCAATCAGTGATGGGTCCGTTCTACTGCCCGACGGACAGTACGGTCTATATCGACCTGTCATTCTACGATGAAATGAAAAACAAACTCGGCGCTGGCGGCGACTTTGCGCAGGGTTACGTGATCGCTCATGAAGTCGGCCACCACGTGCAGAAACTGCTCGGCATCGAGCCGAAGGTACGCCAACTGCAACAGCAGGCCTCGCAGACCGAAGTGAACCGCCTGTCAGTGAAAATGGAGCTGCAGGCTGACTGCTTCGCAGGCGTCTGGGGAAATAACATGCAAAAGCAGGACATCATGGAAACGGGCGACCTGCAGGAAGCGCTGAACGCCGCCGAGGCGATTGGCGACGACCGCCTGCAGGAGCAGAGCCAGGGCCGCGTGGTGCCGGACAGCTTCACCCATGGTACCTCTCAGCAGCGCTATACATGGTTCAAACGCGGTTTCGACAGCGGCGATCCGGCGCAGTGCAACACCTTCGGCAGTTCGCTTCGCTAACGCTTGCCGATGGAATCATTGCTTCACCTGACCGCACAGATGGCGCGCGAGGGTATTCGTCGCCTGCTGGTGCTCAGCGGCGACGAACGCTGGTGTCTGGCGCAGGCGCTTGATTTACGCGCACGATTAGCCGGTGACGGTCTGTGGGTTGGGCCGCAGCCGCAGCAGGAACCCTGTGTGGCGCCAGGCGCGCTGAAAACGTTGTTAGGACGAGAGTTCCAGCACGCCTTTTTTGACGCCCGGCATGGTTTTGACGTGGCTGCATTCGCCGCGTTAGGCGGTACGCTACGGGCTGGTAGCTGGCTGGTGCTGATGGTCGCCGATTTTACGCGCTGGCCCACGCAGCCGGATGCCGATTCGCTACGCTGGAGCGATGCGGCGGAACCTATCGCTACCCCCAACTTTGTCCACCGTTTTTGTCGGCAGATTACTGCCGACGCTGAGGTTGCGCTCTGGCGACAGGGAAGCGACTTACGGCTGCCGAGCGCCGCGCCGCGCGATGACTGGCACCCCGCCGATGGTCACCCGCAAGTTGAGCAGGCGGCGATTCTCGCGGCGCTTATCACCTCGCCGCCGGGGATTGCCGCCGTCACCGCCGAACGCGGACGTGGTAAATCTGCGCTGGCGGGCATGCTGATTGCTAAGCTTGCCGGCAATGCTATTGTTACCGCGCCGACGCGCGGCGCGGCAGAGGTGATTGCCGCTTTTGCGGGTGAGCGCATGCGTTTTATGGCGCCGGATGCGCTTCTGGCCAGTGAGACCAGGGCCGGCTGGCTGGTCGTCGATGAGGCCGCCGCGATCCCGGCGCCGCTGTTGCGGCAGCTGGCGGCGCGTTTTCCCCACACGTTATTAACGACGACCGTTCAGGGGTATGAAGGGACCGGCCGTGGTTTCTTACTGAAATTTTGCGCGGGTTTTCCGCAGTTATACCGTTACCACCTGACGACGCCGATTCGCTGGGCGCCGGGCTGTCCGCTGGAGTCGGCCATCTCCCGGTTATTGCTGTTTAGCGATGAGGCATTTCTCCACGCGCCGCAGGGCGAACCGCAACTGGAAACGCTGAACCAGCGAGCCTGGCGCGAGCGGTCGTCGCTACCGGAGGCCGTCTATCAACTGCTTTCCGGCGCTCACTATCGTACTTCGCCGCTGGATCTGCGGCGAATGATGGATGCCCCCGGTCAGCACTTCATTGCGGCCTGCTGCACGGATGGCGTGGCCGGCGCCTTATGGCTGGTGGAGGAGGGCGGTCTCGAACCTGAGCTTAGCCGCGCCGTGTGGGCCGGATATCGCCGTCCGCGCGGCAACCTGGTGGCTCAGTCGCTGGCGGCGCACGGCGGTAACCCGTTGGCGGCGATGCTGACGAGCAAACGCGTCAGTCGTATTGCCGTGCATCCATCGCGCCAGCGTGAAGGGTTGGGCCAGCGCCTGATTAGCCATGCCGTCAGTCACGCCCGTGGCTGCGATTATCTCTCGGTTAGTTTTGGTTATACTCCCGAGCTGTGGCGCTTCTGGCAGCGCTGCGGCTTTACGCTGGTGCGGATGGGAACTCACCGCGAGGCGAGCAGCGGTTGCTATACGGCGATGGCTATCTACCCGCTAAGCGAGAAAGGCCATCAACTGGCGCGTCAGGAAAGCCAGCGGCTTGCCCGCGATGAACGCTGGCTCAGCCAGTGGCGTGACGAACGCGCCCCGGTAACGGTGGATGAAACCGCTATGCTTACAGATGATGACTGGCTGGAGGCGGCCGGTTTTGCTTTTGCTCATCGTCCCTTACTGACGGCGGCTGGCAGTCTGAATCGGCTACTGCAGGCGACGCCGCTGCCACTGGCGGCGCTTCGTTCGCGTTTAGCGCAGCAGGATGAGGCATCGCTGTGCGCAAGCCTTGGTTTATCCGGGCGTAAGGCGCTGCTGGCGCGGCTGCGTGAAGAGGCTGCCGCAGCTTTGTCGAGCCTGGATCCGGCGCGTGCAGAGTACCTTGGCGAGTGGGTCAGGAAGCTGCAATTTTTTTAACTAACTCATTCAGTTAAATGGCATGGTCATATTCTGTATGCGGCGTAAACTGCCCATCTGAATCAGGAGCCTGGCTCTTGTATCTCAGTGACATTAGGAGACAGCCATGAAACACGATCACTTTATTGTTCAAAGCCCTGCGACGCCTGCGCAACAGTTGCTGCTGCTGTTTCATGGCGTTGGCGATAACCCGGTCGCGATGGGGCAAATCGGCAGCTGGTTTGCGCCGCTGTTTCCGAATGCGCTTATCGTCAGCATCGGCGGCGCGGAGCCCTGCGGCCCGGCGCCAGCTCGCCAGTGGTTCTCGGTGCAAGGCGTGACGGAAGAGAACCGTCAGCAGAGAATTGATGCCATTATGCCGACCTTTATTGAGACGGTGCGCTACTGGCAAAAGCAGAGTGGTTTAGGTCCGCAGGCGACGGCGCTGATCGGTTTTTCGCAGGGGGCGATAATGTCGCTTGAGAGTATCAAAGCGGATCCGGGGCTGGCGTCACGAGTCATTGCCTTTAACGGCCGCTACGCGACGCTGCCGCAAGCGGCGACGACGCAGACCACCGTGCATCTGATTCACGGCGGTGATGATCGGGTGATCGATTTGGCGTGGGCGGTTGCGGCGCAGGAGCGACTGCAGGAGCTGGGCGGCGATGTGACGCTGGATATCGTCGAAGATCTCGGGCATGCCATTGATGACCGCAGCATGCAGTTTGCCCTCGACAGGCTGCGTTATACCGTGCCGAAGCACTATTTTGATGAAGCGTTAAGCGGCGGAACGCCGAAAGACGACGATATTATCGAAATGCTCTGAGGGGGCATGGTGTGTAGTGGCCGGGTCAGCCGCTGCCCGGGGATTTCCCTGCTGGCGCTATGCTTAGCAGGGCTACGGTTCTGTGCTGTCAAGGCGCCAGCCGCCACCCGGGGATTTCCCTGCTGGCGCTATGCTTAGCAGGGCTACGGTTCTACGCCGTCCGGTAGCCCGGGTAAGGCGTCAGCCGCCACCCGGGGATTTCCCTGCTGGCGCTATGCTTAGCAGGGCTACGGTTCTGCGCCGTCCGGTAGCCCGGGTAAGGCGCCAGCCGCCACCCGGGGATTTCCCTGCTGGCGCGACGCTTAGCAGGGCTATGGTTCTGTGCTGTCTGGTAGCCCGGGTAAGGCGTAAGCCGCCACCCGGGGATTTCCCTGCTGGCGCTGTGCTTAGCAGGGCTAGAGTTCTGTGCTGTCCGGTAGCCCGGGTAAGGCGCCAGCCGTCACCCGGGGATTTCCCTGCTGGCGCGACGCTTAGCAGGGCTATGGTTCTGTGCTGTCCGGTAGCCCGGGTAAGGCGTCAGCCGCCGCCCGAGGATTTCCCTGCTGGCGCTATGCTTAGCAGGGCTACGGTTCTGCGCCATCCGGTAGCCCGGGTAAGGCGTCAGGGGATTTCCCTGCTGGCGCTATGCTTAGCAGGGCTACGGTTCTGTGCTGTCTGGTAGCCCGGGTAAGGCGTCAGCCGCCACCCGGGAATTCATCCCGTCCACGTGGTGGCCGCGGGGTTATTTCTTCGGCTGGTCTTTATTCGGCCAGTCGTCGTCATCATCCCACTTGCTGTTGAAATCGCGATGCGGCGGTAGATCCGGTTTGTTATCGAGATATTTTTTCGGGTCGACGCGATTCAGATCTTTAATCACATTAATGATGACGCCGACTAAAAATACCAACACCAGAATCCACCAGTGTTTAATAAGCCATTCCATGCTGTGTCCTCTCTTTACCCCGCAGCGGCGCCGCAGGGTAAACGTTATTGTCGTCAGGCGACCAGTTGTTCCATGATGCGTTGATACATCCGCGCCAGCATCTGCAGGTCGGCGGCATTCACACATTCATTAATTTTATGAATGGTCGCGTTGACCGGACCCAGTTCGACAACCTGCGCCCCCATGCGGGCGATAAAACGTCCGTCTGAGGTGCCGCCAGTGGTCAGCAACTGCGGTTTAACTTCATTATAGTGTTCAATGGCGTTCACCACCGCATCGACGAGATTACCGCGCCCGGTCAGGAACGGTTGGCCGGAAAGCCACCAGTCGACGGTATAGCGCAGCTGATATTTTTCCAGCAGTTCAACGACGCGTGTTTTGATCATCTCATCGGTCAGCTCGGTGCTGAAACGGAAGTTGAACTGGACGAACATATCGCCTGGGATCACGTTGTTGCTGCCGGTACCGGACTGCACGTTGGCAATCTGCATGCTGGTCGGCGGGAAGTACTCGTTACCTTTATCCCATTCGATGCCCACCAGTTCCGCCAGCATGGGCGCCGCGCGGTGCACCGGGTTATCCGCAAGGTGCGGATAAGCGACGTGGCCTTGTACGCCGTGGATCGTCAGGTTGCAGGTGAGCGAGCCGCGACGGCCGTTTTTCACCACGTCGCCGACGATCTCGGTGCTGGACGGTTCGCCGACCAGGCAGTAATCGAGGCGTTCATTGCGCGCCATCAGCGTCTCAACCACTTTCACCGTACCGTGAGTGGCGCTGGCTTCTTCATCAGAAGTGATTAAAAACGCCAGACGACCTTTGTGGTCGGGGTACTGCGCGACAAAGCGCTCGGCGGCGACAACCATTGCCGCCAGCGAACCTTTCATGTCCGCCGCGCCGCGGCCAAACAGCATTCCGTCGCGAATGGTCGGTTCAAATGGCGGGTTGAGCCAGCGGTCGGCATCGCCAGCCGGTACCACATCGGTATGGCCGGCAAAGGCCAACGTTTCACCCTGCCCGCGCCAGGCCCAGAAATTTTGCGTATCGCCGAAGTCCATCGCTTCGACGGTAAAGCCAATCGCCCGCAGGCGTTCAATCATTAACGCCTGACATCCCGCATCATTGGGGCTGAGGGAAGGGCGGCGAATAAGCTGCTGAGCCAGCTCAATGACCGGGCAAGACATAGACTACACCTCGTTAATAAATTTCTCGTAGTTTGCTTCACTAAAGCCCAGCAGCATAGGCTGCCCGGGCGCGCAGAGCAATGGGCGTTTGATGATTGCCGGCATTTCCAGCATGAGCGCCGCCGCCGCATCGGCATTATCGATACTCGCGCGAACCGACTCATCGAGTTTACGCCAGGTGGTGCCGCGGGTGTTCAGCAGCGCTTCCCAGCCTAATTCGGCAATAAAGGTATTAAGCAATTCGCGATCCAGTCCGTCGACGCGGTAGTCGTGGAAGCGATAATCAATCTGATGGGCCTCCAGCCAGCGGCGAGCCTTTTTTATCGTATCGCAGTTTTTGATGCCGTACATGGTCAACATAATTAAACCTTTTCCTTTTAAGGAGTATGTTTTTTCAGGTTTTTTCGAATATATAAATTTTGCGAAATAATACGTGAATCGGCGAGATAAATATAATCTTTCGGCCTTATCTGATTAAAGTTTGTACAGTCTTGCAACAAAATAAAATAATGAACGAGCAAAAGTCTGAGATTAACCAAATGTTGCATAATGTTGCTCTGCGTCACATTAAGTTTACATAAACCGGCTTAAGGTAGCCGCAAGCCAGAGATATCACGGCTGGAGGTAACAAGGAATACAACATATAAAGTGATTAGAGCGATAGATCAAACGAACTTCCCCTGAGCAGGGAATTTACCTAAAATCGCCATAATAATAAGAGAGGCTATTATGATTGAGCATGAACTGGGGAACTGGAAAGATTTTATTGAAGATATGCTGCGCAAATAAAATCTGGTGTTGTGAGTACTGCAAGCAATGTCACCCTTAAGGTGACCCCATGAAAAAGGCGACTCTGGAAGTCGCCTTTTCTGTTATTTGCCGCGGGTCGCCGTTACTCAGGCCTTTCCTTCAGCGGGAAGCGGCGGCGCACCAGTATGAAGAAGAGTGGTACGAAGAAGATTGCCAACACGGTGGCGGAAATCATGCCGCCCATCACGCCGGTACCGACCGCATGCTGGCTGCCGGAGCCCGCGCCAGTGCTGGTGGCCATCGGCAGCACGCCGAAGATAAACGCCAGCGAGGTCATCAGAATGGGGCGCAGACGCTGACGACAGGCCGACAGCGTTGCAGTCAGCAAATCCTCGCCTTTCTGATTCAGTTCATTAGCGAACTCCACGATCAGGATGGCGTTCTTCGCCGACAAACCAATGACCGTCAGCAGACCAACCTGGAAATAAACATCGTTTTCCAGCCCACGCATCCAGGTCGCCAGCAGTGCGCCGATAACCCCCAGCGGCACCACCAGCATGACCGAGAACGGCACCGACCAGCTTTCATACAACGCCGCCAGACACAGGAAGACCACCAGCAGCGAAATGGCGTATAGCGCAGGCGCCTGCGCGCCGGAGAGGCGTTCCTGGTACGACATTGCCGTCCATTCGAGGCCGAAACCGTTCGGCAACTGTTTGGCTAAGTCTTCCATAATCGTCATGGCGGTACCGGTACTGATGCCTGGCGCCGCTTCCCCGACGATCTCTACCGCCGAGTAACCATTGTAACGTTCGAGACGCGGCGAACCGGTTTCCCAGCGCGATGAGGCAAAGGCGGAGAACGGTACCATCGTGCCGCTGTTGTTACGGACATACCACAGATTAATATCGTCCGGCAGCATGCGGTATTTCGCTTCCGCCTGCACGTAGACCTTCTTCACGCGCCCGCGATCCATAAAGTCGTTCACGTAGCTCGAACCCCAGGCGGTCTGCAGGGTATCGTTAATATCATCAATCGACACGCCCAGCGCCTGCGCCTTACGCTGGTCGATATCAACCTGCAACTGCGGGCTGTCATCAAGGCCGTTGTGGCGCACGCGGGTGAGTTGATTGTTGTTTGCCGCCAGTTCCAGCAGCTTATCGCGCGCCGACATCAGCGCATCGTGGCCGTTGCCAGCGTGATCTTCCAGCTCCATATCGAAGCCTGCGGAACTGCCGAGGCCGCTGATTGCCGGCGGGCTGCTGGCGTAAACGCGCGCTTCCTTAATTTTATTGAAGGCCTTCGTCGCTCGTTCGATGATGGCGAAGGAAGAGCCGGTGGTTGGATCGCGCTGATCCCAGTCTTTCAGACGGACGAACATCCGCGCCACGTTCTGCCCGTTGCCGCCAGGGCCGGAGCCGATGGTGGCAAAGACCGATTCAACGTTATCCTTCTCATTTTTGAGGAAGTAATCTTCCGCTTTTTGCACGACCTTCAGCGTCTGCTGCTGGGTTGAACCGCTTGGCAACTGCACAGACGTGGTAAACATACCGCGGTCTTCCTGCGGCAGGAATGAGGTCGGCAGACGCATGAACAGGAACACCATGCCGCCGAGCAGCAGGCCGTAAAGTAAAATCCAGCGCAGCGAACGATGAAGGATTTTACCTACGAAGGTTTCATAGCGGCTGGCGCTGCGGTTGAAGTTGCGGTTAAACCAACCGAAGAAACCTTTTTGCCCGTGAACTTCGCCTTTGTGAATCGGTTTTAATAATGTGGCGCACAGCGCCGGGGTGAGGATCAATGCCACCAGTACTGATAGCACCATCGCAGAGACGATAGTAATGGAGAACTGACGATAAATCGCGCCCGTCGTGCCGCCGAAGAAGGCCATTGGCACAAATACCGCTGACAGCACCATGGCGATACCGACCAGCGCCCCCTGGATTTGCCCCATGGATTTTCGCGTTGCTTCGCGAGGCGAGAGGCCTTCCTCGCTCATAATACGTTCGACGTTTTCCACGACCACGATGGCGTCATCGACCAGCAAACCTATCGCCAGCACCATCGCAAACATGGTCAGGGTGTTGATACTGTAGCCACAGGCGTACAGCACCGCGAAGGTGCCCATCAACACGACCGGTACGGCTATCGTGGGGATCAGGGTGGCGCGGAAGTTCTGCAGGAACAGGTACATCACCAGGAACACCAGCAGGACCGCTTCCAGCAGTGTTTTTACCACATCGGTAATCGAGGCTTTCACGAAGGACGTGGTTTCGTAAGCGACCTTATATTCCAGACCGTGCGGGAAGTATTGCGACAGCTCGTTGAGGCGGGCGATAACGCGTTCGGCGGTGGCCATTTCGTTGGCGCCAGAGGCGAGTTTAATCCCGAGACCCGAGGCGGCCTGGCGATTGTAGCGGCTCAGATAATCATATTTTTCCGCCCCCATCTCCACGCTGGCGACGTCGCCAAGCGTGACTTCCGACCCATCCTGATTCACGCGTAGCGTGATATCGCGGAACTGTTCCGGAGTCTGCAGCAACGATTGCGAGTTGATGGTCGCGTTCAACGCCTGCTTATCCACTGATGGCGTGCCGCCCAACTGGCCGACGGCAATCTGCGCGTTCTGCGAGGTGATGGCGTCGGTCACGTCTTTTGCCGTCATTTGATAGCTATTGAGTTTGGCCGGATCGAGCCAGATACGCATTGAATACTGTGAGCCGTAGGCATCGATATCGCCAACGCCGTTAACGCGGCTGATAGGATCCTGAACGTTACTGGCAACGTAGTCGGCGATATCCTGCTTATCCATGCTGCCGTCAGTGGAGACGAAAGCCAGCGTCAGAATGTTGGTGTCGCCGGTTTTACGTACCGTAACACCCTGATTCTGCACATCTTGTGGTAATTTACGCATGGCCGATTGCAGTTGGTTTTGTACCTGTTGCACCGCTTCGTCAGGGTCGGTTCCGGCGGTGAAGCTCAGGGTAACCGTCGCCTGGCCGGTGGCGCTACTTTGCGATGACATGTACATTAAGTTATCGAGGCCGGTCATATTCTGTTCGATAACCTGGGTAACGGTATTCTCCAGTGTTTGTGCTGAAGCGCCGGGATAGTTGGCGGTAATACGGACGTTTGGCGGCGCCAGTTCCGGATACTGTTCAACGGGGAGCGACAAAATTGCCAGTGTACCGGTCAGGACTAACAGAATAGCCAGAACCCAGGCAAAAATGGGGCGATCGATAAAGAAATTCGCCATCGGAATTAGGACCTCATTTTGTACATTTTTTTGTTATTGCACAGCCTGTGACACTTTATAGTTAACTCTGCGGGCAATCGTGGAGAAATTAAGGAGATGGTGTAATTTATCATGTGTCTTTTATGAGTGCGTAAAGAAACATCACCCCTTTCTGTCTGAATTTATATGCTCGCATCCCGCCTGTTCTGTCATTTTGCATCCGCCGTTTAGTATTGCTCAGTTAAATGAAACAAAATTTCATTTAAGTCAACATTTTTGTTCTAAACCGGATTATGGCGAGAAAAGCCGATTTCCGGGCAAATGACCATTTTTCAGCAACTGTGATATCAGGTAATGAAAGTCATGTAGTATGACGAGGTCATTTCACGCTGCGGAGTTTGCATGTCACTCAATATTCACGTCATTAAAGATAAAATTCTGTCCGAAAACTACTTCCTGCTGCGCAACATGACCTATGAGCTGACGCGCCATGACGGTAGCGTCGTGCGCCACAAACGCGAGGTTTACGATCGCGGCAATGGCGCCACGGTGCTGCTCTACAACCGCAGCAAGCAGAGCGTGGTGCTGGTACGTCAGTTCCGCGTTGCGACCTGGGTGAACGGTAACCAGGACGGCATGCTGATTGAAACCTGCGCCGGGCTACTGGATAACGACGAGCCGGAGGTGTGTATCCGCAAAGAGGCCATCGAAGAAACCGGTTATCAGGTGGGGGAGGCGCGTAAAGTGTTTGAGCTGTATATGTCACCCGGCGGCGTGACTGAACTGATTCATTTCTTTATCGCTGAATACAGCGAAGCGCAGCGCGCCAACGGCGGCGGCGGGGTGGACGATGAAGCGATCGAGGTGCTGGAGCTGCCGTTTACCCAGGCGCTGCAGATGGTCGCCAACGGCGAAATCCAGGATGGCAAAGCGGTGATCCTGCTGCAATACCTGCAAAATTCCGGCCTGATGTCGGGGATCTCTGATAAATCTGATTGAGCAAAACCCCGCCAGTGCTGATGATAACGGTGAAATAAAAAATCACTCTGTCAGATACACTTCGGGATTGCGCCGCTCATGTTTTATCGGGTCTTAATATTGCTGCTTTTCGGTTTCCTGCCGACGTCGTTGGTGTGGGCGGCGCCGGCTCAGCAGTTGTTCGGCGATTGGCAGGTCACCTGTAACAATCAAAATTTTTGCATCACCCGCAACGTCGGTCTGCATCATGGACTGGTGATGACGTTGAGTCGCAGCGCGGGGGCGGCGACCGACGCCGGCCTGCGCATAGAGCTTGGTGGTGTCGGCAATCCGGTCGCCGCGCTGGCGGCGATAGGCCCGCGTTTACAGCTTGACGGTAAGCCGCTGCATTTTGATGGCAAACACTGGCAAATTGCCGACAAGCTGATTAAAACCGGCGATAGCGTCAGCATCGACGCTTTCCTGCAACAGGTGCAGGAGGGGAAAGAAATTACCCTGCAAAATGGTCTGCAAAACATTTCGCTGCAGGGGTTAAAAGCCGCGCTGCTATTTATTGATAATCGGCAAAAGCGGGTCGGCAGCGAAACCGCGTGGGTGGGTAAAGGCGAAGAACCGCCGCTCAGCGTCCCGCCAGCGCCAGCGCTGCGTACCGTGGGGAAAGCCGAAGTGGCGCAGTCGCCGTTGAGCCGCGATGAGCTTAACGAGCTGATGGATTACGGTAATGAGCGGATGAACGCCAGCCCTTGTTCGCTTGATCCTTTCCGCCGCGAAATCCGCGTCACTGCGCTGACCGATGATAAAGTTCTGTTGATGACCAGCTGTGAAGCGGGTGCCTACAACACCGTCTGGTTGGCCTGGCTGGTGTCGCGCAAAACGCCGCATCTTTCCCGCCAGGTTCGCCTGACGCTGCCTTTCCAGCCGCCCGGCGATACATCGCGCGATGTTGAATTGATTAACGCCAGTTTCGATGAAAAGCGTCATGAACTGGTGACCATCGATAAAGGTCGCGCACCGGGCGATTGCGGGATTCAAACCCGCTGGCGCTATGACGGCCAGCGGTTCAATTTGACGCGCTATGCTCAGCAGCCGCAGTGTGATAACTGGCAGGGGCCAGATGCCTGGCCCACGCTGTGGATCACCCGTTAAGCAGTTTGTTGCAGACCGCGACGATATGCTCGGCGGTAAAGCCGAAGAACGGGAATAGCTTGTCGGCAGGGGCAGATTCGCCGTAGCGGGTCATGCCGACAATCGCGCCTTTTAAGCCGACATATTTATACCAGTAATCGGCAATACCGGCTTCAACGGCGACGCGGGCGCTGACATTGGACGGCAGTACCGACTCTCGCCAGGCCTCGTCCTGGGCATCAAACACATCAGTGGACGGCAGAGACACCACCCGCACGTTCACGCCGCTCGCCAGTAGCGTCTCCGCTGCCTGAACGGTAATTTCCATCTCCGAACCGGTGGCGATAAGAATCAGATCCGGCTTGCCGCCCGCATCCTTCAGCACATAGCCGCCGCGGGCGATTTCCTGCACCTGTTCCGGCGTGCGGGCCATTTGCGCCAGATTTTGCCGTGAGAGGATAAGCGCAGTGGGGCCGTCACGGCGTTCGATAGCCGCCTGCCAGGCGACAGCGGTTTCCACCTGATCGCAAGGACGCCAGGTACTGAAGTTCGGCGTTAAGCGCAGGCTCGCCAGTTGCTCAACCGCCTGGTGCGTCGGACCGTCTTCGCCAAGGCCGATCGAGTCATGGGTATAGACCATAATCTGGTGGGCCTTCATCAGCGCCGCCATGCGCGCGGCGTTGCGTGCGTATTCGACGAACATCAGGAAGGTTGACGTGTAGGGAATAAAACCGCCGTGCAGGGCGATACCATTGCCGATGGCGGTCATGCCGAACTCGCGTACGCCGTAGTGGAGATAGTTCCCGGCCAGATCCTCTTTGAGAGACCTTGAGCCGGACCAGATCGTCAGGTTGCTTGGCGCCAGGTCGGCAGAACCGCCGAGCAACTCCGGTAATCCGGGGCCAAAGGCGTTGAGCGTGTTTTGTGAAGCCTTGCGGCTGGCGATCTTCGCCGGTTCCGATTGCAGTTTCGCCACATAATCGTGGGCTGTTTTTTGCCAGCCCGTTGGCAATTCGCCTTCCATGCGGCGTTTCAGTTCCGCCGCCAGCTCGGGGTACTGCTGCTGGTAGGCGGCGAACTTGTCATCCCACGCGTGTTCGGCCTGCTCGCCGCGCGGGCGCGCATCCCAGGCTTGATAAATTTCTTTCGGGATTTCAAAGGGTGGGTATTCCCAGCCCAGTTGTTCGCGGGCCAGCGCCACCTCTTTTTCTCCTAATGCTGCGCCGTGCGACTCTTCGGAGCCGGCTTTATTCGGCGAGCCGAAGCCGATCACCGTACGGCAAATAATCAGCGATGGCTTATCTTTCACCGCCTGCGCTTCGACGATCGCCTGCTTTACTGCCTGCGGGTCATGGCCGTCAATATCGGCGACCACGTGCCAGTGATAGGCACGGAAGCGTTCGGCGGTATCGTCGGTGAACCAGCCTTCAACGTGACCGTCGATGGAGATGCCGTTGTGATCGTAGAAGCCGATAAGCTTGCCTAACCCTAAAGTGCCCGCCAGCGAACTGGCCTCGTGCGAAATCCCCTCCATCAAGCAGCCGTCGCCCATGAAGACCCAGGTGTAATGATCGACAATGTCATGTCCCGGGCGGTTAAACTGCGCCGCCAGCGTGCGTTCGGCGATCGCCATCCCGACGGCGTTGGCCAGCCCCTGGCCGAGCGGCCCGGTGGTGGTTTCAACGCCCGGGGTATGGCCATGCTCCGGGTGACCCGGCGTTTTCGAGTGCAGCTGGCGAAAGTTTTTTAGCTCGTTTATCGGCAGGTCGTAGCCAGTCAGATGTAGCAGGCTATACAGCAACATCGAGGCGTGGCCGTTGGATAAAATAAAGCGGTCGCGATCGTACCAGTGCGGGTTTTCCGGGTTGTGTTTGAGAAAATCATTCCATAGCACCTCGGCAATATCCGCCATGCCCATGGGGGCGCCGGGGTGGCCGGAATTGGCTTTCTGGACAGCGTCCATGCTCAGGGCGCGAATAGCGTTGGCAAGCTCTCTTCGGGACATAGTCGTTTTACTCCGTGACAAAGGATGACAGTTTTGCCGCAAGCAGATCTTCCAGTTTGCGTTGATCGACGGCGAACTGGCGAATACCTTCTGCCAGCTTATCGACCGCCATCGGATCCTGGTTATGCTCCCAGCGGTATTCCGCTTCGCTCAGCGGAACCGGGCGCGGCAGGATCTGGTGAGCGGGAATCAGTTTACGTACCACCGGCGCGTCGCTGGCCTGCAGCTCTTTTAACAAGGGCGGGGCGATGGTTAACCGGTCGCAGCCGACCAGCGCCAGAATCTGTTCAGTGCGGCGGAAACTGGCGCCCATGACGATGGTGTTGTATTTATGCTGTTTGAAGTAGTCATAGATATTGCGCACCGATTTCACCCCCGGGTCTTCATCTACCACGTAGGGATCCAGTGGTTGGCGCGCCTGGTACCAATCGTAAATACGCCCGACGAACGGTGAAATCAGAAATACCCCGGCTTCGGCACAGGCGCGGGCCTGGGCGAAAGAGAACAGCAGCGTCATGTTGCAATGGATGCCTTCTTTCTCCAGCGTTTCCGCCGCACGAATCCCTTCCCAGGTGGAGGCTAGCTTTATCAGGATCCGCGACTTATCAATGCCCATTTCTTTATACAACTCGACCAGATGACGGGCTTTCGCCATGCTCTTTTCGCGATTAAAGGAGAGGCGGGCATCGACTTCGGTTGAGACGCGCCCGGGGATGCTTTTGAGAATTTCCGCCCCGAAGTTAACCGCCAGTTTATCGCAGGCGTGAACCACTTGATCTTCGCGGCTGCCGCCCTGCTTGCTGGCCCAGGCGATGGCGTCGTCGATAAGCCCGGCGTAATTATCCAGTCCGGCGGCCTTTAAGAGTAGGGAGGGGTTGGTGGTCGCGTCTTCCGGTTGGTAATGACGGATAGATTCAATATCGCCGCTGTCGGCGACAACGGTGGTGAATTGTTTGATGCTGTCTAGCTGATTCATGAATAAGTACTCCTGAAACAATATGTTGCATGAGTTCTTGTCGTTGTGCGGCAGAGAGCTTAATGAGGTTCATAACTAAAAAGCATAGCAGACGGGACTATCATTGACCTCGAAACTAGGTTACATAAACATTATAAATTGATAACAACCAGACCTTTGTGATGGCAAGAGTTTGGCGGCCTTCAAAGTTTATGAAGCCGTCAGGCGAGATACTAAGTACCGCCTTAAGGCGGGCCGCCGGCTCGTCATCACGCTTTACCCCTACGATTCGATACGTGAAAGGAACCATAAAATGGATGAGCAGTTGAAACAAAGCGCCCTCGATTTCCACGAGTTCCCGGTCCCCGGGAAAATTCAGGTGTCGCCGACCAAGCCTCTGGCGACCCAGCGCGATCTGGCGCTGGCATATTCTCCGGGCGTTGCCGCGCCGTGCCTGGAAATCGAGAAGGATCCTTTGGCCGCTTATAAATACACCGCCCGCGGCAACCTTGTGGCGGTCGTCTCCAACGGTACCGCCGTCCTCGGTTTAGGTAACATCGGCGCGCTGGCGGGTAAGCCGGTGATGGAAGGTAAGGGCGTACTGTTTAAGAAATTCGCCGGTATTGATGTTTTCGATATCGAAGTTGACGAGTTGGATCCGGATAAATTCATTAACGTGGTCGCCGCGCTGGAGCCAACGTTCGGCGGGATCAACCTCGAAGATATTAAAGCGCCGGAATGTTTCTACATTGAGCAGAAGCTGCGTGAGCGCATGAATATTCCAGTGTTCCACGACGATCAGCACGGTACGGCGATCATCAGCACCGCGGCAATTCTTAACGGCCTTCGCGTCGTAGAGAAAAACCTCTCCGATGTACGGATGGTAGTATCCGGCGCGGGTGCGGCAGCCATTGCTTGTATGAACCTGCTGGTAGCGCTGGGGATGCAGAAGCACAATATCGTGGTCTGCGACTCGAAAGGCGTTATCTACAAAAACCGCGAAGCCAACATGGCGGAAACCAAAGCGGCTTATGCAGTGGAAGACGACGGTAAACGTACCCTTGAGGACGTTATCGACGGCGCCGATATTTTCCTTGGCTGCTCTGGCCCGAAAGTATTGACCCCGGCGATGGTGAAAAAAATGGCGCGCGCGCCGATGATTCTTGCGCTAGCCAACCCGGAGCCGGAAATCCTGCCGCCACTGGCGAAGGAAGTGCGCGATGATGTCATCATCTGTACCGGTCGTTCCGATTATCCAAACCAGGTGAACAACGTGCTGTGCTTCCCGTTCATCTTCCGCGGCGCGTTGGATGTTGGCGCGACGGCAATCAACGAAGAGATGAAGCTGGCGGCGGTTCACGCCATCGCCGAGCTGGCGCATGCCGAGCAGAGCGAAGTGGTGGCCTCCGCCTACGGCGATCAGGATCTGAGCTTCGGTCCGGAATACATTATTCCGAAACCGTTCGATCCACGTCTGATCGTTAAGATCGCCCCGGCGGTCGCGAAAGCCGCGATGGATTCCGGTGTCGCGACGCGCCCGATTGCCGACTTTGATGCCTATATCGAGAAGTTGAGCGAGTTCGTTTATAAAACCAATCTGTTTATGAAGCCAATCTTCTCGCAGGCGCGTAAACAGCCGAAGCGCGTGGTGCTGGCGGAAGGTGAAGAAACCCGCGTGCTGCATGCGACGCAGGAGCTGGTTTCTCTGGGATTGGCGAAGCCTATTCTCGTGGGCCGCCCGAGCGTGATTGAAATGCGCATCCAGAAACTGGGTCTGCAGATCAAGCCAGGCGTCGATTTCGAAATCGTCAACAATGAATCCGATCCGCGCTTTAAAGAGTACTGGAGCGAGTACTATCAACTGATGAAGCGCCGTGGCATTACCCAGGAGCAGGCGCAGCGGGCGGTGATTAGCAATTCGTCAGTGATTGGCGCCATCATGGTGCATCGCGGTGAAGCGGATGCGATGATCTGCGGCACCATCGGCGACTATCACGAGCACTACCGCGTGGTGCAGCCGCTGTTCGGCTTCCGCGACGGCGTGAACACCGGTGGGGCGATGAACGCGCTGCTGCTGCCAAGCGGCAACACCTTTATCGCCGATACCTACGTCAACCACGATCCATCGCCGGAAGAGCTGGCGGAAATTACCCTGATGGCGGCGGAAAGCGTACGCCGCTTCGGTATCGAACCGCGCGTGGCGCTGCTGTCGCACTCTAACTTTGGTTCCGCGGATTGCCCGTCGGCCAGCAAAATGCGTAAAACGCTGGAACTGGTGAAAGCGAGCGCGCCGGATCTGATGATTGATGGCGAAATGCATGGCGATGCGGCGCTGGTAGAGAGCATCCGTAACGATCGCATGCCGGATAGCCCGCTGAAAGGCGCGGCGAATATCCTGGTCATGCCGAATATGGAAGCTGCGCGTATCAGCTACAACCTGCTGCGCGTCTCCAGTTCTGAAGGGGTGACCGTCGGTCCGGTACTGATGGGGATCGCCAAGCCGGTACATATTCTGACGCCGATTGCTTCTGTACGCCGTATCGTCAATATGGTCGCGCTGGCGGTAGTAGAAGCGCAGACTCAGCCGCTGTAACAATGTAACCCGGGCGAGGCGTTCGCGCCGACCCCGGGGATGGCTCCGGGCTAACCCCGGCGGCGCTTCGCTTGGCCGGGCTACAGGAGCCAGTCTTTCACTTTTATAAACTCGCTCAGCGCCGCTTCCGGGCTACCTGCCTGTGGGTGGTAATCATACTCCCAACGTACCAACGGTGGCATCGACATCAGGATCGACTCCGTGCGCCCACCGGTCTGCAGGCCAAACAGCGTACCGCGATCCCACACCAAATTGAATTCCACGTAACGCCCGCGACGATAGAGCTGGAAATTGCGCTCGCGCTCGCCGTAAGGCGTCGCTTTGCGGCGCTCGACGATCGGCAGATAGGCTTCGCTGAAGCCATTACCGACTGCCTGCATAAACGCGAAGCAGTGGTCGAAATCCGGGGTATTCAAATCATCAAAGAACAGGCCGCCGATACCGCGCTGCTCGTTACGGTGCTTGAGGAAGAAGTAGTCGTCACACCATTTTTTATAACGCGGATAGACCTCGTTGCCGTACGGCTGGCACAGATCGCGGGCGGTGCGGTGCCAGTGAACGGCATCGTCGGTAAAGCCGTAATAAGGCGTTAAATCGAATCCGCCGCCGAACCACCAAACCGGGTCGGCGCCGGGTTTTTCAGCAATGAAAAAACGGACGTTAGCGTGGCTGGTCGGCACATAGGGGTTATGCGGATGGATCACCAGCGAGACGCCCAAGGCCTCGAAGCTACGTCCAGCCAGTTCCGGGCGGTGTGCGGTCGCTGACGCGGGCATGGCATCGCCGTGGACGTGCGAGAAGTTAACACCGGCCTGCTCAAACACACCACCGTCGCGCAAAACCCGACTGCGACCACCGCCGCCGCCTTCACGCTGCCAGCTATCTTCGACAAAATCCTTGCCGTCAACGGCGGAAAGTCTGGCGCATATGGCGTCCTGGAGCTGGAGGAGAAAGGCCTTTACCTGCTGTACATCGGGTTTCATTAACGTCTCTTCGAATGCGCTTTCTGGTTATCGAACCAGTGGAAATAACTAATAATACCGGAAGCGATGGCGTCGGCGATCTTCTGCCGAAACGCGGTGGTGCCAAGCAGCTTTTCTTCATTCGGGTTGGTAATGAACGATGTTTCGACCAGTACAGATGGAATAGAAGGGGACTTCAGCACCACGAAGGCGGCCTGCTCGGTATTGCGGCTGTGCAGTTTATGCACCGGCTTAATTCTTTTCAGAATATGCGAGCCAAGCGTCAGGCTGTTCTTGATGGTGTCGGTTTGTACCAGATCGAACAAGACTTGCTGCAGAAGATGGTCTTTATCCGTCGCTTTTTTCCCGGCGACCTCATCGGCGCGGTTTTCCCGGTCAGACAGATATTTCGCCATGGCGCTACTGGCGCCGCGATTGGAGAGCGCAAAGACAGATGCGCCAGCCGCGCTGGGGTTGGTAAAGCCGTCGGCGTGGATGGACATAAACAGATCCGCGCCATGCTGATGAGCGATTTCAACGCGATCGTACAGTGGGATAAACGTATCGCCGCTGCGCGTCAGGCGGGCATCAATGCCATTGCTGCGCAGAATGCTGCGCACGTTTTTGGCAATCGCCAGCACCACATGTTTCTCTTTCGAACCGTTATGACCAATCGCGCCGGTATCAATTCCGCCGTGGCCTGGGTCGAGCATGACGATGCGTTTACTGCCAGCCTTTTTAGCGGCGGGTTTGCTGTGTCCATTGGTTGTTTTTAACGGCTGTTCTTTTGCACTGACCTGAGAAACGACTCCGGTAAGCGTCATGGCAGCCAGTCCTGCTTTCAGCACCTGACGGCGCGAAGCAAGTATTTTTAATGGTTTAAAAGTGCTCATTCGGCCTGAATTGTAAACAAGTGATGTCCAATGTTATATCGTATCGCGTTTCCCGTTACGACCACTCAAAATAAGAATTGTTTTACTTTTCATTTCAATACATGACAAAGTCATATTATGCCATTTTTTGCTGATGATTTCGCCTGATATTGGCTATCAGTCATATTCGCGCCATAATCACTGTTTTTAACCGTAAATGGTGGGGAATACCATGGAGATACGCGTTTTTCGCCAGCAGGATTTCGAAGAAGTGATCACCCTTTGGGAGCGCTGCGATCTTCTGCGCCCATGGAACGATCCTGAAATGGATATCGAGCGTAAGCTCAACCACGACGTGAGCCTGTTTCTGGTTGCGGAAGTCAACGGCGAGGTCGTCGGGACGGTCATGGGGGGTTACGATGGCCACCGTGGCTCTGCTTACTATCTTGGCGTACATCCGGAATACCGCGGTCGCGGCATTGCCAATGCGTTGCTCAACCGGCTGGAAAAGAAGCTGATTGCCCGTGGTTGCCCGAAAATTTCAATTATGGTGCGTGATGACAATGATGTTGTGCAGGGGATGTATGAGCGTCTCGGCTACGAGCACTCGGATGTATTGACCCTGGGTAAGCGCCTGATTGAAGATGAAGAATACTGAGTTTATTCCTGCCGATTACGATGCTCAGGGTCGGTTACGCTTGCCTTTTCTCTTCTGGTGCGTCCTGTTGCTGCAGGCGCGCACCTGGGTGTTGTTCTTAATGGCCGGCGCATCGCGCCAGCAGGGCGACGCGCTGCTTAGCCTGTTCTATCCCGATCATGATAACTTCTGGCTGGGGCTCGTACCTGGCGTGCCAGCGGTACTGGCGTTTCTGCTGAGCGGCCAGCGTCAACGTTTTCCCCGAATTTGGCCACTGATGCGTTGGCTGCTGATTATTTCGCAGGCGCTGTTGTTAGCCTGGCAACCGTGGCTGTGGTTTTCCGGTGAGGCGCCTTCCGCGCTCACCATCGCCTTGCTGGCGGCCGATCTTTACGCGCTCTGGTGGTTAATAACCAGTCGTAGACTGCGCGCCTGTTTTCGCCTTGAGGCGCTTTAATGGCACTTTTTGCCGATCGCGTACTCCAACATGCGTTGAATTAATCAGAAAGGATTGTCTTATGAAATCGCTACGTTTCATGCTCTGCGCGCTTCCGCTGGCGCTAACCGGCTGCTCGACGATGAGCGCGGTGAACTGGTCGGCTGCCTATCCGTGGAACTGGTTTGGTTCCTCAAATGAGGTCACCGAACAGGGGGTGGGCAAACTGACGGCTGCAACGCCGTTGAATGAACAGGCGATAAGCGATGCGCTGGGCGGCAGCTACCGCCTGCGCAGCGGAATGAAAACCGCTGATGGCAAAATCGTACAATATTTTGAAGCGCTGAAAGACGACAAGCTGGCGCTGACCATAAACGGCGACGGCGGAACGGTGAGCCGCATCGACGTGCGGGATAGCAATATCCCGGCAGCCAGTGGCGTGAAAATCGGCACGCCGTTTAGCGACCTGTACAGCAAAGCGTTCGGCAACTGCGAGAAGGGCGTCAGCGATAACGGCGCGGTGGTGGAATGTAAGGCCAAAGACAGCCAGCACATTAGCTACGCCTTTACCGGCCACTGGAGCGGCCCGGATGAGCTGATGCCGTCTGACGATACCCTGAAAAACTGGAAAGTCAGCAAAATTATCTGGCGTCGCTAATTTGATCTGAAGAGACCCGTGGGCGGATAAAAACGGTTACAATGGCGTGTTAGCAATGCGATAGCGTTGTGGTTGCATCATTTCAGGAGGAGCGATGTCTCAGGTTCAGAGCGGCATTTTGCCGGAACATTGCCGCGCGGCGATTTGGATTGAAGCCAATATCAAAGGGGACGTTAACGCCCTGCGCGAAGCGAGCAAAGTCTTTGTCGATAAAATCGCCACTTTCCAGGCGAAATTCCCCGATGCCCAACTGGGCGCCGTAGTGGCGTTCGGCAATAACGTCTGGCGTCAGCTGAGCGGCGGCGAAGGGGCGGATGAGTTAAAAAATTTCCCGGTCTACGGCAAAGGGTTGGCGCCATCCACGCAGTATGACGTGCTCATTCATATTTTATCCGCCCACCATGAAGTTAACTTCTCCGTGGCGCAGGCGGCGATGGCCGCTTTCGGCGACGCCATTGAGGTAAAGGAAGAAATCCACGGTTTCCGCTGGATTGAAGAGCGCGACCTGAGCGGCTTCGTCGATGGTACCGAAAACCCGGCAGGGGAAGAAACCCGCCGTGATGTTGCGGTGATCAAAGACGGCGTTGACGCGGGCGGTAGCTACGTGTTCGTCCAACGCTGGGAGCACAATCTCAAGCAGTTGAACCGCATGAGCGTGCCGGATCAGGAGATGATGATTGGCCGCACCAAAGAAGCCAACGAAGAGATCGACGGCGACGATCGTCCGGCCACCTCGCATCTGAGCCGCGTTGACTTAAAAGAAGATGGCAAAGGACTGAAGATTGTCCGCCAGAGCCTGCCGTACGGCACCGCCAGCGGTACCAATGGCCTCTACTTCTGCGCCTACTGCGCGCGCCTGTATAACATTGAGCAGCAGCTGTTGAGCATGTTTGGCGATACCGACG
Organism: Klebsiella aerogenes; assembly: GCA_029027985.1. Lineage (NCBI taxonomy): Bacteria > Pseudomonadati > Pseudomonadota > Gammaproteobacteria > Enterobacterales > Enterobacteriaceae > Klebsiella > Klebsiella aerogenes. Next base: position 1,345,148 of record CP119076.1, read on the forward strand.
GTAAACGCGATGCGATGCTGCGCTTCACTAAGCCGGTGACCGGTGGTTATTACTTCGCACCGTCGCTGGACAGGCTGCAGGCGCTGTAAACTTCCCCCTCACCCTAACCCTCTCCCCACAGGGGAGAGGGGAGCGATCGGCATTGTTGGTGAGCTTGAGCGCCGACTGCCTTTCCCCCTCACTCTCTCCCCACAGGGGAGAGGGGAGCGATCGGCGTTGTTGGTGAGTGCGAACGCCGACTGCCTTTCCCCCTCACTCTCTCCCCACAGGGGAGAGGGGAGCGACCGGCGTTGTTGGTGAGTGCGAGCACCGACTGCCTTTCTCTCTCACCCTAACCCTCTCCCCACAGGGGAGAGGGGAGCGATCGGCGTTGTTGATGAGTTCGAGCGCCGATTGCCTTTCCCCCTCACCCTAACCCTCTCCCCACAGGGGAGAGGGGAGCGGCCGGCATTGTTGGTGAGCTTGAGCGCCGACTGCCTTTCCCCCTCACCCTCACCCTCTCCCCACAGGAGAGAGGGGAGCGATCGGCGTTGCTGGTGAGTTCGAGCGCTGACTGCCTTTCTCCCTCTCCCCACAGGGGAGAGGGGAGCGGCCGGCATTGTTGGTGAGCTTGAGCGCCGACTGCCTTTCCCCCTCACCCTAACCCTCTCCCCCTAACCCTCTCCCCACAGGAGAGAGGGGATCGATCGGCGTTGCTGGTGAGTTCGGGCGCCTATTGCCTTTCCCCCTCACTCTAACTCTCTCCCCACAGGGGAGAGGGGAGCTATCGGCGTTGTTGATGAGTTCGAGCGCCGACTGCTTTTCTCCCTCTCCCTCAGGGAGAGGGCCGGGGTGAGGGTATCGGCGACTTAAGCGCTTCAAGTATCCTTTCCATCACTGCATCCTCATAATCTTCAAACTCATTATTCCAGAAGCGTAAAACTCGCCATCCCTGACTCTGCAGCCAGCGGGTGCGACGAGCATCGTAAACGCTTCTCTCATCGTGTTGACCGCCATCCAGCTCTATCGCCAGCCGTACTGCGCAACAGGCGAAATCAATGATATAGGGACCAACGGGATGCTGGCGGCGAAACTTGTAGCGAGCAAAGCGCCGGTCGCGAAGTAAATACCACAGTCGACGTTCTGCGGGTGTCAAGCTACGCCTGAGCTGGCGAGCTAATATCTGGGGGCTTTTCATGATGGCACTGTGCCTGTTTGCCAGACGCTTGTCAGAATGTCATCCCGATTCTGGAAGCACGCTTCAGCAAAGCTTTGCCAGTTGCTTATTCTCTTTTCGACTTCCAAATCGCCAAACGGTATATAAAACCGTTACTCCTTTCGTACTCGTTATAAATATGATGATCATCAGTCAATGATCAATTTCGATAAGGGTGCGCAATGGCCGTTAAATCACTGAAAAAAGGATATCTGGCGCTGGCGGCTTCCATGCTGCTGGTCGCGCAGGCGCAGGCGACTGAACTGCTGAACAGTTCCTATGATGTTTCCCGCGAGCTGTTTGCCGCCCTTAACCCGCCTTTTGAGCAGCAGTGGGCAAAAGAGAATGGCGGCGACAAGCTGACCATCAAACAGTCGCATGCCGGTTCGTCAAAGCAGGCGTTGGCGATTCTGCAAGGCCTGAAGGCTGACGTGGTGACCTATAACCAGGTGACCGACGTACAGATTCTCCATGACAAAGGCAATCTGATCCCGGCTAACTGGCAGAGTCGTCTGCCGAATAATAGCTCGCCGTTCTATTCCACCATGGCTTTCCTGGTGCGTAAGGGCAACCCGAAAAATATCCACGACTGGAACGATCTGGTACGTCCGGACGTGAAACTGGTGTTCCCGAATCCAAAAACGTCCGGTAATGCGCGTTATACCTACCTGGCGGCATGGGGCGCGGCGGATAAAGCGGATGGCGGCGATAAAGCTAAAACCGAACAGTTTATGACCCAGTTCCTGAAAAACGTCGAAGTGTTTGATACCGGCGGCCGCGGCGCGACCACCACCTTCGTCGAGCGCGGGCTGGGCGACGTGCTGATTACCTTTGAATCGGAAGTGAACAACATCCGCAAACAGTATGAAGCGCAGGGCTTTGAAGTAGTGGTGCCGAAGGTCAATATTCTCGCCGAATTCCCGGTGGCGTGGGTGGACAAAAACGTCAAAGCCAACGGTACTGAAAAAGCGGCGAAAGCTTACCTGAACTATCTCTATAGCCCGCAGGCGCAGACCATCATCACCGATTACTACTATCGCGTGAACGATCCGAAAGTGATGGCGACGCTGAAAGACAAATTCCCGCAGACTGAACTGTTCCGCGTGGAAGACCAGTTTGGCTCCTGGCCTGAAGTGATGAAAACCCACTTCACCAGCGGCGGCGAGCTGGACAAACTGCTGGCGGCGGGGCGTAAGTAATGTTTGCTGTGTCGTCCAAGCGCGTGCTGCCGGGCTTTACCCTGAGTCTCGGCACCAGCCTGCTGTTTGTTTGTCTGATTCTGTTGTTGCCGCTCAGCGCGTTGGTCATGCAGTTGGCGCAGATGAGCTGGGCGCAGTACTGGGACGTCATCACTAACCCACAGGTGGTGGCGGCCTATAAAGTGACGCTGTTGTCGGCATTCGTGGCGTCGATTTTTAACGGCGTGTTCGGCCTGCTGATGGCATGGATCCTGACCCGCTATCGCTTCCCGGGCCGCACGCTGCTGGACGCCTTAATGGATCTGCCGTTTGCGCTGCCGACGGCGGTGGCTGGCCTGACGCTGGCTTCGCTGTTTTCCGTCAACGGCTTTTACGGCGAATGGTTGGCGAAGTTAGATATTAAAGTGACTTATACCTGGCTCGGCATCGCGGTGGCGATGGCCTTTACCAGCATCCCGTTTGTGGTGCGCACCGTTCAACCGGTGCTGGAAGAGCTCGGGCCGGAATATGAAGAAGCGGCGGAAACCCTCGGCGCGACGCGGCTGCAGAGCTTCCGCAAAGTGGTGCTGCCTGAGCTGTCGCCTGCGCTGCTGGCGGGGATCGCGCTGTCGTTTACCCGTAGCCTCGGTGAATTCGGCGCGGTGATTTTTATCGCCGGCAACATCGCGTGGAAAACGGAAGTGACCTCGCTGATGATCTTCATTCGTTTGCAGGAGTTTGATTACCCGGCGGCGAGCGCAATTGCTTCGGTGATCCTGGCGGCTTCGTTGCTGCTGTTATTCTCCATCAACACTTTGCAGAGTCGCTTTGGTCGACGTGTGGTAGGTCACTAATGGCGGAAGTTACTCAATTAAAGCGTTACGACGCGCCCCGTATCAACTGGGGTAAATGGTTTCTGATCGGCGTCGGGATGCTGGTATCCGCCTTCATCCTCGTGGTGCCGATGGTTTACATCTTTGTTCAGGCTTTCAGCAAAGGGCTCATGCCGGTGCTGGAAAACCTGGCCAACCCGGACATGCTGCACGCTATCTGGCTGACGGTGATGATTGCATTGATTACCGTGCCGGTGAACCTGGTGTTCGGTACGCTGCTGGCGTGGTTGGTGACGCGCTTTACCTTCCCGGGGCGTCAGCTGCTGCTGACGATGCTGGATATTCCATTTGCCGTCTCGCCGGTGGTGGCGGGGCTGGTTTATTTACTGTTTTACGGTTCCAACGGCCCGCTCGGCGGCTGGCTTGATGAACATAACCTGCAGGTGATGTTCGCCTGGCCGGGGATGGTGCTGGCGACGATTTTCGTCACCTGCCCATTTGTGGTGCGCGAGCTGGTGCCGGTGATGATGAGCCAGGGCAGCAACGAAGATGAAGCGGCGATCCTGCTTGGCGCTTCCGGTTGGCAGATGTTCCGCCGGGTCACGCTGCCGAATATCCGTTGGGCGCTGCTGTATGGCGTGGTGTTAACCAACGCTCGCGCCATCGGCGAATTCGGCGCGGTGTCGGTGGTTTCCGGCTCGATTCGCGGCGAGACGTTATCGCTGCCGCTGCAAATTGAATTACTGGAGCAGGACTACAATACCGTCGGTTCGTTTACCGCCGCCGCCCTGCTGACGTTAATGGCTATTCTGACCCTGTTTTTAAAGAGTATGTTGCAATGGCGTCTGGCCAATCAGGAAAAACGCGCGCAACAGGAGGGAAATCATGAGCATTGAGATTGCCAATATTAAGAAATCGTTTGGTCGCACCCAGGTGCTAAATGATATCTCGCTGGATATCCCTTCCGGGCAAATGGTTGCGTTGCTGGGGCCGTCTGGTTCCGGTAAAACCACGTTACTGCGGATTATCGCCGGGTTGGAACATCAATCCAGCGGCCATATTCGTTTTCACGGCACCGATGTTAGCCGGATGCACGCCCGCGATCGTAAAGTGGGCTTCGTTTTCCAGCATTACGCGCTGTTCCGCCATATGACGGTATTCGATAATATCGCCTTTGGCCTGACCGTGCTGCCGCGTCGCGAACGTCCCAACGCGGCGGCGATTAAAGCGAAAGTGACTAAACTGCTGGAAATGGTGCAGTTGGCGCACCTGGCCGACCGCTACCCGGCGCAGCTTTCCGGCGGCCAGAAGCAGCGCGTCGCGTTGGCGCGCGCGTTGGCGGTTGAGCCGCAAATTCTGCTGCTGGATGAACCTTTTGGCGCGCTGGATGCTCAAGTGCGTAAAGAGCTACGCCGCTGGCTGCGTCAGCTGCATGAGGAGCTGAAGTTCACCAGCGTGTTCGTCACCCACGACCAGGAAGAAGCGATGGAAGTCGCTGACCGGGTGGTGGTGATGAGTCAGGGCAACATCGAGCAGGCTGATGCGCCTGAGCGCGTATGGCGCGAGCCGTCTACCCGTTTCGTGCTGGAGTTTATGGGCGAGGTTAACCGCCTGCAGGGCACCATTCGCGGAGGTCAGTTCCACGTCGGCGCCCATCGCTGGCCGTTAGGCTATACCCCGGCATACCAGGGGCCGGTCGATCTGTTCCTGCGCCCGTGGGAAGTGGATATCAGCCGCCGCACCAGCCTTGATTCACCGTTGCCGGTGCAGGTACTGGAAGCCAGCCCGAAGGGACACTACACCCAATTAGTCGTACAACCTCTTGGGTGGTATGACGAACCGCTAGCCGTTGTACTGGCGGGCGATGAGGCGCCGTCCCGCGGCGAACGTCTGTTTGTCGGGCTACAGAATGCGCGTCTGTATCACGGCACCGAGCGTATCGAGCCGCGCGGCGAGCTTGCTCTGGCCGAGTCGGCCTGATAGCTTAATCCGCAAGTTTATCGCTGTTTCGCAACGGCAGGATTTAGTCGCCCGGATAAGACGCGATGCGTCACCATCCGGGGACATTTGCAGGCCGGGTAAACTCTCCCCGGCCTTTTTATTGGGCAAAAACCGTGAATACATTAGAGCAAACAATCGGCAATACGCCGCTGGTGAAATTACAACGTCTGGGGCCGGATAACGGCAGTGAAATTTGGCTTAAGCTGGAAGGTAATAACCCGGCGGGCTCAGTAAAAGACCGCGCCGCGCTGTCGATGATCGTCGAAGCGGAAAAGCGCGGTGAAATTAAACCTGGCGACGTGCTGATCGAAGCGACCAGCGGTAATACCGGTATCGCGCTGGCGATGATCGCCGCGTTGAAAGGCTATCACATGAAGCTGCTGATGCCGGATAACATGAGCCAGGAGCGCCGCGCCGCGATGCGCGCCTACGGTGCTGAGCTGATTCTGGTCAGCAAAGAACAGGGGATGGAGGGCGCTCGCGATCTGGCGGCGGCGATGGCCGAGCGTGGCGAAGGTAAGTTGTTGGATCAGTTCAATAACCCGGATAACCCATACGCCCATTACACGACCACCGGGCCGGAAATCTGGCAGCAGACCGGTGGGCGCATCAGCCACTTCGTCTCCAGCATGGGGACGACCGGCACCATTACCGGCGTATCGCGTTTTCTGCGCGAACAGACAAAGCCGGTGAGCATTGTCGGCCTGCAGCCGGAAGAGGGCAGCAGCATTCCGGGGATTCGCCGCTGGCCGCAAGAGTATATGCCGGGGATTTTTAACGCCTCGCTGGTGGATCAGGTCCTTGATATTCATCAGCAGGACGCGGAGAACACCATGCGCCAGTTGGCGGTGCGGGAAGGGATTTTCTGCGGCGTCAGTTCAGGCGGCGCGGTCGCCGGGGCGTTGCGCATCGCCCGCGACAACCCTGGCGCGGTGGTGGTGGCGATCATCTGCGATCGCGGCGATCGCTATCTCTCAACCGGCGTTTTCGGCGAGGAACACTTTAGCCAGGGCGCGGGCATCTAATCATTGGATGACGGCCTCCATATCAGGCATGGAGGCCGGTTAGGTTAGCGGGCGTATTTCGCCGTCAGCTTATCAAGAAACGCCCACAGCTGTTGATTCATGTCGCGGTAATCCCAGTGACGCATCTCATCTTCCGTGCGAATAAAGCGCTTACCCTTTGCGGCGGCGAGTTCTTGCTGCGAGTGTTCAATTAATAGCGCAATCACCTCCGCATCAAACTCCATATGGCACTGGAAGCCGTAGACTCGCTCGCCGTATTTGACGATTTGTCGCGGACAACCTTCGCTGGAGGCCAGCACTTCCGCTACCGGCGTCAGGCCTGGCATATCGTTATGCCAATGGCCGACCACTAACGAGGGGCCGAAATGGGCAATATTGTCATCCTGCCGTCCGGCGGTGGTGAGGGTGATAGGGTAGTGACCCACCTCTTTTTCCGGGCTCGACATCACTGGCGCCCCCAGCGCTTCGCCAATCAGCTGCGAGCCGAGGCAAACCCCGACCACGATACGCCCGGCGGCAATCGCCCGAGCAATCAGGTTTTGTTCGGCATGACTGTCAAACCATGGGCATTCTGCAAGGGTGGTTCGTGGCGACTGCGGGCCGCCGAGCACCACCAGCATATCAAAACCTTCCGCATTCGCCGGCAGTGGATCGCCCGCGTACACCCGTGACCAGCGGGCCTGATAGCCGCGCGCGTTAACCCAGTGGAGATAAGCGCCGGGGGCTTCAAAAACCTCATGAACAATAAAATGGATCCGCATAACACAAACTCCAGTGGCTAAGAGGGTAAGACGAGCGATAAATCGTGCGCGAGTTTTTCAATTTGCGCCTCGGTCAATGCGCCCAGTGATAAACGTAGGCCGTGCGCGGGTGCTTTCACGCCAAAGGCTTCACCTTCGCGAACCAGCCAACCGGCTCTGGCCAGACGCAGCGCCAGCGGCTGGCTGGGGACGGATAACGGTAGCCAGAAATTAAGCCCATCGCCCGGCGAATAGTCGCCAACGCCGAGACGGGACAGCGCAGCGGCGAGCCGTTGATTTTGCTGTCGATAGTGGCGCTGGCTCGCAGTCAGGGAGGAGATAAAGGCGCTATCATTCAGGCAGGCTAACGCCAGCTCTTGCAGCAGGTGGCTGACCCACTGGCTGCCGGCATTCAGTCGCAGACGTAGTGCTGCCGAGGTTGTCGGATCGCTGGCGACAATCGCCAGCCGCAAATCCGGCCCCAGCGTTTTGGACATTGAGCGTACCAGCGCCCAGCGCTGAATGCCTTCAGGCAATGGGTTGTGCCAGTGTACCGAGGAGAGCGGGGCAAAATGATCGTCGACGATCGCCAGCACTTGCGGATAGCGGGCGAGAACGGCGTGGATCGCTTCCGCCCGAGCGGGCGTCAAACTGCAGCCGGTCGGGTTATGAGCGCGAGGGGTGAGGATCACCGCCCGGGCGCCGTTGTGTAGGGCTGCTTCGAGTTCCTCAGGGTTGATCCCTTCGGCGTCGACGGCGACCGGGCGGGGCTGGAAACCGGCGTAACGCAGCATATTGATACTACTCAGAAAGCAGGGATCTTCCACCACGACGCCGTCGCCCGGCAACAGCAGCGCGCCGAGCAGGCGCTCAAGGGCGTCAATCGCACCGCTGGTCAGATTGATGTCAAATGGTGGGTCAATATCGTGGCCGATCCACTCGCTTGCCCAGCCAGCCAGACGCGGCTCGACGGCGGCATCGCCGTATAAGTGCGGAGTGAGCGCCAACTGTGGGAGATAACGGCGAATGTCAGGTAGACGTTGCGGGTCCGGATTGCCGCCGGAGATATCTATCAGCGATGTTGTCGGATCGCCGCCCTCCAGCGCGTTCAGGGTATCCAGCGCCTTAATAGCCGTACCGTTGCGCCCCTGGCTGACGGCAAGCCCGGAGGTCACCAGACGTTTGTAGGCCGCGGCGACGGTATTGCGGTTGACCGCGAGATCGCCTGCCAGCTCGCGCACCGGCGGCAGCACCTCACCGGGTTGCAACGCGCCGCTCTGCACCAGGTGACGGATGTTGTCGAAAATCTCGCTTGCGGTTTTTCCGGTGAACATTATTGACCTATGACAAAATGAATTTTAGCATAGGACGAATGATAATCAGAGTATGACCCGCTGTCCAGCGGGGGGAGAAAGGATGAGTCAGCAAGACGAAATACAGTCCGTGCTCTTTAACGACCGCAGCCGGGCGCTGGAGGTCGATATTGTGGCCGTGCAATCGCAGGTAATATACGGCAGCGTCGGCAACAGTATCGCGGTACCGGCGATCAAGCAGCATGAATTGCGGGTGATGGCGGTGCCGACGGTGTTGTTCAGCAATACGCCGCACTACGATACCTTCTATGGCGGAGTGATCCCGGAGGAGTGGTTTAGCGGCTATTTGCAGGCGCTGGAGGAGCGCGATGCGCTACGTGAACTGCGGGCGGTTACGACCGGTTATATGGGCAGCGCCGGGCAGATTGCGCTGTTGGCGCAGTGGCTTCAGCGTATTCGCGAGCGCCATCCCGATCTCTGCATCCTGGTCGATCCGGTGATTGGCGATGTCGATAGCGGCATCTATGTGAAAGCGGAAATTCCCGAGGCTTATCGCCGCCACCTGCTGCCGCTGGCGCAGGGTATCACGCCGAATCTGTTTGAACTTGAAACGCTTAGCGGCATGCCGTGCCGCAACCAGCAGGACGCGGTGATTGCCGCACGCAGTCTGCTTTCTGAAACTTTGAAATGGGTGGTGATTACCAGTGCTCCTGGAGCAGATGCCTCGACCATCAACGTGCTGGTAGTGACGGAGGAAACGGTGGAAGTCGTGGCGCATCCGCGTGTGGAAACCGACCTGAAAGGTACAGGCGATCTGTTCTGCGCTGAACTTATTAGCCATCTGGTGCGTAATATGGCGCTTGGCGATGCCACTCGCGCCGCCGCGCAACGAGTGCTGTCGGTGATGACCTGGACCGATCGGCAAGGTTGCGACGAGCTGATTTTACCGCCGCCGGGAGCGCAATAACGATGAAAGCATGGGCGAGCGGGCAGTGCTGCCGGAGAACATAAAAAAATGGCGCCTTCAGGCGCCATTTTTTCTGCAAGCGAGAATTACTTCTTGATGCGGATAACCGGAGTTTCACCGACGGTGACGCTACCGGACAGTTTGATCAGCTCTTTGATCTCGTCCATGTTGGAGATGACCACCGGAGTCAGGGTAGACTTGGCTTTTTCTTCCAGCAGCGGCAGATCGAATTCGATAACCGGGTCGCCGACTTTCACACGTTGACCTTCTTCAGCGATACGCTTGAAGCCTTCGCCTTTCAGTTCAACAGTATCAATACCGAAGTGAACAAACAGCTCAATGCCGCTATCGGATTCAATAGAGAAAGCATGGTTGGTTTCAAAAATTTTACCGATGGTACCATCTACCGGCGCAACCATTTTGTTGCCAGTAGGTTTGATGGCAATGCCATCACCCACAATTTTCTCCGCAAAAACCACATCCGGCACGTCTTCGATGTTGACGATCTCGCCAGAGAGCGGAGCAACAATCTCAATAGTTCCGGTGTCTTTTTTGTCATCAGAAACCAGAGATTTCAGTTTATCGAACAAACCCATGATCTTCTCCTAAGCAGTAATTTGGGCCGCGCATCTCGTGGATTAGCAGATTGTTTTTTCTTCAATGAACTTGTTAACCAGCGCCATCAACTCGTCCGTCGTCGGTTGAGCAAGAGCCTGCTCTGCTAATACTTTCGCATCTTCGAAGTTCGTGTTACGAATAATCTTCTTGATGCGCGGGATGGAAATGGCGCTCATAGAGAACTCGTCCAGCCCCATACCCAGCAACAGAAGTGTAGCACGTTCATCGCCCGCAAGCTCACCGCACATGCCAGTCCATTTGCCTTCTGCATGAGAAGCATCAATAACTTGCTTGATCAGAGTCAGCACGGATGGTGACATTGGCTGGTAAAGATGCGAAATCATATCATTACCACGGTCAACTGCCAGAGTATATTGCGTTAAATCATTGGTTCCGATACTAAAGAAATCAACTTCTTTGGCTAAATGACGAGCAATGGTTGCAGCGGCCGGGGTTTCCACCATGACGCCGATCTCAATGGATTCATCAAATGCCTTACCTTCGTCACGCAGTTCCTGTTTGTAGATCTCAATCTCTTTCTTCAGTGCGCGCACTTCTTCAACGGAGATGATCATCGGGAACATGATGCGCAGTTTGCCGAAAGCGGAGGCGCGCAGGATAGCGCGAACCTGGTCGCGCAGGATCTCTTTACGATCCATCGCGATACGCACGGCACGCCAGCCGAGGAACGGGTTCTCTTCTTTCGGGAAGTTCATGTACGGCAGCTCTTTATCGCCGCCGATGTCCATGGTGCGAACGATCACGGCCTGAGAGCCGCACGCTTCGGCAACCGCTTTGTACGCTGCGAACTGTTCTTCTTCAGTCGGCAGAGAATCGCGGTCCATGAACAGGAATTCAGTACGGTACAGGCCTACGCCTTCCGCGCCGTTGCGCTCAGCGCCTTCGACGTCGCGAACGGTACCGATGTTGGCGCAAACTTCAACTTGATGACCGTCCAGCGTAATCGCCGGCAGATCTTTCAGTTTCGCCAGTTCTGCTTTCTCTTCAGCAACCTGAGTCTGCAGCGCGCGCAGTTCTTCGATTTTTTCGTTGCTCGGGTTCACCAGAACCTGGTTGTTTACCGCGTCGAGAATCAGATAGTCGCCGTTTTTCACCTGAGCCGTTACGCTACCGGTGCCCACGATCGCTGGCAGCTCAAGAGAGCGCGCCATAATGGAGGTGTGGGAAGTACGGCCGCCCGCGTCGGTGATGAAACCCAGTACCTTGTTCAGGTTCAACTGTGCTGTTTCGGACGGGGTCAGATCGGCGGCCACGAGGATGACTTCATCCGCGATAGCGCTCAGATCGATGATTGCCAGGCCCAGAATGTTGCGCAGCAGACGCTTACCGATGTCGCGTACGTCAGCAGCACGCTCTTTCAGGTATTCGTCATCCAGCTCTTCCAGTGCTGTTGCCTGACCTTCGATAACTTCATTGGCCGCCGCGTCGGCAGTCATCAGTTTATCTTTAATCAGGGCTATGATTTCCTGCTCAAGCTCCTCATCTTCCAGCAGCATAATATGCCCTTCGAAGATGGCTTCTTTTTCTTCACCGAAAGTTTCACCAGCTTTGGTTTTGATGACCTCCAGCTGGGCGGAGGCCTTGGTGCGGCCGCTCAGGAAACGTTCTACTTCCTGATCAACCTTATCGGCAGAAATTTTCTTCCGGTCGATGACAATTTCGTCTTCTTTCAGCAGGAGAGCCTTGCCGAAAGCGATACCCGGGGATGCTAAAATGCCTGAAATCATAACCCTACCTTACTTGTGACTGATATTAAAAAGAACCCGTGAACTTACTCGAGTTCAGCCATCAGTTTAACCAGATGCTCGACTGCTTTTTGCTCATCTTCGCCTTCAGCGGAGATGGTGACAACGGTACCCTGAGTCAGGCCCAGAGTTTGCAGTTTGAACAGGCTTTTTGCGCTGGCGCTTTTGCCGTTGGAGGTTACAGTGATCTCAGAAGTGAAGCCTTTCGCTTCTTTAACAAACTGAGCAGCAGGGCGGGTGTGCAGACCGTTCGGAGCGGTAATGGTAACTTCTTGCTGGAACATTATATTTCCCCAACTTATAGGTTTAGTGTTGTGGACCTAAAGTCTAGCCTAACGACTAAACTTTAGCCTGTATTGTTAGCGCCGGCGTTACGTGTGTGGCTAAGGCGTCAGCAGTGAAACGACTGTGAGGACCTTAAGTCCGTTGACGTCTAGCACTTCATTAAACATTATGCCGCGAAAGGAAGACTTGAACCAAATCATAAAATCGATTCAGCCTGCGGAAATCCAAATCTGAATAATTTCGCGCTTCAAAATAAATGTGCTGGTTAAATACCAGACCCTACGAGGTGAATCAATGCCAGGAGGGGTAAAACTTTGAGCTATGCCACAAAAAAGCACCCAGAAAGGTGCTTTTTTACACTGTTTTTACAAACTGGCATTACTGTTGCAGTTCTTTCTCAGTGAAGAGATCGGCAAACAGCGCGGTGCTTAAATAGCGCTCACCGGAAGACGGTAGGATAACCACAATATTCTTATTGGTAAAGGCTTCATCTTCCTGCAGCTTTAACGCAGCGGCGACAGCCGCGCCGGAAGAGATACCGGCCAGAATGCCTTCTTCTTCCATCAGGCGACGAGCGGTGGAAATAGCCTCTTCGTTGGTGATGGCGACCACTTTATCAACCAGTTTCAGATCGAGGTTGCCTGGGATAAAACCAGCGCCGATACCCTGAATTTTGTGTGGACCTGGTTTCAGCTCTTCACCCGCCAACGCCTGGGCGATAACCGGGGAGTCAGTTGGCTCAACGGCGACGGTAATCAGATCTTTTTTGCCTTTCGTGCCTTTAATATAGCGAGCGACGCCAGTCAGCGTGCCGCCGGTGCCGACGCCGGAAATAAAGACATCGACCTGACCATCGGTATCTTCCCAGATCTCCGGGCCGGTGGTTTTTTCGTGAATTTCCGGGTTTGCCGGGTTACTGAACTGCTGCAGCAGCAGGTATTTTTCCGGATTGCTGGCAACGATTTCTTCCGCTTTCTGGATAGCGCCTTTCATGCCTTTCGCGCCTTCGGTCAGCACCAGATTGGCGCCCAACGCTTTCAGCAGCTTACGGCGTTCTACGCTCATGGTTTCCGGCATGGTCAGCGTCAGCTTGTAACCACGAGCGGCCGCGACGTAGGCGAGGGCGATACCGGTGTTGCCGCTGGTCGGTTCAACCAGTTCCACGCCTGGCTTCAGTACGCCGCGTTTTTCGGCATCCCAAATCATATTGGCGCCGATACGGCATTTAACGCTAAAGCTCGGGTTACGAGATTCTACCTTAGCCAGAATACGGCCATTACCGATGCGGTTCAGTCGTACCAGCGGCGTATGACCGATAGTCAGGGAGTTGTCTTCAAAAATCTTACTCATGGCCCGTCCTTAACTGTATGAAATTTGGGGGTACGGCTTCAGCATACCCGCTTAAACAATATCCGGAAGTAAGGATTTAGCATATCTATATGCTGAAGGGAAATAATGATGAGCGAGAAGGAATAAGGCGGGAAATAAGGAGCGGCGTGAGCCGCCCCCATCAAAGGCTTGCGGTTATTTCCACATCGCATGCTTGTCGCGATAACAATCGACCCACATCGCCGTGGCGCCGCAGATAGCGACCGGCAGGATAACCAGGTTCAGAACGGGAATCATCGTGAACAGACTGGTCAGCGCGCCAAACTGCATATTGATGACTTTTCGCGAACGTAGCGCTTCGCGCATGGTTTTAAACGGCACTTTATGGTTATCGAACGGATAGTCGCAATACTGAATGGCCAGCATCCAGGCGCTAAACAGGAACCACAGTACCGGCGCGACGGTTTGGCCGATGCCGGGAATAAAGTACAACAGCAGCAAAACAATGGCGCGCGGCAGGTACCAGGCGAACTTTTGCCATTCGCGCTTCATGATGCGCGGGATATCTTTCATGATGCCGAAGACGCCAACGTCCGGTGGGGTTGCGCCGGTCAGTCGCGCTTCGAGTTGTTCCGCCAGCAGGCCGCTAAACGGCGCGGCGATCCAGTTGGCAATCGTCGAAAAGAAATAACCGAACACCAGCAGAATAGAGAGAACCACTACCGGCCACAGCAGGTAGTTCAGCCATTGCAGCCATTCGGGCACATGGCTCATCAAAGAAGGGATCCAGCTATCGAGGCGGGTGAATAGCCACCAAAATGCGCCGCCCATCAGAAGCACGTTGACTAATAAAGGCAGAAACACGTAACGACGGATCCCCGGCAGCCTGATCAGTTTCCAGCCCTGTGAAAAATAGTAGACGCCGCTACGTGGGGGAGTTGCGGATGATGAAACCATAGTCAGGCGATGCTCCTTTTTTAACATTCAGCGTGAATGCCCGCTTATTTTATCGGGTTGCCAGACAATAACCAGTTAGGAAATGTTCGAAAAAACAGCAAAAAGCACGATTTAGTTCATCTTTATGGGGTGAAAGCGGCAGACGCACTTGCACTTGATGTAATCGGCAAATACTCTTAGTGAGTAAATGTTTGCCGTGGTGGCAAGGTGTTAGAACAACAGAGAATATAATGATGCAGGATTTGCGTCTGATATTAATCATTGTTGGCGCGATCGCCATAATCGCTTTACTGGTACATGGTTTCTGGACCAGCCGTAAAGAGCGTTCCTCGATGTTCCGCGATCGCCCACTGAAACGTATGAAGTCTCGTGACGATGACGCGTCGGAAGGCGATGACTTTGATGACGATGTTGAAGGCGTAGGTGAAGTTCGCGTTCACCGGGTTAACCACGCCCCGAATGGCGCATATGGGGAGCAAGAAGCACCTCGTCAGGCGCCGCAACACCAGTATCAGCCTCCTTATGAGCGTCAGGTGCAGCAGCCTGTGCGTCAGGACGAGCCGGTTCATCAGGCGCCGCCGCAAGCGCCGCGCCCGCAGCAACCGGTCGCTCCGCAGCCGCATGTTCAGCCGTCGCAGGTTCAGCAACCGCATAACGTCGCTCCTGCGCAGCAGCCGCAACCGGCACAGCCGCAATACCAGCAGCCGGTTCAACATGCGCCGCAGCAGCCTGTTCCTCAACAGCCTGCGCCGGTTCAGCAACCTGTCGCGCCGCAGCAACCGGCTCCAGCGCCTGAAGCGCCGGCCGTCGAACCGCAGCAGCCTGCCGCCGCTCCGCAGCCGAAAGAACGCAAAGAGACGGTTATCGTGATGAACGTTGCCGCGCATCACGGTTCGCAGCTCAATGGCGAACTGCTGATCAACAGCATTCAGCAGGCTGGCTTCAAATTTGGCGATATGAATATTTTCCACCGCCATCTGAGCCCGGACGGCAGCGGACAAGTGCTGTTCAGCCTGGCGAATATGGTCAAGCCAGGCACCTTTAATCCGGATGCGATGGTCGATATGACCACGCCGGGCGTAACTATCTTTATGCAGGTACCGTCGTTTGGCGACGAACTGCAGAACTTTAAACTGATGCTGCAATCGGCACAGTACATCGCCGATGAAGTCGGCGGCGTCGTGCTTGACGACCAGCGCCGGATGATGACGCCGCAAAAACTGCGTGAGTACCAGGATCGTATTCGTGAAGTGAAAGAGGCGAACGCCTGATCTCCGCGTTTGCGTGTCGTCTGGTCATTATGAACCCCCGCCCGTCGGGGGTTTTTTATCATTGATGGTGCGATATGGAACCGATCGAACAAAAACTGACTGAACTGCGAACCACCCTTCGCCATCATGAATATCTGTATCATGTTATGGATACCCCGGAAATTCCCGACGCGGAATATGACCGGTTGATGCGCGAACTGCGCGAACTTGAAGCACAACACCCCGAACTGATTACCCCGGATTCACCGACCCAGCGCGTAGGCGCGGCGCCGCTGGCTTCTTTTAGCCAGATCCGCCATGAAGTGCCGATGCTGTCGTTGGATAACGTCTTTGATGAAGAGAGCTTCCTCGCGTTTAACAAGCGCGTGCAGGACCGTTTAAGCGATACGGCGGATCTTGCCTGGTGCTGCGAGCTTAAGCTCGACGGCCTGGCGGTAAGCATTCTTTATGAGAACGGCGTGTTGATCCAGGCGGCGACCCGCGGCGACGGCACTACCGGCGAAGATATTACCTCCAACGTGCGTACTATTCGCGCCATCCCGCTGAAGCTGCGCGGCAACGATATTCCAGCGCGTCTGGAAGTCCGCGGCGAAGTGTTCCTGCCGCAGGCCGGGTTTGAAAAAATTAATGAAGAAGCGCGGCGTACCGGCGGTAAAGTATTCGCGAACCCGCGTAACGCCGCCGCAGGTTCACTGCGCCAGCTGGATCCCCGCATCACCGCGAAGCGACCGCTTACTTTCTTCTGCTACGGTGTTGGCATCCTGGAAGGCGGAGAGCTGCCAGCCAGCCATTCTGCGCGTTTGCAGCAGTTTAAGCAGTGGGGACTGCCGGTGAGTGACCGCGTGACGGTCTGCCATTCTCCAGAGGAAGTGCTTACTTACTATCGTAAAGTGGAAGAAGACCGCCCGCATCTGGGTTTTGATATCGATGGCGTAGTGATTAAAGTCGACTCGCTGGCGCTGCAGGAACAGCTCGGTTTCGTTGCCCGCGCCCCGCGCTGGGCGGTGGCCTTTAAATTTCCGGCTCAGGAGCAGATGACCTTCGTCAATGACGTGGAATTCCAGGTGGGTCGTACCGGGGCGATTACGCCGGTCGCGCGTCTTGAGCCGGTACATGTCGCCGGGGTGCTGGTGAGTAACGCCACGCTGCATAATGCCGATGAAATTGAGCGTTTAGGTCTGCGCATTGGCGACAAAGTGGTGATTCGCCGTGCAGGCGACGTGATACCGCAGGTGGTGAACGTGGTGCTCTCCGAGCGTCCGGACAACACGCGCGAAATTGTGTTCCCGACCCATTGCCCGGTATGCCACTCAGACGTCGAGCGCGTCGAAGGTGAAGCCGTGGCGCGCTGTACCGGCGGGCTTATCTGCGGTGCGCAGCGTAAAGAGGCGCTGAAGCACTTTGTTTCCCGGCGGGCGCTGGATGTCGATGGTATGGGCGATAAAATCATCGATCAGCTGGTTGAAAAGGAGTACGTCCACACGCCAGCGGACCTGTTCCGTCTGAGCGCCGGTAAGTTGACCGGCCTGGACCGTATGGGGCCGAAGTCGGCGCAAAACGTGGTCAACGCGCTGGAAAAAGCCAAAGAGACGACTTTCGCCCGCTTCCTCTATGCGCTGGGGATCCGCGAAGTCGGTGAAGCGACAGCGGCCGGTCTGGCGGCGCATTTTGGTACCGTGGAAGCGCTGGAGCAGGCTTCTATCGAGGAACTGCAGAAAGTCCCTGATGTTGGGATTGTCGTCGCCACGCATACCTTTAACTTCTTCGCCGAAGAGAGTAACCGTGAAGTGATCGCTCAGCTGCGCGCTGAAGGTGTTCGCTGGCCGGCGCCAGTCGTGGTGAATGCCGAAGAGATCGATAGCCCGTTTGCCGGTAAAACGATCGTGTTAACCGGCAGCCTGAGCCAGCTGTCACGCGATGATGCCAAAGCGCGTCTGGTGGCGCAGGGGGCGAAAGTGGCAGGAAGCGTGTCGAAGAAAACCGACCTGGTGATTGCCGGCGAGGCGGCGGGTTCTAAGCTTGCGAAAGCGCAGGAGTTAGGCATCGCGGTTATCGACGAAGCTGAAATGATGCGCTTGTTGGGAGAGTAAGGTGGATAAAGCTCAGCTCATCGAGATTGCTAATACCGAGATGCCGTTTGGCAAATATAAGGGACGTCGTTTGATTGACGTCCCGGAAGAGTATTTGCTGTGGTTCGCCCGTAAGGATCAGTTTCCCGCCGGGCATCTCGGCGAGCTGATGGCCTTAACCTTGCTGATTAAGACCGAAGGGCTGACCCAACTGGTGCAGCCCTTGAAACAACCGCGTTAACCTGCCGAGGCGCGGGACTTCTCCTGCGCTTCTCTCGCTTGCGCCTGCTCTTTATAGCGACGCGCCAGTACGGCGCAGACCATCAGTTGGATCTGATGGAAGATCATCAGCGGCAGTACCATAATCCCCAGAATTGATGCCGGGAACAGAATATTGGCCATCG
Organism: Klebsiella aerogenes; assembly: GCA_029027985.1. Taxonomy (NCBI): domain Bacteria; kingdom Pseudomonadati; phylum Pseudomonadota; class Gammaproteobacteria; order Enterobacterales; family Enterobacteriaceae; genus Klebsiella; species Klebsiella aerogenes. The sequence continues at coordinate 1,363,099 of CP119076.1, forward strand.
GTATACCGTTTGCCAGACTCTTTTTCGAACCGCAGAAGACAATGGTAATTTCATCCGCTTTACTGAAACCGCAGCGGCGGGCGACGAACATGTTAATCGCAATGATAATGGCCAGGAGCACCAGGCTGACAATGACGATAAACAACAGCGACCCGACGCCGACTTTATGCCAGATCCCATTCACGACGGCTTCGCTAAACGCGGAATAGACCACCAGTAAAATCGACGTCTGGTCGGTTTTGCCGATCCATTTTTTGTGTTTCGCCACCCAGTCGCCGATCAACGGGCGCGACAGGTGACCGAGCACGAACGGCAGCAGCAGCTGCAGCATAATTTTGCCGACTTGTTCCAGATCGCCGCCAGCGCCATGCAGGTGCATCAACAACCCCACCAGCAATGGCGAGATAAAAATACCGAGCAGGCTTGATGCGGATGCGGAACAGACCGCGGCGGCGACGTTGCCGCCAGCCAGTGAGGTAAAGGCAATGGCTGACTGTACGGTCGCCGGCAGGATGCAAAGATACAGGAAACCGCTGTAGAGCATCGGATCGACGTTAATCGGTGCCCACCAGGCGAACAGTACGCCAAGTATTGGGAAGACGATAAACGTGCTGCACATGACCCACAGGTGTAAACGCCAGTGGCTGCCGCCAGCGACAATCGCCGCACGCGACAGCTTGGCGCCATGCATAAAGAACAGCAATGCGATGGCGGCGGTGGTCAAATGTTCAACGAAAGGGACGAATTCGCCACGCGCCGGAAAGAACGAGGCCAGCAGAACTACGGTAATCAACGTCAGTGTAAAGGGATCAAGAATGCGGAAAAGTTTCATAAACGCTCCTGAAAATCGATGCCGCTATTGTGCTTTCTTTGATTTGAGAAATAAAATTGATTTATTGCATCCATTCATGAATAAAAAATATGAATTACTCGCTACGCCAGTTAAAAGTCTTTGTCACCGTTGCCAGGGCGCGCAGCTTCAGCCGGGCCGGGGAAATTATTGGCCTCAGCCAGTCGGCGGTTAGCCATAGCGTTAAGGAGCTGGAGCATCAAACCGGGGTACGCCTGCTCGACCGAACGACGCGTGAAGTGGTGCTCACCGAAGCTGGCCATCAATTGGCGGGCAAGCTTGAGCGGTTGCTGGATGAACTGCACGTTACCCTCCGCGAAGCGGGGCGGGTAGGGCAGCAATTGAGCGGAACCGTGCGGGTCGCCGCCAGCCAGACTATCTCAGCGCACCTGATCCCCCAATGCATTGCCGAGAGTAACCGGCGCTATCCAGATATCCGCTTTGTGCTGCACGACCGTCCTCAGCAGTGGGTTCTTGAAAGTATTCGTCAAGGCGACGTGGATTTTGGCATCGTCATTGACCCCGGTGCGGTCAGTGATTTGCAGTGTGAGACCGTGCTGTCGGAACCGTTCTTTTTACTATGCAGAAATGACCATCCGTTTGCAGAATTAGCGAACGTTGACTGGCAAGCGCTTCAGGGAGCGAAACTGGTTTTACAGGACTATGCGTCCGGTAGCCGTATGCTGATTGATGCGGCACTTCGCTTACATCAGATTGAGGCGGATATTGTGCAGGAAATTGGTCATCCGGCGACGCTGTTTCCCATGGTCACCGCAGGTATTGGCATTAGCATTATTCCGGCACTGGCGCTGCCGCTGCCAGAAGGCAGCCCGCTGGTGGTGAAGCGGTTGGATCCGGGTGTCGAGCGCCAGCTGATGCTGGCACGGCGTAAAAAGCGTTCGCTATCTACCGCCGCGCAAGCGTTGTGGGATGTGGTGCGGGAGCAGGGGCAATGCTTGATGGATGAACGTTTGCAGGATCCACTATATCGAATATAAACATCAATACGATCGCGACCCAACGTCTCCGCAATAAATTGTCCAATGCTGGACTATATTCTAAAAATAAATCTGTCTGAAAAAAAACAACAGATGTATCGTATAAACAATTTATTATGCACCCATAAATACCATTCATTGTTGGCGTGAATAATAAATATTGTATTGTTTTTAGAAATGAATAAATCAAATGGAGTTGTATATGAAATTTAAGAAATTAATATTAGTTGGCGGGGCGTTATCACTGAGTTTACTTAACGTGTCTATCGCTTCGGCAACCAATACCATCACCTTTACCGGTTCGATTGACGCGGTAACCTGTGACGTCGAATTGCACGACAGTCATGACGCAGTGGTAGGTACTGGTGGCTCTGGAGATATTACCTTGCTAGCTGGTCACGCGAAGGACCTGACAGCGCCTCAGAGCTCGACCGACCCAGAATATTTTTCTATTGTTGCGAAGAACTGCGATTTTGGTGACACCACGAAGACAAAAATGTACCCGAGATTTACAAGTGATAACAGCGACAATGCGGGCTATTTGAATAACACCGCGACTACTGGCGGCGCCACGAATGTGCAATTAGGCATTTATGATCATACTGGCGCCCTGGTGAAAATTGGTGATACTACGGCGCAAGCTGCCAGTACATCAGGAAAAGTCGATATTGACACGACTGAAGGCGCGCAAATGGTCATGAAATATAGCGTTCGCTACTACAGTGCGGCGGGTGGGGCATCGGAAGGCGCGGTTACCAGCACAGTTAATTATGATTTAACCTACGAGTAAGTAATATCATTCACTTCCCTGATTGACTTTGAGTTTTTATTTATGAGAATCATACGTAATATTGGCAGTAAATCTTCACTGGCGTGCCTGGTATTTATTTCAGCGGTGTTATTCAGCGCGGATACTTGCGCCAGTATTGTTGTTGATGGCACCAGGGTGATATATCAGGGAAGTAAAAATGAAGTGACGGTGAATGTCACCAACAAAAATAAAGCGCCGGTTTTAATTCAAAGCTGGATCGATCGTGGTGATGAGCAAGCGGCACCGGAAAAAATTTCAGTGCCGTTTGTGCTCACTCCGCCCATCAACAGGGTTGAGCCGAATAATAGCCAGACGATACGTATCAGCTACACCGGCGTTCCCGCACTACCTACCGACAAAGAGTCCGTTTTTTGGCTGAATATCCTTGAGGTTCCTTCCAAAGCGAAAAACAGCGGTGAGGTAAAACAGAAACTTAATGTGGTATTCCGCACCCGAATTAAGCTTTTTTATCGTCCGGAAGGGCTGGAAGGCGACAGTATCAGTGCGGTGGATGAACTGCACTGGCGCCTGAACAACAGTAACGTCATGGTGATTAATAATTCAAAATATAATATTTCACTGCTGAATATTAGTTACCAGGGTAAAGGCGTTAATAGCGAAGTCAAAGGCAAGATGATTGCCCCCGGGGAATCACAAACCTATCCGTTAAAAAATACGGGCAGCATTAGCAACCTGTCATTTAGTACCGTCAATGATTATGGCGCTTTAGTTAACCACAAAGCGAAAAGTTAATTTCTGCTGACAAGGACGTTGGTGGCTTTATGATGATAAATGGAGGCAGCTTTTCTCGCATTCACCTGTATTGTCTTTCCGCGTTTATTCTGTTCTCGCCTTATTGTGCCAGCGGCAGTGAAATTAGCAGTGCGGCCACCGGTGAGAAAAATACAGAAACATCAGTAGAACCTGCCACAGAAGAAGCCGTGGAGTTCGATCCGCAGTTGTTACGTCAGGAAAGAAATTCGCAGGCTATTGATGTCAGCCGTTTTGCCTATGGCGCGAGCGTGATGCCGGGAAAATACCGCATTGATATTCTGGTCAATCAACAACCTGTTGCTCATGACGAGGTGGTATTTACGGAAGGCCATAACAAAATTGTGACACCGTGTTTAACCCCCAAAATAGTTAAGCTCATCAAACTCAATGTCGAGAAACTGCCGTTTGACAGCCGGGAAGATATAACGGCACCAGGGGCCTGTACCGATCTGGCGCATCTGCTGCCGGGTGCCAGCGTTAAGTTTAATGCGGACAAACAGCAGCTTGATATTAATGTGCCGCAAATCTACATGCAGCACATTTCACGGGGCAGCGTGGATCCGGCAATGTGGGACAGCGGCGTACCGGCGCTGATGCTGGGTTACTATATGAATGGCTATGAGTCGCATTATGACAATGCGGAAACGTCCCGTTCATTCTATTCCTCTCTCAATGCCGGGCTGAATATTGGCAAATGGTATCTCCGGCACAACGGCTCGTATAACTGGGATCAGGACGCCGGGGGCCATTATCAGAGCAGCAATACTTATTTGCAGCGCGATACAGAATTTGTGAATGGCCGCCTCTATCTGGGGCAGTACTACACGTCCGGGCAGATGTTTAATTCGCTCTCGTTTACCGGCGCGCAGCTGGCCACCGACGATCGCATGCTACCGGCCTCGCAGCGGGGCTATGCGCCGGAAATCCGGGGGGTGGCGAAAACCAATGCTAAAGTCACGGTGCGTCAGTCGGGAAATATCATCTATCAGACCACCGTTGCGCCGGGGGCCTTCCTCATCGACGACTTAGGGCCGACCGGTTATGGCGGCGATCTGGATGTGACCGTTGACGAGGCGGATGGCTCATCTCAACAATACACTGTCCCGTATTCTTCGCTGGCGCTGTCGCTACGGCCCGGTGCGCAGCAGTTTACCGCCACGGTTGGTGAGCTGCGTAATTACTACAGTACATCCGAAACGCCGCGCTTCCTGGAAACCACCTGGATGCGTGGTATCACCAATATCCTGACCACCTATGCCGGGGTTCAGTACAGCGAGGATTATCAGGCGGGGCTGATTGGCGGTGCGGTGGGAACGCCTGTCGGCGCGATCAGCGTCGATGTCACCCAGGCACGTAGCCACCTCGGCGGCGAAGCGGGCGATTTATCCGGGCAAAGTTACCGCGTTAACTACAGCAAACTGATTGATGCCACTAACAGTAACATCACCATCTCGACCTATCGCTATTCCAGCTCCGGCTATATGGACTTCCAGACCGCGGTGCAGACACGCGACGCCATTCATCATGGCGACAGCCCGGACACCGTCTGGCGATCAAAGAACCAGTTCTGGGTTAGCCTGAACCAGGGGCTGCCGGCAGGCCTGGGTAATCTGTATATCAGCGCATCGGTGCAGAATTACTGGAATGACGGCGGCGGCTATGACACGCAGTACCAGGCAGGGTACTCCAACAGCTATAAATGGCTGAACTACAGCATCAACGCCAGCCGAAATAAGAGCGGAAATGGTGTGGACCAGACCAGTTGGTATCTGATGTTGTCAATGCCCCTCTGGCCGGGCCACGCTAAAGCGCCGTATGTCAGTATGCGTTACAACAACGACAGCGATGGCAACCAGGGCGAGCAGGCGACCCTTTCCGGCTCACTCGGGGATGATAACCAGTATGGTTATAGCATCAGCGGCAGCCATGATGACTATTCCGGCAGCTCCGGCAGCGTGAGCGGCTCGTGGTCAGGCAGCAAAGCGACGCTCAACGGCAGCTACAGTACCGGTAAGGGCTATAGCAGTTCATCCGCCGGGATGTCCGGGGGGATGGTGATTCACTCCGGTGGCGTGACGTTCTCACCGTCGAACAGCGATAGCTATGCCCTGATTGAGGCGAAAGGGGCAGAGGGGGCGCGGGTGTCCGGCAGTTCTGGTTCTACGATAGATTCATCGGGTTATGCGCTGGCGCCGTCGCTGATGCCTTATCAGCAAAACCATGTCTCCATTGACCCGCAGGGTTCTGACTTAGGCGTGGAGTTCGAAAACACCGCGAAGGATGTGGTGCCGCGGGACGGGGCGGTGGTCAAAGTGAAGTTTAATACCCGTACCGGCACGCCGCTGCTGATCGTTTCCACCTGGAATGGGGAGCCGTTGCCGTTCGGGGCCGATATTTTTGATGATGATAATACGCATATCGGTGCGGTATCACAGGGTGGGGTGATATACGTGAAAGTGAGTAAAGCGAAAGGCCGGTTAACCGTGAAATGGGGCGAGGATAACCGCAGCCAGTGTCAGGTGGCGTATACGCTGGATGCCTCCGATCCGAATAAGAACAGCAAAAATGCGATTCAGCGTTTTAGCAGTGTGTGCCAGTAGAGGAAGTTATGTCTTTTAATAAAATGTTTTTTGTGAAGATTATATTTTTAGTTTTTTTCTTTCATGCTGAATCGGTATTTGCAGCGTCCATTGATTGTGAGCCCACAGATGATCCATGGTCCAAAATTCATGTTCCCTTTGAACTTATGCCTTCGGATATAAAAATTACAGTTGGGACAAGTATACCTGACTATACTGCACTTTATACGTTCAAATCGGTGGCTGTATTGAATGCGTCGGCTAACTGTACGGGAGGGCTTTATAGTGATTTGGGCATGTTATCAAGCCCAACCTTAATCACCAATAAATCTGGTAATAATATATTTCCGACAAATGTCCCAGGTATTGGTGTTTCGGTAAGTGATCCTGTTCATGCTAATTTTTCGTATAAGGCTTTCCCAAATATTCATGGGGGTACTGGTAGGTATGCGTCCGGTAATGTTATGTATGTTGATGTTACCTTTTGGAAGGTTCCCGGAATTATTCCTTTGGCTTCAGGTCCTATTACAGTAACAGGACCTGAAATGGCTATCTTTCTTGATGATTTCGGTTATACGCTGACAAGCCAGTACCCTGAACGAATTGTCTCAATTTACTCAGAAGGTGGTGGGGGGAATGGTAAGGCATACGTTTCAGGTTCCCGTATACTCACAGCATCATTTATCTTTCAGCCAGGAACGTGCAATGTTCAGGGTGATAACGTCAATGTTGATATGGGGAAATATGATGGCTTGAACGGCCATTCGGACTGGAAGGATGCAAGCTTTCATTTGGTTTGCCCGGATGGTTACGGCTACGGAGGCACCTACGATACTAAACAATTAGACCCACATTCTAATTATTATAATATCTCACCGGGTGGGTCATACACCGCGAATAATCAACTAAATGGTCGCGTTCAGGTTAAAATTATCCCTTTAAATAGTGAAGTGATTGACGCAAACCGGGGCATTATCGCGCTTGATGGCAGCGGTGCTCAGGGTTATGGCATTCAGCTGGCATGGGGAGATTACAGCACACAAACGACCGGCGATGATCCTGCCTCCCCGGTCATATTAGGGACCCCGGTAGATGCAAATACGCTGAACTCAGCATTTAGCAAGAACAGTACGCCCATTGGTGGCAATGCTTTTACTGGCGGGGATAACACCATCAAAATGGCGGCGCGTTATGTCCGAACGACAGGAGATGCCATGTATGGCTCCGCGAACGCCATCGTGCAGGTGATTGCGAATTACCAATAAACAGCATCCGTGATTCCTGAAAAATCGGGGGATAGGTTTCCGTATGGTGACATGACCAGCGGCACGGTTCCGATTGCCTTATCGAAACCTCCACTAAACACGCATCGATTCTGCTGCCAGCCGCTGCGAGGCAGAGATCCGATGCGTAATGAATGCTATTTCTGAATGGCGCTGCTTTATTATCCCAAAGTGTTTTATAATGTCGATGAACCATGGGTTCATCAGTTTCGCCCAACATTTTAAAATACCTATAATTCGGGGTGATGATGAGTAGCCAGCTACCGAACATTCGTAAGAGCAAACCAACAAAAGACATTGCAGATATCATTGATGCCCTGAAAGATAGAGTAAAAGTGCGGCATGGGCAGAAGAACAGGCGAGTTTCTCTTAATTTCCAGGGTAAAAAACAGGTCATCCTGTTAATCGAGGGTCATATCTCCCTGGCCCGACAGCAGGATTTAAGAACGCTATCGACCATGCGAGCACCTGTTGTGCTGGGGACGGGGGTGCCAGAGGACCAGGCCGATTATTTCATAATCCGGGCCATCAGCGAAATTAAGTATGCCCTGATACCCATTGAACTTTTCAATCAATACCTTGAAGAGTTCAATCTGTGGAAGCAACAGACGGCTAATTTGACCTGGATGCTAATGTCTTATCATCTATACAACAATGTATTGATAAATAATGATCATAACAAGACAGCCCGTATTCTCCTGGATGCGCTTTACAAGGAACCAGAAATCGTACGAGCTAACACGACGGTGCTGGCCTATCTCCAGGAGCGAACCTTGCTCTCCCGTAGCTGGATTATGCGGTTTATTTCCGACCTCAAGAAATCAGGCTATCTTGAAACAAAGAAGGGTATCCTGATTAAAATAAATAAGTGACGAATTCAACGTCATACGGGGCGCTTTGGCAAGACCCGGTTGTTATTGGTCATCAACTCATCGGCATCATCATCGCCCGATTCGGGGAGTCCAACATTGGACTAAATTTTAAAAAATAAATGTGTCTGAAGACAAGTTGCCAGGTTTATATTAAGAATGTCAGGTGTGAAGTATTATTTTATGATATTAGCAAAAGGAAAGGATTGCTTTTATGAATATAAACTACAAAATACTGTCAGGTATATTGCTGGCATTAATATCAGGTCACGTTCTGGCCGAGGAAGATAATGCGGGCACCATCCACTTTAGCGGGGAAATTGTCAGCCCGTCTTGCACGATGGAGGACGGCGATGTCTCATTGGGCACTATCGCGCCATCGTATTTTGACGTGTCGGGAAAAGAATCCGCAATGGTACCGTTTACCATTACGTTATCGGGGTGCCCGCTGGCAAGCGATGGTTTAGCTGCTGTTCAGCTAACGTTCAATGGTCCGACGGTCTCCGAGGATGTTAACTTGCTGGCGGTGAGCAAAATCTCCACCACTGCCGCTGGCGATGACGCTGCAACTGGTGTTGGTATTGCGTTGAGTGAGGATGGGAACGATAACGAACTGATACCAATGGACGGTAGTGAAGGGCATATCTGGGTTGGTTTGCCAACAGTCGATGGATCGAATGTGTCGGCAAATTTCAATGCGCGTTATAAGTCTTACTCCGCCACCGTAACGCCAGGGCCCGCAGATGCGGATATGACGGTCAATATTCTTTATCATTGATAAAAACAATAAATCGTCACCACACATTATCAAATGTTTTTTTGTTTCAGGAAAGATAACGGCTTAATGATTCTTAAGTCGTTATCTTTCTTATTTAAAACATTCATCCGGAATAAGCTTATATTATGCGTATGCTGTTTCGTGCTTTATTATTTACCCCTATTTTTGTCGCCCCCTTTTGCGATGCGGCGGGCGTTCAGATTGGGCGTACGCGCGTTATTTATGACGCGAATAAAAAAGAGGTTTCACTTCCTCTGGTGAATAAAGACAGCGAGCTGCCGTGGCTGGTTCAATCCTGGACGGATACCGGCGATGGCAAGACCCGCGGGCCATTTATCGTCACCCCGCCGCTGTTTCGCCTTGATGCCCAAAAAGAACAAAGTTTGCGTATCGCGTGGAATGGTGCCGCGCTTCCGCTCGATCAAGAGTCACTGTTTTACCTGAACGTGCGCACGATCCCCGGCACCGCCAAAGAAGACCGCGACAAAAACGTGCTGCGGCTGAACTATAAAACCCGCCTGAAGCTGTTCTGGCGGCCTAAAACGTTATCCGGCACGCCCGGTGAAACATGCGAGAAGCTGCGCTTTGTCCGTCAGGGCAACCGGTTAACGGTCATCAATGACGGCGCGTTTTACAGCGTTTTCGACTCCCTGAAGCTTGGCAATGTCGCACTCAACAACGCGGATATGGTGGCGCCGAAATCCAGCGTCCAGCTGTCGATTCCTCAGAATGCGACCGAACATACTGCGCACTGGCGTTGTATTACCGATTACGGCAGCGCGTCCTCTCAGCACACCGCAGCGCTAAGCCAGGGGTAATGATGGCTTTGGAATCGTCGCGCTCACCTTATCTGTCCGTCTGGCGATTTACGCTGTTGGCCCAATGTATTAGTCTTTGTTTACTGGCATCGTCCCGCCTGGCGCAGGCGCGTGAATATGATTTTGCGCCTTCCGCGCTGGAAGGCGACATGCTTACGCAGCAGGACATCGACCTTTCTTTGTTCTCGCAATCGAATACCCAGCTGCCCGGTACGTACTCCTCCAGCGTGAAGATCAATGAGACGCGCCTGGGCGACATGAATATCACCTACCTCGGCGGCGAAAAGGGTGAGCTGATCCCCCAGTTCACCCCCGAGATGCTGCGCAAATGGGGCGTGGCCGTTGATAAATACCCCGATTTAGCCGCGCTCGACGCTGCCAAACCGCTTCCCCAGCCGCTGGGGAACTACATTGCGCAGGCGCAGGCCACGCTAGATTTTTCTACCATGACGCTGCGCCTGAGCATCCCTCAGGCGGCCATCGCGGGGATGGGAAAGGGGTATATCGACCCCTCTCGTTGGGATGACGGCGCACCGGTGGCGTTTGCCGACTATGCCTTCTCGGGTTCCCGGGAGCAGGATGCGTCTCATCACACTGCCGACAGCCAGTACCTGAATGTTCGCGGCGGCGCGAACGTCGGCGGCTGGCGGCTACGCAATTACACCACCTGGACGCACAGCGACAACGACAACCACTGGGAGACCATCAATACCTACGTGCAGCATGATATTGACGCGTTAAGGTCGCAGTTTACCGCGGGCGAAAGCAACACCAGAGGCGATGTGTTTGACAGCGTGCAATATCGCGGCATCAACGTGGCTTCTGATGAAGAGATGCTGCCTTACAGCCAGCGCGGCTATGCGCCAGTTATCCGCGGGATCGCCAGTTCCAACGCCGAGGTGTCGGTACGCCAGAACGGTTATCTGATTTATCAACAGAGCGTCGCCCCCGGCGCCTTTGAAATTAAAGATCTGTATTCCACCACCAACAGCGGTGATTTCGATATCACCGTGAAAGAAGCGGACGGCACCGAGCACCACTTTACCCAGCCTTATTCCAATATTGCCGTCATGCAACGCCCCGGCGGGATAAAATATGAATTCACCGCAGGCCGCTACCGGGCCGACAGCGGTAGCGATCAAAATGAGCCGGATTTCGTGCAGGGCAGCCTCATCTATGGCCTGAATAACGTCATGACGCTGTTCGGCGGCGTCACCGGCGCCAAAGATTATCGGGCGATCAATACGGGTACCGGCCTTTCTTTAGGCTCGCTGGGGGCGATTTCGGCCGATGTGACCTACGCCAATACCACGCTGGACAACGACACCGAGCATAGCGGTCAGTCTTATCGTTTGCTCTACTCCGGAAAAATTGACGCGACCGACACCAACTTCACCCTGGCAGGCTATCGCTACTCGACGCAGGGCTATTACAGCTTTGCCGACGCCAACCAGCACTACGACGCCCAGGACGACGATCCCCTGTTCCGCTACAACAAGCGCAACCGGATCCAGGCCAGCATCAATCAAACTATCGCGGGCGTGAATATCTATCTGAATGGCTATCAGCAAGACTATTGGGACTCGTCATACACGGATAGCAGCCTGTCGCTGGGGGTGAATGCGATGATCAGCAGTGTGAGTACGCACCTGACGTATACCTACAGCAAAAGTGGGGGCAGCACGAGCGATCAAATGATTGCGCTTGGGTTCAGTATCCCATTAAGCACATGGCTGCCGAAAGCCTGGAGCAGCTACAACATGAGTAGCAGTAAGCACGGCAGCACGCAACACAACCTGGGGCTGAGCGGCACGCTGCTGGATGATGACCGACTCAGCTACTCCTTCCAGCAAAGCCATGCCAATCAGGGGCAGGGCGATACCAGCAACATCTCCGGGAGCTACCGCTCGCAATATGCCAACCTGAGCGCTGGCTACTACTGGTCAGATAATACCCAACGGTTGAACTACGGCATCAACGGCGCGGTGGTTGCCCATCCTCACGGCGTAACGCTGGCGCAGCCGCTGGGCAGCCAGTTCGCGATCGTCACCGCCGATGGCGCATCGGGCGTGCGTTTTCAAAATCAGCGCGGTATTCAAACCGACTGGCTGGGTAATGCCGTGATCCCCTCATTAAGCGCCTATCAGGAGAATGCTATCCGGATTGATACCAATAGCCTGCCGGAAGACGTGGATACCGACGAAACCGCCGTCACGGTGATCCCATCGCGCAATGCCGCCGTGACCGCCACCTTTAATGCTCACATTGGCTATCGCCTGCTCATCACCCTCACCCGCCCGAATGGGGCGACCGTACCGTTTGGCGCGATGGCCACTGTCGATGCGCTCGCCGTGAACGGTATTGTGGACGAAACAGGCACGCTCTACCTGGCCGGTATTCGCAATGACACGCTGTTACGCGTGAAATGGGGCAACGCCCCCAGCCAGCAATGCCGCGTGCAGCTTAACGTGAGCGCTGAGCAAGCCGAAGCCACGCAAACCGGGATCCGTTATCTTCACGCGCTTTGCCAATAGGAACCAGCACATGAGAAACACATTGCGCCTTTCCCTGTCAGCCGCCTTATTCTGCCTGCTCACTGCCGGACCGGCGCACGCGAGTGTCTGGCTGAGTGACTGTTTTACCTCAACGGCAACCTACGAGGCCGTTGTCAGTCATGAAATTGACCCCAGCAAAAATAAGGCTGGCCAATATACCGATATATCAGACACTATTACCGGGTCGGGGCCAGCGGTAACCGCCAGCTGCCTCTGCCACGGTAATGTACTCAATACTTCGCCAATCATTGAAACTGTGTACGCCGGATCTCCACTCCAGGCAGGGGCTGCGGGGGCGCGTGGTAAGCTTACGGATAGTCTTGATGTTAGTGTGACGGCCTACGCTGAATCTGGAGGCGAATCGTTGGCTATAGACAACTATCCGACACCGGTGGGGGTATCGACAATGGCCTGGAAAAACGCCCCCCAATTCAAGGAACAGGATGCCAGCGTATGCGCCAAGAATCCCAGCTACCCCAAACGTCAATTTAACCTGAATACTTTCAGCGTACGGCTTTTTGTCAACAAACCGATTCTGGGCGTTGAGGTCATTCCGCACACCCTGATGGTGCAGTACTACGCGTGCATTTCTATCGCAAGCGGTAGTGATGGGTCATCATGTGCAACGTATTTTTATCATGTCTCTGATGTCTGGATGAGTGGCGCGGTCACGGCACCGTTAAGCTGCACGATTAATGCGGGTACCACCATTGAAGCCGATCTGGGCAGCATCGTGAAATCGCAGTTTGTGACTCCAGGCCAGCCCCCGGCGGGATACACGCTGAAAAATGTCGATATCCATTACCACTGCGATAGCAGCGCAGTAGGCAGCTCGGACCGTATAAAGCTGACGCTAAGCGCCGATCAGGGCACGGTAAGCGGTGAACCGCTCATCGCAAAGTTAATTGGCCGGGACGATCTGGGCGTACGGGTATTCGACAGCAACAACCAAAATGTGCCGTTAGACGGTACGTTTGAGTTCCCCATCACCCTGGACGAGCAGGGCGACGGGGTGGTTAGCATCAAAGCCGCGCCAGTAAGCACCCAAAGCGCGCAGCCCGCTGCCGGGCAATTTGAAGGCAATGTGACGGTGAAGATGGATCTGAAATAAATAGCAAAAAAGCGCCTTTAGGGCGCCTTTCTACATTGGTGGGTCGTGCAGGATGACTCGCTTCGCTCGCCCTTCGGGCCGTCGCCGCAGGCGGCTCCGTTGTCTCTCTTCGCTACTCGTCTCATCCTGAGACTCGCCCTTCGGGCAACGCTACGCGTTGTGCAAAATTGTTCCCGACAATTTTGTCGACCCGAACCTGCTGCAGGTTCGAATCTTAAATATCGCAGATAGCAAAAAAGCGCCTTTAGGGCGCTTTTTTACATTGGTGGGTCGTGCAGGATTCGAACCTGCGACCAATTGATTAAAAGTCAACTGCTCTACCAACTGAGCTAACGACCCGAAGTGGTGGGTGATGACGGGATCGAACCGCCGACCCCCTCCTTGTAAGGGAGGTGCTCTCCCAGCTGAGCTAATCACCCACTTCGGTACTTCACATTTTGACAGAAAATCCAGCTGGCGAGAAAGTGGTGGGTGATGACGGGATCGAACCGCCGACCCCCTCCTTGTAAGGGAGGTGCTCTCCCAGCTGAGCTAATCACCCACTTCTCAATTTTCTGTTCTACACGGCGGAGACTACATAAAGTAGTTGGTGGGTGATGACGGGATCGAACCGCCGACCCCCTCCTTGTAAGGGAGGTGCTCTCCCAGCTGAGCTAATCACCCCCGCTGTGTGGAGTCGCATTATAGGGAGAGTTGAAAATGAGTCAACGCCTTTTCTAAATAATTTGTTTGTTCGTCGTAAAATTAAACAAAGCGATCGCAAAACCAGCCATAGAGTATGATTTATAAACAAAAATGGTAAACCGTGATGTTCAGACGGGATCTACATTGAGGAATCAGCCTGTGGTGTTAGAATATTCCCCTATCAATTCCAAGAACACTGCCGGCTACCGGCATCTTTATTAAACGTAAGGCCAATTCATGAAAATCAAAACTCGCTTCGCGCCAAGCCCAACAGGCTATCTGCACGTTGGCGGTGCGCGTACTGCTCTCTATTCCTGGCTTTTTGCACGTAATCACGACGGTGAGTTTGTGCTGCGTATTGAAGACACCGATCTCGAACGCTCCACCCCGGAAGCAATTGAAGCCATCATGGATGGGATGAACTGGCTGAATCTGGAGTGGGATGAAGGTCCGTACTTCCAGACTAAACGTTTCGATCGCTATAACGCGGTCATTGATGAAATGCTGGAAGCAGGTACGGCTTATAAGTGCTACTGCTCTAAAGAACGTTTGGATGCGTTGCGTGAAGAGCAGATGGCAAATGGCGAGAAGCCTCGCTACGATGGCCGCTGCCGCCATGACCATCAGCATCACGCCGCCGATGAGCCGTGCGTCGTGCGTTTTGCTAACCCGCAGGAAGGTTCGGTTATTTTTGACGACCAGATCCGCGGGCCGATCGAATTCAGCAACCAGGAGCTGGACGATCTGATCATTCGCCGTACCGACGGCTCCCCGACCTACAATTTCTGCGTCGTGGTGGATGACTGGGATATGGCGATCACTCACGTGATCCGCGGCGAAGACCACATCAACAACACTCCACGCCAGATCAACATCCTCAAAGCGCTGAATGCGCCGGTGCCGGTTTACGCGCACGTGTCGATGATCAACGGTGACGATGGTAAAAAACTCTCCAAGCGCCATGGCGCGGTGAGCGTGATGCAGTATCGTGACGACGGCTACCTGCCGGAAGCGCTGTTGAACTATCTGGTGCGTCTGGGCTGGTCCCATGGCGATCAGGAAATCTTCACCCGCGAAGAGATGATCAAATTCTTCTCGCTGGGCGCAGTCAGTAAGTCCGCCAGTGCGTTCAACACCGACAAACTGCTGTGGTTGAACCATCACTACATCAATACGCTGCCGGCAGAGTACGTGGCAACGCATCTGCAGTGGCACATCGAACAGGAAAATATCGATACCCGCAATGGCCCGCAGTTGGCTGAGCTGGTGAAACTGCTGGGCGAACGTTGCAAAACACTCAAAGAGATAGCGCAGAGCTGCCGCTACTTCTATGAAGAGTTCGCCGAGTTTGACGCCGATGCGGCGAAGAAACACTTACGCCCGGTTGCACGTCAACCGCTGGAAGTGGTTCGCGATAAGTTGATGGCGATTAGCGACTGGACGGCGGAAAATGTACACCATGCGATTCAGGCGACCGCCGATGAGCTGGAAGTGGGGATGGGTAAAGTCGGTATGCCGCTGCGCGTTGCGGTGACTGGCGCTGGTCAATCCCCGGCGTTGGACGTCACCGTTCATGCGATCGGTAAATCCCGCA
The DNA here is from genome assembly GCA_029027985.1 of Klebsiella aerogenes. Lineage (NCBI taxonomy): Bacteria > Pseudomonadati > Pseudomonadota > Gammaproteobacteria > Enterobacterales > Enterobacteriaceae > Klebsiella > Klebsiella aerogenes. The sequence goes on from CP119076.1 coordinate 1,378,803, forward strand.
GCGTTGAGCGCATCAATAAAGCGCTGGCATTTATTGCCGAACGCGAAAACCAGCAGTCCTGAGTCTGAGCTCAAGGTGAATCCAGCGGCAGGTTAATCCTGCCGTTTTTTTCGCCGCTATTTGGTGGTTGTGCTAATGCCTAGCCGCGTTAAGAAACCGCTAATACCATCGCGGGCGAGAAGATCGCGCAGATGCGTTTGTTCTGCACTGGTCATCAGTTGCAGCGTGTCGGCGATTTGCCGCCAAACGGCATCCGCTTCATTAATAAAGTAGCCGCCGGGTTGTTCGGCGAGCTGATACTCTTCGTTCAGATGACGAAATGCCGGAATATTGGTCAGAAATTCGAGCACCGATCTGTCGATGACAATCAGACGCGCGCGTCCGCCTTTGACGCCGGGAATCGCTTCGGTCCGCCATTTTTGTTCTCGCGCCCAGCGGTTGATTGTCTGTCTGGCCAGACCCAGAATGTCGGCAAGCTCCGCAGGCGTCATTTTCTCTTTCAGTTTCATCATTCGTGTTTCACTGGCCGCGTATTCCAAGACGGTTTAATAATCCGGTAATGCCTTCGCGCAACAACAGCGACATCAGCTGCTTTTGTTCACGGTGGGTCATCTCTTTACAGAGGGTAAGCAATAAAGGTTCAAGGTCAGTCTCTGCTGCAGAATAAGCGGAGGGCGTTTCCGCGACGCGCTGGGCGCTGCGGATAAACTCCCGTACCTGCTCGTTAACGTGAACGAGACGTGCTTTACCACCCTGTACGCCAGGCCGCGGCGATGTTTGCCAGCCCTCTTTACGAACCCATTTATTTATCGTCTGTCGGCTGAAGCCAGTTAGATGCGCAATTTCTTCCGGTGTCATTCGTTCCTTGAGCATACTATTTCCTGATTAAATATGTGGGAATTAGTGCTTCATGTTATAGCATCCTTTTACAGGAAATCGTGACATGTTTAACGCCTACCTGAGATAAGGCTCGCATTGTCAGTTATTTGCCTGCTTTTTCAGCGATTGAATGAGGAGGATTGATTTTGCCGTTGACACCTGGCGAAGGAATTCATATTATGCCGCCCGTCAACACGACACGCTTTACGTTACGGGGCTATAGCTCAGCTGGGAGAGCGCTTGCATGGCATGCAAGAGGTCAGCGGTTCGATCCCGCTTAGCTCCACCAAATTCTGCACCCAGCGGATTTGGTTCGTAAAGAGGTCCTGTGGGGCTATAGCTCAGCTGGGAGAGCGCTTGCATGGCATGCAAGAGGTCAGCGGTTCGATCCCGCTTAGCTCCACCAAAATTCAAAACCTCGCTACGGCGGGGTTTTTGTTTTTCATGCCGTTTATGTAAAGCGCTTTGTGCTTACGTCAGTGAGTATCAAACAATTACAAACGAACGTAATTTCAGATTTTTTCTTGATCTATTCTCTTGCCTGCTATTATTAAGCGACATAGTATTTTCTGAATGCTTTTAATGTTTAGCCACAGAGGTATTGATTAACAATAATGACTGACAAAATTAACATCAAAGTTAAAAAAACTCTGCTGGCGTTAATTGTTTGTTTGATTTTTATTCCATTGTCTCGATTAATTTCGCCACAAACTATTATCGACGGAAAACAAATCTATCTCGCCTGGTTACCGTTAAGCGTGATGTATTCGGCTATTTTTATTTTTGGTCGGTATGCGGTCATACCGTTGATTGTCGTTTTTGCGATAACTAATACTTTTATAATAGATTTAACCTGGAGTCAGGCGGCTATCCTGTTATTTTGTCAACTGTTTGCCGTTTTGGTCTCCTGCGCCATTGTGCGTTCGTTTTTGGGAAAAAAATGGCGTAGTGGTCGGCCAGCCAGGCAGCATATTGGCCGTAGGATTTTTTGGGGTGGCTTCTTTGCGCCTGTACTGCTTAAGCTGACGATGTACCTGGCAGGGAGTTTCTTTGCCTTCCCGATAACGGTCTCCAGCTACTTCAGCACCGCGTCGGTCATCTACTCGGTGATGGATATTCAGGCGCTGATTTGCGCTGCGCTCATCTTCACTACCGCTTTCTATTACCCAATGCGGATGATTGTCTGTCCGCGCTATGCGCGCGTTTTTTGGCTGCGGCATTGTCAGCCGTGGCTGGTGAAAGAAAAACGGACCTTTACCTTATATTGGTTTACGGTATTAACTACGATCATGTTGGTGCTGTGCGCACCCTATGATTCCGACTTAATTGCTGGTTATCTGGTACCTATTATTTTCATTCTCTATTTTATAGGTATTGGTCGATTAGGATATGAGTTAATTCGTATTACGTGGGCTATTTCCGCGTTCTTCCTGGTGGCCTATAACAAAAATTTTCTTCAGGGCGTTCAATCGGGGTATTCCTTATCATTTGTTCTGTCAGTGTTAATTTCATTCACGATTTGCTTATTTTACATGACGGATATTTATTCGCGCAGTGAGAGAATTAAACAACGTTGGCGCGATCGGGCAGAAGAAGATCCGTTAACCGGGTTACCCAATCTGCGGGCGCTGGAAGCGCATTTGCGTCAGGCTCCCCGGGTGGTCATTAGCAGCCTGCGCATTGAAAATCTCGACTTCCTTAGCCGCCATTACGGCATGATGATGCGCGTTGATTGCAAACGACAAGTCGCCCATTGCCTGCAGCCGTTGCTCGATAACCGGGATAAAGCATTTCAGCTACCGGGTAGCGAGTTGCTGCTGGTACTACAAGGGCCGGACCCTTCGGCGCGCCTTAATCATATTGTCGCCATGCTTAATCACACCAAATTTAACTGGCATAACCAAACTCTGGATTTAGAATTTGGCGCTGCGTGGGGCAGCTACAGCGGCGATGAGGTTGAATTGCACCCTATGCTGGGCCAGCTTAGTTGGTTATCGGAGCAGGCCGGGGCCACTCAGCGGGTACTGGCGCTGGATACGGCGCAGGAAGAAGTCTCCGATCAAACCAGTGAGCAGGTGCGGATGCTGACCAAAATCAAACAGGCGTTAAACGATCGCGACCTGCTCCTGTATGCACAGCCGATTCAGAATGCGGCAGGGGAGGGGTATTACGAAATCCTCACTCGCATGCGTTGTGGCGAGACGATCATTATGCCAGATCGCTTTATTCCGCTTGTCACCCAGTTCAACCTCAGCTTGCGCTTCGATATGCTGGTGTTGGAAACGCTGTTTAGCCAATTTGACCAGCATCCGGGGCGACGCTTTTCCGTCAATTTGCTGCCGTATACGCTAATGCAAAAGGATAGCGCGGCGCAGATTATTGCGCTGTTTAAGCGCTATCACGTCTCGCCAAGCTATATCACCATTGAGATCACCGAAGAGCAGGCATTTTCGAATGTGGATACCAGCCAGCATAATATTCAACAGCTAAGTGAATTCGGCTGCGCTATTGCGATTGACGATTTCGGTACCGGCTATGCTAACTATGAGCGTCTGAAGAGTCTGCAGGCGGATATCGTTAAAATCGATGGCTACTTTGTACATGAAATTGAGAGTGACCAGCTTGATGCGATCATTGTGAAATCCATTATTGAAATCGCGCGGGCAAAGCAGTTAACGGTGGTGGCGGAATACGTTGAGACGGAGGCGCAGAAGGCGATGTTGCTGGCGTTGGGCGTTGATTATTTGCAAGGCTACCTGATAGGAAAACCTCAGCCGCTAAGTGAATTAAAGGCGTAAAAAAAGCCGGGTGTTGAAGCCCGACTTTTTTATTGCTGCAAGGTTTGAGATTACAGAACCAGCGCAGCGATAGAGGCTGACAGCACGCTAACCAGCGTTGAGCCATAAACCAGTTTCAGGCCAAAGCGGGAGACCACGTTGCCTTGTTCTTCGTTGAGGCCTTTAATCGCCCCGGCGATGATGCCGATAGAAGAGAAGTTAGCGAAGGAAACCAGGAAGATAGAGATGATACCTTCCGCGCGCGGGGAAAGCGTCGCTGCAATTTTCTGCAGATCCATCATCGCCACGAACTCGTTAGATACCAGTTTGGTCGCCATAATACTTCCCACCTGCAGCGCTTCACTTGCCGGCACGCCCATGATCCAGGCAACCGGGTAGAAGATGTAGCCGAGGATCCCCTGGAAGGAGATGCTATAACCGAACCAGCCGGTGACAGTGGCGAACAGGGCGTTGAGCGCGGAAATCAGTGCGATAAAACCAATCAGCATCGCAGCAACGATAATCGCGACCTTGAAGCCTGCCAGAATGTATTCTCCCAGCATTTCGAAGAAGCTCTGTCCTTCGTGCAGGTTAGACATCTGCAGGTTCTCTTCGTTCTGCTCAACGCGGTACGGGTTAATCAGCGACAGGACGATAAAGGTACTGAACATATTGAGCACCAGTGCGGCAACAACATATTTCGGCTGCAGCATGGTCATGTACGCACCGACGATAGACATGGATACGGTAGACATCGCGGTTGCCGCCATGGTGTACATGCGGTTGCGCGACATTTTGCCGAGGATGTCTTTATAGGCGATGAAGTTTTCAGACTGGCCGAGGATCAGTGAGCTAACGGCATTGAAGGACTCCAGTTTGCCCATACCGTTAACTTTAGACAGCACAGTACCGATGGCGCGGATGACAATCGGCAGAATGCGAATATGTTGCAAAATACCGATTAGCGCGGAAATAAAAACAATCGGGCACAAAACTTTCAGGAAGAAGAAAGCCAGACCTTTATCGTTCATATTACCAAAGACGAAGTTGGTACCTTCGTTGGCAAAGCCGAGAAGTTTTTCGAACATCTCGGAGAATCCTTTCACAAAACCCAGACCAACATCGGAGTTCAGGAAGAACCATGCCAGCAAAACTTCAATGACAAGTAATTGAATAACATAACGAATGCGGATCTGCTTACGGTCGTGGCTGACCAGTAAGGCCAGTATAGCCACCACAACGATCGCGAGGACAAAATGCAAGACGCGGTCCATATTTGCTCCAAATATGAGGCAGGTTAAATTTCCGTGCACATTCTATGCAACAAGCCTAAAGAAAACGAGATCGAATCCACACTATTGCAAGGAACTGTGACTAATAACAAAAATAGTGATCAATCGTACATTTTTGTTATGTTATGCAAAGGTACTAAAAGTTGCATTAGTGTACTAATCTGATGAAAGGCGCGTCGTAATAGATACTCACGCCCGTTTCATTACCCGGCTAGCTATCGTTCCCTCCTATCAAAGCAATCATTATCACCATTTCAAATGAACTTGATAATCATTCGCATTTTGATAGCATTAAACATAGCAAAGGCTATATTTCCAGAGGCAGAAAATGACTAGCAGTCGCGTTGAGAATAGCAGTGGTCGCGCAGCGCGCAAGATGAAGCTCGCATTGATGGGACCTGCGTTCGTTGCGGCTATCGGTTATATCGATCCGGGTAACTTCGCCACTAACATTCAGGCGGGCGCCAGCTTTGGCTATCAACTGCTATGGGTGGTGGTATGGGCGAACCTGATGGCGATGCTGATTCAGGTGTTGTCGGCGAAGCTGGGTATTGCAACCGGCAAGAATCTGGCAGAGCAGATCCGCGACCACTATCCGCGCCCGGTGGTGTGGTTCTATTGGGTGCAGGCGGAAATTATCGCCATGGCCACGGACCTGGCCGAGTTTATCGGCGCGGCGATCGGCTTTAAGCTCATTCTCGGCGTTTCCTTGTTGCAGGGCGCGGTACTGACAGGGGTTGCGACTTTCCTCATCCTCATGCTGCAGCGCCGGGGGCAGAAACCGTTGGAAAAGGTGATTGGCGGGCTACTGCTGTTTGTCGCGGTGGCCTATGTGGTTGAGCTTATCTTCTCGCAACCGGAGCTGGCACCGTTAACCAAAGGGATGATTATCCCAAGCCTGCCGAACGGCGAAGCGGTCTTCCTCGCCGCGGGGGTGCTTGGCGCGACGATTATGCCGCACGTTATTTATCTGCACTCGTCGCTAACGCAAAACCTGCATGATGGCTCGCGTAAAGAGCGCTATAACGCGACTCGTTGGGATGTCTCTATTGCGATGACTATTGCCGGCTTTGTGAATCTGGCGATGATGGCGACCGCCGCCGCCGTATTTCACTTTAACGGCCACACCGGTATTGCCGATCTTGATCAGGCTTATTTAACTCTCGAACCGTTGCTTAGCCATGCCGCCGCCACCATTTTCGGCTTGAGTCTGGTTGCCGCCGGTCTCTCTTCGACGGTCGTTGGTACCCTTGCCGGTCAGGTGGTGATGCAGGGCTTTATCCGTTTTCATATTCCGCTGTGGTTCCGGCGAACCATTACCATGATGCCGTCGTTTATTGTGATTCTGATGGGATTAGATCCGACCCGTATTCTGGTGATGAGTCAGGTGTTGCTGAGTTTTGGTATTGCTCTCGCGCTGGTGCCGCTGCTGATTTTTACCAGCGATGCGCGACTGATGGGGGATTTAGTTAATACACCGTGGATAAAACGTATCGGCTGGGTCATTGTGGCGATTGTGGTGGTGCTCAACGGTTGGTTGATTATCGGTTCGGCGTTATAACCCCACAAGAAAAAGGGGAGCGCTTCGCTCCCCTTGTTGATTAGTGATGTCCGTGACCATGTCCACGGCCGCCACCCCGGTTCCAGCCGCCGCGGTGGTCATTCCAACCTTCGCGATAGCCGCGCTCGTAAGCGTTACCGCGACCGTGGTCCCAGCCGCGTTTATCCCAACCGCGATGCCAGCCGTTATCATGGCGATGCCAGCGGTGATCGCGCCATTCATAATGACGACGCCAGTAATCACGGTCGCGCCAGCCGCCACCGTCCCAGTAGTTACCGTAACCGTCACGATCGCCAATTTGTAATTTTACCGATGGCAGCAGGGTGATTTCACCAGCATTGGCGATAACCGGCGCGCAGGCCAGTAGTACCGCTGCCAGAATCAGTGACCTGAACATACTCTTCTCCTCACGATCGGGTCTTAAATGACCTGTTAACCAGATATTACGAGCCGGTAAAGCGCTGTAGCATCGGGTAACTCTTAAATCGCAAGAAATAGCACTTTTTGCCAAAGTAAAAATGAGTTTACACCGCAAGGATCGCGTCAATGGCGGCACGTTCTTCAACGCTGAACTGACGGTTGTTTAACATGCCGACGGCATCGTCCAATTGGGTGGTTTTACTGGCGCCGATCAGCACGGAAGTGACCTTATCTTCGCGCAGTACCCATGCTAACGCCATCTGCGACAGCTTCTGTCCGCGGCGTTCAGCGATAGCGTCGAGCTGGCGGATTTTTTCCAGCCGCTCGGCGGTCAGCTGTTCCGGCTGTAAAAAGCGGCTACTGCTGGCGGCACGCGAGTCTGGCGGAATACCGTTCAGATAGCGGTTGGTCAGTTGCCCGCCGGCCAGCGGTGAAAACGCTATACTTCCCACCCCCTCGGCCTGCAGCATCTCCAGCAAGCCGTCTTCAACCCAGCGTTCAAACATCGAGTATTTCGGTTGATGAATCAGGCAGGGGGTACCCAGGTCGTTAAGAATGTTGATTGCCTGATGCGCCTGCTCAGGCGGGTAATTCGATAAACCGACGTACAGCGCTTTCCCCTGACGCACCAGATGATCTAATGCGCACATGGTCTCTTTCAGCGGCGTCTCCGGGTCTGGGCGGTGGTGATAGAAGATATCGACATACTCAAGGCCCATTCGCTTCAGGCTCTGGTTTAAACTGGCGACCAGATATTTGCGCGAACCCCAGTCGCCATAAGGACCGTCCCACATGGTATAACCGGCTTTGCTGGAGATAATGAGTTCGTCACGGTAGGGCAGGAAATCTTCCTTGAAGATCCGTCCGAAATTGCTTTCTGCGGAACCTGGCGGCGGCCCGTAGTTATTGGCCAAATCAAAGTGAGTAATGCCAAGGTCGAAAGCGTGACGCAATAACTGCCGGCTGATCTCCAGCTGCGTCTCATCGCCGAAGTTATGCCACAGACCGAGAGAGACTGCCGGTAGCTTCAGACCGCTGCGCCCGCAGCGGCGGTACTCCATGGTCTGATATCGCGTGGTATTTGCCTGGTAAACCATACTTCCTCCGTAACAAAAGCAGGGTGTGTATACGTTTACACTAATCAATGTCAGCAGTGGAGTACATGGGGAAAACGCGTAAATTTTGCTTTCCACCCACTTTGTCGCTCACAATCTGGACAGTTAAATCGCATATCTAATACTCAGATTACCTGCACAAGAATAAGGACTATGGATATGCAACCGACTTACACCATTGGCGATTACCTGCTGGATCGTCTCGTAGATTGTGGTATCGATCGCCTGTTTGGCGTACCTGGTGATTACAACTTACAGTTTCTCGATCACGTCATCGCCCATCAAGAGCTGGGCTGGGTCGGCTGTGCTAATGAACTGAACGCGGCCTACGCCGCCGACGGCTATGCGCGAATCAAAGGCGCTGGCGCGTTGCTGACGACCTACGGCGTCGGTGAGTTGAGCGCGCTGAACGGTGTGGCTGGTAGCTATGCTGAACATATTCCGGTGCTGCATATCGTTGGTGCGCCAGCGACCGGCGCTCAGCAGCGTGGTGAGCTGTTGCACCATACGCTGGGCGATGGCGATTTCACCCACTTTGCGCGCATGAGCGAACAAATTACCTGTACCCAGGCCACGTTAACGGCGGGCAACGCCTGCCATGAAATTGACCGCGTGCTTAGCGAAATGCTGACCCATCATCGCCCCGGATATCTGATGCTACCTGCCGACGTCGCCAAAGCCCATGCGGTTCCGCCGGCTCGCGCTTTAGAGATAAAAGGACCACCGGCCGATGAAAATCACCTTGCCGGATTCCGCGAGCATGCGGCCAAAATGTTAAGAAGCAGCCGTCGGGTCGCGCTGTTGGCGGATTTCCTTGCCCAGCGCTATGGCCTGCAGGAAACGCTGCAAAAATGGGTAAAATCCGCGCCGCTCACCCACGCTACCATGTTGATGGGGAAAGGATTATTTGACGAGCAGGGGGCTGGTTTTGCCGGCACCTATAGCGGGATCGCCAGCGCGGGTCAAACCCGCGAGGTGATGGAAAGCGCCGATACCATTATCTGTGTGGGTACGCGCTTTACCGATACCATTACCGCTGGCTTTACCCACAATCTGCCGGACGAGAAAACCATCGAAATTCAGCCTTTTTCCGCCCGCGTCGGCGAACATTGGTTTAGCCGGATCCCGATGGATCAGGCGCTGGCGGCGTTGATCGATGTATCTACCAAATTATCGGCAGAATGGACGCCGCCCACCGTTGTTGCGCCTGATGCTTCCGGCGCGCCAGAAGGCAGCCTGACGCAGCGGAGTTTCTGGAGCACAGTACAGAAGCAGTTGCGCCCCGGTGATATTATCCTCGCCGATCAGGGCACCTCGGCATTCGGTATCGGGGCGTTAAAACTGCCGTCGCAGGCCACGTTATTAGTACAGCCGCTATGGGGATCGATTGGTTTCACGCTACCGGCCGCCTATGGCGCGCAGACCGCCGCCGCGGACAGAAGGGTTGTGCTGATTATCGGCGACGGCGCCGCGCAGCTCACTATTCAGGAGATGAGCTCGATGCTGCGTGATAAGCAAAAGCTGCTGATTTTGCTGCTTAATAATGAAGGATATACCGTCGAGCGCGCGATTCACGGGCCGGAACAGCGCTACAACGATATTGCGCTGTGGGACTGGAGCCGCTTCCCGGACGCCTTTGCGCCAGAGACGCCTTCTCGCTGTTGGCGGGTATCGCAAACCAGCGAGCTGGAGGAGGCGATGGCCGACAGCGTCAACGCCGACAGGTTAACCATGGTCGAAGTGATGCTGCCGAAAATGGATATTCCTGACTTCTTACGCGCGGTCACCCAGGCGTTGGAAGAGCGCAATAACCGCAGCTAATCGCCGCGGCGTTTGGCAATCATCAACGGCTTCCCGGCCAGCAGCAACCAGGCCGGGAGCATGACGATACACAGCAACGGCAGTAGCGTGGTGTCCGGCACCACGACTGCCGCCATAAACAGGCTTAGCCAGCCGTCGCGCGTGACCACCAGCACAAGACCGAGAATCGCGCAGGAGATGGTAATCGCCGCCGGTACCGCCTCGACGTGAGCGTGCAGCATCAATCCCAACGACACGCCGACAAATACTGCGGGGAAGATTCGCCCGCCACGGAAACCGCAGGCGGCCGCCAGCACCAGCGCTGCCAGTTTCACCACCGCGATCAGCAGAAAATCACCGGCGCCGAGCGTCTGACTTGATGCCAGCAGCTGCATTTCATCCAGCCCTTTAAACAACGTGATATGCCCGCCAATCACGCCCAGAATCCCCAACAAAAAACCGCCAATGCCCAGCATCAACACCGGGTTTTTCAGGCGATGGATCAGCGCGTGCAGGCGCGGTAGGCACCAGACGGCGACCATGCCGACGGCAATGGCGATAAGCGTCACTATCGCGCCGCTGATGATGTCGACAATGCGCAGATGCGGATAATGGGGAACAGGCAGCGTGAAATTCGGATGGAAGAACAGGCCGGTGGTCAGGGCGCCGGCGGCGGCTGCCAGTAGGGGGGCGAACAGGCGGTCCCAAAGCGGAACATCGCTACTGCTATTGAGCGTTTGCGAAAAAATCAGCGCGGCGGCAACCGGGGTACCGAACAGGGCGCCAATGGTTCCCGAAGCGGCGAGGATTGTCCAGTCCAGCGAACTTACCCGTGGAAACAGCCGTGAGCCAAGCGCGACGGCCAGGGCGATATTGACCACCATAATGGGATGTTCCGGCCCGAGACTAACGCCGCCCGCCAGGCCGAGAATCAGCGCCGCCAGTAGCCCCGGTAACGCGCTGGTGGCGATGGGCGCGCCAATTAAGGATTCGGTAGCCGGATCCGGCCCTGCGTGGCCGGGACTAAAACGGACCACCAGCCCAACGGCGATCCCGGTGGCGGTAAGCATGGCGATGATCCACAGCGGGCTATCGGCGGCAATGCCAAAATTCGTTGGCAGATCGCGCCATAAGATGCCTTGCAATATAGTGGCGATCTTCATCGCCACAACCAATACCAGGCTGGAAGCGATACCGATAATGATGGCGGGTATCGATAACAACAGCATCGTTCTGGCGCGCGGATGCAGCATGAGGAGTTCCTTTTAAATGTCCTGAAACGCTACTTTGCCTGTCTCCGCGAGGAGCTTCGGCGCAAATGGTGCTGAAACGAGAAAGTTAAGGCCGGGTCTGATGCTCCGTGCGGCACATTTGATGCCCTGTTACATGGCTTATAAGTTAAATGTGACCTATGTCGCTAAAATACCGGTAGCTGTACGTTGGTCGTTGTTGTTAAGTCGCCATGAATTTACAGTGTGCGAAAAGAATCATTTTGACTTTAGCGGAGCCGTAACGGAATGACAAAATTTGCTTTAGTAGGAGACGTCGGCGGAACCAATGCCCGTCTGGCATTATGTGATATCGCAACGGGGGAAATCACCCGCGCTAAAACCTATTCCGGGCTCGATTATCCCAGTCTTGAGGCTGTTGTGCAGGTTTACCTCAAAGAGCATGAGGTGAAGGTTGATGATGGCTGCATCGCGATTGCCTGCCCGATTACCGGTGATTGGGTGGCGATGACCAACCATACCTGGGCATTTTCTATCGCTGAGATGAAAAAGAACCTCGGATTCACTCATCTGGAAATTATTAACGATTTCACTGCGGTATCGATGGCGATTCCGATGCTGAAAGCCGAGCATCTGATTCAGTTCGGCGGCGCGCAGCCGGTAGAAGGTAAGCCGATCGCCGTTTATGGCGCGGGTACTGGCCTTGGCGTCGCGCATCTGGTACACGTCGATAAACGCTGGGTGAGTCTGCCGGGCGAGGGCGGTCACGTCGATTTCGCGCCGAATAGCGAGGAAGAGGGCATCATTCTCGAAGAGCTACGTACCGAGCTGGGCCATGTTTCCGCTGAACGCGTCCTGTCCGGACCCGGGCTGGTCAATTTGTACCGCGCGATTGTGAAATCCGATGGCCGCCTGCCGGAAAACCTGCAGCCGAAAGATGTAACCGAACGTGCGCTGGCGGATACCTGCATTGATTGCCGCCGTGCGCTGTCGCTGTTTTGCGTCATCATGGGGCGCTTTGGCGGTAACCTGGCGCTGACCCTGGGCACTTTTGGCGGTGTGTACATCGCAGGCGGGATCGTGCCGCGCTTCCTCGACTTCTTTAAAGCGTCGGGTTTCCGCGGCGGGTTTGAAGATAAAGGGCGTTTTAAAGCGTTTGTGCAGGATATCCCGGTCTATCTGATTGTCCATGATAACCCGGGCCTGCTCGGTTCCGGCGCGCACTTGCGTCAGACGTTGGGGCACATTCTGTAAACTGCCTGATGAAAAAACACGTAGCCCGGCCGAGCGTAGCGACGCCGGGAAGCACATCTCCAAACCGCGTTCATTTCGCGGTTTTTTTTCGCCCGTCTTCTGTCATTCCGACACGCGTCACACTTCTGTCAGGCAGGATTATTTGTCCAGTAAAAGCATTGTTCGTCTGCTAACAATGACCGAGGTGACTTAGCCATAATCCCTCTCGTTAACTATCTGGAGGAGTTTGTGATGACTAAGAAACTGATTGCCGTCTGCGCATGCCCGATGGGGCTGGCACACACTTTTATGGCTGCCCAGGCGCTGGAAGAAGCGGCGGTGGAAGCGGGATACGAAGTCAAAATTGAAACGCAGGGCGCCGACGGTATTCAGAACCGCCTGACCGCGCAGGATATTGCCGAAGCGACCTTAATTATCCACTCCGTTGCCGTCACGCCGGAAGACAACGAGCGTTTCGAAACGCGCGACGTGTACGAAATTACCCTACAGGATGCCATCAAAAACGCCGCGGGCATTATTAAAGAAATCGAAGAGATGGTTGCGGCTGAGCAACAATAATTGTCGACAGGGATACCACTATGGCCATAAAAAAACGCAGTGCAACCGTTGTGCCAGGCGCATCTGGTGCTGCCGCGATAAAAACGCCGCCAGCCGCCCGTAACAGCTTTTGGGGCGAACTCCCTCAGCATGTGATGTCAGGGATTTCGCGCATGGTACCGACGCTTATCATGGGTGGGGTGATCCTCGCCTTCAGCCAGCTAATTGCTTATAGCTGGCTGAAGATCCCTGCCGACACCGGTATTATGGATGCGCTCAATAGCGGGCAATTTTCGGGCTTTAACCTCTCTTTGTTAAAGTTTGCCTGGCTGTCGCAGTCCTTCGGCGGCGTCTTGTTTGGTTTTGCGATTCCAATGTTTGCCGCGTTTGTGGCGAACTCCATTGGCGGTAAGCTGGCATTTCCGGCCGGGTTTATCGGCGGGTTGATGTCCACTCAGCCGACGCAGATGCTTAACTTTGACCCCAATACGCTGCACTGGGTGACAACCGCACCGGTTCCTTCCACCTTTATTGGCGCGCTGATTATCTCCATCGTTGCCGGTTATCTGGTGAAGTGGATGAACCAGAAGATCCAGTTGCCTGATTTCCTGCTGGCGTTCAAAACAACCTTTTTACTGCCGATCCTCTCCGCGATTTTCGTCATGCTGGCGATGTATTACGTCATTACCCCTTTCGGCGGCTGGATCAACGGCGGTATTCGTACGCTGCTGACCACGGCGGGCGAGAAGGGCACGCTGATGTACGCCATGGGCATTTCTGCAGCAACCGCGATTGACCTCGGCGGCCCAATCAACAAAGCGGCGGGCTTTGTGGCCTTTAGTTTTACCACCGATCACGTCTTGCCGGTGACGGCACGTTCGATTGCTATCGTCATCCCACCGATTGGCCTGGGTCTGGCGACCATCCTTGACCGTCGCTTAACCGGCAAACGCCTGTTCAGCGCCCAGCTTTATCCGCAGGGTAAAACGGCGATGTTCCTCGCATTTATGGGCATCAGCGAAGGGGCGATTCCGTTTGCGCTGGAGAGCCCGATTACCGCGATCCCGTCCTACATGGTAGGGGCGATTGTGGGTTCAACCGCCGCCGTCTGGCTGGGGGCGGTGCAGTGGTTCCCTGAGTCAGCTATCTGGGCGTGGCCGCTGGTGAGCAACCTTGGCGTCTACATGGCGGGGATTGCGCTGGGGGCGATTATTACCGCGCTGATGGTGGTGTTCCTGCGTAACCTGCAGTACCGCAGAGGCAAACTACTGATTGAAAGCCTCTAAGGATAAGGACGAAAACCATGACGTTATTGGCATCGCTGCGGCAGTGGCTGGTTGAACAGGAGCTTGACGCGGTATTGATTTCATCGCGGCAGAATAAGCAGCCGCACCTGGGCATTTCTACTGGCTCTGGCTATGTGCTGATTGCGCGCAACAGCGCGCATATTCTGGCTGATTCACGCTATTACGCCGATATTCAGTCTCGCGCCGACGGCTACCAGCTTCATCTGCTGAACGCCGAGCGAACGCTGGCAGACATTGTGAACCAGATTGTGGCCGACGAGCATCTTTACACCGTTGGTTTTGAAGGGGCACAGGTAAGCTGGCACACCGCCCAGCGCTGGCAAGCGTCCATTAAAGCTACGCTGGTAGGGACTTCTCTTGACGCGCTACGGCAAATCAAAACGCCGCAGGAAATTGATCTGATTCGCCAGGCCTGCCGGATTGCGGACCAGAGCGTGGAGCATATTCGTCGCTTTATTCAACCGGGAATGCTTGAGCGGGAGATTGCCGCCGAACTCGAATGGTACATGCGTACGCTCGGTGCGGAAAAAGCCGCTTTCGATACCATTGTCGCCAGCGGCTGGCGCGGCGCGCTGCCGCACGGTAAAGCCAGCGATAAACGTGTGGAAGCGGGAGAGCTTATCACGCTCGACTTCGGCGCTCAGTATCAGGGCTACTGCTCTGATATGACACGGACGTTTCTGGTTTCTGGTGCGATGGCGCCCGAAGCGCATCCGCTGTTTTCGGTCTATCAGGTGGTACTTCAGGCCCAGCTTGCAGGCATTGCCGCCATTCATCCGGGCGCGTGCTGCTGTGATGTGGATTTCGCCGCACGTCACGTCATTAATGAAGCGGGCTACGGGGAATACTTTGGACACAATACGGGTCACGCGATTGGCATTGATGTTCACGAAGATCCGCGTTTCTCGCCGACGGATGCCACCGCGCTTGCGGCGGGGATGCTGCTGACCGTTGAACCCGGCATCTATCTTCCGGGTCAGGGGGGCGTGCGAATTGAAGATATCGTGCTGGTAACGCCTGACGGCGGCGAAGTGCTCTATAGCATGCCAAAAACATTGTTATGCACGGGAGAGGCATGATGGATTTATCGCTACTGAAAGCCCTGAGCGAAGCGGATGCGATCGCCTCCTCAGAACAAGAAGTTCGTCAGATCCTGCTGGATGAAGCGGATCGTCTGCACAAAGAGGTACGCTTCGATGGCCTGGGATCGGTACTGATCCGATTAAATGAATCCGATGGCCCGAAGGTGATGATCTGCGCGCATATGGATGAAGTGGGTTTTATCGTTCGTAGCATCTCTTCTGAAGGGGCGATTGATGTGCTGCCTATCGGCAATGTCCGCATGGCGGCGCGTCAGCTCCAGCCGGTTCGCATCACCACCCGTGAGGAAAGCAAAATTCCCGGCCTGCTCGATGGTGAACGTAACGGCAACGACGTGGGGTCTCTGCGGGTTGATATTGGCGCGCGCTGTTATGACGAAGTTGTTCAAGCCGGCGTGCGTCCGGGCGATCGTGTGACCTTTGATACCCCTTTTCAGGTGCTGCCGCATCAGCGGGTGATGGGCAAAGCGTTCGACGACAGGCTGGGCTGCTATCTGCTGGTGGCGCTGCTGCGTGAACTTAGCGAGACCGAATTACCGGCCGAAGTTTGGCTGGTGGCCAGCTCCAGCGAAGAAGTCGGGCTACGTGGCGGGCAAACGGCCGCGCGCGCGGTGGCTCCGGATGTGGCGATTGTGCTGGATACCGCCTGCTGGGCGAAAAATTTTGACTACGGAGCGGCAAATCATCGCCAACTGGGTAAAGGCCCAATGCTGGTGCTGAGTGACAAATCACTGATTGCGCCGCCGAAGCTGATTGCCTTAATTGAACGCGTATCCGCCAAAGCCGATATTCCGTTACAGCTCGATATGTTCAGCAACGGCGGCACCGATGGCGGTGCGGTACACCTTAGCGGAACCGGGGTTCCGACGGTAGTGATTGGCCCGGCCACCCGTCATGGGCATTGCGCGGCGTCTATTGCGGACTGTCGTGACATCATGCAAACCCAGGCGCTGTTATCCGCGCTGATTACCAGCTTTACGCGTGAGACCGTGGCTCGCCTGACGGACTTCAGGTGCTGATCTCGCGCTAACAGGAGTGGTTATGTTAACGATTCAATTTCTCTGCCCGCTGCCGAATGGCCTGCACGCTCGCCCCGCATGGGAGCTGAAAGAACAGTGCAGTCAGTGGCAAAGCGATGTGACTTTTATCAACCATCGTCAGAATGCGCAGGCTGATGCGAAAAGCTCGTTAGCGCTGATTGGCACCGGCACGCTGTTCAATGATAGTTGCAGTCTGAACATTACCGGTGGCGATGCCGAACAGGCCAGGCGCGCGCTGGAGGAGTACATCCACAACCGCTTTATTGACAGTGATAGCATTCAGCCGACGGCAGCGGAGCTGGCGGCACACCCGCTGCCGCGCTCGCTGATTCGTCTTAATCCGGACCTGCTGTACGGCAACGTGCTGGCCGCAGGGGTGGGCGCGGGAGTGCTGACGTTGTGCAAAAGCGACAGTCTGGATATTTATCGGGCCATTCCCGCCAGCGCCGAAGACACGACGCGGCTGGAACACAGTCTTGCGACGCTTGCCGAGCGCCTGAATCTCCAGCTTCGTGAGCGCGGGGGGGAAAGCAAAACCATTCTTAGCGCCCATTTATCGCTCATCCAGGACGATGAATTTGCCGGAAACATCCGCCGTCTGATGGCGGGGCAGCAGAAGGGGCTTGGCGATGCCATCATCACCAATATGGAACAGGTCTGCGACAAGCTGCTGGCCTCCGCCAGCGATTACCTGCGTGAGCGGGTGAGTGATATTCGCGATATCAGCGAACAGCTGCTGTATATCACCTGGCCCGACCGCAGCCCGCGTAACGCGCTGGTGCTGGATAAACCGACGATTCTGGTGGCGGAAGACCTGACGCCTAGCCAGTTTTTAAGCCTTGATTTACAACATCTTTCCGGCATGATTCTGGAAAAAACCGGGCGTACCTCCCACACCCTAATTCTGGCTCGCGCCTCCGCTATTCCGGTGCTCAGCGGGCTACCTCTGGCGGCGATTGCGGGCTACGCCGGCCTACCGGCGGTGTTGGACGCGCAGTGCGGCGTGCTGGCGGTGAATCCCAATGCCGCAGTAAGCGGCTACTACGCGATAGCGCAACGCCTGGCGGAGAAGCGCCAGCAGCAGCAGGCGCGGGATGCCGCGCAGATAGCGCTTACCAAAGATAACCAACGCATCGACGTTGCCGCTAATATCGGCACCGCGCTGGAAGCACCCGGAGCCTTCGCCAATGGGGCCGAAGGGGTTGGATTGTTCCGCACTGAAATGCTGTTTATGGACCGGGACAGCGCTCCTGACGAGCAGGAGCAGTTTGAAGCCTACCAGCAGGTGCTGCTGGCGGCTGAAGGCAAGCCGGTTATTTTCCGCACCATGGACATTGGCGGGGATAAAAATATTCCCTATCTCAATATTCCGCAGGAAGAAAACCCGTTCCTTGGCTATCGAGCGGTGCGAATCTATCCCGAATTTGCCGGGCTATTTCGCAGCCAGCTGCGCGCTATTCTGCGTGCGGCAGCCTTCGGCAATGCGCGGCTGATGATTCCGATGGTACACAGCCTTGATCAGATTCTGTGGGTCAAAAGCGAGCTGCAGAAAGCCGCCGCGGCGCTCAAGCAGGAAGGGCTGCGGCATGCTGAAAATATTTCATTGGGCATTATGGTTGAGGTGCCTTCGGTCTGTTACATCATTGACCATTTCTGCGATGAGGTGGATTTCTTCAGTATCGGTTCCAACGATATGACGCAGTACCTCTACGCGGTCGACCGCAATAACCCACGGGTATCTCCGCTGTATAACCCGATTACGCCATCGTTCCTGCGCATGTTGCAGCAGATTATTCGCGTGGCGCACGATCGCGGGAAATGGGTGGGCATTTGCGGTGAACTGGGTGGAGAAAGCCGCTATCTACCGCTACTGTTGGGGCTCGGCCTTGATGAACTGAGCATGAGTAGCCCGCGGATCCCGGCGGTAAAAAGCCAGATTCGCCAACTGGATGCCAGCACCTGCCGCGAACTGGCGCTTAAGGCGTGCGAATGCCGGAGCGCACAGGAGATTGAAACGCTGCTGAACGCGTTTGCGCCGGAAAAAGACGTACGTCCGCTGCTGGCGCGAGAGAATATCTTTGTCGGCGAGTCGTTTGCCAACAAAGAGCAGGCGATTCAGTTCCTCTGCGGCAACCTCGGCGTGAATGGGCGTACAGAGCATCCGTTCGAGCTGGAGGAAGATGTCTGGCAGCGTGAAGAGATTGTCACCACCGGCGTAGGGTTTGGCGTGGCCATACCGCACACCAAATCGCAGTGGATACGTCATTCCAGTATCAGCATTGCACGTTTATCGCAGCCGATAGACTGGCAGTCTGAAATGGGCGAGGTGGAGCTGGTGATTATGCTGACGCTGGGTGCCGACGAAGGCATGAACCATGTGAAGGTTTTCTCACAGCTGGCGCGGAAACTGGTGAATAAGCAGTTCCGCCAGTCGCTGTTTGCGGCAGAAGATGCTAACGGTATTTTGACGCTGCTGGAGTCGGAACTGGTGTTCTGAGGTGAACGCATAACCCTGTAGGCCGGATAAGCGCAGCGCCATCCGGCAATCATGGAGCATAATGCCGGATGGCGGCGTAACCGCCTTAGCCGACCACGGTTTATCGGTGAACTCAGTATTAGTTACCGTATTTTGATGACCGCCTCACGCTTTCCCTTATTACGCTGTATCAGGTCTATGCCTTAAATCGTGCGCCGTATTCTCCCGGCGTGAGTCCAAACTCGCGATGGAAAAGTCGACAAAAATAGTCGCTATCCTGATAGCCGCAGCGCTGTGCCACTTCCGCAATCGACAGATGGTATTTTTGCAGAATCATCCTTGCTTTCGCCATGCGCACCCAGCGCACGTATTCGACAAAGCTCATGGTGCCGTGTTGGGTAAACAGCTTTGAGAGATGGTTGGGCGTGATATTAAAAAACTGTGCCACGCTGTCGCGGGTGAGCGGCTGCGCATAGTTGTCCTGGACCCAGTTGCACATGCTCTGGTAGAGAAATTCTGAACGCGGGCGTTGCGCTTCCGGGCGGATATTAACGACGCTCCGGCACAGGTGCAGCAGGCTGAGCATCAGCGGTTGAATAACATCCTGCATCTGCGGCGAGCGGCTCAGATGGGTAAGGGCGGTGAGGATGGCTTCGCCTTCGCCGCGCTGTAGATGCGGAAGTTCGATACGACGAACCGGGCGGAGCAGGGAGGCGGTGCGGTTATCGTAGAACGAAAGCCCCAGCCAGGCCGGAGCAAAAACCAGGCTTAACAACATCACCGGTTTATCGCTCACTGGCAGATTGGCGGCGCGAGCGGGAATAAACAGCATTTCGCCCTCGGTCAGGCGATGCTGATCTTTATGCAGTTGATTACCGTACTCGCCGCGTAACACTACGTCGAGGCGCGGGAGGTCGAGGCACAGACTGCCGTTCGGCAGGCTGGTGGGATGGGGGGCAAACCAGACGCGGCCTAGCCGCTGTGAATTGAGCACCAGGCCGCTGAACAGATCGGCAAAAAACTGTTGGTCTGCTGGTAGTTCCGATGCTTTCATTCCCCATCCTGCGCTATAAATGCATTATCTGCCTGAATTCTTTCACCTTACTGCGGCTTACCGGCACCTGAAACTCCAGGTCGCGCAGGCGCAGAATATAGGTGTTATTAAACCACGGTTCTATCTCGCGTATTTTATTCAGGTTCACACAGAAGGAACGATGGCAGCGGAAGAAGTGCGCGGTCGGCAGTTTGCTGCAAAACTCGGTGATGTTCATCGGCATCACGTATGACTCGCGCCGGGTATAGACGAAGGTCATCTTCTCGTGCGCTTCAGCGTAGTAGATATCGTTAACCGGAGTGACGATGATGCGCTCGTCTTTAATCAGGTTAACGGTGTCATTTTCACGCGGTGCGCTGCTGACAACGTTAACATTGCCAGACTGCTGCTGTTGCTGCCAGGCACTGGCCAGTTTTTGCAGCATATTGATAATCCGCGATTCCTGGTAAGGCTTGAGGATGTAATCAAACGCTTCCAGTTCAAAGGCTTCCACCGCATGCTCTTTCCACGCGGTGATAAAAACGATAAACGGTTTATGCGCAAACTGACTAATATTTTGCGCCAGCAGTACGCCATCCAGCGACGGAATATTGATGTCGAGAAATATGGCATCGACCTTGTTGTGTTGAAGGAATTTCAGCACATCGAGACCATCGTCGAAGGTACCGACGATTTCCATCTGGCTGTGGGTGTTAATCAACCAACTGAGTTCCTGCTGTGCCGGGAACTCATCCTCAACAATGATGACTTTCATCTTTTCTCCGCTCATGGCAACAGAGACACCGGTTCAGTCGCCGGGGCGTGCAGGTTGGGAACGTAGAAAGCAATCTCGGTTCCTGGCGTTAAACGGCGGATATGCAGCCCTTCGCCATACAGCAATTTTACCCGGTGATGGACGTTGAGTAGGCCAATTTTATTACCTGGCATCTCGTCGGCCTCGACGCGGGCGACGACTGCCGGGTCAATGCCGTTACCGGTATCGCGCACGCTGATGCGTACCCGATTTCCGCATTCGTTGATGGCAATGGTCACCACGCCTTTACCCCGACAGGGCTGAATACCGTGGACGATGGCGTTTTCTACCAGCGGCTGAATCAGCAGACTGGGGATGACGCAGCTAACGTCCTCGTCAATATCATAAATGACCGTCAGCTTGTCGCCGAAGCGTGCCTGCTCGATCGCAATATAATCCTTAATTTGGTACAGCTCTCGCTTGATGTCTATCTGCTCATCATCTTTTAACTCGATGTTGTAACGCAGATAGCGCGACAAATTGAAAATTAGCTGGCGCGCGGTGTCCGGATTCATGCGAATAGATGAGGAGATGGCGTTAAGGGCATTAAACAGGAAATGAGGATTAATTTTACTCTGTAGCGCGCGTAGTTCAGCCTTATTCGCCATTTCACGCAACTGCTCGGCGCGTGAGACTTCTAACTGGGTGGAGATAATCTGCGACAAGCCGATCGCCATCTCCTGCAATGAGGAAGTTATTCGATGCGCGTGGCAGTAGTAAATTTTTAGCGTGCCAGTCACCACGCCTTTCTCGCGCAGCGGGATCACCAGCATTGAGTGGATTTCCGGCGTCCTGTAGGCCTCATCGTTATTTTTAATGATGATGGTATCGCTTTCAATCGCCTGACGGGTGGTTGGGCTGATGTCATTATTGCGGTTGTGATAATTATTTTCACCGTAACCAACATAGGCCAGCACGCGGTCAGTTGTGGTAATCGCTACCGCGTCGGCATTGATATCGCGGCGAATAATATCGCACACCTGGCGTAGCGACTCGCTATTGACGTGGCGGAACAGCGGCAGCGTTTTGTTGGCGATATCCAGTGCCAGCTTCGCCTGGCGTGCTGCGCTGGCCTCTTTCTCCCCTTCAACGCTCTGTACCAGCAGGACAATAAACCCGATACAAATGCTACCGAGGATCATTGGAATGCCGATTTTAGAGACGATATCTACCCCCAGCGCCAGCGTCGGTGCCCACAACACCACGAGGATCATCGTCAGGGTTTCGCACAGCATGCCCGCCAGAATACCAACCTTCCAGCGCTGCGCTTTGGGGATTTTGCGGTTAATCAGCCCGGAAAGCAGCCCGGCGACGATACTGGTGATAAAACAAGGGATGGCGGTAACACCATCGATATCAATGAGGTAGCGATGCACGCCGGCAATCGCCCCGACGATTGCCCCGACCCACGGTCCGAACAGAATCCCACCGGACATCACCGCGATAATACGTACGTTGACCAGCGAGCCTTCTACCGGAACGCCGGACCAGGTGCTGAATAGCGCAAACATGGAAAAGATAGCGGTAACGGCCAGCAGCTCGCGGGGGGTATGCGCGGATTTATGCAGCAGCTCGCGAAACAGGCGCAAGCGGATGAGGAAAAAAAGGCAAATGAGCATTAATGCCGCGCGGTCAAAAACCGCCAGCAGCATAGTAAAGATATCGTGCATGGGTGCGCCGTGTGATTCGCGGGAAAGCAATATGATAAAAAACCTCGCGCCAGAAGGCCAGCCGTAGAAAAGAATGAGGAACAGACATATAAATAAAAGGGGATAAATGACAAACTCCCGGTATGAGTGAAGACTGGGGTATTGATGATGAAATTGAGTATAATAAAAGATATCAATATGTTGCTTGATTTGTGCTCTGCAATGCGGCCAGGGAAATATGCTACCGCATTTTCGCACACGATAGCCCGTTTTTAGCGGCGGCGATTATTTTTTATCGATCCTCTCGACAGCGCGTTTTTTTTCAGGTTATTTTCTAAGCGTGCCACACAGGTGGCCGCGTCGCTCGGACGGTCCGGGCGCTAACGTTAATCTGAGGAATCTATGGCTGAATTCAGTCCTGAACGCCGTTTTACGCGTATCGATCGTCTCCCTCCGTATGTTTTTAACATCACCGCCGAACTGAAAATGGCTGCGCGTCGGCGCGGCGAAGATATTATCGATTTCAGTATGGGCAACCCGGATGGCGCGACGCCGCCGCATATCGTCGAAAAACTCTGTACGGTTGCCCAGCGCCCGGATACCCACGGATACTCAACTTCCCGTGGTATTCCTCGTCTGCGCCGCGCGATTTCGCGCTGGTATCAGGAACGCTATGGCGTTGATATCGACCCGGAATCGGAAGCGATTGTCACCATCGGTTCGAAAGAGGGGCTGGCACATCTGATGCTGGCGACGCTCGATCATGGCGACACGGTACTGGTGCCCAATCCCAGCTATCCGATTCATATTTACGGCGCGGTTATCGCCGGGGCGCAGGTACGTTCCGTCCCGCTGGTGGAAGGTGTTGATTTCTTTAATGAACTGGAACGCGCGATCCGCGAAAGCTATCCGAAACCGAAAATGATGATTTTGGGTTTCCCTTCAAACCCAACCGCCCAGTGCGTTGAGCTGGATTTCTTCGAGAAAGTGGTGGCGCTGGCGAAGCGCTACGATGTGCTGGTGGTGCATGATTTGGCTTATGCCGACATCGTCTATGATGGCTGGAAGGCGCCGTCGATTATGCAGGTGCCCGGTGCGCGCGACGTAGCCGTTGAATTCTTTACCCTCTCGAAAAGCTATAATATGGCCGGCTGGCGGATTGGTTTTATGGTCGGTAATAAAACGCTGGTTAACGCGCTGGCGCGCATCAAAAGTTACCACGACTATGGTACCTTCACGCCGCTGCAGGTAGCTGCTATCGCCGCGCTGGAAGGCGATCAGCAATGCGTGCGCGATATCGCGGAGCAGTATAAGCGCCGTCGTGACGTGCTGGTGAAGGGGCTGCACGAAGCGGGTTGGATGGTCGAATGTCCGAAAGCCTCAATGTACGTGTGGGCCAAAATTCCTGAGCAGTATGCGGCGATGGGCTCGCTGGAGTTCGCCAAAAAACTACTGCAGGACGCGAAGGTGTGCGTTTCGCCGGGAATTGGCTTTGGCGACTATGGCGATACTCACGTACGTTTTGCCTTAATCGAAAACCGCGACCGGATCCGTCAGGCTATCCGCGGTATTAAATCGATGTTCCGCGCCGATGGGTTACTACCGGCGGCCAGTAAATCGTCGGCTGAAAACCACGAATAAAAAAATGGGAGCCGATAGGCTCCCATTTTTTATTGCGTAGCAGGTTAAATCATCAGGGCGAAGGTACCGGCCCAAACGATGACCATAAAAGAAATGCCCATCAAAAAGTATTTCACGACTTGTCACTCCGCGTTTCAGCGAAACGCCTAAATGAATTTAACTTTTACCGTTGCTGGATTGTCGCAGGAAAAACCAGAACATTCTGGCGGCTGCGGCAGTCCGAAATTCTGTGCGCTAACTGCTCCAGATGGCGCTAATGTACGCTTAAAAAATGGAGGAAACAAGAAGCATTTTTTTATTAATTTTTAGTTACTTACGAGTGTCGTGAATAGGCGACACATTAATTTCATTCGGTATTAAATTTGATTACGGCGACGGAGGTTTATACCGATACCCGGACAGTCTGTAGTTGTTTGATTTTGGGATTTTTTCTATTGGCGGGCAGGCGCAGAAATTGCTTTCTGCACCTGATTGCGGAGTGGTTAATGGGCGGATGTCGACGGCGTACGCCACTGATGCGGGTAGCGTGCAGGAACAAAGCGCAAGGTAATCGCCATCAGAACAAAAACGCATACGGCATGGAATTCCCAGTCCAACTGGTAGTTTCCGCTCAGGCTGCGTAACAACCCGGAAAGCCACGGCGATAGCCCGGCGATAATAAAGCCGATACCCTGCATAAAGGCTACCAGCCGACCGGCCACTGCGGGTTGCGGCGAATGATCCAGCGCCAGTACCAGGCACAGCGGAAAGGCGCCGCCCAGCCCGATACCACAGCTTATTGCCCACAGCAGAGACAGCTGTTGCGGCAGCCAGATGAAACCACAGAAACCGAGTAACTGCAGCGCCAGCGCGAACATCAGTAGTTTTCGCCGGTCTTCATGGCGAGCCAGCATTGGCAATACCAGAGCACCAGCGGTCTGGCCGACGGTCATCAACGCCAGTAACGTGCCGCTAAACTGGGCGCTGTAGCCGAGCTGCATATAGTAGGGCGGCAACCAGGCGATCAGACTGGCGTAACCGCCGTTAATCAGACCGAAGTAGAGTCCGAGCGTCCAGGCACGACGACGGCGAAACACTGATGGCGCGGCATGGGCCGTTGCGACGGCCGGCGCAGCGGGTAACGTTTTACTGAGCGGCAACCAGCCTATCAATGCCACTACGGCAGGTAGCGCCCACCATGCCAGCGCGTGATGCCAGAGTGCGCTATGCTGAGCAAGCCAGGGAGTGATGGCGGCGCCAAGACCGCCTCCGCCCATCAGCGCAGCCGACCATAGTCCCATCACCTGCGGCGTGCGGCGATGAAACAGACGCTTAATCACGCTGGGAATAAGCGCCTGAATCACGCCGATGCCGATCCCGCCAAGCAGCGCGCTGCTAAGCAACAGCCCGCTTTGCGGCGCCAACTCGCGCAGTATCGCGCCAATACCTATCGTCAGCAGACTCAACGCGATGCTGAAGTTCTCGCTCATGTGGCGGTTAATCCAGCCTCCGGCGAGCGCCAGGACTCCCATTGCGATGACCGGAAGCGCGGTTAACAGAGAAACCAGGGTAAAACTCATGCCGGTCGCTTGTTGCAACTGCGGCAGCAGCGGGCCTATTGAGGTCAGCAACGGCCGCATATTGATACCAATTAGCACGAGCACTAAAAGCGTCAGCGCATTGCGTTGGGTCTGGTTCATTACGCTTTCCCTGCCCAGCGTTGGTACAGGGCCAGGCCGTCAGGTTGTGGGCAATGGTGAATCGACAGCGACTGTTTATCCAGTGGCTGCTGCAACTGCTGGTAGATAGCGGCGGTAGAGAGATTGAAGCGTTCGCCATCCTGATTGCTGTTAGCGAAATAGACTTCGCGCACGCCGGTTAAATACATCGCGCTCAGGCACATCGGGCAGGGTTGGCCGCTGGCGTATATCACGCATTCGCGCAATACCGCGTTGCCAAGGCGCAGAGAAACGTCGCGGATCGCGTTGAGTTCGGCATGCGCGGTAGGATCGCCGCTCTGGTGTAGCGTATTCACCGCTTCGGCAATCACGTCACCGTGGCGCACAATGACGGCGCCAAAGGGGCGTCCGCCATTTACAACGTTATTGGCGGCAAGCGTAATGGCGTGCTGAAGATGGTTATCATGGGCAGACATTATCGGCTCCTGTAGGGATAGAGTAAAAGGGCTCAATCGGCGGGAGACTGCGGGATTGAATATTGATACAGGGTACTGAGCTTATTCCATAACTTAAAAGACTTATTTATGATTGAGTCAATTGGATTTACTTATAGGTTATTACCATGCTGCTGCGTCATCTCTCCTACTTCATTGCTGTTGCCGAGCACCGCGGCTTCACCCGCGCGGCGGCGGCCCTACATGTCTCACAGCCAGCGCTTTCACAGCAGATCCGCCAGCTAGAGGAGAACCTCGGCGTAGCGCTTTTTGACCGTAGCGGGCGTACTACGCGCTTAACCGATGCCGGGGTGGTGTGGCTTAGCTATGCACAGCGCGTATTGCGCGACCTCGAAGAGGGCAAGCGGGCGCTCTACGAGGTGGAAAATCTCCAGCGCGGTACGCTACGAGTGGCGATGACGCCGACATTTACAAACTGGTTTATTGGCCCGTTAATTGCTGATTTTTATCAGCGTTACCCTGGCATTAGCCTCACCCTGCGCGAGATGGATCAGGATCGTATGGAAGCGCTGTTGTTGAATGATGAACTGGATGTTGGTATCGCCTTTGGCGACACGCCGTCGCGGGATATTGTCAGCCAGCCGCTGCTGATTGAAACGCTGGCGCTGGTGGTTAACCGCCAGCACCCACTGGCTTCAACACATCAGGCCAACCTCTCGGTGTTGAATCAAGAGGCGTTGATCCTACTCAGTGCCGAATTTGCGACCCGCGCTCAGATCGATCGTAACTGCCGGCAGCACGGTATTCAGCCGAAGGTGCAGATGGAAGCTAATTCAATCAGCGCTGTGTTGAATGTGGTTCAGCGAACCGGGCTTGCGACGCTGCTTCCGGCTGCGATCGTTCGTGAATATGACGATCTGGTGGCGTTGGAGCTGACGCCAACGCTATTAGAAAGGACTGCCAGCCTGCTGCAGCGTAAAGAGGCATGGCAGAGCGCAGCGGCTCGCGAGTTTATAGCGATGGCACGGCAGGCCGCCACACGCGTGTCTGATTAACAGCGCATCAGTGCTGTTGCCCGATTACACTTTTCTTTAATAAGAACAAAGAGTATTTCTTAATTAACGATGTAGAGGGAGTAAACGGTACCGCTATAATTTTAAATTTGAATGTTTAGTGCGTTAAATATAATAGCGGTAAATAAAAAGACGCCGTAGCGTCTTTTTTACGGTGACAGTTAAGATCGCAAATTAGCGCGCATGACCCTGGAGAGTAAAACCACCATCCCCCACCTGCGCTATGGCGTACCATGCCATCAGCTCTGCGGTACCTGGCGCGCCTTCGGCTGGCGCCCATGGCGCGGAGTCTTGTTCAGCAACCGGCTGATAGCCTCCATGCTTGACTTCAAAGATGATGCCGCCGTGATCCAGCGACAGTACTGCATGCCAGGTCCCGGCTGCCATTTCCAGCACTGTGCATTCTTCACCGAGTACCACGCGCTGGGTCACAGTACCTTGCCCATCAAAGGTTAACACCACAAACCGACCGCTCAACGGCAGTAGCAGCTCAAAAGTGTGCGGATGGCGATGGGGGCGAATATAGGTGCCCGGCTCCATAGCAATAGCCAGGCGCTGAACCGGATCGCTTAATTCCGGATGGAAATTACGATGCGCCCGTAGACGGGGCGCGGCCGCCGCGGCTGCGCTCTGCTGCTGCATATCACTGATAGTGATTTGTTTCATGTAAACCGCCTGCTTCAAAAACTGATCAACAAAGGCTTGTGCCTGTATCTATGATTAACGTATCGGGTCACTTCCGTAGCGATGCACAGGTTAATCCCCGGTTGCTTGATTATGCACATTCAACAGCATTGTCACAGCGTATCTTTTCTGAAATCACGAAGAGTGTTGTTTCCGCTGTTGGCTGATGTGACCAGGAGTGTGGGAAAAGTGACGGAGGGGATGCGCTACGCGAAATCTGTTCTGGGTACACCCCTGTAACCCGGACTGCTTTCACGTAGCGCAATCTGATTAACGCTTGGGCCCTCAGGTATGGCGTTCGCTTTCCTGCACAAAATACCGGAGAAGCAAAAAATGAAAAATATGTTTACAGCCGTATTTCATGCACCAGGAGTCAAGCTGAATGAGGTGTTAGTGAAAAATCATTCCGGTCATACAAGTAGTCCACTATTTAAGAATAAAGATTACGTATATACATCAGCGATTAGTCTATATTTTTTAGTAGCGTATAACGGAAAAAATGGCCGAAGATTCGGCCTAATGGAACTCAGTGTCTCTACATTTTTATCATGTATTAAGAATGCATTTGATTCAGTAAACTATCAAGTCATTTTTTTGAGAAAAATTCTGAAAGTTTATATTTGTATAGGAGTAGGGGGGAGTGGCGCGAAACGGGTTGCTTTATATAGATGTTAGCATCATCAGATATTCAATGAATAAACATAAGCATTACGCCTGTATTGAACGATTAGTACTATTCAGAAAATAGACACGGGACAAATTTTAGCTATCTATGGATATCACAATATAGAATCGGTACGTCATCGATGATAAATATTTTGTTTTTATATTTATCATCTAGTATTTTAAAGTTTACGAATTTATTTTCTTTATAGAAAAAATCAGGGAAATGCATATTAAATTGATTGGATGTACCCTGGTCATTACTAAAAATCAAAATATGCTCGCTTTTTAAACTATACTCACTGTTTATTGTTTTATAACTAAATGCAATTTGCCTGCTTATAGGGGTTTTATATCCTTTATCGTCAAATGAACCAT
This sequence comes from Klebsiella aerogenes, assembly GCA_029027985.1. Taxonomy (NCBI): domain Bacteria; kingdom Pseudomonadati; phylum Pseudomonadota; class Gammaproteobacteria; order Enterobacterales; family Enterobacteriaceae; genus Klebsiella; species Klebsiella aerogenes. The sequence continues at coordinate 1,407,638 of CP119076.1, forward strand.
TCATTCTTATATTCCCGGAACCATTACCAATGGAAATGTTGTATCTCATATGGATTTTCAGGCCCGCATGAGAAACTTCCGATACAGATTCACATGAGAATTTTTCAGTGTCTGAATTACGCTGGATATAATAAAAGGAAATGCATATGATAAAAACCAGGGTTACCATGGTATACTTAAACATTACATCGCTCCTATTTTTATTAAAGAATTACATCTACGGTGATTGTCTGAGTCATATGAACATGTGATGACTGAGCTTCTTTGAGTATGCTCATTTATGGCAATGTAGATATCATTTCTCTTCTGACAATTTATCCTGTTAGAGTTAATAATAGCCATTTTCATATCGGTTTCATAACTGTCTTTTTCATAAATATTACATTTATTCAGGACTGTTTTTTTATAATTATCAAAGGCATTTTGCCGGTTGCGATGATAGATCATAAAATATGACGGGATCGTGATTACTATAATGATGCTGAGTAAAAAGATAATATTTGGTTTTGATACTTTATATTTAGTATGGACTTTTGAGTTCGATTCTTCACTTTTTGAAAATGAATCGCTTTTATTATATATAGATATATTCAATTTAGGATCAATGGATAATCCTTTCCGAGGAGTAGTTATAATAAAATCCGGACATCCAATATCTTTTAAGCTTTTCCTTAAATGGTGCATGGCTTGATAGAAATTATTATTGGTAATAACCCCCGAAAATTTCTCACCCCAGGCGTATACAATCAACTCGTCCTTGGAGAGCATTCTTTCTTTGTTTATAAGTAATAGTTTTAAACAATAGTTTGCAGGGGTTTGCAAAACAACAGTCTTATTTGTTTTTAATGATTTAAGTAATCTTTGAGAGGGGGTGAAAATAGCAAAATCACCTAATATATAAGATGGTGTGTTTTCGTTTGTACGTTCAGACTGTGCTCCTTCAGTCGCTTGGATATCGTTCATGTTAATAGAAATCATCATTAATGTATGCATGGATTTATGTGGCAGATACCATTATAGAACAATACCGCATCAGCAGTTAGATTTTCCTTATTATGCGTTCTTAACATTTTATTAAAACATCAATGGTCATACTTATATATAACCACTCATGGAAAGTGGTTAATCGCAGAGGTTTAGTGAATACATCTTATCGATTTATTCTTGCTTTTTATTGCTTATGCCGAGACTCAGACAGTACTTAAGATAACATAAGGATTCATTAAATATTAACAATTTCAATGCTATAGGGTAATTAAGATCCAAGTTAAGGTAATGAAAGAAATGTTAAATTGTACCTGTTAATGCGAAACGATAAGGTTTTCGTACTCAACCAGGAGTCCAAAGAGACAAACGAGGAATAAAAGCTAAAACTGATAACGGCTTGTTCGTATTACAGCATAAAAGAAAAAAAATGATTTTTTTTTGTTATTAAAAATAGTAAGAATTGATCGAAGGGATATTTTTAAAAAAAGATAATGAGCTTGTTGTTTTTTGTTTTCAAAGAATTTATTGCTACTAATTTTACCATTTTTAGATTAAATGACTATCGATTTTTAAAAAAGGTGCTGTTGATTTAGAAGAAAGACCGTAGCTAATATGGGGCCATCGGGAATCGAGTTCTTAACTATGTAAAGGTATTGTAGCATTTTCTGGCTATGTCTGAGAGAGATTGAATAAAAGCTAGCAGGTTGATAAGTGATGGATGAACAATCTTTTATTCTGTATTCAGGTACTTTTGGGAAGATCCGTCAGGTGGAATATCATGCCGGTAGTGGATATATATCTGGAACCAATGGGCCAATTAAAATCCGAAGAACTATGGAAAATTTGCTGGTGTATTTGTTGATCCATGCAAATGGGCAAATGGTTTCCGATGAGGAGCTGATGTTGAATGTGTGGGAAGCACATTCGTTAAGTTCATCGACTCAGCGGCTCGGACGTGTAATCAATGATCTTAAGACAATACTCACGAAAGCTGGAGTTTTGGAGCCTGTTATTTATAGAATAATGGGGCGAGGATATATGTTGGATAATAAATATGTACTGACGCTTTACGCTAAGTAAATTATTTGTGATTACAATATTGCACGCGTTTATTTTCTTGTTTCAGGAGTACTGACACTGTGGATTACGGGCTGGTATATTTATACAGTGATGACATTTATTACTCGTCAGGTATTCAAGTGTTTTGTGAGAAACGAGGTTTTGGTTTTATCTTAATAAATAAAAATAATTCCTCGTTTCTTGAAGGGCTTAAGTTGAAACACAATGATATTTTTATATTTGACGTTGATGGGGTTGCATTTGAGCAGTATGAAAGAGTCTTAAACTACCTGGACTCTGTCTGCTGTGTTTTGTTAACGCTTGATGTTAACCCTATGCATAAATTACATTCCAGGAATAGCAGTAAGGATTACTATTTGTCCAAAAAGTCTGACTTTAAATCAGTCGGCCTATGGCTTTCAAAAAATAAAATAGTTAAGAGAGTATGTTTTACGCATCAGGAGATGTTTTTAATAAAACAATTATTTAACGGGGAAAGCGTTCATGATTTGGCAAGGAAGGTACAAATAAATTATAAAACTATTTATACAAAACGACAAAGGGCATTAGAGAAATGTGGCTTCTCACGCTGGACTGCGAAGACAGGATTCTTCTGTGCGTATTTACAGCACATGCACAGGGTATCTACTTGAAACAGGAGGGACTGTATCAATCTGAAATGGGTATGTGAACATAATAACGTATATATTTTGTATGCTTAATAATTAGAAAAGGTATTTAATCGTGAAATTATCATATGTATTATCGGCATTACTGCTTACTGGTTCTATTACATCTATGAGTGCTTATTCATCTGATGGCGTGATTAACTTCAGTGGATTGTTGACAGACACCACCTGTGACGTGGCTGTTACCAGTACTGGTGCTAATGACGTGGTACTTCCAACTTTGCCTGCCAGCCTCCTGAATGCAACAGATTCACATGCAGGTACCACTGGTTTTGTAATTAGTCTTAGCAATTGTTCCGGGTCTGCGACAGGAGCATCAGCCTATTTTGAAGCTGGCCCTACCGTTGAGCCTACCACTGGTTTGCTTAATAACACAGATACTGGTGCAGGTGCTGCGACCAAGGTATCCCTGCAATTGCTTGATGGGTCTAATTCTAATGCTCCAATCAAAGCTGGGGACCCTGCTCAAATTGCATCTACAACGATGGTGAATATTGATACTACAGACAGCAATACCACGGTTACAAACCTACCATATTCGGTTCAGTATTATTCCGCTACTGGTGGTGCAACCGCAGGTACAGTTGCAAGTCAGGTAACTTATTCTATCCAGTATAACTAATTATTTTTCAGATATTCCGGTTAAGAGAGGGCTTTTAGCCCTCTCAATCAATGCTTTCTGAGGTGCTTATGCGTTACTTATCTTATTTTTTATTATTTTCTTCTTTGATGTGGTCAGTAACTACTTCAGCTAGTATTGTCATTACTGGTACACGTGTTATTTATCCTTCTGATGCAAAAAATGTCAGCGTACATGTAAGTAATGAAGGCAAGCAACCTGCACTTATTCAAAGCTGGATTGATAAAGGTGAGCAACAAACTCGCCCGGAAAAAATTACTGTTCCATTTTTACTTAATCCACCTATCAATCGTATTGAACCTGGAAAAGGTCAAACGTTAAAAATTCAGGCATTATCTCCATCATTGCCCACTGATCGTGAATCAATCTTTTGGCTAAATGTACTCGAAATTCCCCCTGTAAGTAAGGATTTAAAAAGCAAAAACTACATTCAAATTGCTTTCAGGAGTCGAATTAAGTTGTTCTATCGGCCAGCAGGTCTTGAAGGAGCAAGTGATTCAGCCAGTAAATTACAATGGTCCCCTGTATCTGACGGGATTCGTGCATATAACCCCACACCTTTTTATATTTCATTGATTAAAGTTAAAATAGGAAATAAGTCATTAGATGGTCAGATGATTGCTCCATTTTCCAGTACGGTATTTAAAACTACTTATGCTAAAGGTGCCAATACACTTATAGCAAGTTCTCTGAACGATTATGGTGCAATAATTAATAATCAGTACTCATTTTGATATATATGACTAAAATGCAGGCAGAGAGAATCATGTTCCTGGAAAATTTATTTATCAATGGGAAGCTAATAAAGATATCACCATTAGTACTTATTATTAGCTCAACGCTATACTCATGTATGGTATATGCGGTTGACACTAACGATGAAAAAAGAACTAGTGTTGCGCAAAATGTCGATTTTAATGCTCTTTTTTTAAATACTGAGAATGGAGGGGATGTTGATCTCTCTCGCTTTGCTAATGGCGCTGCTATTACACCAGGGACATACAACGTAACAGTCTATGTTAATGATGCACAAATAACAACCAGTGATGTTTTATTCAAGGATAGCGGCAACGGTACCATTGTATCCTGTCTTGATTATGCATTGATAAAACAATTTCCCTTAAAGTTTGAAAAGTTAGATGGTAAATTATTAGCAAGTGAAAATAGTGATAGCAATACATGCTCTCAGATATCTGAATTTATTCCAGATGCTACGGAATATTTTGATAGTAATGAGCAGAAACTCTATATATCAATTCCCCAAATATATATAGAGCGAGAAGCTCAGGGCAGCGTCAGACCTGCGCTATGGGATAGCGGTATTCCTGCTGGAATTCTTGGCTACACTCTCAATCAGTACTTTAATGAAAGCAACGGAAGGCAGGATAATTCACTGTATGCAGGATTTAACGCTGGAATAAATATCGGTAGCTGGTATTTTCGTCATAATGGAAATTATATGAAAAGTGCCGGGGTAACTAATTATGATGCTTCAGATACTTACTTGCAGCATGATATTCCTGCGATCTCAGGACGTATGCTTATTGGTCAATCAAACACGTCCGGAATAGTATTCGATACGTTACCATTTTCTGGTGGGCAACTTGCTTCAGATGACCGGATGTTACCACAGTCGCAAAGAGGTTATGCGCCAGACATTCGCGGGATTGCACGAACTAATGCACGCGTGACGATTAGCCAGAATGGCAGGGTGATTAGAGAAGTAAATGTCAGCCCAGGGGAATTTCTTATTAATGATATGTATCCCTCTGGTTATGGTGGCGATCTGGATGTGAAAATATACGAAGCAGACGGAACTGTACAAACATTCAGTGTAGCATATTCTTCGGTGACACAATTATTACGTCCAGGTTTGGCAAGATACTCTGTTACTGGGGGGCGTCTTAATAGCCCATTAGTTAAAAGTAATCCTGAATTATTTCAGCTTACATACCAGCGTGGGTTGACCAACCTGGTGACTGCGTATGGTGGCACTCAGATCGGTGATGGATACTACTCCGCGCAATTCGGCGGGGCATTAGGCACCCCGCTTGGTGCGTTATCACTTGATATAACCCATGCCAGGACAATCCTGACAGATGAACAGCAGGATAAGAAAACGCAGTCAGAAGGGCAAAGCTACAGAGTCAGTTACAGTAAAATTATTGCTGAAACAAATAGTCAAATATCGCTTGCAGCATATCGATTTTCGACATCCGGGTATATGGATTTCATTACTGCGATGCAGGCGAAAGAAAACCAAAATACTAATGGATCACTGGAAGGAACTTATCGTGTAAAAAATAGATATATTATTTCACTTTCACAATCGCTTTCAGATGGATGGGGGCAGTTTTATGCCAGTGGGTCTATGCAGGATTACTGGAATTCTGATTATACAAATAAACAATACCAGATTGGATACAATAATCGTTATCGATCAATAAGCTATGGTATTTCCGGTGGCAGAACCTATGATATACATGGTCATGCTCAGGATAGTTTCATGTTGAGCATGTTTTTCCCTCTTGGCGGTGATGATAACAGGTCAATGCTCAGATTACAGGCCGGGCAAAATAGTAATGGTCAAAATGTACAGCAAGCCGCATTATCAGGTAGTGTAGGGAATAATAACCAGTTTAACTACAGTGTTATAACAGGGAATACGCAAGATGCTGGGGTGAATACTTCAATTAATGGCCAATATACTTCCCAGTATACAACATTATCGACATCATATGGCACAGGGAGGCAATATCGCTCATCTACTTTTGGCATGATGGGCTCATTGGTTGCTCATAGTGGCGGAATAACGTTGTCACCATATATTTCAGATACTTTTGCACTGGTTGATGCTGAGGGTGCCACAGGGGCAAAAATTACATCTTATCCTGGAATTTATGTCGATTCTTTCGGATATGCTTTAGTTCCCTATCTGAACCCTTATCAGATGAACAGCATTACTATTGATCCTGGCGATGTTGAAGATGATGTTGAATTTTCATCTACCGAACAAAAAGTAGCACCCTATGATGGTGCAATTGTAAAACTTAAATATACCACGAATAAAGGAACCCCTGTGCTTATTAATGCAACAACCAATGGGGTTGACCCTGTACCTTTTGGCGCGGATGTTCTTGACGATTCGGGGCGTGTTGTTGGGGTTGTCGGCCAGAGTGGCCAGGTATATGCCCGAGTAGCTAAACAAAGTGGCATTCTCTCTGTCCGCTGGGGAAATGCTTCAGATAAACGATGCTTATTAAATTATAGACTGATACCAGTTTCAAAATCGCAGCAGAATAAGGCACTGCAAACATTTAATCAACAATGTAAACCCGTCCATATAGGTGGTGGAGAGCATATCAATGGTGACGCAATCCAACCGCAGTTGCTAAGTATGAATAAAAGTTGAAGTGATATTTATATTCACTGATGCGATTCAATGTTATGAGTGTCTGTTTATATAGGATAATATAATGAGATTTATTTTTTCTTTACTTTTGCTATTTAGCCACTTTAGTTATTCTGCATGTACCGTTACATCAGGCACGGTTGATAACCCTAATTATGTGATGACTGCATCGCAGTTATCAGTTGGAAGCAATGCCGCATTGCCTGCGACCTTCTTATCTCAGAACAGTCGCGCTCCGAATGCATCCACCAAATCTGTGACATGTACGGAAGCAACATCATCAAGTAAATGGATAATAAGCCGTGAATATGACTCTGGTGCTGTTTTGACACCATCGCCTTATACCGGTTATGTTGGTGGCCCTGTTTATCAATCTAAGATCCCTGGCGTCGGGTTTTATTTGTTTGGTGTATCCATGCCTATAGGACCATCAGGATCGAATATCAACACTTCACTTGCATCTACTGCATGTGATGGTAAAAACGTATGTCAAGCTTCTGCTTCAACATGGTACCTTGGTGTTAATTTAGTAAAAATTGGTGATATACCCGCTGGCACAGTATTAAACATGAGCGACATAATTCCCTGTGTCGTGTTTAAATTAGGCCTATCAGAAAGCCCATCAACAATGGCCACCTTTGCGCGGGCTTGTTTTACAGGTACTGTAGCAATAAGTACCTATACTTGTACAACACCGACAAGTGTCACGGTACCTATGGGGATATACTCTATAGGGAAATCCTTTTCTGGCATAAACTCCACAACACAATGGATAGATGCAGGTATTACCCTGACTGGGTGTAGTACTGGCTATGGAACTGCAAGTGGTGGCATGTCTTATGATACAGGCATAAACACGCCTGCGACCATCTCACCAAATACTATAAATGTATACTTGACACCCGGTAGTGACTTTATAGATGCCACCAATGGTGTTTTTAAATTATCAGCGGATTCGACAGCTACTGGAGTTGGTATTCAGGTTGCTTCAGATGCACCAGGGTCGCCTGTAAATATAAATTTTAATACAATCCCTCAGATGACAGGGACAAACATTAGCGGTAGTACTGTTAAGGTTCCGCTTTTAGCCAGATATATTCAGACAAGTTCTACAGTTACACCAGGTACGGCGAATGGGATTCTAACGTATACCATTAATTATAATTAATATGTTCATCGTTACATGAAGGATCTTGGCAAGATGTCAGGTATGAATATTTTGGGTTGCTTGCGTAGCTGTATGTATTCAGATTATCCTGACTGCTGATCGTTTCTATGGGCTGATCCCACGACAGTAGACAAATTCTGTCCTCACGACGAGGCCTGTTCGAAGGCCTCTGGACTGACGCCGCCAAGATGGCTGTGGCGCCGGGCCTGGTTGTAGAACACTTCAATGTAATCGAAGATATCCGCGCTGGCTGCTCTCGGGTGTCAGGTATTTTGATTCAGACTTTTCCCTGTGTCAGGGTCATGGATAGCGACAGCCTGCGACCATACTGTTTTCAAAAATATTCCTAACGAAATTACGGAGCTCGTATGAGAAAAGTTATATCAGGTCTTATCATGTTTCTGACGTTAACCGCATCGGGTACGTATGCTGCACAAAACCAGATACAGTCCGTGCTGGGGAACGGCTATAACCCGGAAAAACGTAATGCAGCAAAAGCGGCACTGGGGCAGGTTACAAAAGAAAATAGCGTGATAGCTGCATCTGTTTTACAGGGCTATGTGATGGCTTATCTTGACATGGATTATGCACTCGGGAGTAAAGACAAAAGTACGGTCAATTACTGCCCGCAGGGGTCTGTTAAAGAGATTACTCAGAAAGTAGCTGGATATATTTTGTCCGTACCTGATGCCGTGAATAAACCCTTTACTGTACTGATTCCTGAAGCGCTCAGGGCACAGTATCCCTGCGAAAGATAAATAAAAACCCGCGGGAAGTCAGCTGATTGCCCGCATATGAGAGACGCGTGCTGCCTTCAGAACGCGTATTTAATTCTCAGCATCCCCTATGGATTGCTGTAGCCTTTATCCCCAAATATTGCGCGTGCCGTCCTGGTTGTTCACTCTCCGTTCATTGTCATCCCATGAGTGTGCGAGTTATAGAGCCAGTTTGCCTCGATAAACTGCTGGAACTCACATATTCTGCCGTCATCAATCGTGCTGTATCCCTTAATACCCAGACGCATCTGCAGATTGCCGTTACTGTTATTGCTATATTCTCTAAAAGTGCATGTCAGCCTTCTTTTCACTTTCATCATTGGAGAGACCGGGGAAGCTCTGATGAACCACTCAACTTTCTGGAAAAAATACATGACATAGAAGCAAGAAAGTTGGACAATGGAAAAAATGGAATGATGAAATTACAATGACACTTTTAAAATATATTAATAAACAAATGGCTAACTGGGTTTTAGGTCTCGCTCCTCTGTTTTTTTGTGCAGCTGCTATTGCGGACCAAACTGTTATAACTGCGTATCCAAGCTCCGGAGAGTTTAAGTTTGTCTGGTCAGATGGTGGCGCTGTCTACAAGTCCAAAGATGGGAAAACAACCGTTAGGTGTAACTTTTCAGATGCTATGAATGGCGTCGATGATGATGCTGAAGCGTATGTGGGTACATCTTTCTTATGCAAAAATGGTTTAACTATTATTCTAAAACAGTTAAAACGAAACAATGATACTATACTATTTTTGATGGATAAATCCGGGAATGTACTTGGGACGACCAGTGTAAATATTAATAAGAAAGTATACATAGATAAGTAATCTAAGGTTAATCATACTGTATTTATGGCCTGTAGCTACCCAATAAGTTTTATATTTATGAAATCAGAGAACACGGTTTTTCTGACTTAGCAATGATCTCCCTTACTCTACTCTTATTACGCACTGGCAGCCGCGGTTTTCCCTTACGACGGAAATTCAGTTTCAGCAGGCAGTAAATCCGGTGAAAACGTTTATGGTTCCAGGTATTACCCTGTCTGCGCAGCAGCTGGAACAGCCTCTTAAAACCGTAGCGCGGATAGCGTTCTGCCAGTTCAGTCAGCGCATGGATCACCGGTTCATCACGCCGGGCTGCTAAAAATACACCGTCCTGCTCAGCGATAACGTCCTGCATGCCTGGCGTACACTCATCGTCTCTTTCGACGAGTTCACGCTTTATCGCTGGTTTTAAAGCTTTCCTTCGATGACATCTTTAAGTGCCCGGCACTCAAGGCTGAGATCAGCAAACATCTGTTTGAGGCGTCGGTTTTCATCCTCCAGATCTTCCATACCGCCATATTTTGCTTTCCAGTTGTAGTGCGAAGCTTCAGAGACCGGCTTCACGGCAGACATCCTTGACGGTACGTCCGGTTTCGACGGACTTCAGAACGGCAATAATCTGGTGTTCGGTGAATCGGGCTTTACGCATGGTGATCTCCTCAGGGGACATAATCAGTATGTCGGAAGATCTCTACAAGTGAATGGGCCGTTTTGCCGGGATACTTACAATGTCACATAGCCAGAATAGAGGGCTTATCACTGATTATAAGGGGGGGTTATTGATTCAGGAGAGATGTATATGGTGTCCCCTGCAGGAATCGAACCTGCAACTAGCCCTTAGGAGGGGCTCGTTATATCCATTTAACTAAGGGGACAAGGCGGCGGGATTATAGCGTTTTTTCCACCGTCCGTTAAGCGCATTGCGATTAATTGCTTAATTTGCAGCCGTTTAGCCCTTTTTTCTGTTTCAGCTTTCCGTTGTCAACGTAAATCACCGCAGGTGGGGTGGGGTTCAGACATCGAGCGCATTCCGCACTGCGCGCCAGGATAAGCTCCTAAATTCAGCACAATGGCAAGAATAGTAATACGAATATTGCGAAATATGTATAGAATCGGAGAGCAGCAATGATGCCAAAGAAGGCTATGCTGAAATCAGCTACCCAACGATAATATACAAATGGGGGACACCGTCCCGGATGCCCCTAGCGATAGTCAGAATTAACAGGGAGACACCTATGAATTATCGCCTGTCGGCGCTTGCGCTTGGCGCCACATTGCTGGTGGGATGTGCCAGTTCAAGCTCTGGCGATCAGCCACAGGGGCGTTCGGATCCGCTTGAAGGGTTTAACCGTACCATGTTCAACTTCAACTTTAATGTTGTTGATCCTTATGTACTGCGCCCCGTTGCCGTCGCCTGGCGTGATTATGTGCCGCAGCCGGCGCGTAACGGTTTAAGCAACTTCACCAGCAACCTTGAAGAACCCGCGGTGATGGTCAACTCCTTCCTGCAGGGCGACCCCTACAAAGGGATGGTGCACTTCACTCGCTTCTTCCTTAACACCATTCTCGGGATGGGCGGTCTGATCGACGTCGCCGGTATGGCGAACCCAAAACTGCAGCGTGTTGAACCGCATCGTTTTGGTAGCACGCTGGGTCATTATGGTGTTGGCTATGGCCCTTATGTACAGTTGCCATTCTACGGTAGTTTCACGCTGCGTGACGAAGGCGGCGATATGGCCGATGACCTGTATCCCGTGCTCTCCTGGCTGACCTGGCCGATGTCTATCGGCAAGTGGGCGGTTGAGGGGATTGAAACTCGAGCTCAACTGCTGGATTCCGATGGTCTGCTGCGTCAGTCTTCCGATCCGTACATTATGGTGCGTGAAGCCTACTTCCAGCGCCATGACTTTATCGCCAACGGCGGTAAGTTGACCCCGGCGGATAACCCGAACGCTCAGGCGATTCAGGATGAGCTAAAAGATATCGACTCGCAGTAATTCGTGGCAGATAGAAAAAAAAGGGTGAACATATTGTTCACCCTTTTTTATACCGTCAGCTTATCAGAAGCGGTAGTTGAAGTTCGCGCCGTACAGCCACGCGGTCCCTTCTGAACGGAAGGTATAAGGACCTTCTTTAATTTCTACGTGCTGGCCGTGCATGTATGAAACACCCACATCCACAGAGGCGTCTTTATTGAACGCGTAAGTGGTACCGGCGCTCAGCCACAGACGATCCTGATCCGGGATAGAGATGGAGCGGGTGCCAGCCGGAACCGGGCTATCATCGAAGGCGATACCGGTACGGAAGGTCCAGTTATCGTCATAGTAATAGGTGGTACCCAGCGCGATGCGGTAAGCATCTTTGAAGCTCTCATCTTTATAGAACAGCGTCTGACCGTTGCTGCCGGTAGCTTTCAGCTCCTGGAACTGGCTCCAGCTGGTGTAGGTCAGGCTATAGTGGACTGCCCATTGCGGCGCGACGCGGTTATAACCTGACAGTTCCCACATCTCAGGGAGATTGAGAGTCAGAGAACCGTTAGTAGTACGGCCATCGGTACCTGCCGGTAGGCCAAAATTACCAAGGATCTGGTTATATGCTGACGGCATATTACTCTTATAGTTGCCATCGAAGTCGACTTTAACTTCAGAGCGGTAGGTGAAACCGTAACGGTTATTCTTATCCAATTCATACAGGATACCGGCGTTCCAGCCGAAGCCCCAGGCGTTGCCATTCAAATGGGCAATCTGAGTGTCGGCGGGGATCTGTGCAACCTGTCCTGCCAGCGCTGGCGGCAGTTGGCCGGAACCTGCAACGATCTGACCTAAATCGCCTGCGTAGCGCTCGATTTTTGCCTTTGCGTACACGGCATCGAAGCCTAAACCAAAGCTCCAGTTGCTGTTCAGACGATAGGCACCGCTGATATTAAAGTTAGCGGTGGTTAAATCAGTGTTCCCGCCCATGCTGCCGGCAGCATAATCATCATTGTATTCGGTCGCCAGACCGTAGTTAGAGGTAATAGAAGCCCCCCAACCAAATTGATCGTTAATTGGCGATACAAAATGAAGATTCGGCACCCAGGCGGTCGGTGCGATGTTATTTGCGTTCAGGCTTCTACCCGTCGGAGATCTACCTGAAATATTAACGTCCGGATCGACAAAGACGGCGCCCGCCGACATCGTAGGACGGTCAAACATCATAATTAACGCGGGGTTACGGCTGGCGTTGCCCGCATCGTCAGCGATTGCCCCTTCACCGGAATAGGCACGGCCAAGACCAGATGCGGAGAATTCATTTAACTGGAATCCTGCGGACCAGGCTTGGGTTGAAACAAGTGCTACAGCCACTGCAAGGGCAGATTGGGTAAAGCGGGTTTTCTGGCTCATGCCCATAACCTCATTGAGTTATTTTTATTTAAACTATGTTACATGCCGTAACAGAAGCGCGAAGTGTAGGGTCTGCTTTACGACAGAGAAATCAGACCAGTGGGCTGAGTATAGGTCTGACCAGATGATTTGTTGCAAGTTTGTTTATGAGATTTTTCAAGTGTGATAACAAAAACGCGATCCAGCTGGCAAAATTGCCGTTTACGGTCATACCCAATTTGGAGCATTTTTGTTTTGGATCATTTTTAAGTGTGATTTCTGTCACTTAACCCTCTTCCCGTCATTAACAACTGGAGAGGGGCTGCTGGCGGGCGTAAAATAGACACATTATTTGTCTGGCGCCGAAGGTGCCTATGCAGAGGAAATCTACGATGAGTAAATGTAGCGCTGATGAAACCCCGGTTTGCTGCTGTATGGATGTTGGCACCATTGTGGACAACACCGACTGCACCGCTTCTTACAGCCGCGTATTTGCTAACCGCGCTGAAGCGGAAGCGACGCTCGCCGCTCTGAGCGAAAAAGCGCGCAATGCGGAATCTGAGCCGTGCAAAATCACGCCGACTTTCAGCGATGTTGAAGGCGGCGTGCAGTTGGATATCGATTTTGTATTCTGCTGCGAAGCGGAATCGCTGATTTTCCAACTGGGTTTACGTTAATCCTCTCCCTTAACGCCCCTGAAAAGGGGCGTTACCTTTTCTATTCAATGTGTTTTGGCTCCCACTTTTTCTCTTCCCCGATTGGCTTAATGTAAAAAATTAGTTAAGACTAATTATCAGGTCAGACCACTTGGTTTTATCGGTTAACAGGGGAGTGTTATGAGTCAGGCATTACCGCTTATCACCCGTCAGGGCGATCGCATTGCCATTGTCAGCGGTTTACGTACCCCGTTTGCGCGTCAGGCGACGGCGTATCACGGCGTTCCCGCCGTTGATTTGGGAAAAATGGTCGTCGGCGAAATGCTGGCACGCAGCGATGTTCCCCCGGAAGTGATTGAACAGCTGGTCTTCGGCCAGGTGGTGCAGATGCCGGAAGCGCCGAACATTGCTCGCGAAATTGTTCTTGGCACTGGCATGAATGTGCACACCGATGCCTACAGTGTTAGCCGCGCCTGTGCGACCAGTTTCCAGGCAGTGGCCAATATTGCCGAAAGCCTGATGGCCGGAACGATCCGCGCAGGCATTGCTGGCGGTGCCGACTCCTCTTCTGTTCTTCCCATCGGCGTCAGTAAAAAACTGGCTCGCACGCTGGTCGATGCCAACAAGGCACGCACGCTTGGCCAGCGGCTGAAGCTTTTTTCCCGCTTGCGTTTACGCGACCTTTTACCTGTACCGCCTGCGGTCGCGGAGTATTCGACCGGCCTGCGGATGGGTGATACCGCAGAGCAGATGGCGAAAACCTGGGGCATCAGCCGCGAAGATCAGGATGCGCTGGCGCTACGTTCGCATCAGCTCGCCGCCCGCGCCTGGGAAGAGGGCAAACTTACCGCCGAAGTGATGACGGCCTACGTGCCGCCTTATCGCGAACCGCTGGAACAGGACAACAATATTCGTAAAAATTCAACGTTGGCTGATTACCAAAAGTTACGACCGGCGTTCGACCGTAAACACGGCAGCGTGACGGCGGCGAACAGTACGCCGCTGACCGATGGCGGGGCGGCGGTTATCATGATGACCGAATCCCGGGCCAAAGAGCTGGGGCTCACCCCGCTGGGTTACCTGCGTAGTTATGCTTTCACCGCCATTGATGTCTGGCAGGATATGCTGTTGGGACCGGCATGGGCCACGCCGCTGGCGCTGGATAGAGCAGGGCTTACTCTTGCCGACCTGACGCTTATCGATATGCACGAAGCCTTTGCTGCGCAGACGCTGGCTAATTTGCAGTGTTTAGCCAGCAATCGATTTGCGCGTGAAGTATTGGGTCGTCCACAGGCGACCGGTGAAGTCGATGCCAGCAAATTCAACGTCCTCGGTGGTTCTATCGCCTATGGCCATCCCTTCGCGGCGACCGGCGCACGGATGATTACGCAGACTCTGCACGAGCTACGTCGCCGCGGCGGTGGGTTCGGTCTGGTCACCGCCTGTGCGGCGGGCGGTTTAGGTTCCGCTATGGTTCTGGAGGCCGAATAATGGAAACGGCATCAGCATTTACCCTTGAAACCCGCCCGGACAACATCGCGGTGATAACGATCGACGCGCCTGGCGAAAAAATGAATACCCTGAAAGCCGAATTTGGCGGCGAGGTCAGGGCGATTATCCGCCAGATCCGCGAGAATAAAACGCTGCGTGGCGCAGTGTTTATCTCCGCCAAACCCGACAACTTTATCGCTGGCGCCGATATCAACATGATTGCCCGCTGCGCCAGCGCCGAAGAGGCCGAAGCGCTGGCACGCCAGGGACAGCAGATCATGGCGGAGATCCACGCTCTTTCTATCCCGGTGATTGCCGCCATTCACGGCGCCTGCCTTGGCGGTGGTCTGGAGCTGGCGCTGGCCTGCCACGGACGAGTGTGCAGCGATGACGACAAGACCCGACTGGGGCTGCCGGAAGTCCAACTGGGGCTGCTGCCGGGATCCGGTGGCACCCAACGTCTGCCGCGGCTGATTGGCGTTAGTACGGCGCTGGACATGATCCTGACCGGTAAGCAGCTTCGTCCGCGTCAGGCGCTGAAAGCCGGGCTGGTGGACGATGTCGTCCCGCACTCTATCTTGCTGGAGGCTGCCGTTGAGCTGGCGATGAAAGGGCGGCCGGCCAGCCGCACTATACCGGTGCGTGAACGGGTGCTTGCCGGGCCTTTAGGCCGCCAGCTGCTGTTCCGCATGGCGGCGAAAAAGACGCGGCAAAAAACGCAGGGTAATTACCCGGCGGCAGAACGCATTTTGCAGGTGATTGAAAATGGACTGGCGCACGGTTGCAGTAGCGGCTATGCCGAAGAAGCGCGGGCGTTTGGCGAACTGGCGATGACCCCGCAATCGCAAGCGTTGCGATCCATATTCTTTGCCAGCACCGACCTGAAAAAAGATCGCGGCGCGCAGGCCGAATCCGGTCCGCTGAATAGCATTGGCGTATTAGGCGGCGGCTTGATGGGCGGCGGCATCGCTTATGTCACCGCTTGTAAAGGCGGTCTGCCAGTGCGTATTAAAGATATTCAGGCGCGCGGGATCAACCACGCGCTGCAGTACAGCTGGGATCTGCTTGATAAACAGGTGCGCCGTCGCTATCTGCGCGCAGGTGAACGCGATCGTCAGCTGGCGCTTATTTCTGGCGTGACGGATTACCAGGGCTTCGCGCATCGCGATGTGGTGATCGAAGCGGTATTTGAAGATCTGGCGCTGAAGCAGCGAATGGTTGGTGAAATCGAACAACACTGCGGCCCGCAGACGATCTTCGCTTCAAACACCTCTTCGCTGCCGATCGGCGAGATCGCAGCTCAAGCCGCCCGCCCGCATAAGGTGATTGGTCTGCATTTCTTCAGCCCGGTAGAAAAAATGCCGCTGGTAGAGGTGATTCCACACGCGACAACCGATGAACAGACCATCGCAACGGTGGTCAAGCTGGCGAAACGTCAGGGGAAAACGCCGATTGTGGTGGCAGACCGAGCCGGTTTTTACGTTAACCGCATTCTGGCGCCGTATATCAATGAAGCGATGCGCCTGCTGGTGGAAGGTGAGCCGGTTGAACATATTGATAGTGCGTTGGTGAAATTCGGTTTCCCGGTTGGACCTATTCAGCTGCTGGATGAGGTTGGCATCGATACCGGCACCAAAATTATCCCGGTGCTGGAGAGCGCTTTTGGAGAGCGTTTTAGCCCGCCTGCAAACATCATTGACGCGATTTTGAAGGACGATCGCAAAGGCAGAAAAAATAATCGCGGTTTCTATCTTTACGAGACAAAAGGGCGTAAAAGCAAAAAACGGGCTGACTCCGCTATTTACCCGTTACTGGGCGTAGCCGGTCCGCAGGCGCGTTTGTCTGCTCAGCAGGTAGCGGAACGCTGCGTCATGATGATGCTCAATGAGGCGGCGCGCTGTTTTGATGAGCGTATTGTGCGCAGCGCGCGCGACGGCGACATTGGCGCCGTTTTCGGTATAGGTTTTCCGCCGTTCTTCGGCGGCCCGTTCCGCTATATGGATAGCCTCGGCGCGGGTGAAGTCGCCGCGATCTTGCAGCGCCTGGCCGCACAGTACGGCCCTCGTTTTTCCCCGTGCGACACGTTATTACGCATGGCCGAGCAGAGGGCAACCTTTTGGCCCACTGGTGAACGGACGACCTAAGTTGTGGTCAAAAAAGGTAAATCTGACGTTGAATGACGCTGTCGATTGGCTGTTTTGTAAACAAATATTGACTATACTTACGCCATTGAGGTAAAAAACAGCGTTTCATTCGTTGGATGGATCAGGCACAATGCCCGGCCACCGGGTCGCCTGCGTATTGTTTTCGCAGCGCGGATTGCGGTGATTCTGGTTAACAAAAGCGGTGCAATATGCAAGTTTTTATCATGCGTCACGGCGACGCTGCCCTCGATGCAGCCAGTGACTCCGTTCGTCCCTTAACCGTTTGCGGTTGTGACGAATCTCGTCAAATGGCGGCTTGGCTGAAAGGTCAAAAAGTGGATATTGAGCGGGTGCTTGTCAGCCCTTACCTGCGTGCAGAGCAGACTCTGGATGTCGTAAGGGAGTGCATGAACCTGCCGAAAGATGTCGACGTGATGCCGGAACTCACGCCGTGCGGCGATGTAGGGATGGTCAGCGCTTATCTTCAGGCGCTGGCGAATGAAGGCGTGAAAACGGCGCTGGTCGTTTCACACTTGCCACTGGTGGGGTACCTCGTCTCAGAGCTGTGCCCGGGGGAAACGCCCCCGATGTTCACCACCTCGGCGATTGCCTGCGTCACCCTGGACGCTGACGGCAAAGGCGAGTTCACCTGGCAGATGAGTCCCTGCAATCTGAAGATGGCGAAAGCAATCTAAGCTTTTCCACCCTCGGAGCTTCCGGTTACGGAAGCTCCGGCGGCAGCCACTCTTCTACCTCAATCAGCACCAATAGTGCGGCATCACCGCCGTACTCTTTTGGCGCCTGATGAAAAGCCATAATATGCGGATGTTGCGCCAGCCACAGCGGTGTTTGCTGCTTGAGGATGTGTTTACCGTGCCCGTGCATCACGCAGGCGCAAAAAACGTGCTCGCGGCGGCAGGCGGCGATCAGCGCGCCCAATTCTTGTTTCGCCTGCTGCTGGGTTAAACCATGCAGATCGAGAAACAGCTCCGGTGAATAGTCGCCGCGGCGCAGCTTTTTCAATTCAAAATGGCTGACGTCCGCACGCACATACTTTGTCGCCCCTTCAGTATTGAGCAACGGCTGAAATTCATCGGAAAAATAGTGACTATTATCAACCTGTTCCTGCAATAAACGCTTGGGCGGCACGTCGTTGATCTTTTTGCGCTGCGGGCGGTGAACGATGGTGTCCTGTTTGATTTGCCGCGTGCCGGTCATCAGTTGGCGGAACAGTGCCTGATCCTCCACACTTAGCGATGTTTTCTTTTTCATTGCCCATTCTCATTATTTCTTTTCGTTAGTTTACCCGACTCGCCCGCGCTTCAGGCAAGGAAAACCTATTTTTCCCTGCTCCCACGATGTAAGAATGCTGATTTATCGCCGCCGTCGTGGCAAACTAGCCGCCGAATTTATAGCAGAGCGTGCCCTGGAGGATTGCGTGGATAAAATTTTTGTTGATGAAGCGGTCAATGAGCTGCAGACCATTCAGGACATGCTGCGTTGGGCGGTAAGTCGTTTTAGCGCCGCCAACATCTGGTACGGTCATGGTACCGATAACCCGTGGGATGAGGCTGTACAGCTGGTATTACCGTCGCTGTACCTGCCGTTAGATATTCCGGAAGATATGCGCACCGCGCGCCTGACCTCCAGTGAAAAACATCGTATCGTCGAGCGCGTGATTCGCCGCGTCAACGAGCGTATTCCCGTGGCCTATCTGACCAACAAAGCGTGGTTCTGCGGCCATGAATTTTATGTCGATGAGCGCGTACTGGTACCACGTTCGCCGATTGGCGAACTGATCAATAACCAGTTTGCCGGGCTGATTAACCATAAACCGCAGCATATTCTCGATATGTGTACCGGCAGTGGCTGTATTGCCATCGCTTGCGCCTACGCCTTCCCGGAAGCGGAAGTCGACGCTGTCGATATCTCCCCGGACGCGCTGGCCGTTGCTGAGCAGAACGTAGAAGAACACGGCCTGATTCATCATGTTACGCCGATTCGTTCCGACCTGTTCCGCGACCTGCCGAAGCTGCAGTACGACCTGATTGTCACCAACCCGCCGTACGTTGATGAAGAAGATATGGCTGACCTGCCGGACGAATACGAGCATGAGCCGGTGCTGGGGCTGGCCTCTGGTAGCGATGGTCTGAAGCTGACTCGCCGCATTCTTGGCTGCGCGCCGGATTATCTCAATGACGACGGTATTCTGATTTGTGAAGTCGGTAACAGCATGGTACATCTGATGGAGCAGTACCCGGACGTGCCGTTTACCTGGCTTGAGTTTGATAACGGCGGCGACGGCGTCTTCATGCTGACCAAACAGCAGTTGATCGACGCGCGCGCGCATTTCGGTATTTATAAAGACTAAAAAACAACACGCAAACATAACGAAAAGAATGGAGCCGTGATGGCAGGAAATACAATTGGACAACTCTTTCGCGTCACCACCTTCGGCGAGTCGCACGGCCTGGCTTTGGGCTGCATCGTCGATGGCGTGCCGCCAGGTATCCCGCTGACCGAAGCTGACCTGCAGCACGATCTGGATCGTCGTCGTCCGGGAACATCGCGCTACACTACCCAGCGTCGCGAGCCGGACCAGGTGAAAATTCTCTCCGGCGTCTTCGATGGCGTGACCACCGGTACCAGTATCGGTCTGCTGATTGAGAACACCGATCAGCGCTCGCAGGATTATGGCGCGATCAAAGATCTGTTCCGTCCGGGACACGCGGATTACACCTACGAGCAGAAATATGGTCTGCGCGACTATCGCGGCGGTGGCCGTTCTTCCGCGCGTGAAACTGCGATGCGCGTGGCTGCCGGGGCAATTGCGAAAAAATTCCTCGCCGCTAAGTTTGGCATTGTTATTCGCGGCTGTCTGACGCAGATGGGCGATATTCCGCTGGAAATAAAAGATTGGGATCAGGTTGAGCAGAACCCGTTCTTCTGTCCGGATCCGGATAAAATCGACGCGCTGGATGAACTGATGCGCGGCCTGAAAAAAGAGGGCGACTCCATCGGCGCGAAAGTGACGGTAGTGGCTGACGGCGTACCGCCGGGTCTCGGCGAACCGGTCTTCGACCGTCTGGATGCCGATATTGCCCACGCGCTGATGAGCATCAACGCGGTGAAAGGCGTGGAGATTGGCGACGGATTCGAAGTGGTCAAACTGCGTGGTAGCGAAAACCGCGATGAAATCACCAAAGCGGGCTTTCAGAGCAACCACGCCGGCGGCATTCTTGGCGGCATTAGCAGCGGGCAGCAGATTATCGCCAACATCGCGCTGAAGCCGACCTCCAGCATTACCGTTCCTGGTCATACGATCAACCGTTTTGGTGAAGAAGTCGAAATGATCACTAAAGGGCGCCACGATCCGTGCGTCGGTATTCGTGCGGTGCCGATCGCCGAGGCCATGCTGGCTATCGTGTTAATGGATCATTTTATGCGTCAACGCGCGCAGAATGGCGACGTGACGACATCAATTCCACGCTGGTAAGAGATGAAAAAAACCGTTATCGCTCTGCTGGCGCTCCTGGCCAGCACCGCCAGTCTGGCGGCGACGCCATGGCAGAAAATATCGCAGCCGATTAGCGGCAGCGCGCAGTCTATCGGCGCGTTCGCGAACGGCTGTATCGTCGGCGCCGAGGCGCTGCCGCTGAACTCAACCGATTATCAGGTGATGCGCACCGACCAGCGTCGCTACTTCGGCCATCCGGATCTCGTGCAGTTTATTCAGCGTCTGAGCATGCAGGCGCATAATAAAGGGATGGGGACCGTGCTGATTGGCGACATGGGTATGCCTGCGGGCGGGCGCTTCAATGGCGGCCACGCCAGCCACCAATCGGGATTGGATGTTGATATTTTCCTGCAACTGCCGCAGACCCGCTGGACTTCAGCACAGCTGCTGAAACCGCAGGCGCTCGATTTAGTCGCGCGCGATGGTAAGCGCGTGGTGCCGTCGCTGTGGAGCCCGCAAATCAGCAATCTGATTAAAATGGCGGCGGAAGATAACGACGTGACGCGTATTTTCGTCAACCCGGCTATCAAGCAGCAATTGTGTCTGGATGCCGGCAACGATCGTCAATGGCTGCGCAAAGTTCGCCCGTGGTTCCAGCATCGCGCCCATATGCACGTGCGCCTGCGTTGCCCGGCGGGTAGTCTTGAGTGCGAAGATCAAGCGCCGCCGCCGGCTGGCGATGGCTGCGGCGCCGAGCTACAGAGCTGGTTCGAGCCGCCTAAACCTGGATCAACCCCACCTGTGAAGAAGACGCCGCCTCCGCTGCCGCCTTCCTGCCAGGCGTTACTGGATGAGCATCTTCTTTAATGGATAGTTTTGTCGATCTGTTTATGGTGTCGCCGATGGTTCTGGTGGCGCTCTTTTTTGTCGCGATTCTGGCCGGTTTTATTGATTCATTAGCCGGTGGCGGTGGGCTGTTGACCGTTCCGGCGCTGATGGCGGCCGGTATGCCGCCCGCTCAGGCGCTGGCTACGAACAAGCTGCAGGCCTGCGGCGGTTCTATCTCCGCCACGCTCTATTTTATCCGCCGCAAGGTGGTTAATCTTGCTGACCAGAAACTCAATATCCTGATGACTTTTATCGGATCAACTGTCGGCGCGCTGCTGGTGCAGCACGTCCAGTCCGATATTCTCAAGCAGATTCTGCCGCTGTTGGTGATAGGCATTGGCCTCTACTTCCTGCTGATGCCACGTCTCGGCGAGTCCGATCGCCAGCGTCGGCTGTACGGCTTGCCGTTCGCGCTGGTCGCTGGCGGCAGCGTCGGTTTTTACGACGGCTTTTTCGGCCCGGGGGCAGGTTCATTCTATGCGCTGGCTTTTGTGACTCTTGCCGGGTTTAACCTCGCGAAATCAACCGCCCACGCCAAATTGCTCAATGCCACCTCCAACATTGGCGGTCTGCTGCTGTTTATTATCGGCGGGAAGGTGATTTGGGCGACCGGCTTCGTGATGATGGCTGGACAGTTCATTGGCGCCCGCGCCGGTTCACGGTTGGTGCTGAGTAAAGGGCAGTCGCTGATCCGGCCAATGATCGTTGTCGTCTCCGCGGTGATGAGCGCTAAACTTCTTTACGACAGCCATGGAGCTGAGATTTTGCAGTGGTTGGGAATTCATTAATGCAACAGCAACACCATTATCAGCAGCTGGTCGATATCTTCGACGGCTGTTTTGCCGATGATTTTAATACCCGTCTGATTAAAGGCGACGACGAACCGATCTATCTTCCAGCAGATAGCGAGGCGCCGTATAACCGGATCGTGTTTGCTCACGGCTTTTATGCCAGCGCCCTGCACGAGATTTCCCACTGGAGCATCGCCGGTAAAGCGCGCCGCGAGCAGGTGGATTTTGGCTACTGGTACTGCCCGGACGGCCGCGATGCGATGACGCAAAGCAAGTTCGAAGACGTCGAGGTTAAACCTCAGGCTTTTGAGTGGTTATTCTGCACGGCGGCGGGATTCCCGTTTAACGTCAGTTGCGACAACCTGGAAGGGGACGTCGAGCCCGACCGCATCGCGTTTCAACGGCGCGTGCATGCCCAGGTGATGACTTATCTGGAGCAGGGGATCCCGGAGCGTCCGGCGCGTTTTATTCGCGCGCTGCAACAGTATTATCAAACGCCGCCGCTGACGGCAGAACAATTTCCGTGGCCGGAAGACCTGCGCTAAGGCCACGTTCTACAAATGAAAGAGGAAAGACGATGATCGCGGAGTTTGAATCACGCATTCTGGCGTTAATTGACGATATGGTAGACCACGCCAGTGATGACGAACTGTTTGCTGGCGGTTATCTGCGCGGCCACCTGACGCTGGCGGTGGCTGAGCTGGAAGGGGAAGGGGAGCATTCAGCGCAGGCGATTAACGACAAAGTCGCCAGCAGTCTGGAGAAGGCTATCAGCGCGGGTGAGCTGTCGCCGCCGGATCAGATTCTGGTGCAAGGCATGTGGGATAACCTGTATCAGCAGGCGAAAACCCCGGCCTGATCAATGATGTCGTCCGGATGAGACGTTAACCGGCATCCGGGCGCTCTCTCCGGTCATGCTGCGCTTACCGGGGCTACCAAACCGTAGCCCGGATGAGGCGTTAGCTGCTATCCGGGGATTATCTCTGTCGCCGCGGTTATTTTACCGCTCTTCCTTTCAGCAATTTTCTTACCCACAGTCGATTCGGATTCAGCGCCGCCAGCGTTTCGCTATCCAGCGGCAGCGGTTCATCGCTCATCTGCGCGGCCAGCAGTTCTGCGCTTAACGGCGCGGTACACAGCCCGCGAGACCCTAATGCGCCCAGCATAAACAAGTTGTGATAGACCGGCGCGCTGTCGGCGTCGAGCTGCTGCTCGTGGAGGCTGGCGTACTGACTCAAGGTTGCCTCGTAGTCCGGAACATTGCCGATCATCGGCAGGTGGTCGCGGGTCGCGCAGCGCACGCCGCAGCGGGCGTCATTGGCGCTGACATCCACTTCTTTTGCCCAGTCCGCGTGCGGGAAGCAATCAATCAGACGTTGGCGATTCTGCTGCTGATCTTCCACGCTAAAGTCGGTATCCGTCTTGCCGCGATGGTAGCTGGCACCGATGCAGTGCTGCTGGTTAACGGGGTTCTGTGGCGTCAGATAGCCGTCGTAGCACAGTACCTGGCGCAGTGCGGAAAGCCCCGGCGTCGTGGGGATGTGACTGACCTGACCGCCGACTGGATAGGCCGGTAGCCGCGCTGTCTGGGCAAAATCAGTCATCCGATAGCCATTCGCCAGCACCACCGCCTGATGGCGGTGCTGCTGGTTGAGTAGCCAGCCATCGTCCTCGGCGTCGATCGTTTCAACGTGATAGCCGTAGTGAACATGCAGACCGCGGGTCGCCGCCAGCGCCAGCAGTTCTGCGGTTAGCTGCTGCGGGTGCAGCCAGCCGCCGGAGGGATAGGTGATACCGCCGCAGCCGGTCGCGACGCCGGTAAGCTCCGCCGCCTGCTCTGCGGTCACTGCGCAGGCAATGTCCGGCGGCAAATTCAGTTCCAGCATCCGGGCGATTTTATCCGCGCTGGCATTATTCCAGCCGAGTTGCGTGACGCCGCACCACTGGTGGTCGAACATCACCGGTAGTGCGTCATAGAGACGGCGGGCGAAGGTAAACGCCGCAGGGAAAAAGCGCGTTAGCGCCCGATCGTGTTGGCTTAATAACGGATATAGCGCTCCCTGGCGATTCCCGGAAGCGCCGTTGGCGGGCACCGCGTCGGCGCAGTACAGGGTGACCTGCCAGCCGCGGCGCAGCAGCGCCAGCGAGAGCAGGGCGCTGGCGATCCCGCCGCCGATCACCGCCGCTTCACGGGAGTTGCTGCCGCGGCGGGCAAACCATGGCGACCGGGCAGGAACCGGCGCATCGGCGGTCAATTCGCCGATCAGCATTTCGCGCTTACGGCCAAAGCCTTTGCTTTTCCGCATGGTGAAACCGGCGTCCTGCAGTCCGCGGCGGACAAAGCCGGCGGAAGTGAAGGTCGCTAACGTGCCGCCGGGACGGGCCAGGCGCGCCATGGCGGAAAACAGCCCCGGCGTCCACATGTCCGGGTTTTTCGCCGGCGCGAAGCCGTCGAGGAACCAGGCATCGATCTGGCGATTGAGTGAATCGTCGAGCTGGTCGGTGAGTTCATTGATGTCGCCAAACCATAAATCCAGGGTCACGCGGCCCTCGTCAAGCAGCAGGCGGTGACAACCGGCGATGGCCTGCGGCCACTGCGCCTGCAGCTGTTCTGCCCACGGCGCCAGTTCCGGCCAGTGCTGGTGCGCCCGGCGCAGATCGTCAGCTTTCAGCGGAAATTTTTCAAAACTGATGAAATGTAATCTTTGCAGCGTAGCCTGCGGATTATCACGGCGGAAAACATCAAACGCCTGCCACAGCGTCAGGAAATTGAGTCCGGTGCCAAACCCGCTCTCCGCAACGATAAACAGCGGGCGCGGATGGGTTGGAAAACGCGTATCGAGGCGGTTGCCGCCGAGAAAAACGTAACGCGTCTCTTCCAGACCGTTGTCATTAGAAAAGTAAACGTCGTCAAAATCTCGGGAAACAGGTGTACCCTCAGCGTTGAATTCCAGGTTGGCGGGTTGTATGGCATTTTGTTTCACGTAAGTTACTCGAATCACAAGGCGTAGCACGATCTTAACGATGTGTGCCGGAAGGCGCAAATTTATACACAAAATGGCTGATCGGACTTGTTCGGCGTACAAGTGTACGCTATCTTGCGACTCGAAACTTTAAAATAGTGATGACTTACAGAGGTATTGAATGAAACGTGCAGTGATTACTGGCCTGGGTATCGTTTCCAGCATCGGTAGCAACCAGCAGGAAGTCCTGGCATCCCTGCGTGAAGGACGCTCGGGGATCACTTTCTCTCAAGAGTTCAAAGATTCTGGTATGCGTAGCCACGTATGGGGTAACGTCAAACTGGACACCACCGGTCTTATCGACCGCAAAGTGGTCCGTTTCATGAACGATGCCTCTATCTACGCTTATCTCTCCATGCAGCAGGCGGTTGAAGACTCTGGCCTGAAAGCAGAAGATTATCAGAACAACCCGCGCGTAGGCCTGATTGCCGGCTCCGGTGGTTCTTCTAAAGCTCAGGTATTCGGTGCTGACGCAATGCGTAGCCCGCGTGGCCTGAAAGCGGTTGGTCCATACGTTGTGACCAAAGCGATGGGTTCTGCGGTTTCCGCGTGCCTCGCAACGCCGTTCAAAATTCACGGTGTGAACTACTCCATCAGCTCCGCATGTGCGACCTCCGCACACTGCATCGGTAACGCGGTAGAGCAGATCCAGCTGGGCAAACAGGACATCGTTTTTGCTGGCGGCGGCGAAGAGCTGGGCTGGGAAATGGCCTGTGAGTTCGATGCGATGGGCGCACTGTCCACCAAATACAACGACACCCCAGAAAAAGCGTCCCGTACCTATGACGCACACCGTGATGGTTTCATCATCGCAGGCGGCGGCGGTATGGTTGTGGTTGAAGAGCTGGAACACGCTCTGGCGCGCGGCGCGCATATCTATGCGGAAATCGTCGGTTACGGCGCAACTTCTGACGGCGCGGACATGGTTGCTCCGTCCGGTGAAGGCGCAGTGCGCTGCATGCAGATGGCGATGCACGGCGTTGATACCCCAATCGACTACCTGAACTCTCACGGAACTTCTACCCCGGTAGGCGACGTGAAAGAACTCGGCGCAATTCAGGAAGTGTTCGGCGACAACAGCCCGGCAATTTCTGCAACCAAAGCGATGACCGGTCACTCTCTGGGCGCTGCTGGCGTGCAGGAAGCTATCTACTCACTGCTGATGCTGGAACACGGCTTTATCGCCCCGAGCATCAACATCGAAGAAATGGACGAGCAGGCTGCCGGCCTGAATATCGTGACCAAACCGACCGATGCTCAGCTGACGACCGTCATGTCCAACAGCTTCGGGTTTGGCGGCACCAATGCAACTCTGGTGATGCGTAAATACAACGCGTAATCAGCAGCGATTGAAAAAGGGGAGCCTGAGGCTCCCCTTTTTTTTGGCTTCTTGACAGGGTCCGGCGAGAGCAGGCACACTGCCGCGAATCATTATCATCTCCTCGCCTTGCCCTGCGAACTGGAGTAAAACATGTCCGCAGCGACTGAAACGACAAACACTTCGACAGCGAATTTCTCGCTCTTTCGTATTACCTTTGCAGTTTTTCTGACCTACATGACCGTGGGGCTGCCGTTACCGGTTATTCCGTTGTTTGTGCACCACGATCTTGGCTTTGGCAACACCATGGTCGGCGTGGCCGTCGGTATCCAGTTTCTCGCCACGGTACTAACCCGTGGTTATGCCGGGCGGTTGGCCGATC
This sequence comes from Klebsiella aerogenes, assembly GCA_029027985.1. NCBI lineage: Bacteria > Pseudomonadati > Pseudomonadota > Gammaproteobacteria > Enterobacterales > Enterobacteriaceae > Klebsiella > Klebsiella aerogenes. The sequence continues at coordinate 1,434,704 of CP119076.1, forward strand.
AGTACGGCGCGAAACGTTCTGTGCTACAAGGCATGCTGGCCTGCGCGTTGGCCGGCGGTGCCTGGTTGGCGGCGGCGCTACTGCCGGTGTCGGTGATAGCAAAATTTGGCCTGTTGGTTTTGGGGCGCTTAATACTCGGCTTTGGCGAAAGCCAGCTCCTGACCGGCAACTTAAGCTGGGGGTTAGGCCTGGTGGGCCCGCTGCGCTCCGGCAAAGTGATGTCGTGGAACGGCATGGCGATGTACGGCGCGCTGGCTGTCGGCGCACCGCTGGGGCTGCTAATTTACAGCCGCTTCGGCGTGGCGGCACTGGCCTGCGTCACAATGGCGTTGCCGCTGCTGGCGTGGGCGATTAACGGCACGGTACGTAAAGTTCCGGCTCATGGCGGCGAGCGACCTTCGCTCTGGAGCGTCATCGGCATGATCTGGCGTCCGGGAATTGGCCTCGGCTTGCAGGGCGTTGGCTTCGCGGTGATCGGCACTTTCGTATCGCTCTATTTCGCCAGCCACGGCTGGGCGATGGCTGGTTTTACGCTGACCGCGTTTGGCGGCGCTTTTGTCCTGATGCGTATTCTGTTCGGCTGGATGCCGGATCGCTTCGGCGGGATAAAAGTGGCGATGGTGTCGTTGTTGATTGAAGCTATCGGCCTGATGATGCTGTGGCAAGCGCCGGGAGCCTGGGTGGCGCTGGCGGGCGCCGCGCTGACCGGGTGCGGCTGCTCGTTAATCTTTCCGGCGCTGGGCGTCGAGGTGGTAAAACGGGTTCCGGCTCAGGTACGCGGCACCGCACTTGGCGGCTATGCCGCATTTCAGGATATCTCCTACGGCGTCACTGGCCCGCTGACCGGCCTGCTGGCTACATCGCTCGGCTACGCTTCCGTTTTCCTTGCCGGCGCGATTTGCGCGGTATTGGGCATTGTGGTCACGTTGTTGACGCTGCGTAAATAAACGCATAACGGCGGCTATCTGGCCGCCGTTATTGCATAAGGCTTACAGTACCAGCCACAGCAGGATAATCGCCACCAGAATCGCGATCGCGATTGCCCACGCTTTTTTGCTATATACCGCCTGAGAAACGGGCGTTGGTTCAACCGGGGAAATCAGCAGCGTTGCCTGAGCGCGGGCTACGCGCAGCGCAAAGACTTTATTTAACAGCGTTAATACCTGCGGGCTGGTTAAGGTCGTCGTTGGCGTCACGTGCCAGCTATTTTGTGCAAAATCGGCGATTTTCTGCCACTCCTGCGCCTCCAGCGGTTGCTTAAGCGCCGCCTGCAGTGAATTCATTGTCGGCGCCGTCTGCGTGCTCAGCGTTTGTCGCGCCTGCAGCCAGTAAGAAAGCGGGGTGAAATGAGTGGCGGGGATGAGTTCACCGGATTTCACACCGCATAGCTCAAGCATCGATTGCCAGATAAGCTTGCTGGACTCCCCGGTCGCGGCGGCCAGTTTGGTGACCAACTGATTCAGGGTGTTATGTTCCGCTGGCAGCAGAGGGCGCAACGTCGGCGTACGCTGCTGTGGCTGCGGGATCGCCAACTGGCCGTTTTGCAGCAGGTGCAGTACGTTTTCCAACTGCGCCTGCGTGAGAGCGTGCAGCACGGTTTGGCCATAATTCTGACGGATATAATCGCTGACCGCCTGGCGGTTATTACCCTGGGTCAACAGTTCGCTGAGCTGGGCGAGAATTTGCCGGTGGTGGTGGTTTTGCTGCGCGACGCTCAAGCGCTGATTCAAATTGCTTTCAGCGGCGGTGAAATGGCTCGCCAGCAGAGGCGTGTCGCCTTTCAGACCCAAGTCGTGCTTCACGCAGGCCCACACTTCGGCATTTTGCTGCGATGTCAGGGTCACCAGTCGTGTAATCAGCCGCTCCAGAACGGTGCGTTGCTGCATGGTGAGCGCGTTTGGACCCACGGCGGATGCGCCGGATGGGCCTGTCCCCGGAGGGCGATCGGACATACCTGAAATGGGTGGTGTCATGATTAATCCTTGCCGTAATGCTGTACTGAAGCCGGGCGATGATGTTCCTGGCGGCCAGATTATGGCACACTTCCCCGGTTTACTCTCGTTCTCAGACAGGTACTGAACCGTGAAAATCCTCGTTGATGAAAATATGCCCTATGCGCGTGAACTTTTTAGCCGTTTGGGAGATGTGCAGGCCGTCCCTGGTCGTCCCATTCCGCAGGAAGCGTTAACCGATGCCGACGCGCTGATGGTGCGTTCCGTCACTAAGGTGAATGAAGCGCTACTCTCCGATAAGACGATTAAATTTGTCGGCACCGCTACCGCGGGCACCGATCATGTTGACCAGACCTGGCTGCAGCAAGCGGGGATTGGATTTTCCGCCGCGCCAGGCTGTAATGCGATCGCGGTGGTAGAGTATGTTTTCTCGGCGCTGCTGATGCTTGCCGAACGCGATGGATTCGCGCTGGCTGACCGCACCGTCGGTATTGTCGGCGTCGGTAACGTCGGTGGACGCTTGCAAAAACGGCTGGAGGCGCTGGGGATTAAGACTCTGCTTTGCGATCCGCCGCGCGCCGATCGTGGCGATGAAGGCGATTTCCGCACGCTGGATGAGGTAGTGCAGCAAGCGGATATTTTGACCTTCCATACGCCGCTGTTTAAAGACGGACAGTATAAAACGCTGCATCTGGCCGATGAAGCGCTGATTAGCCGTCTGCAGCCGGGGACAATCCTGATCAACGCCTGTCGCGGGCCAGTGGTGGATAACGCGGCGCTGCTCAGGCGTCTGCAGGCCGGGCAGAAACTGAGCGTAGTGCTTGATGTTTGGGAACCTGAACCGGATCTGAATACTGATTTGCTGGCGCGTGTCGATATCGGCACGTCGCATATCGCCGGTTATACCTTAGAAGGCAAAGCCCGCGGCACCACTCAGGTTTTCGAAGCCTACAGCGCGTTCATCGGTCATCCGCAGCAGGTAGCGCTGGATACATTACTGCCCGCGCCGGAATTTGGCCGCATTACCCTGCATGGTCCGCTCGATCAGGCTACGCTGAAAAGGCTGGTCCATTTGGTGTATGATGTGCGCCGCGATGATGCACCGCTGCGCAAAGTGGCCAGCATTGCCGGTGAATTCGACAAGCTGCGCAAAAATTATCAGGAACGCCGCGAATGGTCTTCGCTGTACGTGCAGTGCAGCGACGAAAAAGCGGCGACGCTGCTGCGTCAGCTCGGTTTTAATGCCGTACATCATTCTGTTCGTTAATATCTTCTTAATGACCCTGTTGGATAATCCGGCAGGGTCGCTTTTTTCTGGAGTACACCACCATGTCTGAAGGCTGGAATATTGCCGTACTGGGCGCAACCGGCGCCGTAGGCGAAGCTCTGCTTGAAACCCTTGCTGAACGCCAGTTTCCGGTAGGCGAAATTTATGCGCTGGCGCGCAATGAAAGCGCGGGCGAGCATCTGCGTTTTGGTGGCAAATCAGTCATCGTGCAGGACGCCGCAGAATTTGACTGGACTCAGGCTCAACTGGCTTTCTTCGCCGCAGGCGCTGAAGCCAGCGCGACATATGTCGAAGAGGCGGCCAACTCCGGTTGTCTGGTTATCGATCTCAGCGGTCTGTTCGCGCTGGAGCCGGACGTGCCGCTGGTGGTGCCGGACGTTAACCCGTTTGTGTTGGGCGATTACCGTAACCGCAACGTGATTGCGGTGCCGAATAGCCTGACCAGCCAGCTGCTGACGGCGCTGAAACCGCTGATTGATGATGGCGGCCTGTCACGTATTACCGTCACCAGCCTGCTTTCCGCCTCGGCGCACGGTAAAAAAGCGGTAGATGCATTGGCAGGGCAGAGCGCCAAACTGCTGAACGGTATTCCGATCGATGAAGACGATTTCTTTGGTCGCCAACTGGCCTTTAACATGCTGCCGATCCTGCCGGATCGCGAAGGTAGCGTGCGTGAAGAACGACGTATTGTCGATGAAGCGCGCAAAATTCTGCAGGATGACGGTCTGATGATTTCGGCAAGCGTCGTACAGTCGCCGGTATTCTACGGCCATGCGCAGATGGTGAACTTTGAAGCGCTGCGTCCGCTGGCGGCGGAAGAGGCGCGGGATGCCTTTACCCGCGTTGAGGATATCGAGCTTTCTGAAGAAGGCGAGTTTCCGACCCAGGTCGGCGATGCTTCCGGCAACGCGCGGCTGTCCATCGGCTGCGTACACAACGATTACGGGATGCCGGAACAGATTCAGTTCTGGTCGGTCGCCGATAACGTCCGCTTCGGCGGTGCGTTGATGGCGGTGAAGATCGCGGAGAAGCTGGTCCAGGAGTATCTGTACTGATGTCTGAGGTAGAGCAACAGCCGGTTTATAAAATCGCGTTGGGCATCGAGTACGACGGCAGCAAGTATTACGGCTGGCAGCGGCAGAACGAAGTACGCAGCGTGCAGGAAAAGCTGGAAAAGGCGTTGTCGCAGGTGGCTGCCGAACCGGTGCACGTGTTCTGCGCCGGGCGTACCGATGCCGGCGTTCACGGTACCGGCCAGGTGGTGCACTTTGAAACTCGCGCTCAGCGCAAAGACGCTGCCTGGACGCTGGGCGTAAATGCGAATTTGCCTGGTGACATCGCCGTGCGTTGGGTGAAGCATGTAGCGGACGATTTTCACGCCCGCTTCAGCGCGACAGCTCGCCGCTATCGCTACGTTATCTATAATCACCGCCTGCGACCGGCGGTGTTAAGCCAGGGGGTGACGCACTATTACCATCCTCTGGATGCTGAGCGGATGGATCGCGCCGCTCAGTGTTTGATTGGCGAGAATGACTTCACCTCGTTTCGCGCGGTGCAATGTCAGTCGCGCACGCCGTGGCGCAACGTGATGCACATTCACGTGACTCGCCATGGGGCTTATGTGGTGGTGGATATCAAAGCGAATGCTTTTGTTCATCATATGGTAAGGAACATCGTTGGCAGCCTGATGGAAGTAGGCGCCGGAAACCAGCCAGAGAGCTGGATTGCAGAACTGCTGGCGGCTAAGGATCGGACTCTGGCTGCCGCGACGGCAAAAGCGGAAGGATTGTACCTGGTGTCGGTGGATTATCCGGCCCATTTCGACCTGCCGGTGATGCCGATGGGCCCGCTGTTTTTGGCGGACTAATATCAGCGCTCTCGCGTCTGGGGGCGGTTGTCACTAAAGGCTAAGATAAATATGGACCTGATTCATTTTTTGATTGATTTCATCCTGCATATTGATGTGCACCTTGCGGAGCTGGTCGCGCAGTACGGCGTCTGGGTTTATGCCATTCTGTTCCTGATTCTGTTCTGTGAAACCGGCCTGGTGGTGACGCCGTTCCTGCCCGGAGATTCTCTGCTGTTCGTTGCCGGTGCGCTCTCCGCGCTGCCGACTAACGATCTCAACGTACACCTGATGGTCACGTTGATGGCCATTGCTGCAATTGTCGGCGATGCTCTGAACTACACCATCGGTAGAGTGTTTGGCGAGAAGCTGTTCAGTAATCCGAACTCGAAGATTTTCCGTCGCAGCTATCTCGACAAAACCCACACCTTCTATGAACGTCACGGCGGCAAGACCATTATCCTGGCCCGTTTTGTACCGATCGTCAGAACCTTCGCGCCGTTTGTGGCGGGAATGGGCCATATGTCCTATCGTCATTTTGCAGCGTACAACGTGGTTGGCGCGCTGCTGTGGGTGCTGCTGTTCACCTACGCCGGGTATCTGTTCGGTGATTTACCGATTGTTCAGGAAAACCTGAAGCTGCTGATCGTGGCGATTATCGTCCTGTCTGTGCTGCCAGGCGTCATCGAAGTGATCCGCCACCGTCGTGCGGCGGCAAAACAGGCTAAATAAGCCCTCGGCGGCATGTTTGCCGGGCGTCAATGTGGCGTCCGGCGCGCAAAGTGTGAGCGGTTCGACCACTTTTTTATCCCATGTTACGGGATGTTATGATTTAATGTGTCACATTCATGGTCTGTAAGGGGCAAAAGTGGCATTATGCGCCCCTTGCGACAAAACTGGCATCGACCAGGTTCAGGTAGAAAGGTTATCAATGAGCTGGATTGAACGAATTAAAAGCAATATAACCCCCACCCGTAAGGCAAGTATTCCTGAGGGTGTATGGACCAAGTGCGACAGCTGCGGTCAGGTACTGTACCGCGCAGAGCTGGAGCGCAACCTGGAGGTTTGCCCTAAGTGCGATCACCACATGCGTATGTCGGCGCGCAACCGCCTGCATAGCCTGCTGGACGAAGGTTCTCTTGTGGAACTGGGAAGCGAGCTCGAGCCAAAGGATGTGCTGAAGTTCCGCGATTCGAAAAAGTATAAAGACCGTCTGGCCTCCGCACAGAAAGAGACCGGCGAGAAAGACGCGCTGGTGGTGATGAAAGGCACCCTGCACGACATGCCTGTCGTTGCGGCGGCGTTTGAATTCTCCTTTATGGGCGGGTCGATGGGTTCCGTCGTCGGCGCGCGTTTCGTTCGTGCGGTTGAGCAGGCGCTGGAAGACAACTGTCCGTTTATCTGCTTCTCCGCCTCCGGCGGCGCGCGTATGCAGGAAGCGCTGATGTCGCTGATGCAGATGGCGAAGACCTCTGCGGCGCTGGCGAAAATGCAGGAACGTGGCTTACCGTATATCTCCGTGCTGACCGACCCAACCATGGGCGGCGTCTCCGCGAGCTTCGCCATGCTGGGCGACCTCAATATCGCTGAGCCGAAAGCGCTGATTGGCTTCGCCGGTCCTCGCGTTATCGAGCAGACCGTGCGCGAGAAGCTGCCGCCGGGATTCCAGCGTAGTGAGTTCCTTATTGAGAAAGGGGCGATCGATATGATTATTCGCCGCCCTGAAATGCGTCTGAAATTAGCCAGCATCCTGGCGAAACTGATGAATCTCCCTTCTCCGGAGGCTGAAGCGCCTCACGAAGGTGAGGTGGTACCGCCGGTACCGGATCAGGAACCAGAGGCCTGATAATGCAGAGGGCAGGGCCAACCAGGCGCTGCCCTTTTTCATTTAGGGTATATATGTATTTTTACCGTTAACTCTCGCGGACATCATGGAAAAAGATTCTATTCCTCAGGCCACGTCGCCCCTGGCTACGTGGCTTTCTTATCTGGAGCATCTGCACAGTAAAGCGATCGATCTCGGATTGGCGCGCGTGAGCGAAGTCGCCGGGCGGATGGCGGTGTTAAAGCCAGCGCCGTTTGTCTTTACGGTCGCGGGCACCAACGGCAAGGGCACTACCTGCCGGACGCTGGAATCGGTGCTGATGGCGGCGGGTTATAAGGTCGGTGTCTATAGTTCGCCGCACCTGGTGCGTTATACCGAACGCGTGCGCGTACAGGGCGCCGAGCTGCCGGAAGCGGCGCATACGGCCTCATTCGCTGAGATAGAAACGGCGCGCGGCGATATTTCGCTGAGCTATTTTGAGTTTGGCACCTTGTCCGCGCTGTGGCTGTTTAAACAGGCGCAACTGGATGTGGTCATTCTGGAAGTCGGGCTGGGGGGTCGCCTCGACGCCACCAATATCGTCGATGCCGACGTGGCGGCGGTAACCAGCATCGCGCTGGATCATACCGATTGGCTGGGAGCGGACCGTGAAAGCATTGGCCGTGAAAAAGCGGGTATTTTCCGTACCGGCAAACCGGCGGTTGTCGGGGAGCCTGATATGCCGCAGACCATCGCCGCCGTCGCAAGCGAGAAAGGCGCGATGTTGCTGCGCCGCGACGTTGACTGGCGCTATAGCGTGGCAGAACAGTCGTGGAGTTTTAGCGACGGGCAGGGGGCATTAAACGAACTGCCGCTGCCGCAAGTTCCGCTGCCGAATGCGGCGACGGCGCTGGCGGCGCTGCGCGCCAGTGGGCTCGATATCGCCGAACAGGCGATCCGCGATGGTATTCGTCACGCCATGTTGCCGGGGCGTTTTCAGATTATCAGCGAGACGCCGCGAGTGATCCTCGATGTCGCGCATAACCCGCACGCAGCGGCTTATCTCGCCGGGCGTCTCAAAACCTTAGCGAAAACGGGGCGCGTACTGGCGGTTATTGGTATGCTGCATGATAAGGATATCGCTGGAACGCTGGCGAATCTGGCGGAAGAAGTCGACGCGTGGTACTGTGCGCCGCTGGAAGGGCCGCGCGGCGCGACGGCTGAGCAGTTGATTGCGCATCTGCGCGCCGGGACAAGCTATGACAGCGTTGCCCGGGCGTGGCACGCCGCCATGGCGGATGCCAAAGCCGAAGATACGGTGCTGGTGTGTGGTTCCTTCCACACGGTAGCGCATGTAATGGAAGAGATAGACGCGGGGAGAATCGGTGGCGAGTAAGTTTCAGAACCGTTTAGTCGGGACAATCGTACTGGTGGCGCTGGGGGTGATTATTCTCCCCGGGCTGCTCGATGGTCAGAAAAAACATTATCAGGATGAGTTTGCGGCGATCCCATTGGTGCCGAAGCCAGGCGATCGTGATGAGCCGGATATGCTGCCAGCGGCGACTCAGGCGCTGCCTTCGCAGCCGCCGGAAGGAGCCGCGGAAGAAGTGAGAGCGGGGGATGCGGCGGCGCCGTCGCTGGATCCATCACGTATTCCGGTGAACAACAACAGTTTCGATGAGGTTCAGGAGCCGACGGTCACGGCGAAGCCGCAACCGAAACCGCAACCTAAGCCGATAGAAAAACCGCAGCCGCAGCAGGTAGCGCAGACTCCGCCTCCGGCGAAACCGCAACCACAGCCGCCGCAACAACAGCAGCAGGCCGCTATTCCGGCGCCGACCGGCAAAGCCTATGTGGTGCAGTTAGGCGCATTGAAAAACGCCGATAAAGTCAACGAGATCGTCGGTAAGCTACGTTCATCCGGTTTTAAAGCCTGGACATCGCCATCCACGCCGGTTCAGGGTAAAATTACCCGTATTCTGGTGGGGCCGGATGCGTCGAAAGATAAGCTGAAAGGACAACTCGGCGAACTGCAGCAGATCTCAGGTTTGAGCGGTGTGGTGATGGGGTACAGTCCGAATTGATCCTCGCCCCTTATACTTCAGGTTGTAGGTATGTCGGTTTTCCGGCGACGCGAATTATTGGGGCGTATCAGCAGTGATGGGGTGAGATAAATGGCGGATTAGCCTGCGAAACCCCTTGTCGGATACGCCCTGCAGAGGCGTGAGGCAGTATGGCGTTGAATGTTTTTTCAGCGCCATTTTTATTTTTGTAGGGCACGGAAATCCCTACGCAAACGTTTTCTTTTTCTGTTAGAATGCGCCCCGAACCGGACGACAGGGCGTAAAATCGTGGGATGTATATGGTCTGGATTGATTACGCCATTATTGCGGTAATTGGTTTTTCCTGTTTGGTTAGCCTTATCCGCGGCTTTGTTCGTGAAGCGTTATCGCTGGTGACATGGGGATGCGCCTTCTTTGTCGCCAGTCATTACTACACTTACCTGGCTGTCTGGTTCACGGGCTTTGAAGACGAACTGGTTCGAAATGGGATTGCTATCGCGATATTGTTTATCGCAACGCTTATCGTCGGCGCTATCGTTAACTATGTGATCGGCGCGTTGGTGGAGAAAACCGGTCTGTCAGGAACAGACAGAGTGTTGGGGATCTGTTTTGGCGCCCTGCGCGGCGTACTGATCGTCTCGGCTATTCTGTTCTTTCTTGATAGCTTTACCGGTATGGCAAAAAGTGAAGACTGGCAAAAGTCAGAGCTTATCCCGCAGTTCAGTTTCGTTATCAGGTGGTTTTTTGACTATCTGCAGAGCTCGTCAAGTTTCTTGCCCAAAGCATAAGCGTTGGGATGTAGCTTAACGAGGAAAAGACGTATGTGCGGTATTGTCGGTATCGCCGGTGTTATGCCGGTAAACCAGTCGATTTATGACGCGTTAACGGTGCTTCAGCATCGTGGGCAGGATGCCGCGGGCATCATCACCATTGATGCGAATAACTGCTTCCGTTTGCGTAAAGCTAACGGACTGGTGAGCGATGTGTTCGAAGCGCGCCACATGCAGCGTATGCAGGGAAATATGGGGATTGGCCACGTTCGTTACCCAACGGCGGGCAGTTCCAGCGCTTCTGAAGCGCAGCCTTTTTACGTTAACTCGCCGTACGGCATTACGTTGGCCCACAATGGCAACCTGACGAATGCCCATGAGCTGCGTCAAAAGCTGTTTGAAGAAAAACGCCGCCACATCAACACCACCTCCGATTCCGAAATCCTGCTTAACATCTTTGCCAGCGAGCTGGATAATTTCCGTCATTACCCGCTGGAAGCCGATAACATCTTCGCCGCGATCGCCGCGACGAACCGCCAGATCCGCGGCGCATATGCCTGCGTGGCGATGATTATCGGTCACGGTATGGTTGCCTTCCGCGATCCGAACGGTATTCGCCCGCTGGTGCTCGGCAAACGCGATATCGGCGATGGCCGCACCGAGTATATGGTGGCCTCCGAAAGCGTGGCGCTGGATACGCTGGGCTTTGAATTCCTGCGTGATGTCGCGCCGGGCGAAGCGGTGTATATCACCGAGAAAGGCCAGCTGTTTACCCGCCAGTGTGCGGAAAACCCGGTCAGCAACCCGTGTCTGTTCGAATACGTCTATTTCGCGCGTCCGGATTCCTTCATCGACAAGATTTCCGTCTACAGCGCCCGCGTGAATATGGGCACTAAGCTTGGCGAGAAAATTGCCCGCGAGTGGGAAGATCTGGATATCGACGTGGTCATTCCGATCCCGGAAACCTCTTGTGATATCGCGTTGGAAATCGCCCGTATCCTCGATAAGCCGTACCGTCAGGGGTTCGTTAAAAACCGCTACGTTGGCCGCACCTTCATCATGCCGGGCCAGCATCTGCGCCGTAAATCGGTGCGCCGCAAGCTGAACGCCAACCGCGCTGAATTCCGTGGTAAGAATGTGCTGCTGGTGGACGATTCCATCGTTCGTGGCACGACCTCTGAACAGATTATCGAAATGGCGCGCGAAGCCGGGGCGAAGAAGGTGTATCTGGCCTCTGCGGCGCCGGAAATTCGCTTCCCTAACGTTTACGGCATCGATATGCCGACGGCGAATGAGCTGATTGCCCATGGCCGTGAAGTTGACGAGATCCGCCAGATCATTGGCGCTGACGGTCTGATTTTCCAGGATCTGGACGATTTGATTGACGCGGTACGCGCAGAGAACCCGGATATTCAGCAGTTCGAGTGCTCGGTCTTTAACGGCGTATACGTCACGAAAGACGTTGACCAGCAGTATCTTGATTATCTCGATTCCCTGCGTAACGACGACGCGAAAGCGGTTCAGCTGCAAACCGAAGTCGAAAACTTAGAGATGCACAACGAAGGTTAAGTCCCGTCACTGAGCTCACCGCAGGGTGGGCTCAGTAGCTGACCACGCCAAAGCGAATCGCGTATTTCTGTACTTTGTACTGCAAGGTAGTCCGCGAAACGTTCAGACTGCGTGCCGCTGCGGCAATGTTGCCTCCGGCATGATTCAGCGCTGTCTCGATCACTCCTTTTTCAAACTGTTGCACTCGCTGTTCCAGTGAGCCCACCATTTCCGGCGTATCCTCAAGGGGAGAAGCGGCAAGCGGTGCTGCAATGGTGCGCAATTCCTGTCCCTCTTCCTCGAAAATAATCTTCCGCAGCGGGCCATCTTCCTCCTGCATCACCATACTGCGGACGATGGCGTTCTCCAGCATCCTGACGTTACCCGGCCAGCTGTGGGTCATGATTTCAATTCTGGCGTTTTCGCTCAGCCCCTGAATGTCCTGCAGTGCGTCATCGCGGTGTTTGTCGATGAAGTAGTTCGCCAGCAGCGGGATGTCTTCCGTGCGTTTGCTTAGCGGCGGCAGCAACAGCATGCCCACGCACAGGCGATAGAACAGGTCGGTTCTCAGCTTTCCCTGAGCAATCAACGCCGTCGGCGCTTCGTTCATGGCCGCGATGATACGCACGTCAGAGCGCTGCTGCTGTTGCCCGCCGAGCTTCCAGTAGGTTTTATCCTGTAAAAATCTCAGCAGCTTGCTCTGCATTTCTGCCGGCATCGCATTCATTTCATCAAGAAACAGGGTTCCGCCGTTGGCGAGCTCCAGATACCCCTGGCTGTTTTCCGCCCCGGTATAGGCACCGCGCACGGTACCAAAAAGCGTGCTCTCGATAAGGGTGGCGGGAAGCGCGCCACAGTTCAGGGCGATAAAGGGCTTTTCGGCCCGGCGGCTGTACTGATGGATAAGTTTGGCAAACAGCTCCTTGCCGGTGCCCGTTTCGCCGACAATCATCACCGGCACCTGGCTTGCTGCCAGCCGTTTCCCTTTTTCAATACAGTCGAGCATCAGCGGGCTTTCGGTGACAATTGCAGGCCGGGTTTCACGATCGGCGGTATAGAGCAGGCGGTTAAGCTCCACCACCTGTTCCTGCAAACGTCGGACGCCAGACATATTGCGGCCAATCTCAATGGCGCCCATCACTTCACCGTTAGCCGAGTAGAGCGGGGCGGTGGTGTGTTGATAATCGACGGCCTGGCCGCGAGCATTGTAGTAAATCTGGTAGTGCCCGATGTACTCCACGCCAGTTTTTAGCGAGGACAACATCGTACTTTGCGTCTCTTTCATCGCCGGGTAGACGTCCAGCATATGTCTGCCCAGCGCCTGCTCAATGCTGTAGCCATCCAGCTCGGCGCTTTCCTGGTTGTAATAAACGTATTCTCCGCGCGTGTTAATCACCGCCAGCGGCTGGTGGATCAAATCGAAAAAGCGGGAAAAAATATTCAGCGCCTGGCTGAGCTCAGACTCCGGTGACTTCATGATGATTCCCTTTTATGTCTCGTCTAATCCGAGTGTAAGGACGACGAATTTTCGTCGCAGTGATGAAAATCTCACTTAATGATGAAAATAATAAAATCATGATTTTATTAACTTATTGATAATTAATGATTTTAACATTGGCATGTCCATTGCTTTATCAGGGTTACTCCATCCTGATAACCAAAAAGCAGAGGGATTTATGTCAGACATCGAAAGCAAAAATTATAATCAGCAGCGCCAGCAGCTGGCCCACGACCGCCGTTTCCAGTTCAGGGACAATCAGCTCTGTTTTGAGCAAATAAGCCTGGATGCCTTAGCCCGCAAATATCCGACGCCGTTTTATGTGTTTTCTGAGCCGGAAATCATCCGCAACATCGGCGAAATTCAGCAGGCCTTTGCCGCGCACAAGAAAACAAAGACCTTCTTTGCCTCCAAAACCTGCTCGGTTATGGGCGTGCTGAAAGCTATCCGCGATGCCGGAATTTGTGCTGAAGCGAATTCGCAGTTTGAAGTGCGCAAGTGCCTGGAAATAGGTTTTCGCGGCGATCAGATTGTGTTTAACGGCGTGGTGAAAAAACCGGAAGATCTGGAATTCGCCATCGCGAACGATCTGTATCTGATTAACGTCGACAGCCTTTACGAGCTGGACCACATCGACAGCATTTCCCGCAAATTACAGAAAGTGGCGAATGTCTGTGTTCGCGTGGAGCCCAATGTGCCTTCCGCCACCCACGCTGAGCTGGTTACCGCATTCCATGCAAAATCTGGTCTCGATCTCGAGCAGGCGGAAGAAACCTGTCGGCGGATCCTCGATATGCCATATGTACATTTACGCGGTCTGCATATGCACGTTGGGGATCAGGTTCCGGAGGCTGAACCTTTCGCCAAAGCCACCAAAGTGCTGGTCGACGAGTCACGCCGTCTGGAAGAGGTGCTGGGGATTAAATTCGATCTCATTAACGTCGGCGGCGGGATCCCGGTTGCCTATAAGTACGATGAGCAAAACGGCGATCCGCTGAAAGACAACATGTATGCCGGGATCACCGCGCAGGATTTCGCCGATGCGGTCATCAATGAAGTGCATAAATGGCGGACCGATGTGGAGATCTGCATTGAGCCAGGCCGTAAGGTGACAGGCTCTGCGGCCGTGCTGCTGACCGAAGTGTCCTGCGAAAAGCGTAAAACGAATTACGACGTTGATGGCAATGTCGAATGCCACGTCGAGTGGAAGTTCGTCGATGCCGGTTACAGCGTGCTCTCGGACAGCCAGCATTTTGACTGGTTCTTCTACGTCTATAACGCTTCCAGAATTAATGAATCCCACGACAGCTATATCAAACTGGCAGGCCCGCTTTGCGACGGCGGCGATTATTTCCATATGGGCGTCAAAGGCGAAGAATTTTTAATGCCCGCAGATACGGCAATTGGTGATGTCGTCGCCTTCCTCGATGCCGGGGCTTATACCATCGAAAGCCAGACCGTCTATAACAACCGGCCGCGTACGGCGGTTGTGATGATTGATAAAGATGGCAATGACCGACTGATTCGCCGGGAAGATACCTACGAAGATATGGTCAAGTACGACATCTATTGATCCTGCATTTTCCCTTCAGGCTGCCCGCTGCGGCCTGAAGGGCAGTGCGTTTGCGTGGGCAATGATGCCCGTGAATGAAGGAACAGGAGAGAGCCATGAGTAACAATCAGTCTGGCTTGTTGGGTATAAAAGATATTGTCTTTATGAACGTCATCGCGATCCTGAGCCTGCGGCAAATCCCGAACGTCGCCCCTTATGGTGCGTCGGCAATGCTGCTGTGGGTGATTGCCGCATTCTGTTTATTCTTTCCTCTGGCGATGGTGTGCGGGGAATTATCGACAGGCTGGCCGAAGGACGGCGGGATTTTTGTCTGGATCAAAGAGGCATTTGGTAAGCGCATCGCGTGGATTGTGGTGGTGTGCTTCCTGTTTTCCTGCGTGCTGTTCTTCCCGCTGATGCTGCAGTTCGGTTTTACCGCTCTGGGCTACATGATTGGCGGTGGGCTTGCGGAAAATAAGGCGTTTATCGGTATTGGTTCGGCGGTGATCTTCTGGCTGCTCACGCTGATGAATATTCGTGGTCTGGAATGGACCAAAATCATCAACAGCGTCAGCGCCTGGTGTGGTGTTTTTATTCCGTCCACCATTTTAATTCTGCTGGCCGTGGTCTGGCTGCTGACCGGTCATAAAATGGCGACCGACTACAGTACCGCCAGCAACTGGATCCCGGATTTAGGGCATTGGGATACGGTGGTATTTCTTTCCAGCATGATGTTTGCCTTTGCCGGTCTTGAAGTGGCACCGATGATTGCCGGGCGTACACGCAATCCGCAGCGCGATTTTCCTCGTGCGATGGCGGTGTCGGCGGCAGTGATTGTGGGTATCTATATGGTAGGCACCTGGGCGCTCAACACGCTGTTGCCTGCGGGAAAAACGGATATCGTGGCTGGCGTGATGCAGGCTATGCACTCAGCGGCTGAGACTCTGCATATGCCATGGCTGATCCCGGTAATGGCAATCTGTATGTTCTTCGGCGCGCTCGGGCAGATTAACTCCTGGCTGGTGGGACCGATTTACATGCTGCAGGAGGCATCGCGCGAGGATAATTTGCTGGGGGATAAAATTGCGCAGCTGCATCCGGTATGGAAAACCCCCGTTTTCGCTCTGGTGGTTCAGGCTATTATCGTTACCGTACTTTGTTTCTCAACCTTTATTTCACCAAGCGTAGCTGCGGCCTACTGGATGCTGACGGCATTGACCACCATCACCTATTTCATTCCCTATCTGGTGATGTTCCCGGCGTTCTGGCGTTTACGCATCGTTCAGCCAGATACCCCAAGAAGCTTTAAAATCCCCGGAAAAATTCTGCCTGCGCTGTTACCGGTGCTTGGATTTATCTCTATCGCCTTTGCGGTGTTCCTGCTGTTTATCCCACCTTCACAAATTGATATGGGCGGCTATTTCCAGTACGCAGGGAAAATTATTGGCGGTGCGCTGTTAGCGGTGCTGGTGGCAGAGGTTATTTATCTGCGTGCGCAAAAGCGTAACGCACGTCTGAACGTGGCGGGAGAGAAATAAAATGTACATGCCGGTTCTGGAAATTAATTTAAAAAAACTCAGAGAAAATGCCAGCGTTGAAAAAGAACTGCTGGAGAAATTTGGCGTTGAAGTGATGGCGGTGAATAAAGTCTTCGATGGCAATCAGGAAACCGCCCGCGCGGTGTTTGACGGTGGAATTCAGGTGATTGCCGAATCGCGAACCTACAACCTGAAGAAAATTAAAGAGATTGGCTGTACGACCTGCTTATTACGCAGCCCCTGTCTGAGCGAGATTGAGGAGGTGGTGCGATACGCCGATATCAGCCTCAACAGCGAGCCTGCCGTGATTTGTGCTTTGGCCGAAGAGGCCCAGCGGCAGGGGAAAATTCACCAGGTGCTGCTGATGGTGGACATGGGAGATCTACGTGAAGGGGTCTGGTTTATCGACTACCAGAAAATACTGTCACTGGTCTGTCTGATTGATGAACTGCCGGGGCTGGAGCTGTATGGCCTTGGAACCAACTTCAACTGTTACGGCACCGTGCTGCCAACCGTGAAAAACGGTGGGGACTTTCTCACGCTTGCCAGACGGCTGGAACAGGACAGTGGACGGGTTATTCCCCGCCTGTCGGCCGGAAACTGCACCAGCTTCCACCTGATGGACAAAGGCATCTGGCCAAAAGGATTGGATCACCTGCGTATCGGCGGCCTGCACGAATTCGGCATCGAATATGTGGAGATGAAGTATCTCGATGAGTTTCATCATTCGCACAAACCGGTCGGCAAAGCCTGTTCGGATTTGTACGTGCTGGAAGCCGAAATTATTGAGCTCAACAGTAAACCGACGCTGCCGGTTGGTGAGCTGGGCGTCGATGCTTTTTTACAGAGTAAAACCTTTGTCGATCGTGGCGTCAGAAAACGGGCGCTGCTGGCGTTCGGCAGGCAGGACGTTCCCTGTGAAAACTGCGTGCCGGTTGACGATGCCATTACTGTGCTGGGGCAAACCAGCGATCACACGCTGGTGGATATTGAAGCCTGCCAGCAGCCACTGAAGGTCGGGGATGTGGTGCGCTTCGAGCTCGACTATACCGGGCTGCTGATGGCCTGCCAGACGAAAGGTATTGAGCTGCGCTATATCCGCTAAATGTTGACCCGTCCTGAGGACGGGTTTTTTTATGCACTGCCGGAGAACCACCATGAGTGCGGAACAGGAAGGGATTCGTGCGCCAGCGGAAAGCGGGCTGCGACGAAGCCTAAAGAAGCGTCATCTATTGATGATCTCTTTAGGCGGCACCATAGGAACCGGGTTGTTTGTGGGAATAGCGGAACCTCTGCACAGCGTTGGGCCTGTTGGTACGCTGCTGGCCTATTTAATTGCTGGTAGCATTATGCTGGCAACGATGATGTGTCTGGGTGAACTTGCCTGCGCTTTCCCGCACTCCGGTTCCTTTCAGCACTACGCGCTGATGTTTCTTCCTCATCCGCTCTGGAGTTACACCATCGGCTGGCTGTACTGGTTGAGCTGGGTTTTCTCGCTGGCCGCCGATCTGACGGCGGCCGGATTTCTGGCTCATGATTACTTCCCCGCTGTTCCTGTGCACTATTTTTGCCTGATCATTCTGGTGGCCTTGACGCTGATTAACCTCTGTTCGGCCCGCAGTTTTGGCGAATGCGAATACTGGCTTTCGGCCATCAAAGTGTTTGCGATAGTGCTTTTTATTGCCGTTGGCTGCGTGATGCTCTTTTCCATGTCAAAAGACGCAGCCTTCCAGCCGACGCTGAAAACTCCCTCAGGCTGGTTTCCCAACGGTCCCTGGCAGATCCTCATCTGTATGACGATTGTCATCTATTCGTTCCAGGGCGCAGAACTGGTGGGGAATGCAGCCGGAGAGTCCGAAGCGCCGCAGGCGATCCTACCAAAGGTGATCCGAGGCATTGGTGTGCGGATCATCCTTTTTTACGGCCTTGGCGTGGGGATCCTGGCGCTGATTTATCCCTGGGGCAGGCCGCCGGATGCCGATAGTCCCTTTGTCTGGGTCTTTGCTCATGCCGGTATTCCCTGGGCGAAAACGCTGATGACGCTGGTGATTTTCTCTGCGGCAATATCAGCGGCTAATTCGGCGATTTTCGCCAGCTCTCGCATGCTGTGGTCGATGGCGGGAGATGGTTTTGCGCCAGTCAGATTCGCGAAACTAAGCGGGACGGGAGTGCCTGTTGCAGCTATTCTGATTACGTGTGGCCTTGCTCTGGTTTCTCTGCTGACGCGCTACATTCCGGCGCAGCAGTTTTATCTGTATCTGATTGCCAGCACCGGGCAGGTGGGATGCCTTGCCTGGGCGACGATTGGCTGGTGCCAGCTGCGTTTTCGCTCTGCGGTGAAGGCCGGGCGATATCCCGGCCTGAACAGACTCTACTGTGCGCCTCTTTACCCGTGGCTACCGATAATCGTTATTACAGCTAATATTGCCATTATTATCGGCACGTGGTTCAGCGAGCATGGAGGGATTATTATGTGTATAGAGTTGTTATTAATGGCGATAGTGGCTGGCTCGTGGCGGCTGCGAACGCCCTGAAAGTTGCAACTTTCAGGGCATTACGGCAAAGTCTGCGCATTGCGGTCAAAAGGGTGGGGCGATGAAACGACTGATAGTGGGGATTTCCGGAGCAAGCGGTGCGATTTACGGCGTGCGGCTGTTGCAGGTACTGCGCGATGTTGCGGATGTCGAAACCCACCTGATAATGAGCCAGGCGGCGCGTCAGACCCTATCGCTTGAAACCGACTACTCGCTGCGTGAAGTACAGGCGTTGGCTGATGTGGTGCATGATGCGCGCGATATCGCCGCCAGTATCTCGTCCGGCTCGTTCAAAACGACCGGGATGGTTATCCTGCCGTGCTCGATGAAAACGCTCTCCGGCATCGTCAACAGCTATACTGACGGCCTGTTGACCCGTGCGGCGGATGTGGTGCTGAAAGAGCGTCGCCCGCTGGTGCTTTGCGTTCGCGAGACGCCATTTCACCTTGGGCACTTGCGCTTGATGGTGCAGGCGGCGGAAATGGGCGCGGTGATCATGCCGCCGGTACCGGCGTTTTATCATCGTCCGCAGAGCCTGGATGAAGTGATTAATCAGACTGTTAACCGGGTTATCGATCAGTTTGCTATTGATCTGCCGCAAGACCTGTTTACTCGTTGGCAGGGCGCCTCGTAATGCACCTGTTTGGTGCATTTTTTTTACCTTTGCCTCCCGCTGGTGCAATTTTGTTGTCCTGATCAAATCCTCGACATTTAATTTGTTTTTTTGCGTTTTGCCGCTGCGGTTTATCCGCCAATGCTGGTATCTTCCCTCCTAAGACAGTCTTGCAACTTTATATTAACAAATTTAACGCCGTGCCCGGCACGCACCGGGGAAATGGCATAAAACCTGCAAGAATCGTCGGCAACACACATAACCAGACAGCGCACAACATAACAACATCACGACACTTAAGGGCTTTCTATGAAGAAGACGATCCTGGCTCTCTCGTTAATCATGGGAATCAGCAGCGCCGCCAGCGTATATGCGGCGCTGCCGCAAAGTATCCGCATCGGCACCGATACCACCTATGCGCCTTTCTCGTCGAAGGACTCGAAGGGGAATTTTATTGGTTTTGACATCGATCTGGGCAACGAACTCTGCTCGCGCATCAAGGTGAAGTGTACCTGGGTGGGCAGTGATTTTGACGCGCTGATCCCCTCACTGAAAGCGAAGAAAATCGACGCGATCATCTCGTCGCTGTCGATTACCGAGAAACGTCAGCAGGAGATTGCCTTTTCTGACAAGCTGTATGCGGCAGACTCCCGGTTGATCGCGGTAAAAGGCTCACCGATTCAGCCGACGCTGGAGTTGCTAAAAGGCAAACACGTCGGTGTATTGCAGGGCTCCACTCAGGAAGCTTACGCGAATGAACGCTGGCGCAGCCAGGGCGTGGACGTGATTGCCTACGCCAACCAGGATCTGATTTACTCTGACCTCGCCGCTGGCCGTCTTGATGCGGCGTTGCAGGATGAGGTCGCGGCCAGCGAAGGCTTCCTCAAACAACCTGCCGGTAAAGATTACGCCTTTGCCGGTCCATCCGTTAAAGACAAAAAATACTTCGGCGACGGTACCGGCATTGGCCTGCGCAAAGAAGATGGCGAGCTGAAGGCCGCTTTCGACAAAGCGCTTGGCGAGATGCGTAAAGACGGCACCTACGACAAGATGGCGAAGAAGTACTTCGACTTTAACGTCTACGGCGATTAAGACTGTGGCGGCCCCGGCGCTTGTCGGGCCGCTTCGACGCAACACCGTTATTGTTGCCCCATTGTGATGCATGCCGTTGGCGGCTTGCGCCAGAATGGGGCGGCAGAGTTTTTTTGTTGCTCAATAAATGCATAGTTAAGCGTTTCTGATGCAAAAAAATCTGCTTTCTGACGCATTATGCTTTGCCTTGGCAGGGCGAATAATGGCACGATAACTGGCGTAAGCGCTTCTAATAAACCCCGTTAGAATGACAGTCTGTTGAGGATAATTATGAAAAAACTAGCGTTGTCTCTTTCTTTGGCGCTGGCCCTTTCCAGCGTTTCCACGGTATTCGCAGCAATCCCACAAAAAATCCGTATCGGTACGGATCCCACTTATGCGCCGTTCGAATCGAAAAATGCGCAGGGTGAATTGGTTGGTTTTGATATCGATCTGGCGAAAGAGCTGTGTAAGCGTATCAATACGCAATGTACCTTCGTTGAGAACCCGCTGGATGCACTGATCCCATCGTTAAAAGCGAAGAAGATCGATGCGATTATGTCATCGCTGTCGATTACCGAAAAACGCCAGCAGGAAATTGCCTTCACCGACAAACTGTATGCCGCTGATTCTCGTCTGGTGGTGAAAAAGGGCAGCGACATTACGCCTGATCTCAGCAAGCTGAAAGGCAAGCGCATTGGCGTGCTGCAGGGCACGACTCAGGAAACCTACGGTAATGAGCACTGGGCGCCGAAAGGGATTGAAATTGTCTCCTATCAGGGGCAGGACAATATCTATTCCGACCTGACCGCAGGCCGTATTGATGCTGCGTTCCAGGATGAAGTCGCCGCCAGCGAAGGCTTCCTCAAACAGCCGATCGGCAAGGATTACCAGTTCGGCGGCCCATCCATTAAGGATGAGAAGTTGTTCGGCGTCGGCACCGGTATGGGTCTGCGTAAAGATGACAACGAGCTGCGCGAGGCGCTGAATAAAGCTTTCGCGGAAATGCGTAAAGATGGCACCTACGACAAGCTGGCGAAGAAATATTTCGACTTTAACGTGTACGGCGATTAATCATCGTTAGTACCTCGCCGCGCGCGGTTTCGCGGGCGGCGATCGAAGACAGACAGGGCAGGCAGCATGCTGTACGGGTTCTCACAGGTAATTTTTCAGGGCGCGCTGGTCACGCTTGAGCTGGCGATCAGTTCGGTGGTGCTGGCGGTCCTTATCGGGCTGGTGGGCGCGGGGGCGAAGCTATCCGCCAACCGTCCAATGGCGCTGGTGTTTGAAGGCTATACCACGCTGATCCGCGGAGTGCCGGATCTGGTGCTGATGCTGCTGATTTTCTACGGGCTGCAGATTGCCCTGAACAGCGTGACTGATGCGTTGGGAATGGCGCAGTTCGATATCGATCCGATGATCGCCGGTATTATCACGCTTGGTTTTATTTACGGCGCGTACTTTACTGAAACTTTCCGCGGCGCGTTTCTGGCGGTGCCAAAAGGCCACATTGAAGCGGCGACGGCGTTTGGTTTTAGCGGCTGGCAGACTTTCCGCCGCATTCTGTTCCCGGCGATGATGCGTTACGCGCTGCCCGGTATCGGCAACAACTGGCAGGTGATTCTTAAAGCCACCGCGCTGGTGTCGCTGCTCGGTCTGGAGGACGTGGTTAAGGCCACGCAGTTGGCGGGGAAAAGTACCTGGCAGCCGTTCTATTTCGCTATCGTCTGCGGGCTGATCTATCTGGTATTTACAACGATTTCCAATGGTGTACTGCTGCTGCTTGAACGCCGCTACTCCGTGGGTGTGAAGAGGGCAGACCTGTGATTGAGATTATTCAGGAGTACTGGAAATCCCTACTGTGGACTGACGGCTACCGCTTTACCGGGGTGGCGATTACCCTGTGGCTGCTGATTGCCTCAGTCGTCATGGGTGGCATTCTGGCCGTGTTTCTCTCCATCGGACGTGTATCAAGCAATAAATACATTCAGTTTCCGATTTGGCTGTTTACCTATATTTTCCGCGGTACACCGCTGTACGTGCAGCTGCTGGTGTTCTACTCCGGGATGTATACGCTGGAAATCGTCAAGGGGAGCGATCTACTGAATGCGTTTTTCCGCAGCGGTCTCAATTGCACGGTGCTGGCGTTGACCTTAAATACCTGCGCCTACACCACAGAAATTTTCGCCGGGGCCATTCGCTCGGTTCCGGCCGGCGAGATTGAAGCGGCGCGGGCTTACGGTTTTTCCTCGGTCAAACTGTATCGCTGTATCATTCTGCCGTCTGCCTTACGTATTGCGCTGCCAGCGTACAGTAACGAAGTGATTCTGATGCTGCACTCTACGGCGCTGGCGTTTACCGCTACGGTCCCGGATTTACTGAAAATCGCTCGCGATATTAACTCGGCGACCTATCAACCGTTTACTGCCTTCGGCATTGCCGCGGTGCTGTACTTAATTATCTCGTATGTGCTGATTAGCTTGTTCCGCAAGGCGGAAAAGCGCTGGCTGCAGCATATCAAACCTTCTTCGACGCACTGAGAAAGCCATGTCCGACAATAAATTGAACGTTATCGATCTGCATAAACGTTACGGCGAGCACGAGGTGCTGAAAGGCGTCTCGCTGAAAGCGAAGGCCGGAGACGTAATTAGTATTATCGGTTCATCGGGTTCCGGTAAAAGTACTTTCCTGCGCTGCATTAACTTCCTTGAGAAGCCAAGTGAAGGGACGATTGTCGTCAACGGGCAGAATATCGGCCTGGTGCGTGACAAAGACGGCCAGCTGAAGGTGGCGGATAAAAATCAGCTGCGCCTGCTGCGCACGCGCCTGACCATGGTGTTCCAGCACTTCAACCTGTGGAGCCACATGACGGTGCTGGAAAACGTCATGGAGGCGCCGATTCAGGTGCTGGGTTTGAATAAACAGGAAGCGCAAGAGCGGGCGGTGAAGTATCTGGCGAAAGTCGGCATCGACGAGCGCCAGCAGATCAAATATCCGGTGCATCTATCCGGCGGCCAGCAGCAGCGCGTTTCCATCGCGCGCGCGTTGGCGATGGAACCGGATGTGCTGTTGTTTGATGAACCCACCTCGGCGCTGGATCCTGAGCTGGTGGGCGAAGTCCTGCGCATCATGCAGAAGCTGGCGGAAGAGGGTAAAACCATGGTTGTGGTGACCCACGAAATGGGCTTTGCTCGCCACGTCTCTTCGCATGTGATTTTCCTCCATCAGGGGAGAATCGAAGAAGAGGGGCATCCGGACGAGCTGTTCGGCAATCCAAAAAGCCCGCGTCTGCAGCAGTTCCTCAAAGGCTCGCTGAAATAATGGCTAATTCCCGGCGGGCGCGCTCGCCGGAAACCGCTTAACGTTCCAGCCGGTAGATCCAATCATCGTAATCCACGCCGTTCAGATGGTAGGCGTTTTCCAGTACCTGAATACGTACGAAACCGTGCTTTTCCAGTAGGCGCGATGACCCCAGATTATCTCCGAGCACCCAGGCATTAATGGCGTGAACGCCAAGCGTGGTAAAGCCATAATCACACACCGCGCGCAGCGCTTCGCTGGCGTAACCCTTACCTTGCGCTTCCGGCAGTAGCGCGTAACCGACGTCGGCTTCGTGAGGATTTTTTGTACTGATTCGTAGACCAATATCACCCAGCGGTGTGCCGTCAGGATCGCGCAGGACAAAGACGCTGGGATCTTTGCAGCGGCCGTCAAACACGTTGCGCAGTGCCGTTTCGCTTAGTAACTCTCCCATATAACGCATCACCTCAGGATCCTGGCGTAGGCGCAGGAAAAAAGGCCAATCGGCCGGGATGAAGCGAGAAAGTGACAGGCGAGATGTCATTATCGTAGTCATAAAGCGGTTATTCTGATGAAACGAAAACCTACCTTAACACCTCAATGCGCCTATTAACATGCTTCTCCTCGCCGATCGGTGCCTGTCGTTTGCGCGGCGTTCAGATGTTGCAGGTAATGCTGCACGCGGTGGTTATCCGGGGTACCGCGAAGCTGTAGCGCCAGATTGAGGTTATCCAGCAACTGGGCGTTAGCCACCATCGGCGAATCAGCGGCGATGCGCTTTTCCGCGACCAGCCAATCAACGACGGATTTCCAGCGCCAGAGGGGAGAGTTGCCTTTTACACGCTGCACGGGCCCGGGAAAACGCCCGGTTCCACGGGCGCCCTCTTTTAGCAGGGCGATTGCCTGACGGGAGACGCCGATGAGTTCGGCGATATCGCTCAGCCCGACCAGCGTTGAATCGACGGACTCCACGCGGATGTTAAGCAGCGTGGCGGATTCAACATCGCTGACGGCGGAAAGCAGGGCCTGTTCCAGCGTCGGGCTATCGCGATCGAAGTCAAGGTAGACCGCCGTACCGTAAAAGCAGACCAGCGCGTCGCTGCAGCCTGCGGCAAAGAGCGCGTCTTCAAGCTCTGGTGTTTGGCTGGTGACGCCAGAAAGCGTCAAGGTAAAGTTAAAAAGCGGCATCGTTTAACGTTCCTTATGCGTGATGCGGGCAGTGGCCGAAAGCGAACACCGTTCGACCATTCTGGTTATCTGCCGGGCGTGATGTTCAGGGCTGGCGGGCGTCGACCAAATGCTCATCATATGCTGACGGTGTTCCGCCACGCCGCAGACAAGCCGTCCAAAGCAGTGAGCGCTTTTACCTGCGGGTATGAATATCCAACCCTGTGCCAACGCCCGGGTAATCGCAGCCCTGATATGTTTGTCCGGATGTTCCTTCATCGTTATGTCCTGCTCAGGGTAAAAAGAATGTTGACGAGTGTCAACGCTTTTTGGCGATAAAATCATCGCCTGGACGTTATGGCAGGAAAATAATTGTGTGGTTGGAATGCGTTTCACAAGAAGAGCCGCGAAGGGATCGGGGAATGAGCGATTTGCGAGGCGCGTTCCGCTCAGTGGGAAGGAAAAGGGGAGCGAGTCCTCCCCTGTCGCGTTATTTAGCCCAGCACATCCTTCAGCGCGTCTTCCAGATCGTACCAGCGGAAGGTGAAGCCAGCAGCTTCCAGGCGCTTAGGCAATGCGCGCTGGCCGCCGAGCACCAGTACTGAGGATTCCCCCATCAGCAGGCGGATAGCGGCGGCCGGGACGCGGAAAATCGCCGGGCGATTGAGTACGTGGCCGAGGGCATGGGCAAACTGTTCGTTGTGCACCGGGTAGGGTGAGACCATATTGAACGGGCCGCGCAGATCGTTATCCAGTAACCACAGGATGCCATTGAGCATATCATCGATATGAATCCAGGCCAGATATTGGCGGCCATCGCCAATGGGGCCGCCGAGGCCAAGTTTAAACGCCGGCGTCATTTTGGCAAGGATACCGCCCCGCGGCGCTAATACAACGCCGGTGCGCAGCAGGCACACTCGCGTGCGTTCGCTTTGGGCTTCACTGGCGATTTGCTCCCAGCGGGCGCAGAGTTTATGGGTAAATTCATTGTGCGGCGGCTCTTCTTCGGTAACGACGACTTCGCCGAGGTTGCCATAATAGCCAGCGGCAGAACCGCTAATGAGTACTGAAGGGGGTGTTTCACTGGCCTTAAATAACGAGACCAACTGCTGGGTGATGTCCCAACGGCTATGACACAAGCGTTCTTTTTGCTCCGCCGTCCAGCGTTTATCGGCGATCGGTTCGCCGGCGAGGTTGATAACGGCGTCGATGCCGTTGAGGTTTTGTTGCCCTTCAAAACCGCGCCACAGGGTGACGCGGGGGTCGAGACGGGCTTTCGCGCGTTCAGGGTTGCGGGTGGAAACCGTGACCTGATGCCCAAGCTCCAGCAGCCTGGGAATAAGATGCCGGCCAATTAGCCCGGTACCGCCAGTAAGCAGGATTTTCATACCGCCTCCCTAACAGACGATTTAGCGTCGCCAGCTCATGGTCATCGATACCGAGTCGGCATAACGCAGCGCGTGAAGTTTATCGATCTCTACTTCAGCATAAGTGACCCAGTGATGTTCGCATGCGATATTGAGCACATCCTGGGTTAATTTTTCCAGCAGTGAGAAACGGTTATTTTCAATATGGCTGATGATGCGTTTGGTGATAGTGCGATAGTTCAGGGCGTCGTTAATGTCTTCACTGTCACGAGCCTTATCGGCGGGGTAGTGAATGGCGACGTTCACCAGGACATCCTGACGGTTAGCGATCTCTTCCTCTTTGATTCCAATAAAAGTACGCAGGCGCAGGTTCTTAATACGAATAATGGCGTCTGGCTGAGACATTGCAGGCTTCCTCCGTGTAGTAATTTCCGCAATCATACATGAAAGCACGCCCTGCGAGCAGGGGATTAATAATGTTGCGTTTTTTGTAGTGCGAGTTGCGTTGCCGGGCGCTGGCGGATGCGTTCAAACCAGTTTTGTACTGCCGGAAACTGTCCCAGGTCGATGCGTTGGCGCTGATGGGCGTTGATCCATGGCCAACAGGCGATATCAGCAATACTGTAATGCTCGCCGCCCAACCACGGGCTGGCTTCCAGGCGCCGGTTCATCACGCCATACAGACGCTGAGCTTCTACCTGGTAACGCTCAATAGCGTAGGGAACGGCCTGCGGCGCGAAATGGTTGAAGTGATGGTTTTGCCCGAGCATCGGCCCCAGGCCGCCAACCTGCCAGAATAGCCATTGCAACGTGTGATGACGCTCGCGCAGCTCGCCGCTCAGGAACTTTCCCGATTTCTCCGCCAGATAAAACAGGATTTCTCCAGATTCAAACAAACTTAACGGCGCACCGCCGTCAACCGGTACGTGGTCGACGATCGCCGGGATCTTATTGTTGGGCGAGATAGCCAGAAATTGCGGACGGAATTGTTCGCCTCTGCCGATATCGACGCGAATCAGACGATAGGCCAACTGTGCCTCTTCCAGAAAAAGAATGATTTTGTGGCCGTTGGGGGTGGGTGCGTAATAAAGATCGATCATAATGTCTCCCGCCATCGAAGGTCGCAAACGTTTCGAGTATAGGCGACCAGCGGGAAGGCGAACGGAGATTGTGAATGCAAAATCCTCATGGCGGCGGTAAGTGACATCTTTTGCAAGACAGGATATGTTGACTCATCGCCCCGATCTTCATTGAGGATGTCATGAATCAGCCAGTCATTACCCTGTGGTCCGATGCCGATTTTTTCTCGCCTTATGTGATGTCCGTCTACGTGGCGCTGCAGGAAAAAAGCCTGCCGTTCACTCTTAAAACCGTCAATCTCGATAGCGGCGAGCACCTGCAGCCCGGATGGAAGGGCTACTCCGCCACGCGCCGCGTGCCGTTGCTGGAAGTGGATAGTTTCTCGCTGAGTGAATCCTCAGCCATTACTGAATACCTTGATGAACGCTTTGCGCCGCCAGAATGGGAACGTCTGTATCCTCATGATGTGCAAAAACGCGCGCGTGCGCGTCAGGTGCAGGCCTGGTTGCGCAGCGATCTGATGCCAATACGCGAAGAGCGCTCTACTGCCGTGGTGTTTGGCGGTGTGAAAAAGCCTGCTCTTAGCGCAGCAGGGCAAAACAGCGCGGCTAAACTCTTTGCTACCGCTGGCGCGTTGCTGGCGCACGGCGGGCAGAATCTGTTTGGTGAATGGAGCATTGCTGATGCGGATCTCGCACTGATGCTTAACCGTCTGGTACTGAACGGCGATGATGTGCCGGAGGCGTTGGCGGACTATGCGACCTTCCAGTGGCAGAGAGCGTCTGTCCAGCGCTATGCCGCACTGTCAGCCAAACGTAGCGGCTGATAAGCCGCGGCGGTTCCGTTATCATAGACAGACCGTATTGTCTGGTAAGGGGTTGGTATGAAACTGATGTTCGCATCGGATATTCATGGCTCGCTGCCTGCGACTGAACGCGCTCTTGAGCGTTTCGCGCAGAGTGGGGCGCAGTGGTTGGTTATCCTTGGCGATGTGCTCAATCATGGGCCGCGCAACGCGCTGCCTGAAGGGTATGCGCCGGCGAAGGTTGCCGAATGCCTGAACGGTGTCGCGCAGCGGATCATCGCCGTGCGCGGTAACTGCGATAGCGAAGTCGATCAGATGCTGCTGCATTTCCCCATGACTGCTCCCTGGCAGCAGGTGCTTAGCGAGCGCCATCGCTTGTTTCTGACCCACGGTCATCTGTATAGCCCGGATAATTTACCGCCGCTCGCCGCTGGTGATGTACTGGCTTATGGTCATACTCATATTCCGGTTGCCGAAAAACGCGGCGATATTTTCCTTTTCAACCCAGGCTCTGTGAGTATCCCGAAAGGCGGCTTCGCTGCCAGCTACGGCATGCTGGAAGATGATCGACTGCAGGTTTTCGCACTCAATGATAATCAGGTTATTGCAGAGGCCGCGATTTACCCGTAATTTACCCCTCAATCGTAAAGACGCGCCGCGAGAGCGCTTAAAAGTAAGGTTTCCTGATGGCGGAACAGAAGCATTTGGCAAGCACAGAATGGGTCGATATTGTTAATGAAAACAATGAGGTGATAGCACAGTCCAGCCGCGAACAAATGCGCGCGCAGTGCCTGCGCCACCGTGCGACCTACATTGTGGTTCATGATGGGATGGGGAAAATTCTGGTACAGCGCCGTACTGAGACCAAAGATTTCATGCCAGGCATGCTGGATGCGACCGCTGGCGGCGTGGTGCAGGCGGATGAGCAACTGCTGGACTCCGCGCGCCGCGAAGCGGAAGAAGAGCTGGGTATCGCAGGCGTGCCGTTTGCCGATCATGGGCAGTTCTACTACGAAGATAAGCACTGCCGCGTGTGGGGAAGTCTGTTCAGCTGCGTTTCTCACGGCCCATTCGCCCTGCAGGAAGAGGAAGTAAGCGAAGTATGCTGGCTGACGCCGGAAGAAATCACCGCGCGCTGCGATGAGTTCACCTCGGATTCGCTGAAAGCGCTGGCGCTGTGGATGACCCGAAACGCGGGCAATACCGGTCACGATCGCGATGACGCGGAAGAAGACGAAGCGTAATTTGATTTACGCGTCAGAGTCATAAAAAAGGCAGCCAGATGGCTGCCTTTTTTGCCTCAACGGCAGATTAGCTCTGTTGCTGAGAAGACTGGATCGCAGTCAGAGCGATGGTGTAGACGATATCATCTACCAGCGCGCCGCGAGACAGGTCGTTTACCGGCTTACGCATACCCTGCAGCATCGGCCCGATGGAGATCAGGTCAGCAGAACGCTGTACGGCTTTGTAAGTGGTGTTACCGGTGTTCAGATCCGGGAAGATGAACACGGTCGCGCGGCCAGCAACCGGGGAGTTCGGCGCTTTGGACTTCGCAACATCAGCCATCACCGCGGCATCATACTGCAGCGGGCCGTCGATCATCAGGTCAGGACGTTTTTCCTGCGCCAGACGAGTCGCTTCGCGTACTTTTTCTACGTCGCTGCCCGCGCCGGAGGTGCCGGTGGAGTAGGAGAGCATCGCGACGCGAGGCTCGATACCGAAGGCGATTGCGGAATCGGCAGACTGAATCGCGATTTCAGCCAGCTGTTCTGCTGTCGGATCCGGGTTGATCGCGCAGTCGCCGTAAACGTAAACCTGTTCCGGCAGCAGCATGAAGAACACGGAAGAAACCAGTGAGCTGCCTGGAGCCGTTTTGATCAGCTGCAGCGGCGGACGGATGGTGTTGGCGGTGGTGTGAACCGCACCGGATACCAGGCCGTCGACTTCGTCTTGTTCCAACATCAGAGTGCCGAGAACCACGTTGTCTTCCAACTGCTCGCGCGCAACCGCTTCGGTCATGCCTTTGCTCTTACGCAGTTCGACCAGGCGAGCCACGTAGCTTTCGCGAACCACTTCCGGATCGACGATTTCAATACCCGTGCCCAGTTCTACGCCCTGAGAGGCGGCTACACGGTTGATTTCTTCCGGGTTGCCTAACAGTACGCAGGTCGCGATACCGCGTTCAGCGCAGATAGCCGCGGCTTTAACAGTACGCGGCTCGTCGCCTTCCGGCAGAACAACGCGTTTGCCTGCTTTACGCGCCAGCTCGGTCAGCTGGTAACGGAAGGCTGGCGGAGACAGACGACGGCTGCGTTCGGAGGTCGCGGTCAGCGATTCGATCCAGTCGGCGTTGATGTAGTTGGCAACGTATTCCTGAACTTTCTCGATGCGCTCGTGATCGTCAACCGGGACTTCCAGGTTGAAGCTCTGCAGGCTCAGGGAGGTCTGCCAGGTGTTGGTGTTGACCATGAATACCGGCAGGCCGGTTGCGAAGGCGCGTTCACACAGCTTGTTGATGCGTGCATCCATTTCATAGCCGCCGGTCAGCAGAATAGCGCCGATTTCTACGCCGTTCATGGCTGCCAGGCAGGCAGCGACTAGCACGTCAGGGCGGTCTGCGGAGGTGACCAGCAGAGAACCCGGACGGAAGTGCTCCAGCATGTGCGGGATGCTGCGCGCGCAGAAAGTGACGGACTTCACGCGGCGCGTATTGATATCGCCTTCGTTGATCACGGTCGCATTCAGGTGATGCGCCATATCGATCGCGCGAGTGGCGATCAGGTCGAAGCTCCATGGCACTGCGCCCAGCACCGGCAGCGGGCTGCCGTTCTGCAACTGAGCAGGATCGATTTTCACGACTTTCGCTTTAGAAGAGTCGTCGAAGATTTCGGACAGGTCAGGGCGGGTACGGCCTTGCTCATCAACCGGAGCGTTCAGCTTGTTGACGATAACGCCGGTGATGCTGGTGTTTTTCGCGCCGCCGAAGCTGTTGCGAGTCAGTTCGATACGCTCTTTTAGCTGTTCCGGGGTATCGGTACCCTGAGACATCACGAAGACGATTTCCGCATTCAGCGTTTTAGCGATTTCGTAGTTCAGAGACTGGGCGAACTGATGTTTACGCGTCGGAACCAGGCCTTCAACCAGCACCACTTCAGCATCCTGAGTGTTGGCGTGGTAGTTAGCGATGATCTCTTCCATCAGCACGTCTTTCTGGTTGCTGGACAGCAGAGATTCAACGTGGCTCATGTTCATCGGTTCAGCGGCAGTCGTCGTTGAGGAGCTGGCGCGAACGATAGTGGTAGTCTGGTCTGGCGCATCGCCGCCGGAGCGTGGCTGAGAGATAGGTTTAAAGACGCTCAGACGAACGCCTTTACGTTCCATAGCGCGGATAACACCGAGGCTGACGCTGGTCAGGCCTACGCTGGTTCCGGTAGGGATCAGCATAATAGTACGGGACACGATATATCCTCTTTCGTTACCGCCAGTTTCAGGCGGGATACAAAACAGCACCGCCAGCTACCCGTCATACTTCAAGTTGTAACTCAAATTATTCCGGGTTATGGCTGGCGGTGTGGAATTAAGCGGTCAGACGGCTCGCGTCTTGCGCGATGACCAGTTCTTCGTTGGTCGGGATAACCACGGCAGGACGGGTGCCTTCTTTGTTGATGAAACCAGACTTGCCGAAACGGGCAGCCAGGTTACGCTCGTGATCCACTTCGAAGCCCAACACGCCCAGTTTACCCAGGGACAGTTCACGAACCATCGCGGCGTTTTCGCCGATACCACCGGTGAAGATAACGGCGTCCAGACGACCGTCCATCAGCGCGGTGTAGGAACCGATATATTTCGCCAGACGGTGGCAGTAAACGTCCATTGCGCGTTTCGCGTCAGCTTTGTCCGAGTAGTTGTCTTCAACGTAGCGGCAGTCGCTGGTGACTTCGGTCAGGCCCAGCAGGCCAGACTCTTTGGTCAGCATTTTGTTGATAGCATCAACGCTCATGCCCAGGGAGTCGTGCAGATGGAAGATGATAGCCGGATCGATATCGCCAGAGCGGGTACCCATCACCAGGCCTTCCAGCGGGGTCAGGCCCATGGAGGTATCAACGCATTTGCCGTTACGGATAGCAGAAACGGAACCACCGTTGCCCAGGTGGCAGGTGATGATGTTCAGTTCTTCAACCGGTTTGTTCAGTACTTTGGCCGCTTCCTGAGTGACGTAGTAGTGGCTGGTGCCGTGCGCGCCGTAGCGACGTACGCCGTGCTCTTTGTACAGGCTGTACGGCAGGGCATACAGGTAGGATTCTTCCGGCATGGTCTGATGGAACGCGGTGTCGAACACGGCAACGTTTTTGTCTTTCAGATGCGGGAAGGATTTCAGCGCTTCAGCGATACCGATCAGGTGTGCCGGGTTGTGCAGCGGTGCGAAGGACGCGGAATCTTTGATGCCCTGAATCACGGAATCGTCGATGACAACGGAACTGGTGTATTTTTCACCGCCGTGAACGATACGGTGGCCAATTGCGGTCAGCTGTGCTGACAGTTCTGGTTTTTGTGCCAGAATAGTGTTAACGATAAAGTTCAGCGCTTCACTGTGAGCGGCACCTGCGCCTAACTCAGCTTCGTGTTTGCCGCCGTCCATTTTCCATTTGATACGTGCTTCAGGAAGATGGAAACATTCGGCTAAACCGGACAGATATTCGTCACCGTTAATGGCATCCAGGATAGCAAATTTCAGAGAAGAGCTACCGCAGTTCAGAACCAGTACTAACTTACTCGACATGGAAGTACCTTTTATGATACGTGGCTAAAAAAACATCAGTGTGTCACAAAGCGTAGCGCAGGATGACATCGATATTTATGATTAACATCATGCCTTGTTCTGTTTTCTGGCACGATGAGGGAAGTACATATGATTTTATGTCATTTTGCATAATTTTCCGCCAGCAGCAGAATATGCGATAATTTGACTAACCTGGTAAAAGGGTCTAACCGCCCTTTCAGGTGGGCACAGGATACCTGATTGCCGCATTCATTGCCAAAATCTTTTGAACGTTGTCATGCGCAGTTGGTGTTTTGCACGAAAATTTTAAGTTTTATATGTAAAGTTGAGGTATAGCCATGTCGACCCCTGAGAATCGCCCCGTTAGCTTCTTTAGCTTGTTTCGCCGCGGGCAGCACTATGCGAAGACCTGGCCTCTGGATAAACGTCTGGCGCCGGTGTTTATCGAAAACCGCATTATTCGCGCTACCCGCTACGCGATTCGTATCATGCCGCCAGTGGCTATCTTCACCTTGTGCTGGCAGATTGCCCTTGGCGGTCAACTGGGTCCAGCCGTTGCGACCGCGCTGTTTGCCCTGAGTCTGCCTATGCAGGGGCTATGGTGGTTGGGCAAACGTTCTGTTACTCCGCTGCCGCCCTCGGTACTGAACTGGTTTTATGAAGTGCGCGGTAAATTACAAGAGGCGGGGCAAGCGTTAGCGCCGGTCGACGGCAAGCCGGATTACCAGGCTTTAGCTGACACGCTTAAGCGCGCCTTCAAACAACTGGATAAAACTTTCCTTGATGATTTGTAATTTCATACGGAAAACGCATATAAAAGAAGGCGCATGATTTATGCGCCTTCTTTATTTCACGCCGTAAGTGCTACAGGAGTCAAAAATGGAAATGACCAATGCGCAGCGTCTGATTTTGTCCAATCAGTACAAGATGATGACTATGCTCGACCCGGACAACGCCGAACGTTACCGCCGTCTACAAACCATCATCGAGCGTGGATATGGGTTACAAATGCGCGAACTGGATCGCGAATTCGGCCAGTTGACGGAAGAAACCTGCCGAACCGTTATCGATATCATGGAGATGTATCACGC
This sequence comes from Klebsiella aerogenes, assembly GCA_029027985.1. Taxonomy (NCBI): domain Bacteria; kingdom Pseudomonadati; phylum Pseudomonadota; class Gammaproteobacteria; order Enterobacterales; family Enterobacteriaceae; genus Klebsiella; species Klebsiella aerogenes. The sequence continues at coordinate 1,468,371 of CP119076.1, forward strand.
GCTGCACGTCTCGTGGACCAACCTGAAAGACACGGCCGGTATTGATGAACGTCGGGTGACGTTCCTCGGCTTCGATGTGGCGACGGAAGCTCGCTACCTCGGCTATGTGCGCTTTATGGTCAATGTGGAAGGGCGTTACAGCCACTTCGACGCCGGTACCCATGGCTTTAACTCACAGACGCCGATGTGGGAAAAATATCAGCGGATGCTTGCCGCCTGGCACTCCTGCCCACGTCAGTATCACTTAAGCAATAACGAAATTAACCAAATTATCAATGCCTGATGGAGGTGCCCGTGCAGTGTAAAGGTTTCCTGTTCGATCTAGACGGGACGCTGGTGGATTCTTTGCCGGTGGTGGAACGCTCATGGTGCAAGTGGGGCGATCGTTTCGCCATTCCACACGATGAAATTCTCGGTTTTATTCACGGCAAGCAGGCCATTACCTCTATTCGCCATTTTATGCCGGGGCGCAGCGAGGAGGATATTCAGGCCGAGTTCCGCTTTCTTGAGCAGATTGAAGCCACTGATATCGAAGGTATTGTCGCACTGCCGGGCGCGTTAGTCTTGCTGAATACACTTAATGAAGCCGGGATCCCTTGGGCTATCGTGACTTCCGGTTCGGTTCCCGTCGCTCACGCGCGCCACCGCGCGGCGGGCTTGCCGATGCCGGAAGTGTTCGTGACCGCCGAGCAGGTTAAGCATGGCAAACCGGCGCCGGATGCGTACCTGCTGGGCGCTGAACTTCTGGGATTACCGGCGAACCAATGCGCGGTAGTCGAAGATGCACCTGCGGGGCTGCTTTCCGGGCTGGCCGCCGGCTGCCGAACGATTGCCGTTAACGTTCCTGCTGATGCGCCGCGCCTCGATGAAGCGGACTTGATCCTGGCGACTCTGGAAAACCTGGTCGTTGAGCGACGGGCAGAGGGGCTGGTTAAGGTAAGCCTTAAAGCATGATCTCATGACTTAGCCCCGCGTTGTCGGGGCTTTTTTGTGCCACAATTTCGTCTCCCTCGTCAGACAAGGATAAGTTGTGAACGGTGAATTGATTTGGGTGTTATCGCTACTGGCGATTGCCGTGGTGTTGTTTGCTACCGGTAAAGTGCGCATGGATGCCATCGCGCTGATGGTGATTGTCGCGTTTGTGCTCAGCGATACGCTCACCCTCAGTGAGGCCTTCTCCGGTTTTAGCGATCCTAACGTGATCCTGATCGCTGCGTTGTTTATTATCGGCGACGGTCTGGTGCGTACAGGCGTCGCGACCAAAATGGGCTCCTGGCTGGTCAAGGCGGCGGGTAATAGCGAAACTAAAATGCTGGTGTACCTGATGCTCACCGTCGCCGGGTTGGGGGCGTTTATGAGTTCAACCGGCGTAGTGGCGATTTTTATCCCGGTGGTCCTGAGCGTCTCGCTACGCATGAATACCTCGCCGTCGCGTCTGATGATGCCGTTGAGTTTCGCCGGGCTGATTAGCGGCATGATGACGCTGGTGGCGACGCCGCCAAACCTGGTGGTCAACAGTGAACTGCTGCGCGAAGGGCTGCACGGATTTAGCTTTTTCAGCGTGACCCCAATTGGTCTGGTGGTGTTGGTATTAGGTATCGTCTATATGCTGGCGATGCGTTTTATGCTCAAGGGCGAAGATGACAATGCCGCTCGCGATGGGCGTAAGAAAAGCACTTTTCGCGATTTAATCAAAGAATATCAACTTACCGGTAGGGCACGCCGCCTGGCGATCCGTCCGGGCTCGCCGATGATCGGCCAGCGCCTTGATGACTTAAAACTGCGTGAGCGGTACTGCGCCAACGTGATCGGTGTTGAGCGCTGGCGGCGTTTTCGCCGAGTGATCGTTAACGTCAATGGGGTTTCTGAGTTCCGCGCCCGAGACGTGCTGCTGATTGATATGTCGGCCTCCGACGTCGATTTACGCCAGTTTTGCGGTGAACAGATGCTCGAGCCGATGGTGCTGCGCGGCGAATACTTTTCCGATCAGGCGCTGGACGTCGGCATGGCCGAGGTATCGTTAATCCCCGATTCCGAGCTGATTGGCAAGACGGTGCGCGAGATGGCCTTTCGTACCCGCTTTGGCCTGAATATCGTCGGCCTGAAGCGCGATGGCAAAGCGCTTGATGGCGCAGTGGTCGATGAACAGCTGCAGTTAGGCGATATCATGCTGGTGGTTGGCAACTGGCGGCAGATCGCCATGCTGGCGAAGCGCGGTCGCGATTTTGTGGTGCTGAATATGCCGGTTGAGGTTAACGACGCTTCGCCCGCCCACAGCCAGGCGCCACACGCGATATTCTGTCTGGTATTGATGGTGGCGCTGATGCTTACCGATGAAATCCCTAACCCGATCGCCGCGATTATCGCCTGTCTGTTGATGGGCAAATTCCGCTGTATTAACGCCGAAAGCGCCTACAAGGCAATACACTGGCCGAGCATTATTTTGATTGTCGGTATGATGCCGTTCGCTCTGGCGCTGCAGAAAACCGGCGGCGTAGACCTGGTGGTACAAGGGTTGATGGACGTGGCGGGGAGCAGAGGGCCGTACCTGATGCTGGGCTGTCTGTTCGTGATGTGTGCGGCAATTGGTTTGTTTATCTCAAATACCGCGACGGCGGTGTTGATGGCGCCGATCGCCCTGGCGGCGGCCAAATCGATGGGCGTGTCGCCTTATCCGTTTGCGATGGTGGTGGCGATGGCAGCCTCGGCGGCATTCATGACCCCGGTCTCTTCGCCAGTCAATACGCTGGTGCTTGGGCCGGGCAAGTACTCATTCAGCGACTTTGTCAAAATCGGCGTCCCCTTTACCGTATTGGTCATGGTGGTCTGTGTACTGCTGATCCCAGTGCTATTCCCGTTTTAACGTAATGCAGGCCGGGTAAGGTAGAGTCACCGCCCGGCCTGACGCTTATAGCGGCGAATCCTGGCTAATTTCATCCAGCGACAGTTGGAAGCTCGGGACGAATACCTGCATGAAATAGTCCATCTCGGCGCTGCGGCGTGACTCCAGCGTCTTTTCCAGCCGTCCTTTCGCCAGCCGGAATTCATTGTTACCGGCGGAGAGTTCTTCCAGACATTTCAAATAGGCGCAAAGGGCATCGGCTTGCTTCACAATCGATCGTTCTTCTTCGCTGTAATGATGCTCATCGATCAGCGGCGCGAAGATATCGCGCAGCTCAGCGGGAACCATATCTACCAGCTTTTGCTGGGCGATTTTCTCAATCGCCTTATATTCCTGGGCAATCTGCGAATTGAAGTATTTCACCGGAGTCGGCAGATCGCCGGTTAATACCTCGGAGGCATCGTGATACATCGCCAGTAGGGCGATGCGTTCGGCGTTGACCTTGCCGCCAAACTTGCGGTTCTTAATCGCCGCCAGCGCGTGGGCGACCATTGCCACCTGTAAGCTGTGCTCGGAGACGTTTTCGGTGCGCACGTTGCGCATCAATGGCCAGCGGTTAATCAGTTTCAGGCGGGAGAGGTGGGCAAAGAAATGACTCTGACTCATAGGAACCCTTAAGCAGTGACAACATCGGGTTCCATTGTGCGCAGGGATCGCCGCCGGATGCAAATACCGGCGGCGGCGCGATTAAAGCTGACGATAGCCGGAGAGGAAGCGGCCGAAGCGGGAAATTGCCATCTCCAGATCATCTTCACGCGGCAGGGTGACGATACGTACGTGATCCGGCCATGGCCAGTTGAACGCAGTACCCTGAACCAGCAGCACTTTCTCCTGCAGTAGGAAATCGAGCACCATTTTCTGGTCGTCGTGAATATTAAAGCGTTTAGCGTCGATTTTCGGGAACATATACAGCGCGCCTTTCGGCTTCATGCAGGAAACGCCCGGGATTTCGTTGATTAACTCCCAGGCGCGGTTGCGTTGCTCGTACAAACGCCCGCCGGGAACGATAAATTCGCTAATGCTCTGGTAGCCGCCAAGGGCCGTCTGGATAGCATGCTGCGCTGGAACGTTGGCGCACAGGCGCATCGAAGCTAGCATTTCCAGTCCTTCGATATAGCCCTTAGCGTGCTTTTTCGGCCCGTTCAACACCATCCAGCCCTGGCGGAAACCGGCGACGCGGTAGGTCTTCGACAGGCCGTTAAAGGTCACCGTCAACATATCCGGCGCCAGTGCGGCAATGGAGTGGTGCTCGGCGTCGTCGTAGAGGATCTTGTCGTAGATCTCGTCGGCGAAAATAATCAGGTTGTGCTGGCGGGCGATCTCAACGATCTCCTGCAGCAGTTCTTTGGAATAGACCGCACCCGTCGGGTTGTTCGGGTTAATGATGACGATCCCACGGGTTCGTGGGGTAATTTTAGCGCGAATATCGTCGAGATCCGGGAACCAGTCGGAGGATTCATCGCACAGATAGTGTACCGCTTTCCCGCTGGAAAGAGAGACCGCAGCGGTCCACAGCGGATAATCCGGCGCCGGTACCAGCATTTCGTCGCCGCTGTTGAGCAGTGCCTGCATGGCCTGGACGATCAGTTCGGATACGCCGTTACCGATATAAATGTCTTCCACGGTAACATCGCGCATCCCGCGTGCCTGGTAGTGCTGCATAATCGCTTTACGCGCGGAATAGAGACCTTTTGAGTCGCAGTAGCCCTGAGCGGTTGGCAGATTGCGGATAACGTCGACGAGGATTTCGTCAGGCGCATCAAAGCCGAACGGCGCCGGGTTGCCGATATTCAGCTTCAGGACTTTATTACCTTCTTCTTCAAGGCGTTTCGCCTCTTTCAGAACCGGACCGCGGATGTCGTAACAGACGTTTTCTAACTTGCTGGATTTTTCGATGGGGGACATGAACCTTTGACCTTTTAGCTGTTATCGCCACTCCCTGCCGTGGAAGTCAGCATGGAACAATGTACTCCGCATCCCCGCTGTTTTGAAGGGTTAACAGAAGAAGATTTTGCCAATACCATTTTTTTAGAGTAATCAATTTGGCTGTGGAATGACGTTATTATTTATATAATATGCCTGATATTGGTTTTCATTTGGTCTTATGTTGCGTGTACTGCGTCATTGTATGGACGTTTATCTGGTTTGTTGCTGAAGGAAAAAGCGTTGTGCTTGTTTTTTAACCTGCAAAAGACACTATGCTAGTGGAAAGAAGCAGGCAGGACTAACTGTAGCAACTATGTTAATTATTTTTAATAAAATCTGCCAATTAATGAATTAGGTATATTCTATTGCAAGGAATATTCCTGGTTTTGTTAATTTAATTAAAGTGCTGCAAAATTGTTTAAAATTACCTTAGATAATACTGATTAGCGCTTATAAATATTGTGGTTTTCGGTTAGGATAAGTAGGTTAATATCGACGTGTAAACCTCTGTTTAACGGCGTGATTTTTATTAATATATTGTTATTGCAGGCTTTTTTGTTTGTCTTTCAGCAAGCAATGGTACGCGTGTCGGGCTTCCGGGCGTAAGTATTATTGTTATTGCAGACTTTGTTTGAGATTCATCACATAACGTAAGTCGCAGTAATTAAAAATGCGTAGAACTACGAACAAAATATTACTCAAATTTTTCGCTCATTTGACGCGAACGAGTGCTTTCACATGCAATGACGTTCCTCCAGTTGCCATCTGTGGCATTTGCCCGGACGGCACTAGGCTCATGGAATAGCCGGAAACCTGGATACAGCATCAACAAGGCAGGTCAGCATCAGCGCCTGTAAGTGAAGAAATATGATAAATGCAAATCGTCCGATACTAAATCTCGATCTCGATCTGCTGCGAACCTTCGTCGCCGTCGCTGATCTGAGTACCTTTGCCGCCGCTGCTGCCGCGGTGTGTCGCACACAGTCGGCCGTCAGCCAGCAGATGCAGCGTCTGGAACAACTGGTTGGCAAAGAGCTTTTTGCCCGTCATGGGCGCAATAAATTACTGACCGAGCAGGGGATCCAACTGCTCAGCTATGCGCGGAAAATTCTGCGCTTTAATGATGAAGCCTGTATGTCGCTGATGTTTGGCAGCCTGCAGGGGACGCTGACGATTGGCGCTGCGGATGAAACGGCTGATACCATTCTGCCGTATCTGCTCAACCGCATCGGCAGCTTTTATCCTAAGCTGACGTTGGAAATTAAGGTCCTGAATTACATCGATATCGTTGAGAAGTTGAGCAACGGCGAGATCGATCTGGCGTTAACCACGCATCAGACAGGTGAATTTGACGTGCTGACGCTGCGTACCTCTCCGACGCTGTGGTACTGCGCGGCAGATTACGTGCTGGCGCAGGGGGAATCCATCCCGCTGGTGTTGCTGGAAGCGTCCGGGCCGTTCCGCGAAGATATTATTTCAGCGCTGAATACCGCTCAAGTTCCGTGGCATTTAGCCCATGCAGCGAGCTCGCTAGCCGGGGTGAAGGCTGCGGTGAAAGCCGGGCTTGGCGTCACCGCGCGTCCGGTGGAAATGATGAGTCCGGAACTACGCGTGCCGGGCAAGAGCGATGGTCTGCCGGGGTTACCAGACACCCATTATGTATTGAGCTGCAACCCGCGGCGTGAAAATGAACTGGCGCAGGCGATTTTCCAGTCGCTGAGTCAGGACCATAACCCGTGGAACACGGAATCGCTATTTACCCCTGAAGGGGGAGACAATTCCCTCATCTCATAAGGGCAAATTATCCTATCCCGGTCACAAAAAACCGGTAACAAAATGTAAGTGTAAAAAAGAGCCGCCGATCGCCAAAATGAGGTCAGTGGCTCTTTTTCTTTATATTTTACAAAGATTTTAAGCAGTTTTATAATTTATCTTTTATTTAATCAATGGGTTAGTTCGAAACCCCGCATTGACTCTCTGTTTTTGCCTGCAGTTTCAATAGTTCCTGCTAATGTTAAAAAACCGGATAGATTGTTGCCGTTTTCTGGATGTAATTAACAAAAGCGTGTCACAGATCAAGAAAATACCCCTACTTGGGGGGAGGAATCGCGGCCAAATCCTGTCAAAATAGAATGGCGAAACTGATTTACTGCTAAAACGGACACGATTCAACAACACTAAATCCAAATGATATGCAAGGTTATTACGCGATAAAGGGCATTTAATGTTAATGAAAAGATTCTAGTGTAAATTAATGTAGTTAAAACTTTTGTTAAAGTTGACAAAAGGTTAAAGAAAGGGGTAAAAAGCCACGGCATTTGGGCTTCCTCATCAACCAGGGACGCTTTTTTTGCAAGGTTATTTTTTTATTCCTCCCGTGAAACGCTGTGGCGTTCATCTGCCATCAAGAGCAGAGAGTTTTGGCGCTACACTTTTTTGGTTAAGCAATGCGTATGTCAACATCCACTGAAGTCATCGCTCATCATTGGGCATTCGCTATATTTCTCATTATCGCTATCGGTCTGTGCTGCCTGATGCTCGTCGGCGGCTGGTACCTCGGCGGTCGCGCGCGCGCGCGTAGCAAAAACACGCCGTTTGAATCGGGGATCGACTCCGTTGGTTCGGCCCGCTTACGTCTTTCTGCGAAGTTTTATCTGGTCGCCATGTTTTTCGTTATCTTTGACGTGGAAGCCCTGTATCTCTACGCATGGTCAACATCAATCCGCGAAAGCGGGTGGGTTGGCTTTGTGGAAGCCGCAATTTTCATTTTAGTGCTACTGGCTGGTCTGGTTTACCTCGTTCGTATCGGCGCACTGGACTGGACGCCTGCGCGCTCCCGTCGCACGCTGGTTAACTCGGAAACAGACAGTCCCACTAACCGTCATATGCAGTAAAAGCGAGGCAATAAGATGGATTATACGCTCACCCGCATAGATCCTAACGGTGAGAACGACCGTTACCCCCTGCAAAAACAGGAGATCGTAACTGACCCCCTGGAGCAAGAAGTCAATAAAAGCGTGTATATGGGGAAACTCGAACACGCGCTGCATGACATGGTGAACTGGGGCCGTAAGAACTCGATTTGGCCTTACAACTTCGGCCTGTCTTGCTGCTATGTAGAAATGGTGACGTCATTCACTGCGGTGCATGACGTTGCGCGTTTTGGCGCAGAAGTACTGCGTGCCTCCCCGCGTCAGGCGGACCTGATGGTGGTTGCCGGTACCTGCTTTACCAAAATGGCCCCGGTCATTCAGCGTCTGTACGATCAGATGCTGGAGCCGAAGTGGGTTATCTCTATGGGCGCATGCGCCAACTCCGGTGGGATGTACGATATCTATTCCGTCGTCCAGGGCGTGGACAAGTTTATTCCGGTTGATGTTTACATCCCGGGCTGTCCGCCGCGTCCGGAAGCTTATATGCAGGCGCTGATGCTGCTGCAGGAATCCATTGGTAAAGAGCGCCGCCCTCTCTCGTGGGTGGTTGGCGATCAGGGCGTCTATCGCGCCAACATGCAGTCCGAGCGCGAGCGTAAACGCGGCGAACGAATTGCGGTGACCAATCTGCGGACTCCGGACGAGATTTAACTTGCGCCTGCGGGCGGGAACCAGACTTCGCACATCAATCTACAAAAGCAGCGAAGCCCCGCCCGGCAGTCACCACGGACCTTTTGCAATGGTGAACAATATGACTGATTTAACCGCGCATGACGCCGCACCAGCTTGGCAAACCCGCGATCACCTTGATGACCCGGTGATCGGCGAACTGCGCAACCGTTTTGGGCCGGATGCCTTTACCATTCAGCCAACCCGCACCGGTGTTCCGGTGGTTTGGGTCAAGCGCGAACAGCTGCTTGAGGTCGGTGATTTCCTGAAGAGATTGCCGAAACCTTACGTCATGCTGTTTGACCTGCACGGCATGGACGAACGTTTACGTACACACCGCGATGGCTTGCCAGCCGCGGATTTTTCCGTTTTCTACCATCTGATCTCAGTAGACCGCAACCGCGACATCATGCTCAAGGTGGCGTTGTCTGAAAACGATTTGCATCTGCCGACCTTCACCAAACTGTTCCCGAACGCCAACTGGTATGAGCGTGAAACCTGGGAAATGTTTGGCGTAACCTTCGATGGTCACCCGAATCTGCGTCGTATCATGATGCCGCCGACCTGGGAAGGTCACCCGCTGCGTAAAGACTATCCGGCGCGCGCCACCGAATTCGATCCGTTTGAGTTAACTAAAGCCAAACAGGATCTGGAAATGGAAGCGCTGACCTTCAAACCGGAAGAGTGGGGCATGAAGCGCGGTACCGAAAACGAGGATTTCATGTTCCTCAACCTCGGCCCGAACCACCCGTCGGCACACGGCGCATTCCGCATTATTCTGCAGCTGGACGGCGAAGAGATCGTCGACTGTGTGCCGGATATCGGCTATCACCACCGCGGCGCCGAGAAAATGGGCGAACGCCAGTCCTGGCACAGCTATATCCCGTATACCGACCGTATTGAATATCTCGGCGGCTGCGTCAACGAGATGCCGTACGTGCTGGCCGTGGAAAAACTGGCCGGGATCACCGTGCCGGATCGCGTGAACGTGATCCGCGTGATGCTGTCCGAACTGTTCCGCATCAACAGCCACCTGTTGTATATCTCGACCTTTATTCAGGACGTCGGCGCGATGACCCCGGTCTTCTTCGCCTTTACCGACCGTCAGAAAATCTACGATCTGGTTGAAGCGATCACCGGTTTCCGTATGCACCCGGCGTGGTTCCGCATCGGTGGCGTCGCCCACGACCTGCCGCGCGGCTGGGATCGCCTGTTGCGTGAATTCCTTGAGTGGATGCCGAAGCGTCTGGATTCCTACGAGAAAGCCGCGCTGCGCAACACCATTCTGATTGGCCGTTCAAAAGGCGTTGCCGCCTATACCGCAAAAGAAGCGCTGGAGTGGGGTACCACCGGTGCTGGCCTGCGCGCAACCGGTATCGGCTTCGACGTACGTAAATGGCGTCCATACTCTGGCTACGAAAACTTCGACTTCGAAATCCCGACCGGCGGCGGCGTTTCTGACTGCTACACCCGCGTGATGCTGAAAGTGGAAGAGCTGCGCCAGAGCCTGCGCATTCTCCAGCAGTGCCTCGACAACATGCCGGAAGGCCCGTTCAAAGCGGATCACCCACTGACGACGCCACCGCCGAAAGAGCGCACGCTGCAGCACATCGAGACCCTGATTACGCACTTCCTGCAGGTTTCCTGGGGCCCGGTCATGCCGGCCAACGAATCCTTCCAGATGGTTGAAGCGACGAAGGGGATTAACAGTTACTACCTGACCAGCGACGGCAGCACCATGAGCTATCGTACCCGTATCCGCACCCCGAGCTATGCGCACTTGCAGCAGATCCCGGCGGCGATTCGCGGCAGCCTGGTATCCGATCTTATCGTTTATCTGGGTAGTATCGATTTTGTTATGTCAGACGTGGACCGCTAATTATGCACGAGAATCAACAACCACAAACCGAGGCTTTTGAGCTGAGTGCGGCAGAGCGTGAAGCCATCGAGCACGAGAAGCATCACTACGAAGACCCGCGAGCGGCGTCGATCGAAGCGCTGAAAATTGTTCAGAAGCAGCGCGGCTGGGTGCCGGATGGCGCGATCTACGCGATCGCCGATGTGCTGGGTATCCCGGCAAGCGACGTAGAAGGCGTGGCGACATTCTACAGCCAGATCTTCCGCCAGCCGGTTGGACGTCACGTGATCCGCTACTGCGACAGCGTGGTGTGCCACATCACCGGCTTCCAGGGGATCCAGTCGGCGATTGAGAAAAAGCTGGACATCAAACCGGGTCAAACCACCTTTGATGGCCGCTTCACGCTGCTGCCGACCTGTTGCCTCGGCAACTGCGACAAGGGGCCGACCATGATGATTGATGACGATACTCACAGTTATCTGACGCCGGAAGCGATTCCTGACCTCCTGGAGCGGTATAAATGAAAACCATTATTCGTACTGCCGAAACGCATCCCTTAACCTGGCGTCTGCGCGACGACAAGCAGCCGGTGTGGCTGGACGAGTATCGCAGCAAAAACGGTTATGAAGGGGCGCGCAAGGCCCTGGGCGGCATGGCGCCGGATGAAATCGTCAATGCGGTAAAAGACGCTGGCCTGAAAGGGCGCGGCGGCGCGGGCTTCTCCACCGGTCTGAAGTGGAGTCTGATGCCGAAAGACGAATCCATGAACATCCGTTACCTGCTGTGTAATGCCGATGAAATGGAGCCGGGCACTTATAAAGACCGTCTGCTGATGGAGCAACTGCCGCACCTGCTGGTGGAAGGCATGCTGATTTCCGCGTTTGCGCTGAAAGCCTACCGCGGTTACATCTTCCTGCGCGGCGAATATATCGAAGCGGCACAACATCTGCGCCGTGCGATTGCCGAAGCCACCGAAGCGGGTCTGTTGGGGAAAAATATCCTCGGCACTGGCTTTGACTTCGAGTTGTTCGTGCACACCGGGGCAGGGCGCTATATCTGCGGTGAAGAAACGGCGCTGATCAACTCGCTGGAAGGCCGCCGCGCTAACCCGCGCTCCAAGCCGCCGTTCCCGGCGAGTTCCGGCGTGTGGGGCAAACCGACTTGCGTCAACAACGTTGAAACCCTGTGCAACGTGCCCGCCATTCTCGCCAACGGCGTGGAGTGGTACCAGAACATTTCGACCAGCAAAGATGCTGGCACCAAGCTGATGGGCTTCTCCGGCCGCGTGAAGAACCCGGGTGTTTGGGAGCTGCCGTTCGGCACCACCGCGCGCGAGATCCTTGAAGACTACGCTGGCGGTATGCGTGATGGCCTGAAGTTCAAAGCCTGGCAGCCGGGCGGCGCCGGTACCGACTTCCTGACCGAGTCGCACCTCGATCTACCGATGGAGTTTGAAAGTATCGGTAAAGCGGGCAGCCGTTTGGGCACCGCGTTGGCGATGGCCGTCGACCACGAGATCGGCATGGTTCCGCTGGTGCGTAACCTCGAAGAGTTTTTTGCCCGCGAATCCTGCGGCTGGTGTACGCCTTGCCGCGACGGCCTGCCGTGGAGCGTGAAGATTCTGCGAGCCCTGGAGCGTGGCGAAGGCCAACCTGGCGATATCGAAACACTTGAGCAACTGTGTCGATTCCTTGGGCCGGGTAAAACCTTCTGCGCGCACGCGCCGGGCGCGGTCGAACCGCTGCAGAGCGCGATTAAGTATTTCCGCGAAGAATTCGAGGCTGGCATTAAGCAGCAGTTCAGCAATACCCATGCAATCAACGGGATTCAGCCGAACCTGCTTAAGACGCGCTGGTAATCTAAAGGTTTTTTTATTTTTGGAAGCACGCTAATGGCTACGATTCATGTAGACGGCAAAGAATATGAGGTCAACGGGGCGGACAACCTGCTAGAGGCATGTCTCTCTCTTGGTCTTGATATTCCGTACTTTTGCTGGCATCCGGCGCTAGGGAGCGTCGGTGCTTGCCGCCAGTGTGCGGTGAAGCAATATCAGAACGCGGAAGACACGCGTGGTCGCCTGGTGATGTCCTGTATGACTCCGGCATCCGACGGCACCTTTATTTCTATCGACGACGGCGAAGCGAAACAGTTCCGCGAAAGCGTGGTGGAGTGGTTGATGACCAACCACCCGCACGACTGCCCGGTCTGCGAAGAGGGCGGTAACTGCCACCTGCAGGATATGACGGTGATGACCGGCCATAGCTTCCGTCGCTATCGCTTTACCAAGCGTACCCACCGTAACCAGGACCTGGGGCCGTTCATCTCTCACGAAATGAACCGCTGCATCGCCTGCTACCGCTGTGTTCGCTACTACAAAGATTACGCTGACGGTACCGATCTGGGCGTCTATGGCGCGCATGACAACGTCTACTTTGGCCGCCCGGAAGATGGCACGCTGGAAAGCGAGTTCTCCGGCAACCTGGTAGAAGTTTGCCCAACCGGCGTTTTTACCGATAAAACGCACTCCGAGCGTTATAACCGTAAATGGGACATGCAGTTTGCGCCGAGCATCTGCCAGCAGTGTTCCATCGGTTGTAACATCAGCCCGGGCGAACGTTATGGCGAGCTGCGTCGTATCGAAAACCGTTACAACGGTACCGTTAACCGCTACTTCCTGTGCGACCGCGGTCGTTTCGGCTATGGCTACGTGAACCTGAAAGACCGTCCGCGTCAGCCGGTTCAGCGCCGTGGCGACGATCTGATCACCCTCAACGCCGAGCAGGCGATGCAGGGCGCGGCGGATATTCTGCGTCAGTCGAAGAAAGCGATCGGCATTGGTTCTCCGCGCGCCAGCATTGAAAGCAACTTTGCGCTGCGTGAACTGGTCGGTGCCGATAACTTCTATACCGGTATCGCTAAAGGTGAACAAGCGCGTCTGCAGATGGTGCTGAAAGTGCTGCGTGAAGGCGGAATTACTACCCCGACGTTGCGCGATATTGAATCCTACGATGCGGTACTGGTGCTGGGTGAAGATATTACTCAGACCGGCGCACGCGTTGCGCTGGCGGTACGCCAGGCGGTGAAAGGTAAAGCGCGTGAAATGGCGGCGGCGCAGAAAGTGGCCGACTGGCAGATCGCGGCGATCCTTAACATTGGACAGCGCGCGAAGCACCCGTTATTTGTGACCAACATTGATGATACTCGCCTTGATGATATCGCCGCGTGGACTTATCGCGCGCCGGTAGAAGATCAGGCGCGTCTGGGCTTTGCCATCGCGCATGCGCTGGATGAGCGCGCGCCGGCGGTTGATGGCCTGAGCCGCGACTTGCAGGGGAAAGTGGAAGTGATCGTCCAGGCGCTGGCCGGGGCGAAGAAACCGCTGATTATCTCCGGCACCAACGCCGGCAGCATGGAAATTATCCAGGCTGCCGCGAACGTCGCGAAAGCACTGAAAGACCGCGGCGCCGATGTTGGCGTGACGATGGTCGCCCGCGCGGTGAACAGCGTCGGTCTTGGCATGATTGGCGGCGGCTCTCTTGAAGAGGCGCTGGACGAGCTGGAAAGCGGCGCCGCAGATGCGGTGATCGTGCTGGAAAATGACCTGCATCGCCATGCTTCCGCCGCGCGCGTCGATGCTGCGCTGGCGAAAGCGCCGCTGGTGATGGTCGTTGACCATCAGCGTACGGCGATTATGGAAAAAGCGCACCTGGTGCTCTCTGCGGCAAGCTTTGCTGAAAGCGACGGCACCGTGGTTAACAACGAGGGCCGCGCCCAGCGTTTCTTCCAGGTCTACGACCCGGTTTACTACGATGCGCAAACCGTCATGCTGGAAAGCTGGCGCTGGCTGCATTCACTGCACAGCACCGTCAATAACCGTCAGGTTGACTGGACGCAGCTGGACCACGTGATTGATGCCGCAGTTGCCGTACTGCCGCAGCTGGCAGGCATTAAAGATGCAGCGCCGGATGCGACGTTCCGCATTCGCGGCCAGAAGCTGGCGCGTGAACCGCACCGCTACAGCGGCCGCACGGCGATGCGCGCTAATATCAGCGTGCACGAACCGCGTCAGCCGCAGGATAAAGACACCATGTTCGCCTTCTCGATGGAAGGGAACAACCAGCCGTCCGCACCGCGTTCGCAAATCCCGTTCGCATGGGCGCCGGGCTGGAACTCCCCGCAGGCATGGAACAAATTCCAGGATGAAGTGGGCGGTAACCTGCGCCACGGCGATCCGGGCGTGCGTCTGATTGAAGCATCCGCCAGCGGGCTGGAGTACTTCACGACGGTTCCGGCCGGCTTCCAGGCGGAAGAGGGTAAATGGCGTATTGCGCCGTACTACCATCTGTTCGGCAGCGATGAACTGTCTCAACGCTCTCCGGTGTTCCAGAGCCGGATGCCAGAGCCATACATCAAGCTGAACCCGGCGGATGCCGCAAAGCTTGGTGTCAACGCTGGCGTGATGGTGTCCTTCAGCGTGGAAGGCCAGACGTTGCGTCTGCCGCTGATTATCTCTGAAGGTCTGACCGCAGGACAGGTTGGCTTACCGATGGGCATGCCGGGCATTGCGCCGGTATTGACCGGAGCGCGTATTGATTCACTGCAGGAGGCGAAAGTATGAGCTGGTTAACGCCGGATCTTATCGACATTCTGTTAAGCATCCTGAAAGCCGTGGTCATTCTGCTGGTGGTTGTCACCTGCGGCGCGTTCATGAGCTTCGGCGAGCGTCGTTTGCTCGGCTTGTTCCAGAACCGCTACGGACCTAACCGTGTGGGCTGGGGCGGCTCACTGCAGCTCGTCGCCGACATGATCAAAATGTTCTTTAAAGAGGACTGGATCCCGCGCTTCTCCGATCGCGTGATCTTTACTCTGGCGCCGGTTATCGCCTTTACTTCGCTGCTGCTGGCTTTTGCTATTGTGCCGGTCAGCCCGTCGTGGGTGGTCGCCGACCTGAACATCGGCATTCTGTTCTTCCTGATGATGGCGGGTCTGGCGGTTTACGCGGTCCTGTTCGCCGGTTGGTCGAGCAACAACAAATACTCGCTGCTGGGGGCGATGCGTGCTTCCGCGCAGACCCTGAGCTACGAAGTCTTCCTTGGTCTGTCCCTGATGGGCGTGGTCGCGCAGGCGGGGTCATTCAACATGACCGATATCGTCAACAACCAGGCGCATCTGTGGAACGTCATCCCGCAGTTCTTCGGCTTCGTGACTTTCGCCATCGCCGGCGTGGCGGTGTGTCACCGTCACCCGTTCGACCAGCCGGAAGCGGAGCAGGAACTGGCCGATGGTTACCACATTGAATATTCCGGTATGAAGTTCGGTCTGTTCTTCGTTGGTGAATACATCGGTATCGTCACCGTCTCAGCGCTGATCGTCACGCTGTTTTTCGGCGGCTGGAATGGCCCGTGGTTACCTCCGTTCATCTGGTTCGCGCTGAAAACCGCGTTCTTCATGATGATGTTCATTTTGATCCGCGCATCATTGCCGCGTCCGCGTTATGACCAGGTAATGTCCTTTGGCTGGAAGGTATGCCTGCCGTTAACGCTGGTCAACTTGTTGGTAACGGCGGCTGTCATTCTCTGGCAGGCGCAATAAGGGGTGAATTGAACATGACCTTAAAAGAATTATTGGTAGGGTTCGGCACCCAGGTCCGCAGTATTTGCATGATCGGGATGCACGCCTTCGCCAAACGTGAAACTCAGATGTATCCGGAAGAGCCGGTATATCTGCCGCCGCGCTATCGCGGCCGCATCGTGCTGACGCGCGATCCGGACGGCGAAGAGCGCTGCGTAGCCTGTAACCTGTGTGCGGTAGCCTGCCCGGTTGGCTGTATTTCTCTGCAGAAAGCAGAGACTAAAGACGGCCGCTGGTATCCGGAGTTCTTCCGCATCAACTTCTCACGCTGCATTTTCTGCGGCCTGTGCGAAGAAGCGTGCCCGACCACGGCGATTCAGTTGACCCCGGACTTTGAGCTGGGCGAATACAAACGTCAGGATCTGGTGTACGAAAAAGAGGATCTGCTGATTTCCGGTCCGGGCAAATACCCGGAATATAACTTCTACCGGATGGCGGGTATGGCAATCGACGGCAAAGATAAAGGCGAAGCGGAAAACGAAGCTAAGCCAATCGACGTCAAGAGCCTGTTACCGTAAGGAGAGGGCAATGGAATTCGCTTTTTATATCTGTGGCCTGATAGCCATCCTCGCAACCTTGCGGGTCGTTACCCATACCAATCCGATACATGCGCTGCTGTATTTGATTATTTCGCTGTTAGCGATTGCCGGGGTGTTCTTCTCGCTGGGTGCTTACTTCGCCGGTGCGCTGGAAATTATTGTCTACGCCGGGGCCATCATGGTGCTGTTCGTCTTCGTGGTGATGATGCTCAATCTGGGCGGCACCGAAATCGAACAGGAGCGCAAATGGCTGCAACCGGGGATCTGGATTGGCCCGGCCATCCTTTCCGCGGTGCTGCTGGTGGTGATTGTTTACGCCATCCTGGGGATTAATGACCAGGGTATCGACGGCGCGGCGATTAGCGCTAAAGACGTGGGTATTGCGCTGTTTGGACCGTATGTACTGGCGGTGGAGCTGGCCTCCATGCTGTTGCTGGCGGGCCTGGTTGTCGCCTTCCACATTGGCCGCGAAGAACGCGCCGGTGAAGTGCTGAGCAACCGCGTGAACGACAGCGACAAAAGAAAAACGGAGGAACACGCATGATCCCCTTAACACATGGACTGATCCTCGCCGCGATCCTGTTTGTGCTCGGCCTGACTGGTCTTGTGATCCGCCGCAATCTGCTGTTTATGCTGATTAGCCTGGAAATCATGATTAACGCCGCTGCGCTGGCATTCGTGGTAGCGGGAAGCTACTGGGGCCAGACTGATGGTCAGATTATGTATATCCTCGCCATCAGCCTTGCGGCTGCGGAAGCGAGTATCGGCCTGGCGCTGCTGCTGCAGCTCCATCGTCGCCGCCAGAACCTGAACATCGATTCAGTAAGTGAGTTGCGTGGATGAACATGCTTGCCTTAACCATTCTTTTGCCATTGATTGGCTTTGTGCTGCTGGCCTTCTCCCGCGGGCGCTGGTCGGAAAATCTATCCGCCGCGGTTGGGATGGGCTCGGTGGGTCTGGCGGCGCTGGTCACGGCGTACGTTGGCGTCGACTTTTTTGCTAACGGCAAACAGGCGGTCAGCGTGCCGCTGTGGAACTGGATGTCGGTCGGTGATTTCAACATCGGCTTCAACCTGGTGTTGGACGGCCTGTCGTTAACGATGCTGTCTGTCGTGACCGGCGTGGGCTTCCTGATCCACATGTTTGCCACCTGGTACATGCGCGGTGAAGAGGGGTACTCCCGCTTCTTCGCTTATACCAACCTGTTTATCGCCAGCATGGTCGTTCTGGTGCTGGCCGATAACCTGCTGTTGATGTACCTCGGCTGGGAAGGCGTCGGTCTCTGTTCTTACCTGTTGATCGGTTTCTACTACACCGATCCGAAGAACAACGCCGCAGCGATGAAAGCTTTCGTGGTGACTCGCGTCGGTGACGTGTTCCTCGCCTTCGCGCTGTTCATTCTCTATAACGAACTGGGTACCCTTAACTTCCGCGAAATGGTTGAGCTGGCGCCGCAACACTTCGCTAACGGCAGCACCACGCTGCAGTGGGCGACGCTGATGCTGCTTGGCGGCGCGGTAGGTAAATCCGCACAGCTGCCGTTGCAAACGTGGCTGGCCGATGCGATGGCGGGCCCAACGCCGGTCTCCGCGTTGATCCACGCCGCAACCATGGTAACCGCGGGCGTCTACCTGATCGCTCGTACCCACGGCCTGTTCCTGATGACGCCGGAAGTGTTGCATCTGGTCGGTATCGTTGGCGCGGTGACCCTGGTGCTGGCGGGCTTCGCCGCGCTGGTGCAAACCGACATCAAACGCGTCCTGGCTTACTCCACCATGAGCCAGATTGGCTATATGTTCCTGGCGCTGGGCGTGCAGGCATGGGATGCGGCGATCTTCCACCTGATGACCCACGCGTTCTTTAAAGCGCTGCTGTTCCTGTCGTCCGGCTCGGTGATCCTTGCCTGCCATCACGAACAGAACATCTTCAAGATGGGCGGCCTGCGCAAATCTATTCCGCTGGTCTATGTCTGCTTCCTGGTGGGGGGCGCGGCGCTGTCCGCTCTGCCGATCATTACCGCAGGCTTCTTCAGTAAGGATGAGATTCTGGCGGGTGCGATGGCCAACGGTCATATCAATCTGATGGTGGCGGGCCTGGTCGGTGCCTTTATGACCTCGCTGTACACCTTCCGTATGATTTTCATCGTATTCCACGGTAAAGAGCAAATTCACGCTCATGCAGGGAAGGGGATTACCCATCATCTGCCGCTGATTGTGCTGCTGGTTCTGTCCACCTTCGTTGGCGCGCTGATTGTGCCGCCGCTGGAAGGTGTACTGCCGCAGACCACTGAGCTTGCGCACGGTAGCGTCATGACGCTGGAGATTGCTTCCGGAGTTATCGCTATCGCTGGCATCCTGATCGCCGCATGGCTGTGGCTGGGCAAACGCACGCTGGTGACGTCCATCGCCAACAGCGCGCCTGGCCGCTTCTTCGGTACCTGGTGGTTCCATGCCTGGGGCTTCGACTGGTTATACGACAATGTGTTCGTGAAACCTTTCCTTGGTATCGCCTGGCTGCTGAAGCGCGATCCGCTGAACTCGTTGATGAACATTCCGGCGATCCTTTCCCGCTTCTCAGGCAAAGGCCTGCTGGTGAGCGAGAACGGTTATCTGCGCTGGTATGTGGCTTCAATGAGCATCGGCGCGGTGGTGGTGCTGGCTCTGCTGATGGTATTGCGTTGAGTTTGAGAACCATTGTGTTGCCCGGCGGCGCGGTGCTTGCCGGGCCTACGGGACCGTAGGTCGGGTAAGCGTTAGCGCCACCCGACAAAACAAGTCTCAAACTGAAGTGAATTTTCTGTGAGAATTCGTTGAAAATCAGGTCCCTTAGGGACTTTAACAAGGAATAAAGATCGCCATGTTACTACCCTGGCTAATATTAATTCCCTTTATTGGCGGCTTCCTGTGCTGGCAGACTGAACGCTTTGGCGTAAAAATGCCGCGTTGGATCGCGCTGATTACCATGGGACTGACGCTGGTGCTTGGCCTGCAGCTGTGGATGCAGGGCGGCTATTCTCTGACGCAATCCGCGGGTATTCCGCAGTGGCAGTCGGAATTCGTGATGCCGTGGATCCCGCGCTTCGGCATTAGCATCCATCTGGCTATTGACGGTCTGTCGCTGCTGATGGTGGTGCTCACCGGCCTGCTCGGCGTGTTGGCGGTGCTCTGTTCCTGGCGTGAAATCGAAAAATACCAGGGCTTCTTCCACCTCAACCTGATGTGGATCCTGGGCGGCGTGATCGGCGTGTTCCTCGCCATCGACATGTTCCTGTTCTTCTTCTTCTGGGAAATGATGTTGGTGCCGATGTACTTCCTGATCGCGCTGTGGGGCCACAAAGCCTCTGACGGTAAAACGCGTATCACGGCGGCCACCAAATTCTTCATCTATACCCAGGCGAGCGGTCTGGTGATGCTGATTGCCATTCTGGCGCTGGCGTTCGTTCACTTTAACGCCACCGGCGTGTGGACCTTCAACTATGAAGAACTGCTGAAAACTCCGATGTCCCACGGCGTGGAATACATGCTGATGCTGGGCTTCTTTATCGCCTTCGCGGTGAAAATGCCGGTGGTGCCGCTGCATGGCTGGCTGCCGGACGCTCACTCGCAGGCGCCGACCGCAGGTTCCGTTGACCTGGCGGGCATCTTGCTGAAAACCGCGGCTTACGGCCTGCTGCGCTTTGCGCTGCCGTTATTCCCGAACGCGTCCGCCGAGTTTGCGCCAATCGCCATGTGGCTGGGCGTCATCGGTATCTTCTACGGCGCGTGGATGGCCTTTGCCCAGACCGATATCAAACGTCTGATTGCTTACACTTCCGTTTCCCACATGGGCTTCGTGCTAATTGCTATCTACACCGGCAGCCAGCTGGCTTATCAGGGAGCGGTGATTCAGATGATTGCCCACGGTCTTTCTGCGGCGGGTCTGTTCATCCTGTGCGGCCAGTTGTATGAGCGTCTGCACACGCGCGACATGCGTCAGATGGGCGGTCTGTGGAGCAAAATTAAATGGCTGCCGGCGATGTCGATGTTCTTCGCGGTCGCCACCCTGGGTATGCCGGGTACCGGTAACTTTGTCGGCGAATTTATGATTCTGTTCGGCAGCTACAAAGTGGTGCCGGTGATTACCGTTATCTCGACCTTTGGTCTGGTATTCGCTTCCGTTTACTCGCTGTCGATGCTGCATCGCGCTTACTTCGGTAAAGCGAAAAGCGAAATCGCGGCGAAAGAACTGCCGGGGATGTCCCTGCGTGAACTGTCTATCATCCTGCTGCTGGTGGTGCTGCTGGTGCTGTTGGGCTTCTTCCCGCAGCCGATTCTCGACACCTCGCATGCTGCGATGAGCAACATTCAGCAGTGGTTTGTTAATTCTGTTTCTACTACAAGGCCGTAATTCGCCATGACAATAACTCCACAACAACTGATCGCACTGCTACCGCTGCTGATCGTCGGCTTGACGGTGGTGGTTGTGATGCTCTCCATTGCGTGGCGACGCAATCATTTTCTCAATGCCACGCTGTCGGTTCTCGGGCTTAACGCCGCGCTGGTCTCGCTCTGGTTTGTTGGTCAGAACGGCGCGATGGACGTCACGCCGATGATCCGCGTTGACGGCTACTCGATGCTCTACACCGGGCTGGTGCTGTTGGCGAGCCTCGCGACCTGTACTTTCGCCTACCCATGGCTTGAGGGTTACAAGGACAACAAAGAAGAGTTCTACCTGCTGGTGCTGATTGCCGCGCTGGGTGGCATTCTGCTGGCTGGCGCTAATCACCTGGCGTCGCTGTTCCTCGGTATCGAATTGATTTCGTTGCCGCTGTTCGGCCTGGTCGGCTATGCCTTCCGTCAGAAACGTTCGCTGGAAGCCAGCATCAAATACACCATCCTCTCCGCGGCAGCGTCGTCTTTTCTGCTGTTCGGTATGGCGCTGGTGTATGCGAATTCCGGTAACCTGTCCTTCCTCGCGCTGGGCAAAAGCCTTGCTGACAACACGCTGCACGAACCGCTGCTGCTGGCGGGTCTCGGCCTGATGATTGTCGGCCTCGGTTTTAAACTGTCGCTGGTGCCGTTCCATCTGTGGACGCCGGACGTTTATCAGGGTGCGCCTGCGCCGGTATCAACCTTCCTGGCGACCGCCAGTAAGATTGCTATCTTTGGCGTGGTGATGCGTCTGTTCCTGTACATGCCGGTGGGCAACAGTGAAGCGGTACGCGTGGTGCTGGGCCTGATCGCCTTCGCTTCCATCATCTTTGGTAACCTGATGGCGCTGAGCCAGACCAACATTAAGCGTCTGCTCGGTTACTCTTCTATCTCGCACCTCGGCTATCTGCTGGTGGCGTTAATCGCCCTGCAGAGCGGCGAAATGTCGATGGAAGCCGTCGGTGTCTACCTGGCGGGTTACCTGTTCAGCAGCCTCGGCGCTTTCGGCGTCGTCAGCCTGATGTCCAGCCCGTACCGCGGCCCGGACGCCGACTCGCTGTTCTCCTATCGCGGCCTGTTTTGGCACCGACCGATTCTGTCGGCGGTGATGACGGTGATGATGCTGTCGCTGGCCGGTATTCCGATGACCCTTGGCTTTATCGGTAAGTTTTACGTGCTGGCCGTCGGTGTGCATGCGCACCTGTGGTGGTTGGTCGCTGCCGTGGTTGTCGGCTCGGCGATTGGTCTTTACTACTACCTGCGCGTTGCCGTCAGCCTGTACTTGAGTGCGCCGGAGCAGTTGAACCGTGATGCGCCATCGAACTGGCAGTACAGCGCCGGTGGTATCGTGGTGCTGATCTCCGCGCTGCTGGTACTGCTGCTCGGTGTGTGGCCGCAGCCGCTGATTAGCATTGTGCAACTGGCTACGCCGCTGATGTAATTAGCGCCGTATACAAAAAACCGCCGAATCCCGGCGGTTTTTTTATGCCTGCCGTTTTACTCTACCCGATACGTCATAAAGTCTTCCGCCAGCACGGTATTGGCGAAAATCTCCCGGCATTCCGCCAGCATGCGCAGGCAGCCTTCGGCATCATAGCGCGAGCTAAAGTGGGTGGCGATTAGCGTGCCGACGCCCGCTTCTCTGGCGAGCGTAGCGGTCTGCTGACTGGAGGAGTGGCCACGGCTATTGGCTTTCTCGGCCATGGCTTGTTCAAGGGTGGTCTCGTGAATCATCACATCCGCGCCGCGCGCCATCGCCAGCGCTTCCGGGCAAGGGGCGGTATCGCCAAAAATGGCCAGCGTTTTACCCGGCGTTGACGGCCCGAGATAGCGACTGCCGTCAATAACCCGCCCATCTTCCAGTTCGACGCGATGCCCAAGCTTCAGCTGATGGAACAGCGGCCCCGGACGTATGCCATCGGCAATCAGCCGGGCGGCGTCCAGCGTGCCGGGTTTGTCATGCTGCTCAATACGATAGCCGTAGCACTCTACTGGATGACTAAGTGGGAACGCGGTCACCCGATAGCCGCTGTCATCGAACACCAGGCCGGGGCCTATTTCGACGATAGTAAGCGGATAATCGGTCCACGAGCCGCTCAGGCGCAACGCGGTTTCGATAAACTCCGCTATCCCTTTCGGCCCGTAAATGGTCAGCGGTAGCGAGTTCCCCTGCATCGATCGGCTGCACAGCAAGCCGGGCAGGCCGAACAGATGGTCGCCGTGCAGGTGGGTGATAAAAATCTTATTCAGTTTGCCGGGATGGTAAGGGGTATGGAGAAACTGATGCTGGGTGCCTTCACCGCAGTCAAACAACCACATTTCAGCGCGGGTTGGCTGTTGCAAATTCAGTATTATCGACGTCATATTACGCGTACGGGTCGGCACACCGGCGGATGTCCCCAAAAATGTTAATTCCATCGTCCAGTGTCCTCAGGCGAGTCGTAAAGAATCAGTATATCAATAAGGAGTAACAAATGATGACCTGGCAAGATTTACACCACAGTGAACTCACCGTTCCCCAACTGTATGCGCTGCTTAAGCTGCGCTGCGCGGTGTTTGTTGTTGAACAAACCTGCGCCTATCAGGATGTCGATGGCGATGACTTAGTCGGCGAGAACCGTCATTTGCTCGGCTGGCGCGATGGCGAACTGGTGGCCTATGCGCGGATCCTCAAAAGCGAAGATGAGTTCGAGCCGGTGGTGATTGGCCGGGTCATTGTGAGTTCAGCCGTGCGCGGCGAGAAGCTGGGTTATCAGCTCATGGAACAGGCGCTGGCGAGCTGTCGGCAGCACTGGCCGCAGAAGGCGATTTATCTGGGAGCGCAGGCGCATTTGCAGAAATTTTACGCCAGCTTTGGTTTCGTCCCGGTAACGGATGTCTATGATGAGGATGGCATTGCCCATATTGGTATGGCGCGTGAAGTCGTGACCCATTAAGAAGCTAAATAATATTAGCGTATCGTTCTCTATTATCTATACTTTTCCTCCTGTAATGAATCCGGCGGTGTGTGTTCGCCGACGGATATAAAGACCGCTCCCTCATCATGGGTACTGCTATTTATTGGCAGTACCCTTTATAATGTGGGGCTTTTAATTCCGTGGAGGTTTGCGTGCTGTCTGTTTCCACCGCGCTGGAGCGCCTGCTGGGCCACCTGGCTGAAGATTTTCCACTGTCACCCGGCACGCGAATTTTCGATATCCCTTTCCCGCTTAACGATGCCTTTGATCCACTGCTGTGGAGTGCGCATCAGCCGTGCTGGCCGCAATTTTATTGGCAGCAGCGTAACGGCGATGAAGAGCTGGCAGCGCTGGGGGCGGTAAAAACTTTTTCTTCTTTGTCCGCGGCGCACGATTTTTTGTGTGGCGAAGGGCGGAACGATCTACGCATCTGTGGGCTGAACGCGTTCGACCCGCTGCAGGGGAACCTGTTTCTGCCGCGTCTGGAGTGGCGCCGCGTGGGCGGTAAAGCGACGCTGCGACTGGTGGTGCATAGCGCTACCTCGCTACGTGACGATGCGGCGACAGCGAGGACATTTATCCAATCACTGAATACCGCGCACGTGATTCCGGCGCCGATGCCGACGCTGCAGAGCGAACAGCATGCGCCGGAATATCCGCTGTGGCGCGACCTGATTGCGCAGGCGACACAGGCGATTGGCGCCGGAGAAATGGATAAGGTCGTGCTGGCGCGGGCCACGGATTTACGCTTTAGCGCTCCGCTGCAGGCCGTAGCGATTATGGCCGCCAGTCGGCGCAGCAACCTCAACTGTTTTCATTTCCTGATGGCCTTTAGCGCGCAGCAGGCGTTTCTTGGCTCCACGCCGGAGCGGCTGTGGCGTCGGCGCGGCCCGCAGCTGCGTACCGAAGCGCTGGCGGGCACCGTCGCCAATCATCAGGATGACGTTCAGGCGCAGCAGTTGGCGAACTGGCTGATGAAAGACGATAAAAACCAGCGCGAAAATATGCTGGTGGTGGAAGATATCTGCCAGCGTCTGCAGAGCGAGACGTCCGCGTTGGACGTGCTGCCCCCGCAGGTGGTTCGCTTGCGTAAAGTGCAGCATCTGCGCCGCTGCATCTGGAGCGAACTAACCAAACCCGATGACAGCTGTTGTTTGCTGCAACTGCAACCTACTGCGGCGGTGGCCGGGTTGCCGCGTCAGGCGGCGCTGGCGTTTATCACCCGGCATGAACCGTTTACCCGAGAATGGTATGCCGGTTCCGCAGGCTATCTGTCGCTGGCGCAAAGCGAGTTTTGCGTGGCGCTGCGCTCGGCAAAAGTCGAGAACGATACTCTCAGGTTGTATGCCGGCGCCGGTATTGTCAGCGGATCCGATCCGCAGCAGGAATGGCAAGAAATAGAAAATAAAGCGGCAGGATTACGATCGTTATTACTTTCAGAAGCGTAGAGAGACGACGTATATCAAAACGGCGCCACTTTACCTTATCTATACTTAGCACCAATATTTGATACCGGACAATTCCATGTCAGTAAGCGCATTTAACCGACGCTGGGCGGCGGTGATCCTGGAAGCTTTAACGCGCCACGGCGTGCAGCATATCTGCATTGCGCCGGGTTCGCGCTCGACACCCTTAACCCTGGCGGCGGCGGAAAACCGCGCTTTTATTCATCATACGCATTTCGACGAACGCGGTCTCGGCCATCTGGCACTCGGGCTGGCGAAGGCCAGCCGGCAACCGGTGGCGGTTATCGTGACGTCCGGCACCGCTACCGCCAACCTCTATCCGGCGCTGATTGAAGCGGGGCTGACCGGTGAAAAACTTATTTTGTTGACCGCCGACCGCCCGCCAGAACTTATCGACTGCGGCGCCAATCAGGCGATTCGCCAGCGGGGAATGTTTGCCTCTCATCCTTCGCAGACCATTTCACTGCCGCGACCGTCGCAGGATATTTCCGCCCGCTGGCTGGTGTCGACCATCGACCAGGCGCTGGGCGAACTCCACGGCGGCGGTGTTCACATCAATTGCCCGTTCGCTGAACCGCTGTATGGCGATATGGACGACAGCGGTCTCGAATGGCAGCAGCAGCTTGGCAACTGGTGGCAGAGCGATAAACCCTGGCTGCGTCAGGCGCTGCAGCGCGAGAGCGAGAAACAGCGCGACTGGTTCTTCTGGCGGCAAAAACGCGGCGTGGTGGTGGCGGGCAGAATGAGCGCCGCCGAAGGTAAAAAAGTGGCCGAGTGGGCGCAAACCCTCGGCTGGCCGTTGATTGGCGATGTCCTGTCGCAAACCGGGCAGCCGCTGCCGTGCGCCGATCTCTGGTTGGGTAATGGTAAAGCGGTGAGCGAGCTGACGCAGGCGCAAATCGTCGTTCAGCTCGGCAGCAGCCTGACCGGCAAACGCGTCCTGCAGTGGCAGGCGAGCTGCGAGCCGGATGAGTACTGGCTGGTGGATCATCTGCCCGGTCGTCTCGATCCTGCCCAGCACCGCGGGCGTCGTCTGCTCTCGCCCATTGACCGTTGGCTCGAACTTCACCCGGCGGAGAAACGTCAGCCGTGGGCCACTGCTATTCCTGCGCTCGCCGAGCAAGCGTGGCAAGCTGCCGTCGCCAGCAATGAACCCTTTGGCGAAGCGCAACTGGCGCAGCGTATTCGGCGCTATCTGCCGGATCAGGGGCAGCTGTTTGTAGGCAACAGTCTGGTGGTTCGTCTGATTGACGCGCTGGCGCAGCTACCGGCAGGTTATCCGGTCTACAGTAACCGCGGCGCCAGCGGCATTGACGGTCTACTGGCAACCGCTGCTGGCGTACAACGCGGTAGCGCCAGACCTACGCTCGCGATCGTCGGCGATCTCTCGGCGTTATACGATCTTAACTCGCTGGCCCTACTGCGTCAGGCATCAGCGCCGCTGGTGCTGATCGTGGTGAACAATAACGGCGGGCAGATTTTCTCCTTGCTGCCGACGCCGCAGGACGAACGTCGCCAGTTCTATTTAATGCCGCAGGATGTTGATTTTAGCCACGCGGCGGCGATGTTCGGCCTGGCTTATCATCGCCCGGAAAACTGGCAGGCGCTGGACGAGGCGCTGACGGGGGCATGGCGTAGGGCCGGGGCGACGGTCATTGAACTGGTGGTTAATGAGACTGACGGTGCACATACCCTCCAGCAGCTACTGGCGCAGGTCAGCCGTCTGTGATGCTCAGCGCGGCGGCAGAAAGCGGTCGAGCGGGTTATCCCTGGCTGGTATTCCTGCACGGTTTTTCCGGCGACCGCGACGAATGGCGTGACGTAGGCGAGGCGTTCCACGGCTGGCCGCGGCTGTACCTCGATCTACCGGGGCACGGCGGATCGGCGGATATCACGGTGGACGGCTTTGCTGACGTCAGCGAATTACTGCAGGCTACGTTAAATAGTTACAACATCCTTGACTATTGGCTGATTGGCTACTCGTTGGGCGGCCGCGTGGCGATGAACTTCGCCTGCCAGCCGCGCGCCGGCCTGCGCGGGCTGATCGTCGAGGGCGCTCATCCGGGTTTGCAGGACGATCAAGCCCGCCAGGCGCGCCGTCGTAATGATAGCGGTTGGGCAGAACGATTCCGCCGCGAACCGTTAGCGCAGGTCTTTGCCGACTGGTATCAGCAACCGGTTTTCGCCTCGCTGGACGCGGCGCAGCGCGCGGCGCTGGTCGCCCTACGCCGCCATAATAACGGAACGGCGCTGGCGATGATGCTGCAGGCAACCTCTCTTGCCGGGCAGGGCGATTTACGCCTCCCCCTACAGGCGCGCGATTTTCCCTTTCATTACCTGTGCGGCGAACGCGATGCGAAGTTTCTCGCTATTGCGCAAGCGCTCGCCGCCGAGACCCATATCATTCACCATGCCGGACACAACGCGCACCGGGAAAATCCCGCGGCGGCGATTGCCTGTCTGGCGCAGATTCTGGCTAGTTAACTGAAGGACATTCTATGATCTCTCTTGATGAAGCAATGCTCTACGCCCCCGTTGAATGGCACGATTGTTCCGAAGGCTATACCGATATTCGTTATCAAAAATCGACCGACGGAATCGCCAAAATCACCATCAACCGCCCGCAGGTGCGCAACGCCTTCCGTCCGTTGACGGTTAAAGAGATGATTCAGGCGCTGGCGGATGCCCGCTATGACGACAATATCGGCGTGATCGTCCTGACCGGTGAGGGGGAGCACGCTTTCTGCGCTGGCGGCGATCAGAAAGTCCGCGGCGATTACGGCGGCTATCAGGACGACTCCGGCGTTCACCACCTCAACGTCCTCGACTTCCAGCGCCAAATCCGCACTTGCCCGAAACCGGTCGTGGCGATGGTGGCTGGCTACTCTATCGGCGGCGGCCACGTGCTGCATATGATGTGCGATCTGACCATTGCGGCGGAAAACGCCATCTTCGGCCAGACCGGACCTAAAGTCGGCTCCTTTGACGGCGGCTGGGGTGCGTCCTATATGGCGCGTATCGTCGGGCAGAAAAAAGCGCGCGAGATTTGGTTCCTGTGCCGTCAGTATGACGCGCAGCAGGCGCTGGATATGGGGCTGGTTAACACCGTGGTGCCGCTGGCGGATCTGGAAAAAGAGACCGTGCGCTGGTGTCGTGAAATGCTGCAAAACAGCCCGATGGCGCTGCGCTGCCTGAAAGCGGCGCTGAACGCCGACTGCGACGGCCAGGCTGGTCTGCAGGAGCTGGCGGGTAACGCTACCATGCTGTTCTACATGACGGAAGAAGGGCAGGAAGGCCGCAACGCCTTCAACCAAAAACGTCAGCCGGACTTCAGCAAATTTAAACGGAATCCATAATGCGTGTTTCGCAGGTTTACCGCTGGCAGATACCGATGGACGCGGGCGTGGTTCTGCGCGAACGGCGGTTAAAAACCCGCGACGGGCTGTTCATCCACCTGCAGGAGGATGGGCGAGAAGGCTGGGGGGAGATTTCTCCCTTGCCGGGATTCAGTGAAGAGACACTGGAAGAGGCGCAGGCCGCGTTGCTGGTATGGGCGCGGGCCTGGCATGATGGCGAGGATTTGCCGTTACCTGCGCTGCCCTCGGTTGCTTTTGGCATCAGCTGTGCGCAGGCTGAGATCAACGGTGAGTTGCCGCAGGCGGCGGACTATCGCGTTGCGCCACTCTGCTCCGGCGACCCGGATGAACTGTTCGCCAAATTGACGGCAATGCCCGGCGAGAAAGTCGCGAAGGTGAAAGTCGGGCTCTGGGAGGCAGTGCGCGACGGCATGGTGGTTAATCTGCTGCTGGAAGCGATTCCTGACCTGCAGCTGCGGCTTGATGCTAACCGCGCGTGGACGCCGCTTAAAGCCCAGCAGTTCGCCAAATACGTCAATCCGGCGTATCGCCAGCGTATTGCATTTCTTGAGGAGCCGTGTAAAAACCGCGATGACTCACGTGAATTCAGCCAACAAACCGGGATCGCCATTGCCTGGGATGAAAGTCTGCGCGAGGCGGATTTCCGCTTTGTCGCTGAGCCCGGCGTGCGCGCGGTGGTCATCAAACCGACGCTGACCGGCAGTTTGCAAAAGGTGCAGCAGCAGGTCGCTGCCGCCCATGCGCTGGGGCTTAACGCGGTAATCAGCTCGTCCATTGAGTCCAGTCTCGGCTTAACCCAGTTGGCGCGGGTTGCCGCCTGGCTGACGCCACAGACCATTCCCGGGCTCGATACGCTGGCGCTGATGGGCGCGCAGCTGGTGCGGCCATGGCCGGAAAGCTCGCTGCCGACGATAACCCTTGATGAGCTGGAGCGGCTGTTGTGATATTTAACGATTGGCCGTGGCGTCAGTGGCGTCAGCTGCGTGGCGAGTCGCAGGCGTTGCGTCTGAATAACCAGGCGCTAAGTTGGCGACAGCTATGCGCGCGCGTTGATGCACTGGCGGCAGGATTTGCCGAACAAGGCGTCACGGAAGGTCAGGGCGTGGCGTTGCGGGCCTATAACCAGCCGCAGACGTTGCTTGCCTGGCTGGCGCTGCTGCAGTGTGGCGCGCGGGTGCTGCCGCTTAATCCGCAGTTGCCCCCAGCGTTGCTGCAGGAGCTGTTGCCCGCGTTAACCATGCAATATCAGCTGGCGCTTAACGGTGACGCGCTGCCGGTTGCTTTACCGACATTAACGCTGCAAGCGGCTGCGGGAACCCATGCTGTGCCATGGCGTGGAGAGCGTTTCGCCTCGATGACGTTGACCTCGGGGTCAACCGGTCTGCCGAAGGCAGCGGTGCATAGCGCCAACGCCCATCTGGCGAGCGCTGCTGGCGTGCTGGCGTTGATGCCTTTTGCCGCAGAGGACGACTGGCTGTTGTCGCTGCCGTTGTTTCATGTCTCCGGGCAGGGAATTATGTGGCGCTGGCTGTTGGCTGGCGCGCGGCTAACGGTACGTGACAAACAGCCGTTGGAACATCTGTTGCAGGGCTGTACCCATGCATCGCTAGTGCCGACCCAACTGTGGCGCCTGCTCAATGACGACGCCGAGGTTGCGCTGAAAGCGGTGCTACTCGGCGGCGCGGCGATCCCGGTTGAACTCACTGAACGGGCGCAAGCGCGCGGTATCCGCAGCTTTTGCGGCTATGGGCTCACCGAGTTCGCGTCGACCGTTTGCGCCAAAGAGGCCGATGGCGCGGCGGATGTCGGCGCAGCATTGCCAGGGCGGGAATTGAACATTGTTGCTGGTGAAATTTGGCTGCGGGCGGAGAGTATGGCGGCGGGCTACTGGCGCGATGGTCAATTGCTGCCGTTAACCAACGCGGAAGGCTGGTTTGCCACCCGCGATCGCGGTGAGCTACGCGATGGCCGGCTCATGGTTCTGGGACGCATGGATAATCTCTTTTTTAGTGGTGGTGAAGGTATTCAACCGGAAGAGATCGAGCGCGTATTAATCACTCATCCGCAGGTAGAACAGGTCTTTATCGTACCGTTGGACGATGCTGAATTTGGCCAGCGTCCGGTCGCCGTCGTCGAGTGCGATACCCTTTGTGAGTTAACGGCGCTGGCGGCGTGGAGTGCGGATCAGCTTGCCCGTTTCCAGCAGCCGATTCGCTGGCTGCGGCTGCCGGAAACGTTAAAAAATGGCGGGATTAAGATTTCACGTCAGGCGCTGCGCGACTGGGTGAATACCTCGGCTTAGCCGATATTCGCCTCGGCGCGGCGTTGGCGCTGCCGACGTCTCAGCCGCAGCAGTGGCGGAACTACCAGGACGGCAATGGCCAGCGCCAATAGCGTTTTGGTCACGCCGCTTTCCCATAAAATCGCCAGATTACCGTTGCTGATCGACAGCGCGCGGCGCAGGTTCTGCTCCAGCATCTCGCCTAACACGAAACCGAGGATCAGCGGCGACATCGGGAAGTGCATCTTGCGCATGATGTAGCCGAGCACGCCGAGCCCCACCATCAGCAGCAGGTCAAAGGTGGTACTGTGCACCGCGTAGACGCCGACGGCGGAGACTGCCGCGATAGCTGGCACCAGGAACCACAGCGGAATCGTCAGCATGCGGGTGAACAGGCCGATCAGCGGAATGTTCATAATCAGCAGCATCACGTTGGCGATAAGCAGCGCAGCGATAAGCCCCCAGACGATATCCGGCTGTTCGGTGAACATCGCCGGGCCGGGGGTGATGTTATACAGCGTCAGCGCGCCCATCATGACCGCGGTGGTGCCGGATCCCGGCACACCGAGCGTCAGCATCGGAATAAACGAACCGCAGGCGGAAGCGTTGTTGGCCGCCTCCGGCGCCGCGACGCCGCGAATATCGCCTTTACCAAAGTTATCGCTGTCGCCGCTGAGTTTTTTCTCCGTCATGTAGGTGATGGCGCTGGCGATGGTTGCCCCGGCGCCAGGTAGAATACCGACGAAGAAGCCGACCACCGAGGAGCGCAGGGTTGCGCCGACGCATTGTGCAGCTTCTTTGGTGTTAAACAGCATCCGCCCGGTTTTACGTACCAGCGTTTGTCCGCCGCTGGTGCTTTCCAGCATCAACAGGATCTCAGAAACGGAGAACAGGCCGATAACTACCACAATAAACTGCACGCCGTCGGAGAGATGCACACTGTCGAAGGTGAAGCGATAGACCCCGGTATTCGCATCTACACCTACTGTCGCCAGGCCCAAACCGATTAATGCCGCGAGGAACGATTTCAACGGATTTTGCGCCATCATGCTGCCGAGACAGGCGATAGCGAAGACCATCAGAGCGAAATACTCCGCCGGGCCAAACGCCAGCGACCACTGGGCGAGGATCGGCGCAAACAGGATGATGCCGCCAATGGCGATGATCGACCCAAAGAAGGAACTGACGGCGGAAATCGACAGCGCGACGCCGCCGCGCCCCTGCTGCGCCATCGGATAGCCATCGAGGGCCGTCATGATGGCGGCGGCATCGCCGGGCACGTTCAGCAAAATAGATGAAATACGCCCGCCGTATTCGCAGCCGATATAGACCGTTGCCAGCAGGATCAGCGCCGATTCCGCGGGTAAGTGCAGGGCGAAAGCCAGCGGCAGCAGAATGGCGACGCCGTTAATTGGCCCGAGCCCCGGCAGCAGGCCGACAATGGTGCCGACAAAGCAGCCGATCAGGGCGATAAGCAGGTTTTCCGGCGTCATGGCGACGGCGAAGCCCTGCGACAGATAAATCCAGGTATCCATAAGCTCCTCCGTTAATTTAACCAGACGCCGAGCGGCAGAGTGACATCAAGCAGGGTGTCGAAGGCGTACCATAGCGCCACCCCCATGACGACGCCGGCGATGCCGGCAGCCGGCAGCGTGGCGCCAAACAACAAGCCGATGACTGCCGTCAATAATGCGGTCGCCAGCGGGAAGCCTAACCATTCAAATCCCCATGCATACAGCACCAGCACCACGATCATGGTCAGCAGACGCTGCAATACATGCCGCCCCGGCCACGCGATGGCGTCCGAGCGGCGTAACAGCATCAGCGCCGAACACAGCAGCATCAAGCCGATAATACCCAGCGGGAAGGGGCGTGGGCCGACGGGTTCATAGGAATACTCGCTGTGGATCTGCCAGGCGATAAACAGACCGCCTATGCACAACAACAGCCAGACCCCGGCAAAAATACGATCGCTCATTTGCGCCTCCGCCGGTTATTTTGCCAGGCCAAAGGCTTTCGCCTGTTCGCGATAATCGTTGACCTGCTGCTTCACGTAGGTATCGAGCTCCTTGCCGTTCATGTTGAATTCAAACAGCCCGCGCAGTTCACGCTGTTTTTTGAATGCTTCGGTCTGCTGCAGTTTAGTGAACTCATTCACCCACCATTGATAATCGGCATCGCTGACCTTTGGTCCCATAAAGAAGCCGCGAATAATCGGCCAGACCAGGTCGTAACCTTGTTCTTTGGCGGTGGGGACATCGGCCAGCGTGCCCGGCAGACGTTCATTGGCGAAGACCGCCAGTACGCGGATTTTATTCCCCTGTAGGTACGGCACCATTTCGCTGAGATCGCCGGAGACCGCCTGAACGTGATTGCCGAGCAGCGCCGTAACCGGTTCTCCGCCGCCTTCAAAGGCGACATAGCGCATTTTGTGCGGGTCGACGTTAGCTTTTTGCGCCAGCAGCGCCGCTTTCATCCAGTCCTGGCTACCGATGGAGGCGCCAGCACCAATGACGATAGCTGTGGGATTTTTCTCCATTGCCGCCATAAAGGACTTCAGGTCTTTCCATGGCGAGTCGGCGCGTACCGCGATCATGCCGTAGTCGGTGCCGACGCTGGCCAGCCAGCGTACGTCATCAACGCCGTAGCGGCCGAATTTTCCCTGCGACAGGTTTAGCAACGACCCTCCGGAGAAAGCGACGACGGTACCGGGCTCCGCCGGGCGCTGGGCGACGATGGCGTTATAGGCCACCGCGCCGACGCCGCCAGGCATATAGGTGACGCGCATTGGTTTCTCGATAGCGCCGGTTTCCATCAGGCTGACCTGAATCAGTTTACAGGTCAGGTCAAAACCGCCGCCGGGTTTGGCGGGGGCGATACATTCGGTGCGGGAAGGGGGCTCTGCGGCGAAGGCGGAGGTGGCGCAGAGGCACAGCGCGATAGCGCTAAGTTGACGAAAAAATGGCGTTTTCATAGGTTTCCTCAGGAGGTACAGGGAATGTTTTTTTGATTATGTGAACCGACATGTGGTGATTCGGTTGCATGATTGTTAAAACAGTAACCTTTCATTTCCCTTTCAATGCGGCAGCAACTTTACAGGATGTGATATGCGTCTCTTATTAGCCGAAGATAATCGTGAGCTGGCTCACTGGCTGGAAAAAGCGCTGGTGCAGGGTGGTTTCGCTGTGGATTGCGTTTTTGACGGCCGGGCGGCAGATCACCTGCTACAAAGTGAAAAATACGCGCTGGCGGTACTCGATATCGGTATGCCGGGGCTAGATGGCCTCGATGTGGTGCAGCGGTTACGTAAGCGCGGACAAACCCTGCCGGTGCTGTTATTAACCGCTCGCAGCGCGGTGGCTGACCGGGTGAAAGGGTTGAATGTCGGCGCCGACGATTATCTGCCAAAACCGTTTGAGCTGGAGGAGCTCGACGCCCGACTACGGGCGCTGTTACGGCGCAGTGAAGGGCAAGTGCATGAGGTCCAGCAGCTTGGCGAGTTGGAGTATCGTGATGAAGGCTATTTTTTACTGCGTGGGCGGATGCTGTCGCTGACGCCGCGCGAACTGGCGTTATTAAAGGTGCTGATGTTCCGCCGCACGCGCCCGGTTTCCCGTCAACAGCTATTTGAACAGATATTTAGCCTCAGCGATGACGTAAGTCCGGAGAGTATCGAACTCTATATCCACCGCCTGCGGAAAAAGCTGCAGGAGAGCAATGTTCGCATTACCACGCTGCGGGGGCTGGGTTACTTGCTGGAGTGCGCGCGCCATGAGGTGGAGTAAACCGCAGTCGCTGTATGCCCAATTGCTGTTGTTTCTCGGCCTGCCGCTGGCGTTGCTGTGGGGGTTGTCGGCATTCAATAGCTACGTCAGCGCGCTGCAGGCGGCGACACAGGCGTATGACCGCACGTTGCTGTCATCGGCGCGTACGGTAGCGGAGCGGCTGGTGGTACGTCATGGTCATCTTGAGGTGAATGTCCCTTGGGTGGTGCTGGACAGCTTCGAGCTCAATATGAACGACCGACTGTATTACAAGGTGCTTGATCCGCAAGGGAAGGTGATTTCCGGTTTTGACGATCTACCGGCGATGCCGCCG
This sequence comes from Klebsiella aerogenes, assembly GCA_029027985.1. Lineage (NCBI taxonomy): Bacteria > Pseudomonadati > Pseudomonadota > Gammaproteobacteria > Enterobacterales > Enterobacteriaceae > Klebsiella > Klebsiella aerogenes. The sequence goes on from CP119076.1 coordinate 1,503,417, forward strand.
GCAACCTCGCGAACTCAGCTCTATCCGGCGCTGGCATGGTTTTATCATACCGAATACCGCGGCCAGGCGATCCGCGTGGCGCGCCTACTGCAGCCAGTCAATGAAGGCGGCATCGTCGGGATGGCGGAGATTTATATTGCCGAAACGCTGCAGTCGCGGCGCTGGCTGGCTGGACAACTGCTGTTCTCATCCTGGGTGTCGCAGGGGTTGTTGGTGTTGCTGACGCTGGTACTGGCGGGCTGGCTGTTGCGTCGCGTATTAAGGCCAATGCGCCAGCTCTCTTCGCTGATGGTACGGCGCGAACCCGGTTTGTTGACGCCGTTGCCGGAACTGCTGCCGTGGTCGGAGACGCGGCTGCTAATTGTTGCTTTTAACCGCTATATCGATCGCCTGCGGGTGATGATTTCTCGCCAGGAGCGCTTCAGCGCCGATGCTTCCCATCAGTTGAAAACGCCGTTGGCGGTATTGAAGACCCAGGCCTCGGTGGCGCTGGCCAGCGACGATCCACGGCTGTGGCGCGAAAGTTTGCAGGCGATGCGTGTGACTCTGGACGATACGGTTTTGCTCACCGAACGTCTGCTGCAGCTCGCGACCGTGAAACGTCGGGAACAGGGCGAGCAGGCCTTTGCGACTGTCGATCTGCAGGAAGTGGTCCACAGCAGCTGCTTTTCACGCATTGCGCAGGCGCGGAGCAAGAATATCGATCTTGGCTATGATGGCGAGTGCTCGCCAGTAAACATTGTGGGCGATAGCGTGCTGCTGGGCGAGCTGTGCGCCAACCTGCTCGACAATGCGATTCGCTACACCCCTGAATGGGGGACGGTCACGCTGAGTCTGCATCGTGATAGCGAGGCCGTGCTGCTGACCGTGGAAGACAGCGGTCCGGGCATTGATGATCAGCAGATAAATCAGGCGCTGACGCCGTTTCGCCGCCTGGATAATGTAGGCGCGGTTCCTGGCGCTGGGCTGGGCCTGGCGCTGGTGAATGATATTGCGCGGCTGCACCGTAGTCGCCCGCAGCTGTCACGGAGCGAGAGCCTGGGCGGACTGAAGGTGACGCTACGCCTGCTGACCGTAGGCTCAAAGTAGCCCTTTCAGGCTGAGGGTGAGCCGGGTTGGTGCTGAAGCGGTTGGATCTGCTCGCGTACTAATTTTTTATTCTCCTTTTCCTGGCGCCCGCGCGACGCCCGTTGTGCGGGTTAATTTTTATTTATGCCATCAATATGGCATTGTTAATTATATTCTTGGTAAATATAAAATCACCAGAATGAGCCTCTTCTCGCCAACGGGCGGTACCATTGATGTAAAAAGACGCAACTGGTTACACTCTTGTGATAAATCATTTCGCCAGGTCATTGATTATTGACGGGTGCGCAGTAGAATTTTGAGGTTTTTCGGGACTTCTTTGATTCTTATTTTCTGGATAGAGTAAACAATGAAAAAGAGCATTTATATGGCCCTGGCCGGGGTGATGATGGTGTCTTCGGCGGCTCATGCGATTAGCGTCACGGGCGAAGCTGGCGAACACTATACCAACCTGGGCGTTGGCTTTGGTACCGAATCGACCGGTCTTGCTATCTCAGGCAACTGGCTGCATAGCGATAACGACGGCGATGCTGCCGGTTTAGGTCTGGGTCTGAATATTCCGCTGGGTCCCTTCCTCGCGACGGTTGGCGGTAAAGGCGTCTACACTAATCCGAAGCAGGGCGATGAAGGGTATGCGGCGGCGGTCGGCGGTGGTCTGCAGTGGAAAATCGGCGACAGTTTCCGTTTATATGGCGATTACTACTACTCCCCGGATTCACTCTCCAGCGGCATTGACAGTTATGAAGAAGCTAACGTCGGCGCCAGCTGGACTATCATGCGTCCGCTCAGCATCCAGGCAGGCTACCGCTACCTGAATCTGGCGGGCAAAGACGGCAATCGCGATAACACCATCGCCGACGGCCCGTACATCGGCGCCAGCGCCAGCTTCTAATCCTCCGGCGCGGCCTTCCGTCGCGCCAGATTTTCTTCCTCGCCCGCCCGCGCCTTTGCGCTATAGTATTTCGACTTATCAGGCTGGAGTTCACAATGCTAAACGTGGAAATGCTGTCCACTGGCGATGAAGTGCTACATGGGCAGATTGTTGATACCAATGCCGCCTGGCTGGCGGATTACTTTTTTAATCAGGGTTTGCCGTTAACGCGCCGCAACACCGTCGGCGATGACCTCGACGCGCTGGTGGCCATCCTGCGCGAACGTAGCGAACAGGCGGATGTGCTGATCGTTAACGGCGGTCTGGGACCGACCAGCGACGACCTCAGCGCGCTGGCGGCGGCTACGGCGAAGGGGGAAGGGTTGATCCTGCACGCCGGATGGCTGGAAACGATGACGCGCTTTTTTGCCGAACGCGGTCGCCCCATGGCGGAAAGCAACCGCAAGCAGGCGGAAATCCCCGCCAGCGCCGAGATGATCAATAACCCGGTCGGCACCGCCTGCGGGTTTGCCGTCCAGCTCAATCGCTGCCTGATGTTTTTCACCCCCGGTGTACCGTCGGAATTCAAAGTGATGGTTGAGCAGGAGATCGTGCCTCGTTTGCGCGCGCGTTTCACGCTTCCGTCACCGCCGGTCTGTCTGCGTTTAACTACCTTTGGGCGCTCGGAAAGCGAACTGGCGCAGAGCCTGAACTCTCTGCCGCTGCCGCCGGGCGTCGTCATGGGCTATCGCTCGTCAATGCCGATTATCGAACTGAAGCTGACCGGGCCTGCGGAGCAGCGCGATGCGATGCTGGCACTATGGCCAGAGGTTCGTCAGGTGGCTGGGGAAAGCCTAATTTTCGAGGGGACGGAAGGGTTGCCGGCGCAGATCGCGCGCTGTCTGCAGGAACGTCAGCTTAGCCTTACTTTAAGCGAGCAGTTTACCAGCGGCCTGCTGGCGCTGCAGTTGCGGCGCGCTAACGCGCCGCTATTAGCCAGCGAAGTGGTGCCCGCGCAGGAGGAGACGTTGGCGCAATCGGCGCGTTGGGCCGCCGAACGGCGGGTTAACCATTTTGCCGGGCTGGCGTTGTCGGTCAGCGGCGAGGAGGACGATCATCTGAACTTCGTGCTGTCGACGCCGGAAGGCACGCACGCGCTGCGGGTTAAGTTCAGCGTCAATCGCCATAGTTTGCAGGTCCGGCAGGAGGTCTGCGCGATGATGGCGCTTAATATGCTGCGCCGCTGGCTCAACGGTAAACCGGTCAGCGGCGAGCATGGCTGGATTAACGTCGTTGAGACGCTGTTTATCGACTAACTCAGGCAGGTGCGCCCAGCGCCTGCGCCAGCAGAGTAATGGGATGTTCGCAGCGTTTGCTGGTGGACATCTCAATCTGCCATTTGCAGGTCTCACAATCGGTGACCACGATGTCCGCGCCGCTCTCCTCAATCTGGCGGAACAACGGCGCGCCGATTGCCTGCGCTGACGGGTAGTTTTCTGACTTAAAGCCGAAGGTTCCGGCGATGCCGCAGCACTGCGAATCCAGCACCTCCAGTTGCAAGCCGGGGATCAACCGCAGCAGCTCGATGGTATACAGCGACCAGCCCATTTTCTCCATATGACAAGGGGTGTGATAGACCACCTTCAGCGGCAGAGAGCGCAACGGTAGCGTCTTGCCAGCATCCAGCTGTTTCCAAATCCAGCGGGTCGCCAGCTCAATGCGATCGCGCAGATCGCTGTTATCAATATCCAGAACATGGGGGTATTCATCGCGCAGGGTAAAGGCGCAGGTCGATGAAGTGGCAATGACCGGTAGCGTATTTTCCCGCATCGCGGCGACGTTGCTCCGCGCCTGTTTACGCGCCTTGTCAAAAAAACCGTTAGCGATCAGCGGGACGCCGCAGCATTTTTCCCTGGATAATAATTGTACGCCGGTACCCATCGCGTTAACGACGTGAATGAGATCCTTACCCAATTGCGGGTGGTTATAGTTGACGTAGCAGCCGTGGAAGAATGCCACCTGCTCGCTGTACTGCGCCTGGCTGGCGGCAAGCTGGCGATAAGCGCGACGAAAGGTGCCGAAGCCGTATTTCGGCAGCGTGCGGCGATGGTCGATGTTGAGCGCCGCGTCGAGTAACCGGCGTACCGGCTTTAAGCCCGTCGTGGCGTTGACCAGCGGGGCAAACGGCGTGGACAGCGTTCCCATCAGGTCGGTATGGCTGAGGATGGCGTCGCGTAGGGTCGGCTTTTGCTGGCTGTACTGCGCGCGCGCGCGTTGAATGATATCACCGATCTTCACGTCGGACGGACAGGCGACTTCGCAGCGCTTGCAGTTAATACAATATTTCAGCGCTTCATCGTACAGCGCACCATCTTTCAGGCGCAGGCGTTCTCCGTCGGGCCCCGCCTGTTTGGGGCCGGGATAGCGCGGATTCACCCGGCTCACCGGGCAGGCGGTGGTACAGACTGTACATTTGATACAGCTCTCAAAATGGGGGGCGTTCATTGTCGGCCTCCTGCAAGATCGTGGATCTGTCTGGCGGTGTGCAGCGCGGTTACGGCGCAAACGCCGCCGCCGCAGCCAAGCTGAATGGCATCGAAACCGCCGAGCAACGAGCCGATGGCGAAAAGATTGCTGAGCGGCTGGCCGAGCAACTGAGGGCGCAGCATGGTATCGGTTTTCAAGCCGAAGCGCTGCCACGGTTGAGAAGCGAAGAAATCACGCTGGTACCAGCTATCGCGCGCTATCGTTTGTTGCAGGTCGAGACCCAGAATCGGCTCGCGCACGCCATCGCGAGTGGCGACCAGGCCGTTGCTGAAAAAGCTGCCGCTCGCCAGCACGGTAAAGCGCGGGCGCAGCGCAATATCGCCGTGATTACGTGTCCATACTGCATCGACGGCGCCGTGCTGATGGCTGATTTTCACCACTTCGTCACCGGCAAGCCAGGTGCCGCCGGTACGGATGAACTGGCGCTGGAGCTGGCTATGTAAGCGCATTCCTGGAACAGAAGGCGGCAGCGTCGGCAGCAGGCGCAGCGGACAGGGCAGATGCGCCAGTAGCCAGCGGTAGAGTCGGTTATCGGCGAGGCCAAAGCAGGCGGGCATAATGAGCAGTTCGTACTGCTGCGCCAGCGGCAGCAGCGCGGATTGCAGGGCAGGCCACAGATTTTCATCGTCAAGCACGCGGGCGATATTAGCGGCGCGAAACTCCGTTGGGTTATCGCGAAGCACATCAAGCAGCGGTAAATCAATTTCCGCCGCAGCGGCATTCATTCCACGTTGTTTGAGCGCGGCGGCGGCAAGATGTGGCTGAAAATCGGCAAAGCCGCTGATCCCCACCAGGCAGATGCGCTGCTGCGGCAATGGCGCCAGCGGCACCTCTTCCGGCGACAGCCACGCCGGGCGTAACGTACCGAGCGGAGTGATCCGCTGGTGCGGCTGGCAGGCTTCGCCCTGCATGATGATGCCGCAGGAGGCTAATAGCGCTTCGGTTCGCGCTGCGTAATCGAGCACCGCGTCGGCGCCGAGTCGGGCGTACGGGTGATCGGGAAGCTGAATGGCAAGCTGGCGAAGACCTTGCGCGACATCGGTGACGTTCTCGCCGTTTGGCAGCGTCGAGAGTAAGTCCAGCGAGGCGGAAGAAAAATGCAGCGCGCTTTGCCCGCGGCTGATTATCACGCAGCGTTGGCCATATTGATTCAGCGCCAGCCCGCACAGAAGCCCGGCCAGCCCGCCGCCGACGATGGCACAGTCAAATTTCATCCTGATGCTCCTTTTGCAATCCGCATAACCCGAGGTAGACCCAGCGAGTAAATTCGCTTTCGCGCAGCGCGTCGCCCCAGGCGATCGGCTGGACGCCTTTCCAGCGTTCATTGAGAAATTCTGACAGCTGAGTTAAGGATTGCGCCGGCGTGGCGACGTTAAAACGCTGCAGCAGTCCGGCGGCGCGACAGGCGCAAAGTTCCCCCTGGCAGGTACCCATACCGACTCGGGTGCGACGGCGTAGGTCGAGCAGATTGTTCACCGCCAGATTCTCCACGGCGTATTGTACCTCGCCTGCGGTGACCGCTTCGCATTCGCAGACCAGGCTACGATGCTGGCGGCTGTCGCCGAGCCATGCCGGAGTGCGGTCGCCGTGACGATATACCGCCGAACCGCGCAGCGGCGCCGGTAGCGAGATGATTTTTTTCAGCGTGGTTTCCGTTGCTTCCTGCGAGCCAGGTAGCGGCAGTTCAGCGGTACGGCATGGTTCCGTATTACCGAGCTTGCGGCAGACGGCGTCGCTGGCCCATTCCGCCATCAGGCGGTAGGTCATTAACTTCCCGCCAGTAATGGTGATAAACCCTTCCATACCGTCGCGCCGGGCGTGGTCGAGCAACACGATGCCGCGGCTGACGTTGCGCCCGCTGGGATCGTCATCGCTGGCGACCAGCGGGCGTACGCCGGAATAAGCGCGTAGCACCCGGGTCCGCCCCATGATCGGCGCCAGTTTTTCACCTTCGCGCAGTAGCGTATCAACTTCCGCTGTTGTCACCCGATTGTCGTCAATTTCGTCATAAGGAATATGCGTTGAGGTGGTGCCAATCAGCGAAATGGTGTCGCCGGGGACCAGAATATCGGCATCGGCAGGTTTACGGCAGCGGTTGATGACCTGGCGATTGATACGATGGTCGAGGATGAGTAGCGATCCTTTGGCCGGGAACATGGATATGCGCAGATCGGCGTATTCAGCAATACGCTGGCCCCAAATCCCCGCGGCGTTGACCACCACTTGAGCGTGCAGAGTGCGGGCTTCACGACGTTGATGATCGTAGAAATGTACCCCGCTGACGCGATCGCCATGGCGCAACAGGCCGGTGACTTCGCAGCCGGTGAGGATCTGCGCTCCATGCTCACGCGCGTCGAGCATATTGGCGGCGGTAAGGCGGAAAGGATCGACAGTGCCATCCGGCACCTGCACGGCGCCAAGCAATGTCGGATTTACCGCAGGCTCAAGGCGCAGCGCCTCTGCTGGCGTGAGCGGTTGGGCATCGATACCGGCTTGCTGGCAGGCGTGGATAAAGGTTTGCTGCCAGGCCATGTCATCTTCAGGCAGGGTGATAAACAATCCGTTGGTAGGTTCAATGCAATGGCGGGCGATGCGGCGCAGAATGCGGTTTTCGCTGATACATTCGCGCGCTGATTCGCTATCGGTGACCGCATAGCGTGCGCCGCTATGCAACAGGCCATGGTTGCGGCCGGTAGCGCCAGTGGCGATATCGTGCCGCTCAATTAAGGCCACGCGTAGCCCACGTAGAGCACAGTCGCGGGCGATCCCCGCGCCGGTGGCGCCGCCGCCAATTATCAGCGCATCAAATTCTTGCGTCTCGGCCATCTTCCGATCCCTCTACTTTCGTTTTACACCATTTAGCCATATCAACCGTGTGGAATGTTTGATTTCGAGCATATTTGCGCGCAATTCGAGCGTTTGCTGTGATTTTGTGCTCACAATGGAAAATATTGTCATATATCTGTAACAAAATGTGCGACATTTCACAGTATTAGTTCTACGCTTTGCCTACCATCGCGACCACATCAGAAGTTAGTGAATAAATTACGTTTTTTGCGTCGATGTCAGTAAAACAGCAATGGCCACGGAGGCTGATATGTTAAGTATTTTTAAACCCGCAGCGCATAAAGCGCGTTTGCCAGCGGCGGAAATCGACCCGTTATACCGTCGATTACGCTGGCAGATCTTTATTGGCATCTTCTTTGGTTATGCCGCTTACTATTTGGTTCGTAAGAACTTTGCGCTGGCAATGCCCTATCTTATTGAACAGGGGTTCTCCCGTGGCGACCTTGGTTTCGCGCTTTCCGGTATCTCTATTGCCTACGGATTTTCGAAATTCATCATGGGTTCGGTTTCTGACCGCTCGAATCCGCGCATTTTCCTGCCAGCTGGTTTGATTCTGGCGGCGCTGGTGATGTTGGTCATGGGCTTCGTGCCCTGGGCCACCTCCAGCATCATGGTGATGTTCGTCCTGCTGTTCCTGTGCGGATGGTTCCAGGGGATGGGCTGGCCGCCGTGCGGACGTACGATGGTCCACTGGTGGTCGCAGAAAGAGCGCGGTGGGATTGTGTCGGTATGGAACTGCGCGCATAACGTCGGCGGCGGTATTCCACCGCTGCTGTTCCTGCTGGGGATGGCGTGGTTTAACGACTGGCATGCGGCGCTGTATATGCCAGCGTTTGGCGCGATCCTGCTGGCGATTTTCGCCTTCGCGATGATGCGCGATACGCCGCAGTCCTGCGGTCTGCCGCCGATCGAAGAGTATAAGAATGATTATCCGGACGACTACAGCGAGAAGCACGAAGAAGAGCTGACGGCGAAGCAGATTTTTATGCAGTACATCCTGCCGAACAAGCTGCTGTGGTACATCGCGGTAGCTAACGTCTTCGTTTATCTGCTGCGTTACGGCATCCTTGACTGGTCGCCGACCTATCTGAAAGAAGTGAAACACTTTGCGCTGGATAAATCTTCCTGGGCCTACTTCCTTTATGAATATGCGGGGATTCCGGGCACCCTGCTGTGCGGCTGGATGTCGGATAAAGTGTTCAAAGGTAACCGCGGCGCGACCGGCGTGTTCTTTATGACCCTGGTGACTATCGCTACTATCGTTTACTGGTTGAACCCGCCGGGCAACCCGGGTGTGGATATGGCCTGCATGATTGTCATCGGCTTCCTGATTTATGGCCCGGTCATGCTGATTGGCCTGCATGCGCTGGAACTGGCGCCGAAAAAAGCGGCCGGTACCGCCGCAGGTTTCACCGGTCTGTTCGGTTATCTCGGCGGCTCCGTGGCCGCGAGCGCCATCGTCGGTTATACCGTCGATTTCTTCGGCTGGGACGGCGGCTTTATGGTGATGATTGGCGGTAGCGTGTTGGCGGTTCTGCTGCTGATTATTGTGATGCTGGGTGAGCGACGTCATCACCAACAACTGAAGCAAGCCTAAGGAGCGGCAATGAAAATGAAATTAACCGCGCTGATGAGCGGAATGATACTGGCGGGTTCGGCGCTGTGCTTCAGTGCCGTGGCGGGAGAGAAAATCGTTATTGCCCACCGTGGCGCTAGCGGTTATCTGCCGGAACACACGCTGCCGGCGAAAGCGATGGCCTACGCCCAGGGCTCAGATTACCTCGAGCAGGATCTGGTCATGACTAAAGACGACCGGCTGGTGGTGCTGCATGATCACTATCTGGACCGGGTCACCGATGTGGCGCAGCGTTTTCCGCAGCGGGCGCGTAAAGATGGTCGTTTCTACGCCATCGACTTTACCCTTGCCGAGATTAAGTCGCTGAAGTTCACCGAAGGTTTTGAGCCGAAAGACGGCAAAAACGTACAAACCTATCCTGGGCGTTTCCCGATGGGTAAATCCGATTTTCGTATTCATACCTTTGAAGAAGAAATTGAATTTGTACAGGGGCTGAACCATTCGACCGGCAAAAACATCGGGATTTACCCGGAGATCAAAGCGCCGTGGTTCCACCATCAGGAAGGTAAAGATATTGCCGCCAGTGTGCTGAAAGTGCTGAAGGAGTATGGCTACACCAGCAAGCAGGATAAGGTCTATTTGCAGTGCTTTGACGCCAATGAGCTCAAGCGTATCAAGAATGAGCTGGAGCCGAAGATGGGGATGGATCTCAATCTGGTGCAGCTTATCGCCTATACCGACTGGAATGAAACACAGCAGCGTCAGGCCGACGGCAAATGGGTTAACTACAGCTATGACTGGATGTTTAAGCCGGGGGCAATGGCGCAGATTGCGAAGTACGCTGACGGTATCGGCCCGGATTACCATATGCTGGTGGCGGAAGGCTCTAAACCGGGCGATGTGAAGTTAACGGCGATGGTGAAAGAGGCGCATGCCAGCCATATGCAGGTACATCCGTATACGGTTCGCGCCGATCAGCTGCCGGACTACGCGACCGACGTCAATCAGCTGTACAACGTGCTGTATAACCAGGCGGATGTTGACGGCTTGTTTACCGACTTCCCGGATAAAGCGGTGCAATTTCTGCAAAAAGAGGGTGAACATCGCTAATCGTTTGTCTGATTAGCGCAACACGGTCTGGGTCAGTTGGCGCAGACATTCTTCAAGCAGCGCCAGCGGGCTGCCTTCGACCGGGGGCTCGCTGGCGATAAGCGAAATATGTCGATAAAACGCGGGCTCCAGGGCGACGGAGTGCAGCGGCTGGGCCAGCGTTTTAAGGATTAATTCGGGCAGCAGCGCGATTCCCAGCCCTTGATGGATAAAGCTCATTGCGGTTGCGGGATGGTTGAACTCATATTTTATTATCGGAGTCATATTCTGCGCCTCAAATAACGCCATAATGCTCAGCTCATAACGCCCTTTGCTGATAATTAATGCCTCATCAAATAAATCCTCTAATTGAACAGACGCGCGTTGTGAAAAAGGATGCTCCTTGGGGACCACAACGGTGAACTTATCTTTATAAACCGGGAAGGAGTACATCTCCGGGACTGGGAAATGAACAAAACCGGCATCCAGCTGTTGTGAGCGTACGGCTTCGATGATTTCCGCGCTGTTGGCTTCGTGTGGAATAATTTTTACCTGGGGATGATGCGTTTCGAAATAGCGAACCACATAGGGCAGGATGCTGGCGCAAACGCTGGGGAAGCTCCCGACCCGCAACTGGCGCACCGGCTGGCGTTTTTCCTGCTCGGCCAGTTCTTTCACGGCGTTAACCTCATGGAGTATGGCGCGCATTCGGGCCGCAATTCGCTCCCCGGCAGGTGTCAGACAGGCCTCTTTACGGCGTTCCCGCTGGAGAAGGGGAACGCCTAACTCCGCTTCCAGAGTGGCAATGGCCTGGCTGACGGCCGATTGGCTCATAAAGCGCCGCTTGCCTGCTTGTGTAAAACCCCCCGCATCGACCACGGCGAGCAGGACGCTGATTTGTGTTAATGTCATAAGTAATCACTAATTAATAATATTAAAATGAGTAATTTTACTAATGCTCGCGGGAAGGATACTCTTTTTACGAACAAAATCACAAAATAGCGCCCGCAATTATTTATATGAATGATGCATTCTTGAATTTTATAAACCTGCGCGCTGTATGAACAGGTGACCTTTCAATGAAAGAAAAATTATGGACAAAGGACTTTTGGTCAATAACGATAATCAGCTTCATTATCTTTTTTGTCTTTTACGTCCTGCTCACGCTGTTACCCATCTATATTGCAGATAATTTACACGCTTCAGCCGATAAAGCGGGATTGCTGGTCACATTTTTCCTGATCGCCGCGATTGTCGTACGCCCTTTTGCCGGGCAGTGGGTGGGAGAATATTCGAATAAAATGATTCTGATGCTTTCTTCTCTGGCCTTTTTGGTCGTGACCGCGCTGTATCCTTTATGTCACTCCATTGAAGCATTGCTGTTTGTACGCGTGCTTCATGGCATCACCTTCGGGGTGATAACGACGGTAAAAGGGACGATTTCCGCGCGGTTAATACCGGCCTCCCGACGTGGAGAGGGCATCAGTTTTTTCTCTTTGGCAATGGGGCTGGCGATGGTTATCGGGCCGTGGATTGGGTTAAATATGGCGCGGCATAGCGCCTTTATTCCGGCATTCTGGCTGTGTACCGCCGTTTCCGCCCTTGGCATTGTGCTGGCATTGATCATGAAGGTACCGCCGATCATTCGCCATACAGATGGTTCGAAACCAAAACTGGGTTTCACCGCGATGTTCGATCGTGCGGCGCTCCCGTTTGCGACAGTGACATTTTTTATGACGTTTTCCTATGCGGGCGTTTCAGCCTTCTTAGCCCTGTATGCGCGAGAATTGGGATTGCTGGCGGCGGCGAGCAATTTTTTGCTGTGCTATGCCGTATGTCTGATGGTGTGCCGTACTTTTACTGGCAACGTCTGTGATAAAAAAGGGCCCCGGTATGTGGTGTATCCCTGCCTGCTGGCCTTTACCCTCGGGTTGGTCGTGCTGGGGTACGCTCAGGGGAGTCTGATGATGATTTTATCCGGGGCGCTGATTGGGATTGGCTACGGTTCGGTGACGCCCGTTTTTCAGACGCAGATTATCAGTTCGGTGGAGCCGCATAAGATTGGCGTCGCGAATTCGCTGTTTTTTAATGCAATGGATGCGGGACTGGCGATTGGCGCTTTTATTATGGGCCTGATGGTGGATGGGGTCGGTTACCGGGCGATTTATCTGCTGGGTGCGGTACTGGTTGTGCTTGCCGGGGCGTTATACATCGTGCAAATGAAAAAACGCGGCGCCACGACGTTGGTTTCCGCGCATGAAATTCACTAACGACTACATCTCGATTTCGATATCGCCTTTTGCCCGGCAGCAGCAGGGCAAAATCTCTCCCGGTTGGATAAACGCCAGCGGCTCGGTCAGCCAGTCAACCTGGCCTGACACCAAACGTGTGCGGCAGGAACCGCAATAACCCGCACGGCACTGATACTCCACGTCAATATTATGCGATTCAAGGGCGGCCAACAGGGAAGGGTGTTCATCCTGACACTCAAGGCGAGTGTCAGAAATCTTCAAAAAAATCCGTTTCATTACAGCTGGAAGTTGCTCAGATCGTCAGCATCGACTTCAGCGTCGATCTGCCCGACGAGGTAGGAACTCACTTCCACTTCCTGCGGCGCCACCTGGACGTTGTCGGAGACCAGCCAGGTATTGATCCACGGGATCGGGTTGGAGCGAGTCTGGAACGGCAGATCGAGGCCCACTGCCTGCATGCGGATATTGGTGATGTACTCCACGTACTGGCAGAGAATATCTTTGTTCAGGCCGATCATCGAGCCGTCGCGGAACAGGTAGTCCGCCCACTCTTTTTCCTGCTGCGCCGCCAGCACGAACAGGTCGTAACACTCCTGCTTGCACTCTTCGGCGATTTCCGCCATTTCCGGATCGTCGACGCCGGAGCGCAACAGGTTCAGCATGTGCTGAGTGCCGGTCAGGTGAAGCGCTTCGTCACGGGCGATCAGGCGAATGATTTTCGCGTTGCCTTCCATCAGCTTGCGCTCGGCAAAAGCGAAGGAGCAGGCGAAGCTGACGTAGAAGCGGATCGCTTCCAGTGCGTTAACGCTCATCAGACACAGATACAGTTTCTTTTTCAGCTCGCGCAGGTCCACGGTCACGCTCTTGCCGTTAACGGTGTGGGTGCCTTCGCCCAGCAGATGCCAGTAGCTGGTCATTTCAATCAGCGAGTCGTAGTAGTGGGAGATACCTTCCGCACGTTTCTGGATCTGCTCATTGGTCACGATATCGTCGAAAACCGTCGCCGGATCGTTGACGATGTTGCGAATGATATGGGTGTAGGAGCGCGAGTGGATGGTCTCGGAGAATGCCCAGGTTTCGACCCAGGTTTCCAGTTCCGGGATCGAAATCAGCGGCAGCAGCGCGACGTTCGGGCTACGCCCCTGAATGGAATCGAGCAGCGTCTGGTATTTCAGGTTGCTGATGAAGATATGTTTTTCGTGCTCCGGCAGCGCCTGGTAGTCGATACGGTCGCGGGAGACGTCGACTTCTTCCGGACGCCAGAAGAAGGAAAGTTGCTTTTCAATCAGTTTTTCAAAGATGTCATATTTTTGCTGATCGTAGCGGGCCACGTTAACCGGCTGGCCAAAAAACATAGGCTCAAGCAGTTGATCGTTTTTCGTCTGTGAAAAAGTGGTGTATGCCATGAATGGGGATCCTGTCCTGGAATTATAGGCCGGGTGGCGCTTCGCTAACCCGGCCTACAATAGACCGTAGGCCCGGCAAGCAACGCGCCGCCGGGCAATATTATCAAATCTTACATGCGCCGCTTTCGCAGCCGTCGTCCTGAATGGAAGGTGCCAGGTCGTCCTGAGCATCTTCTGCGCCATCACGGGTGTTGTGATAGTACAGCGTTTTCACACCGAATTTATAGGCGTTGAGCAAGTCTTTCAGCAGCTGCTGCATCGGCACTTTTCCGGATGGGAAACGCGTCGGGTCATAGTTGGTGTTGGCGGAAATCGACTGGTCGATAAATTTCTGCATGATGCCGACCAGTTGCAGATAGCCGTCGTTGTTCGGCATTTCCCACAGCAGCTCGTAGCCGTTCTGCAGTTTTTCGTAATCCGGCACAACCTGGCGCAGGATCCCGTCTTTCGACGCTTTGATGCTCACGTGGCCGCGCGGCGGTTCGATACCGTTGGTGGCGTTGGAGATCTGCGAAGAGGTCTCGGACGGCATTAACGCGGAGAGCGTGGAGTTACGCAGGCCGTGGGTTTTGATGGACTCGCGCAGCTGCTCCCAGTCGTAATGCAGGGATTCGCTCACGATTGCATCCAGGTCTTTCTTATAGGTATCGATCGGCAGAATGCCCTGCGCGTAGGTGGTTTCGTTGAACCACGGGCAGGCGCCTTGCTCGATAGCCAGTTCGTTGGAGGCTTTCAGCAGATAGTACTGAATGGCTTCGAACGTTTTGTGCGTCAGATTGTTGGCGCTGCCATCGGAGTAGCGTTTGCCGTGCTTCGCCAGATAGTAAGCGAAGTTAATCACGCCGATACCCAGCGTACGACGACCCATCGCGCCGCGTTTGGCGGCCGGGATTGGGTAATCCTGATAATCCAGCAGCGCATCCAGCGCGCGAACCGCCAGTACCGCCAGATCTTCCAGCTCGTCGAGGCTATCGATCGCGCCGAGGTTGAATGCGGACAATGTACAGAGCGCGATTTCGCCGTTTTCATCGTTCACATCTTCCAGCGGTTTTGTCGGCAGGGCGATTTCCAGGCACAGGTTAGACTGGCGCACTGGCGCGACAACCGGGTCGAACGGGCTGTGGGTGTTGCAGTGATCAACGTTCTGGATGTAGATACGGCCGGTAGAGGCGCGTTCCTGCATCATCAGCGAGAACAGTTCAACCGCTTTAATACGCTGCTTGCGGATGCTGTCGTCTTTCTCATATTTGGTGTACAGACGCTCGAATTCGTCCTGATCGGCGAAGAACGCGTCGTACAGGCCCGGAACATCGGACGGGCTGAACAAGGTGATGTCTTCGCCTTTCAGCAGGCGGGTGTACATCAGCTTGTTGATCTGTACGCCGTAGTCCATATGGCGAACGCGGTTAGCGTCGGTACCACGGTTGTTTTTCAGCACCAGCAGGCTTTCGACTTCCAGATGCCACATCGGGTAGAAGAGGGTGGCCGCACCGCCGCGAACGCCGCCCTGCGAGCAGGATTTTACGGCGGTCTGGAAATGCTTATAGAACGGGATACAGCCGGTGTGGAAGGCCTCGCCGCCGCGGATCGGGCTGCCCAGCGCGCGAATGCGGCCGGCATTGATACCGATACCGGCGCGCTGGGAAACGTATTTCACAATCGCGCTGGAGGTGGCGTTGATGGAATCCAGGCTATCGCCGCACTCGATCAGTACGCAGGAGCTGAACTGACGGGTCGGGGTACGCACGCCGGACATGATCGGCGTCGGCAGCGAGATTTTAAAGGTGGACACCGCATCATAGAAACGCTTGATGTAGTCCAGACGGGTCTCACGCGGGTAGTTAGAGAACAGGCAAGCCGCCACCAGAATATAGAGGAATTGCGCGCTTTCATAAATCTCGCCGGTGACGCGGTTCTGCACCAGATATTTGCCTTCCAGCTGCTTAACGGCCGCGTAGGAGAAGTTCATATCGCGCCAGTGGTCGATAAAACCGTCCATCTGCTGGAACTCTTCTTCCGTGTAGTCTTCCAGCAGATGATGATCATATTTACCTTTTTCGACCATGTTCACCACGTGGGTGTACAGCGCCGGCGGTTCAAATTGACCAAACGCTTTTTTGCGCAGGTGGAAGATAGCCAGGCGCGCGGCCAGGTACTGGTAGTCCGGCGCCTCGCGGGAGATCAGATCTGCTGCGGCCTTAATGATCGTTTCGTGGATGTCGGCAGTTTTGATGCCGTCATAGAACTGGATGTGCGAACGCAGTTCTACCTGAGAAATCGAAACGTTATTCAGCCCTTCTGCCGCCCAATCTAGTACGCGATGGATTTTGTCGAGATTGATGCGCTCGGTGCTACCGTCGCGCTTTGTCACCAGCAGACTCTGATTCATGTGGTTTTTACCTGTCCGTGAGAGAAAATATCCCCCGTTTATCCACAGAAGGCCGTTGTGACTAACTCTGTGGATAAATACTATATGTAGGGGGTTGTCGATAAAAAGAACGCTATATGGTGAGTTATTTTAGTAAGGATTCTTTTGAGTACAAGGGTTGATTTTGACGTTAATTTGAGGTTGCGGAAGCGTAATAATCGCTAAGTCCACGTCGTATAAGGCCTGGAGAAGATGTCAATAAAACAGAAAAAAAAATGAAAATTTGATCGAGTGCTGATTTCTTCATCGGAAGGAAAAATTGCGCCGCTTGATGCCGCGCAATCATCATCATAAAAACGTCTGACGTTATGCCTTTTTTGCTGTTGTATGCAACATATAGTTAACATCAACGCCTGGCGCCAGCTTGAAGGTGTTGGTCAGCGGATTGAAGTGCAGGCCGATAATATGCTGCTCTTTCAGATGAGTCTGATCGACCCAGCTAATCAGTTCCGCCGGCTTGATGAATTTTTTCACATCATGAGTGCCTTTCGGAACCATTTTCATCACGTATTCCGCACCGACCACCGCCATCAGCCAGGCTTTACCATTACGGTTGATGGTCGAGAAGAAGACCTGACCGCCAGGCTTCACTAACCGCGCGCAGGCATGAACCACGGACTGCGGGTCAGGGACGTGCTCAAGCATTTCCATGCAGGTGACGACGTCATATTGCTGCGCGTGCTTTGCCGCGTGCTCTTCGACGGTTTCCTGAACATATTCCACCTGAATACCGCTTTCCAGCGCGTGCAGTTTCGCTACCTGCAGCGGTTCAAAACCCATATCCAGGCCAGTGACCGTTGCGCCTTCGCGTGCCATGCTTTCGGCAAGGATCCCGCCGCCGCACCCGACATCGAGCACCTTTTTGCCGAACAGGCCGCCAGAACGCTCGGCAATATAGCCAAGGCGCAGTGGGTTAATGCGATGCAGCGGTTTGAATTCGCCCTCTAAGTCCCACCAGCGCGAGGCGACGGCTTCGAATTTGGCGATTTCATTATGATCAACGTTGGGGGCCACCGACGATTTTTCGGCATTCATGGGCGCTTTTACTCCTTTTCTGTTCAGACCTGCGAGTATATCAGCAGACGGCCACGAATAAACCGTATTGGTTTACCTCTATTCCTGCGGCTGTGTTATAATTTGCGACCTTTGAATCCGGGAAACATGTAGAGGGATAGCGGTTAGATGAGCGACCTTGCGAGAGAAATTACACCGGTCAACATTGAGGAAGAGCTGAAGAACTCTTATCTGGATTATGCGATGTCGGTCATTGTTGGCCGTGCGCTGCCGGATGTCCGAGATGGCCTGAAGCCGGTACACCGTCGCGTACTATACGCCATGAACGTACTGGGCAATGACTGGAACAAAGCCTATAAAAAATCTGCCCGTGTTGTTGGCGACGTCATCGGTAAATACCACCCGCATGGTGACTCTGCGGTGTATGACACCATCGTCCGCATGGCGCAGCCGTTCTCGCTGCGCTACATGCTGGTGGATGGCCAGGGTAACTTCGGTTCCATCGATGGCGACTCTGCGGCGGCGATGCGTTATACCGAAATCCGCCTGGCGAAAATCGCCCACGAGCTGATGGCCGATCTCGAAAAAGAGACGGTAGATTTCGTCGATAACTATGACGGCACGGAGAAAATCCCTGACGTCATGCCGACCAAAATTCCTAACCTGCTGGTCAACGGCGCCTCTGGTATCGCTGTAGGTATGGCGACCAACATTCCGCCGCATAACCTGACGGAAGTCATTAACGGCTGCCTGGCGTATGTCGACAACGAAGACATCAGCATTGAAGGGTTGATGGAATACATCCCGGGGCCGGACTTCCCGACCGCGGCGATTATCAACGGCCGTCGTGGGATTGAAGAAGCCTACCGTACCGGCCGCGGCAAGGTATACATCCGTGCGCGCGCGGAAGTGGAAGCCGACGCCAAAACCGGGCGCGAAACCATCATCGTGCACGAAATTCCGTATCAGGTGAACAAAGCGCGCCTGATTGAGAAAATCGCCGAGCTGGTGAAAGACAAACGCGTTGAAGGTATTAGCGCGCTGCGCGACGAGTCCGACAAAGACGGGATGCGTATCGTTATCGAAGTAAAACGCGATGCGGTGGGCGAAGTGGTTCTCAACAACCTCTACTCCCAGACCCAGTTGCAGGTCTCCTTCGGTATTAACATGGTTGCGTTGCACCATGGTCAGCCGAAGATCATGAACCTGAAAGACATCATCGCCGCGTTTGTTCGTCACCGTCGCGAAGTCGTCACGCGTCGTACTATTTTCGAACTGCGCAAAGCGCGCGATCGTGCTCATATCCTTGAGGCCCTGGCCGTCGCGCTGGCGAACATCGATCCGATTATTGAACTGATCCGTCGGGCGCCGACGCCGGCTGAAGCGAAAGCTGGCCTGGTAGCGCAACCGTGGGATCTGGGCAACGTCGCCGCGATGCTGGAGCGTGCTGGCGATGACGCCGCGCGTCCGGAATGGCTGGAGCCGGAATTCGGCGTTCGCGATGGTAAATATTACCTGACCGAGCAGCAGGCGCAGGCGATTCTGGATCTGCGACTGCAGAAGCTGACAGGCCTTGAGCATGAAAAACTGCTCGACGAATACAAAGAGCTGCTGGAGCAGATCGCTGAGCTGCTGCATATTCTTGGCAGCGCCGATCGTCTGATGGAAGTGATTCGTGAAGAGCTGGAGCTGATCCGCGATCAGTTCGGCGACGAACGCCGTACCGAAATCACCGCCAACAGCGCCGATATCAACATTGAAGATCTGATCAACCAGGAAGATGTGGTGGTCACCCTGTCTCACCAGGGCTATGTGAAGTATCAGCCGCTTTCCGATTACGAAGCGCAACGTCGCGGCGGGAAAGGCAAATCGGCAGCACGTATTAAAGAAGAAGACTTTATTGACCGCCTGCTGGTGGCCAACACCCATGATACGATCCTCTGCTTCTCCAGCCGTGGTCGTTTGTACTGGATGAAGGTTTATCAGCTGCCGGAAGCCAGCCGTGGCGCGCGTGGCCGACCAATCGTCAACCTGCTGCCGCTGGAAGCCGATGAGCGTATCACCGCGATTCTGCCGGTTCGCGAATACGAAGAAGGCGTGAACGTCTTCATGGCGACCGCCAGCGGCACCGTGAAGAAAACGGCGCTGACCGAGTTCAGCCGTCCACGTTCCGCCGGTATTATCGCCGTCAATCTGAACGAAGGCGACGAGCTGATCGGCGTGGATCTGACCTCCGGTCAGGACGAAGTCATGCTGTTCTCCGCGGCCGGTAAAGTCGTGCGCTTTAAAGAAGACGCCGTTCGCGCGATGGGCCGTACCGCCACGGGCGTACGCGGCATCAAGCTGGCGGGTGAAGATAGCGTGGTATCGCTGATTATTCCTCGCGGTGAAGGTGCGATCCTGACCGTGACGCAAAACGGTTACGGCAAGCGTACTTCGGCGGAAGAGTATCCGACCAAGTCGCGTGCGACTCAGGGCGTTATCTCTATCAAGGTCACCGAACGTAACGGTTCTGTGGTTGGCGCCGTGCAGGTTGATGATTGCGACCAGATTATGATGATCACCGATGCGGGCACCCTGGTGCGTACTCGCGTCTCCGAAGTGAGCATTGTAGGTCGTAACACTCAGGGCGTGATCCTGATTCGTACCGCGGAAGACGAAAACGTCGTCGGCCTGCAGCGTGTGGCTGAACCGGTTGACGATGAAGAACTGGATGCCATCGATGGCAGCGTAGCGGAAGGTGACGATGATATCGTGCCGGAAAACGACGCTGACGACGACATCGCCGAAGACGAAGAGTAATCGTCCCAGGTAAATGTTCTGAAAGGGCCGGGCATTATCCCGGCCCTTTTTTATTAACATTGCGGCAAAACCTATTTACCGCTACTTTAACCCCATTCTGTTGAGTCCCTGACGACCGAGCATTGCCCCATTGAAATATCTTGCCTCGTTTCATACAACCTTAAAGGTTTCTCGTTATCTGTTCAGAGCGCTGGCGGTTCTGCTGTGGATGCTGATCGCTTTTGTTTCCGTGTTTTATATCGTTAATGCGCTGCATGAGCGGGAATCAGAAATTCGTCAGGAGCTGAATCTCAACGCCGATCAGGCGCAGCGCTACATCCAGCGTACCGCGGATGTTATCAAAGAGCTGAAATACGTAGCAGGCAACCGGGCAGCGACCGGTAGCGAAGGCAGCGCGGCGTTGGCCAACAGCGGCAATATTGTCATTCCGAATTTCGAACCGCTGTATCCGGATTCCGATTGCAGCGCGATGAGCGGCACCTGGCGTAACTCGCTGCAATCGCTGGCGTGGTTTATGCGCTATTGGCGCGATAATTTCTCCGCAGCCTATGATCTCAACCGTATCTTTTTAATTGGCAGCGATAACCTCTGCATGGCCAATTTCGGTCTGCGCGATATTCCGCTGGAACGCGATCAGGCGCTGAAGGTGCTCCATCAGCGTATCGAACAGTATCGCGATGCGCCGCAAAATGAGCGCGGCAATAACCTGTTCTGGATTAGCCAGGGCGTACGTCCGGGCGTTGGCTATTTTTACGCCATGACGCCTGTTTATATGGCTAACCGCCTACAAGCGATGCTTGGCGTCGAGCAAACGATCCGGATGGAGAGCTTCTTTACTCCGGGAAGCCTGCCGATGAACGTGGCGATTCTCGATGAGAATGGCCAACAGCTGATCTCCCTTGCCGGGCAGGATAACAGCATCAAACCCGAAACGCGTTGGATGCAGGAACGGATGTGGTTCGGCTATACCTCCGGTTTCCGTGAGCTGGTGCTGAAAAAGAGCCTGCTGCCGTCATCGCTGAGTATTGTCTATTCAGTTTCAGTCGATCAGGTGCTGGAGCGGATTCGCATGCTGATCCTCAATGCCATTGTGCTGAATATCCTGACCGGCGTGATCCTGTTCGCGCTGGCGCGAATGTATGAACGGCGGATCTTTATTCCGGCGGAAAACGATGCCCAACGGCTGGAAGAGCATGAACAGTTCAACCGTAAAATCGTGGCTTCTGCGCCGGTGGGGATCTGTATTCTACGAACCCAGGACGGCACCAACATATTGAGTAACGAACTGGCGCATAACTATTTGAATATGTTGACCCATGAAGACCGTCAGCGGCTAACGCAGATCATCTGCGGCCAGCAGGTCAATTTCGTCGACGTGTTAACCAGTAATAACACTAACCTGCAGATTAGCTTTGTGCACTCGCGCTATCGCAACGAAAACGTGGCGATTTGCGTGCTGGTGGATGTATCCGCCCGCGTGAAAATGGAGGAATCGTTGCAGGAGATGGCGCAGGCGGCAGAGCAGGCCAGCCAGTCGAAATCGATGTTCCTCGCCACCGTGAGCCACGAACTGCGTACGCCGCTGTACGGCATTATCGGTAACCTTGATTTGTTGCAGACCAAAGCGCTGCCGAAGGGCGTCGACCGTCTGGTGACGGCAATGAACAACTCTTCCAGCCTGCTGCTGAAGATTATCAGCGACATCCTCGATTTTTCGAAGATTGAATCTGAACAGCTAAAAATCGAGCCGCGTGAGTTTTCGCCGCGTGAAGTTATGAATCATATATCGGCGAACTACCTGCCGCTGGTGGTGCGTAAACAGCTGGGGCTGTACTGCTTCATCGAACCGGACGTCCCGCAGACGATGATTGGCGACCCGATGCGTTTACAGCAGGTGATCTCCAATCTGCTGAGCAACGCCATTAAGTTTACCGATACCGGCTGTATTGTGCTGCATGTCGAACGCGCTGGCGACTATCTGCAAATTAGCGTACGTGATACCGGGGAGGGGATCCCGGCGAAAGAGGTTGTACGTCTGTTCGATCCCTTCTTCCAGGTCGGTACTGGCGTGCAGCGTAATTTCCAGGGCACCGGACTGGGGCTGGCTATCTGCGAGAAACTCATCAGTATGATGGATGGCGATATCTCCGTAGAAACCGAACCCGGTATGGGGAGCCGCTTCACCATTCGTATCCCGTTGTATGGCATGCAGAAGATGCCGCCGCTGTTGGCCGATGAACACAGCAACCGTTGTTGTTGGCTGGCGATTCGTAATAGCGCGTTGGCGATGTTTATTGAATCGTTGCTGCGTTATCACGGCCTGACGGTGCGCCAGTATTACGGGGAGCTGCCTGCTGCCGACGATATTTTGTTAACCGATGAGGAACTCAGCGAGCGCTGGCAGGGGAGTGCCGCGGTGATGTTCTGCCGTCGACATATTGGTATCCCCGTTGAGCGCGAGCCGGGAGAGTGGCTACATAGCGTCACCACGCCGCATGAACTACTGCCGTTATTGGGGCGTCTGTTGCATCTTGCGCTGGCGGCGGAAGAGAATGGTCCAGCGTTGTCGGCCCATGACGCGCCAACGATCGGCAATGATGACATGATGATACTGGTGGTTGACGATCACCCGATCAACCGCCGTCTGTTGGCCGACCAGTTGGGGTCATTGGGCTATCAATGCGTGACGGCCAATGATGGCGTCGATGCGCTCAATGTACTCAGCAAACAGCATATTGATATCGTCCTGAGCGATGTGAATATGCCGAACATGGACGGCTACCGCCTGACGCAGCGCATCCGCCAACTGGAAATGACCTTACCTGTCATTGGCGTTACGGCTAACGCATTGGCGGAAGAGAAGCAGCGTTGTCTGGAGTCAGGGATGGACAGTTGTTTGTCGAAACCGGTGACGCTGGATATTCTCAAGCAAACGTTGGCAACGTATGCCGCGCAGGTGCGCAAGGCCAGAAAAACCACGTGAGGTTGCGTTTGCGCTGCAGGTTGGGACTATCTCCCCGGGAGGCGGTGAGGCTTGCCGGGGTTGGGGAAATGCAGGATAGCCCGGAAACGGCGGCAGGCCGCCATCCGGGAAAGGTGAATTACTCTTTATCCGTTGAAGTGAGAGAAACGGATGAGAGGTAGTTCAGCAGCGCGATATCATTCTCGACGCCCAACTTCATCATGGCCGATTTCTTCTGGCTACTGATGGTCTTGATGCTGCGGTTCAGCTTTTTGGCGATCTCGGTGACCAGGAAGCCTTCAGCGAACAGACGCAGGACTTCACTCTCTTTCGGCGACAGGCGTTTGTCGCCGTAACCACCGGCGCTGATTTTTTCCAGCAGGCGGGAAACGCTTTCCGGAGTGAATTTTTTACCTTTCTGCAGCGCGGCCAGCGCTTTCGGGAGATCGGTCGGTGCGCCTTGTTTCAGCACGATCCCTTCAATATCGAGATCCAACACCGCGCTCAGGATTGCCGGGTTGTTGTTCATGGTCAGAACAATGATCGACAGTTCCGGGAAATGGCGTTTGATGTATTTGATCAACGTGATCCCATCACCGTATTTGTCGCCTGGCATCGACAAATCGGTAATCAGAACGTGCGCGTCAAGTTTAGGAAGGTTGTTAATCAGGGCTGTGGAATCTTCAAATTCGCCAACAACATTCACCCACTCGATCTGCTCAAGTGACTTGCGAATACCGAACAGTACGATCGGATGGTCATCAGCAATAATTACGTTCATATTGTTCATGTATTAGGCTACCTTGCTACAGCAAGCTCTTGACGTAACCGTCAATGTCGCTGATGTATTTTTCTATACCTTGGGCATCTCGTTCATGAATCAGATGCTCAAGCGCTTCACATAACTGTTTGCCGGGTATCAAATTAAGCATTGCAAACGCCCCTTTGAGGCGGTGAGCGGTCTGCGCCAGCGCAGCAAAATCGCTGGTGGTGAATTCAGTATACAATCTCTGAACATCATCCGGTACCGTGTCGGCAAACAGCGCGTAATAGCCGCTGGCATGGAGTTCCGCATTCCCCTCATTTCCAGTTGAGGAGGGCTGAACCTCTTCTTGCGCCAGCTGCTGCTCAATCAGCTGCAGGATAGCTTCCTGCATAGCAGTGCTGATATTAAAATTGACGCTCAACTGACCAGGGCCAATTTTGCGTATCCCATCCTCATCATCGCTTAAAAGCAAGCCCGAAGCAGTAAGATTAGACGGATTATCAGTTAAAAAGAGATCATACTCTTGACTTGCGAGTCGTTCATCCGGGGTAATGCAGGTCGCCCCCCAACTCTCTAACTGGCGTACCACAATGCGGCGCACTTCATTGGCGGTAATGTCGATCATCGTGATGACATCGTCCAACAGATGCTCGCCAGAACTGCTTTCTTCCTCGCTGGCCGCCATTTTGAGGTGCAACGAATAGCGGGTACCCAATGATTCCCGCGCTTTAATATTCAGCTGCCCGCCAAGCTTACGGGTTAAACGGTCGCACAGCCAGAAGGTGAGGGCGTTCGCCTTACCATACTGGTCGGCTTGCGTTTCGTTGAGGAACGGGAAGTGCATATTATCGATTTCATTGCCGCTCACGCCATTGCCGGTATCAAGGATACGGAAAGTCAGGCGCTCGTCGGCAGATTCGTCTTTGCTCACCTCAAGGGTAATTTTACCCATTTGGGTGGTGGTGATGGAGTACTGGATCAGCAGCAGTAGCGTGCGGCGCAGCGCATCGCGATCGCCATAGCGCTGCTCATTGGCCGGTAGCGCATTGTTGATCAGCAACTGGAGTCCTTTACGTTTCACCATCGGTAGGACTTCAGGCACCACTTCATCTATTAAGCCCTGAATGGAGAACAGGCCTGGGGTACTCTTCCAGGCATCGCTCTCGAGCAAATTCGCCAACTGAATTTCATCGACCAGCTGAACCAGTTCATCGGCATGTTGCGCCAGCTTACGGCTTTCAGCGATGCCAATGGCCGCGGCTTCCTGCGCCAGCGCGCGCGCCGGATCCTTCAGCGCAGAGCCGATATTTTGCATAAAGGCGATGCGGCCCTGCTGATTCTTTTCGTATAAGCGTTGGGCTTGCTTAAGTTTTTTGTTGACCAGCACTTCTCTGTCCTGATCGCGAATAATCAGAATCTGCGTGCGCGGCGCGACCTGGCTGCGGTACTGACGAATTTCATACAGCT
This sequence comes from Klebsiella aerogenes, assembly GCA_029027985.1. Taxonomy (NCBI): domain Bacteria; kingdom Pseudomonadati; phylum Pseudomonadota; class Gammaproteobacteria; order Enterobacterales; family Enterobacteriaceae; genus Klebsiella; species Klebsiella aerogenes. The sequence continues at coordinate 1,528,530 of CP119076.1, forward strand.
CGTTGTTGATCGTCGCTTGAATGACCCCCTGGTGCTGGTCGGCCATATTGGTGATGTTCTGCAGGTTCAGGTGCGGCAGTAGGTGATCGGCAATCGGGTTGCTAATAATGGTGCGGTTGGCTTCCTGGTCGTGAACCAGCAGACCCAACGGCAGCAGGGAGACAATCTCTTCATTTATTGCACGCTGCGCGCGGAGTTCGCTATTGGCGGCAGTCGGGGCTGCGCTAACACCGCCCGAAGCGCGGCGGCCGCTAAAGTTGCGGAAGGTGGTGAAGCCAAACAGGGTCAATGCCAGCAGACCAATGGTCAGCAGCAGCGGCAGTAAAATATTCTGCAGGGATTCTATCATCAGGGTACTGAACGGCACGACCCATATTAACCGCATGCCGGTGGTGTTGATGGTGGTGCTGATTTCAATGCGCAGACCGTTAAAGTTAATGCTGACGTTATCCGCTGTTTCTTTATCCGGGCTGTTGCTGACATTTTGCGCCGGATCTGGCTCAAGACGGAAGCTATCCAGCGACATGCTCGGTGGAATAAGATCGTTTATCGGGAGATCGAAGGCGACTACCGTCGCCAGGTGGCCCGGCTGATTAAAGGTGGTGCGCAGGGTGAAGTAGTGGCCGTTTTGCCAGGTCAGGCGGCGCAGAGAAGAGAACGTTTCCCGCTCGTCCAGTGTGTTTGCCTGCAGCAGCATTTCGGCGCGACGGGATTCCACCACGTTGCTGATTGTCGACTCTTTAAAACTCGAGGACAAATCTTTCAGCGGCAGGGTAGAGACCAGAATCAGACTATTATCCAGACCATTGAGGTAATACATCGACCAGGGAATGGTTTCCGCACCCCACAAAATATCGAGGTAGTTCGAGATCTTCTGCGTCATCTCCAGCGTAGAGCTGTCATGCGAGCCGAAAATCAGCGCTTCGGTCTTGCGTCGCGGTTTTTCCAGGTAGTAGACATCCTGTTTCAGTCGCGTTTCTTGCAGGCCATCGCTTGAGGTACTGGAACTGGTGGCGGCGATATTGTCGTAAATCTGCCAGGTGGCGTAACGCCAGGCATCGATGCGTTTATGCAAAGCGTGGTTGATATCAACCACCTGATAGCTCTTATCTTTTAACCAGGCATTGACCGAGCTTTGGATCATCACGCCCATCGTCGCGAGCAGGACGATAACCATCAAAATGAAGAATCGGGTAATGCTGCCGGGGATCAGGGAGAATTTTTTTTTGGTCATCGTGTGGCAGAGCGACTCAGTAGTGTTTGTAAACAGGATGTTGCGCCATGGCGATGGGTAGCACAACGAATACTGCGAAGAAGTATAAAGGTTAACGCGGCAAATCCATACAATAGATTGCCGCGTAGGGATCTTTTCATGCTGAGATTTGTCTCAAAACGGGGCTGATTCTGAATATGTACAGCGGAATTGATTTTGTACAATTATCTGGCATTTGTTGCAGGTGAATAGCACGAAAAAACAAGAAACTGATAGGGTGGGTTAATTTTTAACCGGAATTGATTGATTAATAGTCGTTATTTTTTATCTGCGGTAGCACGGTGTAATTAAAGTTACGTAAAGAAGGGTAAAAAAAACCGGATGCGAAGCATCCGGTTGAAATAGGGGTAAACAGACATTCAGAACTGAATGACGGTAATAAATAAAGTTAATGATGATAGCGAGGATTATTTTAGTCTCTGGGGAGAATTTTGTTTTACCATTCAGTGCTATAGAATTATCGCATTTCAATATACTGATTTTAAAGTGAAATATTATTTTTTTGATTTTTGGTGCTTATTTTGGCGACCTTTATTTCGTTCAAAAAGTTCCTTGAGATTTACAAATTGAAACATCTTGTGGGTACTTTGAAACACCTTAGAAGTTTTCGTATCATATTCTTGTTGGATTATTCTGCATTTTGCAGCACAATGAATACAGCCGACTGATTAGAAGGGTAATCAGTAAGCAGTGGCAATAATAAAAGGCATATAACAAACAGAGGGTTAATAACATGAAAGTTAAAGTACTGTCCCTCCTGGTACCAGCACTGCTGGTAGCGGGCGCAGCAAATGCGGCTGAAATTTATAACAAAGACGGCAACAAATTAGACCTGTACGGTAAAATCGACGGTCTGCACTACTTCTCCGACGACAAGAGCGTTGACGGCGACCAGACCTACATGCGTATCGGCGTGAAAGGCGAAACCCAGATCAATGACCAACTGACCGGTTACGGCCAGTGGGAATACAACGTTCAGGCGAACAACACCGAAAGCTCCAGCGATCAGGCGTGGACTCGTCTGGCATTCGCTGGTCTGAAATTCGGCGATGCCGGTTCTTTCGACTACGGTCGTAACTACGGCGTTGTTTACGACGTAACTTCCTGGACCGACGTTCTGCCGGAATTCGGCGGTGACACCTACGGTTCCGACAACTTCCTGCAGTCCCGTGCTAACGGCGTTGCTACCTACCGTAACTCTGACTTCTTCGGTCTGGTTGACGGCCTGAACTTTGCTCTGCAGTACCAGGGTAAAAACGGCAGCGTCAGCGGCGAAGACATGACCAACAACGGTCGCGGCTTCCAGAAACAGAACGGCGAAGGCTTCGGCACCTCCGTGACTTATGATATCTGGGAAGGTATTAGCGCTGGTTTCGCGTACTCTACCTCTAAACGTACCGACGAACAGAACAGCGTTAACACTCGTTACGTTGACTCCAACGGTGTTTCTCGTCGCGTTCTGGGCGAAGGCGACCACGCTGAAACCTACACCGGTGGTCTGAAATATGACGCCAACAACATCTACCTGGCGACTCAGTACACCCAGACTTACAACGCAACCCGTACCGGCAACATCGGTTTTGCTAACAAAGCGCAGAACTTCGAAGTGGTTGCTCAGTACCAGTTCGACTTCGGCCTGCGTCCGTCCGTGGCTTACCTGCAGTCTAAAGGTAAAGACATGGGCCGCTACGGCGATCAGGACATCCTGAAATATGTTGACCTGGGTGCGACCTACTACTTCAACAAAAACATGTCTACCTACGTTGATTACAAAATCAACCTGCTGGATGACAAAAACTTCACCCGCGATGCCGGTATCTCTACCGACGACGTTGTTGCCCTGGGCCTGGTTTACCAGTTCTAAGCAACTTAATGTGTTAAAAAAGGCGCCTTTGGGCGCCTTTTTTTATGCCCGGTTTAACCTCGCTGGTATACTCTGGCTGCCTTTGCAACAGGAGCCTGCATTTATGGATACCCCTTTTTTCCGCGCTGCTTTTTTCGGCATCTGCGTTCTACTGACCGGCTGTGATTCCGCCACCTCGCCGGCTACGCCAACATCCGTCGCTACCGTGCTGGATGGCAAAACGATGGGCACCTACTGGCGGGTCAGCGTGATTGGCCTTGATCCGGCAAAGGCTGATGACCTGCGCAACGCCGTCCAGGCGCAGCTTGATGCCGACGATCGCCTGCTCTCCACCTGGAAAAATGATTCTGCGCTGATGCGTTTCAACCATGCCGCCACCACTGAACCCTGGCCGGTGAGTGAAGCGATGGCCGATATCGTGAGCATGTCGCTGCGCATCGGCGCGAAAACCGCAGGCGCAATGGATATCACCGTTGGTCCGCTGGTGAACCTGTGGGGGTTCGGCCCGGACAAGCAGCCGGTCAAAACACCAACCCCGCAGCAGATCGCAGAGGCAAAAGCGCGCACGGGCCTGCAACATCTGACGGTGATCAACCGCGCTGATAAACAATATCTGCAAAAAGATATACCTGATCTATTTGTCGACCTTTCCACCGTCGGCGAGGGTTATGCCGCCGATCATCTGGCACGTCTGATGGAGCAGGAAGGGATCGCCCGTTACCTGGTATCGGTCGGCGGCGCGCTGGTCAGTCGCGGGATGAACGGCGATGATAAACCGTGGCGGGTGGCGATTCAGAAACCGACCGACCGCGAGAATGCGGTACAGGTGATTGTCGATATCAATGGTCACGGTATCAGTACCTCGGGCAGCTATCGCAACTACTACGAACTGGACGGCAAGCGTATCTCCCACGTTATCGACCCGCAAACCGGGCATCCCATTAACCATAAGCTCGTTTCGGTGACGGTGATCGCCCCGACGGCGCTTGAGGCCGACGGTTGGGATACCGGGTTGATGGTCTTAGGGCCGGAAAAAGCGCAAGAGGTGGTGCGCGAGCAAGGGCTGGCGGTTTATATGATTGTCAAAGAGGGCGATGGCTTTAAAACCTGGATGTCGCCGCAATTCCGTACTTTCCTGGTCGGCGAACAGAATTAAAAAGCAAGAAGCGCAGTTTTTTAGATCGGAGCAAGGCGCAGAGTGAGGATACACTTAAAGCAGGAGCCCGATATGAAACCGATGATTGCCGACATTAATAATGACGACCGCCGCTGGCAGGCGGTCTGTGAACGTGACGCCAGCGCCGACGGGCAATTCGTGTTCGCCGTGTTGACCACCGGCGTCTGCTGTCGCCCCTCATGCCATTCACGGCGAGCGCTGCGGGAAAACGTCCGTTTTTATCCTGATGTTGCAGCAGCGCAGGCGGCGGGATTCCGTCCTTGTAAACGCTGCCAGCCGGATAAAATCGACCCGGAACGGCAGCGGGTGGCAAAAGTTGCCGCCGCTTGCCGTCTGCTGGAACAGGAAACGCCGGTGACGCTGGAAGCGCTGGCGCAGCAGCTGGCGGTCAGCCCGTTTCATTTTCACCGTCTGTTCAAATCCGTGACCGGCGTAACGCCAAAGGCCTGGCAGCAAGCCTGGCGCGCGCGTCGCTTGCGCGAAGCGCTCAGCCATGGCGAGAGCGTCACCGATGCGGCGCTGGCGGCTGGTTTTCCTGATTCCGGTAGTTATTATCGCAAGGCGGATGATGCGCTGGGTATGACCGCCCGCCAGTTTAAACGCGGCGGAGAAAATATGACGATTAGTTGGGTATGCGGCGATTCCGCCGCTGGCCGCTGCCTGGTGGCGTTAAGCGAACGCGGCGTCTGCGCTGTGTTACTGGGCGAGAATGACAACGTGTTATATACCGAGCTGGTTAGCCTGTTCCCGGGGGCCCGTTTGCAGAAGGGAGACGGCGCCGTTGCCGAGCGGGTCGCGCAGGTGTTTATGCATCTGGATAACCCGCAGCAGGCGGTTAATTTGCCGTTGGACATCCGCGGTACCGCGTTTCAGCAGCGCGTCTGGCAAGCCCTGCGCCAGATCCCGGCAGGCGAAACCCGCAGCTACCGCGAGGTGGCGCAAAGTATTGGTCAACCTCGCGCCGTCAGGGCGGTTGCCGGGGCTTGCGCCGCTAATAAGCTGGCGATAGTGATCCCCTGCCACCGGGTGGTACGCGAGAGCGGGGCGCTCTCTGGTTATCGTTGGGGAAGCGAACGTAAAGCGCTGCTGCTCGCCCGGGAAGCGAAATGGCGGGAGAAATAATGCTCGATCTGTTTGCCGATTCGCCGCCCTGGCAGGAGCCGCTGGCTCCCGGGGCGGTTATTTTACGCCGCTTTGCTCATCAGCGTGCGCCAGCGTTGCTGCAGGCGATAGCCGATGTCGCGAGCGGTTCGCCGTTTCGCCAGATGGTGACGCCGGGCGGTTATACCATGTCGGTGGCGATGACCAACTGCGGTGGGCTCGGTTGGACGACCGATATACACGGTTATCTCTATGCGCCGGACGATCCGCTGACCGGCAAACGTTGGCCAGCAATGCCTGCGCTCTTTCAGCAACTGGCAGCTGAGGCGGCGCAGGCGGCGGGTTATTTGCGCTTTGCTCCGGATGCCTGCCTGATTAACCGTTATCCGCCGGGGGCTAAACTCTCGCTTCATCAGGATAAAGACGAGCGTGATTTACGCGCGCCCATCGTGTCGGTGTCGCTGGGACTGCCCGCGGTGTTTCAGTTTGGCGGACTGCGGCGTAACGATCCGTTGCGCCGAATGTTACTGGAGCATGGCGATGTGGTGGTGTGGGGGGGCGAATCGCGCCTCTTTTATCATGGTATTCAGCCGCTGAAGCCCGGAGAGCATCCGCTAACCGGCGCGTATCGCTACAACCTCACTTTCCGCCGGGCGGGCTGTTAGCAAGAATAAAAATAAGAATTATTCTTGCTGTCGCCAGTAAGCCGTTTAAACTGCTGGCTGTTTGCTTGTCCGGATTGTGGCTTATGGAATTACTTGTTCTTGTTTGGCGCCAGTATCGCTGGCCGTTTATTGCCGTCATGGCGCTGAGCCTGCTCAGCGCGGCGTTAGGTATCGGGCTCATCGCCTTTATTAACCTGCGTCTGATTACCCTTGTCGATACTTCACTTACCGTACTACCGGAATTTCTCGGATTACTACTCCTGTTGATGGCGGTGACGCTCGGCTCCCAGCTGGCATTAACCACGCTGGGTCACCATTTTGTTTATCGTCTGCGTGGCGAATTTATCAAACGCATTCTCGATACCCAAATTGAGAAGGTCGACAAAATTGGCAGCGCGTCGCTGTTGGCGGGGTTAACCAGCGACGTGCGTAATATCACCATCGCCTTTGTGCGTCTGCCAGAGTTGGTGCAGGGGATTATCCTGACCTTCGGTTCCGCCGCCTATCTGGCGTTTCTATCCGGCAAAATGATGCTGGTGACCGCTTTATGGATGGCATTGACCATCTGGGGCGGTTTTGTGCTGGTGGCGCGGGTCTATAAACATATGGCGACGCTGCGAGAGACTGAGGACAAGCTGTATCATGATTACCAGACGGTGCTGGAAGGGCGAAAAGAGCTGACCCTGAACCGCGAACGTGCCGAATATGTCTTTAATCAACTGTATCTGCCGGATGCCCGCGACTACCGCCACCATATTATTCGCGCCGATACCTTCCACCTCAGCGCAGTCAACTGGTCGAATATTATGATGCTCGGCGCTATCGGGTTGGTGTTCTGGATGGCTAACGGCCTCGGATGGGCCAATACCGCCGTGGCGGCGACTTATTCGCTGACGCTGCTGTTCCTGCGCACGCCGCTGCTGTCGGCAGTGGGGGCGCTACCAACGCTACTTAGCGCGCAGGTGGCGTTCAACAAACTGCACCAGTTTGCGCTGGCGCCGTATCGCGCCGAGTTTCCGGAGCCGCAGGCGCATCCGCACTGGCAAACGCTGGAATTGCGCGACGTTGCGTTCCGCTACCCGGATAATAGCTTCGCCGTCGGGCCGGTTAATCTGACCCTCAAACGCGGCGAGTTGGTATTCCTGATTGGCGGCAACGGGAGCGGAAAATCAACGCTGGCAATGCTGCTGACCGGGCTATATCAGCCGGTTTCCGGGCAGATCCTGCTCGATGGTCAACCGCTGGCGGCGGACAAACCGGAAGATTACCGTAAGCTGTTTTCCGCCGTATTTACCGATGTCTGGTTGTTTGATCGTTTGTTGGGACCGAAAGGCGAGGCGGCCGATCCGGCACTGGTGGAGAAGTGGCTGTCATTGCTGAAAATGGATCATAAGCTGCAGCTGGATGCGGGAAAAATACGCGATCTTAAGCTCTCGAAGGGGCAGAAAAAGCGCGTCGCGTTGCTGCTGGCGCTGGCCGAAGAACGGGATATCATTCTGCTTGATGAGTGGGCCGCCGATCAGGATCCGCATTTCCGCCGCGAATTCTATCAGGTGCTGTTGCCGCTGATGCAGAAAATGGGAAAAACCGTGTTTGCTATCAGCCATGACGACCACTACTTCCAGCATGCCGACCGCTTGCTGGAGATGCGTGACGGCAAGCTTAGCGAACTTGTCGGCGAGGAGCGTGAGCTAGCGACCCGCGATGCGGTCGCGCGCACGGCTTAAACCACGGTTGTATTCCCCGGTCAGGCCGACGGCTTCTGACCGGGAATGTTCCTTCCGGGAGCGACTATCAACCTACCGTATTGCTGGTTTTTACGGCAGATGGATTGATGACGGTTATTATTTCTTCCTCCTCGCGCTATGCTTATGGCTCCGGCCATCCTGGTCGACTTCCATTCTCACAAGGATTGCCTGAGCGATGTCCGTTTTGCATAAAAAAAGCGCCCGATTACGTGACGAAGAACGTGCCCGCCTGATCTGGTTGTTGAGTACTGATAAGGCCGTCACCTCCGCGCTGCTGGGGAAGCTCACTCTCGCGGAACGTTATGACGACGGCACGCTGGCTGATGATCTCGCGGAAGTGGAAGTGCTGGTATCGCATCTACCGCCGCCGGATCTTGCCGATACCCTTGAAGCGCTGCCTTACGATGCGCGAACGGCGCTGTGGGGACTGGTCGCAGAGGACAAACGCGGCGAAGTGCTGCTGGAAGCCTCAGAAAACGTCTGGGGCGATCTCATCGACAAGATGAGCGACCATGACCTGATTTTTGCCCTGCAATCGCTGGATATTGATGAGCAGGTTTATCTGCTGCAGCATCTGCCGCGTGATTTAACCGGCCGACTGTTGGCGACGCTCTCGCCGGACAAGCGGGCGCGCATTCGCCAGATGATGCGCTACGCCGATAACACCGTCGGCGCGATCATGGAGTTTGAGGTGATCACCGTGCGCCCGGAAGCGACGCTGGCGGCGGTGCAACGTTACCTGCGCCGGCTGGGTAAAATGCCGGAAAACACCGATAAACTGTTCGTCACGACCCGCAATAAGCTACTGCTGGGCGAGCTGGAGCTGCAAACCATTCTGCTCAATGATGCGCAAAAACGCGTCGGCGATGTGATGGAAGGCGATCCGGTCACCTTCCAACCGCAGGAAGAGGCGGAAAAAGTCGCCCGTACCTTTGAACGTGACGACTTACTCAGTGCGGCGGTGATCGATGCCGACGGGAAGTTGATGGGGCGTTTGACCATCGATGAAATCGTCGATGTGGTTTATGAAGAGACCGATAACGACCTGCGCCGAATGGGCGGCCTGAGCGACGCCGATGACGTCTTTGCGCCGGTCAGCAAAGCGGTTAAAACGCGCTGGGCGTGGCTGGCGGTCAACCTATGTACGGCGTTTATCGCCTCGCGGGTGATCGATGGTTTTGAATATACAATCTCGCAACTCGTCGCGCTGGCCTCGCTGATGCCGATTGTCGCCGGGATCGGCGGTAATACCGGCAATCAGACGATCACCATGATTGTGCGTGCGATGGCGTTACAGCAGATCCAACCGGGCAGCTTTACCTTCCTGATCTTGCGTGAAATGGGGGTGGCATTAATTAACGGTCTGGTATGGGGTGGGATTATGGGGGCCATCACCTGGTGGCTGTATGACGACCCGCAGCTTGGCGGCGTGATGACGTTGGCCATGATGCTTAACCTGCTGATGGCGGCGATGATGGGCGTCATTATTCCGATGGTGATGGTCAAGCTGGGGCGCGACCCGGCGGTCGGCTCCAGCGTAATGATCACCGCTATCACCGACACCGGCGGTTTCTTTATTTTCCTTGGTCTGGCGACGCTGTTTCTGATGTAGTCTGCGCTTTTGCGCGCAGGCGGCGGGGGATCAGCGCCATGGCGATAAGTCCCGCCAGCACGCCGATCGCCAGATTGCCGGTGCCGACTGTGGCGGCGACAGTCACAACCATCACGACCGTTTCCGGCCATGGGTTGCGCGCCAGTTCGCCTGGCCGAATGCTATGCCAGCTAAAGGTTTTCACCGCCACGATCACCATCACTCCGGCCAGTACCGCCATCGGGATCTTTGCCATCACCTGGCTGAGCGCCGTCACCAGCAACAGCAGAATCAAACCGGCTATCACCGTAGACAGGCGGCTGCGGGCTTTGCCCATCTCCACGTTGACAATGGTTTGACCAATCATCGCGCAACCAGCAATGCCACCATAGCCGCCAGCGAGGATATTGGCGATACCAAGTCCTGCGCTCTCGCGTGATTTGTTTGATGGCGTGTGGGTGAGATCATCAACCAGTTTTGCCGTCAGCAGCGATTCCATCAGGCCGACAAAGGCAATACTCAGGGCGCAGGGCCAGATAATCTGCAGCGTTGTCAGGTCCAGCGGTACGGTCAGCGCATTGAAACCTGGCAGACCGCCGCTCATTGACCCTTCATCGCCAACGGTCGGCAGCAGTTGGCCGGTCGTGGCGGTATAGACAGTGAGAACCACAATGGCAATCAGTGGCGCCGGAATCGCCTTAATCACGCGCGGCGCCCACAGTACGATCAGCAGCGTCAGGACGAACAAGCCGACGATTAGCGGCTGATGGCTCCAGAAATGCGGTACCTGGGCGAAGAAAATGAGGATCCCGAGCGCGTTAACGAAACCGGTCATGACCGGCTGCGGAATAAAACGCATCAACCGCGCCATGCCGCATAACCCAAACAAAATTTGAATAATACCTGCGAAAATGACAGCGGGCAGAATATAACCAACGCCGTGCTGATGCACCATCGGGCCAATCACCAGTGCGACGGAACCTGCCGCGGCAGTCACCATTGCCGGGCGTCCGCCGAGTACCGACATCGCCAGACAGAGCACCACAGAGGCAATCAGACTGACCTGCGGGTCAACCCCGGCAATCACCGAAAACGAAATGACTTCAGGGATAAGCGCCAGCGCGGTCAGCACGCCAGCCAGCGTCTCACGGGTTATCAGCGTGGGCGAACGCAATACGTGGCGGATCTCGCTGCTCTGTGCAGGCGAGAGAGTGTCGGAGACTGGGGACATAAAAAGTTCGCAGATGATAAAAAAAGTTGAATGCGAGTGAGCCGTCGCTTGCGTGCGGTCTATCACAAAACGGGGGATGATAACGCGGAAATGATGATCATACCAGTACAAAAAGTGATTTTGTGTACACATTTATTAAACATTTTTATAACAGATCTCAAAACTCAACTTAAAATTTAAACAATATTTAAATTTTTGAGCACAGGTGGTACCTTTGATCCCGAGAATCGTTTCACCTGCGCTAAATAAAAAAGCGAGTAAAAGTAAGGCTCAAATCCGATGAAGAAAAAGATGGCCGTACCCAGCTCACAGGCGGTTGGTTCCAGTACAAATCGGACCAACACCCGCCATGAGCAAGAGACGGATGTATTGTTGATTGGCGGCGGTATCATGAGCGCCACGTTGGGAACCTGGCTGCAGGAGCTGGAGCCGGATTGGTCTATTACCATGGTCGAGCAGATGACCAGCGTTGCTGAGGAAAGCTCGAACGGCTGGAATAATGCGGGCACCGGCCATGCGGCGTTGATGGAGCTGAACTATACGCCGCAAACCGCCAATGGAATCAATATCGACAAAGCGGTCGATATCAATGAGTCCTTCCATATTTCTCGTCAGTTTTGGGCCCACCAGGTGACCCGCGGCATCCTGACTAAGCCGAAATCCTTTATTAACAGCGTGCCGCACATGAGCTTTGTGTGGGGCGAAGATAACGTCAACTTCCTGCGCGCGCGTTACGCGGCGCTGCAACAGAGCGAACTGTTCCGCGGTATTCGCTATTCTGAAGATCATCAACAGATCAAAGAGTGGGCGCCGCTGGTGATGGAAGGGCGCGATCCGCAGCAAAAAGTGGCGGCGACGCGGACCGAAATGGGCACCGACGTTAACTATGGTGAGATCACCCGCCAGCTGATTGCCGGGCTGCAGACCCATCATAATTTCTCGCTTCAGCTAGGTACCGTTGTGCGCCGCTTTAAACGCAATGCCGACAACAGCTGGACGGTGACGCTGGCGGATGCCAACAACCGCCACCAGAAGCGGACGATCAAAACCAAATTCATCTTTATCGGCGCTGGCGGCGCGGCGTTGACGCTGCTGCAGGAAACCGGTATTCCGCAGGCGAAAGAGTACGCGGGCTTCCCGGTCGGCGGTCAGTTCCTGGTATGCGAGAACCCGGAAGTGGTTAACCATCACCTGGCGAAAGTCTACGGTCAGGCGGAAGTCGGCGCGCCGCCGATGTCGGTGCCGCATATCGATACCCGTATTATCGATGGTAAACGCGTCGTGCTGTTTGGGCCATTCGCGACATTCTCGACCCGCTTCCTGAAAAACGGTTCGCTCTGGGATCTGCTGGCCTCGACGAATACCTCGAATATTCTGCCGATGCTTAACGTCGGAATGGATAACTTCGATCTGGTGAAATACCTGATTAGCCAGGTACTGCAGAAAGATAAAGATCGCCATGCCGCGCTGTGCGAATACTATCCGGAAGCGCAGAAAGAAGATTGGCGTCTGTGGCAGGCTGGACAGCGTGTACAGATTATCAAGCGTGATAAGAAGAAGGGCGGCGTGCTGCGCCTCGGTACCGAAGTGGTGTGCGATGACGAAGGTACTGTCGCCGCACTGCTGGGCGCTTCTCCAGGTGCGTCTACTGCTGCGCCGATCATGGTGCAACTGCTGGAAAAAGTCTTTAAAGATAAAGTTCAGACACCGGCCTGGCAGGCGAAGATGAAAGAGATCGTGCCGAGCTACGGTATGCGCCTGGATGGCAACGCGGCGGCAATCGAGCAGACGATGGCCTGGACCAGCGAAGTGCTGGGGCTACACTATGAGCCGACGACGGCGGCCGATGAGGTACCGCAGGCCGAGCTTAAACCGCTTACCGGCGGCAAACCGATGGCGGATATCGCGCTATAACAAAAACGGCAGCCTCTGGGCTGCCGTTTCGTATTATGGTCGCGATTAACGCTCAACGGCATTACCGATCGTTTCTTCGGCTTTCCAGATACGATATTTCACTTCAACGTTGGCTGGAGTGTAAACCACGATCGGCAGCTTGCTGTTGTAGCGCAGCAAGCCATCATGACCGAGACCGGCAGTGACAAATTTCTTCTCTTTCTTACCGTCCGGGCAAGCCATCATGGTGGAGACCGGAGATGTCACTTTATCAAAGACGTAGTAGTCATAGCCCCAGCCTTCCAGGGTTTTGCTTTCCAGCTGTCCGCCCAGGCGGTGATGGTTACAGTCAACTTCCAGCGTCTGACCAATCATCAGTTCAACTTTTAACGCAGATTCGTCCTGCTGCTGCGGCAGCTGAATCACCTGACGTTTCATCCCTTTTTCCGCTTTCGGAAACGGAGCCACTTTTTCCAGCGGCTGTTCAGCGGCTAAGGCGCTGGTGGAAACACAGGCAACGGCCAGCAGAGAAACGGCAAACGTAGCGATTTTTTTCACGGTTGATCATCCTTTTTTATCGAGGCTAACCAAAATAGACTAGCATTATTAAGCTTATTGATAAGAGTTATTTACCAATATTTGCAATATGAATAGTGAAATGTACTGGTAAAGTAGATCCGCGCGTCATGTTATTCATCCCGGCTACTTTTGGCTTCCTCAATGAATTCTTCATCTATCTCGTCGGTATTACCGGCATGCTCGCGACCCGATAGCAGGTTCCAGCAAGCGATAAACAACGCGGCAATCAGCGGGCCGATGACGAATCCATTGATGCCGTAAATTTCCATACCGCCAAGCGTGGCGATCAGAATGAGGTAATCCGGCATTTTGGTATCTTTCCCCACCAGCAGGGGGCGCAGAATGTTATCAACCAATCCAATGACGATAACAAAGAAGCCGACAATGAACGCGCCTTGCCACAACTGCCCGGTGGCGAAAAGGTAAATTGCCGCCGGTACCCAGATAATGGCGGAACCCACCGCCGGGATTAGCGACAGAAACGCCATTAACGCTCCCCACAGAATGCTGCCATCGAGTCCGGCGATCCAGAATGCAAAACCGCCCAGCGCGCCCTGAGCCAGGGCGACGGCAACGGTACCTTTGACCGTCGCTCGCGCCACCGCGGCGAATTTGGCGAACAGGTGCTGCTTCACGTAATCGGATAGCGGTAAGGACTCGAGGATCAGCAGTACCAGGTATGGGCCGTCTTTCAGCAGGAAAAACAGCAGGTACAGCATAATACCGAAGCTGACGGTAAAGCCGAAAGTGCCTTTGCCAATCAGGAATGCGCTGCCGGCCAGATACTGCCCGCCTTTGAGGGCGACATCGGACAGTTGCTGCTGGATTTGTTCCGCACTATCGAGATGGTGATCGGAGAGGAAGCTTCTGGCCCAGCCTGGTAGGTGGGCAAACAGATTGGCGACCACAGTCGGGAATTGAGTGTCGTTATGCTGTAGTTTGGTGTACACCACGTTCAGCTCGAAGGCCAGCGACGAAATGATGATGGCCAATGGGGTAAATACGATAAGACAGATAATGACGATAGTCAGTAGCGCTGCAATGCCATTACGTTCCCCCATCCGAGAACGGATTTTGTTTTTGACCGGGTTGAAGATCACCGCCAGGATCGCGGTCCAGAGGATTGCGGAGTAGTAGGGGGAAAGAACATCAAAAAACGCCAGAGTGACGATAAATAAAATAAGGATAAAAAATCCCTTGGTAAGTCCATTAACTCTCATGCAATCCGCTCCTGCCGATGACTAATACAGTCGAATGATAGATGCAGTTTAGTCATTTACCGGCAGGCTTACCATGGCCACGCCAGGGGACGGTCTCCGCAAAGGCAGAGAAACCGCCTCCAGAGCGAGCAGGAATGATAATGTGTCAGCAATAGCGTAAATTTTGCTCATGTCAGGTGACAACACGCATATTAGTTATATAATGAATATAACCAATATATCCAAAATAAGGAGGGGCGGGATGACAGCAAAGAGCACTACCGCGAACCGTAAAGCATCCTTCTTTGACATTAAAACCGTCAGCGGCGATGAGCTGCGCACCCTGACGACGCGAGCCGATTCTGAGTATTTAGTGATTGATTTAGGGGATATCCGCGAACACCACACCGGGTTTGATGAAACCCTCAAAGTCGCGATGAGTGCTGCGGTTAATGCCGTTATCGCATCGATGGGGATTGTGATACCCGGCGTAAGAACACGTCAAACCGCGCGTGTTCCGAAGGCGGATAAACGTTCTACAGAAGGGGGGCTTAAATCCGCTAAGCAGATGCGTACGGAACGTAATTCACAGCGTCGCGAAGCACTTAACGCGCATATTTTGGCTGATTCCGAGTGGTTGTCGGCAAAAGCGCTCTCGGATAAAGCGCAGTTTAAAAACAGCAATCCCAGCGCCGGACCTAATCGCTGGAAATCCGCGGGTAAGATATTTGCCTTGCAGCTGAATGGGAAAGACCAGTATCCGCGATATGCGCTGGATGAAGGATACCGGCCGGTACCGGTTGTTAAACAGGTTATCGCATTATTTGGTGAGAAGAAAACGCCATGGGGATTAGCCATCTGGTTCGGCTCAGCCAATAGCTGGCTGGCGGGCAAAAAGCCGAAAGATGTCCTGAAAACCATGCCCGGCCAGGTGCTGAAGGCGGCGCAGGCTGAGGCGGATGGCGGCGCGCATGGCTGATTCGCACGATAGTGGGCAGGTTGAACGATGTATTCCTGCCCCCAAAGAAAAGCTGGCGATCAATATTGTCACCTGGGCTGCCGGAAAACCTATTTACAGGATCCACTCCGCGCACTTCACCGCGGTGCAATTTAATCCAGGCCAGGGGAACGCGCGTTTTAGTCCAATGCGCAACGGCGTACCGACGCTATATGGCGGCGCCAGCACTGCTGTTGCGGTGATGGAAACGGTTTTTCACGACCTGCCCGTTGACTCGGCCGGCATCCCCTTTGATTTGGGGCGCCTGGAAGGGAAGGTGCATTCCGTCGTAAAGCCCGTTTTGGATCTAAATCTGGCGGATTTAAATCCTAAAACGCTGCGCAAGATGGGAGTAAAGCGCGCTGAGCTTCTTGATTCACCGGCGGAACAGTATGTATTTACGCAGGAGTACTCCGTCGCTATCTATCATGCTTACCCGGATGTTCATGGGTTGCAGTGGTCTTCCCGGCAGCATGGCGACATGGCGCTGATGTTATTTGGCGATCGGGTCACATCGGAGCACCTTGAGGTGGTGACGGAATCTGAACGGCTTCTGGAGTCAGAGCATATTCTGGATATCATTGAACAAGAGGCCGATCAGCTTGGCGTGGTGTTAATTGAATTTTACGGCGGTCATGGGCCAGAAAAGGCGTAGCTTTTTCCCATGCGTCATACATCCAATATAGCTATCGACACGCTTTTTATTCCGTGGCTATTATTCATCATCCCGATAGTATTTATACGGTTTCAAATCGAATATTCTCCTGTGACTAACATGCCATGATGTTAAAATAAATGGAGAGGTAATAATATTTTATTTTTTTCCATTTTTCTTAAGAAAAAACAATAGGGGGTGTTTTTTGTTCGTGTTACCTGTAATGTTGTATCGGTAACTTCTTTCTCATTAACGTTAGCTTAATACTTAACCTATCGGGCATTTTACTTCCTGTATCCCTGTGGGTTGGATTGACCCCAGCCCGGTAACTGTATGCAAGAGTTACCGGGGGGGATTACTTTAATCCTACAGTTGGTCTATTATGGATGATTTGTATCTATCCGAAAATATTGTTTTTCCTTTATAGTCGCTGATTGTTTTTTAGCCTGTAAAAATAGCTCCATCTACAGGGTATAATATTGAAAGTTGTAGCTCTGTTAAGCTTTTTATAACGCTCCCCTGCATGGGTTTTCCTGCTATATAAAGTTTCAATTCATTGGCGTTCGTAATTGATGCAGTTACAGGCAATGAACTGTTTGGAATGGTATTTTCTGTTTCAGTTGAGGTAGAGTCATCTAGTTCCAATGTAAATACGCCGCATCCGGACCTTTTCCCTAAGCTAATAGGTAAAGGAAGATTTATAGATAAATCACCAGAGGGTTTTGTGTTGACTAAGTTTACCGCTAACCATAATGAAAGGTAGCACATACCATTATCAATGTAATAGTCACCACCTCTGGAACTGTAACTAATGCTTCCGGTTATGTCCTTTCCTATAATACTTGGGGTAAATGTACTGCCCCTTCCGCCAATCTGAGGTTTGTTTGTAGAAGAGTATTCAACTTCATCTGAAACGCCAGTTGACTGGTTTCTGTTATTGATAATAAATGTTCGTGCTGCTGTTCCCTCAACAATAAAACCATATGATTCATTGAGTGATACGCCGTATTTATTATCCTCAACCTTTAAGCCGTATAATCCTCTTAGTTTAACTGCTCGTAATTGTTTTGGCGATACAATATAGTTATTTCGTGCAGTAATGCTATGTGCTGTATTAAGGCTCGTAATTATGACTCCACTGTTATCAAACCCATATGTCCCTGGCACATCACAACCAATTAAGACACCAGCATCAGCATTTATATTACCATTCGTGCCATTTCCATTATTATATAGGTAACACCCTTCAATTATTACCCCATGCGCTGAGTTACTACCACTGTTTGTGTTGGATGTAATAGCGAGTCCCCATGCGCCATCTTCGGAGTGCTCAATGTTACACCCGGAAACTATTGAACCCGCGGGGTTGCACATTAATAGATTTCCAACTAAGCCATGATGGAATGTAACTCCACCAGTTACAGTGATACCAGTATGATCGTTGGTAAACCCAATGCGACAACAGATTTGTCCACCATAATATTCTCCGCCAATTATTGAACATCCCCAAGCTCTTTTTGAACCAAGCCACAGACCATATCTGGCTCGAAGCGGATTTCCATCGGCATCTTTATTTGTAGAAATACCTGCCCAAAAATCACAATTGATAACAAATGTATTATAACATCTTGCAATTTTAATTAATGCATCATTATAGTAAGCCTTTCCGTCATCGATATATCTAACCTTAAGATCTCTAAGATAATGTCTTCTTGTCTTGGCTCCGCTGGCTTCATCACCCATAACTATCTGACCGCCAGCCATGAAAATGGTACCATTAATAATATTGAAATTTATATCGAGTTTGTGGGATGAGCTTAGTGTGTAAATTTTACCACGTAAATCAATGGTATAAGGTAAGTCGCTAGATAACGATGTGTCCTCTAGTTCGGAGAGTCCTTTAAACATTGCAGACCATAAATCGTCGTCCGATGGCATAGATAAATCTATGCCAAACATTTCTGGATATACGATACGACCTAGACTAAGTAATTTGGTTACACTTATGTGATAAGGAGTGTTAACCAGATCGCCACCAAGCCCCTCTTGTGTAGAGTTTAAATCTTCCCTTAAAGTATCATTTGTAGTCATGCAGTCCTCTCTTGCTTTCGGTGTATTTCATTTTACTGTATAAATAATCAGTTGTTTGTGCGAATCGGATTAATAATAAATTACAATCTCTGAATTATGACTAGTAATAAATTTAGGTTATTAATTCTTATTTAATGTTTTGTAGATAATTAAGCTCGTATTGAAGTTGTAGGCATATCTGGTAACTCTACTCCTTCAGATCAATTCGTTAAGTGCATCTGCATTATGGTCATTTTTATAGTCTATACGTTCGTTAGTGATTATGAGAAATGCTAGAGGGGCCAGGTAGATAATCTGTCGTAGAGAGAGGCTGGAGAGTACTCGTTGGTTTAAGAGAACGCTCTGAAGAAGGATGCCGTAAAGCATAGCCACTCGGCGACAGGTGGCATAAGTGATTGGGGTTGGAGTAAAGACGATATATAAATATTTCCCTACAAGAGCAGAAAACCGGAACTGATATCGTTGAACATGTGGTATCGCTCATTAACCAACCAAGTATACGCTTCTTCAAACCACGGTTAAGCCGTTCCTTCTCGCTTTTCTTAGTAGGTTGGTGTGCATTGGTTTTACTTTCACCCCTGCATCGGGGAAGAGCTGGTGTACCCGCTTCGTCAGCTCGGTAAGTATGATTTGCTGAGCGCCAGGCAGGCCTTGAACATTGCGCTTGTCGTACACGAGTTCTACGAACATTGAATATCCTTTTTTACTGTTTTTATATACAGTATAAAATTGAGGAGTCAATACCATGGATTTTCTGTTACCCGCTCAACATTTTGAAGAACAAGGTATATCTCTTGATGAGGGGTTTATCAGGCATCCGTCGGCAACCTATTTTATGCGGGCAGGGAGTACCTACTATCGGGCCGGGATCCTCCAGGGCGCGTTGCTGATCATAGATTCATCACTTAGCCCATATGATGGTTCATTGTTGGTTTGTAGCGTGGATGGGGAATTTAAGATAAGGCGATACAGGGAAATGCCATATCCATATCTTGAGGATCTTCTGACAGGTAAACGGGAGGAGTTGCCAAAGCAAAATGATGATGCTTACCACAGCCATCGCACTGTGTTTGGGGTAGTCACGTACATAATAAATGATGCAAGATCAGGTGAGTTCGACGATTGCCCAGTCATGTAGTTTTGACGGGAGTTTTTCCCCAGTAATTCCCCATTTATTTCCCCGCACAAAAAACAGGCACAAAAAAACCAGCCATAAGAGGCTGGTTTTTCGAAGGTTTTTGGTCGGCACGAGAGGATTTGAACCTCCGACCCCCGACACCCCATGACGGTGCGCTACCAGGCTGCGCTACGTGCCGACGCGTGGAGGATAATATTACCCGTTCCCCCATCGAATGCAAGTCGCTGACAACCGATTGATTCAAAATTAATCAATTAGTTAGCGATAAAGCGTTTTTCATCCGTCAACACTTGCAGCAGCAGGCTAAGCTGCGGTTTCTGGTCTTTCACCTTCACGCCATCGTGGCTCCAGGTGTGATAGGTGCCATTATGGTCCAGCACCACGGTCACCGCAGGCGTCGTAATGGCCAGCGTGTCGCTATTCGCCGCGGTAACCCAGCTGCGGCGGCGAGCCGGGCTAAACAGATCCTCGCCCTGCGAGTACTCGTTAGCCGGCGTAGACACGTGCAGCAGGCGCTGCATCAGCGTCGTCATCACATCTTTGTTATCCGTGAGCGTCGAAATCTCCTGCACTGGCGTACCTGGCCAATGGATAACCAGCGGTACCTGCAGGTTGGCTCGCGACCAGTCGAATTTATTCTGCTGTGGATCCAGCGGCATGCCGTGTCCGGCGGTGACGATGACCACCGTATCGTCCAGTTTGCCCGCCTTACGCAGCGCGTCCAGCACGCGGCCGATTTGTGTATCGACGCTGCCCGCAGCCCGACCGTAGGTGCGTGCAAAGTTCTGCTGCTGGCTGCTGTCAATATTGGTACCGTTCAGCGATACCCACGAGAACCAACGGTTCTCATCTTGCGCGTAGCGATCCAGCCAGCCAATCCACTGATCGGCGGTTTGTTCGTCGCTTTGCATTTTGGCGGCTGGCAACGAGAAGTCGGACAGCAGCGCCTGGCGGTAGAGCGGGCTGCTAAAGCCATCTGACGAGAACAGACCTAATTGATAACCCTGCTGGTTGAGGGCGGTAATCAGCGCAGCCGGAATACGCGCGGAAAGCACGCCATCCATATAGCCCGGCGAAATGCCGTAGAACAAGCCGAACATCCCGTTGTCGGTATTGTTGCCGGAGCTCATGTGTTGGCTAAAGTTGACGTTTTCTTTTGCAAAAGCGGCCAACTGCGGCATGTTTTTCTCAAAGCGTGAATAATTGAGATTATCCACGGTAATGAGCAGCACGTTGTAACCCGTGCCGAGGTCGCGATAGCGCAGATCGCTTAGCGGATACTGCACCGAAACCGCTTCCGGCGCGCCTTGCTCAACCAGACGGCGCTGGTAATCCTGCGCATCGAGTAGGCCGTGCTTCTCAAGGAAGCGGCGGGCGGTCATCGGATAAGACAGCGGTAAGTTGGCTCGCTGCATGGTGATCGGGCGATAGAAATTAGCATCCGCCCAGATATAAATCAGGTGGCTACTGATAAAGGAGATAAAGAAAAACCAGGCTACAGGGCGCGCGTAGTGGCGGCGACGCGTCAAACTCCGTAGCTTTTGCCAGCTCCAGGTGGCGAAGAGCATCTCAATCAGGAAGATGATCGGTACGCTGATAAACATCAGCTGCCAGTCGCGAGCCATTTCGTTCTGGTCGGGGTTAATCACCAGTTCCCAGACGATAGGGTTTAAGTGCAGGTGGAAGCGGGTAAAGACTTCGCTATCGATGAGCAGCAGCGTCATTCCCGCGGTGGCGAAAATAACCGACAGGAAGCGCATCAGCCGCTGCGAGCCGACGATAAAGGTCAGTGGGAATAGAACCAGTACATAGCTGGCGAAAACCAGAAAGCTGAAGTGGCCAACGAGGCTGACATACGAGAAAACGCGTCCGGCAAGCGTCGTTGGCCAGTCGGCGACAAAAAGATAGCGGCTGCCGAGCACCATAGCCAACAACATGTTGAACAGGGCGAACCAATGTCCCCAACTGACCATCTGGGAGACTTTTTCTCGGTAGGGCTGACGAAGAGTCACCATATACTGTTGTTCGTTATCCTTAGTGCGCTGGGTCGTCGTTAATAGACGATTGCAGTGCCTGGGCGAAAGAACGGGCGATCGCCTGACGCTGCGCCGGTGCGACGCTACTATTGATCAGGTTGGTCACCATATTGCCCAGCACCATCAGTGACAGGTCAACCGGTGCTTTGTGTGTTTCCAGGACGTTCGTCAACTCACTGAGCAACTGTTCGACCTGTTCATCGCTATAGCGGGATATTTGCGGCATAAACTCAAAATCTGTTTGTTCGTGAAAGGGCAACATATTACCGTAGCAGCAGCTTTTTTTCCGCATTTTTTCGCCACGGCGCAAAAGCGCGCAGGAACGCGAATCTCAGGCATGAAAGAGACACGCGCCGGTTGCGTCGTCGTCCCGGCGGTGGTTGAATACCGCCCGGTCTAAAAGGAGAGTTTAACATGAGTCTGGATATCGACCAGATTGCCCTGCATCAGTTGATTAAACGTGATGAACAGAATCTTGAACTAGTGCTGCGCGATTCACTGCTGGAACCGAATGCGACAGTCGTAGAAATGATGGCCGAGCTGCATCGCGTCTATAGCGCAAAAAGTAAGGCCTACGGTCTTTTTAACGAAGACAGCGAGCTGGCGCAGGCGTTGCGTTTACAGCGACAGGGTGAAGAAGCGTTTCTTCCTTTCAGCCGTGCGGCGACGGGGCGTCTGCGTGATGAACTGGCGAAGTATCCCTTCGCCGAAGGCGGTATCGTGCTGTTCTGTCAGTATCGCTACCTGGCGGTCGAGTATCTGTTGGTGGCGGTGCTCAATAACCTGAGCAGCATGCGCGTTAACGAAGAGCTGGATATCAGCTCCACGCATTATTTAGATATTAACCATGCCGACATCGTGGCGCGTATCGATTTGACTGAGTGGGAAACCAATCCTGAATCGACCCGTTACCTGACTTTCCTGAAAGGGCGGGTGGGGCGCAAAGTCGCCGATTTCTTCATGGATTTCCTCGGCGCCAGCGAAGGTCTCAACGCCAAAGCGCAGAACCGCGGTTTGCTGCAGGCGGTGGATGATTTTGCCTCTGACGCGCAGTTGGATAAATCTGAGCGCCAGAATGTGCGCCAACAGGTGTACACCTACTGCAACGAACAGTTGCAGGCAGGGGAAGAGATTGAACTGGAGTCGTTGTCCAAAGAACTCTCCGGCGTCAGTGAAAAGAGCTTCCAGGAGTTTACCGCCGAGCAGGGCTACGAGCTGGAAGAAAGCTTCCCGGCAGATCGCAGCACATTGCGCCAGCTGACCAAATTCGCCGGCAGCGGCGGCGGCCTGACCATCAATTTCGATGCGATGCTGTTAGGCGAACGTGTGTTCTGGGATCCGGCAACGGATACGCTCACGATCAAAGGTACGCCGCCGAACCTGCGCGACCAGCTGCAGCGCCGTACTTCCGGTGGTAATTAACGCCAGCTGAATTAACCCGGCGGAGCATCATGACGCCGGGTTAGCCTGCCGCCTGAATAATCTCCACTCCGTTCTGCGCAAGTCGCTGGCTTAATGCCGCGTCTAGCGAACTATCGACGATTAGCGTGCTGGCGAGATTCAGCTCGCCAATAGCAAAGGTGGAAGCGGAATTGAGCTTCTCCGCAGAGGCCATTACCACGGTTTCTGCCGCTCTGGCCGCCAGCGCGCGCTTGATCCCCGCTTCTTCGTAATCTCCGGTGGTAAAGCCCGCCTGCGGGTGCACTCCGGTCACACCCATAAAAAACAGATCGGCGTTGATTCGTGCCATCGCTGCCAGTGTGTCGGCGCCAACCGCCACCACCGAATGTTTAAACAACTTCCCGCCCAGCAGGATCACCTCGATCTGCGGATGCTCGACCAGCGCCACGGCGATCCCGGGGCTGTGGGTTACCACTGTACAGGCGAGGTCGGTGGGCAACCAGGCGATCATCGCCGTCGTTGTTGTCCCACCATCAACGATGACCACCTGTCCCGGCTGAATTAGCATCGCCGCCTGACGCGCCACCGCCTGTTTAGAGATCACCTGCACGCTTTTTCTGTTTTCGATTGGGGCGATAGCTGCGGAAATCGGCAGAGCGCCACCGTGCACCCGCTGCAGCTTCCCTTCCGCTGCCAGTTCGCGTAGATCGCGGCGTATCGAGTCTTCCGAGACCTTAAAACGCTGGCTTAGCTCCCCCGACATCACCTGCTTTTCGGTGGCAAGGAGTTTAAGGATCTGTTGTTTTCTCTGGCTGGCGAGCATGCTTTTTCCTTCATGATTTATCTTGTTTGTGCACGATTATGCATGTTATGTTGCCGGCTGTCACCTTAGAGGGGGAAAAACATGCACGTTGACGCACCCCGCGTTCGCCACGTACGCGAAACGCTACTGTCCGATAACTGGTACACGCTGAAAAAATATACCTTTGAGCTGCTGCGTCGGGATGGGCACTGGCAGGAACAGAGCCGGGAGGCCTATGACCGCGGCAACGGCGCGGTGATCCTGCTCTATAATCGCCACAAACGGAGCGTGGTGCTGATCCGTCAGTTTCGTTTTCCGGTATGGATCAACGGCCACGACGGGTTTTTGATTGAGGCTGCCGCGGGGTTGCTGGATAACGCATCGCCGGAAGAGCGCATTATTGCGGAAGCGCAAGAGGAGACCGGTTTTCGCGTCACCCGTATTGAACCGGTGTTCACGGCCTATATGAGCCCGGGCTCGGTCACGGAAAAACTGTACTTTTTTATCGCCGAGTACTCGGCTGACGACCGACACGGCGAGGGCGGCGGGCTGGCGGCGGAAGGTGAAGATATTGAAGTACTGGAGTGGCCGCTGGCACGGGCGCTGCAGGCGATTCGCGATGGCGAAATTGTGGATGCTAAAACCATCATGCTGCTGCAGCATTTGGCGCTGAATGCAGATACACTCCTTACCGTCTAAGCGGCAAGGAGCAGGGAGATTAGCGTAGTTCGCGGGCGATGGCGCTGTACATCAACGCTGCTTCCAGTGGTTGGGCGTTGAAGGACGGCTCAGCCTGCGGCCAGGTTGACCACTGCACGATCACCAGATGTTCGGCGCGGTTCACCATGATCACCTGGCCGTAGATCCCCAGCGCCCACAGTGAGCCTTTCAACCCTTCCTGTGGCGTCGGCTGTACGTTTTTCGCATTAGCCGGAATGGCGTTGTTCCACCATTGATAGCCATAGATACCTTCCGGATGCGCCGCCGAGACCGAGTTCAGCGCTGTAGTCCAGTTAGAGGCCTGATCGAACCAGCCTGCCGGTACCAGCTGTTTGCCGTTGCTCAAACGACCATCGCGAGCAACAAATTCGCCGAAGCGGCCCCAGTCTTCAAGAGTGGCGTTAAAGCCGTGGGCGCCGACATCATGCTGTCCTTTCTTATAGGCGTGCCAGACGCCATCGTGAGCCATACCGGCCGGTTGCCACAGCGACTGCTCAAGCCAGGCGGCCAGCGACATGCCGGTCGCGCGTTCCAGCACATCGCCCAACAGCCAGGCGCCGCCGGAGGAGTAAGACCACTGCTCGCCTGCCGGGTGTTTACGCGACAAGGTCGAGATAATTTTACGCACGCAGTCGTAGGCGCCAGGCTGTGCTTCGCACTGGGTCAGGCGGGCGAAATGCGACTGTGGATCAGTGTAATCTTCATTCCATTCTACGCCGCTGGTGTGTTGAATCAGCTGCTTCAGCGTCACGCCATCCCAGGCGGTACCCTTCAGGCCGGGCTCATAAACGGTAATCAGATCGTCGAGCGAATGGATCTTACCCTGCTGAATAGCGATGCCGACCAGCGTCGAGACCACCGATTTCCCCACCGAGCGCGAGGTCCACAGCGTGGTGTCGGTATTACCCTCACCGAGATATTTCCAGGCGACTTTGCCATCTTTCAGCACCAGCATGCCGCTGACGTTTTCGCGCTTCAGGTAATCCTGGAGATCCCAGGTGTGGCCGTTAACCGTATAGCTGGCATGGGTCAACTGCTTATCGGCGCGCGCCAGCGGTACCGACGCGCCGTGGCGGAATACGTCGCCGGCATAGTTGCGATAGTCATTACGAAAGCCAACCACGCGCGAGGTCTGATCCCAGGTGAGCATATCTTTCGCGGCAGGCAGCTTTTGGTCGTAAGGCGTCGGGCAGACATCCAGCATCAGGCCGCCGCAGTTCTGCGCCATCGCCGCTGTTGGCAGTACCGTCAGCATTAACGCCAGAGCCAGTGGTTTTCTTATCATCCTCGTTTCCTCATTCGCCATAGATTCGCTGTGCAGTATATAAATCGACTCGCGCAGGCTAAAATCAACAAACGGGGGATTTTCCCCCGAAAGGGAGTGAAGGATGAAAACCCTGCAGTACTCATTTGCGCAGATTGAGGCATTCGCGACGATCGCCGAGACCGGCAGCCTGTCGCGGGCGGCGCTTCGCTTAGGTAAAGACCGTACGACGCTTCGCGATCTGCTGGATTATCTGGAAGATGCGCTGGACTATCGGCTATTCAGCCGCGAAGGGCGCAGTCTGACGCTGACTGCTGAAGGCGAGCAGCTTTTTCGCCAGGCGCATTTGTTGTTGCGTCAGGCTCAGGCTTTCGAATCTTTCGCCCAAACGCTGCCGCAGACCGCCTGGCAGGCGTTACGCCTGGTGTACGATCCGTTTGTCCCGCGTGCGTTTCTTTGCGCGTTGGCCGATAGCCTTGCGCAAAAACAGATTCGCCTTAGTTGCTGGAGCGCTTCGCGACGCGAGGCGGAGCAGGCGTTGGCTTATGGCGTCGCGGAGATAGCTATTTGTCAGGCCAATAACCGTACGCTGGGTAGCGAGATGGAGTGGCGGGCATTAGGCTCCGTCGATCTGCGTTTTTACGCCGCGCAAAGCCTGTTTACCGACGCCGTGCGTCCGCTGACGCTGCTGAATTTATCGCTGACGCCGCAGTTGGTGATGCACCGTCGCAGCGATGATCAAATCGCCCGTCGGCTGCAAATTTCCGGTCATACGCTGTACATGAATGAAATTACCATGCTGCGTCACGCGATGGAGCAGGGGCAGGGATGGGGATTTTTACCCGATCATTTACGGCCCGACGAGTGGCAGGGCATTAGCGAGATTGTGACAGAGGTCGGTAATCAGGGGCTTAACGTTACGATGGTGATGCTGTGGCTGCCGGGGATGAATAAACACCGCGCGCTGGGAGAGATCGTGGATGACGCGCCGGAGCTATGGTTGCGTACATAACAAAACGCCCCGAGTCCGAAGACCCGAGGCGCTTGCCATACAACTTGCTATCGGCGATTAAGCGCGAACGAAGTCGATGTGAGACAGTTTCGGCTTGAACGGGTGACGCTGAACAGCCTGAACTTTTACTTTCTCTTCTTTACCATCGACAACGATGGTCAGAACTTCGCCGTAAAACTCAGCTTTGTCCTGCATGTTCCACAGTTTGTCGTGGTCCAGTTCGATTGCAACCGGAGCAGCTTCGCCACCGTAGATGATTGCCGGGAACTTGTTAGCTGCGCGCAGGCGGCGGCTCGCACCCTTACCCTGCTCTTTACGTACTTCTGCGTTGATAGTAAACATTGATGTCTCTCTATATATAAAGCCTGCAACAGGCGACCCAGCAGCAGGCAGATTATCTGCTTTGCGAATGCAAAAGCGGGCGGCATTATAGCCGCCAATCGGCGCCCCGGCAATCAAAACCTCAGTGCAGGCGATTAACGCAGCTCGTTGGCGCGGCGGAAACGCCCCTGATAATCGAACACTTTTTCCCGCACTTGCCAGTACTGCCCCTTCATGCGAGCGACGACAAAGTCGGGGTGGCGCAGCAGTGTCTGTTGGGCAATGATATCCGCTGGCGTTATCCAGCGCAGCGGGACTCCCGGCGTACGAGTATGCGGACGTATAAACAGTTGTTCAAAGGCGGTGCGCTGGGCGGGCGTCTGTAGACGGAAGCGCTCGCTCACATCGGCGCCATCCTCATCGTAGTAGGTTATTTTCAGCCAGGGGCCTTTTTCATCGCCGCCGTGCTGGAGCGCCATGCCGCTACAGCGCAGCACCAACGCATCTTTTAGCTTCAGCGCCGCCTTCAGCATGTCGTCAGGATCGACCAGAATGGTGTCGCACTCGCGGCAGCGACGGGCGGCGATATCATTCTCGGCGTTGCACTGCGGACAATTTTTAAAACGAAAACGGAAATCGCATTGTTCGCGGTGACCGTCACCGTCTTCAAACCAGCCCTGACAGCGGCGGCCAAAGTGCTCGATTAAGGTTCCGTCGGCGGTCGTTTTGCCCCAAAAGGTATTGGCGAAACCGCAAGCCGGGCAGAAGACCTGCACCGGAACATTATCGCTTTTCCCTTTTGGCGAGCCGACTTCCGGCGCATACAGGTCGTGGGGATTACCGGCGTAATCGAGGATCAGACAGTCGGTTTTCCCTGGCGCCAGGCGCAGGCCACGGCCAACGATTTGTTGGTAAAGACTGACCGACTCGGTTGGGCGGAGGATGGCGATCAGATCGACGTGCGGGGCATCGAAGCCGGTGGTCAACACCGCGACGTTAACCAGGTAGCGATACTGCTGCGCTTTAAAGGCGTCGATGATGCGATCGCGCTCTGCCCCCGGTGTTTCGCCGGTAATCAGTGCTGCCTCCGCCGACGGCAGCAGGCCGGTGATTTCCCGCGCGTGTTCGACGGTGGCGGCGAAGATCATCACCCCTTTGCGGCTTTCGGCGAACTCCACGATTTGGCTGACGATGTGCGGCGTAATGCGCTGCTGTTTTTTTAGCTCGTGGTTGAGATCGCTCTCGCTGAACAAACCATTGCTTTGCGCCTGTAGACGGCTGAAATCGTACTGTACCACCGGCATATCGAGACGTTCCGGCGGCGTCAGGTAGCCATGCTTGATCATGTAGCGCAGCGGTAGCTCGTAAATGCAGTCGCGAAACAGCGCTTTTTCATCGCCGCGCACCATGCCGTGATAGTGGAACTGATAGATCCAGCCTTTACCCAGACGAAATGGGGTAGCGGTCAGACCGAGCAGCCTGAGCTGCGGGTTAACCTGACGCAGGTGGCTGATAATTTGCTGATACTGGCTGTCGTCGTCATCGCTGATGCGGTGGCACTCATCGACGATCAGCAAGGAGAATTCGCTCTGGAACTGTTCGAGGTTACGCGCTACCGACTGTACGCTGCCGAACACCACTTTGCCGCGGCTTTCCTTACGCTGCAGACCGGCAGCGAAGATATCCGCCTCAAGCCCAAGCGCGCAGTATTTGCCGTGATTCTGCGCCACCAGCTCTTTTACGTGAGCCAGTACTAACACGCGTCCACGCGCCAGCCGCGCCAGCTCGGCGATCACCAGGCTTTTTCCGGCGCCGGTCGGCAGTACGATGGCGGCAGGTTCATGGTGGCGGCGAAACCAGGCAAGGGTGGCGTCGACCGCCTCTTTTTGGTAGGGGCGTAATGTAAAAGTCATCAATTCTCGGGGGTTAATTAACTCGCAAATAGTATGCCACGAATCTTTTCCCTTGAGTGGTGTTAAGAGCCCGTTATACTAGCCAATGGAATTCTTCTTTTTCGGGCGAATTGCCCGCTCCAGCATTATTACAGGCTAAAAAAATCTCATGCGACTTGATAAGTTTATCGCTCAGCAGCTTGGCGTCAGCCGTGCTATTGCCGGGCGTGAAATCCGCGGCAGCCGCGTTACCGTGGATGGCGACATTGTGAAAGATACCGCCTTTAAGCTCCAGCCGGAGCACGAGGTGGAATATGACGGCAATACGCTGACCCAGCAACACGGTCCTCGTTACTTTATGCTCAACAAGCCGCAGGGTTACGTCTGTTCAACTGACGATCCCGATCATCCGACAATCCTCTATTTCCTTGATGAGCCGGTCGCGCACAAGCTGCATGCCGCCGGGCGTCTGGATATCGACACCACCGGGCTGGTGCTGATGACCGATGATGGTCAGTGGTCGCATCGCATCACCTCGCCGCGTCATCACTGCGAAAAAACCTATCTGGTGGCGCTGGAAAAGCCGCTGGAAGAGGGGACGGCAGAGCACTTTGCCAGGGGCGTCCAGCTGCATAACGAAAAAGAGCTCACCAAGCCCGCCGTTCTGGAAGTCATCACTCCGACCGAAGTGCGCCTGACCATCAGCGAAGGCCGCTACCATCAGGTCAAACGTATGTTTGCCGCCGTGGGTAACCACGTGGTTGGATTACATCGCGAGCGCATCGGCGAGATTACGCTCGATGAGTCGCTGGAGCCTGGCGAATACCGCCCGCTGACGGCGGAAGAAATCGCCAGCGTCGGCGCCCCACCTGCACGGAGTAAAACGTGACGACGAAGCAGAATTCTTCATTTGGGATTGTGTTTATTCTTGGCCTGCTGGCCATGTTAATGCCGCTGTCTATTGATATGTATCTACCGGCGCTACCGGTTATCTCGGCGCAGTTTAATGTGCCGGACGGCAGCGCGCAGATGACGCTCAGTACCTATATTCTGGGCTTTGCGCTGGGCCAGCTGTTGTACGGGCCGATGGCCGATAGCATTGGCCGGAAGCCGGTGATCCTTGGCGGTACGCTCATTTTCGCCGCGGCGGCGGTGGCTTGCGCATTGTCGCAGACCATCGATATGTTGATTACCATGCGTTTCTTCCACGGCCTGGCCGCGGCGGCGGCGAGTGTGGTGATCAACGCCCTGATGCGCGATATCTATCCGAAAGAAGAGTTTTCGCGGATGATGTCGTTTGTCATGCTGGTCACGACCATTGCGCCGCTGGTGGCGCCGATGGTCGGCGGGGCGGTGCTGGTGTGGTTTAGCTGGCATGCGATTTTCTGGATCCTCGCGCTGGCGGCGCTGCTGGCCTCGGCGATGATCGCTTTCTTTATTAGCGAGACGCTGCCGGTGGAGCGGCGGCAGAAGTTCCATATTCGCACCACGCTTGGCAATTTCGCCACGCTGTTCCGCCATAAGCGGGTACTGAGCTATATGCTGGCGAGCGGCTTCAGTTTTGCCGGGATGTTCTCGTTCCTTAGCGCCGGTCCGTTTGTCTACATCAACATTAATCACGTGTCGCCGCAGCACTTCGGTTACTACTTTGCGCTGAATATCGTGTTCCTGTTCATCATGACCATCATCAACAGCCGCTTTGTTCGCCGGGTCGGGGCGCTGAATATGTTCCGCACGGGCCTGTGGATCCAGTTGGTGATGGCAATATGGATGGTGGTTTGCGCGCTGCTCGACGTCGGCTTCTGGTCGTTGGTGCTGGGCGTGGCGGCGTTCGTCGGCTGCGTGTCGATGGTCTCCTCAAACGCGATGGCGGTGATCCTCGATGAGTTTCCGCATATGGCGGGTACCGCTTCATCGTTGGCCGGCACTTTCCGCTTTGGGATTGGTGCGATTATTGGCGCGTTGCTATCGATGGCTACCTTTACCACCGCCTGGCCGATGCTGATTTCTATCGCGTTTTGCGCCATCAGCTCTATTCTCTTCTATCTCTACGCCAGCCGGCGGCGAAAAGTCGCACATTAAGTCACATTTTCAGGGGCGATTTCCGCCCCTTTTTTGATACATATCAACCGAAATTCGCTTCCCTGTTTAGCTATTTGTTTCTTTTATGTAAAATCAATTAGTGTAAAAAGTCGCAATGTTGCGATAAAAAAGTTGTTTTGGATCACAGAAACGGGTACATATAGCCGCGAACTGTTTCCGTAAGGCAACTATAAAGTTCTTGATAATAAGCCGTTAACCCAGGCCTCGTGTGGGTGCCAGCGTTTTCGATGCTGTTGCAGGACTATTTGTCAACAATGTGTTAATATTGATGTAAATTTATTGTGAAGCCTTTTGCTTCCGGGGAAACCAAGTGAATACACAGCAACTCTCTATCGTACACCGACTGCCGCAGAGCTATCGCTGGCTGGCCGGTTTTGCGGGTTCAAGAGTTGAACCGATTCCGCAAAACGGCACGCAGGGCGAAAATAGCCTGGTGGCGTTAAAGCTGCTCAGTCCGGACGGCGAGAACGCGTGGCCGGTGATGCGCACGCTGAGCCAGGCGCTGAGCGACATTGAAGTGGATAGTTCTATCCTTGAGTGTGAAGGGGAACCTTGCCTGTTCGTCAACATGCAGGATGAATTCGCCGCGACCTGCCGCCTGAAAAATTTTGGCGTCGCGATTGCTGAGCCGTTTTCCGGCAACAACCCTTTTTGACCGTCAGCTTAACGCCAACAGCTGGCGGGTATATTCCTGCCGCGGTGCGGTAAACACGCGCTCGCATTCACCTTGCTCGACGACTTCTCCCTGCCGCAGCACCATCACCTGATGACAGAGCGTGCGCACAACGCGCAAATCATGGCTGATAAACAGATAGGCCAACTGATGATTTTGCTGCAACGTCTTCAGTAGCGTCAGGATCTGCGCCTGTACGGTTTTATCCAGCGATGAGGTCGGTTCATCCAGCACGATAAGCTGCGGTTTAACGATCAGCGCCCGAGCAATGGCGATACGCTGGCGCTGACCGCCGGAGAATTCCGCCGGATAACGCTGTCGCGTATTAGGATCTAACCCGACTTCCTG
The DNA here is from genome assembly GCA_029027985.1 of Klebsiella aerogenes. NCBI lineage: Bacteria > Pseudomonadati > Pseudomonadota > Gammaproteobacteria > Enterobacterales > Enterobacteriaceae > Klebsiella > Klebsiella aerogenes. Next base: position 1,560,304 of record CP119076.1, read on the forward strand.
CATCACCTGAATGACCGACTGCTCGCGTTCAGCAGGCGTCAGCGTTGGCTGATGGACGCGCAGTCCCTCCTCGATAATCTGCAGAACGCTCAGGCGTGGGTTGAGCGACGAGTTGGGATCCTGAAAGACTACCTGAATACGGCGGCGCAGCGGCAGCATCTGGTGGCGATTGCGCCCCTGGATCGATTCGCCGGCGAACTGCATTTCCCCGCTGGAGTCGAGCAGGCGCAACAGCGCCAGCCCGGTGGTGCTCTTGCCGGAACCGGATTCGCCGACCAGCCCCAGCGTTTCTCCCGCCCGTAGCGTAAAACTCAGATGATTGACGACCCGATTGTGATCGACCACCCGACGCAGGATCCCTTTGCGGATCGGAAAGGCGACACTGAGATCGCGGGCCTGCAGCAGAATGGGCGCATCGGCGGGTAGCGGCACCGGTTTTCCGGTCGGTTCGCTATCCAGCAAACGACGGGTGTAAGGGTGCTGCGGCGCCTGAAACAGTTCGCGGCAGCCGTTTTGTTCGACGCAGCGGCCGTTTTGCATCACCGCCACCCGATCGGCAAGCTGGCGGACGATGCTCAGGTTGTGGGTGATAAACAGCATACCCATGTTGAGCTCGCGTTTGAGTTCGCGCAACAACTGCAGGATTTGCGCCTGCACCGAGACGTCCAGCGCGGTCGTTGGCTCATCGGCGATAAGCAGCTCCGGGCGGGTCAGCAGCGCCATGGCGATCATCACTCGCTGGCGTTCGCCCCCGGAAAGCTGGTGTGGGTAATCGGCAAGTCGCCGTGAGGCGTTGCGGATGCCAACCCGATCCAGGCAATCGAGAATCTCGCCTCGCGCCGCCTCTTTACGCATACCGCGGTGTAGCGAAAGCACTTCATACAGCTGTTTTTCCAGATTATGCAGCGGATTGAGCGAAACCATCGGCTCCTGAAAAATCATCGCGATACGGTTGCCGCGGATCCCGCGCAGGGTGTGTTCATCGGCGTGCAGCAGCGATTGGCCGTGGAAGTGGATATCGCCGTTCGGATAGCTGACCGGCGGTGAGGGCAGCAGACGCAGTACCGATAGCGCGGAGACGCTCTTGCCTGAACCGGATTCACCAACCAGCGCCAGCGTTTCGCCCACCGCAATCTGCAGTGTCAGGTTACTCACGACGGTCTGGCTTTCTCCCTGGCGGCGAAAAGCGATAGAGAGGTCGTCAATGTCTAATAACGGCTGGCTCATGTTATACCGCCTTACTGGGGTCGAAGGCATCGCGGACCGCTTCGCCAATGAAAATCAGCAGCGTCAGCAACAGCGCGACCGACAAAAATGCCGCGATGCCGAGCCACGGCGCCTGAAGATTATTTTTGCCCTGCAGAAGCAGTTCACCCAGCGATGGTGAACCCAGCGGCAGACCGAAACCGAGAAAATCGAGCGAGGTCAGGGTGGTGATTGAGCTGCAAAGAATAAACGGCAGGAAGGTAAGGGTGGCGACCATCGCATTTGGCAGCATGTGGCGCAGGATAATATGGCGGTCGCTTACGCCCAGCGCCTGAGCGGCGCGGATATAGTCGTAGTTGCGGGTACGCAGGAATTCGGCGCGTACTACCCCAACCAGCGTCATCCAGCCAAACAGGACGGTAATCGCCAACAACCACCAAAAATCGGGCTGCACCACGCTTGAGAGCAGGATAATTAAAAATAGCGTCGGCATGCCGGACCATACTTCGATAAAACGCTGCCCCCAGAGATCGAGCTTTCCGCCGTAGTAGCCCTGCAGCGCGCCGGCGAGTACACCAAGCACGCTGGAGAAGAGCGTCAGCAGCAGGCCGAACAGCAACGAGATACGCGCGCCATAGAGAATTCGCGCTAATACGTCGCCGCCGTTAGCGTCAGTGCCCAGCCAGTTGTGCTTCGACGGCGGCGAAGGGAAGGGGGTGTCGGTGGCGAAGTTAATGCTGGTGGCACCGAAACGCACCGGCGCCCACAGCACCCAGCCGTTCTCCGCCAGTCTTTTTTGCAGCCACGGGTCCTGATAGTCGGCGGCGGTAGCGAAATCGCCGCCAAAGGTGGTTTCGCTGTAGGTTTTCAGCGCTGGAATATACAGACTGCCGCGATATTGCACCAGCAGCGGCTTATCGTTGGCGATAAGTTCGGCGCAGAGGCTGCAGATAAACAGCGCCAGAAATAGCCACAACGACCAGTAGCCGCGACGGTTGTGGCGAAAACGCGCCCAGCGGGCTTGATTGACGGGGGAGAGAAATGGCATTAGCGGCCCTCGAAATCAATACGCGGGTCGACCAGCGTATAACTGATGTCGCTGATGATGTTCAACAACAGGCCGATCAGCGTGAAGATGTACAGAGTGCCGAACATGACCGGATAATCGCGCGAAACGGTGGCTTCATAGCCGAGTAGCCCCAGACCATTGAGTGAGAACATCACCTCGATCAGTAGTGAACCGGTGAAGAACATACTGATAAACGTGGCGGGAAAACCGGCGATCACCAACAGCATGGCGTTGCGGAATACGTGTTTCCACAGGATCTGCTTTTCACCGACGCCCTTGGCGCGGGCGGTGACCACATACTGTTTGCGGATCTCATCAAGAAAGCTGTTTTTGGTCAGCATGGTTAGGGCGGCAAAACCGCCGATCACCGTCGCCAGTACCGGTAAGGTAATATGCCAGAGATAGTCGATGATCTTCTGATACCACGGCAGACTATCAAAATTGGCGGAGACCAGGCCGCGCAGCGGGAAGAGATCGAAATAACTGCCGCCAGCGAAAATGACGATCAGCAAGATCGCGAACAGAAATGCCGGGATGGCGTAGCCGATAATAATGAACGTACTGCTCCAGACGTCAAAATGGCTACCGTTGCTGACGGCTTTGCGGATCCCCAACGGTATAGATACCAGATAGATAATCAGCGTGCTCCACAGACCGAGGGTAATAGACACCGGCAGGCTGTCTTTAATCAGCTGTAAAACTGAAGCGCTGCGGAACAGGCTATCGCCAAAATCAAAACGGAGATAGTCGCCAAGCATCTTGAAATAGCGTTCGTGAATAGGTTTATCAAAGCCGTAGCGGCGGGTTATTTCGGCTATCACTTCCGGGTCGAGGCCACGTCCGCCCCGGTAGTGGCCTTCACTGATATTGCCCACCCCGGTGCGCGCGTGGCTGGCGCCCATGCCGCTATCGCCGGCGCCAGGCATCCCGCTGCGGTCGCCGAATTCCACGGCGGCGATAGCCTGATCGACCGGCCCGCCCGGCGCAATCTGCACAATAAAAAAGTTGATGGTGATTATCGCCCACAGCGTCGGGATTACCAGTAACAGTCGGCGGAACAGATAGGCGCCCATCTTGAATCCTTAACGTCGGTCCGCAGGAAGTCTGGCGGCTTTGTTGACATCGTACCACCAGCTATCAAAGCCGGAGGAGTAGATGGGGCGGGTTTCCGGGAAGGAGAACTTATCCCAGTAAGCCGTCCGGTCCTGCGCCATATACCACATCGGCAGCATGTAATAGTTCCAGGTCAGCACACGGTCCAGCGCGCGACCCAGCGGCAGTAGTTTCTGTTTGTTGCCCTGCCAGCGGATGATCTGCGCAATAAGATTGTCGACCACCGGGCTCTGGACGCCGGGGGCGTTATAGCTGGAGTTGATATAATCCGAAGCCCAGGAGATTTGCAGGTCGGTGCCTGGCCAGGCCATCGCGCGCCACAGACTCGGCATCATGTCGTAGTCGCGGCTGCGTCGCCGGTTGCTGTACTGCGAATTGTCCACCTGGCGGATATCCATGGCGACGCCTAAACGCTGTAAATTGTGCTGAAACGGCAGCACCCAACTGGCATTGCCGCCAGCAGGCAGCAGCAGTTCAAAGCGCAGCGGCTTGCCGGTTTTGGCATTGACCCGCTGGCGGTTTTTGAGCACCCATCCCGCTTTATTCAGCAATGCGTCCGCTTTGAGTAAATTTTCGCGGTCAAAGCCATCGCCGCGGGAGACTGGCGGTTGATAGATCTGGGTAAAGACCTCTGGCGGCAGATCCTTTTTCATCGGCGCCAGCAGAGTGAGCTCATCGGCGTCAGGATAGCCGCGAGCGGCATATTCGGTGTTCTGGAAGTAGCTATTGGCACGGCTATAGGCACCGTAAAACAGCGCCTTATTCATCCACTCGAAATCAAAAGCTAGCGTGATGGCCTCACGTACCTGACGGTCGGCAAACACCGGCCGCTGGATGTTAAAAGCCAGCCACTGGGTATCCTGCGCCGAAGTATTGTCATGCTCGTCTTTGACGATATACCCGTTGCTGAAGTTGCGCCCGATATAGCGCGTGGCCCAGTTTTTCGCCGAGTTTTCTTCTCGCCGATCGACGGCCCCGGCCTTAAAGGCCTCGAAGGCGACGTTATCGTCAAGATAGTAATCGTAGCGAATAGTGTCGAAGTTCCAGCGCCCGCGGTTAACCGGCAGGTCGGCGGCCCAGTAATGCTGCACCCGCGAATAGACGATATATTGCCCCATCCGCCAACGGCTGATGCGATACGGGCCACTGGCGAGCGGCGGTACGGAGAGTGGGTCGCTGAGCTTATGATTACGCCAGAATGCCTGCGGCATGACCGGCAGCGACAACAAACTCAGCATGTTTTCTTTGCCCGGTTTCGCCAGCTCAATGCGGACGGTCAGCGGAGCGATAGCGTTGACGGTCGTTCCTTTATAGATCAGACGAAATTGCGGAACCCCTTCAGTCATAAATTTATGAAAGGTGAAGGCGACGTCGCTGGCGGTAATCGGGCTGCCGTCATGAAAGCGGGCGCGCGGATTGAGGGTAATTTCCATCCATGAGAAATCATCGGCATAACGTGCGCGGTCGGCAATCAGCGGGTAATAGCTGCCTGGTTCATCGTCCGAAGTGGTAAACAGGGTGTCATACAGCGCGTCGGTGCGCACGCCGGGGTTGCCGCGCAGGGCGTAACGGTTGAAATTGTCGAACGTGCCGATGGCGGCCAGGGTGATGCCACCGCCTTTGGGCGCGTCGGGGTTGACGTAATCGAAGTGATGAAAGTCAACGGCATACTTTGGCTCGCCGATAATGGCGAACGCGTCGCTCTCTTTGATGGTTTGCGCCTGGCTGCTGAGGCTAAATAAAGCCAGCAGCAGCAGGCTGATGCGCGCAAACATAGATGGGATATCATCCTCTGACCGTTAACCCAAGTGATTTCGCATCATAAGCGACCCTTAGCGGCTTGTGAAATACTTTGCCGGTTCATCATGGGCGGCAACCAGTTTCTCCAGCGGTAGCGGGCGACTAAAGCAGTAGCCCTGCAGATATTGCACACCATGGTCGCGTAGCCATTCCGCCTGCTCTGGCGTTTCGACACCCTCGGCAACGGTTTTCAACTGCAGGCGACGACTTAGCGTGAGAACTGCATCCAGTACCGGCGAGGTGACGGTTTCGGTGCCGATGGCCTGCACAAAACCGCGGTCGATCTTCAGATAGTCAAAGTTATAGCGTTCAAGATAGATAAGTGCGCTATGGCCGGTGCCGAAGTCATCGATGGCGATTTCGAAGCCTTGCTGGTGCAACCAGTCAAAAATAGCCATCGATTTGTTTTTATCAATCATGGAGCGCTCGGTGATCTCCAGCACCACGTCGAAGTAGTTTGCCGGCAGCGCGGCAGCAAAGCGCTGCATATCTTGCTGAAAACCGTCTGTATGCAGGTGCGCGGGCGAAATATTGAGGCCAAGCTTAGTGCCTGCCGGCAAAATACGCTGCAGGGTGGGGATGTCGCGGATAATCAACGCGAGCAGGTGATGGGTGAGGGGGACGATCATCTGCTGTGTTTCCGCCAGATTGATAAACACATCGGGCGGGATTTCTCCGACCACCGGATGCCGCCAGCGCATGAGCACTTCAACGCCGCTAATCTGTAGTGTATCGGCTTTCACTACCGGCTGGTAGACCACGTAGAACTGGTTATTTTTGATCCCCAACTGGATCGATTTCCGCGGATCGGATTTGATCGTCAGGATGTAGTAGCTGAGCAAACCGGTGAGCATGCCGCATACCACGCCGAGCAGCAAAGCGAATTGTGTATTCTCGCCAAGCCAACTATTGGCGTAGAGATACACGTTAAGCGGCAACCCGGGAACCTGAAGCTGGCGTATGGGATCGTTGTGTAAGGACTGCGGGTCGATAATCGTACTGCTGAAGGTGGATATTGCGGTATGGCCGATAGCCAGCGCAATACCGCTGAAATCATTTTGCCGTGCGGAATAGAGAATATAGGGTGTCAGGTTAGCGTTGATTGATACAAAGATCCCGCTGTCCTTGTCGCCCGGGCGCTGAACCCACAGCGCCAGCGCTGCGGAATCCGGCATCATCGGCGTACCCTGCAGGATGGCCATATCCACTGCTTTGTCGGTATTCAACTCGGGGATCAGCTGCTTAAACGGCGTGTTCATGGCCCCTGTTGCGGATGAGCAGAACGCTTCGCCGTTTTTTACCAGCAGGAAGGCGCGTACGTTGGGGCTAAAAGCGGCTCTGGCGGCTAAGCCGGAGTCGATATGTTCGCAGGGCTGGTCGAGCAGCGGCTGGAGGCCAGCGATAGTTTTGTTTAAATCGCTAAAGTAGCTATCGAGATAGTAGCTGACGTTTTTGATTATCTGATCGAAGCGTTCAGATCGGTTGTGGTAGATGACCATAAACTGGATGCTGCCAGCCAGCAGGGCGACGGCAATGCCGATACAAATACTGGTGAACCAGATTTTACGTCGGGGTGAAAAGTAGCGGGTTAGCATAGGCCAGAATCTGTCCGTATTATTGAATCACGCCAATGGGATGCCAAAAGAATAGTGTTCCATCTCCTTTAAAAGAGATAGCTTAATTTGCGGAGTTCATCGGCAGAAAGACAAAAAAACACCGCCGGGGCAGTGTTTTTTCATTTCTTACCGTCAGCCAAGGGATAACTCACGGTAAGAAGAAGATTAGGAACGGCTCAGAACGCGGCGTGCTTCGTTATAGCGCTTCTTCCAGTACGGCTCATCCAGGCTTGAGATGGTGACGCCGCTGCTGGTGGAGGCATGTACAAACTGGTTATTGCCGATGTAAATACCAACATGACGGCCAGTAGAGCCTGCACGGAACAGAACTAAATCACCGGTACGCAACTGGGTGCGCGAAATCGATTTGCCGGAATCTTGCTGCTCGGATGTGGAGCGAGGCAGTTCCAGGCCAAATTGTTCACGGAAAGTGCGTTGAACGAATGCTGAACAATCAATCCCTTTCCGGGTGCTGCCGCCGAGGCGGTAACGCACGCCTTTCCAGCTAGCGTATTGGTCCATCAAGCGGGACTTCACGTCCAGATTGCTGACCATCTTTTCAAATTCATCCTGAGAGGCTTGCAGTGATGATAAATCGCCACTACCCACAGCATGCGTCTCAGAATGCATATTTCTGGCGGTACTTGTTGAACTACACGCGGAAAGCAGAACCGCTGCTGCAATCGCGGGCGCGAGCCGCAAGATATATCTCAAAATCGGCTGAGATTTGACCATTATGTTTATTTTCCCTTGTTGTCCTTAACGACAATGTCGTTATAAAAAATGCCAAACGTGGTAGAGCCTAGATTCCTGAAAGCAATGAGACAATTCCTTAAGCATAAATTTGTGGAGTACCGCACAATTTTATTCAAATGATGAATTCATGCTGCTTGGGAAGGCAAAACGAGAAAGAGATTACCCTATCAACCGTGGGATGGCGAGCGGTTTTGCGTGATTTCTTATAAGTATTTTTGCGACAAAAAGTGAATCATCGGCAAAGGAGAAAATAGGGCTTTTTTTGCCTAAAAAATATGCAACACCTTCATTCCAATGATGATTAATGTGACAGGAAGATGATGCCATGTATAAATCATCGGCGAATAGATAAAAAGGGGTCAGAACGACCCCTTATGGATAATATTAATAAAATGTAAAAATGATCTTAATTCCTGGTTATTCCGCCTGGAAGCGAACGGTCAAACCAGGCGATCGTTTTGTCGGAAAGCGAGGTCATTAACACCCATGGCGCGCCAATCAATACCGCGCTAAGCGAGCCGACGGCAATATCGGTGAACCAGTGGGCGCCGATCATGACTCGCGGGAAGGCAAAGACCACAAAAATAACCAGTGAAATAACCAACGCCCGCCGGCCGAAATAACGCCACATAAACGAAGCAAATATGAGCAACATCATGCCGTGGTCGCCCGGGAAGCTGTCTTTTGACGCGTCTTTGGTCGGCAATGAGACAACATCGCTGACTTTCGTGATGTCTCTGAAGGAGAGCGATGGGCTGGCGCGTTTTACCGGCATCAGATGCTGGGCCAGCTGGTTGATAATCACGGCGGCGAGTAGCATCACCAGCCCCATAATCACGATGCGGCGGCGCTCGGCGCTCTGCGCTTTTATCCAGAAGCTCAGCATCAGGCACCCCATCGACAGCAATGAGCAGGCATCGAAGGCACGGTTGTTGATGATGGCTAACAGCCAGGCGTACGCGTGGCTGGTGCCGACACCATGGTTGAAAAAGTGGAAAATGGTCGAATCGAGCGGGAACCAGAAACCGTGGTTTGCCGGTAGATACCAGGAACAAAATAGGGCCACGCCCGCAGCGTTTAGCAACAAGATAAGGGGTATTTGGTTTTTAGTCATAACAAATGCGATTTTTAAACAGTGGCCAAAAATAGCCGCATTAACTTAAACGAAGCTTCAACAGCGAGGACTGCAGCGCATTCCAGTCAACATCAGATTCGGAAATCAGCTCGATGCGGCTATCCGGCGGCGGCGCGTTTTGCGTTTCGATGTGCAGGTCGAGCCCCTGACGGTTGATGCGCACTAACCCTTCAGCAATGCGCATCACGCCTTTCACCCGGCCTACCGGCGCCAGACGCGCCCATTCCAACAGTCCGACGGTGTCGAATTGAGTATCGGCATCAAAAATCCAGCCGCAGGCATGGTATCCCTGGCCGCTATTCAGGCTGCGACGCCAGCGTTGATGCGCCGGGAGGCTTAACGCCGCCAAACCTTGTTTTTGCCCGTGGCTATGGACGTGGTCAGGGCTTGCCGGCAGCGGTGCGGTGTTGCGCCGCGGCAGGTCCAGCAGCGCGAGATCGAGCTCTCCCTGGGTAGTGCTCACCTGCAGGCGCTCGCCGGCATATTGTTGCCACCAGGCATCGAACGCGGCGCAGCTTTCCGGCGTCGCTCGATCGGCTTTGTTTGCGACGATCACATCGGCGGCAGCCAGTTGATCGCGGAAATTATCATTGGTGACGATCTTCTCTTCCAGCAGCTGACGCGGATCCAGAATGCACAGGGTGGCGCGCAGATCGATCCACGGTTCGTACACGGCGGCGGTCAGGATATCGAGGATTTGCTTCGGATGGCCAAGCCCGGTCGGCTCGATCAGCAGACGGTCAGGTTTCCCCTGGCGCAGCAGGGTGTTGAGTCCAACCTGCATCGGCAGGCCGTTGACGCAACACATGCAGCCGCCGGGGATCTCTTTTAGCAACGCGCCGCTTTCCGCCAGCAGAGCGCCATCGATGCCGACTTCGCCGAATTCGTTGACCAGCACGGCCCATTTTTCATCCACAGGTTTGTGGGCCAGCAGATGAAGAATAGAGGTCGTCTTACCGCTGCCGAGAAATCCCGTGATCAGGTTAGTTTTGGTCACATTTTCTCCAGCATAGAAATGTAATGTTGTAACAGTCGAGACTATCCTGGCGAAAAAAAGGGGAAAAGAGAAGGGATACTGCGGACAGAAAAACATTCTGTCCGCTAAATAGCAGAAATTGTTAAGCGCGCAGCGCTCTGGCGACGGTTTCGCGAGCGCCAAGTTCCGCCAGTTGATGCCAGGCTACAGTGATATCTTCGACAAACTGCGGGTTACCTGGCAGATCCTGACCAAATATCTCTTCCAGGCTGAGCAGGGCGCTGACGCGATCGTCTTGCGAGCTGGCGGCAACCAGCTGCTGGATTTTGTCGGCCAGCGGGTCGCGCACGTCAATTGCCTGTCCGGCGTCATCTACGCCGCTGACGTAGCGCATCCAACCGGCCACGCCCAGCGCCAGCAGCGGCCAGCGACTGCCGCGCGCGAGGTGGACGCGAATGCCGTCGAGCATACGTTGCGGCAGCTTTTGGCTGCCGTCCATGGCGATTTGCCAGGTGCGGTGCTTCAGCGCCGGGTTGGTGAAACGCGCGATCAGACTGTCGGCATAGGCGACCAAATCGACGCCGGTAATCGACAGCGTCGGCGCTTGTTCATCAAGCATCAGGCGGCGGGCGGCATGGCGGAAGGCCTCATCCTGCATACAGTCGCTGATGTGCGCCAGACCTGCCAGATAGCCCAACCAGGCGAGGAAAGAGTGGCTGCCGTTGAGCATGCGCAGCTTCATTTGCTCCCACGGTAGAACGTTATCGGTCATCTGTACGCCCGCCGTTTCCCAGGCTGGGCGCCCGGCGACGAAGTTATCTTCGACGACCCATTGAATAAACGGCTCGCAACTGATGGCGCAGGGATCTTCAACGCCGATCACTGAGGCGATCTCCGCCAGAGATTCGTCGGTGGCCGCAGGGACGATGCGGTCCACCATGGTGCCGGGGAAGCTGACATGTTCAGCAATCCAGGTTGCCAGCTCCGGGCTGCGTTTTTCCGCCATGCCGAGGACGGCATTTTTCACCACGTGACCGTTGTCGGGAATGTTGTCGCAGGAGAGCACGGTGAACGGGGTCAGACCGCGTTCGCGGCGACGAGCGAGCGCTTCAACTAAAATACCGGGAGCGGACTGCGGAAGCGTCGGGTTTTCCAGATCGTGGACGATACGAGGCTGTGTTGCATCCAGCTTACCGGTAGCCGGATCGATGCAGTAGCCTTTCTCGGTGATGGTCAGCGAGACAATCGCGACCTGCGGTTCGCAAAATTTTTCGATAATCGCCGCCAGTGAATCCAGCTTAGCGTTCAGGCATTCATGTACCGCGCCGACGATAATCGGCTGGTTACCCCCGGCGCCTTTTTCCAGCACGGTAAACAGATGATCCTGTTGGCGAAGCTGACTCATCAGCTTATCGCCGCTAAACAGGCTGATTTCACAGATTCCCCAATCGCCGCCGCTGGTGTTGAGTACCCGGTCAGTCAGTAGCGCCTGGTGCGCGCGATGGAAAGCGCCGAAGCCAAAGTGCACGATCCGCGAGCGTAGCTGGCGGCGATCGTACTGTGGAAATTGCACGCTTTCAGGCAGTGCGGCGGTAGCGATAGTTGTCATCTTTATACACCTGATTAACCAATGATTAACATCATGCAGTGTAAAGTTATATGACAGCAATTTAAATTGGTAAGCCGAATTTATCCACTTAGTGTGAGCTGGATCAATCAATGCAGCGGGCGAAATTGACCATCCACCAGAAGCATGTATGGTAGTCGTCATAATGTTTCATATTATTGGTATAACAACTTTGAGAGGGCATTGCGATGGAGCAAACCTGGCGTTGGTATGGACCGAATGATCCGGTATCGCTTGATGATGTGCGCCAGGCGGGCGCTACGGGCGTCGTGACTGCGTTGCACCACATTCCGAATGGCCAGGTCTGGCCGCTTGCAGAAATTCAACAGCGTCTGGCGCTGTTGGCGGAAAAGGGTCTGAGCTGGTCGGTGGTGGAAAGTATCCCGGTGCATGAGGATATCAAAACCCACAGCGGGGAATATGAGACCTGGATTGCCAACTATCAACAGAGCATCCGCAACCTGGCGGCCTGCGGTATTGATACCGTTTGCTATAACTTCATGCCGATTCTGGACTGGACGCGTACCGATCTGGAATACCAACTGGCTGACGGCTCCAAAGCGCTGCGTTTTGACCAGATTGCGTTTGCCGCTTTTGAGTTGCATATCCTCAAGCGCCCCGGCGCGGCGGCGGATTACAGCGATGAAGAGCAGCAGCAGGCTGAAGCTTACTTCAGCGCAATGAGCGCGGCGGATATCGAGAAACTGACCCGCAATATCATTGCCGGTCTGCCGGGAGCGGAAGAGGGCTATACCCTCGATCAATTCCGCGCTCGTCTGGCGGAGTACGATCACATTGATAAAGCGCAGCTGCGTGAGAACATGGCCTACTTCCTGCGCGCGATTGTGCCGGTGTGTGAAGAAGTTGGCGTACGTCTGGCGGTCCACCCGGACGATCCGCCGCGTCCAATCCTCGGTCTGCCGCGTATCGTCTCAACCATTGAAGATATGCAGTGGCTGAAAGAGACGGTAGATAGCATTTATAACGGCTTCACCATGTGTACTGGATCCTATGGCGTGCGCGCTGATAACGATCTGGTGAAGATGGTGGAAACCTTTGGCGATCGCATTCACTTCACTCATCTGCGTTCAACCTGTCGTGAAACGAATCCAAAAACCTTCCACGAGGCGGCGCACCTGAACGGCGATGTCAATATGGTGGCGGTGGTGAATGCGATCCTGAGCGAAGAGCTGCGCCGTAAAAAAGTCGGCGATCTGCGCCCGATCCCGTTCCGTCCGGATCATGGTCATCAGATGCTTGACGATCTGCGTAAGAAAACCAATCCGGGTTATTCGGCGATTGGCCGCCTGAAAGGGATGGCAGAAGTACGCGGCGTAGAGCTGGCGCTGAAAATGACCAAATACCCTGAATTGCTGTAAATATTGTAGGAAGAATGCCCGGCCGGGCTACGGTTTGGTCGTTTGGTAGCCCGGGCCAGGCGTCAGCCGTCACCCGGGGGTTTTCCCTGCTCGCGCTGCGCTTAGCAGGGCTACGGTTCTGCACCGTCCGGTAGCCCGGGTCAGGCGTCAGCCGTCACCCGGGGGTTTTCCCTGCTCGCGCTACGCTTAGCAGGGCTACGGTTTTGCGCCGTCCGGTAGCCCGGATGAGGCGCGTAGCGTCGCTATCCGGGAACGGAGCCGGCCTGCGCGACGCAGAGCCGGGTTACCGTCAGGCACGGGACGTTAGTCCGCGCGGCCCATATAGCGGCATTCTTCGATATGAATGCGGATTTTCTCACCGCTGGTCAGGTATTCCGGAACCTGAATCACCAGACCGGTGCTCAGGGTTGCTGGCTTGGTGCGCGAGCTGGCGGAGGCGCCTTTGATGCCCGGTGCGGTTTCAACGATTTCCAGATCTACCGTCTGCGGCAGCTCCAGCGCCAGCAGTTGGCCATCCCAGGTCAAAACCTGCATATCCGGCATACCGCCTTCTGGGATAAACTGCAGCTCTTCTTCGATCTGCTCTTTGGTGAAGGTATACGGGGTATAGTCTTCTTTATCCATGAACACGTATTCGTTGCCGTCGATGTAGGAGAAATCAACGAAACGGCGGGTCAGGGTCACAGTATCGACGATGTCGTCACCTTTGAAGCGCTCTTCTACTTTCAGGCCGGTACGCACGTCGGAAAAACGCATTTTGTACAGCGTTGCTGCGCCACGGGCGCTAGGAGACTGAATATCAATGTTTTTAACAATCAGCAGTTTGCCGTTGTAATTCAGCACCATACCTTTTTTAATTTCATTCGCTCTTGGCATTGCAGTAATCCTGTCACTTAAAGGGTCAAAAATATCGCGTAAAACTACTCGCGCCGGGCCTTCCAGGCAAGCGGAATTCGCGACTTTTGCTATCTCCAGGCAAATCTCTGAAGGATGCGGCTGAAAACGCGGTATCCTCAGCTTCAGCTTTCCTGACGAGCGATATTTTGCTACTGTCCGCCCCCCACTCATTAAGGAGTCAGGTATGGAATGTCGCCCGGACTGCGGAGCCTGTTGCACTGCGCCGTCCATCTCAAGCCCCATTCCCGGAATGCCTGACGGCAAGCCGGCAAACACCCCGTGCGTGCAGCTCGATGAACATCTGCGCTGCAAGATTTTTACCTCGCCGCTGCGCCCGAAAGTTTGCGCCGGTTTACAGCCGGCGGCGGAAATGTGCAGCAGCACGCGTCAGCAGGCAATGGCCTATCTTATCCATCTCGAAGCGTTGACTGCGCCCTAAACGTCTTTAATACGCCACAGGCAGCCCTGGGCGATAACTCCCATCACCAGCGCTATCCAGAACACTGCGTGATAGCTCCAGATTTCCGCGACCACGCCCGCCAGCGAACCGGCGATGATCCAGCCGACGCGGGTGGTGTTGGTATACAACGTGGTCGCCGCGCCCGCCTGACCCGGCATGAGATCCTGAAAATAGAGCATCCCGATACCGGCGAGGATACCGATGTAAATCGCGTTCAGCGCCTGCATTGCCAGCAGCAGAGCCGGGGTATGAACGGTTAGCATACCGACATAAAACAGTAGCCCGGCAACGGCGGCGATCCGCATCAGGAAGCGTTTGCCAAAGCGTTTAGCGTAGTAACCGGCGATCAGCATGGTAGGAATTTCCAGACCGGCGGCAGTGCCCATCATCAACCCGGCCAATTTCTCTGGTAGATGCAGTTCATCAATGATAAACAGCGGCATGTTAATGATGTACAGGCTGTTGGTGCCCCACATTAACGTACAGATGCTGAACAGCAGCAGCGCATCGCGGCGGTTGCTGCGCGGCGCTTCAAGATGGCCGACGGCGGTTTTGCCTTCCTTACGCATGCTGGGCAGGAAAAACCAGACCATCAACGCGCAGACGATAAACGCCGCGGCGGCGCTGAGGTACATCACGGCAAAGCCGAAGCCCATCGCCAGCGCATAGGCCAGCGGCGGCCCAATGACCCACGCCAGCGACACCTGAGCGCGCAGAATCGAGCTGAACATGACCGCTTCGCGTCCGGTTTTATCGGCATGCTCACGAGCGAGGGCGAACATCTGCGGGTTGGCGGTAGAGCCGAAGCTGCTGAGGAAGACGCCGACAAACAGCAGAATAAAGTAGTTGCGGTTCCAGGCGAACAGCGCACAGGCCAGCATGCCCAGCAGGCAGCAGACGACGATCAGCTGTTTCCGATCGCCTTTGCGGTCGGAACGTCCGGCGAGAAACTGGCTCACCAGAATACCGATCACTGCGCTACCGGTAAAAAAGAAGCCGACCATGGCCGGGCGCACGTGCACCTCGTTGGTCAGAAACAGGCTCAGGGTCGGGGTTTGCAATGCCCCGGCGATCCCCGTCAGGAAAGCGACGATCAAAAAGGCGGAAGAGGTCAGGTCAAATCCGCGGCGGGGAAGGGCGGCGCTACTGTTCTGCATGCTGGAATGTCGATGGTTTCAGGAGACGCGAAGTTTACGCCGACACTCATAAAATGAACAGTGGTATGGCACGAAAAATTAAAAAGGCGTTTCAAATTATGTCGTTCAGCAAAAAGCTGAAGCGGCATGCGTTTTTGATCCTGTGCTTCAGCAAAAATGTGCGGTATCTCTAAATTCTGTCATCAGGCCGCGGAGTTTTCTTGCGCAGTGCACAATAAAGGTACAGACTAATTGAAACGTTTCAGCGTCATCAGGTTATTATGCCATCATCGGGTGACGTATTTTTTCTCAGGTTAGCTGAAACGATTCAATTCAGCAGAGAGGAGAACTATGTTCCAGTTATCTGTACAGGATATCCATCCCGGCCAACAGGCCGCGAATAAAGAAGAGGCAATACGTCAGATTGCTTCCGCGCTGGTGAGTGCGGGCAATGTGGCGGACGGCTACGTTAACGGCATGCTGGCACGCGAACAGCAGACCTCCACTTTCCTTGGCAACGGCATTGCGATTCCTCACGGCACCACCGATACCCGCGATCAGGTGTTGAAAACCGGCGTGCAGGTGTATCAGTTCCCGCAGGGCGTGACCTGGGGTGAAGGGCAGACTGCTTATGTTGCTATCGGTATCGCCGCTAGCTCTGACGAGCACCTCGGGCTGCTGCGCCAACTTACGCACGTCCTGAGCGACGACTCGGTTGCCGAGCAGCTGAAAACCGTGACCACGGCTGAAGAGTTGCGCGCCCTGTTGATGGGAGAAAAGCAGAGCGAAGCGCTGAAGCTCGATAACGAGACGCTGAGTCTGGACGTGGTCGCTAACGATCTGCTGACGTTGCAGGCGTTGAACGCCGCGCGGTTGAAAGAAGCGGGGGCGGTCAGCGCCGAGTTTGTCAGCCGTGCCATTAATGACGCGCCGCTGAACCTGGGCCAGGGTATCTGGCTGAACGACTGCGCGGCAGGCAATCTGCGCAGCGCCGTGGCCGTCAGCCGCGCTGCTAACGCTTTTACCACCGACGAACAGCCGGTTGCGTTGCTGGTCACCGTCGCGATGGCCGATGAGCAGCCGACGCCGGTACTTCAGCGCCTGGGAAATCTGCTCATTGATAAAAAAGCAGACCACCTGCTGAAGGCCGATGCCGCCACGCTGCTGGCGCTGCTGACCCGCGACGACGCCGTGGCTGAAGATGTGCTGAACGCGGAGTTTGTCGTACGTAACGAGCATGGCCTGCATGCCCGTCCGGGCACCATGTTGGTTAATACGATTAAACAATTCTCCAGCGACATTACCGTCACCAACCTTGATGGTTCCGGCAAACCGGCTAATGGCCGCAGCCTGATGAAGGTGGTGGCGCTGGGTGTGAAAAAAGGTCACCGTCTGCGTTTTACCGCGCAGGGTGAAGATGCGCAACAAGCGCTGGATGCGATTGGCGAAGCAATCGCCGCAGGCCTTGGGGAGGGCGCATAAATGAGCAGACGTGTAGCAACAATTACTTTAAACCCGGCGTACGATCTGGTGGGTTTTACCCCGGAAGTCGAACGCGGGGAAGTGAACCTGGTACGTACCACCGGCCTGCACGCAGCAGGCAAGGGCATCAACGTGGCGAAAGTGCTGAAAGATCTCGGCATCGACGTTACTGTCGGCGGCTTCCTTGGTAAAGACAATCAGGACGGCTTCCAGCAGTTGTTCAGCGAACTGGGTATCGCCAACCGCTTCCAGGTGGTGCAGGGGCGTACCCGTATCAACGTCAAGCTGACGGAAAAAGACGGTGAAGTGACCGATTTCAACTTCTCCGGTTTTGAAGTGACCCCAGCAGACTGGGAGCGCTTCGTGACGGATTCACTGAGCTGGCTGGGCCAGTTCGACATGGTTTGCGTCAGCGGCAGTCTGCCGTCCGGCGTTAGCCCGGAAGCTTTCACCGACTGGATGACGCGTCTGCGCAGCCAGTGCCCGTGCATTATTTTCGATAGCAGCCGCGAAGCGCTGGTGGCCGGGCTGAAAGCCGCGCCGTGGCTGGTTAAGCCAAATCGTCGCGAGCTGGAAATCTGGGCTGGCCGCAAGCTGCTTGAAATGCAAGACGTGATCGAAGCCGCCCATGCGCTACGTGAACAGGGGATTGCCCACGTGGTGATTTCGCTGGGCGAAGAGGGCGCGCTGTGGGTCAATGCCTCCGGCGAGTGGATTGCCAAGCCGCCTTCCGTTGAAGTAGTCAGTACCGTCGGCGCCGGTGATTCTATGGTTGGCGGCCTGATATACGGCCTGCTGATGCGTGAATCCAGCGAGCACACGCTGCGTCTGGCGACAGCCGTCGCCGCCCTGGCGGTGAGCCAGAGCAACGTTGGCATTACCGATCGTACCCAGTTGGCCGCAATGATGGCGCGCGTCGACTTACAACCCTTTAATTAACAGCAGGAGAGGCATAATGAAAACGCTGCTGATTATCGATGCCGGGCTTGGACAGGCTCGCGCCTATATGGCGAAAACCCTGCTCAGCGCCGCGGCGCAGAAAGCGCATCTTGAGCTGATCGATAACCCGAACGATGCCGAACTGGCGATCGTGTTGGGCACCTCGCTGCCAGCTGACAGCGCGCTGAACGGTAAAAATGTCTATCTGGGCGATATTAACCGCGCGGTTGCTCACCCTGAATTGTTTCTCGGCGAAGCGAAAGATCATGCGAAGCCGTACGTTGCGCCAGCGGCGGTAGCCGTTCCGGCCGCCGCACCGGGGCAGAAACGTATTGTCGCCGTGACCGCGTGTCCGACCGGCGTTGCTCATACTTTTATGGCGGCGGAAGCCATTGAAACTGAGGCCAAAAAACGCGGCTGGTGGGTGAAAGTGGAAACCCGCGGTTCTGTGGGGGCGGGTAACGCCATCACTGCGGAAGAGGTCGCGCAAGCAGATTTAGTGATCGTTGCCGCCGATATCGAAGTCGATCTGGCGAAATTCGCCGGTAAGCCGATGTATCGCACGACTACCGGTCTGGCGCTGAAGAAAACGGCGCAGGAACTGGATAACGCCGTAGCGGAAGCGAAACCGTATCAGCCATCCGGTAAATCGCAAGCGTCTGGCGAAGGCAAAAAAGAGTCGGCTGGCGCTTATCGCCACTTGCTGACCGGCGTTTCCTATATGCTGCCGATGGTGGTCGCGGGCGGTCTGTGTATCGCGCTGTCGTTTGCGTTCGGTATTAAAGCGTTTGAAGTGAAAGACACCATGGCGGCGGCGCTGATGCAAATCGGCGGCGGCTCGGCCTTTGCGCTAATGGTGCCGGTACTGGCGGGCTTTATCGCTTTCTCCATCGCTGACCGTCCGGGTCTGACGCCGGGTCTTATCGGCGGTATGCTGGCCGTTAGCGGCGGTTCCGGCTTCATTGGCGGGATCATCGCCGGTTTCCTTGCCGGTTACGTGGCTAAATTGATCAGCACGAAGCTGAAACTGCCGCAGAGTATGGAAGCGCTGAAACCGATTCTGATCATTCCGCTGGTTTCCAGCCTGATCGTCGGTCTGGCGATGATCTACCTGATCGGCAAACCGGTTGCCGGTATCCTGGCCTGGCTGACCCACTGGCTGCAAACCATGGGTACCGCGAACGCGGTTCTGCTCGGCGCGATCCTTGGCGGCATGATGTGTACCGATATGGGCGGCCCGGTGAACAAAGCGGCTTACGCTTTTGGCGTGGGGCTGCTGAGTACCCAAACCTATGCGCCGATGGCGGCGATTATGGCGGCAGGGATGGTACCACCGCTGGCGCTCGGTCTGGCGACGCTGGTCGCGCGCAACAAGTTCGATAAATCGCAGCGTGAAGGCGGTAAAGCGGCGCTGGTGCTGGGCCTGTGCTTTATCACTGAAGGGGCGATTCCGTTTGCCGCTCGTGACCCGATGCGTGTGCTGCCTTGCTGTATCGTCGGCGGTGCGGTAACCGGCGCTATCTCGATGGCGGTTGGCGCGAAACTGATGGCGCCGCACGGCGGCCTGTTCGTCCTGCTGATCCCCGGCGCGATCACCCCGGTGCTGGGCTATCTGCTGGCGATTATTGCCGGTACGCTGGTCGCGGGCCTCTCTTACGCGGTGCTGAAACGCCCGGAGGCGCCGGCGGCGGAAGTCGAAAAAGCGGCGTAATCCAACCTGAATAGAAAAGGGCCGAGAGTTCGGCCCTTTTTTTGTCTCTATTTTCACGCCATTTCGGCAGTCTGCTGCGCTCGTAGCCAGGCAATTTCTTCCGCCCAGATATCCGGATTAATGGTTTCCAGAATCAGCGGGATCCCATCGAAGCGGCTATCCTGCATGATCCAACGGAACGCGTCATGGCCGATGTTGCCTTCGCCCAGGCTGTGGTGGCGGTCGACGCGGCTGCCAAAGGCGCTTTTGGCATCGTTCAGGTGCATACCGCGCAGGTACTGGAAGCCAACGATGCGTTCGAATTCGGCGAAGGTCTTTTCACACTCTTCCGCGCTGCGCAGGTCATACCCGGCGGCGAAGGCGTGGCAGGTATCGATGCAGACGCCTACGCGGGATTTATCTTCTACGCCGTCGATGATGGCGGCCAGATGTTCGAATTTAAAGCCGAGATTGCTGCCCTGACCGGCGGTGTTTTCGATAACCGCGGTGACGCCTTCGGTTTTCGCCAGCGCGATGTTGATGGATTCGGCGATGCGTGCCAGACACGCATCTTCCGGGATTTGCTGCAGATGGCTGCCGGGATGGAAGTTCAGCAGCGTTAAGCCCAGCTGCTGACAGCGGGTTAGCTCATCAATAAACGCCTCGCGGGATTTCTCCAGCGCTTCTTCGACCGGGTGACCGAGGTTAATCAGATAACTATCGTGCGGCAGGATCTGCCCTGGGCCGAAGTGATATTTTTCGCAGGCGGCTTTGAACTCGGTAATGATTTCGTCGGTTAGCGGCGCGGCGCGCCACTGACGCTGATTCTTAGTGAAGAGGGCGAAGGCGGTCGCTTCGATTTCGGCGGCGCGGATGGCGGCATTGGCCAGCCCGCCGGAGGCGCTCACGTGCGCTCCAATATATTTCATAAAAAAACTCCAGTTAAGCCGCTGGGGGGAGGGTAATGATAGCGGCTTAACCGGAGAGTTACAGCAATGAATGTCGATCGATGAGAAAACGTCGTGCTTAACCCATCAGATGATGGATAGCGAAGTTAATCGCGCCGCCGCCGACAATCAGCCAGACGAACAGCACCAGCGCCATCAGCAGCGGTTTGGCGCCAGCTTTTTTCAGCGCGCTGACGTGGGTGGTTAATCCCAGCGCGGCCATCGCCATTGCCAGCAGCACGGTATCAAGCGTGACCAACATATCAACCGCGGCTTTCGGTAGCAGGTGGAAGGAGTTAAACACCGCCACCAGAATAAACAGGATGGCAAACCACGGAATAGTGATTTTACTTTTTTCACCGTTACTGGCCGGCGCCAGCTGTTTAACGCGAGCGGCGATGAACAGCAGGAATGGAGCCAGCATCATCACGCGCAGCATTTTCGCAATAACCGCGGCATTTTCCGCATCCGGGCTAACCGCATGTCCTGCGGCAACCACCTGGGCGACTTCATGCATGGTCGATCCCATATAGATGCCGTAGGTTTCCGGAGTAAACCAGTGCGCCAACAGTGGATACATCGCCGGATACAGGAAAATAGCGATGGTCCCGAAGATAACGACCGTGGCCACGGCTACCGTCACTTTACTGGCTTCGGCTTTGACTACCGGCTCGGTAGCCAGAACCGCCGCGGCACCGCAGATGCTGCTCCCGGCGCCGATGAGCCAACTGGTGTGCTTATCAAGGCCAAAGACCTTCTGCCCGAGGAAACAGGCAATAAAGAAGGTGCTGGAAAGCGTCAGTACGTCAATCAGGATCCCACTGACGCCGACATCCGCGATTTGGGCAAATGTCAGGCGAAAGCCGTACAGAATGATCCCCAGGCGCAGCAGATACTGCTTCGCGAAAATGACCCCGCCATCGCAGGACTGCCAGATATGCGGGTAAACGGTGTTACCGATAACCATGCCGAATAAGATAGCCAGCGTCAGCGCGCTGAAGCCCGCACCAGCAATGGCGGGAAAGCTGCCCGCCCAAAGCGCGGCGCCGGTCAAGGCGGCAGTCAGCGCCAATCCCGGGACGAAATGTCGCAGGGGACGATGTTTAGTGGGTAAAGTGAGTGCTGTCATAACCTTCTCCTTTGTCTGGGCAAAGAATACGACCGGCTGGTTTAAAAATAAAATTGATTATATGTTTATAATTTATCGGAATAAGTGGTATACCCGTCATCCATCAGGCTACAGCCGTGTGGATTTATGTCACCATAGCGCTGATGGTTATCCAGATTGGGTTAATAAACAGGTGAGTTATGCATATCACGCTACGGCAGCTGGAAGTTTTTGCTGAGGTTTTGAAAAGCGGGTCGACCACGCAGGCATCGCAGATGCTGGCGTTGTCGCAGTCGGCGGTGAGCGCGGCGCTGACCGACCTGGAAGGGCAATTGGGTGTACAGCTTTTTGACCGCGTCGGCAAACGGCTGGTGGTCAATGAACATGGTCGCTTACTTTATCCGCGCGCGCTGGCGCTGCTGGAGCGTGCCGGGGAAATAGAACAGCTGTTCCGCGGCGATAACGGCGCTATCCGCGTCTATGCCAGCAGCACGATCGGCAACTATATTCTGCCGGAAATCATCGCCCGCTACCGTCGCGATTTTCCTGAGCTACCGTTGGAGCTGAGTGTCGGCAATAGTCAGGATGTGATTAATGCTGTCAGCGATCTGCGCGTGGATATTGGCCTGATTGAAGGGCCGTGTCATGCGGCGGATATTATCGCCGAGCCGTGGATTGAAGATGAACTGGTGGTGTTCGCCGCGCCGGATTCCCCGTTCTTAGAGGGCGAAGTGACGTTGCAACGGCTGGCGGAAGCGCAGTGGATCCTGCGGGAAAATGGTTCCGGCACGCGGGAAATCGTTGACTATGTCCTGTTGTCGCACCTGCCTGCATTTCAGTTGGGTATGGAGCTTGGCAACTCTGAAGCGATTAAACACGCGGTCCGCCACGGGTTAGGTATTAGCTGCCTGTCGCGGCGGGTCATTGCTGAACAGCTGGAGGCCGGTACGCTGGTGGAGCTAACGCTGCCGTTACCTCGCCTGACGCGCACCCTGTGGCGTATCCGCCATCGGCAAAAACACGTATCCAAGGCGCTGCAGCGCTTCATCCGCTACTGCGAGGTGTAGTGGTATATCTCGCGTAAGCACCGCTTTTTTTTTCTGTTTTTTTTATGCGCCAGCCGAAGATTACTGCTTTACTAATAATTTGTGTCAGATCATGAAGCTCTCTTATAACTCTGCATTTGTACCGGATGGACTGGCGATCGTCTGCTACAATCGCGCCTCATTTTTTGGATGGATAGCATTTTCACATGGTTTCGGAAACTAAAACCACAGAAGCGCCCACGCTCCGTCGCGAGCTAAAAGCGCGCCACTTGACCATGATCGCGATTGGCGGTTCCATCGGTACAGGTCTTTTCGTTGCCTCTGGCGCAACAATTTCTCAGGCAGGCCCAGGCGGCGCGCTGCTTTCTTACATTCTGATCGGTTTGATGGTGTATTTCCTGATGACCAGTCTCGGCGAGCTGGCGGCGTTTATGCCGGTCTCGGGCTCCTTTGCGACTTACGGTCAGAACTACGTCGAAGAAGGTTTTGGTTTCGCGCTGGGTTGGAACTACTGGTACAACTGGGCGGTGACCATCGCGGTTGACCTCGTTGCCTCGCAGTTGGTAATGAGCTACTGGTTCCCGGATACACCCGGCTGGATCTGGAGCGCGTTGTTCCTTGGCATTATGTTCCTGCTGAACTGGATCTCGGTTCGCGGTTTCGGCGAAGCGGAGTACTGGTTCTCGCTGATTAAAGTCGCCACTGTTATTATCTTTATCATCGTCGGCATCATGATGATTTTCGGTATCTTCGAAGGTTCGACGCCTGCGGGCTGGAGCAACTGGGGTATCGATGATGCGCCATTTGCTGGCGGCTTCGCGGCGATGATCGGCGTGGCGATGATTGTCGGCTTCTCGTTCCAGGGAACTGAGCTTATCGGTATCGCTGCAGGTGAATCGGAAAATCCGGAGAAAAACATTCCACGCGCCGTGCGTCAGGTGTTCTGGCGTATTCTGCTGTTCTACGTCTTTGCGATTCTGATTATCAGCCTGATCATTCCGTATACCGATCCGAGCCTGCTGCGTAATGACGTCAAGGACATTTCGGTCAGCCCGTTCACGTTGGTGTTCGAGCATGCCGGCCTGCTCTCTGCGGCGGCGATCATGAACGCGGTTATCCTGACGGCGGTACTGTCGGCGGGTAACTCCGGGATGTACGCTTCTACCCGTATGCTGTACACCCTGGCCTGCGACGGCAAAGCGCCGCGCATCTTCTCGAAACTGTCGAAAGGCGGCGTGCCGCGCAACGCGCTGTATGCCACTACGGTGATTGCGGCGCTGTGCTTCCTGACGTCGATGTTTGGCAACCAGACGGTTTATCTGTGGCTGCTGAATACCTCCGGGATGACCGGCTTTATCGCCTGGCTGGGTATTGCGATTAGTCACTATCGTTTCCGCCGCGGCTACGTGTTGCAGGGGAACGATATCAATAACCTGCCGTATCGTTCTGGTTTCTTCCCGCTGGGGCCGATCTTCGCCTTTGTTCTGTGCCTGATTATCACCCTCGGCCAGAACTATGAAGCTTTCCTCAAGGACACCATCGATTGGGGCGGCGTGGCAGCGACTTACATCGGTATTCCGTTGTTCCTGGTTATCTGGTTTGGCTACAAACTGGTAAAAGGCACTCGTTTCGTCCGCTACAGCGAA
The DNA here is from genome assembly GCA_029027985.1 of Klebsiella aerogenes. Lineage (NCBI taxonomy): Bacteria > Pseudomonadati > Pseudomonadota > Gammaproteobacteria > Enterobacterales > Enterobacteriaceae > Klebsiella > Klebsiella aerogenes. Next base: position 1,584,332 of record CP119076.1, read on the forward strand.
ATGCGGTTCCCGGAGCGCTTTAAAGGCTAACTCCGCGCTCTGCCGCACGCCGAAAAACCCTCTGTAAAGAGGGTTTTTTTATGTCTGAACGGCTTACAAATAGAAACACTTATTGATAATTGTAATCATTATCTTTATCATCTGGGCAAATTCAGGATGAAGCCAATCTCCATATCTTGCCGTTCAACACCGATCGCAAGGGGCGACCAGCCACATCGACTGTAAAAATCTGCGCGCGCAGCCGCAAGAGCCGCGTGCCGACAGTATGTGAAAGCAGCACCCCTTTGTTTGATTTGTTGTTGACCTCATGGAGATTTGGAATGTTCAGGTTAAACCCTTTTGTCCGGGCGGGACTGTGCGCGTCCGTCATATCAGTAGCATTTCCGGCGCTGGCCGCAAATGATGACGAAACGTTGGTTGTCACCGCCGCGGCGACTGAACAGAGCGTCAAAGACGCTCCCGCCAGTATCAGCGTGATTACCCAGCAGGACCTGCAGCGCAAGCCAGTGCAGAACCTGAAGGACGTGCTGCGCGATGTGCCAGGCGTTCAGCTCACTAACGAAGGGGATAACCGCAAAGGCGTCAGCATCCGCGGCCTTGATAGCAGCTATACGCTGATCCTTATCGATGGCAAACGCGTGAATTCACGTAACGCCGTCTTCCGCCATAACGATTTCGACCTTAACTGGATCCCGGTCGATTCCATTGAACGTATCGAAGTGGTTCGCGGCCCGATGTCCTCTCTGTACGGCTCCGACGCGCTCGGCGGCGTCGTTAATATCATCACCAAAAAAATCGGCCAGAAATGGACCGGTACCCTCAGCACCGATGCCACGATTCAGGAACACCGCGATCGCGGCGATACCTGGAACGGCCAGTTCTTCACCAGCGGTCCGCTGATTGACGGCGTACTGGGCATGAAAGCCTACGGCAGCCTGGCGAAGCGCAGCAAAGACGACCAACAGTCCTCCAGCAGCGCCGCTGGTGAAACGCCGCGCATTGAAGGCTTCACCAGCCGTGACGGCAACGTCGAGTTCGCCTGGACCCCGACCGAGAATCAGGACATTACCGCAGGTTATGGCTTCGATCGACAGGATCGCGATTCCGATTCTCTCGACAAAAACCGTCTGGAGCGCCAGAACTACTCCCTGACCCACAACGGGCGTTGGGATATCGGCAACAGTGAAGTGAAATTCTACGGCGAGAAAGTCGATAACAAAAACCCGGGGCAGTCGGGAACCATCACCTCGGAAAGTAACGCGATAGACGGTAAGTATGTGATGCCGCTGGGTATGATCAACCAGATCGTGACCCTCGGCGGCGAATGGCGCCATGATAAGCTGAAAGATCCGGTGAACCTGAGCAGTGGCGGTAAATCGACCTCCGCCAGCCAGTATGCACTGTTCCTTGAAGATGAGTGGCGGATCGTTGAACCGCTGGCGCTGACTACCGGTATCCGTATGGACGATCACCAGACCTACGGCGATCACTGGAGCCCGCGTGCTTATCTGGTTTATAACGCGACCGATACCGTGACCGTGAAGGGCGGCTGGGCGACGGCCTTTAAAGCGCCGTCGCTGCTGCAGCTAAACCCGGACTGGACCACCAATTCTTGCCGCGGCAGTTGTAGCATTATCGGTAACCCGGACCTGAAACCGGAAACCAGTGAAAGCTTTGAACTGGGTCTGTACTACAGCGGTGAAGAGGGATGGCTGGAAGGTATCGAGGGCAGCGTGACCGCCTTCCAGAACAATGTCGACGATATGATCGATATCCTGCGTACCTCCAGCGCCAGCGAAGCGCCGGGCTACCCGAACTTTGTTGGCTGGAAAACCGTGAACGGTAAACGTGTGCCGGTGTTCCGCTACTTCAACGTCAACAAGGCACGGATTAAAGGTGTGGAAACCGAAGTGAAGGTGCCGTTCGGCGAAGAGTGGAAGCTGACGGTCAACTACACCTATAACGATGGTCGTGACCTGAGCAACGGCGGTAACAAACCGCTGCAGACGTTGCCGTTCCATACCGCCAATGGCACCCTCGACTGGAAGCCGCTGGAGGACTGGTCCTTCTATGTGACGGCGAACTACACCGGCGAGCAGCGCGCGGTAAGCGCGACTGGCAAAACCCCGGGCGGCTATACCATGTTTGATATTGGCGCCGCGTGGCAGGTCAGCAAAAGCGTGAAGCTGCGCTCCGGCGTGTTGAACGTTGGCGACAAAGACCTGAGTCGTGATGATTACAGCTATACCGAAGATGGCCGACGCTACTTTATGGCTGTCGATTATCGCTTCTGATCGCACAGTAAAAGAGAGTCGTCAGCCGAGCTGACGACTCTCTGCCAACGCTTTTTTCGCCCGCCGCATCTATTATGGTGAGAAACAGCACTCACATTACCAATTACTACCGTCTAGCGGGCGACCAGGTGGTGGAAATTGGTCGGCGAGTGGCTACCTCAGCAGGTGCTGCGCATGAAAGCGCAAGTGATCCTCAATAAATGAAGCAATGAAATAGTAGCTGTGGTCGTAGCCGGGCTGAATACGCAGCGTCAGCGGCCACTGTTTCTGCCGCGCCGCTTCCGCCAGTACGGCGGGCTGCAGCTGGGTGCTGAGGAACTGGTCGGCGTCACCCTGGTCAATCAGTGTGGGGATTGCATTCTCAGCCTGACTGGCCTGCATTAATGCGCTGCTGTCCCATTCTTGCCACGTCGCTTCATCATTACCCAAATAGGCGCTGAACGCCTTTTGTCCCCACGGGACATTGCGTGGATTGACGATGGGTGCGAAAGCCGAGACACTGGTAAAACGCCCCGGATTTTTTAGCGCCATCATTAACGCGCCGTGGCCGCCCATCGAGTGGCCGCTGATGGCGCAGCGGTCAGCAAGGGTAAACTGGCTGTAAATCAACTGCGGCAACTCATCGCGCAGGTAGTCGTACATGCGGAAGTGCGTCGCCCACGGCGCCTGAGTGGCGTTAAGGTAGAAACCGGCGCCTTGCCCGAGATCGTAACCGTCATCATTGGCGACGTCATTGCCGCGTGGGCTGGTATCCGGCATCACCAGTGCAATACCCAATTCGGCGGCGACGCGCTGCGCGCCAGCCTTAGTCGTGAAGTTCTCGTCGTTACAGGTCAAACCGGACAGCCAATACAGCACTGGCGGCGGCGTGGTTGCTGCCGTCGGCGGTAAAAAGAGGCTGAACGTCATGGCGCAATTCAGAGTACGGGAGTGATGCCGCCAGCGCTGCTGCCGACCCTCGTAACAGCGATGTTCTTCAAGCAGTTCCATGCAGGGCTCCTTGGGTATCTATGTGTAATGCTTAATAATACAGATATTTCATTAACCCGTGAGCAACTTTCACTTTCCCGTAGCGTAAAGCTATTGCATCATTCATATGGGTTATAAAAAACGTCTCTACATATCTACAGTACTAATGATTACGCGCGGCGGCGGCAGTAACGCTCGCTGGCCTCGCGTATCGACGACGTCCAGCTGCGCCGGTAATGATGAAAGGCTGCGCCAATTTCAATAATTATCACCCCGGCTACTGGATTATGTGCGCCACCTCACGCACAATGAGTGCAAACTTTGCCCTCAGAAGAGCAAAGAGCGCCACACCTGCAGGAGAACCTAAATGTCATCATTGAGTAAAGAAGCCATACTCGTTCATGAAGCGCTGGTCGCTCGTGGGCTGGAGACGCCGCTGCGTCCGCCAGTACAAGAAATTGATAATGAAACTCGCAAGCGTCTGATCGCCGGGCACATGACTGAGATTATGCAGCTGTTGAATCTCGATCTCAGTGACGACAGCCTGATGGAGACTCCGCATCGCATCGCCAAAATGTACGTTGACGAGATTTTCTCCGGCCTGGATTACGCCAGATTCCCGAAGATCACCGTTATCGAAAACAAAATGAAAGTTGACGAGATGGTCACCGTGCGTGATATCACGCTGACCAGTACCTGTGAACATCACTTCGTTACCATCGATGGTAAAGCCACGGTCGCCTATATCCCGAAAGATTCGGTGATCGGCCTGTCGAAAATTAACCGCATCGTCCAGTTCTTCGCCCAGCGCCCGCAGGTGCAGGAGCGTCTGACGCAGCAGATCCTCACCGCGCTGCAGACATTGCTGGGCACCAGCAATGTGGCGGTATCGATCGACGCAGTGCACTACTGTGTGAAAGCGCGCGGCATCCGTGATGCGACCAGCGCCACGACCACCACCTCGCTTGGCGGTCTATTTAAATCCAGCCAGAATACCCGCCAGGAATTCCTGCGCGCCGTACGTCACCACAATTAATTCGGAGCAGGGTGCATGGAGAGAAACGTCACGCTGGACTTTGTTCGCGGCGTCGCCATCCTCGGCATCCTGCTACTGAATATCTCCGCCTTCGGCTTACCCAAGGCGGCCTATCTGAATCCGGCCTGGGCCGGACATATTTCACTTAGCGATGCCTGGACCTGGGCGATCCTCGATCTGTTCGCGCAGGTCAAATTCCTGACCTTATTTGCTTTGCTGTTCGGCGCCGGATTGCACATGCTGCTGGCGCGCGGCAAGCGCTGGATCCAGTCGCGGTTGACGCTGCTTGCTCTGCTTGGCTTTATTCACGGTCTCTTTTTCTGGGATGGCGATATTCTGCTGGCCTACGCGCTGGTGGGGCTCATTGCCTGGCGAATGGTGCGCGACGCCCATCACGTCAAATCGCTGTTCAATACCGGGGTCGTGCTTTATCTGATCGGTATTGTAGTACTGGTGCTGTTGGGGTTGATTGCGGGTAACGGCGCCAGCCGTTCATGGGTTCCTGATGCGGCTAATTTACAGTACGAGCAGTACTGGAAGCTGCGCGGCGGCATGGAAGCGGTCAGCAATCGCGCGGATATGCTCTCGGACAACCTGGTGGCGTTGGGTGTGCAGTACGGCTGGCAGTTGGCGGGGATGATGCTGATGGGCGCGGCGCTGATGCGCTGCGGCTGGTTGAAAGGGCAGTTTAGCCTCAACCACTACCGCCGCGTCGGGGTTGTGCTGATTATCGCCGGGATGGCGGTTAACGTGCCGGCGATCGCCGCTCAGTGGTATCTGCAGTGGGATTATCGCTGGTGCGGTTTTCTGTTGCAGGCGCCGCGCGAGCTCGGCGCGCCGCTGCAAACCATCGGCTATGCCGCGCTGGCGTGGGGGTTCTGGCCGCAGTTGTGCCGGTTGCGCCTGGTTGGCGCGATTGCTTGCGTTGGGCGGATGGCGCTTAGCAACTATTTACTGCAGACTCTGATCTGTACCACGTTGTTCTACCGTTTTGACCTGTTCATGAAATTTGACCGCTTGCAGTTGCTGGCATTTGTGCCGGCGGTGTGGGTCGTTAATCTCCTCTTTTCGCAGTTTTGGCTGCGCCATTTCCGTCAGGGCCCCGTTGAGTGGCTCTGGCGTCAGTTAACCATGAGAGCCTCAGGGACATCATCCAGAAACACATCCGTATAACGATCTCGATCACAATCATTAACAAAATGGATGTAACCGTTTCCAGTCGTGTGACTTCACTCACGTAGCGTGGCGAACGTCGCTGCCAGAATAGCCACCTTGCTGAACACAGGAGGTGGGTGTGACGTATTGTAATGCGATTAAGGCGGGTATGTATGATCACCATTCGTGATGTTGCCCGTCAGGCGGGGGTTTCCGTGGCGACGGTTTCACGCGTGCTGAACAACAGCTCGCTGGTGAGCCCGGATACGCGGGAAGTGGTCATGAAGGCGGTGACGCAGTTGGGTTACCGGCCAAATGCGAATGCCCAGGCGCTGGCCACCCAGGTGAGCGATACCATCGGCGTGGTGGTGATGGATGTGTCAGATGCCTTTTTTGGCGCGCTGGTCAAAGCGGTGGATACCGTTGCGCAGCAGCATCAAAAATATGTGCTGATCGGTAATAGCTACCATGAAGCGGAAAAAGAACGTAACGCCATCGAGGTGCTGATTCGTCAGCGCTGTTCGGCGCTGATCGTGCATTCGAAGGCGTTAAGCGATGCCGAACTCGGCGATTTTATGCAGCATATCCCCGGGATGGTGCTGATTAACCGTATCGTGCCTGGTTTCGCGCATCGCTGCGTTGGCCTGGATAATATCAGCGGCGCGTTGATGGCAACGCGAATGCTGCTCAATCATGGTCATCAGCGTGTCGGTTATCTCTCTTCCAACCACGGTATCGAAGATGATGACCTGCGCCGGGAAGGCTGGTCCAGGGCGTTGCAGGAGCAGGGCATTGTTGCTCCGGATAGCTGGGTGGGTTCGGGATCGCCGGATATGCAGGGCGGCGAAGCGGCGATGGTTGAACTGCTGGGACGTAATTTAGGCCTGACGGCGGTGTTCGCCTACAACGACAGCATGGCGGCGGGGGCGCTGACGACCCTGAAAGACAACGGTATTGCCGTGCCGCAGCATCTTTCGCTGATCGGTTTTGATGACATTCCGATTTCCCGTTACACCGACCCGCAGCTGACGACGGTGCGTTATCCCATTATGTCGATGGCGAAACTGGCGACCGAGCTGGCGTTACAAGGCGCGGCGGGGAAACTCGATAGCGAGGCCAGTCACTGTTTTATGCCGACGCTGGTACGCCGCCATTCGGTGACGCAGAAGCAAAGTGTGGGGCCGATCACTAACTGACCCTTTCAGTGGATGTAACCGCTTTCAATCTGTGAGTAAATTCACAGTATATTAACATTCGCCTGTTTATGATGGCAGCGTTGACCAGTCCGAACCAATACTGTGCTGATGATGAGATTATTCGTCATCATAAACAACGAGTTAGGCACTTGATAAAGCCGTTTTTTTGGAGCGTTACCCTACACGGAAGATAGAATTAACGTTGTGAATATCGTTGTGCGGTAACCCTAATGTAACAGCCCCCGCCAGCGAATTTCACGCATAAAAACGAAGCAAAATAATAAAACCGGAGATTCCATGAATAAGAAGGTACTAGCTCTGTCCGCTGTAATGGCTGGCATGCTTTTCGGCACCGCAGCACACGCGGCGGATACCCGTATCGGCGTCACGATCTACAAATATGACGACAACTTTATGTCGGTTGTTCGTAAGGCGATCGAGAAGGACGGTAAATCCGCGCCGGATGTACAGCTGCTGATGAATGACTCGCAGAACGATCAGTCCAAGCAGAACGATCAGATCGACGTGCTGCTGGCGAAAGGGGTGAAAGCGCTGGCGATTAACCTGGTTGACCCGGCGGCGGCAGGCACGGTTATCGATAAAGCGCGCGGGCAGAATGTGCCGGTGGTGTTCTTTAACAAAGAGCCATCGCGCAAGGCGCTGGATAGCTACGACAAAGCGTACTACGTCGGTACCGACTCAAAAGAATCCGGGATTATCCAGGGCGACCTGATCGCCAAACACTGGAAAGCGAATCCGAACTGGGATCTGAACAAAGACGGCCAAATTCAGTTTGTCCTGCTGAAAGGCGAGCCGGGCCACCCGGATGCCGAAGCGCGTACAACTTACGTCATTAAAGAGCTGAACGACAAAGGCATCAAAACCCAGCAGCTGGCGCTAGATACCGCGATGTGGGATACCGCGCAGGCGAAAGATAAGATGGACGCCTGGCTCTCTGGCCCGAACGCCAACAAAATCGAAGTGGTGATCGCCAACAACGATGCGATGGCGATGGGTGCGGTAGAAGCGCTGAAAGCGCACAACAAGAGCAGCATTCCGGTATTCGGCGTCGATGCCCTGCCAGAAGCGCTGGCGTTGGTGAAATCCGGCGCGATGGCCGGTACCGTGCTGAACGATGCCAACAACCAGGCCAAAGCGACCTTCGATCTGGCGAAGAACCTGGCTGACGGCAAAGAGCCTGCGGCTGGCACCAGCTGGAAAATTGAGAATAAGATTGTTCGCGTACCGTACGTCGGCGTGGATAAAGACAATCTCAGCCAGTTTATCGGTAAATAAGTTTTCACTGCATTGCGGGCGCGCTGAGCGCGCCCGATTATTCCTGATACCGAACCCGAATTTGCTTCGATAGTATTTTATCGTTGCGGATCGGCACGAACGCAGCCAGGTATAACTATGGTCAGCAATAATAGCGCACAGTCAGGCGAATATTTGTTGGAAATGAGTGGCATCAACAAATCGTTCCCCGGCGTTAAGGCTCTTGATAATGTCAACCTCAAGGTCCGTCCGCACTCGATCCATGCCTTAATGGGAGAGAACGGCGCAGGCAAATCGACATTATTAAAATGCCTTTTTGGGATCTATCAAAAGGATTCCGGCAGTATTCTTTTTCAGGGAAAAGAGATCGATTTCCATTCGGCAAAAGAGGCCCTGGAAAACGGTATTTCAATGGTTCACCAGGAATTAAATCTGGTATTACAACGTTCGGTGATGGACAACATGTGGCTGGGGCGTTATCCCACCAAAGGCATGTTTGTCGATCAGGACAAAATGTATCGCGATACCAAAGCGATATTTGATGAACTGGATATTGATATTGACCCGCGCGCCCGCGTCGGCACCTTATCGGTATCGCAGATGCAGATGATTGAAATTGCCAAGGCATTCTCCTATGACGCCAAAATCGTCATTATGGATGAGCCGACGTCATCGTTGACCGAAAAAGAGGTCAATCACCTGTTTAAAATCATCCGCAAGCTAAAAGAGCGCGGATGCGGCATTGTGTATATCTCCCATAAAATGGAAGAGATATTCCAGCTGTGCGATGAGATTACTATTCTGCGCGACGGTCAGTGGATCGCTACCCAGCCGTTGGAAGGGCTGGATATGGATAAGATCATTGCGATGATGGTTGGCCGCTCATTGAACCAGCGTTTTCCTACTCGCGAAAATAAACCGGGCGAAGTGATCCTTGAGGTCCGTAACCTGACTTCGTTGCGCCAGCCGTCAATTCGCGATGTCTCGTTCGATCTGCACAAGGGCGAAATCCTTGGTATTGCCGGACTGGTGGGCGCCAAACGTACTGATATCGTCGAAACGCTGTTTGGTATTCGCGAAAAAGCCAGCGGCACCATTACGCTGCATGGCAAAAAGATTAATAACCATAGTGCTAACGAAGCCATCAACCATGGTTTTGCGTTAGTGACCGAAGAACGGCGTTCGACGGGGATCTATGCCTACCTCGATATTGGGTTTAACTCGCTGATCTCCAATATCAAAAAGTACAAGAATAAAGTCGGTCTGCTGGATAATTCACGGATGAAAAGCGATACCCAATGGGTTATCGATTCGATGCGTGTAAAAACACCCGGACAGCACACGCAAATCGGTTCACTTTCTGGCGGTAACCAACAAAAGGTCATTATCGGGCGTTGGTTATTAACTCAGCCGGAAATATTAATGCTGGATGAACCGACGCGCGGCATTGATGTCGGCGCAAAATTCGAAATTTACCAGCTGATTGCTGAACTGGCCAAAAAAGATAAGGGCATCATTATTATTTCTTCTGAAATGCCGGAACTGCTGGGTATTACCGATCGTATTCTGGTGATGAGCAACGGGCTGGTTGCCGGAATTGTTGAGACCAAAACCACGACGCAAAATGAAATTCTGCGTCTTGCGTCATTGCACCTTTGATATCAGGGGCTTTCCATGAGTGCGTTAAATAAAAAGAGTTTTCTCACTTACCTGAAAGAGGGTGGGATTTACGTTGTTCTTTTGGTCTTGCTGGCCATTATTATTTTCCAGGATCCCACCTTCTTAAGTTTACTGAACCTAAGTAACATCCTGACCCAGTCGTCGGTGCGTATTATTATCGCCCTCGGCGTCGCAGGTCTTATCGTCACCCAGGGGACGGACCTTTCCGCCGGGCGTCAGGTGGGCCTGGCGGCGGTGGTAGCGGCAACCATGCTGCAGGCGGTGGATAATGCCAACAAAGTGTTCCCGGACATGGCGACCATGCCTATCCCGCTGGTGATCCTGCTGGTCTGCGCGATTGGTGCAGTGATTGGCCTGATTAACGGTATCGTGATTGCCTACCTTAACGTGACGCCGTTTATCACCACTTTGGGTACGATGATCATCGTTTACGGCATCAACTCCCTGTACTACGACTTTGTCGGCGCATCGCCGGTCTCTGGCTTCGATAGTCACTTCTCACAGTTCGCCCAGGGTTTTGTGGCGTTAGGTACTTTCCGCCTGTCGTACATCACTTTCTACGCGCTTATTGCGACCATCTTCGTGTGGATCTTGTGGAACAAAACCCGCTTCGGCAAAAACATCTTTGCTATCGGCGGTAACCCGGAAGCGGCCCGCGTCTCTGGCGTTAATGTCGCGCTGAACCTGTTGATGATTTATGCGTTGTCCGGCGTGTTTTATGCCTTTGGCGGGCTGCTGGAAGCCGGACGTATCGGTTCGGCGACCAACAACCTCGGCTTTATGTATGAGCTGGATGCGATCGCGGCCTGCGTGGTGGGCGGGGTCTCCTTCAGCGGCGGCGTCGGCACCGTCTTCGGCGTCGTGACCGGGGTGATTATCTTCACCGTCATTAACTACGGTCTGACCTATATCGGCGTTAACCCGTATTGGCAGTACATTATCAAAGGGGCGATCATCATCTTCGCCGTGGCGCTGGATTCACTGAAATACGCACGTAAGAAATAAGAGAAGCCCGGCGAAAAAATGCCGGGCTTTTACTTTGCCGCCCGGACGAGGTGCGAAGCGCCGACTCCGGGAGTCCCGGCGTCACTTCGTTCGGCCGGGCTACTTGCTACGAGCGGCAATATACAGCCCACTGTTTTTCATCGCATAACCAAAAACCAACCCAATCAGCAGCGCAGGCAGCACGGCTCGCCAGTTGCCGTCGCAGGCAAAGGTTGAACAGGCGCCGATAAAGGTACCGGGAACAAAAGAGAACCAGCCGTTTTTAGCCTGAATACACATGGCGAAGGCCACAACCCCGGTTAGCAGATAGCTGACAACGGTCAGCGCTGGTGATAGCGCGCTGCCGTGGATAATCACTTCAGCCCAAAAAACGCCGCTAAGCAGCGTGCAAAACGAAATCCCCAGCCCCTTTAACCCACCCTGCGGGCAGGCAAAGTAAGCGGTACACCCCAGAAACCCCGCCCAGCTGAGTAACCCCCACGACACGGCAACCCAGCTCCAGATGCCGGATAAAATGCCGGTGGTGAGCGCAATGGCGACAAGTGTACTCATATCCATGTCCATCCGGCCCACTGCAGTGGGCCGGGCTTGTCAGGGCGTTAAAGAGTAACCGCGTGCGCTTCTTCGCCAGGTTTGAATTCCACCTTGCCGAGGCTGATACAGGCAACCGGGCAAACGTGGCCGCACAGCAGGCAGCCGACGCACTTCTCGGTGTCGCAGTGCGGGGTGCGAGTTTGTTCATTCCACTCCATCGCCTGGTGGCCGCCGTCGAAGCAGGAAATATAGCAGCGTCCGCAGCCGACGCATTTTTCCTGATTAATATGCGGGTAGACGATATAGCTACGATCGAGATCTTCTGCCGGAACGATATTGGCATTCGCCAGCCCAACCATCTCTTGCAGCGAGTTGAATCCCTGGTCGTTAAGATAATGCGACAGACCGCTTATCATATCTTCAACGATACGATAGCCGTACTGCATGATGCCGGTCGTCACCTGTAGCGTCGCCGCGCCCAGCAGCAGGAACTCCGCGGCATCCTCCCAGGTTTCAATGCCGCCAATACCGCTAATCGGAAAATCCTTCAGCTCAGGATGGGTGCGTAGCTGCTGAATGAAACGCAGCGCAATAGGCTTCACGGCCTTACCAGAGTAGCCCGAAATACTGGACTTGCCGTTGACGACCGGCAGGCCTATTTTACGGTTGAGGTCGATATTGGTGATCGACTTAACGGTGTTGATGGTGGCAATACCGTCAGCGCCGCCGCGTTTCGCCGCCAGCGCCACTTCGCACATATCGCCGATATTGGGCGTCATTTTGGCAAGCATTGGCAGAGTCGAGCCGCGTTTCACCGCCCGGCAGTATTTCTTAACCAGTTCGGGGCTTTGTCCCACGTCGCTGCCCATGGCGTGAGAGGTCATCTGCGGGCAGGAGAAGTTGCACTCGATCATATCCGCACCGGCTTCTTCCACCAGTTGCGCCAGATCCTGCCACTGTTGCTCATTTTCACCCATGATCGACGCGATCAGCACTTTATCCGGGTAATCCTGTTTGAGCCGCCGGATCGCGGCGAGGTTTTCCGCCAGCGGATGCTCGGCAATCTGTTCCATATTTTTAAAGCCGATAAACCCGGTGTCTTCTTTGGTCAGATGATCAAAGCGGGGCGAAACTTCGTTGGCGATAAAGAAGCCGATGGTTTTAAAGACGATGCCGCCCCAGCCGCTGTCGTAAGCTTTGGCGCACATCTCATAGCAGTTGCCGACCGGCGAAGAGGAGAGACAGAACGGATTGGGGAACGTCACGCCGCAAAAGGTAATAGAGAGATCTTTGGTTAACATGATTGCGCCTCCTCTAAATAGTGATGAATGGCCTGAGCGGCTTCTTTCCCGGTTTTCACGGCGTAAACCACGGTTTTGTCTCCCTGGACGATATCGCCTGCGGCGAACAGCTGCGGGTCTGTGGTCTGGTAGTGGCGGGTGTCCACGGTGTTGCGCTGTGACTGAATATCGGAGAAGGCGGCAAGATCGGCATGCTGGCCAACGGCGAGGATAATGTTCTCGGCGGTCAGCGTCAGTTCACCGGGCAGACGCACGTGTTTGAAGGTTACCTTGTTACCGGCAACGGCAGTTGGCGTAAAGCCATCAATGATGGATACGCCTAGCGCCTGAGTCGTGGTGAACTCTTTTTCACTGGCCGGAAATTCAGCCAGTTCCTCACGGGCTACGCAGGTGACGGACGAGCACCCGAGAATTTTCAGCGTACTGGCAACGTCCATCGCAACGTCGCCGCCGCCAATCACCAGCGCGCTTTGTGGTACGGAGATGTCGCCCGCATTGCCGCGCGCACGTTGTAAAAAGTCGACGGCAATTTCTACCGAACCGGCGTCATTAAACAACGGTAGCGTTGAGCCTTTCGACAGGCCAACAGTTAGCAGGACGGCGCGATGTTCGGCTTTAAGCGCCTCCAGAGTGACGGTTTTGCCGACCTCACAATCGCAGCGGATCGTCACACCCATTTCCACAATGCGTGCAATTTCATGGTCCAGCACCGGCTGCGGCAGGCGAAACTCAGGAATGCCGTGTCGCAGCCAGCCGCCGGGCTGTGTCGCTTTTTCAAACACGGTAACGTCGTAGCCCAGATTGCACAGCGTGACGCTGGCCTGTAGCCCGGCAGGGCCTGCGCCAACGATGGCGACTTTGCCTTTATCTTTACGGCCCGGTTGGTAAATCTGCATTTGCGTCTGCTGTTCGAAGTCGGTGACAAACCGCTGCAGGCGGGCGATATCGATAGGCTTATCAATCCCGGAACGGGAGCAGCCCTTTTGGCAGAGTTTTTCCGTCGGGCATACTCGTGCACAAACGGCGCCTAACGCATTATTTTCTCGAATGGTTTCGGCAGCGCCTTTCAAGTTGCGGAAATAGATTGAGCGAATGAACTTGCCCGGGTCGGTTTCGGCCGGGCAGGACTGACTGCACGGCGCATCGTGGCACAGCAGGCAGCGGGAGGCTTCTTTAATCGCCAGCAATGGCGTAAAGGCGGGAATAATCTCATCCAGGTATTCGTGTTGCGACATAATTGATCCCTTAATGATTAGTTTAATTAAGGCAAATAAAGTGAAACAACTACCAGAAGGCTAAGCGTGTGAGGGAGGCTATTCTGTGAAAACATTCACAAATAACCCTGTTATTTGTGTGTGATTCGTGGCGATAGCAGGAATACCTAAAATGCAAATAGGAACGATTATTGAATCGAAATTAATTAATTTATTTTATGAATGGCACGGTGATACAGAGGAGGGTGGGTCACTTTTTCTTCTGCAACTCCAGTACCTGTTCCGGCGTCACCGCCGGGTACCCCTGCGCATCCTCCGGAACTTCCTGCTGGGCTGGAATCGGAATCAGCGGGCCTAAGAAACGCGGTTCGCGTTTAAAGATGTACAGATCCGCCAGCGCGCCGAAACGGGCGCCAAACTCGCGCAGACGCACGGTCCACATATCTTTTGGCGACGGCACCGCGTAGCACTGCGCCTGAATCCCCATATGCAGGGCGATAAACAGCGCGCGTTCGCAGTGGAAACGCTGGGTGATAATGATGAAATCGTTGGTATCGAACACTTTGCGGGTGCGCACTATCGAATCGAGGGTGCGGAAACCGGCGTAGTCCAGCACGATATCCGCAGGATCGACGCCACCTTTGATCAGATCGCGGCGCATGGTCATCGGCTCATTATAGCTTTGCAGCGCGTTGTCGCCGCTTAACAGCAGATAGTTCACCTTGCCGCTGTTGTAGGCATTTAGCGCGCCCTGGATGCGGTAGCGGTAATACTGGTTAATCACACCGGTACGATAATACTTCGCAGTACCCAGCACGACGCCGACCTGGCGGTAGGGGAGATCCTGCAGTTCATCGTAAATATAGGGTGCGGTTTTCCAGCTCATCCAACGGTCAAGACCCAGCACGGTCAACAGCAGCAGGCCGAGCAGGGCTAACAGGCTGTATAACGCACGCTTTAACATGAACTGGGCTCGATGGTGGAGGATGGATGCTTCAGGCTACTTTACCCGCCGGACAAGCGCAAGAAACCATCGTTTAATTGCGGGAATTTTCAGCAATGTGGGCAGATTGCCGATAGTCGGCCGGATAAGGCGACGCCGCCATCCGGCAATCTGCCAGGGCTCAATAAGGATTAACCTAACAGTACGCGGTCAATATTCTGACAGCCCAGCGCTTTCAGCGTCGCGACGGTCGCATCCCACTGGATTAGCGCCGCGTCGGATTTCTCGGCCAGCAGCGCGCGCTGGATATCCGGGTAGTCGTAACCGTTAAGACTCAGCAGGTTCAACGCGCCCTGCAGCGGCGGCAACGTTGGGTTAAACGCCGCATTTTCCGCATAGCTGCCGCTGAAAATAGTGCCGTCTTTCAGCTCCAGCGCCACGCCGGAAGGTGAGTGGCTATACGGCGCGTGGCAACGGTTCGCCGCCTGAATGGCCGCCTGAGTCAGCGCATCGCCGCTGAGGGCGAAGCCGTGATCCTGCTCATCCATCAACAGGGTTTTAATCTCAAGATCTTTCGGACCAAAGGCATCCGGCAGATAGTGCTGCAGAGCGTGCGCTTCGCGGCCCGGCAGATGAATGCGCAGCGTCAGGCCGCTGTTCAGTTCGTTCATAAACTGACGACAGTGGCCGCATGGCGTGTAATTCACGGTAATGGCGCGCAGAGATGTTTCACCGCGCAGCCAGGCATGGCTGATGGCGCTTTGTTCGGCATGTACGGTCTGTTGCATGGTGGCGCCGAGAAACTCCATGTTGCCGCCGAAATACCAGCGGCCGCTGACGCCCCGGGCAATGGCGCCGACGTTGAAGTGAGAAAGGTCGGCACGCGCGCAGGCGGCGGCAAGCGGCAGCAGCGCAAAGGCCAGCGCGTCTTCGTCCAAACCTGTCGCGCGCTGCAGCGCCGCCACCTGATCGGCTTCGAGCAGAGCCGGGAAGTGCGGGTCTGCGAGCATCGGGGCGATGGCCGCCTGCAGGTCTGCCGCCAGATTAGTCAAAGCAGCTTGAAAACGTGAGTGCATAGCGTTGCCTCATAACAATGTAATGGGAATCTAGTGTACGAGCCCCATAAGAGCCTATATGTGATATACATCTCATTGTTTATGCAACTTTTATATGTTGCATTTATAATTGTGATTTAAATCACGATTATCCGACGATCGCCACAATAACCGGGAACAGGAATGGCGCGACCAACGAGGTAATAATGCCGCACAGTACCAACGCCAGCGAACTAAATGCCCCTTCCTGATAGTCCAGTTCGGCGCAGCGGGCGGTACCGAGGGCGTGCGACGCGGTCCCCATCGATAAGCCGCGCGATGCTTTCGTGTGGATATGCATGGCGTTTAGCAGCGTATGGCCAAACACCGCGCCAAGGATACCGACGAAAATCACGCATACGGCGCTGATGGCCGGGATGCCGCCGATACTGCCGCTGACCGCCATCGCAATTGGCGTGGTGACCGATTTGGGCAAAATAGAGGCAGCGATTTGCGGCGTCGCACCCATCAACAGGGCGACGGTAGTCCCGGTGATCATCGCCACGCAACTACCGATAAAGCAGATGGTGATGATCGATTTCCAGCGGGCGCGGATCTGGTGCAACTGCTCATACAGCGGGAAGGCCAACGCCACCACCGCTGGTTGCAGCAGGTCGTTGAGGACTTTACTGCCGGCAAAATAGCGCTCATAAGAGATTCCGCTGACCAGCAGGAAAGGAATAATGACCACCATCGCCACCAGCAGCGGGTTCAGCAGCGGAAATTTAAACCGCGCCGCCAGCTTGCGCGCGAGGAAGAAAACGATCAGCGTTAACGGCAGCGACCACCAGATTTCATGGATCATTTTTTACTTCCTTTTTGCCCGACGATTTTGCGTTCACCGTGGACCAGATGCGAACTCCAGCTCACCACCAAAAAGACTAATAAGGTACTGATGGCGCAGGAGACGGCCACCGGGCCAAGCTGCGCGCGTAGCAAATCCCAGTACTGCATCACGCCGACGCCGATCGGCACGAACAGTAGCGCCATATAGCGAATCAGGATATTGCAACCGGGGTTGACCCACTGCGGCGGCATAATTTGCAGCGCCAGCAGTACGAACAGAATTAGCATGCCGATAATGCTGCCGGGGATGGTGATGGGCAGCAGCCCGGCGATAAAAATGCCTGCATACAGGCAGGCGTAAATCAGGACGAAAGCCCGTAAATACTGCCAGATAATATTCAGCGACTTACTCATGGTAATAACCCTTGATGAATTGCTATTCATCATACAATTAAACCCTGAAATGTGCTACCGATCACATCATGAATTCTACGCATCGTCAGCATAGAAAATGGGAACAGTAATGCTATATGGCAAGATAGTGGAGAAAACGGCTTAGCGCCTGCGATGGCACTTCGCTTTTGCGCCAGAACACCCCAACGCTACCTTTTTGTTCAATACGCGGCAAATTAAGAATCGCTAGCTGCTGATGCTCGGCGTAATACTGTGCCAGCCGCAAGGAAAGAATCGAGATCATATCGCTGCTTTGCAGCAAATTGCTGGTGACATTCATTGATGCCGACTCAATGGTGTTTTCCGGCAGCATCACGCCGTTATCCACCAGCGCGTTATCAATACTCTGACGAATGGGTGTGCCGGTGGGCCAGACTATCCAGCGCCAGACGGCGAGATCCGCCCAGCTCAGACGCGCCCGGCTGGCTAGCGGATGGTCCGGGCGGGCGACGAAGCACACCGGTTCGGTATACAGCACGCGGTAATTGAGCGGCAGCTCCAGCGCCCGTCCGCCGACGCGTCCGACGACCACGTCGACCACGCCGGAGAGCAGATCGTGTAGTAGCGGGGTCATCACTTTCTCTTCGATATTCAGATGCAGGGTCGGCATCTCTTTAAGCAGCGCGAGGATCGCCTGCGCGACGCAATCGGTCGCCACCGGCGAGCAGCCGATCATCAGGCTGCCAACCAGCCCGCCTTGCTTAAATCTTTCGATTTCATACTGCGAGCGCGACATGTCGTTGATTAGCCGCTGAGCATGCTGGAGCAGCAGTTTACCGCCTTCCGAAGGGCGCAGGCCTTTGCTATGGCGTTCAAATAGCGGCATTCCCACTTCTTCTTCGAACTGCGTCAGCCACTTAGAGAGCGCAGGTTGGGTGATATTCATCATTTTCGCCACCTGGGTGAGGTTGCCTTGTTCGCCCAGCGCCACCAGCATTTTCAGATGCTGCAGCTTTAATTTTTGCGTCCAGTTCGCCATCAATCAATAACCTCCAGGTTATGTCTATGCCCGAAAAGCCATTGTACATTTCATCGCCTAAGTTACAAAATCGCAACATAAAAGAAATAAACACAACATCTACCCTGACCTGCACTGAGGCATCATTATGGCTCAACGACGTGAACTACAGACGTTACTTAACGCAGCGCCAGTTGGCGCGCTGCAGTGGCGTGTGATTATCTGCTGTTTTCTGGTGGTGATGCTCGATGGTTTTGATACCGCCGCCATTGGTTTTATCGCCCCCGATATCCGCGTTCACTGGCAGCTTAGCGCCAGCGACCTCGCGCCGCTGTTCGGTGCCGGGCTATTAGGATTGACCGCCGGGGCGCTGCTCTGCGGCCCGCTGTCTGACCGCTTCGGCCGAAAGCGGGTGATTGAGTTTTGCGTTGCGCTGTTTGGCCTGTTTAGTCTGCTCTCCGCGTTTTCTACCAGTCTTGAGATGCTAGTTATTCTGCGTTTTCTCACCGGGCTGGGCCTGGGTGGGGCCATGCCTAACACCATTACTATGACCTCGGAATATCTGCCGGCTCGCCGCCGCGGCGCATTAGTTACCTTGATGTTCTGCGGCTTCACGCTCGGCTCGGCGCTGGGCGGGGTGGTGAGCGCGCAGCTGGTGGCGCAAATTGGCTGGCACGGCATTCTGGCCTTAGGTGGGATCCTGCCGCTGTTGCTGGCCGTTGCGCTGCTGTGGGCGCTACCGGAGTCGCCGCGCTGGCAGGTACGCCGCGGGTTGCCGCAGTCCACCATTGCCAATACGGTGAGTGCTATTACCGGCGAGCGCTACGACGATAGCCATTTCTGGCTGGATGAACCGGCCGCCGGGCCGAAAGGCAGCATTAGCCAGTTGTTCGCGGGCCGTCAGTTAGCGATCACGCTGATGCTGTGGGTGGTGTTCTTTATGAGCCTGCTGATTATCTATCTGCTCTCCAGCTGGATGCCGACGCTGCTTAACCATCGTGGTATCGATTTGCAGCACGCCTCGTGGGTGACTGCCGCGTTTCAGGTCGGTGGTACGCTTGGCGCCCTGTTGCTTGGCGTCCTGATGGACCGTTTCAATCCCTTCCGCGTGCTGGCGCTGAGCTACTGTCTGGGGGCGCTGTGTATCGTGATGATCGGCTTAAGCGAGAACGGTCTGTGGCAGATGGCGTTGGCGATTTTTGGTACCGGTATTGGCGTCAGCGGTTCGCAGGTGGGCCTTAATGCGCTGACCGCCACGCTCTATCCGACCCAGAGTCGGGCAACCGGCGTCAGCTGGTCCAACGCCGTCGGCCGCTGCGGCGCTATCGTCGGGTCACTCTCCGGCGGCATGATGATGGCGATGAATTTTTCTTTCGACACGCTGTTTTACGTTATTGCGGTACCGGCGGCGATTAGCGCAGTGATGCTTATCCTGCTGACGCTGGCGGTCCGCCACCCTACACCTGTACCCGACGCGCTGCCCTCTGCCGGCATCGCGAATAAGTAAGGAGAACAATAATGACGCAATCCACTCCGCAGGCGCACCGCGATCGCCAGCAGTTCTATCACCATCTCTCCGGGCAGCACCTGAGTCCGCTGTGGGAATCACTGCACCATCTGGTGCCGCAAACGCCGAACGCCAACTGCGCCCCGGCGTACTGGAACTACCAGGAAATCCGCCCGCTGCTGCTGGAAAGCGGGCAGTTAATCGGCGCCAAAGAGGCGGTACGCCGCGTACTGGTGCTGGAGAACCCGCAGCTTCGCGGCCAGTCGTCGATTACCTCATCGTTGTACGCCGGCCTGCAGTTAATCATGCCCGGCGAAGTGGCGCCGAGCCATCGCCATAACCAATCGGCGCTGCGCTTCGTCGTCGAAGGTCACGGCGCGTTTACCGCCGTCGACGGCGAGCGTACGCAGATGAGCCCCGGCGATTTTATCCTGACCCCACAATGGCGCTGGCACGACCACGGTAACCCGGGGGATGAACCGGTTATCTGGCTGGATGGCCTCGATCTGCCGCTGGTGAACTATCTCGGCTGCGGTTTTGCCGAAGATTACCCGCAGGAGCAGCAGCCGGTGACGCGTAAAGAGGGGGATTATCTGCCGCGCTACGCCGCGAATATGCTGCCGCTGCGCCATCAGGTGGGGAATTCATCGCCGATTTTCAACTACCGTTACGACCGCAGCCGCGAGGCGTTGCACGACCTGACCCGTCTAGGCGAGGCCGATGAATGGGATGGCTACAAGATGCGCTACGTCAATCCGGTAACCGGCGGTTACCCGATGCCATCAATGGGCGCTTTCCTGCAATTGCTGCCGAAGGGCTTCCGCTCCAGGGTGGCGAAAACCACCGATAGCACCATCTATCACGTGGTGGAAGGCGGCGGTCAGGTGACCATCGGCGAACAAACCTTCGCCTTCCAGGCGAAAGATATCTTCGTGGTGCCGACGTGGCACGGCGTGTCGTTCAACGCTGATGAAGAGTGCGTGTTATTCAGCTTCTCGGACCGCCCAGTACAAGAGGCCTTAGGCCTGTTCCGTGAAGCGCGTTATTAATAATAAGGAAAACCATCATGAACCAATACGTTTTTGCACCCCAGGCCCCGATTAGCGTACCCGTTGTTGGCAGCGATGAGCAGTTCCCGGTGCGCCGCGTTTACTGCGTTGGCCGCAACTATGCCGCCCATGCCCGCGAAATGGGTTTCGATCCGGATCGTGAACCGCCGTTCTTCTTCTGCAAACCGGCGGACGCGGTCGTACCGGTGGCGGCTGGCGAGACACTGGATCTGCCGTACCCGGCGCAGACCGACAACTATCACTATGAGATTGAGCTGGTGGTTGCTATCGGTAAGCAGGGGCGCGATATTCCGCTGGAACAGGCGCATGAATACGTCTGGGGCTATGCCACCGGTCTTGATATGACTCGCCGCGACCGCCAGATGGAGATGCGCCAGATGGGCCGTCCGTGGGAGATCGGTAAAGCGTTCGATCTCTCCGCCCCGATTGCGCCGCTGCACAAAGCCGCCGATGCATGCGATGTGGATCAGGCTGGGATCTGGCTGCAGGTGAACGGTGAAGATCATCAACGTAGCGATATCCGCCACCTGATCTGGTCGGTGAATGAAACCATCAGCTATCTCTCCGGCTTTTTCGAACTGCAGCCTGGCGACCTGATTTTCACCGGCACGCCGGAAGGCGTCGGCGCGGTAGTGAAGGGTGATGTCATCACCGGCAATGTCGACGGGCTGACGCCGATCGCCGTTCGTGTGGTGTGAGGTGAGCGATGAAGCTGTACAGTTTTTTTAATAGCTCGGCCTCGTATCGGGTGCGTATCGTGCTGGCGCTAAAAGGGATTGACTATCAAAGCGTGGGGGTGAATATCCGCATCGGGGCGCAGAATGTGCTGGAGTACCGGCGGCTTAACCCGGTGGGGCTGGTGCCGACGCTTATCACCAATGATGGCGAATCGCTGGGCCAGTCGCTGGCGATTGTGGATTGGCTTGACCGTCACTATCCGCAAGTGCCGCTGCTGCCGCAGGACGACCCGGCGCGGATGCGGGTGCTGGAGATGGTCTATGCCATTGCCTGCGATATCCATCCGATTAATAACATGCGGGTTTTACGCTATCTTGGCGATGAGCTTAAGGTCAGCGAAGAGGATAAAAAACGCTGGTATGCCCACTGGATCCAGCAAGGACTCAGCGCGCTGGAGCTGCTGCTGCGCCAGGCGAAGTCTGGTGATTTCTGCGTCGGCGATACGCCAACGCTCGCCGACTGTTGTCTGGTGCCGCAGTGGGCCAATGCGCAGCGGATGGGCTGCGACCTGAGCCACTATCCGCGCTGCCGGGCGGTTTATGACGCCTGTACCCGGCTACCGGCGTTTATCGCTGCCGCGCCGGAAAATCAACAAGACAAAATTCCGGCCTAGGGAGGAGGGAACAATGGCGAAAGTAACGCGAGCAATTATCGTCGGCGGCGGCATTGGCGGCGCGGCGACGGCGCTCTCTCTGGCGCGCCAGGGAATCAAAGTGATGCTGCTGGAAAAGGCCCATGAAATCGGTGAAATCGGCGCCGGCATTCAGCTGGGCCCCAACGCTTTTTCGGCGCTCGACAGTCTGGGCGTCGGCGAAGTTGCGCGACAGCGTGCGGTGTTTACCGATCACATCACGATGATGGATGCGGTGAATGGCGAAGAGGTGGTGCGCATCGAGACCGGTCAGGCCTTCCGCGACCATTTCGGCGGCCCGTATGCAGTGATCCATCGGGTGGATATTCATGCCACGGTGTGGGAAGCGGCGTTGACGCATCCCGGCGTGGAGTATCGTACTTCGACCAACGTAGTGGATATCCGCCAGACCGCCGATGAAGTGACAGTCTTTGATGAGCAAGGCAACAGTTGGACCGCCGATATTCTGCTGGGCTGCGATGGCGTGAAGTCGGTGGTACGCCAGAGTCTGCTCGGCGATGCGCCGCGGGTCACCGGCCACGTGGTGTACCGCGCGGTGGTTGAGGCGGCGGAAATGCCGGAAGACCTGCGCATTAACGCCCCGGTGCTGTGGGCTGGCCCACACTGTCACCTGGTACATTACCCGCTGCGCGGCGGTAAACAGTACAACCTGGTCGTCACCTTCCACAGCCGCGAAAGCGAGGAGTGGGGCGTGCGCGACGGCAGTAAAGAAGAGGTGCTCTCTTACTTTAAAGGCATTCATCCGCGCCCGCGGCAGATGCTGGATAAGCCGACCTCGTGGCGACGCTGGTCCACCGCCGACCGCGAGCCGGTAGATAAATGGGGTAACGATCGCATTGCCCTGGTGGGGGATGCCGCCCACCCGGTGGCGCAGTATATGGCGCAGGGTGCCTGTATGGCGTTGGAGGATGCGGTGACGATTGGCAAAGCGCTGCAGCAGTGTGACGGCGATGCTGCTCGCGCGTTCGCGCTGTATGAGTCGGTGCGTATTCCGCGGACCGCGCGAATCGTCTGGTCAACCCGAGAAATGGGGCGAATCTATCACGCGGCGGGTGTCGAACGTCAGGTGCGTAATCTTCTATGGAAAGGTAAAACGCAGGACGAGTTTTATCGCGGCATCGAATGGCTTTACGGCTGGAAAGAGGAAAACTGCCTCAAGCCGCGTTGAGGCCATGCATTGAGATCTTTCAACCGACGCACAGAGGCGCTACCATAGCGCCTCTTTTTTTCCGGGTAACAATATGCGTGTATTACTGGCGCCGATGGAAGGCGTGCTCGACTCGCTGGTGCGCGAGCTGCTGACTGAAGTTAACGATTACGATCTGTGCATCACCGAATTTTTGCGTGTGGTGGACCAACTGCTGCCGGTAAAATCGTTCTATAAACTTTGCCCGGAACTCCATCATCAAAGCCGTACTCCCTCCGGCACCCACGTGCGGGTCCAGTTGTTGGGGCAATATCCGCAATGGCTGGCGGAGAACGCCGCCCGCGCGGTGGAACTTGGTTCATGGGGCGTCGATTTAAACTGCGGCTGTCCGTCGAAGCTGGTGAATGGCAGCGGCGGCGGGGCGACATTATTGAAAGACCCGGAACTTATCTACCGCGGCGCGAAAGCGATGCGCGAAGCGGTACCCGATCACCTGCCGGTAACCGTCAAGGTTCGCCTTGGCTGGGACAGCGGCGAACGGCGTTTTGAAATCGCCGATGCGGTGCAGCAGGCGGGCGCCAGCGAATTGGTGGTTCACGGCCGTACCAAAGAAGACGGCTATAAAGCGGAGCGCATCAACTGGCAGGCGATTGGCGAGATCCGTCAACGACTGACGATCCCGGTGGTCGCCAATGGCGAAATCTGGGACTGGCAAAGCGCGCAGGACTGCATGGCCGCCACCGGTTGCGATTCGGTGATGATTGGCCGCGGCGCGCTCAACGTGCCGAATCTCAGCCGGGTAATCAAGTACAATGAGCCGCGTATGCCGTGGCCGCAGGTCATTGAGCTACTGAAAAAATATACCCAGTTGGAAAAGCAGGGCGACACGGGGTTATATCATGTGGCGCGTATCAAACAGTGGCTGGGGTATTTACGTAAAGAATATAGCGAAGCGCTCGGCGTATTTAATGAAATCCGTACACTGCAAACTTCAGCGGATATTGCGCAGGCGATCGCCCGTTATTAAATCAGATAGTGTTATTCCGTTCACAATTTATTACTTCAATATCCTCCATTGATAGTATTTACTACAGTGGAGTGATATTGTCGCCGTATCATTTTTAGGGTTGCTACTGTACCCAGGCAAAACCTAAGCGCTTCCGCCGTATCTGGCCGGGAGTGCTTAGGTTTTTTTTTGCTCTTAATTTAATGGTGAATAAATGATGATGTAAATCAGTGTATTGCGGTTTGGTGAGATCTGGCATAGCGGCGGTTTAAATACTGACGGCCATGCTTTAACTAATTAAAAAATAAAACTACAGAACAGGCAATTAAATTGCCTGTGGCAGCTTATTACCTTTACTCAATCACAATGGATATCTCATGTACAATTATAAAATAAAACATGCGCTGCTATTCGCGGTGTTCGGGGTGGCGGCATCTACGGCCAATGCCGCTGAAAATACGCCATGGAACGGTACCGTATTAGGTTTTGAACCACCCCAGAGCGGATTATTAGGCGAGATGTTAGGTATCCGCCCGATCCTTGAAGATAACGGTTTTCGCTATAATTTAGGCTATCTCAATGAGATGGGCTATAACGCCGCAGGCGGTTACGATCATGATAAACACCTTGCCTATATTGACCAGGTGGCGCTGACGTTTACCCAGGACCTCGAACGCTGGACCGGCATGGCCGACGCGCGCATTGAAGGTAACATCGTCAACCGTAACCATGATGATAACCTCACCACTAAACGTCTGCAGGATCCACGGGTTAACTTTAACGATCTGTCGCAGGAGAGCTGGGGCGGCGGTTCGATAACGCGTCTTGGTTGGCTGACCTTTGCCCGCAGCTTTGATGACCGGCGTCTGACGTGGCGTATCGGTATGATGAACAAGGTGCAGACCTTTGACCAGATTATCCCTTGTGATTTTCAGCTACTGTCGCAGTGCGGCGGTAAATCTGCCAACTCGTTGACCTGGAATAACTGGAACATTCATACCTGGGGCACCACGCTGGAATACAAGCTGACGCCCGTGCTGACGCTCAAAGGTGGGGTGATGGAACAAAACCCCCAAGCGGCTTCCCGCAGCCACGCCTGGAGCTGGTCGACTAAAGGCAGTAAAGGCATTTTATTGCCGCTGGAAATTGAGGCGCGCCCGCGGCCGTTTGGCTTGCCGGGGGCGTATAATCTCGGTGTGGTTTTCACGAATGCACCGCAAAGCGACCTGTATAGCGGTAAATCCGGCGGCGCCGGCGCAACCGACCCGGAAGGTTACGCTCAGCATAACCGTACCTGGTTTATGTATGCCGGGATGAACCAGCAAATTACCCGTCATGCTGACGATCCTCATCGGGGAATGAGTGTCTCCTTAAGCGGCAGCCTCAGCGATCAGCGCAGCAACTACATTCACACCGCCGTTGCTGCCTCAATGCGCTACCGCGGGCTGTTTGATGCCCGCCCCGAGGACTGGATTGGCTTCGGTCTGACCTGGATGGACATGAGCAGCCATTACGCGCGCAATCAGCAGTATATGAATACCCTGAGCGGGGCGCAGGATTACGCCGACCCTGCATATCAGCCAGTTGCCGGTCATTCGATTAACGGCGAGCTGTATTACCGTTTCCGCCCGGTCTCCTGGCTTGAACTACAGCCCGGCCTGCAATACTGGCACCGCCCCGGCGGCGTGGCGCAAACGCAGGATGCGTGGGTCATCGAATGGAAAACGGTGGTCACGTTCTAAGGTATATCGCACAATGAGTCGCGAGCTGTATCACGTTTTTATCCCGTCGCGCTTGAGTCGCAACAAGAAGTTGATACAGTGCGGAAGTTGGATTGCTACTGCTTCGGCAGGCGAAACCTGATTACCTGGCATTTGTCGGGGGTCAGGTTTTTTTGTTTCTGGGGTTCATATGCTAATCGCCAAAGTACTTAATAATAACGTGGTGGTAGTAGTCAATGAGCAGCAGCGCGAACAGGTGGTGATGGGGCGAGGGCTAGCCTTTCAGAAGCGCGTGGGCGACTCGTTAGACGAAAGTAAGATTGAAAAAGTCTTCGCTCTACAGAGTGATGAACTGGTTGGCCGCTTAGGCGAATTACTCAGTCAGATACCGTTAGAAGTGATGACCACCTGCGATCGGATAATCGAGCTGGCCCGCGTGAGGCTGGGTAAGTTGCAGGAGAGTTTATACATTACCCTGACCGACCACTGCCACTTTGCCATCGAGCGGCAGAAAAACGGCGTTGCGATTCGTAATGTGCTGCTGTGGGAGATTAAACGGCTGTATCCAAAGGAGTTTGAGCTGGGTCAGGAGGCGAGGGCCATTATCGCCCGTCGGCTTGGCGTCGAACTGGCGGAGGATGAAGCCGGGTTTATTGCCCTGCATCTGGTGACGGCGCAGCTAAATAGCGAAATGCCGGAAGTGATGCACGTGACTCGGGTGATGCAGGAGATCCTGCAACTGGTGAAGTATCAGCTGCAGCTGAATTATGACGAAGAGTCGCTCAGCTACCAGCGCTTCGTGACTCACCTGAAGTTTTTCGCCCAGCGTATGCTAACGCGCACGGTGGTGCCGGATGACGACGTCACATTGCACAGCGCGGTAAAAGACAATTACGCCAAAGCGTGGAAGTGTGCGGAAACGGTGGCTAAGCACCTGCAAAAAAATTATCAGCGGGCGCTGACGACCGAAGAGATTATGTTTCTTGCCATTCATATTGAACGGGTAAGAAAAGAGGGGCGTTAATCCCCCAATAAAACTGGATTGTTACTGCATGATGCAGGCAAAACCTGAGCGCGACGCCAACCGGCGTGGTTCTCGGGTTTTTTTTATTTTTATTACTCAGTCGCCGGTTGCCTACGGGCAGCGGCAGTAAGGAAAAAAGCATGGAATATAAAGCACTCGCGCAGGATATTCTCAACCGCGTCGGCGGCAAAGAGAACATTGTGAGTCTGGTTCACTGTGCGACACGTCTGCGCTTTAAACTGAAAGAGAACGGCAAAGCCGATGCCGAAGGGCTAAAGGCGAACCCTGGCGTCATTATGGTGGTGGAGAGCGGCGGCCAGTTTCAGGTGGTCATCGGCAACCACGTGCACGATGTCTGGCAGGCGGTGCGTAACGAAGCGGGACTGAGAGACGACAGCGAACCGGTGGCGGAGAAAGGTGAAAAGGGATCGCTACTGGGGCAGGTCATTGACGTTGTTTCCGGTATTTTTACACCGTTTATCGGCGTGCTGGCAGCTTCGGGGATCCTCAAAGGCTTACTGGCGCTGGCGGTGGTCTGCGGCTGGCTAACCCCGCAGCAGGGAACCTACCAAATCTGGTTTGCCGCCAGCGATGCGTTGTTCTTCTTTTTCCCGCTGTTCCTTGGCTATACCGCGGGTAAAAAATTTGGCGGCAATCCGTTTATCACCATGGTTATTGGCGGTGCGTTAACCCATCCACTGATGATCCAGGCCTTTGAGGCTAGCCAGGCGCCGGGCGCCGTAGCGGAACATTTCCTCGGTATTCCGGTGACTTTCATCAACTACAGCTCATCGGTAATCCCGATTATCCTTGCCTCGTGGCTTAGCTGCTGGATTGAACGTAAGGGCAATGCGCTGCTGCCGTCGTCGATGAAAAATTTCTTCACTCCGGCGATTTGCCTGGCGATCGTGGTCCCGCTGACGTTTCTGCTGATTGGCCCGCTGGCGACCTGGTTGAGCCAATTGCTGGCCCAGGGTTATCAGATTATCTACGTAGTGGCGCCGTGGCTGGCGGGAGCGGCGATGGGCGCGCTGTGGCAGGTTTGCGTGATCTTTGGCCTGCACTGGGGGCTTATTCCGCTGATGATTAACAACCTGACGGTGCTCGGTCATGACTCGATGCTGCCGATGCTGCTGCCGGCGGTGATGGGGCAGGTCGGCGCGGCGCTGGGCATTTTCCTGAGAACCCGCGATGCCCGCCAGAAGGTATTGGCCGGCTCTGCGGTATCCGCGGGGATCTTCGGTATTACCGAGCCCGCTATTTACGGCTTAACCTTGCCGCTACGTCGCCCGTTTATCTTCGGCTGCGTGGCGGGGGCTATCGGCGGCGCCATTGTCGGCTTCAGCAACAGCCAGGTTTATTCCTTCGGCTTCGCTAACATCTTTACCCTCGCGCAGATGATTCCGGCGCAGGGGCTTGATAATACCGTGTGGGGAGGCGTGGTAGGTATCGTCGCGGCGCTGTTTATCTCCTGCGGTTTAACCTTCTTCGCTGGCCTGCCGCGCAATAACGCCGAGCCGGCGGCGGTGGTCATCGCGCCCGCGACGGAAAACGAGATTCTGGCTCCGATGTCCGGCAGCGTTTTAGCGCTCGATCAGGTTCCGGATAGCACCTTCGCCAGCGGCCTGCTGGGCAAAGGCGTCGCCATTATTCCGGCGGTGGGTAAAGTGATCGCGCCGTTCTCCGGCGAGGTGGCCTCGCTGTTTCAGACCAAACATGCGATCGGTCTACTGAGCGATAGCGGAATTGAGCTACTGATCCACGTCGGCATTGATACCGTCAAACTCAGCGGCGTGCCGTTTACCGCGTACGTCAAAGAAGGGGACAAAGTCCAGGCGGGCGATCTGCTGATTGAGTTCGATCGTCAGGCGATTCTGGACGCTGGCTATGATCTGGCGACCCCGATAATTATTAGCAACAGCGACGACTATCGTTGCGTTGATATCCTGTCCGCGAGCGTCGTGGACGCCGGTCAACCACTGTTGTCAGTCAGCCATTAATCACAGGAGAGAGAGATGAAAACATTCCCGCAAGGCTTTTTATGGGGCGGCGCGACCGCGGCAAACCAGGTGGAAGGCGCGTATCTGGAAGATGGCAAAGGGTTATCGACCTCTGATGTGCAGCCGCAGGGCGTCTTTGGCGAGGTCGTCGAGCGCGTGACCGGCGATAGCGGCATCAAAGATGTGGCTATCGATTTTTACCATCGCTATCCGCAGGATATTGCCCTGTTTGCCGAGATGGGTTTCAACTGCCTGCGGGTGTCGATTGCCTGGACGCGTATCTTCCCCAACGGCGATGACGCCGAACCAAACGAGGCCGGATTAGCGTTCTACGACAAATTATTTGCCGAGATGGCTGCGCATAGCATCACGCCGCTGGTTACGCTGTCGCACTATGAAATGCCGTGGGCGCTGGTGAAAAACTACGGCGGCTGGGGGAGTCGCGAAGTGATTGGCTTCTTTGAACACTACGCCCGCACCGTGTTTAATCGCTATAAAAATCAGGTCAAACTGTGGCTGACCTTTAACGAAATCAATATGTCTTTGCATGCGCCGATGACTGGCGTCGGCCTGCCGGCTGGCAGCAGTAAAGGCGAGGTTTATCAAGCTATTCACCACCAACTGGTGGCCAGCGCGCTGGCGGTCAAAGTCTGCCACGAACTGGTGCCGGAGGGGAGAATCGGCAATATGCTGCTCGGCGGGTTGATGTATCCGCTAAGCTGCAAACCGGAAGATGTGTTTGAAACTCTGCAGCAAAACCGCAGCTGGCAGTTCTTTGGCGACGTGCAGTGTCGTGGCGCCTATCCGGGCTATATGCAGCGCTATTTCCGCGAAAACGGCATTACGCTCACCATTACCGATGGCGACCGCGCAGCGCTGAAAGAGACCGTCGACTTTATCTCCTTTAGCTACTATATGACCGGCTGCGTGACCGCCGATGAAGAGCTGAACCAGCAGGCGCGTGGCAACATTCTCAGCATGGTTCCGAATCCGCACCTGGCAAGCTCGGAGTGGGGCTGGCAGATAGACCCGCTGGGCCTGCGCACGCTACTGAACGTGTTGTGGGATCGTTATCAGAAACCGCTGTTTATCGTTGAAAACGGCCTGGGGGCGAAGGATAAGGTAGAAGCCGATGGCGGCATCAACGATGACTATCGCATTAGCTACCTGAACGATCACCTGGTACAGGCGCGTGAAGCAATTGACGATGGCGTCGAGCTGATGGGCTTTACCAGTTGGGGGCCAATCGATCTGGTCAGCGCCTCTAAAGCCGAGATGTCCAAGCGCTATGGCTTTATCTACGTCGATCGCGACGATAGCGGGCAGGGAACCCTGGCGCGGCGGAAGAAGAAAAGCTTTGCCTGGTACCAGTCTGTTATTGCCAGCAACGGCGGCAGCCTGCAGGAATAAACCGTTTGGCGGCCCGGATTGCCGGGCCGCATGCCGTTTACGCCGGTTTTCGCGCGCGTAGTAAAAAGATCATCGGGCGTTCTTTCTCTTCATCCAGCGCGGGTTGTTCGGCAATTTGTTGCGCCGTCGGCCCCCATTCATCGAGATGCTCCAGTACAAAACCAGCAGTAATCAGCGCGTTAATCCAGCTTGAGAGCTTGCGATGCTGTTTGATTACCCCGTCAGCGAACCAGTTGCTGATGCGCTCTCCTTCCTGCTGATAGTGGCTGACCGGCCAGCTTTTTCGCCCCTGGTCATCAACCTGCCAGCCCTGCTGCGGCGGTGCGGTATAGATAGGGTGTTCGGCGGAAAATACCAACATGCCGCCGGGCGTCAGCGCCTGAAACAGGGTGGCGAACATCGGGGCGATGTCCGGCAAATAATGCAGCGCCAGCGAACTGTAAACCAGATTGCAACTGGCGGCGGGCAGCGTCAGGGTTTGTAGATCGGCGCAGCGATAATCAATGGCGTCGCCGGTGGTCATTTCCCGCGCGCGCGCCAGCATACGGCTGGACAGATCGAACCCGATTATCTGTTTTGCCCCCTGTTGCTGCGCCCAGCGACAAAACCAGCCGTAGCCGCAGCCAAGATCAATCACTCGCAGGTCGTCTAATGGGGGTAGCATGTTCTGAATTGACGGCCATTCCGGTGCGCCGTCGAGCCCCTTTACCGAACGGTCAAGGGTGGCATAACCGGCAAAAAATCCCGGATCATCGTAAATATTCTGACTCATAGCGACTCCAGTAATGACTGAATTTATTTTTAGCTGACTAATTGTTTCTCCACACGCTTTACTTAACGAATGCAATTCAATTAATTTATGATGACCAACCTTTTTTAGTAACCCGACCTGAAGAATGAACCTTACTTTGAGCAAAAGCGTGCTGGCAGGATTGCCTTTGGCCATCGCGCTGACAGGCTGCGCGCCATCGCACGACATCGGCGGCCCGCTGCAGCAGCAAACTCCGGCATCTCATGTATCGATGGATTTGCCTGCCGCCGTAAAAAACGGCTGGCCGCATACCGACTGGTGGAAAGATTACCATGATGCCCAACTGGATAACCTGATTCAACGCGCGTTAGCCAATGCGCCGGATATGCAGATTGCCGAGCAGCGCATCAAACTTGCCGAAGCGCAGGCGCGGATGTCGCAGGCTAACCTTGGCCCGGAGATGGATTTCTCCGCCGACATCGAACGGCAGAAGATGTCTTCTGAAGGTCTGATGGGGCCGTTCGCCACCGATACCGACGGCAATACTGGCCCGTGGTACACCAACGGTACCTTCGGCCTGACCGCCGGCTGGGATCTGGACCTGTGGGGTAAAAACCGTGCGTTGGTGAAAGCGCGTATCGGGGAAGTGAAAGCGCAGGTCGCCGAAGAGGCGCAAACCCGCGAACTCCTGGCCAGCAGCGTGGCGCGCCTGTACTGGCAGTGGCAGACTGAAGCGGCGGTGAAAACGGTGTTGCAGCAGGTCAAAAGCGAACAGAATAATATCGTTAGCGTTGACACTGCGCTGTATCAGCGCGGTATCACCAACTCCGCTGAAGGGGCGGAGAACGATATTAACGTCAGCAAAACCGATCAACAGCTGGCCGATGTGGCGGGCAACATGAAAGAGATTGAAGCGCGGCTAATGGCGTTAACCAACAGTCAGAGCCAGTCGCTTAATCTGCATACGGCGGCGCTGCCTGCGGTCAGCGCGCAGATGCCGAGCGAATTGGGCTATGAGCTGCTGGCCCGTCGCCCGGATCTGCAGGAAGCGCACTGGTATATCGAATCCTCGTTGAGTGAAATCGATGCGGCGAAAGCGGCGTTTTATCCGGATATCAACCTGATGGCTTTCCTGCAACAGGATGCGCTGCACTTAAGCGATCTGTTCCGCCATTCGGCGCAGCAAATGGGCATTACTGCCGGACTGACGCTGCCTATCTTTGATAGCGGCAGGCTGAACGCGAATCTCGATATCGCCAGCGCGCAGAATGGCCTGTCGATTGCGAAATACAACAAAGCGGTAGTCGATGCGGTGAACCAGGTGGCGAAAACCGCCAGCCAGGTTGAAACGCTGATGGAGAAAAACCAGCAGCAACAGCAAGTGGAAAAAGACGCGCAGCGGGTCGTGAATCTCGCTCAGGCGCGGATGAACGCCGGTATCTTGCCCGGCTCCCGCGTAAGTATGGCCAAGCTGCCAGCGCTGCAGGAACGGATCGCCGCGCTGCGTCTGCACGGCCAGTGGCTGGACGCCAGCATTCAGCTGACTTCGGCACTGGGCGGCGGTTATCACCAGACGACGAAGTAACATGACACACAGCGGCGCGTCGCGCCGCTATTTCCGCTCATCCTCTTCATCCTTGTCTTTTCTTTTCGCTTCCCGGTGCTTCAGCCACCAATGTACGCCTACCACCAGCACGACCACGAGGATCAGCCAAACCAGGTGTTTGACGTGTTGATCGAGATGATGCAGCCACGGGCCTATCGCCTCGCCGCCGAGATAACCGAGAGTGGTAAAGATCAGCGCCCAAAGCAACGCACCAAAAATATTCAGCGGCAGAAACACTTTCGGCGGTAGGCGACTGGCGCCAATTAAGACCGGGCCGATAACCCGGAAGCCGTACATAAAGCGGGTGCCGATAACAAACAGATAAGGGCGGCGTTGAATCATGCGCTGCGCTTTGCGGATCCGCGCCTTTTGGCGGGAGAAGCGGCGTAACAGCTTGCCACCGAACTGGCGCCCCAGTAGATAGAGCAGTTGATCGCCGATCATACCGCCTAAAGCCACTGAAATGACCACCAGAGAAAACTTCAATAGACCCTGATGCGCCGCCACGCCGCCAAGAATAGTGACGGTTTCACCTTCCGCAATGCTGCCAATAATCAGCGCCGCATAGCCGTAATGGGAAATCAGGTTATTGATATCCATATAAACATAAACTCCTGCAATGACTAATCCCCTAATCATACACCCTGATGATTAAAACGAGCTGAAGAGCATTTTTGTCGCTGTATGCAAAATAATCTACAGAGTGAATTATACTTGGATCAGTGCTGTACGAAGCCGTGACAAGGGGGACGCTATGAACCATGTCTGGGGACTCTTCTCTCATCCTAACCAAGAGATGAGTGTGATCAAGAGTGAAAATGAGACCATTTCGCACCACTACACGCACCATGTGCTGGTCATGGCGGCGGTTCCGGTTATCTGCGCCTTTATCGGTACGACGCAGTTAGGCTGGAACTTCGGCGACGGCACGGTGATTAAACTGTCGTTGATGACCGGGTTGGTATTAGCGGTCGTGTTTTATGCCGTGATGCTGGCCGGGGTGGCGGTGATGGGACGGGTGATCTGGTGGATGGCGAGAAACTATCCGCAGCAGCCGTCGTTGAAACGCTGTATGGTTTTTGCCGGCTACGTTGCGACGCCGCTGTTTCTAAGCGGGCTTGTGGCGCTGTATCCGCTGGTATGGCTGTGCGCGCTGATCGGCACCATCGCGCTGTTCTATACCGGTTATCTGCTGTATCTGGGTATTCCGACCTTCCTGAGTATTAACAAGGAAGAGGGGCTCAGCTTC
This sequence comes from Klebsiella aerogenes, assembly GCA_029027985.1. Taxonomy (NCBI): domain Bacteria; kingdom Pseudomonadati; phylum Pseudomonadota; class Gammaproteobacteria; order Enterobacterales; family Enterobacteriaceae; genus Klebsiella; species Klebsiella aerogenes. The sequence goes on from CP119076.1 coordinate 1,618,106, forward strand.
GCCAGCTCGACCCTGGCTATCGGGGTGCTGGTGCTGGAAGTACTGCTGGCCATCACCGTCGTGTTGTGGGGCTACGGCTACCGACTCTTCTAACCTGATGCATTGCCGGCAGATATGAATAATTATGTCGGCAATGCAGCATTTGCTCACTATTCTTATTAGCCACAGAGCGTTATGGCGCGGTATGATTGCGTTTGCCAGCGGCGTTGCCCCGCGAACGCCGCGGCGTACGTTCAATAACGTGCAAAAATACTTTTCAGAATACCCATGATGCCGAAATTTCGAGTTTCTTTGCTCAGCCTGACGTTGCTGCTGGCTGTGCCTTTTGCGCCCCAGGCGATGGCAAAAACTACCGCGACGGCTGCCGCCTCGCAGCCGGACATCGCTTCCGGTAGCGCCATGATCGTCGATCTGGCCACCAAAAAAACCATTTACGCCAGCCAGCCGGATCTGGTGCGCCCGATGGCGTCGATCACCAAAGTGATGACCGCGATGGTGGTGCTGGATGCCCATCTGCCGCTGGATGAGATGCTAACCGTTGATATCAGCCAGACGCCGGAGATGAAAGGCATTTACTCCCGCGTGCGGCTTAACAGCCAAATCAGCCGCCGCAATATGCTGCTGCTGGCGCTGATGTCCTCGGAAAACCGCGCCGCCGCCAGCCTGGCGCACCACTATCCGGGCGGCTACAACGCGTTTATCCGCGCGATGAACGCCAAAGCGCAGGCGCTGGGGATGACCCATACCCGCTACGTGGAGCCGACGGGCCTGTCGGTGCATAACGTCTCTACTGCTCGCGATCTGAGCAAATTGCTGATCGCCAGCGAGCAGTATCCGCTGATCGGCCAGTTGAGCACCACGAAAGAAGATACCGCCACATTCGCGCATCCGGCCTATACGCTGCCGTTCCGCAATACCAATCACCTGGTGTATCGCGATAACTGGAATATTCAGCTGACCAAAACCGGCTTTACCAACGCCGCGGGCCACTGCCTGATTATGCGTACAGTGATTAATCAACGCCCGGTGGCGTTAGTGGTGATGGATGCGTTCGGCAAATATACCCACTTCGCCGACGCCAGCCGTTTGCGGACCTGGATTGAAACCGGGAAGGTGATGCCGGTTCCGGCCTCGGCGCTGAGCTATAAAAAGCAGCGTGAAGCGCAGATGGCGGAAGCGATGCTGAAAGGCGGCGCGCAGACCGCGCAAAACGATTAATCCGCACACCCCGGATGGCGGCGCGTTGCGCCTTATCCGGGTTACAACGACACAACTACGCTGCACGGTAGCCCGGCTAAGGCGTTTACGCTGCGAGCCGGGGATGTTGATATTACTCCGGCAGCGTCCAGTCGCCGTCGCCGAGTTGGCGCTGCATAATCAAGGTATCGCGCCAGTCTCCCATCTTATAGCCGACGCTGCGCAGTTGTCCGGTGACGGTAAATCCGAACTTCTCATGAATGGCAATCGAGCGGGCATTGTTATGGCCATCGCCGATAATCGCCAGCATCTGTCGCCATGGTCCCTGTTCACATTGCGCAATCAGGCGCGTCAGCAGCGCGCTGCCGATGCCGCGCCCGCCCATGCCGGATTCAACGTAAATCGACTCTTCCAGGGTGTAGCGATAGGCCGGGCGAGGGCGATAGAACGTCGCATAGCAGTAGCCGACGATGGTGCCGCGCCACAGCGCGACCAGCCAGGGAAGCCCGTTATCACGCACGGTTTTAATTCGCTTGCGCATTTCGTCGACGGTGGGCGGGATCTCTTCAAAAGAGGCGCGGCCGTTAAGCACGTGCCAAACGTACAGCGCGGCAATCGCGTGCGCGTCATCGGGCAGCGCTTCGCGGATCTCTAAGTCGGCGTCTTGTAACTTATCCTTGGCGGACATGGGGGCTCCTCAAGCTAATTGGCCGGAGAGTCTTTTTCTCCGGCGTGCAGCGTAATACAGAAGCCCCACGGCTGAATAGCCCCGGCGCGCGATTATTGTGGTTCAATCGGGTTCTGCGGCTCGCCCCAGTATTTTTGTTTGCTGGTTTTGCCAATACCCGGGTTCATGCTGTTGGTGGGATCGTTCTGGCGATAGAAACGTTTCAGGCTATCCGCCGCTTCATACAGGTGGCCGACGTTGTGTTCCGCCGGGTACTGCGCGCCGCGCGCCTGCAGCAGTTCCAGCATTTTCTCTTTCAGTTCGTGGGCGTCGACGCCTTTCTTCACGATGTAGTCCTGATGGAAGACGTGGCACATAAAGTGGCCGTAGTAGAGCTTATAGACCAGTTGGCTGTCGATCTCGGCCGGTAGATGCTCGAACCATTCGGTATCGTTGCGGCGCAGAGCGATATCCAGCGCCAGAATATCCTCTACTTCATCGGCATGCACCGCCTGATAGCGGATCGCCGCGCCAGCGGCGGCGAAGCGATGCAGGAATGCCTTGCTGCCTTCCTCTGCGGTACAGACGAAGAAATCGCCTTCGGCCTGCTGGAAGTACTCTTTCAGCCAGCTTTGCGCTTCTTCAATGCCGTCGCCGGCCATTTTCAGCAGGAGATGGTGCTCGTATTTATCGCGCCAGGTTTTCATCCGCGCCGGTAAGTGCGCCGGGAAGGCATGACCCAGTTTCTGCATAAAGCGATCGGTGAAGTGCGGTTTAAATAGCGATACTTTTTCCAGCATCGCATCGGTGCGCCCTTTCATGGTGAAGAAGAACGGCATTTTGTCCGTGCCGAGCTTATCAATCATCAGGAAGGTATCTTTGCCATACTGCTCGGCGATATCGTAAATATCGCGGTGCATGTATTCACCGGCCACTGGCAGATGATTGAATTCGGCGAGAATATGGCGGCGAATTTCGGTCAGCACCTCCGGCTGGTTAGTGCCGATATAGAACACCTGCTGGCGTTTTTCTGCCGGGAAGGTATCGAGGCGCACGGCGAAGACCGCCAGTTTGCCAGCGCAGCCGGAAGATTCGAACAGGCGGTCCGGGTCGGCGTTATAGCGCGCCGGGGTGTCGGCGTCGACGTCGCGCACGCGGGTCACGTAATCGTAGTCGTGAGCGTGGCGGCCATCGTGCTGTACATCTTCGTCTTTGATGCGGTCATCATCGAGACGACTTAAGATTTGCTCTGGCGTTGAACCCAAATCGATCCCCAGATGGTTAACCAACTTCAGTTTGCCGTCGGCGTCAATTTGCGCAAATAGCGACATCTCGGTATACGCCGGGCCGCGCTGCACCAGTGAACCGCCGGAGTTGTTGCAGATGCCGCCAATCACTGAGGCGCCGATGCAGGAAGAGCCAATCACCGAGTGCGGCTCGCGACCCAGCGGCTTAAGCGCTTTTTCCAGCGAATAGAGGGTCGTCCCCGGATAGGCCAGCACCTGCTCGCCTTTATCCAGCAAGTGCAGTTTGTCCAGACGCAGGGTACTGATAATGACGATCTCGCGGTCATAATCGTTGCCGCTCGGGGTAGAACCTTCGGTCAGGCCGGTATTCGCCGCCTGCATGAGAATAATTTTGTCTGCCTGCACGCAGGCGCTCAGCACGCGCCACAATTCGAGCAGGGTGCCCGGGAAGACCACCGCCAGCGCGTCACCGTGGCCGGAGCGGAACCCTTTACGGTAGCGCTGCGTTTTCGCTGGATCGGTCAAGAGATGTGAGGAGCCAACCAGTCGCGCCAGTTCCGCCAGAAAGGGATGGTTATTTGTTGTTATTGCCGATGACATGATTCACTCCTTTGTAGTGGCAGGAAAATAGACCTGCTCTTAGCATACTGCTTTGTATGATAATTTGGCGCATGAATGTTTTCATAATTCAGATAAGAACCTTAGCATTCTACGGGCGCCTTGTTTATATATATGGCAAACTGCGGTTTTTGCTATGTTTTCGCCTGACTATCCGAAGCGAAGAGGGATACATAATAATGAAATGGTTGTGTACTGTAAGCGTCGCCGTGAGTCTGGCGCTACAACCGGCGCTGGCCGATGAGCTGTTTGGCAATCATCCCCTGACGCCGCAGGCGCGGGATGCGTTTGTCAGTGAACTGCTGAAAAAAATGACGGTGGATGAAAAAATCGGCCAGTTGCGCTTAATCAGCGTCGGCCCGGATAATCCGAAAGAGGCGATCCGCGACATGATTAAAGACGGCCAGGTCGGGGCGATTTTTAATACCGTCACCCGCCCGGATATCCGCGCGATGCAGGATCAAGTGATGCAGTTAAGCCGCCTGAAGATCCCGCTGTTCTTCGCCTACGACGTGCTGCACGGACAGCGCACCGTCTTCCCGATTAGCCTTGGCCTGGCGTCCTCCTTTAACCTCGACGCGGTCAAAACCGTCGGGCGCATTTCGGCATATGAAGCGGCCGACGATGGCCTGAATATGACCTGGGCGCCGATGGTCGATGTGTCCCGCGATCCGCGCTGGGGCCGCGCCTCCGAAGGTTTTGGCGAAGATACCTGGCTGACCACCGAGATGGGTAAAGCGATGGTGGAATCGATGCAGGGCAAGAGCCCGGCAGACCGCTATTCGGTGATGACCAGCGTCAAACACTTCGCCGCCTACGGTGCGGTGGAGGGCGGGAAAGAGTACAACACCGTCGACATGAGCCCGCAGCGCCTGTTCAACGACTACATGCCGCCCTATAAAGCCGGGCTTGATGCCGGTAGCGGCGCGGTGATGGTGGCGCTGAATTCGCTTAACGGCACGCCGGCGACGTCCGACGCATGGCTGCTGAAAGACGTGCTGCGCGATCAGTGGGGCTTTAAAGGCATCACTGTTTCCGACCATGGCGCGATCAAAGAACTGATTAAACACGGCGTTGCTGCCGACCCGGAAGACGCCGTGCGCGTGGCGCTGAAATCCGGCATCAACATGAGCATGAGCGATGAGTACTACAGCAAGTATCTGCCGGGGCTGGTGAAATCCGGCAAGGTGACGATGGCCGAGTTGGATGACGCCACCCGCCATGTGCTTAACGTGAAGTACGACATGGGGTTGTTTAACGACCCGTACAGTCATCTGGGGCCAAAAGATTCCGATCCGCAGGACACCAACGCCGAAAGCCGCCTGCATCGTAAAGAGGCGCGCGAAGTGGCGCAGGAAAGTCTGGTGCTGTTGAAAAATCGTCTCGATACGCTGCCGTTGAAAAAGTCCGGCACGATCGCGGTGGTGGGCGCGCTGGCTGACAGCAAGCGCGACATGATGGGCAGTTGGTCGGCGGCGGGTGTGGCCGACCAGTCGGTCACCGTGCTGAGCGGTATCAAAGAGGCGCTGGGCGATAAAGGTAAAGTGATTTACGCTAAAGGCGCGAACGTCACCAACGATAAAGGCATTGTCGACTTCCTTAACCTGTATGAGAAAGCGGTACAGGTGGACCCGCGTTCGCCGCAGGCGATGATCGACGAAGCCGTGGCGGCCGCCAAACAGTCTGATGTGGTGGTTGCCGTGGTGGGCGAGGCGCAGGGGATGGCGCATGAGGCCTCCAGCCGTACCGACATTACGCTGCCGCAAAGCCAGCGTGACCTGATTAGCGCGCTGAAAGCGACCGGTAAACCGCTGGTGCTGGTGCTGATGAATGGTCGCCCGCTGGCGTTGGTAAAAGAGGATCAGCAGGCGGATGCGCTGCTGGAGACCTGGTTTGCCGGTACCGAAGGCGGCCACGCGATTGCCGATGTGCTGTTTGGCGATGTCAATCCGTCCGGTAAGCTGCCGATGTCCTTCCCACGCTCGGTGGGGCAGATTCCGACCTACTACAGCCACCTGAATACCGGTCGCCCGTATAATCCGGAAAAACCGAATAAATACACTTCGCGTTATTTCGATGAAGCGAACGGCCCGCTATATCCGTTTGGCTATGGTCTGAGCTACACCACCTTTAGCGTTTCCGACGTCAAAATGTCGGCGCCGACGATGCCGCGCGACGGCAGCGTGACCGCCAGCGTGCAGGTGACGAATACCGGCAAACGCGAGGGGGAGACGGTGATCCAGCTGTATCTGCAGGATGTTACCGCCTCAATGAGTCGCCCGGTGAAAATGCTGCGCGGCTTCAAGAAAGTGAACCTCAAACCGGGTGAGACGCAAACCGTCAGCTTCCCGATTGATGTTGATGCGCTGAAGTTCTGGAACCAGCAGATGAAGTACGTCGCCGAACCGGGCAAATTCAACGTCTTTATTGGCGTTGATTCCGCCCGCGTTAAGCAGAGCGAGTTTGAACTGCTGTAATGAGATAAAGATTTCACCCTTAAAAGGCCGATTAATCGGCCTTTTCTTTTTCGTTCAGCGGCCAAATGGGCTACGCTTTTCTCTTAAGCTTCTGTAAACGGAGCGCAAAAGAACAGAGGGAAGCGGGATGATGATGGCAACGAAATGGTCCGGCGCGCTGGCGCTGGCGGCACTGGTTAGCCTGCCGCTGCAGGCGGCGGAGCCGGTGAAAGTCGGGTCGAAAATCGACACTGAAGGGGCGCTGCTCGGCAATATTATTTTGCAGGTACTGGAAAACCACGGGGTGAAAACCGTCAACAAAGTTCAGCTTGGCACCACGCCTGTGGTGCGCGGGGCGATCGCCGCCGGTGAGTTGGATATCTACCCGGAATATACCGGCAACGGCGCTTTCTTCTTTAAAGATGAAAACGATCCGGCGTGGAAAAACGCCAAACAGGGGTATGAAAAAGTCAAAGCGCTCGATGCGGAAAAGAACAAACTTATTTGGTTGACGCCGGCGCCTGCCAACAATACCTGGACCATCTCGGTACGTCAGGACCTGGCGGAGCAAAATCATCTGACTTCACTGTCCGATCTGAGCGCGTATCTGCAGAAAGGCGGCAACTTTAAACTTGCGGCGTCTGCTGAGTTTATTGAACGCCCTGATGCGTTGCCGGCTTTTGAAAAAGCCTATGGTTTCAAGCTCAATCAGGATCAACTGTTGTCGCTGGCGGGCGGCGATACGGCAGTGACGATTAAAGCGGCGGCGCAGCAAACCTCCGGCGTTAATGCGGCGATGGCCTACGGCACCGATGGCCCGGTCGCGGCGCTGGGCCTGCAAACGTTGAGCGACCCGAAAGGCGTACAGCCGATTTATGCCCCGACGCCGGTGGTGCGCGCAGCGGTGCTGAAAGCCTATCCGCAGATGGCGCAGTGGCTGGCGCCGGTCTTTGCCAGCCTCGATGAAAAAACGCTGCAGAAGCTGAACGCCAGTATTGCGGTCGAAGGGCGCGATGCGAAAAAAGTGGCGGCTGACTATCTGCAACAAAAAGGGCTGCTGAAGTAATTTTTGGTGACTATTCGTTGTTATAACCGCGTGGCGCTACTGCTAACGCTGCTGCTGTTAGCGGTGGCGACGCTGCCGTTTGTCACTTATGCCCCCAACCGCCTGCTCTCCGGAGAGGCGCGCTGGCTATGGTCGCAGATACCGTGGCTGGCGGGCGTGCAGCTGGCCACAGTGCTGTTGCTGTTGCTGCTGTGCTGGGTCCCCGGTCGGCTGGCGCTGCTCGGGAGTCTGATCATTGCCGACTTATTGCTGCCACTGCTGCTATGGGGCGCTGGCCACACTGCGCTACAGTTGGCGGAGCAAGGTTCGCCGCTGGCGCGCACCTCGCCCGGTAGCGGGTTGTGGCTCTCTCTCGCGCTGTGCTTGCTTATCGCCAGCGATACGATCCGCCGTTTGACTCCACGCGCGCTGTGGCGCTGGCTGCTCAACGCTCAACTGTGGTTGCTTCCTTGCCTGCTACTGTGGCTGGGGGCGCTCGATTCGCTCTCGTTACTGAAAGAGTATGTCAATCGCGAGGATGTCTTTAACGACGCCCTGCGCCAACATCTGTGGCTGCTGTTCGGGACGCTGCTGCCGGGGCTACTGCTCGGTCTGTCGATTGGCTTTGCCATCTGGCGGCGTCCGCGCTGGCAGGCGCCGGTGTTTACCTTCCTCAATGTGATTCAAACCATTCCCTCGGTGGCGCTGTTCGGCCTGCTGATTGCGCCGCTGGCCGGACTGACCCGGCATTTTCCGTGGCTGGGGCATCTTGGCGTCTCCGGAACCGGTATGGCGCCGGCGCTGATCGCGCTGGTGTTGTATGCGTTATTACCGCTGGTGCGTGGGGTGGTGACCGGTCTGCATCAGGTACCGCGGGAAGCGCTGGAAAGCGCAATGGCGATGGGAATGAGCGCGGGGCAGCGTTTTCGCCAGGTACAATTGCCGCTGGCGCTGCCGGTGTTGTTGCGTAGTCTGCGGGTGGTGAGCGTGCAGACCGTCGGTATGGCGGTGGTGGCGGCGCTGATTGGCGCCGGTGGTTTCGGGGCACTGGTGTTCCAGGGATTGCTCAGCAGCGCGCTGGATTTGGTGCTGTTAGGGGTGATCCCGACGATTGCGCTGGCGGTGGTGGTGGATGCCGTCTTTGCGCTGTGGGTCGCGTTACTAAAAGGAGAGGCGAATGATTGAGTTCGACGGGGTGAACAAATCCTTCGCCGGGCAGCCTGCGGTGAAGGACCTTAACCTGCATCTGCGCGAAGGAGCGTTTTCAGTATTGATTGGTACTTCCGGCTCCGGAAAATCGACCACGCTGAAGATGATTAACCGGTTGGTGGAGCAGGATAGCGGGGTGATCCGTTTCGCCGGTCAGGATATCCGCCAGCAGCCGCTGTTGGCGCTGCGCCGCCGGATGGGATACGCCATTCAATCGATCGGTTTATTTCCTCACTGGACGGTGGCGCAAAATATTGCCACCGTGCCGCAGTTGCAAAAGTGGCCGCGCGGGAAAATCGCCGAACGGGTCGATGAGCTGATGGCGCTGCTCGGCCTGGAGCCGTTACTGCGCGAGCGTTACCCGCACCAGCTTTCCGGCGGTCAGCAGCAGCGCGTCGGGGTGGCGCGGGCGCTGGCGGCTAACCCGGAAGTGCTGCTGATGGATGAACCGTTTGGCGCACTGGATCCGGTGACGCGTGAAACACTGCAGCAGGAGATGATCCGCATTCATCGTCTGCTCGGGCGCACCATCGTGCTGGTGACGCACGATATCGACGAAGCGCTGCGCCTGGCGGATCATCTGGTGTTAATGGACGGCGGCGAAGTGGTGCAACAAGGCGAACCGCTGCAAATGTTGCTGCAGCCGAAAAATGCCTTTGTGGAAACCTTCTTTGGCCGCAGCGAACTGGGGGTGCGGCTGCTTTCGCTACGCGGCGTCGGTGATTATTTGCGTCGCGATGAACGGCTGGCGGGGGATGCGCTGAACGTTTCGATGACGCTGCGCGAAGCGCTGTCGCAGTTTGTCGCTCACCGCCGTGAAGTGCTGCCGGTGGTGGATGAACAAGGTCAGGCGTGCGGTACGCTGCACTTTGCCGACCTGCTGCGCGATGGGGGCGCGGTGTGAAAGCCCTTCGCGATCCGCTGTGCTGGCTGGTGGCGCTGTTTATCGTGCTGCTGCTGGCGTTGCCCCATAGTGCGCCGTTGTTTAGCTGGCTGTTTCCGGAGCTGCCGCGCCCGGTTTACCAACAGGAGAGTTTTCTGGCGTTGACGCTGGCCCATTTTTGGCTGGTGGCGCTCTCCAGCCTTGCGGCGACGTTTATCGGCGTCGGGGCAGGGATTGCGGTAACCCGTCCCGGCGGACGGGAATTTCGCCCGCTGGTCGAGACGATTGCCGCTATGGGGCAGACGTTTCCGCCGGTAGCGGTACTGGCGATTGCGGTGCCGGTAATGGGCTTTGGCTGGCAGCCGGCGCTGATTGCACTGGCGTTGTATGGAATACTTCCCGTGCTGCAGGGGACGCTGGCCGGATTGAGCTCAATACCGCCGGGGGTATCGGGGATTGCCGAAGGGATGGGGATGACTGGCTGGCAGCGACTATGCAAAGTGGAACTGCCGCTGGCGGCGCCGGTCATGCTGGCCGGGATCCGTACTTCGACCATCGTCAATATTGGTACTGCGACAATTGCTTCAACGGTAGGAGCCAACACACTCGGCACGCCGATTATCATCGGTCTCAGCGGCTTCAATACCGCTTACGTGCTGCAGGGCGCGCTGCTGGTCGGGCTGGCGGCGATCATCGTTGACCGCCTGTTTGAAAGGTTGAACCGGTGGATCAGCCGACACCGCCACGCACAATAAACGAATAACCCGCCAGCATCACGCCGCCGATCCCGCCGATGGCCATGAATAAGAAGAGGGTGATGACCGCGATTTTCGCTGGCTTCATGATAGGCTCCTTTTGTTAACGGAGGGATTATACGGTGAAGCGCTGGTGTTAATGAAACATTAATTGCTATTTAGCCAAATCAGATTGCCTCGCTGTTCCCAGCCGCGCAGTTGTGCTTCCTGCGGGCTACCCGGTGGCGCGGGACACCATACCAGCAGGGTGCTGTCGGGAAACAGCTGCGGGCGGATCTGATTGAGCGAATGCGCCACAACGTCAACCCGCCATCCCTGTTCGCAGGCAATCCACCCCTCCAGCCACAGGCGGGTGGTGTCATCGGTATTCCAGCCTATCACCACCGCGTGATGTCCGGGGCGCTTCCAGGCATGGGCGAGACATTGGGCAATATGATTGATCAAAATGCCGTCGAGCAGGCTGCGCAGTGCCAGTAGCGTCGGCTGTGGGCTGAGCAAGCGGTGGCGCAGCGGGTTGAACAGATGGTCGACCAGGGTTTTTGCCGAATAGCTGTGGCTGCGCTCTTTGAGCCACAGCCGCAGTCGCTGATAATGCCCCTCCTGCAGGAAGCCGAGCAGGATCTCCTGCTGCTCGCGCCAGCCGTCTTCGGCATCATCCTCGCGATCGGGCAGCAGGCCTTTCACCTTGCTGACCTGTACGCCAGCGTCAATCCAGCGCTTAATTTCGCGGATGCGGTCGATTTCACTGTCGTTAAATAAACGATGGCCGCCGTCGGTACGCTGCGGCTTAATGAGTCCATAACGCCGCTGCCAGGCGCGCAACGTCACGGGATTAATATCACAAAGCTGAGCCACTTCGCCTATCGTATATAGCGCCATTTCCCACTCCCGCAGCATTCTCCTTTTTTAACTGTAGAAGGGGTTTATCGATTGTTCATTTTTTGTGCTTTTTGGCGACAAAGAGGCGGCAAGAAGTGTGATCATTACCATGATTTATCATTTTCTTGTATAGCTTCAAAGAAAGTTATAGGCGGTCAGTGTATGTTACGCGCTTTCGACGGTGGTGTGGTCTGCGGGTATGTACGAGTTTGATCTGATATTGCTGCTGCTCCAGCAGATGTGCGTGTTTCTGGTCATCGCCTGGCTGATGAGCAAAACGCGGCTGTTCATTCCCCTGATGCAGGTTACCGTGCGCCTGCCGCATAAGCTGCTGTGTTACGTCACCTTCTCCATTTTCTGCATTATGGGGACCTATTTTGGTCTGCATATCGAAGACTCCATTGCCAACACCCGCGCTATCGGCGCGGTAATGGGCGGTTTGCTCGGCGGCCCGGTGGTCGGTGGACTGGTGGGCTTGACCGGCGGCTTGCATCGCTACTCGTTGGGGGGAATGACCGCCTTAAGCTGTATGGTCTCTACCATTGTGGAAGGGCTGCTCGGCGGCCTGGTGCATAGCGTTCTGGTCAAACGTGGACGCCCGGATAAAGTTTTCAGCCCCATCACCGCCGGGGCGATTACCTTTTTCGCCGAACTGGTGCAGATGCTGATTATCCTGCTGATTGCGCGGCCGTTTCAGGATGCGCTGCATCTGGTGCAGAGCATCGCCGCGCCGATGATGGTCACGAATACCGTCGGCGCCGCGCTGTTTATGCGTATTTTGCTGGATAAACGGGCGATGTTTGAGAAATACACCTCGGCGTTCTCCGCCACTGCGTTGAAGGTGGCGGCTTCCACCGAGGGGATCCTGCGTCAGGGATTCAATGAAGAGAACAGTATGAAGGTCGCTCAGGTGCTGATTCAGGAACTGGATATTGGCGCGGTGGCGATTACCGACCGCGACCGGTTGCTGGCGTTTACCGGCATTGGCGACGATCACCACCTGCCAGGCAAACCGATTTCGTCATCCTACACGCAAAAGGCGATCGAGACCGGCGAAGTGGTTTATGCCGACGGTAACGAAGTGCCGTACCGCTGCTCGATTCACCCCAACTGCAAACTGGGTTCGACGCTGGTTATTCCGCTGCGCGGCGAGAATCAACGGGTGATTGGCACGATCAAGCTGTATGAAGCGAAAAACCGCTTGTTCAGCTCGATTAACCGCACGCTGGGGGAGGGGATTGCTCAACTGCTGTCGGCGCAGATCCTTGCCGGTCAGTATGAGCGGCAAAAGGCGCTGCTGACCCAGTCGGAAATCAAGCTGCTGCACGCGCAGGTAAATCCGCATTTCCTGTTTAATGCCCTGAATACGCTGAAAGCGGTGATCCGCCGCGATAGCGAGCAGGCAGGACAACTGGTGCAGTATCTGTCGACCTTCTTTCGTAAGAATCTGAAGCGGCCGTCGGAGATTGTCACTCTGGCGGATGAAATCGAACATGTGAATGCCTACCTGCAGATCGAGAAGGCGCGATTCCAGGAGAATTTACAGATACAGATGCAGGTTCCGCCGTCGCTTGAGCATCTTCAGCTGCCGGCCTTTACCCTACAGCCGATCGTTGAGAATGCGATTAAGCACGGGACCTCTCAGCATCTTGGCGTGGGGGAAATTACCATTCGCGCCAGCCAGTATGAGCGTTGGTTACAGCTGGACGTTGAAGATAACGCCGGGCTTTATCGGGATAACCCCAATGCCAGTGGACTCGGGATGAGTCTGGTGGACAGGCGACTACGCACGCGCTTCGGCGCGGACTGCGGGATTAGCGTCACCTGTGAAGCGGAACGATTTACCCGCATCACGCTACGACTGCCTCTGGAGGAGAATGCATGTTAAAAGTTTTAATCGTCGATGATGAGCCGCTGGCGCGGGAAAACCTGCGCATCCTGCTGGAGGCGCAAAGCGATATTGAGATCGTCGGCGAATGCGGTAATGCCGTTGAGGCTATCGGCGCGGTGCATAAACTGCGCCCCGATGTACTGTTCCTGGATATTCAGATGCCGCGCATCAGCGGGCTGGAGATGGTCGGCATGCTCGACCCGGAGCATCGTCCCTATATCGTTTTTTTAACCGCCTTCGATGAGTATGCGGTGAAGGCCTTTGAAGAACACGCCTTCGATTATCTGCTCAAGCCTATCGAAAGCGCGCGACTGGAGAAAACGCTAGCCCGCCTGCGCCAGGAACGCAGTCTGCAGGATGTGTCGCTGCTCGATGATGCCCGGCAGGCGCTGAAGTACATTCCCTGCACCGGACACAGCCGTATCTGGCTGCTGCAAATGGAAGACGTGGCGTTTGTGAGTAGCCGAATGAGCGGTATCTTCGTCACCGACAGTGAAGGCAAAGAGGGATTTACCGAGCTGACGCTACGCACCCTGGAAAGCCGTACGCCGCTGCTGCGCTGTCATCGCCAGTATTTGGTCAATATGGCGCATTTGAAAGAGATCCGCCTGGAAGAGAATGGCCAGGCGGAGCTGCTGATGCGCGCCGGACAAACGGTGCCGGTTAGCCGTCGCTACCTGAAAAGCCTGAAAGAGGCGATTGGGCTGTAAAAACGCGGAATCATGGTAGACTTAGCGCCAGCATTTTTCATCATGAAGGCATTATGATCAGTAACGATATTTTACGTAGCCTGCGCTACACCCTGAAAACCAATAACAACGGCCTGGTTCGCATCTTTGCGCTGGCGGATGCGCCGGTTAGCGCGGAACAGCTGGTACCCTGGCTGAAAAAAGAAGATGAAGAAGGGTTTGTGCGCTGCCCGGACATCGTGTTGGCGAACTTCCTCAACGGCCTGATTTACGACAAACGCGGCAAAGATGAATCTGCGCCACCGCTGGCGGTTGAGCGCCGGGTTAATAACAATATCGTGCTGAAAAAACTGCGTATCGCCTTTTCGCTAAAGACCGATGATATCCTGGCGATCCTGACCCAGCAGAAGTTCCGCGTCTCGATGCCGGAAATCACCGCCATGATGCGCGCGCCGGAGCATAAAAACTTCCGCGAGTGCGGCGATCAATTTATGCGCTATTTCCTGCGTGGCCTGACCGAGCGTGAGCACGCTAAAGCCTGAGTGCCAGACTTGTCCCGGGCCTGTGCCCGGGCCTCTCATCCCCTTACTTTTTCACCTCTTTAAAACCCTGCGATTCCAGCAGTTTGGTCGATACCGACATCGAGACAAACGGCTGCGAACAGTCGGTAAAGGTTGAACCTGGCAGCTTGCACAACTCGCTGATTTTCGCTTTGCTAAAATCGACGGTCAGGTGTTCAAGCGCGTAATCATCTTTATAGTCGATGGTCTGTTCAACGCCTTGTACGTTGCGATACACGCTGCTCATCGGCTCGATAATCGCCCGCGCTTGTTCTTTATTTCCCGCGCCGATCGATTTATATGGGATCGTGTTATCAGCATCCTGTCGCAGAACTTTGTCGCCATCGTAATGGTAGGTGAAGCTAAGATCGACGCCGTTGGTCGACAGCGCAAAGGTTTTGCTCTCTTCTTTTTTATTATCGCAGCCGGCGAGAGCCGCCAGCAGAACGGATACGGCCAGCACGCCAGCCATCTTGCGGTTAAATTTCATCACGGTTCCCTATGTTGATTTGCGTCGTGCGCCCGAGAGGATCAAGCAATAATGATTATTATGTCGATTACGCTTTGCCGCAACCAGGGGAAAAAGGAATAAAAAAAAGCGCTGCCGGAGCAGCGCTTTCGCAAGGGGTTATTTAACCTGCTGACCTGGCTGAGCGCCGCTGTCAGGGCTTAACAGGAAGATATCCTTCCCGCCAGGGCCGGCGGCCATCACCATCCCCTCGGAGATGCCGAAGCGCATTTTACGCGGCGCCAGGTTCGCGACCATCACCGTCAGGCGGCCAATCAGCGCCTGCGGGTCCGGATAGGCGGAGCGGATGCCGGAGAAGACGTTGCGCTTCTCGCCGCCGAGATCCAGCGTCAGGCGCAGCAGCTTATCGGAACCGTCGACGAACTCGGCGTTTTCAATCAGCGCGATACGCATATCGACTTTGGCAAAATCGTCAAAGGCGATGGTGTCCTGAATCGGATCGTCGGCCAGCGGGCCGGTTACCGGCGTAGCGGCGGCTTTGACTTCTTCCTTTGACGCTTCAACCAGCGCTTCAACCTGTTTCATTTCGATGCGGTTGTACAGCGCTTTGAAAGCGTTAACTTTGTGCGCCAACAGCGGCTGCTGGATAGCATCCCAGGTTAGCTCGCTGTTGAGGAAGGCTTCGGCGCGCGCGCTCAGGCCCGGCAGAACCGGCTTCAGCCAGGTCATCAGCACGCGGAACATGTTCAGCCCCATGGTGCAGATGGCCTGCAGGTCGGCATCGCGGCCTTCTTGTTTAGCGACCACCCACGGCGCCTGCTCATCGACGTAGCGGTTAGCGACGTCAGCCAGCGCCATGATTTCGCGAATGGCTTTACCGAATTCACGGCTTTCCCATGCTTCGCCAATGGCGGCAGCCGCATCGGTGAAGATTTTATACAGCGCCGGATCGGCCAGCTCGGCTGAGAGCATGCCGTCGAAACGCTTGTTGATAAAGCCAGCGTTACGGGAAGCCAGGTTCAC
Organism: Klebsiella aerogenes; assembly: GCA_029027985.1. Classification (NCBI taxonomy): domain Bacteria; kingdom Pseudomonadati; phylum Pseudomonadota; class Gammaproteobacteria; order Enterobacterales; family Enterobacteriaceae; genus Klebsiella; species Klebsiella aerogenes. The sequence goes on from CP119076.1 coordinate 1,633,694, forward strand.
CACTTTGTTGACGATATCGGCGTTGACGCGCTGAATGAAGTCTTCCAGGTTCAGGTCGATATCATCAATGCGCGAGGAGAGCTTCGCGGTGTAGTAGTAGCGCAGGCTGTCGGCATCGAAGTGCTTGAGCCAGGTGCTGGCTTTAATAAAGGTGCCGCGCGATTTGGACATCTTGGCGCCGTTCACCGTCACATAGCCGTGTACGAACAGGTTGGTCGGCTTGCGGAAGTTACTGCCTTCCAGCATGGCTGGCCAGAACAGGCTGTGGAAGTAGACAATGTCTTTACCGATAAAGTGATACAGCTCAGCGCTGGAATCTTTCTTCCAGTATTCGTCGAAGCTGGTAGCATCACCGCGCTTGTCGCACAGGTTTTTGAAGGAACCCATGTAGCCGATCGGCGCATCCAGCCAGACGTAGAAATATTTGCCCGGCGCATTCGGGATTTCAAAACCGAAATACGGCGCATCGCGGGAGATATCCCACTGTTGCAGGCCGGATTCGAACCACTCCTGCATTTTGTTCGCGACCTGTTCCTGCAACGCGCCGCTGCGGGTCCATGCCTGCAGCATTTCGCTAAAGGACGGTAGATCGAAGAAGAAGTGTTCGGACTCGCGCATCACCGGAGTGGCGCCGGAAACCACGGATTTCGGGTCGATAAGTTCGGTCGGGCTGTAGGTCGCGCCGCACACTTCGCAGTTATCGCCGTACTGGTCCGGGGATTTACACTTCGGACAGGTACCTTTCACGAAACGGTCCGGCAGGAACATGCCCTTTTCCGGATCGTAAAGCTGAGAGATGGTGCGGTTTTTAATAAAACCGTTTTCTTTCAGACGGGTATAGATAAGCTCGGACAGCTCGCGGTTCTCGTCGCTATGCGTCGAGTGGTAGTTGTCATAGCTGATATCGAACCCGGCAAAATCGGTCTGATGCTCCTGACTCATCTCGCCAATCATCTGCTCCGGGGTAATGCCAAGCTGCTGAGCTTTCAGCATAATTGGCGTGCCATGGGCGTCGTCGGCGCAGATGAAGTTGACTTCGTGGCCGCGCATTCGCTGGTAACGGACCCAGACATCAGCCTGGATGTGCTCCAGCATGTGGCCGAGGTGGATAGAGCCGTTGGCGTACGGCAGCGCGCACGTTACCAGAATTTTCTTCGCGACTTGAGTCATAGTGGGCATTACATCTTCTGTTGTAAAAAGGGCTTTTGATGTTACCTGAAAGGTAATAATTTGGTAAGCCCAAAGCTTATGGTGGGGGAATTATTCCCTTTCAGGTAAACTTACTGGACAAGAATCAACTCACAATAACAAAGGAGTCGGGATGAGTTCGCAATCCCAGGCCAAATCCCCCGAACGTCTACGTGCGATGGTCGCCGGGACCCTGGCTAATTTCCAGCACCCAACCCTGAAACATAATCTCACCACGCTGAAGGCGCTGCACCACGTCGCCTGGCTCGACGACACCGTGCATGTTGAGATCCAGATGCCATTCGTCTGGAGCAGCGCATTTGAGGCGTTGAAGGAGCAATGCAGCGCCGAGCTGCTGCGCATCACTGGCGCTAAGGCCATCGACTGGAAACTGTCTCACAGTATCGCCACCTTAAAGCGAGTGAAGAACCAGCCGGGCATTAACGGCGTGAAAAACATTATTGCCGTGAGCTCGGGGAAAGGCGGGGTCGGTAAATCCTCTACGGCAGTGAACCTCGCGCTGGCGCTGGCGGCGGAAGGGGCGAAAGTCGGTATCCTCGATGCCGATATCTACGGCCCTTCGATTCCGACCATGCTTGGCGCGGAAGACAGTCGCCCGACTTCGCCGGATGGCACCCATATGGCGCCGATCATGAAGTACGGTCTGGCCACCAACTCCATCGGTTATCTGGTGACCGACGACAACGCCATGGTGTGGCGCGGCCCGATGGCCAGCAAGGCGTTGATGCAGATGCTGCAAGAGACGCTGTGGCCGGATCTGGATTACCTGGTGCTGGATATGCCGCCGGGCACGGGCGACATCCAACTGACTCTGGCGCAGAACATTCCGGTAACCGGCGCGGTCGTGGTCACGACGCCGCAGGATATCGCGTTGATCGACGCCAAAAAAGGCATCGTGATGTTTGAGAAAGTGGAGGTGCCGGTATTGGGTATCGTGGAAAACATGAGCATGCATATCTGCAGCAATTGCGGTCACCACGAACCTATCTTTGGCACCGGTGGCGCCGAGAAGCTGGCGGAGAAATACCACACCCAGCTGCTGGGCCAGCTGCCGCTACATATCACGCTGCGCGAAGATCTGGATAAAGGCACGCCGACGGTGGTTGCGCGCCCGGATAGCGAGTTTACCGACATCTACCGTCAGCTGGCGGGACGAGTGGCGGCACAGGCGTACTGGCAGGGAGAAGTGATCCCGAGCGAAATCGCCTTCCGCGCCGTTTAAGGCTGCGGGTAGCGCATCAGCCAATAATCTCCGTCAGGAGACGCGCCCTGAGCTTCGAGTTTCCAGCCGTGATGCTGGTAGAAGCGCAGGGCGTTTTCATTTTGCGACAGGCACTTCAGCGTGCCACCGTGGCTAAACGAGCGCTGAACCTGCTCCAGCAGCAGGCTGCCGACGCCTTTACCCTGCCACTGCGGATCAACAAACAGGTTATGCAGGAAGCTGTCGATAACCCATACCGACGCGAACCCCGCCAGCGCATCGCCGCATTCGGCGACCCACAGCTGTTCGTCTTTTACCGCGGCGTCAAAATCGTCCAACCGCCACTGCGCGCCGTCGAGCCAGCCCCATGAGGCTTTGCGCGCATCAAGAAACAGCTGACGCAGGCGAGGGTAGTCGTTGTCGCAGCCGGGACGGATGCGCATTTTCGCCTGTGGCGATAGCTTAGCGATGATAGAAGATCTCGCCATCGTACGCTTTAAGGATTTTTCCTTCGGTGTCGGTAATCAGCACATAGTTACCGCCCATATAGGTCCAGTGACTGCCGGCATCTGGCGCAGGTAGGTTACGCTGCTGCCACTGCTTAATGTTGTACTCTGGCGTGAGATACATCGCGGGCACGGTATCGCCGATGTGAAATTGGGTGAAATCAGCGGTGAACTCTTTCATCGCATACTGTTCAATCCCGGAAGCCGGCGCCGCCCAGCTTGCGCTGGCGCTGGCAAGAAGTACGCCCAGAAGCATCATTTTTGTTTTACGCATGTTTTCCTCAATATTACCTGGACTCAAAATAGCAGCCTCGTATCATTCCTGAAGCGCTGCTGAAATGGCAAGCACTGGTTTTTTAAAAAGTGTAAGCAAAACACGGCGGAAGTCTTGCGCCGCTTGCGTTGTTGTGACGTGGGTAGGTATTTTGGGATCAATCTGAAGCAGTGGAGAATCGGCATGTTCAGGCTGGAAGATCTGACCTTATTTGTCCGCGCGGCGGCGTTAGGTAGTTTTAGCGAAGCCGCGCGTGAGGCGGGACAGCAGCCAGCACAGGTGAGCGCGGCGATTAAGCGCCTGGAAACCACGCTCAACATCCGCCTGTTTGCCCGCTCAACCCGTAGCTTGCGTCTGACGCCGGAGGGGGAAACCTGGCTGCCTTACGCGACCCAAATGCTCGACACCCTGCAAGCCGGGCTACAAAAAATCCAGGCGCCGGGAGATGAAATCCGTGGCACGCTGCAAATCGCCGTGCCGTCCGACCTCGGACGCAATCTGTTGCTCAATGTGTTTCGCGCGTTTCGCGCGCGTCACCCGGCGCTGCGCCTGCGGCTGCACTTTTCCGACCATCTGACAGACGTTTTTAAAGACCCGGTGGATGTGGCGTTTCGCTACGGCTATCACGACGATGCTTCGTTTATCTCGTTACCGGTCGCGCCGGAAAATCGACGGGTACTGGTGGCTTCGCCGCAGTGGGTTGCGCAACACGGGCCGATAGGCAGCCTGGAAGCGCTCGCGCAGCACAACGCTTTGGTATACGTTCTGCGCGGCAGGCCTTTTGACCGTTGGCCGCTCAGTCTGGGTGATGACGTCCATACCGTGCAGGTGAACGGTGCGATCATGAGCGATGACGCGGAGGTGATCCGCCAGTTGGCGATTGCCGGGGAAGGGATCGCTTATAAATCGTTGCTCGACGTCAGTGACGATCTGCGCGAAGGGCGGTTGCAGCGGCTCCTGCCGGAATATCAGGGCGATTTGACGCCGCTGAATATGATCTGTCCGCACCGCAAACAGCTTTCTGCTGCGGTGCGTTTGCTATACGAAGAAGTGAAAATGCGCTGCGCTCAAGCGCAATAGCTTGCCGGGGCTTATCCGCCGTTACGCTGCACGACGGAATTATAATTAAACCGCTGATAGTGATAACGGCTGGTGCAGTATTCAAAAGGCTGACCGTCGCTCAGTACGTTAAATATGACCCCGGTATGGCGCCGTTCGCCATACCGGGGTTGCTCAGTGCTTCACCAGCGTTGCGAAGTAGTACACCAGCGGGATCGCCAGCACCCACAGGCCAATCGGGATTTCACGCCACTTGCCGGCGATCGCCTTGATCACAATGTAAAACAGCAGCCCGCCAGCGATGCCGGTGCCGAAGCTGTTGGCGATAAGCGTAATCATCACCATCATTAATACCGGCAGCCCATCGGTGAAGTTGCCGAGATCGACCTTGCGCAGCCCGCTAAACATATTCAGGCCAATCAGAATTAACGCCGGGGCGGTTGCTTCTTTCGGGATCATTAACGCAACCGGGGTGAACAGCAGCATCAGCAGGAACATCACCGCCGCCGCCAGCGCGGTGAGACCGGTTTTGCCGCCAGCTTCCGCCGCCGCCGAAGACTCAATCAGCGCGGTCGCCGCCGGAATACCCACCCACGGGCCTAGCGCCGCGGCAATCGAATCAACCATAAACGGGCGGTTAATCTGCGGCATATTACCCTCTTCATCCAGCAAGCCCGCTTCGCCGCCGACCGCCAGGGTGGTGCCCATGGTCGAGAAAAACTCGGAGGCAAAAAAGACGAACAGGAAGGGCAGGAAGGCGATGTTTAACGCGCCCAGCAGATCAATCTGCCCCAGCACCGGGGTCAGTGAATGCGGTACGTCGATAAAGCTGCCCGGCAATTTGGTTACGCCAAAGGGAATACCGACCAGGGTGGCGAACAGGATGGCCCACAGAATAGCGCCCGGTATCTTACGCGCCTGCAGCGCTATTGCCAGAAACAGGCCGCACAGCGCCACCAGCGCGCCGGGGGCGAGAAAATCGCCGAGCATCAGAGCGTTGGTTTTGGCATTCGCTAGCACCAGCCCGGCGTTACGAAACCCGAGTACCGCCACGAACAGGCCGATGGAGGCCGTCAGCCCCAGCTTGATCGATTGCGGCACTGAGCGGGTCACCACTTCGCGCAGGCCGAATTTGGTCAGCAGGAAGAAGAGGATCCCCGACCAGCAGGCAATCCCGAGGCCAATCTGCCAGCCGATACCTTCGCTGCCTGCCAGCGTCACCCCCACCAGTACCGAACCGCCAATACCCGGGCCGACGATAAACGGCAGGTTGGCGTAAAACGCCATCAGCAGCGTTCCGGCGACGAACACCAGAATGGTGCCGGTGGTGGCGGCACCTTTATCCATTCCGCCAATCGCCAGCAGCCCGGGGATCACCACCAGTAAATAGGCGGCGGCGAGAAAGCCGGTGATCCCGGCAAGACATTCGGTGCGTAGCGTGCCGCCGCGCGATTGCAGCGCGAAACGGCGCTCCAGCCAGTTACCGCGGGCGGCGGAGTTAAGGGTATTATCGGCCATGCTCAGGCTCCCTGAGGATTATTGTTGTGATGAGTCGGTTCCGGGGTTTCCCGGCATGCTATCAACGGGTCGACTATCTGGCGACTACCGCCGTCAGTAAGACCCAAATCGGTTAAATGCGGCCCGGCATTGCAGGCCAGGCAAGTGCCTTCAATCGCTTTAAATACCCGGTACGGCGGCTCCCAGTCGGCGACTTTGCTGCTTAAATCGCGCAACTCGCGGAACTGCCGCGCCAGTTCGGCGGCGGGAAGATCCGACAGCATCCCGGCAATTGGCATCGCCACGTGGGCCAGAATTTCGCCGCGCTGCGCCAGCGCCATGCCGCCGCCGGAGGCGATAAGTTGGTTTGCCGCCAGCGCCATATCGTTGGCATCGCGTCCCAGCACCACCAGATTATGTGAATCGTGCGAGTAGCTGGTGGCGATGGCGCCGCGCAGTTCGCCCCAGCCTTCGAGCAGGGCGATTTGCGGTGTGGCCTGGTGGCGGCCGTGACGGTGCTTCACCCAGATCAGGCTGAAGCCAGCGGGCAGTTGCACTTCGCCGTCGCGGATTTGTACGTCGACTTCACCCCATTGTGTGAAGCGCGCGCCGCTAATGTGGCGCAGGCGGGCGACGCCGTGGCGAATACCGCCGATACGCAGAATAAAATCTTCGGCGCTGAGCGGCGCCATCTGCAAGGTATCGCGCGGCGGCGTGACATTCGGCGCGGCCGTGATGGTGGTCAGCAGGCGACCTGCGCGGGCGATAATCTTACCGCCGACATAGACTTCCTGGGCGACCAGTTTTTCCAGCGAATCAAAGACCACCAGGTCCGCGCGTCGGCCAGCGGCAATCAGTCCGAGATCGTTGCGTTGCAGGCGTATAGCGGCGTTGAGGGTGGCGAACCGCAGTACATCGACTGCCGGTAAACCGTGTTCAATCAACAGGTTGAGCAGGGCGATAATCCCACCTTTCTCCAGCAGCATATCCGGCGGCACATCATCGGTGCAGACCGTGATTTGCGAGGAGAGATGCGGTAACGTTGTTAATGCCGCGACGATATCAGGCAGCAGATACGGGTGTGAGCCGCGGATTTCGATAGTCAGTCCGGCGCGCAGTTTTTCCAGCGCGTCGTCCGCAGAGGTCAGCTCATGATCGGAGGTGACGCCGGCGGCGAGGTACGCCTGCAGATCGGCGCCGCTCAGCCCGCGGGCGTGGCCTTCAATCAGTTTGCCGCTGTTGAGTCCGGCCTGGACAATCTCCTGCATCCGCTCGCTGCCATGCAGCACGCCGTGCATGTCCATCACTTCCGCCACGCCGCGTACTTCCGGCCAGGCGAGCATGGTTTCCATCTCCGCGCCAGCGAAATCGGCGCCGGACATTTCAAGACCCGGCGTGGAGGGGACGCTGGACGGCGCGGCGACCATCACCTGCAGCGGCAGATGACGGCTGGCGTTGACGGCATAGCGCACGCCGTCAACGCCCAGCACGTTGGCCAGCTCATGCGGATCCCAGAATACCGCGGTGGTACCCTGCGTCAGGACGATCCCGGCATAGCGTTCGGGCGGCAGATGTGAGCTTTCAAGATGGACGTGGGTGTCTATCAGCCCTGGCGACAGGTAGCAGCCTGCCAGCGACCGCACTTCGTGCGCGTCGGCGCGACTGCCGCGCGGGTGTACGCTGGCAATCATTTCGCCGACGATGCCGACGTCAGCAGCGCGGACTTCGCCAGTGGCCATGTCAACGATTTGTGCATCGATGAGCAACAGATCAAACGGGGATTCGCCGCGTGCGGCCTGCACGGCGCGACGACGGACTTCAGCATTGCTGGACATAACAACTCCGGCACAAGGATAATGCGGATACTCTATGGGCACAGCAAACGTTTGCCCAGATGAATAAATTTATCGCCCGATAAGCTCGGGTTATTCTGCAAGACCACTGGTAGCGAACCTTACAATGAACGAACCCTGGCAGCGTCTGCCCGCGCTCTCTCTCAAGCAGCTTCAGTATTTCGTCACCCTGGCTCAGCTGCGCCATTTTACCGATACCGCCAACCGGCTGGCGATTAGCCAACCGGCGCTCAGCAGCGCTCTGCGGCAGATTGAAACCGTGCTCGGCGGCAAGCTGGTCAACCGTACCGCCTCGGCGGTGACGCTCACCGAACTGGGGGCGGCGATTTTACCGCATGCTCAGCGGATACTGAGCGTGGCGCAGGCGGCTTTTTTCGATATGCAGCAAATTGTCGAAGCGGGCGGCGATGGAACGGTGCGTATTGGTCTGGTGCCATCAGTCAGTTCGTTGTTGTTTCCGCTATTGCCGCAGACTCTGGCGCAGGCTTTTCCACGCCTGCGCATCGAATTCCACGATCAGACGAACGATGCGCTAATGCGGGCGCTGCAAAGCGGCGAGATTGATTTTGGCATTGGCGCGGTCGACAGTTCGCTGCCCGCTGAGCTACTGGTTTATCCGCTACGCGAGGATCCGTTCGTGGCGGTCCTGCACGGTGACGATCCGCTGGCTACGCATCCGCACTTACCCTGGAAGCAGCTGGTGGGGCGCGATATCGCCGTCTTTTCAAAGGGAAATATTCAGCGGCTGGTGGCGGCGCTGGCGGAAAGTCATCGTCTGACGCTCACGACGCGTTATCAGGTGGACTATATCGAAACCCTGTATGGGCTGGTGCGCTCGCGGCTGGCGGTCGCCATTCTGCCGGCGCTGTATACAACCCACCTGCAGGACCCGGCGCTGAAGGTGGCTCAGCTGCAGCAGCCGGCGTTGACGCGCACTGTCGCCCTGATGCGCGGGCCGCAGGAGTTGCCGCCGTTAATCGAAGCCTGTTTTTCCCTGTTGCAGGCCGAGCTGCGTTAGGAGAGATGCTTAATCAGCACGTCGACGGTCAGATGGTTGATGTACTCCAGTGAGTGCGAGGCCAGTACGCCCAGCAGCCGGTTATGGTGCCCGGCGATAATTAAATCGACATGGCGCTGTTGCACGCACTCCTCGACGTCAGCAAAGCGGCGCGTGGTGACCAGCGATAGCGTTTGTACCGGCAGGGCGACAGTCGTCGCCAGCTCATTGAGTAGAACTTTTGCCTGAATCACCTCTTGCGACACATCGTCATCCAGTAGGCTATCGGAAACGTAGTTCAGCGCCCGGTAGTCGGTGCTGATGTGGGCGATGGTAATGCGCATCCCGTTTTCTTGCGCCATCGTGGCGGCGTGCTGCAGCAGCGGTACGCCATCCAGGCTACTGTTGATCAGCACCAGCGCATGGTGATAAACGGCCATAGATACCTCGGCACAATAAAAGCGATCCTGAGATAATTTTGAGCCTGCGGCAGAGGGAACGCAAATCAGAACATGCGTCCGGGCGCGATAAAAAAATCCCCCGCGGCCAGAACGGCGGCGGGGGAGGTATCAGCGATTAACGCTTACGGCGTGACGATGTTGAACCAGAATTCAAATTTGTCCATATAGCTCAGCATTTCGTCGAGCTTAGCGCCATTGCCGCTAATCTTCACATCGCCCTTATCTTCAGCCTGCTTCAGGGTTTCCTGTCTCAGGATGATGTTATTCAGGGTGTCACGGGTCAGAGTAATGCTGGCATCGGCCTTGTCCGCGACCGCATTCGCGGTGTGGTTGAGCACGCCATTTTCCAGCTCCAGCTTGTACTTGCCGCCATCGTTACCCAGATCGATGTTGAAGGTCGCTTTTGCCGCACCGGCTTTTTGTCCGTTGATATGCACGCCCAGGTAGTCGAAGAACATTTCCGGCGTCATCGCACGCACGGTATCCGGGCTGGCGGTGTTCGGCGTCGGCAGCTTCTGTACGCCGTTACGCAGTTCCTGCGCACCGGTCAGGTAGAAGTTGCGCCAGGTGCCGGCTTCCGCCTGGTAGCCTAATTGTTCCAGCGCATCGGCTTCCAGATTACGCGCATCGGTATTCTGCGGATCGGCAAAGACGATTTTGCTGGTGACCTGCGCGACCCAACGGTAATTACCCTGCTGGTAGTCAGCTTTTGCTTTTTGCATGATGGCATCGGCGCCGCCCATGTATTCAACGAATTTCTTCGCCGCCTGTTGCGGCGGCAGCTCGTCGAGGGTGGCCGGGTTGCCGTCGAACCAGCCGAGGTAATAGACGTAGGTCGCTTTCACGTCGTGGCTCACGGAACCGTAGTAACCACGGCTGGACCACTGTTTCTCTAACGATTCCGGCAGCTTGAAGTTAGCGGCGATTTCATCGCGCGTTAGACCTTCGTTGGCCATACGCAAAGTCTGATCGTTGATGTAACGGTACATATCGCGCTGACCTTTCATCAGCTTAATGATGTTGTCGTTACCCCAGGTCGGCCAGTGGTGCTGAGCGATAATCACTTCGGCATCGTTGCCCCAGCGGTCTATCGCCGCGTTGATATATTTCGACCACGCCAGCGGATCGCGGATTTTCGCGCCGCGCAACGAATAGGTGTTGTGCAGGGTATGGGTCACGTCCTCCGCCGCTTCGATCATTTTCTTCTCTTTGACATACCACAGCATCTCAGATGGCGCTTCCGAGCCCGGAGCCATCATGAAATCGTAAGTCAGGCCATCAATGACTTCCTGCTGGCCGGTTTTGGTGATGTAGTTGGTCGGCTGGATGAGCGTCACGGTACCCGCAGAAGTGGTGGTGCCGAGCCCGGCGCCAACCTGACCTTTGGCGTCAGGCTTCAACAGGTTGCCGTACATATAGCTGGCGCGGCGGCTCATCGCGGTACCGGCCATGATGTTTTCGGAAACCGCTTCCTGCATAAAGCCTTCCGGGGCGTAGATTTTCACTTTGCCGGATTTCACGTCGGCTTCGTCAACGACGCCGCGGATACCGCCGTAGTGGTCAACGTGACTATGGGTGAACAGCACAGCGACAACCGGTTTCTTACCGCGGTTAGCGTAATAGAGATCCATGGCTTCTTTGGCCGGTTCGGCGCTCAGTAGCGGGTCGATAACGGTAATCCCTTTCTCGCCTTCGATAATGGTCATGTTGGAGAGATCAAGGTTGCGGATCTGATAAACGCCGTCGGTAACTTTAAACAGACCGCCTATATTAATCAGCTGCGACTGGCGCCACAGGCTCGGGTTAACGGTATCCGGCGCTTTTTCACCTTCTTTGACGAAATCATATTTCGCCGGGTTCCAGATGATATTGCCTTGCTCGCCTTTAATCATGCTCTGCGGCAGCGCGGCGATAAAGCCTTTATGCGCGTTGTCGAAGTCGGTTTTATCGGCAAACGGCAGCTTGTTGTACAGTGCGAGATTCGCCTGCTGCGTGGCCGGGGTGGCGCCCTGCGGTTGGGCTGCCGCAAATGCGGAAACGGACAGCGAAGTTAAAACACTGGCCAAAGCCAAATGTTTAGCGATCTGATTTAATTTCATTGAAAGGCCTCTTAGATTATTTATACCGCGCTCAATATTTAATTGAGGCGGATAATTCAAATGCGGACTAATTACTGGCCATTGTAAAGCGAATACGTTGAGTGGATAGTCCCATATGGGACTGGTCATTAGTGAAAAAATAATCATCTCGAACTCTGTTCCCCTTCACTGCTATACTCGATACCACGGCAGACGGCGCAACAAGGGGCATGGTGTGAATTTTCAGGATATCCATAGCTATTATCAGCAGCTCAGGATTGATACCTTTTTTCCGCAAATAATTGCCGAAGGGGAAGTGGTAACGGTTGCGGCTAATAAAAAACTAGTCGTCCAGTCGGGATATATTTATTTTTGTACTGAAGGTTCGTTATCAATATTGATGCCGGATAATGGCCTGAGTATTGGCAATACCATTGAGTCTATGCCGATCGGGCTTATGGAACGGTATTGCCCACTGGTGAAATTTGAATATAGCGGCAGCACGGCAGTGAAGCTGATTAAAATATCCTACGCCCTGTTCGATCACCTCTTTTTGCACGGCGGCCCTGAGCGCGTGCAGGAGCTGGCGACCATTCTGACCTATATGTCGATTTTTACTATCGACCTGCATAACGAGCGTCGGCAGATGACCAGCTACCAAACTATCAGACCGATGCTGTTTCGTTATCTCTATCGCCAGAGCACCCATCAGGGGGAAAATGAAGGCCTGGCGCTGTTTATTATTAAGCGCACCAACCTGTCGCGCACGCATGTTTTCCGCGTGCTGGCGGATCTGAAAGCCGGGGGCTATATCACGATGAAGCGCGGTAAACTGGTTTCGATCGACCGGCCGCTGCCGGAAGCTTACTAATCGAGAGGAACCTCCCGCGACCTATGGCTGCGGGTTTTCGCCTCACCTTTATCCACGGCCTGCTTCAGCGTCTCCTCTTTGAGGATGATCTTATTCAGGGTATCGCGGTTGAGGGCGATGGTGGCGTCGGCATCTTAAATGACTCTGAGGTGTCTGTTAAACCCGTAGCGATTCAGCGATAACCGGAAGGGCGGGCTTGCTTCAGCAAGCAACTTCCCCTAAGCTGGCAAAAAGTATAGAGATTCAATCTACATGACTCGGGGTGCCCTTCCTTGCGAAGGCTGAGAAATACCCGTACCACCTGATCTGGATAATGCCAGCGTAGGGAAGTCAGAGACCACATGGTCTGCGCTTCCTGCTCTCTGGTTGGAGCAAACCATGCACGAACCGCTTAATCCGGCGCACATTGCGCACCTGCAGCAGCTTTTCCGCACCTCTTCGCCTCTTATCCACTGTATGACCAACGATGTGGTCCAGACCTTTACTGCCAACGTCGTGCTGGCGATTGGCGCTTCGCCAGCGATGGTTATCGATCCTGATGAAGCCGCGCAGTTCGCCGCTATTGCTGACGCTCTGCTGATTAACGTCGGCACGTTAACGGTCGATCGCGCCGCGGCGATGCGCGCGGCGGCGCATAGCGCCCGACGCGCCGGGAAACCCTGGACGCTGGATCCGGTCGCGGTAGGCGCGCTGACGCTGCGTACCGACTTTTGCTATGAGTTGCTGGAACTGCAACCTGCGGCTATCCGCGGTAATGCCTCAGAAATTATGGCGCTGGCGGGGATCAGCGGCGGCGGACGCGGCGTAGATACTACCGATAGCGCGGCGGCGGCGTTACCTGCTGCACAGATGCTGGCGCGTCAGCTCAACACCGTGGTCGCCGTGACCGGTGAAGTGGATTACATCACCGATGGTGCGCGTTCGCTTGTGGTGAGCGGCGGTGATGTCCTGATGACGCGGGTTGTCGGGACCGGCTGCGCGCTGTCGGCCGTTGTGGCGGCCAGCACGGCGATGCCGGGCGACCGCCTGGAGAACGTTGCCGCAGCCTGCGGCTTGATGAAAATAGCAGGGGGAAAAGCGGCGCAGCGCGGTGGACCCGGCAGCTTTGTTCCGGCATTTCTGGATGCGCTCTATATGGAGGGGCAGGCATGAAGCGGATTAACGCATTAACTATCGCCGGCACCGATCCCAGCGGCGGCGCCGGGATTCAGGCCGATCTCAAAACGTTTTCCGCGCTCGGCGCTTACGGCTGCTCGGTGATCACCGCGCTGGTGGCGCAGAATACCCGCGGTGTGCAGTCGGTATATCGCATTGAGCCGGACTTCGTGGCGGCGCAACTGGACTCCGTGTTTAGCGACGTGCGGATCGATACCACTAAAATCGGCATGTTGGCGGAAACGGATATCGTCGAAGCGGTGGCCGAGCGCCTTGCACGTTATCAGATTGCTAACGTGGTGCTGGATACCGTCATGCTGGCGAAAAGCGGCGATCCGCTGTTATCCAACGCGGCGATTGCGACCCTGCGCCAGCGCCTGCTGCCGCAAGTCTCCCTGATCACCCCAAATCTGCCGGAAGCCGCGGCATTGCTCGATGCGCCGCATGCGCAAAGCGAGCGCGAAATGCTGGAGCAGGGCAGGGCGTTGCTGGCATTGGGCTGCGGCGCGGTATTAATGAAGGGCGGTCATCTGGACGATGAGGAAAGCCCGGACTGGCTGTTTACCCGCGAAGGCGAACAGCGTTTTACCGCCCCGCGCGTACGGACCAAAAATACCCATGGTACCGGCTGTACTTTATCCGCCGCGCTGGCGGCGCTGCGCCCGCGCCATGCCGATTGGGGACAGACGGTGGCGGAGGCCAAAGGCTGGCTTTCGGCAGCGCTGGCGCAGGCTGACTCGCTGGAAGTGGGTCATGGTATTGGGCCGGTGCACCACTTCCACGAATGGTGGTAGTTTTCGCGCCTGGCGAAACGTATACTGATTCAGGACGTTCGCCAGGAAACTCACTATGGAACAAGCGCATACCCGTCTGATTGCACAACTTAATGAACGCATTGCGGCGGCGGATAATACGCCGCTGTATCTGAAGTTTGCCGAGACCGTTAAAAACGCGGTGCGCAGCGGCGCGCTGGAGCATGGCAATATTCTGCCCGGCGAACGCGATCTGAGCCAGCTAACCGGGGTATCGCGCATCACAGTGCGTAAAGCGATGCAAACGCTGGAAGATGAAGGCGTGGTGACGCGCGCTCGCGGTTACGGCACGCAAATCAACAATATTTTCGAATACTCGTTGAAAGAGGCGCGCGGCTTTTCACAGCAGGTAGTGCTGAGGGGCAAAAAACCGGATACGTTGTGGGTGAATAAGCGGATCGTCGCCTGCCCGGATGACGTTGCGGCGCAGTTGGCTATCGCCCCACAGAGCGATGTATTTCTCCTCAAACGCATCCGCTATGTTGACGAAGAGGCGGTATCCATCGAAGAGTCATGGGTTCCCGCTCAGTTAATTCATGATGTGGATGAAATTGGGGTGTCCCTGTATGACTATTTCCGTAGCCAGCATATTTTCCCGCAGCGCACGCGCTCCCGCGTGAGCGCGTGTATGCCGGATGCTGAATTTCAGTCACATATCAGGGTGGATGAAAAAATCCCGGTGTTGGTGATTAAACAGGTCGCTCTTGATCAACAACAGCGACCAATCGAATACAGCATCAGCCGTTGCCGCAGTGATTTATACGTCTTTGTGTGCGAGGAGTAACGTCTCGCGCGTCGGGCTGCAGTCGCCGCCCCGATGCCCGACGACCCACGATGCGACGGCATTGCCCAGGGTTACCGACTCGCTCAGTGTCCATCCTGAGGCCAATCCTGCCAGCGTTCCACCTGCATGGCTGTCCCCTGCGCCGATAGTATCAACGACCTTCACCGGAAACGGCTTTGCCAACCCTTGTTCCTGCTGGCTGAAATACCAGGCGCCTTCTCTATCATGACGGACGATCAGCGGCGCGGCGAACCTCTCCAGCCAGGAGTGACCAAACGACGGCATTTCCGACGGTAGACCAAAAAGCGCTGCGGCGATTTCAGCTTCCTGGCGATTTAGCGAGACCATGGGTTTACAGGCCATCAAGCGCTGCATCAGCGCATCGGGAAGGTCAGCGATGCGTGGACCAAAATCGATAAATGGCGTCACGCGATTCTGGCGCTCAAGCCAGCTTACCAACACCTCTCCGCACGGCGAGGCCAGCTGATACCCTGAAAGCGACACGAAACTACCCGGTATCACGCGGAGTTGGGCTAGCCAGTCGGTATTCCACTGATTTTCCACGCCGCTAAATGACATGAACGTACGCTCGCCGTCCGGTTCGACCAGTGCAAGGCACCAGCCATTCTCGCCGCGCACGTCATCAAGACGGCTGGCGATCCCCTCGCGGGCGATACGATTGCGGATAATATCAGCCCAAACGCCCTGGCCAATGGGCAGCGCATTGTCGGCCTGCATACCCAGACGTTTTAGCGCGACAGCAATATTCAACGCGCAGCCGCCAATGTTGACGCTCTGCTGCTGCAACTCGATATCACAGCCCCGCCAGGGGAGCGCGTAGGCATCCGCTATCACATCAATGACCGCCGCGCCGATGACGGTAATGGGACGGCGGTTGCCTAATGTCGGTAATTGCTGAGCCAGATTCATTATTTCTCCCGTTGTTCGCGATAGTGGGCTAGTTCGGCGGCATAGCGGGTAAAATCAAGCTGATTGACGTCGTCAAGCTGCCGCTTTAGCGCCGGATCGATGGCGGAAATGCCACCCAGAGCGCCACAAATAGCGGTGGCCATCGCGCCAATCGTATCGGTGTCTCCGCCGAGGTTTGCACACAGAATCGCGCATCGGTTTGGGTCGCCCTGCGACATTTCGACCATCGCGATAGCGCACGGTACCGACTCGATGGTACTGGTACCTGCTCCAACCAACTGGTAAAGCTGCTCACTGGCCGATTCCGTACCCGTTGCGTTGCGTACCACCTGGAGCGCCAGTTCCAGTCGTGCGGCCAGAGAGGCGCTAAAGGTGGTTATCCGTTTCTCTTGCGCATAGCGTGCGACGGCAGGGAGTGCGTCGACGATCGTTTGCCAGCTATCGCCATTGATCGCCCGGGAAATTGCCCAGGCCACGACCACTGCGCCGGCAACGGCGAGATCGGATTTGTGCGTCGGGCTGGAAGCGAGCGCCACCGCATCAATAAAAGCGTCAAGCTCGGTGGGCGGCAGTAAACACCCCAGCGGGGAAACGCGCATTGCCGCGCCGTTAGTGACACCGTTATTTTCCAGCGCGCTGACGGGTTTCCCCTCGCGAATGGCATTGAGCGCAAGCTTCGACGTCGGCCCCAGCACATTTTTGTTGAACGCATCGAATCCTTCCGCCCAGGTGAGGATATTACGACCAATGACCTCCGGTTCTATTTCGCCTTTACATTCGATAATGGCATCGGCAAGACACAGCGCCATGGCGGTATCATCGGTAAATTCCGCTCGTTTGAAATAGCAGGCGGCGTTGTTCTCTGCGGGGCCGGGCTGGAAACGCGCAATCCAGCCAAAGTGGGCTTTCACCCGCGAACGCGGCCAGAGTTCAGACGGCATGCCCATCGCATCGCCTAATGCCTGGCCATAGAGCGCCCCAAGAATACGTTCCGCTTTCATTTTACTTCCCCTTGTGTCAGTGCAGGCTCGCGTGGATCATTTGGCACCTTAATAGCGGTGATTTCGTTATCCGACTCGCGAAAGAAAATCATAAACAGGGCGGCGATGATGGCGATCATGATAGCGCCGAATCCCCACATTCCTGCCCAGTTAAAGGTCAACCCGTTCACGGGTTCTTGATAAGCAAACATTTTTTCCATCATGACGCCGCCCAGGCGGTAGCCAAGCAGGCTACCGAATCCCTGACAGCAGAGCGTGATAAGCCCCTGGGCGGCGGTACGCATATGAATCGGCGCTTTTTTATCGACGTAGATATAGGCGGTAACGTAGTAAAAGTCATAGCTCACGCCGTGGAGCAAAATGCCGAGGAACAGTAGGGCGTAAGTGAAATATTGTTCTGCGCCGCCGTAGACAAAAAAGCCATATCTGATCGCCGCAGTGGTAAGACCAAGAAGTAATACCTTTTTAATACCAAAACGTTTGGTAAAGAAAGGCAGGGCCAGCATAAAGAATATTTCGGAGAACTGGCCCAGCGTCATCCAGCCGGTGGCGTTTTTCATGCCGACTTCGGTGAGATAGCCGTTAGCGAAGATGTAATAAAAGGCCAGGGGCATGGCGAACAGGAAGGAACAGAAGAAAAAGACCAGGAAATTCTTATCGCGCAGCAAGATCAGCGCATCCAGTCCCAGCATCACTTTCAGATCCAGCTTACCGCTGCTTTTCGGTGGCGTGTCGGGCAGCACGAAGGCGAAAACTCCCAGTACGACTGAACTGACCGCGGTGATAATCAGCGGGATATTGGTAGGAGAAATATCTTCATAGCCCAGCATTTGTGGCAGGAAACCACATACCAGGCCGGAGGCGATCCAGCCAATTGTCCCCATCACGCGGATGCGTGGAAAATCGCGCTCAACATCTGCGACATTGGCGAAGGCAATGCTGTTGGTCAGTGCGATGGTCGGCATATAGGTGAGAGAGTAAGCCAGCAACAACGGGAAGAAACCGCCGAAGGTGGTTTGTTGCGCCGCGAAATACATTAGCGCGGCGCCGACGAACATCAGCACCGCGAGGACTTTTTGCGCGGAGAAAAAGCGATCGGTTAGCGAGCCGACCAGGATCGGTGAAAGGATCGCTGCAATAGCGGTACAGGCATAGGACCAGCCGATCTCCCCCGCACTAAAGCCGCTTTTATTCAGCCATAGCCAGAGTGGAACAAACCATGCGCCCCAGATAAACCACTCAACGAACATCATGAACGACAGCTTTGCGGTTGTTTTCATCTTTAAATCCTTCATGACAGGTAAGGTACGCATAAACAGTACCATTTAATAATACCTTTTAAATACCTTTAAGGTGAAAGTTTGACCGCTGTAACATTTTGCTGTCCATGAATCGTGCCGACACGATTGCTCTTAAAGATGGCTTGATAATGGAAAAATCCCGCTTGTGCGACCAGACTTATGGCGGCCCAAAAATTCCGGGCGGAGAATTCACGCTGACATGACGTTGGCACTTACGGGAGATAGCTATGACTGATATTACGCAGTTGCTTGGCAAAGACGCCGACAGCCTTTTACAGCACCGTTGTATGACTATTCCAGCCGACCAACTCTACTTACC
The DNA here is from genome assembly GCA_029027985.1 of Klebsiella aerogenes. Classification (NCBI taxonomy): domain Bacteria; kingdom Pseudomonadati; phylum Pseudomonadota; class Gammaproteobacteria; order Enterobacterales; family Enterobacteriaceae; genus Klebsiella; species Klebsiella aerogenes. The sequence goes on from CP119076.1 coordinate 1,652,002, forward strand.
GGGTACCGATTACGTCGACCGGGTGATGGTGGATAACAACCGTCCGCCTGCGGTGCTGCGTAATATGCAGACCCTCTACAATACCGGGCGTCTGGCGAGAACGGGGTACCTCTCCATTCTGCCGGTCGACCAGGGCGTAGAGCACTCGGCGGGGGCGTCGTTCGCCGCCAACCCGCTCTATTTCGATCCGAAGAATATCGTTGAATTAGCCATTGAAGCCGGCTGTAACTGTGTAGCCTCTACCTACGGCGTGCTGGCCTCGGTTTCGCGCCGCTATGCGCACCGTATTCCGTTCCTGGTTAAGCTGAATCATAACGAAACCCTGAGCTATCCGACCGAGTATGACCAGACCCTGTACGCCAGCGTCGAGCAGGCGTTCAACATGGGGGCGGTGGCGGTCGGGGCGACGATCTATTTCGGTTCAGAACAGTCACGCCGTCAGATTGAAGAGATCTCCGCCGCCTTCGAGCGCGCGCATGAGCTTGGGCTAGTCACCGTGCTGTGGGCCTATTTGCGCAACCCGGCGTTCAAGAAAGATGGCGTTGATTATCATGTTTCCGCCGACCTGACCGGCCAGGCTAACCACCTGGCGGCCACCATCGGCGCAGACATCGTGAAGCAGAAAATGGCTGAGAACAACGGCGGCTATAAAGCGGTGAACTTTGGTTACACCGACGATCGCGTCTACAGCAAACTGACCAGCGATAACCCGATTGATCTGGTGCGCTATCAACTGGCGAACTGCTACATGGGCCGTGCGGGGCTGATTAACTCCGGCGGTGCGGCGGGCGGTGAAACCGACCTTGCTGACGCGGTGCGTACGGCGGTTATCAACAAACGCGCTGGCGGCATGGGGCTGATCCTTGGCCGTAAAGCGTTTAAGAAATCGATGAGCGAAGGCGTGAAGTTGATTAACGCGGTTCAGGATGTCTATCTGGACGGTAAAGTCACCATCGCATGACGCAAAGAAATCCGGGCGCGACGGCCCGGATTGAACAGATGACTCACCCCGGTCTCCGGGGTTTTTTTATGATTTCGCCGCGCTGACCGTCAATGGTTTAGCCGCTTCGGTGGTCGCAAAACCGGGCTGCTCGACGCGAATAAACGGGCACAGGAAGAAGGCCAGAATATACAGGGCGGTGTAGGCCACCACCACGCCGATGGTGCTGAAGTACGGCAGCAACACTACCGCAATCGCCGGGGCCAGGAAGTTCGACAGCCCGGCCGACAGGTTATACACCGAAATCGCCGCCCCTTTATGCTTCGGCTCCAGCGCCGGGAACACCGCCGCCATCGGCACGAACGCCGCCACGAAAATCCCCAGCGCGATGGCCGGCACCAGCGCCATGGCGAAGTTGTGGCCGAAGTGCTGCGGCAGGTAGTAAAACGCCAGGCTCGACAGCGCCATACCGAGACAGCCAAACCAGCGCACCACTTTCATCCAGCCCATTTTCTCCGCCACGATCCCCCAGAACACGTTGGAGAAAATGGTGGTGAAGAAGAAGACCGCCCACACCTGCAGCCACTCGGAGGTGGTGAAGCCGAGCTCATCGACGAACATCAGCGGCATGATCACTGCAAAGCCGAACAGCGACAGGGTGTTGATAATACGCACGATGCCGGAGAGCATGATGCTGCGGTTGGTGTAAATCAGCGTCACCGCACGCCCCAGCTCGGAGAACTTCTCACGGGTGGAGAGATCCTGCATATGGCGCGGGGTTGCGGTATGGCGCAGCGCCGCCAGCGCAATCAGCCCGCCGGTGACGCAGAACACCAGCGCCAGCCACAGGGTACCCATCTCGCCAATATGCGGAATGGTGAAGCTCGGAATATAGCTGCCGAACACGCCGATACCGACCGAGTACACCGCCCAGAACCAGCCCAGCGCCGAGCTGGAGCTGTCGCTGCGGACGTTATGAATGATGGCAACGATAAACGAGTACAGGAACAGCGGATAGGCCAGGCCGCGGATGCCGTAAAACAGCAGGATTAATGCATAGTTGGCGCGCCCGAGGCCGAAGACGAGGAACAGGACGTGGAACACGCACCACAGCACGAAGCCGATAAACATGGTTTTGCGCGGGGTGATGATTTCCGCCACCACGCCGGAAACCCAGGCTGACAGCGCGGCGGCGAGGCCGTAGAGGGTGAAGGCGAAAGAGGCCTGCGCCGGGCTGAAGCCCAGTTCTTTAATGTAGTGCGACAGAAACGCCAGCTCAAACCCGTCGCCGGTCATAAACACGGCGATGGCGACGTATCCCCAGATAAGATTCAGCGGCAGACCGAGCCACTGGTTGCTATTAACAGACATGTTGACCTCGATTTCAGGATGCAGAGGGGCTGCCCCGCTGCACAACAGCGGAGCATTCTTGTTATTAAAATAAGAGGTAAGTTATTCGCGAATTAGCCGACCGGCCTGTTGTAGAGCCTTGTAGGCCTCATACCTGCGCTGATGCTGCGGGCTATATACCGTCTCGCTGCGATAAGTTTTATCCACTCTAGTGAATTGCTTCATTGCTTCCGGTAGCGAGGCGGCGACGTTGCCTGCGACCGCGCCGAGGATCGCGGAACCTAACAGCACCGGTTCGCTGCTGGCGGTGCTAACCACGGTTACACCGCAAGCATCGGCCAACAGTTGGCGCACTAACGGATGCTGTCCTGCGCCGCCGCTGATGACGATATTTTCACTCTCCATACCACAAGCGCGTTGGGCATCCACAATCTGCCGCAGGCCATAGCCAATGCCGCACAATCCGGCAACGTACAGCGCAGTCAGGTTATCAAGATCCCGCTCCATACCCAGTCCGGCGATCAGCGCTTTGGCATGCGGGTCGGCCAGCGGCGCGCGATTGCCGAGGAATTCCGGCACCACGTGCAGGCCAGCCGCGAGTGTTACTGCTGCGGAAGGCGTACTCACCTGCGCCAGCACCCGATCCGCCAACCATACCGGCAGAGGAACGCCTGCCGCTTTCGCCTGTTCGCGCGCTTCCGCCGCCGCCGGGTGGAAGCTCAGCAACTGGTCGATAGCCGCGCCAGCGGCGCTTTGCCCGCCTTCATTCAGCCAGTAGCCGGGTACCATCGCCGAATAGTAAGGCCCCCAAACGCCCGGAACGAACACCGCTTTCTCGGTGGTTGTCATGGTGCAGGAGGAGGTGCCGAAGACGTAGGCCATATTATTGACCGCGCCGTTGAGCACGCCGACGGTACCGATACCGCCCGCATGGGCATCGATCATGCCCACTGCCACCGGTGTGCCGACCGGCAGGCCCATCTCTTCAGCCGCCGCCGCGGTCAACCCATCGCCACACGGTGTTCCCGGGTTGACGATGCGCTGGCCAATACGACGAAAATCTTCATCCGCCAACTCCGCCAGACCAATCTGACGGAAGTAGTCGGCATCCCAGCGTTTTTCGTGCGCCAGATAGGTCCACTTGCAAGTTACGGTGCACACGGAGCGGGCAAGATCGCCCGTCGCGCGCCAGGTCAGATAGTCGGCCAGATCGAAGAAGTGGCGCGCGCCGGCAAAAATCTGCGGGCGGTTTTCTTTTAGCCACAGCAACTTCGGCGTTTCCATTTCCGGGGAAATGGTGCCGCCGACGTACTGCAGCACCGGATGGCGGGTGGCGTTGATACGTTCCGCCTGTTCGGTAGCGCGGTGATCCATCCAGACGATAATATTGCGATCCGCCTCATCGGTGGGGCCGACGGCCAGCGGCGCGTCATTCTCACCGATCACCACCAGCGAACAGGTGGCATCGAAGCCGATACCGGCTACCGATTCAGGGGCGACGGCGGATTTCTCTACCGCGCGTTTAATGCAGTCGCATACCGCCTGCCAGATTTCACGGCTGGATTGTTCCACCACGCTGCCGGCGCTACGGAAGAGCGTAATTTCCCGGGTGGCGTGGGCCAGCAGTTCGCCGTTGAGGTTAAACACCCCGGCGCGCACGCTGCCGGAGCCGACATCGACGCCGATAATGGTTTGAGTTTCGCCTTTCATAAAATCGTCCTTTCCGTCACCGATACCGGGGGTTATAAATCAACGCTGTTAGGCAGAATAACCAGATCGCGTACGGTGACGTTTTTCGAGCGGGTTACCATAAACAGGACCGATTCGGCGACTTCAATGGGCTGCATCAGGCTGCCATTAGCCAGCGCTTCTTCCATTTTTTCTTTTGGCCAGTCATCCAGCAGGGCGGTTACCACCGGGCCCGGTAATACGGCGCCGACGCGTACGCCGTGCTGAGAAACCTGACGGCGTGTGGTATGGACGAATGCCTGTACGGCGAACTTTGAGGCGGTATAGATAGGTTCCCAGATAACCGGCACCACGCCCGCGATGGAGCTGGTGAAAATAATGTCGCCGGATTTCTGCGCGATCATATGCGGCAGGACGCTACGCACGCAGCGGAAGGCGGCGTTGGTATTGAGATGCAGTACGCGATCCCAGACATCCGGATCGCCCTCGGCGACCGGGCCGCCGATGTAGGCGCCAGCGTTGGCATGGAAAATATCAAGACGCCCGGCAAGCTGGAGGATCCCATCGATGATCTTATCCACCTGATCGCCCTGCATCAGGTCAACCTGTAAGGCAAAAGCGTTTTCACCCAGCTCTGCCACAATCTTGTTGAGCTTTTCGCCTTCGCGGTCGATCAGGACAACTTTAGCGCCCGCGCCGAGCAGCGTTTTCGCGCATTCGAGGCCGATACCGGAAGCGGCGCCGGTGACTGCGGCGACTTTGCCGCTAAGAGAAGTATTCATAGAGGATACAGAGTGGTTCATTTTATAATCCTTCATGTTGTCTGTTTTGCTCATCAAGCTGGCCCGGACGACGGTGAGGGGCAGCGCGGTCTCTCAACCTGCTACAACAATCTGGCCTATCAGAGCAGGCGTAAGTGAGTTAAAGTATTGAATATCAGCGTTATTTGTTTCAGCTTACTGAAACCTGAACGATTATTGAGTGTATACGCTAGCGAGCGTCATGGTTGCTCAATCGATGAAGCTAATGTTGCGCCAGCTTCATCGATTGAGCAAGTGGGGAAATTAACAGCGAAATGAATTTGTGACGCAAGTTGGGAAAATGAAAAAAATCACTATCTACGATCTGGCGGAATTATCCGGCGTTTCGGCAAGCGCGGTCAGCGCGATCCTCAATGGCAACTGGAAAAAACGCCGTATCAGCGCCAAACTTGCGGAAAAAGTGACGCGGATTGCGGAAGAGCAGGGCTACGCGGTGAATCGTCAGGCCAGCATGTTGCGCAGTAAAAAATCGCACGTCATCGGCATGATCGTCCCCAAATACGATAACCGCTACTTTGGTTCGGTGGCGGAAAGCTTTGAAGAGATGGCCCGCGAGCGCGGCCTGCTGCCGATTATCACCTGTACCCGCCGTCGTCCGGAGCTGGAAATCGAAGCGGTGAAGGCGATGCTTTCCTGGCAGGTGGACTGGGTGGTTGCCACCGGGGCGACCAATCCGGATAAAATTACCGAGCTGTGCCAGCAGGCGGGGGTGCCGACGGTGAACCTTGACCTGCCGGGGTCGATGGCACCGTCGGTGATTTCCGATAACTACGCTGGCGCCCGCGCCCTGACCGATAAAATCCTTGATAACAGCCTTAATCGCCACGGCAAGCTGGCGCCGCTGACTTTTGTCGGCGGGCGCAGCAGCGATCACAACACCCATGAGCGCCTGCGCGGCTTTCGCGATGCTCATGCGGCGCGCGGCATGAGCGTGCCTGAGGAGAATATTCTTGCGCCTGGCTATTCAAAAGGCAAAGTCGAAGCCTGCATGCAGTCGCGTTTTAACGGTGCCGATGAGCATCTACAGGGCTTCTTCGTCAACTCGACGATTTCGCTCGAAGGCGTGGTGAGATGGCTTGCGCAACGCGGGTTGACCGGCGCCGATCAACCACCGATGGGCTGTTTTGACTGGGACCCGTTTGTTTACCTGCTGGGTCACGACATTGATATGGTGCAGCAGAACGTCCCGGCGATGCTGGAAGCGGTCTTTAACATCATCGATGCCGGCGAAGCCAGCCAGACGCTGGTGGAGATCCCGCCGCTGCTGATCGGCAGCCGCGAGCATCTTTCGTGAAACACCGCGGGCGTTAGCGCGTCAGCAGCCAGCGGGCGGTATGTTCATCGGTCACCAGGCCGTTAATCCAGCCGCCTTTTAACGCCGCGAGGATCGCCGGTCGCTTGTTTTCGCCGCAGGCGACGGCAATGCGCGGACAGTGGTTTTGGCGGATATCGTAGCTGGTGATCAGGCGGTTAATTTCGCTATCCACCACGCCGCCCTCGGCATCAATAAAACGGCCAAGGATCTCGCCGATGCCGCCTCGCGCCGTTAATTCATCAAGCTGGGCCTGGTTAATAAAACCGTCCTTGAAGATTGGGCTCTGGGTTCCTAACGGCCCGATACCGACGAAAATGACGTCCGCCTGCTGCGCTGCGCCGGAAACGTTGTCGAACAGGCGACTGCCGCACCACATTTCATGCTCCTGGCGGGTTTGCGCATAGCGCGGGGCAGGCCACTGATAGTAGTTGGCCTGAATTTTCCGCGCCAGTAGCAGCGGTACGTCGTCGTAATAGTTACATTTTCCCTCATCGTTCATGGCGCTGATCAGCGCCACGCAACGGCTATTTTGGCTATCGAAATCAATACGCTGGATGGTTTTTTTTAGCGTTAACCCGGAACCAATGCCGATAATTTTGGCGTTATCGCCCTGCAGGTAGCGCGCCATCAGCTGATAACAGCCGAACGAGACGCTGTCCAGAGTGCTCTCTTCGCTGTAGGTCGGCACGATATTGCAGTCGATGAGTTGGTATTTTTCCTGTAGCAACTGTGCGTAATCGAGGCAGTTCGCGACAGGATGATGCAAGCCAATCGACACAATCCCTTCTTCTTTCGCCGCGGCGATCAGGCGTTGGACCACTGGCCTGGAAGTACCCAGCTGGTTGGCGATTTCGCTCTGATTCTGACCGGCGATGTAATACATCCATGCGGCGCGGACCTTCTGGTCCAGCCTGATATCGTCTTCTTTACTCACGGTATCCTGCCTTAAATGTGCGAACGCGGTGGTGAAGGTGACGGGCGATATTGCCCGAGAAACCGTGCGTCGCGAAGATAACCGCATTTTGGCTGCGGTTTTGAAAACAGGCAAGCTTTTGCTCTTTATTGGTCATTTGTAATTTTAATGGTCAATTGTTCTTTTGTGATCTACGGCTCTTATTTGATTCAAATGATCATCTACAGTGAACCGCATCACTTTAAGGAGAGCAGAGCATGAACACGCATTACACATGGCTTCACATTGGTCTGGGTTCTTTCCATCGCGCGCACCAGGCGTGGTACCTGCACCGGCTGCTGGTTTCCGGCGACACGCGCTGGCACATCGCCGCGGGGAATATCCGTAATGACGCCGAGCAGGTAGTGCAGGCGCTGGCGGCGCAAAATGGCCGTTACGTGCTGGAAACGGTTAGTCCGGAAGGGGAACGCGAATATGAAGAGATCACCTCAATTCAAAAATTACTGCCGTGGCAGGCGGATCTGCAGCCGCTGATTAACGAAGGGGCGGCGCCGCAAACGAAAGTGATTGCCTTCACGGTGACGGAAGGGGGTTATTACCTCGATACGCAACACCGCCTTGAGACCAGCAATGCCGATCTGCAAGCGGATTTGCAGGGCGAGTGCAAAACGATTTACGGCACCATCACCCGGATTCTGGAAAAGCGCATGGCCGATAATGCTGGCCCGCTAACGTTGCTCAACTGCGACAACGTGCGTCATAACGGCGAGCGTTTCCATGATGGGCTGGTGGAGTTTCTGCGGCTGACCGGCAAGCAGCCGGTGATTGACTGGCTGGCGGCGAACGCGACGTGCCCTAACACCATGGTTGACCGCATCACGCCGCGCCCGGCCGCCGATCTGGCACCGCGCATCAAAGCGCAAACCGGCATTGATGATAAGGCGCCAGTGATGGGCGAAACCTTTATTCAGTGGGTGGTGGAAGATAACTTCCGCGCTGAACGTCCGTCGCTTGAGACTGTGGGCGTGGAGATGGTGGCGTCGGTGATCCCTTATGAAGAGGCGAAAATCCGTATCCTCAACGCTTCCCATAGCTGCATTGCCTGGGCGGGTACCTTGTTGGGTCAGCAGTATATCCACGAAAGCACCCTGACCGACGCTATCTATGCCATGGCCGATCGTTATGTCAGCGAGGATGTGATTCCGTGCCTGGGTGACAATGGTATCGACCTGGCGACCTATCGCGACGTGGTGCTCAAGCGCTTTACCAACCCCCATATCCAGGACACCAACCAGCGTGTGGCGGCCGACGGGTTTTCGAAAATACCGGCGATGATTGCTCCAACACTTCAGGAGTGCTACCAGCGCGGCGTGCGCCCGCAGGCCACCGCCATGCTGCCAGCGCTGTTTTTTGTTTTTATGCAGCAGTGGCATAAAGGAACCTTACCTTATCAGTATCAGGATGGAATCCTTGATGCAGCGGCGGTTCACGCCATGTTTAACGCGCCCGACCCGATCGCCCTTTATGCCGGTGATAACGCATTGTTCGGCGAACTGGCGGAATCGGCCGACTTCCTGGCGCTGCTGCGTGAACAAATCGCCGCCGTCTATGCGCTGACTCAGCAGGAGGCGCTATGTATTTAGGTATCGATCTCGGCACCTCGGAAGTTAAAGCGTTAGTGCTTGACGAAAACAACGAGGTCGTCGCCAGTCATAGCGCGCCGCTGACTATCCAGCGGCCGTATCCCCAGTGGTCTGAACAATCGCCGCAGGCCTGGTGGGAAGCGACGGAATATCTGATTACTACGCTGCGTGAGAAATGCGCGGGACATTGGTCAGCCATTAAAGCCATCGGCCTCTCCGGACAGATGCACGGCGCCGTGTTGCTGGACGCCAGCGGCGAAGTGATTCGCCCGGCGATTCTATGGAACGATACCCGCTGCGCGCCGGAATGCGCCGAGCTGGAAGAGATGGCACCGGATCTGCATCAGGTCGCCGGTAACCTGGCGATGCCGGGATTTACCGCGCCGAAGCTGTTGTGGGTGCGACGTTATGAGCCGCAAAACTTCGCCCGCACCGCCAGCGTGCTGCTGCCGAAGGATTTTCTGCGCTACAAGATGACCGGTAAAAAAGTCTCCGATATGTCGGATGCCGCCGGAACCCTGTGGTTGGATGTCGCGCGGCGCGACTGGTCTGATGCGCTGTTGCAAACGTGTGGTCTGACGCGTGAACAGATGCCGGAGTTGGTGGAAGGGTGCGAGGTCTCCGCTACGCTGGCGGCGGATATTGCCGAGCGTTGGGGGCTTAATCCTTCCGTGTTGGTCGCGGGAGGCGGCGGTGATAATGCGGTTAGCGCTATTGGCGTTGGCGCCGTGTCGCCGGGCGATGCGTTTATCTCCCTGGGCACCTCCGGTGTGCTGTTCGTCGTCACCGATAGCTATCGCCCGGCGCCGCAGTCGGCGGTACATGCTTTCTGCCACGTGCTGCCGAATCTGTGGCACCAGATGAGTGTGATGCTCAGCGCCGCCAGTTGCCTGCAGTGGTTCTGCCGTCTGACCAGTACTACGGAAGTGGCGCTGCTGGAGGAGATTGCCCAGCTAAGCGAAGAAGAGAAGGCCAATGCGCCATTCTTCCTGCCTTATCTTTCCGGCGAGCGTACGCCGCATAACGACCCGCTGGCTCGCGGCATGTTTTGGGGGATGACTCACGCCAGCCTGCGTGCTCAGTTGGGATATGCGGTGCTGGAAGGGGTGAGCTTTGGTATTGCTGACGGCCTGCGCGTGTTGCAGGAGAGCGGAACCCGCATCGAGCAGTGTTCGCTGGTCGGCGGCGGCGCGCGCAGCCCGTTCTGGGCGCAACTGCTGGCGGATATCCTGGCGATGCCGGTGGTGACGCATAAAGGCGGTGAAACCGGTGGCGCGCTGGGCGCGGCGCGATTGGCCTGCCTGGCGGCGGGTAAGCCGTTGGCCAGCGTCTGTCATAAGCCGGAAGTCTGGCAAACCTGGCAGGCGGATCCGCGGCGCCATCAACAATTGATGCTGCGTTACGCCCAATTCCAGTCCCTGTATCTCAACGACCGACACTTTCGACAGCAATAAGACGATAAGGCGCTCCGGCAAAAACGCCGGAGTGATTCTCCTGCATCCTACAACAACGAGGTCACCATGTCCGTTAATCATAACCAGTGGCTCGGTCTGCCGCTGAATCTTATCTGGGGATACGTCGCCATCGCCGTGTTTATGACCGGCGACGGGTTTGAGCTGGCGTTCCTGTCGCACTACATTAAAGAACTGGGCTTCAGCCCGGCGCAGGCCTCTTTCGCCTTCACCCTCTACGGCCTCGCCGCCGCCCTGTCAGCCTGGGTTTCCGGTGTGGTGGCGGAAATCATCACCCCGCGCAAAACCATGTTTATCGGCTTCGTGCTGTGGTGCGTGTTCCACGTCCTGTTCCTCGTCTTCGGCCTCGGGCGCGCCAACTATGCATTAATCCTGCTGTTTTACGGCATCCGCGGCCTGGCCTACCCGCTGTTCCTGTACTCGTTTATCGTTGCCATCATTCATAACGTCCGCAGCGACAGCTCCAGCTCGGCGCTGGGCTGGTTCTGGGCGGTGTACTCGGTCGGTATCGGCGTGTTCGGCAGCTATATTCCGAGCTTCACCATTCCGCATATTGGCGAGATGGGTACCCTGTGGCTGGCGCTGGTGTTCTGCGTCACCGGCGGGCTGATTGCGCTGGCGGCGCTGCGCCATACCGCAACCCCGCGCCATATGCAGGACCTCACCACCCGTGAGAAGTTCTCCGAACTGGGGCGTGCGGTGACGCTGATTTACACCAACCGCAGCATCATGCTCTCCGGCATCGTGCGTATTATCAACACCCTGTCGCTGTTCGGCTTTGCGGTGATCATGCCGCTGATGTTCGTCGATGAGCTCGGCTTCACCACCTCCGAGTGGCTGCAGGTGTGGGCGGTCTTCTTCTTCACCACCATTTTCTCCAACGTGTTCTGGGGGATCGTGGCGGAAAAAATGGGCTGGATGAAAGTGGTGCGCTGGTTCGGCTGTATCGGTATGGCGCTGTCGAGCCTGGCGTTTTACTACCTGCCGCAGCACTTCGGCCACAACTTCGCCATGGCGCTGGTGCCGGCCATCGCGCTGGGGATTTTCGTGGCGGCGTTCGTGCCGATGGCGGCGGTGTTCCCGGCGCTGGAGCCGAAGCATAAAGGGGCGGCGATTTCGGTGTATAACCTGTCGGCCGGGCTGTCGAACTTCCTGGCCCCGGCGATTGCGGTAGTGTTGCTGCCGTACTTCAGCACCATCGGCGTGGTGGTGGCCTACACCGCCCTGTATATTCTGGCCTTCTTCCTGTGCCCGTTTATTCGCGTCGAGCAGCCCGGTTTTGCCCGTAAGACAAGCGGCGTCAGGGATGAGGTGGAATATTCGTAAAGCCAGCAGGGCGGGAGAAATCCCGCCTGCTGTTTTAGCGTAGCAGGACGCAGTCCGGCGGTAGGCGGCAGCGCAAGGCATTGCCGAGGATTTCCATCCGAAACGATTTGCCGCTTAGCGGTTCGCCATCAAGGTTAAAGGTCATTTCATGAGCGGCAGTGACTTCAAACCAGGAGGAGACGCCGTCAATCAGATTTGGCGAGTTATCGGGATTGGCGAGGGTGCTGAACAATGCCGGCAGCAGCTCTTCGCCAGTAAAAATACGCAGGTGTAGTAATCCGTCGTTAATCAACGCCTGCGGGCATAGCTGCTGACCACCGCCAGCCTGGCGGCCGTTGCCGATGCCGATGACCAGCGCATCGCCCTGCCAATGGAAGTGCTCGCCGCGGATCTCGCAACGGTCCGGCTTCAGGGTATCCATGCGCGTCAGGCCATGAATCAGATAGGAGACGCCGCCGAGCGCGGCTTTTAGTTTTTCCGGCGTTTCGGTGGTGATACGGGTACCAAAGCCGCCGGTGGCCATATTGATAAATCCGGCCTTGTTGTTAACGCGTACCACATCAATAGGGACGTCGCGCCCGGCTATCGCCAGCTTCAGCGCGCTGGCTAAATCCTGCGGGATCCCGGCGCTGGTGGCGAAATCATTGGCCGTGCCGAGCGGCAGAATTCCCAGCGCCATGGTGCTGCCACGCTGCACCAGCGCGGTGGCGACTTCGTTAATGGTGCCATCGCCGCCGCCGGCAATCACCGTGGCAACGTCGAGCCGTTCGGCTTCCTCGACAAAGCGAATCGCATCGCCTTTTTCCCAGGTAACGCGGACGTGAATATTGACGCCTTCCTCGCGCAGGAGATTAACGGCTTCGCGCAGTTGCGGGTGATTAGCGCCTTTACCGTTGAGAATTAATAAGCTGGCTGGAAATTGGGTCATCCTTTATCGCCTCATTTTTCGTCGTCATCCTCAGTGTATCGCAGGAATGAGGTGAGGGAATAAGAAAGTCAGAAAGGGGAAGGTATAAAAAAATAAGCCCGCGTAAGGGAGATTACGCAGGCTAAGGAGGTGGTTCCTGGTACAGCTAGCATTTATGGGTTATGTTTTTCAGCGGAATGGATAATACCTGCTTCGAACGAAACGGTGTGTGATCCGATTCTAATATCCATACATAGTGAAAAAATAACGGCAATAAACTAATTTTTATGCGGGTTTCGCGTCGATTCACCGTTGAAATTGCGCATTAGCAGGCCATATTGCAGCGCCATATCCTCCGGCAGCGGCAGCCAGACAATATAACCGTCTCCCGGCGCGACCGGCATAGCTTCGCCTTTGGCGTTTTCCATGTGTTCGAGCGTGAAATTCACATTGCCCTGCGGGGTCATCAGCTCCAGGCTATCGCCGACGGAGAACTTATTTTTCACCGCCACTGCAGCCAATTGGCCGTTACGCTCGCCGGTAAATTCGCCAACGAACTGCTGGCGCTCAGAGACGGAGTAGCCGTTCTCGTAATTCTGGTAGTCGTCATGGGTGTGGCGACGCAGGAAGCCTTCGGTGTAGCCGCGGTGCGCGAGGTTTTCCAGAGTATCCAGCAGGGTGGTGTCGAACGGTTTACCTGCGGCGGCGTCATCAATGGCCTTGCGGTACACCTGCGCGGTACGGGCACAGTAGTAATGTGATTTCGTGCGGCCTTCGATTTTCAGCGAGTGAACGCCCATTTGGGTCAGGCGTTCTACGTGGGCGATAGCGCGCAGATCTTTCGAGTTCATGATGTAAGTGCCGTGTTCGTCTTCGAAGGCGGTCATGTACTCGCCCGGACGTTTCGCTTCTTCAATCATAAATACCTGGTCGGTCGGCGCGCCGATGCCGAGTGTCGGTTCGACATTCTGTACCGGAATGGGTTCGTGCTTGTGTACGATATTGCCGACGTCGTCTTCTTTGCCTTCCTGGACGTTATATTCCCAACGGCAGGCGTTGGTGCAGGTGCCCTGGTTGGGGTCGCGTTTGTTGATATAACCGGAGAGCAGGCAGCGGCCCGAGTAGGCCATGCACAGCGCGCCGTGAACGAAAATCTCGATTTCCATCTCCGGCACCTGGCTGCGAATTTCGGCGATCTCGTCCAGCGACAGTTCGCGGGACAGGATCACGCGGGTCAGCCCCATCTGCTGCCAGAATTTGACCGTCGCCCAGTTAACGGCGTTGGCCTGTACCGACAGGTGAATGTCCATATCCGGGAAGTTTTCCCGCACCAGCATGATTAAACCCGGATCGGACATGATCAGCGCATCCGGCCCCATCTCCACCACCGGCTTGAGGTCGCGAATGAACGTTTTCAGCTTGGCGTTATGCGGCGCAATGTTAACGACCACGTAGAATTTTTTCCCCAGCTGATGGGCTTCATTGATGCCAAGCTGCAGGTTTTCGTGGTTGAATTCATTGTTGCGTACGCGCAGGGAGTAACGCGGCTGGCCGGCGTAAACGGCATCGGCGCCATAAGCGAAAGCGTAACGCATATTTTTCAACGTTCCCGCCGGGGAAAGGAGTTCCGGTTTAAACATGATTTTCTCGTTCTGATGACAGGTCAGATTCGCCGCGCCAGGTGCGGCGATTCGGGGGAGTGCCCCCACATTAAGGGCGGGCATTGTAGCGCTGCAGAAAGGGGGAGTAAACCTTTGCGCCTCCCGGACCGAGAGGCTTGGGTTTTAAATCATTCGGCAGGCGTCAGCTTCCCAGCGATAGCCGACGCCGTAAACGGCGCGAATAAACGACTGGTCGGCATCCAGGGATTCGAGCTTACGGCGCAGGTTTTTGATATGGCTGTCGATGGTGCGGTCAGTCACCACGCGATAATCGTCGTACAGATGGTTTAACAACTGCTCGCGGGAGAAGACTTTGCCCGGCTCCTGCGACAGCGTTTTTAACAGACGAAACTCGGCGGGAGTCAGATCCAGTAGCTTGTCGCGCCACGACGCCTGAAAACGGTTTTCGTCGACAATCAGCGGGCTTTGCGCATCCATCGCCTGTAAATCACGCTGCGGCTTGCAGCGGCGCAAAATCGTTTTGACGCGGGCGACCACTTCGCGCGGGCTGTACGGCTTGCAGATGTAGTCATCGGCGCCGATTTCCAGCCCCAGCAGACGATCGATCTCTTCGATTTTAGCGGTGACCATCACAATCGGTACATCGGAGAAACGGCGGATCTCGCGGCACAGGGTCAGGCCGTCGGTGCCTGGCAGCATTAAATCCAACAGAATCAAATGCGGCGGCGTCTGGCGAACGTATGGCAATACCTGATCGCCATGCGAAATCAGCGTCGGCGCATAGCTCGCTGCTTGCAAGTAGTCGATCAACAACTGGCCCAACTTGGGCTCGTCTTCCACGATCAAAATACGTGGCGTGTTTTCATCAATGGGTAATTCAGTCATACGTCCCTCGATAAATCGTGTTCCAGAGGTAACTCTACTTTAATGCTAACCCCGCCAAAAGGCGAATGGCCGGCGTTCAGGCTGCCGCCGTGGGCCGCAACAATATTCATACAGATAGCCAGGCCGAGACCGGATCCGCCGCTGGCGCGATTGCGTGATCCTTCGGTACGGTAAAAACGTTCGCACAGCCGGGCCAGTTGTTCGTCGGTAACACCGGGGCCGCTATCGGCGAAATCGAGCGCCAGCAGGCGACCGTTTTGCGCGGCGCTGATTTGTAAACGGCCGCCGCTGTCGGTATAGCGCAGGCTGTTTTCCAGCAGGTTGTTAAATAGCTGCATCAGACGATCGCGATCGCCGAAGACGATGGCGCTATCCGGCAATGAAACGCCAATCGTCAAGCCGCGGCTGGCGAAACGTTCGCGGAACGCCCCGGCGGCGACTTCGAGCAGGGCAATCAAATCCACCGATTCTTTCTGATAGGCCAGGGCACCTTCATCAGACATCGAAAGCTGATGCAGATCGTCCACCAGCTTGGTCAACGTGCCGACCTCCGCCTGTAGCGAGGAAATCGAGTCAGGGGTGAATTTACGTACCCCGTCCTGAATGGCTTCCAGCTCGCCGCGCAGCACCGCTAACGGAGTGCGTAGCTCGTGGGAGATATCGGCCATCAGATCGCGGCGCATCTGCTGGTTGCGCTCCAGGGTGCTGGCAAGCTGGTTGAAGTCCTGCGCCAGACGACCGAGTTCGTCGCCGCCGGTGACGGTGACGCGGGTGGAAAAATCGCCTGCCGCCAGCTTGTGAGTCCCCTCGACCAGCCGTTTAACCGGCGCCAGTAGTCCGCGAGCCAGAGGGAAAGTGGCCAGCGCCGCGAGGAGGGTCGCGAGAGCGACAATGAGCCAGCTTGTCCGTTTTTGTTGGCGGTCGAAATTGATATCGGTATTGCGCGTCAGCCGCTCGACCGGCGAGGCGATTACCGCGCCGACCGAGACGCCGTCGACGAGAATGTCGCGCCGGGTGCCATCCTGCGGCACCGGCGCTCGCGGGCCAACCAGCACACGCCCTTTTTGATCGATAACCCAAAACTGAGTACGCCAGCCGTGCGGCGGCATATCAGGCGCTGGCCCGGGGCCCGGCGCAGGGCCAGGGCCCGGATCGCCATGCGGGCCGGGCCCCATGCCTGGACCTTTTGACGGATGCTCATCGTTATCGCGCTCGAAGGTGCGTAACAGCTGGAAGATAAAGCGGTCGTTATTGCGCAGAAATTTCCAGTTTCCATGCAGAGCGTACTGTTCGCTTAGCGCATCGCCGAGCATGGTGAGCCGCTGTTCATTGCCGCGTTTGATGTAGTCGATAAATCCGCGCTCAAAGCTGATGCGCACTGCCCAGTGCATGCTGATCAGCAGTACGATGCAGGTGGCGAAAATAGCGAGGAACAGCTTACCGGTGATACCCGGGCGCCATAGTTTCACGGTTCACTCCTTTTGCGTCGGCGAATGACGGTGTTGCTGCCGACGTCATCCGGTACGCGGGAAAAGATGAGTGCCGGGAGGGCGATAATCACCGCCATGCTCAGGTAGGTGTAGAGGAATACCTGATGCGCGACCGGCGCATCGGCGCTGATATGCTGCTGGCCGTACATGCCGAGCAGCAGCCCGGCGATGGTGACGCCGATACTCATCGACAGCTGCATCACCATTGACAGCATGCTGTTGCCGCTGCTCGCCAGATCGTCAGGCAGGTCTTTCAGCGTCAGGGTGTTCATTGAAGAAAAGCGACTGGAGTTAACCATCCCCTGCAGGAACAACACCAGCGGCAGCAGCCAGTACCAGCCAGCCAGGGCGACGGCCATAAACAGCAGGCTGACCAGCGCTAATCCGAGGGTTGCGAAGACCAGCACGCGGCGATAGCCGAAGCGGTTAACCACCTGCACGACGATGCGTTTCATCCCCATGCTGCCCAGCACCATCGGGATCATCATCAGCCCGGCATGGAACGGCGAGAAGCCAAGGCCAATTTGTAAGAATACCGGGGTCATAAATGGCAGCATGCCGCTGCCGATACGTCCGGCGAAGCTGCCGCTCAGACCGAGCGAAAAAGTTTTATTGCGAAACAGATTCAGGCTGAATAAGGCGTTGACGTTGCCGCGGGCGTGCCATAAATAAAGTCCGATGGCGATGATGCCGCCAGCGACCAGCGCCGCCAGCAGGAGCGGCGAGATACCGAGCCCCTTTTTACCGTCGAGCGCCAGGGTCAGCGTCGCCATCCCCGTCGCCAGCAGAATAAAACCGAGAATATCAAAGCGCCGGGTCTGCAAGGTGTAGTTGGGCATCAACCATAATGTGGCGATAGCGCCGATAATGCCAACCGGGATATTAATTAAGAAGATCCAGTGCCAGGAGGCGTACTCCACCAGCACGCCGCCGAGCGCGGGGCCAAGCAGCGGACCGACCTGACCGGGTAGGGTTACGAAAGTCATCGCCGCCATATATTGATCGCGGGGGACGATTTTCATCACCGTCAGCCGACCGACCGGTACCATCATCGCGCCGCCAACGCCCTGTAGTACGCGAGACATGACAAGCTGATCGAGAGTGGTTGCCTGGGCGCAAAACAGCGATCCGACGGTAAATAAAACAATCGCGCTAAAAAAGATATTACGCACGCCGACCCGATCCGCCAGCCAGCCGCTAGCTGGCAGCATCAGGGCTACCGTGAGGACATATGAGACCACCACCATGTGCATGTGCAGCGGGCTCTCCCCGAGGCTTTTAGCCATCGAGGGGAGGGCGGTATTGACGATGGTGGTATCCAGCGACTGCATAAAGAAGCCGAAGGCCACAATCCATAACTGCCAGCGTACGCTGGACGGCAGATCTGTCATGTTATTCGCTTACCGATTGAGAAGTTTTTCGCGAAAAACGCAACCGCAGACGGTCAAAGAACAAATAGACCACCGGGGTGGTGTACAACGTCAGCAGCTGGCTCATTACCAGGCCGCCGACGATGGTGATCCCCAGCGGCTGACGCAGCTCTGAACCATCGCCACCCGATAGTACCAGCGGCAGCGCGCCGAACAGCGCCGCCAGCGTGGTCATCATGATCGGGCGAAAACGCAGCAGACAGGCGCGGAAAATAGCTTCTTCCGGCGCAAGATTGCCGTTACGCTGCGCTTCAAGGGCGAAATCGACCATCATGATGGCGTTTTTCTTCACAATGCCAATTAATAGCATGATCCCTATCAAGGCGATTAGGCTGAATGGGGCACCGAACAGCTCCAGCGCCAATAGTGCGCCAACTCCCGCTGACGGCAGGGTAGAGAGGATAGTCAACGGATGCACATAGCTTTCGTAGAGGATCCCCAACACGATATACACCGTAGCGATGGCGGCAATAATCAGGATCACCTGTGAGTTCATGGTCTGCTGGAACACCTGCGCGGTGCCGGCAAAGGTTCCACGCACGCTCGACGGCACGCCGAGCTGGGTCATCGTCCGGTCGATGGCGTCGCTGGCTTCCGATAACGATTTGCCGGTCGGCAGGTTAAAGGAGATCGTCGAAGCAGCCGACAGTCCCTGATGGTTAACCGACAGCGGCGCGTTTGCCGGTTGCCATTTCGCAAAGTACGACAGCGGGATGGGCTTACCGTCTTTATTAATGACGAACATTTGATCCAGCGCGCTGATATCCTGGGTATAAACCGGATCGACCTCCATGACGACTTTGTACTGGTTCAGCGGCTGGTAGATGGTCGAGATCTGCCGCTGACCAAAGGCGTTATTCAACAGGTTGTTGGCGTCCTGCACGCTAATTCCGAGGCGCGACATGGTATCCCGGTCGTACACCAGATCCATTTCCGCGCCGTTATCCTGTTGATCCGAGTTAACGTCAGCCAGCTCCGGCAACGCCGCCAGCGCCTTGCGAATTTTTGGTTCCCACTCGCGTAGCGCCGCGAGATCGTCCGACAGTAGGGTGTATTGATAGCTGGCGTTCGACTGACGACCACCGACGCGAATATCCTGCACCGCCATCAGGAACAGGTTGGCGCCGGGCTCTTTCGCCAGTTTTTTCCGCAACCGGTCGATGATTTGCTGTGCCGTCTCGTGACGCTGGTCGCGGGGTTTCAGGGTGATAAACATCATGCCGCTATTGACTCGCGAGCCGCCGGTAAAGCCGGTCACATTATCGACCGAGGGGTCTTCGCGGATGATCTTCATAAAGTCCTGCAGTTTGCCGCGCATCGCCTGGAAGGAGATGCTTTGGTCTGCCTGAATGCCGCCCATCAGAACCCCGGTATCCTGTTCAGGGAAAAAGGTTTTGGGGATCGAGATATAGAGCCAGACGCTGAGCGCCATGGTGCCAAGCAACACCAGACCGGTCAGGCGGCTGTGCTGCAGAACCCATTTTAGCGATTTGCCGTAGCCACCCTGAATGGCGATCAGCAGGCGGCCAAAACCGCGGTTGCGCGTCGGTTCGTTGGGTTTGCCGCTTTTCAGCAGCCAGCCGCACATCATGGGGGTGAGGGTGAGTGAAACCGCGAGAGAGATACCTATCGCCACTGACAGCGTAACGGCAAACTCGCGAAGCAGGCGGCCTGGCAAGCCGCCCATCAACAGCAGCGGTAGGAACACTGCCACCAGCGACAGGCTCATCGACAGCACGGTAAAGCCGACTTCGCGGCTGCCCTGTAACGCGGCCTGCAGCGGTTTCATCCCTGCCTCAAGATGGCGTGAAATGTTTTCCAGCACCACGATGGCATCATCGACGACAAAGCCGGTGGCGATGGTCAGCGCCATCAAAGAGAGGTTATTCAGGCTGAAACCGCATAAATACATGGCGGCGAAGGTGCCGATTAACGATACCGGTACGGCAACCGCCGGGATCAGCGTTGCCCGCCCGGAACGCAGGAACAGGAATACCACCAGAATGACCAGCGCCACCGAAATCACCAGCGTTTGTTCGACCTCTTCGAGCGACGCGCGGATGGTTGGCGAACGATCCTGGGCGATTTGCAGATCGATGGCCGCCGGGATAGTGCGCTGCAGTTCCGGCAGGCGGGCGCGGATACTGTCAACCGTCTGGATGATATTGGCTTCCGGCAGTTTGCGGATCATCAACAGGATCGCCGGTTTGGCGTTGGTCATCCCGGCGTTACGCACATCCTGCACTGAGTCCGTCACTGTCGCCACGTCGCCCAGCCGTACCACTGCACCGTTGTTGTAGTGGACGATCACCGGTAGATATTCCGCTGCGCTTTTCAGTTCGTCGTTAGTCTGCACCTGCCAGCGATGGGTATTGTCCTCAAGCGCGCCCTGTGGCCGGCGCACGTTGGCGTTATCGATCGCGCTGCGCACGGCGTCCAGCGAGACACCCTGGTTAAATAGCGCCTGCGGGTTGAGATCGACGCGCACCGCCGGCAATGAACTGCCGCCAACATCAACATCGCCGACGCCGTCAATTTGCGAAATCGTCTGCGCCAATTGGGTTGAGGCGAAATCGTACAGCTCGCCCTGCGAATAGGTATCCGAGGTCAGCGTCAGGATCATGATCGGCGCATCGGATGGGTTGGCTTTGCGGTAGGTTGGGCGGCTTGGCATACCGCTAGGCAGCAGGCTTTGCGCGGCGTTAATCGCCGCCTGCACATCGCGCGCGGCGCCGTTGATATCGCGATCGAAATTAAACTGCATGATGATGCGCGTGCTGCCGAGCGAACTCGACGAGGTCATTTCATTGACCCCGGCAATACGTCCCAGCGAACGCTCCAGCGGCGTCGCGACCGACGAGGCCATGGTTTCCGGCGACGCGCCGGGCAGCGAGGCGCTGATCATTATTACCGGGAAATCCACCTGCGGCAGCGGCGCCACCGGCAGCAGGCGGAATCCGAGGACTCCGCACAGAGTGATCGCCAGCGAGATAAGGATGGTCGCGACCGGGCGATAAATGAAGAGAGCGAAAAACTTCACTTACGCCTCCTCTTCACGACGCGGGAAACGGCTCTTGATGTACAGAGACAAGCGGTCGAAGAGTAGATAAATCACCGGCGTGGTAAACAGGGTCAGGATCTGGCTAAGCATCAGACCGCCAACCATGCCGATCCCCAGCGGACGACGCAGTTCGGCGCCGACGCCGGTACTTAACATCAACGGTAGCGCGCCGAGCAGGGCCGCCAGCGTGGTCATCAGAATGGGGCGGAAACGCAGTAAACAGGCCTGATAGATAGCCTCGCGCGGCGGCATCCCTTGCTCGCGTTCGGCTGCAAGGGCAAAGTCGATCATCATGATAGCGTTTTTCTTGACGATACCAATCAGCAGAATGATGCCGATAATCGCAATCACGTCCAGCTCGCTACCGGCCAGCCATAGCGCCAGTAGGGCGCCGACACCGGCGGTCGGTAGCGTAGAAAGAATGGTGATGGGGTGAATGAAGCTCTCATACAGCACGCCGAGAACGATATACATGGCGACCACCGCGGCAACCACCAGCCAGACGGTACTGCCGAGCGCCGACTGGAAGGCGAGGGAACTGCCCTGGAATTGAGTACGGATATCGCTTGGTAAATCCAGCGACTGCTCGGCTGCCAGAATCGCGTCTACCGCTTCGCCCAGCGAATAGTTATCCGGCACGTTGAACGAGATAGTCGTCACCGGGAACTGATCGAGATGGTTAACCGACAGTGGGGTGAAGCGCTGTTCGACGCTGGCGATCGACTTCAGCGGCACGATGCCACCGTCGCTGCTGGTCAGGCGGATATTATCCAGCGCCGCCAGCCCCGGCGTGGCTTGAGTATCATGTTCCAGCACCACGCGGTACTGGTTTGCCTGGGTGTAAATTGTCGAGATCAGCCGCTGGCCAAAGGCGTTATACAGCGCGTTATCGACATCCGCCATCGAAATACCCAGACGACTGGCGCTGTCGCGATCGACGTTGATATAAGCTGCGAGTCCTTTATCCTGCCAGTCGCTGCTGACGTCGGAAAGCTGCGGTAATGACTGTAACCGCGACATTAATTGCGGTACCCAGTTGCTCAACGCATCGAGCGAGTTAGCCTGCAAGGTGAACTGATACTGGGTGCGACTGACGGTGGTATCGATCGTCAGATCCTGGGTCGGCTGTAGATAGAGCTCAACGCCCGGCACGCTGGCGACCGATTTCTGCAGACGGCCGATCACCGCCTGCACGCGATCGTCACGTTCGCTCAGCGGTTTAAGGTTGATCTGCAGACGCGCGCTGTTCAGCGCCGGGTTGGTGCCGTCAACGCCAACGAAGGAGGTCAGGCTTTCTACCGCCGGATCTTTAAGAATCAGCTCGGATACCTGCTGTTGGCGCTGCGCCATGCTGGCGAACGACGCCGACTGCGGCGCCTGTAAGGTACCCTGAATAATGCCGTTATCCTGGATCGGGAAGAAGCCTTTTGGAATAAAGACCCACAGGAGAATCGACAGCGCGAGGGTGCTTAATGCCACGCTCAGCGTCAGCCACGGGTGGTTCAACACCCGACTTAGCCAGCGGCCGTAAACGGCGATCACGCGCTCGAAGAAACGTTCACTGGCTTGTGAAAAGCGGTTTTGTTTACGCAGCGATTCGTGGCTAAGCATACGCGCGCACATCATTGGCGTCAGCGTCAGCGAAACCACCGCCGAGATGAGTATCGCCACCGCCAGGGTAATCGCAAATTCGCGGAACAGACGGCCGACGATGTCGCCCATGAACAGCAACGGGATCAGCACCGCAATCAGCGAGAATGTTAACGAAATAATGGTAAAGCCGATTTCACCCGCGCCCTTCAGTGCGGCGGCGAGCGGTTTTTCCCCTTTTTCGATATAACGGGAAATGTTTTCGATCACCACAATGGCGTCATCGACGACAAAACCGGTGGCGATAGTCAGCGCCATTAGCGTCAGGTTGTTAATCGAAAAACCAAGGAACACCATGACGGCAAAAGTGCCGACCAGCGACAGCGGCACGGCGACGCCGGGAATAATCGTTGCCGGAACGTTACGCAGGAACAGATAGATAATCATCACCACCAGCGCGATGGCGAGCATCAGTTCGAACTGGGTATCGCTCACTGAGGCGCGAATATTGGTCGTGCGATCCGACAAGACCTGCACCTTAACCGATTTAGGTAGGCTTTCCGTGAGTTGTGGCAGCATCTGGCGGATGCTGTCGGCAGTGGCAATGATATTCGCGCCTGGCTGGCGTTGCACGTTCATGACGATCGCCCGCTGCTTGTTGGCCCATGCCCCAAGCCAGCTGTTCTCTGCGCCCTGTTCGATAGTGGCGACATCGCCGAGGCGAATTGGCGCACCGTTTTGATAGGCGATAATCAGGCGGCGGTAATCTTCCGCCGACTGCATTTGATCGTTGGCGGAAAGCGTGACCGCGCGAGCTGGGCCGTCGAGGCTGCCTTTCGCCGAATTCACGTTAGCATTGGTTATGGCGGTACGAATGGTTTCACTGGTTAACCCCAGCGCGGCGATGGCCTGGGCGTTGAGCTTGACTCGTACCGCAGGGCGCTGACCACCTGCCAGCGTGACCAACCCGACGCCGGAGACCTGGGAGATTTTCTGCGCCACGCGGGTTTCGACCATATCCTCAACCTGAGTCATGGGGATCGCGCTGGAGGTGACGGACAGGGTCATAATCGGCGGATCGGCCGGGTTCACTTTGCTGTACACCGGCGGGTTAGGTAAATCTGATGGCAGAAGGTTAGTTGCGGCGTTAATCGCCGCCTGCACTTCCTGCTCGGCGACATCCAGCGATAGCTCGAGTTGAAACTGCAGAGTAATGACCGACGCGCCGCCTGAACTTTGCGATGACATCTGTTTGAGCCCCGACATCTGGCCAAACTGACGCTCAAGCGGCGCGGTAATGGAAGACGTCACTACATCCGGGCTGGCGCCGGGATAGAGTGTGACCACCTGAATGGTGGGGTAGTCGACTTCCGGCAGCGCGGAGACCGGCAGGAAACGATAGCCGATGATCCCTGCCAGAAGGATAGCGATCATCAGCAGCGTGGTCGCCACCGGGCGCATAATGAACAGTCGGGAAGGGCCGCCCGTGCTGCTTGGGGGTAACACCTGCATCAGGAACGCGCTCCGTTTTTACCGCTCTGGTGTGCGGCGGGTTGTTCCTGCGTGGCGCGATGGGCGTCGACAACTTCGACTTTGGCCCCTTCCGTCAGGCGGTCGATACCATCAGTCACGACGCGATCCCCCGCCGACAATCCGGCATTAATCACCACTTTCTGACTGTCCTGAATACCTGGCGTCACCGTGTGTTTACTGACTTTATTCTCGCTATTCAGGACCCACACGAAGTGGCCTTCATTGCCCATCTGTAATGCGGCGGTAGGGATAACCACGGCATTCTGCTCGGTATCCACTAACATTCTGGCGTTAACGAACTGGTTCGGGAACAGCGCATCATCAAGGTTATTAAAGCGCGCTTTAAGCTTGATAGTGCCAGTCGTGGTATCAATTTGGTTATCCAGGCTCAACAGGGAACCTGCGCTGATTTTCTGTTTATTGGTACGGTCCCAGGCTTCAACGGACAGCGCCTTACCTGCCTTCTGCGCCTGTACCACCGTGGCGATGTCGTTTTCCGGCAGGGTAAACACTAAATCGATAGGATGAGTCTGCGTCAGGACAACGATACCGGTCGTGTCGCCGCTGGAAATTTGGTTGCCAATATCGACTTGCTTTAACCCTACTCGGCCGTCAATAGGTGCGGTAATGCGTGTCCAGTCCAATTGAAGCTGGGCGCTGGCGACGGCGGCTTCGTCGGCTTTAACCGTACCGGCGGACTCCACGACCAGGGATTGTTGCGTATCCAACTCCTGACGGGAGATCAGATTCGTTTTGACCAATTGTTGATAGCGGGCGAGATCGCGGCGCGCGTTGGCGAGAGTGGCGTTATCTTTGGCTAACTGCCCCTGTGCCTGGGCAAGGGCGACCTTAAATTGGCTGGGATCAATTTGTGCTAACAAATCGCCTGCTTTTACCTGCTGGCCTTCCTGGAAATGAATACTCAGCAACTGGCCATCGACCCGGCTGCGTACGGTAACGGTATTCGCTGCGGTGACGGTACCCAGACCCGTGAGATAGCGGGGGACCGATTCGCTGGTGGCGGTTGCTGCCTGAACCGGAGCCAGCGTTGCGCCGAAACGCCCATGGCGTCCGCCGCCCGTCGCTTTCGCCCCTTGTTGGCCGACATTTGGCGCCCCCGGAACCGGCGCTGCTTCGCGCTGGTGCCAAAACCAATAGGCGGCGCCTGCCGCGATAACCACCACCAGAGCCATTCCCCAACGACGTTTGTTATTGTCTTTCATTATGTTGCTATCTCAATCTGAAGCTTTCGCTAAATGATACTAGTTTAGTAACGGAACGCCCTTTAAAAATGGAGGAATTATGAAAAGAAGGTATGGAAACGTCTGAATCAGCGGGCTTTCACGAGGATGTTCGCAAAGCAGAACGCCGAAAAGATGAGTATCGGGTGGGGCATGGTAACGTCGGCTTGATTTAGCGGAGGCTAAATACAGGAAAGCCCCTCCTGAGGAAGGGGCCTTAAATAAGGAAAGGGTTATGATGAATTTGCTCATCATACTGATAGTGCTGTTACTGATAAGTTTCCCGACTTACTAACAGTGTATCAGGGGGAGGAGAAATCCTCCCTTACCCTTCATCCTGCAAATTAGAGCGAAAAAGCGGCAATGTCAACTTAGGTTACCGAATGACGCTCGCGTTTCAGGCGAAAACAACCTGCGCCCAGCGAGCCAGCCCGGCGGTAACAGAGCCAAAATCATCACCGCCCGCGATCGGAATGCCTGGCAGATGCGCGGCCAGCGCTTTCTTAATCAGCGGCGAGCGGGCGCTACCGCCGGTTAAATAGATGATATCCGGGGTTTCATTACTGCTTTCCAGCGCCAGTTTTACCTGCTCCATAATGCGGGACAGCGGCTGATTGAGCGCCTCCTCCAGACCTTGCTGGCTGATAGCAGTAGCCAGTTCATCGCTAATAAACGGCAGCTCTGCGTTGAAGCTCGCCTGTGCGGAAAGGGCGATTTTGCTCTCTTCCGCGCTGCGCACCAGGCGATAACTCAGGCGTTGGCGCCAGACTTTAAGCAGCAGTGCGACTTTGTCGGCATCGCGGGCGTCGCGTAGCAGGTCATTGAGCATGCGGCCGTTGGTGGCGCTGTAGAAATCGGTCTGCGCCGGAACGTCGTTAATCGCCACCGCATTCCACCATGGCAGCACCGGCAGCGCGATGCCTTTTTCCGTTTCACCACCCATGCCGAGCAACGGCATCAGGCATTTGAAGGCCAGGGTGATATCCAGATCGTTACCGCCGATACGACAGCCGCTATGGCCCAGCAGGCTTTGTTGACGATCGGCTTTCTGCCGCCACTGCGGACCCATCAGCAGCAGCGAGCAGTCGGTCGTACCGCCGCCGATATCGACGACCAGTACGCGTTTTTCGTCGCTGAGCGTGGCTTCAAAATCGAGCCCTGCCGCGACGGGTTCAAACTGGAAAACAACATCCTGGAACCCCGCGCGCCGGGCTGCGCGTTCCAGAATACCTTGCGCCTGGGCGTTAGCGTCATCGCCGCCGAGCCCCTGGAAGTTAATCGGACGGCCAATGACTGCCTGATTAATCTCTTCGGTTAGCTGCGTTTGCGCCTGCTGTTTAATATGCAGCATCATGGCGCAGACCAGATCTTCAAACAATGCGACTTGCTGCGGTTTCAGGCCATTGGCGCCAAGAAACGACTTTGGCGACTTAACGAAGTAGACCTCTTCAGGGTCGTCTACGTATTGATGCAGCGAGGCGAGGCCAAACTGGACGCTATTGCTCAGGACGTCGATATCTTCATCGCGGTTATAATTAAGGGCGCGACGCAGCAGGGCCTGGTTCTCCGCCCCATCGGCGGGGACATTATGATGACGATACAGCCATTCGCTAACCGCTTCGCGTGTCGGCGCGCAGAGCATTGACGGTAGCAGCGGGCTGCCGTTCTCCAGCGTTAAAAGCTGTGGACTGTCGTCCTGCATGACGGCAACCGAACAGTTAGCGGTACCATAGTCAAAACCAATAAACATGACCTGAAAATCCCCATGCCAGTGAAGAAGGGGGGCGACTTTAGCGGATTGCCGCCATGCCGACAACTGGAATTTAAAAGCAAGGCGCATCTGATGTAGAGCATCTATGCTTGCAGCGATTAATAAGGAGAACGCATGACATTGTTACCCTGGCAACCGCCCTATGACTGGCAATGGATGTTCGGATTTCTCAGCGCCCGTGCGGTGGCGGGAATTGAAACCTTCCAGCAAAATGAATACACCCGCAGTTTTTCTCTGAAGGGGCATTGTGGATTGATCACCGTTAAACCGGACGATGGGGCGCAGGGACTGCAGGTGACGCTCTCTCCCGGACTGTTGCCGGTCGAAACCGAGTGCCTGGCGCGCGTGGCGCAGCTGTTTGATCTAGCCTGCGACCCACAGCAAGTTACCCAGACATTAGGCGAACTGGCGCTACCGCGGCCAGGGCTGAGGCTACCGGGCGCGCTGGATGCTTTTGAACAGGCGGTGCGTGCGGTTCTGGGGCAACTGGTGAGCGTGGCGATGGCGGCGAAGCTGACGGCGAAGGTGGCGGCCGCTTACGGCGAACCGTTGACGGAAGCGCCGGGTTATGTTGTTTTCCCTGAGCCGCAACGGCTGGCGCAGGCTGAGCCGCTGGCGCTGAAAGCACTGGGTATGCCACTTCGCCGCGCTGAGGCACTGATTCATTTGGGGAAGGCGGCATTGAGCGGCGAGCTGCCGCTGGCGGCGCCCGCTGATATCGCGGCCGGGATGAAGCAACTGCAGAGTCTACCCGGGATCGGCCGCTGGACGGCAAATTACTACGCGCTGCGTGGCTGGCAGGCGAAAGATATTTTCTTGCCGGATGACTACCTGATTAAGCAGCGCTTTCCCGGCATGACGCCGGCACGCATCGCTCGTTATGCCAGCCGCTGGCAGCCGTGGCGTTCTTATGCTTTATTGCATATCTGGTATACCGATGGCTGGACGCCGGAAGAGGAATGAGCGTACAGGGCGCATATCACTGGTATCGCCGCCCTGAAATCCCTATAATTGCCGCGTTTGACGGTCAACCGTCACCCTCCATATACATCCAGGTTAATCAGGTCGCAAAAATTTATGACTGATACGTCTCATCAGTGCGTCATTGTAGGCATCGCCGGCGCATCGGCTTCGGGCAAAAGTCTTATCGCCAGCACTCTTTATCGCGAATTGCGTGAACAAGTTGGCGATGAACATATTGGCGTTATTCCGGAAGACAGTTATTACAAAGATCAAAGCCATCTGTCGATGGAAGAGCGCGTAAAAACGAACTATGACCATCCCAGTTCGATGGATCATAGCTTACTGTTCCAGCATTTGCAGATGCTAAAAAGCGGTCAACCGATTGAATTACCGGTTTATAGCTATGTAGAACATACGCGTATGCCGGAAACCATTCATATCAAACCGAAAAAAGTGATTATTCTTGAAGGGATCCTGCTTCTGACGGATGCCCGGTTGCGTAATGAATTAAACTTTTCTATTTTCGTCGATACGCCGCTCGATATCTGCCTGATGCGCCGTATCAAGCGTGATGTTAATGAGCGCGGCCGCTCAATGGACTCCGTTATGGCGCAGTATCAGAAGACGGTGCGCCCGATGTTCCTGCAGTTTATCGAACCTTCCAAGCAGTATGCCGACATCATCGTGCCGCGCGGCGGTAAAAACCGTATCGCCATTGATATTCTGAAGGCCAAAATCAGTCAGTTCTTTGAATAACACGTACTTATTGTGTAACGTGCAAAGAGAATCCCAATTGCCCTTATCCCCGGAAGGCGTAAGGGCTCGATGCCTTAAAGGAGAAAGCTCATGCGTCTGTGTGACCGAGATATAGAAGCCTGGTTGGATGAAGGGCGCCTGGCAATCAGCCCGCGCCCGCCGGTCGAGCGGATTAACGGCGCGACGGTTGACGTTCGCCTGGGGAATAAATTCCGCACCTTCCGCGGCCATACGGCGCCTTTTATCGACCTGAGCGGTCCTAAGGCGGAAGTCAGTGCGGCGCTGGATCGCGTGATGAGTGAAGAAATAGTGCTGCCGGAAGGTGAAGCTTTCTTCCTGCATCCCGGCGAACTGGCGTTGGCGGTAACCTATGAATCCGTTACTCTGCCTGCCGATCTCGTCGGTTGGCTGGATGGTCGTTCATCGTTGGCCCGTCTTGGCCTGATGGTGCATGTGACCGCCCACCGTATCGATCCGGGTTGGTCCGGTTGCATCGTGCTGGAGTTCTATAATTCCGGTAAGCTGCCGCTGGCGCTGCGTCCGGGAATGCCTATCGGCGCACTGAGCTTTGAACCGCTCTCCGGCCCGGCAGCACGGCCGTATAACCGCCGCGAAGACGCTAAATATCGCGATCAGCAGGGCGCGGTAGCGAGTCGAATCGACAAGGACTGATAAAGCAAGCGGCTGACTGAGGATGCCATGAGACGAATTCTAACCACGCTGATGATCTTGTTGACCGTAATTGTCGCCGGGCTCGTTGCGCTGGTGTTGCTGGTCAACCCTAATGACTTCCGTAACTATATGGTGCAGGAAGTGGCGGAACGTAGCGGTTATCAACTCAAACTTGATGGTCCGCTGCGTTGGCACGTTTGGCCGCAGTTGAGCATTCTCTCCGGCCGTATGGCGCTCACGGCTCCCGGGGCTTCCGAACCGGTGGTACGCGCTGATAACATGCGGCTGGATGTTGCGTTGATACCGTTAATCTCGCATCAGCTGCAGGTTAAACAGGTGATGCTGAAAGGCGCGGTGATCCAGCTTACCTCGAAAACTGAAGCCGTTCGCGACCAGAACGCGCCGGTTGTTCCGCATGACAATACCTTGCCGCAGGCGCCGCAAGATCGCGGCTGGTCTTACGATGTTCGTAAGCTGCAGGTCGCCGATAGCGTGTTGTTCTTCCAACATGAAAACGGCGAACAGGTCACCGTACGCGATATTCGCCTGCAGATGGAACAGGATGACAACCATCTGGCGACCGTTGATTTCTCCGGCAGAGTTAATCGCGATCAGCGCGATTTAGCGCTGTCATTCACCGCGCAGGTGCAGGGCGGGGATTATCCCCATTCTCTGAAAGCCGATATATCGCAACTCAACTGGCAGGTGCGCGGCGCCGAATTGCCGCCGGATGGTCTGAATGGCCAGGCCAGCCTGCAGGCAAACTGGATTGAAGATGAGAAGAAGCTCACTTTCAACAACCTTAATCTCACTGCCAATGACAGCACGATAGCCGGTAACGGTAGCGTTGTGCTGGGCGACAAGCCCGATTGGATGCTCAATCTACATGCTGCTACGCTGAATCTGGATAGTTTGCTTGCTCAAAGCGTGGCGGTCAGAGAAGGTCATGTCGGCCAGCGTGGGCAAAGCCAGCCGAGGCAGCTGCGTCCAGTGATCGCCGATAATGATATCCAACAGGATTATCATAGTCTGCTCGGTTTTAACGGGCAGCTAGCGCTGACGGCGGATCAGGTTCAGTGGCGCGGCATGCAGTTTGGTCAGGTGAAGGGCGATATCAGTAATCAGCAAGGACTGCTGACGGTGAAACAGCTGCAGGGAAGTCTCGATGGCGGCCAGCTTTCGTTACCTGGCGTGCTGGATGTGCGGGGTGATAGCTCGCACGCGGCGTTCCAGCCAAAACTGGATAACGTAGAAATCGGCACGATTCTGAAAGCGTTTAACTACCCAATCAACTTGACGGGAAAATTATCGCTTACCGGCGATTTCTCCGGCGCCCATATTGATGCGGATGAGTTTCGTCGCAACTGGCAAGGGCAGGCGCAGTTACAGATGAAGGATACGCGTACCGAAGGGCTCAACTTCCAGCAGCTTGTGCAGCAGGCGGTGGCGCGGAGCACCAATGTGCAGGCCCAGGATAATTTCGATAATGCGACTCAGCTGGATTCGTTAAGCAGCGATTTGACGTTGAATAATGGTCTGATAACGCTAAATAGCCTGCAAGGGCAATCGGCAGTGATGGCTCTCACCGGCGAGGGCCGCCTTAATCTGCAGGCCGAAGATTGCGATATGCGCTTTAATGTGCGTGTATTAGGCGGTTGGAAAGGCGAAAGTAAGCTGATTGACCGACTCAAACAGACGGCAATCCCGCTGCGTATCTACGGTAAGTGGCAGGCGCTCAGCTACAGCCTGCAGGTCGATCAGATCCTGCGTAAGCAGCTGCAGGATGAAGTCAGACAGCGTCTGAACGACTGGGCGGAGCGTAACAGCAATAGCCAGAACGGCAAAGATGTGAAGAAGCTGCTCGATAAGCTGTGATTATCAGGCCGTCGCGAGGGATCACGGCGGCCTGATTGCTTTGTCTGTTATTGATACGCTACATACTCACACTTCATAATCCAATCCATCTTCGGGTTCGACGGGGGGAATAATCAGTACTTTCTGTACCCGGTGGCTTTCCACTTCCAGCGTCCGTAGGGTGTAGCCCCCAATCTCCACTTCTTCGCCGGCGCGCGGAATATGCTGCAGATTCTCCATCAGCAATCCAGCGATAGTATGGTATTCGCGCTTATCATCCAGCGGGAGGGGGACATACTGCACCAGATCTTCCAGTGGCATGTGCCCGTTAGCCGTCCAGCTGCCGTCGGCATTTTTGTGAATATCGTGGCGGGCATCAATCTCTTCAACTTCATTGGGCAGGTTCCCGGCGATGGTTTCCATGACATCGCTTATGGTCACGATCCCTTCGACGGAGCCGAACTCGTCCACGACAAAGGCGAAGTGAGTTCGCGCCTGGCGGAACTGATCCAGCGCCGGCAGCAGCTGCAGGGTTTCCGGGAAGATAAGCGGTTGGCGTAGAAGCACGTGCAGATCGAGAGGGTCATTACGCAGCGACTGCTGCAGGAGGTCAATGACGTGAACGACCCCCAGCAGATCTTCATTATCTTTACCGCCAGTGACGACGATGCGGGTGTGCTGGTTTTTCTCCAGGAGCGCACGGACTTCCTCTTCCGGTGCGCTTAAATCAATATGCTCGATATCGTGACGCGAGGTCATAATACTGCTGACGGAGCGCTGATTTAAATTCAGCACGCGCTCGATCATCAGACGTTCTTGCGGGTTAAATAGCGGACTGTCGCCATGGTCAGCAACCATGGCTGCCGTCTCGTTATCGAGTTCGGTGTTTTCCTTCTGGCCGCTGAGCAAATTCATTACCGCTTCTGTTGTCCGTTGTCGCAAGGTTAAATTGGCGGAGAGGAAGCGACGGCGGTTGAAGATGGCCAACTGATTGAACGATTCGATCATGACCGAGAAGCCGATAGCGGCGTACAGATAGCCTTTAGGAATAGGGAAGCCAAAACCTTCGGCAATCAGGCTAAAACCAATCATCAGCAGGAAGCTAAGGCAGAGGATAACAATCGTTGGATGGCTGTTAACAAAGCGAGTAAGCGCCTTGCTGGCCATCAACATCAGCGCGATGGCAATAATCACTGCGGCCATCATCACTGCCAGATGATCGACCATTCCGACGGCGGTGATTACGGAGTCCAGAGAAAAAATGGCGTCCAGGACGACAATTTGCGCCACTACGCCCCAGAATTTCGCTCCTTTTCGCTGGGTAGGATTATTACTATCTTTCCCTTCCAACCGTTCATTGAGCTCCACCGTTGCTTTAAACAACAAGAACAACCCGCCGAACAGCATAATCAAATCCCGAGCGCTGAAGCTAAGATCGTGCCAGGTGAAAAGGGGTTTAGTCAGAGTGACCAGCCAGGAAATTGATGCCAGTAACAGTAGGCGCATCACCATCGCCAGTAGCAGGCCAGTCACGCGTGCGCGATCGCGCTGGGCGGGGGGAAGTTTTTCGGCGAGGATCGCAATAAATACCAGGTTATCTATCCCCAGCACTAGCTCAATCACCACCAGTGTAATGAGACCTGCCCAGATAGAGGGATCGGCAATCCATTCCATAGTCAGTCAGAACCTTGAACACATAATCGTACCATCTAACGATCATGGATAAGCGCCTGGTAAATTGCAACGCTTTCTGGTGGTGACGCCTAACCTGGAACCAGAAACACCGTTAGCGATGGCAAAATTTTATTAAGGATGATTTGGAATTAATTATAAACCCATGCAATTACTGTGTGGAACGAGTAAGTATAGGAAAGGGCTATTAACGACTGGCAAGGTCAAAATATTCCCGTATTTGCCGTAAAAGGACTGTATGTGAGAATTTTCCTACTGAATTCCGTAGCTTGTCAGAGAGCGAGTTTAAGAAGACCCTTAGGATAGTCCATTGTTACAGGGATGCAGTCGCATCATCTCCCGCCAGCAGGGCGTTTGCTGACAATAATGTAGACCGTTTGCTGCTTGCCCGGACACACTGGTATTTTGCGTTGGATTTGACATTATCTGAAACGGTTTGTTCCTGGGGATTATTAAGAATAACGGCACTAAATCGATCAATTAACATCCATAACCAGGCAGGCTGATAACTATTTTTCTGTTTAATAACAATGCATTATGTGTATCTTTTGTAAAAACAGACAGTGAGTTTTCTTACCAGGAAAAAGGCATGAGAAATTTCTTAAAGCGACCTGTCAGCTAACATTTTTTAAGTGTATTCTTGGACGAATAGAGTAATTTAGGATTTTGTTTAAAGTCGTACGGGTTACGGTGCTGTAGCATCGGTAACAAATGTCAGTGACAGCGACAATATGACAAAACTTCGGAAGTTTATAACCATATAGGTGGATGAAATAATGGTGAGTTTGAAAGCAATTATTCCGGTCGCAGGGTTAGGGATGCATATGTTGCCTGCAACCAAAGCGATACCGAAGGAGATGCTGCCGATCGTCGATAAGCCGATGGTTCAGTATATCGTTGATGAGATTGTCGCTGCCGGAATCAAAGAAATTGTGCTGGTCACCCATTCATCCAAAAATGCCGTAGAAAACCATTTCGATACTTCCTACGAGTTGGAGGCGCTGTTGGAGCAACGCGTTAAGCGCCAGCTGTTAGCCGAAGTTCAGGCCATCTGCCCGCCAGGTGTAACGATCATGAATGTTCGTCAAGGGCAGCAGTTAGGTTTGGGCCACTCAATACTGTGCGCCCGCCCGGCCGTTGGCGATAACCCATTCGTGGTGGTCTTGCCAGACATTATTCTCGATGGCGCAACCGCGGATCCTTTGCGCTATAACCTGGCGGCAATGGTGGCTCGTTTCAATGAAACCGGGCGCAGCCAGGTACTGGCCAAACGTATGCCGGGCGATCTCTCCGAATACTCCGTCATTCAAACTAAAGATGGACTAAAGGTCGAAGGTGAGATTGGCCGCATCGTCGAGTTTATTGAAAAACCAGATGAACCGCAGACCCTGGACTCCGACCTGATGGCGGTCGGACGCTATGTGCTATCTGCCGATATCTGGGATGAACTTGAGCGTACCGAGCCAGGGGCGTGGGGTCGTATCCAGCTAACCGACGCGATTGCTGAATTGGCTAAGAAACAGTCTGTTGACGCGATGCTGATGACCGGCGAAAGCTATGACTGTGGTAAGAAAATGGGCTATATGCAGGCATTTGTGAGCTATGGTCTGCGTAACCATAAAGAAGGAACCAAATTCCGCGAGAGCATTAAAAAGCTGCTGGCGTGAAATGGGGTCTGATGTGAGCTAACGGAGTCATCGCTGGCGTGCAGTTGATATTACGATACTGAGTGCCGCGCCAGCGATATAAGATCTAACTGAAATGAAACCGGGGCTTTTCTTAATTTGGTTTTTTGATGGAAATAAAGGATTTTCATCTCAGCTGAATTTTATCTCCACATATTGAATTGCTGACTCAACGGTACTTGTTTCGAATACATCAGACCATTTGGTCGGATGAGTCAGAATAAATCTTAATTGATAATCGCTTAGTGCGAGGTTTCTTAAAGAAACAAGCGTAGCACCTGTTATAGGTGCGAAATAAAACTTGACTGAGATCATGTTTACCCATTAAACAACGGTGATGTATGCATAAAAACGTGATGTTAATGGATGAATATGCCCATAGGGAAGCCATGGATAAGAGGTGGGGAAGAGATGTGTCGTCAGAGGATGAACAGTAAATGAACTGGCAATTTGTCTCTTTTTTCGGCGATAGTACCGTTCTTCTGCCAAGCGCAGCGGTATTGTTTACGGTGTTGCTGCTGTGCAAAGCTTCCCGGGCGCTGGCCTGGCAATGGGCGCTGCTCTATGGCATCACTGGCGCTATCGTTTGTATTTCCAAACTGGCGTTTATGGGCTGGGGAATTGGCATACGTGAACTTGATTTCACCGGTTTTAGCGGGCATACCGCGCTTTCCACCGCATTCTGGCCAATACTCCTCTGGCTGCTGAGTTCCCGAATGTCGCTTTGGGTTCGTTATGCCGCTGTATTTTTAGGCTATATCCTTGCTGGCTTTGTCGGCTATTCACGCTTAATGATTCATGCGCACTCGGTATCTGAAGTGGTTAGCGGGTTCATGCTGGGCGCTTGTGGCGGATTAATTTTTCTGCTGTTACAGTGGCGTGCGCCGACGTCGCGTAATGCACAGCTTTCATGGATGGGCGCTTTAAGTGTGGTGATCATTCCACTAATTCTGCTAAACATCGGGGTTAAGGCGCCAACGCAATCGCTGTTAGGTGAAGTTGCCACTATGATTGGTCCGCTTGATAAGCCGTTTACCAGGGCCGATTTGCATAAGCATATCTATTAATCATACTAATCCCCGGGTGCGAGGCGATTCGCCACATCACTGGGGCAGTATGATAAATAATTTTCCGCAGATAATTAAGGGGTTTTCGGATGGTGATATTTCATATTGCTGAAACATAATCATGTTAACAGAACATCAGAATGTTGAGACCTGCAGGATATTGCTTGTGAGATTGTTCTGAGAAGTGCTTAGGGTATTTCTTGTAAGATTGTTCTTAAATAAAAAGATTGTAATGGCAATCAGAGATTATCAATCTGGTGCTTATAAACGTGCTGGGTAATGATGACTATCAGATTTTGTAGTTGACTATTAATGGATGATTTTTCTCACTGGAATAATGATTTATTTTAAATCCTTTTAAATCAATGCATTACAGTCATTTTGTGGTGGGTGCTGGAGTTCGCAGAACTCTTTGACTGAGCCCGTTAAATAATCTTATTTTATGGTTAGGGCTTTGTTGATTAAATGAGAAATATCATTTTACAAGGTTGAATTCGTTAAATTTACTCTCCCATTTGAGTGCGGAATCTCGTAAACTTGGAGCGGTAAAAATAATAGCTTTGGTTAGATTGTCAACAGTAGTGTTTGGAAAAAATTGCTGGGTAAGGGGTACAGTACGTTGGTAGCTGTTAAGCCAAGGGCGGTAGCGTATCTTGACGCTGTGCTGATCCGGTGTTTTGAATACCCTCGTGTTTCACTCATCGTATGGTAAGTCCAGTTGCTCCGGGCTACCGATCATGTGCGTTTCACTTAGTGCATGAAAGTAGCCTTGGCAACCAATATCGCTTACATTATGTAATGTATTAAGTTCACATCCGCCTGCAGCAAACCGCTCGTACTTTGAGGATGTTGTCCGTCGCGGCAATGGAGCGCTGTTGTAAAACGTATCGGCTTGTCGAACTCATAAGCTCCTGAATTCTTAAAATCCCCATTGCCGTACCCACTTGGTGGGAAGGGACTCGT
The DNA here is from genome assembly GCA_029027985.1 of Klebsiella aerogenes. Classification (NCBI taxonomy): domain Bacteria; kingdom Pseudomonadati; phylum Pseudomonadota; class Gammaproteobacteria; order Enterobacterales; family Enterobacteriaceae; genus Klebsiella; species Klebsiella aerogenes. Next base: position 1,688,653 of record CP119076.1, read on the forward strand.
AAATGGAACTTGAATAATGATGAAAATTGCGCGTATTGCACTTGCACTGGGTCTGGTTGTATCCATTAGCTCACCGGTTTATGCGGCAGGGTTGGTGCAAAATGATAATGAACTTCGCAACGATCTGGCATGGTTGTCCGATCGTGGTGTCATCCATCTCAGTCTTTCCACCTGGCCGCTAAGCCAGGAAGAGATAACCCGGGCCTTAAAGAAGGCAAAACCATCATACTCTTCTGAACAAGTTGTCCTGGCGCGTATTAACCAGCGTCTGTCTAATTTGAAGGCTGACTTTCGCGTTAGCGGCTACACGTCGACTGACCAACCAGGAACGCCGCAAGGGTTTGGCCAAACCCAGGCTGCGGATAACTCACTTTCTCTGGCGTTCAATAACAGCGGTGAATGGTGGGATGTTCATCTGCAAGGGAATGTTGAGGGCGGCGAACGCATCAGCAACGGTTCTCGTTTCAATGCCAACGGCGCTTATGGTGCGGTAAAATTCTGGAACCAGTGGCTCTCTTTTGGCCAGGTGCCGCAGTGGTGGGGACCTGGCTACGAAGGCAGCCTGATCCGTGGTGATGCCATGCGACCAATGACTGGTTTCCTGATGCAGCGTGCCGAGCAGGCCGCTCCGGAAACCTGGTGGCTACGCTGGGTCGGTCCATGGCAATACCAAATCTCCGCCAGTCAGATGAACCAATATACCGCGGTACCACATGCCAAAATCATCGGTGGCCGTTTAACCTTCTCGCCGTTCCAATCACTTGAGCTCGGCGCTTCGCGCATTATGCAGTGGGGCGGGGAAGGGCGACCACAATCGTTTAGTAGTTTCTGGGATGGTATGACGGGTAAGGATAATACCGGCACGGATAATGAACCAGGTAACCAGCTTGCTGGCTTTGACTTCAAATTTAAGTTAGAACCGACATTGGGTTGGCCAGTAAGTTTCTATGGTCAGATGATTGGTGAGGATGAAGCTGGCTACCTGCCTTCTGCTAACACGTTCCTTGGGGGGGTGGAAGGCCATCATGGCTGGGGTAAAGATGCAGTTAACTGGTATGTTGAAGCCCATGATACGCGATCCAATATGAGTCGTACAAATTATATTTACACTCACCATATCTATAAAGATGGATATTACCAACAGGGTTATCCTCTTGGTGACGCAATGGGGGGGGATGGTCAATTAGTGGCTGGTAAAGTTGAGTTGGTGACTGAGGACAATCAACGCTGGAGCGCGCGTTTGGCATATGCGAAAGTAAACCCAGAAAATCAATCCATTAATAAAGCGTTTCCACATTCCGATACATTAAAAGGTGTGCAATTGGGTTGGAGTGGAGATGTATACAAATCAGTTAGATTAAATACTAACCTTTGGTACACCGATGCCGATAGTAGTGATAGCGATGATATTGGTGCCAGTGCCGGGATAGAGATACCGTTTAGTTTGTGACTAAGTTATACAATAAGAACCGTATAGGGTTGGAAAACTAACCGTAAAAGTGATGGTTCTGAATTGTAACTTAGGGGTTGGCTAACTTTAGTTTATTGATGATGTGACATTATGAAGAAAAATATTGTTAGAGTTTCCGCAGTGGCATTGGCGATAAGTTTTTTGGCTGGTTGTACTGTCATTCCTGGTCAAGGACTTAATAACCTACGGAAGAATGTAGTTGAATTACCTGATAGTGATTATGATCTGGATAAGTTGGTTAATGTATATCCTATGACTCCGGGGCTCATTGAACAATTACGCCCGGAAACTGTGCTGGCACGTCCTAATCCACAATTAGATACTCTACTCAGGAGTTACGAGTATCGTATTGGCGTAGGTGATGTACTGATGGTAACCGTTTGGGATCATCCAGAACTTACTACTCCTGCTGGTCAGTATCGTAGTGCAAGTGATACAGGTAATTGGGTAAATTCAGATGGTACCATCTTCTATCCATATATAGGTAAAGTCACGGTTGCCGGTAAAACGCTTAGCCAAGTTCGCCAAGATATTGCAAATCGTCTTACTACCTATATTGAAAGCCCACAGGTCGATGTTAGCGTTGCAGCTTTTCGCTCCCAGAAGGCATACGTTACAGGAGAGGTAATAACATCTGGAAAACAAGCAATTACTAATATACCGCTTACAATTATGGACGCGATTAATGCCGCTGGGGGACTAGCACCTGATGCTGATTGGCGGAATGTTGTATTAACTCATAATGGCAAAGATACAAAGGTATCATTGTATGCTCTTATGCAGAAAGGGGATTTGACTCAAAATCATCTGCTCTATCCTGGCGATATTCTTTTCGTTCCACGTAACGACGACTTGAAGGTCTTTGTTATGGGGGAAGTGGGTAAGCAAAGTACGATGAAAATGGATCGCAGTGGTATGACCTTAGCTGAAGCAATTGGGAATGCTGAGGGAATGTCGCAAGCTTTAAGCGATGCGACAGGGGTATTTGTTATTCGTCAAATGAAAGATAATAAGCAAGGAAAGATTGCTAATATTTACCAGCTAAATGCTCAAGATGCCTCTGCAATGGTACTTGGTACAGAGTTTCAGCTACAACCATATGATATCGTTTATGTGACGACAGCACCAATAGTGCGTTGGAATCGAGTGATTTCCCAATTGGTACCAACAATAACTGGTGTCCATGATATGACCGAAACCGGCAAGTTTATTAGGACTTGGTGATAGAAATGTTTGACAGGATTCTTATTGTATGTACTGGGAATATTTGTCGTTCCCCAATAGGGGAGCGCTTTCTAAAGGATTTGTTACCCAATAAAAAAATTGACTCGGCGGGTACTGCTGCATTGGTTAATCATGCTGCAGATCCCAGTGCAGTGAAAGTTGCTGCGCAACATGGCATCTCTTTAGAGGGGCATAGTGGACAGCAGTTTACTTCCTCTTTGGGGCGGCAATATGATTTGATTTTAGTAATGGAAAAATATCATTTAGAACAAATTGGTCGGATTGCTCCAGAGGCGAGAGGTAAAATAATGCTTTTTGGACATTGGATAGATCAACGGGAAATTCCGGATCCCTACAAAAAAAGCGAAGAAGCCTTCCTGTCTGTCTATCGATTAATTGAGCAGGCCGGAAAGCATTGGGCTAAAAAACTAAGCGCATAAAATCAGGAATTAGGTCATGTCATCAGCAACTAACAAAACGAATGTAAACGATGCGAGTGAAATAGATTTATCTAGATTAGTTGGAGAGTTAATCGATCATCGAAAGTTAATTATTTCGGTAACTTCATTATTTACATTATTAGCAATTGTTTATGCACTTTTTGCGACCCCAATATATCAAGCCGATGCTCTCGTTCAGGTTGAACAGAAGCAAGCTAATGCTATACTAAGTAATTTAAGTCAAATGCTTCCTGACAGCCAACCCCAATCTGCTCCAGAAATTGCATTATTACAATCTCGAATGATTCTAGGTAAAACTGTCGACGATTTAAACTTACAAACTGAAATTCAGCAAAATTATTTCCCTTTAATTGGGCGTGGCATAGCACGGATTACTGGTAAAGAAAGTGGAGAGGTTTCAATCTCACATTTATATATGCCTCTATCTGAGAATAGTGATCAGCCATCAGAGTTGACGCTAAAGTTTTTAGGGGGGAATAGATACTTACTATCAGGTGATGATTTTAGTATTAATGGAAGAGTAGGTGAATTAATAGATGGCAAAGGCATCTCAATAAAAATTGATAAAATAAATGCCGAAATTGGTACTGAATTCACAATTAACTATGTTTCTAGACTGCAAGCAATAACTGAGTTGCAGAAATATCTTAATGTCACTGATCAAGGAAAAGATACAGGTATTTTAAATGTTTCACTGGTTGGTGATGATGCTTCATTAATTAAAAAAATTGTAGATAGTATTACTAATAATTATTTGGCTCAAAATATTGCAAGGCAAGCAGCACAAGATGCAAAAAGTTTAGAGTTTTTAGGTAATCAACTACCCAAAGTTCGAAACGAACTTGATTTGGCTGAGGATAAACTGAATGCATACCGTAAACAAAATGACTCCGTGGATTTATCCCTAGAAGCAAAATCAGTTCTTGATCAAATTGTTAATGTGGACAATCAGTTAAATGAATTGACGTTTAGAGAGTCTGAAATATCACAGCTTTATACTAAAGAACACCCGACATATAAAGCATTAATGGAGAAGAGAAAAACATTACAAGATGAGAAATCTAAACTAAATAAACGCGTTTCAGCAATGCCGGAAACACAGCAAGATATACTTCGATTGAGCCGAGATGTTGAGTCTGGGCGTGCAGTATATATGCAATTACTCAATCGTCAGCAAGAGTTAAATATTGCAAAATCAAGTGCTATAGGTAACGTACGCATTATTGATGAAGCTGTAACTCAGCCAAAACCCGTCAGACCTAATAAAATACTGGTAGTGTTAATCGGTATGATCCTCGGGGGGATTATATCTGTTGGCTTGGTTCTGGTTCGGGTGTTCTTACGCCGAGGGATTGAAACACCAGAGCAATTAGAAGAGTTAGGCATTAATGTCTATGCAAGCATACCTGTTTCAGAAGAATATGCTAAGAAAGTAGATAAAACTCGAGGTTGGCGTAATAACAAGCCTGAGCAAAAAAATGTTTTCTTGGCATTGGATAACCCTGCCGATTTAGCTATAGAAGCAATTAGAGGGCTTAGGACTAGTCTTCATTTTGCAATGATGGAAGCTAGGAATAATGTACTGATGATTTCTGGGGCAAGCCCGAACGCAGGAAAAACTTTTGTTAGCTCTAACTTAGCAGCAGTTATTTCACAAACAGGCAAGAAAGTACTCTATATTGATGTGGACATGCGTAAAGGGTACACACATAAGTTATTCAACGTGAATAATGATAATGGACTTTCAGATATATTATCTGGAAAAATCGAGCTATCGAAAGCTATAAAGAGAATAGACTCAGTTGGTTTTGACTTTATATCAAGAGGAATGGTGCCCCCGAATCCTGCTGAGTTGCTGATGCACCGCCATTTCGGAGAGCTAATTAATTGGGCTAGTTCGCATTATGATATCGTTGTTCTGGACACCCCTCCAATTTTGGCGGTGACAGATGCGGCAATAATAGGTAACTATGCTGGCACCACACTGTTGATCGCACGATTTGAACAGAATACAGCCAAAGAAATTGAAATTAGCGTTAAGAGATTTGAGCACAGCGGTGTCGGTGTGAAAGGTTGTATACTCAATGGCGTTGTGAAGAAAGCAAGTAGCTATTATTCATATGGATATAGTAGCTACGGGTATTCATATACAGATAAAAAATAGTTATTAATATATCAGGTAGTTCTGTGACGAATTACCTGATTTTTTTAGTAGATGTTTTTAATTCTCATAAACTCATAAAAATTGCCATAAGGTAAATAAAAGGAAAATGAATGATAATTAATTATATTACAAGAATGGGTGTGGGAAAAAAATATAATAGGAATTAAGAAAATGGCTTTTATACTTTTTTCGATGTTCATTGTATTCTCGGCCATGGTATTGATCGGATCACCAAATAAATCTTTTTTTATATTTCTTTTGATCATTTCCATTATACCTACAGGAAACTCCTATGCCGATTTCATATCACTACAAGGGGTGTATTATTTTGACTTTTATCTGATCGGGTTGTTTTTCCTTTTACTGAAAAGCATGAGTTGTTCTAATGGAAAAAATATTACTATTCCGTACTCGACCATTTTTGGAGTTTTTACTTACCTATGTGTTATACTAGTATCAATCATCGCTGATAATATTTTAGATAAATATCTTTTAAAAGATATTCGACCAATTATAATGATTTTTACAGCTATGTATTTCTCTGGGTTAGTACTGAGGATAGATAGCTATAATAAAAATACGATCTTGAAAATTCTATTTATAATGTTTATGTTTAGCATTATTCATCTGATATTACCGAAGCTTGGAGTATCAGTGTATAAAGATGAATATTATGAAGATAATTCCTATAGATATCTTGATGCATCAACTTATGTTGCAGCAATATACATTATCAATTATTTTACTAGCAACATGAAGAATGAATGTGGAAAATGGGCTAGATTATGTTTCTATGCAGCAATTATCTGTGTTCTTGTCGGTAACTCCCGCTTTATGCTTTTGGCGATTTTCGCAAGTGTTATATTTGTTAGTTTTAAAGATGTAAAGAAAGCGATTATATACTCCCTATCTGCCGTTCTTATTGCTGGCCTGTTTTTAGGGGTAAGCGTTTATGTTGGTGCCGATAGGGTAGTTAGTGGATTTTCAGGTGATGTTTTGCTCTTCCAGATTACTAATAGATTCTCACCTGCGTTAAGTTTAATAGATGAAATGTCGTGGTATAACTATATTTTCGGATTTGGTGCTGGAACATATTTTGATATTCCATGGTTTGCATATCGTGGCCTTGAAACCCAAAATATTTCCGTTGATAGCTTATATTTAACAATGTATGTTAAATATGGGGTGTTTGGGTTTATGTTCATTGCCTTGTTTACAAAGGTTGCAGTTAATGGTCTTGAAAGAACGGTAAAAAAGGCTGTTATAATATTTTGTTTAATAATGTATTTTGTGTCAGCAATACCTTATCACCCTTATTCCTTAGGAATTATTGTTGGGGGAGCAGTTATGATATTACTTAATAGAAAACAAGTTGTATAAGGTATATGCGTATGCAAAATAGTTCAATTTTATCAAGGTTGCTGAAAGACTCAACCTGGAGCATGATTTCAACCTTTGCTAATAAGGTTTCATTTGTTATTGTCGGAATTATTGTTGCCAGAACTCTAGGGGCCGAAAAATTTGCGATATTTGCGATAATACAAAGTGTAGTAGTGATGCTGGCAAATGTCTTCTCCCAATCGATAACAACAGCTACTTCTAAACATATAGCTGAATATATCGAATTTGATAAGAATAAAGTAGGTGCGGGAACAGTAATAACATTAATTTTTTCTATATTATTTGCATCCGCTGTTTATTTTTTTGCTAGTTGTTTTCCTAATGAATTTTCTGTATATCTGCTGTTCCATGAGGACTATTTGATATTCGTTGGCAGTACAGCTTATATTATTGTGCTTACGATCGGGTTGGGTTGGATTCAAGGTGTTTTTTCCGGTTTTAGAAGCTTTAAATTAAATGCAGCTGTTAATTTACTTTATGCAGGTATATCAATATTATTAGCATATATATTGACATCTAAATATGATATTGGTGGGGCATTTTATAGTGTTATTATTAGTCAGTCTGTAACTCTCATTATAAGTGCTTTTTTAATATTTATTTTGTTCAAAAAAAATAATGTAAAATTTATTATTAAAGGTTCATGGCGGGAGAGGGGCGTTATTACCCTTGTAGGATTACCAGTTTTCCTAACTGGTATAATTGTTGCCCCTATTACGTGGTATTCTAATAAGTTGCTATCACTTCTTTCTGACGGGCTTAATCAACTTGCGATTTTTTCTGCATCGATGCAATGGAGTTCTATTTTTACGCAAGTCTCCGTTGTGTTGGGCGCTGTTTTAATTCCTGTATTGGCAGCAAATAAAAATAAAAATAATGAGTTGCTAGATAGAGTTAATTTTTATTCGAGTTGGCTTTTTACGATAATATGTACAGTGCCTCTTATTATATTTGTTGATTTCTTTGTTAAAATTTATGGGAAATTTAACTTAACTTATGATTTTAAAGTTAGTGTGATATTTGTATTGCTTAGCGCAATTTTGACATCATTTAAGGGCGGTGTTGCTAGGAAAATCATCATATTAAATCTGTCTTGGTTCAGTGTGTTGAGTAACTTGGGGTGGGCATTTATATTTGTTGCATTAACTTGGAAAACGAAAAAGTATGGGGCCGTTGGAATCACTGGTGCATTATTTTTTTCGCAATTAATACATTTTATAATTACGATGCCTTATTTTTTAAAAAGAAAAATCATTGCAGTATCTTTGGTATTTAATATTCATGTATTAACTTTGGTTTTTGTTCCTATAGCTTCTATATATTTTAGCTTTAGAATCGAAAACCTTGCTGTTAAAACTACAGCGTGTGTTGTTCTGGTTCTTTTTTCAGTATTCAAATCTATAGATTTGATAAAATTAAGGAAGTAAGTCATTCATGAAAAAAAATAAAGTATATATTCGTGGCGCATATGCTCCAGGTAATATTGGTGATGATGTATTGATGCTGAGTGTTATAAATATTGTGAAAAAAGTAGTGCCAGAAAAACACATTTCAGTAGGGGTTGAACATCCATCGCTAGCCAGGAAATATAATGCAAATATTGACTGGATACATATAAAAAAGCCTATATCGGCAGACGTTGTTGTATTTGGTGGAGGCGGACAATTTTTTTCATTCAATCCACCTCCGGGGATAAAATCGAGTTTTATTTCTAAAGTTGTAAAATCTATTAAAGCCCAAGAAAACTTATTTACTGCGCTAGAACGACTGAAAGTATCCCTATGTGGCGGGTTAGATAAAATTTATATGCCAAGGAAACTTGCTGCATTTTGTATTGGCTTGGGACCATTTGATAATCACGGCAAGGGATATCAGCGTGCAGTTGAAATAATAAATAAATGTGACTATATTTCGGTTAGAGATGATAAAAGTAGAGCTTATTGCAAAATGCTTGGCAATGAATCCGTTTCTGAATTTACTGATCCTACTTTATTATCTGATATTTGGTATCCCAATCAAATTAAAAAACCATATTACTCTGATAAAGGATATATCTCGATTGTTTTAAGAGATTGGCCACATGATAAAAATGGACAAGATTTTACTAAGGAATTGATTAAATTTGGTAATTATTTAATTGATAATGGTGAAAAGGTTCGATTCGTATCAGTGTACAAGGAGCGTGAAGAGGAGTTAATTGCAAACAATAGTAATGTTGACTGGTTGATTTGGGACGCAAGAAACTACTCAATAGTTGAATTCATGGATGAATTTGTTGGCAATAGCGAAGTCATTATTAGCTCGCGAGCTCATGGTGTGCTGCTTCCTGCATCTTTAGGTGTACCAACAATTGCTGTTGCAATTGAGAATAAACTATTGAAAGTTCATGATATGATTTCCGATGGAAATATTATAGTGAAGATACCGGATCATAAAGCTTTTGATGAGGCATTGGTATGTTTCAGGGAAGAGAAGGAACAGTTAAGAGCCAATTTAGGGAAAGAGATAACTAAAAATCATCAAAAGGTAAAAGATGCAATTGATGAATTTACAAAATGGCTTAAAGATAACGTTTGATCTTTACGTTATTTATATAATCTTATCTTTGCTAATGCCTAGGAAATCTTTAGCTGAGGAGTTAAATTTTAAAGACCTAGGTCTTAAGGGAACTTTAAATAAGAATATTCTAAATCATAATGGAGTGCGAAATTATTATATATTTGATGAAATCGAAGGAGCATTTAGGGTGTATTACCCCGCGGGTTCTTTTGATCCTCAATCGATGAAAAATAAACACCTTCCATATGGAGGCATGAATTTTAAATGGACACCATTTTATAATAAGAAGAGGGACTGTGTCATTGTGCAGTATGCTGTTCGCTTTCCAAAATCTTTTGATTTTGTTAAAGGGGGAAAACTACCTGGCCTATATGGAGGAAATGGAAACACAGGAGGAAAAATACCGAATGGATATGATGGGTTCAGTGTTCGTTTACTTTGGGAAGAGAATGGTATGGGGAGAGTTTATGCTTATCTTCCTCAGACAGACAAAAAAAAGAAGTGGGGGGTAGGATTATCTGGCCCGCCGTGGTTTTATACTCGCGGGAAATGGCAAAGTATAACACTTAAAATCAAGCTCAATACAGTGAATATCCATGATGGGATTGTGAAATTATGGGTTGACAATAGGTTGGTTCTTGATAGGCGTGATATTTTCTTCAGAAGAACCCGTGATTTAAAAATCGATGGTGTCCTATTTTCAACTTTTTTTGGTGGCAATAATTCTAGTTTCGCTCCAATGGAACTTCAATATATTGACTTCAAAAATATTAAGATATCTGATTGGTTTTCAAAGCAAATGAGATGTGATCATGATGAAACTAATTAAGTTGAATGTAAAAAAAATGGTTATAAGTTTTTTTAACTCTGTTTTGTCACTATCGACATTTTTTAGCATTAGACGATTCGTGCTACGTATCTTATTTAGAGCTACAGTAGGAAATAAGAGTACAGTGCATCGAAGAGTTAAAATATTTGATATTGGTTGTTTATCAATAGGTAAGCATTCAACAATTAACTACGGTTGCTATCTGGATAATAGAGGTGGCTTGGAAATTGGTGATAATGTAAATATCTCCCATTGCGTCAAGATTTATACAATGGGTCATGATTTAAATGATCCATTTGCGAACCTTGTAAAAGGAAGAGTACAAATTGGTTCGAATGTATGGATTTTCCCTAATGTATTGATAATGCCAGGAGTTACTCTTTCTGAAGGGGCTGTAATATATCCAGGAAGTATAGTAACAAAAAACATTCCTAGCTATGAGGTTTGGGGGGGGAGCCCGGCCAGATTTATATGTCATAGAAAGCGTGACATTAAATATGATGCATCTTTTCCTGTTTGGTTTGCCATTTAATATTTAAGAGGTGTCTGTGAGATCCGTTATGATTGCATGGGTTGGCTTTCAACGAAGAGCTGATGTTATGAAAGAATTTTGGGGATATAGTGATCATTATATTACTACGAGATATAAACATAAGTTTTTAAAACCACTTGATTATCTCATAAAAATAACAAAGACTATATATATATTGGCAAGCGAAAAACCAGATGTAGTATGGATGCAATTACCACCTACATTTATGATTTTTGTTGGGATTGCTTACAAGCGCCTAAGAAGACGCAGTGTATTTTTGGTTGGTGACTTCCATAATAGTGCATTAAGACCAAAGTGGTTTAATTTTCCATTTGTCCGTTCTGCGCTTAATAAAATAGATGCTCTTATTGCCCATAATGAACAGGTTAAAACGGAGTTGATATCTAAAGGTATTAGTGAAACAAATGTTTTTGTTCTTGAAGATATGCCTTTCTCATATTCAGTTGGGGATATTGAACCTGTAAAAAACACAGTTTTATTTCCTTGTTCATTTGATGTCGATGAGCCCCTTGATGTCGTTCTTCACGCTGCGAAAAAACTTCCACATATAACTTTTAATATTACTGGAAACCATGACGGAAAAATCTCTTGCGATGTAATAAATTCAGCTCCCGCTAATGTAGTATTTACTGGATATTTAACTAAAAAAGCCTACGATGATTTATTCTTATCTAGCAGCGTAATTTTGGGGTTGACTACACGTGATAATGTGCAACTAAGTGTTTCTAATGAAGCTTTAAGTGCTGATAAACCGATGGTTTTATCAGATACTACAACTCTTCGGAACTTATTTGGTGATGCTGCGATTTTTGTTGAATCGCTTAATGCTAGATCTATCAGTATGGGTTGCGCTTATGCTGTAGAGCATACCCAGGAATTACATGTTAAAACTAAGATATTAAAGTCAGAGCGTAAGGATAGATGGAAACATCAGGCTGAGAAAGTAAAAAGCAAGATAACAGATTTTGATACAATGTGATGAGGGTATAGGATGAGGCGGATTTTATTTGTTAGTTCTGGTGGTGGGCATTGGGTTCAGTTGACGAGAATAATTAAAGAGCTAAAACTGGGAGAACATGAGTTTTATATCGCCTCTACTGTTGATGGGATTAATTTTTTAGGGAAAGATGTAAAGAAATTACCTGATTTTAATAAGAGCAAACCACTCAAAACATTGATAGGTAGTATTATAATACTTCAGTATATATTTAATATAAGGCCTGCATTAGCCATTTCAACAGGGGCTGCTCCTGGACTTTTATGTTTACTCTTTACCAGGCTATTGGGAGGAAAAACTATTTGGATTGATAGTATAGCAAACACCGAAAAATTATCTTTGTCTGGGAATATAGCACGAATGTTTAGTAATCAGGTCTTGACACAATGGGAACATCTTGGTAATGGTGAAAAAGTTAGCTACCATGGGCGGGTCATATAATGATTTTTTGCAGTGTAGGCACGCAACTTCCTTTTTCTAGATTATTGGATTATTTATATCGCTGGTCTGAATTCATAAACAAACAGCAAGAGAGAATAGTCATACAATCCGGTGATAAGGTTAATGTTAAAAGGCTTGAGAATGTTTCAGTCATAGACTTTGTCTCTGAGGAGGAATTTTCAAAGTATATTGATGAATGTTCTGTTGTTATTTCTCATGCTGGGATGGGGAATATAATTAGAGCTATTGAACTAAATAAGCCGATAGTAATTGTTCCTCGACTTAGTTCATTGAATGAGCATAGGAATGATCACCAAACTGATTCTGCGAACCGATTCTCTTCGTTAAGTAATGTATTTGTGGCAAATGACTTTGATTCCTTTTGTAAAGCCATTGAGTTAGTCGGTGGCTATGGTGACAACAAAAACGAAACTGCTTACCCTGAACGAGATAAATTAATAAAATATCTTAATTCGCAAATATCCCTTCTATAATAATGCAGGTTTTATTTTTTGATTTTAGTTTTGTAATATACGACAGTTAAGTTTATCACTTTTTAAGTGATAAACGATATTAGTTCCCGTATGCTTATAACTCAATCACACTGAAGCCATTTGTTGACGATAGTAAAAATGCCTAGTTAAACATGTGGTTATATTATTGATAGGATTATTGAATTAGGATGTATATATAGATTGGTTTTGGGATTATGCAAGTCTATATCTAAAGGAAATTCTCATGTCTACTTTTAACCATCGCAATCGTTCAAATGCCAATGCCTCATTGATTTCAATGGCTCAGCGTTTCTCGGATGTGATTATAATATTTGCTGGGTTGTATTTGGTTTGTATAATTCATTCTATAAAAAATGACTATCATTATATAGTGATGCCATTATTGGCATTGGCTATATTTCAGATGATAGGGGGAATTACTGATTTTTATCGTTCATGGCGCGGAGTCGCTTTTTCCACTGAATTCATCTTAATTCTTAAAAACTGGTCACTTTGCTCTTTAATTACCTTAGGGCTTTTGTCTTTAGATCCATCTACAGAGATGACATTTTATTTTTTTATCCAGTGGTATTTGTTTGTCAGCGTCGGTTTTTTTGCTTGTCGTTTATTTATTCGTTTGCTTGCAGGCATTCTTCGGAAGCTTGGTTATAATACCAGAAGAGTGGCAGTTGTTGGATCCTTACCCGCAGGGATTAATTTGCTAAAAGGCTTTATTGAGGAACCTTGGCTCGGCTTTGTTGTCAATGGTATATATGATGATGAACCACGAAACGACATTGATTATGAAAATATTCCATATGCTGGAACCACGGAAGAATTAATTAAAAATGCGCGGGAGGGGAGGATTGACAGAATTTATATTGCGATGAGCATGAAGGATGAAGTGAAAATTAGAACTATCGTTAGTCAATTAGCTGATACAACGTGTTCGGTTCTTTTGATTCCTGACATTTTTACCTTTAACATCCTTCAGTCGAGGACTGAGGAAATTAATGGTTTACCAGTTGTGCCACTATTTGACTCGCCTTTGAATGGTATTAATATGGTGTTCAAACGGCTTGAGGATATTTTAGTTTCTTCGATTATTCTGCTATTGATTTCGCCAATTCTTTTAATGATCTCATTGGCGGTCAAGTTCAGTTCTAATGGCCCAGTTATATTTAGACAAATCAGATATGGCATGGATGGCAAACCTATACAGGTTTGGAAATTTCGCTCTATGACTGTAATGGAAAACGATGATAAGGTCGTTCAGGCTACCAAAGATGATATCCGAGTTACGAAAGTTGGCAAGTTTTTGCGGAGCACCTCTCTCGATGAACTCCCCCAGTTTTTCAATGTGTTGTTTGGGCAAATGTCTGTTGTAGGACCGAGACCTCATGCAGTTTCTCATAATGAGCAGTACCGTACTCTGATTCAAGGTTATATGCTTCGACACAAAGTGAAACCTGGCATTACGGGGTTAGCACAAATAAATGGTTGGCGTGGTGAAACTGATACACTTGAAAAGATGGAAAAAAGAATTGAGTTTGACTTGCTATACATTCGTGGATGGAGCATTTGGCTCGATCTCAAAATAATTTTTCTAACTATTTTTAAGGGTTTTATAAATAAATCAGCATATTAGTTTTTGAATTTATATCCCTCATTGTTCATTTCTAGCTCTATAGGGTTATGTTTCATGTTAGCTAATGAATTTTCGCTATGAGAGCCCTGTGCTTTGAGCTAACATAATCATCACATTTAAGCTGTGAATTTGTCGCAGTGACCACACCAGACAGGAGTATGTAATGTCCAAGCAGCAGATCGGGGTTGTCGGTATGGCAGTGATGGGGCGCAACCTTGCGCTCAACATCGAGAGCCGTGGTTATACTGTCTCCGTTTTCAACCGCTCCCGTGAAAAGACTGAAGAAGTGATTGCCGAGAACCCGGGTAAGAAGCTGGTCCCACATTATACAGTTCAAGAGTTTGTTGAATCACTCGAAACCCCGCGCCGTATCTTGTTAATGGTGAAAGCAGGGGCAGGCACTGATAGTGCCATCAACTCCCTGAAACCATATCTGGACAAGGGTGACATCATCATTGATGGTGGCAATACCTTCTTCCAGGACACCATTCGCCGTAATCGTGAGCTTTCAGCGGAAGGTTTCAACTTCATCGGTACTGGCGTATCCGGTGGGGAAGAGGGGGCACTGAAAGGTCCTTCAATCATGCCTGGCGGGCAGAAAGAAGCTTACGAGCTGGTTGCTCCAATTCTTAAGCAGATTGCAGCTGTCGCAGAAGATGGCGAGCCGTGCGTAACCTACATTGGTGCGGATGGGGCTGGTCATTATGTCAAAATGGTGCACAACGGTATTGAATATGGAGACATGCAACTAATTGCAGAAGCCTATGCGTTGCTGAAAGGCGGTCTGACATTGTCTAATGAGGAGTTGGCACAGACTTTTGCCGAATGGAACAAAGGTGAATTAAATAGTTACCTGATTGATATAACCAAAGATATCTTCACCAAGAAGGATGAAGAAGATAAATACCTCGTCGACGTGATTCTTGATGAAGCCGCGAACAAAGGCACCGGTAAGTGGACCAGCCAGAGCTCACTAGACCTGGGTGAACCATTATCTCTGATTACCGAATCCGTATTTGCTCGATATATCTCCTCCCTGAAAGAGCAGCGTGTTGCAGCTTCAAAGATCCTTACCGGGCCGCAAGCGAAGACTGCAGGCGATAAATCAGAGTTTATCGAGAAAGTTCGTCGCGCATTGTATCTGGGCAAAATCGTCTCTTACGCGCAGGGTTTCTCACAACTGCGCGCAGCGTCTGATGAATACAACTGGGATCTGAACTACGGCGAGATCGCTAAAATTTTCCGTGCAGGGTGTATCATCCGCGCTCAGTTCCTGCAGAAGATCACTGATGCCTATGAGCAAAATGCTGACATTGCTAACCTGCTACTAGCTCCTTACTTCAAGCAAATCGCCGATGATTATCAACAAGCGCTTCGCGATGTCGTTGCTTACGCTGTGCAGAATGGCATTCCGGTTCCGACCTTCTCTGCGGCCATCGCTTACTACGATAGCTATCGTTCTGCAGTTCTGCCTGCAAACCTGATTCAGGCACAGCGTGACTATTTCGGTGCTCATACTTATAAGCGTACCGATAAAGAAGGTGTATTCCATACCGAGTGGTTAGATTAATTCGCTGATAATAACAACCTGACGAGAGTCAGGTTGTTATTTAATTAGATTGTGTAGTATTTAATTAAAATTAATCCTCTTATCGAACGTATTATAACCTGCTATTCCACCTCTATATCAAGTTTTCTTCTTTTACGATTTTAGTTGAATTTGTAAAAGAAGAAGTCATCATGTTCCATAACGTCATATTTAATATTTCATTTTATTAAGGATTGTATCATGTTACTTCCTGTGATTATGGCTGGTGGTACGGGTAGCCGTCTGTGGCCTATGTCTCGTGAACTCTATCCAAAACAGTTTCTCCGGCTGTACGGACAGAACTCCATGTTGCAGGAAACCATTTCCCGCCTCTCCGGACTGGATATTCATGAACCCATGGTTATCTGTAACGAGGAGCACCGTTTTCTGGTGGCCGAACAGCTGCGACAGCTCAATAAGTTGTCGAAAAATATCATTCTTGAGCCGGTTGGCCGCAATACTGCCCCGGCGATTGCCCTCGCAGCCTTGCAGGCCACGCAGAATGGTGACGACCCACTGATGCTGGTGCTGGCGGCGGACCATATCATTAATAATCAGCTGGTTTTCCACGACGCTATCCGCGTGGCGGAGCAGTACGCGCAGGCCGGCCACCTGGTGACCTTCGGTATCGTGCCGAACACCCCGGAAACCGGCTATGGCTATATCCAGCGCGGCGACGCGCTGGGGCAGGGGGAACACACCCCTTATCAGGTCGCCCGTTTTGTGGAGAAGCCTGACCTGGAGCGTGCACAGGCCTATCTTGCCTCCGGCGAATATTACTGGAACAGCGGCATGTTTATGTTCCGGGCGAAAAAGTATCTCTCCGAGCTGGCAAAATTCCGTCCGGATATTCTGGAAGCCTGTACGGCCGCTGTCCGGGCCGCCGACTGCGGCAGCGACTTTATCAGTATCCCGCATGACGTGTTCAGCGTCTGTCCGGATGAGTCCGTTGACTATGCAGTGATGGAAAAGACCGCCGATGCGGTGGTGGTGGGGCTGGATGCGGACTGGAGCGATGTCGGCTCCTGGTCTGCTCTGTGGGACGTCAGCCCGAAAGATGAGCAGGGCAATGTGATGACCGGGGATGCCTGGGTACACAACAGCCAGAACTGCTATATCAACAGTGACGAGAAGCTGGTGGCGGCTATCGGCGTTGAGGACCTGGTGATTGTCAGCACCAAGGATGCAGTGCTGGTAATGAACAAAAACCGTTCCCAGGACGTGAAAAAGGTCGTGGAGTACCTGAAGACCAACCAGCGCAGCGAATACAAACGCCACCGCGAAATTTACCGGCCATGGGGACGTAGTGATGTTGTGGTGCAGACTCCACGCTTTAATGTCAACCGCATCACCGTCAAGCCAGGTGGAGCGTTCTCCATGCAGATGCATCACCACCGTGCCGAGCACTGGGTGATCCTTGCGGGTACGGGGCAGATAACGGTCAACGGTAAGCAGTTCCTGCTCACTGAAAACCAGTCTACGTTTATTCCCATAGGTGCTGAACATTGTCTGGAAAACCCTGGACGTATCCCGCTGGAAGTGCTGGAAATTCAATCTGGATCCTATCTGGGCGAAGACGACATTATTCGTATTAAGGACCAGTACGGTCGTTGCTAATTTGTATTTAAGGATTAAATAGATGGCACAATTAAACTGTTTTAAAGCCTACGATATTCGCGGTGAACTGGGCGAAGAATTAAACGAAGATATCGCCTATCGCATAGGGCGTGCTTACGGCGAGTTCCTGAAGCCAAAACAGGTTGTGGTGGGCGGCGATGTCCGACTGACCAGCGAGTCCCTGAAGCTGGCTCTGGCGAATGGCCTGATGGATGCGGGAACCGACGTGCTGGATATTGGTCTGAGCGGCACTGAAGAAATTTACTTTGCTACCTTCCATCTGGGTGTGGATGGCGGGATAGAGGTGACGGCGAGCCACAACCCGATGAACTATAACGGGATGAAGCTGGTGCGGGAAAACGCGAAACCCATCAGCGGCGATACCGGGTTGCGCGATATTCAGCGTCTGGCGGAAGAGAACCAGTTTGCGCCAGTGGACGCATCCCGTCGCGGCACGCTGCGCCAGGTTTCGATTCTTCAGGCGTACGTGGACCACCTGATGGGCTACGTGAACCTGGCCAACTTTACCCGTCCGCTGAAGCTGGTGGTTAACTCCGGCAACGGCGCAGCCGGGCATGTGATTGATGAAGTGGAAAAACGTTTTGCGGCTGCGGGCGTACCGGTGACCTTTGTTAAGGTGCATCACCAGCCGGACGGCAACTTTCCGAACGGTATCCCGAACCCACTGCTGCCGGAGTGCCGCCAGGACAGCGCGGACGCGGTGCGCGAGCACGGTGCGGATATGGGCATCGCCTTTGATGGTGACTTCGACCGCTGTTTTATGTTTGATAATGATGCGGAATTTATTGAAGGGTATTATATCGTTGGACTGCTGGCGGATGCATTCCTGCAGAAGCAGCCAGGTGCAAAAATTATCCATGACCCACGGCTGACGTGGAACACAATGGATATCGTGACCCGCAGCGGTGGAATACCAGTGATGTCAAAGACGGGACATGCGTTCATTAAAGAGCGGATGCGCCAGGAGGACGCGATTTACGGCGGGGAGATGAGTGCGCATCACTATTTCCGTGATTTCGCCTACTGCGACAGCGGGATGATTCCGTGGCTGCTGGTGGCGGAGCTGCTGTGTGTGAAGAACAGCCCGTTGAAGGAGTTGGTAGCGGATCGCCAGGAAGCCTTTCCTGCTTCCGGTGAAATAAACCGTAAGCTTGCGAACGCAGGAGCGGCGATTGCTCGCGTCCGTGAATGCTTTGAGGCGGATGCCGTTAACGTGGATACCACTGACGGTATCAGTATTGAATACCCAGAGTGGCGTTTTAACCTGCGTAGCTCGAACACCGAGCCGGTGGTACGTCTCAACGTGGAGTCAAAAGCAGACAATGCTTTAATGAAGGCCAAAACAGAAGAATTATTAAATCTTCTTAAATAGAACTTATTCTGCATCAGAGCTATAAAGTCTGATATGTAGGGCTGCGCGTCACTTTATGGCTCTTTCTTGACATCCCATCTTCTCGAGAGTAAAACCGCCACAAGTGTTGATTACCAGGGTGGCTAATATGCTACCGTCCAGTTAACTGATTAAAGTGTGATCGAATGAAAATTACTATTTCCGGTACAGGCTATGTAGGATTATCAAATGGCGTACTGATCGCCCAACACCACGAAGTGGTTGCACTAGATATCGTACCAGCCAAAGTTGATATGCTTAACCAGAAGATCTCCCCGATTGTGGACAAAGAGATTCAGGAATATCTGGCAGAAAAACCGTTAAACTTCCGTGCCACCACGGATAAACACGACGCGTATCGTAATGCCGACTACGTTATCATTGCTACTCCGACTGACTACGATCCAAAAACAAACTATTTCAATACCTCCACGGTGGAAGCCGTTATCCGTGATGTCACGGAGATCAATCCGAACGCGGTGATGATCATAAAATCGACCATCCCGGTTGGTTTCACCCGTGATATCAAAGAACGTTTAGGGATTGATAATGTTATTTTCTCCCCTGAGTTCTTGCGTGAAGGTCGTGCTTTGTACGACAATTTGCATCCGTCGCGTATTGTGATCGGTGAGCGTTCAGCACGGGCCGAACGTTTTGCAAATCTGTTAAAAGAAGGTGCGATCAAGCAGGATATCCCAACCCTGTTTACCGATTCGACTGAAGCGGAAGCGATCAAACTATTCGCTAATACCTACCTTGCTCTACGCGTTGCGTATTTCAACGAACTGGACAGCTATGCTGAAAGCCAGGGACTCAATAGTAAGCAGATCATTGAAGGTGTATGCCTGGATCCGCGTATTGGGAACCACTATAACAACCCATCCTTTGGCTATGGTGGTTACTGCTTACCAAAAGACACCAAGCAGTTGTTGGCGAACTATGAGTCGGTACCAAACAATATTATTTCTGCTATTGTCGATGCTAACCGAACCCGAAAAGATTTTATTGCTGATTCTATTCTGGCTCGTAAACCAAAAGTCGTTGGCGTATATCGTCTGATTATGAAGAGTGGGTCAGATAATTTCCGCGCTTCCTCCATTCAGGGGATCATGAAAAGAATTAAGGCAAAAGGGATCCCTGTTATTATCTATGAACCAGTGATGAAAGAAGATGAATTCTTCAACTCGCGTGTGGTTCGGGATCTTGATGCTTTCAAACAAGAAGCTGATGTCATCATCTCTAACCGTATGGCGGAAGAGTTAGACGATGTACAGGATAAAGTCTATACTCGCGACCTGTTCGGTAATGACTGATTAACCTCTCTTGATGGTAGTACGCTAAATAGTGCTGTTTAGCGACTACCATCAAAAATCTGGTGTTCCTCTTTGTATCCTCTCCAGCAAACCTACCATTGCCCCTTTAAATAAGCCAATAAATACCTGAGAGTATTGTATGCAGCAGATGCGATATGCTGGTATCAATACCCCCACTATCCCGATGTTTGAAAATGTACCTATCTTCTCTTTGTGAAAGTAAGTTTATTTTTTCTTCTGTCTTTTATATAAGAAAAAAGGGAAAAGACGGCAGTAGCTAAAAGTATGGCAGCGATAACTAAGAAAAATAGATTCTCCATAATTTTTACCAGAGTATGAGTGTTGATATGCTCCATTACGGTAAACATAATGGCTGGCTATGCTGTGCGGCATTGTCTCTGACAATATACCCTGGTTTTGAGAATAATCCTATATCCAGTTTGCTTATGGGGGTAGCAGTTTAAAATTCTCCGTAGGAATAGCAGTGAAGCATATTGTATGTGTTCTAAATTAGAATAGAGCAAAAAGACAATGAATAAAGAACCAAAAGAGAATTTAATCGATAGGTATGATTATGACGGCCAAATGAATATTATATGGAACATAATAATGTAACAGAACCGCTATCTGGCCAGAACGGTTCTGTCTCCGAAATGACTATTAGACGGTATAATACCCTTTATACCACTCCACGAAGTTTTTTACTCCTTCCTTGACCGTGGTTTGCGGTTTGAAACCAACAAGGTCATACAGCGGCTGTGTTTCAGCGCTGGTCTCCAGCACATCGCCAGGCTGCATCGGCATCATGTTTTTCTTCGCTTCCATCCCCATAGCCTCTTCCAGCGCAGTAATGTAGTCCATCAATTCGACCGGTGAGCTGTTACCGATGTTGTACACCCGAAAAGGTGCTGAACTGGTTGCCGGTGAGCCGGTTTCAACAGTCCAATTTGGATCTGCCTGAGGAATTACATTCTGGACGCGGACTACGGCCTCTGCAATATCATCAATATAGGTGAAATCGCGTTTCATCTTGCCATAGTTGTATACGTCGATACTTTTCCCTTCCAACATGGCTTTCGTAAATTTAAATAAGGCCATGTCCGGGCGTCCCCACGGCCCATATACGGTGAAGAATCGCAGCCCGGTGGTTGGGATACCGTAAAGGTGTGCGTAGGTATGCGCCATCAACTCATTGGCTTTTTTAGTCGCGGCATACAGCGATACCGGGTGGTCGACAGAATCATCGGTCGAGAACGGCATCTTTCGGTTTAAACCATAAACTGAACTGGATGAGGCGTAGACCAAATGCTGCACTTTATGATGGCGGCAGCCTTCCAGAATATTGAGAAAGCCCATCAGGTTCGCGTCGGCATAGGCATGTGGGTTTTCCAACGAGTAGCGCACTCCAGCCTGTGCGGCGAGGTGTACGACACGATCAAACTTTTCTGCAGCGAAAAGTTTCGCCATACCTTCGCGATCGGCAATATCCAGTTTGACGAAACTGAATAAGGGATAATCCAGAAGGTCCAGCCGAGCTTGCTTAAGGTTAACATCATAGTAGTCATTCATGTTATCGATACCGATAACGGTATGACCAGCCTCAAGAAGGCGCTGACTGACATGGAAGCCGACAAAGCCTGCAGCTCCAGTGACCAAAAATTTCATTCTTTCCTCCGGGATTGTTTTTCCCCGTTATACATAACCACCGATTTTACACTGGCTTGGGGTTTGGGTCATCCGCTTTGCTTTTGCCGGGAAAGAGTAACACCGAAGGTGTATTTGTCATGGTTTAAAATGGTTATCCAGGCAAATGAAATTTATTATCACTAAGGCTTTTTTGCTTTCAAATTATTGTTTTATTTGTGTATTTTTATGAGTTAATCGGCTGGTGTGGTTTACAAAAGATAAAAACTATGCCGTCGTTGACCTGCTCCCCGTCGATTAATACATCGTGATATCAGAAGGTATATATTTTGAGCGTTACAGCGATGAATTGTATATTGGTTTTAATAATTGTTAGCAATCTATCGATTACAAACTCATCGAATCATAACATTATGATTGTATTGGCAAATATCATTTTTTGGTTTTTTTGAACAGCATTCCTATCTTATGCATTTTCATTTTTATTCTTGTAGAGCAGGGTTATAATGCGGGCTGCTGGGGAGCAGGAATGCGACTTTTTCTTGATTCAACACTTTGATATATATGAAAAATGAGTGATAATTCAACTCTATAGACTCAGTGTCTTCCCTACGGGAGTAAGTCATTGCATTAAATTGGCTAATTGAGAAAGTCCTGATAGTACGAATGGGATGAAAACTGGACAGTAGCGTGGCCCAACCATAATAAAAGTAAACCCCTTGTTTAACCAGTCACTGTTTTAGTCGTTGGTTGAGAAGGGGGGAAAGAGGGCACAGATGCTAGCTGTTTGGAACGGTGCTCTGGCACCATCCAGGCATAACAACACAAATTATGACGCGCTTTGGTTGCGATAGCCAATGGCGGTAGCGTGCCTTCAATTTATGACGGTGCCGGTAAATGTGTTTAACTAATTGAAAGTTGAGATAAAGTATGAAGATCCTTGTCACCGGTGGTGCCGGTTTTATTGGCTCAGCCGTTGTTCGTCATATCATTGAAAATACCCAGGATACAGTGCGCGTCATGGATTGTCTGACTTATGCCGGCAACCTTGAGTCACTGAGCCCAGTGGCCGGTAATGCGCGTTACTCTTTTTCTCAGACCGATATTACTGATGCCGATGCAGTAGCCGTTCAGTTCAATGATTTCCAGCCGGATATCGTGATGCACCTTGCAGCGGAGAGCCATGTTGACCGCTCCATTGATGGCCCGGCAGCGTTTATCCAGACTAACCTGATTGGGACCTTCACACTGCTGGAAGCCGCCCGTCAGCACTATGTGTCGCTGCCTGATGAGAAAAAACAGAGCTTCCGTTTCCATCACATTTCCACTGATGAAGTGTATGGCGACCTGCATGGCACGGATGATCTGTTTACCGAAACGACTCCCTACGCGCCAAGCAGTCCGTACTCAGCTTCGAAGGCTGGCAGCGATCACCTGGTCCGCGCCTGGAACCGTACCTACGGCCTGCCGGTGGTGGTGACTAACTGCTCTAACAACTATGGCCCGTACCACTTCCCGGAAAAACTGATCCCTTTGACCATCCTCAACGCTCTGGCGGGTAAACCACTGCCGGTGTACGGCAATGGTGAGCAGATCCGCGACTGGCTGTATGTTGAAGATCATGCTCGCGCGCTATATAAAGTTGCGACACAAGGGCTGAGCGGTGAAACCTATAACATTGGTGGTCATAACGAGCGTAAAAACATTGATGTTGTGCGTACCATCTGTGCCATTCTGGATAAGATCGTGGCGGACAAACCGGGCAACATCAGCCAGTTCGCCGACCTCATCACCTTTGTCACCGACCGCCCAGGACACGACCTACGTTATGCCATCGATGCGACGAAAATCCAGCGTGATCTGGGCTGGGTGCCGGAAGAGACCTTTGAAAGCGGGATCGAGAAAACAGTCCACTGGTATCTGAATAATCGCACCTGGTGGCAGCGTGTTCTGGATGGTTCTTACGCTGGCGAACGTCTTGGCCTGAATAATTAAAGAAGGATCTGCAAATGAAAGGTATTGTTCTGGCCGGTGGTTCCGGTACTCGTCTGTATCCGATTACGCAGGGCGTCTCCAAACAACTGCTGCCGATTTACGATAAGCCAATGATTTTCTACCCAGTATCGGTACTGATGCTGGCGGGTATTCGCGATATTCTGGTCATTACCACGCCGGAAGATATGCCAGCATTCCAGCGCCTGCTGGGCGATGGTTCTCAGTTTGGCGTCAATTTCAGTTATGCCATTCAACCGTCGCCAGATGGTCTGGCGCAGGCCTTTATTATTGGCGAGAAATTTATCGGCAATGATTCCTGCGCACTGGTATTGGGTGACAATATCTATTTCGGTCAGAGTTTTGGTAAGAAATTGGAAGCCGCTGCAGCGAAAACATCAGGTGCTACCGTTTTCGGTTATCAGGTGTTGGATCCGGAACGTTTCGGCGTGGTGGAGTTTGATGAAAACTACAAGGCGCTGTCGATAGAAGAGAAACCGCTGAAGCCGAAATCCGATTGGGCTGTCACCGGACTCTATTTCTACGATAACAATGTCGTAGAAATGGCTAAAGAGGTGCGTCCTTCTGCGCGCGGTGAGCTGGAAATCACGACCCTGAACCAAATGTATCTGGCGCGCGGCGACCTGCAGGTTGAGCTGTTGGGGCGTGGGTTTGCCTGGCTGGATACGGGTACCCATGACAGCCTGATTGAAGCATCACAGTTTATTCATACCATCGAAAAACGCCAGGGTATGAAAGTGGCCTGTCTGGAAGAAATAGCGTATCGCAATAAATGGTTGTCGGCGGAAGGCGTAGCGGCTCAGGCTGAACGTCTTAAGAAGACGGAATATGGTGCCTATCTGAAGCGCCTGCTGAATGAAGATTAATCGTCCTTCCGGCAATGACAGGATACAAATAATGAAGATTTTACTGATTGGCAAAAATGGTCAGGTGGGCTGGGAGCTACAGCGCGCATTATCCACGTTAGGTGAAGTGGTGGCAGTCGATTATTTCGATAAAGGTCTTTGCGGCGATCTGACGAATCTGGAAGGGATAGCGGAGACCGTACGTTCGGTAAAACCAGACGTTGTGGTTAATGCTGCTGCTCATACGGCGGTAGATAAGGCGGAAAGTGAACGTGAACTTTCTGACCTACTGAATGAGAAAGGCGTAGCGGTTCTGGCTAAAGAGTCGGCTAAGCTTGGCGCATTGATGGTCCATTACTCCACTGACTATGTCTTTGATGGAGAAGGTAACCATTATCGTCGGGAAGATGAGACTACGGGCCCGCTGAATGTTTATGGTGAAACTAAGCGCGCGGGAGAAATTGCGCTGGAGCAGGCTAATCCCCGCCATTTAATATTCCGTACCAGCTGGGTGTATGCCACCCGCGGCGCCAATTTTGCCAAAACTATGTTGCGTCTGGCGGGTGAGAAAGAAACCTTGTCCATTATTAATGATCAGCATGGTGCTCCAACGGGCGCTGAACTGCTGGCAGACTGCACGGCGATTGCTATCCGCGAAGAGATGGGTAATAAGGCCGTAGCCGGGACTTATCATCTCGTTGCGAGCGGTGAAACCAGTTGGTACGACTACGCGCGTTTTGTGTTTGACGTGGCGAAGGAGCATGGTGCTGAATTAGTTATCCAGGAAGTGAAGGGTATTCCGACAACTGCTTACCCGACGCCAGCAAAGCGACCACTGAATTCACGTCTGTCGAATGAGAAATTCCAACAGGCGTTTGGTGTGACGCTCCCGGACTGGCGTCAGGGTGTTGAGCGTGTGGTGACTGAAGTACTGGGTAAGTAAGCGAATATTATTAATGAGTAAAGCAGACGCTTCGGAGTAGAGTTTGCTAAGAAAGATCAACCCAAATCATTGAATAGTTGTCTCTAACGGCAGCGTATGCTGTGGACGGTTCCAGGGGATAAACCAAAACTCTGCGGGGCATAGTATGTTCACCTGCCACCGTTAGAGGATATAGAAACCGTGTGATAAATTTTTAAGATTCTCTGAATCTGAATGGTGGGAATACCATCACACAATGGTTGATAACGTATTATTATAACTATGTAATAGGATTCAGGTATCTGGAAGAAACCATATTTTATTTATCATTTATTTTGACTACCCCATAACAGAATAATTTCAGACTTGATGTTCAGCCTCTTATGCAACCCTTCAGTATTGTAGGAAATGGTTGGATGCAAGCATTAAAACTTACAAGAGTTAACTCTAATGAAAGTTATTGATACAGATATTGTTGATGTGAAAATTATTGAGCCGACGGTCTTTGGCGACGAACGGGGATTTTTTATGGAGACCTGGAATCAAACTCGATTCGAAGAGTTTGTGACGGGTAAAAAGACTAATTTTGTTCAGGATAATCATTCTAAATCCAAAAAAGGAATCCTTCGAGGACTCCATTTTCAAAGTGAAAACACGCAGGGGAAACTTGTGCGTGTGGGGGCAGGGGTTGTATTTGATGTCGCTGTTGACCTTCGCAAGGACTCACCAACTTGTGGGAAGTGGGTTGGCGTTGAGTTATCCGCTGAAAACAAGCGTCAGTTATGGATCCCTGAAGGATTCGCACATGGCTTTTACGTGTTGTCTGAAAGCGCTGAGTTTATTTATAAATGCACTGATTACTACAATCCCAAAGCGGAACATTCAATTATCTGGAACGATTCAGATTTGAATATAACCTGGCCAATTGATGAGGAATATCAATTACTATTGTCTGATAAAGACATGCAGGGCATATCATTTAAAAAATTTATGGCAATTTGAGGATAGTAATGAAATTCGGTACTCATAATGAGCTTGTGCTACAGATCGCTAAGCGCAATATCTATTCCAGATATAAGGGATCGACGCTCGGTGTCTTCTGGAGCTTGCTAAATCCACTTTTCCTTCTTGCTGTCTATACTTTGGTATTCGGATTTGCATTCAAGACGAAATGGGGCGGTGGTTCACTTGCCAGCTATCCTGTTATCCTGTTCTCTGGTCTGATCTTTCATTTCTTTATTATTGAACTATTAATGACAAGCAGCCAGTTAATCAGTGGTAATGCTAACTATGTCAAAAAAGTTGTATTCCCTCTTGAAGTGTTAGTCATTTCAAACTTTCTCGCGCAACTATTTAACCTGATGATAGGGGTAATTCTGTTGCTGATTGCTGTAGTGGTTTCGGGCGAAAGTATAGTACGCTCTCTGCTGGCAATGGGCTTGGTTCTACCTCCGTTTATTATTTTGACACTCGGCTTGTCTTATATTTTTAGTGCTTTGGGAACCTACATAAGAGATATCTCGCACATAGTTAATCTTGCGTCAACAATGTTCCTGTTCGTCAGTCCTATTCTTTTCCCTCTCAGCGTATTCCCTGAAATTGTTAAAGCTATAGTATATTTGAACCCTATATCTCTGATTGTCATTGACTTTCGTGCTGTCGCATTCAATATAGAGTCATTCTCATTGCTCAGCTATTTCATCTATTTTGCTGTCGCCGTTGTACTATTTGTTTTTGGACGCTGGATCTTTAAAAGATTGAGCCGAGGATTCGCTGATGTCGTCTGATTATATTGTAAAAATTGAAAATTTAACGAAAGAATTTTATCAATATCGTTCTCCTTTTCATAATGTCTACAGCTTGCTTAAGAAAATACCCGGAGAAGGGTCGGGTAAGTTTACTGCTGTGCAAAACATCTCTTTCTGTATTAAAAAAGGCGAACGTGTTGGTATCGTTGGTGCAAATGGTGCGGGTAAGTCCACTATTCTCCAAATGATTGCGGGCACATTACAACCAACACGTGGGTCCATTGAAGTCAAAGGTAAGGTTGCGGCTTTACTTGAGCTCGGGGCTGGATTTAACCCTGAATTTACTGGCATCGAAAATATTTATCTTTATGCTTCTCTCTTAGGTATTGAGCGGGATGTGACAGAAAGTCGTATCGACGCAATTTGCGACTTTGCTGAGATTGGGGACTTTATTTATCGTCCGGTTAAAACATACTCCAGTGGGATGTTTGTTCGACTTGCGTTTTCTGTGGCAATCAATGTTAACCCCGATATCCTGATCGTCGATGAAGCGCTTTCGGTAGGGGATTACCTGTTCCAGACGAAATGCCACCGTGCTTTTGAACAGTTCCAGGAGCAGGGCGGAACGGTCTTATTCGTGTCGCATGATTTGACCGCAGTCAGAAATACCTGCGATCGTGCAATTCTTATCGACAAAGGTTGTATGCTTTTGGACGATCAACCTGATGTGGTGGTGAACTCCTATCAGGAATTGATGAAAACAAAAGAGATCCAGTGGCTCAAAAGCCAGGTGGCGTTGCGTTCAGAGTATCGATTCGGGATGGGAGGCGGAAAAATCACGGATGTGATTATCTCGACCGCTGAGACTGAAGATACTACTGATGTCTCTGTGGATCAGTCTATGGCCATTTCTATTGTGCTGGATCTTGAAATAGCATTTGAGAACCCGGTATTCACTATGACTCTGCGTAATACATCAGGTATTGATGTATGGGGCTTTAATAGTAGAGTGATTGGCATCGATATACCACCAGGCACCGGAAAACGGAAAATTACTGTGCAGGTTCCAAACCATTTGAGTCCCGGCGCCTATACCGTGAATGCGGGTCTTATTGATATGTTTGCTGATGGTCAATATCATGAACACGATCATCGCTGGGGCATGAAGTTGTTGAGTATTGTCGGTAAGGTAAAAACAATCGGGTTTATCAATATGCAGCCGACATTACTTAAACAAGAGGACTTTAATTGATGGCAACTGAGAGACTCTATTTCTCCTCTGATGAGAGCCTTGATATTAAGCAGAATGCCTATGATGCTGAAAACATCGAAAGGCATGAATCTCGCTATTACTTTGCGGCTAAGCAGTTAACTGCAGATATGTCGGTATTGGATTGCGCATGCGGTAGTGGCTATGGTAGCGATATTTTAAAAGACTTTTGCCACGATGTTACTGGTGTCGATATTGATCAAAGTGCGGTTGATTTTGCAATATCAAAATACAAATCAGATAAACTGAAGTATGTGTGTGGCGATATCCGTGAGATAGCGGATTCTTTGCATAAAGTCGATACCGTCGTTTGCCTCGAAACTCTTGAACATGTTCCTGACCCTCAGATATTGCTTGATGGTTTCATGAAAGTGCTTAAAGACGATGGCCAGTTTGTGGTGTCTACACCAGTAAGAGAAGTTAGTAGAGAAAACCCACTCAACAGTTACCATGTTCTTGAATACACGAGTGCCGACCTACGACGTGTCCTGAATCATTATTTTTATCAGGTCGATGTATATCTTCAGGATCAGGATAAATTCTATCGTATCGATGACGAGATTTTTTGGGGGTTTGTTGTTGCCGTATGTAAATACCCAAAAAACAGAACTATCGAAGATTTAAGCTTACTGATTAAAGATAAAGAAACCAAAGTAATGAACAAAACTAAAGAAACATCTTTCATTTCAGAGTCAGCAAGTGTTGCGGAGTCCGTATTGTTTAAACCTTCCTTTAAAGAGGGGGTTTACAACATTATGGATGGTGTTGAAATTAGAGAGAATGCGGTTATTGAATCTCATGACGGCGGGAAATTGTATGTCGGTGAGAAAACCGTTATTGGTTATAACTGCTGGTTGAATGCAACTGGCGGAATTAAAATCGGTGCAAATACGCTTATTGGCGCAAATACGATCATTACCTCTTCATCACATCATTTTAAGGACCAGATTCCAGTTGTTGAACAGGGCATGTCATTTAAACCCGTAACGATTGGTTCAAATGTCTGGATTGGTAGTAATGTTTCGATTCTGGAAGGAGTAAATATTGGTGACGGCTGCGTCATTGGGGCAAACAGCGTTATCAAGAATGATGTATTACCTAACTCCATTGTGAAGCCGGTTGACGCAATCGTGACGCAGAGTATTGTTCGTAATAGCGTGGTGTTTTATTTACTCCCTTTCACCATTAGGAATGATGCATTAACCTTCCAATGTATTTATGATCGTTATAAAAAGTTGGCTGAGTCTTTTGTTGATCAAAACTGGGACGTCGCTTTTATTGCAACAAATGAGCTTAAAGATGTTATTTGTGCTGATGGATGGAAGTGCCTTTCGCCTTCTGATTACAGCCTCTCTTATGATGAAAACGAGTGGTTTGAGCGTTGGAAACGCGTTCTGAATGGCCAGGAGGACTCGCTGCATAGCGCGTTTATAGAAAAATCACTCGCTGATCTGACTCCACAAATGGTATTTTGCTGGAATTATGATGGTTTGCTGAAATCCTTCTGCCGTGAAAACAATATCACCGCTTTTTTCAATGAGCTTGGATTGTCACGAGCGCCGAATCCCGTGGTTTATTACAGCGACAGGGAAGGTGTAAATAGTACTAGTGCTTTGAAAAGCTTCTGGAACGAGTTCGAGAATTTCGAACTATCAGAAAATGAACGTACCATGGCTCGACTGACGTTAGGTAAAGTCAGAAGCAATTACCGTATTAGCGCTGAGCGTAAAGATGAAATCCGAGCACAGCTTGGTCTTGCTAATAAGAAAACTATCTTAATCGCGTTGCAGGTTGAAGACGACTCCAACATTGTTGCCGGTTCTAAATTTGAATCTATGCAGCAGTTTGTCGATGAATGCTTAAGCTATTCACGGGATGATCTTCAGTTTATTATCAAGAAACACCCTGCACAAGGTCAGTGTGCTATTAATGCTGGGAATATTCCCGTCATTGTCGACCAATATAGCACACCGGAATTGATCGCTCTAACTGATGCTGTTTTCACTATTAATTCTTCACTCGGTTTTGAAGCTTTAGTCGCGGGCAAAAAAGTATTTACTTTCGGCAATGCACCATATGCAGTAGCAGAATTGATTGTTGATGTGAAAGCAGGTATTCCTGCTGAAGAACTCAAAGAATTAGCTGGCTATAATGCTGACGATGCTACCTTACTTAAATTTGTTTACCTGACATACCAGCAATATTTCATTAGCGAGAGTAAATTCTTTAATGCAGAATTCCATATTCGCCGGTTTTTACTGAGCAAATCGACGGATGCTGGTAGTACTGCCTATTTCTTTGATAGTGGATCATACTTTAAGGAGCGTGAAATCCTGGTTAACCGTTTTCAGAATAAAGTCTTACAGGACGCCATTCTGGGTTATGAAAAATGGATTGAAACGCTCAAAGTTACTGAGAAAAATGCCATGGAAATTTCTGAATGGGCACAATCTCTGAATTTAAAAGTTCAAGAATATGAAGAGAAGGAAAGACTAGCAGCGGTAACTGCGGTTAGTACTGAATTAACGCAAGAGACTAAAAAACAGAATGCCTTACAACGGGTGTTCGGTTTTTTAAAAGGCAATAGGGATTGATTTAAAATGTTAAAAAGTAAAATCAAAAATATAGTGCGACCGTTTTATTATCAGCTCTCGCCAGCCACACGCGGTAAAGTCAAAAAAACCTATCAACGTGTTCGTGGTATTAATCTGGAATCGCATCCTGTAACAAGTTCTTTTGCTGGGCATCTTGGTAAAGATAGCGGTGATATCAACGGTGACTTGTCATGTTTACACCAGCTGCATAAGCGAAATGGCGGCTTTGATATCTTGCTTTTCCCGGTTATTGACTGGGATTTTCGTTTGCAACGGCCACAGCAGTTAGTCAAAGAACTGGCGAAATTGGGCAGCCGTGTCGTCTATTTTTCGACGACATTTAATGTAAGTACCTCTCCTGGTTTTTCTATTGAAAAAATGCCAGTGGAAAATGTTGTCTTATGTAAATTGAATATCAACAAACATGAAGTCAATATTTATAAGGATAAATTGGATCAAGAACAGATCCACTTTCTAATCCATAGCATTTATCTGGTACGACAGGCTTTTGGTTTCGGTTTCACCAATTCAATTATCGACTTACCATTTTGGCGAGAAGTTGTGGAAGGATTATCTTCTAACAATATAATCTACGACTGTATGGATCACCATGCTGGCTTTGAAAACAACGAGTCCACGATGTTGACGGAAGAGGATAAGTTATTCAAATCTTCAGACCTGGTCATCACCACAGCACAACGACTCTCCGAGAGTGTTGCGAAGCATCGCGAAAATATCATTATCCGTAACGGTTGCGAGGCAGATTATTTTGCAAAAATTCCTCAGCAGGGTGCTCTGACTAAAACACGCCCAGTCGTAGGGTACTATGGTGCCATTGCGGAATGGTTTGATCTTGATCTCTTAATTGCAGCAGCAAAAGCCTATCCGCAATATGATTTTGTTATGATTGGCGGCGCAACATGCGATATTACCGCAGCGAAGAAAATTGATAACATCAAATTTCTCGGCGAAGTGCCCTATGCACAACTGACACCTTACTTGAAGGATTTTGACGTATGTTTGATTCCCTTCAAGCTCATCGAACTGACGTTGTGTACCAATCCAGTAAAAGTGTATGAATATCTGGCGGCAGGAAAGCCGGTAGTATGTACAGCTATGCCGGAAGTCATCGTGATGGGCGATGTCGTCCACGTTGCTGATACAAAAGAGCAATTCATTGCTCAGATTGCTACGGCTATGGCGGAAACGACAGATGAAGATCTGAAAGAAAAACGTAGCCAGTGGGCAAAAAACCATGACTGGGAAAGTCGCGCACGCCAACTTGGCGATGCTCTTCAAACACTAAACGCGAGTAAGCCTAAAGTCAGCCTGATTGTACTGACGTATAACAACCTGGCATTGACGAAAGAGTGCTTGCATAGCATTGAACGAAATACAGAATACGATAATTACGAAGTCATCATTGTAGATAATTTATCTACTGATGATACCCGTGATTATCTGCAAAAAAACTATATGGATAAACCAAACTATACGGTTATCCTTAATGATGAAAATATGGGATTCGCAGCAGGGAATAACGTTGGCCTCGAACAGGCGACTGGCGATATTCTTATTGTACTCAATAACGATACCTATGTTTCTCCATTCTGGCTTGGTGGCATCGTTAAAGCGTTCAAACGTAATCCTGGGCTAGGAC
Source organism: Klebsiella aerogenes (assembly GCA_029027985.1). Taxonomy (NCBI): domain Bacteria; kingdom Pseudomonadati; phylum Pseudomonadota; class Gammaproteobacteria; order Enterobacterales; family Enterobacteriaceae; genus Klebsiella; species Klebsiella aerogenes. Next base: position 1,721,520 of record CP119076.1, read on the forward strand.
TTGTTGGACCGGTGACGAACAATATCGGTAATGAATCTAAAATTAATATTACCTACAACAACTGGTCCGAAATGCATGTTAGGTCTTTGCAATACATTTCTAACCATGCCAACCAATTGTATCCAATGCGCTGTCTTGCTTTCTTTTGCGCAGCAATACGGCGTGAAGTATATGAAAAAGTTGGCGGCCTTTCACCCGATTATGGATTAGGCTTTTTTGAGGATGATGACTACTGTAAGCGCGTAGAGCTAGCCGGTTGGGATATGGCGGCAGTAGACGACGCTTTTGTGCATCATCATCTTTCTGCAAGTTTTAATAAACTCAAAAATAATCAAAAAGAATTGCTGATGCAAAAGAATCAGGCTGTTTTTGAAAGCAAGTGGGGGAAATGGAAGCCACATAGCTACAGACCTGGGGTTCACTAATATGATAGTGGTGTATTTATCCCCGGTTAACTGGGATAGCATTGCGCAGCGTCCACATTTTTTTGCAGATTTTATTGCTGATCATGATGTGGAAAAAGTCATCTGGGTTGACCCTTTGCCTTCCCGCTTTCCGAAGTACTCAGACATTAGAACCAAAATTGTTGGCGTTGAATCAAAAAGTATTTCGAAGCATGCCAACATTGATTTTATTCGTGTGGGTAATGTTGTTCCTATTGAACCGTTTAACTTACTCTATAAGGTGGTGAATTGGGTAACCATACACCGTTTTATTAAGAGATTAAAAAGCATAATTAATGGGCAACAGGCAATATTGGTTGTCGGGAAACCTAGTGTCTTAGGTCTTGAACTGATTCGCTGTATGGCATTTAATCATATCGTTGCTGATGCAATGGATGATTATCCGCATTTCTTTACTGGTTATGCGGAAAAAAGCGTCGCGCGTCTCTTCAGGAAACTGCTTGGTAATACCGATATTACAATGTTTTCTTCCGAAGGCTTACTCAATAAGTTCGGTAATAATGCTAGTCGTGCTTATCTTGTTAGAAATGCGTGTTCAAAGAGTTTTTATTCTACTATTCAGCGAATAAAAGCTGAACAGCAGGGGAGCACCGATAAGCCTGTTACCTATGGCTATATTGGTAGCGTTGCAAAGTGGTTTGATTGGGAGTTTATTACAAAACTTTCTGAATCCAGACCCAATGCCAGGGTGGTTATTGTTGGCCCCCTTTATGTCAGACCAGACTATATACCGGATAACGTTGTTATTAAACCGGCAATTGATCACAAAGACGTCCCCGCTCTAATTAATTCATTTACATACGGGTTAATCCCTTTTCGTATTAATGAATTAACGGAATCCGTCGATCCTGTTAAATACTATGAGTATGTGGCTGCTGGTATCCCTGTTATCACAACCCGATTTGGCGAAATGACGAGTCGAGTCGATAGCGGACTCGCCGTGACGCTTGAACAGCACTTAGCGGGCGTTGAACCTGTTGTAGAGAAACCCATCTTTTGGGAGGACAGATTCAGCATCTTAACGGAAGAACTGTTTGGGATTAAAAGATCGTAAGAGATGTACATTCAGGGAAAGAGGCTAACAAGGTACATTTTCGCTCTAATGAAGACTGTTGGTGGTGCGGAAAGATGTATCGTGCGTGATGAACCGTAGGTACCTCACACCAGTCCTTGCATGCAGCGGGGCGTAATCTTTCCCCAGGTTACTGCTTTCTTTTATGGCAAGGAGATTCAATATGATTAGTTTACGAGAGAAATCATGAGTGCGATTAAAATATTATCTATTTTCGGGACCCGACCTGAAGCAATCAAAATGGCCCCGGTAGTCGAGTGCCTTAAAGGAGATAGTCGATTCGAAAGTAAGGTATGTGTTACCGCGCAGCATAGAGAGATGCTCGACCAGGTCTTACAGTTATTCAATATTACTCCCGATTATGACCTCAATATTATGAAGTCAGGTCAGGATCTCACTGACATAACATCTTCTATTCTTTTGGGGCTGCGTTCTGTCCTTCAAGAGTTTAAGCCTGATTATGTATTGGTTCATGGTGATACCGCTACCACATTATCAGCTACTCTTGCTAGTTATTATCAGCAAATTAAAGTCGGTCATGTTGAAGCCGGTTTAAGAACCAATGATATTTATTCGCCATGGCCAGAAGAAGGTAACCGAAAACTTACCGGAGCACTGGCTAATTTGCATTTTGCTCCAACTACGACTTCCGCTGATAACTTACGTCTGGAGAATGTGCCGCAAGATCGCATCATTATTACTGGCAATACCGTTATCGATGCTCTTCTCATGGTCAAAGATAAATTGGCACAAGACTCTGTGCTGGCTAGTGAGTTGAAGGCAAAGTTCGAGTTTATTGATGATAATCGTAAAATTGTATTAATTACCGGACATCGCCGTGAAAGTTTCGGCGGTGGTTTTGAAAGAATCTGTAATGCGGTTCTCAAGTTAGCTAAAACATTCCCGGATGTAGATTTTGTCTATCCTGTGCACTTAAACCCTAACGTGCGCGGTGTGGTTAACTCTGTATTGCGTGGACAGGATAATATTTACCTGATTGAGCCTCTTGATTACCTTCCGTTTGTATTCCTGATGGACGCATCGAGTATCATCCTGACCGATTCCGGTGGTATCCAGGAGGAAGCGCCATCCCTTGGGAAGCCTGTACTGGTGATGCGTGATACTACTGAGAGACCAGAAGCGGTAGATGCGGGCACCGTAAAACTTGTCGGTACCGATGAGAAGCGTATATTTGATGCGGTCTCTGCGCTTTTGACAGACCAATCTGCGTATGAAGCAATGAGCTTTGCACACAATCCATACGGAGATGGCAAAGCATCATCGCGAATCGCTGATGCTATCGCTCACTCTCTTAACGCTTAACATCAGGAAATGGTGGTTCAGGTCACTTATTAAGCATTACGTTCAAGTACCTGGCGTCAAATTTCTGGTTATTAACCCCCCTTTATGTACAGCTTGACGATTTGGTACGTACGTGAAGGGGAGTTTCATTTTTTGCCCTTCTGCAAATATCAACATCTTTAAAATACATAAAATAGTTGGTATAGAATAAATTAATAGTGAAGGTATCTTATTCATACACTTTGGCTGTGTCTTCGAGTCTCCCTGAACATGATTAACAGTGGCAACCCCTTATCAGGGATTTGCCCTTTCGGACAATCTGGAATTGACCATTAGATAAACTCGGTACATTATCTGTCATGTTTTATGTTTGTGTTGGAAAAATTTAGTAAGGTGCTATGTGAATATACTAGCTTCACTTGTTCTTTATAAACATTCTTTTCAGGAAATTGAGCTCACGCTTAATTCATTATTGAATGAAAAGAGTATCAGTAAACTTGTTATCGTAGATAATGGCTCTTTTTGTCATTGGTTGGATGATTATAATCATGATAAAGTCGATGTCATAAAACTGTCTGATAATCAGGGCTTCGGTGCCGGGCATAATAAAGTTTTTGATACTTATAAAAACAAATGTGACTATTTTTTAATTTGTAATCCTGATATTTATTATGCGCAGGGTGAAGTCGATAAGCTCTTTCATTTTTGTAAGGAAAGAGCAGTCGATCTTTCTGTGCCAAAGATTACTTATCCAAATGGTGCATTGCAATATGCGACAAAACTATTGCCTGCGCCATTTCAGCTTTTTGGTCGACGCTTTCTGTCATCCTTTTTCCCTGATATCAATGATGACTATGAACTTCGTCATGCTAATTTTGATGCGGCATTCTACGCACCATCGATGTCAGGATGTTTCATGATGGTGAGCAATAATGCCATTAAGCAAGTTCGAGGTTTCGATCTTCGATTTTTTATGTATTTAGAAGATGTTGATTTTTCGCGTCGCATTAGCGCGGGGAATTTTAATGTTACTTATTGTCCTGATTCGACAGTCGTTCATTTATCACAACGAAAATCATACCACAGCGTTAAGTTTCTTTTTTATCATATGAGTTCAGCGGTTAAATACTTCAACAAATGGGGTTGGTTTTTTGATAAAGAACGCCGGCAACTTAACAAGCGCTGTCTGTCAGCACTGCCGACAAAGTCAAAATAAGTATTAATCCGGTATAATAAAAAGGCAGATTTGGTGATAAATCTGCCTTTTTATGTTTATGAGCAAGCGTAATGATTATTTATGTCTCGCCCTTAAATTCTCTATCACTTCTCCCAGGTTCAACCCCTGATCCTGCAGTAGCACCAGCAGGTGATACATCAGATCCGATGCCTCATTCTTCAGTTCAAACTGGTCATGTACCGTCGCTGCCAGCGCGGTTTCCACACCTTCTTCACCCACTTTCTGCGCAATACGCTTGGTACCGCTGGCATAGAGTTTCGCCGTGTAGGAGCTCTCCGGATCGGCATGTTTACGTTCAGCTAACAGCTGCTCGAGCTGATAGAGGAACAGCCATTGGTGCCCGGTTTCACCAAAGCAACTGGAGGTGCCTTTGTGGCAGGTTGGGCCAATTGGGTTCACCAGCACCAGCAGAGTATCGTTATCGCAATCCGGGGTAATGCTGACTACGTTCAGAAAATGGCCGGACGTTTCTCCTTTCGTCCACAGGCGCTGTTTAGTGCGCGAGTAGAAGGTCACTTTGCCGCTTTGCTCGGTTTTGGCCAACGCTTCCTGATTCATATATCCCAGCATCAGCACTTCGCCTGATTCGGCGTGCTGCACGATCGCCGGCATCATGCCGTCGGTTTTTTGCCAATCCAGTTGTTCACTCAACATACCCTGATCTCCACGCCCTGGGCCGCCAGGTACGCTTTTAATTCACCAATATTAATAATCTGTTTATGGAATACGGAAGCGGCGAGGGCGCCGTCGACGTTGGCGTCGCGGAAGGCCTCAAGGAAATGTTCCATGGTTCCGGCGCCGCCGGAGGCGATCAGCGGCACGTGGCAGACTTCGCGTACTTTCCTGAGCTGCTCCAGATCGTAGCCATTACGCACGCCGTCCTGGTTCATCATATTGAGGACGATTTCTCCCGCCCCGCGTTTCTGTACTTCCTGCACCCAGTCCAATGTTTCCCACTGCGTCACGCGAGTGCGGTTTTCATCGCCGGTGTACTGGTTAACGTGATATTTACCGGTCTGTTCGTCAAACCAGGTATCAATGCCGACCACAATGCACTGCACGCCGAATCGATCGGCGAGACGGGTAATCAGCGTCGGATCCGCCAGCGCAGGCGAGTTGATAGAAATCTTGTCGGCGCCGAAGGAGAGGATCTGTGCTGCATCGTCCAGAGATTTAATCCCGCCCGCAACGCAGAACGGAATATCAATCACTTCCGCTACGCGCGATACCCAGCTTTTATCGACCACGCGGCCATCGCTGGAGGCGGTGATATCGTAGAACACCAGCTCATCCGCGCCTTCATCGGCGTAGCGTTTCGCCAGCGGCACGATATCGCCGATAATTTCGTGGTTGCGGAATTGCACGCCTTTCACTACCTGACCGTCGCGGACGTCAAGGCAGGGGATTATCCGTTTTGCCAGCATTGGATCGCCTCCGTTACGTTGAATTTACCTTCCAGCAGCGCGCGGCCGACAATCACGCCGCGAACTCCGGTACCGCGCAGCGCGGCGATATCATTGAGATCGCCGATTCCGCCGGAAGACTGGAATGCCACCTGCGGATAGCGGGCGCAGACTTCTTCATATAATGAGACGTTAGAGCCGGCGAGGGTGCCATCGCGCGAAATATCGGTGCACAGTACGTGCTGCAGGCCGACCGGCAGATAGCTTTCCACCAATGCTTCCAGAGTGACGCCGGAGTTTTCCTGCCAGCCGCTGACCGCCACCTGTTTATTGCCTTCGGCATCAATGCGTACGTCCAACGCCAGCACCAGATGTTCAGAGCCAAAGCGTTTAAACCATGCCTTGACCCTATCCGGTGAATTGACGGCGGTCGAGCCGACCACCACGCGCGCGACGCCCGCCTCAAGCAGCGCCGCAACGTCTTCTTCCGTACGCACGCCGCCGCCGACCTGTACCGGCACGTTAACGCCCGCGACCAATGTTTTTAGCAAGGGGATCTGGCGTCTGGCCGGATCTTTTGCCCCGGTCAGATCAACCAGGTGCAGCACTTCTGCGCCCTGGGCGGCATAGGATTGTAGGCGCGGCAGCGGATCGGTACCGTAATCGCGCTGCTGACCATAATCACCCTGATGCAGACGCACCACGGTCCCGTCAATTAAATCTAAAGCTGGAATGATCATTACATCTCCAGGAAATTTTTCAGCAGCTGCGCGCCCGCGCTACCGGAGCGCTCAGGATGGAACTGTACGCCAAAGAAGTTATCTTTCTGCACTGCCGCGGTGAAGGCCTCGCCATAGTTGCACTGGGCGATGGTGTACGGATTGACCGGCATGGCATAGCTGTGCACGAAATAGAAATACGCGCCTTCTTCGATGCCGCGAAACAGTCGGTCGCCCGCTTTGGCATACACCCGATTCCAGCCCATGTGCGGCAGTGGCAGCCCGTGATCGGTCATCTTCGGCACTTCTTCATCGATAATGCCCAGCAACTCGACGCCGTTGGTCTCTTCGCTGCGTTTGCCGAGCAACTGCATGCCAAGGCAGATCCCCAGCACCGGCTGGGTACAGGCTTTAATCAGATCGATCAGCTCGCGTTCGCGCAGCTGATCCATTGCCGCTTGCGCGGTACCCACGCCGGGCAGAAACAGTTTATCGGCGCGCAGTACCACGTCCGGCTCGCGGCTGACCACCGGTTCGTGGCCGTGGCGGCTAACTGCGGATTTCACCGAATTGAGGTTGGCGCATCCGGTATCGAGGATCACCACGTTCATCACAATACCCCTTTCGAAGATGGCAACGTGTCGCCCTGTACCCGGATGGCCTGGCGTAATGTACGACCAAAGGCTTTGAACAGACTCTCCACGCGGTGGTGATCGTTTTTGCCCTTGGTTTTCAGGTGCAACGTTACCGCCATGGTGTAGGAGAGCGAGCGGAAGAAGTGTTCTACCATCTCGGTGCTCAGGTCGCCCACGCGCTGGTAAGTGAAGTCGGCTTTATACTCGAGGTGCGGGCGGCCGGAGATATCTAGCGCACAGCGCGCCAGACACTCATCCATCGGCAGCACAAAGCCAAAACGGTTAATGCCGCGTTTGTCGCCCAATGCCAGCTTCAGCGCTTCGCCTAGCGCCAGCCCGGTATCTTCCACGGTGTGGTGATCGTCGATATAAAGATCGCCGCCGACGTTAATCTCCAGGCGGAAGCCGCCGTGGGTGGCAATTTGGTCAAGCATGTGATCGAAGAAACCGACGCCGGTGTGGATTTTGCTGCTGCCTTCGCGGTCCAGCCATACTTTTACATCCACCTGGGTCTCTTTGGTGATGCGCTCGACGTGGGCGTAGCGGTCGCGACGAGTCAGCTGTTCGCAGATAGTCGGCCAGCTCAGCGTTTCACGATCGTAGCGCAGGCCGATGATGCCCATGTTATCCGCAAGCTCGATGTCGGTTGCGCGGTCGCCGATGACGTAGCTGTGAGCCTTATCCATTACGCCATCTTCCAACCAGGGGAGTACCAACCGGGTTTTCGGCTTGCGGCAGTCGCAATCATCGCCAGGCATATGCGGGCAGATCAGGACGGCATCGAAGTTAACGCCTTGCGAGGAGAAGACCTGCATCATCAGGTTGTGCGGGCCGTCGAATTCATCCTGTGGCAGACTCTCGGTACCGAGTCCATCCTGGTTGGTGATCATCACCAATTGATAGCCTTCCTGCTGCAGTTTGAGCAGCGCAGGGATTACCTGCGGCTCGAACGCCAGTTTTTCAAAGCGGTCTACCTGAAAATCAACCGGCGGTTCGGAAATCAGCGTGCCGTCACGGTCAATAAAGAGAAACTTCTGGGTCATACATTCTCCGCAGTCAAAGCGTCAATCACGCGCTGGCTCTCTGCACGGGTACCGATAGTGATACGCAAACAGCCGCTTAATGAAGGTTGTTTATTTTGGTCTCGTAAGATAATGCCCTGATCCCACAAAGATTTAAACACCGCACTGGAGGCGGTTATACGCGCCAGCAGGTAGTTAGTCTCGGAATCGAACACCTGCTCGATGCAGGCGATGCCGCGCAGCGCATTGACCAGATAAGCGCGTTCGTCGAGGATCTGCGTAACGCGCTGTTGCATCGCGCGGATGCCCTGTGCCGACAGCGCCTGAGCGGCGATATCCGCCACTGGCGTCGACAGCGGATAGGGCGCGATGACTTTCAACAGCACATTAATAACCTCAGCGTTAGCCAGCGTAAAGCCGCAGCGCAGCCCGGCCAGCGCAAAGGCTTTCGAGAGGGTGCGCAGAATAACTAAATGTGGATAGTCGCTGAGCCAGCTAGCCAGTGTCGCCTGCGGGCAAAATTCGATATAGGCTTCATCGGCAACGACAATCGCCTTGTCGCGAGTCATTTCCAGCAGCGCGCGCAGATCCTGTGGATTGATAATCTGTCCGGTCGGGTTGTTTGGGCTGCAGACAAACAGCACTTTTACGCCATCGAGATTGGCCTCGATACCCGGCAGGTCTAACTGCCAGTCGGCGAGCGTCGGTACTTTCCGGCATTCGACACCGATGGTTTCGGCGCTGACGCTGTACATGCCGTAGGTCGGCGGGCAATAAAGCACGGCGTCCTGACCCGGTTCGCAGAAGGCGCGAATCAGCAGTTCAATACCTTCGTCGGCGCCGCGGCTGACCAACACCTGCTCTGGCTTAACGCCGGCATATTGCGCGTAGTTTTCGATAACGGCCTGCGGCTGCGGCTCCGGGTAGCGGTTCAGCGTCTGCTCGGTGAGCTGGAATTCCACGGCAGTCGGGAATTCGTTGGCGTTCAGCCACACGTCGCCTTTACCGCCGAGACGGCGGGCGGACTGATACGGCGTCAGCGCGCGAACAGTGGCTCGGGCTAAATCTTCAATGCTCATGCTTGCTCCTTAAGGGCTGCCACGCGCAGCGTCACGGCGTTTTTGTGGGCGGTCAGCCGTTCGGCCGCTGCCAGGATCTCAATGGTTGGGGCGAGGGCCGCGAAGCCTTCGCGCGACAGCTCCTGCACGGTCATGCGCTTCTGGAAATCCGCCAGACCCAGGCTGGAGCAGGTCGCGGTATAACCATAGGTCGGCAGTACGTGGTTGGTGCCGGAGGCGTAATCGCCCGCAGATTCCGGCGACCAGTCGCCAAGGAATACCGAACCGGCGCTGGTGATGCCGTCAACCAGCTTGCGGGCATCGCGGGTCTGGATAATCAGGTGCTCCGGGCCGTACAGGTTGGAGATCTCAATGCACTGGTCGAGGTCGCGGGCGACGATAATACGGCTGGCGGAAAGCGCTTCGCGCGCGGTTTCGGCACGCGGCAGGGCGGCCAGCTGGCGTTCAACCGCGGCCGCAACGCGGGTTCCCATTTCTGCGTCCGGGGTCAGCAGGATAACCTGTGAATCCGGGCCGTGTTCCGCCTGAGAGAGCAAATCAGACGCCACGAAATCCGGCGTCGCGCCGCTGTCGGCGATCACCAGGACTTCCGATGGGCCAGCAGGCATGTCGATGGCCGCGCCATCAAGACGCTGGCTGACCTGGCGCTTAGCCTCGGTGACAAAGGCGTTGCCCGGGCCAAAGATTTTGGCGACTTTCGCCACTGATTCGGTGCCGAAGGCCATGGCGGCGATCGCCTGCGCGCCGCCGACGTTAAAGATATTGCGAACGCCACACAGCTGCGCCGCGTACAGGATTTCATCGGCGATCGGCGGCGGCGAGCACAGCACCACTTCCTGACAGCCAGCAATACGCGCCGGAGTCGCCAGCATCAACACGGTGGAAAACAGCGGCGCCGAGCCCCCCGGAATATATAAGCCGACGGAGGCGATTGGGCGAGTAAGCTGTTGGCAGCGCACGCCGGGTTGAGTTTCGATATCGACGGCCTGCAGACGCTGGGCATTGTGGAAGGTTTCGATATTGCTGACCGCCACCGCCATCGCTTGTTTGAGCTCGTCGCTGAGGCGGGCGCCAGCGGCGGCAATCTCCGCTTCGGTCACCTTCAGCGTCGTCACGGTGGTTTTGTCAAAGGTGGCGCTGTATTCGCGTAACGCCGCGTCGCCGCGATCTTTGACGTTGCTGAGAATTTCCGCCACCGTTTTGCTGATGCTAGCGGACGCTGAGATTGCCGGGCGCATTAATAGTTGTTGCTGTTGTGCGGCGCTGCAGTCATTCCAGTCGATAATGGTATTGAAGCTCATAGTCATTCCCCCTGTTTGTCCCGTATCCAAACCGCTGGATTACTCCATCATCTTCTCAATCGGCAGCACCAGAATGGAGCTGGCGCCCAGCGCTTTCAGTTTTTCCATGGTTTCCCAGAACAGGGTTTCGCTGCTGACCATATGCATGGCCACGCGCTGTTTGTCGCCAGCCAGCGGCAGAATAGTTGGCCGTTCGGCACCCGGAAGCAGCGCCACGACTTCTTCCAGACGTTCGCTCGGCGCGTGCATCATGATGTATTTCGATTCGCGGGCCTGGATCACTCCCTGAATACGGGTCAGCAGACGGTCGATCAACTGCTGTTTCACTGCATCCATCTCGCCGTCGCGTTGGATCAGGCAAGCCTTTGAGCGATAGATAACTTCAACTTCGCGCAGACCGTTGGCTTCGAGGGTCGCACCGGTGGATACCAGGTCGCAGATGGCATCGGCGAGACCAGCACGCGGAGCGACTTCAACGGAACCGTTCAGCAGACAAGATTTAAAGGAAATACCTTTCTGGTCGAGGTAGCGCTTCAGCAGGTGCGGGTAGGAGGTGGCGATACGTTTGCCATCCAACGCCGCCGGACCGTTCCAGTTTTCATCAACCGGCGTCGCCAGCGACAGGCGGCAGCCGCCGAAGTCCAGACGGCGCAGGGTGAAATAGCGTGGATCCTCGCCCTGAGCACGACGGCTCAGCAGCTCTTCTTCCAGCACGTTTTCGCCAATAATGCCGAGGTCGACAACGCCGTCCATCACCAGTCCCGGGATATCGTCATCGCGAACGCGCAGGATATCGATCGGCATGTTTTCCGCGAGGGCGATCAGACGTTGGGTGTGCAGATTGACTTTAATGCCGCAGCGGCTCAGCAATTCGCGTGAATCTTCACTTAAACGACCGGATTTCTGAATAGCTATGCGTAAACGGGTGTTGTCTAACATTGTTGTTTTCCTCTGAATACCTGTCTGAATCTGTCCGAATTAGGTCCAAAAAAAAGCCCCCGGAAGTGAATCTTCCGGGGGCTCTCTTTGCGTTCGTGCACCACTGGAAGATCCAAACGTCTTCCAGCACACATCGCCTGAAAGACTAGTCAGGATGATGGTGATGGTGGTGGTTTTTAAATTGAACGCTGCTCATAAAATTCTCGTTGAATGACTATGCATTTGATGTCTTTTAACCTAAACCACTTGCAGCGCATAAAGCAAGCCCTTTTTTCCATCATTAATTCATTTCATATTGGCTGAACAAATTGTCAGTTCCCGCAGGCTGGCGTAGCCTAGTATCAGCACAGCGAATGAGTCAGGAGCCAGGTATGAAAAAGGTCGCGATTGTCGGATTAGGGTGGCTGGGTATGCCGCTTGCGCTGTCATTGAGAGCGCGCGGGTGGCAGGTCACCGGCAGTAAAACGACGCAGGATGGCGTGGAGGCGGCGCGAATGTGCGGTATTGAAGGTTATCCGCTACGTCTTGAGCCGCAGCTGGTGTGCGATGCCGAAGATCTGGACGCATTGATGAACGTCGATGCGCTGGTTATTACGTTACCTGCGCGACGTACCGGCCCCGGGGAAGATTTTTATCTGCAGGCGGTACAGGAGATTGTCGATACCGCTTTGGCCCGCCATATTCCGCGCATTATTTTTACCAGCTCGACATCGGTCTATGGCGATACTGAAGGAACGCTAAAAGAGAGTGCGCCGCGACAGCCGCAGACCGCCAGCGGTAGAGTACTGAAAGAACTGGAGGACTGGCTGCATGCGCTGCCAGGAACGTCGGTGGATATTTTACGCCTCGCCGGGCTGGTGGGGCCCTCGCGCCATCCGGGGCGTTTCTTTGCCGGTAAATCGGCGCCGGACGGCCAGCATGGTGTAAACCTGGTGCATCTGCAGGATGTGATTGCCGCGATTGAGTTACTGCTTCAGGCCCCGAAGGGCGGACACATCTATAATATATGTGCGCCTCAGCATCCGGCGCGCGGCGTCTTTTACCCGCAGATGGCCCGCGAACTTGGGCTGCCGTTGCCGGTATTTGCCGATAACCCGAAAGGCGGGAAAGGCAAAATTATTGACGGTAACCGGATTTGCTATGAGCTGGGCTTTGAATATCAGTACCCCGATCCGCTGGTGATGCCGATGGAGTAACCGCCAGCAGGCGATCGCGTACCGCAAGGGGGGGGCGATGAAACCACTGCTGGATGTCCTCGTTATTCTTGATGCCTTAGAAAAAGAGGGGAGCTTTGCCGCCGCGTCGGCAAAGCTCTATAAAACTCCCTCGGCGCTGAGTTACACCATTCATAAGCTGGAAAGCGACCTTAATATTCAGCTACTGGACCGCAGCGGTCACCGGGCGCGTTTTACCCGTACCGGACAGATGCTGCTTGAAAAAGGGCGTGAGGTGCTGCATATCGCCCGCGAGCTGGAACAACAGGCCATCCGGCTGCATCAGGGCTGGGAAAATACGCTGACCATCAGTATCGATATGACTTTTCCATTTTCACGGTTATCTCCGCTGATTGAACAATTCTATCAACAGCGCAACGTGGCTCGTTTACAGTTCAAACGTAGCGAGGGTTGGGAAATGCTCGTCGCGGGGGAGGTTGATATGGTGCTGGGGGGGCTATATGAGCCGCCAGCGCTGGCGAACTTCAGCTTCAGCCAACTCGGCGAACTGGAACAGTGTTTTGTGGTGGCAGCGCAACATCCGTTGGCGCAGGCCAAAGAACCGCTGAGCTGGCGGACGCTGCAGCGACATCGGGCGGTTATCGGTAGCGGCGGCTGGCCGCACGGCGAGAAACAGGCAAGCCTGGCGGTTTTTGATATGGCCAGCCTGCTGTCGCTGGTATGCGCCGGTTTGGGCTGGGCTTACCTGCCACGCTATCTGGCGGCACCCAGGTTGGAAGATCGTCAACTGGTGGAAAAACGGATCGCCGCCCCTGCGCCGATACATCGGGCGTGGATTGGCTGGAATGAAGACGCTTTTGGCCTGGCGGCGCAATGGTGGTTACAAACGGTATTAGCAAATAGTGCTATTCGGCAGATCTATAATACTAAAATAGTATGAATATTAGTCGGTTAGAATTATTGGCCTATTAATAAACCTTTCAACATCTTGTCATTAGGCCAGAAGTTGTTGCAAAATACGCAGCCTGAAAACCAGAGACTAGCCGACGCTTTTTTAAAGTGTCGGTTATTTTTTTGGTCGAAAGACACATCATTCAATACCAAGAGGCCGGGCTTCGTACCGGATAGATATTTACTAAAAACCGACAGTCGTTGTCGCTGAGGAATAGAAAGAAATGGGGCAATTTTTTGCTTACGCGCTGGCATTCGCCGTAAAAGGGGATAACTATGTCGCATAACGCTACTCCAAATACCTCTCGCGTGGAATTACGTAAAACGCTTACGTTAGTTCCGGTTGTAATGATGGGCCTTGCCTATATGCAGCCGATGACGCTGTTCGATACGTTTGGTATCGTCTCTGGATTGACTGATGGTCACGTTGCGACGGCCTACGCCTTTGCGCTGATCGCCATTCTCTTCACGGCATTGAGCTACGGTAAACTGGTTCGCCGTTTCCCGTCTGCGGGTTCTGCTTATACCTACGCACAGAAATCCATTAGCCCGGCTGTCGGCTTTATGGTTGGCTGGTCATCGTTGCTGGACTACCTGTTCATGCCGATGATCAACATTCTGCTGGCGAAAATTTACTTTGAAGCGCTGGTGCCTTCCGTTCCGTCGTGGATCTTCGTTGTCGCGCTGGTGGGCTTTATGACCATTTCCAACCTGCGCAGTATCAAGGCGGTGGCAAACTTCAATACTCTGATTGTGGTTTTACAGATGGGTATTGTGGCGGTGATTATTGGCCTGATTATCTACGGCGTTTCGCATGGCGAAGGCGCGGGCACGCTGACCAGTACCCGTCCGTTCTGGTCTGAAGGCGCACACGTGGTGCCGATGATTACCGGCGCAACCATCCTGTGCTTCTCATTCCTCGGCTTTGATGGTATCTCTTCCCTGTCTGAAGAAACCAAAGACGCAGAGCGCGTGATTCCGAAGGCTATCTTTTTGACCGCGCTGATTGGCGGCCTGATCTTTATCGGTGCATCCTACTTCCTGCAGCTGTACTTCCCGGACATCTCACGCTTTAAAGATCCGGACGCGTCGCAGCCTGAAATTATGCTGTACGTAGCGGGCAAAACCTTCCAGTGGGGCGTGCTGATTTTCTCCAGCGTCACCGTACTGGCATCCGGTATGGCTGCGCATGCAGGCGTTTCCCGTCTGATGTACGTGATGGGCCGCGACGGCGTATTCCCGACGCGTTTCTTCGGTTATGTTCATCCGAAGTGGCGTACTCCGGCATGGAACGTTCTGCTGGTTGGCGCGATTGCTCTGCTGGCGATTAAATTTGACCTCGTCACGGCAACGGCGCTGATTAACTTTGGTGCGCTGGTGGCGTTCACCTTTGTTAACCTGTCGGTGATTTCCCAGTTCTGGATCCGTGAAAAGCGTAACAAGACACTGAAAGACCACTTCAACTATCTGGTTCTGCCGGTTTGCGGCGCGCTGACCGTGGGCGCACTGTGGGTGAACCTGGAAGAGAGTTCGATGATTCTGGGTCTGATCTGGGGCGGTATTGGCCTGGTTTACCTGGCCTGCGTGACCAAAAGCTTCCGCAACCCGGTACCACAGTACGAAGACGTTGCTTAATCACGCGTTGTGATAAGAAAAGCCGGAGGGAAACCTTCGGCTTTTTTGCATCTGGCGCTTGTCGATTTTCCCCGGTGGCGGCTGCCGTCTTACCGGGGCTACAGGTTTCTGCGATCTGGTAGCCCGGACAGATACGGCAGAAATGGACGGTTTACTTCTCCTGCTGCATCACGCTCAGCAGCGTATCCAGCAACCCCGGAAAGCGGGCATCTAAATCGTCGCGGCGCAGCGAGATTAAGTTTTCTCGTCCCTGCGGGCGCTGCCAGATTACGCCGCTATCGCGCAGTACTCGCCAGTGGTGGGTCATCGTGGATTTGGCGATATCTTCTTTACGCAGCGCGTTACAGGTCTGCTCGCTACCGTCAGCCAGCGTGCGGATTATCTCCAGTCGCAGAGGATTGCCGAGGGCAAAAAGGACATTTTCAAGGCGGATTTGTTCACGTTCGGGGTGATTGGCGATCATAATATTCCTGTGTCGGCGGTTGTGCTGTTCATGCGAACAGCAGCCCGTATCGGCGGCTGGCGGCTAATATACCCAAACTCCTTTTGTTACGCCACGCGTGCCGTCGCAACCAGACCGATAGTAATGATAGCAAAAATAGTTCGAATATACTCGTACAGTTGTACTAATATGAATGCCGTAAACCTAACCGCGGCAGATTTAGCCGCTAACTGACAGTCAATACGACTAAGGACGCATCATGCCCCGACCCATCCCCCTCGAACGTTATCGCAACATCGGTATCTCCGCGCATATCGATGCCGGTAAAACCACCACCACTGAGCGCATTCTGTTTTATACCGGAATGAGCCATAAGCTGGGTGAAGTACACGATGGCGCGGCAACCACCGACTGGATGGCGCAGGAGCAGGAGCGCGGGATCACCATTACTTCCGCTGCGGTAAGTTGTTTCTGGCCCGGTATGGACCGCAGTTTTGAGCCGCACCGCATCAATATTATCGACACCCCGGGGCACGTAGACTTCACCATCGAAGTGGAACGTTCTATGCGCGTGCTGGATGGCGCGGTGATGGTCTATGATTCGGTCGGCGGTGTGCAGCCGCAGTCGGAAACCGTCTGGCGTCAGGCTAACAAGTATCACGTACCCCGGCTGGCCTTCGTCAACAAAATGGACCGTCCGGGAGCCGATTTCTTCCGCGTGGTACAGATGATGATCGACCGCCTGAAGGCCAATCCGGTACCGATTGTGATCCCCATTGGCGCCGAAGAACATTTCACGGGCGTTGTCGATCTGATTAAGATGCGAGCTATTCTGTGGGATGATGCGACGCAGGGCATGACCTTCAGCTATACGCCAGTACCCGATAACCTAATGGCGATAGCCCAGCAGTGGCGGGAGAAAATGGTATCGGCCGCGGCGGAAGCCAGCGATGAACTGATGGATAAATATCTCGAAAGCGGTGAATTGAGCGAGGCAGAAATCGTTGCCGGGCTGCGTAAACGCACGGTCAGCGGTGAGATCCAACCGGTACTCTGCGGCAGCGCCTTTAAAAATAAAGGCGTGCAGCGGATGCTTGATGCGGTCATTGAATTGATGCCGTCGCCGCTGGATATTCCGGCGATTCAGGGTATTGATGACAAAGGCCAACCGGCGGAACGTCATCCGAGTGACGATGAGCCGCTGTCGGCGCTGGCGTTCAAATTGATGACTGACCCCTATGTTGGTCAGCTCACCTTTATCCGCGTTTATTCCGGGACATTGAAAAAAGGCGATGCGGTATTTAACCCGGTGAAAGGTAAAAAAGAACGTATAGGGCGCATCGTGTTGATGCACGCCAACGATCGCCATGAAGTCGACGAGCTGCATGCTGGCGATATTGCCGCCTGCGTCGGCCTGAAGGACGTGACTACCGGCGATACGCTTTGCGATCCAAATGCCGTGATCACCCTCGAACGTATGGAGTTTCCGGAACCGGTGATTTCACTGGCGATTGAGCCGAAGACCAAGGCTGATCAGGAGAAAATGGGTATCGCGTTGCAGCGGCTGGCCTCCGAGGATCCCTCGTTCCATCTGCATACGGATGAAGAATCCGGGCAGACAATTATTTCCGGGATGGGGGAACTGCATCTGGAGATTATCGTCGATCGTATGAAACGCGAATTTGGCGTGGAAGCGAATATTGGCCGCCCGCAGGTGACCTACCGTGAAACCATTCGCAAAACGGTGAAGGATGTCGAAGGTAAATTTGTCCGTCAGTCCGGCGGTAAAGGGCAGTACGGCCACGTGGTGCTGACCCTGGAACCGTTGGCGGCGGGTAGCGGCTTCGTGTTTGACGATGCGACTAAAGGCGGGGTGGTGCCGCGCGAGTATATCCCTTCCGTGGAGAAGGGGCTACGCGAAGCGATGGGGACCGGAGTGCTGGCGGGTTATCCGGTTGTCGATGTTAAAGCGACTCTGACTTTCGGTTCGTATCATGATGTCGATTCATCTGAGATGGCGTTCCGCATGGCGGCGATTTTCGGCTTCAAGGAGGGGGCGCGGAAAGCGGATCCGGTGATCCTCGAACCGGTGATGCACGTCGAAGTGGAGACGCCGGAAGAGTACGCCGGGAATATCATGGGCGATCTCTCTTCCCGTCGCGGGATGGTGCAGGGGATGGAAGAGCGTTTCGGCAGCCAGGTTATTCGCGCTGACGTGCCGCTGGCCGAGATGTTTGGCTATTCCACCACGCTGCGTTCGATGTCGCAGGGGCGGGCTATCTACAGCATGGAGTTCCACCATTATGCGGAAGCGCCGCGTAATGTGGCGGATGAGATCATCGCCAGCCGCGCTAAAAGCTAACGAATCGTTCCCGGGTCGCAACGCGATGCGTTGTTCCCGGGCTACGAATCCTGCCGCCGTTGGTTGCCCGGGTAAGGCGTTAGCCGCAACCCGGGATTTCCCACAAATCAAACAATATTCTGCGCGTACTGCCACAGCGCTTTCAACAGTGCCTGTTTCTCACTATCGTCGGCATACTGTTGATACATCACCTGCAGCTCATCGGCATAGGCTTGTAAAAACTCCGGCGTAAACACGTTACGGCGATGCTCTAACCAGCGCTGTTGCTCGTTTTCATCAAGTGTGCCGGGGAAGTTGCGCGCGCGGTAATTAAACAGCAGCCGCTCAATGCGCGGGTCGGCGAAAGTAATATCCAGTGCCGGTAGATTGCGAGGCTCGGTCTCGAGGACGATTTTCATCGCTGTGCGATCGGCATCGCTAAAGAATCCATTATAAAGCTGGGCATCAACGTTATCGGATGGCGTGAATGGCTCGGCTTCGGCATACAGCGCCACCACTTTCTCGCGTACCTGCGGATGAGCGCGCAGCAGCTCGGCATTCTCCCGGCAGCGCTGAATATTGATTCCCAGCCGGTCGGCATCCTGCGGACGTAGCGTATTGGCCTGCGCCAGCACCGGGCATTTATTGAGATGCACCAGCTTAATCGGCGCCGCGGGTAAATCGCCAAGTTCGGCTCTGGGGGTATATAAACGCTCGCGCAGGGTATCAGCGTCGAGTTCCAACAGAGGCGACATATCGCCCGCCAGATCAACCATAATGACCGCATTGCGGTTATCCGGATGCCAGGCCAACGGCGCGACCAGACTGGTATTGCCGCGTGCGGCGCCGAACATCCCGGAAACATGGACCAGTGGTTTCATTTGTGGGATGTCAATCAACGTCGCCAGCTTGCGCTTATTACGATGACTGTACAGATAATCAAACAGACGCGGCTGTTGGGTCTTCACCAGTTTCGCCATCGCGATAGTGGCATAGACATCGGCCATTGCGTCGTGAGCGTTGCTGTGTTCAATGCCATTGGCGACGGTCAGGTGCTCAAGACGAAAGCTTGGCAGGCCGTCTTCGTTTTCCGGCCAGTTGATCCCTTCCGGGCGCAGGGCATAGCAGGCGCGCATCACGTCGAGGAGATCCCAGCGCGAGTTATCGTGTTGCCAACTCCAGGCGTAAGGATCATAAAAATTGCGATAAAAGATATTCCGGCTGACTTCGTCATCGAAACGGACATTATTGTATCCGACGATACAGGTTTTCGGCACCGTGAACAGATCGTTGATACGGTGGGCGAAAGCGGCTTCGTTACCGCCTTTGGCCAGCGCCTCCTGCGGCGTAATACCGGTAATCATCACCGCCTGTGGCTGCGGCAGGTAGTCGTCCGCGGGTTTACAGTAAAATACTTCCGGCTCGCCAATGATATTCAGGTCTTCATCGGTGCGGATGGCGGCGAACTGCGCCGGCCTATCGAGCGAAGGGCTGGTACCGAAGGTTTCGTAGTCGTGGAAGAGGAATGTGCTCTGTATGCTTTCGTTTTTTACTGTCACCTGATGTATGCGCTCGATGTTATATGTATTTGATTTTGGTTTGTTTTAACGTCTTTATTGCCATTATTTGATAACTTTTGTACACCGCTAAACATTGTCGATTACGCCAGTACATGCGATATTGAGTACAGGATAAGTACATAAATCATCATTTAGCTGAGTACAAAATACAGAATGGCAATTAGCGACACAAAACTGCGTTCTCTCTATGGTAAACCATATTCGGGCCCGGCTGAAATCACTGATTCAGACGGGCTTGGGATCCGCATAACGCCTAAAGGTGTAATCAGCTTTCAGTTCCGTTTTCGTTGGGACGGCAAACAGCATCGTCTGGGGCTTGGACGCTACCCATCCTTAACGTTAAGAGACGCTCGCAACAAGGTTGCCGATTTGCGCGAGGCAGTTGATAAAGGGATTGACCCCCGGATCCTGGCCGGCGGGCTACGCGCCCAAAACAAGCCCACGGTAAAAGAGTGCCTGGACTACTGGAGGGAAAACTACGTTGATATCTCGTTGAGGGAAAAAACGCAGGCGCTCTATAAATCGACAGTCATTAAACATATGAGCGATGTTTTCCCAGGGGTTCCTGTCGAAGATATCCCCGTGCGGTTATGGGTGGAGCGGTTCACCGAAGAGGAGCGTATTAACCCTCGGCGTGCCAGGCAGCTACTGATTCAATTACGAACGGCGATAGGGTGGTGCGTTCGTAGGCAGTTTGTCAGCGCGCCTGAGCTGATGCTCCTGCAGCCTAAGGATATCGGTGTTAAGCCCTCAGTCGGTGAGGTGACGCTAAGCTACAACCAGCTTGCAAAAATCTGGCTGGCTATTGAGCGCAGCCGTGGTTCAACGTCGAACCGGTTGTTGCATCAGTTATTAATGCTTTATGGCGCAAGAAATAGCGAGATACGGGATTCGGTAAAGGGTGAGTTTAACAGGGAAGAGGGGGTCTGGCTGCTTCCAGCCGAAAGGAGTAAGACCAAAAAAGTTGTCAGGAGACCGATTTTTGACGCGGCGGATACTTTGCTGAAAAAGGCAGAAATGACCTACGGAAACATTCTTTTCCCTGGGCCTGATCTGACTAAGCCTATGTCTATCGCCGGTGCTAATCGCTTCCTGAAAAGAATCGAGGTTTCACTGGGGATTGGCGAATTTACCGCACATGACTTTCGTCGCACGCTGGCAACTCGCCTTTCTGAAGAGGGGGTTGCCCCGCATGTTATCGAGAAGATGCTGGGGCATGAGCTTGGCGGCGTCCTGACTGTGTACAATAAGCATGACTGGATAGCAGAACAGAAAGACGCCTACGAGCTGTACGCAGAAAAGATATTCTGGCATATCAAGAAGATTTCGGGTTGATACCGCCGTTTAAGATCCACGCTTCCACCTCCGACAGCAGGTATTGTTTGGGGTGGGTGCGTATCGGTTTTGGAAAATTGTAACGCTCGGTATATTTCCATATGGTCATACGCGATGAAATGCGCATCATCTGCATCACTTCTTTTTCGGTTATCATTTCAATGCTGGCCACAAACCACCTCCTACGGCCTACTGGCCTCTCTTTTTCATGGCATCGAGCAGGATGTCCTGCACTGTTCGTTTTGAATTGCGCCGTTCCATCACCATTTCATCCATAGTGCCGGCGGCGATAATGTGGTGTATGAATACCGGGCGGTTGTGTCCGGCCTGAATCTGCCGGGTTGGCCCGATGCGTTCGATAATTTGCTGGTACTGCTCCAGATCCCACCAGTGCGAGAAAAACACCAGTATGTTGCCGCCGTCCTGCATGTTCAGTCCGTGGCCGGCGCTGGCAGGGTGGGCGAACAGAACCGGTATTTTTCCGGCGTTCCAGTCGCGCAGCGTCTGCGGATCCTGGTCAAGATGGCGGCCACGGGGGAATGCTTTAAGCAACCGCTCGAGGTCGTGTTTCCAGTGGTAGGCAACCAGTACCGGCGCGCCAGCTGCTTCAGTGAGTATGCTGTCCAGCGCCTGCAGCTTCGCGTCGTGAAGTTCTGACCAGCTCCCGTCGTCGTCGGTGTAGACCGCGCCACTGGCGATTTGCAGACACTTAACGGTTTTGGCGGCCGCGTTAGGCGCTTCGATGCCTTCACCGTTCAGCTCGAGGAACATTTCTTTTTCCATCTCGCGATACTGCTGGCGCGCCTTTGGTGGCATATCCACGCGAATAACGTTATGGATTGGCTCTTCGATATCGAACCAGTCGGCGGCATCAAGCGAGATAGTGACGTCAGCCAGCGCGCGTTGGATCTCGTCCTGCGAATGCGCGAACGGCTCCAGCTTTGTCCAGCTCTGGCCGGGGAATTGTATCGAGTTAAACCAGCGGGAGGTGAACGCGCCGTACGTGCGCCCGAGGCGTTGGCCCTGGTCGACAAACCACGCCTGACCCCACAAATCCACCAGGCCATTCGGCGCCGGCGTGCCGGTGAGGTTCATCCAGCGGCGCACATGCTTATGCGCCACTTTGCCGAGTGCAGCCGCGCGTTTACCACCGCCGCGCAGCCGGAAAGACTTAAGCCGGGTGCTTTCGTCAGGAATGACAGTAGCGAAAGGCCACCGGCCGCCGAGTTCTTCGGCCAGCCACACCAGATTGTCGTAGTTGATGGTGAACACGCTGGCGTTGCTGTTTGCCAGCGCCGCTGCGCGCGCTTTGGCGGTACCGACAATTGGCTGCACTTCGATATTGCGCAGGTGGCCCCATTTCACAGCTTCATCAGGCCATGTGCTGGCCGCCACGCGCAGCGGCGCCAGTACCAGCGCGGGCTGTGTCTCTGCGCCGCACATGAAGAGATCTTCCAGCGCAGTCAGCGTCGCCACGGTTTTACCCATACCCATACCCGCCCAGATATTGCAGCGCTCGATATCGATTTCGTGATTGATTATGAGGTCTTGGTATGGGCGGGGGGTGAATAGCTTAGAGGTCACCATCGGTTATCATTTCTCCGTGGAAGGGGCAGCAGGGCGGCCCCAGCTCGAGCCACTTTTTTGCAGCGCGTACGGTGTAGCCACATTCGGGGCAAGCGCATTTGTGATATCGGTTCTTTTGCTTTTTCTTGCGCGTGGACACGCCACGATCTGATTTCATTACGCCGTGAGGGATTTCGCCGATTTTGGCGATAACCGGGCGCATCGCCTCGATAAATTCAGGTCCCGCATACGTTGCGGTTGCGCGACCGGCGAGGCCGATTGCTTTGTACACGCGTTTGAAGTTAGGGCCGTGGCCTTCCTCAATGCCGAGCGCAGCGTGGATAAGTTCATGCGCCAGTGTTGCCAGCACCTGCATGGTGAAATTTTCGTGGTCGCTGTAATCCGGTCGGATGAAGATTTCGAAATGCTCATCCTCGGAACACTCCTTACTCCAGCACTCGCCAATTGCCCGCCCGCGCAAACCAGCAGACGGGAAGCCAATAGCGATCCTTATTTTTGGCGGAAGTGGTGCGCCGTATTCCTTGAACGCTGGCGCCATTTCCTGCGTAGCTGCATGAAGCCACGCCTCGCGGGTATCGAATTTCACAATATTCCCTCCAGATCTTTGCTATCCAGCACAACCACGTTAAAGCCCAGCGCGCGCAGCCTTTCGTGCTCGCGCAGCTGGTCGGCGCGTGGTGCTTTGCCGGGTGCTTTGCACTCCACAAAAACGATACGGCCGCCGGGCAGCAGAACGATGCGATCGGGGACCGAACGGCGCCCAGGGGATACGAACTTATAGGCAATCCCGCCGGCGGCTTTCACCGCAGCGGCGAGGTGTTTTTCTATAATGCTCTCGCGTTCGTAGGCCATTACAAAACCTCCGCAATGGCCCAGGCGAGCAGCGTCCAGAAACACGTGAGTGTTGCCAGCAGTAGCAGCAAAACCTTACCTCGATAGCTCATCTTCCACCGCCTTGCGCCGTTCGCGCATGTTCTGCATCAGGCAGAAGTCATTCCGCCGTTCGCTCCATTCCTGATTTAGTTCGTTGCGCGATTCCCGGTTGGCTTTCGCCCAGACCTTCGCCGCGCGGTCAAATTCTCCCGCCTGCTCCAGCTGCACGGCTTCGCGCGCAGACCGGTAATACAGCGGACTGTCTCTGTATTTGAATGCCATAACGATTAATCCTTACGGTAGTGATACGCCTCAAAGCCGCCGGCGTTCAGCGGGATATCGGGCGCCCATTCGGGGTTAGTGGAGAGCAGGGAAGAGAGCGCAGCGTCGGTGTAGTCGTCGGTGTCCGGCGCTTCGCAAATAACTTCATCGTGCACGGTGAGTACAATGCTGTATCCGGCGTTCTCGATCAGCGGCATGTTACCGGCCAGAACGTCGCGGGCGGCGGCCTGTGTGACGTTTTCGACCAGCTTTCCGCCGTAGGTTTTGAGCCGTTGCCATTTCCGCGAGTATGAGTTAATCCCCATATAGGTGATGTTTCCCTTCTCGATCGTCGGCGACGGGTAGCAGAGTGCGCGTCCGGACGGCAACTGGATACGCAGCCAGGCGCCATCGCGGCGCACTTTCAGATAGCCGCAATAAAGCGTTTTCTTAGGGGTGACAATTGCGGCGCGGACGGTACGCTCGAGCTGGTACCAGAAATCGCAGGTTTCCGGGTGCGCCCGGCGCCACAGGCGTTTAAGCGAATCGCAAGCGATGAAGACGCGCTCCGATAGCCCGTACGTCGCTTTACGTTTCACCGATTCGTCATACCAGCTCTTAGCTTCACGCTGAACATCGCGCGGAATATTCGGCAGCGCGGCGGTTGCCAGCTCCTCGAGATCGAGGCCATAGACCAGCGCGAAGGTCAGAAACGCCGCGACGCCGCCACCGAAGCCGAGGCCCAGTTCCATCACCTTGCCGATCTGGCGCTGGTATTTGGTCACATCTTCCGGGGTGATGTTGAACGCTTTGGCGTAAGCCAGTTTGTAGAGGTCGGGGCCGGTGCCTTCGTCATACTGCCGGAAAGCTGCCAGCTTCCACTGCTCACCGGCAAGCCAGGCCAGCATACGGCCTTCGATGTTCGACAGGTCAGATACGACCAGCTTTTTACCCGCCGGCGCCATAATGCAACCGCGCAGCGCCGAGCTGGTCAGCTCCATGACATTATCGAAAAGCAGATCGGCACAACCTGATTTAAGCGCTTCGATGCCTTCATCGATGTGTTCCTGCTCGAGCGTCGGGCGGGGCAGGTTCTGGGGCTGGAACAACCGCCCGGCCCAGCGCCCGGTACGCGATGCACCGCAGAATTGCAGCGTACCGCGCAGACGCCCGTCGCTACTGATGCCCTTCATCAGCGATTTGTACTTACTGGTGCTCGTGGTGCTGGCCTGCAGGCGGATAGCCAGCAGCTCTTTCACTGGCGACGGCAGATCAGGGTCAGCGATTCGGCGTTCCAGCGTGCTGCGTTGCATGTCCGGCAACTCGACGCCGTATGATTCGACAATGTGCTTAATCATCGCGTCGCGCTGTGTGGCCGCCTGCACTTCGCCGTCGGTCATCACCTGCGTACGCTTTGCCAGTCGCTTCTGTTCAAGGTCTACCGCTTCGATAGCGGCCTGTGCGAGCTGTACATCCATGCATACGCCGCGGTCGTTGATACGTTGGTCTCGATGCCACAGTGCCAGCTCGGTGCCCTGATAGTTCCACTTCGGCAACCGTTTATAGACTTCGCGCATTGCCTCGATATCCAGCCCGGCGTAGGCAACAAACCGCTGCCACTCCACCGGGTGCGTTTTGCTGGTTGCGCGGCGCAGCTTGCTGTTCTTCGGGCGGGGCTTACAGAAGAGCTGGATCAGCGATTTGCCTTCTTTATCCTTCGCCTTATCCTGCGGAACGCCCAGCACTTCGCAGAGTGCCCCCAGTGCGCCGGGGAGACTGTGCGCCAGCGCCTGCACCATTGTGTCGCGCCAGCGCTCAACTGGCGGCGCTAACTCCGGCATTGCATGGCGTAGCACCGTGCGGTCAAAGTGCGAATTGTGGAAAAACAGAATGGTGTTAGGGTCGGCAATAGCCTTGCGCAGTCTGCTGGGGATAGGTTCGCCAGCTGTCAAATCCCAGACGCTAACCGGTTCGTCACCGATAGCCCAGGCGAACAGCATTACTTCGACGCCCTCGGCATAAGCGTGGGTACCGTTGTTGATGGGGATTTCGCAATAGGTTTCCAGGTCGCCCCAGAGAATGGTTTCAGACATAGATATTCCTCGCGGGTGCTTTGCGAAAAGGGATGCTCTTTGCAAAACACCCGGCACATGGCCGGGTGATAAGGGGAATTTCAGTGGACGGGTTAAATCAGCTCGCCAGCGTCGGCACCTTCGCTGATATCGTCGAAGTCGTCCGGCGCTGCCACACCACCGCCCGCGAACGCGTCACCGTCGCGCAGGAACTGGACGCCGCTTAGCGATGCGTTGATGCGCTTACCAAAGTTGTTATCCTGCGCCCAGATATCCACCACGGCGTTAACGTAGCAGCCGGCATACGGGCGGCCGTCGGCCTGTACCAGCGCGGTACGGTCGCGGTCGATAACGGTAGGGCGGGCTTTGTTCGCTGCGTTCAGGAAGAAATTACCCGGAAAGCCCTCATACTCGGCTTTCTCGTCGCCATCGTGCAGGCAGAGATTGAGCTTTTTCTCCAGCTGGCCGTAGATGGTTTCCCACTTCTCGCCCCATTTCTCTTTCGCCACCTGTTTAAGCGTTTTGCGAACTTCTTCGAGTTGTGGGTGCTTAGGGTCCATCAGGAAAACAGCCGAGAAGCGCGGATCGCCTTCACCGTTCACAGTTTTCGCTTCGAACAGAGCAGGGAAGGCCAGACGTACGTTATTGAGTTTCAATTTCATGGTGTTGTTCCTTAAATCAAATGAGGTCGTCAGCGAACGTTTCATCAGAAACGTCCTCGAAATCGTTTACAGGGTTAACGTTGAGGGCGGGGCGCGGGTCGGATTCAGGCGCGATGGCGGGCATACCATCAGAGCGGGTTATCAGCGCTTCGACTTTCGTCCAGCGGCGTGGGCTGTCTTCTTTCAATAGCGCCTCCGCCTGTGAAGGGCTAATCACCGTCTGGTTGTACATCTGGTCTTGCTTCAGTCTGAAAGACTTCAGCAGCTCTTCCGCAGCGTCTTGATCACACCATTTCTGGTCGCCTTCTGATGCTGTGACCAGTTTATAACCCGGCACCGTGAGACCGGCGGCCAGATCACTGCCTACCTTTTCGCGGATGGCCGTGCAAAAGATTTCGATGCGCTCTACCTGGCTATACACCTCCGCTAATTGCTCGGGGGTTAACAACGGGACGCGTTCCAGTAGATCGCAAATCGGGAGTTCGAGAGGTGTAGAAATTACTTCGAAGTCATCGAGTACACGGCTTTGGGTATTCTGTCCTTCGTCATTCATGAGTTCTTTGTCCTGCTTTCGCGCCCAGTCCGGACGTTTTAGTGTTTCTATGCCGTTCCATTCATCTGACTGGCGGCAATGATGGTAGGTGTTCAGGTCACGCCTGAATAACGCGCTACCGGCGGCTGCATCGTGCGGATCCAGTTCGAACACCCTTACCGGATAGCGCCCGCAGTCGATGCTTTCGCTCACTGCGAGGAAGACAAAACTATGTTGTTCACCCGTTGCGTGTAGCGCCCCTTCGCGATACATCGCGTCCTGAACGTGGTAACGGAATTCGTCAACGTGCCTTGCGAAACGATCCATATCGGCGACTTTTTTCACATCGATGATAATTCGATGGTCTGGCAGCCACTTGTCAGGACGGATCCGGCAGAGTTCGCCCGTTTCGGTGTCGTTCCAGTACATCGAAACCTCACAATGCCCGTGTGACTCCAGTAACCAGCGTGCTACCGGATGGGCCATTGCACTTTCGCGCATAAGTTGCAGTTTTCGCCCCTCTTCGGCGGTCATTACCGTTGCGCCACTGTCGGCTACCTCTTTTAAAAAAGCCTCTTCATCCGCTTTGCCCTGGTTCGTGCGGCGATTGAAAGCTGGCGCGATGATGAATCTCTTGCTGAATTCTTCGGGCTCCAGTAGCAAACAGTGCAGAGCGGTTCCCATATCAAGCGCTGACTTTTTCTCTTCGTCTTCCGGTGCGGCTTTTACCCACTGTAAAAGCGCAGGAGACTTTGCCAGCATATCGAGTTGTGACTTACTCACGCCGTCGCCGGCGTGGTAGTCTTCGTTGCTGATATCGAAGTAAATCCCCGGTTCCATACTCAGTCCTCCAGAGCTTTTTCGGCTTTGGCGATCAGATCAGCGAGGTCTTTGTCTTCCACTTCGCCCAGCTTTTTCGCGCCGAAGCTGTCCAGGATGCCGACCGCCTCAGCGCGATAACCGCCTTTACACAGTGTTTTAATGCACTCTTCAGCATGTTTCCGTTGGTTTTCGTACCGGTTGGTAAGTGCCTGGTCGTGTTTTGTTTCCGGCTGGGTGTTTTCTTTTGTGGCGGCTTCCTGCAACTGAAGGAATTCGACTTTGTTGATCTCCACTGTCAGACCGTCTTCCAGTAACTCATTCAGGGCGCCGAGGTCTTCCACACTACCGATTGCGCAGCTTTCCGGGTGACTCCAGTAGAACGGGCCTTTACGTTCCTGATTGGCTTTGCTGCTGCCTTTCTTCGGCTTCACTGCGTCGCGCTCGGTTGGTGCGGCGTCGAGAAGGCGCTCGGCAAAGCTGCGGCGCTCGCCGATGGTCGGCAGGTCGTCCCAGTACTTAAGAACGTTGCGGGACAGGTCGAGCAGGGCTGGTTTCAGGAGCGCTTTAGCGCGTTTCACACCCTGCAGGGCGCTGTCCAGTGCATCAATCTGCACTACTCGGGCGTCAGCTTCGGCGTCGCGGTAATCAACGGCGCGCTGCAGCATGTCTTCGGTGATTTGCTGCGGTACCGGGTAGAACGCCGCCAGCGCAATAACGTCGCCGAACTGCAGATCGTCGAGCGTCAGCGAGGTTTTCGATTCGGTAACTGTTTCGCGGTACTCCTGAACCTGCGCCACGGTGTCGGGTTTCAGCGCAACGCCAGACGCCAGCGACTGCACCAGACGTTCGAGCAGCTCGATATTGCGTTCATACAGCGAGTTTTGCTTGGTCAGCAGCTGGTTGTTCAGTTCGAGATTTTGTTCAAGACTCATGTTTTATTCCTCAATCTTGACGAACTGGCCTTCGTCATTCAGGTAGTAGGGGGTATTGGCTTCAATGCCGTTTTCGCCGACGTACGCCACGGCAAAACGCTTGCGTTCACCGTCGTGCCATGGAACTGCAACGCAGCCACCTTCACCCAGAACAACACGCTGGATGCTGCCAGCACAGGCCACTACAGATCCTGCACCTGAAGCGGTGATTCGGGCGTAGTTGCCGGAGCTGCCGATTTGGGCGTAGTTGCCGGAGCTGCCGATTTGGGCGTCGTCGCCGGAGCTGCCGATTTGGGCGTCGTCGCCGGAGCTGCCGATTTGGGCGTTGTAGCCGGAGCTGCCGATTCGGGCGTTGTAGCCGGAGCTGCCGATTCGGGCGTTGTAGCCGGAGCTGCCGATTCGGGCGTTGTAGCCGGAGCTGCCGATTTGGGCGTCGTCGCCGGAGCTGCCGATTTGGGCGTTGTAGCCGGAGCTGCCGATTTGGGCGTTGTAGCCGGAGCTGCCGATTCGGGCGTCGTCGCCGGAGCTGCCGATTCGGGCGTTGTAGCCGGAGCTGCCGATTCGGGCGTTGTAGCCGGAGCTGCCGATTCGGGCGTTGTAGCCGGAGCTGCCGATTCGGGCGTTGTAGCCGGAGCTGTTCTCACCTTCTACCTGACCGGAAGGTTGCGGCATGCTGGTGAGCTCTCCGATCATCTTATCGGTGGCCGCTGTCTCAGCCTGGATAAATTCAGCGCTGTCCAGGAAGGTGCGGTACATCTTATCGACCAGCCAGCGTGCATCGTCGAAGCGCTTATCGGCAACCAGAGCGCCATGCACATCAGCGTACGCGCCACCCTGCGGGAATTTTTCAAGGAACCAGCGGTAACCGTCGGTGCACGCGCGCCAGTTTTTAACCTGCTCTTTGGTGATTTGCATTAAGCGATCCTCGCGATAAGAAGGATTAAGGAAATGGTCAGGCCGCACGCGAGTGCGATAGCCAGCCCGGTGATAAAGTCGAAATGTTTACGGCGCCAGCGGAGCACATCGCGCCCCGTCAGCCGGTGGAGGTGTTCAGGTTTCATTGGTAGTGCTCCTTTTCATGTCGGGGAGCGCACCCGGTGCCAGCGGGCGAGACATAGCACCTTTGTGGATGCGCTTTCCGACAGGAAAAAAGGCCCGCTATGGGAGGCGGGCAAAGACTACACACAGCAATGCAATGGATATCGGCGAGTGCCTGCTTTTAACCACATCAGGCGAGGTGGTTCTCCCTGTACCCCTACAGTGAGAAATCGTCTAATATCTCTTCACCCCTACAGTTTGAGAGTGATTAGATATGTCTGAAGAAAAAGGAATTCTTTCCCGGATAACTGAATCTTTATCCGGCGTGGGAGGAGCAATTAAAGGCGCGGTTGAAGCAGCAAGAGAAATTCAGAATCTGACTGTCGACTATGCGGTTAAAGAGAAGACGCACACCCTACTCGATAAGCTAATGGATGTTCAGATGCAGCAAATGTCGCTTCAGGAGTTGCTGATTGCGGCTAAGGAGAAAATTGTTGAACTGGAAAATGAGAAAGTAAAGCAAGAGAACTGGGCCGCTGAAGCGGCGAGCTATGAACTTTACCAGCCTATGCGGGGTACTCTGGTCTATCGCAGCAAGCTTTCTGCAGATGTTGACCAAACTCCGGTTTATATTTGTCCCAATTGCTACGAGCAAAAGAGAAAATCTATATTGCAAGCGGAAGGTCTGGTTACTAAGCCAGGTCTTGGGCGAGCCGTTAATATGGTTTGTTCGCACTGTAGGGCTTCCTATTTGTTCAACCGAAATGCTTTAGAGGCCCGACTGCCTTCTGAAGATGAAAATCCAGGGAAGGCAATCACGGATTACGATCCTTACAACCAGTAATTTCTTTAAGCGTGGGATACCTTTCCGGTAACCCAGAGTTAAAGAAACTAAGCGCCCCATCATCGGGGCGTTTCAACTTGCGTGACTTGTCAGCTCGCCGCGGTGTCGTCCTCTACGCTTACCGTACGCATACGGACTCGGCGCTTACCTCGATCCCATCGGGTGCTATTTCGTTTTGCCAGGAGCACAGCGGCTTGCCTGTCACGCGGTTCTGTTTGTTAAAGAGCTCGTTAAGTTTGGTATAGATATCTTAACTTGTGATGCATAGTTAAGACCTCTAAACCATTAAAGTCAAGAGCGGAGGTTAAGAAAAATGTACTTTTTTGCAAATAGGTAAAGAAAAGCCCGCATTTAGCGGGCTTGAGCGGAGTGCTTAATTTTTAGAGAAGAACTGAATACCAGAATACTTGCCCAATAATTTTAATCTTATTGGCATCATGGTTGAAATACTCTTCATCAGCGTATTCGTCACGGTTATACGAACGGATGCGGATACCGTCAGGCAATCTGTAGAGTAGTTTCACTCTTAGTAGTCCGTCCTGGTCAATGGCATAGACTTTACCGTCTTTGATCGACGATTTTGCCATATCCACCCCCACAACCGCACCGTCCGGGAGCACCGGCTCCATGCTATTTCCGCTAACGCTAACACATGCAGCGGACTCGATATCTACACCAGCTTTGCGCAATGTAGACTTTGCAAAACGTAATTTACAACCGGACCGATCTAAATCGACATAGGTACCGTTGCCCGCCGACAACTCAACTTCCTTGAAGAAAGGTATTTCCACCTCATCAGCCTCGAGTGGTGTATTCGAATCCCACCCAGAAAAACCGCCTTCCACTCTAGCGTTAGACTCCACAGGCTTTTTATCAGTTTCTTTTCCTGTCAGAAGCCATTCAGGTGAGACGTTTAAAGCTTCCGCTAGGTTAATCAAGTTCTTACCGTTTGGCGCGGTGTTACCAGACTCCCACATCGAAATCGTGGCTTTAGTCAGACCTATACGCTTAGCAAGAGCTTCCTGCGTCATTTTTATTTCACGGCGGGCTTTGCGAATACGTTCGTTAATCATGGTGTTACCCCTCATGTGGTTTAGTTAGCTTAACTTATTCAGGGTATCGTTTTCTTGACTTATTTGTTTAGTTTTCTTAACCTCATCTAAACTTCATCAGTCCAGGAAATACGGATATGAAAAAATCAAAAGCCATAGAACTGGCCGGTAGCAAGGCTAAACTAGCTAGGCTGCTGAAAGTGTCGAAAGGTGCCGTATCGCAGTGGGGCGATGAGATCCCCGAACTGCGCGCCTTACAGCTTGAAAAATTGCTTAAAAAATCAGCCTCAAAACAAAAGGCGTAATCCATGCCAGAGATTAAGAACTGGGGGGCGACGCCTGACGATTGGTTCCACTTCGATCTGGTGCTGGGCCGTACTGACCAGCTGCTGCCGGTCGTGTGCAATCCGAACGCTGCCATTTCCCCCAACAGCAAACTGAAAGCGCTGGGCAAAACGCCGAGCCTGTATAACCGCGACCGCCTGGCAACTGGTATCAAAGACTGGACAGAGCATGTTGTGACTGAGCACGACTTTGCGCGCTGGTCAAAAGAGCCTGATTACGGGATTTGCGTTCGTACCGGTAACGGCTGGCTGGCGCTCGATTGCGACAGCGAAGACGCCGACGTGCAGCAAAAGATCCGCGACCTGCTCGCGCAGCTGCTGGGCGACGTTCCGCCGCGGCGCTGGCGTGCGAACAGCAATAAATGCCTGTACCTGCTGGGTGTGGAAGGTGATTTCCGCAAACGCATTCACCGCCTCGAGGGCGAACTCGGCATTATCGAGCTGCTGGCCAACGGTCAACAATTCGTTGCCTGCGGTACGCACAGCAGCGGCGCCCGTATCGAATGGGATAACGAGCTGCCGGATGATCCGCCGGCGGTATCGGCTGACCAGCTCGAAACACTGTGGCAGCAGCTGGCCGACGTTCTCCCTGTATCGGTCACCACCGAAGCGGGTAGCAGTAAGATGCGTGACCGCTCAACCTTTACACCCGGCGCCACCGACGAAACGGCGGAATACCTGGACGCCAACGGCTGGACTCTGCTGGACGGTACCAACGGCGAGCGTTATATCCGCTGCCCGTTCGAGGACGGACACAGTACCGGCGGCGACCCTACCAGTACGGTTTACTTCCCGGCGGGTACAGCTGGTTTTGACCTCGGCCATTTCAAGTGCCTGCACGCCAGCTGCGCCCACCGCAACGATGGTGATTACCTGAATGCTATCGGCATCCGCAACGACGATTTCGAAGACCTCACCAGCACCGAAATTGCCGAACCTTTACCGCTGCCGGCGTTCGAGCGTGACAAATGGGGGCGCATCGAGGCCACCATCAGCAACGCGGCCAAAGCGGTTGTGCGTCCTGATTTCGTGGATATCGATATTCGTTTCGACCAGTTCCGCGATGAAATCATGTTCGCACCGGCGGGCTCCGGCCAGTGGCAGGCGTTCACCGATCCGGATTACGCGCGCCTGCGTATCACGATGGAAAAACGCGGCTTTAAAGCGGTTGGGCGCGAGCTTATCCGCGATGTGGTACTGCTGGCCGCAGATGAACAGCCTTTCGATTCAGCGACTACCTGGCTGAACGGGCTGGAATGGGACGGCGTACCGCGCATCGAACATTTCTACCATACCCACTTCGGTACCGCCGATACGCCATACACCCGCGCGGTGTCCATGTACATGTGGACGGCGCTGGCGGGCAGGGTGCTGGAGCCCGGCATAAAAGCTGACATGGTGCCTATTCTCGTCGGGCGGCAGGGTTGCGGCAAGTCCTCGGGCGTGGAAGCGCTCAGCCCCGATCCTGCTTTCTTCACAGAGATATCGTTCGCAGAGAAAGACGACGACCTCGCGCGCAAGATGCGCGGGCGGCTGGTCGCTGAGATTGGCGAGCTGCGCGGCCTTAACACCAAAGAGCTGGAATCCATCAAGGCATTCGTGACGCGTACGCATGAGAACTGGATCCCCAAATACCGGGAGTTCGCTACGCAGTTCCCGCGTCGCCTTGTGTTCATCGGTACCACCAACGAAGACGAGTTCCTCGCGGATAAAACCGGTAACCGCCGGTGGTTGCCCGTCGAGGTCTCCAGCGTCGATGTGCAGGCTATTAAGCGCGACCTGCTACTGCTGTGGGCGGAAGCCCGCGAGACATTTAAGCGCCTCGGCGGTATCCAGTTCCGCGATGCTGAACGCCTCGGCGCGAGTGTCCATGAGCAGTACACCATTAAAGACGCGTGGCTCGAGACGGTCGAGAAATGGCTCGATACACCTGACCTGATGACTAATGACATTCCGCGAAATTGCGAATTTTTACGCGCTAGCGACGTGTTGCGCGATGCAATTGGGTTAGATCCTCGCCACATCGGAAAACGCGAAGAAATGCGAATTAGTAATGTTTTGCAAAATTGCGGTTATAAGCGCGAAACAAGGCGCGTTGAAGGCAAGTTAATGAAGGTTTGGCGGCAAGCGTAACCACCTGTTACCACCTCCATTGTGTAGGTGGTAACAATTTAATTCATTGAAATTTAAAGGATGTTACCACTGTTACCACTGTTACCACCTATTTACTAAAAACCCCATATATATATATAAGTCGTTCAGGGAAAGGTTAGAAAGATGGTGGTAACAGTGGTAACAGTGGTAACACGCCCAACATGTAATTTATTGCGGGTAGCGATATGAAATCACCAGTTAACGCACTCAACGGCGATTCAGCGGCGCCGGATTCTCAACAAAACCGCTCTCTATGCTCGCGCGTGCGCGCGTTTTGCGAGGTGGCCTATGCCAGTCGTTGCCACGTTTAAAACAGACTGGTTCCGTGTCATCAGCGACATAACCAGGACGGGGATCCCGCTGCAGGAGATAGCCCGCGAGCTGGATGTATCGAAGTCTGCTATCATCGGCTGGAAGCAGGGCGCAGCACCGAACCACCATACGGGCGAAGCGCTGATAGACTTCTGGTGTTACGTCACACAGCGCCCGCGCTCCGAGCTGCCGGCGCAGGTCACATCACGGCGATTCGTATACGCCTGGCGCACAAAGCGCATGTGAACATGAAAACTTGCAAAAACAGGGCGTTCACTGACTAAAAACGCTATGCAAAAACCGCCCTGTTTTATGCACGATTTATGCAGCCGATTTTCATACTTTCCCGCCAGCAAACCGCAACAAATAACCTCTTCACGCTAAATCGGTAACGAGTGCCGATCGCGTGGTGCCGATAACGTACATTATGTTAAATCAGGCCGTTTTTTAACAAATTATCCATTTGGTCAGGATTCCGACCAACACCCCTGCGCACACTCTAGGCTCCACGTTCCACAGGAGCCACCACAATGGCACGACAGAAGAAAACCATCGAGACACCGGGGCAGGAGACAACGCAGCCGCAGGACGCCACCGGCGCGGCGCTGAACGCTGAAACTACCGAACCGTCGGTGCAGCAGAACGTTGCGACGCTGCTGGGCGCTACGGCGCTGGCCGAGCGCAACGCCATTCTTGCCACGCTCAATGCGCAGGGCGCCACCATCGTTGCGCGCTTCGAAGAGCTGGGCTTCACCGACCTGACTGACCAGAACCTTACCGACAACCTCGAATTCCTCACCCTCGTACGCAAAGCCACTGATGTAAGCACCGGCGGCGCGGGCGCAATGGTGACGAACGAAGAGGGCAAGCCGCAGCCGGTACGTGGCGCACCTGTATTAACCGAACACGGCTGGCATGTGCCGGGCTAAGGAGACTTGTTATGTGTGGGGGCGGTAGACCAAAAGTCGTGCAGCAGGATCCACAGGCTGAGGCAGATGCTGCAGCCGATGCGGCAGCGAAGGCCGCAAACGCCGACACTGCAGCGCGTAAGAAACGTAAGAAAGGCTCATCGCTGCTGGCGAGCGGTGCCGAAGGCGCCACGGATACAGGATCTTCCCTGCTGTCTACCGGCGCGCAGGCTGCAAAAAACACCTTAGGGGCATAATCGATGGATGATCTCGCCGTAAAGCTGGTTAAGCGTGCCGATACGCTGAAAGCCAACCGACAGGTGCACGAAAGCGTCTGGCGGGAATGCTATGACTACACCTATCCGCTGCGCGGCGCGGGGCTATCCGATGAGGTGCTGGACGCACAGAGCGCGAAATCAAAGGTGGCACGGCTGCTTGATGGCACGGCCACCGACAGCGCCCGCATGCTGGCGTCTGCTCTCATGTCCGGCATGACGCCGGCAAACGCACAGTGGCTGAACCTCGACAGCGAATCGCTGCCGGATGATGCCGCCGCGTGGTTGTCCACCTGTGCAACGCTGGTATGGGAAAACATCCACGCTGCAAACTTCGATGCTGAAGGCTATGAGGCTAACCTCGATGTGGTATGCGCCGGCTGGTTCGCGCTGTACATCGACGAAGACCGCGAAGAGGGCGGATTCTCGTTCCAGCAGTGGCCGCTGGCGCAGTGCTACGTCACATCCACCCGCCGCGATGGCATCGTGGACACGATTTATCGCCGCTACCAGCTCACCGCGGAGCAGGCGATTAAAGAATTCGGTGCGGATAAGGTCAGCAAAAAAATTCGCGATGCGGCCGCCAAAAAGCCGGATGACAAATTCGACTTCCTGCACTGCATTTTCCCGCGGGAAAACTACGTGGTGAATGCGCGCCTGGCTAAAAACCTGCGCTTTGCATCGTACAACGTGGAAGTGAGCGGCAAGCTCATTGTGCGCGAATCCGGCTATCACGAATTCCCCTGCTGCGTACCGCGCTGGATGAAAATCCCCGGCACGCCGTACGGTATCGGCCCGGTATACGATGCGCTGCCGGACTGCAAAGAGCTGAACGAAACAAAGCGCATGGAGAAGGCCGCGCAGGATCTGGCAATTGCAGGGATGTGGATTGCGGAAGACGACGGCGTGCTGAACCCGCGCACGGTCAAGGTTGGCCCGCGACGCATCGTCGTGGCGAACAGCGTAGACAGCATGAAACCGTTGCTCACCGGCTCCGATTTCAACGTGGCATTTACCGCAGAAGAACGCCTGCAGGCGTCTATCCGCAAAATCATGATGGCCGATCAGCTGCAACCGCAGGACGGCCCGGCAATGACCGCAACCGAAGTCCATGTGCGTGTGGCGCTGATCCGCCAGTTGCTCGGCCCGGTCTATGGTCGATTCCAGGCGGAATACCTGCAGCCGTTGGTAGAGCGCTGTTTCGGTCTGGCATTCCGTGCCGGTGTATTCCCGCCAGCACCGGATAGCCTGCAAAACGCCAATTTCAACGTGCGCTATATTTCGCCGCTTGCCCGCGCGCAGCAGCTGGAGAACGTCACCGCCATTGAACGTTTCGGCGCGAATATTGCGAACCTCGCCAATATCGACCAGGAGGTTATCGATCTTCTCGATGCCGATGAAGCCGGTCGTGTGGTGGCTGATGCGCTCGGCGTGCCGGCTAAGGTTGTTCGTACTTCCGATGCG
Source organism: Klebsiella aerogenes (assembly GCA_029027985.1). Taxonomy (NCBI): domain Bacteria; kingdom Pseudomonadati; phylum Pseudomonadota; class Gammaproteobacteria; order Enterobacterales; family Enterobacteriaceae; genus Klebsiella; species Klebsiella aerogenes. Next base: position 1,758,284 of record CP119076.1, read on the forward strand.
GTCGCAGAAATTCGCGAGAAGCGCCAGAAGGAACGGCAGCAGCAGGCAGGGCAGGCGCTGATGATGCAGGCAGGTAGCGAGGCGGCAACCACAGCAGGGCAGCAGGTGGGCGCAGCGCTGGGACAACGAGTAGCGGGGGGCTAATGATTACAAAACAAGCATCACCGGCGGACTACAAGCGCATTTTCGAGGAAATGCCAGGCGGGCCGCAGGTGCTGGATGAATTAACGCGGCGATTTGGGCGCGCGGCGTACGTCCCCGGCGGTGCCGAGGGCGATCGTGAAACCTGTTACCGGGCCGGACAACGCGCCGTGCTCGATTTCATTCTGATGCAAATCAACCGTGCAGATGGAGTAAACGACGATGTGGAAGATTAAACACTTATTCATGAACGCCGAGCAGGGCGCTGATGCGTCAGCTGGCAGTGCAGGGGGTAACGATGGCGGCAATGGTGGTGGTGCTGAAAATGCAGACGCTGGTAATTCTGCTGGTAATTCACTTCTCAGCACCGGTGCAGGCGAAGCGGGCGCGAATGACTGGATACCTGAAAAATACCGCGTTATGGGCGAAGGTGGAAAACTCGACATTGAAGGCTCTGCCCGCAAACTGGCGGATGCTCACACGTCTCTTGAAAAGCGCCTTGGCAGCGTCGGCACGCCGCCAAAAACTGCTGATGACTACGCCCCAGAGGTAAAGGCCGAAGGCTTCAACTGGGAAGAGTTCAAAGCTGATCCGCGCATGCAGTCGTTTATGAAATCGGCACACGGCAAGGGCATCACCAACGACCAGATGAGTTTCATCATCAGCGAGTATGCGCAAATCGCCCCATCGCTGGTTAACGGTGCAGCGGAACTTGATGCTGAATCCGCCACCACGCAGCTGCGCGAAGTCTGGAAGACAGACGCCGAATTTAACAAGAATATCGGCCTGGCCTTCCTCGCATTCAATTCCCTGACCGATGAAGGCGATCGCGGCCGCATCGATGAAATCGGCAATAACCCGATGGTGATCCGCATGCTGGCGAAAATCGGTGCGGAAATGCAGGAGGACGCACCGGCGGGCGCCGACAGTAACCCGGCAGAGCAGCAGACCATCCGCGATCTGATGAAGTCTGAAGCGTATATGAATCCTAAGCATGCCGACCATGAACGCGTATCTGCGCAGGTGAAAGCGTACTACCAGAAGCGTTACGGCGATCAAACCGTAGCGTGACATGTCACAACTACGGTCTGGGCCACTGGTCTTATTGCTTATCAAGCAAATCGAGGCCAGTGGCTGTTATAAAGGTTTGCATGGTATCGATAAGCCAACGACCTTCGCCGCGTTTAGGGTTGTCTATCTGGGACCCATCCTCATCAATATATGCGTAATGAATGTCTGAGGATATCAGTCCTTTTTGATACATATAGAGAAGGTGGCCATCAAGTTTATCTTCGCCATAAGTCCTTAATAATTTGGTATATCCATCAGTCATTAATGGATGGGGATAAAACTCTTGCAAATATTTTAAGATATCGAAACAAACCTTTTCTTCAATTTTCATCACTTCATTCCTTAGTTGCTTAGAGCATCACCAGTATGGCACTAGTTTTTGTGCAGATATAGGTATTTGGTCGGGATTCCGACCGTGCGCCTCGCTAACAATCACTCCACAACCAGCCCGGTGGGGACGCCGGATACCTGATTTTCCCGCAATGCGCCAGCGCCAACCGCATTGTGCTGATTTGGGCCGGGAAACCGATACCCCGCAGGCGATACTTTCTGGAGTGATTGTTATGTCATTTGATACCGCTAAGAACATGATCACCGCTGCGTTTATCCAGCAGTTCCATGATTCTTTCGAAATTGCCGCACAGCAGAAGGATTCCCGCCTGCAAGGTGCTGTTTACGACCGCGGCAACATCACCGGTGCGTCGTTCACCATCAACGATATGGGTACCATTGAAATGACCCAGATCACCGAGCGTTTCGGTGATACCGTCTGGGATCTGCCTGATGCCGGCACCCGTAATGCGCTGATGGCTGACTACGGCGTGTTCGTGCCGGTAGAAAAGCGCGACCTGCGCAAACTGCTTGCTGACCCGCAGGGGCCATATTTGCAGCTGACGCTGGCCGCATCCAACCGCAAAAAGGATGACGTTATCTATCGTGCGCTGCTCGATACCGTTCTGCGCAAAACTTCTAACACTGGCGCGTACGCTCCGGTTGCGCTGCCTGCATCGCAGAAAATTGTCGCCGGCGGTACCGGGATGACCAAAGCGAAGCTAATCGCCGCCAAAGCGATGTTCCGCCGTAACGAGTGTGACGAGCAGAACGGTGAAGAGCTGTATATCACCTACAACGCCGACATGCTGACCCAAATCCTCAGCGATACCACACTGACCAGCGCCGACTTTATGGCAGTGAAAATGCTGCAGGAAGGTGCGGTGTCCGGTAACTGGCTGGGCTTTAAGTGGCTGGCCTACGAAAAACTGGATTCTGCATCCGCAGGCGATCCAGCCGTCACCACCAAAACCGCTGCGGCCTGGTGTAAATCTGCTGTGCATTTCGGTACCGGCGAAGAGTACAACGTCGATATCGGTCCGCGCCGCGATAAAAACAACACCATTCAGATTTCCGTCGATGCGTCCTATGGCGCAGGCCGCGCAGCGGAAAACAAAGTCGTCGCCATCGATTTCGTAGCATAAAGCCGCTGGTGCCTTTGCCGGGGGATATCTCCCGGCCTTTTTTCATCTGAGGTAAGGCTATGGCTTCCAGTGTATCAATCTGCTCAAACGCATTGCTGGCGCTCGGCGCCCATCCTATTAACAGTTTTGACGAAGCGAGCGAACACGCCCGGCTCTGCTCAAACATCTATCCCACAGTGCGCAACGATCTGCTGCGTAAACACCCATGGAACTGCGCCGTTAAGCGCGTGGTTTTATCCCCCGACGTGACACCGCCAGCCTTTGGTTTCAGCTACCAGTTCCCCCTACCCGGTGACGTACTTCGCATCTTGTCCGTTGGCGACGTTCACGACGATGTACCGTACCGGGTTGAAAATGGTCGTCTGATGGCGAACCAACAGGTGATTTATCTGCGTTATATCTTCCGCAATGAAGACGAATCGACATGGGATCCCGCGCTGATAAATCTGGCTGAAGCGTTTATGTCCGCAAAGCTGGCCTATGCGGTTACCGGTTCTGCAAGTCTCCGCGACAGTCTGACGCAGGAGGCGGCATTTTTACTTCGTCAGGCAAAAGCAATTGACGGGCAGGAAGACCCGCCGGAAGAACTCGGCGGCTACCCAACGTATGAGTCGAGGTTCTGAGATGCGCGCTAACCTGATAAAAACAAATTTTACCGCGGGAGAGATTTCCCCACGCCTGATGGGGCGTGTTGATATTGAGCGTTACGCCAACGGCGCGAAAATTATTGAAAACGGCCTGTGTGTGGTGCAGGGCGGGGTAATGCGCCGCCCGGGCACTCGCTATGCTGCACATGCAAAATACGGCGATCGTACTGCGCGCCTTATTCCGTACGTATTTAACCGTTCGCAGGCGTACGTCCTGGAGTTTGGCGACGGCTATTTGCGTTTTTACCAGAACGGCCAGCAGCTGGTTAACGGCGACAATACCCCATATGAGATCGCCAGTCCGTACACCGTCGGCATGCTGCCTGAGGTTAACTACGTACAGGGCGCTGATACGATGTTTCTCGTTCACCAGAGCGTACCGCCGTACCGCCTGCAGCGCCGCGGGCAGACTAATTGGGTACTCGAGCCTGCACCGTTCATCGTCGAACCATTCGACGAAGTACGCGACACCCCGCAAAAGTGGTGCAAACCCTCTGTTAAGGAATTTGTCGGATCGGAAATCACCCTGACCCTGAGTGATGCGGAACCGCCAGAGAGCGGTGACGGTACGTTAACAGGTAATGGATGGGTGGCTGAGGATGTCGGTTCGTACGTCCGGATTAACAGCGGGCTGGTGCTTATCAAGAGCGTGACCAGTGCGCAGAAGGCAGTAGGCACTATCCGTACTGACCTGAGCGCCACGCAGGCAGCATCACCGGGAGCATGGACACGGGAAGACACGGTATGGACGCCTGAGTTTGGATACCCGGGCGCCGTTACCTTGTACCAGCAGCGCCTGGTGCTGGCGGGCTCAACACGCTATCCGCAAACCATCTGGTTTAGTGAAACGGGCGTTTATCTCTCCTTTGAGCTTGGCACGGATGACGACGACGCGATCAGCTTTACGCTTTCCTCTGACCAGTTGAACCCGATAGTGCACCTGGCGCAGATGAACACCCTGATTGCGCTGACGTACGGCGGGGAATTTACGATCACCGCAGGTAATGATTCAGCAATTACCTCCACAAACATATCGGTAAAAAATCCGAGCCCATACGGCTGTAACAGCATACGCCCGGTGCGTGTCGGTACTGAAATCATGTTCGTGCAGCGCGCTGGCCGAAAGCTCTACGCTGTGGCCTATGACCCCGATAGCTACGTCGCTTATTCGGCCAACGATATGACTGTACTGGCAGAACACATCACCGCCGGCGGTGTCTCGGACATGGCTTATCAGCAGCAATCCGATTCCGTGATCTGGATGGTAAGAGCCGATGGCGCGCTGATAACGATGGGTATCGACCGTGAGCAGAACGTAGTCGCGTGGTCCAGACAAATCACTAATGGCGCTTTTGAATCGGTGGCAAGTATTCCCTCGAATACTGATGACGTGGTGTATGCGCTGGCGCGCCGCGTAGTAAACGGGCAAACCGTCCGGTACGTTGAGGTGTTCGATAAATCGTTAAATACCGACGCCGCATCAACCGGGCATAGTAATGAAGGTGCCGCGGTATGGTCTGGCTTTTCGCATCTCGAAGGGCAGATCGTTGATGTGGTAGCTGATGGTTCTGTTATGCCACAGCAAACTGTAACGGAGGGAAAAATTACGCTTACGCGCAAAGCGCATCTTATCGAAGCGGGTATGCATTACGAAACCACCATAGAGACGTTAACGCCGGAAGTTTCCACGACAGAAGGCACCACCCAGAATGCGCGTAAGCGAACCAGCGAAGTTACTTTGCGCTTCCTCGATACCACCGGCGCAGAGTGCAACGGGCAAATTATTCCGTTCCGTACGTTCGGGCCAAAAATCCTCAACCAGCCAGCGCCTCTGTTCACCGGTGATCACAACATGGGGAAACTGGGGTGGGAACGTGGCGAAGATACCCTGACCATTCAGCAGCGCCAGCCGCTACCGTTCCACCTCCTGGCGATTATTTTCACATTTACCAGCAACGGGGGCTAATGATGATCCGCAACGCAACTTCCGGAGATATCCCGGCACTTATCGAGCTGGGAACTCTGATGTATCTCGAATCCCGCTATTCGGAAAACTCACCGTTTGACGCCGATAAATGCGCAGAACTGGCACAAAGCCTGATTTATTCACCGTCTGGCTGTGTACTGGTCGCCGAAAAAGACGGGCAGGTTATCGGCTGGCTTGGCGGCGGTATTGCCGAGCAATTTTTCTCCCGCCAGTTGATGGCCTTCGAGTATGGCTTATTTGTCGCGCCAGAACATCGTGGCGGCAGTGCTGGCCCGCGACTGGCCCGCGCGTTTATCGACTGGTCAAAAGAGCACGGCGCCGCCGTTATCAACATGGGGATCACAACTGGCGTGCACGCAGAACGCACCGGCCAGTTGTATTCCCGTCTCGGCCTGCAGCAAACAGGCCTGCTTTATTCGATGGAGGTTTAACGATGTGCACTGGCGTAGAAATTGCCCTGGTGGCGTCCACAGTGTTAGCCGCTGGCGGCGCAGCGTACAGCGGGCAGCAGCAGAAAAAAATGGCGAACTATCAGGCCGCCCAGGCGGAAGCTGACGCCGAAGCGTCAAAAGCGGCCGCCAGAGTGGAAGCTGACCGTATCCGCAAAGCTGGACGTGCGCAGGCCGCTGCCGCGAATGCTTCGCTGGCGGCATCGGGTGTCGAAACTGGCGAAGGCACCGCACTGCGTATCACTTCAGGTATTACCGAAGACGCCGAACAGGACGCCTACCAGACGATCCTTAATGGCGTGAATTCGTCTAACCGTCTGCAGGCGCAGGCACAGGCCGATCGTATCAGTGGCAGGAATGCGGCGACGGCTGGAAATATCAGCGCCGGCAGTTCGCTATTAAGCGCCGGCGGGACGGCATACAGCGGCTGGCAAAAGGCTAAAACTGGCAAATACGGATTATATGCGGAGTAATAAACGTGAGAATTCCAACGGGTAATTTTGGCAATGTAACGCCGCAGGTACAACCTACGCGCGTCGCAGTCAGCAATGTGGGCGCTGTGGGTAACGCAGTATCTGGTTTTGGCGCTGCTGCTGGGCAGGTAGCAGAGCAGGTGCAGCGTGATCAGGATAAAGCCGACGTCGCGGCCACGCAGGCTATTCTGACCGATCTGGAAGCTAAATCTAATGACCGCTGGGAAAACCCGGAGACGGGCGCCACGGTTACGCGTCAGGGCTTTAAATCGTCCGGTGTGGTCACAGATATGGATAAGGCCGACGCTGGCGATTACGAGGAAGCGCGCAAGCGCGTGCCGCCCAGCCAGTTAAACTATTTTGATGCGCAGTGGAAAGCGGGGCAGGTACGCCGGACAAGCACTTATAGCGGTTTCGAACGGGCACAGACTGAGGAAGCCCAGCGCCAGCAGCTTAACGCGACGGTGACATCTTCAGTTGAACAGGAGGCCAGCGCCTACGATAACCCGATGCAGGCGGGGCTAATACGCAGCGCCCGTAAACACTCGATCGAGATGTATGGCCAGGCGCGCGGCTGGCCGCAGGAACGTATCGACGCGGCGGTATCGGAAGCGAACCAAAAAGCGCTGGAGCAGCGCGCGCAGAACTACGCAGTAACCAATCCCACCGGCTGGCTTAATGGCGACTTTACGCTGGTCAACAGCAGCACCGGCGAACTTGATATGCGCGCCGTTGGCCTGGTGGAGTCTGGCGGCAAGCACCGCAATGCAGATGGTAGCCTTGTTACATCCCCCGCAGGCGCGCAGGGTGAATTTCAGTTGATGCCGGACACAGGGAAAGAACTGGCGGCTAAACGTGGCGTGGAGTACAACCCAGATGACCCTGTGCAACATGCGCAGCTGGCGCGTGATTATGCCGGGCAGCTCAGTAAAAAATATCAGTCAGAACCACTGGCCGGCGCTGCATATAACTGGGGGATGGGTAACGTCGATAAGCTGATCGCTAAAGTCGGCGACCCGCGCAAAGGCGAAATCTCAATGGCGGATTTCGTTAAGCAGCTGCCAGCCGAAACGCGTGGTTGGCTGTCCCGCTACAACAAAAATAAAACTGGTCTCGACCCGGTAGCGGTAAACAAAATCGACAATATCGCCGAATCGCAGATCCGCCAGCAGCGTACGGCACTGCGCCAGCAGATTGACCCGATTCTCAATAATACGATGGCGCAGTTGTATAACGGCGAGGTGCCAGATGCTATGCCTAACGCCTCCACTATTTTGTTTGCGTACGGTGAGCAGGGGCAGACAGCAGTCAAGCAGCTGGATATCGCGATCGATACCGCCAGAACATTCCAGGCTATCCAGTACGTCACCCCGGCAGAACAGCAGGCCGAGCTGGCGAAAGTGAAGCCGCAGGCAAACGACCCGGATTACGCACTGAAACTCGATGCGTATGGCAAACTTAGTGCGCTGGTGCAGAAGAGCAATGCCAATATTCAGGCGCAGCGTGATGCTACCCGCTTTAATGACGCGCTGATCTCCGGCGAGAAACTCGACCCGAGCAACAAATCCATGCAGAAGGCGGCGGACAATACGCCATCGGCGCTTAACTTCCGCATTAACGACGCCACCACTCACGACGCTATCGTGCAGCAGGTTAACCAGACGGGCATTATCCCATCGCAAGTTACATCACAACTGAATGCGATTGCCCGTTCCAGCAGTCCTGATGTGGTGAAGCAGGGCTCAACCTTATTTAACGCTCTGTACGAAACAGATCCAGCCTCTGTGGGCGATATGCCAAAGGATATGCAAAGCTTTTACCTGACCGTTAAACAGCTTACCGACTCCGGTATGGCGTCAGACGAAGCGGTGAAACAGGCGCAGAACGTGACCTACAACCAGACTGACGCCCTGAAATCGCAATTGTCTTCTACGCAGAGCACGAAGGAATATAGAAAAGAGCGTGATAGCGCAATGGATTCCGCAGTCAGCAGCATGAAACCGTGGTACAGCTTTGGCGGCCCCGCCGCGGATGACCAGAATCCTGATACTGTAAAATTCCGTAATGACTACCAGTCACTTTATGACATTAATTATCGCAATTCAGGTGGTAATGCTGATATTGCCAAAAAGATGACCAATACCCAGATCGCGCGCACCTGGAGTCTTAGCGATGTAAATGGCAGCGCCCAGCTTATGAAATATGCGCCTGAAGCGCTTTATAACTATGGCCCTTCAGGGTGGCAGGCTGCTCAGTGGAAAGAAGAAAAAGAGCGTCTGACTTATGGCGATCGTGGAGAAATAATTGAAACCAGTCCGACCAAACTAGGAATTACCTCAGGCTCAGCGCCTGTTATTACATCAAGTACCCCAGAATCGCGAATCGGTGGAGAACTGGAAATAACCCCGGATGTAATGACCCCTCGGGATGGGATGTACTCAATAGTTATACGCTCTAAAGATGAGAATGGGATTCCGAAGGTTCAGCTGTATAACGATAAATTTGGCCGTCCTTTGCGCTGGAAGCCGTCGTTGGAAGACTGGGAGCCGTATAAAAAAATGCAGCAGGAGAGGGAGCAACAAGGCGAAGAGGAAATATCACGCGGGAAAGATATTCGAGGTTTTAAGGAAAAACACCGTGCGCTCGATGAGCAATATCAGCGTTTGCATGATGACCGTATGAACCGGTTTAAAAAATACTTTTCATGGAGCAATGAATAATGCCTATCTACCCGCAATCCGATGTTCCGCCGAGCGTAATGGATAACGCTCTTCAGGCGCCAACTGGTTTTGATGTATCTCTGCCTGAAGGAACTAACCCGGAACCACAGCAGCAACAACCGTCTATATGGGATGCCGCTTTTCGTCAGAATAACCTGCTCGCCGGGATGTTCCGCCCGGCTAAACAATTCGAGCCGGCGGACGGTTATAACCCTTATTCTGATAAAAACGAACTAAAGGGGTACGAACAATGGGGATCCGCCTTTGCGGATTCAAAATCCCCGGAGGAAACCGCCTGGATTAAAAACCAGATAGACGATGAAAACGAAGACCGCCGGGTGCTGTCTGAAACCGGCGCTGAAGGAACTTTGGCTAGTATCGCCGCTGGAATTATCGATCCTGTCACGGTCGCATCGATGTTTATCCCCGGTGCGCAGGGAAGCCTGGCGGTTCGTATTGGTTCTCAGGTTGCTATTGGTGCCGCCGGTACCGCGCTCAGTGAGGTAGCGCTCAATAATGAGCAGTACACCAGAACAGCAAGGGAGAGCGCCGCACACATTACCGCCGGCGCTCTTCTCAGCGGTGTATTTGCTACCGCTGGTGCGATGATCACCCCATCGGTAAGAAATGCGGCCACCCGTGAAGTGGCGGAGGCGCTCGATAATATGAACGCCTCGCCAACAATTAACAACGCAGCCGATGCACTGGCGGATACTTTACCAAATGGTGGCAGCGTCGGTGCTATGCGTATTCGTGAAGCTACACTGGAAGATCTCACACCAGTGTCTGGCGGCCCACTCGGAAAGCTGGCTAAAAAAGCCGGTAGCTATCTGACGCCGATCACCCGCCTGATGGAATCCCCATCAAAAGAAGCGCGCCGGACAGCGCTGGAACTGGCGGAGAATAACTTTACGCTGGAAGGCAACCTGCGTGGGATTGAAACGCCGGTAGCAGCTGAGACGCGCGTACGTGGCTGGCGCCGAGAAGAGGCGGCCGTCGTTACCGCGAACAAACAGGCATACACTCAGTATAAAGCTGAAGGTGGCGATCTGGGTTATACGGCCTTCCGTGAACAGGTTGGCGAGGCGCTGCGTAACGGTGACGTGCACGTTAATGCGAAAGTGCAGGAAGCGGCGCAGGCAATGCGTACGGTCATCAATCGTGTGAAGACGGCACAGCAGGAACTGGGCTTACTTCCGCCGGATGCCGAACTGAAAGCGATGGGACAGACCAGCTATTTCCCACGCGTGTACAAGGTAGGGAAAATCGTTAGCGAGCGCGATAAATTCCGCAATATGCTGGTTGACTGGTGGTCACGCGGTGAGAAAACCATGTCCCGCGAAGATGCCGAAATCGCCGCCGATACCACAATTAACCGTATTGTCGGGGCTAAAATTCCGCAGGAGTTCGCCAACGTCTTTATGGTGAAAGCACCGGGCAGCACTAAATCACGTACGTTGAGCGTTCCCGATCGCCTGATGAAAGATTATCTGGAGAGCGACGCTAACTACGTCCTGCAGCGTCATATCCGCGAAGCTTCAGCGGAAATCGAATTAACTCGCACCTTCGGCAACAAGTCGCTGGATTCGCAGCTCGCTGCCATCCAGGACGAATACGATGCGCTGATGCGTTTACGCCCGGCAGAGCAGGAAAAGCTGGCGAAGGCGCGCGAAGCTGACCTGCGCGATATTCTGGCGCTCCGCGATCGCCTCGTTGGTACCTATGGTATGCCTGATGACCCATCATCATTTTTCGTCCGAGCCGGTGCTTTCCTGCGTAGCGCCAACTTTGTGACGAAACTCGGCGGCATGACGGTATCCGCTATCCCGGATCTGGCACGCGGCATGATGGTTAACGGCTTCAGCAATACCATGCGTGGATATGGTGCGCTGATCACCCGCTCGCCGGCTTACCTCGCCAGCCGGGCGGAGCAGAAGAAAATGGCCGTGGGGCTTGAAACCATACTGCATACCCGCGCGCGTACGATGGGGGATCTGGTCGATAGCTCTTCTCGTACGACAGCTGCAGAAGCTGGCATGGAACGTATTACTGATGTGTTCGGCAAGCTGACCATGATGGGCCACTTTGACGATATGAACAAATCAGTGAATGGCATGATCACGTCCGACGGCATTCTGTCCGGGGCGTTCCCTAAGAAGCGCCTGGCAAAACTCGGCATCAATGAGAAGATGGCCGAACGCATCCAGCGAGAATTTCAGAAGCACGGCGAAGTTATTCAGGGCTGGCATATCGGCAATTTCGAAAAATGGGATGACCAGTACGCCGCTGGCCTGCTGCAATCTGCTGTGCTGAAGGATGTAAACAATACCGTTATCACGCCGGGGATTGGTGATACGCCGCTATGGGCCAGTACCCCGCTGGGGAAAACCGTATTCCAGTTTAAGTCTTTTGCCACGGCGTCATATAACCGCGCGACGCTCGGCGGCCTGCAGGAAGGTACCGCGCAGTTCTATTACGGTACCGCCTTCCAGATTGGCCTAGGCTCTTTGACCTATGCGCTTAAGCAGGCGGCTAATGGTCGGGAAGTGGATTTGACGCCGCAGAAGATGGTACTCGAGGGCATCGACCGTTCTGGTATCCTCGGCCCGCTGATGGAGTATAACAACATGGCGGAAAAGGCATCCGGCGGGATGATAGGGTTAGGGCCCTTACTCGGCACCGGTACGCAGTCCCGGTACGCCAGCCGCGGCTTTATCGGTTCTGCACTGGGGCCAACCTTCGGCCTGCTGGATACGGTTACCGATGTGACCGCCGGCGTGCTGAATGGCGACGCTGGCGACCGTGTGCTGCATAGCGTGCGTACGTTACTGCCGGGTAATAACCTTTTCTGGATTGCACCGCTGATTAACCAGGTAGACCCCGGTATGCGATAGCTATTTCGATTTACATGATTCTGGAGAAACCCCAAACCCAAACATGAGGGTTTTTCCTGAATCACTGTAGTAATTGAGCATTATTTTTTTATTTTCTTTTCGGGTTTCGTAGAATAGCCGTTCTTGAGATGAAACCGGGTAAAAACCGTCAGGCGTACAATATAATTTTTTTAAGTCTTCTTTTGTTGAGTTTAGAGCAGCTTCTGAGGAGAATTTTATAAAATCGGCTGTGTAAACATTAGTGTCGTAACTAGATAAGGTTTTGCTTCCTTCCACATAGTGAGTATTGGATTCACTAAAATCTGCGTTTTCTTTATAGGTTCGCAAGTGTAATACAGCTACATGGATTTCAATTTTTTTACCATTGTCGATACTATTAATGATCTTATAGTCGGTATATGGATTAGTAACTGGTATTCCTGGGCCTGATATTGGGACGATATATCCTGAATCCTCAACTAAATCTGGGGAGGCAAAGGCAATAAAGGGAAAAATTAACAATAAAGGTATTAGTTTTTTCATTCTTATGCTCCTTGTGATAGTCAGGATTCCGACCTCGAAAAGCATACATCATAGCCTCATGGATAACCACGGGGCTTTTTTATGCATTCAGATTACAAAACTCGCCTTACCGCGCTGACCGATAAATTAACCGATGTGGTGCTGCAGGAGGCCGACCCGGCTAACTGGCCCGGTGCTGATAAGAAAGTGAGTGAGCTGACGAAGGACGAGCGCGGCGATCGCTACTGGGATAAGAAGAACGCGGCGGCATCGCTGACGCTGCTAATCAAAGTGCATTCGCTTATCGGCATGCAAACGCGTGGCGGAACACCTTCTGACAATCCGGGGCAGGATGATGAAGCATTCGAGCTGGGCCAGCAGGTATCGAAAGCCGAACGCGAAGCGGCCGCCATTATCGAGCGTTTGCAGAAAGGTAAGAAATGATCTCGTTCCTCGCGTTCTTCCTGATGTGGGCGGAGCGGATGAACTGGGATGTTCCCGACTGCCACTATCGCGCCTGCCACTGGCTGGAGCATCGCGGTGATCTCGCGGTGCTTCGCTGTTTTCGTGGCTTTGGTAAATCTACCATCCTCGCGGTGTATAACGCCTGGCGATATTATCAGGACAGGCAATACCGGATCCTGCATCAGTCTGAATCCGACGGCACAGCGTATAAAACCAGCCGCGATACCCAGAACGTACTGCGCAATCACCCGCTGACAAAAGGCATGCTGCCAGACGGGCAGGGCACTGTCGAGCAATGGTGGGTAAATGGCGCACTGGATTTGCGTAATGGCAGCATGTACGCCAAAGGCATTCTGTCTAACGTCACTTCAGCACGCGCCAACGAATGCCAGAACGATGATGTAGAAGTGCCGCGCAACATCCAGACACCAGAAGCGCGCGAAAAGCTCCGGTACCGGCTCGGCGAGCAAACCCACATCCTGATCCCCGGCGGCCGCAAACTGTTTATTGGTACACCGCATACCCACGATAGCCTGTATGACGAGAAAGAGGCCGAAGGCGCCGACTGTCTGACCATTAAGTTATTCCGCGATGAACACCGCATCGAGGCGAAAGACGCCACGCAGCTACGCTACGAAATTCCGTTCCGGCCAGATTATGTTTTCGTAGGTATCCATAAGGCGGCACGGCTACTTGTCGAGGGCGTTGATTACCAGCTCACCGACACCGGTGTAGCGTTCGCCGCAGCTCCTGATGCGCTTATAGATTTCTATGCAGGCTGCGAATGGCCGGAGCGCTTTACCCGTGAAGAAATGGAAAAGCGCCGTAGGGAAACGCGCACCATTAACGAATGGGATAGCCAGTACCAGCTGCATAGTAAGCCGGTGGGTGATGTTCGCCTCGATCCTGAACGTATCCGCGAGTACAACGTCCAGCCTGAAATTCGCTATGCAAACCGTTCCTGCTCGATGTGGCTGGGCCAGACGCAAATCGTCGGCGCTGTCGCCTGGTGGGATGTGGCCACCGGCAAAGTTAAGGCCGACGCCTCGGCATTTTCTCTGATTTTCACCGACGCGCGCGGGCATCTGTACTGGCATGTATGCCAGGGGCTCACAGGCGAGCTGGCAGAGTTTGACGACAACGACAAAATCACCGGTGGGCAGGTGATGCAGATTAAAGAGCTGGTGCTGAAGTACCAGATCCCGTTGGTGTGCGTAGAGGTAAACGGCCCCGGCAGCTTTGCCGGGAAATTGCTTATTCAGGCACTGAAGGGTACCGGCTGTGGCGTACGGGAAGAATTCAGCGTCACCAATAAACAAAAACGTATCCTCGATGCATTCGAAGCGCCGCTGTCGTCCCGGTTCCTTTGGGCGCATTCCGATGTGCTCGACGGCCCGATGTACGACCAGATGCGTGATTTTAACCCGGCGCTGACCAATCAGCCTGATGATTATATCGATTCTGGATCCGGTGCGATCAGCGCTACGCCTGTGCGTATCGGTAAATTAGTCGGGATTCCGACCGCGCAGGCGCGGGAACATTGGCAACCTAACGATGGCGATTTTTCTGTCGCCGTAGATTACTAGCCGCCGGGGTTCCTCACTATGTCGGTACCAAACCAGACACCTTATAACATCTATACAGCCAACGGGCTGACGACGGTATTTGCCTACCAGTTTATGATAATGAATGCTGGCGATATCGAGGTTTCAATTAACGGAACCCCGCAAACCAGCGGCTATACCGTACAGGGAGCAGGGCAAACTGGCGGGGGGCAGGTGGTATTTATGACGCCACCGGCAAACGGTTCAGTGGTCATGTTGCTACGTAAATTAGTCATTAAGCGCGATACCGAGTATCAGGATAACGGCGATCTGCTGGCGGAGACTATTAACGCCGATTTCGACCGCCTCTGGTTAGCTATGCAGCAGGCGTTTCTTAGCGATAGTCTTTCGCTCAAGCGTCCTTTGCTCGGGGGACCATATAACGCCGGCGGTCTCAAAATCGTTAACCTGCAAGACCCTACCGGGAAACAGGACGCCGCGACAAAGGGCTGGGTAGACCTTCAGTATTCTGTGCCAACTTCGGAGGCAAAACAGGCCGCAGCTGAGGCAAAAGAGGCAAGAGACGAAACCCGGGAAATAGCGGATAAGTTCGGTGATGTAGATAGCGCGATAACAGCAGCGGAAAATGCGCGTGATGAGGCCGAAGCCTCTGCAAGCAGCGCTGCTTCAGATGCAACCCGTGCGGAGGTCGCAGCAACGACAGCTGAAGCTGTTGTGGATGTTGAAGGCACTTATCCCGATATCGCAACAGGTATAGCAAATACAGCCGTTGGGAAATACTTTCGCGTTCCTCAGGGTGTTGGTGCGCTACAGGCTTTTTATTACTACCAGAATAACAACGGGACGGCCCAGCCGGTGGCGGTCTATGCAGGAAAGGCATATTTTGATTTTATTTATTCGATAATATCTGACCGTCTGGATGTGATTAATACCCGTACTCTTACGCGTAATGGTGTATCCGGTTTTTCTTTCCCCGTCCTTGCCGCTAATAAACGCGTTGTTGGTTTTAAGGACGATGGCGGAATATGGGGAGCATATTTAAATTTACCAGGAATTAGCAGTGTCCCGCCGCGCGATGCGCCTCGAATGATCGCTGTCATAAAATCCCTCGCCGATGGAAAAATAGGCATAGGGTTTAACCCAAAAACAGGATTAACTTTCGCGCTACTGGATGATGATTCAGTAGCGTATATTGCAGATAAAATCGGTGGTGGTGGAACAACGATCCCGGATATTCGCGGGGATTGGGGGGCGCGTGTATTTAATCCCCGCAGATATATAGGCGATGATTACAATACTGCATCTGTTCTGGATAAAGGCTCGCGCACGTTTGATGCGAGACAGTTGCGTGATGGCGTGCAGGATACGCTTGTTATGGCCGCGCCACTGGCTACGGCAATCCGTATTGCATTCGTTTACGGGCAATCAAACGCAGGACTTGGGGGGAGCACTGGGCGGCTTGTGAATCTGCCGCCGTGGGCGTTTTCCACCTGGGGCTTCGCTGGCGTGAATGGTTCGAGTCAGCAGGGCACTGTTCATATGTCTGCAGCATCGCTCACCGACTTTGTACCGGCGCTGGACTACTCTGCTGCACAGTCACCGGCGATCTGCTCTGCATACGGAATCACGCAGCGTAACGCAGAACTTGGGCGAGATGACCCCGGCTATATTGCCGCAACAGCCTGGCATGGCTCGCAGCCTATTAGCTCATTCTACCCGAACGCGCAGTCGGGATACTGGAACTACGAGAACGCAGTGACGTTCCTGCAGCGTGCCGCTGCGATTGCTGCGGAATACGGGCGGACAGCCATTCTTGACGTGATGCAATGGATTCAGGGAGAGGCGGGGCCAACAGGTCGCGATAACTACGCCACTCAGCTGAATGACCTTTTCAACACTATTCTACCCGGGTACAAAGCCGCCACCGGACAGGCTAATGATGTTCTGGTTGCTATCTGGCAAACAAACATGTCGAAAGCCGCAAGCGGCGAGAACTACGCCAGTCAGGGGCAATGGGACGTAGCGAACAGCCGCGCCGATAGTTACCTGGCTGGGCCGATGTATCAGTTTAAATTAGGTGATGAGCCAGGCACTGGCCCCAGCACAGTCCACACTGGCCCAGAAGGGCGGTTGATGTTGGGAGAAACTTACGCTGACGTTTACTCCAGCATCGTCGATAAAGGGGCGTGGAAACCGGTACAGCCGGTATCTTCCGTACTAACCGGAAATGTTGTCGATATTACTTTCGAAGGTACGCCGCTGGATGCCTTTGGCGCAAAACTGGCAATCGATTCAGACTGGGTACCCGATACGCTTAACCACGGCTTTTCTTTCCCCGGCGCGACCATCACAGCCGTTGAAATAACCGGGGCCAAAACCGTTCGTCTGACGCTTTCGGCAGCGCCGACACAGCGCACTCTACGTTACGCGATTGACGCATTTGACGATGTGACCTATTGGCCGACACGCCGCGGTAACCTCATGGTCGAAACTGACCGCCGCTCCTGGTGGAACTCGCAGGGAGTGAATATCCCGCGCAACGTTCGCCACTACGCTATTCGTTTTGAAATCACTGTTACGGAGTAATTATTATGGCTGGCATTCAGGTACCAGATGTTTTTAATCATCCTGATTTACCCCAGGGCGAAAGCGTTGCAGATGCGCTTTTGCTGGATACAGGATTAGATCATTGGTTTCAGTCAGATTATGAATTCGTTACATTGAACGGAACAGATATAATCTCGTTTAATGATCGGGTTACTGCTACCGCAAAACTAAATCGTGCAGGAGAGAATAACGGAGCTTCTCTTCTAAATAACCTGTTTAGTGGTTATCCTGGCGCGCGATTTAACTCCGCAGAGAGCGATCGCTCTATGTTTAACGGTTCAACACCAGATTTAACCCATACTTTCAGCTGGACTGGCATTGCAACGCTTCGTACCCTGGCTGCGTCCAGCAATTTATGCGGTACGTTTTCTACTTCCACAGTGCGCACAATTATTAACGTCTCGGTTGGTGGAAATAATCCAGGAAAAATAGCCTTTCTGTACGGAACATCATCCTGTTATGGGCCGGTGTTGGATCTGAATACTCCTTTTGTTTTTGCCTGCGGGTACGATGGAGAAAATATTTTTCTTAGGGTAAACGGAGAGACCGTATCTGCTGTGGCTGCTGGTTCTCCCTCGGCTTCACAGTTTGCGCTGGGCGCTTTGCCTGGTGGAGACCAGTTCTGGAATGGTGATGTAGGCGACTTCTTTATGTGTAATGTTGCGTTAAATGCTCCAGAAGGAGCGGGATTATTGAAGAAATTCATTGAGTATTACAAAACAACGTATGGACTCAATCTATAAGGTCAGGATTCCGACCTGAGCAACGCCTTACCCTCACATCACTACACACAGTGATCCCCGTGGGGGTAAGGCATGCGAATGAAGAATTTGCCGGATGTGGCGGCGGGAACGTCGTATATAACATCCACCGTAAGCGGCAGCTACTGGTTGCTGCAACTTCTCGATAAGGTAAGTCCCAGCCAGTGGGCTGCAATCGGTGTTCTGGCCAGTATTGTTTTTGGGTTACTTACCTACCTCACCAATCTGTATTTCAAAATCAAAGACAACCGGCGTAAGGCACAGGACTATGAGCAACAGAGCTAAGTTCAGCGCCGCCATGCTGGCGCTTCTGGCCGCTGGCGCGTCAGCGCCGGTGCTATTCGACCAGTTTATTGGTGAACGGGAAGGCAACACTTTGACGGCGGTTATCGACCCCGGTGGTGTCTGGTCGATTTGCCGGGGGGTAACGCGCATCGATGGCCGCCCGGTAGTGAAGGGGATGAAGTTAACGCAGCGCCAGTGTGACCATTACAATGCAATCGAACGCGATAAGGCGCTGGCGTGGGTACAAAAGAATGTTCATATTCCGCTAACTGAGCCGCAGAAAGTTGGTATCGCCAGCTTTTGCCCGTACAACATCGGGCCGGGGAAATGCTTTCCATCTACGTTTTATCGCAAGCTGAATGCCGGCGACCGAAAAGGGGCATGCGCGGAGATCCGGCGCTGGATATTCGACGGCGGCCGTGATTGTCGCTTAACGAAAGGGCAGGCCAACGGCTGTTACGGTCAGGTTGACCGCCGCGATCAGGAAAGTGCGCTGACGTGCTGGGGGATTTACGAATGAATGGCAAAGCGAAATTTATTGCGGGGGTATCGCTGGCGATGGCCGCCGGCATTTTCTATGCGGGGTATCTGAAAGGCTGGTACGCGCATTCAGAGCACGTAAACAGCCAGGCGAAGAAGCAGGAAAAGAAGCAGGAAAAGGCGGTAGCGACTGGCGAACAAAAGGCGGCGACGGCGAACGCTGAAGCCAAGGTAATTTACCGTACCGTTTATCGTGATGTGGTGAAATATGTCAACGACCCGAATCATACTAAGTGCCAGTTTGATCCTGCTGCTGTGCAGCTGCGCCAGCGAGCAATCGACGCGGCCAACAATATCCCCGGATTTGATGAACCCACCATGCAAACTAAGTAATGCAGGTGCTGATAGCGACGCGGATTTGCAGGCAGATACTCAGACGGCGGAGTGCGGGCAGGAGTTGCGAACCAACATTTACCGTTGGCAATCCTGGTACCGCGCGACTGAATAGAAAATGAGTACATAAGTTAGTACATTGTTGAGTGCTTTGTTTTTATATGTACATTAAAATCAATTGATTACTGGTTGATGTTAGTAGTCGTGGAATAAAAATCCGGGATTGGCGCTTTCTTGCATAATCGATTTGTTATCCGTGGTGTCGGGCATTCTTCATGGTAAACGATTTACCGGACCATCAGAAGGGCAACGACCAGGTGCATCCTCTCTCATGTCATATTTTCTTGCAATTAAACCCTGATCTCTCAGGCGAACTTCCGTAAAAAGGACGGCGAATCTGTAAATGTTGAGGATATGCCGTTGAAAGGCCGTTTTTTATTTGCTGTAACTTTGCTCGCATCGAGCGTTTCCGGCGCTTTTGCCGCCACTGATTTTCCCGTCACCGTGACGCCGCCTTCAATTCAGGCTGGAGCGTGGGTGCTGATGGACTATACCACCGGTCAAATCCTGACCGCGGGTAATGAACACCAGCAGCGTAACCCCGCCAGCCTGACTAAACTCATGACCGGCTATGTTGTTGACCGTGCGATCGACAGCCATCGTATTACCTTTGACGATATGGTGACCGTCGGAAAAGACGCCTGGGCTAAGGGCAACCCGGTGTTTGACGGATCTTCGCTAATGTTCCTCAAAGCCGGGGACCACGTAAGCGTGCGCGATCTTAGCCGCGGGTTGATCGTTGATTCTGGTAATGATGCCTGCGTGGCTCTTGCCGATTATGTCGCTGGTGGTCAGCCGCAGTTTGTGGCGATGATGAACAGCTACGTTGAAAAACTGCATCTGAAAGACACCCATTTTGAAACCGTTCACGGTCTCGACGCGCCGGGTCAGCACAGTTCCGCCTATGACCTGGCGGTGTTGTCACGGGCGATTATTCACGGCGAGCCGGCCATCTATCACATGTACAGTGAAAAAAGTCTGACGTGGAACGGCATCACCCAGCAGAACCGCAACGGCTTGCTGTGGGACAAAACCATGAACGTTGACGGCCTGAAAACTGGCCACACTTCGGGCGCAGGCTTTAACCTGATCGCCTCGGCGGTTGATGGTCAGCGTCGCCTGATTGCCGTGGTGATGGGCGCTGAAAGCTCGAAAGGGCGTGAAGAGCAGGCGGCCAAGCTGCTGCACTGGGGCCAACAGAACTTTGATACCGTACAGGTACTGCAAAAAGGCAAACAGGTTGGCGTCGAGCATATCTGGTATGGCGACAAAGAGCAGATCAAACTCGGCACCGATCAGGATTTCTGGCTAGCGATTCCGAAATCTGAAGTACCGCGCATCAAAGCGAAATATGTCCTTGATACTAAAGATCTGGAGGCGCCGATCGCCGCCAACCAACGGGTGGGTGAAATCTCGTTGTACGACGGCGATAAAGTGGTTGCGCACTGGCCGTTGGTAACCCTTGAAAGCGTCGGCAAGGGCGGGATGTTCTCGCGTCTGAGCGACTATCTGCATCACGGTATTTAACGCTGCGCAACGCGTGATGCCAACCAGGCCTGCCGCATGCTGCGGCGGGCCTTTTTTGCCCCGTCATCATGGCGACTCTGTGAATCCGCGCACATACTGTTGTTTATCCGGCTGCTAAATTTAGTGTATATTCATACAGTATTTTATCGACACTGGAGGCGCTATGAACTACAGCATTAAATCTCTCGATACCCGTAGGATTGCCGGGTTCCATATGGTTGGCCCCTGGGAGCAGACCGTAAAGCAAGGCTTTGAACAGCTGGCGGCGTGGGTCGAGCACTGTCAGGTGCCGGCGCGCGAGTGGGTTGCGGTCTATTATGATAACCCGGAGCAGGTGCCAGCGGAAAAACTGCGCTGCGATACCGCCGTCACCGTGGCCGACGATTATGTCATCCCGCCGAATAGCGAAGGGGTGATCCTCACGGGGATCGCCGGCGGCGAATACGCCAGCGCCCGCGCACGTGTTATTAACCATGATTTTACTACACCGTGGATGCAGTTCTTCGACAGTCTGCTGCAAAGCAGCGACTACCAGATCGCCGATAAACCCTGTTTTGAAATCTACCTTAACGACGGTAACCGGGACGGTCACTGGGATATTGAGATGTACGTGGCGGTGAATCGCGTCGGCGCATGACTCTTTATCCCTGAAATAGGCAAGGTTTCTTACACTGGCGCAATGCGCTTGTTGAAAAAGGGGCTACAATTGGCCTTTTCGTTTTGCCGGAGCAGGCCGTGCGCGCTGATAAATCACTAAAGCCATTCGAGATTCGTTTATATCGCCATTACCGAATTGTGCATGGTATCCGTATTGCGTTGGCCTTTGTCCTGACCTTCCTGCTGGTGCGCTTGCTGAACGTGCCGGAAGGGACCTGGCCGCTCATCACCCTGGTGGTGGTAATGGGGCCTATTTCTTTCTGGGGCAACGTGGTGCCGCGGGCCTTCGAGCGTATCGGCGGCACCATTCTCGGCTCGGCGCTAGGGCTGGTGGCGCTTAAACTTGAGCTTATCTCGTTGCCGATCATGGTGCTATGGTGCGCGGTGGCGATGTTTCTCTGCGGCTGGTTGGCGCTTGGCAAACGGCCCTATCAGGCGTTGCTGATCGGCATTACGCTGGCGGTAGTGGTTGGCGCGCCGCCGGGCGATATGAATACCGCGCTGTGGCGAAGCGGCGATGTTATCTTCGGTTCGCTGCTGGCGATGCTGTTTACCGGCATCTGGCCGCAGCGGGCGTTTCTGCACTGGCGTATTCAGATGGCGAACTATGTCACTACCTTCAACCGCCTGTATCAGGCCGGGTTTTCGCCAAACCTGGTGGAGCGCCCGCGGTTGGAAAAGCATCTGCAACAAGCGCTCAATGACGTGGTGAAAATGCGCGGTCTGATCATCCCCGCCAGTAAAGAGACGCATATTCAAAAAGCGATCTTCGAAGCGATCCAGACCGTCAGTCGTAATCTGGTGTGTATGCTGGAACTGCAGATCAACGCCTGGTGGGCCTCGCGTCCGGGCCACTTTGTGATGCTCAACGCCCATACGCTGCGCGAAACCCAACAGATGACCCAGCAGACATTGCTGACCCTCGCTCATGCCCTGTACGAAGGTAATCCGCAGCCGGTGCGCGCCAACACGGAAAAACTGAATGAGATCGTTGCCGAGCTGCGTCAGCTTATCAGAGAGCATCAGGACGACAATCTGTCGGAAACGCCGATTCACGGCTATGTTTGGCTTACCATTGAGCTGGCGCGCCAACTTGAGCTGCTGTCGCACTTGATTTGCCGCGCACTGCGCAAATAAAAAACAGATACGCGTGCTATGTGAACAGGTTGCTTCGATTCAGCAGCGTTTCGGGGTATGATAAACGTAAAGGAAAAAACATTGTCATCAGCGGCTGCTAGCAGTTATGTTAGCCCTATAGGGCAGTCGCTTTAGCGAATCCGAATCTCAAATATTAGGGGTGTAAAAATGGAAACAACTAAGCCTTCTTTCCAGGACGTACTGGAGTTTGTTCGTCTGTTCCGTCGTAAGAACAAACTGCAGCGTGAAATTCAGGACGTTGAGAAAAAGATCCGTGATAACCAGAAGCGCGTCCTGCTGCTGGACAACCTCAGCGATTACATCAAACCGGGTATGAGCGTGGAAGCCATCCAGGGCATCATCGCCAGCATGAAGACTGACTACGAAGACCGCGTTGATGACTACATCATCAAAAATGCCGAGCTGTCGCAAGAACGTCGCGACATCTCCAAAAAGCTCAAAGTTATGGGCGAAGCAAAAGTCGGCGAATAAGCCACTCTCCATTTCCGGCGGCGGTCCTCGTCGCCGGAATCGTTTTCCCTTCGAATAAACCACCGCGCAAGCCCCCCTTTTATGCTGACAGTTTGCTATACTGCCGCCGTGAACTTATTGATACCGGAAGGGTTTATCACATGCTGTCCCAGCACCAGGAGCCGCCGCAATGATACTGATTACCGGCGGAGCGCGTAGCGGCAAAAGTCGACACGCCGAATCTCTACTCACATCCTGCGCGTCGGTGCTTTATATTGCCACTTCCCCAATTCTTGACGACGAAATGGCCACACGCATTCAACATCATCGTGATAGTCGTCCGATGCACTGGCGTACCGCAGAGCGCTGCCGTGACCTGACGTCACTTATTACTCCCGATAATGCCCCCGATGAAGCCATTCTGCTTGAGTGCGTCACTACGCTGGTCACCAATATTCTGTTTGCTGAAGGCGGTGACGTGGATCCTGATGACTGGGATTACACTGCGCTGGAGCAGGCGGTCATGCACGAGATCGCTGCGCTGATTGTCGCCTGCCGCGCCTGCCCATCGCCGGTGCTGCTGGTCACCAATGAGGTGGGGCTGGGGATTGTGCCGGATAACCGCCTGGCGCGCCACTTTCGAGATATTGCCGGACGCGTGAATCAGCGGTTGGCCGCAGCGGCCGACGAGGTCTGGCTGGTTGTTTCAGGGATAGGAGTCAAAATCAAATGATGAAGTCGTTCTTTGCCGCGCTATCGTTTATGAGTCGTCTGCCGGTTCCGGCTCGCTGGTCTCAGGGACTGGAAATTGATGAATATGAACGCGGAATCGTCACTTTCCCGCTGGTAGGGTTGTTGCTCGGAGCCATCGCCGGCCTGGTGATGCTGGCGCTGCATGCCTGGTGCGGCCTACCGTTAGCGGCGCTATTGACCGTACTGGCGCTGGCACTGTTGACTGGCGGTTTTCATCTCGACGGGTTGGCGGATACTTGCGATGGGATTTTCTCCGCCCGTCGCCGTGAGCGGATGCTGGAGATCATGCGCGATAGTCGGCTGGGTACCCATGGCGGCCTGGCGCTGATCTTTGTGCTGGTGGCGAAGATCCTGGTGATTAGCGAACTGGCACTGCGTGGAACGTCAATGCTCGCGGCGTTGGCTGCCGCTTGCGCCGTGGCGCGCGGGATGTCGGTGTTGCTGATGTACCGCCAGCGCTATGCGCGCGAACAGGGGCTTGGCAACGTGTTTATCGGCAAGGTGACATTCCGCCAGACCGTGATTACCCTGGTGTTATCGCTGGTTCTGGCAACACTGCTGCTGGGGCTGCATGGTCTGGTCGCGGCGGTGATAACGCTGCTGGTGGTGTGGGGGCTGGGTCAGGCATTGAAGCGCACGCTGGGCGGACAAACCGGCGATACCCTCGGGGCGGTGATTGAGCTGGGCGAAGTTATCTTTTTACTGGCGTTGCTGTGAAACATGACTCGCGCGCTGACAGGAACCCTATGAATACATTAACGGAATGGCTGTCCGCGATACCGCAACCTGATGCAGCCGCGATGACGCGGGCCAGGGAGCATATCGACGGCCTGTTAAAACCGCCCGGCAGTCTTGGGCGTTTGGAATCGCTGGCGATACAGCTCATCGGTATGCCGGGGCTGCAGGGAGCGTTACGTTTTCCCCGTAAAACTATCGTGGTGATGTGCGCCGACCATGGCGTCTGGCATGAAGGCGTCACCGTCTCGCCGCAGGTGGTCACTGCCATTCAGGCTGCCAATATGACCCGCAAAAATACCGGCGTTTGCGTACTGGCGGCGCAGGCGGGAGCGGATGTGCAGGTGGTCGATGTCGGTATTGATGCCGAGCCCATCCCCGGTCTGGTCAATATGAAAATGGCGCGCGGCAGCGGCAATATCGCCCGCACGGCCGCGATGAGCCGGGAGCTGGCCGAAGCGCTGCTGTTGGCGAGCATAGGTTACACCCGCGATCTCGCCGCACAGGGCGTGCGTGTGTTCGGCGTGGGCGAACTGGGGATGGCGAACACCACACCGGCCGCGGCGGTTGTCAGCGTGCTGACCGGCCGTGACGCCGGTGAAGTGGTGGGCATCGGCGCAAACCTTCCTGTGTCGCAGCTCGCGCATAAAGCGGATGTGGTACGTCAGGCAATTACCGTCAATCAGCCATCCGCCGATGACGGTCTTGAAGTACTGGCAAAAGTTGGCGGCTTTGATTTACTCGGCATGGCCGGGGTGATGCTGGGCGCCGCTTCCTGCGGATTGCCGGTGATACTCGATGGCTTCTTGTCTTACGCTTCGGCGCTGGCGGCCTGCATGATTGCGCCACAGCTGCATCCATACCTGATCCCGTCGCATCTGTCGGCAGAGAAGGGGGCGCGTATTGCGCTGGAGCACCTGCAGTTGGAGCCTTATCTGGATATGGGCATGCGCTTGGGCGAGGGGAGCGGCGCGGCGCTGGCGATGAATTTGGTCGAGGCGGCTGGCGCGATGTTTAACGACATGGGAACGTTGGCGGAGAGTCATATCGTACTGCCGGAAACCCATTGAACTGAATACGGGGCGCTGGCCGGCGCCCCGATAATGCAGTTATAGCGCCTGTTGCCACACCTCTTGCGGTAGCAGGTAGACATCGGCTTTCGCCTGCATACCGTCAGTCACAATATGGCGGATGCCGCTGGCCATCACCGCGAGAGTCACGTCAAAGGCGTTAAGGCTATCGCCAAAGCCAGCGGTAAGGTTGAGCATTGAGCCATCGGCCATCAGATAGACGGTTTTCCCTGGCATCCGGTAAGCATTGATATACGGCATCACCTCTTCCTGCGGGAACTGGCGCAGGTACTCACCATCAATCTCTTCCGCCACGTGACCGACATTGAGAATAAACACGCCATCTTTCGCACTTTCCAGCGCCTTGCTGTTGACTACTTTCTTGCAGCCGGTGGCGGTCGCGACCACATCGGCAGAGGCGATGGCATCCTGTAAATCAACCACGTGCCAGCCGTCGTAAGCCGCCTGTAAACGGCGCGCCGAATCGATTTCCGCCACCATCACCTGGCCGCCGAAGGCTTTCGCCGCCGCGGCGACGCCTTGCCCCACCAGACCGTAGCCGATCACCAGCACTTTTTTCTCATGTAAGGTGAGGTGGGTGGTCTGGAAGAAGGTATGCCAGGCGGTCAGGCCGACCATATGGCGGTTATGCAGCCCTTCTTTGACTGGCAGATCGTCCCAGTTGAAGATTGGGTAGCCGGGGCGAATGTCACCGAGGCGATTAACGCCGGATCCCGTGGCTTCCAGTCCGGCAACGATATTGCCGAATTCACCTCGCTGATGGAGTCGGGTGGTGATATCCGCGCCCATTTCGCACAGGTGGGTTGGCCCCCAGACGATGGCTTTTTCCCATGATTGCTGCCAGTCGGCGTCGCTCATGTTGCGCCAGGCGCAGGCTTCTGCGCCACGCTCCACCAGCCATGAGACGACATCATCCTGTACGGTGGTCGGGTTACAGGTGGTCAAAAATACTTTCGCTCCTTTCTCGAGGATCCCCTGCACCAGTGGGATCATTTTCATATCGAGATGCATACAGCAGGCCAGGCGCACCTGGCTAAGGTCGGGAAGCGCCGCCACCTGACGCAGGGTACGCGGCATATTCTGGCTGGCCCATGCCACGTCTTTCGTTAAATTTGTCTTATTATTCACCGTATTGTGACCTTTAATCCGTAGAGTGGGTTTAACCCCGGGCGGGGGAGTCGATTCTAACGCAGAGCGTAAAAATCGCATAACCAGCGCTGACTTATAAAGTTGCAAAAAATAGGCATCATAAATACATGGTTGTTAATTAAGCGTTAAATAAAGACAATGAAATATAACTTCTTCCTGTGATGTGAGCGATTCGTTCGATGTTAAGCGTTTTACAGCGCCCATTATTTTCTCGGGTGCGTATTTTCCTCGGCCGTTTAAAACCCCATGCCTTACCCGTCGCTAAAAAGCATATTTTGCTGGGCTCGATCGGCGCCGGTACCGGACTGGCGGTGACCAGCATGTTTAGCCACTGGTTGCTGGGCGAGGTGAATTTATGGTTTATCGCGCCGATGGGTGCCTCGGCGGTGCTATTGTTCGGCGTCCCCAGTAGCCCGCTGGCTCAGCCCTGGTCGATCGTCGGTGGTAACGTGCTCTCGGCGCTGATTGGTGTCACGGTCGGGTTGCTGGTGCCGGATACGGCAATCGCCTGCGGTCTGGCGGCAGCGTTGGCGATCGCCGGAATGTATTTTTTACGCTGCCTGCACCCACCCGGCGGCGCGGTGGCGCTGACGGCGATCCTCGGCGGGGCCGGTGTGCACAATGAAGGCTATCAGTTTGTCTTAACGCCGGTATTGCTCAACTCTATGATGCTGGCACTGCTGGCTATCGTCTTCAATAACCTGGTGGGTCGCCGCTATCCGCACCCGCTGGCGGCAGAAGAGGTGAAGCCGAAGGTGGTGCCGTTGGGCATTCCGGTGACCCGCGAAGATATCCACGCCGCGTTGCTGGAGGGGCAGTTCCTCGATATCGGTGAAGATGACGTCCAGGAGCTGTTAGAAAATATCGAATATCAGGCCCGGTTGCGGCTGGCCGCCAGTAAGTACGCCTGAAGCAACCTTTTTATTGAAGAGATCGTGCCGTGGCGGCCGATCTCTTTTTTATATCCGTCTCCCCCCGTCAGTCATTTAACCCTCCACGTAGCCAGGATCCTGAGTTTTTCCACCGTCATCTAGCCATTCGATCGTCAACTTCGTGACTGCGATCGGTAAATTCCGCACTTTTTTCGCCAAATCATGACGCCGTTAACGAAATGAAAATTCCAAAATAAAATCAGATGGATTTTTTAAATCGAACGAGTATAACAAGTTGTTAAATTATGCACCCGAGTGCAAATGCGGTGCAGCCAGATTTACGATTGTGGAAAGTGTCGTGCTGAATGGCGCCGTATGACACTTTTATTCATAAAAACAAAACGATAGAACGCTCATCCCTGACAGGACTACAAAATGACCGATCATGTGATAACTGAAAGTCGTAAGTTGGCAAATGACAAGCGAATCCGGCTCATTACCCTCGTTTCCACCATCGGTGGTCTCTGCTTCGGCTATGACACCGGGGTGATTTCCGGCGCGCTCATTTTTATGAAAAACGATCTCGGCCTTAGCCCGCTACAGGAAGGGCTGGTGACTTCGTTTTTACTGTTTGGCGCCGCTATCGGCTCGGTGGCGGGCGGCTGGCTGTCGGACCGCCAGGGTCGGCGGAAAAATATTCTCTGGGTGGCGATTATCTTTATTTTCGGCGCGTTGGGTACCGCTGGCGCCTGGGATATGTCGTCGATGATTATCGCGCGATTTGTTCTCGGGCTGGCGGTGGGCTGCGCTTCCGTCACCGTCCCTATTTATATTTCCGAACTGGCGCGACCGTCGCAGCGTGAACGGTTGGTGACGGTGAATGAATTGATGATTGTTACCGGCCAGTTTTTGGCCTATTCGGTCAACGCCGCGATTGTGAACGTCTACCCGGACATGTCGCACAACTGGCGGTTGATGCTGGCGATCCCGGCGCTTCCCGGCGCGCTGCTGTGGATTGGCATGCTGATAATGCCGGAATCTCCGCGCTTCTTTATCCGTAAAGGGCAAACCGATAAAGCGAGAGAGGTACTGAAAACCCTGCGTCTCCCGCAAGAGGTGGAACCCGAGATCCGCGATATTGAACGGGTGAACCAGGCTGACGCCGTGCATGGCCGATTCATTGATGAGATCAAAAAGAAATGGGTGCTGCAGCTGATCCTGATAGGCCTGATGATTGTCCTCGCGACCCGCGTTACTGGGGTCAATACCATCATGTACTACGCGCCGACGGTGCTGAAGGCGACCGGCCTTGGCGATGCCGCGGCGGTAACCGGCGCCGTTGCCAATGGCGTGGTGTCGATTCTGGCGACCCTGTTAGGCATGCTGTTAATCGGCAAGCATTCACGGCGAAAAATGTTCTTCACCGGGCAGGTTGGCGTCACCCTGAGTCTGGTGTTGATCGGCCTTTCTTTTAAATTCTTCTTTCACCAGGAAACGGTTGAGGGCGTTAGCAGCCTGCACGCTAACTTTGCCGGCGCCAGCTACATCATCCTTGGCTTGATGCTGGTATTCCTGATCTTTATGCAGGGCTGGATAGCGCCGGTCTTTTGGCTGATGCTGGCCGAAATTTATCCGCTGCGGATGCGCGGCCTGGGAATGGGTTTTGCGGTTTTCGGTCTGTGGATTTTCGACTTCATTATCCAGTCGCTATTCCCGATTTTACTTAATCACTATGGCGGCGGCATGACCTTCGGCGTCTTCGCCTGTACCAACCTGATGATGCTGGTGCTGTTGGTGAAATATCTGCCGGAAACCCGCGGCTTAACCCTTGAGCAAATTGAGCAAAAATTCAGATTCTAAATGAGCGACATGGAGGAACATATGACGGTGAATATCGGTTTAATTGGATTGGGAATGATTGGTCGCGACCATCTACAGCGCTTCCAGTCGGTGATAAAAAACGCCCGTATCAGCGCCGTTTGCGATATTAACCGCGAGGCTGCCGACAGTATCGCTCGCGAGTATGGCGCTACGGCCTGGTATGACGCTGTTGAGATGATCCACGCCGATGAGGTGGACGCGGTCTTTATCTGCTCGATCGGCCCGGCGCATCAACAGCAGATCCTCGCGGCGATGAAGCTGGGCAAGCCGGTGTTTTGCGAAAAGCCGTTAACCCCAACCGCTGAGGAAGCGCAGGCGATTATTGATGCCGAAGTGGCCCACGGCAAACGCCTGCTGCAACTCGGTTTTATGCGCCGCTTTGACCCTGGTTATAACCAACTAAAAGCCACGCTGGATAGTGGTGAATTGGGCGAGGTTCTGCTGATGCACTGCGCGCACCGTAACGCCTCGGTGCCGGAAAGCTACACCCTTGAGATGGCGATTAACGACTCGGCGACTCATGAAATCGACATCATTCGCTATCTGCTGAATGAAGACATTGTCTCAGTGCGGGTGGATAAGCCGCGTAAAAAGACTCGCCGCGCCTGTGCCCATTTACAAGATCCGCTGATTGTGATTTTCGAAACCGCGTCCGGCGTGCGTATTGATGATGAATTGTTTGTCAACTGCGACTACGGCTATGACATCCGCTGTGAAGTGGTGGGGGAGAACGCGATTAGCGCGCTGACCGAACAGGCGCTGTGCACCACACGTTCGGCGCAGGGTTACGCTCGCGCTATTGCGAAAACCTGCATGGAACGTTTCGCGACCGCTTATGACCGGGAAGTGCAGCATTTTGTCGACCGGGTCAACGCCGGGGCTGAAATGAGCGGGCCTTCCTCGTGGGACGGTTTTGTGGTGGCGAAAGTCTGTGATGCGGGATTAGCGTCGCTGCGCGATGGTCAAACTCACCGCGTTTCGCTGCCGGAATGCCCGGCGTTGTATCGCTAACCTGCCACCGGCACGGAGAGAACCATGCTAACCCTGAAGCAAGATGACATTTTTATTGGCTGCCGGGCGAATTCAAAACGCAGGGCGCTGCGCATCGCCGCAGATGCGCTACAGGCGAGCGGCTACGTTGGCGACGGTTTTTTCGCGTCGATGGTTGAGCGGGAAAAAATGCTCTCCACCTGGCTCGGGGCCGGCGTGGCCATGCCTCACTGTACGAAAGAAGGTATCGATCAGGTGCTGCAAACCGGCTTCCAGCTGTTCCAGTTCCCTGACGGCGTTAGTTGGGGTGAAGGGAAGGTGGCTTTCCTGGTCGTCGCCGTGGCGGCGAAAAATAACCAACACATCGACGTTATCGCGGATCTGGCGGACCTGCTGGACGATGAAGTCAAAACGACGCTGCTGGCTGCGGCCGACACCAAAGACGCGTTTATGCGCATCCTCGACGATCAACAATAAAAAAGGAGAGAAAATGAAACTGGCACTCTGTACCGATGTTCTTGCCGAGCTGAATGTTGTGCAAATGCTCGATCGCGTGAAGCAGTATGGCATCAGCGGCGTTGAAATGACCGCCGGCGGCTGGTCGCCTTGTCCGCATGTCGCCACCGATGAACTGCTGGCCTCTCCGGCGAAGCTGGCGGCGTTTCGCGGCGAACTGGAAAAGCGCGAGATGCGTATTGTGGCGCTGAATTGCTCGGGCAACCCGCTGGCGCCGGGAGCATTAGGCGAGAAACATACCGCCAGCAGCTATAAAACGCTGGAGCTGGCGGGCAAGCTGGGGGTAAAGAAAATCGTCATGATGAGCGGTCTGCCGGGCGGCTGTGCGGAGGATAAAACGCCCAACTGGATCACCTCGACGGTTTCCTGGCCGGACTACATGCCGGGGGTTATCGACTACCAGTGGAATCAGGTGGCGATCCCGTGGTGGCAGGATTTCGCTCGCCATGCCGCCGAACACGGCGTTGAGCAAATCGCGCTAGAAGCCTTCCCGAGCCAGCTGGTCTACAACGCTTCCACGCTGCTGCGCCTGCGGGGGGCGGTGGGTGATATCATCGGCATGAATCTTGATCCATCGCACCTGATTGCCATGGGTGCCGATCCGATCGCCGCGGCGCGTAAGCTGGAAGGAGCGATTTATCACGTTCATGGTAAGGATGCGCGGATTGAACGCGGGCTGGCGGACATCGACGGCCTGCTGGAGTACAAACCGGTGACCGATACCAAAAACCGCGCCTGGAATTATGTCGCCGTCGGCTGTGGCCAGGATTTGCAATGGTGGAAGACCTTTTTCTCGGTACTGCGTATGACCGGTTACAACGGCGATGTGTCGCTGGAAATGGAAGATTTGACGATGAGCGTCGAGGCGGGCTTGCGTACCTCGATTGATGCGCTCAACGCCACGCTGAGTCAGTAAGCACGGGTCGCGCCCTCTGTAGGGGGAGGGCGCGGCGCGTTTTTAGTTGAGTGGATTCTAACTTGCTGTATTTTACGGTCTATGGATGTCATTCATCAGGACCGTTGAATCGAGTATGTGCGCCACTAAACGACAGAAAGCGACCGCCAGCGATGTTGCCTTGTTGGCAGGTGTTTCAAAATGGACGGTATCCCGTGCGTTTACCCCCGGAGCTTCCATTCAGCCCAATACCCGGGAAGAGGTGATGAAAGCCGCCAGGACGCTTGGCTATCGGCCGAACCTGCTGGCTCGTAGCCTGACGCAAAAGCGCACTCATATTATCGGCGTTGCGGTCGATGAATTACGCAATCCCAATATGGTGCTGCTGCTCAATGAAGTCACCCGTCAGCTGCAAAACCGCGGCTATATGGCGCTGGTCATTAACGTCTCCGAACAACAAAACAACCGCACGGCAATGTCGCTGGCCTACCAGTTACAGGTCGATGGCATTCTGTTTATGGCGACGGTGCTGACGCCGGAGCTTATTGCTATTGCCACCGAAATCCATCGCGTACCGCTGGTGCAGATTGGCCGCAATACCGACCACCCGGATATTCAGGTGGTGAACATTGATGGCGCGGAGGCCGGGAAGACGATCGGTGAATTACTGCTGGCGCAAGGGCACCGTACCTTCGGCTATATGAAGGGGCCGGATACCGCATCCCGCCACCTGATGCGAAAAGAGGGTTACGAGGCGGCGCTGGCGCAGGCTGGCTGCACGCTGAACTGCGAATTGATTGCCGGGGAATATTTACGTCGCCGGGGCTACGAGACATTGCGTGCCTATCTTGATGCAACCCCTGTCGCGCAGCGCGTGACGGCGTTGTTTTGCGAAAATGACATTCTGGCGATCGGCGCGCTGCAGGCATTGCGCGAGCGTGAAGCGATTATGAGCGTGGTGGGATTTGACAACATCGAAGAGGCGTCAGCGCCGGAATGGCAGCTCACGACCTACGATCAACGTCGCGAAAGGCTGGTGGAAGAGGGGCTGAATCGCCTGATTGATGCCGTCAACGGCGATCCGGAACGCTGGCGTCGCGGTGAACTGATCGTACGGCAGTCACATCGCCGCGAGTAACGCTTAGGGCAACTGCCGTAGCTGTTCGGCGAGCGCAAGACGAAATCGTGAGGCGAGATCTGTTTCACCTGGCAGCAGTTCCGCGAGCGTAATGGTTTTATCCGCGCGGTAGACCTTGCCGCTGGCCAGTAGTGCTTCGGCGGCGTTGGCTGCCTGATGCGCGGCCTGCAGGTCAGCATCCAGTAGTATTACCGCGTGGGCCAGCACGATATGCCCCTGACCGTCGGCCACGGGCCGCCAGTACTGGGCGGTACCGGCAATCTTGCGCGCGTTCTCTCCCTCGCCGCAGGCCAGGTTATAGCGCCCGTCGCAGAAGGAACCGCTGACGGCCTGAAAATGGCTTTCGATGCCAAAAGTAGCCAGCGTGCGCTGTAATATCCCACACAGCAACAAGTAGATAGGCTCGGCGGCCTCGCCCAGCGGCTGGGTGACCGGCCAGGCGAGACTCAGGTTGAGGATCCCCGGCCCCTGCGGAACCAGTCCGCCGCCGGAGCGGCGGATCCATACCGGCCAGCCGCGGGTGGCGAAGACTTCACTGACGGTGGTCAGATTGGCGAATTTGCGGTAACTGCCCGGCACCACAAATCCTTGCGGTGCCTGCCATAGCTGGGCGACGGCTTCACCGCGGTGGGCACGCTCAAAGAGCGGCTGCTCGGCAAGCGTCGGGTCTTCGCACCACACTATCGGTAATTCCCCGGCGCTAAATCCGACGGGCCAGCAGCCCGCGTTCTGTTGTGCAATCATGAAACCTCCCTAAAGCCCGTTCTTTATGCCGGATGGCGATGTTTCATCAGCATCGCCGTGACGGCAGAGATCAGGCAGCCGACGGTCAGATAAATCGCCACACTGTGCCACGAGCCGCCGGAAAAGGTGACCAGCGCGGCGGCGATAAATGGCGTAAAGCCGCCGCCGACCACGCTGGCAACCTGATATCCGACCCCTGCGCCGCTGTAGCGATAGCGGGCGCCAAACATTTCGGTAAACATCGGCTGCTGTACACAAACCACCATATCATGGGCGATGTTGGCCAGCATCAGGGCAAAGAACAGGATCCAGAACAGTGAATGCTGCTCCAGCGCCATAAAGAACGGAAAACCGCTGAGCGTGCCGATCAGCGCACCGGTAATATAGATGCGGCGGCGGCCAAACTTATCCGCCAGCCACGCGAAGCAGGGGATGGTTATGCAGCTGATGCCGCCCACCAGCAGGCCGATGTTGAGGAACAGCTCGCGCGGTAGACCGAGGTTTTGCGTTGAGTAGTTAAGGGCGAAGGCGGTAACGATGTACATCGTGAGTAGTTCACACAGGCGCAGAGCGATAATTAATAAGAAGGCGCCCGGATGGCGTATCAATGCTTCCAGCACCGGCAGGCGTTTTTTCTCCGCTGCTGGCGGTTGCTGGCGCTGCTGCTGTTCAAACTCGGCTGATTCGGCCATCCCGTTGCGGATCCACAATGCCGCCAATACCAGTACCACGCTGAACAGGAACGGTAGACGCCAGCCCCAGCTCAGGAACTGTTCATCGGTGGTGGTACTGCTGATAAGCGACACCAGACCGGTGGAGAGCAGCAGGCCGACGCCGTAACCCACCTGGACGCCGCTGCTGTAGAAAGCCTTTTTGTTTTTCGGCGCGCTTTCAACCGACAGCAGCGCCGCGCCGCCCCATTCGCCGCCGACGGCGAAACCCTGGATAGCACGCAGGATAACCAGCAATACCGGCGCCCACCAGCCAATCTGGTTGAAGGAGGGCAGCAGGCCGATACAGGCGGTGGCGATGCCCATCATCCACACGGTCATCATCAGCATGCGTTTACGGCCTAAACGGTCGCCGAAATGGCCGAAGATAATGCCGCCGAGCGGGCGGAAGAGAAAACCGACGCCAAAAGTGGCGAAGGCGGCTAGCGTACCCATTGCCGGACCAATCTGCGGGAAAAATTCGCGATTGAATACCAGCGCGGCGGTGATGCCGTACAGCAGAAAATCGTACCAGTCGACGACGGCGCCAGCAAAACTACCCCATGCCGCCCGACGGGCGCGATTCAGTGAACCCGCTTCCTTGCCGGAACCGGGAGAAATAAGCGTTGAGTCCATACCTGTCCTGTCTGTTGCTAATTTGTAATTATTTGAATGAGACGCTTTACTATCTGGCGACGGTACTGAGATTACCGCGCAGAGGGGGCAAGTGAAACGTTTTTTACCCGCCGGAAAGACAATAAGGCAAAAAATGTCGAATACGAACATTTAAATACCCACATTGGCACAGGTTAACTGCTGGTAATTGCGGCTATTTATCCTGGTTGTCCCTCAGGGACATCTTTTAAGAATTCACGCAAATGGTTTACAATTACGATCTCCAATGCGGGATATGGTAGGTAATATGCGTCTAATTTTTGCAGTTTTATTTTGTGTCTTAGTTTTGCCGAATGCTTTCGCAGAAAAACTGCCTGCGCCAACGGGCAAACCCGTTTTAACTATTTCTGGAAAGATTACCAATACAAATGAAGGCAATACCGCCGTATTCGATGTTGCCGCGTTAGAAAAGTTGGGTAATGAGACGGTGATCACGACGACGCCATGGTATTCGGGGAAGGTGCGTTTTGACGGTATTTCCCTTAGTAAACTCATGGGCTTAGTCGGTGCGCAGGGTAAGACGGCGAAGGTCATCGCGCTTAACGATTACACCACTGAGGTACCGGTGGAGGACTTCCATAAATTCCCGGTGATTCTGGCGTTAAAAATGAATGGCGAGTATATGCGCATTCGCGACAAGGGGCCGCTTTTTATTGTTTATCCCTACGATAGCAGTGAGGAGTTACAGAACCAGATCTATTATTCCCGCTCGGCATGGCAGGTTTCAAAGATTATAATTGAGTAAGGCTTTGATCTTGAATCGAATACTCACTGCCATTATTTTGTCGCTTTTTATCGTCACTGGGTACATAACCTATCTGGTGCATGAGCGGCAGACTGAGCTGCAAAAATTAACCCGTTATACTGACTCGTGGTCCGTTTCCCAGATGGTGTCTGAATATATGCGTCTGGAGGCTCGTTTAAGTGCCCTGGCACTGGACGTGAAAGGGACCGATCGCGATGAGGTGCGTCTGCGTCTGGAAATTATGATGAGCCAGATTGAACTGTTACAGCAGGGCGATCTCGGTAAGTTCATCAAAAAAGATGCCCGGCGGCAGGTGACGGTCAACACCCTGATTCAGATCCTTAATCAGCTTGACCAGCAACTGGATACCATGACTCCTGCGCAGATGGCGACCATGCTGCACACCATGAGTAAGCTGGACGGGCCGATGACCTCCATGGCATCGACCACGCTGGCGCAAGACATTGATGTCGTTAATCTGACTCATGATAAGATCCAGAGCCTTTACTACATCTATTCAGTCATCTCGATCCTGCTGATTACGATGTGTATCAGCCTCGGCCTGTTGATGTTGCGGCAGAACAACAATCTACGCCGCGCGCACGTGCGGATGAAGTTGTTAGCCAATGACCTACAGCTCTCAAAAGAGAAGCTACAGGTACAGAACCGCCGCCTGCAATATGATGCTTACCACGATTCGCTGACCGGAATGCCGAACCGCCTCTCTTTCTGGCAGCGGCTGCAGGAAGTGGTTAATCATGTGAAATCCTATAACGGATCTGCGGTGGTGATGCTGTTCGATCTCGATGACTTCAAGGACGTTAACGATACACTGGGTCATGATGCCGGCGATAAGCTGTTGCAGGATCTTGCCAGCCGACTGTCGTTCTTCCGTAAAACCTCGGAGACGCTGTATCGCCTTGGCGGCGATGAGTTCGCGCTGGTGTCGCAAGACTTGAGCGAAGAGATGGCGCTGGAGCGGGCCAACGTGATCCGTGAGAAAATTAGCCAGCCATATCATCTCTATGATTCGTTGATTAACATTGGTGCCAGTATCGGCATCGTGATCTCTGATGGCGAAAGCCGTACCGACTTTTTGTATAAATGCGCCGATCTGGCGCTATACGAAGCGAAAAAATCCGGCGCGGGTAATGTGCAAATTTTCCGCCCGGGTATGCTGCAGCGTCTGCAGGAGAACAAATCCTTTGAGGACGATCTGCTGCATGCGCTGGAGAACGACCAGTTCAAGGTCTACTACCAGCCGATTGCCGATACGGTGACGCGTGAAATCTACGGTTATGAGGCGCTGGTGCGCTGGTTCCACCCGGTGCGCGGCATGGTGCCGCCTACCGAGTTTATTCCGGTGGCGGAAAAAACCGGCTTGATTAACCAGCTTGGTGAGTGGGTGCTGAAAACCGCTTGTGAAGAGGCAGGCCGTTGGGCGCGGCCGCTGAAGGTCTCGGTCAACGTTTCGCCGATCCAACTGATTAACACCTCGCTGACGGAGACCGTCGCCGCGGTGCTAAAGAGAACCGGCCTTGATCCACGCCGGCTTGATCTTGAAATAACCGAGTCCGATGTTTTTAACGAGAACACGCGCTCGCTGGAGATCCTCAGTCAGCTGCGCGAGCAGGGGATCCAGATCTCGATTGACGACTTTGGTACGGGCTATTCATCGCTGTCGCGACTGAGCTATTTTCCGTTCGACAAGATCAAAATCGATCGCTCGTTTGTGGTGAATATTCCCATGCAGAAAGACGACCTCGATATTGTGCGCCTGATCATCAGCATGGGGAAAAGTTTACATATGCGTATTGTCGCTGAAGGTGTTGAAAATGAGGAGCAGTTAACCTCGCTGCAACAACTAGGTTGCGACCTCGTTCAGGGCTATTTAATCGGTAAACCTGGACCACTGAATACCGTATAAAATATTATTGTGGCTCTCCTTCCATCAGGCACTTTTGGATATTCAAAAGTGCCTTTTTTATATTTAAATGCGGTTAACCCGTAGTGGGTATAAATAGAGGTATTTAAAAATAGATTTAAAAAATAATACCCGTAGTGATTGAAAGGGGTATACCATATGCAACATATTTACCCGTTCCCGGCCGCGTTCAGTGGTGCGGAAGAGAGGCCAAATCATGCAGCGAATCATTATACCAACTCATTACGTACAAACGCGTTCCACCCCGATGTGGACCAAAGAGACCGCGCCCGCATCCATCTGGAAACGCCATCTCGATGCCGGAACGCGCCAGGGCGTGTACCCGCGGTTGTCGGTGATGCAGGGCGCAATACGCTATTATGGTTATGCGGATGAGACGAGCCCCAACCCTGTTGAAACCATGACTATTGAAGCAGGGCAATTTGGCGTCTTCCCTCCGGAAAAATGGCACTGCATTGAGGCGTTAACAGCAGATACCGTATTCAATGTGGATTTTTATGTCGATCCTAAAATTCTGATAGAGGGATAAACTGAGCCTATGAACAGTGAAAATAAAGGTTATTCATTAGCGATCATTAATAGCAACAATAATGAAAAACAAGAGAAGGTTTATCTGAAACCAATGGCGCTATATGTTCCTGATATGGCAGTCCAGGCGATAGCGGAACTGCTCCACGGCCTCTCTGCCGATAACGCGCAGGGCAAAGGCTTTAGCCTGACGGTGACCAACAACAATAACGGCGTATCGGTAGACAAAGACTTTGATTCGATCGACGCGCTGCAGGATCCGCTGAATGCCGCTGATGCCGTGAAAGAACTGATTAATATCGTGCGCGGCTACGAGTCCGACGAAGAGACTAACGTCTGCGGTTGGTAATATCACGCTGCTCTCCAGGCAGGTACCGCCCGGTATCTGCCCTTACCCAACGCATAGCCTTAGCGAAGCGTCATTTGCCGCAACAGCCAGTCACGTAATGCGCTGATGTCGGCACGCTGCGCCATCTCCTGTGTTGCCGCCAGATAATAGTTTGCGCCGGGTAACGACATCCCGAATGGCGCCGACAATACCCCACGCTGCAAGAGATCGCGCGCCAGCAGTTCGCTGGCGATCACCACGCCTTGTCCCGCCACCGCCGCCTGTAGCGCGTGCGTTTCATCACTGAAGGTTAATCCAGTATCGATACCTAACTGCGGGGGCCCGTAGCGGCGCTGCCAGTTTTTCCAGTTTGGCGAATCTGCTGGGACGTGACGGTGCTCAACGTGAAACAGCGTCGCGTTACGTAAATCTTCCAGTCGCGTGATGGCAAGCGATGGGCTGGCAACGACGATAAAGCGGTCTTCATGCAGCAGGGTGCAGTGCAAATCGCGCTCTGGCGTTTCGCGGTAACGAATGGCGACATCCACGCTGCGCTGGTTGAGGTCCACCCGCTCGACGCTGGTGTGCAACCGCAGGTCAATGGCGGGAAATTCCGCTTTGAATTCCGCTAACCGCGGCACCAGCCAATGGGTTAAGAAGTTGGAGGTGGTGGTGACGGTCAGCGACGGCGGCAGGTGGGAGCGGGCAATCTGCGCGGTGGCTTCTTCCAGCGCGCTAAAGGCGCGTTGGGTTCCGGCATAGAGGATCTCGCCGCTGGCGGTGAGGGTCACGCCCTGGGCGCTGCGTTCGCAAACCCGGCACTCCAGCACCGATTCCAGCAGCTTGATCTGATGGCTCACAGCCGTGGCGCTAACGTCCAACATGTCGGCAGCGCGTTTGAAACTGCGGCAGTGGGCGACGGCGTGAAAGGCGCGTAGCGCACCCAGCGGTGGCAGACGGTTTTTTCTCATGGCTGAGTTTTTCTCATCTATGGCTGAAAACTATGCGTTTGTCTGACCAATTATACAGGAGGTAGGCTGCTGACATGTGAAGTGACCGCTGAATTTAATTCATCAGCATTTGAGAATGTCAGGAGTGGAAAAATGAGTGTGTGTCTGAACCCACGTGTCGCCAGGGCGAAAACCAGTGCTGAACCACGCACGCAAACCATCGCGCTGAGCAGCGTATTTGCGATGGGGGCGCTGTTATTGAATGTCTCTACCCTGTTGGGCGTTGCCGGTTGTCTGGCGTTGTTGCTGGCGCTGATTGGCGTTTTTGCTGCTGGTCATGCCATGACGCGCTGGCAACCGTGGCCAGCGCGCTACGCTTTTTTGCTATCAGCGGTTGGCTGGCTGTTGACGCTGGTGGCCTGGCATGGCCCTTATGGTTGGCAAGCGTTGCTGCCGGGGATCATGGCTGGCGCATTGGGCCTTGGCAGCGCCTGGCAAGACAACGGCGTGAAGCAAAGGGTGCTGAGCATGATGGAGAAAAGCGTAATGGCGATAAGCATTGTTGTTGCTGTTACGGCGACCCTGTTAACAAATCATTATGCCGACTCGGGAAGAACTGGCTTTGGCTATGCGCTGACGGTGCTGGTGGATCTGGCGCTGCTGGGGGCGTTAGTGGTGAGAATCAGGGAGCAGGACGAGAAGCGCGAGTGATAAAAGGCGACCACGGTTTCTGCCTGGTTGGCAAACCGTGCAGATTCATTGAGGCCGCAAAGCAAAAAGCCTGCTCGAAAGCAGGCTTTTCTAAATTTGGCTCCTCTGACTGGACTCGAACCAGTGACATACGGATTAACAGTCCGCCGTTCTACCGACTGAACTACAGAGGAATCGTGTGAACGGGGCGCATGGTAACGAGGGGATTGCTGGAAGTCAAAGGAGATTACGTCATTTTCGACCGTTCGCTGGTAAAACCAGCAACGCCACCGTTTTTTGCGACATTTAAGCGAGAAAAGGGGATAACACAGAAACGAAAAAACCTGCTCGAAAGCAGGCTTTTCTGAATATGGCTCCTCTGACTGGACTCGAACCAGTGACATACGGATTAACAGTCCGCCGTTCTACCGACTGAACTACAGAGGAATCGTGTGGAGTGGTATCTTAGCGGCGAAAAAACTTTTGTCAAACATCAATTCACCGGCGATAGAACGCTCGCCGCATCTATCAACAATTTGTCGTAATTACCGGCTATTTATCAGGAAAAATACTTTGCAGGTTTAGCATTTCTCAATCATCATTTGAAATGTTGTTTCAACTCTTCTCACTAAGGTCTCCCTTGAACGTCACTTCAGCAGTACGCCAGGCCGTCGCGCGCACGTCCTGGTTCAAAAAGCGGAAGAGCTATCGTGTGCTCTACTGGCGTGAAATCAGCCCTCTTGCCATCCCCATTCTGCTGGAAAACGCCTGTGTATTATTAATGGGCGTATTGAGTACTTTTCTTGTGAGCTGGCTTGGCAAAGAGGCAATGGCCGGAGTGGGCCTGGCCGACAGCTTTAACATGGTGATTATGTCGTTCTTCGCCGCGATCGACCTTGGCACCACCGTGGTGGTGGCCTTCAGTCTCGGCAAACGTGACAGGCGGCGGGCGAGGGCGGCCGCGCGGCAGTCGCTGGCAATCATGACCCTGTTTTCGATCGTGCTGGCAGTGATTATTCATGCCTTTGGTCAACAGATTATCGATATCGTCGCCGGTGACGCCACCTCGCAGGTTAAAGCGCTGGCCTTAACCTATCTCGAACTGACCGTGCTGAGTTACCCGGCGGCGGCTATTGCCTTAATCGGTAGCGGGGCGCTTCGCGGCGCGGGGACCACCAAAATACCGCTGTTAATTAACGGCGGTATGAATATCCTGAATATTATTATCAGCAGCATCCTGATTTACGGCGTCTTCTCCTGGCCGGGACTCGGTTTTGTCGGTGCCGGTTTGGGGCTGACCATCGCCCGTTATATCGGCGCGCTGGCAACTATCTGGGTGCTGATGATTGGTTTTAACCCGGCGCTGCGCATCTCGCTGAAAAGCTATTTTAAGCCATTTAACTTTGCCATTATCTGGGAAGTCATGGGGATTGGTATTCCGGCGAGTATCGAATCGGTGCTGTTTAACGGCGGTAAGCTGTTGACCCAGATGTTTGTTGCCGGTATGGGTACCAATGTTATCGCGGGTAACTTTATTGCCTTCTCGGTCGCCTCGTTGATTAACCTGCCGGGTAACGCGTTGGGCTCGGCTTCCACCATTATTACCGGCAAACGACTGGGTAAAGGGCAGATTGGCCAGGCGGAGCGTCAGGCCTGGTTCGTTTTCTGGCTGTCGACTATTATTCTGACGCTGATTGCTTGGGGCACCGCGCCATTCGCCGGCCTGATTGCCTCGTTTTACACCAGTGAAGAAGACGTAAAAGTGGTGGTTAAAGAGCTATTGTGGCTCAATGCCCTGTTTATGCCGATTTGGTCGCTCTCCTGGACCTTGCCTTGCGCTTTTAAAGGGGCGCGTGACGTGCGTTACACCATGTGGGTATCAATGCTGGGCATGTGGGGTTGCAGGGTGGTGGCAGGTTATACGTTGGGGATCATGCTTGGGATGGGCGTCATCGGCGTCTGGCTGGGAATGGTGCTCGACTGGGCGGTACGCGGTTTGTTGTTCTATCGCCGGATGATCACCGGACGCTGGCTGTGGAAGTACCCGCGGCTGAAGTCCTGGACGGAAGAAAAGTCATGAATACGCTGAAAAAGCGTTACTTTTTAGGCGAAGTGAAGAATAAATCGGCAAACAATCTTCATTGTGAAAAACACCTTTGACATAGCCGGGCGCGGTCGTTAATATGCGCCCCGTTCACACGATTCCTCTGTAGTTCA
Source organism: Klebsiella aerogenes (assembly GCA_029027985.1). Classification (NCBI taxonomy): domain Bacteria; kingdom Pseudomonadati; phylum Pseudomonadota; class Gammaproteobacteria; order Enterobacterales; family Enterobacteriaceae; genus Klebsiella; species Klebsiella aerogenes. Next base: position 1,800,602 of record CP119076.1, read on the forward strand.
GTCGGTAGAACGGCGGACTGTTAATCCGTATGTCACTGGTTCGAGTCCAGTCAGAGGAGCCAAATTTAGAAAAGCCTGCTTTCGAGCAGGCTTTTTGTTTTTCTGCATCCGCATAGCGCCCCCTGCGCAGACCGCGCGCGCAGGGGGGCCGACCATTAACGGAATGGTGGTTCGTTGAAAGTACGCAGTTTGCGGGAGTGCATATGGTCGCCCTCGGCGCGCAGCAAGTCGATGGCGCGGATCCCTATCTGCAGATGTTCGGAAATCGCCCCCTCGTAGAAGCGGTTCGCTTGTCCCGGCAGTTTGATTTCACCGTGCAGTGGTTTATCCGAAACACACAGCAGCGTGCCGTAAGGTACGCGGAAGCGGTAGCCCTGCGCGGCAATCGTTGCGCTCTCCATATCAATAGCGACCGCGCGGCTAAGGTTAAAACGCAGCGCCGAGGCGGAATAACGCAGCTCCCAGTTGCGGTCGTCGGTGGTGACTACCGTGCCAGTGCGCAGGCGTTGTTTGACCTCTTCGCCGGGCATGCCGCTGACCTGTTTGGTGGCGTCGTACAGCGCGCGCTGCACTTCAGCGATACTCGGGATGGGAATATCCGGCGGCAGCACCGCATCCAGCACGTGGTCGTCACGCAAGTACGCATGCGCCAGCACATAATCGCCGATCGACTGACTCTCACGCAGGCCGCCGCAGTGGCCAATCATCAGCCAGACATCCGGGCGTAATACCGCCAGGTGATCGCAGATATTTTTGGCGTTTGCCGGGCCGACGCCAATGTTAATTAAGGTTATCCCCTGGCCGTCTTTGGTGATTAGGTGCCAGGCCGGCATCTGGTGTTTTTTCCATGCCAGATCGGAAATCGCCTGTTCCGGGGCTTCGGTGTCAGCGGTGATCCAGATACCTCCTGCGCAGGAAAGCGCAATGTACGGGCTATCGGGATCGAGGATCTGGCTACAACCCCAACTGACGAACTCATCAACGTAGCGGGTGTAGTTGGTAAACAGCACATACGGCTGGAAGTGTTCAACCGGCGTACCGGTGTAGTGTTTCAGGCGGGCCAGCGAGAAATCGACGCGGCGGGCGTCAAAATGCGATAGCGGATAATACTCGGTGGCGTGGAACAGTCCGTCGGCGGTCTCATCGCCAATCTGCGACAGCTCGGTCGTCGGGAAATAACGAGTCAATCCCGCGCTCATTGAGCGATCGAGCGTCAGCGCAGAACCATCAATCACATACGGGTAGGGGATTTCATGCTGCGAGCAGCCGACGCTGATATGTGCGCCGTAATCCTGATACAGCAGGGTCAGTTGTTCCAGCAGATAAGCGCGAAACAGCTTCGGATTAGTGATGGTCGTGGTGTAGCAACCGGCATGGGTGAATCGCCCCCAGGCGCGGGTTTTTAAGGCTTTGTGATCGGCGCCATCCCACGAGACCGACAGCTGAGGATAGACAAATAAGCCTTCAGCGCGGGCCTTATCATCAGGAAGGGTATGGTGGTGAATGTATTCGCCAATGGCCTTACGCAACGCGTTAACCGCTTTTTCATACTGCGCTTCCAACTGGGAAAGCGCTTGCTCCGGGGTCAGACTGACGGCCTTCTGGTTCATCATTCGCTCCTTGTTTCAGGTCTGCTGATACTCTCGATAGTATGTTACAGCGTGAAGATGGCGAAGGAAAATCGCGGCCCCGAAGCGATAAACTCGTTGATAATAAAAGCTTAGAACAGGACTTCAGGCGGTCTGCGCCCAGCGCTCGGCGCTAAAGTGGCTGGCGGTAACGACTTTCAGCGTTGCCGCGCTATTATCATTGATGCAGTACAGGGCGTTGGGGATTGGGGTGAGTTTATCCCCCTCCTGCAACCGACAGAGGGTTTCTATTTCGGCAATCACCACAATCTGGCCGCTTTGCAAGACCACGCAACCTGGTGCTGCGGATGTTCTTTTCCGTACTTTCTTGACCCACCATTCCATGTTTTCACCCTGGCTTGTTACACTTTGAATGATAATTGACGCGTTACCGGTTTAAAGACAACTGAAACGACCCATTGGTTTAATATACGTTTAGTTGCAGGAGCTAAATCTTAACGCCGCAAGGTAGCGAGACAGGCACACAACACATATGGCAATGACGCGGTTTAACAAGTTTCTGAATCAATCTGGTTTAAGGATAGTCTCACTGGCGAAAAAAGCGCTGGCGGCGGCAGCCATCGTGGTGGTGGTGTTTTTCATCGGTCGGATATATGAATCGGAACGCGGTCCGGCGCTGCAGCTCTGGCACACCTGGTCTGCCGATGAAATGACGGCCAGTGAAATCGATCGCGCCAGCTTCGCCAGCTATCTTAAGCGTGAAGACAAAATATTTGCTGATATGCAGCGAGAGGTCAGCGACCGGCTCCCTGCTGCCGATAAAACGCCAATTAATCGCTTTTACAGCGGCAGCCTGGTCTATCCGCAGCGCTTTACTCCCAACTGGAACCACTCCTTTATTTTGCTGCCAGGCGGAAAGCCGCGCGGCGCAGTGGTACTGCTGCATGGCTTGACCGACTCGCCCTACAGCGTGCGCTATCTGGCGGAGGATTATCAGCGACATGGCTTCGTCGCGGTGGCGCCGCGTTTGCCCGGCCACGGTACCGCGCCAGGGGCGTTGACCCATGTTGATTGGGAACAGTGGCTGGCGGCGACCCGCCTGGCGGTGCGAGAGGCGACGCGCCTTGCCGGTACTGACGTACCGCTGCATCTGGTGGGGTATTCTAACGGCGGTGCGCTGGCGCTGAAGTATGCGCTCGATGGTCTGAATGATAAGTCGCTGGTCAGGCCGCAGCAGATCGTTCTGCTGTCGCCGATGATTGGCGTGACTGCCTTTGCCCGTTTTGCCGGGCTTGCTGGTTTGCCTTCGGTGTTTCCTGCCTTTGCGCGCTCGGCGTGGCTAAACGTTGTGCCCGAATTTAACCCCTACAAGTACAACTCGTTTCCGGTGAAGGCGGCGCGTCAGTCGTGGTTGCTCACTCAGGCCTTGCAAAAGCAGATTATCCAGGCGGCGCAGAGCCAGCAGTTGGCTTCTCTTGCGCCGGTGCTGACCTTCCAGTCGGTGATCGACTCGACGGTCAGTACCCGGGCGGTCGTCGATTCGCTATACCATTATTTGCCGGACAACGGCAGCGAACTGGTCATTTTCGATATTAATCAGTCGGCGGATCTACGGGCGCTGTTCCGCCCGGAGGTCTACTCGGCGGTGAATACCTTATTACCACCCGCGCCGCGCCAGTACTCGACAACGATTGTGACCAACGAGACTCCACACACCCGTGATACCGTCGCGCGGCTGACGCTGGCGGGGCAAACCACTGAGAACACGCAGCCGCTGCATCTGGCCTGGCCACAGGATATGTATTCGCTTTCGCATATCGCCGTGCCATTCCCCATCACCGACTCACTGTATGGTCGCGAGCCGACAGAGAAAAACCTCAGCGGCATTAGTATTGGTACAATCTCACTGCGCGGCGAGACTGCCACACTGAGTGTTGGCCTCGATACCCTGATGCGCGTTACCTCTAACCCGTTTTTCCCCTATCTGCAGCAGCGGATTAATCAGCATTTGCCGCCGCTCTCAGAACAACAGGATGTGCAGGATCGCCCGCAGCGCAATGCCGATGAGCGCGGCGGGGGCGACGAAGCGGAACAGGCGCACAAACCGTGAGCTGATGCCGAGGAAAATACCGATGCCGGGCAGGTCGAAGGTCTGGATCAGTAGTCCCGCTGAGGCGTTTATCTGGCTGAGCGTCACTTTCCCCTGTTGGGCCAGTTCGGAGATCACCCCGAAGTAGGCGGTCCCGCCCGCCACGCATTTCACCAGCGCGGGCAGGACGAAGTTCTCGGGAATATGTAGCCACAGCAGCAGCGGCATCAGCACTCGCTGCAGCATTTCAATGACCCCCGCTGCCTGCATCAGGCCGACGATCGTTAAAGATAAAATCAGCATCGGCACGGCGCCGAGCGCCAGACGAATAGCGTCGGAACCGGCGCTGTTGATCACTGTAATCAGCCCCTGGTTGTTTTGTTCGCTATCCGGAAGCACTTCGGCGCGGGCGTTTTCGACAATCGATAGCTTACGCCCGGTGGCGTACCAGCAGACCGCCGCGGCGCACAGTCCGCCGATGATTGAAATGCCGATCGCGGCCAGCCAGTGCAGGCCGAACGGCGTTAAGGGATAAAAGACGTTGCCCTGACCCATGGCGAAGACCATTGCCAGAGTGGCGGCCATTTGTCGGTCGGAGACGCCGCGCTTATCCATGATCGCGAGAGTGGCGAGCGGGGCGGCGAAGCTGACGAAGTTGATTTGAATTAGCGCGAAGGCGCTCATGCCGGTCAGGCCGAAGGGCTTCAGCAGCGGCGCCAGCCAGCGTACGATAACATCAAGAATGCCCCGGACTTCGAGATATTTCATGATGATTAGCATGACGACCATAATCGGTAACAAGGTATAAAGCGCCACGTCGACGGAGGACTTTCCCGCCGACATGATGATGCCGATGACATCCATTTATCTATCACTGTATGTAGGTCAAATAGTTAGCGTCATCATAATCCCGACGAGGCGGAATGAACATGCTTTCATGCGCCGCATGACCCGCACGGTGGTTTTTTGTCCGGGCTACCAGAGGCAGGTCAGTACGCGACCTTCGCTAATATGATATTCGCCGCTGAACTGGCGGCCCGCAGGGAATTCATCGCTGAGTGTTTCATTAAGGCGGAGCGTGAAACGGTGGTTTGCCGGGGCGAGTGCGACGATGGCGGCAGCATTGAAATCAAACATCCGCTGCACGCACGGATACAACGCTTTGAACAGACTCTCTTTGGCGGAGAAAGCCGCCAGCAGCGCCCACTCCTTATCCAACCCACAGCGGGCGAGCAGCGCCTGCTCCGCCTGCGCAACAAACATATCGGCGCTTTCCAGCATGATCCCCGGTTGCAGGTGTTCAATGTCAATCCCCGGATGCAGGCCGTCGGACTGCGCGGTCACGACCGCAATAGCGATGTCTTCACTGTGCGACAGGCTGCCGCGCCAGCCCATCGGCCACACTGGCGCGCGGTCGGCGGCAGTTAACACCGCCTCGTGGCAGCCAGACTGACGCAGTAAATAGTGCGCGCAGTAGCGCCCGGCCAGATATTCGGCTTTACGTTTGGCGACGGCTCCAGAGAGGGAAGGCGGCAGGGAAACGGCGTACCGGCTGAACAGCGCGTCCGGCATCGGTTGCCTGGAGAAGCGCACCCGACAGAATTTCAGCGCCGGGGCCGCGCAAAGGTAGCCGCACTCGGCATGCTGGATAAATGGCAAATGCTGGAAGGTGTCGGTGACGATAAACATTCAGGTCCATCAGGCAAAAACGAAGCGTGGCGCTACCTTAGCGCAGGTGACTGCCAGAAAGCTACCCACCTGGCGGTGGGTAGCAACCAGGTCGAATAGGAGGGCAAACGCAGAAAAGCAAAAAGCCTGCTCGAAAGCAGGCTTTTCTAAATTTGGCTCCTCTGACTGGACTCGAACCAGTGACATACGGATTAACAGTCCGCCGTTCTACCGACTGAACTACAGAGGAATCGTGTGAACGGGGCGCATATTATCGATGACCTCGGGGCTTGTCAAAGGCTGAATCACCATAACGCGTTTGATTGCTGACAATTTCAGCAATCAGGTGCTTTTTATTGCGATTCGCGTGTACGCTGCACCGCGATAGTGCGTTTCTACCCCTTATGGGGCATATCATGCGCTCATGAAAGCCGCTGGCATCATCAGTAACCCTTATCGTACCGCGCCGACAGGGCTATCGCGTGGAGGGGAAAAACTGGCAAGCATCTTGCAAAACTCCTGTCACTTAATGGCCAGTAGTGGCATTCCCTTACAGGAGGCAAAATGAACTTAAGACGACTGAAGTATTTTGTGAAAATCGTCGATATCGGCAGTCTGACCCAGGCCGCTGAAGTCTTGCACATCGCACAACCGGCGTTGAGCCAGCAGGTAGCGACCCTGGAAGGTGAGCTGGAGCAGAAACTGCTGATCCGCACTAAACGAGGCGTAACGCCAACCGAAGCGGGGAAAATTCTCTACACCCACGCACGGACCATTCTGCGCCAGTGCGAACAGGCGCATCTGGCGGTACATAACGTTGGGCAGACGCTGAGCGGGCAGGTGGCTATCGGCCTTGCGCCGGGAACGGCGGCCTCGGCGATCACCATGCCGCTGCTGCAGACTGTGCGTAATGAACTCCCCGAAGTGAGCGTGTATTTGCAGGAATGCAGCGGTAGCGTGCTAAACGACAAGCTGCTCGGCGGCCAGTTGGATATGGCGGTACTGTACGAACGTTCGCCGGTGGCGGGAGTGGTCAGCCAGCCGCTGCTGAAAGAAGATTTGTATCTGGTTGGGACGCAGCACTGCCCGGGGCAAAGCGTCGATCTCTCGGCGGTGGCCGAAATGAGCCTGTTTCTGCCACGAGACTACAGCGCCGTTTGCGCCCGCGTAACGGAAGCCTTCACCTTACGCCGTCTGTCAGCAAAAGTAATTGGCGAGATTGAATCCATTACGACCTTAACGGCTGCTATCGCCAGCGGGATGGGGGTGACGGTATTGCCCGAATCTGCAGCGCGTGCACTCTGTTCGGCGGCTAATGGCTGGATGGCACGTATCAGCACGCCGTCGATGAGTCTGTCGCTGTCGCTGAATACCTCGGCGCGCGGCAGTCTGTCGCCGCAGGCGCAGGCGGTCAAAGATATCCTGTTGTCGCTGGTCAGCCGCCCGTCGTTGGAGAATCGCGAACTCCAACTGGTCAGTTAACATATATTCTTTTAAGGAATAAGTTGCTGGTTTTTATTATTTGTTTGCCGGGTAAACAGACTTTAACAATAGTCATCACGTTATGTCTGCAGACCCGGAGGAAAGGGTGAATTTCCAGCAACTGAAAATTATTCGCGAGGCGGCCCGTCGGGATTACAACCTGACGGAAGTGGCTAATATGCTGTACACCTCGCAATCTGGCGTCAGCCGCCATATTCGCGAACTGGAAGAAGAACTGGGGATAGAGATCTTTATCCGCCGTGGCAAGCGTCTGCTGGGGATGACCGAACCTGGCAAAGCGCTGCTCTCTATCGCTGAAAGGATCCTCAATGAGGCCAGCAACGTCCGCCGTCTGGCCGATCTGTTTACCAACGACGCTTCGGGCGTATTAACTATCGCGACGACACATACTCAGGCGCGCTATAGCCTGCCGCCAGTGATTAAAGCGTTTCGTGAACTTTTTCCCGATGTGCGCCTGGAACTGGTGCAAGGGACGCCGCAGGAAATTGAAACGTTGCTACATAACGGCGGGGCGGATATTGGTATTGCCAGCGAACGTTTAAGTAACGATCCTACGTTGGTGGCCTTCCCATGGTTTCGTTGGCATCACAGCTTATTAGTGCCAAAAGATCACCCGCTGACGCAGGTTACGCCACTAACGCTGGAGGCCATCGTACACTGGCCACTCATCACATACCGTCAGGGGATCACCGGGCGTTCGCGTATTGATGAAGCGTTCAGTCGCAAAGGGTTGATGCCGGACATTGTCCTCAGCGCCCAGGATTCCGATGTGATTAAGACTTACGTTGAGCTTGGTCTGGGTGTGGGCCTGGTAGCGGAGCAATCCGGCGACGTCCGCGAGGCGGATACGTTTACCCGCCTGGAAACACGCCATCTCTTTGATGCGAATACCGTTTGGCTGGGGCTGAAACGCGGTCAGTTACAACGTAACTATGTCTGGCGATTCATCGAATTGTGTAATGCGGGGCTGTCGCTGGATGAAATTAAACGTCAGGCGATGGAGCCGGAAGAGGTGGCCATCGACTATCAAATCTAAGCGCGGGCAGCCGGCAAGCGGGAGGCGTCAAAGCAGCTATAATTCATTCACGTGAGTCGCGACTGAGGAAGGGAAAATGATGGTGCGGCGTATGAAATTGCTTTGCTCCCTGGTGATGATGTTGGCCAGCCACAGTGCGCTGGCAGTGAGTTATCCGTTGCCGCCGGAAGGGAGTCGTTTGGTTGGCAGTCCCATCAACATTACCGTGCCCGACCGTAATACTCAGCCCCTGGAGACCTTTGCTGCCCAATATGGGCAGGGGTTGAGTAATATGCTGGAGGCTAACCCTGGCGTGGATGTGTATCTGCCAAAATCGGGAACCTCATTGACTATCCCGCAACAGTTGATTCTGCCTGCCACCGTGCGCAACGGTATTGTGATTAACGTTGCCGAAATGCGCCTTTATTACTATCCGCCGGAGGGGACTACCGTTGAGGTTCTGCCGATTGGTATCGGCCAGGCGGGACGTGAGACGCCGCGTAACTGGGTGACGGCGGTGGAGCGCAAGCAAGAAGGGCCAACCTGGGTTCCGACGGCGAATACCCGCCGCGAGTATGCCAAAGAAGGCAAAACCTTGCCGGCGATGGTACCTGCCGGGCCGGATAATCCGATGGGCTTGTATGCTATCTATATCGGCAGGCTATATGCCATTCACGGCACCAATGCCAATTTTGGTATTGGCCTACGGGTGAGCCAGGGCTGTATTCGCCTGCGCAACGATGACATTAAATATCTGTTCGATAACGTGCCGGTCGGCACGCGGGTGCAGATTATCGATCAGCCGGTCAAATATACCACCGAGCCGGACGGCAGCCATTGGCTGGAGGTTCATGAACCGTTGTCGCGTAACCGTTCTGAGTTTGAGTCTGATCGCAAAGTACCGCTGCCGTCTACGCCGGCAATGCGCGAATTTGTTCAGGGGGTGGGGGTGAACGTCGGGCGAGCGGATTCAGCGCTGCAGCGGCGTTCTGGAATGCCGGTGAATATCAGCAGTTCAGCTGTGGAGAGTTCTCTTTGACGGTGTGAAACGTTGAAAAGCAAAAAGCCTGCTCGAAAGCAGGCTTTTCTAAATTTGGCTCCTCTGACTGGGATCGCCTTTGTGATTAACTGCTGAAGATTAAGCTAAATCAGAAACCGAGTCTTGTCAGAACCACCAAAATGACACCTGGCGATGCCGCAATGAACTACGTTGGAGGAGTATGCAACTCGCAACCGTGCGGTCGCTAATCAACGTCTGAGCGGAAGTACGACCCGGTGGAAAAGGACAGTAGGTTATAACCGTCGTTCAATCACCGAAATAACGATGTACAGAGTTAAACAACAGATTAATTCACCCACCATGCCCGCACTGAAAACTATGTCAGGCTAAATACTGACGAATATCGGAAGGGGCATAGTTTTGTTCCCACAAAGCCCTCATCATCAACATATAGGGCTCAACATAAGTGAAAAAGGCCAGATAGCTTTCACAAAAATAATTAAGCTCTGGGGCACCCCGTTGGGAAAATACTATGCGATCTTTTGGGCAACCACCGCGACAGGCAAATTCCATTTTGCAACTGACACACTCTGCGGCCAGTAATGGTTTGTGTTGCCCAACGGTTTTGTTTTTTTGTATCCTGGTTATGACAGATTGACGGCTATTACTGCGTAATGTTTTTGAATGAGCAAAATGATTGTGCTGGTATAAATCATCGTTTGTTTTTAGTGCTGAGGTATCATTCTCAGATGGCGAAAAAATACGGTTCGCCGTAGGTAACTCACACCACGCAGCGAAAGCCTGTTCAAAAATGGGGATTTTAATCGTCCCAATATCCAGACGTACCCATGTATAAAAAATCGTCTTCAAAAAGGTTCCAAATGCGGCAGGCGCAAGGCTTCGCGCAGATACACCACCTTGCTCAATTGGTTCAAGCAATGGGATAAATTGCATATGCTGACTGCCAAGATTTTTAAGATAGTGATAGACTCGCAGCGGTTGCTGGCTGTTAATAGCGTCAATGCTCGTCAGGGTGCTAAAATCAACACCATGTTTTTGTAACAAGCTTACAGATTCCTCAATCTGATGAACCGTCGGTTTGCCAGAGACCGTTTTGCAGAAATTGTTGTGCGTTGAGACATCAACATTCACTGGAATGCTAATAATAAAGTTATTTTTCTTGAAGAACTCGCACCAGCTATTATCTAACAGAGCACTGTTTGTTAACACTGTATTGATAATGCTTTTATCTTGTGCAAATTGTTTTTGTAGTTCAATAACTTGGTTAAAGAAATCAAAACTGTCAGATGTTAGTTCACTATCCTGCCAGGAAAACAACACACTATCGGTTTCCTTAGTATTAATTTGCTGACGAATATATAGCTGAAGTGTTGCAGTATCCATATCGCATGTTTTATATTCAAGATAGGTATGAACTCTATCAAGATAGAAGCAGTGTGAACGACATAATTTACTGCATTCGCTGGTGAAATACTCTATTGGCTGGCAGCGTTTAATTGTTGCGTTCATAGTGTTATCTATTTTTAAATGTAAGGAAATAGTGTAATCCAGATAATGGATTACACTATAATTTTTTATTATTTACTAACTTCGACTCGCATTTCATTAACCTGTGCAGGTACTATTTTATGTCCTGTTCTCAGATAGTCCATCACGACATCAGACATATTATGTCCGGCACGAATTTGTACATTTTTCCCTTCTTTAAATGCCAGGAAACCATCCCCTCCTAAAGCAAGAAATGTCGTTGTTGCAACATGATAACTCTCTGTATCCTCAACCGCTTTACCATTGATGGTGAGAGACACTACGCGTTGTCCGACTGGTTTCTGTGGCATATAATGCATTTCAGCCCCCCTCGACATTTGCAATATTCCATTAGTGAGTGACGCGCCATGCTCCATTAGATTACGTAGTTCTTTGCCGCTGAGATCCATTTCCGTAAGTTCATTCTTGAAAGGGAATGTGCTGGTAATATCGCCAAAGGTAATTGAACCAGCATTTAAATCCGCACGTAAACTTCCAGAATTAATCAGCGCGATTTGGGCTTTCGGTGCAGCAATAAGCATTGCATCCGTAAACAGGTTACCAAGTTGCGATGATTCACCATAGGCACGGGTTAATGTGAGAGGTGATTCACCTACTGGTTGACGCACGATATCTGCGAGTTTTTTATTCCATCCATCAATAACTTTCTGTGTTGTTGGATCAGGTTTCCACTCATCCGCATAGATCGTTTTCAGCTCGAAGTTTTTCATTTTATGGGTATGGGATACAGGGTCAACATCAAGTACCAATTTACCTACATCAATCCCTCCGCTGTCAGTAGAAAGGATTAACGTATTACCTACTTTGATAGGTTCTGGTGTTCCTACGTGAGCGTGTCCGGTAATGAGAATATCAAGCCCTTTGACCTGACTTGCCGTTTGAACATCTTTATCCAGCGCGCGTCTGACATCTGTATTACCAATACTGGATTGGCGTGCCGGAACGCCTTCGTGAACAAGAGCGACGGTGATGTCAACTTTATCACGTAACTCATCGAGATAATGTTGCAGATATTTCACCTCATCGCGTGCCTCAATTCCCTGGTTTTTAAGAGCTGCGGCTGATTTATCAAAACGATTGCTATTATCGTTATCAAGGCCCTGTATTGAGAGTTCTGAAATTGTGTCATTAAATGCATACACACCGTGCAGCCCAATAACACCAATTTTGACACCATCTTTTTCCAGAATAATATAGGGTTTGTTCCAGAAAGGTATCTCGCTATCTGTATGGAATACATTTCCTAACAGAACAGGGAAGTTCGCCTTACTTAACTGGCGCAAGAGGTTATCCCAGCCATGGTCGAACTCATGATTGCCGATGGATACCGCATCAAAGGGCATCGTCCTCATAATATCAATTATTGCCTCCCCTTTGGTTAGGCTGCTGATATACGGCCCGGTAAAGTAGTCTCCAGCATCAAAATAAAAAGTGGATTTGTTTTTTGCTTTTTCTTGTTTAACCATGGTAGTGATATTTGCCCAGCCGCCGATATCTCTTTTGTCCTCTGCAACATACGGGAGTTTGTAACTATCAACATGAGCATGAAGATCATTAGTATAAATAATGGTGACATCTTTGGCGCAGGCCCAAAATGGTAATGTCAACAGAATACTCGCAGTAATTGTTTTTATCTTCATAATAAATTCCTTTTATTTATATTTAGAAAGTGTAACCGACGGTTAAATAATAGGCCCACCCTGTTGAGTCTATAGGGACGAGGTCCCCGTCACTGCTAAATGCTTTACTGCCTTCCTCAAATTGTCCACCATGATAGAAATAGCGAAGGGTCGCGCCATAGCTCCAGTGAGGGTAAACTAAGCTGAGTATATGGGTGGAAACTATCGAGTTGTTTGTGCGAGAGTAAAATGGTTGCTCCCCGCCTGACTCATCTTTTAGATCCGAACCAAAATCAAAATTGGTAAAACCAACATAATTTAACTTTCCACCAAATAGTGTTGTAATAGGGACAAAGTATTTTACTTTAAAACGATATCCATCCCACTCGTTTTCGTTGGCAGCATTATAATTATTCCCCTGGTATTTAGCATAGATGTTAGCAGATAAAGTCATCGGTAGCCCGGTATCAATATCCGTCCCTAATCCCATATACCAGGTACTCTGACGCTGCCCTGAATTAGTTCCTGCATCATAGATATAGTTGTGGGCAAAATACCATTCTTTAAATGGACCAAAGCTTAGATCGAGTCCCGTTAATTTGTCGATACTAAAACGTGGTTCTATTTCCATAAAAAATGGCGAGCCATTATCCCAAATGCCGATATCGTTTTTATTTCCTACACCGAAAAATTTAGGTAAATCCGCATAGCCATAAAAATCAAACCAATCCACATGCGCCCATGCACGATACTCTGGATATAAATCTGCTCTTTTTAGTGGCCCAAAGCGGGTGGCGTTGCTGCCTACTATATTAATACTTTGATGCCACCAGTCTGACAAATATTCATCATTTCCAGAGTCTGCAAATGTTACCATCGGTAACAATATAAGCGCGCCTGATAAAAAATATTTTTGTTTTTGCATAAAGTAATTCCTTTCACTGAGGTTTGTAAAAAAATACTATTCCTGTACTAAAAATTATATATTTAGAAGATATGAAATGATTATTGTATTTTCAATATACTATTACGATATGATTGAGGTAAATATCAATCGCTCAATCATATCTGAAAGTATTCAATAAGTTATTGAGTTTATTTAGCCGAATTTATATCGACCACTCTCATTTCGAGATCAGGTTTTAATGGACTATGAGCCTTGACATAATCAATGATTGATTCAGCAGAACTGGTACTGTTGATAGTTTTGATATTCGTTCCTTTCAAGAATGCTTCAAATCCATCACCACCCGTTGCACAAAATGAGTGTGTCGCAACCCGATATGTTTTGGTTGGATCTACAGGTTGGTTATTAATAGTGAATTTAATAATTCGTTCATCCAACGGTTTTTTACTGTCATATTCAACATGGACACTTTTTGATACTTGTAAAACTCCGTTGGTGAGATTAGTTGCGTGGATCATTAAATCGGTAAGTTCCTTTCCGGTAAGATCCATTTCGACAAGTTCGTTATTAAATGGGAAGGTAGTAATGACATCACCATATCTTAAATTTCCCTGCGGGAAATCAGCACGCAATCCACCGCTGTTTTGTAATCCCACGACTGCGTCTGGCGCTTTATCCATCATGGCGTCGATCACTAAATTACCAACAGGTGACGATTCACCATAGGAACGAGTGAATGATGCCGTTGTCGACCCAATAACCTGGTCAGTAATACTTTTCAGTTTGGCATTCCACTCATCAATCTTAGCCTGAACTTTCGGATCGGGTTTATATTCGTCAGCAAATACCGTGATTAGTTTACCGTTATAGCCATCAATTTTTTTAGTCTTAGGATTAAAATCCAATACTAATTTACCAATATCAGTCCCATACGCATCTGTTGAAACAACGAGTGTGTTATTGACTTTAATTGGCTCTGGCGTACCCACATGAGCATGCCCTGTGATTAACACATCAATGCCTTTAAATTTCTTTGCGGTATCGATATCAGCTTGCAGCATTCGGGCTACATCTTTATTTCCGTAGCTTGATTGCCGTGCTGGCGTACCTTCGTGGATAAGCAACACGATGATATCAACTTTGCCTTTTAACGCATCAAGTCCTTTTTGAATATAAGGCACTTCATCTCGAGCCTCTGAGCCTGCGTAAGCCTTAGCCGCAATAGTGTCGTAAAATGCAAATTTTTGATGTATTCCAATTACACCAATTTTTATTCCATCTTTTTCGACAATCGTCCAGGGTTTATTCCAGACGGGTTTATCACTGTTGGTATAAAACACATTTCCCAATAAAATAGGAAAATTCGCTTTTGATAACTGCTTAACCATATTGTCAACGCCATGGTCAAACTCATGATTCCCCACCGATACCGCATCAAAAGGCATGGAATTCATTATATCAATAATTGCTTCCCCTTTGGTTAGAGTGCTGATGTATGGCCCGGTAAAGTAATCACCTGCATCAAAGAAAAAGACATCTTTGTTTTTTTTCTTTGCATCATTAACGATGGTTGCAATGTTAGCAAAACCACCTACGGCTCGGTTTTTATCAACGGCGGGGATTTTCCCCGGGGAAACATGAGCATGTAAATCATTGGTATAATAAATAGTCACATCCTTCGCATTAACGGATGTGGCGAGCGTTGCTGACAGGCACAACGTGATCAGACTAAGCTTTATTTTTATATTCATAATCAGTTCCTTCGAAGAAATATTTTATTTCTTTCAAGGGTTCATGCAGCTGCAAGAACCCTTGTGATATTGGCAGTCAGAGTCAATTGCTATCTGAATATTTATTTTTTCACATCAACAACGCGCATACCTTTGAGCTGTTCATCCGTGATGGTATTACCTGCTTTGAAGTAATCAATTACAGCGTTAGAAACGTAGTAACCGCCTGTTGTATTTCGCGATTTACCCTCAGTAAATGTGGTAAAACCATCGCCGCCATCAGCAAGGAAGCTCTGGGTGGCAATATGGTAAACCGTCGCATCCTCAATTGGTTTGCCATTAAGAGTCAGTTCGGCGACCCGCTGGCCGATTGGTTTACTACTGTCGTACTTCATTTCCAGGCCTTTAGATACCTGCAAAACGCCATTAGTTAAACTTGCGCCGTGTTCCATCAAACTACGCAATTGTTTACCGGTGAGATCCATCGTTGCCAGCTCGTTGGGGAACGGGTACACACTGATGACTCCACCCATAGTAATCGCGCCTGCTGGTAATTCAGTGCGGATACCACCTGAATTAGTTAAAGCCAGTTGTGTATTTTTGCCTGCCGCCGCCAGCAAAGCATCCGCAGCCAGATTCCCCAGTGGGGCCGATTCTCCATATGCGCGTGTCAATTCAACTGGCGACTGTCCTACAGTTTGTAGCACCACTTCATCAAGCTTCTTATTCCAGTTGTCGATCACCGACTTCGTTTTTGGATCGGGTTTCCACTCGTCTGCATAAATGGTTTTAAGCTCGAAGTTTTTCACAGTGAAGTGATGTGGTTTTTCTTTATAGTCCAGTACCAATTTCCCCACATCAATACCGCCGCTGTCGGTGGAGAGAATTAGCGTATTACCTACTTTAATCGGCTCCGGCGTGCCAACATGGGCATGTCCGGTAATCAGAATATCCAGTCCTTTCACCTGGCTTGCGGTCTTGATATCTTTATCCAGCGCACGACGTACATCGGTGCCCCCTATGCTGGATTGACGGGCAGGTGTTCCCTCATGGACCAGCAGCACGGTCAAATCGACTTTGCCCTTCAGTTCATCAATATAGTGCTGCAACCATTTAATTTCGTCTCGCGCTTCAATACCTACGCGCATCGCTGCGGAAACCGTATCATTAAATGCAAACTTGCCGTGTAAACCTATAACGCCGATTTTCACACCATCTTTTTCAATGATGGTGTAAGGCTTGTCCCAGAATGCCTTGTCGCTGTTTTGATAGAATATATTACCTTGCACAATAGGGAATTTCGCCTGACTAAGTTGCAATAACGTATTGTCCCAACCATGATCGAACTCGTGATTTCCCATTGTGACAGCATCAAATTGCATGGTATTCATGATATCAATTATTGCTTTGCCTTTTGTCAGGCTACTGATATATGGGCCGGTAAAATAATCACCGGCATCAAAAAACCATGTTGCTTTGTTTTTCCCTTTCTCCTCTTTTACCAGGGTGGTGATATTCGCCCAACCACCGACATCTCGTTTACCGTCTGCAATATAGGGTACTTTATAAGGTTCCACATGAGCATGGAGATCATTGGTATAAATGATAGTAAGATCTTTAGCGCAAGCCCAAAGCGGTAGCGTCAACAGAATACTTGCTGCAATTACTTTCACCTTCACAGTCAGTCACCTTTAGTTAGTTAAAAAATTATCAAATTACGTTTAGGATTGTTTTTATATGTGAGAATATTTACATAATATGTGATTTTTTTCACAAAATTGGTCTGAAGTTGCTCGCTAAAATCAACGACCTATTGAAATCGTTGGTGACTCATATTGACTCTATTTACGATTAATACCTGCAAATCGTTTGGTTGCCGCAATTTAGGGCTACCAGTATCAGCATCCGCAGATTACACTTGGCCAGACTACAGACTGGGATTTCCTGCATTACACTGTCGAGCATGTGGGAGTTATCCTCCGCTGTTTGATGAACAACAATTTAATGAATGGCTGTCTGTTCACTTAAGTGCCTATGCTTCAGAAAACGGTTATTTTTGTCCTGAATGTTATCGCAAAGAAATTATTTGTTATGGTCATAACCCACAGGGAACACAGCGCGTTCAATGCCGAGTCTGCAGAAAAGTCTGGACGCCCAAACAGCAAGAACAAAGAAAAATAGTCCCCCCAGAACGGATTGAAACTGTTCCACTCATTGTGCCGTTCCAGGGGAGTAGTGCAGCACAGAAACTGTATGTTTTACTCAGTTTCGATGCCGTCTGCGGTAATGTTCTGCATATCTCCACAAATTTTACTCAGCATTATATTGGTGAAACTCTACGGTATCGCTGGCGCGGGATTATTGAGCCTGATTTGCATCATAGTGATATCGTAAATCGCGTTGATATGCGCGAGATGCAATTTCTACATCGGAGCCAGTTTGATGAAATTCAGTATGGAAGCGCGATTCTCAAACGTAATGCCAGAGGTGCGATTCTGCGTCCAGTTATTGCGGCTCACGGGCATTTTCGCGTACTGAACCTCCTTTTCCCTAAGGTAAAGATGCACGTTATTTCACACGAATGTTTTCTTCGGGGAGCCGTCATTACCGTTTGGGCTGAACTGTTTCGCCAACGGCAGGGGGAGATTTGGTTTATAGAGGAGGAGATAAATGACGACGGTATTTCTATTCCCTGGTGTTTTCAGAGAACCACGCAGCATGGCTGGTGGCAAAGTCAGTGGCAGCTTTGGGTGCAGGGAAATAACCGTAAGATGGTTTGCCCATTAACCGGTGGTGATAGCCGTAACGCTAAAACGCTCTCTTTAACGGCCAGCAGGTGCTTTATCCACTGGCTATACCAACAAGCGAATTTTACCCACAGTGCTCAATTATCTGCAGGGCGCGTAACGCAAATTCTACTTTCCCTGGCGAATGACTATAACGCTGAACTATCATGCCGATATTAAATATGTAGTACTGTCCCAACGCTTTGTGATATTAATCCAGAAAGCACGCCGGTAAATTCTGATACAATATAGCGAAAATAAATTTCTTCCGGACTGTCCAGACTTAATGTCAAGGAGGTATCTAATAGGGCCTCCCCACGCGCCAAATAATATTATATAAATCCAGCTAGAAAATGCATTTGATGATGGATCTTTTCATGGCAAAATAATGACTTTCAAAAGTTGTATGAGTAAAAAACTTTGCCGCATGATGAGGTTATTTTTCCATAGCAGAGCTATATACTTTTTCTATATCGTAAAGAATAAACGTTGAGCCTCTCTGTTTTGTGATTAATATCACATGGAATACAGTTAATAGTTTTTATAGATCGATTTATTGCATGATAGTTATCTGTTATTGATATGGTGATTATATTTAGTAAATAGAATGTATAAGAGGGACAAGTGGGGGAGAGCATAACCCGATAGCGCGACGACTAACGGGTTCAGGAAGGGAACCGTAACGCGGGTGGATAAACGGATACAGACCATGGGAATCGGTAAGTTTAAAAGGGAATCACTCCGAACCTGCTAGTACAGGTTTTGCTGTCAGCAAGGGACATAGAGTGGCCACTCTATTATTGAACGGAAACGGCCCCAAATCAGACCACTAATTTTCCCGGAAAAGCAAAAAGCCTGCTCGAAAGCAGGCTTTTCTAAATTTGGCTCCTCTGACTGGACTCGAACCAGTGACATACGGATTAACAGTCCGCCGTTCTACCGACTGAACTACAGAGGAATCGTGTGAACGAGGCGCATACTACTGGCCTCGCATTTTTGTGTCAACATTAAATTTAAATCGCTGATTCAATTGGCTAAGTTTAGCTCAAAGCGTGCTTTTAATGAACAACGCGCGCATCATCCTCATCCAGCCGATCGTTTTCCCGTAAACGCTGTAGCGGATCCTGACGATAGAACTGGCAGAAACGCTGCCAGAGCGCCGGGAATCGAGGGGCGAAGAGCTCTGGTGCGCTAAAGAAATATTCTGATAGCACGGCAAAGCACTCTGCCGGATCGGTCGCCGCGTAGGCATCGATGCTGGCGGCGCTTTCGCCGACTAAATCGATCTCATCCTGAATGTTATTCATCGCCGCATGGAGGTCATGCTCCCAACCGGCCACTTCTCGCAAGGGGATGAAAGGAACGCCGCTGGCGCGATCGCCGTTGCGTGAATCCAGCTTGTGCGCGACCTCGTGCACGATCAGATTGAAACCAGAGGCATCAAAGGAATCCTGAATATCCAACCAGTTGAGGATAATGGGGCCCTGCTGCCAACTTTGACCGGATTGCACGACCCGCTGGTTATGTACCAGACCGATATCATCTTCCCATTCGTCATCGACAACGAAAGGGGCAGGATAGATCAGGACTTCATGGAAGCCATCTAACCACTCCAGGCCGAGCTCAAGCACCGGTAGGCAAAACAGTAGTGCGATGCGTGCGTTATGTAGCGGCGTTAGCTCAAACCCCTGAAGCGGCACCAGACGCTTTTGCTGTAAAAAACGCGCAGCCATCTGGCACAACTGCTGCTGTTCCTGTTGAGTAAGATTCGCTAAAACGGGAATGGCAACCGCTTGTTCCCACGGGATTTCACCATTGCCTGTCTCTTCTTCTGCTTTCCACGGCCATTTAAACATCATATCGCTCGCAAAGTCGTCACTTGAACTCAATTTAAGGGACTGGAGCTATTAAAATGCCAAAGAACCTGGCATTATAGCAACCTCAACAGCGGAGAGATGCCAGAGCGGCTGAATGGACCGGTCTCGAAAACCGGAGTAGGGGCAACTCTACCGGGGGTTCAAATCCCCCTCTCTCCGCCACTATTCAATCACTTACGCCAAATCCTTTCAACGACCCCCGTCACACTTGGTATAGTGTTGGTATATTCCGTTGGTATATTTTTATCAATCATCATCTTCTTAATCCTCGATAATCGGTAGATCTAATGTTGGTGAAACGGTCAATTTTCGGTCGTAAACCAGTACCTGACCCTCTGTCTTATGCCAGGAGAAAAGTTGCTTATCTCTGCTCGAACCTTCGTAATCTGAAATGCCTTTTGCTTTCAGATCGTGAAAGGTTACTTTGAGTTTACGCCCTAACTTTTCTGAAGCAGCTGCGCGCGCCTTTTCCCACAAATCACTAAATCCACGTATTGAGTATTTCTCCCCTTGTTACTGCATACCACATACTCGGTACCTCCAAGAGTTGCAGCCAAATTCCGTGCATGCAGAAGGCGGTCAGCCCACGCGCTCAACTGCTTCTTCCCCGTTTTTCCCTGTTGGATGAATAAGCCATCCTTTCTCGCCTGATCCCATGTCAATGACAAAATATCGTCAAGGCGGGTAACGAACTATAACTCTGGCTATGCACAGGCATATGTTGCGAAGCTCAGCGGCACGGGGAATATAATTGCATCCCCCGCATCAGTGTGGCGATTCGATGCGCGCGGCATTCACGCAAACAACACCTACGGAGGCGGCGCGATTTGGTTTGAAGAGCTGGTAGGAACAGAGCACAAGCTGATCCTTTCCGTTCGTGGCTTCGGCACCGCTACACAGTATTGGTCTTTCCTCGTTGGTGGCCGCATCCAAAGCAGTCAGAACGGGTTCGTGCAATTCCAGGGGACGTCTGACACTCGCCTTAAGCATGGCATTGAACCGACCGACGGACAGCTATCTGTCGACCGTATTCGGGCGTTTGACCTGGTGACGTTCTACAGCTGGGCAATAATGTGTACTTGTTCAGATTCCAACTGACAATTTGCGTAGCGAGAACGCAATCAAATCTAACTGTCCGCTAAGAGATGTGATTTCACCGGGTAGATGCAACGCTATCCTTAATCAAGTGGAACTTCGTGACTTGTTCACTCAAATGCGTGTCATGAGAAAGCCAGTCCATGTCTGTTGTCTTTGTCACTCTTGCCTTCTGAAGTTGTTGAACTATGTTTTTAATTAACATTTGTTAGTTAATGTAAAATAAAATCAGAGAGCGTGAATTATGAAAAATGTCAAGATTATCCCTCTGGCAGCAATTATTGCTGCACTGCTCTTACCTTCATGGGCAGGCTCCCAGGAACTGGGTCCATTGAACAGCCCGGTTCGGAGTCAGGATCCGGCTAATTTCAACAGCAAGGAAGTACTATCCCACCTCGCCCCGGCTATCTGGACAGGTAAAAATCTGGCTTACACCCAACCAGCCCCGACGATTGCGGTAGCGCAGACTGAATACGCCAAGATGATGCAGCAGACTATTCAGGAAGTGGTCAAGGGGCATATTTACCATGCCTATGGATTCCAGTTGGCCTCTACGCTCATTATTAAAGGTGACAAAGGGCTGATAATTATCGATCCGGGTTCCGATGATGATAGTGCTAAAGCCACGAGAGATGCATTCATTAAGGCGGTGCCAGATGCCGCCAACATGCCGATAGATGCAATTATTTATACCCACCGCCATCCTGACCATGCTTTTGGCTCTACCGGCTGGGGCGTGACTCAGGCCGATGCTGATTCCGGTAAAGTGAAAGTCATCGCGTCTGAGAACTTTGTACCTGACCTGGTGAATGACGTTGGCGTGGTGGGTAATATTCTGACTCAGCGTACAGCCTACGCGGCAGGTTATGTGGCGCCGGGGCCAGAAGGTCCGGTGCATTTTGGCATTGGGCCAGCATTTGGTGCAGGACCGATTTCCTTTGTTATGCCTAATGAGCTGGTCAAAACCGGGGAACCGCTAAAAACTACCATTGATGGCGTTCAGCTGGAAATCTTCCATGCCTACGGGGATGCCGGCGAAGATGAAATCGCGATTTATCTACCGCAGTATCACCACCTGCACGGTTCCGAAACGGTTCAGGGGGAAACCTTCCCGAACCTCTACACACTCCGTGGAACGTCCTATCGTGATGTGGATAAGTGGATGGAAGGGGTAAACCACTTGCTCCAGTATGCTCATGAAGCCAACTCCTATTCAGGCTCTCACATGCGCGCCTGGGAAGGAAAAGACTTTATTGTACAACGTATTCAGAACTATCGTGATGCCATTCAGTACGTCCATGACCAGGCGATTTACTGGATTAATCTGGGCTATAAACGTGATGACCTGGCCGAGAAGGTTATTCTTCCTGAACCTTATGCTAGCGACCCATGGTTACAAGAATACTATGGCACTGTTGCCCACTCCGTGCGCAACATTTATGACGGATATCTGGGGTGGTGGGAAGGGGATGCTACCCAGTTAGCCCGTCCTGGCGTAGTGGAACTATCCAGACAGTATGTTGCGGCTATGGGAGGACGCGACAAAGTAATTGAGATTGGTAAGAAGGCAATCGCGGACAAAAATTATGGCTGGGCTGCAGAAGTACTAACTCACTTAACTCGTGTTGATCCTAATGATATGGAGCCGCGTAAACTGAAAGCGGAGGCGTTACGTCAGTGGGCCTATGCGCAGACCAATATCTACTGGCGTGCATTCGCTATTTCTGATGCTAAAGAACTGGATGGTACACTTGACCGTTCTCATCCATGGAACTTTGCTGACCCTGCAATCGTAAAAGTGCTACCGACCAACGCGATTCTGAAAACAATGCGTGTGCGCCTGAATGCGGAACGAGCAAAAGGCCAGACCCTGAATATTCAGTTCAGTACAAGCGATACAAATGAAAATTCCGGGTATCAGGTCCGTAATGAAATTGCCGCTTTCGTTGATGGCAAGCTGCCTTCAGCAGACGCAACTATTAAAGGAACCAAGGAGCAGATTCTGAAAACGGTGGCCACCGGCAAACTGGCTGAGGGCGTAACAGTGGACGGCGATAAAGCTAAAGCAGATACGTTCCTGGGCTTGTTTGATGTGATCACTCCAAACAATGTTAACCTCGTGCTGCCGCCTGATGCAAAATTAAATCCTCAGGGTTAACCATGCAATCTGGGTTACGTGAGTGATAAGTCATCATAATAATTAACCTCCAACTATGTTGGGGGTTATTTTGTCATGGCTCATTAATCGAGTCATTCGAAGGGATGTGTACCTCGTCTGCTATTGGCTGTGCGTCCATCGATTGAACTCATAGCACAAAGCGGGCTTTCAGATTGTGCCTTAAGAGTGCCAGGTCAGGTCAAAGGTACAACAAATAATGCCATGAACTCGCCCGATGTCTGTATGCAAGAGTTACCGTGTGGGTAAGCATTAGTTATGAATAAAATATATAGCTAGTTAACTAAATTCCTCCAAAATATCATACACAACTTCTTGAAATAACATCAATTTTAAGTTTGTTTAACGATGAGCCGTATCCAATTGAGCCGCCAGACGGAATCTCTTCACAACTAAGTGAATATCGTTAATTAATTATGGAGTATTCGACGGAGTGATTTTTGCAATCAACGATGCCAATTCTATCAATTGTTGATTTTGGTCCAGTTATCTTAAAATCGACAGAATAGGCGCCAGCATCGATTCTCACATTTCCAAAGCTTAAGGTTGGTGTCGGTGTGCCTAATTTAGAAACCTCTTCGCTCCACCTCGGCAACCTGTTTTCAAGATAATCTTGCTTAACGATATCAATTGCCTGTTTATCATATTCTGTTTGGCAGTTGTCTTGGGTACCTTCATTCAATGCAGGATTAAATAAAAGATATGTAACGAGGACAATAATAACGGCAATGATGACCATGGCAATTGTGAGTTTTTTCATGACACTTCCTTTTGATATAACATGCTGATTATCTAAATGGTAACACAGGAAAAAAAGTGTATCCGAGTACTCGATAATTTTAAGGGTAAGTCAGAGGTGCTATCCCGACTTACAAGAAGCCTAAGAAGTGATGAGTGATTAAAAGTGTTGGTATACTATCTGTAGAAAAGTGGCTAACTTACTGAAAAATATAACCTGCATAATAATCGAATATACCAGTAGATTGCGTCATTTGATTGATTTTAAAGGATATCATTCCGGTCCCGAAAACCAGAATAGGGGCAACTCTACCGGGGGTTCAAATCCCTCTCTCTCCGCCACTATTCAATCACTTACGTCAATTCCTTTCAACGACCCCCGTCACACTTGGTATAGCCTTTCGTCAGGCGAATCTCAATCATCATCATCCTGGTTTATGTTATTGCCTAAAATTTGCTCAAAAAATAGCTGATTGCTATGAGTCTGCTGTGTTTGCGAGCAGTATGCGATGTCTTCAACGATTTCTCATGGCCGCAGGGCGTAAAAAAGCCCGTGCGAGACGGGCTTTGGCAACAAGAGAGTCTTAGAATTGGTAGACCAGACCCAGCGCGACAATATCATCAGTGGCGATGCCATTAGCGCGGTAGAAGCTGTCGTCTTCATCCAGCAGGTTGATTTTGTAATCAACGTAGGTGGACATATTTTTGTTGAAGTAATAGGTCGCGCCTAGTTCAACATATTTAACCAGGTCCTTGTCGGCGTGGTTGTACAAGTCTTTGCCTTTAGACTGCAGGTAAGCCACGGACGGACGCAGCGGTAAACCGACATTATCGAACTGGTACTGTGCAACGGCTTCGAAGTTCTGCGTCTTATTGGCGATACCGCCGCCCAGGGCGCTGTCACCTTTACCGAAGGAGGTCATGTTGCGGGTTTCCGCATACATTGTCGCCAGGTAAATGTTGTTAGCATCGTATTTCGCACCAACGGTCCAGGCATCGGCTTTATCGCCGTCAGCGTAAGCACGGCTTGCGGATGCGGCAACCTGATTGTCGGTACGGTCAGAAGAAGCATATGCCGCGCCGAAGCTGACACCCATGCCGAGATCGTAAGAGGAGGAGATACCGAAGCCGTCGCCGTTTTCATTCGCCAGTTTACGACCGCCGCCGTTGTTGGTGCCTTCGCCAGCGCCCGCGTTTTCGTTATTGCCCTGATATTGCAGAGCAATGTTCAGACCATCCACCAGGCCGAAGAAATCGCTGTTGCGATAGGTCGCCACGCCGTTGGTACGGCCGAGCATAAAGACGTCAGTCTGGGTGTAGGTGTCGCCGCCGAATTCCGGCAGCACGTCGGTCCAGGCTTCCACGTCGTAGATAACGCCATAGTTGCGACCATAATCCAGTGAACCGTAGTCAGCAAATTTCAGACCAGCGAAGCCCAGACGAGTCCAGGAGTTGGAACCTTCGCCTTCGGTAGTGTTAGCCTGAATGTTGTATTCCCACTGACCGTAGCCGGTCAGTTGATCGGTAATCTGCGTTTCGCCTTTCAGGCCGAAACGTACGTAGGTTTGATCGCCGTCGGCGTTAGCGTCGTCAGAAAAATAACGTAAGCCGTCGACTTTACCGTAGATGTCCAGTTTGTTGCCGTTTTTATTATAAATTTCTGCAGAGTGCGCCGCGCCTGCTGCTAATAAAGCTGGCAGCATAATAGCCAATACTTTTCTTTTCATTATATATTCCCTTTAATCATAATTAATATGAATTGTCTAATTCCCTATGGAATGACGAATTGATACTAGCCGTTTAAGTTCATTTTTAATTAAATAAAAAATGTAATAAAAGTATATTAAAATATTTCAAATTATTTCTTATGTATTCAATATATGTATTTTGTATTTGTTGGGTGATGAATATTCTCATGGTCTATTCTTGTTTGATATCATTGAGCTATATAAATCTTCGTTTCATTTTCTTTGGTGATGTAATGCAGGCAGGTGATGCCATTTTGAACAGGATGTTTCACAAGGATAAAATGACGGTGTTATCGTTTTTGACGTAATAATTCTGTTTTATGTTACCCACGTATCGTAAAATGATAATAAATACCGCGACATTTCATCAATTCTTCTTATTCAAAAATATAAATACATCCGTAGTATATATATCGGGTGTATTTGCCATTCTGCGATTGAAGATGATGAAGGCGCGTTTTACGCCACACTCATGCTTTCTGATCGGCACGAGAGTTGTATAATGTGATGTGCATCACTTTTGTTGTCTGGATGCGATGTGCTGTGGTTGAAGTATGGAGAAGGATGTCATGGACACTCGAACGAAACGAGGCCCCGGCGGAAAGCTGGCGCTGTGGGCTTTTTACGCTTTTTGCGGTTATTTTTTATGGGCGATGGCGCGGTACTGGTGGATAGTGGGACGCATTCAGAGCGTTCCCGGCGCGGGCATTGATGGAGAACTGGGTTCAACGGCGGGTAAGTGGATCGGCGCGCTACTGGGGTTCCTGGTACTGGGGATAGTTGGTTTAGTCCTTGGTGCGATAGCCTGGTACACTCGTCCCCAAACCCAAGTGTATGAACAGCGCGATTAAAGTTGCTATGCTCGTGGCTTACCTTAGCTTTAAGGAAAGCTCATGTTACTGGTTGAATGGCAGCAACGATTTGAAAACTGGTTAAATACACATCACGCACAGGAAGATGCCGCTCATGATATTTCGCACTTCCGCCGCGTCTGGGGCACCGCGCAGCAACTGGTCGGCGATAGCGGCGCTGACCAGTTGGTCATCCTGACGGCCTGCTATTTTCACGATATTGTCAGTCTGCCGAAAAATCATCCTGAACGCAGTCACTCCTCACGGATGGCGGCGGTTAAAACACAGGCTATCCTGCACGCTTCTTTCCCTGATTTTCCTGCCGATCGTTATCCTGCCGTCAGGCATGCCATTGAAGCACATAGCTTCAGCGCAGCCATCGTACCTGAAAGCGAGGAGGCGAAAATTGTACAGGACGCCGATCGCCTGGAAGCGTTGGGTGCTATTGGCCTGGCGCGCGTCTTTGCCGTTTCCGGCGCGCTAAACAACATCCTCTTTGATGCCGAAGATCCCTTTGCTGACCAGCGTGAGCTTAATGACAAGAAATATGCTCTTGACCATTTCCAGTGCAAATTGCTGCGTCTGCCTGAAACCATGCAAACAGTGCGGGGGAGAGCGATGGCGGTGCATAATGCCCGCTTCCTGGTGCAATTTATGGCTAAGTTGAGCGCTGAACTGCGCGGCGACCCGATATCGCTGGATGAAGCCGTTTTACGTCGCTTTGATCCCGAGGTTTAAATTCGTTGAGGCTATTTGTGGTACTCTCTGCAAAAATTGTCCGGGCTGGTTGAGGTTATGCCGCAAAATTTATCAAAGGAAAGTTCCCTGGCTGAGCCGTCAGGGGAACACGCGCAGGCGTTACTGCGTCAGCTGATGACGATTTATGATGTCAAAACGCTGGTGGCGCAGCTGGTGACCGTGGGCGATCAGCACTGGAGCCCGGCGATACTCAAACGTGTGGCGACGGTTGATCGTGCGGCGAGCCGCCTGACCACAGCCGAGTGCACGCATCTGGCAAGTCTGTTGCCGACACCGCCGACTTATCATCCGAACGAGGCGTTTCGCTTTATCGATCTCTTTGCCGGGATCGGCGGTATTCGTAACGGTTTCGAAGCCATTGGCGGGCAGTGTGTTTTCACCAGCGAGTGGAATAAACACGCCGTACGGACCTACAAGGCCAACTGGTATTGCGACCCGCAGCAGCATCGTTTTAACGCCGATATCCGTGATGTCACCCTTAGCCATCGCGCCGATGTCAGCGAGGAAGAGGCGGCACAGCATATCCGCGAGGCGATCCCGCAGCATGATGTGCTGCTGGCGGGCTTCCCCTGCCAGCCTTTTTCCCTTGCGGGCGTGTCAAAGAAAAATGCGATGGGCCGCGCCCATGGTTTTGCCTGTGAGACTCAGGGGACGCTGTTCTTTGATGTCGTCAGAATTATTGCGGCTCGTCGCCCGCCGATCTTCGTGCTGGAAAACGTCAAGAACCTGAAAAGCCATGATAAAGGAAGAACTTTCCGCATTATCATGCAGACGTTGGACGAGTTGGGTTATGAAGTGGCCGATGCCGATCATGTTGGTGCGGACGATCCTAAGGTTATCGACGGACGCCATTTTCTGCCACAGCACCGTGAGCGTATCGTGCTGGTGGGGTTCCGTCGCGATTTGCAGCTACACGATGGCTTCACGCTGCGCGACATTGCCCGGTTTTATCCGCCGCAGCGACCGACTTTTGGCGAACTGCTGGATCCTACCGTTGACGCTAAATTCATCCTGACGCCGGTGCTGTGGAAATACCTGTATCGCTATGCGCGTAAACATCAGGAGCGCGGTAACGGTTTTGGTTATGGTTTAGTTGACCCGACTAATCCGCACAGCGTTGCGCGGACATTGTCGGCGCGCTACTACAAAGACGGCGCTGAGATCCTCATCGATCGCGGGTGGAATAAACCGCTTGGCGAAAAGCATTTTGACGATCCGCAAAATCAGCTACGCCGCCCGCGGCGCTTGACACCGCGCGAATGCGCGCGCTTGATGGGCTTTGAAGCACCGGGTGAACATCGTTTCCGTATCCCGGTGTCCGATACTCAGGCCTATCGTCAGTTTGGTAATTCGGTGGTGGTACCGGTGTTCGCCGCGGTGGCGAAGCTGCTGGCGCCGCGGATTGCCGAGGCGGTGGCGCGACGTGATGTCGGGGATAGCGATGGCAGACGTTCACGATAAGGCCACGCGCAGTAAAAACATGCGCGCGATTGCCACCCGCGATACGGCAATCGAGAAACGGCTGGCGGCACTGCTGACACAGGCCGGTTTTACCTTTACCGTCCAGGAAGCTTCGTTGCCCGGAAGACCCGATTTTCTGCTGCGTGACTACCGCTGCGTTATCTTTACTCACGGCTGCTTCTGGCATCACCACCGCTGCTATTTGTTTAAAATGCCGGCGACACGTACGGATTTCTGGCTGCAAAAAATCGGCGCTAACGTTCAGCGAGACCGCCGCGATCTCGCTCTGCTGTTGGAGCAGGGGTGGCGGGTGTTGGTGGTGTGGGAGTGCGCGCTGCGTGGGCGACAGAAGCTCAGCGATGAGGCGCTTAACGAACGGCTGGAAGAGTGGATCTGCGGTGGGGGAGCTTGCGCGCAGATCGACACTCAGGGTATTGGTTTTATTGATCCGGCTGACAACTCGTCACGGTAGGGCGGGCAGGGAAGAGATATTTCCCCAGCGTCACTAATACCACCGCAAAAATAATCACCGCCAGCGCCAGCCATTCGATCAGCGATAAGCTTTCGCCGCCGAATCCAGTACCCAGCAACACGGCGACGACCGGGTTCACGTAGGCATAGCTGGTGGCCACGGCAGGCGTCACGTTGCGAATCAAATACATATAGGCGTTAATGGCGATAAGTGAACCAAAGACGGCCAGATAGGCAACCGCAAAAATTCCGGACCAGGACGGCATTTGCGTGAGTTTTTCACCCGAGAGCCATGACGCTACGGAAAGCACGATCCCCGCCGCCAGCATTTCAATCGCCCCGGCCATCATTCCGGTCGGCAATTCAATACGTGAACCGTACACGGAACCGAATGCCCAGCTCAGCGATCCTATCAGGATCAGTACTGCTCCCCATGGGTTGCCGCTGAGGTTGCCGCCGCTATTGAGCATCACAATTCCGGCCAGACCGATAGCGATACCTAACCACTCCAGCTTACGCGTGGCGATGCCAAAAAAGCGGCTAAAGCAAAGCGTAAATAGCGGCACGGTGGCGACCATCACCGCAGCGATGCCCGATGGCACATGCTGATGCTCGGCAAGAGTAACGAAACCATTACCGACGGCAAGCAGGAGGATGCCAATCAGCGCCGCATTCAGCAGAGGCCGCCGGGCGGGCAGTTTATGGCCAGTGGCCAAAAGATACAGGAGCAATACGCCGCCAGCGGAGAGGAAGCGGATCCCGGCCATCATGAGCGGCGGCCAACTGGCGACGCCAATAGCGATGGCAAAATAGGTCGAACCCCAGATGATATATAGCGCGAAAAGCGCCCCGATAAGCGGTAAAAGCTGACGGGTGGACATACTTCCTCACGACAAAAAAGAGATAGAAAGGAGGCATACAGTAAACGTGAAAACGAACGGCCTGGCGAGCGCTTTCATTGTGGTTTTATTGTTAAATTTTTGTTGACTAATGACATCTCTGGGCGTGACAGCGCTTTTGCCTCATACTCTATGTTTTATAATCAGAAATTAAAGGAAGTACATTTTGGCGGGAAGTAGTCTTTTAACCTTATTGGACGATATTGCCACCCTGTTGGACGATATCTCTGTCATGGGAAAACTGGCGGCCAAGAAAACGGCAGGCGTGTTGGGCGACGACCTTTCTCTTAATGCGCAGCAGGTCAGCGGCGTGCGCGCCAACCGCGAACTCCCGGTGGTATGGGGCGTGGCAAAAGGCTCGTTTCTGAATAAAGTGATCCTGGTGCCGCTGGCATTATTAATCAGCGCATTTATTCCCTGGGCTATTACGCCATTGTTGATGTTGGGTGGGGCGTTTCTCTGCTTCGAAGGTTTTGAAAAAGTGCTGCATAACCTGCATGCGCGTAAAAATAAAGAAGATCCGCAGTTGCGCCAGCAACGGCTGGAGGCGCTGGCGGCGCAGGATCCCATGGCCTTCGAGCGCGATAAAGTGAAAGGGGCGATTCGTACCGACTTTATCTTATCTGCCGAAATCGTCGCGATTACGCTGGGCATTGTGGCTGAGGCGCCTCTGCTCAATCAGATCCTGATTTTATCCGGTATTGCCATCCTCGTGACCGTTGGGGTTTATGGCCTGGTGGGCGTCATCGTTAAGCTTGATGATATGGGCTACTGGTTAGCGGAGAAAAAAAGCGCGCTGGCGCAGTGGCTGGGGAAAGGATTGCTGGCTATTGCGCCGCGATTGATGAAAGTGCTGACGTTCGTTGGTACCCTGGCGATGTTTCTGGTAGGGGGCGGTATCGTGGTTCACGGCGTAGCGCCGTTGCATCATTTTATCGAAAACCTCGGCCACGAACTCAGTGGGATGCTGGCATCTATGTTGCCGCTGGTCGCCAATCTGGTGCTAGGCTTTATCATTGGCGCCCTCGTTTTTGGCGGTGTCAAAGCCGTCACCGCGATACGCGACAAGGCGAAATAAATCTCCACGCCGGTTACGCAAGATGTACCGGCGTCGTCTAAGGTGAAACAGTTTCTCCCTGATACCGGAGGCAAAAATGGTCTTGTTGGTCAGCGATGAAGTCAGAAGGAAAAGCGGCGGGCCGCAAATGGTGGTTACCGGTATTGCCGGCGGTATGGTTGAATGCCGTTGGTACGACGGTCGCGTTGTGCAGCGTGAAGCGTTCCGTGAAGACGAACTGGTGCGCGGCGAAGGACAACGTCTGGAGCATACTTAGGCATATCGCGCCCGCAGGCGCAGGCTTTTTTATACGGGTTACGTGCGGACAAGGAGTGTTGATGTTGTGGGTTTCTTTGACCGTACTGCGAGTGAACAATGGATAAGCCGCTGTGGCTAAAAAAATTCCGCCGCTTCTCCACTCCGGGGTGGGTGGTCAATGTCTGTTTTATCGTGGTGTTGTTCTTTTCAACGCTGCTCATCTGGCGAGAAATCCGGGTACTGGAAGAGGCCTACGTCGCCAACCAACGCAATAACCTTGAGAATGTGGCCCATGAAATGGACGGGCTACTGCAATTCAATCTCAACCGGCTGCTTTTTTTCCGCAATAGCATGCAGTCGGCGCTGGCAATGCCGCTGGATTTCGCCATTCTGCGTCGAGCTGAGCAGGAGTATCTCAGTAAACGCCACGATCCTATTTGGTCAGTTGAACTGAATAACCGGCGTACCCTGACGGTTTATGGCGTATCTGACGCTTTTGTCGATAGCGACGCACTGCTGTCACGTGATAATCCGCAGACCAGCAATGAGCTGATGGCAACGCTTGAGGTGGGTTATTTGTTACGTCTAACCAACAATAGCAGGGTTTTCAGTGAACGTATGATGTACGTTTCACGCAGCGGTTTTTATACCTCCACCGATTCGCCACGGA
The DNA here is from genome assembly GCA_029027985.1 of Klebsiella aerogenes. Lineage (NCBI taxonomy): Bacteria > Pseudomonadati > Pseudomonadota > Gammaproteobacteria > Enterobacterales > Enterobacteriaceae > Klebsiella > Klebsiella aerogenes. The sequence goes on from CP119076.1 coordinate 1,832,137, forward strand.
GTCCCAGCCAGGTGTTGGAGCAATTTTCTCGGGATACCAGCGCGCCGTGGTTTACTCAGCAAACTCAACGTAATAATCCAGGGCGGGGCATTATCTGGCAAACGTTTCAACACGATGACGGACATACGCAACCGCAGGTGGTGACCGCTTCGATTCCTCTTGATTACGAACGCTACTGGTTGGGCGTGCTGGCGATGGATTTCTCAGTACGCGACCTGCAGGCATTTCTGGCCAGCGCGGTGAAAGAGGGGCAGTCGGGTGAGTATCAGCTGTATGACAAGCAGCTTAACCTGCTGGCCTCCTCGGCGCCGGATGATGTGCTAACCCTGCTTTCGCCGCGGGAACAGGAAAATCTGCGCTATGCGTTGGCGCATGATAACCATGGCGGTATCCGTCAGCTCACCCGCTATATCAGCTGGGAGAAGATGCGCAATTTTGATGGCGTATTGCTGCGCATTCATACCCTACAGGAAGGCGTTCGCGGCGATTTCGGCACGATTTCTATTGCTCTGACCCTGATGTGGCTGATGTTTACCCTGATGTTGATGATCTCGTGGCTGGTTATTCGTCGTATGGTCAGCAACATGAGCGTGCTTCAGACCTCGTTAGAGTGGCAGGCCTGGCATGATGCATTGACGCGGCTGCTCAATCGCGGCGCTCTGTTTGAACGGGCGATTGAAGCGGCCCGAATCTGTGAACGACAGAAGCAGCCTATTGCGGTAATCCAGATGGATCTGGACTACTTTAAAGGGATTAATGATAAATATGGTCACCAGGCAGGCGATCGGGTGCTTATGCTGGTGGGGAGCACCATCATGAGTCTGGTCCGTGAAAGTGATATTGCCGGGCGCGTCGGTGGCGAAGAGTTCTGTATTGTGTTGCCGAACACCTCGCTCTCGCAGGCGAGGACGGTTGCCGAACGTATCCGTCTGCGTATTAATAGCCGTGAGATATTGCTCTATAACAGCGTTAGCCTACGAATCAGCGCCTCGCTAGGCGTCAGCAGTAGCGATACATCAGATGAAATTAATTTTGAGAACCTACAATTGATCGCCGATCACCGTTTGTATCTGGCGAAACAGAATGGGCGTAACCGGGTTTATTCCGAAGGATGAAGGGCTTTAATGTGATGACGAGCTACTTTGTCAGGCAATAAAGACGCCTCGATATGAGAAATTTCTTAAAAAATAGAGTCGATTTATATAACGTTCGTGAAAGAACGATGAGGGCAAGCCCTTGCCGTGTCAGGGTTGGCTAATCCGTTGCGCGTATTAGCTACATTTCTCAATAATTCTCATCATTAATACTTCTTGTCATGCAAAATAATTGAGGATAATGTCTTCCGTGCATCGGATTTCCCGGTGTAACGAATTTTCAAGTGCTTCTTGCATTAGCAAGTTTCATCCCGACTCCTGCGAGTCGGGATTTTTTTCACCAGGGGTTAGCGGTTGGCTTCGGTGACGCTAAAGTCATGAATATCAAGCTCAAAGGCTTCCGCCAGCTCGCGCCAGGTGTGGTAATCGCGGCCATTAATACTGACATGGTGGGGGTCGTCTTCGGTACGATGCACTTCGCTTTCGCTGATCTCATTGATAGCCGCCAGCAGGGCGTCGACATTAACGCCAACCCCGCCTGTACTCGTCAAACCGTTGTCTTTGGCGGATTTCATCATAACTACCTCGCTCGGCTCTGATAGAGCCTCTTTAAGTATAGACGGTCTATAAAAAGACCAGTTGCGGCAGCAGGACGCTGCGTGCAGTCAGGTTTTGTTCTACACTGGCTCAAAACGAGAGGAGACAAGTTATGCAGGTGAACGATCATGTCACAGTGAAGACCGACGGTGGTCCACGTCGATCGGGGGTTGTACTGGCAATTGAGTCGTTTAGTGAAGGAACCATGTATCTGGTCGCGCTGGAAGATTACCCGCTAGGGATCTGGTTTTTCAATGAAGTCGGGCACCCGGACGGCATTTTTGTCGAGAAAGCTGAGTAATTCCCGCGATCCTGAAACTGGCGGACATCGCCGCCAGTTTGCCGTCAGCGCATGTTGACGTAAATACCGGAAGTAATGTTTTCCGCCAGACGAACGATGTGATAAATCACCTGCTTATTATGCGTCTGGATCTTTTTCTTAATATTACCCTTATGCGATGAGACGGTTTTGGCCTTGATGTTCATTTGGGTCGAAATGTGTGCCGTTGCGTGCCCGGCCATCCACATTTGCAGCATATTCGACTCGGCCTGGCTGAGCGATAATGTAGGAATACGGCTCCGTAACTGGTTTAAATGACTCGGGTTATCGGATTGCAGATAATTACCCAGGATGTTATCAAGGTCTTTCGGTGTCAGCGATTTAGAGCTGATCAGCAGATTTTTGCGCACCAACAAATAATGGTCAAAATGAATGTTGGCCAGTGACATAAAAATGACAAATAACGTATCAGGATAACGAGTAATAATATCGCGGATAAGTTGGTTACTCTCTTCATCATGGATGAAGCAGTCTTCGTTGAGAAACACCACCGTCGGGCGTGATGCTTCACAGCGCTCTTTCAGACTTTGTGCGGTGCGCACTTCAATGATATCGCGCTTTTTCAGTCCCCGGCTTGCCAGATATCCGGTTAAACCTAACCGGGTATAACTGCACAAATCCATGATAATCGTTGACATGACCCATCCTCAATCAACACGTAACGATAATTCATCCGGCACGAAGCCACGTGATGAAGTCCATTTTTTTATAACATCTGACGTGATGCGGAAATCATTAGCCAGACTAAACTATTCCGTAATAATACTCATAATTTGCCAGGATTATTCTCAAAGTAAAGATATTGAAAAGCAATATACAAATGCCAGTAGTAATCATGCCCGGTGTTGGGGGATGTTGTCGCAATTATTTCAATTTATTTTAGGATTATCCTTACGCAAGAGGTGACAATAATTCTGGGTTGCCTATCTTTCATTCGCGCAGAAAAATGTATTTTTAATTCATGTTTTATTGAATCTGAAATAACAGGCGCTCTCTGGTGGATTCACCGGTTCGTGGCATAAACGAATGGGGGGGCCGCAGGGGTGGCGGCCTTAACGCTTTAATGCCACAATACTTTTTTATCGGTTTGTGGGATGGATGATGAAAAAGATTGTGATGGCCGGCGCGCTGCTGGCCCTGGCCGGATGCGTACAGGTTGATAATTACCAGGATGTGGTCAAAGCTCCGGCGCCAGCGGGGTTGGAGGGGTTCTGGCAATCGAAAGGTCCGCAGAGCGCGATGGTCAGCCCGGAGGCGATTGCAACGTTTATCGTCACCAAAGACGGCGATACTCTCGATTGTCGCCAGTGGCAGCGGGTGATTGCTGAACCTGGCAAATTAATGAACCGCGGCGATCAGGTCTACAACGTGACCAACAGCCTCGATATTTATCCTATTGAACGCAATGGGAACACGCTGGAGTACGATCGTATGACCTTAACCCGCGTTGATCGTCTAACGCCGGAGTGCGAACAGGCGTGGAAAAAGAACCAATTAGCGAGCAAAACCGCGCAGTAATCGATATTTGCGGGCTGGCTTAAGCCTGCCCGCTATTGTTAAAGCGTTTCCGCGATCACCCAGATGCTGACGCTGCCGCCGTTACAGGTGAACACGGCGTTACCTTCGCTATCAGTCTCAATGACCTCTTGCCGATTGTTAAGAAAATCTTTCCAGCGCTTATTGGCATAGTTCTCGCCAAGCGGCAGTGTTTTTTCGCCATCATCGCCGTTGGATAACACCACCACGCACCCCGGATGTTCGTCTGTGCCGCTGCGGCTAAAAGCAATACAGTTAGGATGATCGAACCACAACGTTTGCACCCCATGGGCGAAGCGTTGGCGAGCATCAATCAGTTCGTGAAGCTGCTCAATTACCGGCATCTCGATGGCATAATCCTGGCCATCATCCCCGGCGTCTTCGTAGCTGGCGCCGAACAGATCGGCGTAAAATACCGAGGGAACACCATTTTCGCGCAGCAGAATTAACGCATAGGCCAATGGTTTAAACCACGGCTCAACGGGTGCTTCCAGCGCTTGCAGCGGCTGGGTATCATGATTCGTCACCAGCGTCACGGCGTGGAAAGGGTCGGCTTCGACCAGCGTGCCGGCAAAAATCTGGCTCATGTCGTAGTCGCGTCCCTGGCGTGAGGCTTCGTGAAATTTCATCTGCAGCGGGGCGTCAAACAGCATGGTATTACCGTCAACGAGGTCGATATATTGTTGCAGTTTTTCCACTTCATGCGACCAGTATTCGGCGACGATAAACAGCGGTTTGTCGGTGGATGTCTGCACATGGTCAATCCATTCTTTATAGAACCATGCCGGAATATGTTTGACTGCATCAAGACGGAAGCCGTCGCACCCGGTCTGCTCAATCACCCAGCGCGCCCAATATTTAAGCTCTTCAGTGACGGCGTGATTGCGGAAATCGATATTTTCGCCCATCAGATAATCGAAATTCCCCATCTCATCGTCAACCTGGTCGTTCCAGCCCTCGCCGGTATAGTCATTGACGATTTTAAACACGCCGTCTTCGTTGGGGTTTTCGATATGATCGACGCCGCTAAAACATTTATAGTCCCAGATGAATTGTGAATACTGCCCGCCGCGCGCCGGGAAGGTATAACGGGTCCAGGCTTCACATTCGATGATTTCCTCTGCAATCTGCGTGCGGTCTTGTTCATCAACGCGCTGTACGCGAATGCGTTCTTTCTCATCGGCACCCATTTTATGGTTGACGACGACATCGAGTAGTACGGCGATTTGGTGTTCTTTCAGCGCGTGAATCGCCGCCAGCAACTGGGCTTTATCGCCATATTTCGTGGCAACCGACCCCTTCTGATCGAATTCACCGAGATCGAACAGATCGTAACTGTCATAGCCAACCGAATAACCGCCGGAGGCGCCTTTATAGGCGGGCGGCAGCCAAATCATATTAATGCCTATTTCATTGAGATTCGGCGCAAGGGCTTCTACTTCCCGCCATAGCTCGCCGCCTTCCGGGTAATACCAGTGAAAACACTGTAACAACGTGGGGTTTTTCATCTTCCATGCTCCAGACGTCATCAGGCTGACCTTTGCAGTATGGGAGATATCCGTCAAATCTGAACAATTTCGTTGGGTTTTCGCTATATCCTAAACGCCTGCATATATAATAAATTGGCATAAGATGTAGCGGATAGATGTTGGTAGGCTGCTGCTAAACGCCTTACACTACTGGAAAATATCATCATATTCGGGGTATCTATGAAATTAGCACTTCTGGGTCGCCAGGCGCTGATGGGCGCAATGGCCGTGGCATTGATGGCGGGTGTGAGCGTGAAAACTTTCGCCGCAGAAAATTTGCTGAATCAGGTCAAAGAGCGCGGTACATTGCGCGTCGGCCTGGAAGGGACATACCCTCCGTTCAGCTATCAGGGCGATGATGGCAAACTGACCGGTTTTGAAGTCGATTTTGCCAATGAACTGGCGAAGCACATCGGGGTGAAAGCGGATCTCAAACCGACCAAATGGGACGGTATGCTGGCTTCTCTTGATTCCAAACGCATTGATGTGGTGATTAACCAGGTCACGATTTCCGATCAGCGTAAGAAAAAATATGACTTCTCAACCCCCTATACTATTTCCGGTGTTCAGGCATTGGTGAAAAAGGGTAACGAAGGCATTATCAAAACCGCAGCGGATCTGAAAGGGAAAAAGGTCGGCGTAGGTCTGGGCACCAACTATGAAGAGTGGCTACGCCAGAACGTCCAGGGCGTAGATATTCGCACCTACGATGATGACCCGACAAAATACCAGGATCTGCGCGTTGGCCGTATTGACGCCATTTTGGTAGACCGTCTGGCGGCGTTGGATCTGGTGAAGAAAACCAACAACACGTTGGCTGTAACCGGCGAAGCATTCTCACGCCAGGAATCCGGCGTGGCGCTGCGTAAAGGTAATGAGGATCTGCTGAAAGCAGTGGACGATGCTATTGCCGATATGCAGAAAGATGGCAGCCTGAAGGCGCTTTCAGAAAAATGGTTTGGTGCCGACGTCACTAAGTAACGTCTGAAGATGAAAAAAGGCGCTGATAACGGCGCCTTTTTTTATTTCGCGCGCAACTGCGTGCATAATAAGGATAACTGAGTCAGGAGGTGTCATGTCACTGCAAAATTTAACGCGTTTTCCGCGTCTGGAATTTATTGGCGCACCGACGCCGCTGGAATATCTGCCACGCCTGTCCGATCACCTCGGTCGGGATATTTTTATTAAACGCGACGATGTTACTCCGATGGCGATGGGAGGAAATAAACTGCGTAAGCTGGAATTCCTCGCCGCCGATGCGCTGCGTGAAGGGGCAGATACACTGATTACCGCCGGCGCGATCCAATCGAACCATGTACGCCAGACCGCGGCCGTGGCCGCTAAGCTTGGCTTGCACTGCGTGGCGTTGCTGGAAAATCCGATTGGCACCCGCGCGGAAAACTATCTGAGCAACGGTAACCGTCTGCTGTTGGACCTGTTTAATACCCAGGTCGAGATGTGCGACGCCCTGACCGACCCCAATGCGCAGTTGGAAGAACTGGCAACCCGCATTGAAGCGCAGGGTTATCGCCCGTATGTCATTCCGGTTGGCGGCTCTAACGCCCTTGGTGCGCTGGGTTATGTCGAAAGCGCGCTGGAAATCGCCCAGCAGTGCGAAGGGGCGGTAGAGATCTCCTCGGTAGTGGTCGCCTCCGGTAGCGCAGGCACGCATGCCGGTCTGGCGGTTGGCCTGGAACAGCTGATGCCAGACGCGGAATTAATCGGTGTGACCGTGTCACGCAGCGTGGCTGACCAGTTGCCGAAGGTGGTGGCGCTTCAGCAGGCTGTTGCCAATAGCCTTGAGCTGCAGGCGAAAGCGGAGATTACCCTGTGGGATGATTACTTCGCGCCGGGTTACGGCACGTCGAATGAGGAAGGGATGGAAGCCGTGAAATTACTGGCGCAGCTGGAAGGTATCCTGCTGGATCCGGTCTATACCGGCAAAGCAATGGCCGGTTTGATTGACGGCATCAATCAGAATCGCTTTAAGGATGAGGGGCCGATTCTATTTATCCATACGGGCGGCGCACCGGCGCTGTTTGCTTATCATCCGCACGTCTAATACAGAACTAATCGAATGCAAGAAAGTATCCAACTGGTTATTGATTCCGCGCCATACCTGTTAAAAGGTGCGGTTTTTACGCTACAGCTGAGTATCGGCGGCATGTTCTTCGGCCTGCTGCTGGGCTTTATCCTTGCGCTGATGCGCATGTCGTCAATCTGGCCGGTCAGATGGCTGGCGCGGATGTATATCTCTATTTTCCGCGGTACGCCGCTGATCGCCCAGCTGTTTATGATCTACTACGGTCTGCCGCAGTTTGGTATCGAGCTGGATCCAATCCCGGCGGCGATGATTGGCCTGTCGCTGAACACCGCGGCCTATGCGGCGGAAACGCTGCGTGCGGCGATTGCCTCAATCGATAAAGGGCAGTGGGAAGCGGCGGCAAGTATCGGCATGACGCCGTGGCAGACTCTGCGGCGGGCGATTTTGCCGCAGGCCGCTCGCGTGGCGCTACCGCCGTTATCTAATAGCTTTATCAGCTTGGTAAAAGATACCTCGCTGGCGGCAACGATTCAGGTACCGGAACTGTTCCGTCAGGCGCAGTTGATTACGTCACGTACGCTGGAAGTGTTCACGATGTATCTGGCCGCCTCGCTGATCTATTGGGTGATGGCGACGGTGCTGTCGACGCTGCAGAACTATTTTGAAAACCAGCTGAACCGCCAGGAGCGTGATCCAAAATGAGTGCGATTGAAGTCAAAAACCTGGTGAAGAAATTCCACGGTCAGACCGTGCTGCACGGCATCGATCTTGAGGTTCAGCAAGGGGAGGTAGTGGCAATTATCGGTCCCAGCGGCTCCGGTAAAACGACGCTGCTACGTAGTATTAATCTCCTTGAACAACCTGAAGCCGGCACCATCCGGGTGGGCGATGTCACTATCGATACCTCGCGCAGCATAGGTCAGCAGAAAGGGCTAATTCGTCGTCTGCGTCAGCACGTTGGCTTCGTATTCCAGAACTTCAATCTGTTCCCGCACCGTACGGTACTGGAGAACATTATTGAAGGGCCGGTTATTGTAAAAGGCGAAGATAAGAACGAAGCGGTGTCGTTGGCGCGTGAACTGTTGGCGAAAGTGGGGCTGTCTGGCAAAGAGAATAGCTATCCACGCCGTTTATCCGGTGGTCAACAGCAGCGTGTGGCGATTGCCCGTGCGCTAGCGATGCGCCCGGATGTGATCCTTTTTGATGAGCCGACCTCGGCGTTGGATCCTGAACTGGTGGGTGAGGTATTAAATACCATCCGCCAGTTGGCGCAGGAAAAACGGACCATGGTCATCGTCACTCATGAGATGAGCTTTGCCCGCGATGTCGCCGACCGTGCGATCTTTATGGATCAGGGACGCATTGTTGAACAGGGTAATGCCAGGGAGCTGTTTGCTAATCCGCAACAACCACGTACCCGGCAGTTCCTCGAGAAGTTCTTGATGCAGTAATCACCACCACTCTGGTGCGGCCGTCCCCAATCGGCTGGGCGGCCGTGACCAGACCATCGGCGTGCCCGCCAGACGAATTGGGAAATTCAGCCGTTCCGCCAGGCCAAACGCCGAGTACTCTAATGCAGGCTTGAAATCGGCCCGTTGCAAGGGAGCGAACGGAGCTTCATCCTGCGCGCCTGGCCATGGCATCAGGCTGGCGGCGACGCGCGCCAGAGATAACCGGGCGCGATAGCCCGCGCCGTTTTCAATGCGTTGGAGAAGACCTTTCAATACCGCTGCCGCCATCAAATAGCCGGTAGCGTGATCTAATGCCTGTACCGGTAGTGGTACGGGTTTATCCGCTTTGCGCCAGCGCTGTCCGGCCTCCGCGATGCCGCAGGCCATCTGTACCAGGCTGTCAAAGCCGCGGCGGTTGCGCCATGGGCCATCCCATCCCCAGGCATTCAGCGAAACATCAATTATCCCCGGCGACAGCGTTGCTCTGGTCTGGCTATCCAGGCCTAAAACATCCAGCGCATCGGCGCGGTAGCCGTGGACAATGACATCGGCTTGAGAGAGCAAAACGATTAAACGTTGCTTATCGATTTGCGTTTTTATATTCAAACGGGCGCAACGCTTACCGAGGGTAATTTCTTCTTCGAGCGTCGGTTCCTGCCAGTCGAGAGGGTCGATGCGTAATACGTCAGCGCCGAGCCCTGCAAGAAAGCGTGTCGCGACCGGCCCGGCGATAATTCGGGTTAAATCCAGTACCCGGATCCCGCATAAAGGACGGGAAGGGGACAGCGGCCAGCTCGCCGGCGATCCTGGCGGCAAATATTCTTCAATGAGCAGCGGCTGCCGGCTAACGGCGATACCCTGCGGATGGGTTTGCCACTGCCTGGCGCTGCGCATCGCTGCGGCGCAGCCGCCGTGATCGACAACCACCTGTTCCAGCGCCTGCGCGCGCCACTGACTGACTTGCTGCGCCAGCGCCTCTCGCGTGGCATGAACGCCCAGAACCCGCGCCACGGCTTGCCTGTGGTGGGCTGCATTGGTGTGCAGACGGATCCAACCATCCAGCGTTTGGTAATCGCCCGCCAGCGGATCCCACAGTTGCTGCAAAGGGCGATTGAGCGGCCTGACGCTACTGGAAAACCAGTAGGACGCCAGCCGACGATCGACCCGCGGCGCAGAGGATGTGTGACACAAGCGAGCCAGATAAGCGGCGGCAACCCCCATCGAGGCGGCGGCAAAATCGCTGACGGCAAAACAGGAAGGTAATGCTCCCTGTTGATGGAAATCGATTACCGGGGCGGGCGTTGAGTCAAAGGCCTGCCACAGCCGGGAATAGAGGGTCATTGAAGGCGATGGCGAGAGCATATTTTTCTCCTGAGCCTGACAAATAATCATCAACGGAAATCGAATAATGCGATGGCTACGATATTTTATACATATAAATAAGATTTATGTGTTAGTTTTATGTATTTATAATAATGATTATCACTCAGGAGTTATTTGGTAGGTTATGAGGGACATTGATTTTTTCAGCTGGCGGCGGGAAATGCTGCAACAATTCCAGTCAACTCAGGATGGAGATACGGTTTATAATCTGCTCCAGCAACAAACGGAAGAACTGGAATATGACTACTACGCGCTCTGCGTGCGCCACCCGGTGCCTTTTACGCGTCCGAAACTCACGCTGCAATCAACTTATCCGCAGGCCTGGATGGCGCATTATCAGTCTGAGAATTATTTTGCTATTGATCCAGTATTACGTAGCGAGAATTTCCTCCGGGGACATTTACCGTGGAATGACCAGCTATTTTGCGATACACCGGAATTGTGGAACGGCGCACGCGATCATGGTTTAAATAAAGGTGTGACGCAGTGTCTGACCTTACCGAATCATGCGCAGGGTTTCTTATCGGTCTCTGCTAAAAGCGCGCAACCGGGGCCGTATCAGGAGGATGAGTTAGAATTACGCCTGCGTACGCTGACCGAACTGAGCCTGCTGGCGCTACTGCGTCTGGAAGATGGGATGGTGATGCCGCCGGAGATGAAGTTTAGTCGACGGGAGCTGGAGATTTTGAAATGGACGGCGGAAGGCAAAACCTCAGCTGAGGTGGCGATGATTTTGTCTATTTCGGAAAATACGGTCAATTTCCATCAGAAGAATATGCAGCGGAAATTTAACGCACCGAACAAAACGCAAATAGCCTGTTATGCCGTCGCGACAGGATTAATTTGAGCGAATCGCTCGTTCTGCGTGTCAGACGTGAAACCGGCTGTCAGTGATAACTTTCAGCCGGTCCTTTTTTACTGACGGTAAGCTTGTTTAATTTGCTTAACGGTGCTGGAGAATACGGCAGCCTGAGCCTCATCTTCCATCTGCGTGATTTGCTTTTCCATTTTAATAATCACACGACCCGCATCTGCCTGGCCCATAGCCTGAAGCATCAGGGTCAGCATTGCTTTCAGGCAGGAAACTTCCTGCGCCAGCTGTTGATTATTTTCTGCAGTGGAAAAATCTGGTGTGCTCATCGATATCCTCGTTTGCTATCGGCGCTTTTGCGCAATACTGAATGTTAAGGCGGCGCAGTATACCACAAGCGGCGGAAAAAAAAGGAGTGCTTGATTTGTGTTCTCTGCTCTGAGCTGTGAATGGTTTAATTGACTGAATAATATCTGTTCATCTAAACGGGTGTCGTTAATTTTTGCGCTGGTTTTATGGTGAAGTTAATTATTGTTACATCTTAAAAAACGTATTTATCAGCTACGTATTCTGTTGCTTTTTTTACGCCTTCTGTAGGGCGAATGTTAAAAAAGAAACATAATCCAACTATATGTTCTGTATAGGTTTCCACTTGCTGTGGCGACAAATTGCCATAAATGGGAGGGAAATCTTCTTGAGGATGGTTTTTGGGCTTTTAAAGTTACGATAAAACCCGGTAATATATAGGCGATAAACTATCAGTAGCGTTATCCCTAATTCTGGAGATTATTCCTTTGATCAACGTACTTCTTGTTGATGACCACGAACTAGTGCGCGCAGGGATACGACGCATTCTGGAAGATATAAAAGGGATTAAAGTTGCCGGTGAGGCCTGCTGTGGCGAGGATGCCGTGAAGTGGTGCCGTGCGAATCCAGTGGACGTCGTCCTGATGGATATGAACATGCCGGGTATCGGGGGGCTTGAAGCGACGCGTAAAATTGCGCGCTCTATTGTCGATACCAAAGTGATCATGCTAACCGTGCATACTGAAAATCCGCTGCCTGCTAAGGTCATGCAGGCTGGTGCTGCCGGTTATTTAAGTAAAGGTGCCGCCCCGCAGGAAGTGGTGAATGCGATCCGCTGTGTAGCGTCGGGTCAACGTTATATTGCTTCCGATATCGCCCAACAGATGGCGCTCAGTCAGATTGAACCGGAAAAAACGGAATCGCCGTTTGCCAGTTTGTCTGAACGCGAGTTGCAGATTATGCTGATGATCACCAAGGGCCAAAAGGTCAACGAGATCTCAGAGCAGTTAAATCTGAGTCCTAAGACGGTGAATAGCTATCGCTATCGCATGTTCAGCAAATTGAACATTCATGGTGATGTGGAGCTAACTCACCTGGCAATTCGCCATGGCCTGTGCAATGCGGAGTCGTTAGCAAGTCAGTGAGTGATGTTTTTGACGCAAAAGCCTTCCTCAAGACGGTTACCAGCCAACCGGGCGTCTATCGTATGTACGATGCCGGCGGTACCGTCATTTATGTCGGGAAAGCGAAAGATCTGAAAAAGCGCCTGAGCAGCTATTTTCGCAGCAACCTGGCTTCGCGTAAAACCGAGGCTCTGGTCGCGCTGATCGCGCAAATTGACGTGACCGTAACGCATACCGAAACGGAAGCGCTGCTGCTTGAACACAACTATATCAAGTTGTACCAGCCGCGTTATAACGTGCTGCTGCGGGACGATAAATCCTACCCCTTTATATTCCTCAGCGGCGATACCCATCCTCGGTTGGCCATGCATCGTGGCGCTAAACACGCGAAAGGGGAATATTTCGGTCCGTTCCCCAACGGCTATGCGGTACGCGAAACGCTCGCGCTGTTGCAAAAAATCTTCCCGATTCGTCAATGCGAGAATAGTGTTTATCGCAACCGTTCGCGTCCCTGTTTGCAGTATCAAATCGGCCGCTGCCTTGGCCCGTGCGTCGCCGGATTGGTGAGCGAGGAAGAGTATGAGCAGCAGGTTGAATATGTGCGGTTATTCCTGGCCGGCAAAGACGATCAGGTACTGACGCAACTTATTGCCCGTATGGAAAAGGCGAGTCAGGCGCTCGAATTCGAAGAGGCTGCTCGCATTCGCGATCAAATTCAGGCGGTACGCCGGGTGACGGAGAAACAGTTCGTTTCCAATAATGGTGACGATTTGGATGTTATCGGCGTGGCCTTTGATGCTGGCATGGCCTGCGTGCATGTTCTGTTTATTCGTCAGGGCAAAGTGCTGGGTAGCCGCAGCTATTTTCCGAAGGTTCCAGGCGGTACCGAACTTGGCGAAGTGGTCGAGACTTTCGTGGGGCAGTTCTACCTGCAGGGCAGCCAGATGCGTACTCTGCCGGGGGAAATTCTACTCGATTTCAACCTTGGCGATAAAACCCTGCTCGCCGATTCTCTGTCCGAGTTGGCAGGACGGCGGGTGCACGTACAAACAAAACCTCGCGGCGATCGCGCGCGTTATCTCAAACTGGCGCGCACTAACGCTGCGGTGGCGCTCACCACCAAACTGTCTCAGCAATCGACGGTGAGCCAGCGTTTGCAGGCGCTGGCTACGTTACTGAAGCTTCCGGCGGTGACGCGCATGGAATGCTTTGATATCAGCCATACGATGGGTGAGCAAACCGTGGCATCCTGCGTGGTGTTCGATAGCAATGGCCCGCTGCGGGCGGAGTACCGACGCTACAACATTACCGGTATCACGCCGGGCGATGACTATGCGGCAATGAATCAGGTTTTACGCCGCCGCTATGGTAAAGCGATAGAAGAGAACAAGATCCCCGACGTTATCCTGATCGACGGCGGAAAAGGTCAGCTCGGCCAGGCGAAAGCGGTGTTTGCCGAGCTGGATGTGCCATGGGATAAAAATCATCCTCTATTATTGGGGGTGGCGAAAGGGAGCGATCGCAAAGCCGGACTGGAAACGTTATTCTTTGAACCGGAGGGCGAGGGTTTTAGTCTGCCGCCGGATTCTCCTGCTTTACACGTTATCCAGCACATTCGCGATGAGTCACACGATCACGCCATTTCCGGACATCGGAAAAAACGGGCGAAGGTGAAGAGCACCAGTACCCTGGAGACGATAGAAGGGGTGGGGCCAAAGCGTCGGCAAATGCTGTTGAAGTACATGGGCGGTCTGCAAGGTTTGCAGAAAGCCAGTGTGGAAGAAATTGCGCAAGTACCGGGGATATCTCACGGACTGGCAGAAAAGATCTTCTACTCGTTGAAACATTAGGGGCTCTGTAGCAACATAGGGCTAATTTACACTTACAACAGATAGTTACCCGTTACTATGCAATTTAATATCCCTACGTTGCTTACTCTGTTTCGCGTCATCCTGATCCCATTCTTCGTATTGGCGTTCTACTTGCCCTTTAGCTGGGCGCCATTCGTCTGCGCGTTGATTTTCTTTGTCGCTGCCGTCACCGACTGGTTCGATGGTTTTTTGGCGCGTCGCTGGAATCAAAGCACTCGTTTCGGCGCCTTCCTGGATCCGGTTGCGGATAAAGTGATGGTGGCCATCGCGATGGTATTGGTTGCCGAGCACTATCATACCTGGTGGGTGACGCTACCGGCAGCGACGATGATCGCGCGTGAAATTATTATCTCCGCGTTGCGTGAGTGGATGGCGGAGCTGGGTAAGCGCAGCAGCGTGGCGGTATCGTGGATCGGTAAAGTGAAAACCACGGCACAGATGGCAGCGCTGGTGTGGATGCTGTGGCGTCCAAATATGTGGGTTGAGTGGGCCGGTATCGTTCTGTTTATGGTTGCTGCGGTACTCACTTTGTGGTCAATGCTGCAATATTTGAACGCAGCGCGCGGCGATTTGCTTGAACAGTGATCGTTTCGGCGTAAATTTCAGCAAACGATGCAAAGTTGCGAAAAATACCGTTGACTCACCGCGCCAGATAAGTAGAATGCAACGCATCGAACGGCGGCACAGTCTTCCAGACGATAACAAAATCAAGTGATTAGCAATTAACTTGATGATGCGGGAATAGCTCAGTTGGTAGAGCACGACCTTGCCAAGGTCGGGGTCGCGAGTTCGAGTCTCGTTTCCCGCTCCAAATTAAAAGCATCGGCAGTTGCGGGTGTTTAAGTATTAAAGGCGCGTTAGCAAAGCGGTTATGTAGCGGATTGCAAATCCGTCTAGTCCGGTTCGACTCCGGAACGCGCCTCCACTTTATATCCCGAGCCCGGATGGTGGAATCGGTAGACACAAGGGATTTAAAATCCCTCGGCGTTCGCGCTGTGTGGGTTCAAGTCCCACTCCGGGTACCATTGGGATAAAGTAGAATAATCAAAGCAATAAGCAGTGTCGTGAAACCACCTCCGGGTGGTTTTTTCATTTCTATTTCCCCTCCCACATCATCAGCGCTACTGACTGAGCATCTCTCGATATGCTCTGGCCAATACATTGAGAATTTTCCCCACCTGTTTTTATCAGGAAATTTGCAAGCCATTTCGGGTAATATATTACCGGCGTTAATGATGGCGCAGGATGGCTATCCTTTGGGTATGTGCCGCCTTTATGGCAATGATAATTATATATGAGGGACCTTATGGCCACGTTGCTTGAAAGCTACGGGAACTGTTTTCGTAAATACGCCACTTTTCGCGGCCGCTCCGCGCGTCAGGAATATGTGGTCTTTACTATTGCTAACTTTATCTTATCGGCGATCCTGGGGCTGATCCCGGTTGTCGGCGGAATATTTGGCTTAATTATTATTCTACCTGGGCTGGCGGTCGCGGTTCGCCGACTGCACGATCTGAATAAATCGGGTTGGTGGTTGCTGGCGCCGTACGGCATTATGCTGATCGGCCTGATTGGTATTGCCGCCACCGTTGAAGAGGGCAGAGCAGCGTTATGGGTATGGGTGATTGTCCTGGGCGGCGTGGCCGCGCTGGTCATGTCGATTTGGATGATTTTTACCCGTGGTACCGTTGGCAGCAACCGCTTTGGCGATGAACAGAACGACGATAATAGCAGTAACAATGCCCCCGGGGCCGGTATGGCTGGTCAGCGTTCCACTGCGGATGGCGTCAGAGATCGCCTGGCGCAGGCAAAAAAAATGCTTGATGAGGGCGTGATTAGCGAAAGCGAATACGACGTCATGCGTTCTAATATTATTAAAGATATGTAATTGATTTGCCGCCGGGCTTGCCCGGCGTTAATAAATTCCCCTACGTTAGTGAGTGCGGGTGGTTTTCTCCCGCCATTTTCGCTACTGTAAGCGCCATTTTTCTCTCATCACGAGCCTGTTTATGAAAACCGGACCCCTGAACGAAAGCGAACTCGAGTGGCTGGACGAAATCCTGTCAAAATATGCCACTGAGGGCGCCATCCTTGATGTCTCTGAACTTGATGGCCTGCTGACGGCTATCTTATCCGGGCCGACGGAAATCGAACCTGCGCAATGGCTGCTGTCTATTTGGGGCGGAGCGGATAACGTGCCGCGCTGGGCTAACGATCGCGAACGTGACCGTTTCGTCAATCTGACGCTGCAGCATATGAGCGATATCGCCGAACGTCTGGCTGACTATCCGGAGCAGTTTGAGCCGCTGTTCGGTACCCGTGAATTTGAAGGCCAGGAGCTGACCATTGTTGAAGAGTGGTGCTTTGGCTACATGCGTGGCGTTGCGCTCTGCGATTGGTCGACATTGCCTGTGGATCTGCAGCCGCAGCTTGATGTCATCGCCCTGCACGGAACGGAAGAACGCTTTGAAGCGCTCGATGCGCTGACTGCGGATGAATTTGTCGACAGCGTCGATAGCATTAAGCCTGCGGCGCTTGCTTTATACGATTACTGGATGGAACATGCTCAGCCGACGGCCGTGCAGCAGCCGGTAAGAAATGAGGTCAAGGTCGGGCGTAACGACCCTTGCCCTTGCGGTAGCGGCAAGAAATATAAGCAGTGTTGCTTAGTGAAATAAAAAAGGGGCCCCAGGCCCCTTTTCCTTATCCGACAGCGGGTAATAACCCTGCGACAATACAGAACTGAATCACCACAACCGCCACTCCGCAACACAGTACCAACCACAACGCAGCTGAGCCGCCCGGTACTCGCCAGGTTGCTTGCGGGTGCTGTTTACGGCTCTTCATGACCAGCATTGATGGCAATATCAGCGCCAGTACAGCGAGCGCCACCCCGGCGTAGCCCAGCGCCATAACGAAGCCACGCGGATAGAACAGGGCGAAGGCCAGCGGCGGCAGGAAGGTGATGGCGCCGCTTTGGATACGCCCGGCAGGTGTATTTCTACGTTGGAACAAATCCGCCAGGTAATCGAATAAACCCAATGCGACGCCGAGGAAAGAGGTGGCCAATGCGAAGTCGGCGAACAGATGTACAGCCACTTCCACATGTGGCGAGGCGACGACGTCGCGAATTGCTGCCAGCAGGCCGTTCAGACCGGAATTTTTAGCCAGCACGGCGGTAAAGGCCGGGGAGTCGATGCTGCCAAGCGTCGCAAGCTGCCAGAAAATATAGGCGACCAGCGGAATAAAGCTACCGATGATGAAGACGCGGCGCAGTTTGCGGATATCGCCATTCAGGTAGCTAACGATGCTTGGGATGCTGCCGTGAAAACCAAATGAGGTGAAAATAACCGGAATCGCCGATAGCGCCAGCCCCTGCTGCAGCGGTAGCGTCAGCAGATTTATCTTGTGTATATGCGGCAGCAGCAGAACGAGCATGACTGCGAGGAAGATAATTTTGGCGCTGAATAAAAAGCGGTTGAACAGATCGACCAACGAGGTACCGATACACACCACCGCGCCGCCGATACCGGTAAACAGCAACACCCCGGCAGAAGGTGGCAAACTCCAGTTAAGCCACTGATTCAGGCTGGAGGCCAGAAGCTCTCCGGCGCCGCTGATATAGGCCGCCGTCAGGGCATACATCAAGAACAACATACAGAAGCCTGTGACCCACTGGCCATAGCGGCCAAGATAGCGTGCGGCCAACGAGCCTAATCCCATATCCGCCGGAACGTGTTGATAAACTTCCAGTAGCAACAGGGCGGTATAACACATCAGCGCCCACAGCGAGATCAGTAATACCAGAGTGACGCCAAAGCCGACTCCCGCTGAGGCGAGAGGCATCGCCAACATACCGGCGCCAATTGTGGTGCCGGCAACGATTAAAATACTACCCAGAGTGCGGTTCTTCACGCTTTTCTCTATCTATGAAGGAATGAACAAATAATTATGTCGCGCAGAGTATGTGAAATGCGTGATTTCGTCAAATGATGGTTACATGCCATGTAATCATATCTTTACGATATTTACCGGTAGCAAAGACTGCGCTGGCGCAAAGTCGGTAAAGGCAAGCTCATATATGCTGCACGCTTTACAGGAGGAGTTATGCAATCTATTCACGGCCATGAAGTACTGCAGATGATGATCGCGTCGGGCAAGTCATACACAGTAGCCAGCCTTGAGGCGGCAATTAAGGCGCGATTTGGTATGCAGGCACGCTTTCATACCTGTTCAGCGCAGGATTTAGATGCGGCACAGCTGGTGGCTTTTTTGCAGAAGAAAGGTAAGTTTATTGCAGCGGAAGAGGGCTTCAATACTAGCGAAAGTAAAATTTGCCGTCACTAAACGCGCGGCGACCAGAAACGGCCGCCGCAGCGGGGATTAATTTTGCGTATCGAGCGTTGCCAGCTCTTTATCGATAAAGTACAAGCCTTCGCCGCTCTTACCGGCGAGGGTCAGTTTATCAATAACAGATTTGAATAATTTCTCTTCTTCATGCTGTTCAGCAACGTACCATTGCAGGAAGTTAAAGGTCGGGTAATCCTGATTGGTCATTGCGGCATGCGCCAGTTCATTAATTTTTTGCGTAATTAACTGCTCGTGTTCATAGGTCTGGCGGAACAGCTCATCCAGAGAGGCATATTCGGCAAACGGCGAACTAATCGCGTTAATGCGAGGCAGGCTGCCGGTATCGGTTAAATAGTCGAACAGACGCTGCATATGCGTCATTTCTTCTTGCGCGTGACGGCGTAAAAACGCCGCGGCGCCTTCAAAACTATGGTAGCTGCACCAGGCGCTCATCTGCTGATAAAGCAAAGAGGAATAAAGCTCAAGATTCATTTGCTCATTAAGTTTTTCGATCATTTCTGCTTTCAGCATGGCGTCCACTCCGGAAATAAAGAATAAAACATCGTGTGCCGCCACTATAATTTGTTAGTTATTTATTTGCAAAAAGTAAATTAAAAAATTTAATTATTAAAAATGCAAATGGGAATAAAACGCATTGGCAATATAATAATTAATGCGAATGGTTTTAATTCGATATTTGAACCGAATATTACCCCAGGCAATGAAAAGGCGAATATCGAGTGGGCGACGCGAGTGGGATGAGGCCGTAAACCGAGCCGGAACGGTGTGTGCCGGTAAAATGTGAAGCATCACGTAGTTTATAAAACGGCTTTTCATAAAGTTTGAAATTGCATTTATGAAGTAGTAGAGTCCTGATAACGCTAACGAACTATCGGGCAGTGCCCGTACAGCATTCAGGAGAGTTAAGCATGAAAATCGCACTGATGATGGAAAACAGCCAGGCGAGTAAAAACGCCATCATCCTCAATGAATTGAAGAACGTTGCCGAGGATAAAGGCTTTCCGGTTTACAACGTAGGGATGAGTGATGAGAACGATCATCATCTGACCTATATCCATCTGGGGATTATGGCCAGCATCCTGCTGAATTCCAAAGCGGTTGATTTCGTGGTGACCGGTTGCGGCACCGGCCAGGGAGCGTTGATGTCGCTGAATATTCACCCGGGGGTGGTATGCGGTTACTGTATTGATCCTGCAGACGCCTTCCTGTTTGCTCAGATCAACAACGGTAACGCGTTGTCGCTGCCTTTTGCCAAAGGTTTTGGTTGGGGGGCGGAGCTGAACGTACGCTTTATTTTCGAGAAGGCATTCACCGGCCGCAACGGCGAAGGTTATCCGCCGGAACGCAAAGAGCCGCAGGTACGCAATGCCGGGATCCTCAACACAGTGAAAGCGGCGGTGGTGAAAGAAAACTATCTTGATACCCTGCGGGCGATCGATCCAGAACTGGTAAAAACTGCGGTTTCAGGCCCTCGTTTCCAGCAGTGCTTCTTCGAAAACTGCCAGGATAAAGAAATTGAAGCTTTTGTGCGCCAGATAGTCGGTTAATCGGATTTTTTACACGGGCCTGCGCGAATGCGCAGGCCCGTTCGTTATTACTTGTCTTTACTGGAAACCGTGCTGCCCGCATCCCGCGTAAGATGTAGTGTATCAATCATCCCCACCAGGCAAATCAGCGCGATAAAGACGAACGCCAGACGAAAATCGATTCCTGGCAACGCCGTTAAGTTAAGCCACTCACTTAGCTGTTCTCCGATCCGGATACCAATAGCACCGAGGGTGATCCCGAGCCCCACCGCCAACTGTGAGGCGGTGCTGAACAGCGTATTGGCATAACTCATCTGTGCGGAAGGAACATCGGCAAAGGCGAGGGTACTGATGCCGGTAAATTGGATGGAACGGAAAACCCCGCCAAGATAGAGAATCAGCATCGTCAGCCATATCGGCGTGTGTGGTGTTAACAGCGCGCAGGCAAGCAGCGAGGCAACGTTCAACGCACCATTAATCAGCAATAAGCGACGGAAACCCAGCCAGCGGATAAGCGGCGTGGTGGCAGGCTTGATGGTCAGATTGCCTACGAAAACAGCCAATACCAGTAGGCCAGAATGGAACGGATCCATGCCGAAACCAACCTGGAACAACAGCGGTAGCAGGAAAGGAACGGTGCTTATCGAGGAACGAAACAGTGAACCGCCATACATCGTTACCCGAAAGGTCGGAACCTGCAGGGCATCCAGGCGCACCATTGGCCAGGCGGCGCGGCGGAAATGACGTAGCGCAAAAACCATACAACCTACCCCCACCGCCAGTAGCGCCAACGTATGCCAGCTTTGCGGCTGCCGGTCGCCGACAAGTTCCATCGCGGCCACCAGACTTATCATCGCCAGCGATGTCGCAAGAAAGCCGGGAAGGTCAAAGGGACGGCGCTCTTCTTCCCGGATATTGGGAATAATGCGTAACGAGAGCGCCATCGCCAGTAGCCCTAGCGGAACGTTGATAAAAAAGATCCAGTGCCAGCTGGCGTAACGGGTTATGAACCCTCCGAGCGGCGGACCGATTATTGGCGCGACCAGCGCCGGCCAGGTTAATGTGGCGATAGCCTTGATGAGCTGATCCTTGGGCGTGGTGCGCAGTACCGCCAGCCGCCCGACGGGGACCATCAACGCGCCGCCGACGCCCTGTAGGATACGCATAGCGACGAAGCTTTCAACGTTGCGCGATAAGCCGCAGAAAATGGAAGCGAGGGTAAAAATGGCTAGCGCCAGAGTAAACACCTTGCGTGCGCCAAAACGATCGGCAATCCAGCCGCTGGCGGGGATCAGCACTGCGAGGGTGATCAGGTAAGCGCTGATACCGATATTGAGATCGACCGCCGTGACGCCAAAATCCTTCGCCATATCGGGTAGCGCAGTGGCGATGACCGTGCCATCGAGGAACTCCATAAAGAAAGCGCCAGCCACCAGTAAAGCCGGGGCGGAGAAAGCGCGTGCTTTCGGCATAAGAGCTGTTGTACGCATTGAGTCGCAGCCATAGCAAAGTGAATTAGTACCTTTGCGGCGTGATTTTCTTCCTGCCGCTCAGCACATGTTTTTTTATCTAATGCGTTTTAGGGTACTATTACGCCCCTGAAAATAGGAGTAAAAAATGTCTCAACCTTTTACTGAACAAGATGAACTGGTTTCCGACGTCGTCGCCTGCCAGCTGGTTATCAAACAGATCCTCGATGTCATTGACGTTATTGCCCCGGTCGAGGTGCGTGAAAAGATGGCGTCGCAGCTAAAAGCAATTGATTTCGCCAGTCATCCGGCTTCCGCCGACCCGGTGACGCTGCGTGCGGTGCAAAAGGCGATTGCGTTGATTGAACTGAAGTTTACCCCGCAGGGTGAGGCGCACTAATTTCGTTGTGGCGAAGCCAGTGGCGATGTGAAATGGCCGTTCCTGTCATCACGAACTGGAACGGCCAGTAAAATTAGTGCTGCTGCGAAGCGATGAGATTGAGTAGTCGGCGGTCGGTCTGTTCCAGGCAGAGTCCGGCCTTATCAGCAGTGCGAATTTCTTCAAGTACGGTTTGCAGTAACAACCCGTCTTGCTGCTGTTCTTTTTCGAGTAGGGTTAAAAAACGCCATGTGGTGTCATCGCTCTGCGCTTTTGCTTCCTGCGCCAGGCCTGACAACATGCTACTGCGCTGCTGGTACTCTTCAAGGGTTTTGGTAAACACCTCTTCAAGGGAAGTACACTCCGGAGCATAGCTTTCGTCGGCTTTCACAATCGGCCAGGCGCCCGCTTTTTTCATATAGTCAAAAACCCGCATCATTAGCGTCACGCTCGATTGCGCACGAGTTCGTAAGAAAGTTGCGGTGCCGTTGAGGCGCTGCTGAGCACACCATTCACCCAAATGCAGATAAACATTTGACGCATGAAACTCAAGATTCATCTGGGTATTCAATTTCTGAACCATTCCTGGGACTGCCATAACAATATCCTTATTTACCTGGAAGGGGGGATGACGCCCGTGACTATCTTGCAAAGACGGATTGTGCAGGCGCAACATGATTGGCAGAAAAATAAATTATGCGCTTTCCATATGCGCTCGGTCATTAATTTATCGCTACCAATAAAATAAGAATACATCCATGTAGAGAATAAGAAAACTCTCAAGGCCGCTAATTTACGCTTTGTTACAACATCATCTTTATTGCTTGTTTTGATTGGGTATTAATGTTTTTTAATTAATTGATTTCTAATAACTTTGTTTTTCTGTTGTTTGTCGTAGAGCTCATTGATTTATATTATGAGGGTTTTTTAACTTTAATTTCATATTTCGTTCATAGCTTGTTCATTATTCGGGAATGATGAGCAACTGAAAAATTTGTTGTAGATCATTTTTTGTTAATAGCTGAACGCTAATTAATATGGCGGTGGATATGCCGGGGAAATGCTTGTGACTGATAGAAAGCGCTAAAAAGTGTATGAATATTAATTAAAATAACTGATCGGATCTGAGCAGCTTAACGTGTACTGGCGGTTTTCAACCCTCACCCCAGCCTGACCACAAGGATAAGTCTGCTGATGATATGGATTATTTAGCTATATCATTTGCTAATTGTCTGACAATTGGCGCTTTTTTTATGTCATTTTTTGCTGAATTTATGTACGCAATTACTGTAATTCTGCGGTGTGATGACGCTCTCGTATGGATAAATAATTTCCAGTTAAAACTAATTCAACAACGGCAAAGTTGATTGCGTTATTTCTAATGCCTTGTTTTAAGACTGATAAAAATTTTAAGTTCGATTTTTCCCTACATAAAAGCGAATGAAAGCTGGAGTTTACCATGCACAAATTTACTAAGGCGCTAGCGGCCATTGGTCTCGCAGCGGTTATGTCACAATCAGCTATGGCGGAAACCCTCAAGCTCGGTTTCCTAGTGAAACAACCGGAAGAGCCGTGGTTCCAGACGGAGTGGAAATTCGCGGATAAAGCCGGGAAGGATTTGGGTTTTGATGTTATTAAAATCGCGGTGCCGGACGGCGAGAAGACCCTCAATGCGATCGACAGCCTGGCGGCCAGCGGCGCCAAGGGATTTGTCATCTGTACTCCGGATCCCAAGCTGGGCGCGGCGATTGTCGCGAAAGCTCGCGGCTATGATATGAAAGTTATCACTGTTGACGATCAGTTTGTTAATGCCAAAGGCAAGCCGATGGAGAGCGTGCCGTTGGTGATGATGGCTGCCAGCGAAATCGGCGCCCGTCAGGGGCAAGAGCTGTATAAAGAGATGCAAAAGCGCGGTTGGGATGTGAAAGATACCGGCGTGATGGCGATTACTGCCGATGAACTGGATACAGCGCGCCGCCGTACTACTGGCTCCATTGACGCGCTGAAAGCGGCCGGTTTCCCGGAAAAACAGATTTATCGCGTACCGACCAAATCTAACGATATCCCTGGCGCATTCGATGCCGGTAACTCGATGCTGGTTCAGCACCCACAGGTCAAACACTGGTTAATTGTCGGGATGAACGATAACACCGTACTGGGCGGCGTCCGCGCCACCGAAGGTCAGGGCTTTAAAGCGCCAGATGTCATCGGTATCGGCATTAATGGCGTCGATGCGGTGAACGAACTGTCCAAAGCGCAGCCGACGGGGTTCTATGGTTCTCTGCTGCCAAGCCCGGATATCCACGGCTATAAAACGAGCGAAATGCTTTACAACTGGGTCACTAAAGGCACCGAACCGCCGAAATTTACCGCGGTGACCGATGTCGTGTTGATCACTCGCGACAACTTTAAGCAAGAGCTGGCGAAAAAAGGGCTGTAAGGCCTGGCTGAATCTGCCTCCTGCCCCGGCGGGAGGCTATGCGTAGTAGAGTGGAGTCGTTATGCAACAATCTACCCCTTATCTCTCATTTCGCGGCATCACCATGACGTTCCCGGGCGTTAAGGCGTTGTCTGATATTAGCTTTGACTGCTATAGCGGGCAGATCCACGCGCTGATGGGCGAAAACGGCGCCGGGAAGTCCACCCTCTTAAAAATTCTCAGCGGCAACTACATTCCGACTGCTGGCAATCTACAGATTGCCGGGCAGGAGAAGACCTTCAGCAATACCACCGAAGCGTTGAATGCGGGCGTGGCGATTATCTACCAGGAGCTGCATCTTATCCCGGAGATGACCGTTGCTGAGAACATTTATCTCGGTCAACTGCCGCATAAAGGCGGCATTGTGAATCGCTCATTGCTGAATTATGAAGCACGGCTGCAGCTGGAACATCTGGGATTGGATATCGATCCGCAGACGCCGCTGAAGTATTTGTCGATAGGTCAGTGGCAGATGGTTGAAATTGCTAAGGCGCTGGCGCGCAATGCCAAGGTTATTGCCTTTGATGAACCCACCAGTTCACTTTCTGCGCGGGAAATCGACAACCTTTTCCGCGTGATTCGTGAACTTCGTGAAGAAGGGCGAGTGATTATTTATGTTTCTCACCGCATGGAGGAGATTTTCGCGCTTAGCGATGCCATTACCGTGTTCAAAGATGGTCGCTATGTGTGCACCTTCAGTGATATGCAGCAGGTGAACCAGGATACGTTAGTCCAGGCGATGGTTGGCCGTAACCTCGGCGATATCTACGGCTGGAAACCTCGTGAATATGGCCGCGAGCGGCTGCGGCTGGAGGAGGTAAAAGCGCCGGGCGTCAGGATGCCGGTGAGTTTATCGGTGCGCAGCGGTGAAATCGTCGGCTTATTCGGCCTGGTTGGCGCCGGGCGTAGCGAACTCATGAAGGGGTTGTTTGGCGGGAGCAAAATTACCGGTGGTCAGGTCTATATCGACGGCCAGGCGATCGCTATCCGTAAACCGGCGCAGGCAATTCAGGCGGGAATGATGTTATGCCCGGAGGATCGCAAAGCGGAAGGTATTATTCCGGTGCACTCGGTGCGCGATAACATCAACATCAGCGCGCGGCGCAAACATATTCATGCTGGCTGCGTGATCAATAACGCCTGGGAGGCGCGCAATGCCGACCAGCATATCCAATCGCTGAATATCAAAACCCCTGGCGCCGGTCAGCTCATTATGAATCTCTCTGGCGGCAATCAGCAAAAGGCAATCCTCGGCCGTTGGTTGTCGGAAGAGATGAAAGTGATCCTGCTTGATGAGCCGACCCGCGGTATTGACGTTGGTGCGAAGCATGAAATCTACAACGTTATCTATGCTCTGGCGGCCTCTGGCGTGGCGGTCGTCTTCGCCTCCAGCGACCTGCCGGAAGTGCTTGGCGTCGCCGACCGTATCGTGGTGATGCGCGAAGGCGAAATCGCCGGCGAGCTACGCCATGAAGATGCAAATGAACAGCAGGCATTGAGCCTTGCGATGCCTAAAGTTAGCCAGGCTGTGGCCTGAGTAAGGAGTCAACGATGTCATCTGTTACTACGCCAGGTACCGCACGGTCCTCCTTCAGCTTCGGCAGAATCTGGGATCAGTTCGGCATGCTGGTAGTGTTCGCGGTGCTGTTTATCGGCTGCATGATTTTTGTGCCTAACTTTGCCTCTTTCGTCAATATGAAAGGGTTGGGGCTGGCAATTTCAATGTCGGGGATGGTTGCCTGTGGAATGTTATTCTGTCTGGCTTCTGGTGATTTTGATCTGTCGGTTGCTTCAGTGATCGCCTGCGCCGGCGTGACGACGGCGGTGGTGATTAACCTCAGCGAAAGCCTGTGGATAGGGATCGCCGCCGGGCTTTTACTGGGCGCTGTCAGCGGGTTGGTGAACGGATTTGTTATTGCTCGTCTGAAGATTAATGCCCTGATTACCACCCTTGCCACGATGCAGATAGTTCGCGGGCTGGCCTATATTATTTCCGATGGTAAGGCGGTTGGGATTGAAGATGAGCGTTTCTTTACCCTGGGTTATGCCAACTGGTTCGGTCTACCCGCGCCTATCTGGCTGACGGTCGCCTGTCTGATCATCTTTGGCCTGTTGCTGAATAAAACCACCTTTGGTCGCAACACGCTGGCAATCGGGGGGAATGAAGAAGCGGCCCGTCTGGCGGGAGTGCCGGTTGTTCGCACCAAGATCATCATCTTTGTGCTTTCCGGATTGGTCTCGGCCGCGGCGGGGATTATTTTGGCCTCGCGCATGACCAGCGGCCAGCCGATGACCTCAATTGGCTATGAGTTGATTGTTATCTCGGCGTGCGTACTGGGCGGCGTATCGCTAAAAGGCGGGATCGGCAAGATTTCGTATGTTGTGGCGGGGATCCTGATCCTCGGTACGGTAGAAAATGCGATGAACCTGCTGAATATATCGCCGTTCTCACAGTATGTGGTTCGCGGGGTGATTCTGCTGGCGGCGGTCATTTTCGATCGCTATAAGCAAAAAGCGAAACGCTCGATTTAATTTGTCACAAACTTTAAAGTCTACTCGCAATATGTCGCCAACGCTCGCTGCGCTGGCGACAACTATCAAAAATGGCGAGGCTGGTCACACTGTCTATACTTACATGGCTAACAATTCGTTAACAACCAGCGTAACGCTGGCCATGATAAGGAGGAAGACAGGGTGGCTGACCAGATATCTGTACCGCCTGAGCTAATCGGAAACTACGCATTTTTCCTGGATCTTGACGGCACGCTTGCCGATATCAAACCTCATCCCGATCAGGTTGTTATCCCCGAAAACGTCCTTCAGACGTTGCGAGTACTGGCACAGCAGCAACATGACGCTGTGGCATTGATTTCAGGGCGCTCATTATCCGAGCTTGATGAACTGACCCGTCACTGGCGGCTACCGCTTGCCGGCGTCCACGGGGCTGAACGCCGTGATATCAATGGTAAAAGACACGATGTATCACTGCCGTCGGCGCTGAGCCGTGAAGTCGGCGAGGCGCTAACGTCTGCGTTGCAGTCGCTACCCGGTAGCGAACTGGAAGACAAAGGCATCGCCTTTGCCCTGCATTATCGGCAAGCGCCGCAGCACCAGAGCGCTGTGTTGGCGCTGGCTCAGCAAATTGTGCAGCGCTATCCGATTCTGGCGATACAACAGGGTAAGTGTGTGGTGGAGATTAAGCCACGTGGGATTAACAAAGGCGAAGCTATTGCGGCATTTATGCGCGAAGCGCCATTTGCGGGACGAAAACCGGTATTTATCGGCGATGATTTAACCGATGAGGCCGGGTTTACCGTCGTTAATCAACTGGAGGGCGTCTCGATCAAAGTCGGCGGCGGCGATACCCTGGCGCATTGGCGGCTACCCAACGTGGCAGCCGTCCATCAATGGTTACGCCATATCGTCGATCATACGCGGAGCCTGGAGGTATTAACGAGCGGGAGGGATGACCATGAGTCGTTTAGTCGTAGTATCTAACCGTATAGCCTCGCCTGATGATAAAAAAAACAGCGCTGGCGGCCTGACGGTCGGCATCTTAGGCGCGCTGAAGGCCAGCGGCGGTCTGTGGTTTGGCTGGAGCGGCGAGATTGGCGATGATCGCCAACCGCTGAAGAAAGTGAGCAAAGGGGACATTTCGTGGGTCTCTTTTAACCTCAATGCAGAAGATCACGAGCAGTACTACAACCAGTTTTCTAACGCCGTGCTATGGCCAGCTTTTCACTATCGTCTCGACTTAGTCGATTTTCAACGAACGGCCTGGGAAGGTTATCAACGCGTTAACGCCGCGGTGGCGCAGAAACTGCTGCCGCTGCTTGCCGATGACGATATGATTTGGGTTCATGATTATCATTTGCTGCCGTTCGCCAGTGAACTGCGCAAAAATGGCGTAAAGAATCGCGTTGGTTTCTTCCTGCATATCCCATTTCCGACAGCCGAAATTTTTAATGCGTTACCACCGCATGCGGAACTCCTGAGGCAGCTCTGTGATTATGATTTGTTAGGTTTCCAGAGCGAAAGCGACCGGCAGGCGTTTATTGATTGCGTCGCCCAGCAGACCACGCTTATCGAGAGAGATAGTCAGCGTCATAGCGCATGGGGCAAAACGTTTCGTACCGCCGTCTATCCAATTAGCATCGAGCCGCAGGAGGTGGCGCGCTGCGCCAGCGGACCGTTGCCGCCTAAGCTGGCGCAGTTGAAGGCGGAACTCAAAAGCGTGAAGAATATTTTTTCCGTTGAACGCCTCGACTATTCCAAAGGGCTACCGGAGCGTTTCCAGGCTTATGAAGCCTTATTGGAAAACTATCCGCAGCATCGGGGGAAAATTCGCTACACCCAAATAGCGCCAACCTCGCGTGGTGATGTCCCGGCCTATCAGGATATTCGCCATCAGCTTGAAATGGCTGCCGGGCGAATTAACGGTCATTATGGTCAGTTGGGGTGGACGCCGCTTTATTACCTGAATCAGCACTTTGATCGCAAGTTGTTAATGAAGGTATTTCGGTATTCCGATGTCGGCCTGGTGACGCCGCTGCGCGATGGTATGAACCTGGTGGCGAAAGAATTCGTCGCCGCCCAGGATCCGCAAAATCCTGGGGTACTGGTGTTATCGCAGTTTGCGGGGGCCGCCAACGAACTGACATCGGCGCTTATCATCAACCCCTACGATCGCGATGAGGTCGCGGCGGCGTTGGATCGCGCTCTGACCATGCCGCTTGCCGAGCGAATTATCCGCCACGGCAACATGCTTAACGTTATCGAAAACAATGACATCAATAACTGGCAGGCGCGATTCGTTGCCGATCTAACGCGTGTAAAGCGGCGCGAAGATAGCTGCCAGCGGCCGCCTATGGTGACGCCGTCTACCTAGCCGATCCGGCTGATGCTTCGGCATCAGCCTACTCCAGGGAAACCAACAGCACATCGACACCGCTGCTGCCGACAATATGCTTCGCCGAACAGGTCGCGCGGGAAAACAGGCTCTGGTTATGATTGCCGCAGATGACCAGATCAACGTGATGCTGGCGGCAAAAATCCTTCACGTGATGGCAAAGTTCGCCGCTGGCGATGGTCATTTTGTTGATAGGGTAATCCGCTTGCGCAGCCAGTTCATTGAGAAAACCACGTGTTTCCTCGTGCATGATTTCACGCAGATTTTCCAGCATCGGCGCGGCAAACTGATTGTACATTTCTGGATCCGTGGCCAGCGTGATCAGGCTGACTTTGGCACTGAGCGGACGGGCAATGGACACCGCTTTCTTAACCAGCATGCGGCTTTCCGGCGTCGGGGCGACGGCGACCAACAGATGTGAGTAGGGCATCTAGCCTCCTTGAGATACGCAACGGACCTTTCTACTTTCTTTACTCCTAATTCCACTTCTCTACAAGGGTTATTCACCCGACTGAAAAACATCTGTCGCCAGGCTCGTAAAGTCAGATTTTGGCAGCATTCTCGCAAAAATGAGCATCGCTTTTGCTTTAAAAGAAACGCTGTTTTATAAATCGGTGACGCACGGTGGTCGACCCTTTGTTTTTTTGCCACTCAACGGTTCGACCTGGCAAAAATGCCAAGGTAAGCCGGTTTCCATACTTTTACTGTAGTCATGTATCCGCAAAATTTCGGCATAACCCGCGGTAAAGCCGAAGTTCTCTAATAAAAAAGACACAGGATTTACGGTGATGAAAACACGTAAAATCGGTTTGGCTAACTATCTCGCCTACGGTTCCGGCGACTTCCTCGGCGCAGGAACCACCGCGCTTACCGCAGCATGGCTACTCTATTTTTACACCACCTTCTGCGGCCTATCGCCGATTGAAGCGACGCTGATTTTTGCCACCGCGCGCGTGCTCGACGCGGTCGTCAGTCCCCTGATGGGTTTTTTGACCGATAATTTTGGCTCAACCTGGTTGGGTAAACGCTTTGGAAGACGTAAATTCTTTATTTTACTCGGTATTCCATGCGTCTTTAGTTATTCGATGATGTGGGTGGGCGGGATGGGATTCTGGTACTACCTCGCCACTTATCTGCTGTTTGATATTGTCTATACCATGATTCTGGTACCTTACGAGACGCTGGTGCCGGAGATGACTGATGACTTTAAACAGAAAACCAAATTCTCCGGCGCGCGTATCTCAATGGCGCAAATGTCGGCGATTTTAGCCTCATTCTTGCCAGGTATCTTGCTCACTCAACTGGGTAAAGACAACGCCAGTTCGTTCTTTTACGCAAGCCTGGTCTTTTCCGTGCTGTGCGCCTTAATGCTCACATTCGTCTGGTTTTTCACCTGGGAACGCCCACGGGAAGCGTGGAGTGAAGCGGCGCTGCGCGCAGAAGAGGAAAAGCATAGCTTAACCCTCGTGCAAAGCCTTAACCGCCTGTTCATCGAACTCAGTTCCACGCTGCGGATTAAGATCTTCCGCCAGCATCTTGGCATGTATCTGGGGGGCTATATCGCGCAGGATGTTTTCAACGCCGTGTTTACCTATTACGTGGTCTTTGTGCTGATGCAGGAAGTTTCCGTCGCTTCTAACTTGCTCGGTACGATGGCCGTTTTCCAGTTTATTGCCGTCATTGCCATGATTCCGCTGTGCATCCGGTTTGGTCCCGCACCTTCTTATCGTATGGTGGTGGTGTTGTTTGGCCTGAGTTCGCTCTCTTATGCGATGCTGTACTACGCGGGGATGAGCGACGTTTATGCATTATTACTGCTGGTTTCCGCGATTGCCGGTCTGGGGCGCGGCGGCATTAACTACGTGCCGTGGAATACCTACACCTATATTGCCGACGTCGACGAAGTGATCACCGGCCAGCGCCGTGAGGGCATTTTTGCCGGCATCATGACGCTCACCCGCAAAGCATCGCAGGCGGGGGCAGTGATGCTGGTTGGCATCATCATGCAGTTGTCTGGCTTTGTCTCCGGGCAAAAAATTCAGCCAGAAGGTGTCAGCCATACCATTCTGTTGATCCTCAGCATCGGTACCTTACTGGTGTTGGCCTGCGGCTTCCTGGTTTCCCTGCGCTTTAAGCTCAATTTGCATACCCACAGCGTACTACGCGCCGAAACACTCAAAATGCGTGAGGCCGGCCACGCCCAGCCGGAACTTACCTCTGCGGAAAACCGTGCGGTGGTAGAGATGCTGGCGGGTATGCCTTACGCCTGCCTGTGGGGTAATAACAACATTGGCTACCTGAATCGCAATAAACCTGCCGCCCCGGCTCTGAATCAGGGTGGTGCTTTGAATTCGACATATACCAGAGGTTAAGAACATGAAAGTTTGGCCGGTTAAACATAGCCCATTACTGTGTCAGCCTGAACGCTTTATCGATCGCAGTGAACTGCAGGCGCTGATCCGTAACGTGACGCAAAATCTGGTGAATATTAAGGATGAAAGCGGGCAATTTTTACTACGGCTTGACGATGGGAGAGTTATCGATACCAAAGGATGGGCTGGCTGGGAGTGGACTCACGGCGTCGGATTGTACGGTATCTACCAGTATTACCAACAAACCGGTGAGGTGGCGATGCGCGATATCATCGACAGCTGGTTTGCTGAACGCTTTGCCGAAGGGGCGACCACGAAAAACGTTAATACGATGGCGCCGTTCCTGACGCTGGCCTATCGTTTTGAAGAGACCGGGCGACAGGAGTATCTGCCGTGGCTCGATAGCTGGGCCGAATGGGCGATGTATGAGATGCCGCGCACCGAGCAGGGTGGCATGCAGCATATTACTCTGGCGGAGGAAAACCATCAGCAGATGTGGGATGACACACTGATGATGACGGTGTTGCCGCTGGCGAAAATCGGCAAGCTGCTTAACCGCCCGCAGTATATTGAAGAAGCGACCTATCAGTTCTTGCTGCATGTACAGAACCTGATGGACAGGGAGACTGGCCTGTGGTTCCACGGCTGGAATAATGAAGGTCAGCACAACTTTGCCCGTGCGCGCTGGGCGCGCGGCAACAGTTGGCTCACGATGGTGATTCCAGATTTCCTGGAGCTGGTGGATTTACCGGAAAGCAGCGCCATCCATCGCTATCTGGTGCAGGTGCTGAATGCGCAAATTGCCGCATTGGCGAAATGCCAGGATGACAGCGGCTTGTGGCATACTCTGCTTGATGACCCTCATTCCTATCTTGAGGCTTCAGCAACAGCGGGTTTCGCCTACGGTATCCTGAAAGCGGTGCGTAAACGTTATGTCGGACGGGAGTATGCGGAAATCGCGGAAAAAGCGATTCGCGGCATCGTGCAAAATATTTCTCCTGCAGGGGAACTGCTGCAAACCTCGTTCGGTACCGGTATGGGATCCGACCTCGATTTTTATCGTCAGATTCCGCTAACGTCGATGCCGTATGGCCAGGCGATGGCGATTCTTTGCCTGACGGAGTATCTGCGCAAGTATTTCTGAGAAGGGCAAATAGACCCCGGTGGCGCTGCGCTTACCGGGGCGACAAATAAAACAAACCCGGCAACAGCCGGGTTTGTTTTTACATACGCTCGACGGTTTCAATACCCAGGGTATCAAGGCCCAGCTTCAACGTTTTCGCCGTCAGCAGCGCCAGCTTCAGGCGGCTGTTACGGGTCGCTTCGCTTTCAGCGCTCAGGATCGGGCAATGCTCGTAGAAACCAGAGAACAGGCCCGCCAGGTCGTACAGGTAGGCGCACATTACGTGCGGGGTACCTTCACGGGCGACGACGGACAAGGTTTCTTCGAACTGCAGCAGGCGCGCGGCCAGCTGCGCTTCGCGATCTTCGCTAATGACCACTGGCGCCGCCGTCAGCGCGCTTTCGTCAATACCGGCTTTACGGAACACGGACAGCACGCGGGTGTAGGCATACTGCATGTATGGCGCGGTATTGCCTTCGAACGCCAGCATGTTGTCCCAGTCGAAGACGTAATCGGTCGTCCGGTTTTTCGACAGGTCGGCATATTTCACCGCGCCGATACCGACAGCATTCGCCAGCTTTTCCAGCTCATCGGCTGACATATCCGGGTTCTTCTCGGCTATCAGGCGGCGTGCGCGTTCCAGCGCTTCGTCCAGCAGATCGGCCAGTTTGACGGTGCCGCCGGCGCGGGTTTTGAACGGCTTGCCGTCTTTACCCAACATCATGCCGAACATGTGGTGTTCCAGCGGTACGGATTCCGGCACATAACCGGCTTTACGCACGATGGTCCACGCCTGCATCAGGTGCTGGTGCTGACGGGAGTCGATGTAGTAGAGCACGCGGTCGGCATGCAGCGTTTCGTAACGGTATTTCGCGCAGGCGATATCGGTCGTGGTATAGAGGTAGCCGCCATCCTTTTTCTGGATGATGACGCCCATCGGTTCGCCTTCTTTGTTTTTGTACTCATCAAGGAAGACCACGGTCGCGCCTTCGCTTTCAACGGCCATGCCTTTCGCTTTCAGGTCGGCGACGATCCCCGGCAGCATGGGGTTGTACAGGCTTTCGCCCATCACGTCATCGCGAGTCAGGGTCACGTTCAGACGATCGTAGGTGATCTGGTTTTGCGACATGGTGATGTCGACCAGCTTACGCCACATCTGCAGGAAGTATTCATCGCCGCCCTGCAGCTTAACGACGTAGCTACGTGCGCGCTCGGCGAAAGCTTCATCTTCATCGTAGTGTTTTTTCGCTTCGCGATAGAAACCTTCGAGATCGGCCAGCGCCATCTCGCCAGCGTTTTCCTGCTGCTGCTTTTCCAGATACGCGATCAGCATGCCGAACTGAGTACCCCAGTCACCGACGTGGTTGGCACGGATAACGTTGTGGCCGAGGAACTCCAGGGTGCGCACCGATGCATCGCCAATGATGGTCGAACGCAGGTGGCCGACGTGCATTTCTTTCGCCACGTTCGGCGCGGAGTAATCGACGACGATGGTCTGCGCTTGGGGCTTAGCCACGCCCAGGCGCTCGGACTGCAGCGCGCGATTGACGTTGTCCGCCAGGAAGGCCGGATCGAGGAAAATATTGATAAAGCCAGGCCCGGCGATTTCAACCTTGTTGGCAATGCCGTTCAGATCGAGATGAGACAGTACCTGCTCTGCAAGTTGTCGCGGCGCCATGCCCAGTTTTTTAGCAACAGCCATCACGCCATTGGCCTGATAGTCGCCGAACTGAACTTTTGCTGACTGGCGGACCTGAGGTTCGCAATCGGCAGGCGCGCCTGCCGCGATCAGGGCCTGGCTGACTTTTTCTGAGAGAAGAGCCTGAATATTCACCGGAATACCTTACTTTTAAGGCGCGATAACCCCTGTGGGGCGGCGCCGGAACATGGACAAATTAAGGCGGGAGTATACTGCATTTGCGCCCAGCCGTCAGCACTGCGCGTGAGTTGTAAAGCAGCACGCTTAATGAATAACCATTCGCCGTCCCGTCAGGCAGATTGCTGGTTGGTCAGGGCTGCGAAACAGGATAAATTAGCCCTTTTGGCGATGACCGAGGCGCAAGATGGCAAACTGGCAGCACATTGACGAACTGAATGATATTTCCGCGGACCTACCGCGTTTTAGCGATGCTCTACGGGCGTTGGCCGATCGTCTGGGGTTGGAGATGGCGCCGCTGGAGGCCGACCATATTTCGCTGCGCTGTCATCAGAATGCGACAGCGGAACGTTGGCGTCAGGGGCTGGAACGCTGCGGTGCGCTGCTCTCGGAAAATATTATTAATGGTCGCCCCATTTGCTTGTTTAAGCTGGCTGAACCTATCTGCGTCGCTCACTGGCGTTTCACGGTGGTGGAGTTACCCTGGCCGGGTGAAAAGCGCTATCCGCACGAAGGTTGGGAGCATATCGAAATTGTTTTGCCGGGCGACCCGGAAACGTTAAACGCGCGCGCGCTGGCGCTACTCAGCGATGAGGGGCTAAGCCAGCCGGGGATATTCGTGAAGACCAGTTCGCCGAAAGGAGAACGCGAGCGCCTGCCGAATCCGACGCTGGCGGTAACTGACGGTAAAGTGACCATCAAATTCCATCCCTGGTCGATCGAACAAATCGTCGCCAGCGAGCAATCCGATGCTTAACAGTGTGAAGCGGCGCGGCGTCTGTGAATATAAATCGTGACATGCTGTGTTGCCCATAATGAGAATGGAGAAGGGAATGATGTTGCTGGAAGTCTGCTGCTATAGCATGGAGTGCGCGCTGGAGGCGCAGCGTCGCGGCGCCGATCGCGTAGAATTGTGCGCAGCGCCGCAGGAGGGCGGGTTAACGCCGTCGCTGGGCGTGCTGCGTTCAGTGCGTGAAATCGTTTCGATCCCGGTACACCCGATTATCCGTCCGCGCGGCGGTGATTTTTGCTACACCGAAGGCGAGTTTGCCGCCATGCTGGATGATGTAGCGACGGTCAGGGATTTGGGTTTCCCGGGGTTGGTTATTGGCGTACTCAATAGCGAAGGCCAGGTTGATATCGCGCGTATGCAGAAAATTATGACAGCGGCAGGCTCGCTGGCGGTGACCTTCCATCGGGCCTTTGATATGTGCGCCGACCCGCGCCAGGCCTGGTATACGCTCGCTGAATTGGGCGTTGCGCGGATCCTGACTTCCGGCCAGCAGCCGACGGCCGAACAAGGTCTTGCAAAAATTATGGAACTAATTGCGCTTGGCGATACTCCAATCATTATGGCCGGAGCAGGAGTGCGGGCTGCCAATCTGCAACAATTTTTGCAGGCGGGAGTCAAAGAAGTACACAGCTCAGCGGGGCAATGGTTGCCGTCGCCGATGCGCTTTCGTAATCCGGGGTTGTCGATGTCTACCGACGCCGATGCCGATGAATATTCCCGCTACGCCGTTAACGGCGAAGCGGTGGCGGAAATGAAGCAGATTATTTCTGCCGCGCGTGGGTAAGCCGCGCAGCCAACTGTTTTTTGCTGCACATCATGTCGCCCAATATGATGATTGCCCGTACCAGGCCCCTGCAATTTCAACAGGGGCCTTTTTTTATCCAGCGTGCGCTGACATCAGGAAGAGGACGGCTATGCCTGCGCAGCGGCCGCTTTTTTCGCCAGCGACTGCTGCGTTTCCGGTTTGCTGGCGATGATCACCGCGCGCAGCGGCGCTGGATAACCTTCCACCGTTTTACCGCTGTCATGTGGATCGAGGAAGTCGGCGAGTGATTCAGTCGTCATCCACTCGGTACGGCGCTGTTCTTCGGGGGTAGTCACACAGGTATCCACGATGCGTACATCGATAAACCCGCACTTCTCAAGCCACTGTTTCAATGCGGCGGCGGAAGGAATGAAGTAGACATTACGCATTTGCGCGTAGCGATCGCCGGGGACCAGCACGGTATTTTCATCGCCTTCAACCACCAGCGTCTCCAGTACCAACTCGCCGCCAGGGGCTAACTGATCTTTGAGTTGCCACAGATGGTCAAGCGGGGAACGACGATGATACAGCACGCCCATCGAAAAAACGGTATCAAAAGCTTCCAGCGCCGGCAGTTGTTCGATGCCGAGAGGAAGCAGGTGCGCGCGCTGATCGTTGCCAATCAGTTTACGTACCGCTTCAAACTGGCATAGGAATAACTGTGTTGGATCGATGCCGACGGCCAGATGCGCGCCAGCGCCGATCATCCGCCACATGTGATAACCGCTACCGCAACCAACATCGAGGATCGTCCGCCCGGTGAGATCGGACAGATGCGGCAGCACGCGATCCCATTTCAAATCGGAACGCCATTCGGTATCGATGTCGATACCGTACAGCGAATAGGGGCCTTTGCGCCACGGCATCAGGTTTTTCAGCAGGTTTTCAATTCGCAGCTGGTGACCTTCGCTGAGCGGCGTTTCGCTTTCTGCGGTAACGCTGTGCAGCAGGTCCAGACGCCATGGCGCGAGTTCCGGCAGAAACTCAACGGCGCGCGACCACTCGCGAAACTTGCCGTGTAACGCATCGCGCTGCCAGGCTGCGACCTGAGCAGGCAGGGTTTCCAGCCAGTGGGAAAGCGGCCCTTTCGCGATCAACTGATAAAAGTTACTGAAGTCGATCATGACTGACCCTCTGATTTCACCGCTACCAGCGAGCCAAAGTTAAAGCACTGGAACCACAGTTCGGCATGTTCAAAACCGGCCTGACGCAGGCGCGCCTTATGGGTTTCTACCGAGTCGGTCAGCATTACATTTTCCAGCATGCTGCGTTTCTGGCTGATTTCCAGTTCGCTGTAGCCGTTGGCGCGTTTGAAATCGTGGTGCATGTTAAATAGCAGTTCGCCGACGTTAGCGTCTTCAAAACTGAATTTCTCAGAAAGCACCAGCGCGCCGCCCGGATTCAGCCCTTGATAGACTTTATCGAGGATCGCCTGACGTTCGCTCGGCTCCAGGAATTGAATAGTAAAATTCAGCACCACCATTGAGGCGTTTTCAATAGCGATATGACGAATGTCGCCCTCGATAACCTCAACCGGTGTCGGCGCTTTGTAGGCATCGATATGGCGACGACAGCGCTCCACCATGGCCGGGGAATTATCGATAGCGATAATTTTGCATCCCGGATGCGCAATGTTGCGACGTACGGAAAGCGTCGCAGCGCCCAGCGAGCAACCGAGGTCGTAAACCTGAGTGTTGGGCTGAACAAAACGCTCAGCCAGCATGCCGATCATAGAAATAATATTGGAATATCCAGGAACAGAGCGCTGGATCATATCCGGGAAGACTTCGGCTACCCGTTCATCAAAGGTCCAGTCGCCGAGGCTGGCAATCGGCGCGGAAAAAAGCGTATCGCGGTGAGACATAACGTTAAACCCGAAAAAACGAAAACGGCGTATTGTGCGCTAACGCAGGGAGAAAACCAACTCCCAGGGCATATACCACAGGTTAGCCAGCACCATCAGCAACAATGAGCACCAGGTGGCGCTCATTCCCGAGCGCCGCCAGCGGTACAGACGATGATGAAAACCGTAGGAGTGCATCAGGCGTCCGGCAATCAGCAAAATACCGCAGAGATGCACCATCCAGGTGAGCGCGCCGTTCATTTCCATGAACAGCAGTAAAATAAGCCCAATGGGGACGTATTCCACGGCGTTACCGTGAACACGAATGGCGACCTGCAGTTCGCTAAAACCGCCGTCGCCGTAACCGACGCGATATTGTGTGCGCAGACGTACCACATCGAAGGAAAACTTGATTAACAATAACGCACCCAAAACCGCATACAGCGCGCTGACCATACCCAAAACTCCCTTTAATTATGTCAGGTGGCTCCGACTATCATAGCAGGATATCAGAAAAGCGAGGATTGCTGCGGAATTGACGGCGCGGCGCCGACATCCGGCAGCACGGCGCGCAGGTCTTCCCACAAAGTATCGACCAACTCCGGCGCCTGGGCGATATCCGGCGTATGCAGAAATAGCCACGGCGTGGCCGACTGACGCCACTTCGGCAGTGTTTGCAGCCAAACGCGAAACAGCTCGCGGTTCTGCGCCATATCGTCGCTGCCGATAAAACGCACCATCGGCTGCTGCCCGGTCATGACCGCATGTACCGGAACCTTCGGTTTCTTTTTTTGGGCGTCGATCATCGCCGGGTTGCGCGCGATAGCGCTGTGCACTGGTCGGCTATCGAGGATCACGCGGTTCGCGTTGCGCTGGTGCAGGCCGCGATTAAGCTGCTGTTCGGCATCGCCTTTGGCGAAAAACTCCGGGTGACGCACTTCAACGCCGTAACTGAAACCTTTGGGCAGCGAATCGAGGAAATGCCACAGGGCAGGGAGATCGCGTGGGCCGAAAGTGGCGGGCAGCTGTAGCCAGTACTGGCCAATGCGTGATTCCAGCGGCGCCAGGCGGGCGAAAAACTCGCGGCTTAAATCGTCGCAGTCGCGTAATGCCGCCTGATGAGAAATCGTCGCCGGGAATTTGAAGCAGAAACGAAAATCATCGTGGGTTTGCTGGTACCAACGATCGACGATCTCAGCCTTGGGTAAAGCATATAGCGTCGTATTGCCCTCCACGCAGTTAAAGTGGCGGGCATACTCTTCAAGGCCGGTGATGCCAAGGCGCACCCATTTAGGATGCGACCATTGCGGGAGCCCGATATACATCATAAGGCGGCGATAATGTCCTCGGTGCTGCGTACGCGGGAGAGACGCGGGAAGATGTGCGTCATGCTGCCCTGATGCTGTTCAGCGGATGCGGCGCTGCAGGCGTCCTCGGCGACCACCAGATTGAAGCCGAGCTCCCAGGCGTTACGCGCGGTGGACTCAACGCCGATATTGGTCGAAATGCCGCACAGAATAATGGTGTCGATACCGCGGCGGCGCAGCTGCAGCTCAAGGTCGGTGCCGTAAAACGCGCCCCACTGGCGTTTGGTGACTTCGATATCGCTATCCTGCTTGCCAAGTGCAGCCGGATAGGTCCACCAGTTGTCCGGCAGCTTTGCCGCGCCCGCTTGCGCGTCAACCGGCTGTTTTAACGCTTCGGCGAAATCAGCAGACCAGCCGACGCGAACCATGACCACGGGCGAACCTTGTTGGCGGCATTTTTGCGCCAGTTTTGCCGCGCGCGCGACCACATCGTCGGCGCGGTGCGGGCCGCCGGCGAAAGGTAAAATGCCATCTTGCAGGTCAATAATGACCAGCGCGGTTTTTTTCGCATTGAGTTCTAACATGGTATCCCCGTATCTTGTTCTGTTGTCAGGCCGCTACAATACCGTTGCTAATTCGGCTCCAGGGTAACAAATTTTGTTAATTTTTGTGAGTACAGGCAATAAGCGCACAGCAAAACAGCGTACAAACTGCGTCGGGCTTATCGCCAGAAAGAATTTCCAGTATAATAGCCGCCTTTTTTCATTCAGTAGTGACATTCAGCAAAGCTGCGACCTCGTCGCCTGCAAGGCAGGCAACATCCGCCTGCGGCTAAGTTAAGGGATATCTCATGCGTACAGAATATTGCGGACAGCTACGTCAGTCCCACGTGGGGCAGCAAGTGACCTTGTGTGGTTGGGTCAACCGTCGTCGTGATCTCGGCAGCCTTATCTTCATTGATATGCGCGACCGTGAAGGCATCGTGCAGGTGTTTTTCGACCCGGATCGCGCGGAGGCGTTAAAACTGGCTTCCGAACTGCGTAATGAGTTCTGCATCCAAATCACCGGTACCGTACGTGCGCGTGAAGAGCGCAACGTCAACCGCGAGATGGCCACTGGCGAAATTGAAGTGCTGGCGTCAGACCTGACCATCATCAACCGCGCTGAAGCGCTGCCGCTGGACTCCAACCACGTCAACACCGAAGAAGCGCGTCTGAAATATCGTTATCTGGATCTGCGTCGT
Source organism: Klebsiella aerogenes (assembly GCA_029027985.1). Taxonomy (NCBI): domain Bacteria; kingdom Pseudomonadati; phylum Pseudomonadota; class Gammaproteobacteria; order Enterobacterales; family Enterobacteriaceae; genus Klebsiella; species Klebsiella aerogenes. Next base: position 1,872,718 of record CP119076.1, read on the forward strand.
CCGGAAATGGCCCAGCGTCTGAAAACTCGCGCGAAGATCACCAGCTTCGTACGTCGCTTTATGGATGACCACGGTTTCCTCGATATCGAAACCCCGATGCTGACCAAAGCCACGCCGGAAGGCGCGCGTGACTACCTGGTGCCATCGCGCGTGCATAAAGGTAAATTCTACGCGCTGCCGCAGTCTCCGCAGCTGTTCAAACAGTTGCTGATGATGTCCGGTTTCGATCGCTACTATCAGATCGTCAAATGCTTCCGCGACGAAGACCTGCGTGCCGACCGTCAGCCTGAATTCACGCAGATCGATGTCGAAACCTCCTTCATGACCGCGCCGCAGGTGCGTGAAGTGATGGAAGAGCTGGTGCACAAGCTGTGGCTGGACGTGAAGGGCGTCGACCTCGGTCAATTCCCGGTTATGACCTTTGCCGAAGCCGAACGCCGTTACGGTTCTGATAAACCGGATCTGCGTAACCCGATGGAGTTGGTCGATGTGGCTGACCTGGTGAAAGCGGTGGAATTCGCTGTCTTCTCCGGCCCGGCTAACGATGCCAAAGGCCGCGTTGCCGCACTGCGCGTACCGGGCGGCGCCGCGCTGACCCGTAAGCAGATTGATGAATACGGCAAATTCGTGCAGATCTACGGCGCGAAAGGGCTGGCTTATATTAAAGTGACCGAGCGTGCGAAAGGCCTGGAAGGCATCAACAGCCCGGTGGCTAAATTCCTTAACGCCGAAATCGTGGAAGCGATCCTTGAGCGCACTGGCGCACAGGATGGCGACATGATCTTCTTCGGCGCCGACAACAAAAAAGTGGTTGCCGATGCGCTGGGCGCGCTGCGTCTGAAACTGGGTAAAGACCTGAACCTGACCGACGAGAACAAATGGGCGCCGCTGTGGGTTATCGACTTCCCGATGTTTGAAGACGACGGCGAAGGCGGCCTGACCGCAATGCACCACCCGTTCACCTCGCCGAAAGATATGACGGCGGCAGACCTGAAAGCGGCGCCGGAAGACGCGGTTGCGAATGCCTACGATATGGTTATCAACGGTTACGAAGTCGGCGGTGGTTCGGTGCGTATCCACAGTGGTGAAATGCAGCAAACCGTGTTTGGCATTCTGGGGATTAACGAACAAGAACAGCGTGAAAAATTCGGCTTCCTGCTGGATGCGCTGAAGTACGGTACACCGCCGCACGCTGGCCTGGCATTTGGTCTGGATCGTCTGACCATGCTGCTGACCGGCACCGATAACATCCGTGACGTTATCGCATTCCCGAAAACCACCGCTGCCGCGTGCCTGATGACCGAAGCGCCAAGCTTCGCTAATCCGACCGCGTTAGGCGAACTGGGTATTCAGGTTGTGGCGAAAGAGACAAAAGAGTCTCCGGAGAACAACTAAGATGTCATTCAAGCTGCCTGTCTCCGTTCTGGTGGTGATTTACGCCGAGGATACGAAGCGGGTGCTGATGTTGCAGCGACGCGATGACCCCACTTTCTGGCAGTCGGTTACCGGCAGTCTGGAAGCGGGGGAAACCGCGTTGCAGGCCGCCGCGCGCGAAGTAAAGGAAGAGGTCGCCATTGATGTTGCTTGCGAGCAACTGGCCTTAATTGACTGTCAGCGTACGGTGGAGTTCGAGATTTTTTCTCACTTACGTCATCGCTATGCGCCGGGCGTCGAGCGCAATACGGAGTTTTGGTTCCGTCTTGCGCTGCCCCATGAGCGCCAGATTGTTTTTACCGAACATCTGGATTACCGCTGGGTTAGCGCGTCGGACGCCGCCGCGTTAACCAAATCGTGGAGCAACCGGCAGGCGATTGAAGAATTTGTAATTAACGCCGGGTAACTTCCTGCGGCGTTTGTCGCGGAAAAACGGCTTTTTTGGAGAGTTTTTTATGGCAGGTCATAGTAAATGGGCCAACACCAAGCACCGCAAAGCGGCACAAGATGCCAAGCGCGGTAAGATCTTTACTAAAATCATCCGCGAGCTGGTTACCGCAGCGCGTCTGGGTGGCGGCGACATCGGCTCTAACCCGCGTCTGCGCGCGGCGGTAGATAAAGCGCTGTCCAACAACATGACTCGCGACACCCTGAACCGCGCTATCGCGCGCGGCGTCGGCGGCGACGATGACGCGAACATGGAAACCATCATTTATGAAGGTTACGGCCCGGGCGGTACTGCGGTCATGGTTGAGTGTCTGAGCGACAACCGTAACCGTACCGTTGCTGAAGTGCGCCACGCCTTTACCAAAACCGGCGGCAACCTCGGTACCGATGGTTCGGTTTCTTATCTGTTCAGCAAAAAAGGCGTTATCTCCTTCGAAGCTGGCGATGAAGACACTATCATGGAAGCGGCGCTGGAAGCGGGCGCTGAAGACGTGGTGACCTATGACGATGGCGCAATCGACGTGTACACCGCCTGGGAAGAGATGGGCGCGGTGCGTGATGCGTTGGAAGCGGCTGGTCTGAAAGCCGACGCCGCTGAAGTATCGATGATCCCGTCGACTAAAGCGGATATGGATGCGGAAACCGCGCCGAAGCTGCTGCGTCTGATCGATATGCTGGAAGACTGCGACGACGTCCAGGAAGTTTATCATAACGGCGAAATCTCTGATGAGGTTGCCGCTACGCTGTGATACCGGTAATCGGTATCATTGGTGAGTTGTTACTGGAGGCGCGTGATGGCTATTATTCTCGGCATTGACCCGGGGTCGCGCGTGACCGGTTATGGCGTGATTCGCCAGGTCGGGCGGCAGTTGAGCTACCTCGGCAGCGGATGTATCCGCACCAAAGTAGACGATCTGCCGTCGCGGCTGAAGCTGATTTACGCTGGCGTCACCGAAATTATCACCCAGTTCCAGCCTGACTATTTCGCCATTGAGCAGGTCTTTATGGCGAAAAATGCCGATTCGGCATTGAAGCTTGGGCAGGCGCGCGGAGTGGCGATTGTCGCGGCGACGAACCAGGACCTACCGGTCTTTGAGTACGCCGCCCGCCAGGTAAAGCAGACCGTCGTCGGGATAGGGAGCGCGGAAAAAAGCCAGGTGCAGCATATGGTGCGTACCTTGCTGAAGCTCCCTGCGAATCCGCAGGCGGATGCGGCGGATGCGCTGGCTATTGCCATCACCCACTGCCACGTCAGCCAGAATGCGGCTCAGATTAGTGAGAGTCGGCTCAATCTGGCGCGCGGGCGGTTACGATAATAATAAATCAGGCTGGATATTCATCCAGCCTTTTTTTATGATAACGCATTAGACTTTCGGCCCTTTATTCAGGAGCGCTACGTGATAGGCAGACTCAGAGGCATCATTCTCGAAAAGCAACCCCCGCTGGTATTACTGGAAACCGGAGGCGTAGGTTATGAAGTCCATATGCCGATGACGTGCTTCTATGAGCTACCGGAAGCCGGGCAGGAAGCCATTGTCTTTACCCACTTCGTGGTGCGCGAAGATGCGCAGCTGCTGTATGGTTTTAATAACAAGCAGGAGCGCACGCTGTTTAAAGAGCTGATTAAAACCAACGGCGTTGGGCCGAAACTGGCGCTGGCGATCCTTTCCGGCATGTCGGCACAGCAGTTCGTGAATGCGGTTGAACGCGAAGAAGTCGCGTCACTGGTGAAACTGCCGGGCATTGGTAAGAAAACCGCCGAGCGTTTAATCGTCGAGATGAAAGACCGCTTTAAAGGCCTCCACGGAGACCTGTTCACCCCTGCGGCCGATCTGGTGTTGACCTCGCCAGCGGGTCCGGCCGCCGACGATGCGGAACAAGAAGCCGTTGCCGCGCTGGTGGCTCTGGGTTATAAACCGCAAGAGGCCAGCCGGATGGTGAGCAAAATCGCCCGTCCGGACGCCAACAGTGAAACGCTAATCCGCGAAGCGCTGCGCGCGGCGTTGTGAGGTAAGGGATGATTGAAGCAGATCGGCTGGTATCAGGCGACAGCGTCGGTTTTGAAGAGGCCGCTGACCGCGCTATCCGCCCTAAATTACTCGCAGAGTACGTCGGCCAGCCGCAGGTGCGTTCGCAGATGGAGATTTTTATCCAGGCGGCAAAACTGCGCGGCGATGCGCTCGATCACCTGTTGATTTTTGGTCCGCCAGGGTTGGGGAAAACCACGCTGGCGAATATCGTTGCCAACGAAATGGGCGTCAATCTGCGCACGACTTCTGGCCCGGTGCTGGAAAAAGCCGGCGATCTGGCGGCGATGCTGACCAATCTTGAGCCCCACGATGTCCTGTTTATCGATGAAATCCACCGCCTTTCACCGGTTGTGGAAGAGGTGCTGTATCCGGCGATGGAAGATTATCAGCTGGATATTATGATCGGCGAAGGCCCGGCCGCGCGCTCGATTAAAATCGATTTACCGCCGTTTACCCTGATCGGCGCCACGACCCGCGCCGGATCGCTGACGTCGCCGCTGCGCGACCGTTTTGGTATTGTGCAGCGCCTTGAGTTCTATCAGGTACCCGATCTGCAGCACATTGTCGGTCGCAGCGCCCGCCATATGGGGCTGGAGATGAGCGATGAAGGGGCGCTGGAAGTGGCGCGTCGCGCGCGCGGTACACCGCGTATCGCCAATCGCTTGCTGCGTCGGGTTCGAGACTTCGCGGAAGTGCGCCACGATGGCACCATCTCCGCGGAAATCGCCGCTCAGGCGTTGGATATGCTCAATGTTGATGCGGAAGGGTTTGACTATATGGACCGCAAGCTGCTGCTGGCGGTAATCGACAAATTCTTCGGCGGGCCGGTTGGCCTTGATAACCTCGCGGCGGCTATCGGCGAAGAGCGGGAAACAATTGAGGATGTGCTGGAGCCGTACTTAATTCAGCAGGGGTTCTTGCAGCGGACGCCGCGTGGCAGGATGGCGACGGTACGCGCCTGGAATCACTTCGGCATCACGCCGCCGGAAATGCCTTAATTAAACCCGGTAGCGTTGCGCTACCGGGTCATCTCTATACCCTGAATCAGCTCGCCGCTTTCTTCGTCATACTGAGAATAAACAGCGCCGCCGCGCACAACACCACCGATGGCCCCGCTGGTGTGTCGTAGAACGCCGAAAAGGTCAACCCGCCGGTCACCGCCAGCATGCCTACGCCAACGGCGACAGCAGCCATCTGTTCCGGGGTGCGAGCAAAACGGCGTGCAGTAGCCGCCGGGATGATCAGTAATGAGGTGATGATCAGTGCGCCGACGAATTTCATTGCCACGCCGATAGTCAGTGCAGTGACCAGCATCAGTAGCAGCTTAACCCGTTGTAGTTTCACACCATCGACAAAGGCTAAATCCGGGCTGATGGTCATTGCTAACAGGTTGCGCCACTGCCAGAGTAGGATCGCCACCACAATCACTACGCCGATGGCGATGGAAATGAGATCCTCCGGCGTCACGGCTAACAGGTCGCCAAAAAGATAGGCCATCAGGTCAACGCGAACATTCGACATCAGGCTAACGACCACCAGGCCCAGCGACAGCGCGCTGTGCGCCATAATACCCAACAGCGTATCGACCGCCAGGTGAGGGCGCTTTTCCAGCCACACCAGGCCGCCAGCCAGTAGCAGAGTGACCACGATAACCGCGTAAAACGGATTGACGTTAAGCAACAAACCGAATGCCACACCAAGCAGCGAGGCATGAGCCAGCGTATCGCCAAAGTAGGACATTCTCCGCCAGACCACAAACGAACCCAGCGGACCCGCCGCACAGGCGAGCATCATTCCGGCTAACCAACCGGGCAACAGTAATTCAATCATCAGCGGCCATTTCCCCGACGCAGTACAATCCGCCCCTGCAGGTCGTGGCGGTGATTATGTTGGTGACGATAGATCCCCAGCTGTTCCGCGCCGCGCGGGCCGAACATGGAGATAAATTCCGGGTGCATCGAGACCACTTCCGGCGTGCCGGAGCAGCAAATATGCTGATTCAAACACAGGACTTCGTCGGTTTTCGCCATCACCAGGTGGAGATCGTGGGAGACCATTAATACGGCACAGTTTAGCTCCTGACGCAGTTGGTTGATCAGGTCGTACAGCGCCACCTGACCGTTGACGTCGACGCCCTGCGTCGGTTCGTCCAGTACCAGCAGCTGTGGTTGATTGAGTAGGGCGCGCGCCAGTAGCACACGCTGGGTCTCGCCGCCGGAGAGTTTTTGCATCGGCGCCTCGATCAGGTGTCCGGCCTGCACGCGTTGTAGCGCCGGCATAATATCCTGTTTACGCGTTCCCGGACGCAGGCGCATAAAGCGGCTGACCGTCAGCGGCATGGTGGCATCAAGATGCAGTTTTTGCGGTACATAACCGATGCGTAGGTTTTTCTCGCGATGGATTAAACCTTCGGTCGGGGTAACCAGACCGAGCACCACGCGTACCAGCGTTGATTTCCCGGCGCCGTTCGGGCCAAGAAGCGTTAGAATTTTGCCTGGTCTTAGCGTGAGCGAAATGTCAGACAGTATGCGCCGCTGGCCGTAGACGACCGCGACTTTTTCCAGCGTTACAAGATTCGTCATGTCAAATTAGGGGTTGCACTAGCGATTGAATGTTATAATATCACATCACTTTCGCTCATTACGATGATTAGTCGCATTATGTTACATAAAAATACGCTTCTTTGCGCTGGACTTAGCGCCGCTTTTTTGTTCGCTCATGCCCCGTTGGCTAACGCCGCTGTTGTCGCCTCGATGAAACCCCTTGGCTTTATCGCTTCCGCTATCGCTGATGGTGTGACGGATACTCAGGTTTTGCTGCCGGACGGCGCTTCCGAACATGATTATTCACTCCGCCCATCGGATGTAAAACGCTTACAGAACGCAGACTTAGTTGTCTGGATTGGTCCAGAAATGGAAGCTTTTATGGACAAGTCAACGCAAAGCATTGCGGAGCAGAAAAAGGTCACTATTGCCCAGTTGGATGGGGTGAAACCGTTGCTCATGAAAGGGGCCGATGATGATGATGACGAACACGGTCACGAACATGCTAATGGTGAAAAAAGTGACGGCGATCACCATCACGGCATTTACAATATGCATCTGTGGCTCTCCCCAGAGATAGCGCGGCTCTCAGCGGTTGCAATCCACGATAAATTATTGGAACTTATGCCGCAGAGTCGAGCCAAACTTGACGCCAACCTGAAGGATTTTGAGGCAAAATTAGCCGCAACCGACAAACAGGTGGGTAACGAGCTGGCGCCGCTGAAAGGGAAGGGTTATTTCGTTTTTCATGATGCTTATGGCTACTACGAAAAACATTACGGTTTGACCTCGTTGGGTCACTTCACCGTCAACCCTGAAATCCAGCCTGGTGCGCAGCGTTTACACGAAATAAGAACACAGTTGGTTGAGCAAAAAGCGACCTGCGTTTTTGCTGAGCCACAATTCAGGCCAGCGGTCATCGAAGCTGTTGCCAGGGGAACTTCCGTGCGCATGGGAACCCTGGATCCACTTGGAATCGGAATTAAGCTGGGTAAAGACAGTTACCCGCAGTTCCTGAGCCAGTTGGGACATCAGTATTCAAGCTGCCTGAAAGGAGATTAACGAGGAAGTGAATACGTGCAACAGATAGCCCGCGCTGTCACTCAGGCATTTAACAATCTGCCACGGCCTCATCGCGTTATGCTGGGGTCGCTGAGCGTTCTAACTTTAGCGGTCGCCGTCTGGCGACCCTACATCTACCACCCGGAATCCGCCCCCATCGTCAGAACGATCGAGCTGGAAAAAAGCGAGATCCGCTCCCTGCTGCCAGAGGCCTCTGAACCGATCGATCAGGCGCCGCAGGAAGAAGAAGCAATTCCGCAGGATGAGCTCGATGATAAATCCGATGGTGACTCCGGCGGCCATGAATATGTGGTGTCCACCGGTGATACGCTGAGCAGTATTCTCAATCAGTACGGTATTGATATGGGCGATATCGCCCAACTCTCATCTGCTGATAAAGAACTGCGGAACCTGAAGATTGGCCAACAACTTTCCTGGACCCTGACGGCAGATGGCGATCTGCAAAGCCTGACATGGGAGATGTCGCGTCGTGAGACGCGTACCTATGACCGTGTTGCTAACGGCTTCAAGATGAGCAGCGAACTGCAGAAAGGGGATTGGGTTAACAACGTACTGAAGGGGACTGTTGGCGCCAGCTTTGTATCCAGCGCGCGCGATGCCGGTCTCACCAGCACGGAAATCAGTGCGGTCATCAAAGCGATGCAGTGGCAGATGGACTTCCGCAAGCTGAAAAAAGGCGATGAATTCTCGGTACTGATGTCGCGTGAGATGCTTGATGGCAGACGCGAGCAGAGCCAGCTCTTAGGCGTGCGCTTACGTTCCGATGGCAAAGATTATTATGCGATTCGCGCCGAAGACGGCAAATTTTACGACCGCAACGGCACCGGGTTGGCGAAGGGCTTCCTGCGCTTCCCGACTTCGCGTCAGTTCCGCGTGTCGTCGAACTTCAACCCGCGTCGTCTGAATCCGGTAACCGGTCGCGTCGCGCCGCACCGCGGCGTTGACTTCGCGATGCCGCAAGGCACGCCGGTACTCTCCGTCGGCGACGGCGAAGTGGTGGTGGCAAAACGCAGCGGCGCGGCAGGTTATTACGTTGCCGTGCGCCATGGACGTACCTATACCACCCGCTATATGCACCTGCGTAAACTGTTGGTGAAACCAGGGCAGAAAGTGAAACGCGGCGATCGTATCGCGCTGTCGGGCAATACCGGGCGTTCTACTGGCCCGCACCTGCACTATGAAGTATGGATTAACCAGCAGGCAGTAAACCCGCTGACGGCGAAACTGCCGCGCACTGAAGGGCTGTCCGGTTCCGATCGTACCGATTATCTGGCGCAGGCTAAAGAGGTTATCCCGCAGTTGCGTTTTGATTAGTCGCGAATCACCTTCACGAAAAGCCGGCGTCAGTTATGCGCCGGCTTTTTCTTTTGTGCGATGACTGACGTGTCGCTACACTAAGCCATTATCTTTATTGAGCAGAGCTTTTGCGGACCGGGCATGGAAACGAAAAAAAATAATATTGAGTTTATCCCCAAATTTGAGAAATCTTTTTTACTGCCGCGCTACTGGGGCGCATGGCTGGGTGTTTTCGCCTTCGCCGGTATTGCACTGACGCCACCGTCTTTCCGTGACCCAATTCTGGGAAAACTGGGACGTTTTGTTGGCCGCCTGGCGAAAAGCTCGCGTCGCCGCGCGCAGATTAACCTGCTGTACTGTTTCCCGGAAAAAAGCGAGCAGGAGCGTGAAGCCATTATTGATGCCATGTACGCATCGGCGCCGCAGGCAATGGTGATGATGGCTGAACTCGGGATGCGCGATCCTGCGCGTATTTTGTCCCGTGTCGACTGGCAAGGGAAAGAGATCATCGAAGAGATGCAGCGCAACAATGAAAAGGTCATCTTCCTGGTGCCGCACGCCTGGGGCGTGGATATCCCGGCGATGTTAATGGCCTCGGGCGGGCAAAAAATGGCGGCGATGTTCCATAACCAGGGCAACCCGGTGTTTGATTACGTCTGGAACACCGTGCGTCGTCGTTTTGGCGGTCGGATGCACGCGCGTAACGACGGCATTAAACCCTTTATTCAATCGGTGCGTCAGGGCTACTGGGGCTACTATCTTCCCGATCAGGATCATGGCGCTGAGCACAGCGAATTTGTCGATTTCTTTGCCACTTACAAAGCGACGTTACCGGCGATCGGCCGTCTGATGAAAGTCTGTCGCGCTCGCGTGGTGCCGCTGTTTCCAGTGTATGATGGCAAGACTCATCGCCTGACGGTGCTGGTGCGCCCGCCGATGGACGATCTGCTGGACGCTGACGATACGACGATTGCGCGACGCATGAACGAAGAGGTTGAGATTTTCGTCAAACCGCATACCGAGCAGTACACCTGGATCCTGAAATTACTGAAGACGCGCAAACCGGGTGAGACCGAGCCGTACAAACGCAAGGAATTATTTCCGAAGAAGTAAGCTGTACCTGAAGCATTGCCCGGCGGCGCTGCGCTTGCGCGGGCCTACGGGGCGCAGGTCGAACGGTAGGCTGGGATTTTCCCTGCTTGCGCTGCGCTTAGCAGGGCTACGATTCCGGCGCTTACGCGGGACTACGGGGTGCAGGTCGAGCGTTAGGTCGGATAAGTGGTTGTAGCCCGGGCGAGGCGTAAGCCGTAACCCGTAACCCGGGATTTTCCCTGCTTGCGCTGCGCTTAGCAGGGCTACGATTCCGGCGCTTACGCGGGCCTACGGGGTGCAGGTCGAACGTTAGGTCGGATAAGTGGTTGTAGCCCGGGCGAGGCGTGAGCCGTAACCCGGGATTTTCCCGGTTTGCGCTGCGCTTAGCAGGGCTACGATTCCGGCGCTTACGCGGGACTACGGGGTGCAGGTCGAACGTTAGGTCGGATAAGTGGTTGTAGCCCGGGCGAGGCGTAAGCCGTAACCCGGGATTTTCCCGGTTTGCCCAGAGCTACAGTTCCTGCGCTGTCGAACGGTATAAAAAAGCCTCCGCAAGGAGGCTTTTTTATTACGGACGGCGATTACTCGACGGTCAGGATACGGGTGGTGTTAGTGCTGCCAATGGTACTCATCACGTCGCCCTGGGTCACCACCACCAGGTCGCCGGAAACCAGGTAGCCTTTATCACGCAGCAGGTTAACCGCATCATGCGCGGCGGCAACGCCGTCGTTGTGGCTGTCGAAATGCACCGGCGTCACGCCGCGGTAGAGAGCCGTCAGGTTCAGCGTACGCTCATGGCGGGAGAGGGCGAAAATGGGCAGACCGGAGCTAATACGTGAGGTCATCAGCGCGGTGCGGCCGGACTCGGTCATGGTGATGATGGCGGTAATACCTTTCAGGTGGTTTGCCGCATACATCGCCGACATGGCGATGGCCTCTTCAACGTTGTCGAACTGCACGTCCAGGCGGTGTTTAGACACATTGAGGGTTGGGATCTTCTCTGCACCCAGGCACACGCGGGCCATCGCGGCGACGGTTTCTGACGGGTACTGACCGGCAGCGGTTTCCGCAGACAGCATCACCGCATCGGTACCGTCCAGCACGGCGTTCGCCACGTCCATCACTTCAGCGCGGGTCGGCATTGGGTTGGTGATCATCGATTCCATCATCTGGGTCGCGGTAATGACCGAGCGATTCAGCTGACGAGCGCGGCGGATTAGCGCTTTCTGAATACCGACCAGCTCCGGATCGCCAATTTCTACGCCGAGGTCGCCGCGGGCAACCATCACCACGTCGGAGGCGAGGATCACATCATCCATCGCATCCTGATCGCATACGGCTTCCGCACGTTCAACTTTAGCGACGATTTTCGCATCACAGCCAGCGTCGCGGGCCAGACGGCGGGCGTAGTTCAGGTCTTCGCCGCAACGCGGGAAGGAAACCGCCAGGTAATCAACGCCGATTTTTGCCGCGGTAATGATGTCGGCTTTGTCTTTATCGGTCAGGGCTTCTGCAGACAGACCGCCGCCCAGTTTGTTGATGCCTTTATTGTTAGACAGCGGGCCGCCGACGGTCACCTCAGTGAAGACTTTCATGCCCTGCACTTCGAGGACTTTCAACTGCACGCGACCATCATCAAGCAACAGGATGTCGCCTGGTACGACGTCTGCCGGCAGGCCTTTGTAGTCGATACCGACTCTTTCTTTATCGCCTTCACCTTTACCCAGGTTGGCATCGAGCAGGAATTTGTCGCCAATATTGAGGAAAATTTTCCCTTCTTTGAAGGTCGATACGCGGATTTTCGGACCCTGCAGGTCGCCGAGAATCGCGACGTGACGTCCCAGTTTTGCCGCAATCTCACGGACTTTATCCGCACGAATCTGGTGATCTTCCGGGGTACCGTGAGAGAAGTTCATACGCACGACGTTGGCGCCTGCGGCGATAACCTTTTCAAGGTTGTTATCGCGGTCAGTTGCTGGGCCTAAGGTCGTTACGATTTTGGTTCTGCGAAGCCTTCTGGACATGTAATACTCCGTTGACTGAAACAACTTTGGTGTTGCGTGAACATGGATTCGGTAGCGCCAAACCCGCTAATGGGCGGTGCCGTTACGCTGCCGAGGCATAATGCGTTACTGACTTATAATTACTGTTATTGTTTATCGCTACTAATGAGCAGTTCTTTATCAAAGCGCGATTCCTTGAGCGCTTCTTTGACCCTCTTCAAGTTATCTCTGAATTTTGTTCCCCGCCGGAGAGTAAAACCGGTGGCCAGCACATCAAGGACCGTGAGTTGAGCCAGGCGAGACACCATCGGCATATAAATATCGGTGTCTTCCGGGACATCAAGCGTAATCGCCAGCGTCGCCTCGCGCGCCAGCGGCGTGCCGGCAGAAGTGATGGCAATCACCATGGCATCGTTTTCACGCGCCAGTTGCGCCAGTTCGACGAGGCTCTTCGTGCGCCCGGTATGCGAGATGATGACCACCACGTCATCATCGTTACAGTTCATACAGCTCATACGCTGTAGGACAATATCGTCGGAGTAGATGACCGGGACGTTAAACCGGAAAAATTTGTTCATGGCGTCGTGGGCGACCGCAGCCGAGGAACCCAGGCCGAAAAAGGAGATTTTCTTCGCCTGAGTGAGCAGATCAACCGCCCGGTTGATCGCCGACATGTCCAGCGCGTGATGTACCTGGTCGAGGCTGGCCATCGCCGATTCGAAAATTTTCGCCGTATAGGATTCGACGCTGTCGTCTTCGTCAACATTACGGTTAACATACAGCGTACCGTGTGCCAGACTTTGTGCTAAATGCAGTTTAAAATCAGGGAAGCCCCGGGTTTCCAGACTGCGGCAGAATCGGTTAACGGTCGGCTCGCTGACGCAGGCTTCCAGCGCCAGTGCCGCAATGCTTGAGTGAATGGCCTGCGCGGGGGCGGCAAGAATGACTTCCGCCACTTTGCGTTCAGATTTGCTAAGGTTTTCCAGTCGGGACTGGATTTTTTCCAGCATGTTCATTGTTAACAGGCGCTCATCAATGGAAACGATTTCATTAATGGGTGAAATCATTGGGCGTTTTAGCAAGAATATACCCCTCCGCCATCAGAAGCGGTGAGGAATGACGAGAAAAAATGTCGTTTTTTTTCATTACATGATCAGAGTCGTATTTTACTAACTGAAAACCAGTCGAAACAACGAACATTATCAGCCTGATGCCCAAATTGTCGGCACACGCTTTTCCTCTATGTGCGGTAACCTCGGGAAAGCACCGCCAAGGGTTTCAGGAAATTCGTAAACACAGTACAGTGCAACGTAAGAAAATTACAAATTTAGCCTGGCATAAGCACCAGACTATCAACTGAGGAGAATGACATGGCGGTAACGCAAACGGCCCAGGCATGCGATCTGGTCATTTTCGGCGCGAAGGGTGACCTCGCGCGCCGTAAACTGTTGCCTTCCCTGTATCAGCTTGAAAAAGCTGGCCAGATTAGCTCTGATACCCGAATCATCGGCGTAGGTCGTGCTGACTGGGATAAAGACGCTTATACCAAAGTGGTGCGTGAAGCGTTAGAAACCTTCATGAAAGAGAAAATCGACGAAGGTTTGTGGGATACCCTGAGTGGTCGTCTGGATTTCTGTAATCTTGATGTTAACGATACCAGCGGCTTCGCCCGGCTGGGTGAAATGCTAGACCAGGAAAACCGCGTCACCATCAACTACTTCGCAATGCCGCCAAGCACCTTCGGCGCTATCTGCAAGGGGTTGGGCGAAGCGAAACTGAACGCTAAGCCAGCGCGGGTAGTGATGGAAAAACCGCTGGGAACTTCGCTGGAAACCTCCCGTGAGATCAACGACCAGGTTGGCGAATACTTCGAAGAGTGCCAGGTTTACCGCATCGACCACTATCTGGGCAAAGAAACGGTACTGAACCTGCTGGCGTTGCGCTTTGCTAACTCCCTGTTCGTTAATAACTGGGATTGCCGCACCATCGACCACGTTGAAATCACTGTGGCGGAAGAAGTGGGTATCGAGGGCCGCTGGGGCTACTTCGATCAGGCCGGGCAGATGCGCGACATGATCCAAAACCACCTGCTGCAGATCCTGTGCATGATCGCGATGTCGCCGCCGTCTGATCTCAGTGCCGACAGCATCCGTGATGAAAAAGTCAAAGTGCTGAAATCATTGCGCCGCATCGATCGCTCGAACGTGCGTGAAAAAACCGTCCGTGGTCAGTACACCGCCGGATTTGCGCAAGGTAAAAAAGTGCCGGGCTATCTGGAAGAAGAGGGCGCCAACAAATCCAGCAATACCGAGACCTTCGTGGCCATCCGCGTGGATATCGATAACTGGCGCTGGGCTGGCGTACCGTTTTACCTGCGTACCGGTAAACGTTTACCGACCAAATGTTCCGAAGTGGTGGTTTACTTCAAAACGCCGGAACTGAACCTGTTTAAAGAGACCTGGCAGGAACTGCCGCAGAACAAGTTAACCATTCGTCTGCAGCCGGATGAGGGCGTGGATATTCAGGTGCTGAACAAAGTACCAGGCCTCGACCATAAACATAACCTGCAGATCACTAAGCTGGATCTGAGCTACTCCGAGACCTTCAATCAGACTCACCTGGCGGATGCCTATGAACGCCTGCTGCTGGAAACCATGCGTGGTATCCAGGCGCTGTTCGTGCGTCGTGATGAAGTTGAAGAAGCCTGGAAATGGGTTGACTCCATTACCGGCGCGTGGGCGGCAGACGGCGATGCGCCGAAACCTTACCAGGCGGGTACCTGGGGGCCGGTGGCATCGGTTGCGATGATCACTCGCGATGGGCGTTCCTGGAACGAATTCGAGTAAGCGCAGCTCTAATCCGGGAGAGTTATTTTACCGGTAACATGATCTGGCGCAGTCAGGCGCATAATTTTTAATCTTTTAAGCCCCGGGAGGATTCACCCCCGGGGCTTTTTTTATTACACTGCCTTCAGACATTTTGCCCCTGAGCCCCAGCAGTGGTGCCATTTACACCATTGAACGTCGTCATCGTGCTGTGGGCGGACAGATAAATTTTGAGGAGCCTTTATGAACTCGACAATGTTACGGGTAACAAATCGCATTATCGAACGGTCACGCGAAACCCGCTCTGCCTACCTCGCCCGGATTAATCAAGCCAAAAGCGATACGGTTCATCGCTCGCAGTTGGCCTGCGGTAATCTGGCACACGGTTTTGCCGCCTGTCAGTCCGATGATAAAGCGTCGCTGAAAAGCATGTTGCGCAATAATATCGCCATTATCACCTCCTACAACGATATGTTGTCCGCTCACCAGCCGTATGAACACTACCCGGAGATCATCCGCAAAGCGCTGCACTCTGCCAACGCCGTAGGGCAGGTCGCGGGCGGTGTACCGGCGATGTGTGACGGCGTTACCCAGGGCCAGGACGGTATGGAACTGTCGTTGCTGAGTCGTGAAGTGATCGCGATGTCCGCCGCTATTGGCCTGTCGCACAACATGTTCGATGGTGCGCTGTATCTTGGCGTGTGCGATAAAATTGTCCCCGGTCTGACCATGGCGGCGCTGTCGTTCGGCCATTTGCCGTCGGTGTTCATCCCCTCCGGCCCGATGGCCAGCGGCCTGCCGAATAAAGAAAAAGTGCGTATTCGCCAGCTGTATGCTGAAGGTAAAGTCGATCGCATGGCGCTGCTCGAATCCGAAGCCGCTTCTTACCATGCGCCGGGCACCTGTACGTTCTACGGAACTGCCAACACCAACCAGATGGTGGTTGAATTTATGGGCATGCAGCTACCGGGCTCCTCGTTTGTTCACCCGGACGCACCGCTGCGTGAAGCGCTGACCTGCGCCGCTGCCCGCCAGGTGACGCGGATGACCGGCAATGGCAACGAATGGATGCCGCTTGGTAAAATGATTGACGAAAAAGTGGTGGTCAACGGCATCGTCGCGCTGCTGGCGACCGGCGGCTCCACTAACCACACCATGCACCTGGTGGCGATGGCGCGCGCGGCGGGCATTATCATCAACTGGGATGACTTCTCCGACCTTTCCGACGTCGTGCCGCTGCTGGCGCGCCTCTACCCGAACGGCCCGGCGGATATCAACCACTTCCAGGCGGCGGGCGGCGTACCGGTGCTGGTGCGCGAACTACTGAAAGGCGGACTGCTGCATGAAGACGTTAACACCGTCGCTGGCTTCGGCCTGTCGCGCTACACCATGGAGCCATGGCTGAACAACGGCGAGCTGGACTGGCGTGAAGGGGCGAGCGCGCCGCTTGACGATCAGGTCATCGCAACCTTCGACAAACCGTTCTCCCGCCACGGCGGTACCAAAGTGCTGAGTGGCAACCTGGGGCGCGCGGTGATGAAGACGTCCGCCGTGCCGGTAGAAAACCAGATTATTGAAGCGCCTGCGATTGTTTTTGAAAGCCAGCATGATGTTCTGCCGGCGTTTGAAGCGGGGCTGCTCGACAAAGATTGCGTTGTGGTCGTGCGCCATCAGGGGCCAAAAGCGAACGGCATGCCAGAATTACATAAACTTATGCCGCCACTTGGTGTATTATTGGACCGCCGTTTCAAAATTGCGCTGGTGACCGATGGTCGACTCTCCGGCGCATCCGGCAAGGTACCGTCAGCCATCCATGTAACGCCTGAAGCGTATGATGGCGGACTGCTGGCGAAAGTGCGCGATGGCGACATGATTCGCGTTAACGGGCAGACCGGCGAACTCACCCTGCTGGTGGATGACGCCGAGCTGGCCGCGCGTCAGCCGCATATTCCTGACCTGAGCGGTTCCCGGGTCGGTACCGGCCGCGAGATGTTCGGCGCGCTGCGCGAGAAGCTCTCCGGAGCCGAGCAGGGCGCAACCTGCATCACTTTTTAAGACGATTCGATTTGTAGATCTGGCGAGAGAAAAACTCTGATGAAAAACTGGAAAACAACTGCAGAAGCAATCCTCACTAACGGCCCGGTAGTCCCGGTCATCGTGGTGAAAAAGCTGGAACACGCTGTGCCGATGGCAAAAGCGCTGGTAGCAGGCGGCGTACGCGTTCTGGAAGTGACTCTGCGCACCGAGTGCGCGCTGGACGCTATTCGCGCCATCGCGAAAGAAGTGCCGGACGCCATCGTCGGCGCCGGTACCGTGACTAACGTTGAGCAACTGAAAGCCGTTACTGATGCAGGAGCGCAGTTTGCTATCAGCCCGGGCCTGACCGAGTCCCTGCTGCAGGCGGCGACTGAAGAAGGCACCATCCCGCTGATCCCTGGTATCAGCACGGTATCCGAGCTGATGCTGGGTATGCAGTATGGTCTGAAAGAGTTCAAGTTCTTCCCGGCGGAAGCTAACGGTGGCGTGAAGGCGCTGCAGGCGATTGCTGGCCCGTTCGGCCATATCCGTTTTTGCCCGACTGGCGGCATCTCTCCGGCGAACTATCGCGATTACCTGGCGCTGAACAGCGTACTGTGCATCGGGGGTTCCTGGTTGGTTCCGGCCGACGCGCTGGAAGCGGGTGACTATGACCGTATCACTAAGCTTGCTCGCGAAGCGGTAGAAGGCGCGAAATAATTTACGCACCTTAAAGAACAGAAGCCCGGTACGCGCAAGCGACCGGGCTTTTTTTATCCCTGAATGACGACCGCGGCGGCGGCGGTTTTGGCGCGGGTGATGGCGTCATCGACGTTGTCGGCGACGGCCAGGGTGACGCCAAGACGACGCGCGCCGGCGATTTCCGGCTTGCCGAACAGACGTAGCTGCAGCCCTGAGCCGACGGCAGCCTGCAGGTTGCCGAAGGTGACGTTCTCGCTGGTGAGCTGCGGTAAAATCACCGCCGATGCCGCCGGACCATACTGGCGGATCGCGCCGATCGGCAGGCCGAGGAAGGCGCGAACGTGCAAAGCGAATTCCGACAGATCCTGCGAGATCAGGGTAACCATGCCGGTATCGTGCGGGCGAGGGGAGACCTCGCTGAAGATAACCTCATCGCCGCAAACGAACAGTTCAACGCCGAACAAACCGTAGCCGCCCAGCGCCAGCACGACCTTGCGGGCGATCTCCTGTGCGCGCTCCAGGGCGAGCTCACTCATGTGCTGCGGTTGCCAGGATTCGCGGTAGTCGCCATCTTCCTGACGATGGCCAACCGGCGCGCAGAAATGTACGCCGTCGACGGCGCTGACGGTCAGTAGGGTGATTTCAAAATCAAAGTTAACCACGCCTTCGACGATGACGCGTCCGGCGCCTGCGCGCCCGCCTTGCTGGGCGTATTGCCAGGCAACGTTAAGCTGGTCGGCTGAGCGGATAAAGCTCTGGCCTTTGCCGGAGGAGCTCATGACCGGCTTGACGATGCAGGGCAGACCGATTTCCGCGACGGCGGAGCGAAATCCCTCTTCGCTATCGGCAAAGCGATAGGCAGAGGTTGGGAGCTGCAGATCTTCGGCCGCCAGGCGGCGAATGCCTTCCCGGTTCATGGTCAGCTTCGCGGCTCGCGCGGTCGGCACCACTTTCTGCCCGGCATGTTCCAGTTCGACCAGGGTGTCGGTAGCAATCGCTTCGATCTCCGGCACAATATAATCAGGTTGTTCCTTAGCGATCAGTTCACGTAACGCTTCGCCGTGCAGCATGTTAATGACGTGTGAACGGTGGGCGACCTGCATTGCCGGCGCATCGGGATAACGGTCGACGGCGATCGTTTCAATGCCCAGCCGCTGGCACTCAATGGCGACTTCTTTGCCGAGCTCGCCGGAACCTAACAACATTACCTTTGTGGCCGCAGGGCGCAGCGCAGTGCCTAATAAAGTCATAACCTACTCTCAGCGTAAAAAAGATGCCGCGCATTATAAACGAAAACGTTTGCGTCTGTCTTTATGCGTGTAAGTTGAGAATAACAGCGAAATTTGATATACTGTATATAAATACAGTATAAAGGGGCTGCACAATGGCGGTTGAAATTAAATACGTCGTGATCCGTGAGGGTGAGGAAAAAATGTCTTTTGCCAGCAAGAAAGAGGCCGATGCTTACGACAAAATGCTCGATCTGGCTGAGGTGCTCAATGACTGGCTGGTAGGGTGCCCGCTGGAACTGGATGAAGCCCAGCGCGACAACATGTCGATGTGGTTGGCTGAGCGCAAAGATGCCTTACATCATATTCTGAAGTCAGGGAAACTGCCGGAAGCGGAAGATCAGGCCGATTCGGCGGCGCAGATACCAGAGCCAGAGCAGGTAGCCGATGAGCCTTCTGCCATTGAGGAAGGCGCCGTGAAGAAACCGCGCAAAGCAAAAGCCGCCTGATAAACGGGCGAAACGGAAATTTTCGCATCTTTAGCCATCCATAACATTTCCTGACGTCTCGTCGTTTAGGCTGATGATGTCGCCTATCACGCTATGAGGAATGTTATGGCTAACTGGCTTAATCAGCTTCAGACCCTGCTGGGTCAGCAGGGTAGTTCCGCTTCGTCTGAAAAATCATCATCCGGTAAAAATCTGCTGCTTCCGGGGGCGCTGGGCGGGCTTGCCGGGTTATTAGTCGCCAGTAAGTCATCGCGAAAACTGTTGGCGAAATACGGCGCCGGTGCGTTACTGGTCGGCGGCGGCGCAGTAGCGGGCAGCGTGCTGTGGAATAAGTACCAGCAAAAAATGCGTGGTCAGCAGACCGGTGCCTCGCCGGAGGGGGAGAGGGTTCCAGAGCCGGTCGCGCTCGATGCGCGCAGCGAGCGACTTATTACTGCGCTGGTCTTTGCCGCCAAAAGCGACGGCCATATTGATGAGCGCGAACGCCAGCATATTGAAGAACAATTGCGGGCGGCGGACATCGACGTACAGGGCAGGGTATTGATCGACCGGGTATTAACCCAGCCTCTTGATCCGCAGCGTCTGGCGCAGAGCGTGCGCGATGGACAAGAAGCGCTGGAGATTTATTATCTTAGCTGCGCGGTGATTGATATCGACCACTTTATGGAGCGCAGTTACCTGGATGCGCTGGGTGAAGCGCTCAAACTGCCGCAGGATGTCCGCGAAGAGATGGAACGCGATATTCAGGCACAAAAGCAGGCGCTAACCGCGTAAATCACCACGTTTCGCTTGCATCGCTGGTGACTTTTGCCAACCTTATAGACACGACATCGTTCTCGCGCGTGATGGCCGAACGATGTCGTGCTTCCATAATAAGACGCAGAAGAATAACGCATGCTACCAAAAGCCAAACGGATCCCCCACACCATGACGCTTCATGGCGATACTCGCATCGATAATTACTACTGGTTGCGCGACGACGATCGCGCGCGGCCGGAAGTACTGGATTATCTCCATCAGGAAAATGATTACGGCAAAAAGGTGATGGCCTCGCAAAGTCATCTGCAGGAGCGGGTACTGAAGGAGATAATCGACCGCATCCCGCCGCGTGAAGTGTCCGCCCCTTACAGCAAGAATGGTTACCGTTATCGCCAGGTCTATGAACCGGGCTGTGAATACGCCATTTACCAACGCCAGTCGGTGCTCAAAGAGGAGTGGGATGCCTGGGAGGTCTTGCTTGACGCTAACCAGCGGGCGGCGAAGAGCGAGTTCTATACCCTGGGCGGCTTAGGCGTTGCGCCGAATAACCGGCTGATGGCGGTTGCGGAAGACTACCTCTCCCGGCGCCAGTACAGCCTGCGTTTCCATGATCTGAACAGCGGCGAATGGTCCACGGAGGCGCTGGAAAACGTCACGCCGGAGTTTGCCTGGAGCAACGACTCGCGCTTTCTGTGGTATGTGCGTAAGCACCCGACGACGCTGCTGCCGTATCAGGTCTGGCGGCATGCGATCGGTACGCCCGCCGCCAGCGATGTTCTGGTGTACGAAGAAAAAGACGACACTTTCTACGTCAGCGTGCATAAAACTACCTCGCAACAGTTTGTGGTTATCTCTCTTTCCAGCGCGACGACCAGTGAAGTTCTGCTACTCAATCCCGAACTGCCGGATGCCGCACCGGTGTGCTTCCTGCCGCGGCGCAAGGATCATGAGTACAGTCTCGATCACTACCAACATGCGTTTTATCTTCGCTCGAACCGCGAAGGCAAAAACTTCGGCCTCTATCGTACCGTGCTGCGTGATGAGCTGCAGTGGCAAACGCTGATCCCCGCACGTCCCGACGTGATGCTCGAAGGCTTTACCCTGTTTACTGATTGGCTGGTGGTTGAAGAACGCCAGCGAGGTTTGACTAGCCTGCGGCAAATCAACCGCAAAACGCGGGAAGTGGTTGGCATCGCCTTTGACGATCCAGCCTACGTTACCTGGCTTGCCTATAATCCGGAGCCGGAAACCTCGCGCCTGCGCTATGGCTATTCGTCGATGACCACGCCGGATACGCTCTTTGAACTGGATATGGATACCGGCGAGCGGAGGGTTATCAAACAGCAGGAGGTGAAAGGTTTTGATGCCGCTCGTTATCGCAGCGAGCACCTGTGGGTGAAAGCGAGAGACGGCGTTGAGGTGCCGGTATCGCTGGTTTACCACCGCGAGCATTTTCGCAAAGGGAGTAACCCGCTACTGGTCTACGGCTATGGCTCTTACGGCGCCAGCATGGATGCGGATTTTAGCGCCAGCCGCCTCAGCCTGCTTGACCGTGGTTTTGTCTTTGCTATCGCCCATATTCGCGGCGGCGGCGAGCTTGGTCAACAGTGGTATGAAGACGGTAAGTTTCTCTGTAAAAAGAACACCTTTAACGACTATCTCGACGTGTGCGATGCGCTGCTGGCGCAGCAATACGGCAATCCGCGACTGTGTTACGGCATGGGGGGCAGCGCAGGCGGCATGCTGATGGGGGTGGCGATAAACCAACGTCCTGAACGGTTCCACGGCGTGGTGGCGCAAGTGCCGTTCGTTGACGTGTTGACCACCATGCTGGATGAATCTATTCCGCTGACCACGGGTGAGTTTGAAGAGTGGGGAAATCCGCAGGATGAAACCTACTATCGCTATATGAAAAGCTATAGTCCCTACGACGGCGTCACCGCCCAGGCTTACCCGCACATGCTGGTGACCACCGGACTGCATGATTCGCAAGTACAATACTGGGAACCGGCGAAGTGGGTGGCGAAGCTGCGTGAACTGAAAACCGACGATAACCTGCTGCTGCTGTGTACCGATATGGATTCCGGACACGGCGGCAAGTCAGGGCGTTTTAAAAGCTACGAGGGCGTGGCGCTGGAATACGCC
This sequence comes from Klebsiella aerogenes, assembly GCA_029027985.1. Taxonomy (NCBI): domain Bacteria; kingdom Pseudomonadati; phylum Pseudomonadota; class Gammaproteobacteria; order Enterobacterales; family Enterobacteriaceae; genus Klebsiella; species Klebsiella aerogenes. The sequence goes on from CP119076.1 coordinate 1,894,831, forward strand.
TTCTTGATCGCCCTCGCGCAGGGAACCTTGCCTGGTAAAGCAGAGGTGTAGGTTTACTCGCCGAGATAGTGCTTCAGGGTTAAGCGCAGCTCGGGGCTCATTCGGTCCAGGTTATTGAACAACCAACGCAGATAGCCTGGATCGTTTTCCGCCACTTCCGACACTGCCTTACCGCGGTATTTGCCGAAGGTAAATGTGGTTAACAGCGCCGGGCGGCCGGTGATGTTTGCCATGTCATCCGGCGACCATCCTGACACTTGCATAATATCCAGCAGCAGCGCCGCGGTGATATAGCAGTCGTATAAGGCCCGGTGCTGATGCAAACCCGGCGGCGTGGCGACGCTCAGCTTGCGCGATTTATACAATCCCATATTGCTGTACTTAATGCCGGGCCACAGGCGGCGCGCCAGTTTCATGGTACAGATCCATTCGCCGTTCATTTCCGGCAGCACCCGGCGGTCAAAACTGGCATTGTGCGCGACGTACCACGGGCTGCCCTGGTATTGCGGCACAATCTCTTCGATCCACGGTTTATCGGCCACCATCTCTTCGGTGATGCGGTGGATAGCCATTGCCTGCGGGCTGATAGGGCGGTCAGGGCGCACCAGATGGCTCATGGGATTGGTGATATGACCGTCGACGATATCGACGGAGGCAATTTCTACGATGCCGCCCTGCAATCCGCAGGTTTCTGTATCGATTACGCGCAGCATGGCTTACTCCTCGCCAAAGAAACCAGCGTAATAGAATGCGCGGCTCTTGCCAATGGGGGGAACCTTAAGGAACGGGCGATCATTTCTGTTTTGGTTCATAAGGCAGGCGAGAGAGTGAAACCGACGCCAGACGGTGTGCGATCAATCGTTCACGGAACCAGTCGCGTAAATGCGCTGGCTGTTCTCTTTCGACCAGATCCGCGACGACGGGCATATTGTAGCGTTCCTTAAAGGCGACGCCAGCAGCTGCCAGGTCAACGTTGATCTTGTCCATTTCATCTTGTGAAATTTTTGCCAGATTTTTTTCCATCGCTTCCTCCTTCATCACGGCGCAAAAGTTACTAAGCGTGACGCTGAAAGGCAAGTCCCGGATGCTTAGCTCGACTCTGCCATTATACAGGGTTATTCTCTGTGCTACATACATAACAAAAAGGAATGACGATTATGCGAACCATCGCCGGACGTGCGCTGTACGCCGCTGTGTTTCTTAGCGCCGCGCTTACCACTACCAGCGCCTTTGCCCACGCACACTTGCAACAGCAAACGCCTGCCGCCGATTCGACGGTATCCGCGTCACCGCAGGCATTGACCTTAACCTTTAGCGAAGGGGTCGAAACCGCCTTTAGCGGCGTGACCCTCAGCGGCGCGCAGCAAAACACCATCGCCACAGGCAAACTGGTGCGCAGCGACAGCAATAAGGCGCAGTTGACGTTGCCATTGACGCAACCGCTGGCTGCTGGCGACTACACCGTCGACTGGCATGTGGTCTCCGTTGACGGCCACAAAACCAAAGGGCAATACCATTTCAGCGTGAAGTAAACCATGCTGACGGCACTGTATATTGGCCTGCGGTTTGTCCATTTCATCTCATTGATGGCGGCCTTCGGTTGTGCGCTGTACGGTGCATGGTGGGCGCCAGACACGCTACGACGCCTGCTGATGCAGCGGTTTTACCCGCTGATGCGCCATCTGCTCCTGATAAGCGCTCTCTCAGCCACTCTGATGCTGATGGCGCAGGGCGGGCTGATGGGCGATGGCTGGAATGATGTCTGGCGGCCTGCAACCTGGCAGGCCGTCGGCGGGACGCAGTTCGGCGGCGTCTGGTTATGGCAGATCGTACTGGCGTGGATTGCGCTGGCGACGGTATGGATCAAACCGCGTCGTCCGGCGCGATTGTTATTACTGCTTTTCTGCGCGCAACTGCTGTTATTGGCTGGCGTCGGGCATGCGGCGATGAACGAGGGGTGGCGCGGCGCGCTGCAGCGGACTAATCACGCGGTGCATCTATTCTGCGTTGCGGCCTGGGTCGGCGGGCTGCTGCCGTTTATCTACTGCCTGCGGCTGGCCTACGGGCGCTGGCGGCAGCCGGCGATAACGACCATGATGCGTTTTTCCCGTTATGGTCATCTGGCGGTGGCGGGCGCTATTGCCAGCGGTATCGGTAATACGCTGTTGATACAGGGTCAGTTGATTAGCGACTCTCCGTGGGGAGAGATGTTGTTGTTCAAATGTGCGCTGGTCGCTGGGATGGTAGCAATTGCTCTGGTGAACAGGTATGTTCTGGTACCGCGAATGACGGGCGAGGGCGCGTGGGCTGAACGGACTATTTTGCGTACGACGCAGCTGGAAATGGCGCTCGCGGCGCTGGCGATCTTCGCCGTCAGCCTGTTTGCGACCTGGCAACCTAATTGAATTAACTGGCTAAATGATGAAAAAAATCGTTCTGACAATGTTGTTACTGGCAAGCTCAAGCGCTGCACTGGCGGCGCAGATCATTACCGTGAGCCGCTTTGAGGTAGGTAAGGACAACTGGGCGTTTACCCGGGAAGAAGTGATGTTAACCTGCCGCCCGGGTAATGCGCTGTATGCGATTAACCCGAGCACACTGGTGCAGTATCCGCTAAATGATGTTGCCGAGCAGGAAGTGAAGGCCGGGAAGACCGCCGCTCAACCGATATCTCTCATTCAGGCTGACGATCCGCAGCATCCGGGACAAAAAATGAGTCTTGCGCCGTTTATCGAGCGTGCGCAAAAATTGTGCTAACAACCATGTGTATCTTATTGTTTTAAAAATAAAAAACCGCCAGCGTTTGCTTAAGAAGCGCGGCGGTTTTTTGTTGGCGCGTGCGATTTAGCCAGCAATTTTTCAACCACTTTTGTCGCGGACTGGAAAACCTGTCACGGTCAACTATTCTTATAAGGCAAGGCGACTTAGCCTGCATTAATGCCAACTTTTAGCGCACGGCTCTCTCCCAAGAGCCATTTCCCTGGACCGAATACAGGAATCGTGTTCGGTCTCTTTTTATCTATTATTCAGCACGTCACAAAGTCCATTTCATCATACCCGGTCTGCTGAATCCCGAGCTTTTTTCCTTATATCACAACAAAATTATCCTTAACATTCCTTTTACAAAAAAACGGGCAATAATGCTCAATAAGTCACGGTCACCAGCACGGTATCGCTATAGACCCCAGCCGGTTGGTTGCTTTGCGACGTATTCACGCGGGCCGTAAAGTTAGTTTGTTGCGCGCTGCCATTGCCGATCTGGCTGATGTTGATTGTCGGCGTCCAGGCGCTGCCGTCAGTCTGGTAGATCTGGTATTGCAGATAATAGGTGGTTGAATTGAGGATTTGACTCATTTGCCGCCAACTGCCGTTCAGCGCATTGGTACTGGCGAGATTGATGGTGTAAGCCGCATTTTGGGTGCAGCGGATGGCCAGTTGACCGCTGACCTCACTGAAACTGGCGACCAGCGCGGCAGGGGAAAAGGCAACGTCTGGCGCGTTATCGATGTAGCAATAATTGGTCACCGTCATGGTCAGATTAACCTGTGTGGTCAACGTACCATCATCTGCAACACATATGCCCAGTACGCCTACCAGACAGAAATGGTATTTCCATTCTACGGTCAGGGTATCGGTGTAGGTGCCCGCGGGGATGTTGCTACCGGTTATTGTCTGGAAATAGAGTGGAATAGTCCCATCGCTTGTATTAAATAAACCTAATAGGTCAAGTAGGGCATTGATAGTCCAGGTCATGGCGCCATCAACCTGATAGGCCGGAGAGCAGGTAGAGTCTTTACACACTTGGTAGGGGATCCAGGCATTGTTGGCGCTACTGTACAACCTCGGCGTGCTGCCGTTTTTATTTGCCGAGTTTTTAATGGTCGCTGTGACGGTGCTGGTAGAGAAAAGCGATAGTAGGTTGGTACAACTGAAGCCCGCGCCAGCGATAATGCCTTGTGGAGTAGAGGCGACATCAAAAGACTTCACTGAGCCAAAGTTAGGTGAACTTGCTTTTATTTGGCAGCTCGCCATGGCGGGCTCGATCTGGAAAAGAGAAAACAGCAATGAACATAACAAGATAATCGATTTCAACGTTGTCTCCGTAATTCTCAATGGCAGCTAATCGGACCAATGCGCTGTGGTACCGGCGTCGATTCAGGGAGATCGAATTGCGCAGTACACTCGCCGTCCGCGGCATGAATAACTAGCCTGTTATGTCTACCCAGATGACTGAACCATACTAGCCCGTCATAGCCCACGAGACCTGCCTGCTGGCTGCTGGTCTCCTCAACTGGCGTGCCCAGCGGCAGGGGCTGGCCCGTTTTATCGACCAGAGTAATAGAGGCTGAACGGACGCGGGTTACCGGGAAATCAACTAACGCGCCGCTGGCTTCCCGCACCGCAATGTGCTTTTCCACTACCTGTGCCTCAACGTCTGTTGGCAGCGGTAGGGTGTCGAGAGTCACTTTTCCCGGATACCAGGCCGTTGCCCACGGGATCAGCAGGTGGCCACTATTGTCAGTCGTGCCGACTTTACGATTTTCGTAATTGACCGCAACATCCGGGTAGCCTGCTGTCGAGACAACGATAAAGGCATCGCTAATTCGGCGAGCAGCGAATAAGCTGTTGTCCATCAGCACCACTGATCCTGCCGCTTCGAACCAACTCTGATGACTATGCTGTGAACCGTAATAGCCGCCGCTTAAGGTGGAAACATCGTTCACCCAGGTCATATCAGCTTGGCTGTAGCGATCTCCGCTGATGGAGTGAGCCAGATTCCAGCCGAATCCGCCTTCCGCGGGCGCGGAACGATTGTACGAGACGTTTTGCCCCCATTGGCCGGAACTGGCGCGTTGGCCGCTTAACTGCAGCGAACCGAAACTATCGAAGGGAATCGTTATCTGCATCATGCTGGAGTAGGTGTTTGCCTGCAGGTCCCGGTTAATGCTGACGTTGAAGCTGCTGTTACGCCACAGGCTGCGACTCCACGAAAAGTTCATCAGCCGGGTGCGGCTGCTGTCGTGAGCCTGAATATCGAAATAACCAAGGCTAAATGAGCCAAGTACTCTTCCCCACGGGTTGAGACTTAACGTCGCCTGGTCTGACTGGCGGCTGAGCGTTGCCGTCGAACGGTAACTGCTGAGATTGGCGAAATTCTCGCTGCGCTGAATATGCTGGTAGTTGATCCCCCAGATATTGCCGTAATACGAATAACCTGCGGAATACTGGCGGCCTTGTTCATCACCCTGGCTGGCGCTGGTGGACAGACTCAGTGTGCCCAGCGTGCCAATACCGATATCGCTACCGACGCCGGCATTGGTTAATCCTTGCCGATCTTCAGTATGCGTCGATACGGTCAGCCAGTTGGTCAATCCGTAGCGATAGATAGCGCTGACGGCGCCTGCGCCATAATCGGCGTTTTTAATGCCATAATTATTCCGCAACGCGCCGAGCGTGAAATCGAAATCGCTCAGTCCCTGACGCAGAAGGATGTTGGAGACGTAGAAGGGCACACTGGTGGAGACCTGGCGACCTAGCGCATCGGTCGTGACAATGGTGGCTTCGCCGGCTCCGCTGATATAGGGCACGTTAGTCAGGGTGTACGGGCCGCCGTTGATTTGCGTTGAACTGGCTTTGTAGCCGTTGATAAAGAGATCGACGCTGGAGGGGACCGCCGCGCTACCGGAAAGATTCAGTAACGGGTAGGTGATCAGGTCCGGGCGTACCGAGAAGTTGCGGCTAAGACGAATGCCGCCAACACGTACGGAACTGCTCCAGGTTAAGGCATTGCTGACCACGTCGCCAGCCTGATAACTGAGCATGCTTTCCGGGTCGCTATACTTCCATAGCGAATCGTAGCGGATATAGCCCTGCTGGCTATCATCGTGATGGGAGGACCAGTTCTGCCTGACAACGGCATTATTAGAAAAGACGCCCGCCGGGCCGAAGAAGCGGAATTCCGCGGATGTGCTGGTGGTCCGATCGCCGGTAGAGGCCGCCAGACTATAGGAATCGTAGTTAAACAGCAGTCCCGGAGTGCTGATGGCCTGCAAATAGTCTCGCTCGCTGCTAGTGCCGATACGCTGTTCCGGCAGCCAGCTATCCGGGACGGTCAATTTCAACAGCTGGTTGGGCCGATCGTAGTTCACTTTGACATCAGCGATTTGGCTGACGTCAACCAGGGTTTCGCGGCTGGTTAGCGGGATCCTGAGCTGTTTCAGTACGGCGGCAGAAACCCAGTAGTGCTCACCTACCACTTTAACCGGCACCGTTCCCTCCGGGGCATTACCATTGACGGAAATCCCCAAATACAGCACATATTCCTGCTGCTGGCTGAGTACAGTCGCAGGTGCGGGTAATGAATCATAGGTAGCCGACCAGACCGTTGCCGAAGCCATCGCCAGCAGACCACTGGTTCCAGTGAGAAGCCTCATGGTTAACGTGCAGCCGGAATTTCCACCGCCTGGCTATTGTCGGTCAATTTCGCAAACAGGCGCATGCCGGACGCGTTCCCCGAGCGGCTTGACGTCGGGAAACAGACACGACGTTTTGCCAGGACATAGCCTAATAGCCCCTGAGTTTGTTCGAGCTGCGGTTTCCCTGCTGACACTGCCCAGTAGACATGACTCAGTCTGGCATGTTGATTCCCGGCATTGTTAATGCACAGATTCTGACCAGCAAGAGACCAGCTTAGCGCGGTTCTGATCGGCTCGGCGCTGCTTTCCATCTTCAGCGGCTCGGAACCCTGTCCGTAGGTAAACAGAGGTAACACATAGCGCATGCGCATATTGAGCCCAGCGGAGCTTTTGCCGGTCTGTTTTGTCGATTGAGCCGAAGGGATTTCATCAATAACAATCCGGTAGGATTTTTCCATGCCGCTGGCGACGGGCGATACGCGCATCAGCCTGATCAGTTGGCGTTGCCCAGGTTGCACACTGGCAAAAGGCGGGCTGGAGACCACATCGCTTTGGTCAGCGTAAACATCTTTGGATTCTTTTTGGTCCCAGCCGAATATACGTAGCTGTAAATTTACCGTGGTGGTGCCGCGGTTTTCAAGCCACAGCTCAGAGCCTTTTTCGCTGGCGCTGATAGTTTGAAAAATGGGCCAGACCAGCACGGAGCTGGCGGACCAGGCGGTAGAGCAGATCGATGAGCTAAGTAAAATGAGTACAATGCTACGACGAATCATATTCATCCTGTCTTATTTTAATAGGTCAGCGTGACCGTAACAGTGTCGGTATATGAACCCTGCGCCGGGAAGCCATTCGTGGCAAAAAGGCGGCCATAAACCGTATAAGTTTGTGTTGTGCCGGGGAATGAGGCGATGCTGTAAGCCTGAGCGCCAGTTCCCCAAACGGTCGAGCGGTTAGAATCCTGAAAAAGTTGGTAAGCCAGCGTATTACCGCTGCCGTTGGACATATAGCGCTGGGAGACTGAGCCGCCGTTGACGCCATAGTCGAGGGCCACGGTGACCGCCATACCCGGTGTACAGGCCACCACGATAGAGCCAGCTCCGGCGGAGCTGGCGACATCAACGTTGCTGTAGAGCGACGACATGGAGCCAAAGTCTAAGGTGCCAAAATCGGCGCTCGGCGTACCTGTCCCGCTACCAAGCAGGCAACCGGTGGTGATCTGTGCTGTGACTTTAAAGCTTTTCTGTACGGTGTCGGCCCAACTGCCTGCGGTTGAGAAAAGTAAACATAACAGCCAAATTGCGCGCAACATGACCTCCGTTTCTCCAGACTGTTACCAGGTTAATGTCGCGGTCACCATGTCCTGGTAAAAACCGGCGGTTGGGGCGACGACGTTGCTCTGATCGGCCGGTAATACGCGTGCATAAATCGGAATGTCCTGGGCGAGGCCAGTACCCGTAATGCCAATTCCGGCGCTGGTAAATTCTGCCTGGCGAGTACTATTTGAATAGAGGCGATACACAATCCGATCGCCATCGGCGGTTTCCATTTGGCGAAGTCCGCTTGACCCCACATGTTCGCCGTCATTCAGCGTCAGCGTAGCAGGAAGATTATTGCTACAGATGATTGAAACGGCGCTGGCGCCGCCGCTGCCAATCAGATTGCTATCGATGGCGTTAGCCAGATCGCTATAGGTTCCGAAATCAATGGTGCCCCAGCTGTTAACGCCGTTTGCGCTTGCGCCATTGGTGACGGTACAGCCGGAGCCAATCGTAAGCTGTACGCCGATCTGCCCCGTTAATGTACCGGTGGTTAACCCAGCCGCATTGACCGATGATGCCTGAATGAGAAGTGTCGATGTGATAAGACCGCCAAGCAGACTACGCGAAATGGTTTTGACGTTCATGATGAACCTCTGGATTGAAAGTCGCTGTGTAAGATTCTGTTCTTTTGACTATGAGATTAGTCTCATTAATCAATATATAATCGCTACAAAGAAAAAATGCTTATTTTTTATATTGGTCTTTTCTTTGTTGCTTTTATGGTTTTTTATTTTGCAATTTGTTTTATTTTTGGATTTTATTTTGATTTTTTCGTTTTTTTGTCGAGTTAGATGCTAAAAAAAACGAAGCGGGAGAGTCGCAGGCCAGCACATTTTTTGCAAATGCGCGGTCATGCATATTTTTGGCGAAATGCCAGGGAAGATGTTAGTAGGGGGGAGAGCAAAAAAATGCACCTGCACGTAACCAGACCCACAGTGCAGGTGAAAGGTGGGTCTACATCGGAAGTCGTCAGTATACATATTTGTATGACAAATAAAACAAAGCAATTCTCAAATGTTATACAATTAATGCGGTTTTGTGGCTGGTTGATGAGGTTATTCAGCTAATTGTTAAATATTGAACTGAATCGGTAGGCTGAGACATCACAAGGAATTATTCCGGGACGATAAGCGTCGGATACAGCAACGATTCCAGGTAGCTGACCAGTACCCATATCTCGTCGCTGAAAATAAACCACAGGGCACTACTTAAAATAAGCAGAATAACCAGTAGTAAAAAAATTTCAGTTTTGCTCATAATGTCAATGGCCAACTTAAACCAATTATCAACAGGCCACGATATTAACCAAAGCACGAGCAGATGCAAACGCCGTTATATAAAACAGCGCTTTTTTTAGTAATAAGACGTTAATATTTACGCTGGAGTCATCAGATTGGCCACCTGTACGGCCATATCATCCATTAATTGAAAACGACGGCGGTATTCCGCGCGTTTTTTACTGGCGATACTGCCAATCGATTTTCTTTCCAGACGTAGCGGCAATCGCCAGCGATAGAGGCTGTCCGGAACGCCTTCGATAGACTGCCAGAATTCATCATAACTGGCGTGGAAATGACGGCCTTTGCTTAACCGGTAGCGCAGGGCGCGGAACACATGGCCATTATCACTGACGCCGTAAACCGCCTGAATAGGGCTTTGTGCGGCTAGTAGCCAGATGAATTCAAGCAGCAGACGTTTGGGGAACAGGCCATAACAGGCGCGAGTCGCTTGTTTAATCACGTCGTGTGAGACATGACGCCGCGGTCCCTGCAACCCTCCGATGACGACTTGCCACTGATCCTGATGACGGACAACGCTAAACGTCACGCTAGCCAGCAGCTGGCGATCGGCATCGCGTAGCCATAGGGTGGTTTCACCTTCTCGTTCGGCTTTTCCTGCGGATGATGCCGAAAGCGTGAAGGCCGCGTCATCTTTGCCATGTAGCGTCAGCAGCGGCAGTTCCGTGGCTGATACCATCGCCGCCGCCAGGCGATTGCCCGCCAACGTGTCGATGTACTGATAATGGCTGATGATGGCCTGCGAACGTTGGCGAGCGTTGAGATCGCGCGTCAGATACTGGCGATGGGCCTTGCCTGGCAGTGTGACCTGCGCCGCCAGCAACTGGCGGAAATCAGCGCGTGCGGAGAGGCTATCCAGCATATCGCGCGTTGGCTTATAGAACAGCGCCGTACGCAGCAGGAATTTGAGCCGATAGCTGCGCTTTTGCCAGATAGGCGCAGGTGTGATGCGCCCCGTAACCAGATCGGCTATGAGATTTGAACGTTGCTGAAGTGTGCAGGGTGATTGCAGGCTATTGTCCGTCACGATGTAATACCTCGTCGTTATTTGATCTCTATTTTAAGGATCTCGCGGGACAAGCTTAATGGTTCGCCAGACTATATTTCCGCCTTGTTTAGCGTTGATTGAGGTGTGAATTTAAGTCCCTTCACCGCCAGTAATATTTTCTATAATTAACCTGTGAGGTGAAATATGTATCAGCGAATGGAAGGTAGCGTCTGGCGTAATATCTGGCTGGTGGGCGATCTACATGGTTGTTTTGGTTTATTAATGTCGCAATTGCGGCAGTTGAAATTTGACCCATGGCAGGATCTGCTTATTTCAGTCGGCGATTTGATCGATCGCGGGCCGCAGAGTGTGGATTGTCTGGGTCTGCTACGCTGCCGCTGGTTCAACGCGGTGCGCGGCAACCACGAACAGATGGCGTTGGATGCGCTGGCGGGCGGGGAGATGGCGCTGTGGATGATGAACGGCGGCGACTGGTATCAGAGCAGCTCGCGTGAGCGGAAACGGCTGGCGGATGCGCTGTTTGTCCGTTGTGCTGAACTGCCGCTGATTATTGAACTCCATTGTGGGGAGGTTACCCACGTGATTGCCCATGCCGATTATCCAGCTAATGCTTATCGCTGGCAGTTGCCGGTGGATGAACATCAGGTGCTGTGGCGTCGTCAGCGTCTGACCGATCATCTGGCGGGGAGACACGGCGCGATAACCGGAGCGGATCATTTCTGGTTTGGGCATACGCCGCTTAAACGTCGTTACGACAGTGACAACCAGCACTACATTGATACCGGCGCGGTATTTGGCGGCGAACTGACGTTGGTGCAGTTACAGTCGGCGGCTTAAAAATCGCTATATTCAGTCGCCGGACGCCAAAATCCATCGATAAAATCTTCCACCGGAAAACAGCCGCCCTGGCGAATGCGTTGATCGTCCATGGCGACCAGGCATTGCCGTTCGTTATCGTAGATATCCACTACGATGTCTTCGCAACCGCCGTCCAGATAGCAAATGAATAACACTAAGGCGAACATCCTGCCCTCATTAGCGAATGAACATAGCGTTAAGTGTAGGGGAAGTTAGCGCAGCGAGGGAGGGATATAAATAACCCGTCTCAGGCGACGGGTTCATTTGAGTCAGGCAAGGCGCATGACCCAGGCATCAGTGTGGCGGTCGTAGTGTTTGCGGTAGAGGACGGAATGTTCACCATTGAGGATGGCGGGAACGCTGGTTTCGGCATCCCAACCATCCAGCTGCATACATAAGTCAGGATCGGATTTACAAGGAATGCTTAACGTTCGCTCACCTTGTGATTCGCCGTGCAGCTCGGCGTCGTCTATTTCAAACGCGCCGATTCGTACGTTAGTCTTACTCATCATTCACCCCGTTTGTCTGCTGAGTTGTGGTACGACCAGTTAGGCCGTCATTTTTCAGCGTAGACAACGGGGAGCAAATCGCCAATCAAAAAGTGCGCTTTTTCTGCCTGCCGTCACGCCTTGCCAGCAAAAAGTTTACCGTCACGCACCAGTTCGCGGGGGTAGCTGTTTTTCAGACGGGAACCCACGCGTTTGGCGAGACCGAGCGGAATGCCCTGGAAGGTGACGATAGCATCATCCTGCTGCGGCGGCGCGTCCGGATAGACATCGCGCCCGCGATACCACTCTTCCGCTTCCGCCAGGGTGAGCTCAAAGGGCGTCTGCGGTGCGGCCAGCGCGATCACTGCTTCATGTTGCCAGCGGTAGCCTTTGTTATGTGTTTCGGCGAGACGAATGCCAATACGGGAGAACCGCACCTGGCCGATCAGCGCTTCCAGGGCTTGCGGGAACAGCCAGATCTCTTTATCGCGCTGCCAGAGGTGGAGATGTTCTCCCCACTGTAGGCCGACGGCGTTAGCGGCGGCGGTCGCTGCGGCAGCTTCACGCCCCTTCATCGGCGCGAACGGGAACTTGCCCACTTTGTAACCCGGTGTTGGCAGCGGATCGATAGCGGCCGTTTTACGCAGGCGGGCGACGAAGAAGCCTTCACAGTCAAAAATCTGCGGGAACACATGCAGAAAGCCTTCGTCGGTAAGGGCCTCTTGCGCCTGAGGGAATAGCGACCCCAATGGCTGTACTTCCACCGCATGCGGGTAGGTTTGCCGCAGCCAGTTGACGACCTCTTCGTTTTCTTCGCGGTTAAGCGTACAGGTAGAGTAGACCAGAGTTCCGCCGGGACGCAGAGCGTGGAAAGCGCTGTCAATCAGCTCGCGTTGGGTGGCGGCAATCTCCAGATTACTTTCCGGCGACCAGTTTTTTAGCGCGTCGGGATCTTTACGCACAACACCTTCGCCGGAGCAGGGGGCGTCGAGTAAAATCGCGCCAAAACACTCCGGCAGCGCCGCGCCGAACACGCGTCCGTCGAAGTGGGTGAGAGCGACGTTGCTGATGCCGCAGCGGCTGATATTGGCATGGAGCACTTTGACGCGGCTGGCGGAAAATTCATTGGCCAGGATCCCGCCCCGATTCCCCATGCGGGCGGCAATCTGCGTGGTTTTGGAGCCCGGCGCGGCGGCGACATCCATCACCCGCTCAGGCATTTCGCCATCGGCGAACAGTGCGGCTACCGGCAGCATTGAACTGGCTTCCTGAATATAAAATAGCCCGCTCAGGTGTTCTGCCGTACTGCCCAGTGGCAGGGTGTCTTCATCATCACGCTCAATCCAGAAGCCCTCGGCGCACCACGGCACCGGCGTTAGCTGCCAACCATATGGCGCGACCCGTTGCAGAAAATCAGCAACCGTTATCTTCAATGTATTGACGCGGATGCTGCGGCGCAGCGGGCGCTGGCAGGCGGCGATAAAGTCATCGAAGGAGAGATGCGTCGGCATGGCCGCGCGCATTTGAGCGAGGAAGGGTTCTGGAAGATAGACAGCGTTTTGAGCCACGGGAGCGCACCACAAGAAAAAAGGGTGCGCAGTTTAGCATAACGCCCCGGTGCGGGACACCGGGGCGTTATGTGTTGTCAGGGGGTTAATTCGGCAACGCGGTACCCCAATCGCGCCACTCTTTTGGCTCGCTTTCCAGCAGCAGGAAGTGTTTACCATCCTGCGCTTTCGGCGCCAGCGGCGTTCCTGGCGGCGTAGCGAAGGCGATACCGCCACGAATGAACTGATTGAAGGTACCGGTTTTCACTACCCCGCCAATCAGGCCGAAGTCGAGACTATAGCCGGAAGCCAGCCAGAACACCGAGTTATTACGTACCAGGTATTGGTAACGCTTACTAATGCGCAGCTTAACCATCACGCGATCGGACATCGAACCGAGCGTCAGTCCGGTCACCGTGCCAACTTCCAGGCCGCGGAAGAGTACCGGTGTACCAATACCCAGCGAACCGGCTTCTGGTACCTCGACGATAATGCTCAGGCCATCGATGTAGCGCGAATCGCTGATCGTCGTCTCCTGAATCTCAAAGTCGCGACGCGGCGAGCCGCGGCCGGGTTCGACGTTGATATACGGCTGGAAAATGGTATCCAGGTGCTCGACGCCAGCGGCGGATATCTGCGGCGTAATGACGGAGAAACGGGTACCGCCGCGGGCGAAGGTGCCGACATACTCCGGATAGAGCACTGCTTTCGCCTGTACTTCGTTCTTCGCCGTCATCAGCTCCAACGACTGGATCTGGCCGATGGTAATGCCGAGATAGCGGATGGGCATTCCCGCTGCCATTTTACCGGCGTCGAAAGCGTGCAGCGTGATTTGACCGCCAACTGCGCGAGCGGCGGTTTCGGAGGCGTACAGGATACGTTTATTGTTCAGGCGCGTGTTGGCGCTGCTGCTGGTGAGATTGTCAAAACTGATAGCGCCTTTCAGGGCGCGGGCCAGCGGTGAAGCCTGTACGGTTAAACCGTTGCCGTCGAGCTGTACTTTCGCCCCGCCTTCCGCCCAGAAGACGCTATTGTTGGTTAGCAGGTGGCGGTACTCCGGCTTGATATGCAGGTCAATATCGAAAGCATTGCTGCGCGGCTTCACGGAAATAATCTCGCCGACGGCGAATTTCCGATACAGCACCACAGAACCGGCCTGTACGTCTGGCAGGGTCTCCGCGGTGAGGCTGAGCGTGGTGGTTGGGACATCGCTGAGACTATTTTCCTCGGCTTTCTCAAGATTGGCATACAGTGGATAGCGGCTCTGAATTTCACCTTTTTCACCCGGCAGTATGCGGATCCCGCCATCTACCCATTCGCTGGCGCTGGCGCCCAGCACCTGCACGCCATCCAGCCCGACTTTGACATCAAGGCGGCTGTTGACGACGAATTTGCTGTCGCCGCGAACCAGATTACGATACTCCGGCGAAATAGCGACCTGGAAGGTGACGCCTTGCGCCGTCAACTTACGCTCCAGTACCTGGCCGACTTTTACCCCATGCAGCACCAGCGGTTGGCCGGCATCGATACCGTAACTCTCCGGCGCCGAGAGTGTGACGGTGGCGACGTTTGGCTCCTCCAGCAGCGCTTTATCGGCCGGCATGACCGTGAAGTGGTTACGCGGTTCGCCTTCGCCAGGCACCAGTTCAAAGGTATTGCCGGTGAGTAGGGCGCTCACGCTCGGATTATCCAGCGAGATTTTCGGCTTTTTCATTTGAATCAGCGTCTTATCACGCAGCAGCGTGACCACGCTCGGATCGACGGTCATCTCGCCGGTGACGTTGCCGCCAGGGTTGAGATTCAACCGGGTTAACTGACCGACTTCCAGCCCCTGATACATCAGCGGCGTAGAGCCTGCTTTCAACCCGTCACCGTCGGGCAGGTCCAGTGTCACCAGCACGCCGCGCTGGCTGTGCGCTAAATCCTCGTACAAATTGTACTCGTCATTTTGCGTCGCCGTTTTTGAGTCATCCGGCGAGTCAAAGGCGATGGCGCCGTTAACCAGGGCAGAAAGATTTTCTAATTGCACTTTCGCGCCGCTGAGGCTGACGTCCGCTTTGATACCGGAGACGTTCCAGAAACGGCTGCCTTTTTTCACCAGATTGGTGAAACGACGTTCGATTAAGACATCGATCGTCACCCCCTGGTTGTTGGCGTTAAGGGTATAGTCATACACCCGACCCACTGGGATCTTGCGGAAATAGACCAGCGACCCGCTACTCAGTGAACCGAGGTCGGGAGCCTGCAGGTGAATCATCAGTTCGCCATTGTTGATGCGGTATTTCGGCTGAGTATCAAGGGCGACGAAATGATCTTCCGGTTCGCCTTTACCCGGCATCATGCCGATATAGTTGCCGCCGACCAGCGCATCCAACCCGGAAACCCCGGCCAGAGACGCTTTAGGCGTGACCAGCCAGAATTGAGTATCCTTGCGCAGGGCGTCTTTCATATCGCTCTTCACGCTGGCGGACACCTCGATCTTGTTCAGATCTTTACTCAGCGAGATATCTTGTACCGTGCCGACTTCCACCCCCTGATAGCGGATAGGCGTGCGCCCCGGAACAATGCCGTTCGCGGACTGGAAATCGATGGTGATGGTCGTTCCCCGGCCTTCGAAGCTGGTCCAGATGAGCCATGCGGCAATCATTAGCGCAATGACCGGCAGCAGCCAAAAAGGCGAGATGCGACGTTTCGTTTTTATTTTGGCTTCAGTCGGCGAAGCGGGCGTTTCCTGACTCATGAGCGTCCCAAAGTAAGCGGCTGTCCAGCCATTCAACTGCAAGGATAGTTAAAATTACCGCGCCACCGAAATAAACCGCCGCTGGCCCCATGGTAAAGGCGAGGAGCTGATCGCGGTTTATCAGCGACATAGTTAATGAGATAACAAAAAGATCCAACATCGACCAGCGGCCGATCCAGGTAATCAGCCGCAGCAGCAGGATGCGGGTACGCAACCCCTGTTCGCACTTGAATTGTATGCTGACCAGTAGGGTAAATAACACTATAACTTTGGTGAATGGTACCAAAATACTGGCGATAAACACCACGCCGGCGATGGCGACATTACTGTTAGCCAGTGAAATGATCCCTGACAAAATAGTATCGTCCTGACGCGCGCCGTTGACGTAGATTATCGAGATCGGCAGCAGGTTGGCTGGAAGCAGAAAAACAATTGACGCCAGCAAGGCCGCCCAACTGCGCTGCAGGCTTTGCGGCCGTCGATGATGCAGGGGAGAGTGGCAACGGCGGCAGCGGCCGCGGGGATCGCGATAGCCGGTATAGTGGCAGCCGGTGCAGACCTGAAGGTTGTTATCGTAGCGCATCGCCGGGCGTTCGGGGTAAAAACGCTCCCACAGTTCTTCGACGTTCATATGAATTAGCGTCAGGATGCTCAACAGCGTCAGGGAGATAAAAGCGATCAGACCGATACCGGGTTGCAGGAAAGCGTAATCCTGGACTTTAATCGAGGCGACGCCGATACCGACCAGGTAGATATCCAGCATGACCCACTCTTTAAGTTTGCCGAGCATCAGCAGAACCGGGCGCAGGTTCATTCCCAGCACGTTGCCAAGCCAGAGGTAGGCGATTGAGACCACTAATAGCACCGGCGCGACGACCGCGCAGAAGAGCACCATGGCGGCGGTAATCGGGTCGCCCTGGTTCGTCATCTGCCAGATCCCCTGCAGGACATTAGCGTCGATGCGCACACCCAGCAGATGCAAACGCAGCAGCGGCTCGCTCCAGGCGAACGGCATCAGCAGCATCATCGTAAACGCCATACTGGCGAGTCGGGAAAGAGACCAGTCGCGGCCATCGCGAACCTTCGCGTTGCAGCGGGGACACCAGGCGCACTGATCTCTTTTCACAACCGGTATACGGAAAAGCATGTCACACTGCGCGCAGCGCTGATAGTGCGCATGCGGCGTTGGCGAACTGACCGAATGAACGGTAATCTTCTTTGTCGGCGTAATTTGTGGTGTTTTTATCAGCATTTATTACGTACAGGAATGAATGTATCCCACTATATTAACCCAGGAATGAATTCATCTTGAGCCCGAGCGCATTTAATGCTTATTTTAGTAGACTCTGCAGATGAGATAGTAAGACAACTAAGTGATTAAAAAATGAACAAGACAGAATTCTACGCGGATCTGAACCGCGATTTTCAGGCGCTAATGGCAGGCGAAACCAGTTTTCTGGCAATGATCTCGAATACCAGCGCGTTGCTGTTTGAGCGCCTGGAGGAAGTCAACTGGGCCGGTTTTTATCTGCTGGAAGGCGACACGCTGGTGCTGGGGCCGTTCCAGGGCAAGCTGGCTTGCGTGCGTATTCCGGTGGGGCGAGGCGTTTGCGGCTCCGCTGTGGCGCAGAATCGCGCCCAGCGCGTGGAAGATGTGCATGCGTTTGACGGCCATATTGCCTGTGATGCCGCCAGCAATTCGGAAATCGTCTTTCCATTGCAGGTGAATAATCAGATTATCGGCGTTCTTGATATCGACAGCACGGCGTTTTCCCGCTTCACGGCGGAAGATGAACAGGGGCTGGCAGAGCTTGTCGCGCGCCTTGAAACGCTTATCGCGGCGACCGATTATCAAAAAATCTTTACCCGCGTCGCAGGATAATCAACGGATAACGTAGCATTTAGCGATGACGTCATTATAATGACGCCTGTTCATGCCTGCGGCTTGTTGGCTACGTCCGTTGTAATCAGGAAATTTCATGGAAAATCAACCTAAGTTGAATAGCAGTAAAGAAGTAATCGCGTTTCTGGCCGAACGTTTTCCTCAGTGTTTCAGCGCTGAAGGCGAAGCGCGCCCCCTGAAAATCGGTATTTTTCAGGATCTTGTAGAGCGAGTGGGTGGTGAGATGAATCTCAGCAAAACCCAACTTCGCGCTGCCTTACGTCTTTATACTTCGAGCTGGCGTTATCTGTACGGCGTGAAAGCGGGGGCGATTCGCGTTGACCTCGACGGCAACCCGTGCGGCGAACTGGAAGAGCAACACGTTGCTCACGCCCGTCAGCAGCTCGAAGAAGCCAAAGCTCGCGTTCAGGCGCAGCGCGCCAGCCAGCAGGCTAAGAAGCGCGAAGCCGCAGCAGCAGGCCAGCAGGAAGAAGGGGCACGCCGTGAGCGTAAACCGCGTCCTCAGCCGCAGGCTCGCCGTAAAGAAGGTACTGAACAGCGTAAGCCGCGTCCTGCCGCCGCCAACAAAGCACCGCGTGAAGAGCAGCGTCTCACTCCGGTGTCTGACGTCTCTGTATTAAGCGTCGGTCAGGCCCTGAAAGTGAAAGCAGGCAACAACGCAATGGACGCCACCGTTGTGGAAATCACCAAAGATGGCGTTCGTGTACAGCTGACTTCTGGTATGTCAATGATTGTACGCGCAGAACACCTGGTGTTCTGAAACGGAGGCCGGGCCAGGCATGAACAAACTTTTTAAGCTCACCGCGCTTGCGGGCCTGCTAGCAATAGCAGGCCACGCGTTCGCCGTGGACGATATCACCCGAGTCGATCAAATTCCCGTGCTGAAAGAAGAGCCGCAGCAGGCGACGGTGAGCGAGCGCGTTACTTCGCGCTTTACCCGTTCCCATTATCGGCAGTTTGATCTCGACAACGCCTTTTCGGCAAAAATTTTCGACCGCTATCTGAATCTGCTGGACTACAGCCATAACGTGCTGTTGGCCAGCGATGTCGCTCAGTTTGCGGCGCAAAAGAATAAAATCGGCGATGAGCTGCGCAGCGGTAAGCTGGACGTTTTCTACGACCTGTACAACCTTGCGCAAAAGCGTCGCTTTGAGCGTTACCAGTATGCTCTCAAGGTACTGGATCGTCCGATGAACTTTACCGGCAACGATAACTTCAACCTCGATCGCAGTAAAGCGCCGTGGCCGAAGGACGAAGCCGAGCTTAACGCCCTGTGGGATGCGAAGGTGAAGTTCGATCAGCTCAGCCTGAAGCTGGCGGGTAAAGACGATAAAGACATTCGCGACACCCTGACTCGTCGCTACAAGTTCGCGATTCGTCGCCTGGCCCAAACCAACAGTGAAGACGTCTTCTCACTGGCGATGACCTCCTTCGCGCGCGAAATCGACCCGCATACCAACTATCTCTCTCCGCGCAACACCGAACAGTTCAATACCGAAATGAGCTTGTCTCTGGAAGGTATCGGCGCGGTGCTGCAGATGGACGACGACTATACGGTGATCAATTCACTGGTTGCCGGCGGTCCGGCGGCGAAGAGCAAAGCGATTGCCGTCGGCGACCGTATTGTCGGCGTCGGCCAGCCGGGTAAGAGCATGGTGGATGTGATCGGCTGGCGACTGGATGATGTCGTCGCGCTGATTAAAGGACCGAAGGGCAGTAAAGTGCGCCTTGAAGTTCTGCCCGCAGGCAAAGGGGCGAAGACCCGAATTGTCACGCTGACCCGCGAGCGTATTCGTCTTGAAGACCGCGCGGTGAAGATGTCGGTGAAAACCGTCGGTAAAGACAAAGTCGGTGTGCTGGATATCCCTGGCTTCTACGTTGGCCTGACCGATGACGTCAAGGTTCAGTTGCAGAAGTTGGAAAAACAAAACGTCAGCAGCATTGTTATCGATCTGCGTAGCAACGGCGGCGGGGCGCTGACCGAGGCGGTTTCGCTCTCCGGTCTGTTTATCCCATCCGGTCCGGTCGTGCAGGTGCGTGATAACAACGGTAAGGTCCGCGAAGACAGCGACACCGATGGCGTGGTCTACTACAAAGGCCCGCTGGTGGTCTTAGTCGATCGCTTCAGCGCCTCGGCATCGGAAATCTTTGCCGCTGCGATGCAGGATTATGGTCGTGCGCTGATCGTCGGTGAACCGACCTTCGGCAAAGGCACGGTCCAGCAGTATCGTTCGTTGAACCGCATCTACGATCAGATGCTACGTCCAGAGTGGCCAGCGTTGGGCTCCGTACAGTACACCATTCAGAAGTTCTACCGCATTAATGGCGGCAGTACCCAGCGTAAAGGCGTTACGCCGGATATCATGATGCCGACCGGTAAAGAAGATCGTGATACTGGTGAGAAGTATGAAGATAACGCACTGCCGTGGGATAGCATCGACCCGGCGACCTACGTGAAGTCCGGCGATCTGAAACCGTTCGAACCTGAACTGCTCAAGCGCCATGAAGACCGTATCGCTAAAGATCCGGAATTCCAGTACATCATGAAGGATATCGCCCGCTTTAACGCGATGAAAGACAAGCGCAACATCGTTTCTCTCAACTACGCGCAGCGTGAAAAAGAGAACGAGGAAGACGATGCTATTCGTCTGGCGCGAGTGAACGATCGCCTGAAACGCGAAGGTAAACCGTTGCTGAAGAAGATCGACGATCTGCCGAAGGATTATCAGGAGCCGGATCCGTATCTTGATGAAACTGTGCATATTGCGATCGACCTGGCTCAGCAGGAAAAAAATCAACCGCGGTTGAGCCACCGGTGAGCAAATAACTCCTCAACGGGCACAAGTGATTGTGCCCGTTTCACTTTCTCCTTTTCGACGTTCTGTCGACGTTATTCAACAAAAATGTCAGCGCCCGTTTAGGGTGTCAGCGATATGCTACAAAATGTAAAGTTGTGTCTTTCTCGTGACTTAGCGGGGGCTGATAGTTGAAAATCAGCATCTGACCCATACGATATGGGGTATCGCATAGTGCGTTTTGTTAAATCGAGGTAAAAAGAATATTATGATGCGAATCGCGCTTTTTCTGCTGACTAACCTGGCAGTCATGGTGGTGTTCGGGCTGGTGCTAAGCCTGACGGGGATCCAGTCAAGTAGTATGACTGGCCTGCTGATCATGGCGCTGTTGTTTGGTTTCGGTGGCTCGATCGTTTCGCTATTGATGTCGAAATGGATGGCGCTGAAGTCAGTTGGCGGGGAAGTTATCGAACAGCCGCGTAACGAAACGGAACGCTGGCTGATGAATACCGTCGCGCAGCAAGCGCAACAGGCGGGTATTGGCATGCCGCAGGTGGCGATTTATCACGCCCCTGATATTAACGCCTTCGCCACTGGCGCGCGCCGTGATGCTTCACTGGTCGCCGTCAGTACCGGTCTGCTGCAGAATATGAGCCGCGACGAAGCGGAAGCGGTTATTGCCCACGAAATCAGTCACATCGCCAACGGCGATATGGTGACCATGACGCTGATTCAGGGGGTAGTGAACACGTTCGTGATCTTCATTTCCCGCGTTATCGCGCAGATTGCTGCCGGTTTCCTCGGCGGCAACCGTGAAGATGAAGGTGAAAGCAGCAACGGTAATCCGCTGATTTACTTTGCCGTCGCTACCGTGCTGGAATTGGTGTTCGGTATTCTGGCCAGCATCATTACCATGTGGTTCTCGCGCTACCGTGAATTCCACGCTGATGCCGGTTCCGCCAAACTGGTTGGCCGCGAAAAAATGATCGCCGCGCTGCAGCGTTTGAAAACCAGCTACGAGCCGCAGGAAGCCAGCAGCATGATGGCGTTTTGCATCAACGGTAAAGCGAAGTCTATGAGTGAACTGTTCATGACTCACCCGCCGTTGGATAAACGTATTGAGGCGCTGCGCAGCGGAGAGTACCTGAAGTAAGCTGGCGTCAGATGCTGAAAATAAAAATCCGCGGCTTTTGCGCCGCGGATTTTTTTTGCCGTTTATCAGGCGGCGCGCGGTTGGGTTACCCGCAGCCCGCTGATGGCGGCGGCGACAACCGCCAGGGTGCCGGCCAACAGTAGTGAAGTATGGGTGCCGCTATCGCCCAACAGGTTAAACAGCAGGGCGACCAGCGCCGCGCCGGTGCTTTGTCCAAGCAGTCGCGCTGTGCCCAGCATACCGCTGGCGCCGCCGCTGCGATGTCCGGGGGCGGAAGAGACGATGGTGTGGTTATTCGGTGACTGGAACAACCCGAAACCTGCACCGCACAGCGCCATACGCCAGATGATATCGAGATCGGAAGGCGAGGATGGCAATAGCGCGAGACCAAACAGACCGCAAGCCATAATCAGCAGCCCCATTGCCCCCAGCAGACCCGCGTGAACCTTTTCAATCAGATAGCCCGCCAACGGCGCCATCACCATGGTGGCCAACGGCCACGGCGTTAACAGCAACCCGGTTTCTACTTCACTGCGCCCGATGACGGTTTGCAGGAAGAAGGGGAGGGAAACCATCGCCAGCATTTGCGCGCAAAAAGAGCAAATTGAAGTGCAGATGGAGAGCGAAAACAGCGGAATGCGCAGCAAATCAACCGGCAGCAACGGAACCGGCATGCTCAGTTGTCGGCGAACAAAGAAAAAGCCGATGATCAGCATGGCGATGATTTCCGTCAGCACCAGATAGCCGGATTGCCCTTGAGCAAAACCGCCGAGGGCGGTGATCAGTAGCCCGAAGGTTAAGGCGTTCATGATGGCGCTTGGCAGATCGAAGCGGGTAATTTTGCTCGCGGTGTTGTTCGGCGGCAAAAAGCGCATGGCGAGGAAAATGGAAATGATACCCAGCGGTATGTTAATCAAAAACAACCACTGCCAGGAAGCGAGTGAAAGGATGGCGGCGGCTATGGTCGGCCCCGCAGCGGAAGAAACGGCAACAACGAACGAGTTGATACCCATCCCGCGGCCTAGCTGTCTTTTCGGATAGATAAGGCGGATTAGCGCGGTGTTCACGCTCATCAGCGCCGCACCGCCCAACCCCTGTGCGACGCGCGCCAGCGTCAGCATCTCCAGGCTGCGGGAGAGCGCGCAAATCAGCGACGTGATGGTAAATACCACCAAACCGATTTTATAGATCCGTCGATAGCCAACCATATCACCAAGAAACGACAGCGGCAGCAGGGCTATCACAATAGCGATTTGATAGGCGTTAACTATCCAGATTGAAGACGCCGGCGAGGCATTAAGGTCGGTGGCAATAGTCGGCAGGGCGACATTGGCGATCGCGCCGTCGAGAACGGCCATCGTCAGGCCTAAAACAATTGTCAGAATGGCACCATAGCGCTGCGGTGCCGGCAGGCCATCGAAAAGCTTTTTATCCATGTGAAATTGATGTCTTTGAGGGAAACTATTTTCTGATTAATGATTTTAGCATTGATTATTCAGCCGTATGTCGCAGATTTGTAACCAAGTCGCAGAACAACGATTGCGACGCTCATAATGTGAATTTATAATAAAAAACGGTTCTGAATTTTATAAAACAGTTACGATGAGGTGATCAATGGCAGCTGCAGATATGGACAAACAGCCAGATTCTGTTTCTTCAGTATTGAAAGTTTTTGGCATCCTGCAGGCATTGGGCGAAGAGCGCGAAATCGGCATTACCGAGCTGTCACAGCGCGTGATGATGTCGAAAAGTACGGTTTATCGCTTTTTACAGACCATGAAGTCACTGGGCTATGTCGCACAGGAAGGCGAGTCAGAGAAATATTCGCTGACGCTGAAGCTGTTCGAGCTTGGCGCGCGTGCGCTGCAAAATGTCGACCTGATCCGCAGTGCCGATATTCAGATGCGTGAAATTTCGCGCCTGACCAAAGAGACGATTCACCTGGGCGCGCTGGATGAAGACAGTATCGTTTATATCCACAAAATTGACTCCATGTACAACCTGCGTATGTACTCGCGCATCGGTCGCCGTAATCCGCTATACAGCACCGCGATTGGTAAAGTGCTGCTGGCGTGGCGCGATCGGGCTGAAGTTGAGCAAATTATGGAAGGGGTGGAGTATCAGCGCAGCACGGAACGAACCATTACCGATACTGGTGCGTTGTTGAGCGTGTTGGAGCAGGTGCGTGAGCAGGGCTACGGCGAAGATAACGAAGAACAAGAAGAAGGTTTGCGCTGCATCGCGGTGCCGGTGTTCGATCGTTTTGGTGTGGTGATCGCCGGCCTGAGCATCTCTTTCCCGACGCTGCGCTTCTCTGAAGAGCGTCTGCACGAGTATGTCGCGATGCTGCACGCCGCGGCGCGTAAGATTTCCGAACAAATGGGCTATAACCACTACCCGTTCTGATCATCGAACGTCACGTTTGCGGGGCGACAGCGCAGTCGAGCGCTGTCGCTCAAACGGTTTAACCCTTATCGATAACCGTCAGGCTTTTGCGCAGAATAGGACAGTTGGTGATGCCGATGATCCCGCTATCGGAATGCACATACTGTGCGGTACTGATACCCTGCGCCGTCAGGTATTTGCACTGCAGTCCCAACCCGCCGGCATTTTGATTGCTGCCAATTAATACGCCATAACCGCTTAATAAAACGCCAATCCAGACGATCGCCAGTATGACAATAGAGCGAATAATCAATCGCATTGTTGCCTCGTTATTTGTATGATCCTGACGTTTATTCTGGCATGAACATTATTTGATACAAGTCTATGATTCCTAAACTTGCCTTTCGTATTACAGTTAGCCGCGGTTTAAGAAGGCCGTGTTATCCTGGCAACATCTGATCATGGTACGGAGAGTGGAGTGAAAAAATTACGCTGGGTTTTGCTGATTGTTGTCATAGCAGGCTGTTTATTGCTGTGGACTCAGATGCTTAACGTAATGTGCGATCAGGATGTGCAATTTTTCAGCGGTATTTGCGCTATCAACAAATTCATTCCCTGGTAAGACATTTTTAGGCTGACCGATTCTCTTCCGCCGCGCGGGTGGTAGAATGAACGCCTTCTCTTTGAGGTGGTGAAATGAGTGAGTTATTAAATCCTGGGATCGTAAACCTGGCGTCTCTGGCGCTTTCCATCGTACTGCTGCTCGTCGGCCTGTTGCTGTGGTTCTTCGTGAATCGCGCCAGTTCGCGTGCCAATGAGCAAATTGAGCTGCTGCAGGCGCTGCTGGATCAGCAAAAGCGGCAGAATGCGCTGCTGCGTCGTCTCTGCGAAGCGAACGAACCGGAGCAGGAAGACGTTGTTGAGCCTTCAGCGGCTGAGAAGGAGAAAAGCGACGACGATTTTATCCGTCTCGTTGCGGAACGTTAAGTTGATGAACAGGTGTGCACGTTATGTGCGCGCCTGTCGGCCACGCGGATTTCACTATAACTTATTCTTATACATACTGACCTTCAACCGGACTTATCTCCCCCGGCGTTTAATGAATTAATCGCGCTCATTTTATGTCGCATATTGAATAATCTGTTGAGCTAATCAAAAAAAGTAATAACGAAACGTTTCTATTGCCGATTGGTCATTTTTGTCATTAATGTTTCATTATTAACATGTATTCTTGCCTATATTTATACCGTAGTCGGTAAGTGGTTTAATTAACGCAACCGTGCACGGGCGAGGCGTTTTTTCTTCTCGTTTCGCTGATGCCTGCACGCATCATTATGCATATCCAGGCACTATCCCCCCTTAAATATGGCAGTTCGTATACGTACGTACCTGGACGAACAGAAGTTGTTGAGCTATGGTAAAAAAGTTGCATTTATCAGGCATACATTATTGTTTGTTTGGTAACTTTGCAAAGATAAGCCAGGGGCGGCAAAGACGCATAAATGTGCAGGCGATCAAATGATTTCCTGATGATTTGTGCGAACGATCGTGACACGTTTAAAAATGGCTTGCCATTATTTACGTTGTATGTGATAACACGTTTCGGGTTAAACGAGGTACAGTTCTGTTTATGTGTGGCATTTTCAGTAAAGAAGTCCTGAGTAAACACGTTGTCGTTGAATACCGCTTCTCTGCCGAACCTTATATTAGTGCCTCATGCAGTTATGTGTCAGTTTTATCTATGTAAGCACCTGCGGGTGAAGAAAACAGTTTAAGGAATTTTGCAAATGGCAAAGATTAAAGGTCAAGTTAAGTGGTTCAACGAGTCTAAAGGTTTTGGTTTCATTACTCCGGCTGATGGCAGCAAAGACGTGTTCGTACACTTCTCCGCTATCCAGGGTAACGGTTTCAAAACTCTGGCTGAAGGCCAGAACGTTGAGTTCGAAATTCAGGACGGCCAGAAAGGTCCGGCTGCAGTTAACGTTACTGCTATCTGATTCAAGACCACTCATCTTGTAAGAAAGCCTCGCAATAGCGGGGCTTTTTAGCATCTGTTGCAAAGTGTTTCCGATCTTTCCCTTCCGTCGCGCTTTGTTGCAAAACAACATCCTTATTAGCACTGTTTAGCAGTCTGTTTTGCTGTTTTTCTGTTAAATCAGAAGGTTGCAAAATAATGCTGGAGCTACGGTGCAAAAGAACAAAAGTAAGTCAGCCACGAATTTTCTCCCTATCCGTTTTGGATTGCTATGTGTGGTGATTTTGGGATGTCTCGGATTTTTATTGGCGAGGGTGGGGTGGCTGCAAATTGTTTCCCCGGATAATCTGGTTAAACAAGAGGATATGCGCTCGCTGCGCGAAGAACCTATCGATGTGATGCGCGGAACGATAAGCGATCGCGAAGGCCGACCGCTGGCGGTGAGCGTCCCCGTGAGCGCCATCTGGGTCGATCCGCAAACCATGCTGGAAAAGGGGGGCGTCGGCTATGGTCCGCGCTGGCAGGCCATGGCAGAAGCGTTGCATATCGACCTTATCGAACTTTCTCATCGGGTACAGGCGCATCCGCACGCTCGCTTCCTCTACCTGGCGCGCCAGGTTAACCCGGAACAGGCGGATTGGATCGATAAACTGCATTTGCCCGGCGTTTATCTTCGTGATGAGTCCCGTCGCTTTTATCCCGCCGGTCATGTGGCTGCGAATCTGCTGGGGTTTACCAACGTTGATAATCAGGGTATTGAAGGCGTTGAGAAGAGCTTTAACAAGCAACTGATGGGAACGCCGGGCCGCCGACTGGTGCGTAAAGACCGTCACGGACATGTTATTGAGAATATTACCGAGCAGGCTGCGGTTCCGGCGCACAACTTGCTGCTCAGCATTGATGAGCGCCTGCAAACGGTGACGGAAGATGCGTTGGATAACGCCGTACGCTGGAACAAAGCGGAGTCTGGCGCAGCGGTATTAATCAAGATCGATACCGGCGAGATCCTGTCGATGGCCAGCTACCCGGATTTCAACCCGAATAACCGCGACAGCGCCAAACTTGATGATTTTCGTAATCGCGCCATCAGCGATACCTTTGAGCCGGGCTCGACGGTAAAACCGCTGGTGATTATGACGGCGTTGCAGCAGGGTATCGTGCAGCCGGACAGCGTGGTCGATACCCATCCTTTCACGCTTGATGGCCACCGCATTCGCGATGTCGGCTTTTACCCTGAACTGACTTTGACGGGGATATTGCAGAAGTCGAGCGATACCGGAGTTTCGCATCTCTCGCTGGCGATGCCGGTACAGCATCTTATCGATACTTACAAAGCTTTTGGTTTTGGCGACCCGACCGGACTGGGACTGACTGGCGAAAGCTCCGGCCTGATGCCGCATCGTCGCTACTGGGGCGAGCTGGATCGCGCAACTTTCGCTTTTGGCTATGGTCTGATGGTGACGCCGCTGCAACTGGCGCATGTCTATGCGACCATCGGCGGTTACGGAATAGAGCGTCCGTTGTCGATAACCCGCATCGATCCGCCGGTTATTGGCTCGCGGGTGATGCCGGAGGCGATCGTTCATGAAGTTGAACATATGATGGAGAGCGTGGCCTTGCCAGGCGGTGGCGGCACCAAAGCAGCAGTACGTGATTATCGTATTGCGGTGAAAACCGGTACGGCGAAGAAGATTGGCCCGGACGGCAAATATATCGACAAATATGTTGCTTATACCGCTGGCGTGGCACCAGCCAGCCATCCGAAGTATGCGCTGGCCGTCGTGATAAACGACCCCAGCAACGGTAAATACTACGGTGGGGCGGTATCGGCGCCGGTGTT
Source organism: Klebsiella aerogenes (assembly GCA_029027985.1). Taxonomy (NCBI): domain Bacteria; kingdom Pseudomonadati; phylum Pseudomonadota; class Gammaproteobacteria; order Enterobacterales; family Enterobacteriaceae; genus Klebsiella; species Klebsiella aerogenes. The sequence continues at coordinate 1,922,557 of CP119076.1, forward strand.
CAGCCAGATTATGGGCGACGTACTGCGTCTGGAAAACGTGATGCCCGATGGTATGCCGCAAGGATCTGAAAATCTTATCGTCATGCGGTAACCACGAGGAGACGGCTTCCGGCGTTGTAGCAGTGGTCTGAAAGGGCGAATAGCGCTACACTTTCGCCCTTTCAGCGACACCGGAGTCATCATGTCTTATACCTGCCCACTATGCCATGCGCCGCTTAGCCGCAGTGTAAATAGCTATATTTGCCCACAGCGGCACCAGTTCGATCTGGCAAAGGAAGGGTATGTCAATCTACTGCCGGTGCAATTCAAGCGTTCACGCGATCCGGGCGATAGCGCGGAGATGATGCAGGCGCGTCGCGCCTTCCTCGATGCCGGGTATTATCAGCCGCTACGCGAGACGATTGGCGACTATTTGCAGACTTTCGCGCCGGGTGATTTGCTGGATATCGGCTGCGGAGAGGGCTACTACACGCATGCTTTCGCTGCCGTCGCCACACGCAGCTTTGGCCTGGATGTGTCTAAGTCGGCGATCCGCGCGGCTGCCAAACGTTATCCGCAGGTTGAATTCTGCGTGGCTTCCAGCCAGCGTCTGCCGTTTGCCGATCAATCGCTGGATGCGGTGGTGCGCATTTATGCCCCCTGTAATGCTGAAGAGCTGGCGCGCGTGGTCAGAGCTGGCGGCTGGGTGATTACCGCGACGCCGGGCCCGCGCCATCTGATGGAACTGAAAGGACTGATTTATGATGAAGTCCGTCTGCATGAACAGAACCGGGAAGCGATGCCGGGCTTTACGCTGCGTCACGAGCAGCAGCTGGCTTATCCGATGGCGTTGACCGGCACGCAAGCGGAAGCATTACTGCAGATGACGCCATTTGCCTGGCGGGCGAAGCCGGAAGTGCGCGAGTCGTTGCGTCAGCAGGAAACGTTTAGCTGCCAGACCGATTTTATGATCCATTGCTGGCAGCGTGAGGCGTAAGCGCTAACCGGCGAAATGGCCCCACAGAATCTGTGCGCCAATGCCGATTAACACGATACCGCCGAGGATTTCGGCCCGTTTGCCGAGTAGCGGGCCGATATAGCGACCAAGCATAATTCCCAGCGTCGACATGGTAAAGGTGGCGCAACCGATCGCCAGCGCGGTGGCGATAATGTTGACCTGCAGGAAGGCGAGACCGACGCCGACCGCCATCGCATCAAGGCTGGTGGCGAAAGCGGTGGTCACCAGCAGCCAGAAACCGTGGCGACGTGGCGCATCGCATTCATTGTCATCGCTGCCGCGCAAACCTTCAATCACCATACGCCCGCCGAGAAACACCAGCAGAACGAAGGCAATCCAGTGGTTCCACTCCAGCACAAACTGGCTGGCCAGCATACCCAGCCCCCAACCGACCAGCGGCGTCAGGGTTTCAATCGCGCCAAAGATAAGACCGGTACGCAGCGCTTCTGAGAATTTAGGTTTATGCAGGGTGGCGCCTTTACCAATAGAAGCGGCAAACGCATCCATGGACATGCCAAAGGCAAGAAGGAGGGTGGCAGATAAATTCATGAGCGTGTCCTGACCGGGGAATATCCATATGACACATCGCTGCCCCCAGTAAACATACGCGGAGCATGAGCAAAACGTACAGCAGTGATGTATCTATGGTCTCGCCTGATTGAACGACTGCTTCAACCCGTATGTGCCACGTTTTGCAACGAGTATGTTGACACGTACATTTTCTGCCTGGCAGAAAATCGGCTACTCCCCAACGACGGGCGCAACCTTAACATATTTTGAGAAGATAAAACAATGACAGGGGAATAATATTATCGCAACCAAATGATAACGATTTTCATTTGAATGGTTAAGTGAAAGATTGGTTAAATAATATAACGGAGCGTGGTTGGTTAATATAGCCATGGCTATATATTCTGTCGCCGAGAAACGATGAGAATATAGCGCAGGCTATATTGTTAACTTATTGAGTTGAAACGAGTAATTTGTATATCCTTTCCAGATCGTCGATATTTCGTACGCGGATAAGCAGGCGTCGTTGCTCTAACTGCATGACCAGTACGCCGTCCTCGGATAAATTCATTTCTTTAATTCGCTGATATTCAATCCACACATTGGCGAAGAAAAAACCGCTTTTTTTGAACAAAATTCGCGGCGTGCGGATCCAGAACAGATATAGCCCCATTAATGCCAGCGCAGATAATAACCAGGTGATGATGATCTCGCCGTGGTTGGCGATATTGTTGTAGATAAGAATTGCCGTCAGACCGACAAAAATCATCCCGTCGACGCGCCCACGACGCAGCAGGGGGATCGACAGTAGGGTGGGGCCATTGCGGCGCGGCATGATGAATTGGTCGTAGATAGCGAAGGCTACCAGGGCGACGATAAACAGGATGAGCACCAGCTCCGTGATTGTCATTGATCCTCCAGCCAGCGCGCCAGCGTTGACCTGATGTCAGGTACACGATTTTGCGCTAAAAAAAAGCCGGGAGCAAAGCTGCCCCCGGCGTACGACGTGATAATTACTGACCCAGCAGGCCGACCGCGTAACCGGCGATACCGATGATGAAGAAGCCAACGATGATCCACAGCGGGTTAACTTTCTTACGCAGCAGCCACATACAGGCAAAGGTAAGCAGCAGCGGCACCAGACCTGGCATCAACTGGTCAAGGATGGTCTGCACGGTGGTCACGTGAACCTGTCCGTCGGATCCGGTGATTTTGGAAACCACCATCGGAATGTTCACGTGCGTCCATTTGTTAACCAACGCCCCCATGACAAACAGGCCGAGGATTGACGCCCCCTCAGTGAGTTTCTGCAGGAAGCCGCCGCCCATATCCTTAACGATATCCACGCCTTTACGGTAGCCGTATGCCACGCCATAGTAGCGGGTTAGCAGACGAACGGCGTTGAACAGGATGAAGAACAGCAGTGGGCCCAGCAGGCTGCCGCTCATCGCGATACCGGCGCCAAGCGCAGCGAATACCGGACGCACTGTACCCCAGAAGATCGGGTCGCCAACGCCTGCCAACGGCCCCATCAGACCAACTTTGATACCGTTGATCGCGCCATCGTCGATTTCCGCGCCGTTAGCACGCTGCTCTTCCATCGCCAGCGTAACGCCGAGTACCGGCGCCGCTACGTATGGGTGAGTGTTGAAGAACTCAAGGTGACGTTTAATCGCCTGCTTACGCGCATCATTGTTCTCCGGATACAGACGACGAATCGCCGGAACCATAGAGAAGCAGAAGCCCAGCGCCTGCATACGTTCGAAGTTCCATGAACCCTGGAACAGGTTAGAACGAATGAACACGCCACGAATATCACTCTGAGTGAGTTTTTTCTCGGTGGTATTTTTAGTCATATCAACCATTTCGCTCACCTGTTAGTCCAGTTCGTTATCGAGATCGTTGTTACCAGCCGCCTGAGCCGGCGTGCCCGCTACGCGGTTATATTTCGGGCTCAGCTGGATGTAAAGGATAGCCATTACAGTACCAATGACACCCAGAGCAACCAGGTTGAAGTTGGTGAATGCGGCGGTGACGAAACCGAGGTAGAAGAACGGCATCAGGTAGCCTGCGCGCATCATGTTGATGACCATCGCGTAACCGACGACGACGATCATGCCGCCTGCGATGTTCAGACCGCCGGTAACGACTTCCGGAATCGCATTCAGCATGCCCTGAACTTCACTGGTGCCGACGGAGATCGCGACGATAACCGCTGGGATAGCAATACGCATCGCCTGCAGGAACAGAGAAGAGACGTGCAGCCAGGAAATGGCCGTCAGGTTACCGTTCTCTGCGGCTTTATCCGCCGCGTGCTGGAAGGCAACGGTGATGGTACGGACGATAATCGTCAGCACCTGACCTGCCGCCGCCAGCGGAATGGCCAGAGCGATACCGGCGCCGATGCTTTGATGGCCGGCGATAACCAGAACGGTAGATATAATGGAAGCCAGCGCAGCATCAGGGGCAACCGCCGCACCGATGTTCATCCAGCCCAGGGCGATCATTTCTAGCGTACCACCGATGATGATACCGGTTTTCATATCGCCGAGGACGGCGCCGATCAGCGTACAGGCGATCAGAGGACGGTGGAACTGAAATTCATCAAGTACCGACTCCATACCCGCAATACACGCGACGATGAACACCAGCACAATTTGAAGAAGGGTAATCTCCATTGTACTTCTCCTGTTGATTAAGTCTTAAAGTGAAAATTGGCTCGCGAGCGCCGGGTTATTTACCCACCTTGGCGATCAAATCCATCATTTTCAGTCTCTGGTCAGTGGAAACTTTACGCGCTTCCAGCTCGATACCGCGGGCATTCAGTTTATTAAATGCTTCGATATCTTTCGCATCGACCGAAATAGCGTTATTCACCTGTGTTTTACCCTGACGGAAAGCCATACCGCCGATGTTAACGGTGGTAATTTTCACGCCGCCCTCAACAATACGTTCAACGTCTGTTGGGTTAGTAAACAGCAGCATGACGCGCTCGCCAGCGTATTTCGGGTTGTTGTAAACGCGAATCATCTTGGCGACGTCAACAACGTGAGCGGTTACGCCCGGAGGAGCAACCTGCGTCAGCAGCGTTTTACGCACCGTGTCGGCGGCGACTTCATCGCTGACGACGATAATGCGGGTGACGTTGGTCTCCTTAGTCCAGCGGGTCGCGACCTGGCCGTGGATCAGTCGGTCATCGATACGCGCCAGGCCAATGACCATGTAATCCTTCGGACCCATCGGTTTAGCTGGTGCAGCCGCTTTCGGTGCAGCGGCCTGAACAGGCGCCGGAGCCGCTTTCTCTACCGGTTTGGCCTTCAGCGCTTTCACGCCTTCGCTACCGGTTTCCACCGCTAGCGCCACCAGTTCATCGAATGACGGATCGTCATCGCGAGCCATAAAGGTTTCGACCAGCATCGGAATGTTGACGCCAGCGATCACTTCATAGTGCTCTTTATCTACAACAATGCGGCTTGCCGCGTTGAATGGACTGCCGCCCCACGTATCGACGAGGAACAGCACGCCTTTTGTGGTATCCAGTTTTGCCAGCTGTGCATTGTACTTTTCGATCAACGTTTCGGCGTTTTCACCGGGGACGAAATCGATCCAGCCAACGTTTTCCTGCTCGCCCAGCAGCATTTCCGCTGTTTTCAGCAGTTGTTCTGCAGCCCAACCATGTGTGCCTATTACAATAGCAATCGTCACTTGCTACCTCCGTTATTATGGTGAATGCATCATCTGGTTTGATACATCCTGAATCACTCTTGTGGACAAAATCGATTCAGTAAGGGTGTAAGATCTAAATTAATTACTACCGCGAATTATTTTAGATAGTGAAAAAATAATTAATGTGATGAACCTCCGTAAATCACGCTTCGATAAGCAATAATTTCGCAGCGCAAAAAATAGCCTTACCTATTGCAAAGACTGGTAAATTTTTTCCAATTTTGCTCTATATTTTGCTATGTTTACGTTCCGTTTAATTACTCAGGAGTATAGGGCATAGCCCGCTGTATGGACCGTCATCGACGTCTTTTCACCCTCTGGCGCTTGTTTGCCGTACCCACCTCACACGCTTTTTTACCAGCAACGATTGTTTCGCCGGTGCATGACATCGCGATGACTACAACTGCCGTTAACGGGAGCCGCTCATGGAATTCTTAATGGATCCCTCTATTTGGGCTGGCCTGCTGACGCTGGTAGTCCTCGAAATCGTGTTGGGTATCGACAACCTGGTCTTTATCGCCATCCTTGCCGATAAACTGCCGCCAAAACAGCGAGATAAAGCGCGTTTGATCGGCCTGTCGCTGGCGCTGGTTATGCGTCTGGGGCTGTTGTCGGTTATCTCGTGGATGGTCACCTTAACCAAACCTTTGATAAGCATAGGCGATTTCTCGTTCTCCGGGCGCGATATGATCATGCTTCTCGGTGGTATTTTCTTACTGTTTAAGGCGACGACCGAACTGCACGAGCGGCTGGAAAACCGTCAGCATGATGCTGGTCACGGTAAGGGATATGCGAGCTTCTGGGTAGTGGTGCTGCAAATCGTGGTACTGGATGCCGTCTTCTCGCTCGATGCGGTGATTACCGCTGTCGGCATGGTGAACCATCTGCCGGTTATGATGGCGGCGGTGGTGATTGCGATGATCCTGATGCTATTAGCCTCGAAGCCGTTAACCCGCTTCGTTAACCAGCATCCAACGGTAGTGGTACTCTGTCTGAGCTTCCTGCTGATGATTGGTTTGAGTCTGGTGGCGGAAGGCTTTGGCTTCCATATTCCGAAAGGCTATCTGTACGCGGCGATCGGCTTCTCCATCACCATTGAATTCTTCAACCAGGTGGCGCGACGCAACTTTATTCGCCACCAGTCTACGCTGCCGTTGCGCGCGCGTACCGCTGATGCGATTTTGCGTCTGATGGGCGGCCGCAAGCAGGCGTCCGTTGCGCACGACGGCGATAGCCCGGCGGCGGTACCGGTGCCGGAAGGCGCATTTGCGGAAGAAGAACGCTACATGATTAACGGCGTGCTGACTCTGGCGCAGCGCTCGTTGCGCAGCATCATGACGCCGCGCGGCGAAATCAGCTGGGTTGATGCCGAGCAGAGTGAAGATGAAATTCGTCGTCAGTTGCTCTCGTCACCGCATAGCTTGTTCCCGGTTTGCCGCGGCGAGCTGGATGAAATCATCGGTATCGTGCGAGCCAAGGAGATGCTGGTCGCGCTGGAGGCGGGAGAGAATGTTGCCGCGTTGGCCTCGGCTTCCCCGGCGATTGTGGTGCCGGAGACGCTGGATCCGATTAACCTGCTGGGCGTGTTGCGTCGGGCGCGCGGCAGCTTTGTTATCGTCACCAATGAATTTGGCGTGGTACAGGGGTTGGTGACGCCGCTGGACGTGCTGGAAGCGATCGCCGGTGAGTTCCCGGACGCGGATGAGACGCCGGAGATTGTCCTCGATGGCGACGGCTGGCTGATAAAAGGCTCAACCGATCTACATGCACTGCAGCAGGCGCTGGGGCTGGACGATCCGGTCAATGAAGATGACGATATCGCCACCGTTGCCGGTCTGGTTATCTCGGCTAACGGCCATATCCCGCGGGTTGGCGATGTCGTTGAACTGCCGCCGCTGCAGTTTACCATCGTTGACGCTAACGATTACCGCGTCGACCTGGTACGGGTGATTAAAACCCAGTACGATAACGACGAAGAAGAGTAACCTGATAAACCCGCCGGTCGGCGGGTTATTTTTTATCCCTCTCCGCCGCCAGACGGCGCTTCTCTTCCGCCAGCCAGCGCGGAAAATCATCCACCGGCAGCGGGCGGGCGTAATAGTATCCCTGTAGTAAATCAACGCCGTGGCTGCGCATGTAGGCCTTCTGTTCCCGGGTTTCGACGCCTTCGGCAATGGTGACGATTTTAAGCCGATGCGCGAGGGCGATAATAATGTCGGTTACCGTGGCGTTAACGCCGTCAATACCAATCGCGTCGGTATAAGACTTATCGATTTTCAGCACATCCGGGCGTAGCTTTTCCAGCCACGATAGCGAGCTGTTGCCGGTGCCAAAATCATCAATGGCGAGCTGCACGCCTTTAAAATGCAGATGTTCGGCCATATGGTGATCGCCCTCGCGCAGGACATCGCGTTCGGTAAGTTCAACCACCAGTTGCTGAACTGGATTGACGCTGAACCAGTAGGTATGCAGGTCACGCAACAGTTCGCCGTTGCTGAAGTGACGGGCGGCGACGTTAATACCGATATGAAAATGGGCATCCTGTGGGAAATGATCGAGTCGGCGGGCGGTTTCGGCAATCACGTAACGGGTGAGGGGGACGATGAGATTGTAGCCCTCGGCAATCGGGATAAACACATCTGGTGAAATATTGCCGCGGCGCGGATTATTCCAGCGCAGCAATATTTCCACGCCGCAGCACTCCTGGCTGCGCAAATCCTGTAGCGGTTGGCACCACACTTCAAACTCGCGAGCGGTGATGCCGAGACTAATTTCGCGCGAGAATGTCATTCTGCCTGCCGTCGCCAGCCAGGCGATGCCGGTCATTAACAGGCTGAACATCAGGGCCAGCGGTAGCTCGCCGGGCAACTCATCCAGCGCCACCGCCGAGGCCCCCGGACCGCTGATGTTGATGGTAAACGGGAACTGTCTGGAGCTTTGCCGATAAATGATTGGCGGGCCAGGCAACTTGTCGGTATCAACCACGTCGATATTGCCAGGAAAACTTTTGTTGCCGACCGCCAGGCTGATGTTACTAATCAGTGATGATTTTTCTTTGAGAATTAACTCGCCCAGCAGTTCGATATTAATGATTAATACCACGCCATCTGCGCCGCTCAGTGAAGAGGGATACCACTGCATTAGCACCGGCGTGCCTTTGAGCAATGAGTTGTCGATGGAGAAGGCCAATAGCGGATTCACCGCCGGTAGTGTTGGCTGGAGCTGATGAATGGCCACATGACGTGAGCCAAAAATACTCGAACAGTAGGCGATGTTTGACTGCACCAGGATGATGGAACGCACCGTTTGCAGCGAGGCCGCCGTTTTGCGTAGGTCGAGATGCACATCCTGACACGGCTTACCGACCATACTCAGTAGTGTTGCGTGCCTGGCGGCCAGTGGCCGCAGGATATTATCCATCGCGCGCACCCTATTATCGGCCACCGCCTGGATGCGCTGCTGATTTTGGCTACGCTGCGAAATAAATCGAATCGCCAGGGTAAGGGTTAGCGTTAAAAATGCGACAGCCAGGCACACCAGGATGCGCTTGCGGCGGTATGTCGAAATGACCTTCTGTGCATTTTGCATGCGCGACGCCCTGTCGGCTAAATGTATGAACAAGAGTAACAGCCGGCTTAGAGCAAGTGTAGTGGGTTCGGATAAGTTGGTGGGAGAAAAAGAAAAATGCGCCCATCAAGAGCGCATTTTAACGTGGGTTTTAGTCACACTGGACTTTGATTGCCAGTCCTCCGCGAGACGTTTCGCGGTACTTGGCGTTCATATCTTTACCCGTTTCGTACATGGTCTCGATAACTTTATCGAGGGAGACGCGCGGCTCGCTGGTGCGGCGCATCGCCATCCGCGCGGCGTTAATCGCCTTCACTGACGCAATAGCGTTACGCTCGATACACGGTACCTGAACCTGTCCGGCGACCGGGTCGCAGGTCAGACCGAGGTTGTGCTCCATGCCGATTTCCGCCGCCACGCATACCTGTTCCGGGCTGGCGCCGAGTAGCTCGGCCAGACCCGCCGCCGCCATCGAACAGGCCACGCCGACTTCGCCCTGGCAGCCGACTTCTGCGCCGGAAATAGACGCATTCATCTTGTATAGCGCGCCAATCGCGCCGGAAGCCATAAAGTAGCGAATATAGATATCCGGGCTAACGGACTCGATAAAGTGATCGTAGTAGGCGAGCACCGCCGGGACGATCCCGCACGCGCCATTGGTTGGCGCGGTAACAACGCGTCCGCCGGCGGCGTTCTCTTCATTGACCGCCAGGGCGAACATGTTCACCCAGTCGACAACGTTCATCGGGTCGTTAGACAGCTTATCGCTGGCCACCAGCAAACGACGCAGCGCCGAGGCGCGACGCGGCACGCGCAGCGGACCTGGCAGTACGCCTTCGGTATTCATGCCGCGATCGATACACGCACGCATGGTTTGCCAGACGTTATCGAAATACGCTTCGATCTCTTTCTTGCTGTGCAGCGCCAGTTCGTTCTGCATGACCATGCCGGAGAGCGACAGCCCGGTCTCCTTACAGTAACCCAACATTTCCTGCGCCGATTTAAACGGATACGGAACCTGTAGTTCGTTCGCGTCTTCTTTGCCGAAATGCTCTTCGTCGACGATAAAACCGCCGCCGATAGAATAGTAAGTCTTGCTGTAGATTTCTTTTTCGCCCGCCCAGGCATGGAGCGTCATGCCGTTTTCATGCAGCGGCAGGTTGTCGCTACGAAAACGCATGCCGTCATCCGCCGGGAAGTCGACTTCGTGCTGCCCGTTTGCCAGCAGCAGACGGCCGCGCGTTTCAACGTCGCGGATAAATGCCGGGATCGCGTCAATGTCGACTGTAGCAGGCAGATTGCCCGCCAGTCCCATGATAATAGCGATGTCCGTGTGGTGGCCTTTGCCGGTTAATGAAAGCGACCCGTAGACGTCAACCGCGACGCGCGTCACTTCATTAAGCAATCCCTTTTCGACCAGGTCATCGACGAACTGTTTACCGGCCTTCATCGGCCCTACAGTATGGGAAGATGAGGGACCAATCCCCACCTTGAACATGTCGAATATACTAATCACGATAACACTCCTGACAGGGTTACCGCGATTGCGGTAACGATGTAATAACTGCGCATAGTGTAAGAGGGAACCGGGTTGTCAGCTTAACTATTCACATGAATTAAACTAATGGATAACCTTGGTTTTACTAATAGTGAGAGCGCCTTCTCACTACCAATTATAGCTAAGGGCGGGTGCCGATTTGCAGCGCCAGCTCGCGAATAATACCGGCGGTCATTCCCCAGACAAAATAATGCTGGTACCACGATAACCAGACGCGATGAGAATTGCCGCGGCGGTGGATGTCCAGCGGGTGGTAGCGCCCCAGACGCAGCGCCTCTTCCAGCGGCATTTCAAATACCGCCGAGACTTCATCCTGGCTGGCGTGATAATGCAGATCCGGCGGGATAATGCCAACGACCGGGGTCACCTGAAAGCCGGTGACGCTGTCGACCGGCGGCAGCACGCCAATCACCTCAACGACCTCCGGCGGGATCGCCACTTCTTCCTGAGCTTCGCGCAGCGCGGCGGCAATTAATGTCGCGTCGGTGTTATCCACCGCCCCGCCGGGAAAGGCGACCTGGCCGGCGTGCTTGCGCAGCAGCGGCGAACGCTGGGTCAACAGCAGACCGGGCTGCGCTCGGCGCACGATCGGCACCAGTACCGCCGCCTGACGTTGGTTCAGCGCCTGTGGCGAAGGCTGTGGGCGCAACAGTTGAAAACGGGAAAGAAAGTCGTCCAGTTCGAGGGCGTTAGCCGCCATGTTCTAGCTCTCCAGTTGGTGCAGGATACGGTTAACTTTATCAAAAGTTTCCTGATATTCCGCCGCTTCTTCGCTGTCCGCCACAATACCGCCGCCGGCGGAGCAGTACAGCTGCCCCTGCCAGGCGGTCAGAGTGCGGATGGTAATGCTGGTATCCATATTGCCGCACAGGCTGAGATAGCCGATGCTGCCGCACCAGGCGTTGCGCCGCTGTGGTTCCAGTTCGTCGATGATCTCCATGGCGCGAACTTTCGGCGCGCCAGTGATGGAGCCGCCGGGGAAGGCCGCGCGCAGCAGATCGCTGGCATCAAGCGTAGCAGGCAATCGGGCGGTGATAGTGCTCACCAGGTGATGCACCGCCGGGAACGGTTCGACCACGAATAGCTCGGGAACGCGAACGCTGCCCGGTTCGGCGACGCGACCGATGTCGTTACGCATCAGGTCGACAATCATCAGGTTCTCGGCGCGGTCTTTCGGCGAGTTTGCCAACTTTGCGGCCTGCAGTGCATCTTCCTGCGGGGAATCGAGCCGCGGCAGGGTACCTTTAATCGGGCGCGTCTGGATCTCGCCCTGATGCAGTTGGATAAAACGCTCCGGCGACAGGCTTAGAATCGCCCCTTCCTCCAGGCGGATAAAGGCGCTGAATGGGGCGCGGTTGGCGGCGTTAAGCTGACGGAACGCTTGCCATTCATCACCACGATAGCTGGCCTGAAAACGCTGCGCCAGATTGACCTGGTAGCAGTCGCCACTGTGCAAATACGCCTGCACCTGACGGAATTTTTCGCCATATTGCTGGCGGTTCATATTCGACCGCCAGGGCGAGGTGAGGGCGAAGGGGTCAACCTGCTGGCGCGTTTGCGCTTCCAGCCACTGCAGGCGCTGTTGCGGATCCTCGTAGCTGAGCAACGACACCTGCTGGCGCTGATGATCGACAATCAGCGCCCAGTCATAAATCCCGACCGCCATGTCCGGCAGTGCGATATCGGCCTGCGCCCGGCGGGGAAGCCGCTCAAAGCGGCGGCCAAGATCGTAGCCGAATAACCCCAGCGCGCCACCGAGAAACGGCAGGTCTTCATGCGCCTGTGGGGCGAACTGACAGCGATCCAGTTGCTGTTGCAGCAGAAGCAGCGGATCGTCCAGCGAAACGTCAGCGCTTTTGCCGTCGTTGACCCAGGTTTGCTCGCCGTGGGTGACCAGCGTGGCGCGCGGTGTCGCGACGATAATATCAAAACGGTTATGCGGGTGGTCGGCAAAGCCGGAGTGCAGCAGCATCGCCCACGGCGTCGCGCTTAATGGCGCGAAATAATGTTCGGCGGCATCCGGGCGCCAGGGCAGGGTAATAATAGCGGGGGACAACATCAACCTCGATCCTAATGTACCGCCCACTGGCGAATTTGCGGACGGCGTGAAATAATTACGCCCCACAATGTAGCAGGAGTGAGTGATGTTTGCAGGTTTACCTTCGCTGAGCCATGAGCAACAGCAAAAAGCGGTCGAACGTATTCAGGAACTGATGGCGCAAGGCATGAGCAGCGGCCAGGCTATCGCCCTGGTGGCCGATGAACTGCGCGCCACGCATACCGGCGACCGGATCGTAGCGCGCTTCGAAGATGAAGACGAAGACGAGTAATTACGCCGCGGCGATAATTTTGATCTCAACTTTATACTGTGGCTTCATCAGGGTCGCCTGTACGGTGCAGCGCACCGGCGCGTGACCGGCGACAACCCAGGCATCCCAGGCTTTGTTCATCGCCGCAAAATCGTCTTTGTTGGCGAGAAAAATGGTGGCATCAAGGATACGCGACTTGTTGCTGCCCTGTTTTTCCAGCACGGCGTCAATTTGCGCCAGAGTGTTGGCGGTTTGTTCAAACGCATCGGCGTCGAGGTTTTCCGGCACTCCGGTATAATAGATAGTCTGGTTGTGGATCACGACATCAGACCAGCGGGCTTCAGCATCAATACGCGTAATTGTCATTTATCTTTCCTCTTTGTTCTATCCATTCGGCTGCGGCAAGACTGCCATAATGTTCCGTCCGCGTCACTACCCGGACTGGCGAAACGCCGTTCTCCCTGACATAATCACTGTCCAAATAACCAGGGGGCAATGTGATCGACGATTTTGCAGCAGACGGCCAACTGGCCATGGCGATACCGGGATTTAAACCGCGCGAACCGCAGCGCCAGATGGCGATAGCGGTCAGCGAGGCGATCGAAGCCTCCCGGCCGCTGGTGGTGGAAGCCGGTACCGGAACCGGGAAGACCTATGCTTACCTGGCGCCAGCGCTGCGGGCTAATAAAAAGGTGATTATCTCCACCGGTTCGAAAGCGTTGCAGGATCAGCTGTATAGCCGCGATCTGCCGACTGTTGCCAAAGCCCTCAAATTCACCGGTAAACTGGCGCTATTGAAAGGGCGCTCCAACTACCTGTGCCTCGAACGCCTTGAACAGCAGGCGCTGGCCGGTGGCGATTTGCCGGTGCAAACGCTGAGCGACGTCATTCTGTTACGCTCCTGGTCCAACCAAACGCTCGATGGCGATATCAGTACCTGCGCCAGCGTCGCCGAAGATTCACAGGCCTGGCCGCTGGTCACCAGTACCAACGATAACTGCCTTGGCAGCGATTGCCCGCTGTACAAAGATTGCTTTGTGGTGAAAGCGCGTAAAAAAGCGATGGATGCCGATGTGGTGGTGGTCAACCATCACCTGTTCCTTGCCGATATGGTGGTAAAAGAGAGCGGCTTTGCCGAGCTTATTCCTGAGGCGGAAGTGATGATCTTCGATGAAGCCCATCAATTGCCGGATATCGCCAGCCAGTACTTCGGCCAGTCGCTTTCCAGCCGCCAGCTTCTGGATTTGGCGAAAGACATCACGATTGCCTATCGCACGGAACTGAAGGATACCCAGCAGCTGCAAAAATGTGCTGACCGCCTGGCGCAAAGCGCGCAGGATTTTCGCCTGCAGCTGGGCGATCCTGGCTATCGCGGTAACCTGCGCGAGCTGCTGGCAGATAGCCATATTCAACGCGCGCTGCTGCTGCTCGATGATGCCCTTGAGCTGTGTTACGACGTAGCCAAACTGTCGCTTGGCCGCTCTGCGCTGCTCGACGCCGCCTTTGAACGAGCGACAATCTACCGTGGTCGCTTAAAGCGGCTCAAAGAGATTAACCAGCCAGGGTATAGCTACTGGTATGAATGCACCTCACGCCACTTTACTCTCGCGTTAACGCCGTTAACCGTCGCCGAAAAGTTTAAAGAGGTGATGGCGCAAAAATCAGGGAGCTGGATCTTTACTTCGGCGACGCTGTCGGTCAACGACGATTTACACCACTTCACCGCCCGATTGGGCATTGATGAGGCGCAGACGCTGCTGCTGCCAAGCCCATTTGATTACCAGCATCAGGCGTTGCTCTGCGTGCCGCGGAATTTACCGCTGCCGAACCAGCCCGGCGCCGCGCGTCACCTGGCGGCGATGCTCAAACCGTTGATCGAAGCTAACGACGGGCGCTGCTTTATGTTGTGTACCTCGCACGCCATGATGCGCGACCTGGCGGAACAGTTCCGCGCCACCATGACGCTACCGGTGCTACTGCAGGGGGAGACCAGCAAAGGCCAATTACTGCAGCAGTTCGTCAGTGCAGGCAACGCGTTGTTGGTGGCGACCAGCAGCTTCTGGGAGGGTGTTGACGTACGCGGCGACGCGCTGTCGTTGGTGATCATCGATAAACTGCCATTTACCTCGCCGGACGATCCGTTGTTGAAAGCGCGAATGGAAGACTGCCGCATGCGCGGCGGCGATCCGTTCGATGAAGTCCAGCTACCGGACGCGGTGATCACCCTGAAGCAGGGCGTTGGCCGCTTGATCCGCGATATCGACGATCGCGGCGTACTGGTGATTTGCGATAACCGGCTGGTCATGCGTCCCTATGGCGCGGTGTTCCTCGCCAGCCTGCCGCCTGCGCCGCGAACCCGCGATATCCGCCGGGCGGTACGATTCCTCGCCGTACCGCCAGCGAGGTAATCCGCGGCAAAATGTGGTAAGCTGCGCGCCATTTTGTCAATCTGCTATCCCCACTGGACTTCGGGCCGCATAGCGACGGTTTATCCGTCTGCCTGTCAATATGCCGCCTGCGAGGCCTGGGTTATGTAACGAGAGCGTGACCACCCATGCGAATTTTGGCTATCGATACCGCCACGGAGGCGTGCTCCGCGGCGCTGTGGAATGATGGCACCCTTAGTGCTCATTTTGAAATCTGTCCCCGCGAACACACCCAACGCATCCTGCCATTGGTGCAGGAAGTCCTCAATGAAAGCGGCACGACGCTGAGCGAGCTGGACGCGCTGGCCTTTGGCCGCGGCCCGGGCAGCTTTACCGGCGTACGTATTGGTATTGGCATCGCTCAGGGTCTGGCGCTGGGCGCTGAGCTGCCGATGATTGGTGTCTCTACGCTGGCGACCATGGCGCAGGGCGCGTGGCGTAAAACCGGTGCGACTCGCGTGCTGGCGGCCATCGACGCGCGTATGGGCGAAGTCTACTGGGCCGAGTACCAGCGCGACGAACAGGGTATCTGGCACGGTGAAGAAACGGAAGCCGTGCTTAAGCCGGAAGCGGTTGCCGAGCGTCTGGCGCAGCTTTCTGGCGCGTGGGCAACCGTCGGTACCGGCTGGCAGGCGTGGCCCGAGCTGGCGAAAGGGAGTGGGCTAACCCTGAGCAGCGGCGAGATTGAGCTACCGACGGCGGAAGACATGCTGCCACTGGCAACGCAGCTACTGGCGGCAGGGAAAACGGTGGCCGTTGAAAACGCGGAACCTGTTTATTTGCGAAACGAAGTGGCGTGGAAGAAACTTCCAGGCCGTGAGTGAATCTCAGTACAGAGAAGACTGAGAGAAGGAGTCGCATCATGGCGAGTCAAAAACAGGGTGTCCGTTGGCTGTTAGCCGCGGCGGTTGCCGTTGCGCTAAGCGGCTGCGTGTCGGTGCCGGACGCTATTAAAGGCACCAGCCCAACGCCGCAGCAAGATTTAGTGCGGGTAATGAACGCGCCGCAGCTGTATATCGGCCAGGAAGCGCGTTTTGGCGGCAAGGTCGTCAACGTGCAGAACCAACAAGGGAAAACCCGCTTAGAAATCGCCACCGTACCGTTGGATAGCGGGGCGCGCCCGGAATTGGGTGAACCGTCGCGCGGGCGCATCTTCGCTGATGTGAATGGTTTCCTTGATCCGGTCGATTTCCGCGGTCAACTGGTGACGGTGGTCGGGCCGATTAGCGGCGTTGTCGACGGTAAAATCGGCGCCACATCATATAAATTCATGCTGATGAATGCCACCGGATATAAGCGCTGGAACGTGGTGCAGCAGGTGGTGATGCCGCCGCAGCCCATCGATCCGTGGATGCTGGGGCCGCGTCCCTGGGGTTACGGATACGGCGGCTGGGGGTGGTATAATCCGGGCCCGGCTGAAGTAAGAAATGTCGTAACGGAATGATTTTGTTGTTTTTATAATGGAATAGAAACAGCGGCTAGCCCGCTGTTTCGTGTTTTTTAGTCTCATAAGAAAAATAAATAGTGACGCGCTTCGCAACCTGAAAAACGCCTAATTAATAAACTGGTACGCTGAGTTAATATAATGTTAACAGAATGTTTGTTGATCAGGGGCTGTGATGACGACGAATAACTATTTCAGAGGTGATGCAGTGAAAAAGGTTTGGCTAAACCGTTATCCCGCCGATGTTCCGGCGGAGATAAATCCTGACCGCTATCAATCCCTGGTTGAATTGTTTGAACACGCCACCACGCGCTATGCCGATCAACCGGCATTCATCAACATGGGCGAGGTGATGACCTATCGTAAGCTGGAAGAGCGCAGCCGCGCTTTCGCCGCTTATCTCCAGCAGGGATTAGGGCTGCAGAAGGGCGACCGCGTCGCGCTGATGATGCCTAACCTACTACAATACCCGGTAGCGCTGTTTGGTGTTCTGCGCGCCGGGATGATTGCCGTTAACGTGAATCCGCTGTATACCCCGCGCGAGTTGGAACACCAGCTCAATGACAGCGGCGCGGCGGCGATTGTGATCGTCTCCAACTTTGCGCATACCCTGGAAAAAGTGGTTGAGAAAACCCAGGTTAAGCACGTTATCCTGACGCGGATGGGCGATCAGCTCTCCACCGCCAAGGGAACGCTGGTCAACTTCGTGGTGAAGTACATCAAGCGACTGGTGCCAAAATACCACCTGCCGGACGCCATCTCGTTTCGTAGCGCCTTGCAGCAGGGCTATCGCATGCAGTATGTGAAGCCGGAAATCGTCGCTGAAGACCTGGCCTTCCTGCAGTACACCGGCGGCACCACCGGCGTGGCGAAAGGGGCGATGCTGACCCACCGCAACATGCTGGCGAATCTTGAGCAGGTTAACGCCACCTACGGCCCGCTGTTGCACCGCGGCAAAGAGCTGGTGGTGACCGCGCTGCCGTTGTACCACATCTTCGCGCTGACTATGAACTGCCTGCTGTTTATCGAACTGGGCGGGCAGAATCTGCTGATTACCAACCCGCGCGATATTCCTGGGTTGGTGAAAGAGCTGGCGAAATATCCCTTCACCGCGATGACCGGGGTAAACACCCTGTTTAACGCGTTGTTGAATAACAAAGAGTTCCAGCAGCTTGATTTCTCGTCGTTGCACCTTTCCGCTGGCGGCGGCATGCCGGTGCAGCAGGTGGTGGCGGAGCGTTGGGTGAAACTGACCGGGCAGTATCTGCTGGAAGGCTACGGCCTGACCGAGTGCTCGCCGTTGGTAAGCGTCAATCCGCATGATATCGACTATCATAGCGGCAGCATTGGCCTGCCAGTACCCTCAACCGAAGCTAAGCTGGTGGATGACGATGATAACGAAGTCGCGCCGGGCGAACCGGGCGAACTGTGCATCAAAGGACCGCAGGTGATGCTGGGTTACTGGCAACGCCCGGATGCCACCGATGAAATCATCAAAGACGGCTGGCTGCATACCGGCGATATTGCGGTGATGGATGATGAAGGTTTCCTGCGCATTGTCGATCGCAAAAAAGATATGATTCTGGTTTCCGGTTTCAACGTCTACCCGAACGAAATCGAAGATGTGGTGATGCAGCACTCCGGCGTGCAGGAAGTGGCCGCCGTTGGCGTACCGTCCGGCAGCAGCGGAGAAGCGGTGAAGATCTTCGTGGTGAAGAAAGACGCCACATTAACCGAGGAGGCGTTGGTGACGTTTTGCCGTCGTCACCTTACGGGTTATAAGGTACCGAAGCTGGTGGAGTTCCGCGATGAGTTGCCGAAATCCAACGTCGGTAAAATTTTACGACGAGAACTTCGTGACGAAGCCCGTGCTAAAGTAGACAATAAAGCCTAAGCAACGAGTGAGTCGCCTGACGCCGGCTAAGCCGGCGTTTTTTATGGGCGCAAGTTAAGAGAGTAAGATTTGAACTATCAGATGATCACCACCGACGATGGCCTGCGCGCTATCTGTGAAGCGGCAAGCGCGGCGCCCGCGGTTGCGCTGGATACCGAGTTTGTCCGTACCCGCACCTATTATCCGCAGCTCGGTTTGCTACAACTGTTCGACGGCAAACAGGTTTCTCTGATCGATCCGTTGACCATCAACGACTGGGCGCCGATGCGCGAGCTGTTGCTCAACCAGGATGTGACCAAATATCTGCATGCTGGCAGCGAAGATTTAGAAGTCTTCCTGAACGCGTTTAACCTGATGCCGCAACCGCTGATCGACACCCAGATCCTGGCGGCCTTCTGTGGGCGTCCGATGTCATGGGGCTTTGCCTCGATGGTTGAAGAGTATACCGGCGTCGCGTTGGATAAAAGCGAATCACGCACCGACTGGTTGGCGCGTCCGCTGACCGAACGTCAGTGCGAATACGCCGCTGCGGATGTCTGGTATCTGCTGCCGATCGCCAGCAAGTTGATGGCGGAAACTGACAGCGCGGGCTGGCTACCGGCGGCATTGAATGAGTGCCATCTGATGCAGCAGCGCCGCCAGGAAATCCTTGACCCGGCGGAAGCCTGGCGTGAAATCGGCAATGCCTGGCAGTTGCGTACGCGCCAGCTGGGCTGCCTACAGCTGCTGGCGGAGTGGCGTCTGCGCAAGGCGCGTGAACGTAACCTGGCGGTCAACTTCGTGGTACGCGAAGAGCATCTGTGGAGCGTGGCGCGTTATATGCCGGGCAGCCTTGGCGAGCTCGATAGCCTCGGTTTATCCGGTAGCGAAATTCGCTTCCATGGTAAAACGCTGATTAGCCTGGTTGAAAAGGCGCAGGCCCTGCCGGAGTCGGCGTTGCCCGAGCCGCTACAGAATCTGATCGATATGCCGGGCTACCGCAAAGCCTTTAAAGATATCAAGGCGCTGGTGCAGGACGTTAGCGTCGAGAAGGGCGTTAGCGCCGAACTGCTGGCTTCGCGCCGACAGATTAACCAGTTGCTGAACTGGCACTGGCAGCTGAAAACCAAAAATGGCGATCCGGAGCTGGTGTCCGGCTGGCGCGGCGAATTGATGGCCGATCGTCTGAAAACGCTGTTGAACGACTATCCGCGTTAATTCCTGGTGGAATTCAGTCAATAAAAAACCGGCCACGCACTGCGCTGCCGGTTTTTTTAACGGTGCGGTTAAGCGCCGTTAAGGGACAATAGGGTCAGGATTTCGACTCTTCAGCTTCCGGTAGGGTCACGTTCAGCTCCAGAATCGAAATATCACCATCGCGTTGTTCCAACTGCACGCTGACCATCTCCGGGTCGATCTGTACGTATTTACAAATCACATCCAGGATATCTTTGCGCAGCTGCGGCAGGTAATGCGGTTCCGCGTCGCCGCGGCGGCGCTCCGCGACGATGATTTGCAGGCGTTCTTTCGCAATGTTAGCCGTGTTCTTTTTTCGCGAGAGAAAAAAGTCGAGTAATGCCATAATTTATCCTCCGAACAGGCGTTTGAGGAAACCTTTCTTCTCTTCTTCAATGAAGCGGAAAGGACGTTCTTCTCCGAGCAGACGTTCCACGGTATCCGCATAGGCTTTACCGGCATCTGAGATGGTATCCAGAATCACCGGCTCGCCCTGGTTCGATGCACGCAGCACAGACTGATCTTCCGGAATCACGCCCACCAGATTGATGCGCAGAATTTCCAGCACGTCTTCCATGCTCAGCATGTCGCCTTTGTTCACGCGGCCAGGGTTGTAACGCGTCAGCAGCAGATGCTCTTTGATCGGCTCGTCGCCATTTTCCGCGCGGCGGGATTTGGACGCCAGAATGCCAAGGATACGGTCGGAGTCGCGTACGGAGGAGACTTCCGGGTTAGTGGTGATGATGGCTTCGTCAGCGAAATACAGCGCCATCAGCGCACCGGTTTCGATGCCTGCCGGGGAGTCGCAGACGATAAAATCAAAATCCATCTTTTTCAGTTCTTCAAGAACTTTATCTACGCCTTCGCGGGTCAGGGCGTCTTTATCACGCGTCTGAGAAGCCGGAAGGATATAGAGATTTTCAGTGCGCTTATCTTTGATCAGCGCCTGATTGAGGGTGGCATCGCCCTGGATTACGTTGACGAAGTCGTAAACCACCCGACGTTCGCAACCCATAATCAGGTCGAGGTTACGCAAGCCAATATCGAAGTCGATAACGACAGTTTTCTTTCCCTTCTGGGCCAAACCAGTAGCGATGGCCGCGCTGGAGGTGGTCTTACCAACGCCCCCTTTACCCGAAGTCACAACAATAATGCGTGCCATAGAAATTCCTTGTTAAAAAGGGATCAATTGAACGGTTGAATTGTCAAAGCGCCGTCGCCCAAACGCAGACGCGCCGCTTTGCCATAAAATTCAGCTGGGATGTTATCGCTCAGCCAATATTCCCCTGCGATGGACACCAGTTCCGCCGAGAGGTTAGTACAAAATATTTGGGCATCTCTGTCGCCGCTTGCGCCCGCGAGTGCGCGTCCCCGCATCATGCCATACACATGGATGTTACCATCGGCGATAAGTTCCGCCCCGGCGCTCACATGGTTTGTAACAATTAGATCACAGTGTGGCGCATAAATGCGCTGACCGGAACGTACCGGCAGGTCAATCAAACGCGTTTTTGTGATCGGTGTGGCAACTGGCGGCGGTACAACGGGTTCCGGCGGCGGCGCCTGA
This sequence comes from Klebsiella aerogenes, assembly GCA_029027985.1. Classification (NCBI taxonomy): domain Bacteria; kingdom Pseudomonadati; phylum Pseudomonadota; class Gammaproteobacteria; order Enterobacterales; family Enterobacteriaceae; genus Klebsiella; species Klebsiella aerogenes. The sequence goes on from CP119076.1 coordinate 1,943,770, forward strand.
CGGGCGGTTTTCTCTTTTCCTTCCGTCAGTAGCGGGATCCCGGCGCGGTCAATTTCCGTTTTCAGACGGGAGATTTTACAACCGCTCACGCCCATGATGCGTAAACCGGTGGCGACGATGGCCTCATGCATCGGGCGCCAGTCGACGCTTTCTTCGATGCTGCTGACATTGACCACGACCGGCGCGTGACGTAAAAAAGCGGGAGCCTGGGCGATTTTGTCTTCTAACGCCTGACGAATAACCTCGGGATTTGCATCGTGCATATGAACGACAGATAAAGTGAAGCTACTGCCCTTAAGTTCGATTGGCGTATTTGACATCCTGGCCTTACTCAATTTGCTGTTTATCATCCGCCGAAGTGCGGTGATATTCCGAAGACTAAAAGGCATGTTATAGTCACTCATATATTGAGGCAAGTGACCACGGGTCTAATTCCGAGTAAAACTATGTTTTGTGTGATCTATCGAAGTACTAAACGTGAACAAACCTATTTATATGTCGAAAAAAAGGACGATTTCTCGCGCGTTCCGCCAGAGCTCATGTCCAGTTTCGGCACGCCGCAGATGACCATGCTGCTGCCGCTCGACGGGCGGAAGACGCTGGCTAACGCTGACCTCGATAAAGTAAAACAAGCGCTCACCGAGCAGGGCTATTATCTTCAGCTTCCTCCCCCTCCTGAGAATTTACTTAAGAAACACCTCGCGGAACAGGGGAATAAATCCGATTAACCCATTGAGGGACACGAATGTACCAACATCACAACTGGCAGGGTGAGTTACTGGACTTTCCAGTGAGCAAAGTGGTTTGCGTCGGCAGTAATTACGCAAAACATATTAAGGAGATGGGCAGCGCGACGCCGGAAGAGCCGGTGCTGTTTATTAAACCTGAAACGGCGCTATGCGATATCCGCCAGCCGTTGGTGCTTCCTGAAGGATTAGGGTCGGTGCACCATGAGGTTGAACTGGCGGTACTGATTGGCAGCACCCTGCGCCAGGCGACCGAAGAGCATGTGCAGAAGGCGATTGCCGGCTACGGCGTGGCGCTGGATCTGACGCTGCGTGATATTCAGGGCAAGATGAAAAAGGCGGGGCAACCGTGGGAGAAGGCGAAAGGCTTCGATAATGCCTGCCCGATTTCCGGCTTTATTCCTGCCGCCGAGTTTCACGGCGACCCGCAAAATACGCCGTTAAGCCTGAAGATTAATGGCGACGTCCGCCAGCAGGGGACGACCGCCGATATGATTCATAAAATCGTGCCGTTGATTGCCTACATGTCGCGCTTCTTCACTCTCAAAGCCGGCGATATTATCCTGACCGGAACGCCGGAAGGGGTTGGCCCGCTGAGTAGCGGCGATGAGCTGGAAGTCGGTTTCAATGGCCTGACGTTGTCTACCCGCGTGCTGTAACGTCCGCTTGCCGCCTTTTGAGGCGGCAAAACTTGCATCGGCGTGCCAGACTGGTTATAAGGTGCAACCTGATTTTTGATGTGGACATCCCGATGAGCGAATTACCTTTCTGGCAAAGTAAAACCCTTGATGAAATGACCGACGCCGAATGGGAGTCGTTGTGCGACGGCTGCGGGCAGTGCTGCCTGCACAAGCTGATGGATGAAGACACCGATGAAATTTACTTCACCAACGTTGCCTGTAAGCAGCTCAATATCAAAACCTGCCAGTGTCGTAACTATGAACGCCGCTTCGAATATGAACCAGACTGTATCAAGCTAACGCGTGACAACCTGCCGACCTTTGAGTGGCTACCGCACACCTGCGCCTATCGCCTGCTGGCGGAGGGCAAGCCGCTGCCGCACTGGCACCCGCTGATTACCGGTTCCAAAGCGGCCATGCACGGCGAGCGTATTTCGGTGCGCCATATTGCGGTGAAAGAATCTGAGGTAAGGGACTGGCAGGACCACATTTTAAATAAACCGGAATGGGCTGATTGAGCCCCGTGCCATGAAATAAGAAAGTGCCATACGGCTATAAAGCGGCGGGCGCGTGGCGTGGTAATCGTTGTGCGCCCGCTGCTGTTTCAAGCGTTTTACTGATAGTTAATCTTAATAATAAGACTTTTGCTAAATGGTCCGTCCTCGATATCTTTCGTCGGATTTTTCGTTAATTCAGCGATATAGTCATGGGTAACCACGGTTGTTGACTCGCCCGGAACATAGGTCGCAAAGGCGGCGTACTGGTTATATTCCACATCGCGGTGGGTGGTAGTGTCCAATATACGCATCAGCAGTCCGTTCCCCATATCCAAATGCGTAGCGTCATAGAGCGTATCATCGGTATAAAAACTGGTTGTTACGTCAAACTGTTCCGTACAGCCTGCAGCCTGATCTTTAACGGTTGAAACGCTGAAGGGCTGTCTCGGTGGACTTGTTGCGACCAGAGTGGAGATTACCTGCCCAAAATCAACGTTCTGACTCTCGGGATCAATCCTTATATCCACGCTGCAATCGAGAAAGTGGATATTGTCGAGGCCATCAATATAGTACCGGAGGTTATGGGTCGATGATGTATCCACCTGACCCTGTCCATCAAACTGCAATACGTTGATTGGCCCGAAATCGTAGATTGTCTTGTCATCCGGTGGAAAAGCCTTGAGTTTGGCGTATAAACGAAAGCGGGCGGGGAAGGTGATGTTTTTTTGTAGCGTGGTGCCGTTACAGTCAGGAGCGTGGTACGCCTTGCTGCTATCACTGTATCTGTCCATACACGTATGAGTTGGAATGCCCTCGCGTATCCCTTCGTGGTCGGCGCCATTGTAGGTAACCCCAAAGGTAAAATAGGGATTATTCAACACATCCGATCCATTAAGCTCGGGTAATTTAACCCAGGCATAAACCTCTTCTGTCGTCTCTATTATTCTCCAGCCCGAGGCATTTTGGCAATAAACGGTAATATTAATATCGGGACTTTCCCATATTTTCTTACCGATCTGGGCATCGTTTGGGATCGTAAAGGCGGGAAGCGTGGCCGTGACGCTGGTAAGGCCTCCCGCGTTGTTTTGATAACATTCAACCGCCCATGCAGGGGCGATGAAAAGAGCCAGCAGCAAACAGCAGAGCCGAAATAACGTATTCATTACTTAGACCTTTTTCACTGATTCGTTGTGACAGACAAGCTGTACGGAATTGCAACTCACTTTAAACATATTTAATCCACCGTAATCACCGATTAGCCCGATCTGAAAATTAGCCGGTAAATTTTTAATCGTCTGTGAGGTTTCGCTAAACGGTTCCACCATCATGCCCTCTGTATTGGGCAGCAGCGTTTTTCCGTTGGTGCCGATATAGCCAACGGTAATAAAATAAGCTGATTTATTTTTTATGGTCAGCCCAGTTGCGGAGCGGCTAATATCGAATTGACCAATCAGATTAAGCTGACCTTCGGCAACTTGAATAGCCTTTGGTCGCCAGAACACCTTAAGGCGACTCTGCATAGCAATCTGCATGGTGTTTTTCTTTTCCGAGCGAGGAGGAACTTCGCGAATATTATAGTAAAACAGCGTTTCACGGTCAGCTGGCAACTGCGCCAGCGTGGGTTGCGGCATGAGTCGAATCTGCGCTTGCTCTCCTCCCTCCAGGCGCAATAGTGGCGGGATAGCGGTAATATAGTTGCGCGACTTTTTCCCCGCTTTATCTTCAATCCACGACTGGGCGAGATAGGGAACGGTGGGGCTTTGGTTAGTCAGACGTACGGAGACACTTTTATCCGATTGATTAAATATAATGCGTGTTCTGTCGGGAGATACAGCGGCGTTGGCGACAAAGCAGGCGCTAAGTAAACACAATAATCCTTTATTGAGTAGCATAACTTTCATTATTATCATCCTGAATTAATGTTGATATTTGCACGGTATAATCACCGCCTGTCCGTCAAGATTGCTGTGGTTCGGCGGCGTAATTTCACACGTTTTATTATTCCATTGCAGCGTAAGAGTGCTGTTTTCATGGACGCCGCTGAGATATACAAACCCGTCATCGGCGACGAGCCCCATGTCGCGCCCGGTGTCTTTATCGGTAATGCTGACGCCCAAAGGTGGATATTGGCCGTCAGGAAGGCGAATAACGCCAACAATCTGATAGCCTTTTATCGCCTTCAACGGCATATAGCCAATAGCGCCTTCGGTTAGCGTGGTGCGAATGATCGAGTTGTTGACATCGACACCTTCAGGCAGGTTGTTACTGTTGACGGCTACCGTGGCCGTGGTGTAATTACCGACAGAAGGCACGACGGAAATGCCAAATATATTTGTCACGCTACGGTTGTTATTCACTTCAATGCCGGAAACACCATCGGCATCAACCATCACGCGGGATGTATTGCCTGGGCTATAGTCGTGGAGTGCTGCGCCGTATCGCGTGGCGGTGAGCGAGCCGCTCCAGCCTGCGCCAAACGATCGATAGTTGCTTGGTTGCACGGATCCGTTAACGTTGAAACGCCCGTAGGGTGAGTAGTGTTGGTAATAGCTGCGGACCGCAGATTTTGCGGTGGTTAATTCATGATCGGTACCGGTGACGGAGAGGTTCCAGTTGTTGTTTCTGTCGGAACCGTCGTAGTAGGTGGCGGTTTGCGTGGCTGCGTCATCACCATAGCGCTGCAGGCTATAGGTAACATTGCGACTGTGTTCCAAAGGAAGCGTGAAGGAGAAATAGAACTGATTCTCGTCATAATCGTCAGCGCGTACGCGACCTATGGATAACGAAGCGGAAATATCCTTGAAGTCGCCAATATCAAAGCTGTGGCTGATGGAAAGTGAGTAGTTGGTATTTGCCGTGCTGTCCCAATATGTGTTGCGCGTGATGTTGAAATAGGTGTTCAGCTTCATCTGATCGATAAACTGGTTAAAAGAGAGAACATAACTCTCCTTTTCATTCTCATAGTTGTTGTCTCCATCGCGTGAATTGATAAATTCGTTCATGGTGACGTAGTCTTTGTCAGAAAAACGGTAGCCTGCGAAGGTGATCTGACTATTGGTTTCTTCAAAGCGTTTGGAATAATTGGCTCGATAGCTGAAGCCGCGCTGCTGATTCCCGTCCTGATTGTGCAGATTAGCCTTGGCTCCGGTAACATCAAAAGATAGCGAGCCGAATTGATTCAGGTTAAAACCCACGCCGCCGGTTAGCGCTTGATAGTCATCAGCGGTCAGAATAGCGCCGCCATACAATGAAACATCGTTCAACCATCCCCAGGAGACTTCCCCGGTCCAAAACGTTGGGTTATTGATATCGTTATGCGTGCTGGAAGTCGGTTTCCCGACTGAGGTTTTGTACCGGGCGAGCCCTTTCCGTGTGAGGAAGGGAAGTGAAGCTGAGCCCACCTGGAACGAACTTTTCCGCCCGTCTTCCTCTTCTACCGTCACATCTAACTGCCCCTGTAGTGCTGAACCCAGATCGCTAATGGTGAATGGCCCAGGAGGAACGGTAGTTTGATAGAGCGTGCGCCCATTTTGCGCCACGGTGACCTTAGCATTGGTTTGGGCGATGCCGCTTATCTGTGGCGCATAGCCGCGTAAATCCGGCGGCAGCATCTGATCGTCGCTTTCCAGCGAGGCGCCCGTGAAGTGGAATGTATCGTAGAGATCGGAACGCAGGTCATACTGCCCCGTGGTAAATTTTGCTGCCAGAGAGGGCATCGGCCGGAACAGGTAGGTCTGCGGCAGGCTGCGAGTGACACCCGTCGATTCATTTTTGATAAAGGACTGGCTGTACTGATAATCACTGCGTAATCGCCATGCCCCGAGGTTAAAACCGAGCGTACCGTAACTGCTGAAACTTTGTGTGCTATCGCCGTGATTCGGGTTGTACGTGCTGGTATACAGGTTGTAATCGAGCAGTAAACCCGCAATGCCATTATCCCAATACTCCGGCGGCGTCCAGTTTTTAGCATGATACTTTAACCATGCCTGCGGTACGGTCAGCATCAGGACCATCGACGATCTGTTGAGCTGAGCCTTCAGTTCTGGTTTATGGCTAAGATCAACACATCCATTTTCTCCAGTGGGAGGCAGTGAATGAATAAACTCATCGGCAAAGCCAAATTCTGTTAGGCGCGCCGGGCTGAAACAGGGAAAGGAGCCATTTTCGTTATTTGATTCCATCCATTCAAGGTTATAGGTTGGCGGCAAGATATTGTTATTAATCTGTACGCGAACTTGATAAGTCCCGGCGGGGATATATCCTTTTTTTTCAAATTGCGATAAATCAATATTCTGGCGATCCTCTGCATCGATCATATCGGTGTTAAACTCAACGGCTAAGGTCACCGGAGATAATACAGCGGAAATACAGACGGAAAGTAAAACCCGTTTAACGAAAAGAGATGAATTCAGGGATGTAAAACAAGAAAACGTTAAAGTCCACATAAAAAACATCCCTGTCAATAAACGATACCATAAAAGCCGATGGTTTTCCCATCGGCTTGAGTTTGTAATAACCGTGTTCTGTTACTGATAAGTCAGAACGTAAGTGGCTTGAGCTGCAACATCGCCTTCACTCGCCGTGTGGGTCGGGGATTCCATACGAGCATGGAAATCAAGATTCTGAGTTGGGCTATTTACGTCGGTAAAATTAACCGCTAAAGGCTGGCCCAGCGTGATCTTGTTATAGTTAGCGTCAAGAATACGTACGCCAACATTCTTGGCACCACCGTAGTTATTTTCTTTGGTATTGTTGATAAGGCTGGTATCGGTGGCATCAACATTGGTGGCGCTAAAGGTGACGTCGACTTTACTGGTCGTTACGGGGTTACCAGTACCGTCATCTTTTACCAAAGTACAGTCGATCAAATGGATAGAGAAGTCAGCTGCGGTAGCGTCGCTGCTGCCATTCAACACGCTGTCGGCTACCTGACCTAACCAAACGTCGATATTGCTGCTTTCCGGTGCCACAGAACATGGCGCGGTGATCACAGTACCCGTGAAATTAACGGTACCGTGACCCTGGTCGTCAGCGCTGGCATTGAATGCTGCGCCTGAGAATAAGGAGGCCGTTACCACTGCAAATAATGTTTTTTTAAACATGGAATATAATCCTTTACAATATTGATATGAAAAAACATGTGTAGCATTAATAATATTAATTAACTACAGCGGCGAAACATTAACACATTTCATGAGTAGTGTTCATTAGAATTACTTAATGCATCAAGTTACCAAACTTAATGATGTTTAAAATGTTTCGTAATTTTATGTTTTTAATTTGAGTGATGTGCCGTATGTATGAATTATGGCGATAGTGATGAATGAATTCTTAAAATTGATAATTGGCGATTAATTTCCTGTCAGTTTTATTTAAAATCGGGCATAATAGGTAATTATACCTTATATAAAACAAATAAAATTATTGTGACACTCTTTGATTGTGCGTAATAAAAAATTAGCTGAATTTAAGGGAGGGATAATTATCGATGACGGCAGATAAGCGCATTGGTAACTGGGAAGGGGAGCAAAAATAGACCAGCTGCGGAGCTGCCGCAGCGGGTAGAAGGGCAATTAACGGCTGAACAGGTCGCGTCTTTTTGGTTTAAATGGTTGGGCAATCAGTACCAGCAGACTAATGACCAGGTAAGCGGCAAAAATACCCGCCAGCCATTGCGGATGTCGATCTTTACTGATCACAGCAAATGCTAATCAGAACCGTGCATGCCTGTGTGCATTTGCGCGGTTCCCCTGCCTCTTTCAATACCCGAGCATTCTTAATGCCAGCCAGATAATTCCTGCCCACAATAAAGTACATGGAAAAATAACAACACTAAGAGAACGCCAGCCGTTTCTACTCATCAGAACCCCACATTTACGTCATCATTACCAGGCGCGTTTGGCAATTCATCATCGGCGCGGGAGTGGAGAACTTTAGATAAATTTGCTCAGAGAGTATGGAAAAATCAACCCGGCGCGGTGGCCGGGTGGTGCGGAGTTGACGAGCGGCCAGATCTCTCCGGCGCAATGGCTGCTTCAGGCGATCAGATGGGTAGAAAACGCATCATTAAGTACGCCACGACAATGCAGACTAGCGTCATATACCAGACTATGCTCACGGTGTTTATCCCATTACCGGCTCAACGTAGACGAGCCTTTACGGGCGAGGACTTTAATCATCCTGGCAGGGATTTTCAACCGTGCAGGCGGTGAGGACTTTAGCCTTTCTTCGCGTGGAACAGGCCATCTTCGCCGTGCGCATCGTCTTCAACCCAGAAGTTGATGTTGAACTGGGCGTCATCGCTCAGTTCGATACGATGCCAGTACTGCGGCGGGCTGGTGGCGAACTGCCCGGCGTTAATCACCACTTTGACTTCTGGCTCTGTGGCCTGCTCATCATGAAAACCATAGTACGTTACCGTGCCTTCCATGACGCACAGTTGGCCGAAAACGTTGGCTGCGGTGTTGTGATGGGTCAGTAGCGCTGGTGGGACATTTTCTTTGGTAAAGAATGGGGTGGAGCGTTTGACTTTCCAGTTAGCAGGAATACGCAGGTGAGACATGATGTGCTCCTTAGTGGATGCGAATAAGTTGCATTTAATATGCAACTTTAAGGCGGCATCGTCAACTCACCGGCATAAAAAAACGCCCCCGAAGGAGCGTTGGCATTCTGGCAAGATAGCTTAACGACCGAACAGATCGCGTTTCTTCGCTTTGAACGGCTGGGCGATCAGCACCAGCAGACCAATGACCAGGTAAGCGGCAAAAATACCCACCAGCCATTGCGGCATTTCAAGCGTCAGGAATTCCCACTGACGAGCCGCGCAGTCGCCGGTTGCCACGAACACCTGCGGCAACCATTTATCCAGCGGCAGCCACGTCGGGAAACGGGCGGCGAAATCACAGGTCTGGAACGGGGAAGGGTGCAACTGGATCATGGTATGTTCCCATGCCAGCTGTAAACCTCGCAGGGCGCTGTACAGCCAGATTAGCAGCGCGACATAGCGCAACGGGGTTTTCGGCGCGATAGCGCCCACCAGACCCGCGCCCATAATACCGAACAGGGCGCAGCGTTCGTAAATGCATAATACGCAGGGTTGCAGCAGCATGACGTGCTGGAACCACAGCGCAACTAATTCAAGTATAAAAGCGGTTAACGCCATCAGGAGCCAGGCGCCGCGTCCCCTTGAGCACTGGTTTAAGAATTGCAACATTATCATTTCCCTGGAACATGCTAAATCATGGCAGTGTAAACGAAAACCGAAGCGACGCCAGCAGCTAGTCGGAAAATATTACGTAAATGAATATTCACAGCCCGGGACGCACCCGGGCCATGGAACGGATGACTATGACAACGACGGCGTAACCAGCCAGCCGTGGCTGAGCATCCATTGGGTCGCCGGCATCAACAGAGACTCGACGCACAGCAGGCCGACCAGCGTCAGCACGATAGTATACGGCAGCGCCATCCACACCATTCTCCCGTAGGAGAGACGAATGAGCGGCGCCAGCGCGGAGGTCAACAGGAACAGGAACGCTGCTTGCCCGTTGGGGGTGGCGACGGAAGGCAGGTTGGTACCGGTGTTGATGGCCACCGCCAGCATTTCAAACTGCTGCAGACTGATAGCGCCATGCTCCAGCGCGGTTTTCGCCTCGTTGATGTACACCGTGCCGACGAAGACGTTATCGGAAATAGACGAAAGCAGACCGTTGAACAGATAGAACAGCGACAGCTGAGCGTGCGGCGACGCCTGCAGGACGAACTCGATTATCGGCGCGAAAAGGTGTTGATCGATGATCACCGCCACGATAGCGAAAAAGACCGTCAGCAGGGCGGTAAACGGCAGCGCCTCGGTGAAGGCTTTGCCGATTGCGTGCTCGTCGGTCACGCCGGAGAACGTGGTGGCCAGCACGATGACGGAGAGGCCAATCAGGCCGACTTCCGCCAGATGCAGGGCGAGGGCGGCAATCAACCAGACGCCGATAATGCCCTGGGCGATAAGACGCAGCCGATCCTGACGGCTGCGGCTCCGGCGGCTACGGTCATCGAAATCCTGCAGCACGTTACGCACCGCCTCCGGCAGCGGTTCGCCGTAACCGAACAGGCGGAATTTCTCCAGCAGCAGGCAGGTGATGAGTCCGCATATCAGCACCGGCAGCGTCACCGGCGACATGCGGATGAAGAATTCACCGAAGTGCCAGCCCGCGGCTTTGGCAATAATCAGGTTTTGCGGTTCGCCAACCATCGTCATTACACCGCCGAGGGCGGTACCGACCCCCGCGTGCATCATCAGGCTGCGCAAGAAGCTGCGGAACTGTTCGAGGACATCGCGATAGTGCTGGTCGATATGGCTGTCATCGAGCATGTCGTTATCATCAGGCCGCGCGGAGGCGACACGATGGTAGATGCCGTAGAAACCAACCGCCACGCTAATGACCACCGCCACGACGGTCAATGCGTCAAGGAAGGCGGAGAGGAAAGCGGCGGCCAGGCAGAAGGCCAGCGACAACAGCATCTTGCTGCGGATCCCCAGCAGCAGGCGGGTAAAAATAAACAGCAACAGCTGCTTCATAAAGTAGATCCCGGCCACCATAAACATCAGCAGCAGCAGGACTTCGAGGTTATTGGCGATCTCTTCGCGCACATGTTCGGGGCTGGTCATACCGATCAGCACCGCTTCAATCGCCAGCAAACCACCCGGCAGCAGGGGATAGCACTTCAGCGCCATCGCCAGCGTAAAGATAAACTCCACCACCAGCAGCCAACCGGCGACAAAGGGATGAAGATAAAACGCCAGCGGGTTAACGACTAAGAAAACAAGCAGGATGAGCTTGTACCAGTCTGGCGACTGGCCGAGAAAGTTGCGCCACAGGGCGCGGCCATAAGACATTTCCACGACAGAGGTCCTTCCGTCAAACAACGTGATTTTATGCGTAAGGCTGGCAAGATTACCAGTTGAGCAAAATGGGAAGCAACTTTCTTCGCGGTGCGGTGCAGGTAATAGAATGCGCTAAGCAAAAGCTGAAAATGAAACGGCGATCCCCTTTTAATTACTTGTAGACGCTATCTGGCGTATGGCTGCTCTGGTATGATGAGTGCAATTTGCAACGCTGTGTAATGGAAATCTTACTATGGTCATTAAGGCGCAAAGCCCTGCGGGTTTCGCGGAAGAGTACATCATTGAAAGTATCTGGAATAACCGTTTCCCGCCTGGATCAATTCTCCCTGCTGAACGTGAACTTTCTGAACTGATTGGTGTAACCCGTACCACTCTGCGCGAAGTGTTGCAACGTCTGGCACGCGACGGTTGGTTAACCATCCAGCATGGTAAACCGACAAAGGTCAACAACTTCTGGGAAACTTCCGGGCTGAATATCCTTGAGACACTGGCGCGTCTCGACCACGATAGCGTACCGCAGCTCATTGATAATTTGCTCTCGGTTCGTACCAATATTTCGACGATCTTTATTCGCACTGCCTTCCGTCAGCATCCGGACAAAGCGCTGGAAGTACTGGCAAGAGCGCGTGAAGTTGAAGATCACGCCGATGCCTTCGCCGATCTGGATTACAACATCTTCCGCGGTCTGGCATTTGCCTCCGGCAACCCGATCTACGGTCTGATCCTCAACGGCATGAAGGGGCTGTATACCCGTATCGGTCGTCACTACTTTGCCAATCCGGAAGCGCGTAGCCTGGCGCTGGGTTTCTACCACCAGTTGGCGAAAGTGTGCGAAGAGAATCAGCACGATAAAGTGTATGAAATCGTTCGCGCCTATGGTCACAACAGTGGCGAGATCTGGCATCGGATGCAGAAAACGCTGCCGGGCGATTTAGCGATGAATATACGCTAAGCGTGGCTCGATAAATCAAAAACGCCCGGATAATCCGGGCGTTTTGCTTTCTGGCATCAATCAACGCTACAAGGCGTTCTGTCGCGGCGGTGTGCGCTCCAGCAACTCAACGCTGCCATCAGCGTTTTGCTGTTCGAGAATAACGTCAAAGCCCCACAGGCGGTGGACGTGTTTGAGCACCTCACGGCGGCTCTTATCCAGCGGCACGCGGTTATGCGGCACGTAGCGCAGCGTCAGCGAACGATCGCCACGTAAATCAACATTCCACACCTGGATATTCGGCTCAAGGTTGCTGAGGTTGTACTGCGCCGACAGTTTCGAGCGGATTTCCCGGTAACCTTCCTCATTATGGATGGCGGAAATCTCCAGGTAGTTATTGTGGTCGTCGTCGAGTACGGTGAATAAACGGAAATCGCGCATGACCTTCGGCGACAGGAACTGGCTGATAAAGCTCTCGTCTTTAAAGTCGCGCATGGCGAAATGCAGCGTCTCCAGCCAGTCGGAGCCAGCGATGTCCGGGAACCAGTAACGATCCTCTTCGGTCGGCGATTGACAGATGCGTTTAATATCCTGGTACATGGCAAAACCCAGCGCATAGGGGTTAATACCGCTGTACCACGGACTATTGTAGGGCGGCTGGAACACCACGTTGGTGTGGCTGTGCAGAAACTCCAGCATAAAGCGCTCGGTCACTTTGCCTTCGTCATACAGATGATTGAGGATGGTGTAGTGCCAGAATGTCGCCCAGCCCTCGTTCATTACCTGAGTCTGCTTCTGCGGATAAAAATACTGGCTGACCTTGCGCACGATACGCAGGATCTCGCGCTGCCAGGATTCGAGCAGCGGCGCGTTTTTCTCCATAAAGTACAGCAGATTCTCCTGCGGCTCAGAAGGGTAGCGGCGGGTCGCCTCAATCGCTTTTTCTTCTTCTCGCTTCGGCAGGGTACGCCACAGCATGTTCACCTGGCTTTGCAGATACTCTTCGCGGCTTTTCTGCCGCGCTTTCTCCTCTTGCAGCGAGATTTTCTGCGGACGCTTATAGCGGTCGACACCGTAGTTCATCAGCGCGTGGCAGGAGTCCAACAGCTTTTCGACTTCATCGACGCCGTAGCGCTCTTCGCACTCGGTGATGTATTTACGCGCGAAGATCAGGTAGTCGATAATGGAACTGGCATCAGTCCAGCTGCGGAACAGATAGTTGTTTTTAAAGAAGGAGTTGTGTCCATAGCAGGCGTGCGCCATCACCAGCGCCTGCATGGTAATGGTGTTCTCCTCCATTAAATAGGCGATACAGGGGTTGGAGTTAATCACGATTTCATAGGCCAGCCCCTGTTGGCCGTGCTTATAGGCCTGCTCAGTTTCGATAAATTTTTTACCGAACGACCAGTGCGGGTAGTTAATGGGCATCCCGACACTGGAATACGCGTCCATCATCTGTTCGGAGGTGATCACCTCGATTTGGTGCGGGTAGGTGTCGAGACGGTATAGCTTCGCCACCCGATCGACCTCGGCCAGATAGGTTTCCAGCAGTTCAAAAGTCCAGTCGGGTCCATCGCTTAAACGGGTGGTGTCCCTGTTCATGGAATCAATCGTAGCCATTAGCGCGCCCTCGTTGTTGGTGGTTCTCTCTGTGCGGAGAACCTCTAAACAAGCATAGAACACGCCATTACAAACTGCGTCTGCGGGTAATTTCTTTTCTTCGCGATTTCACAATCCTAAAGGCCTTAATTTAACATTGTTGCAGCATTTTATGCTGAGTAAAAATAAAGCGTAGCACGAGATAGTAAATCTCTGGGGTCAGCGCTGGTGCGGTTTGATGTGAGATAAGTCACCATAAATAAAGCGTATGTTGAATAATATTTTCATCTGGGTTATCAATTTGTAATCAGATGATTGTTCTTTAACTATTACGGAGTGGCTATGCGAGTCGTCATACTGGGAAGTGGGGTGGTTGGGGTAGCGAGTGCCTGGTATTTGAGTCAGGCGGGGCATGAGGTGACGGTCATTGACCGCCAGCCAGGGCCCGCTGAAGAAACCAGTGCCGCCAATGCCGGACAGATCTCCCCTGGCTACGCTGCGCCGTGGGCGGCGCCGGGCGTGCCGCTGAAGGCGATCAAATGGATGTTCCAGCGCCATGCGCCGCTGGCCATCGGTCTTGATGGCACGCAATTCCAGCTGAAGTGGATGTGGCAAATGCTACGTAACTGCGATACCCGCCACTACATGGAGAACAAAGGCCGGATGGTGCGTCTGGCGGAATACAGCCGTGATTGTCTGAAGGCGCTGCGTGAAACCACCGGCATTCAGTATGAAGGCCGTCAGGGCGGTACCCTGCAGCTCTTCCGTACCGAAAAACAGTATGAAAACGCCACCCGCGACATCGCTGTGCTGGAAGATGCCGGCGTACCGTATCAGCTACTGGAAGCCAACCGCCTGCTGGAAGTGGAACCGGCGCTGGCGGAAGTCAGCCATAAATTGACCGGCGGTCTGCGCTTGCCCAATGATGAAACCGGCGACTGCCAGCTGTTCACCACCCGCCTGGCGGCGATGGCTGAGGCGGCGGGTGTGACTTTCCGCTTTAATACGTCTGTTGATGCGCTGCTGTATGAAGGCGAGCAGATCGCTGGCGTGAAATGCGGCGACGAGATTATCAAGGGCGACGCCTATGTGATGGCGTTTGGCTCATACTCGACGGCGATGCTAAAAGGGCTGGTGGATATCCCGGTTTATCCGCTGAAGGGCTACTCGTTAACGATTCCGATTGCCGAAGAGAGCGGCGCACCGGTGTCGACGATCCTTGATGAGACCTACAAAATCGCCATTACCCGCTTTGACCAGCGTATTCGCGTCGGCGGTATGGCGGAAATCGTCGGCTTTAATAAAGAACTGCTGCAACCGCGCCGCGAGACGCTGGAAATGGTCGTGCGCGATCTGTTCCCGCGCGGCGGCTACGTCGAGCAGGCCACCTTCTGGACCGGCCTGCGGCCGATGACGCCGGATGGTACGCCGGTGGTTGGCCGTACGCCCTACAAAAACCTGTGGTTGAACACCGGACACGGTACGTTGGGCTGGACCATGGCCTGCGGTTCCGGCCAGCTGTTGAGCGACCTGATCTCCGGGCGTACGCCGGCGATCCCGTATGACGATCTGGCGGTGGCGCGCTACAGCCCTGGCTTTACTCCGGCTCGCGCCCAGCATCTGCACGGCGTGCATAACTAAGGAGTCCTCATGTCTCGTCCGGTAAAAGCCAGCATTGATTTGTCGGCTTTACGACAAAATTTACAGATTGTCCGTCGCGCGGCCCCTGGCTCGCGCGTTTGGGCGGTGGTGAAGGCCAATGCTTACGGTCACGGTCTGGCACGGATGTGGCAGGCCTTGAGCGCCGCAGATGGCTACGCGCTGCTCAACCTCGAAGAGGCGATTCTGCTGCGGGAGAATGGCTGGAAAGGGCCGATTCTGCTGTTGGAGGGCTTCTTCCACGCCGATGAACTGGCGTTGCTCGATAAGTATCGCCTGACCACCAGCGTGCACAGCAACTGGCAAATTAAAGCGTTGCAGCAGGCTAAACTGCACGCGCCGCTGGATATTTATCTGAAGGTGAATAGCGGCATGAACCGGTTGGGCTTCATGCCTGAGCGGGTGCATACCGTCTGGCAACAGCTGCGATCGCTTGCCAACGTCGGAGAAATGACGTTGATGTCGCACTTTGCGCAAGCGGAGGATCCGCAGGGTATCGTCGAGCCGATGCGCCGCATCGAGCAGGCGGCGGAAGGGCTTGATTGCCCGCGTTCGCTGTCAAACTCAGCGGCTACGCTGTGGCATCCGGAAGCGCATTTTGACTGGGTTCGTCCGGGGATTGTGCTCTACGGCGCGTCGCCGTCGGGGCAATGGCAGGATATCGCCAATAGCGGCCTGAAACCTACGATGACGCTCAGCAGTGAAGTGATTGCCGTACAGACGCTGAAAAACGGCGAGCGGGTGGGCTATGGCGGGCTGTATCAGGCCTCCGGCGAGCAGCGTATCGGCATTGTCGCCTGCGGCTATGCCGACGGTTATCCGCGCGTTGCGCCAAGCGGCACGCCGGTACTGGTCGATGGCGTACGGACCACGACGGTCGGGCGTATTTCGATGGATATGCTGGCGGTGGATCTGACGCCTTGTCCGCAGGCCGGTATTGGCGCGCCGGTTGAGTTGTGGGGGCAGGACATTAAGATTGACGATGTCGCTGCGGCTAGCGGCACCGTCGGTTATGAATTAATGTGCGCGCTGGCGCCGCGCGTCCCGGTCGTGACGGTGTAACTTAATGTGAGGCGGATCACTCCGCCTCTTCTTCCGCGACGCGTACCCCAACCTTCAGTACGTGATCGTTTTCTTTTTCTGCGACCGTCCATATCATTCCGGCAAATTCCACCTGGTCACCGACAACCGGCACTGCGCCCAGCAGTTGCTGAATCACATCGCCCAGCGATTGCTGGTGTTCGCGGAACTCCTCGCCGCCGTCGAGGCCGTAGATTTGCGCGACGTCGGCGAATTTGGCTTCAGCATCGAGGATGAAGTCGCCAAAGAAGCGCTGATCGAGCGATACCGGCGGCGACTGGCTGAACATTTTACCCAGCGCTGGCAGGTCGCGCTCACGGCCGATAACGCAGAGAATATCGCCATCCATCAGCCGCGTGCTACCGGTCGGATGAAGCAGAACATTGTCGCGGAACAGCGCCGCAATGCGCGTCTCCGGCGGCATATGCAGGTCGCGCAGCGCCGCGCCGACGCACCATTTATCATCGCCCAACTGATAAACAAACTGTTCCCACGGGTTTTCCGGGTGGATATCTAGCCCGACGCGTGAGATAGGCCAGCCAACTGGCGGAACCACGACTTTGGCCTTTTTCGCCGCCCACGACAGTGAGGTTCCCTGTAACACCAGCGAAATAAGCACCACGAAGAAGGCGACGTTAAAGAACAGGCGTGCGTTTTCAAGCCCGGCCATCATCGGGAAGACGGCGAGAATAATCGGCACCGCGCCGCGCAGGCCGACCCAACTGATAAATACCCGCTCGCGCAGGTTAAAGCCGCGGAACGGCAGCAGGCCAGCGAATACCGACAGCGGACGAGCGATGAAAATCATCCACATCGATAGCAGCAGCGCCGGAATGGCGATCGGCAACAGGTCGGACGGCGTCACCAGCAGACCGAGCACGAGGAACATGGCAATTTGCGCCAGCCACGCCAGGCCGTCAAAGTTTTGCAGGATGCCGTGACGGTTGCGAATCGGCCGGTTGCCTAACAGAAAACCGCAGAGATAGACCGCCAGAATGCCGCTCCCGTTCAGTGAGGTCGTGACGGCAAAAATCATAATCCCGCCGCTTAACGCCAGCAGCGGATAGAGCCCGGTCGGTAGGACGATGCGGTTGATCATTTGCAGCAGCAGATAGCCGCCGCCAAGGCCAATGGCGATCCCCAGACCAAACTGCTCAATGATATGCACCACGAACATCCAGCTCAGGCCGGTCTCGTGCTGTTGGATCATCTCGATAAGGGTGATCGTCAAAAATACCGCCATCGGATCGTTACTACCGGATTCGATTTCAAGGGTGGAGCCAACGCGCTCGTTCAGGCCCTTGCCGCCGAGCAGCGAAAACACCGCCGCGGCGTCGGTGGAGCCGACAATCGCGCCAATCAGTAGCCCTTCAATCAAATCGAGCTTGAAGATCCACGCCGCCATCATCCCGGTAAGCGCCGAGGTAATCAGTACGCCGACCGTTGCCAGCGACAGCGCGGGCCATAGCGCGACGCGAAACGAACTGGCCTGGGTGCGCATCCCGCCGTCCAGCAGGATCACCGCCAGCGCGAGGTTGCTCACCATATAGGCAAAGGGGTAGTTATCGAATGGAATGCCGCCGATACCATCGACGCCTGCCAGCATGCCGATGGCGAGGAAAATAACCAGAATCGGGATGCCGAGACGTGAGGAAAAGGAACTCAATAAAATACTGCAGGTTACTAAAACAGAACCCAGGATAAACAGACTAATGACCGCAGCGGCGTCCAATGTTCACGTACTCCTTGTCAGCGTGAAGGGATGAAAATTACACCATTTTAACAATCCGCGAGGTATCCGGAAACTCGCGGGGAGGATTTTTTATTCCGCCAGCACCGGATGGCCGCTGAGGGTTAATGTCGTGGCGGAAGCGTTGTTCACCAGCCGAGCGCGCGCGCCGAGCGGTAGGGTTACGGTGCGCTGCTCGTGGCCAAACTCAAGGCCGGTGATCAGCGGAATCGCGAGCTGGTCGCGCAGCCAGGTGTAAACCGAGGGCAGATCGTAGCCGTCGTCATAGTCGTTGGGTTGTGCGCCGGTAAAACTACCGAGCACGATGGCCCGTTGGCGGGCGAGAATGCCGCTATTCAGCAATTGCAGCAGCATACGCTCGACGCGGAATGGGTGTTCGTTGATATCCTCGAGCACCAGAATACCGTCGCTAATCTGCGGCAGCCATGGGGTGCCGATAAGCGAGACGATCATCGCCAGATTCCCTCCCCACAGCGTTCCTTCGGTGTGGCAATTTGGGCCTTCGCCTTGCCATTCGAGGGTAAACTCGGGCTCGCGTAGCGCCTGCCAGAAGTGGCGTTCGGTAAAGTCATTTAACGTTTCGGCGCCGAAGTTGCCCGCCAACATCGGCCCGCTGAAGCTGATGGTGTTCGCTTGAGCCAATAGCCCCATCTGGATCGCGGTGAAATCGCTGTGACCGCAGATAAGCAGCGGGTCCTGCTGCTGGCGCGTGGCAAGCCGTTGCCAGTCAATGTGCGGCAGCAGACGGGTGGCGCCATAGCCGCCGCGAACCGCCAGCACGATGCGATTTTTTCCCTCAAGGGCGGCAAGTTGGTTAATATCGGCCAGTCGTTCGCTTTCACTACCGGCGAAACGCTGCTGTCGACGGGGGATCGCCTGTTGGTTCAGCACCTGATGACCGGCCTCCTGCAGACGGGTCACGCCGCGGGCCGCCGCCTGTTGATTGATGCAGTAACCGGAAGGGGCGACCAGATAAAACTGAGACATGGCAATTCCTTGCTAAGAATGAAAGGGTTATCATGCCGCCTGGAGGGCCTAATGTCATCTCCGGTGGCAAACTTCAGCCTGTATCCGTCATCATTCAACTCGCCGCTGGGCTGGCGCGGTTCGCTCAGTGGAAATGATTCAGGTTCCATAAGGATAGATGTGTGAAATTGAGATGGTTTGTTGTTTTATTTGTACTGTTGGCCGGTTGTAGCTCAAAGCATGATTACACTAACCCGCCGTGGAACGCCGAGGTGCCGGTGAAACGGGCGATGCAGTGGATGCCGATCAGCGAAAAAGCCGGTGCCGCGTGGGGCGTGGATCCACAACTGGTGACGGCGATCATCGCGATTGAGTCCGGCGGCAACCCGACGGTGGTCAGCAAATCCGGCGCAGTGGGGCTGATGCAGCTGAAGCCATCGACTTCCGGGCGCGATGTTTATCAGCGGATGGGCTGGCGAGGCGAGCCTTCGGTCAGTGAACTGAAAAACCCCGAGCGCAATATTTCGATGGGCGCGGCCTACCTGAGTATTCTGGAAAATGGCCCGCTGGCGGGGATTAAAGACCCACAGGTGATGCGCTATGCGGTGGTGGTGTCGTATGCCAACGGCGCGGGCGCGCTGCTGCGCACCTTCTCGTCGAATCGCCAGGACGCCATTGATGAGATTAACGATCTCGACGCCGATGAGTTCTTCGAACATGTGGCGAAAAAACATCCGGCTCCACAGGCGCCGCGCTATATCTGGAAGCTGCAGAAAGCGCTGGACGCGATGTAACGTCGGTCTGCCTCTTGCCTCCGGGGTTTTCCCGGAGGCAATACCCCGATTAGAAATCGTAGCCTACGGTCGCCGTGACGCTACGTTCCGCTCCCCAGTAGCAGTTGCCGGTGCCGTAGCAGCCGGAAATATACTCGCGATCGCCGAGGTTATTGGCGTTTACCTGCACGTAAGCGCCTTTCATCGCTGGCGACCAGGCGCCAAGGTCAGCGCGCGCCATCGCATCCACTAGCGTGACCGACGGCAGACGCTCGGTATTGGCGTCATCCGCCCACTGCTTACCGATATAGCGCACGCCAGCGCCGATGCTAATCCCCGCAGGCAATTGGTAATGCGCCCACAACGAGGCCATCTGGTCCGGCGTCAACTGCGGTGTATTGTTATCGGTGCCGTCTTTGGTGTCCTGAAAGCGCAGGCGGTTCCAGGTATAGGAGGCAATCGTGCTCAGCTGCGGCGTAATCTGGTTATGCGCCTCCAGTTCTACGCCCTGCGAATGGACTTTCCCGGCCGGAATATAGGTTGCGGTGGCGATGTTCGGATCGCGGGTGGCGACATCCTTCTGCGTCAGATCGTAGATAGCGATGCTGTACAGGTCGCTGCTGCCTGGCGGCTGGAATTTCAAACCCGCCTCCACCTGTTCGGCCGTCGTGGGTTTTAAGGGCTTGCCGTCGGCGCCCGGCAGCATCGCCGGGGTAATCGCCTGACTGTAGCTTAAGTAGGGCGAGAGCCCATTGTCGAGGGCGTACAGCAGTGAGGCGCGGCCGCTAATGTGATCGTCGGAGCGGCGATTTGACGTGCCCCAGGTATCGCTAACCTGCTGTGAAACGATCCGGTCATAGCGCCCGGAAACATCAACATGCCAGCGATTCCAGACCATTTCATCCTGCAGATACAGCCCGGTCTGATAATAACGGCGGTTATTGTTGTCGCTCCAGGTCACGGTATGCCCGGTTTGCCGGGTGTAGCCGGTGAACGGGTTGAGCGGTGCCGCGCTGCCCGCGCCGGTCCAGAGATCATTGCGGAAGCGGTGATATTCGGCGCCGAGGATCAGCGTATGCGCCAGCTCGCCGGTATTGAAGTCGGCGCGCAGGCGGTTATCGGTTGACCAGGCGTCCAGCGACCCGCGTGAGCCGCTGTAGCCGCGGGAGAGCATATCGCTGTCGCCGACCCAACCGACCTGATAGACCTGATCCAGTGAGACGTTGGTGTGGGTATAGCTACCGGCGGAATAAGCCGACCAGACGTCGCTGAACTGGTGATTAAATTCATAGCTGTAGATCTGCTCGCGGCGCTGGTAGCCATCGCCCGGATCGCCTTCGTTGGTGCCGGGAGAGAGCTTACGACCATTGTGCGCGTAGCGGGTGCCGTCCAGCGGCAGAGAGCCGTGGTAGCCGCCGGAGGGGTCTTTTTGCAAATAGGCGCGCAGCAGCAGTGAGGTATCGCTATCCGGCTGCCATAACACGGAAGGCGAGATCGCGTAGCGTTCTTCGCGGGTATGGTCATACTGCGTGTCGCTGCTGCGGGTCATGCCGATCAGCCGCCAGGCCCACTGATCATTGATGGCATCGGTATAATCGAAGGCCGCGCCCTTGGTGTTTTGCGTGCCACCGGTTAGGCGGAAGTGGCCCTGCTGGGTGAACTGCGGGCGTTTGGAGGTCAGGTTGACTACGCCGCCCGGCACGCTCTGGCCGTAGAGCGCGGAAGAGGGGCCGCGAATAACATCGACGCGTTCGATAAACCACGGATCGATTTGCAGAACGTTATGGCTGCCGCCATCACTCATCAGGCGCATGCCGTCGAGGAACAGGTTATCGACATCGCCGCCGTGGTAGCCGCGCAGGGAAATCGTATCGAAGCGCGTCGCGCCGCCGCCAAAGCTGGAGTAAACCCCCGGCGTGTACTGTAGCGCCTGGCTGACGGTGTTGGCCCCCTGATCGGCGATCTGCTGGCGGGTGATGACCGAAACCGACTGCGCGGTGGTGATCAGCGGCTGGTCGGTTTTGCTGGCCCCGGTAGAGGTTTTCGCGTTGTAACCCTGAGTCTGCGCGCTGGCGGAGTCGTCAGGCTGCGCGGTCACCACCAGAGTTTCTTCCGCTTGCGCGGCGAGAGGAAAGGCGGCGGCGAACGCGCACACCAGCGCTGAGCGCTTAAAGTAAACGGATGAGATCATGCCATAATCCTGAATAGCGCGGTTTGGCACTCCTGTGCGCCGCCGCGGAAAACAAACGAAACACTTTTTCGTTAAAAATAATGCGAATTATTATCGTTTGCTTTTGCATGATCAAGCGAATGCCGTATAAATTCAGCGAACACGGTGAAAAAATTAACGGCAGCCGCACGAACGGTAGACCGGATAAGGCGCAGCCGCCATCCGGCGCAAAAGCGGCTCCTTATCCGCGGATATTGCCCGTTGGCGCTGCGCTTGCGTGGGCCCACTAATGTGTGGTGCCGGGTGATACTGTTCGGTTTATCACTTGTGGAGAGGCGCAGTTCGGTGCGGCACCCGAACTGCGTGGCAGAGAAACTGGCCGGTTCTCTCTGCACGTAAGGAATAGTACAAGCCTCGGCCTTGAACTCAGCGTTGGCTTTCCAGTCGTAACATGGCCAACGCCCGCCATGGCGCGGCAAGAAACGGCATCGCCGACAGCGCCCATAGCTCTTCATCACTCCCCCGGTGGTTAAACACTATTCGTTGTACTCGGCTGAGCGGCCAGCCTTCAGCAGGGCGATCGATAAGAATAAACGTATCATCGCAGCCAGTTTCCCCTGGCGTGACAACACGATAGAACCAGCCGTTGCGTGACTGCTGATGCATGATGTCCGGCGCATTAGGATCTTGTAATCGTTCGGCCATCGTCTGGCAGGCGACTCGGCCCCAGGAGACCTGAATTTCCGCGCTGCCGAGGCGAAAAACGTCGCCCGGACAGACGTCGTTTTCCGTCATCCCGCGGGTGGAAAAGTTCTCGCCGAACAGCCCGGTGTATAGCGCCTGGCCGCTCAGCGCCGGGTAGCGTTCGCGCCAGAAATCGTAATGCTCCAGCGCATAATGCATCAGCGCGCAGTCCGGATCCGGGAAGTGCTCCTGAATACCGTTTTCCGCTTCCAGGCCGTGGGTTTCGAGACGTACGCGGCCGTGAAGTGTCGTTTTGCGTTGCGTACCATCGGCCTGACGTCGGTTACCTAAAATGGCCTTCAGCCTGACTGAAAGATTTGCGTTCATCGTTGACTCCCTGATTCCGCCGTGGAACCGTATTTAAAATTGATATTCGACGCCGGCCCAAAAATTACGTCCCTCTTCTACAAATCCTTCGCTGTAGTAATAGCGGGTATCGAACAGGTTATTGACCGAGGCATTGACGCTGAAACCGCGGCCAATCGCGTAATCGGCCCGCAGATGAGTAATGGCAAAACCCGGCGCGCGCTGGGAACCATCGCTATTGCTGTAGCTGGATGAGCGGGCCTCTTCCGACAGCGTCAGGCGTAGTGGTTCTATCGGCTTAAGGGTCAGCCAGGCGGTTAAGGTCTGATTCGGCAGGTCGGTGACTTTCCCCGCTTCCTGGCGTTTTGCATCGGCGTGTATCAGGCCATAGCTCAGCCCAACATCCAGTAGCGTGAGCGGCGATCCTTTAATCCCTATATCAATCCCGCTGTAATCGACGCGCCCACTGTTTTGATTCTGCACGGTATCATCATCAATATTGATCGCCAGAATCGCATCGCTGACCCGGTTGTACCAGCCGCTAACCTCGTAGCTCCAGCTGTCGTTAATATGGCCATTCCAGGTGAGATCCACGCCGCGGGCGCGTTCCGGTTTCAGCTGCGGGTTGACCAGCGCGACCTGATCTTTTGCCGGTTTTGAGGTGGTGTAGCGCTCTTTGAGCGTCGGGAAACGGGTACGATCATACCAGGACAAGGCAAGGGTGTCCTGGCTGGCAAAGTGATAACGAGCCATGGTTTCCCAGTTAAAGGCGCTTTGCCGGTTGTCGGCATAATGGGTCACGCTGCCGTCGTTTTCGTGCTTTTTGCCTTCAAGACTATTTCGCCAGTCGTAGCTGATGCCGGCGACGATATCGAGATCGTCGGCGGCGGCCCATTGATATTCGCTGGCGACCGACCAGGTGCGATCCTGATAGCGATCGTAGGGACCATTTACCGCGCTTTTTTCGCGATGAACATCATCTTTCCAGTTTACCGCCAGCGAAAGCTGGTCGCTGTCGCGAACATCCGCCGAGAGCTGTAGACCTGCGCCGGTGCTGTAGTCATCGTAATGACTGTAGTTACCTTTTTTGTTGTTGAGGTCGGTAAGGGTGTTGTACATCAACAGCGTATTTTTAAAGGTATCGTGGTACAGGCGGCTTTTCAGGGTAAAAGCGTCGCCAAGATGAGTTGTTCCCTGATAGTAGTAGCTTTCCTTGTCATATTCCGGCCACTGCCAGTAACGTGATTTTTGGCTGCTGGTGCCAGCATACGGCGGATTCTGCTTTTCGCCGTCCTGCTTAATGTAAGTGAAAGCATATTCGTCATTAGCGCGCGGCGTGAAGCCCAGTTTAATGATGCCGCGCTTATCGTCGCTGGCGGAGTTGGCCATTTTGCCATCTTCACCGGCGATCGAATTGTTGACGCCATGCGGCAGACCGAGAAAATCCTGCTTGAGGCGGCTACCGCTGAGCTGGATATAGCCAAGATCGTTACTGGCGCCAAGCGACGCGTGGGTATCGAAGGCGTTATCTTTACTGCGACTCCACCCCTGGCGATAGCCGACGCTGGCCTCCAGCGGTTTGCTCGGCCGCGGGGTGGTAATGTTAATCGCGCCGCCCATCTGGTTGGGGCCTTGTAGTAAAGAGGAATAGCCTTTGGAGACTTCGACCGACGCAATATCGGAGGTGAGAAAACGGCCGAGGTCGAGATTGCCATCGTAGGGGACGTAAATCGGCACGCCGTCAAAAAAGACCGGTACCTGGCGGCCGTCAAAACCGCGTACTTTCACCTGGAGTTCGTTGCGGCTGCCGGCTTTTTGCATGATCACGCCGGGAACCACCGATAGCGCGTGGGCGACGTCGTTTTTATCCAGAGACTGCATCATCTCCTGGCCGAGAATATTGGTGGCTGCCGCCGGTACCGGACTTGACCAGACGGTCATTGACTCTTCGGCCGCCGCTGACCAGGCGGACTGATTGATTGCTAAACCCAGAGCGGTATAAATAACGCTGTTCCTGATTTTCATTTTTATTATTCCTGTTTTTGTTTTTTTATTGCGAGCTATCCATCTGCAGGCTGACCTGAATATCGGCCGGCGGCGCGTACCATGGCGCGGAAGTGATAAATAGTTCGATGCCACAATCGAGATAATGAGGAAGGGTGCTTAAAGTAATGCCGCCAGCGATCGCCAGCGTACAGCGCGGGGCGAGGCACTGCGCCCGTAGCGCGATATCGCGGGCCTGCTGTGGGGTAAATTTATCCAGTTGCAAAATATCCGGAGCCGCCTCCAGTGCGGCCAGCGCTTCCTCAACGTTGTCTGCTTCAACGGCGACCTTTTTTTCCGGCGCGCGGCGTCGTAGCTGTTTGATCGCCGCAGGCCAGTCGTTGTCGGGAGTCAGAAAATGGCGGTGGTTGGCGAAGAGCAGCAGCGTTTCCGCACACCCGGCACGATGGATAATTCCGCCGGCGGCGATAATCGCCTGAGTGCCTAACAGCCGCGTGCCGGGGATCGCTTTACGGGTACAGGCTATATGCCCATTGGGCAGTCGCTGATGCAATACCGCCAGCATCTGCGCCACATAGGATGAGACGCCGCAGCTCCATTCGAGTACGTTTTGCACCGCTTTCCATCCCTGGTGCAGCGCTTCAGCGCGGCCGTTAGCGCACAGCAAGATATCGCCCGGGCCGGCCTGTGCGCCATCAAACGCTTGCTGTGAAACCGTCAAACCGAGGCTTTGCAGCATCTGCACCGCCGGGGCGATCCCGCTGACGCAGCCACCTTGTCGAAGGCGCCAGGTCATCACCCCGGCTTTTTCGCCTATAGCCAGCGCGCGCGTCGTTAAATCACCGCCACTGATATCCTCCATCAACCAGCTATCGGTGAGCGCCTGGGGGAAATAGATCATGAGGCGGCCCCGCATTGCCAGGAAATCAGCGCCCAGTCGCGGGTGGGCGGGGCGATGCGCTGCGGATCCTGCTGGCGATACCAGTGCTGAAGGCGGGCGCGTTCGTCATCATCAAGTACGCCAAGCGTCCACTTCACGTTCTCTTCGAAGCGTGCGAAAGTGCTGTTGTCCTGCTGGCAGTTCGGGCCGCGAATAAAATCGACCTGTGCGTGAATACCCATCTGATACAGTACGTTCAGCGCATAGATGTAGTTTGGAAGTTCGACCACCTCGCGGCCCAGCGCGCGCTGGATGGCCGGCGACATAAACCACGGGCTTACCAGATGGGTGGTGTAGACGCGAAGTCTGGCCTGACGGTTGAGCTTCTCCATCGCCGATTGCATATCGATAACCAGCGTAGAACGTGAAGCGACGGCGATATCGCAGCGCGGCAGGTCATCCCACGACTCCTCCCACGCCCGGCGGTGCCAGCGGACGTTGTCGATGTTACGCGCGGCGGCGCGGCGCTGGGCCACCGCCAGCATCCCCTCGCTGTAATCGACGCCGTGCACCTGAGTGAGCTTATCGGCCAGCGCCAGCGCAACGGTACCGGGTCCACAGCCCATATCAAACAGGCTTTCGGCGTCGGTTAAATCGATTTTCTCCAGCAGTTGCAGTAAATAGCTATCGCTGGGGCGGGCGCAGTCCGTGGCCATTTTTTCCGCGCGGGCATCCCAGTGCGCGGGGGATTTCTCGGTTCGCCCGGCGAGCTTCAGCTGCTGGCGGTAGAGTTCGGCAAAATCGATATCATCAATGAGCATAATTATCCTTCAACGTAAGAGTGACCAAGGTGGCGGTGGATCTGCGCCGGCGTGACGCCATAGAGCTCGGCAAGGGCGCTGACGCTGAGCTGTTCCTGCGGCGAGCCGCTGCTAACTTGTCCGTTCGCTTCGACGCGGATGACCCGATCGGCAATCGCCAACGCGTGCAGAGGATGATGGGTCGACATCAGCAATGTGACGCCGCGCTGGCGTAGCTGACGTAAGGCATCGAGCAGGCGGATTTGGTGACCGAAATCGAGGCTGGAAGCAGGTTCATCGAGTAACAGCAACCGCGGCTGCTGAACCAGCGCGCGGGCGATTAATGTCAGTTGGCGTTCGCCGCCGCTGAGGGTTGACCAGCTACGTTCGGCGAGATGAGCAATTCCAAATGATGAAAGCTGGGCCAGCGCTATCTCACGATCGCGCGGCGCGGGTTGGGTAAAGGTATTCAAATGCGGGCTGCGGCCCATCAGCACCATATCGATGACGCTAAAAGCGAAAGCGCCATCGTGGGCCTGTGGAACCCAGGCGATCGCGTTGGCGCGTTCGCGCGATGACATCCTCCCGATAGCGGTACCGTCGAGGGTTATCTCGCCGCCGTGTAGCTTAAGCAGGCCAAGTATACTGCGCATTAGCGTCGTTTTTCCGCTACCGTTTGCCCCCAACAGGCAGCAAATTGTCCCGGCGGATAAGGTAAAAGAGACATTGTTCAGAACCGTGCGTTGGGCGTAGCCGACGCAGGCCTGACGAACGGCAAGTAACGTCATAGCGGACTCCGTCGTAATAGCAGAGCGAGGAAGAATGGCGCGCCGATAAATGAGGTCAGAATGCCGAGCGGGATTTCCGTCGCGCTGATGCCACGGGCGAGTGTATCGGTGAGCATAAGTAGTATTGCTCCCAGCGTCATGGCGACCGGTAGCAGCCGCTGATGGTTGCTGCCAGTAAGCAGCCTGCCGATGTGTGGGACAATCAGCCCAACCCAGCCGATGATGCCGGCAATCGCCACCGCGCTGGCGGTGGCCAGCGTGGCGCACAGCACGATAACCAGCCGCAGGCGCGCGACGTTT
Source organism: Klebsiella aerogenes (assembly GCA_029027985.1). Lineage (NCBI taxonomy): Bacteria > Pseudomonadati > Pseudomonadota > Gammaproteobacteria > Enterobacterales > Enterobacteriaceae > Klebsiella > Klebsiella aerogenes. The sequence goes on from CP119076.1 coordinate 1,971,342, forward strand.
AATCCCAGCGCGCGGGCTTCGTCATCGGAAAGCGTCAGGACGTTGAGTCGCCAGCGCAACAGCCATAGCGGCAAGCAGCCGATAACCATCAGCGGGGCGGCAAAAACCAGATCGCCGGTGGTGATGTCAGCAAGCCCGCCCAGCAACCAGAAGGTGATAGTTGGCAATTGGGTATAAGGATCGGCGATGATTTTAATCAGCGATATCCCCGCGCCGCATAGCGTCCCTAATGCGATTCCGACCAGTACCAGGGTCAGTACGGGCTCGTGGCGGGTGGCGGCGCGCGCGATAACCATCACGCCGCCGACCACCGCCAGACCGCCGAAGAACGCGCAAAGCTGGATAAACCACGCGCTGCCTCCACTCCAGATGGCGAAGCAGGCGCCGAGACCTGCACCGGCGGCGACGCCGAGGATATCGGGTGAAACCAGCGGGTTACGAAATATACCCTGGTAGGCGGTCCCGGCGGCGGAGAGCGACGCGCCGATCAGCAATGCGGCAACAATTCTTGGCAGGCGAATTTGCCAGAAGACGATGCTGTCGCGCGTGTTGGCGTTGGAAGAGAACAGCAGATCGTAAAGGCGCGCGGGCGTCAGATCCCAGGGACCGGTCAGCAGCGCGATGCTCAGGGTGAACAAAAGGGCCGCGAATAACGTGAAGCTCAGGCTAAGATTTTTCATGCTGGACTCATAAGCTCCGCGTAGCGTTGAGAGGAGAGCGGCGTATGCCAGAACAGCGCGCTATAGCGAGTAAGGTCGGCTTGCAGTGTGGTTTGAATTTGTGGATCCAGCCAGCCGTGCAGGCGGCGCAGACCAGCCAGGCGGTTAATCCCGGGCGGGGCATCCAGCCAGCCGAAGGGTAAACCATCAAGCAGCAAGACTTTCCCTTTCGCCACGGCGTCGACGGCTCGCCATCGCGGATCCTGAGTAATATGCCGCCAGGTCGTCGCCTCCTGGGTCAAAATAATATCCGGCTGCCACTGCAGCAGATTTTCCAGCGACACCTGACTTAACCCCGTGCGCCCGGCGGCGCGAGCGACGTTGGTCAGCCCCAGGAGTTCCGCCGCTTCGGTATGTAATGATCCGGCGAGCCCGGTTTCCAGCCCCTTCGCGCCGCGGGCGGCGTAGAAACTATTTGCGGCGCCAGCCGAATGGGAAAAGGCGAGGGCGTCGTTAATAAAACGCTGCGCCAGCGCCGCTTGCGCCTGAGTTCGCGTCGGCCGATCGACAATTTCGCCAATGGTTAATAGCTGCTGCGCCGACGTTGCCAGCGTACCTCTGATTAACACCCAGGGAATGCCGCTGCGCGCGCCGACCCGCCTGGCCTGTGATATCCAGCTTTCATCCGCGTTGCCGCAATCGACGATCAGATCGGGCGCAAGCGCAACTAGTGTCTCCAGCGATAGGGTGCTGGCGCGCCCGGCGAGACGTCCGAGTTTGCGTAGATGGGCAATCTCTTGCGCCAGCGGAGGATGCGGCAGGCGGGAAAAATCAAAAGAGGAGAAACCTAATAGCTTTTCCGGCGCGGCGGCGAGTAGCAGCATATCGGCCGGCGCGCCGGCGCTAACGATACGCTGAATAGTCGCGGGCGCGGGGATGCTCCCGAGAGTAAATGCTGGGGACGCTGTGCTTGCCCAGCCTTTGATGCTCGGTAAGCACAGCGTCAGGCTCAGCGCCTGCAGAAAGGTACGGCGGGAACATGGCATATGTTTCAATCCGGAAACAAAGAGATTAAAAAATCGCTATATATTTACATATATAACGCAATCACTATTGCGTGAGATCAAAAATCGCCGGGTTTGCCAGAGGATTACCCCGTAAGGATGACGCAGAGTCGATAACGTCGTGAAGGAACCCGGCGCAGGGACGCCGGGCGAGATGAAGTTACTGAGCGGCCGGCGCGGCGGCCGGTTTATTGGCGTCAGCGCTGGCTGACGGATCGTTGGCGGCCGGACGCGTCGCCGGTAGCGCATCGCACGGTTTTTCCTGCGGGCAGACCAGGTCGAGCATTTTCAGCGTCACGCCATTGGTCCAGCCGAAACCGTCCTGGAGTGGGTATTCGCCACCGCCGCCGCCGGTGCCCGTTGAACTGACGTCATATTTCTCTACCAGTTTCTGCTTGCTGTCGTAGGTATGTTGTACGTTGCTGAGGAAGCGCCAGGTCACGTCCATCGCCACTTTTTTCTGGCCGTAGTTCTGCAAGCCTTCCACCGCCACCCATTGCAGCGGCGCCCAGCCGTTTGGCGCATCCCACTGTTGGCCGCTATTGACCGTAGTAGTGGTTAAACCGCCCGGTTTCAGCAGACGACTTTCCGCCGCCGCGGCAACCTTCGCCGCGCGTTCGCTGGATGCCGCTTTGACATACAACGGGAACAGCGCCGCAGCGGTCAACTGATTACGGACTTTATGGCTTTTCAGATCGTAATCGGCATACCAGCCCTCTTTATCGTTCCACAGGTATTTCTCCAGCGCTTTCTGGCGGGCGTTAGCCAACGCATCATATTGCCCGGCTTTGGTGTTATCGCCGGCGGCTTTACTGGCGAGAGCGAGGGTTTTCTCCATGTGGAACATCAGCGCATTGAGGTCGACAGGGACGATGCTGGTGGTACGAATGGTGCCTAACTGCTGCGGATTATCCATCCAGCGGGAGCTGAAATCCCAGCCGGACGCCGCGGCAGAGCGCAAGTCGCGGTAGATGTCAGTCGCCGGGCGATTCGGGTTGTTTTTGGCGGTGGTCACGTCGTCGAGCCAGGATTCCGGGCGCGGCGTGTCGTTATCATCCCAATAGCGGTTGAGCAGTGCGCCATCTTCCATGCGTACCACCCGTTTGTTGGCCTTCCCGGGCGCCAGCGCGTCGGCGCCTTCCATCCAATAGCGGTACTCTTTTTCCATCTGTGGTAGCCAGGTTTTCAACGCCCGATCGCCATCGTGGCTGGCTAACAGTTCAACCATAAATGAGAAGAACGGCGGCTGCGAGCGGCTCAGGTAGTAACTGCGGTTACCGTTTGGAATATGGCCCCAGTTGTCTATCTCGGAGGCGAAGTTAGTCACCATGTCTTTCACTTTATCCCAGTGCCCGCTCTCGGCGAGACCCAGCATGGTGAAATAGCTGTCCCAATAATAGACTTCGCGGAAGCGTCCGCCGGGTACTACATAAGGTTTCGGCAGCGGCAGCAGCGAATCCCATTTTTCCACCTCGACGGTGCTGCGGGTCAGTACTGGCCACAGGCCGTCAATATGCTGGCGGAGGGTTTGCCCTTTCGGCGGCACGTATTGATCGTTGTCGCGCGGGAGGGTGAAGTTGATCTCGACGAAATGGCGCAGGTCGAAACTGGCCTGGCTTTTCTGCATTCGATAGTCGGCCAGGATCATCAGCGGATCGCTGTTCGGTACCGCGTCGGCAAAGGTTTTTTGGTCAGGGAACAGTTTCGCGCTTTGTACATCATTAAATAGCGGGCCCAATAGCACATCAGGCGATGGCGGTAGGGCGGGGGTATTCTCGTCGGCCTGAACGGCAAAGGTCGTCAGGCTTAACAGTGCGCCTCCCAACGCCAGTTGAATAAGCCAGGATAGGGTTTCCGGGCGACGTGGAACCGATCTCGTCATCGATAATTCTCCATTTTGTATGTTACTGACTTCGCGCCACTGCGAACGGCCATCAGAAAACCTTAGCCGAATATCTGTTACCGCGCGTGTCGTAGTTAACATTTTGGCCGAAAACAGATTATTTACCTGGCGCCGCGGCGAGCGACAGGATGCCGTTATGCCAACTTAGCCTGACGAGAATGATGTAAATATAATGAATCGCCTTGCGAATATTAATAAAAAATATAATTAGGGAGTAAGAGTGATAAATGGCTAACGGTATCGATCTTATTATGTGCGATAAAAGAACAGGTTCTCACCCTCAATGATTAAAATGAATCAGTAATCCGCTGGTAAATTGTGATCGGCAAAACAAAACCTATTTCACCCTTTCATTTGAACACTCTCGCGATCACATAAATTAAAAAACATAAATAATTAATAAAAAAACATAATGGCGACAGGAGGCGCTAAAAGGGAAGAATGCAGGCCAGAAAGAAACCGGTTACATTTGACCTGAAGGAGTAATGTATGTCTGCTGGCGATAAAATTTCGATAAAAGAGAAAGTCGGTTATAGCCTGGGGGATGCGGCCAGTCATATTGTGTTTGACTCATCCGTTGCCATCCTTGCTTATTTTTATACCGATATTTATGGCCTGCCGCCGGCGGTGATGGGTACTATGTTTCTGCTGGTACGCCTGCTGGATGCGATTACCGATCCGATCATGGGGGCGATTGCCGATGCCACCTCCACCCGTTGGGGACACTTTCGTCCGTGGCTGCTGGCGATTTGCGTTCCGTTTGCCGTTAGCTGCGTGCTGGTTTATTCCATCCCCTCGTTCTCCGATTCAGGCAAAATTGTCTATGCGGTAGCGGCATATATATTTATGACGCTAATGTACACCGCGATTAATATACCTTACTGCTCATTGGGGGCGGCACTCACCTCCGACCCGCGTGAAAGCCTCTCGCTGCAATCCTGGCGCTTCGCTATCACTCCCATCGGCGGCGCGCTGGGCACGGCGTTTATTTTACCACTGGCTGATTTTCTCTATCCCGGCGATCGCGCGACCGGTATCCAGGTGTCGATGGCGTTGTTTGGCGTCATTGGTTGTCTGATGTTTATCGTCTGCTTCGCCACCACTAAAGAGCGCGTGCAGCCGATTAAAGAGGAAAATCTCAATATTACCCGCGATGTTAAAATCCTTTTTCGCAACGAGCAGTGGCTCATCCTCTCGGTCTATAACTTTATGATGTTGGTGGCGGTGGTGATCCGCGGCGGTTCGGTGGTCTATTACGTGAATAGTGTGCTGAATAAAGGCGCGGAGGTGATTACGCTATTTATGCTGGGTGGGATGTTTGCCTCCATGCTTGGTTCGGTACTGGCCAAACCATTCGGCACCCGTTTTTGCAAAGTGAAACTGTCGTTCTGGATTAACCTGCTGACCGCTGCGCTTGGCGTCCTTTGCTTTATTGTCCCGGTGCAATACTGGACGCTGGTGCTGACGGTACACATCCTGATTTCTATTATTCAGGGCGGTAATGGCGCGCTGCAGTGGTCAATGATTACCGATACCAATAATATGGTGAGTGGAAAACCCAACGGCGTATTACCGGCATGAACGTCGCGGCCAATATCTTCGTGATAAAACTGGGTGTCGCCGTCGGTGGGGCGGTGTTGGGCTGGGTGCTGGCATACTTCCATTATGCCGCCAACAGCGCGGCGCAGCCCGCATCAGCGGTACATGGCGTGGTGCTGCTGTTCACCCTGGTCCCGGCGTTGTTCTACGTCCTGACAGCGCTCTCGATTAAATTCTATGGCTTAACCGAAAACAAAATGAACGGCATCGTAACTGATTTAAAAAACGGAACCTTCGCACAGTCTTAATTCATTCGGCAACGTCCGGGAGACAATAGGGGGTATTTTCCCCGTATTGTCCCGGGCATGCCTTTGCCAAAAATAAATAATAATTCATTGAGGGATGCAATAAATGAAACTGAAATATGTGGCGTTAGCCATTAGCGTCGCCATGTCCTCTGGTCTGATGGCAGCGGAAAATAATAAAGCTGTCGATATTAATCAACGTCTGGCGCAACTGGAGCAGCGTTTAATGCAGGCGGAACAACGCGCCAGTGCGGCGGAAGCGCAAATCCAGACGCTGCAACAGCAGCAGGTGGCGGCGGTGAAAAGCGCGCCATCGGTACAGGTGGGCGCAGCAGCAGCGGCGGCGGTATCGCTACCCTGAAGCATCTGGCCTGTAATAACCAGGAGTTTGCCCGTGCCAGAGTTGATGCTGTTGTTTCTGAGCGCGCGCTACGCGAGATCTACCTTAAAGGTTTTGAATATGCGGTAAAAGCGGGCAGCGCTTGTGCGGTGATGACCGCCTATAACCCGGTTAACGGTTTCCATGCGGCCTCCAACTACGACCTCACCACCACACTGCTGCGTGAGGAGTGGGGATTTGACGGGATCGTGATGACCGATTGGTGGGCGACGATGAACGATCCGGTGCGCGGCGGCGAAGCGTCGCGTCACAATACGGCAGCGATGGTCCGCGCCCAGAACGACCTTTATATGGTGATCGGCAATAATGGCGCGGAGGTGAATGCCGGCGAGGATAACACCCTGGCGGCGCTGGCGAGCGGCACATTGACGATTAACGCTCATAGCGTTGTCGATCCGCGGCGAGCATTACCTACAGATTGTGAGGCTCGTCGCAGGTTGGCAGGATACTGGAACTGGAACATAGCCGGGTTGTTTTACTGATTTGTGATGATTAGCACAAATCACTATTTGCCAGCCGTTGGGTTGGATGAAAAGTCGAGATTGATTTTTATCAAGGAATTACCTGCTATAAAATGACCTAAAAACGTGGTTAATATGATGTTATAAATGCAATGTATTTGTTTGTTTTTATTTTCATTGATATTAATGAAATATATCTTTACATACAAATAAGGTGAGAAATTGTGACCCCATAGCGGAATGACACGAAATAAACACAGTTTTGTCATTTTATTTGATTTTTTATATCTGCGTTTTAATCAGTGATTTGCATACAATTTCCTCGTTCTTTGCTTGAATATTGTACTTTTTATTCATGGCGAATAGAGCGAAAAATAACCTTTTTTATCCCCATAACTATTTTTTATCCCCTCATATTTTCTTGACAAAAATCATGCTTAATTTCTCGTTTTTTTATTTATCCTGATGATAAATATGGTTTTATTTTATTCCACGGATGAGGTTAATTATAGGCGACGGGGCTTTGTGAGTGGTCTCACACAACCGCGCGATCATCATTTGATACACTTCCCGGCGTCAAGAAAGTCATTAACGTGGATTACCAATATGAATACTATTCCGCTCCCTAAAACCCAGCACCTGGTTGTATTCCAGGAGGTTATCAGAAGTGGTTCGATTGGTTCGGCAGCAAAAGAGTTAGGCTTAACACAACCTGCCGTCAGTAAAACGATTAATGATATTGAAGACTATTTCGGCACTGAATTGATGGTGCGTAAAAATACCGGCGTCACCTTAACTGATGCCGGGCAGGTGCTGCTGACATGGTCGGAATCGATTACCCGTGAAATGAAGAATATGGTTAACGAAATGAACAGCATGACTTGTAGCACTGTCGTTGATGTCTCTTTCGGTTTTCCGTCGCTGATCGGCTTCACCTTTATGTCGGATATGATCCACAAATTCAAAAAGATCTTCCCAAAAGCGCAGGTCTCGATGTACGAAGCGCAGCTCTCGTCGTTCTTGCCGGCGATTCGCGATGGCCGTCTCGACTTCGCCATCGGCACCCTTAGCGACGAAATGAAACTGCACGATCTGCACGTTGAGCCGCTATTTGAATCCGAGTTTGTGCTGGTGGCCAGTAAATCACGAACGCGCACCGGCACCGCCACGCTGGCGTCGTTACAAAACGAACAGTGGGTGTTGCCGCAAACCAATATGGGTTACTACAGCGAACTCCTCGCAACGCTTCAACGCAGTGGCATCAACAATGAAAACATCGTTAAAACAGACTCCGTTGTCACTATTTATAATCTTGTTCTCAATGCTGATTTCCTGACGGTTATTCCTTGTGATATGACCGCGCCTTTTGGTTCCAACCAGTTTATTACCATCCCGGTCGCCGATGCTTTACCGGTGGCGCATTATGCGGCGGTATGGTCGAAGAATTATCGTATTAAAAGCGCCGCCTCGGCGTTAGTCGAATTAGCGAAAGAATATTCAGCCCATAGCGGTTGTAGGCGACGACAATTAATTACTGTTGATTAATGCCGTCTTTTTATTTTAGTTAAACATCAAGCCGCGAACTGTTTATCAGTTGCTGGCCCGTGGATTCTATTTGTTCAATTCCAGGTTAAGAGGTTCTAATGCATATTACATACGATCTCCCGGTTGCTATTGAAGATATCCTCGAAGCGAAAAAAAGATTAGCCGGTAAAATATATAAAACGGGGATGCCGCGCTCTAACTATTTTAGCGAACGTTGCAAAGGTGAAATATTCCTCAAGTTTGAAAATATGCAGCGTACCGGTTCATTTAAAATTCGCGGGGCTTTTAACAAGCTCAGTTCGCTGACCGACGCCGAAAAACGCAAGGGGGTGGTGGCCTGTTCCGCCGGCAACCATGCGCAGGGCGTGTCGCTTTCCTGCGCCATGCTCGGCATTGACGGTAAAGTAGTAATGCCGAAAGGGGCACCAAAATCGAAAGTGGCGGCGACCTGCGATTACTCGGCGGAAGTGGTGCTGCACGGCGATAACTTCAATGACACCATTGCCAAAGTGAGTGAAATTGTCGAAATGGAAGGGCGGATATTTATTCCTCCGTACGACGATCCGAAAGTGATTGCCGGTCAGGGCACGATTGGCCTCGAAATTATGGAAGATTTATATGATGTCGATAACGTCATTGTGCCCATCGGCGGCGGTGGTTTAATTGCCGGGGTTGCGGTGGCGATTAAATCTATCAATCCGACCATCCGTATTATTGGCGTACAGTCAGAAAATGTTCACGGTATGGCTGCCTCTTATTATGCCGGAGAAATAACGAATCACCGTACCAGCGCCACGCTGGCTGATGGTTGCGATGTTTCTCGCCCGGGGAATATCACCTATCAAATCGTCCGGGAATTAGTCGATGATATTGTCCTGGTCAGCGAAGATGAAATTCGCAATAGCATGGTTGCGCTTATTCAGCGTAATAAAGTTATCACCGAAGGAGCCGGGGCTTTAGCCTGCGCCGCATTATTAAGCGGCAAGCTGGATAGCTATATCCAGAACCGTAAAACCGTCAGCATTATTTCTGGCGGCAATATCGACCTGTCTCGTGTATCGCAAATTACTGGTTTAGTTGACGCTTAATCTTTTTGATGAGGATAGGATATGAGTACCACTGATAGCATTGTATCCAGCCAGACAAGAGAGTCGTCCTGGCGCAAATCGGACACCACCTGGACCCTGGGCTTATTCGGCACCGCCATTGGCGCTGGGGTATTATTCTTCCCGATCCGCGCTGGCTTCGGCGGCCTGATCCCCATCTTATTGATGTTAGTTTTGGCCTACCCGATCGCCTTCTATTGCCACCGGGCGCTGGCGCGACTATGTCTTTCCGGCTCTAACCCTTCCGGCAACATTACCGAAACCGTGGAGGAGCACTTTGGTAAAACCGGCGGGGTAGTGATTACCTTCCTGTACTTCTTCGCGATTTGTCCGTTGCTGTGGATTTACGGTGTCACGATCACCAATACCTTTATGACCTTCTGGGAAAACCAGCTGCAGATGCCAGCGCTGAACCGCGGTTTTGTCGCGCTGTTCCTGCTACTGCTGATGGCGTTTGTCATCTGGTTTGGTAAAGACCTGATGGTGAAGGTGATGAGCTATCTGGTATGGCCGTTTATCGCCAGTCTGGTGCTGATTTCGCTGTCGCTGATCCCGTACTGGAACGCCGCAGTTATCGATCAGGTGAATTTGAGCGACATCTCGCTGACCGGTCACGATGGCATTCTGGTGACTGTCTGGCTGGGCATCTCAATTATGGTGTTCTCGTTCAACTTCTCGCCGATCGTCTCCTCGTTCGTGGTCTCCAAGCGTGAAGAGTATGAGAAAGAGTTTGGCCGTGAGTTTACCGAGCGTAAATGTTCGCAGATTATCTCCCGCGCCAGCATGCTGATGGTCGCCGTGGTGATGTTTTTCGCCTTTAGTTGCCTGTTTACGCTGTCGCCGCAAAACATGGCGGACGCTAAAGCGCAGAATATCCCGGTGCTCTCTTACCTGGCTAACCACTTTGCTTCGCTGTCAGGCACCAAATCAACATTCGCAACGGTCCTTGAATACGGCGCGTCAATCATCGCGCTGGTGGCGATTTTCAAATCCTTCTTCGGCCACTACCTTGGCACCCTGGAAGGGCTGAACGGTCTGGTGCTGAAGTTTGGTTACAAAGGCGATAAAACCCGGGTTTCCAGCGGCAAGCTCAACACCATCAGCATGATCTTCATCATGGGCTCAACCTGGGTCGTCGCTTACGCCAACCCGAACATTCTTGACCTGATTGAAGCGATGGGCGCACCGATTATCGCCTCGCTGCTCTGCCTGCTGCCGATGTACGCTATCCGTAAAGCACCGTCGCTGGCCAAATATCGTGGCCGCCTGGATAACGTCTTCGTCACGGCTATCGGTCTGCTGACCATTCTGAACATCGTTTACAAACTGTTTTAATTAAGCTCAGGACGAGCGGAGTGATGACATGAATGAATATCCGGTAGTACTGGTCATTAACTGCGGCTCGTCTTCAATTAAATTTTCAGTCCTTGATGCCGCCAGCTGTGATGTATTAATGGCTGGCATTGCAGATGGCATTAATTCTGAAAATGCGTTCCTGTCAGTTAATGGCGGTGAGCCAGCCAGGCTGGCTCACCGCAGCTACGAAGGCGCATTGAAGGCGATTGCATTTGAATTAGAAAAACGCGATTTAATCGATAGCGTGGCGTTAATTGGCCACCGTATCGCACACGGCGGCAGCATATTTACCGAATCGGTGATGATTACTGATGACGTCATCAATAATATTCGCCAGGTGTCGCCGCTGGCGCCGCTGCATAATTACGCCAACCTCAGCGGAATCGAATCGGCGCAGCAATTGTTCCCTGGCGTACAACAGGTGGCGGTATTCGATACCAGCTTCCACCAGACGCTGGCGCCGGAAGCGTTTCTCTACGGCCTGCCGTGGGACTATTACCAACAATGGGGCGTGCGCCGCTATGGTTTCCATGGCACTTCGCACCGTTATGTAGCCCAGCGCGCGCTGGCGCTGCTTGAGTTACCTGAGCAGGACAGCGGGCTGGTGATTGCCCACCTTGGCAACGGCGCGTCGATTTGCGCGGTACACAACGGGCGAAGCGTTGACACGTCCATGGGCATGACGCCGCTGGAAGGGTTGATGATGGGGACCCGGAGCGGCGATGTCGATTTTGGCGCGATGGCGTGGATTGCCAGCGAAACTAACCAGACGCTCAGCGACCTCGAACGGGTGGTGAATAAAGAGTCCGGCCTGTTGGGCATTTCCGGGCTGTCATCCGATCTGCGGGTGCTGGAAAAAGCCTGGCATGATGGGCATGAGCGCGCGCAACTGGCGATTAAAACTTTTGTGCATCGTATTGCCCGCCATATTGCTGGCCATGCGGCTTCGTTGCCGCGTCTTGACGGTATTATTTTTACCGGCGGTATTGGTGAGAACTCGGTACTTATTCGCCAGTTGGTTATCGAACATTTGGCGGTATTCGGCGTCAGCCTGAATGATGAGCTAAATAAACAACCGAACTCCACCGGCGAGCGCATTATTTCCGCCCGCGAAGCAAAAGTCGTGTGCGCGGTGATCCCCACCAATGAAGAGAAGATGATTGCGCTCGACGCGATTCATTTAGGCAGAATTAATGCCGCCGTAGAATTTGTTTAATTGAGTTGTTGTCCTGTAGAGAGATTATTTTTCATGAAGGTAAATATCGATACCAGCGATATGCTGTACGCCGAAGCATGGCACGGATTTAACGGTACGGACTGGAAAGAAGAAATTAATGTCCGTGATTTTATTCAGCGCAACTATACGCCATACACCGGGGATGAATCTTTCCTCGCTGAGGCGACGCCTGCGACTACCGCGTTGTGGGAAAAAGTGATGGCCGGGATCCGCGTGGAGAATGCCACCCACGCGCCAGTCGATTTTGATAGCAATATTGCCACCACCATTACCGCTCACGATGCTGGCTATATTGAGCAGACGCTGGAAAAAATCGTCGGCCTGCAAACGGATCAACCGCTCAAGCGCGCGCTGCATCCGTTCGGCGGCATCAATATGATTAAAAGCTCGTTTGATGCCTACGGCCGCGAAATGGATAGCGAGTTTGAATATCTGTTTAGCGAATTGCGTAAAACCCACAACCAGGGCGTCTTCGATGCCTATTCGCCGGATATGCTGCGCTGCCGTAAATCCGGCGTGCTGACCGGCCTGCCGGACGGTTACGGCCGCGGACGCATCATCGGCGATTATCGCCGCGTGGCGCTGTACGGCATTGGTTATCTGGTGCGCGAGCGCGAACTGCAGTTTGCCGATCTACAAGCAACGCTGGAACGCGGGCAGGATCTGGAAGCCACTATTCGCCTGCGTGAAGAGCTGGCGGAGCACCGCCGCGCGCTGCTGCAAATGCAGGAAATGGCGGCGAAATACGGTTGTGATATCTCCCGCCCGGCGCGTACCGCCCAGGAAGCGGTGCAGTGGGTTTACTTCGCCTATCTGGCGGCGGTGAAATCGCAAAACGGCGGCGCGATGTCGCTGGGACGCACCGCTTCGTTCCTTGATATCTATATTGAACGTGACTTCCAGGCAGGGATCCTCGATGAACAGCAGGCACAAGAGCTGATCGACCATTTCATTATGAAGATCCGCATGGTGCGTTTCCTGCGTACGCCGGAATTCGACACGCTGTTCTCCGGCGATCCTATCTGGGCCACCGAGGTGATCGGTGGGATGGGGCTGGATGGCCGCACGCTGGTGACGAAAAACTCGTTCCGCTACCTGCATACGCTGCACACCATGGGTCCGGCGCCGGAACCGAACCTCACCGTGCTGTGGTCGGAAGCGCTACCGATCGCCTTTAAGAAATACGCCGCTCAAGTGTCGATCATCACCTCCTCGCTGCAGTATGAAAACGACGACCTGATGCGCGCCGATTTCAATAGTGATGATTACGCTATTGCCTGCTGCGTCAGCCCGATGGTTATCGGCAAGCAGATGCAGTTCTTCGGCGCCCGCGCCAACCTCGCAAAAACGCTGCTGTATGCAATCAATGGCGGGGTGGATGAGAAACTTAAAATCCAGGTTGGGCCGAAAACCGCACCGCTAATGGACGCGGTGTTGGATTACGACAAAGTGATGGCGAGTCTCGATCACTTCATGGACTGGCTGGCGGTGCAATACATCAGTGCGTTGAATATCATTCACTACATGCACGATAAGTACAGCTATGAAGCCTCGCTGATGGCGCTGCACGATCGCGATGTGTATCGCACGATGGCCTGCGGCATTGCCGGGCTGTCGGTGGCGGCGGATTCTCTGTCGGCCATCAAGCACGCGAAGGTGAAGCCGATTCGCGACGACAGCGGCCTGGCGATCGACTTTGAGATCGACGGCGACTATCCGCAGTATGGTAACAACGACCAGCGCGTTGACAGCATCGCCTGCGACCTGGTTGAACGCTTTATGAAGAAAATTAAGGTGTTGCCGACCTACCGCAACGCAGTGCCGACGCAGTCGATTCTGACTATCACCTCCAACGTGGTGTACGGTCAGAAAACCGGTAACACCCCGGACGGCCGTCGCGCCGGTACGCCGTTTGCGCCGGGAGCGAACCCAATGCACGGTCGCGATCGTAAAGGGGCGGTCGCCTCGCTAACTTCTGTGGCGAAACTGCCGTTCACCTACGCGAAGGACGGGATCTCCTATACCTTCTCGATCGTGCCGGCGGCGTTAGGGAAAGAGGAGGGTGTCCGACAAACCAACCTCGTCGGTCTGCTCGATGGCTACTTCCATCATGAAGAGCGGATTGAAGGCGGCCAGCATCTCAACGTCAACGTGATGAACCGCGAAATGCTGCTGGATGCTATCGCCCATCCGGAAAACTATCCGAACCTGACCATCCGCGTTTCGGGTTATGCGGTGCGCTTCAACGCGCTGACCCATGAACAACAGCAGGATGTCATTTCGCGGACCTTCACTCAGGCGCTGTAACGCAACAGGGCGACGCAAATGGTCGCCCTGCTTTTTATCATCGATGTGACATTTGGTCTTCACTGCACGGTAAACCGAGGTGTGGATATGATTAGCGCTTTCGATATTTTCAAAATTGGTATTGGTCCTTCAAGCTCCCATACGGTGGGCCCCATGAATGCGGGGAAATGTTTTATTGCCGAACTGGTCGCCAGCGGCAACTTACCGCAGACCACGCGTATTGTCGTCGATCTCTATGGCTCGCTGTCGCTGACAGGCAAAGGCCATGCGACCGATGTCGCTATCATGATGGGATTGGCGGGTAATAGCCCGCAGGATGTTGATATTGACGCTATTCCGGCATTTATTCAGCAGGTGACAGAGTGCGGCCGCCTGCCGGTGGCGATGGATAGCCAGCGGGTTGATTTCCCGCTGCCGGAGAGCATTATTTTTCACGATAACGCGCTGGCGCGCCATGAGAATGGCATGCGCATCAGTGCCTGGAATGACCAGCAGCCGCTGTTAAGCAAAACCTATTACTCGATTGGCGGCGGTTTTATCGTTGAGGAAGCGCGCTTTGGCCAGACTCACGATATCGCGACGCCGGTACCTTTTGATTTCCGCTCCGCCCATGAACTACTCCAGCTGTGCGGGCACCATGGCCTTTCCATTTCCGGCCTGATGATGCAAAACGAGCTGGCGCTGCGTGATAAAGGGCAAGTCGATGCTGGTTTTGCCGCCATTTATGCGGTGATGCGCAACGGTATTGAACGTGGAATGAACACCGAAGGCGTGTTGCCAGGCCCGCTTAACGTGCCGCGCCGGGCGGCGGCGCTGCGTCGACAGTTAGTTGCCAGCGACAGCCTTTCCCGTGATCCGATGAACGTGATCGATTGGATCAATATGTTCGCGCTGGCGGTGAGCGAAGAGAATGCCGCCGGCGGCAGGGTCGTTACCGCACCGACCAATGGCGCGTGTGGGATTATTCCGGCGGTGCTGGCCTATTATGATAAGTTTCGCCGCCCGGTGAACGCCAACTCCATTGCCCGCTATTTGTTGGCTGCGGCAGCGATCGGCTCGCTGTACAAGATGAATGCCTCCATCTCCGGCGCGGAAGTCGGCTGTCAGGGCGAGATTGGCGTGGCCTGCTCGATGGCGGCTGCGGGGCTGGCGGAACTGCTTGGCGGCAGTCCGGCGCAGGTGTGTAATGCCGCCGAAATCGCCATGGAACATAATCTTGGCCTGACCTGTGACCCTGTCGCCGGACAGGTGCAGATCCCCTGTATTGAGCGCAACGCCATTAATGCGGTGAAGGCAGTCAACGCCGCGCGGATGGCGCTACGCCGTACCAGCGAGCCGCGGGTGTGCCTCGATAAGGTGATCGAAACTATGTATGAAACCGGCAAAGACATGAACGACAAGTACCGCGAGACCTCGCGCGGCGGGCTGGCGATTAAAGTCATTTGCGATTGACCGATCAGAAGGGGCTGGGCTGGCGTGCAGCTATCGCTTCACCACTCATCGGATGGTGAAAATGTAGTTCGCTGGCGTGGAGCATCAGACGCGGGGCGTGGTGCGCCGCCAGCCCTCCGTAGAGATCGCAGCCGAGAATGGGGTACCCCAGATACTGGCAGTGGATACGTAACTGGTGGGTGCGCCCGGTCTCCGGCAACAAACGTACGCGGGTTAACGCCTGTGAACCGTCTGTGACCTGCCGCCATTCCCGTGAGAGCACCTGATAGCGCGAGCGCGCCGGTTTGCCGTTCTGCGCGCAAATCGTCATGCGGGGAAATAGCGCCGGATCTTTGGCAATCGGCGCATCTATTACCCCTTCATCTTCCGCCAGATGCCCGCATAATAGCGCGTTATAGACCTTACTGACCGCGCGCTGGCTGAACTGCTGGCACAGCGCGGCGTTGATCGCTTTGTTGCGCGCCACCACCATCAACCCGGAAGTACCAAAATCGAGCCGATGCACCAGCGTGCAGCCCGGGTAGTCCTGCACTAAACGGTAATGGACCGAATCCAGATTCTGCGGATTCTTACCCGACAGGCTGAGCAAGCCGCTGGGCTTGTTAATCAGCAACAGATGTTTGTCCTCGTAGAGGATTTCAATTTGCGCGGAGCAGGACGGGGCAACAAAGGTATCGACGATGGTAGACATGGAGCACGCTTTAAAGGGGTGAGGGCGGATGATAACGAATCCGGAGGCCGCTGGCGAATGCTAAGATGGGCTGAGGGGAGCCAGGAGGGGACGTTGGCTACTCTGTTCAACGTCCCCAAATTCAGCCGTTATCCCTCAGTTTTTCGCGTGTAGGACCGTCAAAATAGATGCTACTAATGTGGCAACTACGCGGTTGAGACAACACAAAGCGAATTGTTTCCCAGATCGAGCGCCCATTCATTAAACGCTCCCCCATTTTGGATTGGCTATCTATAAACGTATCTAGCCCTGTCAGTTCGAAATCCGGGGGGTACAACCCGGTCACACGTATATTCTCTTCGGACAACTGGTGTGAGAGTTTAGTTGTAAACCCGCTAAGGCCGTGTTTACTGGCAAAAAAAGCGGGATGCGCAATTGAATCTGTAAAATTCGGAATCCCACATGAAGATATAATTGAGACTATATCCGCACTTTCTGAACGTCTTAAGCTGGGCAGCACCGCCTGAGTCAGTAGAATCGAACCTGTTAGTCCTGAGCTGACAGTATTGATAATTTCTGTGTCTGGTTGATCGTCTAACGTTCCGGATAACCACTGAGCAGCATTGAGGATTAAAATATCTATGGGCTTGTCTGAAGTTAATAACTGTGAAGAAAACTGAGCAATGGCATCAGGCTGGGTTAAATCACAGACATACCCTTTTGCAATCCCGCCTTCAGCCGTGATGGTGTTACAGGTTTTTTGAATATCATCAGCACGCCTCGCGCAAAAATCCACCTCTACGCCTTCTCGCGCCAACCACACGCACAGCGCCTGACCAAATCCACCTCCGCCACCGGTAATCACAGCTCTTTTACCTCTCAGCATCTTCATCCATCCTTTACTAATGACTATGTGTGGAGATAGATATACATGAGGAGTTGGATTAGCATCTTTCAGTTAGTGCCATTTTTAGACGACGGGTTGGATAAGCTGTACTGCAATCTTTTTAATAGCGTGCCAATCCGTCCGCTTCTGGCTGTGAGTTCAACGGGTCAGTATCCCACTCACAGCCCCAATTCAATCATCGCCAACTCGGCAACTTTTATTGTTGCTGAAATAGTTTCGTTACTTGAGAGGGACCAGGCGGTTGAAAGGCCACACCATGCAATTATCCATTTGAGCAGGCGTTCTCTGTCCAGGTCAGCCATTTTGGTGACGATACTTAGACGTCGTTTAAATGTCTCCGGTACAGTCGCGACAGGAGGCACTGGATTACCAAGATCCGGATTAGTAAAAATATTAGCAAAGTCGAATCCCCGTTCACCTATTAGCCCTTTGGGGTCAATGGCCAACCAACCAGACGCTTCAAAATCAAGCACATTACCGTGATGTAAGTCACCATGTAATGCAACCACATCTTGCGGAGAAGAAAGTAATTCTTCTGAAATTTCTGCGCAACGTGTCAGCATACCGCCATACTTCAAGGCTGCTGGTTTTAAAGGATTAAACCATTCATGTAAAGGTGTAAGCTGGGGTAACGGTCTTTTTGTGAATGAATGAAGTCGGTTCGCAGTAATACACAAAATACGACAAGCTACGTCATCCTTATCTCCACGGGACATTGCTGATAAAGACGCGGAACCTGTGGCTCTTGAGAGAAGTATTGCTTCATTTTCATGTGCAATCACCTGTGCTGCGCCATTCCCTTCCCACCATGCCATTAGTGCATTACCGGCTTGTTCATCAGTATCATCCGTAACTTTTAACATGGCTTTAATACCGTGTGCTGCTGTTTTGACCGGATATAACTGTGATGTATGAGTTATAAATGGAGTGCCATCAGGAATGAGGTTCCAGCGATTTAGCCAAGGTTTTAACTTGAACGTATCCATAAAACTTTCTTTAACATCCTTACCATCAGAGCGAGAAACAGACATGCATTCAGGCATTTTAACCCATAGGTGAAGTGCTTTCCTGCATGCTGTTTTTAGTAAGGCAACTTCCGCTTCTGGCACGGAGTGGACATTTCAGCTTTGCCTCAGCCCGGAGGGCTGAACTTGGCTTTGATATACAGTGTAACTGCGGTGATGATAATGGGTATTGTGGCTTCGCTTGTTTAATATTCTCAAGGACGTTTCCGGATGAGAACAGGCTGTCATGAAGAGACCATTCTCTGGTGTTGTCCTTCTAATAATAATTAAGGAAGATGAAATGGATATCGCTCTTTTTCCCGGTCAGAGTCGGCGTCAGTGGGTTGATACAATGATCAATCTTGAGGCCAGGAAACTTGTGAATACCGCAAATACGGTTGCGGCCATGCACCTCAGTGATTCATTGACCCGTCTGAAATTCGTAGATGAAATAAGACAGGTTGTCATGCAGCAGTTTGATGCAGCAAGGCGAGCCAGGAACGATGACGACAGCATTACCTGCCTGAAAAAACTCAGGGCTGAGAATGAGAGCCTGCTTGAACAGTCACGCATGCTGAAAACCGGTTATGCCCGGCTCTACGCTGAAGTTCAATATGTAACTGAACAGAATAAAGTTGTTGGATACTTCATTTCCGGGATAAAAGTCGTTCTTGCAGGCGTTCAGGCGGTGTTTGGCGGAGTGATGATAGCCACCATGACACCTGTAGGGATGCTTGCCGGTGCAGTGCTGGTCGGTGATGCTCTAAATACGGTATCAAGAGAAGTGGCCCGCCAGTTTCTGCATGAACCGACCTCTGAGGGGATTCTTGCAGACGGCGCTATGTCCGTGGCGGAGTTTATGGGGTTCAGTCGCGATGTCGGCCTGGGGGTCTTTAATGCAACCACCCTTGCCGCCAGCGTGTATGGTGTGTTCGGGTTGACTGGTAGAGCGGAGGCCTGGCGGCTTTTTCGTTACCTCCCAGGTGATTATTTCCGCAAAGTAGAAACAATGTCTGCGGGTAAACTGAGTATGAAAGTTCTGGGATGGGGCGTCAGTGCGAAGGTGGTACTGGAACGACTTACCTCTGATGACCGGAATCGCTGATATGCGACCTCATCAACTTCCATGATTTGTATCCGAGTTTGACTGGCATCACCAGAAGCAGCACAACTAATAGGAATATGACGGCAACTGCACAGGAGATAATGTGGGTAGGACTACCAAAAATCGCTGTAAGCAGGGTAATGATCGCCATTCCGCCGGCGATCCAGGTTACCGACAGGAAATGACCGGATAGATCCTTCAGAATCTTGTCCAGGGAGTCCCCGGTTGCCTGGTGGCGTTTAATCTTTTCAATATCCTTACTTGTGAAACCTGCCGCGATAAGTTCCTGGTTCTCCACCGTCATTCTCTCCTTCTGAACTGATTAAAAAAGCATACACTATTTATTAGTACCTTTTCTTCCGTCTTTTACGTTCACTATCCGAAATGTGTCGATATTGCCCTATGTTTAGGTATCCAACGGATCCTAAATCTCTCTGATTTGCCGCGATTGAGTAAAACAAGCCATTTTCTTAACGTCCGCTCCTGGCGCAACGAGGACCATCTGAAATGGTTAAGTTTGATACCGGGGTGGAGACGAAAAAAATCCACGCAATTGCGTGGATTTTATAGTTTTTTACTATGCTCATGAGGTTCAATGAAACCTCACGAGACAACAAATTTAATTTAGACGTTGAACAGGAAGTTCATTACATCGCCATCTTTGACGATATAGTCTTTACCTTCCGCACGCATCTTACCGGCTTCTTTCGCCCCTTGTTCGCCTTTGAAAGCGATGAAATCTTCATAGGCGATGGTCTGGGCGCGGATAAAGCCTTTTTCGAAGTCGGTATGGATTTTACCGGCAGCCTGCGGCGCGGTCGCGCCAACCGGGATGGTCCATGCGCGAACTTCTTTCACGCCAGCGGTGAAGTAGGTCTGCAGGTTCAGCAGGGCGTAACCGGCGCGGATCACGCGGTTCAGGCCCGGCTCTTCGAGGCCCAGTTCAGCCATGAACTCGTCACGCTCTTCGTCATCCAGCTCGGCGATATCGGCTTCAACGGCGGCGCAAACGGGAACCACGACGGAACCTTCTTGCTCAGCGATAGCGCGAACCTGGTCGAGGTACGGGTTGTTCTCGAAGCCGTCTTCGTTGACGTTCGCGATGTACATGGTCGGTTTCAGGGTCAGGAAGCTCAGGTAGCGGATCGCTTCTTTCTCTTCTTTGCTCAGATCCAGCGCGCGGAGCATACCGGCGTTTTCCAGCTGCGGCAGGCATTTTTCCAACGCGGCCAGCTCCACTTTCGCGTCTTTATCGCCGCCTTTCGCTTTCTTGGAAACGCGATGGATAGCGCGCTCGCAGGTATCAAGGTCGGACAGCGCCAGCTCGGTGTTGATAACATCGATATCTTCCGCCGGATCGACTTTACCCGCGACGTGGATGATATTGTCGTTTTCGAAGCAGCGGACCACGTGGCCGATCGCTTCGGTTTCACGAATGTTGGTCAGGAACTGGTTACCCAGACCTTCGCCTTTGGACGCGCCTTTTACCAGACCGGCGATATCAACGAATTCCATGGTCGTCGGCAGGATGCGCTGCGGCTTGACGATCTCAGCCAGTTTGTCCAGACGCGGATCGGGCATCGGTACGACACCGGTGTTCGGCTCGATGGTACAGAACGGGAAGTTGGCCGCTTCAATACCTGCTTTAGTGAGCGCATTGAACAGGGTGGATTTGCCGACGTTGGGCAAACCGACGATACCGCATTTGAATCCCATGATTTAAATCACCTTAATCTTTGGATAATCAGTCTGTTATGAATAACAGACTGTAGAAAAGTAAATAGCTTCGCCTATTATACACGGTGCGCGGCAAAAATTCCGCACGTCGACCGCTTATTGCGCTTTAAAGGCATGCAAACGGTTGGTTGCTTTGGTCAATCCGTCTTTCAGCCAGACCTCGGTGCAGCGCGCCGCTTCGTCAACCGCTTCGTCAATCAGCTTCTGTTCGCTGGCCGGTGGTTTACCCAGCACGAAGCCGACAACTTTATTTTTGTCGCCCGGATGGCCTATTCCGACGCGTAAGCGGTGAAAGTTCGGGTTATTGCCGAGTTTACTGATGATGTCCTTCAGGCCGTTGTGGCCGCCGTGTCCGCCGCCGAGTTTAAATTTGGCGACGCCGGGCGGTAAATCTAGCTCGTCGTGGGCGACCAGAATTTCATCCGGATTAATACGGTAGAAGGTGGCCATGGCCGCCACGGCCTTGCCGCTAAGGTTCATAAAGGTGGTCGGCACCAGCAGACGCACGTCTTCCCCGGCAAAGTTGATGCGCGAGGTATAGCCGAAGAATTTGCTCTCTTCACGCAGCGGCGCGCGGTGACGCTCCGCCAGTAAATCTACGTACCAGGCGCCGGCGTTGTGCCGCGTCGCTGCGTATTCCGCACCGGGATTGGCCAGGCCGACAATCAGTTTTATCGTCACTTTTTATTCCTGCATGGGTCGTTCTTTGGCGCGTAGTGTACTGTCTGCGGCGGCGCTTGACAAAATTCTACCGACGAAACGGTGTCGCCATTGATAATTTCCGTGTTGAACCATTAGAATTTGATGTTGTTCAGTAGCTTATTTGTAAACTTTTGTTGACCAGATGTTCCCGAATGTGATCACCAACGCAATCACTCTTATCCCCATTGTCTATACTTAACCTATAAATTTTGGGGATATTCCCAAGTAGCCCAAGGTCCGGAGGTGACATATGAAACGCAGAAACGCTTCGTTACTCGGTAACATACTGATGGGTTTAGGGTTGGTCGTGATGGTTGTCGGCGTTGGTTATTCTATTTTAAACCAACTTCCGGAACTTAATCTGCCGCAATTCTTCGCTCATGGTGCGGTGTTAAGTATTTTCGTCGGTGCGGTATTGTGGCTGGCGGGCGCCCGTGTCGGCGGCCATGAAAGAGTCACCGACCGTTACTGGTGGGTCCGCCACTATGATAAACGCTGCCGCCGCGACCAGCATCGCCACAGCTAACTGAATTCAGCTCGTCGGATATTCTTTTCTTCCGGCGAGCGTTTTTCTTCTATCGCCCTTATTCAACGGGCGATGTCCGTGCCTCTCTGTTTGACTTTTTGTTGCCTCGCCGCCTTCACCATCGCTTGTTTCTGTGTACCGATGGAGGGAACCCGGATGATGCCTGATATGCCCGGTTGGATGCGGCAGTCCCAGCGGCCCGCCGCGCGATAATCAGATATCCGCCAGCGCCGCATTGCGGTCAGGGTAGAAACTCAGGCGTCCGGGGATGGGTTGGACGCCTGCGCGCGCCAGGGTGCGCAGCGGCTGGAACTCGAGATTCGATACCCGTAATTCACAGCCTTCCGGCAGGCGTTGAACAAAGCGCAGGAAGGCGTCAAGACCACCGGCGTCCAGTACCGGCACCGCATCCCACTTCAGCACCACAATGCGTTTTCCCTCAAGCCGGCTTTCGAGATCGGTAAACAACCCTTCCGCGGCGGCAAAGAACAGCGGCCCGATAACCCGCAGCACCAGCACATCCTCCGGTACATCAACGTTAACCGGCGCGAGGCGCGTCATGCGCGCGATGCGACGCATAAATAGCAGCGATGCCAGCACGATACCGACGCTAATGGCGATGACCATATCAAACAGCACGGTCAACGACATACACATCAGCAGGACGATGATGTCGTCTTTCGGTCCGTGGCGCAGCAGGTTGATCACCTTATGCGCTTCACTCATGTTCCATGCCACCATCAGCAGTAGGGCGGCCATCGCCGAGAGCGGCAGCCAGGAGAGCAGCGGCGCGAGGATCAGTAACGCGAGGATCACCAGTAGCGCGTGGATCACCGCCGAGATTGGCGATGTTGCTCCGGCGCGCACGTTAGCCGCGGAACGGGCAATCGCCGCAGTCGCGGTAATACCGCCGAAGAACGGTGCGACGATATTGCCCAGCCCCTGGCCGATCAGCTCGCTGTTGGCTTTGTGCTTGGTGCCGGTCATGCCGTCGAGCACCACGGCGCAGAGTAGGGATTCAATGGCGCCGAGCATCGCCATGGAGAAGGCGGCAGGTAGCAGCGCCTGCAGCGAAGCCCAGCTCAGAGTGAAATCAGAACCTGGCATATCCCACGGCAGCACCAATTGCGGCAGTAGCTGCGGGATACCGTTACCCTGGCTGCCGTCGGCGAGTATGTAGTGGAACTGGGAACCGATGGTCGCCACGTGGCCGCCGAGCAGATTGACGATACCCATCACCGCACAACCGGCCAGTAATGCGGGCAGGTGCCCCGGCAGGCGGATGCCCAGCCGCGGCCAGAAGATGAGAATGCCGAGCGTGACGACGCCGATAGCCGCGTCACCAATGTTGATCGTCGGCAGCGCCATCGCCAGCGCGCCGACTTTCTGCAGATAGTGCTCCGGTACGTGCACCATCTGCAGGCCGAGGAAGTCTTTAATTTGCATGGTACCGATGGTGATACCGATACCGGAGGTAAAGCCGAGGGTGACCGACAGCGGAATATATTCAATCAAGCGGCCAAAACGGGCGAGGCCGAAAAGGATTAAGAAAATACCCGACATCAGCGTCGCCACCAGCAGGCCTGCAAGGCCAAACTGTTGCGATACCGGATAGAGGATCACCACAAATGCCGCGGTGGGGCCGGAGACGCTAAAGCGCGAACCGCCGGTCAGAGCGATCACAATCCCCGCGACCGCCGAGGTGTACAGACCATACTGCGGCGCCACGCCGCTACCTATTGCCAACGCCATCGCCAGCGGGATAGCAATAATCCCGACGGTTATCCCGGCAATCACATCGCGGGTGAAGCGCGATGCAGTGTATTTTTCTTTCCAGCAAGCGTCGATGAGGGCGCGGAAAGGCATCACATGTGAGGAAAATAATTTATTCACAATAATGTTTCATCCATGGGCGCATCATCTGTCAACTGAATGGCAGGTGAAGGAGGCATTAGTCATACAAATATGAATCAGAGACAAAAAAACCCGCCGCAGCGGGTTTTTCGGCCGGGCTCGATTAGTGCTCGAACATAGCAGAAATTGATTCTTCGTTGCTGATACGACGAATCGCTTCGGCCAGCATACCAGACAGCGTCAGGGTACGGACTTTATCCAGCGCTTTGATTTCCGGCGTCAGCGGAATGGTATCGCAGACGACGAATTCATCAATCACAGAGTTTTTAATGTTCTGGATAGCATTGCCGGAGAAGATCGGGTGCGTTGCGTAGGCGAATACGCGTTTCGCGCCGCGCTCTTTCAGCGCTTCCGCGGCTTTACACAGGGTGCCGCCGGTATCGATCATGTCATCAACCATCACGCAGTCACGGCCAGCAACGTCGCCGATGATGTGCATCACCTGGGAAACGTTAGCGCGCGGACGGCGTTTGTCGATGATAGCCATGTCGGTATCGTTCAGCAGTTTGGCGATAGCGCGGGCGCGGACGACGCCGCCGATGTCCGGAGAAACCACGATCGGGTTGTCCAGATTCAGTTGCAGCATGTCTTCCAGCAGGATTGGGCTACCGAAGACGTTATCAACAGGAACATCGAAGAAGCCCTGAATCTGTTCGGCGTGCAGGTCAACGGTCAGCACGCGGTCAACGCCGACACTGGACAGGAAGTCAGCGACGACTTTCGCGGTGATAGGCACACGCGCAGAACGTACGCGACGGTCCTGACGGGCATAGCCGAAGTAAGGGATTACCGCGGTGATACGGCCTGCAGAAGCGCGACGCAGGGCATCAACCATAACAACCAACTCCATCAGGTTGTCGTTGGTGGGAGCACAAGTGGACTGGATGATGAAAATATCACCACCGCGTACGTTTTCGTTGATTTGTACGCTGACTTCGCCGTCGCTAAAACGACCTACAGCGGCGTCGCCAAGAGAAGTGTACAGGCGGTTGGCAATACGTTGTGCTAGTTCCGGGGTGGCGTTACCAGCAAAAAGCTTCATATCAGGCACGAGAAGAACCTCAGGCATGCGTCCAGTGGTGGATGAAACGGGCCATTAACTGTGCGGGCCGGCGCCATCTCATCCAGGCGGTGTATTAAAGAGCACGATGCAACGTCTGGAACAGGGTGACGTTGTCACCGATACTCTGTTTGCCCGGCAAACTTGCCGTTATTCATGCAAAAGCAGAATTACTTCAGTAGGGCTTGCTTCAGCGGCGAGACATTAATTCCTCGCGCAACAAAGCCTTGCAGCCATTCCGGGGCTTTTTCCAGCACCTGACGAGCAGCGGATTCAGTGTCAAATTCAGCAAAG
The DNA here is from genome assembly GCA_029027985.1 of Klebsiella aerogenes. Classification (NCBI taxonomy): domain Bacteria; kingdom Pseudomonadati; phylum Pseudomonadota; class Gammaproteobacteria; order Enterobacterales; family Enterobacteriaceae; genus Klebsiella; species Klebsiella aerogenes. Next base: position 1,996,595 of record CP119076.1, read on the forward strand.
ACACAGGCCCCTGTGCCAGTCAGGCGCGACGGCGCGTATTCTAACAGCCAGGAAAGCGTTGCATCAACCTCACGAAAACGTTTTCTTGCGATAACCTCGCAATCGTTGCCGAATTCACAGTTTAGTAAGGTATTAATTGACCTGCTTGGGGTATTCCGTGGTAAGTCCGGATCGCGAAAAATGATCGGTGTTGGGATGCTTACCCCCGGATGGGCCACCAGATACCATTTTTCCGGTGGGTCGACCGGGGTCAGAATTTCGCCGACGCCTTCGGCAAATGCCGCGTGACCGCGCACGAATACCGGGACATCGGCGCCGAGCTGAAGCCCGAGGGTCGCCAGCTCGTCTTCGCTAAGCCCGCAGCCCCACAGGTGGTTCAACGCCACCAGCACCGTGGCGGCGTTAGAGGAACCACCGCCTAAACCGCCGCCCATCGGCAGGCGTTTATCGATACGGATATCGGCGCCGCTGCCCGCCGGCAGTTGGCCGTGAGATTCAGCCGCGGTCATCAACAACCTGGCGGCGCGAATAATCAGGTTTTCTTCGTCCGGCACGCCGTCGACGGGCGTTAACAGCCGTAACTTCCCGTCGCGACGGGGTTCAATGGTCAGCGTATCGCCATAGTCGAGAAACTGGAACAGCGTTTGCAGGGTGTGATAACCATCGGCGCGCTGGCCGGTGATATACAAAAACAGGTTCAGTTTTGCAGGAGCGGGCCAGCGACTCATCATTTCACAATCCAGTTATCCATTTTCAGCTTGATGCGCTGGCTGCCGTTGTTCAACTCCATATTCGACGGCAGGGTCGGTGTGGTGTCGTTGGTATAGCCGCTATAGGTGACGTGCCAGGTTTTACCATTCTGCGTGTAGTTCAGCTCGCGCAGGCGGTACTGATCATCCAACGAATAGTCGGTGGCGTCGCCCGGCAGACCGATAATCCACTGACGCAGTCTGTTTAGCGGGATTGGCATACCGGTCAGGCGGCCAATCATCTCTTCGGCATCGGTGGCGTTATAGGTCTGGCCCTTGTTATCGATCAGCTGCACGCTGCCCGGCTGCGCGGTCAATGACAGCTCGGTGCTGCCAAGCGGGTTGGTCAGCAGCAGGCGATAGCGATCCTGACCGGTTTGCTGCCAGAAGAAGCGGGCATACACTTTCTGCTCATCGGAAAGATACGCAAACGCCCCGCGAGTCTGGAACTGATGCAGATTGCGGACATCTTGCTGGTGCTGGCGCCACTGCGGCGAATCCGGGCTTTTGCCGGGGCCTTGCGGCGGGTTGTTGATTGCACAGGCGGTCAGAACGAGGCTTGCCAACGGCAGCAGGCGGAACAGTCGATTCATAATGATGACAAATCCTTGATGTCTACAGTGAAATGCGGCGACTGGATGGTTCGCACACCGATTTGTGTAGCGGGTTGCAATAATAACCCTTAATGCTAGCGTCGCTGGCCGATAGCGTCTACGTTCAAGTTGTCTGAAATCAAAAAATTACCGTTACTGGCTGTTAAACCCTGTCTATTACTCCAAAAGGGGAGCGTCTCTTTTATTGATTACGCGCATCCTGTATGATGCCCTCAGACTAACCTTAGCAACGCTGGTACTATTCCCTCACCATGACCCTTTTAGCTCTTGGCATCAATCATAAAACAGCTCCGGTAGCGCTGCGAGAACGCGTAACGTTTTCGCCGGATACGCTCGATAAGGCGCTGGAGAGCTTACTGGCTCAGCCAATGGTGCAGGGCGGGGTCGTGCTATCGACCTGTAACCGTACCGAGTTGTATCTCAGCGTTGAAGAGCAGGACAACCTGCAGGAAGTGTTGATTCGCTGGCTGTGCGATTACCACGGCCTCAACGAAGAAGATCTGCGTAAAAGCCTCTACTGGCATCAGGATAATGATGCCGTCAGTCACCTGATGCGCGTCGCCAGCGGTCTTGATTCGCTGGTTCTCGGCGAACCGCAAATTCTCGGCCAGGTGAAGAAAGCCTTCGCCGACTCCAGCCGCGGCCATCTCAATGTGAGCGAACTGGAACGCATGTTCCAGAAGTCGTTCTCGGTGGCCAAGCGCGTGCGTACTGAAACCGACATCGGCGCCAGCGCGGTCTCTGTCGCATTCGCCGCCTGTACGCTGGCGCGGCAAATCTTTGAATCACTCTCCAGCGTGACGGTGTTGTTAGTCGGCGCGGGCGAAACCATCGAACTGGTCGCCCGTCATCTGCGTGAACACAACGTACGTAAGATGGTGATTGCCAACCGTACCCGCGAACGCGCGCAGGCGCTGGCGAATGAAGTCGGGGCGGACGTTATCGCCCTTAGCGATATCGACGAGCGGCTGAAAGAAGCCGATATCATTATCAGTTCTACCGCCAGCCCGCTGCCGATTATCGGCAAAGGTATGGTCGAGCGCGCGCTGAAGGCGCGTCGCAATCAGCCGATGCTGCTGGTGGACATCGCGGTGCCTCGCGATGTCGAGCCGGAAGTCGGCAAGCTGGCCAACGCCTATCTATACAGCGTCGATGACCTGCAAAATATCATTCAGCACAATCTGGCGCAGCGTAAGGCCGCGGCGGTGCAGGCGGAATCGATTGTCGAGCAGGAGACCAGCGAATTTATGGCCTGGCTGCGCGCCCAAAGCGCCAGCGAGACTATCCGCGAATATCGTTCCCAATCCGAGCAGGTTCGTGAAGAACTGACGGCGAAAGCGCTTGCTGCGCTGGCGCAGGGCGGCGATGCGCAGGACATCATGCAGGATCTGGCCCGTAAGCTAACCAACCGCCTGATCCACGCTCCAACCAAATCTCTTCAGCAGGCTGCCCGTGACGGGGATGATGAACGCCTGCATATTCTGCGCAACAGCCTCGGGCTGGAATAGCGCACATTTCTCTTTTTAAAGACAGGGTGAATTCACGCCTATGAAGCCTTCTATTGTTGCTAAACTGGAAGCTCTGTACGAACGCCATGAAGAAGTTCAGGCGCTACTTGGCGATGCCGCCACTATTGCCGACCAGGACCGTTTCCGCGCGCTGTCGCGTGAATATGCCCAGCTGGGTGATGTCGCCCGCTGTTATACCGACTGGCGTCAGGTGCAGGACGACATCGACACCGCGCAGATGATGCTCGACGATCCGGAAATGCGCGAAATGGCGCAGGAAGAACTGCGCGATGCCAAAGAAAAAAGCGAAGCGCTGGAACAGCAATTGCAGGTCCTGTTGCTGCCGAAAGATCCGGACGATGAACGTAACGCTTTTGTGGAAGTCCGCGCCGGAACCGGCGGTGACGAAGCTGCGTTGTTCGCCGGCGATCTCTTCCGTATGTATAGCCGTTATGCCGAAGCCCGTCGTTGGCGCGTGGAAATCATGAGCGCCAACGAAGGCGAACATGGCGGATTTAAAGAAGTGATTGCCAAGATCAGCGGCGACGGCGTGTATGGCCGTCTGAAATTTGAATCCGGCGGGCATCGCGTACAGCGCGTGCCGGCGACCGAATCTCAGGGGCGTATCCACACCTCCGCTTGTACCGTGGCGGTGATGCCGGAGTTGCCGGAAGCCGAAATGCCGGATATTAACCCGGCGGATCTGCGCATCGATACCTTCCGTTCTTCTGGCGCGGGCGGCCAGCACGTCAACACCACCGACTCTGCGATCCGTATTACCCACTTGCCGACCGGTATTGTTGTCGAGTGTCAGGACGAGCGTTCGCAGCATAAAAACAAAGCCAAAGCGTTATCAGTACTGGGCGCGCGTATTCGCGCCGCTGAAGTAGCCAAACGTCAGCAGGCGGAAGCGTCTACCCGCCGCAACCTGCTGGGCAGCGGCGACCGTAGCGATCGCAACCGTACTTACAACTTCCCGCAGGGCCGCGTGACCGACCACCGCATCAACCTGACGCTGTACCGTCTGGATGAAACCATGGAAGGCAAACTGGATATGCTGATCGAGCCGATCGTGCAGGAATTCCAGGCTGACCAGCTGGCAGCCCTTTCCGAGCAGGAATGATGACCTTCCGACAGTGGCTAACTCAGGCGATAGCCCGGCTCGGCGCGAGCGATAGCCCGCGTCGTGATGCCGAGATCCTGCTGGGTCACGTCAGCGGTAAAGCGCGAACCTGGATCCTCGCTTTCGACGAAACCGTACTGACGAGCGGGCAATTAGCCGAGCTGGAAGCGTTGCTGAGCCGCCGTGTCAACGGCGAGCCGGTGGCCCATCTGGTCGGCCAACGCGAATTCTGGTCGCTGCCGCTGTTTGTCTCACCGGCGACGCTGATCCCGCGTCCGGATACCGAATGTCTGGTTGAGCAGGCGTTGGCCCGTCTACCGCAGACGGCATGCCGGATCCTCGACCTTGGTACCGGTACTGGCGCTATCGCGCTGGCGCTGGCCAGCGAGCGCCCGGATTGTCTGGTGACCGCCGTTGATTTTATGCCTGACGCCGCCGCGCTTGCCGCGCGCAACGCCGCCCATCTCGCTATCGACAACGTGACTGTCCTGCAGAGTGACTGGTTTAGCGCGCTCAGCGGGCAGTCGTTCGCGATGATCGTCAGCAATCCTCCCTACATCGACGAAGCCGATCCGCATCTTGCCGAGGGTGATGTCCGCTTTGAGCCGAAAACGGCGTTGGTTGCCGCCGATCAGGGGCTGGCCGATCTGGCGCATATCATCCGCGAGGGGCGGCAGTTTCTGCTGCCCGGCGGTTATATGCTACTTGAACACGGCTGGAAGCAGGGCGAGGCGGTACGCGGGCTGTTTAACGACGCGGGCTACCGCGATGTCGCGACCTGCCGCGATTACGGTGATAACGAACGTCTGACTCTCGGGCGTTGGCCGCACAAGGAGCAAGCTGGCGAATGAATGTATTAACGACCGTACTCTATTTACATATTACCTGCGTGGTGGTGTCCGTCGGGCTTTTTGTGTTGCGCTACTGGTGGACCTACAGCGGCAACGCGTTGCTGAATCAGCGCTGGGTGCGCATTGCGCCGCACTGTAGCGATACGCTGCTGTTCCTCAGCGGCGCCGGATTAATGGCGATAACACACTATCTGCCGTTTACCGAAGACGGCGCATGGCTGACTGAAAAGCTGTTTGGCGTTATCATTTACATCGCGTTAGGATTTATTGCGCTGGGCCGACGTCGCCCGCGCCGTCAGCAGACCCGGTTTATCGCCTTTCTGCTGGCGCTGGTGGTGTTGTTCGTTATTGTCCAACTCGCCATCACAAGAATACCGTTACTGGGGTAAGGCATGAGGTCATTAGCTGATTTCGAATTTAACAAAGCGCCATTGTGCGAAGGCATAGTCCTCATTTCTGAATTGATCCGCGACGATTTTCCGACGCACTTCGTGCAGGATGAGCTGGAGCGGTTGTTAAAACTGGCGCAGGAAGAGATTGCCGCTTCCTGGGACCAGGAGCGTCAGCTCGACCGGCTGCTGGAGTTGTTCTACCACGAGTGGGGCTTCGGCGCGTCGCAGGGTATCTACCGCCTGTCTGATGCGTTATGGCTGGATAAAGTACTGGTTAATCGCCAGGGCAGCGCGGTCTCGCTGGGGGCGATTCTGTTATGGATCGCCCAGCGTTTAGCGCTGCCGGTGGTGCCGGTGATTTTCCCGACGCAGATGCTGCTGCGCGCGGACCCGGACACCAGCGAAGAGATGTGGCTGATCAACCCGTTCAACGGCGAGACGCTCGATGAACACACGCTTGAGGTGTGGCTGAAGGGCAACATCAGCCCGGTGGCCGAGCTATTCAACGAGGATCTCGACGAGGCGGATAACGCCGAAGTGATTCGCAAGCTGCTCGACACCTTGAAATCGGCGCTGATGGAAGAGCGGCAGATGGAACTGGCCCTGCGCGCCAGTGAAGCGCTGCTGCAGTTTAATCCGGAAGATCCGTATGAAATTCGCGACCGTGGGCTGATTTACGCCCAGTTGGAGTGCGAACACGTGGCGCTGCTGGATCTCAATTATTTTGTTGAGCAGTGCCCGGAGGATCCGATTAGCGAGATGATCCGCGCGCAGATCAACACGATTTCGCACAAACAAATTACATTGCATTAGTCTGGAACCATTCCGGTTACACCCTGATAAGGCGATCTTATGAAACAAAAAGTGGTTAGCATTGGTGATATCAACGTAGCAAACGACCTGCCGTTCGTGCTGTTTGGCGGAATGAACGTGCTGGAGTCCCGCGATCTTGCGATGCGTATCTGCGAACATTATGTGACCGTCACGCAAAAGCTGGGCATTCCGTATGTGTTCAAAGCCTCTTTTGATAAAGCCAACCGTTCTTCCATTCACTCCTATCGCGGCCCGGGTCTGGAAGAAGGGATGAAGATTTTCCAGGAGCTGAAGCAGACTTTCGGCGTGAAAATCATCACCGACGTTCACGAAGCCAGCCAGGCGCAGCCGGTGGCCGATGTGGTTGACGTGATCCAGCTGCCTGCGTTCCTCGCGCGCCAGACCGATCTGGTGGAAGCGATGGCCAAAACCGGCGCGGTTATCAACGTGAAAAAACCGCAGTTCGTGAGCCCGGGTCAGATGGGCAATATCGTCGATAAATTCATCGAAGGCGGTAACGACAAAGTTATCCTTTGCGATCGCGGCGCGAATTTCGGCTACGACAACCTGGTTGTGGATATGCTGGGCTTCGGCGTGATGAAGAAAGCCTCCAACAACTCGCCGGTTATCTTTGACGTGACCCACGCGCTGCAGTGCCGCGACCCGTTCGGCGCCGCATCCGGCGGCCGCCGCGCGCAGGTGACCGAACTGGCTCGCGCCGGGATGGCGGTCGGTATCGCGGGTCTGTTCATCGAAGCGCACCCGGATCCGGAACACGCGAAATGCGACGGCCCGTCCGCGCTGCCGCTGGCTAAACTGGAGCCGTTCCTGAAGCAAATGAAAGCGATCGACGATCTGGTGAAGAGCTTCGACGAGCTGGATACCAGCAACTAAGCCTCGTTGAGAGCGAAAAAAGCCTGCCGGTTTCGCAACCGCCAGGCTTTTTTATTACCCGTTATTCGGCAGGTTTACGGCCTGCCGAAGAGGGTTATCAGGCGAAAATCGTCATCAGATAGGCGGCAAACAGCGCCAGGTGCGCCGCGCCGTTGAGCACATTAGTGCGCCCGGTGGAGAACGAGATATGGCACAGCACCAGCGACGCCACCATGACCACCATTTCCGGCGCGCCAAGACCGAAGCGCAGCTCGTTACCGGTCAACCAGGCGATAAGGGTGACGACCGGCACGGTCAGTGAAATCGTTGCCAGCACCGAGCCGAAGAACAGGTTCATGGCGCGCTGTACCTGATTGTTCAGCACCGCTTTCAATGCGCCGAGCCCTTCTGGCGAGAGGATCAGTAATGCCACCAGGAAACCGGTAAAGGCCACCGGCGCGTTCAGGCTGGTCAGTAACGTCTCCAGCGGGTGCGCGTTCATTTTGGTGACGGCAATAACCGCGACCAAATGCACCAGCAACCAGGCGGTGTGCCAACCGCTGCTGTGCGCCGACGGCTTACCGTGGTGCGGGTCGTCATCGTCACTGTCATCTTCATGCTCGTAGACAAACAGATTCTGGTGGGTTTTGGTCTGAATCAGTAGGAATACGCCGTACATTGCCGCGGAAATCAGCGCCACCAGTAACGCCTGGCTGGTGGTAAAGTTTGCGCCCGGCAGCGCCATGGGGAACACCAGCACAATAATCGCCAGCGGGAAGAGGGCAATCAAGTACTGCTTGATACCAAACAAATTCATATATTGGGTGGCGAATTTACGCCCGCCCAGCAGCAGAGAGAAGCCGACCAGGCCGCCGGTGACGATCATAATGATCGAATACAGTGTATCGCGCATCAGCGTTGGCGCGGCATCGCCGGTGGCCATTAACGCGGAAATCAGGCTAACTTCAAGAATCACCACCGACAGGCTCAAAATTAACGAACCATAGGGCTCGCCGAGGCGGTGGGCAAGGACGTCGGCGTGGCGGACCACGCTGAATGCGCTGCTCAGAATTCCGACCAGCGCCAGAATATTAATCGCAACGACCACTGGTAGTGACTGACTGCTTCCCCAGAGAAACAGCACTACCAGTGCTAAAACCGGAAAAACGAGGGAGGTCTCCTTGTGGCGGGTCTTTACCGCCTCATGTGCTTGGGTCATGAACCATCTCCATTTGTGCAGGTGTTATAATTATAGATAACGTAAGTTGATAAAATAACAGATATTGATTAATTCAAGATGATTTTTTACTTAAATTTACGGCTATGAAGAGATAATTTGTCAAGTTAGCTATAAATAATTTTTATTACTGTTTTATTGTTATGATTCATGTGATTACTAAATAATGTTTATCACTCTTCTTGCTGTTTTCACCGCCTGTAAATAGGTTCCTGAACGCATTTTCTTTTGCTTCAGAATGCCATCCGCCCCAGATGGAGAAAATGAGACCTCGTTCATCGTCGCCGCGAAATTGAACGCTATCCGCCTTGCTAACGCGCCATTCATTGCTTATTGAGCTATAAAGCTGGATAATAATTCAGCAATATTTCACGGATGGCACAGATTATCGCCGGGAAGCAGGCAGTGGCGGAGGTAGTAGAACGTGTTAACTCGTGATTTCTTAATGAATGCGGATTGTAAGACGGCGTTTGGCGCGATTGAGGAATCGCTGCTCTGGTCCGCAGAGCAACGGGCCGCCTCGCTGGCGGCAACCCTGGCCTGCCGTCCGGATAGCGGCTCGGTGTGGATCTTCGGCTATGGTTCGCTGATGTGGAACCCGGCGCTGGAGTACCGCGAATCCTGTACCGGCACCTTGCCGGGCTGGCATCGCGCTTTTTGTCTGCGCCTGACTGCCGGTCGCGGCAGTGCTTGCCAACCGGGCAGGATGCTGGCGCTGAAAGAGGGCGGGCGTACCACCGGCGTAGCCTACCGGCTGCCGGACGAGACGCTGGAACAGGAACTGACCCTGCTGTGGAAGCGGGAAATGATCACCGGTTGCTATTTGCCGACCTGGTGCTGCCTCGAACTCGACGATGGGCGCACGGTCAACGCGCTGGTGTTTATTATGGATCCCCGTCATCCATTGTATGAATCCGATACCAGCGCGCAGACTATCGCGCCGCTGATCGCCAGCGCCAGTGGGCCGCTTGGCACCAATGCGCAATATCTTTTTTCGCTGGATCAGGAGCTGCGTAAGCTTGGCATGCGCGACGCCGGTCTTGACGATCTGATTACTCAGGTGCGGCATCTGGTAGGGGAATCCAGCCAACCCGGGCTGGCATAAAAACGCCCGGGCTACCGGGCGTGGCAAATCAGGCAGGGACGTAGCTAATGGAGTGTTCCAGCGACTGGCTGTGGCTGTCGATGAGCACGTTCCAGGTGCCGCTGTAGGGCACGGTCAGATAAGCGTTGTCCCTGTCCTGCACGCTCAAAATATCCGCGTGGCTGTCGCCAGCGGCCTTGGCGCTCATTAAGTGAATATGACAGCGCTCGGAACAGCGCACCACCAGCGTATCACCGCCGAATAACGTCAAACTTGCTTTTACCATTGCCATTTTCATACCCCGTTTCTGTCTCTGAATACATCATCCTGCGCGTGATATTGTTCACACTTTGCTCGTTGCATAACACCAAAGGGGGAGCCTGCGGATGATGATTTCGATCAACAAAATGGATAACGATTAAACAAAAATGACAATCGTCCTGAAAGCATTTAGCTGGCGTACTTTTGCATTAGTAAAGGCCGCCAGACTGACATTTAATCCCGCTCGCGGGAGCTAACTCAGAAGGTTAGCACTTTCTCTGCCGCCAGCGTCCACTGCGCCAGCTCAACCAGCGTTCCTACCTCTACGCCATCCACCAGCGGCAAATGGGTGATCCCTCGGCCATCGGTGCAGGTCTTGCACAGCTTCACCGGCACATTCTGCGCGGTGAGGATTTCCAGCATCTGCTGAATATTGTAGCCTTCCGCCGGTTTTTGCCCGCGCAGGCCGGCGGTCACCGCATCGGACATTAAAAACAGCTTCAGGTCGAGGTCCGACGCCTGTTCGCGCAGGGCGATAGCCAGACGCAGGCTATTAAACAGGGATTCACTGCCGTAAGCAGCACCGTTGGCGACAATCACAATACGTTGCATAAAGACTCCTTTTATAAGGCATGGTTATTGCTTAACTCTGCCTGAAGACGGAATTCGGGAAGGGGTATGAATAATACGACTGGCATGACGCCTGAGGCAATCGGCTGATTTCATTATGCGCGTCAATGGCAAAAACCACCGTTGAATGACCACACATCGCCGGGCGCATGGTACAGAGCTGGTGGCGAGCAATTCCAGGACGCAGGTTTGAGGTGATGGGGAAATAAATGCCACCAGCTTCAGTATATTCCTGGAATTATCCGGAGGGCTGCGGGGAAGGGCAAAAGACGTTAAACTAACGCGATGCTATTATTCCCCGTGAGTTTACGTTAATCCGTTCGATGCCTTTGCTGTCCCGCGTGACCCCATCATTAATGCTCCTCCTGCTGCTGACAGGCGCTCCCGCTTATGCGCTAATCACTAACGATAGCCAAACTTCGCCGCCAACCGCGCTGCCCGATCTGGGGATCGCGCCGCAGGTCGACGACGATGCGAAACATTTCGCTGAGGTAGCGAAGACATTCGGTGAAGCCAGTATGAGCGATAACGGGCTGACCACCGGCGAACAGGCGCGAATGTTCGCCATCGGTAAAATTGGCAATGAGTTCAGCCATCAGCTGGAAAGCTGGTTGTCGCCGTGGGGCAATGCCAATATCGACCTGCTGGTGGATAAAGAAGGCAACTTCACCGGCAGCAAGGGCAGTTGGTTTGTGCCGTTGCAGGACAATGACCATTACCTGACCTGGAATCAGTATTCGGTCACCCGGCGTGAGAACGATATGGTGGGGAATATTGGTCTGGGGCAGCGCTGGCGGGTCGGCAGTTGGCTGCTTGGTTATAACTCGTTTTACGACAAAGTGCTCAGCGAAAGCCTGGCGCGCGGCAGCGTCGGTGCGGAGGCCTGGGGCGAATACCTGCGGCTGTCGGCGAATTACTACCATCCGCTTGGCGACTGGCAACTGCGGGAAAACCAGACGCAGGAGCAACGGATGGCGGTGGGCTATGATGTTACCGCCCAGGCGCGGTTGCCGTTTTATCAGCACATCAACACCAGCGTCAGCGTCGAGCAATACTTCGGCGATAGCGTCGACCTTTTTCATTCTGGTACTGGTTACCACAACCCGGTGGCGGTCTCGGTAGGGCTGAATTACACCCCAGTGCCGCTGGTCACGGTGACCGCAAAACATAAACAGGGTGAAAATGGCGTCAGTCAGAATAATGTCGGCCTGAAACTTAACTATCGTTTCGGGGTACCGTTGAAACAGCAACTGGCGGCGGATGAGGTGGCTATCAGCAATTCGCTGCGCGGCAGCCGCTACGATAGCCCGGAACGCGATAATTTGCCGGTGGTGGAGTATCGCCAGCGTAAGAATCTGACCGCGTATCTGGCAACGCCGCCATGGGATCTGCAGTCCGGGGAAACGGTACAGCTGAAGCTGCAAATTAATAGCCTGAACGGGATTAAATCGCTGCACTGGCAGGGCGATACTCAGGTGCTAAGCCTGACGCCGCCGGTTAATGCTGACAGCCCGGATGGCTGGAGCGTGATTATGCCGGTATGGAATAGCGAACCAGGCGCGGTGAATCGCTGGCATTTGTCGGTGGTGGTTGAGGATAAATCGGGTCAGCGCGTCTCTTCCAATGAGATCGCACTGGCGCTGACCGAGCCGCTGGTCATGTTTACGGCTCCAGGCGTCTCCTGGACGGCGTCGCCTTAGAAGATGCGTTCCTGGTGAACCCAGACGGCGGCTTCAACGCGTGACTTCAGCTTCATTTTCTTCAGCATGTGTTTCACGTGTACTTTTACGGTGCTTTCGGTGATATCCAGACGGCGGGCGATCATTTTGTTCGGCAGCCCCTGGGCAATCAGCTTCAGAATATCGCGCTCGCGCGGCGTCAACTGGCTGATGTCGCGATCGGACGTCGCGCGGTTGGCGCGCAGGCTGGCGGCCAGTACCGGCGTTAACGCTTCGCTTAATACCATTTCGCCCGCAGCGGCCTGTTGCAGCGCCTTCAGCAAATCTTCTGGCTCCATGTCTTTCAACAGATAACCATCGGCGCCGCGTTTCAGCGCGGTGACCACGTCCTCTTCATGATTGGAAACGCTGAATACGACCACACGGCCGGAGAGCGATTTCTCGCGCAGCTTATCGAGCGTTTCCAGACCGTTCATGCCCGGCATATTAAGATCCAGCAAAATCAGGTCCGGATCCAGCGCTTCCGCCAGTTCGATACCTTGTTCGCCGTTGCTGGCTTCGCCGATAACCTGAATGTCCGGCGCCATGCTAATCAGTTGTTTTACGCCAGTGCGTAGCATGGGATGATCATCAATGAGCAGGATGGTTGCCCGTTCCTGTTGACTCATAAGGGTCTCCTTATTGGATTGAAAACGATTTTTCCGGAATAAAAGTCACCACGACTTCGGTACCGCCGATTTCCCGGCGGCGCACCTGGCAGTCGCCGCGCAAACTTTGCGCGCGATCCCGCATGATAATTAAACCGTAATGGTTACTACGTTCCGCGTGGTCCGGGACGCCGCGGCCGTTATCGGCGACGACTAAACGTACCTGATTATCGCGTTGTGACACTGTCACGATTACTTCCGTCGCGTTGGCGTGCTTCAACGCATTGCTTAACGCCTCGCGGGCGATCTGCAGCAGGTGAATGGCCTGATGCGACGGGACAAAACGCGGCGGCAACTGGTAATCCAGTTGCACCGTGAAGCCAAAGTGGGCGCTGTACTCCTGACAGCTCGCCTCCAGCGCCGGGCGCAGGCCCGCTTCGGTTAGCTGCAGGCGGAAAGTCGTTAATAGCTCCCGTAGCTGCGCCCATGAGGTATTGAGCTCGTTGCGGATTTGCCCCAGCAGTTGGCGGCTTTCATCCGGCAGACTGTCGCCCTGCATCTGCAGGCAGCTCACCTGCATCTTCATGCAGGAGAGCGACTGGGCGATGGAATCGTGCAGCTCGCGCGCAATGGTGGCGCGCTCTTCCATCACGATCAGCTGCTGTTGTTTTTCCTGATGGCGATCCAGCGCCAGAGTGCTGGTCAGCTGTTCAACCAGCGTGTCAACCAACTGCTGCTGATCGTGGCTCAGGTGGCAGCCAACCGGCAGCGTCGCCAGCAGAATGCCGTACTGATTATGCGCGTCTGACAGCCGCCACTTCAGCGTAGTGCCGCCATCCGGCAGCGGCGGCAGGTCGCGCGGACACAGATAGCAGCCTTTATCATCGCACTCGATATTGGAGTGGCAGGCAAACTCCTGATGATTGTCTTCATCTTCCAGATCATAGACCCGCACTTCAATGTCGCGTAGCAGCGTTAGCCCCTGCAGGCCGTTGAGTACTGGCGAAATGCGTTCGCAGAGCGGGGCGCTGGAATGCAGGCGGCGGTTAGCTTGCCATAAAAAAGCCAGAATTTCGTTTTTCTGTTCAAGACCGGCGGTTTTTTCCTGCACCCGGCGCTCCAGTACCGAGTAGCTTTCCGCCAGCTCTTCCGACATATTGTTCAGCGCCATGCCGAGGGTCGCCATTTCGTTGCGTCCGCTAATGCGCGCGCGCTGGGTAAAATCGCGCTGGCTCACCGCCCGCGCCATGTCCAGCAGTTGTTTCCACGGCCGCAGCAGACGAGCGCGCAGCCAGATAATGGTAAAAATCAGCAGTAACGCCATACCGATGGCGAGGATACGATGGATCCACACTACCCGTTCGATACGCTGTTCGGTGGTATGGTCGAAAGCGGTGACTAATTGGTCGATACGGTCGACAAAATCGGCCACATCCTGCGCGACGTCTTCCTGCTTAACCGCATGTTTCAGGCCTGGCCCCAGCTCCAGCTGCCAGTATTGCTGCAATGCTTTGAGCTGCACTTCCTGGCCATCGCGGCGCGCGGAAGATTGCAGTTCCGGACTGAAGACGGTCGCGGTCATCTGATGGATCAACTTTTGATCTTTTTCAGTCAGCGGTATAGCCGCCAGCAGACGGTAGCTCTGCATGCGCAGCGACCCGGCCTTGTTGATGGCGTGCGCGCTGCCTTGCACGCCGTGTACCAGACGTGCGGATATCGCCATGCCGGCCACGCCGATAATGGTGGCGAGTAGCACGATTAACGCCAGTTGATTGACCAACGTTAGCGGGGTAAAAAGACGTTTTAACATGAATGCGTGGCTCCTGACCGGTTACCTCTCCGGGAGTGGCGCTTATTCTCGGACATCCCCTGGAGTATACCCATACCCCTAAAGGATTACCCCTTAATTGTCGGTGGTAGGTAGTGTGGTGGTGGGGGTTGGATGAAACCCGGCAGTCACGTGAAAAACCACACTTTTTTTCTCATAATTATCTACTCACTTTGGGGCATGTTTTTTTTTTAAACAAATTGGCCCGCGCTTTTCCTTTGATTTATATCAACTTACTACCTTGAGCAACCCCTAAGGTAGCGACAGGAAATATGAATAATCAGAGGTATCTATGAGTCACTCTTCAATCCCGGAGAAGGCTAACAGCTCAGTCATCACTGACTGGCGTCCTGAAGATCCTGAGTTTTGGCAACAGCGCGGTCACCCTGTGGCAAGCCGCAATTTATGGATCTCCGTTCCCTGTCTTTTACTGGCTTTCTGCGTCTGGATGTTGTTCAGCGCCGTTGCCGTCAACCTCAATAAAGTGGGTTTTCAGTTTACAACCGATCAGCTGTTTATGTTGACCGCGCTGCCGGCGCTGTCTGGCGCGCTGCTGCGCGTACCTTACGCTTTCATGGTTCCGCTGTTTGGCGGCCGTCGCTGGACGGCATTTAGTACCGGTATCATGATTATTCCGTGCGTGTGGCTGGGTTTTGCTGTACAGGATACCTCTACACCGTTTAGCGTCTTTGTGATTATCTCTCTGCTGTGCGGCTTCGCCGGCGCCAACTTCGCCTCCAGTATGGCCAACATCAGCTTCTTCTTCCCGAAAGAAAAGCAGGGTGGCGCGCTGGGTATCAACGGCGGCCTCGGCAACATGGGCGTCAGCGTCATGCAGCTGGTTGCTCCGTTGGTGGTATCGCTCTCTCTCTTCGCCGTCTTTGGTGGTACGGGGAGCGAGCAGCCGGATGGCTCAATGCTGTATCTGGAAAACGCCGCGTGGGTCTGGGTACCGTTCCTGATTATTTTCACCCTGGCGGCATGGTTCTTCATGAACGACCTGTCGGCCTCTAAAGCGTCGCTGAGCGAGCAACTGCCGGTTCTTAAACGTCTGCATCTGTGGATTATGGCGCTGCTGTATCTGGCGACCTTCGGCTCCTTCATCGGTTTCTCCGCCGGGTTTGCGATGCTGTCGAAAACCCAGTTCCCGGACGTACAGATCCTGCACTACGCCTTCTTTGGCCCGTTCATTGGTGCACTGGCGCGCTCGATGGGCGGCGCGATCTCCGACCGTTTGGGCGGTACCCGCGTCACGCTGGTGAATTTCGTGGTGATGGCTATCTTCTGCGCGCTGTTGTTCCTGACCTTGCCGACGAACGGCCAGGGCGGCAACTTTATCGCCTTCTTCGCGGTATTCATGGTGCTGTTCCTGACGGCCGGGTTGGGTAGCGCCTCTACCTTCCAGATGATTTCCGTTATCTTCCGTAAACTGACTATGGATCGCGTAAAAGCACAGGGCGGTAGCGAAGCGCAGGCGATGCGCGAAGCGGCAACGGACACGGCGGCGGCGCTGGGCTTTATTTCGGCGATTGGCGCGATCGGCGGCTTCTTTATCCCGAAAGCGTTCGGTATCTCGCTGGATCTGACCGGTTCTCCGGCCGGGGCGATGAAAGTGTTCCTCGTCTTCTATATTGCCTGTGTGGTGATCACCTGGGCAGTGTACGGCCGCAAACAGAAATAAGTTCATCCTTAATGGTAAGCAGAAGGGCGCACTCAATGTTGCGCCCTTTTTTATGGCTTTTTATTAGTTACAACATACTTTTTAAGTAAACAATGTAATTGAATTCACGGAAATATCTGTCGGCAAGGGTATCTACCACTTAATACCTAAGCGCGGTGTAATCCCCGGTTTATTTTAACATTTGTTTTAAATAATCCTTATAAAACAAATAGATGAAAAATAAGAATTGATACTACTTTGGTGGTATTGGTGGGTTAAGTGCGGATTTATAAGGTATTTCGGATTGATCGCCATCAATTCTCCTCTTCTTACATAGCGCTATTTTCGCTGCAAATCCAGCAATGTCGATTTATCAGAGAGCCGCCAGGCTCCATATCAGGAGAAACCCGATGAGTAAATTTCTGGACCGGTTTCGCTACTTCAAACAGAAGGGTGAAACCTTTGCCGATGGGCACGGCCAGCTTCTTAAAACCAACCGGGATTGGGAGGATGGATACCGCCAGCGTTGGCAGCATGACAAAATCGTGCGTTCCACTCACGGTGTAAACTGTACCGGCTCATGCAGCTGGAAAATTTATGTCAAAAATGGTCTCGTCACCTGGGAAACCCAGCAGACGGACTATCCGCGTACCCGCCCGGACTTGCCGAACCACGAACCGCGTGGCTGCCCGCGCGGCGCCAGCTACTCCTGGTATCTGTACAGCGCTAACCGCCTGAAATACCCACTGATGCGCAAGCGTCTGATGAAGATGTGGCGTGAAGCAAAAGTCCAGCACAGCGATCCGGTTGATGCCTGGGCTTCAATTATTGAAGATGCCGATAAAGCCAAAAGCTTCAAGCAAGCCCGCGGTCGCGGCGGTTTTGTCCGCTCCTCCTGGAAAGAAGTCAACGAGCTGATTGCCGCTTCTAACGTCTATACCGTGAAAACGTACGGCCCGGACCGCGTGGCCGGCTTCTCGCCGATCCCGGCGATGTCGATGGTCTCCTACGCTTCTGGCGCGCGTTATCTGTCGCTGATCGGTGGCACCTGCCTGAGCTTCTACGACTGGTACTGCGACCTGCCGCCAGCGTCGCCGATGACCTGGGGTGAACAGACCGACGTTCCTGAATCCGCCGACTGGTACAACTCCAGCTATATCATCGCCTGGGGCTCCAACGTTCCGCAGACCCGTACCCCGGATGCGCACTTCTTTACTGAAGTTCGTTATAAGGGAACCAAAACGGTGGCGATTACCCCGGACTACGCTGAAATCGCCAAGCTGTGCGATCTGTGGCTGGCGCCGAAACAGGGTACCGATGCCGCGATGGCGCTGGCGATGGGCCACGTCATGCTGCGTGAGTTCCACCTCGATAAACCGAGCCAGTATTTCACCGATTATGTGCGTCGCTATACCGACATGCCAATGCTGGTGACACTTGAGGAGCGTGACGGCTACTATGCCGCTGGCCGTATGCTGCGCGCTTCCGACCTGGTTGACTCCCTGGGCCAGGAACAGAATCCGGAATGGAAAACCGTCGCCTTTGACGAGAAGGGCGAAATGACCGTGCCGAACGGCTCACTGGGCTTCCGCTGGGGTGACAAAGGGAAATGGAACCTCGAACAGCGCGATGGTAAAACCGGTGATGAAATTGAGCTGCGCCTGAGCCTGCTTGGCAGCCATGACGATATCGCCAATGTCGGTTTCCCGTACTTCGGCGGCGAAGGTTCCGAGCACTTCAACAAAGTTGACCTCGAAAACATCCTGCTGCACAAACTGCCGGTGAAACGCCTGCAGTTGGCCGATGGTTCTACCGCGCTGGTGACCACCGTTTATGATCTGACCATGGCTAACTACGGTCTGGAACGCGGTCTGAACGATGAAAACTGCGCGACCAGCTACGATGATGTGAAGGCGTACTCCCCGGCCTGGGCTGAGAAGATCACCGGCGTATCCCGCGCGCACATCATCCGCACTGCACGCGAATTTGCCGATAACGCCGATAAAACGCACGGTCGTTCGATGATTATCGTCGGCGCAGGCCTGAACCACTGGTTCCACCTCGACATGAACTACCGCGGGCTGATCAATATGCTGGTCTTCTGTGGCTGCGTCGGTCAGAGCGGCGGCGGTTGGGCGCACTACGTTGGCCAGGAAAAACTGCGTCCGCAGACCGGCTGGCAGCCGCTGGCGTTCGGTCTTGACTGGCAGCGTCCGGCACGCCACATGAACAGTACGTCATACTTCTATAACCACTCCAGCCAGTGGCGCTATGAAACCGTTACCGCGCAGGAACTGCTGTCGCCGATGGCGGATAAATCCCGCTACAGCGGACACCTGATCGACTTCAACGTACGCGCAGAGCGTATGGGCTGGCTGCCGTCGGCGCCGCAGTTAGGCGTGAACCCGCTGCGTATCGCGGAAGCAGCGAAGAAAGCTGGTATGACCCCGGTCGATTACACCGTGAAGTCGCTGAAAGAAGGTTCTATTCGTTTTGCGGCCGAACAGCCGGAAAACGGTAAAAACCATCCGCGTAACCTGTTTATCTGGCGTTCCAACCTGCTGGGCTCTTCCGGTAAAGGCCATGAATACATGCTCAAGTACCTGCTGGGTACCGAGAATGGCATTCAGGGCAAAGACCTTGGCAAGCAGGGCGGCGTGAAGCCGGAAGAAGTCGAATGGCGGGATAACGGCCTCGATGGCAAGCTGGACCTGGTCGTGACCCTCGACTTCCGTCTGTCGAGCACCTGCCTGTACTCCGACATCGTGCTGCCGACTGCGACCTGGTACGAAAAAGACGACATGAATACTTCGGATATGCATCCGTTTATTCACCCGCTGTCTGCCGCTGTTGATCCGGCCTGGGAATCGAAGAGTGACTGGGATATCTATAAAGGTATCGCGAAAAAATTCTCCGAAGTCTGCGTGGGCCACCTCGGCAAAGAAACTGACGTCGTCACGCTGCCGATTCAGCACGACTCCGCCGCTGAAATGGCGCAGCCGTTTGATGTTAAAGACTGGAAGAAAGGCGAATGCGAGCTAATCCCGGGCAAAACCGCACCGCATATTATTCCGGTTGAGCGTGATTATCCGGCGACCTACGAGCGCTTCACCTCGATCGGCCCGCTGCTGGAAACCATCGGCAATGGTGGTAAAGGCATCGCCTGGAATACCCAGAGCGAAATGGACCTGCTGCGTAAGCTCAACTACACCAAGGCCGAAGGCCCGGCGAAAGGACAGCCGAAGCTGGAAACCGCCATTGATGCCGCTGAGATGATCCTCACTCTGGCGCCGGAAACCAACGGCCAGGTGGCGGTGAAGGCGTGGAAAGCGCTGAGCGAAATTACCGGCCGCGAACATGCGCATCTGGCGTTGAACAAAGAAGACGAGAAGATCCGCTTCCGCGATATTCAGGCGCAGCCGCGTAAGATCATCTCCAGCCCGACCTGGTCTGGTCTGGAAGACGAACACGTTTCCTATAACGCCGGTTATACCAACGTTCATGAGCTGATCCCGTGGCGTACGCTGTCCGGCCGTCAGTCGCTGTATCAGGATCACCAGTGGATGCGCGACTTCGGAGAAAGCCTGCTGGTCTATCGTCCGCCGATTGATACCCGTTCGGTGAAAGCGGTGATGGGTGAGAAGTCCAACGGCAATCCGGAGAAGGCGCTGAACTTCCTGACGCCGCACCAGAAATGGGGTATCCACTCGACCTACAGCGATAACCTGCTGATGCTGACCCTGTCACGCGGCGGTCCGATCGTCTGGATGAGCGAAGCGGATGCAAAAGATCTGGGTATCGAAGATAACGACTGGATCGAAGTGTTCAACGCCAACGGCGCCCTGACGGCGCGTGCGGTAGTGAGCCAGCGCGTACCAGCCGGGATGACCATGATGTACCACGCACAGGAACGTATCGTTAACCTGCCGGGTTCTGAAGTCACCGGTCAGCGCGGCGGTATCCATAACTCGGTCACCCGTATTACGCCAAAACCGACTCACATGATCGGCGGCTATGGCCATCTGGCATACGGTTTTAACTACTACGGCACCGTTGGTTCCAACCGTGATGAGTTTGTAGTGGTACGTAAGATGAAGAACATTAACTGGTTAGACGGTGAAGGCAATGACCAGGTACAGGAGAGCGTAAAATGAAAATTCGTTCACAAGTCGGCATGGTGCTGAATCTCGATAAATGCATCGGCTGCCACACCTGCTCCGTTACCTGTAAAAACGTCTGGACCAGCCGTGAAGGGATGGAATACGCCTGGTTCAACAATGTTGAAAGTAAGCCTGGCGTCGGTTTCCCGAACGACTGGGAAAACCAGGAAAAATGGAAAGGCGGCTGGATCCGCAAAATCAACGGTAAGCTGCAGCCGCGTATGGGCAACCGCGCGATGCTGCTGGGTAAAATTTTCGCGAACCCGCATCTGCCGGGGATCGATGATTACTACGAGCCGTTTGATTTTGACTACCAGAACTTGCACAACGCGCCGGAAAGCAAACATCAGCCGATCGCGCGCCCGCGTTCGCTGATTACCGGCCAACGCATGGACAAAATTACCAGCGGTCCGAACTGGGAAGAAATTCTCGGCGGCGAGTTTGAAAAACGCGCCAAAGATCAGAACTTCGACAACATGCAGAAGGCGATGTACGGCCAGTTCGAAAACACCTTCATGATGTACCTGCCGCGCTTGTGCGAGCACTGCCTGAACCCGGCGTGCGTAGCAACCTGCCCGAGCGGTGCCATCTATAAGCGTGAAGAAGACGGTATCGTGCTGATCGACCAGGACAAGTGCCGCGGCTGGCGCATGTGTATCACCGGCTGTCCGTACAAAAAAATCTACTTCAACTGGAAGAGCGGTAAATCCGAGAAGTGCATCTTCTGCTACCCGCGTATTGAATCCGGGATGCCGACGGTTTGTTCTGAAACCTGCGTCGGCCGTATCCGCTACCTCGGCGTACTGCTGTATGACGCGGACGCGATTGAAAACGCAGCCAGCACCGAGAACGAGAAAGATCTGTATCAGCGTCAGCTGGACGTGTTCCTCGATCCGAACGATCCGAAAGTGATTGAGCAGGCGCTGAAAGATGGCGTACCGCAGGGCGTTATTGAGGCCGCGCAGCAGTCGCCGGTCTACAAAATGGCGATGGACTGGAAGCTGGCGCTGCCGCTGCATCCGGAATACCGCACTCTGCCGATGGTCTGGTACGTGCCGCCTCTGTCGCCGATTCAGTCCGCGGCGGATGCGGGCGAACTGGGTAGCAACGGTATTCTGCCGGACGTAGAAAGTCTGCGTATTCCGGTACAGTACCTGGCGAACCTGCTGACTGCGGGCGATACCCAGCCGGTACTGCTGGCACTGAAACGTATGCTGGCGATGCGCCACTTCAAACGTGCGGAAACCGTTGACGGCGTCGTCGATACCCGCGCGCTGGAAGAGGTGGGGCTGAGCGAAGCGCAGGCGCAGGAAATGTACCGCTATCTGGCCATCGCCAACTACGAAGATCGTTTCGTGGTGCCGAGTAGCCATCGTGAACAAGCTCGCGATGCTTTCCCGGAGAAAAGCGGCTGCGGCTTTACCTTTGGCGATGGCTGCCACGGTTCAGACAGCGACTTCAACCTGTTCAACAGTCGTCGTATTGACGCCATTGACGTTACCAGCAAAACGGAGCCGCACTCATGATTGAACTCGTGATTGTGTCGCGTCTGCTCGAGTACCCTGACGCTGCCTTATGGCAGCATCAGCAGGAGATGTTCGAGGCTCTCGCGTCATCGGAAAAACTCGCCAAAGAGGATGCCCAGGCGCTGGGCGTTTTCCTGCGTGATTTAGTCGCTCAGGATCCGCTGGATGCGCAGTCGGCGTACAGCGAGCTGTTCGACCGCGGTCGCGCGACGTCGCTGCTGCTGTTTGAACACGTACACGGCGAGTCCCGCGACCGCGGGCAAGCGATGGTTGACCTGATGGCGCAGTACGAGCGCCATGGACTGGTGCTGGATAGCCACGAACTGCCGGATCACCTGCCGCTATACCTTGAGTATCTGGCGCAGTTGCCGGAAGACGAAGCGCTTGGCGGTCTGCAGGACGTCGCACCGATTCTCGGTCTGCTCAGCGCCCGCCTGCAGCAGCGTGAAAGCCGCTATGCGGTATTGTTCGAGCTGCTGCTGAAGCTGGCGAATACACAGGTCGACAGCCAGAAAGTAGCGGAGAAGATCGCCGACGAGGCTCGCGACGATACGCCGCAGGCGCTGGATGCCGTCTGGGAAGAAGAACAGGTCAAATTCTTTGCTGACCAGGGCTGCGGCGAGTCGGAGATTTCCGCTCACCAGCGTCGTTTTGCCGGAGCCGTTGCCCCGCAATATTTGAATATCTCTAACGGAGGACAGCAATAATGCACTTCCTGAATATGTTCTTCTTTGACATTTATCCGTACATTGCGGGTTCCGTCTTTCTGATTGGCAGTTGGCTGCGCTATGACTACGGGCAGTACACCTGGCGCGCTGCCTCCAGCCAGATGCTGGATCGCAAAGGGATGAACCTGGCGTCGAACCTGTTCCATATCGGGATCCTCGGTATTTTCGCCGGTCACTTCCTCGGTATGCTGACGCCGCACTGGATGTATGAGTCTTTCTTGCCGATTGAGGTGAAGCAGAAGATGGCGATGCTTGCCGGCGGTGCGTGCGGCGTGATGACGCTGGTCGGCGGTTTGCTGCTACTGAAACGTCGTCTGCTCAGCCCGCGCGTTCGTGCAACCACTACCGGAGCGGATATTCTGATCCTTTCGCTGCTGATGGTGCAATGTGCGCTGGGTCTGCTGACCATCCCATTCTCCGCCCAGCATATGGACGGTAGTGAAATGATGAAACTAGTCGGCTGGGCGCAGTCCGTGGTGACGTTCCACGGCGGTGCTTCGCAGCATCTTGATGGTGTCGCGTTTATCTTCCGCGTTCACCTGGTGCTGGGGATGACGCTGTTCCTGCTGTTCCCGTTCTCCCGTCTGGTACACATCTGGAGCGCGCCGGTCGAGTACCTGACGCGCAAATACCAGATTGTGCGCGCGCGTCGCTAATTCACTCGCGATTGCCGACTAACCCCGCCGTGGCGGGGTTTTTTTTCGCCCCAACCAAGGTTATTGCCCGCTGCGGCAAACAGGATGAGCACTCCGCCCACGCACTGTAGTGAGGTCAGCGCATGGTTGAAAACCAGATAGTCGACCACGATTGCCACCAATGGATAGATAAACGATAGCGAACCGGTAACGGGCGTCGGCAATTTTTGGATCGCACTATATAAAAGCTGATACATCATTCCGGTATGGACGATGCCGAGGATCAGCAGATAACGCCAGGGAAAGTTGCTGTTAAACTCGGGCGCCTGGACCAGCGGCAACAGCATGACTGTGCCGACAAGAACCTGAATAAAGGCAATATGCTGCGCGGGTAAAGGATGCAGCTTGCGGGCGATAATGGCCGTCAGGGCGTAGAAGAATGCCGCGCCTAAGGCCAGCAAAATACCGGAGGCGAGACTTGCGCCGTGCGAAGGAGCAAGCTCGCTCGACAGCAGAATAACCACGCCGCCAAAGGCCAACAACAACCACCCCCATTTGGCTGCGCTCACCCGTTCACCCAGCAGCATTCCCATTAATACCAGCATAAAGGGCTGGGTATTGTAGACCACGGTGGCCATGCCAATAGAAATACGCGAATAGGCGGCAAAGAGCAGTAGCCAGTTGATGACCAGCGCTATTCCGCCGAATACGGCCAGCATAAAGGTAAGGCGCGTCAGGCGACTGAAGGGTTGGCGGCTGAGAACGATAAATAACAATAACGTGAGCGCGCCGATCAGGCATCGCCAGAAGACCACATCAATGACCGGTAAGCCGCTGAGCAGCACAAACGCGCCAATCGAGCCGGAAATTATCATTGCCAGGCTCATTTGCCAGACACCACGAGAAATCTGCATGTTTCACCTCCAGAAGTTTTCAACTATTCTCCTGAAAAGCCTGACAGCTTGATATGCGTGAATTAAGGTAAAGGAAGATGAATACCTTTATTAATTAGGTGAAACAGATGAATTATGTCATTGATGAAATAGACCGGGCGATTCTGGCCTGCCTGACGCAAGATGCCAGAATGTCGCTTAAGGTACTGAGCGCTCAGGTGGGGCTGACTTCGCCGAGCACCGCAGAACGGGTGAAGCGCCTTGAAGAGCGGGGCGTTATTCAGGGCTACGGTGCGCGGGTTAATCTGGCGGCGTTGGGGTATAGCCTACAGGCGCTAGTGCGGGTACGGCCGTTACCTGGGTTGTTGCAAAAGGTGGATAAATATATCCAGGCCATGGCGGAATGTATCGAAAGTGACAAGGTCACCGGGGAAGATTGTTTCGTGATGCGGTTGGTGGTGCGTGATATTGCGCAGTTGGATGCGCTGCTGGATGGCCTATCAGAATACGCGCAGTGTAATACCTCAGTGGTGAAAAGTTCGCCGGTAAACAGGCGGTTACCGCCGCTGTGAGGCGCGAGCATTGCGGTGTAAATTCTTCCCGGAGGCGGTGCTGCGCACCTGTCCGGGCTACCTGGTTGAGTAGCCTCGCTAAGCGAAGGGCGCTCGAGTCGAAGCTTCTCATCCTTCCCCACAGGGTAGAATATTGAATATCGCAGGTGAATTAAGCTGGGGTATTACATGAAGAGATGGTGGTGGGGGAAGGATTCGAACCTTCGAAGTCGATGACGGCAGATTTACAGTCTGCTCCCTTTGGCCGCTCGGGAACCCCACCAGGGGTAAAATCAAATTGTAGGCTATTCAGCGAAATGAATGGTGTGGGGGAAGGATAACTCGGAGCTAAAGCTCCTCGCCCTTCGGGCCGTTGCCTGTGGCAACGTTCTCTCGCTGACGCTTGAGTCGAACCCTGGTCGAAGGTTCTTACCCTTCCCGCAAAGTGCAAACATCGTTTACGCCTTACGGTGATACCACATCACTGTCGTGAATAATGGTGGTGGGGGAAGGATTCGAACCTTCGAAGTCGATGACGGCAGATTTACAGTCTGCTCCCTTTGGCCGCTCGGGAACCCCACCACGGGGTAATGCTTGGTACTGGCCTGCTTCCTTCTCGGGAAGCGGGGCGCATCATACCAAATGACGCGCCCCTGTAAAGCATTCCTTTGACAAAATTAAACTGGTTGCCTGATTTTTACGCGTAACGCCGTAAAGCTAACCAATTCATTTCTCTGTCGATTAAAGAATAATCGTTCGGTTGCCGTAAACGAAGACGCGTTGCGCCAGCACCTGGTACAGCGCGCGGCTCAAGACGTTCTTTTCTACATCGCGTCCTGCACGCATCATATCTTCGGCGGTATAGGTATGATCGACGTGAATAACGTCCTGCATGATGATGGGACCTTCATCCAGATTATCATTCACGTAGTGAGCGGTGGCGCCAATGATCTTCACGCCGCGCTCATAGGCCTGATGATACGGACGCGCGCCAATAAACGCCGGTAAGAATGAATGATGGATATTGATGATTTTGTTCGGGAAGCGGGCAACGAACTCAGGGGTGAGCACGCGCATATACTTCGCCAGCACCACGTAATCCGGATCGTGAACGGCGATAGCGTCACCCATCTGTTTGTCGTGATCTTCGCGGCTGAGTCCTTCATGACTCACCAACTCAAACGGAATACCAAAACCTTCAACCAGTGGGCGCAGGGTTTCATGGTTGCCGATAACCGCGGCGATATCGACCTCCAGTCCGCCGTAGTTGGCTTTCATCAGTAGATCGCCGAGGCAGTGGGCTTCTTTGGTAACCAGAATCACCACCCGACGACGGCCTGCTGGATTGAGTTCGCGAATTGAACCTTCCGGCAGTGCGCTATCGAGGTCGGCAAGCAGGGTGGCGTCGTTAAAAATGCCCTCGAGCTCGGTACGCATAAAGAAGCGCCCGGTACGATGGTCGACAAACTCGTTGTTCTGCACGATATTCAGTTCATGTTTGTAGCAAATATTCGTGATACGCGCGATGAGGCCTTTCTGATCAGGGCAAATGGTGCGTAGTACTTTACGTTGTAATGAATGCATCGCGGGGAAAATCCTGTTGTGTTTGCTATTTCTGATGCCGGGCGCTATTGGCCGCAGCATTTTTTAAATTTTTTACCTGAGCCGCAAGGGCAGGGGTCGTTACGACCAATTAATGGTCGGGTGCCATCAATATAGTACCACTGTCCGTTTTCTTTTAAGAATCTGGATCGTTCAATAATCGCCCCTGGGCGGTTATCTTCAGTAAATCGAGCAATAAAGCTCACGAAGCCTTCACCGGCATGACGGCCATCTTCGGCGGCAAAAATGGTCAAGCCAAGCCACTGCGTATTGGCAAACCCTTTTTCGATATCGGCGCGAAATCGCGGCGCGTCGCACTCGGGATGCCAGGTTTTGATTAAATAGTCGGCATCCTTCATCACGAATGCGCTATAGCGGGATCGCATCAGCTGTGACGGACTTGGCGCAAGCTGACCGCCAGCCAGATATCGCTGGCAACATGAGCTATACTCCAGAGCGCTGCCACAGGGGCATAATTGCGACAAAATCGCCTCCATGGAAAAGAATAACGGCGCTCGAGCGCCAACGTGCTTTATGTTAACTGAGCGATGGCGTAGATGTCATGCTCGGAATGGAAGGATATCTATCGGTACTAATGAGAAAGCTTAAGATTGGTTTAGCACTCGGGGCTGGTGCCGCACGCGGTTGGTCGCACATTGGCGTGATCAAAGCGTTGCACCGGGCAGGAATTGAAGTGGATGTGGTGGCGGGGTGTTCCATTGGCGCGTTGGTCGGTGCGGCCTACGCCGGTAATCGCCTCCCGGCGCTGGAAAAGTGGGTCAGTTCCTTTAGCAACTGGGACGTGCTGCGTTTGATGGATCTCTCCTGGCGGCGCGGCGGTCTGCTGCGCGGCGAGCGCGTGTTCAATCAATACCGACAAATCATGCCCATTGCGCAAATTGAAGGCTGCGAACGTCGTTTCGCCGCCGTCGCCACGAATCTGAGTACCGGACGCGAACTCTGGTTTACTGAGGGCGATCTGCACATGGCGGTTCGCGCTTCCTGCAGTATGCCGGGTCTGATGTCTCCGGTGAAACATAACGGCTATTGGCTGGTGGACGGCGCAGTGGTTAATCCAGTCCCGGTTTCGCTAACGCGCGCTCTGGGAGCGGATATCGTGATTGCCGTCGATCTGCAGCATGATGCCCACCTGATGCAGCAGGACCTCCTTTCGATAGAGTCGCCGCGCCCGGAGCCGCCAGAAGAGGTCAGTTGGCATTCGCGTTTGCGTTCCCGATTGGGGAGAATGAGTTCACGGCGCGTTACGGTGACGCCCACGGCGATGGAGATAATGTCCACCTCGATTCAGGTGTTGGAAAACCGTCTTAAACGCAATCGCATGGCGGGCGATCCGCCGGATATTCTGCTGCAACCGTTTTGTCCGCAAATCTCTACGCTCGATTTTCATCGTGCCGGCGAAGCGATGGCCGCAGGACAACAGGCCGTTGAGAAAAAAATGGCTGAATTATTACCCTTGGTGCGCACTTCCGCGTAGCGCACTTGTCCAACACTTAAGTAAATTCTGACAGGCGATAGCGTGAATAGCGTGCCACTATTTAATTATCGTCAGCCAGGGGAGAGACCATGACGCAGCCATTGGCGGGAAAACAGATTCTGATAGTTGAAGACGAACCCGTTTTCCGCTCTCTCCTGGATAGCTGGTTAGCTTCGCTGGGGGCCACCACCCGCCAGGCGGAGGATGGGATTGAGGCGCTGCAGCAAATTGCAATATCAAAGCCTGACCTGATGATATGCGATATCTCCATGCCGAGAATGAACGGACTTGAACTGGTTGAGCAGGTGCGCAATCAGGGCGAGCAGTTGCCGATCCTGATGATTTCAGCGACCGAAAACATGGCAGATATTGCCAAAGCCTTGCGTCTTGGCGTGCAGGATATACTACTGAAGCCGGTAAAAGACTTTAATCGTCTGCGCGAAACGGTGTTTGCCTGTCTGTACCCGACGATGTTTAACTCCCGGGTCGAAGAGGAAGAACGCTTATTTGAAGACTGGGATGCGCTGGTGAGCGATCCCCAGGCGGCTTCGCGGTTATTACAGGAACTGCAGCCGCCGGTTCAGCAGGAAATGTCAAACTGCCGTATTCACTATCGCCAGCTTATCTCCGCGGATAAACCGGGGTTGGTGTTGGATATCGCGCCATTATCAGAAAACGATCTAGCGTTTTATTGTCTGGATGTCACTCGCGCAGGTGATAATGGCGTGCTGGCCGCTCTATTATTACGCGCTCTGTTTAATGGTTTACTACAGGAACAATTAGCTCATCAAGGACAGCGTCTGCCTGAGATGGGAGGATTGTTAAAACAAGTTAATCAATTACTCCGCCAGGCAAATTTACCGGGACAGTTCCCATTACTGGTCGGTTATTATCACAGCGGGTTAAAAAATTTGATTCTGGTCTCCGCTGGCCTTAACGGCACGCTGAATACCGGAGAGCATCAAATTCAAATTAGCAACGGCGTTCCGTTAGGAACGTTGGGAAACGCCTACCTCAACCAAATTAGCCAGCGCTGTACGTCATGGCAGTGTCAAATTTGGGGTGCCGGGGGGCGTTTACGTCTGATGTTGTCTGCGGATTGAACAATTCGGTCTAATTTTGGTAGGTAGGATTACCTGGGCGACATTTCCGGTGGTACTATCGCTGGGATTTATGCGTAATAGTCCTAATTCGAGGGTATCCACACCTTTTCAGACCAGGCTTTTCTGATCAGACTGATATACTCGGTGCGTTATTTATTGACGATTAAGTTCAAAAAACGAACACTCCAGGAGATTTCAATGGCCGCCCTTAATTCTAAAGTAAGAAAAGCTGTTATCCCGGTTGCGGGATTAGGCACCAGGATGCTACCCGCCACCAAGGCTATTCCGAAAGAAATGCTGCCACTGGTAGATAAACCTTTAATCCAATATGTTGTTAACGAATGTATCGCCGCCGGGATTACTGAAATTGTTCTGGTGACGCACTCATCGAAAAACTCTATTGAAAACCACTTCGATACTAGCTTTGAACTCGAAGCGATGCTGGAAAAACGTGTAAAACGTCAGCTTCTGGAAGAAGTTCAGTCAATTTGTCCGCCGCACGTGACGATTATGCAGGTTCGTCAGGGCCTGGCAAAAGGTCTGGGCCATGCGGTGCTGTGCGCTCATCCGGTGGTTGGCGATGAACCTGTTGCGGTGATCCTGCCGGACGTGATTCTGGACGAATATGAGTCCGATCTGACCCGCGATAACCTGGCGGAAATGATCGCGCGCTTTGACGAAACGGGCGCCAGCCAGATCATGGTTGAGCCGGTTGAAGACGTGACTGCCTATGGGGTTGTTGACTGCAAAGGTGAAAACCTGCAGCCGGGCGAAAGCGTGCCAATGGTGGGTGTTGTTGAGAAGCCGAAAGCTGACGTTGCGCCGTCTAACCTGGCCGTGGTGGGTCGTTATGTGCTGAGCGCGGATATTTGGCCGCTGCTGGCGAAAACGCCTCCGGGAGCCGGTGATGAAATTCAGCTGACTGACGCTATCGATATGCTTATCGAGAAAGAGACCGTCGAAGCGTACCACATGAAAGGCAAAAGCCATGACTGCGGTAATAAGCTTGGCTATATGCAGGCCTTTGTCGAATATGGCGTGCGCCATAAGACCCTTGGCAAAGACTTTAAAGACTGGCTGGAACAAGCCGTTGCGAAGTAATATTCGCTGAATGAAGACCGGAGCGCAGGAATGCGGTCCGGTTTTTTTATGCCTGTGACTTCCTTCACTATGGCAATAATGGCGTAGCGGTAACTATGAACAAAAAAATCCCGCCGTGGCGGGATTTTTATATCAAGCGAGAAGCGAATTAGAGCAGGAAATCGTCCAGTGTTTTACCTTGCTCATCCATTGCTTTCTTGATGACTGCCGGAGTACGTCCCTGACCAGTCCAGGTTTTGGTTTCGCCGTTTTCATCAACGTAGCTGTATTTAGCCGGACGTGCGGCACGTTTAGTTTTGGTGCCAGCTTTAACGGCTGCCATGGTGCTCAGCAGTTCATTCGGATCAATACCGTCAGCAATCAGCATTTCGCGGTATTGTTGCAGTTTACGAGTGCGCTCTTCAATTTCTGCAGCAGCGGCGCTTTCTTCTTCGCGGCGTTCGTTAACAACGACTTCTAATTTTTCCAGCATTTCTTCGAGCGTTTCGAGGGTGCATTCTCTTGCCTGCGCACGAAGAGTACGGATGTTGTTCAAAATTTTAAGTGCTTCGCTCATTGTAGTAATCTCAAACTTATATTGTGGGGTGGTTTGTTGAACTAATAATAGAGCGATATAATCAGATGTGCAATAGGGTAGAATGTAAGGAATTCAAAATTACTTGTTATTTGTCTTGTTGATTAAATAATTTAAGTTAAATTTTCGCGCGGCTTCACATCTTCCCGCTTATAGCTTAAGTATGAGCATGATGGCTAAAACCATGAGTCAGGATGATTTTTCCGGCTTTCTGAGAGTCAATTTATACTTTGTGTGGATAAATATCACCCTTCAGTATTAGCGCATTAGTTATGGCGATGTTTAATATAATTGGCGACCAAAGCCCATTATAGTTGTCTGGAGAATGGCTGGTTAAGCACGAAACGACAATGATTTCCCTCTTCTGTTGACACGGCGTTGCGTCATTGCCGGTATTCATTCTGCTAAGAATCCCATTTTTCTGTAAAGCAATGCTGTTAACACAACCAGCAATACCCCCGGTGAAAGCGCCGTCTACGCGGTAATATATGATACACTTGCGCCGTAAAACACATTGATTGGGGTTACGCAGCCGATGGCACAACTTTATTTCTACTACTCTGCAATGAATGCCGGTAAGTCTACTGCGCTGTTGCAGTCTTCGTACAATTACCAGGAACGAGGGATGCGTACCGTCGTTTATACGGCTGAAATTGACGATCGGTTTGGTTCCGGTAAAGTGAGCTCCAGAATCGGCCTCTCTTCGCCTGCGCGTCTGTATAATCCTCAAACTTCGTTATATGCCGATATTGCCGCGGAACATGCCCGCCAGCCTATCCATTGCGTACTGGTGGATGAGAGCCAGTTCCTGACCCGTGAGCAGGTCCACGAGCTCTCTGAAGTCGTCGATGAGCTGGATATCCCTGTATTGTGCTATGGCTTGCGTACGGACTTCCGAGGCGAGTTATTTAGCGGTAGCCAATATTTGTTGGCGTGGTCGGATAAGCTGGTTGAATTAAAAACTATCTGCTTCTGTGGTCGTAAGGCAAGCATGGTTTTACGTCTTGACCAGGAAGGGCGTCCTTACAACGAAGGCGAACAGGTGGTTATTGGCGGTAATGAGCGCTATGTTTCCGTCTGTCGTAAGCATTATAAAGAGGCGCTGAATACCGGTTCATTAACACAGGTGCAAAGTAAGCAGCGTTCCTGCGAATAATGCTTTAATTTCACTATCTTCAGGCGCCTGGGTGGCGCCTTTTGGGTTTTTATGGAATCGGTTCCGGTATTCGGATATTGCTGAGTTTACGACATCGTGTATCTAAGACCGACGAAGATTAATTAGCGGTGAAAATAAAAAAAGCCCCATCAACAGATGGGGCTTCGTTCATTTCAATGCGGTGAATTAAGCGGATTTTTTCGCTTTCTTCTCAGCTTTGACTGGCGCAGATTCTTTTTTCACGGCAGCGGCTTCGCCTTCGACAAAGTCGCGACCGTAATAGGTATCCAGCAGAATCTGTTTCAGTTCGGCAATCAGCGGGTAGCGCGGGTTAGCGCCGGTGCACTGATCGTCGAAGGCATCTTCAGACAGTTTATCAACGTTAGCCAAGAAGTCAGCTTCCTGAACACCGGCTTCGCGGATAGATTTCGGAATGCCCAGCTCAGCTTTGATGCTTTCCAGCCATGCCAGCAGTTTCTCAATTTTCGCCGCGGTGCGATCGCCCGGCGCGCTCAGACCCAGGTGGTCAGCAATCTCGGCGTAGCGACGGCGAGCCTGCGGACGGTCGTACTGGCTGAATGCGGTCTGCTTCGTTGGGTTGTCATTCGCGTTGTAGCGGATAACGTTACAGATCAGCAAGGCGTTCGCCAGACCGTGGGGAATGTGGAACTGAGAGCCCAGCTTGTGCGCCATGGAGTGGCACACGCCCAGGAAGGCGTTGGCAAACGCGATACCGGCGATAGTCGCGGCGCTGTGAACGCGTTCGCGGGCAACCGGGTTCTTAGAACCTTCATGGTAAGAGGCTGGCAGGTACTCTTTCAGCAGTTTCAGCGCCTGTAGAGCCTGACCATCGGAGAACTCGGAAGCCAGCACGGATACGTAAGCTTCCAGTGCGTGAGTCACGGCATCCAGACCACCGAAGGCGCACAGGGACTTCGGCATATCCATGACCAGGTTGGCATCGACAATTGCCATATCCGGGGTGAGAGCGTAGTCCGCCAGCGGATATTTTTGTCCGGTTGCGTCGTCGGTCACTACAGCGAACGGCGTCACTTCAGAACCGGTACCGGACGTGGTTGTGATGGCAACCATCTTGGCTTTGACGCCCATTTTCGGGAACTTGTAGATACGTTTACGGATATCCATAAAGCGCAGCGCCAGTTCTTCGAAGTGAGTTTCCGGATGTTCGTACATGACCCACATGATTTTTGCCGCATCCATCGGGGAACCGCCGCCCAGCGCGATGATCACGTCTGGTTTGAAGGAGTTCGCCAGATCCGCGCCTTTGCGCACGATGGTCAGCGTTGGGTCAGCTTCAACTTCAAAGAACACTTCGGTTTCTACGCC
This sequence comes from Klebsiella aerogenes, assembly GCA_029027985.1. Lineage (NCBI taxonomy): Bacteria > Pseudomonadati > Pseudomonadota > Gammaproteobacteria > Enterobacterales > Enterobacteriaceae > Klebsiella > Klebsiella aerogenes. Next base: position 2,029,415 of record CP119076.1, read on the forward strand.
AGCCGCTTTCAGTACGGAGGTGATCTGGTCAGCATAACCGTTGTTGAACAGGAAGCGGTCAGTCACAATCAGCGCGCGTTTGTGACCATCAGTAATCACTTCATCCAGTGCGATTGGCAGTGAGCCACGACGGAAGTAGATAGATTTCGGAAGTTTATGCCACAACATGTTTTCAGCTCGCTTAGCAACGGTTTTCTTGTTGATCAGGTGTTTCGGACCAACGTTTTCGGAGATGGAGTTACCACCCCAGGAACCACAACCCAGAGTCAGGGAAGGTGCGAGTTTGAAGTTGTACAGGTCACCGATACCACCCTGAGAAGCCGGGGTGTTGATCAGGATACGTGCGGTTTTCATCATCTGGCCGAAATAAGCCACGCGAGCCGGCTGGTTGTCCTGGTCGGTATACAGGCAAGAGGTATGACCGATACCGCCCATAGCGACCAGTTTTTCAGCCTTAATGACCGCGTCTTCGAAATCTTTCGCACGGTACATTGCCAGCGTCGGAGACAGTTTTTCGTGAGCGAACGGTTCGCTTTCGTCAACGTCAGTCACTTCGCCGATCAGAATTTTGGTGGTCGCCGGAACGGTGAAGCCCGCCAGTTCAGCAATTTTTGCCGCTGGCTGACCCACGATAGCTGCGTTCAATGCGCCATTCTTCAGGATGATGTCCTGAACGGCTTTCAGCTCTTTACCCTGAAGAAGGTAACCGCCGTGGCTGGCGAAACGCTCGCGAACGGCGTCGTAGACGGCATCAACAACGACAACTGATTGCTCGGATGCGCAAATCACGCCGTTATCGAAGGTTTTAGACATCAGAACGGAGGCGACCGCACGTTTGATATCCGCAGTTTCATCAATGACAACCGGTGTGTTGCCGGCGCCGACGCCGATAGCAGGTTTGCCGGAGCTATAAGCGGCTTTCACCATACCTGGACCGCCAGTGGCGAGGATCAGGTTGATATCAGGGTGATGCATCAGCGCGTTAGACAGTTCTACGGACGGCTGGTCGATCCAACCAATCAGATCTTTTGGCGCACCGGCAGCAATGGCTGCTTGCAGCACGATATCCGCCGCTTTGTTCGTCGCATCTTTAGCACGTGGGTGCGGAGAGAAGATGATCGCGTTACGGGTCTTCAGGCTGATCAGTGATTTGAAGATAGCGGTAGACGTCGGGTTGGTGGTCGGAACGATACCGCAAATAATACCGATAGGTTCAGCAATGGTGATGGTGCCGAAAGTGTCGTCTTCAGACAGGACGCCACAGGTCTTTTCATCTTTATAAGCGTTATAAATGTATTCGGAAGCGAAGTGGTTTTTGATCACTTTGTCTTCGATAATGCCCATGCCGGATTCGGCAACGGCCATTTTAGCGAGAGGGATTCGAGCATCAGCAGCGGCCAACGCGGCAGCACGGAAGATCTTATCGACTTGTTCTTGAGTGAAACTGGCATATTCACGCTGGGCTTTTTTTACGCGCTCTACAAGTGCGTTAAGTTCAGCGACATTAGTAACAGCCATAATGCTCTCCTGATAATGTTAAACTTTTTTAGTAAAACAGTAGCTCGATTCGACATTATAGACAGGCTGTTAACAGCTTGCATGTAAATGTTAACGTAAAGATTTCTAACGCTTTGAACCCACTGATTTACTAAAAAAGCTTGGTTTCGCTAATCGCTCAGGTACTGTGGCCTTTCACTCTGTTGGTGTAACCAAGGTTACTCACTTCTGAGTATGAATTACGTGATTTAGATCAATATTTGTCGATGCTGATACCTTTCAGCTGGTTGATTATTGACCGATCAAATCCAGGCTAATGATAATGTATTCATATTTAATGAATAAATAGCAAGTGCTAAACAAATATATAACAAGTAAAATCAATCACTCATAAATTGCATAATTGAGATGAATTGTGGCAATGAAAAAGGTATCTTCTGCCAGAATAATGAGTACTGACATTGTCAACAGCCATTTTTAATGACGCTGCGGAGTACACCGTGATCCTACCGTTGTTTGATTTCTCTGTTTATTTTAAATTTTTTATCGGCTTGTTCGCACTGGTCAACCCGGTTGGCATTATCCCGGTGTTCATTAGCATGACCAGTTATCAAACGGCAGCGGTACGCAATAAGACTAATATGACGGCCAATATGTCGGTGGCTATCATCTTGCTGACCTCGCTGTTTCTCGGTGACGGTATCTTGCAGATCTTCGGTATCTCCATCGATTCTTTCCGCATTGCCGGTGGGATTCTGGTGGTGACCATCGCCATGTCGATGATTAGCGGCAAGCTTGGCGAAGATAAACAGAACAAGCAGGAGAAGTCGGAAACAGCGATTCGCGAAAGCATCGGCGTAGTGCCGTTAGCCTTACCCTTAATGGCGGGGCCCGGGGCGATCAGTTCAACCATCGTCTGGGGCACGCGTTATCATTCCATTGCTCATTTCATTGGTTTTTCGATCGCTATCGCGCTGTTTGCCACCTGCTGCTGGGGAATTTTCCGTATGGCACCCTGGTTAGTGAGATTACTGGGGCAGACCGGGATCAACGTGATAACTCGTATTATGGGTCTGTTGCTCATGGCGTTAGGGATAGAATTTATCGTCACCGGTATTAAGGCATTGTTCCCGGGCCTGGTGGGGTAATTTGTCGGTTAAGAGGCGGGGCGGCAGGCCCCGCATGTGATGGATTATTCGCAAAAGTTATTCATAAAGATGATGTTTCTGGCAAATAATAACTTTTGCTAATGATGTTTTATTTTTATATTTATCATATGGTTATTTGTTTTTTTTTCTATCCCTTCGTGCTGTCTTTCTCCCTTCATCACTGTTATTTTCGTCACATCATTCTCTGGTGCTTGCTGTCGGATCATCGAAATGATATTAGTAATTTCATCATGACAGCAGATGAATGTGCTAAATAATAGACAATTGTTAAATTTTTGTGCAAAAAAGCAACTTATCGGGCATACAGAGCGCATGAATGGACAGGGTTCTCGTATCAGATTGATAAGTCATCATTTTTTTGCAAATTTAACCTTGATAATCGTTCACTGATGGCAGCTAAAAAAACAATAAAAGAGAATCCGGTAACATATTTGCAAATTGCATTGGCGGACAAGAAACCGTTTTGGTACTTTCCGGCCTGATCGTTAACTAAACAATACGCGCAAATGAGAATTATTATTAAATAACTCATTGTGCCGAAATTACCCGCCGAACAGGGGAAAAGAATCGACGTCAAGGCTGCCGTTTGAGCGGTCGTAATAAATAAGTCGGTGATAGCAAGCGGTAAAATCTGACAGCAGCAAAGACTCCTGCACTGTACAGAATCCCTAAAAGGGAAAAAATAACAGGCTGGTTAAATATCCAGTAATTATAATGAGTGGAGTAACAACACATGACCATCATCACTAAAAAAAGTCTGGTAGCCGCGGGAATTTTATCTGCGCTAATCACCGCGAATGTTGCCATGGCAGCGGATGTCCCTGCAGGGGTGCAGCTAGCGGATAAACAAACGCTGGTGCGTAATAACGGGGCAGAGGTGCAATCTCTGGATCCGCATAAAATCGAAGGCGTTCCGGAGTCCAACATTAACCGCGATCTGTTTGAAGGGTTAGTGATTGGCGATATTAACGGCCATCCTATTCCGGGTGTTGCCGAATCGTGGGATAACAAAGATTTTAAAGTATGGACCTTCCATATTCGTAAAGATGCCAAATGGTCCGATGGTTCACCCGTTACCGCGCAAGATTTCGTTTACAGCTGGCAGCGGCTGGCGGATCCGAAAACCGCATCCCCTTACGCCAGCTATCTACAGTACGGCCATGTTGCTAACGTCGATGACATTATCGCCGGGAAAAAACCAGCAACTGACCTCGGCGTCAAAGCTATCGACGACAACACCTTTGAAGTCACGCTGAGCGAACCGGTTCCTTATTTCTATAAACTCCTTGTCCACCCATCCGTTTCTCCAGTCCCTAAAGCCGCTATCGAAAAATATGGTGAGAAATGGACTCAGCCAGCGAATATTGTCACCAACGGCGCTTATAAGCTGAAAGACTGGGTGGTTAACGAACGTATTGTGCTGGAGCGTAATACCCATTACTGGGATAACGCTAAAACTGTGATTAACCAGGTCACTTACCTGCCAATTTCTTCTGAAGTTACTGATGTGAACCGCTACCGCAGCGGTGAAATCGACATGACTTATAACAACATGCCGATTGAACTGTTCCAGAAGCTGAAAAAAGAGATCCCGAAAGAAGTTCACGTCGATCCATATCTGTGTACTTATTATTACGAAATCAATAACCAGAAGGCGCCATTTACTGACGTACGCGTTCGTACAGCGCTTAAGCTGGCGCTGGATCGCGATATTATCGTTAATAAAGTGAAAAATCAGGGCGATCTGCCAGCTTATAGCTATACCCCGCCTTACACTGACGGCATGAAGTTAGTTGAGCCGGAGTGGTTCAAGTGGTCGCAGGATAAACGCAATGAAGAAGCGAAAAAACTGCTGGCGGAAGCGGGCTATACCGCTGACAAGCCGCTGACCTTTAACCTGCTGTACAACACCTCCGATCTGCATAAAAAGCTGGCTATCGCCGTTGCGTCAATCTGGAAGAAAAACCTCGGCGCTAACGTTAAGCTGGAAAACCAGGAGTGGAAAACCTTCCTCGACAGCCGTCATCAGGGCACCTTTGATGTCGCGCGCGCCGGTTGGTGTGCTGACTACAATGAACCAACTTCGTTCCTGAACACCATGCTCAGCGATAGCTCTAACAACACCGCGCACTATAAGAGCCCGGCGTTCGACAAAATCATCGGCGATACCCTGCAGGTGACCGACGAAGCGAAACGTGCCGACCTGTACGCACAGTCTGAGCAGCAGTTGGATAAAGACTCGGCGATCGTTCCCGTCTACTACTACGTTAACGCGCGCCTGGTTAAACCGTGGGTGGGCGGCTATACCGGCAAAGACCCGTTGGATAATATTTACGTGAAAAATCTGTATATTATCAAACATTAATGGCAAGACGTGGGGCAGGCATCGCTTGCCCCACCGTGTCTGAATTCATCGCACTCGATAGGCACAGGCCAGAAGGTACGGGCAATGTTAAAATTCATATTACGTCGCTGTCTGGAAGCGATTCCGACGCTATTCATTCTTATTACTATCTCTTTCTTCATGATGCGCCTCGCGCCGGGTAGCCCTTTTACCGGTGAACGCACGCTGCCGCCGGAAGTGATGGCGAACATTGAAGCGAAATACCATTTAAACGACCCCATCATGACCCAGTACTTCAATTATCTGAAGCAGCTGGCGCACGGTGATTTCGGTCCCTCCTTTAAATATAAAGACTACTCGGTGAATGATCTGGTTGCTTCAAGCTTCCCGGTTTCCGCCAAATTAGGTCTTGCGGCCTTCTTATTAGCCGTGATTCTTGGCGTCAGCGCCGGGGTTATTGCGGCGTTAAAACAGAATACCAAATGGGATTACGCGGTTATGGGGGTGGCAATGACCGGCGTCGTCATACCCAGCTTCGTGGTTGCGCCGCTGTTGGTGATGATTTTCGCCATCACGCTGCACTGGCTGCCGGGCGGCGGTTGGAACGGCGGGGCGCTGAAGTTCATGATCTTACCGATGGTGGCGTTATCGCTGGCGTATATCGCCAGTATCGCCCGTATTACCCGCGGATCGATGATTGAAGTTCTGCACTCGAACTTCATCCGTACCGCGCGGGCAAAAGGTCTGCCGATGCGCAGAATTATTTTCCGCCATGCGCTGAAGCCTGCGTTGTTGCCGGTGCTTTCTTATATGGGACCGGCATTTGTCGGCATTATTACCGGCTCAATGGTTATCGAAACGATCTATGGCTTGCCGGGGATCGGCCAGCTGTTCGTCAACGGGGCGCTTAACCGCGACTACTCGCTGGTGCTCAGCCTGACGATACTGGTCGGTGCGCTGACCATTCTGTTTAACGCGATCGTCGACGTGCTGTATGCCGTTATCGATCCGAAAATTCGCTACTGAAGCCGGAGTTCGCCATGATGTTAAGTAAGAAAAACAGCGAGGCGCTGGAGAACTTCAGTGAGAAGCTGGAAGTTGAAGGCCGTAGCCTGTGGCAGGATGCGCGCCGTCGCTTTATGCACAACCGCGCGGCGGTGGCCAGCCTGATTGTGTTGGTGATTATCGCGCTGTTCGTGACGCTTGCCCCGATGCTGTCTCAGTTCTCCTATTTCGATACCGACTGGGGGATGATGTCCAACGCGCCGGATATGGAATCCGGTCACTACTTTGGTACTGACTCATCCGGCCGCGATCTGCTGGTGCGTGTGGCGATTGGCGGGCGTATTTCGCTGATGGTCGGTGTCGCCGCGGCGCTGGTGGCGGTGGTTCTCGGTACGCTCTATGGTTCGCTTTCCGGTTATCTCGGCGGCAAAGTGGACTCGGTAATGATGCGTTTGCTGGAAATCCTCAACTCCTTCCCGTTCATGTTCTTCGTGATCCTGCTGGTGACCTTCTTCGGTCAGAACATCCTGCTGATCTTTGTGGCCATCGGTATGGTGTCATGGCTGGATATGGCGCGTATCGTCCGCGGCCAGACGCTGAGCCTGAAACGTAAAGAGTTTATTGAAGCCGCGCAGGTCGGTGGGGTTTCTACATTGAACATCGTCGTTCGCCATATCGTGCCGAACGTGCTCGGCGTGGTGGTGGTTTACGCCTCGTTGCTGGTACCGAGCATGATTCTGTTCGAATCCTTCCTGAGCTTCCTCGGTCTGGGGACCCAGGAGCCGCTGAGCAGTTGGGGCGCGCTGCTGAGCGATGGCGCCAACTCGATGGAAGTGTCGCCGTGGTTGCTGTTATTCCCGGCCGGTTTCCTGGTGGTAACGCTGTTTTGTTTCAACTTTATTGGCGATGGCCTGCGTGATGCCCTCGACCCGAAAGACCGCTAAGGAGCGCCATCATGAGCACAATTGAAATGACCACTGCGCCACAGAGCGCGCAGCAAAGCGGTCTGCTGCTGGATGTGAAGGATCTCCGGGTAACCTTTAAAACACCGGACGGCGATGTGACTGCGGTGAACGATCTGAACTTTAACCTGCGCGCCGGGGAAACCTTAGGCATCGTCGGCGAGTCAGGTTCGGGTAAGTCGCAGACCGCGTTCGCGTTAATGGGGCTACTGGCGGCAAATGGCCGCATTGGCGGTTCTGCCACCTTTAACGGACGCGAAATTCTTAACTTGCCAGAGCGTGATCTGAATAAGCTGCGTGCCGAACAGATTTCGATGATTTTCCAGGACCCGATGACCTCGTTGAATCCGTATATGCGGGTAGGCGAGCAGTTAATGGAAGTCCTGATGCTGCATAAAGGTTTAAGCAAGGCTGCCGCCTTTGAAGAGTCGGTGAAGATGCTCGACGCGGTGAAAATGCCGGAAGCGCGCAAGCGCATGAAGATGTTCCCGCACGAGTTTTCCGGCGGTATGCGTCAGCGCGTGATGATCGCCATGGCGTTGCTGTGTCGGCCAAAACTGCTGATTGCCGATGAACCGACCACCGCGCTGGACGTGACCGTGCAGGCGCAGATCATGACCCTGCTTAATGAGCTGAAGCGTGAATTCAACACCGCCATCATTATGATCACCCATGACCTCGGCGTTGTGGCCGGGATCTGCGACAAGGTGCTGGTGATGTACGCCGGTCGCACCATGGAATATGGTCAGGCGCGTGACGTCTTCTATCAGCCGTCGCACCCGTACTCTATTGGCTTGCTTAATGCCGTACCGCGCCTTGATGGCGAAGGTGATTCGCTGCTGACCATCCCGGGTAACCCGCCGAACCTGCTGCGTCTGCCAAAAGGCTGCCCATTCCAGCCGCGTTGCCCGCATGCGATGGAAATTTGTAATAGCGCTCCGCCTCTGGAGGCGTTTGCGCCGGGCCGCCTGCGCGCCTGCTTTAAACCGGTAGGGGATCTGCTATGAACGCCGTAATCGAACAAAGAAAAGTGCTGCTTGAAATCGCCGACCTGAAAGTGCATTTCGATATTAAAGATGGCAAACAGTGGTTCTGGCAGCCGTCAAAAACGCTGAAAGCGGTAGATGGCGTAACCCTACGTTTGTACGAAGGCGAAACGCTGGGCGTGGTGGGGGAATCGGGCTGTGGTAAATCGACTTTCGCTCGCGCCATTATCGGCCTGGTGAAGGCGACCGACGGCAAAGTCGCCTGGCTGGGTAAAGATCTGTTGGGTATGAAGCCGGAAGAGTGGCGCGATGTGCGCAGCGATATCCAGATGATCTTCCAGGATCCGCTGGCGTCGCTCAACCCACGTATGACTATCGGCGAGATCATCGCCGAGCCGCTGCGTACCTATCATCCAAAAATGCCGCGTCAGGAAGTTCGCGATCGGGTGAAAGCGATGATGATGAAAGTCGGTCTACTACCTAACTTGATCAACCGTTATCCGCACGAATTCTCCGGCGGCCAGTGCCAGCGTATCGGTATTGCCCGCGCGCTGATCCTTGAACCGAAGCTGATTATCTGCGATGAACCGGTGTCGGCGTTGGACGTTTCCATTCAGGCGCAGGTCGTGAATTTGCTGCAGAAGCTACAGCGGGAAATGGGGCTGTCGCTCATTTTTATCGCCCATGACCTGGCGGTGGTGAAGCATATTTCCGACCGCGTACTGGTGATGTATTTAGGCCATGCGGTGGAACTTGGCACCTATGATGAGGTGTACCATAATCCGCTGCATCCCTATACCAAAGCGCTGATGTCGGCGGTGCCGGTGCCGGACCCGGATCGGGAGAAAAATAAAACTATCCAGTTGCTGGAAGGGGAATTACCTTCGCCGATTAACCCGCCGTCGGGCTGCGTGTTCCGCACCCGATGCCCGCTCGCCGGGCCCGAATGCGCGAAAACGCGGCCGGTGCTCGAAGGCAGTTTCCGCCACGCGGTTTCCTGCCTGAAGGTAGACCCGTTATAATCGCATGGGCTGACGAATGTCAGCCCTTTTTTATTGTGAGGTTAACGTGGCTGTTACTATTTCCGCCGCCCGTTTGCGGCTATACCATTTACTTTTTGATCAAACCCGGCGATCCGGTCGTCGTTTTGAAGGGCTTTGCGGTCTATTCGCGCTGCTGAGCGTGGTGATCATTTTTGTTGAGTCCGGACTCGGCTCGCAGTATCACCTGACCCTCGACGAATGGCATGTTTTTATCTGGCTGGAGTTATTTGTCACGGCGGTATTCACTGCGGAATATATTCTGCGCATCATCAGCTGGCCGAATCCGCTGCGTTATATCTTCAGTTTTTGGGGCTTTATCGACCTCGCGACTATTCTGCCGCTGTATGTGATGTGGCTGTGGCCGGAAATCAGTCTTGATTACGTTTTCGCCTGGCGGGCGATGCGGGCCATTCGCGCGCTGCGTATTCTCAAACTGCTGCGCTTTATGCCGTCGCTGAATATTTTCTGGGTAGCGATTGTCAGCGCCCGTCATCAGCTTATCCTGTTTTACTCGTTTATTGCCATTGTGATGGTTATCTTTGGCTCGTTGATGTATTTAATTGAGGGGCCACAGTATGGGTTTACCACCCTGAATGCTTCGGTCTATTGGGCAATCGTCACCATTACCACGGTAGGGTATGGCGATATTACGCCGCATACACCCTTGGGGAGGATCCTCGCCTCGGTGCTGATCTTAATCGGTTATTCCATCATTGCCATTCCGACCGGGCTGATTACCACCCATATGACCACGGCGTTGCAAAACCGCCGCGCCCGTCGTAGTTGTCCGAACTGTAAGCATAATGAGCATGATAAAAATGCCCGTTTCTGTCACGCCTGCGGCGCGGAATTACCGCTATAGCGGCGTAAAAAGAAAAAGCCTGCCGATGTTGCCGCCGGCAGGCTTTTTTATGGGCGAATGACCTTAAGACTTATTCGCGCCACAGAATGTGGCATAGTTTGTGATCTTTTTCGCGACACAGCAGAACGCGGGCGAAAATATCGTTAAGCTCGCCGCCGTCGGTCTCGGCGAGACCAATGACAACTTCCGCGAAGAAGTCTGGATTGAGGTCGTAATCGACATGCTCTTGCCAGTCTTCCGCCGGATCAAACAGTTCGGCGCCGCCGCGCTCTTCAAACTGCAGGTTGAAAAGGATGATATCCGCCGGGTCGAGGTTATCCGCCGCCAGCTCAAGAAAGATATCGTAAGCCTGTTCGAGCGTTTCGTCTTCGGTCAGGCGATTGTTTAAATCCATATCCATGATTGCTACCCGTTAAACATCTGATGGGCACGTTTTACAGCAACGGACTGAAGAAGTAAAACAGTCGCTCAGCGATTCGTTGCCACAGCGGACGTTTAGCCCACAGTTTTGGATCCAGCAGGCGCGAACGGGAGATGTAATCATCCTGGACCGCCGCCAGATCGCCGCCGAAACCAACGTCGTCAATCGCCAGGGTAATCTCGAAATTGAGCCACAGGCTGCGCATATCGAGGTTAACAGTACCCACCAGACTCAGCTCGCCATCGACCAGCACGCTTTTGGTATGCAGCAGTCCACCTTCGAACTGATAGATTTTCACCCCGGCTGCCAGCAGTTCGTTAAAGAAGGCGCGGCTGGCCCAGCCGACCAGTACGGAGTCGTTCTTGCGTGGCATGATAATGCTCACCTCGACGCCGCGCTGCGCTGCGGTGCAGATGGCATGCAGCAGGTCATCGCTGGGGACGAAGTAGGGGGTGGTCATAATCAGGTGCTCTTTCGCCGCATAGGCGGCGGTCAACAGCGCCTGATGAATCAAATCTTCCGGGAAGCCGGGGCCGGAGGCAATGGTATGGATGGTGTGACCATTGGCCTCTTCAAACGGCATGATATTGACGTCCGGCGGCGGTGGTAAAATGCGTTTACCCGTCTCAATTTCCCAGTCACAGGAGTAGACGATACCCATCGCCGTGGCGACCGGGCCTTCCATTCTCGCCATCAGATCCACCCACTGACCCACCCCTGAATCCTGTTTAAAATAGCGCGGGTCGACCATGTTCATACTGCCAGTGTAGGCAATATAGTTGTCGATCATCACCATCTTGCGATGCTGGCGCAGATCCATGCGACGTAAGAAGACACGCATCAGATTCACTTTGAGCGCTTCGACGACCTCAATACCCGCATTGCGCATCATTGCTGCCCATGGGCTGCGGAAAAAGGCGACGCTGCCGGCGGAGTCGAGCATCAGTCGGCAATGCACGCCGCGGCGTGCGGCGGCCATCAGCGATTCTGCAACCTGATCGGCCATACCGCCGGGTTGCCAAATGTAGAACACCATCTCGATATTGTGCCGCGACAGCTGGATATCGCGAATCAACGCCTGCATGACGTCATCGGATTCGGTCAGCAGTTGTAGCTGGTTGCCTTTCACACCAGCAATACCCTGACGACGTTCACACAGCTTGAACAGCGACTCAGCAACCGGGCTATTTTCTTGCGCGAAGATGTGCTTACAGCTTTTAAGGTCCGTTAGCCATTTGGCGGTTGAGGGCCACATGGCGCGAGCGCGTTCGGCACGACGCTTGCCAAGATGCAGCTCGCCGAAAGAAAGATAAGCGATGATCCCCACCAGCGGCAGGATGTAAATAATCAATAACCATGCCATGGCGGAAGGAACCGCACGGCGTTTCATTAGAATACGTAATGTGACACCGGCAATCAGCAGCCAGTACCCAAGAATGACCAGCCAGTTTACGACCGTGTAAAAGGTTGTCATAGATGAAAAATCCTTTTGAATAGCCCTATGTCATGAGTTTACGCATCATCATCCGTCTGGCAAATAAAAACGCAGCGAAAGCGATAGTCAGGCAGATTCATCGGTTTATAATGAGGGCTGTTTTCACTCGTAGAGTAGTAGCAATGAAGCGTAGTAGAACAGAAGTAGGGCGCTGGCGCATGCTTAGACAAGTAAGTCGCCGTAAATCGCGCTGGCTGGAAGCCCAATCGCGCCGCAACATGCGCATTCTCGCTATCAGAAAGAGTCTGGTTAAACGGCAACGTCATGCGTTATTGTTCACCTTCTCTGAACTTTGAGCGCTGAAATCTAAAGGCACCGCTTGCGGTGCCTCTGTGCTATTCAGAGGCTCGCTACAAATAAAATGGATTATTTGACGATTGGCAGATCGGAATAGCGAGTCGTGTAGCAGGGGGATAACATTTCACGCTTCATCGCCCAGGATTTTTGGACTCCCTGCCCGGCAAACCACACAGAACCCCGGCCAGAACGATTAAGCCTATCGACGACGCGCATCAGAGCTGTACTGTCCGGCCGTGGCGGGCGCTCGTCAAATAAGTTGAGCTGAGCCACCCCCTGGCTGAAGAAGTCGCTCAGTATGACGCCAGCCTTCATATAGCGATACCCGTCAACCCAGATCCGGTCCAGCGCTTCGGTCGCCACGTAGATAATATCTCGGGTATCGTTGGTGGGGGTCATCAGTCTGCCTGAAGACTGGTTACCATAAAAAACCGCCTGCTGCGTATGCGGGTTGGTACGAACAAACACGCTGATAAAGCAACAAAATTGTTTCTCTTCGCGTAACTTTTCCGCGGCGCGTTCGGCATAGGTACAGATCGCCTGGCGCATATCACTATACTCAGTGACCCGACTCCCGAAGGAACGGCTGTAGATTATTTGTTGTTTAGTCGGGGAAAACTCTTCCAATTCAAGGCACCGTTCACCCCGTAGCTCGCGTGAGGTTCTTTCCAGTATGACACTGAAGTGTTTACGGAGCACCCAGCTGGAACATTCGGCCAGATGCAGGGCGGTATTTATCCCCAGCAGATTGAGTTTCTTACCGAGTCGCCGCCCGACTCCCCACACCTCGCTGACCGGTATCAGGGACAACAGTCTGCGCTGACGATCGATATTCGATAAATCGACGACGCCGCCTGTTTTTTCCCAGGTTTTTGCTGCGTGGTTAGCCAATTTAGCTAATGTTTTGGTGGGAGCGATGCCAATACTGACGGTCAGGCCGGTCTCCTTAAGCAGGCGCTGGCGAATGGCCTGGCCGAAAACGGCCAGGCGTGTGCCATTGCCAACCCCTGTCAGATCCAGGAACGCTTCATCAATCGAGTAGATTTCTGCTTTCGGCGCTGTTTCTTCGAGAATCGTCATTACCCTGCGGCTCATATCGGCATACAGCGCATAATTGGAGCTAAATACCTGTACTTTTTGGCGTTTCAGTTCATCCCGTAACCGGAAATAGGGGACTGCCATACTGATGCCCAATGCCTTTGCTTCTGCTGAACGTGAAATAATACATCCATCATTATTTGAAACGACAACCACAGGTTTCCCCTTAAGGTCTGGCCGAAAAACGGTCTCGCAGGAAGCGTAAAAGCTGTTGACGTCAACGAGTGCGAACATGTCGATGGGATTTCAAGGTAAACGTCACAACACCAAAAATCACCAGCTCTTCTTCTGCCGAGAACAGGATAGGAGAGTAGTTGGCATTATGCGGGATTAGCTGAAGATGCGGGTGTGTGTGCAGCTCTTTTACGGTAAATTCGCCCGCCACCGCGGCGATAACAATATCGCCATGTACTGCAGATAATGAACGATCAACAACCAGTAAGTCGCCATTGCTGATACCTGCGCCAATCATCGAATCGCCGCTTGCTCTGACAAAGTAGGTTGCGCTGGGGTGTTTAACGACCAGCTTATTCAGGTCAAGGATCTCTTCGACATAGTCCTGAGCCGGGCTAGGGAAACCACAAGACACCCGTTCCATGAACAACGGCAGCAACATCGTAGCGTCGGGTTGGCAAGGGGAGATAAACGGCATAATCTGAAATCCATTAAACTGTATGTATATACAGTATCAGCGATTGTTTAGCGCGATCAAGCCGCTTGAACGGCGTTTTCGGGAACTCATTGAAAGTCAGAAAATTTTAATTAAGTGTACCCTGGCCCCCAACTCACGGTTCACTATCCTGTCCGGTCATCTCAAGAAAACGCTAGCTCAACGATTCAGGAAAAAGATTCAAGGTAAATAAAATTCATTCTCAGGATTCCCTCATTAAGCACAATGTTGTATTTATAATGCAACTTATAGGGCGAGGAACCGAATGATGAGTATGAGTGAGAAAGCAGGGCATACTTTCCTGGCAAGCTTGGGGAAAACCCGTCTACGTCCCGGTGGCGTTGAGGCAACAGAGTGGTTATTTCGTCAGGCACATTTCACCCGCGACAGTAAAGTGCTGGAGGTCGCCTGTAATATGGGGACAACCGCCATTGAATTAGCCAAACGATTTGGCTGCTGCGTCTATGCTGTCGATATGGATAAAGAATCGCTGGCCAAAGCGCAGCAGAATATTGTGCGTGCAGGAGTCGATCATCAGGTGTTTGTGATGGAGGCCAATGCGACGCGTCTGCCATTTCCCGATGCGACCTTTGATGTGGTGATAAATGAGGCCATGCTGACGATGTATGTCGATAAAGCGAAAGCGCGGCTGATAGCAGAATATTACCGGGTGCTAAAGCCGGGGGGCCGATTGCTCACGCACGATATTATGTATACCCAATCGTCGTTAGATGAGGCAGAACAATCGGCGCTGCAGAATGTGGTGAAATCACACGTCAGCCCGATGTCACAGGCTCACTGGCAGGCAATGTTCCTCGCCACCGGCTTTGCAACGTTCTCTTGTTATCATGGCGAGATGTCATTGATGTCGCCGCGCGGACTGATTAAAGATGAAGGTTTTGCGTCTGCGGCGAAAATCATCTTCAATGGATTAGGCAAAGCGCAGAATCGGCCACGATTTTTAGCCATGATGCGTTTTTTCCAACGCCATCGTCAGCAGCTTAATTTTATTGCCTGCTGTGCAATGAAAAATAGCAAACCGGGAAAAGCGATTATTAACGATGATGAAATAAACAGCGACTATATATAATTGTCAATGTTTATCAATAAAGATAAATAATCCTGTTCTTATTTCTATTTGTTAACGAACATGAATTTATTCAGTCAGGCTGCAGGTAAATGGCATTTGTGCCAACTATAAATAAATGTGAATGCATTTTCTTTGTGTATATTTTACAGGCGAAGGCTATCCGCTCGTGGGGGCGCAGGGATGCGCAGGCAACCACCGCCCACAGGGCGTGGCCTTGCCCGCTACCACTAACGACGGCAGTTTAAGGCCATTCCTATATCGGAAAAAATGATTAGCGCGAAAATGATTATCAAAGTAAATATGAATGAACGGACTTCTTTTTTGCTTTACACTTTGTAACATTTATGAATCTATTATGTATTTTAGCGTTTATTGTAATTTTTCCTTGCTGCCGTGAATTTACCAGGATTACTATTGTCTGACTCGCTGTATCGCCTAATGACGGATGAAAGGACTCGTTTTTTCCTTAAGCGTTACCCTATATTTTAATGTTTACAGGAAAAACCATGTCTTGCGCTTTTAAAAAAAATCTGTTGCTTCCCCGCTATTGGGTGACCTGGTTTGGTCTGGTCATTCTTTGGTTAATCGTTCAATTACCTTATCCTGTTCTGCATACTCTTGGCACCAGTGCAGGGCGGTTATCACGTCGTTTTCTGAAGCGTCGGGAGCATATCGCCCGGCGTAACATCGAATTGTGCTTCCCGGAAATGTCCTGCGCGGCCCGTGAAAAACTGTTGGAAGAGAACTTTATGTCTCTTGGTATGGGGCTCATCGAAACCGGGATGGCCTGGTTCTGGAGCGACGAACGCGTTAAAAAGTGGTTTGACGTCGAAGGCATTGCCAATCTGCATAACGCGCTCAGCGCGGAAAAAGGCGTGATGGTCGTCGGTATCCATTTTATGTCCCTTGAACTGGGCGGACGGGCAATGGGCCTGTGTCGTCCGATGATGGCGACCTATCGTCCACACAATAGCCAGCTGATGGAATGGGTACAGACTCGCGCTCGCCTGCGCTCCAATAAAGCGATGATCGACCGCCGCAACCTCTCCGGACTGGTGCATGCGCTGAAATCCGGCGAGGCGGTATGGTTTGCACCGGATCAGGATTATGGCCCAAAAGGTAGCGTATTTGCGCCGTTTTTCTCGGTTCCGCAGGCGGCAACCACGAACGGCACCTGGGTGTTGTCACGCCTCTCCGGTTCGAAAATGCTGAGCATAAGCATGGTGCGCAAGCTGGATCGTAAAGGTTATAGCCTGCATATCAGCGAAGTGATGAATGATTACCCTGGCGAAGATAAACAAATTGCCGCCAGCTATATCAATAAAGTCATCGAGCGGGAAATCCTGCGTGCGCCGGAGCAGTATCTGTGGGTACATCGCCGGTTTAAAACGCGTCCCCTTGGCGAAACCTCGGTGTATTAGACCAACAGTTGCGCTCCGCGCTTTCAAAATGACCGCAGTTGCGTTAACGTGAGCTGGATCATACTTTTTGTTGAAAGCGAAGGAGTGCAGCGTGTTCGCTGAGTTTGGTGTTTTGAATTATTTGACCTACCTGGTCGGGGCTGTTTTTATCATTCTCGTCCCCGGCCCTAATACCTTTTTTGTGCTGAAAACCGGCATCGCGCACGGCGTGAAGAAAGGGTATCTCGCCGCAGCGGGCGTATTTATCGGCGATGCGGTTTTGATGTTCCTGGCTTTTGCCGGTGTCGCGACGCTCATCAAAACAACCCCGGTATTGTTTAATATCGTGCGTTACCTTGGGGCGATTTATCTGTTGTGGCTGGGTGCCAAAATGCTCTACTCGGTATTTAAGCAGCGCGAGGGGCATGATGCCGCCGATGCTGAGCCGGGAAGCGCAATCCTCAAGCGCTCTTTGACCTTGAGTCTGACTAACCCGAAAGCGATCCTGTTCTATGTCTCTTTCTTCGTCCAGTTTATCGACGTTAATGCGGCATCGCCGGGCGCCGCATTCTTTATTCTGGCATTAACGCTGGAAGTGATTAGCTTTGTCTATATGAGCTTCTTGATCCTCTCCGGCTCGTTTGTCACGCGCTATGTGAAGACTAAAAAGAAACTGGCAAAGCTGGGCAACAGTTTGATTGGCCTGGTCTTTGTCGGCTTTGCCGCTCGTCTGGCAACACTACAGTCTTAATCTCCGGGCCGGTCTGACGATCGGCCAGTCAGCAATAATCGCTGCCCTGTAACAAAAAACCTTCAATTTTTATTGCATTGGTGTTACATATACAGCCGATTATCGCTCACAGAAAAGGGAACCCGGATGATTCTGCAAAAAATCCTCAGTAATAAAAACGGCAAGAAGTTCCTCTTGTCGATGGCGACGGTATTTGCCATTGCGCTTGCTGTGGTGGGGCGCGCAACATTCGGCGGCGTGGTGAGTGAGTACAACATGCCGTACTCGGAGTGGACAACGTCGATGTTCTTCCTGCAAGGCGCGATGGTGATGGTGTACAGCACCGTTTTCACCGTCCTGTTTGCTATCCCGCTGGGTTTCCTGTTTTTAGGTTCTGACCGCCAGGACTAAATGCACCAAGGCGAACCTGAGTTCGCCTTGTTTTATCATTCCGTTTATCACCAGCCACGATCATGATGATAGTGGTGGTGTCTGTGGTGATAACCATCATCCACAATACATCCCGATAACAGCGTGCACAGCGCGAGAATCAACGGCAACACAATCGGTTTTTTCATGACTCACTTCTCCAGTTAACGTCCGCTTTACTGAACAAAGACAGCGAAGCGGCTGATGAAGTGAGTGTAACGCGTTAAATTATTGAGTGGATAAGACAACTCCGCAATGCTGCAGCGGCGAGATAAATGGGATTACCACCAACCCAATTCCGTCCCAACCACCACCACAATGGCGACGATAATCATGATAATGGTCGTCTTTTTCATGATGCGCCGCCCGGAGCCGCATAGCCGCCAACGAAAAACCAGCCCAGAAAGACCACGGCGACAATGAAAATCACCACCGGAAAAAGAATACCCAATTTCATGCTTAGTTCCTGCCTCTAAGAGTCATGTTGTCTATCATACTGGAAAGCTATGCTTTCACGTCAATATCGAAAAGGGTCAGCTTGCGCCGGGAATTTTTGTCATGATACATGGCATCGTCCGCCGCGCGTAGCGCTTGTTCAACGTCCATATTTCGCGGGTCAACATCAATCACCCCAAAACTGGCGCCAGGGTAGTCTATTCCGTGCCCGGCCAGCCGATAACGGCCAGCGAGTTGCTGACGCAGACGGGTAATAAACGCCTGCTGCTGCGGTAAATCGAGTGCCGGACCGATTATCAAAAACTCATCGCCGCCGAGGCGGCCGACGGTATCTTCATTACGCACGCAGGCGTTTAACCGTTCACCGATCTGGATCAGGAAACTATCACCGCAGGGGTGGCCAAGTTTATCATTAATTGCTTTGAAATCATCAAGGTCGATGAATATCAGCAAGATTTTATTCTGCCGATCGCGGTCTTGGGAAAATAGCGTCGTGAGATGCTTAAATAGCGCGCGGCGATTAGGTAAACCAGTCAGCTCATCGGTGTGGGAGTGCATTTCCAGCGCGGCATTGGCGGTGCGCAACTGCTGAACCAGCGTCTCTTTCTCAACATAATGGGAAATCAGGTTGGCGAACAGTCTCATGACCTGCTCTCCCTCCAGGTTATAGGGCTGTTTTACGCGGCTGGTGGCGCACAGTGTGCCATATAACGAACCGTCGGCAAGCTGGACTGGTATGCTAAAGAAGGTCGTGATGCCCAGTTCCTGCGCAGCAGTACAAGAACGCCAACGTTCGCCTACGTCGTTGCAAAAGAGACAGTTATCATCGATGGCGCGTTTGCAGAGTGACTCATTCCAGGGGATGGAAAAGCCTTCCGGAATCTGCATTTCGCTGCTGTTGTGGGCGTACATCACCAGTTGGCGCTGCGCTTTCGGGTCGATGCGGGTCAGATAAGTCGACTCCATTCGAGTCACCAGTTCGAGCATTTCCAGCAGCTGGCGCACCAATGTTTCGAGCGTTCGTTCGGTTGCCAGCGTTTGCGAGACGCGGGCAAGAATAAAGTCTGACATGAATGATGTGGCTCCCGAACATTAGCGCAGTACTGCGGGGCGGCGCAGTTCATAGCAAACATATATATAACAAATGTATCACATTTTGCAGGGGGATATCTGCACGCGCGACGGTAAAAAATAGTGGATAAAGGCCCCGAAGGGCCATTTGAGGGAGTTATTGCAGGGCCTCATCCAGCGCTTTTTGCACCGTGACCAAATGCTGGCCGCCGAACAAAATTGCTCGATTGAGTAGAGTATAAAGCTGGTAAATCGGTTGGCGATCGAGGAAGCCGGCAGGCAATGGCGAGACTGACTGATAGCCGTCGTAAATCTGTGGCGGTTGTTCCGGATGCAGCGGCAGCATCGCCAGATCGCATTCGCGGTCGCCCCAGTAGCAGGCTGGGTCGAAAATGTAGGGGCCGTCGGGCCCTAAAGCGCAGTTACCGGACCACAGGTCGCCATGTAATAACGAGGGTTGCGGCTGATGGTTGCTTAGCCGCTGCTGAACGGCATCGACAATACTGTCGATATCACCAAAATGGAGTCCTTTTTCAGCCGCCAGCTCCAGCTGCCAGCCTATACGCTGCTCGGAAAAGAAGGTTGACCAGCGGCGCTGCCAGGCGTTCGGCTGCGGGGTCGTTGATAGATCGTTGTCAAAATCCAGACCGAATTGCGGCTGATCGCTCCACTGATGCAGATGGGCAATTTGCTGACCAAGGAGAAACGCATTGTGCGCGTCAAGCGGGCGCGGCGGCAGGAATTCCATCACCAGAAAGCTGTAATCCCGGTCACTGCCGACGGCGAAAACCTGTGGCACCACCACGGTTTTACTGCGTGATAGCAGTTCCAGCTGATCGGCTTCTGCGGTAAAAATAGGGAGCAGTTCTCGTTCATCGCATTTGACGAAATAATCTTTTCCGCCAAAGCGTAGGTGCCAGGCGGCATGGATCTCTCCGCCGGGTAGCTCGTTGCGCAGTTCGATTTCAGCGCCGCCAGAGTGTTGCTCGCCTAACAAATTGCTGATAGCTTGCCACATGCCGTCTCTCCCCATGTTTTCCACCATATCATAAGGTTAGCGCATAACTTCGCCATAAAGTTCGAGCTGACGCACAACTGGCGTCTTCCGCTGCGCTGATCGCACTTATTGAGCTTTTAACCATTGGGTAAATGTGGTGATGGTGATGTCGGCTGGCCGGCCTAAGGCCGCTTCCGTCAGGCCAGCGCTCAATGCCTGAATCTCGTCAGCGCTTTGCGCGCTCAACAGGCCAAATGTATTGGTGCCTAAATCGTGAGGTTTACCGTCGTCATCGTTGAACGTCAGGATGAATCCCGCGCGGATAAAGTGATTGCTGAGCTCGTTAATCTCGGTCAGCGTGTGCTCCTGGAATGTCACGGTGACGACGTAGGCGGTAACATCGGTGCTCATTTTTCACCCCGTTGTTATACATGGCATTTCTAGCATAGACCATAATGGTGAATTAGAAACTCCCCTCCACGGATGTGCAGGGGAGTCAGGGACTATCAGCCGCACAGGTATTCGTAGATTTTTTGCGTATTGCTCAGCGAGCAAAGGCGCGTGCCGTGATTGATCGTGGCGGCGCTGCCGGCAGCTACCCCGAAGCGAACCATATCCTTAAGCGAGGCGTTTTCTGCCAGACGCAGCGTCATGGCGCCCACCATGCTGTCGCCCGCGCCAACGGTGCTCTGGCTTTTCATCGGCGGCGGCACCACCTGAACGCTGCCGTCAGCATCAACGCCCAGCGCGCCCTGTGGACCCAACGAGACCACGACCCGGCGTACTTTTCCGGAACGGATAAGTTCCAGCGCGGCATTGCGCACGTCATCCGGCTGACTGAGATCGCGTTGCACCAGCGCGCTCAGTTCTTTCTGGTTAGGTTTGACCAGTTCGATGTTGCCGACGTCCAGCGCGGCGGCCAGTGCATCGCCGGAGCTGTCGATAATGCAGCGCAACCCGCGCTGCTGGGCATGTTTCACCAGTTGAGTCAGATTATCGACGCTGATGCCAGGCGGTAAACTGCCGCTGATAACCAGCAGCGAACCAGGTTCAATGGCCAGAACCTTTTCTTCCAGTAGACGAAATTCATCGATGGTCAGCGCCGCGCCGGGCATCACAAAACGGTACTGTTCGCCGCTGGCGTCAACGTGAACGTGTAGGTTCTGCCGCGTCCAATCGCGGGTTTCGATCGTTTCGACCGGAACGTGCTCATCGGCCAGTAGGGCTGTGAGATGCTCGCCGGTGGCGCCGCCGACCGGGAATATCGCCGTCGCTTTGCCGCCAAGAAAGGTGATCGCGCGAGCGACGTTGATCCCGCCGCCGCCGGGCTCGAATACCGGGGCGCTACAGCGTAATTTTCCTTCGGGATAAATTTGCGGTGTCAGCGTTGCGCTGTCGAGAGATGGGGCCAGCGTGAGCGTATAAATTTTGGTCATCCGGTTCCTCCTTAATACGGGGTAAGCTGTTCTGTTTTTAAGCATGGCACTGAAACGCGGGGAGGGAAAGTGGGGGATGCTGAGGGATTTGCAAAGATGTCTGCATTTTTATCTTTATGAAATAAAGATTGTTTTGGGAGCTGTCTTATTCAAAAAATGAAATAGCAACTGATTGCTAAGTTATTCGTGCTTTTTTATAATCAAGCGCCTTTCTTAAGACTCGCATTCAGCGCGCCTCGCGAAAGTTTCCGGGACCTGTCGGGTCTCCTTAAATGTTGTACGGACTCTAAATTCAATGAAGGGGCTCATCGTCCATTCATCATTTGTACTGTCCTGAAGATATGTATTTTAGAGAGTTATAATGAAGCTTTTGAAGACAGTACCCGCAGCGGCATTGCTGGCGGGGGGGCTTTTTGCGTCTGTAAACGCACTGGCCGATGATTCCGTTTTTACCGTCATGGATGACCCTTCCACTGCTAAAAAACCTTTCGAAGGTGCTGTGAATGCGGGCTATCTCGCTCAGTCCGGCAACACGAAAAGCTCATCAATGAGCGCCGATTCAACGCTGACCTGGTACGGCGATACCACGGCCTGGTCGCTGTGGGGCAATGCGAGCAATAATTCTTCCAACGATCAGCGCTCTTCAGAGAAATACGCCGTTGGCGGCCGTAGCCGTTATAACCTGACCGACATGAACTACGTGTTTGGTCAGGCGAGCTGGCTGACCGACCGCTACAACGGTTATCAGCAGCGCGACGTCCTGACTGCCGGTTACGGCCGTCAGGTCCTTAACGGCCCGGTACACAGTCTACGTTTTGAATTTGGTCCGGGTGTTCGCTATGACGAATACACTGATGGTGATAACGAAACGCAGCCGTTGGGATACGCTTCGGGCACCTGGGCATGGCAGATGACTGACAACGCTAAATTTACCCAGGGCGTTTCGGTGTTCGGCGCGGAAGATACAACGCTGAACTCGGAAAGCGCATTAAACGTGGCGATTAACGCCCACTTTGCGCTGCGTGTGGCCTATAACCTGACGTGGAACTCGCAGCCGCCGGCCTCGGCGCCAGAGCATACCGATCGTCGCACCACGTTATCGCTCGGTTATAAAATGTAATTTATCAGGTCGGGAAACCGGCCTGATTCTTATTATTTCCCGGTGGGTGGATGAATACTCACTAAAACGGATGATTTTTTTAATTCTGCTTTTATAACATTGGTGGTTTTTATTTCAGCGTTCAATTTAACCGAACCATGAATTAAATGCGCCAGGCGCGAATGGTGTGGTTTGACCGGAGAGGGTTCAAGCGTCAGCGACGAATTGAACAAGTCCCCTTGTTATTTAAAAGAAGAATACCTATTTAGATATTGCGTCTTTAATCGCGTAGAAATGATGTGTACACTAACCCCCGGTGTTATCAACGAGCGGCTGCAGGTGAGGGCGGCTCAATAGATAGATGGTCGTACTCATATTTTCGCAGAGTGAAGCGGGAACTGTGTCACAACTCGTTGATAATTATGATTATATTGTTTTGTATGTGCTCTTTCGTGTGGGGCACCACTGCAAATAAGGACATAAAATGCCTGTAATTACGCTTCCTGATGGCAGCCAACGCCATTTCGACCACGCAGTTAGCCCGATGGATGTTGCTCTGGATATCGGTCCAGGCCTGGCGAAAGCCACCATCGCCGGACGTGTAAACGGTGAGCTGGTTGATGCCTGCGACCCGATCGAAACTGACTCCACGCTCTCTATTATCACCGCCAAAGATGAAGATGGTCTGGAGATCATTCGTCACTCCTGCGCGCACCTGTTAGGTCATGCGATCAAACAGCTGTGGCCGAACACCAAAATGGCCATTGGCCCGGTTGTCGACAACGGTTTTTATTACGACGTCGATCTGGACCATACCCTGACTCAGGAAGACATCGACGCGCTCGAAAAGCGTATGCATGAGCTCGCCGAGAAAAACTACGATGTCATCAAGAAGAAAGTCAGCTGGCACGAAGCGCGTGAAACCTTCGTGAAGCGTGGCGAAACTTATAAAGTTTCTATTCTTGACGAAAACATCGCGCATGATGACAAACCGGGTTTGTACCATCATGAAGAATATATCGATATGTGCCGTGGTCCGCACGTACCGAATATGCGCTTCTGCCATCACTTCAAACTGATGAAAACCGCAGGCGCGTACTGGCGTGGCGACAGCGACAATAAAATGCTGCAGCGTATCTACGGTACCGCATGGGCAGATAAAAAAGCGCTGAACGCCTACCTGCAGCGTCTGGAAGAAGCCGCGAAACGCGACCACCGTAAAATCGGTAAGCAGCTCGACCTGTATCATATGCAGGAAGAAGCGCCGGGTATGGTGTTCTGGCACAATGACGGCTGGACTATCTTCCGCGAACTGGAAACTTTCGTTCGTTCTAAACTGAAAGAGTACCAGTATCAGGAAGTGAAAGGTCCGTTCATGATGGACCGTGTGCTGTGGGAAAAAACCGGCCACTGGGACAACTACAAAGATGCGATGTTCACTACCTCTTCTGAGAACCGTGAATACTGCATTAAGCCGATGAACTGCCCGGGTCACGTGCAGATCTTCAACCAGGGGCTGAAATCCTACCGCGATTTGCCGCTGCGTATGGCTGAATTCGGTAGCTGCCACCGTAACGAACCGTCGGGGGCGCTGCATGGTCTGATGCGCGTTCGCGGTTTTACTCAGGATGATGCGCATATCTTCTGTACTGAAGATCAGGTTCGCGATGAAGTGAACGCCTGTATTCGTATGGTTTATGATATGTACAGCACCTTTGGCTTCGAGAAAATCGTCGTCAAGCTGTCGACTCGCCCGGAAAAACGTATCGGTAGCGATGAGACCTGGGACCGCGCGGAAGCGGATCTGGCGGTTGCGCTGGAAGAGAACAATATCCCATTTGAATATCAACTGGGTGAAGGTGCGTTCTACGGTCCGAAAATTGAATTTACCCTGTATGACTGCCTCGATCGTGCATGGCAGTGCGGTACTGTACAGCTGGACTTCTCTCTGCCGCAGCGTTTAAGCGCTTCTTATGTAGGCGAAAATAACGAGCGTCAGGTGCCAGTAATGATTCACCGCGCGATTCTCGGTTCACTGGAACGCTTCATCGGCATCCTGACCGAAGAGTTCGCTGGCTTCTTCCCAACCTGGATTGCTCCAGTGCAGGTCGTGGTCATGAATATTACGGATTCTCAGGCTGAATACGTTAACGAATTGACTCGTAAACTACAAAATGCGGGCATTCGCGTAAAAGCGGACTTGAGAAATGAGAAGATTGGCTTTAAAATCCGCGAGCACACTTTACGTCGTGTCCCGTATATGTTGGTCTGTGGCGACAAAGAAGTCGAAGCCGGCAAAGTCGCCGTGCGTACCCGTCGCGGTAAAGACCTCGGCAGCATGGACGTAAATGAAGTGATCGAAAAGCTGCAACAAGAGATTCGCAGCCGCAGTCTTCAACAACTGGAGGAATAAGGTATTAAAGGCGGAAAACGAGTTCAAACGGCACGTCCGAATCGTATTAATGGCGAGATTCGCGCCCAGGAAGTTCGCTTAACTGGTCTGGAAGGTGAGCAACTGGGTATTGTGAGTCTGAGAGAAGCTATCGAAAAGGCTGAAGAAGCTGGAGTAGATTTAGTTGAAATCAGCCCTAACGCCGAACCGCCAGTTTGTCGTATTATGGACTACGGCAAGTTCCTTTATGAAAAGAGTAAGTCTTCTAAGGAACAGAAGAAAAAGCAGAAAGTTATCCAGGTTAAGGAAATTAAATTCCGCCCTGGTACTGATGAAGGTGACTATCAGGTAAAACTCCGCAGCCTGATTCGCTTTCTCGAAGATGGCGATAAGGCCAAGATCACGCTGCGTTTCCGCGGTCGTGAGATGGCCCACCAACAGATCGGTATGGAAGTGCTTAATCGCGTGAAAGAAGATCTGGTTGAACTGGCAGTAGTCGAATCCTTCCCAACGAAGATCGAAGGCCGCCAGATGATCATGGTGCTCGCTCCGAAGAAGAAACAGTAAGGCCATCAAGTAACATACCGGTGGACTTCGGTTCACTGGTTTGTTCGCCTTTGTTTCGTTTATTAACAATGCGAAGTGGAAGTTATTAAAATGCCAAAAATTAAGACCGTACGCGGTGCTGCAAAGCGCTTCAAAAAAACCGGTAAAGGTGGTTTTAAGCACAAGCACGCTAACCTGCGTCACATTCTGACCAAAAAAGCTACCAAGCGTAAACGTCACCTGCGTCCGAAAGCCATGGTTTCTAAAGGCGATCTGGGCCTGGTAATCGCGTGCCTGCCGTACGCATAAGTCGTTAACCCTTTTAACTTTTTAATTAGAATAGATACAGGAGAGCACATATGGCTCGCGTAAAACGTGGTGTAGTTGCCCGTGCACGTCACAAGAAAATTTTGAAACAAGCTAAAGGTTACTACGGTGCGCGTTCTCGCGTATACCGCGTTGCCTTCCAGGCTGTTATCAAAGCTGGTCAGTACGCTTATCGTGACCGTCGTCAGAAAAAGCGTCAGTTCCGTCAACTGTGGATTGCGCGTATCAACGCAGCAGCACGTCAGAACGGTATTTCTTACAGCAAGTTCATCAATGGCCTGAAAAAAGCCTCTGTTGAAATCGACCGTAAGATCCTGGCTGACATCGCAGTATTCGACAAATTAGCGTTCACCGCTCTGGTCGAAAAAGCGAAAGCAGCTCTGGCATAAGCCAGTTGAAAGAGGGAGCTTGTCTCCCTCTTTTCATTTCAACGCTATCAATACATTGACTTTTATTCGCGTAAGCCTTTCAATAAAGCTCTTACGTCTCTTACCAGACAAGGTAATGCAAGCATGAATGCTGCTATTTTCCGCTTCTTTTTTTACTTTAGCACCTGAACCCGGGAGGCTAGCGCGTGAAAGAAGAAACGGAAAACAGCGCCAGAAAGCCTCCCACTGTGGAGGCTTTTTTTATACTTGTCGAACCGCCAATGTAGTAAAAGCGGCGCAACAAAAATTGAGTCCAACGAACCGGTGTCTGCACCGACATAATGAGGAAAACCATGTCACATCTCGCAGAGCTGGTTGCCAGTGCCAAGGCAGCCATTAACGAGGCATCAGATGTTGCCGCGCTGGACAACGTCCGCGTGGAATACCTGGGTAAAAAAGGGCATCTGACCCTGCAAATGACGACCCTGCGTGAGTTGCCGCCGGAAGAACGCCCGGCAGCCGGTGCGGTCATCAACGAAGCCAAAGAGCAGGTTCAGCAGGCGCTGAACGCGCGTAAAGCCGAGCTGGAAGGCGCCGCGCTGAATGCCCGTCTGGCCGCTGAGACCATTGATGTCTCTCTGCCGGGGCGCCGCATTGAAAACGGTGGTCTGCATCCGGTCACCCGTACCATCGACCGTATTGAAAGTTTCTTCGGTGAGCTCGGCTTTACCGTGGCGACTGGCCCGGAAATCGAAGATGACTACCACAACTTCGATGCGCTGAACATCCCGGGTCATCACCCGGCGCGCGCTGACCACGACACTTTCTGGTTTGATGCGACCCGTCTGCTGCGTACCCAGACCTCTGGCGTACAGATCCGTACCATGGAAAACCAGCAGCCGCCAATCCGCATCATCGCGCCGGGGCGCGTCTATCGTAACGATTATGATCAGACTCACACCCCAATGTTCCACCAGATGGAAGGCCTGATTGTTGATAAAAACATCAGCTTCACCAATCTGAAAGGAACGCTGCACGATTTCCTGAATAACTTCTTTGAAGAAGATCTGCAGGTGCGATTCCGTCCGTCCTACTTCCCGTTCACTGAACCGTCTGCGGAAGTTGACGTCATGGGTAAAAACGGCAAATGGCTGGAAGTCCTGGGCTGCGGCATGGTGCACCCGAACGTTCTGCGCAACGTCGGCATCGATCCGGAAGTTTACTCCGGCTTCGCCTTTGGTATGGGCATGGAGCGTCTGACCATGCTGCGTTATGGCGTCACCGATTTGCGCGCGTTCTTCGAAAACGATCTGCGTTTCCTCAAACAGTTTAAATAAGGGCAGGACAGAACAATGAAATTCAGTGAACTGTGGTTACGCGAATGGGTTAACCCGGCGATCGACAGCGAAGCGCTGTCCGATCAGATTACGATGGCAGGCCTGGAAGTTGACGGCGTTGAGCCGGTTGCCGGCAGCTTCAACGGCGTGGTCGTTGGCGAAGTGGTCGAGTGCGGTCAGCATCCTAACGCCGATAAACTGCGCGTCACGAAAGTTAACGTTGGCGGTGAACGTCTGCTGGACATCGTTTGCGGAGCGCCGAACTGCCGCCAGGGCCTGAAAGTGGCGGTCGCCACCATCGGCGCGGTACTGCCGGGCGATTTTAAAATTAAAGCGGCTAAGCTGCGCGGTGAACCGTCAGAGGGGATGCTGTGCTCCTTCTCCGAGCTGGGTATTTCCGACGACCATAGCGGTATTATCGAACTGCCGGCCGATGCGCCGATCGGCACCGATATCCGTGAATATCTGAAACTTGACGACAACACTATTGAAATCAGCGTGACGCCGAACCGCGCCGATTGCCTGGGGATCATTGGCGTCGCCCGCGATGTCGCCGTGCTGAACAAAGCGCCGCTGAACGCGCCGGAAATCACGCCGGTCGCCGCGACCATTGATGATGTGCTGCCGATTCAGGTTGATGCGCCGCAGGCGTGCCCGCGCTATCTGGGCCGCGTCGTGAAAGGCATCAACGTGAAAGCGCCGACCCCGCTGTGGATGAAAGAGAAGCTGCGTCGTTGCGGCATCCGCTCTATCGACGCGGTTGTTGACGTAACTAACTATGTGCTGCTTGAACTGGGCCAGCCGATGCACGCCTTCGACCGTGACCGTATTGAAGGCGGTATCGTGGTGCGTATGGCGCAAGAGGGCGAAACGCTGGTACTGCTGGACGGCTCTGAAGCTAAGCTCGATACCGATACCCTGGTTATTGCTGACCACAACAAAGCGCTGGCGATGGGCGGTATCTTTGGCGGCGAACATTCCGGCGTTAACGATGAGACACAGAACGTGCTGCTGGAATGTGCGTTCTTCAGCCCGCTGTCCATTACCGGCCGCGCGCGTCGTCACGGTCTGCACACCGATGCTTCTCACCGCTACGAACGCGGCGTCGATCCGGCGTTGCAATATATCGCGCTGGAGCGCGCGACTCGCCTGTTGATCGATCTCTGCGGCGGTGAAGCTGGCCCGGTGATCGACGTGACCAACGAAGAGATGCTGCCAAAACGCGCCACCATTACGCTGCGCCGCAGCAAGCTGGATCGCCTGATTGGCCATCATATCGATGACGCACAGGTGAGCGACATTCTGCAGCGCCTGGGTTGCGACGTGGTCGTCGGCCAGGATGAGTGGCAGGCGATTGCGCCGAGCTGGCGTTTCGACATGGAGATCGAAGAAGATCTGGTTGAAGAAGTGGCCCGCGTGTACGGCTACAACAACATTCCTGATGAGCCGGTACAGGCTGGCCTGATCATGGGGAGCCATCGTGAAGCAGACCTGTCGCTGAAGCGCGTGAAAACGCTGCTCAACGACAAAGGCTATCAGGAAGTCATTACCTATAGCTTCGTTGACCCGAAAGTACAGCAATTGATTCATGCGGGTGAAGAGGCGCTGATTCTGCCAAGCCCGATCTCCAGTGAAATGTCCGCCATGCGTCTGTCGCTGTGGACTGGCCTGCTGGGCACTGTGGTCTACAACCAGAACCGTCAGCAGAGCCGCGTGCGTATCTTTGAGAGCGGTCTGCGCTTTGTTCCGGATACTCAGGCGCCGCTGGGCATCCGTCAGGATGTGATGCTGGCTGGGGTTATCAGCGGCAACCGTTACGAAGAGCACTGGAACCTGGCAAAAGAAACCGTCGATTTCTATGATTTAAAAGGCGATCTGGAATCCGTTCTTGATTTGACCGGTAAATTGTCCGATATCGAGTTCCGCGCAGAAGCGATTACCGCGCTGCATCCGGGACAGTCCGCGGCGATTTATCTGAAAGGTGAACGTATTGGTTTCATTGGGGTTGTTCACCCGGAGCTGGAACGTAAACTGGATCTCAACGGCCGTACTCTGGCGTTTGAAATCGAGTGGAACAAGCTTGCAGACCGCGTGGTGCCTCAGGCGCGTGAAATTTCTCGCTTCCCGGCGAACCGTCGTGACATCGCGGTGCTGGTCGCGGAAAACGTGCCTGCAGCCGATGTTTTGGCCGAATGTAAGAAAGTTGGCGTAAATCAGATAGTTGGCGTAAACTTATTTGACGTGTACCGTGGTAAGGGTGTGGCGGAAGGCTTTAAGAGCCTTGCGATTAGCCTGATCCTTCAGGATACCAGCCGTACACTCGAAGAAGAGGAGATTGCCGCTACCGTTGCCAAATGTGTAGAGGCATTAAGAGAGCGATTCCAGGCATCATTGAGGGATTGAACCTATGGCGCTTACAAAAGCTGAAATGTCAGAATATCTGTTTGATAAGCTTGGGCTTAGCAAGCGGGATGCCAAAGAACTGGTAGAGTTGTTTTTCGAAGAGATCCGTCGTGCTCTGGAAAACGGAGAACAGGTAAAACTCTCCGGGTTCGGCAACTTCGATTTGCGTGATAAAAACCAACGCCCGGGACGTAACCCGAAAACGGGAGAAGATATTCCCATTACAGCCCGGCGTGTGGTGACCTTCAGACCCGGACAGAAGTTAAAAAGCCGTGTCGAAAACGCTTCACCCAGAGAGAAATAATCTGGACTGACTAATTAAAAAGGCCGCTATGCGGCCTTTTTCTTATCGGTGTTCTCTTACGCTTTTACGGCGGTGACCATGATCTCCACCAGAATATCCGGTCGCGCCATCTCAGCCTGAACGGCGGCGCGCGCCGGGCTATGGCCTTCCGGCATCCACGCGACCCAGACGTCATTAAACGCGGCGAAATCGCGTGGAATATTCTTCAGCCAGATTTGCGCTGACAGAATGTGCTGCTTATCGCTACCGGCGGCAGCCAGCAGGGCGTCGATTTTCTCCAGTACTTCACGGGTTTGCTGCGCAATGTCATCATCGCTGCTTTTCGGCGTTTGTCCGGAGAGGAACAGCAAATTGCCGTACTCGACGCTGGCGGAAAGACGAGGTTGCGGGTTATTACGAATAATTGTCATGCGGATTGTTTCCATGTCAGACCATCTAAAGAAATTGCCGGCGCTTCGCCATCGAGCAAGGCTCCCAGCACTACTGCGCTGCCGGCCGCGAGAGTAAATCCAAGGCTGCCCTGACCGAGGTTCATCCACAGGTTCTGGTAACCGGCGCGTCCCAGCATCGGCGGCCCGGCAGGTGTCGATGGCCGCATGCCGGTCCAGGCTTCAGCCTCATCCAGCCCTTTAAGTTCGGGAAAGCTGCTGGCGACGATTTTTTTTAACGCCTGTACGCGGCTGGCGCGTAGTTCATTGCCGTCATAACCAATATCCACCATCGCCGCGATACGTAGCTGTTCGCCAAGGCGGGCATAAACGATTTTATGCCCATAGTCGGTCACGCTGATATCTGGCGCGATACCGGCCTGTTCTGGGTAGGGCAGCGTCAGACTGTATCCCTTCAGCGCGCACAGCGGTACGCGCACTCCCAGATGCCCCAGCAGCGGGCCGCTGCCGTTACCCGCGGCGACGACATAGTCATCACCGATTATCGTACCGCGGCTGGTTTCCAGCGAACTGATACGCCCGTCGCGTTTATTCAGATGCTGTACTTCGCAGTGAGTGAGCAAACTGAAGTTACTGCTGGCGTTGAGTTTGTCGAGCAGCGCGAGGCAGAACTGATGGCAGTCAGCCGTTTCATCTCCCGGTGAATAGATCCCGCCCTGAAGCGAATGACTGATGTGTTTTAGCGCCGGTTCCAGCTGCAGACAGGCTTCAGCATTAAGCGCATGCTGGTACTGCGGGTTAATCCCTTTGGCCGCCTTATTAAAATCATATTCCCGGCGATGGACAATTAATTTACCGGAACGCCGCCAGTGGAAATCGGCGAGATTATCGTCATCCCGCCACGACTGCATCACCTGACGACTGAGTAGCGACAGGCGTAAGATATGGTCGCCGTTGATTTTATTGCTCTGACTATTGCAGGCGCGTAGGAATTGCAACAACCAGCGCCACTGTTGGAAGGACATCTGCAGACGCATATTCAGCGGCGAGTCGGCTTTACCCATCCATTTAATTCCCTGCAGGGGAACGCCACGGTCGGCAAGCGGTGCGACGTAGCGATAACTCAATTGCCCGCCGTTGGCATAACTGGTGGCGCTGGCCGGCTCGGCGTTGCGCTCCAGTAATTGCACCTGATGTCCGCTCTTAATTAATACCCAGGCGGTGGCCAGCCCAACCACGCCGCCGCCGATGATCACAATGCGTTTTTTCATAACCTGATATGTCCACCGCTGATAAATGCATGGCGGTTATGTCAAAGCATTTACCCCAATGGCGCAATTGACTTTTTATGTTCAGGGTATAACTGCAGGTTAATCTCCTTGAGCTGTTGGCGTAGCTGTTTACACAGGAAATCGACGAATTTTTGCGTGATCGGACTCAGTGAAACATCGGCCCGACGCAGCAGGCAGAGATTGATTTTCATCGGCGGCGTAATGGGGTGGATCATCTCCGGCGACAGGTTATGCCGCGCCGAGAAAATATCGGTAATGCTACAGCCGATGCCGCGCTTCACGAATTCGGTAGCCATGTAGTAGGTCTGTACGTTAAGCCGGGTTGTGGAAAAATCGCGGCGGGTGGCGATGGCGGCGGAGAGCGAGTGCGGCCCCGGCGAGATCCAACGCTGCTGATCGATTTGGCTGATGTCCACCGCACCTTGCCGGTAGTCGCGGTCGATGTACACCAGCGGCACCTCGGCAATCAGCGTGGTGATGATTTCTCCCTGCTGCACCGGTTGCAGGGTCAACGCTAAATCGATCTCACGTAAATCCAGTTTCTTGACCAGCGTCTCAGTATGTTCGGTGGTTAAGGTCATCACCAGGTTGCTGTTTTGCTGGTAAAAATCGGTCACCAGTTCAGGCACCAGGCTCAACCCCAGACTCGGCAGGCAACCTAAGGCGATTTTGGCGCGCGGATCGCGCGCCAGGTTATCGGCCAGCAGACGCAGGTTATCGAGGTCCTGATAAATACTCTGCGCTTTTTCAAAAAGTGTGAGCGCTTCGCTGCTCGGCAGTAGTTTGCCGCGCACCCGCTGAAAGAGTTTAAAACCGAGTTTAAGCTCGGCATTTTTTAACGCTTTACTGGCGGCTGGCTGGGAGATATTCAGCGATTCCGCCGCACGTGAGAGAGAGCCGCAAGTCATCACGGCGTAGAAGATTTCCAGGTGGCGCAGTTTCATGAACAGTTAACTCAGGGTTATAGCTTGCTGATAAAAAGTCATTTTCTACTAACACTAAATTAACATAAATTTAATCGCCAATCAGCGCTCTGTTTACATATTGTGCTGCTGGCACCGTCTTTCGGCGGTTTTTTCGTTCTCAGAACCTTTCCCTTTGTACCCGAACAAACCCTCAGGCCACGAAGCCAATAATGATAAAGAGGGGGGATATTTTCTGAGCCGGCCCGAATACGCCAACCTGCAATTGCGGTCGGTTTTATTGGCTTTAAGGAGTTATATGAGTGACTCAACGCTCGCTGGCAATACGCTCGCCAGACGAAATATCACGAGAAAAAACGTTATTATTGGCCTGTTGTTGGTGCTGTTTGTGTTGACCGCGTTGTGGTGCCATGGCCGCCCGAGCAGCGAACTCGGCTTGCTCGGCTTTACGCCACTAGTGGCGTTAGCGGTACTGTCGCTGGTTGGCGTCGATATCGTCCTGGCGGTGATTTCATCGATTATTATCGCCATGATTATGACCTCGACCGGGCTGCCGGAAATGGGCACGATGCTGGCGAAATCCACCGGTTCATTTATCGCCACCGTCGGGCTGATTATTATGCTCGGCGCCGGGGTGGGCGAAGTCGCCACCCGAACGGGCGCGGCGGTTGAGCTGGTGAAATTTGTTGTTCACCGCATCGGCCTTTCCAGCCAGACGCGAGTGAAGTTCGGTATTGTAGTTTCATCGATTTTAATCTGCGGTTCACTGGGAACGATGGCTGGCGGCAATGCGATTATTGTTGCGGTTATCATTCCTGTGGCGGCAGCGGTACGCTTAACGCCGCCGACGGTCGCCGCGCTGATGATGACCGCCGGTTCTATCGGGTTGTTTACCGGACCGTTTACTCCCAGCACCGTCACTATTCTGAGCCTGGGCGGGCTGAGCTACCCGGATTATCTGCTGTATGTCGGCCTGCCGATGAGCGCGGTAACGCTGCTGGCCGGTTGGGTGATGGCGGGGCGGATCCAGAAGATGACCGAAGGTAAACTACGCTATGAGGTCGATCTCTCGGAGAAGCCAAAAGAAGATCTCAGCGCCGCGCAGCTGCGTCGTCGCAAATTAAGCGCGCTGGCTTTCGCCGCGACCATCATCGCGATGGCGGTGATCGGCGTGGTGATTAAAGCCGGGTTCAGCTTCGCCATTATCGTAATGCTGCTGGTCGCCTTGATAACCGGGCTGGTGGGGGGGCTGCGTCCGACGCAAATCCTGCAGGCGCTCTACCACGGCTGCGGCCGTCTGGTGTGGATGTTTATCCTCTACTGGCTGTATAACCCAATCCTTGAGCTGATGGATGGCCTGCACGCCTATCAGGGGCTGCTGGATTATACCCAGCCATTACTGGAAGGGATCTCCCCGGCCTGGCTGTGCTTTAGCATCTTCGCCTTCAACATTATCGGCCATGTGCCGGGGGCGGCGGTGGCGCAAATGACCTTCACCCATAAGATCTTCGGCCCGATGCTGATGGCCGCCGGTGTACCGCCGCAGGGGACGACCGCGGTGCTGCTGGCTTCATCACAGGTCGATTGGTTTGGTCCATTCCCGTCCTCGGATATGTTCGGCCAGATGGGGCTGGCGCAGTCCACTCATCTGAAATACATGCTCTATAACGGTTGGGCGATTGTGGCGGCGAATATTATCCTCTTCGCGCTGCTGTTCCAGGTACTGGTGTAAATTCCGCTCTCACGCTGGCGTCGGTTGCATTACCGCCGCCAGCGCCGTTCATCGCACTGACTTTTTCCTTTTCTCCCCGCCATCGCCACCGTAAAATCAATCACCTCGCTCACTGACCTCCGGGACTTATGCAGACCTTCGCCGATATTCAACAGCGCCATAACCGTCGTTGGCTGACCGCCTTAACGCTGATTCTGCTCGTCACGTTCTCCGTTAGTCTGTGCGCTGGCGACCAATGGATAGGGCCGCAGGCGTGGTTTAGCGCTAAAGGCGAGCTGTTTATCTGGCAAATCCGCCTGCCGCGAACGCTGGCGGTGCTGTTAGTCGGGGCGGCGCTGGCGCTTTCCGGGGCGATTATGCAGGCGCTGTTTGAAAATCCGCTGGCGGAACCCGGGCTATTGGGCGTTTCTAACGGCGCGGGCGTCGGGCTGATTGCCGCCGTGCTATTAGGCCACGGATTGTTACCCATGTGGGCGCTGGGGCTGTGCGCGATCGCCGGCGCGCTGTTGATTACTTTTATTTTACTGCGTTTCGCCCGGCGGCATCTTTCCACCAGCCGACTGCTGCTGGCGGGCGTCGCCCTTGGCATTATCTGTAGCGCCCTGATGACCTGGGCGGTCTACTTCTCGACCTCATTCGATTTACGTCAGCTGATGTACTGGATGATGGGCGGTTTTGGCGGCGTTGACTGGCAGCAGCTGTGGCTGATGTTGGCATTATTGCCGGTGCTGTTATGGACATGCTGGCAATCGCAGCCGCTGAATTTACTGGCGTTGGGCGAAGTTTCGGCGCGCCAGCTCGGCCTGCCGCTGTGGCTGTGGCGTAAGCTGCTGGTGGTGGCGACCGGTTGGTTGGTCGGCGTCAGCGTGGCGCTGGCGGGGGCGATTGGCTTTATTGGCCTGGTGATCCCGCATATTTTGCGCCTGTGCGGTCTTAGCGATCATCGGGTACTGCTGCCTGCATGCCTGCTGGCCGGTGCCAGCGCGCTGCTCGGCGCGGATATCATCGCCCGGCTGGCGTTATCAGCGGCGGAACTACCGATCGGCGTGGTGACGGCAACGCTGGGGGCGCCGGTGTTTATCTGGTTGCTGCTGCGTTCGGGACGGCGGGGATAGGGCGGCGCCGCCACAGTGGACGGCGCCGGGTCGCGATTACCATCCTTTGATGGCATCGCCTTTATATACTTCCAGCGCTTTGTCGGCGACTTCCTTGGTCTGGAAGGCTTCTTTCAGCTCCTGGATTTTCTTGCTGTCTTTATTATCTTCGCGCGACACAATCGCATTCACGTAAGGCGAATCCGGCCCTTCCATAAACAGGCCATCGCGGGCGGCGGATAAGCCCACCTGTGCGGAGAAGTTGGTGTTAATGATCGCCAGCGTGACGTTCGGATCATCCAGCGTACGGGTCAGCTGCGGGGTATCGACTTCAACAATCTTCAGATGTTTTGGGTTGTCGATGATATCCAGGGTGGTTGGCAGATAGCCTACGCCATCTTTCAGTTTGATTAACCCCTGCGCCTGCAACAGCAGCAGGCTGCGGCCGAGCGTGGTGGTTTCGTTGGAGATAGAGACCGTCGCGCCGTCAGGCAGCTCGTTGATATTTTTGATTTTGCGCGAATAGGCGGCAATTGGGAAGACAAAGGTTTTGCCAACGATAGCGAATTTATAACCGCGCTCTTTCGACTGCGCGTCGAGATATGGCAACGTCTGGAAGGCGTTGGCATCGACGTCTTTGTTGTTTAACGCTTCATTCGGCAGCACGTAGTCGTTGAAGGAAATGACCTCGACGTCGAGGTTGTATTTATCTTTTGCTACCTGTTCAACCACTTTCCAGATCGCTTCATCCGGCCCCGTATTGATCGCGACTTTAACCTTATTGTTATCGTCCGGAGAGCAGGCGGATAACAGCACCACAGATGTGGCGATTAACACCGAGTTTAACAACTTCTTCATCTATAAAAACTCTCTTAAATTAACAAGTAACAAGACACTATTACATTCATTTCACACTGTACACTGATTTGTCCGTTGCTGATATTGAGAGGAATTCATGTTGCCGACGGTAAGCGTAGCGGTGTTACATCAGGCGACATTTGCGCACGAATCAAAGTAGAATCAAGCGAGTTGAATCCGCTACAGTAGATAGGGATCTCCTTAACCTGCTTAATTGACTGAGGGAAGGCTATGCAACACGACATTCTTAATACCGAAGTGACGACCATTGATGGCGAGAAAACAACGCTGTCGCCCTACGCTGGTCAGGTTCTGCTGATCGTCAATGTGGCCTCGAAGTGCGGCCTGACGCCGCAGTATGAGCAACTGGAAACGCTGCAGAAAGATTTCGCCCGGCAGGGATTCAATGTCCTTGGTTTCCCGTGCAACCAGTTTCTTGGCCAGGAGCCGGGCAGTGAAGAGGAGATTAAAACCTTCTGCAGCGTCACCTACGGCGTGACCTTCCCTATGTTCAGCAAAATTGATGTTAACGGCGAACATCGCGCGCCGCTGTATCAAAAACTGATTGCCGCCGCCCCGAAGGCCGTCGCGCCGCAAGGCAGCGGTTTTTATGAGCGGATGGCCAGCAAAGGACGTGCGCCGCTGTATGTTGATGACATCCTGTGGAATTTTGAAAAATTCCTCGTCGGTCGCGATGGCCAGGTAATCCAACGTTTCTCGCCGGATATGACCCCGGACGATCCGCAGCTGCTGGCCGCGGTTAAAGGGGCATTAGCGCAATAATGCCGTTTTTGATGCAGCTACAGGATGTAGCGGAAGCGGGGCGGCTGTTGCCGTTTACCGCTGACGTTCGGCCCGGCGAGATAGTTCATCTCGTGGGGCCGAACGGCGCGGGCAAAAGCACCTTGCTGGCGCGTATGGCCGGGCTGACCACTGGCCCCGGCCAGATTACGTTCAACGAGCGCGCGCTGGATGCGTGGCCTGCTGCGGAACTTGCCCGCCATCGCGCCTACCTTAATCAACAACAACTCCCGCCTTTTGCGATGCCGGTGTGGCACTATCTGTCGTTACATATGCAGGATAGCGCCCCGCAGGGGTTGCTCAACGACATCGCCGGGCAACTGGGGTTAAGCGATAAGCTGGGGCGCCAGGTCAATCAGATCTCTGGCGGTGAGTGGCAGCGAGTGCGTCTGGCGGCGGTGGTTCTGCAAATTCACCGTGGCGCCAACCCAACCGGGCAATTGCTGTTGCTGGATGAACCGATGAACAGCCTTGACGTGGCGCAGCAGGCGGCGCTCGATAGCGTGCTGGCGTCGCTGTGCGCGCTGGGTGTCGCTATCGTGATGAGCAGCCACGATCTCAACCATACTCTGCGTCATGCGCAGCGAGCGTGGTTGATCTGCCGCGGGCGGACGATTGCCTGCGGCAAAACGCATGAAGTGTTGAGTGAAGAGAATTTGACCGCCGCTTATGATATCGCCTTCCAGAGAGTGGAAGTGGCTGGTCATCTTATGCTCGTTGCGTCACAGTAGCGTGTAACGTTCTTGCCTGTGCGACGCTAAACAAGCTAAATTATCGCAACAACAGGACAGGGAACAGAGGAATCGTCTGAGATGCGTTTCTGGTTCATTTTTATTGCGGCGATTGTGCTGGTGGGCTGTAGTAGCCACCGTGCGCCGCCGCCGAATCCGCGGCTGGCGGATTCTATTACCGTCGTCGCGAATCTCAATGAGCAGCTGAGTAACTGGCGCGGCGCGCCTTACCGCTACGGCGGGATGACGCCGCGCGGCGTCGACTGCTCGGGCTTTGTGGTGCGTACGTTCCGCGATAAATTCGCCATGCAGCTGCCGCGGGAAACCCGTGAGCAGGCAGAAATCGGCACGCGTATTGATAAAAGCGACCTGCTGCCCGGCGATTTGGTGTTTTTCAAAACCGGCTCCGGTGAAAACGGTCTGCATGTGGGTATCTACGATACCGACAACCAGTTTATTCACGCCTCTACCAGCCAGGGCGTCACCCGTTCATCGCTGGATAATGTCTACTGGAACAAGAAATTCTGGCAGGCGAGGCGCATCTAGCGCGATTTGACGTGAAAAGGGAGCTTTGGCTCCCTTTTTTACTGCCATAACCCTGCATTTCGCCCGTGTTAATACCTTGTTGAAGGCACTACACTGGGGGCAGGAGGAACCATGACCCTGTCTTTTACTACCCACTGGCGCGATCAGCTGCCGGATTTTTACACTTCACTGGCGCCTACGCCGCTGAATAACGCGCGTCTCATTTGGCGCAATGCCGCGCTGGCGAAAACGCTGGGCGTCGCTGATGCGCTATTCGAACCGGCGCACGGCGCGGGTGTCTGGGGCGGCGAAGCGCTGCTGCCGGGGATGTCGCCGTTAGCGCAGGTCTATAGCGGCCATCAGTTCGGCGCCTGGGCCGGGCAGCTTGGCGATGGGCGCGGTATTCTGCTCGGTGAGCAGCAATTGCCGGACGGCCAACGTTTTGACTGGCATCTGAAAGGGGCCGGGCTGACGCCATATTCGCGGATGGGCGATGGCCGGGCGGTACTGCGCTCGACGATCCGCGAAAGTCTTGCTTCCGAAGCGATGTACGCATTGGGTATCCCAACGACTCGCGCGCTGGCGATGGTGACCAGCGACACGCCGGTCTATCGCGAAAGCGAAGAACGCGGGACGATGCTGATGCGTATCGCGGAAAGTCACGTGCGCTTCGGCCACTTTGAGCACTTCTACTATCGCCGCGAAGCGGAAAAGGTGCAGCAACTGGCGGACTATGTGATCCGCCACCACTGGCCGCATCTACAAGAGGAGGCCGATAAATATATCCTCTGGTTCCGTGACGTTGTCACGCGAACCGCGGAGATGATCGCCAGCTGGCAGACTGTCGGTTTTGCCCACGGGGTGATGAATACCGATAATATGTCGATTCTTGGCCTGACCATGGACTACGGCCCGTACGGTTTCCTTGATGATTTCCAGCCAGGGTTTATCTGTAACCACTCCGACTACCAGGGGCGCTACAGCTTTGATAACCAACCGGCGGTGGGGCTATGGAACCTGCAACGTCTGGCGCAGTCGTTATCGCCGTTTATCAGCGCTGAGGCGTTGAATACGGCGCTGGATGGTTATCAGCATGCGCTATTAACGGCCTACGGCCGCCGTATGCGCGACAAGCTCGGCCTCTATACCCAGCAACCCGGCGATAATGAACTGCTCGATGGCTTATTCAGCCTGATGGAGCGTGAAGGCAGCGATTACACCCGTACCTTCCGTCTGCTGAGCCAAAGCGAACAGCACAGCGCGGCATCGCCGCTACGTGATGAGTTTATCGACCGCGCCGCCTTTGATAGCTGGTTTGCCGACTATCGCGCGCGCTTGCGTGATGAGTCATTCGAGGATAGCGAACGCCAGCAGCGCATGCAGCGTGTTAACCCGGCAGTGGTGCTACGCAACTGGCTGGCGCAGCGGGCGATCGAGCAGGCTGAAGGTGGCGACATGCGCGAGCTGGAGCGTCTGCATGCGGCATTAGCGCAGCCGTTTAGCGATCGCGACGATGACTATGTGAGCCGCCCGCCGGACTGGGGTAAACATCTGGAAGTGAGCTGCTCCAGCTAACCCGCATAACCCCGCCGCCGAGCGGGGTTATTATTTGGTCAAAATCAATTTACCGGCATTGGTCTGACGCAGCAGATAGCGCTGGCCGTCATGCTCGATCACCACGCGTCCTTCCGCGCCCAACAATGTCCTGCTGTTGATCTGGCGGTCGCTGGCAATGGGATAGGGGGTATTGTCTTTTGTTTTCTCTGCTGTGGCAGTGTTATCCATACGCGTCATAGCACCAAAATAAAAATAAAAGCAACAATGATAATCATTATCAGTAATGTTAAATTTCACGGCAAGCATTATTTGTCGTTGGTAACCTATTCTGGTAGTGATTGCGCAGAGGATGAACGATGAGAATGAAGAACCCGCCGCGAGCGCGGCGGGGGGCGCTTTACAGGCGCGTCGCGGTTGCGGCGGCCAGCTCGGCCAGCATTTTTTCGCTATCTTCCCAGCTCAGGCACGGGTCGGTGATCGACTGACCCCAGGTCAGAGGCTGCCCTGGAACCACCTTTTGCGTACCTTCGGCGAGGAAGCTTTCCGCCATGATCCCGGCAATGGCGGTCGATCCATCGCGGATCTGTTGGCAGATGTTCGCGCAGACTTCCAGCTGGCGGCGATGCTGTTTCTGACAGTTGCCGTGGCTGAAATCGACGACCAGTTGTTCCGGCAGATCGAATTCACGTAACGCGTCGCCAGCGGCGGCAATATCCGCGGCATGATAGTTAGGGCGTTTGCCGCCGCGCATGATGATATGACCGTATGGATTACCGCTGGTCTGGTAAATCGTCATCTGGCCTTGTTTATCCGGGGACAGGAACATATGGCTGGCCCGCGAGGCGCGGATGGCGTCGACCGCGATGCGGGTATTGCCGTCAGTGCCGTTTTTAAAGCCGACCGGGCAGGAGAGCGCCGAGGCCATTTCACGGTGGATCTGGCTTTCGGTGGTGCGCGCGCCGATGGCGCCCCAGCTAATCAAATCGGCGATAAACTGTCCGGTCACCATATCGAGGAATTCGGTGGCGGTCGGGATACTCAGCTCGTTTACCTGCAGCAGCAGGCGGCGCGCCAGCTCAATGCCGTGATTCACCCGATAGCTGCCGTTCAGGTCAGGGTCGGAAATTAACCCTTTCCAGCCCACCACGGTGCGCGGTTTTTCGAAATAAGTGCGCATCACGATTTCCAGCTGCGGCTGGTAACGCTCGCGCATACCCTGCAGGCGGTGCGCATATTCCAGTGCCGCTTCGGTATCGTGAATGGAGCAAGGGCCGATAATCACCAGCAGACGGCGGTCCTCGCCGTTGAGGATTTTTTCAATCCGACGGCGGGAAGCGGAGACGTGAGCTGCCACTTCGGCCGACACGGGATGGCGCTGCGCCAGTTCCGCGGGCGTTACCAGGCTTTCAATGCGCGCGGTGCGCAATTCGTCTGTTTTATTCATTGGGGGTCTCAAAAATCTGTTTCTTCCGCGGCGAAAATGCCGGGAAGTGATGCGCATCACGATAAACCAATCCCTGCTTATTGCAAGAGCAGGGCATGATCCTGTATAGGCCACGTGCAATAGCATAAACAAATTTTCAACAATGTACTAGTGTGTTAGTACATTCTTCGATTCAGCCCCATGATATCCATGATTTTGGTCGCGATTTCTTCTACCGAATAATTGGTGCTGTTGAGACAGGGGATCTTATTTTTGCGATACAGCGCTTCCACTTCGGTGACTTCCATTCGACACTGGCGCAGCGAGGCGTAGCGGCTGTTTTCTCGCCGTTCCTCGCGGATTGCCGCCAGCCGCTCCGGGTTAATCGTCAGACCGAACATCTTGTGCTGCAGGGGCTTTAGTGACGCCGGGAGGATCAGATTGTCCATATCGTCGGCGATAAAGGGGTAGTTTGCCGCGCGAATACCATACTGCATCGCCAGATACAGGCTGGTGGGCGTTTTGCCGCAACGTGAAACGCCCAGCAGGATCACCTGAGCCTGATCGAGATTGCGCAGCGAGATGCCATCATCGTGGGCGAGGGTGTAATCAATGGCGGCGATACGGGCATCGTACTTAATCAAGTTACCAGGATTCAGGCCGTGGGTGCGGTGGGCCACTGGCGTTGGGTCAAGGTGCAGTTCCTGCTGCAGCGGGGCCACCAGCGCCTGCACGATATCCTGACAAAAGCCCTCGCTTTGCAGAATAATGTCGCGAATTTCGGGGATCACGATGGAATAGAAGACCAGAGGACGAACGCCGGTTTGCTGAAAGATGGCATCGATTTGTTCTTTCACCGCCCGGGC
Source organism: Klebsiella aerogenes (assembly GCA_029027985.1). Taxonomy (NCBI): domain Bacteria; kingdom Pseudomonadati; phylum Pseudomonadota; class Gammaproteobacteria; order Enterobacterales; family Enterobacteriaceae; genus Klebsiella; species Klebsiella aerogenes. The sequence continues at coordinate 2,071,840 of CP119076.1, forward strand.
GCGACTGGCGTTTTCGACAAACGGCAGCGTCACGCTGCTGATGGCCACGGGAAATTGCGACATCACCGCATGGCCCAAAACTTCCGCCGTAATAGCGGTACCGTCAGAAATATAAAATACGTGGCGATCTACAGCACTATCCATTTGGGCCATCCGTTTAAATGAGATTAAATATCTAAAAGCAGTGAGTAAATTTAAGCATACTGCTTTAGCCTTTGTCTTACTTTAAAAAATGAAACGGTATTTTTGTTTTTAATGAAAAGGCCGGTTCAGTTTCTCATTTTGTACACTATTTGTATCCAATTTCACTAGAATTCAATCTAATCATATGGTTAGGCATTTCCGGAAAACAATCCTAAAAACAGAAAAATAATTTGCTTGAACGATTCACCGTTTTTTTCAGCGACGTAAATATGTCAGGATGAATACCGTAGTCGATCGTGAGTTTTCTATAATTTGTATTAAATCACAAAAGGATTGTCTCGATGTCCAACAATGGCTCGTCACCGCTGGTGCTTTGGTATAACCAACTCGGCATGAATGATGTAGACAGAGTTGGGGGCAAAAATGCCTCCCTTGGTGAAATGATTACTAACCTGTCCGGTATGGGTGTTTCCGTGCCAAACGGGTTTGCCACCACCGCTGATGCTTTCAATCAGTTCCTGGACCAAAGCGGTGTAAACCAGCGCATTTATGCACTGCTGGATGAAACCGACATTGACGACGTTTCCGCATTAGCGAAAGCGGGCGCGCAGATCCGTCAGTGGATCATCGATACCCCATTCCAGAGCGAACTGGAAAACGCGATTCGCGATGCTTATGACCTGCTGTCCGCCGATGACGCCGAGGCCTCATTTGCCGTGCGCTCTTCCGCCACCGCGGAAGATATGCCGGATGCTTCCTTCGCCGGGCAGCAAGAGACATTCCTCAACGTGCAGGGCTTTGACGCCGTGCTCGTTGCCGTGAAGCACGTATTTGCCTCACTGTTTAACGATCGCGCGATTTCCTATCGCGTGCATCAGGGTTACGATCACCGCGGCGTGGCGCTTTCCGCCGGGGTGCAGAGGATGGTGCGTTCGGATCTCGCCTCCTCCGGCGTCATGTTCTCCATTGATACCGAGTCCGGTTTCGACCAGGTGGTGTTTATCACCTCGGCGTGGGGGCTTGGCGAAATGGTGGTGCAGGGCGCAGTGAACCCGGACGAATTCTACGTCCATAAACCGACGCTGGCGGCGAACCGCCCGGCCATCGTGCGCCGCACCATGGGATCGAAAAAAATCCGCATGGTCTACGCGCCGACCCAGGAACATGGCAAGCAGGTGCGAATCGAAGATGTGCCGCAGGCGCAGCGCGATATCTTTTCGTTAACCAACGAAGAAGTGGAAGAGCTGGCGAAGCAGGCGGTGCAGATCGAGAAACACTACGGCCGTCCGATGGATATCGAGTGGGCGAAAGACGGCCACACCGGTAAACTGTTTATCGTCCAGGCGCGCCCGGAAACCGTGCGTTCGCGCGGCCAGGTGATGGAACGTTATACCCTGCACGCCCAGGGGCAGATCATCGCCGAAGGGCGAGCGATCGGTCACCGTATCGGCGCGGGTCCGGTTAAAGTGATCCACGATATCAGCGAGATGAACCGCATCGAACCTGGCGACGTGCTGGTCACCGACATGACCGACCCGGATTGGGAACCGATCATGAAAAAAGCCTCGGCGATCGTCACTAACCGCGGCGGGCGCACCTGTCACGCGGCGATCATCGCCCGTGAGCTGGGTATTCCGGCGGTAGTTGGCTGCGGCGACGCGACTGAACGTATCCACGAAAACCAGAACGTTACTGTTTCTTGCGCCGAAGGCGACACCGGCTACGTCTACGCCGAGCTGCTGGACTTCAGCGTGAAGAGCTCCAGCGTCGGCGAGATGCCGAATCTGCCGCTGAAGGTGATGATGAACGTCGGTAACCCGGATCGCGCCTTTGATTTTGCCTGCCTGCCGAACGAAGGCGTAGGCCTGGCGCGTCTGGAGTTCATCATCAACCGCATGATCGGCGTTCACCCGCGCGCGCTGCTGGAATTTGACGACCAGGAGCCGAGCCTGCAGAACGAAATCCGCGAGCTGATGAAAGGCTACGATTCGCCGAAAGAGTTTTACGTTGGCCGCCTGACCGAAGGGATCGCGACCCTCGGCGCCGCGTTCTACCCGAAACGCGTTATTGTACGTCTGTCCGACTTCAAATCTAACGAATACGCCAACCTGGTGGGCGGCGAGCGTTATGAGCCGGAAGAAGAGAACCCAATGCTGGGCTTCCGCGGCGCCGGCCGCTACGTTTCTGAAAACTTCCGCGACTGCTTCGCGCTGGAATGTGAAGCCATGAAACGCGTACGTAACGAGATGGGACTGACCAACGTGGAAGTGATGGTGCCGTTCGTGCGTACCGTCGCGCAGGCGAAAGCGGTGGTCGAAGAGCTGGAACGTCAAGGGTTGAAGCGCGGCGAGAACGGGCTGAAGATCATTATGATGTGCGAAATCCCGTCGAATGCGCTGCTGGCGGAACAGTTCCTGGAATACTTCGACGGCTTCTCGATCGGCTCGAATGATATGACACAGCTGACGCTGGGTCTGGATCGTGACTCCGGCGTAGTGTCCGAGTTGTTCGACGAACGCAACGACGCGGTGAAAGCGCTGTTGTCGATGGCGATCCGCGCGGCGAAGAAACAGGGTAAATACGTCGGCATCTGCGGCCAGGGGCCGTCCGATCACGAAGACTTTGCCGCCTGGCTGATGGAAGAAGGGATTGATAGTCTGTCTCTGAACCCGGATACCGTGGTGCAAACCTGGTTAGGTCTGGCTGAACTGAATAAATAAGTCATTATTTAATGTGATAAATCCCCGGCAGAAATGGCGGGGATTTTTTTATTTGTCAGCAAACTCTCCGCTCTTATTTGCACTGAATCACATAAAGCGAAAAAAACAAAATATCGTAATTCAGCAATGAATTTCGGCAATTGTTACAACGCCCGCTATTTCTAATACTGACAGAGCGTCAACGGAGTCTCCGTTTGGCGATGAATTGAGACGCGTGTTTTCTCTCCGGTAAGGGATAATAATAATGGCTCTCTCCTCTGTACTGACAACAAAAGATAAAATTGGCTATGGGCTTGGCGACATGGCCAGCGCGCTGGTGTGGCAAACCGCGACCTTATTTTTAGCCTTTTTCTATACAGATGTTTTTGGTTTACCTGCGGCGATTATGGGATCGATGTTTTTAATCGTCAGGGTTGTCGATGCCGTCGTCGACCCTTGTATCGGCGCGCTGGTGGATCGCACGCAGACTCGTCACGGGCGGTTCCGCCCCTGGTTGCTGTGGTTTGCGATTCCCTTTGGCGTGAGCTGCATCATTACTTTCTATGTGCCTGACGTGGGTGAGACAGGAAAAATTATTTACGCTTGCCTGACTTACGCCATCCTGAGCTTTATCTATTCGGCAATCAATGTGCCGTACTGCGCGATGCCCGGGGCCCTGACCATGGATCCGCATGAGCGCCATTCCCTGCAATCATGGCGTTTTGCGCTGTCTTTTATCGGCGGATTGATCGTAACGGTTATCGCGCTGCCGCTGGTGGCGCATCTTGGGCAGGGGAATGCGCAAAAAGGCTATTTTTATGCCATGAGTCTGATGGGGATATTGGGCATCGTGCTTTTCTTTAGCTGCTTTTTCCTCACGCGTGAGCGCTATACGCCGGCTGGCGATAGTGCGGGCTCATTATTAAAAGACCTTAAATTACTGGCGGGAAATAACCAGTGGCGAATTGTCTTTATTTTTAACATTCTGCTATTAACGGCTGTGGTGACCCGTGGTTCCGCCACCATGTATTACGTCAAATATGTTATACAGCGCCCGGAAATGGTCTTCACTTTTATTGTCTCGGGGATGATTGCTGCACTGCTGGGGGCATTATTATCGGCGCGGTTGCTGGGGAAATTTGACCGGGTTCGCACCTATCAGTGGACCATCATTACCTTCGTTATTTTTGCCTCGGCGATTTTCTTTATTCCACCACAGCAGGTGTGGCTGATATTTGGCCTTAATGTGGCATTCAGTTTTATTCAGAATCTGACCACGCCGCTGCAGTGGACCATGTTTTCCGACGTAGTCGATTATGAAGAGCATCGCAGCGGTCGCCGCCTCGATGGGCTGGTCTTTTCTACCGCGCTGTTCGCCATTAAGTTTGGTCTGGCACTGGGCGGCGCGGTGGTCGGCTGGGTGCTCGGTTTTGTCGATTATATCCCCAACGCGTTGAATCAATCGGCGACGGTGCTGGGAACGATTAACGCCCTGTTTACGCTGGTGCCCTCAGCGCTGTTTATCGTGATGGCGCTGTTGCTGATGTTGTACAAATTAAACAGCCGTACGGCGGATGAGATTGCCCGCGAGCTGGCGCGTAAACGCCAGCCAGCCGCCAAAAATACGGCCGATCCCGCCATTCATTCCGCCCTGCAGGAGTAATTTGATGACTGACATTTACAAGGATCCCCATTATCCCATCCCGCAACGTGTCGCCGATTTATTGTCACGGATGACACCGGAAGAAAAGTTTGCCCAGATGCACGCCTGGTGGCTGGTGCTGGCGGAAGACGGTGAGCATCGTGAACGCAGTGATATGAGTGATGAATTTGCAGGCGTCAGTGAACAGACCTCGTTGGCGCAGCGGCTAAAGCTGGGGGTGGGGCAAATCACCCGACCGTTGGGCACTCATATTGTGGATGCGGCAAGCGGCGTACGCGCGGCCAACCGGCTGCAAAAAATGCTGATTGAGGAGACGCGACTCGGCATTCCGGCGCTATTTCACGAAGAGTGTCTGGTAGGATTGCTGTGCAAAGACGCGACGCTGTTTCCCTCTTCGCTGAATTACGGGTCCACCTGGGATCCTGAACTGGTGGCGCGCGCGGCGCGGGAAATCGGCGCCGAAGCGCGATCAACCGGCTGTAAACAGGGGCTGGCCCCGGTGTTGGATGTGTCCCGCGATGTGCGCTGGGGGCGCACTGAAGAGACCTTCGGCGAGGATCCCTGGTTGGTGGGCGTGATGGCCTGCGCTTACGTTGAAGGGCTACAGGGAGAGCGGCGTGACGTACTGGCGACGTTGAAACATTATGTCGGTCATTCGTTCAGTGAGGGCGCGCGCAACCATGCGCCGGTACATCTGGGTTTCTGCGAACTTAACGACACCTTTTTACTCCCCTTTGAAATGGCGGTGAAGTTGGCCAATGCCGGATCGGTGATGCCCGCCTACCACGATATCGACAATCAGCCAGGACACAGCGACTACTTTCTGCTCACCACCGTGTTGCGCGAGCAGTGGGGATTTGACGGTATTGTGGTCGCCGATTATGGCGGCGTGAGTTTGCTGCATCAGCATCATGGCGTGTCTCATGATGCTGCGGAGTCGGCGGCATTGGCCTTCAATGCCGGGTTGGATGTCGAATTACCAAAGGACGACTGCGCACGTCATCTGCAGGAAGCGTTAGCGCGCGGCCTGATAACGATGGACAAAATTGATGAGATTGTCTCCCGCACCCTGACGGAGAAATTCCGCCTTGGCTTGTTTGAACATCCTTATACCGAGGTGGCGGGGATTAACCTGCAGTCCGCCAGCGCCAGGCAGGCGGCGCGTGATGTGGCGACGCGTTCACTGACATTGTTGGAAAATCGCGGCGTATTACCGCTGTCGGGAAATGTGCAACTGGCGGTGGTTGGGCCGACAGCGGACGATCCGCTGGCATTACTCAGTGGATACAGTTTCCCGGTACATCTGATTATCAGCGATATGGTTGAGGAGGCCTCACAGGTAACCACACCGCTGGCCGCGCTACGTCGCTATTATGGCGAGGAACAGATCCATTATGCTAAAGGTTGCCATATTATTGCGCAGCGGATGGCCGGCGCGCCGGTATTTCCTGGCGACAGCGGCGGTAAACCGATGCAGGCGTCGCCGGTTTCGTTTGACCAAACGCTGATCCCTGAAGCGGTTGCCGCCGCACAGCAGAGCGACGTCGTCATCGCCTGCGTCGGCGACCTGGCTGGTCTGTTTCAGAGCGGGACGGTGGGAGAAGGCTCAGATACCGATAGCCTGAACCTGCCCGGCGTGCAGCAGCAATTACTGGAAGCGCTGGCGGCGACCGGTAAACCGCTCATTGTCGTGATGACTGGAGGACGGCCTTATCATTTACAGGGTCTGGAAGATAAAGTGGCGGCGCTATTAATAGCCTGGGCGCCGGGTCAGGAAGGGGGATGGGCGATCGCTGACGTCCTGAGCGGCCGTGCGGAACCGCAAGGACGATTGGCGGTGAGCGTGCCGAAAAGCGCCGGCGCGATGCCTTATTACTACAACCATAAGTTGAAAAGCGGGGGGACGCCGTTCGCCTTCCACTTTGGCTCACGTTACCCCTTCGGCTACGGGCAGAGTTGGACCACTTTCGATTACGCCGCACCGCGTCTGCTGGCGCCACAGGTCAGCATGAGCGGGGAAATTGCGCTTGAAGTGACGCTACGCAACAGCGGCAAGCGCCGAGGCAGCGAGGTGGTGCAATTGTACGTGCGCGACAAAGTAGCCTCAATGGTGCGCCCGCTACAGGAACTTAAGGCTTTCCAGCGCGTGGACATTGAGCCTGGCGCCAGCCGAACGCTCACTTTTTACCTACCGGTGGATATGCTCAACTTTACCCGTAAAGACGGCAAACGTATTGTCGAGCCAGGCGAGTTTGAGCTGCAGATTGGGGCGTCGTCTGCGGATATTCGCGGTACGGCGACCGTCATCGTGACCGGCGAGGTACGCGAACTGGCAAAAAACTGGCGTATGATGAGCCGCTGCGAAGTAAGTTAAATGAAAAAAAAGCCCATCGTGGGAGATGGGCAAAATCTAGCGTGGCACACTTTCCATTAAAACACGTAGAGCTTAGAACCCAGAAACGGCGCGGCTTACAATGCTTTTTATCTAATCTTCAGCATTGACAAGGGCTAGAGCATGAGCACACAAATTACCCACATTACGCACACACAGAGAAAGGGCTATCTATGGCGTAAGCGCTACGATAAATCTACCATTGAAATTGCATTACAGGCCAATGGTAAAGAACAGGCTACACAGAGAGCAGCAGCTATCACAGTACGTTTTATGGAACTTGAAGCGCTGGATGTTCCATTTACCACCATGAGAGAGACGCTAAAGGCTTACAGGGATAAAATCATCAAAGCTGATAAGCTGACCCGTTTACAGGCCTTAGCATCCATTACAGAGGCCTCAGAATCTGTTTTAGCTACTGTCACCACCCATACGCCTACAATCAGTGAGAAAATGGAACAGGAGACGCTACAGCGTGAGATTGTATCTGTGGGACATTCACTGGAGGAAGCAAAAGAATCATTCTTCAATGCCTCTACAGAGTGGGCTGTTAAGACCAGAAAAGATTACAGTGGCTGCATTGATCGTTTTATCGTTTGGTGTACTGCTTCTTCTCTCACCACTATAGAGAGCATCAAGAAAGAAAACATCGTAAGCTTCAAAGCTTACATGGATGAACACCAATATGCCCCTAACACTAAACAGAAGATACTGAATCGATTAAGTAGCTTATTTAAACACTGCGTAGATGTAATGGAATGGATAGATAAAAATCCGATTACAGGCATGATGTATCGAAAAGTAGAAGTAGTGAATAAGAAAGAGGAGATTACAGCAGTACAATTTCAAGAGGCTGTATCACACAATCTTACTACAAGTGACTTACAATCCTTTTGGGCTATGCAGATACTTTATCACTGTGGTTTACGTGTATCAGAGCTTACGCAACTTAAAAAAGGTGATTACCGAGTTATTGAGGGCATTAAATGCATCAGCATTAATAATGAGGGAGACAAGACAGTTAAGAATGCAGCAAGTATAAGAAACATTCCTCTGAATGATGCATTACTCTCTCTGAATATTTGGGAGAAAAAACCTACAATGAAATATGGTGATAATAGAACTATGGACGCTGTAACAAGGGCTTTTAGAAGAATTGAACTTAAACGTTCTACACACTGCTTTAGACACAGTTTGTCTAACCGTCTACGTGATACAAATGCAGACGATAGCACACGTGCTTTTATACTTGGACACAGCCAGTCTAACATCACTGATAGAGTGTATATTAGTCGCTTACCTCTTCAGCGTATGAAGGAAGCGTTAGATAACGCTGCTGCGATTTAAAACAACAAGGGGAAGCTATGATAGCTTCCCTTTCTTCATTTCCTCTACTGCACTTTTGTACAGAATCCTCAATACATTTGCATCTTCTTTCCTGTGCTCTCTTTGAGCTGATCTAATAGCATATTTCAATGCTCTAGCTGTACGAATACATTCATCTTGTCTATTGTTCATCTTCATATGTATATCCAACTTTAATGTATAAATAAACACTAACACATTGTTACATCAAGTGTGTTAATGCACAGGGATAATAAATAAATACTCTAAATAAGGAATAGCTTAAATGAAAAGATTAGTTTTGCTTGGTGCTCTAGTTGTAACTCTTTCTGGATGTGTAGTAAATCCGAGTAGTTATAGCAATGTAGAGTTAGTGCAGTGTGCACAACGAGGCAAAGTCTTTATGAGACATGATAGCTTTGGGCTATGTGGTGAAGAACTGGCTAACAGGTTAAACGCAGGGAAGGTAAGCCAGAGTGATTTAGTGGCTGGAGGAATGGGAACAGATGCAGCTATTGCTAGAATTCAAGCGGCAGGAAATGTGACAGCAGCTAGCACAGTGGCTACAGGTTTAGAAAATCAATCTGTTGGAGTATATAGACAGTAACATGAAAAGAATTATCGCCGTAACTGTTATATGCTCCTCTTTGTTAGGATGTAACCAGTTTAATAAAAAAGAGGTAGTTAATACACCACCAGACCCAATCAAGAACTATAAATGTAGTAAAACTGGCACTACTTTTAACAAAGAAATTGAAACTGAAAAAATGGGGCAGGTTTATTTAAGTATAAACACTGATAATGGAGTGGTTGTCTCAAGTGATGGTTTTAATGAACATATGGAGAAAAACACAGAAAATAACTATACTTTATCATCCTTAGTCGATGGGAAAACTAAAACTATAGCATCACTTACGAAACAGGGAAGGGTTGCCTATTTGAATCATCAACCGATTCAAAATTACATGTATGAGTATTCATGTTTTGAGGTCAAATAAACCTTAAGTTTTGCAGATGAAAGAAAAGCCCTAATGATAGCGAGTCATTAAGGCTTTTTGCTTATGGTCTGTATATTAAATTGGCAAGGGTGGCGCCCTTATCAACATAGGTTATATACTAATTAGATGAAAATTATTCCTCTTCATCCTCACCATTAACTAAAGCTTTAAGGCCTTGCCCTAAACTTACACGAGCAGTGTTAGCTACAGCCATAATGTTCTTTGCTTTTTTGAGCATAATAGCCTTAGCCTGATCTTCAGTTATTTCCCCTGTAATTACTTGCTCTGATAGCTGTCGTGCCTCTTCCATTAAAGCGCTTTCATAAGCCTGTGTAGCTTTTTTACCAGCAGAAGCCGCAACCATAACACCAGCAGCAGGGACAGCAGCATGTGCCCACGTTGCAGCCAAAGCACCACCAGCAGCAGCTTTAGCAAAATGGCCTACTTTCCCTTTCATCCACTGAGAGAGAATATCAGCACCAGCTTGTATAGCACCATCAGTTTTCAATTTACCAGTGTTATGAGCATTATAAATCTCACCGAAGTTTTTATATAATAAAGGCCTTTCAGCTTTAGCTGTAGCAGCACGAGCAGCTTTGATTTTAGATAGAAAATTACGCACATCTTTAGTTAAAGGTTTTGATCTGGTTTCATAGAGTTCTTCATTAGCAAAATTCTTTTCACGCTGGGAAGGGCGACCAGATAACTTAATCTCTACATCTTCACCATTGTTAATAGATTTAATCAAATCTGCATCTGCTTCAGCTTGTTTATAAATCTTATCATACAACACCCTTTGAGCATCAGAAGAAGGATTAGCCCCTTTTTCTGGAAGCTTATTGTACATATCTTTATATTTATTGGCTTGCCTGTTAAGACTGGTTACAAGATTCTTTCCTTCTTTCTTCAATTCCTCTGAAATTAATTTGCTATTATCAGGTTTGAAAGCATCAGAAATAAATTTAGGAATTCCAGCACTATCACCAGCAGCTTTAAGAATAGATGAAAGAGGGATGGAACGTGCTTCTGTATTGCTCATCTGCATTTCACCTTTCATCATCCCGTTAGCCTCTCTATGCATTTTATTAGCATCAGCGATAACAGCAGCGCTTTCTATCTCTGCTCTTTCCTCTGCTTTAGGTTTAAGAAGTACATCATATTCTTTAACCTTATTGTTTGCATATTTTCGTAACTGATTAGGTGATAACTCTGATACTTCATCAGATTCCATCACACGTTTAATACGATTGATTGTTGGCTCTCTACCTTTAATCTTCTTAAAAGTATCTGGAGCATTCTTTTTTAACTCTGCATAAATATCTTCAGGCTCTACAGATATATACTCACCACTATTTAAGAGTTTTTGCCATGTATCAGCGTACTGTTTAACACCATTCCAAACAGTTGTTTTATGGGCTTCATCAAGAGCAGGCATATCTAACTGTTTCTTACCTTCAGTAATATCATTTAAGAGGTGATACCCTTGCTTACCTTCACCTAACAGCCAATCTAAGCCACCCTCACTAGCAGCACCGCCTACTGTATCAAGCGCTAGCTCTTCAGGGCTAATCTTTCCTTCAGTAGTACCTTGAGCGGCTAAACTACCTGCTGCGTTGCCTACAAGCTTCTTAGTAGCACCTCTAACCAGCTTAGGCACAATTGGTGCTGTCTCTTCCAGAGTAGGGGCTAGTGCTTCAAAGGCAGTAGTAGCAATACCTTCACCAACGCTGTATGCCGCTATATTAGAAACAAGTTTAGCTGTGTTTGTAATCTCTTTAATAGAACTCACATCATCAGGAGTTAGAAAGTCTTTATCGCTGTAAGGAGAGAGATAACCCAAAACGTTATTTTTCCCTGCTGTATCCTTAGTTCCTACTAGGGCATACAAAACAGGAATCACATTATGATTCTGTTCAGGCGTAGCAATATCTTTTTTCAATTCTGTATTAGCATCAATCATCCCTTGCACATAAGGATTGTTTGATTGGACACCTGAAATATTCTGTGTGACAGCATGAGCTTTATCTAGTTCATCCATGATAGTAGCTGCTGTGTTAAGAGATTTTTGTTGTTCTGCCATAGCATCCCAATCGTTACTACTATTTTGCTGTCTTGCCATTTCATCCCAATCTACAGGAGCCGAAGCCCCTGTATTTTGTTGAATAGCCATGCTATCCCATTTATTCATTTATGCTTTCTCCCACGTAGAGCCATTAGAAACATATTTAACTCCTTTATATTCTAGTGTCTGTCCTTTTGGCTGGTTGGTTGGTTGTCCTTCAGGGGTATCACCAGAAGTATTATTAGTAGGTGAAGAATTAGCATTTGCTACTGGCTGTGCAACATTTCCATCCTGTTCTTTAGCCAGTTGATCTAATTGCTCTGTGGTAAGTCCTGTATTAGCTGCTACTTGTGATCGAGTATAACGATCGTTTAAATCAAAAGCATTTGCTACAGGTTTAGCACTCTCAGACATTAAATTATTCATAGCTTCAGTTTCTTTGTGTGCAGCGTCTTTCATTTCAGAAATTTCCTCAGGGGTAAACTTACCTTTATTTTTTACTTTATCCTGAATCATCTGATTAATCTTATCAGCCCATCCTGTAACTGCTTCATCACTAACACCCGAAGCAGTAGAAACAGTGTTAGAAATACTAGGCGCTTCTACAGTTAAGAATTGATAAGCATCTGCAATTTGCCCGATAGGGGTAGATGTATCTACAGCATTCATTCGTGCATCTGCCTGTTTAGATTTATTCCAATCAGCAATAGCTTTTGAGTGTGTACGCGCAAATGATTTAAGTGCATCCATCTTAGCATGATCTGCTGTGTAGTTACCTGTAAGCTTAACTCGTGGTGTATTACCAGTAACAGAGGAAGCTTCAGTAATATGGTTTTGCGCCCAATCCATTGTCGTTTTAGTAGCAGGTTTACCAGTCGCAGGGTCAATACCTGTATCTACTATTTGTTTAGCTCTGTTAGTTATAGCTGGGGTAGACGAATAACTACCAATAGAGCCACTTTGCGAATGTAAATCATGGTAAGTAGGCATACTGTGCAACTCTTTTTGGTGCTCAAAAGAAGTATTATCATCTTCCTGTTTCCACTGTTCAGCCTGTTGTGCTGCATCTACATCCCATCCATGTTTTGTTTCTGCATCTTCTCTTTTATTCTTCTCTGCTAACTGGTTTTTCTCAGTATCCATCATTGCTTTACCATCACCAGTTTTCATGAAGTTCCATAGCATTTCTGAAGAATAGATATTACCATTCTCTTTAATAGAATTTTGCAGGATTTCAAAACGTTCATTCTCTTGCTTATCTTTATCATGAGCTACAGCAGAAGCTGTTAAGCCTAAACCTAAAGCAGCGCTACCACCTATCCCTAGTAAACGTGATGCACCATAAGTGATAAGCATACTCCCCAGCATATCTAGCAGCATCTGACCAGTTGAAGGGGGTTTAAAATTAACACCTCCATTTGCTACTGTCTCTGCATCTTCCTTAGCTTTTGCTAACTGGCTTTTGCTGAGATAGGTAGTAGCAGAGGATTGATTAGGGTCAATCATTGTTAACCCTTGTGCATTCTCTTCAACATAGTTTCTAGTTAGGAAAGAGGAAGCTAGTGAAGCTTCATTACTAGTGTCTAACATTGTTTGTGTTTGTTCTAAACTGTTCATTATATCCCCTTACCAATATTGATTAATGTTCACAGGGGCAATAACTTTAACACTGCCTTTAAAATCCTGTTTATTGTTCTGATCATTTAGCGCCTCTGCTGCTGCATCAGCTTTATCTTTGAATTGTTGTTCTGCATCTGCATCTTTCACAAAGTTAGCAGCATAAATAAGCGCTGTATAAAGAAGCAAATCAGGTGCTACAGTGAGTAGAGTAGATTGATCTTGATCACCGCTCATTTCCATTTGATCAGCGTAATAACCAATAATCACTTCACTACCATCATAAACAGTCAAACCATACTGATCTGTAGCAGGTTGATTAGCTGTAATAGCAGGGAAGAAGAAGAAACGATTATTGAGACGGCACCAAATAACCTCTTTAGCCGTAACATCATTAGGATGTTTCTCAAGCTTTGCTAGCACTTCTTCAGAGCTAGTTTCTCTGAATTTCTTATAGCCTTTTGCAGCTAACATATATTCAGTAGATAGCCAATCAGCAGGCACTACGGCTTGACCTTCAGTGATTTTTAGATAGGCTTCCTTAGCTGTATAAGGTACACGTATTTCACGATAGATTTCTTTTTCAGCAAAGTTAATGAAGTTAGGAATCTGGTCTACAAATTCATCATCATCCCTATCAGCCCATAATTGAACAGCTTTCTTTAAGTCTCCGTAGTTCTGAATAGGTGAATTAACTTTAGGTAACATCTTATTCACCCCCTTTCATGTTAATCATACCGCCCTTAGCATATTCAGACATTTCTACTACTTGCTTATATGCATTCTTTTCTTTCATAATCAAACGTGCGGTTTCTTCAGCGCTGGTAGATTTAGAGATAGAGCCTTTACCCTGCTTAGAGTATCCACCTGTATTTTCAATTGCTTCACTCAAGCCACCTTTAGTAAGGGCTAGCATCTGCTCTTGAAAGTATTGAATAGAGTAGGTCTGACTTTGTAAGCCTTGTACCAATTCTTCTACAACTGGAATGAAATGTTTTTCAGCGTACTGTAAGAAAGGATATTGTTCACGCAGTGTTTCAGGTGACATAGAAGCTTGCATCTTCTGGAAAGTATGCAATGCATCAGTAGGCTGTTTAGGCTTAGGCACCCACTGAATTTGTTTATCTGGGGTTACAATAGGGCGAAAACCTTCAGTAAGTAGGGCAGAATTCATAGCCCTGTTTTCAGCTTCCTCTTTTTCATCTTTTGCTTCACCCAAAGCAATAGATATTAATTTGTTATAGCTACCTGTAGCAGCATTCAAGGCTTCATCAGCAGCCTGATAATATTTATCCATATTATTTATTCATCCTTGTAAGAAGGGGCATATAGCCCCAACATTAAAACAGATTCTTCAGGCTGTTAAATCCTTGATTCACGCCATCTTGACCTAATTTCATTTCATCAAAACCAGTCTTTAAGGTAGACACTGGATTAGCATTAGTTTGGAAATGATAAGCTGTGCTCTGTGCATGTGCTACAGGGCCGGGAGCCATTAAACCTCTCATAACTCCCCCCATTGCATTAGAACCTAAAACAGATTTAACTGACTCACCCATATTAGAGGACATAACAGCTTTACCACCCTTTTTAACTGTACTGTCTGTAAACATGCTACCAAACCATGTTGAAAGAGCATCCCACATCTTTTTATTCTCCTATTAATATTTCAGCGTGTTAGTGTTAGTGCTATCTGTATCAATACCACCAGCCTGTAACATAGCTTCTAGCCAATACATATCTTCCATAATTCCAGTGTTGCCATTAACCATTGAATTATGACGATTCATATTCTGCTCTTTCTGTGCTCTTGCTGTATCTACAAGACCTGCATTCCATAAATTGGAAATAGCAGAATTAAACATTTTACCACCTGCACCAATTAGGCCACCTGCAATATTACCTTCAGCGCCAATAATACCAGTAGCACCACGTAGAGCACCGCTAATACCTCTACCAGCAATAGAAGCAGATTTACCTAGAACAGAAGCAGCTAATTTAGACTCTTGAGAAGCCATAGAATTAGCACCTGAAGCCAGAATAGATGACGCTGAATTATTCAAAGCACTACTACCAGCAGTAGCCCCGCTATTCATAGTTTCTGCATTCTGTGCAAACTGTGCACCCATCTGTGCATTAACTTGATTTTCAATAGTTTGATCTTGTTGAGCCATAAAGCCAGAAGCATCACCATAAAGAGCTTGTGTAGCCTCTGAGAAAGCGCCTAACAGGTCTTTACCTGTAATCCCTTTAAGCTTACCAAAATCATTAGCGGCAACTTTAGCAACATTCTTACCTGCATTAATAACACTGTTCGCTGTAGTAAAGCCTTTGCCAGATTCATAATAATCTAAAACAGCTTGCATAGCTGGGCTATTGTCTACCAGTTTATAAGGATCATAATGTACATCTGTATCAAGAGAATTTAGAAAGTCTTCAATCTGCTGACTATTCCAAATAGTGCTATGTGTATCTGAAGTATCTGTGCTACTTCCGTGTTTGCTGAACATGCCCACAATAGGCCTCCTTTATTTTATTAAATTAATCTACTAAATAGTTGAACATATCAGAAGTAGACAATTCACCACGACCAGCCATAGCAGCAGCTTTATTCCGTTTAGCCCTAATTGCATCTTCATTAATTGGCTTAGATACGCGAGAAGGTTTACCAGCAATAGCACGCTGTACATTAGAAGTCATGCCATCTTCAGCTTCAGAATTACGCTTATCAAACATTGCTGCTTTCTTGAGAGCAATCATTAGCTCTGAAGATGCATTCTGGAAAGGAACAACAATCTGATTTTTATTCATGTATTCACCAATCATAGAAAAATCGCTATCTTTCCAACCCATGTTAGCTAGCTGGTTAAACACTGCTTTTCCTTTGAGGCGTTCAGCTTGTGCTTTACGTTCCTGAAGCTGTGCATAAGATGTTTTATAATTATCTTCAATAGCTGCACGTTGCGCTTTATATCGTTTGATTTCATTCAGCGCTTCAATTCGTGTTGCAGGGTCTACACGGTCATTATCAACAATGCTCTGATAGTGATCGATGTATTCACTAATCTCTGAAGTAGAGATAGCATGTAGACGATTAACACCAGCTTCCCATTCTTCTAGCTCTGCAAAGTGTGCATTAACTTCTGAAGCAAAACTATCAATCTTTGAATGAAGGCTCATAGCTCGTTCAATATCAGATTTATCATAAGCTACTTCACCAATTTTAACACGCTCGCCTAATTCACTAGGGGCTACCAGATCTTCTACACTATCAATTCCTTCAGGAAGATAACTATCATCATCTAGAGGGTTATCAAAAAGCTGATTAAAATCTACATCTTCATAATCACCTGATTCTTCATTGTAGGTGCTCATAGGCAAATCACTTGCACTATCTACAACCCCTTCTTTGTTCATTGGCTTCTCATCTGCAAAACCATCAGCAAACAGTGATGCAAAGTCATTTACGCTAATTTCGTTTGAATTCATTTCTTCCATGTTCATTTATTCCTTTTGTTTATTTATTAAGTTCATTTAGAAAATCAGAAGATTCTTTCTTCATCTCATTAGAAATGAATCTTTCTAACTTTGTGTATTCATCTATAGCAATGCGTACAGTCTCCAGATTATCAAAGGGACAAGTAAGCATAGTTTTATGCAATTCCTTTTTACGTAGGGCTACTACTGGCAACACTACATCCTTTAGTTGTTCTGTCGTAATCATCTTAAATCCTTTATTTGTTAGAAGCAGGATTTCCTGCTTCTATATTTATTAAGCATTAGCACCTTGTGCATAATCACCTTGCATAATGTTTGCTTGCTCTGCTGTCAATTGGCTATCTAAAGCTGCTGCATCCATGCTTAGTTTCACTGGTGACTGTTCAAACTCTTGTTGCTTTAACAGCACATCCATAGCTAACGATTTGTTGTCTAACATCTGCTTCTGTTCAGTCAAATCAAATAGGCGTTTATTCTGTTTATCCTGTTCTTTGATTTGCTGCATCTGCGCTACATAATAAGCTGCGTGTGCATTGTTCATTTCAATTTCAGAAAGAAGCTTACCATTTGCCATTTTACCCGCTTCAGCTTGTGCCTGAAGGGATTGCAATTCAGTGTGGTATTGTTCAGCCTGCATATGAATCTGTAGCTTGTTAGGCTTAATAGTCTTAGGATCAGTCAGATAGGAACTAACATCATCATTACCTGTGCCCGCTGTAACGTACTGGCTTAGAGCTTCATAAACATTCTCTTCAGTGATGAAGTTAGGCATAGAGCCGTACAGTTCTTTAGCCTGTGTCATAGCTGAAATGATGTTCTGTGCTGCTTGCTGTTTGTCTGTAGTAGTAGACACATCAAAAGATAAACCAATTTCTTTTGGAAAGTCATTCATGCTATAGCCACCTGCTAGAGATGGAATAGGATGATTAATACGCTGAAGCAAACGATAGAGCTTTTTGTACATTGGAATCAGACCAGTAGCAGCAAATGTAGCTGCTCTTGATTTCGGGCCTTGTTCAGTCTTATCAATCAGCATTGATAGAGCTACACCAGCCATTTCACCGTATTTCTCTGTAGCCTCACCAATAGATCCACCGCTTTTCATTTGTGCTTGAATACGATTACCTGTTTCATTCATTAACAGATTCAGAGACTGGCTAACATCAGCAGTAGGAAGCACACCAATAGCATTAGGTGTGTCAACTTCTACTACACCACCAGCACGAGGAGTTAGGAGAGCTTCAGGATCGTATTGATCTTTTAAAGCCCAATAGCGACCGAAAGTAGTGTTTGCTGCACTGTAGGTAAGCATACGTGATTCACGGGTAGCTGCATCTTGCAAATATTTTGCAGTGTCATAAATACCCATTCCATAAAAGCTATTAGGCACTTCATGGATACGCGCTGATACAAAAGGAAGTTCATCCAGTTCTTCAGGATCTTCCAGCATATCTAGATGGGTGGTTGTGAATTTCCACCACTTAGGCACAGAGCCTTTATAAGCCCCTTTCCAATAATGCTCGAACACTTGGAAATAAGATTGCTTATTATCAAGAGCAATACCGCTACCGGATGTTTGATAAGGGTCATATTGCTGACCAACAATTAAACCAGTAGTGGCAAAAGAAGCATCACTGTCAACACCGTTACTAATACCCGCTAACATTACATCTTCATCCCAACCATTCATTAAACCGTCATTAATTGAGAGCATGTAGCTATGACAAAAATAAGGGGCATCATCTAAGCTGTATTGAGTCAGAGGATGAATATAAATTTCCTGGAAAGGGATATAATCCACAGCAGGGAACACAACACGCGCTATAGCGTTCATAGAGCCTGTGTAGAGCTTGACAGTCTTTTGCACTGGCTTACCAGCCTTGTTAGCTTCTTGTCGCTCTGCGTCGCTTGTGCGCTTGCTCTTGCTGCTCTTAATCTTCACTGATACATCGTTAAACCCTCGTTCACCTAAAGCTTTCTCTAGGGCTTCCAGTTCTTCAGCAGTTTTATCAACGAATTTAATATTACGTTCATCTTCAATCTTTTCTTCTAAGAAGATTTTCATATGGCCTTGACCAGTGAGTAAAGTTTCCTTAATCCAGTTTTCATTTTTACGTGAAACATTATTAAGGTTACGTGCTACTGTATTTAGCTCTTTGCTAATAGCATCAGCCATAGATGATTTAATGTTGTTACTTGTGACAATAACGCTTGTACTATCAGAGTTATTAAAAACGCTCTGTAGAAGTTGAAAGTTTTCATCTACGATTTCCCTAACAACAGGAATAGCGTCCACGCCTGTATTATTTTTGTCTGCTGGTTCAATACCGCTGTAATAACGGAAAGCGTGTGAATATCTGTCAGCGTAATTTTCCTTGTCTGCATCGCAGACGTTAAAGTTATTAGAGAGGATAGCTAACATCTGTTCATCAGAGTAATTAGCCTTCCTCTTGCTAGGTTTTTTCATTTTCACTAAGTCCTTTTAGAAATGACGATTAAACGCCTCGTTAACTTTTCTCCCTGTTTCCCATCTACTTTGTAATTTACCACCTACACACTGAGAAGCATTTATACCTTTATATTTCACAGAGATAGAAGCTATTCGCATAGCGTCTAATAAGTGGTTTCTACTGTCTCTAGGGTTTCCATCCTTTTTATATTGGTAAATCCTAAATTCACTCATTAGTTCTTTTAGTTTGTTAACATTTATCTTCAATTTATTTTCACTAAAGAGTTTACAAAGGTGCTGTATAGTCCAATGTAAAGAGCGTGAATGTTTAGGCTTTTCTATAGCCCCTGTGGTTAGCTGGAAAGGGATTTCAAACACTGTAGGAAGAACATTAACGCCTAATCTTTTAAATTCGCTTAATCGCGTTGTGTTAGTTCCTGTTCCGTCTATCTGTTTCTTTGCATCATGAGGAACAACTAAAGGAGCATCAGGAAAAGGAGAAGCTTTAATTACACTTGCCATATGATCAGGCATATGGGCTAACCTGTTCTTCTTTGCATCCTGTTTACTGTTCCATTCGTACACAATATAGATTGTGTCTGTTTCCATTTCATAAGCTGAAAGAACTAATGTTGAAGGATCAGCATCAGTATTAGAGCTAAACCCAAAGTCACAGCCCCACAAAAGTTTATAAGCATAGGGATTTTGTTTAATCCTCTCTACAGTTAGAGATGTATCAATCTCATTATCATTGAAGGGATAGACAGCACCAGCACCTAGAACAGGAATACCAGCAGACCTCATTAAGCGTTGATATTCAGGATATCCCGCTAACAGCCTTGCTTTGTCTTGTTCACTTAGATGCGGGCAGTGATCCCACGTAGCATTTTGAAAATAGAGAAAACCGCTATCATCTTCATTAAATTTAGTCCATAGGGCACTAGCACCTAGTTCTGGTGTAGCTGTTACAGATATATAGCCGTTAGTGGTAGCGGTACGTGTTAAACATTGTGCATAGATTTCTGTTTCATTCTGAAATTGTTCATCAAGCAAACAATACTTAACTGAAGCGCCCATTAACACAGATTCATTCTGTGTAGCTGCAAAGAAGTGTAATGTGTTGGTTGTTCCATCTACGTGCTTGATTCTTATCTTTAAACATCTAGCACCATCTTTAACCATTGACCAGCTATCTATACAATCTTTAGGTATTGCCCCTGTCCCTAAGTCTTGTAAGTTACGGCAATCACTAACTCCTAGCAGTTCCTTCATTAGAACGTTGTTCACTGACTCCTGTGATACACCAATACACCAAAAATCATGACCACCGCTATCAATCTTCATTCCTTGCCAATCAAACAGAGCACCATTATCTTTAGAAGGGTAAAGGCCTGTTATGTGAATGGCTAATTCCATGCAAGCAGCATAGGACTTGCCAACACGGTTGGCTGCTGATAGATAACGCTGTTGATATTTATTACTAGCTTCTATCCACTCTAACTGGAAAGGATAGGGCATCCAATAGGCTAGCTTATTTTGTCTTTTAAATTCTTGTTTCTTGCTTACTAGTGAGTGAAGAGATTCAATCTGTTCTTCTGTTAATTCCTCTAGTTTAATTTTATTAACATCTAAACTATTAAACTCACTAGCTAAACCGTAAATATCTAGCATAGTGAGCCTCACTTATTCTTTTTGCATTCCTTTCAAATCAGCGAACATATCACTAATTGATTTCATCTGTTCATCTTCATGTTTGTTCTGTTCATCTTGTGAAGCTGAAATGGTGAAGAATTTCAAAATCTGGTCTGTAGCGCGTAAGATTTCAGTAGGGGTAGCTTTACCATCTTTATTTTTAACAATAGCTGTTAGTTGCTTAATGGCTTCTTCAGCTAGTTTGTTATCACCAGCCATTTCACGTGCAATACGTGTTAGTGCTCGTGGTGTCTTCTTCCCTTTACCAAAGGCATTCCCCTTAGTGAATTTCCCTTTACGATCTCTCCCTGTAAGTGGGTTTACATCTGTATCTTTAATCTCTGCACTCATTACATCACCTCACCAAACAGACAAGCCACCATAGCTACACCGTTTTCATATTCATCCATGCATTCGAAAGCTTCAGCTTCTTTAATTGGTGCAAGTTCAGCTACAAGATCTTCAATGATTGGCGTTGCTTCTTTCTGTACATAAGTACAGCCAGCATTAAAACCAGCCATATAGAAAGTGTTCAGTAGTGCAAACATTTGTTCATTAGTCATCGGTCATTTCTCCATGTTCGATTAAATATTTTTTGTAAATAGAGCTTCCTGCATATTCAGAATAAATATGTTCAGACAAAATTTCTTTAATCTGCTCTAGTCGCTCAATACTGATTTTATCTACGTCATTTAAACCAGCACGAATAGATGCATAAGGAACATTAACAATCTGTGCTAGCTCTTTCATTTTAATATTGAAGTGAACCATCATCCCCATGATTTGTGGATAGAGACGGCTTTTCACAATTTTCTTATAATGGGCGTTTTTACTATTTCCATTCATTTTATTATTCCTCTAAATTTCAATTCATCTGTTAATACAAAAATGTTGCAATGGTTTCTAAAGGCCATAGAAAAGCCCTCCACGTTAGAGGGCTAGTGTCATCAAGGATAGTGACCAGATAAAAACATTTTATGTTTTAATTTAAGCCTCTCTCATATACTGCAAAAGGGAAATGTATTCCTGTTCGCTGAAAGAAAGGCAAAAATAGAAAGGCCTATATAGCGTTGCTACACGCTGAATAAGAAGGGGCTTGTAACATGATCTGTTACTACGAGAAGGGGAACATACTTAGTAGGCCTTATCACTCACCCAATTAGCAGCATTAATTTTCCATTCTGTAAATAATAATTCCATATCATCCATCATCTCTATGTACCCTCCTTACTGTAAAATACTTACTAGGTAATACTTTCTATTCTATAATTATTAATATAAATACTTTCTTAATTATTAGTTATTAATATATAAAACCTGATAGGGGGTAGATACTTACACCAGCGTTAATCGTTCCCGTTCAGCGAAAATTTTTTCTCACAATGGCATAAGGCATTGAAATATAAGGTAAAACCTTACACTCATTTTCATTTTCAAAAAATTTGCTTGCAGAGCCTAAAGGGCTTTTTTCTTTTCTTACAAAGGGGGGACAGGGGTAAGGAACTGGGTGTTAGTAAGTGATTGATAGTATTGGAAAATACATTTCATCCTTTGTGAGAGCGTCTGTAACAGCTTGTGTTAATGCGTCTGTGCTCTGCTGCTTTGCAGCACACCCCATCATTTTGCGCCGATTCTTAAGGCCTCTCAGACTGTCAACCACTCCTGATAGTTGGAGCACAACTCTATATTCATATATAAAACAATTGCTTATGAATGGCCGTGTATTCCTGTGTGTGCAACTTGTGTGTTAATCCCAAGCACAAGCTGGCTTGCTCCTGTTATTGAATAGCTATGGATGGTCGCGCCTGTGACTCTTAGGCCTTTTCACTCACCTTTTAATTTCGCTTGCTATGTGATGAAGGTAATAGGTTTAATCAAAGATTCTATTCTTCTCTCTTTTCTTTCAGCGTTACAGCACAGAGTGCTGGTAGTAACACTACGCGATAAACCGTTTCTAGTCCGTTATTCTCGGCATTCAGCCATTCACTTAATCTATTGTTTATCTATCGCGTATAACAAATCTATATACTATAAAGGTGAAAGTGAATAGAAATTGATTGCTACAACATAACAGTATTGCAAGATCTATCTCAGTTATTTAACTGTGTTTGTGCCTTCCGTTTACACCGTCATTCATGCCGTTTGAAATTGCAAATCATTCAATGAAGTAGTGTTATGTTCGCTGAATGTAACAAGAGGGAAGGGCTAGTTAATTACTAAGCTGTGAATGCTGTTTTTGTTTATGAATGCTATTGTTTCATTTCATGCTATTGACGCAAGATGACATATAAAGAGATAGTAGTGCCTTTCATTACTAAACTAGTAGAGAAAGCAAAGTATGACTACTATTAACACTCCTGTAGCTTTTGGTAATCTTGAAAACGGTGATACTTTCAGCTTTGATGAGGTTACATATGAAAAAATTATTCCTGTTAATGCTGGTGTAATTGGTCAGCCTGATTTAATGCGTAACGTTCAAGCCTGTGTAGACACTATCACTAATGATTTACGTGTACGCTTTGAATCGTATGAAATAGTAAATCTAGTTAACACATATACATCCTCAGATCTTCCTTAAGATGCTATGTTTAAAAATGTTATATGAAAGTTAAACTATGAACATGGTCACGAGAAATCAAAGAGAAGCTGTATAGTAGCGGACTACTTACTATTTAGAGGGAAGTAAAGAGTGATAGGAGGCATACTTGATAGATATGTACTTACAGGAGGCCATATACACAAAGTGTATAGGCCTAAGTAGTTAGGGTATATAGTTATATATATATTCTCCCTTGGGTAATTAATAATAAACCCCTGCCGTTAAAATAGATACTTCATTCCCGCTGGTAGATTCCAGAACAAAAAAGAGAGCTAAAAATGAAAGAATTAGCCTTTGATGTGGCTATAGCCCTTCTTCTGGTAATGATCATTTTTATCACTATTGCAAGCATATAAGGAGGCTAACAATGAGTAAAACTCATTCTGATAAAGCCAGTATAAGGCGTGCAAAGCTAACAGCAGGAAACATAAGAAGTGATTTAAAAAGTTTCCATATCTTCTATCCAGTGTTAAAATTACGAATGGTTTAAATATAAATGGTTACTAATTTATGAAAAAACTAATTATTGCTGGGATTCTTGCTAGTTTATCAGCTTCTGCTATGGCGTGTGACTACAATTACACAACTGATACCGGCGATGAAGTATGTGCATATTCAGGTGATTCTACTGTTCAACTTACCACTGAAAACGGTGATGAACATGATGGTCATTGGATAGGGAAAGGCATTATTCAGGATGATGAAACAGGTGAAACCACCACTGTGCAGGAATAACAAAAATGAAAGCAACTAAGTTAGCTGTTTTTGGCGCCTTTTTAATTGCAGTATCTGTTATTGGTGCTGTGAGCATTCACTATTTATCACCACGTGCAGATGAAGCAAAAGAATGGAAAGATGCATTTAATCCTAACGAGCAAGAGTACAACACCTTCAGCTTTGAAAAATCCACACAGCCAATTGATGCTACAAAATCGCCATCTATTCACTTTTCCCCTACGTGTGATCATTGGGATACATATAAATATCAAAAATATTGTGAGAATGGGAAAAACAAAGAGCGTGAAGATCGTGTAGCCTCTGCTGAGTATCTGGTGAAGACTGAAGGAAGCAAAGAAGCAGCAATTGAACACATGAATCAAGTTTTACCTAAGATAGCAAAGAATGAAAACGGTGTAGATCTACCTTATCTGGTATGGAGCTTTAAACAAATAGCCTTTGATATGGGCGCTGCACCAGCAGCAATCAAAAATCCTCATGACACCATTTTAGATAACTATGCTATGTGGCACACAAACGACTATTCGCAGCTTTCTGTGCTTGCTTGTGGCTTGATAGGTTTACTCTTTTTCATCCCTTTGCTGTGGGTTGGTTTATGGCGTGTAATTGGTATTGCTGTTAAGTCAGCTAAAAAAGAAATGAAAGGTTAATAATCATGAAAAAGATTATTCTAGCTGTGCTGGCTTGCTCTGTTCTTTCTGGCTGTGCTTCAGAGATTAAGCATGAAACTTTCAATTCCTCAAACGAGGATGTGATTAAATACGTGACAGAACAGCAGCCAGCATGTGACGGCGTACAAGACCTGTATACAGCGAATCTAAACGAAATGCATCGTAGAGAGAGCTTAGGCCTTATGAACGCACAGGAGGACGCACAGCGCATACAGGAAGCTAAACAGGCTTGTAATAATGCGCCACGCTCTGAAGGTGCTGTACAGCAAGCGGTAGCCGCTACATTAGGCGGCATAGGTGCAGGGATGAATGCAGCAGCAGACGCACAAGAAAACAGTGAAGCGGCCTGTTTGCAGAGTGATTATTGTCGCTGGAATACGGGTCAATGGTGATGCTATGAAAACTTTAATTATTGTAGCTCTATCTCTTTCTGTGCTAGCTGGCTGTTCTTCACGCCAGCCTGTTACACAATCACAGATAGATGATTACACAGCACAGCAAAAGATTCAGCATGATGCAGAGGCTAGCTATATAAAATCTCACCCTGAGGAATTGCAAAATTCTATAGCTGCGTCTGAAGCTGAGAAGGCAGATAAAAGAGAGAAACAAGAGCGTGAAGCCAGAATTGAACGCTTATGTGAAGCTATGCATCCATACATGATAAGCCAATGCATGATAAATAGCGGCATAAATCAGATGGTTGATGGTCTTTAATAATTAACTTAACGGGGGTTCAAGCATGAGCAAAGATATTTATGAGATTATGAAAAGCGCTACTGCTGTAATGCGTGAAGCAATGATCGCTTATGTTCAGTGGGATAGTGAAGAATTGCCAGAAACAGCAGAGCAAGAAGCAATACATGATGCTTTTCGTTCTATAGATGTAAGAGAGCAAGAAGATTTAATAGCAGCAGAGCTTGGATTAAAAGACCCTTTCAATCCTGAAGATATTAAACACTGGTTGAAATGAATATATAGCCCCTGCGGGGGTTTTTATAACAACTTAGTAACTAAGATTACCCTCACTTCTTCTTGTTCTCATCTAACCTCTTTTCATTCTTCCTTATCTATCAATAAGATATGTTGTGTTATTGATAATTATTCTCATAGCAAACAGTTTCGCAAAAGCTTGTAGAAATGATCGTGTAGGCGCGTACAATGTGCCTCACACTAACAAGCGGTGATTAAAATAAAATGAACTAGCCGCCTCACTTTAAGAGGCCGGATAATGTTCAAAGATGTAGACAATGTAAAACGCTGTTTCTATTGTGGTGATGATTCTCAAATCACAAGAGACCATGTGATACCTGTTAGCTATACAGGAGGGAAGCGCCACTATGATAGAAACGATGTGGTTGATTGCTGTAAAGAGTGTAATTGCACTTTAGGTGATAAACCTCTATTCACTGTAGAGGGTAGAGCACAATACCTTTTTGAACGTTACAGCCAGAAGTATAAAAAGATTATTCATCGCCCTGTATGGGGTGAAGATGAACTAAAAGGAATGAGCCTTGATTTCAGGAGAACGATTAAGGCAGAGCAAAGAGAAAAGGAATATCAGATAAACAGGCTTAACAATCTTTATAAGATTGCATTGTCTGAATATGAGGCTGGAGAGATTAAGCACTTAACAGGACTGGTTACACGTGACAAGGTAGCCATATATAAAGTGATTAGCCTGATTACCAGCATTAAAGGAAAGAAAGATGATGTGTTAGCGTATGCCGCTGAGAAGGCACAAACAACCATTGAGCTAGCCTCTGAAGTGATGAAAGGAAAGCATAGCGATGTATGGCTTATCTGGATGCATGAAAGGCATATACCCCTAGACGTTAAGCCTACACACCTGTTAAGGGCTATGCAAAGGGATGCAGTTGATTTAGCAGCATAGGAAGAGAGGCAAGGATGCTTTATTTACGCTGAGGTGTAAGGGATTGGTAGGTCTTAGTAGTAAAATGATATAGTGAATTATCATTCTTTGTTTACATCAGCGTTCTTTTAAGAATCAGTACAGAAAGTACAGTAGGATTCCCTTGCGCACAAATACTAAAGGAGTAGTAAAGTATTAGTAATAAGAACTATATTAACTATAGTTAACTAACTAAGTAAATAGTTTACTATTACTACACAACACCATTTTTATTCCCGATAATAAGCCCTTTTCAGTACATAAAATAAGCACTTGAACGACTTTTTGTTCAAATTATTTTCATAGTCTCCTTATAGGAACAAGTGTTCCCCTAATAAGTATATCTGTTGTAAGGCGAGACATATTGTCGAGCCGTTACTAACTTAACAGAGGAATAATAATGAAACATACATATGAATTAGATTTGAATAAAGTAGACATGGACATCATGCAATGTAAGCTGGAAATGACAGAACAGGAAGCACAGTTTCTTCTAGAATATCGTGACAAGTTTAAGCTGCTGGAAGGTGATGATACGGCGTTGGTTAGTCTGAAAGAACTATGGGAAGTAATTGAACGTCCCTATGGCGATTATGACCAATGGCTTAACCAGTTAGTGCGAAATGAGATGGATTCAATTTCCGAAGAAATTTCTTCGAGAATTAAAAAGGTATCAGGGAAGGGCAGAAATCCAACTCTTCACTATGTAACGACTGAAGCTGCTAAACATTTAGCTATGCTGGTAAGGAACGAATCAGGACGAATTTCCCGACCCTACTTCATCACTATAGAGAAGCTGTTCAAGCGTATCTGCAAATATAACCAATTACGAATTGACATTCATCAGTCACAAAAGAATGTAGCCCATCATGGATACAAACATGGACTAGGCCCGATTTTGGCTAAACGATTCAATTATTTGATGAAGCAGATAGTCGGCAAACGAAATGATCTAGCCACTGATTTAGAAGAATATCAACTGGTGTGCAGAAGTGTTGAACGTTTTCTAACTAAAGGTAAGACAGACGAACAGATTTTAACTGGTCACATTTAATAAATATTGCCCCTTCTTACAGGGGCTGTTAAGGAGAACATTATGAACCACGATTATAAACTTATTCTCTCTGCCCGTATTAAAGAACATGTAGAAAGTAATTTCCGTATTCAAAATGATGCAGCTATCTTAGTTGGCATGAGTAGAAGTCATTTCAATGACATGATCAAAGGCCGTGTAACAGGGATTGGAGCTAAGAAATTTGCTAAAGCTTGTGAAGTGTTTGGCCTTGAGTATAAAGATGTGTTGCCTTGCTAATAAGGATGATTAAATGAATGATGTTAAAGCACTATCTGAAGAACTAACAAAGCGTATTATTGAAAAATATCACACTGAATATAGATGTAAGAAAGCTATTGATGTAGATGCTTCCGTATTACGTAATCTTAGAAAACGTCCTGCATGGAACAACTTTTTTAGTGTCGCAAATAAGTGTGGTTTTGAAGTGGAAGTTAAATTTAAATAATCAGGGGGTGTTATGAAAGGCTGTCTAACAGGATATAACAGGATTAAAACCAGAGCTAAAGATCATACAGGAGAAACACACAATCATTTAACTATTTTAGGCTATGTTCCTTTGAAGGAAGGAGAGAGGCATTTAAGGGTGAATTGCTTATGTTATTGCGGTGCTTTCTGTGAAGCAGCAGTTAGCGCTGTTATTAGAGGTGTAGCTAAAGCTTGCTATAGTTGCTCACATCCTCACTATCACGGGGGAAGGGGAAGCGGTACTACTTGCACACCTGAATATTACAGCTACACATCAATGAAATCACGTTGTAACAATCCTCATTCTTCTAACTATAAACACTATGGTGCAAAGGGCGTTAAGGTTTGTCCTCAGTGGAACCATAGGAGAGGGTTTAAACGTTTCTTGGAAGATATGGGTGAACGTCCGGCAGGTACAACACTAGATCGGCTTTCGCCCTTTGGTGATTACACTCCTGACAATTGCCGTTGGTCTACGCCAAAGGAACAGAACAACAATCAAAGGAGACATTACAAGGGGGATTGATATGAAAAATTACTTTCCCTTCATTGTTCGTGATAGTGCTATTACACGAAATGGGAATTTCTATGTTAAAAATAAAGAAAGTGGTTGGTTTAAAATGGAGCTTTATTTGCCTTGTGCTACAGGTACATACGGTAAATCTCTTGAGAATACCGCTAATCAATTCTTTGATGAAATAGAATCAGGCAAAAGGCCTTTCAAGTATGCTATTACTGATAGCGGTAATTACAATCATAAAGACTACTCAAAAGACGTTCAGAAATGGCTTCTGACTGGTAACTAGAGCACCTGTAAGCGATTAAAACAACTTCACCTAAGCTACCCTATTGCTTATACAATAAAAGGAAAATAAATGATTTGTGTCACACGAGAAAATAAAGATAAACGTTTTCAATATAAAGATATCCCCCCTAAGATTAATGAAGGTGAGTATAGCTATTTCTCTGTAGATGAAAATAACATTATTTATGTTAGCTCTAAAGCTTTATCACTTCAGGAAGAAATTGCACAGCGTAACAATAAAGCCTCTTTTGAGGCTTTCAATTCAGATAAAGCTACTTTCTCCCCAATGCCTACTAAAGAGCTATTGATCATTAAGCGTGATAGCGGTGAAATAACACATGCTGAATATGAAAAGATTTATAGAAAGCTTTTTGATGGTAATAGCATTACACGTGAAGATTTGAAAAAATCTAGAGAACGTAGAGCTAAAGAAGCTTTGAAAGCTGATACACGTGAAGCACAATTTTGGATAGCAATGATCGCAGAGCTAGCGCCTAACAATACAAAGAGTGTTGATGAGTTGATAGAACATCTAGATCTACCTAAGCCCCCTAAACCAGATAATAAAAGAAAGTATGTTAAAAATAACATTGATGAATTTAAGCCTACAGTTAGAGGTGTGAACATTGTTAAAAAAGGTAATCTATTTTGTGTGATCAAAAACATTAAATTATGTGTAAACAAATTCACTACTAATTATTG
The DNA here is from genome assembly GCA_029027985.1 of Klebsiella aerogenes. NCBI lineage: Bacteria > Pseudomonadati > Pseudomonadota > Gammaproteobacteria > Enterobacterales > Enterobacteriaceae > Klebsiella > Klebsiella aerogenes. The sequence continues at coordinate 2,101,362 of CP119076.1, forward strand.
CGGAGGATTTGAAACACGTGAAGAAGCTGAACAGAAAGCAAGAGAGCTTAGGATAGAAAATGGTTTACCAGAAGTACCCAAAACAAGAGCAAAACGTAATAGGAAGTAGAATAAATGAGTAAACATAAATCAACTAAGCCTAGACGCTGGAAGCAAGGAGAGATGAAGGCTTACCTAGCAGAACAGAAAACACTAGAGAAAGGCGCTATTAATCGTGAAGCAGCGAACAAACAGCAAATGTTTAGAGATCTTTGGTGTAAGTACATAGCCTCAATCGTGAGGCAATCAGCTACCAGCGATTTAGACAGCAAAGCTAAACAGGTTAAAAACTTCTCTCCTTTTCTTCCTGTCAATCCACAATACGAACAAGAGCTAAGGCGCTTAGATTTGCCTTTAGTGGTTGATGGTAAGAGCAAGTAAAACAGGGCTATCCAAAGAGGTAGCCCTTTGCCGTATTGGTCAGCTAATAGCCCCTCAAACGGGAACGTAAAAGGGGCGCACATCATAACACCTTTACTTATTCCTTCCTAACATCCCCTCTTAGACACACTTTCTAAAACTTTTTGCACACACCTAACTTATTGATTTTTAACACTGAAAAAAGAAGAGCATTTTTAGCTACTCACACAGATTGCACACATAAGGCACAATGCTTGCTCACAGCATTTTGTAAGTAGCTGTTTTAAGGGTGAAAAAAAGCCCATCGTGGGAGATGGGCAAAGGACTACACACAGCAATTCGTTGTTTCACTCAGGGGATTTCCATGCTTATAAATCAATATCTTGATCTATAACCGTGGGCTAATAGTAGGCATCGCGACTGTTGGCGTCGATCGGATTCTTCTCAATAGTTAAATCTGAGTGAAGAATATGAGAGATAAATGTAGTGTTGAAACAAGGATATGCCGGGTACGGCGATAGATTGATAAATTTCACTTAAGTTTAAGGCGGGTTTCCCCGCCTTTGCTTTATTTATCGCTTTTGTTGTTGCTGGCATTGAGCTCGGCAAGCTCCGCCAGCACCAGATCCGGGTCCAGCGGCGGCGGCGGAATTTCCTGTACCCAGGCATCGTAAAGACGCCAGGAGACGGCCAGCAGCACCGGGCCGATAAACAGGCCAATCATGCCAAAGGCGATCAGACCGCCGATGACGCCGGAGAGGATCAGAATCATCGGCAGATCGGCGCCCATGCGGATCAACACCGGGCGAATCACGTTATCCATCGTACCGACCACGCAGCTCCAGACCAGCAGCACCGTGCCCCAGGTTGTGTCGCCGGTCCAGTACAACCAGATAATCGACGGTACCAGCACGATCAGTGGCCCCAGTTGAACCAGACAGGTGAAAATCATCACTACGGTCAGCAGCGCGGCATAAGGTACGCCGCTAATCGCCAGACCGATACCGCCCAGAACCGCCTGCGCCAGCGCGGTGACAACCACACCCAGCGCCACGGCGCGTACGGCTTGTCCGGCGAGGACGACGGCGGCATCGCCGCGCTTGGAGGCCAGGCGGGTAGCGAAGTAGCGGAAACCGTAAGCAACTCTCTCGCCGCGCCAGTAAAGCAGGGCGCTGAACAGCAGCATCAATCCACAGTAGACCAGCAGTTTTCCGATATGCGCCGCCTGACCGACGAACCAGGTGGTGGTGGCGCCAATATAAGGACGCACCTTCGCCATAATTGCCGCGCCGCCCATTTCCAGCAGGCTATGCCAGGCGGAGTAGAGTTTATCGCCGATGAGTGGAATCGAATTCAGCCACGCAAAATCCGGTAGCGAGATTTGTCCGGTGCTGACGATTTTAATCAATGGGGCGCTATTATCGACCAGACTGTTGACCAGCAAGGCGATGGGAATAACGAACAGTAAAAACAGCAGCAGCGTCATCACCAGCACCGCCAGCGAGCGCTTGCCGAATAACAGTTTTTGCAGACGCAGCAGCACCGGCCAGGTGGCGATCACTACCGTGCCAGCCCAGGCGAAAGACAGAATAAATGGTTGGACAACCCACAGGCAGGAAATAATTATCAGGGACAAAAACAGCACCGACAGCAGAATTTGCGGTATGTCCCGGGGCTGATGTTGGTTAATCATAGAGAAAATTTACCTTTCCAGTCGCGTCTCAATGCTGACGCAGCGTAATTCCATATACAGATAATAATATCAATAATTTCGCGAGCCTGATTTTGCCCGTAAAACTCGTGGGCGGATATGAAAAAAATGTGATAAAAAGTTGAGTGCGCCACGCAAACGTTTAGTTTGCGCATTATTAAATCAACTCATCACAACATATTCAGGCAGGGTCAAGCGTCATGATCCCACAGATTTCTCAAGCGCCGGGTGTCGTTCAACTGGTGCTGAATTTTTTGCAGGTACTGAAGCAACAAGGATTTACCGGCGATACCGCCACCAGCTACGCCGACCGGCTCACCATGGCGACCGACAACAGCGTATATCAACTGTTGCCGGACGCGATACTGTTTCCTCGCTCGACCGCGGATGTCGCGCTATTGGCTCGGCTGGCGGCGGAAGCGCGTTTTAAATCGCTGATTTTTACCCCGCGCGGCGGCGGTACCGGCACCAATGGTCAATCGCTGAACGCGGGGATCATCGTCGATATGTCGCGCTATATGAATCGCATCATTGAGATCAACCCGGAAGAGGGGTGGGTGCGGGTCGAAGCCGGGGTTATCAAAGACCAGTTAAATCAGTTTCTTAAGCCTTACGGCTACTTCTTCGCGCCGGAACTGTCGACCAGCAACCGCGCGACGCTCGGCGGCATGATCAATACCGATGCCTCCGGGCAGGGCTCGTTGGTATACGGCAAGACTTCCGACCACGTGCTGGGGGTGCGCTCGGTATTGATCGGCGGCGACATTCTCGACACCTTGCCGATTCCTGTGGCGCTGGCGGAAACGCTGGGCCGCGAGCAGTCGGCGATTGGCCGCATCTACCGCACCGTTTATCAGCGTTGCAAAGCGCAGCGCCAGCTGATCATTGATAAGTTTCCTAAACTGAACCGCTTCCTGACTGGCTACGATCTACGTCATGTGTTCAATGATGAGATGAGCGAGTTTGACCTGACGCGCATTCTGACCGGTTCCGAGGGCACGTTGGCCTTTATTACCGAGGCGCGGCTGGATATTACCCGCCTGCCGAAAGTCCGGCGGCTGGTAAACGTGAAGTACGACTCTTTTGATTCGGCGCTACGCAACGCGCCATTTATGGTCGAGGCGAAAGCGCTGTCGGTTGAAACCGTCGACTCCAAAGTCCTTAACCTGGCGCGTGAAGACATCGTCTGGCACTCGGTGAGCGAGCTTATCACCGATGTCGCGGATAAAGAGATGCTGGGGCTGAATATCGTTGAGTTTGCCGGCGACGATGGCGAATTAATTGATGGTCAGGTCGCCACCCTGTGTCAGCGTCTCGATGAGCTGATGGCGCAAGGCGCGGCGGGGGTGATTGGCTGGCAGGTATGCAGCGAACTGGACGGCGTCGAACGCATCTATGCTATGCGCAAAAAGGCCGTTGGTCTGCTGGGCAATGCGAAAGGCGCCGCCAAGCCGATTCCTTTTGCTGAAGATACCTGCGTGCCGCCGGAGCATCTGGCGGATTACATCGTTGAATTCCGCGCGTTACTGGATGGCCACGGCCTGAGCTACGGGATGTTTGGCCACGTCGATGCCGGGGTGCTTCACGTTCGCCCGGCGCTGGACATGTGCGACCCGCAGCAGGAGGTGCTCATGAAACAGATCTCCGACGAGGTGGTGGCGCTGACGGCGAAATACGGCGGCCTGCTGTGGGGCGAGCACGGCAAAGGTTTCCGCGCGGAGTACAGCCCGGCCTTCTTTGGTGAAGAGTTGTATAGCGAACTGCGTAAAGTGAAGGCGGCTTTCGATCCGGATAATCGCCTGAACCCGGGGAAAATCTGTCCGCCTGAGGGCGTCGATGCGCCGATGATGAAAGTGGACGCGGTAAAACGTGGGACCTACGATCGGCAAATTCCCATTACTGTGCGTAGCGCCTGGCGCGGCGCGATGGAGTGCAACGGTAACGGTCTGTGCTTTAACTTCGACGTGAAAAGCCCGATGTGCCCGTCAATGAAGGTCAGCCATCAGCGCATTCATTCGCCGAAAGGCCGTGCGACGCTGGTACGCGAATGGCTGCGCCTGCTGGCCGATCGCGGTATCGATCCGAATAAACTGGAACAAGAGCTGCCGGAGAAAGGCGTGAGCCTGCGCGCCCTGATCGAGCGTACCCGCAACAGCTGGCATGCGCGCAAAGGCGAATACGATTTCTCGCATGAAGTGAAAGAGGCGATGTCCGGGTGTCTGGCCTGTAAGGCCTGCTCGACCCAGTGCCCGATAAAAATCGATGTCCCGGAATTCCGTTCCCGCTTCCTGCAGCTTTATCACAGCCGTTATTTGCGTCCGATGCGCGACCATCTGGTCGCTACCGTGGAATCCTACGCGCCGCTAATGGCGCAGGCGCCGAAAACATTCAACTTCTTTATCAATCAGCCGTGGATGCGCAAGCTGTCGGAAAAACATATCGGCATGGTCGACCTGCCGTTGCTTTCCGTGCCGTCGCTCAAGCAGCAATTGGCAGGGCACCGCTCCGCCAATACCACGCTTGAGGAGCTTGAAAGCATGAGCGCCGAACAGAAGGCGAAAATCGTGCTGGTGGTGCAGGATCCGTTTACCAGCTACTACGACGCTCAAGTGGTGGTTGATTTTGTCCGTTTGATTGAGAAGGTGGGGTATCAGCCGGTGTTGCTGCCGTTCTCGCCAAACGGTAAAGCGCAGCATATTAAGGGCTTTCTGACGCGCTTTGCGCGCACCGCGCAGAAAACCGCTGATTTCCTGAACCGCGTGGCGCAGTTAGCTATCCCGATGGTCGGCGTCGATCCCGCGCTGGTGCTCTGTTACCGCGATGAGTATAACCAGACGCTGGGTGATAAGCGCGGTGATTTCCGCGTGATGCTGGTTCATGAATGGCTAACGCAAGCCTTGCCGCAAACCACCGCTCAGGACAACGGCGGCGAACCCTGGTATCTGTTCGGTCACTGTACGGAAGTGACGGCGTTGCCTGCAGCCCCCAGCCAGTGGGCGGCGATATTTGCTCGCTTCGGCGCGAAAATGGAGTACGTTAGCACCGGTTGCTGCGGAATGGCCGGGACTTATGGCCATGAAGTGAAAAACCACGCCAACTCGCTGGCGATTTACGCGCTTTCCTGGCAGCAGGCGATGCAGCGTTTACCGCGCCATCGCTGTCTGGCCACCGGTTATTCCTGCCGTAGTCAGGTGAAGCGTATTGAAGGCAGTGGGGTGCGTCACCCGCTGCAGGCTCTGCTGGAGATGATTGGATGATTTGGAAACGTCAGGCTTCGCTGTCGCAGCTTAACGCGATGGGCGAGGGCAACATGGTTGGCCTGCTGGATATTCAGTTCGTGGCTATCAGCGATAACGCGGTTGAGGCGACGATGCCGGTCGATCACCGGACTCATCAGCCGTTCGGTCTGCTGCATGGCGGCGCATCGGTCGTGCTGGCGGAGACGCTGGGCTCGGTCGCGGGGTACCTGTGTAGCGAGGGTGAACAGAAGGTGGTTGGTCTGGAGGTGAATGCCAACCATATCCGTTCGGTGCGCAGTGGTCGGGTGCGTGGCGTCTGTACCGCGCTGCATGTCGGATCGCGTCATCAGGTGTGGCAAATCGACATCTCTGATGAGCAAGGGCGGCTTTGCTGCTCATCGCGACTGACGACCGCTGTGTTGTAACAGTACGGCCAATGTTAAAGGGGGATGCTGGTGCATCCCCTTGTTGTTTATTGTGTCTCATCCTTAATGATATCGCTCGGGCCGTTCTTCTGCACCGAGGCAATACCTTTTTTGGCGGCATCTTTCGACGAGTACATTTCGCTGGTGGCGATAGTCTCGTGGTTATCTGCTTTCAGCAGAAAATACCACGGCTGAGATACGCTCTTTTCAGACTTTTTCAGTACGTAATACCCCATCCTTCACTCCTTTCGGCGTTAATAAACACTGAATAATCTGTAGACCATGGATAACGCCGCGGCAAGCAATCATCTAATAAATATATATTGGTGAAATCATTTGTTTTCTTTATGCTACTATTTTAATTACTAAATACTTTCAGGGTAACAAAGAGGACGGAGTTCACCATGGGTATCATTTCCTGGATCATTTTTGGTCTGATCGCTGGTATTTTGGCCAAGTGGATTATGCCGGGTAAAGACGGCGGTGGATTTATCATCACCGTGATCCTCGGTATTATCGGTGCGGTAGTCGGTGGCTGGATCAGTACGTTATTCGGCTTTGGCAAGGTCGACGGCTTTAACTTCGGCAGCTTTGTCGTCGCGGTCATTGGCGCGCTGGTGGTGCTCTTTATCTATCGTAAAGTGAAAAGCTAATACGCCGCGCGTAAGTTGATTCGGTAACAAAAAGCCGCCGCGATTCATGGCGGCTTTTTTACGTCTGAAATTCGTCTATGGCGGGTAAAAAAAAGCCCGCGAGATAGCTGCGGGCAAATCCATTTTGGCAAATTATACTCCGGGTGGCGTTCTTCAATAAGGCGCGAACACCGTCATGCAGAATTGAAAAGCGCCTCCTGACTACGTTCTCCGGCTGGAGAGGCAGTAGGGGAATTTTATGCTTAATTCGCCGCTAAAATAAGCCGACAAAATCAGTAGGGGGGTACCCGGCGCTGGCAGGGATAAGCGCCGTGAGTTTTTGCATAGTCTCTGCGGGGGTCCGTGGTCACCGCTGCAGATAGGTGGTTGCGGTCAATCGAGTAACACGCTCATCACCAGCAGTACCACCATGCACATCGACATAATACTGATATCAACCATTCTGTACGACACTTGCTCCCGTTAAAAATGATCCGGCCTGACGTCGGATAGCGATAACAAAACGGCGGGCATTGTACATGAGTAAACCTGAGGTTAACCAACCCTGATTTTAAGAATTAACTGAATCCATCACAAAATGACATCCTTTCGTAATAAGTTCTTGCAATGCGTCAGCAAGAGAATTAATCCACGCGGGTGGATTAATCTTGCACCGCCAGATTGTGACTGCGGGTGATAAATATGAGATATCAACGCCAGCACAATCCGGCACATGGCAAAAACAGGCTGTGCCATGCTTATTACCGGATACCGGAATAGCGAGGAAAATATGACAATTACGCTTTGTAAGGCCTGTGGCACGTCCTATGAATTTGGCGAACATCACCCGCAACATTGTCCGATATGTGAAGATGAACGTCAGTTTGTACCGCTAACCGGGCAGCAGTGGATTGATTTAGACCGTCTCACCGCAGCGCATAGTAATAAGTGGCAGCAGCATAACCTTGCGTTATTCAGCCTCCGCACCATCCCCAACTTCGCGATTAATCAGCGCGCTTTTCTTCTGCGTACACCGGAGGGCAATATCCTGTGGGACTGTATTGCCAATCTCGATGACGCGACAAAAACGCTGGTCTCCGCGCTGGGCGGACTTAAGGCCATCGCCATTTCGCATCCGCATTACTACAGCAGCATGCAGGATTGGGCGGCTGAATTTAAAGCGCCTATTTACCTGCATGAAAGCGATCGTCAGTGGATCATGCGTGATAGTCCGTGGATTACGCTGTGGGATGGCGACAGTTTACCTCTGACGGCCGATGTTAGTCTGCTCCGCCTCGGCGGACACTTCGCGGGCGGCAGCGTGCTGCACTGGGCGCAGGGCGATGGGCTGCTATTGTCTGGCGATATTGTTCAGGTCGCTCCCGGCGGTAATGCCGTTTCCTTTATGTGGAGTTACCCAAATATGCTGCCGCTTCCTGCCGCCGTGGTCAGCGATATTATCCGCCGTCTGAGCGTGGTGAAATTTAGTCAAATCTATGGCGCGTTTGAGGGGCGGGAAATTATGGAACATGCCGACCAGGTCGTACGTCGTTCAGGGGAAAAGTATATTGCTTGTTTGGGAAAGGCGCGGTGATCTCTTTTAGCCTTTGTCAGGGGCTCCGAATCCGGAGCCGCCTCAATCACTATTTTCGACTATCTCAAGACTGATTTCTTCGGTAAGCGCACGCATTAAAATCGCCCTTGCAAAATGATGAATCCCCGTTTAACTCCCGTTACGAGAGTAGCGTTAGCGGCTCCGTCCTGCAATCCGCTGTCTGCTGCAACCAGAGTAACCCGCTGAAATTTCACCATCCTGGCGAAAAAGTGCCTTTTATCGCCGCTATTGTATAAATCGGTATTTTCGATACATCTTTTCCATTGCCGCTGCGCCTGGCGGTTCATTGTTAATAACTTATTATTTATCAATCTATTAAATATAGAAATTGCTTCCTGATAACCCTTTAGTCAGGGTCTATGCTTATAGAAAAGCACAGAAATGGGCGAAATGGCCGAATACCCCTGCTCTGGTGGGGTTGAAGTGATAATCATTATCACTAACATGATGGGATAGCCCGATGGCGGCAACCGATGAGGTAGAGCGATGGAACTACAAACAGGAACCTTTAATCCCGACGATTTTAACTGGCAGGGGCTGACAATGACGCCCACTGCGGCGGCTCATATCCGCGATCTGATGCAAAAACAGCCGGACAAACAGGGGCTGCGCCTGGGGATCAAAACCAGCGGCTGCGCCGGTTTTGGCTACGTACTGGAGATGATTGCCGAGCCAGCGGACGATGACCTGCTGTATGAACGCGACGGCGCGAAGCTATTTGCGCCGCTACAGGCGATGCCGTTCATTGACGGCACCGAACTGGATTATGTTCGCGAAGGCTTAAATGAAATATTCAAATTTCATAACCCGAAAGCGCAACACGAATGCGGTTGTGGCGAAAGTTTTGGGGTTCAGGCGGAGTAACTATGTCTCGTAATACTGAAGCAACTGACGATGTCAAAAGCTGGACCGGCGGCCCGCTCAACTATAAAGAAGGCTTTTTCACCCAGCTACAAACCGATGAGCTGGCAAAAGGTATTAATGAAGAGGTGGTCCGCGCGATTTCCGCTCGTCGTAATGAACCGGAGTGGATGCTGGAGTTTCGTCTCAATGCCTTTAAGGCCTGGCAGGAGATGGAAGAACCGCATTGGCTGAAAGCGCATTACGATAAGCTCAACTATCAGGATTACAGCTACTACTCGGCGCCATCCTGCGGCAACTGCGATGACACCTGCGCCTCGGAACCCGGCGCGCTGCAGCAAACCGGAGCGAATACCTTCCTGACTAACGAAGTGGAGGAAGCGTTTAACCAGCTCGGCGTGCCGGTACGCGAAGGCAAAGAAGTGGCGGTGGACGCTATTTTCGACTCGGTATCGGTGGCCACGACCTATCGCGAAAAACTGGCGGAACAGGGGATCATTTTCTGCTCCTTCGGTGAAGCGATTCACGACCACCCGGAGCTGGTGAAAAAATACCTCGGTACTGTCGTGCCGGGTAACGACAATTTCTTCGCCGCGCTGAACGCCGCAGTCGCTTCTGACGGCACCTTTATCTATGTGCCGAAAGACGTACGTTGTCCGATGGAGCTCTCGACCTATTTCCGTATCAATGCCGAGAAGACCGGGCAATTTGAACGCACTATTCTGGTGGCCGATGAAGGCAGCTACGTCAGCTATATCGAAGGCTGCTCGGCGCCGGTGCGCGACAGCTACCAGCTGCATGCGGCGGTAGTCGAAGTTATCATTCATAAAGATGCCGAAGTGAAGTATTCCACCGTGCAGAACTGGTTCCCTGGCGACCATAACACCGGCGGTATCCTTAACTTTGTCACCAAACGCGCGCTGTGCGAGGGTGAAAACAGCAAAATGTCATGGACCCAGTCGGAAACCGGCTCGGCCATCACCTGGAAATACCCCAGCTGTATTCTGCGCGGTGATAACTCGATTGGCGAATTCTTCTCGGTGGCGCTGACCAGCGGTCATCAGCAGGCGGATACCGGCACTAAAATGATTCATATCGGCAAAAACACCCGTTCGACCATTATCTCGAAGGGGATTTCCGCCGGACAGAGCCAGAACAGCTACCGTGGTCTGGTCAAAATCATGCCGACCGCCACCAACGCCCGTAACTACACGCAATGCGACTCGATGCTGATCGGTCCGGACTGCGGGGCGCATACCTTCCCGTATGTTGAATGCCGCAACAATAGCGCCCAGCTGGAACACGAAGCTACCACCTCGCGAATTGGTGAAGATCAGCTGTTCTACTGCCTGCAGCGCGGGATTAGCGAAGATGACGCGATCTCCATGATTGTTAATGGATTCTGTAAAGATGTGTTCTCAGAACTGCCGCTGGAATTCGCCGTCGAAGCGCAAAAACTGCTGGCTATTAGCCTTGAACATAGCGTCGGCTGATAATTAAGGATAAAAGATGTTAAGTATTAAAGATTTGCAAGTCGCCGTTGAAGACAAAGAGATCCTGCGCGGACTGAACCTTGAAATCCGTCCGGGAGAAGTCCATGCGATTATGGGGCCGAACGGCTCAGGGAAAAGCACGCTCTCGGCCACCCTCGCCGGACGGGAAGATTACGAAGTCACCGGCGGCAGCGTTGAATTTAAGGGGAAGAATCTGCTGGAGTTAGCGCCGGAAGATCGCGCTGGCGAAGGCATTTTTATGGCCTTCCAGTACCCGGTGGAAATTCCCGGCGTCAGTAACCAGTTCTTCCTGCAAACCGCGTTGAATGCGGTGCGTGGCTATCGCGGCCAGGAGGCGTTGGATCGTTTCGACTTCCAGGATTTGATGGAAGAGAAGATCAAGCTGCTGAAGATGCCGGAAGATCTGCTGACTCGTTCGGTGAACGTCGGTTTCTCTGGTGGCGAGAAAAAACGCAACGATATTCTGCAGATGGCGGTGCTTGAGCCTGAGCTGTGCATTCTCGATGAATCGGATTCCGGGCTGGATATTGATGCCCTGAAGATTGTTGCGGATGGCGTCAACGCGCTGCGCGATGGCAAACGCGCCTTTATTATCGTCACCCACTATCAGCGCATCCTTGACTACATCAAACCGGATTACGTTCATGTGCTGTATCAGGGGCGGATCGTTAAGTCGGGCGATTTCACTCTGGTCAAACAACTGGAGGAGCAGGGCTATGGCTGGCTTACCGAACAGCAGTAATGCGCTGCAGCAGTGGCATCATCTGTTTGAAGCGCAGGGCGACCAGCGCACGCCGCAAGCCAGCCAGCACCTGCAACAACTGCTGCGTCTGGGCCTGCCGACGCGCAAACAGGAAAACTGGAAATATACCCCGCTGGACGCGCTGCTTAACGGCACCTTTGTCGCGAATCCGGCGGCGGCGCTCAGCGCTGAGCAGCGCGATGCGTTAGCGCTCAACCTCGATGCCTGGCGTATGGTCTTTATCGACGGGCGCTTTAGCCCGGCGTTAAGCGACGATCTCGCCGCCAGCGGTTTTGACGTCAGCGTAGATAACCAACGCCAGCACCTGCCGGAAGCCGTGCAGCCGGAAGTGTTTCTTCATCTCACGGAAAGTCTGGCGCAGACGGTGACTCGCATCAGCGTGAAGCGCAATCAACGTCCGGACAAACCGCTGCTGCTGATGCATATTACCAGCGGTCTGGCAGGCGATGAGTTGAACACTGCTCATTATCGCCATCACCTGGCGCTGGAGAGCGGGGCGCAAGCGACCATCATTGAGCACTATATTAGCCTTGACGAGCGGCGCCACTTCACCGGCGGACGGCTGACCATGACGGTCGCTGACAACGCGCATTTGCAACACATCAAGCTGGCGTTCGAAAATGCGCAAAGCTACCACTTCGCGCATAACGATCTGCTGCTTGGCCGGGATGCTTCGGCCTTCAGCAGTAGCTTCTTGCTTGGTGGCGCGGTGTTGCGACATCACACCAGCACGAGTCTGAACGGTGAAAACAGCAATCTGCGCATTAACTCACTGGCGATGCCGGTGAAAAATGAAGTCTGCGACAGCCGTACCTGGCTCGATCATCACGTTGGTTACTGCAACAGTCGCCAGTTGCACAAAACCATCGTCAGCGATAAAGGCCGGGCGGTGTTTAATGGCCTGATTAACGTCGCCCCGCATGCGTTGAAAACCGACGGTCAGATGACCAACAACAATCTGCTGTTGGGGCGGCTGGCGGAGGTCGATACCAAGCCGCAGCTGGAGATTTACGCCGATGACGTAAAATGTAGCCACGGCGCCACCGTTGGGCGCATTGACGACGAGCAGCTGTTCTATCTGCGCTCGCGCGGTATCGACCAGCAGGCGGCGCAGCAAATGATTCTGTACGCCTTTGCCGCCGAGCTCACTGAAGCCATCAGCGATGAAGGACTCAGACAGCAGGTGCTGGCGCGTATTGGCCAGCGTTTGCCGGGAGGGGAAGCATGACATTTTCAGTGGAACGGGTTCGCGCCGATTTCCCGGTGCTGAGCCGTGAAGTCAACGGTCAGCCGCTGGTCTATCTTGATAGCGCCGCCAGTGCGCAGAAACCGGAAGCGGTGATTAACGCCGAAGCCGAGTTCTATCGCCACGGTTATGCCGCTGTCCATCGCGGTATTCATACGCTTAGCGCCGAAGCGACGGCGCGGATGGAGCAGGTACGCCAGCAGGCGGCCGCCTTCCTTAACGCGCGTTCGCCGGAAGAGATGGTATTCGTGCGCGGCACCACCGAGGGGATCAACCTGGTGGCCAACAGTTGGGGCAGCGCCAATGTACGCGCTGGCGATAATATTATCGTCAGCGAAATGGAGCATCACGCCAATATCGTACCGTGGCAGATGCTGTGCGCCCGCGTTGGCGCTGAGCTGCGGGTGATCCCGCTTAACCATGACGGTACGCTGCAACTGGATGTGATCCCCGGTCTGTTTGACCATCGTACCCGGCTGCTGGCGATAACCCAGGTGTCGAATGTGCTGGGGACGGAGAACCCGCTTTCCGCGCTGATCCCGCTGGCCCATCAACACGGTGCGAAGGTGCTGGTGGATGGCGCGCAGGCGGTGATGCACCACCCGGTGGATGTGCAGGCGCTGGATTGCGATTTTTACGTTTTCTCCGCGCATAAACTGTATGGGCCGACCGGCATCGGCGTGCTGTACGCCAAAGAAGCGTTATTGCAGGAGATGCCGCCATGGGAAGGTGGTGGGTCGATGATCGCCACCGTCAGCCTGACGGAAGGCACCACCTGGGCGAAGGCGCCATGGCGTTTTGAAGCCGGCACGCCGAATACCGGTGGGATTATCGGCCTTGGCGCGGCGCTGGACTATGTCAGCCAGCTTGGGCTTACGCACATCAGCGAATATGAACAGACGCTGATGCACTATGCCCTGCAGGCGCTGAAGCAGGTTCCGGATCTGACGCTCTATGGGCCGGAACAGCGGCGGGGGGTTATCGCGTTTAATCTCGGCAAGCACCACGCCTACGATGTCGGCAGTTTCCTCGATAACTACGGCATTGCGGTGCGTACCGGTCACCACTGCGCGATGCCGCTGATGGCGTTCTTTCAGGTACCGGCGATGTGCCGGGCGTCGTTGGCGATGTACAATACGACGGAAGAAGTGGACCGGCTGGTGGCGGGGCTGCAGCGGATCCACAAATTACTAGGTTAAAGGACGCGGCTATGGCGGCATTACCGGACAAAGACAAACTGTTGCGCAACTTCACCCGTTGCGCCAACTGGGAAGAGAAATACCTTTATATTATCGAGCTTGGCCAGCGGCTGGCGCCGCTCAGCCCGGAAGAGCACATCGCACAGCATATTATTCAGGGCTGCCAAAGCCAGGTGTGGATTGTGATGGAGCAGGAGGCATCCGGCGTTATCGTCCTGCGCGGCGATAGCGACGCGGCGATCGTCAAAGGGCTGATTGCGGTGGTGTTCATTCTTTATGACCGAATGACCGCGCAGGACATTACCGAGTTCGACGTGCGCCCGTGGTTTGAAAAAATGGCGTTAACCCAGCATCTTACTCCCTCCCGTTCGCAAGGACTCGAAGCGATGATTCGTGCAATTCGCGCGAAAGCCGCAAATCTTAGCTAAAATAAACAGGTAGATTTCATTCTGTTACGTGCGACGAAAGCAAAAGCTTGCGTCGCCGCGCAGATCCTGGCGTTTTATCAGCGAAAGAAGGAATCTCAGTATGAAGCGCGCGTCTCTCATTACGATGACCCTTCTCGCAGCCCTCAGCGCGCAGCACGGCGCCTGGGCTGTCGATTATCCGCTACCCCCTGCCAACAGCCGTTTGATTGGCCAAAACCAATACTGGACGGTACAGGAAGGGGATCGCAACCTGCAGGCTATCGCCCGGCATTTCGACACGGCGGCGATGCTTATCCTTGAGGCCAACGATACGATTGCGCCGGTACAGCCGAAGCCGGGCACCCGGGTGTTAATTCCCTCGCAGATGCTGTTGCCGGATGTGCCGCGCGAAGGCATCGTGGTGAACCTGGCTGAACTACGGCTGTACTATTTCCCGCCGGGGCAAAACCAGGTGCAGGTCTATCCGCTCGGCATTGGACAGTTAGGGCTGGAGACACCGGAAATGACGACTCGCGTCGGGCAAAAAATTCCTAACCCGACCTGGACGCCGACTGCGGGGATCCGCGCGCGTTCGCTGGAGAAGGGCATTAAGTTGCCGCCGGTGATCCCTGCCGGGCCGAATAACCCGCTGGGGCGTTATGCGCTGCGTTTGGCCTATGGCAACGGCGAATACCTGATCCATGGCACCAACGCTCCTGATAGCGTCGGCCTGCGGGTGAGTTCCGGCTGTATGCGGATGAACGCCGATGACATCAAAGCGTTGTTCAGCCAGGTGCGCGCCGGCACGCCGGTACGGATTATCAATCAGCCGGTGAAGTTCGCCATTGAACCCGATGGTAAACGCTATGTAGAGGTCCACAGGCCGCTTTCACAGACAGAAGGTGAAAACACCAGGACACTTTCCTACACGCTTCCTGCGGCGTTTCACGCCTTTTCCGACGATAAAGCGGTTGATGACCTGCAACTGAAAAAAGCGATGTCGAGAAGGGCGGGTTATCCGGTGGTGGTTTCCGAGGGGGCGGGCAGCGCGACAACGGAGTTATCGGCGCAGAACAGTCAGCCGAACACTAACCAACTGACACAGTAGTCCTCAAACGGAGGACAAAAAAAATGGCGCACAATGTGCGCCATTTTTATTACCAGAACTCTTACTTACGGTAAGAGTGAGCCTGGTTGTCCAGACGCTGGTTAGCGCGAGCTGCGTCGTCTTTAGCAGCCTGAACGTCAGAACGCATTGCGTTCACGTCGTTGCTCAGCTGGTCAACTTTAGCGTTCAGAGTCTGAACGTCAGAAGACAGCTGATCGATTTTAGCATTGCTGGAGCAACCAGCCAGCAGAGTAGAACCCAGGATTACCGCGCCCAGTACCAGTTTAGTACGATTCATTATTAATACCCTCTAGATTGAGTTAATCTCCATGTAGCGTTACAAGTATTACACAAACTTTTTTGGGATGAGAATATTTTTTTTACCCGAATGCACTTATTTTTGATCGTTCGCTCAAAGAAGCATCGAATTCGTAGATCTAGTTTAAAAAGCGCTGTGAAAACAGGAGGCTTCCATCGGATTCATCTTAGATAATCTCTTATTAAATAGTAAAATCCGATTTGCATTTTTATTAAGAACAGCTAGGGAAATGAATAAAAAAAAGCGCCCCAGAGGAGCGCTTTAAAAAAAGAGAAAATAACCTGTAAATTATTACAGCACGTGCACGGAGGCCGTGTTGGTGGTGCCGCTTGGAACCAGCGCGCCGGAAACCATCACCACTACGTCGCCTTTACGCGCCAGGCCGCTCTGCAGGGCCAGTTCTTTACCCAGGTGGTAGAAATCGTCGGTAGAGGCGATCTCTTTCACCAACTGCGGTACAACGCCTTTGCTCAGCACTAACTGGCGCGCGGTGGTTTCGTTGGTGGTCAGCGCCAGGATAGTGGCATCCGGGAAGTATTTACGTACGGCGCGAGCGGATTTACCGCCCTGAGTGGCAACGACGATCAGCGGCGCTTCCAGTTTTTCAGCGGTTTCAACGGCGCCGCGGCAGACTGCTTCAGTGATGCGCAGTTTGCGATTGTCGTTGTTGAAGTCCAGACGGCTGGTCATCACGCGGTCGGTACGTTCGCAAATGGTCGCCATGATGGTGACCGCTTCCAGCGGGTATTTACCTTTAGCGGATTCGCCGGACAACATCACGGCATCGGTACCGTCGAGGATGGCGTTCGCCACGTCGCCGGCTTCTGCGCGGGTCGGACGCGGGTTCTTGATCATGGAATCCAGCATCTGGGTCGCCGTGATAACGACTTTACGTGCGCGGATACATTTTTCGATGATCATTTTCTGCGCGAAAATAACTTCTTCAACCGGGATTTCAACGCCCATATCGCCGCGCGCAACCATGATGCCGTCAGAGGCTTCAAGGATTTCGTCGAAGTTGTTCAGGCCTTCCTGGTTTTCGATTTTGGAGATGATCTGGATGTTTTCGCCGCCGTGCGCCTTCAGGTGCTCGCGGATTTCAACAACGTCAGAACGTTTACGGATAAAGGACGCAGCAACGAAGTCAACGCCTTGCTCGCAACCGAAGATCAGGTCTTGCTTGTCTTTGTCAGCCAGCGCTGGCAGCGCGATGGAAACGCCCGGCAGGTTAACGCCTTTGTTTTCGCCGAGGTCGCCGTTGTTCAGCACTTTACAGATAACCTTGTTGCCTTCGATAGCGGTGACTTCCATACCGATCAGACCATCGTCGACCAGTACGGTGTTGCCGACGCTAAGGTCAGTGGTGAAGCCTTCGTAGGTCACCGCAACGATGTCATTGTTGCCGACGACGGATTTGTCAGTGGTGAAGGTAAAGGTCTGGCCCGCTTTCAGGGAAACGTCGTTGCCGCCTTCGAGCTTGATAGTGCGGATTTCCGGCCCTTTGGTATCCAGCAGGATTGCGGCTTTCTTACCGGTTTTGCTCATCACATTGCGCAGGTTCTGGATGCGCTGACCGTGTTCCGCATAATCGCCGTGAGAGAAGTTCAGACGCATGACGTTCATACCTGCGTCCAGCATTTTGGTCAACATCTCTTCGGATTCGGTTTTCGGACCGATGGTGCAAACAATTTTGGTCTTTTTCATGACAGTCTTAGTCTTTAAGTTGTGAAGGATATGGAAATCTCGCTCCGCGGGCGCGCTGCCGCGAAGGCAAACCTGTGTTACGAAAGTTGCAATGCCACGCTCTAAGGATAGGTGACAACAAAAGAGCGTGCAGAAGAATGTGTGCTGGCGGTTCAGCCCATGAAAAATGGCAATGTTTTATGCTTTTTTTTGTGCAGTCCAATGCGCTGAAACCATTCAAGAAAGAATCGAGGCGCATTATACGCTGCCAAAACGAAAAAAGAAAATGAAAACGGCGTTTCATTCCTGATGTGATGAATGTAACAAAATTCAAACTATTTACTCGCTAACTAGCAACACACTTTTGCAGCAGCCGATCAAATAAAGCGGCGTATTTAGCGATTTAATGCCGTATTAAAGTAAACAAAATACGCCACTGAAAGAAAAAGCTGACACAGTTTGCTTTATTATAAAATCATATCAATAATGAATTGATTGATAATGATAATTTAAGAGTCTTATTTATGGGAAATAAAGCGAAAGACGATGAGCTGTATCAGGAAATGTGCCGCGTAGTGGGTAAGGTCGTATTGGAAATGCGCGATCTTGGCCAGGAGCCGAAACATATCGTGATTGCCGGCGTCGTACGTACCGCGCTGGCAAACCCGAAAATTGAACGCGCCGCACTGACACGCGAAGCGATGGAGAGGGTGGTTCACGCGTTATCAGGACACTGAATCGCGCGTCCTGACATCAGCGCGGCTTAAGAGATCACAAAGCGAATCACCGCTTTTACCGCAATGTCGCAGTGATGGGAGACCATCGCGTCGTCGTCAATTTCCGGTAACGGGTCGTCGAGATACAGGCTACTGAAGGTGTAAAAGTTTGACACCTGATAGAAGCTGAAGCTGCTGATCAGGCGATGCACATCGCGCGCTTCCAGCCCGGCCTGGAAAATACCCTGTTGCTGGCCGCGCTGTAGAATATCCTCGATAATCGACAGCGCGGTGCGATTCAACGGTTTCAATTCCCCGGAGCTTTTCAGCCACTTGCCGCGCTGCATATTCTCCATGCAGATAACCCGCATATAGTCGGCATGAGTGGCGTGATAACGCACGCTCCATTTCACCAGCTGCGCCAGCGCCTCGACCGGCGGCAGGTGCTCCAGCCCCAGTTGTTGTTCCGTGTCGCGGATCTGCGCATACACATGTTGAAGTACCGCCTGGTACAGCTGCTCTTTGCTCTTGAAGTAGTAGACCACCATGCGTTTGGTGGTTTGCGCCTCAGTCGCTATCTGCTCCATGCGCGCGCCGGGAAGACCGTATTCGGCGAAGACGCTGATGGCGGCGCTGAAGATCCGCGCTTTCAGAGATTGTGCTTCATCATGAGCAACGAGGGACATAACAACTCCTTTTTCTGTGGAGACAAAAAATACACATAATGATCACAATTTAGCAACCAAATCTGGCGCACATGAACCAAATGATACATAGTCAGTGCTCATGTCTACTGATGACCCGAGGACCTCATGCTGCGCTCCATTGCCACCGTTTCGATTTCCGGTACCTTACCTGAAAAGCTGCATGCGATTGCCGCTGCGGGTTATCAGGGCGTTGAAATTTTTGAAAACGATCTGCTCTATTATACGGGCACGCCAGGCGATATCCGCAACCTCGCCGCCGAATTGGGGCTGAAAATCACGCTTTTTCAACCATTTCGCGATTTCGAAGGCGCCAGTCGCGCACAGTTTGCCGCCAATTTGCAGCGGGCGAAGCGGAAATTCGCTCTGATGCGCGAGCTGGGGTGCGATACCCTGCTGCTGTGTAGCAATGTCCAGCCGGACTGTTCCGCCGATATCGAATTGCAAGTCGCCGATTTGCGCGCGCTGGCCGACCTCGCCGAGCAAGAGGGGATGGTGATTGGCTATGAAGCGCTGGCGTGGGGAACGCACGTTAACCGTTGGCGCCAGGCCTGGGAGCGGGTTAAACGGGTCGATAGCCCGGCGCTGGGGATTGTGCTCGACAGCTTCCATATCCTGTCGCTTGGCGATGACTTAACCGGCCTTGATAGTGTGCCGGTAGAGAAAATCACTTTCCTGCAACTAGCCGACGCGCCGTTGATGAAGATGGATGTGCTGGAGTGGAGCCGCCATTTCCGCTGTTTCCCGGGACAGGGGCAGCTGCCGTTGGTGGCGTTCACCAGCGAGCTGACGCGTTGTGGCTACCGTGGCCCGTGGTCACTGGAAATTTTTAACGACAGCTTTCGCGCCTCGCCTAACGGCGCGACGGCAAAAGATGGCTACCGTTCGCTGCAGTGGCTGGAAGAGCAGACCCGCCGGCATCTCCCGGATAGCGATGCCGCGCTGTTCTCACCGTCGGCGTTACCGCAGTATGTTGGACTGGAGTTTATCGAGTTCGCCGCCAGTCCGGCGGAGTCTACGGCGCTTGGCCAACGCCTGTCGCAGCTGGGCTTTCAATTGCAGGGCAAACACCGTTCGAAACAGGTTTCGCTGTGGCGCAACGGCGGCGCACGGGTGATTGTTAACGCGCAGCCGCACAGCTGGGCGGATCATTTTCACCAGCGCCACGGCGTCTCGCTGTGCGCGATGGCGTTGCGGGTCAGCCGTAGCGCGCCGCTGGTGGAACGCGCCCGCGCCTACGGCTATGCCACCTGGCAGGGCGATGCTGGTCCTAACGAAAGTTCGATCCCGGCGATTTGCGCGCCGGACGGCAGCCTTATTTACTTGATTGAAACCGGTGATGATATCTACGCCCGCGATTTTCATCTGCAGCCAGCGGCGACGCGCGACGATTACCACGGCATCGACCATCTGGCCTTGGGCATGGAGGCCGATAGCCGTGACAACTGGATTGTCTTTTTCCGCACCGTTTTCGGTTTCAGTCTCGAACATGAACAGACGTTACCGGATCCCTACGGGCTGGTGCGCAGCCTGGCGGTGCATAGCCCGCAGGGCGATATCCGCCTGGCGCTGAATATTTCGCAGAGCCGCGCCACGCAGATCGCGCGTTCCGTCGCCTGTTATCAGGGCGCCGGGCTGCAGCATGCCGCCTTCGCCTGCCGCGATCTGCCCGCGACGCTCGATAGCCTGCCGCAGGTTTCGCTGAACGCGTTGCCGATCCCGGCCAACTATTATGAGGATTTGCTGGCGCGCTTTGGCGGCCAGCCGCAGGTAGAGACGCTTAAACGCCTGCAAATCCTCTATGATCGCGACGCCTGCGGCGGCGAATTCCTGCATCTTTATACCCGTCCGTTTTCGACTGGGCGCTTCTTCTTTGAATTGACCGAACGCCGCGACGGCTACACCCAGTACGGCGCGGTGAATGCCGCCGTTCGTCTTTCGGCCATGCAGTACCGTTAAACGTAACAAATGGTTCATCAATCAACATCGCAAACACAATAACAACATTCATCTGCATTCAAGACAGGAAACGACTATGAACTCTTATAGCCATAACCAAGCGACGGCGGCGGATACCGCGACCACTGCGCTTCGCTCCCGGCGGCGTATCGGGATCCTGGCGCTGCTGGCCGTCGGCACGATGATTAACTATCTCGACCGCACGGTACTTGGGATCGCCGCACCGCAACTGACCGCCGAGCTCGGCATTGATGCCGCGGTAATGGGCATTGTCTTTTCGGCGTTTGCCTGGACCTACGCGCTGGCGCAAATCCCCGGCGGGATGTTCCTCGACCGCTTCGGCAATAAAGTGACCTATTTCCTGTCATTAGCGATGTGGTCGCTATTTACCTTATTTCACGGTATGGCGGTGGGGCTGAAGACGCTGCTGCTGTGCCGCTTCGGGCTCGGTGTGAGCGAAGCGCCCTGTTTCCCGGTGAACAGCCGGGTGGTCAGCGCCTGGTTTCCGCAGCAGGAACGCGCCAAGGCCACTGCGGTATATACCGTTGGCGAATATCTCGGGCTGGCCTGCTTCTCGCCGCTGCTGTTCTGGATCATGGGCAGCTTTGGCTGGCGCGCGCTGTTTATCAGCGTTGGGGTTGTCGGCATGCTGTTCGCCATGGTGTGGTGGCGCTGCTATCGCGAACCGCATGAAGATAACCGCCTGAGCCAGAGCGAACGCGAACATATTCTCAGCGGCGGCGGTATTGCCACCCGCAGCGACCAGCACACCGAATTTAGCTGGCCGCTGGTGCGCCAGTTGTTGGCGAAACGGCAGATCATCGGCGCCAGCGTGGGCCAGTTCGCGGGTAATACCGTGCTGGTCTTCTTCCTGACCTGGTTTCCGACCTACCTGGCCACCGAGCGGCACATGGCGTGGTTGAAGGTGGGTTTCTTTGCCATTCTGCCGTTTCTCGCGGCGGCAGGCGGGGTGATGTTCGGCGGCTGGGTTTCCGACAAGCTGCTGAAAGCGACCGGTTCGGCCAATCTGGGGCGTAAGTTGCCGATCGTCGTCGGCCTGTTGATGGCCAGCAGCATCATTTCCGCCAACTGGCTGTCCAGCGATCTGGCGGTCATTCTGGTGATGTCCTTCGCCTTCTTTGGTCAGGGGATGGTGGGTCTTGGCTGGACGTTGATCTCCGACATCGCCCCGCAGGGGCTCGGCGGCTTAACCGGCGGCTTATTTAATTTCTGCGCCAACCTGGCGGGGATCCTCACGCCGCTGATTATCGGTTTTATCGTCGCCGCTTCCGGCAGCTTCTTCTATGCGCTGGTTTATATCGGTGGGGCGGCGCTGCTGGGCGTCGTGGCGTATCTGTTTATCCTTGGCGATGTCAAACGCATCGAACTTTCGCAGTAACAGGAGCAGGGCATGGTGATTAGTGGTAATACGCGGCTGATAGCGCATCTCGGCTATCCGACCGCCAGTTTTAAAGCGCCGATGATTTATAACCCGTGGCTGGCTCATCGGCAGGTGGATGTTAAAGTGGTGCCGATGGGCGTCAGGGCGGAAGACTATGCGACGCTGGTGCCAGCGCTATTTTCACTGACCAACATCGTTGGCGCACTGGTCACCATGCCGCATAAAATCGCCACCTGCGGGCTGGTTGATCGGCTCAGCCCGACGGCGGCGATTGCGGGCGCTTGCAACGCGATTCGCCGCGAGGCCGACGGCAGCCTACGCGGCGATATGTTCGACGGCGAAGGTTTTGTACTGGGGATCAAACGCAAAGGGTTTCAGCCGCAGGGCGCGCGGGCGTTGGTTGTCGGTTGTGGCGGCGTTGGCTCGGCCATCGCCGCGTCGCTGGCGGCGGCTGGGATTAGCGCCTTAACCCTATATGATACCTCTTCGTCAGCCGCACAGGCGCTGGCGGAGCGTCTGCATCAGCATTATCCGCGGCTGGAGCTCGTCCTGATGCGGCGCGATCCCGCCGAACACGATCTGGTGGTCAACGCCACGCCGCTGGGCATGAAAGCGGATGACCCGCTGCCGCTGGATGTATCGCGCCTGTCGCCGCGCACCTGGGTCGGCGAAGTGGTCATGAGCGTGGAATATACTCCGCTACTGCGGGCGGCGCAGGCGCGGGGTTGCCCGATGCAACGCGGCACCGACATGTTGTTTGAGATGATCCCCGCCTATCTCGAATTCTTCCAGCTCCCGGTGGCCACGCCGGAACAGCTGCGAGAACGGGCGGAAATGTGCTACTGAATTGGCATGAATGGCGTTACCCTAGCGCTATGTTTTCATTTTTATAGCGATGGCTATGATGACTCCTTCATTGACGCTGCTGGCGGCGGGAAGCCTGAAAAGTGCTTTTCTCCCGCTGCTGGCGCGTTTTCAGCAATACTACGGCATTCAGGTCGAGGCGCAGTTCGGCCCGGCCGGTCTGCTGCGCGAGCGCATTGAACGCGGCGAGCGCTGCTCGCTGTTTGCCTCGGCCAATACCGAACACCCTCAGGCGTTATTACAAACCGGGCTGGCGAAAACCTGCTGCTCGTTTGCCGCCAATCAACTGATGCTGACCGCGCGTTGCTCGCCTGCAACCAATCGCGCCGACTGGCTGACGCTACTCACTAATCCCCAGCTGCGGCTGGCGACCTCGACGCCGGGCTGCGATCCCTCGGGCGATTATACCTGGCAGCTATTTGCCCGCCTTGAAGAAGGTTATCCGGGCGTGGGTCACGCGTTGATGGGCAGGGCGCAACAACTCGTTGGCGGTCGCGAGTCGCTGAGCGTGCCAACAGGCGTGACCGCGGGCGCGTGGCTGATCGACGAAAACCTTGCCGACCTGTTTATCGGCTATGCCCACTATGCGGCGCAGATGGCGGCAAGTGCGACGCGGCGTACGTTAGCGATCCCCGCGCCGTGGAATGTTCGCTGCGAGTATCAGTTAGCGCGGATGGAGGAGAGCGATGCCGCGCGACAATTGTGCCGTTTTATCGTCGGCGAGGAAGGGCAGGCGTATTTGCGCGCCGCAGGCTTTTTACCGGTTAGCGATGGATCGTAAACTGCGGCGCCAGTAGCGGCACTGCACAGCCGGGATGGTCGATTTTATGCACCGGCAGGCCGTAGGCGCGCTGCAGGTGCGCTTCGCTGAGTATTGAAGCCGACTCGCCCGCCAGCCATTCGCCGTCCGGCAATAGCAGCAGCGTGTGACTGGCTATTTGCAAAGCGTGGGTCGGGTCATGGGTGGTGAACACCACGGTGCGTGCCTGCTGATGAGCAAGATTGCTAATCAACTGAAGCACGACCTGCTGATTAGCCAGGTCCAGCGCCGAACAGGGTTCGTCCAGCAGGATATTCTGGCTGGCGCCGACCAGCGCGCGAGCAATCAGCGCCAGCTGCTGCTGGCCACCGGAAAGGGCGCGGAACACCTGATTCGCCAGCACGGCGATCCCCAACTGCGCCAGCGCCTGCTGAACCTGCCGTTCATCTTCGGGCCCCGGCTGGGCGAACAGATCGACATGGCGGGCGCGGCCCATCAGTACCACATCGCGTACCAGCCAACTGAACGCCGGGCGGAACGACTGCGGCACAATGGCAATGCCGCCTTCGACGTTAACCTGTCCACCCAGCGGCGGTAGTACACCAGTCAGGGTATCCAGCAACGTACTTTTACCGCGGCCGTTAGCGCCCAGCACCGCCCAGATCTCGCCGGGTTGGCACTGTATGGTCAGTGGGGCGAATAGCGGCTGGCGGTGACCGTAGCGCAAGGCTTCCAGTGATAAAGACATATTCATTGGACCACTCCTCTACGGCGGGACTGCATCAACAAAAAGGTAAACAGCGGCGCGCCGAGCAGGGCGGTGATGATGCCGATCGGAATTTCCGCCTGGGTTAAGGTGCGCGCCAGATCGTCCACCACCACCATAAACGCGCCGCCGAGCCAGAAGGCCGTCGGCAGCAGGCGGCGATGATCGGCGCCGACCAGCAGCCGCGCCAGATGCGGGATCACCAGCCCAACCCAGGCGATACTGCCGCTCACCGCGACCTGCGCGGCAACCAGCACCGCGCAGCAGACCAACACACCGCGACGCAATGCGCCGAGCGAAATCCCCAGCCCACGCGCGTCTTTGTCTTCCAGCGCCAACAGATTAATACGCCAGCGCAGCGCTAACAGAACCGCGGCGGCTGCGGCTACCGGCAGCGCCATGATCAGCACTTTGTGCCAGTTGGCGGTGGCGAAGCTGCCGAGCAGCCAGAAGACGATATTCGGCAGTGTTTCTTCGGTGTCGGCGAGGTACTGCATCAGGCTCACCAGTGCGGCAAAAAAGCCGCTGAGGATAATGCCGGAGAGGATCAGCACCAACGTGCTTTCACGTCCCTGCAGCGTGGCGATCAGATAGACCAGCGCCAGTGCGGCGAGGCCGAAGAAGAAGGTGGAACCCATCATCAGTACGGTGTCGAATCCCAGCAGGATCGCCAGCGTACCGCCGAAGGCGGAGCCTGAGGTCACGCCGATGATATGTGGGTCGACCAGCGGATTCTGGAACACGCCCTGTAAGGTCGCGCCGCACAGCCCCAGCGCGCCGCCAGCCAGTAACGCCATTACCACCCGGGGGAGCCTGACCGACCAGACAATCTGCCCGGCGACGCCGTCGCCGGACGCCCATGACGTCAACTGGTGAAAAACGTCGCCCAGGCTGAGAGGGTACTGCCCCAGACATAACGAAGCGACGGCGATAAACAGCGTCGCCGCCGCCAGTCCGCCGTGGAGCAACGTCCAGTAAGCATTACTGCGCATCGGGCGTCCACTTCACGCGGTAGAAGCGCTGATAGTAGTCTTGCGCTTTGGCATCCACATCAACATTCTGGTAGCGCGAAGGGTAGAGCTTTTTCGCCATCCACAGTTCGCCGATTGCCAGCGCTTCCGGCATTGGGTAGCCCCAGGCCTTGGCGTATTCCGGCATCAGCCATACGCGGTGGTTTTTCACCGCATCAATCGCCTGCCACTGCGGGTCGCGCTCAATCTGTTTGACCACCTGCGGGTAGCGGTCCTGCACGAAGATAACCTCAGGGTTCCACTGCAGTACCTGCTCCAGCGAAACCTGACGCGCGCCCTTGACCGTGGCGGCGGCCACGTTCAGCGCCCCGGCATGCTTCATCATCAACCCGGTGTATTTGCCGGAACCGTAGGTGTTGAGGTCCGGGTTGGCCATATAGACGCGCACCCGTTGATTTTCGGGGATATCGGCGACCGGAGCATTGGCTTGCGCGCGTGCCGTGAAGGTGTAATGAATCAGCGCTTCGGCCTGGCTTTGGCGCTCAACCACTTCGCCAATCAGGCGGATGCCCTGTTTCAGCCCGTCGTTATAGGCCTGTTCTTCGTCGGCCATCGTCGGGTTCATTTTATTTTTTTCGCCCGCCGCATCCTGACGCAGGGAAATGGCGACCACCGGGATCCCGGCGGTCTGAATCTGTTGGATCATCGCCTGCGGCGCGTAGTTAGCGACGAAGACCACCTGCGGATGCAGTGCCAGCAGGCTTTCGATATTGACCTGGGTTAAATCGCCCGGCGTCGCCAGTTGTTCAATATTGGGCATAAAGCGGACGAACTGCGGCCCTAGCTGCTTTTTCCAACTGCTTAACACACCGACAATATCGCTGCCGGCATCCAGCTGTACCAGCAGGTTGAGCGTCTGGTGTTGCAGCACGACGGCGCGGGTGACGTGATCCGGCAGCGTGACCTGGCGGCCTAGTTGGTCGGTGACGGTACGATCGGCGAAGGCTTGACTAGCGAACAGGCTGGCGCTGAGCAGCGTCAGGCCCAGGAATAAAGGGTGTTTTGACATGGGTTGGCCCGGTTGGCTAAGAAGAATCGTTGTGTATTAAATTATATAGCGAAGCCGGGCGCAAATAATAACGTCGCATCTACCTCCTAAGATCAAGTTTTCTGCTGCCGGGGAATTTGCCTCATGCCTTGCGGATCGGCGCATGATGGCATAGGTTAAATGATTATAAATTCATTCTCATCGCCGCTATGTCTTATCCATCCCGCTTATTAAGTGATATTCCCGGTATCCGCTACGCTTTTCTTGATGTGCACGAAACCGCCGCGTTTCCCTACAACGACATGGCGCCGGTTAAGCTGGTGCATGGCAATATCGTCCATCACTATCAGGCGCCGCTGCCTGAACGCCCCCATGCCGATGCGGTATTTACCTCGGTTATTGGACAAAAGGTCGGCGTAGTGACCGCCGATTGTTTACCGTTGTTGTTGGCCTCGCGCGATGGGCGCTACGTTTGTAGCGTGCATGCCGGCTGGCGTGGTGCGGCCAGCGGCATCATCGAAAATAGCCTGGCGCTGTTTCGTCAGCATCAGGTAGCGATGGAAGAGATCGTGGTGGTCTGCGGGCCACATATTCACGCCTGCTGTTACGAAGTCTCCACGGCGTTTTACCAGACGCTATTGACCATGCCTGCGGGCGAGTTGGTCAAACGGTACAGTCAGCGGTTGTTTCATCAGCGGTTAACCCCGCCTGAAACAGGAAAAGCGCAAGCGACCGGCAGCGACAATTTATGGTTCGATTTACGCGCGCTGGCGCAATTGGTGCTGCAACAGACCGGGGTACCGGAGGAGAATACCGAATGGCTGGGCAGTTGCACCTATTGCACGCCAGAAACGCTGGGCTCCTACCGGCGGCGCACCCATTTCCCGGCGCCGAAAACCTTCCAGTATTCATGGATTATGCGCGAATAAGATAAAATGCGGATGGCGGCGGCCGCCATCCGCGCATGCGGGATCAGAAATCCATTTTTACGGTGAACTGCACCTCGCGCGGGTCGCCAATTTGGTTACCGAGATTATTGGTGCCAATGGACGACGTGTAATAGGTTTTATCAAACAGGTTTTTCACATTCATCTGCAGCGTAACCGGATACTGCAGCTTCATTTTATAGGCCGCAAAAACGTCAGCGACCGCATAGCCCTGCAGATAATAATCCGCGCCGTTGGTGCCGGAACGTTTGCTCACCGCGTGGCCGCCGCCGCCGATGGTCAGGGTGTTGCTGTTATAGACATTATGAATGTCATAGCTTAAGAACAGCGAACCGGTGTGCTTCGGCACGTTTGGCAGCGGTTTACCGGCATAATCCGGATCGTCGATCACCTTAGCATCGGTATAGCCGTAGCTGGCGATGACGCTAAGGTTGTCGGTGAGTGAACCCGCCAGATCCACTTCCACGCCGCGCGAGCGGACCTTGCCTGCCGTTTTCGCCACCGTCTCGTCGCCGATGCTTTCGGTGTACAGCACGTTGCGTTTGTGAATATCAAAAAGCGCGATATTGGCGGTAATGCCGTCTAACAGGTCAAACTTAGCGCCAACTTCGTAAGACGTGGATTCTTCCGGCGGCAGCTCGCCGATGTAGCTGGCGATCGACGACTGCGGCATAAACGACTGGGCAACGTTGGCAAACAGCGACATGTTTGGCGTCACTTTGTAAACCAGGCCCGCCTTCGGCGTCCATTTTTCATCGTGGCTGTCGGTATTGACGTTAAACGGACGTCCTTTGCCCGCGTACTGGGTGTAGTACTGGTAGCGCAGGCCAGCGACCGCAATCCAGTTATCGGTCAGATACAGCGCGTCCTGCACGTAAGCTGCGTAACTTTCCTGCTTGATACGCTGATCGCTATCCGAGGCGGAGACGGTATTGCAGGTATCGAGGGTGCCGTACACCGGGTGATAAATATTAAAGCCTTTTACGTTCTTACAGCGCAGCATGTCGGTGCGCAGCAGATCGTAATTCTCGTAGGCGACGCCGGTCAGCACTTCGTTATAAAAACCGCCGACCACCACGTTGCCCTGCAGGTCGGCGCGGGTAGAGTGCATTTTTTGCGTCGAGCCGTGAGTACCATCGACCCGACGGGTCAGGTTGCCGGTCGCCGAATCATAGGCCATCACGCGGGCCTGATTATCGTTGTAGTGATCCTGGCTGTAGCTGTAGTCGAAACGCGCGGTCCAGGCCTCGTTAAGGCGATACTCGGCATTCAGCTGGGCGATATCGGAATAGCCATCGGTAATATTAAAGGCTTCATCAAAACGGGTTTTCCGGTCAACGTTGACCGCGTGGCCGGTATTGAGATCGAAGATCGTCCCGCGGTCAAAGGGCGCGCTGTAATCACGATGTGAATACGACGCGGTGATGGTTGCGCTATCGCCAAACCAGGTCAGGGAAGGGGCGATAAAGCTGCTTTTGTTCTTACCGAAATTACGCCAGTAATCTTCATTTTGGTATTCGCCGATCAGGCGATAAGCAAGGCGGGTGCCTTCGATAGGCCCGGTGACGTCGAAGCTGCCGGTGCCGCCGCCAAAGCTGCTGGAGGTGCCGGAGATAGAACCGGAGAACTGGCGCTGTGGACGTTTAGTGACGACGTTAATCAGCCCGCCGGGGTCAAGAATGCCGTACAGCGTCGAGGCCGGACCTTTTAGCACTTCTACCCGTTCGGTGGCGGCGTTAAAGCTACGCGGCAGCACGGTACGCAGGCCGTTGGTCATAATGGAGCCGTCGCGGTTCGCGCCGAAGCCGCGGCGGGTAAAGGCATCCTGGGTGCCGCCGAGCGTATTGGTCTGTACGACGTTGGCGACATTATACAGCGCCTCATCCAAAGAGGTGGCGTGCTGATCTTCCAGCACCCGATCGCTGACGGTATTCACCACTTGCGGAATATCCAGTATCGGCATCGAAGTCAGCGTCGCGGTAGAAGAGCTCAGCGGCTGATATCCGCTGGTGGCGCTCTGCTGCCCGCCGCCAGCGACGACGGTGATGGTGTCTCCAGCGTCCTTTTTATCCTTCTCCGCGTTCGTTTCCGCAGCCATTAATCCCGGAGAGGCTAAAAAAAGAAGCGAAAAAAGCGCACGCCCTTTCAACGTCGTGAAGGCGACATGGGGTTGAGTCATTATTTGTTTCTCGTGAACGAATCTGCCTTTGCGGTCAGATAAAGCCAATAAAATCATTGCCCTAAAAAATAAAACCTATCTGTTAAGCGTCTGAATGCGCTATTAGATATGTAATTGAGAATCATTCAATCACGAAGGAATGTAGTAGTAAATGTTATGTAAGATAAAAAATCATTGTGCGGTAATCGGGCAGGTCGGGCGCTTGTTGTAGAGGGGGAATGGTATTTATCATATTGATAATATTTGATTTTAATAAATCTTGTCTTACGCGCGATCGCTGTAGTCAGCACAATGCAATGAAGGTGAAGGGGAGTATTGACTACTACATTCATCCCATTCATGATCAAAAGAGAATGAGATTTATTTTGATTTGACTGCAGAACGTCCAGGCCTGATGCCGGTACGCTGCGGCGCAGGAGCGAGTTATGCCACAGCGGGTGAACCCTGCAGAGCAGGGGATCGTACTGGATACCCTGTCGGCTGGATACGGCCAGACCCTGATCGTTGATGACATCAATCTGACGATCCCCAGCGGTAAAATGACGGTGCTCGCTGGGGCCAACGGCTCTGGCAAGTCCACGCTGTTATCGACCATCGCCCGGATGCTGAAACCGC
Organism: Klebsiella aerogenes; assembly: GCA_029027985.1. Taxonomy (NCBI): domain Bacteria; kingdom Pseudomonadati; phylum Pseudomonadota; class Gammaproteobacteria; order Enterobacterales; family Enterobacteriaceae; genus Klebsiella; species Klebsiella aerogenes. The sequence continues at coordinate 2,131,414 of CP119076.1, forward strand.
TCGGCGGCTGCGTACGCCTGGACGGTAAATCCATTCATGCTATGCCGACGAAAGCCGTCTCCCGCCAGTTGGGCATTCTGCCGCAATCGCCGCTGACGCCGGAAGGACTCACGGTATTCGAACTGGTATCGCGCGGCCGCTATCCGTGGCAGGGGCTGATGCGCCAGTGGTCCGGGACGGATGAGCAAGCGGTGGAAGAGGCGCTGCACTTAACCGGTACCGCCGAATTCGCCCACCTGCCGGTTGATAGCCTCTCTGGCGGCCAGCGTCAGCGCTGCTGGATTGCGATGGCATTGGCCCAACAAACGGCAACCATTTTGCTCGATGAGCCCACCACCTGGCTCGATCTGCGCTATCAGGTCGATATTCTTGAACTGTTGCAAACCCTGACCCGCCAACATGGCCGCACGGTGGTCACGGTGCTGCACGATCTTAACTTTGCGGTGAACTACGCCGATTTGCTGGTCTTTCTCAAGCAGGGGCGGATTGCCGGCACCATCGCCGAAAACGAAACCTGCAGCCCTGAGCTGATTAAAGACGTCTTTGATGTGGATGTGCAGATGTCGATCAACCCGCAAACCGGTAAACCTTTCTTTATGCCGTTTCGCGCAAGCCAGGTTGTTAACGCATGAGCGCCGCCGTACTGCACGCCGCCCGGCGTCATACCCGCCCCCGGCTGGTGTTGTTGCTACTGACGCTGCTGCTTATCGGCGGTTCCCTGATTCATCTTGGTTTAGGCGCCCGTTGGATTGCCCCGCAAACCGTACTGCAGGCGCTGTTGGCATACGACCCGCGCAACTTCGACCACCGGATTATTGTCGATTTGCGTCTGGTGCGGCTGGCGGCGGCGCTGTTGACCGGCGCGACGCTCGGCGTCGCCGGGTTGCTGCTGCAAACGGTGGTTCGCAACCCGCTCGGCGAACCTCATATCCTTGGGCTCAACGCCGGAGCTTCGCTGGCGGTGGTCGCCGCCTCGGCGCTGGGCGTGTCCCTGGGTGGATTCGCCTGGGGGCGTCCGCTGACCGCCGCCTGCGGCGCGGCGCTGCTGTTTGGCGGCGTGATGCTGCTGGCCTCCGCCGGGCGCGGCGGGACGACGCCGTTGCGTATTACGCTGTGCGGCGTGGCGCTCTCCGCGTTTGCGTCGGCGGTGACGGCGGCGATTCTCATTCTTGACGAACAAACGCTGCTGGCGATGCGTACCTGGCTTGCCGGCGATCTGGCCGGATTGAACTGGTTCACTTTGCGGGCCGCGCTGGCCCCGGCGCTGGTGGGATTGGGGGTAGCGTTGCTGATCGCGCCGCGACTCAATGTGCTGGCGCTGGGCGATAAGGTGGCGCTGGGGCTTGGGGTGAATATTGCCCAAACCCGGCTGTTGGGGTTGCTGGCGATTGCGCTGCTGTGCGGCGCAGCGGTGGCGATTGCAGGGCCGATTGGCTTCGTGGGACTGGTGGTGCCGCACGTGGTACGTCGCCTGGTGACCGAAGACATTCGTTTGGCGTTGCCGCTGGCGGCACCGGTGGGCGCGCTGGTGCTGCTGCTGGCGGATATTGCCGCTCGCACCCTCGTCGCGCCGCAGGAGTTGGCTACCGGAGCGATGACCGCGCTGGTCGGCGCGCCGCTATTTATCTTTATCGCCGCGAGGTTTTTTAAATGAAACGCGCCGTTCACCGCGCGGGTTTTCGGCCGCTGGCATTGGCCTCGGCACACCTGCTGCTGCGCCCGGCAGCATTAAAAATCGCCGCCATCATCCTGTTGACGTTGCTGGCGTTGGGGCTCTATAGCCTCAGCCGCGGCAGCTTTCCGCTGCCGTCTTCGGCGCTGGCTCGCGCGCTGCTGGCGCCAGAACAGCTTGGTGAGCAGCCGCGTTTTATCCTGTTTGATATCCGTCTGCCGCGGATCCTGATGGCGTTGTTGTGCGGCGCCATGCTTGGTCTGGCTGGCGCGGCGATGCAGAGCATCACTCGCAACGGGTTGGCGGACCCCGGTCTTATCGGCGTTAAAGAGGGCGCCAGCATTGTGGTGCTGGCGCTGATTCTGTTTTTCCCGGCGCTGGGGCTGGCGTGGCGACCGCTGGCTGGGATGCTCGGCGGCGCGCTGGTGGCGCTGCTGGTACTGGCGCTGGCGCGCGATTGCTCGCGTCCGCGTTTTATTCTGATTGGCATCGGCGTGTCGTGGACGTTAGCGGCGGCGGTCGGCATTTTTATGACCACCGCCGATGTGCGCGACGTCCAGACGGCGATGATCTGGCTGGCGGGCAGCCTGCATGCGGCAACCTGGCCGCTGCTGGCTGTGGCATGTTGTTGGGCGCTGCCCGGCGCGCTGATACTGTTTTGCACCGCCCGCGCGGCGGATGCGGCGCTACTCGGCGACCGTACCGCCATCGGTCTTGGCGTGCGCTTGCAGCAGCTCACGCTGCTGCGTTTTTTCGCGCCGGTAGTGCTGACGTCAGCTAGCGTGTCCTGCGTGGGCAGCCTGGGGTTTGTCGGCCTGATGGCGCCGCATATGGCGCGGTTCGTCCTGCGCGGCGGTCAGGTGGCGCTGCTGTGCGGCAGCGCGCTGATTGGCGCGTTGCTGGTATTGGTCACGGATACTATCGGGCGGCTGGCGTTTGCGCCGTTGCAAATCCCGGCGGGGATCGTCATCGCGCTGGTCGGTTGTCCGTTTTTTATTTTGTTGCTGTGGCGTCGTCGTGATGCCCTGTAAATGGCAAGGATAATTATGCGTTGGTTCGTCTCTTTTCTGCTGTTGCTGGCGGGTGTTGCCAGCGCCGCCGACATGCAAACTCAAACCTTTACCGATGATCTTGGCCGGGTTGTGACTGTGCCGCTGCATCCACAGCGCATCGTATCGATGCACGATCTCGATATTACCATTCCGCTGATCGAACTTGGGGTGCCGCCGATAGCCAGTCACGGGCGGACGCGAGCGGATGGTAGCCACTATCTGCGCTCCAGCGCCCAGTTGACCGGCATTGATTTCGACAATAGCGATATTCGCTTTATCGGCACCGCCGATATTGACCTCGAAGCGGTGGCGGCGGCAAAGCCCGACCTGATTATTACCGAGCCCAGCCGCCACGTGTCGGTGGAGCAATTGGCGAAAATCGCGCCCACGGTCAGCATCGACCATCTACAGGGCAGCGCGCCGCGGATCTACAGCAAACTGGCGCAGCTTACCGGCAGCCAGGCGCGGTTGGCGGTGCTTGAACGTCGCTATCAGGAACAAATTAAGCAGTTAAAGGCGACGGTCGACCCGCAGCAATATACCGTCTCGGTGATTCAGGCCAATAACGGCAAGGTGACGGTACATCACTCTTACCATGCGCTGGGACGGGTGCTGCGGGATGCCGGTTTCCGCTTCCCGCCGTTGATTGACAACATCCCCGATGGCCAGCGGATTGATGTCAGCGCCGAACAGTTACCGGATCTGGATGCTGATTTTGTCTTCGCCACCTGGCGCTCGGATACCGGCGGTAAACCGCAGGATGAACGACAGGCGATGGAGGCGGTGATGCCGGGCTGGTGCGACTTTATGCGCGCCTGCCGCACCGGGCATTATATTTTGCTGCCGCGCGAAGAGGTGATCTCCAATTCATTTGCCGCGCTGACGTTGATGGTGGCGCAGGTGCAGTCGCACATTGCCGGGCGGCCGATTCCGGCGGGGTTAAAATGAAAGCGGCAGTGAAAAAGGAGAAGGGCAAAGTCGATCTGTTCGGCGAACGCTTTCGCGCCCGCGCACACCAGCTTTCGCCGCGATTACGCGAAGTGGCGAGCTATATCAACGATAACCGCGAAGTGGTGCTGGAGCGAACGGCAATGGAGATCGCCACCGCCACCCATACCTCAGACGCCACGGTGGTGCGGGCGATTCAGGCGTTGGGCTTTGCCGGGTTACGTGAACTGAAAGAGACCATGGAGCGCTGGTTCGGCCCCTCTGTCACCTCGTCGGAAAAAATGCGCTCGACGGTGCAAGCGCTCTCCTGCGACGTGAATTCCAGCATCGATTTTGTGCTGGAGGGGCATCAGCGTGCCTGCGAAGTGCTCGCGCGCCCGGATAACCGCGCGGCGGTGGCCCAAGCCGTCGCGTTGCTCAGCGATGCGCGCCAGGTCGGGATTTTCGGCATCGGCGCGTCGGGGATCCTCGCCGAGTACACCGCGCGCCTGTTTAGCCGTATTGGCTTACCCTCCTATACGCTCAACCGCACCGGCTTTAGCCTTGCCGAGCAGCTTATCAGCCTGCAACGCGGCGATGTGCTGATTATGATGGGACAAAAATCACCGCACCGCGAAGGAATGACCACGCTGCGTGAGGCGCGACGGCTGGGGATCCCGACGATTTTACTCACTCAGGCGGTGGATTCGCGTTTTAGCCAGGAGGCGCAGGTGGTGATTGAGGTGCCGCGCGGCGGCGATAATGGACGGGTGCCGTTGCACGGTACGGTACTGGTGTGTCTGGAAATGATGGTGTTGTCCGTCGCCTCGACCGTGCCGCAAAAGACGGTCAAATCGATGAAACGAATCAATGAATTGCATCGAGCTATTGGCAAATCCGGCGGTAAACGGGGCTGAATAAAAGATAATCCACTGACGGTACGCTTTCCGGTTGCATGCCATGCTGAGTGTGTGTATTTTTATGCAAAATAACTGCATAAAAAGGGTGTCCCATGGTCAAGAATTTACTCAAAGCGTGTTTTATGATGGCAGCGCTGGCGGGAGCCGGACAGGCGGCAGCGGAAACCTATACCGTGGGTTCCGGCGGCACCTATCGTCCGTTTGAATTTGAAAATAGTCAAAAGCAGCTTGAAGGTTTTGATATCGACATTATCAAAGCGATCGCCAAAGCGGAAGGTTTTGACGTGAAGTTGGTCAACACCCCATGGGAAGGGATCTTCGCCACCCTGGGGACCGGCGATCGCGACATTATCATCTCCGGTATTACCATCACCGATAAACGCAAACAGATGGTGGATTTCTCTGCGCCGTACTTCCCGGCCGAACAGTCGATCGTGGTGCCGGAAGGTTCGAAGGTGAGCTCGCTGGCGGCGCTGAAAAACGAAAAGGTCGGGGTGGTGAACTCCAGCACCGGCGACATCGTGGTCTCGCAAGAGCTGGGTAAAAACAGCACCTCTATTAAACGTTTCGACAATACGCCGCTGATGCTGCAGGAGCTGTTTGAAGACGGCGTTAGCGCCGCGGTTGGCGATGTCGGTGTGGTGAAATACTACATCAAGCAGCACCCGGAAAAGCAGTTCAAGCTGGTACCGGACGCCAAATTTGAGCGCCAGTATTTCGGTATCGCCGTCGCCAAAGGCAACAGCGAGCTGCTGGGCAAAATCAACGCCGGGCTGCAGAAAATCGTTGCCGACGGCACCTACGCCAAAATCTATAAAACCTGGTTCGACGACAACGTGCCGACGCTGCCAGCGCAATAACACACATTTTTCAGTGACCGCGGCTATCGCCCAGGCGATAGCCGTATTTTTTAGGAAGGAACTATGACGGGATTCCGTTGGGAGATCATCGAGGAGTACGGTCCGCTGTTTATGGACGGCGCCTTGATGACGATAAAATGTACCATCATCTGCGTGATTCTCGGGACGCTGTGGGGCTTAACTCTCGGCCTGGGGCGAATGGCGAAAGCGGAACACGGGCCGTGGAAATATATTCTGCGCTATCTGGTGCAGTTTCCGGTGCGCTTTTACGTCAGCGCCTTCCGCGGTACGCCGCTGTTTGTGCAGATCATGGTGGTGCACTTTGCGCTGGTGCCGCTGTTTATTAACCCGCGTGATGGTTTACTGGTCAGCGGCGGCATCATGAGCGCTGATTTCGCCCGCGAGCTGCGCGCCAACTACGGGGCGTTCCTCTCCTGTATCGTGGCGATTACCCTCAATGCCGGGGCCTACGTGTCGGAAATTTTCCGCGCCGGGATCCAGTCTATCGACAAAGGGCAGATGGAAGCCTCGCGCGCGCTGGGTATGCCGTGGTGGAAAACCATGCGCAAGGTGATCCTGCCGCAGGCGTTTCGCCGTATCCTGCCGCCGCTTGGCAACAACGCCATCGCTATTGTCAAAGACTCGTCGCTGGCCTCGGCGATTGGCCTTGCCGATCTGGCCTACGCCGCGCGTACCGTCTCCGGCGCTTACGCTACCTACTGGGAACCCTACCTGACGATCTCGCTGGTCTATTGGGTGATTACCTTCCTGCTGGCGCAGCTGGTTAACCGTCTGGAAAAGAGGTTTGGCAAAAGTGATTCACATTAATAATTTACATAAGCGCTTTGGTGACAGCCACGTGCTACGCGGCATCAGTTGCGATATTAAACCGCAGGAAGTGGTGTGTATCATCGGGCCGTCGGGTTCCGGCAAAAGTACCTTCCTGCGCTGTATGAACGCGTTGGAAACCGTCAGCGAAGGCGAGGTGGTGGTGAACGGCTTTGCCGCCCACGACCGGACAACCGATCTCAATAAAATGCGCGAAAGCGTCGGTATGGTGTTCCAGCGCTTCAACCTGTTCCCGCATATGACGGTGCTGGAAAACCTGATGATGGCGCCGATGAACCTGCGCAACATGCCGCGTCAGCAGGCGCAGCATCTGGCGGAAGAGTTGCTGGCGAAAGTCGGCCTGAGCGATAAGCGCGACGCCTGGCCATCCAGTCTTTCCGGCGGCCAGCAGCAGCGGGTGGCGATTGCTCGTGCGCTGGCGATGAAACCGTCGATCATGCTATTTGATGAGCCGACGTCGGCGCTGGATCCGGAACTGGTGGGCGACGTGCTGGAAGTCATGAAAAATCTCGCCAGCGAAGGGATGACCATGGTTATCGTGACCCATGAAATGGGCTTTGCCCGTGAAGTAGCCGATCGGGTGATTTTCATCGATCAGGGCGTGATTCAGGAAGAGGGCAAACCGGCGCAGATCTTCAGCGCGCCGACCAATCCGCGAACCGCCGCGTTCCTCAGCAAGGTGCTGTAGCTAAAAGTAAAACGGGCTGGCGCAATCCGCCAGCCCGTGATTCATTCACCGACTCTCACCACTACTGCGCGGTTTCTGTCGCCTCGTCCATCTCTGCTTCCTGCTCATTGGCAAGCAGCGTTTTTTCATTCTTGCTCAGACACTGGATCAGCAGGAACAGCACGCCGCTGGCGAATAAGGTGATGATCAGCCCGTCATAGCCGGAAACGCTGATTAACATCCCGCTGACGATCGGCCCGGCCACACTACCGGCGGACCAGAAAAAGCCGAACAGGGCGTTAATCATAATCAGCTTTTGCCCGCTGAAGGTTTTACCCGCCCGCACCAGCGACAGGGTGTAGAGCGCGCCCGCCGCCGCGCCAAGCAGCAGACAGATAGCCATCAACTGTACCCGCGACCCCAGCATAAACGGCAGCGCCAGCAGCGAAAGACTAAAAATAACCGCGGAGCCGAGGTGTATGCGGCGGATGCCGAAGCGGTCGGCAATCCAGCCCAGCGGCGCCTGGAACATGGCATCGCCGGTTAATACTACAGTGACCAGCAGGACCGCCATGGCCTCATTTAACCCTTTATCCATCCCGTACAGCGGCAGCAGGGCGAGGATGCTGGCATCGAAGAAGGCAAAGCAAAATACCCCTGAGGCCAGTACCGGCAGAAAAGCGCCCAGGCTGCGCCAGCTGGCGCGTTCGGCGAGGCTTTCGCGGCTGCCGCTCGGCAGGTGACGCAGCATCAGCAGACAGACGGCGGTAATGACGACAATCGCTATCAGCGCCCAGTGTTGCCAGGCGGGGCCGACGGAAATCAGCAGCGGCCCGGCGAGCTGGCAGCCGGTGAAGGCCGACGCATATATACCGGTGAGGGTCGCGCGATTGCTGCCCGCCGCGCCGCCGGTGATCCAACTTTCTCCCAGCACGATAATGACCCCGGAGGCCAGGCCGGTCAGCAGACGCGGCGCCAGCAGCATTGCCATATCTGTGGTCAAGCAGGAGGCGATAGTCGCCAGCGCCAGCAGGATCAGGCTGACGCTCAGCAGCGTGCCCATCTCAAAACGGCGGCACAGCGCGGGAGAAAGGAAAGAAGAGAGCATCATACCGGCGGGCGGCAGCGCGGCCAGCAGGCCGACATAAAGCGGAGCAACTTGCTGCTGCGCCAGCTCAAGGCTGATTAACGGCACCGTATAGCCGGTGATAAATCCCACAAGTGAAGCGGCCATGATCATCGCCAGCGTGGGCGCTAAGCGATTCTGGTCTGGGTTAAACATTGGGTTCCCGATAACGGAAGGTTGCAGGTGGATAATCCGGCAATATGCCGACCAGACTGCATGATAATTAATCAGCTGACGGAAGTCACCGCTGAAATTGCTACTATTTTTGGTCTTGATAAAACGATTCGCTGGCAAATTGGCAAAAATCACCGTCGCTGAAGTTGTCAGCGCAGGGGGCGAAAGGATATAACGAAGAGTGCCGCCTGTGAGCCGCAGGACGGGGACAACTCATTCAGTAATGAAAGGAACAGGACATGGCGGTATCGTCTTCACTGATTGCCGAGGCTATCGGCTGGCGTCGCGATTTTCATGCTCACCCGGAGCTCGGGTATCAGGAACGGGAGACCTCGCGTCGGGTCGCCGAGCTGCTGACCTCGTTTGGCCTCCAGGTTCACAGCGGGTTGGCGGGTACCGGGGTGGTCGCGACGCTTGAGAACGGACCCGGGCCGGTTATCGGCCTGCGCGCCGACATGGATGCGTTGCCGATCGCGGAACAGGGGGAGGTGGAATATCGCTCGCGTCATCCGGGAGTGATGCACGCCTGCGGCCACGACGGCCACACCGCGATGCTGCTGGCCGCTGCCGCGCATCTGGCGCAGACTCGCCGCTTTAGCGGTACCGTGCGCTTTGTGTTTCAACCTGCGGAAGAGAACCTCGGCGGCGCGCGTAAAATGGTGGAGGACGGCTTGTTTGAACGCTTCCCGATGGATGCCATTTATGCGTTGCACAACTGGCCGGGGCTGCCGCTTGGGCATGTCGCGGTGAATCCCGGGGCGATGATGGCCTCCCTCGACGCTTTCGAAATTACGCTGACCGGCAAAAGCTGCCACGCGGCGATGCCGGAAAGCGGCGCCGACCCCATCGTCGCCGCCGCGCAGCTGATCATGGCGTTACAGACCATCCCTTCACGCCGCCTGTCGCCACAGGACTCCGCGGTAGTCAGTATTACCCAGATTAACGGCGGCGAGGCGATCAATGTGCTGCCGGACCAGGTGGTGCTGCGCGGCACCTTCCGCTGCCTGAGTGATGCGGTGCGCGAGCGGGTGAAAACCTTGATCGAGCAGTATGTGCAGACGCAGCCGCAGGTTTCTGACGTTGACGGTCACATTTCGTGGTATCCGGGTTATCCGGTGACCAAAAACGATGAGCAAGAGGCGCTGAAGGTGTGCGAGGTCGCGCTGGAGGCGCTGGGCGACGCGGCGGTGCGTTGGCAAATCAATCCTTCAATGGCGTCGGAGGATTTTGCCTGCATGCTGGACGTCTGTCCGGGGGCTTATTTCTGGATCGGCACCGACGGCGAGACGCCGTCGAGACCTCTGCATAACGCCCGTTATGATTTCAACGACGACCTGCTGGCGCCCGGCGTGGCGCTGTGGGCGGCGCTGGTGGAAAAGCTGCTGCCCGCCAGGCAGGCTTAAGATGAAAAGCCGCGCCGTGTTAGGTTCTCAGGTTTCGCGGAGATAATGGGTGAACGTCGGCAGATAGCTGGCGTTCAGAACCCGGGAATGACATCCTTGTTGCTTTAGTTTGGTGGGTAAGTGCCAGGATCAGACATTGCTAGATTTGTACCGCTATTCCCGATAGCACTGCCCTGATGCTACACTCCTTGCAAGTCTCATTACCCCAACGAATACATTTATGACCGCTGCTGATTTCAAACGCCCTACATTGGAACTCCCGAACGGGGCAGCTAAACTGCTGTTGCACTCTTGCTGTGCTCCATGTTCCGGTGAGGTGATGGAGGCGATCCAAGCCTCGGGAATCGACTACACCATCTTCTTCTACAACCCAAACATTCATCCTCAGAAAGAATATTTGATTCGTAAGGATGAGAATATTCGCTTTGCTGAACAGCACGGCGTACCGTTTATCGACGCAGATTACGACACGGACAACTGGTTTGAGCGCGCCAAAGGCATGGAGTGGGAACCCGAGCGTGGCATCCGCTGCACCATGTGTTTTGACATGCGTTTTGAGCGGACTGCGCTGTACGCGGCTGAAAATGGTTTCAGCGTGATCAGCAGTTCGCTGGGTATTTCGCGCTGGAAGAATATGCAGCAGATCAACGACTGCGGACAGCGAGCCGCCGCGCATTATCCGGGCATGGTGTACTGGGATTATAACTGGCGCAAGCAGGGCGGTTCGTCCCGCATGATTGAAATCAGCAAACGCGAGCAGTTCTATCAGCAGGAATACTGCGGCTGCGTTTATTCACTGCGTGACAGCAACCTGCACCGCAAATCCCAAGGCCGTCCTCTTATCAAGATTGGCCAGCTTTACTACGGTAAAGAAGACGGGCAGGGCTGATTTTTATGTCATGCCCTCCGGGGCGTGGCCGCGTTTCTGTATACAGTACGTCAACCGTAACTTGCAGGCCATTAAGATTAACGAGCATGCCATCAATGCCCGCAATGGTATGCGCATTGCGAGACTAACAGCGGTTTTTGTAGTCATTAGATGGCCGAAAATAACGCTTCATTTTTTTACCGGAGCGTTCGCTTCACGCTCATAGCAGACCTTCAGCTAGTCCGCTCGGTGCCAGAAGCGGGCATTGCTAACACAACGGTTAGTTAAAATATGGGGAGATCTTGGGTATAATGATTAAGGCCTGTAAAAATATTCAGAGCTTTTATGGAGTTTTTCACGGGGAAGGATGGGCATTACGGGGTTTTTACAGTTAAAATGCGCTGAAGGCCTCTGAAGTGATAAGATGTTATGGTGAATGAAGATCAGGGAAGTGAAATCTGCTAATAACATTCCTGTCTTTAACGATTAAGTTATATTAAATTGATTTTTATGTATTTTAAATTCAACTGCAAAGGTTTTAATTATGGCTCGTTATATAGTGACTTATGACCTAGTTAACAGAAGGGACTATTCGCCACTTATAGATAAGATCAAGTCTTACAGAAAATGGGCTCACCCATTGGAGTCTGTTTGGATAATTATAACAGACGAATCATCCTCTCAAATTAGGGACTCTCTTTCTGAATTCATAGATGGTGACGATAAGTTATTGGTAATGAAAACCACTCAAGGGGCATCCTGGATTGGATTGGGACGTAATGTCAGTGAGTGGATAAAAAACAACTCGATAAACTAATGAATTTATTTAGGTGATCTGATGAAAGATGGATTTAAGGGATTCTATAATCCAAATGGTGCTGCCTTAGAGGCTATCTGGAATTCCCAGAATACTATATTTGTATTTGATACGAATGTTTACCTTAACATTTACTCATATACTGAAAAAACAAAACTTGATTTGTTTTCCGTCCTTGAAAAGATAAAAAAAAATCTTTGGGTGCCTAATCATGTAGCTTTAGAGTATCAAAAAAGGAGGCTTGATGTTATAGATAGAGAAAGAGGTAATTTTACAAAAATAACTAATGTTTTCAATAAATTCAATAATCAAATAAATGTTGAAATCATTCAAAACTTAGGGATAGCAAAAAAATTACCCGATCTCCATAAATCACTTGATGACTTTTTGTTGAAGTTCAATTCGCTGTGTGATGATTTTGTTAATGGGGTCTTTGAAGAACAAAAAAAACTTAAGCCAGACGTAAGGTCAAGTGATGAGATAAGGAAAAAACTAGATTCTATACTTTCTGGTAAGGTTGGGCAATCATTTACCCAAAGTGAGCTAGACGCAATATATGAAGAAGGGGAGATTAGATTTTCGAATAAGATCCCACCTGGTTTCAAAGACGCAGGTAAAGATGGGGGTTCCTCTGATTTCACTTATATGAATTTGAATTATAAGAGTAAATTTGGTGATCTTATAATTTGGAAGCAACTTATAAAGGAGGCGTCAAAGGTAGAGATAAAGAACGTTGTTTTTATTACAGATGATAAGAAAAATGATTGGTGGTATGGAGTTGGGGATAAAATCATTGGTCCACAAGAAAAATTACAAAGCGAGTTCTATTCGCTTACAGGGGTGGATACATTTAAAATGTATGACACCGTCGATTTTTTAAAGGATGCAGTTGTGTATCTTGGAACAAAAGTAGATGAAAAATCCTTTGATGATGTAAAGAAAGCAAGCTCAAGTGTTATTATTAATTCTGTTAGCACTGACACATCAGATTTAATTGGTAGCCACACTTTAATATCAAATAATAATGCTAGCGATGAAATCGATAGTAGTGAAGAAAGCGAAATGGAAGATGGTGTTCCTTTAAAAGAATATCTAGATATACACGAAACCATGAGACGTAACTTAGGCTTTGACAGTACTCGGGGGCGGGAAGAAGCCATAAGACGTAGCTTAGGCGTTGAAAGTCTGCGGAAGCAGGAAGAAGCTATAAGACGTAGCTTAGGCTATGACAGCATTTGGGAGCGGGAAGAAGCCATAAGACGTAGCTTAGGCATTGAAAGTCTGCGGAAGCAGGAAGAAGCTATAAGACGTAGCTTAGGCGTTGAAAACCTGCTGAAGCAGGAAGAAGCCATAAGACGTAGCTTCGGTGTTAAAAGTCTGCTGGAACGGGAAGAAGCCATAAACCGATCTCTATTGGATTTAGAACGCTCTCTAGGATACAGGGACGAGATGAAGAGTGCTGGTAGCGACGAGGAAGATATCCACTTAAAAGAAAGTCATAAGCATTCAAATAAAAAAAATAACGCGGATGATAATGACCAAAATAGTGAAGATGACAATAATTAAGCTTGTTGATTTGAAAGGTTTCGCAATTAATTGATTCATCCTTACTTAGGAGAAGACCTTTTTCACTAAAGGAAAACCGCGCTGTAAGGCGGTTTTTCAAAGTTCTCTGAGCTATTTTTTACCAGTTAACGTATATCGAATCTCGAGGATCCGATTCCCACCATATGTCTAACGGAAAGGGGCTAATGCTGCAGCCAGTTAAACTGGTAGAGGCTGTCCTAATAATGGAGTTCTCAAAGAGAGACTTTGCCAGATAATCCATTACAGAATATCCGCTCCTCGCCCAAAGCTGCCCGACAGCACTGCGGCGGTCCGCTCGGTGCCAGAAGCGGGCATTTACAGCCAGTCCAGGGCTATCTCGTGCTCATAGCGAGTTTAGCCGCGAAGCATAAAAATAAGCCGCCTGTGGCTCTATCCATCACCCGAACAACGCGACGTTTCTTCAATACGGCTGACGCAAAATGCGTGGATAGGATCAGTGTGAGTGACCAAATAGTCCCAATCGCAACGTGGATGCTGACCAGGATAAATGTCCATATAAAAGGAGAGTGACCGGCAGGTATGAACTGCGGCAAAAAAGAGACATAGAAAATGCCCATTTTAGGATTGAGCACATTCCCCAGCATTCCTCTGATAAACCATCTCCCCTGAGAACCGCTGTTGTCATCGCCAGCACTGAAAGATGATCGGGGACGTAGCAGCAGTTGTAAGCCCAGCCAGCACAGGTAGACCGCACCGCAAACTTTGAGCACAGTGTAAGCCATCTCTGAAACCGCCAGAAGAGCGCCAAGACCTAACGCAACCAGTGCCCCCCATACAAAACAGCCAGCATCAATGCCAAGCGCAGCATGAAAAGCCTTTTTGCCGCCCTCAGCACAAGCGGTGCGCAGAATAAGTGCCGTATCGAGGCCGGGAGTCAGGGTAAGTAACAGTGCTGCGAGAGAGAATGCGAAGAGGGAATCGTTAACAGTCATTTTCTTTATCCGAAAGAGCAGATGCTAATCATTTCGTTCCCTACAATCAATTCATAAAATATTATTTGTTAAGGGTCCGCTGTTCACTCACAGCGGACTTTATGGCCGTACTTTCTGTCCGCTACATTACTGCCGTGGACGGGTTGCTGAACGTTGGTCATGCGGGCATTCTCAGCGCTTCAACAATGATATTAAACGCAGCTGAGGATTTCAGCCGACTGGTGTAATACAGATAATATCCCGGGAAAGTGATAGTGAAGTCGTCCAGAACGGAGATCAGTCGGCCTGAGTCGATATCATCCTGCACTAATGCCTGCGGAACATAGGCCAGCCCGTAACCGTCAAGAGATGCCTGATGAACCTGATTGATGCCATTAACGATAACCTGCCCCTGAACGCGCAACTTTTGCTCTTGCCCATTAATTAAAAACGTCCACGGCAAATTCTGGCCATGAGTGGGTAACTGTAAATTGATACACGGCAGCGTCAGCAGTTGCGCGGGAGTTGTCGGGAAATCCTGTTCCTGCAGACACTGAGGCGAGGCTACGACCACCATACGGTGTTCCGCGCTAATCGGAATGGCCACCATATCCTGAGCTATCAGGCCACCTCGCCGTACGCCGGCATCAAAACGCTCTTTGGCGATATCAACCAGGCCATAATCAGTGATCAGTTCCAGGTGAATATCAGGGTAGTTCTTCAAAACCGGCGCCAGTTTCGGCCACAGAACCTGCTGGATAGCGTATTCATCGGCGGATATACGTACTTTGCCCGCGGGTTTATCCCGCAACTCAGCAAGCTGATCAAGACCGCTAGAAATTTCTTCGATAGCCGGGCCAATCAACTGTGCCAGACGCTCTCCCGCCTCCGTCAGAGTCAGGCTCCGCGTCGTGCGGTTGAGTAATTTTAGTTGCAGACGCGCTTCAAGGTTCCCGATAGTCTGACTTACCGCCGACTGGGATGTCCCTGATTTCACTGCCGCCCGCGTGAAACTTCCCTCCTGAATAACCGTCAGGAAAGTGATCAGGTCGTTAAGATTCTCTTTCATTGATTAATAAGCCACGCTAATAACTGACATCGAATTATCCCTACTAATCAAATGAACTGTCCAGTTCTATCATCATTTCACCGTCACAACACACGTCGACTCCGGGGGGAGAAAATGATGAAATCCATTCGCTTTACCAATGCCGAAATCACCATGGCGGGGAATCTGTTCCTGCCCGAGAATTTCAACGAATCCGCATGCTATCCAGCTATTGTGGTCGTTCATCCGAGCGGCGGCGTTAAAGAACAAACGTCGGGCCTGTATGCTGAAAAACTGGCGCGCCATGGCTACATTACCCTGGCGTTTGATGCTGCTTATCAGGGGGAAAGCAGCGGGGAGCCTCGTCAGCTTGAAAACCCATACCACCGGGTGGAAGACATTAGCGCGGCTATAGACTATCTGGTGGCTCAGCACTGCGTCGATGAGCAGCGAATCGGCGTCGTTGGCATCTGCGCTGGCGGCGGCTATGCCATTCACGCCACCATGATGGATCGCCGAATTAAAGCACTTGGCACCGTCAGCGCCGTTAACTATGGCGACATGTATCGCCAGGGCTGGGAAGGCAATCAGCAGCCTGCATCATCCCTTGAACTTCTGCAAATGGCAGCGGAACAACGTACTGCGGAGGCAAAAGGCGCAGCCACTGGCTATCTGCCCACCACCCCAAACTCCATGGCGGAGGCGCCAAACAGAGATTTTGCAGAAGCTTATGAATACTATCGCACGCCACGGGCAATGCATCGCAATGCGCCGAGTCGGCTCACTACCCGCAGCCTTGCGCAACTGGTTACCTACGATGCCTTCAACCTCGCCGATATTTTTCTGACTCAGCCCATGCTGGTAATCGCGGGCAGCGAGGCGGGAACGCGCTGGATGACGGAAGAGATTTATCAGCGAGCCGCAAGCCAGAATAAAAACCTGCATATCGTTAATGGTGCTACCCATATCGCCATGTATGACCAGCCTGAATATGTGTCGGAAGCGACAGGCAAATTTGTCTCTTTCTTCGCAGAAAATCTGTAGACCTACGCCTTGCCCACCGGGCTACCACTGACCAGAGAACGTCATCATGAAATATACCCTTATCACCGGCGCCAGTTCAGGCATCGGCAAAGCCCTTAGCTATCAGTTCGCTTCCCGCGGCTACAACCTGATTATCACCGCCCGACGCGAGGACGAATTGCAGAAACTTAAACAGGATATTGAAAGCCGGTATGCGGTGCAGGTCATCGCAAAACCGTGCGATCTGGCGCAGGAAGGCCAGGCAGAACACCTGTATCGCCAGTTGGCTGATTTCGAGCTTGTCATGCTTATCAATAATGCAGGGTTTGGCGATTTCTCCATGCCCTGGGATATCGATTTAGCGAAAGCGACCCGGATGCTGGATTTAAATGTTAAGGCCCTGACCACGCTCTCCCTTCTGTATACCCGGGATTATGCCGATCGGGAGGCGACGCTGATTAATGTGTCATCCGTCGGCGGTTATTCACTCTTTGATATCGCCGTTACCTACTGCGCGACTAAGTTCTTTGTCGCCGCATTTACCGAGGGGCTGGCGCAGAATCTGCGTGACCAGGGCAAAAAAATGCGGGCAAAAGTGATCGCGCCAGGTCCAACACAGAGTGAATTCGTTACTCATTCTTCAGACCATGGTGGCATCAGTGGCGATGGATTGTTTGCCGAGGACTCATTTATTACCGCGGAAAAGCTGGCGGAATACACATGGCAACTGTTTGACAGCGACAGTACGGTAGGCATCGTCAATGCCGACCGCCAGTTGATGCTTAAGTCACCCGTTTATCCTTACATTAACGTCCCGCATTAATGCTCAGAACGTCGCCATTAACTTGAGGAACTCCTGCTATGTCTCATGAACAAGCCGTTTCATTCCGGCACAACAGCTGGCAAGTTGCCGCCACTCTCCGCTTACCTGAGGGATTTGATGCCAGCCAGAAATACCCGGCGATTGTTTGCGCCCATCCTATTAGCAGTTGTAAAGAACAGACATCCGGCGCAGTCTACGGCCAGAAGCTGACTGAAGCGGGATTTATTACTCTTGCTTTCGATGCCTCGACCCAGGGCGAAAGCGAGGGGGAACCACGCTTTAGCGAAAACCCATCCACCCGCGTGGAAGACTTTCGCTGCGCGATAGACTATCTGGTGACTTTAGCCTACGTAGATGAAGATCGTATTGGGGTTTTAGGCGTGTGTGGTGGCGGTGGATATGCCGTCAGCGCCGCCACCATTGATCACCGTTTCAAAGCCGTTGCCACCGTGGTTGCCGCCAATTATGGGCGCATTATGCGTGAGGGGGATTCCAGTCCGGATGCCGCGCTCAGAACGATTGACGCGCTGGGTAAACAGCGCACTGCTGAAGCTCGGGGAGCCGCTGCTCTTGTTGTCGGTTATATTCCTGACAATGCAGAAGCACTGGCGAATGCGCACATCAACGATATCGACCTCATTGAGGCAGTTGATTACTACACGACCCCACGTGGGCAAAAGCCAGGCTCGCCTAACAAACTGAGACTTACCAGCACCGCACCGGCCTTAAACTGGGATGCTTTTGCCTTTACGGAAAAGTTACTGATACAGCCATTACATATTGTTATTGGCGATGTTCCTGGCGGTTTCGGTTCTTATCGCGACGGTTATGAACTTTATCAGCGCGCACGCTCCGTTGAGAAAACGCTGCAGGTTGTGAAAGGGGTATCTCACTATGATCTGTATGATCGTCCGGAAGCGACGGCACAAGCGCTGTCGGAGATTATTCCATTCTTTAATAAACATTTAGGCGCATAAGTGGCATAACCTTTTATTTACGCGCATTCTTAGCCATTACCCGGCCGTGCAAGCCATGGCCGGGTGTTAAAAATTTGCCTCATTCTGCTGCCTGGATGCGAGAAAAAAGTCAGCGCTAATCTCTGAAATAATAATCCAGCTGTCGCGCCATCCTGCAGAGCATAGTAAACGTCAGCTTCGTGCCAGAAGCGGGAGTTAGTAGAGAGTCCTTTTTGTTGCTGATATGATAATAAAATGTATAAAAGGGGTGACGTATGGATACTAACACAATAATTACGCTGTTTAGATACAAGCGCTGGATAGATATTGAAACACTACAAGCGATTAAAAGAATCGATGCGTCTGTAAATGCGGAAAAACGCCATCTGACGCTCAGATTGATGAATCACATACATGTGGTTGATATGATCTTCAAGGCTAACATTACCGGACAGAAGCATGTCTACACCGCACTGAACACGCCAGAGACCCCCTCTGCTGATGAGCTTCTGATAACGATGACAGAATGTACAGACTGGTATATTCAACATGTCAATTTCATGTCCCTCGTTGACCTTGCGGAAACAATTAAATTCCAGTTTGTCGATGGCGGACATGGTGAGATGAAGGCGGTCGATATGCTCAATCATGTGCTGTTTCACGGGACATATCATCGTGGCGCAGTAGGTTGGCTACTTTCAGAAAGTGGTGTAACCCCGCCGAAAGACGTACTGACCGTTTTTCTAAGAGACCATAACCACGAGTAAACAACTGGCAGGGGCATGCAAATTTATAACTTCATTGAGCCTTTACTCAAAAAAAGTAAGTGCATAAATGAAAGTCATGGAGTGTCCGCTCCTCGCTCGCCGCGGACCTTTAGCTCCGACCCATGATCTTGTAACAAAACTGAACTGGGCATCACGGAGGCTCTTATGGACAAATGAAAAAAATGATTGTCTGTAGACTCAAGCGGGATTTCAACGTTAACGCACTGTCTTTGCGGGGAGAGTCTCAGGTGTTTACACATATGCGTATTGCTAAACCGGTCACCAATCTCGAAGGATCTTTTCTGATGTACAGCCAAGGGCTGGGTCTACATAAAATTGCTGAATTCGACGATCATGACGGTTTTAATGGAATAATGTTAGGGCGGGAAGACTTGAGATGGCACATAGAATTTACCTTTTGCCAAAACCATCCCATTCAACCTTTACACACTAAAGAGGATCTACTCGTTCTTTATTATTCGGATGAAGATGAATGGGCTCATACCTGTGAAAGAATGATCGATGCTGGTTTCAGAGTGACAACGTCATTCAATCCTTACTGGGACGTTAACGGAAAAACCTTTGTTGACCACGACGGATATAGGGTCGTTGTCCAAAACAAGGCTTGGGCATAACCCTAATAAATCCTGCTACCGCCTTCCTTCAGGCCAAATATCCGATCTTCGCTCACAGCGGACTTTTAGCCCTGTTTACGTGTCCGCTGCGTGCCGGAAGCGGTCATTGCTGAATACATACCACGTGTTTTCATAAGGAAAGACTTTATATTTTTTCCTGATTAACGCGGGATGAGAGTTCCTGATGACTTTCCTTTCGTTCGCTGTATCGGTCTGCCAGATATTCAACATGGCCTTTAAGTAACAAAGTAATTTTGAACAATTCTTCTGCTACATCGACGATACGATCATACCAGGATGAGGGTTTCATTCGTCCGTTTTCGTCGAACTCTTGCCATGCCTTGGCTACGGAGGACTGGTTGGGGATCGTAAACATCCGCATCCAGCGGCCCAGAATACGCATCTGGTTCACTGCATTGAAGGACTGAGAACCGCCGCAGACCTGCATTACCGCAAGTGTTTTGCCCTGCGAAGGACGAACCGCGCCTTCACTTAAGGGTATCCAGTCAATCTGCGCCTTCATAACTGCGCTCATAGCCCCGTGCCGTTCCGGAGAACTCCACACCATCCCGTCACACCATCTGACCAGACCGCGTAGCTCGGTGACTTTAGGGTGCGTGTCCGGCGCATCATCCGGCAGGGGTAAACCGGAGGGGTTAAAGAGTTTTACCTCCGCGCCCATCGCCGTCAGCAGGCGACCAGCTTCTTCCGCGGCAAAACGGCTGTAGGAGCGCTCTCTTACTGAGCCATACAGGATCAGAATCCGTGGCTGCTCCTGCAGGTGCAGGCGTTCCGCGATGTGTTGATCAAAGCATTCGGTGTTCAGGGCAGGAAATTGTTCCATTTTTCTCCTCCGGAGAGAACAGGTGATTTCAAAATAAATATATATGATTTAACATATGTGTATTCTAAAGGGAACGGAGTGATAAATGCTACAACCTGTTCAGCTTTTCAAAATCCTGTCGGATGAAACACGGCTCGCCATCGTCATGCTTCTCCGGGGGGCCGGTGAACTGTGCGTCTGCGATATCTGCGCGGCCACCTCCGAATCGCAGCCCAAAATCTCGCGACATATGGCTATCCTTCGCGATACTGGACTGGTTCTTGACCGCCGTGAAGGCAAATGGATCCACTACCGCCTGTCACCCCACATACCGGCGTGGGCAGCTGAGACAATCACAACGTCCTGGCAGTGTATGCGGGAGGATGTGCGTGAATGGCTGGATAAATCAGCCAGCACCTTGTGCTGAGGCAGGAAAACATATTTACATAATCATATATGATGGAGTCTGAGATGCTTTTGGCAGGGAGTATATTTTTACTGACGCTGGTACTGGTGATCTGGCAACCCAGAGGCCTGAGTATTGGCTGGAGCGCGAGTATCGGGGCAGTGCTGGCTCTTGGAACCGGTGTCATCCATATCGCTGATATTCCCGCTGTCTGGAATATCGTCTGGAACGCGACAGCGGCATTTATTGCGGTCATCATCATCAGCCTGCTGCTCGATGAGTCTGGCTTCTTTGAATGGGCCGCACTGCACGTCTCTCGCTGGGGGAACGGGCGTGGCCGCCTGCTGTTCACCTGGATAGTCTTGCTCGGTGCCGCTGTTGCTGCGTTGTTTGCCAATGACGGTGCCGCGCTGATCCTGACGCCGATTGTGATTGCGATGCTGCTCGCACTGGGGTTCAGCCAGGGCACGACACTGGCCTTTGTCATGGCTGCAGGATTTATTGCAGATACAGCCAGCCTGCCGCTCATTGTTTCTAACCTGGTGAATATCGTCTCGGCAGACTTCTTCGGCCTGGGCTTTACGCAGTACGCCTCCGTTATGGTGCCCGTGAATCTGGCAGCGATTGCGGCCACGCTGATCATGCTGCATCTCTTCTTCCGCAGGGATATTCCGGCAACGTATGACGTTTCGTTGCTGAAGACGCCTGCCAGTGCGATCAAGGATCCGGCAACCTTCAGAGCGGGCTGGATTGTCCTGTTATTGTTGCTTGCCGGTTTCTTTGTTCTGGATCCGCTGGGGATCCCGGTTAGTGCGATAGCAGCGGCTGGCGCAGCAGTGCTGTTTGTGGTGGCGAAAAGAGGCCATGCCATCAACACCGGGAAAGTCCTGCGCGGTGCGCCATGGCAGATCGTTATTTTCTCGCTTGGTATGTACCTCGTGGTCTATGGCCTGCGCAATGCAGGGCTCACGGAATACCTGTCTGGCGTGCTGAATCTGCTGGCAGACAAGGGGTTATGGGCAGCGACGTTCGGCACCGGCTTCTTGACGGCATTTCTCTCATCAGTGATGAATAATATGCCGACGGTGCTGATTGGCGCGCTGTCGATTGACGGGAGTACGGCGACTGGTGTCGTCAAAGAGGCAATGATTTATGCCAATGTGATTGGCTGCGATTTAGGCCCGAAAATCACCCCGATTGGCAGTCTGGCAACTCTGCTATGGCTGCATGTGCTTGCCCAGAAAAATATGACGATCACCTGGGGATATTACTTCCGTACCGGCATTGTCATGACTGTGCCGGTGCTGTTTGTCACTCTGACCGCGCTGGCGTGGCGGCTCTCTGTCACTTTGTAATGAGATATTGATATGAGCAACATAACCATCTATCACAACCCGGCCTGTGGCACCTCACGCAACACGCTGGAGATGATCCGCAACAGCGGTAACGAACCGACAATAATTTATTATCTCGATACACCCCCGACCCGTGATGAGCTTATTAAACTCATTTCAGATATGGGGATTACAGTGCGCGCCTTGCTGCGTAAAAACGTTGAGCCTTATGAACGCCTGGGTCTAGATGAAGAGACATTTAGTGATGAACAGTTGATTGATTTCATGCTTCAACATCCGATCCTGATTAATCGCCCGATAGTCGTTTCGCCGCTTGGCACTCGTCTTTGCCGCCCTTCAGAAACAGTGTTGGATATTCTACCGGAAGGTCAAAAAGGAGCGTTTACCAAAGAGGATGGCGAGAAGGTCATTGACGAAACGGGGAGGCGGGTTAAGTAATCTGTCCACTTCAAAATATCGGGAGCTTGTTTACGCTATGCGGGCGTCCGTTCCTCACCCACCGCGGACCTTTAGCCCAGCAAGCCTGTCAGCTTCGTGCCAGAAGCGGAGGTTGTCTCATCAAGCCAATTCGATGGGATACTTGAACTTTTATGATAAGTGTAAGGATTAGCAGGAAAAAACGCTCAAGGAGAAGCGATAAAAATCAGACTTGCTGTGCCTGTGGAGGCAGAAGAATGCTGGAACATTCGAAACCAGGTTTTTTATGAGAAGCATGGTTTCATACTCGTGCGGGAAAGCATGTATCGATCCGCGCTTGCACAGGCCGAACTGCGCTGTATGGAAATGTCTATAAAACTCCAGGGATAGCGGTTCGCTGCCCGATCGCAATTTTCAATATATCCAGCGTTTCCCCACCCAGGCGAAATGACCCGGGACGGGGAAACGTGCTGGCATTAACATCAATGACGATAACGCGGGATGTTGGATTATGCGTTCACTTCCATCTGCTGCTGCAACCGGGTCAATGTTTCTTGCGACATTCCCACCTGGCGCGCGGCGGTGCAGATAGCCTGCCAACTGCTGGCATCCAGTGGAATACCGTTGGCCAGCCGCTGCTGGCGGTTCGCCGCTTCCCACTCGCCGGGAGCCAGAATCGGCGTCTCTTCATCGTGTGGCGACTGTTTGCACCAGTCGATAAAGGACTCGGTTTCGCGCTGCATATCCGGCGCGTCGAAGGCCTCGGGGCTGAGAATAATCGTGGTCATGCAGTTGAAGATGGCATCGACGCAGCTCTGCAGGCTGGCCTGGTGAGTGGTTTGCCCACCGGAGACCGCGCCGCCGAGCACTTCACACAGCGTCGCCAGGGCATAACCCTTATGCTGGGCAAAGGTGAGCAGGGCGCCAAGCGGCGACGTCTGCATCACCGCAGGATCGGTGGTCGGCGTGCCGCGGGAGTCGATCAGTGAACCGGCTGGCACCGCTTCGCCTTTATGCCACGCGACGCGGGTTTTGCCAAAGGCGATGGCGCTGGTGGCGTAATCAAGCAGCAGCGGCGGGTGTCCTTCACGCGGGAAGACCACGCACAGCGGGTTGGTGCCGAAACGGCTGTCTTTGCCACGAAACGGCGCCACCATCGGATCGCCGACGACGCTGACAAAATGAATCGAGATTAATCCCTGCGCCGCGCACTGTTCCGCCCAGTAGCCAATGCGCCCGATATGGTGAGCGTTGCGCAGCGCAATGGCCGCCATGCCGTGCTGTTTGGCTTTTTCAATCCCCAACTGCATCGCTTCATGGGCGACGACCTGGCCGAAACCGGCGTTGCCGTCGAGGGTCACGACCGCGCCTGCGTCTTTCATCACCTTGGCGTGGCGGTTGAGCTGCAGAAAGCCTTCGGCATGAGATTTTACGTAGCTTGGGATCATGCCGACACCGTGGGAGTCGTGTCCGGCAAGGTTTGCGGCGATCAGATGGTCAGCGACCAGCGCGGCTTCGGTGGATGTGCTGCCCAACTGAGTGAACAGGGCGGTAACGAAGTGGTGCAGCTCCGTGGGGCGAAAATAGTGTCCTGTAGGCACGGATGTTCTCCTCGATATATGTTGTTTTTTTGTTACGTTTGCGGTTCCATGCTGCGCCGCCAGGCTCAGAAGATCAAGGTGCGATGGGAATATATTCCGCCCGGAGTTGCTGTTTATTATGTGATACCGCTCGCTGTTTTGACTGGGTCGTGAATAAACTCCATAAACGCTACTTTTTTAAATTACGCCACTGTCACAAAAGCCATAAAAAAACAAACCCCAGCGTTGCAGAGGGTGTTACAGCATTATATGTTAAATTTGTGTTTAATTATTGATGCTTAAGGGTTGATTTTATGTATAAGAAAATCGGTGGTTTAGTGGTTTCACTGACGACAGTCTTCTCATACTCCGCGTTGGCGGAGGTGCCTCAGGGCTACCCGGCAGATTATCAAAAAGTGGTGGATGCCGGGGTAAAAGAGGGCAAAGTCGTGGTTTATTCCACAACAGACACCAAAGCGGCAGGGCCGTTAATTAAGGGCTTTGAAGCACAATATCCTGGGATTAAAGTCGAATATAACGATATGAACAGTACCGAACTGTACAACCGTTATATTAGTGAACAGGCCGCAGGTGGCGGCAGCGGCGACGTGGTGTGGAGTTCTTCAATGGACACGGCGCTGAAATTAGCGACCGATTACGCTGAAGACTACGCCTCGCCGGAAATCGGCAAGCTACCGAAATGGGCGGTGTGGCAGCAGAAAGCCTACGGCACCACCTATGAACCGGTGGTCTTTATCTATAATAAGCGGCTCATTCCACAGAGTGACGTTCCGGATTCACACACGGCGTTAGCCAAACTTATCGCCGGGCAGGCCGATAAATTTAAAGGCAAAGTCACCACCTACGATATCGAAAAATCGGGGCTCGGCTTTATGCTGGCGGTACAGGATAGCAAAGCTGATGCAAATTATTTCGCCAACCTGGCGAATATTGCCAAAGGCGGCCTGACGGTACAGTCATCCACCGGCACGATGATGGAGCGTGTCTCCTCCGGAGAAAACCTGATCGGCTATAACATCCTCGGTTCTTATGCCGAAGCGCGGGCTAAAACCGACCCGTCGTTAGGCATTTCTTATCCGAAAGATTACGTGCTGGTGCTGTCTCGCGTTTCATTTATTACCGCCGAAGCCGGTCACCCGAATGCGGCGAAGCTGTGGTTTGATTATGTCCTGTCGGAAAAAGGGCAAACCATTCTTGCTTCCCAGGCTGATATTCCGTCCATTCGTAACGATATTGAAGGTAAAAACGATATCGATGGCATGACGAAATTACTTGGCGCGGCGCTGGAGCCGATCCCGGTGGATGAAAGCTTGTTGCAATATCTGCAGCCAAAACAGCGTCTGGAATTTATTAAACAATGGCGCACAGCCGCTGGGAAATAAACGTATTTAGCATCTGAAAACTCCCCTGGAACCTTTCCAGGGGAAGACAACCATCACCTTCGCTGAACCATGAATTATTGATGGTTCAGGAAATACGCACCATTTTTCTCTCCTTGTATGGTTTATCTCTGCATTTAGCCAAGGGAATTAATGATGAACACATTACGCAGAAAGTGGCAGGGGCTACCGCGCGGCATAGTGGTATTGATAACGGCACTGGTTATTTACGTCCCGCTGTTATTTATCGTGGTGCAAAGTTTTCTCTCTGCGCCTTTTTTCGCCCACTCGAAAGAGTGGAGTCTCGAAGCCTTCGGTTTTATTTTTACCGACCCGGATTTTTATCTGGCATTACGCTCTGGCTTTATTCTCGCCTTTGGCCTGGTGGTGATAGCCATTCCACTGGGCGGCATTCTGGCCTTTTTAATGGTCCGCACGGATTTACCCGGCAGACGCTTTATTGAGCCGCTGATCCTGGTGCCGATTTTTGTCTCGCCGATGGTCCTTGGCTTTGGTTATGTGGTGGCCGCCGGGCCGGTCGGTTTTCTGTCGCAGTGGGCGCAGGAATGGCTGGGCTTTGTGCCGTGGAATATCTACTCGATGTTCAGCATCGTGATTATCGCCGGCTTAACGCACGTCCCGCACGCCTATCTCTACATATCTTCAGCGTTACGCAGCGTCGGTTCCGACGTGGAAGAGGCCGCGCGTACCGTCGGCGCCACGCCGCTGCAGGTGATGACCTCGGTCAGCCTGCCGATGGTGCGTCCGTCGATCCTCTACGCCTGCGTGTTGTTGTTCTTCCTCGGCCTGGAAGTCTTTGGCCTGATGCTGGTGCTCGGCGATCCGGAAGGCAACATGGTGCTGGCGACCTATCTCTACAAGCTCACCAATAAACTGGGGACGCCGTCGTATCATCTGATGGCGGCGGTGGCGGTGGTGCTGATCTGCATTACCATTCCGCTGGTGATGTTGCAGCGCCGACTGATGCGTACCGCTAACCGCTTTGTGACGATGAAAGGTAAAGCCTCGCAATCGCGCGCCTTGCCGCTGGGGAAATGGCGCTGGGTGGCGGGCACGGTGGTGGTGGCGTGGCTGACGGTCACGATTGGCGTACCGCTGCTCGGCGTGGCGCTGCGGGCCTTTATCTCCAACTGGGGCGTCGGCGTGTCGGTATGGGATGAGTTGTCGCTGGCGACGTTCCACAACATCTGGCAGCAGCCAAACCTGCTGCGGGCCATCGTTAACTCGATGGCGATCGGTATTATCGGCGGCGCGCTGGCCGTGGTCTGCTACCTGTTCGTGGGTATCGCTATGCACCGCAAACCGGATAACGTGACGCGCTTTCTTGATTACAGCGTGCTGGTGCCGCGGGCGGTGCCGGGTCTGCTGGCCGGCCTGGCCTTCCTGTGGGTGTTCCTGTTCCTGCCGATGTGGCTTGACCAGTCGCTGAAAAATGGCTGGCTGTCGGCGCTGCCGGTCGCCGACTGGCTGCGCGAACACCTCATCGTTCAGCTGCGCGCGCTGCGCAACACCATTTTCAGCGTCTGGTTGGCCTATACGGTGGTATGGATGGCCTATGGTCTGCGCCTTATCTCGTCAACGCTGCTGCAGGTGGCGCCAGAGCTGGAAGAGGCGGCGCGCAGCACCGGCGCGTCCCGCGGGCAAATCACCCGTCATGTCACGGTACCGCTATCGCGCTACGGGCTTATCGGCTCCTGGTTGCTGATGTTCCTGATCTTTGAACGCGAGTATTCAACCGGCGTTTATCTGCTCTCGCCGGGAACCGAGACAATCGGCTCGATGCTGGTATCGCTGTGGGCCGCAGGCGCGATTGATATCGTCGCGGCGCTGTCATTTATCAATATTCTGCTGGTCGTGGTGGGTCTGGGGATCGCCCTGCGCTTTGGAGTGAAATTACATGATTGAATTATCGGTAGACAACTTGCATCTGAAGTACGGCGATAACCCGGTGCTGAAAGGGGTGTCGATGGAGCTTAAGCGCGGGGAGGTGGTATCACTGCTCGGGCCTTCCGGTAGCGGAAAAACAACGCTGCTGCGCGCCGTCGCTGGCCTGGAAAAACCAACTGCCGGGCGGATCACCATCGGCAACAGCGTCGTCTACGACGGCACTCCGCGCAGCGAAATCCCGGCGGAAGAGCGCAACCTGGGGCTGGTGTTCCAGTCCTACGCCCTGTGGCCGCATAAAACGGTGTTCGACAACGTGGCTTATCCGCTGAAGCTGCGCAAGGTAGCCAGCGGCGAGATTAAACAGCGGGTGCAGAGCGTGCTGGACCAACTGGGGCTGGGACATCTGGGCAATCGGCACCCACATCAGCTCTCCGGCGGTCAGCAGCAGCGCGTGGCGATCGGCCGGGCGCTGGTCTACAACCCGCCGGTTATCCTGCTGGATGAACCCCTTTCCAACCTTGACGCCAAGCTGCGCGAAGAGGCGCGGGTGTTCCTGCGTGAGCTCATTATCAAACTGGGGCTGTCGGCGCTGATGGTGACCCATGATCAGAACGAAGCGATGGCGATATCCGATCGCATTCTGCTGCTCAATAACGGAGTGATCGAGCAACAGGGGACGCCGCAGGAGATGTACGGCAATCCGGCCACGCTCTTTGCCGCTGAGTTTATGGGGAGTAATAATCGCCTGAACGGTAAGGTCACGGCGTTGGAAAATGGGCGAGCGCGGGTGGAAGGAGCCAGTTGGGCGCTGTGGGGACGTGCGGGCGAGGGGGTCAGCGTCGGCCAACCGGCAACGGCGGTGATCCGTGTCGAACGCGTGCGTCTTGACGGCTCACCGCAGGATAACAGCCTGGCGCTGCCGTTACTGACCAGTATGTATCTCGGCGACCGTTGGGAATATCTGTTCCGCACCCAGGGCGATGATTTCGCAATTCGTGCTTACGGCACGACGTTGCGCGATGCTGAACACTGCCATCTGACGTTCCCGGCGGACGATGTGTGGATTTTCCTGCCGCGATAAACGGCTGATTATTGCGCCAGATGGCACACGGCTTCGATGTTGTGTCCGTCTGGCGCAATCACAAAAGCGGCGAATGCGGGAATATCGGTACGACATAACCGTGTCGTCAAAGAGTGGAAAGGGTAGGCAGAGAACTAATTAACAACCGTAACTAATTAATTTAACAGCTCGAATTGTTTAATTATTGCGGAAGCGAGTATTTACAGGTGCTTAATCTGCCATGTACCATAAACAAAAAATAACATTTGTGATACAAGTCACTCTTTTTTGACGTATTGGTGAGACCCAAAAACGCGTTAATTCCACATGACTTACCGCACTCGGATTATTAAATACCCATTTTCATCGTGGCAGGAAGGTGAATTTTTGCGCCATTTTCCCGCGTTGCGTTGAGAATCGTCTAATATCCAAACGATAACCTTATAAATTTTATCGCTATTGGCGATTTTTGTATGACTTGTTGGCCCGAGCCAGACGGTCCGCTGTTGCGGTGATTAAATGGTATCGGTTCCAGAACGGACTTTGCTGGGCTTGTAACCTACAAAAACAGTAATTTAAATTGACAGGAATGTGATTATGTCGAGCGAGAAAACCAACAATTCAAGGCGTGATTTTTTAGTAAAATCAATGGCCTTGATCCCAACGGTAGTTATCGGCAGCGGTAGCGTAGGGGCCATCGGCGTTGCCGCCAGCGCGCCCGCGCAGGCCGCTTCCGGGAGCGATGCGGCGGCCAGTGACTGGAAACCGCAATTCTTTAACGATCGTGAGTGGGTGTTTATTAACGCCGCCGTCGCTCGCTTAATCCCGGCGGATGAACTCGGTCCCGGTGCGAAAGAGGCCGGCGTGCCGGAGTTTATCGACCGCCAGCTCAATACGCCTTATGCCACCGGTTCTATCTGGTACATGCAGGGACCTTTCAACCCGGACGTGCCAAAAGAGATGGGCTATCAGCTGCCGCTGGTGCCAAAACAGATTTACAACCTCGGGATCGCCGATGCCGAAGAGTGGTGTCACAACCAGTATCACAAGACCTTTGCTGAGTTGAGTAGCGAACAGCAGGACGAGGCGCTCGGCCAGTGGGAATCCGGCAAGGCGCAGTTCAAACAGCTGCCCGCTTCGCTGTTCTTCTCCTATCTGCTGCAAAACACCCGCGAAGGGTTCTTCAGCGACCCGATCCATGGCGGCAACAAAGGCATGGTCGGCTGGACGCTGATTAATTTTCCCGGCGCGCGCGCCGACTTTATGGATTGGGTTGAACGGGGCGAACGCTACCCCTTCCCGCCGGTATCAATTAATGGGGAGAGGGCGTAACTATGGCAACTGTATTGAAAAAAACCGATGTCGCGATTGTCGGCTTCGGCTGGGTTGGCGCAATCATGGCCAAAGAGCTGACCGAAGCAGGGCTCAACGTGGTGGCGCTGGAGCGCGGCCCGATGCGCGATACCTGGCCGGACGGCGCTTATCCGCAGGTGATTGATGAGCTGACCTATAACATCCGCCGTAAACTGTTCCAGGACTTGTCGAAAAGCACCGTGACCATTCGTCACAACACCAGCCAGCAGGCGGTACCGTACCGCCAGTTGGCTGCCTTCCTGCCGGGGACCGGCGTTGGCGGCGCGGGGCTGCACTGGTCCGGCGTGCATTTCCGCGTCGACCCGATCGAACTGCGGATGCGCAGCCATTACGAAGAGCGCTATGGTAAAAACTTTATCCCGCAGGATATGATCATCCAGGATTTCGGGGTGACCTACGACGAACTGGAGCCGTTCTTCGATAAAGCGGAAAAAGTGTTCGGCACCTCGGGTACCGCCTGGTCCGTCAAAGGACAGGTCGTCGGTAAAGGCCGCGGCGGCAATGCCTTCGCGCCGGACCGTTCAAGTGATTTCCCGTTACCGGCGCAGAAAAACACCTGGTCGGCGCAGCTGTTTGAAAAAGCGGCGCTGGAAGTCGGTTATCACCCGTATAACCTGCCGTCGGCAAACACCTCTGATTCCTATACCAACCCGTATGGCGCACAGATGGGGCCCTGTAACTTCTGCGGTTTCTGCAGCGGCTACGCCTGTTACATGTATTCCAAAGCCTCGCCGAACGTCAACATCCTGCCGGCGTTGCGTCAGGAAAAACGCTTTGAGCTGCGCACCAACGCCAACGTGCTGAAGGTGAACCTGACCGATGACAAAACGCGCGCGACCGGCGTGACCTACGTCGACGGCCAGGGGCGTGAAATGGAGCAACCGGCGGATCTGGTGATTATCGGCGCTTTCCAGTTCCACAACGTACATCTGATGCTGCTTTCCGGCATTGGCAAACCTTATAATCCTGAAACCGGCGAAGGGGTGGTTGGGCGTAACTTCGCCTATCAGAACATGACCACTATCAAGGCCATATTCGATAAAGACACCATTACCAATCCGTTCATCGGCGCGGGCGGTAATGGCGTCGGCGTCGATGATTTCAACGCCGACAACTTCGACCACGGCGCGGCGGGCTTCGTCGGCGGTTCGCCGTTCTGGGTCAACCAGGCCGGGACCAAACCGATCTCCGGTCTGCCGGTGCCGCCAGGTACTCCGGCGTGGGGCAGCAAATGGAAATCGGCGGTTGCCGATACCTATACCCATCACCTGTCGATGGATGCCCACGGCGCGCATCAGTCCTATCGTCAGAACTATCTCGATCTCGACCCGAATTACAAAAACGTCTTTGGCCAGCCGCTGCTGCGAATGACTTTCGACTGGCAGGAAAACGACATCAAGATGGCGCAGTTTATGTTCGATAAGATGGCGCCGATCGCCAAAGCGATGAAGCCGAAATATATGCTCGGCAGCCCGAAAAACGCCAACAGCCACTTTGACACCACCAGCTACCAGACCACCCACATGAACGGCGGCGCGGTGATGGGTGAGGATCCGAAAACCAGCGCAGTGAACCGTTATCTGCAAAGCTGGGACGTGCATAACGTCTTCGTGATCGGCGCTTCCGCCTTCCCGCAGGGGCTGGGCTACAACCCGACCGGCACGGTCGCCGCGTTGGCCTACTGGTCGGCGAAGGCTATCCGCGAGCAGTACCTGAGAAATCCGGGTCCATTGGTGCAGGCATAAGGGAAGGCAAATGATGAAAATGCAATGGTTATCGGCACTGGTGCTCGGTGCGTTAAGCTGTGCGGCGTGGGCCGAAGAGGCGCCCGCGGACAGTAATTTGATTAAGCAGGGCGAGTATCTGGCGCGCGCCGGGGACTGCGTCGCCTGTCACACTAACGGCAAAGAAGGGAAACCTTTTGCCGGCGGCCTGCCGATGGAAACGCCGATCGGCACCATCTATTCCACGAATATTACGCCGGATAAAGAACAGGGTATTGGCGGTTATACCTTCGAAGAGTTTGACGATGCGGTACGTAAAGGCGTGCGTAAAGACGGCTCTACGTTGTATCCGGCGATGCCGTATCCGTCCTTCGCCCGTATCAGCGAAGCGGATATGCGCGCGATGTACGCCTACTTTATGCACGGTGTGGAACCGGTCAATGTCGCCAACAAAGACACGGATATTCCGTGGCCGCTGTCGATGCGTTGGCCGCTGGCGTTCTGGCGCGGCATCTTCGCGCCGACGCCGAGTGACTTTGTCGTCAACCCGCAGGTTGATCCGGTGCTTGAGCGCGGACGTTATCTGGTGGAAGGGCTCGGTCACTGCGGTGCTTGTCATACCCCGCGTAGCCTGACCATGCAGGAAAAAGCGCTCAGCGAAAGCGAAGGCGATGATTACCTGGCGGGCAGCAATGCGCCGATTGACGGCTGGGTCGCTTCCAGCCTGCGCGGCGAAAACCGCGACGGCCTGGGCAGCTGGAGCGAAGCCGAACTGGCCGAGTTCCTGAAAACCGGGCGTAATGATAAATCGGTGGTCTTCGGCGGCATGAGTGATGTGGTTGAGCACAGCCTGCAGTATCTTTCTGACGACGATATCACCGCGATTGCCCGCTATCTGAAGTCGCTGCCGCCGCGTGGGGGCAAACAGGCAGCAGCGCCGGTAGAAGATAGCGTGGCTAAAGATCTGTGGAAGGGCGATGACAGCAAAACCGGCGCGGCGCTGTACGTCGATAACTGCGCGGCCTGCCACCGTACCGACGGCGTCGGTTATAAGCGTGCCTTCCCGTCGCTGGAAGGCAACCCGGTAGTGCAGACGGAGGACGCGACCTCGCTTATCCACATCATTCTGACCGGCAGTACCACGCCTGCAGTGAAAGGGGCGGTCTCCAACCTGACCATGCCGTCATTCGGCTGGCGTCTGGACGATCAGCAGGTGGCGGATGTGGTCAATTTCATCCGCACCAGCTGGGGGAACAACGCGCCGCCGGTGAGCGCCAGCGATGTGGCGAAAGTACGTAAGGACAAGTCGATCGTTCGCGACGAGAAAGCGTTAGGTAGCGCCGACGTCTCGAAACTGCCGACCTCCGGACAGTAATCGTCAGGGTTGCGCTGCCAACGCGGCGCAACCCATACTTATCGATGACGTAAAACGCTGTCTGAATCAAGGAGTTTGCCTTAATGCTGCATGCAGAGCGACTGACCTGCATCTTTGACGATCGGCTGCTATTTCAGCATCTGACGTTAACCCTTTCTTCCGGCGAACTGTTGCAGGTCGCCGGTGACAACGGCGCGGGTAAAACGTCGCTGTTGCGGATCCTGTGCGGCCTGGCGCGCCCGGAAAGCGGCGTAGTGCGCTGGCAGGGCCAGCCGCTGGCGAAGGTACGGGATTGTTTTCATCAGCAGTTGCTGTGGCTGGGTCATAAACCCGGTGTGAAAGCGGCGTTGACCGCCGATGAAAACCTGCGTTTCTTTTTCCCGGCCAGCAGCGCTCAGGCGCGGGAGGCGGCGCTTGCCGCCGTCGGCCTTGTCGGCTATGAAGATATCCCCTTAAGCCAGCTCTCCGCCGGGCAGCAGCGGCGGGTGGCGCTGACTCGCCTGTGGCTGACCGAGGCGCCGCTGTGGATCCTCGATGAGCCTTTCACTGCGCTGGATGCCACAGCCATAGAAACCCTGACCCGCCGTCTGGAGCAGCATGCGCTGCGCGGCGGCGGCGTGATTCTCACCACCCACCAACCGCTGCGCCCGCTGAGCTGTCCGCTGCGAACCTTGCGTCTACGCGGTGAAACGGAGACCTGCCGATGATGCGGGCGCTGTTTAGTCGTGAACTGCGTCTGGCATGGCGTAATGGCGCGGAGATCCTTAATCCGCTGTGGTTCTTCCTGATTGTTATTACGCTGTTTCCGTTCGGCGTCGGTGCCGATCCGCAACTGTTGGCGCAGATCGCGCCTGGCGTGGTGTGGGTTGCCGCGCTGCTGGCGGCGCTGTTGGTGATGGATCGACTGTTCCGCGATGACTGGCAGGACGGATCGCTGGAACAGCTTATGTTGCTGCCGACGCCGCTGGTGGCAGTGGTGCTGGTTAAAGTCGTCGCCCATTGGATGATGAGCGGTCTGCCGCTGTTGATCCTCTCCCCGCTGGCGGCATTGTTGTTGGGGATGAGCGCCCACGACGCCGGGGTGCTAGCGCTGACGCTATTGCTGGGCACGCCTACGCTGAGTTTTCTCGGCGCGGTGGGGGTTGGCCTGACGGTGGGCCTTAAGCGCGGCGGCGTTCTGTTGAGCCTGCTGGTGCTGCCGTTGGCGGTGCCGCTATTGATTTTCGCCACTGCCGCAACCCAGGCCGCCGCGGCCGGGTTGCCGGTGACGGGGTATCTGGCGATTCTGGCGGCGTTTTTAACCGCCAGCGCCACGTTATGCCCGTTCGCCACCGCCGCCGCTCTGCGGCTGACGGTGCAATAATCCGCTGCGCCTGCGGGCGCGGTCATAATAACAGTGTGAGTAAGCGTCTATGTGGAAAGCGTTACATCAACTGGCGATACCTGAACGGCTATACGGTCTGTGCGGTCGCTGGATCCCGTGGCTGGCGGCGTTAAGCGCGCTGCTGCTGATTATCGGGTTGGGATGGGGCTTTGGTTTCGCTCCCGCCGACTATCAGCAGGGGGAGAGCTACCGGATCATGTATCTTCACGTCCCGGCGGCGATGTGGTCGATGGGGCTCTATTTTTCAATGGCGATCGCCGCATTCGTCGGCCTGGTCTGGCAGGTTAAAATGGCCGACCTGGCCATTGCCGCGCTGGCGCCGGTCGGCGCGGTTTGCACCTTCGTGGCGCTGGTGAGCGGCGCGGCATGGGGTAAGCCGATGTGGGGAACCTGGTGGATTTGGGATGCCCGATTGACATCGGAGCTGGTCCTGCTATTTCTCTACGCCGGTATCATCGCGCTGTGGCACGCCTTTGACGATCGTCGGCTGGCCGGACGGGCCGCCGGGATCCTCGTGCTGGTCGGCGTGGTTAATCTGCCCATCATTCATTATTCGGTATTCTGGTGGAATACCCTGCATCAGGGCTCGACCAATATGCAGCAATCCATCGACCCGAGCATGCGCTTGCCGTTGCGGATTTGTATTTTCGGTTTCCTCGCGCTGGCCGCGACGCTGACGCTGATGCGCCTGCGTAATCTGATCCTGCAACAGGAGCGCCGTCGGCCGTGGGTGGTTGCGCTGGTGAATAAAGGAGCCGCCAAATGAGCCCCGCGTTTTCTTCCTTTGCCGCCTTCCTGACGATGGGCGGCTACGCGTTTTATGTCTGGTTGGCGGTTGCGGTTGCAGTCGCCGCGTTTGGTTTGCTGACCGTCCACACGCTGTGGGCGCGGCGGGCGGTGTTTAATGATGTGCGACGCCAGCAGGCCCGCGAGCGGCGTATCGATGCCGCTCGCCGTCGTGAAAAGGAGGCCGCGGATGCAAGCGCGTCGTAAAACCCGTCTGTATATCGTGCTGGCGGTGCTCGCCGGACTCGGGCTGACCATCAGCCTGACGCTGTACGCGCTGAGCAGCAACATCGATCTGTTTTATACCCCGGGCGAAATTATCTATGGGAAAACCGAAACCCAGGCGCTGCCGCATCCCGGCCAGCGCCTGCGGGTTGGTGGATACGTACAGCCGGGATCCGTACAGCGAGACCCGCAAACCCTCGACGTTCGGTTTAAGCTGTATGACGCTCGCGGTGTGGTTGATGTGAGCTATAAAGGCATCCTGCCGGACCTGTTCCGCGAAGGTCAGGGCGTGGTGGCGCAGGGCGTGCTGGACGGTGAACGCCATATCACTGCTCAGCAGGTGCTGGCGAAGCATGACGAAAATTACACGCCGCCAGAAGTGAAAAACGCCATGAAGCCTGAGACACAAGGGGCGCAGCCATGATGCCGGAACTGGGGAATTATCTGCTGTGCCTGGCGGCGGGGTTGGCGCTGTTGCTCAGCGTCTATCCGCTGTGGGGCGCGGCGCGGCAGGACCGGCGGCTAATGGCGTTGGCCCGTCCGCTGGCCTGCGCGTTGTTTGCCTGTATTGTCGGCGCGTTTCTTGTGCTGGTGCAGGCTTTTGTGGTTAACGATTTTACCGTGCGTTATGTGGCGGAAAACTCCAACAGCGCGCTACCGGTGTGGTATCGGGTCGCGGCGACCTGGGGCGCGCACGAGGGGTCATTACTGCTGTGGGTGCTGCTGCTCAGCGTCTGGACCTTTGCCGTCGCGTTATTCAGCCGTCGGATGCCGCTTGATGCCGTCGCGCGGGTGCTGGCGGTGATGGGGATGATCGCCTTCGGCTTCCTGTTGTTTATTCTTTTCACCTCTAACCCGTTCAGCCGCAGTCTGCCGCTGTATCCGATTGACGGTCGCGACCTTAATCCGTTGCTGCAGGATATCGGCATGATTTTCCATCCGCCGATCCTCTATATGGGTTATGTCGGGTTTTCGGTGGCCTTCGCCTTTGCCATTGCCTCTCTGCTGGCGGGGCGTCTGGATACCGCCTGGGCGCGCTGGTCGCGTCCCTGGACCCAGGCGGCATGGATGTTCCTTACGCTCGGCATTGTGCTGGGCTCGGCATGGGCCTATTACGAGCTGGGCTGGGGCGGCTGGTGGTTCTGGGATCCGGTGGAAAACGCCTCGTTTATGCCGTGGCTGGTCGGCACGGCGTTACTGCATTCGCTGGCGGTGACCGAGAAGCGCGGCAGCTTCCGCGCCTGGACGGTGCTGTTGGCGATTGCCGCGTTCTCCCTGTGTCTGCTTGGAACCTTCCTGGTGCGTTCCGGGGTGCTAGTCTCGGTGCATTCATTTGCGTCCGACCCGTCGCGCGGGCTGTTTATTCTTGCGCTGCTGACCATCGCTATTGGCGGTTCGCTGCTGCTGTATGCCCTGAAAGGCGGGCGAGTGCGGGCGCGAGTTGAGCATTCGCTGTGGTCGCGCGAGTCGTTCCTGCTTGGTAATAATATTCTGCTGATCGCCGCAATGCTGGTCGTGCTGCTCGGCACGCTGCTGCCGCTGGTGCATAAAGAGCTGGGACTTGGCAGCATTTCGATCGGCGAACCGTTCTTCAACACCATGTTCACGGCGTTGATGGCGCCGTTTGCGCTACTGCTGGGGCTGGGGCCGCTGATTCGCTGGCGACGCGATGAACCGGGCAAACAGCTTAAGCGGCTGGCGATATCTTTGTTGGTGACGTTGTCACTTTCTCTGGCGCTGCCCTGGTTGCTGCAGGATCGCATCACGGCGATGGCGGTGATTGGCCTGATGATGGCGCTGTGGGTGCTTATCTTCGCGTTGATTGAAATCCACGAACGGGCAACGCATCGCCACGGCTTCTGGCGCGGTTTGCGCACGCTATCGCGCAGCCAGTGGGGGATGGTGCTCGGTCACGTTGGCGTGGCGGTAACCGTCATCGGCATCACCTTCAGCCAGAACTACAGCGTCGAACGCGACGTGCGTATGCAGCCTGGCGATAGCATTGATATTCACCATTACCACTTTGTGTTTAACGGTGTGCGTAACATTGTTGGCCCGAACTGGACCGGCGGCGAAGGTATTATCGCCGTCACCCGCAACGGCCGCCCGGAGGCGACGCTGTACGCGGAAAAGCGTTTTTATACCGCCAGCCGGATGATGATGACCGAAGCGGCAATCAGCGGCGGGTTAACCCGCGATTTGTACGCCGCGTTGGGCGAAGAACTGAAAGACGGCAGTTGGGCGGTGCGTTTGTATTACAAACCCTTCGTCCGCTGGATCTGGTATGGCGGCGTACTGATGGCGCTGGGCGGTCTGTGCTGCATGCTCGACCCGCTCTATCGGATGCGTAAAAAGCTGCAGGAGGCGCAATGAACCGTAAACTGCTCTTTATCCCGCTGGCGCTGTTTCTGGCGTTGGCGATCGCGCTGTTCTGGCAATTGATGCGTAATGCCGATGGCGACGATCCCACGACCCTGGAGTCGGCGTTGATTGGCAAACCGGTACCAGAATTTCGTCTTGAGGCGCTTAACGCTCCCGGCAAAATCTACGATCGTTCGGTACTCATCAGCGGCAAGCCGCTGTTGCTGAACGTCTGGGCGACCTGGTGTCCAACCTGCCGTGCGGAACATCAGTTCCTCAGAGGGCTGGCGCAACAGGGCGTGCGGGTGGTCGGGATGAACTATAAAGATGACCGGCAGAAGGCGGTGAACTGGCTGGACAGCCTCGGCAATCCTTATACGCTGAGCCTGTTTGACGGTAATGGCATGCTGGGGTTGGATCTCGGCGTCTATGGCGCGCCGGAGACCTTTCTGATCGATGGTCAGGGGATTATTCGCTGGCGTCATGCGGGCGACTTAAACCCGCGGGTGTGGCGCGAGCAGCTCCAGCCGCTGTGGGAAAAGTACAGCCGGGAGTCAGCCTCATGAAGCGCTCGATCGTTGCGCTGTTGGCGCTGATCCTGACCAGCCAGGCATGGGCCGCTATCGACGCCTGGCAGTTTAAAGATGAAGCGCAGGAGCAGGCATTCCGCGATATTACCTCGCAGCTGCGTTGCCCGAAGTGCCAGAACAACAGCATCGCCGACTCCAATGCGATGATTGCCGCCGATATGCGGCTGAAGGTTTACGAGCTGATGCAGCAGGGCCAAAGCAAAGCGCAGATCGTCGATTATATGGTGGCGCGCTACGGTAATTTTGTCAGCTATGAGCCGCCGGTGACGGCGGGAACCATTCTACTGTGGCTGGGGCCGGGACTGTTCGTCGTGGCCGGGATTGGGCTGTTAATCGCCCGCTCGCGACGTCGTGGAAGCCTCGATGCCGCGCTCAGTGACGAAGAGCGCCAGCGGCTGGCAGCATTACTAAAAGAAGGAAACGAACGATGAGTCTCTTTGTCGTTATCGCCGCACTGCTGTTGATTGGCGCGCTGGCGCTGCTCTATTTCCCATGGCAGGGCAACGGGGCGGTGGACCGCGATACCCTTAACCGCGCGCTGTATCAGTCGCGGCTGCGCGAGCTTGAGCAGGAGCGCGCCGATGGGAATGAGGCGATGGTCGTCGAACTGCAGCGCACGCTGCTGGCGGATATTCCGCCGGGCGGTCAGCAGAGCGCTCGTCCGTTAAGCCGCTGGGCGCTGTTGCCGGGCGCGCTGCTGCTGGCGTTATTGAGCATCGGTATTTACCTTAAAACCAGTGATTTTGGCCAGGTGTTGTTGTGGCAGCAGGCCGAACGGAACTATCCCGCGCTCTTGCAGCAGGTAAAGGACCCGACGGCGCCGCCGTTGCGTATGGATGAATTGGCTCAGCTGCGTCTGGGGCTGCGTAGTCATCTGCAGGATCATCCCGACGATCTCGTCGGCTGGCAGCTGCTCGGGCGGTTGGGTCTGTTGCTGAACGATGGCGACACGGCGATCGGCGCCTTTGGCCGCGCGCACGCGTTGGCGGCGGATGACCCAGCGGCGACTTTCGATTACGCCAGCGCGCTGGTGCGGGCGGGTGATAATGGTCAAATGCGAATGGGCGAACTGCTGCTGCGCGATTTACATCAGCGGCAGCCGAAGAGCCTGCCGGTGCTGGAGATGCTGGCGCTCAGCGCGGTGCGCAATGAAGATTATCCGCAGGCGGTTGTGGCGCTGCAGCAATTGCTGGTCCTGCTGCCGGAGGGCGATGCGCGCCGTCAGGCGATTGCCCGCCAGCTGGCGCAGGCGCAACAGCAAGCGCAGTAAATGGCAGGGCTACGGGATGACAAATGGCGCGACATGTAGGTCGGGTAAGCGTAGCGCCACCCGACAGAATAACTAACGGCCCCGCCGGGATTTCCCCTGCCTGCGCTGCGCCTGGCAGGGCTACGGGGTAACAAATGGCGCGACATGTAGGTCGGGTAAGCGTAGCGCCACCCGACAGAATAACGGCCCCGCCGGGATTTCCCCTGCCTGCGCTGCGCCTGGCAGGGCTACGGGGTAACAAATGACGCGGCATGTAGGTCGGGTAAGCGTAGCGCCACCCGACAGAATAACGGCCCCACAGGGATTTCCCCTGCCTGCGCTGCGCCTGGCAGGGCTACGGGTAACAAATGGCGCGACATGTAGGTCGGGTAAGCGTAGCGCCACCCGACAGAATAACGGCCCCGCCGGGATTTTCCCTGCCTGCGCTGCGCTTAGCAGGGCTACGGGATGACAAATGGCGCGACATGTAGGCCGGATAAGGCGTAGCGCCACCCGACAGAATAACGACCCGCCGGGATTTCCCCTGCCTGCGCTGCGCTTGGCAGGGCTACGGGGTAACAAATGTCGCGGCGTGTAGGTCGGGTAAGCGTAGCGCCACCCGACAGAATAACGGCCTCACCGGGATTTCCCCTGCCTGCGCTGCGCTTAGCAGGGCTACGGGATAACAAATGG
Source organism: Klebsiella aerogenes (assembly GCA_029027985.1). NCBI lineage: Bacteria > Pseudomonadati > Pseudomonadota > Gammaproteobacteria > Enterobacterales > Enterobacteriaceae > Klebsiella > Klebsiella aerogenes. The sequence goes on from CP119076.1 coordinate 2,171,230, forward strand.
CGCAAAATGTAGGTCGGGTAAGCGTAGCGCCACCCGACAGAATAACGGCTCCGCCGGGATTTCCCCTGCCTGCGCTGCGCTTAGCAGGGCTACGGGATAACAAATGGCACGACATGTAGGTCGGGTAAGCGTAGCGCCACCCGACAGAATAACGGCCCCACCGGGATTTCCCCTGCCTGCGCTGCGCTTAGCAGGGCTACGGGGTAACAAATGGCGCGACATGTAGGTCGGGTAAGGCGTTAGCCGCCACCCGACAAACCGGCAGTCTCACCCGCGCGGGAGAGATTTACTGCGCCACCCAGCCGCCGTCCATATTCCATGCCGCGCCGCGGACCTGGGCGGCGGCGTCGCTGCACAAGAACAGCGCCATTTCGCCCAACTGCTGCGGGGTCACGAATTCACCGGAAGGTTGTTTTTCTGCCAGCAATTGCTCTCTGGCCTGCTCCGGATCGGCCCCGTCAGCAATGCGCTTATCGATCTGCTGTTGCACCAGCGGCGTGAGCACCCAGCCTGGGCAGATTGCGTTACAGGTAATGCCGGTGCGTGCGGTCTCCAGCGCCAGCGTTTTGCTAAAACCGATGACGCCATGTTTGGCGGCGACGTAGGCCGATTTCTCTTTCGAGGCCACCAGACCATGCACGGAGGCAATGTTAATAATGCGCCCCCAGTTGCGATCGCGCATGCCCGGCAGCGCCAGGCGGCTGGTATGGAACACGCTGGACAGGTTAATCGCCAGAATATCATTCCACTTTTCCACCGCGAACTGCTCCACCGGGGCGACATGCTGGATACCCGCGTTATTAATCACAATATCGACGCCGCCAAACTCGCTTTCGGCGTAGCGCATCATCGCTTCAATCTGCCCGACATCGCGCAGGTCGGCATCGTGATAGCCGGGGACTTTGCCCAGCGCGGCGACTTCGGCGCGGGCGTTGTTACTGTCGCCGAAGCCGTTGAGCACCAGCTGTGCGCCAGCCTGCGCCAGCACTTTGGCGATGCCTAAGCCAATTCCGCTGGTGGAGCCGGTGACCAGCGCCGTTTTACCGTTCAGATTCATTTGTTTACTCCTGACATAATGGGTTAAACAATGCCGGTTAAATAGAACACGGCAATGACAAACAGGACCGCAAGGCTTTTGATCACCGTAATCGCGAAGATGCCGCCATAGGCCTGGCGATGGCTTAAACCGGTGATCGCCAGCAGGGTGATCACCGCGCCGTTGTGCGGTAGGGTGTCCATGCCGCCGCTGGCCATCGAGGCGACGCGGTGCAGCACTTCGAGCGGAATATTGGCGGCGTGGGCGGTGGCAATGAAGGTATCGGACATCGCGCCCAGCGCGATGCTCATCCCGCCGGAAGCGGAACCGGTGATCCCGGCCAGTACGGTGACGCTAATTGCTTCGTTTAACAGCGGATTGGGAATTGCGGTCAGCGCTTTGGACAACACCAGGAAACCCGGCAGAGCGGCGATCACCGCGCCGAAACCGTATTCCGAGGCGGTGTTCATCGCCGCGAGGATCGCCCCGCTGACCGCCGTACGGCTGCCTTCCGCCAGCCGCCCGCGAATATTGCGAAAACCAAACACCAACACCACGATGATGCCGGAAAGCAGCGCCGCTTCCACCGCCCAGATTGCGGTGATTTTGCCGACTTCAGTCACAATCGGTTTCGCCAGCCCTGGTAGGGTCAGCTCATGGCTTGCGCCGTACCACTGCGGGATCCAACGGGTAAACAGGAGATTCAGCACGCCAACCAGCAGCAACGGGGCAATGGCGATCAGCGGATGCGGCAGGTTAATGTTATCCGGCGTCTCCGGTTCATTTTGCAGATCGGTGCCGTAGCCTTCGCCATGAGCCTGCGCTTTACGGCGCTGACGCTCCAGCCACAGTAAACCGAAGGTGATGATAAACAGCGAGCCAATCAGCCCCAGCCAGGGCGCGGCCCAGGCGTTGGTGCCGAAAAAGCTGGTCGGGATAATGTTCTGGATCTGCGGCGTACCGGGCAGGGCATCCATGGTAAATGAGAACGCGCCCAGCGCGACGGTTGCCGGGATAAGCCGTTTTGGAATGCCGCTCTGGCGAAACAGCTCGGCGGCAAAGGGATAGACCGCAAAGGCGACCACGAACAGCGATACGCCGCCGTAGGTCAGCAGGGCGCACACCAGTACGATCACCGGGATAGCATGCCGTCGCCCGAGAATACGTATGGCGGCGGCGACGATCGCGCGCGAGAAGCCGGATAGCTCAATCAGCTTGCCGAAGACGGCGCCCAGCAGAAACACCGGGAAATAGAGCTTCACAAAACCGACCATTTTTTCCATAAACAGGCCAGTAAAGGTAGGGCCGACCGCGCTCGGGTCGGTGAGCAAGACCGCGCCAAGCGCGGCGATAGGGGCAAAAAGGATAACGCTGTATCCACGGTACGCCGCCAGCATCAGTAATGCCAGCGCGGCCAGGGCAATCAACACACTCATTACGACTCCTCACTATCATTGTTATTGTCGGGGGTACAAAACGAGGAAGTTACGGTTTCAGGGCGTAGCGCAGCTGGTGCTCGCGGCGCGACTGGATACGTTTCTGCCGGGCCTCATCCCAGCGGTAAAAACCTTGTCCACTGCGGGCGCCGGTATCGCCTTGCGCCACCTTATCGGCGACCAGCGTCATCATTTCGTTGCCGCTGGCCAGCTCCGGCAGCAGGTGCTGACAAATATCCTGTACCGTCGCCAGCCCGGTCATGTCGGCGGCTTCCAGCGGCCCAACCATGGCGTAGCGGCGGCCGAGCGAGGCGCGCATCACCTTATCGACCACTTCCGGCGAGGCTATCCCGCTGTGGACGATATGTAGCGCTTCGCGCAGCAGGGCGAACTGCAGGCGGTTGCCGACAAAGCCCGGCGCGGCGCGGTTGAGCACGACCGCTTCCAGCGCGCAGGCGGTGAAAAAGTCGCTGACCTCGCCGGCCAGATGCGGCAGGGTGGCGCTGCCGGGGACCACCTCGACCAGTGGGATAAAGTGCGGCGGGTGCCAGAAGTGGGCGATCAGTAATCGTTCGGGATGACGCATGCCCTGCGCCAGCTGGTCCGGCGGCAGGCCGCTGGTGTTGCTGGCGATGATGGCATCATCGGCGATAAGCGCTTCCAGCTCGGCGTATAAGGCGTGTTTGAGCGGCAGGCGTTCCGGAATAGCTTCGATCAGTAAGGTGGCGTTGGCGAGTTCGCCTAATGCCGTGGCGCCCGACAGGCGCGCGAGCACCGCAGCGCGCTGAGCGGGATCAAACTGCCCGCATTCTTCGAGTTCGCGTAAAATGGCCGTGGCGACGCCGGGGATGTCGCCGATGCGCCCCGGGTCGGTATCATATAAACAAACGGCATGGCCGTGACGGGCGAAATGACAGGCAATGCCGACGCCCATCAGGCCCGCTCCCAGTACCGCTAATTGAGGTGTATACATAGTGGCTCCTGTTAACGTTCAATGGTCATGGCGATACCCTGTCCGCCGCCGACGCAGAGGGTCGCCAGGCCTTTGCTGACGTCGCGGCGTTGCATTTCGTACAGTAGACTGACCAGAATGCGGCAGCCGGAGGCGCCGATCGGATGGCCAAGGGCGATAGCGCCGCCGTTGACGTTAACCTTCTGACTGTCCCACTCCAGTACCTGCCCGACGGCCAGCGCCTGCACGGCGAACGCTTCGTTAGCTTCAATTAACGCCACCTCATCAAGCGTCCAACCGGCGCGCTGCAGCGCCATTCGACAGGCGCTAACCGGGCCAATACCCATGACTGCCGGATCGACGCCGGTGACCGCCGAGCTGACGATCCTGGCCAGTACCGGCAGGCCAAGTTGCTGCGCTTTCTCCACGCTCATCAGCAACACCGCCGCTGCGCCGTCGTTGAGCGACGAGGCATTACCGGCGGTGACGCTGCCCCCTTCTGTGCGGAAGGCCGGGCGCAGTTGCGCCAGTTGCTGCTCGCTGCTCTCCGGCCGCGGCTGCTCGTCTTCGGTGACCACGCGCGGCGGCTTTTTCCCCTGCGCGACGGTGACCGGCACGATCTCAGTCTGAAAGCGTCCGGCGGCCATCGCGGCGGCCGCTTTGCGTTGCGAAAGCGCGGCAAAGGCATCCTGCCGGGCGCGGCTGATATTGAAGGCGTCAGCGAGGTTCTCCGCGGTCATTCCCATGTGATAGTCGTTAAACGCATCCCACAGACCATCCTGAATCATGCTGTCCTGCATACTGGCGTGGCCGAAACGTAATCCATCGCGCGCGCCGTTGACCAGGTAAGGGGCGTTGCTCATGCTCTCCTGGCCGCCGGCGATAACGATTTCCGAGTCGCCGCTGCGAATCGCCTGCACCGCCTGCTGTACGGCCTTTAACCCGGAGCCGCACACCAGATTAACGGTAACGGCCGGAGTAGCGACCGGCAGCCCGGCTTGCAGCGCGGTTTGTCGTGCCGGATTCTGTCCGCAGCCAGCGGTTAATACCTGACCAAAAATCAGCTCGTCGACTGCATCGGCCGGCAGTTGAGTACGTTCCAGTAGGCCACGCACCGCCGCAGCGCCGAGGTCGACAGCGGAAAGGGGGGCAAATGCGCCGCGAAAACTGCCGATGGGCGTTCGCACCGCGCTGACGATAGCGATGTCTTTCATATTCATTCCTCAGTTGAAGCGCATTTCGCGGACATCGTCGGCAACAACCAGCCGTCCCGCCGTTTTTTGGGCAATGTCGTCAATGCTGACGCCGGGCGCGTATTCGCGCAGGACGAAGGCGCCGTCGGTAATCTCCAGCAGGGCGAGGTCGGTGAGCACCCGACGAATGCAGCCCGCGCCGGTGAGTGGAAGGGTGCACTGCGGGAGCAGTTTGGATTCACCGTTTTTCGACGCGTGGGTCATGACCACGATGATATTTTGCGCCCCCGCGACCAGATCCATGGCGCCGCCCATTCCCTTGACCATTTTCCCCGGGATCATCCATGAGGCGATATTGCCCGCGACGTCGACTTCAAAGGCGCCCAGGACCGTGAGGTCAACATGACCGCCGCGGATCATGGCGAACGACTGGGCGGAATCGAAAATCGCGGCACCGGTTTGCGCGGTGACGGTTTGCTTGCCTGCGTTAATCATGTCGGCATCGATCGTCGCCGCATCGGGAAATTCGCCCATCCCCAGCAGACCGTTTTCCGACTGCAGCATCACGTCGATACCCGCAGGGATATAGTTGGCCACCAGCGTCGGAATCCCGATGCCGAGATTAACGTAGTCGCCGTCGCGCAGCTCCTGGGCGACGCGCATCGCCATTTGTTCACGAGTTAACATGTTCAGTTTCCCCCTGCGCGCAGCGTGCGTTGTTCAATGCGTTTTTCGAATTGCCCGACGATCAGACGGTCAACATAAATACCGGGCGTGTGGATAGCGCTGGGCGGTAGTTCGCCGGGCGCGACGATCTCTTCAACTTCCACCACCGTGATGCGCCCGGCGGTGGCCATCAGCGGGTTAAAATTCTGCGCGGTATGGCGATAGACCACATTGCCGTACCAGTCGGCCTTCCAGCCCTTCACTAGTGCGAAATCGCCGCGAATGGCCTCTTCGAGGATGTAATTTTTACCGTCGAACTGGTGGACCTCTTTCCCTTCCGCCACCGGGGTTCCGTAGCCGGTGGCGGTATAGAAACCGGGGATCCCGGCGCCGCCGGCGCGGATTTTTTCCGCAAGCGTTCCCTGCGGCGTGAGTTCCACGGCCAGTTCGCCGCTCAGCGCCAGCTGCGCAAAGAGGGCGTTTTCGCCAACGTAGGAGGCCACGACTTTGCGTACCTGGCGAGCTTCCAGCAGCATGCCGAGACCGAAGCCATCGACGCCGCAGTTGTTAGAGACCACGGTCAGCCCCTGAACCCGGCGGCGTTTAACCTCGGCAATTAAATTTTCCGGGATGCCGCACAGGCCAAAACCGCCAGCCAGCAGCGTCATGCCGTCGGTTAATCCTTCCAGTGCCGCTTCATAGCTGGCGACGCGTTTATCCAGTCCTGCCATCTTTTTTCTCCTGCCTTGCGATGGCTCTATCATTGAGGGCGCAGACTGATTTGATAATTTTGAATTTGTGACCCACTCATTTGGTTTTTTTATTAATTTATCGTTAACTAAATTCTTTCAATTAGTTAACAGGAAGAAAAATGAGAATGAGTGTCAAACAGTTACGCGCGTTTTTAGCGGTAGCTCACACTCTCAATTTCGCCCACGCCAGCGAGCGGCTGAATCTGTCGCAGCCAGCCTTGAGCTTGACCATTAAGGGGTTGGAAGAGTCGCTGGGCGGCGCGTTGTTGCAGCGCAGCACCCGCAAAGTGACATTAACCCAGGAGGGGGAAACCTTCCTGCCGATGGCGCGCCAGCTGCTGGCGGACTGGGATAATGCCGAAGAGGCGATGCGGCAAAGTTTCACTCTGCAACGGGGAAAAATCTCCGTTGCCGCTATGCCGTCGTTTGCCGCGAACGTGTTGCCGGAAGTGCTCAAAACCTTCCGCGATCGCTACGCGGGAGTGAATGTCACGGTACATGACGTGATTAACGAGCAGGTGATCGAGATGGTGCGCGAAGGGCGGGTCGAGATGGGGATTGCCTTTGAGCCGTCCCCCACCAACAATCTGCTGTTTACGCCGCTGGCGGTGGATCGCTTTATGGCGATCGTGCCAAAAACGTCGCCGCTGGCGAGTAAAAAACAATTGAGCTGGCGTGAACTGTTGACGCTGGATTTTATTACCCTGCAGCGGCCATCGGCGGTGCGTCTGATGCTGGAAGAAGAGTTGGCGCGTAGCGGCAGTCAGCTAGACGTGGCGCTGGAGAGCCATCAGTTAGTCACCGTAGGACGGATGGTCGCCAGCGGTTTGGGCGGCAGCGCGGTACCTGCATTATGCCGATCGCAAATGCAGTCGTTGGGCGCGGTGTGCCTGCCGCTGACCGATCCGCCGATTGAAAAGTGTATTGGCGTGATTCACGCCGGGCATATGCAGCTATCGAAAGCGGCGCAGGCCCTCCTGGATACGCTGAAGGGTTTTTTACCCGCTCAGGAGGGCAACAGGTAAAAAAAAACCGGCCTGGTTAGCCGGTTCGGGAATCAGATTTTGCAGGCATCGCCGCAATCATCATCGGCAACAATCGCCTGCGCTTTTTTATCAGCTTCATCCAGGCGTTCAGCGTTACGTTCTTCCGCTTCTTCCAGGCCGTTAAAGACCAGGTTGTCGAGATCAATTTCCATGAGTTACCCACTTTACTACTGTTTTGACTGTCGACAGAGTATAGGTCAAAACGACTGATTGATGCACGTCGCGCATGCCGCAATCGCACAGAGCGTTAATCACCAGACCGTTTCTGATACAGGAATGTCTGAATGTTATTCAATGACCGCCAATAATCATAGTTGACATTATTTTTTATTATTTATTGCGCACTAAAAGATAATTTTTTGACTGTTTATTAAATGGAATGACAACGAACCAGTAAATAACCATTGACCAGTTTTATATATGATATTATGGCCGCGATTATGGATGAATCTATGGATCTTGATCAATGGTATCTACAACAGCATCGGCCATCAAAGAATGGCGGAAAAATAATAAGGTCATTTGTAACGTTAAACTTAAATATAAAAAGGTATTGCGCAAATGCAGAGAAATACCTTTAACAGGAGGAAAGTACAAGGAATATCAACAATTTTGCCAAACCTATGCCTGTGCCAAATTAACCGGCGCTACCCCGGGATTGGTCAGCTTTGAAGATAAACCTTTTAAAGCTTATTTAAATAAGAAAATGTCGAAAAGGGCCAAGCTGAATATTGCTCACGGCGCGTTACAGTTCATCGAAAAAAGGTTTAATCCGGACGTATTGCCGCAGTTGTATAATGTCACGGCGTTTGGTCGCTCGATGATCGACATCCCGTTGAAGAATGGGACCAGCCTGGAAGTGAAACTGCTGGCGTCGCCGTTTCAGGAGGAAGGGGAGCTGATGTTGCAGATGTTCCTCGACAATAAACGGGTATACAGCATCTGTTTCTCCTGCACTGAACAAGGCAGCGCGTGGATCGGCGGTATTCAGGGCGGTAAAGATATTAGCAACGATGAAGTCAAAGCGTTGACAAAAGAACTCTACGGAACGCGGCCAAAAAACCTGATTATCACTTTGCTGTACGGTTTATTGCGCCATTTTGATATCCGCGAGATCTACGCCATCGACAGCGATTACCACGTGAAGAGCGACAAGGTGAAAGCCAGTTACTCGGAGCTGTGGCTGGACATTGGCGGCGAGAAACAGCGACGCGGTTGGTACAAATTGCCTGCGGAAGAGATTAAAAAGCGTCTCGAAGAGGTCAAAAGTAAACACCGCAGCCAGTTCATTAAACGTGAAGGTTTAAAAGAGTTGGCGCAGCTGGATCTGATTGCTGCCTTACGGGAAATTAGCGTCGGTCAACACGCCCATTAACCGTTAAAACTGGATTGCCGATCGGCCGGGGGCGGCGGGTCGGCAAGCCTGTTTATCTCATTTCTCTCCCCTCAACCTCGCCTAACACCTCCCATCTTTTGCTCCTGACGCGTCTATCAACTTCCTTTTATAAATTAAAAAATTTTAAACATTTTATGCGTTTTAATTTTACATAAGATTTACACATTCATATACTTTCTTACGTTCTTCGCCCTGGTCTGGGGCGTCCAACCAACAGGTTATATGCGCTGTGTTATGAAAATTCGCATCAGCGTTATTAAGAATAAATACTTTGGTTATATCGACTTATGTCGAATGGGATGAAATATGGACGAACAAAAAGGTAGCGGTCGAGGGATATTCTTCACCGTATACCGATTATTATTTGTACTGCTGAGTTTTGGCATTGGGATTTTCTTAACTATCTGGGGTGGCAAACTCCTCTCACTGGGCGGCAGCGCCTGGTATCTGCTAGCCGGTCTGGCTTATCTATTCATCGCCGTCGGTTACTTCACCCGCAGTCGATATGCTCTTCCTCTTGCCGTTATTACCTTCCTGTTAACCCTGGCCTGGGCGCTGTATGAAGTGCAGTTCAGCTACTGGGGATTGATTCCGCGTTTGGTGGTTCCTGCGCTGATGCTGATGTTAGCCCTGTGGCTGGCGACGGCGATGCCGGTGGCCCGCGCTCGCGTGCGCTTCGCTAACTGGAGCGCCTCGATCATCTTTATCGCGCTGCTGGCAACGCTGGTTTCGGCGTTTTATCCGCACGGCGGGATCCACAATGGCGTGGTGAAAGCGGCGAGCGATAACACGCCGACCCTGGCGTCGCAAAGCGACAACTGGGAATTCTTCGGCCGCGATGCGTCCGGCACCCGTTTTGCGCCTTATGACGACATTACGCCGGAAAACGTGCATAAACTGAAAGTCGCCTGGACATACCACACCGGCCGCCGTCTGACCGGCCCGGCTATCGGCGTTGACGAAAACACGCCGTTGCAAATTGGCGACACGTTGTACTCCTGTACGCCGCTCAATGTGGTGACCGCCATCGATGCCGATACCGGCAAAGCACGCTGGCGTTTTGACCCCCATGCGCAGACGGCGGAACACGTAACCTGCCGCGGCGTGGGCTACTATGACGCGCAGAGTGACGATACGCTCAGCGCGGCAGAGAAGGCCAGCCCGGCGCTGCAACAGTGCCCGCAGCGTATTCTGGTGTCGACCGTTGACGCGCGCCTGCTGGCGCTGAATGCGAAAACCGGCGAACTTTGCGATGACTTTGGCGACCACGGCAGCGTGGATCTGAAGCAGGGCATGGGCGACACCGAAAACAGCAAACGCTATCACCCGACCTCAACGCCGGTCATCATGGGGCATATTGCGGTGCTGGGCGGTTGGGTGCGCGATATCGTGCACGGCGAGCCTTCCGGCGTGGTACGCGCCTTCGACGTGCGCAATGGTAAGGTGGTTTGGGCCTGGGATGTCGGCCAGCCGGAAAACATCACTGACCCGGAAAAAGGTCGCGTTTATACGCTGGAAACGCCGAACGTCTGGACCATTCCGGGCTTCGATAAAGAGCTGAACCTGGTCTATCTGCCGACCGGTAACGGTCCGCCGGACTACTGGGGCGGCGATCGTAATGAAGCCAAAGAGAAATATGGCTCTGCGGTGGTGGCGGTCGATGCCAGCACGGGCGAAACAAAATGGGTCTTCCAGACGGTTCACCACGATATCTGGGACTATGACCTGCCGTCGCAACCGGTATTGTTCCACATGAAGAACGAGCAGGGTGAAGAGATCCCGGTTCTGATTCAGACCACCAAAACCGGGCAGATTTACGTTCTCGATCGTCGTACCGGTAAACCGGTCACCCGCGTTGAAGAGTTGCCGGTAGCCCATCAGGGCGCGGAAGGCGAACGTTTGTCAACCACTCAACCGTTCTCCACCGGCATGCCGCAGCTTGGCGTCGAACCGCTGACTGAGAAATCGATGTGGGGCGTGACGCCGTTTGATCAGCTGATGTGCCGTATCGATTTTAAAGAATCGACTTACCTGGGCATGTATACGCCGCCGTCTGAGAAACCGTATATCGAATGGCCAAGCCTGCTGGGCGGCATGAACTGGGGCGGTATCACTATTGATGAACGTACCGGCACGCTGTTCGTTAATGATATGCGTATGCCGTTGCGGATGTCGCTGGTGCGTCAGGAAGACATGGCGAAATACAAGGTGTCGACTGACGAAGTCCCTGGCTTTATGGGCACCGTGCGTCCGCAAATTGCCGGGCCATACGGCGGCGTGCGGATCGATATTCTGCAGTCCGCGCTGGGCGTGCCGTGTAATACTCCGCCGTTCGGCACCATGAGCGCCATTGACCTCAACAGCCGCCAACTGCTGTGGCAGGTGCCGATGGGCTCGGTAGAGGATACCGGTCCGCTGGGGCTGAAAACTCATCTGCATATCCCGCTGGGTATGCCGACTCTGGGCGGCCCAACCTCTACTGCTTCCGGCCTGGTGTTCTTCGCCGGCACTCAGGATAACTACCTGCGTGCGCTGGATTCGGCCAGTGGTAAAGAGCTGTGGCGTGCTCGTCTGCCGGTCGGCGCGATAGCGGCGCCGCTGGTTTACAAATCACCGAAAACCGGTAAAGAGTACGTGCTGATTTCAGCTGGCGGCGCCAGCCACTCTCCGGACGTTGGCGACGATATCATCGCCTACGCGCTGGAGGATTAATCGCCGTGCGGTGAAATGATGTGGTTTTAAGCTAACCGCCCCTCGGGGCGGTTTTTTTGTTGGGCCGCGGCTTGGTTGAGTAATCATGATGATAACGGTAGCCATAGCGCATCCGGGTTGGTGAAATAGTGCTCGACCTCGGCATAAAAGCGGCTGGCGTGCAGGCCATCGACGAAGGCGTGGTTAAATCTGCCCGCCACAGGAATGATGCCGTTTTTCAGTTTTCCCCAGGTTAACGCCGGTACTGAGGCGCCAACAAAATATTCAGCATGGGTCATGGCGCTGAAATGCAGCCATGGTAGACAACTGGCGCAAAAGAAGTTTTCGCCCTCGACGATCAGCGGCGAGGGTTCGTGGCTCCTTGCCGCCTCGATACGTGGCGTTGCGCTATGGCTAAAGGCGGCGAAATCGGCGGCACCCTCGCACAGCACCTGGCGAAACCCTTCACTGGCGGTCATGATCGGCGTCATGACGGCGATCGAATCGTATTCGATGATGTCTTCGCCGAGCGCGCGCTGCTTTAGCTGCGGTACCGCGTTGGCGGCACGCAGCAGACCAAACAGCGCCAACTGGAAGAAGGAGACGCCGCGATCTTTGGCGCAGGTATACAGGCGCTGCGCTTCAATGGGCACGCACAGATTAAAACTGGGGTTCGCAAAGGTACGATAGAAGGAAAAGTGATCTTTACGATGCCAGGTCTCTTTGTCTATGACGCGATAATTAGCCACGGTCTGCTCCTTAAAAGGGGGAGTCTGTACTATGCAATGATTTCCGCCGGGTGGCTATCGCGTCTGCGTTCGGGCTGGCGAGCAAATTATTAATTTGAGAAAACGCGCCTATCACTTTGATAAAAACGGCGATGAAATTTCGCCCGAACACGGGTTGGCGCTCCAGGCACGCCCGTTTCTCCTCACTTTTACCGCGTTTTGCGCGGCGACTCACAAAAAACGATCTGAATCAGCACTCCTTTGATTTATGGCACAAATCTTGGGTTTGTTGTCGGTGATGTGAGGCTTTTCTCATGGGTTATGGATAACGCTATTTATGGCGAGCCCGGGATGGCCTGCAATGAACAATCATTGAGGGGACTGTGTTATGTGTGCTTCACCTTCAGCGCCGCTACGGCGCGTGGATGGATTGGCGAAAGTCAAAGGAACAGCCATTTATGGCGACGATATTACTTTACCCGGCATGCTCTATGGCGTCTGTCGCTTTGCGGATATTCCCGCCGGGAAAATCGAGGCGATCGATCTTAGTGAGGCGCTGAGCGTTGACGGGGTTGTCAAAATCGCCACCTGGCAGGATATTCCCGGCACGCCGGTCGTGGGGATCATCGTGAAGGATTACCTGCCTATCGTTAAAGATGAGGTGGTCTTCCACGGCGACGTGGTGGCGGTCGTGGCGGCAACCAGTTATGAAGCCGCCTGCGCCGCGGCGGATAAAATTCATGTGTGTTACGTGCCTTATGCACCGTTGACTGATGTAGAAGCCGCGTTGGCGCCCGATGCGCGGCGAATTCACCCTGAACGCGATGATAATATCGCCGCCCACCACCACACCGTGAAAGGCGATATTGAAAAAGGTTTCGCTGCGGCAAAGCACGTTATTGAACGTGAATATGAAGTGGGTTTTCAGGAGCACGCTTATATCGAGCCGGAAGTGGTGCTAACCTGGCTTGATCCCACCGACGGCAGCCTGATTATCTCCGGTTCGATTCAGAACCCGCATCGGGTGCGCAGTTTTGTGGCGAAGTTTATGGGCTGTCCGCAGAGCCAGATCAATGTCAAACGTGCGGTGATGGGCGGGTCGTTCGGCGGTAAAGATGACATTATCGATCACCTGGCCTGCCGCTCGGCGCTGATGACCTGTTTGACCGGCCGTCCGGTGAAGTTTACCTACACCCGCGAACAGTCCATTATCGAAAGCTGCAAGCGTCACCCTTATAAGATGAAATATCGGGCGGGAGTGGACGACGCCGGGCGTATTCTGGCGATCAAAATTGATATTCTGGCCGACAGCGGCGGCTATGCAGCGTCATCGCCGTTCGTCACCTGGCGTTCTTCGGTACAGGCGGCGGGGCCGTATAATATTGATAACGTCCATATCGACGTGAAAGCTGTCTATACCAATAACAGCTATACCTCGGCGATGCGCGGCTTCGGTTCGCCGCAGGTGGTCTATGCCAACGAATCCTTTATGGATGAGATCGCCGAAACGCTCAATATTTCGCCGGTATTGGTGCGTGAAATTAACGCGCTACGCCAGGGCGACACGTCGGTGACTGGCCAGCGGTTTGATAAACATACCGTCTCGGCGATTGAAGTCCTGAACAAGGCGGTTAATGCCTCTGAGTTTGCGGCCAAACGTCAGCACTATCGCGAGTTAAATCAAAAAGGCGGCATTTACCGCTATGGTATCGGCATGGCGCTGAGCTATCGCGGTTGCTCTATCGGCGCGGAAGGGGTGGATACGTCCACGGCGTTGATTCAGGTCAATGAGGACGGCAGTGTCAACCTGGCGACGTCGGTATCGGAAAATGGTCAGGGGTTGCAGACCGCCATGTCGCTGATCGCTGCGGAAGCCTTTGGCATTGAACTGGCGGATCTCCATTTTATGGAGCCGCCAACGTCAGTGATTGGCGACGGCGGGTCGACGGCGGCTACTCGTGGCACAATGGTCGGTGGCGGGGCGATCCTGGATGCCGCCGACAAGATAAAACGCCGAATCCTCAGCGTGGTTGGCGACAGCATCGGCACTTGCGAGCTTAGTGAAACGCGTTGGCAGGATGGCTTTATCATCAACATCCAGGACAACGAACGACGCATTGATTTCAAAACAGCGGTTAATAAAACCAAATGGGCCAGCGTCAGCTTGACGGAATATGGCTGGTTTGTGCCTCCGCCGATCCACTGGGACGAAGAAAAAGGTTGCGGCAGCCCGTACTTTACCTGGGTCTACGGCTGCCAGGTCGCTGAAGTGCGCGTCAATACCAGCACGGGTAAAACCGATCTGCTCCACGTGACCGCCGCGCATGACGTTGGGCGGGTACTAAACCCGGTCGGCTTCGAAGGACAGGTCTACGGCGGTGTGGCGCAGGGCTTCGGCTACGCGTTGTTGGAAGATTTCAACATTGAAAACGGTCAGGTGAAATCGGAAAACTTTGACAGCTATCTGCTGCCGACGATGAAAGATATTCCACGGATGACGGTGATTGGCGTGGAGAATCCGGATATCGCCGGGCCGCTGGGCGCGAAGGGCATTGGCGAGCCGGCAACCGAACTGGCGGCGGCGGCAATCAATAACGCGGTGAGTTTTGCGCTGGGGACGCGGTTTAATAAATTACCGTTGACTCTCGAACAGGTGATTCTCGGCTACAACCTGAAGAAGCCGGTTCGCCAAAGTGAAATGATGCTGGAGGCGGAGAACAAGAAGCAGGTACTACGCCTTACTGATGTGCACGTTACCCGGCCGAAAAGCCTGCAGGAGGCGCTAACATTGTTGGCAAGTGACGGTGTCACGGCTATCGCTGGTGGCACCGACGTGATCGTGCAGGGACGTTTACAAACCCGTGCGATGCGGCTGGTGGATATTTCTCATCTGCCGGAACTGACGCAGGTGAGCGAAGATGCCGTCACGCATGAAGTCACGATTGGCGGGGCGATGACCTTTAATCGCATCACCGATCATCCGCTACTGCGCGAACGCTACCCGCTGCTGGTGCAGGCCTGCCACACCGTCGGTTCACATCAGATCCGTAACCGCGCCACCATCGGCGGCAATATCGTCAACGCCGCTCCCTGTGGTGATTCTATCCCGCCCGCCATTCTTTATGATGCGCGTATCGAGCTGCGTTCGCTCAATGGCGAGCGTACCCTGAGTCTGGCCGAGTTTTTACTCTCTGGCTATAAAACCCAGCGCCAGCCGAATGAACTGTTGACCAAAGTGATACTGCCGCCGCCAGCGAGGCCGCAGGCGAAAGGCTTCTACCACCAGTTAGGACGGCGTAACGCGCTAAACATCACGCGTCAGAGTCTGAGCGCACTGCTGGATTTTGCCGACGATGGCACGGTGAGTTACTGCCGACTGGTCGATGGCGCGCTGTTCAGTAAGCCGCAGCGGTTGCTGGATATCGAACGCTGCCTGCTGGGGAAACCCCTCAATAGCGACAGTATCAATAGCGCCTGCGAGGTGCTGGATAAGCTTATTTACGCCGCGATCGGTAAGCGCTGGTCAGCAGCGTATAAGCAGCCGGTTTTCGTCAATATGTTCCGCGACATGATGGCCGAGGCGCAGCAGGCGTCAGGGCTTTAATGATGACCCAGGGCGCGCAGCGCCCTGTACAGGATAGAGCAATGAGCACAATTAAAGTGAAGGTGAACGGCAAGCTGGTAGAAGCAAAAGTGGAAGGTAATATGCGATTGCTGGATTTAGTTCGCGATACGCTGCGCCTGACCGCGACCAAAGAGGGATGTTCGATTGGTGAATGCGGCGCCTGTACGGTGCTGATGGACGGTAATGCGGTATGCTCCTGCCTGGTGTTGGCTAAGCAGTGCGATGACGCGGAAATTGTGACCCTCGAAGGGCTAAATGATAATCCGATTACCCAGAAACTGCAGGACGCTTTTATCGAGAAGGGCGGAGTGCAGTGTGGGTTCTGCACTCCGGGGGTATTAGTAAGCGCCACCGAACTGTTAACCAAAGAGCCAAATCCAAGCGAAACGCAGTTAAAAGACGTGTTAGAAGGCAATATGTGCCGCTGCACCGGCTACCAGCCGATCATCGACTCCATTCAACACGCGATTAAATCGTAATCTCTTGTTCCTGATTGACCCGGATGTCGGCTGACGCCTTATCCGGGCTACAGTTGGTAGCCCCGGTAAGCGTAAGCGCCACCGGGGGAGGGTTCCCGGATATCGGCTGACGCCTTATCCGGGCTAGCAAACGGCGCAGAACCGTAGCCCTGCTAAGCGCAGCGCAAGCAGGGATTGCCGGTCCTTAACCCATCGCGCTTTCGCGCAGGCGGGCTTTCAGCCTGTTGTACTCCTCGATGACGTACTGTTCCGCCGCGCGCTGGTCGGCGATCCGCTCAACGTTGACCGCACAGTACTTGTATTCCGGCGTTTTGGTTATCGGGCTCAGGTTCTCCGATACCAGCTCGTTACAGGCGCCGATCCACCACTGGTAGGTCATGTACACCGCGCCTTTATTCGGCCGGTCGCTGACCTGCGCGCGGGTGATGATGCGGCCCTGACGCGAATTCACCCACACCAGCGCTTCATCCTCAATGCCTAACCGTTCGGCATCGGCGGTGTTGATTTGCGCGTAGCCGGGTTCATCGGCCAGCGCCGCCAGCGCTGCGCAGTTGCCGGTCATCGAACGGCACGAGTAATGGCCGACTTCGCGCACCGTCGACAGCACCATCGGGTACTCATCGGTGAGCTTATCGATAGGTGCCACCCAGTCGCAGGTGAAGAACTGGGCTTTGCCGTTTGGGGTATCGAACTTCTCTTTAAACAGATACGACGTCCCCTGGTCGGCGTCGGACTCATCGCGGCATGGCCACATGATATAGCCGAGCTCGCCCATTTTCTCGTAGGTCGCGCCGGTGAAGTCCGGGCACAGATGCCGCAGCTCATCCCAGATTTCCTGAGTGTTGTGGTAGTGCATCGGATAGCCCATCCGGGTGGCGATTTCGCTGATAATCTGCCAGTCGGTTTTCAGGTCCCACTTCGGTTCCACCGCTTTAAAGAAGCGCTGGAAGCCGCGATCCGCCGCGGTGTAAACGCCTTCGTGCTCGCCCCACGAGGTGGACGGCAGAATAACGTCGGCCGCCGCCGCGGTTTTGGTCATGAAAATATCCTGGACGATAACCAGCTCCAGCTGTTCAAACGCCCTGCGAACCGCGGAAAGTTCGGCGTCGGTCTGCAGCGGATCCTCGCCCATAATGTACGCCGCGCGCACTTCGCCGTGTTCGGCGCGATGCGGCAGCTCGCTGATGCGATAGCCGGTATGTTCCGGCAGGCTGTCGACGCCCCAGGCTCTGGCGAACTTCTCGCGGTTCTCCGGGAACTTGACGTACTGATAGCCCGGATAGGTATCCGGCAGGGCGCCCATATCGCAGGCGCCCTGCACGTTGTTCTGTCCGCGCACCGGGTTCACGCCGACGCCCGGCTTGCCGAGGTTGCCGGTGAGGATCGCCAGGCTGGTCAGCGAACGCACGGTTTCCACGCCCTGATAGAACTGGGTGACGCCCATGCCCCACAGAATGGCGGCGGATTTGGCCTTCGCGTACATCCGGGCGCAGGCGCGGATCTCCTGAGCGCTGACGCCGGTAATGGCTTCCACCGATTCCGGCGTGTAGCCTTCGACGATTTTGCGATACTCCTCAAAGCCTTCAGCACGACCGGAGACGAAGGCTTTATCGTACAGATCCTCTTCAATAATGACGTGGCCCAGGGCGTTGAGCAGCGCGATATTCGAGCCGTTCTTCAGCGCAAGGTGCATGTCAGCGATGCGCGCGGTTTCAATCTTGCGCGGGTCGCAGACGATGATTTTCGCCCCGTTGCGTTTAGCGTTAATGACGTGATTCGCCACGATAGGGTGGGAATCCGCCGGGTTGTAGCCGAAGATGAACACCAGATCGGTGTGATCAATCTCCGTGATGGCATTACTCATGGCGCCGTTACCGACCGACTGGTGCAGACCTGCAACCGAAGGGCCGTGTCAGACGCGCGCGCAGCAGTCGACGTTATTGGTGCCAATAACGGCGCGGGCGAATTTCTGCATCACGTAGTTGGTTTCATTGCCGGTTCCGCGTGAGGAGCCGGTGGTCTGGATAGCGTCCGGGCCATACTTCGCTTTAATGGCGCTGAGGCGGGTGGCGACGTAATCGAGCGCCTCGTCCCAGGAGACGGCTTCCAGTTTGCCGCCGCGCTGGCGGCGGATCATAGGGGTTTTGAGACGCGGCGTGAGGATTTGGGTATCGTTAATGAAGTCCCAGCCATAATAGCCTTTCAGACACAGGGTTCCCTGGTTGTTTTTCCCCATTGCCGCCTCGGCGCGGATAATTTTGCCGTTGTCGGTAACCAGCCGTATTTTGCAACCCGCGGCGCAGTATGGACACACGGTAGTAACGTTTTTCATGGTGAGCATATTCTCCTTCAAAGCGGGCGAGTGAGTCGATGGTTAAAAATAGAAATAAAAGCTGAAGCGACTATTGATGGCTAATGCGAACGCCGTTTGTACCAGCGGCATGCTCATTAATATGAGGATGCAAGCGGCGAGGAATAAACGTACCAGCATGGCGGCCTCTCTGTCGGTCAGACGCCGGAAACCGGCGTCTGAAGTAGGGGGAGTTACTCTTCCTGGTTCTGCTGTTTTTTTACTTTGCGCATCAGCAACAGCATGCGCATGGTGCGAGGCTGACGCTGAGGAATATGCGTGTCCGGAACCAGGCCAGTGTGCTTGTTGTAGCCGTTAAAAAACAGGTTCAGCGCTACCGCACTAAATGTGGCCAGCATGATCCCACTGTGCAGCAGCGGCTGTAATACGCCGGGGAATTTCGAGAAAAAATCGGTGGATAATGTCGGAGTGAGACCAACACCAAGGCTTATTGCCACGATGTAGAGGTTGTATCGGTTCGTGGAGTAGTTAATGCGCGCCAGAATACGGATACCCGTTGCCAGCACCATGCCAAACATAACCAGCCCTGCGCCGCCCAGTACAAACTGTGGTATTGAGGCCACCAGTACCGCCATTTTCGGCACCATGCCAAATATGATCAGGATCCCGCCGGAAGCTACACATACCCAGCGGCTATGGACGCCGGTAACCCCAACTAGCCCGATATTTTGTGAGAATGAGGTGTGAGGAAAGCTATTAAACACCCCGCCGAACAGTGTACCAAAGCCATCCACGCGCAGGCCACGGACAATATCCTGCGGTGTCAGCTTCCGACCGACGATCTCACCAAGCGCCAGAAACATCCCCATCGATTCAATAAACACAATGATGACGACGGCGGTCATGGTGAGGATCGAAATAGGATCGAATATCGGCGTACCCAGCGCTAACGGCGTCACGATAGCAAACCACTTGGCATCATACAGCCCGGTAAGGTTAACCTCATTCATCATCATCGACAGGGCAAAACCGAAAATAATACCCAGCAATACCGCGACGTTTGACATAAAGCCTTTGGCAAAACGGGTCACTAACAGAATAAACAGCAAGACGGCAAAAGAAATACCCAGATAAACCGGACTGCCATAGTCCGGATTACCTTTGCCACCCGCCGCCCAGTCAATGCCTACCTGAATGATGCTAAGACCAATTGAGGTAATAACCACACCGGTAACCAACGGCGGAAAGAGCGGCATTAATTTACCGATTAAAGGGGCAATGAGTGTGGTAATAATCCCTGCGCCGATCGTCGCACCGAAAATACCCATCAAACCGATATCCGGATTGATGCCAATTGCCAGCATCGGGGTGACGGCAGCAAAGGTTACGGACATAATCACCGGGAGTCGAATACCCATAACCCGGCCAATACCAATACATTGTAATAGTGTTACCACACCGCAGCAGAAGAGATCGGAGCTTATTAACAGGGCAACGGTATCTTTACTTAACCCTAGTCGATTGCCAATCATTAAAGGAACGGCAACTGCTCCCGCGTACATCACCAGAACATGCTGTAATCCCAGGATTACCAGCTTACCGGGAGGAAGGACACGATCCACCTCATCTACCGCATGTGGGCTACCAGTGACCGATGGTGGCTGAGAATCAATGGCGCTCATAATCTATTTCTCCTTAATGTCTCACCGCAGACCACTGTGGGTTGGGTGGAATAGATGAACAGCGATAATAAAACGCTGAACTAGATATGCTTAGGGAGTGCCAATTTTTAATCGGACAGCAATTTGATAGCGAAAATGCGTTTTTAATCACAGAAAGAGGAGGGGGATAGCGCCGAAAGCGGACATTAATATGTCGTGTTATCGCGTGATTTATCATAATGAGAGCGCAGCAATCATTATGAATCGCAATATGATTCACATCATGTCATCTGCTCATTTCCCTCTTCCCTTGAACGAACATTTTTTTGATGTTGTTCGCAAAAACGAACCGCATCGATGGTGAAATGAAAAATGCGCCTGAATATTGCATCGCGACCTTTGATGAATATCTGAATAATAAAAGGGAAGCTAATGAACCGATTTATTGTTGCTGACGCCTCCTGCTGTATTGGCTGTCATGTCTGCGAGGTTGCCTGCGTAACTGCCCATCATCAGGATAACTGGCCGTTGCAGCGACGCGATTTCATGCCGCGCATTCATGTTGTTTTTCACCGCAAAAAGAGCAGTACTGCAACCTGCCACCACTGTAACGATGCGCCCTGTGTAGCTTCCTGCCCAACCGGTGCTCTCTATTGCACGCATGACAGCATTCAGCTGCAGCAGGAAAAATGTATTGGCTGTAAGAACTGCGCCATCAGTTGCCCATTCGGGGCTATCGAAATGGTCGCGGCTGATGACGATGCGCCGCCGCTGGCGCAGAAATGCGACTTGTGTAGCGAACACCCCAGCGGGCAGCCAGCCTGCGTGGCCACCTGTCCAACGCAGGCGCTGCGCCTGATGGATGAGCAGCAACTCGAAAAACTACGCCGCGAGCGGCAGGTGCGCACCGTGCTCGGACAGCCGGTGCAGTTGCGTCAGCCAGGCCGTCGCGAAATGTTCCTCGCAAAACCGCCCCGCATTGGGGCAAAAAAGGTTGACCCCGCGCTGCGCAAAACGCATTTCGAGGAAATTTACTACGGTTTAGCCAGCACAGACGCGGAATATGAAAGCGAACGTTGCCTGTACTGCGCGCAAAAGGCCTGGTGCAACTGGACCTGTCCGTTACACAACCACATTCCCGATTTCATCCGTCTGGCGCGCGAAGGCAAAATTATTGAGGCTGCGGAGCTCTGTCATCAGAGCAGCTCGCTGCCGGAAATTTGCGGCCGGGTTTGCCCGCAGGACCGACTATGTGAAGGCGCTTGTACCTTGAAAAACGAAGGCGGTTCGGTGGCGATTGGCAATCTCGAACGCTACATCACTGACACCGCGCTGGCGATGGGCTGGCGGCCAACGATTGGCGAGGTTGCGCCGCGTCGGGAGCGGGTGGCGATTATCGGCGCCGGCCCGGCGGGGTTAGGCTGCGCGGATATCCTGGCGCGCGCCGGGGTGCAAGTCGATGTTTTTGATAAACATCCTGAGATTGGCGGGCTGCTGACCTTTGGTATTCCGTCCTTCAAGCTGGAGAAGACCGTGATGGCGATGAGGCGCGAGATCTTTAGCGACATGGGTATCCGTTTCCATCTCAATCAGGAAGTTGGCCGCGATGTGGCCTTTAGCGATCTGCTTGCCAACTATGACGCGGTATTTCTGGGCGTCGGCACTTACGGGTTGATGGGGGCTGGGCTTGACGGCGAAGAGGCACCGGGCGTGATCCAGGCGCTGCCGTTCCTTACCGCCAGTACCCGCGAGGTGATGGGGCTTGTCGAAAGCGCCGAATACCCATTAACCGATATTAAGGGTAAACGGGTGGTCGTGCTGGGTGGCGGCGATACGGCAATGGATTGCCTGCGTACCGCGGCGCGCCGTGGGGCGGCAAGCGTCACCTGCGCCTATCGTCGGGATGAGTTGAGTATGCCGGGTTCGAAAAAAGAGGTGGTCAACGCCCGGGAAGAAGGCGTGGCGTTCCAGTTTAACGTCCAGCCGCAATATATTCTGCGTAACCGTAAAGGCCTGCTAAGCGCGGTCGGGATGATTCGTACCGAGATGGGTGAACCGGGACCCGATGGTCGCCGCCGCCCGCGTCCTATTGCGGGTTCTGAATTTGAACTCCCGGCCGATGTCCTGGTGCTGGCGTTTGGTTTTCAGGCGCATGATATGCCATGGCTGCGCGGCCACGGCATTAAACTCGACCGCTGGGGGCAGATTGTGACCGGCGGAAAAGGACGCGGCGCCACGCAAACCAGTCATGACAAAATCTATGCCGGCGGCGATGCGGTACATGGCGCCGATCTGGTGGTGACGGCGATGGTCGCCGGACGCCAGGCCGCGAGCGAAATGCTGGCGCGATTTGACCATAAGGAGCGGTGATGACCAGTTTTATTCTTGCCAGTTCACAGGCCTGTATTGGCTGCCGTACCTGCGAAGTCGCCTGTGCGCTGGAGCATGTGGCGGAAGGGGCGGAATTTCATCCGCGTTTGCAAGTGATGCGGTTGGATACGCTTAGCGTGCCGGTAATGTGTCATCAGTGCGAGAATGCGCCTTGTGTTGGCGCCTGCCCGACCGGCGCGCTGACGATGGGGGGCGAGCGGGTGGAGGCGGACGCGGCGCGGTGTATCGGCTGTCAGAGCTGCACGGTAGCTTGTCCATTTGGCGCGATTACCATTGAGACATCGGCGATGTATCCGCCGGTTATTGTGAAGTGCGATCTCTGCCAGGCGCGCGACGGTGGGCCGGCTTGCGTGTCGGTGTGTCCAACGTCGGCGCTCTCGCTGATGTCCGGCGAAGCCTTATCAGCGCTGCAAAAACAGCGTAAAACCGCCAGCGCCAGCTTGCTGAATTTGTAGGTTAAAGCGATCGGCTAGCCAGGGTGGCGACGCGCTGCGTCTCATCCGGGCTACTCAGGCAAAAATAAACCCGGTACAGCGACCGGGTTTTGTTCTTGCGGGGGATGGGATTACGGCAACGCATCCATCCGTTGCCACATTTTCTTCGCGACCTTCCGCGCTTCGGCAAATATCGTGTCGCAATCAATCGCGAACTGCCGATCCTCATAGACCATCACGCCGTTGACCATGACGCTATGCACGTGGCTGGCGCCCATGCCGAAGGCGATGTGCCCGGCGAGATTGGCGGCCAGCAGCGGCGTCGGCGGGATGTAATCGCTGATGGTTAAATCAGCCTTATAGCCTGCCTCGACGCGGCCAAAGCGGTCGTTAAAGTTACGGCCTAGCAGCGTGTTGCCATTGCTTAACGCTCGCGCGAAGCTGTCCGGCCATAGCGGCCCACCGGCGTCACGGTGTTTAAAGAAGGCGAACTTCAGCTCTTCAAACATATCGGAGCCGATACCGTCAGTCCCCAGCGCCAGGTTGTGGAAGGCTGTCAGATGCTGGTTATAGCCAACGTGGTTGTTCATGTTAGAACGGGCGTTATGTACCAGGAAACCATCGTGCGCGTTCAACAGTTCAATATCCATTTCCGACAGATACAGTCCGTGCGCCACCAGCGTTTTACTATTGATGAGGTCGAATTCCGCAAGACGTACCAACAGATCTTTACCGTAGTGATGGTGGCTGTGGGATACGTCGTAGCGGTCTTCCGCCATATGGATATGCAGGCCGCGACCGGTGGCTTTTAGCGCCTCACTCAACATGGCCAGCCCTTCATCTGGTACGGTAAACGGCGCATGGGCGCCGATGTGCGCTTCCACCAGGTACGGCTCGCCGCCGTTTTCACGCGCCCGGTCAATCTCGCGGGCAAAGCGGATATTCTCTTCTACGCTGGCCTGGAGTTCCTGCAGACCGCCGTTACGATCGGTGGTTTCAAAGCAGGTCATCCCACGCAGGCCGACCTTCAGGAAGGCGTTACGCAGCTGGCTCAGCGAACCCGCGATATAGTGAGGCGAGGCGCTGTGATCAATGACGGCCGTGCAGCCGCTACGAATCGCCTCCAGCGAGCAGATGAGCCCGCTGTAGTACATTGACTCCTCATCGAGCGCGCGGTCGAGCCGCCACCACAGATTTTTTAGCGTTGAGATAAAATCAGGGCTCGGCGCGATATTGGCTTGAATGCCGCGTGACAGGCCGGAATAAAAGTGGTTATGCGAACAAACCATCCCCGGCATTACCAGCCGCCCGTGCATCTCTTTAACACGCGCCTGTGGGTAACGTTGACCAAGGTTAGCGCCTGTTTCGATAATTCTGTCATTTTCGATGACAATATCGATGTTTTCCTCCACTTTCGCCGGGTAAAGCTGGGCAATGGTGGCATTTTTCAGCAGTAAGATACTCATACTTCGACGGCTCCCAGCAGATAGTGGTGATGTTGATGAACGTGGCTGATGATGCGGCACATGTCATCCAGCTGCGGCGGTACTTCAGCGAACTGACCCTGCGAATTCATTTCCAGCAGCCAGGTCAGGCCATCCTGACGGACGTGGACGCGCTGTTGCTCAACGAGGAAGCCTGGGTTGCTGCTGTTGTTGAAGTCCTGTTCGAGACTAAAGACCGTCACTTTGTCCTGGTAGGGTTTGCCCTGCCACGGACAGAACTGAGCGCAGTTGCCGCATTCGTTGCAATAAGCGTCGAGATGCAGCGTCTGGAAACGGTTTTCGAACCCCGGTACGGCAATCGAAACGTTGGCGCGGTTAGGGCAGACGTCCACGCACTTGCTGCAGACGTAATTACACTCGAGGCAGCGTTCCGCCTCCTGTGCGACGAAGGCGTCACGGTCGTCCTTATCGACCTGAGCGATGGCAATCGCGCCTTTACGCCGGTAGATATCCGCCGGATCGACGTTATTCCACCGTTTATCGCCGAAGTGACTACGGATATTCTCACGCTTGAGGATCGCATCGCTGGCGCGGCGTGCATTGCCAATCGCCGAGACGATAGACGAGGGACCGCGCTGAACATCGCCGATCAGGAAAACGTTGGCCAGACGGCTCTCGCCCTCAGCGTTGACTTCCGGCCAGCCGTGGTCATTAAGCGGAATGCCCATCGCCGCCAGCGCTTCGCCATCCTGTTGCTCGCCGATGGCGGTAATCAGCGTATCGACCTGTAGCGTCCAGGTTTCATCGGTAGCCAGCGGGCGGCGTCGGCCCTGTTCATCAGGGTCGCCGAGGGTCATGGTACGGACTGTCAGCGTTCCGTCGGCGGCGAAGTGCTCCGGGTTACTGAGGAAGCTGAACGCCACGCCGTCGTGGACCGCTTCTTCGTACTCCTCGCGCCATGCCGGCATTTCCTGCTGCGAGCGGCGATAAATCACCGTGGCTTTTTCTACGCCAGGGATACGCAGCGCCGCGCGAGCGCAGTCCATTGCCGTGTTGCCTGCGCCGACAATGGCTACATGTTTACCTACCGCCAGGCGATCGCCGCGGTTGAAGGCGCGCAGGAAGTTGAGTGATTTGTGGATGTTTGGGTTATCGCCGTTCAGCTTCACGCCGCTGTTTTTGTCGGTGCCGGTACCGACGAGAACATAACGGAACCCCTCCTGACGTAATTTTTCAACGGTCAACTGCGGGTCGCAGCCGTAGACGATATTGACGCCATGATTGACGACAAACTCAATATCCTGCTGGATAAGTTCAGCGGGAATGCGGAATTGTGGAATGATATTTTTCACCACGCCGCCTGCGTTGGCTTCACGTTCAAACAAGGTGACCGGGTGGCCGGCACGGGCGAGGAAGTAGCCTGCGGCCAGCCCCGCCGGGCCTGCGCCAATCACTGCGACCGGGTTTCTGCTGCCGGAACCGGCAGGTTTATGCCAACGGCGCTGATACTCAGGCCAACCTTTCTCAAGCGCGATTTTTTTCAGATCGCGGATATTCAGGGCGCTATCGTAATCGAGGCGCGTACAGTTGTACTGGCATTGGTGATCGCAGATGTGGCCGGTGATTGCCGGTAGCGCGTTCCGTTGGTAGATAAGTTCCAGCGCATCGGCATAGCGTTTCTCGCCCATCAGGCGGATATATTCCGGGATGTCCTGCTTGATGGCGCAGGCGCTGACGCATGGCGCAACGTAGCAATCGGTCATCGGCAGCGGCTCGCCAACGTCGATACGATCTTCCGGTTTCCAGTGTTTTTGGGTGTACTCCATGCTGACCGCTTTTTCCGCCAATGCGTTCAGGCGTTTGACGTCCACCTGATTCATTTCCCAGCCGTCGGCGTGTTCCAGCTCGCGCATGCATTGGCTGAGGCGCAGATAACCGCCGGGCTTCAGCAGATCGGTCGCCATGGTGATGGGGCGGATCCCGGTTTCGAAAATGTCGCGAATATTGAGCTGGCTAGCGCCACCGGAGTAGGAGATAGGCAGTTTGCCATCGAATTCTCTCGACAGCAGCGCCGCGACGTTGATGGAGAGTGGAAACAGCGCGCGGCCCGACATATACATCTCGTCACCGGGCAGCGCCCCTTTATTATTAATGGTGCCGAGGGTGTTGGTCAGCTTCACGCCGAAACCGAGGTTTTTGCTTTTCGCCAGCGCCATCAGGCGTGTCAGCATCTCCAGCGCCTGGCCGATTTTAAGGTCATGGTCGAAGGATTCTTCGCTCAGGCCGATATAGCCAAAGCCGCAGGTATCCAGAATTTCACGCACACGAGGGTAACCCAGCAGCGTCGGGTTGAGTTTTACAAAGGTGTTGAGCTGTTTCTCTTCCAGCATATAGCGGCAGATCGCTTCGATTTCATCCGGCGGGCAGCCGTGCATGGTTGAGAGGGTGACACCTTGCACCAACTGCGCGGGGATGCGCTCCGCGAGGGTCGCCAGACGGGGGCGAATAGCGTCGAGGTTCAGACGGGCGAGGAAGGTGTCGTCGTGCAGCCAACGGTTCAGCGTTTGGCGATAGTGGGCGAATTTCGGCTGATCGGCAGCGTTCATCATGTTATCGATAAACTGCTGCATCGGCGGTTGCTTAATGCCATCAAGGTTATAGCCGACGCTCATATTGAAAATGAACGATTTGCCGTTTTTTGCCGGTGTGAAGGGGAAAATTTCTTCCAGCAGGTGCAGGATAAACCACGCCTTCAGGTACTCGTCCCAGGCTTTTTGCAGCGTAAACTCTGTTGACCACTCCGTGTTAAAGCACTCGTCTTCTGCGTCGATACAGGGTTTTTCCAGCTCCAGACGGTCAAGGATCTGCACGGTTTTCAATTCGATAAACCGCCCACCGGTAAGCCAGGCGGTGATGATGTTCTGCGCTAACTGGGTATGAGGCCCGGCAGCCGGGCCGATAGGCGTGGCGCAGTGCTCGCCGAACACGTTGACCCGACGTTGGCTGGCGGGCGCATAGAATTGCTGCTCAGGAATACCAAAAATGGAATGGTGTTGTTGATACTCATCGAAAATGCGCGTCAATAATTCCTCAAACGGGACGGGACGCATGATATCCCCCATAACCCTCTCCTTTATCAGTGCAATCAAATTTGCCGGTTGGTCGTGCTTATTCCGGCGGATAGTTCAAAAGGAGCAACAATCGAACCAGTTATTAAGGAGTCGGGGTGCGAAGAAATAAAAATGTGAGAGAGATCTAAAGTTAGACCTGCTTTGTGAATGTGCTCACGGTGTGGTAATGCGAATTAAAATCACTCTATATTTTTATTCGCGCAGATTTCTCAAAATCAGCGGTGAAATATCACAATGATAATTTATCGCGGCGAGTATTATTTATACTGGTTTTCCAGCCGAATAAAGTCGGCGGGAGTATCGATATCCAGAATCATTTGCGGGTAATCTAACTCCAGACAGCGATGGCGGCTATTTAATAATCGTTTGCGCATGGAACCGGGTTGGTCACAGGTTATTAGCTGGCGCAATTGCGTACTGGCAATGAGAATGGGGTGGCCCGGTACGCCTTGATATTGCGGCAGAAGCGCGCTATCGCCGCGCTGCTGCCACAATGTCTGGAAAAGGGCCGCGGGCAGGCAGGGTAAATCGCCAAGGCTAATAAAGCAGTAATCGCTGCGCACCTGGCCTGCGCCGGTAAGGACGGAAGAAAACAACCCCTGTTGATAATCGGGATTATACACCAGGGTTATTTGCGGATGCAGGGCGTAGCGTTCGTACAGTTCCTGGGCGCGAAAGCCACTAACCAGAATAATACGAGAGCAGAATTGCAGGGCATTTTTAATACTTACATCAAGTATTGTTTCACCGCGCCAGGGTAACATCATTTTCCATTGTCCCATCCGGGAGGACAATCCGGCAGCGGTAATAATGCAATCGACCTGCTTCATACTCCTCCTCGAATAATGGAATCTTCTCTGACGCATGGAAAATATACCGCATCTTAACGCTCTGTTTTGTGATTTAGGCGTAAATGACGACCCGTTGCTTATTTCCGCCGTCGGCGCGGGCGGAAAAACCAGTACGTTAATGTGGCTGGCGCAGCGTTTTTGCGAGGCGGGTCGGCGGGTGCTGCTGACGACGACTACGCATATGTATCTTCCGGCATCGCTACCGGTGCTGTTTTGCCACGACCCGCTGGCGCTGCCAGCGGCGGTGTGGCAGCGTCCGCTACAGGCTTGCTATTCCTCGTGGCTGGCGCCGGTCGGGAAGGTCCGCGGATTTAGCCCCCGGCAGCTCGATGCGCTCCTAGCCGCAGGCCATGTTGACGTGGTACTGGTCGAAGCCGACGGCGCTCACGGTTTTGCTCTAAAAGCGCCAGATGAGCACGAACCTTGCATACCTCAATCCTGTTGCTGCGTAATTGCCGTCATGGGGGCCTGGAGGCTCGGGCAATTCGTTGGGCCAGCGACAGTTCATCGCTGGCCTCTTTTTTCCCGGATCACCGGCGTGGCGCCGGAGACGACGCTGAGTTGGCCGATATTGTACCGCCTCATTGCGCATCCACAGGGCGCGTTTAAAGGCGTGCCGCCGGGCAGTCGACGCATCCTGTTGCTGAATCAGCTTTCTCAAAATGAGAATTTACCGGAGAAAGCGCACTTGCGGCAGTGGGGGATTGACGCGCTGTGGGCGGGAGCCGTGCAGGAACATCCGGCGATTACGCGACGACGAACAAGAGAGTGACGCCCCGGCGTGGGCGAATAGCGGATACCCATTGAGGTTGTTATGAATATTTTCTCTGAAGCGGCAAAACTCGAAGCACAGAATCGCCCGTTCGCGCTGGCGCAGATTGTCGATAGTCGCGGCTCAACACCGCGTCATTCGGCGCAAATGTTAATCCGCGAAGATGGCTCGATTGTCGGCACCATCGGTGGCGGCATGATCGAGCGCAAAGTGATTGAACAAGCGTTGGAAGCGTTAAGCGAAAAGGCGTCGCGCATGTTCCATGGGCGGATGGCGCGCAGCGGCAGCGACGCCGTCGGCTCTGACTGCGGCGGGGCGATGTCGGTTTATATTAGCGTTCACGGCCTACGCCCGCGTCTGGTGCTGATCGGCGCCGGGCACGTTAACCGTGCGGTGGCGCAAAGCGCCGCGCTGCTGGGCTTTGAAGTGACGGTGGCCGATATCTACGCGGAGAGCCTGAACCCCGATTACTTCCCACCGGCGACACAGCTGCTGCATGCCGACACCTTCAGCGAGGCGGTGGACAAACTGGCGATCCGCGACGATAACTTTGTGCTGATCGCCACCAATAATAAAGACCGCGAGGCGCTGGATAAGCTGATTGAACAACCGGTCGCCTGGCTTGGCCTGCTGGCCAGTCGCCGTAAAGTGCAGGTGTTTTTGCGCCAGCTTCGCGAAAACGGCGTGTCTGCAGAGCACATTGAGCGCTTGCATGCGCCGGTAGGCTATAACATCGGCGCCGAAACGCCGCATGAAATCGCGATTAGTATTCTTGCTGAAATTCTGCAGGTGAAAAATCGCGCCCCTGGCGGCCTGATGATGGCGGCTACGCATCCGTCGCAGCACCTGCGGGTGGCGATCCGCGGCGCCGGCGATATCGCCACCGGCGTGGCGTTACGTCTGTGGCACGCAGGGTTCAAGGTTGTGATGCTGGAAGTGGCGAAACCGACGGTGATCCGCCGTAGCGTCGCTTTCGCCCAGGCGGTATTCGATGGCGAGATGACGGTTGAAGGCGTGAAGGCAAAACGCGCGTCGTCGGCGCAAGAGGCTCTCCGCATCGCCGAGAACGGCGCAATCCCTGTGCTGGTGGATCCACTGTGTGAATCACTGAACGAACTCAAGCCCGCCTGCGTGGTGGATGCCATTCTGGCGAAAGAGAATTTTGGTACTCAACAGGAAATGGCGCCTGCGGTGATTGCGCTGGGACCTGGATTCTGCGCTGGGGTGGATTGTCATGCGGTTATTGAAACCAATCGCGGCCACTGGCTGGGGCAGGTGATTTATGACGGCAAAGCGCAGGAAAATACCGGCATTCCGGGTAATATTCTTGGTCATACGTCGCGGCGGGTGATCCGCGCGCCGGGGGCGGGAGTGATGCGTGCGAGAGTCAAATTAGGTGATATCGTTAGCGAAGGAGATATCATCGCCACCATTGGCGAGACCGAAATTGCCGCGCCGTTAAGCGGGATGGTGCGTGGTTTGCTCAGCGATGGGCTGGTCGTCGACAGTGGTTTTAAAATCGGCGATATCGACCCACGCGGCGCCAGCGCCGATTTTACCAGCGTCTCCGATAAGGCGCGCGCCATTGGCGGCGGCGTACTGGAAGCGTTGATGACCTTGATGAATCAGCGGGTAAATGCGAAGAGCCTGCTGTTGTCGGTCGCGTAAGCAGCGGCGCGAAGCCGCTTTTCTGCCGGGTGGCGCTACGCCTACCCGGCCTGGATTTCGTGCCATTTGTCGCTTCAGTAAGCACAGAAACCGTCGCCCTGCTAAGCGCAGCGCCGCCGGGCGACTAGCGGCTCTCGTTACCCTTCAATGACCGTTCCGGTCTTACCTTCAATGCCTTCTTTGGCTTTATTCAATACGGTAATCAGCGCCTTGCGGCCCGGACGTGAACGGGCGAATGACGCGGCGGCTTCGACCTTCGGCAGCATCGACCCCTTGGCGAAATGTCCCTCGCGAATAAACTGTTCGGCATCGCTGAGCGACAGCTTATCCAGCCACTGTTCGTCAGGCTTGCCAAAGTTGATGGCCACTTTCTCTACCGCAGTCAGAATAATCAGCATGTCCGCGTCGATCATCGCCGCCAGTTTGGCGCTGGCCCAGTCTTTATCGATAACCGCGCTGGCGCCGCGTAGATGATTGCCTTCGCGAATCACCGGGATCCCGCCGCCGCCAGCGGTAATCACCACATGACAAGCATCCATCAATGCTTTTACCGTCTCTTTCTCGACAATATCTACCGGCTGCGGCGAGGCGACAACACGGCGATAACCGCGTCCGGCATCCTCTTTCATGATGTAACCCTGGCGAGTCAGCTGTTCGGCTTCCTGCTGACTGAAAAATGAGCCAATTGGCTTGGTTGGGTTTTTAAAGGCCGGGTCGTTGGCGTCGACTTCCACCTGAGTAATGATCGTCGCGACGGGAATATGCATCGAGCGCGACAGGAGCTCTTCGCGCAGGGCGTTTTGCAGATCGTAGCCGATATAGCCCTGGCTCAGCGCCACGCAGACCGACATCGGCAGCATCGGCGTATGAGCCTCGGTTTTGGCGGCGGCTTCGAAGGCAAGGTTAATCATCCCTACCTGCGGGCCGTTACCGTGGGTGACGACCACCTGGTGGCCCTGAGCGATTAAATCGACGATGGCCTGCGCGGTTTGCTTGACGGCCTGCATTTGTCCAGCCAGATCGTCGCCGAGCGCGTTGCCGCCCAGGGCGAGTACAATTTTCTTACTCATGAATTCCTCACTTAAGATGCGATTCCGCTGACGGGGACGTTAGCGGTAGAAAAGGGTTCCCGGCGTAAAAAACGCCCCTGGCCAGCGCTGCCGGTAAAGGCGCCGTTATCGAAAATAACCCGGCCATGCGACAGGGTCTGGCGAATAGCGCCCTGGCAAATAAAGCCCTCCCACGGCGAATAGTCGGCGTTATCGTGCAGCATTTCGTGGCGGATAGTGGTGGTACGCTGCGGGTCGATAATCACCACATCGCCATCCGCGCCAGGCGCCAATAGCCCTTTTTTCGGCCACAGACCAAATAGCTTCGCAGGGGTGGCGCTGGTCAGCGCCACGAAGCGCTGTGGTGAAATACGCCCGCTCATCACGCCGTGTGAGAACATCAGTAGCAGGCGGTTTTCCACACCCGGCAGGCCATTCGGACAGCGGCTAAAATCGCCGCCGGAGATCTGTTGGCGCTGAGCCATTGAGAAAGCGCAGTGATCGGTGGCCACCACGTCAATCGAACCATCGGCGATGCCGCACCACAGGGCATCATTGTTGCTGGCGTTACGTAGCGGTGGGCTTAGCAGGTAGCCGAGGGCATCATCACGTTCATAACAGCGATCGTCGAGCAACAGATACTGTGGACAGGTTTCAATCCACACCGGTTGATGCCGTCGCTGTGCGAGACGTAGGTACTCCAGCCCCAGGCCGTTGGAGAGATGTACGATATACAACGGCGCGTTGTCGGCGAGCCGGGCGAGGTTGATCATTCGCGCGATAGCTTCCGCTTCGCACTCCAACGGGCGGCTGAGGGCGTGATAACGCGGCGCGGTTTTCCCGACGGCCAAAAACTCGGCCCGTTTACGGGCGATGGCGGCGTCGTTTTCCGGGTGAACGGTGGTCAGCGCGCCCGCGCGATGCAAATGACGCATGGCCTGCAGTATTTCATCATCGTTCAACTTATATTGGTACGTCAGATACAGCTTGAAGCTGCTAATACCGGCCTCGACCATCATCGGGATTTCGTCGAGGATGGCATGATTGATATGCTGGATAACGCCATGAAAGCTATAGTCGATCACCGCTTTATAAGCGGCATAACCGTGATAGGCCTCCAGTTGATGGCGGAGATTGCATCCGGCGGGACCGAAGCCCATATGGTCGACAATGGTGGTGGTACCGCCGCAGGCGGCAGCGCGGGTGCCGGTGAAGAAATCATCGCAGCTGCGGGCGTGACCGGTATCGATATTAAAGTGGGTATGAACGTCGATGCCGCCGGGCATCACATAGCAGCCAGCGGCGTCGATGGTTTGGCAAGGTTCGGTTGGGGTTATCTGTTCGGCGAGCTGGCTGACCAGACCATCCTCAATTAGCAGGTCCTGTTTTGCCTGGCCGTCGGCGTTGACCACAATGCCGTTTTTAATCAGTACGCGCATAAAAACTCCAGACTCCCGCCGACGTGCGGCGGGAGGAATCACCGTTCGAACTTACTCCGTAGCCAGCCAGCTCAGCGGGATGGCGGCGTACATGGCGGCGCAGGTCACCAGATGCTGTTTCCAGGTTTTTTCGTTCGGCGCATGCGCCTCCGGCTCTTTACCCGGCCCGAAACCGATGACCGGGATACCGTGACGGCCCATGATGGAAACCCCGTTGGTGGAGAAGGTCCACTTGTCGACCACTGGCGCTTTACCGAACAACCCTTCATAGGCGTTGCTGAGCGCACGCACGGTGAAGTGGTTCTCTTCCACTTTCCAGGTTGGGAAGTAGCATTCCGTTGGGTAAACCAGGCCGGTCCAGGAAGGGCGCTCGTAGTTGTACATTGAGACCACTGCGCCAGCTTTTTGCACCGCAGGCAGCGCGCGGATTTCGTCCAGCGCGCCTTCCCAGGTTTCGCCCCAGGTCAGACGGCGGTCGATAGACACCGCGCAACTGTCGGCGACCGCACAGCGGCTTGGCGAAGTAAAGAAGATTTCGGAAACGGTGAGGGTGCCTTTACCGAGGAACTCATCGTTGCCAAGATTGTGGGAAAGATCCTGCAGTTCGTTAAGAATCGGCCCCATTTTGAAGATCGCGTTGTCGCCGCGTTCCGGCGCTGAGCCGTGGCAGCTGACGCCTTGCACGTCGACGCGAATTTCCATACGCCCGCGTTGGCCGCGATAGATTTGGCAGTCCGTTGGTTCGGTACTGACCACGAACTCCGGGCGAATGCCGGACTGTTCGATGATGTACTGCCAGCACAGACCATCACAATCCTCTTCCTGTACTGTACCGGTTACCAGCAGGGTATATTCATCTTCCAGACCGAGGTCCTTGATGATTTTCCCGGCGTAGACCATTGACGCCATGCCGCCTTCCTGGTCAGACGCGCCGCGCCCGCCGATCAGCTCATCGGTTTCCATTCCTTGATAGGGGTCGAAGGTCCAGTTCTTGATGTTACCGATGCCAACGGTATCAATATGCGCGTCCATAGCGACCAGTCGAGGGCCATGGCCGATATAGCCCAGCACGTTGCCCATCGGGTCGATCTCGACTTTATCGAAGCCGATTTTTTCCATTTCTTCTTTGATTCGATGCACCACGCGCTTTTCGTCACAGCTTTCGCTGGGGATGGCGATCATATCGCGCAGAAAACGGGTCATATCTTGCTGGTAGTGGTTTGCTTTTTCGACAATCAGTTTAAAAGGAATGTGCTTAGCCATGAATTAACTCTCCAGTCCTGGTTTCCCGCACGGCGGGATGAATGTGTTGAGTACATTGATTGTTTATTGCGCTGCCGGCAGCTTGCCTTCCCAGACGACTTCGCGGTAATGCCGCACGTCGGTATCGCCTTCGGTGCTAATCACCAGCACCACGGAGTGGCTGTCGAGCCCCAGTTTGCTCATCAGCGCCTGGCGCTGCGGATGGAAGTGAACGGCGGCCAACGCGCCGAGGCCGACGGCGCCGGATTCGCCGGAGATCACCCGGTGGTCGTTGCCCACAGGATTACCCAGTACGCGCATGCCGAGGGCGGCAACGGCGTCCTGACAGGAGATAAACTGGGTGGCGCAGTTGCGGAGGATTTCCCAGCCCAGTGGGTTAGGTTCGCCGCAGGCGAGACCGGCCATAATCGTGGCCATGTCGCCGCCGACGTTGACGATGTCGCCTTTCACGCCGGAACGATAGATGCAGTCCGCCAGTTCCGGTTCAACGATCACCGAGTGCAGTTCACGAGCGCCGAAGACATCGACCAGATAGCCAAGTACACCGCCCGCCATCGCACCGACGCCCGCTTGCAGGAAGACGTGAGTAGGGCGAGCAATCCCCATCGCCGCCATCTGTTCTACCGCCTCGTCGGCGAGGGTCGCGTAGCCCTGCATAATCCAGGTCGGGATTTTGGTGTAGCCTTCCCAGGCGGTGTCTTGCACGACTTCCCAGCCGTTTTTCTGCGCGGTCTGCATGGTAAAGCGTACGGTATCGTCGTAGTTCATGTCGGTGACAATACATTCAGCGCCGAGGCGTAAAATGGCGTCCACGCGTTCCTGCGCCGAACCTTTCGGCATGTATACCACCGCGTTTTGTCCAAGCTGCTGCGCGGCCCAGGCGACGCCGCGGCCGTGGTTGCCGTCAGTGGTGGTGGCGAAGGTCATCTTCTCTTTGATGGTTGATTTCAGGGTGTCAAACGAAAAGGCGTTGATGTCGAGCTGATACTTTTCACACAGCAATTGGGCGATGGCGTAGGCGCCGCCGAGCATTTTGAATGCGTTGAGACCAAAGCGCTGGGATTCGTCTTTCACCAGGATGTTCTTCACACCAAACAGCGCCGCCAGTTCTTTTAGGGCGTACAACGGTGTCGGTTGGTATCCGGCAATTTTTTGGTGAAAATGACGCGCCTGTTGCGCCTGCTGGCGAGAAAACAGCGGCGAGGTTTCACCGGTAAAGAAACGGTTGTCGGCAATATCCATTTTCAGCGAAAAAGCAGACATATTCTGTCCTTATCCTTCTTAATAGGGTGGGGAAGCCGGCTCACGGGCCGGCTTGCGAAGTTATTTGATGCGTTTTTGCGCGTCCTGCAACAACTGGTCCAGCAGCTGTCCGGGTTTGGCGTATTTGCGGCAGAGGATCATGGCGGCGATGATATACGGCTTCCAACTGGCCTCTTTGTAGGTGGCGATACGGTATTTCTCGAACACCGCTTCGGTGACTTCACCTTCTTCGCAGGAGACGCCGGTGATATCGGCAGGCAGGCAGTGCATATACAGCGCGTCTCCGCCGTTGGTCACCTTCATCATCTCCTCGGTGCAGTGCCAGTCTTTATGTTCCGCGTTCTGCGCCAGACAGGCTTTCTCCAGCGCTTTCAGGCCAGCATGGTCGTTGGCGCGCAGCAGTTCGGTCCGTTTTTCCATCACCTTGTACGGCGCCCAGGATTTCGGATAAACGATATCGGCATCTTTAAAGGCTTCCGCCATATCGGTTACCTGGCGGAAGCTGCCGCCGGAGGCTGCGGCGTTATTCTTCGCCACTTCGATGACATCCGGGATCAGGTCATAGCCTTCCGGGTGGGCCAGGGTGACATCCATACCGAAGCGGGTCATCAGGCCGATGATCCCTTGAGGGACGGAGAGCGGTTTGCCGTAGCTTGGGGAGTAGGCCCAGGTCATGGCGATTTTTTTGCCTTTCAGGTTTTCCAACGAGCCGAAATGTTCGCGCAGCCAGGCGAGGTCGGCCATCGCCTGCGTCGGGTGGTCGATATCGCACTGTAGGTTGATTAATGCCGGGCGCTGCGGCAGTACGCCCTGTTTGTGGCCGTCATCCAACGCTTCGCCGACTTCACGCATATAGGCGTTACCGGCGCCGAGATACATGTCGTCGCGAATGCCGATGGCGTCGGCGCAGAAGGAGATCATATTGGCAGTTTCACGTACCGTTTCACCGTGGGCGATCTGCGATTTGCCTTCGTCGAGGTCCTGTTGCGCCAGGCCCAGCAGGTTCAGCGCGGAAGCATAAGAGAAACGAGTACGAGTCGAGTTATCGCGGAAGACGGAAATGCCCAGTCCGCTATTAAATACTTTGGTGGCGATGTTTTCCGCTCGCAGCGTTTTCAGCGCCGCCGCGACATCCAGTACCTGCTTCAGCTCATCCGGCGATTGTTCCCACGTCAGCAGAAAGTCTTTCTCATGCAGGTTAGAGTTGAGCTTATTGATATCCTTGATCAGTTCGTTAACAGTTTTCATTTTTCGATCCCGGTAGTGAATGACGGCTTATTGATTGCTGTGCAGTCGAAATTGCAGTGATATAAGCGGTGACGGCCAGCGCTGTATTACCACTAACAATAAGCGTGCCAGTTCTAATTCAGCCATGGAGAGTAGAAGGAAATGCCGGAGATTATGCGAGGTCGGTCACGAAAAATGGCTGTTTTTTCTTATTTATGGAAAACGAAATTCATTTGCCGCCCGACGTACGAAATTAGATTCCGTTCGCGTCGTTGCGCCGAATATCAATCTGTGGCGGTGGGGTTTACGCCAAAATGATAATTTCAGGGTGAGGATTATCATATTGAGAGGAAAGTGTGATACCACTTCCATATTTTCTTTAAGGTGTAAAAAAGCGCAGGACATGCATCTATTTTCAACGCGGGCGGCGGTAGTATGATAAACGAAGAATAAAAAGAGTCGATCTTCAGCGTTCCCTTGCGGCTACTGATATTAAAAGGTCTATTATGATTCCCTCCAATACGCCATCCGTTTTAATGCAGATTCAGCCTACTATTCAAAGATTTGCACGTATGCTCTCCAGCGTGTTGCAGCTTGAGGTTGAGATTGTCGACAATACGCTGTGCCGCGTCGCGGGCACCGGCGCCTACGGTAAATTTCTTGGGCGAAAATTAAATACAGATTCGCGACTTTTACGTTACATAATAGAAACAAAAAAAGAGAAAGTCGTTACTCACTCGCGTTATGATCCTTTGTGTAAAGATTGCGCTAATAAAGAAAACTGCAAGGAAAAGGCTTTTCTTGGCACTCCGGTCATTTATCAAGAACAGTGCGTCGGCGTTATTAGCCTGGTTGCCTTGACCCGCGAGCAGCAGGAGCGCATTAATGATAATCTCCACGAATTCTCCGATTATGTCCGCCACGTCTCCTCTATATTCGTTTCTCGCCTGTTAGAAGATCAGGGTGGCGGCGACAACATGTTAAAAATGTTTTCAACCATGATTGAAAACATGGATCAGGGCGTGCTGGTGGTTAGCCAGGACCAAAAAATAAAATTTGCTAATCAGGCGGCAATGAAAATACTTGGCGCCAATCACGGCAGTATGGTTGGTCAAACCATCCGTTTTCGCCCGCTGACGTTTGCGCAAAACTTTATTCGCGGCCATGTCCAGCACGTGATTTCATTTGATGATAAGAAAGAACTTATTATTGGCCAGCTACATGCGGTTCAGGATCAGTGGCTGTTCTTAATGGCGTTTCATCAGTCGCACTCTTCGGCCGATCTGGCGCCGCCGCAGGATGGGCCGCAGATAGAGCAGATGGTTGGCGAGTGTCGGCCTATGCGCCAGTTGAAAAAGCTGATCACCCGTGTTGCTCCCAGCCCCTCGAGCGTGATGATCGTCGGCGAGAGCGGAACAGGTAAAGAAGTCGTGGCCCGCGCAGTACATAAACTCAGCGACCGCCAGGCGAAGCCTTTTATCGCCATCAACTGCGCGGCGATTCCGGAACAACTTCTGGAAAGCGAACTGTTTGGTTATGTTAAAGGCGCATTTACCGGGGCGTCGGCCAACGGTAAGACCGGGTTGATTCAGGCGGCCAACCACGGAACACTATTCCTGGATGAGATCGGCGATATGCCGCTGACCCTGCAGGCCAAGCTGCTGCGGGCGATTGAATCGCGTGAGATCCAACCCGTAGGCGCCAGTCACCCGGTACCGGTCGATATCCGTATTATTTCGGCGACCAACCAGAATCTCGAGCAGTTTATTGCCGAGGGGAAATTCCGTGAGGACTTGTTCTATCGCCTGAACGTGATCCCGCTGCGTCTGCCACCGCTGCGTGAGCGTCAGGACGATATCGAACTGTTGATCCACTATTTCCTGCATCTGCACACCCGGCGCCTGGATCTGGTCTATCCCGGCGTTTCGCCAGAAGTCATCGCCTTACTGAAGAGTTATCGCTGGCCGGGCAATATCCGCGAACTGAGCAACCTGATGGAGTACCTGGTCAATGTGGTGCCTTCCGGCGAAGTGATCGATCTGTCGCTGCTGCCGCCGAACCTTATCAGTAGCGGTAAAATCAGCGAGCGGGAAAGCAGCCAGCCAGTGACGGCTAACGCGGTGAAAGACGAGGAGGGGGGGACGGCGCTGGAAGAGATGGAAAGGCAGATGATCCGCGACGCCCTGACGCGATACAGCAATAAAAAACAGGCCGCCGACGAGTTGGGAATCGGCATTGCTACGCTGTATCGCAAGATCAAAAAGTATGATCTGGTTGGCGTCTGATACGTCGCATCACTCTGAGAGCGAGGTTTATCACAATCGTTTTCGGTTAGCGGCCATGCCAGCATGACGGCCAGTTCATTCAGGAAAAGAGAACCCGCCTGTGTGACTGGAAAATTTCCATGCCTGGCTGGACCTATACACTGTTTTTCGTTTTCTTCGGTTGTTCTGCGGCGCGATGGGGGAGATGCCCAACTGACCTGGGAGCCGAGGCCCGCGCGCTGCTGTTGACGCTGAGCTGGGTTGCCGTCGGCCTACCGCTGTTGTGGGGAATGGGTACCACGTTGCAACAGGCGGTGAAGTTCTTTATGTCGATGAGTTCACTCAGGCGCCCGACGATTAGGTTGGATGCTTATTGCGTGATGATTATCAATAACGATTCCCATTCTGCACTTCAGTGATACACTAGCCAAATGTGATCTTTGTCATATCGTAATTACTACAGAGAAAAGAGACACTGCTATGCAACATATCATTGAGGGCTTCCTCAACTTCCAGAAAGAGATTTTTCCGCAACGCAAAGAACTCTTCCGCAGCCTGGCATCAAGCCAAAACCCCAAAGCGCTGTTTATCTCGTGTTCTGATAGCCGTTTAGTACCGGAGCTGGTGACTCAGCAGGAGCCGGGGCAGTTGTTCGTTATCCGTAACGCCGGCAACATTGTACCGTCCTTCGGCCCGGAGCCGGGCGGTGTGTCTGCGACGATTGAGTATGCCGTTATCGCCCTCGGCGTGACCGATATCGTGATCTGCGGCCACTCTAACTGTGGCGCGATGAAAGCAATTGCTACCTGTCAGTGTCTGGATCCGATGCCTGCCGTTTCCCATTGGTTGCGCTACTCCGACGCGGCGAAAGCGGTCGTTGAGAAGAAAACCTGGGCCAGCGAAACGGACAAAGTTAACGGCATGGTGCAGGAAAACGTTATTGCCCAGTTGAACAACATCAAAACGCATCCATCGGTTGCCGTTGGCCTGCGCGACCACACGCTGCGTCTGCACGGCTGGTTCTACGACATCGAAAGCGGCGACATTCGCGCGCTGGATAAAAGCACTAAAACCTTCGTTTCCCTGTCGGAAAACCCGGAAGTTTACTTCGAATAACTTTGCTCATCAGGGCAAGGAAGCCCTGCGTCATCTCTGCTGTTTCGCATTACCACTCCAGGCAAATTTTGCCAAAATGAGCGCCGCTTTGTTGATAGCGGAAGGCTTCCGGCAGTTCCGCCAGTGCAAACACCTTATCAATCACCGGATGCAACGTGTTTTGATTCAGCGCTTTGACATACTCCTGCTGTTGGCGACGATTCCCCACTACCACACCCTGCAAGCGCGCCTGTTTGGTCATCAGTAAATGTGTGGGCACCTGGCCTTCAAAGCCCGTTAACACGCCGATCAGCGCAATACAGCCGCCCATACTGACGGCCTCAAAAGAGTGGGCAAGCGTACCTGGGCCACCGAGTTCAACGATAATATCCGCACCGTGATTACCGGCGATGTCCTGCACCGCAGCGCCCCATTGTGGAGTTGTGCGGTAATTGATGGTGTGGTCGGCGCCAAGCTGGCGCGCGCGGGCGAGCTTTTCATCCGATGATGATGTGACGATAACCTGCGCGCCCATGCTTTTTGCGAGCTGCAGTGCGGTCATCGACACCCCGCCGGTACCCAACGTCAGTACCGTATCACCAGCTTTTAATTTTCCTTCGACGACCAGTGCGCGCCAGGCCGTCAGTCCCGAGGTCGTAATGGTCGCTGCCTGCTTAAAGCTCCAGCCGTGGGGGGCGAGGGTGAAATGGCTGGCGGGACGCACGACATATTGTGAGGCGAAGCCATCGACGCCATCGCCGGGGGTGTGGCTGAAATCGGCAACCAGGCGCTGGGCTTTACCGTCCGGCCATTGCGGGAAAAAGCAGGCTACCACACTGTCGCCGACGCTAAACTCGTTTACGCCATCGCCAACATCCTCCACCACCCCGGCGCCGTCGGCCATCAGGATCCGCCCATCAGCAACGGGAATAGCGCCGGTCGCCACCAGTAAATCATGATAGTTCAGCGAGGTGGCGTGGAGCGCCACGCGGATTT
The DNA here is from genome assembly GCA_029027985.1 of Klebsiella aerogenes. Classification (NCBI taxonomy): domain Bacteria; kingdom Pseudomonadati; phylum Pseudomonadota; class Gammaproteobacteria; order Enterobacterales; family Enterobacteriaceae; genus Klebsiella; species Klebsiella aerogenes. The sequence goes on from CP119076.1 coordinate 2,212,490, forward strand.
CCCCTGCGCCTGGGGCGCCTGGGTCAGGAAGGTCAATCAACTGGATGCTATCCAGCGCAGCGGGTTTTTTAACTGTCCAGGCTTTCATTGTCAGACCTCGTTATCGGGAGTGTTCTGCTTAAGTATTGTGCGAAGCCCGAAGAGTGCAATCTGTCCACTTGTCGCGTGGCGGTGAAAACTCATGAATTAAGTTCATGGGTCTGTTCTCATTTCCCTGGCTAATCAACCTCCGAACGGCCCCCTATAATCGGTTTATTCCCTTGATAGGCGGAAGGCAGCGGTTTTCCGCTCGGAGACTAAAGCATGCAGAACCCATTGGACTCACGCCAGCAGGCGCTTATCCCGGTCGCGGCATTCGCCGCGCAGGGTAATATTGATGCGCTGACCCCAGCATTGAATTCCGCTCTTGATGCCGGGCTAACGGTTAACGAGCTGAAAGAAACGCTAGTGCAGTTATATGCCTACTGCGGTTTCCCGCGCAGCCTGAATGCGCTGTCCTGCCTGATGACGGTCACGACCGGGCGTCAAGCGCGAGGCATGGTGGACGAGGAAGGGGTGATGGCGACGCCGTCGCCGGAAAACTGGGATAGCCTGCAGGCCGGCAGCTGCAATCAAACTCAACTGGTGGGCCGGGCCGTGAGCGGCCCGCTGTTTGATTTTGCGCCGATCATTGACCGGTATCTAAAGGCGCACTTATTTGGCGATATTTTCCAGCGCGACGTGTTGGACTGGGCGACGCGCGAACTGGCGACGGTCTCGATGTTAGCCGCGTTATCCGGCGCGGAAAGTCAACTGAAGAGCCATTATGCGATTAGCCTGCGCAATGGTCTGACAGCGCAGCAACTGCGCGCGTTTGTTGAGGTACTGGCAGACAAAGTGCACACCGGGGTGGCGGACAACGCCGCGGCAGTGCTGGAGTCGCTCCTTAACGACACGGCAGCGCCACACTCATTATTGAGAGAAACGAACATGACAAATGAATTTGATGGTAACGGTATTTTCCCACGTGGCGACAAAAACGAGGCCTACGCGCAATACTTCACCGGTGATAGCTTCCTGACTATGCTTTCCATGGAAGGGGTAAAAATTGGTCATGTCGCTTTCGCGCCAGGATGTCGTAATTACTGGCATATCCATCATAAGGGGGGGCAGATTCTGTTGGTGACCGGTGGGCGCGGTTGGTATCAGGCGTGGGGGGAAACGGCTCGTGAACTGAAAACCGGCGATGTAGTGCATATTCCTGCCGAAACTAAGCACTGGCACGGTGCGGCGCACGATAGTTGGTTTGCCCATATCGCGGTAGAAGTACCGGCGGAAGGCGCATCTAATGAGTGGCTGGAAGAGGTGGGAGACACTGAGTACAACTCGCTGCCATAGACATCAATATTGCTATGGCATAACGCGCGGCGCGCCAGAGACAGTTGTCTGGCGCGCCACTCGCGACATTATTTGCTTAATTCGGCAGTCATATGTACACGGTTGTTGAACTGGGCGCTGGTGATTTTATAAGAAGCGCCTTGTTCTGCGGATTGAGCGGCAATTTTAGCTTCCGCGCGGTCAATAGTCGAAGCGGTTGCGCTGACGCTCTGAGCGAAGGCGCCAAAAGACATCAGAGAAAGAACAGTAACAGCAGCAAAAGTTTTGATGGATTTCATGGTCGTATTCCTTAAGTGTTTTGTTTGGTAAGGAGCGTTGTTGCTCCGATGTGATAAAGAATAGAACCAACTGTGATTGATTAAAATCGAAACAATTTGCGTAACTTGTTCAAAATTTATGATTGAATGTCGGCGTGAATGATCGAAAAAGAAAAGGCCTGCGGCGTGGGCTCTTTACAAAGTCAAACAAAGTCTGAAGTAACTTGCTGTTACGGGTGTTAGTCTGTATCCGAACTTGTTGAATTAACTACGGAATGGTTAACACCTGCAGGAGAACGTTATGGTTATCACCGCTCGTCGCCCTTTAAGCGCGAAACGCTGGTCAGAGAGTCCGGCGACGCAGGAATTACAAACGACTCAGTTGTTACGTCCATGGGCAAAAACCACGGCCTGCTGCCGCAGTAAGAAAGCCTGGAAGTGGCGGGTCGCGACACAGAGCGAATAATCCGCAATGGTAATTATCGCCTACCAGGATCCTGGCATTGTGCCTGGTAGCGCAGCGGATAGTCCGCAAGTGGATGGGGCAGGTTCATATTGTGACTGCCCTCAATTTCGGCAATGATGGTTTGATAGCCAGCAATCCAACGCCGCCCCTGCGCTTTGGCCTGCTGGTGTTGCAGATTATTCATCATTAATTCCATCGACTGTCGGTCACGCCAATAGTAATTATTGATGATTCTACCACTGGCGGCATTGGTATAGCTTTCCATACCTATGTATCCATCAAGCGACTGGGTATAGCGATCGATCCAGCCATCAAGCTGATAAAACACGTCGTCGTACTCTTTCTTCTCAAAAATAAAACTGGTTAAAAATAACGACATCACACGATCCTTTGGTTGCGATTTACAGACTGATGAGTGAGGTGTGGTGGCTGACTCCCGGCATCATTTGCTCCAGCCCCCTGGTAAGCATTTGTCCCGCGGCATGCAGCGCATCGAGCGGCATTTCTGGTAGGCTTTCGAGAATGAACCACATTTGTGGGTCGCTAGCGTTCAGGCGGGTGCGGATCCCCTGACGCCAGTTCCAGCGTCGGCAGGTGACGCCGCTATCATCCCGCCAAATAACTTCTCCCGGCTCTGGTGATTCAACGGCGGCTACGCCTTCTTTCATGGTATCAAAGACCTCAGAACCATCGGCAATCACCAGCCTCGGTACGCCATGATAGGCGGCGATATTCTCACCGCCGACGGGAATGGCATAACGCAGGCTGACAGCGTTGTAGAGATCGACGACCGGATCCAACGCGGTCATCGTGCCATCGCGCAGCACGCGTTTGCGTAATGCCTCAGCCGAACACGGGGTGCGCTTCGGTTTGGCGCCGAAGGTTTTGAACACCGTAGCCCATGCCGCAAGGTGTGCATCCGCCCATTCAGGCTGGCCGGTCAGCACTACCTGGCATGCGGCGGCTAATGCGTTCTTGCCGATGGAAGTGTCCCGGAGCGGTGCGGCGCTAACGGTGATACTCAGAGCCCGAAAACCAGGTGCAAGGGAGGCCAGTTGCGGGCTAATTGACGGTAATGGGTGAGACATTGCATAATCCTTTAATGACTGATTTAGAGCATAATATCGACCGATGAACAAAAAAGTCAATATAGCGACCGCTGGTGATAACGATCTCAGCCGAATTAACGAAGCTGTCTCACGGCGCATCAAACAGTTCCGCAGCGAAAAGAAAATTTCGCTGGACGAGCTTTCACGGCGTTCAGGCGTCAGTAAAGGAATGCTGGTAGATATCGAAGCCTGCCGTGCGAACCCCAGTATCGCACTGCTGTGCAAAGTCGCCGCAGCAATGAGCGTGTCGGTAGCTGATTTTGTTAACGTCGCCAGTGCGCCCGCGGTTCATCTTATCGACCGTGATGCCATCCCGGTGTTATGGCGCGGCGAGCAGGGCGGTAGCGCCAGGCTGCTGGCCGGCACCAGCGGCCCGGATATGCTTGAGCTGTGGCAGTGGCAAATGTTACCAGGCGAAACCTTTACTTCCCCGGGCCATCCGGTAGATACCTGTGAGCTGCTGTACGTTACCGAGGGGATCTTGACCCTGACGATTAATGACCTGGAATATCAGGTGACCGAGGGGTGCTCTGCGGTGGCGCGAATGGATGCGCCGCACGGGTATCGCAACGCAGGCCAGCGGCCGCTTGTCTTTACCATGACAGTATGTGAGAAAGGGCGATGATGGGCGCTCTGGCATAGCGTTGGCTTCACCACTACGCTGAATAGTTCATACCCCGGATGGCGTTTTCCTCCGGGAAATCCCCGATGTTCGTCAGTTATCCAGGCAGGGGAAGATATCATTTGTGTTTATTGAACGCAGGCGTCGGAAGAAGATCTGAAGCAGCATGTTGCGATGCCATATCATGACGATTTTCTGGCTATTCTGGATGGCAAACTTGAAAGTATTCAGGTGCAGCGATTAATGGCGTTGTAGATATGAAGAGAAGGGGATAAAGAGAACTGCGCACCAAATCAATGATTATTGAAATGGTGCGTCCGAGTGGACTCGAACCACCGACCCCCACCATGTCAAGGTGGTGCTCTAACCAACTGAGCTACGGACGCAAATGGTGCGTTTAATTGGACTCGAACCAACGACCCCCACCATGTCAAGGTGGTGCTCTAACCAACTGAGCTATAAACGCAATGGTGCGTTCAATTGGACTCGAACCAACGACCCCCACCATGTCAAGGTGGTGCTCTAACCAACTGAGCTATGAACGCAATGTTGTGGTGACAACGGGGACGCATATTAACGGCAGGGAGGCCGTGTGGCAAGAGGCAAACGTCACTTTTCTTGCAGAACGCATGCGATTGCAGAACTTTTATCCATCTTGCTTATATTTTACTGATGATAAAGGATATTTCTTCATCAATACCTACCGTCAAGTCGTTTTTCTGCTGGGATTGGCAGGGACGCTGCGCGTGGTCTTTATGCTAGAGTGTGCGGCAAATAAACGATGGAGCGCAGTAATGAAAGCAATTGGCATTTTTTGTGGTTCTTCGGCCGGAGAAAATCCGATCTATCTGGCCTACGCGAAGGAGGTAGGCAAAGCACTGGCGCAGGCTGGACTGGATCTGGTCTACGGCGGCGGTAAAGTGGGCCTGATGGGCGCCGTGGCTGACGCCGCACTCGAATACGGAGGACGGGTGATCGGCGTGATGCCGCGCGAGTTGGTGGAGCGCGAAATTTCGCATACCGGATTGAGTGAGCTGCACGTGGTCGACGATATGCACGAGCGCAAGAGCAAGATGTCGATGCTGGCTGATGGCTTTATCGCCATGCCGGGCGGAGCTGGTACGCTGGAAGAGATTTCTGAACAGTGGACCTGGGCACAGCTCGGTATTCATGAAAAACCCTGCGCCTTTCTTAACGTCAACGGCTATTACAACCCGTTGCAGGCGATGGCGGAAAAAATGGCTGCGGAAGGGTTTATGCACCGACGTTACGCCGAAATGCTGACGTTCAGCGACGATGTGCAGGGTATTTTAACCGCATTCCATCAGTACGCGCCGCCGCAGCGTAAGTGGCTGGAAAAGTAACGCTGACTACTTAAAAATAAGACGCAAAGCGAAGATAGCGCAGATGATGAGCAGAATTAAAATAAGCTCGAAACGGTAGCGCCGCAGCATTGTCACCTCCTAAAAAAACGGCGCTGAAACAGCGCCGATTTATTATCTATCCGAGCGAGCGGGAAGATTATGCAGCTGGCTGTGCAGCCGGTTTAGCTGCGGTGTGCTTGGTGGCTTTATGATGCTTTTTAGCGGCCTGCGCTTTCTGCGCAGCGGGTTTGGTTGCCGCTTTTTTGTGGTGTTTTTTCGCAGCCTGAGCTTTTTGCTCTACAGCTGGTTTAGCAGCGGCTTTTTTGTGTTTCTTGGCAGCCTGTGCTTTCTGTTCTGCAGCCGGTTTGGCGGCGGCTTTGTGGTGTTTTTTATGATGCGTGGTCTTGGCAGTGGTGCTGTGAGTTGCAGCAGCCGGAGCCTGAGTGGTGCTTGCTGCATCAGCAGCGAAAGCAGCGGAAGACAGACCCATAGCAGCGGCAACAACCAGAGCTAATACTTTTTTCATGCTGATATCCTCGAAAAGGTTTCTTCATTTAACCCCACTACGGGGCCGATGGAGTCACTATAGGCAAGTCAGGTTGAGGCTTCAGTGAGTGTTTGGTATCGACGCGTAACAGGATGTACAGCGGCGCCAAAAGAAAAGGGCAATCCGCGTTAACGGTTTGCCCTTCATCTGGCATAGGAGATTAACGCGCCGCGCGCTGCAGGATCACGTTGGAGGGCTGGCGCTGCAGGAAACGCATGCGCAGCATCATCATGATGGCTGCGGAGGTCAGGCCGATAATAAAGCCGCACCAGAAACCAGCAGGCCCCATCCGCGGAACGACGATATCAGTCAGCGCCAGCAGATAGCCGCTCGGCAGCCCCAACACCCAGTAGGCGGTAAAGGTAATAAAGAAGATGGATCGCGTATCTTTATAACCGCGCAGAATACCGCTGCCAATAACCTGAACCGAGTCGGAGATCTGATATATCGCCGCCAGCAACATCAGCTGCGAAGCCAGCAGAACGACTTCCGGATTATCGTTATACAGTAGCGCAATCTGCTTACGCATCAGGATGGTGAAAACCGCGGTCAACACCGCCATGCATACGCCCACCCCTACGCCGGTGCGCGCCGAAGTCTGCGCATCCAGCGTCGAACCTTGACCGAGACGGAAACCAACGCGGATAGTGACCGCCGCGGCCAGCGACAGCGGTAAGACGAACATCAGCGAACTGAAATTCAACGCGATCTGGTGTCCTGCGACATCAATGATCCCCAACGGAGAGACCAGCAGCGCGACGACCGCAAACAGGGTAACTTCGAAAAACAGCGCCAGCGCGATCGGTAGGCCTAGTTGCACCAGACGTTTCAGCACCGCAAAATCTGGTTTGCTGAAGCGCTCGGCGCAGCGGATATCACGCATTGAACGCGCCCGGCGCACCCATGTCAGCATACTGGCAAACATCACCCAGTATACCGATGCCGTGGCCACGCCGCAGCCGATTCCGCCGAGTTCCGGCATGCCGAAGTGACCATAAATGAAAATGTAGTTCACCGGGATGTTGACCAACAGACCAATAAAGCCCATCACCATACCGGGTTTGGTTTTCGCCAGTCCTTCACACTGGTTACGTGCGACCTGGAAGAACAGATAACCCGGCGCGCCCCATAACAGCGCGCGCAAATAGCCCACCGCTTTTTCGGCGAGTAGCGGATCGATGTTGTGCATCGAGCTAATGATATAGCCCGCATTCCATAGCACCACCATCACCAATACGGAGACAAAGCCCGCCAGCCAGAATCCCTGGCGTACCTGGGGGGCGATACGATCGCGACGACCGGAGCCGTTCAGTTGCGCAATGACTGGCGTTAATGCCAGCAACAGGCCGTGGCCGAAGAGGATCGCGGGTAGCCAGATTGAGGTGCCGATGGCCACGGCGGCCATGTCGGTTGCGCTATAGCCGCCGGCCATCACCGTATCGACAAAACCCATCGCCGTCTGGGCAACCTGCGCCAGAATGACAGGTATAGCTAACGCTAATAACTGACGCGCTTCTATAAAATACTTCTGCACGTGAACACCTTTATATTGTTGTTATTTTGAGACTAAAAAAGCCGCCTTAAATGGCAGCAAGAAGAAAAAACAGGAGGAATTTCCAGTCTATTGTAGCGAGGATTAGCCATTAAGCCAGTGAAAAAATGGTGGGGGCACGATGCGCGCTGGCAACCTGTTTAGCCACCTGTTATTGTTCCGCTTATATATAACGGTGTTGATACCGTCACGATTCTCAACAGGAGCAAAGTATGTTTACTGGTATTGTGCAGGGGACGGCGAAAGTGGTGTCCATCGATGAGAAACCCAATTTCCGCACCCATGTGGTGGAGCTGCCGGCGCATATGCTCGATGGCCTGGAGACCGGGGCATCGGTGGCGCACAACGGCTGCTGCCTGACCGTTACCGAAATCGACGGCCCGCGCATCAGTTTTGATCTGATGAAAGAGACGCTACGTATCACTAACCTTGGCGCCGTGCATGAAGGCGATGTGGTTAACGTTGAACGTGCGGCTAAATTCAGTGATGAAATTGGCGGCCACCTGATGTCCGGCCATATTATGACAACCGCCGAAGTTGTTAAAATCCTCACCTCAGAAAATAACCGTCAGATTTGGTTTAAGGTGCAGGATCCGGCGTTGATGAAATATATCCTGTATAAAGGTTTCATCGGCGTTGATGGTATTAGCCTGACCGTCGGTGAAGTCACCCCGACCCGTTTCTGCGTACACCTGATCCCGGAAACGCTGCAACGCACCACGCTTGGCGTGAAAAAACTCGGCGATCGCGTGAATATCGAAATCGACCCGCAAACGCAGGCGGTGGTGGATACCGTAGAGCGTGTGCTGGCGGCAAAAGAAGCGGCGCACAAAAACGCGGAAGAATAATAAAGAGATGAAAAAGCCCCGGCAGATTTACCGTCTGCGGGGGCTTTTTTTAGCGGGCTACGCGCAAACCGTGCTCGACGCCGCGCGAGAAGACCACCTGCCAGAGCTGAATATCGCGGGCGCGGAAGGCGCCGGCGCAGGCATTCAGATAATAGCTGAACATTCGTTTGAAACGGTCCGAATAGTTATCGGCAATGTCCGGCCAACTGGCAAGGAAACGCTCGTACCAGGCCATCAACGTGGTGTCGTAATCGGCGCCAAAGTTATGCCAGTCCTCCATCACGAAATGCGATTCACTGGCGTCGGCAATATGTCGTACCGACGGCAGACAGCCGTTGGGGAAGATATATTTATTAATCCACGGATCGACATTGTGATCGGTAATTTTAGAGCCAATGGTGTGTAGCAGAAAACGACCGTTTGGTTTCAGATTACGATCGACGACCTCAAAATAGGTGGCGTAATTTTTCGGCCCGACGTGTTCGAACATCCCGACGGAAACAATACGATCAAAACTGTCGTGTAAATCACGATAGTCCTGCAGCAGAATATTAACGTCTAAACCCACACAGCGCTCCTGCGCCATTTTTTGTTGCTCAGCGGATATGGTCACGCCGGTTACGCTGACGTTGTAGTTTTTGGCCATGTAATAGGCCAGACCACCCCAGCCACAGCCGATATCCAGCACCCTCATTCCCGGTTCAAGCTGCAGTTTGCGGCAAATTAAATCTAATTTATCCTGCTGGGCTTGTTCCAGATTTTCGGCCTCTTTCCAGTAACCGCAGGAATATTGCATATACGGGTCGAGCATACGGTGGAAAAGGTCGTTGCCTAAATCGTAGTGTTCTTTGCCGACAATCCAGGAACGTTTTTTGCTTTGTAAATTGAACAGGCGAGCGCCAGCGATACGCAGAGTATCTTTGAAATGGTGGGGAAGTTGCTTATCCAGTCCGGCGTGCAACACCTTGTGGAAGAATATATCCAGGCGTTCGCATTCCCACCAGCCGTCCATATAGCTTTCACCTAAGCCGAGCGACCCTTCCTGTAATACCCGTTTAAAAAAGAGAGGGTTTTTTACCCGGATATCAGAGGGTGCGGAACCGTTGATACCAATTCCGGCACGGCCCAATAATTCAGCTGCAATCCGGTACCAATCATCGTTTGGTACACTTACTTCTTCTATACACGATGAACTCATAGCTTCTCCATCACGCCCAAGTGATCAGAACCTTAAAACAGCGTAGACGCTTTTTTGGCTTTGTGAGAAATCTCACGAAAAAATCGTGAGGGTGCTATCCGACGTAGAACAGAGGAAGGGAGATAACCCTTGCCGAAAGGCCTTCCATGGTGAAACGGGTCGCGTCCTGCTCCCGTTAATATCTAAAAAAATTTCTATTTATGTGATACCGGATCCAGTATAGGCCGCTAAAAACAGCCTTTCAATAAAAATATATTAGCAGGCTAATTACTGGTCCGGCATCCATTCAGTAAACATCAGGCGTGGGATGATTCGCTCACCAGCGATACGCGACGTTGCTGCATCCAGTAACCCACGCCTACCAGCACGATGGAGATCAGCATCACGCTGGTGGTGGTCAGCAGCGGGGTGGCGATCAGGCTGGAGACCAGCAGGCTTGCCAGGAAACACAGGCCAAGCTGCAACGTATTCTGCAGGGCGGCGGCGCGGCCCGTTGCCTGTGGGAAGGGTTTTAGCGCCTGGGCGACGACGATTGGGTAGATGCCGCCGTTGACGATAGCCATGATGCAGAACGGGATCATCAGACCAACCAGCGACGGGTCATCCTGCAGACCAACCAGCCAGGTAGCCGCGACGCTCAGCGCAAAGACGATCAGCAGCCAGGGCAGCATCTGATGGCCCGGCCATTTCTGCAACGCGGCGCGGCAGCCGTAACCGCCGACCAGGAAGGCGATGGTTTGTGGTACGTAGCTCAGGCCGATGACCGTCGGGCCGTAGCCCATTTCATGCAGGATAAACGGCGAACCGGTCAGCCAGGCGAAGAAGCTGGCGGAACAGGCGGCGTAAATTAAGACGTTACCGCTGTATTCACGCGAACTCAGCAGCGCCATGAAGGTCAATTTTTTCTGCGTGTCGCCAGCAGGTTTAATCACCGGTTTCAGGCGCAGTGCTGGCAGCATCAGCAGTAGCGTAATGGCAAACAACGTGGCGAAAATCGCTTGCCATTCCAGATGGACCAGCAACCAACTGCCGAGCAGCGGCGCCAGTGCGGGTGAAAGTCCGACCAGCGGCATGATGGTGGCGAAAATACGATTGATGCGCTGAGCTGGATAGTAATCGGTCACCATCGCCTGCCAGGTGACCGCTGCGGCGCACACGCCGATCGCCTGGATAAAGCGCAGTACCAGCATCAGGGTGGCATCGCGAACCCACAGCATTCCGAGACAGCCGAGGGCGAAAATCGTCAGACCCGCGAGCAAAATTGGTTTACGGCCATAGCGATCCGACAGGGGACCCCAGAACAACTGGCCGATGGCGAACCCGGCAAGAAACAGGCTCAGACTGGCGCTGACTGACGCCGCTGAGGTGTTGAGATCTTGCTGAATGGCGGCGAATGCCGGCAGATACATGTCGGTGGCCAGGAAGCCGAGTACGCTCAGGCCGGCCAGCCACACCAAAAATCCTTTCCCAGGTTGTTGCATAACATTCTCTTTTAACTGATGCAGGTATGATGCCGCAAAGTGTAGGGAGTGCAATTCGCCTTGTGAAACGCTAATATTTGTCACATGCGTTCAAAAATTTTGCAGGCAAAATATGTGGTCGGAATACTCGCTGGAAGTGGTTGATGCCGTGGCCCGTAACGGGAGTTTCAGCGCGGCAGCGCAGGAGCTACATCGCGTGCCCTCAGCGGTGAGCTACACAGTCCGTCAACTGGAGGAGTGGCTGGCGGTTCCTTTGTTTGAACGTCGTCACCGCGACGTTGAATTAACCCCGGCCGGAGTCTGGTTTTTACAGGAAGGGCGTTCTGTTATCAAAAAAATGCAGATCACCCGTCAGCAGTGTCAGCAAATTGCCAACGGCTGGCGCGGCCAGCTGTCGATCGCGGTCGACGATATTGTTAAGCCGGCGCGTATGCGCCAGATGATCGTTGATTTTTATCGTCATTTTACCGATGTTGAACTGATCGTTTTTCAGGAAGTATTTAACGGTGTCTGGGATGCGTTAGCTGATGGGCGCGTGGAGTTAGCTATCGGTGCAACACGTTCAATTCCTGTCGGGGGACGCTACGCCTTCCGTGATATGGGAATGCTTAACTGGCACTGCGTGGTGGCCAGCCATCATCCGCTGGCGCAGATGGAAGGGGCGCTCAGCGATGACGTGTTGCGCAACTGGCCGTCGCTGGTGCGCGAAGATACTTCACGCTCGCTGCCGAAGCGCACAACCTGGCTTCTGGATAATCAGAAACGAGTCGTGGTGCCGGATTGGGAATCCTCGGCTACCTGCCTTTCGGCAGGACTCTGCGTCGGGATGGTGCCGGGCCACTTTGCGCGTCCACGTATTGATAGCGGCGAATGGACGGCGCTGACGCTGGAAAACCCATTCCCGGATGCCGCCTGCTGTCTGACGTGGCAACAGAGCGATGCCTCACCGGCATTAAGCTGGTTACTGGGCTATCTTGGCGACAGCGAGACGTTGAACCGGGAATGGTTGCGGGCGCCGGAATAACCGACGCCGGAAGGGCGCTTAGCGGCGGTAATCGACGAAAGGACCGTCGGCGACCGAACGACGTTCGATCAGTCGCGGGTGTACTTCAATGGACTGCGACTCTTCGCGTTTATTAACAATACGATCGAGCAGCATATTGAAGGCCGCTTCCCCGAGCGAATCCTTCGGCTGGTGGATGGTGGTCAGCGCCGGACTGAAGTAGCGGGCGTTGCGCACATTATCATAACCGATCAGTGAAATGTCCTGCGGCACGCGCAAACCCATTTCGTCGGCCGCGCAGATCGCTCCCATCGCCATGATATCGCCGCCGCAGAAAACGGCAGTCGGGCGATGATGCTGATTCAGAATCTGCTGCATCGCGCGGTAGCCGGACTCCGGTTCAAAGTCGCCCTGAACCACCCAGTTTTCCGGCACGTTGATATGCGCTTCCTTCATCGCCTGCATAAACCCGGCCAGGCGTCCTGCGCCGGTATTACGCTCAAGCGGCCCTGGAATGACGCCAATCTCACGGTGCCCGCGTTCGATCAGGTAACGGCCGGCGATATAGCCGCCTTCAAAGGCGTTATCGATAACCGAGTCGGTGAAGTCCGCTTTCGCTTCGCCCCAGTCCATGACCACCATCGGAATATGGCGGTACTCTTCCAGCATGCTCAGTACGGACTCCGGATACTCGGAACACATCACCAGTAAGCCGTCTACGCGCTTCTGCGCCATCATCGACAGATAGGCGCGTTGCTTCTCCGGATCGTTCCACGCGTTGCCCAGAATCAGGGTATAACCTTTCTGGAAGCAGCTTTTCTCTACGGATTCGATAATTTCAGCGAAATAGGCCGCTTCGCTGCTGGTAGCCAGCAAACCGATCGATTTGGTGTGATTGACTTTTAGACTACGGGCCACGGCGCTCGGCGAATAGTGCAATTCTTTGATTGCCGCCCAGACTGCGTTGCGCGTCTCTTCCGCCACAAAACGAGTTTTGTTAATCACATGTGATACAGTTGTAGTGGAAACGTTTGCGCGTTTCGCCACATCTTTAATAGTTGCCATTACTTCTCACTCCAGACCTTGACCTGATCGTCTGATTATCAATACGTAAACGTTTGCCTATACACACCCTGTATACAATGCTCAACATTGCAACACCCGGGAAAACGACACAGAACGACAGGAAGGGGTCAATGGCCGATACGCTTTCAAATTAGCGTGGGATTTTGTCCGATCTTGGGGCAAAGGGGAAGAGCAAAAATGTGCATCACCCTAAATCCGGGGAGATTTTTGCATTATTTTGTGCAAAAATGAGCAAGCTCACTTTTCGTGTGGGGATAATCAGGGGAGAAAATTGATGAGTACAGATTTAAAGTTTTCGCTGATCACGACGATTATTGTTCTGGGTCTGATCGTCGCAGCCGGCCTGACGGCGGTACTACACTGATTTCACGGCGGGGGGGATTATTCCCTCCCGTTCTGCCATTATTCGCAAATCTGCAATAATCTTTTGTCATTTCGTTTACTTCTGTTTTTCTGTGATTGATGTCATCCTTTTGGCTTCTGATGCAATGCCGTGAATAAATGCGGCCTGATGGAGTCACTGAATGAAAATCAACTTTCCCTTATTAGCTTTGGCGATCGGTGCCTTCGGTATCGGTACGACCGAGTTTTCCCCGATGGGATTGCTGCCGGTCATCGCCAAAGGCGTAGACGTCTCTATCCCGGCGGCGGGGATGCTGATTAGCGCCTACGCCATTGGCGTAATGGTCGGGGCGCCATTAATGACTTTATTGCTGTCGCACCGTTCGCGCCGCAATGCGTTAATCTTCCTGATGGGTATTTTCACCCTCGGTAACGTACTTTCTTCTATTGCGCCGGATTACACCACGCTGATGCTGTCGCGTATTATTACCAGCCTCAACCATGGCGCGTTCTTTGGCCTTGGTTCGGTGGTTGCCGCGAGCGTGGTGCCGAAACACAAACAGGCCAGCGCCGTCGCCACCATGTTTATGGGGCTGACCATTGCCAATATCGGTGGCGTACCGGTAGCCACCTGGCTTGGTGAAACCATTGGCTGGAGAATGTCATTCCTCGCCACGGCGGGTCTGGGGCTGATCTCGATGATAAGCCTGTGGTTCTCTCTGCCGAAAGGAAGCGCAGGCGAGCGCCCGAATGTGAAGCGCGAACTGTCGGTACTGATGCGACCTCAGGTGCTGTCCGCCTTGTTAACCACCGTTCTTGGCGCAGGGGCGATGTTCACGCTGTACACCTATATTTCTCCGGTGCTGCACACTATCACTCACGCCGCGCCGCTGTTTGTTACCGCGATGCTGGTGTTGATTGGTATCGGTTTCTCGCTCGGGAATTACCTGGGGGGGAAATTCGCCGACCGTTCTGTTTCCGCCACCCTGAAAGGCTTTCTGCTGCTACTGATCGCTATTATGCTGGCTATTCCGCTGCTGGTGCAGTCGCAACTGGGTGCCGCCGTGAGTATGGTGGTCTGGGGCGCGGCAACCTTCGCGGTCGTTCCGCCGTTGCAGATGCGTGTGATGCGAGTAGCGCATGAAGCTCCCGGCCTGTCGTCTTCAGTCAACATTGGCGCGTTCAACATGGGCAACGCGCTGGGCGCGGCAGCGGGCGGTGCGGTAATTTCCGGCGGTCTGGGCTACACCTTTGTTCCGGTGATGGGCGCGATTATTGCCGGACTGGCATTGGTGGTCGTGCTGCTGGGCGGACGTGCTCAGCCAGAAGAGGCATTGGCGAAAAACTAAGCTTCATTGAGATGAAAAAAAACCGCAGAGGGGAGAACCCTGCTGCGGTTTTTGTTTTTATGCAGCCAGATTGGCGGCAACAAACTTCCAGTTAACCAGCGCCCAGAAGTGTTCCAGATAGTTAGGACGGGCATTGCGGTAGTCGATGTAGTAGGCGTGTTCCCACACATCAACGGTCAGCAGCGGCGTAGCGTCGGTGGTCAGCGGGGTGCCAGCGTTGCTGGTGGAAACGATAGCCAGGCTGCCGTCCGCATTTTTCACAAGCCAGGTCCAGCCAGCGCCAAAGTTTTTCGCGGCTGCATCGGTGAATTTCGCTTTAAACTCAGCGAAGCTGCCGAAGGATTTGGCAATGGCTGCCGCCAGGTCGCCTTCCGGCTCACCGCCGGCGTTCGGCGCCAGGCAGTTCCAGTAGAAGGTGTGGTTCCAGACCTGCGCGGCGTTATTGAAGACGCCACCTTCAGAAGAGCGAACGATCTCTTCCAGGGATTTGCCTTCAAAAGCTGTGTC
The DNA here is from genome assembly GCA_029027985.1 of Klebsiella aerogenes. NCBI lineage: Bacteria > Pseudomonadati > Pseudomonadota > Gammaproteobacteria > Enterobacterales > Enterobacteriaceae > Klebsiella > Klebsiella aerogenes. The sequence continues at coordinate 2,227,598 of CP119076.1, forward strand.
TTTGATCAGGTTGTTGAGGTTGGTCACGTAGGCCTGGTGGTGCTTACCGTAGTGGTATTCCAGGGTTTCTGCGGAAATGTGCGGCGCCAGGGCGTCTTTTGCATATGGTAATGCAGGTAATTCGAACGACATTGCTACTCTCCTTATAACTTTTTGTTTTTTCTCACATTAATTAGGTGATGGCTAACCTGAATACAGCATTGTCTGTACTTCGCTGTCGCGAGTGTGACATGTTATTGTGTTGAGAATGTTAACATTTGCTGAAGGCAGTTAAAAGACTTACAACAAGAAAGGTTATTGGTTGCCGCGTGGGGGGATTGCCGCCGTAGCGGCAAACTGAGCTTAAGCGCACATTTTTAGCGAATGGTTTTTGGCGTCATCACGCGGCGTGCGCCGACATAGTGACGAACCCAGTAATCTTCGCTTAATGAGGTTATCTGAATATCGCGGCCGGTACGCGGCGACTGAATAAACTTACCGTTGCCGACGTAGACGCCAACGTGGTCGGCGGTGCCGCGTCCGCGGGTGCGGAAGAAGACCAGATCGCCGCTCTGCAGCTCGTCGCGGTCAACCGGGCGAGCGTCGCGCAAATGGTACATTTCGTTAGCGGTGCGCGGAATATGGATTTTGACCAAATCTTTATAGGCGTAATAAACCAGACCGCTGCAATCAAAGCCGGTACGCGGCGAGGATCCGCCCCAACGGTAGGGCTTGCCAATTTGATCCATCAGTTTATTCATGGCGGTACTCTGCGCTTTTTGCACGCGTGCTTTATGCGCGTCGGCAATCGTCAGATTCGGCTCGTCAGCAACTGGTTTACAGCGCTTTTTATAGCCTTTACGCACCACGCATTGGCTCTTCACGCTGTTTAGCGCAAGAGTCGATTCTTCGCTGGATTTTACCGTTTTCGCACACTGCTTTTTATAACCTTTACGCAACACGCACTTCTTCGTGGCACCGGCGGCCTGACGATTGAGGGCGGTTTGGCTTGCTGCGGTAGTGCGGGTAGGGTGCTTAGAACTCGAGGTTTTTTTACTGGCGGTTTTAGCGGTGGATTTGGATTTATGCTGCGTTGCTTTTTTCTTACGCTCGGCGGTGGTGCCTTTTGCCGGATGCGCCTTCGGCGTAGCCGAAGCGTGCGTATGCCCTGAAGCATGCGCCAATGGCGTAAGCGAGATAGATGTAAACAGTAATGCACAGAGCGATATCGCGATTTTATTGAGCCGCGCCACTGAGCAATCCCCTGATTAAATTACAGACATATACCTATGCCTGACGGTGAATGACAAACCGGAATAATTCTAAAGCATAAAAAGCCAGAAAGTTAATACTCTTTTGTATCTAAAATGTCGTTTGGTTAACGATTGCAAAAAAATAAGTCAGACAATCGCCATCTCGTACATAAAATGCGCAATGCGCCTTGCGAGACACGATAAAGTGATATTTTTAAGGCAACTTCAGGCGACAGAAGATAAAATGTGACGAGTGAAAAAATGTTATTATCGGTCCTGCGTCCAGGACGCTACAATGACAAATTACTGCCGTAAAGATGTTTAAGGAAGCACGACAATGAGCACCACTTTAGAAACGATCCAACGTCAAATCGCTGAAAACCCAATTCTGCTGTACATGAAAGGCTCTCCGAAGCTGCCGAGCTGCGGCTTTTCCGCTCAGGCAGTGCAGGCGCTGTCCGCCTGTGGCGAACGTTTTGCTTACGTCGACATCCTGCAGAACCCGGATATCCGCGCTGAGCTGCCGAAATACGCTAACTGGCCGACCTTCCCGCAGCTGTGGGTTGACGGTGAACTGGTTGGCGGTTGCGACATCATCATCGAAATGTATCAGCGCGGCGAACTGCAGCAGCTGATCAAAGAAACGGCCGCGAAGCACAACGCTGACGAGCCAAAAGCAGAGTAATTTTTTCGCTGCAACGAAAAAAGCGACTTCCCGGGAAGTCGCTTTTTTTATCGCTTATGCTTCGACCGGCGGTAACGGCCAGCCGCCAAGACGCTTCCAGCGGTTGACGATTTCGCAGAACAGCTGGGCCGTTTGCTCGGTGTCATACAGCGCGGAGTGGGCCTGGGCGCCATCGAATGCCATTCCTGCCGCGATGCAGGCTTTAGACAACACGGTTTGTCCTAACGCCAGCCCGCTCAGGGCGGCGGTATCGAAGGTCACGAAAGGGTGGAACGGATTGCGCTTCAACCCCGCGCGCTCGGCGGCGGCCATGGTAAAACTGTGATCGAAGGTCGCGTTGTGCGCCACCATAATCGCGCGGCTGCAATCGCTCTCTTTCATGCCTTTGCGGACCATCTTGAAAATCGCGTGCAGGGCATCGTATTCACTCACCGCGCCGCGTTCAGGATCGTTCGGGTTAATCCCATTAAAAGCCAGCGCTTCCGGCTGCAGGTTAGCGCCTTCGAAGGGCTCTATGTGAAAATGCAGCGTTTCATCCGGCATCAGCCAGCCCTGCTCATCCATCTTCAACGTAATAGCGGCGATTTCCAGCAGGGCGTCGGTTTTGGCATTAAACCCGGCGGTCTCAACATCAATTACCACAGGATAAAAACCGCGAAAACGGCCGCACAGACCATTAAGTTGAGCGTTCTCGGACATCAGATTCTCTTAGCTGGAAAAAAGTAGCGCGCATTATGGCAAATTTTGCCGCGCCTTCGAAGGGCTCTATGTGAAAATGCAGCGTTTCATCCGGCATCAGCCAGCCCTGCTCATCCATCTTCAACGTAATAGCGGCGATTTCCAGCAGGGCGTCGGTTTTGGCATTAAACCCGGCGGTCTCAACATCAATTACCACAGGATAAAAACCGCGAAAACGGCCGCACAGACCATTAAGTTGAGCGTTCTCGGACATCAGATTCTCTTAGCTGGAAAAAAGTAGCGCGCATTATGGCAAATTTTGCCGCGCCTTGCAGCAGGAAGGGGATAAAACAACGGGCGCGCGTGCGCCCGGGATAACTTAATTGCCGAGACCTTTCCCGGCATCTTTCTCTTCGATAAGCTCGATTTTGTAGCCGTCCGGATCTTCAACGAACGCGATAACCGTGCTGCCGCCTTTCACCGGGCCAGCTTCGCGGGTGACGTTGCCGCCGTTCTGGCGAATACGTTCGCAGGCTTCTGCCGCGTTGTCGACGCTCAGCGCGATGTGACCGTATGCGCTGCCGAGTTCGTATTGATCCACGCCCCAGTTATAGGTCAGCTCAATAACCGCGGTATCGCTCTCTTCGCCGTAGCCGACGAAAGCCAGCGAGTATTTATACTCAGGGTTTTCGCTGGTGCGCAGCAGCTTCATGCCCAGGACGTTGGTGTAAAACTCGATAGAACGTTGCAGGTCGCCAACGCGTAGCATGGTGTGAAGTAAGCGCATAATATCCCCTATGCAGTTTGTTTGGTACATCAGAGTCTTGAGTATAGCGGCGATGGTACGCCGCTATCAATGGAGGGATTACAGCGTCGGATAATCGGTATAACCTTCCGCGCCGCCGCCGTAGAAGCTTTCCGGGCGCTGCGGGTTCAGCGCCGCTTTTTTCTGCAGACGCGCGACCAGATCCGGGTTGGCGATGTAATCGCGGCCAAAGGCCACGGCATCGATCAGCCCTTTGTTGATAAGGTCGTTGGCTTTTTCCACCGTATAGGCGCCTGCGCCGATAATCGCGCCAGGGAAGCGGTCACGAACTTTTTGGCGGAACGCGTCGCTGTATGGCTGGCCGCCAGCCCAGTCCGGTTCGGACATATGCAGATAGGCGATACCACGTTTAGCCAGCTGTTCAATCAGATACAGCGCATCGGCTTCTTCGTCAGGGCCGTTATCGACGTTCTGGAAACTGCCAATCGGCGACACGCGGATACCGATACGGTCAGCGCTCCACTCTTTGCTTACGGCGTCGACGACGTCGAGCACCAGGCGAGCGCGATTCTCCACGCTGCCGCCGTACTGGTCGGTACGCTGGTTAGAGGATGGCGACAGGAACTGGTGCAGCAGATATCCGTGCGCGGAGTGCAGTTCAACCAGATCGAAACCAGCATCGCGGGCGTTGCCTACCGCCTGGCGGAAATCGTCAACGATCCCCGGGATTTCGCTGGTCTCCAGCGCGCGCGGCATGGAGGTATCGGCGCGAATCGCGTGCCCGTTTTCATCGCGCAGGGAGGTGCGGGTGCCAGCGCTCAGCGCCGATGGCGCCACCGGCGCCGCGCCACCTGGCTGCAGACTGTTATGCGAAATACGCCCGGTGTGCCACAGTTGGACGGCAATATGGCCGTTTTCAGCATGTACCCCAGCAGTGATTTTCTGCCATGCGGCGATTTGTTCAGGGCTGTGCAGGCCCGGCGCGCCGGCATAACCTTTCGCCTGAGCGGAAATCTGCGTCGCTTCGGAGATAATCAACCCGGAGCTGGCGCGCTGGCGATAGTATTCCGCCATCAGCGGAGTAGGGATGTCGCCTGGCTCGATGCTGCGCAGACGCGTCAGCGGCGCCATGAATACGCGATTAGGTACGGTAATCGCACCTACTTTCAATGGGTTGAACAATTTGGATTCCGACATAATGGCTCCTGAGTAGACCGGTCGTCTTGTAACCTGTTAAATAAAAGCGCCTTTAAATCGCAGGCGCTGCAATGATCTGTTTGGCGTGGGCAAGGGCGCTTTCCAGCGGCGTTGCGCTACGCGTAATTTTGGCCTGCAGATTGGCGCCGAGCCACAGTGAATACAGCACCTGCGACAGGGTGATGGCGTCGCCATCAAACTGCAGACTGCCTTCCCGGCGGCCTTTCTCCAGCGCTTCGCCCAGTAGAGCGATAATCTGGCTGGCGCCTTTATCCATCGCGGTACGCATATCTTCCGACAGGTCGCAGACTTCCGCCGATAGCTTAACGGTTAGACAGCCGCTGATCATGCCCTGCTGGTAAAACTGATTCAGCGTGTGCTGGTAATAGGCCAGCAGGCGATCGCGATAGTTGCCTTCTCCGTGATCGAAGTGCTCGACCAGATGCTGCAGATATCCGGTGTAGTGATGTTCGAGCAGCGTGACGCCGAAGGCTTCTTTGGAGCGAAAGTAATGATAGAAAGAGCCCTTAGGCACTTCCGCCGTTTTCAAAAGTTCGCTTAAACCCATTCCGGTAAAACCACGATGCATGCACAACTGCTCGCCGGTGGCCAGAATATGTTCTCGGGTATCGCATTCGCTATGTCTGTTCATGCGGCTCACTGTAGTAGACCGATTGGTCTAATGCAAGCAAAATGATCGCCGTTCATGGTTAGCAGAGGTAACAAAAGTTGCGCACTGGCGATGAAACGTCTTCAATGAGAGACAGAGAGAACGAACAGGAGAGCGGTGGTGGCAGAGCAGCTGGAGTTTTTCCCGGTACAAAGTCCGTGCCGGGGAATTTGTCAGTCCGACGATCGCGGTTATTGCCGTGGCTGCTTTCGCAGCCGTGATGAGCGTTTCAACTGGCAAAAAATGAGCGATGCGCAGAAACAAGATGTTCTGCGTCTGTGTCGCCAGCGTCTGCTGCGTAAAATTCGCTCGACTAAGCAGGAGCCAGCGGAAGAACCGCAGCAACCCTCACTGTTTTAAGGATAAATGTGCGTATACTCAGAACACTTTTTTGTTGAGGAAGCGTTTATGGTTCAGCGTATTGCTATGGCTCCGCAGGGGCCGGAATTTTCACGTTTTGTTATGGGCTACTGGCGTCTGATGGACTGGAATATGTCTGCCGAGTCGCTGGCGGGCTTTATTGAGCAGCACCTGGATCTGGGGATTACCACCGTCGACCACGCCGATATTTACGGCGATTATCGGTGTGAAGCCACTTTTGGCGAAGCGTTGAAACGCGTGCCGCATCTGCGTAGCCGTATGGAAATTGTCAGCAAATGCGGGATTGCGACCAAAGCGCGCGCGGAAAACGCGATTGGCCACTATATTACCGACCGCGACCACATTATCCTCAGCGCCGAACAATCTCTGCGTAATCTGGCGACCGATCATCTCGATCTCCTGCTGATCCACCGCCCGGATCCGTTGATGGATGCCGATGACGTCGCTGAAGCCTTTATGGCCCTGCATCATAGCGGGAAGGTGCGCCATTTTGGCGTCTCTAACTTTACGCCTGCGCAGTTTACGTTATTGCAATCGCGTCTGCCGTTCACCCTGGCGACTAACCAGGTTGAGTTGTCGCCGGTACATCAGCCGCTGTTGCTTGACGGCACCCTTGATCAACTGCAGCAGTTGCGTATTCGTCCTATGGCCTGGTCCTGTCTCGGCGGCGGGCGCCTGTTCAACGAAGAGAGCTTCCAGCCGCTGCGCGACGAACTGGCGCAAGTGGCTCAGGAACTTAATGCCGAAAGCATCGAACAGGTCGTGTATGCCTGGGTGCTGCGCCTGCCGTCAAAACCGTTGCCGATTATCGGCTCGGGTAAAATCGAGCGTGTGCGTTCGGCGATTGTGGCGGAAAAACTGAATATGACGCGCCAGCAGTGGTTCCGTATTCGTAAAGCCGCGCTGGGTTACGACGTGCCGTAAGCCACATTGGGCCTCCGGATCCGGTTTCCTGGTTTACACTTATCAGGGATAAAGCCAATCCGGAGGTGTTATGCAACGATGTATCCTCGCAATGCTTTCCCTCGCATTTTGCGCTGGCGCTCAGGCCGCCAGTGAAGATGTCACGCTCAATCTCGTGACCAGCCAAAGTGTCGGTCAGGCTATCGGCAGCGTTAACATTACTGAAACCGATAAAGGTCTTGAGTTTACCCCTGATTTACGGGCGCTTCCGCCCGGCAAACACGGCTTTCATATTCATGCCGAAGGTAGCTGCCAGCCAGCGATAAAAGACGGTAAAGCGGTGGCGGCCGGGGCAGCCGGGGGCCATTTCGACCCACAGCATACCGGCAAACATGAAGGGCCGTTAGGCGCAGGCCACCTTGGCGATTTGCCGTTGCTGGTGGTGAATGCTGATGGTGTGGCTAACCAGCCGGTGGTTGCGCCGCGTTTGAAAACCCTGGCGGAAGTGAAAGGGAAAGCGCTGATGGTGCATGTCGGCGGTGATAATATGGCCGACAGTCCGCAGCCGCTGGGCGGCGGCGGCGAACGCTTTGCCTGTGGGGTGATTAAGTAGTTCTTTCGGTGATGGTGCCCGCTATCGGCGCCTGCTCCAGCTGCGATAGCGAGCAGTACAACCGCCAGATAATTGCCGCCAGCTCCTTTGCCGCCGGTTGGTGGTGGTGGCTGAGGGTGTCGCAAATCCGCTGCAGTTCCTGCAGGGTGGAGGCCAGAGGCCGCTGCTGGACGCCGCGCTCGCTCATTACGTCGCGCAACAGGCTGATGCACATGTCGCGCACCTGTGATAACGGGTCAGAGCGTGTCTCCCATTCACGTAGCTGCCAGACCACGTGCGAACAGTTAAGTAGCACCACGCCCCAGCGTAGCAGCCAGCGACGCGCCAGCGCGTCCTGACTGTTACTTAACTGACTAATGTGGTGATAGACCAGCGATTCAAACTCATGTTCGCTATGCTGCGGATGGCGGCTTAGCTGATCGACAAAGTGACGCCGTAACGCACGAATATGGCGACGGCTCTTGCGCGCGTCTGAACCAGGGCTGATAACCGCAAAGGCCAGCCAGGCAAGGCCTACGCCGATGATTTTGCCGAGGTTATCATTAAGAAACGACGCAAAATCATAAACCGGCGGGTTAGTGACTGAAATGAACGATCCCATGAATACAATGAGCTGTCCCCATAAACCGGCGAGCTTCGGCATTTGCAATTTTAATAGCTGCATGGTGATCAGTAGCGGAAAAAGGAACAGTAAAAACTGCCACAGATCGGTTATCTGCACCATCAAGCCAAACTTGACGACGAAGCTGAAAAGCGACAACAGCACCAGGGTGCGCATCAGCAAGGTGAGCGACTTGAAGGGCGACGGCGACACCGAATAAAGCACGCAGCTAATGGCGGCGAGCGTTAGCGCGGCGGCGCATGCTTCCCACTGAGTACTGATTCCCCAGGCGCCGACGGCGACCAGCGCGCAGAAGGTCCGCAATCCATTCCATAACGCTTCCGCCTGATCGGTATGACGTGACAGTGCGGGCGCCGAAGGGACATTGAATTCGGTAATGGCGCTGGCATTCTCAATACGGCGGATCCAGCGGCTACTCTCAAGGTAAATACGGCAGAAATAACGCAGACGCTTCCAGAATGCCAGATGGCGGTAGTCGGCGTTGGGGCCGGGCGCTAGCGGCACCAGGAGTCGCGCCACGCTATAGGTATCGGCTCGCGGGTTGGTTAATTCACTGAGCAACGCTTCCAGCGTCAGGCGAGTATTGTCCGGCGCATCCGGCCAGTTCAGTAACATCCGCCGTAGACTGGAGATGACGCTGGTCATCCGCAGTTGCTGATGCAGCAGATAGTTCAGTAGCGGGTTTTGCCGACGGAAACGGTAGTGGCTCCAGAAGGCTTGAATACGCAACAGGTTCATGGTCAGGATTTGACCAATTACGCTTTCATGAGCGGCGCGGATCGCATCGGTGGTTTCCGGAACCCAGAGTAGGCTGGCGTGCTCCAGCAGCCGGGCGTGCATATTTTTCAGCGCAGTCAGCAGCGTGGTGCCATCCGAGGTGCTGGGCAGTATCATCATCATAAAGCCGCCGCACAATATCCCGACGATGACTTCACATACCCGCGACTGGGCGATGGTCCACAGCTCGTTGACGTCGGTAATGTTGATAACCGGGAAGGCGATGATAGCGCAGGTATAGCCTGCCAGTTGGAAGGCGTAAGCGACGTTATTGGTAAACATCGCGCAGGCCCAGGTACACAGGGCAATCCACGCGGAGATGCTGAATAAGAATAGCCACGGGTCGTTAAGCGTATGACCCGCCAGCAGCAGCGCAGCGCAGGCGCCAAGCAGGCTGCCGGCAATTCGACCAAAGCTCTTACTGATCACGCCGCCGACGGTCGGGAAGCTGACAACCGCCGCTGAAGTCATCGCCCAGTAAGGCTCATCGAGATTCAGCGCATAGGCGATACTTAACGCCAGACACATGGCGATGCCGTTGCGCAACGCGTAGCGCCACTGCGGGCGGCTGGTTTTAAACCACGGCAGTGATTGCCAGCGCAGAGCCTGGAGCTTCATCACTGTCCGCCAATCGATACGGTACAGGTGGTGCCTGAAACCAGCGTGATGTCCGCAGGGAGTTTGTCGAATTCAATACGTACCGGTACGCGCTGCGCCAGACGGACCCAGGGAATATTCGGCTTGATATTGGCGACCAGCTCTGAACCGCCCTCGACGCTCTGGTCAACAATGGCTCGGCCAATACTGGATACGTGACCCTGTAACGTTTTTTTACTGCTATAGAGAATCACCTGAGCGCTATCGCCCTCGCGAATATGACGCAGCTTTGTCTCTTCGAAATAGCCCAATACATAGAAGGAGTGGCTATCAACCAGGGCAAATACCGGATGGCCGACGGTGGCGTAATCGCCGACTCGTGTTGACAGGTTGGTTATCCAACCGTCTACCGGGGCTTTAATTTCGGTTTGCGTTTGCTGCCATTGCGCGTGTTCCAGTGCGGCCTGCGCGACGCCAACCATGGCTTTTGCAGCCTCAAGATTCGTATTGGCAGTATTCAACGCGGTATTGACGCTCTCCATATCTTCAGTGGAAATGAAGTTTTGCGACAGGCTGCGACGGCGGGCGACGTCGCTGGCGGCTTTACTTTGCTCCGCTTTGGTTTTTGCCAACCCGGCTTTTGCTTTTGCCAGTTGCGCCTGCGCATTCAACACCGCAATACGGTATGGCGTATCGTCAATACGAAACAGGACGTCGCCAGCTTTGACCAGTTGGTTATCTTTTACATTCAACTGCAGAATACTGCCGGAGACCTGTGGAGTGATGCCAACCTGTTCGGCGCGGATTTTACCATCTCGGGTCCACGGTGATTGGGTGTAATAGTTCCATACCAGCCAGGCAGCGATGATAGCGATGGCGGCAATAATCAAGGTCGATAGATATTTTAGTTTCTTCATCAGTGAGCATCACAAGAGAGTCAGGAGAACCAGCGCCAGGCAAACGGATAACGCGAACAGGGAAAGGTCCATTAGCAGGGGATGCCAGATTTCGCCGGCGTACATCCAGTCTCGCAGCTGACGATGAGCGATTAACCAAATGAAGAAACCGAGTACGACGGCTTTAAATAACGGAGGAAAATAGATAGATGCGCCGAACACCAGGTCCTGTAGCGACAATCCGGGAGTGTTAAGACTCAGTTTCACAAGCAAAAATCCTTTGCCGTTGCAGGGATAATGTTCTGGCCATGAATATGTTCACATTGTAAATCATTGTCTTGATTTTAGTGAATCAAGTAATTCATTTGTTTTGATAATTTAAATGCTGCACACTATTCTAAAAGTAGTATAATAACTTAGCAAGCTAATTATAAGGAGATGAAATTGGAATCGCCACTTGGTTCTGATCTGGCACGTTTGGTACGCGTTTGGCGCGCGCTGATCGACCATCGCCTGAAACCTCTGGAGTTAACACAGACGCACTGGGTCACGCTGCATAACATTCATCAGCTACCTCCTGAGCAGTCGCAAATCCAGTTGGCCAAGGCCATTGGTATCGAACAGCCTTCTTTGGTGCGCACGCTGGATCAACTGGAGGAGAAAGGGCTTATTTCTCGCCAGACGTGTGCAAACGATCGCCGGGCGAAACGTATCAAACTTACGGAAAAAGCTGAACCGCTGATCAATGAAATGGAAGAAGTGATCGGCAAAACGCGTGATGAAATCCTTGCTGGCGTCTCAAAGCAGGAAGTCGAAACGTTGCTCAACTTAATCCGTAAACTTGAAAACAATATCCTCGATCTCCAGTCAAAAGACTAGCCTGGTTCAGCTGGCCGCGCAGCGTGCATTGCGACGGTGAGCCGCAAAGAGGGAGAAAGACATCTCCTTCTGCCTTGCTATTCAGGGCCTTGAGTTTTCAGGGCCCTTTTTATTATTCCTTCCAGACCACCACGCGATTACGACCGCCGTTTTTGGCATCGTACATCGCCTTATCTGCTCGTTGTACACACTCTTCTGCTGAAAGTTGCGCGTCAGCGGCGGTATAAACCCCCATGCTTATCGTCATGCGTTCCGGCACCGCTTCTTGTTCACGACTCACCATTTGGCGGATACGCTCGGCAATCGCCAGCGCATCATCGGTGCGAGTGTTGACCAGCAGCAGCGCAAATTCTTCTCCGCCGATACGGGCGGCGATGTCATCCCTACGGACATGGTTTTGCAGCACGCTGGCGGTGAACTGAATAACCTTGTCGCCCTGTACATGGCCGTAATTATCGTTGATACGTTTGAAATGATCGAGGTCGCTGACGATAACAGACAGTGGCTGCTTTGCCGATGTCTGCGGTAGCAATCCATTGAGGGTGTCGTAAAAATGGCTGCGGTTATACAGTCGGGTCAGCGGATCGCGAATAGAGTTCTGGTATGAATCGATGTACTTGTTGTTAGATTCGCGATAGAGGATGAAGACGTCACTTAACAGGACGAACAGCATAAACAGGGTGCTTAAGGTTTCAAACAGCCGGGCCTGGTTCCACGCGATAATATAATAGTTATCCGTTGCCGTCAGTAAAACGTTAATGGTAAACATATAGGCGGCACAAAAGAATGCGCCGCTGTACCAGAAAATATTACGTAAGCGGGTTAACGTCACCAACAATATTAATGTCAACACCCATGCGGAAAATAAGGGCCAGCCGATCCAATCACGCCATAATGGCGTGAATGTGCTGGTAATGTCATCAATAAGGTCGATGCTCAATAATAGACTATTGCTTGAATGTAACCAGGATAAGCTCAGAATAGCCGCGCTAAATAAAAAGCAGCTTGTCAATACTAGCATATGCACGCTAGTTGCTTGCTTAATTTTATGACGAAAATGATATAAAATGATGGCAGTGATGAATAATAATACCATCAATATATTTCGGAAAGAATAAAAGATTAGCGCGTCATTTTGTTTAACAATGTATGCGCTGTTACACAAAAGCCAGCCGGGATAACTGCTGAGTGTACCGAGCATGAGCAGGGCGGAACTGGCGAAAGCACAGGCTATGGGCATCAGATACAGCCGGTTTTTATCACACCAGTATTTCATACTCATAAAGCAGGCAATAGTGATATGAAAAATCATTAAAATAATCGTCAAAAAAGGGAACAACGGTAACGGTGTCGTAGGAATACGATGAATTAATGAATTGGACAGTGAATCTATCGCAATAATTGCCAGGCTGCAGACAATAACATATATGAATATGCGGTGTGATAAACGTTTGAGATTTACAGACATAGACAAACTCCCGCAATAAAAGGACGGCAAAAACGACGTTAAGATCGTAAAATGAAAATGGCAGTCTTCAAGCTAACGAAAAAATAATCGTAAAATATTGCGCAAGCGCAAATTGTCGCTGGCTAGCGTAAATTAATTTCGAGATATTGATGTGGTAAATGATTTGGTGCGGAATTATTGCGGGTGAATATAAATGCGGCCAATTAAGGCCGCATTTAAAAGATTTAGCGCGGGGAAACGGTCACCTGACTGCCGCTGCCGGCAATCGCGACACGCTGGCCGACGGAGAACGGGGTGTTGCCCTGTTTCTGTACCACCATGATGGTGTTGCCATCATCTTTGCGGATTTCCAGCTCGACACCCTGAGTTTTGTTCATCGCGCCCTGTACGCCCTGGCCTGCTACGCCGCCGGCGACTGCGCCTGCTGCGGTGGCAAGAGAACGACCGGTACCGCCGCCGATGGTGTTACCAAGGAAGCCGCCAAGCACCGCGCCACCAATGGCGCCGATAGCATTGCTGTCGTCGCCGCTTTGGATCTGGACCGCACGGGTATGCACAATGGTACCGTAGGTCACGCTTTGCACCTGTTTGGCTTCGGATGCAGAGTAAACATCACCGGACAGGCCGCTGCTGCTTACACAGCCAGCGAGGGTTAAGCCAATCATCGAAACAGCCAAAACACGTAAAATCATCTATGAATCTCCTGTGTACCAAAAATGTTCCAGTGAACTTCCATGTGGTCAATTATATGGCATTTAAGCGTTCGCTGGCATAGCTTCCTTATGGACTGTTTAAAAATAATAAGGTTCGCTTGAACCAGGACTAAACGTAAGCTCTTTACATTACAAATAATCCAGGACGATCTATTGTTAAAAAGTATTAGCGTAGCATGGCATTGACCGCCGCTTTGTGATGCACTGGTGGTACTTCAACAGTCATGGAATGAGGGTAGGCGTATGAAATCAGGTCGTTTTATTGGCGTAATGTCCGGCACCAGCCTTGATGGCGTTGACGTCGTTCTGGCGACAATAAATGAAAACATGGTGGCGCAGCAGGCGAGCCTCTCGTACCCCATACCCGTAAACCTGAAAGAAGATATTCTCGCCATTTGCCAGGGGCAGCAACTGACCTTATCACAACTCGGGCGTCTGGATACCCGTTTAGGCCGCCTGTTTGCCGATGCGGTGTCGTCGCTGATGCGCCAGGAAAATCTCCAACCGGCGGATGTTGTCGCTATCGGCTGCCACGGTCAAACCGTGTGGCATGAACCCCTCGGCGATGCGCCGCACACCATGCAAATTGGTGATAACAATCAGATTGCGGCCCATACCGGCGTTACGGTGGTTGGCGATTTTCGCCGCCGCGATATGGCGCTTGGCGGCCAGGGTGCGCCGTTAGTTCCGGCCTTCCATCAAGCGCTATTGGCGCATCCGCTCGAAAGACGAATGGTGCTCAATATCGGCGGGATCGCCAACCTCTCCTTGCTGGTGCCGGGCCAGCCGGTGCGCGGCTACGATACGGGACCGGGGAATATGCTGATGGATGCCTGGATTTGGCGGCAGTGCGGTAAACCCTATGACAAAGACGCGCAGTGGGCTAACGAGGGGAAAGTATTGTTGCCGTTGCTGCAGGATATGCTGAGCGATCCGTGGCTTGCATTACCTGCGCCGAAGAGTACCGGACGTGAGTATTTTAATTACGGCTGGCTGGAAAAACATCTGGCGCGCTATCCAGGCCTGCGGGCGCAGGATGTACAGGCTACGCTGACTGAGCTGACCGCGGTAACCATCAGTGAGCAGGTTTTGTTAAGCGGCGGCTGCGAGCGTTTGTTAGTTTGCGGCGGCGGGGCGCGAAACCCACTGTTGATGGCGCGTCTGGCGGCGCAACTGCCGGGTACCGAGGTGACCACTACCGACGATGCCGGTATCAGCGGCGATGATATGGAAGCATTGGCCTTTGCGTGGCTGGCGTGGCGAACGCTCGCTGGGTTACCCGGCAATCTGCCTTCCGTCACCGGTGCCAGCGAAGCGACGGTGCTTGGCGCCATTTTCCCCGAGAATCGAGTGCAGAATCAGAGTTAACTGAAGTTGCTATTTTTTGTTTACCGGTAAACTGGACGTAGTTATAGGAGGGCGGCATGTCCTCCTGACCGGGAGAGTCGAAGGCATACTCATGAAAAAAATTCTTATCGCTGTTGTACCTTTTATGCTGGCGGGCTGCAGCTACTACAACCAATTCGTTGAGCGGATGCAGACGGACACGCTTGAGTATCAGTGCGACCAGAAACCGTTGACCGTCCATCTTAATAATTCTCGTCAGCAGGTCAGCTTTATCTACGACAACCAGCAGTTAAACCTGGCTCAAGGGCTGTCGGCTTCCGGTTCGCGCTACACTGACGGCGTATATGTGTTCTGGTCGAAGGGCGATAGCGCGACGGTCTATAAACACGATCGCGTAGTACTGGATAACTGCCAGCTGCAGACGGCTAAACGTTGAGATTTCTGTTACGGGGGCGCACAATAACGCCACCCTATAGCAATGATCTCAATGGTTATGTCTGATAACGACGAATTGCAGCAAATCGCGCATCTGCGCCGTGAATATACCCGTGGCGGCCTTCGTCGCCACGATCTTCCCGCTGAACCTCTGGCGCTATTTGAACGTTGGCTGCGTCAGGCCTGCGACGCTAAACTCGCCGATCCCACGGCGATGGTGGTCGCGACCGTCGATGAAAACGGTCAGCCGTATCAGCGCATCGTGCTGTTAAAGCATTATGATGAAAAAGGGCTGGTGTTCTATACCAACCTGGGTAGCCGTAAAGCGCACCAAATTGAAAAAAATCCCCATATCAGCCTGTTATTCCCGTGGCATATGCTGGAGCGCCAGGTGATGGTGATCGGCCAGGCCGAACGTCTGTCGACGCTGGAAGTGGTCAAATACTTCCACAGTCGCCCGCGCGATAGCCAAATTGGCGCCTGGGTTTCCCAACAGTCCAGTCGTATCTCAGCTCGCGGGATCCTGGAAAGCAAATTCCTTGAACTGAAACAGAAATTCCAGCAGGGCGAAGTCCCTTTGCCGAGTTTCTGGGGCGGTTTCCGCGTCAGTATTGAACAAATGGAATTCTGGCAGGGCGGCGAACACCGTCTGCATGACCGCTTTTTATACCAGCGGCAAAATGATGGCTGGCAAATCGACCGTCTGGCGCCATAAAGGACGCAAAATGTTGTTTTAAGCGCTGGTGCTACGTGCTCCGGCGCTTTATTCTATGTACCTTTCGCGTCTGGCGAAAAGTCGTGTACCGGCAAAGGTGCAGTCGTTTATACATGGAGAATTTGATGGCAAGCAGTAACTTGATTAAACAATTGCAAGAGCGGGGGCTGGTAGCCCAGGTGACGGACGAGGAAGCGTTAGCAGAGCGACTGGCGCAAGGCCCGATCGCGCTCTATTGCGGCTTCGATCCTACCGCTGACAGCTTGCATTTGGGGCATCTTGTTCCATTGTTATGCCTGAAACGCTTCCAGCAGGCGGGCCACAAGCCTGTGGCGCTGGTCGGCGGCGCGACCGGTCTGATTGGCGACCCGAGCTTTAAAGCCGCTGAGCGTAAACTCAACACCGAAGATACCGTGCAGCAGTGGGTGGATAAGATCCGCAAACAGGTTGCGCCGTTCCTCGATTTCAACTGCGGCGACAACTCGGCGATTGCCGCCAATAACTACGACTGGTTCGGCGGCATGAATGTGCTGACCTTCCTGCGTGACATCGGCAAGCACTTCTCTGTCAACCAGATGATCAACAAAGAAGCGGTGAAGCAGCGTCTGAACCGTGACGATCAGGGGATCTCCTTCACCGAGTTCTCCTATAACCTGCTGCAGGGTTATGACTTCGCCTGCCTGAATAAACTGCATGGCGTTGCGCTGCAAATCGGTGGTTCCGACCAGTGGGGCAACATCACCTCCGGTATCGACCTGACCCGCCGCCTGCATCAGAACCAGGTGTTTGGCCTGACTGTGCCGCTGATCACCAAAGCCGACGGTACCAAATTCGGTAAAACTGAAGGCGGCGCGGTATGGCTGGATCCGAAAAAAACCAGTCCGTACAAATTCTACCAGTTCTGGATTAACACCGCGGATGCCGATGTGTATCGCTTCCTGAAGTTCTTCACCTTCATGGACATTGAAGAGATCAATGCGTTGGAAGAAGAAGACAAGAACAGCGGTAAAGCGCCGCGCGCGCAGTATGTGCTGGCTGAGCAGGTAACGCGTCTGGTGCATGGCGAAGACGGTCTGGAAGCGGCGAAACGCATTACTGAAAGCCTGTTCAACGGCAACCTGAGCGATCTGAGCGAAGCGGACTTCGAACAGTTGGCGCAAGACGGCGTGCCGATGATCGAAATGGAAAAAGGCGCCGATCTTCTGCAAGCGTTGGTGGATTCTGAGCTGCAGCCGTCCCGCGGCCAGGCGCGTAAAACCGTGGCCTCCAATGCGGTGACCATCAACGGCGAAAAACAGTCCGACCCGGAATATGTCTTTAGCGATAGCGACCGCCTGTTTGGCCGCTACACGTTACTGCGTCGCGGTAAGAAGAATTACTGCCTGGTTTGCTGGAAATAAAAATTAAAACCAGGGCGTGGGAAACCACGCCCTTTTTCTTTTTAGGGTTGTGGTAAGAAAATGAAGAACATCCTCGCCATTCAGTCTCACGTTGTGTTTGGCCACGCGGGCAACAGCGCCGCTGAGTTCCCGATGCGCCGTCTCGGCGCAAACGTCTGGCCCCTCAATACCGTTCAATTCTCCAACCATACGCAGTACGGCAAATGGACCGGCTGTGTGATGCCGCCATCGCACCTGACGGAGATCGTGCAGGGGATTGCCGATATCGATAAGCTGAAAAGCTGCGATGCGGTGCTGAGCGGCTACCTCGGCTCGGCTGAGCAGGGGGAGCATATTCTGGGTATTGTGCGCCAGGTGAAGGCAGCAAACCCGGCCGCCAAATATTTCTGCGACCCGGTGATGGGTCACCCGGAAAAGGGTTGCATCGTGGCGCCTGGGGTGGCTGAATTCCACGTACGCTATGCGTTGCCGGCAAGCGACATCATTGCGCCGAATCTTATTGAGCTGGAAATTCTTTGCGGCCACCCGGTGGCGAACGTTAACGAAGCGGTTAGCGCCGCGCGCGAGTTGATTGCGCAAGGGCCGCAGGTTGTGCTGGTTAAACATCTGGCTCGGGCCGGTATGAGCAGAGATCGCTTTGAGATGCTGCTGGTGACGGCAGAGGAAGCCTGGCATATCAGCCGTCCACTGGTTGATTTCGGCAGCCGTCAGCCGGTAGGAGTTGGCGACGTGACCAGCGGCCTGATGCTGGTTAAGCTACTGCAAGGCGTCAGTCTGCGCGACGCGCTTGAGCACGTCACCGCAGCCGTCTATGAAATAATGCTGGCGACAAAAGCGATGGCGGAATATGAACTGCAGGTGGTAGCGGCGCAGGATCGTATCGCGAAGCCGGAGCACGACTTCAGTGCGACTCGGTTGTAACGCAATAATATGCCCGGCTATTCGGCCGGGCACGTCAACGACTTACTTCAAACCTTCCGCAGCCAGCGCAGCCGCCACGGAGGGACGCGCGGCGACGTGCGCCATCCAGGCGCCGATGTTGCCATACGCTTCCATATTTAGTTTCACCGCATAACCCCAGCGCAGAACGGTAAACAGATAGCCGTCAGCGATGGTAAAACGATGGCCGTTCAGCCATTGCTTATCCTGTAGCGACTCATCGATATACTGCAGCTTTTTCTCAAGCAGCGTACGCGCCGTCGGTTTGTAGTCTTCCGGGGTATCCGGGCGGAACAGCGGGGTGAAGCCTTTGTGCAGCTCGGTGGCGACGTAGTTCAGCCATTCCAGAGTCTGATAGCGAGCGATAGTACCTACCGGCGCTAGCAACTGACGATCAGGCACGCGGTCGGCAATGTACTGCATGATGGCAACGCCTTCGGTCAGAAGGACTTCATCGTCGAGCAGCAGCGCGGGAACCTGGCCCTTCGGGTTAATCAGCAGATAGTCATCGCCGTTTTCCAGACGTTTTTTTGCCAGATCGACGCTATCGAGCGTGAAATCAAGGCCGCTTTCACGTAGGGCGATATGCGAGGCAAGGGAACAGGCGCCGGGTTTGTAGAACAGTTTCATCAGTAACTCCTCATGGCTGCAGTTTCCTGTATGTTAGTCCGCTCAGGGGTAAAAAAAAAGCCGCTAACTAAGGTTAGCGGCCTAAATTTAGTGGTTTTCCCGGGGCGCTTAAGCGGTCGCGGTTTCGCGCGCTTTTACGACAGCGTCGTCGTCCAGCGTCATACGGTTCAGTTTTGGCGCAGTCAGCAGCATCAGGAAGGCGATGACTGCGGTAGCAATACCAATCTGCAGGAATACGTGTCCGTATACATTCAGAGAAACCAGCGGGTCAGTCACGTTTTCCGGTACCGCCATCAGGTTAGCGATTTTACCTGCGATGATGGCGGCGCCAGCGGTAGTCAGGAACCAGCTGCCCATGATGAAGCCCATCAGACGCTGTGGAACCAGCTGTGCGACCATTGCCAGACCCAGGCCGGAAATCATCAGCTCGCCGATACTCTGCAGCGCGTAGCTGAGGATCAGCCAGTTTACGGAGACAATACCGGCGTCGCTGGCGAATTTGGTACCCAGCGGCAGCACCAGGAAGGCGCCGGAGCACAGCACCATCCCGATAGCGAACTTATGCGGCATCGGCAGGCGGTCGCCCATTTTGTTGTAGATGGCAGCGAGAATCGGGCTGCCAATCATGATCCAGAACGGGTTCAGTGCCTGATACTGTTCCGGTTCGAACGCGATACCCAGAATGGAGTGCTCAACGTTGCGAATCGCGAAGAAGTTCAGGGATGTCGGCATCTGGCTATACAACACAAAGAAGACAATCGCTTCAACCATCAGCAGGAAGGCCACGATCATTTTACGACGCGCCGCACCCTGCAGCGCCATGGCTTCTTTTGCGAAGATAATCACGATGCCCAGGGCGATAACACCCAGCGCGATGCGTGCGATACTCTGGTTGTGCAGCAGCCAGGTTGCGATAGCCACCAGAATCACAACGCCGACGATCGTCGCCAGCAGTTTACCCATATGCACTGGGGCAAAGTCAGGTTTAGAGCCGTATTGTTTAACCCACTTCTGGCAGAACGCGAAATTGACGACGGTAATCAGCATACCAACGACGCTCAGCGCGAACGCAACGCTCCAGCCGAATTTCGCTGCCAGCCATGGCGTTGCCAGCATAGAGAAGAAGGAACCGATATTGACGGACATATAGTACATGGTGAATGCACCGTCCAGACGCGGGTCGTTCTTGTCGTAGCAGGTAGAGAGCAGGGAAGACGGGTTGGCTTTGAACAGGCCGTTACCCACGGCGATAGTCGCCATCCCCATATACACGATTGCCGCATCGTGACCGGACCAGGCGACCAGCGCATAACCGATAGCCAGGACGATAGCGCCGAGCATAATGACACGTTTGGTGCCAAGTACCTTGTCGCCGAGCCATCCGCCGATAGCGACCAGGCCATAAACCAGTGCACTAAAGGAAGAGAACAGGGTGATAGAATCCGCTTCCGACATACCCAGCTGTTTTACCAGGTAAACGGCCATGATCCCTTGCAGGCCGTAATAACCAAAACGCTCCCATAACTCGATAGAGAAGATGAGATAAAACGCTCTTGGTTGTTTGAAAGCGTTCAGACTCACGCTTTCTGCTGGTTTATTGTTTGCAGTTGACACATATACCTCTTTTTTTACATCCCATATTAACGGGGGGTGTTCGGGGCGCAATCTCGGGAGACCGCCGCCTTTATAGTTATTCTTGGAGGGAAAACGGCAAGTAATGTTCACTATCCTGCCCCTTCAGGCAATAGCTTTGTAATACTCTGTTACACATAACTAAGTCGTTATAATTAGCCAGTCATACAAATGTTATACAGAGTTAAATTTCACCGTTTCGTTAAACCTGATATTTTAATCTGCGAGGTGAGGGATTGATGGGGATTAAGGCGATATATTCTGCTTTTAAGCCTTGAATGCAGTGTGATGAGCCATAGTCTTAAAAATTACCAGGGTAATGTCCTGGTATGTAAGCCTCTGATATTGAAATTACTGGCTTTGTGCATCATTTTAGCAACACAAAATTAACGTAAAGTTGCGTAGATGATCTGGATCACAAATGTATAGAAATTTTTTGCAGGCAAAAAACGAATGCGCTGATCGTACGTTATATGACCGCATAATTATCCAGATTTATGGCGGAAATATGGCGTGATTGTCGGGATGGATGGAAGAAATTAGAGCCATAACCACAGGTTAAGTTAAGGCTCCATGCTTTTCATGAATGAGATGTCTGGCTTTTGCAGAAATTTGAGTTATTCAGGTGATATGTAGGAGGTTAGGGATAAACCTTTTCTTTAAACTCGCACAAATCCTCAATCAGGCAGGAACCGCAGCGAGGTTTTCGCGCGATACAGGTGTAGCGGCCGTGCAGGATAAGCCAGTGGTGGCAGTCGACCTTAAACTCAGCGGGGACCACTTTTAACAACTTTTCTTCAACCTGTTCAACGTTCTTGCCCGGCGCGAATTGCGTCCGATTGCAAACGCGGAAGATATGGGTGTCAACGGCGATGGTCGGCCAGCCGAAGGCGGTATTCAGCACCACGTTGGCGGTTTTGCGCCCGACGCCGGGCAGGGCTTCCAGTGCAGCCCGGTCCTCCGGAACCTCGCCGTTATGTTGTTCCAGCAGAATCCGACAGGTCTTGATAACGTTTTCCGCTTTGCTATTAAACAGGCCAATGGTCTTGATATACGACTTTACGCCGTCGACGCCGAGTTCCAGCATAGCCGCTGGCGTATTTGCCACCGGATACAGTTTCGCTGTCGCTTTGTTGACGCTGACGTCGGTGGCCTGTGCTGAAAGCAATACGGCAATCAGTAACTCGAACGGCGAAGTAAAATTGAGTTCGGTCGTCGGATGCGGGTCGTTATCCCGCAATCGGGTCAGGATCTCAAGGCGTTTAGTTTTATTCATTTTACGCTTTCCCTGTCACGTCAGTCGGGGCGATAGAGACGGCCTGCGCCGCTTTCGCTTTCCGCTGTTTAGTACGCTCATCGATGAGGTATTTTACTGCCAACATCATACCCAGGCCAATAAAGGCACCTGGCGGCAGCATCGCCAGCAGGAAGGGCGTATCGGTATGGAAAACTTCGATACGCAGGACTTTCGCCCAACTGCCCAGCAGACTATCAGCGCCATCGAACAGCGTGCCGTTACCGATAATCTCGCGCAGCGAGCCCAACACGAACATGGCACAGGTCGCGCCCATGCCGATGGAAAAACCGTCGAGCGCGGATAGCGCGGGCCCTTTTTTAGCGGCAAATGCCTCGGCGCGGCCAACGACGATGCAATTGGTGACGATCAGCGGAATGAAGATGCCGAGCGACTGATACAGACCGAACGCGTAAGCATTAATCAGCATTTGTACGACGCTCACCACCGACGCGATGATCATCACATAGATGGGAATACGAATCTCCGCCGGCGTCCAGCGACGCAGACTGGAGATGGTGAGGTTGGTTAGCGTCAACACCAGCGTCGTCGCCAGACCAAGACCGAGGGCGTTGGTGGCGGTCGAGGTGACAGCGAGCAGGGGGCACATCCCCAGCAGCTGTACCAGCGCGGAGTTATTCTTCCACAGCCCTTGCACAATGACGTCTTTTACTTCGCTCATGGCTTAGTCTCCGCAGGTGGTGAATTCAGGGATTTGCGCAGGTAGTGTTTGTGCATACAGACCCGCACGCTTAACGGCGTTGACCACGGCACGCGGGGTGATAGTGGCACCAGTGAACTGATCAAAATCGCCGCCGTCTTTTTTCACTGCCCAGTGGCTATCATTCTGACCATGGATAACCTTGCCGCTAAAATGGGTGATCCAGTCGGAAATACGCAGTTCAATTTTATCGCCTAGTCCCGGTGTTTCATGATGTTCGGTGACGCGGGAACCGAGAACGGTACCTTTAAAATCAGCGGCGACCAGCAGCCGAATCGCGCCGGAATAGCCATCCGGCGCGGTCGCCTCCATCACTGCGCCGACCGGTGCATCGTTATTCTTCGCAATCCACACCTTATGCTGGCCTTTACCCAATTGCGGTGCGGCGACCAGATAACAACTTTTCAGCAGATCGTTATTATACATCTCCGGCGGCAGAACCTGATCGAAGAGGGCTTTCTGCTGCAGTGTGGCCTGCTGCTCAATGGTGTTTTTGGTTAACTCATTAATGGCGGCCGTCAGTCCGGTAGAGCCAGCGGCAAAAATTGCCAGCGTGATGCCGTGTTTACGCATGCTTTTTAACATGACGATCCCTCAACGGTGGCCGTACACGCGTGGGCGCGTGTAGTAATCAATTAATGGAACGGTAATATTCGCCAGCAGTACGGCAAAAGCGACGCCGTCCGGGTATCCGCCAAAACTGCGGATTAACCACACCAGTAAACCGGCCAGAGCGCCGAAAATCAGGCGTCCGCGATTGGTGGTGGAAGCGGTGACCGGATCGGTAAGAATAAAGAATGCGCCGAGCATGGTGGCGCCGGAAAGCAGATGTATTTGCGGCGAGGCCAGGCTCTGCGGCGAGAAGATCCACCCGAGGGTGGCGCACACGGCGAGGCTTGCGAGGAAGCTTACCGGAATATGCCAGCGGATGGTTTTTTGCCACAGCAGGAACAAACCGCCAACCAACCAGGCGAGGTTGACCCACTGCCAGCCGACACTGGCCAGTTCGCCGCCATAGATGGGATATTGCAGGATTTCTTTCACGCTGTGCCCGGCGTGTAGCGAGGTTTTAAAGGTATCCAGCGGTGTTGCCTGACTGATACCGTCAATCCCCATACGCAGGTTGTCCATATTGCTGCCGCTGGCGGTGTGGCCGGTAAAAATAACCTGTAACGCGTCGCTAAGACCGGGCACCTGCGCGGCGATTTCATGCGGCGGCAGCCAGGAGGTCATCTGCACCGGGAAGGAAATCAGCAGGACGACGTAGCCTATCATTGCGGGGTTGAATGGGTTATGCCCCAATCCGCCGTACAGTTGCTTGGCAATCACCACGGCAAAGGCGGTGCCGAGCACCACCATCCACCATGGCGCCAACGGTGGAATACTGACGGCCAGCAACAGTCCGGTCAGCAGGGCGGAATTATCGGTAAGCGTGGCGGCAATGTTCTGTTTGCGCAACTTAAGAATGGCGGCTTCCGTTCCCCAGGCGGTTACGGCCGCCAGGACAATTTGCAGTACGGTACCCCAGCCGAAAAACCAGCTCTGAACGATGATGCCGGGAATAGCGGCCAGCAAGACCAACAGCATAATCCGCGAGGTCTGACGCTGGTTATGGGTATAGGGGGAGCTTGCGATTCTGAAAACCATTTATTCCTCGTTAACTGCCTGCTGTGTTGCTTTACGCGCCTGAATGCGAGCGACGGCGGCAGCGACAGCCGCTTTACGCGGGTCGTCATTGACCGCGGTTGGCGCGATTTGTTGTTGTTCGGTTTGTTGCGCCGCTTTACGTGCCTTAGCGCGGGCAATTGCGGCCTCGACGGCGGCTTTACGCGGATCGACCGGCGCCGATTCTGTTACGGCGGCGTCAACCTCAACCGGCGCCGATTCCGTTACGGCGGCGTCAACCTCAACCGGCGGCGCGGCATTTTCAGTCTGCTGGGTCGCTTTGCGTGCCTTAGCACGGGCAATCGCGGCCTCGACGGCGGCTTTACGCGGATCGACCGGCGCCGATTCTGTTACGGTGGCGTCAACCTCAACCGGCGGCGCGGCACTTTCAGTCTGCTGAGCTGCTTTGCGCGCTTTGGCGCGGGCGATGGCGGCCTCAACGGCGGCTTTACGCGGATCGACCGGTGCTGATTCTGTTACGGCGGCGTCAACTTCAACCGGCGGCGCGGCACTTTCAGTCTGCTGAGCCGCTTTGCGCGCTTTGGCACGGGCGATAGCGGCTTCCACCGCGGCTTTACGCGGATCGACCGGCGCCGATGCCGTTACGCTGGCGTCAACCCCACCGACCGCTTGCTGTTCGGCTTTGCGCGCCCGCGCTTCGGCTTTGCGTGCTTCGCGAGCGGCGATCGCTTCACTATTATCCGGTTTAGTACCGGACTGAATCACAATTGGCTGCGCCGCATCGCGCTGTTTATCACGGACGCGGGCCAGAGCGGCGGCAATCGCATCCTGATCTTTCGCTGCCGGTTGCACGGCCGCTTTTTTATGTTTTTCCTGGCGTGCGGCCTTGTCGCGTTCCAGACGCGCCTGGCGCGCTTCAAAGCGGGCCTTTGCCTCGGCGGCGCGCTGTTCTTCCTGATGGATAGCGGCAATTTCGGCCTTTTCCTGACGGAAATACTGCACCAGCGGAATGTTGCTTGGGCAGACCCACGCGCAGGCGCCACACTCGATGCAGTCGGCTAAGTTATGGGTGGTTGCTTTATCATGCTGCTGACCTTTACTGAACCAATACAGCTGCTGCGGCAATAAATCCGCGGGGCAGGCATCGGCACAGGCGCTACAGCGGATACAGCCTTTCTCTTCCTCCGGCTCGCCTATTTCGGTGGCCGACGGCGCCAGCAGACAGTTGGTGATTTTTACCACCGGGACGTCGAGCCATGGCAGCGTGAAGCCCATCAACGGGCCGCCCATGATCACCATCGGCTCGGAACTGGCGCAGAAACCCGCGTCGCTCAGCAGATGGCGCACCGGCGTGCCAAGGCGCGCCCAGACGTTTCCGGGGCGGGAAATGGCCTCGCCGGTTAAGGTGACTACGCGCTCGGTTAACGGTTCGCCGTCGACAACCGCGCGTTTAACGGCGAAAGCGGTACCGACGTTTTGCATCAGGACGCCAATATCGGAGGAGCGGCCGCCGTGCGGTACCTGCTTGCCGGTAAGAATTTGCGTCAGCTGCTTTGCGCCGCCGGAGGGATATTTCGTCGGGATCACGCGCAGAGCGATGCCGTAAGCATCGGATAACACCGCGCGGAGCATGGAAATCGCCTGCGGTTTATTATCCTCGATACCAATCAACACCTGCCGGGGCTGCAGGATGTGCGCCAGAATACGGATCCCTTCAACGACCTGCGCCGCGCAATCCTGCATCAGACGATCGTCGGCAGTGATATAAGGCTCGCACTCTGCGGCATTAATAATCAGAGTGTCGATGTTATCTCCGCCGCCGCGCAATTTAGTGCCGGTCGGGAAGCCTGCGCCGCCGAGCCCGGCAACACCAAACTGGTGAATACGCTCGATGAGCGCTTCCGGTGATTTATTCTGGTAGTCGCTCCAGCCGTCGCGCTCTATCCACCGATCTTCGCCATCGGCGTCGATAATCACGCTCAATTCCGCCAGCGCGGAAGGATGGGCGGTGGAGTGGGGAGCGATGGCAGTCACTGTGCCGGATGTAGGGGCATGGACCGGCAGCATTCTTCCCCAACCGCGAGTCAGCGGTTGGCCGCGCAGTACCTGGTCGCCCGGTTTCACGCACAGTTCGCCTTCCGCGCCGATATGCTGCTTGAGCGGAATGACAAAACGCTGCGGCAGAGGAACCTGGCGCAGCGGCGTACCGTTGGACTGGGTTTTCATTTCCGGCGGATGAATACCACCGTTGAAGTCCCAGACCTTATCTTTTCGGAAAGCGGAAAATAGCTTAAACATGTTGTTCCACAGGAATAATGCGTACTGGGATGGTTTGCAGATCCCATTTCCAGTTTTCAGTGGTCTGAGCGACCGGACGCAGGTCTATGCACTGGGTCGGGCAGGGCGCCACGCAGAGATTACAGCCAGTGCAGAGATCGCTTACCACCGTGTGCATGGCACGAGTCGCGCCGACGATGGCGTCTACCGGGCAGGCCTGAATACATTTGGTGCAACCGATGCAGTTGGCCTCGTCAATAACCGCCAGCATGCGTACCGGTTCTTGTTCTTGCTCGTCGCCGTCAATGGGCTGCGGGTCGACGTTGAGCAAGGCGGCGATTTTTAACATGACCGCTTCGCCGCCGGGAGCACAGCGGTTGATCTTTTCCCCCTGGGTGCCCACGGCTTCCGCATACGGCCGGCAGCCAGGAAAACCGCACTGACCACATTGGCTCTGCGGCAGCAGTTCATCAATTTTTTCAACCACCGGATCGTCTTCGACCGCAAAGCGACGCGCAGCGTATCCCAGTATTAAGCCGAAAATCAGCCCGAGCAGGCTGATAGCGATTACGGCTATCCAGACAGCGCTCATTACAACTTCACCAACCCACTAAAGCCCATAAATGCCAGCGACATTAAACCAGCGGTCACCAGCGCAATCGCGTTGCCGCGAAACGGCGCGGGAACATCGGCAACCACCAGACGCTCGCGAATAGCGGCGAATAATACCATGACCAGCGAAAAACCGACTGCTGCGGCGAAGCCGTACAATGCGGATTGCAGGAAGTTATGCCCGAGGTTAATGTTCAGCAAGGCAACGCCTAGCACCGCGCAGTTGGTGGTAATCAGCGGCAGGAAGATCCCCAGCAGGCGATACAGCGCCGGGCTGGTTTTACGCACCACCATTTCGGTAAATTGCACAACGACTGCGATGACCAGAATAAAGGCCAGGGTGCGCAGATAAACAAGATTTAACGGGATGAGGATCCAGGTATCAATCAACCAGGCGCAAATCGAGGCCAGCGTCATCACGAAAGTGGTGGCCAGTCCCATCCCCATAGCGGTTTCCAGCTTTTTGGAAACCCCCATAAACGGGCACAATCCAAGGAACTTCACCAGCACGAAGTTATTAACAAGGACAGTACCGACAAAGAGCAGTAAATAATCAGCCATCATTGGACCTGAAACGAAAAAAAGCCGCCTATTATCGAATAAATCGATACCGGCGACAACAGGTGAACTGTGTGGTTATTACGGATTGACGAAGGTCCGTTTAACCCGCGCAGAGCGTCGAAAATAGGGCGCAAACAGCGCTGCGGCGAGCAGCGGGAACAGCAGTTGGCGCATAGCTAATAGATCCGAAATCGGTGAAAAGGCAAACGCTTTGATCGCCAGCAGCAGGGAAATAAGCAGCCAGATAATATAGTGCTTCGGTACGACCGCGCGTCGTTTGAAAAACGCCATCGTTAACCACAGGGTGTAATACCACATCGCCACGGCAAACAGCAGCGAGGCCAGCCACAATGCGAGATGGCCGAGGCTCATCGCCTTCAGCAGCGCCCAGGTCTGCGGCGCCATCAGCGCATTTGCGTAGAGTATTAATGATAATGAGGTACTGAGCAGCGCCAGCAGTAGCCAGGCCAGCGGCGCCAGTAACCATCCGCCGATACGTTCTGCAGATTGAGAGGACATCTTTACCCCCGGATTCAACGCCAGTTAGTCAATTTCAGGGCGGGAAGTATAAGCAACTGGCGTGAATGATAACAGTCTTTATTGCACGTAACGCCATACCGACTTAGGTACCTGGCCGACATCGAACAACTTTCCGCCAGAGACCAGTTCGGCGCGGCGATGGTCGGCAGCACGATACATATTGACGATTTCATTGGTGTCGGACAGGGAGTAGTTAAGATGATCAAAAAGTTTTTCGAGGCTTTCCAGCGAACTGATCTTGCGGAATTTTAATAAATAATCCTGAACGGTCATTTTTGTATCCATTTATAATCGGAATTAATTAAGTTGAATATTACCAATTTTCAGTAAACCGTGCTTCAACTAACAGCGCCTTCTTGATGGGCCGGCGGAATTATTTCGGTTGCCAATACTAAAAACAAGAACTGATTAGGGTCCTGGCATAGTAAAAAGAAATTTAAGAATATTCTATAACCAGAGCAGGCGCCGGACGGCGCCTGGGGGAGAAGATTAACGCTGTTCGCCTCGGCTGGCAATAACGTTTTGGTACCAATAATAACTCTTTTTTCGTTTACGGGCCCGGTTTTGCTGGTGATCGACGTAGACAAAGCCATACTGTTTCTGGTAGCCGTTCAGCCAACTGAGTAGGTCAATAAAGGACCACGGATAAAAACCGCGAACATCCGCACCTAATGCTATTGCCTTTTCGAGGGCATTAATGTGGCTACTCAGATAGTCAATTCGCGGGTCGTCAACTATTTCGCCGTCAATAATCGGATCTTTCGCCCCAAGGCCATTTTCAGTGATATAGATTGGAATATCACCGTAGCGTTCTTTTATCATCATAATACCGTCGGTTAATCCCTGCGGCCAAATTTCCCAACCCCACTCGGTATAAGCGCTGTGTGGATTACGGACGAAATAAAATAATCCGTCAACGCCGGATTCACCGACTCCAGGGCCGTCCTGCGGCGTAGCGGAGACGGTTTCTCGCCGATAATAATTCAGGCCGATAAAATCACAGCGGCTTTCCTTGAGCAGCGCGTCGTCGCCCGCTGCAAATTGCGGCACGTTCCATAGAGCCTGAGCCTGACGTAAAAGTGCTTCAGGATAGGCCCCTTTCAGAACCGGATCGTATAACCAGTGGGTGTGGATAGCGTCGGCCAGCGCGCTGGCCTCGATATCCTCAGGGCTCTGGGTCAGCGGCGTATGGGGCTGCAGGACGTTAACAAAACCTATCTGGCCGACAATGGCCATCTCGCGGAAGGCTTTAACCGCCAGGGCGTGGGCGATAAACACATGATGGCAAGCCTGGATGGCGCGCGCAGGGTCGCGTACGGCGGGAGGGTGGCAGCCATTAATATAACCGTGGCCAATAAAAACGAGGGTTTCGTTAAACGTCGCCCATAGTTTCACCTGTGAGCCAAAGCGCTGATAACAGAGGCGGGCGTATTCGGCGAAGGCTTCAGCGGTGCTACGCGACTCCCAACCGCCTTCATCCTGCAGCGCTTGTGGCAGATCCCAGTGGTACAGGGTGATCATCGGTTCGATATTGTGCGCCAGCAATTCATCGATCAAATCACTGTAAAACTGGACGCCAGCTTCATTAATCTCGCCGCGGCCATCAGGGAGGAGTCGTGGCCAGGAGATGGAAAAGCGGTAGCTTTGCAGCCCCATCTCCGCCATCAGGGCGACATCCTCACGAAAGCGATGGTAGTGATCGACGGCGATATCGCCGTTGGTGCCCTGAAAGGTCGTTCCGGGCTGGTGGGAATAGATATCCCAAATAGAAGGGCCTTTGCCATCGGCATCGTGCCCGCCTTCGACCTGGTAAGCGGCAGTTGCGGCCCCCCAGAGAAAATCTTGCGGAAATGCGGACATCAAAAAAACTCCTTATCAAGTGATAAAGAGAGTGTATTGAATGGCCTCGCAAATCTGCAACCGGTTTCGGAAACCGGTTGCAGATTTGCGGCGAGCGTTTCTTTTCCCCGTTACTTCGCTTGTACGGCATTGGCCGGAGGCGGGGCCTGATAATCATCGATTTGGTGGGCAACCACCAACAGTACAGCGGAAACGCCAAAAACAACCCAGCCAATAAGTTCTACAATGCGGGTAAAAACAGTCGTCATAATTCTACAGCGTAAAGTGAAAATGGACTGAAATGTTACTAAACCGCGGAAACAACGCAAGTATTACCTCCCGACAATTGCGCAACTGGCGTAAAGATGAGCAGTGAGCGCGGATAAACGGGAGATTGCGGCTTATAGTTGTGGTAGGGGTAGTAAAAGAGGGTAACACCATGAGTGATGCGATACGGGTAGGACTCATCGGCTACGGTTATGCGAGCAAAACGTTCCATGCTCCCTTGATCGGCGGTACGCCGGGGATGGCGTTGACGGGAGTCGTCAGCAGCGATGCAGAGAAAGTGCTGGCAGACTGGCCTGCCGTTCAGGTGGTCTCGTCAGCGAATGCGCTTTTCGCGAATCCGGATATTGATCTGATTGTTATTCCCACTCCCAATGATACTCACTTTCCGCTGGCGCGCGCCGCGCTGGAGGCGGGGAAACATGTTGTCGTTGATAAACCTTTTACCGTGACACTGTCACAGGCGCGCGAACTGGATGCGATTGCCAGAAGCCGCGGACGGCTGCTCTCCGTATTCCACAACCGCCGCTGGGATAGCGATTTTCTGACGCTTAAAGCGCTGATTGCCGAAGGGCAATTGGGGGAGGTCTGCTATTTCGAATCGCATTTCGATCGTTTCCGCCCGCAGGTCCGCGACCGCTGGCGTGAACAAGGTGGCCCTGGCAGCGGTATCTGGTACGACTTAGGCCCGCATCTGCTTGACCAGGCGGTCAATCTGTTTGGCTTGCCGGTCAGCATCGCGGTCGATCTGGCGCAGCAGCGTCCGGGGGCACAGGCGACGGATTATTTCCACGCGGTGTTGATTTATCCACAGCGCAGAGTGGTGCTGCACAGCACGTTGCTGGCGGCGGCGGAAACGGCGCGTTATATCGTACACGGTTCGCGGGGCAGCTACGTGAAATATGGTCTCGACCCGCAAGAGGAACGCCTGAAAAGTGGCGAACGCTTGCCGCAGGAGGATTGGGGTTACGATATGCGTGACGGCGTACTGACCCGGGTCGAGGGAGAAGAACGTGTCGAGGAGAATTGGCTGACACTGCCGGGAAATTATCCAGCCTATTATGCGGCGATCCGTGACGCGCTCAACGGCGACGGCGAAAACCCGGTGCCGGCAAGCCAGGCGATTCAGATTATGGAATTGATTGAGCTGGGAATTGAATCGGCACGGCACCGGGCGGCGCTGTGCCTGATATAAAAGAAACGCTCCGTCCGCGTGGCGGAGCGATGGCTTAGTTAGCCTGTAAAATGCGTTGGATCAGCGCGTCTTTTTCCTGACGGCTCAGGAACGCCAGCTCCAGACCGTTGATTTGTGCCTGGCGGATCTGCTCGCGGCTGAGTCCTGCAGCCGGAGCTGCGACATTGTATTCATGGATAATATCCACGCCCTGAACCGCCGGGTCATCGGTATTAATGCAGGCCAGTACGCCGTGGTTGAGGAAGGTTTTCAGCGGGTGCTGCGCCAGAGAAGGTACCGTACTGGTTTGAATATTCGACGTCAGGCAAGATTCAATACCGATACGCTCGGCGGCGAGGAAATCCATGAGCGCCGGATCGTGTACCGCTTTCACACCGTGGCCGATGCGCTCGGCACCCAGCTCACGAATCGCTTGCCAGATGCTTTCCGGACCCGCTGCTTCACCTGCATGGACGGTGATATGCCAGCCAGCATCACGCGCGCGGCGGAAGTGATCCATAAACAGCGCGCCCGGGAAGCCCAGTTCGTCGCCTGCCAGATCCAGCGCAGTAATCCCATCGCGATGGGTAAGCAGGGCGTTGAGCTCTTCTTCGCAGGCGGCTTCGCCAAAGGTGCGGCTCATGATGCCAATCAGGCGCGCCTCGACGCCGAAATCACGGCAGCCTTCGCGAACACCGGCAATCACCGCTTCCACGACGCCCGCGACCGGTAACTGATGGGTCATCGCCATATAGCGCGGAGAAAAGCGCAGCTCAACGTAGTGCAGGCCGTTGCGCGCGGCATCTTCAACGTTTTCCCAGGCGACGCGACGGCAGGCATCCAGAGAGGCGAGCACCTTCACCCCCCAGTCGAGTTTCGCAAGGAAGCTAACCAGATCCGGTTCATTGCTGGTCACCTGTACATGCGGGCGCAGCGTTTCAAGAGTATTCGCCGGAAGGGTAATATTGAACTGGCGACCAAGATCGAGAATGGTTTGGGCTCGGATGTTGCCGTCAAGGTGGCGGTGGATGTCAGTTAAAGGCAAAGTTGAATCAATCATGGTCGCACTCGTTTTATAGTTGAAGTGCAAGGTATTATACAACAGCAGTCTAACTGTTTAAAAGTATTGAAAAAATACTGATGATACAAATAGTTGTCTGATATTGCGTGCTTTTTTGCGCAAAAATAAAGCCTTTTCACCATCGCGTTGCGCAACATGGCGATTTTGATAACTGAATCACCGGTAGCCCATCAGGCTACCGTGCGCAATTTAACGCTAAACAGGGAGTATCATATTTTCTATATGCAATAATTTATTATCTTTTGACCAATAATGACGAGATTTTTCATTCAGATCGACGACCCACTTAAATACACCCGCTTGTGCCAGATCGGCACAATAGACATCATAGGATGTCATACCGCTGAAATGCCTGCGGGCCGCTTCTTTCGTCTGTGTTGAACTGGCCAGTGAATTGACCCGTAATAGTTTTCTATTACTTTTCATAGAAATAAATGCATCTGATGACATCACGAATTTGACATTCCCGGTGGCAACGAAATAGATGTAATAAGAAACGTTATTTGCAATGAGTTCTTCGGTAAATGAAATAAAATCCGCATCAGTGCGTACTCGCTCAAAATAGACTCTGAGCAAATCCAGAAGCTCCATGGTATCCCTTGTTGGTTGTTGTCAACGTGAAGCCGTCTCCTATACATCTGCCGTATGGAAACTGTTCACTTATCTATTTATTATAATGCTAATAGTATAGGCATGATTTTAATGTGTGTAATGGTATTGGAATAGTGTTTCAAGTGTTACAAAGTATTGCTTAAACGCTAAATGTGGAGACCGCGTCGGGCTGGTGGAAAAATAGCAACCCGGGATGTGTTCAGATAGTGTGGCATTAGTCATAGTGAATCAGTATTTGATCTGATACCCGTTATACTTCAAGTTGCATGTGCATTGACAATAACTCGGCCATCCTTGGGTCTCGTCCTTATGGGGTCGGTACAAGCGCTGTTGGTCCTGTAACTCGGATTATTTAGGGTAAAGAAAGGGTTTTAGATGCGGCGAAAGGCTGGTAGTTATCCCTTGTCCTCGATCGCAGGGGCCTGGACATCAAGCATCTGAGTTAACACGCGCCGCGCATTGGCGGCGCAGTCAAGGTCGTCCGGTTTCTGTTGTATCTCTTTGATAACATCGATCAGCTGTGCTTTGCTTTGCCTCAGTTTCTGTTCCAGCTTTTCAATATCGGCCACCTTTTGTTGTAGGGTAGCCAGCAGCGTTTGCCGATCCCAATGGTTCAGGTCTGATGGCAGCAGGGCCGCTATCTCTTCCAGACTAAAGCCTGCGCCCTGAGCGGTCGTAATCAGTCCCAGAACCAGTAACGTTTCTTCAGGATAGCTGCGGTAGCCGTTTGCTTTGCGCTGCACGGTTTTCAGGATCCCGACGCGTTCGTAATAGCGGATCCGCGAAGGCGCCAGTCCACTGCGTTTGGCCAGGGTGCCGATGTTCATGTTTATTCCTCATAAGCGACTTGACCTTAAACTTAACTTTAAGGTTATGGTTTGTCCAGTTTACTCACTGGAGTCCCAATATGAGCCTTTTTACCCCTCTACAACTTGCCTCTGGCGTTGTGATCAACAATCGCATTGTGAAAGCCGCGATGGAAGAAAACATGGCTGATGTCGATCATGCGCCGTCGCCTGAATTGCTTGTCCTGTATCAGGCTTGGGCGCAAGGCGGCGCGGGGGTGATTATTACCGGCAATGTAATGGTGGATGCCCGGGCGATGACC
Source organism: Klebsiella aerogenes (assembly GCA_029027985.1). Lineage (NCBI taxonomy): Bacteria > Pseudomonadati > Pseudomonadota > Gammaproteobacteria > Enterobacterales > Enterobacteriaceae > Klebsiella > Klebsiella aerogenes. Next base: position 2,261,503 of record CP119076.1, read on the forward strand.
GGCCCGGCGGGCGTGGTGTTGGAAAGCGATAAGTTTCTGGATAAGTTCCACGCCTGGTCGCAAACGGCGCAGGCGAATGGCGCGCGGGCGTGGATGCAGATAAATCATCCCGGGCGGCAGATGCCCGCCGCTCTTGGGCAGGAGACGTTGGCGCCTTCAGCGCTGGCGTTAGATCTTGGCGCGCAGTCTTCGCGTTTTCGCCTGCCGCGGGCCATGAGTGAAACGGATATTGCTGATGTTACCCGGCGCTTTATTACGACCTCGCAACTGGCAGAGCGCGCCGGATTTAGCGGTGTCGAAATTCATGCCGCCCACGGCTATCTGCTAAGCCAGTTCCTGTCGCCATTGAGCAACCAGCGAACCGACCGCTTTGGCGGCAGCATTGAAAATCGTGCGCGTTTACTGCTTGATATCGTGCGTGGCGTTCGTGCCGCTGTGGCGGCGGATTTTACCGTTGCTGTTAAGCTTAACTCAGCGGATTTTCAACACGGCGGCTTTTCGACGCACGATGCTCAGGCGGTGGTGCAAATGTTGGCCGAATGCGGTGTGGATCTGGTCGAGCTCTCCGGCGGGAGCTACGAAGCGCCGGCGATGATGGGGGCCATGCGTGATGAACGAACGCTAGCACGTGAGGCCTACTTTCTGGAGTTTGCCCAGCAGATTGCTGAAGTATCGACCATTCCTTTAATGGTTACCGGCGGTGTACGGCGACGGGAGGTGGCGGAAAGGGTGGTTAATAGTGGAATTGCGTTGGTGGGTATTGCGACGGCGTTGGCTATCGTTCCCGAGTTACCGAAATACTGGCGCAACGGAGAATATGATGCGCCGCCGTTGCGCAAGGGTAGCTGGAAGAATAAGGCTATTGCCGCTAGTGCCCATATGGCAGCGGTAAAATATCAGCTACAACGATTGAGTCGCCACCGCGCGCTGAAGCCGCAGGTCTGGCCGCTGTGGGCGCTTTTGACGGCGCAGCTAACGGCAAAATGGCAGACTAAACGTTATCGGCGCTGGATGTCCGGTCAATAGAAACGGCCGGCAGCAGGCTACCGGCTGATGATTTTACTTCTGGATAAGATAGCGGATCGTCGGCCCGTCCTGCTGAATATCCAGCACGGTGTAGCCGTGGTTTTCCGCGTCCTGTGGGATGTTATTGATTGACTGCGGACAGTCGCTGACCACCTCAAGAATTTCGCCTTTTTTCAGCGACGGCATGGCTTCGAGCGTAGCAACGGCCGGGTAGGGACAAGGTTCGCCAACCATATCAAGGCGGTAATCAGGAACGATATCTTTCATGCGGTTTCCTTAATGCGCGCCGCCGCGGCGGCTTTCTGGCGGAAGAAGTGTTTTTCCCAGGCAATGACTAACAGCAGGGCGATAAACAGCAGCAGGTAGGTGACCAACAGGCCGCCGAATGGACCAAAGACGGCGAGCAGATTGACTTTGTCCCAGTGGATCGCCAGCGCAGGCGACAGGTCATCCCAGAAGTAAGCCAGGATGGTGGAGCCAATAACGTTACCGAGCCCGACCCACCAGTAGTGAACCTGGCCTTCCACGGCGCGATACATCCAGCCGGTTTCGCAGCCGCCGGCCAGCACAATGCCGAAACCGAACAGCAGGCCACCAATCACCGCATTCGGGCCTGCCCACATGATCTTAGGCTCCATGCCGAGCTGCACATAGCTGAAGATGCCGATGGCGCTGGCCGCCATGCCGAAGATGATTGCTTTCGCCATATAAGTGCGCCCGGTGACCCACATATCACGGAACGCGGAGGTGAAACAGATTTGCGCCCGCTCAATCAATAAGCCAAAACCCACGCCGAACAGGAGGGCGAAGCCAAGTTTCGGTTGATTGGCGGCGGTGAGCAGACCCCAACCGATCATCGCGGCGAACACCAGCATTCCGAGACGGAAACGGCGACGTGCCTGAGCCGGTTTTTGCGTCAACGGCGAGGCGGCGGAGACTTTCTCTATATTGACCGGAATGCGAAATATGGGGAGCAGGGTAAAGCGCGCGCCGAACCAGGTGCCGATAGCGGTGGCAATCGCAAAGAACCAGGCGTGCAGGGAAAACTGCGGGATGCCGGTGAAGAAGGCCGCCAGGTTGCAGCCCATCGCCAGGCGCGCGCCGAACCCGGCAATAATGCCGCCAGCCAGCGCCTGAAAAATACGAATACGATGGCGGGGCATGCGTAGTTTGACGTTATTGGCCCATAGCGCGGCGGCCAGACAGCCGCCGAACATACCAATAATCATCATCCCGTCGATCCGGGTTAATGGCGTGCCATCAAGATGAATTAACTTGTAGTAGCCCCATTCCTCTGCCGGAACGCCGACCAGCTGCAGCAGCTGACCACCCCAGCGGGTAAATTCGCCAGTGACCGCCCAGAAGGTGCCGGTAATGCCAAAATAGTAGGTAGAGAGAATACCGGCGGCGATCACCGCAGGCGCCGGCGACCAAAATTTAATTAGCCAGGCTTGTTTGAATTGTTGCCATGTCATAGAAATTCCTCTGAACTCAGAAGGTAATTCGCCCAGGGAGGGCTTGAAGAATCGCGATAATACGCCGCTTAGCTGACTAAATCACTCGACCAGATCAAAAGCGGGGAGAGTGTTGCGTGAAAAAGTCCACGCTTTATCGTGGCTTCAACTTTGCGTCGTGAACAAATATGGCACTTTGATTTCATATTTATGGCCGAATTATTAACCTTGCCAGCTTCACTAAAATAGCCAAAGATGGCCGCATCGGGCTTGCTGCAGCTTAATCCACCGCTGAGGGATATATGAATCAAGAGGTGACCTCCAGGATGTTGAAACCCGATTTTGATATGGAAGTTTCCGGGCTGTTATATGGTTACCTGTTTCGTGAAGGGCAACTTCCTTTGAGAATCAACTCAAATGAAGTCTGCGTACAATATCAGGAACTCTGTGGCGAGAATGATTTCGTCTGGCTGCATCTCAATTTAAACCACGCCACCGCTGAAAAATGGCTACATAACCATTTTTCAGTCGCCGACTTTTTCTTTGAAGAAATTCGCAGCGGTTCGCCCACCACCCGGATTGAACGTCAGGGCGACGATCTCTTTGCCGTGCTCAACGATGTACTTTTCCATCCGAAAGAGGCTGGGGCGGAGACGTCTACCCTGTGGCTGTACTGCAGCCAAAAGCTGGTGGTTACGGCGCGCTATAAACCGCTGCGCTTTATTGAATGGATGCTGCCGCGCCTGCAAACGCTCGAAATCGGTTCCGCCACCGCGCTGTTGGCGTTTTTACTGGAAGAGCAGGAAGAGGTCCTCGAACAGGTGGTCAGACAGGCCAGTCGCCATGTCGATGTGATTGAGGAGCGCTTGCTAAGCAGCCATGTACAGCGAAACCGGGCCGATCTTGCGCGCCTGCGGCGGATGTTGCTGCGCTTTCAGCGCCTGCTGGCGCCGGAACCGGCAGCGATGTTCCGTTTGCTTAATCGCCCCCCGGCATGGATAGACCGTTCAGTGGTACAGGAATTTCGTCAGTTTACCGAGGAGTTTACGGTGGTGCTGAACGATCTCTCCGGCTTGATTGAACGCATCAGCCTGCTACAGGAAGAGATTAGCGCCCGCCAGTTGGAGCAGAGCAACCGCACGCTATATACCCTGACGGTGATTACGGTGCTGGCGTTGCCGATTAATATCGTGGCAGGATTTTTTGGTATGAACGTGGGCGGGATACCGCTCGCCAGCAATCACCACGGCTTTATTCTGCTGGTGGTGATTGTCGGCGTATTTACCCTTGCGGCGGGGTATCTGGCCTTTCGCCGGCGGGACGATCTGTAGTGGTTAGCGCAGCTGAGCGCGCAGGGTGGCAATCAATCCCTGCACGCCTTTTTCCAGCTTCACTCGCGGGCATCCGGCATTGAGACGCACGAAACCGTTCCCCTCTTCGCCATAGGTGTAACCCGGCATAATCGCGACTTTTTGCTGCTCAATCAGCGCTTTTTGCAGCGCATGGTCGTCGATGCCGAGCGGGCGCAGATCGATCCACGCCAGATAGGTTGCCTGCGGCGGTTGCCAGTTTAGCTGCGGGAAGGCCTGATTCAGTTCACGGGTGATGTAACGCATATTATCCTGCAGATAATCGCGCAGAGCATCCAGCCACGGCGCGCCCTGACGATAGGCGGCGATATGGGCTACCAGTGCCGGAACTGACGGTGAAGAAAGACCATCGCGACCTTTCAACGCTTGCAGATAAGCGTCGCGAGAGTCGGTATCGGCGATCAGCCCATATGCGCCGGTAAAGGCCGGAATATTGAAGCTTTTCGATCCGGAGGTAAACAACGCCCACGGCCCCTGCGCGACATCGCTCCACGGCGTATGACGATGTTCGCCCCAGGTCATATCCATATGAATTTCATCGCTTATCACCCGCACATTATGTTTTGCGCACAACTGCGCCATCGTCGAAAGCTCATCGCGGCTCCAGACTTTGCCTGTAGGGTTGTGCGGGCTGCAGAGCAGTAAAATGCTATTGTCAGGGGCGGCGAGCGCCGTTTCCAGTTCATTCATGTCGCCGCGCCACTGGCCATCTTCAAACTTGAGTGCCACTGGCGCGACGCGGCGTTGGTTGCCGTCGATCGTTTTATAAAACGCATCATAGGCCGGAGTATGTACCACGATGCCGTCGCCCGGCTTTGACCACTGGCGAATCATCTCGGCAACCATGTAAATCACCGAAGGGCCGTAGACAATGGCCTCACGGTCAATGGAACTGTGAAAGCGGCTGGCGAACCAGTGGCTCACGGCGCCAAGAAAATCGTCGTTTTTCCAGCGGCTATAGCCAAAAACGCCGTGCGCCAGACGTTGGCTGACGGCATCGAGAATACAGGGAGCGGTGGCGAAATCCATATCGGAGATAGTGAACGGCAAAAGGTCGGCGGCGCCGAAGCGGTCGGCCACATAATCCCATTGGGTGCACCAGGTGCCGTGGCGGTCAACCGGCGTTGCAAAATCAAACATCTGAACTTCCTTAGCGAGTTCCCCCTTCCTGTAAAAGAAGGGGGAAAAGGGGTTAAGCCTGAACGGTATTCATCAGCGTGGCCATTTCATCTTTGACTGACTGGACCTGAGGACCGATGACCACCTGCAGATTGTGCTCATTAAGCTGGACCACGCCAATGGCGCGGTTGGCTTTCAGCGCCGCGGTGTCCACTTTGCTCATGTCGTTGACCGACAGACGCAGGCGGGTGATGCAGTTATCAAGGGTCACGATGTTGTCCGCACCGCCGAGAGCCGCCAGAATCGCGGGTACGTTATAGCCAGATTTACCAATGGTTCCCATAACCGCTTTTTCTACGCTGGCGGCGGTTTCGATATCGCGGCCCGGTGTTTTCAGATTAAAGCGAGTGATGGCGAAGCGGAAGATCCCGTAGTACACCGCGAACCAGATAGCGGCGACGACCGGCACTAAATACCACTTAGTCGACAGGCCGTGCAGGATGCCGAAGACCACGAAGTCGATGACGTTGCCGTCGGTGTTGCCGATGGTGACGCCAAGCACCGCCATGATCGTGAAACCGAGGCCGGTCAGCAGGGCGTGGATAACATACAGCACGGGCGCCACGAACAGGAACAGGAATTCCAGCGGTTCGGTGGTGCCGCCCACGACGCAGGCAATGACGCCGGAAATCAGCAACCCTTTAATTTTATGACGGTTCTCCGGGCGGGCACAGTGATACATCGCCAGCGCGGCGCCAGGCAGACCACCGAGGAAGGCGGGCATTTTGCCCTGCGACAGGAAGCGGGTGGCGCTCTCGGAGAAGCCGTGGGTGGTCGGGCAGCTCAGCTGCGCCTGGAAGATAGTCAGCGCGCCGCTGACGCTGTGGCCGCAAACGTCCATGGTGCCGCCTGCTTCGGTAAAGCGGATCAACGCCACCAGAATGTGGTGCAAACCGAATGGCAGCAGCAAACGCTCGCCGGTGCCGAAGATCATCGGGCCAAAATCACCTGCGCTATTGATAACGTGCCCCAGCGTGTTGATGCCCATCGCGAAGACCGGCCACACCAGCGGGATAACCAGGCCGACCAGGCCTAACACCACGGTGGTGATGATCGGCACAAAGCGCGTGCCGCCAAAGAAGGCCAGCGCATCCGGCAGGCGGATGTTGTGGAAACGTTCGTGCAGCATCCAGACGATAATACCGGCAATGACCGCGCCGAGGATCCCGGTGTCGATCGACTGAATGCCGATAATGTTCTGAATGTTGTTAGCTTTGAGGATCGCCGCATCGGTGGTCGGCAGGATGCCTTTCGCCGTCAGCCAGAAATTGACCGCGAGGTTCATCACCGCATAGCCGACGAAACCGGCAAAGGCGGCGACACCTTTATTCTCACGCGCCAGGCCAAGCGGGATGGCGATACAGAACATTACTGGCAGGAAGCTGAAGGCGAAAGAGCCGACTTTACTCATCCAGACGAAAATTGCCTGCAGCAGCGGCACGTCCAGCCACGGCAGCAGGGTTATCACATCATGGCTGCTTAACGAACTGCCGATCCCCAGCATGATCCCGCAAAACGAGAGCAACGCCACGGGCAACATAAAGGTTTTTCCCAACTGCTGGAAAAATTCCCATAAGGTAATTTTTGGTGCTGTTTTCGCCGTCATACACGAATCCTGGTTCTTAAAAGTGTCGATAGGATGTAACGTAGCGGCAAGATAAAACGTTTTACCATTTTTTAGTGCGATAAAAATCACATATTCAAGCGATAATAACGTTTATAAAGGTAACACACTGATAAAACGTTTTATCTAAAGGTAAAAGGGAGTCGGCCAGTCGTTATGGCTATCGCAAAAAAGATTACCATCAATGATGTGGCGCTGGCGGCAGGCGTCTCGGTCAGCACGGTATCACTGGTGCTCAGCGGCAAAGGGCGCATTTCATCGGCGACCGGCGAACGCGTCAATCAGGCTATCGAACAGCTGGGGTTTGTCCGTAATCGCCAGGCGGCTTCGCTGCGCGGCGGGCAAAGCGGGGTGATTGGACTTATCGTCAGCGATCTGTCCAAGCCGTTTTACGCTGAGCTGACCGCCGGGTTGACGGATTCGTTGGAATCGCAGGGCAAAATGGTTTTCCTGACGCAAGGCGGCCACCGCGGCGAGAAGATGCTGCAGCGTTTTGAGACGTTAGTCTCGCAGGGCGTGGATGGCGTGATTATTGCCGGCGCCATCGATAAGGGCGGCGAACTCCGCGACCGTGCCGCCGAGGTCGGCATGCCGTTGGTCTTCGCTTCCCGCGCCAGCTACCTGGACGATATCGATCTGATCCGCCCGGATAATATGCAGGCGGCGCAGATGGTGACCGAACATCTGATACGCCGCGGTCATCAGCGCATCGCCTGGCTTGGTGGGCAGAGCTCTTCATTAACCCGTGCCGAACGGGTGGGCGGCTACTGTGCGACTTTACTCAAGTATGGGTTGCCGTTTCATAGCGAATGGGTGGTTGAGTGTGAATCGAGCCAACAGCAGGCAGCGGAAGCGATGACCGCGCTGCTGCGCCAAAATCCGACCATCAGCGCGGTGCTGTGCTACAACAGCGTGATCGCCACTGGCGCGTGGTTCGGCCTGATGCGCGCCGGGCGGCAAAGCGGTGAGGACAGCGTGGAGAGCTATTTCGAACAACGGGTGGCGTTGGCGGCCTTTGCTGAGGTACCGGAATCGGCGTTGGATGATGTACCGTTAACATGGGTCACCACGCCTGCGCGGGAAATGGGTAACAGCCTCGCCGAGTGTATTTTACGTCGTCTGGAAGCAGGACAGGGCAGCGCGCGCAATCAGATTATGCCGCCGCGATTGGTCACCAGAAAATAGGGGCGCGATTAAAGTGATTTCCCGGGCTACAAAACCTGTAGCCCGGTAGGTTTCTGTTACTGCTGCGGTTCAGCGGTTGGCAACGTCAGGCCGAACATGGCGGCGAAATCGGCCAGCGGCATTTTCTGCCCGTTCAGCGTCACCTGGCCGTCGGCGTACTGCAGACTGGAGGTGATAGCATTATTTTCCATGGTGGTCAGGCGGAACATCTGGCCCATCGCCGCCAGGCCTTTGACCTGCTGATCGGCAAGTTTCGCCGCATCTTCCGGCTGGTAGCCTTCCAGCCCGGCAACCTGGGTCATCAATGCGGTGGCCATATCCACCGGGATCACCAACTTACCGTCCAGCGATTTAATGCTGCGGTCCAGTTCGTCAGCAACGGTTTGCGGCGCGGCGGCGGTTTGCGCCGGATCCTGCATCAATACCGACAGATTTAAACTGCTTTCGCCTTTGGCGTTCTGCCAGCTCAGCGGTGCGATGGTCAGCGACGGATTGCCCTTCAGCAAAATCGGCAGCGAGCTGAAGAAGATCTCCGTCAGCGCCTGCTGATAGAGCTCTGGATTCTGCGCCAGCTCCGGCTTGGCCATCAGCGCCTGTGCCTGCGCGTTGTATTGCTGGCTAAACTGGTGCCATGCCTGGCCGTCCAGGTTATCCAGTTTAACCGTCAGCTTGCCGTGGCCCATATCCTGATTCTGCAGTTTCAGACTGTTGAGGTTGTAGTCCAGCTGGCTATTGATGCGCTTGCCGTCATCGGAGAGCGTAGAACGGCCATCGATGTTCATGCCTTCCAGCAGCGCCAGCTCTTTGCCTTCAACGCCGATCGACAGTTTATCCAGGGTGATTTTCTGCTTGCCGATACGCTCTTCAAAAGCGGTCATCTCGGTGGCGCCGTCCGCTTTCAGGTTGTTAAAGGTCAACTGGACTTTCTGATTGTATTCGTTAACCGCGTTAATCTGCCCGCTGGCGGCTTCACCGCTCAGACTGATGGTTTTGCCATCGCGATCGGCATTCAGCTGGAACTGACCGCCGCTAAAGACGATCTTCTCATTCTCTTTGGCGTAATCCAGCGGGTTGAGGAAGATAGCCGACTGGGTATCGCCGTTGTAGGCAATACGCGTGTCGATATTAAATGGCGGCTGACCTTTGGCGATGTCAAACAACGCTTTGCTGGCTTCATTATTGACCAGCGTCGTATTGACGGAGGCCATTGCCGGAACCAAATTAAAGGATTTTAATGAGGCGAGCGGGAAGGGGCCGTGATCGACATCCTCGTCGAAAATCAGGCTCTGGCCCGCGGCCAGCAGGCTGTTCTCTTTACCGGCCTGTGGTTTGACTACCAGCTGCAGATGGCTGCTGAACAGACCACGCTGGTAGTTTTGATAACTGAGTTCTACACCTGCTTCCGGCGCGCTGCTCTGCAGTTGAGCATTTGCCTGTTGCACCATTTCGGCAATACGGCTTTCCAGTTGCTTACCGGTGAACCAGGCGCCGCCGCTCCAGACTACGCCGAGAGCGACAATCACACCTGCGGCGACCAACGTTTTTTTCATAGCATTTGTCCATAAATGAAACCAGGCGGGACATGCCGCCTGGTTGTGTTGTCATGATGGGGGAAGTCTAGCAACTGCGGATTAAAACTTCAGTAACTTACTTAAGCTTATTAAAGACGCGCGCCAGACGACCATGGCCGCTAATGTGGACCGGAGACTCGTTGCAGGCGATAAACGCCGACTCGCCAGGTTGCATGGTCAGACGTTGTTCGCCTTTGCGCAGCGTGGCTTCGCCTTCCACGCAGAACAGAATCGCCGCGCTCTGTTGCGCGATATCGGATTCACTGGCAGACAAATCGTGCAGCGAGAAAGCGAAATCGTCGACCGGGATCGGGAAATCGAGTTCGGCACCATGTTGAACCGGCTGGGTCAACAGCTCTGCGGCCGGTTTGGCGACGAATTTAACGTTTGCCACCAGTTCCGGGATATCGATGTATTTCGGCGTCAGACCGGCGCGCAGCACGTTATCCGAGTTGGCCATCACTTCCAGCGCTACGCCCTGCAGGTAGGCGTGTGGGGTCTCAGCGAACAGGAACATCGCCTCGCCCGGATTCAGTTTTACCACGTTCAGCAACAGTGGGGAGAACAGGCCGCTGTCGTCCGGGTAAACTTCAGCGATCAGGCGGATAGTTTGCCATGGTTCGCCCTGTTCGCGGTCAAGGGCGGTTTGCAGCACACGCAGCGCCTGTGCTTTCTCTTCACCCTTCATATTCAACAGGCTGGCGAACAGCTGGCTTAAACGTTCGCCGTCCGGCTGCTGGAGGAATTCGCCGATCGCCGGGTGCGCGTCGGCAACCGGCTGCAGCAGGCTAACGATCTCAGCGAACTCGCGGAAGGCATTCATCGCGAGGAACGGCGTCAGCGCGAATACCAGCTCCGGCTTGTGGTTAGGATCTTTATAATTGCGCTCGGCGGCATCGAGAGGGATGCCCGCCGCGTTCTCTTTGGCAAAGCCAATTTCCGAGGCGCGCTTGTTCGGGTGAACCTGGATGGACAGCGGCTGGGCGGCGCAGAGCACTTTAAACAGGAACGGCAGTTCGCCAAAACGTTCCGCTACGCTGGCGCCGAGCAGGGCGCTTTTATCGGCGTCGATAACGTCGCGCAGTGACTGCGGCTGACCTTCGGCATTGAGGATCCGCGAGCTGCTTTTCGGATGGGCGCCCATCCACAGTTCTGCCATCGGCAGGTTGTCCGGGTTGGCGATACCGTACAGATCGGTTAAAGCGGTGTGACTGCCCCAGGCGTAGTTTTGCACTGAATTAATGAGCTTCTGCATTCTCAATCCCTGTTTTCACATAAAAATATGGACTCTATTAAACCAACAAATCGTCGAGAAGCAACTGCTGAAAGAAAAAGTCGTCCTTGTCTCAGTTTTTGTTAAAAAATTGTGTAAGATTGATCGACTCGCTTTTCTACAGGCAAATGGAGTGTCTGCCTGAAACATAATCAGCCAAAGCAGTAAGTGAGAGTACAATGTCGAATAAACCGTTTGTTTACCAGGATCCTTTTCCTCTTAAAAAGGATGACACCGAGTATTATCTCCTCAGCAGTGATTACGTCTCCGTCGCCGAATTCGCCGGCCAGGAAGTTCTGAAGGTTGAACCTCAGGCGCTAACCTTACTGGCCCAGCACGCTTTCCACGACGCCTCCTTTATGCTCCGCCCGGCGCACCAGCAGCAGGTTGCGGATATCCTTAACGATCCGGAAGCCAGCGAGAACGACAAATACGTAGCGCTGCAGTTCCTGCGTAACTCCGATATCGCTGCCAAAGGCATTCTGCCGACCTGCCAGGATACCGGTACCGCGATCATTATGGGGAAAAAGGGGCAGCGCGTGTGGACCGGCGGCGGCGATGAAGCCGCGCTGGCGCAGGGCGTGTACAACACCTATATCCAGGACAACCTGCGTTACTCGCAGAACGCGCCGCTGGATATGTATAAAGAGGTCAACACCGGCACCAACCTGCCAGCGCAGATCGATCTTTATGCCACCGATGGCGACGAGTACAAATTCCTCTGTATCGCCAAGGGCGGCGGGTCCGCCAACAAAACCTATCTGTACCAGGAAACCAAAGCGTTAATCACCCCGGCGAAACTGAAGAACTACCTCGTCGAGAAGATGCGCACCCTGGGGACTGCGGCTTGTCCGCCGTACCACATTGCCTTTGTCATCGGCGGTACCTCAGCGGAAGCGACGCTGAAGACCGTGAAAATGGCATCGACCAAATACTACGACGGCCTGCCGACCGAAGGTAACGAGCACGGTCAGGCGTTCCGTGATGTGCAACTGGAACAAGAGCTGCTGCTGGAAGCGCAGAATCTCGGTCTCGGCGCGCAGTTCGGCGGTAAATACTTCGCTCACGATATCCGCGTGATCCGCCTACCGCGCCACGGGGCGTCCTGCCCGGTGGGGATGGGGGTTTCCTGCTCAGCCGACCGTAACATCAAAGCCAAGATTAACCGTCAGGGGATTTGGCTGGAGAAACTGGAGAGCAATCCGGGGAAATATATCCCTGAGCATCTGCGCCAGGCCGGTGAAGGCGAGGCGGTGAAGGTTAACCTGAATCAGCCGATGAGCGATATCCTGGCGCTGCTGTCGCAGTATCCGGTTTCTACCCGTCTGTCGCTGAGCGGGACCATTATCGTCGCCCGCGACATCGCCCACGCTAAGCTGAAAGAGCTGATCGATAGCGGCGAAACGCTGCCGCAGTACGTCAAAGATCACCCGATCTATTACGCGGGCCCGGCGAAGACGCCGGACGGCTACGCCTCTGGTTCTCTTGGCCCAACCACCGCAGGCCGTATGGACTCCTACGTTGATCTGCTGCAGTCGCACGGTGCCAGCAAAATCATGCTGGCAAAAGGCAACCGCAGCCAGCAGGTGACCGATGCGTGCCACAAACACGGCGGTTTCTACCTCGGCAGCATCGGCGGCCCGGCGGCGGTGCTGGCGCAGCAAAGCATCCGTAGTCTTGAATGCGTGGCTTACCCTGAACTGGGGATGGAAGCCATCTGGAAAATTGAAGTTGAAGATTTCCCGGCGTTTATTCTCGTCGATGATAAGGGGAATGATTTCTTCCAGCAGATTCAAACTTCGCAGTGTTCCCGCTGTGTGAAATAAACCAGAAAAATAACAAGGAAAATCAATTTATTGATTTTCGGCTGATAACCACAAAGAAGGAAAAACTACGCATTTTCCTTCTTTGTCAGCAGTCTAACCGCCCTTCTGGGCGGTTTTTTACGCCGCTTAGTGGCACAAACGACTAAAACAAACGGTGAATCTGGCCGATACTTAATTTTTTAAGCAGGTGAGCTCTGTCGCTATTACGTACTTTTTATTCAAGGAGATAGTAATGACGATGCATCGCAGTGAAAAAGATTCAATGGGCGCCATCGACGTCCCGGCCGATAAACTCTGGGGCGCGCAGACCCAGCGCTCGCTGGAACATTTCCGCATCTCAACGGAGAAAATGCCGGGCGAGCTGATTTACGCGCTGGCGCTGACCAAGCGCGCGGCGGCGAAGGTCAATCAGGACCTGGGACTGCTGGCGGCGGAAAAAGCCGACGCTATTGTTGCCGCGGCCGATGAAGTGCTGGCCGGCAAGCATTCGCAGGAGTTCCCGCTGGCTATCTGGCAAACCGGTTCCGGCACGCAAAGCAATATGAATATGAACGAGGTGTTGGCCAACCGCGGCAGCGAATTGCTAGGCGGCGTACGCGGTATGGAACGTAAAATCCACCCCAATGACGACGTTAACAAAAGTCAGAGCTCGAATGATGTCTTCCCCACCGCGATGCACGTCGCGGCGCTGATCGCGTTACGCGAAAAGCTGATCCCGCAACTGCAGGTACTGAAAAAAACGCTGCACGAAAAATCTGTCGCCTTCAATGATATCGTCAAGATTGGCCGAACTCATCTGCAGGACGCCACGCCGTTGACGCTGGGGCAGGAAATCTCTGGCTGGGTGGCGATGCTGGAGCATAACCTGAAGCACATTGAGTATAGTCTTCCACACCTCGCCGAATTGGCGCTGGGCGGGACGGCGGTCGGCACCGGCCTGAACACCCATCCTGAGTATGCTGTGCGCGTCGCGGCGGAGCTGGCGTCGCTCAGCGGACAACCGTTTATTACCGCGCCAAACAAATTTGAAGCACTGGCTACCGTGGATGCGCTGGTTCACGCTCATGGCGCATTAAAAGGGCTGGCGGCCTCGCTGATGAAAATCGCTAACGATGTGCGCTGGCTGGCCTCCGGGCCGCGTTGCGGCATCGGCGAAATCGCTATCCCTGAGAATGAGCCCGGCTCCTCAATCATGCCCGGTAAGGTGAATCCGACGCAGTGCGAAGCGCTGACCATGCTGTGCTGCCAGGTAATGGGCAACGACGTGGCGGTGAATATCGGCGGCGCGTCCGGTAACTTTGAACTCAACGTCTATCGCCCGATGGTTATCCATAACTTCCTGCAATCGGCGCGTTTGCTGGCGGATGGCATGGAGAGCTTTAACGAACACTGCGCAGTGGGCATTGAACCGAATCGCGAGCGGATTAACCAACTGTTGAATGAATCGCTGATGCTGGTCACCGCGCTGAATACCCATATCGGTTACGATAAAGCGGCAGAAATCGCCAAAAAAGCGCACCATGAGGGACTGACGCTGAAAGCCTCGGCGCTGGCGCTCGGCTATCTGACGGAAGCCGAGTTCGACAGCTGGGTGCGGCCGCAGGATATGGTCGGCAGCTTGGCTACTCGCTAGCCAACCACAGATGCAGGCGCGGGATCAGCAATCTTAACGACTGCGCCTGTGGTTTGTGACGGTACTGCACATTATCGGCATCGTAATTCAACAGTTCGCCCAGATCCGGCACGCTGACCCCGTGCGTGCCGGAGATCAGCGCAATCAGCGGGCCAGGGCAGGCGTACTGCACCTGCTTTTGCTCGCCGGCATACCACACCCGGGCAATCGGCTGTACCTTGACCGGGCGTTTGATTTTCAACTTCGCCCGCGGCGGTAGGGCGGCGATATCCTGGTATTCCCGCTCCAGCTTGCTTTGCCACTGCTCGCGCGTCCACGGCGGCACGGCTCGCGGCGATTGCAAACTCTTCTCCAGCTGCATTAAGACGTCATCGCGGGTCAGATTTTTAATCACGTGCTTATTGGCCCAGCCAAAGCGGATGGTGCTGGGGTCGAGTAGCGGCGTCAGCGTCCGGTAGGCGCTCAGGGTGATAAGACCGGGCAAATGGCGATGCACCCATTCGAAACGCGCGACGGCAGGCAAGCCGGAATCGACGGTCACTATTTTCTCAAACGCCGCTTTCAGCGTATTGATGGCGTTGATTTTCTCCAGCAGCCAGGCCTGTTCCTGCGCATCAACCGCCAGGCAAATCGCGCCGGGCAGGCGAACTGCCGCTTTGCTGCTGCGGCTTTCCGATTGCTGCTGAATAAACAGATGGCTGTAGTGCCTGAGCGCCATTTCCAGCGCGCTTTTCCCGACGTGCTGCACCACCTGGATGCTATCCAGCGGCGCGTGTTCTGCCTCTTTGCTGACCGCTGGCAGTTCAAATACCCGGGCGGCCAGCAGACGGCAGCCGCTGAGTGCCTCTTTTACGCCCTGGAGCTCGCGCTCCAGCTGGCGAAAGGTGTCGTTTAAGCGTTCAACGAGGTCGTAGCTTGCCATCATAATCCGCCTTAGTTACAACATACTATTTGATTGTAAACTATACGCAGGCCGTAACGCCTGCGCAAGTAGGGCTAAGCAGAAGTCAATACGGGAAGCTGGTGGTAGATAGGCCAGCTGAAGCTGAATGCCGCGCCGCCGAGTGGGCTTTCGTCGCAGCGAACGTCGCCCGCCATCGCCTGGGCGATGCTGTGTACGATGGCCAGTCCCAGGCCACAACCGCCGGTTGCGCGGTCGCGGCTGGGATCGAGGCGAACAAATGGCTCAAACACCCGCTCGCGTTCCTCTGCGGCAATCCCCGGGCCATCATCCTCAACCCGTAGCGTTGCCCGCGAACCTTCCAGCGTCAGGCTGATCTGAATATGCTGATTACTGTAGCGCAGCGCGTTATTGACCAGGTTGTCCAGCACCCGCTCCATTAAGCGCATATCCAGCGCGCCGTAGCCGCCAGCGGTCAGCTGCCGCAACGTGACGTCGCGCTGCGGATTGACCAACTGAATATCCTCGACGTGAGCGCCGATCCATGCCGGGAAATCTGGTGTGGTGAGATTCAATTCGTTTTGCGGGCGGTCAAGGCGCGCATAGGTCAGCAACTCTTCAATCAATGCTTCTAACTGCCCGATATCGCGATTGAGGGCCTGCGACTCGGCCTCGGTCAGGTTTTCGCTCATCTCCAGGCGGTAACGCAGACGCACCAGCGGCGTGCGCAACTCATGGGCGATACCGTCGATAAGCTGTTTTTTACTGGCAATTAGCGCGTTGATGTTATCGGCCATCTGGTTAAAGGCCACGCCGAGTCGTTCAAAACTCGACATGCTATCGAAATGGATTCGTTCGCTAAAATGACCGTCGCCGAAGCGTTGGGCGGCGGTTTCGATGCGCAGCATATCCTGCCAGTGCGGACGCATCCAGATAAAGACCGGGAAGGCCAACGAGATGGCGATAAATGCCATCAATGCGACATCCAGCAGGCGCATCTCATGCAGGAAGTAGAGATAGGGGACCGGGCCTACCGACAGCACGTAATGGCTGCGCGGGATGCGTTGAATAAAGGTGTACTGATCGTCCAGTGCCACAATATCGCCCGCGCGCAGGTGCTGCATTGAGCTTTCCGACAGTTTGAATTTACTCAATGGCTCAATGTGCAAATCGAAGGAGAGGTTGAGATCCAGCTCTTTCAGCGTTTGACTCCAGTCGCGCGGCGGGATCTCCCGCAATTCGCTACGCATCAGATACAGCGAGCTTTTCATCAGGTCATCCAGCGACTGGCGTCCGGCGCGCTCGGCGGTAAATTTATAGACCAGGCCGACCAGCATGGTCATCACCAGAAAACACACGAACAGCAAAAGGTAAAACTGCACGAACAGTTTTTTCATAGCCAGACCCGTTAATTAATTATCCCAGGCGTGCGGAGCGAACAGATAACCTTTGTTGCGGACCGTCTTGATACGGTAGGGCTCTGTGGCGTTGTCGAGCAGTTTTTTACGCAGACGCGAAATGGCGACGTCAACGCTGCGATCCAGCCCGTCGTAGCTCACGCCGCGCAGATTCTTTAACAGCGCATCGCGATCCATAATCTGCCCGGCGTGGGTCGCCAGTTCCCACAACAGGTCGAAATCGGCGGTGGACAGGGCGACGCTGTCGCCGCTGAGCAGCACCTGGCGGTTGACCGGGTCTATCGACAGCGAACCGAAGATAATCGTTTTATGCGGCGTCAGGGCAGACGGCGCAGGGGTCGCCGGTGAAGCGATGTGTTGGCGTAGATGCAGACGCAGACGGGCCAGCAGTACTGCCGGCGGCGTCGTCTTCAAAATATAATCACTGGCGCCCATCTCCAGCGACAGAATATGATTCATATCGCTATCGAGCGACGTAAGCAGAACGATCGGTCCCTGCCACTGGCCACGCAGGTCGCGGCACAGCGTCATCCCGTCTTTGCCGGGCAGCATGATGTCCAACAGCACCAAATCAGGCTGTTCACGCGCGATGACCTCTTCGGCCCGGTCCCCACGCGGCTCGACAACCACGTCCATATCATGCTTTCCCAGATAGGCAGCGATCAGGGCGCCGACCTCGGGATCATCCTCAACAAAAACGATCTTATTCATATCTTACGCATATAGATAAAAAAGCTAACATACACCGCCAGCAAATTGCCTGCCATTAATCTTTCATAAACAATTGTTCTTCCGTTATGCTGGTCATAATTGTTGTTTAAATGTTAAGGCAAAAAATGGGGCTGTTGATTAAAGCGCTGCTGGGGGCGCTGGTGGTGGTGCTGATTGGCGTACTGTCAAAAACCAAAAATTATTATATTGCTGGCTTAATTCCGTTGTTTCCGACGTTTGCGCTGATCGCCCACTATATTGTCGCCAGCGAGCGGGGTATTGAAGCGTTGCGTACCACCATCGTATTCGGTATGTGGTCGATCATCCCATATTTCATTTATTTGTTGTCACTATGGTATTTCACCGGGGTGATGCGCCTGCCATACGCGCTGGCAGGCGCGGTGATCTGCTGGAGCCTGTGCGCCTGGCTGCTGATCCTCGGCTGGAGCCGTTTTCACTAACGCAGTGGGCGACCGCCATCGACGGAGAACGAGCGGCCGGTCACGTAGCAACTGGTGAGCAGGTAGTCGACGAGGTCGATAATCTCTTTTTCACCCGGCGCGATTTTCATCAGCGACTTATCCAGCGCCTGTTTGCGATATTCCGCGTCATCACTGTCGTTAAACATAATCAGCGACGGCGCAATGGCGTTGACCTTGACCTCCGGGGCCAGTTTGCGGGCGAATGAACGCGTCATGTTATCGAGCGCCGCTTTACTGGCGGCATAGGCGATATGCTTATCGCTACCGCGTTCCACCACGTAATCCGTGATGTGAATAATATCGCTTGCCGCATGGCCGAAACCACGCAGTAGGCCTTCCAGCGCGTGGTTGAGCAAATAAGGGGCGTGGACGTGGATCTGCATCATCCGCGAGATCACCGCCGATAGCGACACGCCCGGCTTTTCCGCCATCCAGTCGCTGGCGTTGTGAATAATCGCGCGCAGACCCGTAGTGTGGGCGTTAACGGCTTCCGCAAAGCTCAGGATACCGTCGTCGCTACTGAAATCGGCCTGCAGGCAGACTGCGCCTGCCTCACGCAGGACGTCGATCGAAGGGTAATGGTGGCGATAGCTGACGATCACCGGCTGCTGCTGGTTCAAAAAATGATGCGCCAGGGCGAGACCGATACGACGGCCTCCACCTGTGATCAGAACCGGGCGAGGCTGTGGTTCAGCCATGGGTATCTCCTTTCAAGTTCAGCGGTGGGGCAACCGCTTACCCCACCAGCATCCACGTTGCCGGAACGGCGGCAACCAGCAAAAAACCAATTAATGCCACTTCACGGCGTTTGAGCATGCGATCGTGCTGGTGAGTACGGCGGGCGTACAGGAAAACCAGAAGACCCGGAGCGTAAAGTACCACCGACAATAGCAAATGCACAGGACCGGACGCGTACAATAACCATAAGCCATAAACGCACGCGCCGACACCCACGGCTTTGTGCAAAGGACGTACTGCGATCTTAAGCAGGAAAGCGCCGACGAGGAAATAGGGTACCAGAATCATTTCTGAGGCGATGGTCAGCAGGGTGCCGTAATCGGAGCCGGTCAGCCAAATCAGCACCAGACAGATTTGCACGCTGATGTTGGTCAGCCACAACGAGGAAGATGGCGCATTGTTCTTGTTCGTTTTCGCGAACAGCCGCGGGAACGCTTTATGCGTTGCGGCCAGATACGGCACTTCCGCGGCCATAATTGTCCAGCTCAGATAGGCGCCGCACACGGAGATAATCAACCCTGCGGCAATCACCACCTCGCCCCAGGAGCCCATCATTTTGACCATCAGTCCCGCCATCGATGGATTGCGCATTTCCGCCAGTTCCGGACGGGCGACGACGCCCAGCGACAGCAGAGTGACCAACAGATACACCGCCAGCGCTGAAACGACCGCCAGAAGCGTCGCGCGGCCGACATCACGCTTGTGGCGCGCACGGGCTGAAACCACCACCGCGCCTTCAACCCCGATAAACACCCACAGCGTAATCAGCATGGTGTTTTTAACCTGCTCCCACACCGGTACGCCCAGCGCGATACCGCTGAAATCGAGACGGAAAGTATCGAGACGAAACGCGAGCGCGGCCAGTGCGACAAATGCCCCCAGCGGTAGCAGCTTGGCCAGCGTGGCAACCAGGTTAATGCCCGCAGCGGTCTGTACGCCGCGCAGGACGAGAAAATGAACCACCCACAGCAGGACCGATGCGCCGACGATCGACTGCCAGGTGTTGCCGTCGCCGAAAATGCGCGCCTCCGGCGTATCGGTGAAAAAGCTTAACGCGGAAAAGACGATAACCAGGTAGGAGACGTTGGCAATCACCGCGCACAGCCAGTAACCCCAGGCAGAGCAAAAACCGATGAGTTCGCCGAAACCTTCGCGGGCATAGGTAAAGATACCGCCGTCCAGTTCCGGGCGGATACGGGTCAGCAACAGCATGGCAAAGGCGAGGAATAAGATTCCGACGCCGGTGATAGCCCAGCCGATAAGCAGCGCAGACGGGCTGGCGACGGCAGCCATGTTTTGCGGCAAACTGAAAACGCCCGCGCCCAGCATTGAGCTGAGTACCAGTGCGGTCAAGGCGCTAAGGCCCAGTTTTTTTTCCATGGTATTTCCGAGGTAACAGCAGTGAATCAAGAATATTTATTTCACGAAATCGCATAAAAATGGAGGATTACGCTAAGGCGCGGGATTTTACGGAGTGTCTTGTGCGCATGCAATGGCGGCGGGCGAAAAAATGCAAAAAGGCGACATCATGTCGCCTTTTTAAGCAGTCAGATCCGATTACTTATACAGATCGGCGCTGATGGTGATGTTACCGCCACGTTCCTGCCACTGGCGGGTAATGTGGTAGTACTTCGCCCCTTTCTTAGCCGCGCGTTTCGCTGTCTGGTAAGAAATTTCAGTCATGTTGCCGTAGTTACCGGTGAACTTGATACTATCAAACGGCACCATCTGCGCCGCGGTGATTTTATTCACCTCTTCAACTTTGGTACCGTCCGGCAGTGTGACGGTGTAACGCCCGCCTTTGGATGACTGTGTTTCATAGAACAGGCCTACGCCGGTACCGGAACCGACGGAGGCAGAAGACGCCACGCCCGGAATTTCGACGTTTTTAGCCGCTTCGCCGCCTTTGGCCAGCGCGGCGCGACCCGCTTCGGAATCGGCCGGGATCGCATCCGGGCTCTGCAGAACGCGTTTCTGCGCGTCTTTTTTGTAGATGTAAGCGGTAATACGCTGGTTGCCGCCCTGGTTAGCATCAACCTGACGGACGATGAAGAAGGCGTAGGCGTCTTTTGCTTTTGCCGCTTTGGCGATGGCGTCGTTGACTTCCGGTTGGCTGCGATAGAAGCCTTGCACGGTCACGGTGTCATACGGCATCAGGGCGACGGCCTGATCTTTCGGCAATTCCATGACACCGTTGATGATGCGGTTTTTTGGTGTGTCGGCCTGCGGGGCATTTTCTTTATAAAAATCCGCAGTCACGCGCCAGTTGCCGCCGTTGCCGAAATCTGAAGTGTCGACAACATAGAAGGAAGCTGCGCCATCTTTATCCGCTTTGCGGGAGACGGCCTGTACGGCGTCGCCAATTGCATTAAAACGGCCAGTGACGACAACGCGGTCATAGGGCTTCAGCGCTGCCGCTTGCTCCGGAGTCAGCTCGGTCGCTGCATGGGCAGACAACGCGGTGGTAGCCAGAAGAGCAGACGCCAGGAGTGTGTTCTTAAGCTTCATAAAAATAATCCTTTGCCTTGCGCAAACCATGTACTGGTATTGTTGTTGACTGAAAACAGGTGATTATTGCATTTAAACAACACAACTGTCTGCGTCATTTTTCACTTCCCGCCCGAATCGTTCGTTACAAAAATATAACAAACACTGATATGTTGAAAAAACAGCCGTTTGAACAGCAAAATCGATAATCAATATCACTTTTATAAGTTAACGTAATGTTAACGCAATGATGCCGGCGGTAATAAATGGCGAATTACTCCGTCAGGTAAGCGAATTATCAGGTTCTGGCATAAAATTAAGGTAAATATTGCTGCCTGATGCCGGTGAGACTGATTTTTCTCAATAAAATCAAAAATTCTGTTTTAACGATGTAGATCACAATCGGTATTTTCAGTAGGTTATAAAAAGTTTGTTACTGTTTCATTTTCCAGATGAATACCCGTGCGGCGTTTTACGCCGCCGCTGGCCCATTTGTGAAAAAAATAAACCATCATCAAAAACCGATGGAAGGGAAAACTATGCGAATTGGGATACCAAAAGAGAGTTTAGCTCAGGAAACCCGGGCCGCTGCGACGCCAAAGACGGTCGAGCAGCTGCTGAAGCTCGGGTTTAGCGTTGCGGTGGAGAGCGGCGCCGGGAAACTGGCGAGCTTCGACGATGAAGCCTTCGTCGAGGCGGGTGCGGAAATCGTTAGCGGCGATAACGTCTGGCATTCGGACGTTATCCTGAAAGTTAACGCGCCGGACGATGCCGAAATTGCGAAACTTAATCCGGGCACCACGCTGGTCAGCTTTATCTGGCCGGCGCAGAATCCCGAGCTGATGGAAAAACTGGCTGCTCGCGGTATCAACGTCATGGCCATGGACTCGGTGCCACGTATTTCCCGCGCGCAGTCGCTGGATGCCTTGAGTTCGATGGCCAACATCGCCGGTTATCGCGCGATTGTCGAGGCAGCTCATGAGTTTGGCCGTTTCTTTACCGGGCAGATCACCGCTGCGGGGAAAGTCCCGCCGGCGAAAGTGATGGTTATCGGCGCAGGCGTCGCCGGGCTTGCGGCAATCGGCGCGGCGAACAGTCTGGGGGCGATAGTTCGCGCCTTCGATACTCGCCCGGAAGTGAAAGAACAGGTGCAGAGTATGGGCGCCGAGTTCCTTGAACTGGACTTTAAAGAAGAGGCGGGCAGCGGCGACGGTTACGCCAAAGTGATGTCTGAGGCCTTTATCAAAGCCGAAATGGCGCTGTTCGCCGCGCAGGCGAAAGAGGTCGACATCATCGTCACCACGGCGT
This sequence comes from Klebsiella aerogenes, assembly GCA_029027985.1. NCBI lineage: Bacteria > Pseudomonadati > Pseudomonadota > Gammaproteobacteria > Enterobacterales > Enterobacteriaceae > Klebsiella > Klebsiella aerogenes. Next base: position 2,283,689 of record CP119076.1, read on the forward strand.
TGATCCCAGGCAAACCGGCGCCGAAACTGATTACTCGTGAAATGGTTGATGCCATGAAATCGGGCAGCGTGGTGGTTGACCTGGCGTCGCAAAACGGCGGCAACTGTGAATACACCGTGCCGGGTGAAGTGGTGACGACCGACAATGGCGTGAAGATCATCGGCTATACCGATCTGCCGGGTCGTCTGCCGACGCAATCTTCTCAGCTCTACGGCACCAACCTGGTGAATCTGCTGAAGCTGTTGTGCAAAGAAAAAGACGGCAACATCACCATCGACTTCGACGATGTGGTGGTGCGTGGCGTCACGGTGGTGCGTGAGGGTGAAATCACCTGGCCTGCGCCGCCGATTCAGGTTTCCGCGCAGCCGCAGGCGGCGGCGAAGACCATCGACGCACCAAAAGAAGAAGCCAAACCGAGCTCGCCGTGGCGTAAATATGCGCTGATGGCGCTGGCGATTATTCTCTTTGGCTGGTTGGCGAACGTCGCGCCGAAAGAGTTCCTCGGTCACTTTACCGTCTTTGCGCTCTCCTGCGTGGTCGGTTACTACGTGGTGTGGAACGTTTCGCACGCGCTGCACACGCCGCTGATGTCGGTAACCAACGCGATTTCAGGGATTATTGTCGTTGGGGCATTGCTGCAGATCGGGCACGGCGGCTGGGTCAGCTTCCTGAGCTTTATCGCGGTGCTGATCGCCAGCATTAATATTTTTGGTGGTTTCACCGTCACTCAGCGCATGCTGAAAATGTTCCGCAAAAACTAAGGGGTAACAAATGTCTGGAGGATTAGTTACAGCTGCATACATTGTTGCCGCTATTCTGTTTATCTTTAGCCTTGCGGGGCTGTCAAAGCACGAAACCTCGAAGCAGGGGAACCTGTACGGTATTGCCGGGATGGCGATTGCGCTGATTGCGACCATTTTCGGACCGGACAGCGGTAACGTCGGCTGGATCATCGTGGCGATGGTTATTGGCGGCGCAATTGGGATCCGTCTGGCGAAGAAAGTCGAAATGACCGAAATGCCGGAACTGGTCGCGGTGCTGCATAGCTTTGTGGGTCTGGCGGCGGTGCTGGTGGGCTTCAACAGCTATCTCGATCATGCTCCTGGCCTCGATCAGGTGCTGGCGAATATTCACCTGATGGAAGTGTTCCTCGGTATCTTTATCGGTGCGGTGACCTTCACAGGGTCTATTGTCGCCTTTGGTAAGCTGCGCGGCAAAATCTCGTCCAAACCGCTGATGCTGCCGAATCGCCACAAGCTGAACCTGGCGGCGCTGGTGGTCTCGTTCCTGCTGCTGGTGGCCTTCGTGCGTACCGATAGCACCGGGAGCCAGGTATTGTGCCTGCTGGTCATGACCGTCATCGCGTTGGCGTTCGGCTGGCACCTGGTGGCATCTATCGGCGGCGCCGATATGCCGGTGGTGGTGTCGATGCTGAATTCCTATTCTGGTTGGGCGGCGGCGGCGGCGGGTTTCATGCTCAGCAACGATCTGCTGATCGTGACCGGCGCGTTGGTCGGTTCTTCCGGTGCGATCCTCTCCTACATCATGTGTAAGGCGATGAACCGCTCGTTTATCAGCGTCATTGCCGGTGGCTTTGGTAGCGATGGCGCAACGTCCAGCGGCGACGAAGAAGTGGGCGAGCACCGTGAAATCAGCGCGGAAGACACCGCGGAAATGCTGAAAAACTCGCACTCGGTGATCATCACGCCGGGCTACGGTATGGCGGTGGCGCAGGCGCAGTATCCGGTTGCTGAAATCACCGAGAAGTTGCGTGCGCGCGGCATCAAGGTGCGTTTCGGTATCCACCCGGTAGCCGGACGTCTGCCTGGTCACATGAACGTCCTGCTGGCGGAAGCGAAAGTACCGTACGACGTGGTGCTGGAGATGGATGAAATTAACGATGACTTCAGCGATACCGATACCGTTCTGGTTATCGGTGCGAACGACACCGTTAACCCGGCAGCGCAAGACGATCCGAAGAGCCCCATCGCCGGTATGCCGGTACTGGAAGTGTGGAAAGCGCAGAACGTGGTGGTATTTAAGCGTTCCATGAACACCGGCTACGCCGGCGTGCAGAACCCGCTGTTCTTTAAAGAGAACACTCACATGCTGTTCGGCGATGCTAAAGCCAGCGTTGATGCCATTCTGAAAGCGCTGTAATAGCGTAATGCGCTAAGCCGTCTCTGTTGAGACGGCTTTTTTATATGCAAAGCAAAACACTGATTCGCTCATAAAGTGAACGCCAGGAGATGGTATACTGTGCCTGTTTTTTCACCACACTGAGGATATTATGGATACCGAGTTAACTCCAACGCAGATGGCTATCGAATACCTGCGCCGCGACACTTCCGCTATGACCCCTGCGCAGTATCTGAAGAAGCTCAAACTTCTGGAACTTGAGTTTGCCGATTTGATGTCACTTTCATCCCTTGAGCTGAGAGAAGAGATCGATCTTGCCTGGCGTTTAGGTATCCATTAACACGCTGTTCGTATTCAATCACATTGCGTTGATATCCCAGGGCCGACAGGCCCTTTATTTTTGCCTGCGTACGTACAACCAGCAAAAAAATCCCCCGACAGGCGGGGGATTCAGAGCGTGGCTGAGGCAGGAAACGTCTTAGTCGTCTTCGTCGTCGTCCAGTTCTACCGGGGTTTGATAGGCTTCCGGTTTCAGTACCAGTAAATCGCAGCGCAGGTGATCGATAACCTGTTCCGCGGTGTTGCCCAGGAACGCGGCAGAGATACCGGTACGCCCAACAGTGCCCAACACCACGATCCCGGCCTGTAGATGCTCGGCTAAATCAGGGATCACCTCTTCCGGCAACCCTTTCTCGACGTGAGTGAGGCTTTCATCGATACCGAACTTCTGGCGCAACGCTTTCATCGCCAGCAGGTGCTGGCCGCGAATCGCGTCGTTATAGATGCTCGGGTCGAAATCAGGCAGTTCAATGGCGATGTTGATCGGCGTAATCGGATAGGCGCCGACCAGATGCACTTCGGTATGGTTAACCTGTTCGGCGAGGGCGATGGTCTCCCGCACCAGTTTTTCATTGAGGGTGTTGTGATAGTTTTCTTCGCTGGCCAGATTAACCGCGACTAACGCTTTACCGCCTTCCGGCCATGGCTGATCTTTAACCATCCATACCGGACATGGGCATTTACGTAACAGGTGCCAGTCGGTTGGGGTGAAGATCACCGCTTCCAGCTTGTCGTGCTGGTGGGCCATCTTCAGTAGCAGGTCATGCTTGTCGCTGATGATCTCCTGAATAATGGCTTCAAAGGGGCGGTTGTGCCACACCACTTTGATATCAATCGGAACTCCGGATTCAATATAAAACTTCGCCTGTTCACGGATCCAGGCGCTGCGTTGGCTAATGACGCCCTGGCGCATCGCAGTTCGTTCATCGGGCGACAGCAGGGTGGTCATTTCGTAGGAAAAATCATAGATCGGCAAAAAGGCTTTGATGCGTCCACCAATCCGTTGGTGCAGATACACCGCGCGCCGTAATGCGGGCTGGTCGTCCTGGTTAGGGTCGATTACTACCAGCATGTTCTGATACTTCGCCATACAGGGTCTCCTTACAACTGTAGCTACAGTCAGTTATTAAAAAGATAACCCATATGGATGAATTGAAACAGGGGATGACCCCGGCCAGATCAACAAATTAGAAAAAATTTGTCGACCCGGCGCAGGATAACAGGAGCCAGGAGGGGGATATTTAGGCGACGTTACGCGCCTGGCCCGCCAACTGAGCCAGCAGGTCGCTGTTTTCGATGGTGATATACTTGCCTTTCACTGCCAGCATACCGCTTTTCTGGAAGCGGCCGAGTAGGCGGCTGATGGTTTCCACCGTCAGGCCAAGATAGTTGCCGATATCGCCGCGGGTCATCGTCAGACGGAACTCACGCGGGGAGAAGCCGCGCTGCGCAAAGCGGCGGGACAGATTATAAATAAAGGCCGCCAGGCGCTCTTCTGCGTTCTTTTTGGAAAGCAGCAGGATCATGTCCTGATCGCCTTTGATCTCGCCGCTCATCAGGCGCATCATCTGCTGGCGCAGATTCGGCATTTTACCGGAAAGGTCGTCGAGCGTTTCAAAAGGAATTTCGCAGACCATCGACGTTTCCAGCGCTTGCGCGAAGCTCGGGTGCAAAGCGGTGCCGATGGCGTCGAAACCGACCAAATCACCCGCCAGGTGGAAGCCGGTAATCTGCTCATCGCCTTGCTCGGTAATGGTGTAGCTTTTGATGGTGCCTGAACGGATAGCATACAGCGACTTCAGTTCATCACCGGCTTTGAACAGGGTTTGCCCTTTCTGAATAGGCTTTTTGCGCTCGATAATATTATCCAGCTGATCAAGTTCATGTTCGTTCAAAGTAAAGGGGATGCAGAGCTGGCTAATGCTGCAATCCTGACAGTGGATTGCACAACCACCAGACTGAATGCGTCGTATAATTCGCTTTTCCGGGATCATATGTCTGCTCAAGCTTTAATTGATATTGGTCAATTTTAACATCTTTTTGAGGCGCAAGTAAGCCTCGAAACCCGGAAACACGCATTATTAGGAGGGTAAATATCTTACCCTCTTTATCTTATTGATAGTAAAAATATTATTGGGATGACGGTAATTGTAAAGTTACCTGTAATTTCCCAAAAAAGCATGATCGGTCAAAGCAGCAAATAGCCCTCGTGGCGCAATAACCACTCTTTGCGTTGTACGCCCCCGGCATAGCCGGTCATGGTGCCGTTGCGGCCTATCACCCGATGACAGGGGACGACGATACTCACTGGATTGGAGCCATTTGCCGCACCGACCGCGCGTGCAGCGCCGGGGCGCCCCAGCGCTTCTGCTAGCTGGCCGTAGTGCATCACCTGGCCGCAGGGGATGGTGCGCAGCGCCTGCCAGACCTGGCGCTGAAACGGCGTGCCGCCGGTCGCGGTTGGCAATGTATCGATAACGGCGAGATCGCCGTCGAAGTATTCCGTCAGCTTAGCGCTTAGCCCGCCAGGATCGCGGGCATCAACGCGCTCGTAGCCTTCATGGCGATAGTGGATGTCGAGCAGTTGCTCCATACGATCGCGGTGCTGATCCCACTCCACGGCGCGCAGGTTAAACTGTTCATCGCAAATGATCCACAGCGGTCCCAGGGGGGTGTCGATTTTGTCTTGCAGCAGCGTCAGCATCGGTATTCCTTCAGCGAGATGATTTTGGCAGGGCATCACCATACCACGACGCTATGCCTGCAAACTATACCCCCGAAAGGTCAGCAAATAGCAAATAATGAAAGCCTGTACTATTAATTGATAAATACGAATCGAAGCCATTCAAATACATTTATTACCCGCCTGTGGTTAATCGCGGTAATAGAAGCGGGGCATTGTTTATTTTTGCATTAATGGCCTCGCGCAGTGGGAAAGATATTTTGCTACCTTTATCTGGCGGCGAATTTCCCTGTGCGGAGGAGCGTTCAGTTCAAATCTCTCTGCAGTTTGTCATACGCACGCGGATTAGTGTGAACTGGCTAATTCACCGGGAGGCACCCGGCGCCGCAGATCAATATACAGGCATTCTTTGAGTAGATTATTTGCCAGCGTTTCGGCGCTGGTTTTTTTCCCATAAAGGTGGCGATATGCAATATCTAATGACTGGGGTTGCCGTCTTAATTATCAGCGGCTTAGCGCTTCATCTGTTGTTGCTGGCAATGGCGGGGTTGTATAAAACGTTGTTTAACCGCACAACGCCACGTTGAATGACGAGCGGCCTTCCCTGGCCGACGGTTACGTTAAGGTAATCGCGGATAAATACCGGGTCCGATCGGCAGTCCCACCAGATACCAACCCACTAACAGCAGCAGCCAGACGGCTAAGAAAATCAGCGGGTAGGGCAATACCAGTGAGTAGTAGGTTCCCAATTTGGCATCGGGTCGGTAGCGCTGTAAAAAACCGAGAAACAGCGGGACAAACGGCGATACCGGCGCGAGCGGCAGCACGGAAGAGTCGGCAATACGGAACAGGATCTGCGCAAACGCCGGATGAAAGCCCAGCAGCATAAACATCGGCACGAAGATCGGCGCCAGAATTGACCAGATGGCTGAGCCGCTGGCGATAAACATACACAGAAAAGCCGATAGCAGCGCCAGGCCGACAAACGCCGGCACTCCGTTCATCCCGGCGCTCTCCAGCACATCCGTTAAGCCGACGGCCATGAATTTGCCCATGTTGCTCCAGTTGAACATGGCGACGAACTGGGCCAGCGGAAAGACCATCACGATAAACCCAGCCATCTCTTTCATCGGTTCAATCATCAACTGCGGCAGGTCGGCCTGACGACGAATTTTGCCGGTCGCGATGCCGTAAGCTAATGACACGACAAAGAAGAAAAAGATAATCAGCGGCACGATGCCTTTAATAAACGGCGAGGGCATCACGGTGTGTTTGAGGGGATCGCGCAGGATGCCATTTTCCGGTACGACCATCAGCGCGACAAGCGCGACGAACAGGAGCGCCGCAATTCCGGCAACACGCAGGCCGAAGCGCTGTTCCGCGGTTAGCGTCTGCAACGATTCATCACTTTTGCCTTGCCACTTCCCTAACCGCGGCTCGACCAACTTATCGGTAATCAATCCGCCCACCAGGGTCAGAACGATCACCGATGTCGCCATAAAGTACCAGTTGTCGATCACACTCACGTGTAGCGAGGCATCGAGCGTTTTCGCCGCTTCCGTACTGATACCTGAAAGCAGCACGTCGGTGGTGACGATCAGCAGATTGGCGGTGAAGCCGCAGCCGACGCCAGCGATCGCCGCCAGTAGCCCCGCCACCGGATGACGTCCGACGGCGAGGAACATCAGCGCGCCCAGCGGCGGCATGATCACCAGCGCCGCATCGGAAGAGATGTGGCTGAAGAAGGCGATAAACAGCACCATGTAGCTGGCGTAACGGGCGCTGACGTGCGACGACATCTTGACCATCAGCGACGGCAGCAGACCCACCCGTTCGGCAAATCCGGCGCCAAGCACGAGTGCCAGAATCGCGCCCAGCGGTGCGAAACCGCTGAAATTTTTAATCACGTTCGGGAGAAACCAGTGCAGCCCCTCAACGCTAAGCAGGTTTTTTACCACCACCCGCGAACCGTCGGTGGGACTCTGCACGCCGACGTTCAGCGCCGATAATATTGCGGTGGCGGCCATCAATACCACAATCAGATAGATAAACAGTAAAAAGGGGTGTGGAACCTTGTTACCTATTTTTTCAACCCAGCCATACAGCTTACCGGTGGGGGAATGCGAGGGTATGGAAGACATACTCATGGGCGTTCCTCAATTGTCGTTGTTGTGTTGGTTGCGGCTTACCCTGGTTTTGTCAGCGCTTATTTTTATCGGCAATGGCCGCGATGCCGTACAAAATCCAAAGGGCTATTTTTTATTATTTTAAAACGGATGGAACGATGTCCTGCGGGATCGGGCACTGGTATGGGCTGGCGGCCAATACCTGAGCCAGTTCCTGCTGGCTGGCGGCGAGCAGCGGCTTATCGCTGAACAAACGAATCGCCGTCGCCGCCAAAATTTTCCCCGCCAGCAGCATTCCTTTATGGGCGATGGACGTTCTTCCCTGGCTCACCAGTTGCCAGGTATGCAGCGGCGTCCCAACGGCGAAGCAGGGGCTGAAGCATTGGGCTACCGGCGCCTTCCAGCTCACGTCGCCAACATCGGTCGAACCGGCGAGCACGTTATCGGTCGCCGCCCACGGCGCCACTTCGTCAATCAGGAGCGTGTCGCGGTGGCGGCTGGCAAAGGCTTTACCTTCTTCGCCGCTGGTGTCGGCAATATTTTTCAGGCTGTTATTAATATCGTTAGCGCTCAATGTCGCGCGAATATCGGCGGCGAAGGCGCGCTCTTCTTCACTCCACTGCGGCGTACCGTAATGGCTCACCGCCTGATACATCGCGGCTTCCAATGTACGGTTAGGCAGATAGCTGGAACAGGCTTTCTCAAAACGACAGCTGACGTGGGTTTCGGTCATCAGCGCGGCGCCCTGGGCGATTTTCTCTATACGGGCAAAAATTTGCTGAACGTCGGCCATTTCCGGAGCGCGAATTAAATACAACACTTCAGCCTGTGCTTGTACCACGTTGGGCGAGACGCCGCCGGTATCGGTGATCGCATAGTGGACTCGCGCTTTTTCGATGATATGTTCATTGAGGAAGTTGCTGCCAGTGGTCATCAGGGTCACGGCATCCAGCGCGCTGCGCCCCAGATGCGGCGAGTTTGCCGCATGCGCCGCGGTTCCGCTGAAACGCCATGCCGCCTGAATATTGGCCAGAGTACGGGTGCTGAACATTCCGGCCCAGGCCTCAGGGTGCCAGGTCAGGGCGGCGTCAATATCGTCGAATAGTCCCTCACGCACCATAAAGGTTTTTCCGGAACCGCCTTCCTCGCCAGGACAGCCGTAGAAGCGCAAGGTACCGCCGCCGCCTTGCTGTTGCAGCCAGTTTTTAGCGGCGACGGCGGCCGCAAAAGCCGCGGTGCCGAGCAGGTTGTGTCCGCAGCCATGCCCGTTCTCGCCCGGGGTCGCAGAACCCGGCTCCGCGCGGCGCGCATGTTGGCTGAGTCCCGCCAGGGCGTCATATTCGCCAAGTAGCGCAATCACCGGTTTGCCTGCGCCGACGCTGGCGATAAACGCGTTTGGAATTCCGCCCGCGTTGCGGGTCAGCTGGAAACCTTCGGCTTCCAGCGCGTCGGCCAGCCGCCCGGCGGACCAGAACTCCTGGAAACGGGTTTCCGGATGATCCCAGATATCATCGGCGATCGCGCAAAAATCACTGCGGCGCGACTCAATGGTTTCATCGACAAATTGATAGACTTTTTCCATCACACACCTCGCTGCCAGGGAAAGTTAAGCGCGATGCGCGCCAGCGTTTCGACCGCCATTGTCATGACGTTTTCATCGAAGTCGAATTTTTCATTGTGGTGACCGGCGCTCAATTCGGTACCGAAAATCATATAGGAGGCGAGACCGCCGCGTTCTTGCACCCGTGCCATCATTAAGGTGGCGTCTTCAGAGCCTGCCGGCGCGGCAATACGGTCGACCGCGTGTTCAACGCCGGGCACCTGGGCCGCCTGCTCACGCAGATATTGCACCCACGCTGGCGATGGTGAGCTGGAGGTGGCGGCGCCCATCAGGCGTAGCTCATAGCTGGCCTCGTACATCGCCGCCGCGCCGGCAATCACCTGTTCGGCCCGTTCGAACACGTACTGGTTAATAACGTCGGTTTCGCCGCGCGTTTCTACTTTCAACAGTGCGGAAGACGGTACCACGTTGCGGCCAGTACCGGCCTGCATGACTCCGACGTTCACCCTGGATGCGCCAGCGCTGTGCGGCGCGATGGCATGCAGGGCAAGCGCGGCCTGCGCGGCGGCGAGCAGCGCGTTGCGGCCATCCTCCGGTTTGCCACCCGCGTGGGCGGCGACGCCATTGAACTGCACGTCGAACTTAGTGGTGGCCATGAAGTTATCGCCGCCGCAGACCACCGTGCCTGTGGGTACGCCGGTACCGATATGGATGGCGGTGAAATAGTCCACGCTATCCAGTACGCCTGCCGCCACCATGGCGCGCGCACCGCGGGTGCCTTCTTCGGCGGGCTGGAAAATCAGCTTGATGACGCCGTTGAGTTGCGCGGCATACTGCTGCAGAACGTGCGCCAGACCCAACCCGATGGCGGTATGGCCGTCATGACCGCAGGCGTGCATCATCCCGGCGTTGCAGGAGGCGAAACCCGCGCGATGCGGGCGATGACTCTCGTCATGCTGCTCATTGAGGTCAAGTGCATCCATATCAACGCGAAACGCCAGTGTCGGGCCGGGGCGGCCGGTATCCAGCGTCGCGACAACACCGGCGAACCCGCCTTCAAACGCCGGTAACCAGCGTTCCGGCGCACCCTGTTCGCGGGCGCGCTGGAAGGCCTGCGCCAGCGTGGCGTCATCAGGCAGTCCCATCCGGCTGCCGGCATCGATAACGTCGCGTCCCAGCGCCAGCTGATAACCCAGACCATCTAAGATCTCCGCGACCTTACTGGCAGTACGAAATTCCAACCAACCGGATTCCGCGTGCAGATGAAAATCGCGACGCCATTGCGTCATTTCCGGCGCCAACTGGCTGATGAATTCATGAAGTTGCGGCATAACCTTTCCTGTCATAATTAAAAAGTGTGATGGTGTTCACGATGTGATAGCTTTTGCTTATCACTCACCCCTTTCAGGTAATTTCACCCTTAACCTGCCACAGCAGGATGGATTACAGTAGATGTCATTTTCTTCTGTCTGATAAACAATGGTTATCATCTAAAACATGTCATTTCAGATTAAATTTCATCAAATTCGCGCCTTTGTCGAGGTGGCCCGCGAAGGGAGTATTCGCGGCGCCAGCCGGGCGCTGGCGATTTCGCAGCCCGCGTTGACCAAAGCCATTAAAGAGCTGGAAGAGGGGCTTTCCGCCCAGCTTTTTGTCCGCCGCAGCCAGGGGGTCGCGCTGACCGAAAATGGCGAAAGTTTTTATCAACATGCGAGCTTGATCATGGAAGAGTTGCGGGCGGCGCAGGATGAACTGTTGCAGCGTCAGGGCGAGCAGGCCGGGAAAATTAATATCGGCCTCGGCGCCAGCGTCGCGCGTTCGCTAATGCCGTCGGTGATCTGCCGCTTTCATCAGCAGCATCCACTGGTGAAGGTGCGGATCATGGAAGGGCAACTGCTGGCGATGATTAATGAACTGCGCCAGGGGGAGCTGGATTTCACTATTAATACTTACTATCCCGGCCCGTACGATCATGAGTTCAGTTTTGAAAAGTTGTTTGAGAAGCCCTTTGCCGTTTTCGCTCGCACCGGTCATCCGGCCGCGCAGGCGACGTCGCTTGCGGATTTACTCGATCATCACTGGACGATGCCGACGCCGCGCGGCAGCTACTTTAAACAGCTGCAGGATATGTTTAGCCAGGTTGGGATGGTGCCAAAGGTCGATATCGTCTGCGAGACCTTCTCTTCGTGCATCAGCCTGGTGGTGAAGAGCGATTTCCTTAGCATTCTGCCGGTGGAGCTCGGCAACGATCCGATGATGGCGGACAAGCTGGTGATGATCCCCATTGGCGAAACGTTGCCAAAGGCGACTTATTACCTGATTCAACGACGGGACTCGCGGCAAACGCCGCTAACGGCTTCGCTAATCACTCAGTTTCGTCGTCAAAGCCGTCAATTGTTTCCTTAATCGCCAGTTGCCAGCGGTTGCGGCCAAACGCGTTGAGAGCCGCGCGCGAGGCGGCTATAGTAGCTGGCGACAGCCGCAGGAGGAGTGACCATGAACCTTGACGACAAATCCCTGTTTCTTGACGCCATGGAGGATGTCCAGCCTCTGAAACGCAACAACGATGTACACTGGCATCCCGAACGCAACGCGCGCGCCCCGCAGCGCGTCGATACCGTGCAGCTCGATAATTTTCTCACCACCGGTTATCTCGATATCGTGCCGCTTGCCGCGCCGTTGGAGTTTAAACGCGAAGGACTGCAAAGCGGCGTACTGGAAAAGCTGCGGCGCGGAAAATACAGTCAGCAGGCGAGCCTGTCGCTGTTGCGTCAGCCCGTCGAGCAGTGCCGACAAATGCTGTTCGCCTTCGTGATGCAGGCGCAAAAAGAGGGGCTGCGTAATCTTCTTCTCATCCACGGCAAAGGTCGTGAAGACCAATCTCATGCCAATATCATACGCAGCTATCTGGCGCGCTGGCTGGTTGAACTGCCCGAGGTTCAGGCGTTTTGCGTCGCGCTACCGCATCACGGCGGCAGCGGGGCATGTTATGTGGCGCTGCGCAAATCGGAGCAGGCCAGGCAGGAGAATTGGGAATTGCACGCCAAGCGTAGCCGCTAGCGCAACAATAGCGTTAGCTCGCGGGCGGCTTTTTGTAGCTCCGGCAGTACCCGGTCCAACATTTCGCGGGTCGACATCTGGCCCGCATGTACCCCGACGTTTAGCGCTGCTTCCACTTGTCCTTGTGGGTTATACAGCGGCACCGCCAGCGAACGTAGCCCCATCTCCAGCTCCTGATCGTTCAACGCATATCCCCGCTGGTGGACGCGTTTTAGTTCCGCACGCAGCTTATTCACCGAATCGACCGTCTGCGGGGTGTAGCGGATCATCGTCACCCGCCCCAGCATGTCGTTCAGCCGATCTTCCGGTTGGTGGCTTAACAACACCCGCCCCATGGATGTCGCCCAGGCCGGTAAACGGCTGCCGATATCGAGATCGATAGTCATGATCCGCGAACTGGAGGCGCGCGCGATGTACAGAATATCGTCGCCATCGAGGGTCGCGATGGAGCAGGACTCATTGAGCATTTCGCTTAAATGTTTGAGTACCGGCTGCGCCGAACGCGCCAGCGGCGTCGAGGCCAGCCAGGCGTGACCGAGGGCGAGGATCCGCGGACGCAGCTGGAAATTTTTGCCGTCTTCCGCGTACACAAACCCTAATTTGCTGAGGGTGTACAGGCAGCGGCGCACCGCCGCGCGGGGAATGCCCGTCTTCTGGCTGATTTGTGAAATCGACAGCACCGGGCGTTGCGGCGTGAAGGCCTGAATCACCTCCAGCCCGCGCGCCAGCGACGCCATAAAGTTCGGATCGCCCTTAAACGGGTCGCCGTCGCCTGCCGCTAAATCATCGGGATGCTTGTCCATTTTATTCTCCGTATTTGCCATCGATCACATTCTTTCGCTAAAGATATACGATGTTCGATTATCGCACCATATTTCGATTATCGCCCTTGACCAACATCGTTAAGCGGGTCACATTTTGTGCGAACAACGCATAAAAGTGCGATTACCGCACATAAAGGAGCGACCTGATGATTGATAAAAGCGTGTCGACGCTAAGTGAGGCCATCGCCGGGATCTACGACGGCGCGACCATCATGATCGGCGGATTTGGCCCCGCCGGACAGCCGACGTATCTGATTGATGCCCTGATTGATCAGGGCGCCCGCGACCTAACCATCATTAATAACAACGCGGGTAACGGCGAAGTGGGATTGGCGGCGCTGCTGAAGGCCGGGCGAGTACGCAAAATGATCTGCTCCTTCCCACGCCAGGTAGACTCACAAATTTTCGACGACCTTTACCGCCGTGGCAAAGTCGAATTGGAACTGGTGCCGCAAGGCAATCTCGCGGCGCGTATTCAGGCTGCCGGCGCAGGTCTTGGCGCGGTATTCACCCCAACCGGCTACGGTACGCCGCTGGCGGAGGGTAAAGAAACCCGCGAAATCGACGGCCGTCACTACGTGCTTGAATATCCGATTAAAGCCGACTTTGCGCTGATTAAAGCCCATCAGGGCGACCGTTGGGGCAACCTGGTCTACCGCAAAGCGGCGCGCAACTTCGGCCCGATCATGGCGACCGCCGCCAAAACCACCATTGTTGAAGTTTCGCGGCTGGTCGCGCTTGGCGAACTTGATCCGGAAAACGTTATCACCCCGGGGATTTTCGTCCAGCGCGTGTTCTCGCTGGAAAATCTGTCCGCCGCACAAAGCGCCTGAGGAGCCGAATATGCAAAAACTCACCCGTGACGAAATGGCCCAACGCGTGGCCCGCGATATTCCGGAAGGCGCTTACGTTAACCTCGGCATTGGTCTGCCGACCCGCATCGCCAACTATCTGCCTGCAGATAAAGAAGTCTTCCTGCACAGTGAAAATGGTTTGTTGGGCATGGGGCCGAAACCGCAGCCGGGCGAAGAGGATCCGGAGCTTATCAATGCCGGTAAAGAGTACGTGACCCTGCTACAGGGTGGTTGCTTCTTCCACCACGGCGACTCCTTCGCCATGATGCGCGGCGGCCACCTCGATATCTGCGTGCTTGGCGCCTATCAGGTCTCTGCCAGTGGCGACCTCGCTAACTGGAGTACCGGCGCGCCGGATGCGATCCCGGCAGTCGGCGGGGCGATGGATCTGGCTATCGGCGCGCGCCAGGTGTTTGTGATGATGGATCACCTGACCCGCGACGGCGAGTGCAAGCTGGTAGAACACTGCAGCTACCCGCTGACCGGCGTCGCCTGCGTCAGCCGTATCTATACCGACCTGGCGGTCATCGATATTACCGACCACGGCCCGGTGGTACGGGAAATTTTTAACGGTCTCTCTTTTGAAGAGCTACAGCGTATCACGCCGGTGGCGTTGACCTTCGAACAACTGGCGGAAAGCGCATAAGGAACCTATGATGAATCAGGCATTTATCTGCGATGCACTGCGTACGCCGTTCGGTCGTTTCGGCGGCGCATTATCCAGCATGCGCGCGGACGATCTGGCGGCGCTGCCGTTGAAAGCGCTGTTGGCACGCCATCCCGGACTGGATCCGGCGCTGATTGATGATGTGATCTACGGCTGCGCCAACCAGGCCGGCGAAGATAACCGTAACGTGGCGCGAATGGCGCTGCTGCTGGCCGGGCTACCGTCGAGCGTTCCCGGCAGTACGATTAACCGTCTGTGCGGTTCCAGCCTTGATGCGATTGGCGTCGCCGCGCGGGCGATCAAAAGCGGCGAAACCCAGCTGATGATCGCAGGCGGCGTGGAAAGTATGTCGCGCGCGCCGTTTGTGATGGGCAAAGCGGAGAGCGCTTTTAGCCGCGCGATGCAGATGGAAGATACCACTATCGGCTGGCGCTTTATTAACCCGCAGATGAAAGCGCTCTATGGCGTGCACTCGATGCCGGAAACTGCGGAAAACGTTGCCGATGAGTTCGCAATTTCCCGCGCCGATCAGGACGCCTTTGCGTTACGCAGCCAGCTACGCGCCGCGGCGGCGCAAGAGGCGGGGCGTTTCGCTGATGAGCTGATCGCGGTCCCGGTGCCGCAACGTAAGGGCGAACCGCTGCTGTTTAGCCGCGATGAGCACCCGCGCAGCACCTCGCTGGAGGCGTTGGCGAAACTGCGTGGCGTCGTGCGCGGCGACGGCAGCGTCACCGCCGGTAATGCGTCCGGAGTCAACGATGGCGCCTGCGCACTGTTGTTGGCTAGCGAACAGGCGCTGGCGACGCATGATTTACAACCGTTGGCGCGAGTCGTCGGCGTGGCGACGGCGGGCGTGGCGCCGCGGATTATGGGCTTCGGTCCGGCGCCGGCGGTACGCAAGGTGCTGGCGCAAACCGGCCTGACGCTGGCGCAGATGGATGTGATTGAATTAAATGAAGCTTTCGCCGCACAGGCGCTGGCGGTGACCCGGGATTTAGGCTTGCCTGACGATGCCGCTCATGTTAATCCGAACGGCGGGGCGATTGCGTTGGGTCATCCGTTGGGGGCCTCCGGCGGGCGTTTAGCGATGACGGCTGCGTATCAGCTGAAGCGTACCGGCGGCCGCTACGCGCTGTGCACCATGTGTATCGGCGTGGGTCAGGGGATTGCGCTGATTATTGAACGCGTGTAAGGAGTAGCGATGAGTTTGTTGACCCCGATGTTGCGCAGTAGTCCGCTAACCGACTGGTTTAGCGATGCGCAACGGGTACAGGGCATGCTGGATTTCGAAGCCGCGTTGGCGCAAGCGCAGGCTGCTTGCGGGATGGTGCCGCAGGCGGCGGTGTCGCCGATAGTGAACGCCTGCCAGCACGCGCAGTTCGACTTCAAGGCGTTGGGGCTGGCGGCGGCCAGTGCCGGTAATCTGGCGATCCCGCTGGTCAAACAGTTGACCGCGCGGGTTAATGCTCAGGACCGGGATGCCGCCCGTTACGTCCATTGGGGGGCCACCAGCCAGGATGCGATTGATAGCGGTTTTGTGCTGCAGCTGCGCGGTGCGCTGGCGGCGACGCAAACCCTCTTACAACGTTTGATCGATGCGCTGGCCGAACAGGCGCAGCGCTATCAACAGACCGTGATGCCGGGGCGTACCTGGATGCAGCATGCGCTGCCGGTCACCTTTGGTCTCAAGCTGGCGGGCACGCTGGATGCGCTATTGCGCTGGCAGCAACGGCTGGCGGAAATGCGTCCACGGGTGCTGGCGCTGCAGTTTGGCGGCGCGGCGGGGACGCTCGATTCATTGAAACAACAGGCGCCGCAGGTGGCGCAGGCGCTGGCGCAGGCCCTCGATCTATCGTTGCCGGATACGCCGTGGCATAGCCAGCGCGACCGTTTCCTCGAAGTGGGCGCCTGGTATGCTGGCGTCTGCGGTACTGTAGGTAAATTCGCCAACGACTTTTCGCTACTGATGCAAACCGAAGTGGCGGAAGTCGGCGAACCGGTGGCGGAAGGGCGCGGCGGTTCCTCAACTATGCCGCACAAACGCAATCCGGTGGCCTGCGCAGCGATCTTAACCGCCGCGCAACGCACGCTGGGGCTGGTCGCCACGCTTTACGCCAGCCAAATCCAGCAGCATGAGCGCGCGCTCGGCGGCTGGCAGGCCGAATGGGAAACCTTGCCGGAGCTGATCATGCTGGTGGGCGGGGCGCTGGCGCAAAGCGACGCGCTGGTGCGCGAGATGCAGGTCTTCCCGCACAAGATGCGCGCCGATCTCGATATGACTCACGGGCTGATTATGGCGGAAGCGGTCACGCTGGCGTTGGCCGAATTTATTGGCAAAGCCGAGGCGCATCATCATATTGAAGCGCTGTGCCGCCAGGCGCTGGAGCGTCACTGCTTGCTTATCGATCTGCTTGCGGCTGACCCGCAGGTCAGTCAGTATTTTTCCCGCGAACGCTTAACCGCGCTACTGGATCCGGCAACGGCGACCGGTAGCGCAGAACGCTTTGTGCGCCAGGTGCTGGCGCGTTATCAGGAGCAACGTCATGAACCTTGATTACCAACTCGACGGGCCGGAAGGCGCGCCGGTTATCGTCCTGTCAAATTCGCTTGGCACCACTCGCACGATGTGGCAGCCACAGTTAGACGGCCTGACGAGCCATTTTCGCGTGCTGCGTTACGATACCCATGGCCACGGTAAAACGACAAAACACGGCAAAGTGACGCTGGCGCAGTTGGGTGAAGATGTGATTGCGCTGCTCGATCATCTCAATATTCGTCAGGCTCTGTTTTGCGGTATTTCGATGGGCGGCCTCACGGGGTTATGGTTGGCGCGCTTTGCGCCGGAGCGTTTTTACGCGGTGGCGGTCGCCAATACCGCGGCGCGCATTGGTGATCAGTCGAGCTGGCTTTCACGCGCTCGCGCGGTGCGTCAGGAAGGAATGAATGTGGTTGCCGCCGGCGCGGCGGACCGTTGGTTCACCGATCGTTTCCGCCAGCGTGCGCCGGATGTGGTGGAGGCGTTGTGTCACCAATTGACCCACAGCGACGCGGAAGGCTACGCCGCCTGCTGTGAAGCGCTGGCCGCGGCTGACCTGCGGGCGGAAGTAGGGCAAATCACGATTCCGACGCTGATCATTGCCGGTGAAAGTGACCCTGTCACTACCGTTAACGATGCGAACTTCCTGCATCAGCAGATCCCGAACTCGCAGGTCGTGGTGCTGAACGCGTCGCATCTGTCGAATATTGAAGCGCCGAAATCCTTCACCACCGCGCTGATCGGCTTTTTCCAGGGAGAGCAGTATGGAGGATAAACAACGTTATCAACAGGGAATGGAGGTCCGGCGTAAGGTGCTGGGCGATGCGCACGTCGACCGTACGCTGCGCAATCTCACGCCGCTGAATGAGGAGTTTCAGGATTTTATTACCCGCTACGCCTGGGGCGAGACCTGGACGCGTCCGGGTCTCGACCACCATACCCGCAGTATGATCACCATCGCGATGCTGATTGCGCTTAACCGCGAGGCGGAGTTGAAAATGCACCTGCGCGCCGCGTTTAATAACGGCGTGACCCGCGATGAGTTAAAAGAGTTGATTATGCATTCGGCGCTGTATTGCGGATTGCCAGCGGCTAATGCCACGCTCCATCTGGCGCAGCAGGTGTTTGACGAAATCGACGCCGCGCAGGCGTAGGTTCACCGCTTTGCCCTGTCCGCGCTGCGCTTAGCGGGGCTACGGGGCACGACATGTAGGCCGGGTAAGGCAAAGCCGCTACCCGGCAATGGGTTATTTGTCGTTCTCCTGCGGCGCGGTGGCCGGGGCGGGATACCAATCCTCTTTGGCGATCACCACCGCGCCTTTCGGCTGCATGACAAAGTTTGGCGACATGATCTGTACGCCAAATTCATTAAACACATCAATGATACTGCTGTGCAGCGCGTTGCGCCCTTCGGGTAGTGGCGTTTCCGGCAACAGCCGCACCTGTAGCTCGAAAGACGTATACCAGTCGAGCAAACCTAATTTGCGGACAATCGGCGCGACCTGATGATCGATACCCTGGGCGCGGTGCGCGGCCAATTCCAGCATCGCTTGCACCTGCCGCCACGGCGTGTCGTAGCCAATGGTGACCCCGGTCGTCAGATTAATTCCTTGCTGCGGATCGTTGGTGCTGAGGTTAGTGATTTTACCGCTGACCACCACCGCATTAGGCAGGGTGACAATATAGTTTTCGCGGGTCAGGATCTTGGTCGCCAGCATGCCAATTTCGCTCACCTGGCCTTCGTTGTCGGCGATGCGGATCCAGTCGCCCTTATGCAGCGCGCGGGAGTATATGAGTACCAGCCCGCTCATCGCGTGATTCATGACCCCGGCAGACCCCAGAGTCAGCATCAGGCCGAAGAAAACGCTGATTCCCTTGAAGGCCAGCGAATTCGCACCGGGCAGGAAAGGATAAGCGGCGGAGAGCGCGAACAGCCAGATTACCACTGAAATCAATTTGCGCGTCGCGCCAACGGTTTCAGGGTGCAGGCCGGGAATTTGTACTCTTCCAGCGGCAACCTGATCCAGCAGAACCTTTATCAGGCGAATAATGAACCCGGTGATCAGAAAAATAAGCAGCACAATCATCAGTCCCGGCAGTGCCGAAACGATAGAGAGCGAAATATCCCGCAGCACGCCCACCGACCACTCGCCGAGCGACGTACCCCACACTCGGGTCCAGGGAAACAGGCTGAAGACCCAGCTCAGCCATACGTAGACGGCTAATAGCCCGAGCAGTACCAACAGCAGCGCGTAGAGTCGGCTTTCAACGTTACCGAGAAAGCGCCGCCAGGGAGGCGGAATGATGCTGCGCTTTTCGAGGATCCGCAGATGGAAGAAGCGGCGTACTCGTCGCCATGAGCGGAACGCCAGATAGCAGGCCAGCGCCAGTACCAGCGCGGCGGCCGCTGACTTCACCACAGCCAACAGCAGGTAACGGGTATTAAATTGTTCACGGAGCGAGGTTCGTTGCGCTTCCATGCGGGTAAGCACTTTCTGTGCCGCTTGATCCAGCGTTAAATCATCGCCTTCATCGAGATCGGCCTGACTCAGCAACATAATCGGTTTACCGTTCATCAGGAATAACCGCCCCGGCTGGTGGTAGCGGGTGACCGGCACTACCTGCAACGGCTGGCTGATATCGGCTTCGGTAAAAGCGCGCAGGGTATGACGGATCCGCAACACGCGTTCTTCCGGCGTGGTCTGGCCGAAAGTCGCCTGTAGCATAACGATCGGTTGATGGAAAATGGCGACGGTTCGCGCCTGTTCACGCTCAGTGGGCTGCTGGCGCGGTTCCGCCGCCGAAAGCGGAAAGGCCAGCCATAGCAGAAAACACGCCGTTAATAACGCCTGAATCCTGTTCATATGCGACACCAGAAAGGGAGAATTATTGTTATTTTTCAGCTGCTCAAACTCTGAGCGGCCGCTGGATTGAGCATAGTTCAGCGTCAGGTGAATTCAAGAAAGCATGAAGATAAAACGCCCGGCGTCAGCGCGAGGATATCGAAGCGATTTTCGTCACCAAAAATCGCGACATTATTCTCCCATCGCCGCCGCGTATTCGCTTTCAGCCGCGGGATAGCGCTTATCAGGTTACTGGCTGTACTGCTTAAGCAGGCCATATTGTTCAGCGACCAGCCGATAGCGATACACCGGACGACCGGTTGCGCCATAGTGAATGGTGGTGTAGAGAATATTAATCTGCGCCAGCCAAATCAGATACTTGCGGCAGGAAACCCGGGAGATATTCACCGCCGCCGCCAGCTCATCGGTCGAGAACTCGGTGTCCGGGTGGCTCTCAATCCACTGGCACAGCGTGCGCAAAGTTTGCGCCGTTAATCCTTTCGGCAGCTTGCGCGCGTCGGCCGCTTCCGGCGTACCGCCGTGCAGCAGGCGATCGACGTCAGCTTGTTCATAATACGGCTGGCCGGTCATCAGTTTGCGCTTCTCCCGCCACGCGGTCAGCGCCTCTTCAAAGCGCGGGAACTGGAACGGCTTAATCAGGTAATCCACCACGCCGTAGCGCATGGCGGTCTGTACGGTGGCGGCATCGGCGGCGGAGGTGATCATAATGACGTCGATGGCGCGGCCGCTGGCGCGGATGGTTGGTAGCAGATCCAGGCCGCTATCCTGCTGCATGTAAACGTCCAGCAGCACCAGGTCAATCGCCATCTGCGGGTCGTTAATCATCTCCTGGGCCTTGCCGAGCGTTGACGCGCTGCCGCAGCAGTTGAAGCCGGAGATGCGCGCCACGTACAGGCGGTTCAGCTCGGCAACCATCGCATCGTCGTCAACAATTAATACATTTATCACGCTTTTTTCCTTTTACTATCCCAGGGCAGGTGAACAAAAAATTGAGTAAATACGCCAGGCTCGGACTCGACGGCCAGCGTGCCGCCCAGCTCGTGAAGCTGCTGGTTGGCGAGAAACAGGCCGACGCCGCGATTCTCACCTTTGGTGGAGAAGCCTTTCTTAAAGATGGCGTCGATATTGGCCGCCGGGATCCCCGGGCCGTCGTCGCTGACTTCGCCGCTTAGCCAGCCATCCTGATAATGCAGCAACAGGCTGACTTCGCCTTCCGCCTGGCCGCGCATGGCGTCCAACGCGTTTTCAATCAGATTGCCTAATACCGTCACCAGCACGGTGACCTGTTTCTCATTCGGGCAATCAGGCACCAGACTCTCATCGGCGAGACGCAACGCGAAGCCTCGTTCTTTGGCGCGCTGGATTTTACCAATCAGAAAGCCGGCGACCACCGGAGATTTTATCCGGCGCTGAATTTCGCCAATGTCGGCCTGGTAGGCATGGGCGGTTTGCAGCACATACCCTTCCAGTTTGTCATAGCTTTTCATATTCAGCAGGCCGAGGATCACGTGCAGTTTATTCATGAACTCATGCGAGGTGGTACGCAGCGCGTCGACATAGGTCATCATCCCATCCAGCCGCTGCATCAGTTGGCTCATCTCGGTTTTGTCGCGGAAGGTGCTAATCGCGCCGACGATGGCGTTCTGGCTGCGTACCGGGACGGTGTTGCAGATCAGCAGCAAGCCGTTGCAGCCGAGCGCCCGGTCATAGATGGGCTCGCCGCTGCGCAAGACCTCCTGCAGATCCGCCAGCAGCGGGGCATGATCGATGCTTTTATCCGGGCCGCTCAGCAACATACCGCGCGCCGCCGGGTTAATCAGGGTGACCTGGCCGCTGGCATCCACCGCGATTACGCCTTCTTTCAGTGAGTGCAGCATTGCCTGACGCTGCTGGAATTGGGCGGAGATCTCCTGCGGCTCCAGCCCCAGCAGAATACGTTTCAAGCCACGAACCAGGCTCCAGGTTCCAATGGCGCATACCAGCGCGCTGAACAGGATGGTCAGCAGTACGTCCCAGCGGCTGTCGGCGAGCTGCTCATCGACTTTGCTGAGCGAAATCCCCACCACCACCACGCCAATCTGTTGATGCTGTTCATTGAATACCGGAGTGAACACGCGTAGCGCCGGGGCCAGTATGCCGTGGTTAATCGCGACGTTCTCGCGACCGGCCAGCGTCGGGCGGATATCCTCGCCGATAAAAGGTTTGCCGATAATGGCGCTATTCGGGTGTGAATAGCGAATGCCGTGCATATCGGTGACGATGGCATACAGCAGATCGTTACGCTGGGTAATCGCCAGCGCCAGCGGCTGAATAATATTGCTCTGTGGCGGTTCGCCAAGGCCACGCTTCACCTGCGGCATATCGGCCATGGTGCGCGCCACGGCCAGCGCAGTTTCTTTTAAGCCGTCGCGGGTGGCATGGCTGATTTGCATAAACCACAGCGCATACACCAGTATCAGGACCGCGCCAATGACGCTGCCTATCATCAGCGTAACGGCGGTGCTTAATTTCAGGCTGCGGGCGCGCGTGCGGGCAGGTGGCAGTAGTTCGGCTTCCTTCATGACAACCCCGGTTAAATCGTTGGAGGGTATTATCGCCGATAGGGGCGCTTTCATAAAGCCGCGTCATAACAGTAAACAGCAACGATCGGTGTATCGCGTTATGTGAAGCGAAAGAGAATGTTGCCAGCACCGCTCATTAATATTTCCCCGCACAGGTTTGTTAAATAACTAAATAAACCGTTGGGGTATTTCTTATTGCCTGAATAATCCTGATTTTTTCGTTGTTATTTACAGCATGACTGGAGATGAAATTAATCATTGGCTTTTTTAAGTTAAAAAAGTATTTGATTAAAAATGCCAAAGTGTAAATGATATTTTAAAATAAAGTAAAAGTGCGTTAATATAGCGATTCTTATTACACTTTTGCTACGCGATATTTCTATTATGCCTGCAATTAAAAAAACGATTATATCTATGACCGCATTAGCGATGTTCGTCAGTACGGCGACCTACGCGAATGGCGATACCTCGAAAAAAACTGACTTTCTGCTGATCGGTGGCGGCATCATGAGCGCGTCGCTGGGCACCTGGCTGCAGGAGCTGCAGCCGGAATGGAAACAGGTGATGGTGGAGAAACTCGACGGCGTCGCGCTGGAGTCTTCTAACGGTTGGAATAACGCTGGTACCGGTCACTCGGCGAATATGGAACTGAACTATACGCCGCAGCGCGCAGACGGTTCCATTGATGTCAGCAAAGCGTTGGATATCAACGAACAGTTTATGATTTCCCGCCAGTTCTGGTCGGCGCAGGTTAAGCGCGGTATTTTGCACGACCCGCATTCGTTTATTAATTCCACGCCGCATATGAGCTTCGTGTGGGGCGATAATGTTGATTATCTGCAGAAACGTTATAACGCACTGCAGCAAACCACGTTATTCCAGGGGATGAAATTCTCCACCGATCACGCGCAAATTAAACAGTGGGCGCCGTTGGTGATGGAAGGGCGCGACCCGCAGCAGAAAGTAGCCGCGACCTGGACGCCGGTCGGCACTGATGTTAACTACGGCGAAATTACCCGTCAGTTGATCGGCAGCCTGAAAAAAAGCAGCAACTTCACCCTGCAGACCTCCTCTGAAGTGACCGATTTCAAACGTAACGCCGATAACTCCTGGCATGTGACGATTAAAAACGTGCAGAGTGGTGAAGAGCAGGCGATCGACGCCAAATATGTCTTCATTGGCGCTGGCGGCGGCGCGCTGAAATTACTGCAGAAAACCGGCATTCCGGAAGCTGACAACTATGCAGGCTTCCCGGTTGGCGGTTCGTTCCTGATGACCGAAAACCCGCAACTGACCCAACAACACCAGCAGAAAGTTTATGGTCAGGCCTCGGTAGGCGCGCCGCCGATGTCGGTACCGCACCTTGATGCGCGTTACCTCGACGGTAAGCGCGTGGTGTTATTCGGACCATTCGCGACATTCTCGACCAAGTTCCTGAAAAACGGCTCTTTCTTTGATCTGTTGAGCACCACCACCACCAGCAACGTGCTGCCGATGACCCACGTCGGTCTCGATAACTTCGATCTGGTGAAATATCTGGTGAGCCAGGTGATGCTAAGCGATGACGACCGCTTTGCGGCGCTGAAAGAGTACTATCCGAATGCGCGTAAAGAAGACTGGAAGCTTATCCAGGCAGGCCAGCGCGTGCAGATCATCAAGAAAGACGCAGAGAAAGGCGGCGTACTGAAACTCGGTACCGAAGTAGTGGTCGATCAGCAGAAAACCATTTCTGCGCTGCTCGGCGCGTCTCCGGGCGCTTCCACCGCCGCGCCGATTACGCTGAACGTCATTAAGCAAATGTTCCCGCAGCAGTTTAACTCGCCGGAGTGGCAGAGCCGTATTCACGCTATCGTGCCGAGCTACGGCGAGAAGCTGAACGGTAATGTGGCGCTGACCCAGCAGGTTTGGGACGATACCGCCGCAGCGCTGCAGTTGACCAAGCCGCCGGTGATTCAGATGAATGCTGCCGCGCCAACCTCGACCGCAAAACCGGCTGAGCCGCAACGCGAAACTTCGCCGCAGCACGATATGGCGCTGTAACGTCGATATGCCGGGTGGCGGCTACGTTTCGTGCCATGTGTAGCCCTGCTAAGCGCAGCGCGAGCAGGGAAAATCCTGGTTGTGCCGTATTGTGTCGGATGGCGCTACGCTTATCCGACCTATGTTTCGTGCCATTTGCCATCCCGGTAAGCACTGGAACCGTAGCCCTGCTAAGCGCAGGCAGGGAAGACCACGGTCTTCCCTTTTTTACATCACCATTCCAGGCGTTATTTATGAATGCCGCTCATAACCTCATTATGATTTCCGCGGATTATCCGTTACCCCGAAACCGCTAAAATAGGTCTCGGTCAAAGCATACTCATAGGTTATTGGTATACTGCCTTGAATTGACGCAGGAAAACGATAACCAGGAGTGTGGAAGGGCTATGAAAGATGATATCAACCAGGAGATCACCTTCCGCAAGCTGTCGGTATTCATGATGTTTATGGCGAAAGGCAATATCGCCAGAACCGCCGAAGCGATGAAGCTCAGCAGCGTTAGCGTTCACCGCGCGCTGCATACCCTGGAAGAGGGTGTCGGTTGCCCGTTGTTTGTCCATAAAGGCCGCAATTTGCTGCCGCTGCAGGCGGCATGGACGCTGCTCGAATACTGCCAGGATGTCATGAGCCTGATGAGTCGCGGTCTCGAAGCGACGCGCAAAGTCGCCGGCGTCGGTCAGGGGCGGCTGCGCATCGGCACTCTCTATTCCCTGACGCTCGAAACCGTCCCACGCATCATCATGGGCATGAAATTGCGTCGCCCGGAGCTGGAGCTGGATCTGACGATGGGTTCTAACCAGATGCTGCTGGATATGCTGGAAGATGATGCCCTCGACGCTATCTTAATCGCCACCAATGAAGGCGAGTACAACAATTCGGCCTTCGACGTGGTGCCGCTATTCGAAGACGATATCTTTCTTGCCGCCCCGGCAACGGAGCCGTTGGATACGTCGCAGCCCGCCGATCTGCGCGATTACGGCAACCACAAGTTTGTCTCGCTGGCGGAGGGCTTTGCCACCTATGCCGGCTTTCAGGAGGCGTTTCAGGTGGCGGGTTTTGAACCGGAGATCGTCACCCGGGTGAATGATATCTTTTCGATGATAAGCCTGGTGCAGGCGGGTGTTGGTTTCGCGTTGCTGCCCGGGCGCATGAAGAAAGTTTATGAAAAGGATGTACAGCTGTTAAAGCTGGCGGAACCGTACCAGATGCGCCAGCTGATCTCTATCGTCTATTCGCACCATCGTGAACGCGATGCCGACCTGCTGGCGTTGGCGGCGGAAGGGCGCATGTATGCCCGTAGCCTTAATCGTTAAGACGCTGCGCCAGGTGGCGGGCAACGTCAACGCCGCTGCGTTCCAGCGAAATACTCTCGCCGCGCCAGCCCGCCTGGCGGGTCAGGCAAGTGAGCACGCCGCCGGGCGGCATCTCTATCGCCAGCCTGGCGTCGCGTTCATCGGCAGCAACCATCGCCTCCTGCCAGTGCACCGTGCGCGCCATATTCATCGCCAGATCGTCGGCGATCCGTAGCGGATCCCATAGCACGCGCGCCGTCGAGCCGCTCAGGTAGGCGCAGCGCGGACGCTTAAGCGTGACCTCAGCAAAGGCGTTCGCCAGTTCAGCGGCGGGTTTATCCAACAGCGCACAGTGCGACGGCACGCTGACGGCCAGCCGCTGCGCCTTACTGGCGCCAGCCTGTTGCGCCAGCCGCGCCACCTGCGCCATCGCCTCATTGCGGCCAGCGATCACGATCTGCGTTTCGGCATTGAGGTTGGCGAGATAGACGTCATGACCCTGCATTAACGCTTCAACACGCGATCGGCTCAGGCCCATGATCGCCGTCAATCCATAGCCCTCGGGGTAAGCTTGCTCCATTAAATCGCCGCGCAGGGCGACCAGCCGCAGGGCGCTGGTGAAGTCGAGCGCGCCGGCAATCACCGCTGCGGGAAATGCGCCGATCGACAGGCCGCTGACTAACTGCGGGTTAACGCCCTGGCGTTGTAGTTCACGCGCCCAGGCGACCCCGGCGATCAGCAGGCATAGCTGCACCGCGCGGGTATGTTTTAGCGCCTCGGCGCTATCGAGGGTGTCAACTTCATCTCCCAGCACTTCGCGCGCCTGCGCGAAGACCGTCTCACGGTCGGGGATAGCCGCCAGCATGGCGGGATGCTGGCCTCCCTGACCGGGAAAGGTAAACAGAATCTTCATATTTCCTCCCTGCGCCACGGTGCATCGGTTAAGCGTGCGCCGCGGGATGTTTTCAACAGCGCCCGACCGTCGCGCAGCCACTCATTGAGGGCGAAGGCGCCGTATGGTGTTTCTACCTGGGTGTCGGCCCGGCACGGTAGTTGCGCGACGCGAGCCTGCCATTCAAGCAGCACTTCGCGGGCCAGCGGCTGCGGGGCGCGGATCAACAGATCCAGATCGCTGTCCGCATGCAGTACCGGGATCTCGGTCGCCAGTGCGTAACCGGTACTGCCGGTGACGCCCCAGCACCAGGGCCAGGCGTGTAAGGTGAGCGCGATAGCCGCCTGAATCGGCGGCTGTGAGACAAAAGGGGAACCGAGCAGCGTTTCCCGCGCGACGAGCATTTCCGGCGTTGCGCGGCGCACGATATTTTGCGCCTGTACCCAACCGGCGGCGCGCTGTTCGCGTTTCATTCCCCGCACCCCGACCGGGATGCGGGATGGGTCGTCAACGTCGCGTCTCACCACCACCGGCAGCGCGGCTCGCCACTGCTGAGCCACCCATGGCTCGGCAATCGCTTCCAGCGCGCTGGCGTGATTTAACCAAATTAAGTCGTGCGGACGCGGTGTTGATGACATGGTTTACAGTCCTGAAGTTAAAGAGATAAACAGCGGTAGCGACAGGATACACAGAACCGAGCTCAACAGCAGCACTGCCTCGGCATCCGGCGACTGCACGCCGAAGCGGTTGCCGAAGACTACGCCGAAGAAGCCAGCGGCCAGCGCAATCATCAGGATCGCGGTAATGGCGATGGATCCGTGCAGGCCGAGCAGCATGACCAGACCCCAGGCGATAAACGGCTGAACCAGCAATTTGACGATGGTCGACGTCGCGATAAGCGCATTGAGCTGCAGTTTACGCGCTGACAGAATCACCCCGGTCAGGAACAGCGCGGCGGCGGTTGCGGCCAGGCCCAGCGGTTTGATCGACGCCAGCAGCAGATCCGGCATTTTTATGCCGATAGCGGAAAGCACCACCCCGAGCAGCGGCCCCCAGACGATCGGTTTTTTCACCGAACGCCACATGAGCACTGGCAGCATCGCCAGCGTCGAACCGGTGTTCTCGCCAGCGGCGCGGGCTTTTTCACGTTCCAGAATCAGCAGGCAGAACGGGGTCATCAGGACGGAGCCGCAGGCGATAGAGACCGCCACCGACAACGATGTTGATGGACCTTCACCGAGCACGCTGCCGAGGATCGGCAGGCCCAATGCGGCATAGTTCGGCAGGGCGACGGTCAGGGTCAGCACCGCGGCATCCTGCGGCGAACGTTTAAATACGCTGGTGGCGAGGAAGTAGATAGCGGCATAGGTAATCCACATCGCGCCGGTCAAGACCAGCACCAGCGGCGATTGGGCGACAATACCGCTCCACGGCGTTTGTACCGTTGCGCTAAACAGCGTCGCGGGTAGCGCAAAGTCCATAACAAAAATATTAAGCAGCGAGACGTTTTTGTTATCGACCATCCTGGCCTTACCGGCCCAGAAGCCCAGTAGCATAATGACGAAAATGGGTGCGAGAGCATGAATAATTACATAAGTCATAAATCACCTGTCAATAAAATAGAGTACTGGCGCGATTGTTATTTTTTCTAAAAGCCGTCCCTTCCCGGGGCGCCAACGGCGCTCCGGGAGACTGCTTCCGGCAGGTTTTCTTCTACTACTTACGTACGAACGGCTTACCAGCTGGAGCGCATGCGGTCGCGAACCTGCTGCGAGCTGCGGCGGTTTTCCGCACCCAGACGACACTTCAGCGAGGTATCGTTGCGCGCGTCAGCGATGGCGTCGCGCAGGGTGCGGCTGACCAGCGACAAATCGTGGTCGTCGGGCGCATCCGGATTGTTGATATCGAGCAGGGCGGCGAGCAGACCGAGCGTCGCGTAGTTGCTGACGTCATAGGCCATCGGCGGAATGGTCGCCGCCAGTTTTTCCAGTGCCTCCACGGTACGCAGGGTAATACGCGCCGCCGACGCTTTACCCATCGCGTGAACCAGCACGCCGCTATCGTTGAAGGCGATCAGACGGTTGGCCTGGTAGCCGTGGGCCAGAAACGCCCCGGACATCGCTTTACCGACGATCAGGCCAATCACCGGGTGGCCGGCAAGACGCGCTTTGGCGTAAGCGCCTGCGGCGCCTGCCAGCGCCTGGTGAATACCGAACGCTTCTTCGCGGCGGCCGTAGGCCTGGCTTGGGACATCGATCACCGCGACTATCGGGCGTTTACGGGTCTGGCTGGCGTCGGCGGCGATGGTTTCATTGACCACTTTCGCCAGCGTCCAACCTTCCAGCAGACCGACTTCGCCGCCAGCGGCGCGCGGATAGTGATTATCGGCATCCGGTACGACGGCGATAAAACGGACATTCTCGCCATCAAAAACACTATCGGCGACCTGAACAGACGGGCACAGCCCGCTCATCAGCGGCGCGTCAGACGCCAGTTTGTTTAACCACAGCGCGGCGCGGTTTGGGAACTGACTCATTATTTATCCTCCCGGGCAAAAAGCTGTTTGATCTGCGCGGTATCCGCCTGCAGGCGGGTATCGAATTGGCTCAGACGGCTCAGATAATCGTCGTATTGGTCGCTGCGGTGCGACGCGGGTACGCCTTTCGCGATCGCCTCGTTCATCGCCGTTTTCACCGCGTTGACGCCATCGTTAACCAGTGCGTCAACCAGGCCGCTGGCGGCGCGAATTTCACCGCCGGTCATGCTCCAGATAAACGGACGGTTGCGGGAGTCGTATTCTTCAATACCGGCTTCCTGTTCGATAACCTGCGGGCCGTTGAGGCCGAGGCGGGCTTCGCGGGTAACGATAAGATAGCTACACAGCGCAGCGGCGATGGACATGCCGCCGAAGCAGCCGACGGTACCGGTGATAATGCCGATCACCGGAGTGTAACGGCGCAGGTCGACGATCGCGGCGTGAATATCGGCAATCGCGGCAAGACCGAGGTTAGCTTCCTGCAGACGCACGCCGCCGGTTTCGAGGCACAGCACGGCCTGGGTTGGGATGCCGTTGCGGTTATCTTCCGCCGCCAGCTCCAGCGCGGCGGCCATTTTGGCGCCCGACACTTCCCCCATGCTGCCGCCCTGGAAGGTACCTTCGATGGCGATGACCACCGCTGGTTGGCCGTTGATCGTCCCTTTGGCGACCACCATACCGTCGTCGGCTTGCGGGACGATGCCCTGCGCGCCGAGCCACGGCGATATAATCCCCTCAAACGGATCCAGCAGCTCGCGATAGCTGCCGTCATCCAGCAGGGCGTGAGCGCGTTCACGAGCGCGGAGTTCGATAAAGCTGCGATCGTTACGCATGGGCGGCCTCCTCAAAAACCTGTTCGATACGAATGCGGGCGACGCCCGGCGTGGCGCCGAAATCGTGAATAATCAGTTGTCCGGCGGGTAGACCGTTGATCAGGTTCAGTCGCTCGAAAAGCGCCTGCCAGCGTGCCTGGCTGTTATCCACTGAGGTGGTGATTTGTATGTTGAGCGTGGCGCTCTGTCCGGCGGTATAGAGCACTTCCATATCGCCGGAACCTACTACGCCTGCCAGCGCTTTGCCGCGGAGGGCGCGGTTGGCAGGAAATGACAATGTAATCTGTTCCATAACATCCTCTGAATGCGTTAGCCGGAAACCCGGTCGAGAAACAGGGTGGCGGCAAGGAGATCGGCCGCGCCACCCGGCGAGGCGTTTTGCGCCAGCATTTGTGTATCAAGGCGCGCCAGCGCGGCGCGACCGGCGACGCTGGCGCAACCGCCCGCCGCCAGTACCTCGCGGGCGCCTTCCTGCATGGTTTGCAGGCCGCTCATCCCGGCGCGCGACAGCACGCAGGTATCGCTTAGCGAGGTCATGATGGCCATCAGCGCATCGAGTCGCGCTTGCTGTTCGCTGGCGCCCAGCGCCCGGCTACTCAGCAACTGCGGCAGCGCCAGGGTGGTGATATGCGGAAAACCGCGCTGTGCCTCTTCGCGCGCGCCGGGGACCTGCCAGCGGCGGCTGGCGCGCAACCCTTTACTAAAGCTTTTCGGCGCAAAACCGTCTGGCAGGCGGGCAAGGGCGGCGGCGGCGGCGGCGATCGCCTGTGAGTGACCCTCTCCGCCCAACATCGCCGCGGCGCTGACCAGCAGGCCCATTGCCCAGATCGCGCCGCGATGGGTATTGACCCCAGCAGTGGCCTGCATCATCTGCGCTTCGCCTTCACGCCCCAGGCGGCCGACGGTTTCACGCAGCGCGATATCGACCGGGCGTTGCCAGCTTTGCTGCGCCAGCGCGTGGAACGTTGGCTGCAGGCTGTGGGCGGAGCGCTCCATCAGCGCCAGGTTGAGATCCTGGTGCGCGCCGTTGCCCCGGCTATCGACCAGTCCCGGTTTCGGGCTCAGACGGGCTTCGTCAATCAGGCAGGCGCTGGCGGTATGCGCCAGCCAGCTGACGCGGTTTTCTGCGTGTTGGGAGGAGAGTTTTTTCATTACCAGCTCCGGAATTTAGCCGGTGGGTTGTACAGTCCGTCAGACCATTCCACCAGCTCGGCGACGCTACCGGCGGCTAACAGCGACCGAGTGGCGTCGCTGCGGCGAATGCCAATATCTTCCGGGTAGACGACTTTGCCGCTCTGGCGCAGCGCAGCGACGCGTTTGGCATCAACGCCCAATCCGATATCGGTGATCCCGGCAACGGCGGCGACCATCGCCCGGCGCTCTTCAAGGCTTTCCGCGCGGTAGAGGTAGGCGATGCCTTCTTCAGTCAGCACGTGGGTGACGTCGTCGCCGTAAATCATCACCGGCGCCAGCGGCATGCCGGAGGTTTTCGCCACGTCAACTGCATCGAGAGTCTCTACGAATGTCGGTTTGACGCCAGCCTGGAAGGTTTCGACCATCTGCACGACCAGTTTTTTCCCGCGCTGCATCGGGTCGGGTTCGGTGATCATATTGAGCCAGGCGGGGGTGGCGTGGCGGCGGCCGTGCGGGTCGTGGCCCATATTCGGCGCGCCGCCGAAACCGGAAAGCCGCCCGCGGGTGACGGTGGAGGAGTTGGCCAGGCCATCAACCTGCAGGGTCGACCCGATGAACATATCCACCGCGTACTGCCCCGCTAACTGACAGAAGGCGCGGTTCGAACGCATCGAACCATCCGGACCGGTAAAGAAGATATCCGGGCGGGCACGGATGTACTCTTCCATCCCCAGCTCGCCGCCGAAGCAGTGCACGCTCTCCACCCAGCCGCTCTCAATCGCCGGGATTAACGTCGGATGCGGATTCAGCGTCCAGTGTTTACAGATTTTGCCTTTCAGACCGAGCTGTTCGCCGTAGGTCGGCAGCAGCAGTTCGATGGCGGCGGTGTTAAAACCGATACCGTGATTTAGCGACTGCACCTGATGCTCGGCATAGATGCCTTTAATCGCCATCATCGCCATCAGGATGTGTTCTTGTTTGATCAGACGCGGGTCGCGGGTAAACAACGGTTCAATAAAGAATGGCTTATCGGCGACCACCACGTAATCGATCCACGAGCCGGGAATATCGACGCGCGGCAGGTCGCATTCGTCATCCACCAGTTCATTGACCTGGGCGATAACAATGCCGTCGTGGAAGGCGGCAGCTTCCACCAGCGCCGGGGTATCTTCGGTGCTTGGCCCGGTGTACAGGTTGCCTTTGCGGTCGGCTTTATAGCCGGCAATCAGCGCGACGTTCGGCGACAGGTCAACGTACAGGCGTGAATAGAGCTCGATATAGGTGTGGATGGCGCCGATTTCGAGCAGCCCATCTTCCAGTAGCTGCGAGATGCGCAGGCTTTGCGTGCCGGAGAAAGAGAAATCGAGTTTACGGGCGATGCCTTTTTCAAACAGATCCAGATGTTCGCTGCGCCCGACGCTGGGCATAATCATATGCAGGTCGTGAATTTTCTGCGGATTAACCTCCGCCAGCATGCGGGAAAGGAAATCCGCCTGCTTCTGGTTGTTGCCTTCCAGCACGACCCGGTCGCCGGGAGCGAGCAGATTTTCCAGTACGCTGACCAGTTGGTCAGTCGGGATGACCTTACCGGCGATCTTCGCTTCGGCCAGTCGCCGCTGTTTTTCCGTCCGGCGACGGTTCCAGACCCGTCCCGTCGTTTGTTCGGCATTCATTGTTAACCTCCTGATTCGACAAATCGTTTTGTTTGTCCTGGTGGAAGTTAGTGTGCGATGCGCGGCGTAGCGCATCAATTAAGCACAGCGGCCAATCGTTAGCCTGAGAGTAATGATTGGATGAGCCTGATTGTGATGGGGATCAATAATAAAAAAGGAGTTGCAGTCTACGAGGGAAAGACGAGGAAGGGGGCTGGCAAATCAGCCAGCCCGTAACGGATTTATTCTTTACTCAGGTCACTGAGTAAATAAGCAATGCTCTGACCGCCGTTGGTCTGTTCAAGGGCAATTTTCGCAATGATAGTTAAGGGTACCGAGAGCAACATGCCGACCGGCCCCAACAGCCAGCCCCAGAATATCAACGACAAGAAGACCACCAGCGTTGAGAGCCCCAATCCACGGCCCATAATGCGTGGTTCGAGAATATTGCCGAACACCAGGTTGATGATCAGATAACCGGCGGCGACGATCAGCGCCTCGTACAGGCCGCCAAAAACCATCACCTGCAAAATCGGCGGAATGGCCGCCAGCACCGAACCGATATTAGGAATATAGTTAAGCGCGAAGGCCAATAGCCCCCACATAAAGGCAAAACGCACGTCCAGCAGCACCAGCATGCCCCAGACCACCAGCCCGGTCACCAGGCTGATAGCGGTTTTCAGCACCAGATAGTGCGACACGCTATCGATCGCCCGCTGAATTGCGCCCATGCCTTCAACCGGCCGCGCCATGAGCTGCTGTAGCTTGGCGGGCAGTTGCGGGACTTCCAACAGCATAAATACCACGGTCAGTAGGAGCAGGAAAATGGACGACATGGCATTCGACAGTTGCGTCAACAGACCGGTGACTAACGTCATCACGGCGTTGGGATCGATATATTTGTTCAGCTCGATGACGGAGACGGTAAAGCCAAAGCGCTGCAGCCACGGCGTCACCGTCTTCAATGGCTCCGACAGCGAAGTGCGATACTGCGGTAGGGTACGCGCCAGCTCATTGAGCGAGGTGCCTAGCGATGCCAACAACACGACCGCCAGCAGGACGATTAAGCCGACCAGCAGCGAGATGGCCAATACGCGCGGCACCCGGCAGCGTACCATCAGCTGTACCAGTGGGTTAATCACCACCGCAAGGAACAGCGCTAAGATAAACGGGACGATGATATCGGCGGCAAAGCGGATGCCAGTGAGGATGATAACCAGCATGCCCAGCATGATGACGATCTTTAGTCCATTAAGGGTAATGATGGGTTTAGCCATTGGATTCCTTGCTATGGGGGTGAAAAACTTCCTTGATCATAGCGACTTTGCTATGCGTTTTTATGATGAAGATCAGCTTGAGAAAAAGCTAATCTAAATCGGAAGTTAGACGTAAAGAATTGCAAAGACTTTGAGTTAATTGTAGCACTATGGTACAAATTTACTTGTGTTTAACTACCGAGGACAATTTTTTTCCGCAATGACGAGAAGCAACACCGCGGGTAATTGTAATTTTATGAACAATCAGTTCAGCCTTTATTTATCAACTCATCTCGCATTACCTCTCACCATCTCTCGATTTGCTGGCGAACAGCACTGGCGCTCAGCGCTATAGTCCCATTCTTTCTGCCTGAGCTGGCGCACCGCGCACGGCTAAACCTACGTCAGAATTTTTCGGTTTACCTTTGTAAGCCGCCAAGGATTATATTCTCAAGCAGGAGAAGGGATTATGTTTTATTGGATTTTATTAGCCTTAGCTATTGTCGCTGAAATTACCGGCACGCTGTTTATGAAATGGGCAAGCGTTAGCGGCGGTCATACAGGTTATATTTTAATGCTGGCAATGATTGCGCTTTCTTATATTTTCCTGGCCTTCGCCGTTAAAAAAATTGCTCTCGGTGTGGCGTATGCGCTGTGGGAAGGTATCGGTATTTTGTTGATTACCATGTTTAGCGTGCTGTTGTTCGATGAAAGCCTGTCGGGCGTGAAAATCGCCGGTTTGGTCACCCTGGTCGCGGGTATCGTGCTGATTAAATCCGGCACCAAAAAAGCGGTAAAACAGCGTAAGGAGACGGCTCATGCAACAGTTTGAGTGGATCCATGGCGCCTGGCTGGCGCTGGCAATTGTGCTGGAAATTACCGCTAACGTATTGCTGAAATTCTCCGACGGATTCCGACGCAAGTTCTACGGCATCCTGTCGCTGGCGGCGGTGTTGGGCGCCTTTAGCGCCCTGTCGCAAGCGGTAAAAGGTATCGATCTTTCCGTCGCTTATGCCCTGTGGGGCGGGTTTGGTATTGCCGCGACCCTCGCTGCGGGATGGATCCTTTTCGGCCAGCGTTTGAACCATAAAGGCTGGGCTGGCGTTGTGTTGCTGGTCGTCGGTATGGTGTTGATTAAACTGGCTTGATGTTATGCCGCCTGCGGGAGCAGGCGGCGGAGCGGGGGCGCGGTACCGTACGCATCGCTAATCACTCGTTGGCTAATGCTTCCAGTTTGTCGCGAAATCCGGTCACCGAAATGGCCCGGTTATCGGCGCGGTAACGATCCTTCGGCCCCGGTGCCGAGCTCTGTACCGCGATCACCCGCCAGCCGTCATCAGTCTTCAACAACAGCGGGGAGCCGCTATCGCCCGGCAGAGTATCGCACTGGTGAGAAAGCACTGAGGTTTGCGCCCAACCGGTGACCAGACAGTCCTGGTGACTATAAAGACTATCCAGATGATCCTCCGGATAGCCGGACTGCGTGACCTTGCGGTCTGCCGCTTTCAGCGCTGCGGTCAGCGCTTCTTTATCACCGCTAAAGATCGGAATTGGCGTAATGCCGCCAGGCGCATAGCGCAGGACGATCAGGCCGAAATCCCACGGCGCGGCAGCGGAAGGCACAATCCAGCCATCGCCGTCCGCTTTGAGCCGTCTGCCTAACGACGGGTCGGTGCGTCCATCAATACCGTGAATTTCATAAACCCAGTTGCCTTTACGCGAGATAAAGCGCAGCGCGACGGCTTTATCCGGTTTGCCTTTCGGCGGCTGCAACAGGCAGTGCCCGGCGGTTAATGCCAGATGAGGTGAAATCAATGTGGCGGTACACAGATTACCGCTGGCGGTTTCTAACTGGCCGATAGCATCCCAGGGGGAATCGGCCGGATTACTGACCGCTTTACGGTCGTCATGGCCGAAAAAGAGCGTTTTGATATCTTTTGCGCTCATGTTGTCATCATCAGCATGAGCAAACAGGGGAAATACACAAAACGAACACAGTAATAACAGTACGTCTCTACGCATATCACTCTCTGGGGAGATAATTATGTCTATTGAAAGTAGCAGGAGATTTAAGTTTATGAAAGTTAAGAATAATTCTAATTAAGCCAAACGGCGGTTAAAACCACTCCGAACTTCATTTCTGTCGTGAAAGAACCATGTTAATTCAAATGGTTAACACTTTATCTCTGCCGTTGCCATTTCCGCAGAAAGCGCCGGTCAACGCAACATAATTCGTGTATCGGAACGTACGTAAGGCGTCGATAAAATAATCAATTTGCGTTGCTGGTCATTCGCAAAATGCCGTTCATCGCGAGTATTTCAGTCGCCAGGAAGGCGAAAAAGTTTAGGGATGTTGGCGTTTTTTTACCATCTTCTCAATTATTTTCACTGCGAAACATTTTCTCACCGTAAACATCGCAGCCGACAGGTTTCGTTGAATAAAAAGAGAGGTTCTCCCGGCGATCATAAGCGTAATGTCTGATCCCGCAGCGGGAGGGTGTATGTCTAAACAAGGTATTCGCGCATTAGTTTATGTTTCACTGGTTTCGGTTCTGATGTGGGGAGCGATGGGCTACCTGGTGATTGAAGCCGTACATGCGATGTAGTGGCGAGCGTTATCACGCGGGTGTGCCGAGACGAAGGATATCGGTGGGTACGGGGCCGGGAAGATGCGCCAGCAAAAATGCCTGCAATAGTGCGATCGGTTGTACGTTAAGGCTGTTTTTCGGCCATACCAGGTAGTACCCCTCGCCGGTGGCGACCGCCTCAGGGAAGGGGGTCGCCAGCAGCCCGGCGCGGATGGTTTCCAGGCTTAGCAAGAGATCGCCTACCGAAACGCCGTGGCCGCTCATCGCCGCCATATTTCCCTGTTCCAGGGTATCAAAAATCATCCCTTGCGCCATTCCCTGTGGGGCCAGGCGTCCGCTTTGCTTGAGCCAGCGCTGCCAGTCGCGCCGATCGGTCGTGGGGTGGATCAGTGGGCAGGCGGACAAATCGCGCCGCGCCGCCGCCAGCATCCCCGGCGCGCAAAGTGGGATCAACCATTCAGCGAACAGCAGTTGCCTGGCGTTCTCCTCACCAAAGTCGCCATCGCCCAGCAGAATCGCGCAATCATAGGGTTCGCGGGTAAAATCAACGCTATCGCGATCCATCCATACGCTACTCATCTCAATCACCGGCTGCGGATGCTGCTGGCGGAATTGCTGCAGTGCATCCAACAGCCAACGCATGGTCAAGGTCGATGGCGCTTTCAACCGCAGTTTTCCGGCCTGCTGACGCAGAGTCTGGCAAGCGTGTTCGATGGCGGCGAAATGCTCGCCGAGGGCGGAGGCTAACCGTTCGCCAGCGGCGCTAACGGTGACTTTGGGACCATGGCGCGTGAATAGCTGGCAGTTAAACCAACTTTCCAGGGTACTGATATGGCGGCTGATGGCGCCAGGAGTGACGTGCAGCGCCTGTGCGGCCTTGCTGAACGAACCAAGGCGGGTGGCGGTTTCAAAAGCGCGGAGCGCGTACAGCGGCGGCATCGACATTATTCTTTTATCTATGTTGAGTAAAACTCACATTCAAACTCAGGATAGATCGTTTTTCAACTCTCAAATTGAAGGGGAAAATGCGGTTTTTTCCACGTTGAGGGTGAGTCAATTTCATGAATTATTCTTTGTTAATGGCCTATTGCCTGACGGTATTGGCGCTGGTTGCCACGCCGGGCCCGGTGGTGATGCTGGTGACGGGGACGGCGGCGCGGGAAGGGGCGACTTGCGCAATACGGACTATGTTTGGCAGTCATCTGGCGTCATTGTTACTGATAACCTTCGCGGCGATGATGCTATACGGGCTGGTAGCGGTGGATCCCCTGGCGCTCACGCTGCTGGCGCTGGGCGGTTCCGTCTACATTGCCGTCCTCGGGCTGGCGATGTGGCGTGATGAAGAGACGTTGTCAGAGGTGAAAAAAATGCGTGGTGGGGTGGGAAAAGGATTTATTACGGCATTAAGTAATCCCAAAGATATCCTGTTTTTTGCCGCCTTTTTCCCACAGTTTGTCCCGGTCACCGGCGAATTTGGGCTCAGTCTGGGACTGCTGACCCTTCTTTGGGCAGCTATCGATCTTGGTGTACTGTCGCTATATATCCTGGCGATTGATCGTTGGCTGCAACCCACGCGGGTCCGTCTGCTCACGAAAATTTCAGCGCTGTTGTTGTTGACGATGGCATTGTACGGTTTTGGCTATAATTCCTGGCAGTTGCTGCAGAGATGGGGGACATGATGACGATCGATGAAACGCTATTACAGGCGCTAGCGGCTGGCGCGACAACAGAAATAAAGGTGGAGGAGCTGGCGCAGGAGCTACTTATGGCACGGCAAAAGATCCGCGAACTGGAACGTCAACTGGCGACGCCGATTCGCTTACCTTTATCCAGCGCGAGCCCGGTGTGTGAGATTGAAGCCGGGTATGCTGCGGGAGTCAGCGATAGTCGTCAGGCTATTCGTGAAGCCGGTTTTCCCATTGAAGGGGATGATTAACGCCTGCCTAGTAGAGGAAAAAACGTGTTGCCACCAGCGCGCAGATAATCAGCAGTATCAGGATGAGCTCAAAACGATAACGTCGCAGCATAGCGCTCTCCAGAAAAAAACGGCGCTGAAACAGCGCCGATTTACACGATACCAGACTAAGCGGGAAGATTATGCAGCTGGCTGTGCAGCTGGTTTAGCCGCGGTGTGTTTGGTGGCTTTGTGATGTTTTTTCGCAGCCTGAGCTTTCTGTGCTACTGGCTTAGCGGCAGTTTTGTGGTGCTTTTTAGCGGCCTGCGCTTTCTGTGCAGCGGGTTTGGTTGCCGCTTTTTTGTGGTGTTTTTTCGCAGCCTGAGCTTTTTGCTCTACAGCTGGTTTAGCAGCGGCTTTTTTGTGTTTCTTGGCAGCCTGTGCTTTCTGTTCTGCAGCAGGTTTGGCGGCAGCTTTGTGGTGTTTTTTATGATGCGTAGTCTTGGCAGTGGTGCTGTGAGTTGCAGCAGCCGGAGCCTGAGTGGTGCTTGCTGCATCAGCAGCGAAAGCAGCGGAAGACAGACCCATAGCAGCGGCAACGACCAGAGCTAATACTTTTTTCATTCTGATATCCTCGAAAAGTTTTCTTCATTTCAACCCCACTGCGGGGCCGTTGAAATAACTATATGCTTGTCTTTTCGAGCTTTCCGTGAGTGTTTGGTATCGGCATGTAACCGTTTGTACAATGTGAATGTACACAGGAATCGCGCGCCGGAGCAGGCCCCGGCGCAGAAGGTTTAGAGGTAACGGGCGGTAAGATGCTGGCGGAAGTAGTCGCTGTTGAGATCTTCGCCGGTGGCATTTTTAATCAGTTGCGAGGTGGTGAAGCGGCTGCCGTGCTGCCAGATATTGTGCCGCAGCCAGTCGAACAGGGTATGGAAGTCGCCGTTGGCCACGTCCTGCGCAAGATTAGGCAGCGCGCGTTTGGCGGCGGCCATTAGCTGCGCGGCGTACATTGCCCCCAACGTGTAGGAAGGGAAATAGCCGAAGCCGCCATCGGTCCAGTGAATATCCTGCATACAGCCATCGCGATAGTTACCGGTGGTCGAAATACCCAGCCAGCTTTGCATTTTCTCATCCCACAGCGTCGGAATATCGTCAACGTCAATCTCGCCGTCGATCAGCGCGCGCTCGATTTCGTAGCGCAGAATGACGTGCGCCGGATAACTGACTTCATCGGCATCGACGCGAATGAAGCCTGGCTTCACGCGTTGGTTCCAGGCGATAAAGTTCTCTGCGCTGAACGCTGGCTGGTCGCCAAAACGCTGCCGCACGGCGGGCAGCAGGCGGTCGAGGAATGCTTCGCTGCGGCCAAGCTGCATTTCGAAGAACAAACTCTGCGATTCGTGAATGGCGGTTGAACGGGCCAGCCCCACCGGCTGATCGACCCAGTTGCGTGGTAGATTTTGCTCATAGCGCGCGTGACCAGTTTCGTGGATCACGCCGAACAGGGCGCTCAGTAAATCGCTCTCATTGTAGCGGGTGGTGATGCGGACATCCTGCGGGACGCCGCCGCAGAACGGGTGGGCGCTGATGTCGAGCCGCCCGCCGTCAAAATCAAACCCCAGTACCCGCATCGCTTCCAGCCCCAGCTCGCGCTGATCGGCAACGGCGAATGGCCCCTGTGGCGCAAGCCGCGTTTGTTGCGCTTGCTTATCAACGACATTGGTCAGTAGCGACGGCAGCCAGGATTTAAGATCGGCGAACAGAACGTCGAGGCGCGCGCTGGTCATATCGGGTTCAAAAATATCCAGCAACGCGTCGTAGCGTGAGCATCCTTTGGCTTCGGCGCGGATCTGCGCCTCTTCGCGGCTGAGTTTAACTACCTCGCGCAGGTTTTCGGCAAAACCCTGCCAGTCGTTGGCCGGGCGCTGGCTGCGCCAGGCGTGTTCACAGCGACTGCCGGCCAGCGATTTCGCTTCCACCAGACTTTCCGGCAGCAGCGCCGCCTGTTGGTACTGACGAGTCATTTCGCGCAGGTTGGCCTGCTCCAGGTCATTAAGGTCTTCCTGCTGCGCGTGCTCCAGCCATTCACCAACCTTCTTGTCGGTTAAAATCTGGTGCTGCAGCACGCCGAGTTCCGCCAGCGCTTCGCCGCGTGCGCGGCTGCCGCCGGGCGGCATCATGGCGAACATATCCCAACCGGCGATAGCGGCCAGATGAGAGAAGCGGGAAAGGCGTTGGAAGGTGCGGGTGAGCTGCTGATAGTTGTTATTTTCAGTCATAGTCTCTTCTGGCCTGTAGCGAGTGGGAAAGTATCGATTGTCCGGTTCTACACTATCGTGTCGACAGGATTTGGTCGAGTCGCGAGCGGCGACTTTTTGCCAGCGGCGCGGTTTACCCTCGGCTAAACTTAATTCAGGCGCTGGCTGTCAGCGGAGGCGAGTATGAATCCGTTCACGTGGGTGTTTTTCGCACTGCTCTCTATGGATGCTCTCAGAGAACTGTTGGGATTACCGTCGGTACTCGGGCTGTGGTGAGCGGACGTGACCCGCAAGGGCCACGTCGCTAAAGGTTATTTCAGGCGGTTGTGCAAACAGGCGCCGGTCAGGAGTGCGGCCATCAGCAGCAGCGCAATAAAGCCGCCGACGCCGTTCCAACCGTAGTTGTGCCAGAATACCCCGCCTAATGTCCCCGCAATGCTGGATCCCAAATAATAACTAAACAGATACAGCGATGAGGCCTGGCCGCGGGCGCGGCGCGCTCTTGGGCCGATCCAACTGCTGGCGACCGAGTGAGCGGCAAAGAAACCGGCGGAGAACAGCAGCATGCCGATGAAAATCAGCCACAGCGGCGAGAACAGCGTCATCAACAGGCCAAACAGCATCACCGCAATAAAGAACAGCATCACTGGACCACGGCCGTAACGCACCGTCAGCGCACCAGCCTTCGGCGAGCTCCAGGTCCCGGTCAGATAGGCGACCGACAGCAGGCCGACCACTGCCTGATTCAACGACCACGGCGACATCATCAAACGGTAGCCGATATAGTTAAACAGGGTGACGAACGCGCCCATCAGCAGAAAACCTTCGAGGAACAGCAACGGCAGGCCGCGATCGCGCCAGTGCAGGTGGAAGTTAATCAGCAACGATTTGGGTTTCAGCGACATTGGGCGGAAATGGCGCGACTCCGGCAGGATACGCCAGAACATAATGGCCGCTGCCAGCGCGAAGCCGCTAATGACCGCCAGCGCCACGCGCCAGCCGAAGAAATCGGTAAATACCCCGGTGAGCAGACGGCCGCTCATGCCGCCAATCGAGTTGCCGCTGATGTACAGCCCCATCGAAAATGCCACGAAGCTTGGATGGATCTCTTCGCTAAGATAAGTCATGCCAACAGCCGCCACGCCACTGAGCGACAGACCGATCAGCGCACGCATGATCAGAATGCCGTGCCAACTGGTCATCACCGTTGATAATAACGAGCAACACGCCGCCAGCAGCAGCGCGGTGACCATCACCGGCTTGCGGCCAATGGCATCCGACAGCGGGCCGGTAAACAGCAGGCCGACGGCGAGCATCGCGGTGGAAATCGACAGTGAGATACTGCTACTGGCAGGCGTTACGCCGAACTCGCTCGACAGCACTGGCAGAATGGGCTGTACGCAATAAAGCAGGGCGAAGGTAGCCAGTCCGGCGGAAAACAGCGCCAGGGTGACGCGTATAAACGCCGGCGTGCCGCGTTTAATGAATTGATTTGGCTGGGAAACGACCTTATCTCTGACGTCACTCGCCGGTGCGGTGTCAGCGGTTGTTGTGTTACTCACGGAGAATTCCTTGCTTATATACAGCTGGATTACAAACAAACTGATGTGACCATTCAGCTCACATTTTTAGGGTATAAAATTGTAAATATTCCGTCTAATATATTAATAATCTCAAATAAGACGTTTTAAATATGAATATCGAGCTGCGTCATTTGCGTTACTTTGTCGCCGTGGCGGAAGAGCTGCATTTTGGTCGCGCGGCGGCGCGTCTGAACATCTCCCAACCGCCGTTAAGTCAGCAAATTCAGATTCTGGAACAACAGATTGGCGCGCGTCTTTTTGCCCGTACCAACCGCAGCGTCAGCCTGACGGCGGCAGGAAAACAGTTTCTCGCCGATAGCCGGCAAATTCTGGCGCAGGTGGAAGATGCCGCCGCCCGCGCCGGGCGTCTGCACCATGGCGAGACCGGCGAGCTGCGCATTGGCTTTACCTCGTCGGCACCGTTTATTAAAGCGGTTTCCGATACGCTCTCGACGTTTCGCCGTCGTTTTCCCGATGTGCATATTCAGACCCGTGAAACCAATACTCGTGAGCAAATTATGCCGCTGAATGAAGGGGCGCTCGATCTTGGCCTGATGCGCAATACGCAGTTGCCGGAAACCCTGTGTTGGGAAAGGGTATTGCGTGAGCCGTTACTGGCGATGGTGCCCGGCGATCATCCTCTGGCTTGCCAGCATACGGTCAGTCTGGTTGAACTGGCGCGTGAACCATTCGTATTTTTCGACCCGCACGTCGGTACCGGTTTGTACGACGATATTTTGGGGTTAATGCGTCGCTACGGGACTGCGCCGGTGATTACGCAAGAGGTGGGCGAGGCGATGACGATTATCGGCCTTGTGGCTTCTGGCCTTGGTGTGTCGATCCTGCCCGCGTCGTTTAAGCGGGTACAATTGAACGAAATGCGCTGGCTGCCGATTAGCGAACCGGATGCGGTATCGGAAATGTGGCTGGTGTGGGCCAAACACCGCGAGCAGGGGTTGGCGGCGCAGCGTTTTCGCGACTATCTCCTCGCCGCTGCCGCCCTGGCAAAATGAGACAAAAATCGGTCAAAAACGTGCGGCAAATCACAAGGCTAAGTAAAAATTTGACGTGTACCATCGAAGTGCTTCACCATAGCCGAAAGTTTATTTCGAAGCGCGAAAATAAAGGGAGTCAACGGTGGTAGCGGATAGTCAACCAGGCCATATCGATCAAATAAAGCAGACCAACGCAGGAGCCGTGTATCGCCTGA
Source organism: Klebsiella aerogenes (assembly GCA_029027985.1). Taxonomy (NCBI): domain Bacteria; kingdom Pseudomonadati; phylum Pseudomonadota; class Gammaproteobacteria; order Enterobacterales; family Enterobacteriaceae; genus Klebsiella; species Klebsiella aerogenes. Next base: position 2,327,077 of record CP119076.1, read on the forward strand.
TTGATCAGCTTGGCCCGGTGTCGCGTATCGACCTGTCCCGATTTGCGCAACTGGCGCCTGCCAGTATCACCAAAATCGTCCGCGAAATGCTGGAAGCGCACCTGGTGCAGGAAACGGAAATCCAGGAGCCGGGCAGCCGCGGTCGCCCGGCGGTCGGGCTGATGGTCGAAACCGAGGCCTGGCACTACCTTTCGTTGCGCATCAACCGCGGTGAAATCCATCTGGCGTTGCGCGACCTGAGCAGCAAGCTGGTGGTGGAAGAGCAGCTGGAGCTACCACTGCAGCATGCGCAACCGCTACTGACGCGGATCATCGATCATATCGACCAGTTTTTTATTCGTCACCAAAAGAAGCTGGAGCGTCTGACCGCCATCGCCATTACCATGCCGGGGATTATTGATACCGAAAACGGCATCATCCACCGCATGCCGTTTTATGACGACGTGAAAGACATGCCGCTTGGCGAAGTGTTGGCCAACCATACCGGGGTCTCGGTCTACATTCAGCACGATATCAGCGCCTGGACGATGGCGGAATCGCTGTTTGGCGCTTCCCGTGGCGCGCGAGACGTCATCCAGGTGGTGATCGACCATAACGTCGGCGCCGGGGTGATTACCGATGGTCGCCTGCTGCACGCTGGCAGCAGCAGCCTGGTGGAAATCGGCCATACCCAGGTCGACCCTTACGGCAAACGCTGTTACTGCGGCAACCACGGTTGCCTGGAAACCATCGCCAGCGTCGAAAGCGTGCTGGAACTGGCGCAGATGCGAATGGCGAAATCCATGAGCTCGATGCTGCATCAGCAGCAATTGAGCGTCGAGTGGCTATGCCAGGCCGCGCAGCAGGGCGATTTGCTGGCGCGGGACATTATTACCGGCGTCGGCACGCACGTTGGGCGCATTCTCGCCATCATGGTTAACCTGTTTAACCCACAAAAAATTCTTATCGGGTCGCCGTTTAACCAGGCTGCCGATATTTTGTTTCCAGCAATTTCTGACTGTATTCGGCAACAGGCGCTACCGGCGTACAGCCGCCATATCGCGGTTGAAAGCACACAGTTCTCCAACCGCGGAACGATGGCTGGCGCGGCACTGGTGAAAGATGCCCTCTATAACGGATCGTTGCTGATCCGACTGTTACAGGGTTAACATTTTTTCATAGTCGCACCAAAAATTGCGCTATCTCAATCTGGGCTCTGGTGGCTTCGCGTAGACTTTTCCCACAGTTTATTATTTCTCTTATGTATCTTTCGTTAACATAACTGTGGGGTTAGTGATGTTTAAGCGTTTCTTTATAACAGGTACTGACACCGCTGTCGGGAAGACAGTGGTTTCCCGTGCGCTGCTGCAGGCACTTGCTGCCAGCGGTAAAAGCGTCGCCGGGTATAAGCCTGTGGCGAAGGGCAGCAAAGAGACGCCGGACGGGCTGCGTAACAAAGACGCGCTGGTATTACAGAGCGTGTCAACGCTGTCGCTGCCGTATGATGCTGTCAATCCCATAGCCTTAAGTGAAGAAGAAAGCAGCGTGGCGCACAGCTGCCCGATTAACTACAGCTTATTAAGCGACGGCCTGCAGCAGCTCAGCGGTAAGGTTGAGCACGTTGTGGTTGAAGGCACCGGTGGTTGGCGCAGCCTGATGAACGATTTGCGTCCGCTCTCAGAGTGGGTGGTACAGGAACAGTTGCCGGTGGTGCTGGTGGTGGGAATTCAGGAAGGCTGTATCAACCATGCCCTGCTGACTGCCCAGGCGATCGCCAGTGATGGTTTGCCGCTGATCGGCTGGGTGGCGAACCGTATTAACCCGGGGCTGGCCCACTACGCCGAAATCATTGATGTACTGCGCAAAAAGCTGCCGGCGCCGCTGATTGGCGAACTGCCTTATCTACCGCGCGCTGAGCAGCGTGAACTAAGCCAGTACGTTGATCTAGACGTTCTCGGCAGCGTAATGGCGATAGATCGAATCCCGGCGTAGGGTCCGCGATAGCACTGACGCCAGTACGCAGGCAACCAGGAGACCGGGCAGCAGCATATACTGCCCGGTCATTTCACATATCATCAGGGTCGACATAATCGGCGCATGGGTTGTCGCCGCGAGGAACGCCGCCATCCCGGTGAGACCAATCATAATCGCCATCCCCTGATCGCCATGCAGCCACAGCCCGCTGAAGCTGGCAAATAGCATGCCCATCGCCAGCCCGACGAACAGCGTCGGGGTAAATACGCCGCCCGGGGCGCCGGAACCACTGCTGGCCAGCACCGCCAGTAGTTTGCAGGCAAAGACGATGACGATTACGCTAAACAGCGGCGGCGACAGCAGGTAGCTTTGCACCACGCTATAACCGTTGCCCCACACCGCGGGGGTAACGAGCGACAACATGCCGACAATAAGCCCCCCCAACGCCAATTGCCACGGCGGCGACAGTTTTAGTTTTACGAAACAACGATGGCTGTAGCTCATTAACCAGATAAATAGCGGGCCGCACAGCCCTGCCAGCAGACCGGTCGCCAGCATTAAACCATAATGCAGGACGGTCAGGTTTTGCTGAAATACAACATGATAGAGCGGCGCGGAAGTGTCATTCAGCAGGTTGGTGAGCAGTAGCGCGACGACCGCTGAGATGACCACTGGACCAAGCGAGGCCAGCATCAACGTGCCAAAGAGAATTTCGGCGATGAACAGGCTACCCGCCAGCGGCGCGTGATACGCGCTGGCCATCCCCGCGGCGGCCCCGCAGGCGACCCACAGTTTCCATTCGGACTGCGGCGTGAAACGACGGGCGAACAGCGAAGCGGCCAATGCAGCCAGCAGGATCATCGCGCCTTCGCGGCCAATGGCGCTGCCGGTGACCACCACCAGTAGCGACGCCAGGGATTTAACGAGACTTGCCGGAACGTCGAAGCAACCGTCGCCGGTTTCCAGCGCTTCCATGTAATCGGTCGCCGCGTGCGGACGCTCCACGCTGCGCCGTTGCCACAACCACAGTAATGTCCCTGCGGCTAATCCGCCCAGCGCCGGGGTAAGCAGCCGGCGCCACCATGGCAGCGACTGCGCGGCGTTGACCAGACTGCCGCTATCGTTGCCGAGAAATAGCGTTTCCAGCACCATCATGGCGTGGCGAAACAGCGCGACGGCCAGCGCGGCGAGAATGCCAATTAGGGTGGCGATGAGCAGGCGGCGAAACATCACCTGAATATCGGGGTAATTATGAAGACGTTGCATCAGTGGCTGCGAGGTTCGGGAGTCATAGCGTTATTGTGATAGGGAATAACCTTAGATGCAAAAGCTATAAATGCCGCCTGTTTTTATCCTGGGTGAGAAAGCATAAAAAGCCGCGCCGGAGCGTCGACGCGGCGGGGAGTTAACGATACAGCTGTTTTTCCGCCACGGCGATGGGCAAATTTTCCTGCCATTGCGCCAGCGTCGTCTGCGCCAGTTGCCCCAGGGCCTGATAGAACGGGTGCCCGGCGTGCTCAGTAAAGACGCTGAGGAAGCGCCCGGACCACGGCAGTAGATGCCAGGCGAGCAGTTGCGCAAATGCTTCATCCTGCTGGCTTTCACACAGCCATGCCGCCAGCAGCAGTAAGGTTCCAAAATGGTCTTCCGGTTCGTTACGTTCGATATCCAGCGCGATGCCGTTTGTCCGCATCCATTCGCGCAGCGCCAGCGTTGAATCGCCGAACAGTACGGATTCTTTATCCAGCCAGACCGAGCCCCATGGGGGCGCTGGCAGCGCCCACGGGCCGATAAACAAGCGCTGCCAGGCTTCCGGCAGCGTTTCGTCGCTCATGGCGGCAAAACCCGTGACCAGCGAATCCGCTACTGGAAATGGCCACTGCGGCTGCCAGGTACCGTCCTGGAAGGCGGCGACTAACGGCGCATTTTGCTCGCTGTCCGGAGCAAAAGAGAACAGCGCGCCCAACGTTCGGGCGCTTAACGCGACAGCGTCGCGGTTTAGGATTTGCATCATGACTTTAATTCCTTACTGCGGCGCGCGTTGGCGCGCCGTCTCATTAACCCGCAACCGCCATACCCACGGTCATATGCAGACCATAAAACAGGCCCCGGCCAATACATTCAGCGACCAATACCAACACCAGACCAACCCATAGCCCGGCGACGCGCGGCGACTGACGGCGAATCAACGGACATAGCCAGCAGCCGAGGCCGAGCGCCAGCAGGACCAGCCGCAGCACCTGCAGCCTGCCGTATTCCGGCAATAAAGTATTCGCCTGCTGTACTGAACTGTGGATTACGCCGAGGTCGGCGCTTTGTAGAACCATCACCGCTGCGCTAACCATCAGCGCAGCAACGCTGATGGCGGCAAAAAACCAGCCGTTAAAGTTGATTCTCGCTGCCTGCAGCAGCAGGGCGGCGAACAGCGGCCCGCTCAGCAGCGCCGTCAGGAAGAACGCGCTGGTGGTGTAGCCAGTGTACCATGTCGGCACGGTGTCGATTTGATAGACCCGGGTCATCGCCACGATAAACATCAGACCCAACAGCATGGTGATCAGCAACCAGATTTTACCGAGCGCCGCAGGCATTTTTCCCAGCGCCGCCAGCAGCCACCACAATCCGCCTACGGCGAAGAAGAGGGCGCCGCTGGCGATTTCGTTGCTCAGCGCCGATGCGCCGACGCGGTTCAGTGAGTTAAACGCACGCAGCGGCGAACCCAGATGGATGACTGAGGCGAGAAAGCCGATCCCCATCATCAGCCAAATAAAGAACATGCCGCGAACCAGTCGCTGTTGCGCGTCGCGCTGGCCTGTCTGCGACATCCAGCCAAGACCGCTGACAATGATCGCGCCAACGACGCATTGTCCGAGAACCGTGAACAGTACCAGCGGCCATTCATGCCATCCATTTCCCATTTTAGACCTCCTTCGGATTAGCCAGATAGCCGGTGGTATCGCCGCACGGGCGGCTGTTGGCGTTAGGTTTAATGACGATGCTTGGCTTCGTGAAGCGCGCCGACGGCAACGGCGCGACGGCGGCCAGTTGGCCGTGTTTTTCACGCAGTTCGGCAATCGGCCCGAAGTCCAGCGCGCGTAGCGGGCAGGATTCGACGCAGACAGGCTTCTTGCCTTCTGCCACGCGCTCGTGGCACCCATCGCACTTGGTCATGTGACCTTTGGCGGCGTTGTACTGCGGCGCACCGTACGGGCAGGCCATATGGCAGTAGCGGCAACCAATGCAGACCTCTTCGTTGACCACCACAAAACCGTCTTCGCGCTTGTGCATCGCCCCGCTCGGACAGACTTTGGTACAGGCCGGGTCCTCACAATGGTTGCAGGCGATGGAGAGGTAATAGGCAAAAACGTTCTGGTTCCAGACGCCGTTGTCCTCCTGCCAGCCCCCGCCAGCATATTCATAAATACGGCGGAAGCTGACGTCCGGCGTCAGGTTCTTGTAGTCTTTACAGGCCAGCTCGCAGGTTTTGCAACCGGTGCAACGGGCGGAATCGATAAAGAATCCATATTGCGTGCTCATGGTTTACTCCTTAAACCTTCTCGATTTCGACCAGATTGGTGTGCTGTGGATTCCCCTTTGCCAGCGGCGAAGGCCGATGAGTCGTCAGGGTATTCATACAGGCACCATGGTCGATGCGGTCGCCAGCCATATTGGCGTCGTGCCACGCTCCCTGGCCCATGGCCGAGACGCCGGGCATGATGCGCGGCGTCACCTTAGCCGGAATACGCAGCTCGCCGCGCGGGTTGAACACCCGCACCATGTCGCCGTTTTTAATTCCGCGTTTCTCCGCGTCGATAGGGTTAAGCCAGACTTCCTGACGACAAGCGGCCTGCAGCACATCAACGTTGCCGTAGCTGGAGTGGGTGCGCGCCTTATAATGAAAGCCGAACAGCTGCAGCGGGAATTGGCTGCGCAGCGGATCGTCCCAGCCTTCAAAAGTGGAGGCATACACCGGCAGCGGGCTGATGACCTCGTCTTTTTCCAGTTGCCACTGGTTAGCGATGTCGGCGAGGCGGCTGGAGTAGATCTCGATTTTTCCTGAGGGGGTCTTCAACGGATGCGCTTCAGGATCGCGGCGGAAATCGCGATAGGCGACGAAATGGCCGTTCGGGTCTTTACGTTTGTAAATGCCCATTTGCTTGAGCGCGTCGTAGCTCGGCAGTGCCGGGTCTTTGGCAACCATTTTGGCGTACAGATACTGTAGCCACTGCTCCTGGGTACGACCTTCGGTAAAACGCTGGTACACGTCGTCGCCGAGGCGTTTCGCCACCTCGCTTAAGATCCAGTAGATAGGTTTGCGTTCAAACTTGGCCGAGGTGGCGGGCTGGATGAAAATCAGATAGCCCATGTTACCGGCATAATCGTTAGGAATAATATCTTCCTGTTCTACGGTCATCAGATCCGGCAGCAGGATATCGGCATACTTCGCCGACGAGGTCATAAAGTTTTCGATGACCACGATCATCTCGCATTTGCGCTCATCCTGCAGAATATCGTGGGTTTTATTGATGTCGGAATGCTGGTTGATAATGGTGTTGCCCGCGTAGTTCCACAGGAATTTGATTGGCACATCCAGCTTCTCTTTACCGCGCACGCCGTCGCGGGTGGCGGTCATTTCCGGCCCGCGGGCGATAGCATCGGTCCAGCTAAAGCAGGAGATGGCGGTTTTCACCGGGTTTTCCAGCACCGGCAGGCGTTCGATGGTGATGGTGTAGGTGGATTCGCGGGCGCCGCTGTTGCCGCCATTGATACCGACGTTGCCGGTTAAAATCGGCAGCATGGCGATAGCGCGAGCCGCCAGTTCGCCGTTCGCCTGACGCTGCGGGCCCCAGCCCTGGCAAATATAGGCGGGTTTGGTCATGCCGATTTCACGCGCCAGTTTAATGATGCGATCGGCGGGAATACCGGTAATACGTGAAGCCCACTGCGGCGTTTTGGCTGTAGCGTCATCGCCCTGGCCAAGGATGTAGGCTTTGTAGTGAGCGTTGGCCGGGGCGTCAGCTGGCAGCGTTTTTTCATCATAGCCGACGCAGTATTGATCGAGGAACGGCTGGTCAACCAGGTTTTCGTTGATCAACACCCAGGCGATACCGGCCACCAGCGCGGCATCGGTACCGGGGCGAATCGGGATCCACTCATCTTCTCGACCGGCGGCGGTATCGGTGTAGCGCGGATCGATAACGATCATTCGCGCGTTAGAGCGTTCGCGCGCCTGCTCAAGATACCAGGTAATGCCGCCGCCGCTCATGCGGGTTTCCGCCGGGTTATTGCCGAACATCACCACCAGTTTGCTGTTTTCAATATCCGAGGTGCTGTTGCCGTCGTTGCTACCGTAGGTATAGGGCATCGCGCAGGCGATCTGCGCCGTGCTGTAGGTACCGTACTGGTTGAGTGAACCGCCGTAGCAGTTCATCAACCGCATGACCGGCGAAGCGGAAGGGGATGAGCGGGTCATATTGCCGCCGACAATGCCGGAAGAGTAATTAATGTAGACCGCTTCGTTGCCGTACTCTTTTACGACTCGCGCCAGATTGCCGGCGATCGCGTCCAGCGCCTCCGCCCAGCTAATACGCTCGAATTTTCCTTCACCGCGTTTGCCGACACGTTTCATGGGGTAGTTGAGGCGGTCGGGGTGGTTGATACGACGGCGAATGGATCGCCCGCGCAGACAGGCGCGAACCTGATGGTCGCCGTAGACATCGTGACCGGTGTTATCGGTTTCGACCCATACCACTTCGTCATCGCGAACATGCAGGCGCAGCGCGCAACGGCTGCCGCAGTTGACGGAGCAAGCGCCCCAGACGATTTTTTCTTCACCTCCGACAGCGTGCTGAACAGCCGCTGCCGCGGCGCGCAGACTGAAGGGCAGCGACAGACCGCCAGCGGCCAACGCCAGGGAACCGATCGCCGAGGATTTAATTAGCGTGCGACGGCTGAGACCGCCGGGATGTTCAGGATAAGACATTGTGCTCACTCCATGATTTTTATTATGCGAAATGCCGCCAGCTACCGGGTCATTGCTGGCGCATGGGTGAGGAATAATACTTAATTAGGGGTAGACGAATCTTATCCCCGGTCAACCGGAGATAAGATCCTTCACTTGAAAGTGGGGGTTATTGAGCGTCGGTATCCGTCGCGGCAGCGTCGGCGCTGCGGGTATAGATTATCTTGAAGGTATCGTTGGCGCAGTGGCCGACAACCTGAGCGCCGGGCTGGTCTGGTTGATCGTTAGGAACGATCGCGAGGCTAAAACCAGAAGCCGGTACGCCGTTATTGACGATTTTTTGCTGGATCTCGCCTTTCACCCGCTCGCAGGAATCCGGCGCTGCCAGTACGGATGTCGAGCCCAGCAGTAGGGTCGCGCATAGCCATGGGGATAGTTTCATCATAAGCTCCTTATTGACGTTATCCAGTTTTAAGCATAGCAGAATTGGTGTAAACAATTGTATTTGCTAAAATGATTGGAATATTCCCAAAAAGGTAGCAGCTGTGAATAAACTGTTTTTGCTGATCCCGGCGGCGGCACTGCTCAGCGCCTGCGATAAGCCCTCGACGCCGGTAGCCTTTACCCCGGAGATGGCCAGTTTTTCCAATGAGTTTGAGTTCGACCCGCTGCGTGGCCCGGTGAAAACGTTTACGCAGATCCTGTTTGATGATCAGGGGGAAATGGTGAAGCGGGTGCGTGCGCAGCTATCGACAGAAGGTTGTTTCGATCTGCTGGACTTTACCGACCTCGAAAGTAAAACCGGCGGCACGCTGGTGCTGGATGCTAACTACTATCTTGACGCGCAAACGCATGAGAAACGCCTGCGGCTACAGGGAAAATGTCAGCTGGCCGAGATGCCGGCGGCGGGCATCAACTGGGAGACGGATGATAACGGTTTTGTGGTGACCGCTCGCGGGAAAGGGAGCACCTCCAGCTATCGCTACGATGGGGAAGGCTACCCGTTAGGGAAAACGACCACCGCGAAAGACGAGCGTTTCAGCGTGGTATCGACGCCGTCCAGCGATCCGCGCAAAAAACTCGACTACAGCGCCGTGAGCGTGTTCAACGACCGGGCGTTAGGCAAGGTGAAACAAACCTGCGACTATGACGATCACGACAACCCGATCCGCTGCGAGATGCAGGTTGTCGATGAAAGCGTCCAGCCAGCGGTGACGCGCCATTACAGCATCAAAAACAGTATCGACTATTATTGAGCCGTCGGTTTGAGCAACGTCTGCCCCTGATGGCGATGCTTCTCAAGATACTGATGCTGGAACAGGCACATGCGAATGGTGTTGCGGTATTCGCCATTGATAAAGAATTCGTGAATGAGTTCGCCTTCTACCATAAAGCCGAGTTTGCGGTAGATGTGGATTGCTTTTTCGTTTTCTTTATCGACGATCAGATACAGCTTATACAGATTGAGAACGGTAAAACCGTAGTCCATCGCCAGCCCGGCGGCGCGCGTCGCCAGGCCTTTGCCCTGATATTCCGGGGAAATAATAATCTGAAACTCCGCGCGGCGGTGAACGTGGTTAATTTCCACCAGTTCCACCAGCCCGGCTTTTTCACCATCACATTCGATAACAAAGCGGCGTTCGCTCTGATCGTGAATGTGTTTGTCGTAAAGGTCGGAGAGCTCGACGAAGGCTTCATACGGCTCTTCAAACCAGTAACGCATCACGCTGGCGTTGTTATCAAGTTGATGGACGAAGCGCAGATCTTCGCGCTCAAGCGGACGGAGTTTGACGTGATAAGCGTCAGACATGGGGTGTTCCTGTGTGCAGTAATAAATGATGGCGCCCGCAGGCGCCGGGGGATTATGGCGTAATCACGCGACCGGTGCGACGGTCAAGGCAGCGCAGGGTGTTGGGCTCCCAATAGGCGTTGACGTTGGCGCTCTTCTGGCAGTTATCCTGCGCATCAAAAGCTACGTCGGTTTTATCCCACTCTTTCTCCGTGCGTTTATTAACCTTCTGACGTAAAGAGCGGGTATCGTTCCACTGCTCTTTTTCCATCGCGGCTTGCTGGCGGCTCTGTGCGCTGTCGCCGGACTCGATCACCAGTCTGTCGGTTTGTGCGAAGGACGAAGCGGTATAGACCATCGCGCTCGCCGCCAGCAGGGCTGTCAGGCACCAGCGTTTATTGCGTGTCATTTTCATCACGATTTCCTTTGAGTGATAAAAAGGGTTAATCAGTTGTATGAGTTTACTACAACTCGCTACCCGCGCCTACCTGACAAAATGGCGTGGGCGCCTGCGCATTATCGCGTACACTAGCGCCATGTATTGTCTCATTTACCTAACTTTTAATGCTGAAAACCACGCTGCTTTTCTTTGCTACCGCGCTGTGCGAAATCATCGGCTGCTATTTGCCATGGCTATGGTTAAAGCGGGGCGGTTCGCCGCTGCTGCTGATCCCAACTGGTCTGGCGCTGGCAATGTTCGTCTGGCTGCTAACGCTTCACCCGGAAGCCAGCGGCAGAGTGTATGCCGCCTACGGCGGCGTTTATGTCTGTACCGCGCTGCTGTGGCTACGTTTTGTCGACGGCGTTAAGCTGAGCCACTATGACTGGGCGGGCGCGGCGATTGCGCTGTGCGGCATGCTGATCATCGTGGCTGGCTGGGGGCGGGCGTAGCGCGCCGCCCGAGCGAAAAAAATCTCGCTTTGTGATCTTCCACGCTAATTTTAACCTTGGTTCTTGTATGGTAGCCGACTAGTTGCCTTACTTACGCTAACTGCACTGTGCTGTTTATTGTAAGAGGCAATCATGGCTACACAACCCCTCGTCAGCGAAGCTGGCGTGAAACCCGCGCGTATTGGCCGGGTACAAAAAGTCACTCTGACGTTGCTGTTTATCGCCGGTATCGTCAACTTCCTCGATCGCTCGTCATTAAGCGTCGCCGGTGAGGCGATCCGCGGCGATCTCGGCCTTAGCGCGACCGAATTTGGTGTTCTGCTGTCGGCGTTTTCGCTGTCCTACGGTTTTGCGCAACTCCCATCTGGTATTTTGCTGGATCGCTTTGGTCCTCGCATCGTGTTGGGGGCCGGGCTGATTTTCTGGTCATTGATGCAGGCGCTGACCGGGGTGGTGAACTCCTTTAGCCATTTCATTTTGTTGCGTATCGGCCTCGGGATTGGGGAGGCGCCGTTTATGCCGGCGGGCGTGAAATCGATTACCGACTGGTATGTGCAAAAAGAGCGCGGCACCGCGGTGGGCATTTTTAACTCGTCAACGGTGCTTGGTCAGGCAATCGCTCCGCCAGCGCTGGTGTTGATGCAAATCGCCTGGGGCTGGCGCACCATGTTTGTGGTTATCGGCCTCGCCGGGATCGTTGTCGGCCTGTGCTGGTACGCGTGGTATCGCAACCGTGCGCAGTTCGACCTGCAACAGGAGGAGCGCCAGTATCTGGCGGCGCCGGAAAAAGCGCGCCCGACGCTGGTGTTTAGCGAATGGTTGGCGTTGTTCAAACGGCGTACTACCTGGGGGATGATTTTAGGTTTCTCCGGGGTCAACTATACCGGCTGGCTGTATATCGCGTGGCTGCCGGGCTATTTGCAGGCGCAGCAAGGATTGAGCCTGGCGAAAACCGGTTGGGTGGCGGCGATCCCGTTTCTCGCCGCGGCGGTAGGGATGTGGGTCAATGGCCTGGTGGTCGATGCGCTGGCGCGTCGCGGCTATGATCTGGCGAAGACGCGGAAAACGGCCATCGTCGTTGGTTTGGTGCTTTCCGCGCTCGGCACGCTGCTGGTTGTGCAATCGAGTTCACCGACGCAGGCGGTGGCCTTTATCTCGATGGCGCTATTCTGCGTCCATTTTGCCGGAACCTCGGCCTGGGGGCTGGTGCAGGTGATGGTTAGCGAGAATAAAGTGGCTTCAGTGGCGGCGATTCAGAACTTCGGCAGCTTTGTTTTCGCCTCCTTTGCCCCGGTGGTGACCGGCTGGGTGGTGGATACGACTCACTCCTTTAATCTCGCATTGGTTATCGCCGCTTGTGTGACCTTTACCGGTGCGTTGTGCTATTTCTTCATCGTGAAAGATCGTATTCACTAGCCGTCAGCGGGTGGCGTTGGGCGTCACCCGCTGCATTATTCATTTGTGATCCCCCGCATCTTTTTTAAATATCATACTTGTATGGTAGTAGGTCTGGTGATTTAATTTTGATCACTCACCGCCAAGATACAAGGAATGACAGATGAAGATCGTTGCCGCCGACGTTTTTGTTACCTGCCCTGGACGTAATTTCGTCACCTTAAAAATCACCACCGATGAGGGGATCGTCGGCCTCGGAGACGCCACGCTAAACGGCCGCGAATTATCGGTCGCTTCATACCTGAAAGATCACCTTTGTCCGCAGCTGATTGGCCGCGATGCGCACCGCATCGAAGATATCTGGCAGTTTTTCTATAAAGGCGCTTACTGGCGCCGCGGCCCGGTGACCATGTCGGCGATCTCCGCTGTGGATATGGCATTGTGGGATATCAAAGCTAAGGCGGCGGGAATGCCGTTGTACCAGTTACTGGGCGGCGCGTCGCGTGAAGGCGTCATGGTGTATTGCCACACCACCGGTCATTCCATTGATGAAGTGCTGGATGACTATGCCCGTCATCAGGAAATGGGCTTTAAGGCCATCCGTGTGCAGTGCGGCATTCCGGGGATGAAAACCACGTACGGCATGGCCAAGGGGAAAGGTCAGGCGTACGAACCGGCGACCAAAGGCCAGTGGCCGGAAGAGCAGTTATGGTCGACGGAAAAGTATCTCGATTTTACCCCGCAACTGTTCGCCGCCGTGCGTGAAAGGTTTGGCTTCAACGAACACCTGCTGCACGACATGCACCATCGTTTAACGCCGATTGAAGCCGCGCGTTTTGGTAAAAGTGTTGAGGAGTACCGTCTGTTCTGGATGGAAGATCCGACGCCTGCCGAGAATCAAGCGTGCTTCCGCTTAATTCGCCAGCATACCGTGACGCCGATTGCCGTTGGTGAAGTCTTTAATAGCATCTGGGATTGCAAGCAGCTGATTGAAGAGCAGTTGATTGACTATATCCGCACCACCATAACGCACGCTGGCGGTATCAGCGGCATGCGGCGGATCGCCGATTTTGCTGCGCTGTATCAGGTGCGTACCGGCTCGCATGGGCCGTCCGATCTGTCGCCGGTGTGCATGGCGGCGGCGCTACATTTCGACCTGTGGGTACCGAATTTCGGCGTGCAGGAATATATGGGTTATTCCGAGCAAATGCTGGAAGTCTTCCCGCATAGCTGGACTTTCGATAACGGCTATATGCACCCGGGCGAAAAACCGGGCCTGGGTATCGAATTCGACGAAAAACTGGCGGCGAAATATCCCTACGATCCGGCTTATTTACCGGTCGCACGTTTGGAAGATGGCACCTTGTGGAACTGGTAAGGAGAGGAAAATGAAGAGCATTGTTATCCAGCAACCGAATGCGTTAGTGATTGAAGAACGTCCGTTGCCGCAGCCGGCTCCCGGAGAAGTCCGCGTAAAGGTTCTGCTTGCGGGTATTTGCGGTTCCGATAGCCATATTTATCGCGGGCATAATCCATTTGCCAGATATCCACGGGTGATTGGTCATGAGTTTTTCGGCGTGATTGACGCCGTGGGCGAGGGCGTGACGGATAAAACCGTGGGCCAGCGGGTGACGGTTGATCCGGTGATCAGCTGTGGCCAGTGTTATCCCTGTTCAGTCGGTAAACCGAATGTCTGTACTTCGCTGGTCGTGCTTGGCGTCCACCGCGATGGCGGTTTTAGCGAATACGCTGTAGTGCCGGCGAAAAACGCCTGGCCAGTGCCGGATAGCGTCAGCGATAACCATGCGGTCATGGTGGAACCTTTTACTATCGCCGCTAACGTCACCGGGCGGGCCAAGCCCAGTGAGCAGGACATCGCGCTGGTTTACGGCGCCGGGCCGATGGGCTTAACCACTATTCAGGTGCTGAAGCGCGTCTATAACGTCCATCAGGTCATCGTGGCTGACCCGATCCCCGAACGTCTGCAGATGGCGCAGCAAAACGGCGCCGACTGGACCATCAATAATAAAGAGCAGCCGCTGGCGCAGGCGCTGGAAGATCAGGGGATTCGCCCGACGCTGATTATCGACGCCGCCTGCCATCCGGCGATTTTAGCGGAGGCCATTGCGCTGGCTTCTCCTGCGGGCAGGATCGTGGTGATGGGCTTTTCCACCGAACCGTCCCTGGTGCCGCAGCAGGGGATCACCGGTAAAGAACTCGCCATCTACTCATCCAGGCTTAATGCTAATAAATTCCCGCTGGTTCTCGAATGGCTGGGCAAGGGATTAATTAATCCGGATCAGTTAATTACCCATCAGTTTGCTTTTGAGCATGTCGTCGATGCGATTACCTTATTTGAAGAAGATAGAAAGCGTTGCTGCAAGGTGTTATTAACTTTCAATAAATAAATACAAACAATATCGCTGTATCCTACATTCAGAGATTATTATGATGACGACAGCTAAAAATGAGAGAACCACCTCAGATCTGATTCGCGCCGCCGTATCCGGGTGGCTCGGCACGGCGTTAGAGTTTATGGATTTCCAGCTTTATTCGCTCGGCGCCGCACTGGTATTCCATGAAATATTTTTCCCTGAACAATCGGCGGCGATGGCGCTGATATTAGCGATGGGAACCTATGGCGCAGGTTATATTGCGAGGATCGTCGGCGCTTTTATCTTTGGTAAAATGGGCGACCGTATCGGCCGCAAAAAGGTACTGTTTATTACTATCACCATGATGGGAATTTGCACCACATTAATCGGCGTATTACCGACCTACGCGCAGATTGGTATTTTTGCTCCCGTGTTACTGGTGACTCTGCGTATTATTCAGGGGCTGGGCGCGGGCGCTGAGATTTCCGGCGCCGGGACTATGCTGGCGGAGTACGCGCCGAAAGGGAAACGCGGCATTATCTCTTCGCTGGTGGCGATGGGCACCAACTGCGGTACGCTGAGCGCCACGGCTATCTGGGCGGTCATGTTCTTCCTGCTCGATCGCGAACAGCTGATCGCCTGGGGCTGGCGTATTCCGTTCCTTGCCAGCGTCGTGGTGATGATCTTTGCCATCTGGCTGCGTCTGAATCTGAAAGAGAGCCCGGTATTTGAGCAAGTCAGCGAAGCTGACGAGGTTCAGGCAAGAGCCGCCGCTGCGCAAAACACGTTTGGCGCCATGTTAAAAAGCAAATTTTTCTGGCTGGCGACGGGATTACGTTTTGGTCAGGCCGGTAATTCAGGGCTTTTGCAAACCTTCCTCGCCGGATATCTGGTGCAGACCTTATTATTCGATAAAGCGATTCCTACCGATGCTTTAATGATTAGCTCAGTCATCGGATTTTTCACTATCCCGTTGTTAGGTTGGCTTTCGGATAAAGTCGGGCGCCGTTTGCCCTATATTATCGTTAATATTTCCGCGATTATTTTGGCTTACCCGATGCTGGCGATCATTGTCGATAAAAGTTATAGCGCCAGCACGATTATGTTATCGCTGATTGTGATTCATAACGTGGCAGTGCTGGGGCTGTTTGCTCTGGAAAATATCACCATGGCGGAAATGTTCGGTTCACGTAATCGCTTTACGCGAATGGCGATATCGAAAGAAGCGGGTGGTCTGGTCGCCGTTGGCTTCGGCCCGGTGCTGGCGGGGATTTTCTGTAATTTGACCGCTTCATGGTGGCCGATAGTGGCCATGCTGATTTGCTATTCCGTGATTGGCTTAATTTCTTCCTTGCTGATGCCGGAAGTGTGTGACCGCGACCTGAGCCTGGACTATGACGCGGCGGATGCCAATCCACGACAGGTACCTGGCGCTTCCGGTCAGTACGCGAAATCTTAATCCTGTCATTATTTTCGAGCCGTGGCGCGGATCATTCTGTTAGTGCTATCGCGCCACTTTTATGGGTCAAAAAAGAGAATCAACATGGGCTTCATTAACGATCGTTTTATGCTCGATAGTGAAATCGGTGCTCGGTTATATAAAGATGTTGCCGCGTCATTGCCGATCATCGACTATCACTGTCACCTTGATGCAAAAGAAATCTATGAAAATAAAAACTTCGATAATATCACTCAATTGTGGCTAGCTGGCGACCATTATAAATGGCGAGCGATGCGCGCAAACGGAATCGCAGAGCATTTTATTACCGGCGATGCCCCGGCAGAGGAAAAATTTAAAGCCTGGTCAGAAACGGTTGAAGCGGCATTTGGTAACCCCTTATATCACTGGACTCATCTGGAGTTGAATAAATATTTTTCCTGTCATGACATGCTCAGTAGCGAAAACTGGCAGGATATTATGCAGCATTGTAATCAGCAATTGAGTACTGAAGCGTTTAAGCCGCGCAGTTTAATTACCCGTTCCCATGTTGAAGTCATTTGTACGACTGATTCTCCGCTGGATTCACTGGAATATCATCGGTTATTGCAGCAGGACACATCATTTAACACGAAAGTGCTGCCGACTTTCCGGCCGGATGATGTTTTT
Source organism: Klebsiella aerogenes (assembly GCA_029027985.1). Classification (NCBI taxonomy): domain Bacteria; kingdom Pseudomonadati; phylum Pseudomonadota; class Gammaproteobacteria; order Enterobacterales; family Enterobacteriaceae; genus Klebsiella; species Klebsiella aerogenes. The sequence continues at coordinate 2,343,546 of CP119076.1, forward strand.
GCCGAAAGTGCAGAGGCCTTTGCTCTGTTTGTCGATCAACTGGCGCAGGTGACCAATCAGGATATTCACTCTTTTGCTGATTTCTCGAAAGCGCTAGCGCAGCGTATCGATTGGTTCCATGAATCGGGGTGTCGCATTTCCGATCACGGGCTGGTGACCATTGATTACCAGGCCGCCGACGCGCCGTGCATTGAGGCGTTATTCCGTCGGAAGCGGTCTGGCGAGATATTAACCACGCATGAAACCGCGCAACTGAACAGCGCCATATTCGTCATGCTGGCGAAAGCGTATAAGCAGCGCCACTGGGCGATGCAGATTCACTTCGGCGCGCTGCGTAGCAACAACAGCCGGATGCTGCAGAAGTTGGGAATGAATACCGGCTTCGATTCTATTGCCGATCAAGGCGATCTGGCCGTCAACCTGAACCGTTTGCTGGATGCGATGGCGCAGGCGGATGGGTTACCGAAAACCATCCTCTACAACCTGAATGGCAGCGACAACGATATCGTCGCCACGACGATTGCCAATTTTCAGTCCGGAGAAGACGGGGTGAAGTCGCCGATGCAGTTTGGTTCAGGCTGGTGGTTTAACGACACTCGCCGTGGAATGGAGAATCAGATTAATAGCCTGGCCGATCAGGGGTTGTTAATGAATTTTGTTGGCATGCTGACCGATTCCCGCAGTCTGGTTTCTTACACTCGCCATGATTATTTCCGCCGGATCCTTTGCAATATTATTGGGCATTGGGTCGAACGCGGCGAAGTCCCTGATGACGATCGGATCTTAACCCGGATGATTAAAAATATTTGTCACGATAATGCGGTGAATTATTTCAGATTCTAACGTCCTTCCTTACATGAGGGTAGAACATGTCTCGTACCACTAGAAAAATAACGATTCCGGTCAGCATTGGCTATGGCTTGACAGATATCATGGGCGGCGGTGCGTTTACCGTTATTGGCGCCTGGTTGTTGTTTTTTTATACCACATTTGTGGGGTTATCACCGGTAGAAGCGGCATCCATTGTCGCGATTGCGCGTATCGTGGACGCGATCGTCAGTCTATTCATGGGCAGCTTTACCGATCATTTTTATAAAAATCCTTTAGGTAAACGGTTTGGTCGCAGACGATTCTTCCTGCTAATTGGCGCGCCGCTGATGCTGGTCTATATTCTGCTGTGGGTTACCGGCATGAGTTTCTGGTTTTATCTGGCGGTATATCTGGCCTTTGAAATTATTGCGGCAATGGTGCTGATTCCATGGGAGACCCTGCCGTCCGAAATGACCAAAGACTTTAACTCCAGAACAAAGCTGTCGACTTGTCGTATGTTCCTGTCGGCTTCTGGTACGTTCCTGGCAACGTTTATTCCTGGTCTGCTCATTAGTCATTTTGGCGAACACGATCCGCATGCGTATTTTATTAATGGCGTTGTTTTCTCTGTTATCTTTATGCTGTGCGTTTTTATTTCGTGGAAAGTAACGTGGGAGCGCGAACTGACCCCGGAAATGCAGGCCGAGCTGGAAAATAACCGTCAGCCGATGTCTTTTCTTGAGAAAGTCGCGGCGACCGGTAAATTATTCAAAGATTACTACTCCACGTTGAAAGTACGCGCGTTCAGGAAACACCTGGCTATCTATTTATTCTCGTTTACCGCGAAGGATGTCTACAACACGGTATTTGTCTTCTTCTGCGTATATTGCCTGAACGTCTCTTCCTCGCTCTCCGGTACGTTGTTATCGATGAGTATTGTTGGGTTGCCGGTTACGCTGCTGGCCGGTGTGGCCATCATTAAATATGGTCCATCACGCCTGTATGTGTTCGCCTATACCGTGATGATGCTGTGCCTGGCAGGGCTGTTTATGGTGTACCAGTTCCCGAGCGATAACAAAGTGACGATCCTGGTGGTTCTGGCTGCACTGTATCAGGTTGGGCGCTGCGTGCTGGAGTTTACGCCGTGGAACGTGTTCCCATTTATCCCTGATATCGATGAAATGATCACCCGCCAACGCCGTGAAGGTCTGTTCGCCGCAGTCATGACTTTCTCTCGTAAAACGACGGTAGCCATTGCGACTTTTGTGGTGGGCGTGATGCTGCAGAGCGGTGGTTTTGTGAAGGGGAGCCAGGCGCAGCCGGAAAGCGCCGTGAACACCATCGCCATGTTGCTGTTCATCGGCACTGCGGGCTTGTTGCTGATTGCGCTATGGCAAGCGATGACCTTCCATTTAAATAAACGTACTCACAAAATCTTCGTGGATGAGGTCGAGCGCCTGAAAGCCAGAGGATCCAAACAGGATGTGACGCCTGAAACGCGGCACATTGTTGAAGATCTGACCGGCTATTCATACGACGATCTGTGGAATGAGCCACAGAACGCGAAAACAGCGCTGAGTCGTACCGCGCAGCTGAGTTAATGCCAACGGTGGCAGCATAGGTAATGGGCGTTCGCTTCTGCCTATGTTGTCACACAACTTAAAAATCATGTCATACCAATCGCCCGTATATTAATACAAATCAAAATCTCGAGCGGCGAACTCGTTAATCTAGTATGGCAATCAACGTTCTCTATAGTGAGTCAAAAAAGATGCAGAATAAGCTATTAGCCGCCAAGGCAACTCTCCCAACTTACGATCGCAGCAAACTGGTTTCTCGAATCGTTCATCTCGGCTTCGGCGCTTTCCATCGTGCGCACCAGGCGGTGTATGCCGATATCCTTGCCTCTGAACATGGCAGCGACTGGGGCTATACCGAAGTCAACCTGATTGGCGGCGAGCAGCAGATTGCCGATCTACAGCAGCAGGATTTGTTATACACGGTCGCTGAAATGTCGGCCGATGCCTGGACGGCGCGCGTCGTCGGCGTGGTGAAACAGGCGATGCACGCGCAGGTCGATGGCCTGGAAAGCGTGTTAGCGAAAATGTGCGAGCCGCAGGTGGCGATCGTATCGCTGACTATCACCGAAAAAGGCTATTGCCACTCTCCGGCGACCGGCCAGCTGCAGCTGGATAACTCGCTGATTGCCGCCGATTTACAGCAACCGCACCAGCCAAAATCCGCACCGGGCGTGGTGGTCGAAGCGCTGGCGCGCCGTCGCGCCGCTGGCCTGCCGGCCTTCAGCGTGATGTCCTGCGACAACATGCCGGAAAACGGCCACGTGATGCGTAACGTGGTTTGCGCGTTTGCCCGCGCCGTTGACGCCGATCTGGCGCAGTGGATTGAGCAAAACGTGACTTTCCCTTCAACGATGGTTGACCGTATCGTCCCGGCCGTCACCGCGGATACGCTGGATAAAATTGCACAACTGACCGGCGTGCGCGATCCGGCCGGCGTGGCCTGCGAACCGTTCCGTCAGTGGGTTATCGAAGATAATTTCGTTGCTGGCCGTCCTGCATGGGAAAAAGCAGGCGCTGAGCTGGTCTCAGACGTGGTGCCATTTGAAGAAATGAAGCTGCGCATGCTGAATGGCAGCCATTCATTCCTGGCCTATCTGGGTTACCTGGCGGGCTATCAGCATATCAATGACTGCATGCAGGATGACAACTACCGTCTGGCCGCACAGGCGTTAATGCTGCAGGAACAAGCGCCGACCTTGAAAGTGCAGGGGGTGGATCTGGCGCGCTACGCCGGGCTGCTGATTGAACGCTATAGCAATCCAGCACTGAAACACCGCACCTGGCAGATTGCGATGGACGGCAGTCAGAAGCTGCCGCAGCGGATGCTGGATTCCGTGCGCTGGCATTTAGCGCATCAACGCGATTTCAGCCTGCTGGCGATGGGCGTTGCCGGTTGGATGCGCTACGTTGGCGGAGTGGATGACCAGGGGCAGGCGATCGACATCAGCGATCCGCTGCTGCCCGTGATCCAACAGGCGGTGCAGGGCAGCCAGGATGGCACCGAGCGCGTGCAGGCGTTGCTGGGCATCAAGGCGATCTTTGGCGATAGCCTGCCGCAGGAAGGTCGTTTTGTTGACGCGGTAACCTGCGCCTATCTGTCGCTGCAGCTCAACGGCGCGAAAGCGACCGTCGCCGGGTGGGCCAAAAGTCAGTAACAGCCTTGTCGCCTCCGGAACCCCTTCCCGGAGGCGACCAACACGTCGTCCGCCCGATCGGGTAACCCGGCGAAGCATAGCGCGAGCCGGGTTATTTCTGCGCGTAGCAATACACGTTCTGTTGGATATTCCCCTCCGCTGTGAAAAAATAAAAATCATGCAGAAATATGATCAAGATCGTTGCATATACATAACTACAACTATCCATAATTAATTATATATAGTTGATGTTTATTTTAATGATCAAAGTATTTATTTCGATAATTGTTTATTTTCCCTCAGTGCCAGATATGCCATGATAGCGTCATACCATCAGTTTCTTCAGGATTAAGGAGCCGGGCTATGTACAAGAAAATATTGTTGCCTGTCGATGTTTTTGAAATGGACTTAAGCGATAAAGCAGTTCGTCATGCCGACTTTTTAGCGACCGCGGAAGAGGGCGAGCTCACCTTACTGAGTGTGCTACCAAACAGCAGTAGTTCGGTGTTGCGCGGCTTCGCGGCGGACATTCGTAAATTCGAAGCGTTTATGAAAGAGGAGTCGGAAAAGAAAATGCGTGCGCTTTCGCGGCTGTTTTCCATTCCGGTCTCGCGGATCCACACCAAAGTCGTATTTGGTAACGTCCGCGATGAAATTTTAGCGCTGAGTAATAAAGAAGAATATGACGTTATCGTCATCGGATCGCGTAAACCGGGTATTTCAACGCATTTATTGGGTTCAAACGCGGAATCTATTTTACGCTACGCTAAAATTCCGGTGTTAGTCGTCAGATAATTTATTGATGGCAGCCAACCATGCGCTGGCTGCCGCTTAACTCATTATTCTTCGCTAAACCACTCGCTGTTTTCCTGACGAATTAACAATACCGATTCGCTAATTTCGTGCAGGTGAATATTCATCGCCTTTTCAACCGCGTCGAGATCGCGCTTTTCCAGCGCCTCGAAGATATCCAGATGTTGGCGCAGCAGCATCTCTGGCGGCGTGACGTGGTCGAGGCTCATATAACGCACCCGGTCGATCGTCGCTTTAATGTTTTCAACCGTATCCCACGCCAGCTGGCAGTCGGCAATGACCGACAGTTTCTGGTGGAACTCATCATCAAGCTGGAAAAAGTCGTTGAGCTGCTGGCGCTCTACCGCAACCCGCTGCTGATTGAGGTTCTGCTCCAGTTGATAGAGCTGCTCGTTATTGATCATCGACGCCGCGCGACGCACTACCGCGCACTCAATCGCCTGGCGAACAAAACAGCCGTTACGCACCTGGGTCATTGAGATTTTGTTCACATAGCTGCCGCGCTGCGGGCGAATCTGAATCAGACCGTTTTCCGCCAGCTTGATAAAGGCTTCGCGCACCGGCTGACGGGAAACGTCAAAACGGACTGAGACCTCTTTTTCCGACAGCGGCGTTCCAGGTGGGATCAGGCAATGAACAATATCCCGGCGAAGGATGCGATAGATTTGCTGATTGACGGGCTGGGTCGGATTCAGTTGCGTTTCTGCGGCCATTGATGATTACTTTTTAATGGGTTATGAGTGTTATTTTACTCGTTTTTTGTTGTTCCGCCCAGACCTGGCCGACAGGCCAGGTCGCGGAGGGAATTAGCCCTGACGGTGAATGCTGAGCCCGGCGAAGCTCTGGCTCACCGGCATCATCTCGAGCGTGTTAATGTTCACGTGTTTCGGCAGATTAGCGACCCACCACACCGCTTCCGTGACGTCTTCCGGCGTCAGCGCTTCGGTGTTTTCGTAGGTTTTTCCGGCTTTCGCATCGTCGCCTTTAAAGCGGACGTTGGAGAATTCGGTGCCGCCAACCAGACCCGGCTCGACATCTGTCACGCGAATGGCCGTACCGTGCAAATCGGTGCGCAGGTTCAGACTGAACTGGCGAACAAAGGCTTTGGTCGCGCCGTAGACGTTGCCGCCAGCGTAAGGCCAGTTACCGGCGGTAGAACCGATATTAATAATATGGCCGCGATTGCGCTCAACCATCCCCGGCAGCACTGCGCGGGTCATGTAAACCAGGCCTTTATTGTTGGTATCGATCATATCTTCCCAGTCTTCCACGCAGGCGCGGTGGGCGGGCTCCAGGCCCAACGCCAGACCGGCGTTATTGACCAACACGTCGATAGCTTGCCAGTCGGCGGGCAGCCCGGCGATCATCTCTTCGATAGCCGCGCGGTTACGCACATCAAGCTGTGCGGTGTACAGGTTGTCGCCAAGTTCTTCTTTTAGCGTCTTCAGGCGCTCTTCACGACGCCCGGTGGCGATCACTTTGTGGCCGTTAGCGATAAAACGACGAGTAATACTCTCACCAAATCCAGCAGTTGCGCCAGTCACCAGGATAATCATCTTACTGTTCCTCAAAGCTTTTTGTGTTGTCATAACATAGCATGCGTTATTGCCGCGCGGTAATGTAAATCGTATCGCAAGATGTCGGCAAAAAACGCGTCTTTGATAAATCATTGCGGCCAATCAATGAGTTGCCTACTCTTAGGGGATAATTGCGTTCAGGAGAGAATCATGACGGACACGAATCCCTTTTTACACGTCAGTTTGCTGCCGTATCAGGCGCCGCATTTTGATCTCATTGAGGATAGCCACTATCGCCCGGCTTTTGATGAGGGCGTGCGGCGCCAGCGCGAGGAGATCGCGGCAATCGTTAATAATCCGGCCCCGGCGGACTTCGACAATACGCTGGTCGCCCTGGAGCAAAGTGGACAACTGCTGGCGCGCGTGACTCGCGTCTTTTTCGCCATGGCGGGCGCGAATACCAACCCGCTGATACAGCAGTTGGACGAAGCGTTTTCCGCTGAGCTGGCGGAACTTAGCAATGATATTTGGCTTAACGAGGCCTTATATCAGCGGGTCAGTCAGATCTGGCAGCAGCGTGACGCGCTAAATCTGGATCAAGAATCGCGTCGACTGCTTGACGTGAGCTGGCAGCGTTTCCAGTTAGCAGGAGCGGGGCTGGCGGAAGCACAAAAGTCCGCGCTAAAAGCGTTGAATACGGAAGAAGCGTCTCTGCAAAGCCAGTTCCAGCAGCGGCTACTGGCGGCGGTGAAATCCGGCGGTCTGGTCGTCGATTATCGGCATCAGCTTGACGGTCTGACTGCTGATGAAATCGCCGCGGCTGCTGATGCCGCGCGCGACAAAGGTCTGAACGATCGTTGGTTGCTGGCGCTGACCAATACCACCCAACAGCCAGCGCTGCAAACGCTTGCCGATCGTCAGACCCGACAAAACCTGTTTGCTGCTGGCTGGACGCGTAACCAAAAGGGTGACGCCAACGATACTCGTGAACGGGTTCTGCGCCTGGCGGCGATCCGCGCGCACAAAGCCGAACTGCTGGGCGTCGCCGACTACGCCAGTTGGTCACTGGCCGATCAGATGGCTAAAACCCCCTCCGAGGCGTTTGCCTTTATGCGTCGAATCGCGCCAGCGGCTCGCCGTCGCGCCGAACAGGAACTGGCGGATATTCAGCAAGTGATTGATGAAGAGGGCGGTGGTTTCAGGGCTACGGCGTGGGACTGGGCGTACTACAGCGAACAGGTCCGGCGTGCTAAATTCGCCCTCGATGAGGCGCAGCTTAAACCCTATTTCGCCCTTGACCGCGTGCTGGAAGACGGCGTTTTCTGGACGGCGACGCAGCTGTTCGGCATTCGTTTTGTCGAACGTTTTGATATTCCGGTTTACCATCCCGACGTGAGAGTATGGGAGATCTTCGATGTCAACGGCGAGGGAATGGCGCTGTTTTACGGCGACTATTTCTCGCGTGATGCAAAAAGCGGCGGCGCATGGATGGATGTGTTCGTGGAGCAATCCACGCTTCGCGCTCAGCGTCCGGTGATCTACAACGTCTGTAATTACCAGAAACCGAAAGCCGGCGGTTGCGCATTGCTGTCGTGGGACGATGTCATCACCCTGTTTCACGAATTCGGTCACGCATTGCACGGCCTGTTCGCCAGCCAGCGCTACGCCAGCCTGTCGGGCACCAATACGCCGCGCGATTTTGTGGAATTTCCGTCGCAATTCTACGAACACTGGGCCCGTGAACCACAGGTTTTCGCCCACTACGCCAGACATTACCAGACCGGCGAGGCGATGCCGGAGAGTTTGCGTGATAGCATGTTCCGCGCCTCGACGTTCAACAAAGGTTACGATATGAGCGAACTGTTGGCGGCAGCGCTGCTGGATATGCACTGGCATAGCGTCACCCCGCAGGCGTTACCGCAGGACGTTGATGACTTTGAGCAACAATCGTTGCGCGAAGAGCTGATGGATCTGGCGGCGGTGCCGCCGCGTTATCGCAGCAGCTACTTTTCGCACATCTTCGGCGGTGGTTATGCTGCGGGTTACTATGCCTATCTGTGGACGCAGATGCTGGCCGATGACGGTTATCAGTGGTTCGTTGAGCAGGGAGGGTTAACCCGCAAAAATGGTCAGCGTTTCCGCGAGGCGATTTTGTCGCGCGGTAACAGCAGCGATCTCGAGGCGTTGTACCACGACTGGCGCGGCCGCGATCCTAAGATCGAGCCGATGCTGGAAAATCGCGGGTTGTAAACCAGCGACTCTGCCCGCCAGTGCGTCACTCAGGTCTGGCGGGCATTTCCGCGTTAGTGGTGTACGTTTTCCGACCATTCTCACCCCCTCAGCGAACAAATCGGAGTTGTTAAGATTCACAATTCCGCATTTTTCCTTCATCATTTGTCGGCTTTTACTATTAATAATCAGCGCTTACAAAGTGCGAGAAAGATATTTTTATACTCAAGGCCGGTATGGACTATAAGAAAGTACTAACGACGATGTTTTTGCCTGCGGTGACGAACCGTGGCCAGGGACTTTTTCAATGTCAATGTTGACCCCAATCGGGAGGAATACAGTGCACCCGTTAATTAAGGTCATGCTGGTGGGCGGCAAAGCAGACGGTCTACTGGTCAGCGTCGCCGACACCGCGACGGAAATTTCCGTTACCCCCGCGCAGTATGGCGCGCAATCCGGGCTGCCGCTCAGCTACCGGGTAGTCTCACAGATGATTGATGATGAGCGTCTGTTCTTTGGCGTGTTCAGCGATTCACATCAGGATGCCGATAAGCTCGCCAGAGTGGCGTTGACCCGTGGGATGAAAAAATCACTCAGCTGAGCGTCATTTTCCGCGTGCGTAACAGCAAGGGATTGCCATGATAAACCGTATCCGTATCAACAACTTTCGTTCAGTCAGGGAGATTGAGCTGGAACTGGGGCCGTTGAATATCGTGTTTGGCCCTAATGGATGCGGGAAATCGAATATTTACAAAGCCATTCATCTGTTGACCGCTTCCGCTGACGGCCAGTTTTCCAGCTATATTAGCGAAGAGGGCGGGCTTGAGAATATTATGTGGTCGGGGAAACAGGCGCCAACCGACCGCTACCCGCATCGCCTGCAAATCTCCTGTCTGACCGATGAGTTCGATTACGAACTGCAGGTCGGTTTTCCGGAGAAGCTGCCATATGCCACGCATTTCATGCTGGACCCGATTGTTAAAGAAGAGAACATATGGCTGTCGGGCTTTAACCGGCGTCCGTCATCGCGGGTGCTGCAGCGGAAAAACCAGGCGGCTTTTCTGGTTGACGTGAATGGTGAAAAAAGCACTTTCACCGATGCCATCTATGAAAACGAGTCCATCTTTGGCCAGCTTGGCGAGCCGCACCGTTTTCCGGAAGTTTCGCGGGTGCGTGAAACTATGCGCCGCTGGCGGTTTTATCATGAGTTTGCTATCGGCAGACTTTCGCCGCTGCGCCAGCCGGCAGTTGGTTACCGTTCACCGGTGCTGGATAGTGACGGCGGCAATCTCGCGGCGGCTTTCCAGACCATCGTTGAAATCGGCGCTGAGGCGTTGCTGTATGAAATTCTTGCCGAGGCTTTCCCCGACTGTACCTTTTTCTGCGAGAATGAAAACTCACGCTTCGTGATGAAAATGCGCCGCAATGGTATTCATCGGCCTCTGCTGGCGGCGGAAATGTCTGATGGCACTCTGCGTTTTCTGTGCCTGGCGGTGGCGCTGTTAAGCCCGCGGCCTCCTGCATTTCTGGCGATCAACGAACCGGAAAACAGCCTGCATCGCCAGATGTTCCCGGCGCTGGCCCGGCTGATCGTCGAAGCTTCGCGTTACAGCCAGATTTGGCTCACCAGCCACTCGGCGGAGTTGGCGGGGCTTATCTCGGCCACGGCGGAAAGCCGGAGTTACGAACTGGAAAATAGCGGCGGGCAGACGCGAATCCGAGTATTATACCGGTAAGGTTGGGGGCCGTAGCCCCCGTTATTATTGACAATGAAGCGTGACCTGATAATGCCATTGGGTATCGAGCAGCAGCCACTGCGACAGTACGCTCGGGGTCCAGGAGTCATCCCCGCCAACGCCCATATGCCGGGCGTCGAGGGTTATCCAGACGCCATCCTCCGGTTGCATACGATGCCAGTGATCGGTGGCCATGAGTTGTTCGCTGCTGTACGGCTGCACTGAGAAATGGAAGTGACCTTCAACGTGCCAGCGCCCCCAGTCCAGGGCCGTGCTATCGCAGCGCAGACCGTTCTCCGTCGGGAAGATGTACGGCGTGCTCATCTCATGCAGTGGCTGCTGCCAGCGTGAGAAGCAGGCGCTGCTTTTGCGATCCGGGTAGTTTTCATGTGGGCCAAATCCCAGCCAACTGACCTCAGCGCGTTGATCCGGCACCTGGAAGCGTAGCCCGACACGCGGCAGCGGAGGCAGCGTACCGGCTCGTTCGCCGTTGACGGTGAGCTGGAGCTTACCGTCGGCTGTGAAAGTCATCCGCCAGTGGCTGACGATGACCGTCTCCTCGCCGCGTTGATAGCGCCAGCGGCTATCAATCACCACTTCCCGCGCCAGCTGCTGGGCCTCGCATTCGACGCAGCGGGCGGTAAGCTGATACAACCCGGCGCTCTTCCAGCGTTCGATCCAGGCGTTCGGGTCGATACGCTCAACTTCGCTAACGCCAATATCATTATCCAGCGGCGCGCGGACAAACTGGTCTTCCAGCGGCGTCAGCAGCTGTTGTTCCCCAGCCACGAACCATTCACAGAGCTGCCCGCTTTGACGGTTGATTGTCCAGAGTTGGGATCCCGCGCGAACCTGGTAGGTTGCGGCATCAATCGTCAGCATCGGCGCCGGGCCGTCAGAGGCCGCTTCGCGTAAGGCCAGCGGCGCGGCGATCGGGAACTGTTGCCAGGCGACGCGATGACCGGCTTCTGACCACGCGGTGGCCTGCGGCTGGACCACTTCCAGCATCAGCCAGACATCGCTGGCGCCGTCCGGCAGCGTTAGCGTATCGCTCAGCGTGAGTTCCGTGCGATCCTGCGGCGCCAGCGCGAGATCAAGGCTGCCGCTGGCGATCGTGTCTCCACGGCACTGCACCTGCCAACGCAGGCTTTCGTTGTCGGTGGCGCGGAACAGGTATTCGCTGTTGATGGCAATCCGCAGCGGATTTTGTTCGAGCAAGGCGAACTGGAAGTACTGCTGCGCGTGTTTTGCTTCAATAAGCGCTGGATGCGCGCGGCGGTCCGGGAATACCAGACCATTCATGCAGAATTGACGGTCGTTAGGCTTATCGCCGAAATCGCCGCCGTAGGCCCAGCCGACGCTGCCGTCAGCGAAAGTTTTCTCAATCGCCTGATCGGCCCAGTCCCAGATAAAACCGCCCTGCAGGCGGGGATAGTCGCGAAAGGCCTGCCAGTAGTCGGCGAAATTACCGAGACTGTTGCCCATCGCATGGGCATATTCGCAGAGGACCAGCGGACGCTGTTCTCCCGGCAGGCTGATCCACTTTTTGATCGACCATTTCGGTACTGCCGGAAACGGCTGATCGCGCTCGACGCGGGCATACATCGGGCAAATAATATCGGTGGCGCTGCTGTCGGCGCCGCCGCCTTCATATTGCACCGGGCGCGAAGGATCGTTGCGTTTCAGCCAGTGGTACATCGCTTCATGGTTGCCGCCGCCGCCGGATTCATTGCCCAGCGACCAGATAATAATCGACGGGTGGTTGCGGTTGCTTTGCACCATGCGCGTCACGCGCGCGCTGAAGGCGGCAAGCCAGGCCGGATCGTCAGAAAGTCGGTTCATCGGCACCATGCCGTGGGTTTCGATGTTGGCTTCGTCCACCACATACAGACCGTAACGGTTGCAAAGCTCATACCAACGCGGCGCGTTGGGGTAGTGTGAACAGCGCACGGCGTTAAAATTATTCTGCTTCATCAGCAGAATGTCTTGCACCATATCCTCTTCACTGACGACCTGACCGCGCTGATGATGATGTTCGTGGCGGTTGACGCCGCGGATCAGCAGTGGTTTGCCATTGAGCAGCAGCAGACCGTCGCGGATCTCTATCCGGCGAAAACCGATATCCCAGGCCTCCGCTTCCAGCAGCTTTTCGCCGCGCCATAGCGACACCACGGCGCGGTAACAATCAGGCTGCTCGGCGCTCCACAGCCGCGGACGCGCGATGTCGAGATTGAACATCGCTCGTTCGCCGTAGCGGCCGCGTTCATCAATGACCGGCGAACCCAGCGGCTGGCGCTGGCAGGCCACCTGCGTTTCACCATCCCATAGCGCCACTTCGACTTCCAGCGCCGCCAGCGCTTGTGGTTCGGCGGCGACGCTAAGATTGATCTGTAGCTGTGCATCGCGATAAAGCGCGTCAAGCTGCGGGGTTAATTGCACATCGCTGAGATGCTGCTGCGGTTTATGGAGCAACCAGACAGAGCGAAAAATACCGCTCATACGCCACATATCCTGATCTTCAAGCCAGGTACCGGCGCTCCAGCGCATCACCATCACGCACAAGCGGTTGTCGCCAGCCTGCAGGAACGGGCTCAGATCAAAGGCGGCGGGCAGGCGGCTGTCCTGGGAATAGCCGACCCATTCGCCGTTGCACCACAAATGAAAGGCGGAGTTGACGCCGTCAAAGATAATTTGCGTTTGCCCCTCGGCGCGCCATGCGTCATCAACGATTAACTGCAGCGAGTAGCAACCAGTGGGGTTTTCCTCCGGTACCCGCGGCGGTAGGGTGTCAATCGGGTAGCGGACGTTGGTGTAGATCGGCGTGTCATAGCCCTCGATCTGCCAGTTTGAGGGCACCGGCGTCGCGCGACTGTCGGGCAGATCACGCTGCAGCCAGCTGGCATCGACGGCAAACGGACTGCTGGCGAAGGAAAATTGCCATTCGCCATCCAGTTGGCGGCGGCGGGGCGAAGGACGACCCGATCTTGCCGCCTCAGGATCGCGCCAACTGGCAAAAGACGGATGGGCGGGCAGGCGGTTGATCTGGGTGATGTTCTGGTTCTGCCAGTCCTCGCGGGCCAGTACTTCGTTAAAACACGGGCCGCGAGCGGCGCCTGGATCATATTGTTGCATACGCGTACCTGACGGATAATTGTGAAGAATGTTATTCGCTAGACAATCATGATTCGGTTATCAGGTATTTTGCATAACGCCGCAATATTGGTGAAAATGAAACCCGTTAACGATCACGAATCACGGCGGAAATGGCAAAATTCTGTCGTGAATAAGACATAAAATGTTAGCGTAATACATTCAATAAATTCTCACTAACAGGAGTGGGCGATGCAGCGCCGTTCAGCCACATTAGAAGATGTCGCCCGTGAGGCGGGTGTCTCGCAACAGACGGTTTCGCGGGTGGTAAATCAGCCGCATATTGTCGCGCTACGTACCCGAGAGAAAGTGTTGCGTGCGATGCAGACGCTGCACTATGTGCCGAACCGTTCAGCGCAGCTGCTGGCGGGTAAAGCGGCGCCGTCGATTGGCTTGATCAGCGCCTCGCTAACCCTGCATGCGCCATCGCAAATTGCGGCGGCGGTGAAGCGGCACGCTGGCGAGCAGCGGCTGGAGGTTGCTATCGCTATGCCAGCGCAAAGTGATTATCCGGCGCTGCAGGCACGGCTGGATGAGTTTCGCGCCCAGCATATTCGCGGCGCTATTATCGGGCTGCCCCTGGAGAGTAGCGTTGCCGAACGGCTGGCGGCGGAAAACACGGATATTGCCTGCCTGTTTCTTGATGTATCGCCGGAAACTGAGGTCTCTTGCGTGCGTTTCGATCATCGTGATGGTTGCGGCGCTTGCGTGCGCCATCTTTGGGGGCTGGGGCATCGTGAATTCGGTCTGCTGGCAGGGCCGGAAAGTTCGGTGTCGGCGCGGATGCGTCTTGGCAGCTGGCGCGAAACGTTGCACCGGCTGGGCGTGAGTCAATCGGTGACGGTGTTTGGTGACTGGGGCGCCGCCAGCGGTTGGCAAAAAACCTTTGAGCTACTGCATAAGAATCCGAAGCTAAGCGCGATCGTGGTGGCCAACGATCAGATGGCGCTAGGGGTGCTCAGCGCGCTGGCGCAGCTTAATCGTCGCGGCAGTCAGGCGATATCGGTGACCGGTTATGACGATACCGCCGACAGCCTCTATTTCCAGCCGCCATTGACCACCGTCGCTCAGGATTTCGACCTGTTGGGCCAGCGCGCGGTGGAACTGCTTATTCAGCAGATGGCTGCGCCGACAGGCCGCCTGCGCGAACTCCTGCCAGCGCGGTTGGTGATACGTCAGTCGACCTGGCCAATCGCGACGGGCGATGAAAAAGCGCCGCTTATCGCCGAACTGAAAGCGCTGGTGGAAAAACTATGAGTACGCCAGCGGTTTATGATTTATTGAACAATGGCGTGCTAGCCTGCAATCCTGGCGTAGGGAAGTCCCAACGATTTTTCTGCGTAAAATATTAAATACAATCTATACCCTAAATAATTCGGGTTGCAGGCAGGCGGCGAAGCAGCCAACGCACATGCAACTTGAAGTATGACGGGTAAATCCATGCAAGCATTAATTCACCGCCAGTCACATGGCGGTTTTTTTTGCCTATTATCTCTGCACATCACTAAACTCTGATTTTATTATCATCTTCTGGCTGTCGATAAAACACGCTAACACCAGCATAAACACGCTGTTTTCTATCGACCTTGTCTCGAATTTCTCGCGGGTTGTAATTTTCAAGGCAGCATAAAATGCTGCGAGAGCGGATGGTGGAAAAAACGGTCGTGGTTAATCATACTGATCGCATTATGCAACCTGGTGGTAATTCCGATGAACGATGATTTTCAGGCCATTAAGAACGAATTTGAAAAGTATGACGATGCAGCGAAAGGGACGGCGGTGGCGTTCGCCATGTATGAAGATTTAGCCAGGCGTCTGGCGGCTTATTTCCACCGTCTCGATCAGATGAACAAACGGCGTTTTCTACTCAAGCTGGAAGAGGGGGAGCGCGAAATCGGCACCCAGGGCAACTACGACTGGTACGGGGCGCTAACGCGGTTCCAGCCAGTGGAATGACGTCCACGCGGGAACACGGTGTTACCCAGCGCCTGGCGCCTTGATTTCAGTATGTAACCAACGAGCAAAAGCCTCTAACGGCATCTCATTGATTCTACTAAAAATGAATAAACATGCGTAGTTGGCAGTTTATTCATTGTGACTGCCCATTTGGAATAACTATTTATCTTTTTTCCTGGAAAGAAGGGTTATATCCACGATGGCAGCAATGATAATTGTTAATACACTACACAAAAACCAATAATCGGGAAGTATGAAATAATAAAAAATGAATAAAAGTATGACAACGACATAAATACTTACATATGAAGTTGCGTCTTTAAAAAAAGAGAAGAAAAAGCCTTTCATTTGTTCCGTTTCTCTTTGAGGAATTTCATTATGCCATAGTGAATTGATATGGTTATTAAAAGTGAAAGAAGTAACAAGAAAATAAATAGCGAGTCAAATGATGCGTTAAATCCTAAAAATGACAAATGCTCTAGTAATGAGATGAAAGTATCAGCATTCCCAAATCTGAATACTATTTCAAAAGTCAGCGCTGATACTATAATAAACAAAGCAAGAAACAGGATAATTTTTAAAATCTTCTTTTTCAAAACCCATTACCTCATGATAGTATAGGGAATAATGTTTTTATTATGAGAAGGATACACTGTAATGTATATATCATCAATCATAAAATCCCGGTAGTGGTTAATTCATTTTGTTTTAAAAATGAAGTTTTGACCAGGCTTAATAAATACTCTATGGCAATTGTCACTGCAGCATCTTTTTATGGTAAAGTTCAGGTGGCTGCATTAGCTGCCAGAAGATTGCATCAACTATCTCCAGGGTTGTATCAGGATTTTTATTCAAATAATATTGAAGTGCTATATTTCTTAATTAGTGACAGCATTGATAAAGCTTTGATTAATTCGATAGGCTTGCGTGGAGAAGATCGATTTATATCTATCGTTAAAAATCTTGCAAGATGATGTACCTATAGCAAGACTATTAGTCTAAAAATCTTGCATGCCAATATTTCATTGTTTCTTCATCTCCCAATGGGTGACGTTAACTTCAATGAAGAGACTGTTATAATTTAGGGTAAGTATGTTCGTTTCTGACATAGTTAGCGGGAAATATCTCTCTGATACCAACAAATGGCCGAATGCCACTGTGTACAAAAAAAGCAGAACGCCCCCTGGTGCAAAAGCAGCAGGGGGCGCTTACGGGTGGGGATTATCGTCGTTCATTAGTCATCCCATTTGTGACTTAGATACGCGGCAAGAAAACCAAAGAACAGAATCGTTCCCAGTACTGCCATAAATACATGCATGTTTCCCAGCATGGTCTACCTCCATTACGTTTTGCTTTGCGCTAAGTTGTCCTCATTGAACAGGGTTTACGGTTGTTGGATGAATAATAACCTGGTCAACCTAAACAAAAGATTAACCAGTTTAACTATTTCGCAATGAAACAAATCAGGGGGATTAGATCGCGCGTTCGAGGACAAACAGATAGGCTTCACGCGACCAGAACAGGGCGGTGCGTCGGCGTTCTACCGACATGGCTTTGACTTCCCATCCTTGCTGAGTGTATTCGGTGAGAAAGCGGCTCATCTTATCGGGATCGGCTTTGGATTCGCCGAACACCATACTGCCCAATATCCCTTCTTTATAGATAACAACACGGCACTCTTTTTTCATCAGCATAATCCTTGCAGGCGTAACTCATAGATGAAGGTTATTGTCGCTGGTCACTGTCATTTTACAACCGTTCGGCGGAAAACTTTTTCCGGTACTGTAAGGGGCTGATAGAGAATTGCTGGCTAAAGTGGCGGCGTAGGGTGCTGGCATTGGCGAAACCGCAGAGCTCAGCAATACTGTCGATGCTGAGACGGCTATCCGTCAGTTGCTGGCGGGCGCGAATAAGCCGCTCATCCAGTAACCAGCGTGCCGGGGATTTACCGGTCGCCTGCTGAAAACGGCGCAGGAAGGTACGTGGACTCATGCCCATTCGCTGCGCCAGCGACGCCAGAGTATGACGGTCGGCGAGGTGCTGATGCAGATAATCAAATAATTGACCGAGGCGCTGACTTTCGCGCGCTTTAGCCACCGGGCGGATCACCTGCTGTGCCTGTCGGCCATCACGGTGCGGCGAAACCACCAGTCGCCGGGCGACGATATTGGCGGCGTCGTGGCCGTAATCTTCGCGCACCAGGTGCAGACAGAGATCGATACCGGCGGCGCTGCCAGCGGAAGTCATCAGCCGCTCGTCGCCGACGTACAGCACATCTTCAATCACCTCAATCAGTGGAAAACGCTGCTGTAGCCGCTCGGTATAGCGCCAGTGCGTGGTGGCCTGGCGACCATTGAGCAATCCGGCGGCGGCAAGGACAAACACCCCGGAACAGATGGAAATGATACGACAGCCGCGGGCGTGAGCGGCGACCAGCGCCTGACACAGCGCGGCGGGGACATCGCCGTCAATATCGCGCCAGCCAGGGACGATAATCGTGCTTGCTTCTTTGAGCAGCGCCAGCCCGCCGTCAGCGACCAGGCGAATGCCGCCGGTAGCGCGAAGTTCGCCATCATCGATGGCAGCCACCGCAAAACGGTACCACCGATCGCCCATTTCCGGGCGCGGGAGAGCAAAAATCTCGACCGCTACGCCGAATTCAAACGTGCAGAGGCCATCATAGGCGACGGCGACGATCAATGGTTGTGACAATGTCACGTTTTTGGTTGTCAGGATCTCAGCGTTTTCTGTCATCAATCGCCGCGGCGGTACGGGTAAAGAGTTAGGTAGAGTAGTGGTACCACAGACAAGGAGAATACGCCATGAGTGTTGTAACCGACTTTACCCCTGCCGCCCCGGCCGATGCTGCCGCCTGGTTTGCCCGTAAACTGAGCGTCGAGACCGACTGTGCCGACGTTCATCGCGCCCTGCAGGAGGGCGAACCGGACTTCGTTTTGCTGCACGTTATCGGCAGCCATGCGATGTTCACCCGCCGTCATTTGCCTGGCGCGCTGCATCTGCCGCATCGCGACATCAATGCTCAGCGTATGGCGCAGTGGCCAGTGGAAACGCTGTTTGTCGTCTACTGCGCGGGGCCGCACTGTAACGGCGCGGATATTGCCGCGTTAAAACTGGCGCAGCTTGGTCGACCGGTCAAAATGATGCTTGGTGGTCTGACCGGTTGGGCGGACGAAGGGCTGGCTTTTGCCGAAAGCGCCACGACCAACATGAAATAAATTCAATGGTCATGAATTTTTCTCGTTTGCTGATGGCCATCCTGCATGACAGTATCTGGACATATAGCCATCCAGAAGTCTAAAAATTCAAATAATGAACTATCACGGTAGGCAACTACCTGCCTACCTTTAAGGAGAGACCATGCAACGTCATCAGGCCCCGTTCCGTGCAGATATCGTCGGCAGTTTTTTACGTCCTAACGCCATCAAACAGGCGCGTATTCAGCTGGCGGAAGGCAACATCGACGCTCAGCATCTGCGCCAGATCGAGAATGAAGCCATTCGTCAACTGGTACAGCAGCAGTGCGACTGCGGCCTGCACGTGGTGACCGATGGCGAATTCCGTCGCGCGTGGTGGCACTTCGATTTCTTTGACGGCCTGCAGGGCGTTGAGCGTTACGATTCAGAAAAGGGAATTCAATTCAACGGCGTGCAGACCAAAGCGCACGGTATTCGCGTCACCGGCAAACTGGCTTTTGGCGATCATCCGATGCTGGAGGATTTCCGCTTCCTGAAAAGCATTAGCGGCAACGCGCAACCTAAAATGACCATTCCGAGCCCGAGCGTGCTGCATTTCCGCGGTGGACGCAAAGATATCGATAGCGCGGTATATCCGGATCTGGCCGACTATTTCGACGATCTGGCGACCACCTGGCGTGACGCCATCCGCTCGTTTTATGATGCCGGCTGCCGTTATCTGCAACTGGATGATACCGTCTGGGCTTATTTATGTTCGGATGAACAGCGTCAGCAGGTGCGCGAGCGCGGCGATGATCCGGACGAACTGGCGCGTACCTATGCCCGGGTGTTGAATAAAGCGCTGGAAGGTAAACCGCAGGATCTTACCGTCGGTCTGCATGTCTGCCGCGGCAACTTCCGCTCGACCTGGATCTCGGCAGGCGGCTACGAGCCCGTCGCGGAAATTCTCTTCGGCGGCGTCAATATTGATGCGTTCTTCCTTGAATATGATAACGACCGCTCCGGTGATTTTGCGCCGCTGCGCTTTATCCGCCCGGGACATCAGCAGGTTGTACTGGGGCTTATCACCACCAAAAACGGCGAGCTGGAAAACCCGGAAGGTGTGAAGGCGCGTCTGCAGGAGGCAGCGCAGTACGTGCCGCTGGAACAAATTTGCTTAAGCCCGCAGTGCGGTTTTGCCTCCACTGAAGAGGGCAACTCGCTAAGCGAAACCCAACAGTGGGATAAAGTCCGCCTCGTGACCGGCATCGCCGCCCAGGTCTGGTAAGTTCATCACCGGCCCGCAGAACGCGGGCCTTGTCTATTTACGCAACAGTCGCTGTAGACGCGCCTGTCGCCACTGGCGGATCCAACCGGCAAAGACGAACAGACGCAATCCGCGGATCAGCAGCAATACGCCCCAAATGATCGCCACCCATGCGGACCAATAGTAGCCCGGTTCGGTGAGCCGATTAATCACCAGCAGCAGAATGCAGACGGTCACCGCCACGCTGAGCGAGCGGAAAAAGCGGCTCTCCTGGCGCACCCGCGCTTTGGCTTCTTCAATCCGCAGGTCAAGCGACGCTTCATGCCCGGCAGGCGGTTCATCGCTAAGTTCAGCGACGTTTATCTCAAATACGGCGGCAAGCGCGCTAAGGGTTTCCAACCCAGGACGATCGCCGTTTTCGATGCGTTGGATAGTACGTACGCTGACGCCAGCCAGTTCGGCGAGCTGTTCCTGAGACCAGGCGCGTTGCAAACGTAATTGTTTCACTCGGGTGCTGCTGTTCATGGTGTCAATCTCCGGATGTAAACCTGAGACCAGTGTTGCGTATCAGAACGTCGGGCGCCACGACAGGCACCTGACAGCCAGGTGACAGCAACCCGACAACCGTGCGACGGCAGGCTTACGCCTGAACCGTTTGCCACGGACGCACGTTCATGCCGCGGAAAATCATGAGCCACGCGGCGGTAATCGCCAGCATTAAAATAACGAACAGAGACCAGTGCGGCAGATGGGTCAGGATCACCCCGGTCAGCATCGGGTTAAAGGCCGCGCCTAACCAACCTAATGACTGGGCGGAAAAATAGCTGGCTTTCATCCCCGCAGGCGCAATCTGATCGATCAACATATATTCACCCGGTGCATAAATAACTTCACCGAGGGTAAAGACAGCGGCGGAGAGCCCCCACAGCATGAGGTTATTACCAGAGATGATAAATCCGCCGAGGCCGACCACATAGCATAAGGTACCGAAGGTCATCAGCGGGCGAATATTTCGCGCGGATAGCCGACGACCGACGGCATATTGCAGGGCGACCACCACGGCGGCATTCACCGGCAGCACCACTGCAACGACCTTCTCCGCAAAATCGCTGGTGCCTGCGACCAGGACATACTGTGAAATACAGGAGGCAAAAGAGCCGCCGACAAATGAAGCCAACAGGCCGGAAAAGGTGAACCACAGCAGGGCACGGTCGCGCAAAAGCACCGATGGCGTCCACTCCGGGGTGATGCCTTCCACGCTGGCGGCGGATGTGCGCTCAACGAAGATCTGAATGAACATCAGCGGGAAGGCGGCGCACAGCGCCGCCAGCCAGAACGGCAGATTGATACTCTGCATCACCAGTAGCGTGCCAATCGGCGGCCCTACGGTCCAACCAATATTCAGAAAGGTATAATTGAGCGAAAAGATGCGCGCTTTCTTTTCCGGCGACAGTACGTCGGCGAACCAGGCTTTCAGCACCGTAGAGAACACCGAGTAGGCGCAATTAATCAGCGAAAAGAAAAACACCACCAGCGCGACGCTATTCACCGCCGGAATGGCAATAAAACCGACGATAAATGCCAGGATGGCGATCAGCATATAGCGCTTTTTGTCGAATTTGTCGGCGAGGATGCCGAAGCCCATGCTGAAAATCACGCCGACAACCAACGCAATCGACAGCGCATAGCCGATGACGTCAACCTCCAGTTGGAAGCGGCGGGTGAGGTAGATCGTCATAAAAGGAAGCGTTGCGCCGCGGCCGATAGTTAACAGCAACGACGACGCCAGCAGCGCTACCGTTGAGCGCCTGATGGTGGTTGTCATTTTTTCCTTGCCCGATGAGATGTTTTATTTTTGTTGTGCCCGATCACAAATAGCATGCGAATTGAGGCTTGTATAGCAGGCCCCGTGTCGGAACGTGCCTTCCGTACCTGCTAAAAATAATGATCTGTTCGCGCGGTGGGAATTTGGTTACTTTGGCTTCAGTCATCTTTTTTCGCGTATGCCGACATGGCGAAAGAGCGCCTGCGTGAGGTTTATTGTTAAATTGATGATATTTTTATAATAACTAATTGTTAAATGATAATTTATGACAAGGGCGAGTATGACGCGTAAAGATGGGCTACTGGCATTGCTGGTGGTCGTGGTGTGGGGGCTTAATTTTGTCGTGATTAAGCTCGGGTTGCATAATATGCCGCCGCTGATGCTGGCGGGACTGCGTTTTTTGCTGGTGGCGTTTCCGGCGCTGCTATTTGTCGCGCGGCCCAAAATATCGCTGCGCCTGCTGCTGGGTTATGGTTTGACCATCAGCTTCGGCCAGTTCGCCTTTTTATTCTGCGCGATTAATCTGGGGATGCCAGCCGGTCTGGCGTCGTTGGTGCTGCAGGCGCAGGCCTTTTTCACCATCGTGTTGGGCGCGTTTGTCTTTGGCGAACGCCTGCAGGGCAAACAGGTTGCCGGGATCGCGCTGGCGATATTTGGCGTTCTGGTGCTGGTTGAAGCCAGCCTTGGCGGCCAGCATGTACCGCTGGTGGGCTTTATGCTAACGCTGGCGGCGGCGCTCAGCTGGGCCTGCGGCAATATTTTCAATAAGAAGATTATGTCTCAGCAGCACAAACCGCCGATTATGTCGCTGGTGGTATGGAGTGCGCTGATCCCGATACTGCCGTTTATGCTGGCGTCCTGGCTTATCGACGGTCCACAGGCGATGGCGGCGAGTTTGGTCAATATGGATACCACCACCATACTGTCACTGCTGTATCTGGCGTTTGTCGCCACGATTGTTGGTTACGGTATCTGGGGATCGCTGCTCGGGCGTTATGAAACCTGGCGTGTGGCGCCGCTGTCGCTGTTGGTGCCGGTGGTGGGGATGGCCAGCGCGGCATTGTTGCTCGGCGAAAGGTTGAATGGTCTGCAGCTGTTGGGCGCGGCGCTGATTCTGGCCGGGCTGTATATTAATGTCTTTGGCCTGCGGTTAGTGCGTCCTGGCGCTGCGCGGAGATAAAAAGCCCCGCGTTAGCGGGGCCCTGGAGAGATCAGAACGGGCGGGCGTTAGTTGTAATACGGTACGCCCAGCTCATCCGATTTATCATTGCCGGCAGCCATATGATTGAAATCAAACGGCGAGTCATTATGTTCGGAAGGTATGATCATCGCATCCCGGTTATTGTGGCGCACCGGAGTGGTGGTTTGCTCCGCATAACTCTGGCTGGAAGCCAGCGCCATTAGCACGATGGCGGCGGTAGCGAATAATTTCATGATTTCCTCAATACGTCTTTTTGCAGGCGATTAACAACAATAATTATTTAACGGCATCAGGTAGCGGGATTCGCCCGGTACGTTGGTGATACGGTATTTGTGCGGCGGGACATCGAAATAGTTTTTAAACGTCCGCGTCAGCGTCTGTTGCGATTCAAAGCCGTAGCGCTCAGCCAGATACAGAATCGGTTCATTACTTTGCTTGAGCTTCTGCGCAATCTCCGTCAGCTTACGGCTGCGGATGTACTGGCCCAGCGAGTGACCCGTCTCTTTCTTAAACATTCTTTGCAGGTGCCATTTGGAGTAACCTGAGCGCTCCGAAACTTTCTCCAGCGACAGCGGAGATTCCAGGTTCTCTTCGATCCACGACAAAATACTATGGATAGTGATGGCGTCGTTATTGCGTCTGGACATCATCTTACCTCTTCTTATTACGGCAGGACTTTCTTGAGCAATAGCTCAAGCATGGCCACTTCGTCAGCCGTTAGATTTTTTGTTAGTTCCTGGTGCAATTTCTGACCCACAACTTGATGACAGTGCTCACAAAGGGCTGCGCCTTCTGGTGTTAACTGAACCAGAACACCGCGCTTGTCATTTGGGTTGGGCAACCGTTCTATCCAGCCTTTGCAGACTAGCCTGTCGAGCATGCGCGTCATTGCGCCCGGATCGACCGACAGGACGGTCTTCAACTCAACGGGGGTGGTACATACTTCGCAGCGAATGGAGCAGAGCACCCGGAACTGGGTGGCGGTGATATCCATGGGTGAAAGGTAGTCGTTGAGCAGTCGATCTTTCTTCTGGTTAACCATCTGGATCAACCGGCCAAGAGGGATCATCTCATTGAACAGGTTGTTAGCGTTTTCCATGATAGTTGCCCAGGCAATTACTTAGTTGCGAAGGATATTATTGCCGCGGCAATCATAAGTCAACATTATGAATTGGCCGATGCCACGATTTGCTAAAGATAAGGAACTTGATATGCATCACTGTTTTTGATTTTACTAACGCTTGTTATTTTTTGAAAGTGCAATTTTTTTAACCAATGTGGCGTCGGGGTAGCGGCTACCGATATACTCACCAGGCCAAACTGTGCTGAAAACATGAGACTTAACGGGACGTTGATTAACTATGCTGGAACTCTTTAAAGCAATCGGGATCGGGCTGGTGGTGATTTTACCGCTGGCGAACCCGCTGACCACCGTGGCCTTGTTCCTTGGCCTGGCGGGTAATATGAACAACGCTGAGCGCAACCGCCAGTCGTTGATGGCATCGGTTTATGTTTTCGCAATCCTGATGGTAGCGTGGTACGCCGGCCAGGTGGTGATGAATACCTTTGGTATCTCCATTCCGGGTCTGCGTATCGCCGGCGGCCTAATCGTGGCTTTCATCGGTTTTCGGATGCTGTTCCCACAGCAGAAAGCCCATGATTCGATGGAAGCGAAGATCAAATCGGAAGAGCTGCAGAATGAGCCGACGGCCAATATCGCTTTCGTGCCGCTGGCGATGCCCAGTACCGCCGGGCCTGGTACCATCGCGATGATTATCAGCTCTGCTTCGACGGTCAGACACGGCGTCGATTTTCCGGACTGGGTGGTGCTGGTGGCGCCGCCGATTATCTTTGCGTTGGTGGGGGTGATTCTGTGGGGTTGCTTGCGCAGTTCCGGGGCGATTATGCGTCTGGTGGGTAAAGGCGGGATTGAGGCGATTTCCCGCCTGATGGGCTTTCTGCTGGTCTGTATGGGCGTACAGTTCATCATTAACGGCGTGCTGGAAATTATTACGAATTATCACGCCTGATAGCGCATTGACGCATGAAAAAACCCGGCGGCTTGCAGCGCGCCGGGTTTTTTATTTGTCTGGTTTATCAGGAATGATGGGGCTGCTGCTCTTCGACCGGGGTCGGCCAGCGGCGGAAGATCATCACCGACCACACCAGCGCAACCAGTGCTGGCACCGCGCCCACGTAGCCAATCGCCGACATCGACAACTGCGTGCTGACCTGGCTGCCGACCAGCGCACCGGCGCCGATGCCAATATTGAAAATCCCTGAGAACAACGACATGGCAACGTCGGTGGCATCCGATGCCAGCGCCAGCACCTTCACCTGCATACCGAGGCCGATGATCATAATCGCCATCCCCCAGAACACGCTGAGCAGCATCAGGTGATTGGCGTTTTGTGAGGCTGGCAACAGCAACAGCAGGCAAACCAGCAGCAGGCCGATGGCGATATTAATCAGACCAGAGGCATGCTGATTGCCAAGTTTACCGAACAGAATGCTGCCGATAATCCCCGCGCCGCCGAGCACCAGCAGCAGCAGGGTGGCGAAGTTGCCGCTCAAACCGGCGACGGTCTGCACGAATGGCTCGATATAGCTGTAAGCCGTGTAATGGGCGGTCACCACGATTGCCGTCAGCAGATAAATACCGAGTAGCGCCGGGCGGCGAAACAGTACCGGTAGGCTCTTCAGCGAACCGGAATGTTCGCTTGGCAGCGCTGGCAGTAGTTTAGCCAGACAGACCAGCGTCGCTAAGGCGCCGAGGCCAATGGCCAGGAAGGTGACGCGCCAGCCGAAATATTGCCCGACGATACGGCCAATGGGGATGCCGAAGACCATCGCCAGTGCGGTACCGGTGGCGATCAGGCTTAGCGCTTGCGCGCGCTTGCCGGGCGGCGCCATACGGATGGCCAGCGCTGAGGTGATAGACCAGAATACCGCATGGGCGAAGGCGATACCGATGCGGCTAATCACCAGTACGGTAAAATTCCATGCGAAGAAGGACAGCACGTGACTGACGATAAACAGTGCGAACAGACCGATCAGCAACCGCCGACGCTCCATCTGGCTGGTCAGCAGCATAAACGGCAGCGACATTAGCGCCACCACCCAGGCATAGATAGTGAGCATGATCCCGACCTGCGCCGTTTCCATACCGAAGCTATCGGCGATATCGGACAACAGGCCGACCGGGGCAAATTCAGTGGTATTAAAGATAAAAGCGGCAATTGCCAGCGTGACGACCCGCAGCCACGCGACCTTGCGTGAGACCGTATTTGTAAGCATAAATTCCGGGCTGGTAGTAATAAGGAGAAGAGGGGACGATCTTAAAACGAATGCTGCTGAAAATACAATCACTTTGTGATCTGTGTCTCATTTTATTTTTGGTTGCTACGGTGAGCTAACAACTTAATTTTTCAGCCAATAGTGTGTGGCAGCTGTTTTTATGTCATGTTGATAGACAATAAAAAAGGGGAACGTGATGAAAGAAATTAACTTTTACCTGGTCGATGCCTTTAGCGATCGCAATTTTGGCGGCAACGCGGCGGCGGTGTGTCCATTAAGTGAATGGCTGCCTGATGACACGCTACTGAAGATGGCGCAACAGCATAACCAGTCCGAAACGGCATTCTTTGTCCGCACCGACAGCGGTTACGAACTGCGCTGGTTCACCACGCTGGGTGAAATTAATCTCTGCGGTCACGCCACGTTAGCGGCATCGCATGTCATTTTTGAGTATCTCGAACACCCATCGGCAACTATCGTTTTCAGTACCCGTTTTGTGGGTGAACTGCGGGTGACACGCAGCGGCGACTGGCTGACGCTCGATTTCCCGGCCTGGCGGACTACCGCGGTGAGTCCGCTTCCACCCGCGCTGTTGGCCGGCCTGGGCATTGAGGAGCCTCTGGAAGTGCGGGAAGGGCGTGATTACCTGGTGGTGCTGCGCGACCGGGCGCAGGTTGAAGCAGTACGCCCGAATATGGCGGCGCTGGAGACGCTGGATAAGATGATCTGTATCAGCGCGGCCGATGAAGAATACGATTTCGTCAGCCGCTTTTTCTGTCCCGGGGAGTCAGTACCTGAAGATCCGGTGACAGGCTCGACGCACAGCATGTTGATTCCCTATTGGGGCGAAAAACTGGGGAAAACCGAGATGCTGGCGCGGCAGGTTTCAGCGCGTAGCGGCGAATTGCGCTGCCAGTGGCGCGGTGAGCGAGTGCGGATCAGCGGCCAGGCAACCACCTATCTGCGCGGCACGGTTTACCTGCGCGAGGGTTGAGATTAGTTCCCCCGGATGGCGGCTTACGCCTTATCCGGGCTACCAGATAGCGCAGAAACGTAGCCCTGCTAAGCGCAGAGCGAGCAGGGAAATATTCCCTCGCAGCCGGCGATGCCATTGTGCTCGACGCCGATGGCCGCCACGGCTGGTGATTGCTGATTAACCACGAGCCTTATCCTGCAATGGCCGCCAGACGGTCTTCGTTCAACAATTCAATAAATGCTTCCAGCTGGCGCGTTTTCGCGCCGCGTCGCCAAACCAACCAGGTCGTCAGCCAGCGCCACTCTTCGGCGAGCGGCCAGGCGGAAACCTGCTGATGGCCGGGCATACTCTCCAGCATGCTGCGCGGGATCAGCGCCAGCCCGGCGCCAGCGATCACGCAGGCCAGCATTCCGTGATAAGACTCCATCTCATGGATCCTTCCTGGCGTCGCGCGGTCGGCGTGAAACCAGCTCTCAAAATGACGGCGATAAGAGCAGTTGGCGCGAAACGCGTAGACATTAGCGCCGTTGACCTCGCTGGCGCGGTTGACGGGCGAATGGCCATAAGGAGCGACGATCATCATCTCTTCCGGGAATACCGGCAGCCCTTCGAGGCCGGGGTGGACCAGCGGGCCGTCAACGAACGCCGCGCTGAGCGCGCCTTCCAGTACCCCGTCAATCATGGTGCCGGAAGGGCCGGTTGACAGCGCCAGGTGGATCTTCGGGTAACGCTGGTTGAAATGAGCCAGCGTCGTGGGAATTCGCACCGCAGCGGTGCTTTCCAGCGAGCCGAGTGAAAACAGCCCCTGTGGTTCGTCACCGGCGACCACCATTCGGGCTTCATCGACCAGCGCCAGGATCTGCTGGCTGTAGCGCAGAAAACTGTGTCCGGCGGGCGACAGTCGCAGCCGCTGATTCTCACGAATAAACAGATCGACGCCGAGGTCGGATTCCAGTTGGCGAATACGGGTGGTCAGGTTAGAAGGGACGCGATGCACCTTCTGCGCCGCCTGGGTAATACTGCCGGTGCTGGCGACGGCGTTAAACATCTCAAGCTGAGTCAGGTCCATAGTATTCTTCTTTTGTGAATGTGTTACTTAATATTATTCATTTTCAATGAAAGGAAGGGTAAGCCACAATAAGGTCAATTCGCAATCAATACAGAGAGAATACCCATGAATTTATCTGCAACTCACGCGGTTTCCGTAAACCCGACCACAGGTGAAGTAGTGTCGTCTCTGCCCTGGTCGACCGAACAACAGGTTGATTCGGCGATTGCCCTGGCGGAGCAGGCCTATCGCCAGTGGCGCAACGTGGCTGTCGCTGACCGCGCCGCCGCGCTGCGCCGTGTCGGCAGCGCCATGCGCGCCCGCGGCGAGGAGCTGGCGCAAATGATTAGCCTTGAGATGGGTAAACCCATTGCTCAGGCGCGCGGCGAAGTAACCAAATCAGCTAATCTCTGCGACTGGTATGCCGAGCACGGTCCGGCAATGCTGGCGACCGAAGCGACCCAGGTAGAAGACAATAAGGCGGTAATTGAATACCGCCCGCTGGGGCCGATTCTGGCGGTGATGCCGTGGAACTTCCCGGTCTGGCAGGTGCTGCGTGGCGCGGTGCCGATTCTGCTCGCCGGTAATAGTTATCTGCTGAAGCATGCGCCAAACGTAATGGGTAGCGCGCAGCTGTTAGGTGAACTGTTTGCCGAGGCTGGCGTGCCTGCTGGCGTGTTTGGTTGGATCAACGCCACCAATGACGGCGTATCGCAGATTATCAATGATGATCGTATTGCGGCGGTCACGGTTACCGGTAGCGTGCGCGCCGGACGGGCAATTGGCGCGCAGGCTGGGGCGGCGCTGAAAAAATGCGTACTGGAGCTGGGCGGTTCCGATCCCTTTATCGTGCTGAACGATGCCGACCTGGACGACGCGGTGAAGGCCGCCGTCGCAGGCCGTTATCAGAACAGCGGTCAGGTCTGCGCGGCGTCAAAACGCTTTATCGTCGAAGCTGGAATCGCCGATGCGTTTACGCAGAAATTTGTTGCCGCCGTGGCGGCGCTGAAAATGGGCGACCCGCGCGACGAACAAAACTATATCGGGCCGATGGCGCGCTTCGATCTGCGCGATGAATTGCATCAACAGGTTGAGGCGACGCTGAATGAAGGGGCGACACTGCTGCTTGGCGGCGAGAAAATCGCCGGCGCCGGCAACTATTATGCGCCGACCGTACTGGCGAACGTGACCGCAGAGATGACCGGCTTCCGCCAGGAGCTGTTCGGCCCGGTCGCCACCCTTACCGAAGCGCGCGATGCGGCGCATGCGCTTGAACTGGCTAACGATAGCGAGTTTGGCCTTTCCGCTACCGTGTTTACCACCAGCGTTGATGAAGCCGAGCGTTTTTCTCGCGGCCTGGAGTGCGGCGGCGTGTTCATCAATGGCTACAGCGCCAGCGATGCCCGCGTGGCTTTCGGCGGCGTCAAGAAGAGCGGTTTTGGTCGAGAACTATCGCATTTCGGCTTGCATGAATTCTGCAACATTCAGACCGTGTGGAAAGACCGTCGCTAATCGACGTTAGCGCCTGACGACCGTCGCTGCGCTCTGTTATACTCGCCCCCCGAATTTCGATGGTGGGCAAGGAGCCGAGTGTGGCGACGGTTATTAATAATGCAATGCTGGATGCCGTTCTGGCAGAAATCAGGCCGCTGATTGGACGCGGCAAGGTGGCGGACTATATTCCGGCGCTGGCGCGGGTCAGCGGCGATAAGCTTGGCGTGGCCATTTGCACGGTCGACGGCCAGCAATATAGCGCTGGCGATGCCCACGAACGTTTCTCGATTCAATCCATTTCTAAAGTGCTGAGTCTGGTGGTGGCGATGAACCATTATCAGGAAGAGGAGATCTGGCAGCGCGTCGGCAAAGATCCCTCCGGCCAGCCTTTCAACTCCTTATTACAGCTGGAAATTGAGCAGGGGAAACCGCGCAACCCGTTTATCAACGCCGGGGCGCTGGTGGTCTGCGACATGCTGCAAAGCCGCCTGAGCGCGCCGCGTCAGCGGATGCTGGAAATCGTGCGGCGTCTGAGCGGCGTTGACGATATCGCCTATGACCCGGTGGTCGCACGTTCGGAATTCGAACATTCCGCACGTAACGCGGCGATCGCCTGGCTGATGAAATCCTTTGGCAACTTCCATAACGATGTCGCGACGGTGCTGCAAAACTACTTCCATTACTGTTCACTGGAAATGAGCTGCGTCGAACTGGCGCGGACTTTCCTGTTCCTCGCCGATCGCGGTATTGCGCCGCATCTGCCGAATCCGGTGATTGCGCCGATTCAGTCACGCCAGGTTAATGCGCTAATGATGACCAGCGGTATGTATCAGAACGCCGGTGAGTTTGCCTGGCGCGTCGGCCTGCCGGCAAAATCCGGGGTCGGCGGCGGTATCGTGGCGATAGTTCCGCAGGAGATGGCGATTGCGGTATGGAGCCCGGAACTCGATGACGCCGGTAACTCACTGGCGGGGATTGCTTTGCTGGAAAAACTGACGCAACGGCTGGGAAGGTCGGTATTCTGATGTCTTCGCTGGAAAATGTGTTCGCCCGTCTCGGGCGCTCAACGTTCCGTTCACGCTTTCACCTTGGCGTGAAAGAGCGGCAGTATTGTTACGATAAAGGGCCGGAGATTATCGACAGCCACGCGGCGGATTTTATCGCCAAACGCCTGGCTCCGGCGCACATTGCCAATGACGGTAAACAGACGCCGATGCGTGGGCACCCGGTGTTTATTGCCCAACACGCGACGGCTACCTGCTGTCGCGGCTGCCTTGAAAAGTGGCATGCGATCCCGCGCGGGCGGGAACTGAGCAGCGACGAACAACGTTACGTGGTGCAGGTGATTCACCACTGGCTGGTTGTCGAAATGAACGCGGGTAATATGCGTTAACATATAACGCACAGCCTTGGCAGTATGCCTAACAAATATTCTCATGCTATGATAATCCGCTAACTAATTATTTACATAATAATTGCCTGAAACAATAAGACGGATAATTACTGAATGTCTTCACTGTCGATTCGGTCATTCACGCTGTTTCGCGAGGATCAACCCGTGCGCGATGCGCTGGTGTTATTCACGCTGACGATCTTACTGCACTTCCTCGGCGCCATGCTGCGTCTGGTGCAGGAGCTGTCGTTCTTTTGGCCGCTCAACGCCGTTATGGCGGGTGTGTTCGCGCGCTACGTCTGGCTTAATCGCAGCTATTTCTATGCCATCTGTTTTGCCGCGATGCTGGTATATGACGGCCTGACCTCCCGCTGGGGAATGGGCTTCGCGTCGTTGCTGATTAACTTCTCCAATCTCGTCTTTATCGTTATTCTCGCGCAACTGGTGCTGTGGGATAAGCGACGCTCTGATTCGATGCCGGGGCCGATTAACGCCCTGAATCTGTTTTGTTACTGCCTGCTGGCGGCGCTGGTTTGCGCGGCGGTCGGCGCGCTGGGTTCCGTTGACGTCGAGCGCGCGACTTTTATTCCGCAGCTGGCGGACTGGTTTAGCGAACAGTTCTCCACCGCGGTGCTGATCCTGCCGTTTATTCTGACCCTGACGTTACCTTCGGTACTGGGGCGCTTTCGTTTTAGCCAACTGCTGCCGGTGATTGCATTAGTGCTGTCGGTGGCGCTTGGCGTGGCGGTTGGCGGTGCAGGAAGTCTGACTTTCCCGCTGCCGGCGCTGATCTGGTGCGCGATTTGTTATCCGCTGCCGCTGACCTGTCTGCTGACTTTCATTACCGGCATCAGCGAAATTTTGCTGGTGGCGAACTCACTGATTCATTTGTCGCCGGACGCGCGCCCGCAACCGTGGCAGCTGTTTTCAACCCGACTCGGAATGGCGGCGATGCTGATTAGCCCGGTGATTGTCGCGACCAGCGTCGAGGCGATCAACAACCTCGTGAAACAGCTGGCGTTGCGCGCCGATTTTGATTTCCAGACCCGCGTCTATTCCCGCTCCGGCTTGGGCGAGGCGCTGAAGCGTCAGACGCCGCAGCAGGATAAATTACTGTCGGTGATGGTCATGGATATCGATGGCTTTAAGCGGGTAAACGACTCCTGGGGCCACGAGTGCGGCGACTGTATTCTGACCCAGTTTGCCCAGCGGGTACGCGAGTTGGCCGGAGATGACGGGATGGTAGCGCGTATCGGCGGCGAAGAGTTCGCCGTTGCCGCGCAGGTTTCCAGTACGCAGGAAGCGCATCTACTGGCGGAAAAAATTCGCCAGGGCGTAGAGTCAGAAACGTTCAGTTGGGGGCAACAGCGTATTCGTCTGACGGTGAGCCTCGGCCTGAAGTGCCGGGAAGCCGGGGGAGAGCGGATTGGCGAGCTGTTTAATCAACTGCTGATGGAAGCCGATGATCTGCTGGTGAGTGCCAAGCAGGCCGGGCGAAATCGTATTTGCGTGCAGGATCTTCCGGCGGGCGTGTAATAAGAAAATACGATGGCTTTTTTGCTTGAGTTAAATTTTGGTTAAAAACATAGTGATGTGGTCATTTTCAGGGAGCAACCCATGGCCACATCCATTTCTCTTCACACGCTGACGCGTGAATCTATTCTCGAAAACCTTCCGCAATTAAATGAAATTCTTGCCAGCTGCGTCAACGGTGGGGCCTCGGTCAGCTTTATGCTGCCGTTTTCGCCGCATACCGGCGAGCGCTTCTGGCAACGGATGGCGCAAAGCGTCGCTGAAGGTGAGCGGATTGTACTGGCGGCGGAAAATGCGCAAGGGCGAATTGTCGGCACCGTCCAACTGATTATCGATCAGCCGGAAAACCAACCGCATCGCGCCGAGGTTGCCAAACTTTTGGTTCACCAAAATGCGCGTCGCCAGGGAGTTGCCAATTTGCTGATGAGCGGACTGGAAACCGTTGCGCGGGAAAAAGGAAAAACGGTACTCGTGCTGGACACCACGACGGGAAGCGGTGCGGAGCGTTTCTACCAGCAGTGCGGCTGGCAAAAAGCCGGGGAAATACCGTGCTTTGCGTTAATGCCAGATGGTGTGATGGCGGGAACATCGCTGTTCTATAAATTTCTCGCGGCACAGGATTAATACATCGGGGTTTGATCAAAACGGGGGGTTGTGAGCCATAAAACCTGATAACTTATTGGACCAATTACTCAGGTTGTATGACTACTCTAAGAGGGAACCCATTGTGAAAACCTTAAACCGTCGTGATTTCCCCGGCGCGCAGTACCCTGAACGTATCATCCAGTTTGGCGAGGGCAACTTCCTGCGCGCGTTTGTTGACTGGCAGATTGACCTGCTCAACGAGCATACCGACCTGAATTCCGGCGTGGTGATTGTCCGCCCGATCGCCACCGATTTCCCGCCGTCGCTGAGCACTCAGGATGGCCTCTATACCACGATTATTCGTGGTCTGAATGAACAGGGCCAGGCGGTCAGCGATGCGCGTTTAATCCGTTCTGTGAATCGTGAAATCAGCGCCTACGCCGATTACGACGAGTTTCTGCGTCTGGCGCATCATCCTGAGATGCGCTTCGTGTTCTCCAATACCACCGAAGCGGGTATCAGCTACCATGCCGGCGACCGTTTTGATGACGCGCCGGCGGTGAGCTATCCGGCAAAACTGACCCGACTGCTGTTTGAGCGCTACCGCCACTTTTCCGGCGCGGCCGATAAGGGCTGGGTGATCGTTCCCTGCGAACTGATTGATTACAATGGCGAGGCGCTGCGTGAGCTGGTGCTGCGCTATGCGCGCGAATGGGCGTTACCAGAGGCCTTTATCACCTGGCTTGCAGAGGCCAATGCCTTTTGTTCCACGCTGGTGGATCGCATCGTCACCGGCTATCCGCGTGACGAAGTGGAACAGATTGCAACCCAGCTCGGCTATAAAGACGCTTTCCTCGATACCGCCGAACACTTCTATCTGTTCGTGATCCAGGGGCCGAAATCGCTGGCCGCCGAACTGCGTCTCGATAAACTGCCGCTCAATGTGCTGATTGTTGACGATATCAAACCGTATAAAGAACGTAAGGTGGCGATCCTTAACGGCGCGCATACCGCGCTGGTGCCGGTGGCCTGGCAGGCTGGGTTGGATACCGTTGGCGAAGCGATGAATGACGCGGAAATTTGCGCTTTTGTCGAAAAAGCGATTTACCAGGAGATTATTCCGGTACTCGATCTGCCGCGCGATGAACTGGAATCCTTTGCCAGTGCGGTGACGGGGCGCTTCCGTAACCCATATATCAAGCATCAGCTGCTATCTATTGCGCTGAACGGGATGACCAAATTCCGTACCCGTATCCTGCCGCAGTTACTGGCGGGGCAGCAGCAGAGCGGTAAACTACCGACACGCCTGACTTTTGCGCTGGCGGCGCTGATTGCCTTTTATCGCGGCGAGCGTAACGGCGAAGCCTACCCGGTGCAGGACGACGCCGAGTGGATCGACCGTTATCAGGCGCTGTGGGCGCAGCACCGCGATGTCCAGCTTTCTACTCAGGAACTGGTAACGGCGGTATTGGCAGAGCAAGCGCACTGGGAACAAGATCTGACGAAAGTGCCTGGGCTGGTCGCACAGGTGACAACCGATCTTGAGGCTATTTTACGCGACGGTATGCGCGCGGCGGTAAAACCGCTGTGCTGAGTGCGCTGAAATAAGATGACCCGGCATGCTGCCGGGTTTTTTTGCTCCCTAATTAGTTACAACATACTTTATTATTTTCCCATTTATCCGTTTCAGCCAGACCCCTACATCGTGTCGCTAAACAGGGAAGAGCGGGGCAGCCAGAAAAGGATGAAATGTGCTCTCTGCGCTTGAAGAAATATTCTGAAAGCAAAATAATGACTTAACCATTGCGTTTAGCGTGCGCAGAACCCGCCAGTGAATGTTCGTTATCTGATGCAGCTCTGGTGGTGTGACGTAAGGTGAGTGCGACACAGGAGAATCAACATGGAAAAACGTATCGAAACAGTCGTTAATCTGATTATGTTTCTGTCGTTATTGGCCACCGCGTGGGACCTCTCGTTGGTTCACGACTTCCCCTGGTAATTTTGCGGCGCCCGAGGGCGCCGCTTCTGTCGAGATTATCCGGCGTAATCCGCCATGTACTCTTCAATCATCTGGGTAAAGCTGCTGTTGGCGCTAAACCCCAGTCGCTGGGCGTAATGGGTGTCAAAATCGCCGGGCCATGAATTGACGATTCGCTCAATAGCCGCATCGGGGGTAAAGGTAATGCGCTGCGTTATCTCGCCGCCAGCAACCTGGCGTAGCGCCATGATCATCTGTTCGACGCTGACTGAGAGACCGCAAAGGTTGATGACTCGCCCCTGAGTAAACTGCTCTTCAGCCAGGTCGTGACCATGAATTAATGCCTGAATGGCTTTGCGCGGCGACAGCAGCCACAGCCGGGTGTCCGGCGAGACCGGGCAAACCGCCGGCTCGCCGTTGACAGGTTCGCGGATAATGCCGCTGGCAAAACTCGAGGCCGCCTGATTGGGTCTTCCCGGGCGCACTACGATAGTGGGCATACGCAGGCTTCTGCCGTTGACCCAGCCGCGGCGGCTATAATCGGCCAGTAGGAGGTCGCAAATGGCTTTTTGCGTGCCATACGAACTTTGCGGCAACCATACCTGTGAATCCGTCACTTTCTCTGGCAGTAATCCACCGAATACCGCGACTGAACTGGTTGTCACCAACTTGACGTTATTCGGCAGTTGACGCAGATGCTCAAGCAGTTGACGGAAGGCATCGACGTTAATCTTCATACCCAACTCGAAGTCTTGCTCCGCCTGACTTGAAACGATGGCGGCCAAATGAAAAACGCTATCAACGCCTTCAGGAATAGCCGTGCGTAGCCATTCGCTATCGCTGATATCACCGGTCAAAACCTGCAAACGGCTATCGTTGATACCCTGCAACGCCACGCGATCGATGGCAATCAGCGTACCGATTTCTTGCAATTCGCCCTGCGAGCCGATTAACGTTCCCCGCTGAAGCAACGCCTTTACCAGTAGGTTTCCGAGGAATCCGGCCGCGCCGGTGACAGCAATCGTGAGTTTCTTATTCATTGCATTTTTCTCAATATTATTAATGGTTAACCATACGGCCTGGGATACGGAATATGGCGGCGGCGCCGATAAATAACGTCGCGGAGATAATCAACGTTCCGGTCAGTGTTGAATGGGTCATATCGGTGAGCAGACCCATAATCCACGGCGCGACAAATCCGGCAAGGTTGCCAAAGGAGTTGATCACCGCAATACCAACGGCGGCGGAGGCTCCGCCGAGAAATGCCGTCGGCAGACTCCAGAACAGCGGCAAAGTGCTTAAACCGCCCGCCGCGCCAATCGTTAAACCGATCATCGCAATGACTAAATCGTGGCTGAACAGCGCCGCAATAATCATCCCCAGTCCGCTCATGATGGCGATGACGGCGAGATGCCAGCGGCGCTCTCTGCGTTTGTCGGCGCTACGCGAGACGGCAATCATGGTGAAAATCGCCGCAGCATAGGGAATGGCGGTTAATAACCCGACTTTCAGCACATCGCCTTCACCGGCATTGTGAATCAACGTCGGCATCCAGAAACTAACGGTATAGAACCCGGCAATCAGGCAGAAATAGATAAAGGTGAGCAGCCAGACTTTCGGATTCTTCAGCACCGCCAGCATTGAGCCGTGCTGTTCGGTTTTATGGCTACCATCACTGTGGAGACGCGCTTCGAGCAACGATTTCTCGTCATCTGACAGCCATTTCGCCTGCGAGATGCGATCGGTGAGTAGAAAAATAACCAGGATGCCGATCAACAGCGACGGGGCGCCCTCGATAATGTACAGCCATTTCCAGCCTGCCAGGCCGCCGTACTCATGAAAATGGCCCATAATCCAGCCGGAAAGCGGGGCGCCGAGGATACCTGAAAGCGGTACGGCGGTCGCGAAGAGCGCGAACATCCGCCCGCGGCGATAGCTGGGAAACCAGAAAGAAAGATACAGAATCACGCCAGGATAAAAACCGGACTCCGCCACGCCTAAAAAGAAGCGCACGGTATAAAACTCCAGCGGCGTTCTGACGAACGCGGTGAGCGGCGCGATGAGCGCCCAGGAGATCAGCAGACCGCCCAGTAAACGTCTGGCGCCGAAGCGGTGAAGGATCATATTGCTGGGTATTTCAAAAAAGAAAAAGCCAATAAAAAATATGCCCGCGCCAATGCCGTAAACGGTATCGGAAAATGCCAGATCGCTCGACATTTGTAATTTAGCAATACTGACGTTGACCCGGTCAAGATAGGCCAGAATATAGCAAATCATTAATAAGGGCAGCGTCCGCCGAACGACTTTCTTCCATACTAATTCTTCATTGATGACAGGCGCAGCCGTCTCCAGACTCAATGTAGAGTGGTTTGACATAGTTCTATCTCCAAAAAATGAGCGCGCGATGACGCTCATCGAGGTATCGATATCATCGTAGGTTTTAGTTATTCAACCAGGTGCGTGCCCAGTGCAGTCCAGCTTGTGTGCCAGCGCGTGGGGTGTATTCCGCGGCGACATAGCCGGTATATTGTATTTGCTCAAGTACAGCGAAAATCCATTCATAATTCACCTCGCCGTCAATCGGTTCCTGACGCGCGGGTACCGAGGCGATCTGAATATGACCGATATGCTGTTTAAACGTTTTCATTAAATAGGTTAAATTGCCATCAACCTGCTGGGCGTGGAATATATCAAGCTGCAAACGAATATTGTCGCGCGCCGCCTGGAGAATATAATCCATCGCCTGATATTGGCTGGAAAATAAATACCCCGGCCGCGTAGCGGGCGATAAACCTTCCAACAGAATAGTTATGTTATGCGGTCTGGCTTTATCCGCGGCATAACGTATGTTTTCAATAAATGTTGCCGCGCACTGTTGCGGATCGAACCCCTCAGTAACTCCGGCCATCACGTGTACCGCCGGGCATTGCAGGGCTGCGGCATAGCTAATCGCTAAATCAATAGCCCGCCGAGCCTCTTCTTCGCGTCCGGGGATGGCGGATAACCCCCATTCGCCTTGCGCAATATCGCCTGCGGGGGTATTGATGCCGATAAGTTTGAGATGGTGTTTTTCCAGCTCGCCGGCAATGGTCGCAACGGGGTAATCATAGGGAAACCACAGCTCCACGGCCTTAAATCCGGCCTCGGCAGCCAACGAGAAGCGTTCTAACAGCAGATTTTCGCCGAACAACATTGATAGATTGGCAGCAAGTTTCAACATTATTGCATTCCTCGAAGCACGTTAATTTGTTGATGATCGAGATAGTTCACCGGACTATTTTTCAGAGTGAAGAACAGGCGGGCGGACGCTTCCATTTCTTCCAGGTTGTCGGCCGCGTCGCGCAGCGACTTGCCAACCACCACCGGACCATGGTTTGCCAGTAAAAAAGCCTTATGCTCCGCTGCGCGCTTGCCGAGCCACTGGCCAATTTGCGGATCGCCCGGACGGAAATAGGGGACTAATGGAACATCGCCGACCCGCATGACGACATACGGTGTACAGGCCGGAAGCGTGTTGGCCGGATCGACATCCTGCAGGCAGGATAACGCCGTCAGGTAATGGCAATGCAGATGCACGACGGCGCGGCACTGCGGGTTATTGCGGTACAGCGCAAGATGGAAGCTGACCTCTTTGGA
Organism: Klebsiella aerogenes; assembly: GCA_029027985.1. NCBI lineage: Bacteria > Pseudomonadati > Pseudomonadota > Gammaproteobacteria > Enterobacterales > Enterobacteriaceae > Klebsiella > Klebsiella aerogenes. The sequence continues at coordinate 2,382,398 of CP119076.1, forward strand.
TGGTTTTAATCCCGAGAGCAGTTCACCCGCCATCGTGACGCGCGATAACTCCTCGGCGCGCAGTTCTCCGAGACAGGAGCCCGTTGGGGTGGCCAGAATCGTGCCGTCATCAAGTAACACGGAGAGATTGCCCGCGGATCCGGTCGCGTAGCCTCGTTGAAAGAAAGAGCGGGCGATAGAGACCATCTGTTGGCGTAAGAATGACTCGTTCATGCGGTTGCCTCCACGGCTTGGGCGCGGGCAAAAAAGTTGTCGTCGCCAAAATTACCGGATTTCAGTAACAGGAAAAGTTCGCGTTGATCGGCCCTGATCCACGGAATGCCGGGTGAAACCGCGGCGCCAATCGCGAAATGCCGAATATTGAGGGCTTCCGTTACCGCGCCGGAAGTTTCGCCGCCAGCGACGATGAAACGGTTAATGCCTTGTTGCGCGAGCTGTTTGGCCAACCGTGAAAACAGCGCTTCGACGATCAGGCGGCTTGGTTCGGCGCCATAGCGTTGTTGGATATTGCGCAGTTCTGCGACGGAAGTCGTGGCGTACACCATGGGCGCTAAGTCGGCGCCGGACTGCTTGCGCAGCCAGTCAATAAGCTGCTCGCAGTATTCATCGAGCGTCCAGCGCTCATCAAGCAGGCCCGCCACATCAATAGCCACTGCTGGCGCGAGTTGACGATAACGTTCCACCTGCGCCTGGGTTCTGATGGAACAGGAACCGGATAAGATCACCGTACTGGCTACCGGGGTAGTGACGACAAAGGGAAGAGAGGGCGCTGTGTTACTGGCCCAGCACTGCGCCAGGCCGGCGGCTAATCCGGAACCGCCGGTGACCAGTTTCATGTCGTGCAGCGCTTGCCCCTGAATCCGCAGATGCTGGTCATTGAGTGCATCCAGCGCAATATATCGATAACCCGCGGCGGAGTATCTTTTGATACTGTCGCGCACTGCCGCCTCGCCGGACGCGATGGTCTGAGCGCTGATGCTGGCGCATTGACCGCGAGACTGGCGCTCCATCAAGCGGCGCAGGTCACTGTCATCCATCGGATTGACCGGGTGGTTACGCATACCAGACTCCTGCAACAGGCGGTCCTCAACGAACAAATGACCCTGATAAACCGTACGGCCGTTGATCGGCAAAGCAGGGGATATCACCGTGGTTTCAACGCCCAGCGCAGCCATGAGGGCATCCGTTACTGGCCCGATATTTCCCCTGGCCGTGCTGTCGAAAGTAGAGCAGTACTTAAAGTAAAAACGATCGCATTGTTGCTGCTGTAGCCAGCGCAATGCATTCAGTGACAGCGTCACTGATTCTTCCGCCGGAATCGAGCGGGATTTCAGGCTGATGACTAATGCGCCCGCTTCGCCTTGATAGTCTTCGTCGGGGATACCGCTAAACAGGCAGGTATCAATCCCGTTATTGGCCAGAAAACTGGCGATATCCGTCGCGCCGGTAAAATCATCAGCAATGATGCCTGCTCTCATATCTTCTCCCTACTGCGGGTGTTAATTTACGGTAGTTTGTGTTGTTAAATGTTAATATCAACGATCGGTACGATGAAATCCGCGATGAGCATCACAATAAATAACATTAATTATCTATTTTTAACATGACATCACAGCGTTTGTGCCATGTACATCGGTTTGCGATGTGATAAAATGTGAAAATATGAGATGTCACGGTTACAGCCAGGAGAAACCGATGCTGCCGTTGGAAAGACAAGAGAAGATACTCGAAATCATCAAAGATAAGGGCGTTGTCAGCGTCGTCGAGTTGGTCGAGGCGTTGGGCGTGTCACATATGACCATCCGGCGCGATATCCAGCGTCTGGAGCAGATCAACGCACTGGCGAGCGTGTCGGGAGGAGTGGCGTTGCCGCAGCGAACCCGCCTGCTTAATGAGCCTTCGCATCGCGATAAAACGCTGATGTTCCCCCAGGAAAAAGAAGCTATTGGTCTGGCGGCGCTTAAGCATATCCCTGCGAACAGTACCGTGTATCTGGACGCCGGTACCACAACGCTGGCGTTGGCCGAAAACCTGGTCGATCGTCAGGATTTGCTTATCATTACCAATGATTTCGCCATCGCTAATTTGATGATCGAGCGTGGGCAGGGAGAACTGATTCATACCGGCGGGCGCTTGTGCCGTGAAAATCAGTCGACTGTCGGCCATCTGACGGCGAAAATGCTGGAAAATCTATTCATTGATATCGCGTTTATCTCGGCATCATCATGGAACTTGCGCGGGCTGTCGACGCCCAATGAAAACAAAGCCATCGTCAAACAGACTGTCGCGAAGGTGAGTGAGAAATGTATCCTGCTCAGCGACTCTTCAAAATACGGCAAAATGGCAAATTACCTTATTCTGCCGTTGAGCGACCTCGATCTGATTATTAGCGATGAAGGGTTGAGCAGCAGTGTGGTGAATCAGCTCAGCGAGCGTAAAGTCGACGTCGAGCTGGCGGCAACACGCTAGCAGGCGCCACGCGACGCGGCACCAGATGAGCCAGAGAAACGCTTATGCCATGCGGCGCGCGACAATAAACAGACGCGGAAACAGTAATAAGACTTTTCCGTTACACTGTAACGGATAATGCGCTTTTAATCGCGCCAGATAGCGATCTAAAAATGCGTTTTTCTCCGTTTCATCAAGATCCTGCAGGTATGGGCGCAAGCCGGTTGCCTGCAGCCAGTCAACGATCGCCTGGTGTGATTCCAGCGGATGATAATAAGTGGTACGCCAGATATCCACGTCACAGCCGCTGCGAGTCAGAATATCGTAATACTCCTGAACGCTGGGCAGTGGCTGCCGTCCACTTTCTCGATGCCCCATCTCTTTCGCCACCTCGCGCATCAGAGTATGGGAGGGCTCCTGCCAGTTATCCGGCATTTGCACGGCCAGTACGCCGTTGTCGGCTAACTGAGCCACCAGATGGGGGAACAGCGTTGGGTGATCGGTTAACCATTGCAAAGACGCGTTGGCATAAATCACGTCGGCAGGAACGACAGGTTGCCAGTTGGCGATATCCGCCGCCATAAATTCGCAGTCGGGGAGCGCTTTTGTCGCTTGTTCCAGCATGGCTGGTGAATTATCGATGCCGATAATCGTTGCCTCGGGCCAGGCTGCGCGTAGTAGAGCCGTGCTGTTGCCGGGACCACAACCAAGGTCAACCGCGACTTTTACCGGCTGCTGCGCAATACGCGCCGCCAGTTCTGCCGCTGGTCGCGTACGTTCATCCGCAAATTTCAGGTACAGCGAGGGATTCCAGTCTGCCATGAATTACTCCTGATTATGGATATGCGCTCACCAGCATAAAGAACCTGGCGTAATTGTGAAATATTTTTGATTTTAATGTTTGTATTTTGTTTTTTAAGTGACGTTGTCACTTAAAAAACACAGGTGCTGCGTGCAACATCACAATGATAGTAAGGTTTCTTCGCTAGACTGGCTGCGCAAATATCATAGGGATGAATGACTAATGGCGTTAACTATCAGGGTATTATTGGAAAACCGCCGTGCGGCAGATGCCGACTCCGCGCTGATCGCCAAACCCGGGCTAAGCCTGCTTATCGAAGATGACACGAGCAAAGTCCTGTTTGATACCGGGCCGGATGGCAGTTTTGCCGATAATGCGCAACGGTTAGGGATGACGCTGGACGATTTGACGGCGACAGTATTATCCCACGGCCATTACGATCATTGCGGCGGGGTGCCGTGGTTGCCAGAAGGCAGCCGTATCATTTGTCATCCGCAGCTTGCCCAACCGCGCTACGCCGCAATCAGCCTTGGCGGACACGCGCATAAAATAAAAAAACTCTCATGCGACCACGATTACTCTCGTTATCACATGGAGTACTATCGGCAGCCTTTTGCCATCAGCGAACGCCTGCTGTGGTCAGGCGAGATCGTGGTTGCTAGCCCGCGGGCCTATGGCGTTCTGGCGGGCGAGCAGGAAACGCGGGACTATATTGTCGATGAAGGCGTGCTGATTTATCTCTCCGATCGCGGACTGGTGATCATCAGCGGCTGCGGTCATCGCGGGATAGAAAATATCGTGCGCCATTGTCAGAATATCACCGGCATCGAGCGGGTTTACGCGGTGGTCGGCGGCCTGCATCTGCGTACGGCTTCAGTTGGCAAAGTATTGCAGGTCAGGCGCTTCCTGCAGCAGCTGCGGGTAGAAAAAATCATGGCCTGTCACTGTACCGGCACCTGGGGACAGTTATGGTTGGCAGGGGCGCAAGCACCGGCCACCGGCGATGTACTACGGCTGGATTAACGCCCGATCGCCGACGGGCTGCGGATGACGATGAAAATCCCGGCGAGCACCACCAGCGTCGCGACAACAATACGCAGGCTTAATGATTCGCCAAGGAAGATAACGCCCCCGAGGGTTGCCAGACAAGGGACACTGAGCTGGACGGTGCTGGCGGTGACTGATTCGAGTTGTGGCAAAATGGCGTACCACAGCGAGTAGGCTCCCGCCGACGCGATCGCGCCGGACAAAATGCCAAGGGTTATGCCTTCAAGGCTGAAATGCAGGCTGGCGGCATTAAACGGCAGCAAAATCAGCGCAAACGGCAGCGCCAGCAAAAAATTCCACGCCGTGGCCAGCACTGGCGCCGTCGCACGCTTGCCCGATAGCGTATAGGCCGCCCACGCCAGCCCGGCGATAATCATCAGCAGCGCGCTGACCAGCGGCGGCGCCGATGCCCCCGGCAGTAGCAGCACCGCAATCCCCAGCACGGCCAGCAAAATACCCACCGCACGCGCTGGTGAGAGCGTTTCCCCTTGCCACAACCCGACGCTTACCATGGCCAATTGCACGGCGCCAAACAGCAGCAACGCACCGGTTCCGGCATCGAGATGGATGTAGGCTACCGAGAAAAACACGGCATAAATCATCAGATAAAAGCCGTTTTTTAAATGCATTCGCGTGGGTTTGCCGTCGCGGTGGCGGATAAGTAACGGCAGCAGCGCCAGCGCGCCGCTTAACAGACGTAGATTACTGAAACTGATAGGGTCGATATAGCCGCCTCTCAGCGCTATCCGGCACAACACCGAGTTAGCGGCGAAGGCCACCATGGTCAGTAGAATGCGGTACAGCAGGTGACGATTCGCCATGCTGGGGTCAGCGCCGTTGAACGAGTGTGCCAGGTGCGGCTTGTGTCGTCGGGAGGTTAATCGGCATCTTTCATCATTTCGGCGCGTCGTGCAGTGGCGTAGACAAATTCGAGCATCGGCTCAAGGTCAGTATCATGTCCTGCCTGAATGATTTTGCCGCGCAGCCACTCGATTTCGCTGGTAATGTCGGGATGGAAAATGTTGTTATCCTGCGCTTTACGCAGCCACTTGAGAAGAAAGTTGTTTTTTCCTCTCGCGCCGCCGGATTTCTTAGCTTTCACGTGCATTTTTAGGGCGACCAGGATGCAGTAGTAGAAATGGACGCGCTGGTTAAAACTTTGGTGCATGTCGGTATTTTCCGCCAGGTAAGCTGCTCGCCGCATCAGGCTGCGAGCCGAATGGAGCCATGCAACGGGGGGATCGCTATTGTTGACGATCTCTGTGACTGCACCCGTTCCGCCCGGCATCCATCGCTGGATGCTGACGGGATGTTGGCACGGATGTCAAAGAGTCGTCAATTATTGATTAAATTGTTACCAGTATCATGACCAACAGGCAGCCAGTGCTGCCCATTTCTGGCCCAGGAACCGGGTTATCTCGGCCGCGCTTGCTGTTGTAGATGTACACGAAGGATCAGGACAAACGCCAGCGCGACGACCACTGCCGCCAGTAGATACAGCGTATCCAGCGCATAATAACCCGCCACCCAGCCAGCAACCGGGCCAGTCAAACCCAGCGCCAGATCGAGAAATGCCGAATAGGTTCCCAGCGCGGTGCCCTGGTTTTGCTCTTCAACTTGTTTCACCGCCTCCACGCCAAGCGCCGGGAAGATCAGGGAGAAACCAGAGCCGGTGAGAAACGCGCCGATACCGGCTATCCATGCCGACGGCGCCTGCCAGATAATCAACAGTCCGACGCACTCTACCACGAAGCAGGCCAGCGACACCGGCACGCCGCCGTAACGGGTAATGGTATTGCCAAGGATCAGGCGAATACAGATAAAACCAATGCTGAATAGCGACAATGTGAACGCCGCGCCTTGCCAGCTATGCGCTGAGAAATAAAGCGTAATGAAGGTGGCGATGACGCCAAAGCCCACGGTACCTAGCGCCAGGCCGAGGCCGTAAGGCCAGATTTTGCGAACCACCACATGAAAAGGCGCTCTGACGCCAGCGGTGACGCTAACGTCCTGGCGGGTACGGGCAAAGAGCAAGCCAGTGAACGCGACCAGCACCACCACTACGGCAAAGCCGCTGATGCCGAAGGCGCTATTGAGCATCACCCCCAGCGGCGCGCCGACCGCCATTGCCACATAGGTGGCGACGCCGTTCCACGAGATCACCCGCGAAGTGTGGATCGCGCCAACGGTTTTTATGCCCCATAAGGTCGCGCCGGTAGCGGTGAAACTCTCACCCACGCCGAGGAATATTCGGCCAATCAGCAGGGCGCCGACGGCGAGCAATGGCACCGACTGCAGCAGCACCGCCGCGAGGGTAAACAGCCCGCTCAGCATGCAGCAGATGATCCCAAGGCTCACGACCTTTTTCGGCCCCCAGATGTCGGTGTAGCGGCCAGCGTGCGGGCGGCTCACCAGCGTCGAGATGTACTGCAGGCTAATGACTACCCCGGCGATCAGCGTGCTGTAACCGAGCTGATAGTGGATATAGCCGGGCAGTACCGCCAGCGGCAGACCGATTGACAGATAGCAGATACAGGTGAAGACGACGATGGAGATAATACGTAGGTTGAGTTGTGTGGTGCTGACGGAAGTGGTCATAACGCTAAGTGTTTAAAACAAAAGGGAGGACAAGCATAGCGCAAGCGCAACGGCCGCGGCGAGCGATCAAGCATTTTATGCCAACCCGGCGCCCATTTATTGGCAAACTGACCGATAATATAGCCATGCGGGTGATAAATAACGTTCCAGCCATTTCGTGTGGCGGTGGCTGAGTTTGAAAGGGAAAACGGCTGCGACGCTGACGTCTGCGCGCCGTAGGGTAATGCAATCGGCTTCCCGGAGGTCACCGCGATGAAAAAATTACTGATTTTAATGATTGTTTTTGCAGCATCTGCCTGTTCCGGCGGTCCATCGTCATCGTCGGGTATGGCGCCCGGCTCGGCTCTGGATTCACAGACCTGTATGAACGACACGTCTGACGCCAACAGCAACTGCGGTCATCCGGTGGCACCGCAGTTTAATTAACCGCCCTCCAGGGGGAGCATGACGCCTGAATTCGAGCAGGATGCGCTCGTTAATCTTTACTGCAGCCCAACGCGGGCTGCAGTCGATGTTAATGGGCAAAGCGTTTTGAGCCGACCACGCAGAGAATGATCCCCAGCGTCACGGCGATCATGAGCAGGCTCACCGTTTCATGGAGTAGCAACGCCGCCAGGCACAGCCCCAAAAAAGGTTGTAATAGTTGCAGTTGACCGACTGCCGCGATGCCGCCCGCCGCCAGCCCCTGATACCAGAAGATAAACCCAATCAGCATGCTGAATAACGAGACATAAGCCAGTGCGCCCCACGCGGCCGGGCTGATATCGCTAACGCTGGCGGGGCGCGTTAATCCGCTGGCTATCAGCACCAGGGGGAGGGAGAGGATCAGTGCCCAACTGATGACCGCTAAACCGCCCAGTTCACGAGTCAGGCGCGCGCCCTCGGCATAGCCCAGCCCACAAACGACAACTGCCGCCAGCATCAGCAGATCGCCTGATACTGACATCATGGCGTTACCTACCAGCGCAAAGCTAACGACCAGGAGGCTGCCCAGCAGTGAAAATCCCCAAAAAGCCGGGCGCGGTCTTTCTCCTCCACGGATCACCGCGAAGATCGCCGTCGCCAGCGGCAGCAGCCCGAGAAAAACAATGGAGTGCGCTGATGTCACTCGTTGCAGGGCCAGCGCGGTCAGCAACGGAAAACCCATGACGACCCCGGCGGCGACTAAAACCAGCGATCGCCATTGTCCTGCGCGCGGGCGAGGGAGGCGTAAAAACCAGGCAAGCCCGAGCGCGAGAATCCCGGCAATCGCCGCCCGGCAGAAGGTCAGAAAGAACGGATCGAACTCGAGTACGGCGATGCGGGTGGCGGGCAGCGATCCGCTGAAGATCGCGACGCCGATAAAGCCATTTATCCAGCCGGATAAGGGCGCTGGAGCGCGGTGGTTGGGCACGGTGAGACCTCATTTAAACGGGATTTGTCGATGTTGACCAGGCCGATAGTAGGTTGCACAATCCATGACAATCAAATTATTGTCATGGATACAATGTGATGAAAAACCGTTACAAGGCCCTGGTCGATCGCTATGCGGCGGCGATCCGCAGCGGAGCATTGACGGCGGGTACCCAACTGCCGACCCATCGACGGCTGGCGGCCGAGCAGAAGGTTTCACTCGCGACGGCGACGCGAGTGTATAGCGAGCTTGAGCGGATGGGGCTGGTCAGCGGTGAAACGGGGCGCGGCACGTTTGTGCGTGAGCTGGCGCTACCACCTGGTCTGGGTATCGACCAGCATGCGATGGCCCCGGAAGTCGTGGACCTTAACTTCAACTCGCCGTCGCTACCGGAACAGACCGAGCTACTGCGCGAGTCGCTGAAAAAACTGACCACTGCAGGCGATCTTGAGGCGCTATTACGCTATCAACCGCATGCCGGTCGCATGAGCGAGCGGGAAATCATCGCTGACCATCTGCATAAGGCAGGGATTCGCGTGCATGCCGGGCAGGTCGCTATTGTTAGCGGCGCGCAACACGGGCTAGCGGTGGTGCTCGGCGGGCTGCTGCGCCCCGGCGACGTGGTCGCCGTGGATGCCCTGACGTATCCAGGATTTCGCGCCCTGGCCGAGCTGTATCAACTTGAATTAGTTGCCATTGCGTACAACGCGCAGGGACCAGACCTCAATATGTTGCGTGATCTGTGCCGAACCCGGCGAGTAAAGGCCGTGTACGCCATGCCGACGCTGCATAACCCGCTAGGCTGGGTACTCAGCCTGACACAGCGTCGGGAGTTGGCGGATATCGCTCGGCAGTTCGACTTGTTGGTGATCGAAGATGCCGCCTACGCCTGGCTTATCGACAACGCGCCGCCGCCGCTGATGGCACTGGTGCCCGAGCGCACGGCGTATGTATGTGGATTTTCGAAAAATATCGCCACCGGGCTGCGGGTCGGGATGGTGGTGTGCAGCGACGCGTTGATGCCGGCGATTGAACGGGCGATCCGCGCCACCAGTTGGAACACGCCAGCGTTAATGACCTCTCTGGTCTGCGGCTGGATTCAGGACGGCACGCTGACTCGGCTTGAAACGATAAAGCGCGAAGATGCACGGCGGCGGCAGGCGATGGCACGCCAGGCGCTGAGCGGATTGCCGGTTATCGGTCATGAAAACAGCTATTTTCTCTGGCTACCTTTGGGAGAAGAGATCCGCGCCGATCGCGTTGCGCATCAACTGCTCGCGATGAACATCTCTATTTCCACTGCCGAACCGTACAGCGTCGGTCGTGACGCGCCGCACGCCCTACGCCTGGCGCTGGCTTCTCCGGGCCTCGATCAGCTGAACGCCGCGCTCACGGCGATGCGTCCGATTATTGAATTTGGCGTTTAACCACAGCCTCCGGCTCATGCGGCATATTTCGCCGCTGAGCGAAGTATCTCCTGACGCTTGCTTTTACCCTCGGTGTTATCACGGCGGCTTGCCCGGCGGATGAATTCAACACATAATAAAAAGAGAATTAAAAATAAATAATATTCTCTTTTTTAGATTAACAAATGCGAGGGTAACCGAGATGGGGCAATTCAGGCCGGAAGTGAAAGCGTTCTTACTGGCGCTGGCAGGATCGACTGTGCTGATGATCGGTATGGGCTATGGCCGTTTTGCCTTTACCGGCATTCTGCCGGTGATGCTTAGCGATCAGATCCTGACGTTGCGTCAGGGGAACCTGGCCGCCTCGGCCAACTATGCCGGCTACCTGCTTGGCGCGCTGATGCTGGCGAAGGCGAAACCGGAATCCGCCACGCGGATGAATATGATTTCCGTGGTTCTCACGCTGATGTGCCTGGCGGCGCTGTCGTGGATAAGCTCGCCGTTGGCGATCGTTATCGTGCGCGGTATTGCCGGGGTACTCAGTGCAGTCACGCTCATTGCCGCTTCGCTGTGGCTGCTACAGCATATGAAACATCACAATGGCGCGCCGGTGCTTTTCGCCGGTGTCGGCATGGGGATCTTCTTATCCGCGGAATTTATTGCCGCCGGGAAGACGCTGGCGTTAACCAGTCAGCAAATCTGGCTGCTGTGCGCCATCAGCGCGACGGTGCTGTTTTTATGCGCGCTGCGCGGGTTGTTGAGCCCGGCAGATTCACTGTTTGCCTTACATGGCGCGGCAACGGTGCAGACGCAAAGCGACGATGGGCGCCCGCGCGACGCGATGAAGTTGCTGCTGATATATGGCCTGGCTGGTTTTGGCTACATCATTACTGCGACCTACTTGCCGTTGTTTTTGACCGGTTCGCTGTCCGGCATTGATCCGGTACATCTGTGGGCGGTGTTCGGTCTTGCCGCAGTACCATCATGCTTTCTCTGGCACAAATTGGTCGTGAAGATCGGTTATCGGCGCGCGTTTTGCAGCAATCTTATCGTGCAGGCGTGTGGCGTGGCACTCCCGGCCTGGAGCCACTCATTACTCTTCTGTCTGCTGAGCGCGCTGTTGGTAGGGGCGACGTTCCTCGGGACGGTGACCATTGCGCTATCGGAAGGAAAGCGGCTGAATCAGACCGTGAAATTCAACATGATCGCTGCCTTAACGGCGACCTACGGCGTCGGGCAGATTATCGGGCCGTTGGTCGCCGACGGATTGTACAGCCTGACGGGATCGTTTAACCCTTCGTTGCTGACGGCCTGCAGCGTATTACTGGCTGCCGCCGCTCTGGCCGCTGTCGGCGGGAAGCGCCGCTAGGATTGAGACGTCTCAAGCAAAAGCTGGCGCAGGGCGTCGAGAGGAGATGAAACATACCCCCGGCGCCAGATAAGCTGGGTGGCGGCCTCGGCGACGATTTGCGTATGGCTGCCGACGGGCAATGTTAGCAGTGATAACACACTGGCTGGCATCAGACAGGCGTAGCGGCCGGTGGCGAGGTTGGCGATCATGCCGTGGTAAGACCCCACGTCGGCAATGTCGATTCTTTTTCCTGCCTGCTGGAGAAAATCAACGCCGCGCTGGCGATACGAGCAACCGGCCGGGAAGGCGGCAAAACGGTAGTCGCCTTCGTCAGATGGCGTCACCAGGACCAGTTGTTCGACAAACAGCGGTAGGTACTCAAGCGCGTCAGGGCACTGAAGACTGCCGTCGGGGCCGCTCGGGAGGCACACCAGGGCGCAGTCCAGGGTCGCGTTTTCGACCTGCTCGGTTAACTGGCGTGTCGGCATGGTACGTAATGTCAGGTCGACCTGCGGGCAGCGCTGATGAAACATCGGCAACACGGCGGGCAGGCGGCTGGCGGCGCAAGCTTCCATCGCGCCTAACGATAAGCTTCCGCCGGGCCGTGCCGGATGCAGCGCCTGTTTGGCTTCTTCGGCAAGGCTCAAAATTCGCCGCGCGTAGCTGAGAAAATTTTGCCCGGCGGGCGAGAGCAGCATCTTCTTGTTACCGCGAACGAACAGCTCGGCTCCCAGTTCCTCTTCCAGTTGCTGAATGCGGGTTGTGATATTGGATTGCGCGCGTCCGAGCTGCTTCGCCGCCCGGGTCACGCTCTGGGTTTCGGCCACCAGCTTGAAGATCTGTAATGTGGTGTGGTTCATATTTTTCTTCTCAATATGACAATGGTGTTGATCTTATCATCTTAAAAAGAGATGGTTAATGCCCGATATCGCAAATTGTACAGGAACTATGATGAATCAGCGTTTACTGCAGCGGCTTAATATTCGTTATCCGATTATTCAGGCGCCGATGGCCGGGGTGTCGACCCCAGCGCTGGCTGCGGCGGTGAGTGATGCCGGCGGCCTGGGCTCGCTGGGGCTCGGCGCTTCAACGGTCGCGCAGGCGCAATCGTTGATCGAACAGACCCGGCAGCTTACCGGGCGTCCGTTTAATGTCAATGTGTTCTGCCACACCGCGGCGCGCCGCGATAGTGAACGTGAAGCGCAGTGGCTGGCGCGACTGGCTCCGGTCTTTTCGCGCTACGGCGGCACGCCGCCGTCGCAACTTAGCGAAATTTATCAAACTTTCCACAATCATCAACCGATGCTCGATATGCTGCTTGAGCAGGCGCCGGCGGTGGTCAGTTTTCATTTCGGCGTGCCGTCGACAGAGGTCATTCGCCGCTTCCAGCAACAGGGGACGGTAACCATGGCGACCGCCACCTGTATGGCGGAAGCGCGGCTAATTGTGCAAGCAGGCATCGATGTCATCGTTGCACAAGGCTATGAAGCTGGCGGCCATCGCGGGATTTTTGATCCGCATGGCGACGATCGACAAATGAGCACCTTCACGTTGGTTCAGGCTCTGAAACGGGCCGTCGAACTGCCGATTATTGCTGCGGGTGGCATTATGGATGGCGCGGGGATTGCCAGCCTGATGCGGCTTGGTGCGGCGGGCGCACAGCTGGGAACGGCATTTTTATTATGCCCGGAAGCGGCCACCGATAGCGGTTACCGTCAGGCCATTACCCAAAATAGTGACAGTGTCACTCATCTAACAGCGGCAATCTCCGGGCGTCCGGCGCGTTGTGTAAAAAATAGCTGGAGCGAGCTGGTGAACGCCTCCGGGGAGCAGGGAATTCCGGCTTATCCCGTCGCTTACTCCGCCGGGAAAGCGCTGGCTGCTGCGGCGAAAGCGCAGGGCGATCAGGGTTTCGGCGCTCACTGGGCGGGACAAGGCGTGGCGATGATCCGCGAGATGCCAGCGGCGCAACTGGTTAACGTGTTGGCAGAAGAAGGCGGCTTCAGGTAGCCGCCTGTGCTGACACGGCATTAGCGGCGATGGGCCAGTTGACGCACCAGCCGATCGCCGACCATCTGTACGCCCTGAACCATTGCTACCAGGATCAGCACGGTGCCGACCATCACCTGATCGTTAAAACGCTGATAGCCGTAGCGAATCGCCAGATCGCCGAGACCGCCGCCGCCAATGACACCCGCCATCGACGAAAAGCCGATCAGCATCACGATGGTCAGAGTGATTCCCGCCAGTAAGGCGGGCAATGCTTCCGGCAACAGCGATTTAAAAATCACGTGCCACAGATTGCCACCCATCGACAGAATTGCCTCGATGCGCCCGTAATCAACTTCATCCAGCGCGTTTTCGGTCAGGCGCGCAAAGAAAGGAAAGGCGCCGATGGTGATGGGCACTACCGCCGCGCTGCTACCTAATGTGGTGCCGATAATCAGGCGCGTAAAAGGGATTAACGCGATCAGCAGGACGATAAAGGGCAGCGAGCGGCCAAAGTTTATAATGGCGCCCAGCAGCGCATTCAGCTTCGGCATCGGCGCCAGGCCGTTACGCCGGGAGACGAACAGCAATACGCCGACCGGCAACCCGAGCAAAATAGTGAATAATGCCGCCAGCCCCACCATATACAAGGTGTCCAGCGTGCCGCTCCATAACAGCGGCCACAACTCTTCCCAGCTCATGCGACTACGCATAAAGGCCTCCCATGAAAGCCGTGGCGGGCGAGGAACGCCTGTTCCGCCTGCGGGTTATGCAGCAATGACTGGCGTAATCTGGACCACGGTGTTACCAGCAGGTCGGCAATTTTTCCACTCTCAATGACATCGCCGTGCTCCAGTAGCGCCGCGTGATCGCACAGCGTTTTGACGACCTCCAACTCATGGGTAATCAGGACGATGGTCAGCTTGAGCCGCTGATTGATATCTGCCAGCAAAGCCAGTACCGAGGCGGTGGTTTCCGGGTCGAGCGCGCTGGTCGCTTCATCGCACAGCAAGACATCCGGACCGGCGGCCAGCGCGCGGGCGATGCCGACGCGCTGCTTTTGTCCACCGGAAAGCTGGGAAGGAAAGGCCTCCGCTTTGTCCGCCAGTCCCACCAGTTCCAGCAGTTCCTCTACACGCTCACGGCGCGCGATTTTGCCGATACCGGCGATTTCCAACGGCACGGCGATGTTGTCAGCAACGCTTCGGGCATGCAGCAGGTTGAAGTGCTGGAATATCATTCCGGTGCGTAGCCGGTACTGACGCAAACCGGCTTTATCCAGCTGTGCAATGTCCTGACCGTTCACCACGATACGGCCCGCGGAGGGCCGTTCGAGTAAATTGAGGCAGCGGATCAGCGTGCTTTTTCCCGCGCCGCTGCGCCCGAGGATGCCGTAAATCGCTCCTTTAGGGATCCGCAGCGATACATCGTTGAGCGCCGGTCGGCCTGTCCCGGCGTAGGTTTTGCTCAGCCCAATAATCTCAATCATGACTGCGGCGCGACCGGAATAACCGAGCCGTGATAGGTCTTGCGAATGAACTCGGCGACCTGCGGTGAGGTCAGTTCTTTCGCCAGCGCGGTGATGCGTGGATCGTTTGCCAGTTGCGGGGTGGTGACCAGGATGTTGGCGTAAGGGTTATTGCTCGCGCTTTCCAGCCCCAGGGCATCTTTTGCCGGTATGAGACCCGCTTCCAGCGCGTAGTTACCGTTAATCACCGCCAGATCAACGTCGTCTAACGAACGCGGGATCTGTGGCGATTCAATTTCGAGGATGTTGAGATGTTTCGGGTTTTCTACAATATCTTTCGGCGTCGCCAGCGTGGTCGCCGGATCGGTAAATTTGGCATTGAGCTTTATCAGTCCCTGGCTTTGTAGCAGGAACAGCGCGCGGCTGAGGTTGGTGGTGTTATTCGGCACCGCGACGGTACCGTTCTGCGGTACGGAGGTAAAATCTTTGTGTTTACGGGAATAAATACCCAGCGGCTCAATATGGACGGTGGCCGCCACCGCAAAGGTTTTGCCGAGCGCTTTTTCCTGATCTTTCAGATAGGGAACGTGCTGGAAATAGTTAGCATCAACGTCGCCGTTGGCCAGCAGTTCGTTGGCGTTAACGCCACTGGTGAGTTCGACCACTTTAATATCAAGGCTGGGATCGATTTTTTTGATGTAATTGAGGATCTCAGCGTGCGGCACCGGGTCAGCGGCGACCCGCAGCGCGGCGGCCTGCGCGGATGTCCATGCCAGAGAAAGCGATAAGGCGACCCCTGCCAGTTTAAATGCGGCATATTTCATATGATTATCCTTATTAAATTAAACAATCGGTTGTTCGCGACGTTCGCGATACACATCCTGGTAGTAACGTTCGGCGACATCCGGGTGGGAACGCAGTCGACCTTTGAGGTAATTCCAACCAACATCGCGCAGCAGCGGATTTTGCGGATCGCTATCCGGGCCAGACGCTTCCCGCGCCAGATGGGCTGGCAGGCGATAAACCGGCACTACGGCATCAAGTTGGGCGCCGAGGAAGAAGGCAATCGAGAGGCGTTGCTGCGTTGCCGGCGGCGAGACGACGCGGTGCACCGTGGCCCGCAGGTACCCGTTAGTGGCGAGTTCCAGCAGTTCGCCAATGTTGACCACAAAGCTGCCCGCCAGCGGGGTGGCGTCAATCCAGCGATCCGGGGCAACTTCCACCTGCAGGCCTTTTTGAGCGTCCTGAAGCAGGAAGCTTAAGAAACCCGAGTCTTTATGCGCGCCGACGCCCTGGGCGCTTTGCGTTTCGCGCTGGCCGGGGTAGCGGATCAATTTGATATGTTCATTCGGCTGATCGCCATACAGCGCGTCAAAGGCGTTGGCTGGCAGCTGTAGCGCTTCGGCAAAGGCGCGTAGCAGGGTGATCCCCACGCCGGTCATTGCCTGTTGCCAGCTCAGCAAAGTGGGTTTTAATGAGGGTAGCGCGACAGGCCAGAGATTCGGGCCCTGCAGGCGCTGCCAGCGCGGGGCGTCATTATTGAGGGTTAATGCCGGACGTTCGGCGCCAATATCAAACTGTTCACGCCAGTCCGGCTGCCCGCGAGTCAGCTCGGAGGCCGCGCGGTTGTAGCCGCGAAAGTGCGGGGAATGGATCATCGCGACCTGCTGCTTTTGCTCCTGTTCAAGTGCAAAAAAACGCCGCGCCTGGCGCTGGACTTCATGCTGCAGCCCGTCATCGACGCCGTGGTTAATCAGATAAAAAAAACCAATGTCGCGGGCGGCATGGCGGAGATCGGCAAGGAATCCCGCTTTTTCAGCGGGGTTGGCGTAACGGGCCAGGTCGATAATCGGTAAAGTCGTTGCGTTCATTGTGTTCTCCGAAAACAGGATACGGGTAATGGGCGATGGACAAATTCAGGGTTCGGCGACAACAACGGCGCATGGTTATTTCCTCAGTCGGGGTGTTGAGTTCAGCTTGCCTCAGGGGAGTTTTTTCGACCAATAACGTTCTTTTCTAATTTATGACCGTGGCGGGTTCAGTGCTTTTGCGAAAAACAGATAAGGCGGGAAAGTGCCCCGATAGCGGCGTCGCCTGTTGCACTGGGGAACAGGAGTCAGTATGGTGTGCGAAATTTTCCATGCAGGAATGGCAATGCAGCCTTCAAAAGATCCGCTTCACGGCGTGACGCTCGAAGCGTTACTCACCGACCTGGTCGCCAGGTACGGCTGGGATGAACTGGCCAAACATATCAAAATTAACTGCTTCAAAAGCGACCCGAGTATCAAGTCCAGCCTGAAGTTTCTGCGCCGGACGCCGTGGGCGCGCAAAGAGGTTGAAACCTTTTATCTTGATTCGCTGGAAGGCCTGATCGACAAACCCTCTGCGCCCGCCGATGCCGGTCCGTGGGCCAACTGGCGCAAGAAGTAGGCCCGCTCAGGTCATTGCGGTTTCGCGAGCCGCGTTACGCAGCGCGCCCGGCGCTTTGCCGGTGATTCGTTTGAAGGCGCGGCTAAAGGCGGCCAGCGAATTGTAGCCCAGACGGAAGGCGACTTTTTCCAGCGCTTCGCCTTCATGGCTGATGTATTGCACCGCCAGACGCATGCGCAGCTCCGTCAGATAGCGGGCTGGCGTGGTGCCGGTAGCGCTGAGAAAGCGTTCGGCAAATACCGAGCGCGAAAGTCCGGATTCGCGAGCCAAATCTTCGACCTTCCAGTTAACGCCGGGTTGTTGGTGCATCGCGTAAATCGCCCGCGACAGCTTCGGGTCGCGCAGCACCTGCACCCATCCGGTGGCGTTACCGCAGCCGCACTCCACCCAGGCGCGGACGATCAACGCCGCGACCACATCGGCCAGACGCGCCAGAATACCGGCATAGCCGACCTGGCGGGTCAGTGATTCGCGCTCCATGGCCGCCAGCAGCGGCTGAATTTCCGGCCGGGTTTTGAGCAGGCTACTGACCAGCATCACTTCCGGCATGGCCCTGACCAGCGGCTGCATCCCGCCTAATTCAAAATCCATGCAGGCACTGAAGACTACCGCATTGTCCTGCGTATTGACGCAGCCTTCATTTTTGATGCAGGAAACGGTCGCACAGACCGGTTGGCTGTCGAGCTCCATTACGTTCACCCGTGAGGCGTTGGCATCAGATAGCAGGGCATGCGCGCCGCTATTGGGAATGAACACCGCGTCACCGCTTTCCAGGGCGAATGCTTTACCGTTGCTCATCTGCAGCAGCAGCGGCCCGCGGCTCACAAAATGAAACTGGGCTTTGCCGGGAACCGAGCTGAACGCCACGCCAAAGGGGCGGGAGGTTTCAATGCGGCGGTATTTCACGCCCGACAGTCGCATCCCCTGCAAGAGTTCGCTGGTGAGATCTAACGTTTGCTGGCTCATCTACATTCCGGACGAATAATCAATAATTGAAGAGTATGTATCATATATCGTCTTTACGGAAGTCTCTAAGCTTGGCGAATGTTAATGATTCTGGAGAGATGTATATGAGTTCCTGCATTGTCGCGGAAGAAAGCGCGCTTAACGTCCGCCCGGCATGGCGTGCCGTGTATGCGCTGGCGTTGGGGGTATTCGGCCTGATTGTCGCTGAGTTTTTACCGGCCAGTTTGCTGACCCCGATGGCGTCAAGCCTTGGGGTCAGCGAAGGAATGGCCGGACAGGCGGTGACTGCCACGGCGCTTATCGCCCTGGTGACCGGGTTATTAATCACTACCGCCACCCGCAATATCGACAGACGCTGGGTGCTGATGTTTTTCTCGGTGTTGCAAATCATCTCCAGCCTGATGGTGGCCTTTGCCGGTTCGTTGGAGTTTCTGCTGTTAGGACGGCTGTTGCTGGGGATCGCCATTGGCGGGTTCTGGGCGATGTCAACGGCCACCGCCATGCGTCTGGTTCCGACGGCGATGGTGCCGAAGGCGCTGGCAATTATCTTCTCGGCAGTGTCGATCGCCACCGTCGTGGCGGCGCCGTTGGGCAGTTATTTTGGCGCGTTGATTGGCTGGCGTAACGTCTTTATTATCTGCGCCGTACCGAGCCTGGTGGCGCTACTGTGGCAGCTGTGGGTTCTGCCGTCGATGCGCCCGGATAGCGCGGGCAGCTTGAGTACGCTGTTTAAGGTGTTGCGTCGTCCGGGGATGGTCGGCGGACTGCTGGCATCGATTTTAATTTTTGGCGGTCATTTCGCCTTCTTTACGTACCTGCGACCGTTTCTGGAAACCGTGGCGCTGGCGAGCGTAGAAGGGGTGTCATTGATTCTGCTGGGATTCGGTATTGCCAACTTTATCGGCACTTCGATTGCCGGACATCTGCTGGCGCGTAGCCTGCGCATGACGCTGGCGCTGGTTCCGCTGGCCATGAGCCTGCTGGCGCTGATGATGGTGCTGTTTGGCCATATCGCGCTTCTGGACGGTCTGTTGGTGGCGCTGTGGGGATTTGCTTTTGGTCTGGTCCCGGTTGGCTGGTCAACCTGGCTTGCCACCACGGCGCCGGATGAGGCCGAGAGCGCCGGGGGATTATTGGTTGCGGCGATCCAGTTGGCAATAAGCGCCGGTGCCGCAGGCGGCGGGGCGGTATTTGATATCAGCGGCGCCAGCGGCGTATTTACCGGCAGCGGACTGTTATTATTAAGCGCGATGCTGATTGTTTTTATCGGCGTGCGGGTGACGCCAACAACCAGTGCTGAATAAATAAACGCGCCTGCGGGCGCGCTTATTTTTTAATTTTGTTCAGTCGTCGCAATCCTCACCTTAGCGATATAAAACGATCGGTTGGTTATTTATTCGCAATTATTCACAATGGTGGTGTCATGTTTACCCGTAACAATACGGATGACGTGGCGACGGCGATGTGGTCAGGTGATTTCCATGATGATCCAGCGCTATGTTATTAATTATTCTGTTAAATAGCGTCTGTCAGTTGGTCGACAATAACTTTGCCGGCGTTATCAAATTGGGTAATGCGGAAATTAACGTTCCAGGAGCGGCGAGTATTGAATTTATCAAACAGGGAGACACGGCCTTTTTTCTTCCCCTCTTTGTTGAGGATCACCCATTCCGTCACTTCGGCATATTGCTGATTATGTTGATGGCCGGTTTGTTGTTCAACTAACTGGTCTTCTGTTTCCAGTTTTAAATAATCGCGTAACATTTTGCACCTCTTTGTTAATGTTTTTTTAACGTTACTCCTTTTTTCGATTCTTTCAATCTGAATTTTTAATCAATAGCGGTAACTATTAGAACGCGAGGTAACGGTTATATTTTCAGTATTGCCAATAATAAAATATCCCGATATCGCGCTTCCGGCAGAATATGGTCGTTAACCCTGGTTTTCTGTCAGCTTTCGCATCTCCTGACCGTCAGACTGCTATGCTACAGTGACTTAATGGCGGCATACCGGCGCGCGCTTCGTTAACTGAAGCGTTTCAAAGAGGTGATAACGGCGCGCATTTCCCATTTCAGGGAGAATATCCATGAATGTATCATCCAGCGATAACTGGCTTATCGATCACACCAGTATCAGCGTGCGCGATATTTACCGCAGCGTTGAATTCTATCAGGCGCTGCTGGCGCCGCTGCGAATAACAATCTTAATGCGTATCGACCGTCATTTTGCCGTGACGGATGACACCGCGACCGATTTGGGCGGTGTGGCTTTTGGCATCGATTACCCGGTTTTTTGGATTGACGTTTTTCATCGTCCTGACGGATATCAGCATATTGCCTTCCGCGCTACCGACCGTGAGCAGGTGATTCGCAGCTATCAGGCCGGACTGGCGGCCGGGGGAAGCGATAACGGTGGGCCGGGCGATCGCGGCGGCCCGGATGGGCCGGTTGGCTATCCGCCGGGGTATTACGCGGCTTTTTTACTCGACCCGGATGAGAATAATATTGAGGTGCTGTGCCGGGAGTCCTGAAAATAAACCGCTGGTGTGGTGAATAAACACGCCAGCGGCTGACGGCTAATCACGCAACGCGTGTCGCCAGTCGGCGATCAGATCCTGCGGGTCTTCAATGCCGACAGAAAGACGGATCAGCTGCGGCGTGATACCGTTCGCCAGCCGCTGCGCCAGTGGAATAGAAGCGTGGGTCATGCTGAAGGGCTGGCTGACCAGACTCTCCACGCCGCCAAGGCTTTCCGCCAGCGTAAATAGCCGCAGTTTTTTGATAATCCGCTCCGCGTAGCCATCATCGCCTTTCACCACAACCGATATCATGCCGCCAGGCAGCGCCATTTGTTGGCGCGCTAAATCATGGTGCGGATGGCTGGCGAGCCACGGGAACCAGACTTTCTCTACCTGCGGTTGCTGTTCCAGCCATTCCGCCAACAGCAAGGCGTTGCTGCTATGGCGCGCCATACGTAGCGCCAGGGTGCGGATGCCGCGTAGGGTCAGGAAACTGCTGAACGGGTCAAGCACGCCGCCGATGGCGTTTTGCAAATAACCCAGCTTATCGGCAAGCGCAGGGTTATCGCCAACCACCGCTAAGCCCGCGACGACATCTGAATGACCGTTGAGATACTTCGTGGCGGAATGCACCACAATATCAAAGCCCAGCTCGATGGGGCGATGGATGACCGGCGAGGCGAAGGTATTATCGGCAACGCTGATAATGCGATGCCGACGGGCAATCCCGGCAATAGCCGCCAGATCCGCCAGCTTCAACAGCGGATTGGTCGGCGTTTCCACCCAAATCATCCGCGTATCCGGGCGGATCGCCGCTTCGATAGCGGCCAGATCGTCCGGCTTCACCCAACTCACCTGTAGCCCGGCGCTGCGTCGGCGTACGTTTTCAATCAGTCGATAAGTCCCGCCGTAGACATCATCGACAGCCACCAGATGGCTATCTTTATCCAGCAGTTCCAGTACCGTGGAGATGGTCGCCAAGCCGGAGGCGAAAGCAAAGCCGCGGCTGCCGCTTTCCAGTTCGGCGATCGCTGTCTCCAGCGCATGGCGGGTCGGGTTGCCGCTGCGGGAATATTCGTAACCGCTATGCTGGCCGGGCGCGGGCTGGGCAAAGGTGGAGGTGGCATAAATCGGCGGCATCACCGCGCCGTGTTGATCGTTTACCGTGCCGCTATGGACGCTGAGGGTGTCTAAGTTTTTCATCATTGTTCCTTATGCTTCAAGTCGGTTGCGCCAGGTTGTCAGGACATCACTGCGGGTAATCAGGCCGAGAAATTGATCGTTATCCGTGACCATCACCACCCGCCCGCGATCGAAAATGTCTTTTAGCGCGCTTTCCGGCGCATGTTTATCCAGCGTTTCCACGTTGCGGGTCATTGCTTCCCTGACCGGCAGAGAGAAACGCTGGCTATCGCCCCGTACGTGGCTTATCAGATCCCATTCATCGACGATGCCGACCACGCGGCCGTTTTCCAACACCGGTAACTGAGAGATATCGTACAGGCGCATGCGCGCGAGAATGGCCGCTAGCGTGTCATCCGGCGCGGCGGTGACGGTTGCGCCTTCGTCATGGCGTAGGGCGATAAAGTCGCTAAGATCGCCGCGCGTCGGGCGGGTCAGCAGCCCTTGCTGACGCATCCAGTCGTCGTTGAACATTTTTGACAGGTATTTGTTGCCGCTATCGCAGGCGAAGGTAACCACCCGTTTGGCGGACGTTTGCGCCCGGCAGTAGCGCAGCGCGGCGTTGAGCAGGGTGCCGGTCGACGATCCGGCAAGAATACCTTCGACCTGCAACAGTTCGCGAGCGGTGGCGAAGGCCTCACGGTCGCTCACTCGCCAGGCGTTGTGGACGTTTTCCAGATGGGCCAGCGGCGGAATAAAGTCTTCGCCGATCCCTTCCACCAGCCATGAGCCGGTTTCGCCGTACCGTCCGGTTTCAACCTGGTCGGCCAGAATTGACCCCGTCAGATCGGCGAGAATAAATTCGGTCTTCGGCGAATGTTGCGCGAACCATGCCTGTAGTCCGCCCAGTGTGCCGCCGGAACCGACGCCGACCACGATAGCGTCGATGTCGCCATCAAGTTGTTCGTACAGCTCCGGCGCGGTCGTGGTGGCATGCGCCAGCGGATTGGCTTCGTTATTAAACTGATCGATGTAAAACGCCCCCGGCGTTTCATCGGCCAGGCGGCGAGCGTAGTCCTGATAATAGGCGGGATGACCTTTGTTGACGTCCGAGCGGGTTAATTGCACCGTGGCGCCGAGCGCGCGCAGATGGAAGATTTTCTCGCGGCTCATTTTGTCCGGTACGACCAGAATTAATCGATAGCCTTTCTGCGCGGCGATGAGCGCCAGACCTAGTCCGGTGTTGCCCGCCGTCGCTTCAATGATGGTACCGCCGGGACGCAGTTTTCCCTGGCGTTCGGCCTGGTTAATCATCGACAACGCCACGCGATCTTTAATCGAACCGCCCGGGTTTTGGTTTTCTAGTTTTAAGAACAGACTGCACGGACCGGTCTCCAGTTTATGCAGCTGCAACAGCGGGGTGTGACCAATCAGGTCGCTTACAGAATGAAAGAGTGACATAACCATTTGCCCATTCGTATCGAGATAGCTGAATGGTAGAACTGTAAAAATGGCTTTCGAAAGAATATAAAACTGCCATTTAGCGCAAAATGGAATATAAGATGCTTTTTAGCCATCCGGAAGGAAAGCAGGTTATCCGCCCGGGCGTATCGATTGCCGTAAACCGGCGATTTTGTCGTGTTTTTAGGCACATTAACGGCAGGATTGAGGGCGGTTATGCGGTAACTGGCAAAGCTTTGCCGAAAACAATCGATGGCGACCAACATCGATAATGTCCGCCGCCATCGCTTTATGCTCACTTCAGGAAATAAACAGACTCAATAGCAACACCATCAGCAAACCGACCACCGAGTTAATTAACTCCAGTAGCCCCCAGGTCTTAAAGGTATCGCGCATCGAGATGCCGAACGTTTCTTTAAACAGCAGGAACCCGCCGTCATACATCAGGGTAATGGTATTACTGCCGCAGGCGACCGCCAGGCACATCAGCGCCGGGTTAAGGTGAAAGGCGCTGACCATCGGCGAGACGATACCGGCGGAGGTGATCGCCGCCACCGCGCCCTGGCCGGTGAGAATGCGGATAATGGCGGTAATCAGCCAGGCGATAATAAACGGCGACAGAGGGACGTGGCTCATCATGGTGACGATGTGGTCGCCCACGCCGGAGTCGATAATCACCTGCTTGAGAATGCCGCCGGCGCTGATGACGAACAGTACGTTGGCGATTCTGGCCACCGAGTCCGTGACGCAGTGGTTGACCTGAGTGGAATTCATCCCACGACGACAGCCGAGCAGCCAGATCGCGGCGCCGGTTGCCAACAGCATGCTAATCTCCGCGCTGCCGATCAGCTGGAAGAACTTTGTTGCCCCCGAATTCGCGCCAAATAACGACTGGATCAGCGACGACGCGATCATCAGTAAGGCCGGGATCAGCGGAATCGCGATACTAACGGCAAACGACGGCAGCGCGTCGGCGGGTTTCTCCTCCTGCGGCGAGATCATGGCGTTTAGCTTCATCTTGCGGATCCCCGGAAGCCAGGCTGGCAGCAGGATCCCCGCGCAAAAGAGCGCCGGAATAATGACGATAATGCCGTAGAGGTAAACCTGAACAATATCGGCCTGGAAGGCGCTGACAAGCGCGACCGGCCCCGGCTGCGGCGGAAACAGACTATGACCCATGGTAGCGCCGACCACCGTTGGAATCACCAGTTTCATCCACGGAATATTGGCTTTACTGGCGATATTGAGCACCAGCGGCATGGCAATCAGAAACGCCACTTCATAAAACATCGCGATGCCGAAGATCACGCCGATGAACATTAAACCGGCCGCCAGATAACGGGTACCGCAGCGCCTGATTACCGTATCGGCGATCTGCTGGCTGGCGCCGGATTCCGTCATAAACTTGCCGATAATCGCGCCGAAAATAATGATCAGCGCCAGATGTCCCATGATTCCGCCCAACCCTTGTTGGACCATGGAGACAATTTTATCGAGAGGCACCCCCTCCATAATGGCGACGAACAGGCCGGCAATTAATAAGGCGAAAATATTATGTACTTTGTATTTCAGGTTCATGATGACCAGTAGCGCAATACCGATCACCACCCATAGCAAGGCCAGGGCTGGAGACATGGCATCCTCCCGATAGCGGTTTTATTATTGTGACGTGCCGGAGAAGCCCGGCACGCGAGAGTAGAACGGATCAGGAACGCTGGTTTTCCAGCGCTTCCCACAGTCCCAGCAGGTAGGTGGCGCCGAGCGCGCGGTCATACAAACCGTATCCCGGACGCCCGGTTTCTCCCCAGATAAAGCGGCCATGGTCGGGGCGAATATAGCCGTCGAAGCCGTTGTCGTGCAGCGCCTGCATTACCCGGTACATATCAAGCGAACCATAGCGGGTAGGGTGCGCCGACTCGTAGAAATCTTTATCTTTGATGAGTTTGATATTCCTGACGTGGGCGAAATGAATGCGCCCACGCTGGCTGAATTCCGCGAGGATTTGATAGACGTTATTTTGCGGCTCTTCGGCAATAGAGCCGGTACATAACGTAATACCGTTCGCTGGTGAGTCAACGGCATTGCATAGCCAGTCGAGATCGTCGCGGTTTTTAATAATTCGCGGCAGGCCGAAAATAGAGTACGGCGGATCGTCCGGGTGGATGGCCATTTTCACGCCGACCTCTTCACAAACCGGAATAATGCGCTGCAGGAAATAGACCAGGTTCTGACGTAAGGTGTCGTCATCCACCGCTTTATAGCTGTCGAATAGCGTTTGTACCTGCGCCAGACGCTCAGGCTCCCAGCCCGGCAGGGCGAAGCCGTTGGCATTGCCGAGCACTTCGGCGACGACCTGTTCCAGCGTTTTATCAATACCGGCTTTTTCAAACGCCATGGTCAGCGAGCCGTCCGGTAGACGGTAATTCATATCCGTCTTCATCCAGTCGAAAACCGGCATGAAGTTGTAGCAAATCACCTTAACGCCGTGGCTGGCGAGGTGACGGATGGTTTGCTGATAGTTGGCGATATAACGATCGCGTTCCGGCAGACCAATTTTAATGGCGTCATGAATATTAACGCTTTCAATCACTTCCATAGTCAAACCGTTGGCGTGAGCCTGATCGACCAGCGCCTTAATCTTTTCCAGCGGCCAGACTTCGCCAACCGGAACGTCGTACAGCGCGCCGACCACGCCTTCAATCCCAGGAACCTGACGGATCTGTTCGAGGGTTACCTTATCTTCGTCTGGCCCAAACCAGCGCATCGTCATTTGCATGAATACTTTTCCTATACCGCGTTTATAGTCTACTACCATACTAGCTGGAGTAAGCATAACGGTTGAGGGTGGGGTGTTGACTTGATCGAACTCACAAAACCATACATCAGATGAATTGTCAGCGTGGTTAATACGCGGGATGCAGGAAAGAAAGTGGAAGATC
This sequence comes from Klebsiella aerogenes, assembly GCA_029027985.1. NCBI lineage: Bacteria > Pseudomonadati > Pseudomonadota > Gammaproteobacteria > Enterobacterales > Enterobacteriaceae > Klebsiella > Klebsiella aerogenes. The sequence goes on from CP119076.1 coordinate 2,408,336, forward strand.
CTGAAATGGCTACGCAGTAAATGTCCTTTTTTGCCTGAAAAGACGACATGCGTAAAGTCGGGTAAAATGCAACGGCTAACGTGGAGGCGTCACGTAAAATAGGTACGCTTAGAGACAGGGTTTCTGTCTACGTCGTTTATTTTGTTTGTCGGGAGAGTGTATGGGTTTCTGGAGAATCGTATTTACTGTTATCCTGCCGCCGCTGGGCGTGCTGCTGGGTAAAGGTTTTGGCTGGGCGTTTATTCTGAATATTATTCTGACTCTGCTGGGCTATATTCCCGGCCTTATCCACGCGTTCTGGGTACAAACCCGCGATTAATTCCTGTCAGACGAGCGGCGCGACGGCGTCGCTCGTTTTCACCTTGTCATCGACTTAGCGATTTCCTTTCAACGTTCCTTTCAGGCCATGCGGCTCCGAGCGCAGATACTGCGGCGGCACGCTGACCTGAGCGCCCAGGGCCGCGGCGGCTTGCCATGGCCAGTGCGGATTGTAGAGCGCCGCACGGGCGATCGCGATCAGATCGGCATCACCGTTCTGCAGGGCGTCTTCAGCCTGTTGCGGTTCGGTAATCAAGCCGACGCCAACCACCGGGATGTTCACCTGCTGGCGGATTTCCCGCGCAAACGGCAACTGGTAGCCGGGGCCGATGTTAATCGCTTGCCGCGGCGACAGCCCGCCGCTGGAGACGTGGATAAAGTCGCTGCCGAGAGCTTCAAGCTGCTGACTAAAGACCACCGACTGCGCGGTATCCCAGCCGCCATCAACCCAATCTGTCGCTGAAAGACGCACGCCGACGGCAATCTTGTCGCTTACGGCTTCGCGAATCGCCTGGAAGACCTCAAGCGGGAAACGTAAACGGTTTTCCAGCGAACCGCCGTATTCATCCGTACGCTGGTTGCTGAGCGGCGAGAGGAACTGATGAAGCAGATAACCGTGCGCGGCATGCAGTTCAATCAGCTCAATGCCCAGGCGTTCGGCGCGTTTGGCGCTGTCGACAAATGCCTGTTTAATGCGGGCAAGATCGTGCTGGCTCAGTGCTTCCGGCGCGCGCTCGCCTTCGTGAAAGGCGACCGGCGATGGGGCAACGGTTTGCCATCCGCCGGCATCGAGCGCCAACTGATGCCCGCCAAGCCAGGGCGCCGCCACGGAGGCTTTACGCCCGGCGTGGCCCAACTGGATCCCAATACGCGTAGAGGAATACGCGCGAACATCTTCCAGCACCCGGTACAGGGCGGCTTCGGTTTCGTCATCCCATAAACCGACATCGGCCGGGGAAATACGGCCCACCGGTTCTACGGCGCTGGCTTCGATAATCAATAATCCCGCACCGGAAAAGGCCAACTGCCCGAGATGAATACGGTGCCAGGCGGTGGCTTTACCATTGTCGGCGGAGTACTGACACATCGGGGCGATGACGATACGGTTTTCGAGCTCCAGTTGCCCAATGCGCACAGGGCTAAAAAGTTGACTCATGAGTACCTCTTGAAGGTTGTGCTGCCTGATAGCCTCTATTTGTAGCATGGCTGAATGGCTGGCTCTATTCCGTTGTTGCGCTTAAACGTTCTATTTAACCGCGCTGGCGCTGTAGTTCACCGGGATCCAGCGGTAGCCGCCCGCTGGACTCTTTTTCACCTGGCCGAAGCCCGGAAAAGCGATATGCGCCGCCGCCACCCACTCGCCCGACACCGCCGTACTGGCCAGTACCCGTTCGCGGGTCGCGATGGCCTGCTGTTGGTTGACATCAAAATGGATGGCCACTTGCGGATCCGGCATTTGCACCGCTTTAGCGTGAATAATATCGCCCCAGAAAATCATGTTTTCGCCATTCCGGCTGAGGCGGTAAATGACGCTACCCGGTGTATGCCCGGCGGCTGGCGTCGCCGTGATGCCGGGAACGATCTCCGTCGGCGCATGGAAGGGGTGTAGTTTTCCGGCATTGATCACCGGTCGCATCGATAACTCAGACTCAGCAAACGTGTGTCGCTGGCTGGCCTCAACCTTATTGCTATTCGCCGGGTTGAGCCACCAGTCGACATCTTTTTGCTCCACATAGACGGCGGCATGAGGAAAAGCCGGACGGCCGTTCCGTTGGACGCCGCCGGAGTGATCTCCATGTATATGAGTCAACAACACCAGATCGATGTTTTCCGGCGCAAAGCCAGCGGCGCGCAGATTTTGCAACAGATGGCCGCCAGCTTTGCCCATCAATGCGCCCGCGCCGGTATCCACCAGAATGAGTTTTTTACCCGTATTAATGACAAAAGCATTGATTGAGGTCTCGGCAAGCGGCGTCATAGCATCGTTGGCCAACCGGGCTTTCAGCTTGTCGCCGGAAATATGGGTCAGGAGTTTGTCTAACGGCACGTTGACGGTACCGTCAGACACGGCGGTGACCTGCCAGTCGCCGACCATCATCCGATAGTAACCGGGGGCCTGCTGTGGTGAAACCGGGAGCGGGGAGGCCTGTGCTGTCGCGACGGTAAGCAGGGTAAGCAAGGTCAATACAGTTTTCATTTTCTGAGCCTGTGAGTGGTTTGACAGGCTTTCAGTATCATGTGAGCATAATTATCATTCAAATTGATTGGAATAATGATGACTATCAATGAAAATGATTTCAGAGGCATAGACCTGAATTTGCTGATCGCCTTTCTGGTGTTATTTCGCGAACAAAGCGTCTCGGCCGCCGCCGGAAAACTTCATCTTGGCCAACCGGCGGTCAGTGCCTCGCTGGCCCGTCTGCGGCAGCTGTTTGACGATCCGCTATTCATTCGCAGCGGGCAACGTATGCGGCCGACATTTCGCGCGCAGCAGCTGCATCAGTCGCTATTGCCGCTGATCACCCAGCTGCAAAGCGCTATTTTCGCGTCGGATGAATTTGATCCGGCCCATGCGCAAGCCACGTTGACGTTGGGAATGACCGACTGGGTGGAGGTGCTGCTGATGCCGATGCTGTTGCCGCGGTTGGCGCAAGCGGCGCCGGGCATACGCATTAATATTGTGAAGAGTGATCCCTTTAGTGATGCGCAGCAGCTGGAGAATGGCGGGCTGGATATGGCGGTGAGTGTGGCGCTGCCGCAACAGGCGCATATTAACCGGGCCGCAATAGCCTCGATGAACTTTGTCACCCTATGGCACCCGAATCAGCTGGCGCTGGAGGCTCCGTTATCGCTGCGAGACTATGCCGCCTTGCCGCAGCTGATGGTCAGCTACCAAGCTGCGCAGCGTAGCCAAATTGATGCTTTGCTGGAGGAGCAAGGGTTGGCGCGTCAGGTCATCTATACCACACCGCATTTTTCCGCGATCCCCGGTTTGCTGCAAAAGATGCCGGTTATCGCCACCGTGCCCGCTGAACTGGGGGCGTTATGGCAACGTCAGTTCGCTTTTTCATCCTGTAAGGTTGCGCTGGCTATCCCGGATTTTGAGCTATCGTTGCTCTGGCATGCGCGTAACAACAGTCATGCGGCGTTAATGTGGCTTAAAGCCCTGCTACTGGAAACATAGCTACTTAATTTGAAACACATTAGCATGCTAATTAACTTGCAGCCGTACTATTGATGGGTGTAATTAACATATGAGTAACTTAAGAAACTTTACATTTACATATGCGGTTATCCCTGCATCCACGACCGGGTAGCTGCAACATCTCCCGGCCGATGTGCCAGGATAGGGATAACACGATGTTAGGTTGGACCTCACTACAGCGCAATGCCGCCATTGCCAGCTTTTTGAGCTGGACCCTCGATGCCTTCGATTTTTTCCTGCTGGTCTTCTTGCTCAGCGATATTGCGCAGACGTTTCACGTCGGGCTGGAAAAGGTAACGCTGGCTATTTTACTGACCCTGGCCGTGCGACCCATTGGCGCGCTTATCTTTGGTCGGGCGGCGGAAAAGTATGGTCGTAAGCCGATCCTGATGCTGAATATCGTCTTCTTTTCCATCTTTGAGCTGTTGTCTGCTGCGGCGCCGTCATTGGCGGTGTTCTTAGTCTTGAGGGTGCTATACGGTGTGGCGATGGGCGGTATTTGGGGCGTGGCGTCATCGTTGTCGATGGAGACGATCCCGGACCGTTCGCGTGGCCTGATGTCGGGGATCTTCCAGGCGGGTTATCCGTTTGGTTATCTGATTGCCGCTGTCGCCTACGGGCTGTTATTTGATCTACTTGGCTGGCGCGGCATGTTTGTGATTGGCGCTGCGCCTATTTTACTGCTGCCGTTTATCTGGTTCTGCGTACAGGAGTCGCCGGTATGGCTGGCGTCGCGGGCGAAAAAAGAGAGTACGGCGCTGTGGCCGGTGCTGAAAACACACTGGAAACTGTGTTGTTATTTAGTGGTGCTGATGGCGGCGTTTAATTTCTTCTCCCACGGTACGCAAGATTTGTATCCGGTATTTTTAAAAGTTCAGCACGGCTTTGATCCGAAAACGATCAGTATTATTGCCGTGACTTACAATATTGCGTCAATTATCGGCGGGGTGTTCTTCGGCTCGCTTTCAGAACGAATTGGCCGTAAGAAAGCCATTATTATCGCCTCGCTACTGGCGTTGCCGGTGATTCCGTTGTGGGCATTCGCCAGCGGTTCGCTGATGTTGGGCGTTGGGGCATTCCTGATGCAATTTATGGTGCAGGGGGCCTGGGGCGTCATCCCGACTTATCTGAATGAGCTGGTGCCTGCCAATACCCGCGCGGTACTGCCGGGGTTTGTTTATCAACTCGGTAACTTAATTGCTTCCGTTAATGCGACATTACAGGCCACCATTGCGGAACATCATGGCCAGAACTATGGCCTGGCTATGGCGATTGTGGCGGGTACGGTGGCCATTATTATCGCGATATTGACCTTCTTTGGGCATGAAAGTCGGGCGAAGAAAATCAGCGTGGCAAGTAACCAAAACGAAATGCCGCACGCCAGCCGATGATGGCTGGTGGAGTCAAACGAGGAATCGCGGGTAGCATCAGGTTACCCGCGATTTATTATTCATCTCCGATTAGCCCGCGTTCAATTCGCTTTCGATGGATTTGATCCCGGCAAGCGCGCAGGCCTCATCGAAGTTGCCGCCCGGCGCTCCGCCGACGCCGACGGCGCCAATCACCTGATCGCCGACCTTAACCGGTACGCCGCCAGCTAACAGCAGGAAATCGGGGATATCGCGCAGATTAGCGGCTCCGGCGTTGGACTGAGCGCCTTTCATCACGTTACCCGTCATGCTTTTCGTGGTCAGTGCGGTGAAGGCTTTCATACGGCTGGCCTCAACGGTGTGCGGACCGGCATTATCCATTCTTTTCATCAGCAGCGGCGTGCCGGAGCGATCGACCAGCGTCACGGCGACGTTGTAACCGTCTTTGGCGCAGGCCTGCAGCGTGCTTTGCGCCACTTTATCGGCGAGGTCGAGTGACAAATTTTTCTGGTTCAGGACGCCCGTTGCGGCGCCAGCGGTAGAAACCATGCTGCCCAGCAGGATGGCGCTAAAAAGGATACGTTTCATAGTGATGCTCCGTCGTTTTTAGTGGCGATAAGCCAATACTAGGGAGCGGAGAGAAAAGGGACTATTGCCGCGAATACCTAACTTTCCAGGTATTTTTACTTAGACCCCGCAGCAATATCGCCATATATTTTCAGCAGCTTAGGCAGCGAGTTGACCTCAAGCTTGCTAAAAATATTGGCGCGGTGTGCTTCTACGGTACGCGGTGACAGTGAACATAAACGGGCAATTTCTTTGCTGGAATATCCCTGAATAAGTTGCTCCAGCATTTCATTTTCGCGGGCGGTAAGGGTGGCCAGCTTCTCCTGTAACGGCAGTCGTTTTTGTTGCGCTTCGAGACGCGCTTTTTGCTGCGTCATTGCCTCGCCAACCACTTCGAACAGCAGGTCGGCATCAATGGGTTTGGTCAGAAATTCGACAGCGCCATTCTTAAAGGCGCGGCGACATAAGTCAATGTTACCGTGACCGGTCATAATAATTACCGGTAAAGTAAGACCTTGCTGGATCCACTCATCAAGCAGCGTCAGCCCGCTTTTACCGGGCATACGGATATCCAGCAGCATACAGCCGGTTAATTCAGCGAGGTTCCCCGCTTGCCGTTGAAACGATTGGGCGCTATCGAAGGTCTGCGTCTGCCAGCCGACGGTGGAAAGCAGCAGGCTCAGCGAGTCGCGGATTGCCGCATCATCATCAATAAGCCAGATATATTGTTCCATTATTTTTCCTCGCTGAGCAGTGGAAACCACAGTCGGAAGCAGGCACCGCGCCCGGGGATATTGCTGGCGTCGATAGTGCCATTCAGGCGCTGTACAAGGGTATCAGTTAGCGCCATCCCCAGACCAACGCCGTCGGCGCGGGTGGTGTAAAACGGCATAAATACCTGTTCCAGCGCTTCTGGCGATAACCCTGGGCCGCCGTCGGTCAACGTTAAAGCGATGCCGTTATTCATCTGTTCGGCTTGCAGATGAATCCAGGCGCTGCCGGGGGGATTGGCGCTTTGCGCCTGGATGGCGTTGCTGGCGATGTTATGCAGGATCTGCTCAATCCATAGCGGCGGCGCGGGAAGCGCGGGGAGGTCCTGTGAAAAATCGCTGGTTATGCGAACTTTGCCGGCGCGGATCTCGTTGTCCAGTAGCGCGCAGACGCGCAGCCACAGTGGCGGTAGCGCAACCGGCTGATATTCGGCGCGTTTGCTGGTTAACTTGAGGCGAAACTGGCTCAGCAGAGCATCGATGCGTTTGATTTGCACCACGGAGGCATCCAGTAACGCGGGGATTCGCCCAGGATCGTTCTGTTTCATCAGGCGAACCGCCGCCTGGTTGTAGCTCATGATGGCAGTCAGCGGTTGGTTTAGTTCGTGGACGATACCCGCAGCCAGTTCCCCCATCGTATTCAGGCGGGTAAGTTCAGCATACCGGGAGCGCAGATCGGCAATGTCCCGCCGACGTTTATTCACCCGGTACTGGCTGAAGAGATAAATGGTCAGTGCCCAGAATAGCGCTGGTGAGAGTATCAGCCACCATGGGAGTTGCGACCACTGCGGATTATCCCCGGCGCTAATCAACAGTGGCTGAGTGGGGCTGGCGACGGTTTTCTCCCAACGCCACCAGGTTGGCGAGATGGTGCCTTCTTCAAACAAGGTGACGTGGTTCCAGCTGATGGCGAGATGTTTAAACACCTTTTTCTCACCCAGTCCGTTGAGCAGAGTGTGCAAATCAATCAGCAGCGAGATACCTGGCAGATTCAGCCAATAGCGCGCTCGGGGTTCGGCGACAATCGGCAGACGCGGCTCCAGAGTATGATAACGGCGCCATTGCACGATTTGCGGCAGTATTCGTTGAACTTCAGCGGCATTTTGATTGCTCGGTAGCAGAGGGATGATCGCATCGTGCTGCGATACCTTTACCGTGATTTCGCGGTACAGGATGCGGAAGTCCGCCGAACGTTCTTCATATTGCTGTTGCAAAAACCAGGCGCCAAGTCCCGCCGCGCTAAGCAGCGTGAGCACAAGCCAGCTGATGGCTTTTACCATGCTAAGTCCTTGTATTGGCGCCAGGTTAAAAAAGGGGGGGTAGTATGAAGCAACTTACGCTGAAAAAACAACAAGAGTATTTGCGATACTTAAGACGCATTTTGTGTGTGATGTTTTAATTGCCAGCGCCAAACACGGTTATGCAAATAGAATGCTGACGTTTTTACAAACATAGCACTGTTGATGAGTTTGATACTCCCTGTGCTAAATAACACACCGATAAAAGCGCTGATAAGCAAACCCGCATGACCATCAAATGTTAATACAGCAATTAATGCATAGAGGAGGTTGCAGGCGGCCAGCGCGGCGGTCGCGAAAATCAGAGCAAGATAAAATTTAAGCGCTGCCATATAGCCACGGGAAAACAGCGTCATCGAGGGGAAAATTAATAGGCAATAGAGAAAGCCGGTTGGGATTATACCAGCAAAAACAGCATGCTCAGGCCATGATAACCATTGGAAAATGGCACCCCAGAGCGATAATTGTGGCATGGAAAAACTAATCAAACTTAGCAATGCACTTAGGATAAATGGCACGCCAGCGGTATGTAAACCGACAGGCGTTCCCATGCGCTCCATCAAGTACATTTTCACGGACTCAAGCTGCTTAGGATCCTGCGCTTTTATCTTTTGCTCAACGATGGTGGCCAGTTTGAGGCTGTCATTAATATATTTCATTATCACGTGCGCTTTAACTTCCTAAAATGAGAACGACTGTATCACGCCAATGACGTACTTGCCTGATTGGGTAATATTCTGCGGATGGCGTATCGTCCCTGAGAGTGCGCTACCGGCGAAGGCTGAGGTGTTAATAACCGCATTGGTTAATTCACGCTGCAAAGAACGTTGTAATGCTTCAGATGGAAAGCGCTTGGGGTAGAACTGTGCTTGCATGGCGGCTTTAATCCCACCGTTAGAGATTCCCGGGTTTTGGGCACGGATAATTTCTTCTGTGGTACATCAAAATCTTCGTTTTTTGGTTCTTTTAAGTGTAAATCCAGCTGTTAAGCTTGAATCAGTTTCAACTGATAAAGGAAGTAAAAAATTTTCGAAGATAGAGAACTGGCGGATTTGACGATGGCGATAGGCATTAATCAATACCTATAACCGTCTGGCTATCAGTTTCCGCAATGTACCGCAGGAAGCGCAAAAACCCTGATATTGCGTGTTGTGACGTGTCGATCGTGCGGCGTCACACCTGCAAACTTAACAACTCCAGTCAGGAGATCGTTATATGATAAGCAGAAATCCATTTTTATCCGCAGTAGCCGCTGTTGGAATGATCTTCTCAACAACCGTTTTGGCACATGGCGTTGAACCACAGGGGCAAGGCGAGACGGTTAAACTCAATTTTTCTCATGCGATCCCCAACATCCCGGGTAAATCACTTACTGCGGTGGAAGTCATTTATCCTGCGGGCGCAGCATCGGCACCCCATACGCATGCTCCTTCTTCATTTATCTACGCCTATGTGGTGGAAGGCGAGATTATCAGTCAGGTCGAAGGTCAACCTGAACGGACTTATCGGGCAGGTGAAAGCTGGTATGAAGATCCTGGCGCACACCATGTTGTCAGCCGTAACGCCAGCAAAACTAAACCGGCGAAACTACTGGCGGTATTTGTTGTGGACACCAAAGACACTCAGCTCACCACGCCAGACAGTAAGCCGTAATGAATGGGGGCCGAATTGATAGTAGGGAAGCGCAGCTTCAAGCACATGAGTCTACAGAATATTTTACTCAGTGATGGGGCTGCCAAATTTAGCGACGCAATGCCATACCTTCTTCAAATGCTGTGGGTCATAACCTTTCCTGCGAGCTAGCCCGATATCAAATGGCGTGACAAAACCGTTGTTAACGAGTTTTCGCGCCAGATCGGCAATCTCTTTTCCCCGGTAATCGACGCACTCGGATAGGTGTTTTTCCGCTAGCCGGTAACCAGGATGCCATTCAACCGGGCAGGCTAGCCGGTGAGCGAAAATGCCGATCGGCGTGTCTTTATAGCAACTATCCAGCACCACGGCTTCAACATCGTCCGCAATAGTCATGATGCCGTGTATGTGAGCTTCTATATAGTTATCTAACACGTCTGTGGTTAGGCGATCTCGCTCGGCTAATTCAATCAGCGCGCACTTTTCGGCAGTGCCAAAATTTGACGGCGCGAAAAAGCTATCCGGGTAACAGAAGGTCGTTCTCTTCATGGCCGCTGGGCGCATACGGAAATGCGATGACCCAAAGCGCGGCGATCCGCCCGTTATGCTGTTCCGGTAATTTAACGCCCCATATTTAGGACGTAGTTCCGGGCTTGCGTCAGCATACGCCATGCCAAAAATAGCGTTTTCCCACGCCCAACGATCTCCACCGGGGTACGCCGTTAATCCGCCGTTGCTGGTATGTGTTTCAAACTGCGAACGATACACGCCATCCTCAGCTAACGCCTCAATCATGGTCATTCCACGGCATAGCGCATCAGGATGGAAGTTAAGCGTGACGGGCATCGTTGTTGGTAACGGATCACCATCCGCTTTACTGGAAATATGAAGAAGGGCGGCCAGAACAGGGTTAGCGAGCATCGTTTTTCCTTGGTTGCGGTAAAGGATATCTTACATATTAATGACCATGTAGGAGAGGGCTGACGGGAAACCGCCAGCCAGAAGGCGTTTTAGTGACCTGATGCGGGTGCGTCTGGCATACCCGATTTCACGAACGGCGGGCGGGTGAACCAGATGATGATAATCAACGCCATAAAGCCCCAGCCGAGGATCCAGAAGTAATCAATCGTCGACATCATGTAGGCCTGCTGGGTGATAGTCTGGTCGATCATCGCGAAATGTTGCTGCGACGGGCCGCCCATCTTCGTCACGTAATCCACCGCCGCCGGATTATATTGCGATACGCTCTCCGTCAGATTGGCGTGATGGAAAATCGCGCGATGCTGCCAGATCCACGTAGTTAGCGACGACGCGAACGATCCGCCGAGCACGCGGAAAAACGTCGCCAGACCAGAGCCTTCCGCCACTTCATTACCGTGCAAATTCGACAGCACGATGGTGGTCAGTGGCATAAAGAAGAATGCCACGCCGATCCCCATAAACATCTGCACGCTGGCGATGGTGTAGAAATCCACGTTGGTGTTGAACTGCGCGCGCATCAAACACGACGCGCCCATCGTCAGGAACGAGATAGAGCACAGAATGCGCAGGTCAAACTTCGTGGCATAGCGTCCAATAATCGGCGTCAGTAAGAGCGGTAAAAAGCCCATCGGCGCGGCGGCAAGCCCCGCCCATATCGCTGTGTACCCCATCTGCGTTTGCAGCCACTGCGGCAGAATGATGTTGATGGCGAAGAAGGCGGCATAGCCGAGCATCAGCGCCAGCGTGCCAATCGCGAAGTTGCGGTCCTTGAACAGACGCAGGTTCACAATCGGATGGCGGTCGCCCAGTTCCCAAATTACGAAGCTAATCAGGCTGATGGCCGAGACAATCGACATCACGATAATCGGCGTAGAAGAGAACCAGTCCTCGTCGTTGCCTTTATCCAGCACCACCTGCAGCAGCCCCACGCCCAGCACCAGCAGCATGATGCCGATGTAGTCGATAGGCGAAGACTGAGTGGTCTCTTCGCGGGTGCGTAGCTGCGTCCACACCACGATGGAGGCGAAAATCCCAATCGGTACGTTGATGTAGAAAATCCACGGCCAGGAGTAGTTATCGGTGATCCAGCCGCCGGTAATCGGCCCGACAATCGGCGCGACCACGGTCACCATCGACAGCAGCGCCAGCGCCATGCTGCGTTTCATCGGCGGGAAGATGACTAACAGCAGCGTCTGACACATCGGGAACATCGGCCCGGCGAAAAAGCCCTGCAGCGCGCGGAAGATGATTAGCTCCGTCATACTGTGGGCGAAACCGCACAGGAACGAGGTCAGGGTGAAAAACACCACCGAACCGATAAACAGCTTCAACTGACCGAAGCGGCGGGTAAACCAGCCGGTCAACGGCAGGGCGATGGCGTTACACACCGCGAACGAGGTGATAACCCAGGTGCCCTGATCCGCGCTGACGCCGAGGTTGCCAGAAATAGTCGGCAGCGCCACGTTGGCGATGGTAGAGTCCAGTACCTGCATGAATGTCGCCAGCGACAACGCGAGCGTCGCCAGGAACAAGCTGGGCGGCGTAAAGGCCGCCTTCGGCTCTGACATAGCTTCTCTCTTAGCGCTGAGCTACAGCGCTGCTGTTGTCATGAAGGATTTTGGCCACCAGTTTGTCCGCCGCTTCCATTGGCGTTTGATACACGTCGGTGGTAAATCGCGGCTGCTCGACGGTTTTTTGTGGCAGTAGGTGACCATCCAGATTGCGGATATCCACGCGGGCGTTCATCGACAGACCAATGCGCAGCGGATGCTTCTGCATGTCGTGCGGATCGAGGGTGATGCGCACCGGCAGGCGTTGAACAATCTTGATCCAGTTCCCGCTGGCGTTCTGTGCAGGCAGTAGGGAGAACGCGCTGCCGGTACCAATACCGAGGCTGGTGATAGTGCCCTGATATTTCACGTCATCGCCGTACAGGTCGGCATTCAACGTCACTTTCTGGCCTAAACGCATATCCTGCATCTGGCTCTCTTTGAAGTTGGCATCCACCCACACTTCGTTGAGCGGCACGATGGACAACAGCGTAGTGCCGGAAGTGACGCGCATCCCGAGCTGCACCGCGCGTTTGGCGACGTAACCACTGACGGGCGCAACAATAGTGCTTCGGGAGTTATCGAGATAGCGTTGGCGCAGTGTCGCAACGGCTGTTTTGACTTCAGGGTGGTTTTCCACCACGGTGTCATCGACCATCGCCTGATTGGTTTTGAGCGCTTGCTCTGCAGCCAGTAAATCGCTTTGTGCGCTGGTCACAGCATCACGGTAGTGCGCCAGATCTTCCACCGCAATGGCGCCGGAACTGACAATTTTTTCACGGCGCGCGTAGTCACTTTTCGCTGTTTGCAGGGCCACTTTTTTGGCAGCAACTTGTGCACGGTAGTTGTCGGCGGTGCTGTAGAGGCCACGCACCTGACGCACTGTGCTGGCGAGGCTGGCTTCTGCCTGCTGCAGGGCGATGGCGGTATCGCTCGGGTCCAGCAGAACCAGGGGCTGGCCTTTCTCGACAAAATCGCCTTCATCCACGGTCACCTGGGTTACGGTACCGGTGATTTGCGGTGTCAGGGTGACCTGATTGCCGTTGACGTAAGCATCGTCGGTGCTTTCGTAATAGCGGGCGTAAAGCAGGTACCAGGCCAGACAGCCTCCTGCCGCGAGGATCAGGATCAGTAATAAAATGGCAAAGTTTCTTGTACGCTTGCTTGGGCGTTTTTCCGCGGGAGGCGCGTTATTTTCCATAGACATAACCGGTGACCTTAATTAGCGATGGGGTGCCGTGAATTCATCGGGCAGCATTTTGATAAGAATTTCTGCGAGCTGCCGGGATTCTTCGAGCGTCAGGCGCGCCGTTAAGTCCGCGAGGATGGCATTCAGTGCTTCATTCTGAAACGTATTGCATAGCGTCTGACCTTTTGCTGTCAGGGCCAGGATCACCTGGCGCTTGTCTTGCGGATTCGGGTGGCGCGCGATTAGGTCGCTCTTCACCATACGTTCAACCATACGGCTCATTGCCCCGGTATCCATCTGCAAGCTTTTGCAGATTTCTGCCGGGCTGGTATTTCCTTTATATATATTAATCAGCACCTTAAATTGCGCGGCGGTAATACCTGCGCCAGAAAAATAATGGCCGATAAGCTGGTCCTTGAACTGGTTTGCCAGATGAAACAGCAAACCGAGATGCAGGTTTTTATTGGATTCAGTGAGGGTTGTCATAATAGCTGCCTGGTCAGTAATCAAAATAATGATTACTGCCTGGTCATCAATTGTCAAATTATGTCAGCGCAAAGCACACATTTTGACAAATAGAGGAGAGCAGTGAGCGTATTTTGCGTTCGGAGCCGTAATGAGATTCGTTGCTCGCGGATTCAACGACGGCGGCGCCGTAATGAATAATACTCTCCCGACAGGAAACATAGCGCATCACAGCCGAAGAATGCTAAGATAAAAACAGCGAGTATACATATCGGAGTTTGTTAATGTCTTATATGAGTGCCGGAGTGGAGTATGGCGTGCACTGTCTGCTTTACCTTATCAGGTCGGACGGCATGACCGGTGAGGCCAGCGTTCGCGATCTGGCTGAACTTCAGGGAGTTCCAGGCGAATATCTTGCCAAACTGTTTACAAAACTATCAAGGGCTAAGCTGGTCATCGCCACCGAAGGAATTAAGGGGGGATTCAGGCTGGCTCGTCCTGCAGAGCAAATCACCGTTCATGATGTGGTCATCGCCATTGACGGTGAGAAACCGTTGTTCAGTTGTCGGGAAATACGTAGCCGCTGCGCTTTATTCTCTTCTGATATTCCCGCCTGGGCGACCCAGGGAACCTGTTCTGTACATGCTGTGATGCTTGCCGCTGAAAAGGCAATGCGCCAGGAGCTTATGCGTCATACCCTGGCTGATCTGGCTCAGCGTGTGTCAGAGAAGACCCCCGCGATTTACGGTGAACAGATTATTCAGTGGTTATCCGATCGCTCTGAAAATCGCCGGGCGAAATAAAACGGCACCTTTAGCATCGTTTGGACACAGCGGGTACGCACTGGTGCGAACCCGCTCTTTGCTTAGCTTATTATTACTGTAGAGCAGAACGGTGAATCCGTTTCCGGCCTGTTCTGGTCATGAGCACAACAACAACCAGACACACTATCTGGAGCAGGACACACCAGCCCATTGCCTGTACCAGGCCCAGTGATGTTGACATCACATAAAACAGCGTACCAAAAATACTGATCCCCAGAGCTGAAGAAAACTGCTGGGCCGTACTGAGTAATGCGCTGCCCATTCCCGCGTGTATGACAGGAACTTGCCTCAGGGAAAAACCCATCAACACCGGTAAAATCAGTCCATTTCCACAACCTGTCGTGATCACTGCCGCAAGCAGGAACCAGACCGGGGATACGGTAAATAACGTCCCCCAGGCAGCCATGCCGAGCCCCGCAGCGGTGACACAACAGCCGATAAAAATAGCCAGCGACTGATGCCCGGCAGCCCACCGGCGAAACAGAAGAGAAGACATAATAAATGCCACTCCGGAGGGAACAAATACCAGCCCGGCCAGGAACGGGGACAATGTCAGCCCCCTCTGCAGTACATTGGTTAACAGAAAAATAAAGCTGGAGAAGTAGAGCATAAAGATACAAATGGCGAGCAGGCCACGCCAGAGTGAAGGGATCCGGAAAAGACGGATATCGATAACCGGGTCTCCACTTTGACGCAGCAGGCGCCATTCATGTGAAAGGGTGATGGCAAGCAGTATCAGTCCCGAACTGGCCAGCAAAGCAGGCACTACCCATTCGCGACGATGACCGTAAATCAGAAAAGCTCCAATAATCAGCCCGAATGCGCCCGCCAGTCCCAGGGTTCCCGGAATATCGAATTTTCGTGAACGATGTCCTGATCCTGATGGCAGGAGACGCCAGGCTATGCAGGCAACCAGCAACCCAAGCGGAACCGTGACCAGGAAGATCCAGCGCCAGCCCAGTTCAAAGGCATTCCAGGTCACCAGCGCACCACCGGCAAACTGGCCCAGCACAGACCCCAGGCCTGTCGCAGCGCCGTACCACCCCATTGCCGGAAGGCGTTCATCTGCCGGCAGACTGGTAGTGAGTAAAGCAAGAACCTGGGGGATCATCAGACCTGCGGCACCTCCCTGTAATAACCGGGCGGTAATCAGAATTAATCCGTTCGCGGACAGGGCGCACAGCAGAGTGGTCAGAGAAAAAGCCAGCATCCCCAGAACATAAATACGTCGGTATCCATAAAGATCACCCAACCGCCCCCCGGTTATCAGGGAAGCCGCGAATGTAAAAGCGTAGCCAGCCACAACCAGCTCCAGACTGGCATCGGAGATATCAAGAGAATGCTGAATAGAGGGGGCAGCAACATTAACAACAAACAGATCGAATTGTCCGAGAAAAGCGCCGATCAGCACAATAAACAGAAAGAGGGGCGTCGGTATCTGAAAACGATTAGGCATGTATGGATCCCTTTTTACAGCAGATGAAGAGTGACATGCAGGGTGTTTCTTCTCTTTATTCCGGGGAGAATATTTCTGCAGAAACGAAAAACAGGCACCTGTCGGGTGCCTGTTAAGTTCAGTGGTACAAAAGTTACACGACATCCGGGATTTGTTGCTCAGGATCCGCTGCCGCCAGGATCTCGTCGCGACTCCCTTTTGGCGGATAAATCCATACGGTGTTGATTTGTTTTTTCAGATCTCCAGCCACCGCACCGGTCAGTTTAACTTCTCGTTCCCAGCCTTCGCTGTATACAGCACCCCATGGCCCCAGAGCGAGGCAGGTGACATACTTCGGTTGTGAATAAGGGATAGGTTTCACACCGAGCAAATCGGCCGCCACATTATGGCCAGCAGAACGACCAAGGAAGTTAGCGTGCTGACAGGACATCATCGCATAGTTTCCTTCATCATCGGTGGCGGCCAGCGCGCAGTCACCGGTGGCGAAAATGGTGTTCAGGCCTTTCACCTTCAGGTTACGGTCAACATGGAGACGCCCGAAATTATCGCGCTCTGCCGGTACCTGCGCGGTCAACTGGCTGGCGCGGGCACCGGCAGTCCAGATAACGGTGTCGGTGCTGATAAATTCGCCATTTTCCAGTCTGACACCCTGTTCACTGACCTCAGCCACACCCGCCCCCATCTTCCAGCTGACACCCAGTTCTGTCAGCGCTTCAATAATCACCGGACGTGGACCTTCCCCCAGACCCGCACCGACTTCACTGTTGCGATCAACAAGAATGACCCGGGCATCCGTGTTCTGTCCGAGGATTTCACGCAAACGTGACGGGAGTTCTGCGGCAATTTCCAGACCAGTAAAGCCGGCTCCGGCTACCACGACGGTATTTCGTGAGTCGCTGGCGGGTTTGGCCGCCAGCGACTTGAGATGAGACTCCAGATGGGATGCCGCGGTAATCTGGTCGATATTGAACGCGTGCTCTTGCAGGCCCGGGATAGGTGGGCAGAACAGGCGGCTACCTGCGGCAAGCACCAGGCGGTCATACTGCAGTGGATAGATATCACCGGCATCGCCTACCGGCTTGATTGTTACCACATTATTCTCAACATCAATATTTTCCACCAGGCCGGGAATAAAACGTACGCCCGTCGTGTTAAAAAGGTCCTGCAGCGGGGCTTTCAGGCCTTCTGGAAATTCTTCATACAACCGTGGGCGAACATGCAAAGACGCTTCTGGTGCCACCAGGGCAACTTCAACATCATCACGTCCTTCTTGTTCCAGCAGACGAACCGCGCCCAAAGCACTCCACATACCGGCAAAACCGGCACCAATCACGAGAATACGTGTCGTCATAATTTTTCCTTGTTCTCAATACGTAGTTAGTTTTATCGCTACTGCAGCAACCCGAGAGGGTTGTTCTGAATGCCGCGTCGATAACTACGACTATATAGATCGTAGTTATCGGGCGCAAATATTTTCTGCTGATGAATGAATCGGGCCGGATGAAGATACATGGGAATGAAGCACAGCATCGCTGGGCTATCTGCTTTGCAAATGACTGGCTCGAATGGCTGCGACGTGAACTCACATAATTAGTGGTGATTGTTGCCTGATCAGCCATTCCATCGGCAGTAACATACGAGGCAGGGTGGGGTGATAATGGGCCGTCTAAAGGATCTCGGACAGAGCGTTATGCCGGGACTCTAATGGCTTATGGGTGAGTTTGGTCTCACTACAGCAGATATTTCTACCAGATTTAAAATACCAAACCCATAGCTGACTGCATACTTAGCAAACTCTGTCGCCAGACCTTTTCCCCATGATTCTGTATACAGTGGACTATCTACAGGATGCGTTAAGGTGTTCAGGAACGCAGGTCTAAAATATAGCCTGGACATTCCTAATGAGCCACAATGGGGTGCAGACGAATTCCTGGACCTTCAGGAGTTAATTTATGCATTCATACGAGGACCGGATCCGGGCCGTCGAACATTAGGTGCAATGAGTCCGGTGAAGTACCGGCAGCATCTTGGGATCACAACATAACAGTCCAGAAAAACATCCGCGCAGCCCACAAATAGACATTATCATTGAGCCTTGTCTGGGCCGTTTTTAGAAGTCCGCTTTGTGACTAAATTAAGATGTCCGCACGTGGGTAAGATGCCGGTCGATAACATCCTGAAGGATCCTGAGTCGGTTCACATCGTTCATTGAGAAAAACTCCGTTCCGTATGCCGCCATGAGTCTCATCCTTTGAAAGCAGTGATCGCTGTGGTGAGACTGTAAGTTGGTCAGAGACGGACATCTCAATTTAGCTACTTCAATGTTAGTGCGCATAATGTATATTATGTTAAATGATATGCAGCACCAATAACTTCATCTCACTCATGCAGTTTCGTGTTGCTCACGAACGTCAGTGGATTTTGATGGACATGGTCACCTGTCTGCCATTGTTGATCCCACTCCACTATCACATAGATAATTTGTCAACTCGTTCACTGTCTACGCAGCCTGCTTCGCTACAGGCTCTTAAGTTTTTTTATGATTAGCGAAATCACCACAGCTACTTATTCGCATTTGCTGGTCGATGAATACAAGGACTGCAATAGTGAGCAGCATGAACTGGCTTGTGCGCTTTCACGTTTGCTACCAACGGTCGTCTTTGGTGACCCGATGCAGTGTATCTTCAGCTTCAGCGGCCCTATGCCAGACTGGAACCGTACTATCACTCCTGCTGGGCTAGCTTGCTGTCCGGTGAGTATGACATTTCCCAGCCTATCGGTCTCCTGGTGAACATATCGAGAACAACGTATTGATTTAATGCAACGGTCCATATAAGATTTATCTACAAGGTGATGGTGCTCCACCTTTCCCAACCGCCGGTTTCTTTCAAAACCGGATGATGACGCCTGATATACAGTTGAATTAGTCCTTTTATAGGCATGTATGTCAGGTATCGCTATGAAAAATCAAACCACATTACCGCTTACCTCAGAATCTCTCTCTTTTCAAAGAGATAATCCGATTTATGTCTTCGGCCATCGAAACCCTGACAGCGATGCTATCTGCAGCGCGCTGGTTGTGGCTGACTGGCTTAATTACACCGGTCGTCCCGCAACGCCCTGGCGCCTGGGGGATATCACCCCGGAAACCCGTTACATCCTCAACGTCGCGGGTGTTTCACAACCTGATTTACTCACCGCTGACCTGACCGATAAAACCGTATGGCTGGTTGATTTTACGGATGCGGAGCAAGGACCGTCTTCGCTGATGGACAGCAACGTCATCGGCATCATTGATCATCATCGTATTGGCACCCTAATTACCCGCAACCCACCGGATGTCTGGGTGCGGGCGGTAGGATGCTGCGGAACCGTAATTCTCTCAATTCTGATGCATGACATTCCTATGCCGCTGACTGCCGCTCAGGCTGTGTTGCTGATGGGGGCGATCCTCAGTGATACCGTTGCGCTGACCGGCCCCACCACCACCACTCAGGATCAGGAAGCCGTAGCTGTTTTGCGGGAAATCGCCGGCATCGATTATGACCAGTTTGTGGCCGGACTGCTCCGAGCCAAAACAGATATAACCGGGCAATCCGCGTCGGTTTTACTCAATCGTGACGCCAAAAATTACCGGATCCATGATGTGCCGCTGTTGTTGTCACAAATTGAGGTACGCGACATGGCTGATATTACTCCCCTGTTGCCTGAGCTATTGCAGGAAATGGATAAAACCTGCAAGGACAGTGCGCTGGACATGGTGATCCTGATGGTGACAGACATTACCAGTCGGAACTCCGTTTTGCTTTTTTCTGACCGCAGCCTGACAGGCTCCCGCCAGGTGTCGCTGCCCGGCATGACAAGCCGGAAGAAAGAAATCCTTCCCTGGCTGACAGACCGCTTCGCTTCTTATAAGAGGTGATTTATGCAAATTTACCGGCATGCCTTGTTACTTGTACAGAATGAAACCGATGGTTTGCTGTTGCTTGAGCAGGCAGAACGTCTGGCAAAAGAGATGGGGACCCGTATTACTGTCGGGCATCTCAGCGCTGACTATCGGGAACTGGATTATACCAGTGATTCATTAACCAAAGACCGTCAGTCCCGTGAAGTTATTGATGCAAAGGCTATGCTGAGCCGCCTGGTTGAGTCCAGCAGTATTGATATCAGCGTTAGGTCCATCGTCAGCATCCATCGTTTCCGGGACGTTGAGGCCGTTGTTCAGCATGAAGATATCGATCTGGTCATGCTGGGACATAAAAACCGCCTGTTCGGGGTTTTTTCCTCCTTTTCTTTCGAATTCATCAATCACCTTTCTGTTGATGTTCTGATTAAACATATTCCAGCCCCTTAAAAGAAGGTCAAACTTATGAGCTTTGAAATTGAACGTATCGTCGCAAGAGAAATTCTGGATTCCCGCGGTAACCCGACCGTAGAGGTTGAAGTGACTTCTGTGGGGGGCAGTGTGGCGCGAGCCTCCGTTCCTTCCGGTGCCAGCACCGGGTCCCGTGAAGCCATCGAGCATCGCGATGGTGACAAGACCCGTTTTGGCGGTAAAGGCGTACAGGATGCGGTCCGCTACGTCAATACCGAAATTAACGATGCCCTGCAGGGTTACGATGTACGCCGCCAGAAAGAAATCGACAACTGCCTGATTACCCTTGATGGCACAGAAAACAAAGGCCGCCTGGGTGCTAATGCGATCCTTGGCGTGTCGCTGGCAGTATCCCGCCTGGCAGCACAACTCTCCTCTACCCCGCTCTACCGCTATCTGGGTGGCGTCGGCGCGAATCTGCTGCCGGTTCCCTGTATGAATATCATTAACGGCGGGGTTCATGCCCGCTGGCAAGGCGCTGATTTTCAGGAGTTTATGATTGCACCATGGGGGGCCTCTTCCGTGCGCGAAGCTATTCGCTGGGGTAGCGAGGTCTACCAAACCCTGCGTCAGGTCCTGTTGGAAAAAGGTTTATCCACCGGCGTGGGCGATGAAGGTGGTTTTGCGCCGGCCGTTTCCTCAAACCGCCAGCCGCTGGAGCTGATCGTGGAGGCCATCAACAAGGCGGGATACCGCCCGGGTGAGGATATCGTTATTTGTATGGATCCGGCCTCCAGTGAGTTTTATGCAGATGGCAAATATACCCTTCGTACCGAAAATACCCAGCTCAGTGCTGAAGAGATGACCCGTTACTATGAACAACTGGTGAATGACTTCCCGATTGTGCTGATTGAAGATGGCCTGGCGGAAGATGACTGGGCTGGCTGGCAAATTCTGCATGCTGCCCTGGGCGGTAAAGTTGAGCTGGTTGGTGATGATATCTTTGTGACCAACGTGAAATATATCCAGAGGGGTATCGATGAGAATCTGGCCAACGCCGCATTGATCAAGCTGAACCAGATAGGCACCCTGAGTGAAACTATCGAAGCCGTCCAGTTGTGTCAGGATAACAACTGGGGAACCTTTATTTCGCACCGGAGCGGGGAAACCGTGGACAGCTTCATTGCAGATATGACCGTCGGCCTGCGGGCAGGTCACCTGAAAACCGGTGCACCCAGCCGTGGGGAGCGCATTGAGAAATACAATCAACTGATGCGTATTGAAGATGAATTAGGTGATGCCGCCATCTTTGCCGGTAAAGCCGCTTTCAAAAAACGCTGATTCCGTCACCCTTCCCGTATGCTCAGATACGGGAAGGGGTAAGGTGATCCTGTGAACGGAAAAATACTCATACTGTCAACAGCATCGGGCATCCTGGCAACCCGATCTGCATGTCCTGACGGGAATCCCCGTACTGTATGAAATGAATGAAAAACGGGCCATCACCGCACGTTGTTCCCTTGAATGACGGTCTGATGGTGCTCTGATTTCAGCGAGGTGGTATGTACAAATCATTATTCGCGGTGGTGATAGGCGGATCGATCGGCTGTGTGATCCGCTGGATACTGTCCATGCGGCTCAATGCGCTTTTCCCCAATCTTCCTCCTGGCACCCTGGTGGTTAATCTGGTTGGCGGATTTATCATCGGTATGGCACTGGCCTTCTTTGTCCGGCAGCCTCACCTCGATCCCGCCTGGAAGTTTTTTATTACCACCGGCTTATGTGGCGGAATGACCACCTTTTCCACCTTTTCTGCTGAGGTAGTGGTGTTACTGCAGAATGGCAATTATGCATGGGCTGTCATTTCCGTACTAACGCACGTTACTGGCTCGCTTCTGATGACTGCCGCCGGTTTTTTTGTGATGACACTGTTGTAAGCCATACGCTTAACCGGCGCTATGTCTCCGTCAGACTTTCATTTTATCGGCATAACAACACGCCTGACCCGTCGGGTCAGGTTTTTCCGGAGAAGGATGTATGGAGATGCCCCCTGAGAATAACGTGAAGGGACTTTCCGAAGCCGAGGTGCGGGCCAGGCTGGCGCAATATGGCTACAACGAAGTGCGTGAACAGCCTCCGGGCCAGTTGCGTGCGATCCTCAAACGTCTGTGGGGCCCCATACCCTGGATGCTCGAAATTGCGCTGGTACTCGAAGTGGCTCTGGGGAAGACGATCGAACCCGCCATCATTGCAGGGTGGCTCGCTTTCAGTGCGATCCTTGGCGGCATTCAGGAACGGCGGGCACAGTCAGCACTTGACCTGCTGCGCACCCGGCTGAAAGTTAATGCCAGTGTATGTCGTGATGGCACCTGGCGACTGATACCGGCCCGAGAGCTTGTCCCCGGTGATGGTATCGCCTTAACAGCGGGGGACCTGGTCCCTGCCGATTGTATGATTGATGAGGGAACTGTGGATGTTGACCAGGCGGCCCTGACCGGGGAGTCAACCCCGGAGTCACACAACGAGGGGGATACTCTCTATTCAGGATCGACGATTACGCGCGGAAAGGCGACAGGAACCGTCACCGCCACCGGTACCCGAAGCTACTTTGGGCGTACGGCAGAGTTGGTACGAACGGCCAGCTCTGCCAGCCATCTTGAACAGCTTCTGTTCGCTGTTGTGCGCTATCTTGTGACCATTGATGCCATGCTTGCGGTCATTCTGGCCGTTGTTGCACTCTGGCGCGGTGAAGATTTGTTGCCCCTTGTCCCCTTCTTCCTTGTTCTCATTATTGCGACCGTCCCGGTGACAATGCCGGCAGCCTTTACGGTCGCCAATGCAGTGGAAGCCCGGAGGCTGGCGAATCAGGGGGTACTTGTCACCGGTCTGTCGGCGGTACAGGAAGCGGCAACCATGGATGTGCTGTGTATCGACAAGACCGGTGCACTGACCAGAAACCAGCAGTCAGTTGCCGGCATAGCGGCGCTTCCGGGAGAGAATGAGGACGAGGTTCTGGCCTGGGCTGCCGCGGCCTGTGACGAAACGACACAGGGGCAACTTGAGATGGCGATTCTGGATGCGCTACGATGCCGGGGGGGAATGCCGCCGCATATCCGAGAGCAATTCATCCCGTTCGATCCTGCCACGAAACTTTCCGAAGCCCGTGTGCGTTCAGACAATGACGGATCATCCGTTCACATCATTCTGGGGTCACCAGTGGTCGTTGCCTCACTCGCCGAATCTCCTTCTGAGTTCACCACGATCCAGCAGGCCATGGTGGCGTCCGGCGCCAGGATCCTGGCAGTCGCAACCGGCACCGACGGCCATCTCCGTATTCGCGGGTTGCTGGCACTAGCCGATGCACTACGCGATGATGCCGCAGCCCTCGTCAGGGATATTCGGGCACTGGGTATCAGGATAATCATGGTCACCGGTGATACGGTTGATACCGCCAGAGTTATCAGCCGCCAGGCAGGGCTCGGTGACCGCTTCGGCGATGCGGTCAGGGATCTGCAGACACCTCTCCGCTTTGATGGTTTTGCTAACTTCTATCCGGAAGAAAAATTTCGTCTGGTGCGGTCCCTGCAACAGACGGGCTGTATAGTCGGCATGACGGGGGACGGTGTGAATGATGCGCCGGCACTGAAACAAGCTGAAGTGGGTATTGCCGTACAGACAGCGTCTGACGTGGCAAAAGCGGCTGCTCAGGTGGTGTTGACCCACCCCGGGTTAGACGGTGTTGCCGCCGTCGTATCGGGGGGCCGCCGCGTTTTTCGCCGCATGCTGACCTGGACAATAACAAAAATAGCCCGGACCGTTGAGCTGGCGGCTCTGCTGACCATCGGCTATATCGCGACAGGATTCTTCGTCACACCACTGGTTCTGATTGCCGTGATTGTGGTTCTCAATGATGTGGTGACAATCACGCTGGCGACAGACCGATCGTGGGTTTCTTCATCACCGGAAAGATGGAACGTTGGTGACATTGCCCGGCTGGGAGGTGTCCTGGCCGCAGGCTGGCTGGTTCTGGCATTCATGATCCTGTGGTTCGTCCTTACCCGGTTGCAGCTTCCTGTCCCGCAAATCCAGGCCCTGATGTTCGCCTATCTGATGTATACGGCCCAGATGACGATTTATCTTTCACGAACGCCGGGCCGCTGCTGGTCACTCCGTCCGGACCGGTTTGTTGTGTTGGCCACGGTGGGCAATATCATCATTGCCACCGTACTGGCTGCCGGTGGTTTCCTTATGACGCCGGTCTCACTGACACTGCTGGCCATCATGTTTGCTCTGGTTTTGCTGGCCGCCCTGCTGCTCGATCAGATCAAAATATGGCTCTTTGCCAAAAGACCTGTTGAGGACTTACCGAAAAGCTGAACACAGATTATATCCGTTCACCATAGCCAGAACGGTTATCACCGATCGGACTATGACGGGGCGCTCAGCCGCTTTCGGCGGATTGTGCCGGAGGCGTGAAGACCTCACGATAGAGGTCTTCACCATAGCTGGTATCCAGTGGCGCCCCTTCCGTAATACGGAACGTTCTTTCGCCATCCTCACGCCTTTCCGCGCACAGATAAACCGTATCCTGGTGATACTCCTGATAAAATGCGCAGGCAAATTCCGAGGTGTGTGTGACGAAAAACAGCTTCACATGACGTTCTGCCAGCGCGGTCACTATCCCCCTGATAATGCCTGCTCCTTCCCGGCTGTTAGTGGCGGAAAACGATTCATTAAACAGCACCAGATCATCCGACTTCAGTTCGCTGACGATATCCCGCATACGCCTGAGCTCTTCATCAAGCTTTCCGCTGACCATATGGCTGTCTTCTTCACATTTATAATGGGTAAAAATCTGCCGGCAGATATCGGCACTGAAACATTCGGCAGACACAAACATCCCCGTCTGCATCATGATCTGGGCCAGACCGATGCTGCGTAAGAACGTCGATTTTCCTCCCTGGTTAGCCCCGGTAATAATAAAGGTGTTTTTATTATCCGCTTTCAGGGTATTGCTGATGATGGTATCCGGAGAAGTCAGCGCCAGACAGGTATCAAATAATGCATCAAAGATCAGATAGCGCTCCCTTTTGTAGATCGGAACCGGAAAACACTGTGGCATATTCCGGTGATTCAGCACCTCAGCAAGATTCAGGCAGGCGATATAGAAACCCAGCTCAGCACGCAGCGCGCGAAAGAAATTGAGCAGATGTGCTGTAGACTGGGCCATTGCGCTGGCAACCAGCACCAGTCCCTCATCCTGCAGGTCGCTGAGTGCCCGGAACCCGTTTTCATCCCGCGGAGCAATCTGTACCGTATAATGTTCCGGTTTGCGGGAAAACAGACGCCGGAACCAGTTTCTGTTCTCTGCGGCAGGCTGGCGAAGCACATAGCCCTCCCCCCGGTTTCCCGCCCCCAGTCTGGCGCTCAGCAAGACCCCTTTTTTAAATGTCATCTGCCTGAGGTGTCCCTCGATCACTTCAAGATATTCATCATTCAGCTCCTGCATAATCATGACAAACAGGTGTTCCATGCCTGGTGAGGCGACATGAAGAAGGTTTTTTTCCGCAATCCCCCTGACCTTACGTAAATTGTCCAGCAGAAAACGGGTGAACGAAATGGACTGATGAAGAATGGCGGAAGGATACCGCCCGAAAACACCGTAATGGAGTTTTTCCTTTTCCATTAACAGGCAATCCACCACAACTTTATAAAATTCCCTGAAAATTTCAGGATTGTAGAGACAATCGCGCAGGATAGCCTGCCGGTATTCAATATCCTGTACCTCGGTCAATGGTTGTGAACACGCTTTTCTTACCACCGAATACAGAAAATCATCCCCGCCGGAAAGCGCCTGAAAAAGGACCTCCAGTTCCAGATCTTTAGTCAGAAGGGTAAAGTGGGCAGGAAATGATTCATCCACGATAAAATCATCATGTTTATACATCAGGTATGCTTTCATCCGTTTAACCCCGCTTTTATTTTTTCGTGGGTCAGTCCATATTTCTGCACCAGGGTGACCGACCATGCCACGCCATCAGCAGGTTTCCTGATAACTTTATAGGTCCGGGAGGCCTCATTATCCTCTTCCACCGTACTCATCATGCTGACGACTGACGTATCCAGTGCCGTCAATTCATCTATAAACGTCACGCAGATACAAATGGCATCCAGCGCGATGACCTTTTCAATGACCCGCGTACCCAGATAAATCGCATCGTGTGAGGTTGTAGAAGTGAATATCTCATTCATAATGATGAGGCTGCGGGCAGTGGATTTATCCAGTATGGTTTTAATTCTCACCAAATCGTCATACAGTTTTCCACGTAAATTATGAATATTTTCACTTTTTTCAAAGTGGGTAAAAATATTATCAACCAGATACAGCGTTGCCTGTTGCGCGGGAACGTATAACCCCAGCAGGGCAAAATAGTGTAACTGTCCGACCATTCTGGCAAACGTGGTTTTCCCGCCCTGGTTAGGCCCGGAAATCACTAAAATACGCTCTCTCCCGTGGAGATAAAAATCATTACAGATAACCGGTGTCTGCTTATTAAGCAGACTGTCTGCAAGCGCCAGATCAAAAGCCGATGCGACCGTAATATTTTTTCTTTCGCGATTAATCTCAGGAATACAAAACGTTAATCCTGCCACCTGAAACTGGCGGATATAATGGATACTGGCAAGATAAAACTGAACCTCTCGCTCAAAGACCTTCAGCGTATGTTCCTGATAATCAGAGTGAGCTTCAATGAAGGCATCAAGCCCTGCGAAAACAGCAGGGAAAAGTTTCGCCACACAGTCCAGAATTCTGGCCTCAAGATTATTCATGATGCCATCATGACTCCTGAAATCGACGTCAACCTGGACATCATGCTGTTTAAATCGGGAAAAGACCCGTAATACTTCATGGCTGTAATTTATCTCATCCGCATAATGTTCCACGCTGATGGTGTCGCCTTTGATCCTCAGACTGTAGCGGATATCTTCAAGCTGACTTCTGATGGTCTGAGCAACGGTAGATAAATCAGTAAATCCATCACTGTTGATATATTCAGACAGATAATTTCTGAAATTCGTCATCCCGCAGGACGTAAATGACAGGGTTTCCAGCCGCTCATGCAATACGATCACAGCACGGCAGTACAGCAAAACACACTCCAGCTCCCATCGCCGTTGCTGGTAGTGGTAGTAGCGGTTCTCCTTTCGCGAACCAATCTCCCTTATCTTCTGCATTGTCGTTGAATATTCCACCAGGGCATTGTAGAGGTCGTCTTTAGCCACATCCTGAATAACTCCCTGACGGTAGTAAATATCGTCAGGGTATTCCAGTGGAGTATAAAAGAATGGAGAGATATCATACTCCTCCCGACCTTTGACAATCGCCATCACAACTTTATCAAGATTCAAATCAACAAAGCATTCAGGCTGCCGGGTATTTATTTTATGTTTTCTGTTTTCATCAAGCGTCGCGAACAATATGCTGATAAAATTCATAATCCCTCCGGAATGACTTTCCTGAGAATTTAGTTTAATAACGGATCCTCGTGTATATATCACCGGGCCGTCCTGCTATACTCATCTCCATGCAATGAATGGAGAACATCATGGATTATGTCTTAATCGTATTCGCTCTCATGATTCTGGCCCTTATATGTGTATTTGCTTTCGCATTATGGTCACAACATCGTGTGGCGCGAAAAAAACATAAAAAGTAATTAATTTCTTCAGGACGTTATTTTCTGACCACCGTGACTGGACACAGGGCATGGTCAACGACCTGGCGGGCAACGGATCCCAGCAGCCAGCGAGAAAACAACGTTTTGCCACGGTGCCCGACCACGATATGGTCGATACTGTGTGTATCAGCATAACGAAGTATTTGTTCGGCGGGATGGCCCATTGCCACATGGAATTTGGTCTCTTTTTTCAGCTCAGGGTACTGTTTTTTCAGATTCCGCATCATCTGGTTAAAGTAGGACTGTGTCCGGCTGACAAAATCCTGCATCTCCACCTCACCACCAAACTCCGGCAGCTGGCATACGGCAATAACGTACAATTCACTGTTATAATGACGGGCAAGTTCAGACGCAAAACTCATCGCCTCTTTTGCGGGTTCGGAGCCATCATAGGCAACCAGTATTCGGTTCATCATGATTATTTCCTCTTCAACGTAACGGACACTGAACATCGACAGTTGCGAACATTATTCTCCTTTATTCACCCCTTCATCCGTCACACGCCGGGTGTTGTCGTTTTCCGGCAGTAAGTGGCGTGGTAAGAAAAATGCATTTGCTATCAGCGTCGGAAGCACGGCGCTGCCGATCACCGCAGCGACCAGCGATGAGTACTGCGCCTCATTTATCAGGTGATGCGACAGGCCAAACAGTGCCGAAATCGTGCCGAAGGTCAGCCCGGTGGACATCAGCAATGTGGTGTACATACTTTCCTGATGGGAAGATCCATACCAGCGGCACACCGGATAGACCCCGGCAAGCTTGGTGAGCATTTTGACCAACAGCAGGATCAAAAAAGCACCAGGTGCGCCGGCCAGTGCCGGAAGAGAAACCAGCGAGCCCGCCCGGATAAAATAAAACGGCGTCAGCAGGCCGAACGTCAGCGTCCTGAGACGACGTATCAGCACATGGTCCTTACCGACGGTTCCCGCCAGCACCATCCCGATAAGATACGCTGGCAGTACCGCCTCACTGTCAGCCCAGGTGGCCAGTCCACCGAGGGCGAACAGACATAACATTAAAAACTTGGCTTCCAGTTCGGAAGGCCGATCGCCAAAGCGCTTGAAGAAACGGGGGGTAAGCCAGGGAAGGAGAAAAGCCGCCACCACCATGGCGCCGGTAAATGCGACGGATCTGAACGTAAAGGGGGCGAAAATTAGTCCCAGAGCAATAACGGTCGCCAGATCGGTGACAAAGCAGGCGGCAAGGACCGTTTTCCCGTATCCGGAGGTATTGAACCCAAGCTCCAGCATCACGGCATACACCACCGCGACCGATGTCGTGGACATGGCGATCCCGGCCAGCCAGCTGGCTTCGGGCGTCCATCCCAGACACCATCTGGCCAGTGCAGCACAGAGGAGAAACGGCAGGAAAAAGCTGATCAGCCCAATAATCAGCGCCTGTTTCCACTGTTTTCGGAAAACGCCCGGGTCGAGTTCCGCTCCGGCAAGGAAAGTCAGCAGTATTGCGCCTGCACCGGATAAAAACTGCACCCAGCTGGCATCTCCGGCCAGTATGCTGGCACCTAACAAGGCACCAATAATGAGCTGCGCAATTGTCCCCACTACAATTTCGGAGAGCGCTGTCGCGATACGCAGGTATATGGACAGGATGGTGGCGATTAATGCGAGACCCAGCCACAGTGCAGCCTGGAACCAGATTTCAGTCATATAAACTCCCGATGGTAACCGGTGGTTTGCAGAACTGACAGGCAATGAAAGGGGCCAGAAAAGGTAAGCGGCATATTGGCTCCTACACAATGCAACGTCTCACCCGCAACGGGGTGAACAGTCAGAATGTGTAGGCATCATCAGCCGGAAGGCGGTTAGAGGAGAATGCCATCTCCTGTAAAAACCCTAGCAAGAAATACTACTGTTTACCAGCAGTTGAAGACAGGATTTGAATAATGTTTTTCAGATATGCTTCTGCTGACTGTGACAAACACCCTCACCTCCTACCAAGGGATAATGCAACAGGTACAAAAATCAAAATAGCCTCAAAAGCAGCTATTTGGTGCTAGTTCATGAAGTATATTTGCGTCTCTCGACCATATTTAACCGTTTACCCTTATCTACGGAACCCGATTCTTCTGACTCGCCATAATCATTGCGGCAGATTGGTTCCAGTGTTGTGATGGCCCACAGCCAGCGTCCTCTACAGATTATCGATCCCTGGAGTTCTCTACCCACATTCTTTGTCAGCAACGCAAACCGAGAAATATATATGCATGCGCACGCATGCATATTATTATCAGATTGACCCCATCTCCGTGTCGTCATCCAGCACCGATGACAATCCTGCCCTTTATCGCTAAGGAACTGATAGATGAATCTTGTTGATAGTGCGTTGGATTTACGTGTTTTTTTGCAGACGTTGCGCCAGAGAAATGACCTGGTTGACGTTTCACTGCCGGTAGATGCCGACCTCGAAGTCGCAGCCATTACTCGCCGCGTCTATGAAAAACGTCTGGCCGCCCCGCTGTTCAGCCACATCAAATCGGCTTTACCAGGATCGCGTATTCTGGGCGCGCCAGCCGGTATGCTGGCGGATAAAGAAAAAGAGTATGCTCGGCTGGCGCTGCACTTTGGCTTGCCTGAGGATACCCGGCCTAAAGCGCTGATAAAAACCATTCTGGATGCGATGCAGCGCGATCCCATTGCACCGCGCGAATGCGATTCCGCCCCCTGTAAAGAGAATCGCTGGCTGGGTGATGAGATCGACCTGACTCGGCTGCCGGTACCGCTACTGCATGAAAAAGATGGTGGTCGCTATATCGGCACCTATGGTTTCCACGTGGTTCAGTCTCCGGACGGTAGCTGGGACAGCTGGAGTATTGGCCGCATGATGCTGGTTGATAAAAATAAGATGACCGGACCGACCATTCCTACCCAGCATATCGGTATGATCCGCGAAATGTGGACAACCCTCGGCAAGCCGACGCCGTGGGCTTTTGTTCTCGGTGGGCCGCCCGCGGCGGTTGCCGTCGCCGGGATGCCGCTGCCGGCATTCGTCAGCGAACCGGGCTATGTCGGCGCGCTGCTGGGCAAACCTGTGGATGTGGTTAAGTCGGAGTTAAGTCATTTGCGGGTGCCGGCTAACGCCGAGATTATTATCGAAGGGGAAATCAGTATTGATGAGACGGCCGCTGAAGGACCGATGGGAGAATATCACGGATACCAACACAATAAAGGTAAAGTGCAGCCGTTGTTCCACGTTAAAGCGGTAACCTTCCGTCAACAGCCGATATTACCGATCTGCGTGGCTGGTCTGCCGCCGGAAGAAAACCATACTATCTGGGGAACCATGATTTCGGCGCAGGTGCTGAGCGATTTACAGCGTGCCGGGCTGCCGGTGGATATGGCCTGGTGTTCCTATGAAGCGGCAACCTGTTGGACGGTGATCTCTGTTGATCCGCAGCGGTTGGCGGCGCTCAACACCACGGCTCGCGAGTTTGCCGACCGCGTAGCCGAAGTCTATTACCGCACCCATGCAGGATACCTGGTGCCAAAATTAATCATTACCGGCAACGATATTGATATCACCCGTATTGATGAAGTGGTATGGGTACTGGCGACCAGAGCGCATCCGCAAACCGATTTTATTGCCTACCCGGATATCCCGGGCTTCCCGATGGTGCCTTACCTGAATAAGGACGATCTGGCAAAAGGCGCTGGCGGCAATATGGTGATTAACTGCCTGTTGCCGGAACAATTTAACGGAGAGATGCGCGCCACGACGGCCTCTTTTGCGCATTCTTATCCGCAAGCCATTAAGGACAAGGTCGTGGCTAACTGGCAGCAATACGGCTATTGATAGCGACAAAGGTATCGCGCGGTGATGGACCTTTTTCCACCGCGCCCTTAAAATCGGCGATCGTAAAGCCGTTAATTTTTATCAGGTTGGTATGAAAAATAGACCTCAAATGTCCCTTTCCTCCGGCGCGCTGTATGACATGACCAATATCGTCAGATTTCGCGAACGCGCATTGAGTGAAAAACTTACATCGATTGGACTAACACTACCTGAATGGCGAGTCCTGCGGATTATCCATAGTTTCCCCGAAGCCATCCCCATGAGTATCGTGATTGAACATTCGCAGTCCGACCGCAGTACGCTTGGCCGAACGGTCGACAAACTGGTTAATCGGGGATGGGTCGAAAAGTTGGCGGATCCGAGCGATAAACGTGCGTTCCGGGTGCGTTACCTGGAGGCCTCCGTCAACATTTATCATCAAGCCTATGCCCTGGTTGCCGACTATGACGCGAGCATGATCGAGCGTTTATCTGAGGAGGATCGCCAATTACTGGCCGCACTTCTGCAGCGGATACCGCAGAGAATGCAGGAATAACGCAACATTATTCTCTCGTTCTACCGCGCAGACTTTGACGTTGGATACGCCAGCGGAAGTCCTGACATATGCCATCAACAGGGATATTTATCCCATCGCCTGCGACATTAAGCTAAACATGCGTACCTCATCGCTATGCCGCGCAATCTCTCCCTTCACCATTGCCAGCGGTCGATCCACCAGCGCGAACCCGTTTTGCCCCAGCCAGTGGGTAAAAGGTTCATGATGACCTTCCGGACAGTCCAGGCGGACAAACTCGCCAGCGAGCGTTGTCAGAAAATGGGCGCATAGCGCCTGAGCCTGCTCGCTGTGGCTAGCCACCACCGGCCCAATGACGTAGCCGCGGCCAAAGCGTCGACAGCCCGCCCAGGCGATAACGCAGCCCTGACTATCGCGGATTGTCGCGACGCGCGCGTGGGCCACCAGCCAACGGATAAGATTTTCTCGCGCATCGCCCCAGGCATTGCTATCCAGCAACACAAGGTCCGGTATATCCGAAGCCGTCGCGGCAGACGTTACCCTACCCGGCGCCGCGACGGCGGGAAGCGCAACGGCGTGCCACTGCTGGATAAATCCCGCCGGACGGAAACCAAATTGACGGTATAACGGTTCGCCGGCGGGTGTGGCGTGCAGCCGGACATGGCGATCGGCAAGCGTATCCAGTTGGGCGGCAAATAGCTTTTTGCCAACCCCTTTTCCCTGTTGATCTTTGGCCACCAGCACCAGGCCGATAGTGGCATGATGGTGACCCCAGCGCCAGCATAGCGTGGTGCCGCGCAGTTCGCCCCCTTCTTCCGCCAGCATCCCCTCGCCCAGCGTAAAGGCGCATTGCCAGTCTTCCAGGCGATGCGGCCAGCCCATCTGCTGACTTAGCATTAAGCCGCCGGTAACATCTGTCGCCTGCATTGTTCGCAACACGATTGTCATATTCTGATCACCCTTCTACTGACGGCGGGGGGTTACCCTGGCGAGTGTTTTCCTGTGATAAACGCCAGAAATCATGCCCGGCGGGATATTGATACAAACGCAGTGAAAACTGTCCGGCGACGGCGGTAATGTATTCAAAGATCGCGGATTGCGTGTTTTCGTAATCCATCCACATTGTCGATGAGGTAAAGCAGTAAATTTCCAGCGGCATCCCGGACGGCGACGGTTTTAGCGTTCTCGCGACGATATACATATCTTTAATAATATCGGGTCTTTCGGCGAGATAGTTCATCAGATAATGGCGAAACAACGTTAAGTTGGTCAGGCCATTATCAATAAACCAGCGATCCGCGACGCCGCCAGGATCCCGACCATCCAGCAATTTTGTCAGCGGTTCATTCACCCCACGTATCGCCAGCATCGGCGCGAGCATCTCCTGACTGAGGAAGCTCACCGAATGCTGATCGATATTAATACTGCGCATAATTCTGCGCGCGCCGGACGAGAACATCGCCTGCCAGTTGGTATAGGTTTCGGTAAGGAAATTCTTGGTCGGAATACGCGAAATGGTGTTATCCCAGTTACGGATGGTGATGGTATGTAGCGCAATATCCGTCACCTCACCGCTCAAGTTCTTATCGGGCATTTCAATCCAGTCGCCCAGTTGCAGCACATCGTTTGAGGACAACTGAACATTGGCCACCAGCGACAGCAAGGTGTGCTGAAAGATCAGCATCAGTACCGCCGCGACGGCGCCAAGACTGGAAATAATAATCACCGGCGATTTGTTCGACATCACGGCCAGGATCATAATTGCCGCCAGAATGTGAACCAGGATTTTCCCTATCTGGATATAGCCTTTAATGGAGTGGTTTTTACGCTTGGTCTTACGCAGATAGGAGCTATTAACAATATCCAGCATTTCATTGAAGAAGACCGACAGGAAAATAAAAAACAAAATACCGCAAATGGTATTAATCGCCGTCACCAGTGATACCGGCATATTAGGCATAAACTGCAGGACGTAATAGACGATAATAACCGGAATGAAGTTTGATAGTTTTTCTGCAATACGCCGGTCTTTCTCCAGCGGTACATCCTGTTTATGGCTTCCGAAGAAGACTTTACGTATCACTTTTATCAACAAGAATTTGCACAAAAGGTGCGCAAATATGCCGGAGACGAGCAGCAGGATAAGGTTAAAACCGACGGCCAGCGCCGGGTTGCTTTCAATAAACGTCAATAAATGATTCAAGTACGCCATGCTTTATCGCCTGAATGAGTATGCCATTTTGTATTAGCCGTTCACCTGGAGGCTATTTATACAAAAATTTAACTAATTCGCATCATGACATGTCATGGACAGATAAGTCCACGCTTTGCGATCGCCCTTTTCATTCGCGTTATATATATGACGGTTTGCATTAATCCTCTTCTGCGCCCACTATTAAGAGGCGAAAAATGAGGACAGAGAAGGTTCAGGAGGATTCATGTTTAAAGCAGTTACCGCCATCGTCGCACTCGCCGTATCAACCAGCGTTCTGGCGCAAAGCGACGTCACGCTCACCTCGTTGGCAAAAGACAATGCGACCAAAGCGGCATTCAGCCAAATGGTCAAAGGCCATAAACTGCCTGCCTGGGTTAGTAGCGGCGGGACCGGATCCCCGGCGCAGACCGTGAAGTTAGGATCTGAATCCTGGCAGGTGTTAAGCGCCTGTAAGCCGCATAACTGCGCGAGCGAGCGTATCGCCGTGATCTGGTCGGAGAAGTCAAAACAGATGTCGGGTGTTTTCTCGGTCGTTGACGAGAAAACCGCACAGGAAAAACTGACCTGGCTTAATGTCAACGATGCCCTGTCGATTGATGGGAAAACGGTACTATATGCCGCACTGAGCGGTAGTCTTGAGAATCACCCTGACGCGTTTAACTATCAGCAATAAAAATCAGCAATAAAAATGAGTAACCCCGTTATCGATGGATCGCGGGGTTAATCACGCTTCGGATAGATTCAACCGTTCTGTTGACGCATGTTGCGCGCCACGACAGCAAGCCGCTGGCTACGACAATAAATGGCAAACAGCACAAAGCCCCGACGGTTGAAGATGAATCGGCAACTCAGTAATGCCAGCGCGGCAATCGCCAGAGGCCAGGCGCTCTCACCTGCGCTCAGCAACGCCCTGATCCCCTGTACGACCGTGAGCGCTGACAGGATAAGGAATAACGTCAGAAACCCCTTCAACCCGGCGGTATAGCCGCGCGCCAGCAGTACGCCGCTGGTTATCAAAAAAATAACCAGCGCCAGCGAGGGCACAAAAAAGCTCAGCGCCTGCGTCGGCGGGGACAGACCCGGTAGCGTATGCAGGAACGGCAGCAGATTAAACGCAAAAGCGAGTATGAACAGCGGGAACAGCGTAGCTACCGGGAAGGGGTTCTGCCGGGGAAGCTCGCCGGGCGGGCGCGAAAAATAGCGCTCAAGCTCTGGCGTGGAATGATTCAGCAGGCTGGTGTCACGGCGCGCAATAGCGCGGTCGATCTCCCGCCCATGCTGTATAAGGTCGCAAAAAATACCCCCGGCGACCAGATTCAGAATCCCCATCAGTACACCGCCAGCGATTGAATCGTGCCAATGATATATTTACCAGAGCGAGGAACGTTGCCAGGCGCGGCAATAATCCCACTGACGGCGCTTCCTGCCAGCGCAGCGGCGCTGGTGACGACTTGTCCCAGTTGCCGGGTCAGCTCAACCTGTACCGGGCCGGTTGGAAAACGTTTCGGATAAAAACCGGCACGAATCACCGCTTTAATTTCTTTATTACTAATACCAGGATTTTGCGCGCGAATAATCAATTCTGTTAACCGGGCGCGATCCTGGCGCGGATAGCTTTTCAACCACTCGGTCGCTTTTAATGACGACACTGATTTCATGGCTTTCCAGGTGGCGAGGGCCTCTTTTAATGCCCCGCCCGCGCTGATAAGAGAGATGGCGTCTAATGACGTTGACGTCGCGACATACCACTCCTGGGAATCGAGCCAACTAACGGTTTCACCACCGTTTTCGACCAGATCATAAATTCGATACAAACCATTGATGCATTGCAGCCCGGTTGCCGCAGTACCGGCATAACCGATGGCGACCAATACGCTACTCCCCCCTGCGGTCAGCGGTGTTGCCGCAGACCCCGCGAGCATCACGCCGCCGGTAATGATCATGGCGCCGCAGGAAAGTACGGTCGAGGCGATCTCCGTCCCCATTGACGTTGAAGAGACGGCTTCTGTTAACGCCTTGCCCGCCGTCGAAGCAGAAGGCAACGAGGCCGCTTTGGTCACAATCACGTGCGTGGCGATGCCGCTTTGTCCGTTGGGATATCGTTTAGTTGGACGTACCACGTAACGCTGATTGCCGTCAGAATAGATAATACCCGCCTGATAAAAGTCGCGGTTACAATCCATGGCGGCGCCTAACGCTTTAAAATCAAAATCGGCGGCGCCGTTACCGGTCATTCGCGCGAAATCGTAGCCGGGTAAGTGGTTCTCAGGATTCATCCCAGGTAAAGCCATTTGATATTCCTTATAGTTATGGATTACGGCGCCAGCATCAATACCTTGAACTGGCTGGGAACGATACGCATACCCACCGCGTTCGTCGAGTTTTGCAGACTGACGCTGGTTAAGCGCGTCGCCGGCGTACCCTTCAACAGGACAGTAAATGCCCCGGTGAGATGGCGGGACGGACCCATGACCGTTCCCGACGCCACGCCGGTGGCGACACCAGGGTTATCACCGTTAGTGAGCGGCGTGACCGTCGCCATATTATGCGCAGGCATCCCCATAAACAGAATATTCAGCGCGTTTGGGATAGCCGTCGGCCCTAATGCGATATCCGGATACGGGATCGGCGTCGGCGCTGGCATTGGCGTCAGGCAGACATCAGGAAACGCTAAATCGACGCCGAACAACTGGCAGTTGGCAAACATCGTGAGCTCCTTATCCCATATGGATCTGTTCAGAATCAACCTTGGTGATCGCTTTTGAGGTGATCACCGTGTTGTGCGCATGCAGCCGTGCATAATCTTCCGCTTTCATGTCTAACTGCCCGGCGCGGACTTGCTCGGTCTGGCGGGTCGTGCGCAGCAGGTTGTGGCTGATTTGCGTCACGGTGTGCCAGACGGATTCGGCGCGCTTACCAACAATACGTGACAGCGTCACCCATGCCGACAGCTTATCGCCGCTGTAGTTCATCTCATTGATATGACAGTCGCCCTGTTCGGCAGCGACGCGCAGGCTCTGGCCACTGAGGCTGAGCTCCCCGGCGCTGCGGATATGCAGGTCGCCCGGCACGCTTAATTCCGCCTGGCGGCTCTCATCACGCTCCAGCACCGCCAGCAGCCAAATCTGGTTGTCGACGCTGCTAATCAGTACCCTGTCGCCCGCCTGCGGCGCAATCAGACAACTGACCGCCCGGCGGCAGTGCCAGCCGCGCCCTTCGCTTTCAACGGTCATGCTGCCGTCGGCGAAACAATGGGTTACCGTGCCGGAGGCGTGAGCTGGCGGCATCACCGCCTGCGCGAGTTTATGGTTAATGGTTGTCATCTGTTCTCTCCTCAACAACGGCTGTGACGCTGCGCGCTCCACGCTTCAGCGGCTAATAACTCTTCATCATATTCCAGGATCCCCTGGCGACCGGTAAACAATGCCTCTTCCTGACGGGCGCGATGCAAACGCGTGCGGGAAAAGGTTGCGCCGCGCAGGTCGGCCCGACTCAGGTCGGCGCCGGAAAAATCGCTCCACGTCAGGTCGCATAGCGCGAATCGCGCCCCGGCGGCGTGGACCTGTTGCAGGATGCTCTGGAACAAGCGGCTCTGGCTAAAATCAGCCTGCTCCAGCACCGCGCCAACAAATATCGCCTGGTCGAACAGGCTGCCGCGGCACTGGGCGCCGCGCATATCCGCTTCCATAAAGAGCGCCTGACTGGCATTCACCTGATTGAGCTGGGCATCATGCAGTGAAGCGCCTTTAAAGTTACATTGCGTCAGCTGAGCGCCGTTAAAGTTGGCGCCGTCCAGCGGGCAATCGGTAAACTGGCAGCCGGTGAAGCCCTGACGGGAGTAATTCTTCCCGCGCTGGTCGCACTGGAAGAATACCACGCGGTCAAACTGCATCCCGTCAAGCGCCGTTGCGCGCAG
Source organism: Klebsiella aerogenes (assembly GCA_029027985.1). NCBI lineage: Bacteria > Pseudomonadati > Pseudomonadota > Gammaproteobacteria > Enterobacterales > Enterobacteriaceae > Klebsiella > Klebsiella aerogenes. Next base: position 2,446,470 of record CP119076.1, read on the forward strand.
GTCGATATTAAAAAAGGTGGTCAGCAAACCACGGCTTTGCGCAAAGCTGGCGTCGGTTAGCTCAGATTCATAAAACACGCTGCGTTCCAGCGCCGAACCCGTAAAACGGCTACCACGCAACTGGCAACGCATAAACTGGCTGCTTTGCAACGTCGTCGCCGAGAAATCGCTCTCTTGCAAGGCGCACTGATTAAACACGCAACTATCAAGCGTTGTCTCCGGTGCCTGCAGATGAGCCATTTCACACTGATTAAAGGTGGTCTGTTTGAGCTGCGCGCCGCTCAACAGCAGTTGATCAAGCAGACACTCGGTAAACAGCGCCTCATGCAGGTTGGCGTTTTGCAGGTTAGCGCCGCGCAGAGAGACTTCCTGAAAAATGCCTCCTGACAGATCGCAACCCTGCAGATTCAGACCATCCAGCGACATTTCACTGAGCGGTTCACCGTTTTTAATGCGCTGGACAATATCCGCTGGGGTCAGCGTCGTCATATCACTTCTCCATCACGCTTCGGCAGCGTTTTAATCCGTTTGGTCCATGCGCCATCCAACTGCGTGGTCTTGCTGGTAAAGGATTGTGAAAGATCGGCGCGGAACAGATTCGCGCCATTGAACCGGGCGCCGCCAAGTTGACTTTTTTGCAGCAGGGCTCCCATCAGGTTGGCGTCGGTAAAATCGGCGTCGCGAAAATCGGTGCGGACAAACAGGCTGCCGACCAGATTAGCCCGCACAAAGTTTGTATCGCGACAATCGGCTTCACTCAGATCGCTGTTTTCAATTTTCGCTAGTTCAAAGCGAGCGCCCTGCAATGGCGTCTGGCGCAGATTGCTCTGCCGCAGCGTGGCCTGGCTGAAATCAGCGCCGATGAGCGAACTTTCTGACGCTGCCGCGCTGGCAATCCACGTCGAGCCGCTAAAATCGGCGCTTTCCGCTCTGGTTTGCACCAGTGAACAGCTTTCCAGCGTGGCCTGATGGAAGACCGCGTTCTCCAGTTCAGATTGTAAAAACGAGCATTTGTGCAGCCGCGCGTGACTGAAATCAGGTTCCGCCAGCGTCAGCTCCATAAAGACGCAGCCATCAAGATCCGCATGATGGAAGCGGCAGTGAATCAGGCTGATTTCCCGCAGGATTAACGTTTTCAGGATGGCGTTATCAAAAATGCAGCTATCAAACAACGCATTCTGTAGCTGGCTATCGTCAAAACGGGCGCCGCTGAAGTCGCTTTGATGACACTCCGCCAGTACCAGGCTGGCGCCGCTAAAATCGCAGCCGCGCAGCGACGAGTGCTGTAGTTCTGTTCTGGCCATCACCGCTCCGTGAAAACGAGCGTTATCCAGTTGGCAGTGGCTAAGGTCCGCGCATTCAAGTAGCGCCTTGCTAAAGTTGGCGCCGCGAAAATCCATCCCGGAGAAATCGACGCCAGTCAGATCCATGCCGCTAAAGTCACCTCCCTGCGCCATGGTGCGTTCAGCACGCTGGCGCAGGATCTTCGCCAGATCGCCCTTCAGCCTGACTGCCGGCGGCTGATGCTGGACGGCCGCCAGATACATTTGATGAAGCGCCTCGCGTGTTTGCGCGCGCTTTTTCTCGCTTAGCTCTTGCTGGTGCTGATGCAGCATCTCCTGCATCCGGTGCATCGATTCGGGGCCGCGCGGTTGGTTTTCATCCTTATCCCGCTGCGGATATTGCGCCTCCATCTCGCGTTTACGCTGTTCTGCGTTCTCCTGCATCTCCTGCGCCTGACGCTCCATGTCAGCAATAAACTCGGGCAGATCCTCAAGCTTCGGCAACGCGGGCTCGTCGATATCCGCCAGCAGGGTATTGATGTCGCCGCCGCTGGCCTCGATAGCGGCCCGATGCTGATCGCGTAACAACCGGGCGCGATTTTTCATATTGTCATGCTGCGGGCTGGGCGACTGTTCAATTTCATTGTCAATCCACGGCCCAATCGTTTCTTCCGGCAGCAGATCTTTTTCGCGAAAAGAGAACAGCGCGCCCTTCTCCTTATCCATGCGCTGGGCCAGAATCTTGCGATAATGGTTCAGCGAACGGGAAGCGCCCTCTTTTTCCAGCGCTGGGATCAGTTGCAGAACGTCGGCGGCATCGTCTTCATTGATGCGGATGTGTCCCTGCCAGATAAGCATCATCTGTTCCCGATGCGGGAAGAACCATACCGTGGTAGCGCGTAGCGCAATCTCTTCGAATACGCTTTCATCACCACGCTGGCGATTGATGAAACAGCGTGCCTGCCACGGCGGCAACTGACCTTCCTGCAAGGGTTTCTCGGGATGCATATTCCAGATCCGCCACTTTGCCTGCGGCGGCAGCGTATCCCGGTCATCCCACCACTGATCCGGGCTGGCGGCGTTAAATACTTTCCAGTCAATATCGCGGGCAAACCCAGGAAACTCGTTTTGTAACCAGCTGGCATCGTACTTTTTGCCCATCCGGCTAAAGCGCCGCGGCCATTGAATATCCAACGGGCCAAAACTTGCCGGTTGCGGTTTCTGCTTCGGCGAGGTCATTCTCCCGTCCAGCGGTTCAATATTCGGCAGAGGATGACGCTCAACCCCTTGCTGTTTCAGCGGCGCAAAACCGATGCCGTGCGGGTTGTCGGCGTAGTCGCCGCCGCCATAGGCGCGACTCCAGTCGAGGCGCATTTCGCTAAACGGCTGCGGTCGGGTCATTCGGTTACCCGCCCAGTCGCGATCGCCGAACACCACCAGCGATTTACTGAGCTTGTCGATATCAATTCGCGCTACGCAGGCGCTTTTTTCTTCCTGATGATGGGTGTAGGCAAACCCGGTGGCCATAAATTCGGCGCGGACTTTAGGGATCGCCATATCCACGACGCCGCCGCTGGTTTGCAGTTCGTCAGCGGCAAGCTGCCACAGCTCCATTTCAGGGCGCAGCTGCGGATTCGGCCCCATATCCGCCAACGCCAACACCGAAACGCCAAGATAATTTTTGCCCTGCCAACGGAATGGCCGGTTAAGTACGCTCAGGCGTAAGGGTTTAATGATTTTCATAGGAGATCTTTTTTTTATGCTGCTGAGTTGGGCTTAAAGGAAGCATGATATCTGGTATTAGACATTACGATAATCGAGATAGTAAAAATGTTGAGGATCGTCCTGGCGAACGCGAATATTGATTAATTGATTCACCTGAACCTCAGATTGGTCTTGAGCGGGGAAAATAACGCCGCGGGTGCCCTGCTGTTCTTGCCCATGCCAATGATAACGAAGGGTCAAAATGGCTGAGTAGTGGTTGTTGATTCGCTGGTCGCGATCGTATTTGATCTGCAGGATGGTGGCCTCAACATCGACACCATTCATTTTCGTTTTTTTATCTTCCCGCGCAGAGCGTATATTCTGCATCGCGACCCAGGCCGCGAAGAGCAACACCAGCAGAGGAATGGCCCATGCCATGGTTAACATTATGGTAGAGACGATTTCCATGTTATCTCCTGATTATTTATCACAAAAAAAGCGGTCTGTCGTATAGCGCAATTCTCTGCGGGTTTGCCGGATCGTATTTAATCGTTGTGCCATTGCCCGGTTTAAAACGTTCAATGTCGCTGAAACTCAGGGTGTGATTCAGACTTGCTTCAACTTCAACCTGTTCGAGCGTCTTAAATTTAAAGGTGATACGGTAGACAGGCTGACTTCCACTCCATACGCTGGTCTGGTGTGCGGCAATGATATCCGCGTTGACCGCAATCCCGGATTGCAGGACCTCGCTCTGGGTGAAACCATCTTTTAAATGCGGATAAACGTCCTGATAAAGAAAACGAGCCATGGGATAGATGCCAAACACCAGGGCAATGAGTCCCATAACGACAAAAAAGAGTATATCCATCGTGAATTAACCCACATCACCGATTTGCATAATAGCAATCTTATTGCCCCGTCCTTTCTTAACGACAATGGACAGCCCTTTGCGTAATAGATGTATTTGTGTTGGTGCAATCAGCGCCTTGGCGCAAAGCAATTGAGACATGTCATCAAGGTGAAAATAGATATCGAAAAATAGATTATTGCCGTGTATCACATTAGTTTGCTGCCAGGATTCAATCCGCGACTTCAGTAATTCCCCACGCCAGCTTTCACGTTGTAAAAACATAGTTACTGACTTGGTTTGTAACGACGTTTTTCTACATGTGAAATATATGACGATCGGGAAAATTAACGATACCGCCAATCCGAGAATAAGGCGTGTCATTTCAAATCCTGACATGCTGGCTATCCATTCTTCAAATGACATGATGCTCCTTTAATAATCAACAGAAATAACTGCTATCTTTATAGGTGTGTCATTACTGTACTTTACTGATAATAACATTCCTTTCTTTAATTTATGAATGTCATTAGGTCTCACAATACCTTTAGCAATGTATTTTTTAGCAGAACCGTGTATGTTTGCACTAAAATAGAAATCATAAATATAATCGTTGCCGTACTTTGTTTCTGTCTGACGCCACGATTCTGCCGGGACCTGGATTATTTGACCTGCCCACTTATCTCTAGATAACCAGTTTTTAATTGCAGAGACTTCAGTTTTGTTCGGTTTAAATGCAGCAAATGATATACCCAATGCGATAATTGTGACAATGATCCCAAAAATAAAAGACAGTTCCGTGATGAGGTTCATAGGTTTGCATCTGTGCTGTTAACGAAAATTGACATCGATAGTTTACTCCATAGCCCCAGGAACAAGGTGTAATTTATTCATAATCCACATCCATAACAGCCATTCGTTTTGGAGGGACACCTTGATATTTGATGGTTACCGGCATATCCTTCTTTATTTTAATAACTTCTGCGTTTTTTAACACAGTTGCCGCTTTATATGTCTTTGGTTCACCACTCAAATCAGACTCAATAGTGAAAATATAGTAATGATCAAAATTATTGGTGGTTGATGTTTGTTTCCATTCTTTTAATTTTCCTGTTGCCAGTTCACCTTTCCAATTATCCCTTGCAACCCAGTTCCTTATTTCATTAAAATCTTCCTTCTGTCCCTTTATTCCTCTGAGACAAATGAAAATGAATACCAGCATGACACCTAATGCAATAGGTCCTGAGTGTTCAGAGAGAAAAATCATATCAAGCTCTTACATAAACGTATAAAAATAAGTCCTGCGATGAGTGCTCTTTTCAGATGTTTGGCAAGTGGCATGGTTTCCCTCTATTCCCTTTAATAATTAGGATTAAGGTTCACATTATTAAGCATAACCACTTACATCGATAGTTTACTCCATATCTCCAGGAACAAGGTATACTTTTTCAGGTGTGCCTGGGAGATAATATAAATAAACTGTATTTTTCCTGCCAATCTTAACCATTTCTTCCGGAGTTATAAAACGACGAGCATGTGCGATGACGACTCCGTCGGGGGTCATAAATTCTAATTCAAAGTTAAATTTCATATTTCCGGTGCCAGAGGTACCTATGCGTTTTTTACTAATGATTTTAGCTTCAACTTTAACACCCCTCTTACGGAATTTCTCATCATCATTGCCTGATTTGATTATACTGTATAAAAACCACCCTAAAATTAAAATGGTAATAAAAATAGACCACAACGTTGAATTTGACATCTTAAGTTCTTATTTTAAGCGTACCAGCAGAACCTCGCCAGGAGGCCAACGATAGCGAGCAATGCCACAACACAGGAAATAGTATTACCCCATCTCCCAAGGAACGGGTAATAACTTTTTGGGGTTTTCAGGTAGATAATAAATATAAATAGTATTATTCCTCATAATTTTTGCTATGTTTTGCGGAGAAATATACTGTTTAGCTATTGCTGTCACCTGCCCTGATTCCGTGGTAAATAATAGTTCCATTTTAAGTTTAGTGCTACCTCCGCCACTCGCACCAATTTTTTCCATGTTTAATATTTTAGCCTCGGTACGAATGCCATTTGCCTTAAACTTATCATAATTGGAGCCTGAACGATAACAATATAAGAATAAACCAACTAAAATTAAAATGGCTAATATTAACGTTCCCCACATAGAGTCAAACATAATGATCCATTAATAATGAAGGTGAATGTTTTGAAATGACTACCTAAATGGCCACAAGCATAGTAAGCCTAGCGGATGCCCTATTTATTCATAATCCGCATCCATAACGGCCATTCTCTTTGGTGGAATACCTTCATGTTTTATAATTAATTGAAGCCCCGATTTTAATTTTGGGATTTCTGAAGCACGTACCACTGCAGCGGCATTATACTGTTTTGTCGTACCCTCAATGTTCGCATTAAAGGTAAATACAAAGTAATAATCGAAATTATTAGTCGCATTAGTTTGACGCCAACTTACCAGAGATGCGTTTTTAATCTCACCGGGCCAGCGCTCACGACTTAGCCAGTTTTTTATTTCGGTAAGATCTCCCCCTTGTCCTTTGAGACTTCGCAACGAACCGAACAATAGAAAAAAACTAAATGCAACGGATGCAATGACAATTAACAAGGAGTGTTGATAAATAAAGTTCATTGTTAGTTCTTTTTGATTTTAAATGCAAGGACTGGTCTTTTAAGTGTATCGCCTCTAGCGAGGCGAGTTAGATATTGTCAAAGGCTTTCCATTAGATGGATCTTTGATAAAGACAATGGAATTGTTTTTACTATCCAATTTCACTTTATAAACAGAACCAACTTGATAGGCATCAAGGGTTATTAACTGTATAGTTTCATCATGTTTTTCTAGTAACCATGTTTTACCATCAGTTGCATTAGCTACCCTCAAATCCATTGTCACCACAGGGTTGTTATTTATGAAAAGCCCACTTTGTTTCATTGATAAAATAGTAGCGTAAGCATCATCCCCCTGCTCTATTATATTTTGCTCTCGCTGTTGTGAATTTTTCACAATTCTATTTGCGAAATAAAAACACACAAAAATAATTAAAAATGTCAATACTGCATTTATAATCCAAGAGATAGACATATAATCCTCTGACTACATTAACATATGAAGTGCAAATAATGCGGTTCTTAGACTACCACTGTCAACTCGAGCCCCTTCGACTCGTTGAGCATTGATAACGGTACGACCAAATGTCATTCCTTGATGTGAAATATTTATTCCTGTGGCTGCATAGCTAACACCCTTAAAGGCGACACTCCCTGTTGAAATTGTAACATATTGGCCGATAAAATCTATTGCATTTTGGGCAAAGCTTTTCTTTTCCACATCGTTATGTTCAAAAATGGGAGAGTCAATAAAAACTTTTGTCTTGCTTTTTATTACTATTTCTTCTGGTGATTCAATCTTTACTTTTCCTGTAACAGTTTGCATCCAAGCTCCATTTATATCCACATTAACTTCGCCATGAATATCTTGTTTTTGCCCTCCAGACTTTATGGTGAATGAATTTCCGTTATCGATTGTAGTTTCTTTTTTACCACTAATACTTATGGTTTCATTAGCAAGTATTTTTTTATTATTATTTCCATCTAGAGTTAACTCTCGATCACCCTTTATATTTCTAATGTCACCTCCGTTTAGTATCTCTGTTTTCCGACCGTTTTTAATTGTTATGTTTTCACCGTTGTTAAATGTTCTTGCTTCGTTATCATCAACGGTTATTGTACGTTTTGCATGAAAATGCAAAGTCGCATTTCCAATGACATCATCGCTTTGTTCTTTATTTATTTTAGTGCTTCGGCAACCATCAATATTGATAGTTTGGTCATTCTCTACCGAGATCTTCATATCTTTTTCTGAATGCATCTCGACAGATTCATTGCCCGGATTATCTTCGAAGAACAAGAAACTGCTGTTATCAATATTCCCATCCTTACTCCGCGTCATAAAGCCCATCCGGGTGGCGTCGCCAGGGAGATCCCATGGCGGCATGCTGGCTTCATTATACACACGTCCGGTGACGATGGGACGGTCGGGATCGCCGTTGATAAAGTCGATGACCACTTCATCGCCCACGCGCGGAATTTGCACGCCGCCGAAGCCCTGGCCTGCCCACGCGCTCGATACACGCACCCAGCAGGAGCTGCTGTCGTCGCCCTTGGCGTTGCGGTCCCAGTGAAACTTCACTTTGATGCGACCATATTTGTCGGTCCAGATACTTTCCCCCTGCGGTCCCACGACTTTGGCCGTTTGCGGGCCGTAAGTACGTGGCCAGGCGGTGGCCTGCGCGGGACGATAGACCACCGATGAGGGGATCACCGTAAAGTGGATTTGATGCGAGACATCGCTATTGCCGCCGCTGGCGTAGCGATTTTCTTCAAAATAGTAGTTTGCGGTTGTGGTCAGGTATTCGCCGTTATCGCTGAAAAACGGCGCATTGCTCAGAGTAAAGGTCGTGCCAGGGGCAATGCCAACCGCCGTGGCGGTCGCCTGAATCTGCTGATGCTCTACCTGCCAGCGTTCCTGACGAATACGGGCGTAAAACTCACCGTGTCCGTGCTCAACAAACCGCCCAGGCCAGTCATAAACGTCAATACTCCCCGGCGATGGCGATGAGGGGTTCTGCCGTGCCTGAAACAGCCAGGCATTGGGTTTGCGGAAATCATAGTCATCGAGACTGTAGATCCCCGGCGTCACGCTATCTTCCAGCGCCCACAGACTGATCCCCTCTTCAGTGGTGATCGCGCCTGACGGCGTCTGATGGTAAGGGATAGTCTCATAGCCGCTCACCGGTTGGTGCTGGGTGGCCGAATCGGTCAATACCATCGTATGTTTATCCGCCTCGTGGCGGAAATGGTAGGCGATGCCCTCCAGCTCCATCAGTCGGCTGATAAACGCCAGGCTACTCTCCTGATACTGGACGCAGTAATCCCAGACCCGATAGCTGCCGCTCAGTTTATCCTCAACGTTGACCTGATATTCACTCAGCAGCGTATTGATAATCTGTGGTACCGTCTGCCCCTGGAAAATACGCAGGTTGCGGTCGCGTTTCATCGGCCACAAATCCGGCTCTACGGTGAGTTGATAGGCAGCATAGCGGGTACCGCTCATTTCAACGGCGCTGACCGCTACGCGGGTAATTTTACCGTTGAAATAACGCGAACTCAGCGCGTTTTGCGTTGGAATGGTCACGGTAACCGGCTGACCGAGCAGTTTACTGCGATCCAGGCGCGCATCGGTGCTAAGCAGCGTTAAGCCGAGCTCGAACATTTCCGACATCGCTTCGTGCCCGGTGAGTTTCCAGAAAAGTAGCCCCTCAACGGGGAGCTGAACGGTGATCCTGTTAGCCATAATATTATTCCATTCAGTGTGTTTCAGGTGGCTGCAGCGTTAGCTGCGTTTCAACATTGGGTTTGGCAGATCCACCAGTACCCGCTGTGGCTGCTGGCGCAAGTAGCGTAGCGGGAGGGTATTTCCCGGCTGGAAGTATTGAATACGGGTAATATCGATAACGATATCGCTCTGGCCCGCCAGCGATTCACCTTTCTCGCTAACGTAGTTAAAATCGACGCTGATATTGATAAACCCGGAATTACCGCCCGAGCGGCTTCTCAGATTCGTGATCGTGCCCAAAACAGCCACGCCATCGTTGTTGATGGCCGCTTTTAGTTTTTTATTTTTCGCATCGCGAATCAGCAGCGATACAAAAATATAAATAAATAGTAAGGCAACGGCCAGAACGATTAAGTCGGTAATAATGCTCATCTTTCACTCGTCATTTTTGGCTTATCGTTAATGTCTCTTATGAACACAATAGCGTTATCTTCTGGCTCTACTCTTGCCTGATAGTTCACGCCAACCTGCCAGGCATCAAGAGTCATTAGCAACACCGTTTCTTTGTGTTTCTCGAGTAGCCACGTTTTGCCATTAGCTAAATCTTTTACTCGCAGATCCATTTCGATTACCGGGTTGTTATTGATGAACAAACCGGTTTGCTGCATCGTGAGTATCGTAACCTGAGCATCTTTCCCGTTTTCAATAATCCGTTGTTCTCGCCGCTGTGAGTTTTTAACAATACGGTTAGCTAAGTAAAAACTGATAAAAATAATGATCAGTGTCAGTACTGCATTGATAACCCAGCCGACTGTCATTTAACACTCCTTGTTTATCAATGATATCCCGCTAAATGATTCCCCCCCCGCCAATCATTCCCGGCGGGGGTATTCCGTTCTCCATCACGCCATTTAGCTCGATGGATTGACAAGCCAGGTTCCCGGTTTGGCGATATCCAGCGTCTGCGCACGGGTTTGGCCATTGCCCTGGAGGGTAATTTCGTAATGCCCCGGAGCCAACTTCAGCGACGCGAAACCGTTAGTCGCAGGCTGTGTGTCGTGAGGCTCGCCGTTCAATTTCAGCTTTTCTCCATCCCTCATCCGTACATAAACCTGGGCAATCGGCGCTGCCGGCGCAACGGCTGGTTTGCTCTCTTTGACGGCGGTGGGCGGCGCTGGCTGTGCCGCTGCGGTATGGGTTTCCGCCGGCGGTGCGGTTGGCGCAACCGGTGTTTGCGGCTGAGTATTGGCGCTTTCTGTCGGCTGGGCCTCGCTATTGCCGCCGCTGAACATCATACCGCCGGCGATAACACCGACCAGCACCCCCGCGGCGACCATCCCCGGTACTTTATAGCGCCGCCAGTCGTTGGCGGCTGGCGCCTCCTCTTCTTCATCGCCGACCAGCGCCAGCATGGTTCCCGGTTTTTTCACCGACAAGACATCGTCGATACTGGAAACGGGCATTTCGATCAGTTCAGCGAAGGCTTCGATCGATTGCGGACGATCCTCGACCCGCAGCGCCAGCGCTTTATCCACCGCCTGCAGCAGCGGCAGCGAATAGCCTGCGGGTTTCAGCTCCGCCAGCGGCTGGTAGTTATCCTGAATACTGCGCACCACGCTCACCGGCGGCGGCGAGCCGACGATTAGCGTATGCAGCACCGCGCCGACGGCATAGATATCGGTCCAGGCGCCCTGTTCGCTTTCGTTATCGTCAGTGTATTGCTCGATAGGCGCGTAGCCCGGGCGCAGCATGGTTTCGGTCTCGTCAGAGAGATTGCCGATGGTCCGGCGAGCTGAACCAAAATCGAGCAGCACCGGCAAACCGTTATCCTGAATCTGGATGTTTTCCGGCGAGATATCGCGATGCAGATAACCGGCGTCGTGAATGGTTCGAATCGCGCCGAACAGCATCGGCAGCATCCGGCGGATCCACGCCTCATCGATAAGTTCCGGCTGTTGCTCGCGCAGGCGGCTTAAGGTGGTGCCGCTATAAAACAGCGTGCCCATATACGCGGTATCGTTCTGCACCCAAAAGCGCAGTACGTGCAGCAGGTTAGGATGGTTAAAGCGCGCCAGCAGCCGCGCCTCCTGAATAAAGCTGTTCAGTCCGGCGGAGAATGCTTTGCTGAAGCGATCGCTGCGCAGAACCAGGGTCATATCGTCATTACGTACCGCCAGCGACGAAGGCATAAACTCTTTAATCGCGATGGTACGTTCCAGCTGATGGTCCCAGGCGCGATAAACAATGCCAAAACCACCGCCGCCAATCACTTCCTTAATTTCAAATTCGTTAAAACGATACCCGATCGGCAGCGCGTTCAGGACAGTCCGGTTGTTTTCGTGATCCGTCATCTTAAGACTCACTTTCTGATGGTGTTACGCGGCAAACTGACAATGAAACTCGCCCTGCGCATAGCTAATGCGCAGCTGTTTAAACTGCTCATCGTTGCGGTTGGCGGTTAACAGGATTTGACTCATCTGCGGCAGTAGCGTGTTGGTCAGAATCGCATCGACCATACGCCCGCCGGATTCAACTTCGGTACAACGCTGAACCACCTGCTCAACCACGCTGTCGTCAATGTCGCAGACGATATTGTGATTATCCTGCAGGCGGCGCTGGATACGCGCCAACTGCAGACGCACAATCTGTGCGAGCATCGCGTCGCTCAGCGGATAATACGGCACCACCAGCAGGCGGCCGAGCAGCGCTGGCGGGAAGACCTGCAGCAGCGGCTGACGCAGCGCGCCGCTCAGCGCTTCCGGTTCCGGCATCAGATCCGGGTCGGCGCACATCGCGCTGATAAGCTCTGTCCCCACATTGGAGGTTAAAATAATGATGGTATTGCGGAAATCGATATGACGCCCTTCGCCGTCTTCCATCCAGCCTTTATCAAAGACCTGGAAGAAGATTTCGTGCACATCCGGGTGCGCTTTTTCGATTTCATCCAGCAACACTACGCTGTAAGGGCGACGGCGCACCGCTTCGGTCAGCACCCCGCCTTCGCCGTAACCAACGTAGCCCGGAGGCGCGCCCTTCAGGGTTGACACGGTATGCGCTTCCTGGAATTCGCTCATATTGATGGTGATAACGTTCTGCTCGCCGCCGTACAGCGATTCAGCTAGCGCCAGCGCGGTTTCGGTTTTACCCACCCCGGACGGGCCGCAGAGCATAAATACGCCGACGGGCTTATTGGGATCATCGAGTCTCGCGCGGGAAGTGCGCACGCGTTTAGCGATCAGATCCAGCCCGTGACGCTGGCCGATAACCCGCTGGTTCAGCGTGTCGGCCAGGCTCAGTACGGCATCAATTTCGTTTTTGACCATCCGGCCCAGCGGGATCCCGGTCCAGTCAGAGACCACCGCCGCCACCACATTTTCATCCACCGCCGCGAACAGCAGCGGCATCTCGCCCTGCAGCGTCTTCAACGCTATCTGCTTTTCATTGAGCGTCTGGCGTAACGCCGGCTGCGCTTCCTCGTCGGCATCCTGCAGCTGCGCACGCAGGTTAATCACCTCATCAACCAACGCGCGTTCTTGCTCCCAGCGGCTATTCAGCGCATCGCGCTCGCTTTCCTGCTGCTGACGCGCCTGTTGAAGTTGTTCAATGCGCTGAGCATCGCCTATCGCTACCCGGTTCTCGCGCCGGGCGATCTCCAGCTCGACATCCAATGCGGCAATACGCTGCAGGCAATCTTCCAACTGCGGCGGCGGCGCGCTCTGGCTGACGGCAACGCGTGCGCAGGCGGTATCCAGCAGTGCCACCGCTTTATCCGGCAGCTGGCGCGCGGGAATATAGCGATGCGACAGTTTCACCGCCGCGCTCACCGCTTCATCAAGCAGCAGCACCCGATGGTGTTTCTCCAGCGGCGAAACGGTGCTGCGCAGCATCAGCAGCGCTTTCTCTTCGTCCGGCTCGTGGATCTGCACCGTCTGGAAGCGACGGGTTAGCGCCGGATCCTTCTCGATATATTTTTTGTACTCCGCCCAGGTCGTCGCGCCGATGGTGCGCAGCTGTCCGCGCGCCAGCGCTGGCTTCAACAGGTTCGCCGCATCGCCGGTACCCTGTTGGCCGCCTGCGCCAATCAACGTATGGATCTCGTCGATAAACAACACGATAGGCGTCGGGCTGGACTGCACTTCGTTGATTAACGCCTGCAGACGGGCTTCGAATTCGCCCTTCATGCCCGCCCCAGCCTGTAACATGCCGATGTCCAGCAGCCACAGCTGAATATTGCGCAGCGGCTCCGGCACGTCGCCTGCGGCAATACGCCGGGCTAACCCTTCCACCACCGCCGTTTTACCGACGCCGGCTTCACCGGTCAGCAGCGGGTTGTTCTGTCGGCGACGCATCAGGATATCCACCATCTGGCGGATCTCTTCGTCGCGACCGACAACCGGATCAATTTTGCCATCCTCCGCCCGCTGCGTCAGGTTCTGCCCGTATTGGGCCAACGTCCCCTGCGCCGTGGGCACCGCACCGTGGTTCGCGGTTTCTGCTACCGCCTGTTGGCTCTCTTTACTGTCGGCAAGCAGCGTATCGAAGTTGTCGCTCAAGGCTTCGACGTTAATCCTGGTGAACTGCGGGGAAATCCCCTTCAGCAGGCTGGCCAGATTCCAGGTTTTTAGCAGGCCAATCAGCAAATGTCCGCCGCGGATCCGGCTAACGCCATACTTAAGCGAGCCGTAGACCCACGCGCGTTCAACCGCGCTGTCGATATGTTCGGAGAGATCGGAGACCGAGCTGGCGCCGCGCGGCAGCGCATCCAGCGCGGCGATGATGTCGCGGGTCAACGCCTGCTCATCAAGGGCGAAGTGGCGAATAATGTGTTGCAGATCGCCATCCTGCTGCTGCATCAATTGGTGCAGCCAGTGCACCAGCTCGACGTAAGGGTTGCCGCGCAGTTTACAAAAGGCGGTTGCGCTTTCCAGCGAGGTAAACAACAGCGTATCCAGTTTGCCGAAAAGTACGGCACGGCTGATTTCTGACATGTTCGGTTCCATTGATAACATTAAATAAAGGTGTCAGAGAGCAGGCGACGTCAGGCGTCGGCCTTCTCCACGCTAAACACTAAATCACCCCGCGGTGCGGGGGTCGGCTGGTGGCCAAGCCAGGTGCTGTAGCCGAGTTTGCCGCCGCCGCTGAGTACCGCGCCCGGCACCGCATCGCTGCGGATAAGTACCCGGACCTCCCAGGCGTACTCGATCCCGAGATACTGGCGGATCCAGTCACGCAGTTCGTTGACCGCTTTCTCGCCCGGTAAGAAACGGGCGTAGGCCTCGGCGCTGAGCGGACCAATTTCGAGACGAAATTTATGCTGTACATCGCGCACCGCAACGCCGAGAAACGCCGAAACGCCCAGCCGCGGCACCCGTCTTCCGCTTCCTAATTGCGCCTGTTCACGCGGAGTGAGCGGCATCCATTGCGGTACGTTGCTGATAATGTTGACCGGGACCTGAAAATAATGGCGCAGGATCTTTTCCAGCCCTTCCGGATCCCGGGCGTGGCGGCTGAGATGCCCGGCGTGGGTAAAGCGCGCGTGCGGGCTCAGTTCGCCCTTTTCCAGTTGTCCCGGTTGCCCCATGCCGATTAACGAGGCGAGATAGCGCTCGAAGCGGCGGTTGTCCTGGCGGTCTAACGAGACCGTCGGCTGGGCATCCGCCCAGGCGCGGTAAAAGAGTAAGGTCAGACGGTGGTGAAACAGATCGGCAAAAGCGCTAAGGCTGTCATCCTGATGATGATGGATGCGCTCGCGGGCGTATTCGGTCATATGCACCGGCAGCGGGCCGTTAGGGCCAAACAAGCCAAAACTGAGAATCGAAATCTCATGAACGCCGCTGTTTTCGCGTTTTTGCGCGCTGGCTAAGGTCGCTGGCGCAAACCCCATTGATGGCGTCTGGCCAATGCGCAGCGATTCAAACTTCGGCAGCGGCGCGCGTCCCAGCGGGTAGCGCTCGCCTCCCTGCGCATCCACGCGGCGCAGCAGATGAAACAAATCATAACGCCAGGGAGCGGTCGTCACGCCGCGCCAGAAGCCTTCCGCCAGCGGCGTCAGGCGGTGAATAGTGGCCAGCGTCTCACTCATATCAGCGCCCTTTTACCCATCCGCGGCGCCCAGTAGCCGATCTCGCCGCGCTGCTGGCTGCACAAGGTGAATTCGGTAAAACTGTTCAGCGATACCAGCCGGGCGAAGACCCGCTCAAGTACACTGCCGAATAACCATGGGCTGGCGCCGGAGAAGGCGCGTTCATCGACGGTTAAGGTAATGCCGATACCACGAGCGAAAACGATTGGCCCCGGTTCCGGCACCCGGCGATGCACCGGCTCCAGCACGCAGTTGCGCACCCCTTCGATTTGCCGGGCGACAGCGGTTTCCGCAAGCCCCGCGTACAGCCCCAACAACTGGCGTAGCGCCGCGGCCCCTTCGCCGTTTTCACCGTCCATCAGACTGAGATAGTTCATTTGCAGTTGGCTAATCAACCGCCAGGTGCTTAACCCTTCCGCCAGCGCCGGGCGCGGCGCGGTTGGGCCATTACGCATTTTCAGCGTTTTTACCGGCAGTGAATCCGGCAGGACAAACTGCCCCAGTTCCTGCTGTAGCATCAGCGGCAGATCGCGGCTGGTACACAGCACTTCAGCGGTGATATAGCGCAGATCTTCCTGCCACGGTGCGTGCTGTTCATCGACCAGCGAGACGAACGTTTCAGAACCCGTGTAGCCGGTACGGGTGCCATAGCGCAACGCGTGTTCAGAGAGCACTCGCTGCTCGCGGCGTAAAGAGAAATAGGCGCCGTAGTCGCCGGCATCCTGGCTCCATGAGCTCCAGAACGGACGGAATTCGCGGTCATCGCGATGGCCGTCGGCGCTGCCATGGATTTTACTCACCGAATAGATTTCGTAATCCAGCGGACGGATATTATCCACCACCAGATGGTATTCATGTTGGCTATCGTTCAGCGTTTGTCGGGCGGCGATTTTGGGGAACAGGTTAATGACCGGGGTGCAGTGCAGCGCGAAATGGCTGGCTTCAACCACCTGTTCGAGGCGCTCATCGGTTTTATCCAGCAGAATAATAATATCAAAGGATTTCTCTTCCTTGCACTGAACGATCAGCTTGCCAAGCCCGTTAATACTGATGAAACGGAATCGCGCCGGGAATGCAAAATATTCGTGCAGCAGTCGGTAACCGTCAAAATTGCGCAGATCTTCCGGCAGCAGCGCCTGATCGGCGGCGAAGCCTTCTTGCTGCAGCGCGTCTTCGCCCAGCGACAGGCGAACGGGATGACGTCCGGTGGTCTGACACACGACGCCGACCTGGTGAGCGAGGATCAGCTCCAGCAGGCGCAGCGCTTCAATATCCGGGCCACTTAAGAAACACGCCAGGCGGTCGAAGGTCAAATGGCCAAGATGCTGAGCCCCTTCGCAGGTAATACGGATACGCAAGGCGCTGGCGGCGCCGCGTTGACTGAGACCAAGGGCGGCCAGCGGTACATCGGCCGGGATCCCGCCAAGCTCGGCCTTTTCGATGCGCAGCGGCAACAGAGTGACATCATGCGCGGTGGTGTAGCTGCAGGTGACGCCGTTTTTCTTCAGCACCTGGCTGCCCATCATGGTGCCGCGCGGCACCACGAATCCTTTGCTCAGATCGCCTTTGTTGATGTCCGGCTGCAGTTCGGCTATCGCCATTGACGGCGTAGGAGCCAGATAATTGGGCGCGATCATCTCCAGCAGGCGCTGCGAGAAGCGCGGAAACTCAGCGTCCATTTTGATCTGGACGCGCGAGGTCAGAAACGCGAAGCCTTCCATCATCCGTTCGACGTAAGGATCGGCGACCTCGATGCCGCGCATCCCCAGGCGTCCGGCCACTTTTGGATAGCGTTCGGCGAATTCAGCGCCCATCTCGCGCAGATAGGCCAGTTCGCGGTTGTAATACTCGAGCAGCTTGCCTTCCATCGTTACCCCGCGTCTTTCAATTCAAAGTGGCCATTTTCAAGGTCCACATCGGTACGGAACAAAAACTCTAATGGGTACGGCACGCACCACAGGCGCCCTTTGATTTCAATCGACAGGACGTTGTGTAAATCCAGTGACTGGGTATCAGAAATACAGCGTACCTGCAGCCCCTGCGGCAGAATGCGCGGCTCAAAGCTGATAATCGCCTCGGTGAGCTTGCGCTGAATATCCTGCCATTCAATATCCGACATGCGCTTACCGGCCAGCGGCGCAACGCCAAAATTAACCACCGAACGGCGCACCTGCGCCAGTTCGGCCAGCGCCTGCGGATCGTCATGATTTATGGTGTTGAACAGCCATTGCAGGTCGCGCAGCACGTGACGGCGCAGCGTGCTGTGGGTAATCAGGTTGCTGTTGATCGGCTCTGATTTTTTCTGCGGCTGGTTATCGGTCAGGCGATCGAGCAACGACGGCTGCATTTTATCGCGCGCGCCAATGGTCTCTTGTTTGCTCCGCGCCTGCCAGCCGCTGCGCAGCGCATCACCGTCGCGTACCGGTTTATTCATGCAAAACTCACCACGTCGAGAGAGAGGATTGGGAATTCATCGCTATCGTTGAGCCACACTTTCTGTCCCTGGCCCTGATACAGCGCCCCGTCGTCATCCAGCGGCTGCCACTCGGTGGCGCGCGCCAGTTGGAAGCGTACCTCCGACTCCGGCGTGACAGGGTAACGCGCCGGGATCTGGCAAACCTGCTCGCTGCCGTCCGTCAGACGTACCAGCGCATGACGCCACACCAGGTCGGTGACGCTGACCGGCGCCTGAAAACGAATTTCGGCAATGGCGGCAAACGGCAACCAGAAATAACGGCCGTTGACGATCAGCTCGCACACGGGTCCCAGGCGGGCATCGCCGTCCATCAGCCAGGTAAATGACTGCGTGGGCGCATCCGGGAGATTGAGTTCGCCGGGGTTGAGCGGCGCCTGTTCAAACGCCGCCAGCCGCTGCGGATGGGCAACGTCTGGCGCTTCGGAAAGCGCGGAGACTAGCGCCGACAACCACGGCCACTGGCTATCCGGCATCTGCGGGCGCGCGGTACCGGCAAACACCCCGGCGCGCTGCTGTTCGCCCTCAATGCTCTGTTCCAGCAACGTCACCGTCGGATGAGCCTGCGGTTTCAGCGCCAGCCAGCTTTTTAGTTGAACCCGCGCTCGCGACCAGTTGCCGCTGAGGCATAAAAACTGGACGAATGCCGCACGAAGGTCGGCATCGGCGGGACGGCTTTTGATCTCGTTTTCCAGACGCGCCAGCGCCGCGCCGACGCTTTCGCCAGCCAGTTGTTGATAGAGAGTATTCATCGCCGCTCCTTAGTTTGCCGCACGCCAGGCGCTGGCTGCCGGGTTGCGCAGCAGCGGATGCAGGCCGTCGATCAGCACAACGTTGAGTTTGACATCCGGCGCCAGCCACGGCGTCCAGACGCTACGCGCCGCGTCCACTCGCGCCTGTAAACGCGCCGGGTCGTTCGCCAGTTCACGGGAAATTTCGATAGCCAGCGTACCGGTCATCTGCCAGCCGTTCTCTCTGGCGACGTAAGGCAGAATCATCCAGCTTTGCTGGGCATTTTCATTGCTGACCACCATGCGTTGATTATTGACTGCGGTGATCAGCAGTTTGTTCGGGTCAGCCGCGGCGTTAAGACCGACAACCGGGAATCCGTGGACAAACGTCACGGTGCTCTGCTTTTCTTTACCGTCAGCCGATTGGGTAATGACCGTGCGTCCGCTCAGCCAGCCGCCCTTTTCGCAGCTGCCGGATTCGACAGCCGGAATAAACAATGCTGGCGCATTGGCGTTATCCTGCCAGAAGGTACGCAACCGGCAGCCGCCCTGTAGCGTAAATTCCTGCCATGGCGTACGGTCTGCGGCGGGAGACAGTTTCTCCGCCTTCTCTTGCGGCGGCAGCCAGGCTGGCGGTACGAGTTTCTCCGCTGGTGCGGCCGCTTCCGTTGGGGTGGATGTTTCGCTTGGCGTGATTTTTACCGCCCACTTTTTATTTTTCGCTGCGGTGCCCTGGGCGATACGCCCGTTGTTGCCGTCAACCAGCGTCCAGTTGAGTTGCTGCAGGCGGGAACATTGGTGCTCCATCAACGCACCGACGCGCGGCAGGAAGTTATCCAGCACCTTCGGATTTTTACTGCCGTTGGCGACGACACGCAGCGCGACCTCATTGGCGCACCAGCTTTGCGCATTATTACCCTTGATGTTATCGATCCAGACATCCAGCTTTTGCGATGGCGATTGCACGATACGGTAGTTTTCCGCCTGCGCGACGCCGGTGGCGGCGAGGATCGCCGCACCTAATAACCAATGTTTCATAAAAATCCTTCTCTGCCTGTATCAATCCCGCAGGGGGAAAAATTGCGCGGCGTCCGCCAGCGAGTGTAATAACGTCGCCTCTTCCGGACTGCCCATCCATACCGCCACGGCGCTGTAGTTATCTTGCGATGTCTGAGCGCCGTCATTGTTCTTTTGAAGGTACTGATTCATCAGCGTCAACCACTCCTGCGGGGTGTTCACCATCTGCAGGGAGGATTTCATCTGTTCTTCGCCAACGCCGTGCCAGAAGCCGTCGGTGCAGAGCAAAAAGGCATCGCCGTCTTCTACCGGCACGACATCGCTGTAGCTGGCTTCCGCCCCGTCGCTGGCCATGCCTAACGCCCGGTATAACAAGTTGCTGTTGATATCATCAGTCTGATGACCGGCGTCTTTCATCTGCTGAACCAGACTGTGGTCGGTGGTGACGTGGTACAGCCAGCCGCGGCGAAACAGGTACAGTCGGCTGTCGCCGGCGTGGGCCCAGTAAGCCAGTTTGTAATCGCGGTCGATAAACAGACTGACCAGCGTCGTGCCCATCCGGCGATAATCCGGCGTTTCCTGCTGTTGGTTTAGAATGGCGCCATTGGCCTGCCGGACATACTGGCGAATCGTCTGGGCATTGAGGTGATTGTCGCCGTCAAACTGATCCAGAATCGCATTACGCGCCAGTTCCGCCGCCACCTCGCCGCCGGGTAGCCCGGCAATGCCGTCGCAGACCACAAAACAGGCGGAACGATCGCCGACGCTTTCGCCGGTTTGATCCTGATTAGTGGCGCGCGTTCCCTGACGGGAAAGAGAAGCCGTGGTGATGTCCATTATTCTTCCGATCCGCTTTGTGAGTCTTTGTATTGATTGACTTCCATGTCATAGGCGTAAAGGAACGCCTCGCCAAATAAGGTATGGAAATCGTCTTCAATTTCACCGGCGGTTTCGCCGTAGGTGCGCACGAAATAGTCCCACAGCGCTGCTTTGCGGCTGGCCGGTAGCGCCAGGCGCGAGGTGGCGCCGTCGCGCTTGGCCTCTTCTTCCAGCTGTTCGGGGTTAAATGATTGCAGCATCGCGGCAATAATCGCGCGGATCCCGGAGATCATCCCCAACTGGTGGGCCTGAAGGTCAATCAGCGCATCGCGGACCGATTTCTTCGGCGGCATAAAGCCCGGCATCCGCGCGCCGAACATCTGCATCAGCACCGTTTTACCCGATGGCAGCAGCTTGAACGGGTTGTTAGCATCATCCAGCACCATGGTCATATCGGCTTTCACGCCGCGTTTCAGAATGGAGCGCGAAGAGAGCAGCGCCACGGTACCTTGCGAGAACATACTCAGCATCTGCCCAAGCTGGCGCATATTTTCCCGGTCAAACTGCGGCACCGGCTGCATGTCGCCAAGCCCCATGCCTTCAAGCAACGCTTCCAGCAACTCGCCCTGCAGTACCTCGCCGTTACCCGGCTGCGGCGTGCTGGCGGCGCTGGTTTCATGACGTACCGGGTCAATACGCAGGCGCCCTTTCGGCGTCTGTGCCGCCTGGCGTACGACGGTCTGCGGCGTCGGTAACGTAATCTCCGGCGCATCTTCGCGCTCAGCCTGTACCGGCTGCGGGCGAACCGGTTCCTGCGTTGGGGGCGCAGCGGCAATCGGCGGTTCGTCCTGCGGCGGTTGATTCATAAATAATGGCGAATCAAAGGTGGCATCCGGCTCGACAGCGGTTTCCGCTTCCGGCGCGTTGGCCGGTTCAGCGGTGCTGAAAGCGTCAACCGGCGTCAGCGGCGCGCCGCCGAGTAATCCCAACGGATCGTCATTACGCGCGGTTTGCACGCTGGTGTCGCCGCCAAACAGGGCCAGCGGATCCTGCTCTTCCTGCGGCTCGACTGGCGCGGGTTGCGCGGGTGTTTCAACCGGCGGCACCAGCGTGGTCGGCGTAACGTCGGCAAAAATGCTGTTGCCGTTAAATGGCGTATCGTCGGCGAACAGGTCATCCGTCGCGACCGGCGGACGCTCGAACAGCGGCTCGCTGTCCGAGAACATCGCCAGCGGATCTTCCGGATTGCGCTCGGCGGCCTTCGGCTCGGCAAAGGGATTCGGCGCGGCTTCAGGCTGCGGTTTGCTCCGGCCGCTGGAGATACTGTCGGAGATGGAAAACTCCTGCATCAGGCTATCCCAGATTTCCGACGGGACAGCGGTAGGCGCGGCTTCTTCTGCGGCGACGGGCGTAACAGGCGCTACTGGCGGCGGCGTGACCGGTTTAACCGCGATGGGCGGCTGTCCGCTGGCCGCCATCCGGCTGACCGGCTGGCTATCCTGCAGCAAATCGTTCACTTCGATGCGGTACTCGTCGATGCTGAGGATGTCGCCGTCCTGCAGTTCGACCTGACGCCCCCGCTCCAGTGGGATATCGTTGAGCACCACCCGGGTGACGTTGCCGCGGTTGGTGATCCGGCACTCGCCGTCCGTCGCCACGTGGACGATGGCCTGCAAGCGAGAAATGGCGCGGTCGTCATCCGGCAGCACCAGGTTGTTGTCCGTGCCGCGCCCAATGGTACCGCCCGGCGCGTAAAAGTCACAGCTGCCCTGCGGCGGCTGATGACCGGCTTTGGTCGAAATAATCGTGAATCGCATAGCCTATTCCTGCTGAGATGATTGGCGCACAAACGTTGCCGCTCTTGAAATAAGAACGGCGGCGTTTGCGGGCGAGTAATTGAGTTGTGTATAAAAAGGGGAGAAGAAAAATGAGTTAATTAATTATCGCCCATAAAGGGCAGGACGATCATCACCATAAATAAAATTAATTAGCAATAGACATTTTAGTTAGCGCATAAGCGTCCATAACAGAAGCACTAAGAAACTAATAGCCATTATAGTTACGCATTTGTAATAATTATGAATCCAACCAAGTTCAAATTCTGCGATGCAGTTCTGACTTTCTTTAGCATCTAATATCCTGGCATCGCTCAGTTTAACTACTTTACCGTTACGAATTCGTGAAATCATTGCCACGAGAAAACCAAAGCCCCAATAACCTAACCGTTGCCAAAACTCATAATCCTGAGTTCTCAGCAACCCCTCTTTCGCGAGTAATCGATACATTGCTTCCACTTGCTTCGAGTGGCGGCGATAAAATAAAACAGGAAAAACAATAGAGATGATAAATATAATCACAAAGAATATGTAGGCTATATCAAGGTGGTAGTTTAGGGCTTTATCTATAAACATGCTTTTACCCTATGCTTAGCTTTAGAATTCAGTAAGTAAAACGAACCATCATCAAAAGATGATGATTCACCCCATACTAAAATGTAGTGAGGGAAAGCTATTTTTTATAACTTATAAAAATCAGGCCAATGACGATCCATAAAGTAAAAATCAAAGCTTGTATTATATAACGTCGATGTAATTTCAATATCCAATCAATTTCCTCCCCAGGTAAATTTTGTATATATTGATAGGCTTCATTTTGCACATAGCGATCGCTGGTGAACTTTATTTTCACACCTTTGCGAAGACGAACAAACCAAATTATTTTTTGATAGTTTGCGAGTGAGCCAAAAAATGATGCGTAATTTGTCATGAGATCAAGATCGTATCCTTTTTGTCTGTATTCAGAAAGAAGGCGATTATAATCACTCTCATGTTTTTTAAAAAATCGAGAACTCAGAAAATCCATTATTACAACAATGAAAAATAATATTACAACAAGAACCAATAATAATATCTCTAATTTCACAGTAATTTATCCATGATATATTCGGTAGCCCCATCTGCAATTTCACCGCCCGGCGCATAAAAGTCACAGTTTCCCTGCGGCGTCTGATGTTCGGCTTTGGTCGAAATAATCGTGAATCGCATAGCCTATTCCTGCTGAGATGATTAGCGCACAAACGTTGCCGCTCTTGAAATAAGAACGGTGGCGTTTGCGAGTTAACAAACTCTATTCAGTCTGCGTAAGCGAAATTGGCCCGAGGGTTTTTCTTCCAAGGTGAATCGGGCACCATAACGAACAGAGTCATTTTTACCCGACACTTTCAGAGCGATATTATATTCTCCGGCTTGCCATGCAATACCCTACCATTGGTGACACTGCTGAGTATTTAACGTTATCGCAAGGCTGAACGTCGATGACGGTGATATAGTATTCCATTCACCCTTCGTTTTTCATAATGGTAGGCGAATGACTTGTGATAGGTTCTTCTAACCCGGAATTAGCAGGATAGCAAAGCAAGGTTCATTGTTTTTTAGCGTAACCGAAAGCGGTTGATATTGGGCTGGGTGAGACACACAGCCGCTTGCCATTAATGTAACTGTCAATAAAGTGAATAAGTACTTCATAGCCAGGCAGTAAGTTTGATTGCCCTGCCATATTCTTCATCCTTAATGAATTAAAACAGTCGAACCAGGGAGTCACTCCCTGGTTCGGATGAATCATTTAATTATGATTCTTTATTTTCTTTGATATTCCAGCCAGCACTGCTTTCTGCGCCTTTACCGCCAGCGGAAGTCTGCTCCCAGTACTGCTGTTTCACTTTCGCCGCCTGGAAGGCATAGGTTACGCCAACGGTGTCGCCGTTATCGGCGCCGGTGTACTGCACGGAGGTCACCAGTACATCTTCGAGGGTGATACGCGCGTACTCAACCTGCTGGCCGCCTGCCTTGCAGACCGACAGCTCAACCTTGGTCAGGTGCTTGCCGCTGGAGCAATGCTTCAGGATAGCGGTGGTAGATTTGTCGATCAGCGCATTCACGTGCAGGTCGTTGAAATTCACTTTACCTGCGCCGCCGCCGCCGCCCACGCTCATATTACCCGGCTGGGATGCGCCCCAGGAGAAAGAGGTAATATCAGTCCAGCCGCTGTGGTTAGAATCTTTCGATTCGCCGGTAACACCCTCGACCTTCAGAAACATATCAATAGCCATAATATCTACTCTTCGTTAATGAAAATTATTGCTTTCGAAAAAGCACTTATATGGCAAACAGGAAAGCATGGGGCTGAATAAAACCATCCATATTTTACCTCTGCCTCAAGTCTGACGAATCAAACCGTACAGACTTCTCCAGAATAGCCGCACTATGACAGCAACCACTCTAAATTTCTCTCAGTCGTTCAGTATGTCGACTGGATGCTGGACAACTAATGTCCAGTTAATCTAGAATAAACCCAACTAACTACAGCAATAAAAGGATTGACGAATGAAAAAACACTATCGGTAGTATTTGTAATTATACTTTTAATTATTGGTATCTTTTCTCTTATCAATATACTTCAATCATTGTGGTACATTATTTCATTTGAATCATTCACTGCAATGAATGTCGGGTTACTTGCCGGGAAAGTAATTTTTACCATACTTGCTTTTGCGGGGGGGCGTATTTTTGTTAAATTACATCGCACATTACAATCTTGAGTTGAAATTATTGCGGGTTATCCTGGTGCCAGCTTTTATTCGGATCGCCAATAATTACCTGCGAAGTTAATTCATCCAGTTCCGTACTATGGTAAAGACGCAAGCAGTTTAACGTAACGCCCTGCACTGTCGGTTTTCTCTCGGAATGAAAGCCATTTGTTGCATTTTTATATTTATCGATAATGACATTGATTTTATCACTCCCGCTTTCAACATCGAAAGGCACCCACTCTAACAACGCATTGCTGCTACGTGCGGCATCCAGAGAGAATTGGCTTTTATCATCGGCAACCTGCGCCAGGCAACGGGATAAAACCACGTCTTTAACAACCTGCTTATAAGGTAGCTGTTTCACAAACAATACCGGATCATCAATAGCATAAGCGGAGGAGCTTGCGGCAAGAAGCAGACCAATAATCATTCTTTTCATGGCAGCTCCAGCGTACATAACGGTAATAACTTCGTGTATTCTCCTGCGTCCATGAGGTCATATTTGCGCCGGGAGTCACCTCCCGGCGGCAACGTATTACGCTTCTTTGGTTTTCAGCGACGGCAGTTTTGATACCAGACGCAGCGACACGGTCAGCCCTTCCAGCTGATAGTGCGGGCGCAGGAAGAACTTCGCGGTGTAGTAACCCGGGTTGTCTTCGATCTCCGCAACCTGTACTTCTGCGGCGGCCAGCGGTTTGCGCGCCTTGGTTTCCTGCGACGAGTTGGCCGGGTCGCCATCGACGTAGTTCATCACCCAGTCGTTCAGCCAGCGTTCCATGTCGTCACGCTCGCGGAAGGAACCGATTTTGTCGCGCACGATGCACTTCAGGTAGTGGGCAAAACGACAGCAGGCGAACAGATACGGTAGGCGTGCCGCCAGACGGGCATTTGCCGTGGCATCGGCATCGTGATATTCAGCGGGTTTCTGCAGCGATTGCGCGCCGATAAAGGCGGCAAAGTCAGAATTTTTGCGGTGAATCAGCGGCATAAAACCGTTTTTCGCCAGTTCCGCTTCACGACGATCGCTAATAGCGATTTCGGTCGGACATTTCATATCCACGCCGCCGTCGTCGCTTGGGAAGGTGTGGCAAGGCAGATTTTCCACCGCGCCGCCGGACTCCACGCCGCGAATCGAGGTACACCAGCCGAACTCTTTGAACGAGCGGTTGATGTTCGCCGCCATCGCATACGCCGAGTTTGCCCATGCGTAATTGTTGTGATCCGCGCCGTCGGTTTGCTCTTCAAAATCAAAGCTATCCACCGGATTGGTACGAATGCCGTACGGCAGACGCGACAGGAAGCGCGGCATCACCAGCCCCAGATAACGCGCGTCTTCCGACTCGCGCAGCGAACGCCAGGCGGCATATTCGGTGTTCTGGAAGATTTTGGTCAGATCGCGCGGATTCGCCAGCTCTTGCCAGGACTCCATCTGCATCACATCCGGCGCGGTACCGGTGATAAACGGACAGTGCGCGGCGGAACCGATACGCGCCATTTCACTCAGCAGTTCAACATCCTGTGGGCTATGGTCGAAGTAATAATCGCCCACGATGCAGCCGAACGGTTCGCCGCCGAACTGGCCGTACTCCTGCTCATACACTTTCTTAAAGATCGGGCTCTGATCCCAGCCCACGCCTTTGTAACGCTTAAGGGTGCGGCCCAGCTCCTGCTTGGAGATGCTCATAAAGCGAATTTTCAGCATCTCGTCGGTTTCGCTGTTGTTGACCAGGTAGCTCAGGCCGCGCCATGCGCTTTCCAGTTTCTGGAATTGATCCTGATGCAGGATCTGATTCACCTGACGCGACAGCTGCTCATCAATACCGGCAATCAGGTTTTGAATGGTGCGATAGGTATCGTTGGAAAAAGTGACGGTATTTTCCAGCGCCTGCTGGGCGAGCGTTTTTACCGCACTCTCGACGGCGGAACGCGCCTGGTCGGTTTTCGGGCGAAATTCTTTGTTCAGCAGCGAGCTGAACTCATCCTGGCTAAATGCCTGGCCGGACTGCTGCTCGTGTTGTTGAGTCGGGTTGCTCATCGATTACTCCTCGCTACCTTTCGCGCTGTCGTCTGGTTTCGGCATCTGGCTCAACGATTTGAGCAGCGTTGGATCTTGCAGAATTTTGGCGATCAGTTCTTCTGCGCCATTCTTACCGTCCATATAGGTCAGTAGATTCGAAAGCTGGGTACGGGCTTCCAGCAATTTGTTCAGCGGCTCCACTTTGCGCGCAACCGCGTCCGGCAGGAAGTCGTCCATGCTGTCAAAGGTCAGATCGACGTTCAGCTTGCCTTCGCCGGTCAGGGTGTTGTCGACCTGGAAAGCGACGCGCGGTTTCAGCGCCTTCATTCGTTCATCGAAGTTATCGATATCGATCTCAAGAAACTTGCGTTCTTCCACTGACGGCTGATTATCGACCGGTTTACCGACCAGATCCGCCATCACGCCCATCACAAACGGAAGCTGAATTTTGCGTTCCGCACCATAAATCTCTACGTCGTACTCGATCTGTACGCGGGGCGCACGGTTGCGTGCGATGAATTTCTGCCCACTTTTACTTATTGCCATGATGCTCTCCATCGAAGATGCGCGGTAAAGGTTGAGCGCCAGACCTTATGCCTGTCGCCATAATGTCCGAACGCGTCAGTCGCGACGTCCAAAAATGTTTTCCAGCTGATGAACGCCGTCCGGCGCTAAATCGCGGATAATGTCCATAAAATCCAGTTCAATCAGCCGCTGTACTCGTTCAATCATCAGCGGCGCGGGGTGGCTCGGTTCATGCTGCGCGAAGTACTGTTTCACTTTCTCCAGCATCTGCTGCGCCTCGGCGCGGCTGCTGATTTGCGCGCTGCGCCAGTCCACAACAGACGCTGGCGTCGCGCCGGGAATCGCTTCATGTTCACTCACGGCACTCTCCTCGCGGGACGCGTGAAAGGTCGAAATGTCGGTCACCTGGCAGGCGTCCGCGACGATGCCAACGGTCTTTTGCAGTTGCTCCATCTCCGGCACGCCGCTTGCGCCCAGATGTTCGGTCAATATTTCGCGAATGGTTTGCAGCCGCTGGTGAATGGCGACGATGGCGTCGATACCCGGCTGTCCGCCGCGCGCCAGTTCGTCAATCAGCCGTGAACGGCCGCCGGGATAATCGGCGCATTCGGTTTTACTGCCATCAAGCAGCGCCTGGGCATCGCGCAGTATCAGGTCGTCGCCGTTGCTGCGTAGCAGAATGGCGTTGCGTAGCGCGCTGGTCAGCGTTGATTTATCGCTGAGCCCCGCCAGGGCGTTGATACGATAAAACGGGTCGGTTTCGCCGAACTCTTCCAGCAGTGGATACATCGGTTGCCAGTAGAGCGACAGCGCCTGCTGAACCAGCAACAAGCCATCGGCATAACCGGTCAGGCCACGGCGTTTGGTCCAGGCCTGAGTGAGCGCCAGCATGACGCGTAAATCTTTGGTGCGGCTGAGCAAACCCACCGCCAGCTTTTCTACCGTCGTCCAGTCGGCGGGCTCCGCCGGGATAATAGTGTCGCCGAACTGTTGCTCGGCTTTGCCCTGCATCGCCTGTTCCATCGCCTGGAAGTCGGCGTCATATTCGAGGTTTTCACCGCAGGGCTGCTCCGCAGTGACCGGAGCAAGAAATTCATCAATATTCATTGCCTACCTGCTTATTCAAACATCGGCGGATACAGGCCGTGGCGGCCCGGTCTCGCGCCGCCGGCGGGATCGAACAGCAGCGTGAACAGCTGGCCGGTCAAATTACCGCTATGGACGTGAGTGTAGAGCGGATAACCATCGGCGCGGTTAGTCCACCAAAAGCTGGTTTGCCGCTGCGGGTCAAAGCAGTCCGCCGCTTGTTGCCAACCGATAGAACTGTGCCCGTCCTGCTGATAACCAATCACGTCGAGAATTTCCGAGCGTTTTTCCGCTTCGATCATTTTCGGCGCCGGAATCGCGAGCAGCGCCTGATCCAGTTGTTCGGCGGAGAAACCATTACGGACCGCATGCAGCAGCGTTCTTCCCACCTGCTGGTACCATTCTCCTGCCTGCGTCAGGGTCGATGCCGACCACTCCAGCGGGTTAAAAGCCATTTGCGCGCAGATGGGATACTGACGACCCACCCGATCGCGCCCGGGGATCAGGCAGCCCATTTGCACCATCTGGCCGCTTAACATCGGCGGTACGATAAAATTCCAGACCGGAGCATTACTGAACTGGCGTTCGCCACTGCGTTCCTGCTCCTGCTGCCAGGCAAGTAATCCTACCTGAAACCATTGCGACCACTGGCGAACCAGAATGTCAGGAAATCGGCGTTGCAAAAAATCGCCGGTACTGGGGAGTTTCCCGTACCAGCTCATCGCAGGGGAGTAAGTCATTGGCTTTCCTTGCGGTTATGGACATGAGAAACGAGGGAGCTGGAACGGGTTGCGAATACTGTTCGGCGCAAACTCCAGCGTGACCTGATGGCCATCGACGTTAAACGTCGCCTGACGGCCTAAACTGCTGCTGCCCGGAGCGGTACGCGCTTTGTCGAAAAAGCGGTTCAGCGCCCACGAGCCGCTGGTCACCAGCGTCGAGGTGGTGCCATCGGCCAGCCCAAGCTGCATACGCACCTGGTTAGTCCCGCCCGGCCCCGGCCAGCTCATCATCTGTACCGCCTGCGGACCGTGGCTATAACGCAACTGCTGGCCATCGACATCCAGCGTCAGGTTGAGGATCTGGTTATCCATGCTGATGGTACGTATCGTCACTTTAAATGACGGCGTGGTCGCGCCGTTGGCAAAGAAGGCATCACGAATCGACTGCGCCTGCTGGAATGGCCTTAACACCCCTTCGCTTCCCGGCAGCGTTTTACCGTCGATACCCGGCATAAAGCGCCAGTTGGCCTGCGTGGTATCCACTTTATTCGTCAGGTTGTCACGGAAAAAAGTATCCATCATGCCGGTGCCTGGCGCGAACATCCGCGCCAGATCGTCAGGAGTGACTTCGCTACTGGCGCCGCGGACTAACGGGTAGCGTCCGGCGATGGCCTGACGGCAGAACCCGCCGACCTCGACGTTTACCCGTTTGCGCACGTTATCAAGATCGCGGCGCTGGGTATCGCTACTGGCGCCGACCGCCATTTTGCTGAACATGGTTTGCAGTCCGCCCGGCAAACGCCCGGCGCTGGCCTGCAAGCGACTGATCGCATCGCCGCCCGGCGGCTGCATGCCGCTGTTGGCGGCGTCCTGTACGGCGGTCAGGTAGCGATAAAGCTCATCGATTTGTTTAAGAAAATCGTCAAACACAATCGTCTTGCCGCCTTTTTCCAGCGGCTGCGCCAGTTCGATCAGCGGCGCGTAATGTTCAGTGACAAGCTGTTCCGGCGTCTGGCTAATCGCCGCGCCCTGAGTCGCCCGGCCGTCATCATGGCGGAACAGCGCTTCCAGGGTCCGAGTGGCGCGATTCCCCTGTTCGGCGTTGTTTTCACCTTTGACGGTTTCCGCTTCGGCGCGCGCCAGGTTCAACACCTGGCTCAGGCTGATGACCAACCGGCGCAGCGGCGAGTTACTGGCGGACAGTAATCGCGCGGTATTGATCCGCGAAGACAAATCGGCGCTGTTGTTCAGCTGAATATCGGCAAGGAAGCGATCCCAGTTGGCGATAAAGTCGCGCATATACAGCTGGCGTACAGCATTATCTGTTTGCTGCTTATCTTCCTGCGCCGTGGCGGCGCCCAGCACCCAGATATCGTCGTCATGCAGCGCGCTGGTGACGTTATCAATCTGTTTATTGAAAACCTGCCAATAGCCGTTTGGCGTATACAGGCCGGGAACCCCTTCGGCGATCGGCGTACCGCTTTTGCGCGAAAACACCAGTTCGCTCTGCGGGCCGCCGAGAGTAGCCAGCGATACCGCTTTGAGGTTGTCATCATGTTCCAGCAGGCGTTTCAGGCGGCCGTAAACTCGCGAAGACAGCGGTTGCTGGTTGATCAATGTCCGCTCGCGGGCAATCAGCGCGTCGTCTTTGGCATACGGCGAAGACTGAATTTGCGGTTCCAGTAACTGGATCAGATGCCCTTCCAGCTGTCGCAACTGCGCCTGAGTGACGTTTTGCGGCAGATTGCGCTGCAGATTAAGCATCACCCACGAGAGCAGGAATTTGCCATCATAATGTTTAGGTTGATACAGCATCTGATAGGCTTTCAGCGCTTCGTAGCTATATTCGGCATCGCTGCCGTCATCGTTACGCAACCAGGTGGCGATGCGCATGGCGACATCCGGCAGCAGCATTTGCTGGAGCGCTTTCTGATACAGCGTCTGTGAAGCATCGCTGACGTCATATCCGCGGTAGAGCCCCATTCGGCGGGTGACCGGCGGATCGTTGACTTCAAAATCGGCGCTTTTCGGCAATTCCAGCAGTCCATTCAGCAACGGCAGCATGGTGAATAGATCGCGCTGGCCAGGATTCTGTAGCGCTTTACTTTGCTGCTCAACCAGCGGCACCTTCGCCGACACCTCTTGCAAGTAGGCTTTGTTTTTGCCGTAACTGGTCAGCCACAGGACGCCCAATACCACTAGCAGCGCGGCAAGTACCGCATAACCTGACCAGATCGCCGCACGATTACGCAGCTCCCACCAGCGGTTCTGTCCGGCGATACCGGCTTCCTGGAAAATGACATTTTGCAGCAGGTTTTTAATGAAGTAGCTCTGGCCTTTACCGCCGGGGATTGGCGCTTCTTTGCTGACCGAATCCCAGTTGTCGTTATCCTTACCCTGCGGCAACGACAGCGCGCGATTGAGTTCGCCCATCACGCGGTCAAATGGCAGCCCTTCCTGGGTTCCGCTGGCGAAGTAAATGCCGCGCGGCGAAAATTCCGTTTCGAAATTCGAGCGGGCAAACACCGTGCTGAGATAATCCGCCAGCAGTGGGCGCAACGCCGCGAACTCCTGCGGGAACAGCCAGGCTTCAGCGCGGGTTTTGGCATCATGCTCGCGCAGCATAGTGTCCGGCAGGCCCGCTTCCAGTCGCTGTTGCAGCAGCGCGAACTCTTGCGTGAAACTGCCCATCAGGTCGAAATCGGCGAGTCTGGACTGCTCCCATGGGAAAGTGAAGCCCCAGATCTGATCGCGCTGCGCTTTGTCGTAATCGGCAAACCAGGCGCGGAAGCCTTTAAGCAGGTCGGCTTTAGTGACCAACACATACACCGGGAAGCGAATACCCAGTTGCTCGTGCAACTCGGAGAGACGCTGGCGCAAATTGACCGCCTGTTGGCGCGATGCATCGGCCGATTGGGTCAACAGGTCAGAGATGCTCACCGTCACCACCACGCCGTTGATCGGCTGGCGACGGCGGTATTTACGCAACAGGCCAATAAACTTCAGCCATTCACCGGCATCCTGCGCTTGCTCGCTCTCCTGAGTGGTATAGCGTCCGGCGGTATCCAACAGGACGGCTTCGTTGGTAAACCACCAGTCGCAGTTGCGCGTACCGCCGATGCCGCGTAGCGCCGTTTTACCGAAACGGTCGGCCAGCGGGAACTGCAATCCGGAATTGGCCAGCGCGGTGGTTTTGCCGGAGCCTGAAGCGCCGATAATCACGTACCACGGCAGTTGATAGAGATATTGCGTACCGAAACGCTGGGTCCACTGCGCGTGAGCGTTACCGGTTTTGCTAAAGTGCGCTTTTTTCAGCATCTGCGCCGCTTCATCAAAGCGATCGGCGAGGATCTGGTCTTCGCTGTTGAGACGCTGTTGCGGATCGTTACCCTGCGGCTCTTCCTTCAGGTTATCCATCAGCTTGCGGTTGAGCCAGGCGTTGTACAAGCGCGGCAGAATATGGCTTTGCGCCCAGATGAGGTACACCACCGCGATGGAGATAATACGGTTTTGTTCCGATTCCAGCGGCCGGGTATCAACAATCGACAGCAGAGGGCCAATCATCCAGATGACGGCAGCCACCGCCGTGGCGCCGAGAAAGCCCCACAGCAGCCGGTTGGTCAGAATGGAAAGCAGAAGTGTCAGCATCCTTAATTTCCTTGGGGCAATCCGTTCAGCTCAGCCCGGGTATTATCGGGCGACACCAGCAGAGTAATTTCCACACGGCGGTTACGGGCACGGTTCTCAGGAGTGGTATTCGGCGCGATAGGGTTCATTTCCCCTCTCCCTTCGGCTTTCACGCGGTCAGGTTGCGCCAGATGTTTTTGCAGCTGTTTCTGTACCGAACGCGCGCGTTCCAGCGACAGTTCATAGTTCGAGGCGAAGCGCGCGCTGCGGATAGGCACGTTATCGCTGTATCCCACGACCAGAATGCGGCCGCTGACGTTGTTCATCGCCTGAGCGATGCGATCGATCACCGGATCGTAACGGTCGCGCACCACCGTTGACGCCGAGGCGAACAGGCCGTCACCTTTGAGAATAACCACGCTGCGGTCGGCTTCATCGCGCACGGCGACCAGCCCTTCGGCAATTTCCGGGCGCAAGAAGCCGCGCAGGTTAAGTACCGCCGGTAATTTTTCCGCCGGCTGGGCGATAGCCGCTTCCGGCAGCGGCGTTTGATAAATTTTCGCCAGTACCGGATTCGTCGCGTCGCCCAGTCGCCAGTTGAGAATGATGTAGAACAGGCAGGCGGCGAAACCGGCCAGGGCGACGCAGGCCCATAGCGGCACAACCGGGCGCCACAGCTTACGCAACACCGGGCGATCCTCGCCGTGGGCGGATAGCGGCGGCGCATAGCCGCCGCGTACGCCGCAGATCATCTGCCACAGACGCTGCTTGATGGTTTCCAGCTGCGTGCGGCCGTTATCCATCACCCGATAGCGCCCTTCAAAACCGAGCAACAGGCAATAGTTAATTAATTCCAGCAGATTAATGTGCTCGCGCGGATTCTGCGACAGGCGCGCCAGCAGCTGGAAGAACTTCTCGCCGCCCCAGGTTTCGTTGTGAAAGGTGACCAGCAGACCGCTTCCCGACCACACGCCGCTACTGCCCCACGGCGTCAACGCCGCCGCTTCATCCAGCGCGGTGCACAGGCAATAGCGCGCGCCGACGATCACCTCGTACGGTAGCCCCGCCTGCTGACCGCGTACCTCAAAACGGCGAATTTCATCGATCAAGCGCTGGCGTAAACCGACCTGATCGTCGTGTGACACCGAATGGCGGATTTGCGGTATCGCATTGAGTAATGGGTTGGCGGCCGTCACCAGGGGATTGTTGCCGCTGACGCCGTGGCTGGCGGCGGCCTGTTGTTCCTGCATCATGAGCGCTCGCTTTCTTATTCTGACGGACTACGGATAGCCCAAAACTCCATATCCAGGCCGGGAAACTCGCCTGCCAGGTGCAGCGCGAAGGCGCCAGATTTTTCCATTTCATTCCACAGCTCGCCGCCCTTCTCGACAGCGAAGTAGTTATAGCCGGCATGCCACGGAATTTGCGGCGGCGCGGCAGGCATAGCGCGCAGGATCAGGCCCGGTAGCTGCAACTGGACCAGATCGCGAATTTTGCTCACCGGAGCGACTTTCATCTGCGCGGGGAAATGCGTTTGCAGCACGTCGCCAGGTACGCTGGCTTTTACCGCCAGCACAAAACCAAACTCGCGCACCATACTGCTTTCCGGCACGGTCGCGATGTTCAGCCCGTGCGAGCGTTCGATCAGCGGCAGTTGAATGGCGTTGTCTTCCATCACCTGCGACAGCCCCTGACGCAGCAGCAGTACCAGTTTGCCGAAGCAGCTGGCGAGATCGTCATGGTCGTATACCGGCAGCGCGGCATCGGGGCTGCGTTGCGCCATCCAGGTGGTCAGTTCGGTTGCAAACGGCAGCCAGCTGTTCCACAGCGATTCAGGATGGACTAACGGCTGCATTTTAAGATGCGAGAGATGACCGAGATGGCGGTTCACCAGCGCCAGAAGTGTGAATTCAATTAATTCGGAGGTGTTAAAGCGTCCCGGTTGCCTCAACCGGCTACCGATTTGCTGGCTGCGCTGCGCCAGCAGGCCATGTAAGTCGTTGATCATCGCGTAAATCAGCGGATGATTGATGCCATTGAGCATCGGCGGGATATAGCCGTTATCGAGACGCACGGCATTATCATTGCGCTTCTCGGCAATAAACGCCACGCCAATCGCGGTCCACTCGGCGGTCAAATCTTTTTCCAGCATCAGCGTCAGACGAGGACGACCGAACTGGACCGTGGCGTCGCCAACCGACAGCGCATTGTCATCTTCCACATCCTGTTCAAATGCGGTAAAGCGCGCCAGTGAGTCCTTCTCCTCGCTGAAGATCACCTCTTCGCGTCCGCCACGGCGTACCGGCAACGCCAGCACCACTTTTTCGCCAGAGACGTTATCCGGTACCTGCAACGGCGCCGGGCCCTGACGGGCGTCGCGGAACTGGAAGAACGTGCCGTCCGGCAGCAGGCCGCTGGCATAGCTCAGCGCAATGCAGCCCTGACGTAGCATCGCGTCATCCAGTTCAATATCGAGAAAACCCCACAGCCAGGAGCGTTGTAACCCGCCCCACTCGCGAATTTGCGTTTGCAGGTAGCTTTCCGCCCGTTGAAAGTGATGCGGACGTAAAAACATACCTTCGGTCCAGACCACCTTTTCTGCTTTATTCATACAAATTTCCTGTTAGAGTTCGCGCTATTGCTGCACTACGCGGATCCCATTTACGTCAAGATAAAGATTTGCCTGCAGTTGATCCGCCGACAGTTTCCAGAACTGCCAGAAAGGTGTTTCGCCAGGAGTTGGGAGGGGAAGAGAAATGCGCCACTTTTTACCGTCCAGGGACTGGTATTCCGCCATGACTCCGATATAACGCGCCTCCGGCGAGCTCTGCCCGTTAAGGGTCTTTGCCAGCTGGCCAGGCATCAGGAAAAATTCATCGCTGTTAAGCAAGTTGCCAGCGAGGACCTTCTGCGCGTTATTTTGTAAGGAGTAGAAATCGGCGGACATAAATTCCGCATCGGATTTCAGCACTAACACTCTGACCTTTAATGGTGCCGAGCTGTTAATTTGCGGGTGGGCTTGAAACTGAAGATTGTATCGGGCGGGGTCGCTGTGTGAAGACGAGCCACATCCACTAACCAACGTAAAAAGAAACAAATAAAACGCCAGCAATACCTGGCGTAAAAGAGATTTATTATTCATACGGTGTCGCTCGTAAAGGCGGGATTAATCCAGAATCCAGGTACCGTTATTGCCGTTCTTACAGGCTTTGGTATTTCCGTCAACGCTCACGCAGGTCGCTTTTTTACGCGCCACTGGACGCCGGGACTGATTGCGTAACGTTTTATCGTACAGTTCGCTTTTCACTACGGCGTTAGCCGGCGCGTAGCCAATCAGGTTTTCCTGCCCTTCGTTAGCTAAGGCGATCCAACCATCTTGAGCCTGACCAAGCGCGAGGTAGCTGGCGCCGGGAACTAACTGGACGATGACTTTTCCACCATAACCGGCCTGGCTCATTACCGCTGCGGAATACAGCGCACGATACTCGGCGTTTATCGGGGTAAATTCGGTGGGCGGCACAACAATATGGCGATGGGTTAAATTCACGCCATTAATTTGCGTGGTTTCAATCGTATCATCGGTAATTTGCGGCTTTGGTGGCGCTTCGCACCCAGCCAGTGAAACCGCAATTATAGCGGCCAAAAATACTCGCGTTTTCATATGCTTTTCCATTGCAATGCTTTTATTTTCTTAAGGTTTATTTATGCCGAAATTATGGCCTAAATATCCTTAATCACTGTGTGTCAAAGGGCTGATGAGCACGGTAAATGCATAGCTACCGCACGAATCATCACCGGAGTGGATCCCTTTATTACATTTCATTAACTATCACCACACAATTTTACAGATCGATCGAGTCAATTCAACTCGCATTTTCAGCCAATAGTTATGAGTGGTTATCGTATTTAAATTTTTAGGAATAATCTCACATGCCGTTTTTATCCAGCGAAATGCTCATGCGCCGAAAAAGTGTAATCCCATAACCACTCTAAAAGAAAGAGTAATTTAACTGGATGATTTGAAAGGTATATTTAATTGACATGTAAATCGGAGTTTTCACTGTCTGAGAAGATGGAAAAGTCCTAAAAAATATTTTGCGGCAAATGTCCCCACCAATCTTGGTAGGTTATTTTCGATATTATGAGGCAATGCTGATATAGCATCGGAAAGGCACGTGATTTGACATAATCGCTGGTGGCTTCTATGACCAACTTATGACGACTTTGTAAAAACAATGAATAATCGGATGATTCTTAGACGCATAGTGGAGTAGAGACGAAAACGGGGCCTTGCTGGCCCCGATGTTATTTTAATGGTGATGTTTCTTGTGGTGCTTGTCGTACTCTTTCTCGCGCTTTTTATAGTCTTTACGTGCATCGTGATAGCCTTTTTCATAGGCTTTACGCTGTTTTTTCTCAAGTTTGCGCCAGTGCTTATCACGGTATTCGTAATGGCGATGCCAGTAGTCTCTATCACGCCAGGTGCCGCCATCCCAGTAGTGACCATAGGAATCGCGATCGCCGATTTGCAGTTTAATAGCCGGTAATAGCGTAATCTCTTCGGCCTGAGTCACGAACGGTGCGGATGCCAGCAAAACGGCGGCTAACAATAATATTTTTCGCATCGGATTCTCCTTAGCTGTGCGTTTAGTAATATGTTGTAACATAACCGCCCCCCCGGTTATCCAGGTAAATTCCGTTTTTTCAGCTTACGGCCGATAAAGGAAATTATTCGTCTGGCGTGTTATGGAAACGACAGCCAGACACATGTGGTTTATTGATCGCGGGAGATGAGCGCGCCTTGCCCTGACAGGCGAATCATAAGACAATGTGGCTTTTCAAGCGTCTACATGCCTACGGGAGTATTTATCATCGCTTCTCGTCGCCTCCCCTCTGTCACCACGGTGACCCGACTCGGCGCTATCGCTGCTGCCGTGCTCTTGCTCGTGACCTGTTCCAACAAACCGCCGAAATCGCTGGTGAGCACCAGTCAATCGCCTGTCGCGCAAAAATCGGCGAAGCGCCAGCAACCGGTGCGCGGCGTCTGGTTAACCACCGTTTCCCGGCTTGACTGGCCGCCGGTGGGTTCGATTATCGCCAGTAGTCCTGAAAGCCGCATCAGTCAGCAAAAGCTGGCGTTGATCGCCAAGCTCGATAATCTACAACGCCTCGGTATCAATACCGTTTTCTTCCAGGTGAAACCTGACGGCACCGCGCTTTGGGAGTCCCATATTCTGCCTTGGTCGGATATGCTGACCGGCAAAATCGGCGAAAATCCCGGCTACGACCCGCTGCAGTTCGTGATCGAGGAAGCGCATAAGCGTGGGATGAAAGTTCACGCCTGGTTCAACCCTTATCGCGTCTCAGTCAATACTAAACCGGCCACAATCGCTGAACTTAACAACACCCTGACCCAGGTGCCCGCCAGCGTGTTTGTGCTGCACCGGAGCTGGATACGCACCGCCAGCGATCGTTTTGTCCTCGATCCGGGGATCCCGGAAGTGCGTGACTGGATAACCAGCATCGTGGCGGAGGTGGTGCAGAATTACGCGATCGATGGCGTACAGTTTGATGACTACTTCTATACCGAAACGCCGGGTTCGGCGCTTAACGATAATCAGACCTACCAGCAATATGGCCAGGGCTATGCCTCGAAAGCCGACTGGCGGCGCCACAATACCCAGCAACTCATCGTGCAGGTTTCGCACACCATCAAAAAGCTTAACCCGCAGGTTGAATTCGGCGTGAGTCCGGCGGGGGTCTGGCGTAACCGTTCGCACGATCCGCAAGGTTCCGACACCCGCGGCGCGGCAGCCTATGATGAGTCTTATGCCGATACCCGCAGTTGGGTACAACAAGGGCTGCTGGACTATATCGCGCCGCAGTTGTACTGGCCGTTCGCCCGCGATGCCGCCCGCTATGATGTGCTGGCTAAATGGTGGGCCGAGGTGGTGAAACCGACCAATACACGGCTGTATATCGGCGTGGCGCTGTATAAGGTCGGCGAACCGTCAAAAAACGAACCGGACTGGATGGTTGACGGCGGCGTGCCGGAGTTGAAAAAACAGATCGACCTCAATGAAACCACGCCAGGAATTCAGGGCACGATTCTGTTTCGCGAGAACAACCTTAACCAACCGCAAACCCAGCAGGCGGTGCGTTATCTGAAGAGCCGCTGGGGAAGTTGATCCCCTGCGGCCAGGCTCCCCGTTTCCGCTGAACGGGGAGTTTTGCTACTTCGATTTAAATTTTTTTTCACCTCAGCGCAACTTTTCTGCCCGCGCCAGCGAATTGAAGAGAGTATCGAATCAATGACTCTTACATCGCAGGAGCAGAGAATGAAACCTGGCAAAACCTTAATCACCGCCCTCACCTTCGCCGCCGCCCTTGGCGTCAGCGCCGTTTCCTTTACCGCCAACGCCGCGCTGGCGGTGGGCGCAAAAGCGCCGGATTTTGAATTAAAAGGCGCGCTGGCCGGTAAACCCATCGATTTCTCGTTGCAAAAAGCCCTACAGA
This sequence comes from Klebsiella aerogenes, assembly GCA_029027985.1. Classification (NCBI taxonomy): domain Bacteria; kingdom Pseudomonadati; phylum Pseudomonadota; class Gammaproteobacteria; order Enterobacterales; family Enterobacteriaceae; genus Klebsiella; species Klebsiella aerogenes. Next base: position 2,485,881 of record CP119076.1, read on the forward strand.
AAGGTCCCGTCGTGCTCTATTTCTTCCCGGCCGCCTTCAGCGCCGGCTGCACTATCGAAGCGCATGATTTTGCCGAAGCCACCGATGACTTCAGCAAGATGGGGGCGACGGTGATTGGCGTCACCGCCGGGAATACCGATCAGGTCAGCGATTTCTCTAAGCTGGAGTGCCGCGATAAGTTTGCCGTCGCCGCCGACCCAGGGGCCAAAGTCGCCGCGCAGTATGACACGTTGATGCAAATGAAAGGCAAAACGCTGTCCGATCGCACGTCTTATGTCATTGCGCCGAATGGCGACATTCTGCTGAGTTACACTGATAGAAACCCGGAAACGCATATTACGAAAACGCTCGCCGCCGTGAAACAGTACGACGCCGCGCATCCGCAAACCCACTAAAAAACGAGGCCAGCGATGTTGACCGCTATGCTGGCCGCCTTTATCGGCGGCATTATTCTTAACTTTATGCCCTGCGTTTTCCCGGTGGTTTCGCTGAAAGCATTAGGATTGCTGCGTCATTCCGAAAATGCCGCTCATGCCCGCCGCGAAGGGGTAGCGTTTCTGCTGGGCGTGATGGTGGCGATGATGGCACTGGCCGGAGTCCTGTTGGCGTTACGTGCCGGGGGAACCGCCGTCGGCTGGGGGTTCCAGCTGCAGTCGCCGCTGGTGATCGCCCTGCTGGCGCTGGTTATCCTCGGCGCGGCGCTCAATCTACTCGGTGTCTTTGAAGTCGGACTGGCGGCACAGCGCGTTGGTGAGATCGAGCTGGGACGCGGGGCATTTGTTCGTTCCGCATTGACCGGCGTGCTGGCCATCGTGGTGGCAACCCCTTGTGCGGCGCCGTTTATGGCCAGCGCCATTGGTTATGCGCTGGTGCAGCCGCCCGCCTCGGCGCTGGCAATTTTCTTCGCCCTCGCCCTCGGTTTTGCCGCACCCTTTACCTTAATTTCGCTGTTCCCGGCACTGGCGCGCGTCCTTCCTCGCCCCGGCGCATGGATGGATATTCTGAAACGGGTGCTGGCGTTTCCGATGTTCGGCGCCTATGCCTGGTTAGTGTGGGTGCTGGCGCAGCAGTCCGGCAGCACTGCGCTGGCGGCGCTGTTGGCGGCGTCGGTGGTGTTGGGCTTTTGCGCCTGGTTGTACGGGATCGCGCAGCAACGTCGCTATCAGGGTAAAGGCCATCGGTGGTTATTGAGTGCCACCGTCGCGCTGCTGATCGTGGCCATCGCGCCGCTGCCGGGTCTGATAAAACCTGTCGATGCCCCGGCCGCGTTGCAAGCCGCTGCGCGGACTGGTCCACAAAAATGGACGCCGCAAAATGTGGCGGCCCAGCGTGGGCACGGTAAAGCTATCTTTGTTAACTTCACCGCCTCCTGGTGTATTACCTGCCAGGTCAACGAGAAGACCTCTCTCTCGACTCAGGCGGTAAAAACCGCGCTGGCCAATACCGGTACGTTGTATATGGTGGCCGATTCAACCAAATTTAACCCGGATGTCGATGACGCGCTAAACCAGTTCGGTCAGGGCGGATTGCCGCTGTATGTCGTCTATCCGGCAGACGGCGGACCGCCGAAGGTCCTGCCTCAGGTATTAACCCCGGGTATCGTGGTGAAAGCCCTGAACCAGGCCGCCGGGAAAAAGGCATGAATGAATAACAAGGCGGCTAATGCAAACCAACGATAACGCACGGGAAAACTGGCCAACGTTAATGGAACGCGCGCAGGCGGGCGACAGGCTCGCCTATACCCGTTTGCTCAAAGCGTTGCTACCGGTGATCCGCTCGCAGGTGCGTAAACAGTTGGCCGATGAGGCGTTGGTTGATGACGTTATCCAGGACATACTGTTGACGATACATCGGGTACGCCATACCTACGATCCCAACTGGCCCTTTTTGCCGTGGTTGCTGGCGATCATTTCCGCTCGCTGCGTTGATGCCTTGCGCCGTCGTGGTCGTCGCCAGCACTGGGAGGTGGCCGACGACGAGGTCCCAGAAGCTGTCGCAACTCACGCCGCGACGGGCGATTCTGAGGAAGAACTGGCGCAGTGGCTGCGTCAACTCCCTGAGCGCCAGCGCCATATCGTCGAACACGTTCATCTGCGTGAGATGAGCCTCGCGGAAGCGGCGGTATATAACAATCTCAGCATTTCAGCGGTGAAGTCGCTGCTGCATCGGGCGCTGCAAAACCTGCGGCGCATTGGAGCCCATCATGACCGATCATGATCTGTTAATCGAAAAACTTGGCCAGCAGGTTCGGCCGGTAAAACGCCCGTGGCCGACGGGCTGGCGCGTGCTGGCGTGGTTGGCCGTTGCTCTGCCGTGTGCCTTCATCACCAGTTTTCTCGTGCCGCGCGGGTTGACCGACTGGTCCCAGCCGGGCGCGTTGCAGGCCGTAGGGCAACTGCTGACGGCGTTTATATTAGGCGTGCTGGCGTTACGTAGCGCGCTGGCAATGTCGATAGCCGGGAGACGCAGTATTAGCTGGAAGGCGCTGCTGCCGATGGGGCTGTTGTGGCTGGGACTCAGCCTGAGCAGCATTCCCGGTACCGCTCCGCCGGTTGCCGATAACGACAGCGTGCGCTGTTTCACCTTCCTGCTGGTCGTGAGCCTGCCGATGATGGCGCTTATCATCGCAACACTGCGCCGCACCCGGGCGCTGCATCCGCTACGCAGTCTGGCGATGGCCGGGCTCGGCGTCTCGTGCATGGCGGTAAGTTTGCTCGCCTTTTGCCATCCGGTACATCTGCATGCGCTCGATTTCGTGATGCACCTGGCGGCCATTGTGACGATCGTCGGCCTGACAATGGCGGTCGGTAAACGCTGGGTAACGCTTGCATAAACATGTTATCCCCGCGCCTGTCGCGGGGTTATCCGCATCGTCACTTACCGCGCAAAGTGAGAATTTTCGCCGAATGGCTGGCAACGTTGTTATAGCGAAGCCATCAGCCGTGCATGCAGTTTCAACGTATGAGTCGTCACCGAACGATAAACGGCAGGAGAGAAATCATGTGGCAAACGAGCCAGTGCAGTCTCAAGAGCGGATGGAATATTTTCGGCAAAGAAACGCAGAATCTCCTGCATCTGATCTTGTGGGAAGTTCACCTCTTTGGCTGTCGCGAGGAAATGCCGTGGATAAAGCGTATTGATGTCCACCTTCCGTCCCTTGCTTGCTTTCAGGCTCATCGATAATTTCAGATCTCGTAAATGCAGACCCGTGCCGCCTAATACCGGGAAAGCAGAGAGGATGTCGTAAAACGGCGTTAAGCGATAACTGCCACCCGGCTGCAGGAATATGGAAAAGTTTTTTGCATGACCGTCTGTGGCGCCAATTAGCCACTGGAACACATTGAATTTCATAAAATCATAGCGGTCTGTTAGTGCTTCGCTGGAGCCAAGCAGAAAATTCATGACTTCATGGATCCCCGGACCGCCGTCAGACTCATATTTCATCGACGATGGCAACCCGAAGGTCTGGCAGAGATCTTCCTGCGGCAGCCGCAGTAGCACCGTATTATCGCGCGCCCAGCGGCGATCGAAACGCGCAACCGCAAGCGCCCGAATATCTGGCGTACGTATTATTTCAGCGTCTGGCACCTTGAAACCCAACACCCTCGCCAGGGTCAGACATAAAAACTCATTATCCACGCTTTCGCGGAGATCCAACGTCGCGTTCGGTTGTTTTATCTCGCCGATTGGCAATTTGATGATATGCGTTGTGGGCGTTGTACCTTTGGGTATCGACCAAATCCCGTCGATTTTTAATAGTGCGGTCTTCTCCTGGGCGCCAGCGACTGAAATCCTGAAGTCATCATGGCCCGCAATCATGCCTAACGGAATATCGGACTGATAGGCGGTGAGCAACGTTTGTAGCCGTTTTTCATCCAGAGAATCCCAGGCTAAATGGCCGAGTATCGGCTGCTCGCTCTCAGGCAGCAGGGTGACAGCACCAACACTATCTCGCCCTACTTCCGCCAACAGGTCAAAGGGTTGTTTTGAACGCGCCTGGTAGCGTTTTACGATGCGCTCGCGGACTTTCACGCTATCCGGTAGTAGGTTATCGAAATAATTGAACACCGCATCGGAGGTGATATTACCGAACTGCAGCGGTAGTGATAAAGAGAGCGGCCTCGCCCGCGGGTTGAGCAGCCAGGCTTCGGCATAGCGAAAGGTATGTGCGCCATTTGCCTGCTTGGTCAGGGTACCGACCAGCTCATCGTTCATCCATGTACTGAGTGCAGCCATTACCACTCCAGATCCTGTTGTGGGTTCCCGGCAGCCGGTGCGGTTGACTCACCTTTGGCACTCAAAGACATGACCAACTCAAGCGATTGTAAAATCTTAAATACGGTGGCGAGCGTTGTCTTCTCGGGATGATTTTCAAAATTAGAGATAGTCGCCTGCTTTATCCCAATGCGACGAGCTAAATCACTTTGGGTCCACTGGTTTTTCTGGCGAACCAGTTTGAGATGGTTCGCCAATTGCACGGGGCTATAAATCATCGGCTGTGGATTCACGATTGTTCCATATCCTCTTGTGGGGATATAGTGATTGTTATCCCTATGAAGGGATAATGTCAATTCGCAATTTTTTATCCCCACTAAGGGATATTGAAAGAATTATCCCTTGGTGGGGATAATTAAGAAAAATAACGGCCCGCTCGCTAATGAGGCCGGGCCGTTATTAAGGGGCAGTCAATTCATCATAAAGCGTCTGCAACCGGCTACGTAGATAAAGGACGGCTTTGTGTTTGCGTGAAAGCCAGGCCTGCTCGCTGGCTCCGCTCTCGGCCGCCAGCGCCTTGTAGCTGTAACCCTGCAGCTCCGTTTTTTCAAAAGCCTCTCGCTGCAACGCGGGAAGCTCCGCCAGAGCCTCGGTTAATGCCTCCCACAACAGTTCTTTCAGATAGTCTTCTTCCGGCGTTTGCGCGACGCCAAACAAAGTTTCAGCGAGTTCATCCTCGGCAAACGTCACATCGTCTTCATCAGCGAAGCCTGAAGAGAACGGCAACTCGCGTTTCTTCCGCGAACGATCGGTCATTTCGTTGCGCGCTGCGCGGAACAGCCATGCGGCGACATTCTCCACCGGCTGTTCAACCTTCATTAACTGCAGCGACACCTCTTGTAAAATATCATCCGCATCGTCGCGAATTGCCGTACGGCCACGAATAAAGGCACTTAAGCGCGAGCGACAGGCGGCAAGCGCGGACAACAGCCGTGATTCCCCCACCATCGCGTTTTTCACCTCACTCACTCGGCACCCGGCGTTTTCGTCGTCTGGGTATCCGCGCTCGGCTGTTCAGCGCGACGCTCATGCCAACCGCAGTGACCATGGCGACCATGGCGACCAAAACGTTGGGCAAACTCCTCGCGCTGCTCCGGGGTCATCGTCATCCAACGTTCGTGCATCCGCCGACGCGCTTGCACCATGCCAAACATGCCGCGATGAAAACCACCCAGACCGCCAAACAAAATACGACACAGCGCCAACAGCCCCAACGCCTGCCAGAAGCCGATACTTTTCACGCCAATCAACGCCGGTAGCAAAGCATTCCACAGCGACATGACCACCAGTCCAAGTACGGCGATAATCACTATGCCGATAATCAACGGCCGCGCCATGCGATGGCGACCCCATCCATGTTGATGACGTCCGTGCAAATCAAAATCTCTCATCGTCTGATACCTCATTAAGTTGTCTGTATTGAGGTAGACGAATCAGCGATACAAATATTGCCAGGAAAAGTGAAAAAAGTTACGTAGATAAACACCGGCAAATCCCGTTTGATTGAGTATAGCCAGCGCCGCAATTATGTTAGATTTTCCTGACAGTGATTAACCGGATACCTGCCGATGCACGATGCGCCGTTAACCGACGCCAGACCTGACCTGACGATCGGCTTTCTGCTAATGAACCACTTCACCCTTGCCGCCGTGGCGGGCCTGGTGGAGTCTCTGCGTTTCGCCGCCGATGAGTCCTTTGCCAGCCGACAAATTTTTTGCCAGTGGCAGTGGATGACCTGCGACGACCGCCCGGTGACGGCCAGTTGCGGCTTGCCGGTCACGCCGACCGCGCCGCTGGATTTCAGCAAACGCTGGGATTATTTCGTGCTCGCTGGCGGCTTGCTGGAGGAGACCCGCAACCCGCCGATCTGGTTGCTGGAGGCGGTGCGCGATCTGCATGCGCGTAACATTCCGATCATTACCCTCTGTAGCGGCGCGTTTATCGCGGGTAATGCCGGTCTGTTGGACGGCCATCGCTGTGCGATTCACTTCACCACCCGTGATGAGTTCAAAAGGCGATTTCCTAAAGCGATCCCGGTTATTGATAAAACCTATATTCGCGACGGCGGCATTATTTCCTGTCCAGGCGGCACCGGCATTGACCTCGCCGCCGATCTGATTCGCCAGCATTGCGGTACGCTGCGCATGCGTAAGGTATTAAAGTATTTGCTGATCGATGAACCTGATGGCCGTAAAACGACGAAAAAAGCCCGTAAAACGGCTGATGCTGAAGAGATCTACGCCAACGATCTGGTGCAGAAAGTGATCGACTTTATGAAGCATCATCTCGATTCGCCGCTGCCAGTCAACGACATCGCCGACTTCACCGGCGTTCCGGTACGCCAACTGAATGCCATTTTTCTACGCAGCACCGGGGAAACCACGGCCGCCTACTGGCGGAAGATGCGCCTGGCTCATGCCCGAAAACTGATGGCCGATAGCAGCCACAGCATTAATGCCATCGCCACCGCTTGCGGTTTTTCCGATGCATCACACCTGATTGCCTGGTTTCGCAAGCAGTATGGCGAAACGCCGAGCGCCTACCGTAAACGTCGGCGTAAAGTCGATCAGCTGATGGATAACCCATAGAATAAGGGCCGCAACGCGGCCCTTATTCTACAATGAGTGTTGTTTGAAATGGCCGTTCGCCTGTTTAGACGGCGGACCGTTATCATCGAGCGCGGCGGCGTCTTCGAGATTTTTAGCACTGGTTTCCGGCGCGAGGAACCACGAGACCAACAGGCCGAAAAAGGTGATTCCGGCGGCGATATACATCGTCGGGCCAATCCCCAGCGATTGCAGTGAAACCGGCACCAGATAAGTCCCTGCTGCAGCGCCGATCCGCGACATTGACGTGCCGACGCCAACCGCTTCGGCGCGGATTCGGGTGGGGAAAATTTCATTCGGATAGACCAGCTGCAGCACCTGAGCGCCGCCGATAAACAGCGCATAGGCGCCAAACAATAGCAGGATAATCGCCGAGGGCCCATCTCGCAGAAAACCAAGCAGCAGCAGCGCCAATCCGGAATAGAGGAAACTTTGTAACAGCAGGCGGCGGCGCCCCATACTGTTCACCAGACAGGTGGCAATGATACAGCCGACAACAAACAGCAGCGTAATGGCAACCGAACCATACGCCGCCCAGTCGCCGTTAAGATGTAGGGCATCCAGCACCTTAGGAGCAAAGGCATAGACGGCAAACACCGGGATCACGGAACAGGTCCAGAAGATAGTGACAAACGCCATCCGTTTACCGTAACCGGAGAACACCAGATCTTTAAAAGACAGCTTGCCGCTCTCTTTATGCTCCGGCAGATTTTGTAAACCAAAATTAGCGCCATAGACCTGTTTGATGATGCTTTCCGCTTCCTGGCTGCGCCCTTTACTGATTAACCAACGCGGAGACTCCGGCGTGCCAAGGCGGACAACAAACAACGCCGCGCCAATGAGCGCCGTACTGGCGAGCGCCAGACGCCAGGCGTTGGGGCCAGCAAAATGAATAATCATTTCACCAACGATATAGGCTGTCGCCGCCCCCGCGAACCACAAAATGGTTAGCGTGGCGAGGCAAGGACCGCGATATTTTTTCGGGAGAAACTCCACCAGAAACGCGGTCGCCACCGGATATTCAATTCCTACCGCCACGCCGCTGAGAAAACGCAACATAAATAACGTCTCCCCGCTCTGTACCCAATATTGCGCCAGCGAAGTAAGAATAAATAACGTTGGCCCGACAAAATAAATTTTCTTCCTGCCCAGCCGGTCAGTTAATTTACCGCCAACAAAACCGCCAAAGAAAATACCGATTAGCGCCGAAGCGGCAATTAATCCTTCCCAAAAAGAATTCAGTCCTAATGCCGGTGACATTTTTGCCATCGCCACGCCAATAATACTTAATACATAACCATCAACATAAGAACCGCCGCCAGAGCGAACGGTGAGCAGTCGGTGAAAACGGCTCAGCGGAACATCTTCAACCGAGATAGTGTTAGACATTATATACTCCTGTCTGTGTTGCATAGCGGTATAGGCTTCTATTGCGTTTGTTCACTGATTTTGACGACGGTTTTTGCGCGGGTGGACCACCAGCATAAGAGCGAGCCCAGGCTGACCATCGCCGCCCCCTGCCAGAACACCATGGTCAGCGTGGAATGGAGCATCAGTGCGGCTATCAACGCCGAAATAACCGGAATGAAGTAGGATGCAGTCGCCAGGATGGTGACGTTGCCGTGCAGAATACCCGTATTCCAGGCCGCATAACCAAAGCCCATGGCAACTGCCGACATGGCCAGACTGATCCATGTCCAGCTGATTAATGTGAATGCCGGTTGTGGCGTAAAAATATATTTACTCCACAACACCAGCGCGGTCAGAATAAAAAATAGCGTAATGCCGTTATTGCCTTTGGCGATTTTCTGGGTCACCACGCAATAAATTGCCCAGATCATTGCACCGCTCAATGCCAGTCCATAACTTAATGGATTGGATTGCAGGTTGGCTGTTATTTCCGTGAGCGAGAATCCCTGTTCGCCACCCAATATGCGACAAATTCCCGCTATCGCGATCAGGATCCCCGGAATAATCACCAGACGGGTTTTTTGTCGGTTCACGATGACCGATAATACGATAGTTAAACTGGGCCATAGATAATTGACCATCCCGACTTCAATCGCCTGTTGGCCGCTGCCAGAAAAACCCAGCGATAATGACAAGCACAGTTCGTAGCAAACAAAAAGCAGGCTGCCGAGTAGCAGATAGCAGCGTGGGAATTTTTTTACATCCGGAAAACCAACGGTAAATAACAATAATACGGCGCTACAGCTATATATCATCGCCGCGCCAGCAATGGGCCGAAGCCTTCACTGACGCTTTTGATTAAACCGACGATCGCGCTCCACAGCAGGATAGCCATCAATCCGATTAGGGTTGCTCGCTTTTGGGTCATTTCGCCCGCCTCTCTCATTAAGCAGAACCCGCATGCCGCGTCGGCCGCGCTTCTGTTAAAACGAAGTTAAATTCACGCCTAAAGCTATGCTCATGAATGACGACTGTAAATATGACTTAACGCGCTATTCTTCGATATTGTGATCTTGATTGGATATCGATTATAAAATTTAAACAAAAAATAAAATAACACAAATCATTGTTATTAATGATTATTTAGTTTTAACAATGTATTTTTATACTATTATTTTGTATTAACGTTGTATTTTTATTGTATGCAAAAAAAATGCACATATTGACCGTCATAATCGATGTTGGCAGATTGTTAACAAAACAGGTCAACAGATCATTGATAGAGGTGAATATGTTCAAATTTGAAGGTATCTATACCCCGGCAGTCACGCCTTATGCCGCCAATGGCGCGATCGACATCGATCGTTTTGAAGCGGTGCTCGAATCCTTAATTAGCGGCGGCGTTCACGGCATTATCATCGGCGGTTCGACCGGCGAATACTATGCACAGACGGTTGAAGAACGACTGTTGCTGGCCGAGCGGGCGCGTAAAGTGACCGCGAATCGCCTGCCGTTGATTGTCGGCACCGGCGCCATTCGCACCGAAGACGCGGTACTGTATGCCAAACACGCGCGTGAGATTAACGCCGACGCCATCCTTATAACCTCGCCGCCGTATGCCTTACCGACAGAACAGGAAAATGCCCGGCACGCGCTGGCCGTCGATGACGCAGCCCGGCTGCCGGCGATGCTTTACAACTATCCGGGCCGGATGGGGATTTCGATGGGCGAAACCTACTTCAACGCTGTCAGCCAGTCGGCAAATATCGTGGCGATCAAAGAAAGCTCCGGCGATATGAACAACCTGCATCTGCTGGCCTGTAAATTCCCTAACATCGCCCTTTCCTGCGGCTGGGACGATCTGGCGCTGGAATTCTTCGCCTGGGGCGCTCGCAGCTGGGTTTGCGCTGGTTCCAACTTCATCCCTGCTGAGCACGTCGCCTTGTACCAGGCCTGCGTAGTGGATAAAGATTTTGCTAAAGGACGCAAAATTATGGCGGCGATGATGCCGCTGATGAACTTCCTTGATGCCGGTAAATTTGTCCAGGCGATTAAATACGGCTGCGATCTCAACGGGCTGGCGACCGGTTCCGCGCGTGCGCCGCTGCAGGATCTGGATGACAGTGAAAAAGCCCAACTGCAGTCGGTGATCGCGGATGTCAAACGCAATGTCGCTGCGGCAATTGCGGCGTAAGGGGTAGCGATGAGCAAGGTACGCACTCTCAACGACTATACCGCGCTGGCGCGCGATCTCGAGATATCGGGTCAGGCGTTTATTAATGGTCGCTTCGTCGATGCCCAATCCGGCAATACGTTAGCAACCACTAACCCGGCAACCGGCGAAGTATTAGCCCATCTTGCCGCGTGTGACGAAGCCGATGTTGACATCGCCGTCGCCAAAGCGCGTGCGGCATTTGAACGCGGAGACTGGCGACACGTCGCCCCTGCCGAGCGCAAAACCACCCTGCTGGCGCTGGCCGATCTTATCGAGCAGCAGAGCGAGTCGTTGGCGCTACTCGAAAGCCTCGATAGCGGCAAACCGCTTGGCGAGTGTCTGGCGGTCGACGTCCCGGAAACGGTTCACGTCCTACGCTGGCATGCTGAAGCGATCGATAAGCTGTACGATCACAGTGCGCCGACCAACAATCAGACGATGGCATTAGTGGTTCGCGAACCGATTGGCGTCGTTGGCTGCGTGCTGCCATGGAATTTCCCGCTGTTGATGCTGGCATGGAAAATCGGCCCGGCGCTGGCCGCAGGCTGCTCGGTGATCGTCAAACCGGCGGAACAAACCTCCTTAACCGCGCTGCGAGTGGCCGATCTGGCGTTTAAGGCGGGCATCCCGGCCGGGGTGTTAAACGTCGTCACCGGCACGGGTAAAGCGGTGGGTGAACCCATCGGCCTGCACCCGGATGTGGATATGGTGAGCTTTACCGGTTCTACCGCCACCGGTCGACGCTTCCTGCGCTACGCGGCGGACTCGAATTTGAAAAAGGTGGTGCTGGAATGCGGCGGTAAAAACCCGGCGATTGTATTTGCCGATGTCGAAGACCTGCAACAGGCCGCACAGCACATCCTCAACGGCGCTTTCTGGAATATGGGCGAAAACTGCTCCGCGACCTCACGCCTGCTGGTGCAAGAGGAGATCAAGCCGCAACTGTTGGCTGCCATTGCCGCGCACATTGATGACTGGACGCAAGGCAACCCACTCGACCCGCAAAATCGCCTGGGAACGATGATCGGCGAGGCGCATTTCCATAAGGTCAAATCCTACCTGGATATCGCGCGTGAGGAAGGGTTAACCGTCCTTCACGGCGGCGGGACGGCGCAGGAGATCTATGTTCAGCCAACGATCGTCGATGGCGTTTCCCCGCAAAGCGCCCTGTTCCGCGAAGAAATTTTCGGCCCGGTGCTGTGCGTGACCAGTTTCCGCGACGAGCAGGAGGCTATCGTGCTTGCCAACGATACCGACTATGGTCTGGCCGCTTCGGTCTATACCGACAACTTGCGCAAGGCGGTGCGCGTCTCGCGTGCCCTACGCGCCGGTACGGTTACCGTTAACTGCTTTGGCGAAGGCGATGCCACGACGCCATTCGGCGGCTATAAAGAGTCGGGGTTCGGTGGGCGGGATAAATCCATTTTCGCCCACGATCAGTACACCGAACTGAAAACGATTTGGATCGATATTTCAGGCTGATGCGGCCTGCTGTTTTTGCTGTTTGCCCGCTAAAACGGCTGCTTTGGCAGCCGTTGGGTTCGCTCTTTAACAACTTCAAGCCAACGTTTTGCTGGTCAGATAGACTTTATTATTATTTTTTCTGTATACAATTAACGTTCAACTACCTCGACCGAATACCACAGGAGTCTTGTGAAACGATCTGGCAAAGCAGCGCTGTATGACGATTTAAAACGTCTCATCCTGACAATGGAAATCGACCCGGATGCCGATCTCGACGAAACCCGGCTCAGCAACCAGTACGGGCTATCCCGTACCCCGGTGAGAGAAGTATTCCAGCGTTTGGCTGGCGAAGGGTATCTGGAGATCATCGAAAAGCGCGGCGTGCGCGTCAGTCCAATGAACCATCATTCATTGCGCAATTTCTTTCTCGTGGCGCCGATGATTTATGCCGCAGTGGGCCGCCTGGCGGTGCAAAACGGTAAACCTGCGCAGCTGAAGGCGCTGAAAGAGACGCAAAAACGTTTTCGCAAAGCGGTGCGGAGTCGGGACAACCAAGCGCTGGTGCTCGAAAACAACCGCTTCCATGAAATTATGGGCGAGATGGCTGCAAACCCCTACCTGCAACCCAGCTTAGGGCGGCTGCTTATCGACCATAGCCGGATTGGCCATACTTTCTTTCGCCCGAGCAATGAGGATATGGAACGGCGCCTGAGCCGGGCGGCGGATCATCATGATGCTTTTATTGCCGCTCTTGAGGAACATAACGAGCAGGCGGTCGTTGATCTGGTCTTCGAACACTGGGAGCTGTCGCGTGAAACCATGGAGCTGTTTGTCGCGCCGCAGGGATTACCCGTAGATGATCGGATACAGATGCCCGGCAATGGATTGTGACTGTCGCTGATTGACTCCGGTTTATTACCGCGTTTAGTACAGGGAACGCTGGCTTGATCTCTTCTGCGCGCATTTCTCCTGCGAGCAGAATTTATCGATGAATAAACTGGAGTCACCACCGTGCAAAAGATCACCTCTCTGCCCGCAGACGACGCGCTGCCAGGCTGGTATCACACCAGTCAACCTCGCCCTCCGCGTCCGGCCCATGTTGGCCAGAGCCATGCCCGCTGGGCTATCGTCGGCGCCGGGCTCACCGGCCTTGCGGCAGCGCGGCAGCTGGCGACGCATTATCCTGATGACGAAGTCATTTTGATCGATGCGCAGGAAGTCGGCTTTGGCTCCTCCGGGCGTAATGCCGGATTCGCTATCGATGTGCCACACGATATTGGCGCCAGGGATTATATCGGCGATATCGCCACCGCCAATCGGATCCTTAAACTCAATACCCTTGGGCAAAACTACCTGCGGGAGATCGTCAAAACGCATCACATCGACTGCCAGATGAGCGAGTCCGGTAAATATCAGGCGGCGGTCGGCAGCGCCGGTATTGCCGTACTGGAAGCCTATCGCAGCGGGCTGGCGAAAATCGGTCGCGACACGCAGATGATTGATGCCCAGGATCTCCCCGCGCATATTGGCACCGAGTATTACCAGAAAGCGTTGTATATTCCCGGCACCGTTCTGTTACAGCCTGCGGCGCTGGTTAAAGGACTGGCGGATACCCTTCCGTCTAACGTCACGCTGTATGAATACACGCCAATTACCAGCATCGATTATGGCAACATCGTCACCCTGGTCCATAAGAACGGCAGCATCAGCTGCGATAATCTGCTACTGGCAAACAACGCTTTTGCCTCGCATTTTGGTTTCCTGAAAGGCCGCCTGTTGCCGACTTTCTTGTACGGCAGTCTCAGCCGCCCGCTCAACGATGCCGAACAGGCGCGGCTCGGCGGGAAACCGGTATGGGGCGTTATCCCGGCGCATCCGTTTGGTAGCACCGTGCGCCGCACGGTTGATAATCGGATTCTGATACGCAACAGTTTTAGCTTCCATCCCAATGGCCGCCCGCGCGAGCAAATTTTGCAGCGATATATCGCCACCCACCGCAAATCATTCGCCCGCCGCTTCCCCATGTTGCCGGATGTTGATTTCGAATATTCGTGGAGCGGCGCGATCTGCCTGTCCGAAAATCATGAAGGCTTCTTCGGCCAGTTGGCGCATAACGTTTATGGCGCCCTCTGCTGCAATGGTCTGGGCATTACGCGTGGTACAGCGACCGGCAAACTGCTGGCGGATATGATAGCCGGGGAACGCAACGAGCATATTGATTTCCTGCTCTCTTCGCCGGGGCCGAACAAAACCCCGCCGCAGCCGTTCCTGTCCATTGGCGTCAATTCGGTGCTGAAATGGGGGCAATACCGCGCGGGTCTTGAAGTTTAACGCGTTAACGGCCGCCGGTGAGGCGGCCGTGGGTTATTTTTCAATGCGCTGCAGCTGGATAGCATCCGCCTGCTGCGCTTTATTCGCCAGTAGCTGGAACTGCTGTGGGGTGTAAAAACGCGGCGGAACCGGCAGTGACTGCATGTCCTGCCCTGGATGGATCTGGAGCTGACCCAGCTCAGACAGCGTGAATCCGTCAACCTGCTTTGGCATCGTCAGGCGATACGGCGGCGTGCGTTCAAAAGGCACCGGCGTCGGCAGACGGTTTTCACTGAGATCGTAATTACGTTTAAGCACCAGGAATTTGTCCGGTACCCGACGCTTACTGTTCCACCAGTCGCCGTCGATGTCGCGAAATTTACGTTCAGTTTCACTTTGCGGCGCGACAAGCAGTTTGACCAGCGTCTGTTTTAATGCCGCTTCCATCGCCCGATTGTAGTCATCGACCGAACCGGCGTTCCCCTGCAAAATGACATTAATGGCCAGCCGCGCGCCGAGCAGATTTGAGTAGAGGTCTTCCGGCGAAAATGCCGATATCTCTTCCGAAAATCCCGGCACCGACTGGAAGCCATACCATTGCGCGATCTCGTGCCATTGGGCAATTTCGAAAGCCAGATGACCGGCGAGCCAGGCGGCGATGGTGTAACGCTGCACCATAGACGCTGGCGGCGTAAAGGCGTTTAACTGTACCCGGCGTACCCCCAGCTCTTCACTATAGAAAATCCTTCCCGACTGACCCAGCGTGGGGTAAATGCGGCTGAATAAATAGAAGGTGTAATCAGCGGTATCACGGACGTGGGCAATATCAATAAATCCGCCGCGGCGGGTATAAATCAGGCCATTATGTTCATCGCTTAACCCAACCAGGTTTTTGACCGCCCCCAGCGCGCTATCGTTGTAGTGGTGCTCGCCCAATGTATCGAGCGTTAATACATTACCAATCTGATAAACCGGAATGGGCACGCCAATAGCCCGCACCCGCAGGTCAAAGCCAAAGGCGCAACACGGGCGCAGCGATTCCGGCGCCGACAGTTCGCCCGCCACCGGGCTAACGCGAGTGACGGGAATATTCGGTAACATCGGATCCTGCGCAAATACCGAAAAGGCGGCCGCCAGGAAAATCAACACACTCTTACGCATCAAAGGCGCTCTCCACCCCACAAAAAAACAGCGCGCATCTTACCTGCAGATGAGTGGCCGCTGTTAAGTCAAAAACGGTATTCACCGGCAACAAAGAAACTATTGCGATCGTTAAAACCCAATTCGGTCAGAACGTTGAAGTTGCGCGTGATTTCGTACTGCGCGCCAATGAGCATATTCCACGGCGAAGTCAGCTTCTGTTTGACATCAAACTTACCGTCACCGTCTTTATTTACCGCGGCAATCAGCGGCTGTAACTGCGCAGGCATGTGCAGGTCAGCCAGATCGCCTTTAAACTCCTGCTGCACATCCTGATACATACTGCCGACCCACAGACTCAAGTGTGATGGCCCGGAAATACCCTGCAAGTTGAAGCGATAGCCGACGCGAGGTGACACTGTCACGGCTGAAATGCTACCGTCGAGAATATCAAAGTCCGTGCGGGTATAGTTGGTATCCACCAGGGCAAACCAGTTCTCATAGCCTCCGGCCAACGTAAAACCACCACCCCAGGTTGTGCCTTTAAAATCAAGGACAAAATCAATGTTTTGCAAATCACCGCTTTGATTAAGGCCATGTACCGCACTGGCGATGATGCGATCCAGGCCGCGGAATTGCGTTGGGTCGGCATCCACCGAGACGTTAGAAACCGACGATCCCCGCGTATGCCCTACTATCCCATAAACGTTCAGGAACGGAAAAACCCACATATCGAGGCGTAGGTTCTCAGTTTTACTCTGCTCGCGAGTGTGTCCGGCATCGATGGCGAACATGTCGCTGGGGATAGGATGATTACCCAGCTTCAACCCGGAAAAGGCGATGCTGTCGACCATAATATCCTGACGCATATTCATATAGCTGAGATTGACGCCAAAAGGCAGCGGGATGGAATAGCCGCGGGCGCGCGCTTCATCGCCCCAGATAGGAAAATAACTCTCGCTGTCGCTACTTTCTGCCGCGCAGGCGTTCCACACCGCGCCCGAAGTCAACAGCAACGTGAAAACGGTCGTTGTCCATCTCATTTTTATTCTTGCCCTTACAATCCGGAACCTACGTTAAAATAGACCGCCTGTTCGTGTTCGCTGAAGGCGACATCGACGCCGGTGTATAAACCGTACTGGCGGGCAACCAGATAGCGAATACCCGTTCCCCACGCCGCTTCGCTTTTCCGCCACAACGAATGCGCCTCATCGGCGGCGCTGCCGACGCCGACAAATCCCTGCAGGATCCAGCGCGGCTGAAATTGCCAGGCCAACTGCGTCTGCGCGGCAGCGACATAATCCCCCTGATAGCGGAAACGCGAGATCCCGCGCAGTTCGATATAAGGCCGGGCCATCGGGGTCAGATGCTTGTCGTGATGGGTCAGCGATTGGTAATTTCCCGCCAGCGCCAGGGTTAACGTCGGCGCCAGCGGAATGAAGTATTTGCCATCCACAGCCAGCTGATTGTAATGATAGTCGCCACCGAGCAGAGATCGATAAAAACGATATTCACCCTGCAGAGATAACCCCTTCTTAGGATAGAAAAAGTTGTCCGTGGTGTCATATTCCGCCACCACCCCGAGCGCCGACGAGGTGCTGTTTTGCCCCAATACCCGCTGCCATACGTGGTTAATCAGCGGATTGTCGGCGGTCACCTCCGTACGTGCATAAACCTGTGAAGCGCCGAGAAATACCGGTGAATCACCGACGCGAAATAACAGTTTCTGCAGGCCGCCGAAGCCCCTGGTATGGGTTTGCACCGCCCGGTTTTTGTTAAAACCAGCGATATCACCGGCGTAGATATCGAGATTAACGTTGGCGTAACCGGCGCCGATCAGATAGCGAATACGATCGTGATCCCAGGTATGGCGATGTGCGGCCCCAACGAACCAGGTCCCGTTTTGCGTCCCTCCGCCGCCGAAACCGGTTATGGCTGGCGGGATAAAACGATCGCCCTCGCGCGTCCCCTTACCGTGCAAGAACAGGCCGAACAGACCTCCGCCATAGCCAATAGCCGGTTCAGTGATCACCATTGGCACGGGCAAAAATCCGTAGGGGCTATCCTGCAAATAGTCGCTCATATCGAGCATACCGTCCTCGGGGTCGAACAGACCGGCTGCGGAAGCGGCGCCGGGAAAGCAGGTCAACATCAGTATGAGGGTAAGGCCTGCGAGTTTCATGCGGTCTCCAGGTCTGCTGCATTGATGCCAACGAATGGGCGGGGCATGTACTAAAAATATATCGTAACCTGTTGTTCTTCGCCAATTTACGCCACGTGTAATCTGCTTATTTTTGGATGAAAAAACGCAAGCGAACGCACAAAACGGCAATCTTCTTCGTGACCATAACGCTGCATTTTGGTGACAGTGTCACGTAAAAATGGCAATTTCCCCCGCCGGCATTGTAATCAAAAAGTGAATGACGTATAACATGGCGCAACCGAGGGGTGTCCCGTGAGGGCTGAGATGGCGTAAAAACCGAACCCTTTGAACCTGATCTGGGTCATGCCAGCGAAGGGACGGGTCGGCATCGTTGCCAGTTTTCAATCCTTACCTGTTCACACTTCTGCACGCCCGGATCTCCCCTTTTTCAGGAGGTCCCATGATAATTCCCGCTTTTACCCAAGGTATTTACGGCCGTCTGCGCGAGCAAGCCGGCACCGAATGGCAGCGCTACGTGGCGCATCCCTTCCTCAAGCAATTAGCCGACGGCACGCTGCCGCAGGCCGCCTTTCGCCGCTACCTGACCCAGGATTATCTGTTTTTGATCCACTTCGCCCGCAGCTACGCCCTGTTGGTCAGTAAACTACGGACCTTGCCGGAAATGCGCGCCGCCGCCGCATCGATGAATGCCATTCTCGGCGAACTGCCGCTGCATGTCGGCTACTGCGCCGAATGGGGGCTGGATGAAGCGTCGATGGCGCGGGAAGTCGAAGCGATGGAAACCGTTAATTATACCCGTTACGTGCTGGATATCGGCCACTCCGGCGACGCCCTGGATCTATTGGTGGCGCTGCTGCCCTGCGTGGCGGGCTATGCGGAAATCGGCCTTGGCCTGCTGCACGATCCGCAAACCCATTTGCACAATAACCCTTACGCCTCGTGGATCCGCAACTACGGTGACGAAGGCTATCTTCAGGGGGTTAACGCCGCGATCAACCTGCTGGAATCTGTCTGGCAACAACGTGGCGCGGAATCGCGATTCGCCGAACTCAGCGAAATTTTCACCACCGCCACCCGGCTGGAAGGCAACTTCTGGCAGATGGGACTGAATGCCGTCGCGCAGGATGAGGCGTGATGGCGCCAGGCATTCGCGTTCGTCATTTAAGCCTGCGCTTTGGCGCACGGACGATATTCAGCGATCTCTCCTTTGATATTGCCGGCGGGCACTGGGTTTCGCTGCTGGGCGCCAGCGGCGCGGGCAAAACCAGCCTGCTGCGAATTATCGCCGGGCTGGCGCGCCCAAGCGGCGGTGAAATCAGCGCCAGCGATGGTTTACCGATCGCCCATCGGCTAGCGTGGATGGGGCAAAAAGATCTGCTCTACCCATGGCTGAGCGTACGTGAAAATGTCGCCCTCGGCGCGCGGCTGCGCGGCGAAGCGGTCGATAAGGCGCGCGTCGCCCGGCTCCTCGATCAGGTGGGTTTGGCATCATGCGCCGATGAGCGTCCCGCCGCCCTTTCCGGGGGGATGCGCCAGCGGGCGGCGCTGGCGCGTACGCTGTATGAGGATCGTCCTATTGTGCTAATGGATGAGCCGTTTTCCGCGCTGGATACCATCACCCGCACGCGTATTCAAACCCTGGCCGCTGAGTTGCTGGCCAACCGTACCGTTGTGCTCATCACCCACGACCCGATGGAAGCCTGCCGTTTGAGCCAGCGTCTGCTGGTGCTCTCACCGACGGACGGGATTGATGATACGCATCATTTAAGCGGCGCGCCGCCGCGCGCGCCGGACGATCCAGCGCTGTTGGCAAGCCAGGCGGAACTGCTACAGCAACTGGTGAGGGCTAACGGATGAGCGGCAAGTTACTGCGCGCGGCTATCGTATTCTGCGGCCTGCTGGCGCTCTGGCAACTGGCGACCCGCAGCGGCATTCCGGCGTTCCTGCTGCCTTCCCCGGCATCGGTTGCCGGGGCGCTGTGGAACAACCGTGGCTATCTGGCCAGCCACACCCTGGTCACCCTGAGCGAAATCCTCAGCGGACTGGCGCTTGGTGTGGCACTCGGCGTGATACTGGCATTGTGTATGGTGATGTCGCCGCGATTGCAACGCTGGCTGATGCCGCTGGTGCTGACCAGCCAGGCTATCCCGGTGTTCGCACTCGCCCCACTGCTGGTGCTGTGGTTTGGTTTTGGTATGAGCGCCAAAGTCATGATGGCGGTGCTGGTCATCTTTTTCCCCGTCACCTCGGCTTTCTTCGACGGGCTGCGACGGGTAAATCGTGATTATCTCGATCTGGCGCGCACCATGGGGGCGTCTTTCGGCGCGCAGCTCCGCCACGTCAGGCTGATGGCGGCGCTACCGGCGCTCGGTTCCGGTCTGCGAATGGCTGCCGCCGTCGCCCCTATCGGCGCGATTATTGGCGAATGGGTCGGCTCTGCGGAAGGTCTTGGCTACGTGATGTTGAACGCCAATGCCCGGCTGCAAACCGATATCTGTTTCGCCGCGTTGTTTATTTTAGTGCTGCTGACCATTGCGCTGTGGCTGGCGGTCGATGCGTTTTTACACCGGCTAATTAACTGGTCGCCGGAATAATCCATAAAAGAGAATAAGGAAGAGACATGCGTAAACCTCTGTTAGCCGGGATCGCGTTGTTGGTCAGCGGCCAGGCGTTGGCGAATGAGAAACTCACGCTGGTGCTGGACTGGTACATCAATCCGGATCACGCGCCGATTATGGTGGCGGAACAAATCGGCGCCTTCAAGGATGCCGGGCTGGATGTTAAAATCGTGCCGCCTTCCGACCCGGCGCTGCCGCCGCGGCTGGTTGCCGCCCGCCAGGCGGATCTGGCCATCACCTACCAGCCACAAGTGCATTTCTTCGCCGATGAAGGATTGCCGCTGGTCAGGGTCGGCACATTGATCCACTCGCCGCTCAACACAGTGATTGCGCTGGATAAGAACATAAAGTCCCCCGCTGACCTGAAAGGCAAAAAAGTAGGCTATTCGGTAAGCGGCATCGAACAGGCGACGCTGGCCACCATGGCGCAGCACTCACACATCGATCCGAACAGCATCAAACTGATTAACGTCAACTTCCAACTGACCAGCGCCCTGCTGGCCGGCCAGGTCGATGCGGTGATCGGCGGTTATCGTAATATTGAAGCGCTGGAGCTCAAGCTACAGGGTAAAGAGCCCGTGGTGATGAACGTGGAAGATTTCGGCGTGCCGACCTACGATGAGCTGGTGATTGTCGCCAATAAAGCCGACATCAACGAACCCAAAATCAAAAAATTCCTTAGCGCACTACAGCAAGGCGTGAACTATCTGCGCGCGCATCCGCAGGAAACCTGGCTGAAGTTTGCCAAGGATCACCCTGAACTCAATACCGAGCTAAACCAGCAGGCATGGCTGCAAACGACGCCGTTGTTCGCCACCGATCCGGCGGCGCTGGATAAGCCACGCTACGAGGCCTATGAACAATTTTTATATAACAATAAGTTGGTGAAAAAAGTTACACCTTTAGCAAATTATGCGGTTGAACTTCGCTAAGTAACCATAAGACTGGCGGAAGTATTTCCGTCAGTCTTTCAGCGAAACGGTAATAAAAATAGAGTCACTTTTTCACTAATAATTACACTTTCAATGGTTTTAATGTATCCCGGCATTAACCTTACAAATCAGTCAATTATATTGACATTCCTGCATGTAAAATTAGCGTCAAAATACCTCCATAAATAAAACATTGAATGCGGATTTAAAAAGCCATATATTGTGCGCGCTTTATGAATGCCGATTCAATTTCTTAAACCTTTTTATTCAACCAGAGTTCAAGCGTAACGCTGGTTGTGGGAGTGATATGATGACGGATAAAGTCCGTATTGATACTTTAAGTGCAGATTTATTGGACGCGAACAACGAAACCTTTTTGGCCCGTCAGGCTGAATTCGAATCAAACGTCAGGAGTTACCCGCGTAAGTTACCGCTCGCCATCACCAAAGCTGAAGGCGTTTGGCTGACCGATGCGGATAACAAACAGTACCTGGACTGCCTTGCTGGCGCCGGGACCCTCGCTCTGGGCCATAACCATCCTGAAGTACTGCAGAGCATCCAAAGTGTCATTACCAGCGGCTTGCCGTTACATACCCTCGATCTGACGACTCCGTTAAAAGATCGCTTCTCTGAATACCTGCTCTCTTGCCTGCCGGGCGAAGGGAAAGAGTACTGCCTGCAATTCACCGGTCCTTCCGGCGCTGACGCCGTAGAAGCCGCACTGAAGCTGGCGAAAAAATACACTGGCCGCACCGCGGTTATCAGCTTCTCCGGCGGTTATCACGGGATGACCCACGGCGCGCTGTCCGTCACCGGCAACCTGTCGCCGAAAGCGGCGATCAACGGCATGATGCCGGAAGTCCAGTTCATGCCTTATCCGCACCAGTACCGCTGCCCGCTGGGCATCGGCGGCGACGCGGGCGTGAAAGCGCTGACCTACTACTTCGAAAACCTGATCAACGACGTGGAAAGCGGCGTGCGTAAACCGGCGGCGGTGATCCTTGAAGCCGTTCAGGGCGAAGGTGGCGTGAACCCGGCTCCGGTTGAGTGGCTGCAGCGCATCCGCAAAGTCACCAAAGAGCACGGCATCCTGCTGATTATCGATGAAGTTCAGGCAGGCTTTGCCCGTACCGGTAAATTCTTCGCCTTCGAACACGCCGGTATCGAGCCGGACATCATCGTCATGTCGAAAGCCGTCGGCGGCGGTCTGCCAATGGCCGTACTGGGCATTAAGAAAGAGTTCGATGCCTGGGAACCAGGCCACCACACCGGCACCTTCCGCGGCAACCAGTTGGCGATGGCCACCGGCCTGACCACGCTGCGCCATCTGCGTGACAACAATGTTGCCGACAAAGTCGCCGCCCAGGGCGAGTGGCTGAAAGGCAAACTGGCTGACATGCAGAAACGTTTCCCGGTTATCGGTCACGTTCGCGGTCTCGGCCTGATGATCGGTATTGAAATCGTTAAGCCGACTGAAGCTCCGGATCATATGGGCTGCTACCCGGCTGACGGCGAGCTCTCCGCGCTGCTGCAGAAGAAATGCTTCGAAGCGGGCGTGATTCTTGAGCGCGGCGGTCGTCATGGTTGCGTTCTGCGCCTGCTGCCGTCCCTGCTGATCAGCGACGCGGAACTGGAAGTGTTCCTCGATAAGTTTGAACAGGCCCTGCTGGCCGCCGGCGTAAAACCGGTCTGAGTGGAGTAAGTGACCGCAATGTCCAAATTGAATCCGATTCTGGCTGGTTCCGCGGCAAGCATTGACGCTTACCAGCAGGTCATTTCCCAGACCAGCCAGGCGGTTGCGCAGTGGCTGCAACAGCCTGAGATGTATCAGGGGAGAAGCGTTGACGATCTGCGTGAGCGCATCACCCTTGATTTTACCGAACAGGGTCTGGGCAACCAGGCGGCGATTGAACGTGCGATCGAGTACTTCCTGAAAGACAGCCTGTCGGTACACCACCCGCAGTGCGTGGCGCACCTGCACTGCCCAAGCCTGGTGATTAGCCAGGCGGCGGAAGTGCTGATCAACGCCACCAACCAGAGCATGGACTCCTGGGATCAGAGCCCGTCGGCAACCATCATCGAGATGAAGCTGATCGAGTGGCTGCGCGCGCAGGTCGGTTATCCGGCTGGCGATGCCGGCGTCTTCACCAGCGGCGGCACCCAGAGCAACCTGATGGGTCTGATGCTGGCGCGCGACGCCTTCTTCGCCCGCCAGGGACACTCTATCCAGCAGGATGGTCTGCCGGGCGATATCCGTAAGTACAAAGTGTTGTGCTCGGAAAACGCGCACTTCTCGGTGCAGAAAAATATGGCGCTGATGGGCCTTGGCTATCGCTCGGTGACATTGGTGAAAACCGATGAATTCGCGCGCATGGACGTGGCCGACCTGAAGGCGAAAATTGCTGAAGCACAGGCGAACGGCGAGCAGATCATGGCGATCGTCGCCACGGCTGGCACTACCGATGCGGGGGCTATCGACCCGCTGCGTGATATCGCCGGTATCGCCGCGGAGCATCAGATCTGGCTGCACGTTGATGCGGCCTGGGGTGGTGCGCTGCTGCTCTCTGAGCAATATCGCGACTATCTCGATGGCCTGGAGCTCGTGGATTCCGTTACCCTGGACTTCCACAAGCAGTTCTTCCAGACCATCAGTTGCGGCGCGTTCCTGCTGAAAGATGCGCGTCACTATGAGCTGATGCGTTATCAGGCGGCCTACCTGAACTCCGAGTTTGACGAAGAACACGGCGTGCCGAACCTGGTATCCAAATCGCTGCAGACCACCCGCCGCTTCGATGCGCTGAAGCTGTGGATGGGCCTCGAAGCGCTGGGCCAGAAACAGTACGCTTCAATCATCGATCACGGCGTAACCATGGCGAAAAACGTCGCGGAATACGTTCAGTCTCAGCCGACGCTGGAACTGGTGATGCAGCCGCAGCTGGCGAGCGTATTGTTCCGCTCCCGTCCGGCGCAGATGGCCAACAGCGACGCGGCGGCGATTGCCCTGCTCAACCAGCGCGTGGGCGACGCCCTGCTCGATTCCGGCCGGGCGAACGTCGGCGTGACCGAGCATAACGGCGTAACCTGCCTGAAGCTGACGCTGCTGAACCCGATCGTGACGCTTGACGACGTAAAAGTTCTGCTGAGCCTGGTGGAACGTACCGCGCAGGAACTGCTGGCAAAATAAAACGCGACCTGAATAGCGTGAGTCCTGAAAAGCCGATAACTACTGTTATCGGCTTTTTTTATTCCTTCTTCTCACGTCCGTGCTTCACGCAGCAGCTGTTGGATCACCTGCTCCTGCTGAGCATAATCCCCCTCGCCGAAAGCGGTATAGCGTAACTGTCCGCGGGCGTCGAAGAGGTAATGCGCAGGCCAGTACTGATTACCGAACGCGTTCCAGATAGCGTAATTGTTATCTGCGACAATCGGATAGCTCAGCTGCTGCTGGCTGGCTGCCGCGCGTAGCTGCGGTAATGACCGTTCCCACGGATATTCCGGCGTATGTACGCCAATCACCACCAGTCCCGCGTCGCGATACTTATTGGCCCAGGCCCGTACATAGGGCAACGTATGCTGGCAGTTGATGCAATCCCGAGTCCAGAAATCAACCAGCACCACCTTCCCCTTCAGCACCGCATTGTTGAGCGGCGGGCTATTCAGCCACGCAGTACCGCCCCGCAACTCCGGCATGGCGCTGGTTGGCTGCGGCGCGACGACCGGTTCCAGCCGCACGCGCTCATTTGTCTGCGGCAAAAACACGCTCAGGCGCTGCTCAAGACGATTGGTCAACTCGCTGGCGCCCTGCAAATAGCGATCGGCCCCGCTGGCGATTAACGCCACGGCCGCCAGCATCGCGCCTCCGGCCAGCTGACGTAAACGTCCACTCATGACCAGCCCACCGCGCAAGCGGGTTATCAGCCGTGAGCCAACCCCCCCCAACAGCAGCAACATCAACGCACAACCGCTGGCATACGCGAGCAACAGGATACCGGTGGCCGCTGAATGGCCTTTCAACCATGCCAGACTTAGAATGGCGCCCAGCACCGGACCAGCGCACGGCGCCCACAGCAAACCAATCGCCAGACCGGCAAGCAGTGAGGCCAGTCCACCGCCGCGATAGCTCTGCTGGTTAATGCGGTTACCCAGCGCCACCACCGGGGAGCTAAGCCACCCGGCCATACGTGGCGAGATCAAGCTGATAGCCACCACCGCCAGAAAACCCAGCGCCAGCCAGCGTCCGACAATCGTCAGGCTCACCAGCCAGCCGGTTGCCGCCGTCGCCAGTAGTGAGACGGCGGTAAACATCAACACCATACCGAGTAACAGCAGTGCCAGTTGCCCCTTTTGCCCGCGAACGCTGGCAAACACCAGCGGGATCACCGGTAAGGTACAAGGGCTCAGCAGCGTTAACATACCGGCCAAAAATGCAATCACAACAGCCATGATGACTCTCCTTCGCAAGCGATGCCCTATCGGCAACGCAGGCATTACAACAGGCGAATGTATGGCGGATGTGTCCGCAACGCGGCGGTTTAGTGTGCTGGGTTATCTGATGAAGAGACAGATACAGACGGATACAAAGCGACAGCGCTCAGTCGTACTTGCGCTTCGAGACCGCCCTGCGGTCGGTTGTGCAGCGTTAAGCGCCCCTGCATCTGCCCGGCAAGCTGGGCGGCAATCGCCAGTCCTAAACCGGTACCACCGGTATTACGGTTGCGCGACGGTTCAAGACGATAAAACGGTTGCAGCACGGCGACAAGTTCCTCCTCCGGAATGCCGGGGCCGTTATCGGCAACATGGATGATGACATCGCCGCCTTGTGGGTAACTCAGGCCTATTTCCACATGTTCGGCGAATTTCAGTCCATTATCGATTAAGTTACTCATGATTCTGCGCAACGCCTGCGGTTGTAGCAGTAAAGTATCCGGCCCTTTGCCAGCCTGGAAACTGACGGCTTTGCCCACGTCGGCATAATCGCAGACGATGCTATCCAGTAACGCGTTGAGACTCATTCGCTGACGCGTTTCCGCCAGCGATTCTGAAGAGCGCGCCAGCGCGATGCCTTCACGCACTAAGCGCGTCATGCTATCGAGATCCTGTAGCAACTTGTCGCGGAGTTCCGGTTGGTCGGCCATTTCCACCCGCAGTTTCATGCGGGTGATCGGCGTTTGTAGATCGTGCGAGATCGCCGCCAGGATCCGCGCACGCTCCTGCAAATGGTCCTGAATGCGCGTCTGCATCGCATTAAAGGCGCGCGCCGCCCGCTGTACCTCTTGCGGCCCTTGCTCCGCCATCTGTCCTGCCGCCGTGGCGGCGGGTTGCAGCGCATCGATAGCGCGGGTAAAGCGGGTCATCGGCCCGACAACCTGGCGGACGGCATACCAGGCGCAAAACAGCAACAAGAAAAACTGCGCGACCAGCACCACCGGCAACCAGCGCGCGATGGCTGGCAGCCGGGGCCACAGGTCGATGCTCAGCGGCGCGCCGTCATGTAGGGTAATGTGAGCCTGAATATGTTCGCGGGGGCCAGGGACGGAGACAATGCTGACGGGATAGCGACCGCTCAAGGCTTCCTGTATTGAGCGCACCGCATCACGGGCGCGCCAGTTGGTGGGATAGTCGCCAGACTGTCCGGCGGTCAATTGATAGCGGTAGTTACCTCGCGCCAGCCGCGTCAACCAATGGGGGCGCTCCGCCGCCGGTAACCTGTCGAGGATTGCCACGCTGGTCGCGACATCGTACTCAAGGTTGCCCAACATCACGCTGCGAGCGCTGCTCATCCGTTCGTACAGGAGCAACGACAACGTCAGAGCGTTAGCGATCAACAGCGCGAGGAAAATCATCAACATCAAGCGTGACTGCAATGATGCGGGCCACAGCGTCATGTTCGCGCCTCGCGGATCGATACCGGGACGGAAAGCACATAGCCTTCGCTACGCACGGTTTTAATATAAGCCGGTTCGCGCGCATCTTCCCGCAGCCGCTGGCGCAGGCGGCTCACCAGTAGATCGATAGAACGCTCGAACAGTTCGGCATCGCGCCCTTGAGTGAGATTCAACAGCTGATCGCGGTTTAGTACCCGCTGCGGATGGTCAAGAAACACCCGCAACAGGCGATATTCCGCCCCGCTCAGGGCGACGATAGTACCGCTGTCGTCCAGCAAATGCCGCGCA
This sequence comes from Klebsiella aerogenes, assembly GCA_029027985.1. Lineage (NCBI taxonomy): Bacteria > Pseudomonadati > Pseudomonadota > Gammaproteobacteria > Enterobacterales > Enterobacteriaceae > Klebsiella > Klebsiella aerogenes. The sequence goes on from CP119076.1 coordinate 2,513,188, forward strand.
GAGGTATCCAGCAGCCAATCGCCAAAGGCGATCAGCCTGCCAGCCTCGCTGATTTGCAAATTAGGCGGTAGTGCGCGGGTACGGCGTAAAATCGCTTTAATCCGCGCCAACAGTTCGCGGGCGACGAAGGGTTTCACCAGATAATCGTCAGCCCCCATCTCCAGGCCAAGAATGCGATCGCTATCTTCACTACGCGCGGTCAACATCAGCACCGGAATATCCTGCTGACTGTCATTACGTAGCTGGCGGCACAGCGTTAAGCCATCGTCACCGGGCAGCATGATGTCGAGCACAATCAAATCGATTTGATGGTTTTTTAGTAACGACCACATCGCTTTACCACTCGCCGCGCCGCTGGCGCGGTAGCCCGACTTTTCCAGATAACCGACGATCAGTTCACGGATATCACGGTCGTCATCGACAACCAGTATGTGGTCAATACGTTCCAAAAGCGGCTCCTGCGACAAAATAAGCTATTGAAAAGCATATGCGGCTTCGTCGAAAGCGCAACTCAATGCTGCCGGCTAGCTTGTCCTTACAGTCGATCGGCGTCAATCACCGCCTGTACAAACTCCGCTGGCGCCTCTTGCGGCGGGTTATGACCTACCTTGCCTTTAAAATCACGGTGCTCATATTTGCCGGTAAATTTCGCGCGATAGCTTGCCGGCGTCGGGTGCGGCGCGCCGTTGTTTTCCCCTTCGATGGTCACCGTCGGTACGCTAATCGTCGGCAGCGTCGCCAGTTTCTGTTCGTCATCCGCATACTTCGCTTCGCCCGACTCCAGCCCTAAGCGCCAGCGGTAATTGCTGATAGTGATGGCGACGTGATCCGGGTTATCCAGCGCTTTGGCGCTGTCGGCAAACTCCGCATCGCTGAATTTCCACTGTGGTGAAGCCTGATGCCAGATAAATTTGGCAAAGTCATGGGTGTTTTGCCGATAGCCGGCTTCACCGCGCGGAGTGGCAAAATAGAATTGATACCACCACGACAATTCCGCCTGCGGCGGCAGCGGTTTTTCACCAATTTGCTGGCTACTAATGAGATAACCGCTCACCGAAACCAGCGACTTGACCCGCTGCGGCCATAACGCCGCGATGATATCCGCAGTGCGCGCGCCCCAGTCAAACCCGGCAATGTCCGCTTGCTTAATCTTCAGCGCATCCATCAGATGCACAATGTCCGCCGCCATCGCCGACGGCTGGCCGTTACGCGGCGTTTTATCGGACAGGAAACGCGTGCTGCCGTAGCCGCGCAGATACGGCACAATGACCCGATACCCCTTCTGCGCCAGCGCCGGTGCCACCTGCGCATAGCTTTGAATATCATACGGCCAGCCGTGCAGTAAAATCACCGCCTGACCATCGCGTGGGCCAAGATCGACATAGCCGATACTCAAATCGCCGGCGTTAATCTGTTGAACCTTATCGAACGCGCCAGCGTCTTGCGCGGCGCACACACCGGCGGACCACAGCGCAGATAAACACAGTGCCACCGCGCTGGCATTACGACTCAGGGATAATCTGTTCATCGCTACCTCACCTTTTGTCAGGATGTTTTAAGAGAGTACGCCAACAGTTAAACAGGTTTTTGTATCCGGCATGTGCGGAGCCAGGCGCGGTTTTGCATCGCCATGTATGCTTCATGCCAGCGGATACAGTGTGATACAAACGTGACTTTTTGCGATTGTTGCTAACTTGTAAATTTCCACTTGCCCGCTGGAGCCAATCAGTTACCGTGTCGTCAGACACTTTCTCTGCAAGAACATTCTGGAACGCGCTATGGCGATTTTTGATGGTCACAATGACCTACTGCTGAATTTATGGCTCCACCATCGCCAGGATCCAGCAACGGCTTTCTTTTCCGGTATTAAGCACGGACACCTCGACTATCCACGTATGCAGCAAGGCGGATTAACTGGCGGGCTATTCGCGCTGTTTGTGCCACCGCGAGAGTATATCGCCCGCATGGCGCCGCAGTACGCCAACCAACCGTGGGAGCCGGTCGATATTCTCTGGCAGCAGTTGGCGATCCTTAAGCAGGTGATCGCGCAATCCGCTGGCCGTGCGCGGTTATGCCTGAGTGCGGCGGATATCGAACGCTGCCGTCAGGATAAGGTACTGGCGATGGTGGCGCATATTGAAGGCGCGGGTGGTCTTGACGGCGAAGGCCGCGATCTGCAGGCTTTTTACGCCGCTGGCGTGCGCAGCATAGGTCCCTTCTGGAATATTGCCAATCGCTTCGGCGTTGGCGTCAATGGCACGTTTCCCGGCAGCCCGGACAGCGGTCCAGGGCTCACCGCCGAAGGCATCGCCCTGATTAAGCAAGCCAACGCGTTGAAGATGCAGATTGATGTTTCGCACATGAACGAAAAAGCGTTCTGGGATACCGCCCGCCATTCGCAAGCGCCGCTGGTCGCGACCCATTCCAACGTTCATGCGTTGTGCCCGCAGCCGCGTAATCTGACCGATGCGCAACTGTTGGCGATCCGCGATAGCCGCGGTGTGGTGGGGGTCAATTTCGGCAACGCTTTTCTCCGCGCCGACGGTAAACGCGATGGCGATACGCCGCTCAACACCATCATCCGCCATATCGACTATCTTATTAACATCATGGGTGACGATCATGTGGCGCTGGGTTCCGATTTTGACGGCATCACGCTACCTGATGATTTGGGCGACGTTAGCGGTTTGCCGCGGCTAATCAATGCGTTGCGCCATAGCGGCTATGATCAATTGGTGCTGGATAAGCTGCTGTGGGGAAACTGGCAAAGGGTATTAAAAAATGTTTGGCAACAATAGGATACATTGTAAATATTAAGTTAATTCCTTACATCTTACGGGTTGATAACTGTCCCCCTGAAGCGCAGTATTTGACGGCCATCACAAAATTCAGATAACGCGATGGCACTGGTGTCGTATTTTTATAGAGGAAAAAACTATGTGGAAGAAACCTGCTTTTATCGATTTACGTCTCGGTCTGGAAGTCACGCTGTACATTTCCAACCGCTAATCGCCCCGCCCGCCGTCCGCGCGGGCATTTTGTTTTACTACCTGGTCCGTCTTCATGTTTATTAAAGTCCTCGGTTCCGCCGCTGGCGGAGGCTTCCCGCAGTGGAACTGTAACTGCGCTAACTGTCAGGGCCTGCGCAACGGCACGATTCAGGCAACCGCCCGCACCCAGTCGTCGATCATCGTCAGCGACAACGGCGAAGAATGGGTGCTGTGTAACGCCTCCCCCGATATCAGCCAGCAGATTGCCCACACGCCCGAGCTCAATAAAAAAGAGGTTCTGCGCGGCACGCATATTGGCGGCATTATTCTTACCGATAGCCAGATTGACCATACCACCGGGCTGCTCAGCCTGCGCGAAGGCTGCCCGCATCAGGTGTGGTGTACGCCGGAGGTTCATGACGATCTCTCCAGCGGCTTCCCGATTTTTACCATGTTGCAGCACTGGAACGGTGGTCTGGTTCATCATCCGGTAGTGCCGCTGACGCCTTTTCAGGTGGACGCCTGCCCTGATTTACAGTTTACCGCCGTGCCGATCGCCAGCAATGCGCCGCCTTATTCACCGTGGCGCGATCGTCCGTTACCGGGTCATAACGTCGCGCTGTTTATCGAAAACCGCCGCAACGGCCAGACGCTGTTTTATGCACCGGGACTCGGCGAGCCGGATGACGCGATCCTTCCGTGGCTTCAGAAAGCGGACTGCCTGCTGATCGACGGCACCGTCTGGCAAGATGACGAATTACAGGCCACTGGCGTCGGGCGCAATACCGGCCGCGATATGGGGCATCTGGCGCTTGGCGATGAACACGGCATGATGGCGCTGCTGGCATCGCTACCGGCAAAGCGCAAAATCCTTATTCATATCAATAACACCAACCCAATCCTTAACGAACGCTCGCCGCAGCGCCATGCCCTCGCGCAGCAGGGTATTGAAGTGAGCTGGGACGGAATGAACATCACTCTTCAGGACTAACTATGCACATTAGCGAAACGCTATCGCCGCAGGAGTTTGAACAAGCGCTGCGGGCGAAAGGCGCCTACTACCATATTCACCACCCATACCATATTGCGATGCACAACGGCGAGGCCAGTCGCGAGCAAATTCAGGGGTGGGTAGCGAACCGTTTTTACTACCAGACCAATATTCCGCTGAAAGATGCGGCGATTATGGCGAACTGCCCGGATCCACACACCCGCCGCAAATGGGTGCAACGGATCCTCGATCACGATGGCAGCAATGGCCATGAGGGCGGGATCGAAGCCTGGCTGCAATTAGGCGAAGCCGTAGGGCTCAGCCGCGACGATTTGCTGAGCGAACGTCACGTTCTACCCGGCGTGCGCTTTGCCGTCGACGCTTATGTCAATTTTGCCCGCCGCGCTAACTGGCAGGAGGCGGCCTGCAGCTCGCTGACCGAACTGTTCGCCCCGCAGATCCATCAGTCGCGTCTCGATAGCTGGCCGCAGCACTATCCGTGGATCAAAGAGGACGGTTATTTTTACTTCCGCAGCCGCCTCAGCCAGGCTAACCGGGACGTTGAACATGGTCTGGAGCTGGCGAAGATCTACTGTGATAGCGCGGAAAAGCAGAATCGGATGCTGGAAATCTTGCAGTTTAAGCTCGACATCCTGTGGTCAATGCTCGACGCCATGACCATGGCCTATGCGCTGCAACGCCCGCCTTATCATACGGTCACCGACACGGCGGCCTGGCACACTACCCGACTGGTATAAACATGCAAAAGACTTCAATCGTCGCCTTTCGTCGCGGTTATCGCCTGCAGTGGGAAGCCGCCCAGGACAGCCATGTGATCCTCTACCCGGAAGGTATGGCTAAACTTAACGAAACCGCGGCCGCGATCCTTGAACTGGTCGATGGTCAACGCGATGCGGCAGCTATTATTGCCGTACTCAATGAGCGTTTCCCGGACGCCGGGGGCGTCGATGACGACGTCTGCGAGTTCCTGCAGATTGCCCGTCAACAGAAGTGGATTATCTTCCGTGAACCAGAATAAACCCGCCGTCAATCCGCCGCTGTGGCTACTGGCGGAGCTGACCTACCGTTGCCCGCTGCAGTGCCCCTACTGCTCTAACCCGCTGGACTTCGCCCGGCAGGACAACGAGCTGACAACCGAACAATGGATTGACGTCTTCCGCCAGGCGCGGGCGATGGGCAGCGTACAGATGGGCTTTTCCGGCGGTGAACCGCTCACGCGCAAAGATCTGCCAGAACTGATCCGCGCCGCCCGCGACCTGGGTTTCTATACCAACCTGATTACTTCAGGGATTGGTCTGACGGAAAGCAAACTCGACGCCTTCAGCGAGGCCGGTCTGGACCATATCCAGATTAGCTTCCAGGCCAGCGATGAGGTCCTCAACGCCGCGCTGGCGGGCAACAAAAAAGCCTTCCAGCAGAAGCTGGCGATGGCCAAAGCGGTAAAAGCGCGCGATTACCCGATGGTGCTGAACTTCGTTTTGCATCGGCATAACATCGATCAGATCGATAAAATCATCGAGCTGTGTATCGAACTGGAAGCCGATGACGTTGAGCTTGCCACCTGTCAGTTCTACGGCTGGGCGTTCCTTAACCGCCAGGGCCTGCTGCCGACGCGTGAGCAGATCGCCCTCGCCGAACAGGTCGTTGCCGATTATCGACAGAAAATGGCCGCGAACGGTAATCTGACCAATCTGCTGTTCGTTACCCCTGACTATTACGAAGAACGCCCAAAAGGCTGCATGGGCGGCTGGGGCTCCGTTTTCCTCAGCGTGACCCCGGAAGGCACCGCGCTGCCGTGTCATAGCGCGCGCCAGTTGCCGGTTGCGTTCCCATCGGTGCTGGAACAGAGCCTGGAATCGATCTGGTATGACTCCTTCGGTTTTAACCGCTATCGGGGTTATGACTGGATGCCGGAGCCGTGCCGCTCTTGTGATGAAAAAGAGAAAGACTTCGGCGGCTGCCGCTGTCAGGCCTTTATGCTGACCGGCAATGCCGATAACGCCGACCCGGTATGCAGTAAATCGCCGCACCATCATAAAATCCTCGACGCGCGGCGCGAAGCGACCTGCAGCGATATGAAAGTCGGCCAGCTGCAGTTCCGTAACCGTACCCGTTCGCAGCTTATTTATAAAACCCGGGAGCTGTGATGGCGTTGGCCACCCGCGTAGTGGAACTGGCAGGCGGCCTGCGGGCGACGCTTCTCCATCAGCCGCAAGCGGCGCGCGCGGCGGCGTTGGCGCAAGTCAGCGTCGGAAGTCACCACGAACCGCAGCGCTTCGCCGGTCTCGCGCATTTACTGGAACACCTGCTATTCAGCGGCAGTCAGCGCTATCAGGGTGATGAGCGATTAATGGCCTGGGTCCAACGCCAGGGCGGCAGTGTGAATGCTACGACCCTGGCCCGCCACAGTGCTTTTTTCTTCGAGGTCGCCGCTGACAGACTGGCCGAAGGCGTCGCGCGCCTGCAGGATATGCTGCAGACACCGCTGCTTTCGCTCAATGACATACCACGGGAAGTGGCGGTAATCGGCGCGGAGAATCAGCTTATCCAACAGCATGAACCGGCACGACGCGAAGCGGCGGCGCGGCACGCGATGGTGAAACCCGCGGCCTTCCGCCGGTTTCAGGTTGGCGATACCGATTCGCTGGGAGGCGACGCTGCGTCGCTGCATGCCGCACTACACCACTTTCACCACCGCTATTACGTCGCCAGTCATCTGCAACTGTGGCTACAGGGGCCGCAAACGTTGGATGAATTGGCCGAACTGGCGAGCGCTTTCGCGGCTGGTTTTCGCCCCGGCGCACTGCCTGACGCGGCGCCGCCGCTCGCCCTTAGCGCCGATGCTGATGGCCAACTGGCGGTCACGGAGCAGCCCGCGCTATGGCGATGTCCGCTCATCCCCCTCAGTGACAACGTCACTCTATTGCGCGAGTTTTTACTGGATGAGGCTCCCGGCAGCCTCATGGCCGGGCTGCGAGAACGCGGGCTGGCTGAAGATGTGGCGCTGAACTGGCTGTATCAGGATGACAGCCTCGGCTGGCTGGCGCTGGTTTTGAGTAGCGAACAGCCGGATGCCGTCAATGGCCTGCTTACGCAGTGGCTGCGGGCGCTCCAACACACAACTGACGAGCAGCAGAACCACTACGCTCAGCTGGCGTGGCGGCGTTTTAGCGCCCTGTCGCCGCTCGACCAATTACGCCAGCGGGCATTTGGTTTTGCGCCCGCCGCCGCGCCGACCGGTTTTGCCGCCTTCTGCGCCGACTTACTGGCGGCGCCGACATCGTATCTGGCCTGTCGAAAAAACGCGCCCCGCGAAACCATAACGACACAGGGGTTTACGCTGCCGCTTAGTCGCTGGCGACGCCAGCCAGCGGCGGCTGAATCTATCGCATTTACCTTTTATCCGCAGGTTGTTGACCGTTCTCTTCCCGAATTGGCACAGGAAGCCGCCCCGCTGCTGCATGTATCAGCGGATACTCGGCCACCAACGCTGATTCTGCGCGCACCGTTTTATGCGCGGTTTTATCAGGCGCAGGGGCTGGCGTTGGGCGAACAACTGCGCCCTTTGCTGGCTGAACTGCGCCACATCGGCGGCAGCGGCGAGTGGCAAACGGTTGATGGCAGTTGGCAGCTGACTCTGCAGCTTCCTGAACCAGGTCGCGCAGCGGATCATGCCATCACGGCGATCGTTCGTCAGATCGCCTCACCGGTGCCCGCTATCGCGCCGCAGCCTGAGAGCATCGCCATTCGTCAGTTACTGAATCATTTACCTGAGCGCCTGACATCATCAACCGGGAAAAACGGCTGGCTGGCGGCGTTGGTTGGCGGCAGCGCCGGGCAGGCGCAGCGGCTTGCCCGTCAGTTGAACCTGCCCGGCGTGCCGATCAATGCGGAAACGACATCGTTTGTTCCCTGTCGCGGCGGTATTGAACGCCTTCCCCACGCCAGCAACGATACGGCGCTGCTGATTTTCATCCCACTGCCGGAAGGCGCCCCGCTTGCTGCACTGCGGCTGCTGGCGCTGCTTTGCGAGCCACAGTTTTTTCAACGTCTGCGCGTGGAGCAGCAAATTGGCTACGTGGTCAGTTGCCGTTATCAGCGCCTCGCCGATCGCGATGGTCTGTTGCTGGCGCTCCAGTCTCCGGATCGTTCCGTGTTGAATCTGCTGCGCTGCTGTAAAACGTTTTTACGTGAGCTGACGCTGTGCAACACCGGGGAATTCAGAATATTGCAACAACAGCTGGCCGAGCAGGCGCGGTCGCCAACGAAAGCCAGCGCGACGGCATTATCTGCGCTGCGCCAGCAATATGGTTTACCGGATATCACGCCGCAGAGCATTGACGAACTGCGTTATGACGAGGTGATAGCGCTATGGCGTGAACTGACTCGCCGTCGCCGCCGCTGGCGGATCTTATTCAGCGCCCCGCCGATTCCCATATCCTGACAGCTGCGCCATTATTGCGCATCGGCGCTATCGACCTGTGGGACATTGTGTTGCGCATTGTCCGCTGCCGGCGCATTGGCCGGGTCGAAGATATGATCGAGAATCGCACGCGCCGTCGGCCCGGCCACGACGCCGTCGCCGCCGCCGTTTTCGAGGATTAACGCCATGGCCACCTTCGGATGCTGATACGGCGCGAACAGGGTATAGAAAATATGGTCGCGCAGGCGTACCGGGATCATTTTAGCGTTATAGGTTTGGTTCTCTTTCAGGCTGAATACCTGCGATGTTCCTGACTTCGCCGCAATTTGATACGGCGCGGTATGGAACAGCTTATACCCGGTCCCGTTCGGCAAATTCGCCATCCCGTACATACCATTACGCACAATGCCCCAGTATGGCGATTTCGGATCGCCAACCTGCGGCAGGTTAGCCGGTTGCTGGTAGCGTTCGACCTTATTCCCCTGCTTCATCGAATACAGCAGATGCGGATCCTGCACTTTGCCGTTATTAAGCAGCGTGGTCAGCGCTTTCACCATTTGAATCGGCGTGGCGATCCAGTAACCCTGTCCAATGCCGACAGAGATAGTATCGCCCTGATACCATGGTTTTTTATGTACCCGCTGCTTCCATTCGCGGCTCGGCAGCACCCCTGCATATTCTTCGTTAAGATCGATGCCCGTCGATTGGCCATAGCCGAATTTACTCAGCCATTCATGAATACGATCAATACCCATTTCGAAAGCCACCTGATAGAAGAAGGTATCCGCCGACTCTTCAATGGCTTTAGTCACATTCAGCATGCCGTGGCCACTTTTCAGCCAGTCGCGATAGCGACGTTGAGTGCCGGGAAGCGTCCAGGTCGGCGCGCCGAAGAAGGTGGTGTTCGGCGTAATCACGCCAGCAGAGAGCGCCGAGAGCGCCATATAGGGTTTTACCGTTGATGCTGGCGGATATAAGCCCTGCGTCACGCGGTTAATCAGCGGACGATCCTGATTATCGAGCAGAGATTTATAAGCCTGATAACCGATGCCTTTGACGAAGGGATTTGGGTCGTAGCTCGGGCTGGAGACCATTGCCAGTACCCCGCCATCGCGCGGATCGACCGCCACCACCGCGGCACGCTGCCCTTTTAGTACCGATTCAATATACTGTTGCAAATGCAGATCGAGCGTCAGATAAATGTTTTTACCAGCGATCGGCGGGACTTCTTTCAATAAGCGCACGACCCGGCCGTGGTTATCGACTTCAACTTCCTGATAGCCGGTCGTGCCATGCAGCTCTTTCTCGTAGTAGCCTTCAATGCCCTGCTTACCGATGTTATGGTCAGCGGCATAGTTTTCTTCTTCGCCATTTTTCGCCAGCCGCTGTAAATCGCTATCATTAATTTTAGAGACATAGCCGACGACGTGTGCCAGCTCGGCGCCGTACGGATAACTACGCTGCTGATAGCTCTCGACGGTAACGCCTGGAAAATGGAATTCGTTGACCGCAAACCTGGCCACTTCAACGTCGTTGAGGTCAGATTTCAGCGTGACTTCTTTATAGCGACTGTTGTGGTGCATATCGTCACGGAAGCTGGCGATATCATCCGGCGTCAGATCAACAATCGGCGTTAATGCCTGTAGCAGCGCCGACATATTGGCAATTTTGCTGGGAATGACCTGCAGACGATAGAGGGTAATGTTTTGTACCAGTGGTATGCCGTTACGATCAAAAATCAACCCACGGCTGGGCGCGATCGGTAGCATTTTGATGTCGTTCTGGTTTGAACGAGTCTGATAAAAGTCGTGCTGTTCCACTTGTAAATGGTAGAGATTAAAAATCAACACCCCAAAACAGACCACCACCAATAAGAAGGCAATGACGGCACGGCGGATAAATAGCATCTCTTCCGCCGAGTGGTCGCGGATCTCATCTCTCAATAGGGCCATTGGCGGCAATTTACCTAAGTCACTGGATAGCACAAAAAATTAAAGGCGAAGAAGAATAGCCTTATTGGCGCCAGCGCCCTATTGAAAGGTTGCTAATGAACTAACAGAAATGTATCAGTTTGTTAGGCATCCAATGTTGTCGGCTATCTCCGGCTCTCAAAAGCGATCTTCACCGCCATTCCCGTGAGCACACTCGCCATCAACCAGCGTTGAAATTGTTGCCAGCCTGGACGCTGGCCAATAAACCGCGCGACCTGACCGGCCATCACCACAATGATTCCGTTAACCACAACGCTGATTAACGCCTGGATAAAGCCTAACACCAGTGACTGACTGAGGACACTGCCGTGCCCGGGGGTGATAAATTGTGGGAGTAGCGATAAATACATGATGGCGATTTTAGGATTGGCCAGGTTTGTAATAAAACCCATCAGAAACAGCTTACGTCCGCTATCATCCGGTAAATCACGTACCGCAAAGAGCGACCGCGCCCCTGGTTTAATCGCCTGCCATGCCAGATATAACAGATAAGCGACGCCGCAAACACGCAATGCATCGTAGGCATAAGGGACGGCGAAGACCAGCGCGCTAATGCCAAAGGCCGCACACAGCATGTAGAACATAAAACCCAGCGCCACGCCGCCAAGCGAGATCAAACCGGCGCGTTTCCCCTGGCAAATCGAGCGCGAGGTGAGATACATCATGTTCGGGCCGGGCGTCAGCACCAGCCCCAGCGCCACGGCGGCAAACGTGATTAATGAAGCAAACTCAGGCATAACGTCTCCACAGATGTCAGTGATGCCCAGGCGCGCGGCGACGGCGACCATGCTCCCCGACAGTCTTCTGTCTTTAGCGCCAGTAACATGGTGCCTAAGTATTAGCTTATTCTTTGCCTGCCGACAACGCCTGCGCGCTATCAGATTCTGGACGCGTGAATAAAATACAGCGCCAATCCCCGCAGCCAGACGTTCAGAGATTGCGGCAATCTATCCGCATGCCCGCCATCCTTCGCTCAATGTTAGCGCCGTCATTGATTATTTTACTGCGGTTTTTGGCTCACCACTCTACTGGCAACGCTCATCCTTTCATCGCAGTAAAATTGTCATATCTCAAACAAGTGGCGATCCGTGCAGGCTAAGTCGTTATAACGTTTCCTTTACTGTTCCGTTACGACTATGGTTAAAGATGTGGTTTTAATTAATCGCCGATTTAACATAATAAAACTATGGTTTTATTTACCTTTGTTGAACGGTAAAAACTATTAAATCCGTAGACTCATTCAAATATCGCTTATTGGTAGCAGTGTATATCGTAATGGCATTCACAAAAGCAAACGGAGCCTGATATGAGCACGTCTAAAGATCCCGCTAACAACGCATCCACAGGGAAATGTCCTTTTCATGCCGAAACGCCGAAGCAAAGCGCCGGCAGCGGTACCTCCAACCGTGACTGGTGGCCGAACCAACTTCGTGTGGACCTGCTGAATCAGCACTCCAACCGCTCTAACCCGTTGGGTGAAAACTTTAACTATCGGGAAGAGTTCAAAAAACTGGACTACGCCGCACTGAAAGCCGACCTCCGCACGCTGCTGACCGACTCGCAGGAGTGGTGGCCAGCGGACTGGGGTAGTTACATCGGTCTGTTTATTCGTATGGCATGGCACGGCGCGGGTACCTACCGTACCGTTGACGGTCGCGGCGGCGCTGGCCGTGGGCAACAGCGTTTCGCCCCGCTCAACTCCTGGCCGGATAACGTCAGCCTTGATAAAGCGCGTCGCCTGCTGTGGCCGGTGAAGCAAAAATATGGCCAGAAAATTTCCTGGGCCGACCTGTATATGCTGGCCGGTAACGTGGCGTTAGAAAACGCCGGGTTCCGTACCTTCGGTTTCGGCGCCGGTCGTGAAGACGTCTGGGAACCGGATCTGGACGTTGACTGGGGTGATGAAAAAGAGTGGCTGAAGCACCGTCACCCGGAAAGCCTGGAAAGGCAAGCGATGGGCGCTACCGAAATGGGCCTCATCTACGTTAACCCGGAAGGTCCGAACGCCAGCGGCGACCCGCTCTCCGCGGCTGACGCTATCCGCGCGACCTTCGGCAACATGGCGATGGACGATGAAGAAATCGTCGCGCTGATCGCTGGCGGCCATACGCTGGGTAAAACCCACGGCGCCGCACCGGCTACCCACGTCGGCGCAGAGCCGGAAGCCGCCCCGCTGGAATCACAGGGTCTCGGTTGGGCCAGCAGCTTCGGCAGCGGCAGCGGCACCGACGCGATCACATCCGGTCTGGAAGTGGTGTGGACGCAAACGCCGACCCAGTGGAGCAACTACTTCTTCGAGAACCTGTTCAAATATGAGTGGGTACAAACTCGCAGCCCGGCAGGCGCGATTCAGTTTGAAGCGAAGGACGCGCCGGAGATCATTCCGGATCCGTTTAACCCTGGTAAAAAACGCAAGCCAACCATGTTGGTTACCGACTTGACGCTGCGCTTCGACCCGGAATTCGGCAAGATTTCTCGCCGCTTCCTCAACGACCCGCAGGCCTTCAACGAAGCTTTCGCCCGCGCCTGGTTTAAACTGATTCACCGCGATATGGGGCCAAAATCCCGCTATCTCGGCCCGGAAGTACCAAAAGAAGATCTGATTTGGCAGGATCCGTTACCGGCAGCCACACATAATCCAACCACGGCTGATATTGCCACGCTGAAAACGGCGATTGCCGATGCCGGTCTGTCGGTTAGCGAATTGGTGTCTGTTGCCTGGGCTTCCGCATCGACCTTCCGCGGCGGCGATAAACGCGGCGGCGCCAACGGCGCTCGCCTGGCGCTGCTGCCGCAAAGAGAGTGGCCGGTGAACGCTATCGCCAGCAAAGTGCTGCCCACTCTCCAGGCCATCCAGAAAGCATCGGGTAAAGCCTCCCTTGCCGATATCATCGTGCTGGCTGGCGTCGTCGGCGTTGAGCAGGCCGCCGCCGCGGCGGGTGTACGTGTGAACGTGCCATTTGCGCCGGGTCGCGTTGATGCGCGTCAGGATCAGACTGATATCGAATCTGTTGATCTGCTGCAGCCGATGGCCGACGGCTTCCGTAACTATCGTCGTATTGAAGGCGGCGTGTCGACGGAAACCCTGCTGCTGGATAAAGCGCAACAGCTGACCCTGACGGCACCGGAAATGACGGCGCTGGTTGGCGGTTTACGCGTTCTGGGCGCTAACTTTGACGGTAGCCAACACGGTGTCTTCACCGATCGCGTCGGCGTCCTCAGTACGGACTTCTTCGTCAACCTGCTGGATATGGGGACCGTGTGGAAAGCCGCTGATGAACAATCTGAACTGTTTACCGGCAGCGATCGTAAGAGCGGCGAAGCAAAATATACCGCTACCCGCGTAGACCTGGTGTTTGGCTCGAACTCAGTGCTGCGCGCGCTGGCGGAAGTGTACGCTTGTGCCGATGCGCAACAGAAATTCGTCAGCGATTTCGTTGCCGCATGGACGAAAGTGATGAATCTGGACCGTTTCGATCTGTAATCACCCTACCCGGCGGTGAATAACCGCCGGTGGGATCCGGTCTAACAGAGCCGCTCATTCAGGAGTGGCTCTTTTTTATTCTTCGCGCGCCAGTTGCAGTAACCGACTGTAGGTTCGCTGGATATCATCCAACGCCACCCCTTCCACGACTTTTTCCAGCACACAATCGGCAATCAGTGTTAATCGACACTGTTTTTCATACAAAACATCCACCACGTTGATAAAGCGCTGCTGCGCTGCCGGACTAACCGCCCCCAACGCCGGAACCCCCTCGACTAACCAGTTGCGATGCTGCTCGCACAAGGTCAGATAATCCATGACCGATGTCGGCGCCTGACAGAGTTGGTCGAAGGTGAAATGCAGAAACGCGCCGTTGCCCGACGCCGTGTGCAAGGTGCGATACCCCACGGTCAGCGGCTGAGGGTGTTCCGCGACTTCCGGTAAATCAAGCGTTGCGCGCAGATGGCGTGTCGGCTGCACCAGCAGTTTTCCATGACAGAAGTCATTTTCCCGCGAGACATGCCGCTCACGGTAATCCTGATCGCCGTTGAGCGCAGCGACCGTCATATGTTGTTTGATAAGATTGATAGAGGGTAAAAAGCGATCGTGATAAAGCGGATTTGGCAGCAGACGATCCGGGGGATAATTTGAGGTGGCCAACAAGACAATGTTTTGCGTGAACAGATGTTCCAACAGCACTTTTATCAGCATCGCATCGGCAGGATCGTGAAGGTGGAATTCATCAAAACACAGCAAACGACAATTCTGCGTCATTTGCGCGACGACGTGCGGTAAAGAGGGTGCCGATGGCGCATTCAGGCGCTGATGCAGCTCACGGAAAAAGTGATGAAAATGAACCCGACGCTTTTCACACAGCGGCAGACTCGCGAAGAAATGATCGAGGATAAAACTCTTACCGCGTCCGGTACGCCCCCAGACGTACAAGCCCTTCACCGCCACCTGTGGCTGGAGTATTTGCTGGCTCAGCGTGTGCAAATCGGCGATTAACGATAGCTGATCGCCATCGAGGGTTAAATTTTCTTTTGTCGCCGCCTCTGCCATCACGGCGCTAAAACAAAAATCAGCACGCTGCAACATGGGACTCGCCACCGCTATTTCCGGCAAAACATGCCGCCGCGGCGACAATCAGCTTATGGTACGTTTCTGAATTATTTAACATTTGGGGTCCGAGGTCCAATGATGTAAAAAACCACGCTAAGACACTAATTCATTGTTTGTATTGAAATTTAGTGGCCTTAGCACACCCTTCAAAATATCTTCCGGTAACGAAAACGTATAATACCCCAGCATATTTATATGGCCATGTATCAGCGGCGATAATCTTGCCAGATGTTCTTCTTCAGGCGTTTCCCCCGATTTGCGAAGATGTGACAATGCCTCTTGCATGTAAAGAGTATTCCACAGCACAACCGCATTCGTCACCAGGCCCAGAGCACCGATATGTGAGCGTCTCTGCCGAATTTTATTCATTCCAGAAACAACATCAAGATCATCAGCTTTTAGTGATCCGCTGCATTTGTTGCCGACAAACTTCTAAAACATGTTGTCGCAACCAGCGATGGACAGGATCGGCATCTAAGCGTGGATGCCACATCTGAGATATGGTTATTTCCGGGGTTTTTACCGGAAGTTCGAACGTGCAGAATGCTGCAGTATCATGTTCATGACTACTGATCCGGTTTATGAGGAAGGAAGCGGGTACGAGCGCAACCAAATCTGATGCCATCATCACAGCCATTGCAGCAGGAAAACTCGGCACCGCAGCCGCAATTCTCCGTTCGAATCCTAATTCAGTCAGTGCCTTGTCTATGGGGCCACTGGCGAGTCCATGACGGGAAGTAATGACATGGTCAAATGAAGCATATTTCGCAGCAGTAATACTATCTTTCTGATCAAGCAGTGGATGACCTTTTCTCACCGCACCAACAAATCGATCCCTGAACAGCGCTTGTAAGCGTATTTCCGGCCCCATCTCACCTAAAACACCAATTTCCAGATCAACCAGACCTTCACGTAAATGCTTTGCACTTTTTTCTTCTTTGGCTGCAAAACAAAGACGAACAAGAGGTGCTTTTGCAGCCGCCGCTGCGATAAGTGCAGCACCGAAAGCCTCAACAAAACCTTCGTTCGTCCTTATTGTAAATGTCCTTTCCAGTCTGGATAAATCTGGCGGTACCACTGAAGGGCGGAGTATGGCCAAAGCCGCAGAGACAGTGTGTTGGGTGCTTTCACGTATAGCTTCAACATAGGGTGTCAGTACCATCTGACGTCCTGCCCGAACTAAAAGAGGATCACCTGTCGTAGCACGAAGACGAGTTAACGTTCTGCTCATTGCCGAAGGACTTAATCCCAGACGGCGCGCGGCGCGCGTCACATTGACTTCAGCGATGAGCGCATCGAGTGCGATGAGTAAATTAAGATCGGGGTCAGTCATGCTTCATGATATCCGGTTTTGAAAAGAAGTGAGGCGTCTGGTGCATAGTATAAATGTAATCTGTGCGTCTTCCGCATTATCTTCATCAGGCATAGAGTTGTTCACATACCGAAAGGACACCACCTTTCGCTCTATAATCTGGAGAGTTATCTATGAACAATTCAACTACACCAAAAACTATCCTCATCATCGGTGCCTCACGTGGTCTTGGCCATGCAATGGCCGCGGAATTTGTGACCAAAGGGTGGCACGTCATTGGTACCGTGCGCGGAAAAGACAAAACGTTGTTACATGATCTGTCGGATAAAAATCCAGGCCGCATTGAAATTGAACATCTTGATGTCACCGATCAGGAACAAATTAAATCGCTTCGGGAGCGGCTGTCCAACAGGGTCCTGGATATCCTCTTCCATAATGCCGGTACCGCCGACAAGAACCAGAATGAGACCATCGCAGAGGTATCAACTGAAGAGTTTACACAGGTAATGGTGACCAACGCGTTAAGCCCAATGCGCGTTATTGAAAGCCTGCAGGACCTTGTGTCTGAAAAAGGTACTATCGGTATTATGTCGTCAGGACAGGGCAGCGTGAGCAGCAATACGAACGGTGGGCATGAAGTTTATCGGGGTTCAAAGGCCGCGCTGAACATGTACATGAGAAGCTACGCCGCTCGCCATGCCGGAGAGTCGCGGACGTTGCTATTAATGGCTCCTGGCTGGGTGCGTACTGATTTAGGCGGGCCTGATGCGCCACTCAGCATTGAGCAAAGCATTCCGAAAGTCGTAAACGTCATACTTTCACAGCAGGGTAAGCCAGGACTGCAATACCTCGATCGTGAAGGGAAAACCGTACCGTGGTGATCAGTACGCCAGTACAGACCCGGTGTTTTCAGAAAGGAGAGTGAACATGAAGCTGATTGGTATTGAAGAGCATTTTCTGACAGAAGATGTCTGTGAGGCCTGGAAAGCATCGGGTCTGGAAGCAAAAGACCCCAGCATTGCGTTTAACTCCGGAATCACTAAGCGCCGACTGTTTGATCTTGCTGATGAGCGCATTGCCCTGATGGATGAAACGGGTCTGGATGTGCAGGTACTGTCTCTGACGTCACCTGCGCTTCAGGGCCTGGGGCCGGAGAGTCTCGATATGGCGCAGCGAATCAACGATAGTATTGCCGAAGTTGTCGCAAGATATCCAGATCGGTTTCAGGCGCTGGCAACCCTGCCTGTCTCTATGCCTGATGAAGCCGCTATCGAACTGGAACGTTGTATTAAGACCCTGGGTTTGAAAGGAACGATGCTATGCAGCGGTGGGGCTGAACATTTAGACAGTCCTGCATATTTCCCTGTTCTTAGCTGTGCTGAAACCCTGAATGTGCCGGTATTAATTCATCCGGGAACGCCGGATGAAGCCGTCAGAACTGCGTATTACTCAGGCTTTAGTCCGGAGGTTAATACGGCTTTCGCCACTTATGGCCTTGGCTGGCACTATGATGCGGGAATTCAGTTTATCCGTCTGGTGTTGTCGGGCACATTTGACCGCCTTCCGGGCCTCCAGATGATCCTTGGGCACTGGGGAGAGCTGGTATTATTTTATGCAGAACGCGTGGCAGCAATGAACCGGGTTGCAAATCTGAAATTACCCATCGCATCATACTTGCGGGAAAATCTGTATGTTACGGCGAGCGGAATGTTCCTTCCTCATTTCCTCGACAGGGCGGTTGCGATAGTAGGATCGGAACGTATTCTTTTTTCGACCGATTATCCTTTTCAATATCGCACTGGTAATGATGCGAGGCAATTTCTGGAAAAATGTAACCTCAATGAAAATGAGAAGGCGGCTTTTGCTCACAGTAACTGGATGCGCCTGACTCGTGACAGAAACGCGGACTAACTTAAACTGCAATAAAGCAACTTATATGACCTCTAATATTAGCTTTGTAAAACAGCATGATATGCCCTTAACGTGTTTTTTTTACATCATTGGCCCTCGAACCCCTAATCTGAAGAAAATGCCCGGCTCCCTGCCGCTGCTAAGTTAAACCGCCGGGTAAATAACACGAAGCCCGGGGTGATGATGCCCCGGGCCATTTCTACTACCTAATCCAGACGGTCAACAAGATGATAATCACCATCATCAGCGCGACCCGGATAAATAGGTGGTCCAACGACGCTTTTCGCATAGCGCACCTCGTTATTCAATAATTTGCCGTATCGCCAATGCCAGTACCAGCAAACCGGCCAGCAAAAACATCCAGGCGATGAGATCTTCCGGTGAACGATTCATCGTCATCTCTCCTTGCTGTTATCAGAACCACTGGCCGAAACGTTTGATATAGAAACGTTTCATACCCTGCGCCACCAGGCAGTAGCTCAGCAGCGTGGCGACCAACCACGGGAAATAGCTCAACGGCAGCGGTTCAAGCCCCACCATGGCGCCAAGCGGCGAGAAGGGAATATAGATGCCGATGGCCATAATGGCGATGGTGGTTAACATCACCGGCAGCGTCGCCCGGCTCTGGATGAACGGAATTTTCTGCGTTCTCAACATGTGCACAACCAGCGTTTGCGACAGCAACCCTTCGATAAACCAGCCGGACTGGAACAACGCCTGCGCTTCGACGTGATTAGCGGCAAAGACGTACCACATCAGGGCGAAGGTGGTGATATCAAATATTGATGACGTTGGCCCAATCCATAACATGAAGCGACCAATATTCTTCGCATCCCACTTACGCGGTTTACGCAAAAACTCCTTATCCATTTTGTCCCATGGCAACGACAGCTGGGAGATGTCGTACATCAGGTTCTGAATCAGCAGATGAATCGCCAGCATCGGCAGAAACGGGATAAACGCGCTGGCGACCAGGACTGAAAAAACGTTACCGAAGTTGGAGCTGGCGGTCATATTCAGATACTTGATAATGTTGCCGAAGGTCTCGCGCCCTTTGATGACCCCTTCTTCCAGCACCATCAAATCTTTTTCCAGCAGAATAATATCCGAGGATTCTTTGGCGATGTCCGCCGCGCTATCGACGGAGATGCCGACATCGGCATCACGCAATGCTGGCGCATCATTGATCCCATCGCCAAGGAAACCGACGGTATGGCCGTTTTTTTGCAGCATCTGCAAAATGCGCGACTTCTGCAATGGCGTCAGTTTGGCGAATACCGCGCGTTTCTCCACCTCCTGTTGCAGCTGGCGGTCAGTCATTGTCTCAACCCGATCGCCGGTGAGGATGTCATGCGCATCAATACCGACCTCAAGGCAAATTCGCGCTGTCACCATCGGATTATCACCGGTAAGCACCTTCATCGCGACGCCATTATCCCGCAGCGCAGTAATCGCTTTGCCCGCACTCTCTTTCGGCGGATCAAGGAATGTCAGCATGCCTTCAACGGTGAGTCCCTGCTCATCTGCCGCAGTCAGCGGCACGTTTGGCATGGCGTCATCCAGCTTGCGGGTGGCGACCAGCAGTACCCGGAAGCCCTGGGCGTTAAAGTCTTCGGTTTTCGCCAGCAGCAGTTCACGACGCAGCGCGTCCAGCTCAACCACCTTGTCGCCTTCGCGAATATGGCTGGCGACCCGCAGCATTTCTTCGACCGCACCTTTGCAAATCAAACTCTTGTCGCCAAAACGACTATCTTCAACCGAGACCGATACGCGGCGACGTATAAAATCAAACGGCAATTCATCAAGCTTAACGAAACGTTCTTTCTCCGTCGGCGCCAACCGCCCTTCACCAAAGCGCAGAACGGCCCTGTCCATCAGGTTGCGTGCCCCGCTTTGGCTGCTGCTATTCAGCCACGCCAGCATTAATACCCGGTTGCTTTCGGCGCCGCCGACGTCAAGATGGTGCTCGAGAATGATATTGTCCTGAGTCAGCGTGCCGGTTTTATCCGTACACAAGACATCCATTGCGCCAAAGTTTTGGATGGCATTCAGGCGCTTAACGATGACTTTGCGCCGCGACATCGCTATCGCCCCTTTCGCCAGATTCGAGCTCACAATCATCGGCAGCATTTCCGGCGTTAAACCGACCGCCACCGCCAGGGCAAACAGCGAGGCCTCGACCCAATCGCCTTTGCTGAAGCCGTTAATCAGCAGCACGATCGGCACCATGATCAGCATAAAGCGGATCAGCAGCCAACTCACGCTATTGACCCCGCGGTCAAAGGCGGTTTGCGTGCGGGTGCCGACGATCGATTTCGCCAGCGAACCAAACCAGGTTCGATTACCGGTCGCCACGACCACCGCCTGCGCCCTACCGCTGGTGACGTTCGTCCCCATCAGGCAGATATTGCCCATCTCCAACAAACTTTTATTTTTATCCGGCGCGGGTAAACGGTCACTGCATTTACCTGACACGCTGGCCATGACGTCATATTTTTCTACCGGCAGTGATTCACCACTGAGAATTGACTGACTAACAAACAGATCCCGTGATTCCAACAGACGAACATCCGCTGGCACCAGGTCACCGGCGGCGAGAAAAATAATATCTCCCGGCACCAGCTCCTCTATCGCAATTTCCTCCTGGCCTGGGCCGACATGACCCGGCCCGCGACGCAGTACCGTGGCGGTGGTGCGTACCATTGATTTCAGCGCCTGCGCCGCTTTATTGGTTCTGAACTCCTGCCAGAATCGCAACAGTCCACTCAGGCTCACCATCGTCAGGATAATAATGACCCCGGTCAGATCGGTCTCTTCACCATTGCTCAGCGGCAGCCAGTAGTCGGTAATAAAGCTGACCGCCGCCAGCGCCATCAGCACGTAAATAAACGGGTTGTTAAACGCCTGCAGTAATTGAATTAAAAACGGCGGCGCGGTTTCATGCGCTACTTCATTGCGGCCATAGTCTTCCAGCCGTTCCAGTGCGTCAGCCATGGTGAGTCCCTGGCGGCTACTGTTTAATCGCGCCAGCGTATGGTCCGGGCTGTTAAAAGCCTCAGTCTCAATGGCAAAACTCTTTTTATGCTGCTTATCATTTTCTGACGCAGACCGGTTGGCATTCCGGTTTTCTAATTTCATGTCAGTCATGATTCATCCCCAAAATTTAGCTGTAGTGATCCCTGCATAAATAAATCATGCATATTTTGATGTTATTTATTTTTACTCACCGAATACGCGCATTAGATATCGCCGCCTGGATTTTTTGATCCGCAGTGAGACAACATCAATAAGCCGTAAATGAGCGTTAATTACCGCCGAAAAGGCGGAGGAAACAGGGCGTAGAAAAATAATAGCATGATGATTTACCTCGCAAAAAATTGCGAACTCAGGTTTTCAGGAGGCAATCATGGTCGGGATGGGATTGCTGCCTGCCGGTTGGCAAACAGCGCAGAGTAGATAGCGTCAGTTTGCCTTGATGTTTAAATAAGGGTGACTGTCCAACATATCTCTCCTGTGTGAAGTTGTGCTTAGTATAGTTCGGAAATAAAAGGTGTAAAGTTAAATACGCCCTCCAGTGAGGATTGGTTTAAGAAAAAATGAGGGAATAAAAAGAGCCCCCCGATTTTACGGGGAGTATTAATTTAATCGAACACGCTGTTAATAATTGTCGTAACCACCGCGGTGCTCAGTGCTATTAACACCAGATCATCACCAACCACCCGCCACTCATAGCCCGGATAATACGGCAATTGATTGAGCATCGACGCCGGTGCGGCAGTCATCGTTAACGACAGCACCACGGCGATGGCCGCTTTTACTGCCTGACGCTTTCATGCATAGAGTACACGCTGCAAATGTAGGTGGTTTTGCTCGCGTCACCATTTCACTTATTCCTGGTTTCGACCTCTGGTCATTTACTTCAATTCTGGCGCTAGCGAAGATGAAAAAGCAGCATATTCATTATAAAAAAACGCAAACAGCATGATTTTTAACTATTAAAATGCAATGCCGCTAACGATTAAAAATTTAAAACTATTAACAATCAATTAACATTAGCAGGCAAACATTTCTCCTGAGGAAAATAATAATATGTCTACCACCCAGGTTCTCGGCGAGGCCGCCTTTAGCCCGCCAGGACAACATCGCGCAAGTTTAACCGCGCGCATTGATGCGCTGCCCTCCTCCTTCGGCTTATGGTCTTTTATCACCCTGCTGTCGTTAGGCGGATTTTTCGAGCTCTACGATCTTTTCCAAACGGGATACATCAGTACCGGGCTGCTGGCCGACAACATTTTCCATGTCGGCAAAGAGGGGATCTTCGGTATCCCGGATCAGGCGGCCTTCGCTTCTTCGACCTTTATGGGATTGTTTATCGGCGCCAGCCTGCTCGCGCCGCTGGCCGACAAGTTGGGCCGCCGCCTGACATTTATGTTCGCGCTGGCATGGTATGGCATCTTCTCCCTAATTATGGCGCTGCAGAATAGCGCCGAAGGGGTGATTTTTTTCCGCTTCCTGGTGGGGATAGGCCTGGGGATTGAGTTGGTCACCATCGACACCTATCTCAGCGAGTGGATGCCGACACATTTACGTAACAAAGCCTTTGCTTACGCCTTCTTTATTCAGTTTCTCTCGGTACCGGCGGTGGCGCTGATGTCATGGCTGCTGGTGCCGATAACTTTCCTCGGTCTCAGTGGCTGGCGTTGGGTGATTATTATCGGCGCGCTGTGTTCGCTGGTTATCTGGGTCATTCGTAAAAGGCTACCGGAATCGGCCCGTTGGCTGGAAACCAAAGGCCGCCACGACGACGCACATCAGGTGATGTGCGAAATGGAACAACGCTGCGGTTTGTCGCCTTCTCCGCGCCACGACAGCCCCGAGGCAGAAGCGCCAAAACGCGGCACCTTTAAAGAAATTTGGGCACCGGAGTACCGTCGGCGCACCATCATGTTAATGGTAATGAACTTTTTCCAGGCCATCGGCTTTTTCGGCTTTGGCAACTGGCTGCCCGCCCTGCTCTCCGGTCAGGGCGCCAGTATTACCCACAGCCTGCTGTACGCCTTCTTTATTACGCTCGCCTACCCGATTGGCTGCCTGTTCTGCACCCGCTTTGTTCATCGTTTTGAAAACAAATGGCAAATTGTGCTATCAGCGTTGATGACGGTGGTCTTCGGCACCCTGTTTGCTTTGCAGAACAATCCGGTGCTGCTGATCGTTTGCGGCTTTATGATCACCTGGTCCAACGCCTGGCTGACCATTAGCTACCATGCCTATCAGGCGGAAGTGTTTCCCACTCACATCCGCGCTCGCGCGGTCGGCTTCTGTTACTCCTTCAGCCGCCTGTCGACCGCCGTCACCAGCATTATGATCGGCGTGATCCTGCAGTATGCGGGCACCCCAGGGGTGATTAGCTTTATCGTCGCCAGTATGCTGATGGTCATGCTCTCTGTTGGCGTGTTCGGGCCGAAGACACGCGGTATTCGCCTGGAAAATATCTAAAGCCCGGCAACGCCGTCGCTGAAGCGTGCGGCGGCGTTGCGCGCGAGTTTTGTTTCTTGATAGCGAAGTAAACCTGGCATTAGCAAGGCGCTCACCCCACTTAATACCATCAGCCATTACACGAGTCAGCTTATGGCGATTCACTAAAAATCATCTGCGCATCGGCGAAGCATTTTTCCGCCAGCGACGAGACCGGCTCCTGTTTGCGCATGATCAGCGCCAGCATCGAATCCACTTCGGTTTCCGCAATGGGGATAATCGCCAGATTATCGCTCAGCGCTTCCAGCCCGTTGTTAAGCGGCATAATGGCGCAGCAGATCCCCGCCTGCACCGCCTGGATTATCTGAAACGTCGAATCGCTCTCAAAGACGTATTTCGGCGTTAACCCCTTGGCTTTGAAGCTCATTTCGATCGACTCACGGTAATACATCCCTTTAGTGAGGAAACCGAGCGGCAGCCCCGCGAGCGTATCCCACTCTGGTATGGCGTCGTCGAACTGAAAATGACGCTTGTCGTGCAATAGCCCCATGCGCGTGGCCGGTAGCCAGGCCACATTGAACAATTCGCTATCTACATGGTGCAAATAGCACATACCGAGGTCGAGCTGGTTGCGACTGACGCCGTCAATAATTTGCTCCGAGGTCATCGACAGCAGACTGAACTGCAGCTCAGGGTATTTCTCCGCCAGCGGCTTAATTAACTGCATGGGATTCAGGCTGGCCAACGGCACCATGCCAACCCGCAGCTGGCCGACCATCTGCCCGCGACAAATCGCCGCTTCCGCCGCCAGCCCGTCGTGCGCGGCGAGCAACGCCCGCGCCCATGCCAGAATCCGTTCACCTTCCGGAGTGAAGCCTTCAAAGCGTTGGCCGCGCTGAATCAACGTCAGATTAAGTTCGTCTTCCAGATTGCGAATACGCATCGAAAGCGTCGGTTGGGTGATATGGCAGGCCGCAGCAGCCTGGCCAAAATGGCGCGTCTGATCGAGAGCGATCAGGTATTTCAGCTGTTTGATGTCCATCTTATTTCCAGAATATTAACGCCCGCGGGTCATACGCGAACGCGATGCAGAACACAGCTGCAGCTACATATGTTATTTAAATGTTACTTGCGGTGCGAAAGGTTTTCAAGCCACTGGATCGAGGGACAGGGACGCAATGGGATTCACGAGGATAAATGGCGCCCGTGGCCTGGGGACAGCTCACGGGCGACCAACGGCAGGTTAACGAAGGCCAGCGACGGCGCGGATCTCTTTCGAACGCAAGGTCAGGCGGATAGGAACCGATTTATACGACGGCGTGCCGCTCTCTTCATCGATGTAATCCAGCGGCACCAACACGTTGGCTTCCGGGTAATAAGCGCCCACGGTCCCCGGCGCAATGCTATACGCGACCACGGTGATATCCTCAAGACGCAGATCGCTATCCGGCAGCGCAGTGGTAATATCCACACGGTCGCCATGCTCCAGCCCCTGCTCGGCCATATCCTGCTCATTCATGAACAACACATCACGACGGCCAAACACCCCGCGATAGCGATCGTCCATCGCATAGATAGTGGTGTTGTACTGATCGTGGCTGCGCAGCGTGACCAGACGCATGACATCGTCGCCGTCAACATGAAGGTTTTCATGCACCCCCTTGAACACCGAGAACATTGCTTTGCCGGTCGGCGTCGGCCAGATTCGCTCGGTTGGCGGCAGCGGCATGCGGAAACCGCCCGGATGGCGAATACGCGCATTGTAGTCCTCGAATCCGGGGATAGTTTGCTCGATAAGCTCGCGGATCCGGTCATAATCGGCCACCAATGATAGCCAATCGATTTTACTGTTCGGCAGCGTCGCCATCGCCATACCGGCAACGATCGCCGGTTCTGAACGCAGGCGGTCAGAGGCGGGTTTCAGTTTGCCGGATGAGGCGTGAACCATCGACATCGAGTCTTCCACGGTAATCGACTGCCGTCCGCTCTCCTGTACATCCAATTCGGTACGGCCAAGACACGGCAGAATAAAAGTCTCTTTCGCCACCAGCAGATGCGAACGGTTGAGCTTGGTGCCGATATGCACGCTGAGATCCAGCCCGCGCATCGCCGGGAACGCCCGTTCATGATCCGGCATGGCTACCGCAAAGTTACCCCCGAGGCACAACAGCGCTTTGGCCTCACCGGCGACCATCGCCTGCAGGGCTTTAACCGCATCATGGCCGTGGCCTTGCGGCGGCACAAAACCAAACACGCTCTCAAGACGGTTCAGGAACGTGGCGCTCGGTTTCTCGGTGATACCAACAGTACGGTTGCCCTGCACGTTGGAGTGACCGCGTAGCGGGCAGATCCCGGCGCCCGGTTTGCCGATGTTGCCGCGCATCAGCAACAGATCGGCGATCAAGCGCACGTTAGAGGTCCCCTTGTTATGCTGGGTGATCCCCATACCGTAGGTAATGATGGTAGCGTTCGATTGCGCATAAGCGACGGCAACACGTTCAAGATCGTCGCGAGTAAGGCCAGACTCACGCTCAATCTCCTGCCAGTGAGTGTCGGATAAATCTTGCGCAAACGCCGCGAAACCGAGGGTATGTTCGTTGATAAATGCCTGATCCAACACCTGGCCTTGATCCGCTTCGATTTCGAGCAGCGCCTTGGCGATCCCTTTCAGCGCCGCCGCATCGCCGCCCGCTTTGACCTGGAAATAGGTTGAGGCGATATTGGTCGAACTGTAGGTCGCCATTTCAATCACGTTCTGCGGGTCGGCAAAACGCTCCAGCGCCCGTTCACGCAGCGGATTAAAAACGATGATCGGCACGCCACGGCGCGACAGCTCATGCAGCGTTCCCATCATCCGCGGATGGTTGGTGCCCGGATTGTGGCCGATAGAAATAACCAGTTCGGTATTTTCGAAATCGTCCAGCGATACCGTTCCTTTACCGATACCTATCGACTGCGGCAACCCTACGCTGGTGGCCTCGTGACACATATTGGAGCAGTCCGGGAAGTTGTTGGTGCCAAACTCGCGGGCATACAGCTGGAACAGGTACGCCGCTTCGTTTGAGGCGCGCCCGGAGGTATAAAACTCGACTTCATCGGGCTGCATACCTTGCAGAATGTCGCCAATACGGGCGAACGCACGTTCCCAGGATACCGGGCGCAGCGTGTCGCTCTCGCGATCGTAGGCCAGAGGATGGGTAATGCGTCCGTAGCCTTCCAGCTCGAAATCGCTTTTCGCCAACAGCGACGTGACCGTGTTAGCGGCAAGAAATTCCGGCGTGACGCGTTTGTTGGTGGCTTCCCAGGTGACCGCTTTCGCGCCGTTTTCACAGAACTGGAAGGTTGATTTATGTTCTTTATCCGGCCAGGCGCAGCCGGGGCAGTCAAAGCCGTCAGGCTGGTTAGTGCGCAGCAGCGTTACAGGGGCGTCGAATGCGTCCATTTGCGTGCGCACGGCGATTGCGGTGGCTTTTAACGCCCCCCATCCCCCTGCCGGGCCATCGTAAGGATGAACACCGGGCACCGCACGTTTTTTCTTATTCATATGAACTCCTGAATACTCTATTCAGCTAACGGGGATTATTAACAACATCGCCCGGTTGTTTGCCGTGATGTTAAATAACCACAACAAATAAGCGGGAAATAAAGATTTCTCATTCATGTCGCATGATGAAAATCAGGATTAACTCGTTGTTTTTAATCTCTAACTAAATGTCTGATTGAAATGAAATGAGCAAGTCTTTTCGTTAACCAAATAATAACATGCTGAACCGTGTTGTATAATAGATGTTATCTATCGGGTGTTAAATTTAACCTATTTGATAATTAAAGAATTATTTTTAAACTTTACTATCCAGGACATTAACATATTTCAATGCCCGACAACGCCGTAATTCAATCGTCATCAACAGGACGCTTTACGCAGGTAAAGCGATATCCGCTATGCAGAAAATATTCCATAAATACAATGAAGTAATGTCGTACAGGGGTGGATCATGTTCGGATTAGACGCCTTTTATTTAGCCCGGATACAGTTTGCATTTACTGTATCTTTCCACATTATTTTTCCCGCCATTACCATTGGCCTCGCCAGCTATCTCGCCGTCCTGGAAGGCCTGTGGTTAAAAACCAAAGAGGATACCTACCGTCAGCTTTATCATTTCTGGTCAAAAATCTTTGCGGTAAACTTCGGCATGGGCGTCGTTTCCGGACTGGTGATGGCCTATCAATTCGGGACCAACTGGAGCGGATTTTCACAATTCGCCGGCAGTATTACCGGCCCGCTGCTGACCTATGAAGTGCTAACTGCCTTCTTCCTCGAAGCCGGTTTCCTTGGCGTCATGCTGTTTGGCTGGCATCGCGTGGGCCGCGGTCTGCATTTCTTTGCTACCTGCATGGTGGCGCTGGGGACGCTGTTTTCCACCTTCTGGATCCTCGCCTCCAATAGCTGGATGCATACGCCGCAAGGCTACATCATCGAAAACGGCGTCGTGGTGCCGGTGGACTGGCTGAAAGTCATCTTCAACCCTTCCTTCCCGTACCGCCTGCTGCATATGTCAACGGCGGCGTTTCTCTCCAGCGCCTTTTTCGTCGGCGCCTCGGCGGCCTGGCATCTGCTCAAAGGCAACGATACGCCAGCGATCCGTAAGATGTTCTCCATGGCGCTGTGGATGGCGCTGATCGTCGCCCCTATTCAGGCCATGATCGGCGATGCGCACGGGCTTAATACCCTTGAACACCAGCCAGCGAAAATCGCCGCTATTGAAGGGCATTGGGAAAATAAACCAGGTGAAGCGACGCCATTGGTGCTGGTGGGGCTGCCGGATATGGCCGAAGAGCGCACTAAATACAAAATCGAAGTGCCGTACCTCGGCAGCATCATCCTGACTCATAGCCTCGACAAACAGGTGCCGGCGTTAAAAAGCTTCCCGAAAGAGGATCGTCCGAACTCCACGATCATCTTCTGGTCGTTCAGGGTGATGGCGGGTCTCGGCATGTTAATGGTGCTGCTCGGCGTGGTCAGCGTCTGGCTACGTTGGCGCGGCCGACTTTACACCTCGAAACCGTTCCTGCGCTTTGCGCTGTTGATGGGGCCATCCGGGCTGGTCGCGTTGCTGGCGGGTTGGTTCACCACTGAAATTGGCCGCCAGCCGTGGGTGGTCTATGGCGTCCAGCGTACCCGGGATGCCGTCTCGGCGCATGGCGAGCTGCATATGTCTCTCAGCCTGTTGGCCTTTATCGTGGTTTACACCTCGGTATTTGGCGTCGGTTATGTCTATCTGATTCGCCTGATTAAGAAAGGGCCGGAAAGCGAGCCATCGTCTGACGACCCGCATCAGAACCAGACCCCAGCGCGCCCGCTTTCGGCGGTACGCGAACCTATGAATACTTCGGGGAGAAAATAATATGGGTATCGATCTGTCAATTATTTGGTTCACGATCATCGTTTTCTCCACCCTGATGTATATCGTGATGGACGGTTTCGATCTCGGCATCGGCATTCTGTTCCCGTTCAATAAACATGAAACCGACCGCGACATGATGATGAACAGCGTGGCGCCGGTGTGGGACGGCAACGAGACCTGGATGGTGCTCGGCGGCGCCGCGTTGTATGGCGCCTTCCCACTGGCCTATGCGGTGATTATCGACGCGCTCAGCATCCCGTTGACCGCCATGCTGTTAGGGCTAATATTCCGCGGCGTCGCTTTCGAATTCCGCTTTAAAGCCACGCCGGAACATCGGCCAATCTGGGATAAAGCGTTTATCGGCGGCTCGCTACTCGCCACCTTTAGCCAGGGCATCGCCGTCGGCACGTTGCTGAACGGGCTTAGTGTGACCGGCCGCGAATTTAGCGGTTCTACCCTCGACTGGCTGGCGCCCTTCCCGCTGTTTTGCGGCGTTGGGCTGGTGATCGCCTACGCGCTGTTAGGCTGCACCTGGCTGATTATGAAAACCGAAGGTCCGCTGCATCGCAAAATGTCCGAACTGGCCATTCCACTGACCCTGGCATTGTTGGCGGTTGTGGCGTTAATCAGTATCTGGACGCCGCTGACCCATCCGGAGATCGCTCGCCGCTGGTTTACGATGCCGAATATCATCTGGTTTATGCCGGTGCCGCTGCTGGTGCTGGTGTGCTGCTGGGGGATCGTGCGTAGCGCCTACAATCGTCAGGCCAGTTACGGGCCATTTATGCTCACGCTGGCGCTGGTGTTCCTCGGTTTTAGCGGGCTTGGGATCAGTATCTGGCCAAATATCATTCCACCGTCGGTCTCTATCTGGCAGGCTGCCTCGCCGCCGCAGAGCCAGGGCTTTATGCTGGTCGGCGGGCTACTGATTATTCCCGTCATTTTGATGTATACCTGCTGGAGCTACTATGTGTTTCGCGGCAAAGTTAAACCAGATGAGGGGTATCATTGATGGCAACGCCTTCGGAGAAACCGGTCGAGACGCCCGCTCGTCCATTCTGGCAAAAACTCATGTGGCTGGTGATTATCTGGGGGGCCAGCGTGCTGGCGCTCGGCGTGGTCGCCACCTTCTTTAAGCTGCTGATGACGGCGGCGGGAATGCGTACTCACTAATCATCAACGCCGGACGGGATACCCCGCCCGGCGTTTCTCTTTGCAGGCCAGACTCAGGTGAGATTGTAATAGCGGTCGGGCTGCATTTTTTCCGGTAGCGGATGCTGCCCGGTCATATCCATCAGATTACGTTCAATGGTATTGCACATCGCGTTCAGCGGCAGATCGTTAGCCGAAGTGCCGAACGGATCTTCCAGTTCTTCCGCCAGTGAATCCCATGACAAGAAGGTGTAAGAGATAAATACCGAGACGAACGGCGTCATGTAATGTAAATCCCCGACCAGGGCGAACGGCAGCAGCGTGCAAAACAGATAAACGGTACGTTGCAAAATCAAGGTATAGGCAAACGGCACCGGCGTACTGGCCAGCCGCTCGCAGCCGCCCAACACATGAGCCAGTTCATCCAGCTTGTTATCCATTAGGCCATAGGTAATATCG
The DNA here is from genome assembly GCA_029027985.1 of Klebsiella aerogenes. Taxonomy (NCBI): domain Bacteria; kingdom Pseudomonadati; phylum Pseudomonadota; class Gammaproteobacteria; order Enterobacterales; family Enterobacteriaceae; genus Klebsiella; species Klebsiella aerogenes. The sequence goes on from CP119076.1 coordinate 2,543,924, forward strand.
CTGAGTTTGCCCTGCTCGCGCAGTTTGCCCAACTCATTGCCAATTAATAGCAAGATACGGTTAGTCGGCATGGAGCTGGCGAGAATTTCCGCGACGTTCTCTGCGGGTAGCAAACGGTAAAGATCGGCTGCCGGATCGGTTTTCCGCAGCTGGTGCTTCAGGCTCCAGCTGAACGCCACCAGATAGCTGACCAGTGTCTTATGCGTCTCGCGCTCGGCGGGCAGGATATTTTTTAGCTGCCGCACCAGGGTTCTTTCGGCAATCAGTACCGTTCCCCATAAATTGCGCGCTTCAACGAAGCGGCTGTAGCTCGCGCTATTACGAAAACCGAGGAAAATCGCAATCGCGATCCCCAACAGGCTGAACGGCGCAACGGTTAAGTGAATACCAAGCTGCTCATACCATTGATAGCTGATGATGGCGATAACCGACATCAGTACGTTCAGCAGCAGGCGGAAAACGATTTTCGACAGCACGGAGCCGTGCCAGTCAAACAGACGAAAAAACCAGTGTTGTTCTGGCCGGATGATCATTGTATTACTTCCTGAAAGGCCAATTTAAGCTCAGTATATACCCTAAATAATTCGAGTTGCGGCCAACACACATGCAGCTTGAAGTATGACGGGGATAGATATTATCTATTAACTTATTGCTTTATTTTATTGTACACAAACACGACATCGCGTTGATACCCTCCATTAATTAGCGATAAATTAACGGCGGTTTAATTATGGGCTCTTTTTATTTGGCAGGCAATATGCGGCCTGCATAGCAGGCCGGGGAAATTAAAATTCAGAATCAGCGTAATGACTGATATTACGTAGGGTTATTCGCCCTGGCGGCTGGATAATTCTTCAAGCAGCGTCGCAGAAGGCACAAAGAACAGACTGCCGGTAACCGGGCGGCTATAGTCAAGCAAGCGATCGTAGTTGCCTGCCGGACGGCCGACAAACATGTTTTCCAGCATCTGTTCGATCGGCGCCGGGCTGCGCGCATAACCGATAAAATAAGTCCCGAACTCCCCCATGCCGGGTTTACCGAACGGCATGTTATCGCGCAGGATTTTAATTTCTTCGCCATTCTCTTCAAGGGTGGTCAGCGAACTGTGGGAACAGGTAGGTTTCACTTCGGCATCAAGTTCGATATTGGTCATTTTTTTACGCCCGATGATACGCTCCTGCTGCTCAACGGTTAAGGCGTTCCAGCCCGCCATATCGTGCAGGTATTTTTGTACGATAACGTAGCTACCACCGGCGAAATCGGTATCTTCATCGCCGATAATGGTGAAATCTGCTGCCTCGCGCCCCTGCGGATTTTCACTGCCGTCGACGAAGCCGATCATCGCCCGACGGTCGAAATAGCGGAAGCCGTGGACTTCATCCACTACCGTCACCGCATCACCCAGTTTGTCCATCAACTGCGTCGCCAGTTCAAAGCTTAACCCCATGTCATCGGAGCGAATATGCAGTAACAGATCGCCCGGCGTGGAGACCGCCACGCGCTCGCCGCTGCCCACGCGACGGAAAGGATGCAGCTGCTGCGGCATCGGCTGGCCAAACAGCTGCGGCCAGATATCGGCGCCGAAACCGCAAATGCAGGAGATCCCTGCCTCGGCATCCGGGTGCCAACTGAACGCACGACCGCGGCAAAATCGTCACACCAATCGCGAACGCGGGCCAGATGTTCAGCGCTACGGGCAATGGTCGCCACGATGAAGATCGCCGTCCGCGGCAGGGGTAAAGTAATCGCCTGAGGTTCGTTAATTTTCATATCATCCTCTGTTATTGCCAATTAACGGCAAGATAGCGTTGGCTCCTGCAGCCAGGAGTCGAAATGGAGTTATCCAGCGTGGGCCAGCTCACTGGCGGACGCTTCGCACGGGTCAATGTGAATCATCACCTGTAGCACCTCGTGCTGGGCCAGTACATTTTCCCGCACCGCCAGGGCGATATCATGGCCCGCGCGTACCGACAATTCACCCGGCACGTCGATGTGGACATCGACAAGAATCAAGTCGCCCGCCTTACGCGTTTTTAAATCATGTAACCCCACTACGCCGTGGGTCGCAGCGATAGTATCGTGTATCGCGTTTTGGGTTTGTTCATCGACGGAACGATCCATTAAATCATGTAAGGCATCGCCAGCAAAAGTGTAACCCATTCGGGAAATCAATACCCCTACTAACAATGCCGCCACCGGATCCAGCCAGGCGACTCCCGCCAGGTTACCAACAATCCCCACCGCCACCACAACCGAAGATGCCGCATCCGAGCGCGCATGCCAGGCGTTGGCAATTAACAGTGAGGATTGAATCCGCTTCGCTACCGCCAGCATATAGCGGAACAATGTTTCTTTAGCAGCTAATGCACCGAGCGCCACCCACAGCGCGGTAATATGTACCGACTGAATAGTTTCCGGATGGAGCAGCTTATTCATCGCCGACCACAGCATGCCGACGCCGACGATCATCAGTATGGCGCCCAGCACCAGTGAGGCGCCATTTTCATAGCGCCAGTGACCGTAATGGTGATCGCTGTCGGAGGGTTTACGGCTTTTCTTATTCGCGAGCAGCACCACACCATCGGCAATTAAATCGGAGAAAGAATGAACGCCGTCGGCAATAAGTCCCTGTGATCCTGAAAGCAGACCAACAATAATTTGTCCCGTTGATAAAAATAGATTAACGACCACGCTAACCAACGTGCTTTTTCGCGCTGCGCGTGAACGCTGATGATATTTATTATCATTTTTTTGTTTTATATTTTCCATATCCCCTCCGCAATAACGCAGGGGATAATAACCTACTCGTCATCGGAGGCGTCAAATATCAATGCGACCGTTGATAATAAATTTAAAATAAATAGCCACGGTTATAAAATATAAATACGAATGATTTCGCTTTAGTCGCGCGAGTGATAGCCGATACCTTATCCGCGATGGTATGCGCGCTATTTTTATGACGTTGCCATCCGGCGCATCGCACAATGATAAGCGCCGTTGCGCACCGACGCGCGAAGCACCCGCGCCACGCCGTGAACGGCCGCTCTGGCAGTGTGGCGCTGTAACGGATTTATCGGTATCGCCAGCATCTGTTGCGCCCAGTCGGGAAGCAAATCGATTCCGGCAATCATCATCCAGCGCCCCACCGGCTGGCTTAAACGCCCGGGCAGCCGGGTGGCGAGCAACACCTGAGCGACTTCCGCGGTACGCTCATCGCAACGCAAATGCGGGCGCATATCCTGCAGATAGTCCGCCACCTGACGCGGGGTCTGCGGAATATCTTCCGCCCCGAGCCGCCGCGCGATTTCCGCCGCTTCGCGATAATATTGTTCCTGCTGCGCGGCAGTGATAATCGTGCGTTTATAGCGCAGATGAGACGCCATAAAGCTGCTGCATTCCGCGACGTGGACCCAGGTTAATAACGCCGGATCGCTGGCGCGATACGGCGTACCGTCTCTATCCACGCCGCTGATGCGTTGATGGATCCCTTGCACTTTGGCAATCAATCTCTCGGCATCGTCAGTGGCGCCAAAGGTGGTGGCAGAGATGAACTGGCTGGTGCGGCGCAGACGGCCAAAGATATCCTCGCGAAAGCGAGAATGATCCCATACCCCGGCCAGCGCCAGCGGATGCAGCATCTGTAATAACAGCGCGCTAATCCCGCCGCAGAGCATCGAGGTAAAATCGCCGTGTACCTGCCAGATAGCCGACTGCGGGCCGAATAATCCCGGCTCACCCTTCGGGTTTTCAAAATCAATCTCTTTTAACGCCATCCCGGTCAAGCCCAGGACCTGTGATTCAATCATGCCGCGTATGCTGGTCATTACGTTGCCCGTCGCTATCCATAACGAGCCCAACATACCACTATTCGCGGCAGGAGGCATTTGCCGACGGTGACTTTAAGACGCAGGCGTGCCCGCTATCGCGGACACACATCGGATTATGCGTTGAGCTGATAATCGAGGGAAATATCGGCGTTCAGTACCTGGGAAACCGGGCACCCGGCTTTGGCTTTCTGGATAATCGGCTCAAAGACCGCTTTATCGATACCCGGCAGCACAATGTTGCTCTGCAACGCGACCTGCGTGATGGCGAAGCCGCCGCCGCTTTTATCGAGTGTGACCACCGCCACAGTATCAATTGAGGTTGCCTTATAGCCCGCTTCGCTGAGCATCAATGACAACGCCATCGAGAAACAGGCGGCGTGGGCCGCGCCGATCAGCTCTTCCGGGTTGGTTCCTTTTACCCCCTCAAAGCGGGTATTAAAGCCATAAGGCTGCTGGTTGAGCGCACCGCTTTCCGTCGAGACGGTGCCTTTACCGCTTTTCAGATCCCCTTCCCAATGCGCCTGACCTTTCTTATGAATGGCCATCGTTTCACCCCTTTTGGACGTTAAAGGAGTAAGTATAGGACAGGTCTAACTCGCCTGAGCCAACTGTTGCTGAATAGCCTCAAGGAATAACGGCAGCGCGCTGGGTTGATAATCCCGCGACAAATAGATGCCATAGACGCTCAGTGATTTTGGCGTGTAACCCGGCAGCACCGGTTTTAGCGCCCCGCTATTCAGCGCGCGTTGGGCTTCCAGTTCCGGCAACATCGCGATACCGCAGCCAGCAACCGCCGCTTCCAGTAACAGCGACGAAATCCCAGCGCTCAGGTTGCCGGAAACGGCTACCGAGACCGCCTCGCCTTGCGGGTCGGTAAACTGCCAGGTCGATGTGGCGAAATGACTATAGTGCAGGCAGTTATGCTGGCTCAGTTCCTGCGGCGTATTGACCTGGCCGTGCCGTTTCAGCCAGCGCGGCGACGCGCAAAGTACCGAACGGCAGACGCCGAGGCGACGGGCGATCGCCCCTGGCTCCGGGTTGTCGGTGATCCGAATGGCGACGTCAATACGTTCGCCAATCAGGCTGACCGGGTGGTTGTTGATATCAAGTTCAAGACGAAGCTGGGGATAACGGGCGAGAAATTCCGGCAACAGCGGCGATAGCAACTGCATCGCGGTAAAGTGCGCGCAGGCGACCCGCAGCGTGCCGCTCGGCACCGCGCGTTCCGATTGCCCGGCAATCTCATCCGCCAGTTGCGTCAGGCTGCGCGTTTTCTGCAATACCTTTTCGCCAGCGCTGGTTAGGGTCAGTTTGCGCGTCGAACGGTGAATTAACCGGGTTCCGGCCCAGTGCTCCATCTGTTCCAGGTAGCGGCTCACCATCGGCCGTGACATCCCCAGCGCTCTGGCTGCCGCGCTTAAACTACCCAGTTCGCATATGCGCATATACACCTGGGCGGCGATAACTCGATCCATACTCGTATCCATCTGCACGATTTATGAAACTCAGCATCTCTTTTTTCAGGAATTTTCGCAAATCCAGATTAACGTAAAATAATCGTATTCACCTGATAGAGAGAAAACCAACATGAAATTATCCGCCCTGGCCGTTGCCGCCGCCCTGTTCAGTACCACCGCCTTTGCCGCACCGTTGACCCTGCAAACCTATAACCCGCAGGAGAACGGTATTTTCGCGGTAAACTCGACGCTGGCCTCCGGCCCGCATGAGGCCGTGCTGTTTGATGCGCAGTTCAGCGTTAAAGACGGCGAGAAGCTAGTCGAGATGATCAACAAAAGCGGTAAAAAGCTGACCCGTATCGTGATTACCTCCGGCGATCCGGATTTCTACTTTGGTCTTGAGCCGCTGGTAAAAGCCTTCCCGCAGGCCAAAATCGTCGCCACCGCCGAAGTAGTTAAACATATCGAAGAAACCCATGCCGCGAAGCTGGCTTATTGGGGCCCACAAATGAAAGACGGCGCGCCGAAACAGGTTTATGTTCCACAAGTATTGGCCGCGAATACCTTCACCATCGACGGCGAAAAAGTAACGATTCTTCAGCCACGAAACTATGCTGCGTTCGTCTGGATCCCTGCGAATAAAGCGATCCTCGGCGGCACCGGCGTCGCCTGGGGGATGCACGTGTGGACCGCCGACACCCAAAGCGCAGAGAGCCGTCAGCAGTGGCGCCAAACCCTTGATGATATGGCGACCCTGCATCCGCAGCAGGTGATCCCGGGCCACTATCTGGGAACACCGCCGGCTGGCGATAAAGCCATCGTCTTTACTCGTGACTATCTGCAAAAATTCGAGCAGACGCTGAAAGCGCATAAAGATTCCGCCAACGTTATCAAATCCATGAAGGCGCAGTATCCGGGGCTGGCAGAAGAAAGCTCGCTGGAGCTGAGCGCGAAAGTGAATACCGGCGAGATGAAATGGTGATATACCCGCGCCTGAATCAAGAACGCTCTTAATCTACCGGCGCAAGGTTGCTATTCGTCCCAAAATGGACCACGATGATCCCGTCGTATTTACAACACGCGACATTCTTAGGGTTACGTTTCGTCCGGCTTGCGTCGGGCTTGTCCTTGAAACCAGAACAGGATTAAGGAGTAAGAATGAAATCGAACCATCAGGCACGTCATCTTCTCGGTCTGAACTACAAGCTTTCCCGCCAGAAAAAAGTGGTGCTGGAAGGCGACGAAGAAACTACCGTCAACCACATCCACGCCACGGGCCGCAAACGCCGCGGTGGTTAATTTTTCAGCTGAGTGATGATAAAAACACCATCCGTTAAACAGGATGGTGTTTTTTTACAACAATCCAACGCTTCGTTACCTTCTTTGTTACCATCTGCTCTATACTCTGCCCGCTGCATTTCCTGCCAGCCCGCTCGCTTATCGCCGCGCCCGGGTCTGAAGTGAACATCAAGGAGTTAGTGCGATGCAATTCATCTATAAGAAAAACCGTTCTCTGTATATCCCCTACGCTGGCCCGGTTCTGCTTGAGTTCCCGTTACTCAACAAAGGAAGCGCCTTCAGCATGGAAGAGCGCAGCAGCTTCAACCTGCTGGGCCTGCTGCCGGAAGTTGTCGAAACCATCGAAGAACAAGCCGAACGCGCGTGGATCCAGTATCAGGGGTTTAAAACCGAGATCGATAAGCACATTTATCTGCGCAACATCCAGGACACCAACGAAACCCTGTTTTATCGCCTGATTGGCAATCATCTCGATGAGATGATGCCGGTTATCTATACCCCTACCGTCGGCGCCGCCTGCGAGCGCTTCTCAGAAATCTACCGTCGCGCGCGCGGCGTGTTCATCTCCTACCAGAATCGGCATAATCTCGACGATATCCTGCAAAACGTACCGAACCACAACGTCAAAGTGATCGTAGTGACGGACGGCGAGCGCATCCTCGGCCTCGGCGATCAGGGTATCGGCGGCATGGGCATCCCGATCGGCAAATTGTCCTTGTACACCACCTGCGGCGGTATCAGCCCGGCGTACACGCTACCGGTCGTACTGGATGTCGGCACCAACAACCAGCAGTTACTCGACGACCCGCTGTATATGGGCTGGCGTCACCCGCGCGTCACTGACGACGAGTATTATCAGTTCGTCGACGACGTTATCCAGGCGATTAAAAACCGCTGGCCGGACGTCCTGCTGCAGTTTGAAGACTTCGCGCAGAAAAACGCCATGCCGCTGCTTAACCGTTATCGCCACGAAATTTGCTCGTTTAATGACGATATTCAGGGCACTGCCGCGGTCACCGTTGGTACGCTGATCGCCGCCAGTCGCGGCGCAGGCAGCCAGCTGAGCGAACAAAAAATCGTCTTCCTCGGCGCGGGTTCCGCCGGTTGCGGTATTGCCGAACAGATCATCGCGCAGATCGTGCGTGAAGGATTAAGCGAAGAAGAAGCTCGCCAGCGCGTATTTATGGTAGACCGCTTCGGCCTGCTGACCGACGGCATGCCGAATCTGCTGTCGTTCCAGAATAAGCTGGTGCAGAAACGTGAAAATCTGCAACAGTGGGACACCACCAATGAGGCGCTTTCTCTGCTGGATGTGGTGCGTAACGTCAAGCCGAATATCTTGATCGGCGTTTCTGGCCAGCCTGGGCTGTTCACGGAAGAGATCATTCGCGAGATGCACCGGCATTGCCCGCGTCCGATCGTGATGCCGCTGTCGAACCCAACCTCCCGCGTTGAAGCCACCCCTCAGAACATCCTGACCTGGACCGATGGCGAAGCGCTGGTAGCGACCGGCAGTCCGTTCACCCCGGTTACCGTTAAGGGGAAACAGTACGCCATCGCACAGTGCAACAACTCCTATATATTCCCGGGTATCGGCCTTGGCGTCATTGCCGCAGGTGCCTCACGCGTCACCGACGAGATGCTGATGGCGGCAAGCGAAACCCTGGCCAACCATTCGCCGCTGGTGAACAACGGTGAAGGCCCGGTACTGCCGGAGCTGAAAGATATTCAGGCCGTGTCGCGCGCCATCGCTTTTGCGGTCGGTAAAGTGGCTCAGGAACAGGGCGTGGCGGTAAAAACCTCTGCCGAAGCGCTGTTGCAGGCGATCAGCGATAATTTCTGGCATCCGGAATACCGCAACTATCGCCGGACATCGATTTAATACAGCATCTATACCCTCATCACGGGTCTGCAATTCAGACCCGTTTTTTTATCCCCCGCTTTCCCGCTAATTCCATCACTGTACCTGGTCAAATGACGATTTAGCCGCTACACTGCCTGCACCCATTAACTAACTGAATAGATAAGGAGGATCCCCATGCTGTACTGTGAAATTTTCAATGTTTCACATACATTTGGCGATCGTGCCAGCTCAAGTGTTATCGATATCGTGCTGCGATAACTTTAGCTTGAGCGAAGAAGCCAACCACTAAATCCCTTCCTCGGGCTTACCGGGTTATCGTCAGCGATGTTTGACGAGGCATTTTCATGCCTGTAACTCTTGAGTAAGTTCACCATGAGCACATTATTAAGCGCACAATCTCTGCATGTTGATACGGCCTTCGGCCCACTGTTCAACGACCTCTCCTTTACCCTGAAAAAAGGCGATCGCATTGGCCTGATTGGCTATAACGGTTGCGGCAAAAGCACGCTATTGCAGGTGCTGGACGGCACCCTGACGCCAACCTCCGGCAGCGTATCACTGGCCAACCACTGTCTGATGGCGCGGGTTGAGCAGCATCTTCCTGCTGCGTTACTTCGCCAGCCGTTGTTGCAGGTCGTGCTGGAGAAGCTTCCGCTCGGCGAGCGGGAATCCCTGCGCTGGCAAGCAGAGCGGCTGCTGGCTGAAATGGGTTTTACCGGGCTGCAAAACCATCAGCAAGCCTCCACCCTCAGCGGCGGGCAACATACCCGACTGCTGCTCGCCCGCGCCCTGATTCAGCAGCCCGACCTGCTGTTGCTGGATGAACCGGGCAATCACCTTGACCTACCGACCCTGCTCTGGCTGGAAAGCTTCTTGCAAACCTGGCAGGGGAGCTTCGTCGTGGTGTCACACGATAATCTCTTATTGGATGCTGTAACTAATACCAGTTGGATTTTACGCGACAAGACTCTGCATGCGTTCTCGCTGCCCTGCAGCGCCGCCCGTCAGGCGCTGGATGAGCAGGATGAAAGCGATTCTCTGCGTCACAAGGCCGAGCAAAAAGAGATCGATCGCGTCGCCGCCAGCGCCAAACGGTTGGCCGTCTGGGGACGGGTGTACGATAACGAAGATCTGTCGCGCAAAGCCAAGCAGATGGAAAAACAGGTATCACGCCTGAAGGAGAGCCAGACGGAACTCACTGCCGGTACCCCATGGCGTCTGGAAATGCACGGCGATGCGGTTCGCGCCGATCGCCTGCTGGAAATGGAGAACCTGCCGGTACCGCCTGCGCCGGGGCTACCCGCCCTCTTCACCACCGGACTGGCGCGGCTGCAAAGCGGCGATCGGGTAGCAATTATCGGGCGCAACGGCGGCGGTAAATCCTCTCTGCTGCGCCTGCTATGGCGGCAAATGCACCAGCCGTCTCCCGATGCCGGTCTGCGTCTGCATCCGCGGTTACACCCGGGTTATTACGATCAGACGCTGTGCCAATTAGCGGATGATGCCAGTTTGCTGGAGGCGTTGGAAACGTTCGAGCCCTCGTCGGAAACACGCAAACGCGCGCTGATTTCCGCCGGATTTGGCTGGGTGCGTCACGGGCAAAAGGTCAGCTCGTTGAGCGGCGGCGAACGTTCGCGACTATTGTTTGTCGGTCTGTCGCTGGCGCGCTATAGCCTGCTGCTGCTCGATGAACCAACCAACCATCTGGATATGGACGGTAAAGAGGCGCTGGCTGCCACGCTGAGAGACTACCCCGGCGGCCTGCTGCTGGTCAGTCATGACCGCCAGCTAATCAGCCAGAGCTGCAACCGCTTCTGGCTGATTGACGAAAACGGGCTAAGCGAATGGCACGACGTTGACGAGGTGTATGTCCGTCTTCGCGGCGACGAACGCCCCGTGGATGCCATAGAGAAATCGGCAACACCATCCACTGAGGTTCACGATGACCTGTTGGAGCGATTGATCATGCTGGAGCAGCGGTTAGCAGACGATCTGGCACGTAAACCGAAACATCAGAAGCCTCAGTTGCAGGCGCAGTGGCGAAAGGAGATTGCAGACATTAATACTCAGTTGAGCTAACCGTTACATTTCGGCAAGGTCAGACCTTGCCGAAATACGGGTCTACAGGCGCCGCCGGGCGCCATTTATGACGGGTTTTTAGCTTTCCAGGCATCCCATGCAGCTTTGATTTCCTGCTTTGCCGCAGCAGCATCGTTAAAACCATCAAGTTCAACTTTCTTACGTCCGTCCGGCAGTTGTTTATACACGCGGAAGAAAGCCTGCAAACGTTCTTGCTCAATTTTCGGCAGATCGCCTACCTTTTTAATGTCGTCATAGGTCGGGTCGATTTTGCTCGCCGGTACGGCAATGATTTTGTCGTCTTTCTCTCCGCCGTCGATCATTTTCAACACCCCGATGGCGCGGAGTTTAATCAATGTCCCCGGCGCCATTGGCGCACGGGTGTAAAACACCACGTCCAACGGGTCGCCGTCACCAGCCAGAGATTGGGTTAACGAGCCATAGTTAGCCGGATAGGCGACCGGCATTGACTGAAAGCGATCGGCGATGATGAAGCCAGTTTTGGCATCAGTTTCATACTTGATGATGCCGCCTGCCGGGATTTCGGTCACCGCGTAAAACTCCTCGGGGGTATTTTCCGGCTGCGGGAACTCCAGCACGTTGTGCGCCCCAGCGGTGGTGGAAAGAAACAGCGTAGCGGCAAAAATAGTTTTTGCCAGATGCGTTTTTACCAGATGCATTGTGTCGTCACTCTATCGTTATTAGAAATGGTTCAACGCAACGGTAGACATCACGGATGAAAAATCGATGACGATTTCATGGCAATTCAATGACCTACCAAAATTGATACAACCGTATGAATTTCGAGCTAAATCAGTGGCAAATAACCACATTGCCGGCCATCTGTCTTGTCATTCACCGCGGATGTACTAATCCTTAATGGGTAATGTTTTCCCAGTTCGCCATTTCGTATCACTCACAAGGAGAAACGCATGAAAGCTGCTGTAGTCACCCATGACCACCAGATCGATGTGACCGATAGAACGCTGCGCCCGCTCGAACACGGCGAAGCGCTGCTGAAAATGGAATGTTGCGGGGTTTGCCACACTGACCTGCATGTCAAAAATGGCGATTTCGGCGATAAAACCGGCGTCATTCTTGGTCATGAAGGCATCGGTATCGTTGAAAAAGTCGGACCTGGAGTGACGTCCCTGAAACCGGGCGACCGCGCCAGCGTGGCGTGGTTCTTCGAAGGCTGCGGCCACTGCGAATATTGTAATAGCGGCAACGAAACCCTGTGTCGTACGGTAAAAAATGCCGGTTATACCGTCGATGGCGGGATGGCCGAAGAGTGCATCGTAACCGCCAATTACGCGGTCAAAGTACCGGATGGTCTGGATTCTGCTGCCGCCAGCAGCATCACCTGCGCGGGTGTCACAACTTATAAAGCCGTGAAAGTCTCGTACATTAAACCCGGCCAGTGGATCGCCATTTACGGCCTCGGCGGCCTCGGCAATCTGGCGCTGCAGTATGCCAAAAATGTCTTTAACGCCAAAGTGATCGCCGTTGACGTCAACGACGGGCAACTGGAACTGGCCGCGTCGATGGGCGCGGATCTGACCGTTAACTCGCGTAATGAAGACGCAGCGAAAATTATTCAGGAGAAAACCGGCGGCGCCCACGCGGCAGTGGTGACTGCCGTCGCCAAAGCGGCGTTTAACTCCGCCGTTGATGCGGTACGCGCCGGCGGCCGTGTCGTCGCCGTGGGTCTACCGCCGGAATCAATGAGCCTCGATATTCCGCGTCTGGTGCTCGATGGAATTGAAGTGGTGGGTTCGCTGGTCGGTACCCGCCAGGACCTGATTGAAGCCTTCCAGTTCGCCGCCGAAGGCAAAGTGGTGCCAAAAGTTACCTTGCGTCCGCTGGGCGATATCAACACCATCTTTAAGGAGATGGAACAGGGCCAGATTCGTGGCCGTATGGTTATCGACTTCCGCCGTTAACCTCCCCCCACGCCTCTCCTTTTCAGGGAGAGGCTAAACCACTGACTATTCTCGCCCAAAAGATAATCAGGCCTGTTCCACGCGGATGGCGTGTTGATGCGCCATCCGTCGCTGGTAGCGGGCGTACAGCAGTAACGCACTCATCGCCAGGAATGAAAGCGCGGCCGCAGGCAGCGCCACCGCACGCCAACCTGCGCCAAAGGTCATCATCATTCCGCCGCAGAATGCGCCGATGGCGCTGCCCAGGTTAAACGCGATTTGCCCACCCGCGGCTCCCAACATTTCGCCGCCTTTCGCGTTCTGCAGCAATAATATTTGCAAAGGCGCAGCCAGCGCAAACAACCCGGCGCAGCAAATAAACGACAGCGTCAGCGAGGCCAACGGATTGGCGCCGAACGTAAAGATCAGCAACAGCACCACGACAATCAGGCCATTAGTCATTGCCGCAATACGCAGTGGGCTGTAGCGTCCTGAGATCCTGCCGCTCAACAAATTCCCCAGCACCATCCCCAACCCAACCAACATCATAATTAACATCATTGCCGATTCGCTAAAGCCGGAGACATTCATCATGAACGGCTTGATATAGCTAAACCAGGCGAAAACCCCGGCGTTGCCGAACAGGGTGGCGGCAAAAATAAACCACGGCGCCGGTGATCTGAGAAAGTGGAATTGTTCGCTCAGCCGCGCCGTAGACGGGTCGTACAGCGTCGGGACCCAGCGTAATATCGCCAGCAACACCAACACATCGAACAGCGCGATAGCCGTAAAGGTGTAACGCCAGCTGAACTGGTGGCCAAGCCAGGTGCCGCCCGGCACGCCCAGCAGATTGGCCACGGTCATACCGGCAATCATCCCGGCCACCGCCGCCGTCACCTTTCCCGGAGGGGCGATTTTCGACAGAATAATAGCGCCGACGCCAAAATACGCGCCATGAGGAAATCCGGAGATAAGACGGCCCAGCGCCAGCATGGAATAACTGGAGGAGAAGGTAAACAGCGCATTCCCCACAACACACAGCGTCATCAGAAATAACATGACCGATTTCAGGGAGAAACGGCGGGAGAACAGCGCCATGACTGGCGCGCCGATCACGACGCCGACGGCATACCAGGAGATCATATTGCCGGCGACGGGAATAGAAAGGCCGACATCATGAGCAATCTCCGGCAACACGCCCATGATGCCAAACTCCGCCATACCGAGGCCAAAGGTACCCAGCGCTAAGGAAAAAATAGTTTTCTTCATACAGTCGGTCGCTATAAGACAGCAAAATGCTAGTGTAACCGATTTCACATCGCTATTTTATTCTTAACAAGCCACTTCACCCCATCCCCAGATAAGCATTTCTGACGTCCGGGTTATCCAGTAACGCCGCACCGGTACCACTCAAGCGAATTTCACCGTTAACCAGCACATAGGCGCGGTTGGCCAGTTTCAGCGCGTGATGGGCATTTTGCTCCACCAGCAGCAGGGTCATCCCCTGCGCAGTGAGTTCACGCAACACGGTAAAAATCTGTTTCACCACCAGCGGCGCAAGACCGAGGCTCGGTTCGTCTAACAGTAATAGCTTCGGTCTGCTCATCAGCGCGCGCGCTATCGCCAGCATCTGCTGTTCGCCGCCGGAGAGCGTCATCGCCCGTTGCGCACGGCGCTCCTCCAGGCGCGGGAACAGCTGAAACATCCGCGCCTTATCTTCATTCTGAAAGCGATTGCCGATGGGGATAGTGCCCATCAGCAGATTTTCCTCCACCGTCATATCGGGGAATATTCGCCGCCCTTCCGGCGCCTGAGCAATGCCATTAGTGGCGATAAAGTGGGTGGACTGGCGGCTGATATCATTGCCGCGATAGATAATTTTCCCGTCGCTAATGCGCGGCTGGCCGAAAATCGACATCAGCAGCGTGGATTTACCAGCGCCATTCGCGCCGATTAACGCCACGGTTTCCCCTTCATTAACATCGAGCGATACCGACTTTAGCGCCTGAATCTGACCGTAAAAGACATTAACCTCGCAAAATTGCAGCAGCGGTTGGCTCATCAGGCGATCTCCTGTTCATCGGTGCCGAGGTATGCGGCGATGACGCTCAGATTGGATTGGATCTCAGCAGGCGTGCCATGGGCGATAACATCGCCATGATCGAGAACAATCACCTGATCGGAAATCTCCATCACCATGCTCATATCATGTTCAATCAGCAATACGCTAATGCCGTGATGCTCGCGCAGAAAACGGATTATTCGGCTCAGAGCGCGAGTTTCCACCGGGTTAAGCCCCGCCGCCGGTTCATCAAGGCACAGTATTTCCGGCCCGGTGCACATCGCGCGGGCAATCTCCAGCCTTCGCTGTTGCCCATAGGAGAGCGTACCCGCCAGACGGTTGGCGCAATCGACCATCTCCACGACTTCCAGCCAGTAAAAAGCCCGTTCTAAGGCGCGGTTTTCTGCTTGCCGATAGCCGCGGGTATTGAGGATCCCCGCGATCAGATGGCGGTTAACCTGCATATGCTGGGCCACCATCAGGTTTTCAATGACCGTCATTTCGCGAAACAGGCGGATATTCTGGAACGTCCGCGCCAGCCCTGCGCGGTTTACCAGATGCGCGCCGCCGAACATTTTGTAGTACATCTGCCGCCCGAGTCTGGCGGGATGTAAGAAATCGTCGGCATGCAGTTTCTGCCCTAATACCTGAATAACATCGGTCATTCGTTGATGGGCATGGAGACGTATAGCGCCGCCGGTGGCGCGATAAAATCCGGTCAGACAATTAAAGACCGTGGTTTTCCCTGCGCCGTTTGGACCGATAAGCGCGGTTATCGATCCGCGTTCCACCGCAAGATTGACATCATTCAGCGCCTTAATACCGCCAAAACGCATCATCAGGTGCTCGACCTGTAAAATGGCATCACTCATGGCGCCACCCCTTTGCGGATTTCAACGCCCGTTCGTCCGCTACGCACCAGACCGCGCGGCCGCCAGATCATCATCAGAACCATTAAAACGCCGAACAGCAGGACGCGATACTCATCAAAACCGCGTAGCAACTCCGGCGTGACCGTCAGCACGAAGGCCGCCAGCACCACGCCCAGCGTTGATCCCATCCCCCCTAGCACCACAATAGCCAGAATTAATGCCGACTCGAAAAAGGTAAACGAGGTGGGATTGACGAACCCCTGATAGGTGGCAAAAAACACCCCGGCGATCCCCGCGGTCGATGCGCCCAACATAAAAGCCGACAGCTTCACCAGCACGTGGTTAAGCCCCATCGCCCGACAGGCGATCTCATCCTCCCGTAACGCCTCCCAGGCGCGACCGATCGGCATGCGGGTCAGGCGATGTTTAATCAACAGCACCAGCAGCACCACGATAAACAGCACGGCATAGATAAAGATAAACTTGAGATTGGGGTTGTAGCTGGTATGCAAAAACTCATGAATGGGCACGCCGCCCTCTTTCGCCCTGCGGGCAAACTCCAGACCAAATAAGGTTGGTGAGGGTACCGAAACGCCGTTAGGCCCGCCGGTGAAGCTGACCCAGTTGTTGAGCACCAGGCGAATAATCTCACCAAACCCCAGAGTGACAATAGCCAGGTAATCGCCGTGCATACGCAGGACTGGAAACCCCAGCAACGCCCCGGCCAGCGCCGCCATCACCGCCCCCAGCGGCAGCACCGCCCAGAAGCCTAAACCGAGATATTGATAGCCGAGCGCCAGTCCGTACGCGCCAATGGCGTAGAACGCGACGTAACCAAGATCCAGCAACCCGGCCAGACCGACCACGATGTTTAATCCCAGCCCCAGCAGCACGTAGATCAGACCCAGAATCGCCACGGTGAGCAGGTATTTACTCGCCAGCAACGGAAAAGCCACCGCCAGCACCACCAGCAGCGGGATGACAACACGCAGCCGACTACGATAACCGGGCGGACGCACATAGACCCCCTGGTCGTTACCGTCAAAGCGCCCGGCAAACCGCCTACCGCCGCGGGTTTGCAGCAACAGGCTTAACAGCAAGCGTCCGGCCATCACTATCGCCACCAGTACGACCACGCGCTGCGTGGAGAGCGTAAAACTGTAGCCTTTCAGCACAATGCCGACGATCGGACCAAAGACAATCAACGCGCACAGACCGGCCAACACGCTATCGATCACGCTACGCTTAATATCGATGCCGTCTAAACGAGAAACGTCCGTCATATTTCCCCCTAGACCTTAGCCACGACGGGACGGCCCAACAGCCCCTGCGGACGGAAAATAAGGATCGCCACCAGTAAGGCGAAGGAGAAGACATCTTTGTAATCCGAGTTCACCAACCCGGCGAATTGCGCCTCAGCAACGCCCAGCAGCAGGCCGCCGAGCATCGCGCCCGGAAGCGAGCCAATGCCGCCCAGCACCGCGGCAGTAAATGCCTTAATACCAATAATAAAACCGATGTAGAAATCAAAGGTGCCGTAGTTCATGGTGACCAGAACGCCGGCAAGCCCAGCCATCGCCGCGCCAATCATAAACACCATCGAGATCACCCGGTCAGTGTTGATCCCGAGGATAGCCGCCATCCGCCGGTCCTGTTGCGTCGCGCGGCACACCCGCCCCAACTGGGTGTGATTGATTACCCAGCTCAGTACTATCATGCCGACCAATGCGGCCAGCAGGATAAAGATTTTGGTCCAGGTGATTTGCACCACGCCATCGCCGACCGTAATACGCAGCACGCCATGCATCAACGTGGGGATCCCCTGCTGGTTGGGCCCCTGGCTCAGTTGCACGTAGTTTTGCAAGATAAGCGACATGCCGATCGCCGAAATCAGCGGTGCCAGACGGGTCGAGTTACGCAACGGCCGGTATGCAATGCGTTCGATAGCCCAACCGTATACCCCGGTGACGATAATAGTGAACACCAGCGTGCCGAAAATCAGTAGCGGAAAGGAGTGGATACCGAAGTAAGCCAGCAGCGCCAGCCCGATGGCGCACAGGTAAGCGGAGATCATATACACCTCGCCATGGGCGAAGTTAATCATGCCGATAATGCCATACACCATGGTGTAGCCAATGGCGATCAATCCGTAGACCGCGCCGAGCGTTAAGCCATTGATCAGTTGTTGCAGAAAAAATGCCGCCATAAGAACCATCCTGCCAGTCAAGGTGCAGCAGGCGGTGATGTTTTACCGTCTGCTGCCTGTGGTGGTACGACGCCCCTCTGATGAGAGCGTTATGCGCACTGCAATCCCGGGTTACAACTGGTGGTATTTGCCTTTATCATCCCATTGATAAACCACATAATCCGACACTTTCAGGTCTCCTTTACCATCCCAGGCTTTCTTGCCCATCACGGTATCGACGCTGTGGTTTTTCAGCCATTCGCTGGCCTTGGCATTATCGGTGCCAGCCGCGTTGTAGGCTGCGGCTATGGCCTGAATCGAGGCATAGGCATAAAGGGTATAACCCTCGGGTTCAAAACCGCTGGCGCGGAATTTCTCGATCACCGTTTTACCTTCCGGGATGGTGCGCGGATCCTGCCCAAAGGTCATCAATACGCCATTGGTAAACTGCGGGCCACCGGCTGCAGTTACCAGCTCTTCGGTCACGATACAATCGCCGGAGAAGAACTTGGCCTGCACGCCCTGCTCGCGCATCTGGCGCACCAGCGGCCCGGCCTCAGGATGGCAACCGCCGAAGTAGACCACATCCGGCTTCAGCGCGCCGATTTTAGTCACCAGCGCATTGAAGTCTTTTTCGCCACGGGATAAGCCTTCATACAGCACCTCTTTGGTTCCACGTTTGGCCAACGCCGCGCGCGTCGCATCGGCTAACCCTTGTCCGTAGGTGTCTTTATCGTGGATGACGGCAATTTTCTTCGCTTTCAGCACGTCCAGCATATAATTGGCGGCGATAACCCCTTGTTGGTCATCACGCCCGCACATGCGGAACAGATCTTTCATACCGCGTTCGGTGATCTGCGGGTTGGTCGAGCCCGGAGTAATGGTCAGGATCCCGGCTTCGTCATACACCTCGGAGGCGGGCATCGTCGATGAAGAACAGAAATGTCCGACCACCGCAGAAACGCCAGCTTCATCGACCAACCGGTTAGCGACCGCTACCGCCTGCTTGGGCTCGCAGGCATCGTCACCCTGCACCAGCACGATTTTTTCACCTTTAATCCCCCCCGCGGCATTAATATCTGCCGCCGCTTGCGACGCCCCCTTCCAGTACTGGGCGCCATAGGTCGCGTTTGGCCCGGTAAAGGGCCCCGCCACGCCAATCTTTACATCCGCCTGTGCATAAAATGCCGCGCTCAAACAACCTGCTATTGCAAAATGCAGAGTCAACTTTTTAAGTGTTAAAGACATTCGGATAGTCCTCAGTGATATCAAACAGACGCCATGAACTGACGCAGTAAAAACCACTAACAGCGTAATGTGCCAATGCTGGAATAAGCCGCAGCGGCTTTGGTGGAAGTAGCAAAAAACCTGCCAGGAAGAGAGGTGAAGCCAGATCGATGACGAACAGTCAGGAAGCGTGACAGCCATCGTTACCACCCCGGCAATGCGCCCATCTTTACAAGTCAGGAGGTCTGTTGCCATCACGTGGCGTGTCGGGAACTTTGGTGTCCGTACCGACAGCAAGCTAAACATATACCCGTCATCGTTCAGGTCGCGTGTGCGTTGGCTGCGCGTAACCCGAACTATTTAGTGTATAGGATGATTTTTTCATCCTTGCGCACTGGACTGGTGCAAAAGTGCGGAGATGATCAAAAGTAGTGAAAATTTTGCTGCATTAATGTGAATTTGATACCGAGGGTCAGCGGAATACTCGGTAATACAGGCAGCTACAACGCATGGTTCGCCGAGGAATGGTAATTTTATGCGATGAGAATGAGGTTACGCTTTGAATCATTAATTAAATTTACGTATTATCCTAAGCCTTGTTCTTTTACCTGCCGTCATCACGGGTTTAACCTCATGGATGAAAATAATGACTTTTAAAACATTAATTATTATCTCAGTTAGCGCGTTATTCATTAATGCCAGCGCCACCGCGGCACAGGGTATTGCCGACCCGTTGCATTATACGCCGCCGGAACCGGCCGACCTTGCCGTTAATCCCCCTTCAGAAACACCTGAATCGAAAACCGAACAATCCGCGTTGGCAATCGTCCCGGACGTCAACGCCTATACCTACTACAACGAAAAGGTTAATCCCGTAACCAACGATATTGACCAGATCGAACAAGGCGGCGTCGTCGAATTCTGATATATCCCGGCGTATGGTGTGCGCCGGAAATAAATGCTGAATACGGAGCATTCATCATGATGAAGGATTATCTGATCGTCGCCTGGATTACCCTTGTGGCCTGCTGGCCGATTACGTTGCCGGTGTTAGCCATCGTCGCCGGAATACTTTTCTATAGCCGTCATCGTATCACTGGCGTAATCGTGTGCGGGTTTTTCGTTCTGGAAGCCGTGGCGGCATGGCAGTTTGAACGCTACATGTAGCCACGGCACTCGATCAGGTCACCGGTCCATGGTTAATGTGGCTTAGCGGCAGATTGACGTCGAAAATCTTGAAAAACATCTCCTCTACGCCAAACTGCTGCAGGCGCGCGGCGTGCT
Source organism: Klebsiella aerogenes (assembly GCA_029027985.1). Taxonomy (NCBI): domain Bacteria; kingdom Pseudomonadati; phylum Pseudomonadota; class Gammaproteobacteria; order Enterobacterales; family Enterobacteriaceae; genus Klebsiella; species Klebsiella aerogenes. Next base: position 2,564,002 of record CP119076.1, read on the forward strand.
TTTTCGCATACGCCTGCGCAGTCTGTTCATCGGCAAACAGATAAATCCCACCCGCTTCCTGCGCGGACGCGTTCTCTGTCCAAATCTTCCAGATAAAACCGGGTTCGTGGTTAATCGACTCCGCGAGCTCGGCTAACTGGGTAGACATTTCATCGCCAAACGGACCGTTAAAGGCAAAATGCACTTGCAATAGTGTGTTCGACATACTCTCTCCCTGAATGCATTGGGCTAAATGACAGTGCTATCCTACCCGATTCCCGCTTAAGGCCGCAGCCAGATGATGCGATGAGTGTTCGTCCCGGCAATCATGCTTAGGTAAGAAGTTTTCCGTCGCTTTTCCATGGCCTGATTACACTTCAAAGAGCGACCTGCATAACAGGCCACCACGCAATGAGGAAGCCATGGGAAACAAGAAAAAAATCGTTACGCCCGTCGTGAACGCCAAAACGGAACCACTGAGCGAGAAAGAATATGAGCAGGCGCTGCGTAAGCTGCATGTCGAACTGGTGAAGCTGCAACGGTGGGTGGTGTATAAAGGGCTTAAGGTCTGTATCGTGTTCGAAGGTCGCGATGGCGCTGGCAAAGGCGGTACGATTAAGGCGCCATCACCGAACGCGTCAGCCCGCGGGTATTCCGCGTCGTCGCCCTGCCCGCGCCAACCGAGCGTGAAAGAAGCCAGCTTTATTTTCAGCGCTATATTAAGCATCTTCCCGCTGCTGGCGAAATCGTGATTTTTGACCGTAGCTGGTACAACCGCGCCGGTGTGGAACGGGTGATGGGATTTTGTACGCTGGAAGAGGTGCAGAAATTCCTCGAGGGCGCGCCAATGGTGGAGCGCGGGATGGTTGAATCAGGCATTATTCTGCTGAAATACTGGCTGGAGGTGACGCCGCAAGAACAAGAGCGCCGCCTGCGCGATCGTATCGATGACGGTCGCAAAATCTGGAAGCTATCGCCAATGGATATTAAGTCTTTCAACCGCTGGGATGACTATACGGAAGCCCGCGACGCGATGTTTGCCGCCACCGATACCGCCTGGGCGCCGTGGTTTGTCGCCCGCTCGGAAGATAAAAAACGCGTGCGTCTGAATATTATTACGCATCTGCTCTCGCAAATTCCCTATGAGTCTCTGCCAACGGAACACGTGACCTTACCAAAACGCAAAATAGGCAAAGTAAAACCGACTAATTTCCCTTTCCGCTTTATTCCTGAGAAATTTTAATACGTTCCTGGCCTCTGCGCTGAATCCCCTCATCGCAGAGGTGTATTACGGCTATCGTTAGTATTTCATGCTATTGCCTTACGCTGGAATGCGCCTCGCAAAAATAAAACAAAGCCGCTGCTGGCGTTTATTTTTATGTTTGGCGGCGAGATAATCAGGTGACCAACCACATGGAGGCGATGATGAAAGACAATGCGGCGAAGAAAATTCTGGTGAATGAGCATGTTGTAACGGTTAAGCCGTCTTGCCAACAGCAAGACGTTGTTGATACGGAAAGTGGTCAGCAAGAGCGGGGATTCATAAAGGCGATGAATGAATTTACCGCGCGCGCCGGTTTACTGTCGGAAGATCCATTTTTCGAAGGGATTTAGTGACCATGCAATTTGATGTTTATCGTAATCCATCGTCACGGACAAATGAATTACAACCTTATCTTATGGTGATTCAACATGATTACTATGATGATTTATCGTCGAGATTAATTCTGCCACTGAGTTATCATACCCACCTGGCTGGTCACTATCACGCTGCAGCCCCACGAATAAACCTCGAGTTTCAGAAGTTATTTCTCAACACGCCTGGAATAACCAGCGTGGCAAAACAGCGGCTGGATAAAAAATATTTTGTCTGTAATTTACGTAAAGAAAGAACGGCGGTAATTTCAGCTATTGATGCATTAATCACTAACACGTAAACCCGCCCCGAAATCTCCGGGGCGGGGAACCACAACAAGACTTAATTCAGTCCTTCACGACTCTCTTTTTTCGCTTCCAGGCGTTCGACATCGCGATACCAGCGCGGGTGATGTTTCTTCGCCCAACGGCGGCTGACTTTCCCTTCGATCATTCCTTTAATCGACCCTTTCACCCAGAATGCCATATACATATGAATGAGGATCGCGTGGATCAGAATAATCGCTGACGCGGCGTGAATCAGCAGGCTGTAGCGAATCACCTGAATCGGGAAGTACGGCGCGAAATACGGACGCCAGATAATCACCCCGGTCACCAGCAGCACGAAAATCATGCTCATGATGGTCCAGAACATCATCTTCTGCCCGGCGTTGTATTTACCGACGCGCGCAACCTTATGCTCGTTGCCTTTCAGTACCTCAACGATGCCTTTCAGCCAGGGGATATCCTGCTTATCAGGGATGTTGTGGTGCACGAAGCGCACAAACATAAACATCAGCGCGATAAAAATCAGCACGCCGAAGAATGGGTGTAAAATACGCCCCATCTGCGGCGTACCGAACGTCTCCGTCAACCACTGCAGCGTCGGGAAGAAAAATGAAATCCCCGATAACGCCACCAGGAAGAAGCAAATAACGACCGTCCAGTGACAGGCGCGGTCAACAAACTTCGTGCGCACTATCATTTTCGATTTACTCATCATGCTCCTCCTCGTCGTCGTCGTCCACTTCCTTATTCGGTCCGATACCGATGTAGTGATAAATCAACCCGGCAAAGGTCGCGATAAAGCCCGCCGCCGACAGCGGTTTCAGCGCGCCTTTCCACAGATTGATACTGGTATCGATCTGCGGTTCTTTCGGCAGCTTGTGATACAACTCCGGCCGATCGGCATGGTGCAGCACATACATCACGTGCGTCCCGCCAACGCCCTGCGGGTTGTAGATCCCGGCATTGGCATAGCCGCGTTTTTTAAGCTTATCCACCCGCTCCTGCGCCACTTCCAGCATCTCTTTCTTGGTGCCGAAGTGGATAGCGCCGGTAGGACAAGTTTTCACACAGGCTGGCTCCTGACCCACGCTGACCCGATCCACGCACAGAGTGCATTTATATACCCGGTTATCCTCTTTATTGAGGCGCGGAATATTAAACGGACACCCGGCGATGCAGTAGCCGCAACCAATGCAGTTTTCCTGCTGGAAATCGACGATCCCGTTGGCGTACTGAATAATCGCCCCGGCAGACGGACAAGCCTTCAGGCAGCCAGGCTCCTCACAGTGCATGCAGCCATCTTTGCGGATCAACCACTCCAGTTTGCCGTTTTGTTCGGTTTCGCTAAAGCGCATCACCGTCCAGGATTTGGCGCTTAAATCCGCCGGGTTGTCATACACCCCGACGCAATGCCCCACTTCATCACGGATATCGTTCCACTCGGAACAGGCCACCTGGCAGGCTTTACAGCCGACACAGGAAGAGACATCAATAAGCTTGGCGACTTCTGCCTTATAATCCCGCGCACGCGGCGCAGGAGTGATCGGGTTGGTCGCAGAGCGTTTAATAATGTCTTGTGTTTCCATCGCCATTTAATCGCTCCTTACGCTTTCTCGATGTTGACCAGAAACGCCTTATACTCCGGCGTTTGCGAGTTGGAATCGCCGACGTTAGGCGTCAGGGTATTGGCGATATAGCCCTTACGCGCCACGCCTTCAAAGCCCCAGTGCAGCGGGATACCGACGGTTTCCACCTGCTGGCCGTTAACGTTAAGCGTCCGCAGACGACGCGTCACCACGGCGACCGCGCGAATAAAGCCGCGTTGGCTGCTGACTTTCACCCAGTCGCCGTTGGCAATACCTTTGCTCTGCGCCAGACCCTCGCTGATTTCAACAAACTGTTCCGGCTGCGCGATCGCGTTGAGCAGCGCATGCTTGGTCCAGGTGTGGAAATGCTCGGTCAGACGATAAGTGGTGCCGACATACGGGAACTTATCCTTCTTGCCTAACCGGATGGCATCGTCGTCATACAGACGGACCACCGGGCTGGAAACCACATTCGGGTGCAATGGGTTGGTACCCAGCGGCGTTTCCATCGGCTCGTAGTGTTCCGGGAATGGACCTTCCGCCAGCTTATCCAACGCAAACAGGCGGCCAAGCCCCTCTTGCTGCATGATAAACGGCCCGGTTTTGCTCCCCGGCGGCGCGGTGTTGAAGTCCGGAATATCGTTACCGACCCACTTGCTGCCGTTCCACTGGATCAGCATCCGTTTCGCATCCCACGGCTTACCGTTGATATCCGCCGAGGCGCGGTTATAGAGGACACGGCGATTCAGCGGCCAGGCCCAGGCCCATCCCAGCGTATTGCCAAGCCCCGATGGGTCGGCATTATCGCGGTTAGCCATCTGGTTGCCCTGCTCAGTCCAGCTACCGGTGTAGATCCAGCAAGACGAGGCGGTACTACCGTCATCGCGCAGCAGGGCAAAGCTGTTCAGCAACTGGCCTTTTTTCGCCAGCAGAACCCCGTCCCGATCGTAGAGATCCGCCAGCGCGTAGCCGTTGTTCTCTTTCGCCACTTCTTCAGACTCAGGATGATCCGGCTGTTTGTAGTTCCAGCCCATTTTCAGCAGCGGTTCAACGCCTTTACCACCTTCGTTGCGATACATCTCACGCAGACGGTGATAAATCCCGGCCAGAATCTCGCCGTCGTTACGCGCTTCACCCGGTGCATCCTGGCCTTTCCAGTGCCACTGCAGCCAGCGGCCGGAGTTAGCAATAGAGCCGTCTTCTTCGGCAAAACAGGTAGACGGCAGGCGAAACACTTCAGTCTGAATCGTTGATGGGTCAACGTCATTAGACTCTCCGTGGTTCTGCCAGAAGGTCGAGGTTTCGGTCACTAACGGATCGATAACTACCATGTACTTCAGCTTGCTTAAGCTGCGTACTACCTTATTTTTGTCCGGGAACGACGCAACCGGGTTAAAGCCCTGGCAGATGTAGCCGGTGACTTTGCCGTTATCCATCATGTTGAAGTATTTGATAACGTCGTAGGCCTGATCCCATTTCGGCAGCCAGTTGAAGCCCCAGTCATTCTCTTTCGTCGCCGCATCGCCGTAGAACGACTTCATCAGACTGACGAAGAATTTCGGATAGTTGCTCCAGTAGTTTACCTGCTCGGCCAGCGTCGCTTTCGGCGTATTGGCGCTGAGATAGCTTTGCAGATCGGTCTGCTTGTCCGATGGCAGCGTCAGGTAACCGGTCAGGCTGGTCGACAGCAGACCTAAGTCAGTTAACCCCTGAATGTTGGAGTGGCCACGCAGCGCGTTGACGCCGCCGCCCGCCATCCCCATGTTGCCAAGCAGCAGCTGAATCATCGCCATGGTGCGAATGTTCTGCGCCCCGACGGTATGCTGCGTCCAGCCCAGCGCATACAGGAAGGTCGTAGTTCTGTCTGCGGCGCTGGTCGAGGCCAACACGTCACAGACTTTCAGGAAGTCCGCTTTCGGCGTACCGCAAATGTTTTCGACGACATCCGGCGTATAGCGGGCAACGTGCTGTTTCAGCAGGTTCCACACGCAGCGCGGATGGCTTAGCGTCTCATCGCGTTTGGCATAGCCGTTTTCATCGAACTGATAGTTCCAGGACGATTTGTCGTACTGCCGTTTTTGCGCATCGTAGCCGCTGAACAGCCCATCTTCGAAGGCAAAATCATCCCGCACCAGCAGGCTGGCGTTGGTGTAATGCTTTACGTACTCGGCATTGATTTTGTTATTTTCGATCAGGTACAGCAGCACGCCCGACAGGAAGGTAATGTCGGTGCCGGAACGAATCGGCGCATAGATATCGGCCACCGACGCCGTACGCGTAAAGCGCGGGTCGACGACAATAAGCGTGGCGTCGTTGTTGTTTTTCGCTTCCATCGCCCAGCGGAATCCGACCGGGTGGGCTTCAGCGGCGTTACCGCCCATCACCATCACGACGTTGGCGTTTTTAATATCAACCCAGTGGTTGGTCATCGCACCGCGACCAAATGTTGGAGCAAGACTTGCTACCGTTGGTCCGTGTCAGACGCGCGCCTGGTTGTCTACCGCCAGCATCCCCAGCGAACGCACGAATTTCTGCGTCAGCATGCCGGTCTCATTACTCGCTGCGGAGGCGCACAACATCCCGGTGGACAGCCAGCGGTTAACCGTGACGCCCTGCTCGTTCTTTTCAATAAAGTTGGCGTCGCGGTCGGCCTTCATCAGCGTGGCGATGCGGCTAAACGCCTCATCCCAGGAAATGCGCTGCCATTTATCGGAACCCGGCGCGCGGTATTGCGGATAACGCAGACGGTTTTCGCTGTGGACATAGTCCAGCAAACCGGCCCCTTTCGGGCATAGCGCGCCGCGGCTCACCGGATGATCCGGATCCCCTTCAATATGGTAAATCGCTTCTTTCGCGTTTTTCGCGCCGTCGCCCAGGCTATACATTAATAGCCCGCAGCCCACGGAACAGTAAGTGCAGGTGTTGCGGATCTCTTTTGCGCGCAGCAATTTAAAATTGCGTGCCTGAGCCAGCGCCATTTTGGGGGCAAAGCCCAGTGCAGCAGCTGTTGTTCCGGCCATACCGCCTGCGCAGATTTTAAAAAACTTTCTGCGGCTGACGTCCATTGATTCCTCCATGCAGGATGTTTGTTCATCGCGCGGAGGAAACTAACAGCAATGCCCCTGTTTTTTTTGCGTCAAATCAAGGTCGAAAACGCTCGCCCCCTTAATAGTCAGCGCTGGCGGGTTTTACTAATCCTTAAGGGTTAACGCAGGCGGAAAAGATCGACCATCGGCGGGTAAAAGGTGTTATAAATTCCGGCTGCGTTTGGCTAACTATCAGGTTTAACATGGAAAAAAAGAGAGCGACGTCGGTAGGCTTCGCCGCCATTATCTTATGGAGCACAATGGTCGGTTTGATCCGCGGCGTCAGCGAAGGATTAGGGCCGGTCGGCGGCGCAGCGATGATCTATAGCCTCAGCGGCCTGCTGCTGATTTTTACCGTCGGCTTTCCCCACCTGCGCCAGATCCCGCGCCGCTATCTGCTGGCCGGCAGCGTCCTGTTCGTCAGCTATGAAATCTGCCTCGCGCTATCGCTGGGCTTTGCCGCCACCCGTCAGCAGGCGATTGAAGTCGGCATGGTCAATTATCTGTGGCCCAGCCTGACGATTTTGTTCGCCATTCTGTTTAACGGCCAGAAAAGCAGCTGGCTGGTGATCCCCGGATTATTGCTGGCGTTGTTCGGCGTAACCTGGGTGCTCGGCGGCGAACACGGGCTAAATCTCGATGAAATTATCAATAACGTGGTGTCCAGTCCGCTGAGTTATATTCTGGCGTTTATCGGCGCCTTTATCTGGGCAGCCTATTGCACGGTGACCGCGAAGTATGCCAAAGGCAAAAATGGAATCACCCTTTTCGTCCTATTAACGGCACTCACCCTGTGGTTGAAATTTCTCGCCAGCGACCAGCCGCCGATGCTGTTTAGCTGGCCGGTGGCGATTAAGCTGGTCACGGTTTCCGTGGCGCTGGGGCTGGCCTACGCGGCGTGGAACGTCGGGATCCTGCACGGTAATGTCAGTTTGCTGGCGGCGGCCTCTTACTTCACGCCAGTGCTCTCTTCCGCTCTGGCCGCGATACTGCTTAGCGCCGCCCTGTCGTGGTCGTTCTGGCAGGGCGCCGGAATGGTATGTCTCGGCTCCCTGCTCTGCTGGTATGCGACTCGCCGTTAGCCGAGATCGCCGCCCGCTACCGGCAGCGTCACGCCGGTGATATAGCTGGCCTCATCGCTGGCGAGAAACAGAATCGCATTCGCCTGTTCCGCCAGCGTACCGTACCGATGCAATAGACTGCTCTCCACCGTCTGATCGACGACCTGTTGATACCACGCTTTCTCCTGCTCGGTGGGCTGCTCGTCGTTGCGTGGCGTCAGGCGCGGCGGCGCTTCGGTACCGCCCGGCGCGACTGCATTAATACGAATGCCGCTGTTGCTGTACTCCATGGCAATCGAGCGGGTCAGCGCGTTAACGCCGCCTTTCGCAGCCGAGTAAGGCACCCGATTCACCCCTGCCGTGGCCACCGAGGAGATATTCACGATGCTGCCTTTCCCCTGTTTGAGCATCCACGGCAGCACCGCGCGGCAACCCCATAACGTAGGAAACAGCGAGCGGCGGATCTCTTTCTCGATTTGATCCGCTTGATACTCGGCGAAGGGTCGCGCCCAAATGGTGCCGCCAACGTTATTAATCAGTACATCGATGCGGCCAAAGTGCGCAACCCCGGTGGCAAACACCTGTTCGGCGCTCTCCCACTGTTCGAGGTCCGCTTCCAGCGCCAGCACCTGACTCGCGAATGGCGCCAGCGCCGCCGCCAGTTCGTGTACATACGTCGAACGGTCAATTAACAACAGAGCCGCGCCTTCGCGCGCTGCCTGTTCCGCCGTCTGGCGGCCAATCCCCTGCGCCGCGCCGGTGATGGCGACGACTTTATCGCTAAAACGCATCATGCCTCCTTATGCCGCCGCGCTCTGGCTGGCGATAAATTTCTCGTACCAAAAACCTGCCGGTGAAATACCTTTTTCACGTAGCGCCGTCGACACCGCGTTCACCATCGGCGGCGGCCCGCAGAGATAAATATCAACATCGCCGTTGTTCAGCATCGCGTCATCAAGATGTTCGGTCACAAAACCGCGCTGCGGGCAGGCGCTATGTTCATCCGCCACCACCGGCAACCAGCGATAGCCCGTCAGATGCTGATTAAACGCGTCCAGCGCCTCGGTTTTCACCAGATCGCAGTCGCGAGTGACGCCGTACAATAAGGTCACCGGGCGCTGGCTACCCTGCGTCTGTAGGGTCTGTAGCATTGACAACAGCGGCGCCAGACCGGTGCCCCCCGCCAGCATCAACAGCGGACGTTCGCCGCTGCGCAGATAGAAACTGCCCATCGGGCCGCTGAGAGTCAGGCGGTCTCCCGGCCGCGCTTGCTGGGTCAACCACTGGCTCATCATACCGCCAGGCACGTTACGGATCAGAAAACGCCCTTCAAGAGAACCCGACGGTGAACTGAACGAATAGGCGCGGACATGCGCCGTACCCGGCACCTGAATATTGATGTACTGCCCCGGCAGGAAAGCCAGCGGTTCATCCAGCGCGACGACCAACTCAATGGCGGTATCCGACAGCAAATCCACCTGCCGCACCTCCGCCTCAACGCTCGCCAGCGCGGTTTTACACTGGGCGGCGGCCACCGGCACATCGATAACGCAATCGCTGGTCGGCACCATCTGGCAGGTCAACACCTGACGGGCCTGCGCCTCATCATCGCTTAACGCCTCTTCGAGGTAGTCTTCGCCCATACCATATTCACCGCTGGCGCAGTGGCATTTGCAGGTTCCGCAGACGCCGTCCGAGCAATCCATTGGCAAATTCACCTTCTGCCGGTAGGCGGCATCCAGCACTTTCTCTCCGGCATTGCACTGAATAAAACGGGTCATGCCGTCTTCAAAATTGAGAGCAATCGTAAAGGTCATAAGCGCCTCTTAAATATGGTAAACGTCGATCACCTGACGGATATAATCGTTATTCAGACACACGGTTTTGCGGATGATCTGCGGTCTGCCGTCCTGCTCAATCAATGTGCAACAAGTGGTGCCGAAATAGGCATCCGTGTGCTGATAGCGATGGCTCCAGGTAACCCAGTTGTAGCGCACGGCCAGGCCCTCATCGTTTTCGCCCATTAGTTCAACATTGCTAATCATGTGAGTGGTGCGCGGCTCTGGCGTACTGGCGCCGGAACGCTCGGTCTTAATGCGATAAACGCGATCTTCCAGCCCCTCGCGGTTGGGGTAATAGATAAGCGAAATCTCTTTTTGCGGATCGCGTGTAAGCCGGTCATCGTCCCCCCATGCTGGCATCCAGTAGACCACCTGCGGGCTATAACAACTCAACCATTCATCCCACTGGCGGTCGTCCAGCAAGCGGGCTTCGTAGTAAAGAAATTGACGAACCTGTTCGAGGTTTAACATCAGGCCACCTCCACACGCTGAGTAATCGACTGGTCATAACGCTGCTGCTCCTGCTCCAGCGCCGCCAGCATCACCGTTTGCCAGTGGTGGTGGTGAGCGATATACAGCGCTTCATCTTCGGATTTCACCCCGCTTAAACGCGGCGTAAAGCCAGCATGCCGGGCGTGTTCATCCGCGCCGTCGACCCAGTGCAACGCGCCGCGGCTCAGATCGCTCCACGCCAGGTTTTCGCCGAGATAGCCGCGCTGGCAAGCGCTGAACTCTTCGAGGTCATCCGGCGTCCCCATGCCGCTGACGTTAAAGAAATCTTCGTACTGACGGATGCGCAACGCTCGCGCCTCGTCCGATTCCCCTTTCGGCGCAAAGCACCAGATAGTGACTTCGGTTTTATCGACCGCGATCGGGCGGATCACGCGGATCTGGGTGGAAAATTGATCCATCAGGTAGACGTTAGGGTAAATGCACAAATTGCGGGTTTCGTTCACCATCTGGTCAGCGCGCCGTTCGCCAAACTCTGCCTGCAGGCGCTCACGATGGGCATACACCGGACGAACTTCCGGGTTCAGCGCCCGGGTCCACAGCAGCATGTGGCCATTATCGAATCCGTAGCCGCCACCGATGCTTTTTGACCAACCGTTAGCGTCAACCGCGTGCGTCCCTTCCGCTTCATAATTACGCCGCGACATGGTCGATGCGTAGTTCCAGTGCACGACACTGACGTGATAACCATCGGCGCCGTTCTCTGCACCCAGCTTCCAGTTACCCTCGTAAACGTAGCTGGACGAGCCTTTGAGCACTTCCAGCCCTTCTGCCGCCTGGTCGACGATAAGGTCGATAATCTTGCCGGTTTCGCCGAGATAGTCTTCCAGCGGCTGCACATCCGCGCTGAGGCTACCGAATAAGAAACCGCGGTATGACTGAAAACGTGGCAGCTTTTGCAGATCGTGGGAACCTTCATGTTTAAAGGTTTCAGGATAACCGCCGGTGCTTTCATCTTTGGCTTTTAATAATTTACCGTTATTGCTGAACGTCCAACCGTGGAACGGACAGGTAAATGAATTTTTATTCCCCGTTTTCCGGCGGCATAGCATCGCGCCGCGGTGGGCGCAGCTATTAATTAACGCATGCAGCTCATTCTTTTTATCGCGGGTAATAATGACCGGCTGCCGCCCTAACGTCAGGGTATAATAATCCCCCACCTCGGGGATCTGGCTTTCATGAGCGAGAAAAACCCAATTACCTTCGAATATATGCTTCATTTCAAAATCAAATAACTGCGGGTCGGTAAAAATAGAACGATGGCAGCGGTAAATATGATTTTCACGGTCAACAATTAACGCATTGTTGATTTTATCTTTGAGCGCTGAAAGCGTTTTTTGCATGAGTCAGCTCCTCCTGCAGAATTCAGGATGAAATAAATCGGGTAATTTAATTCACAAGCGAGTGCAGAGTGTGCCCCAGGCCAGGCGCCCGGGGCCGGTAACGCAGATTATTCTTTGGCGCGTAAACGGGCGCCGCGGTGCTCTTCGTCGGCGTTCAGCGCTTTACACAGGGTAAAATCGAAGCACACTTCGGTATGCTCGCCGTCCAGTTCACGCTGCGCAATGGTCTCGCGGTCGCTCACTTTTACCGGGTCGGCAATCAAACCGTCGCGGGTGGCAAACGCAAAATCATCCCACAGGTATTGATCGCCGCTGAGGTTAATCTGACTGGTCAGATGCTTGTGGCCTGGGGCGGAAACGAAGAAGTGAATATGCGCCGGGCGATTGCCGTGACGGCCTAACTGATCCAGCAGTTTCTGCGTCGGACCATCTGGCGGGCAGCCATAGCCGGACGGCATGATGCTGCGCACGCTGTAGCGGCCATCGGCGCCGGTGCGAATACGGCGGCGCAGGTTATAGTCGCTCTGGCTCTGATCGAAGAACGAGTAATTGCCCAGGGTATTGGCGTGCCAGATATCAACAATGGCGTTCGCCACCGGCTGGCCCTGATTGTCTTTCACCTGGCCATGCAGCCACATCACTTCCCCGGCATCGGTACCGTCATCCATACGGGCGTGGCCATCGGCCAGCGGCGCATTGGCCACATACAGCGGCCCTTCAATAGTGCGCGGGGTGCCGGTTTCGCGCTGCGCCGCCGCATCGAGGGCGTCCTGACGCAGATCGAGGAAGTGTTCAAGACCAAGTCCTGCCGCCAACAGCGCCGCTTCCTGACGCCCGCCGAGTTCGTGCAGATAATTCACCGCATGCCAGAACTCTTCTTCTGTGACGTTATAGTCGTCGATCAGCGTGCAAATATTCTCCAGCAGACGGTGGACGATGGCTTTAAAACGTTCATTACCGCCAGGGACGTTTAAACCCGCGCCTTCACGTAATAATTTCTGCACGGCTTCTTGTTGTACGAAAGCATTACTCATAATTATTCTCTCTTATCGTTGTAGGATATTTGCCGGGTTATCCCGGCAAGAGGTCAGGCGTTATTATTATTATTAGCTATCGTCTTCACGAATAGACGAGGGATGACGGCAAAGCGCCTCTACGCGAATATCCATAAAAGGATACAGCGGTAATCCCATTAAAATCTGATGCAATTCTTCGGCATCTTTGACATCGAAAATACTCACATTGGCGTAAAGCCCCGCGACGCGCCAAATATGTCGCCATTTGCCTTCACGCTGCAATTGTTGCGAATAGGCTTTTTCGCGTTTTTTAATTTCATCCGCTTCGGCGGCAGGAAAACCGAGGGGAATATTGACGGTCATATCAACTTTAAATAGCATTATTTTCTCCTGTTATGCTTTACGGGTATAGAAGCGCAGTTTGTCTTCATCCAATTCCACACCAAGGCCCGGCGTTTGCGGCAACACCACCTGGCCGTTGGCAAAGCTGAGCGGCACGCTGACAATATCGTCTTTCAGCAGCAGCGGGCCGAACATCTCGGTCCCCCACTGCAGCGGCAGCGTTGACCACGCGTGTAGCGACGCGACGGTACCGACGGTGCCTTCCAGCATGGTGCCGCCATACAGGCCAACCCCAGCCGCCTGCGCGACGCGGGCCAGCGCCAGCACGCTATTCGGTCCCCCGGCCTTGGCTATCTTCAGCGCATAAGCGCCAGTGAAGCCCTGCTGCGCCAACTGATAGCCATCACCGGCGGTCGCCACCGCTTCATCGGCGAGGATCGCCGTTTCAATCTGCTGGCTCAGGCGCACCAGCGCGGCGTTGTCCTGCGCGCTGACCGGCTGTTCGATCAAATCAACGCCCATCGCCGCCAGTTCGCGGCAGCCTTTCGCACCGGTAGCGGCATCCCAGGCCTGATTGACGTCAACGCGAATACTGGCACGATCGCCTAATGCTTCGACAATGGCGCGGGTATGACGCAGATCGGTGGCTAATTCGCGAGCGCCGATTTTCAGCTTGAAGGCCTGATGGCGACGTTCGGCCAACAGTTTCTCCCCTTCGGCGATATCTTTATCGGTATCGCCGCTCGCCAGCGTCCACAGCACCGGCAGCGACGTTTGCAGCGCGCCGCCGAGCAGCGCCGACACCGGCAGACCTAAGGCTTTGCCCTGGGCATCAAGTAGCGCGGTTTCAATCGCCGATTTCGCAAAGGTGTTGCCTTTAATGGCGTGGTTCATGCGGGCGGTCAGCGCATTCAGGTTATCGGCTGGCTGCCCTTTCAGCAGCGGCGTCAGGTAGTGAGTCAACGCTGAAGAAATCGCTTCCGGGCTTTCCACGCCGTAGCTCAGTCCGCCAATGGTGGTGGCCTCGCCGATGCCGCAAATACCATCGGAGCGGGTAATACGCACAATAACCAGCGTCTGGCAGCCCATAGTGGTCATCGACAATTTATGTGGCCGGATGGTCGGCACATCCACGATCCAGCTCTCAACGCGTTCTACGGTCGCAGTCATTTTTTGTTCCTGGTGAGATGTATAACTTTTCGTACCCACATTTATAACGGGGATGCCTATGCCTTTGACAATAGGGTCCAGCTAAGCGGATGGTCAACGGCGATAATCGAAATGTTGTGCGATTATCGGCACGCTTGTTAAATTGCGGTTAATAATGTGATCAAGGTGGTAAAACAGGCACAATTCGTCACGACCCATTTTGCGCGCGGTATAGTGATGCCCCGTGAGCTTTGAATTGCAACGGAGAGGGATGCAGCAATGAGCGACAATACCCCTACCACCCTGAGCGCCAGGCAGGCCGAGCACGATCCCAACTTTATGCTATCGCTGGCCCGCGGGCTGGAGGTGCTTAACGCCTTCACCCCGCAACGGCAACGACTGACCATCTCACAACTCAGTCAGAAAACGCAGATTTCCCGCGCCGCGGTGCGCCGCTGCCTGTACACCCTGGCGGCGTTAGGCATGGTGCACAGCCCGGACGGCCGCAGCTATGAACTGTTGCCGCGCGTACTGGCGGTCGGCCACGCCTATCTGGCGGGGACGCCGCTGGCGAAAGTTGCGCAATCGGCGCTGGATAATCTCGGCAAGGCGTTGGGGGAAAGCTGTTCCGCCGCCACGCTTGATGGCGACAACGTGTTATATATCGCCCGCGCGGCGGTCAACAATTTACTGAGCGTCGATTTAGGTCGCGGCAGTCGCCTGCCGGCGTGGACCACCTCGATGGGCCGCGTATTGCTCAGCGCGCTGCCGGAAGAACAGCTTGAAGTGACATTGTCACGAGCAAATCTTATACGCTATACCCCGCACACCCTCTGCGATCTCGCCGCATTGCGCGCGGAAATCGCCAAAGTGAGGATGCAGGGTTATGCGCTGGCCGACCGGCAAATTGAAGTGGGACTATGTTCGCTGGCGGTACCGCTGCTGTCGCGTGGCGGTCAGGTGGTGGCGGCGCTCAACGTTGGCGTACCCGCCTCTTCGATGAGCGCAGCGGCGCTGAAGGAGAAAGCCCTCGCCCCGCTGCGTCGCGCAGCGATGGAACTTTCTCTGCAGCTGTAGGATTTACTGCGGCGTTGGCGTATTCGCCAGTCCGCGCCAGATGCCAACGGCCAGTAATAACAGCAGTACCCCAGCCGTCGCCAACGAGATGCTGTGGGCGCTGATAAAGGCTGTTTTCGCCGCCGCGATCAATGAATCAGCAGGGATCGCCGGCAGCGATTGCGCCACCTTCATGGCTTCGCCGATGGACGACGACGCCTGTACCGCCGCTTCGCCGCCAATCCCGGCAGGTAACGCAATCGCATGACTGTAGCTACGGGTCAGAATCAGGCCGAACAGTGCAATACCGAGTCCCGCGCCCAGTTCATAGGCCATCGTCTCAATGGCCCCCGCCGCCGAGGCTTTCTCTTTTGGCGCTGCCGCCATAATCGCGGATGTCGAAGCCAGCAACGCGCTGGCGGCGCTAAAGCCGAGCAATATCATCAACCCCCATGCCTGCCACTGCTGCGTGCTGAAGTCGGTCATTGACAGGCCGAGGAAACTGAATGCGCTGAGCAGCATCCCGCCGGTCGCCACCTGGCGCAGCCCCAGTTTCGAAACCAACATCCCGGCAATCGGCCCACTGAAGCCGCTGGCGACCATCACCGGCAGCATAAACAATCCGGCCTCAAACGGCGTTTTTTGATGGACGAACTGTAGCTCTTGCGCCATCAGCAGCTCAAAGCCGACCAGCGTAATCAGCGCGGTCATCGCCATCATCACCCCGCTTAAAATAATACGATGGGTGAAAAGACGCATATCCACCATCGGCGTCGGCATCGACAGCTGTTTGCGGATAAACCAGGTCAGCATCGCCGCCCCGCTGATAGCCACCAGCGCGGTCAGCCATAGCGCCAACTGGCCTTTTAACGCCGATTTCGCACTGAATACCAGCATCAGGATCGCCGCAATCAGGATCAGCGCCTGCAGCAGATTCAGCGGCTGCTCGCGACGTGCAGGCTGGCGCGGCACCACTCGGGCATTGATAGCGACCACCAGCAGCACAATCGGCACATTGATCAGAAACACCGAGCCCCAGTAGAAATGCTCAAGCAACAGGCCGCCGACCAACGGCCCAAACGCCGCGCCGCCGGATCCGACCGCCGCCCACAACCCCAGCGCCATATTGCGCTGGCTGGCTTGCGCGAAGGTACCGCGGATCCCGGCGAGCGTCGCCGGGACGATCATCGCCGCCCCCACCGCCAGCAACGCGCGGGAGAGAATCAGCGTCATCGCCGTTGGCGACAGCGCGGCGCACAGCGAAGCGGCGCCAAAAATAGAACTGCCGAGCAGTAATAAACGTTTGAAGCCGATTTTATCGCCTAATGCCCCCATCGGCAGAACCATACCGGCCATCACCAACGAGTAGATATCAATAATCCACAGCAGCTCATTGCCGCTGGTGCCCAGCGCCACGCTTAGCGTCGGCGCAGCAACATGCAGCACCGTCGCATCAATTGCCACCGGGATATAAACCAACAAAATCGCCATCAGCGTTAACCATTGCCGAGACATACCGCTTTTCCTCGATTTTTTAAATTGGACACACGTCCAGAATTGCGATCCTGCCGGATTGTTGAACGACTGTCCAACTTTTTGTTACCATGACGCCATCACCTCTTTGCCGCAGGTCGTTATGCACTATTTAAATCGGGAAGCACGTCGGGAAGTCATTATGCAGGCCGCCATGCGGGTGGCGCTTAACGGCGGTTTCAGTGCGATGACCGTACGCCAGATCGCCAGCGAAGCCGGCGTCGCCGCAGGGCAACTGCACCATCACTTTGCCTCGACCGGCGAACTTAAAGCTCAGACTTTTATCCGTTTGATCCGCGAAATGCTTGATATTCAACTGCTGACTGATGAAGCCAGCTGGAGCGAACGCTTGTTCTCGTTACTCGGCAGCGAGGATGGTCGTCTTGATCCCTACATCCGCTTGTGGCGGGAAGCGCAGATTTTGTCCGATAGCGACGACGAGGTTAAAGCCGCTTACCTGCTCACCATGACCATGTGGCATGACGAAACGGTGACGGCCATTACACGCGGCGCCGATGCTGGCGAGTTTCAGCCGCAGGATACGGCAGAAAATATTGCCTGGCGGCTGATAGCTCTGGTTTGCGGGCTGGATGGCATTTACGCGCTGGGGATGAAGGCCATTGACGATGCGACATTTATGCGTTATATAAAATATTATATAGCGATAGAACTCCCTCAGATATAATTTACATTTAGTAACAATTAACCTCCCCACATTCACTACGTGATTGCTTTCACGTGCCGATTCTTATCTATTCTTCAAACAATACAATAATTAAAAACAGCCGACCCGCTATTACCACCTCCTCATAATCCGCTGTTTTTGCTTATTTATCTTTTTCATTTCGTGCACTTTAGCGAGGGCGTTATGTCGATAGAAAATGATAAGAAGAATCATTATCTCCTGGAGGATTGGCGACCGGAAAATGAGGCGTTCTGGGAAAATAAAGGAAAAGCGATTGCGCGCAGGAATCTGTGGATTTCCGTCTTCTGTTTATTACTCGCTTTCTGCGTCTGGATGTTATTTAGCGCCGTAGCGGTCAATCTCAATAAAGTCGGCTTTAATTTCACCACCGATCAGCTGTTTCTATTAACGGCGCTACCGTCGCTTTCCGGGGCAATATTACGCGTCCCCTATTCATTCATGGTACCAATGTTTGGCGGACGCTACTGGACGGTGATCAGCACCGTCATTTTAGTGATCCCCTGCCTGTGGTTAGGCATTGCCGTACAAAATCCGACTACCCCGTACGAAGTGTTTATCATCATTTCCCTGCTCTGCGGTTTTGCCGGCGCCAACTTCGCCTCGAGCATGGGCAACATTAGTTTCTTCTTCCCGAAAGCGAAACAAGGCAGCGCGCTGGGCATCAACGGCGGCCTTGGCAACCTCGGCGTCAGCGTGATGCAGCTGGTCTCGCCGATTTTTGTCTTCCTGCCGGTGTTCACTTTCCTTGGCGTACGCGGCGTCGAACAGCCGGGCGGCGCGATGTTATGGCTGGGCAACTCGCCGCTGCTATGGGTGCCGCTGCTGGTCATCGCCACCGTCTTCGCCTGGTTTGGCATGAACGATATCGCCAGCTCGAAAGCATCGATTCGCGATCAGTTGCCGGTGCTTAAACGCCCGCATATGTGGCTGTTAAGTCTGCTGTATCTGGCAACCTTCGGCTCATTTATCGGTTTCTCCGCCGGTTTTGCCATGCTGGCGAAAACCCAGTTCCCGGATGTCGATATTCTGAAACTGGCCTTCTTTGGCCCATTCATCGGCGCATTGGCGCGCTCATTCGGCGGGATTATTTCCGACCGTCTGGGCGGCGTGCGGGTGACATTGGTCAACTTCATCCTGATGGCGCTGTTTACCGGCCTGTTATTCCTGACCCTTCCGGGCTCCGGTTCCGGCAGTTTCTTCGCCTTCTACGTGGTGTTTATGGGCCTGTTCTTAACCGCCGGTCTCGGCAGCGGTTCAACCTTCCAGATGATCGCAGTGATCTTCCGCCAGCTCACCATTGATAGCGTGAAAAAACGCGGCGGCAGCGACGAAGAGGCCCAGCATGAGGCGGTAACCGATACCGCCGCCGCACTCGGTTTTATCGCCGCTATCGGCGCCATCGGCGGTTTCTTCATTCCAAAAGCCTTCGGCACCTCACTGGCAATGACCGGTTCGCCGGTCGGCGCGATGAAAGTGTTTTTTGTGTTCTATGTTGTATGCGTGCTGGTCACCTGGTTGGTCTACGGTCGCCGCAAACCGTCCGCTAAATAAGAATAAACGACGAAGCAATGTAACCACGGGGGAGTCATCTCCCGTCAGGAGAATGTCATGAGCAAACTACTGGATCGCTTTCGCTACTTTAAGCAGAAAGGCGAGACCTTTGCCAACGGTCACGGTCAGGTCTATGACAATAATCGTGACTGGGAAGATAGCTACCGTCAGCGCTGGCAATTCGACAAGATAGTCCGCTCCACGCACGGCGTGAACTGTACAGGCTCATGCAGCTGGAAGATTTACGTTAAAAACGGCCTGGTCACCTGGGAAACCCAACAGACCGATTATCCGCGCACCCGCCCGGACCTGCCGAATCACGAACCCCGCGGTTGCCCGCGCGGCGCCAGCTACTCCTGGTACCTTTACAGCGCCAATCGACTGAAGTATCCGCTGGCGCGCAAGCGGCTTATCGAGCTGTGGCGCGAGGCGCTGGCGCAGCATCCCGATCCGGTGCAGGCATGGGACAGCATCATGCAGGATCCGCTGAAAACCCGCAGCTATAAACAAGCGCGCGGCAAAGGCGGTTTTATTCGTTCGAGCTGGAAAGAGCTGAACCAGCTGATCGCCGCGGCCAACGTGTGGACGATTAAAAACTACGGCCCTGACCGCGTCGCCGGCTTCTCGCCGATCCCGGCGATGTCGATGGTCTCTTATGCCTCCGGCACCCGCTATTTATCACTGATTGGCGGCACCTGCCTGAGCTTCTATGACTGGTACTGCGACCTGCCGCCCGCCTCCCCAATGACCTGGGGTGAACAGACGGATGTGCCGGAGTCCGCCGACTGGTACAACTCCAGCTACATCATCGCCTGGGGCTCTAACGTCCCGCAGACCCGTACCCCGGACGCCCACTTCTTTACCGAAGTGCGCTACAAAGGCACCAAAACCATCGCCATCACGCCAGACTATTCGGAAGTCGCCAAACTCTGCGACCAGTGGCTGGCGCCGAAGCAAGGCACCGACAGCGCCCTGGCGATGGCGATGGGCCATGTGATCCTCAAGGCCTTCCACCTCGATAACCCGAGCGACTACTTCCTCAACTATTGCCGCACTTACACTGACATGCCGATGCTGGTGATGCTCGAGCGTCGCGACGACGGCAGCTACGTACCGGGCCGTATGCTGCGCGCCTCCGACCTGCTTAATGGTCTGGGCGAAAGCAATAACCCGGAATGGAAAACCGTCGCTTACAACGCCAACGGCGAACTGGTCGCGCCAAATGGCTCTATCGGCTTCCGCTGGGGGGAGAAAGGCAAATGGAACCTCGAACAACTGGCGGACGGCAAAGACGTCGAGTTGGCACTGTCGCTACTGGATATTCGCGATAGCGTAGTGTCGGTCGGTTTCCCCTACTTCGGCGGCAACGAAAACCCACACTTCCGCAGCGTGAAACAAGAACCGGTCACCCTTCATCAGCTCCCGGCAAAGCAACTGCCGCTGGCCAATGGCGAAAATGGCCTGGTGGTGAGCGTGTACGACCTGGTGTTGGCTAACTACGGTCTGGATCGCGGCCTTGACGACGCCAATGCGGCAAAAGATTTCGCCGAAGTCAAAGCCTATACCCCGGCGTGGGCCGAGCAGATCACCGGCGTGCCGCGTCAGCATATTGAACAGATCGCCCGCGAATTCGCCGATACGGCGCATAAAACCCATGGCCGTTCAATGATTATCCTCGGCGCCGGTGTTAACCACTGGTACCACATGGACATGAACTACCGCGGGATGATCAACATGCTGGTGTTCTGCGGCTGCGTCGGCCAGAGCGGCGGCGGCTGGTCGCACTACGTCGGCCAGGAGAAGCTGCGCCCGCAAACCGGCTGGCTACCGCTGGCATTCGCGCTGGACTGGAACCGTCCGCCGCGGCAGATGAACAGTACCTCCTATTTCTACAACCACGCCAGCCAATGGCGCTATGAAAAGCTGACCGCTCAGGAGCTGCTGTCGCCGCTGGCCGACGCCAGTAAATTCAGCGGCCACCTGATCGATTTTAATGTTCGCGCCGAGCGTATGGGCTGGTTGCCTTCCGCGCCGCAGCTTAACGTTAACCCGCTGACTATCAAACAACAGGCTGACGCCGCAGGGCTGTCGCCAACTGAGTTCACCGCCCAGTCGCTAAAATCCGGGGCAATTCGCTTTGCCGCCGAGCAGCCGGATAGCGGTAAAAACCACCCGCGCAACCTATTTATCTGGCGTTCGAACCTACTGGGTTCGTCCGGTAAGGGTCACGAGTACATGCTGAAGTACCTGCTCGGTACCGATAACGGCATTCAGGGGGAAGAGTTCGGTTCCACCGATGACGTGAAGCCGGAAGAGGTCGAATGGCAGACCGCAGCGATCGAGGGCAAGCTCGATCTGCTGGTGACGCTGGATTTCCGTATGTCCAGTACCTGTCTGTTCTCCGATATCGTCCTGCCGACCGCCACCTGGTACGAAAAAGACGACATGAACACCTCGGATATGCACCCGTTTATCCACCCGCTCTCCGCCGCCGTCGATCCGGCCTGGGAGGCCAAAAGCGACTGGGAGATCTACAAAGACATCGCCAAAACCTTCTCTGAAGTGTGCGTTGGCCATCTCGATAAAGAGACCGACGTGGTGCTGGTGCCGCTGCAGCATGATTCCCCGGGCGAGCTGGCGCAGCCGTTCGACGTCCTCGACTGGCGTAAAGGCGAATGCGAGCTGATCCCGGGGAAAACCGCGCCGTCGATTGTGCTGGTAGAACGCGACTACCCGGCCACCTGGGAACGCTTCACATCACTGGGGCCACTGCTCGATAAGCTTGGCAACGGCGGGAAAGGCATTTCGTGGAATACGCAAACCGAAGTCGATTTCCTCGGCAAACTTAACTACGTCAAACTCGACGGCCCGGCAAAAGGCCGCCCGCGGATCGACACCGCCATCGACGCCACTGAAGTGATTTTGAGCCTCGCGCCGGAGACCAACGGCCAGGTGGCGGTAAAAGCCTGGGAAGCGTTGGGGGAATTCACCGGCCGTGACCATACGCACCTCGCGTTGAATAAAGAGGATGAGAAGATCCGCTTCCGCGATATTCAAGCGCAACCGCGCAAGATCATCTCCAGCCCAACGTGGTCAGGGCTGGAAAGCGAGCACGTCTCCTATAACGCCGGTTATACCAACGTTCACGAACTGATCCCGTGGCGCACCCTTTCTGGCCGCCAGCAACTGTATCAGGATCATCCCTGGATGCGCGCCTTCGGCGAAAGCCTGGTGGCCTATCGTCCACCAATCGACACCCGCAGCGTCAGTCATATGAAGGAAGTGCCGCCGAACGGCTTCCCGGAAAAAGCGCTTAACTTCCTGACGCCGCATCAGAAATGGGGGATCCACTCCACCTATAGCGAAAACCTGCTGATGCTGACGCTGTCACGCGGCGGGCCAATCGTGTGGATCAGCGAAACCGACGCGAAAGAGCTGGGTATTGAGGATAACGACTGGATTGAAGCCTTCAACGCCAACGGCGCCCTCACCGCTCGCGCGGTAGTGAGCCAACGCGTGCCGCCGGGCATGACCATGATGTACCACGCCCAGGAACGCATTATGAATATTCCGGGCTCGGAAGTAACCGGTCGCCGCGGCGGTATCCACAACTCCGTCACCCGCGTGTGTCCGAAACCGACGCATATGATTGGCGGCTACGCCCAGTTGGCCTACGGCTTTAACTACTACGGCACCGTCGGCTCTAACCGCGATGAATTCATCATGATCCGCAAAATGAAAAATATTGATTGGCTGGATGGCGAAGGTCGCGATCAGGTACAGGAGGCGAAGAAATGAAAATACGTTCACAAGTTGGGATGGTGCTGAATCTGGATAAATGTATCGGCTGCCATACCTGTTCCGTCACCTGTAAAAACGTCTGGAGTAGCCGCGAAGGCATGGAATACGCGTGGTTCAATAACGTGGAAACCAAGCCGGGCATCGGTTATCCGAAAAACTGGGAAGATCAGGATGAGTGGCAAGGTGGTTGGATCCGCAGCATCAGCGGCAAGCTGACGCCGCGTCTGGGCAACCGCGTCAGCGTGCTGTCGAAGATTTTCGCCAACCCGGTGTTGCCGGCGATTGACGATTACTACGAGCCGTTCACCTACGATTACCAGCACCTGCATAACGCGCCGGAAGGTAAATATTTGCCAACCGCCCGCCCGCGGTCGCTGATCAGCGGCGAGCGAATGGATAAAATCAAATGGGGCCCGAACTGGGAAGAATTGCTCGGCGGCGAGTTTGAAAAACGCGCCAAAGACCGCAACTTCGAAGCCATGCAGAAAGAGATGTACGGCCAGTTTGAAAACACCTTCATGATGTATCTGCCGCGCCTGTGCGAACACTGCCTCAACCCAAGCTGCGTGGCGACCTGCCCGAGCGGCGCCATCTACAAGCGTGAAGAAGACGGCATCGTGCTGATCGACCAGGATAAATGCCGCGGCTGGCGCATGTGCATCAGCGGTTGTCCGTACAAAAAAATCTACTTTAACTGGAAGAGCGGCAAGTCGGAAAAATGTATCTTCTGCTACCCGCGTATCGAATCCGGGCAACCGACGGTCTGTTCTGAAACCTGCGTCGGCCGTATCCGCTATCTTGGCGTACTGCTGTATGACGCGGACCGTATCGAAGAGGCAGCCAGCACCGAACATGAAACCGACCTCTACGAGCGCCAGTGCGACGTATTCCTTAACCCGAACGATCCGGCGGTTATCGAAGAAGCGCTGAAACAGGGGATTCCGCATAACGTCATCGAAGCGGCGCAAAAATCACCGGTCTACAAGCTGGCGATGGACTGGAAACTGGCGCTGCCGCTGCACCCGGAATACCGCACGCTGCCAATGGTCTGGTACGTCCCGCCGCTGTCGCCGATTCAATCCGTCGCTGATGCCGGCGGCCTACCGAGCAACGGCAACATCCTGCCTGCGGTAGAGAGCCTGCGCATTCCGGTACAGTATCTGGCGAATCTGCTGAGCGCCGGGGACACCGGCCCGGTGCTGCGCGCCCTGAAACGCATGATGGCGATGCGTCATTACAAACGCTCGCAAACCGTTGAAGGCGTGACCGATACCCGCGCGATTGAAGAAGTGGGCCTCAGCGTAGAACAGGTCGAAGAGATGTATCGTTACCTGGCGATCGCCAACTACGAAGATCGCTTCGTGATCCCAACCAGCCACCGCGAATTGGCGGAAGACGCCTTCCCTGAGCGCAATGGCTGCGGCTTTACCTTCGGCGACGGCTGCCACGGTTCTGATACCAAGTTCAACCTGTTCAACAGCCGTCGCATTGACGCCATCAACGTTGGGGAGAAAGAGTAATGCGGATCCTCAAAGTCATCGGTCTGCTGCTGGAGTATCCGGACGAGGTGCTGTGGGAAAACCGCGAGGAGGCGCTGGCGCTGGTCAGCGCCGATGCGCCGGCCCTGACGCCGTTCGTCGAGCCGCTGCTGGCGGCGCCGCTGCTCGACCGCCAGGCCGAATGGTGTGAAGTGTTCGAACGCGGTCGCGCCACCTCGCTGTTGTTGTTTGAACACGTTCACGCCGAATCGCGCGACCGCGGCCAGGCGATGGTCGACCTGATGAACCAGTATGAACAGGTGGGTCTGCAGATCGATTGCCGCGAACTGCCGGACCACCTGCCGCTGTACCTGGAATATCTCAGCGTTCTGCCCGTCGCCGATGCCCGCGAAGGTTTACAGAACATCGCGCCGATTCTGGCGCTGATCGGCGGGCGCTTAAAGCAGCGGGAATGTGAGTATTATCAACTCTTTGACACTCTTCTGGCGCTGGCGGACAGCAAACTCAGTAGTGACAGTGTCACTAAACAGGTGGCCAGCGAGAAGCGTGACGACACGCGTCAGGCGCTGGATGAAGTGTGGGAAGAGGAACAGGTGAAGTTTATCGAAGATAATGCGACCGCTTGCGACAGTTCGCCGATGCAAGCCTATCAACGACGCTTTAGCCAGGATGTGGCGCCGCAGTACGTCGACATCCGTGCCGGAGGCCCGAAATGATACAGTACTTAAACGTCTTCTTTTACGATATCTACCCTTACCTCTGCGGCACCGTGTTTCTGGTCGGCAGCTGGCTGCGCTACGATTATGGGCAGTATACCTGGCGTGCGTCCTCCAGCCAGATGCTCGATAAGCGTGGGATGGTGCTGTGGTCGAACTTGTTCCATATCGGCATTCTCGGCATCTTTTTCGGCCACTTCTTTGGTATGCTGACGCCGCACTGGGTCTATTCGTGGTTCCTGCCGATGTCGCAGAAGCAGGTGATGGCGATGGTGCTGGGGGGCGTCTGCGGGGTGTTGACGCTGGTCGGCGGGATCGGTCTGCTGGTGCGCCGTCTGACCAATCCGCGTATTCGCGCCACCTCCACCACCGCCGATATCCTGATTCTGTGCATTCTGCTGATTCAGTGCGCGCTGGGGCTGACGACGATTCCGTTCTCCGCTCAGCACCCGGATGGCAGTGAAATGCTTAAACTGGTGGATTGGGCGCAGACGGTGGTCACCTTCCAGGGTGGGGCATCGGCGCATCTGGATGGTGTGGCGTGGATTTACCGCGTGCACCTGGTGCTGGGGATGACCATCTTCCTGATCTTCCCATTCACCCGTTTGGTCCACGTCTGGAGCGCGCCGATAGAGTATTTTACCCGCCGTTACCAGGTGGTGCGTTCCCGGCGCTGAGAAGCCGTGGCGCCAGCGGGGATGTTCCCGGACAGCGGCGCGATGCGCCTCATCCGGGCTACCTGCAGCGCCGATTTGTCGCCCCGGTAAGCGCAGCGCCACCGGGGATATTCCCGGACAGCGGCGCGATGCGCCTCATCCGGGTTGCCTGTAGCGCCGGTTTGTCGCCCCGGTAAGCGCAGCGCCACCGGGGATATTCCCGGACAGCGGCGCGATGCGCCTCATCCGGGCTACCTGTAGCGCTGATTTGTCGCCCCGGTAAGCGCAGCGCCTCATCCGGGTTGCCTGTTGCGCCGATTTGTAGCCCCGGTAAGCGCAGCGCCACCGGGGAGAGGTTCCCGAACAACGCACTGTCCTCGCGCCTGGTATCGGGGTTAAAGTCGTTATTTCCCGGCTTCAGGGTGGGTATCGAACGCCGCCATAACTGCCGCCAGCGCCGCTTCGCTGAAACCGTGCTTCGGATCGTCTACGCCAAGGCCGAAGCGGGTTTGCAGCGCTTCATACAGCGCCGGGACGTCCGGGAGATCCGTCTTCTCCACTACATGGTTGTTTTCCCAATGGGTGAAATGGAAATTGGTCAGGGTCATTTTGCCGCCGTCAGGTAAATGACGGCACATCAGCAGATGATGGCGGAAATGCGACTGCGGCCAGTGAGCCGACCAGAAATTACCCATCACATAATCAGAGGCGTATTGCCGCCCCAAATCGAAATGGTACATCGACTGCCAGTGCTCGTGATGATTGAACTGCAGCGTCCATTCGTCGCCTTCATGCACCAAACGGTAGATTCCGTGCGGGGTGTGTTGCGGGATATCGGCCAGCAGTTTAATCGGCGCGGTCAGCGTCTGGCCGCCAAAGCCAACATCGGCAATCCAGCGTTCACCTTCCACTTCCACCAACAATAAACGGTGAGTTCGCGGCGGCATTTGCGGCGGATTAGCCAACACCACTCGCCCCAGCAGGCTACGTACCGAAAAACCGATCTCGCTTAACGCCCGTTGAAAAAGCCCGTTCTGCTCAAAGCAATAGCCGCCGCGGCGGGCGGTGATTAACTTCTCCTCCAGCGCGCGATCGTCAAGGTGGATTTCACGCGGTAGCAAAACGTCCAGGTTCTCGAACGGTATCGCGCTATTGTGATGGCTATGCAGCGCCCGCAGAGTATCGAGGGTCACATCAGGGCTTCCCGTCCAGGCCAGACGAGAAAAATACGCGCTTAAAAATGGGGTCATCAACGCCTCCAGCTTTTGGTGTCCGACATTTATAGCTTATTTTTCCCGCCCGGCAGCATATTTTGTGCGATCGCGTTAGCTTCGTGCGCCGCGCTGCATTAGCGCCAGCGCGCTCAGCATCAGCGCCAACCCGCAAAACAACGTCAAACTGGCCATCGCCATCCCCTGACCCACAGAACCTTGTTCAAACTGCCGCCAGATAAACACCGCGACGGTTTGCGTGCCTGCCGGGGCCAACAACAGCGAAGTCACCAACTCGCGCGACGCGACCGCAAACACCATCAGCATTGCCGCCAGCAGCGCGGGAAAGACCAGCGGCAGGACAATCAGGCGTAGCGCCTGCAGCGGCGACGCGCCATGCACCCGCGCCGCCGGTTCAAGGTTATTGCCCAACTGGCGCAGTGCGCTGCCGACATAGCGCACCGGCCACGGCAGCAGCAGGCAACAATATGACAACAGCAGCATAAACCAGCTGTTATAGGGCGATACCGGCCAGAATGGCTGATTCCACAACAGTATCAGCCCCACCCCGACGACCACGCCGGGCAAGGCGGCCGGCATCAGCGACAGCGCATCGATAAACGCGCTGCCTTTTATCTTACGCACCAGTACCAGCCACGCGGCGACCAGACCAAGTACCCCAACAACCAATGCCGAGACGAATGCCAACGACAAGCTGGTCCCCAGCGCCGCCAACGCGTCGCCCTGTTCGGCAAACAGCGCCGTAAAGTGGCGCAGCGTAAAGTTATCGCGACCGATCCCGCCTGAAAGCGTCCCCATCAGGCTGGTAATAACCATCGAAGCCCCCGGCAATACCACCGCCAGTCCGCCCACCAATGCCATCGCGGCGACCGCTGGCGCCGTCCACCAGCCTAATTCCGCCCCGCTGTTTTCCCCCGGCTTGCCAGTCACACTGGTCACCTCTTTGTCTCCCACCAGCCGTTTTTGTAGCCACCAGGCCAACAACGCTACTGCAATCAACAACAGCGACAACAGCGAAGCGCCGGGCAGATCAATCGGCCAGTCGGCCAACTTTTTCTCAATTCCCACGGTCAGCATCACGATACCCGCGCGCGATCCCAGCGCCGCCGGTACACCGTATTCTTCAATCGCCAGCGTGAAGGCCAGTAACATTCCCGCCGCCAGCGCCGGAGCCAACATCGGCAGCGTCACGTGCCAGAATGCCCGCCAGGCCGTCGCGCCGTGTACCCGCGCGACGACCGCCAGCCGCTGTCCGCTGGCCAACAGGCTCCGCGATACCGCAAAGTAAACCACCGGGAAGATATTCAGCGTCATCACCAACACGATGCCTGTACGGCTAAACAGCAGATCGTTAAGATCCCAGCCGGTCAGTTGCTGTAAATAGCCGTTGCTCTGTAGTACCAGCATCCATGACAGCGCGGCAATATACGGCGGCGTCAGAAAAGGCACTAAAAACAGCAGATCCCATAAGCGCGGCAGCGGTAGGTTAAACAACCCACGCAGTACGCCCAACGGCAGACCTATCACCATGCTCATCAGCGCCACACCACAGGCGATCCACAATGTGCCGCCGAGCATTCCCGGCAACTGCGGGTCAGCCAGCAGCGGCAGGATGCCGCCAAACGCATGGCGCAGCGAACCCGCGCTGAATTGCGGGAACACGGCCTGCAGGAGAATGAATAACAACGGTAATGCCACCAGCACCAGTAGTACCGCCAGCGTCACCCCGGAGATCAGTTTTTGTTTCACGGTATATTCCAGGAGAAAAGCATCCCCGGCCACCCTGCCGCCGGGGAAAAGGCGGGTTACTGAGCGAAGAGCTGATTAAAGCGGGACAGCACGGCGCTGCGCTCGCTGTTGCCATCGTTGGCGGTCGGCAGAATTTTCAGCTCATTGAGCAGCGGGCGTTTTGCCGCGACATCGCTGCGCGCGGGCATCAGCCAGGCATCGGCAACCAGCGCCTGGCCTTCCGGCGAGAGCACGTAATCGACAAAGGCTTTCGCCTCATCCGCATGCTGAGTGGTTTTGAGGATCATCATCGGGCGAGGCGCAATCACCGTACCGCTGGCCGGGAAAATAACCTTCAGCGACTCCCCCTGGCTAATATTACCGTAGGAAACGTAATCCACCGCGCCGAACACCGCGGCTTTCGCCCCTTGCATCACCGGCGTGACCGCCTGGGCGTTTGGCCCGCTGACGACCATGCCGTTTTTCTTCAGTTCGTCGAATAGCGCCCAGGCTTTATCACCCATGCCATTTTGCAGCCCGATCAGCAAATCCAGCGATGCGCCGGAAAGCGCCGGATCCGGGGTAGTGACTTTGCCTTTAAACGCCGCCTCGGTCAGATCGCGCCACTCCTTCGGCTCCGGGGTACCGCTTTTACTGTTCCAGACGATACCGAGTGCCGAAATCCCCTGCGCGACATAATCAGCCGATTTAAGGCTGGCTGGCACCTTGTCGGCATTGGCGCTCTGATACGGCAGCAACCAGCCGCGATGATGCAGATCTTCAGCGGTATCCCAGGACGCGGAAATCAATACATCGGCCTGCGGATTGGCCTGTTCGGCCTCAAGCCGCGCCATCACCTTGCCGGTGGTGGCCTGGAAGATATTCACTTTTACCCCGGTTTTCTGTTCGAAACCGCTGGCCAGCCCCTTTGCCAGAGTTCCCGGTCCGGCAGTATAGACGGTGAGCGCGTGAGCGTTGGAGATCATCGTAGCCGACAGCAACATAGCGAGCGCCGCTCCTTTTTTTATGGTCATGGTGGTTTTCATGCAAGTTCCCCTGAGGTTGGCGTAACGGTGCGGACAGCGGCAATGCTGCCTGCAGAAAGATGCACGATGCGATCCGCCAGCAGCTCGGCCTCGCGGCGATCGTGAGTGACGTAAACGGCGGTGATCCCAAGCTGGCGTAGCAGGCCGCCCATCTCGATGCACAACGACTCGCGCAGTTCGCTGTCGAGGTTAGAAAGCGGTTCATCGAACAACAGCACCCGCGGTTCAGCGACAATCGCTCGCGCCAGCGCCACCCGCTGCTGTTGGCCGCCGGAAAGCCCGGAGGGTTTGCGTTCAGCAAAGCCATTCAAGCCAACCATCGCCAGCGCGTCGCTGACCCGCTTACGCTGTTCATCACGCGCCACGCCGCGCATTCGTAGCGGGAATGCGACGTTCTGCGCCGCCGTCATATGCGGCCATAGGGCATAGTCCTGGAAAACCATGCCGAGATCGCGCTGTTCCGGGGGCATACCCCAGCCGGGTTTTGCTACCAGACGGTCGTTAAAACGGATGTCGCCGCGGTCGGGGATGGTTAAACCCGCCAGCAGGCGCAGGAGCGTGCTTTTGCCGCAGCCGGAGGGGCCGAGCAGCGCCACGATGCTGCCCGCAGCAATGTGTAGGTTGATATTATCCAGCACGGGATGAGCGCCGAAGGCGAAAGAAACGCCATCGAGGGTGATACTGGTCAGCGCGCGCATTATCGCCCTCCCGAACGGGGAAGCGATGTCTGGACCCCGGCTAATAGCCGACGGCGCGCGCTCACCTGTGATAAAAACAGGGGAGCAAACATATTGTTATCCTCTTTGGGACTTAGTACCGCCGACTATAAGCATTGCGGATGACGTATTGATTACATTTTCATTGCGAATAAACTTGTGACAGGCATTCGCCTCCATTCACAAAGGAACGCATATGAGCCGTTTTCGCCATGTTGAACTCCAGTACGCCAGCCGTCTGCTCAACCACGGCCCGACTATTATGATTACCAGCTATGATGCGCAATCCGGGCGCCGCAATGTGATGTCCGCCGCCTGGTCGATGCCGGTTGAGTTCGCGCCGCCGCGGGTGGCCATAGTGGTCGATAAAAGCACCTGGACGCGGGAAATCATCGAACGCAACGGCGCGTTTGGCATTGTGGTGCCCGGCGTCGCCGCCGCCAGTTGGGCCTATGCGGTCGGCAGCGTGAGTGGCCGGGATGAGGATAAGTTCAACGCCTATGGGATTCCGGTCGTGAATGGACCTGAGCTGGGGCTACCGTTGATTGAAGAGAAGTGTCTGGCATGGATGGAGTGTCGCCTGCTGCCCGCTACGGCGGCGCAAGAGCAATACGATACGCTGTTCGGCGAAGTGGTTTCCGCCGCCGCCGATGAACGCGTCTTCGCCAGCGGGCGCTGGCAGTTCGACGATGACAAACTGAATACCATTCACCATCTCGGCACCGGCAATTTTGTCGCCAGCGGCCGCCATGTGCAGGCGAACACGCCGGAAAAAGAGTAAGGCTCAGCCAGACGGTACCCCCGGAAATGCCGTTCAGGCGTACCGTCCGGGGGTTACATGCTGTAGCCCGGTTTTTTTATCAGCTGTTCCATCTGCGGCGCGATCTCGCTATCCCATACCTGCTGCCAGTCGCTCTGCGGCACCTGATTGAGGGCGACGCTGACCGAGCCGTCTTTAGTATTAAGATGACGAATCAGAACGTCGGTGATATCCGCAGCCAACGCGGTTTTTTGTTCTTCGCTCAGTTCGCGGGGAAAACACTTGATATCGACATGTGGCATAGCAGGCTCCTTTTTGATTAAGGATTTAAAGCTATCATAGGATCGACGCTTTAATTCTCAATTTGTGCCTTGAACCAGACCGTTAGCGCGTAACACCTGCTGTCGCGCCGGTTGCCGATATCCCGTCGTAAGCGCATAAAAAACCCGCCATAAAGGCGGGCGACAAAACGTCAATGTGGGTTTGTTCAGAGGGGAAACCTCAAACGCTATTATCGCTATTGCATTACATTCATCAATACGATGCTTTTATGATTCTCATTCAACAAACAAATAATTACAGCCTGTTTCGCCCCGCCGTACACTCACGCCAGGCCACAACGGCCACCAATACCACCGGGATCAGCACCGAATAAAACCCCGCAAGGATATATCCCAAGGCGCCAAGCCCTGCGCCCAGTAAAAAACCGAGCACCGAAGCACCCGACTTTTTGATTTTTTCGCCATTTTCCCGATTGGGCGACTGGCACCAGTTAACGACATCGATCGTCAGTTGCGTCACGTTACCGGTCATCATCGTGCTGGGGCTGGTTGTCGGCAGCAGTAAACGCGTCGTGGCGTTCCTCACGCCCATGGCCATCACGCCCGTCATCCCGGTCATCAACGCGGTCATGCTGTCAGCGCCGACGAACGGCTGCCACAACAGCCCTAACAGGCCGAAAAGCAGCAGCAACAGGATCTCGGCAATGAATAATCCGCCAAGAAATTTTGGCGTGATGATTTGACGACGCTTAATGACCAGCGTGGTCACCGCCACCGCCAGCATAAAAACCGGAATGGCGAGCAGCTTGGATAAAATACCTTCGCTGTTTGTCGCCAGAGCGGCTCCGGCGACCACCAGGTTTCCCGTGACGTGGGCGGTAAACAGGCCAAATAGCGTAATAAAGCTGATGGTGTCGATAGCGCCGCCGGACGCCGCGAGCAACGCGGGTTCGCGGTGGTGTTGCCAGCGTTGCTCCAGTAAGAGTTGGTTTTCGGCCACTGAGGATAGTCCCTTAATCATGAACGCGATGGAGACATCATTATAGCAATCCCCTGGCTGTTAATAATCACGTCATCAATATGTTATCCCCGGAGGATTCACTTCCGAATGGGCGACCTCCTCCCCCTGTTCGCCCCAGCGCGCCAGGACCTGTTGATATTCACCGCGGGCGATCGCGCCATCCAGCGCCGCCTGTAGCGCGTACACCAGACCATTGCCTTTTTTGCTGGTGGTCGCGACCCACGCTTTTTTCGGCCCGAGGCCGACGACTTTAGTTTTGCCGGTCAACGCGGCTTTGTAGGCGGCAACCGACTGCGGGCCAAAGAACACATCCGCCCGGCCCGACTGAATATAAAGATTGCCGGATGCGTCATCGGTCAGATAAACCGGCAGCGCCGGTTGCCGACCCGCAGCCTCGTTTTGCGCATTCCATCCCAGCAGGATCCGCTCCTGGTTGGTGCCGGAACCAACAATGACTTTGCGTCCCGCCAGGTCCTCAGCATGGCTAATATGCGCGATGTCACTGTCTGACTTCACCGAGAAGGCCAGTGAATCGACGCGATAAGTGGCAAAATCGAACCTCTCTTTGCGTTTTTCGGTCACGGCAATGTTAATCAGCGCCACATCGTAGCGCCCGGAGGCGATGCCCAACGGCCAGTCTTCCCAGGCGGTCGGCACCAGCTTCAGCTTCAGGCCAAGACTACCGGCCAGCAGTCGGGCGATATCCGGGTCGCTGCCGATACGCGTGCGGTTATCACTGGCCAACAGCGCCAGCGGCGGCGAATTCAGCGCCGAGATCGCCACCGTCAACACGCCAGGCTCCACGAAACGGTAGTTCGCCGGGATCTTACCGATCGCGTTATCATCCCGCGTGACCGGCAGCGGCCGCTCATTGGCGCGCAGATCGAGCGCGGCCTGCGCCTTGCCAATCAGGAGTAACAGCGCAAGCGCTGCGATGAGTGTTTTCATGCCAGCACCCGCGATAAAAATTGCCGGGTGCGCTGATGTTGCGGATGATTCAGCACCTCATCGCTGCTGCCCTGTTCAACAATTTTCCCGTCGACCATAAAGACCACCCGATCGGCCACCTCGCGGGCAAAGCCGATTTCATGGGTCACCACAACCAACGTCGTGCCGGAGCGCGCCAGCTTTTTAATCACATCCAGCACCTCGCCAACCAGTTCCGGATCTAACGCCGATGTGGGTTCATCGAACAACATCACCCGCGGATTCAGCGCCAGCGCGCGGGCGATAGCGATGCGCTGCTGCTGACCGCCGGAAAGGTGCCGCGACCAGGCATCGGCTTTATTGCGCAATCCAACGACATCAAGCAGTTCATAAGCGCGGGCGGTGGCTTCTTTGCGACTGGCGAGCTTATGGGCAATCGGCGCTTCAATCAGGTTCTCCAGCACCGTCAGGTGCGGAAACAAGTTGAAGTTCTGAAACACGTAACCGACATTGACCCGCTGACGCAGGATCTCCTTCTCTTTCAGCTCGTACAGTTTGTCGCCTTTACGGCGATAACCTATGTAGTCGCCATCGATCTGGATGAGCCCTGCGTCTACCCGTTCGAGATGGTTAATGGTACGCAGTAATGTCGATTTACCGGAACCAGACGGCCCGAGAATAACCGTCACCGTCCCCGGCGCGATGTCCAGCGACACGTCATCCAGCGCTTTATGACGACCAAAGTATTTACTCACGCCGGTTATCGAAATATGTCCGCTATGAGAGTTGGGCATGTACGGCCTCCTGCGGCTGCGGTTGGCGGATCGGGTCGTTTCCCCGCTGATGACGGGCGCTGTTTACCGCCGAACGGCGTTCGCTGCGCGCCAGCGCGCGTTCAACCAGATACTGAATGGCCGAAAGCACGCTGGTGATCGCCAGATACCAGGCCGCCCCCACCATCAGCAGCGGGATCACTTCCTGGGTGCGGTTGTAAATCATTTGAATGGTGTAGAACAATTCCGGCATCGCCAGCACGTAAACCATCGCCGTCCCCTTTGCCAGGCTGATGATTTCATTGAACCCGGCGGGTAAAATGGTACGTAGCGCCTGCGGCAGAATAATCCGCAGCGTGCGTCGCCAGGCCGGTAGCCCCAACGCCGCGGCAGCCTCGTATTGCCCATGGTCGACGCCCAAAAAACCGCCGCGAATAATCTCGGCGGTGTAGGCGCTTTGTACTAACGTCAGGCCAACTACCGCGGTAGAAAACTGTCCCAGTACGTTGATCGTCTGATAGCTGGCCCAGGTGACGCCGGTAAAGGGGATCCCCAGCGATAAGCTGTCGTACAGGTAGGAAAAGTTATACAGAATGATCAGCACCACAATCAGCGGCAGCGAACGAAACAACCAGATGTAGCCCCATGCCAGGCTGCTGAGCAACCATGACGATGACAGGCGCGCCAGCGCCAGCAGGCCGCCGAAGATCACGCTTAATACGGTACCGAGCAACGTCAACAACAGCGTTTGCCCTAACCCTTCGAGTATCACCGGGTCGAAGAACCAACGGGCGAAAACACCCCACTCCCAACGCGGATTGAAAGCCACCGATTGCACAACAACCGCCAGCGCCAGCAGGGCCAGCAGCGCGCCCACAACGCGCATCGGGTAGCGCGCCGGGACCACCTTAATGGTTTCAGATGAATGCATCATGCCTCCTCAGACACTGTGGCTAAATGCGCTAACCACCAGCGCTTTGGTGAACCGCAACCGGCCATCATAGGGCGGCTGGCTGTACGTTTCCGGGTCACGGGCAAGGTCAAACTGCGCCTCATAACCCTGACTGAGATAGAGCTTTACCGCCTCCGGCTGGCGAAAACCGGTGGTCAGATAAATATGGCGATACCCTGCCAGCGCCGCCCGCCGTTCCAGCTCTTGTACGACCTTCGCCGCCAGCCCCTGCTGACGCAGGCGCCGGTGGGTCCAGATGCGTTTGATTTCCGCCGTGTGCGGATCCTTCGGCTTATAGGCGCCAGTGGCGATAATGTCGCCGTCGCGCTCCAGCACGATAAACAGCCCCTGTGGCGCCAGATACCACTCACTTAATTCCACTTCGCCATCGCGGGAAAAATAGTCGCCATAGCGGGCCGCATACTCGGCAAATAAGCCGTGGATAATCGGTTGCAACTCCGGCGCATCCGGAGATATATCGCGAAATGCTTCACTCATAGCGCCTCCTGTCAGTCACCCAGCCCAG
Organism: Klebsiella aerogenes; assembly: GCA_029027985.1. Taxonomy (NCBI): domain Bacteria; kingdom Pseudomonadati; phylum Pseudomonadota; class Gammaproteobacteria; order Enterobacterales; family Enterobacteriaceae; genus Klebsiella; species Klebsiella aerogenes. The sequence continues at coordinate 2,599,318 of CP119076.1, forward strand.
CCGGATTGATTTCAGAGCGTGGGATGCTTTCCACGCCCTCGCCCCAGCGTTGCAATACTTTGGCGTAGTCCCCGCTGGCAATCGCGCCATTCAGCGCCGCCTGTACAGCATCGACCAACCCGCTACCTTTTTTCACCGTCACCGCAATATGCGCCGCTTTCGGCCAGCCGCCGTCGACGCTACCGACCAGTTTGGTTTTACCGGTCAGAGCCGCCTTCCACGCACCAATCACGTTAGGGCCAAAGAAGGCATCGGCGCGCCCGGTTTGCAGGGCCAGCGTTTGCGCGGCATCATCTTTGGTGTACACCGGGGTGAACGGCTGCAATCCCTTCTTGATGTTTTCAGCATTCCACGCCAGCAAAATGGCCTCCTGGTTAGTGCCGGAGCCGACAATAATTTTCAGCCCGGCGATATCTTCAGCCTTGTCGATCTTGTTCAACGCACTACTGTTCTTCACGTAGAAGCCCAACGAATCCTTCCGGTAGGTGGCGAAATCAAACTTCGCTTTGCGTTCTTTGGTAACGGTAATATTGCTGATCGCCGCATCATATTTGCCGGAGGCGACGCCCAGTGGCCAGTCTTCCCATGAGGTTGGCACCACGTTAACCGCCAGACCAAGGCTGTCGGCCACCAGGCGAGCGATATCCGCTTCGCTGCCGAGCAGCGTTTTATTGTCATCCGCGAATACCGTCAGCGGCGGCGAATTGAGCGCCGCTACCGCGACGGTGAATTTCCCCGGCGTCGCCAGATGGAGGTCTTTTGGCAGCAGCGCAATCGCCTGCGGGTTTTTGGCCGCATGAATCGGCGTTTTGTTTGCTTCGAGGCTAACGCCAGTGCCGTTAATGTTAACGTCCTGAGCCCACGTAGAGGCGCTAAAGGCCAACGTGAACGCCAGTAATAATGTGGTTTTCTGCATAGCGTACTTCCCTGTTATTGTTTTTCGAATTGGTTAACGGGTAATGCCAGCCCCAAACTTTCTCGCAGGGTGGCGCCCGGATAGTCGTGACGGAATAGCCCGCGCGCCTGTAGCAGCGGCACCACCTCATCGACAAAGCGCGGGAACGTTTCTGGCGTCCCGCCCTGAATAATGAAACCGTCGGCGGCACGTTGTTCGAACCACTGCTGTAATCCATCGGCGACCTCGCTGGCGGTACCAGAGAAACGCGGGCGTGGGCTAGCTGCTTCCAACGCTACCTGACGTAGGGTTAATCCCCGTTCGCGGGCATTGCGTTTAATCTCATCGGTAGTACTGCGGAAGCTGTTCTGCCCAAGATCGCCGATATCCGGAAAAGGTTCATCCAGCGGGTATTGCGTAAAGTCGTGGTGTTCGAAATAACGCCCTAAATAGTTCAGCGCATCTTCGATCGATATTAACGCGGCGGTGGTCTGATACTGGCGTTCAACATCTTCGGCATCATCGCCAACGATCACGCTGACGCCCTGGAAAATATGCAGCTCATCCGGGTTACGCTGATAAGCCGCCAACAGGCTTTTCACATCACGGTAAAACGCCTGAGCCTCGGCCAGCGATTCCTGATGGGTAAAAATGGCGTCAGCGTGACGCGCGGCTAATTTTTTACCATCGTCAGATGCCCCGGCCTGAAATATAATCGGTCGTCCCTGCGGCGTGCGGGCGATATTTAGCGGCCCGGCGACCTTAAAAAAATCGCCATGATGGTCAAGTGTGTGCAGTTTATTTTTATCAAAGAACTGACCGGTCTCTTTATTACGCACAAAAGCATCTTGTTCCCAGGAGTCCCATAACCCTTTCACCACCTGCAGATATTCATCAGCAATGCGGTAGCGCAGCGCATGGTCGGGATGCCGGGCGCGAGAAAAGTTCTTCGCTGAACCTTCTAACGGTGAGGTCACTACGTTCCAGCCAGCGCGCCCCTGGCTTAAGTGGTCAAGGCTGGCGAACTGCCGCGCGGTAGTAAACGGCTCACTGTAGGAGGTAGAGAGGGTACCCACCAGCCCCAGGCGCTGAGTCACCGCCGCCAGAGTCGATAATACGGTTAACGGCTCAAAGCGATTTAAAAAATGAGGAATAGATTTTTCATTGATATATAAACCATCGGCGACAAAAATAAAGTCTAATTTTCCCTGCTCAGCTTTAATCGCCGTCTCTTTAACAAATGAAAAATTAATACTGGCGTCTGCCAGCGCCGCCGGATGACGCCAGGCGGACATATTTCCCGACGCGCCATGCAAAATGGTGCCCAGGCGCAATTGCCGTTTTTCAGACATAATGACCCCTTACCCTGTCAAAAATTAAATATGCTGTAGCGCTTGCTCCGCCAGATCCGCAAAATAATGAGCGGCGGGAGCAATGATGTTTTCATCCGGATTAAAAGCTGGATGGTGCAGGCCGAATTCGCTGGCGCTGCCGATGCTGACAAAGGCGCCGGGAATATGTTGCAGGTACACAGCAAAATCCTCGCCGCCTAAATGCAGATCGGCGTGCTGCGTGTGATAACCCGATCGCGCGGCCACGGCGCTGGCGAATTCCGCCCAACGCGCATCGTTGACCAATGCTGTCGGTCCGGCGTACCAGAAAACGTCTATCTGCGCGCCGAAGGCGCTGGCGAAGCCCGCGGCGATTTCGCTGACTCGCGCTTTCACCCGCTGCTGCACCTCGCTGCTATGGGTTCGCAACGTGCCTTCCAGTTCAACGCTTTCCGGCAGCACGTTCCAGGTATTACCGCCCTGAATTCGCGTCACGCTGAGCACCACCGAATCGAGGGTATTGACCTCGCGGCTGGCGACGCTCTGCAGCAACGTCACCAACTGGCTCGCCAGCAGGATGGCATCTTTACCTTCATGCGGGCGGGCGGCATGCGCGCCTTTTCCGGTGACGTTAAAGACGAAGCGGTCAACATTGGCATAAAACGGGCCGCCGCGAGTGGCGAATTCCCCAACGGCTAAATTCGGTTCGTTGTGCATTCCGAAAATCGCCGATACGCCGTCGAGCGCCCCGGCGCGAATCAGCGTTTTCGCGCCGCCAAAGCTCTCTTCCGCAGGCTGGAACAGGATCCGTACCCGGCCCGGCAATCGTGCTTCGCGTTCTTTCAATAACAGCGCCGCGCCAAGCATCACGCTGGTATGAATATCGTGGCCGCAGGCGTGCATCACGCCCGGATTCTGCGAGCGGAACGGCAGCCCGGTCGCTTCGTCAATCGGCAAGGCGTCAATATCCGCCCGCAACGCGATGATCGTATCGCCGCTGCCCACTTCCGCCACCGCGCCGGTGGCTAACTCGTAAGGCAACAGGGTCAGGCCGCCGCTTTGCAGCCAGTCGCGAACGCGCACGGTGGTGGCGACCTCCTGTAACGAGAGTTCCGGATTTTGATGCAGTTCACGCCGCCAGCTAATCAACTGTTGTGCAAAATTCATCGCGCCACCTCCGCGCCAAGGTGCGCTTGCGCCAACAGAGCCAGAGAGGCCAACCGCGCCCGGCCTTCGCTAATCGGCGTGTCGATAATAAATTCGTCAATCCGCCACTGCGCCTGCAGCTCATCGAGTTGCGCTTTAACCGCGTCGGCAGTGCCGAAGAGCAGCGAAGATTCGCGGCGCTCAATGTGCTTCGGCGAGCTACCGGCCTGACGGGCAAATGCCGCCGCCTGCGCTTCGCTACCCACCGTCACCCGTTGGCCGTTTTCCAGTTCAACGCCCCACACTTCCACCTGTTTCGCCAGTTCGGCGGCGCTGACGGTATCTTGCGCGACGATCGCCTGCACGGCGACGATAATCTCGCGGCGGCTTAATTCACGCCACTGGGCGAGTACGTCGCGCAGCAGGTTTTTATCGCCGTTGAGGTGGGCGGCAAAAACAAAATTCCAGTCCAGACTCGCCGCCAGGCGCGCGCTCTCAACGCTGGCGCCCAGCAGGAAACCGTCCGCACGGCGCGGCGGGATCGGCGTGGCGCGCAGGCTCTCTTCTCCCTGGCTTTCGGTCAGCGCCAGCCAGTTATCCAGTTGTGCGAGTTGTTCGGCAAAGCCGCCTTTCTCATCCTGATGCAGCCCCTGTTGCAGAGCGCGGGTGGCGAGCGGCAGGCCGCCCGGCGCTTTACCGACGCCAAGGTCGACGCGGCCCGGCGCAATGCTGGCCAGCACATTGAAGTTCTCGGCGACTTTGTACGGGCTGTAGTGCTGCAGCATCACCCCGCCGGACCCAACGCGGATCCGGCGGGTTTGTCCGAGGATCCAGGCGATAAGCAGTTCCGGCGACGGGCTCGCCAGCTGCTCGGCATTGTGATGTTCGGCAATCCAAAAGCGATGATAGCCCCAGTGCTCCGCCTGTTGCGCCAGCGTTAACGTTCGCGCCAGCGCCTGAGCGGCGGTTTCGCCAGCGGCGAGAGGACTTTTATCCAGGATACTGATTCGATAAGACATTTCGCAGGCTCGTTTTAATTAACATGCCTGCATTATTAGGATCTGCTGCGTGCGCTGAGAAACAATTTATTTACATGTGCTCTGCCGGAAATTAGATATACGGTGCATTGGAAGATATCTGCGACCTGACCAATTCCGCGATAAATACCTCCGTCTGTTGTCTGTTACGCAAACGGACGAAGCGAATATGGCGATACTGCGGATTATGCATGTCCGCCAGGTAGCGCCGTCGGTTGGCGCGCCAGGTTTTGATTGTCCACCAGATGATAGATTCCCGGTGAAGGAAGGAACGGCGAAAACTTTCACAATTGCCGGTCCCCGGCCAAAGCTCCTGATGACGCCAGGCTCGTTTCACCGCCCGTCCGACCGCCTGGTATAAGGTTTGACAGAAACCGTAATCCACCCACACGACCACATCGATATCGCGCCATTTCACTGCCCGGCTGCGATTATAGTTACCATCCAGCACCCAACCCGGCGCTGCGGTTGCCTGAGCAATATTCGCGAAAAACACATCATCCGGCGCCCCCTGCCACTGCGGCCGCCAATAAAGGCGATCCAGTTCAATGTACGGCAGAGAAAGCACCGTCGCCAGCCGTTGCGCAAGGGTTGATTTGCCTACGCCGCTGGTGCCTACCACGTTGATTTTCATGACGGTCACTTCCCGATTATCCCCCAGTGAGACTCAGCATAGTCGATCTCCTACCCGATGGGTCATTCTGGCGAAATCCCCCTGCACGGCTTAGACTCAACCTCCAGCCATGAGCTCAATTCATTAATGCGGAAAATTGATGCTAAAAGATAACGTTAACGATCTGCTGTCGTTTATGGTGGTCGCCCGCGAGCGCAGTTTTACTCGCGCCGCCGCCCAGTTGGGGGTCTCGCAATCGGCGCTGAGCCATGCAATGCGCAACCTTGAAGCTCGCCTGGATGTCCGTCTGCTGACCCGTACCACCCGCAGCGTCGCCCCTACCGAAGCCGGTGAAAGGTTATTTCAGCGCCTGAGCCCGCATCTGACCGAGATTGAGCACGAGCTCAGCGCCCTGCGCGATACTCGCGAGCGTCCGGCGGGCAATATCCGTCTTACCGCAGGTGAACACGCCACCAGCGCCATTCTCTGGCCAGCGCTGAAGCCATTTATGCTGCAGTATCCGGACATTAATATTGAAATTACTGTCGATAACGGCCTGACCGACATCGTCGATGGCCGCTTTGACGCCGGGGTGCGCCTTGGCGAGCAGGTAGCGAAGGATATGATTGCAGTACGCATCGCCCCGGATATGCGCATGGCGGTGATCGGTTCGCCAGAGTATCTACAGCGTTTCGGGACGCCGCAGACGCCTTATGAACTTGAGCAGCACCGCTGCATCAACATGCGACTACCGACGCGCGGCGGGCTCTACGCGTGGGAGTTCGAGCGTGACGGGCAGGAGGTGCGAGTCCGCGTCGAAGGCCAGATTACACTTAACAATCTGCCGCAGCGTATCGATGCCGCGGAATCCGGGCTTGGGCTGGCCTACGTACCGGATGACTGCGTGCAGCAGGCGCTGGCGGCGGGCCGTCTGGTGCGCGTACTTGAAGACTGGACGCCCTCCTTCGCGGGATATCACCTGTATTACCCCAGCCGTCGTCAGCATACCACCGCGTTTGCGCTACTCGTCGACGCGTTGCGTCATTGAATTCATTGATATTTAAGTAAGTGCTGTTGTGAAATGTTTTACGTGCGTCACTATCACGTAACGTGTAGGATGCTGCGCCGTGCCTGGTTTTATCTCTACGACAGAATGGCGAGAAAACCAGCACAATGTACTGCCACTCCGGGGTACAGCGACCACTCATGGACATTGACAGGAAAATGGGTACATCATGAATACCAAACACACTGATGCGGCAGAGCACCATGCCGCAAAACGCCACTGGCTCAACTCTCACGAGTCGGGCTACCACAAGGCGATGGGCAACCGACAAGTACAAATGATCGCCATTGGCGGCGCCATCGGCACCGGTCTTTTCCTCGGCGCCGGAGCGCGATTGCAAATGGCAGGCCCGGCGCTGGCGCTGGTTTATCTGGTCTGCGGTATCTTCTCTTTCTTCATCCTTCGCGCCCTCGGCGAACTGGTTCTCCACCGCCCCTCCAGCGGTAGTTTCGTCTCCTACGCTCGTGAATTCCTCGGTGAAAAAGCCGCTTACGTCGCCGGTTGGATGTATTTCATTAACTGGGCGATGACCGGGATCGTCGATATCACCGCCGTCGCGTTGTATATGCACTACTGGGGCGCTTTTGGCGATGTTCCGCAGTGGGTGTTCGCCCTCGGCGCGCTGGCGATTGTCGGTACCATGAATATGATCGGCGTAAAATGGTTCGCCGAAATGGAGTTCTGGTTCGCGTTAGTGAAAGTATTGGCCATCGTGGCTTTCCTGGTGGTCGGGACGATTTTCCTCGGCACCGGCAAACCACTGGACGGCAATACCACCGGTTTCCATCTGATTACCGACAATGGCGGTTTCTTCCCCCACGGCCTGCTACCTGCGCTGGTGTTGGTGCAGGGCGTCGTTTTCGCCTTTGCCTCCATCGAACTGGTGGGCACCGCCGCAGGCGAATGTAAAGACCCGCAAACCATGGTGCCGAAGGCGATCAACAGCGTAATCTGGCGCATCGGTCTGTTCTATGTCGGCTCCGTGGTCCTACTGGTGCTACTGCTGCCGTGGAATGCCTATCAGGCCGGGCAAAGCCCGTTTGTGACCTTCTTCTCGAAGCTTGGCGTACCCTATATCGGTAGCGTCATGAATATCGTGGTGCTCACCGCTGCGCTTTCCAGCCTGAACTCCGGGCTGTACTGCACCGGGCGTATTCTGCGTTCGATGTCAATGGGCGGTTCGGCGCCGAAGTTCATGTCGAGGATGAGCCGTCATCACGTCCCTTACGCCGGGATCCTGGCGACGATTGCGGTATACGTGGTTGGGGTATTCCTCAACTATCTGGTGCCATCGCAGGTGTTTGAGATCGTGCTCAACATCGCGTCGCTGGGGATCATCGCCTCGTGGGGCTTTATCGTGGTGTGTCAGATGCGCCTGCGTAAGGCTATCAAAGAAGGGAGAGCGGCGGATGTCGGTTTCAAAATGCCGGGTGCGCCATTTACCTCATGGCTGACGCTGTTATTCTTGCTCAGCGTGCTGGTGCTGATGGCCTTCGATTACCCGAATGGCACCTACACTATCGGTTCCATTCCGCTGTTGGCCGTACTGTTGGTCGCGGGCTGGTTCGGCGTACGTAAACGCGTTGCGGCAATTCACAGTACCGCGCCGGGCGTTGCAAAGCCGTAACCCATCACCATGGCGGTTTGCCTCATCACGGGCAAACCGTCACAACGCACTTAATTATCTTCTACCAACTGAGCGACGTCACTGCTGTTAATTTCGCGCTTGTTGCCTGACTCATCGGTATAACGGGTCATGCCGGTCTCTTTATCCAGTTGCGGTTTACCGTGCGTGACGATCGTTTGTCCGCTTTTCGTCGTCATGACGTAATTAGAGCTACAACCAGCCAGAAGCGCCAGCATTGCCGCCGCGCAGATCACCATATATGGCTTTTTCATATTTTCTCCAGGATGATAACCACCTTCCCACTGCCTGCGAGCGGGAAAAGTTAAGTGTATAACCTTTATAGTAATCAGGCTAATAGCGGTTTGTTACAGAGGGTAAGTAAGAGGATAAGGAGGGGGTTCCCCCCTCCGGTAGAGATTACAGCGCGATGCGGATCACGTCGTCTGGCGCGGTTGCTTCTTTCTGACGAGTCGACTCCTGCTTCACGCTGACAAACAGCGTCTTACCATCGGCAGACAACGCCAGGCTGTTCGGGAAGGTCGGAGTTTTGAAGGTTTTGACGACCTTGTAGGTCTTCGCGTCAATCACGCTCACTTCACCCGCTTTACGATGGGTGACATAAACTTCATTGCGGGTCGGGTTGAACAACACCGCTAAAGATTCCGGCGCGGCAATTTTCTGCAGCACCTTCCCGTCGCGAATATCGACCACCAGCACTTCCGGTTGTTTGCTATCGGTAATGAAAGCACGGTGCCCGGCGGTATCCAGACTCAGATTCAGATAGAAGTGCTCTTTACCGTCGTCCTGCAGCTTTTTACGCGACAGAATTTTGTTGCTATCGGTATCGATAGTCAGCAGTTCGCCATCGGCATTCGTGGTGTAAAGACGTTTGGCATCGCTGTCGATCGCCAGGCCCGTCGCCATCGCCCCGGTATTCGCGATGGTGTCTTTTAGCGTCAGTTTGTCGCCATCCACCACCCAAATCACGCTCTCTTTACCGAGGCCAGAGATATAAACGGTATTGGTCTTCTCATTCACCACCAGCTCACGCGGCTGCAACGGGCGCACAGTTTCGCTGCGTTTGCGATCGTCAAGCACCAGACGGCCTTTCACCGCACTGGTTTTCGCATCAATCGCGGTAACGGTGCTATCAACGGTGTTGCCAAACCACAACGTCTGGGTGGTGTTGTTGATGGTGGCGCCGAACGGTTTCAGATCGTTATGGATAATCTGGGTGATGTCGAGGGTCGTGGGATCCAGGCGATAGACGATACCGCCTTTATCCAGTGAACGGCTCTGCGAGGTCGCCACCCATAGCGCATTCTCCTGCTGGCTATAAGCCATTTCGTATGCGCCCTTACCGACCGCCTTGCGCAGTAACTCTTCCGCGGCGTGGGCGCTGAAGCTACCCGCTAACAGTAAAGAGGTTAATAACAGAGAACGGCGCAAACGCGGCGCGGATAACTGACGTAATGACATAACGACTCCCTTTGATGAAACAACAGTTTACTGGTTCGACATCGCTTCCATAGCGTGAAGTTCGAGCTTCACTTTTTATAAATGAGAATAGTAATCATTATTCATCTTAATGTGGAGCGTTAATTGTTGTTTTTGGGTAAAAAAATAGCCGTCGCCTACTATTACTTAACGAACGATTAGTTAGTGATTTTCAAATAATTTACAAAAGGTGTAACATATATACATATGTTCCATTTGGTACGTTTCTTTTTGCGAGTCGCTTTCATGAAAATTGTTGTCGTGCGCACGGTCGCGCTCCCCGCTTTATTGTTCCCCTTTGTCGCCAGCGTGCACGCCAGCATTACTGAAGAACACACCATGGTGGTCACCGCAACACCCACGACGGTATCCGAACTGGATACGCCCGCTGCCGTCAGCGTGGTCAACGGCGATGAGATGCGCCAGGCGGCGCCGCGAGTTAACCTCTCGGAATCGCTCGGCGCAGTCCCCGGCCTGCAGGTGCAAAACCGACAGAACTACGCCCAGGATTTACAGTTGTCGATTCGCGGCTTCGGTTCCCGTTCCACCTATGGCGTGCGGGGACTACGCCTTTACGTTGACGGTATTCCGGCCACCATGCCTGATGGCCAGGGCCAGACGTCGAATATCGATATTGGCAGCATCGATAGCCTTGAAGTATTGCGCGGCCCCTTTTCCGCGCTATACGGTAACTCCTCCGGCGGCGTGATTAACGTCAACACCCAAACCGGCAGCCAGCCGCCGACGATTGAAGCCAGCAGCTACTACGGCAGCTTCGGCACCTGGCACTACGGGTTGAAGGCCACCGGCGCTGTCGGCGATGGATCCCAGGCCGGCGATGTCGATTACACTGTATCGACCAACCGTTTCACCACCCACGGTTCTCGCGATCACAGCGGCGCGCGTAAAAATCTCGCTAACGCCAAACTGGGCGTGCGTATTAACGAGGTCAGCAAATTAACGTTGCTGTTCAATAGCGTTGATATTAAAGCCAACGATCCGGGCGGACTGAGCTACGACGAATGGCAGAATAACCCGCGCCAGTCGCCGCGAGGCGATCAGTACAACACGCGGAAAACGGTGAAACAAACCCAGGCCGGGTTACGCTATGAGCGCCAACTGAGCCAGCAAGACGATCTCAGCGTAATGATGTATGCCGGTGAGCGTGAGACTACGCAATATCAGTCAATCCCGATGGCGCCGCAAAAGAATCCGTCACATTCCGGCGGGGTTATCGATCTGACCCGACATTACCAGGGTATCGATACCCGCTGGACTCACCGCGGCGAACTGCTGGTGCCGGTGACCTTTACCACCGGTCTTGATTACGAAAATATGAGCGAGCGACGTAAGGGTTACGAAAACTACGTCATGGTGAACGGCGCGCCGCAATATGGCGAACAGGGCGATCTGCGGCGTAATGAACGTAACCTGATGTGGAATCTGGATCCCTATCTGCAGACCCAGTGGCAGCTGACGGAAAAACTCACCCTTGATGCAGGCGTGCGTTACAGTTCGGTATGGTTTGACTCTAACGATCACTACATCACGCCGGATAACGGCGACGATAGCGGCGATGCCAGCTACCACAAATGGCTGCCAGCCGGTTCATTAAAGTATGCGGTAACGGACGCGTGGAACGTCTATCTCTCCGCTGGTCGTGGTTTTGAAACACCGACCATCAATGAGCTGTCGTACCGTTCCGGCAACCAGAGCGGATTAAATTTTGCTCTACAGCCATCAACCAACGAAACGGTAGAGATAGGTAGTAAAACGCGAGTCGGCAACGGTCTGTTCACCGCCGCGTTATTCCAGACCGATACCGACAATGAAATTGTCGTGGATACCAGCAGCGGCGGCCGCACCAGCTATAAAAACGCGGGTAAGACGCGTCGTCAGGGCATGGAGTTAGGTCTCGATCAGCAATTTGGCGACAGCTGGAAGTTAAAAGCGGCGTGGACCTGGCTTGACGCCACCTACCGCACCAACGTTTGCGGCTCATCTGATTGCAATGGCAATCGTATTCCGGGTATTGCCCGTAACATGGGCTACGCCTCATTCGGCTATCAGCCGGAAAGCGGTTGGTACGCTGGCAGCGATATCCGCTATATGGGTGACATTATGGCCGACGACGCCAACACCGCGAAAGCACCATCGTGGACCGTGGTCGGCCTGACCACCGGCTATAAATGGAGCTACGGTAAAATGGATATGGATGTGTTTGGCCGCGTCGATAACCTGTTTGACCGTAACTATGTCGGCTCGGTTATTGTCAATGAATCCAACGGGCGCTACTTCGAACCGGCTCCGGGGCGTAACTACGGCATCGGCATGAATATCGCCTGGCGCTTCGAGTAACGGCGTTAGCCGTTTTGCTCTGACGATAACAACAGGATCGCTTGCCGGATCCTGTTGTCTTGCCGCCTGCGCTCTCGTTAGAAAGCACTTCTTAAGGACAATTCGAAAATAATCTTTTCCGCCTGGCAGGAGAAAGCGACCGCGGCGTCTAGCTTCGCCTCGCTACCCACTGACTCGATGTTATATTCCACTTTTGGCGCCTCGCTAGCAGCCGCCGCCTTCGCCGCGCGTTCGCGAATAGCCGCTAGTGCGGATTCCGCCTCCTCGCGGGTAGGGAAACATTTTTCTACCCGGTAGACGCAATCGTCATTATCAATAATCGACCCAACATCAATGGCACAGCCTTTAGTACTGCATTTATCCACTACATCTTTCATCGCATTAACCTCTTAAGTTTTCCTAAGGATAAAAAGGCGCTAGCGGAAAAGCAAACCTTAATGATTGTATGGATTAGCCGTTTATAACGACAAGCTTCGTGAACACCATCACACTCTCCTGTATTTAACCTCGTCTATCGCGATTCGCAGCGTTAGCTTGGTCACAGAATAACGCCAATAAGGAGCTGCTATGGCACTGCCGATTATCATCGATTGCGATCCGGGTCATGACGACGCGATCGCGCTGGTCCTCGCCCTCGCCTCACCTGAACTTGAAGTCAAAGCCGTCACCTCTTCCGCTGGCAATCAGACGCCGGATAAGACGCTGCGCAACGTACTGCGGATGCTGACGCTGTTAAAGCGTCACGACATTCCCGTTGCTGGCGGCGCGCTGAAACCGCTGATGCGCGATTTAATCATTGCCGATAACGTTCACGGCGAAAGCGGGCTTGATGGCCCTGCATTGCCGGAACCGGCGTTTGCGCCGCAGGACTACACGGCCGTGGCGCTGATGGCGAAAGTGTTACGCGAAAGCCGAGAACCGGTAACGCTGGTCGCAACGGGCCCGCAGACCAACATCGCGCTGCTGCTTGCCAGCCATCCGGAACTGCGCGCTAACATCGCCCGCATTGTGATCATGGGCGGCGCGATGGTGTTGGGGAACTGGCAGCCGGCGGCGGAGTTTAATATTTACGTCGATCCAGAGGCCGCGGAGATGGTGTTCCAGTCCGGGATCCCGGTGGTAATGGCCGGATTAGATGTGACGCACAAAGCGCAAATTCATGCCGCCGATATCGAGCGTTTTCGTCTGATCGGCAATCCGGTCGCGACCGTCGTCGCCGAACTGCTGGACTTCTTTATGGAATATCACAAGGATGAAAAATGGGGCTTTATCGGTGCACCGCTGCACGATCCCTGCACCATCGCCTGGCTATTAAAACCGGACATGTTCACCACCATCGAGCGCTGGGTCGGCGTCGAAACGCAAGGCAAATACACCCAGGGGATGACGGTGGTGGATTATTATAATCTGACCGGAAACCCACCCAATGCCACGGTGATGCTGGACATCGATCGCCAGGCATTCGTCGATTTGCTCGCGCAGCGGTTAGCGTTTTACGCATAGATGGCGTAACCCCGGGAAGCGCAACAGCGCAACCGGGGAATTTACAGAGTTAATATTTACTTATCCGTTGATACCTTGATCACCACCTTGCCGAAGTTTTCGCCCTTCAACAGACCAATCAACGCCTGTGGCGCTTGTTCCAGACCATCTACCATCTGCTCACGGTATTTGATTTTGCCTTCCTGTACCCAACGTCCCATGTCCCGCTGGAACTCTGCAATACGGTGGCCATAATCCTGACCGATGATAAAACCCTGCATCCGGATTCGTTTCTTGAGAAGAGTCGCCATTAGCAACGGTAAACGATCCGGCCCATCCGGGAGTCCCGTCGCGTTATAGCCACTCACCAACCCGCATACCGGCACTCGCGCCGAGGTATTCAACAGCGGTAGTACCGCATCAAAGACTTTGCCGCCGACGTTTTCATAGTAAACATCAATCCCCTGCGGACAGGCCTGCGCTAGCTGCTGGGCAAAATCAGGCGCCCGGTGGTCCAGACAAATATCAAAACCCAACGTCTCAACCGCATAGCGACACTTCTCAGTACCGCCGGCAATGCCGACCACGATGCAGTCCTTGATTTTGCCGATTTGCCCGACGGTCGCCCCCACGGGACCCGTGGCGGCAGCCACCACCAGGGTCTCTCCTGCTTTCGGCTGACCGATATCCAGCAACCCCATATAGGCGGTAAAACCCGGCATACCGAGCACGCCAAGTGCCCATGAAGGATGCTGCGGATTAGCTCCCAATTTTACCAACCCGCTGCCATCGGAAAGCTCATAATCCTGCCATCCGCTATAGCCAAGCACCCACTCTCCGGGTTGAAAATCGCGATGATGGGAACTCACCACGCGGCTCACGGTACCGCCGACCATCACCGCGCCAATATCCACCGGCGGAGAGTAAGACGGTGCATCGCTCATGCGCCCGCGCATATAGGGATCGAGAGACAAAAAAACGGTACGCAGCAGAATCTGTCCCGGCCCTGGCGTCGGGATCTCCCCCTCTTCCAGATGGAAATTGGCTGTCGTAGGTTCACCGTGCGGACGGGAAGACAGCACCCAGCGGCGATGGCGTTGCGAATTAACGGTCATAGTAAATTCCTTAATAAGAGGACTGTACTGAGGCTAGTCGCTTTATACACAACGCGCTTTGACATTATGAGGCGGATTGATTCAGACGCACCACCAGGTAAACACAAGTGTCGTTGGTTTCATTGATAAATCGGCAGTCATTCGGCGGCCCCAGCTCCAGACAATCCCCTGCCTGCATCTGATGACGAGTATTGCCTTCGATGAACACCAACTCACCCTGCTGTAGCCAGATAAGTTGCCGCGCCAGCGCGTACGAGGAGGCGGGCATTGGTACATCGCTACCGGCCGGCAGCTCAACCTGTACCAGATCAATCGGCAGATCGCTACGCGGAGAAACATGGCGCCGGAGATAATGGCTTTGCGGATCGCGCCACACCGGCTGGCTGGCGAAGCGCAGTAACTTGCCCTCCTGCATCTCTGCGCGGGCGATTAATGTTGACATACTGATGCCAAAGGCGCCGGAAAGACGACCCAGCATCGACGCCGTGGGGCTACTTTCGCCGCGTTCGATCTTATGAATCATCGCCCGCGACGCGCCTGCCCGCTCGGCCAAATCGTTAAGCGACCAGCCGCGCGACTCGCGTTCGATGCGGATGCGCGCACTGATCCGCTGGTTAAGATTGTCTTCTATAGTATTCATAACGTAATAATATAGTGTGCATCCCAGCGTGACACAACTGCCAGAAAAACCCAGTATTCAACCAGTCATCAGTAAAATTTATGGCTAAAACTGATGACAGCCAGCCGTTCATTATTGTAATAATATCGTACTACTATAGTGTACAAAACCTGAGGTTTGCTATGTCCATCCGCCATGCCAGTAAAGACGATTGCGCGGCGATCGCCGAAATCTACAATCACGCCGTGCTACATACCGCGGCCATCTGGAACGATAAAACCGTCGATACCGATAACCGCATTGCCTGGTTCGAAGCCCGCCGCATCGCTGGCTACCCGGTGCTGGTGAGCGAAGAAAACGGCGTCATTACTGGATATTCCTCGTTTGGCGACTGGCGCGCGTTTGACGGTTTCCGCCATACCGTCGAGCATTCGGTCTATGTACATCCCGACCATCAAGGTAAAGGTCTCGGTCGCAAACTGCTTATCGCTTTAATCGGCGAAGCGCGACGTCTGAAAAAACATGTGATGGTGGCCGGAATTGAAACTCAAAACCACGCCTCGCTGCATCTGCATGAAACGCTGGGCTTTGTCACCACCGGGCAGATGCCGCAGGTTGGCACTAAATTTGGCCGCTGGTTGGATCTGACCTTTATGCAGCTACAGCTCGACGATCGTCGCGATCCGGACGGCGAGGCATGAACCAGTCGCTGACCCTCGCCTGCCTGATTGCCGCCGGCGTCGGGCTGGTGCTGCAAAATACCCTGATGGTGCGCATCACTCAGTCGGCATCGACGATACTCATCGCCATGCTGCTGAATTCACTGGTAGGGATCGTGATTTTTGTGACGATTTTGCTGTTGCGCCACGGCGCCGCCGGCTTTCAGGAGCTGGCGCTGAGCGTAAAATGGTGGACGTTGATCCCCGGGCTGTTAGGATCGTTTTTCGTCTTCGCCAGTATCAGTGGTTATCAACACGTTGGCGCGGCAACGACCATTGCCGTTCTGGTAGCCAGTCAACTGGTTGGCGGGCTGGTGATTGACGTCATTCGCGCTCACGGGGTGCCTGTTCGGGCATTGATCGGGCCATTATGCGGCGCGGTAATGTTGGTGATCGGCGCCTGGCTAATCGCCAGACGCCAGTTCTGAAGCCGTCCTCAGAGGATCGCGCCGCCTTTGGTTAACTGCTCGCGACGCGCTTCCTGTTCTTCCTGATGCTGACGCCCATGATGCGCAATAGCCGTGCGCAGGCGCTGCTGCTGGGTATAACGCGCCTCGCGGCTCAGTTCGGCATCATCGCTTAACGCAATCAGCAGCTCGTTCATATGGGTAATCACCCCTTCGGCAATCGTGTCATCGACTTTGGCAATGACTTCATCCAGATGTGCCATCCTGCTCTCCTTTCGATTAATTCAGCTTAGCTTTAGAAAAATCGCTCCCCATCAGACTCACGCTATAGCCGCTGACGTTACTGCGGGTGGCATAGAAGGTTTTACCGGTCGCCAGAGTGATCCACGGCGCCTGCTGGTAAAAGATCTCCTGAGCCTGTTCGTACAGTTTGGCACGGGCCTGCGGGTCGCTCACCTGCAGCGCTTTCTTCACCAACGCATCGTACGACTTATCGCACCAGCGCGCGACGTTGGAGCCGGTTTTGATGTTATCACAGCTGAGCAGCGTGCCCGCAAAGTTGTCCGGGTCGCCGTTGTCAGACATCCAGCCAAACAGCGCGCTGTCGTGCTCGCCCTTACGCATACCGGAAAGATATTCACCCCACTCGTAACTGACGATTTTTGCCTTAATGCCGACCTTACTCCAGTCGCTCTGGATCATTTCAGCGATACGTTTGGAGTTCGGATTATATGGCCGCTGCACCGGCATCGACCATAGGGTCACTTCCGCCCCTTTCTCCAGACCCGCCTGCTTAAGCAGCGCTTTTGCTTTCTGCGGATCGTAGTCGTAATCCGGGAGATCTTTCTTATAACCGAGCATATTGGCCGGGATCGGCGATTTCGCCACGCTTCCGGAATCAAGGAACACCGCTTTCACAATCGCCTGCTTGTCGGTGGCGTAGTTCAACGCTTTACGCACCAGTACGTTATCAAACGGTTTCTTCTCGGTATTAAACGCCAGATAACCCACGTTCAACGCCTCTACCGAGTGCAGTGCCAGATCTTTATTGCCCTTGATCACCGGGAACTGCACCGGCGATGGCGCCGGGATAATCTGGCATTCATTGGTCTGCAGCTTGGCCAGACGGGTTTCAACATTCGGCGTGATGGAGAAGATCAGATGCTTAGTGGGGACCTCGCCTTCCCAGTAGTTCGGGTTGGCGATATAGCGGATTTGCGAATCCACCTTGTACTGCTGTAGCGCATACGGGCCTGTGCCGATAGGCCAGCTATCGACATATTCCGGCGTGCCTTTTTTCAGCATCGCATCGGCATACTCAGCGGAAAGAATAGAGGCAAAGTCCATCCCCCAGTCGGCAAGGAAGGCCGCATTCGGCTCGGTCAGCACAAACTGAACGTGATAATCATCGACCTTCTTCACTTCTTTAATCAGCTTATCCAGGCCAACGTCGTGGAAATATTCATAATTACCCTGCGAGACGTTGTGATACGGATGTTTTGCATCCTGCTGGCGCAGCACCGAGAACAACACGTCATCGGCGTTGAAGTCGCGAGTCGGTTTAAAGTACTTATTGCTGTTGAACTGCACGCCCTTACGCAGGGTGAAGGTCCAGGTTTTACCATCCGGTGACACCTGCCACTCGGTCGCCAGCGAAGGGATTGGCGTGTTTTTGACCGGATCAAAAGTAATCAGACGGTTATAGAGCACCTGCGAGCTGGCGACGAATGAAGGGCCGGAGCTGGCGATTTGCGGGTTGAAAGATTCCGGCGAGGCTTCTGAGCAATAGACCAGCGTGTCGTTGCCTGCCGCCCACGCAGCGCTGGCTGGCAGCAGCGCGCTCAACGCCAGCGCAAGTAGTGTTTTCCCTGTAGACATGGTTATAAACCTTATGAATTTGTTATATGCCCACTAATAACAGCACAGCGGGATGCAACCAGCAAATAATCAATTAACGTAACGTTATGCGCAAACGGGTGTTTTCGCAGATTTATTCGCCATCCAGGTACGACGCGACAGCGTTATCCGCCAAAGATGTGACCGACGCTGAACACGGCAAAAAAGTTGTGCGATAACCGCCCTTTCATATCTGCAGAATATGGTAAACCGGTAAACTCGCCCCACCGCAGACCAATGAGGTTACGCTAATGACAATAACCTGCAGCTTATATAGCGGCGGCCAATGGCACGATGCCGAAGGCAACGCCACGTTTACCCGCCGTAATCCGTTGAGCGGGGAGATAGCCTCTGTCGCTCCTGCCGCCAGTCTCTATGATGCTCGCCGCTGCGCGCAATCCGCGGCGGCAGCGTTCCCGCGCTGGCGCGACACCTCCCCGGCAGAGCGGCGCCGCCTGTTGCTGGAAGCCGCCGAGCAAATGCAGTTAAGAGAAGCCAAATTTATTGCCACCATGGCTGCCGAGACCGGCGCCACCGCACATTGGGCAGGGTTTAACGTCCATCTTGCGGCGGATATCCTGCGCGAAGCCGCAGCGTTAACCACGCAAATCGAAGGGCAGATTATTCCCTCCAACGTCCCGGGAAATCTGGCGATGGGCGTGCGCCAGGGCGCAGGCATAGTGCTGGCGATGGCGCCGTGGAATGCGCCGCTGATTCTGGCCACCCGGGCGATTGCCACACCACTGGCCTGCGGCAATACGGTGATCCTCAAGGGTTCAGAACTCTCGCCAGCAACCCAGGGGCTGATAGTCGATGCGCTAACCGCAGCCGGTTTTCCCGATGGCGTAGTCAATTACCTCACCTGCTCAGCGGCCGATGCGCCAGCATTAGTCGAGTCGCTAATCGCGCATCCTGCCGTTCGTCGGGTGAATTTTACCGGCTCGACGCCGGTTGGCCGCATTATCGCCCGCACCTGCGGCGAGCACCTGAAACCTGCCGTCCTGGAGCTCGGCGGCAAAGCGCCGCTCTTAGTGCTGGATGACGCCGATCTAGCGCAAGCGGCGGCAGGAGCGGTGTTCGGCGCCTTCGCCAATGCCGGTCAAATCTGCATGTCGACCGAACGCATCATTGTTGATAACGCCATTGCCGATGAGTTTATCACCTTAATCAGCCAGCGTGCCGCCGCCCTACCGCCCGCGCTGCTCGGCCCGGTGGCCGATTTGAAAACCGTACATCGCTGCAATGCGCTCATTGACGATGCGCTGGCGAAGGGTGCCCGTCTGCTCTGTGGCGGGAAATCTGAATCAACGCAAATGCGCGCCACCCTGCTGGATGGTGTGACTCGCGAGATGCGGTTATGGCGAGAAGAGTCATTCGGTCCGGTTAAAGCAGTGATTCGCGTCAGTGGCGAGGACGAAGCGTTGGCGGTTGCCAACGACAGCGAATACGGCTTGTCCGCCGCGGTATATAGCCGCGACAGCGCTCGAGCCTGGAACGTGGCGCAAAACTTACAAACCGGTATCTGCCATATTAACGGCCCAACCGTCCATGATGAGGCTCAGATGCCGTTCGGCGGTTGCAAGTCCTCCGGTTATGGCCGCTTTGGCGGGCGCGCCGGCATTGCCGAATTCACTGAATTACGCTGGATAACCCTGCAAACGCGCCCACGCGAGCTACCGTTCTGATCTCCAGCGCTCTGTTTCAGATTAACCCGGCAATGACGCCCGCCAGCGCTGCCGGGTTTTCCCATGCCATCGAATGCCCGGCCTGCGGCACCACCGCCACCGTGATGCCTTCATTTTCGACATCCATCGCTTCTTGCGCCGGCAACGATAAACTACCGTAGATAAGCGCCTTCCGGCATTGCAGGTTGATAAAACGCGTGAACCACGAGGGAGTCGCCCCGGCAATCAGGCTACTGGCGCTGCGCCACAGCGCCCAGGGAGCGCTGTTTTGCAGACACCCCGCCCATGGCGAAGTTTCCGCCGCCAGCATGGCGTGATACCCGCTGGCGATAAATTCGGCTTCCGTTTGCGCGGCAATTTTCCGGCTATACAGACCTCCGCCCGCATAAAGATTGGGCTCGGCGACAATTAAGGCCTCAACCCGAGCGCCGAGAAGTTGCGCCGCCTCGATCGCCACGCTGCCGCCCATGCTGTGGCCGTAGATTGCGCAGCGCTTAATACACAGGTGATCCAGCCACTCAACGACGACGGCGGCCTGGTCGCTAATCCGGTAGCCAAATTGTTGTGGTTTATCGCTGTAGCCATAGCCGGGAAGGTCGACAAGCAGGATTCTCCGCCCCGCTAACGCAGGGTCAGATACAACATGCGGGTAGTCGTAAGAAGAAGCGCAGCCCAGCCCGTGGATGAAAACAATTGGCGCGCCCTGGCCCGGGTAATCGAACCAGCGGACCGTTGCACCGGCGAGCGAGGAATAAAAACGGTTCATCAGAGCATATCCTTTTATCTTTAACTGGTTTTTTATACAGTTATCGTAAAGGATATGCCAGTCGTTTTTCAGCTCAGAATAACGAGACCAGTAATGCCATCGGGAAGCTAAACGGCCAGGTCGCGCCAATCAACAGTGCCGCCAGCAGACGAACACAGCGGCTTTCCTTCGTTAAAAACCAACTGATCAACGCGCAAATACAACCCATCACGGCATAGAAAATCAGCATTTTTTGGTATAACGTCATTTTTCTTCCTTCCCTGGCGAACACCACGCACCACCCGGTACGTCAGGGATTCAGTATCTCACCAAACGAACATCGGCTAAGACGACGGAAAAACGGTTGATTCAGCGTTGTCCGATAGCGCAACCCTACGCCACCGACTATATATGTAGGGGCTTACTCATAAAGGTGGCGTTATGGATGTTTCTCACAAAACCGTAATTCTGATTAATGTCGGCGTAGCGCTGGCGCTTATTAGCCTGTTATCTGTTCGTTTTGGTTGGTTTTAGTAATTTTTCAGCAACTAAACCTAAAAAAGCAGCCTTTATGGCTGCTTTTTTATGATTTGACTACCGCATGATCCCCGGCATTCTTTTGCTGCTGCGCCACAATAGACTTAAGGTTTTCCGGGTTATATTCCGGTAGTAAATTCAGTTTTTCATTATCCCATTCCACCGCCGTGCAAACGCCCTCGTTTACCCCTTGATTTTCACAACCAGTAATACGTTGGGCAGGGAAATTGCCGTAAAGCATCGCGCTCACGCCGGTCAGTAACAGGAGAAATGCTATCTTTTTCAAAACCAATTCAACTTCAAAGTAACAAATTATGTCAAATTTTCTCACGAGGGGGACAACAAAGTCAAATCGCAAACACAGCGAGCGCTCACCACGCTGCTGTCTTAAACATGATTGTTACATTTTTGCTACAATTTGCGTTATTCCACCGAACGCAGGGCAGAATTAAATCGTCGGTATCAGAATTTTCCCTGGGATTTAAACTAATATTTATATTTGTATATATAAACAGAAGCTCAACGAGGCTACCGTCGATAAACGGCAGCATGGCTACCCGCAGTCTTCATTGAGTGCGAAATATCTTAAATTGTTTGGTATTGACAGTGGCGAACTGACATTGGCAGCCCTATATTTAATGCGGGTTCCTGATTTTTCAGTTGTTCTTTTGTGCGATCCCCATACTCAAATGAGAAAAATTATCGTTTGCAAGTTTAAGAATTTTCACATACATTCGTCAACATTAGTAAGAGCCAACTCGTTTTGCTCATTAATATTTTGAGGTTGCTTATGTCTGGAATTGCCGCCCTGGTTATTGCATTAGTCTTATTGGTGGTCGCTATCTACAGTCTTATTTCTTATATTCGTGAACGTCGTCATTCTGGCCTACCGACTAAAAAGAACAAACGCTAATATTTTTCATTCTATTGGAGTAACCCATTCTGCAAATAAAAAAATCCCCGCAGAATTTGCAGGGATTCAACTATATTGCCGTCAGGGACTTTCTCTCTCTTTTTATCCACGCGCTCAGCGTATCATCACCCGAACGGTCTACACCCCATCCGGCGCTTATCTCCGGCACTCACAATGGCTTAGCTCTTGAAGGGGTATAGGAATGCTCTCATATTTCCCCTTCTCGTGTTTACCATTTATTGCTATCGCAATTATTAGCCTGATAATGCTGACAGTGCGGTAATGTTTAATGCTTCACCATGACGTGGCGCACCACGGTATAGTCCTCCAGACCATACATCGACATATCCTTCCCATAACCGGAAAGTTTTTGCCCGCCATGAGGCATTTCGCTAACCAGCATGAAATGGGTATTTACCCAGGTACAACCATACTGCAAGCGCGCGCTCAAACGATGGGCGCGACCCACATCTTGCGTCCATACCGATGACGCCAGCCCATACTGCGAATCATTAGCCCAGGTTAATACTTGTTCCTCGTCACTAAACGACGTCACGCTGACAACCGGACCAAATACTTCACGCTGGACAATCGCATCCTCCTGCCGCGCGCCAGCCAGTAACGTCGGCTGGAAATAGTACCCCTTACCCGCCGCCCGGCTACCGCCGGTCACGACGTTAATATGCGGCAATGCGCGCGCAGCATCGACAGCGGCGGTCACCCTCTCAAGATGCGCCAGTGAACTCACCGGTCCAAGTTCCGTCGCGGGATCATCAGGTTGGCCCATTTTCAGGCTGGCGACGGCGGCGCCTAACTTTTCAACCAGTCGATCGTAAACCCCCTGCTGCGCATAAATGCGGCAGGCAGCGGTACAGTCCTGGCCTGCGTTATAAAAACCGAAGGTGCGCACGCCTTCAACGACGGCGTCAATGTCCGCATCGTCAAACACGATGACCGGCGCTTTTCCTCCCAGCTCCATATGAGTACGCTTAATGGAAGAAGCCGTATGACCAATAATATGCGCGCCGGTGGCGATCGACCCGGTGAGCGATACCATACGTACTTTGCTGTGGCCGGTGAGCGGATCGCCCACCGTTGGCCCGCGACCAAACAGGACGTTAATAACGCCCGCGGGGAAAATGTCCTTCGCCAGCTCAGCCAGTTTTAATGCCGTGAGCGGCGTGATTTCCGACGGCTTGATGACCACGCAGTTGCCGGCTGCCAACGCAGGCGCCAGTTTCCAGGCCGCCATCATCAGCGGGTAGTTCCATGGCGCGATAGAGGCGACAACGCCTACCGGATCGCGGCGAATCATCGAAGTATGCCCCTCCAGGTACTCTCCCGCCGCCATCCCCGGCAAGCAGCGGGCCGCGCCAGCGAAGAAGCGGAAAACATCGGCGATTGCCGGCATTTCATCATTAATGACGCAATGCAGGGGTTTACCGCAGTTCAATGACTCCAGTTTTGCCAGCGTCTGCGCATGTTCGGTGATGACATCCGCCATTTTGAGTAAGCATTCGGCGCGGGTTTTCGGCGTTGTCTGGCTCCAGCTGACAAACGCACGATCTGCCGCATTGACCGCGGCATCAACCTGCGCCGCGGTCGCCTCCGCAATCTCAACAATCGCTTCACCATTAGCAGGATTAAATACCGGCAGCACCTCGCCCTCACCCGCTACTAATTTACCGTTTATCAAAAGGTTATGTTGCATAGCATGATCCTGTACAAGTGTATTATTTTCCGCTTTCAGCGTTATTCTCGCCGTCGCGGGTTAGCCACCAGGCCCCCAAAATGGGTACCGTCGTCACTAACATCACCAACAGCGCGACAACGTTGGTGACCGGCACATCGCGCGGACGTCCCAGCTGATTCAACAGCCACAGCGGCAGCGTCCGTTCGTGTCCGGCGGTAAAAGTAGTGACGATAATTTCATCAAACGACAAGGCGAACGCCAGCATGCCGCCCGCCAGCAGCGCCGACCCCAGATTGGGGAGCACGACATAGCGAAAGGTTTGCCAGCCGGTTGCACCGAGATCCATCGATGCTTCCACCAGGCTCCATGATGTCCGGCGAAATCGGGCAATGACGTTGTTAAACACCACTACCACGCAGAAGGTCGCGTGACCCACCACGATGGTCAGCAGGCCGGGCTCAAGGTTGATGGCTTTAAACGCCGTCAACAGCGCCAGACCGGTAATAATGCCGGGCAGCGCTATCGGCAATAGCAGCAGCAGCGACACGGCGTTCTTACCAAAAAACGTACTGCGCCATAACGCTCCCGCAGCAAGGGTACCCAGGACCAGCGCGATACCGGTTGATAGCGCAGCGATTTTAAGTGACAACGTCACTGCATCAATAATATCGCCACGCCCTGCCGCCTCGCTAAACCAGCGCAGCGTCAGTCCTTTCGGCGGAAAGCTAAAAGCGGCGTCCTCGGTGTTAAAAGCGTAGAGCGCGATAATGACCAAAGGGAAATGGAGGAAAATCACCCCGCCCCAGGTAGCGATTTTGAGAAATAACGGCGCGCGTTCAGAGTGCATCAAACGCTCCCAGGCGCTTCACGAACGCCAGATACAGTGCAATCAGAACAATAGGCACCAGGGTAAACGCCGCCGCCATCGGCATGTTGCCAATAGCGCCTTGCTGGGAGTAGACCATGTTGCCGATAAAGAAGCCGGGCGGCCCTACCAGTTGCGGAACGATAAAATCGCCGAGCGTCAGAGAGAAAGTGAAAATGGAACCCGCCGCAATACCGGGGATCGCCAGCGGCAGCACCACATAACGGAAGGTTTGCCGCGGGCGGGCGCCTAGATCGGCGGAAGCCTGCAACAGCGACGGCGGCAGACGTTCCAGCGCCGCCTGCACCGGCAGGATCATAAACGGCAGCCAGATGTAGACGAACACCATGAATCGCCCCAGCCCCGAAGTAGACAACGTATTGCCGCCCACCGCCGGAATGGTCAACACCATATTCAATAGACTTTCCAGGCCAAGGTGACCAAGAAACCACTGCGCAACGCCATCCTTTGCCAGCAGTAGCGTCCAGGCATAGGCCTTCACAATATAGCTCGCCCACATCGGCAGCATCACGGCGATATAAAAGAATGCTTTCATCTTGCCGTGGGTATAGCGCGCCATGTACCACGCCATGGGTAACGCGAGGATCGCGCTGGCAAGGGTCACGCTTAGCGCCATCACCAGCGTGCGCACAATGATGTCGTAATTCGCCGGATTAAACAGCGCTTTCAGGTTGGCGAGCGTCAGGTCAGCAGTGACCGACATCGTAAAATCATCAAAGGTATAGAAGCTTTGCCACAACAGCGTCAGCAGCGATCCCAGATAGACGATGCCAAACCACATCAGCGGCCCCAGCAGCAGTAAAAACAGCCCCAGCGCAGGTTTACGCCAGAACATCCCTGAAACACGCCCGGTGGCAGGTTGCGGTAATACCATGGTCATCTCAGCCTCCGCTTTCCAGGGGAACCATGGCCGAACGGGACCAGCAAGCCAGCACATTTTGCCCCGGTTGCGGCGCGCCGAGCGCCGCGCCGCCATCCGTGTTGGCCTGGCTAACTAACAATTTGTCGCCATCGGCCAGCTTCAATTCAATCCGCGTTGCGGCTCCTTGATACTGCACCGCCTGGACGATGCCGGGAACCTGAACGTCGCCGCCGCTATTAAGCCGAATATGTTCCGGTCGCAGTGACCAGGTTCCCGACACGCCGCAAAGCCGCTGCGCCAGTTCGGGCGTAAAAACGTTAGCGGTACCGACAAACCCGGCGACAAAGGCCGTTTTAGGACGTAAGTAGAGATCGTGCGGCGAATCAACCTGTTCAATACGGCCATTGTTAAATACCGCCACCCGATCGGACATTGACAGCGCTTCCCCCTGATCGTGTGTGACAAAGATGAAAGTGATACCCAGCGACTGCTGTAGTTTTTTTAACTCCACTTGCATCTGTTCACGCAGTTTTAAATCCAGCGCGCCCAACGGTTCGTCTAATAACAGCACCCGCGGCTGGTTGACCAGCGCCCGGGCAATAGCCACACGCTGGCGCTGGCCGCCGGAAAGTTGTGAAGGTTTACGGGCGTGAACAAATCCCAGCGCCACTTTTTCCAGCGCCTCCTGGGCGCGGAGATGGCGTTCTTTTTTGCCAACCCCTTTCACCATCAGACCATACGCGACGTTGTCGATAATCGACATATGCGGGAATAGCGCATAATCCTGAAATACCGTATTGACGTCGCGCTGCCACGGCGGCAGCTCACTGGACTGCTGGCCAAAGATACGAATCGATCCGCCGGACAACTGTTCGAAGCCGGCGATTAAACGCAGGCAGGTGGTTTTGCCGGAGCCGGAAGGCCCCAGCATGGAGAAAAACTCGCCATCACGAATGGCAATGCTGACGCCATCCACCGCGCGCACGTCACCGTACAGACGCGAAACGTCATTAAACTCAACCGCGTACGTCATGTTCAGCCTCCAACCGTTTAGCGGCCGCCCATAATCGCAATGTAGTCCTGAGTCCAACGGCTGTAAGGCACATATTTTCCACCTTCGGCAATCGGCGTTTTCCAGAACGCAATCTTGTCGAATTGGTCGTACCCGTTGGTTTCACAACCTTTGTCACCCAACAGCGTGCTGGCTTTACAACCCTGCGGCACCACCGGAAGCGATCCAAACCAGGCGGCGACATCGCCCTGTACCTTCGGCGTCAGCGACCAGTTCATCCACTTATATGCGCAGACCGGGTGCTTCGCCTCGCTGTGCAGCATGGTGGTATCGGCCCAACCGGTCACGCCCTCTTTCGGGAATACGGTAGCAACAGGCTGCCCTTCGCTTTTCAGGCCGTTGGCCTGGTACGGCCAGGCGCTGGAAGCGACAACGCCTTCATTTTTGAAGTCGCTCATCTGCACAGTGGCATCGTGCCAGTAGCGGTGAATCAACGAGTGCTGGTCACGCAGAACCTTCAATACCGCCTGATACTGCGTTTCGGTCAACTGATAAGGATCGTCGATACCCAACTGCGGCTGCGTCGCTTTCACAAACAGCGCGGCATCGGCGATGTAAATTGGGCCATCATAGGCCTGTACCCGCCCCTGGTTGCTTTTACCGTCCGGCAGATCTTGTTTAACGAACACCACTTTCCAGCTATCTGGCGGCGTCGGGAAGGTTTTGGTGTTATACATCAGCAGGTTTGGCCCCCACTGATACGGCGTACCGTAGACTTTGTCGCCGACGTTAAACCACGCCCCTTTGGCGACGCGCGGATCGAGCGTTTTCCAGTTCGGGATGAGCGCGGTATTTATCGCCTGCACGCGTTTGCCCATAATCAGGCGTAAAGACGCGTCGCCGGAGGCAGTAACCAGGTCGTAACCCCCTTTTGCCATCAGACTCACCATTTCGTCTGAGGTGGCAGCGGTTTTCACGTTGACCTGACAGCCGCTCTCTTTTTCAAACTGGGTCACCCAGTCATAATTCTTATCCGTTTGACCGCGCTCGATATAGCCCGGCCAGGCAATAATATCGAGTCGCCCTTCCCCTTTATCCAGCGATGTTGGCGGTTCGGCGGCCTGCGCCGTCACAAAAACCATACTCAGCACGCACAGGCTGCCACGGGCAAATTTTTTGCTCATTTGAACTTACTCCTGTCAGAATAAAAGTAGCGGCAGCCATGCCGTAAAAATATCTCCCTTAATAAGGGTAGACGGCGGCCTGCGGGCCTCTGGGGAAATTTACTCAGGTTGTGACCAGGTGCGCATTACGCAAAAATCGCTGCCGCATTTTGATAATATGGATTATAGACAAGGAGTTATGGACGCGTGTTGGCGATACCTTTTCCCTATGGTGGCACCGTGTCGATGGTTTTTTTCTAATGGCTGGCACGCCGTGGAATCATTACGCGGAATCATGCCGGTAAAATAAAAACCGGCATTTGCTATGACGCTGAAGTCATAAATAATATTACGCCAAAAGCGTACGAATAAGCTCACCGAGCCGCTTAACGCCCAATTCTTCTTTTTCTCCCCATCCCCACGCGGTATTAAAGCGGAAAAACGAGGTCCAGTTCGCGGTGGTAGAAAACATTTTCCCCGGCGCAATACTGATGTTATCACGCAGCGCCAGCGTGCTGAGCTGGCTGGCATCGACGCCAGCAGGCAGCTCCAGCCAGAGAAAATAGCCGCTATCGCTATGGTGAATTTTCACTTCCGCGGGAAGATAACGCAGCAATGCCTGCCAGGCCAGCTGTTTACGCTCGGCGAGCTGGCGGCGTAGACGGCGTAAATGCGCGTCGTAGCGTTTAGTCGAGAGGTAATCCACCAGCGCCAGCTGCATTGGCGAACTGGTGGAAAGCGTACTCATTAACTGCAGTTGTTGGATGCGGCGAGCATGCTTGCCGGCGGCGACCCAGCCGATGCGAAAACCCGGAACCAGACATTTAGAAAACGAGCTACAGTGCAGCGTCATTTCCTGATGATCCCAGTATTTTGCCGGTAGCGGCTTATCGCGGCCAAAGTACAGTTCGCTGTAGACATCATCTTCAATTAACATCACGTTGTAACGGGTTAACAGCGACACCAGCCGCGCTTTTTTCTCGGCGCTCAGGGTAAATCCCAGCGGATTCTGGCTATTGGTCATTAGCCAGCACGCTTTCACCGGATAGCTTTGCAACGCTTGTTCCAGCGCGGCCAGATCGATGCCCTCTTTGACATCGGTCGCCACCGATAGCGCCTTTAAGCGTAAACGCTCCAGCGCCTGCAACGCGCCGTAAAAACAGGGGTTTTCCACCACTACCCAATCGCCTGGCTCAGTAACCGCCTGCAGGCTGAGGTTCAGCGCCTCCAGCGCGCCAGCGGTAATCACAATCTCATCCGGCGCGACGTTCATCCCCTGCAAGGCATACCGGCGCGCGATGGCATGGCGCAACTCGTCATTACCTGGCGGTAAATTCTCAATCACGCTCATGGCGGTGGCCGTTTTGCTTACCTGCGCCAGCGAACGGTTTAGCTGCTGCAGTGGAAACAGACGCGGATCGGGAAAAGCAGAGGCAAACGGCAGCATCGATGCCTGACGGCTGGCCTGCAGTACATCGAAAATGTAGGTGTTGATATCGACGGATTCGTTACGCGTCACCTGGGCGGGCGGCTCCGGCTGGCGCTGCTTTACCGGCTGCGGCGCGACGTAGTAACCGGACTGCGGACGGGCGATAATCCGCCCCTGACTCTCCAGTAACTGGTACGCATGGCTCACCGTCATAAAACTCATGCCGCTACTCACGACCTGTTCACGTAATGAAGGCAACCGATCGCCCGGCTGCCAGACGCCAAGGGCAATCTGTTCGGTGAGTTGCTGCGCAAGCTGCTGGTATTTTTTCATCACGAGACGCCATGAAGGAAACGAGAGCCATATCTTATAACAGATGAAGAAAAATGGCATTTATTTATAACTGATATAAAAACAATAAAAAGACGGTACTTCGCTTTAGCGGCGTGGTTTCCTGGTCATACGTCACAACCATCCCTGCCAGCACTTAAATTACTCATACAAACTCAATACATACACAACATTAATTTAATGTGATATCTAAAATTCAATACATAAACTCCTTAAGCCATTACTTAACAAGGCGCCCTCCGTTTTACTCAAATATATTGCAAATAAATTAATTGAGACAAAACTATAAACACAGCAAAAATAAAAAACAGTAGTGACATTGAGATAAAAAATAAAAAAGCATTTGAACACAAAACGCATTATTAACGGATTCAATAACACAACGAATAAAAGAGGTATCGATGAAGAACGATGACAGTTCAGCAACTGTTATCATAAAAAACACCGTTTTTGCGCCTGCAATCGCCTCTCCCGGACTCCTAAAATTGCGTTGAATCAATTTTGTTGTGGAGCCCCGCATGTTCGGTCTTGATGCGTTTCATCTGGCGCGAATCCAATTCGCCTTTACCGTCTCATTTCATATCATCTTCCCCGCCATTACCATCGGTCTTGCCAGCTATCTGGCGGTACTGGAAGGTTTGTGGTTAAAAACCAACAACCCCACCTGGCGTTCGCTGTACCACTTCTGGTCGAAAATTTTCGCCGTCAACTTTGGGATGGGCGTGGTTTCCGGGCTGGTCATGGCCTACCAGTTCGGGACCAACTGGAGCGGTTTCTCGCAATTCGCCGGCAGTATCACCGGTCCCTTACTCACCTATGAAGTGCTCACCGCTTTCTTCCTGGAGGCTGGTTTTCTTGGCGTGATGCTATTTGGCTGGAACCGCGTCGGCCCCGGTCTGCATTTTTTCGCCACCTGCATGGTGGCGTTGGGAACCATTATCTCCACCTTCTGGATCCTGGCCTCCAACAGCTGGATGCAAACGCCACAAGGCTTTGAGGTCGTTAATGGTCAGGTCGTGCCCGTTGACTGGTTGGCCGTTATCTTTAATCCATCTTTCCCCTACCGATTGCTGCATATGTCTGTCGCCGCCTTCCTCAGCAGCGCGCTGTTCGTCGGCGCATCAGCGGCATGGCATTTACTGCGCGGCAACCAAACGCCCGCTATTCGCGCCATGTTCTCCATGGCGCTGTGGATGACGCTTATCGTCGCCCCAATTCAAGCCATGATCGGCGATATGCACGGCCTCAACACGCTAAAACACCAGCCGGCGAAAATTGCCGCTATTGAGGGGCACTGGGAAAACCCGCCGGGCGAACCCACGCCGCTGCTGCTATTTGGCTGGCCGGATATGCAGCAAGAACGCACCCGTTATGGCCTTGAGATCCCGGCGCTCGGGAGTCTGATCCTCACCCACAGTCTGGAGAAACAGGTTCCGGCACTGAAGGAATTCGCTGCGGAAGATCGCCCTAACTCCACCATCGTCTTCTGGTCATTCCGCCTGATGGCCGGGCTGGGCATGTTAATGATTGCGCTTGGCATCATTGCGCTGTGGTTACGCTATCGCCAACGCCTTTATCACTCCAGACCTTTCCTGCTCTTCGCGCTATGGATGGGGCCATCCGGGCTGATCGCCATTCTTGCCGGTTGGGTCACGACCGAAGTCGGGCGTCAGCCGTGGGTGGTATACGGCGTACAGCGCACCGCTGACGCGGTATCGGCACATGGCGACCTGCATATGACCATCAGCCTGCTGGCTTTTATCGCTGTCTACAGCTCGGTGTTCGGCGTGGGTTATAGCTACATGCTGCGTCTGATCCGCAAAGGGCCGCAGGAACAGATATCAGCGCCATCAGGCACGGCCGCGCGTCCGCTTTCCGCCGCCTCGGATGGTTTTCCGCATAAGGAGTCCCGCTAATGGGCATTGATTTATCGATTATTTGGTTTGTGATCATCGTCTTCGCCACCCTGATGTATATCGTGATGGACGGTTTTGACCTCGGGATTGGGATTTTATTTGCCGCCGTGCGCCGTGGCGAAGAACGCGACGTGATGGTCAACAGCGTGGCCCCGGTGTGGGATGGCAACGAAACCTGGCTGGTGCTTGGCGGCGCAGGTCTTTTCGGCGCCTTCCCGCTGGCCTATGCGGTGATTATCGATGCGCTGTCGGTGCCGCTCACGCTGATGCTGATCGGCCTGATTTTTCGCGGCGTCGCGTTTGAGTTTCGCTTCAAAGCAACGCCTGCGCACCGTCCTTTCTGGGATAAGGCCTTTCTCGGCGGGTCGCTGCTGGCGACCTTCACTCAAGGGATGGTCGTTGGCGCGGTCATTAATGGTTTTCCCGTTAGCGGCCGCAGCTTTAGCGGCGGGATATTCGACTGGTTCACGCCGTTCACCCTGTTTTGCGGCCTCGGATTGACTATCGCGTATGCGCTTCTGGGCGCCAGTTGGCTGGTGATGAAAAGTGAGGATCCACTACAGCGCACCATGCGCAGAATCTCGCGTATCCTGCTGTTGGCATTGTTGGTCGCGATCGCGGTGATTAGTCTCTGGACGCCACTGTCACAACCCACGATTGCGGCTCGCTGGTTCAGCCTGCCGAACCTGTTTTTCCTGCTGCCGGTACCGCTGCTGGTGGTCGCCATCAGCGCCTGGCTGTGGCGCTCGCTTGGCCGACACGTCAGCCATGTGTTGCCGTTTGCCTTAACGCTGGCGCTAGTATTCCTTGGTTTCAGCGGGCTTGGGATCAGCATCTGGCCGTATATTATCCCACCGGGCATCACCTTATGGCAGGCCGCCGCGCCGCCGCAAAGTCAGGGCTTTATGCTGGTTGGCGCGTTGCTGATTATTCCCGTCATCCTCGGCTATACCTTCTGGAGCTACTACGTGTTCCGCGGCAAAGTTCAGCCTGGCGAGGGGTATCATTGATGAATCAATCATGGGGTAAGCGACTGCTATGGATGGCGGCGATCTGGGGCATTAGCGTACTGGCATTAGGCGCGGTCAGCATGGTGTTTCGCCTGTTGATGACCGCCGCAGGACTGCGTACCTGATCGAAAACGACGATTTCCCGCCTGGCGCGCTCGCGCCAGGCATCGTCATCAGGCGTTATTTAATGGCCATTAAGCGCCTTTGCGCTTAGGCAACGTTTTCATCAGCTCATCCGGGCTGACGGAGGCGACAATACTGCCTGGATGCGGCATTTTGAGAATGTGATTTTTGATTTTACCCACCACATGCATTTCGCACGGACGGCAATCAAATTTCAGCGTTAACACTTCGTCGCCGTGGATCAGCTGCATCGGCGTCGCCTTCCAGCTTTTAATCGAGCCCTTGGCCTGTTTCGGACACAGATTAAAGGCGAAACGCAGACAGTGTTTGGTAATCATCACCGGCACGTCGCCCTTCTCTTCATGCGCCTCATAGGCCGCATCAATCAGCTGTACGCCATAGCGCTGGTAGAAAGCGCGCGCTTTGTGGTTATACACATTCGCCAGGAACGACAAATGCGTTTCCGGGTACACCGGCGGCGGCACGGAGACCGGCTTACGCGTACCGCGCTGCCAGGCATCAAGGCGCACTTGATCGAGCATCTCCGCCGCTTCACGACGCAGCTGGTTGAGCTGGCTATTCGGTACAAATAGCGGTGCCAGGTTTATCTGCACTTCACGTGGGTAGTAAATCGTCTGTCCAAGTTTGGCGACGCCGTCACGCAGGTTAGCCAACGCTTTTTCCGCCTGGGTCGCTTCGGCGAACTCGCCGTCCAGCGTATGCGTCACGCTGATGCCATCTTCGCAGGTCATCGTCAGCACCAACTGTTCCTGCCAGCCGCTCAGCGTTATGTCGACAGCAATGCGACGCTCGCTTGACGTCTTCAGCAACGCCTGCTGCCAGTTATGGTCGAGGTTACGGTTAAGCGCTTCGTGCGGACGCACTTTATGCAGATCGGCGGGCATTTCGTTTGGCCACACGCGATAGCGATTTTCGCCAATTTTCTCCACGGTATTGGCGCGGAAGCCGACAATTTCACGTTTGATCATCACATTCAGCCCATCACCGTTGGTCAGCGGATCGGTAACGGCGACATCAAGGTGATCTTTGCTCACCTTCAGCACTTCACCCACTGGCAGGCCAATGAACTTCGGCGAGTCGAACGCGCCAATATCGCCCTTGCGCGCATTAACGAAGTAATCGGTGCTGCCGCGATGGAAGGTTTTGTCAGTCGAAGGAATGAAGAAATGTTCGGTACGCCCGGCAGAAGAACGCGCCAGATCGCCGCGGTCCTCGATAATACGGTCAAGCATCTGACGATAATGAGCAGTGATATTCTTCACGTAGCTCATATCTTTATAGCGCCCTTCAATCTTAAAGGAGCGCACGCCGGCATCAATCAGCGCTGCCAGGTTGGCGGTCTGGTCATTGTCTTTCATCGACAGCAGGTGTTTTTCATACGCCACCACGCGTCCCTGATCGTCTTTCAGGGTATATGGCAGGCGGCAGGCCTGCGAACAGTCGCCGCGGTTGGCGCTGCGCCCGGTTTGGGCATGCGAAATATAGCACTGGCCGGAATAGGCGACGCACAGCGCGCCATGGATAAAGAACTCGATGGTCGCATCGGTATGCTCGTGGATCGCATGGATCTGATCGAGGTTCAGTTCGCGGGCGAGTACGATTTGACTGAACCCTGCATCGGAAAGGAACTTTGCTTTCTCGACGCTGCGAATGTCGCATTGGGTACTGGCGTGCAGTTCAATTGGCGGCAGATCCAGTTCCATGATCCCCATATCCTGTACAATCAGCGCGTCAACGCCGGTTTCGTACAGATCGGTAATCAGGCGCTGCGCCGGTTCCAGTTCATCATCATGAAGAATGGTATTCAGCGTCACAAATACCTTCGCGCCAAAGCGATGGGCGAACGGCACCAGATTGGCGATATCGCTCAGGCTGTTGCTGGCGTTGTGGCGCGCGCCGAAGCCCGGCCCGCCGATGTAGACCGCGTCCGCGCCGTGTAAAATCGCTTCACGGGCGATCCCGGCATCGCGGGCAGGACTAAGAAGTTCAAGATGATGGTTTTGCAGGCGCATACGCTCGTCGTTATCCGTTATAGGGGGTCGAAATGGCGGCTATTGTAGTCAGAACCGGGCGCAGACGAAAACATTTTCCACCATGCGCGCAGGGTGAATTTGCATAATTCAGCAAAGCATTGAACAAAAAGCTATTTCTCAGGAAAACACGCTAAGGTTACAGTGGTTGCGTATTCCGGATGTTCCTCGTCACGTTGTGAATTATAGTCATCTTGATTAACCGCGGGCTAGCTCGCGGCTTTTTCTTTTGGGTAGTGAATCAGCGAATGAAAATGCGCGGTGTGCGCCCCGCTGTTGCGATATGCGTGAGCCAGATCGCCGGCAAAGCGGCGCCCTTCACCTGCCTGCAACGTATGCCATTGGCCCTGCAGACATAAATCCAGGGCGCCGCTAATGACCACCACATGTTCGATCACCCCAGCTTCATGCGGCGTCGATTCACTGAGCGCGCCAGGCGCGAGGGTTATCGAAAAGTGGTCAAAACGCAGTTCAGGATCCCAGGGGAAAATCGGCGTCACCACCATCGCCTGCTGTTGCGGATCGAAAGCCGCAGGCGCGGCCGCGTCGTCGGCGACGATAAAAGTCGAAAACGCCACATTGAGGCCCGTGGCGATCTTCCACAGCGTCGCGACCGTCGGACTGGATTCATTGCGTTCAATTTGCCCCAGCATCGCTTTTGATACGCCAGTCTCTTCCGCCAGTCGCGACAAACTCCAGCCACGCTGCTGACGCAGCGTTTTCAGAGTCAATGCCAGATGTTGCGCAATATTCATAGAGTCGCTCCTCGCCATTTTCCTGATGTTACCAGTTGTACGCTATAACGCACAATGCTACCTTCTTCGTATGTTATAACGCACAGAGAGGCTCTTATGCGGTCCTTTACTCTTCCTGTCCCGACGCTGCTCGCCGGATTTGTCGCCGTGCTGGTCGGTTATGCCAGCTCAGCCGCCATCATCTGG
This sequence comes from Klebsiella aerogenes, assembly GCA_029027985.1. Taxonomy (NCBI): domain Bacteria; kingdom Pseudomonadati; phylum Pseudomonadota; class Gammaproteobacteria; order Enterobacterales; family Enterobacteriaceae; genus Klebsiella; species Klebsiella aerogenes. The sequence goes on from CP119076.1 coordinate 2,634,443, forward strand.
CAAGCCGCCGCCGCCGCGGGCGCCGATGCCAAACAAATCGCCGGCTGGATGACCGCCCTCGGCCTGGCGATGGGAGTCAGTACGCTGGCGTTAACGCTATGGCGTAAGGTACCGATTCTCACCGCCTGGTCAACCCCCGGCGCGGCATTGTTGGTCAGCGGCTTACAAGGCGCGACGCTCGCGCAGGCCGTGGGAATCTTTGTTTTCGCTAATGCGCTCATTCTGCTGTGCGGCGTGACCGGACTGTTTGCCCGTCTCATGAAGATCATTCCCCACTCGCTGGCGGCGGCGATGTTAGCGGGGATCCTGCTGCGTTTTGGTCTTCAGGCATTTAGCGGCTTGCAGGATAACCTGGCGCTGTGCGGCGGGATGTTTGTCGCCTGGCTGCTGTGTAAAGCGCTCTCTCCACGTTTTGCGGTCGTCGCCGCGCTGCTGGTTGGCGGGATCATCGCCGTGTTAACCGGCGCGCTTGCGCCGCTGACGCATGCAATGACGTTTGTCGCTCCGCGGTGGGTAACGCCGCAGTTTACCCCTTCGCTGCTACTCAGCGTCGGCGTACCGTTTTTCCTCGTTACCATGGCGTCGCAGAATGCGCCAGGGTTGGCGACGCTACAGGCATCCGGTTATCGGGTTTCGGTCTCCGCGCTGATCGTCTTCACCGGCGCGCTGGCGCTGATACTGTCGCCGTTCGGCGTCTATTCCATCTGCATTGCCGCCATTACCGCCGCCATCTGCCAGAGCCCGGATGCGCATCCCGATGCCGGTAAACGCTGGCTCGCCGCCGCGGCCGCCGGTTGCTTTTATCTGCTGGCTGGCGTGTTCGGCGGTTCAATAACCGCGCTGATGGCGGCGCTGCCGCCGGTGTGGATCCAGATGCTGGCGGGACTGGCGCTGCTGGGAACCATCAGCGGGAGCCTGTATCAGGCGCTGGGGCAGGAAAACGAGCGCGATGCCGCGGTAGTGACGTTTTTGGTCACCGCCAGCGGCATCACTCTGGCCGGGGTGGGTTCAGCGTTCTGGGGGCTGGTCGTCGGCGGCGTCAGCTATGCGCTATTAACCGCGCTGCGCCGCGCGTAGTTGACTGGGGGTCAGGCCAGTGGCGCTTTTCACCCGGTGGCTGAAATGGCTGGCGGAACTGAAGCCGCAGCGCATCGCAATTTCAGTCAGCGATTGGCTACCGTGGCAAATCAGGTTTTGCGCTTTACTCATCCGGCGCTGCATCACGTACTGATGCGGCGCCAGATTCATCGACTGGCGGAACATGCGGGCAAAATGGTATTCGCTCAGCGACACCTGCGCAGCGAGGTCGGACAGCGTGAGCGGCTGGTCGAGATTTTCTTCAATCCACGCCAACAAATTGCGCAGCAGATGCGGCGCCAGGCCACCGGTCACCGTCGGCAAACGCCACTGCGCCGTTGAGTAATGCTGAATCAGGTGGGTCAACAGCAAGGTGCTGGCCGAGCTCAGTAGCAGTTGATTGGCCTGCTGTCGCCAGTCGTTCTCCAGCAAAAACTGACGATAGACGGCGGTGATTTTGTCATCGCTGGCGAAAGTCTTTTCTTGCAGTGTGAAGCTGGCCGGGCTGCGATCCCAGATTTGTTCGCCGACCGAGCGCAAATGCTCATCGGTACAGTACAGATGAACGAAGGAGAGATCGCCGCGAATATCCCAGGTGCTCTCATCGCCTTTCGGCATCAGGCAAAAACGATCCGGGCCGCCGCCATTTTTCCAGCCGTGCGGCGTTTTTTGGTAGCTTTCGTAACCATCGGCAATATAAAGGCTCAACGTATGGTGGTCGCTGCGAACCGTTATCCTGTCGAGGTGGTTGTACCACGCGGCGAGTTGAATCCCGGAGTTGAGCTCAACCGTTCCCCGTAGCACCGCGTTTTGTTGTTGTAATGTTTCGAACGTCCCGTAAGTCATAGCCTTCACATTGCCTTATCCGCAGACCACTAGTTTATGAATTGTCATCGCCGCTGACCAGCATTGACACCGGCGTTGTAAAAAATAAGCGCAAGATTTTGCAAGTCAGCAACAAGCGCATGACAGCGCCGATGAATTGAAAGCTTCACACTCGTGGTTGGCATGTTAACGGGAGAGACATTTTGAACGCATTACTCTACGGGCTGGTGGTGGTTATCTGGGGCACTACGTGGATCGCTATCTTTTTACAACAAGGGCCGGTCGCCGCGCCAGTGTCGATTTTCTGGCGCTTTGCCGTCGCCAGCGTCACCATGTTGACTATTTTACTGGCGACCCGCCGCCTGCGCCCGCTGGCAATACGTGACCACCTGTTCTGTATGCTGCAGGGTTGCTGCGTCTTTTGTTTTAACTTTTGGTGTTTTTACACCGCCGCGGCGCACATCAATACCGGACTTGAGTCGGTAATTTTCTCGATGGCGGTGCTGTTTAACGCCATCAATAGCTTTATTTTCTTCCGCCAACAGCCGCCGGGACGTTTCTGGCTGGCGGCGGCTTTAGGGCTGGCGGGGATCGTCACCCTGTTCTGGGATGATTTACTGGCTAATGGCCTCAATGCCTCACTGCTGTGGGGGATCGGCCTGAGCGCATTAGGCACCTACGGCTTCTCATTGGGTAATATGCTGAGCATTCGCCACCAGCGCCGCGGCCTCGAAACATTAACCACCAATAGCTGGGCGATGCTCTACGGCACAGTGGTGATGGGAGCGATTGCCCTGCTGCGCGGCGATAACTTTATGCCGCAGTGGACATGGAGCTATATGGGCGCCCTGCTGTACCTGGCGTTGTTCGGTTCGGTGATTGCGTTTGGCGCTTATTTCACGCTGGTGGGTCGTATCGGCGCCAGCAAGGCCGCCTACAGCACCCTGCTGTTCCCGCTGGTGGCATTGACGATCTCCACCTTCTACGAAGGTTATATCTGGCATAGCAATGCGGTTATTGGCCTGGCGTTAATACTGGTCGGGAATCTGGTGATGTTCGCCCGCCCCGAGTTGCTCTTGATGCGTCGTCGGCTGGCATAATAAATGACCCCGGCAGGCATCGCGCCTGTCGGGGTATCACATTTTATTTCTGTGACGGGTCGAATTTCACCGCGTCGATCGCCATATCGTCAATCACCTGCTTCAGGGTATCCACGGTCAACGGCGTGCTCTCATTCGACAGCGTTTGGCCTGCGCCTTTGCGCACCACCTTAATGACCGGCTTGTTGGTCTTCGCGTCAATCAGTTCACCTTCAAAGTACAGATTAGTATCCATCGTACGATGACCGGTTGCCGCCTGAGTGCCCGCGACAATCATCGCCACCGGGATCACCTCATAGAACTGCAACCCTTCTTTGCTGGTATCAACACCGGTAATCGCGCCGCGGAAGATCAGGCTGCGCGGGCCCGCGGTCGTCGCCAGTGGCTTGCGCTCGCTGATCGCTTGTTTCATCTGCTTGTTGGTGTAGTTGAGGATATCCTGCAACGCTTTTTCCCCGACCTGCGTCGTCGGTTTCGGCACCGGGTAGTAGGTAATTGGGTTGTAGACGACGTTGTCATAGTTCGCAGGGTTATAATCCGCAGAGATCCAACGCAGCTCTGGTTTACCGGAAGCGGAAGTGGTCTCTTTTAAATTGGAGTAATCTTTTAAGAACCCGGAATACTGATTCGGTTGCGCCAGTTTGGATGCACAGCCGGTTAATGCCAGCAGCCCGGCCAGCGCGGCGACTTTAAATAACATTTTTGTACGCATGGATGATCCCTGTAAAGTTTGTCGGCAACGTTTATAGCAAAATCCCACGCTAAGTTTTGTGACAAAAAAGGTGGTCCGTCAACTCATTGCAAAAAATAAATCCGCCAGCGCGGCGGATTTATTTATGGCGTTTATTTTACGTCCACTTGATAAAAAATATGTTTCCCGAAGGGGTCAATTTCATACCCGGTCACCGATTTACTGACCGGTTCAAAAATAGTTGAGTGCGCAATCATCACGGCCGGCATTTGATCGTGCATCATTTGCTGCGCTTGTTTATACAACGCTTCACGTTTTGGCCGATCGGTGATGGTTTTCGCTTCGGCGATAATTTTATCGAACGGCGCATAACACCACTTCGCCGAATTAGAGCCGCCGTTTGCTGATTGACAGGTAAATAACGGGCCGAAGAAATTATCCGGGTCGCCGGTCGCGGTCGTCCAGCCCATCAGCGCCGCCTGATGCTCACCCGCCTGCACGCGTTTAAGGTATTCACCCCATTCATAGGTCGTAATTTTGGTCTGTACGCCGATTTTCGCCCAGTCAGCCTGAATCATCTCCGCCATACGTTTCGCATTCGGGTTATAGGGACGCTGGACCGGCATCGCCCACAGGTCAATGGTAATCGGCCCTTTCACCCCTGACTCCCGCAGCAGTATTTTGGCCTTTTCCAGATCCCAACTGTAGTCCTGCAAATCAGCGTCTGCGCTCCAGACGCCTGGCGGTAGCAGGTTTTTGGCGGCGGTTCCGGTGCCGTGGAACACCGCGTCAATAATCGCCGGTTTGTTGATCGCCATGGCCAGCGCCTGACGCACCTTGACGTTATCCAGCGGCGGCTTCTGCGTGTTGAACGCCAGGAAACCGGTATTGAGCCCGGCTTTACTCATCAAGTTAATCTGCGGATTCTCTTTCATCCGCGGCAAGTCGGCAGGATTGGGGAACGGCATCACCTGACACTCATTCTTCTCAAGCTTGGCGTAACGCACCGAAGCATCGGGGGTAATACTGAAGACTAAACGGTCGATTTTCGCTTTTCCCTGCCAGTATTCAGGAAACGCGGTAAACAAGATCCGCGAATCTTTTTGATACTGCGCCAGTTTAAACGGCCCGGTGCCGATCGGGTCCCGATCCACTCGATCCGGCGTGCCGGCTTTTAGCATCGCGTCGGCATATTCAGCCGAAAGGATTGAGGCAAAATACCAGCCAAGATCGGCGACAAACGGCGCTTCCGGATGGGCGAGCGTAAATCGCACCGTATATTCATCAGGTTTATCAATTGCGGTAATTAACGATCCGAATTCCAGGCTTTCAAAATTCGAGTAGTTGCCGTTAGAGACATTGTGGTATGGATTATTCGGATCCTTTTGCCGCATAAACGAGAAAATAACGTCGTCGGCATTAAAATCACGGGTCGGTTTAAAGTATTTATTACTTTGGAATTTAACCCCTTTGCGTAAATGGAAAGTATAAACTTTGCCGTCGTCGCTCACTTCCCAGCTTTCCGCCAGGCTGGGCTGCAGTTCCGTCGTGCCCACTTTGAAATCCACCAGCCGGTTATATATCGGCACCGCGCTGGCATCAACGCTGGTGCCGGAGGTATAAAGCTGGGGGTTAAAGTTTTCCGGCGAACCTTCAGAACAATAAACCAGGGTCTTTGCATTCACGGCAGAACTCACCGCTAATGCTGCTATCGTCAGAGCTATCGAGGTAAATGTGCGTTGCATGTGTTTCCCTTTTCATTTTTTGGCCAATGAAGAGCTTGTTGTTTTGTTGTCCATACATAACACTAAAGCCAGATTGCAAACACCTGAAAACATAAATAAAGAAGGAATCACTATGGCATCTCCCTTAACCAGACAATTAACCCATCGCTTCTTTCGCTACCTTGCCATCACCAGCCAAAGCGATCCGCGCGCGACAACATTACCCACCACGCCCGGACAACACCTGATGGCGCAAGAGCTAGCCGATGAGCTACGTCAGTTTGGTCTCGACGACATTGTGATCGACGAACACGCCACCGTCACTGCGGTGAAAAAAGGCACCGTCCCCGGCGCGCCGCGGATTGGCTTTATCACCCATATTGATACCGTCGACGTCGGTCTGTCACCGGAGATTCATCCGCAAATTCTGCGTTTTACCGGTGAAGATCTCTGCCTGAACCCGGAACAGCAAATTTGGCTACGCGTCGCCGAGCATCCGGAAATTCTCGCGTATCATGACGAAGAGATTATTTTCAGCGACGGCACCAGCGTGCTGGGCGCCGATAACAAAGCCGCGGTAACCGTGGTGATGACGCTGCTGGAGAACCTCACCGCCGAGCATAAACATGGCGATATCGTGGTGGCGTTTGTGCCTGATGAGGAAGTGGGATTGCGCGGCGCTAAGGCGCTGGATTTATCGCGCTTTGCCGTTGATTTTGCCTGGACCATCGACTGCTGCGAGCTCGGTGAAATTGTTTATGAGAACTTTAACGCCGCCTCCGCGGAAATTCGCTTCACCGGCGTAACCGCGCATCCGATGTCGGCCAAAGGCGTGCTGGTCAATCCGCTGTTAATGGCGACCGACTTTATGAGCCATTTCGACCGTCAGCAGACGCCAGAGCACACCGCCGGACGCGAAGGCTACATCTGGTTTAACGGTATTCACGGCGATCAGAACAGCACGCGGCTGCAGGCGAATATTCGCGACTTCGATCTGGCAGGCTTTACCCGCCGGAAACAGCAGATTGGCGAGGTGGCGGAGAAAATCGCCGCGCAGTACCCTACAGCGAAAGTTGAGTTCACGATCAGCGACACCTACAGCAATATCAGCAATGCCATCGGCGAAGACCGCCGGGCGATCGATCTGCTGTTTACGGCGATGGAAAGTCTCGGCATTACGCCAAAACCCACGCCGATGCGCGGCGGTACCGATGGCGCGGCGCTGTCGGCAAAAGGCCTGCTGACGCCAAACTTCTTTACCGGCGCGCACAACTTCCACTCGAAATTCGAGTTTCTGCCGCTGCGCGCCTTTGAGGCCTCGTATCTCACCGCCTTGCAGCTCTGCCTGCTGGCGGCGAATTAAGCCGGTTTGCGCGCCAGCATCGTGGCGAAGCGTAACTTGATACGGTTGCCGTTGGCGTCGGTGCGATGCAGTTCGCCGACGTCTTCGTTGTACTTGAGGAATTCCCAACCGGCGTAATAGCGGCGCAGTTCCTCAGGTTTAAAAGCAAACGGGAAACCGACGGTGCAGGGATAATCTTCCGTATCCATCGCCGCCACGATCAGGTTGTAGCCGCCAGGCTTAGTGCAACGCTGCATGTTGGCGATAAGACCAGGGATGGTTTTCGCCTCCAGGAACATCAACACCACGGTAGACAGAATAAAATCATACTCACCGTCAAAACTCAGCGCATTCAGATCTTTAATGGCCGCCTGTAGATTCTCCAGCCCTTCAGCCTGACGAATCGTTTCCAGATTATCGATACTCATGGGATTTTTATCCCACGCGGTGACGTTGTAACCGTTAGCCGCCAGATACAGGCTGTTACGGCCATTACCGCAGCCAAGGTCGAGGGTGTTGCCCGGCGGTATCAGCGAGGCGGCATGCACTACCTCAGAGTGGGTGCGCGTCAGGCCGTATTTTTCAGTAAAGTAGTTTTCGTCACGAGTGGTCATGATTAATCCTTGTTTGGCAATAAAGTGGCGCGATCTACGCGAATCAATAGCTTGCCCCGCACCAGCAGCAGAAAGGTACGGAATAGCAGTAGCCCGATAATCAGATTGGTAAAGATAAATAATGGGATTGCCAGCGTATGGAAAAAACCGTTCGGTTGGCTGTGGCCAAGATGCAGACCCGTGGTCGCCAATGCGGAAATACCGAACGAGAAGCTCCAGAACGAGGCATTAAACGGCTGTTGCAGATACCACGGCATCAGGCGCAGCATGAACAACAGCTGCAGTAGCCCGTAGCCAAACAGCAGCCTGGCGAAAGTATCAGCATCGCCGCCGTTGACGCTAAGCCAGGCGCTACAGGCTACCAACGCCGGCGCCAGCTGGATACCCAGCGAGGTGCGCATCGCTGTCGGCAGCTCGCCGTCACTACGCAAGCGCTGCAGGATAACCGGTTCCAGGCTGAGCCAGGAAAAGACGCCCGCGCCCAGGAACACCAGCCCGGCATCGTTAAACCCCAGCGCGCCGCAGGCCATGGCGCTAATAAAGTTATTGGCCACCGTCGGCAGATATAAACCGGGCGTCGTCGCCTCTTCCGGATGTTTACCCCGCCACAATCCAGCGCTTTGCCAGGCCGAATAGGATAGTTGTAGCACGACCCCCAGCGTAAACAGCACCAGCGACAGCGGGCGGTACCAGGGAACAAAACCGATCGACACCAGCATGGTGGTCGCCGGGAACAGACTCACAAAGCTGCTGGCGATCGGGTGGCGCATCTCCTGCAGAACGCTCCACGGAAAGCGTATTGCGCGCGAGATAAACGCCATCGCCAGCAGCGCCCAGATGGTCGCCGCCAGCACCACCAGCGCGTCGCCAATCACATGGCTCACCGGCCAGATCGTACTGGCGTAGCGCCAGGCGAAGCCCATGCCGATAATACCCAGAACCATGCCAAAATAGCCTGCCGGTAGATTTAGTACCTGGCCGCCTGCTGCGTTTCTCTTCATTTTGTTTAAACTTTCAATTTAGCTTTAAGTTGCATTTTAAAAGAACCTTCTAAAACGCGCTACGGAGATTTTTGCTATGTTTATGTTAACCAGCAGTAAAGAGAAATACTGATGAACAAATATCGTCTGAGCGAGAAAGTTCGCCTGTATCACTTCGAAGAAGACGGGATCAAACATAGCGTAAATCTGCGGCAAATAGTGGCGCTGATTGATTTTTCTGACGTAAAAGCGGGCAGCGAAGGCGGCTGGCTGGATGAAGAAACCGCGCTAAGCCACAGCGGCGACTGCTGGATTTATGATGTCAACAGCGTGGTTTTCGCTGGCGCGCGCGTTGAAGGTAATGCCCGCTTAACCGGCGCCTGCATTGTTAGCCACGGGGCGATCGTCAGCGGCAGAGCCTGGCTTGACCACGTTGAGGCGAGCCATCACGCCACAATAAGTGACAACGTCACTATAAAGCATTCACAGATCCGCGGCCGCTGCCGGATCGCCGACCAGGCGCGCATCCTCCCCCACTGTCTGGTCATTGCCGCTCAGGGTTTGACCTCTGATACGGACAAAATGCTGCAAATTTATCAGCGGGCGACGATCAGCGCCTCGCGTATTGTTCATCAGGCGCAAATCTATGGCGATGCGGTGGTTGAGCATGCTTTTGTCGAGCATCGCGCGGAAGTATTCGATCATGCCCGCCTCGAAGGCAACGACGATAATGACGTCTGGGTGTGCGATAACGCCCGCGTCTACGGCCATGCGCGACTGGTCGCCGGTCGCGGCGACGATCAGATCCCGACCCTGCGGTACAGCTCGCAGGTCGGCGAAAACGCCCTTATCGAAGGTAATTGCTTACTCAAACATCGGGTCATGGTCGGCGGCCATGCTCATCTGTATGGCGGGCCGATTCTGCTGGACGATGAGGTTCTCATCGAGGGACACGCGACCATTCGCGGCGATGTGATCATCGAACATCAGATTGAAATTACCGATCACGCCTGCATTGAAGCGCTGGAAGGAGAAAGCATCCATCTGCGCGGACGCAAAGTCATTCGCGGCGACGAGCATCTCACCCGTACGCCGCTGCTGGGTTCGCTATAGCGGCTTACTGCGGGTCGATAATCCGCGCGTAGATATTCTGATCGTCATATGCGCCATTCAAAAACTCGGCCTGTTTCAGACAGCCTTCAAGCTGGAAACCGTTACGCAACGCCACCTGATTACTGCGCTGGTTGGCGACCCGGCACTTAATCACGAAGCGGCGCACGGTGCCGGTCTGCGCATAATGATGGATAAACGCCTGCAGCGCCTGCGACAGCAGTCCCTGACCTTGATGGTGTTGATCAATCCAGTAACCGATATAAGCCGTCTTGTTCAGCGGCTCAATCTGGTTAAACGACAGAACACCGACCATGTTGTCCTGCAAAAACAACAGAAACATTTTGGCGTAGCCGCGTTGGTGCAGCATCACGTTACCCTGCACATGGCGGCGGGTTTCATTTTCACTCAACACTTCAGCAGGCCAGCTTAAGGTATGCTGCAGCCAGTCGCGATTTTTCAGCACCAGCTGATGCAGTTCGCTGACGTAGCGTTCATCAACCGCGCGCAGCACCAACTGTTCGCTGACCGGAATCTCTTCAATGGTAGGGTTGGTTTCAGCTGTCATGGCGGTCTCTCACGGGTGGAAGACGCCCGCTGCGCAGGGCTGCGGGCGAGATTGGACAACCAGGGTTACTTCATGACCCGGTCATCAACGTAGTTACGCTGATCCGCCGCTGGCGGGAAGTACTGATACAGCCAGGTTTCGCTGATGGCATCGCCGCGACAGCGCAGGAACATCCGCATCTCAACCGGTTCGGTGGAATCCGATGTCGGGTACCAGTCAAAGAGAATGCGATAACCATCAAAGGGTTCGACGTAGAGGATCTCGACCTGTTTCGCCTCGCCGCTGGAGAGCGTAATCACCGGTTCAATGCCCTTCGGCGCGGCGGCTTTCAGGTCGCCGCCGACAAAGTCGATGGCGAAGCGGCGCGCCCATTTGTCCGGATAATGTTCTCCCGGCGCCCATCCTTCCGGGAAACCGCCCATACCGGTACGGGTAGCCAATACCCGAGCCAGCGGAGAACGAACCGGCGGTTGCGCGCTCCAGTACAGACGATAGCTGAAGTCCAGTTCGTCGCCCGCCTTCACCGGTTTTTCCGGCTGCCAGAAGCAGACGATATTATCTAACGTTTCGCCGGTGGTGGGGATCTCCATCAGGCTGACGGCCCCTTTGCCCCACTGGTTGCGCGGCTCGACCCACAAACTTGGGCGCTTGTTATACCAGCCCATCACATCCTGATAGTGGCTGAAATCGCGATCTAACTGCAGCAGGCCAAATCCTTTCGGGTTTTTATCCTGGAACGCGTTGAACTGCAGCTTTTGCGGGTTATTCAGCGGACGGCAAATCCACTCGCCGTTGCCGCGCCACATCGACAGGCGGTCGGAGTCGTGGATCTGCGGGTGGATAGTGTCGCACATCCGGCGTTCGTTATTGCCGCAGCTGAACATACTGGTCATCGGCGCGATGCCCAGTTGCTTAATATCTTTACGCGCATAGATGTGGTTTTCCACATCCATTATCACCTGCGTGTCCTGGCAATTGATGGTGAACTTATAGGCCCCGGTGACGCTCGGGCTATCGAGCAGCGCATAAACGGTGAATACCGTCGCGCCAGGCTTAACGGTTTCAAACCAGAATGAGGTGAAGTCCGGGAACTCTTCCGGCGTATCGGTAAAGGTATCGACGGCCAGACCGCGCGCCGACAGACCATACTGATAAGTGCTGTCTACCGCGCGGAAATAGCTGGCGCCGAGGAAGGCGACAATATCGCGGCGCGCCAGTTCCGGCGCTTTAAATACGCGGAAACCGGCAAAACCGAGATCGGTCTGCCCTTCCAGCTGTTTGGTATCAACGCCAGCGTCGTTGTACTGGAACAACTCCGGGCGGAAGTGAATTTCACGCGCCTGCTGGGACTGCGCGTCCAGCGAGAACATACGCACCCGGCGGCGGAACCCCATGCCGACGTGGAAAAACTGAATATCCAGCTTGCGCTCTTCAACGTTGTTCCACAGCGAATGCGCCGCATCGTACTGAATGCTGTTATAAGCCTGCGGGGTCAGATTAGCCAGCGTCGGCGGCAGGTCGCGCGGCGCGCCGCCCCACGGTTGACGGGCTAAATCATGGGCCATCGCCTGCAGAACGGAAAAGTCGAAACGACGCGTCTGGCCATCGGCAATGCCGGAATCCGCGGCAAACGCCGCTTTAGTGAATAACGAGGCGACTCCTGACGTTCCGCATACGGCGGCAACAGCCATGGAAGATTTAAGAAAACGTCTGCGGTTCATGCCTGGGAAAGCGTCCTTTTTGAGAGTTCAACGGATACGCAACGCGGCAAACATCTGCGTCGTGAATTCCGCTCACTCTAGACAAAAATGATTGATAATCCAATTGTTGACGGTCGAAAAGCATGAAAAAAATGATGTCCACCGGAACAGACTGATTCCGACCGGCGCAGTTGTAAAGTTCAGTAGGTAAGATGAGCAAGGAGTGCCCCGCCGTTATACGCGCGGGGCATGAAAAAATTATTTCACGCTGACGTCGATACCCGGGAAGTATTTTGCCGCCAACCGGGTGATGGTACCGTCGGCGCGTACTTTATCAATTGCCGCGTCGAGCTGTTTTTTGGTCGTCTCGTCGCCCTTACGCAGGCCGTAGCCAATACCGCTCCCCAGGATGGTGTCATCAGCGACCGGCTTGCCGATAAAGCCGAAACCTTTACCCTGCGGCTTGCTAAGGAAACCGGCCTGCCCGGCGGCGGACATCACCAGCGAGGCATCGATGCGGCCGTTAAGCAGATCGGCCCACGCCATATTCTGATCTTTATACGAAACCACCGTCACACCGTGCTTTTCCCAGTGCTCTTTGGCGAAGGTCTCCTGAATCGAACCCTGCAGCACGCCAATGGTTTTCCCCTTCAGCCCTTCAGCCGTCGCCTGCATTCCGCTGTCGGCTTTTCCTACCAGTTGCGAAGGAATACGGTAAATCGGTTGAGTGAAATCGATGCTCTTGCGCCGCTGCTCGGTAATGTTCATGGCCGAGTTAATCGCGTCAAACTTTTTCGCCACCAGTCCAGGGATCAGCGCATCAAAGGAGGTTTCGACCCAGCTACACTTCAGCTGCGCGGCCTGGCAAATGGCATTGCCGAGATCAATATCGAATCCCTGCAGTTCCCCCGCCGGGTTACGGCTTTCAAACGGCGGGTATTCCGCCTCCACGCCGTAGCGCAATTCGCTGGCGGCGAAAGTCGAAAAAGCACACAACATTCCCAAAGCAAGAGTAAGGGCTTTTATTTTCATCGTCTGGCTCCTTAACGCGGCTTAACACGGCACAGCGCCTGCGCGCCGGCCCGCAGAGTGGCTTCATCTTTAGCAAAAGAGAGCCTAATCAGTTTGTTATCAGTACCATCGGTATAAAACGCCGATAGCGGGATGGTGGCGACGCCGTATTCAGTAATCAGCCGTTTGACCATTTCACTGTCGCTCTCCTCGCTGACATGGCGATAGTCGGCCAGCATGAAGAAAGAACCTGCGCTCGGCAATAAGCGGAACGGCGAATCCTGCAGCAGTTGCTGGAGCAAATCACGTTTTTGCTGGTAGAAAGCAGACAGCGACAGCCACGAATTGGGATCCTGCATATGTTCGGCGAAGGCATACTGCATCGGCGTATCGGCAGAGAACATCAGGAACTGATGCACTTTGCAGATCTCATCCATCAACGCCGCTGGCGCCACGCAGTAGCCGACGCGCCAACCGGTAACATGGTAGGTTTTACCGAACGACGAAATGATCACGCTACGCTCAGCCAACTGCGGATGGGTCGCCATACCGTGATGCTTCTCGCCATCAAAAACGACGTGTTCGTAGACCTCATCCGACAAGATCACGATATCGGTATTGCGGGTTAACGCCGCCAGCGCAGTGAGATCATCGGCAGATAGCACCTGGCCGCTGGGGTTATGCGGAGTATTAATAATGATCATCCGCGTGCGCGGGGTAATCGCGGCGCGCACCTCGTCCCAATTAATCGTGAAATCCGGCACGGTAAGCTTAATCGCCACCGGCGTCGCCCCCTGCAAACGGACAATAGGCGCGTAGCTATCAAAAGAGGGTTCGAAGTAAATCACCTCGTCGCCTGGATGCACCAACCCACCAATTGCCGAATAAATCCCCTGACTGGCGCTGGCGGTGACCAGTACTTCGCTATCGACGTCGTACTGTGTGCCGTACAGCGCGGTGATTTTTTCCGCGATACGCTCCTTTAGCGCTCGCAGACCGGTCATCGGCGCATACTGGTTATGTCCGGCGGTCATCGCTTGCGTTACGCCGGCTACCAGCTGTGGATCACAGGCAAAGTTGGGTGCCCCCTGAGAAAGGTTAATCGCATTATGCTGCGCTGAGAGCTGACCGATAACGGTGAAAATCGTGGTGCCGACATCCGGCAATTTCGAGCAGGTGGTGACCGAAGAACGAAGAGCCATGGTTAATCCTTTCTCATTTTATTTGCATAACCATTCAAACCAATGCCCCATAAAGCGACAAGCGAATTGTTATCATAAGAGCCATGCATTTTGATCATGGCTGAGCTTACGCCTATGAAACATGATGTAGCTAACAACCCACCAAAAAACCACAATTTTTATATGTCTTATGACAGCCATTTATTTATAATCCGCAGCGGTTCTATGGCCATTAACGGTCAATAGAGAAATTTAGAACACACTCTCTTTCCGGCATTTCAGGTGCTGAATGGGGCAAGAGGCAAATCTTATGTTTATTACACCGGCGTATATTGCGTTATTTTTAATCGCATCATGGGGATTATTTAAGCTCGACCAAAAAAGCCATTCATTATCAAAAAGCGTTTTTATCGCCATCTTTTTTGGCGCCCTTCTCGGACTTTCGCTACATTTTATTGCCAGCGAACACGGTAAAACGGTCATTGCCTGGTACAGTATTATCGGTAACGGCTATGTTAATTTATTGAAACTGGTAGCGGTGCCGCTGATCTTTATTTCTATTCTTTCCGCCATCAATAAACTCGAAAACAGCGCCGGAATTGGCCGAATGTCCTTAACCATCGTCGCCTGCATGCTATGTCTGGTGATGGTTGCGGGCTGGGTCGGGCTGTTTACCGCTAATCTGATCGGCCTCGACGCCAGCGCATTTAGCCATATGCAATCAACGCTAACCGCCGATGACGTCAGCAAAACTGCCGCCGTTTCGCTACCGCAGTTGGTAACATCGCTGATCCCGACCAATATTTTTCTCGATCTGAGCGGTGCGCGCAGCGTATCGGTGATCGGGGTTGTTATCTTTACCCTTCTGGCAGGCGTGGCGTTATTGAAGGTGAAAAAAGAGGCGCCGGAAGAAGGTAAAAAATTAAGCAGCGGGATTAACGCGATTCAAATTTGGGTTATGAAGATGGTGCGCATCGTGATTGCGCTGACGCCTTACGGGGTCATGGCGCTGATGGCGAAAGTTTTCTCAACCTACCAGTTGGCGCAATTTACCAGCCTGCTTGGATTTATTGCCGCCTGTTATCTGGCGGTGGCTATGATGTTTATTGTGCATGCCATCCTGTTAATGATTAGCGGTCATAATCCTCTCCAGTACTATAAGACGGTATGGCCGGTGCTAACCTTCGCTTTTGTTTCCCGCAGCAGCGCGGCCTCTATTCCATTAGCGATTACCGCGCAGGAAAAGTTCGGCGTACCTAATACTATTGCCAATATTGCCGCCTCTTTTGGCTCCAGCATGGGGCAAAACGGCTGCGCCGGGATTTATCCAGCGATCATGGTGGCGATGATCGCGCCAACGCTCGGTATTGACCCACTGTCGTTTTCGTTTTTAGCCACTCTGCTTCCAGCCATTGCGCTGGGTTCAATCGGCGTAGCGGGCGTTGGCGGCGGCGGGACCTTTGCGGCATTGATCGTGCTGTCGACGCTGAATTTCCCGGTCGCGCTGGTAGGGATTTTTATTGCGATCGAACCGATTGTCGACATGGCGCGTACCGCGCTAAATGTGAATGGTTCGATGATGTCAGGGGTACTGGCGACGCGACTGTTGAAAAAACAGAGTGAAGAGGCGCGACGTAGCGCCTCGCTGACTGAGTAATCCGTAGAAAAATGCAACGACGGCCGGTCCTGAAAGCCGGCCGCCTGTCGTTTATTTCTTGCTCAGCAGGTTATAACTGGTCATCAGGTTGCGGTAGTCCGGAATATGGTTGGAGAACAGCGCGCCAAGACCTTCAATATCGTTACGCCAGTCGCGATGCAGCTCACAAGCAACGCCAAACCACGACATCAACTGTACACCCGCCTGCGACATGCGATCCCACGCCGCATCACGGGTAATCGGATTGAAAGTACCGGAGGCATCGGTCACAACAAAGACGTCAAACCCCTCTTCAATCGCCGACAACGCCGGGAACGCTACGCACACTTCGGTAACCACACCGGCAATAATCAGCTGTTTCTTGCCGGTGGCTTTGACTGCTTTAACGAAATCGTCGTTATCCCAGGCGTTAATATTGCCAGGACGGGCGATATAGGGCGCATCCGGGAACTGTTCTTTGAGTTCCGGCACCAGCGGGCCGTTAGGGCCATTCTCAAAACTGGTGGTCAGGATGGTGGGTAATTTGAAGTATTTCGCCAGATCGCTGAGGGCAAGGACGTTGTTCTTGAATTTATCCGGCTCGATATCGCGAACCAGCGACAGTAGCCCGGTCTGATGATCGACCAACAGTACCGCGGCATCATTTTTATCCAGGCGAACGTAAGGTTTAGACATGATATCTCCTATAGACACACTAACTAGTCAGTAACGGACGTTGTATCAACGAGACTGATAATAGTGTAAGCGCGGGCTGAAGATTAGATGGCAAAAACAGGACACATCGTCCCATTTCCGTAACGATGCGTGGCATACTGCCCCATGATAAAAATTCATAGCTGGAGCCAACATGTCGCGTCGCGCCCTGCCTTTTCATACTGTGGAAACGTTTCTGATAACCGCGAGGCATCTCAACTTAACCCATGCCGCGCAGGAACTCTGTCTGACGCAGGGGGCGGTCAGTCGGCAAATTGCCGCGCTGGAGAGCTGGTTCGGCTTTCCGTTATTTGAGCGACATGCGCGTGGATTGCGTCTTTCGCCGCAGGGGAGCGCGCTGTACCCCGAGCTACAATCCGCGTTCGGCCGCCTGGTGACGGTCGCCGAGCAGGCGCGCCAGCAGCAAACCGTGGTACGCCTGAAAGCGCCCACTTGCGCGATACGCTGGCTGGTGCCGAAACTGCTGGAGATCGAGCGGCGTTACCCGGAATTGCAGGTGGCGCTGACCTCCACCACCGAACATAGCGTCAACTTTAAGACCGAGCCCTATGATGCGGCGATCATTTTCGGTACCCACCATAGCGCGGGCGATCTGCTGTTTGACGAGGCGCTGACGCCGGTCGCAAACCCGGATACGCCCTGCGATGCGCATCTGCGCGGCGTAACTTTTCTCCACCCAACGTGCGATAAAACCGACTGGTCGTTATGGCTGGCCCACTATCCGCATGAGCCCACGCTGAAAATGCATAAAAATCAGCATTTCGACACTATGGACCTGGCGATCACCGCCGCGATGCAGGGGCTCGGCGTGGCGATGGCGGACGAAACGCTGGTCGCCGAAGACTTGCGCACCGGACGACTATGTCGCCCCTTTGCCCTTAGCGTCAAAACTGGCGCCAGCTATCGACTGGTCGTCCGGAGTTCGCAAAGCAAAGCCGATGGCCTGGCGCGGTTTCGTGCCGCGCTGGTTAATCCAGAGTCACATGATGCTTCATTACCCGGCGAAACAACGCCAGCCGTGCGCGCATAAAGCGGTTCTCAACTTTAAAACCGGCGCGCTTATTCAGGCCAATACGCAGCAGGCGATCCCGCCCGCGCTGGCAGGCAGGCCAGCGCACCGGTCCCGTTAGCTCGCTACACTGATTACCTGCCAGACGGGCAAAATTAACCCAGTAATCGGCGACCTGCGCAGCGAAGGCCTTATCGGCAGCGCTGGCGTACTGACAGACCGGCTCGGCCAGCGTGAGGTTATCGAAAACATAGGCCACTTCATTGCCGTGCCACGCGCCATGAGGATACGTTTCATGCTCCGCTTCCGCTACATAATCAAACCAGTAGCGCCAGCACGGCTGCCCCAGACGCTGCTGCGCCTGCATCACCACATAACCAAGGGTGGTAAAGGCCATATCACGGCACACTTCCCGACCTAACGCCTCATCGCCCTTGACGCCGGGGTACAACAGTTTGATAAGCCCAAGGCCAAAACGGCGTTCGCGACGCAGCTTCTGGATCTGGCCGGCGATATCGACGCCAAACACCGCCATCACGCTGGCTTCATCGCTATTGGAGCCGATCATTACCGGCATAGCATGTTGCCGGCCGTTAAAGAAGGTTTCGAGCATCGGTTCCGGGAGTACCGCGTCGCCGACGATCGGCGCCGGGCCGATATTGAGCGGCGACGTCAACGACCAGAAGGCTTCGGCGGGGATCGCCCGCAGCTGTTCGGCGCTGGCGTCAACAAGAGAAAAGTGTTCAGCCAGTAGCGTCCCCCTGGACAACGCTTTTTCGCGCGGGAGATCCGGCAGCGTATAACCGCTCTGGACGATCGCTTTATGGAAGAGGCCTTTGGCTTTTGGCGAGGCCATCAGCGACAGCACGCTACGGGCCCCTGCGGACTCACCGAATAAGGTTACGTTGGCGGCATCGCCGCCGAAGGCGTGGATATTCTCCTGCACCCAGCGCAACGCGGCGATCTGGTCAAGCAACGCAAAGTTATACAGCCGTTCGCCCTCTTCGTTCTCCAGCGCCGGGTGAGCGAAGAATCCAAGATGGCCCAGACGATAGTTGACGGTAACCACCACCACCTCACGGCTGGCCAGCGCCTGACCATCATAGGGCGGCAGACTGCCAGCGCCGATGGTATAACCGCCGCCATGCAACCAGACCATGACCGGCAACGGCTGCGTCCTGGAGGTTGGCGCCCAAACATTGAGATACAGGCAATCTTCCGAGAAGCGCCCGGGGTCCCCGCCGCCGAGTTCGCGGCAGTATTCGATATCCTGCCAACTGGCGGCGGAAAAGGTCTCAGCCGGACGAACGCCCTGCCAGCGCGCAGGCGGTTGCGGCGAGCGCCAGCGCAGCTCGCCAACCGGCGGCTGCGCGTAGGGAATGCCGCGCCAGATATGGATGCCCTGCTCAGTGGTACCGGATAACGTACCTTGCCGCGTTTTCGCCAGCGGCATAGACGGATTCTGCATAACGACGTCCTTTTACAGTTTATGCCATGCAGAGTACCGATTTCAGAGCAGACCGCAACGGCGTTTACTGCGTTCCTCCGCTTGTTGGTACAATGCAAACTCATCAAGTACCGTACAGCCAAGCGCGGCTTCGAAGGCATCGCGGCTGGCATTACCGTGACTGCGGGCCTGAGTCTCATTGCCAAGATTGGACTGGAATATCCCGGCCGCGCTGACCGGTAAAAAATCTTCATAAATAATCGGCTGCGCGACCAGCCAACCTCGCTCAATGAGCGGCTGCGGATCGTCGCCCGGCCTAAACGCCTGGCGATGCGCTTCGCCTGCCGGCGTCAGGCGATAGCGGAACCAGGCCAGCCCCTGCTGACGCAGGAGAAATTCGCTATCCGGGAACTGGCTGAAGACTTCCTGCAAATGCCGCTGGTGGTTCAGGTTATCTTTGCCCACTCCAGCCTCATTCAGCAAACGGTCATACAACGCGCGTCCTTTCTGGGTGAGCGCCACGCCGCGTTGCTCAATTTCGCCAAAACGCGCGCTGTGCGTACCTTTATGCTCACCCGAGAACATGACGGGTTCCTCAAGCGCTTTAAAACTGGTTTGTCGCAGCAGTATCGGGACCTCGCGGCGCGGCGGCCCCTCAATGAGCGCTTTCGGTTCGATACCGCATTCCGGCATCAGCGCTTGTACTCTGTCGATATCCAGCGTACGCGGCGTCAAGTGATTAATATGGCAACCGGGGAAGCAGACGACGTCGGCGATCAGCCGGTGTTCATTATGCAGAGCGTGGTAAGTATCGTCGTCGACGGTGGCATGACGGTGCCAGCGGAAGGTTTCTAACGCCTCCTTAACGAATTCGCGCGCCTCGGCGACGGTGAACTCGCCCTGCTCTTCATGCCGCGCGATCAGTTCGCGACAGCGCGGGGTAAAAATATCGCGACGGGCGAGAATATCGGCCGCCCGCTGACGCAGCCCCTCGTTGCCAATGAGCTCAAGGCGCAGAAGCGAGGTAAAAATACGAAACGGGTTACGCGCCAACGCGGCATCGTCGATGGGACGAAACGCGGTGGAGTGCACCGGCACCCCGGCCTGCGACAGATCGTAATAGCTAACAGGGTACATTCCCATAATGGCAAACATGCGACGCAGGGTCGCCAGTTCTTCCGCCGTTCCCACGCGGATAGCGCCGTGGCGCTCAACGTTCAGCCGTGCCAGTTCGTCGGCATTAGCCAATTGTTCATGTAATTTCGGGTTATGCTCCAGGACCGCCAGATTCACATCCGCCACCAACTCCAGCAAGGTTCCGTATTGCGGAACTTCCTGCTGGTACATTGCCGACATAGCCTGTGAAAAGTTTTCCCGAATCTCATCAGCCGTGATGGTGTTCGCCATGATGTCTTACCTCCAGTGAATACTTCCTGGAGTGTAGGAAAGCGCGTTAAGAGTGGCGGGAAGAATTTACAAACTGTGATGCGGATAACCTGCTACCGCGTTTCGCCGCGGACTAACCATAACCCAGAGTTATGAAAAATAAGATTTAATTTCACTTTAAATTAACAAAATATTTACAGAGACTGTTTCTGGCGAAATTACAACAACATGCCCGAGATGGTTTCGGCTGATAACGACAAAGCAAGCAGACATCCCTCACCCGATTTCACGGAGTACCCTATGAATGATAAATGGTCACCACGCGAGGTCGTACATCGCGACTACAATAGCCACCCGCCGGCGCTGGCGCCGGGATACAAAACCAGCGTGCTGCGTTCACCGCGCAATGCGCTGATCTCGTTGCAAAACTCACTTTCTGAAATTACCGGCCCGGTGTTTAGCAGCCAGGATCTCGGCGCGCTGGATAACGATCTGATCCTCAACTACGCCAAAGACGGGCTGCCGATTGGCGAGCGAATTATTGTTCACGGTTACGTACGCGACGGTTTTGGCCGGCCGATGAAAAATACGCTGGTTGAGGTATGGCAGGCTAACGCCGGCGGCCGCTATCGCCATAAGAAAGACCAGTATCTGGCGCCGATCGACCCTAACTTCGGCGGCTGTGGCCGGGTACTGACCGATGAAAACGGTTATTACTGTTTCCGCACTATCAAACCCGGCCCCTATCCATGGCGCAATCAGGTCAGCGACTGGCGTCCGGCGCATATCCACTTTTCACTCTCTGGCGATGCCTGGGCCCAGCGTCTGATTACCCAGATGTACTTCGAAGGCGACCCGCTCATCAAACAGTGCCCGATCGTCAGAACCCTCAATAACGACGATGCCGTGCGCACATTGATTGCGGAGCTGGATACCCACGCCGCCGTGCCGCTCGACTGCCTGGCGTATCGTTTTGACCTGGTGCTGCGCGGCCATCGCGCCACGCTGTTTGAAAACCGTACCCAAGGGGCTGCCCGATGAAAGACTATTTAGCTGAAACCGCCTCGCAGACCGCCGGGCCCTACGTGCATATTGGCCTGGCGCCTGACGCGGCCGGCTTTCATATTTTCGAAAAAAATTTCGGCCCTCATTTAACCACCGCTGAAACCGCAGGCGAGCGTATCACCATCGAAGGCCGGGTCTTCGATGGCTCCGGCACGCCGGTACGCGACGTCCTGCTGGAAATCTGGCAGGCCAACGCCGAGGGGCGATATAACCATCCTGACGACCGCCAGCAGAACAAATCTCTTGACCCGAATTTTCGCGGCTGGGGCCGTAGCTGTTCAGACTTCACCTCCGGCATCTGGCGCTTTGAGACGATTAAACCCGGCGCTGTCGTGGGCCGCGACGGGCGCATAATGGCGCCGCACGTCAATCTGTGGGTGGTAGCGCGCGGTATTAACATCGGCCTTAATACGCGGATGTATTTTGCCGATGAGCAGACGGCGAATGACCAGGATCCGGTACTGAATCTGATTGAGTGGGAGGTACGCCGTCAGACGCTCATCGCCCAGCGTGAAGTACGCGGAAATGAAATCGTCTACCGCTTTGATATTTATTTACAGGGCGATAAAGAGACCGTTTTCTTCGATATTTAATCTCCCCACCATGCTGCAGGTGACATTTTTCTGCGCCCCGCTGACCGCGGGGCGGCTTTTTTGACGCGTCGGCAAAAACCACTTGTAAGACAATAAGATCAAATGTTAATAATATTTTGCTAACTAGTTATCAAAATTAAACAACTTCGCTTGCTACCGAGACAGCTCTGTTTTTAACATCGATTATGGAAAAAAATGGTCTCTTCAGTCAGCGCATTCGCTTGCGCCATCTACACACCTTCGTCGCCGTCGCACAACAGGGAACCCTGGGCCGGGCGGCAGAAACGCTGAATCTTAGCCAACCGGCGTTATCAAAAACGCTCAACGAGCTCGAGCAGTTGACCGGCACCCGCCTGTTCGAACGCGGCCGACTCGGCGCACAACTGACGCTGGTCGGCGAACAATTTCTTACCCACGCGGTAAAAGTGCTCGACGCGCTGAATACGGCGGGACAAGCGCTGAATCGCAAAGAAGGGCTGCATAACGATGTGGTGCGGATTGGCGCGTTGCCGACCGCGGCGCTCGGTATTCTGCCAACCGTGATCGGCCAGTTTCATAAGCAGCAGAAAGATATCACCCTGCAAGTGGCCACCATGAATAACACCATGTTGCTAGCGGGATTGAAATCCGGCGATGTCGACATCGGTATCGGACGCATGTCCGACCCGGAGCTGATGAGCGGCCTCAATTATGAACTGCTGTTCCTCGAATCCTTAAAGCTGGTTGTGCGTCCAGGCCACCCGCTGCTGCAGGAGACGGTCACGCTCAGCCGGGTGATGGAATGGCCGGTGGTGGTGTCGCCTAAAGGCACGATCCCGCGGCAGAATGCGGAAACGCTGCTGCAAAGCCAGGGTTGCAAAATTCCGCCAGGCTGCATTGAAACGCTGTCGGCATCGCTCTCTCGCCAGCTAACGGTAGATTACGACTACGTGTGGTTCGTCCCTTCCGGCGCGGTAAAAGACGATCTACGCCGCGGGCTGTTAACTTCGCTGCCTGTCGCCACCGAAGGCGCCGGTGAACCGATCGGCATCCTTACCCGCGTGGATGCCCCCCTGTCACAAGGCGCGCAAACGCTATTGAGCGCGCTGCGCAAATCGATGCCAGGCTGAGCATTTCACGCCGGCCCTCCCCGGCTGCGCCGCCAGCGGGGGAGCAACGCCGGTATCCCCCTCACTTTCTGTCGTTCTCTCCCTGTCTCTCTCTTTTCATTCCCACAGCACAATAATCAATTAGTGCGAAATTATTTATTAACAATTGCACCCATTTCATTAACAGACTTATCATAGCCATGATTTCACCATTTGGTTCATAAAAAATATGGCCCCTGCTGAAATCAGCTTTATGAAACGTAATATCGCGTCACTCAAAAGCATAATTGCTTTGTTTTTGATTCATTTGGTACACACCTGGCAAGGGGTGGTTTAAGGAGACAACATGGCTACAGGCAACGTGCCGCGCGGATTCCCCCGGATCCTGCAGTGGCTACTCGCCGGACTGATGCTTATCATCGGTCTGGCTATCGGCGTTTTAGGCGCCAAACTGGCAAGCGTTGGCGGCACCTGGTATTTCGCCATCATGGGACTGGTGATGGTTATCGCCTCCCTGCTTATCTTTCGCAATCGGCGCGGTGGCATCATGCTCTATGCCATCGCATTCATTGCTTCAATCATTTGGGCGATCAGCGACGCCGGGTGGACCTACTGGCCGCTGTTCTCCCGCCTGTTCGCCCTCGGCGTGCTGGCATTGCTGTGCGCCATCGTCTGGCCTTTCCTCTCCCCTGAGCGGGCCAAAAAAGGCGCCGCCTTTACCCTCGCAGGCGTGCTTGCCGTTGTGCTGCTGGTAAGCTTTGGCTGGATGTTTAAATCCCAGCCGCTGGTTAGCGCCAACGAAGCAGTGCCGGTGAAACCGGTACAGCCGGGCGAAGAGCAAAAAAACTGGGCGCACTGGGGGAATACCACCCATGGCGATCGTTTCGCCGCGTTAGATCAAATCAATAAGCAGAATATCAACCAGTTGCAGGTCGCGTGGATTGCCCATACCGGCGATATTCCACAGAGCAACGGCTCCGGCGCGGAAGACCAGAACACGCCGCTGCAGATTGGCGATACCCTGTATGTTTGTACGCCGTACAGCAAGGTACTGGCATTGGATGTCGATAGCGGCAAAGAAAAATGGCGCTATGACGCCAAAGCAAGCGCGCCAAACTGGCAGCGCTGCCGTGGTTTAGGCTACTACGAGGATAGCCAGGCGCAGGGCAATGTCGCCGCCGGGCTTCAGCCTGCCGCCTGCGCACGCCGTTTGTTCCTGCCAACCACCGATGCGCGCCTGATCGCCATCGATGCCAACACCGGCATGACCTGTGAATCATTTGGTGAACACGGTATTGTCGACCTCAGCGTCGGCATGGGCGACATCAAGCCGGGCTACTACCAGCAGACCTCGACCCCGTTGGTCGCTGGCAACGTCGTGGTCGTTGGCGGCCGCGTGGCGGATAACTTCTCTACCGGCGAGCCTCCGGGCGTGGTTCGCGCCTATGACGTACATACCGGTAAGTTGGCCTGGGCCTGGGATCCGGGTAACCCGGAACTGACCGGCGTACCGCCGGAAGGTCAGACCTACACCCGCGGGACGCCGAACGTCTGGTCGGCGATGTCTTACGATGCCAAACTGAATCTCATTTATCTGCCAACCGGTAACGCCACGCCTGACTTCTTCGGCGGCGAACGCACCGCGCTGGATGATAAATACAGCTCCTCTATCGTTGCTGTCGATGCGACCACCGGCAAAGTACGTTGGCACTTCCAGACCACTCATCACGATCTGTGGGACTTCGATCTCCCTTCGCAACCGCTGCTGTACGACTTACCAGACGGCAAAGGCGGCACCACGCCGGTGCTGGTTCAAACCAGCAAACAAGGCATGATCTTCATGCTCAACCGCGCGACGGGCGAACCGGTCGCCAAAGTGGAAGAGCGTCCGGTTCCAGCAGGCAATGTCAAAGGCGAGCGTTATTCTCCGACGCAACCCTACTCAGTCGGCATGCCGATGATCGGCAATGAAACGCTGAAAGAGTCGGATATGTGGGGTGCGACGCCGGTTGACCTGCTGCTGTGCCGCATTCAGTTCAAAGAGATGCGCCATCAGGGCGTCTTTACCCCACCGGGTGAAGACCGCTCCCTGCAATATCCGGGCTCACTTGGCGGGATGAACTGGGGCAGCGTCTCGGTCGACCCGAATAACGGCCTGATGTTCGTCAATGATATGCGCCTGGGGCTGGCGAACTATATGGTACCGCGGGCAAAAGTCGCGAAAGACGCCAGCGGTATCGAAATGGGCATCGTGCCGATGGAAGGAACGCCGTATGGCGCCATGCGCGAACGTTTCCTGTCACCGCTGGGTATTCCGTGTCAGAAACCGCCGTTCGGCACCATGTCGGCTGTCGATCTGAAAAGCGGGAAGCTGGTGTGGCAGGTTCCGGTTGGCACCGTAGAGGATACCGGTCCGCTGGGAATCCGCATGCACATGCCAATCCCCATCGGTATGCCGACGCTGGGGGCCTCGCTCTCAACCCAGTCTGGTCTACTGTTCTTCGCGGGCACCCAGGATTTCTACCTGCGCGCCTTCGATACCGCCAACGGTAAAGAGATTTGGAAATCACGCCTGCCGGTGGGCAGCCAATCCGGCCCGATGACCTACGTTTCGCCGAAAACCGGCAAACAGTACATCATCATCAACGCGGGCGGCGCACGTCAGTCTCCGGATCGCGGCGATGACATCATCGCCTACGCGTTAGCCGATCAGAAATAAGATTCAGGCCCCGTTCTGGGGCCTTTTTTATTGTTGGGGGATTATTTGTCGCCGAAGTGAATAACGGTACGAATCGATTTCCCTTCATGCATCAGGTCAAAGGCTTCGTTGATCTGATCGAGCGGCAAACGGTGGGTGATAAACGGATCGAGGCGAATTTTACCCGCCATCGCATCTTCAACCATTCCCGGCAATTGGCTGCGCCCTTTCACGCCGCCGAATGCGGAACCGCGCCATACGCGGCCGGTGACCAACTGGAACGGACGGGTTTTAATTTCCTGGCCGGCGCCGGCCACGCCGATAATGACGCTCTCGCCCCAGCCTTTATGGCAGCACTCCAGCGCCGCGCGCATAACGTTGACGTTACCGATACATTCAAAGCTGAAGTCAACGCCACCATCAGTCAGTTCGACAATCACATCCTGGATCGGTTTGTCGTAGTCGTTCGGGTTGATAAAGTCAGTCGCGCCCATCTCTTTCGCCAGGGTGAATTTATCGGGATTGGTATCGACCGCCAGAATGCGCCCGGCTTTCGCCTGCACCGCGCCCTGAATGACCGCCAGACCGATACCGCCCAACCCGAACACCGCCACGCTGTCGCCCTCTTTCACCTTCGCCGTGTTGTGCACCGCGCCGATGCCGGTGGTCACGCCGCAGCCCAGCAGACACACTTTTTCCAGCGGCGCCTGCGGGTTAACTTTCGCCAGCGAAATCTCGGCGCAGACGGTGTATTCGCTGAAGGTACTGGTACCCATATAGTGATAAATCGGCTCGCCGTTGTAGGAGAAACGGGTGGTGCCGTCCGGCATCAGCCCTTTCCCCTGGGTCGCGCGAACCGCCTGGCAGAGGTTGGTTTTGCCAGACTTACAGAATTTACATTCGCCGCATTCCGCCGTGTACAGCGGGATGACATGATCGCCCGGCTTCAGGCTGGTGACGCCCTCGCCGACTTCAACCACAATACCGCCGCCTTCATGGCCC
The DNA here is from genome assembly GCA_029027985.1 of Klebsiella aerogenes. NCBI lineage: Bacteria > Pseudomonadati > Pseudomonadota > Gammaproteobacteria > Enterobacterales > Enterobacteriaceae > Klebsiella > Klebsiella aerogenes. Next base: position 2,661,025 of record CP119076.1, read on the forward strand.
AGTACCGCCGGGAATACACCTTCCGGATCATCACCGGACAAGGTAAAGGCATCAGTATGGCAAACACCGGTGTGGGTGATTTTGAGCAGAACTTCGCCTTTCTTCGGCGGTGCGACGTCAATCTCAACGATTTTTAACGGTTGGCCGGGGCCAAAAGCGACTGCTGCGCGTGATTTCATAACTGTCTCTTCCTCGTCGTGATTTTATTTTAAATAGGATCGTAGCAGATGACCGACTTCCGCCATGCGGGCGGCGCGCTGGTCGGGGGTAGTCTCACCGCTAACCAGCTCATCCTGCAGATGCATCTCCACCAGCTCGCCCATCAAGCCGTTGGCGGCACCGCGAATAGAAGCAATCTGCTGCAGGATAGTCATGCAGGGTTCGCCGGACTCCAGCGCCCGCTCCAGCGCTTCGACTTGTCCGCGAATACGGCGCACACGGCTTAGCGCACGCTTCTTGTCTTCTGGTGAGTGTGGCACAACATGCCCTCCATATTGTATAGGGGGGTATACTATATTTATTTGTCAGAGCTGGCAAATTGAAACGCCGCTATCAACAGTAGCATAGCGGCGCAGACCAATGCGTCCAGTACCAGGAATCCGGCTACCAGGTAAAATTCAGCGCTTGCGCGGCATCATGCGCAGCAGCGTGTTGTCTTTCCACAGATAATGATGCAGCAGCGCGGCTAACGCGTGCAGACCAATGACGAAATAGCCGGTATTCGCCAGCAGACCATGCACCTCTTTCAGGGTGTCGGCTAACGCGAAATTGCTTTGTGCGGCATAGGGCATCGTTAATCCGAAAGCAAACCACGGGTTACCACGGAGGTACATCATCACCATACCAATCGTCGGTAGCGCAATAAACAGCAGGTAAATCACCAGGTGCCCAAGATGCGCGAACCCGGTCATCATCGGCGTCGGCTTAGGAACTATCGGCGGCGCTGGCGATTTCAGGCGTACCAGCAGGCGTGCGACCATTAAGACAAAAATGGAGATACCACAGGTGGTGTGAATCATATTGATTACCGGACGGTCGCTGCGCGGGAAAAAGCCGCGTAGCTCCATCGCTGCATAGGCAATCGCCACCAGTAAAAAAACCAGCCAGTGAATCCCTATCTGCAGGCCAGAATATTTGTCGCGCATGAAAAACCCTTAATGGAAAGTGTGATGTCGCCAACATAACGGTCTTTCCTTAAAATTTCATTAACTTTTACGTAGCATTAAAAATGCCTCTTTACGCCCAATATCACCAGTAAAAGCAGGGAGTTAAAGTTTTACTTAACGCTTTCTGGTTGCAGTCCGGCGTTGCGGTAAAAAGCACACACAACCACAAACACGCCGGATCCCGACGGGATAGAAAACCTCAGCGAGAAGAAAATGAAACGCACATAGACATATATACAGACGACAATATAGAGCCACTTTAGATATTTTCTTCCGTTCCACACGGAATTAACACATCAATATTTCTCACATTTACTTTTTATGTTGCATGAAATCAAAAAACTGATATTTTCATTATGTCCCCATAATGGTAAACCTTTTAAAAGCGACATATGAATTTAGAATTTAGAAAACTGACTCAGGTTAACCCTGATGATATTATCGCCCTCAACAATCACCCTGATGTATTACGCCACATGCCATTAGGGACCCCGGACTTCAATCGTCAAAAATGTCTGGAATGGGCAGCGCAAAAAGATGCACAGTGGCAGCAGCACGGCTACGGGCCTTGGGCGTTCATGATCGATGGTCATTTCGCCGGATGGGGAGGCCTGCAATATGAAGACGGTGATGCTGACCTGGCGCTGGTGCTGCATCCGGATTACTGGGGGTCGGGTAAAATTATCTATGATGAAATCGTTAACTACGCTTTTTCAACGTTGAAATTAGAAAGTATTACTATTTTACTACCGCTCAGCAGAGTGAAAATTAAAACCATTTTACGACTTGGTTTTCACCCTGATGGTGAAATGATATTTGATAATATCTGTTTTCGCCGCTTCCGTTTATTCGCCACGGCGAAAAACCAGTAACATCTCAGTGTATTACTGACATTTAAATGACCTCTGCCAGGCGGCGGATCCCTTCAATCATTGACTGTGGGGAATGATTAGCGAAACCAATCAGGATCCCTTCACGAGAACGCCCTCCGTGATAATAGTGATCCAACGCCTGTATTCCCATTCCTAACTGACGGGCTTTCTCTTCAACGTCTCTTCCCGTTAATCCATTGTGCAACCAACAAACAATGTGCACACCTGAGTCTGACGGCTGGACGGTCATTTTTCCGTCAAGATAGTGCTGAATGGCCTTAACCAACGCCGTTTTTCGTTCATAACAGGTCTTGCGGACTCGCCGGACGTGGCGAGCGTAATGCCCGTCTTCAATAAAGCGCGCCAATACAGCCTGTTCAAGGTAACCGGTGCTGAGATCGGCAAGATATTTGGTCACCACAAATTGTTCTTTGAGACCTGGGGGAACCACTAAAAAACCGATACGGAATTCAGGATACATCATTTTTGAGAATGTCCCGGCGTAGATGACCCGCTGCTGCGTATCCAGCCCCTGCAGGGCTTGTACCGCGCGGTCGACATAGCGAAATTCGCTGTTGTAATCATCTTCAAAGATCCACGCCCGGTTAGATTCTGCCCATGCCAGCAGTTCACGGCGGCGCGATAAACTCAACGTTCCGCCTAACGGGTATTGATCAGAAGGTACGACGTAGGCCAGTTTTGCGCCAGGGAAACGGCGAATCCCATCACTCACGTCCATACCTTCGCCATCGACTTGTACGGGCCTGACGAGTGCGCCCGCCGACATAAACACGCCACGAGCGCCTTTATATCCGGGATCATCAAGCCACACTTCATCTCCCTTCGATAGCAGAGCCCGGGCAGTAATGCTCATCGCCTGCTGGATGCCATTGACAATAATAATATTATCCTCGTGGCAGTTAACGCCGCGGGTCGACTGAATATAGTGACTGATAGCCTTTCTCAGAGACTGAAACCCATTGGGGCTGGTGTGCAAACCGAGCTCATTGCGGGACGCCTTCCAGACTTGCCCCAGTAGCCGTCCCCATAAACCATGAGGAAAGAGATCAATACACCCGACACCTATGCGGAACAGCGGGTTACGTTCATCCACTGTAAGCTGCTCTGACCACTGGTTGCGCACGTGAGTAATATCAATATTTAGCGCGCCATCCAGAGAAATGTCATCACCCTGCGACTGCAACGCGTTAGGGTTGCTGATACTGCGATCGGGGATGTTTTGCGCGACGAAGGTACCCGCCCCTTTTAACGTGACGATATAGCCTTCATCATACAATCTGTCGTATCCGGCAATGACTGAGTTGCGAGATATCGCCATCATTTCCGCCAGCGCGCGTGTTGATGGAATCTTGGATCCCAAAGCCAACCGCCCCTCCACTATCGCTTTACGCAGTGCAGAGTAAACCTGATCTTTGATAACACCTTTCTCCAGAAAAAGCTCCTGAAACAAAGGGGCGTTTGCTTTCTTCATCGTTATGACTCGGCGGTTAAAAGTGGATCCTACAAATATCTATAAAGTGTCTCTATGCGATAGAAGTGAAGACAATTAGGATCATCTTTACAGAATAACACTGTTTATCAAAATATCTGGAGCATCATGAAAAATATAATTATTGATACTGACAAAATGACTATCGAGCCAGTAGCGCCAGCGGATTATGCCGCCTGGGCTCCGCTATGGCAAAACTATCTGACATTTTATCGAACTGCGCTTGCAAAAAGTATTACTCAATTAACCTGGGACCGTTTTTTTAATCCTGTAGAACCCGTCTTCGGTGCTGTTGCTAAATATAATGGCGAAGTTGTCGGCTTTGTTCATTATTTGTTCCATCGCTCAACATGGTCGGAATCAGATTATTGTTATCTGGAAGATTTATTTGTAAGTGAGCACGTCCGTGGTCAGAATATCGGCAAAAAGCTTATCGAGTATGTTCAACAGAGCGCCCGCAAACGCCATTCATCCAGAGTATACTGGCATACTCATGAAACGAACCTCCGTGGGCAACGCCTTTATGACTGGGTCGCTAAAAAAAGCGGCATGATTGAATATCGAATGTAAGTTGCGCTCACGGATACTTGTGCTGACTTATTATTTCCATACTACTCAAATAACCCAGAGTCCGAAATATACAACCGTTTGTCATTCGCTGGTATTGTGAACACCGCGAAACCTAAAAAATGGGGCTTTCTTCCAAAAGCCCCACACAACATTACTGTTCAGTGAGTTCAAGCTCGGCGATGACCGGCAGATGGTCACTGGCCGCCGACCAGTTAAATTCTGGTGAGTTATGCGGAATGTCCAGTTTCTTCACATCCCATTTCTGGCCTTTGAAAGTGAATATATGGTCAATATCAATCGCCGGGTTAACGGCAGGCCAGCTTCGGGTATCGGTCCCCTTTTTCGACACTTCATTAAAGAAAAAACCGATCTCTTTCACCGGCTGTTCTTCACGCGTGGAGTTAAAATCACCGGCAAGGATTTTAATCGAAGAGGCAATATCCTTAAAATCAGACGCTGCATCGCCAATGCTTAGATCTAACAGATAGCGCGCCTGCTCGGTCCGCATAGCCGGATCTTTTTGCCAGTCGAGATGAGTCACCATGATAATCGGCGCGGAATCAAACCCGGGCACGTCAACTTGCGCCAGTAGCGCAACGCGCTGTTCGGCATCCCCTGACGGTAGTTTTATTACCTGCGAATGCAGAATCTTATATTTTGAAAGCAATCCTAAACCATATTCGCCGCCATCGAAATCCAGTGCCTTACCAAACGCATAGTGCATATTGTTGGCGTCGGCGATAGTTTTTAATTGATCAACTTTTTGGCTGCGCTGCGTTTTGTTATCGACTTCAGGCACGGCAATAATATCGGCATTGATTTTTTTAATTGCTGAATTAAGCGCCGTGAAGTCAGCCACATTATCGGAGGCCTCATTCTTACCGATGTTGTAGGTTGCGATCCGCAGCGTCGGTTTATTGTGGGTATAGACTTTATCAGGCACACCACCTTTCTGTACGGCAAGTATCTCATTACCTGCAAGTTTTTCTGCCGCCTGGACGTTAACCGCCAGGCACGCCAACGCCGCCATGGTCAGTGCGATTTTCTTTTTCATCATTCTTATATTCCCTTTGTTCACGTGGTTGTGCTGTAAGGGTAACGAGTGAAAGCATTGATTATCGTGATAAATCACGCAAACTTATAACGCGATGAGAATTAAGTAGCCCATTATTGTTCCCTCGCTGCGAAACGCATAGCGTTGAAACGAAAGATTATTAAAAACCGCCGGCACCGGATAACTCACCGAATTCCTTGCGCTTTTACCACCATCTCAACGTCAGACAACCGTCCACGCCCTGCTTTACTGGTTGACCAATCGGCCGCGCAGGGCTATGCCTGGAGAAGTTTTCATGTCTCGACTTCACAACCAGGAGATTATCCATGAGCAAACTTGGGATTAATGGATTTGGTCGTATTGGACGTTTGGTACTTCGCCGTTTGTTAGAAGTGAATAGCCCGCTGGAGGTGGTGGCCATCAATGACCTCACGTCGCCAAAGGTGCTGGCTTACCTGCTCAAACATGACTCTAACTACGGTCCTTTCCCATGGAGCGTTGATTTTACGGAAGATGCGCTAATCGTTAATGGTAAAAAAATTACCGTCTATGCGGAAAAAGAGGCACAGCACATTCCGTGGAAAGCGGCGGGCGCTGAGGTTATCGTCGAATGCACCGGCTTCTATACCTCCGCGGAGAAATCGCAGGCTCACCTGACTGCTGGCGCGAAAAAAGTGCTGATCTCCGCCCCCGCTGGCGAAATGAAAACCATCGTTTATCACGTCAACGATGACACCATGAGCCCGGATGACACCATTATTTCCGTGGCGTCCTGTACCACCAACTGCCTGGCGCCGATGGCGAAAGTTCTCAACGACGCCTTCGGTATCACCGTCGGCACCATGACCACCATCCATGCTTATACCGGCACGCAGTCGCTGGTCGATGGCCCCCGCGGCAAAGACCTGCGCGCCTCGCGTGCGGCGGCGGAGAACATTATTCCGCATACCACCGGCGCGGCCAAAGCCATCGGTTTGGTGATCCCGGCTCTGAGCGGCAAACTGAAAGGCCACGCCCAGCGCGTGCCGACCAAAACGGGATCGGTCACGGAACTGGTTTCAGTGCTGGCGAAAAAAGTCACCGCCGAAGAAGTCAACCAGGCGATGAAGAATGCGGCGGCGAACAATGAATCTTTCGGCTATACCGAAGAAGAAATTGTTTCTTCCGATATCATCGGCAGCCATTTCGGCTCGATTTACGATGCGACGCAGCTGGAGGTCATGGAGGCTGGCGGCGTGCAGTTGGTGAAAACCGTGGCCTGGTATGACAACGAATACGGTTTTGTCACCCAGCTGATTCGCGTGCTGGATAAATTTGCTAAATAACCGACGCTATAATGCGGATAGCCGCGGCTATCCGCATTTCTTCTATCCCAGCGTCCTCGCGGCCAGCGCTTCGCTCAGCAGGCTATCTTCGCGCAGTTGCCGCCACGCCTCGCTTATGTGTGGCGGAAAATCGACGTGGGCGATAAAACCTTTACCCTGCGGGCCGTAGCCCTGCGGATTATCCTGCAGACGCGGCAGCTCGCCGAGCAGCAGCGCCAGATAGCGCCCCACAGGCCACAACCCCGCCTGCTCGCCGCTAAATCTCAGGCCGCTGGCGCTGTTTTCCAACTGTGGCGAGCAGCCCGGATAGCTCCACCATTGCGGCGGCGGCGTGACGCCCTGCCAGACGCGGGTAAAGGTCGCCATTGTCCGTCGCTGCATCGTCGGATCCTGGACCACCACGCCGTGGGTATGCGCCAACCCCCGGGCTTCCAGCACCTCGCGGGTAAACCAGGCATTCTCGCCACAGTTGGTCGAGCGGTCTTCTACCACAACATCTTCACGCGGGATGTTCCAGAAGCGTTCAGCGATGTCCGCCAGAATATGCGACTCCGGACGCCCCTCGACCGGCAGCGTGTGGTAATGCGGATGTTGGCGCACGGCATCGTATAAAAAAACCGTCGAATGACCGATGCCGCCGCTTATCAGCAGCGGAACCTGCGTCTGCGCCGCCAGCTGGCAAGCGGCGTCGATCGTGGGGATCACCGCGTTACCCGCCAACACCACCAGTTGCGGCTGCGCGTTTTGCGCTAAATCATCCTGCGCCAACCAGTCGCCTATCAGATTAGCCGCCGCTAGCGTCTCACGCGAAAGCGCCGGAAAATGTTCTGCCATACCCTTTCCTTCTTCTGTTCAGGTCCATCAATGATGTCTGCGCAACATCTTGACATCCTCCCCGCCCTAAAGGACGGGGATTCCTACCGCGTTCAGACCGGAGCCTGAATCACCTCGGTGGGTTCCTGCTTCAACGGGTGGCCTGAATGCGCCATTCCTCCACAGGCAAGCACGGCATGTCCTGCCGCTAGAATGTTACGAGCGCCGTTTATATCGGCGTTCTCGGTATATCCGCATTCAAGGCACTCGAATCGACTTTGTGACAGGCGGTTCTCTTTCGCTGTATGCCCACAGCTGGCGCAACGCTGACTGGTATATGCCGGTGGTATCGCCAGAACTTGACCACCGCGCCAGAGCTGCTTGTACTCAAGCTGACGGCGCATTTCATACCAGCCCTGATCCAGTATCGAACGGTTCAGACCTGATTTGGCTCTGACATTCCGTCCGGGCTGCTCTGCCGTACCTTTTGCCGATTTCGACATGTTACTGACCTTCAAATCCTCAATGACTATCATTGCGTGGTTTTTGCTGATTTCATTCGTGACTTTGTGAAGGTAGTCGCGCCGGATATTGGCAATGTGCGAGTGATGACGCTGGATTTTTCGTTTCTGTTTCTGCCAGTTGGCACTGAATTTAACTTTGCGGCTTAACTGGCGCTGGAACTTTGCCAGCTTGCGCTGGCTTGATTTAAAACTATTTACGGGCTGGTATATCGTCCCATCTGAAAGTGTGGCGAGTTTCGTTATTCCGGCATCGAGTCCGATCATTGACTCGGCGTTGTGAACGGGTTCAGCCACTTCGTATTCGGTCTGGATACTGACGTACCACTTGCCGCATGACTGGCTGACCGTGACGTTTTTCACAACGCCCATGACTTCACGGCTGTTGCGATAGCTTATCCACCCTAACTTTGTCAGGGATATACGACTGTTGATCTGGTCGAGCTTCACCCCTTGCGGGTAGCGGAAAGCATCGTTTCGACCTCTTTTTTTGAAACGGGGGAATGCTGCGCGCTTCTGGAAGAAATTCTTGTAGCCGCGCTCCAGATCTTTTAGTGACTGCTGCAACGGCTGTGATGGCGCATCTTTGAGCCATAGGGTATCAGGGTGTGTTTTCCACTCAATGAGCCATGAGGCCATTTTGGTGTAGGGAACATACTTATTTCCTGCCTCATGATTCTCATTTTGGATCGCTAACGCACAGTTGAAAACGAAGCGACAAGCCCCAGCGAAGCGCCGCATATCGCGCTCCTGCTGACCATTTGGTCTTAACTGGAATTTGAAGGCTTGAAGTCGTTTCATGTGTACTATTATACTTTGGTCTATGACAAAAGAAACTGATATTCGCCGAGGAAGACACTGCGTTTTCCTGATGCATGTTCACTTGGTATTCGTCGCCAAATATCGACGAAAAATATTTGATCTGGATGCCATCGAAAAGCTCCGCAGCTACTTTGCCAGCGTATGCGCTGATTTTGATGTTGAACTGGTTGAGATGGACGGGGAATGCGATCACGTACATTTGCTGATTAATTACCCGCCAAAACTCGCAGTATCGAATCTGGTCAACAGCCTTAAAGGCGTTTCCAGCAGACTGCTTCGCCGTGACCGGCCAGATATCGCACTGCGCTATTACTACAAAGGCGTTCTGTGGACACCGAGTTATTTTGCGAGTAGTTGCGGCGGTGCGCCAATTTCGATCATCCGGCAATACATCGAGCAGCAGCAAACACCAGGTTAGCCGAAAAACCGCAGTGCGATGAAAGGGAAAACCCCGGCAGCCTTCCGTAGCCGCCGGGGGTCGCTCAGGCGCTGATATTATCCAGCGCCAGCTGCCCTTCTCGCTTCTGTTTCACTTTCCAGAAGCACCACAGCGCGATAAACCAGACCGGCGAAGCAATTAACGCCAACAGCGTATCCGGATCGAAAATCATAATGAAAATCGAAAAGGCGAAGAACAGCAGGCTCAACCAGCACATCACCACGCCCGCCGGCATTTTGAATTTCGACTGCGCGTGCAGATCCGGGCGCTGATGGCGATACACCAGGTACGCAACGAGGATCATTCCCCAGCTAAAGACCACCATGATCGCCGCCAGCGTTGACACGATAGTGAACAACGTCATCACGTTCGGCACCAGGAACAGCAGCAGCGTACCGCTCAGCATACAGAAGCAGGAGAACAGCAGGCTGCGCACCGGAATGCGAGTATTGCGCGACAAAATGCGGAACTGCCAGTGCGCATGTTTCTCCACCGACAAGCCGTACAACATGCGGGTACTAGAGTAGACGCCGCTGTTGGCCGACGACATGGCCGAGGTTAAGGCAACAAAGTTAATCACCGCGGCGGCGGCTGGCAGTCCGGCTTTAGCAAACAGGGTCACGAATGGGCTGGCATCCGGCGACACACCAGGCCAGGAGGCCACGGCAATAATCACCACCATCGACAGCAGATAGAAAATGATAATCCGCAGCGGCAGCGCGTTAATCGCCTTCGGCAGGATCCGCTCGGGATCGCGCGTTTCCGCCGTCATGGTGCCGAGCAGTTCAATCCCGGTGAAGGAGAAAATGGCTATCTGGAAACCGGCGAAGAAACCGGTCACGCCGTGCGGCATAAAGGCCGTCGGGTCAGTGATATGGCCTAACGAGGCCTTAACGCCGTCCGGCGAGGTCCAGCCGATGGCGATCATCCACGCGCCGGTTAAAATCAGCGCAATGATGGTGACCACTTTAATCAGCGCAAACCAGAATTCGGCTTCACCAAACATTTTTACCGACAGCAGATTAAACAGGAACAGGATCCCGAGGGTACTCAGCGCGGGCATCCACGCCGACATCTCCGGGAACCAATACTGCATATAGCTACCGCAAACCACCACATCGGCGATACAGGTGACGACCCAACTGAGCCAGTAAGTCCAGCCGAGGTAAAAACTGGCTTGCGGACCAAGGTAGTCGCCGACGAAATCAGCAAACGATCGGTAATCCAGGCGGGTGAGCAACAACTCCCCCATTGCCCGCATGACCATATAAGTAAAGAAACCGACCAGCAGATAGATAAGCAAAATGGACGTACCGGCGACGGCAATGTTCCTGCCCGCGCCCATAAACAGCCCAGTACCGATAGCGCCGCCCAGCGCAATCATCTGAATGTGCCGGGCGCCAAGGCCGCGTTTGAGCTGCGACGGGCACTCCTCGTCGATGGCAGGTTGAACCTGCCCCTCACGTTGATGTTCAGTCATGTCGATTCCTTCAAGCTGGCAAAGAAAGGCATGGCGCGGTAGATGTCAGCAGCAACCCGGCACGTTGACCGGCGGCGACGCCCGCATTCGGAAACAGAATGTAGGGGGCGTCGGCGTTGACCACCCAGGTTTTCTCCGCCTGACGGGCAATTTCATAGCCCGCCGGCAGCGCGGTGAAGTTTTCAATTTTCGGATCGAGATTGAGGGTAAAACCGTTTTCGCTCTTGATAATGCTTTGCTGCACCACGAAATACTCAACCGGCGCTTTACTGCGCGGCGGCATGATGCCGTCGGCGATCAGCGCGCCAATTGCCAGTTCGGTGGCGGCAAACAGCCGCAAATCGTTTTCACCGAACGGCATCACTTTCCCCAGCTCCAATGTGGCGCTTTGCGCGTCGAACTTCTCGCTAGTGAAATGGGTAAAGGTGCCGCCTGGTTCGGTGTGGCGCACGATGGCATCCATGCCGCTGGCCTGCAGCATCTGGTAAAACTCGGCGCAGTAGTCGCCATCATGGGCAGGCAGCAACGCAAACTGGCGATACTTCGAGCCGCGGATCGCGGTATGTAGATCGAGATGCGTCCGGGTCGCCTTGCCGTGCGCGTCGGCGGTACGGAAGAAGGCCTGAACGGCCATCTCCAGTTCAAATGCGCGGCGCGATTCATTGCCCGGCGCCACCGCCAGATGGCGGCCGCCGAACAGACGATTGAGATCGTTGTGCAGATAGCGACGGCTGGCGCGAATAGCCGGTAGGTTGCCGAACACCACCAGCAGCGCGTGGGTCAGCGGCTGCTCGCCCTGGCTCAGCGCCTGCAGGATCTGCAGCAGCATCTCGATCGGCGCGGTTTCGTTACCATGCACCCCGGCAGACAGAATCGTCGCCTGACGCCACGGCGTCGTCGGCAGCAATTGCAGGATGCCATCGCCTAACCAGCTGGCTTCAATACCGGCTGGAAAGGTCCATGTCTGCAGTTTGCAGTGCAGTAAATCGTTGACATTTTGTTCCATCCCCGGCCCCTTATCGCTGGAAATCATAAATGGCGCCCAGATGTAAAATCTGCGTCAGTTCGTCCAACGCCTGGTAGACCTCGCGCAGCAGCTGCGGATCCGCGAGATCGCTCGCGTGCAGGCGGTCGCGATAATGTTTTTCAACCCACGCGGTAAGCTGCTGATAGCGTTCGTCGTTCATCAGGCTATGGGCGTTAACCGCCACGCGCTCGGCGTCGTTCAACACCACGCGCAGGCGTAGACAGGCCGGGCCGCCGCCGTTGCGCATGCTTTCACGCAGATCGAATGCCGCGACTTCATTAATAGGCGACGCGCTATCGGCGGCGAGCGCGGTGAGATAACGCCAGACATTCTCCCGCTGGCGACACTCTTCCGGCACCACAATCAGCATCTTGCCATCGGCTTTGCTCAGTAGCTGACTGTTGAAGAGATAAGACGCTACCGCATCATCAAGGCTAACTTGATCCTGTGGGACTTCGACGCTGGTAAACGGAATATCCAGACTTTCGTTTTTCGCTTTCAACGTCGCCAGCACCTCCTGCTGTTGCAGGAAAGCATGCTGATGATGGAACAACACGTGGCGGTTGCTGACCGCAATCACATCATTGTGGAAAACGCCATGGTCGATAGCCTGCGGGTTTTGCTGGGCAAACACGGTGTACTGCGGATCGAGTTGATGCAGACGCGCCACCGCTTCACTGGCCTCCAGCGTCTGGCGTGCCGGGTATTTGGTCGGCGCAATACCGCCGCTGGCTCGCTTGCCATAAACAAAAAGCTGTACGCCCTGACGCGCATACTCGCGGCAGAAGCGGTTATGGTTAGCCGCCCCTTCATCACCTAAATCGCCGTGCTGCGGCAGCGCCGCATGGTGAGTAAAGTAGCGCTCATCGGCGAAAGTCGCCCGCAGGATAGCCGAGGTAATTGGCGCTTCCTGCATCCGATGCAGCTTGTTGTTGAGGTTCGCCACCGTAAAGTGCACTTTGCCATCGGCGCTATCGGCCGATGGCGATACGGTGGCGGCGTTGGCGGTCCACATCGATGACGCGGAGCTGAAGGCGGAGAGCAACTGCGGCGCGGCGGCGGCAGCGCGTTGGATCACCTGCTCGTCACTGCCCTGAAAACCGAGGCTACGCAGCATCGCCATATTTGGCCGCGGTTGCGGCGGCAGAATACCCTGCACGAATCCACGATCGGCAAGGGTCTTCATTTTATACAGCCCCTGCAGCGCCGCCTTTTTCGGGTTAGATAAACCATCGCGGTTGTTTTGCGACGCCTCGTTGCCTACCGACAGCCCGGCGTAGTGGTGCGTTGGCCCCACCAGGCCGTCAAAATTAGCTTCAAATCCAGACATAGTGTCCTCACAGAATCCGTTATCAGAATGGCAGACCCGGCGATGTCGTCGCCGGAAGCGTCAGCGTTTCGCTGACCAAAGAGGCCATCGGCCAGGCGCAATAGTCGGCGGCATACCATGCCGAGGCGCGATGGTTGCCGGAGGCGCCGACGCCGCCAAACGGCGCTTTACTGGAGGCGCCAGTCAGCGGCTTATTCCAGTTGACGATCCCGGCGCGCGCTTCATCGGCCAGCTTGTCGAACAGCGCCGGATCGGCGGAAATCAATCCGGTCGCCAGACCGTAGCGGGTATTGTTGGCGATCGCGATAGCTTCATCGAACTGGTCATAGCGGATCACGGTCAGCAGCGGGCCGAAGTACTCTTCATCCGGTACCGAGATGCCGGTAACGTCGATAATGCCCGGCGTCAGTACGGTAGACTGCGAGTCAGGCTGGCTCATGCGCAGCAGCACCTTACCGCCCAGCGCTTCCAGCTTCTCCTGCGCTGCCAGCATTCCCTGCGCGGCGGTCAGTGAAATCACCCCGCCCATAAACGGCTGCGGCTGCGCATCCCACTTGCCAGCGCGGATCTGACGGCTGGCCTCGACCAGCTGACTCAGCAGCGCGTCGCCCTCTTCGCCGCGTTGAACCAGCAGGCGGCGCGCGCAGGTGCAGCGCTGTCCTGCGGAGATAAAGGCCGATTGAATAATCACGTTCAGCGCCGCATCGCGATCCGCGACGTCGGCCACGATCAGCGAGTTATTACCGCCCATCTCCAGCGCCAGCATTTTCTCTGGCTGACCGCCAAGGTAGCGGTGGAAATGGAACCCGGCGGCGGCGCTACCGGTGAACAGCACGCCGTCGATGTCACGGTTTTCCAGCAGCGCCTGGCCGGTATCTTTCGCCCCCTGCACCAGGTTAATCACCCCATCAGGGATCCCGGCCTGTTGCCACAGCTGGACGGTTAATTCCGCCGTCGCCGGCGTCAGTTCGCTCGGTTTAAACACCACGGTGTTACCGGCGATCAGCGCTGGAATAATATGGCCGTTCGGCAGATGCCCCGGGAAGTTGTAAGGGCCGAACACCGCCATCACCCCGTGCGGCTTATGACGCAGCAGCGCTTTGCCGTCCGGCATGGCCGATTCGCGATAACCGGTACGCTCGGCATAGGCGTCAATGGAGATCCCCGCTTTGCCGATCATGGCCTGCACTTCGGTGCGGGTTTCCCACAGCGGCTTGCTGGTTTCGCGGGAAATTAATGTCGCCAGCGCCTCTTTGTTCGCTTCCAGCAGCGCAGCGAAACGCTGAACCACGGCGATACGCTCGCTTAATGGGCGATGCGACCAGGCATAAAACGCTTCGCGCGCGGCGGCACAGGCGGCCTGCACATCGGCAGCGCCAGCGCTTTGCGCTTGCCATAAAACGGATTGGTCTTCCGGGGCGAATTTCGTTAACGGCGCGCCTGCGCCCTGCTGCCACTGGCCTGCTATGAACTGTGCGTTTACCGCCATGATCTGTTTTCCTCTGGATTGAGTGTCACCGCGTGAATCCGGTCGGTTGCGTTAACCTGTAGGGCGTCGAGCGCTTGTTGGTCGAGCGCCCCCGGCGCCTCTTGTGCGATAAGCACCGCGCGGAAATTATCAAACTGGCCGTTGGCGACGATGGTCGGCGTCGCCTGCGGCGTCATCAGCTGCATTGCCGGCAGCGAGTAACTTTCTCTGACCGCACGAATCGCGTCGGTTTCGGCTTCCAGCACCGGACCGGCATCGAAAATATCGACGGACCCCCGCCAGCTAAAGCCCTCTTTTTCCAGAATCGCGCGGGCTGGCGACGTGTTCGCATGTACCTGGCCTATCACGTCGCGGGCATTTTCCGGCAGCAGCGAAACGTAAATCGGATAAGCGGGCATCAGCTCGGCGATAAAGGTTTTCATCCCCGTACCGGTCAGACGATCGGCGTCGGCAAAGGGGATATCAAAGAAGTGGTGCCCCAGCGCATCCCAGAACGGCGAGTTCCCCTGCTCGTCGCTGCGCCCGCGCAGCTCGGCAAACAGATGCGGCGAAAACCATTCACGGAAGGCAGCGATAAAGACAAAACGCGCTTTCGAGAGCAGCAGACCGTTGCGGTTCTTCTGATACTCAGGGTCAAGGAACAGCGTGCACAGTTCGCTGTGGCCGGTATGGTCGTAACTCAGATTGAGCAATTCCTGATTCTTGTAAACCCCAAGCTCTTTGGACGCGCGTACCGTCTTCTGAATGCGGAAGTTGTAGAACGGCTCATCAAGGCCGACCGCCACTTCGATAGCGCTAACGCCCACCACCCGAGCCAGCTCGGTGTCTTCAAGCACAAACAGGAATCCCTGCTCGCCGCGCGACAGTTTGCCGGCAAAGGTTTCTACGCTGCGTTTGATTCGCGCGGCCAGGCGCACGGCATCATTCGGCAAGGAGGTCATGCCCACGCCCGCCCGGGAAGCCAGGCGGACAATATCATCGAGGTCGTTTTCCCGTACGGGACGAAATAACATCATAGGCTGTCTCCCGTATTAGCTGGTTAAGCGGGCGACAGCGCGCTCAAGGCGTACGAAAGCTTCGTCGATATCCGCCAGCGGGATATTGAGCGCAGGAGCGAAACGCAGTACGTCCGGTCCGGCGATCAGCGCGATCAATCCCTCTTCCGCCGCCAGATTGGTCAGCGTTTTGGCTTTGCCGCGCAGATGACTCGCCAGTTCGGCGCCGATCAGCAGCCCCATGCCGCGCACGGCGCTAAAGACATCATATTTGGCATTCAGCGCGTTGAGTTTATCGACAATCAGCGCATGGCGTTCGCCCACGCCCGCCAGCAGCGCCGCGTCCATCTGGGCCAGCACGCTATTGGCGACCGTCGCCGCCAGCGGGTTGCCGCCAAAGGTGGTGCCATGCGTCCCTGGCTGGAAAACCTGCGCCCAGGCTTCTTTCGCCAACATCGCGCCAATCGGGAAGCCGCCGCCCAGCCCTTTGGCGCTGGTGAGGATATCCGGAACCACATTGTAATGCTGATAAGCATACAACTGGCCGGTACGCCCGGCGCCGGTCTGGACTTCGTCAAAAATCAGCGTCGCGTCATGCTGGTCGCACAGGTCGCGCAGCGCCTGCAGGAACTGCGGATCCGCGGGCATCACGCCGCCTTCGCCGATAATCGGCTCGACAATCACCGCGCAGGTACGGGATGAGAACGCCGCTTTTACCGCCTCGATATCGTTATACGGCAGATGCGTGATGTCCTGCGGCAGCGGCGCATAGTCGCTGGAGTATTTTGGTTGGCCGCCGACGGTCACGGTAAACAGCGTGCGGCCATGGAAGGAATTTTTGAAGGCGATGATTTCGCTCTTGTCGGCGCCGAATTTGTCGTGCGCATACTTGCGCGCCAGCTTCAGCGCGGCCTCGTTGGCCTCAGCGCCGGAGTTACAGAAGAAAATTTTATCGGCAAAGGTCGACTGCACCAGAGTCTTCGCCAGTTGCAGCACCGGTTCGTTGGTGTAGCCGTTGCCGATATGCCACAGGTTATCCAGCTGCGCTTTCAGCGCCTTAGCCAGCTCCGGATTGGCATGACCCAGGGCGTTCACGGCAATGCCGCCCGCCACGTCGATATACTCTTTACCCTGCTGGTCCCAAACGCGGGAGCCCGCCGCTTTCACCGGAATAAACGGCGCGGGAGCGAAACAGGGAACCATGTAAGCATCAAAATCTTCGCGAGTGATACTGCCTGACATAACAATTCTCCGGAACGAGGATCGGCGGCATTCATTGCATTGGCCAATCGTGAATAGTCGAAATTAACACTCTCCCTCAGCTGTTTTCAGGGCGCACGCGTCCCGTTGCGATGACAAATATTTTCACCACAACTGAAATAAGCCACTTTATTTGTATGGATATATGTTAATTCACGGTTAATACCTTGTGTATTGCGTGAGCTAATGCTGGGCCCTGATACGCAACAAAGTCAATACAACCAGGTATCATTTTATTCACTTTTTGAAGATCATCAAGGTAATGAAAAATATGAAAAAAATATTTCACCATTCACTTAATTGCATAAAATACGAATATTTATGCGTTACATGTCGACGTTAATCCCTGCTTATTTATTCAATTGCAAGTCCAAAAAACTAACAAAAATGTAAAATTCGGAATAGCCGTCAAATACTGGTTTATAAAATTGGTGATAACATTCATCACACAGATTTTACTGCTGTACCTATTCCACGGTTTTACACGACACAAATAACATTGAGATACAGGACTCTTATGGAAAAGTTATCTTACGCATCTGAAAGTAGTACATCTCCATGGACCACCTACCTGCGCCAGATCGACCGCGTCGCGCCGCATCTGGGCGACCTCGCCTACTGGGTGGAAACCCTGCGCCACCCGAAACGTGCGCTGATCGTTGATATCCCGGTACAAATGGATGACGGCACTATCCGTCATTTCGAAGGTTATCGCGTACAGCACAATCTATCGCGTGGACCGGGTAAAGGTGGTGTTCGCTACCATCCAGATGTCGATATTAACGAAGTAATGGCGCTTTCTGCCTGGATGACCATCAAGTGCGCCGCGGTCAATATTCCTTACGGCGGGGCGAAAGGCGGCATCCGCGTCGACCCGTTCTCACTGTCTGAAGGCGAACTGGAACGTCTGACCCGTCGCTATACCAGCGAAATCGGCATTATCATCGGGCCACAGAAAGATATCCCGGCGCCGGACGTTGGCACCAACGGTAAAGTGATGGCCTGGATGATGGATACCTACTCCATGAACCATGGCACCACTATCACCGGCGTAGTCACCGGCAAGCCGATTCACCTCGGCGGTTCTCTGGGGCGCGAAAAAGCGACCGGCCGCGGCGTATTCGTTACAGGTCGTGAGGTGGCTCGCCGCAACGGTATCGAAATCGAAGGCGCGAAAGTGGCGCTGCAAGGTTTCGGTAACGTGGGTAGCGAAGCGGCCCGTCTGTTCGCTGATGTAGGCGCGCGCGTAGTGGTGATTCAGGACCATACCGCGACTCTGTTCAACGAAGGCGGCATCGACATGCAGGCGCTGACCGCCTGGCAGATCGAGAACAAAAAAATCGCTGGCTTCCCGGGCGCACGTGAAATCGCCAAAGAAGATTTCTGGAGCACCGAGATGGACATCCTGATCCCGGCGGCGCTGGAAGGGCAGATCACCCGTGAACGCGCAGAGAAGATTAGCTGTAAGCTGGTGCTCGAAGGCGCCAACGGCCCGACCTATCCGGACGCCGACGACGTGCTGGCCGACCGCGGCGTGATCGTGGTGCCAGACGTTATCTGTAACGCCGGTGGCGTGACCGTCAGCTACTTCGAATGGGTACAGGACATGGCAAGCTTCTTCTGGAGCGAAGAAGAGATCAACGCCAAGATGGACCGCATCATGACTGACGCTATCGTTCACGTTTGCGATAAAGCCGCCGAGAAAGAGTGTTCTCTGCGTACCGCAGCTTACATCGTTGCCTGTGAGCGTATCCTGCTGGCACGTAAAGATCGCGGCATCTACCCGGGCTAATGCCTGAGTAATCCAGAGATTCAACCCGGGTTCGCCCGGGTTTTTTGTTTCTGTCGGGTGGCGGCTAACGCCTTACCCGACCTACATGCCGTGCCATCTGTAGCCCTGCTAAGCGCAGCGCGAGCAGGGAAAATCCCGGTTATGCGGTTATGTGTCGGATGGCGGCTAACGCCTTACCCAACCTACATGTCGTGCCATCTGTAGCCCTGCTAAGCACAGCGCGAGCAGGGAAAAATCCCGGTTGTGCCGATATTTTGTCGGGTAGCGACTGCGTCTTCGCCACAAAAAACGCACATTGCGTTAACCTATTTTTATCTTTGCGACTTGAATTCGCTGAATCGTCGGGCATAAAATTATTAGAGCTCTAATGATTTTTTCGCAGGCGGAACATGGATAACCGACAGCTTAGCTTTTCCCATCTTTTATATTTAACCGCGCATCACTGGCGGCTGGCGGTTAACCGTCGGCTGAAAAACCTCGGCATGAGCCAGGCATCGTGGGTCGCGGTATCGGCTATTGCCCGTCATGCGCAGCCCCTTTCCCAAAGCGAGCTGGCGCAGGAACTGGGCGTGGAAAGCGCCACTATCGTGCCGCTGATTAACCGGCTCGTCGAACTCGAACTGGTCGAACGGGTCAAGCCCGCCAGCGATAAGCGCAAGCGCCTGCTGGTGGCCACGGATAAAGGCATGGCGCTTTTTCATCAGGTGAAGGCGGTCGCCGATGAACTACGTGAAGAGATCCTCACCGCCATCACCCCAGAGGAACGTGAACAGACCCAGTTGGTACTGGAAAAACTGTTGCACGAGGTGGAAAAGAAATAATGCCTCGTCGTCATCCCAATCCATATGCCCCTCACGACTGGGCGCCACATGAGAAACCGGCGATCCTCGGCTCGCCGTCGACGCCGATTCACAGCACGCCGAAACGCGTGGCTTACGGTGTCGTCGGGCTGCTGGTGTGCCTGACCGGGGCGTTGGGTAATGCGGTCGTCACCGCCAACCTGCAACTGCTGCAGGGAACCTTTGCCGCCTGGTCGACGGAAATCGCCTGGCTGCCCGCGGTCTACGTGATGACCAACGTCTCAATCAACCTGCTGTTGGTGAAATTCCGCCAGCAGTTTGGCCTGCGCGCCTTTACCGAAGGCTTTCTGGTGCTGTACGTGCTGGTCACCTTCTTCCACTTGTTCGTCAACGATTTAAGTTCAGCAATGATGGTGCGCGCCGCGCACGGCATGGTGGCGGCGGCGCTGAGTTCATTGGGAATTTACTACCAGGTGCAGGCCTGGCCGGCGCGCCATCGCCTGAAGGCGCTGACCATCGGCATCACCGGGTCGTCGCTGGCGATCCCGCTGGCGCGCCTGTTCTCGACCGAGCTGTTGCAGATCGATGAATGGCGCGGGCTGTACTTCTTTGAACTCGGTCTGGCACTGATTTCACTCGCCTGCGTGATGGCGCTAAAACTGCCGCCAAGCGACCGTAAAAAAGTGTTCGAGAAGAAGGATTTCATTACCTTCTTCCTGCTGGCGCCGGGCATGGCGCTGGTGTGTGCCGTGCTGTCGCTGGGGCGGCTGGATTGGTGGTTTGAAGCGCCGTGGATAGGTTGGTCGCTGGCGGGCGCCGTGGTGTTGATCGTCTCGGCAATCGCCTTCGAACACAACCGCACCAACCCGCTGCTTAATACTAAATGGCTTTCCAGCGGCAGTATTATCCGCCTGGGGCTGATCATGCTGCTGATGCGTATCGTGCTGGCGGAACAAAACACCGGCGTCATTGGCTGGTTACAGTACGTCGGCTTGCAGAATGAACAGATGACCAATCTGGCGTGGTCTATTTTCGCCGGTATCCTCTGCGGCATTGTCGCCAGTTGCCTGACGCTGAACCCACAGCGCCTCTACTGGCCCACCGCCACCGCGCTGGCGCTGATTATGATCGCCTCGCTGCTCGATAGTCAGTCCACCATTCTGACTCGCCCGGAGCAGCTGATGTTCAGCCAGTTTTTACTCGGTTTTGGCAGCGCCTTCTTCCTGGCGCCAGCCATGCTGGCGGGGATCGGCGGCGTTATCGCCGACCAGCGTAACCTGGTCAGTTTTTCGGTCCTGTTCGGTATGAGCCAGAACATCGGCGGGCTACTCGGTTCAGCGATCCTCGGCACCTTCCAGACCTGGCGCGAAAAGTTTCACTCCAGCCAGTTAGCCGATCAGATAACCACGCTGAACCCGCTCATCACCGAGCGACTGCAGCAGTACAGTCAGATGTACCAAAGCCAGATTGGCGACAGCGCCTTACTGAATGTGCAGGCCACGACGCTGCTGCAAAACGCGTCGACGCTACAGGCCAATATTCTCGCCTACAATGACACTTATCTCCTGACGGCGGCTATCTCTGCCGGGACCTTAGTGTGGATTTTCTGGCGCTTGATCAGATTGCGAATCACTGCCCGTATCGCGCTAAAACGCGCCACCGGCAACAAATAATAAAGATAATTTTACTCTGGAGTCGTTATGAGTCAGCAGGATGCAGCCAAACAACAGGCCAACACCCGCAACAATATCCGTGTAGTTTCCATTTTTACCGCCGCGGCAATCGGCATCGTCGGCGTACTGGTTATTCTGTACGCCTGGCAACTGCCCCCTTTCACTCGCCATAGCCAGTTTACCGATAACGCTTATGTTCGCGGGCAGACCACTTTTATCAGCCCGCAGGTCAACGGCTACATCACCGCGGTGAACGTGAAGGATTTCGATACCGTTCAGCCGGGACAGGTGCTGTTCCAGATCGACGATCGCATTTATAAACAGCGCGTACACCAGGCGCAGGCCACGCTGGCGATGAAACAAGCGGCGCTGAAAAATAACCAACAACAGCGTAAAAGCGCTGAAGCGACGATCGCCAAAAACGAAGCCGCGCTGCAAAACGCCCGCGCGCAGAATCAAAAAATGCAGGCCGACTTAAAACGCGTACAGGATCTGACCGCCGACGGTTCGCTGTCGATTCGCGAACGCGACTCCGCGCGCGCCAGCGCTGCACAGGGAGCTGCGGATATTGAACAGGCAAAAGCCACGCTGGAGATGTCGCGTCAGGATCTGCAATCGACCATCGTCAATCGTGATGCGTTAGAGGCCGATGTCGCCAGCGCCAAAGCGGCGCTGGAACTGGCGCAAATCGATCTGCAGAATACACAAATTATCGCCCCGGCCACCGGGCAACTGGGGCAAATCTCCGTGCGCCTCGGCGCCTACGTCAGCGCCGGGACGCATTTGACCTCACTGGTGCCGCCGCAGCATTGGATTATCGCCAACCTGAAAGAGACGCAGCTTGCCGAAGTGCGTATCGGCCAACCGGTGACCTTCTCGGTCGATGCGCTGAATAGCGAAACCTTCCGCGGTACGGTACAGAGTATCTCGCCAGCGACCGGCGTTGAATTCAGCGCGATTTCGCCGGATAACGCCACCGGCAACTTCGTTAAAATCGCCCAGCGTATTCCGGTACGCATCGCCGTCGATGACGGGCAGAAAAACAGCTACCGCCTGCGTCCTGGAATGTCGGTACAAGTGACGATTAATACCCGCGCGGAGACAAAACCATGATCCGCCCGTTAACGCTTATCGTGGCGCTGGCGCTGGTCGGTTGCCAATCCGCAGACGTGCAGCGCGCCGAACCGACGCTGGCAATCCCTTCTGCCTGGCGGGCTGATGTGGGCCCCGCCAGTCCGGCGGAAGGCGTATGGTGGCGCAATTTTCACGATAGCGCGCTCAATCAATATGTCGATCAGGCGCTGCGCTACAACAGCGACGTACTGATTGCCCGCGAGCGCGTTAATGAGTATCAGGCGCGCGCCTACGCCGCCGATAGCAGTCTGTTTCCATCGCTCGACGCCAGCCTGACCGGTACCCGCGCCCGTGCGCAGTCTGCCGCCACCGGCTTGCCGATTCACAGTTCGCTGTATAAAGGCGGCCTGACCGCCAGCTATGACGTTGATATTTGGGGCGCGAACCGCAGCGCCGCCAGCGCCGCCGAGGCGAGCCTTGAGGCGCAGAAAGCTGCCGCCGCCGCGGCGAATTTGACCGTCGCGACGTCGGTCGCCGTTGGCTATGTCACGCTATTGTCGCTGGACGAGCAGCTACGGGTCACCCGGCAGACGCTAAAATCGCGCGAAGATGCGTGGAATCTCGCTAAACGCCAGTATGAGACCGGCTATACCTCACGCCTCGAATTGATGCAGGCGGATTCAGAGCTGCGCTCGACGCGGGCGCAGATCCCACCGTTACAACACCAGATAGCCCAGCAGGAAAACGCCCTTAGCGTACTGACAGGCAACAACCCCGGCGCGGTAAAACGTAATACTTTCGCTCAGCTCACGCCGTTGCGCCTGCCATCGCAGCTGCCATCGACGTTAATGAGCCGCCGTCCGGATATCGTGCAGGCCCAACGCCAGCTGGTCGCCGCCGATGCCACCCTCGCCTCGTCACAGGCGCAACTGCTGCCCTCCATCAATCTCACCGCAACCGGCAGCCTGCAGGACCGAACGCTACCGGATCTGCTCGACAATCCGCTGCGGTTATGGAGTATTGGTGGCAGTATTCTGGCACCAATACTCAACCGCCAGGCGCTGAATGCGCAGGTTGATGTGTCGATGGCTCAGCGCAATCAAGCGCTCTACGGCTATGAGAAAACGGTACGCGGCGCGTTTCAAGAGGTGAATGACAGCCTCGACGCTATCAGCCGCTACGACGAACAGTTAAGCGAACTGCAAGAACAGGAGTCGGTTGCGCAGGAGACGCTGCGCATCGCGCAGAACCGCTATCGCAACGGCTACTCTTCTTATCTTGACGTGCTCGATGCGCAACGCACACTGTTCTCTACACAGCTGAGCGTAGTGCAGGTGAAAAATAATCTGCTGCTGGCGCAAATCGATCTTTACCGGGCGCTGGGAGGCGGCTGGTCTTCGCTGTCGGGCTGACAAATCCTAAGGGGTGTCACAATGCAAAAACAGTGGTCAGATGTTGATAATTATTTGATAGAGAACCTGATTCCCGGCGATGCCGTGCTGTCTCACGTGCTGGAAAACAACCAGCGAAACGGGCTGCCCGCGCACGATGTGGCGGCTAATCAGGGGCAACTGCTGGCGCTGTTTATTCGCATGGTGGGCGCGAAGTCGGTTCTGGAAATAGGTACGCTAGGCGCGTACAGCACCATCTGGATGGCACGCGAGCTGCCGCCAGGTGGGCGCTTAATCACCCTCGAAGCCGATCCGCTGCACGCCCGCGTGGCACGGGAGAATATCACCCTCGCCGGGCTTGATAAGGTGGTGACGCTGCGCGAAGGCCCGGCGCTGGACACGCTGACGATGCTTGAGGATGCCGCGCCGTTTGACGTGATTTTTATTGATGCGGATAAGCCGAATAACCCTTATTACCTGCAATGGGCGCTGAAATACTCTCGCCCGGGCACGCTGATTATTGGCGATAACGTGGTGCGCGACGGTGAAGTCACCAACCCCAACAGTACCGACGCCCGCGTGCAGGGTGTGCGCCGGTTTATTGAGATGATGCATAACGACCCGCGCCTGACGGTCACGGCGCTGCAAACGGTCGGGATTAAGGGGTGGGATGGATTTACGTTGGCGTGGGTGAACGCGTAGGCCGCAGTGAAGCCCCGGGGTCGGCATACGCCTCGCCCGGGCTACATAATTTCTGTAGCCCGGCCAAGCGCAGCGCCGCCGGGATCAGGCGACGATCTGCTCCATCGCCTGCAACACGCGTTTGTCAGAAATCGGATACGGGGTACCCAACTGCTGGGCAAAGAAGCCGACGCGCAGCTCTTCGATCATCCAGCGGATTTCCTGGACGTCGTCGTCATCGCGGCGGTTTGGCGGCAGCTTATTCAACCATTGCTGCCACGCCTGCTGCACGCTTTCCACTTTCAGCATCTGTGCGCGGTCGCGGTGCGGGTCGATAGCCAGCTTCTCAAGACGCTTTTCAATCGCCTGCAGGTAACGCAGCGTGTCGCCGAGGCGACGGAAGCCATTACCGGTGACAAAGCCGCGATAGACCAGTCCCGCCATCTGCGCTTTGATATCCGACAGCCCCAGTGCCATGGTCATATCCACGCGCCCTTTCAGCCGTTTATTGACGTTGAATACCGCCGTCAGGATCTGCTCAACCTGTTTGGCAATCTCGACCACCGTGTCATTAAGCTCGGCGCGTACCTTCTCGTGCAGCTGACTAAAGCCCTCTTCGGTCCACACCGGGCCGCCCGCTTCATCGATAAGTTTATCAACGCCGCAGGAGATACAGTCGTCAATCAGATCCAGCACCTTGCCGTACGGGTTGAAGTAGAGCCCCAGCTTGGCTTTATTCGGCAGCTTCTCGTGCAGATACTTAATCGGCGACGGGATGTTAAGCAGTAACAACCGGCGCAAACCACGCCACATCGCCTGCTGCTGTTCCAGTTGGTTATCAAATAGCTTGATGGCCACGCTGTCACGCTCGTCCACCAGCGCCGGCCAGGCTTTCACCTTATAGTTGCCGCGCTTCTGCTCGTAGCGATCCGGCAGGTCACCAAAGCTCCAGATATGCAGCCCGTTCTGCTCGATACCGTCATCGGCGACCGCCGACAGCGTCTCCTGTACTTTGCCTTTCAGCGTATCTTTCAACGCCTGCAGCGAACGTCCTTCCTGCAGCTTTTTGTTTTTATCATCCACCACCCGGAAAGTGATTTTCAGGTGATCGGGCACCTGATCCCACTGCCAGGCCTCACGGTCGATGGTGACGCCGGTCATTTTGCGCAGCTCGCGCTCCAGCGAATCCAACAACGGTAACGCAAGCGGCGTCGCGCGGCCTAAGAACGCTTCCGCATAGTTTGGTGCCGGGACGAAATTACGCCGTACCGGTTTCGGCAGCGATTTAATCAACGCGATAATCAGTTCGCGACGCAGACCGGGGATTTGCCATTCAAACCCGGCATCTTCAACCTGATTAAGCAGCGGCAGCGGAATATGTACCGTTACGCCATCGGCATCGGCTCCCGGCTCGAACTGATAGGTAAGACGCAGCTTCAGGTTGCCCTGATGCCAGAAATTCGGATAGTCCAGCTTGCTGACCTGCTCCGCCCCTTCTTTAATCAGCATGCTCTTCTCAAAGTTGAGCAAATCCGGCGCCTCGCGGCTGGCCTGTTTCCACCACTTGTCAAAATGGCGTGAAGAGATGACATCATGACTGATGCGTTGGTCGTAAAACTCGAACAGGGTCTCGTCATCCACCAGAATGTCGCGACGGCGGGATTTATGTTCCAGTTCTTCGATTTCCGCTCGCAGCTTCAGGTTGTCGCGGAAGAAGGCGTGGCGCGTCTGCCAGTCGCCCTCCACCAGCGCGTGGCGGATAAACAGTTCACGACACAATGCCGGGTCGATTTGGCTGTAGTTCACCTTGCGCGCAGCCACAATTGGCAGGCCATAGACAGTGACTTTTTCCGTCGCCATCACCGCGCCCTGCGCCCGTTCCCAGTGCGGCTCACTGTATGAACGCTTAATCAAATGCTGCGCCACTGGCTCGACCCATTCGGGCTCAATACGAGCAGCGATGCGCCCCCACAGGCGGCTGGTTTCCACCAGTTCAGCAACCATCGTCCACTTCGGCGGCTTCTTGAACAAACCGGATCCCGGGAAGATAGAGAACCGTGCGTTGCGCGCGCCGGTAAACTCCTGCTTATCAGAATCTTTCATCCCGAGATGCGACAGTAAGCCGGTCAGCAGCGCGGTATGAATCTCCCGGTATTCCGCCGGTTCGCTGTTGATCGGCAGGCCGAGCTCTTTCACCACCTGGCGCAGTTGGGTATAGATATCCTGCCACTCGCGTACGCGCAGGTAGTTAAGGAAATCCACCCGACACTGGCGACGAAACTGGTTCGACGATAGCGCTTTCTGCTGCTCGCCAAGGTAGTTCCACAGATTCACGAAGGCGAGGAAATCAGATTCTTTATCGTGGAAGCGGCGATGCTTTTCATCGGACGCCTGCTGCTTGTCCATCGGCCGCTCACGCGGATCCTGAATCGACAGTGCCGAGGTAATGATCATTGCTTCGCGGACACAGCCGTGTTTCTGCGCTTCCAGCACCATACGCGCCAGACGCGGATCCACCGGTAACTGGCTCAACTGGCGCCCCATCGGCGTCAGTTTATAGGCCGTGGCCTGCTCATCGGTGGTTATAGCGCCCAGCTCTTCGAGCAGGCGCACGCCGTCCTGAATATTGCGTTTATCCGGCGCTTCCACGAATGGGAACGCGGCGATGTCGCCCAAGCCCAGCGCGGTCATTTGCAGAATAACCGACGCCAGGTTAGTACGCAGGATTTCCGGATCGGTAAACTCCGGGCGCGACAGGAAATCATCTTCGGAATACAGACGAATACAGATACCTTCCGATACGCGGCCACAGCGGCCTTTGCGCTGGTTAGCGGAGGCCTGCGATACCGGCTCGATCGGCAGACGCTGCACTTTGGTGCGATAGCTATAGCGGCTGATACGCGCCGTACCTGGGTCAATCACATACTTGATGCCCGGTACCGTCAGCGAGGTTTCGGCGACGTTGGTCGCCAGTACGATGCGCCGCCCGCTATGCGACTGGAAGACGCGGTTTTGCTCGCTATTCGATAAGCGCGCATACAGCGGCAGCACTTCGGTATGGCGCAAATTGAGCTTATTCAGCGCATCGGCGGTATCACGAATTTCCCGCTCGCCGCTCATAAAGATCAGAATATCGCCAGGGCTTTCGCGCCCCAGTTCATCAACGGCATCAAAAATCGCCTGCAGTTGATCGCGTTCGGTATCGTCCGCTTCTTCGACGATGGGACGGTAACGAACCTCAACCGGATAAGTTCGCCCGGAGACTTCAATAATCGGCGCATTGTTGAAATGGCGTGAGAAACGTTCCGGATCGATGGTCGCCGAGGTGATGATTACCTTGAGATCCGGGCGACGCGGCAGCAACTCTTTCAGGTAGCCAAGCAGAAAATCAATGTTCAGGCTACGCTCATGCGCCTCATCGATAATGATGGTGTCATACTGCATCAGCAGGCGGTCCTGCTGGATTTCCGCCAGCAGGATACCGTCGGTCATCAGCTTAACCATGGTGTTATCGCTGACGTGATCGCTAAAGCGGACTTTATAGCCGATGCAACCGCCCGGTTCGGTTTGCAGCTCTTCAGCGATACGGTTCGCCACGGTACGCGCCGCCAGTCGCCGCGGCTGAGTATGGCCAATCAAACCTTTTAGCCCCCGCCCCAGCTCCATACAGATTTTTGGCAACTGCGTGGTTTTACCTGAACCGGTCTCACCGGCGACGATCACTACCTGATGGTCGCGTACTGCTTCGAGAATATCTTGTTTTTTCTGACTAACCGGCAGGTTTTCCGGATAGGTAATCGTTGGGCGCGCGGCTTCACGTAGCAGGACTTTACCTACTGCTTGTTCTATTTCCTGCGCCATCTCTTGCAGAATGGCCTGCTGGGCATCAGGATTTTTAACCTTCTTCACACCGTGCAGGCGGCGGCTGTAACGCGTTTTATCGCGCAGCATCAGGCTATCGAGCCGTTGATAGAGCTGTGAGAAAGTGAGTTTTTGTTGTTCTGTCATAGCGTTATCGGGCAGAGCTCTGCCGGAAAAATCTGTAATGAAATAGTGCGGTAGATTACCACATCTGTAGAATTCATGCCTTGTTCAAAAAAACTGAACATAGAATTCGATATATTGCGCTATCTCTGCGGCATGATTGTGAATAGAGTGTCAACAAGCACCAGGGCATTGGCCCGTCAATCACATTAAAAGGAAACACCCATGAGCAAAGTATTAGTCCTGAAGTCCAGTATTCTTGCAGGGTACTCGCAATCCGGCCAGCTGTCCGACTATTTTGTTGAACAATGGCGCGAGAAACACGCCAGCGACGTGATTACCGTGCGCGATCTGGCGGCAAACCCGATTCCGGTACTGGATGGCGAACTGGTCGGCGCGCTGCGTCCGAGCGATGCTCAGCTGACTGCACGTCAACAGGAAGCGCTGGCGCTCTCCGATGAGCTGATCGCTGAACTGCAAGCGAACGATGTGATTGTTATCGCTGCGCCGATGTATAACTTCAACATCCCGACTCAGCTGAAAAACTATTTTGACCTGGTAGCCCGCGCTGGCGTGACTTTCCGTTACACCGAGAAAGGTCCGGAAGGTCTGGTGACCGGTAAACGTGCGGTAGTCCTGACCAGCCGCGGCGGCATCCATAAAGATACCCCGACTGACCTGGTGACCCCGTACCTGTCCACCTTCCTCGGCTTCATCGGCATCACCGACGTGAACTTCGTGTTTGCTGAAGGTATCGCCTATGGTCCGGAAGTGGCAGCCAAAGCGCAGTCTGACGCTAAAGCAGCAATCGACAGCGTCGTTGCCGCCTGATAATACCAACCTCCCGCATCAGCGGGAGGTTTTTCTCTATCTGCAATTCGCCGATTTTGGCCGCAGATTCTCGTCAAATTCCAGTCTTTTACGTCCTTCTTCCATCTCTTTCAATGGCTCTACCTGGTGTAGCGATTGCTTACAGCGTTCGACCAACACCTGATACTCGCGAGTGCCGTGTTTTTTCCACTCCAGTTCCTGCTCGCTCAGGGTGCGAATCGCTTTCGCCGGGCTGCCGATAATCAGATGATTGGCGGGCATTTCCGCTTTCGCTTTTACGAACGCCGAGGCGCCGACAATACTATTTTCGCCAATCACCGCCCCGTCGATAATCACTGCGCTCATCCCCACCAACGCATTGCGGCCAATCACGCAGCCGTGCAGGATCGCACCGTGACCAATGTGACCATCCTCTTCCACGACAGTATCCTGACCCGGGAAGCCGTGCATCACGCAGTTATCCTGAATATTCGCGCCGTTTTTCACCACAATGCGGCCAAAGTCGCCGCGCAGGCTGGCGTTGGGACCAACATAAACCCCTTTGCCGAGGATCACGTCGCCAATCAATACCGCCGTCGGGTGAACGTAGCTCTCATCCGGCACTACCGGGGTCAATCCATCAATCTGGTAAATCGGCATGTCATCTCCTCAAACGCCTGGCAAACCGCCGAAGCGTTGAAAATAAAGCGGCCCCGGCGCAGGCAGCTCGCCAACCGAGCTTTCGCCTTTCTCGTCGACAAACGCCAGCGCGCCAGGCGTCACGCGTTGATAAATATTGATACACAGCTGGCGGGCGGTTTGCCCGGCCCAGTGTGCAGGCAGGAGTTCTTCAGGCAGTAACGGATCTTTCAGTACTACCCGGCGATAGAAATGAATCAGCAACAGTTGGATATGGAAACTGCGCGCCGGCGTCAACTCTGACGGTTCACAGTCGCGCAGCAGCGGCAACAAAGGACGGAACAACGAGATAAAGGCCTCATACATCTCATTTTGTTCGGTCAGATGCCAACACTCTTCCACACGGTCGCGCAGCGCCGCTCTTGAGAGCGCCAGCGGCGAGTGCGCCTCGAAACAGATGACGTTTTCGGCCACGCCCGTTTCGTGCAGCAGCGACTGCACATCCGCCAGCTTTTGCGACGGCGACGCCAACAGGCTCGGCGCCAGCGCGCCAAACCCCTGCCACAGCAATTGTTTTTTAACGTCGGCGAGGACGTTTTTCTCTAACCCTTCCGATAATAGCAACAGCCAGGTGCCATCCCACTCCGGGGTATTCGCGCGATAGATTTTGTGTTCAGCGCGACGAGTCAGGCGCAAGCCTTTGTCGCTCAGGCGGTAGAAACTGCGGCGGCCAATGCGCACGACGTCGAGCCACTCTTCTTTATTGAGGCGAAATAGCGCGGTGCGCACAAAGCGCTCACCGAATCCTAACCCTTCCAACAGCGCCGCGACGCTGCCGAGCCAGACTTCCCCACCGCGTTGTAATAAGGCATCGCCGTACAGCGAAGAGATTAATGAGGTGCCGCTGATTGGCACCGACGCCACGGCTTGTTGGATAAAGGTATCGAGTTTACTCATCTGATTCATTCTGTTGTTATATTTTTCCTTTATGAATCATAGCACAGGAAATTCCCCGGTAAGCGCAGCGCCACCGGGGAAAAAATTAACCGCTGACCACCGCTTTACGCAGATCAAAGACCCGGCACGCTTTACCTTCGGAACGCGGAATACTGCCGCAGTTGACGATGGTGATATCGGTAGAAATCCCGACCATCGACTTAATGCGGTGACGCAACTGGTGGCAAATCTGACAGCGCTGTTCATGACTCAGCGCCAGCCCGCTCTCTTTTAGCTCGACGCGGATCGCCAGCGAATCAAGATGACCGCGGCGATTCACTTCCAGCTGATAATGCGGCGCCAGATGTTCGAACTTGAGGATCTCTTCTTCCACCTGCGACGGGAAAACGTTAACCCCACGGATAATCAGCATGTCGTCGCTGCGTCCGCTGATGCGATCCATACGGCGCATGGTGCGGGCGGTTCCCGGCAGCAGACGCGTCAGGTCGCGGGTACGATAGCGAATCACCGGCAGTGCTTCTTTGGTCAGCGTGGTGAACAGCAGTTCACCGTGCTCGCCATCGTCCAGCGGCGTGCCATCGTCCGGGTTGACGATTTCCGGGAAGAAATGGTCTTCCCAGATGGTTGGTCCATCGACAGTCTCCAGACACTCCATCGCCACCCCCGGCCCCATCACTTCCGACAGGCCGTAAATATCCAACGCGGTGATCCCCAGACGGCGCTCGATCTCCGCGCGCATCGCCAGCGTCCACGGCTCGGCGCCGAAAACGCCGACGCGTAATGAACAACCACGCGCATCGCCTCCCATCTGGCGCTCCAGCTCTTCAATCAGATTCAGACAGTAGGATGGCGTGACCATGATCATATCCGGCTGGAAATCTCGGATCAGCTGCGCCTGCTTCTCGGTCTGGCCGCCGGACATCGGGATCACGGTTGCGCCAAGACGTTCCGCGCCATAATGCGCGCCGAGACCGCCGGTAAACAGGCCGTAGCCGTAGGCGATATGAATCTTGTCTTTCGCCGAACCACCGGCGGCGCGCAGCGAACGGGCGACAATATTGGCCCAGTTATCAATATCGTTTTGCGTGTAGCCCACCACCGTCGGTTTGCCGGTGGTGCCGGATGAGGCATGGATACGCACCACCTGCTCCATCGGCACCGCGAAGGTATCGAACGGGTAGTTGTCGCGCAGATCTTGCTTAGTGGTGCACGGGAATTTTTTCAGGTCGCTCAGTTCCCGGAAATCGTCAGGGTGTACGCCCGCGGCATCGAATTTGCGGCGATACATCGGCACATTTTCATACGCATGTTTCAACGTCCATTTCAGACGCTGGGTTTGCAGGGCCTGCAGTTCATCACGCGATGCGGTTTCAATCGGATCTAATTTTGTAGTAGTTATCATTTTAGGGTACTCGCAGGTAAATTAGCTCACACTCGCTCGAGGATCATGGCAATGCCCTGACCCACGCCAATACACATCGTACACAGCGCATAACGCCCGCCGCGGCGTTGCAGCTCCAGGCTTGCGCTCAGCGCCAGTCGCGCGCCGCTCATGCCCAACGGATGGCCTAAAGCAATGGCGCCGCCGTTGGGGTTCACATGCGCCGCATCATCCGGCACGCCGAGCTGTCTGAGTACGCCCAGCGCCTGCGCGGCGAAGGCCTCATTCAGTTCGATCAGATCCATATCGTTAATATTCAGTCCCGCCCGCTCCAGCACTTTGCGCACCGCCGGTACCGGCCCTAAGCCCATCAGGCGCGGCTCGACGCCAGCAGTCGCCATCGCAACGATGCGCGCGCGCGGCGTCAACCCCTGGGCGCTGGCCTGCTGCTCGCTGGCGATAATCAGCGCCGCCGCGCCGTCGTTCACGCCGGAAGCGTTACCCGCGGTAATCACCCCACCTTTACGGAACGGCGTTTTCAACTGTGATAACTGCTCCAGGGTCGTCTCCGCGCGCGGATGTTCATCATCACGCACTGCGCTGACCGCCCCTTTTTTGCCGATAATCTGTACTGGCACAATTTCCTGCGCCAGGATACCGTTACGCTGAGCTTGCGCCGTGCGCTGCTGGCTGCGCCAGGCGAAGGCGTCCTGATCGGCGCGGCTAATATTTAACAATTCAGCTACATTCTCTGCCGTTTCCGGCATACTGTCAGTACCAAATTGTTGCGCCATGAGCGGGTTCACAAAACGCCAGCCGATGGTGGTATCAAACAGTTCTGCCTGGCGTTGATACGGCGCGCTGGCTTTCGCCATCACGAACGGCGCACGCGACATCGACTCCACGCCGCCGGCAATCAGCAGATCGGCGTCACCGGCTTTGATCGCGCGAGCGGCAAAACCGATAGCGTCCAGACCGGAGCCGCACAGGCGGTTAATCGTCGTGCCCGGCACCGTATGCGGGTAGCCCGCCAACAGCGTCGCCATATGCGCCACGTTACGGTTGTCTTCCCCCGCCTGGTTAGCGCAGCCAAAAATCACATCATCAATCGCTGCCGGGTCCAGTTTGGGGTTACGGCTCAGCAACTCACGCAGCGGAATCGCCGCCAGATCGTCGGCGCGAACGCTGGCCAGCGCCCCGCCGTAGCGGCCAATCGGCGTGCGGATCCCGTCACAAATAAAGGCGTCGCGCATTACACTTCTCCTGTGATTGTGCCGCCGATGCGGTGCGATTTGCCGCGAAACAGGGCCACAATTTTTTGCTGTTGATTAACAATTTCAATATCGTAGACGCCGGTTAGCTTGCCCTGCTGTTTAACTCGGGCGGTGGCGACCAGCCTGTCGCCCGCAAAGGCCGGACGCAGAAAATCAATGCTCGCCGCCGAGGCCACCGCCACCAGCCCCTGGCTGTTACAGGCATAGGCGAAAGCGGTATCGGCCAGAGAAAATAGCTGGCCGCCATGGCAGGTTTGATGACCGTTGAGCATATTGGGTGAGACGGTCATGGTCATCTGCGCGAAACCGTCATCCATTTCGATAAGCTCAATACCCAGCGTTTTGGCGCAGGTATCTTTTTCGTACATCGCGCGCGCGTTGCGCCAGGCATCATTGCTCATGGTGCTTCTCCATCAGCGCCTTCTGGCGCAGCAAGGAACTCGGGCGATAGCGCTCTTCGCCGTAATGTTGTTGTAAGTTTTCCAGCAGATGCAGCACACGACCCCAGCCGAGGCTTTCCCCCCATGCCAGCGGGCCGCGCGGGTAATTGACCCCAAGGCGCATGGCGGTATCAATATCCCCCGCGCTGGCGACCCCTTTTTGCACCGCATCCAGCGCTTCATTAACCAGCATCGCCACCGTGCGCCACACCAGCAGGCCGGGATAATCGGCGATGCTCAGCACCTTTTTGCCCTGCTGTTGGAAGTAGTGCACGGCCTTGCCGGTCGCCGCTGGCGCATTGGTTGCCGCCGCGGCCAGCACCACGGTATCGCCCGCACAGAGGTCATAGACCACCACCGGGCGGCCATGCCGCAGGCTGAGCGCCAGCGCGGTCTCGCCGCAGGTCTCCAGCAGCAGGAGTTCATCTAATTCTGTGACGCCGTCACCTTTCTCGACGACGGTTTTTGCGCCAGTCGCCACCACCGGCAGCGCCGCTTCCGGTGGCGTCTCAGCGGGCCAGCGGTAGACGCCGCGACCGCTCTTCTTGCCGAGTTGCCCGGCCAGCGCCAGCTCCTGTTGCAGTAGCGACGGTAAAAAACGGCGCTCCTGCCAGAAGGCGTTAAATACCGAGCAGGTCACGGCGAAATTGACGTCCTGGCCGATCAGGTCGGTCAGCGCCAGCGGCCCCATCGGGAAGCCGCCGCCGTCACGCAGAGCGGCGTCGATAACTTCAGCGGCGGCAACCTGCTCTTCCAGCGCGCGCCAGGCTTCGGCATAGAACGGACGCGCCACGCGGTTGACGATAAACCCTGGAGTCGAGCGGCAGCGAACCGGCTGTTTCCCCCAGAGGCTGACGCACTGGCACAGCTGTTCGACCACTTCGGCGGATGTCGCCAACCCGCTCACCACCTCGACCAGTTTCATCACCGGCGCCGGGTTAAAGAAATGCAGACCGGCCACGCGCTCCGGATGCTTCACGCCAGCGGCGATAGCGGTAATTGAAATGGACGAGGTATTACTGGTCAGCAACGCTGACGGCGAACAGATTTCCGCCAGCTGCGCGAACAGCGCCGTTTTAACCTCCAGACGCTCGGAGGCCGCTTCAATGACCAAGCTGGCATCGGCCAATGCCGCTAAATCGTGTGCCGGATGCAGACGCGCCAGCAGCGCATCAGCCTGTTCCGCCGCCAGTTTGCCGCGGCTGACGCGCGACGCCAGACGCAGGCCTATACCGTCGATCGCGCGTGTTATCGCGTCGGCGGCGATATCGTAAATCAATACCTGATGCCCGGCGGCGGCGGCGACTTCGGCAATGCCGGCGCCCATGGTGCCGCTGCCGATCACCGCCACGGTGGCTAAAGATGTCGTCATGGCCTATTTCCCGCTGAACTGTGGTGGACGTTTGGCCAGAAATGCGCTGACCCCTTCGCGATAGTCGTCGCTGCGCCCGGCCAGGCGTTGATAATCGCGTTCCAGATCTAACTGCGCATCAAGGCTATTGGTTTCAGAAGCCAGCAGCGCCTTTTTAATCAACCCCAGGCCAAAGGTCGGCTGCGCCGCCAGATGGCGCGCCAGCCGCAGACTGGTGTCCGCCAGTTCGGCATCTTCCACCAGTTGCCAGATCATCCCCCACTGCGCGGCCTGTTCGGCGCTGAGGCTATCGCCCAGTAATGCCAGTCCCATGGCCCGGGCGCGACCGGCAACCCGCGGCAGGAACCAGCTGCCGCCGCAATCCGGCACCAGGCCGAGCTTGCTAAACGCCATGACAAATTTGGCCGAACGCGCGGCCAGCACGATGTCGCAACCCAGTGCCAGCGTCGCGCCAGCACCGGCGGCAACGCCATTGACCGCGCAGATAACCGGTTTCGGCAACGCCGCCAGGCGGCGAACCAGCGGGTTATAAAAACGTTCTACCGACAGACCGAGATCCGGCGCCGGGCCGTTGGGGTCAACATTGCGGTCGTTCAAATCCTGCCCGGCGCAAAAGCCGCGACCGGCGCCGGTGATCAACAGGCAGCGCACGTTCTCATCGCGCTCGGCCTGCTTCAGGCATTCCGCCAGCTGTTGGTGCATCAGGTCGTTAAAACTGTTCAGTCGGTCCGGGCGGTTGAGGGTAATGGTCATTACGCCCTGTTCCACTGTGCTGAGAATAAAAGCTTCCACAATTAGCGTCCTTTAAATTCCGGCGTACGTTTTTGTAAAAAGGCGTCAATACCTTCGCGGCGGTCTTCGGTCGCGCTCAGCAGGCTAAACAGCTGGCGCTCCTGCTGCAGACCAGCCTGCAGGCTCACCTCCTGCGACAGGCGCAGCGACTGTTTCGCCGCCCGCAGCGCCAGCGGCGAATGACGGGCGATGGTTGTTGCCAGCTTGAGTGCATACTCATCGGTTAAAGCCGCCGGATGAATATCGCTGACCAGCCCGGCCTGTTGCGCCTGGTGCGCGTCAATACTCTCGCCGCTCAGTACCATCCGGCTAGCCAGCGCTTTACCAACGCTGCGGATCAGTCGCTGAGTGCCGCCAGCGCCCGGCATAATACCGAGGGTAATTTCCGGCAGGCCGAAGCGGGCGTTATCGCCGGCGACAATCAGATCGCAGAGCAGCGCCAGCTCGCAGCCCGCGCCGAGGGCATAACCGTTTACCGAGGCAATCAGCGGTTTGCTGAAGGTATCGATACGCGCCCACAATCGCGGACGAATATCATCGAGGGTGGCGGGCAGATCTTTTTCCGCCATTTCATTAAGATCGGCTCCAGCGGCGAAGAAACGCGGGTTACCGCCGATCACGCAGACGCTGACGCTGGCATCGACCGCCGCCGCGTCCAGCACGTCGGCAATCTGGGTTAATAAGGCATTGTTCAGGGCATTGCGCGCCTGCGGACGGTTTAGCGTCAGCTGTAGCACGCGACCATGGCGTTGGATCAGCAACTCACTCATGCCATCCCCCGCGCGTCAAAGTCGACCACCACGTCGCCGCTGGTCGGCAGCGCCTGACAGCTCAGGACATAACCCGCCGCCAGCTCATCGGCTTCCAGGCTGTAGTTGGCAGCCATCGCCACCTCGCCGCGCAGCACTTTGCATTTACAGGTCGCACACACCCCGCCTTTACAGGCGAACGGCAGATCTGCGCCCTGACGCAGCGCGGCGTCCAGAATACTGTCGTCTTCCGCGCTGAGGGCGATTAGGCGATCGCGGCCGTCCTGGCGAATGGTCACCGTACGGCCTTCCGCCTGCACGCCGGTGGCGCGCTTAACGCTGGAACCCGGCGTATTAAAGCGTTCCAGATGGATAGATTTCTCTGGTACGCCAAGTTCGCGCAGCGCCGCTTCCGCTTCATCCATCATCACCGCCGGACCGCAGATATAGGCGTCATCGAAACGGCTAAAATCCAGTAAATGGGCGGAGAGCTGGCGCAGTTTGTCGCCATCAATGCGCCCCTGCAGTAAATCACTGTCCATCGACTCCTGACTAAACAGGTGTACGATCTGCAGGCGCTGCGGATAGCGGTCTTTTAAATCGGCCAGCGCCTGGCGGAACATCATGCTGTGACTGCTGCGGTTACCGTAAATCAGGGTGAAACTGCTTTCCGGCTCGGTCGCCAGCGTAGCGCTAATAATCGCCATCATCGGCGTGATCCCGGAACCGGCGGCAATCGCCAGATACTCGCCCCTCCGCCCGGCCTGCGGCTGATAACCGAAATGCCCCTGCGGCACCATCACTTCCAGCTCCATACCTTGCTGGATATCGCGCTGAGCGAAGCGCGAGAAGCGCCCGCCGTCGATGGCTTTGACCGCGACGCTAATTTCGCCTGGCGTACGGCTACGGCAAATGGAGTAGCAGCGGCGCAGCTCTTCGCCGCCCAGATGCGCTTTCAGCGTCAGATGCTGGCCCGGACGAAAACAGTAGTCCGCCTGTAAGGCTTCAGGAATGGCAAAAGTAATGGTCACCGCATCGCGGGTTTCCGGCTCGACTCTCGCCACTTTAAGCGAATGGAACGTCGTCATGGCAACCTCAAATACATTTAAAGTAATCAAAGGGTTCGCGGCAGCTGTCACAGCGATAGAGCGCTTTGCAGGCCGTGGAACCGAATTCGCTGATTAGCGAGGTATGGGTGCTGCCGCAACGCGGGCAGGTCACCTCCGCGGGCATGTCCGCATGGCAGGCGTGCCCCTGCGGCGGGCTGATGCCGTACTGGCGCAGACGCTCGCGGGCGTCCTGGCTCATCCAGTCGGTGGTCCACGGCGGATCCAGCTGCAGTACGATGTGTACCGGCAGATAGCCATGTTGACTCATCACCGCGCGGATCTCGCCCAGCAGGTGCTCCGTCGCCGGGCAGCCGGAGTAGGTCGGCGTGAAGCCAATCACCCAGCCGTCGCCGTGACGCGCCACGCTGCGGACCATGCCGAGATCGGTAATGGTCAATACCGGTACTTCCGGGTCCGGGATCGCGCTTAACAATCCCCAGATAGCATGAACTTCCGGGGGAGCGATGTCGGCGAGACGTTGCATAATCACCTCACTTACCACCGCTGGCCTGGATGAGAGCGCTGCAGATACTGCATTTCCGCCAGCAACGGTCCGAGATGTTCGCTATGCAGCCCCTGTTTCCCACCGCTGCGGAACGCCGCCTCTTGCGGGATCGATAAACCAGAGTCGAGCAAGGCGGTATGTACTGTGTTTTGCCATTCGACCTGCAGATCGCGCGGGTCAACCGCAATACCCTGTTCAACCAGGCTGATATCCAGTTCATCGGCAAGGAACAACTCGCCGGTGAAGCGCCACAGATTGTCGACCGCTTGCTGCGTTTTGTGATTCGATAATTCGGTACCGTTACCGAGACGTTCCAGCCAGCCGCGGCTAAAGCGCAGGTGATAACGCACCTCTTTCAGCCCTTTGGCGGCAATGGCGGCAATCTGCGCGTCGCGGCTGTTAACCAGACGGCTGAACAGCGCGATGTGCCAGACATCAATAAAGAACTGGCGAACGAGAGTGTCGGCAAAATTGCCGTTCGGTTGCTCCACCAGCAGCAGGTTGCTGAACTGACGCTCATCACGGCCAAAGGCCAGCGTGTCTTCGTCGCCGCTGCCGTTAAGCTCGGCAGCGTAGCTTAAAAAATGGCGCGCCTGACCAAGCAGGTCGAGGCCGATATTGGCCAGCGCCAGATCGATCTCCAGCTCCGGAGCGTGGCCGCACCAGGCGCCTAAACGCTGAGCCAGCACCAGGCCGTTATCGCCAAGGCGCAGTGCGTACGTGGCTACAGGGTTGTCGTTGTTCATCGCGGCCTCACATATGTTCCATGCCGTCCGGCACGGTATAGAAAGTCGGATGGCGATAAACTTTACTTTCCGCCGGATCGAAGAATTCGCCGCGTTCTTCCGGCTGCGAGGCGACGATTTCGCTGGCCTTCACCACCCAAATCGAACAGCCTTCGCTGCGACGGGTGTAGGCGTCGCGGGCATTCTCCAGCGCCATTTGGTCATCGGCGGCGTGCAGACTGCCGACGTGGCGGTGGGATAATCCCTGTTTGCTGCGAACGAATACTTCATATAACGGCCAATACACTTTGCTCATGTTGTCTCTCCTCACGCCGCGCTACGGGCCTGTTGTTTTTGCGCATGGGCCAGTGCGGCTTCGCGCACCCACTCGCCCTCTTCCCAGGCCTTACGCTTGGCGGCCAGCCGCTCGTGGTTGCAAATTCCACGACCGCTAATCACCTCGTTAAATTCCTGCCAGTCGATCTCGCCAAAGCGGTAGTGGCCGCTGGCTTCATCAAACTGCAAATCCGGGTCCGGTACGGTCATGCCGAGGATTTCCACTTGCGGCACGGTGTTGTCGACGAAGCGCTGGCGTAGTTCATCGTTGGAGTGGAGTTTGATTTTCCACGCCATGCTGCGGGCGCTGTTCGGCGAGTTGTCGTCGTTCGGGCCAAACATCATTAGCGCCGGCCACCAGAATCGGTTGATGGCGTCCTGCAGCATCTGACGCTGCGCATCATTGCCCTGCGCCAGCGCCATACAGGCTTCAAACCCCTGGCGCTGATGGAAGCTTTCTTCTTTGCAGATTTTAACCATCGCCCGGGCATAAGGGCCGTAGGAGGTACGGCACAGCGCGACCTGGTTGACAATGGCCGCGCCGTCGACCAACCAGCCAATCACGCCAATGTCCGCCCAGCTCAGCGTCGGGTAATTAAAGATGGAGGAATATTTCATCTGCCCGTCGAGCATCTTCTGATACAGATCTTCTCGCGCGCAGCCGAGCGTTTCCGCGGCGCTATACAAATACAAACCGTGCCCGGCTTCGTCCTGTACCTTAGCCAGCAGGATTGCTTTACGGCGTAGAGTCGGCGCGCGAGTGATCCAGTTGCCTTCCGGCAACATGCCGACGATTTCGGAGTGCGCATGCTGACCAATCTGACGAATCAAGGTCTTACGATAGGCATCCGGCATCCAGTCCTGCGGTTCGATGGCCGTTTCCTGCGCGATGCGCTGGTCAAAGCGTTGTTCTTCTGTCACGTCATCACCTTTATGATTCCGATAAATTCAACAAATCAATTTTTGTGAATCACTTTGTTTATTAAAAGTTACATGCAGGTTAAATAAAACCACAAATTTTGTTTGTTCTTTTTGTGATGACAACCGCAAAACCTTTTGTAAATTACAATAAAAACAGCAATATAAATGAAAGGCGAAGCGCATCCGCGATCACAATGTTAATAAATTATTAAATAGAAGCTTGCATTTTATGATTCATAAAAGAACTATTTATAGTGATATCACGTAACATATTTGGAGATTTGCGATGCAGCAGTTAGCCAGCTACTTATCCGGCGCCTGGCAGACCGGCCGGGGCCGCGCCCGTACTATCCATCACGCCATCACCGGCGCGGCGCTTTGGGAAGTGACCAGCGAGGGGTTGGATATGGCGCAGGCGCGCCGCTTCGCTATCGAGCGCGGCGGTAAGGCCCTGCAAGCCATGACCTTTATCGAACGCAGCGCGATGCTGAAAGCGGTGGCTAAACACCTACTGGAGCAGAAAGCCGAGTTCTACGCCCTCTCCGCGCAAACCGGCGCCACTCGCGCCGACAGTTGGGTGGATATCGAAGGCGGCATCGGCACCCTCTTCACTTATGCCGGGCTCGGCAGCCGTGAACTGCCGGACGATACCCTGTGGCCGGAAGATGAACTGATCCCGTTATCCAAACAGGGCGGCTTTGCCGCGCGTCACGTGCTGACCTCGAAATCGGGCGTCGCCGTGCATATCAACGCCTTCAACTTCCCCTGCTGGGGAATGTTGGAAAAGCTGGCGCCGACCTGGCTTGCCGGCATGCCGGCGATCGTTAAGCCAGCGACCGCGACCGCCCAACTGACGCAGGCGATGGTCAAGGCGATTGTCGACAGCGGGCTGGTGCCCGAAGGCGCGATTAGCCTGATTTGCGGCGGCGCGGGCGATCTACTCGACCAGCTCGATAGCCAGGACGTGGTGACCTTTACCGGCTCCGCCGCCACTGGCCAGCAGTTGCGGATACACCCCAACCTGGTGACGAAATCGATTCCCTTCACCATGGAAGCCGATTCACTCAACTGCTGCGTATTAGGCGAAGATGTCACGCCGGAGCAGCCGGAGTTCGCGCTATTTATCCGTGAAGTGGTCCGCGAGATGACCGCGAAAGCCGGGCAAAAATGTACCGCCATTCGCCGCATCATCGTGCCGCAGGCACAGGTCAAGGCGGTCAGCGAAGCGTTAATCGCTCGTCTGCAAAAAGTGACCGTCGGCGACCCGGCACAGGAAGGCATTAAGATGGGGGCGCTGGTCAATGCCGAACAGCGCCAGGATGTGCAGGACAACGTGAATAAACTGGTTGCCGCTGGCTGCGACACGCTGCTCGGCGGACAAGCGGATCTGAGCGCTGATGGCGCCTTCTTCCCGCCGACGTTGCTGTTCTGCGCGCAGCCGGATGAAACGCCAGCAGTCCACGCCATTGAAGCCTTTGGCCCGGTGGCGACCCTGATGCCGTATCAGCACCGCCAACATGCGCTCGCGCTGGCCCGCGCTGGCGGCGGTAGCCTGGCCGGAACCCTGGTGACCGCCAGTGGCGAACTGGCGCGCGAGTTTATCCTCGGCGCGGCGCGCGCCCATGGCCGTATCCAGGTGCTGAACGAAGAGTCATCGGCAGAATCAACCGGCCACGGCTCGCCACTGCCGCAGCTAGTACACGGCGGCCCCGGCCGCGCGGGCGGCGGAGAAGAGCTCGGCGGGCTACGTTCAGTGAAACACTACATGCAACGTACCGCCATTCAGGGCAGCCCCACAATGCTGGCGACAATCGGCCAACAATGGGTACGCGGCGCGCAGGTTAGCGAAGACCGCGTTCACCCGTTCCGTAAATATTTCGAAGAGATCCAGCCTGGCGACAGTTTATTGACGCCGCGCCGGACGCTGACCGAAGCCGATATCGTCAACTTCGCCTGCCTGAGCGGCGACCATTTCTATGCCCACATGGACAAAATCGCCGCCGCAGAGTCGATCTTCGGCGAACGCGTGGTACACGGCTATTTCCTGATTTCCGCCGCCGCCGGGCTGTTCGTCGATGCGGGCGTCGGGCCGGTTATCGCCAACTACGGGATGGAAAACCTGCGCTTTATCGAACCGGTTAAACCGGGCGATACCATCCAGGTTCGCCTGACCTGTAAGCGTAAGACGGTCAAACGCCAGCGTAGCGCCGAAGAGAAAGCCACCGGCGTCGTCGAATGGGCCGTAGAGATTTTCAACCAGCACCAGCAGGCGGTGGCCCTGTATTCGATTCTGACCCTGGTCGCCCGGCAGCAGGGAGACTTCCCGGCGTAATCCGCTAGGGGGACTACGCGCTTAATGCCTCTGCGGAGGCATTTTTTACGTCTGTCTGGCAAAACTGACAAACAACCTGGCAAGAGCAGGCAAACGCCCCGGCATGCCGGGCTGTTAGGTTAAGACTGATAAAGCCGACTGTCGCAGCGGCAAGATACAACACAACAATAAGATGAGGTCACAATGGCAAACGGTTCGATGCTTTCCCCTCGTAAAACCGCGCTGGCTTTAGCCATCGCGGCGCTTTGCGCCTGGCAATCACCGGTCTTCGCTCACGGCAGCGAAGCGCACATGGTGCCAATGGATAAAACGCTGCAGGAGTTTGGCGCCGACGTGCAGTGGGATGACTACGCGCAGATGTTTACCCTGATGAAAGATGGCGCCTACGTCAAAGTGAAGCCCGGCGCGAAAACGGCGATCGTCAACGGCAAAACGCTTAACCTGCAGGTACCGGTGGTGATGAAGGAAGGAAAAGCCTGGGTCTCGGATACCTTCATCAACGATGTGTTCCAGTCCGGTCTTGACCAAACCTTCCAGGTGGAAAAGCGCCCCCACCCG
The DNA here is from genome assembly GCA_029027985.1 of Klebsiella aerogenes. Classification (NCBI taxonomy): domain Bacteria; kingdom Pseudomonadati; phylum Pseudomonadota; class Gammaproteobacteria; order Enterobacterales; family Enterobacteriaceae; genus Klebsiella; species Klebsiella aerogenes. The sequence continues at coordinate 2,703,993 of CP119076.1, forward strand.
CTGAACTCGCTCTCCGCGGTGGAAATCAACGAGGCGGTCACCATTGTGAAAGCCGCGCCGGAATTCCAGCCGAATACCCGCTTTACCGAAATTTCCCTGCATGAACCGGATAAAGCGGCGGTATGGGCCTTTGCGCTGAAGGGCACTCCGGTCGATGCTCCGCGCACCGCCGATGTGGTGATGCTCGATGGCAAACATGTCATTGAAGCCGTCGTCGATCTACAGAACAAAAAAGTGCTGTCATGGACGCCGATCAAAAATGCGCACGGCATGGTGCTGCTCGACGATTTCGCCAGCGTGCAGAACATTATTAACGCCAGCAGCGAATTTGCTGAGGTGCTGAAAAAACACGGTATTCAGGATCCCAGCAAGGTGGTCACCACCCCGCTTACCGTTGGCTACTTTGACGGTAAAGACGGCCTGAAACAGGACGCGCGTTTGCTGAAGGTAGTGAGCTATCTTGACACCGGCGACGGCAACTACTGGGCGCATCCCATTGAAAATCTGGTGGCGGTGGTCGATCTCGAAGCGAAGAAAATTATCAAAATTGAAGAAGGTCCGGTGATCCCGGTACCAATGGCGCCACGCCCGTATGATGGCCGCGACCGCGTCGCCCCGGCGGTGAAACCGCTGGATATCAGCGAGCCGGAAGGGAAAAACTACACCATCACCGGCGATACCATTCACTGGCAGAACTGGGATTTCCATCTGCGCCTCAACTCCCGCGTGGGGCCAATCCTCTCAACGGTGACCTATAACGATAACGGTAAAAAACGTCAGGTCATGTATGAAGGGTCGCTGGGCGGCATGATCGTCCCTTACGGCGACCCGGATATCGGCTGGTATTTTAAGGCCTACCTGGACTCCGGCGACTACGGCATGGGTACCCTGACTTCGCCTATCGCCCGTGGTAAAGATGCGCCATCGAATGCAGTGCTGCTGGATGAAACCATCGCCGACTATACCGGTAAACCGATGACTATTCCGCGCGCGGTGGCGATCTTCGAGCGCTACGCCGGGCCGGAATATAAGCATCAGGAGATGGGGCAGCCAAACGTCAGTACCGAACGCCGCGAACTGGTGGTGCGTTGGATCAGTACCGTCGGCAACTATGACTACATCTTTGACTGGGTATTCCACGAAAACGGTACCATCGGCATTGACGCCGGAGCGACCGGTATTGAAGCGGTGAAAGGCGTGAAGGCGAAGACCATGCATGACCCAAGCGCCAAAGACGACACCCGCTACGGTACGCTGATCGACCATAATATTGTCGGCACCACCCACCAGCATATTTATAACTTCCGTCTCGATCTCGATGTTGACGGCGAGAACAACACCCTGGTGGCCATGGATCCGGAAGTGAAGCCGAATACCGCTGGTGGCCCGCGGACCAGTACCATGCAGGTCAATCAGTACACCATCGATAGCGAGCAGAAAGCGGCGCAGAAATTCGATCCGGGCACCATTCGCTTGCTGAGCAACACCAGCAAAGAGAACCGTATGGGCAACCCGGTCTCGTACCAGATTATCCCTTATGCAGGCGGGACTCATCCGGCGGCGACCGGCGCCAAATTCGCCCCGGATGAGTGGATTTACCACCGTCTGAGCTTTATGGATAAACAGCTGTGGGTAACGCGCTACCATCCGAGCGAACGTTATCCGGAAGGGAAGTATCCGAACCGCTCCGACCACGATACCGGTTTAGGTCAGTACGCGAAGGACGATGAATCGCTGAGCAACCATGATGATGTCGTGTGGATCACCACCGGTACCACTCACGTGGCGCGCGCCGAAGAGTGGCCCATCATGCCGACCGAGTGGGCGCATGCGCTGCTGAAACCGTGGAACTTCTTTGACGAAACGCCGACGTTAGGCGAGAAGAAAAAGTAACCCGCCATCCTAACCGGCGGTAAAATCGATCAGGATTTTACCGCTTCTCCCCGGCTGGCCGGCGGCGGCAATCGCCTCGCGCCAGCCGCATAATGGCACCACCTGCGCGGGTGGCTGCATCGTCGTCGGCAGCCGCCGCCAGATCTCGGCAAACGCCCCCTGCCACTCTTCAACGCTCAGCGTCGGTAAGGCTTCCCGCAGATGAAACTTGCGCACTACCGCGCAGCCCCGCATCTGGGTGAGCGCTCGTCCGGATAGCAACCCGTAAGAGACAAGCGTCGAGGTAACCGGCAACACCGACAGCAAAAAGTCCGCCAGTCCGCCGCCAACCGCATCAAACACCAGCTCGCTGTACTGGCTGACCTGTTCAATCCGCGCCCTGTCGCCTTCAAGCAGCGGATAAACGCCTGACTGTTCCAGGCGCGCACTATGCTGCGGCGAGCGAATAATGCCGCTCACCGAACGGGCGCCCATGGCGAGCGACCATTGCGCCAGCAGGCTGGCGCAGGAAGATGACGCCGCGGTCAGGAGAACCTGCTTTCCGGCCACTGGCCAACGTTTAAGCATCAGCATTGCCGTCAGCGGATTGATATAGCCGCGTGCGGCCAATACGTCGTCAATACCTTCCGCCACCGGTACCAGCCAGTGTGGATCAATATCGAGATAACGCTGCCAGGTACCGGCACCGCGTAGCGGCAGTACCCGCCGCCCGAGCAGCGGATGCCCGCTCGTCGGCGTTTCAACCACCACGCCGATCCCCTCGTACCCCGCCACCGCGGGCAGCGTCGTACGATGGCGGTAAGCGCCGGTAATGGGAATCAAATCGGAAGGGTTGACCGGTGCATAGCGCATTTGCACCCGCACCAGCCCGTCCGCCAGCGGCGGCAACGGCGAGTGATGCAGCGCAAGCACCGTTTCCGGCGCGCCATACTGCTGATAGCAAAGGGCATCATTGTACATAGCGAGACAACATCAAAGAAAAGAGCGCCAATAATAGCAAATCAGCGCTCAAGGGAGAGAGGGATCGTCGATACGGTTATCTGCGCTGTGCTGACCAGGGCTTAAACGTAGGTCGGGTAAGCGTAGCGCCACCCGACAAAATACGGAGCCCCGGCATAAACTTAGTAGCGCACGCAAACCGATTTGGTTTCGCACCAGTCATCCAGCCAGTCCGGGCCGAAGTCGCGACCGGTACCGGACTGTTTCATCCCGCCGAACGGCAGATTGGCATCGATCAGCGTATGGCTATTCACCCATACCGTACCGGCCTGCAACCGATCGGTGTAGTTCAGCGCCTGCGTCAGGTCGCGGGTCCAGACGCTGGCGGTGAGACCGAAATCACTGTCATTCGCCAACCGCAGCGCCTCTTCGCCGTCGGCGACGCGCACCAGGTTAACTACCGGACCGAACACCTCTTCGCGATTCAGGCGCAACCCGGCATCCGGGTTAATCACCAGCGTCGGCGCGATGTAAAAACCGTTGCCGTTCGGCCCAACATTACCGCTAATCAGCTCGGCGTTTTGTTTACGCGCTTCATCCAGATAGGCGGCGACTTTGGCGCAGTGCGCCTGCGAGACCACCGGGTTAATCTGGGTGGTTTCTACCATCCCCGGGCCAACTTGCAGAGACTTAACCGCCTGCTCAAATCCAGCGACCAGGTTATCAAACAGCGGCGCTTCGATGTAAATCCGCGAACTGGCGGCGCACACCTGCCCTTGATTCAGGAAGCTACCGGTCATCAAGCCTTCAATCACCCACTGCGGATCGGCGTCTTTCAGCACGATGGCCGGATTTTTGCCGCCCAGTTCGAGCGTCACCCGGGTCAGGCGATCGGCTGCCGCGCGAGCGATATGTTTTCCGGTCGCCGTCGAGCCGGTAAAGCTCACCTTAGCAACATGCGGATGCGTGGTTAACGCCGCGCCGCACTCGGCGCCGCTGCCGGTCACCACGTTAAAGACGCCGTCCGGGATCCCGGCCTCCGTCGCCAATTCCGCCACTCGCAGTAGCGTTAACGGCGTGGTTTCAGAAGGTTTGATCACAATCGAACAACCGGAAGCCAGCGCCGGCATCACCTTCCACATACCGATCATCAGCGGGAAGTTCCAGGGGACAATACCCGCCACCACGCCAACCGGCTCCTTACGGGTCCACGCCTGATAGCGCGCGCCTTCCGGGAACGGAATGGAAACATCCAGCGTGCGGCCGCTAATTTTGGTCGCCAGCCCGGCGGTGTAGCGCATCCAGTTCAGAGTACAGCCGACTTCAAACGCCCGGGAAATATTGATCGATTTCCCCTGCTCAAGGGTCTCAAGTTGCGCCAGCTCTTCGCCATGCTGCTCCACCAAATCGGCGAAACGCAGCAGGATCCGCTCGCGGTCGGCCGGGGTGCGTCCGGTCCAACTGCGGGAAACAAAAGCGCGCCAGGCGGACATCACCGCTCGGTCAACATCAGCGGCATTGGCGTCCGCCGTGGTGGCTATCGCCTGCCCGGTTGCCGGATCCCAGACGGTTAAGCGCTTTTCGCTCTGCGCCGCCTGCTGGTTGCCATCAATATATAAGCCATGCTGTTTGTCGAGAAACTGCTGTACGCTGGCAAGCAGCGCGACCTGTGATGTGGACATGCGACTTCCTTATTGTTCGCGGATAGTGCTCACAGTCTAGGACGGGTCGGACATTTACGCTTTTTTCTCTGTGACAATCATTGTTGCCACTGTGACAGGTACCGCAATTAAGCGCGTTAAATTCAGGTGAAATGTGCCGCAGGTAATAGTTCTTTCATATACTCCGCGCGTCACTCTTGCCAGTAACGTCATAAATGCAACAATGCAGAAACATTATTATTACAAGGTGCGAACGATGGCGACGGCAGAGAGCGGACAGGACTATCAGCGTTGGTTGGCGAAAATCAATCAGGTGTGCGGTCATTTTGCCGCTCGCCCGCTGGACGGCGATTTCCACGGCGAGATCGACGCCAGCTACGCCGGTAGTCTCAAGGTCAGTACCGTCACCGCCCGCGGCGTCAATCTTTACCGTACCCGCAATGAGATCAAGCGCGATAACGACGCCTGGTTCTATACCGTCTTCCAGCTCTCTGGCCAGGCCTCCCTCGAACAGGATGAACGCCAGGTGGTGCTGGAAGCCGGCGATATCACGCTGATTGATGCTTCTCGCCCCTGTTCTATTTTCTGGCAGCAGACGTCTCAGCAGGCTTCGCTGCTGCTGCCCCGCCAGCTACTGGAAAGCCATTTACGCAGCAGCGATATCAGTATCGCCACCCGGCTGAATAAAACCCTGCCGATGGTTCAACTCAGTCAGCGTCTGCTGCAGGAGAGCATGAGCAGCCCGGGACTTTCCGGTAGTGAAAGCGAAGCGGCGCTGGAGGCCATCGCCTGCCTGCTGCGCCCCATGCTGCAGCAACAGGAAGCGCCGCCGTCACGCCGCGAGAAGCAGTTTCAAAAGATTATGGCGTTGATTGATGAGTCAATACAGTCGGAACATCTGCGCCCGGAGTGGCTGGCGGGGGAAACCGGAATGTCGGTACGCAGCCTGTACCGCTTATTTGCCGACCGGGGGCTGGTGGTGGCACAGTACATTAAAAACCGCCGTCTCGACCTGTGCGCCCGGGCGTTACAAAACGCTCACGACGACGAAAAGCTGGCGGGGATTGGCTACCGTTGGGGGTTCAGCGATCATAGCCACTTCTCCACCGCCTTTAAGCAACGCTTCGGCGTGTCGCCCGGCGAATACCGCAAGCGCTGTCGTTAACCCTTTAGGGTATGCGCAGCCATTTGCCGTTAATACCCTGCACATATTCGCCAGACTGCGCCCGCGCCACCAGCTTCTGCCCGGCCATCTTCGCCACTTCATCTACCGGCAGATTATTGTCATCCGCCAGTTGTTGATAGCTTTCGCTACGCGCGGCGTTGATTTGTTTGACTAACGCCAGGGTCTGCGCATCCTGTTTTAGCGGCGCCAGATAGCCGTTAAGGGTTTCCCCCACCCGTCCCTGCGCTCGCGCTTCATTCAACGTCAGCGCCAGCGCCGACGTGCTAAACAACGTTAACGCCAGTGCGGCGATCAGCAGTCGTTTTTTCATCATCGCCTCAGAACAGATCGCTACGCGATTTCAGCAAATTCTCGACGTCCTTATCCACCTTAATATGAATCTCATGTTCGATCTTGACGTTCATATTGATGGTAATCGGTTCCTTGGACGCGGCGATTTCAATACGCGGCGTACAACCTGCCAGCAGCAGGGTCGCCAGCGCCGCGGCGAACAGTTTTATCATTTTGGTTCCTTACATGTGTCCGTACAGCTCGGGGCGGGCAGTTTCGCATTCTGCTCAAGCCATGCCTGCAAATTATCGCCGAAGCGCAAACTGCGCCACAGATCGAAAATATTCTCTTCATGGGTATAGTTTAAATGCACCGTGCTGCTTTTTCCCTCTACCCGGCTGGTACCGCTAATTGCTGCGCTCATCGTCAGCTTGCCGAGATTATCAAGGTTAATCCGCGTCCACGATTTGGACACTTCCATATAGCGCAACCAGTTGATCGCGGCGCCAGCAGAGACGTTATCGGCCACCAGCGCATCCGCGGTATCCTTATCCAGGCGCATAGTCATCGGGCCCGGGTTGCTAAACCAGCCGTCTTTGACGATCCATTTATCGTCATTCAGCCACAGCGGCAACGCGCCATTAAACGCGCCGGATACCGCAAACTGCTTGACCTTGATGGCGCTGATTAATTCGCTGCTGGAGATATTCTGCAGACGCAGCAGCGCCGGCTGATGCTGCGGCATCCGTAGCTGTTGCATCGTCAACTTACCGCCGAGGATATCGACGTTGACGTTGCTGAGCTGCAAGGGACTCTGCTCGCTCCACGGCCATGACCCCTGCAGATCGGCGCTCAGGTTCCTGGCGGTAAACTGGTTAACGATTTCGCCAATCCGCAGCGAAACCGGACGGCGGGTACCGAGCTGCCAGGTACCGCCGCTGAAGCGGAACGGCAGGACAAAATCGACGCCGTTGATCTGGTTGTCCGGCATCCAGGCGCTACCGCCTTTCAATACGCCATGACCGCCAGCTTCAAAGCCCTGATCGGCCGCCGCGGAAAAGGCGACCTGGGCATACATTTCACCTTCACGCAGGGTCATTTTCCAGTCCGGCGGGATCAGCGGCTGGAAAACGCTCAACGACTGTTTCGGCCACCAGGCCTGACCACGCAGACGCACGCCGTCCCAGCGCCCTGCCAGACGTATCGGGCCGATTTTATCGGCGTGCAACGAACCATTGAACAAGAACCAGGTTGGGTCGCGTCCGTCGATATTGAATTTAAGGGTTGAAGGCGGTAGCACGCTACCGCCGCTGAAGGTGGTTTTACCCGCATCGAGCGACAAGGCGCCGCTGAACTTCGGATGCTGTTCATCACGCAGCCAGTGAATCGGCTTGTCGAGGGTCAGACGTGGCGAACTGACCAGCATGCTGCCGTATTGCAGTTTATCGAAACCGGTCGACAGGCTGTTGAGGATAATTGAGCTATCGCGCCACTCGCCCGCGCCTTTTACATCCCAGCGCGCCTGCATCGGCGTGAAATGGCCATCGCCCCAGTAGCGCCACGACCAGCGGCCACGGTCAGGCATAAAGTTGTCGGCCTGGCCGTCCAGATGCAGCGTGAAATCACCCATCTCCTGCTCATGGGCGCGCAGTATCGCCTGCAAACGGCCGTCCACACCCTGTTGGGTCACCTTAACCCCTGCCAGCGGCCAGCGGATCTCATCAATGTTAAGCGCGTCGATCACCCGCCCGCGCGAGCGCAGCAATGCGCCGGGATGGAAGGCCAACGTCGGTGCCGTCAGCGGGCCGCTGAGTTTAGCAGGCAGCACGGCGTAAAAAATCATATCGTCGAGTTTCGCTTCACCGCTCAGGCTCAACGGCATATCACTGTTATCCATGCTCAGCTTGCCGGGGCCGATGGTCAGCACGGCGTTGCCCTTACCGGCCTCACCGTGGGTTAATACGTTGAGACGGCCGCTGATTTCCATCTCCTCAGTGCCTTTCTGCCAGTCGCCGACCGACAGCGCCACCCGCCCGCTTAGCGGGTAACCGGCATACACCGTATTCCAGCGGCCATCGCTAATCGTGATGCGTTCCGGGGTGATTTCCCACGGCAGATCCAGCATCGGCTCAACCTCGCCGCGCGGCGTCACCAACAGCTGGCCGCGATTTTTCTGCCATTCCAGTTCAGCATCCACCAGACCCGGCGTTTGCGGGAATTCGAAGGTGCTGACCAGATGGCCGTCCACCGGCAGGCCATCCGGCACCAGCGGCATATGGAATTCACCCACCAGCTTGACCGGCGCCTGGCCTTCCACCAGTTGCGCAGTGAAATGACTGATCGCTAACGTCTGCCCGCGCAGTTTCGCCTGCAGGGTGACCTCTTTACCGGCATAACCAATATCCTGCTGCGCAGGCGTCAGCGACATCACCAGTTTCCCCTGCCATTTTTCCCATGGCGACAGGCGCAAGTTGTCGATGGTCAACCAGCTATAAGGCAGCATCGATTGCCATTCGGCGAGGGTGCGCGGCGCGCCGGACATCGGCTCGCTATCGGGGATTTTATTCAGGCAGGCGCTATTAATGTCGAGTTCGCCGACGTGTAGCCGCCAGCGACTGGGACGCGACAGCTGCGCGTGACTGACGCGGGCAATTTCACAGTCGCCGACCAGATAACGTAAATCAGGGATAATCAGAGAGGAACGCGTCAGTCGCGGGCTTTCGCTCAGAGAAATGCGTGTGCCAACCGGCAGCCAAATACCCGCCAGCGTCGGAACCCAATGTGTTAATGTTGCCAACAATGCCAGCGGCAGCAGAATAAGTGCTAATAACAGCGCAACGGCGGCTTTATATTTACCCTTCATGGGCAGTCAGATCCTGATTCTAAGTTAAAGCCGAGAAGTGCCTATTGTGGCACGTTCGACCCGCGAGTGAAAGTTAGCGTCCAGATTAAGGATAGTCGCACTCATTTCCGCTGAAAAACTATTTAGACTTTGGTTAAATTATTCCTGCGACACACGGAAACATAGCTAATAAGGAACCTTTATTTCGTGGAGCTCATTATCTCGCTCATCGAAAGCGCACAGAGCCACTATTCATTGGTATTACTGATTGTTTTTCTGCTGGCCTTCAGTAAATCCTGCGCACTGATCTCTTTTGTGATCCCTGGAACCTCCGGCCTGCTGGTTCTCGGCACGCTGGCGTCGGTAAGCATCGAGCATTTCCTGCTAATGTGGCTAAGCGCCAGTCTCGGCGCAATCGGCGGATTCTGGCTCTCATGGCAAATTGGCCATCACTATCAACATCACCTGCAGCACCTGCGCTGGCTGAGCACCGAGCGATTGTTGCGCTGCCAGCTGTTATTGCGTCGCTATGGCGACTGGGCGGTGTTCTTTGGCCGTTTTCTATCGCCGCTACGTGCGACCCTGCCGCTGGTCACTGGCGCCAGCGGTACGTCGCTGTGGCGTTTCCAGGTCGCCAATATCACATCAGGTGTACTCTGGCCATTAATCCTGCTGGCACCGGGCGCATTCAGCCTCAGTTTTTGGTGAAACGCCTTGTCTTTTAAAGAGATTTCTTAAGCTTGCGATATGCTCTAGAATTAATATCATAACCTGATAATTAAACTAATTTTTAATATTTGTAAGATTATTTTAATTATGCTACCGTGACGGTATTATCACTGGAGAAAAGTCTTATGAAAATCGCGGTTTATAGTACAAAGCAGTACGATAAAAAGTACCTGCAGCAAGTTAACGACGCATACGGCTTTGAACTTGAATTTTTTGACTTTCTGTTGACTGAAAAAACTGCCAAAACCGCCAACGGCTGCGAAGCGGTATGTATCTTCGTTAACGACGACGGTAGCCGCCCGGTACTCGAAGAGCTAAAAGCCCACGGCGTGAAATACATCGCCCTACGCTGTGCCGGATTTAATAACGTCGATCTTGATGCCGCTAAAGCACTGGGGCTGCGCGTCGTACGCGTTCCGGCCTATTCACCCGAAGCCGTCGCTGAGCATGCCATCGGCATGATGATGTCGCTGAACCGCCGCATTCACCGCGCCTATCAACGCACCCGCGACGCGAACTTCTCGCTGGAAGGACTGACCGGCTTCACCATGTACGGTAAAACCGCCGGGGTGATCGGCACAGGTAAAATCGGCGTCGCTGCGCTGCGGATCCTGAAAGGCTTCGGTATGCGCCTGCTGGCGTTTGATCCCTATCCAAGCGCTGCAGCGCTGGATCTCGGGGTGGAATATGTCGACCTGCCGACGCTGTACGCGCAGTCCGATGTGATCTCCCTGCACTGCCCGCTGACCGACGATAACTATCACCTGCTTAATCAAGCGGCATTTGATCAGATGAAAGACGGAGTGATGGTCATCAATACCAGCCGCGGCGCGTTGATTGATTCACAAGCGGCCATTGAGGCACTGAAACACCAGAAGATCGGCGCGCTGGGAATGGACGTGTATGAAAATGAACGCGATCTGTTCTTTGAAGATAAGTCGAATGATGTCATCCAGGATGACGTATTCCGTCGTCTGTCCGCCTGCCATAACGTGCTGTTTACCGGCCACCAGGCATTCCTGACGGCGGAAGCGCTGATCAGTATTTCAGAGACCACCCTTGACAATTTGCAACAGGTTGATAAAGGCGAAAACTGCCCGAACGCACTGGTTTAAGCCTCTTTCCCCTTTTGTGCCCCCCTTCTGTGGGGGGCACATTCAGACAATCCCCACAGATCTCACCTGCATTACAGTTACACTGCTTTTTGCTTTTATTGATATGACAAATGCTTTTGGAGTAAGAATGAACAAGTTTGCTGCACTGCTGGCGGCGGGCATGCTGCTATCAGGCTGCGTATACAACAGCAAAGTATCGACGGGCGCGGATCAGCTGCAACACCACCGTTTTATCCTGACCAGCGTCAACGGCCAGGCACTACCAGCCAGCCAGACGCCACCGCCGGAAATTAGCTTCGGCGAAAAAATGTATGTTTCAGGCACGATGTGCAACGGCTTTAGCGGCCAGGGTAAACTGTCTGACGGCGAGCTGAAAGTCAAACAACTGGCGATGACGCGCAAGCTGTGCGCGGATCCACAACGGAATGCGCTGGATAATACGCTCAGCAAAATGCTGCGCAATGGCGCACAGGTCGACCTGACGGAAAATCAGCTAACGCTGGCGACCGCCGATCAATCGCTGGTATATAAACTCGCCGACTTAATGTAGCCAAACTCTGCGCGGATTAGTAATTTCCGCAGCTTCCGCCCGCTAATGCCTGTTCGCTGCAGCGTTTACCATTAGGTAGCGCGCACATGCCGATGGTGGTGCCGTCGAGTTGGCGGGCGACGGATAATGAACCGCCAACCATTGCGCAGTTCGCCTGGCCGCTGCCGCTCATCGCAGCGCGCATGCCGGGCGTCACGTGCGCCGCAGTCGCTTGTTGCACCGGCTCGCTACTACAGGCCGACAGTAATAACGCAGCACACCCCACTAAAAACGCAGCTCGCATCCTTTTCCCCTTTCAGAAACATCTTAGAATGAACAAACTCAAGAATAATAGGCAGCGCAGCGCCTGACGTCGAGAGGCGAAATACGTATTTATGCGCCTCATTAACATTTCCTAGCAAATTTTCCGCTTAAAGGTTGATCTCGTCAGGCAAAGCAGCGCCACAAACCTCATTCTATTCCGCTGTTAAATGTTTCGCTCGAGAGTAAATCGCCGCAATCGATGGTCGGTCGTCGCCGGGTTAATTAACGGGTTCCACCCATTGCATGCTAATACCGCTTCCGGTTTCAATTGTTTTTATCTGTGCCGTCGATGTCTGGCTATATATTCACTTTTTATGGTTTTTCCACCAAAAACTTGATCCAGACATAGAATAAGGACATTCCCAAGGACACAAATGCGAAAATGGTCTCTGTGGGCGTTTGCTAAAATAGGAGGATTATTATGGCAAGAAAAAAATCACTCCTCAAAAATCAATAATCCACCATAATTTCAATGAGATAAAAATTTTCACCGCAGAACAAATGCGTACATTTCAGCGCCCCAAATCGTGCCCCAATCGCCGTTTTGCCCCAAAATATGCCCCAAAATCCCCATGCCGGATGGTTCTCTTTTAGGATACCCGGTAACTCTTGCATACGGTTACCGGGTGAAATTACCCGTCATTACTTTTTCGGCTAGACCAGTCTGCACTCTTGCAGGATAACCACGCGGGATTCGACATCACCCGTCGCCCAGTTATCCATCACCAGATTTTCAATGTTAACCTGCGAGCGCTCGACCTGAATGTTTACGAACTTGCGCCCATTGCCTGCCTCAAAAAACGCCGGAGGTTCAAAGTTAAGCCAGGCATTTTCTTTCGGCTGTATCCAGACTTCCGTGATGGTGCCCGCCAGAATATTTTTCACCAGTACATCAGAAACCGCGCCATTACGACCAACGCTGGTGAAGTCCCGGAAATGCACCTGGCTACGGACGTTGGTTTTATCCCCGCCGCGGTAAAGCTCGACGGAAGAAGAAATGAAGCCGAACAACCCGCCCCGGTTTCGGCATAGGGATATCCATACTCCCGAATAAGAGGTATTGAGTTCGTTAAGTTCAGCCGCGGTGAAGTTGACGCGTGCCTTACTCTGGATGCGAAACATACACATCGGGTCGGGGGCGTCATCGTCCACACCATCCACTTTCCCCCAGCGGGTTTCATCCGTTCCGCTGCGATTGCAGGTGACGATTGTAGAACCGCTAAGACAGGAAGACGTCCTCACCACAATCCCGCCACTCACCCACAGGAACCGCCCGATATTCTGGACAACCGGGATTGCGTGCTTAGCCGCAAAGGCACAGCAACGGGCAATGGCCTGTTCCGCCGGCTCGATATCAGTCAGTAACGCCTGCGCTGCCGACTCATTACCCTGTGCGGACAGCGTGGCATAATTCTGATATACCGACTCGGGGATGCGGGGTGCGCCAAACATGTCATAAGAGACAAAGTCGCACTGACGGACCCAGCGACGCCCATCCGTACCGACCAGCACGCCGCCGTTATCATCGGGTGAAGTCGTGTCAAAGGCATCGACAACGAACCGGCCATTGATGCGCTCGCCCACAACATCACGAACCGTGGCATCGCCAGTGTACGAATTATCGTCATAACCCACTGCTGTATCGCCAGGAGTAATCCCGCCAGCCTGCCCGCCACCGCCGCCACTCCCGCCCCAGCCGACTTTAGTCCCGTCTTCCTTAACCCCGGCGATTACCAGACCGTTACGCGAATAAATCAGGAACAGCCAGCCATCCGGCGCATTGTTGTCAATCATGCTTTCGTTGAAGTTGAGACCAGAGTCTCCTGTCAACAACTGCGCGACTGACTCAAACTCAATTACACCGTCCGTGCTGCGGATTCGGAATGGGCGAATATCTGCGGGCTGTCGATGGTCACAGCGCCACCCGGCTCCAGCTCAATAAACGCCGATCCGTCGTCGGTACACAGCTGCGTGGCCGTAGGGCTAACGCCGCTGATTTTCTTCGCCTGTGACTGCGGGCTGACAATGCAGAACGCATAGGATAAATCGTGCGTTCTGTCGTCTACCGACTCCTGAATGCTGCCGCTTTGCCACCAGAAATCGATACAGCGGTCACCAAATATCACCAGGCATTCATCACCCTCTTTGACTGGAAATGTCAGGGTCCCCCCCCCACAAGGGAAAATGACCGGGACATCCACCAGCAGCGGATAATCCCGTGTTGATTTTTTGCCATCGTTATCTCGCTCAATGTAGCGGATAGCTGGCAGCACTACAGCGGTAACGGTTTCAGGATCGAAAGATTGCACAATCCCCGGTAGTGCAACGCGCAATTGTTCGTTAAGGGCTTTCCGTTCTGAATCGAAAGTTTCATCAAGGGAGCCGCTACGGGTTTGATTAGAAGAAGGCATTCGCAAACTCCATATATGAAAAAACCCGCCGAGGCGGGTTGTACCAGATATTTTTAACGTTATACATAATCGTTGATGGTGTGCAAATCATCATGATGTAGGAGTAGAATATTATGAGAGTTAGCTAACTGTCTCGCAGATGGTGTATATATGTTGTTTGTAACTACTGCACCAATGTTTGCACCGTAGAAACCTACGCCAGCAATGACTTCTTGAACTGCTTTATTCCCAACTGGTGCTGAATACTTCTTGCACTGAACTGCTAACATTATTCCATCTTTGATTGCCAGTACATCAACACCCTGATCACCTGAACCCTGGGTTACCCTGGCTTCCCAGCCCTGAGCACGTAAAATATCCGCACAAAGATGCTCATACTCAATAGGTGAGAGATTGTCATCAAACTCACTTCGTAGAGGGTTATCATCTACATAATCCTCTATAAGCTCATCCAAAATAAAAACTTGGTCCATCTCATCCATGCCGGGATAATACGGCTTCGCATAAGGGATATATCTCAACTTGGATAAATAATAGTTTTTTTCTTTGATCCATTTTTCAACTATTACATTTCCATAATCATCTTCAGTAATTAAAACATTTTTCTTTCTTGCTAATACAGGAAGATGTTTCGATACTGCATCCCTAAACTGTTGCTCATCAATTTCTCTTGCCTGTCTTACAAGGTCACCAATTGTTTTATCCCACTTTTCGGGGTGATAAACTTTAGAGAAATAAATTATCGCAATAATACCACCGAGAATTAAAACAATTACAAACTGTTTTTCAATGCTGGAATTGAGCAAGAAAATAGACACTAACACCATAGCGATAATGTAAGGACGCATTTTCTTTTTAACATACAAATCTTTTGGAACATACTCCACGCCAAGACCCCATAGGATAACTCTGTAATTTCTCCGATTATAGCGGCGAAAAAAAGAACTTCAATGAAGGCTTGGTTACGGAGAGGTAAAATGCGCCGCTCAAATCAAACATTATGACTATGGCAAGGATATGAATCGTTCAACTTTGACGTATCCATGCTGTTCTGCAGCAGTTGAACGTGAAGGAAAGCTTTTCCGTTACGTTTAACGAACTCAAAGCCATAATTGTTCCCGTCTCGCGCTGGCATCAGCCCCATTTCCATTTTCATGTTTGAGTAGTCACCATCTTTCCCCAAAAATGCGCGTCTTCGCGCTTTGGGCCGTCCGGGATCCCCACCAGCACATCCATACCTGAAAGCTGGCGTAGAGACTTCAGAACAGACTCAGCGTTATCTGCGGTAATCGTTAACCCGGACTTTATTAAGGCGTCCCCAACTGGATTGCCCCGGCCCCGAAGATCATGAGGTATTCCCAAAACTCGGAGCCATAGCGTGTGTTATTCCAGAAACCCGCATCAGGGTTTAGCGTCATGCTGGCGTCATATCCCACAGAAACCTTATCCACTGATTTAGATGTCTGTACGCCACTATTTGCCCCACTAGCAGCGCCAACAGCAGCGCTTCGCATATCAGCCGCATATAACTGGGCAGCGCCAACACTGGTACTGTCATAGGTTGTCAGACGGTCGAAAATACGCTCGACTATGGACATACCCCACTCGTTCTCGGTGATTTTCTGCTGGTAAGGCAGTTTCACACCATTCATACGAATCAGGCGGCTGTGGTGAACGCTCCATGCAGGAAGCCCCTGCGCCGTCGTCACGATGTCGTAGAATTCAGGCTTGCCGAGGTTAGGCCCAAGCGCTTTTATGCGCCTGGTGAGCTGTGAGTTAATCATCCAGCGGTCAAGAACGGCCAGCCCTTTAAAGCTGCCCTTACCAACTTTGTCCAGAATCAGCGGCGTCAGTGGTGCCTGCCCTTCAATCAGAATCACCGCTACGGCCCCGCCATACAGCCGGGACCACTTCAACGTTTCGTTGATGCAATCCCACAACTGAAGCTCATCAAAGCGTGATTCCAGAATGCCACGGCGTTTCGGGTCTATCTCGCTGGTGATGCGCACGCCCTTTTTCGTCATGTCGTCTGCTTTTGAATCGACGGCAGTGCCAATAATCCAGGAGGAACGATAAGCCCACTCAATAAGCAGACGGTTGCGGCTTGTATAGTTCGCCCGGTAGGTCGATGCGGCATGCTGGTTTGGCTGCTGCATGCCGACACGGGCAATAAAGTTATCGTACGAATCCGCCCTGGCGACTCGTACCGTTTTTTTCGCCATGGTGATACTCCGGCTTTTCGATACCCGTGACAGATCAGATAATTTGTTAAAAAATATCCAGCTTTAATATAATGTCGATGCCCTCATCTTCTCGATGGAGAGCGTTACAGATGATTAAGCTGAATAAATCAGCTTTCCTATAAGACCGGATTCGCGAGGCTAAAAATGAACGAACAAGAGCTACTGATAGAATTACTGCGAATGCATGAAGCTAACGAATCATTAACTTCTGATTTTGCAATCGAAAATTACGAAGGCCTCAAAAACCTTTTTGATAAAGGCTTAAGTAATTACAGGGTCACAAAAATGATGGCGGGTAATGTCAGGGCCAGAAAGGAACGTACTGGAGGTATTTTGACTCCAGTAGGCCTCGAAAAAGCCAAAGCCATCAGTTAGTCACCACTACAACAAAGGTGCCCTACGCGAAGTATCACTAAGCTAGGGCTTTTAACCTCTCCCCAACGCTTCCCAGATACCTGTGGTGAGTTTGTCCAATGTCAAGACGGAAGAACATCGCCTGCGCTTTGTCTTCTGCCCTCAACCCAGGACAAGAACAGCATACTTTGCAAAAACCTCGGTGGATTATAGGACTAAAGGCCGCAGGTGTTAGAGTACGCAACGCTTACCAGTCGAGGCATACATTTGCATGCTGGTTGCTTTCCTCTGGCGCTAATCCTGCATTCATAGCAAGCCAGATGGGACATGAAAATGCAAAGATGGTTTACGAAGTTTATTCTAAGTGGATCGGAGAACTTGATGGTTCACAAGTAGATATGTTGAACGAGAAACTAAAAGAGAGTTTGTCCCAAACGCGCCCCATTTGTTTCTTTGTGCAGTCCAAAGCCTCATAACTTCAAGGGAATAGCGTGAAGTCCTATAATAGAAGAATAACTACAGGACTCGTCGCCGTATCACGGGTCCCTTCTTTTTGCGCAATGTAAGGGTGTCTTCTTATGATTACGATTGACGGTAATGGCGCGGTCGCTTCAGTCGCGTTTCGCACGAGTGAAGTTATCGCCATCTACCCGATTACGCCCAGTTCAACGATGGCGGAGCAGGCCGACGCCTGGTCTGGCGATGGGCTGAAGAACGTCTGGGGCGATGTTCCCCGCGTGGTCGAAATGCAGTCGGAAGCCGGGGCCATTGGTGCCGTACACGGCGCGCTGCAGACTGGCGCCCTCTCCACGTCCTTTACTTCATCGCAGGGTCTGCTGCTGATGATCCCGACACTGTACAAACTGTCCGGCCAGCTGATGCCGTTTGTGCTGCACGTCGCCGCTCGTACCATCGCCACCCATGCGCTATCGATTTTTGGCGACCATTCCGACGTGATGGCCGTACGCCAGACCGGTTGCGCCATGCTGTGCGCCAGCAGCGTGCAGGAAGCGCAGGACTTCGCGCTGATTTCCCATATTGCCACGCTGCAAAGCCGCGTGCCATTTATTCATTTCTTTGATGGTTTCCGCACCTCACACGAAATTAACAAAATCGCCCCACTGGCGGATGACACCATTCGTACCCTGCTGCCGCAGGATAAAATCGCCGAGCATCGCCAGCGCGCGCTCAACCCGGAGCATCCAGTTATTCGTGGGACCTCGGCGAACCCGGACACCTATTTCCAGTCGCGTGAAGCCACTAACCCGTGGTACGACGCCGTGTACGACCACGTTGAAACGGCGATGAACGATTTCGCCGCCGCGACCGGTCGCCAGTACAAGCCGTTTGAATTCTACGGCCATCCGCAGGCGGAACGCGTTATCGTTATCATGGGTTCCGCCATTGGCACTTGTGAAGAAGTGGTCGATGAGTTGCTGAGCCGCGGTGAAAAAGTCGGCGTACTGAAAGTTCGTCTCTATCGTCCGTTCTCCGCCGCGCATCTGCTACAGGCCTTGCCGGAAAGCGCCCGTGCGATTGCCGTGCTGGATCGCACCAAAGAACCCGGCGCGCATGCGGAACCGCTGTATCTCGACGTGATGACCGCGCTGGCGGAAGCCTTTAACCGCGGCGAGCGCAAAACGTTGCCGCGTACCATCGGCGGCCGCTACGGGCTTTCATCAAAAGAGTTTGGTCCGGAATGCGTGCTGGCGATTTACAATGAGCTGCAGGCGGCGCAGCCGAAACCGCGCTTTACCGTCGGCATCTATGATGATGTCACCAACCTGTCACTGCCATTAGCGGAAAATACGCTGCCGGCAGAAGCGAAACTGGAAGCGTTGTTCTACGGACTCGGCAGCGACGGCAGCGTCTCAGCGACCAAAAACAACATCAAGATCATCGGTAACTCGACGCCGTGGTTCTCGCAGGGCTATTTCGTCTATGACTCGAAGAAGGCTGGCGGCCTGACCGTCTCTCACCTGCGCGTCAGCGAAAAACCTATTCGTTCCTCATATCTGATTTCGCAGGCCGATTTCGTTGGCTGTCACCAGCTGCAGTTTATCGATAAGTACCAAATGGCCGAGCGACTGAAACCCGGCGGTATTTTCCTGCTCAACACGCCATACGGCGCCGATGAGGCGTGGTCGCGTCTGCCGCAGGAAGTGCAGGCGACATTGAATCAAAAGAAAACGCGTTTTTACGTGGTCAACGCCGCGAAAATCGCCCGCGAATGTAGCCTCGGCGCACGCATTAACACCGTCATGCAGATGGCGTTCTTCCACCTAACCCGGATCCTGCCGGGCGACAGCGCGCTGGCCGAACTGCAGGGGGCAATTGCCAAAAGCTACAGTAGTAAAGGCCAGGAGCTGGTGGAGCGCAACTGGCAGGCGCTGGCACTGGCTCGCGAATCGCTGGCGGAAGTGCCGCTACAGCCGGTCAACGCCAGCAGCCCGAACCGCCCGCCGGTCGTCTCCGATGCGGCGCCGGACTTCGTCAAAACGGTTACCGCCGCGATGCTTGCCGGTCTCGGCGATGCGCTACCGGTCTCCGCGCTGCCGCCGGACGGTACCTGGCCGATGGGCACCACCCGCTGGGAAAAACGCAATATTGCCGAAGAGATCCCTATCTGGAAGGAAGAGCTGTGCACCCAGTGCAACCACTGCGTAGCGGCCTGTCCGCACTCGGCGATCCGCGCTAAAGTGGTCGCCCCGGAAGCGATGGAAAACGCCCCTGCCAGCCTGCATTCGCTGGATGTTAAATCACGCGATATGCGCGGACAGAAATATGTTCTGCAGGTCGCGCCGGAAGATTGCACCGGCTGTAACCTGTGCGTTGAGGTGTGCCCGGCGAAAGATCGTCAGAACCCGGAAATCAAAGCCATCAATATGATGTCGCGCCTTGAACACGTTGAAGAAGAGAAAGTGAATTACGATTACTTCCTCAACCTGCCGGAAATCGACCGCACTAAACTGGAGCGTATCGATATTCGTACCTCGCAGCTGATTAGCCCGCTGTTTGAATACTCCGGCGCCTGTTCCGGCTGCGGTGAAACGCCGTATATCAAACTGTTGACCCAGCTGTACGGCGACCGGATGTTGATTGCCAACGCCACCGGCTGTTCGTCTATTTACGGCGGCAACCTGCCCTCTACGCCATATACCACCGACGCTAACGGTCGCGGTCCGGCGTGGGCCAACTCGCTGTTTGAAGATAACGCCGAATTCGGCCTCGGCTTCCGCTTAACCGTCGACCAGCATCGTCAGCGGGTGATGCGCCTGTTAAGCGAATTTGCCGACAAACTGCCGGCTGAACTGAATGCCGCGCTGCATACGCAAGCCACGCCAGAAGTGCGCCGTGAACAGGTCGCCGCGCTGCGCCAGGCGCTGGCGGGCGTTGCAGGCACCGAGGAATTACTGACCGACGCCGACGCGTTAGTTGAAAAATCGATCTGGCTTATCGGCGGCGATGGTTGGGCCTACGATATCGGCTTCGGCGGTCTCGACCACGTGCTGAGCCTGACAGAAAACGTCAACATTCTGGTGCTGGATACCCAGTGTTATTCCAACACCGGCGGCCAGGCATCGAAGGCAACGCCGCTGGGCGCGGTCACCAAGTTTGGCGAACACGGTAAACGCAAGGCGCGTAAAGATCTTGGCGTCAGCATGATGATGTACGGTCATGTGTATGTGGCGCAGATTTCGCTTGGCGCGCAGCTTAACCAAACGGTGAAAGCGATTCAGGAAGCGGAAGCCTATCCAGGGCCTTCACTGATCATCGCCTACAGCCCGTGTGAAGAACATGGCTATGACCTGGCGCTGAGCCACGATCAGATGCGCCAACTGACGGCAACCGGGTTCTGGCCGCTGTACCGCTTCGATCCACGTCGCGCCGATGAAGGTAAACTGCCACTGGCGCTGGACTCGCGCCCGCCGTCAGACGCGCTGGCCGAAACGCTGCTCAATGAACAACGTTTCCGCCGCCTGAACGCCCAGCAACCAGAGGTTGCCGAGCAGTTATGGAAAGACGCGGCCGCGGACCTGCAGAAACGCTATGACTTCCTGGCCCAAATGGCAGGCAAAGCGGAGAAACCGGCGACCGAAAGCTAACCGCCGTTGACAGCATCGTCGCGGTGTAAAAAAAGCCCGAATAGTTCACTATTCGGGCTTGTCATTTTCCGACGAAATTAATCATTCAATATGAATGAGACGGCAATAATATAAATCTCTGATGACAATAAAGGCATATAACCCGCGCAGAATACGATATTACTATCATGATGTATAATTTTTATTTTATATATATCAACGATAATATATTCACACGAAAAATCATCATTACTGTATTATTATTTATTTTAGAATTTACTCATATTGTAACAATTGATACTTATCATATCCGAATGCGCTCCTTTAGCATGGTTTTACTTCCAGTCAGGAAGTTAAAACAAAAATAGCTAAAGGAATATCCAAATGAAAAGAAAAGTATTGGCACTGGTCATCCCGGCATTATTGGCTGCTGGCGCGGTTCACGCGGCGGAAATTTATAATAAAGATGGCAACAAATTAGATCTCTACGGCAAGGTTGACGGTTTACATTATTTCTCCAGCGACTCCAGTAAAGACGGTGACCAGACCTACCTGCGCTTCGGCTTTAAGGGCGAAACGCAAATCAACGATCTGCTGACCGGTTATGGCCAGTGGGAATACAACGTTCAGGCTAACAATACGGAAAGCTCTGGCGATCAGGCATGGACCCGTCTGGCGTTCGCCGGGATCAAAGCTGGCGACTACGGCTCATTCGACTATGGTCGTAACTACGGTGTCCTGTACGACGTGGAAGCCTGGACCGATATGCTGCCGGAGTTCGGCGGCGACTCTTATACCCAGTCCGACAACTTTATGGCCAGCCGCGCCAATGGGGTTGCCACCTACCGTAACAGCGATTTCTTCGGCCTGGTCAACGGCCTGAACTTCGCCCTGCAGTATCAGGGGAAAAACGAAAACCAGTCCAGCCATGAATATAATCCTTCCGCCGACCAGGACGGTACCGCAAATGGCGATGGCCGCAGCGTTAAAAACTCCAACGGCGACGGTTTCGGTCTCTCCTCATCCTATGATTTAGGTATGGGCGTCAGCGTAGGCGCAGCGTATACGTCATCTGATCGCACCAATGAACAGACCCATCAATCAACTGCTGGCGGCGATAAAGCGGATGCCTGGACCGCAGGCGTCAAATATGATGCGAACAACATCTATCTGGCGACGATGTATTCTGAAACCCGCAACATGACTCCGTACGGCAATCAGAGTGGCACGATTGCCAACAAAACTCAGAACTTTGAAGTGACCGCACAATACCAGTTCGACTTCGGTCTGCGTCCGGCGATTTCTTACCTGCAATCCAAAGGTAAGGATTTGGTCTACAAAGGTCAGTATGCCGATCAAGATCTGGTTAAATATATGGATGTCGGCGCGACTTATTACTTTAACCGTAATATGTCTACCTATGTTGATTACAAAATCAATCTGCTAGACGGCAATGACAACTTCTATAAAGACAACGGTATTTCTACCGACAATATCGTAGCACTGGGTTTGGTATATCAGTTCTAATACTTAGGCCCGCCGCCCGCGGCGGGCTTTTACCCTCAGCATCCCCCAGATTTATCAACCACAATCGTAATTTGTGATTCGCGCTATAGTAGAACCTTAACCCTGATGGCATACTATTTTGGTGGTTATTAAAACAGGAGGTTTTATGAGTAGAATGATTCTGGTACCCATTGATATTTCTGATAAAGAATTTACTCAACGTGTGATCCGCCACGTTGAATCCGAAGCCCGCGTCGATGACGCACAGGTGCATTTCCTGACCGTCATCCCATCGCTACCCTACTATGCTTCTCTGGGTATGGCCTACACCGCTGAACTCCCAGCCATGGATGAACTGCGTACCGAATCGGAAGCGCAACTGCGCGAACTGGCCAAAGGGTTCTCCATCCCGGAAGACAGAATGCATTTCCACGTGGCAGAAGGCTCGCCAAAAGACAAGATTCTGGCGCTGGCTAAATCGTTGCCCGCCGATCTGGTTATTATCGCTTCGCATCGCCCGGACATTACCACCTACCTGCTGGGTTCTAATGCCGCAGCGGTGGTACGCCATGCCGAATGTTCGGTACTGGTCGTCAGGTAACGCCTTCTGAGAAGGTGGCTTGTGAGAATGCCCCCTGTAAGGGGGGCTATTGTCACTTTCCGCTTACTACTCTAGCAATTCCATCTGCTGTTCATGCGTTTGTTCCGTTTTCTCCTGATGCCGCACATATCGTCTGATAATTTCCTCGTTCACACCGACGGTATCTACAAAGTTAGACTGACCCCACCCCGGTAGACATATTTGACGCTCCAGCCTGCTTCGACGGACTTTAGCACGGTGATGATCTGGTGTTCAGTAAATCGGGCTTTGCGCATGGCGATCTCCTTAAAGGACATATTCAGTATGTTGGAAGATCTCTAAAAGTGAATGATTCGCCTTACCGAAATACTTACATGTTTTTAACCGTGAATTACAATGTAACAACATATCCCTATTCATAAATCATAAAACATCTACAATTTGTTCAAACTTCTCTCTTAGTTGGTGATTCTCATGCGTATTTCATACATAGTATTTATAACCACGTTGATGCTGAGTACCTATAGCACCGCATCGTTCGCCTCGGCAAATACCTGTTCTACAACGTATGATATGAAGTTTGTGCGTTCACAAATCCAAAAAGTTAAGAGCTCAGATGCCGCGCTTTCACCTTCGGCCATGCAGCATGTGCATACCGAAGGTTTGTTACCAGGCCAGGGCATTCATGATCAAAGCATTCAAGCAGAGAAAGACCTGAGATTGATGCAAGTAAGCGCTGTAGCCTGGAGAAATGGTATGGGAGATGAATGGCTGGATACCGCAAAAAAACACTTGCTTGCATGGGTTGGCATATATCAACCGAACCTCAATCCTATCGATGAAAGTGCATTTGATCAAATGATTCAAACTTATTCAATTGTGAAGCCCAGTCTATCTGAAGAACAAAGAAGAACTATCAACAAATATTTCTATGACTGGGCAAGTGAATATATTTCTCAGATGAACAATGCACCAAACAAAAGTACATGGTCTAATAACTGGCAAAGCCACAGAGTGAAATTGATAACCTTGATGGCAGTTGCTACAAACAATGATCATCTCTTTGCTGAATCAAGACGTTTATTCCAGAAACAAATTAACGCAAATATTGATAGTGATGGAGAAACTCTTGATTTCAAGCAGCGCGATGCTATCCACTATGTTGTTTATGACTTACAGCCATTAGTGCAGGCGGCGCTGGCAGCCAAGAGAATGGGCGAGGACTGGTATCACTGGACCGCTCCTGACGGGGCATCGCTAGCAAAAGCAGTAAACTGGCTCACACCTTATGTTAACGGGGAGCAGACTCATAATGAATTTGTTAACTCCCGGGTTAAATTCGATGCTGTAAGAAAGCAGGACGGCATTAAGGGATTTAATGGCTTATTCCGTCCAGAAATGGCTAAGGAGCTTTATTGGGCCTCATCAGCTTTCGAACCTTCCCTGGCATCATTAGCGCAAAAACTCTCGCCAACCCCGCCACTATTCATGGACTGGTGTAATTAATCTCAAACCAGACTGAGAAAATAATATCTCGGTCTGGTATTTAATTACAAACTTAGACCATAAACATCTTGATAAAATGCCATCAACTTTGCGAGCAATGATGCACCAGCTCTAGCGTTCATCGCGACGATACACAGGGAGAGATCTGACCCTGACCCCGAAGATGCCCCAGTCATAATCAGGAATAACCGACCTCATGTTGGTTGCATATTCTGGCAACCGGCAGATTTCTCGGCGAATTCAGATCTGTTATCGGTTTTCAACAACTGAGGTAAGGGCCGTCTGAGCGCGATGCTGTTCAGCATTCTGCCACTTCTGTTAAACGCAGATTTTGTCCCATGCAGATCTCCAGGCATTCGCGAGTATACTGGTCGATAGCTGTCAGCAGGCGCAGCCGTCGCCCGTTAAACAGGGCGTCAGAAACAAAGTCCATGCCCAGACATGATTCGGATACAGCCCCTGTTCGCTGTAAAGCCGGTAAATCCTTTTGTGGTTATCGCACCAGCCTTCCCACCTGAGCATCACGTGTACCCGGCGGTAACCGTAATGCACCCAGGTTTCGGTGATCTCACGGATGCGCAGCCGCAGTACGCTGTCGTCAGTGGCCACAGAACGATAGCAAAACGAGCTGCGGCTGACCCGCAGCGCAAAACAGACCTGTCTCTCACTGGCACCGTAGCGGACCAGCAAATCCCTGCCCCACTCGCGCAGGCGTGCTAGCGTCAGCTCTTTTTTGCCAGCACGTCCTGCAGCATGGTCTTGTTGAGGCTCAGATCGGCAACCAGCTTCTTCAGTCGCAGGTTTTCCTCTTCCAACTGGCGTATGTGCTTCAGCTCAGAGGGCGAAATGCCACCGTATTTCTTGCGCCACGTATAGAACGTGGCATCGAAGTTACCGTAAAGCTCTAATGGCGCGAACTAGTCCTGGAGCCCGGCAGATTGAAAGCCACCGGCAAGTGGCATGGGTAGAAGGTATTCACTTTAAAAGAGTATCTCCTTCTGGCAGAAAAACTTTACGTGAGGCTACATGTACAACTATCCGGAAATAAATTTATCCAAGATTAGTAAAATGGCAAAACCACCTACAGGCGTAGAGGTTTGAGGTAATAGAAGCCACGGCGACGGAACGGCAAACAAAAGCCCTGCTATTCGCGTAGTAGCATTGGGAGCAGATGGGAAGCTGCAGTAAAACGCGCTGGCATTCGTCGCAGGAATCCGTACCATACGCGGCATACTTTTGCCTGCTGGCTTCTGTCGGCTGGTGCAAACCCGTCTTTTATAGACAATCAGATGGGGCATGAAAACGCGCAAATGGTGTACGAAGTTTATAGTACATGGATAGAAGAGATGAACGGCGACCAGGTTTCTATGTTGAATTCCCGGCTTGGGCTTTGCCCCCTATATGCCTCTTTTGGATTTAGAGAACAGATATAATGCAAGAAAATCAAGAAATTAGCAAAAAAGAAAAATACAACATCGACAAACTGCAGAAACGTCTGCGCCGGAATGTCGGTGAAGCGATCGCCGACTTCAACATGATTGAAGATGGCGACCGCATTATGGTCTGTCTTTCCGGCGGCAAAGATAGCTACACCATGCTGGAAATTCTGCGTAGCCTGCAGAAAAGCGCGCCGATCTCCTTCTCGCTGATTGCCGTTAACCTCGACCAGAAGCAACCAGGCTTCCCGGAGCACATTCTGCCAGAGTATCTGGAGCAGTTGGGCGTCGAATACAAAATTGTCGAAGAAAACACTTACGGCATCGTGAAAGAGAAGATCCCGGAAGGTAAAACCACCTGTTCCCTGTGCTCTCGTCTGCGCCGCGGCATCCTTTACCGCACCGCGACCGAACTGGGCGCGACTAAAATCGCCCTCGGCCACCATCGCGACGACATCCTGCAGACCCTGTTCCTCAACATGTTCTACGGCGGCAAAATGAAAGGTATGCCGCCGAAGCTGATGAGCGATGATGGCAAGCACATCGTTATCCGCCCGCTGGCCTACTGCCGCGAAAAAGATATTGAGCGTTTCTCGCAGGCCAAAGGCTTCCCGATCATTCCTTGTAACCTGTGTGGTTCCCAGCCGAACCTGCAACGCCAGGTGATCGCCGATATGCTGCGCGATTGGGATAAACGCTATCCTGGCCGGATCGAAACGATGTTCAGCGCGATGCAGAACGTGGTGCCGTCGCACCTGAGTGATGTCAATTTGTTTGATTTTAAAGCGATCACCCACGGCTCTGCGGTGGTTGACGGCGGCGATCTGGCATTTGACCGCGAAGAGATCCCACTGCAGCCTGCGGGCTGGCAGCCGGAAGAAGAAGAGACTCAGTTAGATGAACTGCGTCTGAACGTGGTTGAAGTGAAATAATACTAACGCGTCTCAGGCAATCGCCCGAGACGCTTTCTTGCCCGCCCTTACTTCAGCAGACGTACGCGGCAGGACTTGCCCTTGATCTTGCCATTTTGCAGTTGCTTATACGCTTTCTGCGCCACTCCCTGACGGATTGCGACATAGACATGCGCGGGATGCACGTTAATCTTACCGATATCCGCACCATCAAATCCCATATCGCCAGTTAACGCGCCCAGCACATCGCCCGGACGCATTTTCGCCTTCTTGCCGCCATCGATACACAAGGTCGCCATTTCCGCCTGCAGCGGCGCAATGTGGCTGCCCGTCGGCGCATTGACCCAGTTCAGCTTTATTTGCAGCATTTCCGCGAGAATATTGGCGCGCTGTGCCTCTTCCGGCGCACAGAAGCTAATCGCCAGCCCGCGCTCGCCTGCACGGGCGGTACGGCCAATGCGGTGAACGTGAACTTCCGGATCCCACGCCAGCTCAAAGTTAACCACCAGCTCCAGCGATTTGATATCCAGTCCACGCGCCGCGACATCGGTGGCCACCAGTACACGAGCACTGCCGTTGGCAAAACGCACCAACGTCTGGTCGCGGTCACGTTGTTCCAGATCGCCATGCAGCGACAGTGCGCTCTGCCCGGCGGCGTTTAGCGCATCGCAGACAGCCTGGCAATCGCGTTTGGTATTGCAAAACACCACGCAGGACGCTGGCTGATGCTGGCTGAGCAATTTCTGCAGCAGCGAGATTTTGCTATGCCGGGAGACATCGAAGAACTGCTGTTCGATGGCTGGCAACGCATCAACGCTATCAATTTCAATCGTTTGCGGGTCTTGCTGCACCCGGCCGCTAATCGCCGCAATCGCCTCCGGCCAGGTGGCGGAGAACAGCAAGGTCTGGCGCGAAGCTGGCGCAAAACGAATCACTTCATCGATGGCGTCGCTGAAGCCCATATCAAGCATACGATCAGCTTCATCCATCACCAGCGTTTGCAGGGCATCCAACGATACGGTGCCCTTCTGCAGATGATCGAGCAGGCGACCGGGCGTGGCGACGATAATATGCGGCGCGTGTTGTAAGGAATCACGCTGCGCGCCGAAAGGCTGACCGCCGCAGAGCGTTAAAATCTTAATGTTCGGCAGGAAGCGCGCCAGGCGGCGCAGCTCGCCGGCAACCTGATCCGCCAGTTCGCGGGTCGGGCACAGCACCAGTGATTGGGTCTGGAACAGACCGGCGTCAACGTGTTGCAGCAATCCCAGACCAAAGGCCGCCGTTTTACCGCTGCCGGTTTTCGCCTGTACACGTACATCCTGCCCCGCCAGGATCGCAGGCAATGCGGCGGCTTGCACCGGCGTCATCGCGTGGTATCCCAATTCGTTGAGGTTGTTCAGTTGAGCTTCGGGCAAAAGGTTCAGTGTTGAAAAAGCGGTCACAATGTTTTCTCGCATTAAAGGGCGGACAATCTGCAGGCGCGTATCCTCGCAGATCTCCGCTCTTGATGCGACAATTTAATCGGTTCATCGTCCGGCGGCGGGTCGGGAAGCGGATGCGGTCGGGGGCGTGGGTCGGGAACCGGCACCGGATCATTTGGCTCAGGCCCGATTGGGATTGACTGCAACAATAACGCGTCTCTACGCATATTTTATCCCCTCTATTTACAGGTCTATTATTTAAGCGTAGAAGTTGGCTGACAGAGAGCAAAAAAAAGCCGACTCAATGAAGTCGGCGTCGTACGAATCAATTGTGCTATGCAGTAATTCAAAAAAGGAAGTAAGACAATATGGAGCGCAACGCCCATCGCTTGACGTTGCATTCACCTGCGAGAGAGATATTGCCCTGAATGGGTAGATGGTTTATTGATTTCGCTCAACTATTGCCGGGGTTTGCGGCGCAAAATCGCCTGAAAAGGCGATTTCTTACAACCATTTACTACGATGTAACCACCAAGTAACACCGCCAATTATAACTACTAACATTACGCAAAAAATTGAAAACCCAAGATGCCAACTGTTTCCCGGGATCCCGCCCAGGTTGACGCCAAACAGACCGGTCAGGAAAGTGCTGGGCAGAAACACCATCGCCATCAGCGACATCGTATAAGTGCGTCGCGACAGCGACTCCTGCATGATCTGCGCGATTTCATCGCTCATGATCGCCGTGCGGGCGATACAGCTATCGATCTCATCCAGGCCGCGCCCCAGACGCTCGGCAATATCCTGCATCCGTCGCCGCTGATCGTCGCTCATCCACGGCAGGCGTTCACTGGAAAGCCGGGCATAGACGTCGCGCTGCGGAGCCATATAGCGGCGCATCACAATGAGCTGCTTACGCAACAGCGCCAGAAAACCGCGCGGCGGCACCTTCTGATCGAGCAAGTCGTCTTCAAGATCGATAATGCGGTCATGCAGTTGTTCAATAAATTCGCTGGCGTGATCGGTCAGCATATCGCAAATTTCCACCAGCCAACTGCCGCAGTCCGTCGGCCCATTGCCTTCCCGTAGGTCACCCAGCACATCATCCAGCGCCAGCACTTTCCGTTGACGGGTGGAGATGATCAGCCGCTCGTCCATATACAGGCGCATCGCCACCAGTTGGTCCGGGCGCTCATCAGTACTGCCGTTAATGCAGCGCAGGGTAATCAACGCGCCATCGCCGATGCGCGTCACTCGCGGACGGGTACTTTCCCCGGCCAGCGCATCACGGATGTTATTTGGCAGCAGCGGCGTCGCGGCCAGCCAGTCGGCGCTGTCGGTATGGGTATAATTGAGATGTAGCCAGCAGGGGTTGCTCTTATCAATGATGTCGTTATCGGTCAGCGGTTTCACCCCACCCTGACCGTCGAGCACCCACGCAAAGATGGCGTCCGGTACTTTCAGTTCCGAGCCCTTGATTACGTCCACTGAACCTCCCATTACAATGCCTTCAAAAAGCGATAATAATCCATAAGATACGCTATTCAACTGTGTTTCGCCTTACGGAATCAAGGCGATCACGTAACAAAAAATCAGTGGCTCCGTTTTTTGAGGTATCCGATGGTATTGCTAATACGATTAGATCCAAATTTCTATGTCTATCACAAACTACCCAGGCCGCCCAAAAGAGAGAACCCGCCGCTGGCGGGTTCTGGTTGATTCTGACGAGTCGTCGGCTAATCCATATTATTAGCCCGCGCCATACATGATGCTGGCGCCGCGGCGGATTAGCGGCACACGTTCATTTTTTCTCTTCCGCATACTGGCGGGCATTATCGTGTAAATTTGTGCACATGGTTATTACTCCATTGTTATAAGCAAATTAAGCGTAGAAGGTACCGCCAAATCTGCCACATTGCTTATTAAAATTTTTCCCAACCCAGTATCGACGCCCCCAGCAGTCCACCCTCGCGGCTAAATTGCCCGGCGACAATCAGCGGTTCGCTCGTCTTGAGCAAAGTTTTCGCCCGCAGCGCCGCATCAAGACGCGCCAGCAATGCCGTTTCGCTCGCCAGCCCGCCGCCAGCGACGATTTTATGCGGCCCGAGGGTATTCACCGCGTGGGCCAGCGGTTCGCTCACCAGTTCCAGCCAGATTTCAAGGGTTAACGCCGCCGTCTCTTCTCCCGCCTTCCCCTGGGCGACAATTTCCACGCTGGTCAGCGTCTGCCCACTGAGCAGTTGATGCAGTCGCTGCATCCCTATTGCCCCACCAAGCGTATCCAGACAGCCCTGCTGCCCGCAGCCGCAGGCCAGTCGCGGCAAATCAATCACCCGCTTACCGACAGTCAATTGGGTACGCGTAATCGGCCCGTGCCCCCACTCGGCGCCGATCCCCTGATTACCGTAGAGAATGTTGCCGTCGATGGCGATCCCGCCGCCGATACCGCTACCGAGGATCACTCCCAGCACGATCGGTAACCCTTTTGCCGCGCCGAAACGCGCCTCGGCTAAGGTAAAACAGTCAGCATCGTTGGCCATCACCACCGGACGCCCAAGCTCCGCCTGTAGCGACTGGGTGATATCGATACCGGCAAACGGTGGGATGTTGCTCGACAATATCCGATCATTAGCGACGTCCACCACGCCCGCGCAGGAGAGCGCCAGCGGGCTATGCCCGTCAATCGCATCGCCATATTGCGCAATAATCTGCTGCACAGCACAGACGAACGCCGACCATGAAGTCAGCGGCACCGCACGCTGGCGCGACATCACCAGCTGCCCCGGCGCCGGAGAAACCGCACTTTTAATAAAGGAGCCGCCAATATCCAGACACAGCACACGGTTACTCATAGGCGAGAATCCATTAAATCACGCAGGCCATCGCCCAACAGGTTGAAACCCAATACCGAGAAGACAATAGCCAGCCCCGGCCACAGTGAAATGCCAAGGCTGATGCCAAGGAAGTTACGTCCATCGCTCATCATGGTTCCCCACTCCGGCATCGGCGGCTGAACGCCCATGCCAAGGAACGAGAGCGACGCGGCAGCCAGAATGACCGAACCGCCGGTCAGCGTCGCCTGCACGGTAATCGGCCCCAGCGTATTACGCAGGATGTAGTGGATTATCTGCCGACGATAGCCAATCCCCAGCGCCCGCGCCGCTTCCATATACTCCATATTCTTGATGCCCAGCGTCAGGTTGCGGCTTAAGCGAGCGTAAACCGGCACCGAAAAGATGGCGATCGCCAGCAGCATATTCATCAACCCTGCGCCAAGTACGCTAACCAATAGGATCGCCAACACAATGCCGGGGAAGGCGAAAATCACATCCATCACCCACATAATCAGGTGATCAACGCTTTTGCCGCATAACGCGGCGATAATTCCCAGCGGCAGCCCCATCAATAACGACAGTGCCACGCTCACCACCACTTCAATCAGCGAAATCCGCGCGCCGTAAATCGTGCGGGAAAAAATATCGCGGCCATAGTCGTCGGTGCCCAACCAGTGGTCGGCTGACGGCGCCGAGAGAATATTCAGCAGATCCTGGGCGTAAGGATCATAATGGCTGATCCACGGCGCGAAGATGGCGCATAGCAGGATTAAAGCGACAATGACGCCGCCGAGGGTCAGCGAGGGATGTTCCATCCCCCAGCGCAGGCCGCTGATGACGCCGCTGCGCGATTTGGCGAGTGAGATTTCCGACATATCAGTCAAACCTTATTTTCGGGTTGATTCTGGCGATAACCATTTCGCCGACCAGATTCATCACCACCACGCTCGCCACCGTAATCATCGTCACGCCCTGGATCACCGGGTAATCGCGATAGCGCACCGAGTCCACCAGATAGCGGCCAATGCCCGGCCAGTTAAACACGGATTCGGTCACTACTGCGCCGCCAATCAGGCTGCCGAAGTTAAGGGCGATAATGGTGACGATGGGGATCAGCGCGTTGCGCAGCGCATGTTTAAAATAGACCTGGAATGGCGCCAGCCCCTTCGCGCGCGCGGTGCGAATATAGTCCTCGCCCAGCACGTCAACCATGCTGGAACGGGTCATCCGCGACATCACTGCCATCGGGAAAATCCCCAGGCAGACCGACGGCAGGAGGTAGCTTTTCCAGCCTTCCGCCCCCAGCAGCGGCAGCCAGCCCAGCTTCACTGAAAAGGTATCCATCGCGATCAGCGCCAGCCAGAAGTTGGCAATCGACGCCCCGGCAATCGCCACCAGCATCAGCACGTGGTCGGCAACGTGGTTACGGTAAATCGCCGCGCACATGCCCATCGGAATACCGAGGATCACCGCCATCATCCACGCCAGCAGCGCCAGCCCTAAGGTATAGGGTACGCGTTCGCTCATCTCGGCGGAGACCGGCTGTCCGGACTTCAGAGACGTGCCAAAATCGCCCTTCAGCATTCCACTAACGAAATGGCCATACTGCACCGCCAGCGGATCATCCAAACCAAGACGCGTGTGCATACGGCTGACATCATCCTGGGTGGCCTGCGGCCCGGCCATCAGACGGGCCGGGTCGCCGGGGAGCATTCTGATCGCCAGAAAGACGATCAGCGATGCGCCAAGCAGGATCAGCGGCAGAGAAAGCAGTTTTTTGATGACGTAAGCTTTCATAACAACTCCAGACTGACCCCAGCGTTACGGTTTTTGCGCTTCGGTAACGATAATTTCACCGCCCGGCTCCATCCGCACACCTTTGATAGCGGCGCGGGTGGCATACAGGTCATCCTGGAAGTAAAGCATCACGTGCGGCGCATCCTGCATAATGGCTTTTTGCGCGGCGACGTACTCGGCGATACGGGTATTGTCGTCCATGGTGGTGGCAGCTTTATCTAACAGCATATCCACCTGCGGATTGTGGTAGAAACCAAGGTTGGCCCCTGCTGGCGCGGCGCTCTGCGAGTAGTACAGCGGACGCAGCTGCAAATCAGAACCATTAAGGCCGGAGGACCAGGAGGCGAGCACCGAGTCGGTACGGTTGGCGAGCTTTTCCGCTGCCGGGGCAAACGCCGCTTTGCTCCAGACGCCGCTCTCCATTTGCTGGATATTGAGTTTCACGCCGACTTTGCCCCACATTGCCTGCAGGATTTGCGCCGTGCGCGCATCCGGTCCCTGCACGGCGATGTTCATGTCAAAGCCCTGCGGGTAACCGGCCTCTTTTAATAGCGCTTTCGCTTTATCGATATTCCACGGGTAGTCGTTGAGGGTTTTATCATAACCTTCGTTAACCGGCGCCAGCGGCGAGTTGGCGGCCGAGGCGAAGCCAAACATCACCGCCTTCAGCAGCGCCTCTTTGTCGGTTGCCAGGTTCAGCGCCTGACGCACGCGAACATCGTTAAGCGGTTTCTGCTCGACGTTCAACGCCACCCAGAATACCGACGCCCCCTGGCCCTGCTCCAGCTTGACCTGCGGGTTGCTTTTCAGTTGCAGACCAAACTGCGGCGGAACCGGGTTAATCACATCAACCTGGCCGGAAAGCAGCGCCATGTTCATCACCGACGGCTCCGCGCTCCAGGTCCACTTAATCTCATCCGGGCCATGATTCTCGCCCCAATATTTCGGGTTCTTCTTCTCCAGCACGTATTCGCCGGTTTTGTACTCCTGCAACATATACGGGCCGGTGCCATCGGCTTTGCGACCAATGGTGCCGGCTTTCGCCGCCGCCGGGCTCACCATTTTCGCCGAGCCGCCGGTCAGCAGGTTGAGGAAGGAGGGATAAACCTTTTTCAGCACGATTTCGACGTTGTCATCATCGATTTTCTTTACCGAGGCGATGACATTACGCATGCGGGAACTGGCGGCCAGTCCGCCTTTCGGATCGATATGTCGTTCGATATTGGCCACCACCGCATCAGCATTAAACGGCGTGCCGTCGTGGAACGTGACGTTTTTAAGCAGAGTAAAGGTCCAGACTTTGCCGTCATCGCTGACCTTCCAGGCGGTTGCCAGCGCGGGAGCGATTTTGAAATCCGGCGACAAATCCACCAGGCCTTCATACATCGGTTTCAATACAGTATCGGTAAAGGTCGCAGTTTGATCGCCCGGATCCATACTGCGCGGAGGTTCGTTTTGCATGACATTGAGCGTTGCCGCCTGCAGCGCCGTCGCCCCGCCCGCCGCCAGTAAGCCTGCCAGAACGGCAAGTCGATATTTATTCATAATTGCCTTCATCCGTTAACCCCTACCTGTCTGTTATGTCGCCAATTGTGGCTGTTATGTTGCTATTAGGTTTTCTTTTTACCCAAAACAGATTCCCATAAATGTGATATTAGCCATGATTAGCGCTTAATTAGGTAATAAATTTAACTTATATGTGATGATTTAGTTATTTTTGAAAATAAACTGGTTGCTAAAGCGCCAGCCCGCGATTATGTTCAAAAAAAAGCGTCATGGCTGAGTAACTATGCTGAATAAACTCCATCAACAATTGATTCATCTGGTGTGCAGCGAGGAAGGCGCCAGCCGCGCCGACCTCGCCCGCCTGACCGGTATGAGTAAAGCGGCTATTGGCGCGCTGGTTAAAGAGATGCTGGCCGACGGGTTGTTGCAGGAGAGCGACATCGCCGCCTCCGGCGGCCAGGGTCGTCCATCCGTCACCCTCTCGCTGGCGCCGGATGCGGCTTACGCCATCGGCATTTCGTTGATTGATAGCCAACTGATGCTGGTGCTGATGAACGCCAGCGGCGAAAAAATCGCCGCATGTCAGTTGATACCGCAAACCGAGATCCCCGCGCTCATCCAACAACTGGCAGAGGCGATCCACCGCCTGTTAAACGACGCGACTATCGATCGCCAGCGGCTGGTAGGTATTGGCTTTGCCCTGTCGGCGTTTGTTGATGCCGCCCAGTCGGTCTGTGTGCAGTCGGCGCTGCTGGGCTGGCATCAGGTGCCGTTGGCCGCGCTGTTAAGCCACGCCACCGGAGGGATCCCGGTATTCATTGAAAATGACACCCGCGCGTTAGCCACCTGGGAAAAGACTTTTGGTTATTTGCGCAAGCTGGACAGCGCGGTGGTGATTTCACACGGCAGCGGGATCGGCAGTGCAGCGGTTATCTATAACCGAATCTGGCGCGGCGCCCACGGCGGCGCCGGGGAGATTGCCCACTGCACCATCGCGCCGGCCGGTAAACCCTGCCGCTGCGGGAAACGCGGCTGTCTCGACACCATTGCGTCGCTCACGGCCATTTTCGAACAGGCGCGCATGGCCGGTATCGATACAGAACAATTGGATGAGCTGGAGGCGATGGCGCGTAAAGGTCACACCGCCGCCATCCAGATCCTGCACCAGGCTGGCGACGCCTTAGGTATGGCTATCTCGCATCAGATCCAGACCCACGATCCGGCGGCGATCATGCTTGCTCACCAGCCGGAGAGCTTTAACGGTTTACTGAATACCGTGATGCAGCAAGCGATTGAAACCAACCTGCTTCCGGGAATGGCGGGCAAAACACCGCTGATTTATCGCCCGCTGGCGCAGGACAGTTGGGCGCTTGCCGCGGCGAGCGTCGCTCTTACTCACGTTCTTTTCCCAGAATAATTTCGAGGTCTCTATGCGCATTGCCGTTGGCGGAATACATATTGAATGCAGCACGTTCAACCCTGTACTGACTCATGAAGCCGAGTTTCGCACGGTCAAAGGCGACGCTCTGCTGGACGCGCCCTACTTCCAGTTCTTGCGCGACTATCCGGCGACGTTTCTGCCGACGCTGCACACCCGCGCGATCCCCGGCGGCCCGGTAGCGCGTGAAACCTACGAACAGTTCAAAGCCGAATTCCTCAGCCGCCTGCAGGCGCAGTTGCCGATCGACGGCCTGTATCTGGCGATGCACGGCGCAATGTACGTTGAAGGCATGGAAGATGCCGAAGGCGACTGGATCACCGCCGCCCGCGCCTGCGTCGGCGACGACTGTCCGATTGCCGTCAGCTACGACCTGCATGGCAACGTCACCCAGCGCATCATTGACGCCATTGACATGTACTCAACCTACCGCACCGCGCCGCATATCGATATTGAAGAGACCATGCGCCGCTCGGTCACCATGCTGGTGAATAGCCTGCAGAGTGGCGTGCGTCCGGGCGTGGTATGGGCGCCGATCCCGGTCCTGTTGCCCGGCGAGCGCACCAGTACGGAAGATGAGCCGGCGAAAAGCCTGTACGCCTTGCTGCCGCATAGCGACCGGCTTGACGGCGTGCTCGATAGTTCATTGATGGTCGGCTACGTATGGGCCGATGAACCGCGCGCTACCGCCGCGGCCATTTTTACCGGTACCGATCACGCGGTGCTGGAGCAACAGGCTGCAAAGCTGGCGCAGGCTTACTGGGACGCGCGCGAAGATTTCGTCTTCGGCTGCCAGACCGGCAGCGTCGCCGACTGCGTGGCCCAGGCCATCGCCAGCCCCACAGGCCCGGTGATCCTTGCGGATTCTGGTGATAACCCTACCGGCGGCGGCGTCGGCGATCGCGGCGACGTCTTAGCGGAGCTACTGCGCCAGCGAGCGCAAAATACGCTGGTGGCTGGCATCACCGATGCGCCGGCTACGCATTCCGCGTTTGAAGTCGGCATTGGCGCCGAATTGCCGCTGACGCTGGGCGCGAGCCTCGATCCGGCGGGTGCCAGCGTTAGCGCGCGCTTTACCGTCACGGGCCTGCTGGCGGCCGGTCCGCAGCGTCCGGCGAACCAGGCGGTTCTGCAGACTGGCGGTATTACCGTGGTCGTGGCCGACCGTCGTCGCCCGTATCATGATATTGCCGACTTTAGCGCTCTGGGGCTCGACCCGCGGCAGGTGAAAATTTTGCTGGTTAAATCCGGGTATTTGTCGCCGGAGTTGGCGCCGCTGGCCAACCCCAACCTGATGGCGCTATCGGAAGGCGTCGTCGACCAGGATATCGAACGCGTGCCGCGCCTGCGAATGTTGACCCCGACCTGGCCGTTCCATCGCGACCTCGAATTCACGCCGCAGGTGCTGATGTCCGCCCGCGCGCCGTTTGCCCGGGAGTGCTGAGTGATGAGCCGCGAAACACCTGCCCCGGTGCTAACCGTCGACAATTTAAGCGTCGCCTTCCGCCACGGCGATAGTTGGCAGAAAGTGGTGCGTAATATCAGTTTTCGTCTTAATCCGGGCGAGACGCTGGCAATTGTCGGCGAATCAGGCTCGGGCAAGAGCGTAACGGCGATGGCGATTATGCGGCTGCTTTCCGCGCGCCATAGCCGGACCGAAGGTCAGGTGCTGCTCGGCGGCAAATCCCTGCTCGAACTCCCTGAAGAGGAGATGCGTCGCGTGCGCGGCGCCGAGGTGGCGATGATTTTCCAGGAGCCGATGACCAGCCTCAACCCGGCCTTTACCATCGGCAACCAGATCGCCGAAGTGTTTATTCGCCATCAGGGTTTATCGGCACGCCAGGCGAAGCAGGAAGCCATCGCCCTGCTGGAAAAGGTTCGCATTCCACACGCCGCGCAGCGTTTCGATGAATACCCGCATCAGTTTTCCGGCGGAATGCGTCAGCGCGCGATGATCGCCATGGCGCTGGCTCTCAAGCCGAAACTGCTGATTGCCGATGAACCCACCACCGCGCTGGACGTCACTATCCAGGGGCAAATCCTCGATTTGATTAAAACCCTGCAGGCGGAAAACAATACCGCGGTGCTGTTTATCACCCACGATATGGGCGTGGTCGCGGAAACCGCCGACGATACGCTGGTGATGTTTCGCGGCGATGCCATTGAGTGCGAGCGCACGGCGACGCTGTTCACCGCCCCGCAGCAACCTTATACCCGCGCGCTGCTGGCCTCCGTGCCAGC
The DNA here is from genome assembly GCA_029027985.1 of Klebsiella aerogenes. NCBI lineage: Bacteria > Pseudomonadati > Pseudomonadota > Gammaproteobacteria > Enterobacterales > Enterobacteriaceae > Klebsiella > Klebsiella aerogenes. Next base: position 2,741,750 of record CP119076.1, read on the forward strand.
AGCAGGCGAAATGGATGTAACCTCCACCCCCTGTAAGTTCCCGTCGGTGAACCTGCAAACAGGGGAGACTCTGCGCTATCCGCCGGAACCGGATCTCAGCCTGACCAGCAACGAACCGGTGCTGTCGGTCAAAAACCTGATCACCCGCTTTCCGGTAAAAAAAGGCTTTTTTAACCAGTTAGCCGGACATATTCACGCTGTAGAAAACGTCAGTTTTGATTTATGGCCCGGTGAAACCCTATCACTGGTAGGCGAATCAGGCTGTGGTAAATCTACCACCGGACGCAGCCTTATCCGCATGATTCAGGCGCAATCCGGCGATGTGCGACTTAATGGCTATGACGTCCTGCAGGCCGATCGCCACCAGCAAAAGCAACTGCGGCAGGATATCCAGATGATTTTTCAGGATCCGTTCGCCAGCCTCAATCCGCGGCTAAAAATCCAGGAGACATTGATTGAACCGTTGCTGGAGAACGGCCTCGCCACCCGCCAGCAGGCGCTGGCGCGTTCCCATGAATTGATTGAAAAAGTGGGCCTCAGCGTCGCGGTGCTTAATCGCTATCCGCATGAATTTTCCGGCGGTCAGCGCCAGCGTATCTGTATCGCCCGCGCGCTGGCGATGAATCCAAAGGTGATTATTGCCGACGAATCGGTGTCGGCGCTGGATGTGTCGGTGAAGGCGCAGGTGGTCAACCTGATTATCGAGTTACAGCGGACAATGAAAATCGCCTTCCTGTTCATCTCGCACGATATGGCGGTTATTGAACGCATCAGCCATCGGGTGGCGGTGATGTATCTCGGCGAAATCGTTGAGATTGGCCCGCGCCAGGCGATTTTCGCCAATCCGCAGCACCCGTATACGCAAAAACTGATCGCGGCGATTCCGAAAACCGATCCGTCTCGCCGCCATCTACTGCGTGAGGCCAACAACGATGAACTGCCCTCGCCGTTTCGCGATAAAAACTGGCAGCCGCCGACCCGCCGTTATGAACAGGTCGGCAATCAGCACTGGGTTATGCGCTGAGACAGATCGTTAACCCGGCCAGCGCGACTGGCGGATGACGCGGCAGAAATTGAGCGGTTTGGCTACAGTGCTCTTAGGTCAGGCCGATATCATGGAACCCGGCATCGCGCTACACGCTGACGCCATACTGACTTCCCTGCCGCCATCCAGTCGCTATCAAAGTGACCCCCTCAGCGACTATCGCATCTTTTGCAGCATTCTGCCGTTCACATTCGCCTTATATGCTGTATTATGCAACCTATTGCAGCATTTTGCGGAATTACTTCTTATGCACAAAACCGCCAGACAAAAATTCCTGCTCGAACTCCTGAGCGAAAACGGCCAGGTCAGCATCAGCGATCTGGTTGAACGGTTGCGGGTTTCCGCTGATACCGTCCGCCGCGATCTGGGCGATCTGGAAAAACGCGGGCTATTGCAGAAGAACCACGGCGGCGCGATCGCCCTCGACCTCTCAGCAATGAATCGTCAGGGACGCAACGCGCTGCTGCCGGAGACCAAACAACGTCTCGGTAGGCTGGTCGCCAGCCATATTCCGCCTGGATCAACATTATTTTTAGATGCCGGAAGCACGGTACTGGCCGTTGCCTCCTGCCTTAAAGGCCCGTTGACGGTGATCACCGCCTCCATGGATATCGCCCGGTTATTCGGCGAACGCGCCGACATCCAGCTCATCCTGCTGGGAGGAAAGTGGGATATGCAGCAGCGGCTGTTTGCCGGTAGCGCAACGCTGGCGCTGCTGGCGCGCTACCGCGCCGATATCGCTATCCTCGGCGCCTGCGCGATCCATGCGCAGCAAGGGCTCAGCGCCAGCCAGGAAGCGGATGCGGAAGTCAAACGCGCCATGCTGGCGGCCAGCGTCGAACACTGGCTGGTGGCCGACCATCTGAAACTCAATCACTGCGAGCCTTATCTGGTCGCCGAACTGAAATACATCGATCGTCTGTTCCTCGACAAGCCGTGGCACGAGCTTGGCGAAGAGAGTGCAATACAGGTCAGCATCGCTGACGCTGAATAACGTGGAGGAAGTCATGCATAAAGTTATCGCAGGCGAAGGTAAGAACATTAACATCGCGCTGATCGGCTATGGGTTTGTCGGCAAAACGTTTCACGCGCCGCTGATCAACTCGGTTGCAGGGTTAAAGCTTGCCGTCGTCGCCTCCCGCGATGAAGCCAGGGTCAAACAGGATCTGACCGATGTCACGGTCATCACCTCCCCGGAAGAAGCCATTCAGCACCCGGACATTGATCTGGTGGTGATCGCTTCCCCTAACGCCACCCACGCTCCGCTGGCTCGTCTGGCGCTCAACGCTGGCAAGCATGTGGTGGTGGATAAACCCTTTACCCTTGATATGCAGGAAGCGCGCGAGCTCATCGCACTGGCTGAAGAAAAACAGTTGCTGCTTTCCGTGTTCCATAACCGCCGTTGGGATAGCGACTACCTCGGGATCAAACAGATCATCGAACAGGGGGTGATCGGCAAGGTTAAGCATTTTGAGTCGCATATCGACCGCTTCCGCCCGGAAGTGCGCGTGCGCTGGCGTGAGCAGAACGTACCGGGAAGCGGCCTGTGGTTTGATATTGGTCCCCACCTGATCGACCAGACTCTGCAACTGTTCGGTCTGCCGCAGTCGGTACAGGGCAACATCGCGACCCTGCGTCAGGGTGCCGAAATTAATGACTGGGCGCACGTGGTACTGAACTACCCGGAACATAAGGTGATTCTGCACAGCAGCATGCTGGTGGCCGGCGGCGTCTCGCGCTTTACGGTACATGGCGATAGCGGCAGCGTCGTGAAATTGAAAGCGGATCAGCAGGAAAGCCAACTGCTGGCAGGTGTCGTTCCGGGCAGCGAAAGCTGGGGCCAGGATGACGACAACATGACGTGGTTTGACGCCAGCTTGCAGGCGCAAACGCTCGCCACGCCGCAAGGCGATCAGCGCCAGTACTATATGCAGGTGCGCGATGCCCTGGTCGGCAAAATCGCCAACCCGGTGCCGCCGCTACAGGCACTGGCAGTCATGGCGGTACTGGAAGCCGCGGTTGCCTCGTCAGAAAACGGCAGCGTGCAGACGCTGGCGTTAACCGCCGACGAGCTGGCCGGGCTTAAGTAAGTTTGCTCCACGACTTGCGGCTGCGCCTCAACGCAGCCGCTACTCCTCCCTTTCCTGACGAGCACAGGTGGCCATTTCGGTCGCCTATTGCTTACTGGAAATTTCCCACAATTGGGCGCAGGATATAATCGAATGCCTGATTATTGTGGTAACGCCCCACTAGCTTTGCGGACGCCGCCCGACACACTGGACAGGAGATTGTCATGTATTACACGTTAGGAGAAAAAACCCTCCACTTTTATCGCTATCAGTGCCGCTACTACGTCGCCCACTGGGATGGCGGCCACGTCATGACCGAGCAGTTCAAGCCGTTTATCGCCGGGATCAGCGAAAAGACCGGCCTCGAAGCGAAGCGTGTTGAAGCGGTCGCTCGCGATTACTTCACTAACGTGGATTAATATCTGACCGCTTCTCTTTGCCGCTACCGCTGGCGGCGGCAAAGCTTTCCCCACTCCCCTGACTAAATCTCTGCATCCAACCGCCATCAATAAGGATAATTGAGCCTCCTCGCGGTTCGCTTTCTGACCTGTGGCAGGCTATATCTTATTCATCTTTATCGTGGGAGGAACAAGGATATGGGCAAGAAAATTTTGATGCTGGTGGGTGATTACGCGGAAGATTACGAAACCATGGTGCCGTTTCAGGCGTTACAGATGATTGGCCATCAGGTCGATGCCGTCTGTCCTGATAAAGTCAAAGGCGACTACATCATGACGGCGATTCATGATTTTGACGGCGCGCAAACCTACAGCGAAAAACCCGGCCACCGTTTTGTGCTTAACGCCGATTTTGCCGCCGCCGCAGAGCAGGACTATGACGCCCTGCTGATCCCTGGCGGCCGCGCGCCGGAGTATCTGCGCCTGAACGATCAGGTGATTAAACTGGTACAGGCATTCGACGCCGCGCGGAAACCGATCGCCGCCGTTTGCCATGGCCCGCAACTGCTGGCCGCCGCGGGCATTCTTAAAGGACGTACCTGCAGCGCTTATCCGGCCTGCGCCCCGGAGGTCCGGCTCAGCGGCGGGCATTACGCCGATATTGGTATCGATCAGGCGCATGTTGACGGCAATCTGGTGACCGCCCCGGCCTGGCCCGCCCATCCACAGTGGTTGGCAAAATTTGCCGAGGTGTTGCAACAGTAGATCGTATACTTCAGGCGAGAACTGGCGCAGCGCACTGCGCCAGTTTCAAATGTAGCCGTGGTTGCTGCGTGCGCAGACAACCACTCTGCATCAGTGCTTCACGATATACATGGTGCGGCTGTAGGCCACGTCTTCCGGGTTGCTGATCGGGTATCCTTTCAGCCACGGTTTAATCAGACGCCCGTTGGTGTACTGATAAATCGGCGCGATCGGTGCTTTTGCCATGATGATCTTTTCCGCCGCGTTGTAATCATCATTGCGCGCTTTTTCAGACGTCTCCTGCGCCGCCTGGGCGAGGATTTTGTCATATGCCGGATCGTTAAAGCGCGAAATATTGCCGCTATGGGTGGAGGTGAGCAGCGACAGGAAGGTCGACGGTTCGTTGTAATCTCCGACCCACGACGCGCGAATGACGTCAAAGTTGCCCGTATTGCGGCTATCAATATAGGTCTTCCACTCCTGGTTCTGTAGCTTTACATCCACGCCCAGGTTTTTCTTCCACATTGACGCCACCGCGATGGCAATTTTCTGGTGGTTTTCCGAGGTGTTGTACAACAGTGTCAGCTTCAGCGGACGGTTCGGGCCATAGCCGGCTGCCGCCAGCAGGGCTTTAGCCTGCGCATTGAGTTCGGCCTGGCTCATGCTCTCGAATTGTGATGGCTGCGGCGTAAAGCCTGCGGTCACGTCAGGGGTGAAGCGCCAGGCGGGTTTCTCGCCAGTGCCAAGGATCTTCTCCGCCATGATCCGTCGGTCGATGGTCATGCTCAGCGCCAGGCGCACGCGCTCATCAGCGGTCGGCCCCTTTTGCGTGTTGAAGGCGTAATAATAGGTTCCCAATTGCGGTGGGGTATAAACCTGGCCGGGGATATCCTTCAGCAGTTTCTGATACATGTTTTTCGGGAAGGATTCCGTGATATCAATATCCCCCGCCAGATAGCGTTTAGTCGCCAACGATTCCTGATTAATCGGTACAAAGGTGACCTGTTTAATCACAGTTTTATCGTTGTCCCAGTAATGGCTATTCGGCACGACCACCAGTTTCTCGTTCACCACCCGGTCTTTCAGCACATAGGCGCCGTTACCGATAAGGCTGCCCGGACGAGTCCAGTTAGCGCCGCTTTCGACATTGGCTTTCTGTACCGGGTAGAAAGCAAAACTGGCGGTTAAATTAGTGAACCACGGCAGTGGCTTATCCAGCTGCACGCGCAGCGTGCGGGCATCGACGGCGGTGACCCCAAGGGTATCCGGCGCGGCTTTGCCATCAATAATATTTTGCGCATTGTTGATACCCGCTAACGCGGCAAACCAGGCAAACGGCGAGGTCGTTTTCGGATCCACCAGCCGCTGCCAGCTGTAGACGAAATCCTGCGCCGTCACCGGCGTACCGTCTGACCAGCGCGCGTTGTCACGCAGGGTAAAGGTCCAGACGCGGTTATCATTGCTCTGCCAGCGCGTCGCGACGCCAGGAATGATATTGCCCTTGCCATCCTGGTTGACCAGCCCTTCGAACAGATCGCGAATCACCTGAATTTCCGGCAGGCCGACGGCTTTGGCGGGATCTAATGACGCGGGCTCGTCTTTAATATGGCGTACCAGCTGCTGTTTTTCGGCTAATACGGTTCCCGGAGGCACATCCGCCGCCCAGGCAAGAGAAGAAACGCTGGCTAACCACAGCGCGCCGCATGTCAATGTGACAGGATACTTCATAAGATCCCCTTTGAAATGAACAAACCAGTGCTGGCAGAGCGATAATTATTTGTTTCCCCACCTGAAATTGCAAACGGCTTGTGATAGAAAATTGACATGGCGAGTTTTTTCGCCAGAGATGGAAACTGTTTGATTCCGGGACGCTTTTCTACAACACTGCTAACAATAACCTGCTGACAGGATACTCTATGCCCGTTTCACGCCCTCGCCCCCTACGCGGCGCTTTCCCGCCAGGCACGCAACGCTACGGCCAGTCGCATCTCGGCGCGCCGCTGTTATGGTTTCCCGCTCCGCTGGCCGATAGCCGTAGCGGGCTGATTATCGCTGGCACCCACGGCGATGAAAACTCGTCGATCGTCACCCTCTCCTGCGCGCTACGCACGCTCAAGCCAGAGCTTCGCCGCCACCATGTCGTGTTGACGGTTAACCCGGATGGTTGTCAGTTGGGATTGCGCGCCAACGCGCGCGGCATCGATCTCAATCGCAACTTCCCGGCCGCCAACTGGAAGGCGGGAGAAACGGTCTATCGCTGGAATAGCGCCGCGGAAGCACGCGATGTGGTGCTATTAACCGGCGAAAAACCGGGGTCCGAACCGGAAACCCAGGCGCTATGCCAACTGATCCATCAGATCCACCCGGCGTGGGTGGTCTCTTTCCACGATCCGCTGGCCTGCATTGAAGATCCCGGCCATAGCGAGCTGGGGCAATGGCTCGCCGGAGCGTTTAATTTGCCGCTGGTGAGTAGCGTCGGTTATGAAACGCCCGGTTCCTTCGGCAGCTGGTGCGCCGATATCGGCCTGCCCTGCATTACCGCCGAATTCCCGCCGGTATCCGCCGACGACGCCACAGAAAAGTACCTCACGGCGATGACCGATTTACTGCACTGGCACACTCACAAATGAAGTACGCCGGTGCTGAAACGCAGCGCCGGCTCCACATCCGCCGCCAGCCAGGTCGGGCCGTCCAGGTCAGCGAAACGGGCCAGCGGCGCCAGCGGCAACGCGGCGCTTATCGCCCGAGACGTGCAGAGCATGCAGCCCAGCATCCGTTCGAAGCCCAGCTGTTCCGCCTCCTGTGCTAACAACAGCGCTTCGGTCAGGCCGCCGGTCTTATCCAGCTTAATGTTGACCATTTCATAGCGCCCCTGCAGCGCCGCCAGACTTTCGCGGGTGTGGCAACTCTCATCGGCACAGATCGGCAGCGGATGGATAAAGTTGTCCAGCGCCTCGTCCGCTCCGGCTGGCAACGGCTGCTCAAGCATCGCCACGCCAATATCAGCCAACAGCTGACAGCGCGCCGCCAGCCCTTCGCTATGCCACGCTTCGTTAGCGTCAACGATTAACGTTGCCTGCGGCACGACGCCGCGAATCGCAATCAACCGTTCGCTAATCAAATAGTCGTCGAGCTTAATCTTAAGCAGCCGCGCCCCTTTCTCCCATAGCGCGGCGGCGCTGGCCGCCATCTGTTCCGGGGTGCCGATCACCACGGTTTGCGCCGTCGTCACTGCGCGCGGCAGATTCACGCTAAGTAACTGTGGCAGCGTTTTGCCCACGCGCCGCGCCGCTAAATCCCATAGCGCGCAGTCTACGGCATTACGCGCGGCCCCTGCCGGCAGCAGGCTTTGTACCTGTTCGCGCGTGGCGCCGCGTTCAAGCTGTTCGCCGATCGTCACAATCTGCGCCATCACCGAGGCGATGCTCTCGCCGTAGCGCGGATAGGGCGTACATTCACCCACCCCTTTTATGCCGTCTTCTTCTATTTCCACCACCACAACTTTGGCCTCGCTGCGGCTGCCGCGAGAGATAACAAACGGCGTGTGCAGCGGCCATGATTCTTCAAACACTCGAAAATTGCGCATTCCCTGGGCCTCATCGGTAAATGTTAAATAGAGTTTGCCGTGTTGCTGGCTGATGTCATACACTAACTATGACGTTAACTATATGTAAACAGGAAGATAACCATGTCCCAAACCGTACATTTCCAGGGTAACCCAGTTTCTGTTCAGGGCGCCATTCCGCAGGCAGGCGCTAAGGCGCAGCCGTTTACGCTGGTCGCCAAAGATCTCTCTGACGTCACGCTGAGCCAATACGCTGGCAAACGTAAAGTACTGAATATTTTCCCGAGCATCGATACCGGCGTATGCGCGGCATCGGTTCGCAAATTCAACCAACTGGCTTCTGAGCTGAGCAACACCGTTGTGCTGTGCATCTCCGCTGACCTGCCGTTCGCGCAATCCCGCTTCTGCGGCGCAGAAGGCCTGAGCAATGTCGTGACGCTGTCCACCCTGCGCGCCCCGCAGTTCCTGGCAGATTACGGTGTGGCTATCTCCGCAGGCCCGCTGGCGGGTCTGGCCGCTCGCGCCGTCGTGGTTATTGATGAAAACGACCAGGTAGTCTACAGCCAACTGGTTAATGAAATCACCGAAGAGCCGGATTACGACGCAGCGCTGGCTGCGCTGAAAGCGTAATCGCTTCAGTTTCTATCCTGCTAAGCCTCCTTCACCGGAGGCTTTTTTCTTTGCGCGGCGCATAGCGCGAAATCAACCGCGCGATAGCCGGGCCAGTCAGCAATATGGTGAATAGACGCAGCGTCTGCATCGCCATTATAAAAGACATGTCCGCCCGGGTACCGACGGCGATAATTGCCACCGTGTCCAGCCCGCCGGGGCTGGTCGCCAGATAGGCGGTCAGGAAATCCAGCGGCAGCAGATGCGTCAACGCTAATGCCATCAGCGCGCACAGCGTGATCAACCCGACGATCGCCGTGATGATTTGCGGTAGCGTCTTCAGCGCCAACATAAAAATCTCGCGATTGAACTGCAGCCCGACCGTCCAACCAAGCGCGGTATAGGCCAGTACCAGCAGCCATTCCGGCAACTCCAGCAAAACCCACTCTCCGCCCTGCGCCAATGCGCCAGCCAGCATCGGTAACAGCATCGCCCCGGAAGGAATGCGTAAACGTAGCCCAAGCCAGCCGGCAGCGGCGGTAAGCAGCAGCGTAAGCGGTAGGTTAACCGTGAGCGGCGGGAACCAGACGATCTGCTGGGTCATCTCCTGCGCTTCGCCGCCGAGCGCGAAACGCACCACCATCACCGCCGCGCCAACCACGAACAGCACCCGCAGATACTGCATCAGGGCCACCAGTCGAACGTCGGCGCCATACTCCTGCGCCATCACCACCATCGCCGACGCGCCGCCCGGCGAACTGCCCCAGGCGCCCGTCGCCCCCGGCAGCGAGCTATAGCGCACCAACAACCAGCCAGTGAGCGCGCTGATAGCCAGCGTGGAGACAAGGATAATCAGCACCAGTACCCAATTGGCGGCTAATACGCCGAAAATCGACGACGTTAGCGCGCGGGCAATCATGCAGCCGATAATGGCCTGAGCGGCGATAAAGAATGGGCGTGGAAGACGAATTTTGGCGCCACGGAGGCTGAGGGTAATCCCGGCGATTAATGGGCCCAGCAGCGGTGCCGCGGGGAGATGGAGCCAGAACAGCACAAAAGAAAGCACGGCGGAAAGTGCCAGTAACATCATCCACTGAGGCCAATCCCGTTGCAGCGCCAACTGTCACCCTCCCAGTAAAAATGAATATACCCGTCATACTTCAAGTTGCATGCACGTTGGCTTTCCTCGCTCACCCCAGTCACTTACTAAAGTAAGCTCCTGGGGGTTCTCTGCGTCGCCGCCTTCCTGCAACTCGAATTATTTAGGGTATAGAAACGAAATGTAGACAGAAACGTCGTCGAAAAAACGCAAAATACGCCAGCCGCGCGAAGGCGGCCGGCTATAGCAATTTACTCCTCGCCCTTCTTCTGGCTCAGACCGTATTCGCGTAATTTGTTGGCGATGGCGGTATGGGAGACGCCCAGGCGCTTAGCCAGTTTACGGGTGCTGGGGAAACTACGGTACAGCTGGGTCAGCACCGAGCGCTCGAAGCGACGGGTAATATCGTCAAGCGATCCTTCCATCGCCTCTTCCCCCACCGGTAACGAGGCGACATCGTGATCCGGCAGCAGAATGTCCTGCGGACGCAGCTCAAAGCCATCAAGCTGGGTTAGCGCGCGGTAAACCGCGTTTTTCAACTGACGCACGTTGCCCGGCCAGCTATAGCGAGTCAACACGGTATTAAGATCGGCAGACAGTTTTGGCCGTGGGATACCCTGTTCATCAGCAAAGCGTGCGACGAACAGCTCGGTCAGCGGCATGATATCCTGCGGACAATCGCGCAGCGGCGGCAGATTCAGCGTCAGCACGTTCAGGCGATAATAGAGATCTTCGCGGAACAGCCCTTTTTGCACCAGCTCGACCAGATTCTTTTGCGTGGCGCAGATAACCCGTACATCGACGTGAACTTCGTGGTCTTCACCCACCCGACGGAAAGTACCATCGTTGAGGAAACGCAGCAGCTTAGTCTGCATTCCCGGCGACATTTCGCCAATTTCATCCAGCAGTACCGAGCCGCCGTTGGCCTGCTCAAAGAAACCTTTTTTCCCCTGGGAAGCATCGCCAAACAGTTCGCTTTCGACGGCGTTCTCCGGAATCGAGCCGCAGTTCAGCGCCAGATAAGGTTTCGCCGCGCGCGGGCTTGCCAGATGGCAGGCGTGGGCGAGCAAATCTTTGCCGGTACCCGTATCGCCGACAATCAGCAGCGGCGCGCTGAGCATCGCCAACTTGCGAGCCTGCTCGACAACGTGGCGCATTTTCGGCCCGACGGCGAGGATTTGGCTAAAGGCGCTGGTATCCTGAGTGGTCAGCGTTTGCAGCTGACGCCCCATACGCACGGTGGAGCGTAGCATCACAACTGCGCCGGTCAGTACGCGCTCGGCATGTTCGCCTTCAAGATATACCGGGGTCACTTCCAGCATAAAGTTTTGCCCATTGACCACCACATGCTCGGTATGCGATTCCAGCGGGTTACCCTCCAGCCAGCGCTGAAGGTTGAAATCGGTAATCAGCTGCGCCACCGGATGGGTACGCAGGCGGGCCTGAGTTTGGCCAAACAGCTGGCAACTGGCCGGGTTGGCGAGTTCCACTTTGCCTTTGGCGTCCAGCGATAGCACCGGTTCCGGCATCGCGACCAGCAGCGCGCTGAGCGCCAGATGTTCGCGCTCCGACGGCATCCACGCGACGGTGCGCACATCGGTCACGCCAGCAATGCGGCGGATTTCCGCCATCAGGCTGCTGAAGTTCGCAAACTCCAGCTCGGCGAAGTTAAGGTAGATTCGGCCAATTGGGTCGATATCAATGCCGCGCAGATCGATGCCGCGCAGCACCAGTAAATCGAGTAATTCACGGGTCAGACCAAGACGGTCCTCACAAAAGACTTCCAGACGCATAAGAGTTTTCACCCTAAAAAGGCCAATGACGGATGAATGATAGGACAGTTATGTTCTTACGGGAAGATAGCTGTCAACAATTATTGACAGTATGACGGAAAAATGGGCTTTATGCCGTAAAGTCAGGCAGGCATAAGCAAAAATGACCGATCGGCGGATCGGTCATTGGGAGCGCAAAATGATTGTCCCTGCTTGCGCTGCGCTTAGCAGGGCTACGGTTCCGGTACTTACCAGGGAAAACGTAGGTCGGGTAAGCGTAGCGCCACCCGACAACATAGCGGCATAACCGGGATTGTCCCTGCTTGCGCTACGCTTAGCAGGGCTACGGTTCCTGCGGTTATCGGGACTATTTCTCTGCGTTGGTTTTGCTTTTCTGCAGCGTCTCTTTCAACTGACCAATCAGCTCACGGCGGAAATCGCCCAGCCGCGGTTTATCATCGGCAATCCACGGCAGCGGGCGGCACAGTTCCATCGCTTTAATGCCAAGCCTGGCGGTCAGCAGCCCGGCGCCGATGCCCTGTGCAGCGCGCGCCGACAAGCGGGCCGCCAGATCCTGCGACATCCAGTCCATTCCTACTTCCCGTACCAGTTCGCTGGCGCCGGCAAAAGCGATATTCAACAGTACCAGGCGGAACAAACGCAGGCGGCTGTAATAGCCCAGTTCAATGCCGTACAGCGTGGCGATACGGTTAATCAAGCGCAAGTTACGCCAGGCAATAAACGCCATATCGACCAACGCCAGCGGGCTGACGGCGATCATCAGTGTCGATTCCGCCGCCGAACGGCTGATTTCCCGCCGCGCCTGAGCATCCAAAACCGGCTGTACCAGTTGCGCATACAGGCTCACGACTTCACGATCGTTCTGCGTTTCATGGATTGCCGCGTACCAACGTTGCAACGCCGGATGCGATTGATCCAACCCGGCCTGCTGCGCCAGTTTTTCGCAGAATGCGCGACCTTTGCCCACCGCGTGGCTGTGCATCAGATCCCGCGCTTCATCACGTTCATGCGCACGCTGGCGCAAACGCCACAGTCGTCGCCACTCGGTCGCCACCGAGCCCACACCCGCGCCGACAATCAGCGCCCCAGCCAGGCAGCCGCCGAGCGCAATCCAGTCCTGCGTCTGCCAGGCCGTCGCCGTCCACTGCACGCCCTGCGCCACCACGCTGATGCCAAAAATAGCCAACCCAGCGCTCACCATCCGCCGCCACAGGCTGCGTTTTGGACGCAGTACCGATTCGACGACCGCTTCGGCGGCCCCCTCTTCCTCAGCCGCCGTTTCAATGAGCGCCGGGGCGAAGGTTTCCGCATCGGCGGCGTCGAAGGCCCGGGCCGACTTTAAGGTTTGGTTTTTTTCCGTCTCCAGAGGGCCATCGAAATCGATCCGTGGTTTTATCGGCTCGCTCATCGCAATTTATCTCCAATCAAAAATTCCAGCGCCGCATCGAGGCGAATGTGCGGAAGCGGTTTATCGACATCCATCGTTCTCGGGCGGAAGTTCTCAAACTGGAAGCCCTGCTGTTCCCAAAAGGCCTGCCCCGGCAGCCGCGCCGGCACTTCACCCGGGAAAATCGTTAGCGGTTGTCCGTCGCTCAAACGATCGCCGCGTAGCGCCGGGATTTTCTCGCCATTGACCTCAATCAACCCGCCCTGGGTGGCCTGAATCGACGCCAACCCAAGACAATCCATACTGATGCCTTCAAAAGCGGCATTCTGCCAGGCGTCCTGAATCAGTTGTTGAAGCAGCGACACCATATTACCGTGCTGATCGACGGTGACGTGATCGGCTTTGGTGGCTGCGAACAATAGCTTATCGATAACTGGCGAGAACAGACGGCGGAACAGCGTTCGCTGTCCGTAATGGAAGCTTTGCATCAATTGCGTCAGCGCCAGGCGCATATCATTGAACGCCTGCGGACCGCTGTTTAACGGCTGCAGGCAATCCACCAGCACAATCTGACGATCAAAACGCAGGAAGTGGTCTCTGTAAAAGCCCTTCACCACTTTCTCGCAATAGTATTTAAAGCGCTCGCGCAGCATACCGGCGTTGCTATGTTTATCCGCCTGCGCCAACCGGGCTTCGCCAATGGCATCGACATCCGGCCAGGGGAAGAACTGCAGGGCCGGCGCCCCCGCCATCTCGCCAGGTAGCACAAAACGCCCCGGCTGAATAAAGTGCAGCCCTTCACGCTTGCAGGCGTGCAGGTAATCGGTCCAGGCGGCGGCAATGTCCGCCAACCGGGTTTCATCGGCAGGCGCCAGCGGATCCAGCCCCGCGCACAATTGCCGCCAACGGGCAGACCACTCCGCGCGCTGCCCTTGCAATAATCCAGTCATCTGCCGCGACCAGCTCAGATAATCCTGCGCCAGCATTGGTAAATCGAGCAGCCATTCGCCGGGATAATCAACGATCTCCAGGTACAGTGTGGAGGTATCTTTGAAATGGCGCAGCAGTGAATCATTTGAACGGTAGCGCAGCGCGAGGCGAATTTCGCTCACCCCGCGGGTCGGCGTTGGCCAACTCGGGGGCTGGCCATAAAGCTGCGCAAGACCTTCATCATAGGTAAAACGCGGAATCCCGAAATCACGCTGCGGCACCCGCTTCACACCCAGCAAGCGCTCTTCGCGCGCCGCGCTCAGCAGCGGCAAACGCGCTCCGGCGTGGATATTCAGCAGTTGATTGACCATCGCGGTGATAAAAGCCGTTTTGCCGCTTCGGCTCAGGCCAGTGACGGCAAGACGTAGATGCCGGTCAACCCCGCGGTTGACCAGCGCATTGAATTCAGTTTTGAGTCGCTTCATCGCCAATCCGTTATGCCCAGAAGGAATGTCGTTTAATCATAAGCTATTAGATGGGGATAAACAGGCCAATATAAAGCGCGCTGATATACCTCTCACTGAGGAATTATTTCATACCGCGCGCAAAACGATTGGCCAGACGGCTGAGCAGTGGTTCAAGCGCCACCGCCAGCAGCATTTTCAACGGCCGGCGCGCCACTGATTTTACCGCCCAACCGGCAACGCCCGCCGGGCCATATCGTAGCGCGGTCAGCAGCACCAGCTTACCGGCGATCTTCAGACCCGGTTTCACTTTTTGCCCTGCCTGTTGCCATTTCATGTTCATGCGTTGCCTCAATGGTGGTGATAGTAAAAGGAATTACAGTTGACGAAAACGACTGCGCAACGTGAAAGTGTCGGAGGTAATGTAACGCTCCATCTCACGCAGACGCCGCTCGCCGGAGGCCAGTTCGGCATCAGCGGCAGCCAGCAAATCGCCATTGCTCGGGGCTTTCTCGCTATACAGTTCGCTATCCGGCATCGGATCTAGCGCAAAAGTCAGGATGATGTAGGCCACCAGCACGAAGAAAAATAGCCCAAAAATCATCGCCAGCACAGTGATCAAACGTACCAGTTTTACCGGTACATCAAGGTGTTGCGCAATACCGGCGCAGACGCCTTTCACCATTCCGCGCTGCGGAATCCGCCACAATTTTTTATTAAAATCCAATCCGGCCATTATTTGTCTCTCCAGTTCGGATGTTCAGCATCAAGAATCGCTTCCAGCGCCTGAATACGCTCGCGCATCCGCTTCGCATCATCGGTCAGTTGCAACAGACGCTGCTGTTCATTCTGGGTTAACGCGCCGTCCGCCGAGCGATTGTTGTAGTGCAGCCACAGCCAGACCGGCAACACAAACAGCACAAACAGCGTGAGCGGGATGGCAAGAAAAAGCATGCTCATGTGTACTCCTTACAGATGGTGAGCCGCGGCGCAACACCGCGCCGCGCAATAAATATTACTGGTTATTCTGATTCATTTTGGCTTTCAGCGCTGCCAGTTGCTCGCTGATTTCATCATCCGCTTTCAGTTCGGCAAACTGCTGATCCAGCGACTGTTGTTTACCAAAACGATGGCTCTCCGCCTCCGCTTCCATCTGATCAATACGGCGTTCGAAGGATTCAAAACGCGCCATCGCCTCATCCATTTTGCCGCTATCCAGCTGGCGGCGAACATCGCGAGAAGAGCTAGCGGCCTGATGGCGCAGCATCAGCGCCTGTTGACGGGCGCGGGTTTCGCTGAGCTTGTTCTCCAGCTCGCCAATCTCTTTTTTCATGCGCGCCAGGGTTTCATCCACCAGTTGCGCTTCGTGCTCCAGACTGCTGATAAGGTCAGTCAGCTTCTGTTTTTCGATCAACGCCGCACGCGCCAGATCCTCTTTCTCTTTGCGCAGGGCCAGTTCGGCTTTCTCCTGCCATTCCACCTGCTGCGCCAGCGCCTGTTCAATACGGCGGGTCAATTGTTTCTTTTCCGCCAGCGCACGGGCAGAAGTGGAGCGCACTTCAACCAGCGTATCTTCCATCTCCTGAATCATCAGGCGGACCAGCTTCTGCGGATCCTCTGCTTTCTCCAGCAGAGAGTTGATGTTGGCGTTCACGATGTCGGCAAAGCGAGAAAAAATACCCATAATTTCAATCCTCATAGTTCTGATAGCAGGCAGCGGCCTGTGCCATGGCTAATACAAATGCCGTGCCAACTTTTTATCTTATTGATTTTAAATAAGCTGATTGAGATGTGCGCGCCTGCTTGCTACAGTGAGTTGGCGAATCACACTACTTAATGGCGAAATTCATCATGGCGGAATACAAGGATAACCTGCTCGGCGAGGCAAACAGCTTTCTGGAGGTACTGGAGCAGGTCTCACAGCTAGCGCCGCTGGATAAGCCGGTGCTGGTCATCGGCGAACGCGGCACCGGCAAGGAACTTATCGCCAACCGCTTGCACTTCCTCTCCTCGCGCTGGCAGGGGCCGTTTATTTCCCTGAACTGCGCGGCGCTAAATGAAAATCTGTTGGATTCGGAACTGTTCGGTCACGAAGCCGGGGCGTTTACTGGCGCCAGCAAACGTCATCCGGGGCGTTTCGAGCGCGCCGACGGCGGCACGCTGTTTCTCGATGAACTGGCAACTGCGCCGATGCTGGTTCAGGAAAAACTGCTGCGGGTGATTGAATACGGCGAGCTGGAACGCGTCGGCGGCAGCCAGCCGCTGCAGGTCAACGTGCGTCTGGTGTGCGCCACCAATGCCGATTTACCGAAGATGGTAGAGGAAGGACATTTCCGCGCCGACCTGCTCGACCGACTGGCTTTTGACGTTGTGCAACTGCCCCCTCTGCGCGAACGCCAGAGCGATATCATGCTGCTTGCCAACCAGTTTGCCATTCAGATGTGCCGCGAGCTGGGGTTGCCGTTATTTCCGGGGTTTAGCGAGCGCGCCGTCGACACGCTGCTCGGCTATCGTTGGCCGGGCAATATTCGTGAGCTGAAAAACGTCGTCGAACGCTCGGTCTACCGCCATGGCAGTAGCGATAGCGAGCTGGACAATATCATCATTAACCCGTTCCGCAGCGCGTTGCCGGTACCCGCCGCCGCCGAACCCAGCAGGACGCCCGAGTTGCCGTTGGATCTGCGCGCTTACCAGCAGGATCAAGAAAAAAGCCTGCTGCAGTTAAGCCTGCAACAGGCAAAGTACAATCAAAAACAGGCGGCGGAGCTGCTGGGGCTCACCTACCACCAGCTACGCGCGTTGTTGAAGAAACATCAGCTGTGAGTGGCGCGCGGCAGCATCGCCGCGCTGACCGCCATAGATCCCAGACACAGGGCGGCATTGAACCACAGTGCATACTGCGCGGCGCTGGCCATGCCGAGCGGCAGGAACAAGGCAAAAAGTGACGCCGTCACGGCTATCCCCATCGCCCCGCCCAGTGAACTACCCATCTTATAAACCCCTGACGCCACACCAATTTTATTTTCCGGCGCATTAGCGACGGCGGTATCAGTCGATGGCGTGGCGTAACAACCGAGACCCAATCCAAACAGAATGTTGCTAAAAAAGACGGTGCCTATATACAGAGATTTATCGAGGAAGGTGCAGGAAATCAGCAGGATACCGACGGCAGTAAAGATTGGTCCGGTCATCATCGGTAACCGAGCGCCGTAGCGCTGTAACAGCTTTTCGCCGACGCGGATCATCGCCAGTACGGTCACCAGGTAGCCCAGCGTTATCATTCCGGTTTGCAACGGACTCAGATGATGGCCTTGCTGTAGCCAAATGCTGGTGATCATCATGGTGCCGATGGCGCCGTTAAGCATAAAGTTCGACAGTACCGCCGCCCCGTAGGCGCGGTTGCGGAATAAAGCAAAATCGATGAGCGCCGCCTCACCTTTGCGCAGGCCGCTGCGGATAAACCACGCTCCCGCCGCCAATGCGCCGCCCAGCATCGACAATGATAATCCGCTGCTCCAGCCCCATTGATGCCCCTTGCTGATAAACAAGTTAAGCAGCACCAGCGAGGCAATCAGACTTAACAAGCCGCCAACGTCCAGTTTATGTCGATCGGCGCCAGCGCTGCGGCTCTCAGGCGTCCCGCGCAATAGCAGCAACGCCAGCAGCGCGACCGCAATCGAAAAAACGAAGATCCACCGCCAGCCGAGACCGGTCGCGATCGCCCCGCCGACAAAAGAACACAGCCCGCTGCCGCCCCATGAACCGATCACCCAGAAGCTCACCGCTCGCTGCCGCGCTTTGCCTTCGTACCAGGTTTTAATCAGCGCCAACGTCGCTGGCATAATGCAGGCTGCTGATAATCCCTGCAGGACTCGGCCGGTTAAAAATAGCCCCGGCCCCTGCGCCACAACCAAAAACGCGCTGCCGATAATACTCATCGCCAGGCCGATGAAGGTCATTCGCACCCGGCCGAATTTATCTGCCAACCCGCCGCTGGCTACCACGAAACAGCCGCTGAATAAGGCGCTGAGGCTGACTGCCAGGGTCAGCGTCTCCAGCGAAATATCGAGGCTGTTTTTCATCGCCGGAACCACGTTAATGACCGACTGGGCAAACAACCAGAAGGTCAACACGCTGAGAACGATCCCTGCCAGCAGACGATCGCTGCCGACAAACTGCGATTCGCTTAACGATACAGAACTCATAACCAGGTCCCCCGTAGCGAAAGATTAACGCAGATAGCGTTCCGTCAGGCCGCACCACAGCGCCGCGCCGGTGACCAGAATTTGATCGTTAAAATCGTATCCCGGGTTATGCACCATGCAGCGGTCCGCTTCATCACCGGCGCCGATGGTGAAGTAGCAGCCGTTTGGATTGTGCTCAAGCATGAAGGCGAAATCTTCGCTGCCCATAAATGGATTCACGGTACCTACTTGCTCCTCGCCGAACAGCGTGGTCGCCACTTCACGAACCAGTTCATTCGCCGCCGGATCGTTACGCAGCACCGGGCTGCCGTTGACGTGCGTTAAGGTGGCGCTGGCGTTAAAGCTTTCCGCCTGAGCCACGGCGATATCGTGAATACGCTGCAGTACCGTCTCACGGACCTGCTGATTGAGCGTACGCACGGTCAGTTTCATCAACACCTTATCGTTGATGATATTCGGCGCATGACCAGCCTGAATGCTGCCGACGGTGACGACAGCGGGCTCAAATGGCGTGATATTACGCGAAACGATCGATTGCAGGGCTACTGTAATGTGGCAGGCGACCAGCGTCGCATCGACGGTGTGCTCCGGCACCGCGCCGTGGCCGCCGACACCCTTAACTTCAATATGCAGCGTATCGGATGAAGCCATCATTGCGCCGTCGCGCAAGCCAATTTTGCCCAATTTCTGCCCAGGCATGTTATGCAGGCCAAAAATGGCGTCGCAGGGAAATTTCGCAAACAACCCGTCTTCCACCATCACCCGACCGCCATACAATAACTCTTCAGCCGGTTGGAAGATTAAGCGCAGCGTACCGTTAAACTGGCGGGTACGCGCCAGGTATTCCGCAGCGTACAGTAGCGTGGTGGTGTGACCGTCATGGCCGCAACCGTGAAAGCGCCCGTCCACCTGGCTTGCCCAGTCTTTACCACTCATTTCCTGCATCGGCAACGCATCCATATCCGCCCGCAGCCCCAGTCGTTTCTCGCCGCTGCCAACTTTTAGCGTACCGACTACGCCAGTGCCGCCCAGACCGCGATGCACCTCATAACCCCATTCGCTGAGCAGACGAGCAACTTCATCGCTGGTTTTATGTTCTTCAAAGCCGAGTTCCGGCTGTTGGTGGAAACGGCGACGTAAGGCTACAAACTGCGCTTCATTAACCTGTAAAGATTCAATCAGTGGATGTGTCATTTTTATTATTCCTGTGTTGTGTTTGCACGACACTTTCGAGTTTATGCGCCCCACCTGGCTTTAAAATGCGCTTTTTTGTTTTATATTGACGAATTATCAATGACTGTTTTCTATACAATTCTGTTATGACAAAAAATAGCCTGTTATTTTTTGTCTCACGAGGAGCGGCGCATGGAACACCATCTCGGCGATTTCAGCATCACGGTTCGCGATATTCGCCAGTTCAGTCCGCCGGAAAGCGACAGCCTGACGCTACTGTGGCTGCTGGAAGGCAGTGTGACGCTGCACCACGGCGAAACGCCGCGGCAGATGCGGGTTGATGAACTGGCGATGATTAATCGTCGCCAGCGTTGGCAGCTCTCTGGCGAGCAGGCGAATGCCGTGATGATCCTGAACCTTGCCGCGGGTTGGCTAACCCGGCTGGATAGCGATTTTTTTGCCAGTGATTATCGTGTTAGTGTCGAAAACATTGATGCGGCAGACCATTTGCGCCAATTGATGCGCCAATTGCTGGTCGCCGGGCTGGTTAATCATCAGCCCCGTTATCGGTTGGAGGCTAACCGCTGGTTAAGTGAAATTGCCCTACTGCTGGCGACCCGCTTTACCCAGCCCATCGTCCCCAGCCTGCGTCGCGGTGCCGAGAACTGGAGCCGACGAATAATCAACGTGGTGGCGCGCATTGAGGCCAACTACCAGCGACGACTTTCGCTGCAGGAAGTCGCCGCCGCCGAATTCGTCTCAGAGGCCTGGCTCTCGCGCCTGTTTCATAAAGAGGTCGGCGTCAGCTTCGTGCAGTACATTACCGCGCTGCGTCTTGGCAAAGCCGCCGAGCAGCTCCTGACGACGCGGCGATCGGTTCAGCAGGTGGCGCAGGACAACGGCTTCGCCAGCACCCGTATCATGAGCGATCTGTTTAAGCGCCAGCATGGCATGACGCCGCGGCAATTTCGCCAGCAGCAGCCACAGCCCGCCGCCAGACCGCGGGTTAATCCCAGTGAAGTCTGGTATCCGGTGGCAGTGGAACGGTTGTACGCCCGCCTCAACGAGGCGGAAAAAAACAACGAGGATGCGCCGCCGCTGCTGCTCAACCCCCGGCAGACGCGACGGATAGATGTACGCCAGCTCACGGCTCGCGCGCCCTCGCTACGACATACCCGAACGATCGTCACCGTCCGTGAACTCGATGATCTACTCCGCGAAGATGTCCGCCGCGAACTGGAACAATTGCAGCAAACGCTACCCATCTACGGTATCGATATCCACGATCCGTTTCTCAGCAGCCGCTTGTTCGGCGATGGCTGGGATGACCCGACGCTGGCAGGCTATGCCTGCTGGTACAATCTGCAGCAGCTATTTAGCTGGCTAGCGCAGAAGAATTGGACGGTAACACTCCATACCGGTTTAACCACTCGGTGCGATTTGCTGCAGAGCTTTTTACAACTTGCCGCCAATCACTTTTCGCCAGCCACGTTGGCTAGTTGGCGGTTCGTCTGGCACTGGTCGCCGCAGGCCAGTGAAGCGGCGCGCCAACAGGCGTGGCGACAGCAGCGCGAGGTGCTCGCGGCAACGCTCCCACAGCCGCAGATGGGTATCTGGCATCGCTTCCCGGAAAGCGATATTGCCGCCGACCCGCTGCTGCATTCTCCCTTGCTGATTGAGGCTGATTTTCTCGCTTGCCAGGCGGATGCAAATGAACTGCTCGATCTGGCGCAGGCCGATAGCAGCAAGCTAGCCGCCAGCGAAAGCTATCCACGGCAAAAGCTGCGCCAAATCCACAGCGCCCTGCGCCAACGGCAGCTATCGTTGCCCCTGTGGTTGCTGTCGTGGAATACCCTGACCGGCGACACCCGCGACACGAATGGCCGTTTCTTTCGCGGCGCGCTGTTGATGGATAACCTACTGGGCATTGCCGATCAGGTATGGCTGGCGGGCTTCTGGCTCAACTCGGGACTACAGGGCGAAGCGCGGGCCAACGGTAAACTCGATACCTCCAGCCTGGCGCTGCATTACCTGCATGGTCTGCCGCGCCCGGTGTACTGGGTATTGTGGCTATGGCGGCGGTTGCGCGGCGAAGTATTAATCAACGACAAACATCTACTGCTCTTGCGCCATCACGGTCACTATCAGCTACTGCTGCGCAACACGGTGATTTTCAACCCCTGGCTATCGAGTGAAGAGGCGTTTATTCAGCGCTTCCGCCAGCCCTATACCGTCAGACTCGAAGGGATGACAGGACGCTGGCGTATTAAGCAGCATCTGTTCGATCAGCACCACGGCGCGCTGTTTCCACTGTTTGAGGCGTTTCGTAGCCGCAGCGGTCCGGACGAGGAGGACTATCGCTGGTTACAGCACCATGCCCGCCCGGCGTTGAGCGTGTATGAAGAACAGCTGGAGGATGGCTGGCTGCGGGTGGATTCCCTGCAAAGCAATGCGCTGGCGCTGTATGAATTCACGCCGCTCGACAATTCGCTACGTGACAACGTCACCACGGATATTCTGAATACAACCAGAGAAAGCATGAAGGGTTAACAATTTGTAACTGGTAAGATGTCTTGATGTGAATTATCATCAGCGGCAATATCGTTCAATGGACTGAAAACTCACATGATTCCGGTTAATTCTCATACGTTGACCCGCTACGCCGCCCATGCCAGTTTGATCCACACCATGAAAAATCATCATGCGCCGGCCCTCTCTTTAATGATGATTTCTCCGATCTCTGCGTGCGCTCCACGCTCGATGCCTATAGCGAACAAGGCTGGGAGATTGCAGAGCGTAAAAGCGGACTGGTGCTGCGCACTTTCGTCGCCATTCATCGCGACGGCGGAGAACTGGAAATCACGCCGAAAGATTATATTGCCCGCTACAACCAGCTACTTCCGCTCTGATCGCCCTCTTTTCCGAGCGTGCCTGCGTTCAGGGCACGCCGTCTTCCTGACGGCCGGCAGACGGCTAACTGGAGAAATCAGCAATAAAAAGATACCATGTTTCATATTACACGTTTATTTCCGACACTATTTTGACCAACTGGCTGGACAACATGCGCTGCCGGTGACCGCATTATCCCCCTCGATGTCGTAAAGGTGGTGGTAAATGTCATTTAATATTAATAAGATAGAGCCTTGCTCTATGATCAAACTGAAAATATGCGCCTGAAATTGTCCTCTCTTTTGGCGGTAGCCTCGATGCTGTGCGGGCAGGCTTTTGCCGCACCGACCCCGGCGCTGCCAGCCCATGCCGATATTCGCGATAGCGGTTTTGTCTATTGCGTCAGCGGGCAGGTAAATACCTTTAACCCGCAAAAAGTCAGCAGCGGCCTGATTGTCGACACCCTCGCCGCCCAACTCTACGATCGTCTGCTCGACGTCGACCCTTATACTTATCGTCTGGTGCCTGAGCTGGCGGAAAGCTGGGAGGTGCTCGATAACGGCGCGACCTACCGCTTCCATCTGCGCGACAAGGTGCAGTTCCAGACCACCGATTGGTTTAAGCCGACCCGCGCCTTTAACGCTGATGATGTCATCTTCACCTTCAGACGTATCTTTAACCGCGACGATCCGTGGCATAACGTTAACGGCAGCAGCTTCCCTTATTTCGATAGCCTGCAGTTTGCCGACACCGTCGAAAGCGTGCGCAAGCTGGATAACCGCACCGTTGAATTCCGTCTCAAGCGCCCGGATGCCTCGTTCCTGTGGCATCTGGCCACCCACTACGCCTCAGTGATGTCGGCGGAATATGCCGCTCAACTGACGAAAGCCGACCGTGAAGAACAACTCGACCGTGAGCCGGTTGGCACCGGTCCCTTTAAGCTGGAAGAGTACCGTACCGGTCAATATATCCGCTTGCAGCGCCACTCCGCCTACTGGCGTGGCGAACCTTTGATGCCGCAGGTGGTGGTGGATCTTGGCTCCGGCGGCACCGGTCGGTTGTCAAAACTGCTGACCGGCGAATGCGACGTGCTGGCCTGGCCTGCCGCCAGCCAGCTCACCATTCTGCGCGACGACCCGCGTCTGCGTCTGACGCTGCGCCCGGGGATGAATATCGCCTGGCTGGCCTTCAACACCGCCAAGCCGCCGCTGGATAACCCGAAAGTACGCCACGCGCTGGCGCTGGCGATCAACAACCAGCGCCTGATGCAGTCGATCTACTACGGTACCGCGGAAACCGCGGCGTCAATGCTGCCGCGCGCCTCGTGGGCCTACGACAACGAGGCTAAAATTACCGAGTACAACCCCGCGGAGGCGCGCCGTCGCCTGCAGGCGCTGGGGCTTGATAATCTGACGTTGAAACTGTGGGTGCCAACCAGTTCGCAGGCATGGAACCCAAGTCCGCTAAAAACCGCCGAGCTCATTCAGGCGGATATGGCGCAGGTTGGCGTAAAAGTCATTATTATTCCTGTAGAAGGCCGTTTCCAGGAGGCACGATTGATGGACATGAGCCACGATCTAACGCTTTCCGGCTGGGCGACCGACAGTAACGACCCGGACAGCTTCTTCCGCCCGCTGTTGAGCTGCGCGGCGATTGGCTCGCAAACCAACCTCGCCCACTGGTGCAACCGCGAGTTTGACGATGTCCTGCAGAAAGCGCTGATTTCACAGCAGCTGGCATCGCGCATCGAAGCCTACAAAGAGGCGCAGCATATCCTCGCCCGCGAGCTGCCGGTGCTGCCGCTGGCCTCCTCACTGCGGCTGCAGGCCTATCGCTATGATATGAAAGGTCTGGTGCTAAGTCCGTTTGGCAACGCCTCCTTCGCAGGCGTGTCGCGTGAAAAAGAAGAGGTGAAAAAACCATGATTATTTTTACCCTACGCCGCCTGCTTCTGTTGCTGGTGACGCTCTTTTTCCTCACCTTTATCGGTTTTAGCCTCAGCTACTTCACACCGCACGCGCCGCTGCAGGGCGCTTCGCTGTGGAACGCCTGGCTGTTCTGGTTCAAAGGGGTGCTGCACTGGGACTTCGGCGTCTCCAGCATCAACGGCCAGCTGATATCCGAACAGCTGAAAGTGGTCTTCCCGGCGACGATGGAGCTGTGCATCCTCGCCTTCGGCTTTGCCTTGCTGATCGGCATCCCGGTGGGGATGATTGCCGGGATCATGCGCAATAAGTGGCCGGACACCCTGATTAGCGCGCTGGCGCTGGTTGGCTTCTCCATCCCGGTGTTCTGGCTGGCGCTGCTGTTTACGCTGTTCTTCTCGCTGACGTTAGGCTGGTTCCCGGTATCCGGGCGTTTTGACCTGTTGTACGAAGTAAAAACGGTGACCGGTTTCGCGCTGATCGACGCCTGGCTTTCCGATTCACCGTGGCGCCATGAGATGATCGTTAGCGCCGCGCGCCACATGGTGCTGCCGGTGCTAACGCTGGCCGTTGCCCCAACCACCGAAGTGATCCGCCTGATGCGCATCAGCACCAGCGAAGTCTACGATACCAATTACGTCAAAGCGGCGGCGACTCGCGGCGTCACCCGGCGGACTATTTTGCATCGCCACGTGCTGCACAACGCCCTGCCGCCGGTGATCCCGCGCCTGGGTCTGCAGTTTTCCACCATGTTAACGCTGGCGATGATTACCGAAATGGTCTTCAGTTGGCCGGGGCTGGGACGCTGGTTGATCAACGCCATCCGCCAACAGGATTACGCGGCAATCTCCGCCGGGGTTATGGTTATCGGCGCGCTGGTGATCATCGTCAACGTGATCTCGGATATTTTAGGCGCCATGGCGAATCCACTGAAGCATAAGGAATGGTATGCCCTACGATAGCGTTTATCTCGAAAAGCGCCCGCCCGGCGCGCTGCGCACCGTATGGCGTAAATTCTACGGCGATACCACCGCGATGATTGGTCTGTATGGCTGCGGCGCGCTGGTGCTGCTGTGCGTATTTGGCGGTTGGTTCGCGCCGTATGGCATCGATCAGCAGTTCCTCGGTTATCAACTGCTGCCGCCTTCGTGGTCGCGCTATGGCGAAGTGTCGTTCTTCCTCGGAACCGATGACCTCGGCCGCGATGTCCTCAGCCGTCTGCTGAGCGGCGCGGCCCCCACCGTCGGCGGCGCCTTTGTCGTTACCCTTGGCGCAACATTGTTCGGTCTGGTGCTTGGCGTTGTCGCGGGTTCCACCCACGGTCTGCGCTCTGCGATCATGAATCATATCCTCGATACGCTGCTGTCGATTCCGTCGTTGCTGCTGGCGATTATCGTCGTCGCTTTCGCCGGCCCGCACCTCAGCCACGCCATGTTCGCCGTCTGGCTGGCGCTGCTGCCGCGTATGGTGCGCTCGGTCTACAGCATGGTTCACGACGAGCTGGAAAAAGAGTATGTCATTGCTGCCCGTCTTGACGGTGCATCGACGTTGAACATTTTATGGTTTGCCGTCCTGCCAAATATCACCGCCGGGCTGGTGACTGAAATCACCCGCGCGCTGTCGATGGCAATCCTCGATATCGCCGCGCTGGGCTTTCTCGATCTCGGCGCCCAGCTACCGTCTCCGGAATGGGGCGCGATGCTCGGCGACGCGCTGGAACTGATTTACGTTGCCCCCTGGACGGTGATGCTGCCAGGCGCGGCAATTATGCTTAGCGTCCTGCTGGTTAACCTGCTGGGCGACGGTATCCGCCGTGCAATCATTGCCGGGGTGCAATAATGCCGTTACTTGATATTCGCAATTTAACCATTGAATTTAGAACCAACGAGGGTTGGGTGAAGGCCGTCGACCGCGTCAGCCTGACGCTGGCGGAGGGCGAAGTTCGCGGCCTGGTCGGTGAATCCGGTTCAGGTAAAAGCTTAATCGCCAAGGCGATTTGCGGAGTCACCAAAGATAACTGGCGGGTGACCGCCGACCGTATGCGCTTTGATGATATCGACCTGTTGCGCCTGTCTAATCGCGAGCGCCGTAAGCTCATTGGCCACAACGTATCGATGATTTTCCAGGAGCCGCAGTCTTGCCTTGATCCTTCCGAACGCATCGGCCTGCAGTTGATGCAAAACATCCCCGGTTGGACCTTTAAAGGCCACTGGTGGCAACGCTTTGGCTGGCGCAAACGCCGCGCCATCGAACTGCTACACCGGGTAGGGATCAAAGACCATAAAGACATTATGCGCAGCTTTCCCTATGAGCTGACCGACGGAGAATGTCAGAAGGTGATGATCGCTATCGCCCTCGCCAACCAGCCGCGCCTGCTGATCGCCGATGAACCAACCAACGCGATGGAGCCGACGACCCAGGCGCAGATTATTCGCCTGCTAACCCGTCTCAACCAGAACAACAACACCACGATTTTACTGATCAGCCACGACATGCAGATGCTCAGCAAATGGGCGGATAAGATTAATGTCATGTATTGCGGGCAAACGGTGGAAACCGCCCCTAGCGAAGAACTGGTGACCATTCCGCACCACCCCTATACCCAGGCGTTGATTCGCGCGATCCCGGACTTCGGTAGCTCCATGCCGCACAAAAGCCGGCTGAACACGCTACCCGGCGCGATTCCCTTGCTTGAGCAGTTGCCAATTGGCTGCCGACTGGGGCCTCGTTGCCCCTACGCCCAACGCGAGTGTATTGTCACGCCGCGTTTGACCGGCGCGCGTAATCATCTGTACGCCTGTCATTTCCCGCTGAACATGGAGAAAGAGTGAAATGGTCGAAACGTTGCTGGAAGTACGCAATCTGAGTAAGACCTTTCGCTATCGTACCGGCTGGTTCCATCGCCAGACGGTAGAAGCGGTGAAACCGTTAAGCTTTACCCTGCGCGAACGGCAGACATTAGCGATTATCGGCGAAAACGGTTCGGGGAAATCGACGCTGGCCAAAATGCTGGCTGGTATGGTGGAACCGACCACTGGCGAGCTGCTCATTGACGACCATCCGCTGGAGTTTGGCGACTACTCATTCCGCAGCCAGCGTATTCGCATGATTTTCCAGGATCCATCGACCTCGCTGAATCCGCGTCAGCGTATCTCGCAGATCCTCGACTTCCCGCTGCGCCTCAATACCGACCTCGAACCGGAGGCGCGGGAAAAACAGATTATCGAAACCATGCGTATGGTTGGCCTACTGCCGGATCACGTCAGCTACTATCCGCATATGCTGGCGCCAGGGCAAAAACAGCGTCTGGGGCTCGCCCGTGCGCTGATCCTGCGCCCGAAAGTGATTATCTGCGATGAAGCGCTGGCGTCGCTGGATATGTCGATGCGCTCGCAGCTCATTAACCTGATGCTGGAGCTGCAGGAAAAACAGGGGATCTCCTACATCTACGTGACTCAGCACCTGGGGATGATGAAGCATATCAGCGATCAGGTGCTGGTGATGCATGAAGGCGAAGTGGTTGAACGCGGTAGCACCGCCGATGTCCTGGCCTCGCCGCTGCATGAGTTAACCAAACGGCTGATTGCCGGCCACTTCGGCGAAGCGCTGACCGCCGATGCCTGGCGTAAAGACGGTAAATAAACCTCCTCCTCTCAGGGGCGGCCCGCTGGCCGCCCCTGCTTCATCATGACGATTGCGGGAACACGCTCTCCGTTGGCAGCGGGCGGCGATCAAAGCGACGCAACGCGTAGTACAGCAGCCCGGTACCGAACCAACCGATAATCCACGACACGTCATTACCGGCGAATAGCCACGTCAATGAACCATGGAACAGCGGGTTCTCAATAAATGGCAGCTGGATCAGCACACCGACGATATAGATCGTAATCGCATACAGATTCCAGAAACCATAGCGCTGATGCGGATCGCTAAGCGCCGGAATATCGACCGCGCCTTTGGAAAGAATATAGTAATCCGTCAGGCTGATGGCGCTCCAGGGAACAAAGAAGGCCAGCAGGAACAACAGGAAATGGGTGAAATTCTTTAAGAACGCGGGCTCGCTGAGCAGTGCAATGACGCAGGAGGCCGCCACCATGAGCACCACAAAGGCAACACGACACCTCTGCGACAGCGCGGTCTGGCGACGAAAACCGGAAACAATCGTCGTCAGCGACATAAAGCTGCCGTACGCATTCAGCGTCGTGAAAGTAATTTTACCAAAGCAGATAGCAAAGTAGATAACCATCGCCATCACCTGGCTCTTGCCCAATCCCACCAGATAGCTCACCTCATGGCCGGGGAAAGCGCTACCGGCGATCGCTGCGGTGAACACGCCCAATGTCATTGATGCCTGTGTGCCCAGTACGGTACCAAAAAAGACCGAGCAGAACGTTTTCGTCGCCGAAACGTCACGAGGCAGGTAGCGTGAATAGTCAGAGACATAGGGACAGAAAGCGATTTGCCATGACGAAGACAACGACACCGCCAGCAGGAACATCGGTAGCGAGAAATGGTTATTCTGCACGATGGCGCTCAGATCAGCGGACATCATCAGCGTCACGAACAGATAGACAAAAGCCAGAATGCCGACAATGCTCGCCAGTTTGCCCAGCTTATGGATGACCTTATAGCCCAGCACCGCGATAACAATAATAATTGCGCTGAATAACAGCATTCCGGCAACGTTGCTGATAGATAACAGTTTCGCCATCGCCTGCCCGGCCAGAACGGTACCGCTGGCGGAGAAACCGATATACATCACGCACACCAGCACCAGCGGTACCACCGCGCCAAATACGCCGAACTGCGCGCGGCTGATGATCATCTGCGGCAAGCCCAGACGCGGCCCCTGCAGGGCGTGCAACGACATCACCGCCGCGCCCAGCACCTGACCAAGCAGCAGACCGAGCAGTGACCATACCACGTCGCCGCCCAACACCACCGCCAGCGCGCCGGTGACAATGGCGGTAATTTGCAGATTACCGCCAAACCACAGGGTAAACTGACTAAACGGATGCCCATGCCTTTCGCGTTCGGGAATGTAATCAATCGACCGTCTTTCGGTTAATCCCGCTTCATTATTCTTTGATTGCCCATCTGTGGATGAAAAAGAAGACATAGGTTCCTCACTATTATTATTTCACTGACTCCCCATCTGACCGATCCTGTATATACAAGCATTGACAACCGCCCGCACCGCACGCATCCTATTTTTGTGATGAATATGTAAATTCTTTGTATTGCAAAAAGTAACAAAAACATAACAACTGTATGGATAAGCCGCTTAATAAGGCCTGCGCTTGCGTTACTGAACTGAGGTATCACATCCATGATCGTCCCTTTCCAGCTGTCTACTCTCCCTGTCACGCCGTGGAAAAACGGCGGTGGCGAAACCCGTGAGATAGTCTGCGTACCCTCCCCCGACGCGCCTTTTTTATGGCGCGCCAGCATCGCCACCCTACAATGTGACGGGCCGTTTTCCTGTTTTCCCGGCGTCGACCGGGTCATCACTTTGCTGGCCGGGAAAGCGTTTCGCCTGAAAGGCGATAATATCGATCAACCGTTGGCGCTGTGGCGTCCCTGGGCTTTTGCCGGCGAATGGCCGCTGCGCAGCGAAGGTATTAGCGAACGCGGCCTGGACTTTAACATCATGACCCAGCGCAGCCGTGCCGCAGCTGAGGTTAAGGTCGTCGGCGATGAGCAACATCCCGGCGAAGAAGGAGTGGCATGGGTGCTCCAGGGCCGCTGGCAACTGGGAGGACAGCGCTGTGAGGCGGAATCAGGCATTTTTTGGCAGCAGCAATCACCGGGCTTATTCACACCGCTGACCGCAGACGCCCTGCTGCTACTGACCACGATCGTGCGCCGTTAACCGCAGAAATGTCGGTAACGCCCGGGATAAGGCGGAAAAACGCGGTGGTTATCCGGTGATATACTGGAATGAGCGCATTTATCAATACGCGTTTCGTTGCGCCTGTTGTCACGAAAAATCGTGACACAAAGGGTCTTCAGTGGGATATAATTCCCGGCTAAATTTGAGTTATTTTGAAATAACAACGTTAACCATTTGATTGTTAGAGTAAAAATAAGCAATAACGATAAGGATTAAAGCTATGGGTTTTCTTTCCGGTAAGCGCATTCTGATCACTGGCGTGGCCAGTAAACTGTCCATCGCCTACGGTATTGCGCAAGCAATGCACCGTGAAGGGGCTGAACTGGCATTCACCTATCAGAACGAAAAACTGAAAGGCCGTGTAGAAGAGTTTGCCGCTGCGCTGGGTTCTAACATTGTGCTGCCGTGCGACGTCGCTGAAGACGAGAGCATTACCGCGCTGTTCAGCGAACTGGAAAAAGTATGGCCTAAATTCGATGGTTTCGTGCATTCCATCGGTTATGCGCCGGCCGATCAGTTAGACGGCGACTACGTTAATGCGGTAACCCGCGAAGGCTTCAAAATCGCTCACGACATCAGCGCCTACAGCTTCGTCGCCATGGCGAAAGCGTGCCGTACTATGCTGAACCCGAATTCCGCTCTGCTGACGCTCTCCTACCTGGGCGCTGAGCGCGCGATCCCGAACTACAACGTGATGGGTCTGGCGAAAGCCTCTCTGGAAGCGAACGTACGTTACATGGCGAATGCGATGGGTCCGGAAGGCGTTCGCGTCAATGCGATCTCCGCAGGCCCGATCCGTACTCTGGCGGCATCCGGTATCAAAGATTTCCGTAAAATGCTGGCGCATTGCGAAGCGGTCACCCCGATCCGTCGCACCGTCACCATCGAAGACGTCGGCAACAGCGCAGCGTTCCTGTGCTCCAACCTGTCTGCGGGCATCTCCGGCGAAGTCGTTCACGTTGACGGCGGCTTCAGCATCGCGGCGATGAACGAACTGGAACTGAAATAAGTTCTTTACCCTCCTCGCCCTGGTGAGGAGGGTCTCTCCCCCTCTTTCTTCTTACACCTGCCCTCTGTTATTCCAATCCGCTATTTATTAGTCCGTATCAATATTTTCTACTGCTTCAGGGTTACGCCAGGATAGTTGCGCATAGAGGTACCGCGAAACGGCGGTTCGCCACCTACCGAACAAGGAACGCCCATGGAGCAACGCCGCGTGTATGGCAAAAACCACTGGTATCACGAGACCCAGTCAACAAATAGTCCGGTCGAGGTTCTGCCTCTGGTTCCTGAGGCCGCTCACGTTGAAGACCGGTTTTTACTTGACCTGACGCTCCCGGACGAACTCAGCCATCCTCACGAAGGCTGGCTTACGCCCGCTCGCCAGTTAGCAAAGGTGTTTTTCCCAACGACCGTCACGGTGAATCGATTACAAACCTTCAGCGCTTACGAACGTCTAAGCACCGCACTAACCGTCGCTCAGGTCTATGGCGTACAGCGCTTGTGTAATCACTATGCCGCCCGCCTGGCGCCGCTGCCCGGCCCTGATTCTTCTCGGGAAAGCAATCGACGGCTGGCGCAAATCACCCAGTATGCCCGCCAGTTGGCAAGTTCACCGTCGGTTATCACCGGAGTAGCCCGCAGCCAGCTTGATGAAGTCGGCCTGACCAGCCGCGATATTGTGTTAATCAACCAAATAATTGGCTTCGTGGGCTTTCAGGCGCGCGCAATCGCCACCTTCCAGGCCGCAGTCGGCATGCCGGTACGCTGGCTCCCTGGCATGCCGCAGCAAGATGACGCGCCCGCGGAACTGTTCGCTGATGTTGCGGGAGAATGGCTTCCCGGCGTGGACGACGCTGACCAACGTTACGCCAATGACGATAGACAAGCCAGGCTCGCCGTATGGAAAAACCATCCTGGCCTGCAGCCATTGGCGCCGCTGCTCGCCAGCGATGAGCCGACGCTGACGCTACAACACCAGCTACTGACTCAGCTTGATAACTCACGCCAACCCCTGACTGCCCTCGCAGGGTTGCTGGCGGCGCGGATAAATGGCAGCCCTGATTGTTTTAACGCCTGGACCGCAAGGTGGACAGGCGATAACGAACTTCCACAGGCGTTGCGCCACGACGAACGCGCCGTTCAGCGCTGGTCGCAGCGCCATCCGCCAGAGCAGGTTTTCCTGCAGGCGGCACAGCTACTCACCCGCGCGCCGGACCGTTTTAGCGCCGCGCAGTTAACTCCCCTCACAGAATATGGGCTTTCCCGCGCTGACGCTATCGATTTGCTGGCGTGGTGCGGGCTGTGCGGCTGGCTTAATCGACTTAAAATTGCTCTCGGCGAGGTACGTCAAGCGACGTAAAATGCTGAAACAGCGCTTGCTGAGGCAGGCATATTCGCGTAAAAATGTCAGCCGCTCTTTTAGCCACGAAAATACCAAACTATGTTTCAGGACAACCCGCTGCTAGCGCAGCTTAAACAGCAATTGCATTCCCAGACTCCGCGCGTTGAAGGGGTCGTGAAGGGGACGGAAAAAGGCTTTGGCTTCCTTGAAGTCGACTCGCAGAAAAGCTACTTCATTCCGCCGCCGCAAATGAAAAAAGTGATGCACGGCGATCGTATTATTGCCGTGGTCCATACGGAAAAAGAACGTGAAAGCGCCGAACCGGAAGAGCTGGTTGAACCTTTCCTGACCCGTTTCGTCGGTAAAGTGCATAAAAAAGACGATCGTCTGTCTATCGTTCCCGATCATCCGCTGCTGAAAGACGCCATTCCTTGCCGCGCCGCGCGCGGTGTTGAGCATGACTTTAAACAGGGTGACTGGGCGGTTGCCGAAATGCGTCGCCATCCGCTGAAAGGCGATCGCGGCTTCTATGCCGAACTGACGCAGTTCATCACCTTCAGCGACGATCATTTCGTGCCGTGGTGGGTCACCCTGGCGCGCCATAATCTGGAAAAAGAAGCACCGAACGGCGTCGCAACCGAGATGCTCGACGAAGGTCTGCCGCGTCGCGACCTGACGGCACTTGAGTTCGTCACCATCGACAGCGCCAGCACCGAAGATATGGACGATGCGCTGTACGTCGAAAACGCCGCCGACGGTAAACTGCACCTCACCGTCGCCATCGCCGATCCCACCGCGTGGATTGCCGAAGGCAGCAAGCTGGATAATGCCGCGAAAATTCGCGCCTTCACCAACTACCTGCCGGGCTTTAACATCCCGATGCTGCCACGCGAACTGTCTGACGACCTGTGCTCGCTGCGCGCTAATGAAGTGCGTCCGGTACTTGCCTGTCGCATGACTCTGGCAACTGACGGCACCATTGAAGATGATATCGAATTCTTCGCCGCCACTATCGAATCTAAAGCCAAACTGGCCTATGACGATGTCTCTAACTGGCTGGAAAACAGCGGTGAATGGCAGCCAGGCAACGACGCTATCGCCCAGCAGATCAAACTGCTTCAGGACGTATGCCTGCGCCGTAGCGAGTGGCGAAAAACCCACGCGCTGGTATTCAAGGACCGCCCGGATTACCGTTTCGTGTTGGGTGACAAAGGCGAAGTGCTGGATATCGTTGCCGAACCACGTCGCATTGCCAACCGCATCGTTGAAGAATCGATGATTGCCGCCAACATCTGTGCGGCGCGCGTGCTGCGCGACAAACTGGGCTTTGGCGTTTATAACGTCCATACCGGGTTCGATCCGGCAAACACCGAACAACTGGCCGCGCTGCTGAAAACCCACGATGTACACGTTGACCCGGTGGAAGTGTTGACGCTCGACGGCTTCTGTAAATTGCGCCGTGAGCTGGATGCCCAACCATCAGGCTTCCTCGACAGCCGTATCCGTCGCTTCCAGTCGTTCGCTGAAATCAGCACCGAGCCAGGCCCGCACTTCGGCCTCGGTCTGGAAGCTTACGCGACCTGGACCTCACCGATCCGTAAATACGGCGATATGATCAACCACCGCCTGCTGAAAGCCATCATCAAAGGCGAAACTATCGGTCGCCCTCAGGATGACGTCACCGTACAGATGGCGGAGCGCCGTCGTCTGAACCGCATGGCGGAACGCGACGTCGCAGACTGGCTGTATGCCCGCTTCCTCAATGATAAAGCCGGTACCGATACTCGCTATCCGGCGGAAATCATTGATATCAGCCGCGGCGGCATGCGCGTACGTCTGGTCGACAACGGCGCTGTCGCCTTTATTCCGGCGCCGTTCCTGCACGCCGTTCGCGACGAACTGGTCTGCAGCCAGGAAAATGGCACCGTGCAGATCAAAGGCGAAGTCGTTTATAAGGTCACTGACGTTATCGATGTCACTATTGCCGAAGTCCGTATGGAAACCCGTAGCGTGATCGCCCGCCCGGCGGCGTAAGCGCTTGTATGGCCCCGTCGCAGGGGCCATCTCTTTCTACACTCCCATCGTTTTGCCCTGCGCTTTCGGCTATTATCGCTGGTGGCTAAAGGATCTGCGTTTTTTTCACTTCTCTTTTGCAGCCGTTTTTTGCATCATTGATTTCATTCGCTTTTGTAACCAGGATAATGCTATGTCTGATCTGAATGCCCGCCTGCTCGCCCAACGTATCGATACCGTGCTGGATATTCTGGTTGCCGGGGACTATCACTCCGCCATTCATAATCTGGAGATCCTCAAAGCCGAGCTCCAGGCACTTTCTCATGACGAGCCAGAAACGGCGCCAGGGCAACCCAAAGCCCCGTGGGAAATCTGACCCTTTTGTGCCTCAGGGAGCGCCCAGGCACCCGCCGGGGCACTGTATAGACCTCTAACTGTGATGTAGCTATGAACGCCCGACAACAAAGTATTTTGCAAATGGTCATCGACAAAGGCCGCATGAGCGTTGCCGATCTGGCCAAAATGACCGGTGTCTCCGAAGTCACCATTCGTCAGGACCTGAACTCGTTGGAAAAGCAAAGCTATCTGCGCCGTACTCACGGTTTTGCCATTCCGCTGGATAGTGAAGACGTTGAAACGCGGATGATGACCCATTTCGCCATTAAGCGTGAACTGGCCACCCGAGCCGCTACGCTGGTCGCGGCTGGAGAGACCATATTCATCGAGAACGGCAGCTCAAACGCGCTACTGGCCCGCACATTAGCCGAGCGCGGCGATATCACAATCATTACCGTCAGTAGCTATATCGCGCATCTGCTGAAGGAAACACCTGCCGAGGTGATTCTGCTGGGCGGCATATACCAAAAGCGCAGCGAGAGTATGGTTGGTCCGCTGACCCGTCAATGTATTCAGCAGGTACACTTCAGCAAAGCGTTTATCGGTATTGACGGCTGGCAGGCGGAAACCGGCTTCACCGGCCGCGACATGATGCGCGCCGATGTGGTTAACGCGGTTCTGGATAAAAACTGCGAAGCTATCGTGCTGAGCGACAGCTCTAAATTCAGCATGGTTCACCCCTATCCACTGGGGCCAATAGGCCGTTTCAATCGCATCATTACCGATAATAATCTGAGCGAAACCATCCGTCAGCAGCTGGCGGCCAGAGGCTTAGCCGTCGATATCGTTAACCCCGCCTGATGCCGCTCGCCAGCGCCCTGTTCTGCGGCGTTGGCGGCGTTCCCGCGTCTGAGAGAATTCCGAGCCGCAATTAAGATTTTTTACCTGACGTTAAAATTTAAAATAAGTAGAATTATTATTAGCGATATAACAGGAAGTGACTATCACCTGCGTGATTAGAGCAATACCTGCGCAACTTAACTTCATGGAATAGCCCTTAAGTCATAGTCAATTGCTATGCTTTAAAGGAAGTTGTATCCATGAATAGATTATTCAGGAGAATAAAATGATGACTTCAATGAGCAAGAAAATGGCTGCGGCCGTACTGGTTGTGACTGTAGCAATGTCTCTGAGCGCTTGCGGACACTGGTCTAAACGCGACCGTAATACCGCCATCGGCGCAGGCGCTGGCGCACTGGGCGGCGCGGTATTAACCGACGGCAGCACCCTGGGTACCCTCGGTGGCGCAGCGGTTGGCGGCATCATTGGCCACCAGGTTGGTAAATAACCACCCCGCATATTAAACTAATAATAATTTCGTAGTAACTAACACACGCATACGCCCATAATTAAGGCCACGGTAATTACCGTGGCCTTGTTGTTTATTTGGCAGGAAATTTAGCCGCCGGCTAATTTTACTTTCATGCCTTTGGCTTCCAGCAACGATTTCAGTAAATCACGTTTATCGCCCTGAATTTCAATCACGCCATCTTTGAGCGAACCGCCACAGCCGCATTTCTTTTTTAACTCGGCAGCCAGCTTAGCCAAAGCATCGTCATCCAACTCGATGCCGGTAATCAGACATACGCCCTTCCCTTTGCGCCCGCTGGTCTGACGTTGAATGCGCACGATGCCATCGCCTTTCGGCCGCTGCGGCGTTGCTTTCGGCTCGTCAATGCGTCCGCTGTCGGTCGAATAGACCAGACGACTGTTAGCATCACTCATTACGCCCCCTGTTTTAAAGAAGCATTAATGCTGGCCAGCGTTGCCGCCGGATCGGCAGACTGAGTGACCGGACGACCAATCACCATATAATCAACACCGGCTTCCTGCGCCTGCTCCGGAGTCATAATACGGCGCTGGTCGCCAGCATCGCTGCCCTGCGGACGAATACCCGGGGTGACCAATTTAAACGCCTGACCCAATTCCTGTTTGAAACGCACCGCCTCCTGAGCGGAACAGACCACGCCGTCAAGACCGCAGCGTTTAGTCAGCGCCGCCAGTTTCGCCGCATGGTCGGCCGGGGAAAGCGTAATGCCGAGATCCTGTAAGTCGCTGGCTTCCATGCTGGTGAGTACGGTGACCGCAATCAGCAATGGCGCATCTTTACCAAATGGCAGCAACGCTTCACGAGCGGCGGTCATCATTCGCGCGCCGCCGGACGCATGGACATTCACCATCCACACGCCAAGATCGGCTGCGGCCGCTACCGCGCGGGCGGTGGTATTCGGGATATCGTGGAATTTCAGATCGAGAAACACTTCAAAGCCACGCTGGTGTAGATCGTGAACAAACTGCGGCCCCAGCAGCGTGAACATTTCCTTACCCACTTTCAACCGGCAGTCACGCGGATCGATACGGTCGACAAAGGCTAGCGCCTTGTCGCGGTTATCGTAATCAAGCGCAACAACGACGGGAGAGGATGTAATAACGCGAGGAGAAGAGGTAGCAGTAGACGTCATGACCAGACCTTAATTGTTGATGAGCGCCGATGCAGCGCAAAAAAGGTAAACGGGCAGCATTCTACCTGCGAAGTGGGGAAATTGACAGGCTGCTTTTCCCCACCTGGAGACAAAACCAGGTACGGCGCGGCAGATTCGGGCGAGTTAAAAATTGATAAGTATGTTGTAACTAAAGTCGGGCTTTTTTTAGAAACTACTGACCATCAAGGCCGCGAATTGGCTTGATAGTCGCCCACGAACGGCAGGACGGGCAGTGCCAGTACAGCGTATGGGAGGTGAAGCCGCACTTCTGGCAGCGGTAGCGCGGCTTGCTGCGTACCTGCTCGCCAACCATGTTGCGCAATACCCCAAGGCTCGCCTTCGCACGCCCTTCTTCCGCCTCATTGAGGTGGTAGTCCATCAGCTTATGGAACACACGCATCGTCGGGTGGCGCTCCAGTTGGCGGGTAACGTAGCTCTGCGCGGCTTCGGCGCCTTCTTGCTGCTCAATAATCTGCGCCAGCATGAGTTCCGCCGTCGCACCGGTGTTCTCTTCCACACAACGGCGTAAAAACGCTTCCCACTCTTCGTGCTTACCTAACTGCTGGTAGCAGGTTTGCAACATTTCGAGGGTTTCGCCCACCAGTTCTTTGTCCTGGCCGATCACCCGCTCCAGGCTCTCTACCGCTTTCGCGTAGTCGCCTTTTTCCATCCACACCCGCCCCATCATGATAGAGACGCGCGCGCTGTTGCGGTCTGCAGATGCGCCTTTCTTCAACAACGTCATGGCTTTATCCAGATCGTTGCTGGCCATCTGCTGCAGCGCCAGTTCGCACCAGAAGTTAGCGATGTCGCTGCGGTGCTTCTCTTTGCCCATTTTTACCAGTCGTTCGGCGACTTCAATGGCGGACTGCCAGTCGCTGGTCAACTGATAAATTTGTAGCAACTGCTGCAGGGCG
Organism: Klebsiella aerogenes; assembly: GCA_029027985.1. Taxonomy (NCBI): domain Bacteria; kingdom Pseudomonadati; phylum Pseudomonadota; class Gammaproteobacteria; order Enterobacterales; family Enterobacteriaceae; genus Klebsiella; species Klebsiella aerogenes. The sequence goes on from CP119076.1 coordinate 2,780,091, forward strand.
CTCAAACGGAAGTCGGTTTCATCCACCAGTTGCTTGAACATGTCTTCCGCGCGGTCATAGAGGCCAGCGGCCATATAGTCACGCCCCAGTTGCTGCACGGCCAACAGACGCTGATCGTAGGTGAGCGCAGCGCTCTCCATCAGACTTTGGTGAATGCGAATAGCGCGGTCTACTTCGCCGCGCGAACGGAACAGGTTGCCAAGCGTCAGGTGGGCTTCAACGGTACCGGTATCCTCTTTCAACATATCGAGGAACAGATCCACGGCTTTATCCTGCTGGTTGCTCAGCAGAAAGTTAACCCCCGCCACATAATCACGCGACAGGCGATTAGCATCGTCCTGTTTGGACTGTTGTGCGCTCCTGCGCCCCATATACCATCCATATGCTGCGGCAACGGGAAGAAGCAGAAACAACAACTCCAGCATAGAAAGTTATTCCTTGACCGCAGGGACGCTGGCGTCAGCTGGCGTGACGGTCGCCGGCGCAATCTGCTGCTCCAGGCGTTTGATTTTGCGTTCGGCGCGCGCCAGCGATACGCGCACGCGCAGCCAGAACAGGCCGCAAATCAGCCAGCCGATAACGAAGCCAGCAGCAAATAGCACCGCCAGCAGCGTAGAAATACGGAATTCGCCCTGTGCAAGCAGGTAATTGAACGTGACCAGTTGATCGTTTTGCGCACCCAACGTCACGGAAATGACGAAGATAGCTAACACCAGTAAGAAAATAAGTAAATATTTCACATGACTTCCCGTTATGTGGGTTGCGCGAAAAAAACGCGTTCAAGCCCTATAAAGTATCATTTTCACCGCAGCGGTGAAATGGAAAAGCATGACACCCATCATGATATGCGGCCGGATGTCGCGAAATTCAACGATTACCCGATCAGGTTGCGCGTTTTTTGATACCTTCCGCCGCATCGAGCGGCGGCGTTAACGGACCGCAAACACGCTGCGTGAGCCAGATCGCCGCCATCGCCAACAGCCAGGACAGCCCCGTCGCCATCATCAGATCCTGCGGCCAATGCATCCCTAACGCCAGGCGGCTCCCCATCACCGCCGTCGCCCACACCAACAACACGCCGATAGTCGCCCAGCGCCGACGCGGCCACAGCAGCCCGACGCCCAGCAGCGCCCAACTGACGGCAAACATAGTGTGCCCGGACGGAAATGCGAAGCCGGTCTCTTTCTGCCAGTGTTTACGCAGGAACCCAGGTATCGCCGGTTCTTCCGCCAGCTGTTCATGCACCAGTTTAGCGCGTTCTTTACGTTTTAACTCATAGAATTGCGCCACGGGAACCTGCTGAGTTCTTTCCAGCCAGATAACAAACGGCCGCGGTTCCTGCACCTGGTCTTTGATCCACGATTTTATCCCCTGGCCCGCCAGAATGGCCGCCCCGAGGATCAAAAACAGCACCAGCGCCGCGCGCAGACGGAAGCGTAAGCACCACAAAAACCAACCGCATAGAACCACATGGGTAATCATCCCCCACGGCTGGGTCACGGTTTCAGTCACCCAGTACCACATCTTCAGCCACGCCTGCGCGTGTCCGGGCCGCCACTGCCAGCCGGATAACCATACCGTAATCGGCATAACGAGCAATAGTGCCGCCCCAACAGCGGTCCTTCTGGCAATTAACAGCATCGTATCTCCTTCACTTTCCTCCTCAATATCATAACGGAAAGTGGTTCGTTTGTGCGCTTTCCGCGCAGGCAGTCGTTGGTAATTAGGAGAACGTCGCGGCATTGTGGCAAAATAGTGGTAAACAGAAAGCACATTCAGGTGCTGTCAGAATCTGGAGAATCACATGCAGCTTAAACGTGTGGCAGAAGCCAAACTGCCAACCCCCTGGGGCGATTTCCTGATGGTGGGCTTTGAAGAACTGGCAACCGGGCAGGATCATGTCGCGCTGGTGTATGGCGATATTTCGGGGCAATCCCCGGTACTGGCTCGCGTACACTCCGAATGTCTGACGGGCGATGCCCTTTTTAGTCTGCGTTGTGATTGCGGTTTTCAACTGGAAGCGGCACTGTCGCATATCGCGGAAGAGGGTCGCGGGATCCTGCTTTATCATCGTCAGGAAGGCCGCAACATCGGCCTGCTGAATAAAATCCGCGCCTACGCCCTACAGGATCAGGGTTACGATACCGTCGAAGCTAACCACCAGCTCGGCTTTGCCGCCGATGAACGCGACTTCACGCTGTGTGCGGACATGTTCAAACTGCTCGGCGTCGATCAGGTACGTTTACTGACCAACAACCCGAAGAAGGTCGAAATCCTGACCGAAGCCGGGATCAATATCGTTGAGCGCGTGCCGCTGATCGTCGGGCGCAACCCGAAAAACGAACACTATCTGGATACCAAGGCGGCCAAAATGGGCCATCTGCTGAACAAGTAATTCAGCGCCAGAATGAATGAGGGCCAGCATTTGCTGGCCCTTTTTTTACAGCATATTGCGAATCACGTAGTGCAGGATGCCGTCGTTCTGATAGTAGGTCAGTTCAGTCGCGGTATCGATACGGCAGCGACAGTTAACCACCTCTTGTTTACCATCGGTGCGGGTAATCGTGACCGGAACCGTTGCCGCCGGCTGCAGCGACTGCAGGTTGCTGATATCGATCTGTTCCTCACCGCTCAGCTGTAGCGTGTTACGCGTGACGCCCTGCGGAAACTCCAGCGGTAATATCCCCATACCGATCAGGTTCGAACGGTGGATACGCTCAAAGGACTCGGCAATCACCACGCGCACGCCAAGCAGGCGCGGGCCCTTCGCCGCCCAGTCGCGGCTGGAGCCGGAGCCATACTCTTTACCCGCAATCACCGCCAACGGCGTACCTTCGGCTTTATACAGCATGGCCGCATCATAGATGGCGATCGGTTCTGCGTCCGGCAGATGACGCGTCATCCCCCCTTCCACTCCCGGCACCATTTCGTTGCGGATACGAATATTGGCAAAGGTGCCGCGCATCATCACTTCATGGTTGCCGCGCCGTGAACCATAGGAGTTGAAATCACCGCGCGCGACGCCGTGTTCTTGTAGATAACGTCCCGCCGGGCTGTCCAGCTTGATGCTTCCCGCCGGTGAGATATGGTCGGTGGTCACCGAGTCGCCAAGCATCGCCAGGATCCGCGCGCCATGGATATCTTCCACCGGCTTCGGTTCAACGCCCATTTCATCAAAGAACGGCGATAACCGAATGTAGGTGGAATCATCCTGCCAGTCATAGGTATCCGAGCGGTCAACCTCAATGGCTTTCCACTCCTCGGTGCCTTCAAAAACTTCAGCATACTCTTTATGGAACATCTCGGTGGATACCTGCTGAACCGCGCAGGCGATCTCGTCGCCGCTTGGCCAGATATCCTTCAGGTACACCCGTTTACCGTCTTTGCCAACGCCGAGCGCTTCACGGGTCAAATCGATATTCATATTGCCGGCCAGCGCATAGGCTACCACCAGCGGCGGCGATGCCAACCAGTTGGTTTTGACCAACGGATGGATACGGCCTTCAAAGTTGCGGTTACCAGAAAGCACCGCACCGACGGTCAGGTCGCCTTTTTTGATCGCCTCTTCGATAGGTTCAGGCAGCGGCCCGGAGTTACCGATGCAGGTCGTGCAGCCGTAGCCCACCAGATTGAAGCCCAACTCATCGAGATACGGCGTTAACTTCGCATGCGCCAGATAATCGGAAACCACTTTTGACCCCGGCGCCAGGGAGGCCTTAACCCACGGTTGCGGTTTCAGGCCGCGCTCAACGGCATTTTTCGCCAGCAGGCCAGCAGCCATCAGCACGCTCGGGTTGGAAGTGTTAGTACAAGAGGTAATTGCCGCAATCACCACCGCCCCTTCCGGCAGTGAATATTGCTGACCGTTCAGCGTATAATCAACGGGCTGGCGCGCTTTACGCGCCTGATTGACTTCCAGTTCATTGCTGGCGGCAAAGGCTTTTGGCACATCGCCTAATGCGACGCGGTCCTGCGGACGTTTAGGCCCCGCGAGACTGGCCTCTACTGTGCCCATATCCAGCGCCAGCGTACTGCTGAATACCGGTTCATCGCCCGTCTGACGCCACATCCCCTGCGCTTTGGCATAAGCTTCAACCAATGCAACTTGCTCTTCGCTGCGCCCGCTCAGGCGCATGTAGCTTAAAGTTACGGCATCAATCGGGAAAAAACCGCAGGTCGCGCCGTATTCCGGCGACATATTGGCAATAGTGGCGCGGTCGGCAAGTGGTAAAGAATCCAGACCATCGCCATAGAATTCAACAAACTTGCCGACAACGCCGTGTTTGCGCAGCATCTGAGTCACGGTCAGCACCAGGTCAGTCGCCGTGATCCCTTCGTGCAGTTTGCCGGTCAATTTAAAACCCACGACATCAGGGATCAGCATCGATACCGGTTGGCCGAGCATCGCGGCCTCCGCTTCAATCCCCCCGACGCCCCAGCCGAGTACGCCGAGGCCGTTAATCATGGTGGTGTGTGAATCGGTACCAACCAGCGTATCCGGGTAGGCCACCCACTCGCCGTCCTGTTGTTCGCTCCAGACGGCGCGGCCGAGGTATTCAAGATTCACCTGGTGGCAGATCCCGGTTCCCGGCGGTACGACGCTGAAGCGGCTGAAGGCTTGCTGCCCCCAGCGCAGGAAGACGTAGCGTTCGTGGTTACGTTCCATTTCCAGACGCACGTTATCTTCGAAGGCGTTTTCATTACCGAAGCGGTCCACCGTGACCGAGTGGTCAATCACCAGGTCAACCGGCGATAACGGATTCACTTTCGCCGTATCGCCGCCCAGCCGTTTTACCGCTTCGCGCATGGCGGCCAAATCAACCACCGCCGGTACGCCGGTGAAATCCTGCATCAGCACGCGCGCCGGACGATAGGCAATCTCACGGTCGGCATGCGCCTTTTCCAGCCAACCGGCCAGGGCCTGAATGTCTTGTTCTGTTACCGAGTCACCGTCCTGCCAGCGCAGCAGGTTTTCGAGCAGGACTTTCAGGGATTTGGGCAGTCGGCTGAGATCGCCCAGTTGTTTCGCGGCCAGCGCCAGACTGTAGTAATGGTAGGTTTTGTCTTTGACCTGTAGCGTATCCTTGCTGGCTGCTCGTAGTGTTGACGACATAGCTCCTCCTTTATCACAGGGATTCATGCCCTGAACTCCTCAGGGTCTTTATTAAAGATAACACAAAGCCAACATAACACTTTGATAACAACTCAAATTGCTAAAATTGACAAAACCATATGATTCAGAAATTTTGATGATATCGTTATTACAGCGTGGATTTATTCGAAGAGAAAACTTAACTTTTAATTTTACAAACCGGCAGAAATGAAAAAGAGCTAATCACAAATGTATCGTGATTAGCTCAGGGATGATTAGTATTTAAAGATGAGAAATCGGAAAGTAAATTCTTCCACTGTGTTTCACAATTCCAGGTGCTAATTTTACAAACCTCCATTTGTCATAAAAGTGAAATAAAACCCTCGCTGATAAACTACCCTAACTAATAATCCATACAAACAATGCTACAGCACACCAAAACGCGCTGAGACCCACAAGCGTCAGCGCCCAGACCCTACTACGCAGTAAAGGATCGACTTCCACTTCATCGCTATCGTTCGGAATCACTAGCTTTGCATAATCGATATTAGTTATCATTTCATCACCACCAATTGCTAAAACTATCAGGTACAGATTAATCTTAATTATGTATATTGAATTAATCCAGTTAATCCTGTTTACGCGAAATGACTTTTAGTCGTTATTTTGATCGAGACGGGCATAATGGGAAAATAATGAGAAGATATCAGCAGAATTGTGATTACAACGAGGTTCGTAAGTTCCAATAAGAGCCATGCTAGTAAATGGCACTCCCCACAGGAAATGCCATTTTTAAGAATCGATTATTTTTCCGGCAGTTTTATATCTTTGAACATCGCTTCGATGTCTTCATTTGAACGCAACGCAACCGCCGTATCCACCACATCTCGCGTCAAATGCGGTGCAAAACGCTGAATGAAATCATACATATAACTTCTCAGGAACGTGCTGCGACGGAAACCGATCTTGGTCGTGCTATGGCTAAAGATGCCGTTGGCGTCAAGCTTCACCAGATCCGGGTCGGAGACCGGATCCACCGCCATGCTAGCGATAACCCCCACGCCCAGCCCCAAACGTACGTAGGTTTTAATGACATCGGCATCGGTGGCAGTGAAGACGATCCGTGGCGTCAGCCCGGCGCGATTAAACGCGGTATCCAGCTCAGAACGGCCGGTAAAGCCGAAGGTATAAGTCACCAATGGGTACTGCGCCAGCTCCTCTATCGACACCGAGCCCTTAGACGCCAGCGGGTGATCCGGCGTAACCACAATCGAACGGTTCCAGTGGTAGCACGGCAGCATCACCAAATCGTCATACAGGTGCAGCGCTTCGGTGGCAATGGCAAAATCAGCATTACCCTTCGATACCGCCTCTGCAATCTGCGTCGGCGACCCTTGATGCATATGCAAAGAGACGCGTGGATAACGCTCAATAAAGCCTTTAATCACGCCCGGCAGCGCGTATCGAGCCTGAGTGTGGGTCGTGGCGACGTACAGAGAACCTTTATCCGGCCAGGTATGCTCCCCTGCCACCGATTTAATTGCCTCAACCTTGGACAGCACCTCGCGCGCAATGCGGATAATTTCCTGCCCCGCTGGAGTGACCTGAGTTAAGTGTTTACCGCTGCGGGCAAAAATCTGAATTCCCAGCTCATCTTCCAGCATGCGTACTTGCTTGCTGATGCCGGGCTGCGAGGTATACAGTCCTTCGGCGGTGGAGGAGACATTCAGGTTATGGTTAACAACCTCAACGATGTAGCGGAGTTGCTGTAGTTTCATGGCTGATATCCGTAAACGCGTCAAATGAATCCGCTTAATACATTTTACGTTCAGGCCACTTCCTGCTGGCGACAACTGGCCAGACAATCCCTGCAGTTCGCCGTACTGGCGCCACAACGCATCCTGAAGACGATGATGTATAAGACGATTTGATAATAAAAAAGCGATTAACTATAACCACTATATCATTTATATCTACAGTGTATAGATGGTAACGAAAAATAATAAGTCAGTTATAAGGAAGCCGCGTATCGGGCCATCATGCGTGGGCTTTCGAGGAGAGAAAGGGCCGCATTGCGGCCCTTTAAAGGATTACTTCTTCGCTTCAGTCCATTTGCCATCGATAAAGAAGGCGGACCAACCGGTCGCTTTACCCTCTTTCTCAGAAGAAACGTACTGCTGCTTGGTTTTACGGCTAAAACGCACCAACGTTTTATTCCCTTCCGGATCCTGCTGCGGCGCATCGGCAAGATAACGCAGCTTCTCAGGCAAACGGTCGCGGAAGCGGAACAGTTCTTCCACCAGCGGCGCACGCGTTTCACGTGATTTCGGGAAGGTATTTGCCGCCAGGAAAACACCTGCCGCGCCATCGCGCAGAACGAAGTAAGCGTCTGACTTCTCGCACGGCAGTTCCGGCAACGGTACCGGATCTTCCTTCGGCGGAGCCACTTCACCGTTACGCAGGATTTTACGCGTGTTTTTGCACTCGTCGTTGGTACAAGCCATGTACTTACCAAAACGCCCCATTTTCAGGTGCATTTCAGAACCACATTTTTCGCACTCGACGATCGGCCCGTCGTAACCCTTAATACGGAATTCGCCCTCTTCAATCTCGTAGCCATCGCAGGTCGGGTTATTGCCGCAGACGTGCAGTTTACGCTTCGGATCGATAAGGTAGCTGTCCATCGCCGTACCGCATTTCTGACAGCGGCGTTTGGCGCGCAGCGCGTTGGTTTCGGCATCATCGCCTTCCAGCACGTTGAGGACTTCGTTTTCCGGCACCAGGTTAATGGTGGTTTTGCAGCGCTCTTTCGGCGACAGCGCGTAGCCGGAGCAGCCGAGGAACACCCCGGTACTGGCGGTGCGGATACCCATTTTACGCCCACAGGTCGGGCAGTCGATGCTGGTCAGCACCATTGGGTTCGGCTGCATGCCGCCTTCTTGCGGATCTTTTTCAGCCGTTTGCAGCTGTGACGTAAAATCACCGAAGAAGTGATCCAGAACCTGTTTCCATTCCGCCTGGTGGTTAGCCACCTGATCGAGGCGGTCTTCCATCTGCGCGGTGAAGTCGTAGTTCATCAAATCGCGGAAGTTTTCTTCCAGACGATCGGTGACGATCTCACCCATTTTCTCAGCATAGAAACGACGGTTTTCGACACGCACATATCCGCGATCCTGAATGGTCGAGATGATCGACGCATAGGTAGACGGACGACCAATACCGCGTTTTTCCAGCTCTTTCACCAGTGACGCTTCGCTGAAACGCGCAGGCGGCTTGGTAAAATGCTGTGCCGGCGTCAATTCCACCAGCGTTAAGCTATCGCCCTGATTCACCATCGGCAACGTACGGTCTTCATCGCCTTTACGCAGCGCCGGCATGACTTTCGTCCAACCGTCAAAGCGCAGCGTACGGCCGCGGGCTTTCAGTTTGAACTCCCCTGCCTGCACCGTCAGGGTCGTCGAGTCGTACTGCGCTGGCGTCATCTGACAGGCGACAAACTGGCGCCAAATCAGCTGATACAGTTTCTGCGCATCGGCTTCCATATCTTTCAGCGATTCCGCCATCACGCTCACGTCGGAAGGACGAATCGCTTCGTGCGCTTCCTGCGAGTTTTCTTTGCTGGCGTACTGATTGGCGTTTTCCGGCAGGTACTTTTTACCGAAGTTATCGCCAATATAGCCGCGGACCATGTTCAGCGCATCCTGACTCAAGTTGGTCGAGTCGGTACGCATATAGGTAATGTGCCCCGCTTCGTACAGGCGCTGCGCCATCATCATGGTTTTCTTCACGCCGAAACCCAGGCGGGTGCTGGCGGCTTGCTGCAGCGTGGAGGTAATGAACGGCGCGCCAGGCTTGCTGCTGGTCGGCTTATCTTCACGTTCCAGCACGCTGTAGCGGGCTTTTTCCAGCAGCGCGACGGCAGCCATGGTTTCGTCACGGTTAACCGGACGGAACGGCTTGTCGTTCTTGTGGGTGACCTCCAGCGGTAAAGCATCGCCGCCCGGCGTCGTGGTGCTGGCGTCGATTTCCCAGAATTCTTCCGGGACAAAGGCTTTAATTTCGCGTTCGCGTTCAACCACCAGGCGCACCGCAACGGACTGCACACGACCGGCGGACAGGCCGCGGGCGATTTTTTTCCACAGCAGTGGAGAAACCATATACCCCACCACGCGGTCCATAAAGCGACGCGCCTGCTGGGCATTAACACGATCGATATTCAGCTCGCCTGGCTTATCAAAAGCCTGACGAATCGCGTTTTTGGTGATTTCGTTAAACACCACGCGGCTGTATCGTTGTTCATCACCGCCGATAACTTCCCGCAGGTGCCATGCAATGGCTTCCCCTTCGCGGTCAAGGTCGGTTGCGAGATAGATGTGGTCAGCTTTTTCCGCCAACTGTTTGAGTTCTGAAACTACCTTTTCTTTACCCGGAAGTACTTCATAGTGCGCATTCCAGTCATGCCATGGGTCTACGCCCATACGGTTGACCAGAGCGCCACGTTCATCCTTTTTAGGCTTTTTAGCCCCTTTGGTGGAGGTAGAGTCGGCGCTCTTTTTGGAAGCTGAGCCACTGGTCGGCAAATCGCGGATATGACCGACGCTGGATTTCACCACGTAGTCATTACCCAGATACTTATTGATCGTTTTGGCTTTTGCCGGGGACTCAACGATAACGAGAGCTTTACCCATATTCACCTTTACCTAATTTAATTCATCCAGGAATACATCGCACATTGATTCACCATCCACTGGCGACGTGCCTCATATGTTGCGGCCGCGTCGGTGGATATCAACCCTCTGCACGCCCAGTTTCACATCCATAAAACCAGATAGCTGAGTTTGCTGACTTTTGCGAGTCAGGTTGCATAGCACGAAGAATTTTTGGCCGAATGTCAAGCAAATCTGTTGCCAGATCGCTGAAAGCGTCACACTGTACCTGATAAAATTCGTTACGCAACTTTATTAGCATGCAAAAGCTAACTCCGCCAGTAAAGTGATGTTTCTTAGCCGGTTACCATTACCCCTGCACAATCAATGGAAAATTTGCCCACCGCCGCCTCGCGGCGTAGACTATCGGCGAAGAACTACAGGAGTCAGTTATGCAAGGTACAACCCAACCTATTGAACGCCAGGCGTTACTTGAAATTGCCAACCAACTCATTCGCGATCATGAAGATACGTTAGCCGGAATCGAAGCCACCAACGTCGTTCAGCGTAGCGGAGTTCTGGTGTTTAGCGGCGAGTTTTATCTTGATGAGCAAGGTTTGCCGACGGCGAAAAGCACCGCCGTATTTAACATGTTCAAGTATCTCGCCCACGAATTGTCTGATAAGTATCACCTGGTGGATTAAGCGTCGGTCCTTAATACGACCGCCACTGGTTTAAGCCAACCAGAAACGACAACGCGAGGTATCACCCTCGCGTTGCTTTACTTACATTAGCGGTTTTTGCCCACGCTGCCACCATCGAAGCAATAAATGGTCCGCGCTTTCAGCCGCGCTACCGGTAACGCGATCGAGTAATTTCTTACGCTGCTGATAACGCACGCTAATAACATCATGGTTATCCATCAGGCTCAGCAGTAATTCATCGCTGGTTTGGATCGCATCGACCAGCCCTTTCTCGAGTGCTTGTACGCCGTACCAATGCTCGCCGGTCGCGACCCTCTCAATATCCAGCGCCGGACGCATTTGATGCACGAAATCCTTAAACAGGTGATGGGTTTCATTTAAATCCTCGCGGAATTTCTGTCGCCCTTCTTCGGTATTTTCACCCAGCATCGTTAAGGTACGCTTATACTGGCCCGCCGTGTGTAGCTCAATATCAATATCTTTGTTTTTCAGGAAGCGATTGATATTAGGGATCTGCGCAACGACGCCGATCGACCCCAGGATAGCGAACGGCGCAGAAACGATTTTATTCGCCACGCAAGCCATCATGTAGCCGCCGCTGGCCGCGACTTTATCTACCGCCACTGTCAGCGGGATTTGTTTATCGCGCAGGCGCTGTAGCTGAGAAGCCGCGAGACCATAGCCGTGGACCACCCCGCCGGGGCTTTCCAGACGCACCACCACCTGGTCGCGCGCTTTCGCCGAGGCGAGCACTGCCGTTATCTCTTCACGCAGGCTGCTGACTTCGTGGGCATCCATACTGCCTTTGAAGTCAAGTACCCAAATACGCGCTTTACCGCTGGGCTCAGCCGTGCCCAACTTCGCCCGTGCTTTGGCTTCTTTGGCCTCCTGCTTGTGTTTTTTCTTCTGGGCTTTGTGCCAGAGTTTTTGCTGCGGGCCATCAAGCAGAGCCACCGCCAGCTCCTCTTTCATCTCCTTATATTGCTCGCTAAGATTCGTCACCCGCAGCTCGCCGCGCTGCTTCTTCCGCTGAGTCAGATTAACGATAATGGCGGCGATAGCCGCAATAGCGACGACGATAGTCGCAGCCTTAGCCAAAAATAAGCCGTATTGCGCAAGTAATTCCACGTTTTCACCTTGTGTAAAGCACTGACGTTGAAGCACAGTGTACATCAGCCTTTATCGTCGCGTCTCTGCGCTTTCCGTGCGCTGCGAGGCGGATTCCCGTTTTTTTTCACGGTGATGAAATCGTTGCAAGATATTAATTCTGCGAAGAGTTTCCCTTTGACTGATTGCAATCATCAATTGTTTGAGGCATAAAGCGCAAAAGTAAGATACCGAACAAGACGTGGCCGCCCACCGGCCAGCAGAGGAGTCGCCGTGCATTATCAACCGCAATATCACCTACTTAAAGACCGTATTATCCTGGTCACCGGCGCCAGCGACGGCATCGGCCGCGAAGCCGCCCTTACCTATGCGCGCTACAGCGCAAGCGTGGTGCTGGTTGGCCGCAGTGAAGAGAAACTGCGCGGCGTCGCGCAAGAAATTGAACAGGCTGGCGGTATTCCGGCCCGCTGGTTTACCCTCGATCTGCTCACCTGCACACCGCAAGAGTGCCAGCAGTTGGCGCAGAAAATCGCCATTCACTACCCGCGCCTGGATGGCGTACTGCACAACGCCGGCCTGCTCGGCGACGTCTGTCCAATGGATCAGCAGGATCCTGAAGTCTGGCAGCAGGTGATGCAGGTCAATGTCAATGGCACCTTTATGCTCACTCAGGCGCTTCTTCCTTTATTACTCAAGTCTGATTCCGGCTCGCTGGTCTTTACCTCTTCCAGCGTCGGTCGCCAGGGACGCGCCAACTGGGGCGCCTACGCGGCGTCAAAATTCGCCACCGAAGGGATGATGCAGGTACTGGCCGAAGAGTACCAAAGCCGCCATCTGCGGGTAAACTGCATCAATCCAGGCGGCACGCGCACCAAAATGCGCGCCAGCGCCTTCCCGACCGAAGATCCGAAAAAACTGAAAACGCCCGCCGATATCATGCCGGTTTATTTATGGTTGATGGGTGACGATAGCCGGCGGAAAACCGGCATGACCTTTGATGCCCAACCGGGGCGTAAGCCAGGGATTTCCCAATGAACGATCAACGTTACCGTGAACGCCAGCAGCGGGTAAAAGATAAGGTCGACGCACGAGTCGCCGCCGCCCAACAAGAACGCGGTCTGATCATGGTTTTTACCGGTAACGGTAAAGGCAAAACGACGGCGGCCTTCGGGACCGTCACCCGCGCCGTCGGTCATGGTAAAAAAGCCGGTGTTGTGCAATTTATCAAAGGTACCTGGCCTAACGGCGAGCGTAATTTGCTGGAGCCGCACGGTGTTGAGTTCCAGGTGATGGCCACCGGTTTTACCTGGGATACGCAAAACCGCGACAGCGATACCGCCGCCTGCCTCGACGTCTGGCAGCACGGGCTACGGATGTTAGCCGACGAAACGCTGGATCTGGTGTTGCTGGATGAGCTTACCTATATGGTGGCCTATGATTATCTGCCGCTACAAGAGGTGCTGACGGCGTTACAAAACCGCCCTGCGCATCAGACGGTGATGATTACCGGCCGCGGCTGTCATCGCGATATTATTGAGCTGGCCGATACCGTCAGCGAACTACGCCCGGTGAAACATGCCTTTGACGCTGGCGTTAAAGCGCAGATGGGGATTGATTACTAAGCGCCAGCCGCGCCAGTAGCGCGCGATTGAGCGGCAGACATAAACAGTCCTCGCCGAGCTCCAGCTCGTGGTCGAGGACGTTTTGCCGCGAAATAAAGCGCTTACGGTACTCCGTCGGCGTCAGACCACAGTATTTGTTGAATGCGGCGATCAAATATTTATGCTCCTGAAAACCGCAGCTATGGCTGATTTCGGTGATGGGCGTGCGCGTATCGCGCAGCAAGTGGCGGGCCTTATTCAAACGCACCAGCGTCAGATACTCTTTAAAGTTGTAGCGGCTCACCTTCTTAAACAGCCGGGAAAACCACGAATAACTCATGCCGCTATGCCCGGCCACCTCGCTTAGCGTCAATGGCCGATCGTAATGCAGATTAATATAGTCGATCCCTTTTTTGATCATCGACTCCTCACGTAACGAACTCTCCTCGCGTGCTAGCGGCTCCCCTGCCGCGACCAGGGCATCAAGCAGCAGATAAATTGCCGCGATACGCTGAAACGGCGTACGGTTATCGACAATCTGTTCCAGCAGGGCCGCTAACCGCTGGCGCACCTGCCGATCTCCGCTATCCAGAACACGCCCGGCGGTACACCAGTGAAGCCGCGGAGACGGATGCATTTCATCGAACAGGCCTGGCGAGAATTGCACCGTGACCAATTGGCTATCGGCGCCCTCTGCACGGAGCGAATGCACCTCTTCCGCGTTGATATACAGCATATCGCCCTCGCGCAATGCCCACTCCCGCAGCCCGACGGCAAGCGTAAAACCGCCGCGAAGCACGGTAATAAGCTCGGGCGCCGGGTGCCAGTGAGGTTCACAGTAACGAACCTCCGCGGCGAAGACATTCAGTTTCTCGGCATCGAAGGCGATCAGCTCATAGCCGCTATTTGCCGTCTGCAGCCCGGTTTGCGCCGCCTGACGAGGATGAGTCACTGAAAACGGGAACACGGATTACCTCCAGAGTCTGTGCTTATTGCTGGCCTGCCAGCACGGCATTGAGCTCGTCGCGATCGATATCCAGCGCCAGGAATTCCGTTAATGCGATGAACAACCCGCAGAACAGATCCGGCGCCAGACGGATTAGCTTTTCACGTACCTGCGCGGGCGCGACGCCGCTCTTCGCCGAGAGCAGCGCCACAACACGGGAGAACGCCTCCGGTTGCTGAATGAGCTGCTGGAGCGAATTGTCGTCGCGTAGCGCTACATAGCGCGGAGGGCAATCAATCTCAACGCTGGCGGATAACGGGAGATCGCGGGATGAGGCCCCGACGAGGATTTGCCATTGGCCCGGCGTCACCACCCAATCTGCCAACCCCGGATGATAGCAGGCTAAATCAGCAACCGGCAGCGAGAGCTCAACGCGGCGCGTTTCGCCCGCCGCCAAAGACACCTTAGTAAACGCCTTCAACGCCTGTACTTCGCGAATCAGCTCACCAGCCGGGGGCGCAACATATAACTGAACAATTTCTTTACCATCGCGATCACCCGCATTAGTTAAATCAAACGCCACGCGCAGCGTATCCCCTTGCGTAACCCGCGCTGCGGAAAGCGACAGATTAGCATAGCTGAAGCGGGTATAACTGAGACCAAAGCCAAATGGGAACAGTGGCATGAGGCGACGTTTATCGTAATAGCGATAACCAACAAATAAACCTTCGCCATAGTGATGACGCAGGTTTTCCCCGGGATACTGCAGCCAGGCCGGCGTCTCTTCGAGGGTGTTTGGCACCGTGACGGTTAATTTACCGCAAGGGTTACGTTTGCCGAACAGGATTTCGGCAACGGCGCGCCCCATTCCCTGCCCGGCAAAAAAGGTTTCCAGCAGCGCCCGACACTCGCTAAGCCACGGCATCACAACCGCATCGCTGTTGGCCAGCACCACCACCACATTCGGCTGAACTGCCGCGACATCGCGGATTAATCGTTCATGTACCGACAGAATATTCAGATCCTGACGATCGCCATTTTCACCGTCTTCACCCACCGCCGTGCTAACGAATATCACCGCAACATCGGCGGCTTGGGCAACTTCACACGCTTGCGCCAGAGCCTGCTCGTCGCTTTGGTTATCATCAGGCGAACCTGGCGCCCAGGTCACGTTAAAGTCATCCCCGGCAAGATCGAAAATTTCGTCCAGCGGACGGTCAAGGAAATACGGCACCGTGGTGGCGCAACCGGACCCCTGAATAACCGGCTCCTGCGCAGGCTTACCGATGACCGCAATACGTGGCGTTTTACGCGCATCCAGCGGTAACAGGTTATTTTCATTTTTGAGTAATACGATGGATTCTGCCGCTAAACGCTGCGATAACGCATGATGTGCGGCAAAATCGGCGCGCGTATGCGGGCGGCGATGACGTTGGACTTTATCGACCAGTTCCAGCATCCGCAAACAGGCGCGATCGACCACCGCCATTGGTACATCGCCGGAAGAGATTGCCGCCAGCAGAGTTTGTTTGTCGCGCCGCGTTTCCGGCATGGCCAGGTCATTGCCAGCCAGCAGCGACGCCGGACGATCTTTAATGCCGTACCAGTCAGACATCACCAGACCGTCATATCCCCACTCCTCGCGTAATACCTGGGTCAGTAAAAACGGATCTTGCGAGGTCTGTACGCCATTGAGACGGTTATAAGAAGACATCACCGTCCACGGCTGGGATTTAGCAATCGCCCGCTGAAAACCAGCCAGATAGATTTCGCGCAGCGCCCGCTCCTCAATAATCGAGTCCATTTCAGTACGCCGATATTCTGAGTTATTGGCGGCAAAATGTTTAAGACTGGCCCCGACGCCTTCTGCCTGTAAACCGTTGATTAACGCTGCGGCGATATCGCCACTGACCACCGGATCTTCGGAATAATATTCATAGCCGCGCCCTGCCAGCGGCGTACGGCGAATGTTAATGCCAGGGCCTAATAGAATACCGACGCCCATCTGTTGGCATTCACGACCCAGGGCCTTCCCCATCTCCTGCACCAGTTCAACATCCCAACTACAGGCCAGACTGGAGCCATTCGGAAAGCAGGTGGCCGGTAGCGAGGCGCTGAACAGCGCTTCACTGCCGCCTTTCGCCGCGGGCTCTTCGGCGCTGGCCTGGTCGGCGGTTTGGGTAATCACCGAAATGAAGTCATCCATACTCCACTTCTCATTGCCGTCTATTTGCGCGCTACTATAGCGCACGCCATAAGTACCATCGGTCATCACGATATCGCTGATGTCATGTTGCGGCAAAGACGCCGTACGCCACAAGCCGCTGCCAGTCAGCAACGCCACTTTTTCCTCTGCCGTCATGGCGGCGATAATGGTATTGAAATCTCTGTTCATCTCTCTGAGTCCTTGAGGTTAAAGTGCGTTTTGCTTACGCAGGCTAATTTTTTGCACGATGTCGCGATAAGTTTTTTCATCCAGCGAATAGCAGGCCACGAATATGGCGCTGATGGCGAACATCGCGCCGGGGAACAGGGTCATCAGGATATTGATGCCGTTAATCGCGTCGGCAGTCACATTGCCCGCGTCGTAGTGGTAGAAATCAAGCATCCATCCTGCGCAGCCGCCGCCAATAGCCATCGCAATTTTGGTGATGAAATTAAAGAAACCGTATATCGCGCCTTCCGAGCGCACGCCGTGATGCCATTCCGCATACTCGACGGTATCGGCAATCATCGACCACATCGCAACAAACCCCATACCCAGCGTAATACTGTAAAGACACACGCCGGTCATCATTAACCAGAGATTATCGCCGGCAATAAAATATTGCATCAGCACCCCCAGCACGCCGATCAACAGCGCCAGCAGCGTCATTTTCTTTTTCCCCATCAGCGCAATCGCCTTCTCGGAAACAATGGTCCCGACGATATAAGCGGCTGACTGAATCATAAAGAAAGTAGCGGTAAACCCTTCGCTGCCAATAATATATTTAATAAAGTAAATGGCGATCGCCATCCATACGGTATAAGCGATATAGAAAAATACGGTAAATAATGACAAATGAATCAGCGGCGCATTACCTAATACCGCGCGGAACATCTCTCGCAGCGTCGGCGCGCTCATTTCGTCCTCTTCACCGACCCGCTCTTTGGTCATGCCAAAGCAGGCCAGGAACATAAAGGTCGCCAATAACGCAAAACAGGAAACGGCAAAGACATAGCCTAACTGTTTATCGTCGAACGGCGAAATCAGCATATCAGCAGTCGTTGAAACAATCAGATAGCCGATGATAGCCAGTACAAAACGGTATACTGAGAGCGATGATCGCGAGGCTTCATGCTGCGTCAGACGGTTAGTCAACGCGGAATAAGGCGTGTTAACCGCCGTATACGCCAGGCAATAAATGGTATAGGACGCGAGGGCAAAGTAAAATTTAGTCTCTCCGCCGAATGGTACAAAACAGAGAACCGTTAAAAAGCCTAAGGGTACCGAACCATATAACAACCAGGGACGCAGTTTGCCATATTTACTTTTCGTTTTGTCGATAGCGAAACCTATCAGAATATTAAATATCGCATCAATCACCCGCGCAATGACAAAGATCAGACTGGCCTGTACCGCGCTGATGCCATAAATATTGGTATAGAAAAACAGTAAAAATAAAGAGACAAAACCGAATGACAAATTAGAAGCAAAATCGCCGAAGCCATAGCCTATCTTTTCTTTAACGCCGATGACCACATAGCTTGCCGATAACTTTGTTGTCGTACTCATTCCGGGCTACCTGTTTTTGTAATCAGTGCCGACAGTATATGGCGATGCTAATAACATCACTTTGCGTTATTTGTCTGCGTCATTCCTGTTTCTTGTCTTTATGCAAAAGTGTGAAAAATATCACAAGCGAGGGGGGAGAAAGAGAAGCGTCCCGGCGCAGGCCCGCCGGAACGTAATGTATTAACCGTTAGTCTTATTGCGGGTGCTGGAACGACGATTGCCGTTATTGCCCTGACGCGGGTTACTGCTGGTCTGGCTGTGACGTTTAACCGCGCGGCGAATCTGATTCGCTTTCATACGACGACGATCTTTTTCTACCGCCACTTTGGTTTCGGTTTCCGCCGGCAGTTCGACCAGTTCACGCAGATAGTTAGTTTGCGCCAGATCCAGCTCGGTCCAGCCACCGCGCGGCAGCCCTTTCGGCAGCAGAATATCGCCGTAGCGAACGCGGATAAGACGGCTCACCTGCACGCCAACGGCTTCCCACAGACGACGAACTTCACGGTTGCGCCCTTCGGTCAGCGTCACGTTATACCATTGGTTGATCCCTTCACCGCCGGTAAATTTGATGGTTTTAAAGGCCGCCGGGCCATCTTCCAGCTGCACGCCGCGCGCCAATTGACGCAGCTTGTCTTCGTCTACCTGGCCGAATACGCGAACGGCATATTCGCGTTCCACTTCACGACTTGGGTGCATCAGGCGGTTAGCCAGTTCGCCATCGGTGGTGAACAGCAACAGACCGCAGGTATTAACATCAAGACGACCTACTGCAATCCAGCGCGCACCGCGCAGTTTCGGCAGACGGTCGAACACCGTTGGTCGGCCTTCTGGATCGTTACGGGTACAGAGCTCACCTTCCGGTTTGTAGTACGCCAGCACGCGGCAAATCTGCTCGGCGGATTCTTTCACCGAAATCAGATGACCGTCGATACGAATTTTCAAACCCGGTACGATTTCTACGCGATCGCCAAGGGTAGCGACTTTACCATCGACGCTGACGCGGCCAGCTTCGATGATCGTTTCAATTTCACGGCGGGAGCCATGGCCGGCACGGGCCAGCACTTTCTGTAATTTCTCGCTCATTGAGCTTCCTTTAGGTGTCGCCTTCCCAGGCGTCGGGATATTTTATATAAACTTATATAAATCAATGCGTTAGCACATTTCATTGCATGCTATTATACGCACATTTCACCAGTTTGTAACCCTGTTTGTTGTACAGTACGTTGGTAATAAAAAGTTTAGCTCTATAGGGAATTTTAGACATGAAAAAAGGGGCGAAATGCCCCTTCATATATTATGTCATTGAGTCTTGTAGCTATTCCGGCAGTGTTATTTGCCTAAATGGGCTTTTACTTTAGCTGTGCTATTTCCAACTGCTTTAACCGCGGCGCGAAGTTGAGCTTCTGTGACACCAAGTGCTTTCGTCCAGTAGGCAACCTCCCATGACTCACTCAAGCTTATGAAATGCTTATCTTCTGGTTGGCGACGTTGTAGATTATCTACCATGTGAATTGCCTTGAGTTAGACAGGCTTGTGCCTGCTCATTAGTTATACTGAACAAAATAAAGGCAACAAAGCGGAATATCCCTAGTAATTGCGACTGATCATAAAACCAGTAAAAAGTCGCTATCGGATTTGCAGATTTGCTGTTTAGGCATTACCACTTGGAAAGCGTGGACTTAACACCCCTGTCCGCTTACTGTCCTAAAATACTCTGGTTAATCTGGAAGTTTTGGTCATCAAAAGCCCACTCTATGCGTTTATCGGCTACCGCCTCTACCATCATTCCAAACTCTGGGCTAGGATTCACAGTAAGATTAAAATCAGCTTTTAAATCCGGGATGATCGGCTGATATTGCATAGCTGGGGTCTGTACCATCATTTGATTCATTAGCGTTCCAGACTGCACTTGTGCTGCGACTGAGGACTCAGAACCAAAAAAGCGCCCTACACTGCGAGTATCAAATCCGATCATATTTTGTATCCAGTCAGCGGCACTATTCGCACTGCTATCAACCACGGTATTATAAACAGCATCTGGCAACGTTTGCCCTTTCCCAACGTTCAATCCTATTTTGTTTGCAAAATCCAGAAATACTCTTGAGAGTTCGCCAGCAGATTGGCCTAAATTCTCCATAAGAGGATTTAACCCAGAGAATGATTTAACCAGATTATCAGAATTTAAATTAGCCTCTTTCATTGCCTCAGCAAATCCTAATGTAAAATGATCAGCCCCTGAATCCTTAATAGCGCCCCACACAATCCCCATTTGATTTAATCCGTCAATAGTTTTCTGTTGAGTACTGTTCAGTGCTAATCCACTGTTAACCATCATATTCATAGTGTCGATGACATTCTGACCATTTGAATCAACAGATTTTGCCAGATAGGAAAAATCATTTATGGTCTCGGCTAAGGCGGTAAACTCTGAATCTGTTAATTTGGCGCTCTTCTGCAATGATTTTAAGAGGGCTGCTAGTTCCACTGGACCTTTAACACTTCTTAATGTTGCTAATGCGCCCTCTTGAGAATACCCCCCACGATTAACCATTATTTGCAGCCAGTCCGACATTTCTCCACCGCCTGAATATGTGGATTGCCCTGTTTTCTTATCAGTTTTCCACTCTCCAAGACTTAACTGACCAATTTTATCCTGTACGTCTTTAGAGATATCAGAGATTTTCTCGTAACTCATATTAAAACCAGTCCGTTTTAATGTCTCTTGAATGGCTGCATCAGCTTCTAATGGGTTTAAACCCATACTTGAAATCATTTTTCGTCCCTGATTTCTGGCGAGTGAATCAGAGATTGCCTGTGATGATATAGCGTACATTTGTTGTCCTAGATATACACCTGCTGCCCCTGATAATAATTGCTGTGGGACAATTGCGTTAACATTTTGGGATAACCAACCAGAACTACCAGACCGACCAGACTTTGATTTATTTTTACTTCCTGATTGCTTTTGTTGTTTGGCGTTGTTTCTTGCGAGACTGCGTTGGGTGACGAGATGCTGGCTCAGAGCCTGATTCATCGCCTTGAGGCTGGTATTGCCCCTGGCATATGCATCTACAATAGCATTAGCCTGTTTTATCGCCTGATATCGTGATGCACCATCCATATTCTGAAGACGCCCCAGAGTGAAAGCGGCACGTTTTCTTGCTAAGTCAGCATTTTCCTGCTGAGTTGCCATCCTCTTTGCCTGCTGCTGTTGAATTTTCAAAGCACGAGCTTGCGCTGCCGCTAATTTTTTCTGTTCATTCTGTTTAGCTTTAGCATCTACTGCCGCCTGTTTTGCTGCTTGTTTCTGTTGTTTATCAAATTCACGCTGTTGTTTTAATTGTTGTTGATGAATTTGTTTATCTGCTGCCTGTTTCGCTTTAGCTACCTGGTTGTTTGATTTAGAAAATTCCTGTTGAAGCTTCTTCATATCGTTTCTGACTTTTTTCAGACTGTTTAAATCAGATTTATAAACAATCCTGTTAACCAGTGTTGCTGCTTCTACCTTAGTTGCCATATTGACATTCTCCTAATAAAAAAGCCCCTGACCCGTAAACCTTCCTAAACAGGAATGAGCTTTGCTCACCCGCAAGCGGGGGTATTGAGGGCAGAGGCTTTGTATAATTTATTTTTATTTGTTCAATGCTGTAACGAGACTTCTATACTCACCATCGGGGTATTGCCTGCATACGCGTGCTGCAATAGTATGACGATTCCCACCAGTTTTCTCAGCTAACCGTGTAATATTGATTAACCTAAATAAATCCCAATCGCTGAGATTGTCAATAGTAGCGAAGTTTCCGTTTTCATCTTTAAGAATTATTTGTGCTGTCATTTTTTAACAATCTCCACAATAGAATAATTATTATATGAACTGGAATTTGCTCACCAATCCATAATTCAACAAGCAGCACGGTTAATGCTGCTGCGAGGATCATTAATTGGCAGTAATAACCAGACTGAAATTGGTACCGTGGTTTACAGGCAACACCGACGCCTCTGATACAATTTCAACCTCACCACGCTCTTTCTCGTACTGATAAGAAAAATATTCCTGAGTGATGCCAGACGCCGCAAGGTTAGTATCAACTGAGGCAGGACCATACAGATGTTGATAAACGTTCGTGTTGCTTTGGAATACTGGCAGCATGACCGCTGTACCATCAGCTATAAACGGGGTCAGAAGCGGGTCAGTCACCTTGATCACGTCTATGCTCAGTCCTGGCAAGGTGAAGGTCTGCACATTTGGGAGAACCTCCTTACGCTGATAAACAATGTTCATCTCGTTGAATGGATCAACGTACTGGTAGGCACTTTTCATAGAAGCATGGAAACGCAAACTATTATAGAAACTTGCAGATGCAAAACAGACAACACGGCGAACGTCAGTCCATAAACCATCTGTAGCAGTGCTAATTTTATCCAGGAAGCCATTAAACACTTCCAGCGCATCGGTAGAGCCGTTGGACAGAGTAATAGTGTCTGCCATCATCGGAGCATCGAAACTGTCCGCATAATCAATAACTGGCGCTTCCTGAGTGTACGGGGTCTGAACCAGCCCACGAAACAGAGCATCACCGTATGCAGCCTCGATATAACGCTTATAGGATTTAGCGTGTTTGATGGTGTAATCTGCGACGATATCAAGCATGGTTTCCTGAACATCTGTCCCCGGTTTGCGTCCAGCTTTCTGAAAATCAACAGCGCTCACAGTATCCTCGCGATGCAGGTGTAAGAGTTCTACTGGGAAACTGTTTGCAGCAGTCCGAGCCGTTGAGTCGTGTTCAAAACTGTAACGTTTTTTCGGTTGGTTCAGGAGGGTTTTGTTATCCTCAATCAGACGGTCAAGCATAACGTAAATACCATTACTCGAAGACTTATCGAAAATATTCAAATTCTGTAGCAGATAACCCTCGCTAGGGGCGACTTCAAAAATCGGGGCGAGGTCTACCATTTTATAGGCGTCATAAGAAAACATATTAGTCATCCTTTATTATTTTAGTTTGTGGATTGTTTTAATCAGGTGGTTGGCAATGATTTGCCAGTGCTGAAATAAACAGCGGGATCAGCAGAAAGAAGTTCTTTAGCCTTGGCTACATCATCACAAACCAAACTGAAATCTTTAATATGAATGTTCGTATTTGCTACCAGAACAGCGACAGGCGTAGTGTCAGCATCCTTATACTCAAGGACCACGTTTGCAGAGGTAGAAGCCGAACCGACAATTTCGCCGCTATCATCAATCACGGTGCCAGGGACGCAATCAGGAATTTTTGGAAAAACTTTCACTTTTCGGCTATAGCCGTTTAATTCACGACTTAGAACGTCGCAGACGCTGAGGTTAGGTTGTGGGAATTTAATTAGTGTCATCAGGTACCCCTTTATTTTTAATAATCCGTTTTAGTTTATCTTGAGTGGTTTTATTTTTAGATTTATTTGAATCATCTTCCTGTTCTACTACAGGGACATTTGCAGCTTTAGCGAGCTTAATTAACTCGTTAGCCGTTTCGACATCATCAACTAACAGTGTAACGGGGATTTTCCCATCAAACGTTTTGACGCCCTTTTTAATAGTTACCATTTTTTTAAATCCTTTTGTTTCTTTGCAAAGAATAAAAGAAAGGCCACCTAAATAGTGGCCTTGATACAGAAGAGAACGTTGATTAACTCGAATTAAACTTTTTGGAGGATTTAATTCTCAATATACACTCATGAAAATATATATTGAGAATTGCCTCACAGTTATCATGGATGGGTGAATTAAGCCCGGAGCTTACTGTGAGGATTCCCAAGGAAGGCGGAGGCAAGGATTGCTTAGGTCCGTTTCCGCCTGTAGTTCGCGATTTGCGCTCGCATTATCCATAGAACTATCAGGATAAAATCTGAGAATCACCGAACTCAGATTTAAATTAACAAGAAGATGAGGAGAGCCATTTAAATTATGTTCCTCATATCTCTATTATATATTAAAAACACATAACCTGTCAATATTTAGAGACTATAAATGGAGGCTTTTATTAATATTTCTATTGTAGGGATAATTGTTCTCATGGAGCATTCAAATATACCCTTAAAACGCGCTGCAACGCATTCTGAGAGGTTCTATGATTTATTTGGTAACTTTTATGCTGTTACTTGTTCAAAGACGTTGTGAACAGTTCTGGTGATGACAACTAACTCCATCAGGTTAATATACAAAGCTGCATCATCTTCTAATAGCCACTCTAAAAAGTACTCAGGATGTTCAGGCAGTTTATTCATTGCCTCCAGCAACATTTGATAGTTTGAAAAGTAGGTTGCTGGGTCAGCGTAGCTATCATTCATCAGGCTATGCGCCAGCGTGTAGTGCTGTTCTACAAACTCTTCTACAATATTTTTATGCTGTTCAAAATCAATCATTTTTTTCTTCCTTTTATTACTTTTATTTTTTTAATCGCTGATGCCTAGTGCATCAAAATCAAGCCCGAGATCATTCCCATTAAAGTTTTCATTCTCCAAGCGGTTGAACTCAAGCCACCCCTCATACTCATTTATATTATCAAAAAGATATTCAAATTTTAGTGGCTCTCTATTGAATTCAAAACCTATATACCTCTGGCGAGGCTCCCATTTAACACCAGTCATAGAGTTAATTATTGATTGTTCTTCTGGTGTTAGTGGCGGGGATTCTTCGTAGAGTTTAATGATTGCTAATGGTTTTAATTTTTTAGAAACCTTAAGCTTGTGATTTCTGTTATTAAATCCTAATTCAATTGTTTCTTCAAATACTACATTTTGTCGTGCATATGCCAATATTCCCCCTTCTTTTTTATTTAACGGCACCAGAACTTTCGGCCCCCGTTGATTTTTTATGCTGCTTTTTTGATTTGTTTTAAATAAAACTTAACAGTGTCTATTTTGAATCCGGTTTTTTCTACGATATCTTTTCTCTTCAAACCTTGATCAACTAGAGATTTAACCAAGTTAAATTTATCATCGCCCTTGCTCGTATCTCTTTTTTTCTTCTCTGTTTTTATCATTTCCGGTTTGATCACAGCATCATGAAAATAATGTTGTTTGAGATATTCAGCACAACCGACATCCGGGATGACATAAACCTGTTTGTTGCTATTTCCCCTTACACGGACAGAACAACGGGAAACGAACTGATACACCTTTTCATAGTTCAATGCAGCTTGCCGCTTTTCTTCGAGTTCCTGCCAGTCCCAGCCGTTCAGATCACAGTATTTGCGCCAGTGTCCAATAGTTGTCCCATCAAGGTTTGCACACCCCAGAAACGCCGCTTTATGTAGGTGCTGAAAATGGTTCAGACCATAGGAGGCCATCGAAACACGCTCACCACCCTCTAACACGTCGTCAGCACGCGATGAATAATAGAAACCGTTGCTGTACTGTTCATCGTTGTTGCTGGTATAGAGAAAACCGTCTCTCAGTGCTCTGCGTGTCCCGTTCAGGATATCGCTGTAGTGTTCACTCAGTAGTTTTTTGGTGCATTTCTGACTAAACACAGGGATCAGTTCGATTCTTTTTGTGTCAGTGTGGACACGGCGCATCAGGTCAGGCTGCAACTCATCCTCAGCCAGCGAGATTTCTGCATTCAGAATGGTTTTAGCAGCGTAGGCAAACTCACTAATCCCAACGTTAGCGCCCAATACGGTGAATGATTTAGCCCAGAGGGCGCTATACAGGATTGGGTTAGCAGTAAATGAGAAAAAATATTTGTCCTCCTCTAAGAGCATTCCCTGACCCGTCAACATGGCGAATAGAGCTTGTTTCAGAAGTTTGCTATTAGCGTGTTCACTCTCGTAATATGCAAGAAATTTTTCTCTGTCCTCATCACGAACAAAACTTAGACCGTCCCGTTCCTCTAACCATCCGAGAAATGGAAAGTTGGAATCTCGATATTCCTCATTTTTATAATCAATCTCAGCCCCATACCACGCAGAGGGGATCTCATCAATATAGATTTCAAACAGACTTAATTTATTCTGGGTTTTCTCATCACGATACGCATATAGGCAAAAATGTAGTAGGCATTCGTGAGTCACAATAACAACGTTTCGCCCAAAATCATCATCCAGCGCGTTTATTAATGATCGTGTTGCGCTTTCGCCTTTATCTACTTGATTGTGATATGCAGGAATGCCGAGTTTCTGGAGGTCGGTTTGTGTTTGAGAAGCAAGATCGTGTGTCGGGACAGCTATTAGGATTCGTTTATCAGGATTGTCCTTTATATATTGTTTGAGTTTGTAACTCTTGCCACTACCACAGATAGCGTTAACGATTTTTACTGTTAGGGATTGTTCCGTTTTGTTCATTTTTTTCCTCTTCGCTAAGGATTTCGTTTAAAAGTTTATTTACTAGGGCCGGGATATGCATATCCTCCTCGTGGGCCAGTTTGTACAGTTTCGTGAATAGTTCAGGTTCAAATCTGATTTGCATTATTTTTTCTCCTGTTTGTACTGTTCCAGTGCATTTTTAAAAAGTTCTAATCGGTCTGGATAGTTGTTGCGGATCGCGGCATAGTAAAGGTTTTCAATATTTGCCAGTCGTGCTGTTCCATCATGCAGAGCGGCTACAATTTGCTCTACGGTTTGCCATTTAGGTTTACGCATAGGGGTTCCTCCTCAGTGAGGTTATTAAATTTTTGTTCACGAAGTGAATGAAGTTCACCCGTAAACGGGCTATGTTTAGTTTGGTATGTTCAGCCGGGGATACTGCTTGGCTAGAGGATAAAACAAGAAATGTGTTTATCTAAGATTATCTTACACTAATATGCATATATATGTCAATACTTATATTTACCCCAACATATCTTATAGCAGTTAGCAGTGTTTGTAAAGGGGTTTGACCTGTTATAAATCTGAAGTTGGGTTTAAGGTTGTGGGCTGGGGAGCCTGGGCGGCTTTAGTTGACCTTTACGTTCTCCTCTCCGGTAGATCACAGCATCACTAAAAAGGGTAAAAATAACTCTAAAGATACTTAAGACTTAAAATTACCCCTTTTGAAATTAGGAGAGGATAGAGAACGTGACTGATTGTTGGTTGATCACGAATGAAATGAGTTAGCAACTTAGAATCAGTTATCATAATAATAGTATTAACAATAAGTAAGATTTACCACGTTTGATTGTTAATAGTGTTATTATGGTTATAACAGGAATAGGTAATAGATTGAATAGTCTCTATCGTTCAATCGTTAGCTATGACGCTATGTGTATATCATCAGGCTATGTTAATGGTTTTATCCTTTGATATAGCCTGAATGTTCCCGCGACAGTGGAGTCGCGTATGATGATCATAGTTAATAGTTTATAAAAAATTTAAAGTTAATATAATTAAATTTATTAACTATTATGATTAATAACTATACGCTAATCTGTTCGCTATCGCTCCAGCATCGCGTATTACCTTTAATGCATTATATGATTATTAACTATGGCAAACTATGCATTACCTATTATGCTATGGTGATCTATCCATTATACATTTTATAGCATGGTGAATTATGCTTCTCTAACGAGAAGCATAAATTCAACTAAAGCCGCCCGACTAAAATAAATTCAGTTCTTCGAGAAATAAAAACACCCAGTGTATTTTTCTGATAAAGAACCTACAGATTTCGGAGTGGTACTAGGGCAAATGAATGTAAGAACATCTCCCTTCCCTATTGTTGGCAAGTCATTTTCACGAGAGTTTTTCATAAGTCTGCCAAAGAACGTCTTCCCGAAAGTTAAATCAAAATCTTGGGATGCGGTGAAAACAAACGAATCAGCATATGGGTTTCGATCACCATTATATACCACATATTTTTCACCAATTTGGGTTTTCTCTATCTTTTTTACCTTTACAACAAGAAAATAAGCTTTTGCTTTAATATCTTTCTGCAAAGTAAATTCATTTTCTTTAACTATCTTATGTAATTCTGATGCTGTGTATGTAGGATAATAATCTTGAACTCGCTTAAATTCTCTGGAAAAAGAATCATCATTGTTACATGATGCTGCGTTATCAAAATCATTAAGAATCTTACCAGTTAACTCTCTTCCTTCACTGCATACTCCTGTGAAACCTTTTTCTTTAGCATTGATATTGAAGGCTACAACTGATAATAAAAAGACTATAATAAATTTCATTTGAATAAATCCATCTTTGTTATTCATTTTATTTTCATTGTACACGGCAAAATGTTAAAAGTAGAACATTTTATTTGTAAACCAAACCACCTATTTTTAGTTAACGGTCAAGATTACTTAACAACGCTATCTCTCTTCTCATTGTTATAATATAACAATTATAAAAATCTTCATTTTTTTGAATAAATTTTTTCCTGTATAAATGATCAGTTCTTTAGGTGAGAATAATTCTTGATTGAGTGGTGATCAATGAGGGAAATATCATGATGCAATGTCGGTAGATTTGCGTGGAATGAGAGAGTGATTGCGTGGTGATCAGGTGAGTTTCTTAGTCGCCTACCTTGGCGTGTAGTTCATATTAAGAGTAAAGATACAATAAATACAATGAGTTATGGTTATTAGTTTAGATATAACAGTTATCAACCACCCGTTTGACCTGTTACATGCATGGTTATGCAAGTCGTAAGGAAATAAGACCATGATATTTTGAAATTATCAGCGATGAGGTTCTGTTGCCTTTGACAGTGCTTAGCACCCTAGCTATAGAGCAAAAGAGGTCTGTTTAAATCGATTTAAATAGGGATTAAATGATGCATAAATGGTAGTAAATCAATCAAAGGATATGGTAAATTATTCCAATGATCTTGTGTCCTACCCAATTAGAAGTTAGAAAGTATAATATAACCAGATGAGAATAAGCATGGATGATATAAAGGATTCAATAATTCAAACTATTCGTGAACGTTTTGGCAATCCCATGTGGGGGTATATAGCACTTTCTTGGTTTGGTTTTAACTGGAAAAACATTGCGATACTATTTTTTAGTAAATCAACAATTGAAGAAAGAATCAAAGTTGTTACTAGCCAAGACTATCTTTACCTACATTACCTAATAATACCAGTAGTTGTTGGTTGTGTGCTCGCAGCTAGCGCACCATATATCAAATGGGCTTTTTCTAAAGCTCATGAGTACGGCGAATCAATGCTTAATGAAGTTGACAAGCGTCGGATTAATGCTGCATATCAAAAGGATATAGATACCGCGAACAAAAAAGTTGAACGTGATTTTGCAGCTAGAATTGCTGAGGCAGATAAGCAAAAAGAATTAGTTGAAATTGAAGAAACTAAAAAACAACTTCCATACAATACTGAAAGTTTAATAAAGGAACATGGTGTGCTGACTGAGCAATGTTCAAGTCTTGAGCACGACATTTCGATTTATAACCAACAGAAAGATCAACTAGACAAAGAAATTGACTCATTACAGCTCAAGGTTAAGAGCATTGTAGAAATATTCAATAGATACAACTCTCCTAGCAATCATGAAAGTATTCAGCGATTTTTAGATGAGATATCTACAATCTTCAATAATGTAATATCAAACCCTAAACAAGATCCTTCTGAAAAAGAAGCAGCTAGTGTTTTAAGAAACATAAATAAAGCGTATCGAGCCGCACTTTTACCACAAACCGATGGCTCTAAGAAAGAATATAAGTCAGCCTTAGAGAACATTCGAAAACCGCTATCAAAAAACCCTAATATTGTGGAATTGATATCTAGCACAAACGATGCTTTCAATAGTCCAAACTATAAGAAGCTCCATAAATTAGTTCAGAGCATTAACTCTATTCAGAATCAATATCCACAACTGCACTCATTATCAACTCAGACAAAAGAGATGATAAACACAGTAAGCAGTGATGATTTAAAGAAGATTTCCCAATATTCGAACCTTATGAAACCTCAGTACACAGATATATCAGAACTGTTAAAAAACAATAATCTATCATTGGAGTAAGCCCAATATTATAATTAATGGAGTTTTATATATCAAAGCTCCACTATTATATACTTTACAAAGGAAAGCACACTATAAATCAAAAAAGCATAGATGTTACAACCCAAAAATCGTCTTTATTTTACTTCTGGAATACTAAATTTACAATCTTTCTTATCCATAAACTCGAACATTTTATGATTTTTTGTTACTAGGACATCAGAACTACTAACATTAATTACATAATTGTTATCATTACAAATGAGAGTCTCTTTGGCAATGTGCGAAAACACCCCTCCTATATTAAACAGAAGGAATAACAAAGCCAAATACCAACTAAAATACGCATAATATGAATGGATATTTAGTTTTTCTGCAACTATAGTGCTTCCTAATTTTTTCAAAGGTTTTAATGCAATTTTAAATCTAAAGCGTTTCATCTCTGAATCTTTAAACGAAATGGTAATATCTTGCTTTAAACTAATATACCAGATCATAAATGGAGGGATAAGAGAAAGCCACTTCCCTGACAATGTCATGTTAACAGAAAATAATAACATTGTAATAATTCCTAACGAATGTCGAATTAGAAATCTTTTTGTATTTACACTTATACCAACAGGATCTTCTATTTCCTCTTTAAAAAGATCAAACCAATACAATATAAAAGATAATATAGCACATGTACCAAAGCCGATTTTCATCATGCTTAATAACGAAACATCAATAAATTCAATAGGAATTTCTTTAGCGAAATAATACCCCAAATAATAAGCATATGTGAAAGTATAGCCACACACTGTTATAATAAGAACCTTGACTCCATCAGATATACTCATTTGACTCCCTTACTTTGCCTGCTAGCATTTTTGCTTTCCTCTGTTCATCAAATACTCACGTTCAACAATTAGAGTATCCCTTTCAATAGCTAATGCAATCTACCACTGGTAGCAGTTGGCTCAGCGCTGGCCTATGCGTATATCTCGCCGTGATCCCCAAAGACTGAGTACGACTATGCCCTACTACAAACTGCACCAATGCTGCATTGCCAGTTTTAGCTATAGCCTCAGATATGAAAGTGTGGCGCAAGGCATGAATCACACGTTTCTGCCCAAACTCGTTGTATTTAGGGATATTGCACTCATTCATTAAGCTACGCCACACGAGAGCAATATGCTCGTAAGTTGGCAGGTCTCCAAACACAAGATCATCTGACTTAAGGGGCTTGATACGCGCTAACAGCAGCGTTTCTATCTTTTTACTAAGGGGAATCTGCCGCTGCGCATGCTCAGTTTTACCTCCCTCGATAAAGATATAGTAACGCCCTGTTTCCTCATCTTTGCGGATATGTTCTTTACGGATAGCCGCCATTTCACCCCGGCGAGCACCTGTGTAGATCAAGGTCAGGAAGTAATCTTTACGCCAATCAGTATAAGTTGATAACCGTTCTATTAAACGTTTCATTTCTGGCTTTGAATAATGCCCGCCCTTGTTCTCTGTCACCTCATACTTGATCCCCTCAGTTGGCGCTTTTTCTAAAATGTCCTTTTCATCTTTAAGGAACACTTTGAAAAACGAGGAATAAATCTTGAGGTGTTTTTTAACGTTAGCACTACTGATCAAATCGTCTTCAGGAACATCAAAATCTATGCACTCAGAAAGGCTCAAATCAGAATACGGTTTGAGATTACGGCGTGGAAGGTTCTCAATCACTGCCAGTGTTTGGCGTATGTGCTGTTTGGTAATACTCCCTACAGGAACATCCCCTAAAACGTACATCAGCACCTCGTAGAAGCGATTATTCTCCCGAGCTATGGTAATGGCCCAGGTTTTCCCCTTCTCCGCAACAAACAGTTTCCACGCTTCCGAGAGTAACGGCGTATTGTCAGCTTCAGGAGCTTCAACAGTTGCTACAGCCTGTTTAATTACTGGCTTCTTCAGTTTTTCAGTATCAGCTAATTGAGATTGCATGGATTCAACAAGAGCGCGGTAACGGACAATATCGCCAGAATAGAACGCCTCATAAGCCTGGTGCAGCATAGCTTGATGCATGTCTATCTGCCCTGCCACCTCATAGGCCTGATCTAAATCCTTTTGACTGAAAGCAACCTTCTTTTGGTGAAGGGCGGCAAGCATCATTCGGGCAGTAGAATCATCCCCGCTATAAACACGATTCAAATGTATATCCGTACGGCCTTTTGCCTCTGTGACACTGGCAGTAGGTGATATGGTAGCCTCAGAATCGATCTGCCGCTGTATTCGTCCGAGTTCCGGCATCCGTTGAGCTTCTTCCACTCCCATTCTCAACCAGTCCAACAGATAGGTATCAAAATCGCGCTGAGTGGCCTCACGGAAACCATCAATATGCATTTTGAATTGCCCGACAGACAGCGAGCCATTTTGAACAAGGGGAATGTAAGGGCTTAGGCGGCTCATAGTCACTTCAACCGCTCTTAGTGAATCAGTGCCTAAACTACGGCGAAAGAAAGTCCCGTCAGGGAGACGAAAATTGATGTAGAAAGTGTTGCCGCGTTTGGTAGTGAATTTCGGGGCTTTGTTGTCCACTCTGTTACCCATTGCGTTGACCCTTTTGTTATTCATTTCATAGAGTTAACGCTAACGACTTGATTTCTTATATAGTTTTATGGCCTTCCCAGGCGTCTGACATGCTTTGGCAAACAACAGGTCAAGACAAATCACCAACCTGTTGTTATATAAATACTTTACACATTTTAAGGCGCTGTTCGTCAGTACTGAAATGCAGTACACGCGCCTGCGTGGGCGAACATACTACACTAACTTCAAAATGAATGCTTCTCTGCGTTTCATTTCGCTGAATACGACCATACCGCTTACTCGTTACCGGGTAAGTATGGGCTAATGGTTAAACTTAATCCTGGTCTATCAGTCGGAGGGGGAAAAGGTCTACGCGATACAAACCGCGGTGAGCCGCAAGGCATTTAACCTGCGAGCGGCGCCTGATGCGCCACCCACGGAGAGTATTACTGGAAAGGTTTAATATCGCCGACGCCTTCTCGCAGTACCACCGGCGCATCTTCCGTCAGGTCGATAACCGTGGTGGGCTGCTGGCCAAGGTAGCCGCCATGAATAATCAGATCGACGACCTTCTCCAGACGATCTTTAATCTCTTCCGGATCCGACTCGGTGAATTCATTACCCGGCAGCATTAATGACGTCGAGAGCATCGGTTCGCCGAGCGTCTCCAGCAGCATTTGGGCGATGGGGTTAGCTGGCACGCGCATACCGATGGTTTTGCGTTTATCCTGTAGCAAGCGGCGCGGCACCTCTTTCGTCCCTTTCAGGATGAAGGTGTAGTTACCCGGCGTATTGTTTTTGATCAGGCGAAACGCCACGTTATCGACAAACGCATAGGTCGACAGCTCGGACAAATCGCGGCACATCAGCGTAAAGTTGTGGCCATCCGGCAGTTGACGGATGCGACAGATTCGCTCCATCGCCCCTTTATCTTCGATTTTGCATCCCAGGGCATAGCCAGAGTCCGTTGGATAAACGATGACCCCCCCCTTACGCACGATTTCCACCGCCTGATTAATCAACCGCGCCTGCGGGTTGTCTGGATGGATATAGAAAAACTGGCTCATACTTCCCTCTCAAGTTGTTCTGCGGCCACTTCCCAACTGCGCCAGATCCCTTCTACGCCAGCGGGTAGCCAAAGTTTGCGCCCCAGCTCGATCCACGGACAGGGCTGGTGGAAATCCGAACCCTGCGACGCCATCAGGCCAAACTGTTTCGCGTAGCTTGCCAACTGCGCGCGCTCGTGCGGCGCCTGCTGGCACTGGGCGACTTCCATCGCATCGCCGCCCTGCTCGCTAAAATGGGCCAACAGCCGTTTCAACCATTTGGCGGAGAGATCGTAACGCCCCGGATGGGCAATCACCGCTTTGCCGCCAGAATGATGAATGACATCAATCGCTTGTTTTATTGTACACCACTGCGGCGGAACGTATCCGGTTTTCCCGCGGGCGAGGTATTTTTTGAAAACGTCGGCGATATTGCCAGCAAAGCCCGCTTCCACTAAAAAACGCGCAAAGTGACCGCGAGTCACCGCTCCGCCGTTGGCAAGGGTTAACGCCCCTTCCCAGGCGCCGGGGATGCGCGCTTTTTCCAGACGTTCGGCGATCATACGCCCGCGCTGCTGGCGGCGTTCAGTCTGTTCCGATAACAGTTGTGTCATCGTCGGATGCTCAATATCGATATTCAACCCGACAATATGAATCTCGTGATTTTCCCACAGGGTTGAAATCTCAACCCCGGTGATGAGTGTTAGCGGCAGTGCGGCGCGCGCAATTTCGGCGCGTGCCGCCGGGATCGCGGCTACGCTGTCATGATCGGTAATCGCCAGGGTGCCCACTCGCATCTCGTGAGCGCGGTGTACCAACTCTTCTGGAGTCAATCGCCCATCGGAGGCAACGGTATGGCTGTGCAGGTCATAAATGACTGCGTAATTTGTGTCGCTCAAGATGGCTCCCACTGAACCTGAACAGAAATAAGCGCATTATGATAACGACTCAGAAAGAAAATCTGCAAACAAGGGTTGACTTTATTTTCATGGACTAGTTAACTAGTACGAAAGTTCACACAACGGGTATCTCTGATGAAAACGCAATTTATCACTCTCCATAGCTGGTGGCGTCTCTCCTGGAATCGGGCGGCGTGATCGCGTATTGCACTCAGCAAACAGATACCCGGCCCGCCACTGAGCGGGCTTTTTTTTGAACAAAATAATGAACAGAACAGGCGAGAATGATAATGCAAACATCAAAACCAGCGCTCGAGCTTCTCACCAGCGACGCCATCTACCGGGAAAACCCGACGGCGTTGTTCCATCAACTGTGCGGCGCACGTCCGGCAACCTTACTGCTGGAATCCGCGGATATCGATAGTAAAGATGATTTAAAAAGCCTGCTGCTGGTCGATAGCGCGCTGCGCATCACCGCTCTTGGCAATACCGTCACCCTCCAGGCGCTCTCTGCGAACGGCGCGGCGCTGCTGGATCTGCTGGATAACGCGCTGCCGTCAGGCATTGACAATCTCCGCCAGCCGCATAGCCGGGTCTTAACCTTCCCGCCGGTTAGCGCCTTGCTGGATGAAGATGCGCGCCTGTGTTCATTATCCGTCTTCGACGCTTTCCGTCTGTTACAAGAGCTGGTAAGCGTGCCGCAGGCGGAACGCGAAGCGATGTTCTTCGGTGGTCTGTTCGCTTACGATCTGGTCGCCGGTTTTGAAGATTTGCCGCAGCTTGACAACGACACCGCCTGCCCGGATTACTGCTTCTATCTCGCGGAAACCCTGTTGGTTATCGACCATCAGACCAAAAATACCCGCATCCAGGCGAGTCTGTTTACCCCGTTGGCAAATGAAAAGCAGCGCCTGCTGCAACGTATCGCTCAGCTCCGCCAGCAGCTGAATGAGCCGCCTGCGCCGCTACCGGTCACTACCCTTGCGGAAATGCGCTGCGATGTCGATCAGAGCGATGAAGAGTATGGCGCGGTTGTGCGCAAAATGCAGCGCGCCATCCGTGCAGGGGAAATCTTCCAGGTCGTGCCCTCGCGTCGTTTCTCACTGCCCTGCCCGTCGCCGCTGGCCTCTTACGACGTACTGAAAAAGAGCAATCCAAGCCCCTATATGTTCTTTATGCAGGATAACGATTTCACCCTGTTCGGCGCCTCGCCGGAAAGTTCGCTGAAATACGACGCCGTTAACCGTCAGATTGAAATTTACCCGATTGCCGGTACTCGCCCGCGCGGCCGTCGCGCCGACGGTTCGCTGGACCGCGATCTCGATAGTCGCATTGAACTGGAAATGCGCACCGACCATAAAGAACTTTCCGAGCATCTGATGTTGGTCGATCTTGCGCGTAACGATCTCGCTCGCATCTGTACGCCGGGCAGCCGCTACGTGGCGGATTTAACGAAAGTCGACCGCTACTCATTTGTGATGCACCTGGTGTCCCGCGTTGTCGGCGAACTGCGTCGCGACCTCGACGTGCTGCACGCCTATCGCGCCTGCATGAATATGGGCACCCTCAGCGGCGCGCCGAAAGTTCGCGCCATGCAGCTGATCGCCGCGGCCGAAGGTAAACGCCGCGGTAGTTACGGCGGCGCCGTCGGTTACTTTACCGCCCATGGCGATCTCGATACCTGCATCGTGATCCGTTCTGCCTACGTAGAAGATGGCATTGCCACCGTGCAGGCGGGCGCCGGTATCGTTCTCGATTCCGTTCCGCAATCCGAAGCGGATGAAACCCGTAATAAAGCTCGCGCCGTGCTGCGCGCCATTGCTCAGGCCCATCACGCGAAGGAGACTTTCTAATGGCCGACATCCTGCTGCTCGATAACATCGACTCCTTTACCTATAACCTTGCGGACCAGCTGCGGGCGAACGGTCACAACGTGGTGATTTATCGCAATACCGTCCCGGCACAATCGCTGATTGAACGCATTGGCACCATGGACAACCCGGTACTGATGCTTTCTCCAGGCCCGGGGACGCCAGGCGAAGCGGGCTGTATGCCGGAGCTGCTAACCCGCATGCGCGGCAAGCTGCCGATTATCGGGATTTGCCTCGGCCATCAGGCCATCGTCGAAGCTTACGGCGGCTATGTCGGCCAGGCCGGCGAGATCCTTCACGGCAAAGCCTCCAGCATTGAGCATGACGGCCAGGCGATGTTCGCCGGTCTGACTAACCCGCTGCCGGTGGCCCGCTACCATTCGCTGGTGGGGAGCAATATTCCGGCCGGGCTGACCATTAACGCCAACTTCAACGGCATGGTGATGGCGGTTCGTCACGACGCCGATCGCGTCTGCGGCTTCCAGTTCCACCCGGAGTCGATTCTGACTACCCAGGGGGCGCTGCTGCTGGAACAAACGCTGGCATGGGCGCTGCAGAAACTGGAGCAGACGAATGTCGTGCAGCCGATTCTGGAAAAACTGTACCAGGCGGAAACGTTGAGCCAACAGGAGAGCCACGTGCTGTTTTCCGCCGTCGTACGCGGTGAAGTGAAGCCGGAGCAGCTGGCGGCCGCACTGGTCAGCATGAAGGTACGCGGCGAACAACCGCAGGAAATCGCCGGCGCCGCTACCGCGCTGCTGGAAAACGCGGCGCCGTTCCCGCGCCCGGATTATCTGTTTGCCGATATCGTCGGTACCGGCGGCGACGGCAGCAACAGTATCAATATTTCAACCGCCAGCGCCTTTGTAGCCGCCGCCTGCGGGTTAAAAGTGGCGAAGCACGGCAATCGCAGCGTCTCCAGCAAATCA
Source organism: Klebsiella aerogenes (assembly GCA_029027985.1). Taxonomy (NCBI): domain Bacteria; kingdom Pseudomonadati; phylum Pseudomonadota; class Gammaproteobacteria; order Enterobacterales; family Enterobacteriaceae; genus Klebsiella; species Klebsiella aerogenes. Next base: position 2,817,175 of record CP119076.1, read on the forward strand.
GGGTCGTCCGACCTACTGGCCGCGTTCGGCATCAATCTGGATATGAATGCCGATAAGTCGCGCGCCGCGCTGGATGAACTGGGGGTTTGCTTCCTGTTCGCGCCGAAATACCACACCGGATTCCGCCACGCGATGCCGGTGCGCCAGCAGTTGAAAACGCGCACTCTGTTTAACGTGCTGGGGCCGCTGATCAACCCGGCGCATCCGCCGCTGGCGTTGATTGGCGTCTACAGCCCGGAACTGGTATTGCCTATCGCCGAAACCTTACGCGTGCTCGGTTATCAACGCGCCGCTGTGGTTCACAGCGGCGGTATGGATGAAGTGTCGCTGCATGCGCCGACGGTGGTCGCCGAACTCCATAACGGCGAAATCAAGAGCTATCAGCTGACCGCCGCCGACTTCGGCCTGACGCCTTATCATCAGGAACAGCTGGCGGGCGGCACGCCGGAAGAAAACCGTGACATTCTGACGCGCTTGCTACAAGGTAAAGGTGAAGCCGCTCACCAGGCCGCCGTTGCCGCCAACGTCGCCATGTTGATGCGTTTACACGGGCATGAAGACCTGAAAGCTAACGCCCAGCAGGTACTGGATGTGCTGCACAGCGGAGCGGCCTATGACAGAGTGACCGCATTAGCGGCAAGAGGGTAAATAATGCAGACCGTTTTAGCAAAAATCGTTGCCGACAAAGCGATTTGGGTAGAAGCCCGCAAACAACAACAACCATTAGCCAGTTTTCAAAACGACGTCGTTCCGTCCGGGCGCCATTTTTACGATGCGCTGGCGGGCGCCCGCACCGCGTTTATTCTTGAGTGCAAAAAGGCGTCGCCGTCAAAGGGACTGATTCGTGAAGATTTCGACCCGGCGACTATCGCCGGGGTTTATAAGCACTACGCCTCGGCTATTTCGGTGCTGTGCGATGAGAAATATTTCCAGGGCAGTTTTGATTTCCTGCCGATCGTCAGCCAGGTCGCGCCGCAGCCGATTCTGTGTAAGGACTTCACCATCGATCCTTACCAGATTTACCTGGCGCGTTACTACCAGGCCGACGCCTGTCTGCTGATGCTGTCGGTGCTCGATGACGATCAATATCGTCAGCTCGCCGCCGTCGCCCACAGCCTCAATATGGGCGTGCTGACCGAAGTCAGCAACGAAGAGGAGCTGGAACGCGCGATTGCGCTGAAGGCCAAAGTCGTCGGGATTAACAACCGCGACCTGCGTGATATGTCGATTGATCTGAATCGTACCCGTCAGTTGGCGCCGCGTCTCGGGCCGGATGTCACCGTGATCAGCGAATCCGGCATCCATACCTATGCCGAAGTCCGCGAGCTGAGCCACTTTGCCAATGGCTTCCTGATTGGTTCGGCGCTGATGGAACAGCAGGATCTCAATGCTGCCGTTAAGCGCGTGCTGCTCGGGGAAAATAAAGTCTGCGGCCTGACCCGTCCACAGGATGCGCAGGCGGCCTACGACGCGGGAGCCATCTACGGCGGCCTGATTTTCGTTGCCAGCTCGCCGCGCGCCGTTGATGACCAGCAGGCGCAGGTGGTGATTGACGCGGCTCCGCTCAGCTACGTCGGCGTGTTCCGCAACGCGCCCATCGGGGAGATCGCCGCTCGCGCGGCAAAACTGCAGCTCGCCGCCGTTCAACTGCACGGCAGCGAAGATCAAGCCTACATTGACGCCCTGCGCGCGACGCTGCCGGAGCAGATACAGATTTGGAAAGCGCTGAGCGTCAGCGACACGCTGCCGCCGCGTAACCTGAATCATGTGGCCAGATACGTCTTTGACAATGGCCAGGGCGGTAGCGGCCAACGCTTCGACTGGTCCCTGCTGCAAGGCCAGGACCTGCGTAATGTAATGCTGGCAGGCGGCCTGAGCGCCGATAACTGTGTAGAGGCCGCGAAAAGCGGCTGTGCCGGACTCGATTTCAATTCAGGCGTAGAGTCGCAGCCGGGTATTAAAGAGGCAAGCCTGGTGGCTGCCGTTTTCCAGACGCTGCGCGCATATTAAGGAGCAATGCAATAATGAGCACTTTACTGAACCCGTATTTCGGCGAATTCGGCGGGATGTACGTTCCGCAGATCCTGATGCCTGCCCTGCGCCAGCTGGAAGAGGCTTTCGTCAGCGCGCAAAAAGATCCTGAATTTCAGGCGGAATTCACCGACCTGCTGAAAAACTACGCCGGTCGTCCGACTGCGTTGACCAAATGCCGCAACCTGACCGAAGGCACCCGCACCACGCTGTACCTCAAGCGTGAAGACCTGCTGCACGGCGGCGCGCACAAAACCAACCAGGTACTGGGCCAGGCGCTGCTTGCTAAGCGCATGGGCAAAACCGAAATTATCGCGGAGACCGGCGCCGGTCAACATGGCGTCGCGTCGGCGCTGGCCAGCGCTCTGCTCGGCCTGAAATGCCGCATCTATATGGGCGCCAAAGACGTTGAACGCCAATCGCCGAACGTCTTCCGTATGCGCCTGATGGGAGCGGAAGTGATCCCGGTGCATAGCGGCTCCGCCACGCTGAAAGACGCCTGTAACGAGGCGCTGCGCGACTGGTCCGGCAGCTATGAAAAAGCGCACTATATGCTTGGCACCGCCGCTGGCCCGCACCCGTTCCCGACTATCGTGCGTGAATTCCAGCGCATGATCGGCGAAGAGACCAAAGCGCAGATCCTTGAGAAAGAAGGCCGTCTGCCGGATGCCGTTATCGCCTGTGTAGGCGGCGGCTCTAACGCCATCGGCATGTTTGCCGATTTCATCGAGGAAACCAGCGTTGGACTTATCGGCGTAGAGCCTGCCGGGCATGGTATCGAAACCGGCGAACACGGCGCGCCGCTGAAGCACGGCCGCGTTGGGATCTACTTCGGCATGAAGTCGCCGATGATGCAAACCTCCGACGGCCAGATTGAGGAATCTTACTCCATCTCCGCCGGGCTGGATTTCCCGTCCGTTGGGCCGCAGCATGCGTTCCTTAACAGCACCGGCCGCGCCGACTATGTGTCGATCACCGACAACGAAGCGCTGGACGCTTTTAAAGCGCTCTCCCGCCATGAAGGCATTATCCCGGCGCTGGAATCTTCCCACGCCCTGGCGCACGCGCTGAAAATGATGCGCGAGAATCCGGAAAAAGAGCAGCTGCTGGTGGTTAACCTATCCGGTCGCGGCGATAAAGACATCTTCACCGTACACGACATCCTGAAAGCGCGAGGGGAAATCTGATGGAACGTTATGAAACGCTGTTTGCACACTTAAAAACTCGCCAGGAAGGCGCATTTGTCCCCTTCGTCACCCTCGGCGACCCGGGGCCGGAACAGTCGCTAAAAATCATCGACGCGTTGATTGAAGCCGGCGCCGATGCGCTGGAGCTGGGGATCCCGTTTTCCGATCCGCTGGCCGATGGCCCGACGATTCAGGGGGCGACGCTGCGCGCCTTTGCCGCTGGCGTTACGCCGGCGCAGTGCTTCGAAATGCTGGCGGCGATCCGTCAGAAGCATCCGACGATTCCAATCGGCCTGCTGATGTACGCCAACCTGGTGTTTAGCCCGGGTATTGATGCGTTTTATGCCGAGTGCGCCCGCGTCGGCGTGGATTCAGTGCTGGTCGCCGACGTACCGGTCGAAGAGTCGGCGCCGTTCCGCCAGGCGGCGCTGCGTCATAACATCGCGCCGATTTTCATCTGCCCGCCAAATGCCGATGACGATTTACTGCGCCAGATTGCCTCTTATGGCCGCGGCTATACCTATTTACTGTCACGCGCCGGGGTGACCGGTGCGGAAAACCGCGCCGCGCTACCGCTGCACCATCTGATTGAAAAACTGGCGGAATATAACGCCGCGCCGCCGCTGCAGGGCTTCGGCATCTCCGCGCCGGAACAGGTGACTGCCGCGATTGACGCCGGGGCCGCCGGGGCTATCTCCGGTTCGGCTATCGTTAAGATTATCGAGCGCAACCTCGAACAGCCGCAAAAGATGCTCGACGAGTTGAAAGCTTTCGTGCAAAGCCTGAAGGCGGCGACCAAAGCCGCTTGACCGCTCGCCGCCTGGCATCACGCCGGGCGGCTATTTCTGCTGCAAACTGTTGGCGTATTTACGCGTTAAACGAAACAGCGCCAACACCTCGTCTTCCGGCCACTCCGCCAGGATCTGATTCATTAGCCGCCGCCGTGCAACGGCGATACTGTCGATCATCCGTTGCCCGTTTGCGCTCAGCGTCACTTCGCTTATCCGCCGGTCTTTGGCATTGGCTTGCTTGCAGGCAAGCCCCTGAGCCTCCAGTTTTTTCACCTGGCGACTGACGGTGGTGTAATCACGCCCCAAATGATCGGCCAGTTCAACCACGCCCACCGGGCCGTAGCGCCCTACCGCCACCAGTAGCGGAAACAGCATCTGCTCAAGCTGTACGCCTGCCGCCTGTAGTATTTGCTCATCGCGCAGCGGTTGATTCATCACGCTGATGATATCCAACAGCGCGCTGTGAAAATCGGTGACGTCGTAATTATTATGTGCATCTTGCATATATTAGTTAACCGCGTATAGTTCTCCTGAACAATATGTGCATCTTACACGTAATTACTGTCAGGAGTGAATGTGATGAAAGCCGCCGTGGTGTTTGATCTGAACGAAGGTCCGGTATGGGCCGATTTTACCGAGCCGCAGGCCGCAGCCGGACACACGCTGATCGATGTCCATGCCGCCGCCATCAGTCACGTGGTCAAGGCGCGGGCATCCGGGCGCCATTACAGTTTTGACGGCAACCTACCGTTCGTCGTCGGCATTGATGGCGTGGGTACAACCCCTGACGGTCAGCGCGTATATTTCGCCTTCCCCAGCGCGCCTTTCGGTAGTATGGCGCAACGCGCGCCGGTCGCGCGGCAAAACTGCCTGCCGCTGCCGGATGATCTGGATGACGTGAGTGCTGCGGCGATGGCCAATCCGGGAATGTCAGCCTGGGCATCGCTGGTCAAGCGAGCGCAGTTTCAGGCCGGCGAGACGGTGCTGATTAACGGCGCCACCGGCAGCGCCGGGCAACTGGCGGTGCAGATTGCCCGCTATCTCGGGGCGAAAAAAGTCATTGCCACCGGGCGTAATGCACAGGCTCTGGCCGCATTATCTGCCGATGAGTGCATTAACTTAACCGACGATGAGCAGACACTAAGCGCGCAATTTGCGGCGGCCAGCGCCGGTCAAATTGATGTGGTGGTGGATTATTTATGGGGACGTAGCGCAGAGCTGCTGCTACCCGCGCTAGCGAAACATACTCCCGGCGATAGGCCGGTGCGTTACGTGCAGGTGGGTTCCCTTGCCGGGGCTGATATTGCGCTAAATGGCGCGGTTCTGCGCGCCGCGCCGCTACAGCTAATGGGCAGCGGCATAGGGAGTTTATCGATGCCGCAGCTATTGGCGGCGACCGGCGAAATGCTGCAAGCTGCGGTACCCGGTAAATTTACCATCGCCAAAACCCCGCTACCTCTGCGGGACATCGCGGCGGCCTGGCCGTGTGACAACAGTCAGAAACGTACGGTCTTCACTCTCGATTAAAAAAATTCGCTTCCGCACAAACTCTGGGGTTGATATCTCAAATGAGAAATATTATCTTTCTCATTACTGAATAGTTGAGTAAACAACTCAGGTATTCAGTACGACATTGCTCACATTGCTTCCAGTATTTTTCGCCCGCACTTGTTGCGGGCTTTTTTTTGCGAGCGGTGTATACCGAGAGTGAAGCTGAAGAGTCATACACCGTGCTAAGAGATAAAACAACTGGTCACCTGATGACCAGTTGTTTTTATATCCGTTGTTTCAAGCAAAGTAGATGCGTGATAGGCCTTGATTTCGTTATAGGTGTTACAGAATCCGCTTGCCCCTTTAACGTGAACATTGTTGCAATTTAGGACTTCAGCTATTTGTTTGTGAGGGTTATCATCAACATGTTTCGCCGTTTTCTATGGCATTATTTAAATAAGTAACTAGGTTGTTTATGAAAATTAGATATGCTGTTGCAGTCACATTGGCATCCGCCTTATTCATTTCTGTGTGTGAAAAAACAGAGGCGGCTAACGCCATGCCGGTTTATCTCCTACTTGGTCAGAGCAACATGGTTGGAATGAGATCTGTAGCTGCTGATCTTCCCAGCAATATGCAAAAACCTAATAAAAACGCTCTCATTTATAAAGACGGGAAATGGATACCTGTATCCCCCTCATCATTCGAGATCAAAGGGTTTGGCCCAGAGGTATCTTTTGCTCATGAGTTAGCAAAAAAAGGAAAAGTTGGCATTATTAAAGTATCTGCAGGTGATACAAAGTTAGCCTTAGAGTGGAATTCAGCCCCTAAAGGATACCTTTACGAAAAGACAATTTCTGAAATTAAATCAGCAGAGAAAACTAAAAACATAGCCATAAAGGGTGTCATGTGGATGCAAGGCGAAAGTGACGGCATCACTAAAGAGCATGCAGAAGCATATAAGCATAACCTTGAAGTTTTCATTAAAAATATTAAAAAAGAAACAGGAAATAATAATCTTACATTTTCTGTCTGTCGTGTAACATCGCCAGCACCATATTTCAAATACACCCCAATTGTTAGAAAGGCTCAAGAAAGTATTAAGATGAAGGGTTACAAATGGTTTAGCTGTGATGACCTAACCAAAGGGCCTGATAACCTTCATTATGATACGAAAGGTATTGTGAAACTAGGTGAGTTATTCAGTAATTCTATAAAATAATAATAGGGGACATTCCCCTATTCCATTATCCTTACAAATATTCCATTACAATAACGATACCACCAGCTCCTCGACCTGAAGCAGCCATACCATCGCCCTGAATGGATACTGCACTCCCTCCCTTGCCAAAAGCGGAGCCAGTACCTTTCCCAGAGAGACTGCCTGGACTTGCTGTTTTCGCTAGAATTGCGCAGGAACCATCATTACCAGCGTATGAATAAAAATTTGCACCCGTAATCATTCTGTTAAGCGTTGAGTGCCTGAACGAAGATGCTGGGCGCAGTGTCGATGAAATCAAAGACGCCGGTTATATGGTGTATGCAGATAACCCAGAATATAAGGACTTTGACAGCTGGGCCCTGGTTGAAGTTGATTTGTCTGAGTTCGAAAGCAAGCCACAACGTATCAATATTTCACTGCCTGATACGCTGATTAAGCGCATCGATAATGCCGTAAAGGGTAACGCCAGCTATCGTGACAGAAGCCATTTTCTGGCTGAAGCTACCCGACACGAACTGAAGCAGTGAGACCAGCGTAGAATTCTCCGGCGCTATGACAGGGGTACTGATGCAATGCATCTCGCGAATACCCCTGTCGTATCGACGGAAAGCAAGAAAACCGCCGGTTGGCAGGGTTTCGATTGTTAAGCGATGTGTCGAAGTGCCCACTCTTATCAGACTACAATACTTTTTGCGTAACGCACTAATATTTTTTACCATATCCTGAAAGACAAAGGAGTAGCACTATGAGTGACGGATTACAGGTTGTAATGTCTCCCGTTCAACTGGCGGCAGTCATATCTGATAAAACAGTTACTGAGGCAGAAACCCTGCAAAACAGATTGCTTGGTGGTCTTAATGTAGCAATGAGTACCGTTGAGCTGGTTGGTGCTACTGCGTTGTGTGCTGCGCCAGACCCTACCATGCTGACCAAAGCAGCATGTGCTGTTGTAGGTACCCATGGACTGGACAGTCTTCATACGGCAATAGACCAGACAATCACTGGTCGCGACACTCGTACAGCGGCTTATCAGCTAGCAGTTGATGCTGCACAACAGTTGGGTGCAGATGAAAAGACAGCAATGAATATTGGCCTGACGGTAGATATTGCTGTGCCGATTGCCTTTGGCCTGGCTCTCGGTGCTGTGCGTGTTGCATCCGTTCGCGTCGGCAGAATTAAGCTTACAGAACACGAATCCACCACTGGATACAAACCCGGCGGGCATACATTATCTCGTCATGTAGGATTAAGCGAAGAAGCCCTGAGAGCCCGTCTGGTTAACAGGCCAACACTATCGGGGAGTAGCACTTTTTATAACAGTCGTCTAGCAGAAGAGGCTATTTCGCAGGCTTTAAAATTCAATGCCCTTTATATTACCAACTGGTCAAAAACAGCAAGAACCGGTGCGAAATTAAATATTGATTTTTTCGCAGGTAAGGAAGTGGGATTTGGTATTGAATCTGCGACAGGTCCCGTAATTAAATCATCTAAAATGCGGGTCGTACTAGAGCTACAAATTTACAATAATAAACCATACTACGTACTAACCGCGTTCCCTGTGCTGAGATAAATCATGATTAATAAATATTTAGACCATTTGATGGGAGCTTACTTCAATCAGGATTATGACCTGTTCGGTGAAACTATCGAAGAGGTGATGGATGAATACCTTAAATGTGAGGGCCCGGAGTATGCCAGGGGGCTCATTGACGATTGTCATAATTTCATCAACAAAAGTGGTGATCCGGAACTCGAATTTGTCGAACTGTATAAATTTGACTTTAATCCGGCACTATGGGGAATTACGGCAAAGCAATTTCTCAGTATAATATCCGCCCAGGCATCTCGTTATCTGGATAACATTAAATGAGGGCCTCTTCAGGCCCATACCGTATTAATGAGCCATCTCCAGTCGAATGTCCAACATAGCCAGGCACTCTTCAATAAACCCCTCAGTCATCTGGAACTTAATTCGGATCATCCCTTCAGAAAAGCAGTGCTTTCGCCCAAGAGCCCGTTTGGATATATCTTTACCAAAGAATGGACCGCAGGAAACTGCATCTCATCGGTTAGAGGTGGCAAAGTTAAATCTGCTACGCTCACAGTGGCATTCAGTAAAGCAAGGGATGAGGTAGATTACGATTGGTCAAAAAATGGGACACCTCCAAGCTTTCACGAACAAAGATCGTTATCTGAACGGCTTTATCGTGAACAAGGAATTGATACTCAAATTCTGCTCGGACATACCAGTAAAACAATGGCCGATCGATACAATGATTCACGCGGGAAAGAGTGGAAAAAACTGGTCATATAATGACCAGTTTTGCAGGAGTTTTGCAGAAGAATTTAGAACCGGTAGCCCGCAGAGAACATAAACACCCACGGATCCAGACGGGTGCTGACTTTCTGGTCTACACCGCCGGCTTTAAATTTCACATCAGTGTCGATATCCATGTACCACACCGACATGTTCAGCAGCCAGTCGCGGTTAATCAGATAATCCAGGCCAACCTGTCCCGCCGCGCCCCATGAATCCTTCAGACTCAGGTCGGAAAGTCCGGCATCCTTACCGGTATCATTGAAATCATTGTTAAAGAAGGTGGTGTAGTTGATACCGGCGCCGATATACGGGCGCACTTTGCTTTGCGCATCGCCAAAGTACCACTGCGCCATTAACGTCGGCGGCAACTGGTGTACGGTGGCGATAGTGCCGGTCGGCCCGGTGCCGACCTTGTGGCGAAATGGCGTCGCCGCCAGCAGTTCAATACCGATATTATCGGTCGCCATATAGGTAAAGGTTAAACCCAACTGGGTGTTATTGCTGACGTTAAAACCGCCAAGACTCCCCAGCACGTTGTCAGAACCTTCTGTCGGGCGAACCGTCGCCGTCCCTGCGCGAATAAAGAACTCTCCCGCTTCGTGCGCCCAGGCGTTACCGCCAGAGAGAGTTCCTAAAACCAAAGCCGCCGCTGCTATTTTCTTCATATCCACTTCCCCATTATGGTTTTTCAGCGGCTGCAAATATACCTACAACGGGTTAGCTTTGATCTGTTTTAGATCACACTAAGTCATTAGATTTAACATTTATTGATCCAGATTAATTTTTGAAGCAGATCGCAACACGCTGATTTGCTTCCACATCAATTTTTACCTTTCCCCATGAAAAATTGTTTGCCCCCTCTTGTCGCCGATCGCGCAGGTCGATAATTTAATTACCGACAATTTTGTTGATGCGTTTTTTTCAGGTGTCATTATGAGTGAAATCAACCCGTGCATGACGTGCGGTGCCTGTTGTGCGTATTTTCGAGTCTCCTTCTACTGGGCTGAAGCCGACGACGCCGGCGGCGTCGTGCCCACGCAGCTCACCGAACCCCTTACCCCTTTTCTGCGCTGCATGCGCGGCACCAATCAACGACAGTGTCGCTGTTCAGCCTTAAGCGGCGAAATCGGCGAATCAGTGCATTGCTCTATCTATCAGCAGCGTCCTTCTCCCTGTCGCGAATTCGCCATGTCCGGCGAAGACGGCGTGCTCAACGACGCGTGCCATCGCGCCCGTGCCCGCTACGGCCTGCCGCCGCTGGGTTCTCTTTACAAAGATATACTTACCGTGGCCACAGCAGAGGCTGCTACCTGGTAACGTTTTGCGGTACAATCGCCGGCTAGTTAAAACACCTGCAAGACTCAAGGAGAATGCATGTCTATCACGGCGAAGTCCGTCTACCGTGACACGGGGAATTTTTTTCGTAATCAGTTCGTTACTATCCTGCTGATTGCGTTGTTATGCGCGTTCATCACGGTAGTCATTGGCCATGCCTTTTCACCCAGTGAAGAGCAACTGTCGATCCTTAGCGAAGGCGATAATCTGGCGGGCAGCGCTGGTTTGTTTGAACTGGTGCAGAACATGACGCCGGAACAGCAGCAAATCCTGCTGCGCGCGTCGGCAGCCTCGACCTTCTCCGGCCTGGTGGGTAATGCCATCCTCGTCGGTGGCGTGTTGTTGCTGATCCAATTGATCTCCGCCGGGCATCGCGTTAGCGCGCTGCGGGCAATTGGCGCCGCGGCGCCGGTTCTACCTAAACTGCTGCTGTTGATCCTGTTCACCACCTTCGTGGTGCAAATGGGAATGATGCTGGTGCTGGTGCCGGGCGTGTTGCTGGCCATTGTACTGGCGTTTGCGCCAGTAATGCTGGTGCAGGATAAAATGGGCATCTTTGGCGCCATGCGAGGCAGCATGCGTCTGGCATGGGCAAATATGCGTTTGGTCGCGCCAGCAGTGCTTGGCTGGTTGCTGGCAAAAACCGCACTGTTACTGGTGGCTTCGAGCTTTGCCGTGTTGTCGCCAAACGTCGGCGCGGTGGTTATCAATACCATCAGCAACCTGTTCTCTGCGCTGTTGCTGATCTATTTGTTCCGCTTGTATATGCTTATCCGCAACTAACTTTAATCTGGGCCGGGATCTCCCCGGCTCATCCTGAACGACGGAATTGATGTATGAAGCAGTTTCTCGATTTTTTACCGCTCGTAGTGTTCTTTGCTTTTTACAAGATCTACGATATTTACGCCGCGACCACCGCGCTGATTGTCGCTACCGCTGTCGTACTGATTTACAGCTGGGTACGCTATCGCAAAGTCGAAAAAATGGCGCTGATCACCTTTGTACTGGTCGCCGTGTTCGGCGGTCTCACCATTTTCTTCCATAACGATGAGTTTATTAAGTGGAAGGTGACCGTGATCTATGCGTTGTTTGCTGGCGCTTTGTTGTTCAGCCAGTGGGTGATGAAGAAGCCGCTGATTCAGCGCATGCTGGGTAAAGAGCTGACGCTACCGCAACAGGTATGGTCGCGGCTGAATCTGGCCTGGGCGCTGTTCTTTATCCTATGCGGGCTGGCCAACATCTACATCGCGTTCTGGCTGCCGCAGAATATTTGGGTCAACTTCAAGGTCTTCGGCTTAACCGCGCTGACTCTGGTGTTTACCCTGCTGAGCGGCGTGTATATCTACCGCCACATGCCGCAGGACGACAAGCACTAATCTTCTCTACGGTACGCGCAATCAGGCGCGTACCGCGCCTTCCCTGACTACTGCGCAAATTTACGCTACATATTCCCCTATTCTCTCTACACCGTTTTCATAGTAGCATCGCGCTGATCTTCTTTGACCAGTACAGAGTATAGAATGACAACAACAGATCTCGCCCCGAAGGGCGAAATGGTTTTACGCACCCTGGCCATGCCATCGGATACCAATGCCAATGGCGATATTTTTGGCGGCTGGCTCATGTCGCAGATGGATATTGGCGGCGCGATTATGGCCAAAGAAATTGCCCGAGGTCGCGTGGTGACCGTGCGTGTCGACGGCATGACCTTTTTACGTCCGGTCGCGGTGGGCGACGTGGTGTGTTGCTATGCCCGCTGCGTCAAGCGCGGCAATACCTCAATAACCATTAATATTGAAGTGTGGGTGAAGAAGGTGTCATCAGAACCCCTTGGTCAGCGCTATAAAGCGACGGAAGCGCTGTTTATCTACGTCGCGGTAGATAATGAAGGCAAGCCGCGGGCGCTGCCTGCCGAATAAGTCATTGCCCGGCTTGCCGGGCAGTTCGCCTGCTTACAGGAAACCAAGCAGCGAGAAAAAGAGATAGCCGATCACAATCACCACAATCGGCAGCACGTAAAGGGTGAAGTACTGCTTCAGAATCGTATGACGCGGCACCACAATACGCTCGGCAAGCTGTTCGCGAGTTAAGCCTTCCGCCCCCTTGGCCTGCTCCAGAATAAGCTGATCCTCAACGCCCTCACGTAAAAACGTTGCCTGACGACTCATCCGCGCGCCGGAAGCCTGCAGCGCCATGCCAATAAAGACCAGCACATAGATAATCCAGAAGCCGATGTTCAGCGCATGTTTGAACTCAGGCAGCGGCGAGTTGTACCAGAAGAAATTCAGGAATGGCGTATTGAAGCGCGCCATCTCGATCATCAGGTGGGCGAAGTCCATCATCACCGCATCGATACCTGGTTTCTTTTCGCTGTGCTCGTACATGAACTTCAGTACGGAGATCAGCGTAGACAGCACGGCAGGAATGAAGATAACCCATCCCAAAATGCGTTTAATGATCGCAATGCGTCCAGCTTGTTGATACGTCATGAGTTCCCCTTGTTTAAGACGCTATATTCTCAATCCCCGAAATGCCATCAGGTTTATACCCGTCATACTTCAAGTTGCATGCGCGCTGGCTTTCCTGCAACTCGAATTATTTAGGGTATAAGTCTATCTTCGTCGGCGAATTTCGCCTGCTTAAGCGCGGTATGATATACCATATGGACAAATTCGTTATCTACTTACGCCAATGGAGAGGAACTTATGTCAGCCAAGCGCAATATTCTTGCCGCTATTTTCGATATGGATGGCCTGCTTATCGATTCAGAGCCGCTGTGGGATCGCGCAGAGCTGGAGGTGCTGGAAAGCCTCGGAGTGGATATTAGCCGCCGTGACGAACTGCCGGACCTGCTGGGTCTGCGTATCGACCTGGTGGTCGATTTGTGGTTTGCCCAGCAGCCATGGAGCGGCCCGGACCGTGCGGAAGTCACCGCCTGTATTATTCGCCGGGCGATTCAACTGGTGGAAGAGTCGCGCCCGCTGCTGCCTGGCGTGCGTGAAGCCGTAGCCCTATGTAAATCGCAGGGGCTCAAGGTTGGTCTCGCTTCTGCATCACCGCTAGCTATGCTGGAAAAAGTACTGGACATGTTTGAGCTGCGCGACCAGTTTGATGCCCTCGCCTCCGCCGAACATCTACCCTATAGCAAACCGCATCCGCAGGTCTATCTCGATTGCGCCGCTAAGTTGGGCGTCGATCCGAAGAGCTGTGTCGCGCTGGAAGACTCCGTCAACGGAATGATCGCCAGTAAAGCGGCGCGGATGCGATCGATCGTCGTCCCGGAAGAAGAGAACAGCCGCGATCCGCGCTTTGTGCTGGCCGATGTCAAACTGGCATCGCTGGAACAACTGACGGTAGCCGATCTGCGCGGGTAAACACCGCACAAGCTACGGCGGTGTCGTCAGGATATGTCAGTCTTGTGACAAAGAGTTACAACGTCACCGCTTCCGTATACTGTATAAAAACCCTATACTGTATGAATTGACAGTTTAGGGTTTTTATCATGACGGCGGAAGGCCACCTCTTCTTTTCTATCGCCTGTGCGGTATTTGCAAAAAATGCAGAATTAACCCCTGTACTGGCGCAAGGCGACTGGTGGCACATCGTTCCTTCCGCCGTGCTGACCTGTCTGCTGCCCGATATCGATCACCCTAAATCTTTCCTCGGGCAGCGTTTAAGCTGGATTGCAAAGCCGGTGGCGCGCGCCTTCGGTCACCGCGGGTTCACCCATAGCCTGCTGGCGGTATTCGGCGCGCTGGCGCTGTTCTATTTAAAAGTGCCGGAAAGCTGGATTATCCCGGCCGATGCGCTGCAGGGGTTAGTGCTCGGCTACCTCAGCCATATCCTCGCCGATATGCTTACCCCTGCTGGCGTACCGCTGCTGTGGCCTTGCCGCTGGCGCTTCCGTCTGCCGATCCTCGCTCCGCGCAAAGGTAATCAACTGGAGCGCGCGCTGTGCATGGCGCTGTTTGTCTATGCCGTCTGGATGCCGCAAAGCATGGCCGAAAACAGCGCCGTACGCTGGTCATCAAATATGATTAACTCACTGCAGGTGACCTTTAACCGTTTTATTAACCAACAAAGCGAACGTTGACATCCTCCCCGCCCTAAAGGACGGGGATTCCTACCGCGTTCAGACCGGAGCCTGAATCACCTCGGTGGGTTCCTACTTCAACGGGTGGCCTGAATGCGCCATCCCTCCACAGGCAAGCACGGCATGTCCTGCCGCTAGAATGTTACGAGCGCCGTTTATATCGGCGTTCTCGGTATATCCGCATTCAAGGCACTCGAATCGACTTTGTGACAGGCGGTTCTCTTTCGCTGTATGCCCACAGCTGGCGCAACGCTGACTGGTATATGCCGGTGGTATCGCCAGAACTTGACCACCGCGCCAGAGCTGCTTGTACTCAAGCTGACGGCGCATTTCATACCAGCCCTGATCCAGTATCGAACGGTTCAGACCTGATTTGGCTCTGACATTCCGTCCGGGCTGCTCTGCCGTACCTTTTGCCGATTTCGACATGTTACTGACCTTCAAATCCTCAATGACTATCATTGCGTGGTTTTTGCTGATTTCATTCGTGACTTTGTGAAGGTAGTCGCGCCGGATATTGGCAATGTGCGAGTGATGACGCTGGATTTTTCGTTTCTGTTTCTGCCAGTTGGCACTGAATTTAACTTTGCGGCTTAACTGGCGCTGGAACTTTGCCAGCTTGCGCTGGCTTGATTTAAAACTATTTACGGGCTGGTATATCGTCCCATCTGAAAGTGTGGCGAGTTTCGTTATTCCGGCATCGAGTCCGATCATTGACTCGGCGTTGTGAACGGGTTCAGCCACTTCGTATTCGGTCTGGATACTGACGTACCACTTGCCGCATGACTGGCTGACCGTGACGTTTTTCACAACGCCCATGACTTCACGGCTGTTGCGATAGCTTATCCACCCTAACTTTGTCAGGGATATACGACTGTTGATCTGGTCGAGCTTCACCCCTTGCGGGTAGCGGAAAGCATCGTTTCGACCTCTTTTTTTGAAACGGGGGAATGCTGCGCGCTTCTGGAAGAAATTCTTGTAGCCGCGCTCCAGATCTTTTAGTGACTGCTGCAACGGCTGTGATGGCGCATCTTTGAGCCATAGGGTATCAGGGTGTGTTTTCCACTCAATGAGCCATGAGGCCATTTTGGTGTAGGGAACATACTTATTTCCTGCCTCATGATTCTCATTTTGGATCGCTAACGCACAGTTGAAAACGAAGCGACAAGCCCCAGCGAAGCGCCGCATATCGCGCTCCTGCTGACCATTTGGTCTTAACTGGAATTTGAAGGCTTGAAGTCGTTTCATGTGTACTATTATACTTTGGTCTATGACAAAAGAAACTGATATTCGCCGAGGAAGACACTGCGTTTTCCTGATGCATGTTCACTTGGTATTCGTCGCCAAATATCGACGAAAAATATTTGATCTGGATGCCATCGAAAAGCTCCGCAGCTACTTTGCCAGCGTATGCGCTGATTTTGATGTTGAACTGGTTGAGATGGACGGGGAATGCGATCACGTACATTTGCTGATTAATTACCCGCCAAAACTCGCAGTATCGAATCTGGTCAACAGCCTTAAAGGCGTTTCCAGCAGATTGCTTCGCCGTGACCGGCCAGATATCGCACTGCGCTATTACTACAAAGGCGTTCTGTGGACACCGGGTTATTTTGCGAGTAGTTGCGGCGGTGCGCCAATTTCGATCATCCGGCAATACATCGAGCAGCAGCAAACACCAAGTTAGCCGAAAAACCGCGCATTGTATCCCCGCCCTGAAGGACGGGGTTTTACGGCGCACCTGATAAGCCAAACTCATTTTTAGTTATAATCCATTCCATTTGAGTATAAGAAAGCCATAAAGCCTTCTGCTACTCTTGCGCCATAAGAGTTGGTGTCAGACCAACCCAGGTAACAAGATATCAGGAGAACGGGGATGAATTTTCCATTAATAGCGAACGTTGTCGTGTTCGCGGTTTTGCTGTTTGCGCTGGCCCAAACCCGCCACAAACAGTGGAGCCTCGCTAAAAAAGTACTGGTCGGTCTCGTTATCGGCGTCATTTTTGGTCTCGGCCTGCAGCTGATTTACGGCGCCGATAGCCAGGTGCTGAAAGATTCTATTCAGTGGTTCAATATCGTCGGTAACGGCTATGTTCAGCTGCTGCAGATGATCGTCATGCCGTTAGTTTTCGCCTCAATTCTGAGCGCGGTGGCGCGCCTGCACAATGCCTCGCAGCTGGGTAAAATCAGCTTCCTGAGCATCGGCACCCTGCTGTTCACCACCCTTATCGCCGCGCTGGTCGGCGTGCTGGTGACCAACATGTTTGGCCTGACCGCCGAAGGCCTGGTGCAGGGCAGCGCGGAAACCGCTCGCCTGAATGCCATTCAGAGCAACTATGTCGGTAAGGTATCAGACCTGAGCGTTCCGCAACTGATCCTCTCCTTCGTACCGAAGAACCCGTTTGCTGACCTGACCGGCGCTAACCCGACTTCAATTATTAGCATCGTTATCTTCTCCGCGTTCCTCGGCGTCGCGGCGCTGAAACTGCTGAAAGATGACGTGGAAAAAGGCCAGCGCGTACTGACCGCCATCGACACCCTGCAAGGCTGGGTGATGAAGCTGGTGCGTCTGGTGATGCAGCTGACGCCATACGGCGTCCTGGCGCTGATGACCAAAGTGGTTGCCGGTTCCAACCTGCAGGACATCATCAAGCTCGGCGGCTTTGTCGTCGCCTCTTATATCGCGCTGGGCATTATGTTCGTCGTACACGGCGTGCTGCTGGCCGTCAACGGCGTTAGCCCGCTGAAATACTTCCGTAAAGTGTGGCCGGTAATTACCTTCGCCTTTACCAGCCGTTCCAGCGCCGCGTCCATTCCGCTGAATGTTGAAGCGCAGACCCGTCGTCTGGGCGTACCAGAATCCATTGCCAGCTTCTCCGCCTCTTTCGGCGCGACAATTGGTCAGAACGGTTGTGCCGGTATCTACCCGGCGATGCTGGCCGTCATGGTCGCGCCGACTGTCGGTATTAACCCGCTGGATCCGATGTGGATTGCCACCCTGGTCGGTATCGTCACCGTCAGTTCCGCTGGCGTCGCTGGCGTCGGCGGCGGCGCAACCTTCGCGGCGTTGATCGTGCTGCCGGCGATGGGCCTGCCGGTAACGCTGGTCGCGCTGCTGATTTCCGTCGAGCCGCTGATCGATATGGGCCGTACCGCGCTTAACGTGAATGGTTCAATGACCGCCGGTACCCTGACCAGCCAGTGGTTACGCCAGACCGATAAATCAATCCTCGATAGCGAAGAAGACGCCGAACTGGCGCACCGCTAAATCTATCAGGCACAAAAAAACCGCTGAGTTCATTCTCAGCGGTTTTTTTTATTTCTACTCGCAGGTTCAGGCCTCTATTTCGCCATCCTGGCGCACCTGATTCGCCCAACGTTGCGCCGATTCCGGTACGGTAAACGCCGGTGAGCGGCGGAAATGCTCGCCCATCAGTACAAAGGCCACATACTTGCCACGCAAGATCCAGACATCACGAAAATGGTCCATTTTAACGGCATGATCCGGCGGCGCAGGCTCGACGCGCGGCACATAGCTAATGACGGGGCGATTTTGTTGGCGCAATGATTTCATAACAGATGGATTCACTAAGCAAAGCGGGAACATAAACCCCTATCATAGCTGATTGTGATGCCTTCCGTCGCCCATTGTGTGCGGGAATAGCGGCGCGCCGAATTTTCAGGCGCCAGGAGAAAAGAGAACCAGGAAAAAGCCCGAAGCGTTCACCTCGGGCTGAATGTGTTTACACGTCACGGTAGCTACCGAGCCGGTAGCCGCGTTCCGCTACCGCGTATTTGAGCGCGCTGGAAGTCAGCACCTCCAGTTCCGTCAGGCGCGGATAACAGTAGGCGCTCCCCATAATGGCGTTATCGACAAACGCCGGGTGACACATCACTTCCAACGAATGCTCCCGGCGTTCAATCGACGCATCCAGGGTTTGCAGGAATAGCGCTGCCGATACCGCTTCGCCATAAAACTCGCTGCTGAAGCCATCGCTACTGCGTGCCGCCTCTTGCTCAAGGCCGCTCAATTCCGCCACCTGGCGATCAATACGCAAAGCGACCCCCTTGTCGCGCGCAAAGGCAGCGACAATAGGATAGATTTGCGCAATCATATGCACATGGTGGTGACTGTCGATATGCGTCGGCTCGCTGCCGAAGAGTTCAATAAACCGATGATACTGACACGTCAGCTCGTGAGCGATTTCATCCAGCGGCAGGCGGTCCTCCTCCGCCATTTGCCAAATCCATTTGCCCAGCCGTCCTTCGCGCGTTAACCCCGGCATGGATGATAACGGCTCCCCCAGCGTCAGCGTAAAGTGCATCCCCACCGCTAGCTCCGGCACACTGCGGCTCAGTTGGGCGGCGTGGCCGATGGCCGCGCCGTTGACCAATGCCGTAGTCGACGTTACCAGCCCATTCTTGCAGGCTTCGATAATGCCGTAGTTCTGCCCCTTGCTCAGGCCAAAATCGTCGGCATTGACGATCAATACGCGTTCCATCGGCAGCTCCTGTTACGGTTTCAATTTTTTGATGGTTGTCGCAAAGTTCGGCAGCCACTGTTCATGCGCCAGGATCATCTCCCGCGCCAACAGCTCGGCATCACGATCCGAATGAATCAGCGGGCTTAAATTCAACGCCAGCAGCACATCATTTAACTCGCCGCTCATCGCCGCCTGGCTGGCCGCCACTTCAAAGCCCTTGATGGTATAAATCAGCCCCAGCACGTTCTCATCAAAATGGCTGATACGCGGCGTCGGTTTCGCACCATCGCGACCCAGCGTGCAGGTCATTTCTACCGCCCAATCGGCCGGGATATTATCAACATGACCATGATGCGGAATATTCACATAGTGCTCGGCCTGCTTATCATTGTAGATGGCATTGATCACCTCGCAGGCAGCATCAGAGTAGTAAGCGCCGCCGCGCTGCTCAAGCTCCTTCGGCTTAATGTTAAGGTCCGGATTTTTATACAGCTCGAACAGCTGCTTCTCAACCTTCTGTACCACCTGAGCGCGAGCGCCGCCTTTGTAGTACTCGCCCATCTCAATAGCCAGCATCTCTTTCGGCTTGAAATAGTAAAGCAGGTACGAGCACGGGATCAGGCGTAGAGAACGAATCAACCCTTCGCTAAACGGCAGGTCGAAGATATTTTTCACCGAATTCGCCGTCAGGCGGCCTGACGCGACGCCGTCCAGCAGTTCATCGAAGCGCGAGACGCCATTCACCAGCACGTCGCGAACAAAGACCAAGTGGTTGAGACCGAACAGATCGATATTCAGTTCGTCGCTCGGACTCAGCTGCAGTACGTCGGTGATGAACATTTTCATGCCGATTGGGATATTGCACACGCCGATAAAGCGTTTGAAGTTAGTGTGACGATACACCGCCTCCGTCACCATACCCGCCGGGTTGGTGAAGTTGATGATCCACGCGTCCGGGCAAATGTCCTGCACATCTTTTACGATATCGAAAATCACCGGGATAGTACGCAGGCCTTTAAACAAGCCCCCCGCCCCGTTAGTTTCCTGGCCAAGATAACCGTGGCTCAGCGGAATACGTTCATCTTTTTCACGCGCTTTCAGTTGCCCAACGCGCAACTGGGTGGTGACGAAATCCGCGCCTTCCAGCGCCATGCGACGATCCAACGTTTTGTAGACTTTCATCGGCACGCCAGCTTTTTCCACCATCCGTTGGCATAGCGCATGGATGATATCGAGCTTCTCCTGTCCTTCTGCTACGTCCACCAGCCACAGTTCCGTCACCGGCAGTTCGTGATAGCGTTTGAGGAAACCTTCCAGTAATTCCGGGGTATAGCTGCTGCCACCGCCGATGGTCACGATTTTCAATTTCTGGCTCATATATTTCTCCCTTAGGCGCTACGCGTGCGCGTAGACCGCTCTCCGCCTGAAAACGGACAGTTAACTTGAATGTATAAACTACGCGGCAAATACCGCTGTGAGTTAATTAATACTGGTCAATTGCTTACGATAATTGCTTGGCGTAAATGAGGTTAGTTTCTTGAATGTTTTAATAAACAAACTTGGGCTGCTATAACCTGATTCATACGCAATATCAGTGACCGAATAGTTGGTGATTTCCAGCTGTTTTTTCGCGAAGTTGATGCGAATATCATTAATCATCTGCATCGGCGTTTTACCATAATAGCGCTGCGTCGCCCGGGTTAAATATTCCTGGGTCTTACCGGAAAGCTGCACCATATTATCCAGTGCGCCTTCGCCAAATTTATTCTTATCGTGCATATCCTCGACGGTATTTTTCAGCCAGTGCGGGATAACATCCTCAACCGGCTCTTCACGATAATGACGTAAGCGGTTAATGGTATAAAACGAGACCAGTTCAATAAATTCGTCAAATTCAGTCTCGCGAAAATTCAGCGAAGCAATCACCGACTCGATATAGCTGAGAAAGGCACTTTGCACCGCATAGACCTGAGAGGCGACCAGACCGAACGGCAGCAGCGGCAGATAATGCTTCTCAAAAAAACGTCTACTGATGCCAACGTTAAGAATACGCGTCGCGCCAAATTCATAAAAGCTCTGGTGGTGCGACCCCATTGGGATGAAGACAAAATCCCCACGCTCCAGCAACACCCGTTTGCCATTGATTTCCTGATAATAGCGCCCGGTTAAAACGATGGTGAACTCGTAATAATCATGCTGGTGAAGCCCGCTGACGCTCTCCGTTTTGTTATAGATGACCACATGAAAGTTTTTCCCGTTAAACAGCTGTTGTTCCCTGGCGGTACTGATCTCTGTGGTCATCATCTTTGGCTGCCTCATCGTTCGGATAGCCTATTGTACCTTCTCGTGCAGCTCGATCAATTCAGCAACCAGCTCGCGAGCCAGCATTGAGGTCATCAGGTGATCCTGTGCATGAACCAGCACCAGACTCACCTTCATTTTACCCTCGCCTTCATCGCTTTCGATAAGCTGGGTCTGGACGCGATGTGCTTCGCTCAGCGCCATTCGCGATTGTTCCATCATTGATTTCGCAGCAGTGAAATCACCCTGCTTTGCCTGCTTCAGCGCGGCGTAGGCCAGGCTACGCGCCTGTCCGGAGTTGATAATCAGCCCCATCACCACCTCTTCGAGGTCATTTTCCGGGGTCTCTACCGCGTCGATATTATCCAGATCAAACATCATATTTCCCTCGTTTCTCAGGCGGTACGGGAAGACTCCCGTACCGCTCGACATCAGAATTTCAGTGCGTTAGCGATATCTTCTTCGCTCTCTTCCTGCTCGATAGTGCTCTGCGCTTTGTTCGACAGCACAACGAACGGCAGGTAGACGGCAGTAGCGACACAGAGGTTGAATAGCGCGACCAGCAAAGCAGCGACGCTGCCGTTACTGTTAAAGAAGGCGCCCAGACCGGTCGGCATCGTCCACGGCGCCAGGTTGGTCACCGGTGGAATAATCCCCAGACTGTAAGCCGCCAGAGTAATCGCCGCCAGAATCGGTTGTACCAGGACAAACGGGATGAACATCACCGGGTTCATGATGATCGGCAGGCCGAACAGAATCGGTTCGTTAATCTGGAAGATACCTGACGGCAGCGCCAGCTTAGCGACCTGGCGATGGTCAGCGCGACGGGAGGCGATAAAGATGGCGATAATCAGACCCAACGTCGCACCAGAACCACCCAGCAGGATGTAGGAGTCGAGCATCGGCTTCGCCCAGAAGTGGAACTGTTTACCCGCTTCGAGGGCCGCGTCAACGGAACCGTACTGGTTGTACAGCGCGATGTTTTCCAGCGCCCATGGGGTCATGATCCCGTTGTCCAGCGCGGTCAGCGCCAGTGAACCGTGTACGCCAAAGAACCACAGCAGGGAGTTAAAGATAACGTACGCCCAACCGACGACGCTGCCCATCGCCGCCAGCGGCGTGGAGATAGAGTCCATGATGATCTGGTGGAAGTTGCTGCCGTAGTTCGACAGGATCCACGAGATAATGCCGAAGACCGAGAGGATCAGAAAACCCGGGATCAGCGCCGAGAAGGAGCGCGACACCGATGACGGTACGCTATCCGGCAGTTTGATGACCCAGTTGCGACGAATTACGAAAGTGAACAGTTCCGCTACCACCAGGCCAATGATCATCCCGGAGATGATGTTTTGCCCGCCCAACCAGTTCGCGCCGACGGCATAGGCTTCGCCAACGCTATAAGGCGTGACGGTCATAAAGGCGGCGACTGCCAGCAGACCGGCGGCCATCGGATCCACTTTACGTTCTTCCGCCAGCGCCGAGCCGATAAAGAACGGCGCCATCAGCGACATAATGCCCAACGTACCGTTGTAAACATTACCGCCGATGGCTTTAAAACCGTTTAACGTTTCAATGGTGGAGGCATCCAGGCGAATCCCCATTGAATAAAAGAAAGAACCTTCACCAAAGCTCAGAAAAACGTTGTTAATTAATACAAACATGGCCCCGGCGAGGGTCAGCGGCATTAATTTAATAAAGCCGTTTTTAATCGCATTAATGTGCGGTTGCTTTCCTATTTTAACAGCAAAAGGAAGGAGTACCTTTTCAAGCGAATCGATCACTTTACTCATAGTCAATACCCTTAAGAGCCGCAATAAAATATTACGGCGATGATGTATGAAATTACTCTTTGACGGGAAAATAAACTGTTGAATATCGTGGCGGCCAGCACTAATGAATTGCCAGACGCCAAAATATCGCGAGTTTTAAAATATAAAATTATTGTGCAGCAGCTTTCTTAATGGCCGCAACGGCCGCTTTTAAAACACCTAAACCATCGACTTTGCCATACAGAATTGAATCGATCACTTCTACCGGTTTGCTCGGCAGCAGACGCTGAATTTCAGGCAGCATATAAGCAATTTGCGGTCCTAATAAAACGACATCAGCTTCCGGGCCTTTTTCACCGGCCAGCGTTTCGGGATAAGCTTCAATAATAACCGGGACTTCATACTTTTCCGCCTGGGCACGCATTTTGGATACCAGTAATGAAGTGGACATGCCAGCCGAGCAGAACAGATAGATATGTTTCTTTTCCATGAACGCTTCCTCAATTTGTAGGACCAGGGCCTCAGTAACGACTGAGAGCCGGTAAGACTTGTAACATTCGGTTAATTTTGTTTATGCATTGAGTATACGGCAACATTTGGCACCAGGATAATTCCCTGTTGAACAGAATTGTCTCTCATTGACCTCGCGTTTTGACTACCCTCACATTTCACCCAAATAATTCGCGCAATTAAATAAGCATCAGTGGTCGTAAAAAAGCCCGACTCGTGGTCAGGCTTACGTAGCTATCAGCAAGTCACGCGGGTTATTTGCTGTTGCGCGGGTCAGTATCGTACTCCGCACAGGTCTGGTAACCAGAATTAATCACGTGGCCGGTATCGTCCAGCGCGACAAAGTAGGTTTCCATTTTACCATCTCGTTGACCCAGGATGTAGGTCTGACAGGTACCGCGTGCGTGGATCATGGTGACCTCGGACGCTGGTTTGCCGGCGATCTGCATCACCTGGCTACGGGTCATCCCTTTTTTGACATCTTTAACGACTGGCTGTGTGAACTGGTCTTTGGTACGGTCATAGGCCGTACACCCTGCCAGCATAGTCAATACTGCCGCTGCGCCCATAAATCCTACTAATTTCTTGTTCATATTTCGTCCTCGTTACGTAATCGGCGTGTTTTAAGCCTGGAATAAAAAACGTTATTTTTCAAGCCGAATGTAGCCTACATGTAAATTTAGCGCCTTTCTGGTAACCAGGTGTGAGCAAAAAACCGCGTTACGTATACCTACGCTGATGACCGCGTTCCCGGGCATAAAAAAAAGCTATGTTGTTGATTGCCTTCTTTTCGGTCAGTCGGCCGCGCCAGCCTTGTCGTTTCAGCGGCAAAGAGGTAGCTTTAAACCATGCGGGTTGCCATACAGGCTCACTTTTCGGAGGGCGCGATGACGCTTCAACAACAAATTATTCAGGCACTGGGCGCAAAACCCCAGATTGATGTCACAGGCGAAATTCGCCGCAGCGTGGATTTCCTTAAATCCTATCTGCAGACCTATCCATTTATTAAATCACTGGTGCTGGGTATCAGTGGCGGCCAGGATTCAACCCTCGCCGGTAAACTGTGCCAGATGGCTATCGATGAACTGCGCGCGGAAAGCGGCGACCAACACCTGCAGTTTATTGCCGTACGCCTGCCTTACGGCATACAGGCGGATGAGCAAGATTGCCAGGACGCCATCGCGTTTATCCAGCCCGACCGCGTGTTAACGGTCAATATCAAAGGCGCAGTGCTGGCCAGCGAACAGGCTTTACGCGAAGCTGGCATTGAACTAAGCGATTTTGTCCGCGGCAACGAGAAAGCGCGCGAACGCATGAAAGCGCAGTACAGTATCGCCGGAATGACCCATGGCGTGGTGGTCGGTACCGATCATGCGGCGGAAGCCATTACCGGGTTCTTTACCAAATACGGCGATGGCGGCACCGATATCAACCCCCTCTACCGTTTGAACAAACGCCAGGGTAAACAACTGCTGGCGCAACTGGGTTGTCCGGAACACCTATATATGAAGCTGCCAACCGCCGACCTGGAAGATAATCGCCCGTCCCTACCGGATGAAGTGGCATTAGGGGTGACCTACGAAAACATTGACGACTATCTGGAAGGCAAAACGTTGGACGAGAAGATCGCCAACACCATCGAAGGCTGGTATCTGAAAACCGAGCATAAACGCCGTCCGCCGATTACCGTCTTCGACGATTTCTGGAAAAAATAAGCCTTCTCATCACCCCGGCTAACGCCGGGGTGATGGTTGCCCTTCTGGCCATTTCCGCTCGCTGAGTTTTCTTAACGACGAAAAAAAACCGCCGGCCCTGCCCAAAGCCGTGATGGCAATAATTGGGCAAGACCGGCGGTCTTCATTCAGCGCGCTGAATTACTCAGCAGGTGCAGGCATTTTACCTTCCGGCGCTTTACGTTCTGTCAGATGCTTCTCAAAATTAGCATTGAACTGTTTTTTCTGTTCCGGAGTCAGAATGTTGTAAATCTTGTTCTGCGTTTCCATGCGGGAAAGCATCATATCTTTATGTTGTGCTTCCATTTTGTCGATCTGCGCGCTGGCTTTCGCTTTGTCGAAAGTATCGCTGGCGATCAGGTCGTGCATCGCACGGCGTTCGTCAAGAGACGGACGTTTCATATTTTGACGCTGACTCTTCATGATGTCGCGAATTTGCTGTTTTTGCGCGTCGGTCAGGTTCAGACCTTTGAACATCATATCGTGGTGACCAGGCATGCCTTTGTGGTGCATCATCGGCTTGCTGTCGGTTTGGGTGGCCGCGGTGGTGTCGGCCGCGTGAGCCAGGTTAGCAGCACCCAGAGCCAGAGTAGAGGCAACAAACAGAGCAGTCATCTTCTTCATGGTTATATCCTTACTTTCAGTTATTCTGACGGCGCATTGCCGTGTTGACGAGATTAACTTTACGCACTTTATCGTCAATTAGTCAGTGCAAGAGTAAAACAATGAAAGTGTAAAAAACATTTTCTCACCAATTGTGGAGAAAATAAGGAAAATGAGAAGAGATGTGCAACAAAAAATAAATAACAGACTGTTTTAAAAGGAAACTATGGAGATTATAAAGCAGTAAAGATTAAAAACAAAGCATTTAACCAGGAATAATCTGCAAACAATATCGATGGCACGAATAAATAAGATAAGCGCATTGAGATGGTTCGCAAAATATTTACAGCCGCAAGGCGATGCGGCTGTAAATTTCAACTAAAACCGCTCAAGCATCAGTCCGGCCCGCAATCCTGCCGCGACGCTGGGGTTGGGAAACAGCACATACTCTTGCGCTTTTTCAACGACGTAATGCGTGTCGCCATCCTCCGCCAATAGCGTCCCGGCGCTAAACGGCGTGAAGTTGAGGGTCTGCCCTGACATATGCAGTTGGAAGCGGTCGCTATGACGCGTGATCTGCTGCACCACCCGGTAGCGCAGCGGCGCAGACGCCTCTTCCACCGCCATATCGCCCACCAGCAGTCGGGTTAATGCCCGCTGCGTCGCCGCAAAGTGGGCTAAATCATTCTCGCCAAAAGGCAGCGCTTTACCCAGTTCGAGGGTACAGGCCAGCGCGGCAAAGCGTTCGCAGCTAAAGTGGGTAAAGGTTCCCCCCGGTTGCTGATGGAATACCAGCGCCTCCAGTCCGGCGGCGCCGAGCCAGCTAAGAAAATCTTCACTCCAGGGTTCCTCACGCGCCGGTAACACGCCAAAGCGCGGATGCAGCGAACCGCGAATGGCGGTGTGCATATCCAGATGCCAGCGCGTACCGTGACTATCGGCAAAGAAACGCGTTACGGCACCCTCTAACTGCCGCGCCCGCACCGTTTCGCCACTGGGTTCAAACGTGCGCCAGCGCTCGCCGAACATGCGGTTCATATCGCTATCGAGGTAGCGTTTGTTTTGCCGCAGCGCCGGCGGGTTGCCCAATATCACCAGCAGGCGCCAGCGTAGCGGGAGTTCGCCAGCAAACAACTGCTTGAGCAGTACATCCACCATCTCGACCGGCGCAGTTTCATTACCGTGGATCCCGCAGGAAAGCACCAGGGAGCGCTCACAGCGCGCGTGCGGAGTCAGCAGCAGAATACCGCAATCGATCCAGTGCCAGCGGAAATGGGCCGTTTCGCCATGAAAATGGTGCGGCCAGCGCCCCGCCAAAGTTAATGCCAGAAAGTCGTCCACGACGCCTCCTCTATTGCTGAAACGGATAGACTGAGCCCAGGCGCAGGATCTGCGTCAGCGCATCCAACGCCTCACGCCCTTCACGCAGCAGCAGAGGATCTGCCAGATCCGCCTGCGTTAAGCGATCGCGATAGTAGCGATCCACCCAGTCATTAAGCACGGTAAACAGCCCGTCACTCATCATGACCGCTGGATTCACCGCCTGATATTCTTCATCGCTCAGAACAACCCGCAGGCGCAAACAAGCCGGACCGCCGCCGTTAGCCATACTTTCACGCAGGTCAAACACCTGCAGAGTTGCGATAGGGTTGTCCTGCTCTACCAGCTCATTGAGATATTGCCAAACCCCGGCATGTTCCCGGGCCTCCTGCGGCAAGATCAGCTGCATCGTACCGTCGGCGTTGCTCAACAGTTGACTGTTAAACAGATAGGTAGCAACGGCATCGTCCAGCGAGATGCGGCTCGTCGGTACCACCAGTGGCGTAAATCCGGGAACCCGTTGCGCCAGCTGTTGCAATAACCGCGGTTGATCGACAAAAGCCTGCTGGTGACAAAACAGCACCTGCTGATTAGTCACTGCAATAACGTCGTTATGGAACACGCCGCTATCGATCGCCGCCGGATTCTGCTGGGCGAAGATAAGCTGCCGTGGATTGACCTGATTAAGCCGCGCAACCGCCTGACTGGCCTCCAGCGTCTGCCGTGCCGGATAACGCTGCGGTCGACTGTCGTTTTCCTGCTGACGACCATAGACAAAGAGCTGCAGGCCTGGCGCGCCATAGTCGCCGCCAAGACGATTATGATTAGCCGCCCCTTCGTCGCCAAACCGCGGCGACTGCGGTAACGCCTGATGTATGACAAAACGCTGCGGATCGGCAAAAATCGCCCGCAGCAGCGCATCCGTCGTCGGCGCTTCACTGGCGCGATGCAACTTATCGTTGAGGTTAGCGACGGTCAGATGCACCCGGCCATCCAGCGAATCGGCCGAAGGCGAGACTGTCGCGGCATTCGCTACCCACATCGACGACGCCGAGCTGGCGGCGGACAACAGATCCGGCGCCTGCTGCATAGCTACTGCCACCACCCGCTCATCGCTGCCGCAAAAGCCGAGCTGGCGCAGTAACGATATGTTCGGCCGTTCCTGCGGCGGGATCAGCGCCTGCGGATAACCCGCATCCGCCAGCGCTTTCATCTTCCGCAGCCCCTGCTTTGCCGCCAACTGCGGGTTCGAGACCCGCAGGCGGTGTTTCGTCGACGCCTCATTGCCGAACGACAGTCCGGCATAGTGATGGGTTAACCCCACCAGACCATCAAAGTTGACCTCACGGGCGGCCATCAGCTTGGGTCCGGCTGAAAATCGAGACCGGGGCTGAGCGTCTCCGGCAGCACCAGGTCGGCAGACTCCAGACTCGCCATCGGCCAGGCGCAATAATCAGCGGCGTACCAGGCGCCGGGACGATGATTACCCGATGCGCCGGTTCCGCCAAAAGGCGCGGTACTCGCGGCGCCGGTCAGCGGTTTGTTCCAGTTCACTATCCCGGCACGCGCCTCCAGCAACAGACGATCGAACTTCTCGCGTTCGGCGGAGATCAACCCGCAAGAAAGGCCAAAACGCGTGGCGTTGGCCATGGCGATGGCGTCATCGAAATCGTCATAGCGCCACACGCACAGCAGCGGGCCAAACACCTCTTCATCGGCCACCTGTTGC
The DNA here is from genome assembly GCA_029027985.1 of Klebsiella aerogenes. Taxonomy (NCBI): domain Bacteria; kingdom Pseudomonadati; phylum Pseudomonadota; class Gammaproteobacteria; order Enterobacterales; family Enterobacteriaceae; genus Klebsiella; species Klebsiella aerogenes. The sequence goes on from CP119076.1 coordinate 2,846,094, forward strand.
ACGTCGCTCATCTCGATAATCCCCGGCGTCAGCAATGAGGTGCCATCGCGCAATAAGCGCGGTTCAAGCAGCGTTTGTCCGCCGCTCGCAACGTGGCTAAGCCAGGCTTGATGCACCTTCTGCGCCGCCTGTGGCGATACCAGCCCGCCGAGGAACGGCTGCGGTTCCGCATCCCACGCAGCGGGAATAAGTTTTTGTGACACCGTCACTAATCGTTGTAAAAATGCGTCGCCCACTTCACCGCGTTTGACCAACAAACGACGCGCGCAGGTACAGCGCTGCCCGGCGGTAATAAACGCCGACTGGATAGTCAGATGCACCGCGGCGTCGATATCCTGCGGCTCATCAACAATCAGCGGGTTATTACCCCCCATTTCGAGGGCGAGGATTTTTTCCGGCTGCCCGGCCAATTGACGATGCAGTTGGAAACCGGTCGCGGAACTTCCGGTAAACAGCAACCCATCGAGATCTGTTTGCGCGCTCAGCGCCTCGCCGGTTTCACGACCGCCCTGCAATAAGTTCAATACTCCGGCAGGTAAACCCGCCTCGGCCCACAGCTTCACCATCGCCTCTCCGCTATGCGGCGTAAGCTCGCTGGGCTTAAAGACAAGGGTGTTCCCCGCCAGCAGCGCCGGAACAATATGACCGTTCGGCAAATGCCCGGGAAAATTATAGGGTCCGAACACCGCCAGCACCCCATGCGGCCGATGGCGCAACGTCGCCGCGCCGTCGGCTATCGCCGTCTGAGTCTCTCCGGTGCGATGGTGGTAAGCGCGCACCGAGATCGCCACTTTGTTAATCATGGCGCTGATTTCCGTTGCCGCTTCCCAGCGCGGTTTACCGGTCTCGGCGGCAATAATCGCCGTCAGCTGGCTTTTGTTTGCCTCCAGCAACGCAGCGAACTTTTCGACGATCGCCTGGCGTACGGCGAAAGGTTCACGCGCCCAGCCAGGGAAAGCCTGGCGCGCGGCGCCAACCGCCTGCGCTACCTGTCCGGCATCGGCGTCATTCCCCTGCCACAGTAGCGTCTGGCTCACCGGGTTATGCTTGCTGCGCTGCGGACCGCACCCGGATTGCCAGTCACCGTTAATCCATAAACTCATGATGTTTTCTCCTCCGGGATCAGACGAACCATGCGTACCCGATCGCCAGGATGGCATTTGAGCATATCCAGCTCACGCGCGCTCAGCAGTAAGGTGTCGCTGTCCGGGTCGGCATGTACCAGGATGGCGCGAAACTGCTGATATTGTTCATTGGCGACCAGACACAGCGGCCACTCTCCCGGCGCAGGCTGGCCTTCGACAACCGCCAACAGGCGGCTTTTACGTATCGCCCGCACCCGGTCAATATCGCACTCCAGAGTCGGGCCGCCATCGAAGATGTCGACGTAGTTAAGAAAGCGGAATCCTTCTTTTTCCAGCACCGCTCGCGCAGGCGCCGTTTGCGGATGTACCTGACCTATCACCGCCTGCGCTTCAGCAGATAAAAAGTCGATATACAGCGGATGTTTCGGCATCAATGCGGCAATAAACGCTTTTTTGCCGGTGCCGGAGAGATAATCAGCGCGGGGAAACTCCATAGCGAAGAAACGCTTACCGAGACTCTCCCAGAATGGTGAAGAGCCGTGCTCATCAATGACGCCGCGCATCTCGGCGACCACTTTGTCATTGAAGCGGTCGCGGAAACCGGCCATGAACAGCAGGCGTGATTTCGACAGCAAATAACCGTTGCCCTCTTTGCGCCATGCCGGGTCGAGAAACAGAGTGCAAAGTTCGCTGCAACCGGTGTGATCGTTACTGAGGAACAGTGTCGGCAGCGCATGGTAAACATTGAGCTCTTTTGAAGCATGTACCTGAGTGCCGACGCGGTAGTTGTACCAGGGGTCGTTAAGACCGACGGCGACCTCAATAGCGCAAATCCCCACAACGGCACCGCTGACGCTGTCTTCCAGTACAAATACATAGCCCTGCTCGCTTTTCGGCAGTTCGCCGCGCAAGGTCTGCTGCGAGCGTTCAATGCGCGCCGCCAGGGTCGCCTCATCCGCTGGCAGCGACGTCAGGCCACCGCCAGTTTCCCCCGCCAGGGCCATAAGCCCCGGCAAATCACTTTTTTCAACCGGACGGATCACCATCATGATGACACTCCCGCGAGGAAGTGTCGGCAGGCCAGTTCAAAGCGATCCAGGCCGGTGTTGACCTCTTCCTCGCTCACGATCAGCGCCGGAGCGAAACGAACAACGTTGGCGCCGGCAATCAGCACCATCAGCCCGTCTTCCGCCGCCTGGGTGCTGATAGCTTTTGCTTTTCCGGCATATTCGTCGTTCAGCACACAGCCAATCAACAGCCCCAGTCCGCGAATTTCCTTGAACAGGCCATATTTGGCGTTAATCGCGCGCAAGCGTTCGCTAAACCACTGGTGACGCTGCTTAACGCCGTTCAATACCGTCGGCGTGTTAACGATGGACAAGACTTCCCCGGCGACGGCGCTGGCCAGCGGGTTGCCGCCATAGGTCGTGCCATGAGTGCCGACGGTCATCACGCTGGCGCATTTTTCCGTCGCCAGCAGCGCACCTATCGGGAAGCCGCCGCCTAACGCTTTCGCCGTCGACAGGACATCCGGGGTGACACCATAGTGCATATAGGCATACAGTTCGCCGGTGCGCCCCACGCCGGTCTGCACTTCATCAAAAATCAGTAGCGCATTGTGCTGGTCGCACAGCTCGCGCAGGCCACGCAGAAACTCGACCGTTGCCGGCACCACGCCACCCTCGCCCTGCATCGGCTCGACGATCACCGCGCAGGTATCGTCGTTAATCAGCGCGCGCGCCGAGTCGAGGTCGTTGTAGGTGGCGTGCTGGATCTGCGGCGGCAACGGCGCAAAATCCTGCGAATACGACGGCTGGCCGCCAGCGGAAACGGTGAACAGCGTGCGTCCGTGGAACGCGTTTTTGAAGGCGACAATGCCGCTTTTCTGGCTACCGTAATGATCGTGGGCGTATTTACGCGCCAGTTTCAGCGCCGCCTCATTGGCCTCGGCGCCGGAATTACAAAAGAAAACCCGGTCCGCAAAAGTGGCGTCAATCAGCTGTTTAGCAAGGCGCAGCGCGGGTTCGTTGGTATAACCGTTGCCGGTATGCCAGAATTTCCCCGCCTGCTCGGTCAGCGCTTTAACCAACTGCGGATTAGCGTGTCCAAGGGCGTTCACCGCAATGCCGCCAGCAAAATCGATATACTCTTTCCCCTGTTGATCCCACAAACGTGAACCTTCGCCGCGTACCGGAATAAAAGCCGCCGGCGCATAAACCGGCATCATCCATTGATCAAAATTGCTACGCGTAATTGACTGAGACATATCGACCTCTTCCGGTAAATTAAAAGTAAGCGCAATGTTAAAAATTATGAGTTATTACGCTGTAAATGTAGATTGCACGCTTCGTGCCAGCCAGAGGCAAAACTGCATAAATTGAGCCCAATCACGCAATATCAATCAGTTACAAATACTAATTATTCAATTTAAACGCATAAATAGTGAATAAATATCTGATAAACGGCGCTGGATAGTGGAAAACAAAGAGAAGTTATGCAGGGATAAGATATAATTCTGTAATTGTGATCCTCTACGAAATTTATCGTAGATATCTGCGCTTTTTTGGCGCGACATGCGCCATAACGGTGCACATTTTGTGCGATTAACTCGCCAACCGCAGCAATCGATAGAATTAACCACCTCCCGGCAGCCAGTTCGCTTAATTTCTGCTACCATCCCTGCACTATTCACCTTGCACAGTGGCAGCGACTATGAAATTCATCTCTTTTAATATCAACGGCCTGCGTGCCCGACCTCATCAACTGGCCGCCATCGTCGATAAACATCAACCTGATGTTATCGGTCTTCAGGAAACCAAAGTTCACGACGATATGTTTCCCCTCGAAGAGGTGGCAAAGCTGGGCTATAACGTCTTTTATCACGGGCAGAAAGGCCATTATGGCGTCGCGCTGCTGACCAAAGAGACGCCTGTTGCCGTACGCCGCGGCTTCCCGGGCGACGGCGAAGACGCTCAGCGCCGCATCATCATGGCAGAGATCCCTTCGCCGTTTGGCAATGTCACGGTCATTAACGGCTACTTCCCGCAGGGCGAAAGCCGTAGCCACGAGACCAAATTCCCGGCGAAAGCGGCGTTTTATCAGAACCTGCAGAACTACCTCGAAACCGAGCTGAACAAAGAGAATCCGGTGCTGATCATGGGCGATATGAATATCAGCCCTACCGATCTTGATATCGGCATTGGCGAAGAGAGCCGCAAGCGCTGGCTGCGCACCGGCAAGTGCTCATTCCTGCCGGAAGAGCGTGAATGGATGGACCGCCTGCTGGGTTGGGGCCTGGTCGATACCTGGCGCCAGGCTAACCCGGATAACCAGGACCACTTCTCGTGGTTCGATTACCGTTCTAAAGGCTTCGACGATAATCGCGGTCTGCGCATCGACCTGCTGCTGGCAAGTTCGCCGCTGGCCCAGCGCTGCGTTGAAACCGGCATCGATTACGACATCCGCGGCATGGAAAAACCTTCTGACCACGCGCCGGTATGGGCAACCTTTAAATCCTGACCCTTCCTGTGAGGCTCCCGCGTGGAGCCTCAACTTATCCTGAGCAAAATCAATAAAGTGAACGGTATACGTTGTCGCTAACGGCAATTTACTATACTGTCGCGCGCACTCGGCTTTCCCTGCCGGGCAGATGGAGACAGGAGACCCCCCATGCAAAAGAAGCCGCTACCCGACACGCTATAAACTGCCGCTTGCCCTTCTCCTGTTTGGCCTGTTGGCGCTGATTGCCCGGCGCACCGAACTCGCCAGGCTGGTGACCCATTTCCACGACCTGCAGGCGTTGATCCTGCACAGCGGCAACGCAGGCTATGCGCTCTATATTCTGCTATTTGTCATCGCCACCCTGTGCCTGATGCCAGGCAGCGTACTGGTTATCGCCGGCGGCATGATCTTCGGCCCATGGCTGGGTACACTACTTTCGCTCATCGCCGCAACAATCGCCTCGTCGCTGTCGTTTCTACTGGCCCGCGCGCTTGGTCGCGAAGCGCTGCAACGCTACTTCGGCCACAGCGCCGTCTTTCAGGCAATCGAACGGGGTATCGTCCGCAGCGGCGGCGATTTTCTGATCCTGACCCGGCTGGTGCCGCTGTTTCCCTATAATATTCAGAACTACGCCTATGGTCTGACCGCGATCCCATTCTGGTCGTTTACCGTCATCTCCGCCATCACCACCCTGCCGGGTTTGTTTATTTATACTGTGATGGCCAGCGAACTGGCCCGCGACGGCATCACTCTGGCATTCGTCTTTAAGATAGGTATCGCCGGTGTGGCGCTGTTTGCCCTCGTTCAAGCCGCCAAACGTTACGCCCGGCATAAACACGTCACCACCGGAGCGCCTGGGGTCAATGATGAAAAGGGATAACCGACGACTGTGGCTCTACCGCGCGGCAATGGCGGCGCTGGCGCTAGCCGTGTTGTGCGGCTGGTGGGTACTGCCGGGTATGCACGCCTTTCTGCAGCATAGCCTGAATGCGTTTGCCACACTCGATCAGCAGGCGCTTGAGCGTTTTATTGCTTCTTATGGCCCGCAGGCGGCGCTGGTCTCCTTCGCGCTGATGATCCTGCAGGCGGTTGTCGCGCCACTGCCGGCGTTTCTCATTACCCTCGCCAATGCTTCGCTATTCGGCGCGCTGTGGGGCGGCGTACTGTCGTGGGTCAGCGCGATGGCTGGCGCGGCGCTGTGCTTTTTTATCGCCCGCGTGTTGGGCCGCGAAGTGGTAGAAAAACTAACCGGTAAAGCGGTATTACAGAGTATGGACGGGTTCTTCACGCGTTACGGCAAGCACACTATTCTGGTCTGTCGCCTGCTGCCGTTCGTCCCCTTCGACCCGGTGAGCTATGCCGCCGGACTGACCTCAATCCGTTTTCGCCATTTTATGCTCGCCACCGGCATCGGCCAGCTACCGGCTACTATCGTCTATTCGTGGGCTGGCAGCCTGTTGACTGGCGGACTTTTCTGGCTGGTCACCGGTTTATCTATTTTGTTCGCGCTGGCGATCGTTATTGCGGTGGCTAAAACGCACTATGCTGCTCATCACAACAGGAAATCGCCATGAGTTTACCGCCGTTAAAATCGATTCCCGTTATCCTGCGCCCGCAGGCGTGGCTGCACCGCCGCCACTATGGCGCGGTTCTCAGCCCCATCCGCTGGTGGGGACGCATCCCGTTGGTGTTTTATCTGGTCTCGATGTTCGTCGGCTATCTGGATCGCAAGCGTTCGCCGCTCGACCCGCGGCTACGCGCGTTGGTTAGCGCCCGTATTGCGCAGCTTTGCCACTGCGAATTTTGCATTGATATCACCAGCATGAAGCTGGCGGAACGCGCCGACGGCAACGATAAATTATGGGCGTTGAACGACTGGCGCAAGAGCGCATTATTCAGCGAGAGCGAACGATTGGCGCTGGAATACGCGGAAGCGACAAGCATGACGCCACCCACCGTCGACGATGCGCTGCGCGCGCGGTTAGCGCAGCAGTTTACTGCCCAGGCGTTAACTGAGCTGACCGCCCTGATCGGCTTGCAAAATTTATCCGCGCGCTTTAATGCCGCGCTGGCGATCCCCGCGCAAGGTTTGTGCCAACCTCCGGCGCCGCCCGCTTCCGATACTCACCCTTAAGGAGTCACTATGCGCAGTCTGCGTTATGGTTTGATTTGGCTTGCCGCGCTGCTGCTGGCCCCGGCTATCGTCCGCGCTGATGATAGCTGGCAGCGTGTCAGCCAGCAGGCGCGCGGCCAGACGGTATGGTTCAACGCCTGGGGCGGCGACCCGGCGGTCAACCGCTATCTCGATTGGGTCAGCGCCGAGGTGAAACGCGATTACGCCATCGATCTACGTATCGTACATATCGCCGATGCCGCCGACGCGGTTAAACGTATCCAGACCGAGGCGCGCGCCGGACGCACCAGCGGCGGATCCATCGACTTACTGTGGATCAATGGCGAGAATTTTCGCACGCTGAAACAGGCAAACTTACTGCGTAGCGGTTGGGCGGAAAGCCTGCCGAACTGGCGCTACGTCGATATGCAAAAGCCGGTGCGTGAAGATTTTTCAATCGCCACCGACGGCACGGAATCCCCCTGGGGCGGCGCGCAGCTAAACTTTATCGCCCGCCGTTCGCAGCTTGCCAAACCGCCGGGCAGCCCACAGGCGCTGCTGGCTTTCGCCGCAGCGCATCCCGGAAGCGTGACCTATCCGCGGCCGCCCGATTTCACCGGCACCGCTTTCCTTGAGCAATTACTGCTTGCGCTGACCGATCGGCCGAACGCCCTGCGCCAGCCGCCGCAAGACGCAAACTTCGCCACGGTGACCGCGCCGCTGTGGCGCTATCTTGATCAACTACATCCACTGCTCTGGCGCCAGGGCCGTGACTTTCCGATTTCACCGGCGCGCATGGACGCGATGCTGGCACAGGGTACGCTACAGCTCTCGCTGAGCTTTAATCCATTACATGCACAACAAAAGGCCGCCAGCGGCGAACTGCCGAAAGACAGCTATAGCTTCGGTTTCAACCAGGGAATGATCGGCAACGTGCATTTCGTCGCCATCCCCGCCAACGCCCGCGCGGCGGCAGGCGCGCAGGTCGTCGCTAACTTTCTGCTGTCGCCGCTGGCTCAGCTACGCAAAGCCGATCCGCAAGTCTGGGGCGATCCGAGCGTGCTGGATCCAATGAAACTAAACGAGACGCAGCGCGCCGCATTTTACGTCGCGCTACCGAAAGAGACGCCGCCGATGCTGGCGGAACCACACGCCGCCTGGGTCGATGCGCTGGAGCAGGAATGGCTGCGCCGTTACGGTACGCACTAATCCTGCTGACGTGGGGGGCGATAGCGCTTATCTATCTGCCTCTGCTTCCCGCAGCCGCGCTGATGGCCGCCCCGGCGGTCAATGCCGAAGCCTGGCGCGCGTTGTTTAGCGACCCGCAACTGGCACAGGCGCTAACGGCAACGCTGGCGTCCACGCTGCTGGCGGTGGGCGGCGCGTTGCTCATCACGCTGACGGTGATTGCCGCGCTGTGGCCCTCTGATGGCTGGCAACGGCTGGCCGGGCGATTGCCGCTGCTGCTGGCGGTTCCCCATGTCGCCTTCGCCACCGGGGCACTACTGCTGTTCGCCGAAGGCGGCTGGCTGTATCGCCTGTTCCCTGCGCTCAGCCCGCTGGCCGATCGTTATGGCATCGGCCTGGGCTTGACGATGGCGGTCAAAGAGAGCTCCTTTTTGCTGTGGGTCGCCTACGGGTTATTGGGTGAAAAACAGCTTGCCGCTCAGGCCGTGGTACTAAAAACGCTCGGCTACAACCGCTGGCAATGTCTGAACTGGGTTATTCTGCCTGGCCTGTTGCCGTCGATGAGCGTGGTTCTGCTGGCGACCGTCGCCTGGAGTCTGTCGGCGGTCGATGTCGCGCTGGTGATTGGCCCAGGCAACCCGCCGACGCTGGCGGTGCTGGCCTGGCAATGGCTCAATCAGGGCGGCGCGCAGCAGCACGCTAAAGGGGCGTTGGTCAGCCTACTGCTGCTGGCGTTGACGCTACTCTTCGCCGCCGCGGCGTGGGCTGCCTGGCGCGGGTGGCGACGAGGCATTCCCGACCTTCGCGGCCTGCGTCGCGCGCCCTCTGTCGGATTGACCGGACATACGCTGGCGCTGGCCGTTCCCGCCTGTGGGCTGGTTTGCGCTTTGCTGCTGGGCGGGTTGTCGCAGATGACGCTGCCCTCGGCCGATACCATCTACAATAGCCTGTGGCTGGCAGCGGGCTCGGCGATACTTGGAGCCGTGCTATGCCTGCTGTGGCTGGAGTGCGGACCGGCAAAATATAACGGCTTATGGTTGCCGTTAATTATCCCGGCGCTGCCGCTCGCCGATGGGCAATACCAACTGGCGCTGTACGGCTGGCTGGACGGTCAACTGACAACGGTACTGTGGGGGCATCTGCTGTGGGTGGTGCCATGGATGCTGTTTATCCTGCGCCCGGCGTGGCGTCATCGCGACCCGCGCCAGGAACTCATTGCCCGCACGCTCGGCTGGCGGCGCGGCCGTCGTTTTTGGTTGCTCACGCTGCCCTCTCTGGCACGTCCGATCCTGACCGCGCTGGCGGTCGGTTTTTCGGTCAGCATTGCGCAATATCTGCCGACGATGTGGTTGGGAGGCGGGAGAACGCCAACACTGACCAGCGAAGCGGTCGCTCTGAGTAGCGGCGGTGATAATATGCAGCTTGCCGCGCAGGCGCTGTGGCAATTATTGCTGCCGACGCTCTGTTTTATGATGACTGCGCTTACGGCCTGGTTTATTGGCCGTCACCGCCGGGGATTACGCTAATGCTGACCGTGAACAACCTGACATTAACGCTTCACCGCCAGCCGCTGCTGCGGGCGGTGAATTTTACCGTCGCACCTGGCGAGGTGCTAACCTTGATGGGCCCCTCCGGCAGCGGCAAATCCACGCTTTTCACCTGGATGATTGGCGCGTTGGCGGACACGTTTCACGCTGAGGGCGAACTGTGGCTCAACCAGCGTCGCTGCGATGGGCTTGCCACCGAAGCCCGACAAATTGGCATTCTGTTCCAGGATGCGCTGCTGTTTGACCACTTCAGCGTAGGGCAGAATTTACAGCTGGCGCTACCCGCTGAAGTCCGCGGCGCGGCGCGTCAGGCCGAAGTCGAACAGGCGCTGACGCGAGCGGGGATGGCGGGTTTTGCCTCACGCGATCCGGCCACCCTTTCCGGCGGCCAGCGCGCACGCGTCAGCCTGCTGCGCGCTCTACTGGCGCGACCGCGGGCGTTGCTGCTGGATGAACCCTTTAACCGTCTCGATGCAGCGCTGCGCGCCGATTTTCGCCAATGGGTATTCGCCGAAATCGCGCGGCTGGCGGTTCCGGCCGTGCTGGTGACCCACGATAGCCAGGATCTCCCCGCGCACGGGCGCTGTATGAATCTTACCGCCTGGCAGTGAAGTTTCACCTAACCTGCGCTATCGCAAAGAAATTCACCCATCAGGAGCACAGAATGAGCCCTCCTTTTCCTACCGTCGGGCATTTCGATGAAACGTGTTTCTCAATTGACCGCACTCGCCCTGTTGCTGGGGCTTGCTGCTTCCACCGCCTTCGCCGCTGATACCATGCCAACGCTGAATTTATCAACGCTGCAACAACAGCACGGCGTGGCGATAGACACCCGCCTTAGCGCCTTTTATAACGGCTGGCCACAAAGCGCCACCGGCCCTCAGGGCCATGAACCGCAGGCGTTAAACCTCGCCGCCAGTTGGCTTAGCGCGATGAACGGCGAGCAGTTGCGCGCCTGGGCCAAACAGCATCAGCTACAGGCCGACACGCCGATGGCGTTGTACGGCAGCGCTGACGATAATGCGCAGGTCGCCGCGCGCCTGAAAGAGGCCGGATTCGCTAAGATCAACACGCTCAGCGACGCATTCAGCCAGCGCGAACGCCTGCAAAAGCTGCCGCACTTTGAGCAACTGGTTTATCCGCAGTGGATCCATGATTTGCAACAGGGTAAAACCGTTACCGCCGCCCCGCAGGGCGACTGGAAACTGTTCGAAGCGGCCTGGGGCGCGCCAAAATTTTATCTGCTGAACCATATTCCCGGCGCCGGCTACATCGATACCAATGAAGTCGAAAGCGAACCGCTGTGGAACAAAGTGTCTGATGAACAACTGAAAACGATGCTGGCGAAACACGGTATTCGTCATGACACCACCGTGATCCTGTACGGCCGCGACGTCTATGCCGCCGCGCGCGTCGCGCAGATCATGCTGTACGCAGGGGTGAAAGACGTACGCCTGCTCGACGGCGGCTGGAAAAGCTGGTCCGACGCCAACCTGCCGGTCGAACGCGGCATGCCGGCAAAAGAAAAAGCGGAGGCTGATTTTGGCGCGCCAATCCCCGGCCAACCGCAGCTGATGCTCAACACCGAGCAGGCGCGCGCGCTGCTGCACCGTCAGGATGCCTCGCTGGTCAGCATTCGCTCGCGGCCTGAATTTATCGGCACCACCAGCGGCTACAGCTACATTAAGCCGAAGGGCGATATCGCCGGCGCACGCTGGGGTCATGCGGGCAGCGATGCCACGCATATGGAAGATTTCCATAACCCGGACGGCACCATGCGCAGCGCCGATGACATTGCGGCCATGTGGAAGCAGTGGAACATTTTGCCGACGCAGCAGGTATCGTTTTACTGCGGCACCGGCTGGCGCGCGGCGGAGACCTTTATGTACGCCCGCGCGATGGGCTGGAATAACGTCTCCGTCTACGACGGCGGCTGGTACGAATGGAGCAGCAACCCGCAGAACCCGGTAGCCCGCGGAGACCGCGGTCCGGACAGCAGTAAATAACCGCCCTACCGAGGGAGGCTCTGGCGCTGCGCCTCCCTCAGCGTCGCGTACCCGCTCCAGATGCGGGTAAAGGTGGTCAGCCAGCAAAGCGCGCCGAAGATCCATGCCAGCCAGGCGAAATAAGCCGGGAACAGGCAGCACAGCGCAAATAGCAGGATGGTTTCCGTCCCTTCCGTCAGGCCGCCGAGATAGTAAAACGATTTATGCGCATAGCCCGGATTGGCGATCTGGTGTTTTGCGGCGAGCGTGGCAAACGCAAGGAAACTACTGCCGGTGCCGATAAACGCAAACAGCAACCAACCGCCGGCCAGCGCATTGTGCGCTGGATCGGCAAGAATAAAGCCGAACGGCACCAGCGCGTAGAACAGAAAATCGAGCGAGATATCCAGAAAACCACCGGCGTCACTGAGCCCGCGTCGCCGCGCCAACGCACCATCCAGACCATCCAACAACCGGTTTATCAGAATGACCGCCAACGCCGCGCCGTACCACCCCAGCGCCAGAAACGGCAACGCCAGCACACCAATGGCGAAGCCGAATAGCGTCACCCCATCGGCGGAAATCCCCGGACGATCGAGCACGCGGGCAATGGCGTTGAGTAAGGGCTTCAATCGGGGGTGCAGGCGGCTATCAAGCACGGTGGAACTCCAGTTGGCTAAGAGGTTGTCGGTATACGGTAAAGACGGTGATAATACGCCATTATGTACCAGCCCGATATTTGAATGATTCAGGATAGATATGCAAAAAATCATTGATGTGGTCGCCGCAGTTATTGAGCGGGACGGCAAAATTTTGCTGGCACAGCGCCCGCTCCACGCCGATCAACCCGGCATGTGGGAACTGGCTGGCGGCAAAGTCGAGCCTGGCGAAAGCCAGCCTACGGCTCTGACGCGCGAGCTGGAAGAGGAGCTGGCTATCATCGCCCAACCGACGCGCTATATCGCCAGCCACCAGCGGGAGGTCTCCGGCCGGTTAATTCATCTGCATGCCTGGTGGGTCAACGAGTTTAGCGGCGAGCCTATCGCCCGTTATCATCGCGAGCTACGCTGGTGTACGCCGGTGGAAGCATTAGATTTTGATCTGGCTCCGGCTGATATCCCGTTGCTGAATGCCTTTATCGCTCAACAGGCTAGCTAGTTCTCCCTCACACTGCCGCTGGCGCGTCATCGGTTTTAGTGATGACCGCCGTCGGATTATAAATTTTTCTCCCAGCTCAATTTTTCCTTGCCTGCCTAACGATTGCCGGTGTTATAGTCGGAAAAACGGCTTTTTCAAGGCCGTGTATAAAAAATAACAAGCAACCACAACCGTAAGGGGAAATTACATCTATGGATCAGGCGTGTACTCTGGAAAGTTTTCTCGCCCGCGTTCAACAGCGCGACCCGCATCAAACTGAATTCGCTCAAGCCGTCCGCGAGGTAATGACCACGCTGTGGCCTTTCCTTGAGCAGAATCCGCGCTATCGTCAGCTCAATTTGCTGGAACGCCTGGTCGAACCGGAGCGTGTCATCCAGTTCCGCGTCGTCTGGGTTGACGACCGCAATCAGGTTCAGGTTAACCGCGCCTGGCGCGTACAGTTCAACTCCGCGATTGGTCCGTACAAAGGCGGCATGCGTTTCCATCCGTCGGTCAATCTGTCGATTCTCAAGTTCCTCGGTTTTGAACAAACCTTTAAAAATGCCCTCACCACCCTGCCTATGGGCGGCGGTAAAGGCGGTAGCGATTTCGACCCGAAAGGTAAGAGCGATGGCGAAGTGATGCGCTTCTGCCAGGCCTTGATGACCGAGTTGTATCGTCACCTTGGTCCGGATACCGACGTACCGGCAGGTGATATCGGCGTCGGCGGTCGCGAGGTCGGCTTTATGGCGGGCATGATGCGTAAACTCTCCAATAACAGCGCCTGCGTCTTCACCGGTAAGGGTCTGTCCTTCGGCGGCAGCCTGATCCGCCCGGAAGCCACCGGTTATGGTCTGGTGTACTTCACCGAAGCGATGCTCAAGCGCCATGGTCTGGGCTTTGAAGGGATGCGCGTCGCGGTGTCCGGTTCCGGCAACGTCGCGCAGTTCGCCATTGAGAAAGCGATGGAGTTCGGCGCGCGCGTCGTTACCGCCTCCGACTCCAATGGCACCGTCGTGGACGAGGCGGGCTTCACCAAAGAGAAACTGGCCCGTCTTATCGATATTAAAGAACGTAGCCACGGCCGTGTCGCTGACTACGCCCGCGAATTCGGCCTTACCTACCTGGAAGGTCAGCAACCGTGGTCAGTCCCGGTGGATATCGCCCTGCCGTGCGCGACGCAGAACGAGCTGGACGTCGAGTCCGCGCAAATCCTTATCGCCAATGGCGTGAAGGCTGTTGCCGAAGGCGCTAATATGCCGACCACCATCGCCGCCACCGATTTGTTCCTCGAAGCAGGCGTCTTGTTTGCGCCGGGCAAAGCGGCAAACGCTGGAGGCGTCGCCACATCGGGTCTCGAAATGGCGCAGAACGCCGCGCGTATGGGCTGGAAAGCAGAGAAAGTCGATGCGCGCCTGCATCATATCATGCTGGATATTCACCATGCCTGCGTCGAGTTCGGCGGTGAAGAGAAACAGACTAACTACGTGCGCGGCGCCAATATCGCCGGCTTCGTTAAAGTCGCTGATGCCATGCTGGCGCAGGGCGTCATTTAAGCCGCGATCGCGCATAAGCCCCTGCCTGCAGGGGCTTTTTACGTTATGACGAGGCTTCAGCTGCCGAGTCCGCCGCCGGTTTTTTACCCTTCGACTTCCCCTTACCTTTACTAAACGACTTTTTCGCCCCGCCAGGCGCCACCAGCCCGCGGAACTGGCGCACCGGCGTGCTCCGCGCCTGATCGATAAGCTGGAACAACGTCCCCACTAACGGCTGCATAAAGTCCTGATAGCGGCACTGCTTTTCGCTGATCTGCGTCAGTACCGATTCCCAGTGGGCGGTCATATCCGGGCGCGCGGCCATCTCCGGCAAAGAGTGAATCAACGCCCGCCCGGCTTCAGAGGAGTGAATATAGCGCCCCTTTTTGTTCAGGAAACCGCGCTTAAATAACAGCTCGATAATCCCAGCGCGCGTCGCTTCCGTCCCCAGACCATCGGTAGCGCGGAGGATCTTTTTCAGGTCTTTATCCTGCACGAAACGTGCAATGCCGGTCATAGCCGACAGCAGCGTAGCATCGGTAAAGTGACGCGGCGGTTGGGTTTGCCGTTCCACCACTTCGCCTTTTTCGCACAGCAGTTCGTCACCTTTGGCCACCACCGGCAGCGGCGTGCCGTCGTTCTCCTCATCGCGCTCTTTGTTGCCGAGCAGCGCGCGCCAGCCAGCCTCGGCGAGGAAGCGCGCTTTAGCGACAAATTTGCCGTTAGCGATCTCAAGGTCAATCTGGCACTTGCGGAACACCGCATCCGGGCAAAACTGCATCAGATACTGACGGGCGATCAGGTTGTATACCTTTTCTTCGTTATCGTTGAGTTTAACCTGGCTGCTGCGCGCGGTCGGGATAATGGCGTGGTGCGCATCGACCTTTTTATCATCCCAGCAGCGGTTGCGGATCTCCGGATCCATCACCGGTTGCGGCAGCAGTTCCGCCGCATGAACGCTAATCGCGTTCAGCACCGCATGGCGCCCGGCAAAATGTTCTTCCGGCAGGTAGCGGCTATCCGAGCGCGGGTAGGTAATCAGTTTGTGGGTTTCATACAGCTTCTGGCAGATATCCAGCACATTCTGCGCGCTGAATCCGAAACGCTTAGCCGCCTCAATCTGTAGCGCCGACAGCGAAAACGGCAGCGGCGCCGGTTCAGAATCACGCTTATCGTTATAGCCGGTCACCATCGCCGGCTGACCTTCGATGCGTTTCACTACGTGCTCGGCCAGCGGACGATGCAGTAAACGCCCTTCTTCGTCCTGATAAGGCTCGCAGGCTTCGCTCGGCACCCAGGAGGCGACAAAACGCTCGTCCTTCGGGGTAACGATATGCGCTTTGACGTCGAAGAAATCTTTGGCGATGAAGTTTTCAATCTCTTCATCGCGACGCACCACCAGCCCAAGCACCGGCGTTTGCACGCGGCCGACCGACAGCACGCCCTGATAACCGGCATTGCGCCCGAGAATGGTATAGGCGCGGGTCATGTTGATCCCGTACAGCCAGTCGGCGCGGGCGCGGGCCAGCGCCGATACGCATAACGGCACGAATTCGCTATTGGCGCGCAGGCGAGTAATCGCCCGCTCAACCGCCTGCGGATTAAGATCGTTAATCAGGCAGCGCTGCACCTGCTGGCGTTTTTCCGGCGCCAGCTGCAGGTAATCCAGAACTTCGTCGACCAGCAGTTGCCCTTCTCTATCCGGGTCGCCGGCGTGGATCACTTCCTGCGCCTCGCCAAGTAGGCGCTTAATGACATTCAGCTGTTTGGTGACCGACGGTTTTGGCTGCAACTGCCACTTTTCCGGCACGATGGGTAAGTCGAGCAGGTTCCAGCGCGCGTAGCGGCCGTCATAGACGTCCGGCTGCGCTTGCTCCAGCAGGTGGCCGATACACCAGGTGACCACCTGACCGTTGCCGCACTCAATAAAGCCATCGCCTTTACGATGCGGTTTAGGCAACACTTCGGCGATAGCGCGACCAAGGCTCGGTTTTTCTGCAATAAACAGCCGCATCGAATCAACGGATCTCGATCATTGGGCGCCCGCCGCGGGCGGTTACCAGTTCGCCAATGGCCGCCAGCTTGATGCCAAACTCCGCCGCAGCCGCCTGCACTTCGGCTTCCGCGTCCGGGGCAACCGCCAATAGCAGGCCGCCGGAGGTTTGTGGATCGCACAGCAGATCGCGCCATTCCGCTGGCATATCGCCCATCAGATGGCCGTAGCTGGCAAAGTTGCGGCCGGTGCCGCCCGGCACCGCGCCTGCGGCGATATAGGCTTCAACGCCCGGCAGTTTCGGGATAGCGGCATAGGTCAGCTGCGCCTGAACGCCCGCACCGCGGCAGACTTCGCTAAGATGCCCCAGCAGGCCGAAGCCGGTGACGTCGGTCATCGCTTTCACGCCTTCGATATTAGCGAACGCTGCGCCAGCAAGGTTCATCTGGCACATGGTTTCCGTCGCCAGCCCCTGATGCTCAGGCTTCAGCAGCGATTTTTTCTCAGCGGTCGTCAACACGCCGATACCCAATGGCTTCGTAAGATACAGTTTGCAGCCCGCCTGCGCGGTGCTGTTTTTCTTGATGCGCTCGGTCGGCACGACGCCGGTCACCGCGAGACCAAAAATCGGCTCCGGGGCATCGATGGAATGGCCGCCTGCCAGCGCAATACCGGCCTGCTGACAGGCAAAACGCCCGCCCTCAACCACTTCGCGGGCGATTTCCGGCGCCAGGGTGTTGATTGGCCAACCTAAAATCGCAATCGCCATAATCGGCTTGCCGCCCATCGCGAAGATATCGCTAATGGCGTTGGTCGCCGCGATACGGCCAAAATCGAAAGGACTATCAACAATCGGCATGAAAAAGTCGGTGGTGCTGATGATCGATGTGCCATTACCCAGATCGTAAACCGCTGCATCGTCGCTGGTTTCGTTGCCGACAAGCAGGTTCGGGTCGACAAACTTCGCCTGTTCGCTATGTAGAATGGTTTCCAGCACTTTGGGGGAAATTTTACAACCGCAACCGGCTCCGTGGCTGTATTGCGTTAAACGAATAGCTTGCTCGCTCATGGACATCTCCTGTCATTGCAATCCCGCTATGGTAGCGCTCAAACGGCGAGGTGATAAGTGCGACAGTCTGAAATCGCGAGTGGTTGCTCATTAAGCAGACAAATATGCGTTTTTGCGATGCCGGACAATTTTTTCAACGCCATTTTAACTTTTACTTACATATGACAGAAATGTGACAAAAACAAAAACCTTCTTCTGGACATATAACACCGTAAGGAAATGTAGATGAAAAAGCGCGTTCTCGCCCTTTGCCTGGCCAGTCTGTTCTCCGTCGGCGCCTTCGCCCTGGCGCCAGCCGGTAACGATGCGACCACTAAACCCGATCTCTATTATCTGAAGAACGCACAGGCCATCGATAGCCTGGCGCTGCTACCGCCGCCGCCGGAAGTCGGCAGTATTGCGTTCTTAAACGATCAGGCGATGTATGAGAAAGGACGCCTGCTGCGCAATACCGAACGCGGCAAGCTGGCGGCGGAAGATGCGAACCTCAGCGGCGGCGGCGTGGCGAACGCTTTCTCCGGCGCGTTTGGTTCGCCGATCACCGAGAAAGACGCGCCGCAGCTGCATAAGCTACTGACCAACATGATTGAGGATGCCGGCGATCTGGCGACGCGCGGTGCGAAAGAAAAATACATGCGTATCCGCCCGTTCGCCTTCTACGGCGTCTCAACCTGCAATACCACCGAGCAGGACAAGCTCGCGAAAAACGGTTCTTACCCTTCCGGCCACACGTCTATTGGCTGGGCAACCGCGCTGGTCCTCGCCGAAATCAACCCTCAACGGCAGAATGAGATCCTTCAGCGCGGCTATGAACTGGGCGAAAGCCGGGTTATCTGCGGCTATCACTGGCAGAGCGATGTTGATGCGGCGCGGATTGTCGGCTCGGCGGTCGTGGCCACCCTGCACACCAACCCGGCCTTCCAGCAGCAGTTGCAGAAAGCAAAGGATGAATTCGCAAACAGGCAGAAGTAATTTCATCGCCGTTGAATTCCCGGATAAGGCGCTTGATGCGCCTTATCCGGGCGACAAAACCCGCGATTGATTCGAACCGTAGGCCGGGTAAGGCGCAAGCCGACACCCGGCATAACAAACACTGACTCAGAAGCGCGTGACGAACGGCGCGGTGTCCGGTAACGCAATCGTCGTCGAAGCCTTCAGCTGCGGTGTACCCAGATAAAGGAATCCGACGATTTTATCCTGTTCGCGGCAGCTAAAGCCTTCGCGGACGACCGGACTATCGGTTAAGGCGCCGCTGCGCCAGATGCCGTTAAAGCCCTGAGCCACCGCAGCCATCTGCATCGCCATCACCGCGCATCCCGCGGACATCTCCTGCTCCCACTTCGGCACCTTCGGGTGATCTTCGCAGCGTGCGACCACGGCGATAATCAGCGGCGCGCGGAACGGCGCATTACGCGCTTTTTCAATGGCTTTTTCATCCTGACCGGCTGCCTGCGCCCCTTTTTCTAAAAGTTGGCTAAAGCGTTCGCGGCCATCATCGGCGATAATAAAGAATCGCCACGGCTGTAACGTCCCATGGTCCGGCGCGCGCATCCCCGCGTGGAGGATATTTTCCAGCTGTTCGCCAACTGGCGCCGGCTCGATCAGGCGCGACGCGCTACGGCGATTAACCAGTAGTTCGAGAGCATCCATCTATGTAACTCCTGTGATGTCATTTTGCATAAAATTAACATGCGCATGGATTTTGTTACAGCCCGGAGGGTGATTCCTGCTGACAAGCGTCGGCACTCTCTTTAGGATAGCCAGACGCGGCAGCCCCTGCGGCTGACCCATCATCGAAAATGTTAGGGAGAATACATGCGAACCCTTTGGCGCTTACTTGCCGGATTTTTTAAATGGACATGGCGAATACTTAACTTCATTCGCCAGGTTGCACTGAACCTGGTGTTCCTGGTTCTGGTGCTGATTTGCGTCGGCATCTGGGCGCAGTTTAGCAACAATGCAGTTGAACATACCGCTCGCGGCGCGCTGTTGATGGACATCACCGGCGTGGTGGTGGATAAACCGTCAGCCAGCAGCAAGCTTGGGGTTATCGGCCGCCAGCTGTTCGGCGCCAGCTCCGATCGTTTGCAGGAAAATTCACTGTTCGATATCGTGCAGACCATCCGCCAGGCGAAAGATGACCGCAACGTCACGGGCATCGTGCTGGATCTGAAAAACTTCGTCGGCGGCGATCAGCCTTCAATGCAGTATATCGGCAAAGCGCTGCGCGAATTCCGCGACAGCGGTAAACCGGTGTATGCCGTCGGCAGCAGCTATACCCAGGGTCAATACTACCTGGCGAGCTTTGCCAACAAAATTTGGCTCTCGCCGCAGGGTGAAGTCGACCTGCACGGTTTCGCCACTAACGGCCTGTACTACAAGTCGTTGCTGGATAAACTGAAAGTCTCGACCCACGTTTTCCGCGTCGGCACGTATAAATCCGCCGTCGAGCCGTTTATCCGCGACGATATGTCGCCGGCCGCACGTGAAGCGGATAGCCGCTGGATTGGCGAGCTGTGGCAGAACTACCTCAACACTATCGCCGCCAACCGCCAAATCACCGCGCAGCAACTGTTCCCGGGCGCGCAGGGCGTGCTCGACGGCCTACGTAAGGTGGATGGCGATACGGCGAAATACGCGCTGGATAACAAGCTGGTTGATGAACTGGCCACCTCAACGGAAGTGGAGAAAGCGCTGACCAAGCAGTTCGGCTGGAGCAAAACGGACAACAACTACCGTTCCATCAGCTACTACGATTACAACGTCAAAGCGCCAACTGAGCAAGGTTCCGCTGTTGCGGTCATCTTTGCGAACGGCGCGATCATGGATGGCGAAGAAACCCCGGGCAACGTCGGCGGCGACACCACCGCAGCGCAAATCCGCGACGCACGTCTGGACGCGAAAGTGAAAGCTATCGTTCTGCGCGTCAATAGCCCGGGCGGGAGCGTCAGCGCCTCGGAAGTGATTCGCGAAGAGCTGGCCGCGGCGAAAGCGGCGGGCAAACCGGTAGTGGTCTCGATGGGCGGCATGGCGGCATCCGGCGGCTACTGGATTTCCACGCCAGCGGATTACATCGTGGCTAACCCAAGCACCCTCACCGGCTCGATCGGCATCTTCGGCGTGATCAACACCGTGGAGAATACGCTGGGCTCCATCGGCGTCCACACCGACGGCGTAGCTACCTCGCCGCTGGCTGATGTATCGACCACCAAGTCGCTGCCGCCGGAAGTTCAGCAGCTGATGCAACTGAGCATCGAGAACGGCTACCAGCGCTTTATCACCCTGGTGGCTACCGCGCGTAAGAGCACGCCGGAGAAGGTTGACCAAATCGCACAGGGACACGTCTGGACCGGTGAAGACGCGAAGGCGAACGGCCTGGTCGATAGCCTCGGCGACTTCGACGATGCGGTAGCGAAAGCAGCGGAACTGGCAAAACTGAAACAGTGGCATATCACCTGGTACCAGGAAGAGCCGACGTTCTTCGCCATGGTGATGGATAGCCTGACAGGTTTGGTTCGCGCCTCTCTGCCAGCAGCCATTCAGGCATACCTGCCTGCGCCGGTGGCAGCAGCAGCGGACGCCGTGAAAGCGGAAAGCGATAAACTGGCGGCCTTCAATGACCCGCAAAACCGCTACGCCTTCTGTCTAACCTGCGCCAACATTCGTTAATCCTCCGTCTGCCCCCGCCGCGGGGCAGCGTTTCAACGTAATAAAATTCAAGCGCTTCTCTGCAACTCGCGGGGTTAGCGCTTTATTTTTTTGCCTGCCACTTTATACTGCGCCTGTTCACGTACAACCTAAGCGATGCCATGCAAAAGAAATCGATTTACGTTGCCTACACCGGTGGGACCATCGGTATGCAGCGCTCCGAGCACGGATATATCCCTGTTTCCGGCCATCTGCAGCGCCAGCTGGCGTTGATGCCTGAGTTCCACCGCCCGGAAATGCCGGATTTCACCATTCACGAATACGCGCCATTGATGGACTCGTCGGATATGACGCCGGAAGACTGGCAACATATCGCCGACGACATTTGCGACCACTACGACCAGTACGATGGCTTTGTGATCCTGCACGGTACCGATACGATGGCCTTCACCGCCTCGGCGCTGTCGTTCATGCTGGAAAATTTAGGTAAACCGGTGATTGTGACAGGGTCACAAATCCCTCTCGCCGAGCTGCGTTCCGATGGGCAAATCAATTTGCTCAATGCGCTTTACGTGGCGGCCAATTACCCGATCAACGAAGTCTCGCTGTTCTTCAACAATCGGCTGTATCGCGGCAACCGCACCACCAAAGCCCACGCAGACGGCTTTGATGCATTTGCTTCGCCGAACCTGGCGCCGCTGCTGGAAGCCGGTATCCATATCCGCCGCCTCGGTACGCTACCCGCGCCGCACAGCGAAGGCGAGCTGATCGTCCACCCAATCACCCCGCAGCCGATTGGCGTGGTCACCATTTATCCGGGGATCTCCGCCGATGTGGTGCGTAACTTCCTGCGCCAGCCGGTAAAAGCGCTGATACTGCGTTCCTATGGCGTCGGTAACGCGCCGCAGAACGGCGAGTTTATCCAGGTACTGGCGGAAGCCAGCCAGCGCGGCATCGTGGTGATTAACCTGACGCAATGCATGTCCGGCAAGGTGAATATGGGCGGCTACGCCACCGGCAACGCGCTGGCGCAAGCTGGCGTGATTAGCGGCTTCGATATGACCGTAGAAGCGACGCTGACCAAGTTGCACTACCTGCTGAGCCAGAATCTTGACGTTGAGGCCATCCGCGGCGCGATGCAGCAAAACCTGCGCGGCGAGCTGACCCCTGATGAGTGAGGAGAATGCCATGAGCCATCGCGCCCTGCTACTGGTAGACCTGCAAAATGATTTTTGCGCTGGCGGCGCGTTAGCCGTTCCCGAAGGCGATAGCACCGTGGATGTCGCTAATCAGCTCATTGATTGGAGCCTGGCGCGCGGCGAGGCCGTCGTCGCCAGCCAGGACTGGCACCCGGCCAACCACGGCAGCTTTGCCAGCCAGCACCAGGCCGAACCTTATTCGCAGGGCGAGCTCGATGGCCTGGCGCAAACTTACTGGCCGGATCACTGCGTGCAGCACAGCGATGGCGCTGCGCTGCATCCGTTGCTGAAGCAGCAATCCATTGATGCGGTGTTTCATAAGGGACAAAACCCGGCGATCGACAGCTACAGCGCATTTTTCGATAGCGGCCACCGGCAGAAAACCGAACTTGACGGCTGGTTGCGCGCGCACGGCGTATCGGAGCTGACTATTCTCGGCCTTGCAACGGATTACTGCGTCAAGTTTACCGTGCTCGACGCGCTGGATTTGGGCTATACCGTCAACGTGATTACCGACGGCTGTCGCGGCGTCAACCTGCAACCGCAGGACAGCGCCCTCGCCTTTATGGAGATGGCGGCAGAAGGCGCTACGCTCTATACCCTCGACGACTGGCTGGAAACCCAGCCTTAATCATTTAAGCGGCCTACAAGCCATCTCTGCGAAAAGGCTTGTAGGCCGCTTGTCTTCGCTGTTGGCAGGATAATCATCCCAGGTTCGAAATGTCCTCCACTGAGATCTGCCGGGTTTCGATACCAAAGCAGAACAGAATCAATGCGCAAAGCGCCAACACCACACCGAGGACAACAAATACCGTAATTGAACCGTAGCGAGTAAGCAGAACCGCAACGCCATAGGGTGTAAATACCGCGACAATCCTTCCCACCGCGTTAACAAAACCAGACCCGCGTAACCGGAGATGCGTTGGCCAAAGCTCCGGTACATACACCGCAGAGGCAAAACAGACATACATATACAGGAAAAAAATCATCACCAGACCATAGCTTAAAATGGCCCGCTCTTCAGTTTGAATCGAATAGAAATATCCGAGTAGCGCAATAATCATCAGTAGAGATGAACCAAACAATCGCCGCGAAAAACGGTCAATAATCAGCGCTGCAATAAATATCCCCACCGGTGCGCCAACCATAATAATCGCTGTCATAAAGATAGATTTCGTCACATCGATCCCCGAGTTAACAAAAATCGTCGGGATCCACACCGTTATGGTGTAAAGCGAAATGTTCATCGCGATAAGCACCGTAATTGCCACCAG
Source organism: Klebsiella aerogenes (assembly GCA_029027985.1). Classification (NCBI taxonomy): domain Bacteria; kingdom Pseudomonadati; phylum Pseudomonadota; class Gammaproteobacteria; order Enterobacterales; family Enterobacteriaceae; genus Klebsiella; species Klebsiella aerogenes. The sequence goes on from CP119076.1 coordinate 2,869,368, forward strand.
AGTACGCCGCAGCATCTGACCTTTAAACAAGAGCCAGAATGAACCGTTTTCCGCGCATAGCTCCGTGGTCAGACTAGCGCTCTGGCAGGGAGGCAAGGTGATATTTTTCTCTTTCTCAATTTGCGATTCCACCTGCAAAAGATGGTTTTCTGCTTCGCTTCGCAGCCCTTTACTCGCCAACCAGCGCGGCGATTCAATGAAATATTTCCCCGACAGATACCAAGCTAACAGCATTGCCGCGCCGCCGAGCAGGAACATCATTCGCCAACTTAAAAAGGCAATCACCACGACGCCAATGGCCGCCGACAGCATGGGCGACCAGTTGCCGACAAACGACAGACGAGCTGACCATTTTCCGCGCACCGCGGGCGGGATAAACTCGGTAAATGAGGCATAGCCCACCATAATTAGCGATCCCATTCCAGTACCCATCAGGCAGCGGAAAAAGATGAGCCAGTACATATTGGGCACAAACGTTGCCGCGCAGGCAGAAACACCGACAATCAATAAATTCACGCGAAATGCTTTACGTCGGCCAAGATAATCACCAATAAAACCGCCGGCCAGCGAGCCAATAAAATAGCCAAACATCAGCGCGGAAGTAAATGCCGCATTGAGGTAATTGTTTGACCAACCGTTGCTGATTAATTTTGCCAGCACCACATTTCCGGAATAGCTGAGAAACCCGGTGACTAATAAGCTGAAACTAATAATACTGAAAATACGAAAATGAAATCGAGATAAGGGTAAGCGGTCTAATCTTGCGCCGATAGGGTCACATTGTTCCATCTGGATGCCTCAAATTCAGCTAAAATATAAAACATGGCGACCGCGGCAAAGTTAGTTTTACCGAGCCATCCATCATTATTAAATTTCCATGGCATTATCCAGGTGCAAATTAAAATAACATCGACACGTGCAGCATTAAAGTTAATAAACGAGTTGAATATTATTTTCTTTGCAAAATACTATCCATTCCGCACCTGGCGCCTTATTGGTTATAAGGTAATTAATATGGCTAAAATCTACCAACTGGACAAAAGCTTTACGATCGAACTTGGAGTGATCGACCAGTAGTGCCACTTCTGTCGCCTGACGAATCATGGTTTTCTTGATCTCAGCCTCAGCCTCATTGGAATCAAGCGCCCCACTGAGCATATCCAGGCCTTTGCAGCTCATCACCATAATATCAACATGATAGCGACTAATAATTTCCTTGGTGATCCTCCCCTGCAGCGACAGCGTATTTTTATTCAACTCCCCCCCGGTAGAAACGACGTTAATTTCTGACTGCGCTAATTCATGAAAGGCTTCCGCCGAATTGGTCAGCAACGTGAGATCGTTTCTATCCTTCAGCAGTTTTAATAATTCCATCGCGGTACTACTGGAATCAGCAGCGATAGTCGTTTTATTTTTAATAAATGGCAACGCATTACGGGCAATAATTTGTTTTTCTTCAAAGAAAGATTTTGCACGTTTATAAAAATGAATATTATCAGTCAGCGCGCTGGTGTTTAATACCGCCCCGCCATAGGTACGGGTCAAAAAGCCTTCATCTTCCAGTTTTTCCAGGTCGCGACGAATTGTTTCCTCAGTAACCTGAAAAATTGAACTTAAATTAGAAACCACCACTTTTTTATCGTTAACCACCATTTGCTTGATGGCCTGAATCCTGTCTTTTGCCGCCACGATAATACCTCTGTTTCCTGCAAAGCAATAATAAAACCGTAGTATCTCACAGGCTATGTTTATTTTCAAAAAAACATGTTTGAATCACAGATTTAAATACTATTTTACACAGAAACAGAGGTCAATAACATCTCTCCTATTTTGTATCTAACACCTCTGCCATTTGCCTCATCAATAATGAATCATCATCCGTCAGGCTGATGTTCAGCGCCTCGACATTCTCGCGTACCTGCTCTGGCGCCGTTGCCCCGCTCAGCAAGGTGATGAGATTGCTTTGCTTTAAAATCCACGCCAGCGCCAGCGCGGGGATCGTGCAGCGGTATTTCTCACACAGCGGCTGCCACTGCTCAAGCATATCAATCACCCGCAGCATATTTTCCCGCTGAAACCAGACTTTGTTGGCCCGCGCGCCGCCGGGAACATAATCCCGGGTGATAGTTCCGGTCAACAGCCCCTGCTCAAGCGGTGAATAGACCTGTACGATGATGCCATTCTGCTGGCATAACGGCAGCAGTTCAGCTTCCAGCGCCCGGTCAAGGATGCTGTACTTCGCCTGGATGATATCCAGCTCACCGTGTTTGAGATACTCCCTGATATGTCCAGCATCGACGTTCGCCGCACCGATAGAACGAATTTTCCCCTCTTTCTTCAGTGCGTTCAGTGTATCGACAGTTTCCGCAATCGGTGTAAAACAGGGCTTCACCGACTGCCAGTGAGTCATGTAAATATCAATGGCATCAATGCTCAGTCTTTGCAGGCTGGCATCCACCTCTTCACGAATCGAATCAGGAGTGAGGTTTTTATACAGTTGGCGATCGCCTACTTTGTTAAACAGACTGCCTTCCCGTTCCCAGACGATACCGCATTTGGTTTCAATCACGATTTCAGTGCGCGGTAGTTGTTTCAGCGCCTGACCGACAATCACTTCGCTATTGCCAAAATTGTATCCCGGCGCGGTATCGATCAGGTTAATACCACAGCGATGCGCCTCAACAATGGTATCAATGCAAATTTGCAGATCAAGATCGCCATTCCATGCCGGGCCGCCGCCGATGGCCCATGTGCCTAATCCCATACGGGACAATGTTATATCCGTACTGCCTAAAGGAATCATTTTCATCTGCCGCTATTACCCTTCATATTCATCAAGAAATTGTTCAACCAATTTTCTGTTTTTCACGCCCGTTGTGGCGCCAACGCTAAGTACCGATATCGCTGCCGTTGCGTTAGCAAACATTGCGCAGTCACGCAGTGGCTTGCCTTCAAGCAGCGCAGAGATGAACCCCGAGGCAAAATTATCACCCGCGCCGATGGTATCAATGGCAGTGATCCCGGAAACGGCGGGGACCACCATTTTCATATCGGCACGCTTGATAAAGCAGCCGTGCTTACCCGTCTTAATCACCACCGTTTTCACGCCACAATTCAGAAAACTATCGGCGATGTCATCCAGTGATTCTTTTCCGGTAAGCAACTTTGCCTCTTCAAAGTTGGGAAAAAGATAATCCACGTAACTCAATGCTTGCCGAATATCGTCGAGGGTTTCATTAAGCCGTGGCTTAATCATATCGGCACAGATAATTAACTGGTGCGCCTTCGCCTGCGTGAAAATCGTCGTTAATGCTTCACCATCCAGTAAAGGGCTATTAAAAATACTGGCCAGTGACAGCAGCTTCACCTGCGAGAAGCAGTCAAAATCAACATCGTTAATATTCAGTTTCCACAGGCTGCCGTTGCGGTTGGTGACAAAGGTGCGCTCACCATCTGCGGTAACTAATCCCACATTAATGGAAGTATCAATATCAGCATCCTGCTTCAAGCTCTGAATATTGATATTTTCCCGACGACAGTGATCAACAATAAAATGACCGGCGGCATCATCTCCTATGCGGCTCATTAACGCCGTACGGTGCCCGAGACGTGAAATAATTGTTGCTTCATTAATTGCGTCTCCACCCGTGGTCATGGCGATTCTATCTAATGGATATGAGTCTACATCAAAAATATTTTTACTCACTGGCTGCAAAGGAATATCGACGATTGCCGCCCCTATGCAAATAACCTCGATATTATCCATAATGTCATTCCGCTTTACCGTCAGAACCAAACAGTTTGATTTTCTCCAGCGCGCGTTCTTTTACAGCTTTACGTACTTCCCGTTCAACATGCAGGAACGGTTGATTTTGATTTTCTTGCACCGCTACCATCGCCGCCTGGCACAATTCGGTGTGAATATTGATTTTCGAAATACCTAATGAAATGGCTTTTTTGATATCCGCATCGCTAATGCCGGACGCGCCGTGCAGTACCAACGGAACGGAGACTGCCTCGCGCACGCGTTTGACCACGTCGAAATTCAGTTTCGGTTCAGAGGTATAGACACCGTGCTGGTTGCCAATCGCCACCGCCAGTGAGTCACATCCGGTACGCTCGACAAATTCCGCCGCCTGGCTCGGGTCAGTATAGTGATAGCCCGCCAACGCTTCTTCATAAACCGTTTCATTCCCCACGTGGCCCAACTCAGCTTCAACCGGGATACCCAACGGATGGAAGAAGTCCACCGCCTCTTTCGTCAGGCGTATGTTTTCTTCGAAATCAAAGGCGGAGGCATCGCGCATCAGCGAGTTCATGCCGTGGGTCCAGGCGTTATGGATAATCTCCATGCTACGCCCGTGATCCCAATGAGTAATCACCGGCACCGAGGCTTTTTTCGCCATAGAGACCATCATATGCGAAAAATCCTCAAATGACGTGTTGCCGACAAAACCGGTGCCGAAAGAGATAATCACCGGCGATTTAGATTCTTCCGCTGCATCGATAACTCCCATAAGCATTTCCGCATTCCACACATTAAAGTGGGCAATTGCATAATGTTTATTCTGGGCATCGTTTTCCCAATATTTGATATCTGCCAACATGGTTATTTCTCCCTTTTTAATAAATTAATGGTTAACTTTAATAACGCCTTTGATAATTTCGCGTTTGTTGTTGACTGACTCATCAAACGCGCGCTGAACATCTTCATAATCATAAATATGCGTCACCATCGACTTGACATCGAAACGCCCGGAGGAAATAGCTTCAATAGTGACCGGATAGCGGTTGGCGTAGCGGAAAACGGTCTGAATGGAGACTTCACGGTTAATTTTGAGGAAATTAATCGCCGAATCACCGGGAACCGTCCCCACGATCATGATTTTCCCGCCGCGCATCACCAGGTACGGAGCCTGCTTGACGGTGATCGCCGAGCCGGCAGTTTCAAAAACAATATCGGCCCCCATATCGCCGGAGAACTGCTGACAGCAGGCAACAGTGTCCTCTTTCGCTCCGTTGATCACCGTCGTCGCGCCAAGCTGCTCGGCCATGGCCAGACGCTTTTCCAGGACATCAACAACGGCGATGTCGGTAGCCCCCAAACATTTACAGGCTTGCAGGGTCATTAAACCGATACATCCTGCCCCCAAAATGACGATTTTCTTGCCCGGTTTAACGTCCGCCAGCATTGCGGCATGCATCCCTACCACCGCAGGCTCTACCAGCGCGCCTTCCATGGTGTCCATGTTATCGGGCAGCTTATAAGTGAAGCTTTCCGGATGGCACAGATAATGGGTTAACGCGCCGCGATAATTGGGTTGCGTAGCCATAAAATCGACGTCAGGGCAGATGTTGTATTTGCCCTCCAGGCAGTAGCGACAATGTCCGCAGGGTATGCCAGGTTCAATATTCACCCGGTCGCCCGGTTTAAATTTACTGACGCGATTTCCTACCGCCACCACCGTACCGGCACATTCATGTCCGAGGCCAATTTCCTGGTTCGGGTCTTTTGGCGGAATAAAGGGACCTGATTCGAAACCGTGAACATCTGAACCGCAAATACCGACATATTCAATTTTGATCAGTACTTCATGCTCTTCGGGTACCGGGATATCGGCGGCAATAATTTTCATCGTGCCCGGCGTTTTTAATATCGCTTTTGAATTTTTCATTTTATTTCCCCATCAATATTATTTGCTGGTAACTGCATCAATACCGAGGCTTTCGACAGAGACGCCTTTGGTTTCAATTCCGATGGTAGCAATGGCGACAGCGACAATAATGGAGACCGCACCCAGCAGGACAAAAACCCCCGTTACGCCATAACCGTTAAGCAATACCGCGACCGCATAAGGCGCGGCGATACCGCTGATACGCCCTACCGCATTCGCCAGACCAGAACCGCGAAGTTTCGCTTCGGTCGGCCATATTTCCGGTACATACACCGCCGAAGCGTAGCAAACGTACATATAGACAAAAGTAATCAGGAAGAAGCCAATTAGCGTAATCAGCAGCATGCTGGTTTGCAGCGAGTAGATATATCCCAGCACGGCGATTAATACTAATAAGCCCACCCCCATGGTCTTTCTGGGTATTTTATCCATCACCAACATGGCGATAAAAATCCCGAACGGCGCACCGAACATGCTCATGGTATTTAAGACAATCGAGTCTTTCAGGTTAATCCCCTGAGTCATAAATATGGTCGGCAGCCAGTTAATTAAGGTGTACTGCACAACGTTCATAGCAATCAGGACAAAGGAACCTAAAATAACGCGCTTCAGTAACACACCCGTTAATAAGGCCGAATAAGGAACCGTACGCGGGGCTTTGCCGTCATCTTCAATTACCACAGGCGGCAGCGGCTTGCCGGTCTGCTGAACAACCCCTTCTTCAATGGCCCGCATCACCTTCTCAGCTTCAGCGTAGCGTCCGCGGGATTCCAGCCAACGAGGCGACTCCGGGAACCAGCGCCAGGCAATAACGGTCGCCACCAGCGACAGTATGGCCGGGATCAGTAACTGTATACGCCAGTTCCATTCCGCGCTGATTAGCGGCGTCAACCCCATCGCGATCAGCGAACACAGCGGATAAGACCAGTTGCCGATAAATGAGACCCTACTGGACCAAGTGCCACGATTTCGGCCTGGCATATATTCGGTAAATCCGGCAAACAAAGTGACCAACAACGCGCCTAATCCAACCCCCATCACAAATCGACAGGCAATAAGGAAGGTCATATTTGGGGAAAATGCCCCCACCACCATGGCGATAATATGAATCGCTTCATAGAGGATGAACGCATTTTTACGCCCGGTTTTATCGCCGATAATGCCTCCGCCAAGTGCGCCGAGAAACATTCCTGCAGTAGTCATGGCAGAAAACGTGGCGGTCGTTGAATTATCGGTCCAGCCGAGATCTTTTAACTGTGCGAGGATGAGTCCTCCAACCGCGTTACTCCAACAAACCAGTAGCCCAAAGGCAACCATGGCAAACATTGATGAATGCCAGCGGCAATCAGGTAGGCGATCCAACCGGGCGCCGCAATGCGGTTTTGTAATCTGTTCCATCCGATAACATTCCTTTTATAAAGGGGCTATTCATCAAAGTCGTAGGTCATGATGACTTTTATCGCGGTCTTATCGACCATCGCATCAAACCCTTCGCGCCATTGCGATAGGCCAATACGGTGAGTAATCATCGGTTTGACTTTGAGCGCGCCGCTGGCGAGCAAGCGAATAGCGTTCCGCCAGGAAGTGGAGTCGTAGGCCATATGGCCAATGATGCTTTTGTTCCAGGCGGTGATATCGTTGATGGAGAAATCCAGAGGTTTAAAGCCCATGCCGACGCGAACGACTTCACCGTTGGGACGCAGCATTTCGATCGATTGTTTAAGGGCGATATTGGCGCCGGAGCATTCGATAACCAGTCCCAGGTTGTCTTTGCCGCAGATTTGCTGGCAGCGCGCGACCACATCTTCGATGGAACCGTTGACAACCGCTGTCGCCCCCAGCTCTTTGGCGATCGGGAAGCGTACGGTGACGTCCTCTTCCAGCCCGACCATCACGATATTTACGGCCCCCATGATGCGCGCCATTTGCACGGAAAAGAGCCCTAATGGGCCGGTGCCGAAAACCACAACGTCCTGGCCGGGAAGAAATTTGGATTGCTGAGCGATAGATTTGTAGGCGTTACAGATAGGATCCAGCACCGCCGCTTCTTCATAATCAACGCCTTGTGGGATTTCCCACAGCGCATGGCGGTGAATTTTAAGGATCTCTCCCGGTACTAAACAGTATTTAGAGAAACCGCCGCCCCAGGTATTGTTGTCCAGCCCCAAATTTACTTTTTCTGTACAACACAGAAAATCGCCCTGTTCACAGGCCGGACACACACCGCAAACGTGCCCGCTATTATCAGACACCACGCGTTGTCCGACTTTCCAATCCTTGACCTTATCGCCGACCCGAACAATCAACCCGGCAAATTCGTGGCCGCGAACTGAATTGAATTGGTCAGAGCCACTGTCCACATTGTAATGTTTCATATCCGCGCCACAGATGGCTGCCGCTTTAATTTCAATCACTACGTCATCCGGGCCGCAAAACGGCTCAGGTACATCAATCATTTTATAGCCGCCAAAGGCCTTACCAAATCTTGCCAGTGCTTTCATTGCGTCTTCCTTTGTGTTGGTTTTTGCTTCAGTGGGAGCATACTCAACCACACAATCTTTAAGGTCAACACAAAATCTTTAAAACACAGACAATGATCTTCATTTCACAACCAAGATCACAAATACCGATAAATGCGGCTCAAAGGAGGAGAAAAGAGGCTCTCGTGGCGTCTGGCAGGCAGTGCCGTGAACACCTTCGCAGTTTTGCTCGATGGAAACCTCTAGACTGGACAGGTTGTTTTTTCGCCACGCCATTTCCGTGGCGTGTGCCTGTTTATCCCCTAAATAATTCAAGTTGTAGAAAGGCGGCAAGGGCGCGACAAATTCGTCAGGAACGAATTTGACCAGCCAAAGGCTGGCCTTCGGTGAGGGACAAGGATGTCCCTCATTAATCCCCAGGAGCATAGATAACTATGTGACTGGGGTGAGTGCACGCAGCCAACGCATCTGCAGCTTGAAGTATGACGGGTATATCATTGTCAAAGAGGAAATCCGATGAAACTTTTGCCCTTGCTGGCAGCATTACCCCTGCTCTGCGCCTCTGTCGTTTCCGCGCAATCCTGGATGTCAGTGGGTTACTTTAACGGCGGCGGCGACGTCACCGCAGGTCCTGGCGGTGATATCAACAAGCTGGATGTCCGGCAGATAACCCATCTCAATTACTCCTTCGGCCTTATCTACAACGATGAGAAAGATGAGACTAATGATGCCCTGAAAGATCCTGACCATCTCCACCAAATCTGGCTGTCGCCAAAGGTACAGGCGGATTTACAAAAACTCCCCACACTGCGTAAACAAAATCCTGACCTCAACGTTCTGCTCTCTGTCGGCGGTTGGGGCGCGCGAGGTTTCTCGGGCGCAGCGGCAACGCCGGAAACCCGCGCGGTATTTATCCGCTCGGTCCAGCAAGTCATTAACCAGTATGGCCTTGATGGTATCGACCTCGATTGGGAGTATCCGGTGAATGGCGCCTGGGGGCTGGTCGCCAGTCAACCAGCGGATCGCGATAACTTTACCGCCCTGCTCAAAGAGCTCCGTGCGGCCATCGGCGATAAAAAACTGCTGACCATTGCGGTAGGTGCTAACGCGGAAAGCCCGAAGAGCTGGATCGATGTGAAAGCCATCGCCCCACTGCTGAATTATATCAACCTGATGACCTACGCCATGGCCTACGGTACCCAGTACTTCAACTCAAACCTGTATGACTCCCGCCACTGGCCGACAGTGGCCGCCGCGGATAAATACAGCGCCGATTTCGTGGTGAACAACTATCTGGCCGCCGGGCTTAAACCCAGCCAGATGAACCTCGGGATCGGTTTCTATGGCCGGGTACCGAAACGCGCCGTCGAGCCGGGTATTGACTGGAGTAAGCCAGACGCACAGAAAAACCCCGTCACCGAACCCTACTTCGGCACGCAGCAAGTCGAGCTGTTTAAGTCGTTGGGTTATGATCTGAGCAAAGATACCTATGTGAAATACAACGATATTGTGGCGAAATTGTTGAACGATCCGCAGAAGCGTTTTACGGAACATTGGGATGACGAGGCGAAGGTGCCGTGGCTATCCGTAAAATCGGCTGATGGGAAAGCGCTGTTCGCCATTTCCTACGAGAACCCGCGTTCGGTAGCCATTAAAGCGGATTATATCAAGCGCAAGGGATTAGCCGGCGGGATGTTTTGGGAGTATGGCGCCGATGACAAAAACCAGCTCGCCCGGCAGTTGGCCGCGTCGCTAGGTATCAAAGCGCAGTAGCGCGCGATCCCCGATGGCGCTACGCTATCGGGGCCACAAGGAAAGGTAGCCCGGCTAAGGCGCTCACGCCGCCTGCCGGGTTACAGGCATATGCAATTACTGCATTTTCAGCGTGGCAATCGGCTTCGGCACGATACCGAAATCTTCTTTCAGCTGTTGTTTGCTTTTCATCACCATCTGACCATTGGTGTCGATAGTCATATGCTGCGCATCCGCGTTGTTACGCGCCTGCCACAACATCACCAATTGCATGCTGTTCTCTTTCTGTTCCTCGGTCAGCGCGACGCCGTCCGGCCACTTGCCTAACTCCACCGCCGTGGCTAAACGTTGATACAGTTCCGGCGTCATACTGGCAATAATTTGCTCGATATCCATCGTCTGTTTCACTCCGTATTGGAATAATTTGCTGAATCGTTTCTTAGCCTTTGGTTTGCTCGCCGTTTTGATCGTCGGTGAAGCTTAAAGAGGCCGAGTTGACGCAAAAACGCTCGCCCGTCGGCTGAGGGCCATCGGGGAAGACGTGACCAAGGTGCGCATCGCAACTACCGCAGCGAATTTCAGTACGCTGCATACCGTGGGAGTAATCATTGAGATAACGAATCGCCTCGTCGCTGACCGGCTCGTAGAAGCTCGGCCAGCCACAACCAGAATCATACTTGGATTGCGAGTTAAACAGCGGCGCATCGCAGACCAGGCAGTGGTAGACGCCGTCTTTTTTGTTATGCAGCAACCGTCCGGTGAACGGCGGTTCGGTACCGTGATTCTGCGTCACATAAAACTGCATCTCGCTCAAATCTTGTTTGAGCTCGTCAGGAGATGGTTTATTAGCCATGTGATTACTTCTCGCTTTGAAAGGGCAACTTTACGCGTCGATTCTAACAAAACATTAACAATGAAACCTGCACTTTTGTTCTAAACTTATCCGATGCCATCAGGCAGCCGGATAATTGTGATGCAAATCACGTTTTTATCCTAAATGACCTTTAAAATTCCGGGCGCAGTCCCCATATGGAATTGGGCTCAAAGGGAGAGTGAGGCACATCAATCGCGCAAAGGTCTGCTCAGGATTGATTTGTCGCAATGATTGACACGATTCCGCTTGACGCTGCGTAAGGTTTTTGTAATTTTACAGGCAACCTTTTATTCACTAACAAATAGCTGGTGGAATATATGACTATCAAAGTAGGTATCAACGGTTTTGGCCGTATCGGTCGCATTGTTTTCCGTGCTGCTCAGAAACGTTCTGACATCGAGATCGTTGCAATCAACGACCTGTTAGACGCTGACTACATGGCTTACATGCTGAAATATGACTCCACTCACGGCCGTTTCGACGGTACCGTTGAAGTGAAAGACGGTCATCTGATCGTAAACGGTAAAAAAATCCGTGTTACCGCTGAGCGCGATCCGGCTAACCTGAAATGGGACGAAGTAGGCGTAGACATCGTTGCTGAAGCAACCGGTCTGTTCCTGACTGACGAAACCGCTCGTAAGCACATCACCGCTGGCGCGAAAAAAGTTGTTCTGACTGGCCCGTCCAAAGACAACACCCCGATGTTCGTTCGTGGCGCTAACTTCGAAACTTACGCAGGCCAGGACATCGTTTCCAACGCATCCTGCACCACCAACTGCCTGGCTCCGCTGGCTAAAGTCATCAACGACAACTTCGGTATCGTTGAAGGCCTGATGACCACCGTTCACGCCACCACCGCTACTCAGAAAACCGTTGATGGCCCGTCTCACAAAGACTGGCGCGGCGGCCGCGGCGCAGCTCAGAACATCATCCCGTCCTCTACCGGCGCTGCTAAAGCAGTAGGTAAAGTACTGCCAGAACTGAACGGCAAACTGACTGGTATGGCGTTCCGCGTTCCGACTCCGAACGTATCCGTTGTTGACCTGACCGTTCGTCTGGAAAAAGCAGCGTCCTACGAAGAAATCAAGAAAGCAATCAAAGCGGCTTCTGAAGGCGCAATGAAAGGCGTTCTGGGTTACACCGAAGACGACGTTGTTTCTACCGATTTCAACGGTGAAGTTTGCACTTCCGTGTTCGATGCTAAAGCCGGTATCGCACTGAACGACAACTTCGTGAAACTGGTTTCCTGGTACGACAACGAAACCGGTTACTCCAACAAAGTTCTGGACCTGATTGCTCACATCTCCAAATAAGTTGAGATGAACAAGTAATCGATAAGAGCGGCCTGGGTCGCTCTTTTTTTTGCCTTAAAAAGAGGATAGCGTAATGATTAATAAAATTTTTGCTCTCCCGGTCATTGAACAACTCTCCCCGGTATTCTCCCGACGCCAGTTGGACGATCTTGAACTCATCGTCATCGACCACCCCCAGGTAAAAGCGTCCGTCGCCCTGCAGGGCGCTCACCTGCTCTCCTGGAAACCGGCTGGTGAAGATGAAGTCCTGTGGTTGAGCAACAATACCCCATTCAAAAACGGCGTTGCCCTGCGCGGCGGCGTGCCTATTTGCTGGCCGTGGTTCGGCCCGTCAGCGCAGCAAGGTTTGCCATCGCATGGCTTCGCGCGCAATCTGCCGTGGGCGTTAAAATGCCAGGACGAAGATGAAAATGGCGTGATGCTGACCTTCGAACTACAGAGCAGCGATGAAACTCGCAAATACTGGCCGCACGACTTCACGCTTTACGCGCGCTTCAAGCTGGGTAACACCTGCGAGATCGAACTGGAAGCCCACGGTGAGTTTGAAACCACTTCCGCCCTGCACACCTACTTCAACGTCGGCGACATCGCCGCGGTGAAAGTCAGCGGCCTGGGCGAGCGCTATATTGATAAAGTGCTGAATGCCGAAGAAGGCGTGTTGAAAGATGGCATCCAGACTTTCCCGGATCGCACTGACCGCGTCTATCTGAATGCTGAAGCCTGCAGCGTGATTCATGATGAAGCGCTGAAACGCAACATCGACGTGATCCATCGCCACCACGGCAACGTCGTTGCCTGGAACCCGGGCCCTGCGCTCTCCGTCAGCATGGGCGATATGCCGGATGATGGCTACAAGACATTCGTTTGCGTGGAAACCTGCTGCGTGACCGAGCCGCAGAAAGCGAGCGAAGAGAAACCAACACGTCTGGCCCAGACCATTCGCGTCCTGAAGCGTTAATGACCGCAAGATGCGCCATCATAGAGCAAAACAGGGCATAACGCCCTGTTTTGATGCATAAAACCTGCAGAAGTGCGCAATCAGAAGGTGTACGTGACCCCGGTAGAAATCAGGCCGCTCCAGGATTTGTCCACCATCGGGCTATCGGTGATTTCGTCAGACAAACGGGTGTAACGCGCGAGACCGTACACGCTCCAGTCGCCGAAGAAACGATAGTTCGCCGCCAGCTCAAGATACGGGTTCCAGCTGCTGTCCGGATCGTAACTGCGCATGCCGCTGCGATTCGATTCATGCTTCGACACACCGTAGTAGTATTCGTTCTGATTGTCGCTGTTCCACTCCACGCCGATACCCGGAGTCAGAGTCAGGTTGCCATTGGTATAGCGGTACAGCCAGGCCAGGTCCCAGGTGATCCCGTTACTGTTATCCAGCGTATCGCCCGCAAGCGTAGTACGCAGGAAACCATACGGGGTGTTATGGATGTAGGAAAGACCCGCCATCATGGTTGATTTACGGCGATCAAGCTTACGCATTTGCGAGTTATTGCTATCGCCCGGTTTGAAATACATCGGCGACCAGTAGGCGGTCACGGACAGCTTATCGTTGGTGTCATTCCACAGGTAGTAACCGCCACCTAAGCCATGGAACCAAAAGTTATCACTCTCATAACTAATGGCAGGTACCGGGTAAACATCTGCATCATATTGTTTATAAGGATGCTCGACGACGCCCACGCCAGCCCCCAGCGTTAACTTCCCATCAGCGTGTACTGCGGTAGCTGACGTCGCGATGAACACACCTAGTGCCAGAAGTTTGATTTTAGTCACAGTCCATATTCCTGTTGTCAAATAATTAGCGCGTGCAGTTTAACGTCGTAGACGTCATGCCTCAAATGCTTTACTTGCTCTTACACTAAACCGGACAATTTCCCACTGCTTTATGACCGCTCGCTTGCAACTTAATGACGCGTTGATGAAACCGCCTGGCAAGATGTGCGAAAAAACGCCTGGTTTCCGGATGAGTTGTTGATATGTCATTGAAATTGAGTTTTAGCGGCATGCAAGTTTTCTAAATACATCTACGCTTAAATTTAGAAGGTGTAGTCGCAGAGCACGTTATCCAAATCGCTTCTGTAACCTGGCACGAAGGTTGCTGAATTGTAGACGGACGTCGTTCAGCCTGCCCTTCCGGGGGCCCCCACTATTCATATGAACGGCTCTCAACCTGTGCTAAAAAACGAAAGGACGGCATGCCATGAATATATTCGATCACTATCGCCAGCGCTATGAAGCTGCCAAGGACGAAGAGTTCACACTGCAGGAGTTTCTTACCATCTGCCGGCAAGATCGCAGTGCTTATGCCAACGCGGCAGAACGGCTATTGACGGCCATTGGTGAACCAGTCATGGTCGATACGGCTCTTGAGCCGCGCCTGTCCCGTCTCTTTTCAAACCGGGTTGTCGCACGTTATCCGGCGTTTGAAGAGTTTTACGGTATGGAAGATGCCATTGAGCAGATTGTTTCCTATCTGAAACATGCCGCGCAGGGTCTGGAAGAGAAGAAACAGATTCTGTATCTGCTGGGGCCGGTCGGCGGCGGTAAATCATCGCTGGCGGAACGCCTGAAATCCCTGATGCAGCGGGTGCCTATTTATGTGCTGAGCGCCAACGGCGAACGCAGCCCGGTCAACGATCATCCGCTGTGCCTGTTTAACCCGCAAGAGGACGCGCAGATCCTCAATAAAGAATACGGTATTCCTAACCGTTATCTCGGCACCATCATGTCGCCATGGGCGGCAAAACGCCTGCACGAGTTCGGCGGCGATATCACCAAATTCCGCGTCGTGAAGGTATGGCCATCGATTCTTGAGCAGATCGCTATCGCCAAAACCGAGCCTGGCGATGAAAACAACCAGGACATCTCGGCACTGGTCGGTAAAGTGGATATCCGCAAGCTGGAGCACTACGCGCAAAACGACCCGGATGCCTACGGCTACTCCGGCGCGCTGTGCCGTGCCAACCAGGGGATCATGGAGTTCGTCGAGATGTTTAAAGCGCCGATTAAGGTGCTGCATCCGCTGCTGACGGCCACCCAGGAAGGCAACTATAACGGGACCGAGGGGATCTCCGCCCTGCCGTTTAACGGCATTATCCTCGCGCACTCCAACGAATCCGAATGGGTGACTTTCCGTAATAACAAAAACAACGAGGCTTTCCTTGACCGTGTTTATATCGTTAAGGTGCCTTATTGCCTGCGCATCTCGGAAGAGATCCGTATTTATGAAAAACTGTTGAATAACAGTGAGCTGACCCATGCGCCATGCGCGCCGGGCACGCTTGAGACACTGTCGCGATTCTCGATCCTGTCGCGCCTGAAAGAGCCGGAAAATTCGAGCATCTACTCGAAGATGCGCGTCTACGACGGCGAAAGCCTGAAAGATACCGACCCGAAAGCGAAGTCCTACCAGGAATATCGCGATTATGCCGGCGTCGACGAAGGGATGAACGGTCTCTCTACCCGCTTCGCCTTTAAAATCCTGTCGCGAGTGTTTAACTTCGATCATGCGGAAGTGGCCGCCAACCCGGTCCACCTGTTCTACGTCCTTGAACAGCAGATTGAGCGCGAACAGTTCCCGCAAGAACAGGCTGAACGCTATCTGGAATTCCTCAAAGGTTATCTGATCCCGAAATACGCTGAGTTTATCGGCAAAGAGATCCAGACCGCCTACCTTGAGTCCTATTCCGAATATGGGCAGAACATTTTTGACCGTTATGTCACGTATGCAGATTTCTGGATTCAGGATCAGGAGTACCGCGATCCGGATACCGGTCAACTGTTCGACCGTGAATCGTTGAACGCAGAGCTGGAGAAAATCGAGAAGCCCGCCGGGATCAGCAACCCGAAAGACTTCCGTAACGAAATCGTCAACTTCGTGCTGCGCGCCAGAGCGAATAACAGCGGACGCAATCCGAACTGGACCAGTTATGAAAAACTGCGCACGGTTATTGAGAAGAAAATGTTCTCCAATACCGAGGAGCTGTTGCCGGTCATTTCGTTCAATGCCAAAACGTCCACCGATGAGCAGAAAAAACACGATGACTTTGTCGATCGCATGATGGAAAAAGGCTATACCCGTAAACAGGTTCGCCTGCTGTGCGAATGGTACCTGCGGGTACGCAAATCGTCCTGATGTATGACGGCCCGGTAGCGGCGGCTACCGGGCTTTCAGCGCGGCTGCTCATATAATGAAAGACAGATGCCTGAGTCATTCGAGTTGTGGCGAAGCCAATGCACAGGCGACTCGAAGTAGACGGGTATAGTTGGCAAATGCAGTACAGGAGGGCATATGACCTGGTTCATAGACCGACGCCTGAACGGGAAGAACAAAAGCGCTGTCAACCGCCAGCGCTTTCTGCGCCGTTACAAGGCGCAAATCAAACAGTCGATCTCCGAAGCCATTAATAAACGCTCGGTCACCGACATCGAAAGCGGAGAATCCGTCTCCATTCCGACGGATGACATCAACGAGCCGATGTTTCATCAGGGCCGCGGCGGGCTGCGCAATCGCGTCCACCCCGGCAACGATCATTTTGTTCAGAACGACCGTATCGAACGTCCTCAGGGCGGCGGTGGCGGCGGAGGCGGTGGTCAGGGCCAAGCCAGCGCCGACGGCGAAGGTCAGGATGAATTCGTCTTTCAGATTTCCAAAGATGAGTATCTGGATCTGCTGTTTGAAGATCTCGCCCTACCCAACCTGAAAAAAAACCAGCAGCGCCAGTTGAACGAGTTCAAAACCCATCGTGCGGGTTTTACCGCTAACGGCGTACCGGCCAATATCAGCGTGGTGCGCTCATTGCAGAACTCGCTGGCGCGGCGAACGGCGATGACCGCCGGTAAACGGCGCGAGCTGCGGGCGTTGGAAGAAGATCTCGACACCATCGCCAAAAGCGAACCGGCACAGTTGCTGGAAGAAGACCGGCTACGCAAAGAGATCGCTGAGCTGCGGGCGAAAATTGAACGCGTGCCGTTTATCGACACCTTTGATTTACGCTACAAGAACTACGAAAAACGGCCAGAACCTTCCAGCCAGGCGGTTATGTTCTGCCTGATGGACGTTTCCGGTTCGATGGATCAGTCCACCAAAGATATGGCTAAACGTTTTTACATCCTGTTGTATCTGTTCCTCAGCCGGACCTATAAAAACGTTGAAGTCGTCTACATTCGCCACCATACCCAGGCGAAAGAGGTGGATGAGCATGAGTTCTTCTACTCACAGGAGACCGGCGGTACGATCGTTTCGAGTGCGCTGAAGCTGATGGACGAAGTGGTTAAAGCCCGCTACGACCCGGCGCAGTGGAACATCTACGCTGCGCAGGCGTCGGATGGCGATAACTGGGCGGATGACTCGCCGCTGTGCCATGAACTGCTGGCGAAGAAAATTTTGCCAGTGGTGCGTTACTACAGCTACATCGAGATCACCCGTCGCGCCCACCAGACCCTGTGGCGAGAGTATGAGCATCTGCAGGCGACCTTTGAAAACTTCGCCATGCAGCATATTCGCGATCAGGAAGATATTTATCCGGTGTTCCGCGAGCTGTTCCACAAGCAAGGCGCCACGAATAGCAATTAACATCAAAATCAGCCAGATAAATAATTTTCTGGCTGATTTTTCTTTGCTGAAAATTCGCTGGTGGCGGCGTCATTCGCCATCTTAATTTACATTTTGACAAGCGATGAATGAGATGACAATACATCAGGCATCCGGACGGCTAAAATAAGTGTTGCACTATTTTCCTCACTGTGCGTTAATACTTAAGTCGATTTGAAAGACAGAAAAATATTTACCCAAGCAGTTACTCACATCTCCAGGCGCTATCGCTGATACCACCTCCCTTGAGTCTCTCCAATAGTATTAAGATTCTTCTGCAAATCAAATCCTGTATGTTTTGGTACATTAATAAATTGGATAGAAGAATGACGAGTAAGAGTAATAGCTTACGGTTGAACACCGATTAAGTTCGCTGAGTACTTCTGATTTACGATAACGAAGACGGTTTTGACCCGAGTAGATAAATAAGAAGCATCTCATTTAACTCACTGCAACAAAATGGCATAAATTGATACTATAATCTGATAGACATGCCATTTTTTGTCGTGAAACTAAAGATATTTTCTGTTTTCATATTCAGCCCACAGGAAAAACATACGTATTTATCATATGTGGGTTAGTAACAAGCAGTGAAAAAATATAATAAAATATAAAGGATAAAATTATGATTAATAATATTCATTTCCGATGCCCATGCTGCCATGGGTCGCAATACAGAATCTCGCATTTTGATGTGAGTGAAAAAAACCCCTTCGGCGCCAAGTGCATTTTTTGTAAATCCGCGATGGTGACGCTGGACGATATCGAGTCATACGCGCTCTACCAACCGACAATGTCTCCGCACGCCGCGGGCAACGAAGCCTTTGCTTCCGCAGTCTCATAAGTAGAGACATTGCAACATCAGGGCTATCTTCACCAGACATTCTGAAAATAGCCGCTGTACCATTCCTTAGCCCGTCAGTATCCACTCTCAATTGCGCATACTGACGGCGCAGAAAGCACCATACCGCCGCCCCCTCATTCCGCCCATCCCATCTCCCCAATGCTAGTGCTCCGATTCTTCACTATGATAAAGTTAAGCAAATTAGCCAGGTAAATCCAGCCGTCATGAAATTGCAGCACAGCCTACTGAGTTATTTTATTTCCGCAGGCGTCATCGTATTAACCTCCTCCTTTCTGGTGTACGAATTGGTCGTGACCCATCGGGATATGTCAGGTTATATGCGATACATCATAGAAAAAGGAGAATCGACCTTTCTCTATGATAAATATCAGAATCAGCTGATCATTTCTCAGTTTGTACGTAAACTGGATACGCCGCCTGACGAGGAACAGTTCCGTTTGGCCTGTCGCCGCATCCAGCATCAAAGCAACATCAGCGGGCTTAATATTGCCGTTCATAACTATCCGCAGTTACACGGCACCCTGAGCACTTCACAGGCTGATTGCCAAAACTGGCGCGCTGATTTACCGGCACTGTGGGCTTTCGACCGCACCGTGACGCAAAATGCGCTCTGGCAGTCACAGGCCCCTGCCATGTTAAAGTCTGATAAACGCTTTCGTTATTACGTTGATCTGGCGAATAACTATGTTTATTTTTACACCCCGGTAAAAATTAAAAGCGATCCAATACAAGACTGGAACTTTCTTCAGGACAGTAAACTGGGGATGACCCAGCAAAGTCTCGATAGTTTACGCCAGGGGCGTTCGCTTATTTCGACGATTTATGTCGATACGATGACGGGTAAAAATATTCTCTCTTTTTTAACGCCGGTCTATTATCAGGACCGCCTGAAGGGCGTGGTCATGGTCGATGTCACGGCAAAAGAAATAGAAAAATTACTCTATACTGCGGATCGCCCGCTCGTCTGGCAATACCTGGATATCACCTTAAAGGACTCCAATACCGGTGCGGAAATGAACATCCACCGCAGTCAAACACATTTCTCAGGTTATGCCGATGACTCCCGGCAAGTTGCGGAAAACCTGCGAATCTCGCTGTCGCTCGACGTGATGTATTTTCTACTGAGTTCATGGGAACTGTTTCTCTTCTATTTACTTTCAACTGCGGCCTTATTGCACCTGGTACGAATACATTTTCGTCTCTACAGCAGTATCTCAAAAGAAAACATCAGCGATGCCCTGACCGGGCTGTATAACCGCAAGATCCTCACCTCTACCCTGGAATTGCGGCTGCAAAAACTCACTGGTCAAGGCGTCAACGTGGGGCTGATGGCTCTCGACTGTGACGAGCTGAAAACCATCAATGATACATGGGGACATGACGCAGGCGATCGAGCGATCATTTTACTGGCGCAGGCCATTTCCGCTGCGATTCGGAGCAGCGATTACGGCATCCGACTGGGAGGCGATGAGTTCTTTCTGATCCTTATCGATTATCCGGATGACGAAACGCAAAATATCCCTGCGCGGATCCGCCAATATCTGGCGCTTCATGACCGCGACAGGCGCGTAAATTTTTCCTGGGGCGCATGCAATATGCTGCCGGGGCAATCCCTCAGCGAGGCGATGAAAATCGCCGATGCGCGCCTGTACGTCAATAAAAAGCAGAAAAACGCGCCCGACCGCCGCCGATAAGATGTTCATTATTGCCCTGTAGCGCTAAGCTTGCTCTTTTCACCATGAGGAATATCGCGACATGCACGCGCCAGAAAAACCCAATATTCACCAGCAATTATGTCGTCTGCTTGATGAACAACAAGCCCATTACCGGGTGATGGAACATGAAGCGGTAGGTAAATGCGAAGCGGTATCAGAAATCCGCGGCACCGCGCTGGGCCAGGGGGCAAAAGCGCTGGTGTGCAAAGTCAAAGGTAACGGCGTCAATCAGCATGTGCTGGCTATCCTTGCCGCCGACCAGCAGGCGGATTTGTCCCGCCTGGCGCAGCATATCGGCGGCAACAAAGCCTCGCTGGCAAGTCCGGCAGAAGTCGATGCCCTCACCGCGTGCGTATTTGGCGCCATTCCGCCGTTTAGCTTCCATCCTCAGCTTAAGCTGGTCGCCGACCCGTTGCTGTTCGAACGTTTTCCGGAGATCGCCTTTAACGCCGGGCTTCTGGAAAAATCGATCATTATGGATACGAGCGATTACCTGCGCATCGCGCGCCCGGAACTGGCGGTATTTCGCCGTGAGAACGCAGCCTAAAACCGGTACGCATCGGCCCTTGTGCGAATGCCCTAATTTCAGCCATAGCGAAATTAAAAGCCTGTTTATTCACGCTATTACGCGTAGAGTAAATGGGTTTTCTTTTTACTTTGGCAAGGACTTCTGGCATGTTCGATACGACCCTATTTATCCTGCTGGGGCTGGCGGCGCTCGGTTTTATCAACCACAACACCACGGTGGCCATTTCAATACTGGTGCTGATCATCGTGCGCGTGACCCCGCTCAACGTCTTTTTCCCCTGGATTGAAAAACAGGGGCTGACCATCGGCATCATTATTTTAACCATCGGGGTCATGGCGCCCATCGCCAGCGGGACGCTGCCGCCTTCAACGCTGTTGCACTCTTTCGTCAACTGGAAGTCGCTGCTGGCCATCGCCGTTGGCGTATTTGTCTCATGGCTCGGCGGCCGCGGAGTGGCGCTGATGGGTTCGCAACCTCAACTGGTTGCCGGGTTGCTGGTCGGCACCGTGCTGGGCGTGGCGTTGTTTCGCGGTGTGCCGGTCGGCCCGCTTATCGCCGCCGGGATTATTTCGCTGTTTATCGGGAAGGCGTAGCCAGGCTGGCGTAATAACGGCCAGGCGTTTGCCCGAGCCCTTTCTTAAACATAGTGATAAACGCGGTCGTCGAGTCGTAACCCAACATCTGGGCGGTTTGCTGAACGGTCTGCCCGCGCACCAGCATCTGCAGCGCCAGAATCAGCTGTAGCTGATGGCGCCAACGGCGAAAACTGAGCCCGGTTTCCCGCACCACCAGTCGCGCCAGGTTACGTTCGCTCATCGCGAACGCTGCCGCCCACTGCGAAAGCGTCTGCCAGCGCGCCGGATCGCGAGCCATGGTGTCGGCCATCTGGCGGATCTTCGGGTGCCCGGAGACCGGCAGTTGCAGATGCTCCTGCGGCTGCTGCGGCAGCTCATCAAATAATACCTGCACCAGCCGCTGCGTCGAGGGCGCGTCGAGCGACGTTCTGCCGCGCTCGGCAAGGGTCAGAATCAGCTCGCGCACCAGCGGTGAGATTTTTAGCGTACAGCAATGTTCCGGCATCGGCGCCGCGCCCGGCTCGATAAACAGAAAGCAGATCTGCGCCCCTGGCGTCGCGCGATTGCTATGCGGCAACTGGCCCGGCACCCACACCGCGTACAGCGGCGGCACCATCCACATCGCATTATCCACTTCGCAGGTTAAAGCGCCGCGCAACGCCAGGATCAGTTGGCCTTTGCGGTGCTGGTGGCGCGGAATAAACTGCTCGTCTTCCACAACCTGTATACGAAAAGCCAGCGCCGCTTCATGGCCGCTGTCTGGTTCATAGCCGTCTAAACCCAGTCCAATCATCAAATTGTCCGATATGAGCGATAATCTGTCATTTTAGCTTGATTCAAACCGTCGTTAAACCCGCTATTGTTACGACCCTGTTTATTGGTCTGAGAACGTTATGAGTCCTGTGTCTTCTTCTACCGGCGGTAGCAAACTGCTGCTGATCGTCGGTATTTTGTTTATCGCCGCGACGTTACGTGTGACATTCACCGGCATCGCCCCACTGCTGGATGCTATCCGCACGGAATATCAACTGACGACGGCGCAAACCGGGCTGCTCACCACCCTGCCGCTGCTGGCCTTTGGTCTGGTCTCACCGCTAGCGGCCGGTGTCGCCCGCCGGTTCGGCATTGAACGCAGCCTGCTGCTGGCAATGATCATCATTTGTCTCGGTATTGGGCTACGCTCGCTACCTTCGGTTGCGTCGCTGTTCATCGGCACCGCGCTGATTGGCTGCGGGATCGCGCTGGGCAACGTCCTGTTGCCGGGGTTAATTAAACGTGATTTTTCTGGTCACGTCGCCCGCATGACCGGCGCCTATTCCATCACCATGGGCGCGGCGGCGGCGCTGGGTTCCGCCATGGTCGTGCCGCTGGCGCTGGCCGGCTTCGGCTGGCGCGGCGCGCTGCTGATGTTAATGGTTTTCCCCCTGCTCGCGTTATTCCTCTGGCTACCGCAGACGCAGCGTCAGCCAGCCGCGCCGATAACCGGCTCAGGCGCAGCGCATAACCGTGGGATCTGGCGTTCGGCGCTGGCCTGGCAAGTCACGTTGTTCCTCGGTATCAACTCGCTGGTTTACTACGTTATCGTCGGTTGGTTGCCCGCGATTCTGCAAAGCATGGGTTACAGCGAAGCGCAGGCGGGTTCCCTGCACGGCCTGCTGCAGCTGGCGACCGCCGCGCCGGGGTTGGCAATCCCGCTCATTCTTCACCGCCTGAAGGATCAGCGCGGCATTGCGGTTCTGGTGGCGTTGATGTGTACCATCAGTGCTCTTGGCTTGTGGCTGTTGCCCGGTCAGGCGGTGATCTGGACGTTGATTTTCGGCTTCGGTTCCGGCGCGACCATGATCCTCGGCCTGACCTTTATCGGCCTGCGCGCTAACTCGGCGCATCAGGCGGCGGCGCTCTCCGGCATGGCGCAGACTATCGGTTACCTGCTGGCCGCCAGCGGGCCGCCGCTGCTCGGTAAAATCCATGACGCTTACGGCGACTGGCATCTTCCGCTGATTATCGTTGCGCTGATTGCGCTGGTGATGGCGCTGTTCGGTGCCCTCGCTGGAAGAGCGCGGGAAATTCATTGATGACAGAGAGTCGGCAGCCAGGCTGCCGATTTTTTATTGCCGCGCGGCGTGCAGGAAAGCCTGTACCAGCGGCGCCGGACGCCCTTCAAGGGCATTGCGTTCGTGCTGGAACAGCGTAGCGACGAAGAACGGATGAGTCGTTAACTCCACGGCGCGGATCTCGCCGTTATCGTCCCAGCCGGTCACCCGCAGCGCGGTCTGCTCCAGTTCATGGGCAAAGTCCCCGGCGATACCGTAGTTACAATGGTACCCCTCTTCGATACTGTCGCGACCGTAGGCGCGGGCAATCAACGTATTGGCGCGCAATTCGATAGCGTCCGTCTTTTCCACCAGCGAACAGCTCAGCGGGGCGATAACCATGCGCCCCTGGCTATCGGTTTCCGCATGCGCCGCGTCCTGCCAGCCCATCACGTTGCGAGCGTATTCGATAATCGCGTGCTGGAAGCCGCCGCAGGTGCCGAGAAACGGGATGCTGTTTTCACGGGCGTAACGGATGGCGATAAAGGCGCCCTCGGCATTTTTATACGGGCTGGCGGGGACCACCCAGATGGCGTCGTAATCGGCGAGCGAGTCGGCACAGGTAATATCGCTGGTGGCTAACCAGTCATAGCTCACCGGCTGTTCCAGCACCGCGGCGGCGTCATCAATCGCCAGCGGGATCGCTTTATGGGCTACCACATCAGGGTGGTAATCGCCGACAAGGGCAATACGCAAAGGGGTGTTCATAACAGGATCCTTATGTCTGAGGATTATCGGGCAACACAAGGAACCTCAGATTAGCGATCTCGCCTGCGGAACACAATCCTTATTTTGTGACGCGTCACCGCGGGCAATTCATCCCTGTCAGCGGTATTGTATACTTCAAGAGCTGCGACTCGCCGGAATGGAACAGAGGGAGAACAATAATGATTCAATGCAAACGCGTCTATGATCCTGCTGAGGCCAGTGATGGCTATCGCGTGTTGGTTGACCGCCTGTGGCCACGCGGGATTAAAAAAGAGGATTTACATTACGATGAATGGTGTAAAACGCTGACGCCTTCAGCTGATTTACGCAAAGCGCTACATGGCGATGTGATTGACTTCGCCCACTTCCGCCAGCAGTATCGCGACGAACTGGAAACCCATCGCGATGAAGGACTGCGCCTCGCCAGACTCTCCCGCCAGCAACCGTTAACGCTGCTCTATGCGGCGAAAGATACGCAACAAAATCACGCGCTGGTGCTGGCGGAGTGGTTAGAGAACTTAACCTAATCTCAGCAGGTTATTGCTTTGCCGGGTGATCGCGCCGCCACAGTTCCCATTCATCCAGCGTTTCGCCGTTGGGAAGCTTACAGTCGGTACGCACGCCCTGTGGGGTTTGAACCGGTACCTGCTTGCCGCCTTTCTGATCGCAGTAGACGGCAGCCGGATTCGCCATGCCAATCGAATTTGGCGGCGGCGGCGCATCGGGCTGTTGCGACTGCGCGCAGCCCGCTAACGCCAGCGGTAGCATCATCAAAATCCACTTCATAATCGCTCCTGTTTTATTCAGCGCGACCTTTCGCCCTGAATCTCCACGGTTTCTCCATTTTAACTACACTTTTGCCCTTTAGAGTAGTCCCCGTTCTCGAATTGACCAGAGAACAGATCATTCCATAATCAATGAGTTTTGCCCCGTCGCCCCCGACGGGGCTTTTTTTTACCGGTCATAAAAGCACCCCGGCCGCATCTGGTCCTGAAAAACAAAACGCCTGATGACTATCATCAGGCGTTTACAGCCGGTAAGCGGGCAATTCAAACCAGAAGGCAATCCTATTGGATTTTTACCCCGTTTAAACGGAACTGGATATTCATCGTCAGGCCCGTGCCAGGTCTGCCTGGCTCGTAGCGCCATTTACGCATCGCCGTTTTCACGTCGCGCTCAAACATATTGGCTGGTTTCGCAGAAATAATCTGGATGTTATCCACGCGCCCATCGGCAGTGACGTCGAATTTCACACTCACATCACCTTCAATACGCAGCGCCTGAGCGCGAGTCGGATAAGCGGGATCGCCGCGTTTCAGCGCCTTCGGGCCACCTGGCGCCGCTACCGTCGTGGGTTTCGCCGTCGCAGTGGAGGCACTTGGCGCGGTACGCGCAGGCGCCGTATTGTTGTTTTCAAACGGCGATGCCGGACGCGACTCCGCAGGTTTCACCTCACGTTTCGTCTCAACCTTTTTCTCCGGTTTCGGCTTCGGTTTCGGCTTGGGCTTAGGTTTCGGTTCAGGTTTATGGATCACCACCGGTGCCTCTTTCGGTGGCTCCGGCACCACTTCAGGCTCCGGCTCTGGCTCTGGCTCGACGACAGGTTCAACGACCGGCTGTGCCGCCTGCGGCGGCTCTAAATCTGCTGGCGCCACCATCGTGATTTCGATGGGCTGCGCGGGCGAAGGTTTTTCAATAACCTGATGTACCGAGGTATAAAGCAGCCCCGCTACAACGGCACCGTGGATAGCCACGGACAGCAGCGTTGGCCACGGAAAGCGGCGAGGTAAATCAAGGGTCATTGCGCTCATAGTCGTTTCTGTTGAAAAATGATGCCCTGATTCTAAATGCAAATAGCAATCATATTCAATAAGTCGTGTTATTCTGCATCAAATTTTGCCACGTTTTCTGGAAAAAAACCGTCGCGGCATGGCATGCTAGGAACGTGCGCATCCTACCTTGCTGCTCATAACGCTTTCACACCACGTGATTTGCCTATTTATTGATTAAGGAGCCTTGCCGTGCTTTACGTCATCTACGCAGAAGATATCGCCGATTCTCTGGAAAAACGCCTGTCGGTGCGCCCTGCCCACCTGGCGCGCCTACAACTCTTACATGATGAAGGTCGTCTGCTGACTGCCGGCCCCATGCCTGCAGTGGATAGCAACGAACCCGGCGCGGCTGGATTTACCGGTTCAACGGTTATCGCGGAATTTGAATCACTGGAAGCGGCACAGTCCTGGGCTAACGATGACCCGTATATCGCCGCCGGCGTCTATCAAAACGTCTCCGTGAAGCCTTACAAAAAAGTATTTTAAAATACAAATAGCACCAATAAAATCAATGCATTGGTGCTATCTCTCATTGCATTCGTTCAATAAAAAGCGCTTTTCAGTACAGGTGGACGGAGAGAAAAATGCGTATTGCCTTAAAGTCGGCGCTGATGCTGGTGACTCGCGTCATTGACGCCATTCACCCAAGGCTGAATTTACACTTACTGCGAACCGCGCTAATAAGCTACAAATTGTCGCAGGCGCTGAATCTTCCCGCACAGCAGCAAAAAACGATCTTCTTAGCCGCGCTGCTGCATGATATCGGCTTACTCGGCGATAAACGGCGCATTGATTCACTAAACACTATCGATAACCTGCGCGATCCGCACCAGCATCGCGGTGCGGAGATGCTCGACGGTCTGGATTCCTTTACCCTTATTCGCCCCATCATCAGCGATCACCACTTCAACCAACAGCACAAAGGCAACCTTGAACAGCATATTGTCTACTTCGCCGACGGCTTCGAGCGCCTGCTCCCCGCGCAGGGCCTCGTCGCCCCGGACCACCAGCAACAGCTGGTATCGCAGTTTATCGCCGGGTACCGCGAAATCGATCCGCCGCTTTGCGACGCCCTGAGCCAGCTGGCGCAGCAACCTACTTTCTGGCGCCATATGCAGGCAGAGCATATCCAGCGACTACTGGAAATCGTCGGGCCGATTAACGACGTCTACATCGATATTGATGGTCTGAAAGATATTTGCCTGCTGATCGCCAAAATCGTCGATACCTATAGCAGTTTTACCGCCAGCCACAGCATTATGGTGGGCGAAATTTCTTATGCCCTTGCAACCTACATGAGTTTGCCGCTGCTGGCGTGCCGCAAAATCGAAATCGCCGGCTATTTGCATGATATTGGCAAAATCTATATTCCACTGACGATCCTCGAAAAACAGGGCGAACTCAACGACGATGAAACGCAGCAGATCCGCGAGCATAGCTACATGACTGGCGAAATACTGCGTGATTTTACCGATCTTGCGGAAATCATCGACTGGGCCGCCAACCACCACGAAAAGCTTGACGGCAGCGGCTACCCGCTCAATCTGGATCATCGCTATCTGCATCTGCCGGATCGAATCATTGCTATCGCAGACATTTTCACCGCCCTTGTCGAAGATCGCCCCTACCGCCCCGGTATGCCATATCAGGAAGCGTTACAACTTATCGAAGTAGATGTTATAAATGGCGCTCTGGATAACGGTGTGTATCTTGTTCTGCGCCAGCATGCCCAAGCGCTACACCATCTGGTGACCCGCACGCCGCTTGCCTGACTTCCCGGTTGACGATGCGGTTCTATAATGAAAAATACGCGTTTTTATTTCATCTGCCTGCAAGGAAATCCCCGGTGAGAATCGCCACCATGACCAACTGGGCCTACGGTATCACCGTAGGTCTGACTATTACTTCCGGTATCGCGATGTTAATGGCGTCCGCCGCCGATCGCGCAGAGCGCCAGGCGGTACAACAACGTGAAGTGTTCGAACGCCTGGCCGACGAAGTGGAAAGCGGGGCGTGGGAGCTTTCCGATCTCGCGCGACTGTATGTCGTCGAGCAGAATCCCGACACGCTGCAGCAGTATCGCCAGCAGACCCAATCCCTTGACTCCATTGAAAACCGGCTAGTGAAACTCAAAGATGCCGGCGCCAGTCAGCAGGAGCTGTCGCTGCTGCGTGAAGGCTTGCGCGTCGCCGATGGACTGCAGGATGAACAGCAGGCAGCTATTGCTCAGGTCACCCGCGGGGAAGAGAAAGCCGCCATTTTACAAGTATACGGTAAGCCCTATGAGCAGGAGCTGGACCGGGTACAAACGCAAATCGACCATTTTCGCCTGATGCTGGAGGGCCGTGCCAATAACGCCATTCAGCAAGCTACCGAAAAATCGCGTGGCTGGCGGACGCTGTCGGAAGTGATGGTCGGCTTAACCGCGCTGATGTTTTTATTCGTGATCGGCTTTATTCTGAAACGCCGGGTCCTCAATCCGGTGGTGCGCCTGAGCGATGTGGTGCAGCGGCTGGCATCGCAGGATTACGCCGTCGAACCGCCGCAATTCAGACAAATTGACGAAATAGGCGATATGGCGCAGGCCATTCGCATCTTCCGCGAGAACGGCCTCGCCCGCCAGCGTCTCGAACAGCAACGCGACGCCGACTGGGCAGTGCGTGAACTGCTGGCGCGTATGACTCAGCGGCTGCAGGGATGCGAATCGTTTGATGATGTGGTGAAGGTCGCTGAGCTGTTCGCGCCGAATATCGCCCCGGATATCCCCGGCAGACTCTATATTCTCGAGACCGATCCCTGGCAGATGCGCTGCGTGGCGCAGTGGCTTTCACCACCGGATGAAGCGGAAGTATTCTACCCGGATAACTGCTGGGCGGTTCGCCGCGGTCTGAGCCATCCACCGGTCAACGGTGAACCGGATATCGCTTGCTATCATCTCCCGGAAGCGCACGCCGAGCGGTCGCTTTGCGTTCCGCTGGTCGCTCAGGGCGAAGCCATCGGTCTGCTGTCATTTCGTAACGTCACCCACGAGACGGCGCCATCGCGCGCCTATCTCGAATTGATGGCGGAAGCGCTGGGCCTGGCATTAGCCAACCAACGGCTGCGTAATGCCCTGCTGGAAAAAGCCTTGTTCGATTCACTGACCGGGCTGCGCAACCGGCACCATCTTGACGAGGCGCTGCATACCCAGATGAACCTGGCGGTGCGTAACGGCACGCCGCTGAGCTGTTTGATGATCGACATCGATCACTTTAAGGCAATCAACGATAACTACGGTCACGAAGCTGGCGATTTGGTGATTAAAAACGTGGCGACGATTATTCAACGCGCGGTACGCGATATTGGCATGGCGTTTCGCTACGGCGGCGAAGAGTTCCTGGTGTTGCTTTCCGGCACCGATGAGGCCAGCGCAGAGGCCTGCGCCACGGAAATCTACAACAACGTCCGCAATATGACGCTGCGTTTTGGTTTGACGGAATTGGGCCAGGTGGATGTGTCTATTGGTATCGCCAGCTATCCGCAACATACACAAAGCGATAGCCTGCTGCGCGCCGCTGATGCTGCGCTGTATCGGGCGAAAGAGTTAGGACGCTCACGGATCATCAGCTTCGGCATGCTGAAATCGGCCTGATGCCGTAAAGTGAAAACGGGAACTCATTCACGGGATCCCGTTTTCTCTATCACACCGATTTATCCACCCGGGTGCCATTTCCTGATGTCAGAATTCGCACCTCATCTCCCTTATTGAAGACCAGCCGCCCGTCGTAACTTTGCAGCACCTGTATAACCTGTCCTGAACGGGTTCTAATCAGCAGTTCGACCTGCTCGCCCCCCTGCTGCTGATCCTGGTGATAACGAGAGGCCCCGGCCCCCGCCAGCGCGCCTGCGGCGGTCATCGCCGTCTGGCCTTTGCCATTACCGAACTGATGGCCGACAACGCCGCCCAACGTTCCCGCAGCCAGCGTGCGTAACGGCCGATGCTGAGGCGAACTGCTGACAATATGGCTTTCCTGTACCACGCCATAATCGACCAGCGTTTTTGTTCCGGCGACGCTGGGATGGCTAAATAGCGCAGCCATACCCAGTGCAATAAAAATAAACGTCTTCATATTGTCCCTGATACGTTTTATAACGAATGCGGATTATTACCGCATGAATAAAACCCATCTGTAACAAAGAGTTAAATTTAAATCTGGACAAAATCACGATAGCATTTTCTTATGAAGAAAAAAGATTTGCGCGCTAACGCAGCGCCAGAAGCAAGCAGGCCATGGTCGTTTAGCCGTAACGCAACCGGGAACCGGCCTGCTCATAAAAAAATCAAATTTTTGAATGCAAATAAATAATTATACTTTAGTAAGATGGTGCCTTTCTTACCAGGCTTCCGTCGCTTTGCTCGAAGGAGTAATGCCAATCATACCAACCACTTTTCTTTTCAGAAAAAGAGCAAATCACTAAAACCTCTTTCGTATCATCTCTTGTTAAGTAATAGAAGTATGCGCCATCTGGTGGAGAGAGGGTGGCAAGTAAAGCCCCATCATCATTTAATATAGTTAATAAGGTTGGTAACGGTGCCGTTCTACTTAAAGCAAAAATCATCCCTCGTTTTTCGTCTAACATTGCCGAATCCAAATCCTCAACAAAAAAAGATATTTGGTTCTCATCCGAAGTCCATTTTAAAGTATTTTCTTCCTTGTCAAGGATTAAATTTTTTACCATTTTCTTACTCAATAATTAGAATTACGGTTTAAGTTTGGATTCGTCAATGACTTCCAGGTAATCCATTCGTTCAGCCGGTGGAACAGCCATTTCGACTTGTAAACCACCACCAGGAAGGTACACATTCGCCCCTTTATCAACCTGGGGACCTACAGCCCCAATTTTAACAGGTAGTGGTTTCTTAACTTCGTAAGTCACCACTCTATCAATATCAGGCTTCCATTCCATTTTAACTGCAAGCTCATTTCTCACATATGAAGTATTTGGAATATCATCAAACGTTGCGAACCCCCCAGGTCTTGTCGCTGCTTGTCCTGGAGATACTGCCATCTTAATTCGAGCCCCAGGAACTAATGTGGCGTCTAATGGCGGTTCATTTAATGGCCACGGAGATTGTTCATTAACTAATTTTTTATAAGCAGTCGCAGCTTCAGTTGTCGATTTGAAATGTCCTCTATGCTGTCGCTGGAAATCATTCCATGTATTGGTACGCCCACATCGTAACCCCCATGGATCCACCCATCCCAGCGGGTTCGGCGCATACTGGTAAACATTCAGCCCCCCAGCTAACCCAATAGGATCCTAGCTAATAAATCCAGCGATTTCAGGGCCATAGTAACGGTGTCGATTATAGTGCAGCCCCGTTTCAGCGTCAAAATACTGGCCCAGGAAGCGCAGCGGATACGGTCTGGAGTACTTATTCTTGAACACTGCCGAACAGCGCTGCCTACACTTTGTATTGTTGTAACCGGCTGCTAGTGTAAAATGGAAAGCACCCTATGTGGAAAAATCCAACAGAGTGCTATAAGTTGATTTAGTATATGAAAAAGCATTCTTTATTGAATTACACAGCCCTCATTATGAAAAAGTAATAAATGCATCGTTTTCCATATAATAATTTAATCCTGAAATAAACTCATCCACCGTCGCATTTGATTTTTGATTCAGTGCACTTTTGAGAACATCCATAAACTGATCGCCGTAAAAAAACAACTCCAATTCATTTTGCTCAACGTATTCAGGATAAATTTCTTCATCATCACTAACTTCAGGATAACGATCCAGATAGCAAACAAGTTCGGGGGTAGCAACAGCTTCATATTCCTTTGTGTAAAGGCAAAAATTGTCTTTTGTGTATCCCTGATGAACAATTTTCGTAATTAATTCTTTTAAGCTATATGGCTTTATATACTCGAGTTCTTTCATTAGCATCTCCCTCCTGTTCTACGTACTCTGGCTGGTTTTGGATTGCCTGTTGCACCATCTAACTTACCACGCCTTCCAAGCTCACCACCGCCCCACATTTCACGACCACCTTTGCCTGTAGGGTGATATAGAGCATGATTGTCAGCATGATCCACACGATCAACTAGTACCAAACGACCTATATCCTCATGATGATGCCATGTTAATGTTGGTGGACTTGAAGATTTATTAGGGTTTTTTAACCATTCCCCCAATTCCGGATACCTTCCCAACATATCACGTCGGAAAGCTGAATCAGCATCCATCCTTCCAATAAGCTCAGTATTTGCTCTGTTAAACTGAACTGCATCACTGGAGTAAATATTACCAGAAGCAATAGTATGTTCGTGGAAGATATGGTACTTACCATTATTCGGGCGATTAGCTAGCCCCCATGGATCCACCCATCCCAGCGGGTTCGGCGCATACTGGTAAACATTCAGTCCACCAGCCAACCCAATGGGGTCCTGGCTAATAAATCCAGTAATTTCAGGATCATAGTAACGGTGTCGATTATAGTGCAGCCCCGTTTCTGCGTCAAAATACTGGCCCTGGAAGCGCAACGGGTTGGCGATACGGTCGGCGTACACCTCCCCCCTTTCGCCCCAGACGCCGGTCTTCTCTGACCAGACTATCTCGCCTTGTAACGACGTCAGGCGTACCGGGGCGCCATTCGGGTCGCAGTGATAGTGCCAGCTCTCTTTTCTGCCAGACGCCTGCGTCAGCAGCGCCAGCGGCTGAAAACTTCCCGGATAGTACACATACTCGCGCATGCTGCCGAACAGCGCTGCCCCACTTTCTTATCTTTGAACCTGTCTCAACGAATAATTAAATTATTATTCGAGTTTAAAAAAAATAACAATCTACTTTATTCCATTGAGTTATTCAGCGTGCAGGGTAACGCTGTTCTTTATAACCATTAGGGAATACATTTGTAATTGTATCCACGCTCTCATCTTTATACGAAAATAAAACTTCAAATTCTGTAAAAGATGATTCCGTATGTTCTTTTTGCTTGACATCTATTTTTTTAAGGATAAATCCCTCATAAACATAATCAGAGACACTGCATCCATACATACCCCAATTGAAGTCTTTTTTAACCAATTCATTATGGTATACTGACAAAGAGATGTTTCGTAGCATCCCTGCACTGGTAAAATAAACTCTTTCTAAATTACCACTTTCGTAAATACAAAACTCTTTGTTAATTATATTATCTGACTGACCAAATATCTCTATTAGCAATATACGATTCAAAATATCAAAGTGATAGATGTGCGTATTTTTTACATTTGTAGGTAGTTTATTAAGTTTTCTACCTATCTTAAATCCTGCTCGCTCGATTTCATAGGGTCGAAGGTTATATAATGCACCTTTACTAACCACCACTTTGGTTTCATTGAGTTTAACACTATCATTATATGCTGAAATATAGTTTTCACTATCAGCACTAATCTTATTAAACTTATCTTCCAAATATTCTAACTCAATCATTTATAACCACCATAAATTTAAAATGTACCATTAGAAATTTCAGCATTGATTTTATTCAACTCAGATATAAAATCTCTACTATTATTCTTTATACTCAATCGATCATATACTTTCTGCTTATAATCATTTGTATGAATGCTAGCATGATTTGGTAATTTGTTCCCTGCAGGCACAGTCACCTTACTATTTGAAGGTAAAAACACACCATTCTCCGCCGTGTTAATATCTATTCCTAACTTACTCATTTGATTCTGCAAAGAAACCATCCTATGATCTTTAGAATTTGACATAACAATATGATGTGCTGAATTTTTAAAACTTGGCTCTCTTTTCCCGGCCGCAACCATATTCGCTCGAAGAGCTTTCGCATCACTTGAACAACTCAATCCCCATGGATCCACCCAGCCCAGCGGGTTAGGCGCATACTGGTAAACATTCAGTCCACCAGCCAACCCAATAGGATCCTGACTAATAAATCCAGCGATTTCAGGGTCATAGTAACGGTGTCGATTATAGTGCAGCCCCGTTTCTGCGTCAAAATACTGTCCCTGGAAGCGCAACGGGTTGGCGATACGGTCGGCGTACACCTCCCCCCTTTCGCCCCAGACGCCGGTCTTCTCTGACCAGACTATCTCGCCTTGTAACGACGTCAGGCGTACCGGGGCGCCATTCGGATCGCAGTGGTAGTGCCAGCTCTCTTTTCTGCCAGACGCCTGCGTCAGCAGCGCCAGCGGCTGAAAACTTCCCGGATAGTACACGTACTCGCGCATGCTGCCGAACAGCGCTGCCTGCGCTTTTTGTCGCTGCAGTCGGTTGCCAGTATCAAAAATACTCTGCGCCGCCAGCGGTTCGCGGGTGGCCGTTACCGTTTCGCCCGCCAGCGCATCGCCCTGCCAGTAGAACCAGCGCGTTTCTTCCGCCGTCTGCTTGAATACCCGGCGTCCCAGTCCGTCGTAACCGTAGCGCACCAGCCGCTCGCCCTTGCGCACCGCTACCAGCTGGCGGTTATCGTCCCAGCTGAAATCCTCTTTCTCGCCGTTATGCTGCACATCGCGCCGCTGGCGCAACTCGCCCGCGCGATCGAACACATAGCGTACCCCGCGCTGCTGCCCCTCACGGAACCAGCCTCCGGCGCTCTCATTTATCGCGCGGGTCTGCGTCTGCAGATGACTGCCTGCCGCATCCTGGACAAACTGCCGTAGCGTGCCGTCCGGCGCGGTATGAGCCGTCAGCCGCCCGACCGGATCGTAAGTATAGCGATCGCTGCCCCACAGGCTGTCCTCTCGCCGCGTCAGATTACCCAGTCGATCCCAGTTGAACCCGCTGGCGAACAACGGCAAATCATTCTGCAACACCTGCTGCGACGTCAGTTGCCCCAGGCTATCATATGCGAAATGCCGCGTCACCTCTGCCGACAGCTGCTCGCTGATCCGTCGCCCGGCCCCATCGTAACCCAGCACGATTGGCGCATCGTCATTCAACTGGATCTGGCTCAACCGATCATGCTCATCCATCACGTAGCGCACCTGATGCCCGCTATCGCTGCGTCGGGATATCAGCAAACCGCGCTCGTTATAACCATAATGCAGCTGGAAGCCGTCCTGCTCCTCCAGCAGGACTCGTCCGGCATCATCATAGCGCCACGCCAACCGCCGCCATGGATTCTCGCACAGCACCATCCGCCCGCAGGGATCGTAATGATACTTCGCCTGTAAGGTATCGCCGCTGCGCCGCTCGCTCAACCGTCCGGCGCGGTCATAGCCGTAGTGAACCCGTCGCCCCAGCGGATCCTCACGACTTATCAGCCGATTCCCCTTATCCCAGCCATAATGGGTCGTCTGCCCCCAATAATCGGTCTCTGCCGCAATGCGCCCCAGGGCGTCGCGGGTCAACTGCCAACGTTGCCCGTTCTGGTTGATCACCGCCAGCAGGCGATCTTCCAGATCGTACTGATAGCCAAGCGTCGCGCCGTCCGGCGTCTCGCAGCCAGCCAGCATCCCGGTGCGATTATAGCGAAAACGGGTTATCTGCCCGGCTTCATCAGTGAAATGAATGGGGGAGTCTTCCCGGTCATAAGCGACGCGAATTTCACCACCTTGCGGATCCGCCATCGCCACCAGTCGATCTTTGCCATCCCAGTGGAAACGGGTCTTACCGCCGCTGGCGTCAAGACGTTCCAGCAGCGTACCGCGCACCGAATGACGCAGTTGAATCGTCCCCGCCCCAGCCAGGCTGACCGCCTGCAAAAAGCCAAAGCGATCATACTGATAGCGGCTCTGCGGCGAGCCCGGCACGTCCGCCGCGCTGAGCTGCCCGCATTCATCATAGTGATAGCGCGAAGTGACGCCGGTCGGGTCTGTTCCGCTCAGCAGATTACCGCGCGGATCGTATTCAGATCCCCAGCGCGCGCCTTTCTCATCGGTCAACGCCAGCAGATCGCCGTTATCGTTGTAAGACACCTGAATCTGGCTGCCGTCCGGCAGATGTTCGGCGATCATCCGCCCCTGCTCGTCGTATTCCCAGCGATGCGCGCTGCCATCCGCCTCAATAAGCTCGACCGTGCGGCCAAAATCATCGTAATGAAAAACGGTATTACCGCCGGTCGGGTCAATCTCCGAGACCGGCAGGCCGTTATCATCAAAGCCGATCAAGGAGATATGGCCGTTGGAATCGGTGATTTCGACTTCGTTGAGCAGCTCGTGCCAGGTGAAGTGGTAATCCCATACGCCGCCGTCGCCCCAGGCGTGGATCACCCGCCAGTCGTCATTGAACTGGTAGTGGAAACCCTGGCCGTTGCGATCGACATGGCTGGTCATACGGCGCTGTTGATAAGAGAAGCGCCGCGGGTGTGAAAGCGCGTCGATTTCAGCGCTCAGCTGATTATCACTATCGTATTCATAACGGGTCAACGGCGTGATATCGCCATCCAGCGTATTGTGCAGCCGCAGCGCCCGCAGGCGACCGGCCTGCTGGGTGACGAGGATCTCTCTGCCGTTCATCCCGGTCGCGCTGAACTCGCGTATGCGATCAAGTTCACGCCCCTGCCACTCGAACTGCCAGCCGTTGCCGTTACGGTCCGCCAGTCGGTATACCGGCAGCCGACCGTGCCGGCCGCGAAATTGCAGCCGCACGCTCCCTTCCTGCTCAACCTGCCAGACAACCTCGCCGTTGTGGGTTTCCCGCCACAAACGACTGCCATCCGGTAGACCAACGATACCATGCTCGCGCCCGTCGCCCTGCGGCAGCGCGGCAAACAGCGTCATTCCTTCCGGCTGCGTCAGAACTGCGACGCCTTCATCGGCCAGCACCTCAAGGCGGATATCCGCCGGCGTTGACCAGCCATAGCCGCACAGCCCTTCTTCATCGATATCCGCCGAGGAGTAGGTCCGCGTCCACGCCAGCGGCAGACGACCGGGTAACAGGAAATCCTCATGTTCCAGGCTAACGCTGCCGTCACGAATATCGACCGGTTCGGCGCGCAGCACCCGACATTTCAGGATACCAGGATCCATATTGCGGAACAGTTTCTGGCGCAGCTTTTGAAAGCGACGCATAAACAAACGCCACTGCGGCGTTTTTTTGACTTTCTTCAGTCCCTTACCCAGGCCGCTTAACCCGGCGCGCATCAGCAGCGCCATCAGGTTGATGGTGGGCGGCCCACCGACAATCACATTGTTGGGGATCGCAAGATTAAAGGTCAGCGGCAGCGTCAGCGACAGCGGTTTGGGTTTGCTCATTCGCTTGAGGCGGAACGGCGGCACCATCCCGAGGATGTTACAGCTCAGTACCGGCATGCCGATGCGGGAGAACGGCTCGCCGTCGACTGAGACGGTTTTACTGCCCATAAACAGTTCATCTTCCATCTGCGGCCCGCCCGGCGCGCGCAACGGCGGCACCCACACACCGCCGACCGGAATATGCACCGCAATGCCGCCGGTCCCCGCGCTAGCGCGTTTGATGCTGTTGACATGCACCGTGGTGCCCAGCAGCGGCAGATAATCAAACACATCGAAAACGATGCCGATATGCGGCGTCGGCAGCGGCCAGGGATAGGTATGGATATCCAGGCCAAGCTGCGGGTCGAAGTGAGCGCCGGAGTGCATCAGTCACGCCTCAGAACATGGCGCGCAGCAGCGCGCGCAAGAAGGTGCGAACTTCGGTAGCGAAACCGCCGTCGGAGAAACTCAAAAACAGAATCGCCAGTAGCGTCACGACAACAATAATAATAATCCGGGTCTTCATAGCGGGTTGCTCCCTGCGGTTTCAGTGGACAGTGCGTCAGTATTTCCCCATGCGGGCAGGCTTTGCCATTCGCCCGGGGGAGCATCAAAGGGATGGGCGATTTCCGGCAGGCCGTTCCAGTGCGGATGCAGCGTCTCCCGCGCCAGCCGGATAACGCGGCGGAAACTTTCATCGCCGCCGCGAATTAATTTTTCCCGTTCTTCGCGGATCAGCACGAATGCCGCTTCCAGTTGCAGTTGTAGCAGGCGGTCCGTGCGCTTCACCTGCTCAACCACCGGCTGTGCGGGCAAACGGGCCTCCGCCTGGTGGATTAAGCGCTGTTTTTCGTTTTGCCAGCGCGCCGCACAGGCTTCGAGCGCCTCGGTACGGCGTTTATCATGGATACGCAGCAGATCCTGAAATGCCAGCGGCAACGTGGTTTGCCCACGTTCTTCCCGCGGGATCGGCTCCGCTGCATGGATGGCGTGGGCATACTCTTCCATTGCCTTTGCCCGGTGCCCCGCGAGGTTGAGGCAAAAACCGGACATCCGCCAGCCTTCAACGGCGAACACCGGATGCGGAATAGCCTGCGCGTCGCTTGCCGCCCGGCGGTAACCTTTTGCCGCCTGCAGATACTCTTTGCGCGCAAACCAGGCGCCGGATTCACCAAAGGTGCTTTGAGTGCGCAACTGACCCCTGAGCGCCGGATCGGCAATCCCGCCGCTGACAGTTTGCGCCTGGCGGTAATGATCGACGGCCCGTTGATGGTCGTTACCTTTCAACCAGCCGCCGGCAATCAGGTTGTGTATCATCGCCTGCTGATCGACCCAGCCGCAGCGCTGGGCAACGCCCAACGCCATACCGCCGCGCGCGGCCACCTGGGCGGCGCTGCCTTTTTCCAGCAACAGCATGGCGTCGGCCAGATAGCGGCGGAACAGCTGGCGATCAGGGTTCGGATCGCTCTGCCCGCGCGCGGTTTGATTCATGACTTTCATGCTATCGACATCATCGACAATCAACCGTACCGCGCGCGGATGCGCCTCATAGAGCGGCTGCCATAATGGCTGTTCGAGCGTATCGATAAGCAGCAGTTTGACGGCGCTCTCGCCCTGCGCCAACCAGCCGTTCAGCCAGCGGCTCAGCGCCTTTTCATCGCTGACGGCGGAAGGTTTAAGCACCAACACCAGGTAACGCAAATCGTCGCTAAACTGCGTCGCAAAATCCTGCAGCAACAGACGCAGCTGCGCCGGATGGTAGGTGGGGAGAAAACGTTCTGCGTCCCATGCGGCGGCATCCGGCGTCGCTTCGTAATGTTCAACGAACTCGCGCCCCAGCGCATCGCTGAAACCGTAGCCGGTGTCAAACGGCGTTTGCAGCCCCAGCAGCAGATCCGGCAACGAACGGCCTTCGGGGTGCTGTTGCAGCGCGATAAACCCGTCCAGCAGCGTTTCGCCGCCAGCGGGAACCCGCCAGATAAATAACCGGGTCTGTTCCGCCTTCTCACTGGCGTCCAGCCAGCTAAGCTCCAGTTCGCTCATCACTTTTTCGCTGGGATTCTTCGCCGCGTTCATTCCCTTTTCCTATCAGGCATTGAGCTCAATTTTCTTACCGTTCACCATCACGCCAGCGGCGTTAATGGTGATCGTCGACCCGCCAGCGGTAATCTCCACGCTGCCGTTGCCGATCAAAATACCGCTTTCGCCAACGTTGATATGCAGAGTGTCGGTGGCGCTATCGGTCACGCTTCCCTGAGTAAAGCGGGTATCGCCGCCGGTGATGCTGAGCGTACGCCCGGCGCCGATCGTCACCTCCTGCTTACTGGTGATGTTCTGCGTCTGCTTACCGGTCACCGAGACATCGTGGTTACCCGCGATCCCCAGCGTCTGATTGCCGGTAACCTGTACATTGCGGTTCTGCTGGACGCTGACGCTTTCATTGCCCTGCACCTGACGGGTGCGATCCTGCACCACCGTCAAAGACTGATTGCCCTCTACGGTGCCGGTGTGGTTACTTTTCACCGTGGCGGTGTGGTTGCCGGTGATGGTTTCATCGCGATTTTGCTCAACGCTTAAGGTTTCATTCCCCTTCACGCTCTCGGTGCGGTTCTGCGCAACGGTGGTGGTTTCGTTACCGTTGATGGTCTTACTGCGATCTTTACCGACGGTGACGCTCTCGTTGCCGTCCACCGTACGGGTACGGTTCTGTTTGATATGGCTGGTTTCGTCTTTACCGACGGTTTTCGTGCGGTTGCTGCCGACATCATGGGTTTCGTCGTTTTCGACTTCGGTGTCCATGTTGCGTTCAGCGTGCAGCCAGAGCTGCTCTTCGCCGGGTTTGTCTTCAAAGCGCAGGGCGTTGGCGTTGTCCGGCGAACCATCTTTCGACCGGCTCATAAAGCCCATCTGCGTCGCCGCGGCAGGCAACGCCCATGGCGGCATGCTGGCTTCGTTGTATACGCGGCCAATGACAATCGGCCGGTCCGGCTCGCCGTTAATAAAGTCCACCACCACTTCATCGCCCACACGCGGGATCTGCACTCCGCCGTAGCCTTGACCGGCCCAGGCGCTGGAGACACGCACCCAGCAGGAGCTGTTTTCATCGCCCTGGCTTTCGCGGTCCCAGTGGAATTTCACCTTGATCCGGCCATATTTATCGGTCCAGATCGATTCACCTTTCGGCCCCACAACACGGGCAGTCTGCGGCCCATAGGTCCGCGGCCAGTCGGTCTTCGACGAGGGAACAAACGGCGTAGAAGCGGGAATGACGCTAAATGCAATGCGTTGCTGCGTCGAATCAGCGCCGCCGGAGGCATACTGGTTTTCTTCAAAATCGTAATGCGCGCCAACCACCAGCCATTTCGCGTT
Source organism: Klebsiella aerogenes (assembly GCA_029027985.1). Taxonomy (NCBI): domain Bacteria; kingdom Pseudomonadati; phylum Pseudomonadota; class Gammaproteobacteria; order Enterobacterales; family Enterobacteriaceae; genus Klebsiella; species Klebsiella aerogenes. The sequence continues at coordinate 2,909,930 of CP119076.1, forward strand.
ATCGGCCAGATTGGGCGCACGGATCAGGGTAAACGTATGCCCCGGCACGATGCCGGTGGCGGTAGCGATACCTTGCGTTTGCTGCTGCCCGGCCTGCCAGGACTGTTGCCGAATGCGGGCATAGGCCTCGCCATCGCCGTGCTCCATAAAGCGCCCAGGCCAGTCGTAGACATCGATTTTCCCCGGCGTCGGCGAGACCGGGTTCTGCAGCGTTTGCAGCATCCAGGCGTGCGGCTTGCGGAAGTCATAATCATCGGTACTGTAAAGACCCGGCGTGACAACATGGCTTGCCATCAGCTGGCTAATCCCCTCTTCGCCGACCGCGCCGCCGCCCGACTGCGCATGCCAGGGAATCGTTTCATAACCGGGAAACGCTTCCGCCTGCTGGTAGTCATCCATCAACACCAGGGTATGGCCGTCTTTATCGTGGCGGAACAGATAGCTGATGCCTTCCAGTTCCAGCAAACGGCTCATAAACTGGAAGCTGCTTTCCGCGTACTGCACACAGTAATCCCACTGCCGGTAGCTGTGGGTGAGCTTGTCCTCAAACTTAACGTTGTGTTCGCTCAGCAGCGTCGCCACGATATCCGGTACCCGCTGCTGCTGGAAAATACGGAAGTTGCGGTCGCGCATCATCGGCCAGAAATCGGGTTCAAGCGTGGTTTGGTACACGGCGTAGCGCGTGTCGCCCAGATCTTCAGCACGCACAGAGACAGCGGTGATTTTGCCGGAAAGGTAACGCTCCTGCCCCCATTGCCCGGGGACCACCACCGTCATGTTCTTCCCGAGCATGGCCTGGCGATCGATAGCGAAATCCTGACTGAGCAAATCAACCTGAAAGCGGAACGGTTCGGACAGTTTTTCCTGCCCGCTGAATTTCCAGAATAAAAGCGAGGAGCTGTCGACAGAAGACAGGATCGATATCCGATTAACCATATAGATTCCTTTATGGTGCAGGCCGCCATTTCTGCGTAACCCACCAGGGAGATATCATTACGCGTGCTTAAAAGATTCGGCAACCGTGAAGCAAATTCCTTAAGACTGATAAATTATCTTAAATATTTATCAGAAGTCATCTCTTCGCCCCATATTCAACCCAGGAATAATCTTAATTTTTAAAATCTGTGCCTTTCTTCATCTTAATACCGCCATTGTGAGTGGTTGAATTCCTGCGGCGGGGATTAATGACCGCTTCAACTTATTCGTCGCGGTCATAAGGTAAGTCTGAAAATAGGTTTCTGGCGCAGGGAAAGATGTTTAACCCTGCCGCTACGCTTTACACTACCCGCGGCTGCGAACTGCCATCACAGCCATTTGCTCACCGGCCTGCTCTTGCATACGGTCGGCCGGTGAGCAATCCCTACCCATTCAGTAAATGGGTGCGCTAATAAAAAACAATATGCTGTACCGCTAGCCGAAATAATAGCGTCATTTCAGCAAACTAAATGGCGTTACGCCACCCCATTGCCGGCGCAACATATTTCAGGATCGACTCAATAACGTGAACGTTATAATCCACGCCGAGCTGATTCGGCACGGTCAACAATAAGGTATCCGCCTCAGCAATCGCCTCATCCTGTTGCAGTTGCGCAATAAGTTTATCGGGTTCTGCAGCATAACTGCGCCCGAAGATAGCGCGGGTTTTCTCATCAAGAAAACCAATACTATCGCTGTTATCGCGGCTGGAACCGAAATACATTCGATCCCTGTCATCCATCAGCGCAAAAATGCTGCGGCTGACCGATACCCGCGGGGTTCGCGTATGCCCGGCTTCCGCCCAGGCCTGACGATAGGCGCGGATCTGTTTCGCCTGCTGAATATGGAATGGTTCGCCGGTTTCATCATTTTTCAGGGTAGAACTTTGTAGGTTCATCCCGAGTTTCGCCGCCCACATCGCCGTCGCATTCGAACCGGCTCCCCACCAGATTCGATCGCGTAGACCGTCGGAATGCGGCTCAAGGCGCAGCAGGCCCGGCGGATTAGGGAACATCGGCTGAGGATTAGGTTTGGCAAAACCTTCTCCGCGCAGCACATCCAACAGAACCTCTGTGTGGCGGCGCGCCATATCCGCTTCCGTTTCGCCCTCCAAAGGTTGATAACCAAAATGTCGCCAACCATCAATGACTTGCTCCGGAGAACCGCGGCTGATCCCAAGCTGCAAACGCCCGCCGGAGATCAAGTCCGCCGCGCCGGCATCCTCCGCCATATACAGCGGGTTTTCATAGCGCATATCAATAACGCCAGTGCCAATTTCAATCTTTTGGGTTTTGGCGCCGATAGCGGCCAGCAGAGGGAACGGCGAGCTTAGCTGGCGGGCAAAGTGATGGACCCGAAAATAAGCGCCGTCCGCGCCTAACTCTTCAGCGGCGACGGCCAGATCGATGGATTGCAGGAGCGTATCGGCAGCCGAGCGAGTACCCGACTGCGGCGACGGCGTCCAGTGGCCAAATGACAAAAATCCGATCTTTTTCATGATGATTTATCCTGATTTCGGGAAAACAGTCAGCAGACGACAGGGCTGCAAAAGGTCGTGCAAGCCCGCGTCTGCTTTAGATTTCCCCTACTCTACGCCTTCGCAAAAATGAATAAATGGCGTTTATTTAACAGAATACTTCAAATAAATTGACCGAGTAGATGTGCTAACGTCACTCTCCTTAGCGATTGTCCGGCTGGGCGCGGACATTGTTAAGCCCGGTAGTATTAATACGATACGGCTGACCGTTAACGGATTTAATCAGTTTTTTAGTCCGCAGTTTTTTGAAGACAGCGAGCGTACCATCGGTGAGCAACACCCCTTCGCGGCTGTAGCACACGCAAAGTTATCGCCCTTCCTGCTACCGGCTAAAGCAATAATATATTATTCACATATCATTACCATGATATGGTAAGTTTCCAATCTCAGACCTGGCCACTATTCCTGCCTGCACCTGAATTCTGAAACGTAAAAGCGGTAACCATGGATACACAGACAGAACCATTACTAAGGGAACTCCTGGGGCTCACTCGTCAGGAAAAGGTGTTGTACAAAACCGAAGATGCCTGGGGGGAAATTATTGTCGGCGGCTGGCGGCAATTCCGCGTCCTGCGTTTTGATGATGTGTTTGAGCAGAGCAAGGTCAATCTGCTTTCACCGCAGACCCCCGTACATCATTATATTCGAGCGATGATGATGGCGAACTATTGGTGCAAACCGACATCAGCGCTGCTATTGGGACTGGGCGGCGGCGCCCTGCTGCGGGCGTTACACGCCATGGATAACACGTTGGCGGTGGATGTCGTGGAGTTGCGCCCGGCGGTTATCGAGGTGGCCCGTGAGTGGTTCACCCTACCGGAGACGGACAGCATTCGCTATTTCCCGGAGGACGCGGTCCATTTCCTCACGCGGGAAACCACGACTCGCTATCCGCTGATTTTTGCCGACCTGTATCTGGCCTGGGAGATGGATCCGCTTCAGGGTACAGAAGCGTTTCTGACTCGTTGTCGGGCGCAGCTGCAGGACGATGGCTGGCTGGTGATCAACTACCTGTCGGTTCCCGGCAGCGACAGTCTGCTGTACCAGGCGTTGCGCCAGGTTTTTAGCACGGTCTTTTTCTGCCAGGTCATTGAGGGGGGAAACGTGGTGATTTATGCAACAGGCCAGCGACAGAATGCGGAAGCCCTGCGCCGCGATGCCATATTGAACAGCGCTAATGACAACCATATCCGGCTTTTCGCCGAACGGCTTGAACGTTTGTAATTTCCACCTTGCGCCTGCGGATGTGGTATTATCATTAGATTAACATACCAGGGCGATAACCGTATGGAAAAGAAAACTGCGCGACTGACACTACTGATTGACCCGCACAAGAAAGAGGCTTTTGAAACCCTTTGCCGGCAACAGGATGTCACACCTTCTCAGGTAGTCAGACAACTGATCCGCGATTACCTTCAGCAGCATAATGCCGAGTATGAAACCCAGACGCAAAAAGATAATCCCATCATTCGCAGCGTCTAAATCCGGCACCCGCGAGACGGGTGCCGCCGATTCCCCACTCAGAACTCACTGAATTCTCCGATGCCTCCGGCAATGTCCATCGTGCAGACTTGCCTAATAATGTTATCATTAAATTCACACATTATTATCATATTTACGCCTGCAAACACATCGCTAAACCGGGAGGTCTACCATGCGTATTAGTACGCGCTGTCAGCATGCCATTCTCACCAGCCTTTTGCTCGCCCGGGCAGACAAGGTTGTGACCACCAACGAAATGCATCAGAAACTGGGTATATCGATTTCCTACCTGGAGCAACTGCTTGCCATATTACGCCAAAAAGGGATCGTGGAAGCTATCCGGGGTCCCGGCGGCGGATATCAACTGGCCCGCCATCCTGAGCATATTACGGCTGAAGATATCGTCCGCGCCTTTCAGGACGGAGGTCGACAGAAGTCGTTGGGTCGAGCGGACGATCTGTCCGGATTGTGGCAGCAGTTTTGCCAGGATACGTGGCAATTTCTGGGTGACCGGACGCTCAAGCAGATGGCGGATCCAACGCCAGCGGCGTCCTGTTAATCGTTGCCCTCAGCCTTTCTTATCGCTTTTCCGCCGTCGCGGAAAGGCGCTGTCGGCCCTGTCCGGGCTGACAGTTCACTGTCTACACTCAGGTCGGGATATGGCTGACCGCCACGCTTCCCGCAAAACGGATAACAGAATGTTAATAACATGATAATGTTATTTGCATGCAATGGTGCTATCATCACGACGTCGGACGATTGCCACTCAGCCGTCGCAGGCTATTTGCCTCTATCCGGCATGGCGACACGCTCACCCGCAGACCTTCCTGTACTAAAAACGGAGATATCCTGAATGAAAATTGGTTACCTGTTCCCCATTGCCATTTTTGTTGCGGCAGTGGCGCTGCTGTGCTGGTTCGTCTTTGGCGGTTATGCCCAACCGGGTCAGTGATTCAACGGGGTCCAACGCAGCTATCGCCAGCTTAGCGATAGCGAACGCCATCTCGGGAACTTCGGTGCTTTCAAACCTCCACGTTGCCGAGAGCCCGCACCGGGCAATAATCCACTTCAGCAGGCGCTTTCTCTCTCTATTTGCCGTCCCGGCAACAATGTCCAACCGTTGCTTGAAAATCTCAGACGCTGTCGTCACGCTATCAGCCGCTGCCGCTGTTCTCTCCGGGAAAGCAAACGGGCGCCAGAAGGCGCCCGTTTTTCACTGTACGATGTCCGCGTCTGATTACCACATCAGGTCATCAGGCACTTTGAAATCTGCGTACGGATCGTCTTCATCCTGCGCTTCCTGACTCAAGGCGCTGTTCAACACAATGCTCTCGGCATCGCGCTGGGCGATTTTATCAGCCACGCTGGCAGGGATAATCGCGTATTCAGACTTGCCGCTGTTATCAACAGCCAGGCGAGCAATCGCCAGACGGCCGCTAATCAGCTGTGCCTGAGTGGTCTTATCCACGTCGATCTGCTTGATGAGGTTATTATCAGTGAAGTTAAACGCGATATGGCCTTTAGCAACAATGATTCTGTTCATTTCAATCAGTTGCTTGACCTGCGCTTTATACTCTTTTGCTAAAGCCGCCTGCTTTTGCTGTTCGCTGAGCTGCTTATCACGCTCAAGCTGAGCTTTTTTATTTTCTTCCACCGCCTCGCGAGCCTCACGGGCCTGAACTCGCGATTTTTTCGCCGTTCTCTGGACCTTGGCCATCTTTTTGCTGGTGACCAGCCCCGCTTTCAGCATCTGTTCTTGTAAGGTAAGTTTTGTCATCGTCGTTTCTAAAATCGGTTGAATTACGCTCGTGGATACGCACAACATCAGGGGCGCATCCGGCACCGGGGTTGCCCGAAAAGGATCAGACTTTAAGCAACTTCACCGTCGCATCGATGTCGATTTCATCTTCAGAGAAGATGAGTGTCGTGCCCTGGAAGGTGGTGATCGCCAGCTTTTTCAGCGAGCGCATTTCACCCGGTTTCACGCTCTCTTTCGGCTTGATGCTATTCATCAACAGCCCCACGGACAGCACGGCATTTTCTTTATCGATACGGGTATCAGCGGGGACTTCCTCGCTGTACACCAGGTAAGACTTGATGGATGTCAGCTTCAGACGCTCACCCGCGATATACAGGTGTTTGCTTTCCGGAATGACTTTCACCGCGTAAGCCGACAAGCCTTTGTTATTGGTAGTGGGTTCGAACGTCACCGCCGCATCTTTCTTAATCAGATCCGGATTGGCGACCTTAATCACATGAAAATAGCGGTTATCGCCGTTTTCATCTTTGATAAATCCGAAACCTTTATCTTTAAACCACGTTGTGATCGTACCGTTCATCGCCATTACCGCCTGATTAATCGTTTATCTACTCAATTTTTGCAGCGCGCAGTGTAAAGCACAATGCCTGCGCAGACCATGCCTTTGCTCTAAGTGTCGGCGATAAATTTCCGCTATGCAATCGGGGATAAGTTGGCGCACAGCCTGAATGGCCGGCCGCGAACGCCTGGCGCATCCGGCATGCATAGTCTCGCCATTTCCCGGCGGCTCCCGCCAAAATCACTTATCTTTAGCAGCTTACAGATGTGCCGCCTTATCGTTATGATGGGATAAATCATAAACAGGAAAGGCCTCCATGAGCCCAAAAGTATTAGCCACATTGGTATTATTGCTGACAGCCTGTAGTCCGCACGCGCCGGCCATTCATGATTCATCAGAATCGAAGGATGTTGACGATCTGTTGGCCCGTTTTCCTTCAGACGCCAGGCCAGGTCGTTCCGTTTATGCCACACAGGTATTGCTCGCGGTGCGAGACCGGATGCCTGATGATGAACAATACAGAGGAAAGCGCTGTACCCTCCATATTTCGTTGTTGCGCGATGGTCGCCTGAACTCAGCCAGCATAGCGAACGGTGATGAAAAATTTTGCGCAGTGGCACTATCCGCCATCAAACAAGCTGACATTCCCGCCGCCCCGGATGACGAGACGTATCAGACATTCAAAAATACCAGCATAGATTTTATGATGTAGGCGTATCAGGGTTTACGAAGACGTCATGGCAGCAGATGGCGTGAAGGAAACGATGAGCATGCCGCGCGAGGACGCCCCGTGCGGCAAGAAACTATTTCTTCTTATTTAGCATCGCCTTTAAATCAGCAAAAGGATTATAGGTAGCTTCGCCGACATCTTTTTGCGCATCCTCACCCGCCACGACCCGGGTACCGTACTGATCGGCCTCGGTGTACTTGGAGTGCTCGTGGTCATGGCAATACAGGCACAACAGCTCCCAGTTGCTACCATCTTCCGGGTTATTGGTATGATCGTGGTCGATATGATGCACGGTGAGTTCACGCAGATTGGAGTAGACAAACTCCCTTGAGCAGCGTCCGCAAACCCATGGATAGATTTTCAGCGCTTTCTCGCGATAGCCGCTTTCCAGTCGGGCGTAGTTTTTAGGGATCAGAGCCATGGCCGGTGTTACCTGTGGTAAAGAGATCATTTTACGATAATGCCGCCAATATATCGCAAAAAGAGGCCAGAGAGGAAATGTCTGCGCAAAAGTGGTTTGGTATAAAAATTCCCCGGCGTAGCAACCAGGGAAGAGATGCTTAATGGCTGGTGACTGCCGCCGCCGCGAACGGATGATCGGAGGACGCCACGACGGTGGTCCGCGCAACCGGGTGACGGCCATTGTTGCCGGTGGCCGCCGCGACGGCTACCGGGTGGTCCGCTGAAGCGACTGCTGTGGTCCGCGCGACCGGATGGTTGCCGTTACCGCTAGTGGCCGCCGCCACTGCAACCGGATGATCGGCGGTGGCCACGGCGGTGGTCCGGGCAATCGGGTGATAGCCTGCAAAAACCGGAGCGGCGATTGCCGCTAAAACCAGCGTCAGAATAGTTTTTTTCATAATATCATCTCTATATGACGAACCTGCTGGAACAGGCCAGGGTATTACATTAGATAAAGCAAATTATGATTCACCGTATCAAGCTGACGCAGCCGTGAACAGGTTACTTTTATTTAATTCTGGATATCACGAGCAACGGCGAAATCGAGGCTAGCCGGCAAAGGCTCCGAGTAAATACGCAGCATACTGAACGGCAATGACGATAGCATTCATGGCCATATGCAAAATCACAGGCATCAGTATTCCCCCCATTTTCACGCGAGCGGCAATAAGCACTAATGAAACCAGGAATAAGACGATAAACGTGCGGATATCGGTGTATTGCAGGTGTACTGCGGAAAATATAACGGATACTGCAACCGCAGCGGCATAGATATTATCCCGCAACCAGACTTTAAAAACGTTAAACAAGCAGCCGCGAAAAACCATCTCTTCATAGATGGGCACAACAAAAACCAACAACAGACTATTCAGCCAGAAAACATGAGGCGCGAGAGCAAACTGGCCTATCGACCAGCCTTCCGCGCTGCGTTTTCCCATCAGATAAGGAAAGATATATTGCACCAACAGGATAATGAACAACAGAATGAGGAATATATTCGGCCTGAACTCCCCTAATCCCAACCCTGCCCGGCGGCGGAAAAACAGATAATAAACGGGCACGATAATCAGGAACTCCGCAGTGAAAATTACCGGCGCCAGATATCCACGGGCCAGCAACTGTGGACTATTTTGAAAAAACCCGGGAACCGCGGTGATGACCAGGAATAAAACCAACATCCAAAAGCATCCGGCTACGGCTTTATTTCTCGCGATCAAATCTGCATCATATTGTTTAATTTCCATTCTCTGTCCCTGATAAATGACGTGTAACACTTCCAGGCAACCGCCAGACCTTGCGGATCAAATCGCCAGGATACCGTTGTTTGCCGATAAGATATCATTTAAATGAGATTAATTATCACTACCAATAATGTCGAGAACAGCGCGATTAGCATCTGGTTTGGCATAGGGTCGATTTTAGGCGGCACTATTGCAGGCAAAAAAAACGGGAGCGCGTCGGCTCCCGTTTGTCATTAACCCAGCGTCTGGATTACATGTTCGCGATAATCGCGTCGCCGAACTCAGAACATTTCAGCAGTTTAGCGCCTTCCATCAGACGTTCGAAGTCATAGGTCACGGTCTTGGCCGCGATGGCGCCTTCGGTGCCTTTAACGATCAGGTCTGCGGCTTCGAACCACTGCATGTGACGCAGCATCATTTCTGCGGACAGGATGATGGAACCTGGGTTCACTTTATCCTGGCCTGCATACTTCGGCGCAGTACCGTGGGTCGCTTCGAACAGCGCGCATTCGTCACCGATGTTCGCGCCCGGGGCAATACCGATACCGCCAACCTGCGCCGCCAGGGCATCAGAGATGTAGTCGCCGTTCAGGTTCATACAAGCGATAACGTCGTATTCAGCCGGACGCAGCAGGATCTGCTGCAGGAACGCATCGGCGATCACGTCTTTAACGATGATCTCTTTGCCGGTGTTCGGGTTCTTGATTTTCATCCACGGGCCACCGTCGATCAGTTCGCCGCCGAACTCTTCGCGAGCCAGCTGGTAACCCCAATCTTTGAACGCGCCTTCGGTGAACTTCATGATGTTGCCTTTGTGCACCAGGGTCAGAGAATCACGATCGTTGGTGATCGCATATTCAATCGCCGCGCGAACCAGACGTTTGGTGCCTTCTTCGGAACACGGCTTGATGCCGATACCGCAATGTTCCGGGAAGCGAATTTTCTTCACGCCCATCTCATCACGCAGGAATTTGATCACTTTATCGGCTTCTGCGGAGTCCGCTTTCCACTCGATACCGGCATAGATGTCTTCTGAGTTTTCACGGAAGATAACCATGTCAGTCAGTTCCGGGTGTTTAACCGGGCTCGGGGTGCCCTGGTAGTAACGTACCGGACGCAGGCAAACGTAAAGATCCAGCTCCTGACGCAGCGCAACGTTCAGAGAACGGATGCCGCCACCAACTGGCGTAGTCAGAGGGCCTTTGATAGCAACACGGTAATCACGAATCAGATCGAGGGTTTCAGCAGGCAGCCAGACATCCTGGCCATAAACGTGGGTAGATTTTTCACCGGTGTAAACTTCCATCCAGGAAATTTTACGCTCGCCTTTATAGGCTTTCTCAACGGCGGCATCAACCACTTTCAGCATCGCTGGGGTAACGTCAACGCCGATACCGTCGCCTTCAATGAACGGGATAATCGGGTTATGAGGGACGTTCAGTTTGCCGTTTTGCAGGGTGATTTTCTGACCTTCCGCCGGAACAACTACTTTGCTTTCCATTAACCTCTCCTTCGAGCGCTTCTGGTTCTGCTCTTCCCTCTTCACGCTAGCCTGGTGTTGGCTTAGTCGGCCTACTCCTGAGTACCGGGTCACCCCGTTAACCGGAGAATCGCGTCCCTGTCGCCTTCCTGTATTGCGAATCGGTATGAGCAATTTTTTGTTAATAATTTGTAATGAGCGTGTCAATACTACCTGAATGTTTGCGTCCATGAAAGGCATTCGTAATTAGGCTATAATGCGGCAATTGAGAGAGCCTGAAAATACCATGCAGAAAACTTCATTTAGAAAACATCGCGTTGAGCGATTCAGCACACAACAAGTCACCAGACAACGTAAAGAACGCCAACCAAAAACTGTGATCTTGTTCAATAAACCCTATGATGTGTTGCCGCAATTCACCGACGAAGCCGGGCGCAGCACGCTGAAGGATTTTATTCCGGTCGCAGGCGTCTATGCCGCTGGCCGCCTTGACCGCGACAGCGAAGGTCTACTGGTGCTGACCAACGATGGCGCGTTGCAGGCGAAACTCACCCAGCCGGGTAAACGCACCGGTAAGATTTATTACGTTCAGGTGGAAGGCGAACCCACCAACGAGGCGCTCGCCGCGCTGCGCGACGGCGTGACCCTTAACGATGGTCCCACCCTGCCCGCTGGCGTAGAGTCAGTGGATGAACCCGCGTGGCTGTGGCCGCGCAACCCACCGATCCGCGAGCGTAAATCGATTCCCGCCAGTTGGCTGAAGATAACCCTCTATGAAGGGCGCAACCGCCAGGTCCGCCGCATGACCGCCCATGTCGGTTTCCCGACGCTGCGTCTGATTCGCTACGCGATGGGCAGTTACACGCTTGATGGTTTGGCCAACGGCGAATGGCGTAAAGTCGAATAACAATATTGATAAGGAAGCGCGATGTTCAAACCCCATGTCACCGTTGCCTGTGTCGTACACGCAAAAGATAAATTCCTCATCGTTGAAGAGACGATTAACGGTAAGGCGCTGTGGAACCAGCCAGCAGGCCATCTTGAAGCCGATGAGACGCTGATTCAGGCCGCCGAACGCGAGCTGTGGGAAGAGACCGGCATCCGCGCCGCGCCGCAGCATTTTATCCGCATGCACCAGTGGCTGGCCCCCGATAACACCCCGTTCCTGCGTTTCCTGTTTGCCATTGAGCTTAACGATACGTGCGCAACTGAACCGCACGATAGCGATATCGATCGCTGCCTGTGGCTCAGTGCTGAGGAAATTCTTAACGCGAGGAACCTGCGCTCGCAGCTGGTCGCCGAAAGCATTCGCAGCTATCAACAGGACGCGCGCCACCCGCTATCGCTGATCGGCGCCTTTAACTGGCCGCTTTGACCCCCCTGGCGGCCCGCTGAATATGACGAGTTCAGGGGGTGCCTCGGCGGCTCGCGCGTGCTAGAATACGCCGCCTTGAAGTTCAATGTGGTGAGTATTCCAATGTCAGAAAGTCCAAAAAAAGTGATCGTCGGCATGTCCGGCGGCGTCGATTCCTCTGTTTCCGCCTACCTTCTGCAACAGCAAGGGTATAAGGTGGAAGGCCTGTTCATGAAGAACTGGGAGGAAGACGACGGTGAGGAATACTGCACCGCCGCTGCCGACCTCGCTGACGCGCAAGCCGTCTGCGATAAGCTCGGTATTGAACTGCATACCGTCAACTTTGCCGCAGAATACTGGGATAACGTCTTCGAGCTGTTCCTCGAAGAGTATAAAGCTGGCCGCACGCCGAACCCGGATATCCTGTGCAACAAAGAGATCAAATTCAAAGCCTTCCTCGAGTTCGCCGCGGAAGATCTGGGCGCTGATTACATCGCCACTGGTCACTACGTGCGCCGCGCCGATGTCAACGGCAAAAGCCAACTGCTGCGCGGTCTCGACGGCAATAAAGATCAAAGCTACTTCCTGTACACCCTGAGCCACGAACAGATCGCGCAAAGCTTGTTCCCGGTTGGGGAACTGGAAAAACCGCAGGTGCGTAAAATCGCCGAAGAGCTGGATCTGATCACCGCAAAGAAAAAAGACTCTACCGGTATCTGCTTTATCGGCGAGCGCAAATTCCGCGACTTCCTCGGCCGCTACCTGCCTGCGCAACCGGGTAAAATCATCACCGTCGATGGCGATGAAATCGGCGAGCATCAGGGGCTGATGTATCACACTCTCGGCCAGCGTAAAGGCCTCGGCATCGGCGGTACCAAAGAAGGTAGCGAAGATCCGTGGTACGTGGTCGATAAAGACGTGGAAAATAACGTACTGGTTGTCGCTCAGGGCCACGATCACCCGCGTCTGATGTCCGTCGGCCTGATTGCCCAGCAGCTGCATTGGGTCGATCGCCAGCCGCTGCAGGGCACCCTCCGCTGTACGGTGAAAACCCGCTATCGGCAGACCGATATCCCGTGCACCGTGAAGACGCTGGATGAAGACCGTATCGAAGTTACCTTTGATGAGCCGGTTGCCGCTGTGACGCCGGGCCAGTCCGCCGTCTTCTACAGCGGTGAAGTGTGCCTCGGCGGCGGAATTATTGAACAGCGCCTGCCGCTGCAGTCCTGATCGACCATTTTCCGCCGGATGCCTGATAAACGCCCGGCGGGTTACAAGGAGTAAGCGTGGCGAAGAATTATTATGACATCACTCTGGCGTTGGCGGGCGTATGCCAGGCAGCGCGTCTGGTTCAGCAGCTGGCACATCAGGGGCATTGCGATAGCGACGCCCTGCACGTTTCGCTGAACAGCATCATCGACCTCGACCCGGATTCAACCCTGGCGGTGTTCGGTGGTAGTGAAGCCAATCTTCGTCTCGGGCTTGAGACGCTACTCGGCGTGCTGAATACCAACAGCCGCCAGGGTCTCAATGCTGAACTCACCCGCTACACGTTAAGTCTGATGGTGCTGGAGCGTAAACTCGCCGCCAGCAAAGGGGCGATGGACACCCTCGGCAACCGCATCGGCGGCCTGCGTCGCCAGCTGGAGCATTTCGATCTGCAATCTGAAACGCTGCTGAGCGCGATGGCCGGCATCTACGTCGATGTCATCAGTCCGCTGGGGCCGCGCATTCAGGTCACCGGTTCCCCTGCTGTGTTGCAAAGCCCGCAGGTGCAGGCCAAAGTGCGTTCAACCCTGCTCGCCGGCATTCGCTCAGCCGTGCTCTGGCACCAGGTTGGCGGCGGACGCCTGCAGCTCATGTTTTCTCGTCATCGTCTGGTTAACCAGGCAAAACAAATTCTTGCTCATTTAACCCCGGAGTTGTGATCTATGGAATTATCCTCACTGACCGCCGTTTCCCCCGTTGACGGCCGCTACGGCGATAAAGTCAGCGCGCTGCGCGGTATCTTCAGCGAATTCGGTTTGCTGAAATTCCGCGTCCAGGTAGAAGTCCGCTGGCTGCAGAAATTGGCCGCGCACGCCGCGATCAAGGAAGTTCCTGCTTTTGCTGCACACGCAAACGGTTTCCTTGATAAAATCGTTGCCGACTTCAGCGTAGAGGACGCGGAGCGTATCAAAACCATTGAACGCACCACCAACCACGACGTGAAAGCGGTAGAATATTTCCTCAAGGAAAAAGTCGCCGATATCGCTGAGCTGCACGCGGTATCTGAATTTATTCACTTTGCCTGTACTTCCGAAGATATCAACAACCTGTCGCACGCGCTGATGCTGAAAACTGCGCGTGACGAAGTGGTGCTGCCCTACTGGCGTAAGCTGATTGACGCGGTAAAAGCGCTGGCGACCCAGTACCGCGATGTGCCGCTGCTCTCCCGTACTCACGGCCAACCGGCCACTCCGTCCACCATGGGTAAAGAGATGGCCAACGTCGCCTACCGCATGGAGCGCCAGTACCGTCAGCTGAGCCAGGTGGAGATCCTCGGTAAAATCAACGGCGCGGTCGGTAACTACAATGCCCACATCGCCGCCTACCCGGAGGTTGACTGGCACCAGTTCAGCGAAACGTTCGTGACCTCGCTGGGCATTCAGTGGAACCCGTACACCACCCAGATCGAGCCGCACGATTACATCGCAGAACTGTTTGACTGCATGGCGCGCTTCAACACTATCCTGATCGATTTCGACCGCGATGTGTGGGGTTATATTGCGCTCAACCACTTCAAACAGAAAACCGTGGCGGGCGAGATCGGCTCCTCAACCATGCCGCATAAAGTGAACCCGATTGACTTCGAAAATTCCGAAGGTAACCTCGGCCTGGCGAACGCCATGATGCAGCATCTGGCCAGCAAACTGCCGGTTTCCCGCTGGCAGCGCGATCTCACCGACTCCACCGTACTGCGTAACCTCGGCGTGGGTATCGGTTATGCGCTGATCGCTTACCAATCCACGCTGAAAGGCGTGAGCAAACTGGAACTGAACCAGGACCGTCTGCTGGACGAACTGGATCATAACTGGGAAGTGTTGGCTGAGCCGATTCAGACTGTGATGCGCCGCTACGGCATCGAGAAACCGTACGAGAAGCTGAAAGAGCTGACCCGCGGCAAGCGCGTTGACGCCGAAGGCATGCAGCAGTTCATCGATGGTCTGCCACTGCCGGAAGACGAAAAAGTTCGCCTCAAGGCGATGACCCCAGCGAACTACATCGGCCGCGCCACCACCATGGTTGACGAGCTGAAGTAACCCACCACTCTCAGGTAGCATGTGCAAAGTTAACGCGCATGCTACCTGCCAATCGCTCGCTTTCCGCGCAGAAAAAGTTCCCCTCCCGCCTGGTTTATAGAATGTTTATCCCCAGCGCCACATAATGGCGTTAAACTATTCAAATCAAAATGAAATGGAGAATGGGCATGCGCGTACTCGTCGTTGAGGATAATTCTCTGCTGCGCCATCACCTCAAGGTTCAGCTACAGGAACTGGGTCACCAGGTGGATGCTGCGGAAGACGCAAAGGAAGCAGATTACTATCTGGGCGAGCATATCCCGGACGTTGCTATCGTTGACCTCGGCCTGCCGGATGAAGACGGCCTGTCGCTCATTCGTCGCTGGCGTAGTCACGACGTTTCGGTACCGGTTCTGGTGCTAACCGCTCGTGAAGGCTGGCAGGACAAAGTCGAAGTACTGAGCGCCGGCGCCGACGATTACGTCACCAAACCTTTCCATATTGAGGAAGTCGCCGCCCGCATGCAGGCATTGCTGCGCCGCAACAGCGGCCTGGCGTCGCAGGTGATTTCTCTCCCGCCTTTCCAGGTCGATTTGTCGCGTCGCGAGCTGTCGGTGAACAACCAGCCGATCAAGCTTACCGCCTTTGAATACACCATCATGGAAACGCTGATCCGTAACCGCGGCAAAGTCGTCAGCAAAGACTCGCTGATGCTGCAGCTGTACCCCGATGCCGAATTACGCGAAAGCCACACCATCGATGTCCTGATGGGGCGCCTGCGTAAGAAAATCCAGGCGCAATACCCACAGGACGTGATAACTACCGTACGCGGCCAGGGCTACTTATTCGAACTGCGCGGATGAAAAGCGTGCTGCAACATATCCTACCGCTCTCTCTGCGCGTCCGCTTCCTGCTGGCGACCGCCGCCGTGGTGCTGATCCTGTCGCTGGCCTACGGGATGGTTGCGCTGGTGGGCTACAGCGTCAGCTTCGATAAAACCACCTTTCGCCTGCTGCGCGGCGAGAGTAACCTGTTCTACATGCTGGCAAAGTGGGAAAACAACAGCATCGACGTCGATATTCCGGAAAATCTGAATATGCAGAGCCCCACGGTGACGTTGATTTACGACGCTAAAGGCAAACTGCTGTGGGCCCAGCACGATGTCCCCTGGCTGGTGAAGCGCATTCAGCCGGAATGGCTGAAAAGCAACGGTTTCCACGAGATTGAAGCCGATGTCGATAGCAGCATGCTGCTGCGCAATAATGACGAAATCCGTGAGCAGCTTGACGCGATCCGCCAGGAGGACGACTCTTCGGAGATGACCCACTCGGTGGCGATTAATCTCTACCCGGCGACCGATAAGATGCCGCAACTGAGTATTGTGGTCGTCGATACCATTCCGGTAGAGCTTAAACGTTCCTACATGGTGTGGAGCTGGTTTATCTACGTGCTTGCCGCTAACCTGCTACTGGTTATTCCTCTGCTGTGGCTTGCCGCCTGGTGGAGTCTGCGCCCCATTGAATCGCTGGCGAAAGAGGTCCGCGAGCTGGAAGAACACCATCGCGAAATACTCGATTCGAACACCACTCGTGAACTCACAGGACTGGTCAGCAACCTTAATCGCCTGCTGAAAAGCGAGCGCGATCGCTACGATAAATACCGCACCACGCTTACCGATTTGACCCACAGTCTGAAGACGCCGCTGGCCGTGCTACAAAGTACCCTACGGTCGCTGCGCGGCGAAAAAATCAGCGTCAGCGAAGCGGAGCCGGTGATGCTGGAGCAGATTAGCCGCATCTCGCAGCAAATCGGCTACTATCTGCACCGCGCCAGCATGCGCAGCGGCAGCGCCCTGCTCAGTCGCGAACTGCATCCCATCGCGCCGCTGCTGGATAGCCTGACGTCCGCGCTCAATAAGGTCTATCAGCGCAAAGGGGTCAACATCACCCTCGATATTTCGCCGGAAACCAGCTTTGTTGGCGAGCAGAACGATTTCATGGAAGTGATGGGCAACGTTCTCGACAACGCCTGCAAATACTGTCTCGAATTTGTCGAAGTCTCCGTGCGACAGACCACCGACAACCAACTGCATATCCTGGTGGAAGACGACGGCCCCGGCATTCCACACAGCCAGCGCGCCGCGGTGTTTGATCGCGGGCAACGCGCTGATACGCTACGCCCGGGCCAGGGCGTCGGCCTGTCCGTCGCCCGTGATATCGTCGAACAATACGACGGCGACATCCTGACCGGCGACAGCTTACTCGGCGGCGCCTGCATGGAAGTGATCTTTGGCCGTCAACTTCCTGATGATAAAGAGAGCTAAAGCACCCTTTTTTAACGGCGCCTGCATCGCCGAGGCGCCGCATCCGTTATAATCCCAGACAGACACCTGCTGTGGAATATAAATATGGATTATCAATTAACGCTTAACTGGCCCGACTTTATTGAACGCTACTGGCAAAAACGCCCGGTGGTGCTAAAGCGCGGGTTCGCCAATTTCGTCGACCCTATTAGCCCGGATGAGTTGGCCGGTCTGGCCATGGAGAGCGAAGTCGATAGCCGTCTGGTGAGCCACCAGGACGGCAAATGGCAGGTCAGCCACGGCCCGTTTGAAAGCTACGATCATCTGAGCGAAAACAACTGGTCGCTGCTGGTGCAGGCGGTGAACAACTGGCACGAGCCGACAGCAGCGCTGATGCGCCCGTTCCGCGCCCTGCCGGACTGGCGTATCGACGACCTGATGATCTCCTTCTCCGTCCCCGGCGGCGGCGTAGGCCCGCATCTCGATCAATACGACGTGTTTATCATTCAGGGCACCGGCCGCCGCCGCTGGCGCGTGGGCGAAAAAGTGCCGATGAAACAGCACTGCCCACACCCGGACCTGCTGCAGGTCGATCCGTTCGAAGCGATCATCGACGAAGAGATGGCGCCTGGCGATATTCTCTATATTCCGCCGGGATTCCCGCATGAAGGCTACTCGCTAGAAAACTCGCTAAACTATTCGGTCGGCTATCGTTCACCGAACGCCCGTGAGCTGTTCAGCGGCTTCGCCGACTATATCCTGCAGCGCGAACTGGGCAGCCAGCGCTATGCCGACCCGGATGTGCCATCCCGCAACCATCCGGCCGACATTCTGCCTACCGAACTGGATCGCCTGCGCGACATGATGCTGGGATTAATTAACCAGCCTGAGCACTTTAAACAGTGGTTCGGCGAGTTTATTACGCAATCCCGTCACGAACTCGACGTCGCACCGCCGGAACCGCCGTACCAACCGGATGAGATTTACGATGCCCTGCAACAGGGAGATAAGCTCGCGCGCCTCGGCGGCCTGCGCGTGCTGCGTATTGATGGCGAAGTGTTCGTCAACGGCGAGCAGGTGAATTCACCGCACCGCCCGGCGCTTGATGCGTTGGCGACACACCTGACACTGCGCGCCGATCATTTCGGCGATGCGCTGGAAGACCCATCATTCCTCGCCATGCTGGCGGCGCTGGTCAACAGCGGTTACTGGTTCTTCGAGGACTGAGTCGACATCCTGCCCGGTAGCGCTGCGCTTACCGGGCCCAGGCGTTGGGATTAGTTCACTTTGCTTTTCGCCGTGATCTCTGCAATACGCACAATCACCTGGACGGCTTTCTCCATACCTTCCAGGGTGACGAACTCGTGTTTGCCATGGTAGTTGTAGCCGCCGGTGAACAGATTCGGGCACGGTAACCCCATAAACGAAAGCTGGGCGCCGTCGGTACCGCCGCGAATCGGTTTCATCTGCGGTTCAATATCGCAATCCACCATTGCCTGACGCGCGATATCCACGACGTGCGGATGGGCGATCACTTTCTCGTGCATGTTGTAGTAACTGTCTTCGATCACCAGTTCGATATAGCAATCCGGATGCAGCCCTTTACCCACTTTTTTGGCGATCTCCATCATTTTGCGTTTCCGCGCCTCAAACTGCTTACGATCGAAATCGCGCAGAATGTAGTGCATCTCCGCCCGGTCAACGCTGCCTTTGATGCTCGTCAGATGATAAAACCCTTCGTAGCCTTCGGTGGTTTCCGGCGCCTCATCAGCCGGTACTTCGGCATGAATGCGTGCCGCCAGCGACAGCGCATTGACCATCACCCCTTTCGCGGTACCAGGATGAACGTTGTTGCCGACGATTTTGATGGTCACGGAAGCGGCATTGAAGTTTTCAAACTCCAGTTCGCCAACGCCGCCGCCGTCGACGGTGTAGGCCCAGCGGGCATCGAACGCGGCGACGTCAAAATGCTTCGCCCCTTTTCCCACTTCTTCGTCCGGCGTAAAGGCGACGCGAATATCGCCGTGGGGGATATTTTTCGCCTGCAGGGTGGCTAATGCCGTCATGATCTCGGCAATGCCGGCTTTGTCATCAGCGCCGAGCAGCGTTTTACCGTCGGTGGTAATTAAGGTCTGCCCCAGCAACTGATGCAGGACCGGGAACATCACCGGCGACAGCACTTCATCGCCAATACCGAGAGCGATATCGCCACCGCGATAATTTTCAACGATTTGCGGATTCACGTTTTTGCCGCTGAAATCCGGCGAAGTATCGACATGAGAAATAAAGCCAATGGCCGGGATCTCGCCCGCGACGTTGGCGGGCAGCGTGCCCATTAACGTGCCCTTCTCACTCAGCGTCACATTGACCAGCCCCATGTCTTGCAGCTGGTTCTGCAGCAGACGCAGTAGCTTCCACTGCCCTTCGGTACCAGGAACCTGACGCACGCCAGGCTTCGATTGCGTATCTAAAGAAACGTACTGCAGGAAACGCTCAAGCAATTTATCCATGTGGCCACCCTCATTTTTCGTGACAACATTATCAATAAGGGCGAAAAGACAAATATTGCGTCAGGTCATTTTTAGCCCGTAAACCAAAATTTAATACATAACGTGCATGATGTGTAAAGGTGGCGTGCCGCGGTGCAACAATGATTGGCGATTACAATCGTTTGCCGTAAAATGCTGGCCCTTATTAATAATGTGCAACCCCAAAGGTGGTTAATCACAAACCCCGTAGCGGTCAGCTTTCCGTTACGATTACATGGGACAGAGTCAAAAATTGAATATACAACCGCGTACGCTTTCTCCGCTGGTTCAACTGGCGGGAATTCGCAAAAGCTTTGATGGCAAGACCGTTATCTCCGATCTCGATTTAACCATCAATAATGGTGAATTTCTCACCCTGCTTGGCCCCTCTGGCTGCGGTAAAACAACCGTTCTTCGTCTAATCGCTGGTCTGGAAAACGTTGATGTCGGACGTATCCATCTGGAAGACCAGGATATCACCCATGTCCCGGCGGAAAACCGCCACGTTAATACCGTATTTCAAAGCTATGCGCTGTTTCCGCACATGACCGTGTTCGAAAACGTCGCCTTCGGCCTGCGGATGCAGAAAACCCCGGCAGCAGACATCACCCCGCGAGTGGTGGACGCTTTAAAGATGGTACAGCTGGAGGCGTTCGCCCAGCGCAAACCGCACCAGCTCTCTGGCGGTCAACAGCAGCGCGTGGCTATCGCCCGCGCGGTGGTCAACAAACCACGCCTGCTGCTGCTTGATGAATCCCTCTCGGCGCTCGACTACAAGCTGCGCAAGCAGATGCAGAACGAGCTGAAAGCGCTACAGCGCAAACTCGGCATCACCTTTGTGTTCGTCACCCACGACCAGGAAGAAGCCCTGACCATGTCCGACCGCATCGTCGTGATGCGCGATGGCAAAATCGAGCAGGACGGCACCCCGCGTGAAATCTACGAAGAACCGAAAAACCTGTTCGTCGCCAGCTTTATCGGCGAAATCAACATTTTTAACGCCACCGTTATCGAACGCCTTGACGAACAGCGCGTCCGCGCCTGCGTCGAAGGCCGCGAATGCAATATCTACGTCAACTTCGCCGTTGAAAAAGGGCAACCGCTAAACGTACTGCTGCGCCCGGAAGATCTGCGCGTCGATGAAATCCACCACGGCAGCGAAGCCGACGGTTTGATCGGCTACGTGCGCGAGCGCAACTACAAGGGTATGACCCTGGAGTCGGTTGTCGAGCTGGAAAACGGCAAAATGGTCATGGTCAGCGAGTTCTTCAACGAAGACGATCCTGATTTCGACCACTCTCTCGACCAGAAAATGGCGATTAACTGGGTGGAAAGCTGGGAGGTTGTACTGGCCGATGAAGAACACCAGTAAATTCCAAAATGTGGTGATTGCCACTATCGTGGGTTGGCTTGTGCTGTTTGTCTTCCTGCCGAACCTGATGATCATCGCCACCAGCTTCCTGACCCGCGACGACGCTAACTTCGTCAAAATGGTCTTCACGCTGGATAACTACTCACGGTTGCTGGATCCACTCTATTACGATGTGCTGCTGCACTCGCTGAACATGGCGCTGCTGGCGACCCTCGCCTGTCTGGCGCTGGGCTACCCGTTCGCGTGGTTTCTCGCCCGTTTGCCGCAGAAGGTCCGCCCGCTGCTGCTGTTCCTGTTGATCGTCCCGTTCTGGACCAATTCGCTGATCCGCATCTATGGACTGAAGATTTTCCTCAGCACCAAGGGTTATCTGAATGCGTTTCTGCTGTGGCTGGGAGTTATTGATACGCCGCTGCGCATCATGTATACCCCCTCGGCGGTGATCATCGGCCTGGTTTATATTCTGCTGCCGTTTATGGTGATGCCGCTCTACTCCAGCATTGAAAAACTGGATCGCCCGCTGCTGGAAGCGGCGAAAGATCTTGGCGCCAGCAAACTGCAGACCTTTATCCGCATCATTATTCCGCTAACCATGCCGGGAATTATCGCCGGTTGTCTGTTGGTGATGCTACCGGCGATGGGGCTGTTCTATGTTTCCGACCTGATGGGCGGAGCCAAGAACCTGCTGATTGGCAATGTGATTAAGAGCCAGTTCCTCAATATCCGCGACTGGCCATTTGGCGCGGCGACCAGCATTACCTTAACGCTGGTGATGGGACTGATGCTGATGATTTACTGGCGCGCGGCGCGCCTGCTGAATAAGAGGGTGGAACTGGAATGATCGGTCGACTGCTGCGCGGCGGCTTTATGACCGCCATCTACGCATATCTCTACATCCCTATTATTATTCTGATCGTTAACTCGTTTAACCGATCGCGCTTCGGCATCAACTGGCAAGGCTTCACCACCGACTGGTATAGCCTGTTGATGAACAACGATAGCCTGCTGCAAGCCGCTCAGCACTCGCTGACCATGGCGGTGCTGTCGGCGACGTTCGCTACGCTGATTGGCTCGCTGACGGCCGTGGCGTTGTACCGTTATCGCTTTCGCGGGAAACCTTTCGTCAGCGGGATGCTGTTCGTGGTGATGATGTCGCCGGACATTGTCATGGCTATCTCCCTGCTGGTGCTGTTTATGCTGATCGGCATCCAACTCGGTTTTTGGTCGCTGCTGTTTTCACATATCACCTTCTGCCTGCCCTTCGTGGTGGTGACGGTATTTTCGCGCCTGAAAGGGTTTGATGTGCGAATGTTGGAAGCGGCGAAAGACCTCGGCGCCAGCGAACTGACTATCCTACGGAAAATTATTTTACCACTGGCGCTGCCCGCCGTCGCTGCGGGATGGTTGCTGAGTTTTACCCTATCGATGGATGACGTGGTGGTTTCCTCGTTCGTCACCGGTCCGGGTTATGAAATCCTGCCGCTGAAGATCTATTCGATGGTCAAAGTCGGCGTTTCGCCAGAGGTGAACGCGCTGGCGACGATTCTGTTGGTTCTTTCGCTGGTGATGGTCATCGCCAGTCAGTTAATTGCACGTGATAAAACTCAGGGGACGTTAAAATGAAAAAATGGTCACGCCACCTGCTCGCTGCGGGCGCTCTGGCACTGGGCATGGGCGCCGCGCACGCGGACGATAGCAAAACGCTGTATTTCTATAACTGGACCGAGTACGTGCCGCCAGGCCTGTTGGAACAGTTCACGAAAGAGACCGGCATCAAAGTTATCTATTCGACCTACGAGTCGAATGAAACCATGTACGCCAAGCTCAAAACCTATAAAGACGGCGCTTACGATCTGGTGGTGCCGTCAACCTACTTCGTCGACAAAATGCGCAAAGAAGGCATGCTGCAGAAGATTGATAAGAGCAAGCTGAGCAACTTCAGCAACCTCGATCCGCAGATGCTGAACAAACCATTCGATCCGGATAACGACTATTCGATCCCCTACATCTGGGGCGCGACGGCAATCGGCGTCAATAGCGATGCTATCGATCCGAAGACCGTCACCAGTTGGGCCGACCTGTGGAAACCGGAATATAAAGGCAGCCTGCTGCTGACCGATGACGCGCGTGAAGTGTTCCAGATGGCGCTGCGCAAGCTGGGCTATTCCGGCAACACGACCGATCCAAAAGAGATTGAAGCCGCGTACAACGAGCTGAAAAAGCTGATGCCAAACGTCGCAGCGTTCAATTCCGATAACCCGGCAAACCCGTACATGGAAGGCGAAGTGAACCTTGGGATGGTATGGAACGGCTCGGCGTACGTGGCGCGTCAGGCGGGGACGCCGCTGGAAGTCATCTGGCCGAAAGAAGGCGGCATCTTCTGGATGGACAGCCTGTCTATCCCGGCTAATGCCAAAAACGTCGACGGCGCGCTGAAATTAATTAACTTCCTGCTACGCCCGGATGTGGCGAAACAGGTTGCTGAAACTATCGGTTACCCGACGCCGAATCTGGCTGCGCGGAAAATGCTCAGCCCGGAAGTGGCCAACGATAAATCGCTGTATCCGGATGCCGCGACGATTGAAAAAGGCGAATGGCAGAATGACGTCGGCAGCGCCAGCGCCATTTATGAAGAGTATTACCAGAAGCTGAAAGCCGGGCGCTAACCCCACGGGGCGGAACCTCGGTTCCGCCTTTTTTCATCTTCTCCTACCCACGCCACGCCTGCCAGAATATCCGCGGCAGTTTGCGCCACCCCGGGCGATAGTAAAATTCGAGCAGCCGTTGCGCCACCTCATCCTGGCGCTGGTGATTGATAAACCACGGCGGCTTCGGCAGTAGCGACAGTTCACCACGCAGTAGCCCACGCGGGAACGGCTGGAAAGGCGCCTCCAGCACCGTGCGTTCGGTGCTTTCCAGCATGAAGCTGTTATGTACCGTACCGCGTCCGCTCTGGATATCGGCCAGCGAATGGCCTGGATAAGCGCCCCAGGGACAAGGGGCTAACATAAATGCCACGCCAGTCCAGCTGTTGATCGCGATGGTGCCGTAGCGCAGTTCATTGATCAGCGCATGAAAACGTTTTTTACCGATAGCCTTCCTGGTACGGGGATGAATCACGATATTCGCCCCCAGGCTCCCCTGTAGCCGCTGGTTGGCGTAACCGATCGCCTGGCGCAGGAAACTCTCCGCGCTATCGGCGTCCAGCCGGGTAATTGACAGCGCCGGACCAAATACTTCTCGGTGGGTAAAATCGGCTGATTCTTCGCTATTGGCGATAACAAACGCCATCGTTCCTTCACGTTCAATAAGCTGCGGGTTGACCGCCCGATCGCAAAAGGCCGCGATCCGCGCCTCAGTACCGGGATAATAAGCCGGACGCCGGGAAGCGGCGATCGCCTGCTGTAACTGGTGCAATAACGCGCTCTCATGGCGCCAGCCGCGCTGCATCACCAATACCTGGCTGGCTACACAGTTAAAACCCGCGTTGTTGAGCTTTTGGCTCGCCAACTGCTGCGCCTGAAACGCAATATCCGCGGCGCTCCACGGCCCTGGGACCACGATGGTCGGACAGACGCCGCCAAGCTCTGAGGTCACTCGCCGCGCGTTACGCGGGGTCGCCGACTGACGGCGGCGTACACCTTCTTCGCCCTCGCCCCAGACAATCGCGTCATGACTGGCCGCTGAACCGGTAATGTGGATCTCTGCAATATACGGGTGTTCGCACAGCCATGCGCCGGTTTGCGCATCGCCGGTGACGATCCGTAACGCATCGCAGGCGATAAGCGGCGCCAGCGCCTGTTCAAGAAACGGCAGCAGATAGTCGTTGACCGGATTCAGTTTGAGCAGGCACACCTGGTTTTCGACAAATAGCTTATGCAGCGCATCGAGCGGCGAGATAGCGGCGACGTTGCCCGCGCCCAGCACCAGCGCCACTTTACCCTCCCGCTGCGCCAGCGGCCGCTCATAGGCCGTCGCCGCATGCCGGGAAAGATTATCCCGCGTCACTCCGGCCTGCATCCAGACCTCCGCCTTCACGCCGGATAGCAGCAGTTTTTCCCACACGCTCCCCGGCATCACGCGCAGCGCCAGGCGCCCGTCTGCCAGCGTGCGACCAGGGATCTGCTGTAGAAACGCTTTGTCGGTCATCTGCGCCAACGTCACCATCAATCCGTGGCAACCAGCCATCAGCGCCACCGGGCCGGCGAACCATTCTTCGCCAGTCAGCGGGCTCCCGGCAGGCAACCCTTTCGCAGCAGAAGCGGCCTGCACCCATTGCGGGGCAATCTGCCGCAGCTGGTGTTTAATTTTCTGCAGCAGCGCCAGGCGCATTTTGACTGATTTTGTCGCCCAGCGCTGACGGGCGGCATACAGCTCCGCCAGCGCCGCCTGATGCTGCGGATACCGAACAGATTCAGCGATGCTCATGTTTCCTCGTTCATTAAAATCTGGCCGTACTGGTCACGTAGACGATTTTTCAATACTTTACCCGTTGCGCTGACCGGCAGCGCATCAATGAAAATAATACGGTCGGGGATCTGCCATTTCGGCACCCTTTCCTGATACCACGCCAGCAGCTCCGCCTCGTCCACTTCGCCCCCTTCCGCGCGGACGCACAGCAGCACCGGACGCTCGTCCCAGCGCGGATGGCGTGCGGCGATGGCCGCCGCGCTGCGTACCGCCGGATGGGCAATAGCGATATTTTCCAGTTCGACGGTGGAGATCCATTCGCCGCCGGATTTGATAATGTCTTTCGCCCGATCGTGGATAACCAGATAGCCGTTAACGTCGAGCGTGCCGATATCGCCAGTATCAAACCAGCCATCAGCGGTGAGCGCGCTTTCCTCGCGACCAAAGTATTGCTCCACGACCCAATGCCCGCGAACCTGCAAATAGCCCTGGCTTTCACCATCGCAGGGCAACGGTTTCCCCTCAATATCCACCACCCGCAAATCAATACCGAAGATCGGCCGCCCCTGACCGTAGCTTTGCTTACGCTGCTGTTCCTCCGGGAGCGCCGCGTGCTTGCTCAGCAGCGTGTTGATGGTGCCGATGGGCGAGGTTTCGGTCATTCCCCAGGCATGGATCAATTCAATATCATAATCACGCTTAAAGACCTCCATCATCGACGGCGGCAGCGCAGAGCCGCCAACGAAGGAGCGTTTGAAATAAGGTAAACGAACCTGCGATTTCCGTAGCGCCGCCAGCAGCCCGGCCCAGATAACCGGCACGCCAAAGGCCACACTCACCTTCTCGGTGCTCAGCAGCCTCAGCAGACTATCGCCATCAAGATGCGGTCCCGGCAGCACCAGCCGCGCGCCGACCATCGCGGCGATAAACGGCGTCCCCCAGGCGTTGACGTGGAACATCGGCACCACCGGCAACAACGAATCCTGTGCTGATATTCCAGCGCCATCCGGTTGATTGCCGCTTAGCGCATGCAGCACCAATGAACGATGGGTATTCAGCACTCCTTTCGGTCTTCCCGTCGTTCCCGAGGTATAACACAGCGAGGCGGGCGTCAGTTCATTCAAGGCCGGCCACGGATATTGTGCATCGCCCTGCCGCAACAGATCGTCAAAAAAACGCAGCGACGGCAGTAGGCTCTGCGCCTCTTCGCTATGCGGCTCCATTAACACGATCTGTTTCACCGTTGGCATCTGTGGCTGCAGCGGTAGTATTAGCGGCAGGAAAGTCTGGTCGATAAACAGCACCTCATCGGCAGCATCGTTGATGATATACAGCAGATGTTCAACCGACAGCCGCGGGTTGATGGTGTGCGTCACCCAACCGCCTGATGCGACGCCAAAATAGATCTCCAGATGGCGGCGGTTGTTCCACGCCAGCGTGCCGCAGCGGGCGCCGGGAGCCAGACCCAGCGCTGACAGCGCCGACGCCAATCGGCGGGCGTTGCAAGCCACCTCCCCCCAACAGCTGCGCTCAATCGCTCCGTCGGTACTCACCGAAACGATCTCCGTCTCGCGGTGATAATGCGCCGCATGGTCAAGCAGCGCGGCGGTGGTTAAATCCTGATAAATCATCGGCGACAGCATCACTGGCTCTCCTGTACAAACTGACGGGCATGGCGGATGGCGCCGTGGTTCACGTGGCAACGATCGGACGCCTATAAAATCTGGCCCAGATTCGGCCGTTCGCACCAAAAAACGTACAGAAATCAGCGCTAACGCACAAAAAAACGCAGCGGCTGATCAGTGGGAAATAGCGGGGTTTACAGCGATAGATTTGGCAGGTAGCATGTCGCCGCCTGTTGATAAACGCCAGACACTAGGCGCGCAGCGGATGAATGCGAGATTTCACCAGCGCATCTTCAACGTCGAAATCACTCAAAGGATAGTTGGTGGCCACCAGGTAGAAGCGACCATCCTGTGCCGGATATTCGTGAACGTGATAGTTCACCATTTTCGGCGCGGTTGTCGGGGCGTCATCAAAAGCGCGTTTGGCATGTGAGGCATACTTTGAGCGCACAGCCAGGCGGGTGGATTTAATATCACTATAAATTTCGCCATGGTGCTCGTCGCCGAGGATCAGGTAATCAACGTACTCAGGGGGCATCTCACACTCCTTCTTTGTAGCCAGAGTGAAGAATATGCCATAAATAACGGCAGCATATCGCTTCGCTAGTCACAATATTGCAACCGAAAAATAACACGTTATGAGTATCGCCCGGAACGCATCCAGGTACAGCGTCCCAGGCGACAGGTGAACGTGAGTGCCGTAGTGGGGTAATAGAAATCGCGTTGTCGCTCCCCCACCGCCACATGACTTAGTTAATGAAACCACGCCAGAATATGCCCAAGCGCAATGCCGACAACGCCGAAGTCCGCATCACCAAAGGTGGTGGATGCAAAGCCCAGATCGCCCATCAACGGCAGCAGGATGGCAGGTAAGAAAGAGATCAATAAACCTTGAGCAAAAGCACCGATCACCGCGCCGCGGCGGCCACCGCAGGCATTGCCGTAAACACCGGCCGTCGCGCCGCAGAAAAAGTGCGGCACCAGCCCCGGGACAATCACGCTCAGACCGAACAGCGGGCACAGAAACATGCTGAGCAAACCGGCGGTAAAGCTCGACAGAAAGCCGACGATCACCGCATTCGGCGCGAACGGGAAAACGGTCGGGCAGTCGAGCGCCGGTTTCGCGTCCTTCACCAGCTTATCGGCAATCCCTTTAAATGCCGGGACGATTTCAGCGATCACCATGCGTACGCCCGCGAGAATGATCCATACCCCAGCGGCAAAGGTCAGCGATTGAATGATGGCGAAGATAATGAAGTTCTGCCCGCCGCTGATACTGGTTTCGACGAAGGTCTTACCGGCCACCAGTACTAAAATCAGGAACAGAATCATCATGGTGAGCGAAATCGCAACCGAAGAATCACGCAGGAAGTTCAACGATTTCGGAACCTTCAGCTCTTCAATAGACGGACTGCCCTTACCGACCAGCTTGCCAACCCATGCCGAAAGTAGATAACCGGTTGAGCCGAAGTGGCCAAGCGCCAGATCGTCGGTGCCAATAATTTTGCGGGTAAACGGCTGCAGGATCGCCGGGGAAACAACCATCATCGCACCGAGGATAATCGCGCCAAGCGCCACCACCCAGAACGGAGACAAGCCGCCAACGGAGAGGATCACCGCCAGCATCGCCGACATATACAGCGTGTGGTGGCCGGTGAGGAAAATGTATTTCAGCGGCGTGATGCGCGCGAGAATGATGTTAAACAGCATCCCCAACACCATGATCATCGCCGTCGCGGTGCCGTAGTTTTTCTGCGCCAGCGCAGCCATCGCGTCGGTATTCGGTACCACGCCCTGAATATGGAACGAATGTTCAAACAACTGGCTGAAGGTGGTTAAGGTGGTCGCAATAATAGCCGCGCCAGAAGTTAAAATCACGAAACCCATAATCGTTTTCAGGGTGCCGGAAATAACATCCGAGAAAGCTTTTTTCTGCAATAATAAGCCAATCAAGGAGAACAGGCCGACCAGTATCGCTGGCGTGCCGAGCACGTCATGAATAATAAACTGCAGCATAGAGTGACTCCGTAGGGCCGCAAGAAATTAATTAAAGATGTTCGACGAGGATTTCTTTAATTTTATTATTATCGAGCAAATTAGTTAAACCGAAGACCTGGGCAGAATGGCCTGAAAGCTGTTCAGCAATATCTTTGGCGCTTAATATAATATCGGCAGTTTCACTTTTAGCCGACGTTAAGTCCGTGTGGGAAACCTCCGCCTGTTTGTTTAACTCAGTGAGAATTTTCTTCACGTTCATTTCAACGATGAAGCTACTACCTAAACCATTACCACAGACAATCAGTACCTTCTTCATTATTAACCTCGTTAACCATTGATTATTTGTTGAATTTTCTCAAGCGTCGATGCGTGTAACAGACTCTCCAGTCGTGACTCATCGCAAAAAATTTCCGCCAACGCGGTGATCATGCGGATATGCTCATCGCCGGAAACCGCACACAGCATCAGCACAACATAGATGGGGTCATTCTCATCAGCCTCGAATGAAACGCCCTGTTTAATATGTAAAAGCGACAGGCCGTTTTTAATCGCCCCCTGCTCCGGACGCGCGTGCGGCATTGCCAGGCCGGGGGCCAGAACATAATAAGGACCGAGTTCCTGATGACTATTAAAAATAGCGTTTATATAGCTAGAATTAATCGCTCCTTGCGCTAATAGAGGTTGTGCAGATATTTCCACCGCGTGCTTCCAGTCAGCGACACTTTCAATTATTTGGATATTTGTTGCGGGCAACCAGGTTGAAATCATAAGCGCCTCATTCCTTTTTAAAGTGAGGCTACTATAGTGGAATGGATTCCCGTCTTTCCGTGATCAAACTCTCAAAGTTAGCGCTAACACAATAAAATGTTAAAATACTTGTTACCGCTAACTTTATTAACCATACTTTGCTTAAACGCGGTGACGCATGGTGACTTCACGCCGCCATCATTTACAATAACGTTTCAAGGTTGAACGGAAAGGAGGAGTTCAGTGCAGACGTTACAAACGGATGACGGCAGCAAAGAGAAACGCAGAAAAAATACCGGTAAAATTACGCTGGCGGAAGTCGCAAAGCTGGTGGGCGTCAGTACCATGACCGTATCCCGCGCGTTACGCATGCCTGAAAAGGTGAATCCCGACCTGCGCTGTAAAATTGAAGCCGCGGTCAGCGAATTGGGCTATGTGCCTAATCTGCAGGCGCGCAGCCTCGCCTCAGCGGATTCCACGCTGGTGATGGGCGTTGTCCCCTCTTTCTCTTCGCCGGGCTTTATCGCCGTCTCTGAAACCTTGCAAACCGTGCTCGCCACCCAGGGTTATAGCATGATGTTTATTGAGTCCGGCCAGGGCAGCCAGAGCGAGGAAAAGGCCTTCCAGCAGATGCTGGCCTATAATCCGGCCGCCATCGTGCAGTTCAATATTGATAATATCGACAGCTGTGCGCAAATGCTGGTCAACGCTGGCGTACCGGTGGTCGAAATCGGCGCCATCAACCGTGAAACCCGCGGCGTCAGTATTGGTGTCGACTACGCGGCAGCGATCAAAAAACTGGTCGCCGCGCTGGCGCAGGCAGGATACAAAAACCTCGGGCTGCTGTGTACCGCCTCAAATAACGTGATGTTTCGCCAGGTTCTCAGCGGCTGGAACAGCGGCATGCTGGCCATCAACCATTCACCACACCGCGTGGTGACGCCGCACTTACCCTCCGGCATTACCACGGGTTTTAATCTGCTGAATGATATTCGCATCACCTGGCCGGAACTGGATGCGTTGATTTGCACGTCGGATGAAATTGCCTGCGGCTGCATTATGGCCTGTCATAACGCCGGGATCGGCGTGCCGGACACGCTGGCGTTGGCAAGTTTAAGCGGCGGGACGCTCGCGTCAGTATGTTCGCCAGCGCTGACAGCGGTGGAGTTTCCATGGAGCGAAACCGGCACCATCGCAGGAAAAACGTTGTTGAATCTGCTGGCGGGCAACGGGCCGGAGAGCAACATTGAGCTCGCCTCCAGCCTGAAAATCCGCGCCAGCAGTAAAAAGGCGCAGCGTTAAATTAAAGCCCTTTTAGCAGCTTATCAATGAACGCCGGTACCACTTCGCTTGCCAGCCCATAGTGCTTCTCAGCGAATTCACTGCCAACCTGGCTTGGTTCAAGATTAAGTTCGACCGTGTGCGCGCCGTGCAGACGGGCTTCGTGGACGAAACCGGCTGCCGGATAGACATGCCCGGAGGTGCCGATAGCGATAAAGATATCGGCTTCCGCCAGCCCGCCGTAGATCTCATCCATGCCTAACGGCATTTCGCCGAACCACACCACATGCGGACGCAGTGCCGCCGGGAACTGACAGCAGTGGCACTTGTCGTCCGCAGTCACATCGCCGGTCCACTCCAGTACCTGCCCGCTCCACGCACAACGCACTTTCAGCAGCTCGCCGTGCATGTGGATAACCCGGCGGTTTCCCGCACGCTCGTGCAGGTTATCGATATTCTGCGTCACCAACAGGAAACGGTCGCCGAGCGCGTCTTCCAGCTTCGCCAGCGCCAGGTGCGCGGCATTCGGCGTGATGTCCGGGCTCTGCAACTGGCGGCGGCGGTCGTTGTAAAACGCCTGCACCAGCGCCGGATCGCGAGCGAAGCCTTCCGGCGTCGCCACGTCCTCAACCCGGTGCTCTTCCCACAGACCGTCGGCGGCACGGAAGGTTTTAATGCCTGACTCCGCCGAAATACCGGCGCCGGTTAACACCACGACTCGCGGTTTGTCTATCGCCTCCGGCGGCGTTTTGTCTTCGCGGAAGAAGACGCGTTGCCGTAAGCGATCGCGCAACTGGCGTTTTTTACGACGGAAACGGCTTAAGCGATGTAAGCGGCGCGACAGCATAGCTACCCCTGTAATTAATGAGTCAAATGAAGGAAGGCCGCACCGCGCATGCCTCCAGCATCACCGTGGCGCGCGCGCTCAATGCGCGGCACCCGGGCGACCGGAAGCAAATGACGCGGCAGGCGCTGCGCCAGCCCTTCGGTTATAGCAGTAAAATTAGACAATCCTCCGCCTAACACCAGCAGATCCGGATCGATAATAGTGAGAATATTACCCAGACACACGGCTAACAGGTTGAGATAACGTTCCACGTGCTCCTGCGCCTGCGCGTCACCCTGCTGCCATCGCGCAACGATCTCCGGCGAGGTTAAGGATTGATGGTAAAAATGGTGATACAGCCAGGCGAATCCGCGGCCAGAAAGGTAATTTTCAATGCAGCCGAGTTGACCGCAGCCGCAGCGGGTGAGCGGAAAATCGCGCCCGACCACGTCCAGCGCGTCCACCGGCAGACGGATATGGCCGAATTCGCCGGTGATATAGCTGTGACCGGTTATCGATTTGCCATTGAGTACGACCCCGCCGCCGACGCCGGTGCCGAGGATTAATCCCATCACCAGCGGATACTGGGTGAATTCGTCATCCCAGGCTTCAGAAAGCGCAAAGCAGTTGGCATCGTTGTCGAGGCGCACTTCGCGCCCCAGCCGCGTGCTGAGATCAACGCGCAGCGGTTTGCCGCTGGCAGCGGGAACGTTGGCGGCGTACAGATTGCCGTCCGCGGTTTCCGGCATCCCCGGGATCCCAATACCGACCGCGCCTTCCACGCCGAAACGCTGGTCGGCTTCGCGAACCAGCGACTCAATCGCCTGCAGGAAAGCCTCGTAGCTTTCCGTCGGGGTGGCGACGCGTTTTTCCCACTGCAATCGCCGCGCATTATCAAACACGCCCAGCGCTATCTTGCTGCCGCCAATGTCAAATCCGTAGTACATTTCAGCAATTCCTCTTGTTGGCCCCAACACCTCATCCTTTGGGCGGTCTCTGCATCAGCAGCGTTAGCTCAATGGCTGCGGTGTATCACGGGCCATGACGATAAATTACTGGCCACTCAGCACCCTCGCCGGGTCGATACGACTGGCGCGGCGGGCGGGATACCAGCTGGCCAGCAAACTCAGCAACAGTGCTGTCACCAGCACATAAACGACGTCCAGCCAGTGCAATTCAGACGGCAGGAAGTCAATAAAATAAATATCGCCGGAAAGGAATTTATGCCCGATCAGCGCTTCGATACCGTTGATAATCGACGTCAGCTTCAGCGCGGCCGCCACGCCGATAGCCACTCCGATCAGGCTCCCTACCGAACCGGCAAGTAAACCATACCATACGAAAATCGCGCGGATTAAGCCGTCTTTCGCGCCAAGCGTGCGCAGTACCGCAATATCGCCGCTTTTATCTTTCACCGCCATCACCAGCGTCGAGACAATGTTAAAGCAGGCAACACCGATCACCAGTACCATCGCGAGATACATGATGGCGCGAATCATTTGAATATCACGGTACATGTAGCCATAGGTGCCAATCCAGCTTTTGATATAGACATAGCTGTTGGTTACTTCCCCGGCGTCGCGCACCAGGGTATTGGCGTGGAACACGTCGGTGACTTTAATGGCGATACCGGTGACGCTGCTGCCCATGTCCAGATACTGCTGGGCATCCGGCATCGGGATCATCGCGAAGCTGTGATCGAGCTGGCCGCTCAGTTGCAGAATGCCGGTCACGTGAAGCCTGACGCGCTTGGGCTGCAGCAGTTGATGTTCAGCATCCGAGTTCGGGATCATGATTGACACCCAGTCTCCCTGCTTAACGTGCAACGCATCGGCGACCCCTTTGCCCAGGATCACCTGCTGCTCGCCAGCCTTAAAATTGGCCCAGGCGTTGTTCTGCACGAAATTCGGCAGTGAACTCAAGCGGCTCTCCTGCTGCGGATCGACGCCCTTCACCTGAATGGCGCGCATATTGCTGCCGCTCTCCACCAGCCCGGTAAAGTTGATATAGGGCGCGGCGGCGACGATACCTTTCACTTTCTCGACTTTCGCCAGCGCGTCGTTCCAGTTGTTCCACGGCTGATTGACTGGCTCGATTTCACCGTGCGGCACTACCGCCAGAATGCGGTTGTTGAGCTCGCGCTCGAAGCCGTTCATCGCGCTCAGGCCGACGATCAACACGGCAACCCCCAGCGCGATGCCAATCGTGGAAATCACGGAGATCAGCGATACCATGCCGCCGCGGCGTCTTCCGCGGCTAAAACGCAGCGCAATCAGTAACGATAACGGAGAGGCCATTACTCGGCCCCCATCAGGGTCAGGTCGGCCGTCAGGCGGCCATCGCGCATCTCCAACTGGCGGTTCATCCGTTTCGCCAACTGCAGGTCATGGGTGACCACCAGGAAGGCGGTACGCTGGGCGACGTTCAGCTCGCCCAACAGCTCAAAAATGCTGTCGGCATTGCGAGCATCGAGGTTACCGGTCGGCTCATCCGCCAGCACCAGCCGCGGTTTATTCACCAGCGCGCGAGCAATCGCCACGCGCTGGCGCTCACCGCCGGAAAGCTCCGACGGGCGGTGATGGCTGCGGTGTTCCAGCCCCACCGCCTGCAGCATCGCCTTGGCCTGGCGTTCGATATCCGTCGCTTTTTTCTTACCGATCAGCAGCGGCATCGCCACGTTTTCCAGCGCGGTGAAGTCCGGCAGCAAATGGTGGAACTGATAGATAAAGCCGAGTTCGCGATTACGCAGATCGGCGCGGGCCGCGGCAGAGAGCGCGCTCATCGCCTGACCGGAGAAGATAACGTCGCCGGAGGTCGGAGTATCCAGCCCGCCGAGCAGATGCAGTAGCGTACTTTTGCCGGACCCCGAAGAGCCGACAATGGCCATCATCTCACCCTCTTGAATGCTGAAGCTCACATCGTGCAGCACGTCGGTTTGCACGTTGCCTTCCTGATAGCGTTTGCACAGGTTGTCGCATTGCAGCAGGATCTTATTCATAACGTAAAGCCTCAGCGGGTTGAGTGGCGGCAGCGCGCCAGGAAGGATACAACGTAGACAGCAGGGCCAGCACCATCGCCACCAGAGCGATAATGATCACCTGCAGCGGCTCAATCGCCACCGGCAGAGCCGCGCCGTCCAAAAACGCGCCGATAATCGGCATCAAATTATTCAGTTGGCTGGCCAGCAGCACGCCAAGCAGCGCGCCGAGTAGCGCGCCAACAATCCCGGCGCTGGCGCCCTGTACCATAAAGACCGCCATGATCTGCCGCGGCGTCAGCCCCTGAGTCTGCAGAATCGCCACCTCGCCCTGCTTCTCCATCACCATCATGCCTAACGACGTAATGATGTTGAAAGCAGCGACGGCGACAATCAGGCTCAGCAGCAGCCCCATCATATTTTTTTCCATCCGCACGGCCTGGAACAGCTCGCCTTTACGCTCGCGCCAGTCCTGCCATTTGGTGCCGTCCGGCAGTTTCTGCTGACTGAGCGTGTCAACCTGCAGCGGCTGGCTCAGCCACAAGCGCCAGCCGGTGATATTGCCCAGCGGATAGCGCATCAGACGGGAGGCATCATCGATGTTGGTCAGCATCTGATAACCATCGACTTCGCTGTTGGCGGCAAAGGTGCCGATGACGTTGAACAGGCGCTGGCTCGGCACGCGGCCCATCGGGGTAAACTGGCTGGCGGAAGGAACCATCACGCGAATTTGATCGCCGCGATTAACCCCCAACTGGCCCGCCAGTTGTTCGCCAAGAATGACGTTATATTTACCCGCCTGTAGCTCGCTCTGTTTGACGTTCGTCAGGTAAGGCGTCAGCGGATCTTTTTGCGCCGGATCGATACCCAGCATCACGCCGACGGCGACGCTGCGGGCGCTTTGCAACACCACATCGCCGGTGGTCAGCGGCGCAATACGCGTCACGCCCTGTAGCTTGACGGCGTTTTCCGGCAGCTGTTGCGGATTGATAGACCCCTGTTGGGCGCTAAGGATAGCCTGCGGCATCAGCCCCAGGATGTTGTTTTGCAGCTCGCGTTCGAAGCCGTTCATCACGGACAGGACGGTCACCAGCGCCATCACGCCAAGCGTAATGCCGATGGTCGAAAGCCAGGAGACGAAACGGCCGAAGCGGTCGGCTGCGCGCCCGCGCATGTAGCGAAGGCCGATAAATAGTGCGGCAGGTTGGTACATGTAATCCATCTGGTTGCTGATAGCCGATGTTCGAGTATATATGGCATAACCCAACGCGTAAATCGCTGATACGGTAGATTTTTTCGCCAAAACAACAAAATAATGATTTTAAATCAATCAGTTAATTTAGAGTGTATATATTTATCTATCGGAATGCGCCGCAGAAAACGCCGCGCCGATGGCCATTCAGGTTGGCGAAATCAGGTCAATTGCGGATAATCAGAGACATTGAATATCAGCAATTTGCCCTTACATCGTAGAGCGAATGCGCGCGACATTTGGCCGACTGTGGTCAAACAGTACAAACAATCGCCTGATGGGATAGGCGCTAAGGGATCCTGACAACCGCTATGCCTCAACAATATCGCTACACCCTGCCGGTTAAAGCCGGCGATCAGCGCCAGCTTGGCGAACTCACCGGCGCGGCCTGTGCCACGCTGGTAGCCGAGATGGCTGAACGCCATCACGGCCCGGTGGTGCTGGTTGCGCCTGATATGCAGAACGCCCTGCGTCTGAACGATGAAATCGGGCAGTTTACCGACAGCATGGTGATCGGTCTGGCAGACTGGGAAACCCTGCCTTACGACAGTTTCTCGCCGCATCAGGACATTATCTCTTCGCGCCTTGCCACCTTATACCAGTTGCCGACCATGCAGCGCGGCGTGCTTATCGTTCCGGTGAGCACCCTGATGCAGCGGGTCTGCCCGCACAACTACCTGCACGGCCACGCTCTGGTGATGAAAAAGGGCCAGAGCCTGTCGCGCGATGCGCTACGCACACAGCTTGATAGTGCGGGCTACCGCCACGTCGATCAGGTAATGGAGCATGGCGAGTATGCCACTCGCGGCGCCTTGCTCGATCTCTTCCCGATGGGGAGCGAACAGCCGTATCGTCTCGATTTCTTTGATGATGAGATAGACAGCCTGCGGCTGTTCGATGTCGACAGCCAGCGCACCCTTGAAGAAGTCGACGCCATTAACCTGCTGCCGGCGCATGAATTCCCCACCGATCAGGCGGCTATCGAACTGTTCCGCAGCCAGTGGCGCGATCGCTTCGACGTCAAACGCGACGCCGAGCATATCTACCAGCAGGTCAGCAAAGGCACGCTACCTGCCGGTATCGAATACTGGCAGCCGCTGTTCTTCAATGAGCCGCTGCCGCCACTGTTTAGTTATTTCCCGGCCAGTACGCTGATTGTGAATACCGGCGATCTGGAACAAAGCGCCGAGCGTTTCCAGAATGAAACTCGCGCTCGCTATGAAAACCGCGGCGTCGACCCAATGCGCCCGCTGCTGCCGCCGGAACAACTATGGCTACGCAGCGACGAACTGTTCAGCGAGCTGAAAAAATGGCCGCGGATCCAGTTAAAAACCGAGCATCTGGCAGAGAAAGCCGCCAATACCAACCTCGGCTATCAACCCCTGCCCGACCTGGCGATTCAAGCGCAAAATAAAGCGCCGCTGGATAACCTGCGCCGCTTCCTGGAATCCTTCAGCGGTCCGGTGATTTTCTCCGTCGAGAGCGAAGGTCGCCGCGAGGCGTTGGGTGAAATGCTGGCGCGCATCAAAATCGCGCCGAAGCATATCCTGCGCCTGCAGGACGCGACGGGTAACGGCCGCTTCCTGATGATCGGCGCCGCTGAACACGGCTTTATTGATAATCAGGCCAACCTGGCGCTGATTTGCGAAAGCGATCTGCTGGGTGAACGCGTCGCCCGTCGTCGCCAGGATTCGCGCCGCACCATCAACCCCGATACCCTGATCCGCAACCTGGCGGAGTTACATACCGGTCAACCGGTGGTACACCTCGAACACGGCGTTGGCCGCTATGCGGGGATGACCACGCTCGAAGCTGGCGGCATCAAGGGAGAATACCTGATGCTGACCTACGCTAATGACGCCAAATTGTACGTACCGGTATCGTCGCTGCATCTGATTAGCCGCTACGCTGGCGGCGCGGAAGAAAATGCGCCACTGCACAAACTGGGTGGCGATGCCTGGGCGCGCGCGCGGCAAAAAGCGGCGGAGAAAGTTCGCGACGTCGCCGCCGAGTTGCTGGATATTTACGCTCAACGCGCGGCAAAAGAAGGCTTCGCTTTTAAGCATGACCGCGAACAGTACCAGCTGTTCTGCGATGGCTTCCCGTTTGAAACCACCCCGGATCAGGCGCAGGCGATCAACGCCGTGCTCAGCGACATGTGCCAACCACTGGCAATGGATCGTCTGGTGTGCGGTGACGTCGGCTTCGGTAAAACCGAAGTGGCGATGCGCGCCGCCTTCCTCGCCGTCGAAAACCACAAACAGGTCGCGGTGCTGGTGCCCACCACTCTGCTCGCCCAACAGCACTACGATAACTTCCGCGACCGTTTCGCCAACTGGCCGGTGCGCATCGAAATGCTCTCACGCTTCCGCAGCGCCAAAGAGCAGGCACAGATCCTCGAACAGGCGGCAGAAGGTAAAATCGATATTCTGATCGGCACCCATAAGCTCCTGCAAAACGAAGTCAAACTGCGCGATCTGGGGCTGTTAATCGTCGATGAAGAGCATCGCTTCGGAGTGCGTCATAAAGAGCGCATCAAGGCCATGCGCGCTGATGTCGATATCCTGACGCTAACCGCAACGCCAATTCCGCGCACGCTGAATATGGCGATGAGCGGGATGCGCGATCTGTCTATTATCGCTACCCCGCCGGCTCGCCGGCTGGCGGTAAAAACCTTTGTCCGCGAATACGATGCGCTGGTTGTACGCGAAGCGATCCTGCGTGAAGTCCTGCGCGGCGGCCAGGTTTACTATCTGTATAACGATGTCGAAAACATCCAGAAAGCGGCGGATCGTCTGGCGGAGCTGGTGCCGGAGGCGCGGATCGCCATCGGTCATGGCCAGATGCGCGAGCGCGAGCTGGAGCGGGTAATGAACGATTTCCACCACCAGCGTTTTAACGTCCTGGTCTGTACGACGATCATTGAAACCGGGATCGATATCCCGACCGCTAATACCATCATCATTGAGCGCGCCGACCACTTCGGCCTGGCCCAGCTGCACCAGCTGCGCGGCCGCGTCGGTCGTTCGCACCATCAGGCCTATGCCTGGCTGCTGACGCCGCACCCGAAAGCGATGACCACCGACGCGCAAAAACGACTGGAAGCCATTGCTTCTCTGGAAGACCTCGGTGCCGGTTTCGCTCTGGCAACTCACGATCTTGAGATCCGCGGAGCTGGCGAGCTGTTAGGCGAAGGCCAAAGCGGGCAGATGGAAACCATCGGCTTCTCGCTGTATATGGAGCTGCTGGAGAACGCCGTTGATGCCCTGAAAGAGGGACGCGAGCCATCGCTGGAGGATCTGACCAGCCAGCAAACAGAAGTGGAGCTGCGCATGCCAGCGCTGTTGCCGGATGACTTTATTCCTGACGTCAACACGCGCTTGTCGTTTTATAAGCGCATCGCCAGCGCCAAAAACGAACACGATCTCGACGAAATCAAAGTTGAGCTCATCGATCGTTTTGGCATGCTGCCGGATGCGGCGCGCAATCTGCTGGATATTGCGCGTTTGCGCCAGCAGGCGCAGAAGCTGGGGATCCGTAAGCTGGAATGCAACGAAAAAGGCGGCGTGATTGAGTTTAATGAGAAAAATAACGTTAATCCGGTCTGGCTTATCGGTCTGCTGCAGAAACAACCGCAACATTATCGGCTGGATGGGCCGACCCGGCTGAAATTCATGCAGGAGCTGGACGAACGTAAAACGCGGATGGACTGGGTTCGCCAGTTTATGCGCCAGTTGGAAGATAACGCGACCGCCTGATGTATAAAGGAGATGCGGTAGCCCCTACCGCATCTCTTCTTCTGTCACAGTCAGTAAACTTTACAAACATTTTGCAATCCACCTGGATTTCCCCACACTCCCCCGCGCCATAATTGACACCACTTATCTTATAAAAATAACCGTTTACTTGCTGTGGAATTATGGTAATGATAAATATCTCGCGTATTTCAACCTGGCTGGCGCTGTTAGCCGTCGCAGCGACGCTCACCCTCCCCGCCCGCGCCAATACCTGGCCGTTACCATCGTCCGGTAGCCGACTGGTCGGACAGAATCAGTTTCACGTGGTACAGGATAACGGCGGTTCGCTGGAATCGATCGCCAAGCAGTACAACGTCGGTTTTCTCGCGCTGCTGCAGGCAAACCCGGGCGTTGATCCCTATGTGCCGCGCGCTGGCAGCGTACTGACCATTCCGCTGCAGACGCTGCTGCCTGACGCCCCGCGCGAAGGTCTGGTACTCAACATCGCCGAGCTGCGTCTGTACTACTACCCACCAGGGCAGAATACCGTAACCGTCTACCCGATCGGTATCGGCCAACTCGGCGGCGACACCCTTACCCCGACGATGGTGACCACCGTATCGGATAAGCGCGCCAATCCGACCTGGACACCGACCGCCAATATTCGTGCGCGTTATAAAGCAATGGGTATCGATTTACCCGCAGTCGTACCTGCCGGGCCAAATAACCCGATGGGCCACCACGCGATTCGTCTCGCGGCTTACGGCGGCGTCTATCTGCTACACGGCACCAACGCTGATTTCGGTATTGGTATGCGCGTCAGCTCAGGCTGCATCCGTCTGCGCGATGCCGACATTAAGGCCCTGTACAACAAGATAACCCCAGGCACCAAAGTGAACATCATCAACGAACCAATTAAGGTATCGGTGGAGCCAAACGGCGTCCGTCTGGTGGAAGTTCACCAACCGCTGTCCGAGCATATCAATGACGATCCGCAGACGCTGCCTATCGTGCTGAATGCCAGTATGCAGACCTTTAAGCAGGCGCCGCAGACTAATCAGCAGGTGATGGAATATGCGATGGAGCTGCGCTCCGGAATGCCGGTCGATGTTAGCCGCCACCAGGCTGCCGGTGAGCAAGCGATGTAATTTATTGACGACATATAGAAAGTAAAAAACCCGCCAGGCATGGCGGGTTTTTTTGTGGCAATCGCCAGACTGGCTGACGAGATTTCGCATCGCGCAGTCCCATGAAGGGGTGTGGACTGCGTCGCGAGTGGCATAACAAAGGGTTACTACTTTTACTGCTTACTACACGCGATCTGCTGAAGGGGGTCAGGATCGCGTTTTGTCAGTGGCATGACAGGGGTTACAACACTTACTTATAGATAACCGCAGTACCGTGCAGCGTGTTAGGACCGCTGA
This sequence comes from Klebsiella aerogenes, assembly GCA_029027985.1. NCBI lineage: Bacteria > Pseudomonadati > Pseudomonadota > Gammaproteobacteria > Enterobacterales > Enterobacteriaceae > Klebsiella > Klebsiella aerogenes. The sequence goes on from CP119076.1 coordinate 2,951,269, forward strand.
CGGAAGTAATGCGATAAGAGGTCGCACCCATTTCGTCTGCTTTCTGCGCCAACTGATCTTCAAGCGAACCCAGGTTGGTGCCGGCAGAGGCGGAAACGGTACCGATTTTATGTTGACCTGCTGGAGTGGATTGCACTTCAACGGCGGCGAAACTTGCGAATGAGAGTGAGCTCAGTACGGCGACAAGGGCCAGCTTTTGGACGTTTTTCATGATTATTATACCTATGCAGATGATTTTTATAGTAGGGTCGTAAGAATTAACTTAACGATCGATAGGTAAATGATAGTGTGATCCAAGTCACAGGTCAACTCATTTTTATAACGATCATTTAACTATTTGTTAAATGCTTAAATTTCATACATATATGAATTATTTATTTTTGGACGGATGTCGCTGGCAGTGCGAGAGGTTTATTTTTATAATGACCGTTCAACAAACCAACATAGGTACAACGGCATCATGACAACTGACGTTCAAAGTTGCGCAAAAAAAAGCCGTGGCCGACCGAAAGTGTTCGACAGGGACGCGGCGCTGGATAAGGCCATGACACTTTTCTGGCAACACGGCTATGAGGCGACCTCACTGGCCGATCTCGTCGAAGCAACCGGCGCAAAAGCCCCAACGCTATATGCCGAATTCGTGAATAAAGAGGGACTGTTCCGCGCGGTGCTGGATCGCTACATTTCCCGCTTCGCTGCCAAACATGAAGCCCTGCTATTCGATGACGACAAAACCGTCGATCAGGCACTGCGTGACTATTTCACCGCCGTCGCCACCTGTTTTACCAGCAAAGATACCCCGGCAGGTTGTTTTATGATTAACACCTCCGCAGCACTGGCCGCTTCATCGACCGATATTGCCAACACCATTAAGTCGCGGCATGCGGTACAGGAACAGACCCTGACGCAGTTTTTACAACAGCGTCAGCAGCGAGGTGAGCTGCCAGCGGAAGGTAACTTGTTGCAATTGGCGCAGTTTTTAAACTGCGTGCTGCAAGGGATGTCGATTAGCGCTCGTGAAGGCGCCGATTTCGCAACGCTGAAGCAAATTAGCGACACCACGCTGCGCCTGTGGCCACAGATCCTCCAGCCTTAATTTCTAACCGGCGGTCATCGATCGCCGGTTTTCTCCCCCCTTTCTGCTATTTACCCTGACTTTCCTCAATGTTTTCATTTTGTTGATTTGTTGTAAATGATATTGATAATGATAATCAATATGTGCAAAATTCGCATTTGTCTTTCTATGTATTTCACGCTGTAACAGCCGCGCCTGCGTCTGAAAAAAATAACAACAGTAATTGCCGTTAACTCATATCAAGGAATGCGAATGAACAAGCGCCTCTGGCTGCTCAATCCTCTGCTGCTGGCCACCACCCTGCCCACCTTTACCGCGCTGGCCGCCGACGACGACAATATTGTCGTCAGCGCCAACCGTAACCACCGTACCGTTGCCGACATGGCGCAAACGACCTGGGTCATTGAAGGCCAGGAAATTGAACAACAGGTTCAGGGCGGGAAAGAATTTAAAGATGTTCTGGCTCAGTTAATCCCCGGAATCGACGTCAGCAGCCAGGGGCGCACTAACTACGGAATGAACATGCGCGGGCGCGCCATTGTGGTACTCATCGACGGCGTGCGTCTTAACTCATCACGCACCGATAGCCGCCAGCTCGATGCTATCGATCCGTTCAACATTGAACATATTGAAGTCATCTCCGGCGCCACCTCGCTGTACGGCGGCGGCAGCACCGGCGGTTTGATTAATATCGTCACCAAAAAAGGTCAGCAAGACCGGCAGGTAGATTTAGAACTCGGCGGCAAAACCGGCTTCGCCAATAGCAACGATCATGACGAACGGGTGGCGGTAGCCGTCAGCGGCGGAACCGATCACGCTTCTGGCCGTTTGTCGGTGGCGTATCAGCGTTTTGGCGGCTGGTACGACGGCAACAACGATGCGCTGATCCTCGATAACACGCAAACCGGTCTGCAGCACTCCGACCGCCTCGATGTGATGGGAACCGGCACCATCGAAATCGATGACCAGCGCCAGCTCCAGCTGGTCACCCAGTACTATAAAAGCCAGGGCGATGACTACGGCCTAAACCTCGGCAAGGATATGTCGGCGGTGTTAGGAGAAAGCAAAGCCTGGACCTCCGATGGACTCAACTCAGATCGCGTTCCCGGCACCGAACGCCATCTGATCAGCCTGCAATACTCCGATGCCGACTTTTTCGGTCAGAATCTGGTCACTCAGATCTACTATCGCGACGAGTCGCTTACCTTCTATCCCTTCCCTGCCTTGAGTAAGGGACAGATCAGTAGCTTTTCCGCGTCAAAACAGGATACCGATCAGTACGGCGCCAAAATCACCTTCAACAGCCAACCGCTGGCGGGATGGGATCTGACCTGGGGCGTCGACGCCGACCACGAGACCTTTAACTCTGACCAGATGTTCTTCGACCTGGATAAAGCGATGGCTTCCGGCGGCCTGAACAACCAATCAGCCTATACCACCGGGCGTTATCCGGGCTACAGCATCACCAACCTCGCGCCATTCCTGCAAAGTAGCTACGATCTGAATGACCTCTTCACCCTCAGCGGCGGGGTGCGTTATCAGTGGACCGAAAACCGGGTCGATGATTTTGTCGGCTACGCACAGCAACAGGATGTCGCCAAAGGGAAATACCAGTCGGCGGACGCCATTCCGGGCGGCAATATCGATTATGATAATTTCCTGTTCAACGCCGGGATCGTCGCCCACATCGCCGAACGCCAGCAGACCTGGTTTAACTTCTCGCAGGGCGTCGAATTACCGGATCCAGGAAAATATTACGGTATTGGCAACTATGGCGCCGCGGTTAACGGCCATCTGCCGCTGGTATCCAGCGTTAACGTCGGCGACTCGCCACTGCAGGGCATCAAGGTTAACTCCTGGGAATTGGGTTGGCGCTACACCGGTGACAACCTGCGCACTCAGCTGGCCGCTTACTACTCAACATCCGATAAAACCATCGTCGTGAATCGCAGCGATATGACTATCGATGTGAAATCGGATAAGCGACGTATCTACGGCATGGAAGGCGCAGTGGACTACTTCGTGCCTGATAGTGACTGGAGCCTGGGCGCTAACTTCAACGTACTGAAATCAGAAGTTAAAACCGATGGCCGCTGGCAGAAGTGGGACGTCACCCTGGCATCGCCATCAAAAGCCACCGCGTGGGTCGGCTGGGCGCCGGATCCATGGTCGCTGCGCGTGCAAAGCCAGCAGGTATTTGATTTAAGCGATGCCAGCGGTAATAAACTTGATGGTTACAATACCGTCGACTTTATCGGCAGCTACCTGCTTCCGGTGGGTAAACTGACCTTCAGTATCGAGAACCTGCTGAACGAAGATTACGTCACCATCTGGGGACAGCGCGCGCCGCTGCTGTATAGCCCAACTTACGGTAGCGCCGGGCTGTACGAATACAAAGGCCGCGGCCGGACCTTCGGCCTGAACTACGCGTTAACGTTCTGATAAAAAAGCCCCTCAGCCTGAGTGATTGAGGGGCGAATTATTTAGGGTATAAACGCTTTTTTAGGCTTTGTTATTCAGAATCAACTGGCCGTTGCTATCCAACGGGATTTGCGCGCCCGGTTGATGATCCATGCGAATTTTGCCCTGTTGGTCGCCGATTTTATAAGTGACGTCGTAACCGAGCATTTTATCTGACTTGTCGTATACCGTCTTACAGCGCTGCTGGGTGGTGGTATAGGTGTCACCTTCCTGCATAGAGCCCTGAATCTGGTTACCCGCATAGCCGCCGCCTAATGCGCCAACAACCGTTGCGACGCTACGTCCGCGACCGCCGCCAAACTGATGGCCAATCACCCCGCCCGCCACCGCGCCGAGAACGGATCCGGCGATACGGTTTTCATCCTGCACCGGACGACGGTGAGTCACGGTCACGTTACGGCACTCCTTACGCGGCGTTTTTATGCTTTCTTTTATCGGCGTACTGGACACCACTTGCGCATATTGCGGGCCACGATCGAATACATTGAGACCGGCGACGGCAGCGACGCCCAGCGCAGCGGCTACGCCAATCCCAATACCCGCCAACATTGATTTATTCACGGGAGTTCCTCCTTCATTGCTGTTACTAGCAATTCTGCGTGCTGGTTAGGGGGTATGCAAATCAGAAAGCGGATGAAAAATGCGGGAACATACGGCAAATCAATGGGATTCAGAGGATTCTGAACAGGGATTCGTGGTTCTGGTAGAAGGATATGCTGTGTTTTCCCGGATAGCCTCACAATGACGCTATCCGGGACAATCGGGACTTAGTGCAGCTTCAGGCGCGGACGAATAATACGGTTAATACGTCCTACCAGCATCATTAGGCCGGTTTTAAAGTAACCATGCAGCGCAATCTGGTGCATACGGTACAGCGAGATATAGACGAAGCGCGCAATACGCCCTTCCACCATCATCGAGCCGCGCATCAGGTTGCCCATCAGGCTACCGACGGTGGAGTAGTTGGAGAGCGACACCAACGAGCCGTGGTCTTTATAGACGTACGGTTTCAGCGCCTTGCCTTTCATCTGCGCCAGGATGTTATTCAGCGCGCAGGTCGCCATCTGGTGCGCCGCCTGGGCGCGTGGAGGCACGAAACCGCCTTCCGGACGAGCGCAAGAGGCGCAGTCGCCAATGGCATAGATATCCGGGTCCAGCGTGGTCTGCAGCGTCGGCTCGACGACCAGTTGGTTAATACGGTTGGTTTCCAGACCGCCAATCTCTTTCATAAAGTCAGGCGCTTTGATACCCGCCGCCCACACCATCAGATCGGCATCAATAAACTGCCCGTCTTTGGTATGCAGGCCATTGACGTCAGCACTGGTGACCATGGTTTGCGTCAGAACGCGAACGCCAAGTTTGGTCAGTTCATTGTGCGCAGCGCCGGAAATGCGCGGCGGCAGCGCCGGCAGAATACGTTCGCCGGCTTCAACCAGCGTCACGTTCAGCGCTTCGTTGGTCAGCCCTTTATAGCCGTAGCTGTGCAACTGTTTAACCGCATTGTGCAGTTCAGCGGAGAGCTCAACGCCGGTTGCCCCGCCGCCGACGATAGCAATGTTCACCTTACCATTCGCGCCGAGGTTCGCAGAATATTTCAGGAACAGGTTGAGCATTTCCTGATGGAAACGACGTGCCTGATGCGGGTTATCGAGGAAAATGCAGTTTTCCTTCACGCCCGGGGTGTTAAAGTCGTTGGAAGTACTCCCCAGCGCCATCACCAGCGTGTCATACGGCAGTTTACGTTCGGCGACCAGCAGTTCGCCTTTCTCATTACGCAGCTCCGCCAGAGAGATGGTTTTACCTTCGCGATTGATATCAACCACCGAGCCCAGCTGGAACTGGAATCCATGATTGCGCGCATGCGCCAGATAGCTCAGCGCATCAACGCCTTCATCAAGAGAACCGGTTGCCACTTCATGCAGCAGCGGTTTCCACAGATGGCTGTGATTGCGATCCACCAGCGTAATTTTCGCTTTTTTATGACGGCCCAGTTTTCTACCCAACTGAGTGGCCAGTTCCAATCCGCCGGCGCCACCGCCCACAATAACGATTCTTTTCAATGGCGTAGTCACGAGACCCCCTAAAATTATTAACCAATTGTTAATTAAAAGTTATTCAAATAGCTCTTAGTTAACAATAGGTTGCAGTAATGAAACCATTCAGCAAGACCGAGAATATCATGAACGGAACATTGGTCATACCAAAATTGATATGCATCAAGTTTTACCGCATATTTTTTAAACGGACAATGCCATTATGGACAAGAAAAAACCCGCGGCGTTGACACGCAGCGGGCGAGTGCCGGGAGGGAACCGCGGTTAGCCGAGGGTCTTAAACGCTTTGATTCGCTGTAGATGCGGTGAGATGTTTTTAAACTTGTGCGTTTGCACTTCGTCCCAGATGATTTCGTAGTAGTGATGCAGTAATTCCGCCGAGCGCTGGCTATTCAGCGCTTCATCCTGACGTGACAGCATCACCAGGCAACGATCGCGGTTCTTTTCGCGGAAGTTGTTTACGCACTTAGTGGCGATATCCTGGTACTCTTCCGGCCGGTCGATTTTTCCTTCCATGTTCTCATAAGGGAACAGATTCGGGTTGAACACAGCCTGGCGAATATCGCAAAGGAAACCGATTCTTTCCGCCCAGTAGCCGCCTAATCCGACGCCGCAGATCAGCGGCCGATCGTCGGCATTGAGCTGCAGCATCTTGTCGACTTCCTTCAACAAATGCTGCATATCATGTTTTGGATGGAGCGTACTGTAGCTTATCAACCGCACATCAGGGTCGATAAACTGCAGCTGCAGCACCTTTTCATGGTTACCGGGGCTGTTAGAGTCAAAACCGTGTAAATAGATAATCATCGTATCCTCACCAGACAACAACGCCCTTCAGGTTAATTACGCAGACTTCGCGTCTTGCCAACGCGCATGGAGCTGCTCCAGTTGTGCGCTGACCGTCTGCCAACGAGCGGAATCTCGCAGTTCCTGACGGGTAAATGAACCTTTATGATACAATTTTGTAACACGCTCTGCTTTGATCGGGGACAGGTTATCCAACACGCTGACCGCGCCTTTACGATTATTGCAGACCAGGATCATATCGCAACCGGCATCGAGCGATGCCTGCCCGCGTTCAGCATAACTGCCCATGATCGCCGCCCCTTCCATCGACAGATCGTCTGAGAAGATGACCCCATCAAAACCCAGTTCGCCGCGTAATACGGTTTTGAGCCAGTATTCTGACCCGCTGGCCGGACGCGGATCAAGGTCGGTGTAAATCACATGCGCTGGCATAATCGCATCCAGACGCTGTTCGTTGATCAGGGTCTTAAACACCGCCATGTCTTTGGCGCGGATCTCCGCCGCCGGGCGGGGATCAAACGGGGTTTCTTTATGCGAATCCGCCGTGACGGCACCGTGGCCCGGGAAGTGCTTACCGGTCGTTTTCATGCCCGCGGCATGCATACCGTCGATGAAGTGTCGCGCCATGATCAGCGCCTTTTGCGGATCCTCGTGGTAGGAACGCTCGCCAATGGCGGCGCTAATATGACCGACATCCAGTACCGGCGCGAAGCTGATATCAATATCCATGGCAATCATCTCGCTGGCCATCAGCCAACCGGCCTCAGCAGCCAGCTTACCGCCCTCTTCCATTCCCAACAACGCGGCAAAAGACTGTGCGGCCGGCAAACGGGTAAAACCGTCGCGGAAGCGCTGCACGCGCCCGCCTTCCTGATCCACCGCCACCACCAGGTGATTACGCGAGGCCTCGCGGATTTGCCGTACCAGTTCACGCAACTGCGCCGGATCGTGGTAGTTGCGGGTAAACAGAATTAAGCCGCCAACCAAAGGATGAGCCAGAATCTCACGCTCTTCCGCATCCAGTTCAAAACCTTCGACATCCAACATTACCGGACCCACACTGACCTCTCTTATCCTTTATTTTCTCTGTCTAACTGACGCCAGGCCGCCTCCGCCAGCGCGATAAATTGCCTGTCGCCGCTCTGCTGCCAGCGCCGCTCATACCAGCCCGCCATCAGCAACAGTACCCATGGCCGCCAGCGTTGTATTTGCCGCCACAGCTGACATTCATCGAGATGCGCCAGCCGTGAATATTCTTTTACCAACCGACGACGCTCTGCGGTATCGCACCATACTGCAGCCAGCTCCAGCGCGATATCGCCATCACCGGCATACTCCCAGTCGATCAACCGCAGACCGGCGTCACTATGAATAATATTACCGGCATGGACGTCCATATGCAGCGGCGCCAGACGCAGCGGTTGCGGCTCCCGCTGGCGCAACAAACGTTGATGCCAGCGTAGCCAGATAACCGTGCGCCGGGCCGGGTCGCTCTGCTGCCAGTACAGCTCAAGCAATGGCGCCAGCGCAATACGCCAGCCAAAACGCGACTGCTGATGCAGATGATACAATAACCCGGCCAACGACAGGCACTCCGGCAGCGCGCTTTTCACTTCACCTGCACAATACTCCACCACCATCCAGCGCGGCGAAAAGAAAACCGGCGCGGGCGAAAGCGTCGCGGGAAGTCGGCATAGCGCGTGGTACTGACGAAGGAAATGGCTGAGCGGCGCTTGCGGGTCATGCGGCTGGCGCAGTACCCGCCGCTGGACGCCGTCGCTGATAATGCAACTGCCGCCGCTCAGCCCCTTTTCGGTCAGCGCGGCGACCGGTGAATAGCGAGGGAAAAAGCGCGACAGGAGTTCGTCGCGCGTAAGCTTATTGTTGCTGAACTGCACCTTTGCCCGACCAGATAATCTCGCCGGACTGTACCAGCATCAATTGCATTTTCAGCTCCGGCGAATTGACGTTGCCGGTAGCATTAGAGTACAGCACATACTGGGCGCCAACGGTACGCGCGATGCCCATCGCTTTGCTACGGCTGCCGAGGCTATCCTGCGGCGACAGGCCCAACTGCTGTTTAGCTACAGAGAGCTGCTGGGAAGACACCAGGGTAAACTTGCCATTGCCCGCCAGCGCATTACGCAGCGCGGCAGTGGCTTCAGCGGCATTCAGCGAACCATTGGTGCGGTTGTTGACACTATCAACCAGCAGAATGCTACCCGCCGTCACGCCGCCCGCTTGCAGCATCTGGCCGACCATCGGTTGTACCGCGACTTCCCAATTGTAGTGACGAACGCGCGGCGCAGGTTGAGATGGCTGCGACGGCTGCTCGCCGCCGTGCTCAATCGGCCCTGGTTGCGTTGGTACCGTCGGGACGGAAGGAACCGTTGGCAACGGCTGCGCCGGTTGTTCCGGTTTCGGCTTCGCCTCCTCGACTGGCGCGGGCTCATTACGTTGACCCACACAGCCAGCCAGGAATATCGCCAGTGCTGTGATTAACGCATAGCGACACATTTTAATCATTATGATGACCTCTTACAGATAAAGATAAAGGCGGGCTTTGTGCGCCCCAAGGATATTGGCACTGCCGTAGAGCACGACCGATGAATGGGCAGGAACCGTCACGCTACGCGCGGGCTCCAGCGGATGCATCTCCAGACCACGGGCGTCATACCAGAAAAAGCGGTAGTGCACGGTAATGGGCTCTTGCCGTTCATTAAATAATCTTGAGGTGGCGGTCGCCTGAATTTCGGAAGCGGTGACCGATGGCGGATCGGCGCTGATGCCGGCCGCCAGCACGCTGGATTCCATCACCAGAGTCTGCTGTTCACTGACCGGGATTTCCGGATGCGAGCCGCACCCGGCCAATAACGCCGCCGCGAGAATCAATACGCCTGAGTAAGCAGCGCGCATGAATTAACCTTTATGCGCCAGCATCGGACCCAGCGGACGGCCGCCCAGCAGGTGCATATGAATATGGTAGACTTCCTGCCCGCCGTGGCGGTTGCAGTTGACGATAAGACGATAGCCATCGTCGGCAAGACCTTCATCACGGGCAATCTTCGCCGCGACGGTCATCATCCGCCCCAGCGCCAGTTCATGTTCGGTGGTGACATCGTTTACGGTGGGAATCAGGACATTCGGGATAATCAGAACATGGGTCGGCGCCTGCGGGGAGATATCGCGAAAGGCGGTCACTAGCTCATCCTGATAAACAATATCCGACGGAATTTCCCGACGAATAATTTTGCTGAAAATCGTTTCTTCTGCCATGACTGATTCCTTATTAGTTTTATACCGAGCCCCGGCCTGCCTCTGCAGATAAGCACGGATGCGCAGGATCAGCTAAGAGTATGAGCGACTTCCTCCCTCTCTTTCAACCCGAATGCACTTTTTCTTATTCAACTATGTACTTAGCTGCTGACATAGCCATCAGGTTCGACATTTATTTTTAGTCCTAAAAGCCATTTCAGCAACTTACTTTTATTTACATTCAAATATTAATGCGTATATTTCTCATTTGCATTCACATATAGGCGTTTACTCGCTCTCAGACCGCCGTCGAGTCAGAACGGCAGCACATAATAATATCGTTCAATTAAGGGTTTATGATGTCTCTCATTTTTCACCCGCGACGCGTGGACGTCCGACCGTCCCTGCTCGCCGTCAGCATTACCCTGGCGCTTTCTCCCTCTCTTAGCCGGGCTGCCGAAGATACATTGATCGTTGAGGGTTCCAGCCAGCCTGAAGCAGATAGTTCGCAACAGGACTACAGTGTAAAAACCACGACAACGGGTACCAAGTTACTGCTTGTCCCGCGAGACATCCCGCAATCCGTTAGCGTTATCAGCCAACAGCGTATGCAGGATCAGAAGCTGGAAAGTATTGGCCAGGTGCTGAGCAATACAACGGGTGTTTCCGCACAGGTCCAGGATAGCGATCGTACCGTTTTTTACTCCCGTGGCTTCTTCGTCAGTAACTATGCCTATGACGACCTCCCCACTTCGATTAGCGAAGTATGGAACTTCGGTGATACCGCCACCGATACTGCAATCTATGATCGAATAGAGGTTGTCCGCGGCGCGACGGGCCTTATGAGCGGCTCGGGAAATCCTTCAGCTTACGTCAACATGGTACGTAAGCATGCCGATAGCCGTGAATTTAAGGGGAACGCGTCGGCCAGCTATGGAAGTTGGGACAAACAGCGCTACGTTCTCGATCTCCAGGCGCCGCTTATCGATTCAGGGAAACTGCGCGGCCGTGTGATTGCCGGCTATCAGGATAATGACTCTTGGGTCGATCATTATCACTATCGTAAAAAGTTTCTTTATAGCGTTGTTGATGCCGATCTAACCGATAGCACAACTCTGTCGTTAGGCTATGAATACCAGGAGAGCAACACGGAAGATCCGACCTGGGGAGGGTTGCCAACGTGGTATAGCAACGGAAGTAAAACCCACTTCAACCGCAGCGACACCGTGGCCCCGAATTGGGCATATTCCGATAAAGACAGTAAAAAAGTTTTTGCCAATTTTACCCAGCGTTTCGACAACGGCTGGGAGGCCCATCTCAACGGTATGCATACCGAGACCCATTTTGACACCAAAATGATGTACATGTACGGCTATCCGGATAAAGAGACCGGGGAAGGTATGGTCGGTTATGGCGGCTGGAACCGTGGCGAACGCAAGCAGGATGCTATAGATGCCTTCCTGCGCGGCGGATATGATTTATTTGGCCGTCAGCACCAGGTGATGTTCGGCGGCAGCTTAAGTCGTCAGAAAAACCACTATGACAACTCACTACCTTCCGCCGGCGTCGTAGAGATTGGCAGTTTCAATAACTGGAACAGCAACATCCCCGATCCGCAGTGGACCGACTGGAAGCTATACAGCAAAGACGATATTCGTCAGTCTTCGGCCTATGCCTCCACGCGAATTTCATTAGCCGATCCGCTGCATCTCATACTCGGTGCACGTTATACCCGCTATAACATAAAATACAACCCAGCCGGCGCGCCGCAGACCCGCCTGGAAAGTACGAAGGATGACATCACACCTTACGCCGGCCTGGTGTACGATATAGACGAAACCTGGTCCGCCTATGCAAGCTATACCTCAATTTTCCAGCCGCAGGACAAACGCGACGCCAGCGGCCGCTATCTCGATCCCACCACCGGTAAAAGCTATGAAGCGGGTATTAAAGCCGATTGGTTCGATACCCGACTGACCACCTCTTTAGCCATCTTTCGTATTGAACAGGATAATGTCGCTAATAACACCTACACCTATCTCCCCAGCGGTGAGTCGATTTATGAATCGAAGGATGGCGTAGTGAGTAAAGGCGTTGAGTTCGAGCTAAATGGCGCGCTGACGGATAACTGGCAGTTGACCTTTGGCGCCACACGTTATGTTGCAGAAGATAAAGACGGTGAGACGGTGAGCTCCGATCAACCACGAACCACGATGAAATTGTTTACTCGTTACCAACTCCCGATGCTACCGGAACTGGCCATTGGCGGTGGCGTCAACTGGCAAAGCAAGATTTGGAACGGCGTGAGCGGCGGTCCGAATGGCCGAGACTACATTGCTCAGGGAAGCTACGGCCTGGTCAGCCTGTTTAGCCGCTATCAGGTCAGTAAAAACTTTTCATTACAGGCGAACGTCAATAACCTGTTCAATAAAGAATATTATGATTATGTCGGCTCCTACCTGGTTTACGGCGCGCCGCTAAACTTCTCGCTCTCTGCCAATTATGACTTTTAATCCTTAGTAATAAAAAAGGCAGCCATTCGGCTGCCTTAGTCTCCCCGTACTACGTCTTAGTTGTTACGGATGTATTCATCCATTTCGGTTTTCAGGTTATCGGACTTGGTGCCGAAAATAGCCTGAACGCCGGAACCTGCAACAACTACGCCAGCGGCACCCAGTTTTTTCAGGCCAGGCTGATCAACTTTCGCCACGTCAGCCACGCTGACGCGCAGACGAGTAATACATGCGTCGAGGTTAGTGATGTTCTCTTTGCCGCCGAAGGCCGCAATCAGAGCCGGGGCCATTTCGCTGGTCGCACCGACTTTGCTGTCTTCAGTCGCATCTTCACGACCTGGTGTTTTCAGGTTCAGTGCTTTAATCAGCACGCGGAAGACAACGTAGTACACGATCGCGTAGCAAATACCGACAATCGGGAACAGCCACAGTTTGCTGCTGTTGCCAGACAGAACGATAAAGTCGATCAGACCGTGAGAGAACGATGTGCCGTCACGCATACCCAGCAGGATACAGATCGGGAACGCCAGACCGGCCAGAATCGCGTGAATGATATACAGGATCGGCGCCACGAACATGAAGGAGAACTCGATCGGCTCGGTAATACCGGTCAGGAACGAGGTCAACGCAGCAGAGATCATGATACCGCCCACTTTCGCGCGGTTCTCCGGTTTAGCAGAGTGCCAAATCGCGATCGCGGCAGCCGGCAGGCCGTACATTTTGAACAGAAAGCCACCGGACAGTTTGCCCGCAGTCGGGTCGCCCGCCATGTAACGCGGGATGTCGCCGTGGAACACCTGACCGGCAGCGTTGGTGTATTCCCCAATCTGCATCTGGAAAGGTACGTTCCAGATGTGGTGCAGACCGAACGGCACCAGGCAGCGCTCGATGAAACCGTAGATACCAAACGCGACAACCGGGTTCTGGTAAGCAGCCCACTGAGAGAAAGTCTGGATGGCAGAACCGATTGGCGGCCAGATGAAGGACAGAATCACGCCGGTGAAAATAGCGGCGAGACCCGAGATAATCGGCACAAAACGCTTGCCCGCGAAGAAGCCCAGATATTCAGGCAGCTTGATGCGATAGAAGCGGTTAAACATGTAGGCTGCAATAGCACCGGAGATAATCCCGCCAAGTACGCCGGTATCGGCCAGGTGTTTCGCGGCGATTTCCTCAGCAGGTAAATGCAGAACCAGCGGCGCGACTACCGCCATGGTTTTCACCATGATGCCGTAAGCGACAACCGCAGCCAGCGCGGATACACCGTCGTTATTGGTGAAGCCGAGCGCGACACCGATAGCGAAGATCAGCGGCATATTGGCGAATACTGAACCGCCTGCTTCTGCCATGACGTGGGAAACCACGGCTGGCAGCCAACTGAAGTTGGCAGAACCGACGCCCAGCAGGATACCTGCGATAGGCAGTACGGATACCGGCAGCATCAGCGATTTACCGACCTTCTGCAGGTTAGCAAATGCATTCTTAAACATAATTGAGAGTGCTCCTGAGTATTTGGTACTTTTTTTACGCTTTCACGCATTGGCCCGGGGGGAGAACCGTGCCGTGGACAGGACATCTAAGCGCCCTTTATTTATTACACAGAGTAAAATAATTAACGTGGAGATTGTTTGACGGTTATCACGTTTCATTCAGCCAACACGTAAAAACTTACACTGATTTACATAAAGTGTATCTATATGTTGCAAAAGAGCCATCACTGCCCCTAACGCGGCGGTGAACTTTACTCGTTTTGGCTATTAATTACGAGCCTTAAAATAATAGAGAGATCAGGCAGGTTGCAGTCTGGCGGGGTCAATATGGAACAGGGTGGCAAAGTTGTCGGTGGTTTGTTGCGCCAGCTGTTCCAGCGAGACGCCCTTCAACACCGCCATATATTCGGCAACATCACGCACCATCGCCGGTTGGTTCTCTTTGCCGCGGTGCGGCACCGGCGCCAGGTACGGCGAATCGGTTTCCACCAGCAGGCGGTCGAGTGGAACATAGCGCGCGGCATCGCGCAGCTGTTCGGCGTTGCGGAACGTAACGATGCCGGAAAACGAGATATAGAACCCCATGTCCAACAATTTACCCGCTGTCTCCCTATCCTCAGTGAAACAGTGTAGTACGCCACCGCAATCCGTCACTTTTTCTTCCTGTAAAATCGCCAGCGTATCGGCGCGCGCGTCGCGGGTATGCACAATGACCGGCTTATTTAATTCGCGGCCAATCCGAATGTGTTGACGGAAGGACTCCTGCTGACGAGGCTTGATTTCCGGGGTATAGAAATAGTCAAGCCCGGTCTCTCCCATCGCGACCACGCCCTCTTCCGCCGCCAGCGTGCGAAGCTCTTCAAAGTCATACGCTTCATCCTGGTTGAGCGGATGCACACCGCAGGAGAACACGACGTTATTGCGCTGGCCGATTAGCTCACGCATACCGCGATATCCTGGCAGCGTCGTGGCGACCGCCAGACAAAACTTCACGTCACGCGCGGCGGCTTTCGCCAGCACATCATCAACATCTTTGTGCAGCGTTTGATAATCCAGGCCATCAAGATGGCAATGGGAGTCGACTAAAAACATTTTTTTATTCTCAGAGATGCGAGACGGGCAGAACCGCCCCGGGTTGCAGGTAATGCTCCCAGCGCAGAAGGCGCTCGGTCAGCAAGAGTTCGCGGTTAACGCCGACCACGTTCAGCAGTTGTTCGCGACAGGCGCTAACGTCGCGAGTGATGGCCTCAAGACGCGGCCCCGGCAGCATCTGCGCCAGCTGGTTTACCAGCGACCAGGCATCCGGGTTGCTGACCAGCGCGATCCCCTGTTGGCGTTTTTGCGCGTCCAGCAGCAGCGATGCCAGCCAATGCAGGCGAACTGGTGACTGTTCGTGGTTCAGGATCGATAACAATGACAGCCAGTCGCCACTCGTTAAGGTGTCGGCTAGCGCCTGGCACAGCTGTTGTCGCGGCGCCCAGTTGGCTTCTTGTAGCAGCGCCAGCGCAGCTGCCGGCGCGTTGGCGCTGAGGCGTAGCGCCGCCAGCAAGGCATCTTGTGACATTGTCACTTCTCGCTCTAACCACGCTAAAGCATACGCTTCGGAAGGCGGAGCAAGGTGATAAGAACGGCAACGGCTACGTAATGTCGCCAGTAAACGCGCAGGCTCCTGGCAGGCAAGGAAGAACCAGGTATTTTCCGGCGGCTCTTCCAACGTCTTCAGTAAGGCGTTGGCGGCAGCATCCGTTAACAGCGGGGCATCGTTTATCCACACCACTTTTGCGCCGCCAAGACGCGCGCGCTCATAAAGCTTTTCGGTAATAGTGCGCACCGCATCGATACCTAACGCGCTCTTACCCTTCTCCGGAGCGAGCGTGTAGTAATCCGGATGGGTGCCGGCCTGCATCAGTTGACAGCTGTGGCAATGACCGCAGCTTTTGTGCCCTTCCGGCTGACGACACATCAGGAATCGGCACAATGCGTAGATCAGCGCATCGCCGCCCATTCCCGGCAGTGCCTGCAATAATAACGCATGGTGACCCCGTCCGGCCTGATACCCGGCAACTAGCTGTTCGAATGACGGGCGTAACCACGGATACCATTTCATGCGCGCTGCTCCGCAACCCATTGCGTGATGACCGTGCGGATATCGCGTTCAACCGCATCCAACGGCTGTGTCGCGTCAACGGTACGGATTGTCGGATCCTGCGCCGCCAGCTCAAGATAGCGCGCGCGGGTACGATTAAAGAAGTTCATCGACTCCTGCTCAATGCGATCCAGATCGCCACGGGCGCGGGCGCGCTTGAGGCCGACTTCCGGCGTTACATCAAGATAGAGGGTTAAATTGGGACGAAAATCGCCGAGTACCGCATCACGCAGCGTCGCCAGCATCCCCTGATCGATACCGCGACCGCCCCCCTGGTAGGCCTGAGTCGACAGATCATGGCGATCGCCGATGACCCACTGCCCGCGGGCCAGCGCCGGTTTGATAACCGTCTCCACCAGTTGAACGCGAGCGGCGTAAAACATCAACACTTCCGCTTTATCATTAATCACTTCATCGCCGGTGGACTGGATATCCAACACCAGACTGCGCAGTTTTTCGGCCAGGATGGTGCCGCCCGGCTCGCGGGTAAACACCATATCGCTGATACCCAGCTGTTCCAGAGTCTCAACGACCAGATTACGCGCGGTCGTTTTCCCTGCCCCTTCCAGGCCTTCGATGACGATATAGTTACTGCGCATTTTTTTCCTTAAGTACTTTTAAATAGTCCTGAACTGAACGGTTATGGCTGGCCAGATTGGTATTGAACGTATGGCCGCCTTTACCGTCAGCAACAAAATAGAGGTACGGCGTCTTAGCCGGATGGGCTGCCGCATTGAGAGACGCCTCGCCGGGTATGGCGATAGGTCCCGGCGGCATACCGCTGATGACATAGGTGTTATAAGCGGTCGGCGTTTCCAGATCTTTACGCGACAGTTTACCATTATAGCGCTCTCCCATACCGTAAATCACGGTAGGGTCGGTTTGCAGACGCATGCCAATACGCAGCCGGTTAATGAACACCGAGGCCACGCGATCGCGTTCGGCAGGAACTGCGGTCTCTTTCTCGACAATCGAGGCCATCGTCAGCAGCTGATTCTGATCTTTATACGGTAGATTATCCGCACGCCCTTCCCAGGCTTTAGCCACCGCGGCGACCATTTTCTGGTGCGCGCGTTTAAGGATCGCAACATCGCTGGTGTTAGCGGTGTACATCCAGGTGTCTGGCCAGAACCACCCTTCAACCCAATCGGCATGTTCGAGCCCTAATGCTTTTGCCAGCGCTTCGTAGCTGTCATCATCGAGGGTGTGCTTAACGTATGGCGCATCGCGCAACTGGCGCAGGTAATCGCTAACGCGCATGCCTTCGACAAAACGTAATGGGAACTGCGCTTCTTTACCGCTCGCCAACAACTGCAGCATTTCGCGCACCGTCATCTGCGGGGTAAAGCGATAGGTGCCGGCTTTGAAATGGGATAATTCAGGTTCAACGCGCAGCAGCCACTGGAAAACGCGCGGGCGATTAATCACTTTATCGCCATAAAGTTGCTGGCCGAGCGCCATTCGCCCGGTACCCGGCTCAAGGGTGAAGATGGTCTCTTCTTTAATAAGCAGTTTGCTATCCGCCAGTTGACGGACCTTCCACATGCCTGCTGCGGCGGCAATACCTAACACCACCACTACCAGCAGGACAAAACGTAACATTTTCTTCATGACTAACCAGGCAGCTCACACAATGGGGCTAAAAAATGGTAAAGATCGCGTTCGGACCAACAGACATCATCCCAACGGCGAACCGGTACCAGCGGCATAAGCGCATTGCAAATCAGCACTTCATCAGCATCGCGCAGCGCATCAGGGCGCATGGATACTTCGACAACATGAAAAGGCGAACGTGCCAACATGGCCATACAGCGCTGGCGCATAATGCCATTGACGCCAGCTTGATCGAGGCGCGGCGTGAAGACATGCTTTCCTTTGCGCCAGAATAAATTCGCGGCACAGCATTCCGTAAGCCACCCATCGCTGTCAAGAACCAGCGCCTCATCGGCGTTCGTCTGCTCAAGATGAGAACGAATCAATATCTGTTCCAGACGGTTGAGGTGTTTGAGACCGGCCAGGGAGGGATTGCGTCCCAGACGGATTGGACTAAGCGCAAGCGTTATCCCCTCGGCTCGCCAGCGGGCATAGTGCGCAGGAAATGACGAAACGCTCACCATTCGGGTAGGTTGCGCGCAGCCGGAAGCGCTGTACCCTCTTCCCCCGACGCCACGAGAAATAATCACTTTAATGACCGCTTCACGGTGCGGCATTGCCAGGCTTTGCATCTCCTGACTCAGCGCTTGCCATTCCATATATGGAATAAAGAGCTTTTCGCAGGTGGTTTGCAGGCGCGTCAAATGGGCATCAAGGAAGCATACCTGGCCGTTAATCACGCGCGCGGTGGTAAAACAACCGTCGCCAAATTGAGTCGCGCGGTCATTTGCCGCCAGCACATCCTGCTCAACACCATTTATCAAGAACATAGAAGGCTCCTTTTCACTGACGAAACAGTGTCGCAGGACAAAAAGCAGAGAACAAGCGGAGAAAACCGAATAAAAAAGACCCGACAAGCGGGTCTTTTCGTCAAAGCATCAACCGGTATTAGCCGAATATCATACTTTTTTGAAGATGAGCGATCCGTTAGTACCGCCAAAACCGAAGGAGTTACACAGGGTATACTCCATACCGGAAACCTGACGCGCTTCGTGCGGAACGAAGTCGAGGTCGCAACCTTCATCCGGGTTATCCAGGTTGATGGTCGGCGGAACGGCCTGATCGCGCAGGGCCAGGATGGAGTAGATAGACTCTACCGCACCAGCCGCGCCTAACAGGTGTCCGGTCATTGATTTGGTAGAACTTACCATGATACGGCTTGCCGCATCGCCGAACACGGATTTCACCGCCTGGGTTTCCGCTTTATCGCCTGCTGGCGTAGAGGTACCGTGGGCATTGACGTAGCCAATCTGGCCCGGTTCAATCGCCGCATCGCGAATGGCGTTAACCATCGCCAGCGCCGCGCCTGCGCCATTTTCCGGCGGAGACGTCATATGGTAGGCATCACTGCTCATCCCAAAACCGACGATCTCTGCATAGATTTTCGCGCCGCGTTTTTTCGCATGCTCGTACTCTTCCAGCACGACCATACCTGCGCCGTCGCCCAGCACGAAACCGTCGCGCTCTTTATCCCACGGACGGCTCGCCGCCTGCGGGTTGTCGTTGCGGGTAGACAATGCGCGCGCAGCGCCAAAGCCGCCTACGCCCAGTGGGGTACTCGCCTTCTCAGCACCACCGGCAACCATTGCGTCAGCATCGCCATAAGCGATGATACGTGCCGCATGGCCGATGTTGTGTACGCCTGAAGTACAAGCGGTCGCGATGGAGATACTCGGTCCACGCAGACCAAACATGATGGTCAGATGCCCGGCCACCATGTTAACAATTGTGGACGGTACGAAGAACGGGCTGATCTTACGCGGTCCGCCGTTTACCAGCGAACTGTGGTTTTCTTCGATCAAGCCGAGGCCACCAATACCAGAACCGATAGCGGCGCCGATGCGGGTTGCGTTCTCTTCCGTCACTTCAAGGCCAGAATCCTGCATGGCCTGAACGCCAGCGACAATTCCATATTGAATGAAGGCATCCATCTTGCGCTGCTCTTTGCGCGAGATGATATCATCACAGTTAAAATCCTTTACTAAGCCAGCAAATTTCGTTGCATAGGCGCTAGTATCGAAATGGTCGATCAGGCTGATGCCACTCTGACCGGCAAGGAGAGCTTTCCAGGTAGACTCTACGGTATTGCCGACAGGAGACAACATGCCCAGTCCGGTCACAACTACACGACGCTTAGACACGTTTGTCCTCCAGGGAGGGAAAAATAGATTCTTGTGGGACAAAAAAAGATAAAACTCAGGCGGTCGAATGACCGCCTGGAGATGTTCACTTACGCCTGGTGACCGTTGATGTAATCAATGGCAGCCTGAACGGTGGTGATTTTCTCAGCTTCTTCGTCCGGAATCTCAGTATCAAACTCTTCTTCCAGAGCCATTACCAGCTCAACGGTGTCAAGAGAATCAGCGCCCAGGTCTTCAACGAAGGAAGCATTGTTGGTAACTTCTTCCTGCTTAACGCCCAGCTGCTCGCCGATAATTTTCTTAACGCGTTCTTCGATAGTGCTCATACTCTTAAATTTCCTATCAAAACTCGCTTTCGCGATGGTTTTCGTAGTGTATAAAATGTTGAAAAATTTGCAACTAAATCCCGGCAGGTCTTACCACGATTTTACGCTATTTTGCGGCTGTTTGCCCCCATAACGCAAATCATTTCGCACAAAACTATACCCGGGACCGTGCAGACTGCGCGGTTCCTGAACGTTTTGTGCAAATCTCGGTCAGACCATATACATCCCGCCGTTGACGTGCAGGGTTTCACCAGTGATGTAACCCGCTTCGTCAGAGGCTAAGAATGCAACCGCGCTGGCGATTTCATTTGGGGAGCCAAGGCGCCCCGCAGGAACTGCCGCCAGCGTACCCGCACGCTGCTCATCGGTCAGCGCACGCGTCATGTCCGTTTCAATAAAGCCCGGAGCAACAACGTTTACAGTAATACCGCGAGACGCAACTTCACGTGCCAGTGACTTACTGAAACCAATCAGACCCGCTTTCGCCGCAGCGTAGTTAGCCTGACCAGCATTTCCCATGGTACCAACCACAGAACCGATAGTGATAATACGACCATGACGCTTTTTCATCATAGCGCGCATTACCGCTTTTGACAGACGGAATACAGATGACAGGTTGGTTTCGATAATATCGTTCCACTCATCATCTTTCATTCGCATTAACAGATTATCACGAGTAATCCCGGCATTATTGACCAGGATATCAACTTCGCCAAATTCTGCGCGAACATTTTCCAGAACAGATTCGATAGATGCCGGGTCGGTCACATTCAGCATCAGACCTTTACCGTTGGCGCCTAAATAATCGCTGATCGCCTGCGCACCGCTTTCGCTGGTGGCAGTACCGATAACTTTCGCGCCGCGTGCGGCGAGGGTTTCAGCGATTGCGCGGCCGATACCGCGGCTTGCACCGGTGACCAGCGCGATTTTTCCTTCAAAACTCATGGTATTCCTCTTTTATTGCTCAAGCGCCGCAGACATCGCCGCCGGCTCATTGAGCGCAGAAGCAGTCAGGGTGTCAACAATACGTTTGGTCAGGCCGGTGAGGACTTTACCCGGCCCCATTTCATACAGGTGCTCTACGCCCTGAGATGCCATAAATTCAACGGTCTTGGTCCACTGAACCGGGCTGTACAGCTGGCGAATCAGCGCATCGCGGATAGCATCCGGCGCGGTTTCACACTTCACGTCGACGTTGTTCACAACCGGAACGGTCGGCGCGTTAAAGGTAATTTTCTGCAGTTCAATCGCCAGTTTCTCTGCCGCAGGCTTCATCAGCGCGCAGTGAGACGGCACGCTGACCGGCAACGGCAGCGCACGTTTGGCGCCAGCGGCTTTACAGGCGGCGCCTGCGCGTTCAACGGCTTCTTTATGACCCGCGATCACCACCTGGCCCGGCGAGTTGTAATTCACTGGCGAAACCACCTGCCCTTCGGCAGACGCTTCACAAGCTTTAGCGATTGCCGCGTCGTCCAGGCCAATGATGGCGGACATGGCGCCGGTGCCTTCCGGTACGGCTTCCTGCATGAATTTGCCACGCAATTCAACCAGGCGAACGGCGTCAGCGAAATCGATAACGCCCGCACAAACCAGCGCAGAGTATTCGCCGAGGCTATGGCCGGCTAACAGCGCTGGCGCTTTTCCGCCCTGCTGCTGCCACACGCGATACAGCGCCACAGAGGCGGTCAACAGCGCCGGCTGCGTTTGCCAGGTTTTGTTCAATTCTTCTGCCGGGCCCTGTTGGGCAAGCGCCCACAGATCGTAACCCAACGCTGCGGAAGCTTCACCGAAAGTCTCTTCGATAATCGGCCAGGTCGCAGCCATATCCGCCAGCATCCCGACAGCCTGAGAGCCCTGTCCCGGGAACACAAAAGCAAATTGCGTCATGTTTACATCCTTCTACTAAAAACGAACCAGCGCGGAACCCCAGGTGAAACCACCACCAAAGGCTTCCAGCAGAATCAACTGACCGCGTTGAATGCGGCCATCGCGCACCGCTTCATCAAGCGCGCAAGGAACGGAGGCGGCGGAAGTATTGCCATGGCGATCGAGCGTGACCACCACATTATCCATCGACATTCCCAGCTTTTTCGCCGTTGCGCTGATGATCCGCAGGTTCGCCTGGTGCGGCACCAGCCAGTCCAGCGCCGAGCGCTCAAGGTGGTTAGCCGCCAGCGTCTCATCGACGATATGCGCCAGTTCAGTAACCGCGACTTTAAAGACTTCGTTCCCGGCCATCGTCAGATAGATCGGGTTTTCCGGCTCGACGCGATCGGCGTTCGGCAAGGTTAACAGTTCGCCGTAACGCCCGTCAGCGTGCAGATGCGTGGAGATAATTCCTGGCTCTTCGGAAGCGCCAAGCACTACCGCGCCCGCACCATCGCCAAAGATAATGATCGTACCGCGATCGGTGGGATCGCAGGTACGCGCCAGCACATCGGCGCCGATCACTAACGCGTAATCCACGGAACCATTCTTCACGTACTGATCGGCGATGCTCAACGCATAGGTGAAGCCCGCGCAGGCGGCAGCGACGTCAAACGCCGGGCAGCCTTTCACGCCCAGCATCGATTGAATCTGGCACGCAGAGCTTGGGAAAGCGTGTGTACCAGAGGTGGTCGCAACAACGATCAGACCAATTTGCTCCGGGTTAACATTCGCCATTTCCAGCGCTTTCTTTGCGGCCTCGAAGCCCATCGTAGCAACTGTTTCGTTCGCTGCGGCAATACGGCGTTCGCGAATACCTGTACGAGTCACAATCCACTCGTCAGTCGTATCAACCATTTTTTCCAGGTCGGCGTTAGTACGCACTTGCTCAGGCAGATAGCTGCCGGTGCCAATAATCTTTGTATACATGTACGCTCAGTCACTCTTGGGTAATATACCCGCGTGGTTCAAACCGCAGGGCGTCAGTCGTATCCGTTGGTCCCGGTGTGCTGTCGGGCATTCCCGTTACCGCTGCTGCTTCCTGGCAGTTCAAAACCTGCTGGATATAACGATTCCAGGCGAGCGGCGATTCGTTGTGGAACCTGCCGCTGCACCGCCTGCACTGCCTGTTCTATTGCGACGCAAAATGCGCGTTGGTTGGCAGCGCCATGACTTTTAATCACAGAACCGCGCAATCCTAACAGACAGGCGCCATTATACTGGTCGGGGTTGAGGTGACTGAATCGCCTGCTCAGGCTTTTTTGTAACCAACGCTTTAATAAAATCAGCCACCACGACCGTTTTTTTCCCTCTCCCTGTGATTTCAGCAGCGAAAGGAACATTCTGACAACACCTTCCATCGTCTTTAATGTGACGTTGCCCGTGAATCCATCACAAACCAGAACATCCGTTTTGCCCGTCAACAGTTCGTTAGCTTCAAGGTAACCAATATAGTTGAAGGACGGCAGTTTTTTGAGAATTGCCGACGCATCGCGAATACTATTGAGACCTTTTATCTCTTCTTCGCCAATGTTCAGCAACGCGACGCGAGGATTTGCGATCCCCACGACCTCTTCCGCCAGCACCGCGCCCATGACGGCGAACTGCACCAGCATGGTGCTGTCGCAGTCGACGTTAGCGCCTAAATCCAACACGACCGTTTTGCCCTTTTGCTGATGCGGTAGTACCGTCACCAGCGCCGGACGCTCAATCCCTTCGATGGGTTTGAGCAGTAACTTCGCCAGTCCCATCAGCGCGCCGGTATTGCCCGCACTGACGCAGGCCTCAGCCCGCCCTTCTTTAACTAGCTCCAGCGCCACGCGCATCGAGGTTCCGCGACTACTGCGGATAGCCTGCGCAGGCCGCGCATCACTGGCAATAACTGACTGCGCAGGAATAATCTGCAGACGCGAACGTTGTTCGAAATCAGCTTTGGCAAGTAATGGCGTGATGGCGTCGGGGTCGCCGACTAAAAGAA
The DNA here is from genome assembly GCA_029027985.1 of Klebsiella aerogenes. Lineage (NCBI taxonomy): Bacteria > Pseudomonadati > Pseudomonadota > Gammaproteobacteria > Enterobacterales > Enterobacteriaceae > Klebsiella > Klebsiella aerogenes. The sequence goes on from CP119076.1 coordinate 2,975,114, forward strand.
GTGTGAGTTGCGAATTAGAGTTCAGTGCCTGCAGTGCTGCAGGCACTGTCACGGATGGGCCAAAATCGCCCCCCATGACATCTAACGCCAGGGTTAGACGTGTCAAGGTATCGTCGCTGCCCGGTTCGGTTATTCCCCAGTTACCCGGGGAAATCCTCACTAAGCTTCATCACGCTTTCGCGTGATTACTTAGCGATTACCTTGCGGCCGCGGTAGAAACCGTCGGCAGTGATGTGGTGACGCAGGTGTTTCTCACCAGAAGTTTTGTCTACAGACAGGCTGGTGACTGCGGTCAGAGCGTCATGGGAACGACGCATGCCACGTTTGGAACGGGTTGGTTTATTCTGTTGTACGGCCATGGACCTTACTCCTCAATTACTTATGCTTTAAGCTGGCTAATACGGCAAATGGGTTTGGTTTTTTTGCCTCTTCAGGCAGTTCGCCAAAGACCATGTCCGCGTCGGACACTTCACAGTGTTCAGAATCATGCACCGGAACTACCGGCAAGGAGAGAATGATTTCATCCTCAACCATCGCCTGCAGGTCGATTTCACCGAATTCGTTAACCTCAATCGGCTCATACGCTTCCGGCAGTGCTTCGGCCTGTTCGTCATTTCTGACGGGGCTGAAACAATACGTTGTGTGGACATGATGAGGGAACGGTTTCCCGCAACGCTGACATTCGAGGGTTACCGATACCTTCGCATCACCGGTAATAACGGCGAGACGTTGGTTATCAATAGCGAACGACATGCTGCATTCCACATCGCTGTCCACGCTGACGACTGAATCGGCGACACGTTCAACCTGATCACGGGCGTAGATACCCTCGTAATCAAGGCGTTTTTGAGCCGTGCGAACCGGATCGAGAGTCAGGGGTAATTTTACCTTTTGCATAGGGCGCGCATATTAACTTTGTAATGTCATAGAGTCAAAGAAAAAGGCAGCCTCAGGTTGCCTTTTGCCATTTATTCGCACACATTGCGGCGCATAGTTTAAAATGATGCTCTGCGAAGCGCTATATGTGGATGAAAAAATATGTCTGAACTTCTCCTGGCTTCAACCTCACCGTGGCGGCGGATGCTGCTGGAAAAACTTTCGCTCCCCTTTGAATGCGCGGCGCCGGACGTTGATGAAACGCCTCTGCCCGGTGAATCCGCCCGTCAATTAGTGGTACGCCTGGCGCAGGCCAAAGCACAGGCGCTGGCTTCCCGCTACCCGCACCACCTTATTATAGGCTCCGATCAGGTTTGCGTATTAGATGGCGAAATAACCGGTAAACCGCATACCGAAGAAAATGCCCACCGCCAATTACGCCAGGCCAGCGGCACGATCGTCACTTTTTATACTGGACTGGCGCTGTACAATTCCGCCAATGGACAACTGCAAACGGAATGCGAACCCTTTGACGTCCATTTCCGCCATTTGAGCGATCGGGAAATCGAGGGCTATATCCGTAAAGAAAACCCACTACAGTGCGCCGGGAGTTTCAAAAGCGAGGGATTGGGCATTACCCTGTTTGAACGTCTGGAAGGCCGCGACCCTAACTCGCTGGTCGGATTACCGCTGATCGCGCTGTGCCAAATGCTGCGCCGGGAAGGCTATAACCCACTATTAAGTTAAGCGCCAAAGAAAACGGCGGATGATGAATCCGCCGTTGCGCTTATTTGCTGTTGCGTAAGACCTGTAAACAGCGCTTCAGCTGGTCATCCAATGGCGCCTCAATGCGCATCACCTCACCCGTGCCAGGATGGGTAAACTTCAGCGCCGCGGCGTGCAGGAACAGGCGGTTTAACCCGGTACCTGAAAGCTGCTTGTCGAACTCACGGTCGCCATAGCGATCATCAAAAGCAATCGGGTGGCCTGCATACTGAGTGTGTACGCGAATCTGATGCGTACGTCCCGTGACCGGGCTGCAACGCACCAGCGTGGCGAACGCATAACGCTCTTCCACTTTAAAGCGCGTTTCCGATGGTTTGCCTTCCTGACTCACGCGAACAATACGCTCGCCGCTCTGCAGAATATTTTTCAGCAGCGGCGCCTGTACCACCTTCGTATGAGACTGCCACTGACCGCGAACTAACGCCAGATAATCCTTCTGCATCCCCTTCTCACGCAGTTGCTCGTGTAATGAACGCAGCGCCGAGCGTTTTTTCGCTACCAGCAGAACGCCGGAGGTATCGCGGTCGAGACGGTGGACCAGCTCAAGGAAACGGGCCTCAGGGCGCAACGCGCGCAGGCCTTCAATCACCCCGAAACTCAGACCGCTACCGCCGTGTACCGCCGTGCCGGAAGGTTTATTGAGCACCAGAATATGATCGTCTTCATACAGGATCACATCGGTCAACGCCGCCACTTTTTGCAGGTGCGGCGAAACGGCCTCTTCTTCACGCTCGGCAACTCGCACCGGCGGGATACGGACCTCATCGCCATCTTCCAGCTTGTATTCCGGCTTGACGCGTTTTTTGTTCACCCGCACCTCGCCTTTACGCAGGATGCGGTAAATCATGCTCTTTGGTACGCCTTTGAGTTGCGTACGCAAAAAGTTGTCGATACGTTGCCCCGCTTCATCGGCGGAAATGGCAACCATTTTTACGGTTGGGGTCTCAGTTTTCATGGTCGGCGATTCTAAATAGCCGAGGGCATTAGCGCCACTCATTTTTATATGCTTATATTTATCAGTATCCGGTTTTCATCGCATGCTTCATCAGCGTTTTGTTTGTTATTAGAACAATCTGTAGACGCTAGTGAAAAAACTGTGAGTAACCCGGTGATAAAAGGTAAAAGTGAACTTGCTATAACAAGGTTAGCAATGGAATAATGAAGCTGTTTTCCGTGTTGAAACTTGTTAGAACAAGAAATTAGCGGAATGACCAATTTTGTCTGACCGATCATCCACGCAGCAATGGCGTAAGACGTATTGATCTTTCAGACAGTTAGCGGGCTGCGGGTTGCAGTCCTTACCGGCACAGGCTCTATAAGATTTTTGCGTGGCAGGACGGCGTCGACTCCGGGGTTCCCGGAAGTTCATCTGAATCCTCTGATTGAGGTGAACAAGTTAAGCCATCATCCCTGCGACGTGAGAGACGATGAGAATATACGCAACATCGTTTGAGATGCGTCAAGGCAGCAAAAGAGAGAATCTTCAATCGTTTGTACAAGCAATCGATTGAGGTGAACAAGCGCGGCCGACGCGAAATCACTTAAAGGATGAAGTGTATAAATGGAATATTCTCTGGTGATACATCCCAGGCTGTTCCCCTGAATAATTGCACTGTGTTTCCGTTTGAAATGCAGGCGACCGACACTCTGCGCCTCTTAAGCGCGCGACAACCGTGAGGTTGGCGACGTGAACCAGACTCGAGGCCATCGGTTTTCACCCGGTAAGGCGTTACTCTGCCCGTAGCTTAGTCGTCAATGTAAGAATAATGAGTAAGTTACGATGAAAAGAATGTTAATCAACGCAACTCAGCAGGAAGAGTTGCGCGTCGCCCTTGTTGATGGGCAGCGCCTGTACGACCTGGATATCGAAAGCCCCGGGCACGAACAGAAAAAAGCGAACATCTACAAAGGCAAAATCACACGTATTGAACCTAGCCTTGAGGCCGCGTTTGTCGATTACGGCGCCGAGCGTCATGGTTTCCTCCCCCTCAAAGAAATTGCCCGCGAATACTTCCCTGCCAATTACAATTCTCATGGCCGTCCTAACATCAAGGACGTTCTGCGTGAAGGTCAGGAAGTCATTGTACAGATTGATAAAGAAGAACGTGGCAACAAAGGCGCCGCGCTGACGACCTTTATCAGCCTGGCGGGCAGCTACCTGGTACTGATGCCGAATAACCCTCGCGCCGGCGGTATTTCTCGCCGTATCGAAGGCGACGATCGTACCGAGCTGAAAGAAGCGCTGGCTAGCCTGCAACTGCCGGATGGCATGGGCCTCATCGTACGTACCGCGGGCGTCGGCAAATCAGCCGAAGCGCTGCAGTGGGACCTGAGCTTCCGCCTGAAGCACTGGGAAGCTATCCAGAAAGCCGCTGAAAGCCGCCCTGCGCCATTCCTGATCCACCAGGAAAGCAACGTTATTGTTCGTGCCTTCCGCGACTATCTGCGCCAGGACATCGGCGAAATCCTGATTGATAACCCGAAAGTGCTTGAGCTGGCGCGCCAGCACATCGCCGCGCTCGGCCGTCCGGATTTCAGCAGCAAAATCAAACTGTACACCGGTGAAATCCCGCTGTTCAGCCACTACCAAATTGAATCGCAGATCGAATCCGCTTTCCAGCGTGAAGTTCGCCTGCCGTCCGGCGGTTCTATCGTTATCGATAGCACCGAAGCCTTGACCGCTATCGACATCAACTCCGCTCGCGCCACCCGCGGCGGCGATATCGAAGAGACCGCGTTTAATACCAACCTGGAAGCGGCGGATGAAATCGCTCGCCAGCTGCGTCTGCGCGACCTCGGCGGCCTGATCGTTATCGACTTCATCGATATGACCCCGGTACGCCACCAGCGCGCGGTGGAAAATCGCCTGCGCGAAGCCGTTCGTCAGGACCGCGCGCGTATCCAGATCAGCCATATTTCACGTTTCGGCCTGCTGGAGATGTCCCGCCAGCGTCTGAGCCCATCGTTGGGCGAGTCCAGCCACCACGTGTGCCCGCGTTGTAGCGGTACCGGTACCGTGCGTGATAACGAATCGCTGTCGCTCTCTATTCTGCGTCTGATTGAAGAAGAAGCGCTGAAAGAGAACACCAAAGAAGTTCACGCCATTGTTCCGGTGCCGATTGCGTCTTACCTGCTTAACGAGAAGCGCGCCGCTGTTAGCGCCATTGAAACTCGCCAGAGCGACATTCGCGTTATCATCGTCCCGAACGACGAGATGCAAACCCCGCACTACTCCGTCCTGCGCGTACGTAAAGGTGAAGAGACCTCTACCCTGAGCTATCTGCTGCCGAAACTGCACGAAGAAGAGATGGCAGTGCCGTCTGACGAAGAGCCCGCGGAACGCAAACGTCGTGAGGAACCGGCTCTCGCCGCATTCGTCATGCCGGATGCGCCGCCAGCGCCGGTACAGGAAGAAGCCGTTGCCGCTCCGGCCGTGGCGAAAGCCGCCGCAGCCTCTGGTGCGACAACCGCTGCGCCAGCTCAGCCAGGCCTGCTGTCTCGCTTCTTCGGCGCACTGAAAAACCTCTTCTCTGGCGCGGAAGAAGCCAAACCGGCTGAAGTCCAGGTCGAGAAGAAAACCGAAGAGAAACCGGAACGTCAGCAAGAACGTCGCAAACCGCGCGCCAACAATCGCCGCGATCGTAACGACCGCCGTGACAATCGTGATAATCGCGACAACCGTGATAACCGCGCGGATAACACCGAAGGCCGTGAATCTCGTGAATCCCGCGAGGAGAACCGTCGCAATCGCCGCGAGAAACAGCAGCAGAATGCCGACGTGCGTGAATCACGCCAAACCGCAAGCGACGAGTCTGATAAAGGCAAATCCCGCGATGAGCAGCAGCAACCGCGCCGCGAACGCAACCGTCGTCGTAATGACGACAAGCGTCAGGCACAGCAGGAAGCAAAAGCGCAGACCCGCGAAGAGCCGGTAGCGCAGCAGGAAACTGAACAGGAAGAACGCGTTCAGAGCATGCCGCGTCGTAAGCCGCGTCAGCTGACGCAGAAAATCCGCTTTGAATCCGCAGAAACAGAGCAGGTTGTCGAAACCGTTGCCGAACAGGCGCAGGAAACTGCCGCGCCGCGTACCGATCTGGCGAAAGTCGATCTGCCGGCGGTGGTTGAAGCTGCCGCTGAGCAGGATGACAACGGCGAAGCGCGCGAATCTAACGGTATGCCGCGTCGTTCCCGTCGCTCTCCGCGCCACCTGCGCGTAAGCGGCCAGCGTCGCCGTCGCTACCGCGATGAACGTTACCCGACCCAGTCGCCGATGCCGCTGGCTATTGCCTGCGCTTCGCCGGAACTGGCCTCAGGTAAAGCATGGATCCGTTACCCGATTACCCGCCCGCAGGATCAACAGCAGGAAGAGGTACCGGTTCAGGAAACAACCAACGTTGAACCTATCATCACGCCGGTCGTTGCCCCAGAACCGGTAGCGGAAGCTATCGTTCCGGTCGTGGCGGCGGAAACCGTCATGACTGAAACCGTCGCCGCAGAGCCTCTCAACGAACCGGTAGCGGAAGCCGCCGCGGTTGAAACGCCAGTTGTTGAAGACGCTGCCGTCGTTGAAGAAACCGTTGTTCCGCAGGCGAGCGAAAACGAACCAGTCGCACCGGTCGTTGCAGAAACTGAAGCCGCTGAACCGGAAGCGACCGCTGTCGAAGCCGCCATTGAGCAGCCGGTTGTTGTTGCTGAAGAGACCGTGGTAGTGGAAGAAACGCCGGTTGTCGCCACGGTTGCAGCCGCGCCGATGGTTACCGCCGCGCCGGCTGCTGCTGCACAACCAGCACCGGTGGCAACTCGCCACGCCACCGCGCCGATGACCCGCGCGCCGGCTCCGGACTATGTGCCGGAAGCGCCGCGCCACAGCGATTGGGTTCGCCCGCCGTTTGCCTTCGATGGTAAAGGTTCAGCAGGCGGCCACAGCGCCACTCATCAGGCCACCGCGGAAGCAACCCGTCCGCAACCTGTAGAGTAACGTCGCAGTACTAAAAAACCGGCCATCTGGCCGGTTTTTTTTATTCCTTTTCATCCGGTCGCTGCATTCCCGCCACCTGCGGCATCACTTCACGCATTAAATCAAGAAACTTACGTAGACGCGTCGGATAGTAGCGCGCCCACGGATAGACCAGGTGTACCGGCAGCGGCGAAGCCCGCCATTGCGGAAATAGCTCAATCAGCCGTCCGCTCGCAATATCCTCTTCCACCGCCCAACTGGAGACTATTGCCGCGCCTAACCCCGCCAACGCCGTGTTACGCGCGACATAAACGCTATCCGTGCTCAGACACGGCACGATCGCAAAGCTCATCTGTTGCCCGTCAGCCTGATGTTGCAACGTCACTTCGTGCTGGTAAAAGGTACTAATGGCCACCCACGGCAGCGTCGACATCAGCTGCGGCTCACTCAACTCGGGATAGCGCGCCAACAGCGCAGGCGACACGACAAGGCTCCGGGGAACCACCGCTAACAGAACCGACACCGTCGCCGGGTCGACTTCTGCGCCAACGCGGATGGCACAATCGATATTATCGCTAAGAAAATCAACGGTTTTATCATTAAGCATCCACTCTACCGCCAGCTCTGGATAGCGCTGCAAAAAGCTGACCAGCGGCCCCAAGAGCTGCTGCTGACCGAAAGCGTGCGGCGCACGTACCCGCAGTACGCCAACCGGACGATCTTCTACGATACGCAGATCGTCCTCCAGCGCCAGCCAACTGTCCACCAGTCGTCGCGCATGTTGGTAGCATCGCTCGCCGTCATCGGTCAATTTCATCGCATGAGTAGTACGTAGAACAAGCCTCGCGCCGAGCAGCCTTTCCAGCGACTGTAGACGGCGGCTGACCGTGGCCTGAGTGGTATTTATCTGCACGGCAGCGGTCGACAGCGACCCGGCTTCAACAATACGAATAAACGTCCGCATCAACTCAATCCGATCTATACGCTCTTGCTTCTTCATTTCCATTTTGCCTATACGTATTACGTATAACCGTTTTACCACCACGCTATCTACCGCGCCAGCCTGCTTCAGGGAACAATAGCCTCATTGCATTGACGAGGGCTTCACCATGACACCACTTCCTTTATCCAGCCGCGAGGCCGGCTGGGTGATTTTTATTCTTGCGCTCGGCGCGGGCTTCAGCGTGGCATCGATTTACTACGCCCAGCCGCTGCTGCCGTTAATTGGCGCCAATCTGCATCTCAGCGTTGAAGGAATGGGCCTCATACCCACGCTAACGCAAGCGGGTTATGCGTTGGGTATTTTATTTCTGCTGCCGCTGGGCGACCGCCACGACCGTAGAACGCTTATTCTGCTGAAAAGCGCGGCGCTGGCGCTACTGTTGCTGCTTTGTAGTCTGACCGGGCAACTCACCTCGTTGCTGGTTGTCAGCCTGCTGATCGGGATGGCGGCAACCATGGCGCAGGATATTGTGCCAGCGGCGGCCATCCTGGCACCCGCCGGTAAGCAAGGTAAAATGGTTGGCACGGTGATGACCGGTCTGCTGCTGGGGATCCTGCTCTCACGGACGGTCAGCGGCCTGGTAGGCGCGTTATTCGGCTGGCGGGTTATGTATCAGGCGGCGGCGGTCAGTATTGCGTTGATTGGCCTGCTGATGTGGCGCGTCCTGCCGCGCTTTGAGATCCACTCTACCCTGCGTTATCCGCAATTGCTGAAATCGATGGCGCATCTGTGGCAACGCTATCCCGCGCTGCGCCACGCCGCCTTTGCCCAGGGCTTCTTGTCCATCGCGTTTAGCGCCTTCTGGTCAACGCTGGCCGTCATGCTCGCCGAACATTACCAGATGGGCAGCGCGGTGGCTGGCGGTTTCGGTGTCGCCGGAGCCGCAGGGGCGCTGGCGGCGCCGCTGGCAGGCGGTCTGGCGGATAAATTTGGTGCAGGCAGAGTCACCCAACTCGGCGCGGCGCTGGTGACCGTGTCATTTGCCTTGATGTTAGCGCTGCCTGCCCTGCCGGTACATGGCCAACTGGCGCTGATTGCGCTATCAGCTATCGGGTTTGACCTCGGTCTGCAATCGAGCCTGGTGGCGCACCAGAATCTGGTTTACAGCCTGGAACCACAGGCGCGAGGTCGACTTAACGCCCTGTTGTTCACCGTCGTCTTTATCGGTATGGCGCTGGGTTCCGTATTGGGAAGCAAGCTGTACGTGCTGGCCGGTTGGGGCGGTGTGGTGACTCTGGCGGTCATTAGCGGCGCGATCGCCCTTATTATCCGCCTGTTGGAAAATGCCCGGCTACAGGCCGTCGGGCGCACCGCGAGATAAAAAAACCCGCTCCGCATCGCGGAACGGGTTGATCAAAGCCCGACGTAGCGGTTTATTTAGATCGTGCGGCGGGTAAACTCTTTCAGGCGGAAGCCCAGCAGCAGCAAGGTTGCGAAATAAGCGACCACACCCGTGACTACCACAGCCATCAGACGCATCAGGCGGAACGGCATCGTCCCCTGCGACCACTCCGGCATCAGGTACATCATGCCAAGTAGCGCCGCGGCCATGACCAGCACCGCAATCACCAGACGCAGCAGGAACATGAACCAGCCCGGCTGCGGCGTGAAGATTTTCTGCTTACGCAACTGCCAGTAGAGCAGCGCGGCGTTCAGACAGGCCGCCAGGCCGATCGACAGCGACAGCCCGGCATGCTTCAGCGGGCCAATAAATGCCAGGTTCATTACCTGCGTCATAATCAAGGTGATAATGGCGATTTTGACCGGCGTTTTGATATCCTGGCGCGAATAAAAGCCCGGCGCCAACACTTTCACCACAATCAACCCCATCAGCCCGACCGAGTAAGCCACCAGCGCACGCTGCGTCATCGCCGCATCAAAAGCGTTGAATTTACCATACTGGAACAGCGAGACCGTCAGCGGTTTAGCAAGGATGCCCAATGCCACCGCGCTTGGCAACGCCAGCAGGAAGCACAGGCGCAACCCCCAATCCATCAGGCGGCAGTACTCATCATGGTTACCGCTGGCGAAACTTTTTGACAGCGACGGCAACAGGATAGTCCCCAAGGCGACGCCTAGCACGCCAGAAGGGAATTCCATCAGTCGATCCGCGTAGTACATCCACGATACCGAACCGGAAACCAGGAAAGAGGCAAAAATAGTGTTAATAATGAGCGAGATTTGGCTGACAGAGACACCGAGAATCGCCGGTCCCATCTGCTTTACGACGCGAATCGCCCCGGCATCTTTCAGGTTGACGCGCGGCAGCACCAGCATGCCGATTTTTTTCAGATGTGGCAGTTGATACGCCAGTTGCAGAATACCGCCCACGGTCACCGCCCACGCCATCGCCAGCATCGGCGGATGGAAATAAGGCGCGGCGAACAACGCAAAGCCGATCATACTGACATTAAGGAAGGTCGGCGCAAAGGCAGGAACCGAGAAACGGTTCCAGGTGTTAAGAATCGCCCCTACCAGTGATGCCAGTGAAATCAATAAAATATAAGGAAAGGTGATGCGCAACAACTGCGTGGTCAGCGCAAATTTATCCGGCGTATCGGCAAAGCCGGGAGCGGTAATGGTGATAACCCACGGCGCGGCAAGCATCCCCAGCACCGTGACCAACGCCAGCACCAGCGTCAACAGCCCGGAGACGTAAGAGATAAACACACGCGTTGCATCCTCGCCCTGCTTGCTCTTATATTCGGCCAGGATCGGCACAAACGCCTGGGAAAAGGCGCCTTCAGCAAAAATGCGTCGTAAAAGGTTTGGTAATTTGAACGCGACAAAAAAGGCGTCAGTGGCCATCCCTGCGCCGAAAATACGCGCGACAATCGCATCGCGCGCAAAGCCCAGCACGCGCGAGAACATGGTCATCGAGCTGACTGCCGCTAATGATTTTAAAAGATTCATTACTGTTTTATTCCACAACCCATGGAGTAAAACGCCCGCAAAAGCGGGCGCTGGAAAGTGGCGATAGTCTACCGGGTTCGCAATGAATTACTACTATCAGTTGTTACAACCAATTATTCACTCATCGCTTCGCGCCACAGCTTCTCGACGATGCGCTGTGCCAGAAGCGCCTGTTCGCCCGCGGTTTCGGGAACAGTCTGATTTTGCACACATTCGATGAAATGACGCGCGCAACCGTCAAATCCACGCTGTTCGAGCGTCGTTTGCCAACCGGGCGCCGGACGCCGCACGAGGCCGCTACCACGTTCCTCCTGCCACTCGCGCATATCGCCCACCTCGTACAGCCCGCCATCGGTTACCGCCTGTACCCATTCGCGCTGGCTCCCTGCACGACGGTGCATGCTGGTCGTTATCTGCAGTTGAGCCGCGCTGAAGTGGTGTTCGGCATAGAGCATTTCACCCTGCGCGCTGGTTTGCAGAATGCCGCCGTCAAGGCGCGCTTTGTCGCCCGCCAGCCATAGCGCGGTATCGACAACATGCAAATAATCATCCAGGAGGGTAAATCGCAGATCGTTGCCCACGCTATCGCTACGATGTTTATCCATCCGCAACGAAGCAGCTTCATTTAGATGCGCTTTCAGTTCACGGTACAGCGGCGCAAAACGGCGGTTGAATCCCACCATTAACGTCAGCCGACGACGAGTCGCCAGTTCGACCAACGACTCAGCGTCGCTAAGCTTATCCGCCAGCGGTTTATCAACGCACACATGAACCCCGGCATTCAGCAGACGATGAACCACCTCATAATGTGAAGCCGTTGACGTATGCACAAAGACCGCATCGCATTGCGCCGCCAGCGCATCCAGCGACTCAGCATACGGGATACGCCAGGTCTCGCAGATACGCAGCGCTTTCTCTTTACCTGGCGACCAGGCCGCCTGTAGCGTCCAGCCATCGGCGGCGCCGAGCACCGGCAGCCAGGCTTTTTGCGCAATACCGCCTAATCCAACCACGCCTACGCGTAATTTCGCCGTCACGGTTACTCTCCTAAATGTGCCAGTAATGAATCAAGTCGAACTTTGAGCTCAGCCACTTCATCTTCCAGCGCTTCGACCCTTGTCTGCAGATCGTCATTCGGCGGCGAAACGGCTTCTACCGCGGTAATCAACGAATCCATATCGTCGCAGAACAGGTGCATATAGCGGCTTTCACGTTTACCGGGCTCACGCGGTAGCCGGGCGACATACGGGCCATCTTCGCGATTGGCCAGGTTCTCAAGGGTATTTTCCACCTCAGCCATATCGCGGAATTCATACATCCGCTGCGCGCGGCTGCGTAGCTCGCCCGGCGTTTGCGCCCCACGCAGCAACAGGGTGGCGACGATAGCGACTTCGGCCGCCGTCAGCTTAAGATCGCCGAATTCAGAGTTGCAGAAGCGCTGTTCATATTTGGTCACCCGGTTGCCAAAACCGCTTACCGTACGCAGGTAATGACGTTTGACCAGTTCATCCAGCAGATCCTGCACATCACTTTCAGCCAGCGATAGCACCGGCTCGCGATTCGTTTTCTGGTTACAGGCGGTGACCACCGCATTGACCGACAGCGGATACTGTTCCGGCGTCGTGACCTGTTTCTCCAGCAGGCAGCCAATGACGCGCGCTTCATGCGCGGTTAACTGATATTTCATGTTGTCTCCTTTAGCGACCCGGAGTCCAGTCTGGGGCCGTCAACGCCGTCAATACATGGTCGCGCCATTGGCCATCGATGAGCAGATAGTCTTTCGCGTAACCCTCTTTTTCAAAACCGAGGCGGGCAAGCAGGTCGCCGCTGCGTTTGTTATGCGGCATATAGTTTGCCATGATGCGATGAACATGCTGCGTGCGTTGCATATAACGAATCGCCGCGATCAGCGCCTCATACATCAGCCCCTGCCCTTGCCACTTCTCGCCAATGGAATAGCCAAGGTAACAAGCATGGAAAGAGCCGCGCACCACGTTAGAAAAATTCGCCACGCCAATAATTTCTTTCTCATCGGGATCGAGGAGTGCGAAATAGAATGCCGAGCCCTGTTTATGAAACTCCGCAATCATCGATAAGCGCGCCTGCCAGCCAGAGGGATAACAGTGGCTTTCATCACGTACCGGCTCCCAGGGTTTCAGGAACCCTTTGTTCTCCGCGTAGTAATCAGCCAGACGCCAGGCGTCACGATCGTGAACCAGCCTCACCACCAGCCGGTCCGTCGTCAAACGCACCTTAGGCACGTTACTGCGATAGCCAAACATTCCTCACTCCTGTTCCCTGACCTAAACTGATTACTTTTACTATACCTTCCCTGAGTGAAGGTGTGAAAACAGCAACATACCATTTTCTGCACCAACTCCGCTTTTCGATGAATAGACTCAATCGATCTTGATTTTTGATAAAAAAATATTGTCACCGGTACGCTGGGAAAATCACTGCCGCCCCCGCAGAATATCTAAGCTTATCTCTCTTTTTCCCTGGAGGGGAAATGTCCCGCGTATCGCAGGCAAGGAGCCTGGGTAAATATTTCCTGTTAGTCGACAACATGCTGGTTGTTCTCGGCTTTTTTGTCGTATTTCCTCTCATCTCGATCCGCTTTGTCGACCAAATGGGCTGGGCGGCGCTGATGGTCGGGATTGCGCTGGGCCTGCGTCAGTTGGTGCAACAAGGGTTAGGCATCTTTGGCGGGGCGATTGCTGACCGCTTTGGCGCCAAACCGATGATTGTCACCGGCATGCTGATGCGCGCGGGCGGCTTTGCCGCGATGGCGGTTGCTCATGAACCCTGGGTGTTATGGCTCTCCTGTGTTTTGTCCGGGCTGGGCGGCACCCTGTTTGACCCGCCGCGAGCGGCGCTGGTGGTCAAACTGGTGCGTCCGCACCAGCGTGGTCGCTTCTTCTCGATCCTGATGATGCAGGACAGCGCGGGCGCGGTGATCGGCGCCCTGCTCGGCAGTTGGCTGCTACAGTACGATTTTCGCCTGGTCTGCAGCGCGGGCGCGGCGCTGTTTATCGCCTGCGCGGCGTTTAATGCCTGGTACCTGCCAGCCTGGAAACTCTCGACCGTCAGAACTCCCGTTCGCGAAGGCCTGGGTCTGGTATTACGCGACAAGCGTTTCGTCACCTACGTGCTGACCCTAACCGGCTACTACATGCTGGCGGTGCAGGTCATGCTGATGCTGCCGATTATGGTCAACGATATCGCCGGTTCCCCGGCGGCAGTTAAATGGATGTACGCCATTGAAGCCACGATTTCACTGACGCTGCTGTACCCCATCGCCCGCTGGAGCGAGAAACGTTTTCGTCTCGAACATCGTCTGATGGCCGGCTTGCTCGTCATGACGGTCGCCATGTTGCCGATTGGCTTAACCAGTACGTTGCAGCAGCTATTCACGCTGATCTGCATCTTCTATATGGGGTCAATCATCGCCGAACCCGCACGCGAAACGCTGGGGGCTTCTCTGGCCGACGCCCGCGCCCGTGGCAGCTACATGGGTTTTAGCCGTTTAGGCCTGGCCTTCGGCGGCGCCCTCGGCTATGCCGGCGGCGGCTGGCTGTTCGATGCGGGTAAAGCGGTCAATCAGCCAGAGCTGCCGTGGCTAATGCTCGGGATCATCGGCTTTGCGACTTTCGTCGCGCTATGGTGGCAGTTTAGCCAGAAACGTTCGGCTTCCGGCATGCTTGAACCGCGAACCTGAGCATTGCCCACAAGGGTTATCCTTATTTTCAGCATTTTCCGCTGGTACCGGCAGGACTAGCAGACCATGCTGCTTTGTGTCAGGATTAGCCATGGCATGACGTTGAGGAACCCAATGAAAAAGATGTTGATCGCGGCCGCGCTGATAGTCAGCGGCCTTCTGAGCGGCTGTAACCAGCTGACGCAGTATTCCGTTAGCGAGCAAGAAATTAACCAGGCGCTGCAGAAACGTAATCACTTTGCCAAGGATATCGGCCTGCCTGGCGTGGCGGATGCGCATATTGAACTGCAAAACCTGACCAGCGCCATCGGTCGTGAAGAGCCGAACAAAGTGGTGCTGAGCGGCACGGCGAATCTGGATCTCAATTCGCTGTTCGGTAATCAAAAAGCGACTATCGACCTGAAGTTGAAAGCGCTGCCGGTATTTAATAAAGAACAAGGCGCGATTTACCTGCGAGAGATGGAAGTGGTCGATGCCCAGGTTAAGCCGGAAAAGCTGACCTCCGTCGTGCAAACACTGATCCCTTATCTGAATCAATCGCTGCGCAGCTATTTCAACCAACAGCCAGCCTACGTTCTGCGTGAAGACGCCAGCACCGGGGAAGCATTGGCTAAGAAATACGCGAAAGGCATTGAAGTGAAACCGGGCGAGATCATCATCCCCTTCACTGATTAATCAATAAGGGCGCTCAGCGGGCGCCCTTAATTTTTTACGGAAATGAGTGCAAAGGAAAACGTTTCCGCTTATCCTTAGTGCCCGGCAAAAACAGCCCTGATGACTGAATCTATTAGCCGGAGCCTTCCATGACAGCACAACCCCAGGTATTGAAAATCCGCCGCCCAGACGACTGGCATATCCACCTACGTGATGACGATATGTTAAAAACCGTCGTGCCTTATACCAGTGAGTTTTATGGCCGGGCGATTGTGATGCCGAATCTGGTGCCGCCGGTCACCACCGTCGATGCTGCCATTGCTTACCGCCAGCGAATTATTGACGCCATTCCCGCCGGGCACGATTTCACCCCCCTGATGACCTGCTACCTGACCGATACCCTTGATCCGGCAGAGCTGGAGCGCGGCTTCCAGGAAGGCGTTTTCACCGCCGCCAAGCTTTATCCGGCTAACGCCACCACCAATTCCAGTCACGGCGTGACCAGCACCGATGCCATCATGCCGGTACTTGAACGTATGGAAAAACTGGGCATGCCGCTGCTGGTGCATGGCGAAGTGACTCACGCGGATATCGACATCTTCGATCGCGAAGCGCGCTTTATCGACACGGTCATGGAACCGCTACGTCAACGTCTGCCGGGTCTGAAGGTCGTCTTCGAGCACATCACAACCAAAGATGCCGCCGAATATGTGCGCGATGGCAACGAACTGCTGGCCGCGACGATAACGCCGCAGCACCTGATGTTTAACCGCAACCATATGCTGGTGGGCGGTATTCGCCCGCATCTCTACTGTCTGCCTATTCTGAAACGCAATATTCACCAGCAGGCGCTGCGCGAACTGGTCGCCAGTGGGTTTAACCGGGCCTTCCTCGGCACCGACTCCGCCCCGCACGCGCGTCATCGTAAAGAAGCCAGCTGCGGCTGCGCAGGCTGTTTCAACGCCCCAACGGCGCTTGGCAGCTACGCCACTGTGTTTGAAGAGATGAATGCGCTGGCGCATTTTGAAGCCTTCTGCTCACTCAACGGTCCGCGTTTCTACGGTCTGCCGGTAAACGACAGCTTCGTTGAACTGGTGCGCGAAGAAAGCACTGTCGCTGAAAGCATTGCCCTGCCAGGCGATACGCTGGTACCGTTCCTGGCCGGTGAAACCGTACGCTGGACGATGAAGAAATAAAGTTTTTCCCCCTGTTGTAAACACGCAGTCATTACTGTATAAATAAACAGTATATTACTCAGGGGGCCATTATGCGTATCGAAGTCTCAATCGCCAAAACCACAGCCTTACCCAACGGCGCGTTAGAAGCGCTGAATAACGAACTCGCTAAGCGTATCGATCAACAATTCCCTGAGCGCGCAAACCAGGTCACGGTACGCTATGCCGTCGGCAATAACCTGTCCGTCATTGGCGGTCTGAAAGAAGACAAAGACCGTATCAGTGAAATCCTGCAGGAAACCTGGGAAAGTGCTGACGACTGGTTTATCCAGGACTAAGTCTCAGAGTTTCGCTTCGGCAAAACCAATTTGCTCCCTCATTGTGCTTTTTTTGCCGGGTCGCCCCGGCTTTTTTTCTCGCCCTCTCCACTCAGATTTTTCCTTAATATCCTGATTATTTCCTTAAAAAATAACGAGCCATAGGACGAAATCGCGCAAAAAATCAGCGAATAGCGGAAAGTTTGTCTCGTTTTATTTATTTTCTCGAGTTTATACTTAACTGCTGATATAATTAACATGCTTCAGAAAACAAGCATTAAACCTCGAGAATTGTTGTCTTTTAACATATGAATAAGGGGTTATGATGGAAAAGAATAATGAAGTCATCCAGACCCATCCCCTCGTTGGATGGGACATCAGCACCGTTGATAGCTACGATGCGCTGATGTTGCGCCTGCACTACCAAAACCCCACTCAAGAAAGCAATAAAGAAGCAGAAATTGGCCAGACGCTATGGCTAACGACGGACGTCGCACGTCAGTTTATTTCTATTCTGGAAGCAGGAATAGCGAAGATAGAATCTGGCGATTACCAGGCAAATGAGTATCGCAGGCATTAGCATCGCCGCTGATGTCTAAATATTCACGGAACAGGCACCTGCGGGTGCCTGAATTATTTTTCTCACTTGTACAACCGGCTGTTGTTAATTACCCTGCTAATAAAACAATAACCCGGAACTCACCATGCAATACGACCTCATCATTATCGGTAGCGGCTCTGTCGGCGCTGCCGCTGGCTATTACGCCCGCCGCGCCGGACTAAACGTCCTGATGACCGATGCCCACAAGCCGCCTCACCAGGAGGGCAGCCATCACGGTAATACCCGTCTGATTCGTCATGCCTATGGTGAAGGCGAAAAGTACGTACCGTTGGTACTACGCGCCCAGCAACTGTGGGATGAATTTGCGCAAAGCAGCGGCGAGGCCGTATTTGAAAAAACCGGGGTGATTAATCTCGGTCCAGCCAACTCTGACTTTCTCAATAACGTCGCCCATAGCGCGCGTCAGTTTACGCTCAACGTTGAGGAACTGGATGCCGCGGCGGTGATGAAACGCTGGCCGGAGATCCGCATTCCGCAAGATTATCGGGCGATTTTCGAACCTGCCTCCGGCGTACTGCGCAGCGAACTGGCCATTGACACCTGGATTCGCCTGGCGCGCGAAGCAGGCTGCGCGCAGCTGTTCAACTGCCCGGTCACCGCCATTCACCACCACAGCGAGGGGGTGACAATCGATACCGCCGACGGTAGCTACAGCGCCAGGAAACTGCTGATAAGCGCAGGAACCTGGGTGACCAAATTACTACCGGACCTGCCGATCCAGCCGGTGCGCAAAATTTTCGCCTGGTTCCAGGCCGATGGTCGTTATAGTACGAAGAACAATTTCCCGGCGTTTACCGGCGAGCTGCCGAATGGCGATCAGTATTACGGTTTCCCGGCAGAAGATAATGAGCTGAAGATTGGCAAACACAATGGCGGTCAGCTTATCTGTGAACCGGAAGAGCGGAAACCGTTCGGTGCAGTCGCCACCGATGGCTCCGAGTCGTTTAACTTCCTGCGTAACGTGCTGCCCGGTATTGGCGGCTGCCTGCACGGCGCTTCCTGCACCTACGACAATACGGCGGATGAGGACTTCATCATTGATACCCTTCCCGGCCACGCTAACACGCTGTTGATCACTGGATTAAGCGGCCACGGTTTCAAATTTGCTCCAGTGCTCGGCGAAATCGCCACGCAGTTTGCACAAGGCGAAACGACGGAGTTTGATCTGACCCCCTTCTCGCTGGCGCGTTTTTCGCAATAATAGCCAGCCACAAAAACAAAACGGCCTCGATGGAGGCCGTTTCATGCTTGAGAACGTTTATGCGTCGCTTGTACCACTGGTTAGTCAACAACGTGCGCGAGCACTTTATGATTTATCTCGCGCTGTGGCTGCTGTTGGCGGCAATTGATCTCATTTGGTTATGGTTTTACTGACGGATCCGGAATCCCCAATTTGGTATTGAGACGACCACGAGATTTATTAAAGATCTTGTTGCCGTTTTCACGCCCCGCCCGCAACTTACGCTGCTCCTCTTCCGGCAGTTTATGTTCTTCCATGCAGGCTTCGCTGCAGCAACCGGCAAACTTCTCAGCACAGGCCGGACACTGAATAAACAGCAGATGGCAACCGTCGTTAAGGCAATTGGTATGGCTATCGCACGGCACGCCGCACTGGTGGCAATGGGCAATCACATCGTCGGAGATACGCTCGCCCATCCGCTCATCGAAGACAAAGTTTTTACCAATGAAGCGAACCGGCAGTCCCTGTTCACGGGCACGGCGCGCATACTCGATAATCCCGCCTTCAATGTGCCATACCTTGTTGAAACCGCTGTGCTTCATCCAGGCGCTGGCTTTCTCGCAGCGGATACCGCCGGTGCAGTACATCACAATCTTCTTATCTTTGTATTCCTGCATCATCTCAACGGCTTTCGGCAGTTGGTCGCGGAAGGTATCAGCAGGAATTTCCAGCGCATTCTCGAAATGACCCACTTCGTATTCATAGTGGTTACGCATGTCGATAAATACCGCATCCGGGTCGTCAAGCATGGCGTTCACTTCCGCGGCTTTCAGGTACTCGCCCACGTCAGAAGCATCAAAGGTCGGGTCATCAATACCGTCGGCCACAATGCGATCGCGGACCTTAAGACGCAGTACCCAGAAGGATTTTCCGTCATCATCAAGCGCGATGTTCAGACGCAGCCCCTGCAGCGCCGGATCGAAGCTATCCAGACACTCACGCAGGGCGGCAACCTTGCTTTCCGGCACGCTGAGCTGCGCATTAATACCTTCATGCGCCAGATAAATACGACCAAAGACATTTAACTTAGTCAGCGCCAGCCACAGGGCGTCGCGGGTCGCTTTTGGATCGACGATAGTGAAATATTTGTAGAATGAGATCGTCGTGCGCGGCTCGCTTTCAGCCAGCATCTGCGCTTTTAACGTCTCATTTGAAATGCGGTTGTGTAACACTGGCATGGTGTACCTGCTCGACATAGGAAATGAGTAAAATAAACGGCGGGCATCATATAGCAAACACCGTTAATTTACATCCCTACATTTTACGCTACATTTCCACCTCGCTGTTTTCAGCCATGAGCAAGATAGCGGGGAGACTGCTTTTGGCGACAGCGTAAAAAAATGCGATAATAAAACGCGTTGTTAAATCAAACAGGTATGAAATGACCCATTTACCGAAATTTTCCGCCGCCCTACTCCATCCGCGCTATTGGCTGCTTTGGCTGGGCATCGGCCTGCTGTGGTTAGTCGTCCAACTGCCCTATCCGGTCATCTACCGTCTCGGCAACGCCATTGGCCGCCTGGCGATGCGTTTTATGCAGCGCCGCGCTAAAATTGCTTATCGCAACCTGGAACTCTGCTTCCCGGAAAAGAGCGAACAAGAACGTCATCAACTGGTGGTACAGAACTTTGAATCCGTCGGCATGGGCCTGATGGAAACCGGCATGGCCTGGTTCTGGCCAACCCACCGTATCGCGCGCTGGACCGATACCATCGACTTCGAACATGTCCGCGATGTCCAGGCGCAAAAGCGCGGCATCCTGCTGATTGGCATCCACTTTCTGACCCTGGAAATGGGCGCGCGAATGTTTGGCATGAACGAACCCGGCATCGGCGTCTATCGCCCGAACGACAACCCGGTTATCGACTGGCTGCAAACCTGGGGCCGCCTGCGCTCCAACAAAGATATGATCGACCGTAAAGATCTCAAAGGCATGATCCGCGCGTTGAAAAAAGGCGAAGTCGTCTGGTACGCCCCGGATCACGACTACGGTCCGACCGCCAGCGTCTTCGCGCCGCTGTTCGCCGTCGACCAGGCCGCCACCACTTCCGGTACCTGGATGCTGGCGAAAATGTCAAAAGCCTGCATTGTGCCTTTCGTGCCGCGCCGCAAGCCGAACGGCAAAGGATATGAGCTGATTATTTTACCACCGGAATGTGACCCTCCGCTGGATGATGCCGAAACAACCGCGGCATGGATGAATAAAGTCGTCGAGCAGTGCATCATGATGGCGCCGGAACAATATATGTGGCTGCATCGCCGCTTTAAAACCCGTCCGGAAGGCGTGCCTTCGCGCTACTGATTTCCGCTTTACCCGGGCAATCATTTTGCCCGGGTAAATTCCCCCCGCTCTCTCGCCCTTCTTCCTTTAGCTTTAAAAGCTATGCTCCATTGCGACAACCATTTCTCAAGCGCATAATTAGCAGGCTCATATTCCCCTTTATTTTAACCCGCGTCGCGGGCCAATGAGACCTTATGTCGTCTGCTGATACGCCTATTAACTGGAAACGCAATCTTACCGTTACCTGGCTCGGCTGCTTTTTAACCGGCGCCGCGTTTAGTCTCGTTATGCCATTCCTCCCGCTGTACGTCGAACAACTCGGCGTCACCGGCCATAGCGCGCTCAATATGTGGTCAGGGTTGGTTTTCAGTATTACCTTCCTGTTCTCCGCCATCGCGTCGCCGTTCTGGGGCGGGCTGGCCGACCGTAAAGGTCGCAAAATTATGCTACTGCGTTCGGCGCTGGGCATGGCCATCGTCATGATGCTGATGGGCATGGCGCAGAACATCTGGCAATTCCTGATCCTGCGCGCGCTATTAGGGTTGCTCGGCGGCTTTATTCCCAACGCGAACGCGCTGATCGCCACCCAGATCCCGCGGCAGAAAAGCGGCTGGGCGCTGGGAACACTCTCAACCGGCGCAGTGAGCGGTGCGTTACTTGGCCCGCTGGCTGGCGGTTTCCTCGCCGACCACTGGGGGTTACGCACCGTCTTCTTTATGACCGCCGCCGTGCTGTTTATTTGCTTCCTGTTTACCCTGTTTTTAATTCGCGAAAACTTCGCGCCGGTGAACAAAAAAGAGATGCTCAGCGCCAAAGACGTATTTAGTTCGCTCAAGAACCCGAAGCTGGTGCTGAGCCTGTTCGTCACCTCGCTGATTATTCAGGTCGCGACGGGCTCCATTGCTCCTATCCTGACGCTGTACGTTCGCGATCTGGCGGGAAACGTCAGCAATATCGCTTTTATTAGCGGAATGATCGCTTCCGTGCCTGGTATTGCCGCCCTGCTGAGCGCGCCACGTCTCGGTAAGCTCGGCGATCGCATCGGCCCGGAAAAGATCCTGATTGTCGCGCTGGTGATCTCGGTACTGCTGCTGATCCCGATGTCATTCGTCCAGACGCCATTGCAGCTCGGCATTCTGCGCTTCCTGCTCGGCGCCGCCGACGGCGCCCTGCTGCCAGCCGTGCAAACTCTGCTGGTGTACAACTCCACCAGCCAGATCTCAGGACGCATTTTCAGCTACAATCAGTCGTTTCGCGATATCGGCAACGTCACCGGCCCGCTGATCGGCGCCTCGGTGTCTGCCAACTATGGCTTCCGCGCCGTTTTCCTGGTTACGGCCTGCGTCGTACTGTTTAACGCCATTTATTCGACGGTCAGTTTGCGTCGCCCGCGCGGCGGTGAATCCTCTGGTAGCGAGAACTCGGGTAAACGTTCGGTAAATTAACCCCTTCAGCACGTCTCTGCCTTGACGCCAGGCTAACCGCCTTCTATAGATTGAAACGTGTTCCTTTTTCATTCTTCTTAGGGGGTTAGCTATGTCTACGGAATCAGTTTTCTACGCCACACTAGAAGAGGCTATCGACGCCGCCCGAGAAGAGTACCTGGCCGATAATCCCGATAGCGATGAAGAGAGCGCCGACGTCGAGCAGTTCAACATGCAGAAATACGTGCTCCAGGATGGCGATATTGCCTGGCGGGCGGAGTTTTTTGCCAGCGAAGACGAAGAAGGCGAATGTCTGCCCATGCTCAGCGGTGAATCCGCGCAAAGCGTCTTTGACGGCGACTATGATGAGATTGAGCTGCGCCAGGAGTGGCTGGAAGAGAATACGCTACACGAATGGGACGAAGGCGAGTTTCAGCTGGAACCCTCTCTGGATACCGAAGAGGGGCAAACCGCAGCCGATGAATGGGACGAGCGTTAATTACTCGTAAGGGCCATGACTGGCGTCTAACGGCAACAGTAGCGTATCGAATACCAGCGAGAACGGTAGATCCAGGATGGTCAGATAGCGCCATGCAGAATCGCGCACATCCCACTGCACGCCAGGATAATACTGGTTGCCATGACCCTGCCCCGGCACCGTGCGGCTGATAATACTGCCGCAGCCGCTGAGCACCAGCGTCATGGCGATAACCAGAAATATTTTCATCAACATCCTCTACTCTCAGACAAAAAAATACCGGCACACTTGCCGGTATTTTCCTTAACGTACGGCTTACTTCGTTTTTAACGCCAGCGGATTCAGTGTGAGTTGCTGGTAAGCGCCGACCCAGGAGGAGTATTTCTCCGGGGCGTTCCACACGCGATAGTGCAGATGCGACAGCGTTACCGGATCGCTCAACAGCACCAGACGACGGTCGCGGTTAAGTTTGTCCGGCGTTTCATTCAGCGCCTGCTCGACATGGCGTTCACGGGCGATATCGAGAATATGGCCGTGACGGTGACGCGCCGTTGCCATTGCGGTCGCCAGGGCGTTAAACGACGGATTGAACACCGCGTGCATAAAGCCATCATCCAGCGAACGTTGACGGTTCATCGTCAGGTAAGCATCGGTATCTTTCAGCACCTGCGGTGGCGAATACTCTTCCGGGATCAGGAACAGCTTGCAGCGTTTAGTACGCAGACCGACCGTCGCGCGGCTGGAAATCGCCGATACAAACGGGGAGAGGATCAGCGAAACCACGATCGGCGCCAGCCAGAACAGGAAACGCAGATCCAGCCACGCCATGCCAACCGCCCACACCAGGCCCAGCAGCATCTGCGAGCCGTGACGCATAAAGGCTTCGCCCCATGGCGTCGAGTCATCATCGCGCTGCGGCGAATTCCACACCACTTCCCAACCGAGGAACGCGCTGACCACAAACACGGTATGGAACAGCATGCGCACCGGCGCCAGCAGCACCGAGAACAGTACCTCCAGCAGCAGGGAGAGCGTGACGCGGCAAAATCCGCCATACTCTTTCGGCCCTTTGCACCACACCAGAATGATACTCAGCAGCTTCGGCAGGAACAGCAGCACCATGGTCGAGGCAAACAGCGCGATAGCCAGTTCCGGGCGCCACTGCGGCCACACCGGGAACAACTGCCGCGGCTGCAGGAAGTACTGCGGCTCCGTCAGAGCATGCACCACCTGTAGCGCCGTCGACAGCGCCAGGAACATAAACCACAGCGGCGCCGATAGATACGACATGACGCCGGTCAGGAACACCGCACGGTGTACCGGGTGCATCCCTTTGACCAGGAACAGACGGAAGTTCATCAGGTTACCCTGGCACCAACGACGGTCACGTTTCAGTTCATCCAGCAGGTTCGGCGGCAACTCTTCATAAGAACCCGGCAGATCGTAGGCGATCCACACGCCCCATCCAGCGCGGCGCATCAGCGCGGCTTCGACGAAGTCATGCGACAGAATCGAACCGGCAAAGTTACCCTCACCCGGCAGCGGCGCCAGCGCACAGTGTTCGATGAATGGCTTCACGCGGATAATGGCGTTGTGACCCCAGTAGTGCGATTCCCCCAGTTGCCAGAAGTGCAGACCGGCGGTAAACAGCGGACCATAGACGCGAGTCGCAAACTGCTGGCAGCGCGCGTACAGGGTGTCCATACCGGAAGCGCGCGGCGAAGACTGGATAATCCCGGCGTTCGGATTCGCTTCCATCAGGCGTACCAGGCCGCTCAGACACTCACCGGTCATGACCGAGTCAGCGTCGAGCACCACCATATAGCTGTACTGGCTACCCCAGCGACGGCAGAAATCATCGATGTTGCCGCTTTTACGCTTCACGCGACGACGACGACGACGATAGAAGATCTGACCTTCGCCCTGAACTTCGGCAATCAGTTCCATCCAGGCCTTCTGTTCAGCGACGCAGATATCCGGATCGTAGCTGTCGCTCAGCACGTAGACATCAAAATGCTCGGCATTGCCCGTCGCTTTCACCGACTCCCAGGTCGCGCGCAGGCCCGCGAACACGCGGTCAACGTCTTCGTTACAGATAGGCATGATCAGCGCCGTCCGGTGTTCCGGGTTCAGCGGCTCATCGCCAACGGTGGAAGCCGAAATACTGTACTTGTCACGGCCGATCAGGAGCTGGAGGAAGCCCATCAGCGCGGTCCAGAAACCAGCCGAGACCCAACAAAAGAGCACCGCGAACAGGATCAGGATGCCGCTCTGCAGCACATACGGCAGCAGTTGCATAAAGGAGATCCACAGATCCTGGCCAACCATATCGGATGGATTGATCAGCGCCCAGCCCTGATAAGGCAGGATGGTCTTCATGTACCAGGTGGCAACCACCGTTTGCGCCAGCGTCAGCAGCAGCAAAATGTAACGCCGAATGGTGCCGACGGTACGCCATTTCTGTTCGCTTTCCCGCTCTTCTTGCGTCAGGCGGGACAGGTAGCGCGGCGTGACATCGCGACCGCGCAGGCGATCCCAGAAACGGCCAACCGGGTTGGTACGCCACGGATCGGGGATCATCGAGGAGCGTTTCGCTTTCGGCATCGCATGCAGTTGCGTGCGCCCTTCATCATCTTTCACCAACTGATCACCGGCCAGAGAGTCCGGCCAGCTATGCTCCAGGCGCGCTTTTACCGACCCCAACGGGGAGTCTTCATCGCGCGGAAAATGATGATGCTCAGCGTCCAGCGCTTCGTGCACGGCCTGCAGGCTCGCATCAGGCAAAGCGGCCTTTTCTGCATCCGACAGCGGCAATGCGTCGATGTAGTTCGTTATCTTATTCATTGGCAGGCAGCTGATAGCTCCAGGTTTCGCTCAGCGTCTGATCGCCATTGACCAGCGCCGCGCGCATTTCCGTGGTTTTCTTCGGATCTTTCACTTTGACGCGCAGGGTCATACGCCAGCCTTTGATAATCGGGTTATAGCGCACGGAGTTTTCCACGATCTCAGCGTTGTCGCCGATACTCGCCTGCGCCGTTACCGGGGTATCCGCCGCCATTTTTTTCATGTCAGCGCCGGTGAAATCAACGACGAAAGCAATGGTGCCATCAGGCTGACGAATGAGATTCGACTGCTTCACGTCGCCGGTTGAACGGCGAGTCTGCACCACATAAGCGCTGTCAGGCGCATGCAGCTTGTCTTCATCACGGGTGAAGGTAATGGAGTATTTGAAGTTCATCTCTTTACCCGGCTCCGGCAACTGATCCGGGGTCCAGTAAGTGACGATGTTATCGTTGGTTTCATCATTGGTTGGGATTTCAACCAGTTCGACTTTACCTTTGCCCCAGTCGCCTTTCGGGGTGATCCACGCGCTTGGACGCAGGTCGTAGCGATCGTCGAGATCTTCAAAGCGGGAGAACTGACGGCCACGCTGCAACAGACCAAAGCCCTGCGGGTTTTCCATCGCATAGCTGCTGACAGCCAGATGTTTCGGGTTGTTCAGCGGACGCCAGATCCACTCGCCGTTGCCGGCAAGCATCGACAGGCCGTTAGAG
The DNA here is from genome assembly GCA_029027985.1 of Klebsiella aerogenes. Taxonomy (NCBI): domain Bacteria; kingdom Pseudomonadati; phylum Pseudomonadota; class Gammaproteobacteria; order Enterobacterales; family Enterobacteriaceae; genus Klebsiella; species Klebsiella aerogenes. The sequence continues at coordinate 3,001,112 of CP119076.1, forward strand.
TCATGCAGCGCCGGACGGTAGTTGGTGGTCGGCGACGGCAGATTCGGCCCAAACAAAAACATACTGGTCAGCGGCGCAATGCCCAGCTTGCCGACTTTATCGCGCAGATAGACTTTAGACTGCACATCGACAACGGTGTCGCGGCCCGGCATGATCACAAAGCGATAAGCGCCGGTCGCACGCGGAGAATCCAACAGCGCATAGATGGTTAAGCGTTTATCGGTCGCTTTCGGACGCTCAATCCAGAACTCGCGAAAACGCGGGAACTCTTCGCCTGATGGCAGCGCAGTGTCGATAGCCAGGCCACGAGCGGACAAGCCATACACCTGCCCCTGACCGAGAACGCGGAAATAGCTGGCTCCGAGCATGCTGACGATTTCGTCATTCTTGTCTTTGCTATTGATCGGATACAGAACTTTGAAACCGGCGAAACCAAGGTCTTTCACCGTGTCTTTATCGTGCTGGACGTTGCCAAAATTAAAATAATCCGGGCTATATTTAATTTTGCGCACGCTGGTGCTGGTCACTTCATTAATGGCGACCGGCGTGTCGAAATACATGCCCTGATGGTAAAATTCGAGCTTAAACGGGGTCTTCAGGTTATTCCAGTAGGCTTTATCGTGATTGAACTGGATTTGCTGGTAATCCGCATATTTCATATCGCGGAAGGCGGAGGGCAGGTTACTTTTCGGCGCTTCATAGCCTTTCCCGGCTAACGTTTTCGCCTGTTTTGCTACGTCATCAATGCTGAATGCCCATGCAGATGAGGTACACAGGGACAACATTACGGCTGCGCTTAACCAACGCATTTTCATCATCTGTGGTTTATGTTTCATAGTAAGTAAGCACTTCCCCCTTTGTGTGCTTAAATCGATCCGATCTATTTTAATGGAAACTCAGGCAATCCGACAACATAATCCCTGTTTTGTTCAGCTTAGCGGCCCAGGGAATAAACAGTTAACGGTCCCATATTGTACTTTGCGTACTTATCCTGGAGACAGATACCCTGAGTTCATGTAGGGTTGCTGTGAATGTAACCGTTATCGCCCTGAGTGATAAGACGAATTGTCTGAGATTGTTGTGAATTTATGAATAAAGCTCCAGTAGAACGTGAATATTTCTTCGATAGCATCCGCGCCTGGCTGATGCTGTTGGGGATCCCGTTTCATATCTCGCTTATCTATTCCAGCCATAGCTGGCACGTGAATAGCCTGGAACCCTCCTGGGGTCTGACGCTGTTCAACGATTTTATCCACGCCTTCCGCATGCAGGTCTTCTTTGTTATTTCCGGCTATTTCTCCTACATGCTGTTTCTGCGCTATCCGCTGAAGAAATGGTGGAAGGTACGCGTAGAGCGCGTCGGCATCCCCATGCTCACCGCCATTCCGCTGCTGACCCTGCCGCAGTTCCTGATGCTGCAGTATGTCAATGGTAAAGCGGAGAACTGGCATACCCTCTCCGGTTATGACAAATTCAACACCCTGGCCTGGGAGCTCATCTCCCACCTGTGGTTTTTGCTGGTATTAGTGGTGCTCACCACCGCCGGCGTGGTGCTGTTTAAGTGGCTGGGCAATCGCCGGAAAACGCAGGTCGCCCGCTTTGGTGACAACGTCACGCTAAGCCAGTTATCGCTTATTTTTCTTGGGTTTGGCGTGTTATATGCAATTATCCGCCGCACCCTTTTCATCGTTTATCCGCCGATTCTCAGCAACGGGTTGTTTAACTTTGTCGTGATGCAGACCCTGTTCTACCTGCCATTCTTTATTCTCGGCGCGCAAACCTTTATCAACCCGCGGCTGAAAGCGATGTTCACGACTTCCTCGCCGTGGTGCTTTATTGGCTCGTTGCTGGGCTTTATAGCCTACCGGCTTAACCAGCAGTACGGTTCTGGTGATGGCTGGATGTATGAAACCGAATCGGTCATAACGATGGTGCTGGGGTTGTGGATGGTGAACGTCGTGTTCTCACTCGGCCACCGCCTGCTTAATTTCCAGTCTGCGCGGGTAACCTACTTTGTTAATGCCTCGCTGTTTATCTACCTGGTGCATCATCCGCTGACTCTGCTATACGGTGCGTGGATCACGCCGGTTATCAAATCCAACGCATTAGGGTTTATCACCGGACTGGTGTTCGTGGTGGGGATTGCGCTGGTGCTGTACGAAATCCATTTACGTATTCCGCTACTACGCTTCCTGTTCTCTGGTAAACCACAGCAAAAACCGGCTAAAGCGCCGGTATCAGTGAGTTAACCAACCGACACCGGCAGCGCGTACTACCGGTGTCGGTTGGCTTCGATTATCTCTTCTTTACCGACGAAGCTCCTTGTCGTTGTGATATCCATGACAGCCGTTCACTGTAAATCGGCACTATGCCTGCAATAACCGCTTATAGATCTCCGCCGTTTCGTTATCGAAACAGACGAAATACACCTGTTCCAGCGGGTTGTAACGCGTGAGGAAGGCATTAACCGTTTGTACCGCGATTTCCGCCGCCGCCTGTTTTGGATAGCCATAAACCCCAGTGCTGATAGCCGGGAAAGCGATAGAACGGTAGTTATTCGCCGAAGCCAGTTGCAAACTGTTGCGGTAGGCATCCGCCAGTAGCTCCGCTTCTTGCTCGCCGCCGCCGTGCCAGACGGGACCAACCGCATGGATGACCGCGCTAGCCGGCAGATTTCCGGCGCTGGTGATCACAGCATGACCCGGCGGACATTCGCCCTGCTGCTGACGAACTATTTTACAGGCAGCCAGCAACTCCGGACCCGCCGCGCGATGGATCGCCCCATCAACGCCGCCGCCTCCCAATAACGATGGGTTCGCCGCATTAACAATCACATCCACTTGCAACGTCGTAATATCGCCGAGAACCACCTCAGGTTGAACAACCATTTCCCCTCCTGTCGGCAAACGTCTTAATACTCAGATTGATTGCTAATATGGCATGATAGCCCCCGAGGCGAAAGCCTGAGGGCCGGTTATTAGCGATAATTCACTTCGAGGATAGCGTTGGTGTGCTGCGGATTAATGTAGGTTAATTGCGTAGATTTGATATTAGCATGTTGCAGATCCCCACTTGCCACCTGCCGGGCAGATAGGGTCACTGGCTTTTGCTTAGCGCAGACCATCGAAACCTGGGCTTCAGAGGAACGGATTTGACAAGGCGGCTCAACTACGCCGCCGTGGAAACGGATCACACCATTCGCAGCGTTAGCGATCGGCGAAAATGTCAATAAAGCGGGAAGGAAACAAACGGTAGCAAGTAGTACGCCATTCATGTTTTTCACGGCAAAACCCCTCTGCGTAACGGTCAAAAAAAACCTTACAAATCATCCTTGAGCGCAGTTGAATACCAGCAACTACATACAAAATAAGTATATATATGAAGTACCTGTAGATACTTTTTTCTCTCCATTTTTGCAAACGGTATCAAACTATTATGGTTTGTTTGCTCAGAATGTCCGCATTAAGAGGAAAAAACAATCGATGAGGGGTTGAAGCTGAGGGGGTTTCATGTTGTCAATGACAGGCAATGAACGCCTGTCATCGTAAAGATGCGCTTGCGGATTAGCCGTTATCGCTAGCCAGAGATTTACTTTTCTGTGCTCGCGCCGCCAGCCACAACCCGCTGTTTTTCATGGCGTAGCCGAAGACCAGCCCCAGCGCCAATGACGGCACCACGATGCGCCAGTCGCCGTTGGCGGCAAAGGTCGCGCAGGCGCCGATAAAGGTTCCAGGAACAAAAGAGAGCAGCAGTTGACGAGCCTGGATGCACATCAGGAACGCGACGATGCCGGTCATCATGTAGCTGAGAATTTCCAACTGCGGGGCCAGCGCGCTGCCGTAAATAATCACCAGCGCCCAAATCACGCCGCTCATGACCGTGCAGGCAGAAATCAACAGCCCTTTCAGGCCGCCTTGCGGGCAGGCGAAATAGGCCGTGCAGCCAAGGAAGCCGGCCCAGCTCAGCAGGCCGAGAGCGACCGCCACCCATCCCCAAATACCGGAGAGAATGCCCGTCGTTAATGCGATTGCGAAGAGTATGTTCATGCCGCGTATCATAGCAGATACGCGGCCGTCAAATGCGATCCAACGCACACAAAATGAATGCGTGAATTTGCTGTTTCACAAATAAGGTGATTTAAATCACATTTATTCGTCGTTTTCTTCCTGCAACTCATCCCACATGGCAGAAATAGCTTCGCGCGTCAGCGGCGCCATGGTACGCCAGAAAGGGGTTTGCGCATGCGCTTCGACTTTACCAAGGAAGGTACCGCACCACGGTAAAATGTAATCGGCAAACAGCGTTTCCAGCGTTTCGCTTTCGTCTTCCGTGGCATGATCCTCAAGCCAGGATGCGGCCAGCAGTAAAGATCCGATATGATCCGTCGGCCCTTCGCCCGTCGGGATACCGTGAGTGGTCAGGAAACCGCGCACTTCCGCTTCTGTAGCACCTTCAACCCACACGCTGCGATAAGGCGCAACGGCGCATTCATCACCGACGAACAGCACATTGTAATCCGCCGCCAGCGGCTGGGTATCACAGCTCTTTTGCAAGCGCTCCAGCAACTCATCCTGTTCCAGCGGCCAGCTGGCGGCCAGTTTGCCATCGCGGATCAGGGTGAACAGTGGCACCAGCAGCGGATCCTGCGGCTGACGGTAGTACAGCGAACCCAGTACGCGACAGAGGATTGAAAATTCGTTCATGCAGTTAGTTCCAGTTATTCAAATTAAAGGTCAGCAAATTCTGTAATCGCAGGCATCCCACGCGATTCAAGGAAATCCAGTAGCCGACGCGGGGTGACGTTAAGGATCCGCTCTTCCGGGAAATTCACCGCATCGAGGATCTTGCGACATTCTGCGAACTCACCCAGCGTAAAGGCGGTGTGCGAGTCCGATCCCAGCGCGACCCAGCCGCCCGCGTCGCGCACGGCGGCGGCGATCGCCCGGCAGTTATCTTCGCTACCAACCCGCGAAGAGAGGAAAGAAGAGTTATTAATTTCCAGCGCGACATGGTGCTTCGCCGCCGCCGCGGCGACAGCCGGAATATCGATCGGGAACTTCGGATTGCCCGGATGACTAATAATATGCACCGCGCCGCTGGCGATAGCGGCGATCATCGCTTCAGTATGGGTGGCTTTGTCCTGCGGCGGGAATACCGGCTCATGAAAACCGGCAATGATCAGATCCAGCGAAGTCAGCATTGGTCCAGTGCAGTCGATTTCACCTTGCGTATTTTTGATATTGGCTTCAATACCGCGCAAGATGCCGACGCCATCAACTAACCGTGGCCAGATACGCATATTGACGAAATGCCAGTAATGCGGGGCATCCGCCATATCCGGGCCGTGATCGGTTATCGCAAAAAGCCGAATACCTTTACGTTTAGCCTCAGCAATATAGTCATGCAAAGTGCTGTAAGCGTGGGTGCTGGCGACGGTATGCATATGCAGGTCAACAGGATACATCACAATCTCCTCCTCTATTTGTGGCAAGAATAGCAGGTATCGGCAGCGATGATCAGTAAAAACCCCGCCATAGCGGGGTTTTTCGACTAGTAGCCGCGCTGGCGATCGACCTGGCCGCTGACCGCTTCACCGCGTTCCAGTTGGCTTATGGTGCCGGCAATATAAGCTATCGCCTCCTCCGGGCGAGTGATGGCGGCAATATGCGGCGTCATCGCTACGCGCGGATGTGCCCATAACGGGCTCTCTTGCGGTAGCGGCTCGCGGCTAAAGACATCCAGCATCGCCCCTTTCAACTTGCCGCTATCGAGCGCCGCCAGTAGATCCTGCTCGACAATATGTACGCCGCGCGCGAGGTTCAGTACATAGCTGTTATCAGGCAACTGCGAAAGGAGTGGTTGGTTGATGATGCCGACGGTTTCCGCCGTATTCGGCAGCAGGTTGATCAGCACACGGGTTTCACGCAGGAATTCGCCCAGTTCTTCCTGGCCGGCGAAGCTCCGTACCTGTGGCCAGGACTTACGGCTGCGGCTCCAACTGCGCAGCGGGAAGCCCCAGCTCAGCAGGCTTTCCGCCACTTTACCGCCCAGCACACCCGCCCCCATGATACCGATGGTGAAATCTTCGCGGTGGTATTCCGCCAGCGGCTGCCAGCGGGATGCCTGTTTCAGCGCCTGATAGTCGTCAAAGCGTCGGAACCAATGCAGCACCTGGCTTACCGCATATTCCTGCATCTGCAGGCCCATGCCGGTGTCTTCAAGGCGGAATAGCGGAATCGAGAGCGGCAGCATTTCCGGGTGTTCACGCAGTTTACTCAGAATGGAATCTACGCCAGCGCCGAGGGCAAAGACCGCTTTCAGTTCACGTCCTTGCAGCATCTCGACCGGAGGATGCCAAACCAGCGCGTAATCGGCAGGTTGATTGTCGCCCGGTTTCCACTCACGAACGCGCGCTCCCGGCAGATATTTTTCCAGCTCTGCAATCCAGTACGGGGTGTCGAACGTCGGATGGTAAAAAATAATCTCCATAATGACTCCTGATTGCTGACGCGTTAGCAGGTTGAGGTGTGCGTCGTGTTTTACTCATTGTTTTGTATTGGTTTGCCAGCATAACAAATTTCGCTTTGCTATCGAGGAATAAAGAGAATGGCGACAAAAAAATCGATTCTCGCGCGTTTAAGAAGCAAGTTGCTTGAAGTTTGGCTAAACACATCTTTTTTTTAAAAAGTTGATTGACGAGAGATACGTATTTCCCTACATTAGCGCCCGTTCCCGGCAACAACGGGAAAGACAATATGGTGAGGTGTCCGAGTGGCTGAAGGAGCACGCCTGGAAAGTGTGTATACGGCAACGTATCGGGGGTTCGAATCCCCCCCTCACCGCCATATTCGAGATGAGAGCTCGTACGAAAGTACGGGCTCTTTTCTTTTATATTCTCCGTTGGGGGGGACGAGAACCCCCGACCGGGGTTCGACAACTGGCGCAGCCAGTTGGACAGACCGCGAACGCAGTAAGCGGGCTGCCCCGCAGGGGCGAGCACAGCGAGTCAATCCCCCCCTCACCGCCATATTCAAGATGAGAGCTCGTACGAAAGTACGGGCTCTTTTCTTTTATATTCTCCGTTGGGGGGGACGAGAACCCCCGACCGGGGTTCGACAACTGGCGCAGCCAGTTGGACAGACCGCGAACGGCAGTAAGCGGGCTGCCCCGCAGGGGCGAGCGCAGCGAGTCAATCCCCCCTCACCGCCATATTCAAGATAAGAGCTCGTACGAAAGTACGGGCTTTTTTTTCGCATGTTGCCTCGTAGACATTCCCGGGGTCGGCATAAATGCCCCGCCCGGGCTACCGAACCGCACCCGCTTGGTAGCCCGGCCAAGCGCAGCGCCGCCGGGAAAATAGGCTCGGCATAAATGCCTCGCCCGGGCTACCGGACCGCATGGACACGTAACCCACGGACTAATCCTCTTCCATCCGTTGATACTCTTCGCTGAGGTAATCCACCAGCGCTCTGACCGAGGGTAACAATCCGCGCCGTGAGGCAAATACCGCGTGAATGACTTCACGTCGCGGCTGCCACTCATCAAGCACAATCGCCAACTCCCCCGACGCCAACTGATCGCGCACCATTAATAAAGGAAGCTGAACCACGCCAACGCCCGCTATCGCCGCCTCACGCAGTGCCAGCATATCGCTGGTCACCATCCTCGGCGTAAAGTAAACCTCGGCTCGCGCGCCATCCGGCCCGGTCAGTTGCCATTTATGCTGATGCTTGCCCGCACCGATGCTCAACCCCGGCCAGGCGCTTAATTCTGCCGGTGCCTGCGGGCGCCCAAGGCGAGCGATCAGATCCGGACTGGCGACCAGCCGATGCCCGCGATCCGCCAGCACCCGCATCACCAGGTCGCTATCCTCGAACGGTCTTGGCCGCACACGGATTGCCACGTCGACCCCCTCGCCCACCACATCCACCCGTCGGTTCGTCGCTTCCAGATGCAACGTCACGCCGGGGTAGCGCACCATAAAACGCGCCAGCATCGGGCCGACGTGGGCATGCAATAAAGTCACCGGACAGGTGAGCTTGACGCTACCACGCGGCTCAGACTGCAGGGTTTCCACCGCCTGCTGCGCCGCCTCGGCTTCGATCAACATCGCCTTACAGTGTTGATAGAAGGTCTGCCCCACTTCCGTGACCGCAAACTGGCGAGTCGTTCGTTGAATCAGGCGTACGCCCAAGCGTTCTTCCAGTTGCGCAATACGGCGACTCAGTTTGGATTTTGGCTGATCCAAGGCTCGGCCAGCGGCGGCAAAGCCGCCGTGATCCACCACCTGCACAAACCAGGCTAAGTCATTGAGGTCCTGCATCCTTTTCTCCATCGTTCCATTTTTAGAACAGTATAGGTCATTTTCACTGTCTACCGGAATATTAGCCCCGGATATAAGCTTACTCACATCAGATACAGACATGCAGGAGATAACCATGAAACAGATTACTGGAGTCTATACCGCGCCTTCGCAGCACTGGGTTGGCGACGGTTTCCCGGTTCGCTCAATGTTCTCTTACCAATCGCACGGCGAACAGCTGAGCCCCTTTTTACTGCTTGACTACGCCGGTCCGCACACTTTCCCTGCGGGCAACGGTAAACGCGGCGTCGGCGAACATCCGCATCGCGGATTCGAAACCGTCACCATCGTCTACTCCGGGGAAGTTGAGCACCGTGATTCGACCGGCAGAGGCGGCGTTATCGGCCCCGGCGATGTGCAGTGGATGACGGCAGGCGCCGGGATCCTGCATGAAGAGTTCCACTCGGAAGCCTTCACCCGCTCCGGCGGTGAACTGAAGATGATGCAGCTGTGGGTCAATCTGCCAGCAAAAGACAAAATGACCACGCCGGGCTATCAGAGCATCACCGCTGACGTCATTCCGGAAGCGGTGCTGGAAAATAATGCAGGAAAAGTCAGAGTCATTGCCGGGCATTACGGCGATGTCGCTGGCCCCGCGCATACCTTTTCGCCGCTGAACGTCTGGGATATGCAGCTCAATCAGGGCTGTGATGTCACGCTGCGTCAGCCGGAAGGTTGGAGCACCGCGTTGGTGGTGCTTGAAGGAGAAGTCACCGTCAACGGCGCGGAACGCGCACGTGAAGGCCAGTTGGTCGTGCTAAGCCAAAAAGGCGATGCCTTCCATCTGGAGGCAGGCAGTGATGCCAAAATTCTGCTGATGTCCGGCGAGCCGCTTCAGGAGCCGATCGTAGGCTACGGCCCGTTTGTGATGAATACCAAAACGCAAATCGCCGAAGCGATTCGCGATTTTAATAGCGGCCGTTTTGGCCAAATCTAACGTAATTGAGGTGAAGAATATGTCTACTCCAGCTAACTTTAACGGTTCTCGTCCGGTGATTGATGTTAACGATACCGCGATGCTGTTGATTGACCACCAAAGCGGCCTGTTCCAGACCGTTGGCGATATGCCGATGCCGGAGCTGCGCGCCCGTGCCGCCGCGCTGGCAAAAATGGCTTCGCTTGCAGGGATCCCGGTGATCACGACCGCTTCCGTGCCGCAAGGCCCGAACGGCCCGCTGATCCCGGAAATCCATGAGAATGCGCCGCATGCGAAGTACATTGCGCGTAAAGGCGAGATCAACGCCTGGGATAACCCGGATTTTGTGGCGGCGGTGAAAGCGACCGGTCGTAAAACCTTAATCATCGCCGGCACCATTACCAGCGTCTGCATGGCCTTCCCGGCTATCGCCGCCGTCGCCGATGGTTATAAAGTGTTTGCGGTGATCGACGCCTCCGGTACCTATAGCAAGATGGCGCAGGAGATCACTCTGGCTCGCGTGGTGCAGGCCGGCGTAGTGCCTATGGATACCGCGGCGGTGGCCTCCGAGCTACAGCGCACCTGGAACCGTCCGGACGCGGCCGAGTGGGCCGAGGTTTACACCAAAGTGTTCCCGGCATATCAGTTGCTGATCGAAAGCTATGCCAAAGCGCAGGACGTCGTGAAGAACAGCGAAAAGCTGGACTCTCAGCGTTAAAAAAGCAGCCCCGCCGTGTTTACGGCGGGGCAGTGTTCATTGCTTAACCGAACGGTAAAGAAAGAAAAAAATATGCTTGACCGTTTTAGCTCAACTCCCTATAGTAGCGCCCCGTTGCCCACCCAAGGTGAGCAGCAAAACAATATGGTGAGGTGTCCGAGTGGCTGAAGGAGCACGCCTGGAAAGTGTGTATACGGCAACGTATCGGGGGTTCGAATCCCCCCCTCACCGCCATATTCGAGATGAGAGCTCGTACGAAAGTACGGGCTCTTTTCTTTTATATTCTCCGTTGGGGGGACGAGAACCCCCGACCGGGGTTCGACAACTGGCGCAGCCAGTTGGACAGACCGCGAACGCAGTAAGCGGGCTGCCCCGCAGGGGCGAGCGCAGCGAGTCAATCCCCCCCTCACCGCCATATTCAAGATGAAAGCTCGTACGAAAGTACGGGCTTTTTTTTCGCATGTTGCCTCGTAGACATTCCCGGGGTCGGCATAAATGCCTCGCCCGGGCTACCAAACCGCACCCGCCTGGTAGCCCGGCCAAGCGCAGCGCCGCCGGGAAAATAGGGTCGGCATAAGTACCTCGCCCGGGCTACCAAACCGCACCCGCCTGGTAGTCCGGCCAGGCGCAGCACCGCCGGGATAATACCCAAAAACAACAAGGCCCGGGATATCCCGGGCCTTGCACACTATCTAACGCTTAATAATAGGCTTTCAGCGTCCGCTGACAGAGCATGGAGCGCACGCAGTCATCGGTGGTAAAGCGCACAATGCCGACCATCTCGTCTTCTTCAAAACGCGACAGCGCATCGCTCAGGCCTGATTTTACGCCAGAAGGTAAATCACACTGGGTAATATCACCATTGACGATCACCGTGACGTTCTCCCCGAGGCGGGTCAAAAACATTTTCATTTGCGCTGCGGTCACGTTCTGAGCCTCATCCAGAATCACCACCGCGTTTTCAAAGGTACGTCCGCGCATATAGGCGAACGGCGCGATTTCCACCTTGCCGATTTCCGGGCGCAGGCAGTATTGCATAAAGGAAGCACCCAACCTTTTCACCAGTACGTCATAAACCGGGCGGAAATAGGGAGCGAATTTCTCGGCGATATCTCCCGGTAAGAAGCCGAGATCTTCGTCGGCCTGCAGAACGGGACGGGTAACAATAATTCTGTCCACATCCTTATGGATCAGGGCTTCAGCTGCTTTAGCCGCGCTGATCCAGGTCTTCCCGCACCCGGCTTCGCCGGTGGCGAAAATCAGCTGTTTATTGTCGATGGCATTCAAATAATGCGCCTGAGCGTCATTGCGCGCCTCAATCGGCGAAGCATCGCGGCTATCCCGCGCCATGCCGATGGATTCTACGCCACTCATTTGCACAAGCGATGTGACCGATTCTTCTTCACGTTGCTTATGGCTACGCGAATCCCGTCTCAGCACACGTTTTGCCTCACGACGAGCTTTGATCACTGCTTTTTGTCTTCCCATGGATAGCACCTTGCGTTGTTGGTTTACATCACACGCGTCAAGATCAACGCGATTATGCGCACAAACGATTGAGGTTTGGCTTCCTTGTAAGCCATTGCTTGCCGGTTGAATGGACAATAAGTCGCGGCTACGCGCACCGCGTACCCTGCCAGGGTTAGTGTTATTAGTCGTAGAAGAAGCTGGGATTACAGAGAGGAAATCGCTGCCGGAAGCTGGGCCTCCGTGCTGGAAAGTACGGGATGTGGTTTTACGTTGTCCGGTACGGGACCTTACCATTCGCGATCTCCATAGTGAGCGACATCACTGCCGGGAACTACCGCGTATGTAATAAGTACATCAAAAAAGATTCTTAATGCAACTTATTTTTTACATTAACGCAACAAATATTTCTCAAGCAGTTGCTGAGAACTATCCGTCATTTGTATTACAGAAATATAACACATGGCAGGAAATATAATAAAAAAGAGAAAAACAGCAGAAAACGCCCTGCCCATGAGGGGCAGGATGCGTGTCAGGCTTGTAGCAACGATTGTCCAAGGTAGTGCTGATCGTTGATAGCACCCGGTAATACAAAGAAATAACCGCCGCCAATCGGTTTGACGTATTCCTCCAGCGCCTCACCGTTGAGCCGCTTTTGCACCGTCAGGAAACCCTTTTGCAGATCGTGCTGATAGCAAACGAACAACAGACCCATATCCAGTTGTCCGGAGTTGGTCACCCCCAATGAATAGCTGTAGCCGCGGCGTATCATCAGACTGGACTGCGTTTCCGGCGTTCGTGGGTTTGCCAGGCGAATATGGCTATCGAGAGCAATCACCTCGCCGTTCGGATCGCGGCTGTAATCCGGCGTATCATGTTCATTTTTCATCCCCAGCGGCGCGCCGGAGTGCTTATCGCGGCCAAAGATCGTCTGCTGCTCTTTCAGTGGCGTACGATCCCAAAATTCGACATGGAACTGAATGATACGCGCCGCCTGATAGCTGCCGCCGATAGCCCAGGCCGGTTCGCCCTGATCGGCCGTGACCCACACTACCTTATTCATCAGCGCGTTATCGTGGCTTGCCGGGTTTGCGGTGCCGTCTTTAAAGCCCAACAAGTTGATTGGCGTCTCTTTGCCTTTGCTACGCGCGGCGCTATCCGAGATAAACCCTTCTCGTTTCCAGCGCACGCTCAGCAGGTCCGGCGTGTGTTTAATGATATCGCGCAGCGCGTGAATCACCGTATCCTGGGTATTGGCGCAAATTTGCAGTAGCAGATCGCCATGGCACAGCGCGGCATCCAGCGAATCGTTGGGGAAACGGGTCATTGGCTGCAGTTTTTTCGGCGCTTTATCCGCCAGGCCAAAACGCTCGTCGAACAGCGAATGGCCAACCGAAACGGTCATTGTCAGGTTATCTGGTGCGATCCACGGACCTAAGATCCCCGAATCCATGGGCGGCAAGCGTGGGTTCGGCGTATCCGGCGCCTGGCCGCCTTTGCTCAGGAAAGCAATGCGTTGCGTTAACAGCCGGAACAGGCGTTCGAGATCGCCTTTATCCGCCGCAAGGACATCGAAGGCAACCAGCATCATTGACGCCTGCTGCGGCGTCAGGATACCTGCCTGATGCAGGCCATAAAATGGCTGCGTTTCCTGACGAGCATCCGGCGGCAGGGTTCCCGGCGAGCTTTTCGCGTTCGCCGCATGCGCCACCGGGCAACCGCCGGTTATCGCCAGCGCGCCGCCCAGCGCGCCGATCCCTTTCAGTAAGCGACGACGTGACGGCTCGTTCACGTCGTGTGGTTTCTGCTGTGTCATTAAATTAATCCAGACCCAGAATCCCGCGCAGCTGGGCCAGATCTTCCGCCAGGGTAGTGATCGGCCCTTTCAGCGCATTGCGGTCAGCGGTGGTCAGTTTGTCGTAGGTCTCGAAACCGTCTTTCGTACGGTATTTGCTGAGGATAGCGTCAACTTTCTTGAAGTTAGCATCAATTTTCGCCAACAACGCGCTGTTCTCTTTTTGCAGCTGTGGACGCAGCAGATCGACAATTTTCTGCGCGCCATCGATGTTCGCCTGGAAGTCCCACAGATCGGTGTGGCTGTAACGATCTTCCTCACCGCTGATTTTGCTGGCTGCCACTTCTTCAATCAGCCCTGCCGCGCCGCCCACGACTTTCGATGGCGGGAAGGCCAATTCGCTGATCCGTTTTTGCAGTTCCAGCACATCGCTATTCAACTGGTCGGCATATTTTTCCATGCCCTTGACGCTATTGTCGCCAAACAGCGCTTTTTCCAGACGGTGGAAGCCGGTGAATTTCGGATCTTCGGCTTTTTTCTCGAAATCATCTTCACGAGCATCAATGCTGCCGTCGAGATCGGAGAACAGTTCGGCAATCGGTTCGATACGCTCATAGTGTTGGCGCGTCGAGGCGTACAGCCCTTTCGCTTTCTCAATATCGCCGGCTTTCACCGCGTCGGTAAAGGCTTTGGTGCCGGTCACCAGCTGGGCAGTTTCCGCCGTGACATAAGCTTTGTAGGCGGTAATCGCTTCACCAAGCCCCAGCACCGCGTCAGCTTTCGCGGCGTCTTTAGCCGCTTCGCCGGTCACAATCAGTTTACCTTTTGGATTGGTCAGCAAGCCGCAGGTCATGTCGTACTCACCTGGCTGCAGATTGGCCGTGAGTTTTTGCGTAAACCCTGGCGCGATGTTTTCGCGCTCTTCCACCACCATCACCCCTTTGAGGATCTCCCACTCCAGCGCTTTCTGGCTGTGGTTCTGAATGATGAACTGGGTTTTGCCCGCTTTGACAGTCACGTTCATCGGTTCGCACTGCTTGTCATTGACGGTGACTTTTACCTGCGGAATATCGGCAGCCTGAGCGTAAAAAGCAGAACTGAATAGCGCAGCGACGGCTAACTGCAGCGCATTACGGCGAAAATGAATCATCATGACCATCCCTTTCTGTAAGTATGTTGTAACTATATTAACCCACGGCGCCTGACTTAAGCGGCCCGCGATGCTGTCGTTTTATTGCCCGGCGGCAAGGCGAAGAGCACCAGCGCCGGAATTAAATAGAGCAGGTAAACCGCCACTTCGCTGATGGTTGGCGTTTCCTGATAACCAAATATCCCTTCCAGCAGCGTGCCAAACAGCGTATGCGTTGACACCACGTTGCTGAGATCGAACGCGACGTCCTGGAAGTAGTTCCACAGCCCGGCCTCATGGAAGGCGCGAATCGCCCCAGCGGCCAGACCAGCCGCCACCAGCAGGATAAACAGGCTGGTCCACTTGAAGAACACGCCGAGATTCAGGCGAATACCGCCCCAGTAGAGCAGGAAGCCCAACACCACCGCCGTCGCCAGACCCAGCATCGCGCCCAGCGGCGGCCAGATACCGACATCCTGCTGGAATGCCGCCAGCAGGAAGAAGACCGACTCCAGTCCTTCGCGAGCGACAGCAAAGAACACCATCATTACCAGCGCCCAACCGTGGTTATTACCCCGCTGCAGGGCGTTATCCACCGCCTGCTCCAGTTGTTGCTTAACGTTGCGCGACACTTTGCGCATCCAGAACACCATCCAGGTGAGGATAAACACCGCAATCACCGCCACGATGCCTTCAAACAGCTCCTGTTCACGCTGTGGGAATTCGCCGGTGGTTTCGTTGATGACAATCCCCAGTCCAAGGCACAACGCCGCGGCGAGGAATACGCCGATCCACATTACGCCGATCCAGTTGCCGCGCTGGGTTCGTTTTAAATAGCTGGCGATCAGGCTAACGATCAGCGCGGCTTCCAACCCTTCGCGTAACATGATGAGAAATGGAACAAACATGCCGAAACCCTTAAATGTGTACCGCAGTCAATGGATGCAAAGATAGGTAAATATTTCTGATAGTGATTATCATTACAACAATGAGAAACACAAGCAAAATGTTTAGAGAATTGGTGACGAGTTGTAAATTAGTCACCACAAAATAACCACTTGTGGAAATGCCTCGCCCATTCCGTTTATTTTCTTTTGTTCTACACTCATAAATAGCACTCAGCCGAAATTCATTTTTAAATCATTTCCTGCGTTTTTTATTTTAAAGACTTCTCTATAGTTGAGCGTTTTTAACGGGCCTGGCGGCCATATAAAATAAAAGCTGGAATAATTCATGATAGAAAATAATGAGTTAGTTAACATCGAGAAACGCATCGTCACCCGTTTTCTGGATATGTTTATTAAGTTTGGTTTAATACTGGCGCTGGCTTCATTCTGCTTTACCGTCTTTTCACCATTCTTAAACATGATGCTGTGGGCGTTGATCCTGGCCGTCACCCTATATCCATTACAGCAACACATCGCCCGACGCATTGGCGGGCGCCAGGGGCTGGCCTCCACCGTGCTGGTATTATGCGGCCTGCTGGTTATCGTCATCCCCACCATTTTCATGGTGACGTCGTTGGGTGAAAGCGCAGGTAGTCTGATTGATAAGGTCAGCGGCAGTAACCTGGCGCTACCGCCGCCTTCGGCCAATATCGCCTCCATTCCGCTCGTCGGCGGCAAGTTGTATGCCTTCTGGTTGAAAGCCTCGGCGGACCTCCCTGCGATGTTGAGCAGCTATCACACGCAAATTGGCGAGGCGGCGAAGCTGGTGCTCGGCGTGTTGGCCAGCATGGGCGGCGGATTGTTAGGCTTTGTATTCTCCTTTATTATCGCCGGCGCCATTATGAGCTGGGGCGCGGCGGGCGCTAACAGCGCCAAACGCATCGCCATCCGTATTACCGATGAGAACAAAGGCACTGCCCTGACCCGGCTGTGCACCGGCACCATTCGCGCCGTGGCGCAGGGCGTTATCGGCGTTGCGCTGATTCAGGCATTACTGGCGGGGATTATTATCGCGCTGGCGGGGATCCCGGCGGCCGGTATTTTCTTCGTCCTGGCGCTGGTGCTGGGGATCGCGCAAATCCCGGTGATTCTGGTCACCGCCCCGGCCATCGCCATTATGTGGATGACCGGCGATCACGGCACCGCCATCAATATTATGTTTACCGTACTGCTGATTGTCGCGGGCATGGTTGATAACGTCCTCAAGCCATTGATGTTGGGGCGTGGCGTTGATGCGCCAATGCCGATCGTCCTGCTTGGCGCGCTAGGCGGCATGGCGACCGACGGTATTCTCGGTATGTTTATTGGCGCGACCCTGCTTTCGATCGGCTATCTGATCTTCATGAACTGGGTTAACGAAGGCGCCGCAAAATAACCGCCTGATTGCCAGCGGTTCGCCGCCAGACCGCGCGCGACATAAAAAAACGGCTCCCATCACGGGAGCCGTCGCAGTATCTGGTCTTTCACTCGGTATTATTCAGCGGTGGCGTGAACCGGCGGCGCTGAATGGTAATGGGCATCCGCTTCAGCAAAACGCTGCTGCATTGCCGCCGACGGCGCTTTGCCGAGCAGACTGAAGACCACAATCCCGATGCTGCCGAAGATGAAGCCTGGAATAATTTCGTACAGCCCCAGCCAGCCGAACTGTTTCCAGACGATAACCGTCACCGCGCCAATCACCATCCCGGCCAGCGCGCCGTTGCGGGTCATACGCGACCACATCACCGAGAACAGCACGACCGGGCCAAACGCGGCGCCGAAACCGGCCCACGCATAGCTCACCAGACCTAAAACGCGGTTATTCGGGTTCGCCGCCAGCACAATGGCAATCAATGCGACCACCAGCACCATGCAACGTCCCACCCAGACCAGCTCTTTCTGACCAGCATTTTTACGCAAAAAGGCCTTGTACAGGTCTTCGGTAATAGCGCTGGAACAAACCAGCAGCTGGCAGCTCAAAGTCGACATGACCGCCGCCAGAATCGCCGACAGCAGGATCCCGGCAATCCATGGGTTAAACAGAATTTGCGCCAGTTCGATAAATACGCGTTCAGCATTCTGGTTTACCGCGCCCGCCAGGCTCGGATTATTATTGAAATACGCGATACCGAAGAAACCGACGGATACCGTGCCCGCCAGACACAGGATCATCCAGGTCATACTAATACGGCGAGCGTGAACGATACTGTGGTGCGAATCTGCCGCCATAAAGCGCGCCAGAATATGCGGCTGGCCGAAATAGCCAAGACCCCAACCCATCAGCGAAATAATCGCGACAAAATTCAGTCCTTTCAGCATATCGATATTTTCAATGCTCTTTTGCTTAATCACTTCCAGTGAATCGCCGAAACCGCCAACCGAGATAATCACCATCACCGGCGTCAGAATCAGCGCGAAGATCATCAGGCTGGCCTGGACGGTGTCGGTCCAGCTCACCGCCAGGAAACCGCCGACGAAAGTATAAATAATCGTGGCGGCGGCACCGGCCCACAGCGCAGTTTCATAGCTCATGCCGAAGGTGCTTTCGAACAGACGCGCGCCGGCAACGATGCCGGATGCGCAATAAATAGTGAAGAACAGCAGGATCACCAGCGCGGAGATAATACGCAGCACGCGGCTTTTATCTTCGAAACGGCCGGTAAAATAGTCCGGCAACGTCAGCGCGTTGTTATTCACTTCGGTATGCACGCGCAGACGCCCGGCCACCAGCTTCCAGTTGATCCACGCCCCCAGCGTCAGGCCAATAGCGATCCAGCTTTCGGAGATCCCGGAGAGAAAAATCGCGCCCGGCAGCCCCATCAGCAACCAACCGCTCATATCAGACGCGCCGGCAGAAAGCGCCGTCACAAATGGCCCCAGACTGCGGCCGCCGAGAATATAATCATCAAAGTTCTTGGTTGAGCGCCAGGCAATAAAACCTATCAGTACCATGCCAAAAATATAAATAATAAAAGTCACCAACATGGGTGTGCTAATAGCCATGCAAATCTCCAGAATTTATTTCGACAACGTCCAACTTTGTCGTTTTATCCACTACCGGAACGGGGTAATGGCACATTGGTTGTATTGGGCGAGCGTATCCTGACGGATGCGTCGGTATTTCACAAACGATTTAACACAGCATTTACACGAAACTTGCCGTGGGCAAAATAGCAAATTGCCATAGGTTGCACTCCCTCACGTTTTTATCGGTTGCACCTTGGAAAACTGTTAACCAACGCAAACAAATACGTTATATGAATGAGGTTATTTTTCTCTGAATCACGCCAATATCATTAACAATTCATTCATTTCTCAGCTTGCTAGCCAGGTCACAATTAACAAGGTTGCACAAAGTTGCAACATGGTAGATATTTCTACGCAACCGATAAAAGGGCATTACAGAGAAAACAGGAGTTCCCGCAATGGGCACCACTACCATGGGTGTAAAACTTGACGATGCGACGCGCGAGCGTATCAAGTCCGCCGCGAGCCGTATTGACCGCACGCCGCACTGGCTGATTAAACAGGCCATCTTCAATTATCTGGAAAAGCTGGAAAACGACGAGACGCTGCCTGAACTGCCGGCGCTGCTTTCCGGCGCCGCCAACGAAAGCGATGAAGCGGGCGCCCCGGCCGACGAGCCGTACCAACCGTTCCTCGAATTCGCCGAGCAGATCCTGCCGCAGTCGGTCAGCCGCGCGGCGATCACCGCGGCCTGGCGTCGCCCGGAAACCGATGCGGTGCCGATGTTGCTCGAACAGGCCCGGCTGCCGCAACCGTTAGGCGAACAGGCGCACAAGCTGGCCTACCAACTGGCGGAAAAACTGCGCAACCAGAAGACCGCCAGCGGTCGCGCCGGGATGGTACAGAGCCTGTTGCAGGAGTTCTCACTGTCGTCGCAGGAAGGCGTGGCGCTGATGTGCCTGGCCGAAGCGCTGCTGCGTATTCCGGATAAAGCCACCCGCGATGCCCTTATCCGCGACAAGATCAGCAACGGCAACTGGCAGTCGCATATTGGCCGTAGTCCATCGCTGTTCGTCAACGCCGCCACCTGGGGTCTGCTATTTACCGGTAAGCTGGTATCAACGCATAACGAAACCAGCCTCTCCCGCTCCCTGAACCGCATTATCGGCAAGAGCGGCGAGCCGCTGATCCGCAAAGGCGTCGATATGGCGATGCGCCTGATGGGCGAGCAGTTCGTCACCGGCGAAACCATTGCCGAAGCGTTGGCTAACGCCCGCAAGCTGGAAGAGAAAGGCTTCCGTTACTCCTACGATATGCTCGGCGAAGCCGCGCTGACCGCTGCCGACGCGCAGGCCTATATGGTCTCTTATCAGCAGGCGATCCACGCCATCGGCAAAGCCTCCAACGGCCGCGGTATTTATGAAGGCCCGGGCATCTCGATTAAGCTCTCCGCCCTGCACCCGCGCTACAGCCGCGCGCAGTACGATCGGGTCATGGAAGAACTCTATCCGCGCCTGAAATCGCTGACGCTGCTGGCGCGCCAGTACGACATCGGCATTAACATCGACGCCGAAGAAGCCGACCGCCTGGAGATCTCCCTCGATCTGCTGGAAAAACTGTGCTTCGAGCCGGAACTCGCGGGCTGGAACGGTATCGGCTTTGTGATTCAGGCCTACCAGAAACGTTGCCCGTTCGTCATTGACTCTCTGATCGACATGGCGACCCGCAGCCGTCGTCGCCTGATGATCCGCCTGGTAAAAGGCGCCTATTGGGATAGCGAAATTAAACGCGCGCAGATGGAAGGCCTGGAAGGCTACCCGGTTTATACCCGCAAGGTCTACACCGACGTTTCCTATCTCGCCTGCGCCAAAAAACTGCTGGCGGTGCCAAATCTGATTTATCCGCAGTTCGCGACTCACAATGCCCACACGCTGGCCGCTATCTACCAGTTGGCGGGACAGAACTACTATCCAGGCCAGTACGAGTTCCAGTGCCTGCACGGTATGGGCGAACCGCTGTATGAGCAGGTAGTGGGCAAAGTCGCCGACGGCAAACTGAACCGTCCGTGCCGTATTTACGCCCCGGTCGGCACCCATGAAACGCTGCTGGCGTATCTGGTGCGTCGTCTGCTGGAAAACGGCGCCAACACCTCCTTCGTTAACCGTATCGCCGATACCAGCCTGCCGCTGGACGAGCTGGTCGCCGACCCGGTCAGCGCGGTAGAAAAACTGGCGCAGCAGGAAGGTCAGGCCGGTCTACCGCATCCGAAAATTCCGCTGCCGCGCGATCTGTACGGCGACGGCCGCAGCAACTCCGCCGGTCTGGATCTGGCCAACGAACACCGCCTGGCTTCCCTCTCCTCTTCACTGCTCAACAGTGCGCTGCACAAATGGCAGGCGCTGCCGATGCTGGAACAACCGGTCGCCGAAGGCGAAATGCAGTCAGTGGTCAACCCGGCTGAACCAAGAGATATCGTCGGCTACGTGCGCGAAACCAGCGATGCCGAAGTCCAGCAGGCGCTGACCAGCGCGATCAACAACGCGCCAATCTGGTTCGCTACTCCGCCGCAGGAGCGCGCCGCTATCCTGGAACGCGCCGCCGTGCTGATGGAAAGCCAGATGCCGACGCTGATGGGCATTCTGGTCCGCGAAGCGGGTAAAACCTTCAGTAACGCCATCGCCGAAGTGCGTGAAGCGGTCGATTTCCTGCACTACTATGCAGGCCAGGTGCGCGACGATTTCGATAATGAAACTCACCGCCCGCTGGGCCCGGTCGTGTGTATCAGCCCGTGGAACTTCCCGCTGGCGATCTTCACCGGCCAAATCGCCGCCGCGCTGGCGGCGGGCAACAGCGTGCTGGCTAAACCCGCCGAGCAGACGCCGCTTATCGCCGCGCAAGGCGTTGCTATTCTGCTGGAAGCCGGCGTACCGCCGGGCGTGATTCAGCTGCTGCCGGGGCGTGGAGAAACCGTCGGCGCCGCGCTGACCGCTGATGAACGCGTGCGCGGAGTGATGTTCACCGGTTCCACCGAAGTGGCCACGCTGCTGCAACGCAATATCGCCAACCGCCTTGATGCGCAAGGTCGTCCGACGCCGCTCATCGCCGAAACCGGCGGTATGAACGCCATGATCGTCGATTCGTCGGCGCTGACGGAACAAGTGGTGATCGACGTGCTGGCCTCCGCTTTCGATAGCGCCGGTCAACGCTGCTCCGCCCTGCGCGTACTCTGCCTGCAGGAAGAGGTCGCCGAACATACGCTGACCATGCTGCGCGGCGCGATGGGCGAATGCCGGATGGGCAACCCAGGCCGCCTGACCACCGACATCGGCCCGGTTATCGACGCGGAAGCGAAAGAGAATATCGAACGCCATATTCAGGCGCTGCGCGCTAAAGGCCGCAACGTCTTCCAGGCGGTGCGCGAAAATAGCGAAGATGCGCGCGAATGGAGCCATGGCACCTTCGTGCCGCCGACGCTTATTGAACTCGATAGCTTCGACGAACTGAAAAAAGAGGTCTTCGGCCCGGTTCTGCACGTGGTGCGCTACAACCGTAACGAGCTGGATAAGCTGGTCGAACAGATCAACGCTTCCGGCTATGGCCTGACTCTTGGCGTGCATACCCGCATCGACGAGACCATCGCTCAGGTTACCGGCAGCGCGAAGGTCGGCAACTTGTACGTTAACCGTAATATGGTCGGCGCCGTGGTCGGCGTGCAGCCGTTCGGCGGTGAAGGACTCTCGGGCACCGGCCCGAAAGCCGGCGGCCCGCTGTACCTGTACCGTCTGCTCTCCAGCCGTCCACAAGGCGCCGTCGGCGTCACCCTCGCCCGCCAGGATGCGGAACGTCCGCTGGATGCCCAGCTGAAAACGCTGCTGGAAAAACCGCTGCAGGCGTTGCAGCAGTGGGCGGCAGGCCGTCCGGAACTGCAGGCGCTGTGCCAGCAGTATAGCGAGCAGGCGCAGAGCGGCACCCAACGCCTGCTGCCAGGACCAACCGGCGAGCGCAACACCCTAACGCTGATGCCGCGCGACCGCGTGTTGTGCGTGGCAGATAATGAGCAGGATGTGCTGACCCAGTTGGCGGCGGTGATGGCGGTCGGTTGTGAAGTGCTGTGGCCGGATAGCGCCCTGCAGCGCGATCTGGCGAAGAAACTGCCGCGCGACGTGAGCGATCGCATTCGTTTCGCGAAAGCGGATCAGTTAATCAGTCAGGCCTTCGACGCGGTTATCTACCACGGTGACTCCGATCAGCTACGTGAACTTTGCGAGCTGGTTGCAGCGCGCGACGGCGCGATTGTTTCGGTACAGGGCTTCGCCCGCGGCGAAACCAATCTGCTGCTGGAACGTCTGTATATCGAGCGCTCGCTGAGCGTCAATACCGCAGCGGCGGGCGGCAACGCCAGCCTGATGACCATCGGATAAAGTGGGTGTCCCGGCTCGCGCTACGCTGAGCCGGGCTACGTTTCCGGGAAATCTGCTGCACGATCAACTGATGACAGCCGACTTCAGCTGTGGTTAATTAAGGCTCCCGGACGGGAGCTTTTTTTATGGGAGTAGAAAAATGAAACGCACTTTACTTGCCGTGGCCGCCCTACTGGCCAGCGGTGCAGCGCTGGCGGACGACTGCAGCAACGCCAACACCCAAACTGAGATGAACCAGTGTGCCGCTGCGCAATATCAGGCGGCGGATAAAAAGCTGAATGAGACCTGGGAGCAGGCGCTGAAGCGCGCCTCCGGTAAACAGCAGGAGCTGCTGAAGAAAGCGCAGCTGGCGTGGATTTCACTGCGTGACGCCGATTGCGCGTTTCTCGCCTCCGGCGCGGAAGGCGGCAGCATGCAACCGATGCTGATAAGCCAGTGCATGACCGATAAGAGCGTCGAACGCGAAGCCTTCCTCGCCTCGCTGCTGCAGTGCGAAGACGGCGATCAGAACTGTCCGCTGCCGCCGGCCAATTAACGCACGCGGATCCCTTCGATAATCATCCGCTGGACATTGTCCACCGTCTGCTGAAAAAACTGCTCATCCTGCAGCGTTGCGCCGGTCACCGCCTCCACCTGGGTGGCGAAATCGGCGTAATGCTGAGTGGTCGCCCAAATCATAAAAATCAGATGCTGCGGGTCAACCGCCGCCAGTTTTCCGCCGTCAACCCAGGCAGAAATAATGGCCGACTTTTCATCGATCAAAGCTTTCAAATCGCCGGTGAGTTCGGCCATCAGCAGCGGCGCCCCTTGCAGCATCTCCAGGCAAAACAATTTTGAGGCCTGCGGATAATCGCGCGACACCTCAAGCTTCAGACGAATGTACTCGCGGATCGCCACCAGTGGGCTGATATCTTCGCGAAACGCCCGCAGCGGCGCCAGCCAGATAGCGAGGATCCGCTGCAGCACGGCAACATAGAGCGCTTCTTTTGACGGGTAGTAATACAGCAGATTGGTCTTCGACACGCTGGCTAATTCAGCGACCTGCTCCAGACGCGTGCCGTGAATGCCAA
Organism: Klebsiella aerogenes; assembly: GCA_029027985.1. Taxonomy (NCBI): domain Bacteria; kingdom Pseudomonadati; phylum Pseudomonadota; class Gammaproteobacteria; order Enterobacterales; family Enterobacteriaceae; genus Klebsiella; species Klebsiella aerogenes. The sequence goes on from CP119076.1 coordinate 3,024,883, forward strand.
AGCGCGAGAAGGTCTCCAGCGCGGCGGCCAGAATAGCCTCTTTTTTCGCGCTCACTGCCTGTGAACGCTTGCCGGTTTTTTTCGCGGCGCCCTGTGCCATAGATCTTCTCCTTGTTACGACGGCCGCCAGCATAACAAAAGCCGAGGGGCGCGAAAACTGAGGATTTACCGGACGCCGCGCCCGCCTAAGGCTCGCTGCCTTCGCTTGCCGTGGCGTTCAGCGCTTTCTTACGTTTAAACTTCAGCTCGCTCACTAACACCCCGGCCAGAATAAACAGGCAGCCGACCAGCGCCAGCAACGGCAGACGTTCGCCGGCAATACGCCCGAAAACACCCGCCCATACCGGCTCGCCGGTATAGATAAGCGTCGCCCGGGTCGGTGATACGCTACGCTGCGCCCAGTTCATGGTAACCTGAATAATCGCGCTAAACCCCCCCAACCCTAACGCCACCGCCAACAGCTCCGGACGCATTGGCGGAATACTCTCGCCTGCGGGCGCCATCGCTGCGAAAGCCACCAACGATGCGGTCGCCAGCTGCACTACCGTCACCCGTCGTACATCCACTTTGCGGGCCCAGGCGCTGATCAAAATAATTTCCGCGGCGATCGCGATCGCGCTGGCCAACGTAATCATTTCGCCGATCCCCAATGCCAGCAGGTTATTTTCCGGCCCGGCCAGCAGGATCAGGCCGATAAACGCCAGCACAATACCGACGCAGGACATCACGCCGGGCATTCTCCCCAGACACAACCACTGCAGCAGCGGCACCAGCGGTACATACATTGCGGTAATAAACGCGGACTTACTGCTGGAGATCGACTGTAGCCCCCAGGTCTGCAGGCTATAGCCCAGCGCGATGGCCACGCCAATCGCGACGCCGGCCTTAATTTCAAGCCAGGTCAGGCCGCGCAGCGTGCGTAGCGACAGCAGCGCGACCGCCAATGCCGCGGTGGCAAAGCGCAGGCCAACGAAGAAAAACGGCCCGCTGAAGCTGACGGCGTACTGCACAGCAAGAAAGGTTCCGCCCCAGAACATGGTGATCACAATCAGGATCAATTCCTGCGGCGTTATCGATAATTTGAGCGAAGACATGAGACGACCAATAAAAGGAGTAGCCGAATAGTCTCTCAGGGCGTTCAGGGGAAAGGCAACACCCTGAGGCATAAAAAAACCGCCGACAAACGTCGGCGGCGAGGGTGATGCGGCAAGACCCGGGAGATTAACACCGCATCATTCATCGGCAACCCGGTTAGCTATTGCGGTTGCCGTGGCTGTTTTTGCCCCCTTTTTTGCCAGCCTCCGAAGCGCGTTGAGGATCGTTTTTAAAGTTCCCCCCGCTATGCTGACCACCTTTACGACCCGCTTCTGAAGCTCTGGCACGATCCTCAGCAAAGTTGCCGGAACCGCCACGATGGTTTGCCATTACTGACCTCCACGATATTAGACGTCATGGTGTATTGCGAAAACCGAGGCCGCAGCCTCCGCGACATATGGCCTGGCCATTATGTATCGCGTGCTTTTAAGCGTAGTAAATGAAACTCATTTCACAGCGAAATAGTAACATCCAGCAACATTTAGAACAGGCAACCGACCTGCCGCCGCAGACGGCTCCGCTAAACATTTCTTATCATGGCTGAAATTTGTCCAGCGTAAAATGTATCAATTTGCTACACGCCAGGTTGCAAACTAATCTTTGCGATTTTGTTATAAATCAAACAAATGTTTGTTGGATTTGCACTCTGCGCCATACGCCTTATCTTTATAGATAGCCAGTCGTTTGGCTGGACAATTACGCAACCGAGGAGTGATGCAAATGGCTAAAATTCTGGTGCTTTATTATTCAATGTATGGACACATCGAAACCATGGCCCATGCCGTTGCCGAAGGGGCAAACAGAGTCGACGGCGTTGACGTGGTCGTGAAGCGTGTGCCGGAAACTATGCAGGCTGAAGCGTTTGCCAAAGCAGGCGGGAAAACGCAAAATGCGCCCGTCGCCACACCGCAAGAACTGGCGGAGTATGATGCCATCATCTTTGGTACCCCTACCCGTTTCGGCAATATGTCCGGACAGATGCGCACCTTCCTGGATCAGACCGGCGGCCTGTGGGCGTCCGGCGCGCTGTACGGCAAACTGGCCAGCGTCTTCAGTTCAACCGGTACCGGCGGTGGCCAGGAACAGACAATTGTCTCAACCTGGACTACGCTTGCCCATCATGGGATGATCATTGTGCCTATCGGCTACGGCGCGCAGGAGTTGTTTGACGTCTCCCAGGTTCGCGGCGGCACGCCATACGGCGCGACCACCATCGCCGGCGGCGACGGCTCCCGTCAGCCAAGCCAGGAAGAGCTGTCCATTGCCCGCTATCAGGGCGAGCACGTGGCAAATCTGGCTGTGAAACTACACGGTTAACCTGCAACAGGAGGAGATGCATGCCGAATCAAGAAGCAAAGACCCACCATGTGGGCGAATGGGCAAGCTTACGTAATACCTCTTTGGAAATCGCCGAAGCCATTTTCGAACTAGCGAATTACGATGAAAAGCTGGCGGAGAAAATTTGGGAAGAAGGCAGCGATGAAGTTCTGCCGCTGGCTTTCGCCAAAACCGACAAAGACAGCCTTTTCTGGGGCGAGCAGACCATCGAACGCAAAAACGTCTGATGGCAATATAACACGGACTTCAGGCCGCGCACATTGAAAACCCGGATCGCTCCGGGTTTTTTGTTTTACTTCGCCGCCTCGTTCATCACCTTTTTGAACGTTTCAAATGGGCAGAATCCCTGGTCGTCAACCGGGCAGCCGTTTAGCGCCAGAGTGACCCGCTGCGGCGGGGATTGCAGAGTCAACGCCTAGGCGTTGCGAAGCTGCTCGCCGCTTTGATAAACATACTCAATCTTCATCAGCTCACGATTGGCGCCGCTATCATGCCAGCGCTGGAACAGCAGCTTACCGCCGATGGGTGTCCGTTCGTATTGGCCAGGCAGCTGATACGCTTTAAAGTCCAGCGCCGTCAGCAGTGAGGCGATATTTGAATCATGCCCGACCAGCAGCGTCACTTTTGCCGCCTGAGCACTATCGCCGACCAGCACGTTATCAATATATTTCACCAGCGGTTTGGCGACGTTGCGCGCCACTTCCGCCGAGGTAAACAGGCTATCCTGATAGCCGTTTTTCAGCTTTGATAATACCTGCCACTGCTTATCGCTGGTTATCTCACCCCACGCCACCTGATCTTTCGGGAAGCCTTCGTAATATTGCAGGGTGAACGCATCGACCAGCGAGTTACCGACCTTCAGTGGCCCGGAGACGCCCGGCTCCTGCTGATACGTCGCGCTAAAGGCATCTTTGCCGTCGCTAAGCGAACAGACCTTCTTCTCTTTGCAGGATGGTGAATTGCGATAATCGGTCATCGCTTCCAGTAGCTTGTAACTCTCAGCCAACTGCATTCCCTGGCGCTCTTTTTCCATCGCCTGTACCGCTTTTTGCGCGAAGGCGGCGGAGTTGTCGGTAATAACCGGGTTAAACGTCGGATCCATGGTGCCCATTTGCGGCTGATGGTGCACTGGCACGCCACACCCCGGGAAGGCGCCGGTGATAAAGAACTGCGCGGTGGCGACGGTGCGCTGCAGGCTATTGGCATAAGCATAAACCGCGTTCTCCGGCGGGCATTCGCCGCTGGTCACCAGCTTCTGCTGCGCCAGCCACTCGCGCATATAGTGACCCATATACACTTCCAGCACCCCGCCCTTGGTGGTCAACTGACCGCCGGGGACATCCCACTGCGGCCAGGATTTCGGCGTCGACTGCTCCAGCACGCTGCCGTTATTGGCTAACGGCGCGCGCAGGTTGTGGCGGCTCATGATCAACACCTGCTGCAGCTGATACCCCTCTGGCGCTGCCGCGTCCTGCGCCTGCGCGCCAGCGGATAACAACACCGCTCCGGCCACTGCGGCGGCGAGTAGACTTTTTTTCATCCCTTCATCCTCAGTCATTTATTATCGTCGCCATCATTGTGACGGATTTATGACATTTTTCCGGGCAATGAATCGCAAACTGAGGCGTCGGTCGCTTTTTTAGCGCTTCAACTGGTCGCCATAATTTTGCATCCACTCCGCCAGCGGTTGTAGCGCACTGCGCATCGACAGGCCAAGCGGCGTTATCTGGTACTCCACCCGCGGTGGGATTTCAGCGTATACCGTCCGCGACACCAAACCACGCTGCTCGAACAAGCGTAGCTGGCGGGTCAGCTCTTTTTGGGTAATCGGCGCTGCCGCGCGTAGCAGTTCGCCAAAGCGTACCGGCGTGTTGAGCACGATCAGTCGGTATAAAATAGGGATCGCCCATTTCCCGGCGATCAGGTTCACGAAGTCCGTCATCGGACAAGGCTGCTGGTCAAAATTTTTTTGCGCCGTCCGCGCCGCTGTTGCCGTCATTGCACACCTCTTTGCGCATTAGTATCCATTTGGTACCTGGTATCCTTTGGATACTAAAGTTTTTATAGTGCCTTTTCCACCCGCAGACTGGAGTAAGAGAAATGGCACGTTTAGCAGGAAAATATACGTTAATTACCGGCGGCACCAGCGGCATTGGGCTAGCCACCGCGCAGGCTTTTATCGCCGAGGGGGCGAAAGTCGCGATAACCGGACGCAATCCGGCTGCGCTTGAGCAGGCGCAAAGGTTATTAGGCGACGATGGCTGGGCCATCGCGGCGGATGCTGGCGATATCGCCGGACAACGGCAGTTAGCGCAGACGCTAGCTGAACGCTGGCCGCGGCTGGATGCCGTGTTTATCAACGCCGGCGATGTCACCCACGGCGCTTTTCGCGACTGGACCGCCGAGCAGTGGGACCAGTTGATGAACATCAACCTTAAAGGGCCATTCTTCCTGTTGCAGGCGCTACTGCCGCTGCTGGCGAATCCATCATCGGTGATCCTCTGCGGGTCGGTGAGCGCACATATCGGGCTGCCCGCCAGTAGCGTTTATGCCGCCAGTAAAGCCGGGATCTTATCGCTGGCGCGCACGCTATCGGCGGAGCTGCTGCCACGAGGGATACGCGTCAATGGCCTGAGCCCCGGCCCGGTTCGCACTCCGGCGCTAAACAAACTGGGGCTCGACGCCGATGCGTTGCAGTCTTTACAGGAAGAGATCAAAGCGCTGGTGCCGTTAGGCCGCATGGGGACGCCAGAAGAACTGGCGCAAGCGGCGCTGTATCTGGCATCGGATGAATCAAGTTACGTCGTGGGAACGGAGCTACTGGTCGATGGCGGCACCGGTAATCTCTGAACCCGGCAGGCGGCGCTTATTCCGGGAGTGGAACCGCCGCCAGCGTACAAATCGCCTCGTGTTCGCCGCCGCGGCGATCGACGATAACCACTTTATCGCCGGCTTTTTTTCCTTCGCAGGGTTTTAAAACTTGCTCGACGATCCGTTCGCGAACCTGTTGGCTTTCCGACTGCGCCCAACTGGCAAACGTCGTCAGCGCAAGCGCCGCCCCAAGCAGGCAAGCGATACTCTTCTTATACATGGATAACTCTCAGAAAATTCTCAGTCACGGCCCAGCCTAACAGCCGCAAAGCCGTCCGTCTGTAAAATGGCTTAACGGAGTGTTACATCAAACGCCGAAGCGCCCGCAGACGGCTATCAACACATTCACATCTTTAATACTTTAACACAACGTGCCCTGCAACGCGGTTTACGCATTTTTAGGTCATCTTTCGGAAACATCCCGATGTTATCTTTCCCGGGAGACGGTATTTTTTCTTCTGTTTAAACAAAATATTAGGTTAATTTATGTCGGGTTTTCTGCTCTTTATCGTGGCCATCGCTCTGCTGGGCGTCGCCATTTACAGCCTGGTGTCCTACATCAAAGAACGCCGCGCGAGTCAGTTGCCAACCGATAAAAAAAAGAAATAATCTCCCTTTGCCAATCTTTACACCTGGGTAGCGTATTAAAAAGAAGGCAGGCGCTAAGCCTGCCTTCTTGTCCAACATCACAGCGAATTAAGACTCCCAAGCCTGTTCCGCTTTCGTCGCATCAAACTGCGGCGGCGGTTTACGGAAGCGTCGGGTCAGATAAGCCAGATACAACAAGCCCAGCGCCGCCCATACCAGACCCAGCGTCAGCGAGGTCGCCTCAAGATTCAGCCACAGAACCCCGACCGTCAGCGCGCCCACCATCGGCAGCAGCAGATAATGGAAGCGATCTTTCCAGGTTTTGTTATAGCCCTTGCGGCGCCAGAAGTGGTTAAACACCGACAGGTTAACAAAGGTGAAGGCCACCAGCGCGCCGAAGTTGATCAATGCCGTGGCGGTTACCAGGTCGAAGAACAGCGCCGACAACGCAACGATACCCACCATAATCACGTTCAACGCCGGGGTACGCCATTTCGGATGGACGTAACCGAAAATACGCTCCGGGAAGACGTTATCGCGGCCCATCACATACAACAGACGAGAGACGCTGGCATGCGACGCCAGGCCTGACGCGAGGGTGTTAACAAAAGTGGTGCACAGGAAAATCGACTGGAACAGCTTGCCGCCGACGTACAGCGCAATTTCCGGCAACGCGGCATCCGGATCCTTAAAGCGGTGAATATCCGGGAAGAACAGCTGCATAAAGAACGACGCGGCGATAAAGATAATCCCGCCGTACATCGCGGTAAGGAAGATAGCTTTCGGGATCACGCGCGCAGCGTCCGGCGTTTCTTCGGAAAGCGTGGTGACCGCATCAAAACCGAGGAACGAGAAGCAGACGATCGTCGCGCCGGTAATGATCGGGATCAGATGCGCATTCTCGCTGATAAACGGCTGCAGCGACCACACGGTACCGACCCCCTCGCCTTTATGTAATCCCTGCACCACCAGAATCACAAACACCACCATGATCGAAATCTGCACCAGCACGAACAAGGTGTTGAAGTTCGCCACCAGACTCACGCTCTTCAGGTTGGCGGCGGTGAGGATCGCCACAAAGGTCACCACCCATACCCACGGCGGTACTTCCGGGAACAGCGCCGAAAGATAGATCTTCGCCAGCAACACGTTAATCATCGGCAGGAACAGATAATCGAGCAGCGACGACCAGCCGACCATAAAGCCGACGTGCGGGCTAATCGATTTTTGCGCATAGGTGTAGGCCGATCCCGCTTCCGGGAACTGGCGCACCAGTTTACCGTAGCTGATAGCGGTGAATAACACCCCAGCCAGCGCCAGCAGATACGAAGCCGGAACGTGGCCGTTGCTGATGCCGGAGACAATACCGAAGGTATCAAACACCGTCATCGGGGTCAGATAGGCCAGCCCCATCATCACCACCTGCCAGAGTTTGAGTGATTTGCGCAGACGCGGTTTACCCGCCTGAGAAGCGCTTTCTGTAGGAAGATTAGCAGCCATGACGCATCCCCCCCATGCCGATAACAGTTTGCGGGCACAAAGACCGGGTAACAAACCTGCTTAGCAAGGGGGTAAGGCGTAAATAAAAGGGTAAGACGGACCGGTGAACGGCGGTAAGTTGGCATCCCATGCGGCCAAAGAGGCCCCCTTCTCCCTGCGGATATTTGAACATCTGCATCATCTCATTTCCTCGTCACACACTGTGTCGTTAACTGAAGCCCCGTTGCCGCCTGCGCTCCTTAACGCGACATCCGGGAAATGGCTGGGCTCCCAGCAAATAGGACGACCAGGCTCCGCTCAGGCCGTATGATGCTACTGATTATCAAAGCAATGCGCCCCTTACGGGGCGAACATCAGGCGTTTTTCAACATCCACTCAATTTCAGTTTCTGTAATCAGACGCTCAAACTGCAGTAACTCATCATGCTTACAGGCGTGATAAACGTGGCAGAAACGCTCGCCAAGACGCTCACGCAGATGATCGTTTTGCATAAACTCCCACAGCGCGTCACTCTGGCGGATTGGGAACGGCAGCCCTTCTTGCTCAAGGCCGTTACCTTCCACCTCTTCATGCAGTGGCAGTGGATTGTCCAGTCCGTGCAGAATGCCGGCAAAAATCGCCGCCATCACCAGATACGGGTTGGCATCCGCGCCCGCGACGCGATATTCGACGCGGTGGTTGTGACGATCGCCGCAAGGAATACGCAGCGCGACCGTACGGTTGTTATGCCCCCAGGAGGCCTGCGTCGGCACATACATGCCCGGCTGGAAGCGACGGTACGAGTTCACGTTCGGCGCCAGCAGTGCCATCGACGACGGCATCAGGTCAATCATCCCGGCCAGCACGCGTTTCAGCAGCGCTGAATCCTCGCCGTCCGCATCCGCCAGCACGTTTTCACCTTTATTGTTCTGCATGCTGATATGGATGTGCATCCCGCTACCCGCATGCTCTTCATAAGGTTTCGCCATAAAAGTGGCGTGCATCTTATGCTTCTCGGCCATTAAACGCACGAGACGTTTTAATGCCAGCGCATCATCGCACGCATCCAGCACGTTATCGGTGTGATGCAGGTTGATTTCGAACTGCCCGGGCGAGGCTTCCGCCACCGCGCCATCCGCCGGGATCAGCTGCAGCTGGGCCAGTTCGTCAATGTCGTTAAGGACATCGGCGAAGTGGTTGAGATTATCAACGGAGTAAACCTGGCTTTGAGTATTACGGTCTTCGGTGCCCGGCGCGCACGGCGGCTGGAGGTAGCCTTCCGCATCGCGTTTGCGATCGAGTAAATAGAACTCCAGCTCTACCGCTACCACGGGGAACAGTCCGCGCTGGCGGAGCTGCTGCCAGAGGCGGTTGAGTACGTTCCGCGGCTCAACGTCAAAGGGAGCGCCATCTTCATCAACCATGGTCAACAGCACCTGGCCAATATATTCCGGATCGGCGGCGGACGGGGTTAAGGTGCCCAGTACCGGGACGCAGCTGCGGTCCGGTTCGCCCATATCCTGGCCAAGCCCGGCCTCTTCAACCACGTTGCCAAGAATATCCATCGCAAAAACGGAGGCCGGGAAGTAACAGCCTTTTTCCAGTTTGCTCAGGCTAGCCACCGGAATGCGTTTGCCGCGGAAGCAGCCATTAAGGTCAGTGAGTAGGACATCGACATACTGGGTATTGGGGTAGGTTTCGAGGTAGCGCTTCACTTCTTTAGCGAATGCGCTGACCCGTCTCTCTTCCGTCTGCTGAACAAAATTCTCAACTTCTACGATATTGGTTTCCATGATTCACCGCCGTTGTTTTAGTTTTCGGACCCTGACGCAAAACGTCAAATATAATGTCCACCATTCGAATGTGTATGCAAACAAAATGTTTGTCAAATGTTAAATTAAGTTTGCAAACGGCTATTTCCACTGCTAGATTGAGAAAATATTGAACGATATGGCCGTTTAATAGACATTAGCGGTCATAATTTAGTCCACTTTGTGAGGGCGATCATGGAAAATATAATGTACAAGCCAGTTATTGGCGTCGTGATGTGTAGAAACAGGCTTAAGGGTCACCAGACCCAGACTCTGCAAGAAAAGTACCTGAATGCGATTGTGAACGCCGGCGGACTCCCCATCGCCCTGCCGCACGCGCTGGCCGAACCGGAATTGCTGAATACGTTAGTCGATAAACTGGACGGGATTTACCTGCCAGGCAGCCCCAGCAATGTGCAGCCGCACCTTTATGGTGAAAACGGCGATGAGCCTGACGCCGACCCCGGGCGTGATCTTCTGAGCATGGCGCTAATTTCCGCCGCACTCGAAAGGCGCATCCCCATTTTCGCCATCTGCCGAGGGTTGCAGGAACTGGTTGTCGCCACTGGCGGGACTCTGTATCGTCGTCTGTTTGAACAGCCGGAACTGCTGGAGCATCGCGAAGATCCTGAACTACCGGTGGAGCAACAATATGCGCCATCCCACCAGGTGGAAGTCCAGGAAGGAGGATTACTTTCTCAGTTAATACCGGGCTGCAACACGTTTTGGGTAAACTCGCTACACGGCCAGGGAGCAAAAACACTCGGTTCACGTCTGCGGGTGGAAGCGCGTTCGCCAGATGGGTTGGTTGAGGCGGTCAGCGTTAACGACCACCCTTTCGCGCTGGGTGTACAATGGCATCCTGAATGGAACAGTAGCGAATACGCCCTATCGCGTATGTTGTTTGATGGTTTTATCACCGCCTGTCAGAGCCATGTCGCCGAAAAGCGGCGGCTCTGACCACTACCGTTAAGGAAATGCAAATATGAGCGATGACGGACTGGCGCCAGGGAAACGTCTGTCAGAGATCCGCCAACAGCTGGGTCTTTCACAGCGTCGTGCCGCCGAACTGTCTGGGTTAACACATAGTGCCATCAGCACCATAGAGCAGGACAAAGTCAGTCCTGCCATCAGTACGCTGCAAAAGCTGCTGAAAGTATATGGGCTGTCGCTCTCGGAATTCTTTTCTGAACCTGAAAAACCGGATGAACCGCAGGTCGTTATTAATCAGGACGATCTTATCGAAATGGGGAGTCAGGGCGTTTCAATGAAGCTGGTTCATAACGGAAATCCGAACCGTACGCTGGCGATGATTTTTGAAACTTACCAGCCTGGGACTACAACCGGGGAGAGAATTAAGCATCAGGGTGAGGAGATAGGCACCATACTGGAAGGTGAAGTCGTGCTGACCATAAACGGTCAGTCGTACCACCTGGTGGCTGGACAGAGCTATGCCATTAACACCGGCATCCCGCACAGTTTCAGCAACACCTCGGCAGGTATCTGCCGCATTATCAGTGCCCATACCCCCACCACATTCTGATTTCTTAGCCTGAGCAGGTTTCAGGCTTTCTTCAGGCCTGTCGCGGCGGATGCAATATTTCCGCCGCGGCGAAGAACTCGCAGCAATAATATCTGCGCAGTGCGGAAATCTTATTTCCTGCCGGCCCCCAGATAATTAACGCCAATTAATGGCGACCCGCCCCTAAATAATTCGAGTTGCAGGAAGGCGGCAAGAGAGAGAACACTCAGGAGCAGAGATAACTATGTGACTGGGGTGGACTCGCGCAGCCAACGCACATGCAGCTTGAAGTATGACGGGGAAAAACGGTACTCAACTCCGGGGATGCCCTGCGCCCTCTGAAACGCCGAACCCTATATTTTGCCGATGATGTTTTTAAGGAGTCATGATGAATTTTCAGCACCTGGCTTACTGGCAGGAAAAAGCGAAAAACCTGGCCATTGAAACGCGATTATTTATTAACGGCGAATATTGCGCCGCAGTCGATAATACGACCTTTGAGACGCTCGACCCCGCCGCTCAGCAGACGCTGGCGCAGGTCGCCCGCGGCAAAAAAGCCGATGTCGAGCTGGCGGTGAAAGCCGCGCGCCAGGTTTTTGATAACGGCGACTGGTCGCAGGCCTCTCCGGCGCAGCGTAAAGCGGTACTCAACACATTTGCCGATCTGATGGAAGCCCATCGCGAAGAGCTGGCGCTGCTGGAAACGCTCGATACCGGCAAACCGATTCGCCACAGCCTGCGCGACGATATTCCCGGCGCCGCCCGCGCCATCCGCTGGTATGCCGAAGCGCTGGATAAAGTATATGGCGAAGTCGCGCCGACCGGCAGCAACGAGCTGGCGATGATCGTGCGCGAACCGATTGGCGTGATCGCAGCGGTCGTGCCGTGGAACTTCCCGCTGCTGTTGGCCTGCTGGAAGCTCGGCCCTGCGCTGGCGGCCGGTAACAGCGTGATCCTTAAACCCTCGGAAAAATCGCCGCTCACCGCCCTGCGCCTTGCCGGGTTAGCGAAAGAAGCCGGTCTGCCGGACGGCGTATTGAACGTGGTAAGCGGCTTTGGCCACGAGGCGGGACAGGCGCTGGCTCTACATCCTGACGTCGAAGTGATTACCTTTACCGGCTCTACCCGCACCGGCAAACAGCTACTGAAAGATGCCGGTGACAGCAATATGAAGCGCGTATGGCTGGAAGCAGGCGGCAAAAGCGCCAATATCATCTTCGCCGACTGTCCGGATCTGCAAAAAGCGGTCAACACCACCGCTGGCGGCATTTTCTATAACCAGGGCCAGGTCTGTATCGCCGGCACCCGTCTGCTGGTAGAGGAGAGCATCGCCGATGAGTTCCTCGCACGGCTGAAAGAACAGGCGCAAAACTGGCAGCCGGGCAACCCGCTCGACCCAAACACCACCATGGGGATGCTGATTGATAACGCGCATGCCGACAGCGTGCACAGTTTTATCCGCGGCGGCGAAAGCAACAGCACGCTGTTCCTCGACGGGCGTAAAAATCCGTGGCCTGCCGCCGTCGGCCCAACCATTTTCGTTGATGTCGACCCGGCCTCGACCCTCAGCCGTGAAGAGATTTTCGGTCCGGTGCTGGTGGTCACACGTTTTAAAACCGAAGAAGAGGCGCTGCGGCTGGCCAACGACAGCAACTATGGTCTCGGTGCTGCGGTATGGACGCGCGATCTCTCCCGCGCGCACCGCATGAGCCGCCGCCTGAAAGCCGGTTCCGTCTTCGTCAACAACTATAACGATGGTGATATGACCGTCCCGTTCGGCGGCTACAAGCAGAGCGGCAACGGGCGCGATAAATCGCTGCATGCGCTGGAAAAATTCACCGAACTGAAAACTATCTGGATTGCTCTGGAGTCTTAATCATGACTGAACATACCACTAGCTACTATGCCGCCAGCGCCAATAAATATACGCCGTTCCCGACGCTGGACGAATCGATCAGCTGCGACGTCTGCGTCGTCGGCGGCGGCTACACCGGCCTCTCTTCGGCCCTGCATCTGGCCGAAATGGGCTACGACGTCGTCGTGCTGGAAGCAGCGCGTATCGGCTTCGGTGCCAGCGGCCGCAACGGTGGACAGCTGGTTAACTCCTATAGCCGCGACATCGACGTCATCGAAAAAAGCTACGGCCCGGACGCGGCAAAAATGCTCGGCAGCATGATGTTCGAAGGCGGCAATATTATCCGCGAACGCATCCAACGCTATCAGATCCAGTGCGACTACCGCCCGGGCGGTCTGTTTGTCGCGATGAACCCGAAGCAAATGGAGACGCTGGAAGAGCAGAAAGCCAACTGGGAACGCTATGGCAACAGCCAACTGGAGCTGCTGGACAGCCACGCCATTCGTCGTGAGGTCGATAGCGATCGCTACGTCGGCGCCCTGCTCGATCATAGCGGCGGACATATTCATCCGCTGAACCTTGCTATCGGCGAAGCGGACGCCATTCGTCTTAACGGCGGCCGGGTCTATGAACAATCGCCGGTCACGCGTATTCAGCACACTAATCCGGCGGTGGTCAGCACCGCTCACGGCCAGGTGACCGCCCGCTATGTCATCATCGCTGGCAACGCTTATCTCGGCGATAAGGTTGAGCCGGAGCTGGCGAAACGCAGCATGCCGTGTGGCACTCAGGTGGTGACGACCGCCCCGCTGTCGGAAGCGTTAGCGCGCTCGCTGATCCCGAAAAACTACTGTGTAGAGGATTGTAACTATCTGTTGGACTACTACCGTATCACCGGCGACAACCGCCTGCTGTACGGCGGCGGCGTGGTCTACGGCGCGCGCGACCCGGACGATGTTGAACGACTGATTATGCCCAAGTTGCTGAAAACCTTCCCGCAGTTGCAGGGGGTGAAGATTGACTATCGCTGGACCGGCAACTTCCTGTTGACCCTGTCGCGCATGCCGCAGTTCGGCCGTCTCGATAACAATATTTACTACATGCAAGGCTACAGCGGCCATGGCGTGACCTGTACTCATCTGGCCGGGCGCTTGATTTCAGAGCTGTTGCGCGGCGATGCCGAGCGTTTCGACGCCTTCGCCAAACTGCCGCACTACCCGTTCCCGGGCGGGCGCAGCCTGCGTATTCCATTTACCGCCATGGGCGCCGCGTACTACAGCCTGCGCGACCGTCTTGGGGTCTGATTCGCCGTTCGGTTCAGTGATTAACTTTTGCTAAAGGGTATCTAACATGAGCAACAATGAATTCCATCAGCGTCGTCTTTCCGCCACCCCACGCGGTGTGGGCGTCATGTGCAACTTCTTTGCCCAGAGTGCGCAAAACGCCACGCTGACCGACGTCGAAGGCAATGAGTATATTGATTTCGCCGCCGGGATCGCGGTGCTGAACACCGGTCACCGCCATCCGAAAATGGTCGCCGCCGTCGAGCAACAACTGCAGCAGTTTACCCATACCGCCTACCAGATCGTGCCTTATGAAAGCTACGTGTCGCTGGCAGAAAAACTCAACGAACTGGCGCCGGTACAAGGCCCGGCGAAGACCGCGTTCTTCTCCACCGGCGCGGAAGCGGTCGAAAACGCGGTCAAAATCGCCCGCGCCCATACCGGGCGCCCGGGCGTTATCGCCTTCGGCGGCGGTTTCCATGGCCGTACCTACATGACCATGGCGCTCACCGGCAAAGTCGCACCGTATAAGCTGGGCTTTGGGCCATTCCCTGGTTCGGTGTACCACGTGCCGTATCCATCGGCGCTGCACGGTATCAGCACCGAAGATTCGATTACCGCCATTGAACGCCTGTTCAAAGCCGATATCGAAGCCAAACAGGTCGCAGCGATTATCTTCGAACCGGTTCAGGGTGAAGGCGGTTTTAACGTCGCGCCGAAAGAGCTGGTTGCCGCCGTGCGCCGTATCTGTGATGAACACGGCATTGTGATGATCGCCGATGAAGTACAGAGCGGGTTCGCCCGTACCGGTAAGCTGTTCGCGATGGATCACTACGCTGATAAGCCAGACCTGATGACCATGGCCAAAAGCCTGGCGGGCGGGATGCCGCTTTCCGGCGTAGTCGGTAACGCGCAGATTATGGACGCCCCGGCGCCGGGCGGTTTAGGCGGCACCTACGCCGGTAACCCGCTGGCGGTGGCGGCAGCGCACGCCGTGCTGGATATCATTGATAACGAGGCGCTGTGCGAGCGCGCGCAGTTCCTCGGCGAGCGCCTGCTGGCGACCCTGCAAGAGATCAAGGGCTGGTGTCCGGCGCTGGTGGAAGCGCGCGGCGTCGGATCGATGATCGCGGCGGAGTTCTTTGACCCGGCGACTGGCGAACCTTCAGCGGCGATCGCGCAGAAAATCCAGCAACAGGCGCTGGCGCAGGGCCTGTTGCTGCTGACCTGCGGCCAGTACGGCAACGTCATCCGCTTCCTCTACCCGCTGACGATCCCGGATGCGCAATTCTCCCGCGCGCTGACGATTCTACAGCGCGTCACCCGTCTGTAATGCCCTCCGCCGACGGCCCTGGCCGTCGGCTATTTTACCTCGCTGCTGACGATACACTGCTGGGGATAGTGCTGCTGAAAATAGTGGCGCAGAAACTCAACGGTGGTGCGAATTTTAGCTGAGGTCGCCAGTCGCGACACGTAGACCGCCCAGACGTTGGCGGGCTGAAAGTAGTCTGGCAGCACGTGTACCAGATGGCCGCTGGCGATATTTTCACTGACGTCCCACCACGAGCGTAACGCAACCCCCTGCCCGTCCAGGCACCACTGATGCACGATTTCGCCATGGTTAGATGACAACGGCCCGGTCACCTTGATCGCGTGCTGGCCGTCTTTGCCGTGCAACTGCCAAACGCCGAAAGGATGATCGCGCTCTTTAATCACCAGACACGGCAGCATCGCCAGATCGCTGAGCTGCTTCGGCTGCGGATGGTGGGCAAAGAACGATGGCGAGGCGCAAAGAATGCGGTGATTGGTCGCCAGCTTGCGGGCAATCAGATTCGGCGCGATATCATCACCCACACGAATATCGAGATCGACCCCTTCATTCACCAAATCCACCAGCCGGTCTTCGACGTCGAAACGCAGTTCCAGCTGCGGATACTGACGCGCCAGCGCCGATAGCGCGGGGGCCACCACCCGGCGGCCAAAACCAAAGCTGCTGATAATGCGCAGCATTCCCTGTGGCACCTGCCGCACATCGGAGAGTTCATCCATCATCTCATCGACATCCTGCAGAATGCGCTGCGCCCATTCGTAGATCCGTTCCCCCTCTTCGGTAATGGTGACCCGGCGAGTGGTGCGGTGCAGCAGCATCACGTTCAGGGTTTGCTCCAGCAGCGACACCCGCTTGCTGACGAAAGCTGGCGACACGCCAAGCTCTTCAGCGGCGGCGGCAAAACCGGCGCGGCGGGCGACCAGCATAAACACGCGTAAATCATTTAGCAGCGGTAGATTATTCATGATCTGTGTTTTATGTTTCACCAGTTAGCGTGATTAATTATGAACCAGTCAATTATAGGATAGGCAGGTGGTCAAACATCATCGCTAAAAAGTGAGAACCGGAATGAAAAAAACCTGTCGTATTGCCGCCATCCCTGGTGACGGAATTGGTAAAGAAGTTCTGCCTGAAGGTATTCGCGTGCTGCAAGCCGCCGCGCAGCGTTGGGATTTATCGCTCAGCTTCGAGCAAATGGAATGGGCCAGCTGTGAATATTACGCCCACCACGGCAAGATGATGCCGGACGACTGGCGCGAGCAATTACAGGGCTTCGATGCTATCTACTTCGGCGCCGTCGGCTGGCCGGATACCGTCCCGGACCACATTTCACTGTGGGGCTCGCTGTTGAAGTTCCGCCGCGAGTTCGATCAGTACGTCAATTTGCGTCCGGTGCGCTTGTTCCCCGGCGTCCCTTGTCCACTGGCGGGTAAAAAAGCCGGCGATATCGATTTTTACGTGGTGCGTGAGAATACCGAAGGCGAGTATTCCGCTCTCGGCGGGCGCGCCAATGAAGGCACCGAAAATGAAGTGGTGATTCAGGAGTCCGTCTTCACCCGCCGCGGCGTCGACCGCATCCTGCGCTACGCCTTTGAGCTGGCGCAAAGTCGCCCACGCAAAACGTTGACTTCCGCGACCAAGTCCAATGGCCTGGCGATCAGCATGCCGTATTGGGATGAACGCGTGGAAGAGATGGCTAAAAACTACCCCGGGATCCGCTGGGATAAGCAACATATCGATATTCTCTGCGCCCGCTTCGTGTTGCAGCCGGAGCGTTTCGATGTGGTGGTAGGTTCGAATCTGTTCGGCGATATTCTCTCCGATCTCGGCCCGGCGTGTACCGGCACCATCGGTATTGCGCCGTCGGCGAACCTGAATCCAGAGCGGACCTTCCCGTCGCTGTTTGAACCGGTTCATGGTTCGGCGCCGGATATCTACGGTAAAAACATCGCCAACCCGATCGCCACCGTTTGGGCTGGCGCCATGATGCTCGATTTCCTCGGCAACGGCGACGAACGCTACCACGCCGCGCATAACGGCATCCTGGCGGCGATTGAACAGGTGATCGCCAGCGGGCCGAAAACCCCGGACATGAAGGGCAGCGCCTCGACACAGCAAGTCAGCAACGCCATCTGCCAGGCCATTTTGGCGTAATTACCCCGCCCGCTCCCCGGTCGGCTGCGCTTACCGGGGCTACAATGGCACGAGAATATCGCCCGATCGCGTAGCCCGGGTAAGGCGTAGCCGCTACCCGGGAAAACTCGCGCCAACTCCCCTCTCTCTTCGATATGCAGAAAACCCCACTCTTGACAAGTGAACCGCGTCACAGCGGCAAACTTTATTGATTCCCACCAGGAAATAACCTGCGCTGATTCACCTTTTATTATTTCCGTTCCGTGTTTTATTGCTTCACGAATCGGCCAATTGTTTAATCGATGTAACGAAGAAATAATCCAATTGTTAATAGCTCTTTGCTACGAACCTTGACCCTACAGTGTGATAACAACGACAGGCTAAAGCCACATACGGGCGACCACGCCCAGGAGATCACCCATGTTGAGCAACGTAAAGAAAAAAGATGTGCCGCTGATTGCCATAAGCCTGGCGGCCATTATTTTTATCGCCGCTACATTAAGTCTCTTCCCCCAGCAAACCGCGCAGGCGGCGAACGCCATTTTTAACGGCGTCACCCGCCTGCTCGGGTCGGCGGTACAAATCCTGGTACTGATGGCGCTGGGACTGGTGTTATATCTGGCAACCAGCAAATACGGCAATATTCGTCTCGGCGAAGGCAAAGCCGAATACAGCACTCTCTCATGGCTGTTTATGTTTATCTGCGCCGGACTCGGCTCCTCCACCCTGTACTGGGGCGTAGCCGAGTGGGCCTATTACTATCAAACGCCGGGCCTGAATATCGCGCCGCAGTCGCCGAAAGCGCTGGAATACAGCATTCCTTACTCCTTCTTCCACTGGGGCATCAGCGCGTGGGCGACCTACACCCTCGCGTCGCTGATCATGGCCTACCACTTCCACGTGCGGAAAAACAAAGGTCTCAGTCTCTCCGGGATTATCTCGGCGATCACCGGCGTGAATCCGCAGGGCTTCTGGGGGCGTCTGGTCGACCTGATGTTCCTGATCGCCACCGTTGGCGCGTTAACCATTTCGCTGGTCGTTACCGCGGCAACCTTCACCCGCGGCCTGTCGGCACTGACCGGCCTGCCGGATAACTTCACCGTTCAGGCTTTCGTGATCCTGCTCTCCGGCGGTATTTTCTGCATGAGTTCGTGGATTGGCATCAATAACGGCCTGCAGCGTCTGAGCAAAATGGTCGGCTGGGGCGCATTCCTGCTGCCGCTGATCGTGCTGCTGGTGGGCCCGACCGAATTCATCACCAACAACATCATCAACGCCATCGGCCTGACCACGCAGAATTTCCTGCAGATGAGCCTGTTTACCGATCCGCTCGGCGACGGCGCCTTCACCCGCAACTGGACCGTCTTCTACTGGCTGTGGTGGATCTCCTATACCCCGGGCGTGGCGATGTTCGTCACCCGCGTTTCCCGCGGACGCAAAATCAAAGAGGTGATCTGGGCGCTGATCCTCGGCAGTACCGTCGGTTGCTGGTTCTTCTTCGGGGTGATGGAAAGCTATGCCATGCACCAGTTCGTCAACGGCGTGATTAACGTGCCACAGGTGATGCAAACCCTCGGCGGCGAAACCGCCGTCCAGCAGGTGCTGATGTCATTACCGGCAGGTAAGCTGTTCCTCGCCGCCTATCTGTTCGTGATGATTGTCTTCCTTGCTTCGCACATGGATGCGGTGGCCTACACCATGGCGGCAACCAGCACCCGTAACCTGCGCGAAGGCGAAGATCCGGATCGCGGCATGCGCCTGTTCTGGTGCGTCGTGATCACCCTCATTCCGCTATCGATTCTGTTTACCGGCGCGTCGCTTGAAACCATGAAAACCACCGTGGTGCTGACCGCCCTGCCGTTCCTCGCCATCTTATTGGTCAAAACCGGCGGCTTCCTGCGCTGGTTAAAACAGGACTACGCCCACGTGCCGGTCCATCAGATAGAAACGCATATGCCCGAGCCGGTCGGCAAAGCCGAATCGCTACCGGTTGGCGCAGTACTCAAAAGCGACGGTCAGTCGCTGTAATACAACCTCTTACTGACAATAATCACAAGGTGACCCTACATGAGCAATTTGAGCCCTGACTTTACTCTGCCGATTAACTTTTGTGCTAATCCGCAGGACGCCTGGACCATCCCGGCCCGCTTCTATACCGACGGCCAGGCTTTTGAACACGAGAAAGAGCGTATCTTCGCCAATAGCTGGATTTGCGTCGCGCACGGCAGCGAGGTCGCCAAACCGAATGACTACATTACCCGGGAAATCATCGGCGAAAATATCGTTATCGTGCGTGGCCGCGACAACATCCTGCGCGCCTTCTATAACGTCTGCCCGCACCGCGGCCACCAGTTACTGAGCGGCGAAGGCAAAGCCAAAAACGTGATTACCTGCCCGTACCACGCCTGGGCCTTCAAGCTCGACGGCAATCTCGCCCACGCCCGCAACTGCGAAAACGTGGCTAATTTCGACAGCGAGAAGGCGCAACTGATGCCGGTACGCCTCGAAGAGTACGCCGGTTTCGTGTTTATCAATATGAATCCAGAGGCCGAGAGCGTCGAAGCGCAGTTACCGGGCCTGCAGGACAAAGTGCTGGAAGCCTGCCCGGACGTCCATGATCTGAAACTGGCGGCGCGTTTTACCACCCGCACCCCGGCCAACTGGAAAAACATCGTCGACAACTATCTTGAATGCTACCACTGTGGCCCGGCGCATCCCGGTTTCTCCGATTCCGTACAGGTTGATCGCTACTGGCACACCATGCACGGCAAATGGACGCTGCAATATGGCTTCGCCAAGCCGTCCGAACAGTCGTTTAAGTTCGAAGAAGGCGTAGATGCTGCGTTCCACGGTTTCTGGCTGTGGCCATGCACCATGCTCAACGTCACGCCGATCAAGGGCATGATGACCGTTATCTACGAATTCCCGGTGGATGAAGAGACCACCCTGCAGAACTACGATATCTATTTCACCAACGAAGAGCTGACCGATGAGCAAAAATCGCTGATTGAGTGGTATCGCGATGTGTTCCGCCCGGAAGATTTACGTCTGGTGGAGAGTGTGCAGAAAGGGCTGAAGTCCCGCGGCTATCGAGGTCAGGGGCGCATTATGGCCGATAACAGCGGCAGCGGTATCTCCGAGCACGGTATCGCCCACTTCCATAATCTCGTGGCCCAGGTGTTCCAGCCGTAATCGTTGAAGGAGTTTGCTATGTCCGTGTTTCACTCTGCCCTTTTTCGCCAACAGGCGCTGATTGCCGGAAGCTGGCGCGACGCCGCCGATGGCGCCACGCTTGCCGTCAGCAACCCGTCAACCGGCGCGACGCTCGGCCAGATCCCGAATATGGGACGGGCGGAAGCGCAACAGGCGGTAGATGCCGCTGCCGCCGCGCTGCCAGCGTGGCGCGCGTTTACCGCCGCCCAGCGCGCCGCGCTATTGAAGAACTGGCACCGCTTGATCCTCGAAAACAAAAGCGCGCTGGCGCAGATTATGACCGCCGAGCAAGGTAAGCCGCTGGCGGAAGCAGAAGGCGAAATCGCCTATGCGGCCTCGTTTATCGAATGGTTCGCTGAACAAGGTAAACGTACCAACGGCGAGGTCATCCCCTCGCCCGCCGCCGATAAACGCCTGATGGTAATCCGCCAGGGTATCGGCGTCTGCGCGGCGATCACCCCGTGGAACTTCCCGGCGGCGATGATCACCCGCAAAGCTGGGCCTGCGCTGGCTGCTGGTTGTACGATGGTGATAAAACCGGCTAACGAAACGCCGTTTACCGCGCTGGCCATGGCGGAACTGGCGATTCAGGCCGGGATCCCACAGGGCGTCATCAACGTGGTCACCGGCCAGTCGCGCGAGATCGGCGCGGTGTTTACTGGCGACGAGCGGGTGCGCAAACTCTCCTTTACCGGGTCGACCGAAGTCGGTCGTGTACTGATGCGCCAGTGCGCCGAATCAATCAAAAAGCTCTCGTTAGAGCTTGGCGGTAACGCGCCGTTTATCGTCTTCGACGACGCCGATATTGATAAAGCGGTCGAGGGCGCGCTGGTCGCTAAGTTCCGTAACGCCGGGCAAACCTGCGTTTGCGTCAACCGTTTCTACATTCACCATGCCATCTACGACCAGTTCTGCGATAAGTTCGTCGCCCGCGTCGCCGCGCTGAAAGTCGGCGACGGCGGCGAGTCCGATGCGCAGATCGGGCCGCTGATTAACGCCGATGCCGGGCGTAAAGTGCAGTCCCTGCTGGACGATGCCCTGAGCCGCGGTGCCACGCTGCTCACCGGCGGCAAAGCGCATCCGCTGGGCGGTAATTTCTTTACGCCGACGGTGATCGGCGACGTACAGCCGGGTTCGCTGCTACTCCAGGAAGAGATTTTCGGCCCGGTGGCCGCACTGGTGAAATTCGAGGATGAACAGCAGGTCATCGAGCAGGCCAACGACACCATCTACGGGCTCGCCTCCTATTTCTACAGCAACGATGCCGCCCGCATCTGGCGCGTCTCCGAGCAGCTGGAATACGGCATGGTCGGCATCAATACCGGGCTGATCTCCAACGAAGTCGCGCCGTTTGGTGGAGTGAAGCAGTCCGGCCTTGGCCGCGAAGGCTCAGAACACGGCATTGAAGATTACCTGGAGATGAAGTACCTCTGCCAGGGGTTGTAAATACGCTCTCCCGGCGACAGCGCAGGCTGCGCCGGGATTTTTTGATGGAGTTCAGCGATGTCTGATTATCAAATGTTTGAAGCGATCGTTCGCGATGTGGAACAGATCACCGCCCAGGTGAAGCGTTTTACCCTGGTGTCGCCGTCGGGCAAGCCGCTACCGGCATTCAGCGGCGGCAGCCATATTATTGTCCAGATGCAGGACGGCGAGCAGCGCTACAGTAACGCTTATTCGCTGATGAGTTCCCCACTGGATACCACAAGCTGGCAGATTGCCGTTTGTCTCGAGTCGCCGTCAAAGGGCGGCTCGCGCTTTATGCACCAGCAGGTACGACCGGGCGATACCCTGACGGTTTCCACGCCCAATAATCTGTTCGCCATCGACCCGCAGGCACGTAAGCATCTGCTGATCGCTGGCGGTATCGGCATTACGCCGTTTCTATCGCATATCCCGCAACTGGAACAGCGTCAGGCTGACTGGCAGTTGCACTATTGTTTCCACGATGCCGACAACAACGCTTTCGTCGATGAGCTAGGCGCCGCGCCGTGGGGCGATCGGGTCAACGTTCACGTATCCGCACTCGGCAGCCGTCTCGATCTCGCGCGTCTGTTCGCCGATCTCGAGCCCGGCACCCACGTGTATACCTGCGGCCCGGCCGCGCTTAACGAGGCGGTAAGAATCGCTGCCGAAGACCATCAGGTACCTGCCAATCAGCTGCACTTTGAACAGTTTGTTGTTGAGGATAAAGGCGGGGATGCCTTCACGCTGGTGCTGGCGCGTTCCGGGCGCGAATTTACCGTACCGCAGGACATGACCATTTTGCAGGTCATTGAAAACAATAAAGCGGCGAAGGTCGAATGCCTGTGCCGCGAAGGCGTGTGCGGCACCTGCGAAACCATGATCCTGGAAGGCGAAGCCGACCACCGCGATCAGTATTACAGCGACGAAGAGAAAGCCAGCCAGCAGAGTATGTTGATCTGCTGTTCGCGCGCCAAAAGCGGCCGGTTGGTACTGGATTTATAAATAACAGTTCCGGCCGCCCCTGCGGCCGGAAAGCGCACGACTATCATCGGCACCCGACGAGTTGTTTTTCAGTTATTGAAATACGCGTCACGCCCACTCCACGCGACCGCGGCCATTATTTTTTGCCCGGTATAATGCTTCATCGACTTTCTTAATAAAAACGTCCTGCGCCTCACCTTGTTCGCGCATACCGACGCCGATACTGATCGACAGCGGGTAGTCGTTATTAATCAGAATAACGCGCGCGTTTTCAAGGATCGACTGCGCCAGTTCACGGACCTCTGCCAGCGACAGGCCATCGGCGATAATCGCAAACTCCTCGCCGCCAATTCGCGCCGGTTGGATCCGATCGCAGGTCAACTTTGACAGTTGTTTACCCAGCGCGAACAGGACTTCATCCCCCACCAGGTGGCCGTAGGTATCATTGATTTTCTTGAAGAAATCGATATCCAGAATCATCAACGCCACCGAATGCCCTTCTTTCTCGCGAATAGTATCGATAAAGAAACGGCGGTTCGGCAACTGGGTGAGTTCATCTTTCAACGATTTTGAGCGCGCATCGACGTACAGCAGATTGATGCGTTCGATAATCTTATAAATGCCGATCGCCGTGACCAGCATCCCGGAAAGGCGCAGCAGATCTTCGCAATAATAACCCATCCATCGTGGCTGCTGGAATATCTCATCCATTAAGTCAAAAGTGCCGCCGGCAATCCACAACAGTAAACCATATTTCACGCAGTTCACCGCCACGTGGCTGACGCGTACCTTTGCCGAACTCCACAGCATAAACACTAAAAATAACAGCGCTAAAAAATCAATATATAAACCCGGATTACTGAATATCTCCCGCCACGGCCCTAAGGGTTTTAAGATAGCGGCGCAAAGTAACGACACCAGAACAATAACCGCCAGCGCGGGCAGGAAATTTAGCGAAGAATTAACCGCGGGGGTTTTTATATTTATGTTCTTTTCTATTTCGGGCATTTAGTCTCTCACAACGTCATCGAGATCGAGGCTTCCATAAAATAGCATAACAGCCTGCGGCATTTCCGCGAACAAAAATACGATTACCCTGCATGAGAGAAGGAATAAGAATGGACTGACCCCGCGGAATTATTCCAACGTCCTACCACTCCATGGCGACGAGGTCAGTGGCGCGGATACTAAAGAGTTCACCGGCGGCGTAATTAGCACAATGTGCTACATCAAAGACTAATTAACACTTCTCCGTGACAAATCAAGGTTTACGCCGCTTATGCGCTCAGCTTTTCGCCATTATGCACAAAATACCCGCGCCGGGCCGACAACGTCGAGCCGTACCGTTGCGCCAGTCTGCCAGGCGGCCTGGCTGACGGTCTTCAGCACCAGCGGCATCGCCTGCCCTGGCGCCGTCAACGTCAGCGTTGAGATATGGCCAGCGAAATCGACGTCGGCAATACGTAATGGACTGTCTTGCGTCGCGCACGGCGAGACCAGCAGCTGTTCCGGGCGCAGCATCACCCGCCCCCGGCCATTGGCATGACGGTCTTCGGTCATCAGTTCGCCAATGGCGCAGCGCGCGCGCCCATCGGCAAGTTCGGCATCAAGCACCAACGCATCGCCGAGGAACAGCGCCGTGGCCTCATCGACCGGGCGTGAATAGACCTCAAACGGGCTACCTACCTGCGCAAAACGCCCCTGGCGCATCACCGCGACCTGGCTGGCAAATGACAGCGCCTCGGTCTGATCGTGAGTTACCAGAATCGACGCCACGCCAGCCTCGGCAAGCAGATCGGCGGTGGCTTTACGCGTCGCCGCCCGCAGCCCGGTATCCAGCGCCGAGAAAGGCTCATCCAGCAGCATCAGCGACGGCTGCTGCGCCAGCGCGCGAGCTAATGCCACCCGCTGCTGCTGGCCGCCGGAGATTTCGTGCGGCCAGTGGTTAGCCAATTGCGGGTCTAATGCCACCATCTCCATCAGCGCGGCGACGCGGCGGCGTTTCTCCTCACGGCTGCTATCCAGCCCCCAGGCGATATTGTCGGCCACATTAAGATGCGGGAACAGCGCCCCTTCCTGCGGGACAAAACCGATCCTGCGCTGATGAGCCGGGACAAACACGCCGTCGCCAAACAGGGTGTTGCCCTGCATAACGATGCGCCCGTTATCCGGCGTTTCAAAACCGGCGAGAATACGCAGCAGCGTCGTTTTGCCGGAGCCTGACGGGCCGACAATCGCGGTACGGCTACCCGGCGCGACAGTCAGATTGAGGTTATCGAGAACCAGCGCGTCGGCGAAAGATTTCGAGATAGAAGACAATTCCAGCATGTTACAACCCTGCAATTTTTTTCGACTGCACATAAAGAACCGCCGTGAGCGGCAGCGAAATAACGATCATCAGCATCGCGTACGGCGCCGCGGCGACGTAATCGATCTCGCTGGTTAACGCCCAAAAACCGGTCGAGAGCGTGCGCGTGCCGAGCGGCGAAAGCAGCAGCGTGGCCGTGAGCTCATTGCTGACGCCAAGAAACACCAGCGCGGCGCCCGCGGCAGCGCCAGGCGCGGCCAGACGCATGGTGACGCTCCATAATGCGCGAGCCGGACTACGGCCGAGACTCCGCGCGACGTTCTCCAACTCGACCGGCGCCTGTGCGATCCCAGCGCGCAGGTTAATCAACGCCCGCGGCATGAACATCAACAGGTAAGCGAGGAACAGCGTCACTTCGGTCTGATACACCGGGCGCGCGTAATGGATAGTGACCGTCACCAGCGCCAGCGCGGTGACGATACCCGGCAACGAACTGGTGATATAATTACAGCCCTCTAGCAAGCGGAACAGCCGATGCGGATAACGCACGCCAAGCCAGGCGATCGGGATCGCGCAGGCGGTGGTCAGCAACGCCCCGCCCGCCCCCAGCACCAGCGTCTGGCGCAGCGAATGCCACAGGTCGGCATGCAGCCAGTTCTCCAGCCCGCCGAGCCACAGCCAGCGGCACAGCACCAGCAGCGGAATGCCCATCGCCAGCATCACCAACAACAGCAGCAGCAACTGCGCGCCGAAAGCGGTCGCGATCCCCAGCGGACGGCGCTTCTGTTCGCGCGCCGCGCCAGCGCCGATACGCGCATAACGCGCTTTGCCGCGCGAGACGCTTTCCAGCAGCAGGATCGCCAGGCAACACAGCGCCAGTACGCCCGCCAGCATATTCGCCGCCGGGCCGCTAAAGGTGGACTGGAACTGATCATAAATGGCGGTGGTGAAGGTATCAAAGCGGATCATCACGTACAGGCCGTACTCCGCCAGCAGATGCAGCGCCACCAGCAGCGCGCCGCCGCAGATAGCCAGCCGCAGCTGCGGCAGCACCACGCGGAAAAAGACTTTCCACGGCGGCGTCCCCAGCGACGCGGCAACGTCTTCCAGCGTCGGGTCAAGACGGCGCAGCACCGCCGCCACCGGCATATAAATAAACGGATAGTAGGCCAGTACCGAGAGAAACACCCCAGCGGACAGGCCGTGCATTGATGGCGCGACGCTGATCCAGGCGTAGCTTTGCACAAACGCCGGGATCGCCAGCGGCGCAACCGCCAGCGCTGACCACAGCTGGCGCCCGGCAAGCGCGGTACGTTCAGTCAGCCAGGCCACCGTCACGCCGAGCGCAATGCAAATAGGCACCGTCAGCAACGTTAGCCACAGCGTATTGCTGAGCAGTTCAGCCACTCGCGGGCGAAATACCAGTGCTTTAATGGTCGGCCAGCCGGTGTCAAAACCCACCGACACCACAAAACCTAACGGCAGCAGGGCCATTAATGAAAACAGTACAGCTAAGGCAACCATCGGAAATGCAGGACGCCTGCGCTCGGGCAGGCGTCCTGTTTTCTTTCCGAGTACCAGACTCAGAGCAGACATAAACAGATCACTTCAGCATCAAATTACAGCAGGCCAGCCTGAGTCATCAGGTCGATCACTTTCTTGCTATTAAGCGAAGATGGCTCGACTTTCGGCGCATCCAGCTCTTTCAGCGGCGTCAGTTTCGGGTTAGAGGCGGCATTCAGACCCACCGCATATTCGAAGGCGTTATTGGTGCGCAGCTCATCCTGACCCTGCTTGCCGGTGATCCATTTAATAAAGGCCTGCGCCTGTTCTTTATGTTTGCTGGAAGCCAGCACGCCGCCGCCGGAGATGCTGACGAACGCACCCGGATCCTGGTTTTTAAAGTAGTACAGCTTGGTGTTTTTGCTGTTTTCGCCGGTTTTCGCCTGGTCAACAAAGCGGTAGTAGTGATAGATCACCCCGCCGTCGATCTGCCCGGCGTTGACCGCTTTCATCACGGTGCTGTTGCCTTTGTAGGCCACGAAGTTGGTTTTCATCGCCTTCAGCCATTCCAGGGTCGCTTTTTCGCCCTTCAGCGCCAGCATCGCGCTCACGATCGCCTGGAAGTCAGCGCCCGACGGAGAAGCGGCCCAGCGCCCTTTCCATTCAGGTTTCGCCAGATCCATCAGCGAGTGCGGCAACTGTGATTCGCTGATTTTCGCCGGGTTATAGACGAAGACGGTGCTGCGGGCGGCAATGCCCACCCAGCGGCCGTGCTCAGGACGGAACTGCGGCGCCACTTGCGCTAAGGTTGCGGCATCCAGCGGCGCGAACAGTTTGGCATTATCGACCAACACCATCGACGGCGAGTTTTCTGTCAGGAAAACATCCGCCGGCGAGGCGGAACCTTCCTGCACCAGTTGATTGCCCAGTTCGCTATCGTCGCCATTGCGCAGCGTGACTTTAATACCGGTCTCTTTGCTAAAGCCATCGACCCAGGATTTCACCAGGTTTTCGTGCTGCGCGTTATAG
Source organism: Klebsiella aerogenes (assembly GCA_029027985.1). Classification (NCBI taxonomy): domain Bacteria; kingdom Pseudomonadati; phylum Pseudomonadota; class Gammaproteobacteria; order Enterobacterales; family Enterobacteriaceae; genus Klebsiella; species Klebsiella aerogenes. The sequence goes on from CP119076.1 coordinate 3,052,689, forward strand.
ACCACAATGCCGTCACTATTGTCTGCGGCCATAACCTGCGGGGCGGTGAACAGAGCCGAAGCAGCGAACATCGCCGCGCAATACGCCGATAAACGGAAATTCATAAGCTAATCCTTAGTATGAGTCGTTGAAAAGCCGTGAAGAAAGCGGGCTGGCACGGATTAAATCACAGAGGAATGTGAATGATAATGAAAACAATTACCATCTTTTTAAAAAAGTGGAAAAAACCACTAATCAGGTTTTACTAATGACAAAATGCTTAATTAAAACAATGGTGAAAACAAACATTAAGACAACCTTAAGTCCGTTATCTTTTTTATTCTTCGGGTTTAAAAGCATGATCAATGTCGCATTATGCAAGCTGCTATCATATGAATTAAAAATGCCACCATCGTGATTAATAGTGAAAATTCTTTTATTTTATGAACATCTAAAAAAGCATATTTTTATTTTCTGAGTCGCACGAGATCTATTTCCCGCTACGCGCCAGTTCTTCCTGACCGACACCGATCTGGTTCACAAAACCGGCAATCTTGCCACCGCCCTTACCACCCCGGATAGCCGCGACGGCCGGTGTTTGCCACACGCAATCATCACCCCTACCAATAATTATGAATGAGAATGATCTTGATAATCATTCTCAATATCACATATCATTCTGCGCCAGCAGCAGGATACGAAGAAAATACTACTAAAAAACCGAAAACGGACATTTTATGTTTAAGGAAAACCTTTTTAACACTCTGGTATTGGGATGCGTGCTGTTACTGAGCGCCTGCCACAGCACGATACGCCCGCACTCCTTCGCCGAGGACCGCACGTGGCTGGAGAAGGCGAGCATTCGTGATGCTGCCAGCGGCCAACCGCTGACGGCGCAGAAGCTGCTGGCCCGGTTGGCTCAGGCGCCGCTGGTCATCGTAGGCGAAGAACATACCAACGTGCAGCATCATCAGATTGAGCGCTGGCTACTGCAGAACCTTAACGCTGCGCGCCCGCAGGGCAGCGTCCTGATGGAGATGATCGATTTAAGCCAGCAGGATGCGGTCAACCGGGTCAAGCAGGCCAGCCTCAGCGGCACCGCTATCAGCGCCACCCGCGCGGCGGAAACGCTGCGCTGGAACCCCGGTTGGCCGTGGGATCTCTATCGCGACGTGGTGATGACCGCACTGGAAGCCCCCTATCCGCTGCTGGCCGCGAATCTCAGCCGCGAGCAGGTGAGCAAAATTTATCAACGTCCGACATTCCCCAACGGCGAGCATTCCTCTCGCCCGCAGGTACACGAATCGCTGTCGGCGATCATCTATCTGATGCATGACGGGCAGATCAGCGGCGAACAGGTCACCGCGATGCTTGCCATCCAGCAGCAGCGCGACCGGTTGATGGCCACGCAGATGAAAAACGCCCCGCGCCCGGCGCTGCTGATTGCCGGCGGTTATCATGCGGCAAAAGATATCGGCGTACCGCTGCATCTCGCCGATTTGCAGGCGGAAAAACCGCTGGTGCTGATACTGACCACCGACGGTACCACCCTGACGGCGAAGCAGGCTGATTACATCTGGTCGGTAGCGGCGGCAAAATGAATACCACGCTCTCTGCGCCATTGATACTGCCGCGCCCCCGCTGGTTTGGGGGAACGACCGCCAGCGTGCTTTGCCATCTGGCGCTGGCTGTGCCTTTTATCATTCACTTCGCCTCGCCGCCCGATGCCGCGCCCCCTGCGGCAGTGATGGTGGAATATGCGCCGGAACTTGAAGTCTCGTTTATTCATCCCGATCTGCCCCCCGGCGTGACCCAGCAGCGTAAGGTCGAGGCGATGAGCGAACAGGAAACCTCGGCGCTAAAAGACGCGCCTAAGCTGCTGGTTCACGATGATGCGCAATTAAAGCTGGCAGCGACAAAACCCGAGCCGCGGCGGAAGAAGAAAACCGAGATTAAAAAGCAGTCTCGTCGCCAGCAACAAGAGGAGAAAGGTAATTCGACCACTACCAGCCTCGCTGCGCCGCCGGTGCAGGCCGCGCTGACTCAGCGCACCGCGGCGCCGCTGGATAGCGACGCCGCGCGCCTGAGTCAGAATAAGATCCGTTGGGAATCGCTGGTGAAGGGCAAAATCAATAAGATGCGCAATTATCCGGACGACGCGCGCCGCCGCAAGCGTACCGGCACCGTCACCATTACCTTCAGCGTGAACGAACGCGGCGAGATACTGCAATCGCAACTGGTGAATTCTTCCGGCACCCATTCACTGGACCGCGCCGCGCTACTGGCGCTGGAGAATGCGCGCCCGCTGCCGCCGCCACCTAAAGAACTGCTGCGCAATGGCATAAATAAAGTCACGCTGCCGGTGGAGTTCAGCTTATTAAAAATATAAATCCAGGGTTCCCTGTTATTTATTCAGGCAATCTGGACGTTATTTATAACGGTCACTGACCACTAATGATTTTTTATTTTGGGCAATGTGTCATCGCACTTAGCAATAAGCGCGATGCACGCTGCTGCCCTTTTTGTGCGTTAAATATTTATTACCTCAGGATTTGATTATGGAAAAATCACAAATAATTACGGGGCTCGTTACCGGGCTACTTATCGTCAACGGCCAGGCTTTTGCCGCCGAAAGCGAGGGGGAATCGGTCTTCTCCCCAATCACCGTTACCGATAACCCGCTGGCGGACAACGCAGGCCAGGTCGGCTCTTCTGAGGAGAGCTATACCCGCCCTGGCGCCTACAGTTCGCGAACCTTAAATAAGAATCTGCAAAGCCTCGACGCCTCGCTGCGCAGCATGGCGGGCACCTACACGCAAATCGACCCGCTGCAGGGCACCATCAGCGTCAACATCCGCGGGATGAACGGGCTGGGACGCGTGAACACCATGGTCGATGGCGTCACCCAGACCTTCTTCGGCATGGCCCCGGCCAACTATCACGGCGGCGCAAACACCGCCGCCGGGGTTCCGCTCGATCCGAACTTCCTCGCCGAGGTTGACGTTACCCGCGGTAATAGCGCAGGTTCCCAGGGCGTCAATGCGCTGGCGGGCAGCGCGAACCTGCGCACCATCGGCGTCGACGACGTGTTAAAACCGGGGCATCAGGCCGGCCTGCTGTCGCGTTTTTCAGTCGGCGATAACGGTCTTGGCCGCACCGGCATGGTGGCGGTGGCGGGAAAAACCGACACCTTCGATAACGGCGGCGGCCTCGGCGCGCTGCTTGGCATCAGCGGCACCCGCACCTATGCGACCTATAAAAACGGCAGCGGCCGCAGCAGCGAAGATTTTATCGGCGAGGATAATAAATATCTGCGTCAGGAACCGCGCTCCCAGCTATATAAAGTCAACTTCAACATCGATCAATTCAACCGCTTCGAGTTTTCCGGTCGTAATTACCGCAACAGTTTTACCCGTCGCGATATTAGCAGCGACGACTACTACCTGCGCTATAACTACGCGCCGCTCAATGAACTGGTCGAGTTCAACGTATTAGCCAGTACCAGCCGCGGCAACCAGTCGTATAAACCGGAGTCGCTGTACAACTTTAACGACTCTTCGACGACCAATAAATCCAACGCGCTGGATATTAGTAACACCAGCCGTTTTCGTCTCACCGACGATGTGTATGCCGCTTTGCAGTTTGGCGGCAAATTGATGGACACCCGCTACTCCCGCCGCTTCGTGCAGGATACCGAGACCGACCATAACGCCTTTGCTCCGGCCGGTAAGCAGAAGATCGCTTCGCTGTATAGCGGGCTATCGCTAAACAAAGATATTTATCAACTCGATCTTAACCTCAACTACACCCGCAGCCGGGTACAGGGGCATAAACCAGCCTGTTCGGATGACGAAAAATGCTTCCCGCAGGGGGCCACCGATCTGAACGTGAAAGATAATGGTTTTAACCCGTCGGCAACGTTCTCCGCCCAGATAACGCCATGGCTGCAGCCATTCGTCAGCTGGAGCCGTTCATCACGCGCGCCGAACGTGCAGGAAGTATTTTTCGCCAACGAGGGCGGCGCATCGATGAACCCGTTCCTTAAACCGGAAAAGGCGGAAACCTGGGAAGCCGGTTTTAACGTTATCAAAAAAGGGTTGTTGAGCAACGAGGATAGCCTGCATCTCAAAGCCCTGACCTACCGCTCACGGATTAAAGATTACATCACCAGTGAATCCTTCTTCCTGTGCAGCAACGGCGAGCTTTGCCAGAATATCAACGATGCCTCGTCCGGCTTTAACGCCAATATTTCCACTAATATCACCTCGCCGGTCACCACCGAAGGCTATGAGATTGAAGCCGGGTATGACATCGGCTTTGCCTACGCGAACCTGTCGTGGAGCAAGCAGCACACCGATCAGCCAACCTCCATCGCCAGTACCGTTTACAGCTTCGCCTATAGCGATCTGAGCGATCTGCCGAGCAGCTACGCCACTCTCGACGTCGGCGGACGCCTGTTTGACCGCAAGCTCACCGTTGGCAGTCTGGTGAAATTCACCGGCAAATCAAAGCGTTTGAGTACCGAAGGGATCAGCACCGACAGCAACACGGTACCCAAAGAGAGCATGCCGAATATCCCAACCATCATCGACCTCTACAGCAGTTGGCAGATGACCGATAACGTGCTGCTGCGTTTTAGCGTGCAAAACGTCACTAATCGCGACTACTCCGAGGCGCTCAACCGCATGAACCAGAGCCTTGATAACGCCAAAGAGGGGGCGTCAGTCAACACCACCGCGCGTGGACGGACCTATATCTTCGGCGGCGAAATCCAGTTTTAAGTCAACCACCTCTGAGCACAGGAAATCATCATGAACTACCGTAACATTGCAACACTGTCCGGCGCGCTGCTGCTCGCCGCGCTGCTGCCGCAACAGGCCTTCGCCATCGATCCGCCGCAGCGGGAAGCGTCGCGTTTCGCGATGAAAACCAATTACCTGCAGGAAGCCAATGAAGGCGTGTACGAACTGGCATTCGATAGCGGCGACAATCTGCTTTTCGCCGCCGCCACGGACCGGGTTAACCGCGCGGCCAATAAAGGCTACTTATATGTCTTTAATCCGGCAACGCTGCAGATTATTCAGCGCTACAATATGCCCTGGCGCGCCTTTTCGCTGGCGATGAATCAGCCAGCGCGGGCGCTGTATGTGGGCCACACCCAGGCAGCCACGCTGCGTATTAGCCTGTTTGACGCCGCCAGCGGTAAAATCACGCACACCAGCCAGCGCCTGAGCTTTGCCACCGACGGCGCCGCGGATTCGCGCTTCGAACATCTGCGCCATATGGTTTACGGCAGCGCCGCCGACACCTTGTTCGTCAGCTACAGCCATATGCAGAAAACCAAAGACGGCATGCGTCCGCTGCACAAACTGCTAATGCTCGACGGCAGCACGCTGCAGCTTAAAGGTGAAGTCAAAGGAGCCTACCGCGGTACCGCCTACGGCCTGACGCTGGATGAAAAAACGCAAAAGATCTACGTTGGCGGCCGCGACTATATCAACGAGATCGATGCTAAAACGCAGCAGGTATTACGCACTATTCCTCTTAACGCGCCGCAGCTGGCCAGCGCGCAAAACCTGATCGTCGATTCTGCTTCCGGGCGCATCTTCGTGGTCGCCTTCGATCACGACGATCGCAGCGGCCCGCACGACGGCCTGTATATTTTCGATCTGAAAGACGGCAAATCGTTGGGCTACGTCCGCACCGGCATCGGCGCCAATGCGGTGCGCTACAATCCAAAATATAACGAGCTGTACGTCAGCAACTTCACCAGCGGTACCATTAGCGTCGTCGATGGCAAAACCTGGCGCGTGACAAAGGAATTCCGCACGCCGGTGTATCCTAACCAGATGGTGCTGTCGCCGGATATGGATACGCTGTACGTCGGCATTAAAGAAGGGTTCAATCGCGACTGGGATCCGGAGGTATTTGTCGACGGGGCAAAAGAGCGCATTCTGCGCATTGATTTAAGCAAATCGTAAATAGCCTAACCACCTGCCCGCCAGGTGGTTATTCACTCTGGCATCAACCGTCGTGGGCCAGCTTCGCGCGCAGGCGCTTAATCGCCTGACTGTGCAACTGGCTGACGCGTGACTCCCCAACCTCCAGTACCGCGCCGATCTCTTTAAGATTCAGCTCTTCCTGATAGTAGAGGGTAAGAACCATTTTTTCGCGATCCGGCAACGCTTCGATGGCATCAATCACCCGCTGGCGCAGGCTACCTTCCAGCAGGTAGTGCAGCGGATTCGCCTCTTCATGGCCTTCCAGCAGCCGTTCGGCATTTTCACCCTGCTCTTCGCGCCATTCGTCGTAGGAGAACAGCTGGCTGTTGTTGGTATCGAGCAGGATTTGTCGATACTCGGCAAGCGTCATATTCAGCGCCTGCGCGAGTTCGCTTTCGCTGGCCGGGCGACCCAGATGCTGCTCCAGCTTCTGCATCGCCTGCGCGACTTCGCGGGCGTTGCGCCGCACGCTACGCGGCACCCAGTCACGGCTGCGCAGTTCATCAAGCATCGCGCCACGGATGCGCTGTACCGCATAGGTCGTAAAGGCGGTTCCCTGTAGAGAATCGTAACGCTCAATGGCGTTCAATAATCCTATCCCCCCGGCCTGCAGCAGGTCGTCGAGCTCGACGCTGGCGGGCAGCCTGACCTGCAGGCGCAACGCCTCGTGCCGCACTAACGGAACGTAGCGCAGCCAGAGAGAATTTTTGTCCATCACGCCTTCGGCGGTATACAAATCGCTCACTATTTCTTGAACCTACGGATAAGAGAGTCAGCGCTATTATGCGGAGGGAGGAAAAAGCCAATCGACGGAAAAACCGCATAAAACAGTCTTTATTTACGACATGCTTTATCACGCCGCCGTTTTCGTGCCGGGCAGCGAGTTGACAGCAAAACCCCGCCGAAGCGGGGTTGAGGATGCGACAGTAATCGACAGAGACGATTAACGCAGCAGGGACAGCACGTTCTGAGTAGACTGGTTAGCCTGCGCCAGCACGGAGGTGCCCGCCTGTTGCAGGATGTTGGCGCGGCTCATGTTGGACACTTCAGTCGCGTAGTCGGCGTCCTGGATACGGGACTGGGAAGCAGACAGGTTGTTCACGGTGCTGTTCAGGTTGTTGATAACAGAATCGAAACGGTTCTGTACCGCACCCAGAGAGGAGCGCAGTTGATCAACCTGGGACAGGGCTTTGTCTAATACTTCCAGGGGTTTTTCAGTTTTAACTTCTGTAGACAGCTGTTCACCTTTAGTTACCTTACCCGTTGTTTCATCAACGGTTGCTTTAAAGTAAGCCTCCTTACCATCAGCATCTTTACCTTGAACTACATAGCCATTTGGCTGGCCTTTGTCATCTTTGATAGATTGCAGTTTTTCACCTGTCTCCAAACCTGTGAGTGGTGTAGTACCCACCGTTGTTGAGGTAACTGCCTTCAAATCTGCTGGTTCAACTCCAACTACATCACTTGAATTGCTTGAATCAAAGGTAAATTCACCATTTGTACCGAGGGTACCCTTCACCCATTCCGAATCGTCTGTTTTGATATAGTGATTGCTACCGGATGAATAAACTATACCATCTACTGACGTTTTTTTAGACGTTGCGTCATCTTCAGCAATTGTTGGCGCCCCCTTCTTATCAAAGGAAGTAATTTCAGTATCAATCGATTTGGTATCAAAACCATTTGCCACATTGAACTTATCTAATCCAAGTGAACCCGCATCAATTTTTCCCAAATCAATATCGATAGTTTCTCCATCGTTAGCACCAACCTGGATAGTCAGCTTATTCTGCTCACCACTCAGCACTTTCACACCGTTGAAATCAGTCTGTTCGGAGATACGGTTGATTTCAGCCAGACGCTGGGTGATTTCGTCCTGGATGGACTGCAGGTCGCTGGAGGAGTTAGAACCGTTCTGCGCCTGTACGGTCAGACGACGGATGTTCTGCAGGTTGTCGTTGACTTCGTTCAGCGCGCCTTCGGTGGTCTGCGCCAGGGAGATACCGTCGTTGGCGTTACGGGAAGCCTGAGTTAGGCCCTTGATGTTAGCGGTGAAACGGTTGGAGATCGCCTGACCCGCGGCATCGTCCTTGGCGCTGTTGATGCGCAGACCAGAAGACAGACGCTCAATCGCCGTGCCCAGGGAAGACTGGGATTTGTTCAGGTTGTTTTGCGCCATCAGCGACAGGCTGTTGGTATTAATTACTTGTGCCATTATTTGCATTCCTTACGAGTCAGTTGCGTTCTGTGCAACGTGGTTAAAAGGTTCGGGCTTGCTTGCCCACGGCGTCAACCACCGTCCCCTCTGGTATCGACCCTTCCCTTGCAACCTTTAGCCATTTTTTTAAAATTTTTTACCGCCGCGGCAATGGCGAAAATAACGCACTTTTTCCCGCTTCTATTACGCCATCGACTTTTTGATTTTTTCGGTAAACTTTTTCTCCGTTGGGCCGATAACGCAAAAAGCGAATAACGTCATTAGTAAGGAGAAACACCAATGGCATCGATCAGTTCCTTAGGCATCGGCTCAGGACTCGACCTCAACGGTTTACTGGACAAACTCAGCAAGGCGGAACAACAACGTCTGACGCCGTATACCACTCAGCAAACCAGCTACAAAGCACAGCTAACGGCCTATGGCACGTTAAAAAGCTCGCTGGAAAAATTCGATAACCTGAGTAAGGACCTGGCCAAGCCGGAGTTTTTCAATAGCACCACCGCCACTAAGCACGATCAGTTCACCATCACCACCACCGATAAAGCCGTGCCGGGCAACTATAGCGTCGAGGTGCAAAAGCTGGCGCAGCCGCAGACGCTGACCACCCAGGAGACGATTACCGACCAACAAGAGAAACTGGGCACCGCCGGCAACAGCAACCGTTCAATTACCCTCACCGCCGGCAATCCGCCGAAAGAGACCACTATTCCGCTGAGCGATGACCAAACCTCGTTGCTGGAGATGCGTGACGCGATCAACGGCGCCAAAGCCGGGGTCACCGCCAGCATCATGCGCGTCGGAGACAATGACTATCAGTTGGCGCTCAGCTCGACCACCAGCGGCGAGAAAAGCACTATCTCGGTACAGGTCAACAACGACAATAAGCTCGGCGCTATCCTTAACTACGACAGCGCCAGCAATAGCGGGGCAATGAAGCAAACGGTCGCTGGCCAGGATGCGGAAATCACCGTGAACGGCACTAAAATCAAACGCAGTACCAACTCGATTGCCGATGCGTTGCAGGGCGTCACCCTCGATTTGAAAACCACCACCAAAGCCGGTGAGCCGCAGAATCTGGTGATCGGCATCGATAAAAGCGGTACCGCCGATAAGATTAAATCCTGGGTCGATAGCTACAACTCGCTGCTCGATACCTTCGGCTCGCTGACCAAATATACCCCGGTAAAAACCGGCGAGGCGCAAAGCGCGAACAATGGCGCGCTACTTGGCGACAACACCTTGCGCGGCGTTCAGTCATCGATCAAAAGCGCGCTCAGCGCCGCCCAGGACAACCCGGAGCTGAAAGGTCTTGGCAATCTGGGTATCTCCACCAATACCAAAACCGGCAAGCTGGAAATCGACAGCACAAAACTCAACAAAGCGCTTGATGAGAAGCCGGATCAGGTGGCCAATTTCTTCGCTGGTAACGGTAAAGACACCGGTATGGCCACCGAAATCCATAATGAAATCCAGAACTATATTAAAGCGGGCGGCATCATCGAGAACTCGACCAAAAGCATCAACACCAATCTCGATCGCCTCAACCTGCAAATTGACACCGTTTCCGACAGCATTCAAAACACGATCGATCGCTATAAACAACAATTTGTTCAACTGGATACCATGATGTCCAAGCTGAGCAGTACGGGTAACTACTTACAACAGCAGTTCTCGTCCCAGTAACTCTCAATCAGGTAATGAAACAACATGTATAACCGTAGCGGCACGCAAGCCTACGCACAGGTCAGTCTGGAAAGCAGCGCCATCAGCGCCAGCCCGCACCAGTTAATCGTAATGTTGTTCGACGGGGCGTTAAACGCCCTGCTTCGCGCACGCATCCTGATGAATCAGGGCGATATTGCCGGAAAAGGCCAGGCGCTGTCGAAAGCGATCAACATCATCGACAACGGGCTGAAAAGCGGTCTCGACCACCAGCAGGGCGGAGAAATCGCCGATAATCTGGCGGCGCTGTACGATTATATGAAGCGACGACTGATGCAGGCCAATCTGCATAACGACGAAGCGGCGATCGTCGAAGTGGTCAAGCTGCTGGAGAATATCGCCGATGCCTGGCGCCAGATCGGCCCCCACTATCAACCTGCGCAGGGTACACTGTGATGGAACGCCAACAGCAACTTTTAGCCGCCTATCATCAGATCCATACCCTGAGCAGTGAGATGATTGCCCTGGCGCGCGCCGGGCAATGGGAAGCGCTGGTCGAAATGCAATTCATCTATGTGACGGCGGTCGAGAAAACCGCCGAGTTCACCGGCAAAGCGGGGCCATCGCTGGCCCTGCAGGAGATGCTGAACGTCAGGCTCAAGCAGATTATCGACAACGAAAGCGAACTAAAATTGCTGTTGCAACAGCGGATGGAAGAGTTGAAAACGCTGATCGGTCAATCCACCCGCCAGAACGCGGTCAACCACGCTTATGGTCAGTTCGACGATCGCTCGCTACTGCTGGGTCAATTACCGACAGATAATGTCATTGCCATGAAGGGCGAAAGCGAAGAATTACAATAAAACCCGCGTTCAGCGAGTAAGCAACGCAATATCGACCGCCGTCTGATATTCAGGCCACGAAGCGCAGGATAGGTCTCGCCAGGGCAATGCAGCATGTTGCCTGGTAAGCTCTCCGCCGTTTGGTTTACTGCCCCTCGCGTTACCCTACCGCCCCGCCTTCATCCTCCCAGCGACAGACCATGTGGTATAGCTCCCGCTCGTCGTTTTCATCTTCAAATAGGCTCACCACCACCTCCAGACACTCATTCGACACGATCTAAGTGTAGTTGCTGGCATGAAGGGAGTTCAGAACAATTGTGTGGGTATATCTAGCAAGAGAGCAGAACGATATTTACTCGTTATTTTGCCGCCAGGTTTCATTAAACATCGCGGCGACAACAAAAACCAGAACAGCAAAAAATACAACGGTCTGGAGCCACAGCATAACGCCTCCGCAGAACAGAATTTGCGCGGATTATTGACGACAACACAGAAAAGCGATAGTGAATTGCTATCCAAATTTAAATTAACGTGTATTCCCAATAGAACAAAGAGAACATGCCATTCACCTGACGAGGAGACAGGTCATACCCGGGGCGATGTACGTACTATGACAACGCCATGGTCACAGCCACCGTTATGGTTCCCCAAAATACCAATAAAAAAACAAAGATTCCGATCCACACCTTGCGTCGTAATTGATGGTCTACTTTTTCGGACATGACCTATTCCAGGTTAGTTATATTTTCGCAAAACCATACATTTTGTGCAGACATGAGTCAGATCGTTTGTATCGATCAATAAATCGATATTGATCTGTATACCCTATTAATTGTAATGATATTTGCTTATCTACTATTCCCGGGCCAAAGAATTGAATGAACATCACCTGGCAGAGGGGATTTTGGTCAATATGTTGTGTTGGTTTTGACGATACTGGGTGCGCAGGCAGAACCGCCAGCATCAAACATGGCGGTTAGGGTAGAAATGGTACGGTGGGACTTGGGGCTAAACAGCCATGTTCATAATATCCTGATACGCGGCCACCAGTTTATTGCGCACCTGCACGCCCATTTGCAGCGAGACCGAGGATTTCTGCAAGTCGACCATCACATCATTCAGGCTGATGCCCGGCACGCCCAGCTCGAAATTCTGCGCCTGCGCGCGCGCGGTCTGCTGGGTATCACTGATTTTTCCCAGCGCGGCGGTCAATTCGCTGGCGAAGCTCACGCCTGACGGCGCGGCGTTCTGCCCGCTTTTCCCCGCCTGAATTGCCATCGACTGCATCTGCTGCAGCACGCCTTCAATACCCTGAATCGCCATCTTTTTCTCAACCCTGTCGTGTTCGCCAGGCGCAATTTCGCCCTGTACTTCTCCAATGCTGCACACCCTATCACAGCGATTTTTGCTTAAAGCAGTTAATTAGCCGCAAAAAACCCGGCTTATCGGGCAATCAGAATCATCTGATAAGGCGAATAATGGCCTGCCCAGAAATGGGAGCGCCGCTATTGAGAAAAGATGTGTATCAGGGAGTCTGTTTTGTCACATAACGCTATCCATACCGTTCGTCAGCACGCCATCGCGCGCCGCCGCCTGAACGCCAGCGAAGGATACCGCCTACCATGAGTGCCTCGTTATCCGCCGGTGAAGGCCGCGACAACGGCCTGCAGGCCATCTGGAGCCGTCTGCGCGCCAATCCAAAAATTCCTCTGCTGGTCGCCGCCTCCGCCGCGATCGCTATTATCGTCGCGCTGCTGCTATGGGCGAAAAGCCCGGATTACCGCGTGCTGTACAGCAATCTGAATGATCGCGACGGCGGCGCTATCGTCACCCAACTGACGCAGATGAATATCCCCTACCGCTTCGCCGAGAACGGCGCGGCGCTGATGATTCCTGCGGATAAAGTGCATGAAACCCGCCTGCGTCTGGCGCAGCAGGGGCTACCAAAAGGCGGCGCCGTCGGTTTCGAACTGCTGGACCAGGAAAAATTCGGCATCAGTCAGTTCAGCGAACAGATTAACTATCAGCGCGCCCTCGAAGGCGAACTGTCGCGCACCATTGAGTCGTTAGGTCCGGTGCAGAACGCCCGTGTGCATCTGGCGCTGCCGAAGCCGTCGCTGTTCGTCCGCGAGCAAAAATCCCCTTCCGCTTCGGTGACCCTGACGCTCCAGCCGGGCCGCGCGCTGGATGATGGCCAGATCAACGCCATCGTCTATATGGTCTCAAGCAGCGTCGCCGGTTTACCGGCAGGTAACGTCACCGTCGTCGATCAGGCCGGACGTCTGTTAACCCAGTCCGACGGCACTGGCCGCGATCTCAACGCCTCACAGCTGAAATACGCCAGTGAAGTAGAAAGTGGCTACCAGCGGCGGATTGAAACAATTCTTGCGCCGGTCGTCGGCAGCGCCAACGTGCGCGCTCAGGTTACCGCGCAGATCGACTTCGCCTCCCGCGAGCAGACCGACGAGCAGTATCAGCCGAATCAGCAGCCGGACAAAGCGGCGATCCGTTCACAGCAGACCAGCAGCAACGAGCAAATCGGCGGCCCGCAGGTCGGCGGCGTTCCGGGGGCGCTATCCAACCAGCCGAGCGCGCCAGCTAGCGCACCGATTGAAACCGCCAAACCGGCGGCCAACAACGCCAATACGGCGACGAATACCCGCAGCACGGCGGCCAACAGCGGCCCGCTGAGCACCCGCCGCGACGCCACCACCAACTATGAGCTCGATCGCACCATCCGCCATACCCAGCAGAAAGCCGGAACGGTGGAACGCCTGTCGGTCGCCGTGGTGGTGAACTACAGCGCCAGCGCCGATGGCAAAGCGCAACCGATGAGCAAAGAACAGCTGGCGCAGATTGAAGCGCTGGTGCGTGAAGCAATGGGCTACTCCAGCACCCGCGGCGATAGCCTGCAGGTGGTCAATACGCCATTTACCGACAACCAGATGACTGGCGGCGAACTGCCGTTCTGGCAGAGCCAGACGTTTATCGATTTGCTGATCGAACTGGGCCGCTATCTGCTGGTACTGCTGGTCGGCTGGGTGCTGTGGCGCAAGCTGGTTAAGCCACAGCTACAACAGCGTCAGGCCGCACAGCGCGCCGCTGTCGCCGCCGCCAGCGCGCCATCCGTCAAGCCGGGCGACAGCCATAAACCGAGTAATGAAGAGCTGGCGCTGCGCCGTAAATCGCAGCAGCGCGTCAGCGCAGAAGTCCAGAGCCAACGGATCCGTGAACTGGCGGATAAAGATCCGCGCGTGGTCGCTCTGGTAATCCGCCAATGGATGAGTAACGAACTATGAGCCTGACCGGAACCGATAAAAGCGCCATTTTACTGATGACGCTGGGGGAAGACCGCGCGGCGGAAGTGCTCAAGCACCTCTCCTCCCGTGAAGTCCAGTTGTTGAGCGGCACTATGGCTGGCATGAGCCAGGTGTCGCATAAACAGCTCGGTGAAATCTTGTCCGAGTTTGAAGACGACGCCGAGCAGTTCGCGGCGCTGAGCGTCAACGCCAGCGACTACCTGCGTTCGGTGCTGGTCAAAGCGCTCGGTGAAGAGCGCGCCGCCAGCCTGCTGGAGGATATTCTCGAATCTCGCGAAACGACCTCCGGGATGGAAACGCTCAACTTTATGGAACCGCAGAGCGCCGCCGATCTGATCCGCGACGAACATCCGCAAATCATCGCCACGATTCTGGTGCACCTCAAACGCGGCCAGGCGGCGGATATTCTGGCGCAGTTCGACGAACGCCTGCGCAACGACGTGATGCTGCGTATCGCCACTTTCGGCGGCGTGCAGCCAGCGGCGCTGGCGGAACTGACCGAAGTGCTCAACAACCTGCTCGACGGCCAGAACCTCAAACGCAGCAAAATGGGCGGGGTACGTACCGCCGCCGAAATTATCAACCTGATGAAAACCCAGCAGGAAGAGGCAGTCATCGACGCAATGCGCGAATACGACGGCGAACTGGCGCAGAAGATCATCGACGAGATGTTCCTGTTCGAAAACCTGGTGGAAGTCGACGATCGCAGTATCCAACGCCTGTTGCAGGAAGTGGATGGCGAATCGCTGCTGATTGCCCTGAAAGGCGCCGAGCAACCCTTGCGCGAGAAGTTCCTCAAAAACATGTCGCAACGCGCCGCCGACATTTTGCGCGACGATCTTGCCAACCGCGGGCCGGTGCGCATGTCGCAGGTGGAAAACGAACAGAAAGCGATCCTGCTGGTGGTAAGGCGGCTGGCGGAGAGCGGCGAAATGATTATCGGCGGCGGCGAGGACACCTATGTCTGATCGCATGAATACCCTGCCCTGGCAGCCGTGGTCGCTCAACGACCTCGGCGAACCACGACCGGCTTTTGAACCGCCGCTGCCGACTCTGGATAACGACGCGCTACAGCCTGACGCCCAGGCTGAACTGCAACAACAACTTGCCGACCAGCGCCTGCAGGCCGAGCAGCAGGGCCAGCAGTCAGGCTATGCCGACGGCCAGCAAAAAGGTTATGAGGCAGGATTTCAGCACGGGCTGGAAGAAGGCCGCCAGCAGGGATTACTGGAGGCGCAACAACAGCAACAGCCGTTGACCGCCCACTGGCAGCAACTGGTTGACGAATTTCAGCACACCCTCGATGCGCTCGACTCGGTGATCGCTTCGCGCCTGATGCAGTTGGCGCTAACCGCCGCAAAGCAGGTGCTCGGCCAACCGCCGGTTTGCGACGGCACCGCCCTGCTCGCACAGATTCAACAGCTGATCCAGCAAGAACCGATGTTCAACGGTAAACCGCAGTTGCGCGTGCATCCACTGGATTACCCGCGCGTCGAGCAGCAATTGGGTACCACCCTCAGCCTGCATGGCTGGAGGCTGCTGGCGGATGGAGATCTACACCCCGGCGGCTGTAAGGTTAGCGCTGAGGAAGGCGATCTCGATGCCAGCCTCGCCACCCGCTGGCACGAACTGTGCCGCCTCGCCGCACCGGGAGATCTGTGATGACCGCCCGTCTCGGCCGCTGGCTGAATTCGCTTGAGACGCTGGAACAGCGTATCGCCCGTACGCCGACCGTGCGTCGCTATGGCCGCCTGACCCGCGCCACCGGGCTGGTGCTGGAAGCCACTGGCCTGCAACTGCCGCTCGGCGCGACCTGCCTTATCGAACGCGACGGCAGCGGCGGTATGCAGGAGGTGGAAAGCGAAGTGGTCGGCTTTAACGATCAGCGGCTGTACCTGATGCCGCTGGAAGAAGTCGAAGGCATCGTGCCGGGAGCGCGGGTTTACGCCCGCAGCGCCCCGGAAAGCCAGCATATGGGCAAACAGTTGCCGCTGGGACCGGCCCTGTTAGGTCGGGTGCTCGATGGCGGCGCCAAACCGCTCGACGGCCTGCCTGCGCCGGAAACCGGCTATCGTGCGCCGCTGATGACTGCGCCGTTCAACCCGCTGCAGCGTACGCCGATCGAACAGGTGCTGGACGTCGGCGTGCGTACCATCAACGGCCTACTAACCGTTGGCCGCGGCCAGCGTATGGGGCTGTTCGCCGGATCCGGCGTCGGGAAAAGCGTACTGCTCGGCATGATGGCTCGCTACACCCAGGCGGATGTGATTGTCGTCGGCCTGATTGGCGAACGCGGTCGCGAAGTCAAAGACTTCATCGAGAATATTCTCGGCGCCGAGGGCCGCGCGCGTTCGGTGGTGATTGCCGCCCCGGCGGACGTCTCGCCGCTGCTACGCATGCAGGGAGCCGCCTATGCCACCCGTATCGCCGAAGATTTTCGCGATCGCGGCCAGCACGTACTGTTGATCATGGACTCCCTCACCCGTTATGCGATGGCGCAGCGTGAAATCGCGCTGGCGATTGGCGAACCGCCAGCCACCAAAGGTTATCCGCCCTCGGTCTTCGCCAAACTGCCCGCGCTGGTCGAACGCGCAGGCAATGGTATCAGCGGCGGCGGCTCCATCACCGCCTTTTATACCGTCCTGACCGAAGGCGACGACCAGCAGGACCCGATCGCCGATTCGGCGCGTGCGATCCTCGACGGCCACGTAGTGCTCTCCAGACGGTTGGCGGAAGCCGGTCACTATCCGGCCATCGATATTGAAGCCTCGATTAGCCGCGCCATGACCTCGCTTATCGACGACGAACACTATCGCCGGGTACGCCACTTTAAGCAGATGCTGGCCAGCTTCCAACGCAACCGCGATTTGATTAGCGTCGGCGCCTATGCCGCTGGCAGCGATCCGCTGCTGGATAAAGCCATCACGCAGTATCCGCACATGGAGGCCTACCTGCAGCAGGGAATTTTCGAGCGCTGCGGCTACGACGAAGCCTGTCAGCAGCTACAGCAGTTGATTGTTTAACGCCATCGGAGACGCATCGCGATGAAAGCACAGTCCCCTTTGATCACCCTGCGTAATCTGGCGCAGGAAGCCGTCGAACAGGCGGCACAGCGGCTGGGCCAGGCGCGTCAGGCGCAGCAGGCCGCCGAGCAACAGCTGACCATGCTGCTCAACTACCAGGACGAGTACCGGCAGAAGCTCAACAGCACCCTTTCCGGCGGCATGGAAAGTTCGCGCTGGCAAAACTATCAGCAGTTTATCGCCACTCTCGAACAGGCCATCGAACAACAGCGCCAGCAGCTGTTGCAGTGGGGACAAAAGGTAGATCACGCCGTGAAACAGTGGCAGGACCACCAACAGCGGTTGAACGCTTACGACACCCTGCACACTCGCGCACAAAGCGCCGAGCTGCAGCTGGAAAACAAACGCAATCAGAAATTGATGGATGAGTTCGCGCAACGCCGCGCACAAAGGAATACCGCGTCATGAATCTCAATGCTTTGCCCGCCCTTAGCCTGCCAGGCGACGCCAGCGCCCTGGCGGAACCGGCGCTGGATGACGGCCAGCTTTCATCCGCCTTCGCGCAGCTGCTCGGCGCGCGCTTTACCCCGGCGCAAAGCGGCAAACTGCCGCCATCAGCGCTGAGCGCTAATGAGGAAAGCGCCCCGCCGCTGAGCCGTAACCCGCTGCTGGCCGCACTCGGCGAGCTCGGCCAGCAGCTGACAAACGATCTGCCGCAAGCAACGGACATCACCGTCGATAATACGGCGATTGAACACGATACGCGCCCCGATGCGCCGCCCGGCGAGGCGCAAACGCTGGACCCGGCGACGCTGCAGGCGCTGTACGCCATGCTGCCAGCGGCAATGGCCATCCTACCGCCGCAGAACGTGACGCCGCAGGCTCAGCCACCAGCGCTTGCTGACGATGAGCCAACGCTCGGCCTCAGCAGCGCTGGCGATAAACGCGCTGCTCATCCGGGAGAAGCCCTGCCGTCCGGCGAACGGAACGCTAAGCCGCAGACCGCCGCGATGGACGGGCAAAATCCGGCGCCAACGCCTGCGCAAACAGATAACGCACCGCCACGCGCCACCGAGCGCCCGGCGGAAAGTGCCCCGCAACCGCCTGCCGCCGTGGTTTTCGCCGCCGTCAGTCCCAGCCAGAGCGTCACTCCCGCCAGCACGCTGGTAACCGCGCCGCCGACGCCGCAGCTGAACGCCCAGCTCGGCAGCCCGGAGTGGCAGCAGGCGTTAAGCCAGCAGGTACTGATGTTCCACCGCAACGGCCAGCAGAGTGCCGAACTGCGCCTGCACCCACAGGAGCTGGGCGCGCTGCAAATCACGCTGCAGCTGGACGATAAACAGGCACAGCTGCATATCGCCTCCGCCCACGGTCAGGTACGCGCAGCGGTAGAAGCGGCAATGCCGCAACTGCGTCATGCGCTGGCGGAAAGCGGGATCAACCTGGGTCAAAGTAGCGTCGGCGGCGAATCGACGCCGCAGTGGCAGCAGCAAGGCAACCAGGACGATGGCCGCGCCAGCTATGCCGAGCGCCACGGCGGCGCTGAGGCGGCGCCGGTTGACGCTATTAGCGCTCCAGCCGCGTTGCAGCGCATAGCAAGCCACGTCAACGGCGTCGATATTTTCGCCTGAGGCGCGGCAAACGGCCAATCTGGCCCCCATTTGCCCGTTTATTCCGGCTATTGCGTGAAGCATTAGCCGCGATAATACCTTTACATGTCATACGTGCGGCATTGCCGCGCGTGATGCCCGTCAGCAAAGCGGCGGGCGGAACAACAGGAATTTGATTTGGCTATGTCTCAACACTCCCTTCCGGCAACCGCGTCCAAACGCCCCTTATTGATCATCCTGCTGACGATCATCGCCGTGGCCGCCTGCGCCGCCGCTGGCTACAGCTGGTGGCTGCTGCAACAACGCGACGGCGGCGCGCATACGGCAGCCGCCGCTGCGAAAGAAAAACCGCCCGCACCGCCGGTGTTCATGCCGCTGGACACCTTTACCGTTAATTTGGTAACCCCGGATAACGATCCGGATCGCGTGCTGTATATCGGCCTGACGCTGCGCCTGCCGGACGAAGCGACCCGCCGCCAGCTGAATGATTTTCTGCCGGAGGTGCGCAGCCGCCTGCTGATGCTGCTTTCTCGCCAGCAAGCCGGATATTTAGCCAATGAACAAGGCAAGCAACAGCTGATCGCGCAGATCAAAGAGGTGTTGAGCGCGCCGCTGGTTAAGGGACAACCGAAGCAAGTGGTCAGCGATGTGCTGTTCACCGCCTTCATACTGCGGTAATCACCATGGGCGATAGCATTCTTTCACAGGCAGAGATCGACGCCTTACTCAACGGCGACAGCACCGGCGATGAGCCCGAAACGGTTGTCGGCGGTAAAGAGAGCGAGGTGAAGCCTTACGATCCGACTACCCAGCGCCGCGTGGTGCGTGAACGCCTGCAGGCGCTGGAGATCATTAACGAACGTTTTGCCCGACAATTCCGCATGGGGTTATTCAACCTGCTGCGGCGCAGTCCGGACATTACCGTCGGGCCGATTAAAATTCAGCCGTACCACGAGTTTGCCCGCAATTTGCCGGTACCGACCAATCTCAACCTGGTGCATCTGAATCCGCTGCGCGGCACCGCGCTGTTCGTCTTCGCGCCGAGTCTGGTGTTTATCGCCGTCGATAACCTGTTCGGCGGCGACGGACGCTTCCCGACCAAAGTCGAGGGGCGCGAGTTTACGCCGACCGAGCAGCGGGTGATTAAACGCATGCTGCGCCTGGCGCTGGACGCCTACGGCGATGCATGGAGCGCAATCTACAAGATCGACGTCGAATACGTGCGTGCGGAGATGCAGGTCAAATTCACCAACATCACCACTTCACCGAACGACATCGTGGTTACCACACCGTTCCAGGTGGAGATCGGCGCACTGAGCGGCGAATTCAACATCTGCATTCCCTTCGCCATGATCGAACCGCTGCGCGAACTGCTGACCAACCCGCCGCTGGAAAATTCGCGCCAGGAAGATAGCCAGTGGCGCGAAACGCTGGTCAAGCAGGTGCAGCACTCCGAGCTTGAGCTGATCGCCAATTTCGTCGATATCCCGATGCGGCTATCGAAAATTCTGAAGCTGCAGCCTGGCGACGTTTTACCGATAGATAAACCGGATCGCCTCATCGCCCATGTGGATGGCGTGCCGGTGCTGACCAGCCAATACGGCACCTTAAACGGGCAGTACGCCCTTCGTGTTGAACACTTGATTAACCCTATTTTGAATGCTCTGAGTGAGGAACAGCCCAATGAGTGATCCTAAGCAACCGTCTGACGCAGGGAAGGAATCCGTAGACGATCTGTGGGCTGATGCGCTGAATGAACAGCAGTCGTCTGAGAAATCCAGCGCCGCCGATGGAGTGTTCAAATCGCTGGAAGCCCAGGATGCGCTCGGTAGCCTGCAGGATATCGACCTGATCCTCGATATTCCGGTGAAGCTGACCGTCGAACTGGGACGCACCAAAATGACCATTAAAGAGCTGCTGCGTCTGTCGCAGGGTTCAGTCGTGGCGCTGGACGGCCTGGCGGGCGAGCCGCTGGATATCCTGATCAACGGCTATCTGATTGCCCAGGGTGAAGTGGTGGTGGTGGCCGATAAATTCGGCGTACGCATTACCGACATCATTACCCCATCCGAACGTATGCGTCGGTTGAGCCGCTAATGACCACCCCTGCGCCCGTAACCGTTCAGACCAGCCCGCCCGCGGCCACACCGGCGATATCCGGCGGTTCGGCGCTGATGCAGGTGAGCAGTGCCCTCGGCGCTATTCTGCTGCTGATCGTGCTGGCCGGTTGGCTGTTCCGTCGCCTCGGTTTTGCGCCGCAGGCTCGCAACGCTCGCCTGCTTAACCTGCGCGCCAGCTGTCAGGTTGGCCAGCGCGAGCGCGTGGTGGTAGTGGAAGTCGATAACACCCTGCTGGTGCTGGGCGTCACCGCCCAGCAGATCACCCCGCTGCATCAGCTCCCGGCGCCGCCGCACGATGACGATGCCACCGGCACCACGCCGCCGACCGACTTCCGCCAGTTGATGCAAAACATCCTGAAACGCCCGGAAAAATAGCTATGTTCCCTCTTCTGTTCGCCTTTGCCCGCCGCCGGGCGCCATGGCTGGCCGCCGCGCTGCTGTTGCTGAGCCCCGCCGCCTTCGCGCAGCTGCCGGGTCTTATTAGCCAGCCGCTGGCTAACGGCGGCCTGAGCTGGTCGTTGCCGGTGCAGACCCTGGTCCTGCTGACCTCGCTGACCTTTCTGCCGGCGATGCTACTGATGATGACCAGCTTTACCCGTATCATCATCGTGCTGGGCCTGCTGCGTAACGCGCTGGGTACGCCGTCAGCGCCGCCGAACCAGGTGATGCTTGGATTGGCGCTGTTTCTGACCTTCTTTATCATGTCGCCGGTGTTCGACAAGGTGTATCAGGACGCCTACCTGCCCTTTAGTCAGGACAAAATCGGCCTTGAGGCGGCGCTGGATAAAGGCGCGCAGCCGCTGCGCGAATTTATGCTGCGTCAGACTCGCGAGAGCGACCTGGCGCTGTACGCCCGCCTGGCCAACCAACCGCCGCTGGATGGGCCGGAAGCCGTGCCGATGCGCATCCTGCTGCCCGCCTACGTCACCAGCGAGCTGAAAACCGCCTTCCAGATAGGCTTTACGGTCTTCATTCCGTTCCTGATTATCGATCTGGTGGTCGCCAGCGTGCTGATGGCGTTGGGGATGATGATGGTGCCGCCAGCGACGATTTCGCTGCCGTTTAAGCTGATGCTGTTTGTGCTGGTGGATGGCTGGCAGCTGCTGCTCGGCTCGCTGGCGCAGAGTTTCTATTCCTGAGCCGCCGGAGAACAATCATGACGCCTGAATCCGTTATGGCCATCGGCACCGAGGCGATGAAAGTCGCCCTCGCGCTGGCCGCCCCGCTGCTACTAGCGGCGCTAATCAGCGGTCTGGTGGTCAGCCTGCTGCAGGCCGCCACCCAGATTAACGAAATGACCCTGTCGTTTATTCCGAAAATCCTCGCGGTGGTGGCCACGATTATTATCGCCGGGCCGTGGATGTTGAATCTGTTGTTGGACTATATGCGCACGCTGTTCAGCAATCTACCTAACATCATCGGCTAACCGTGATCCCTTTCGACAGCGCCCAGCTCAGTGAATGGCTCAGCCAGTATTTCTGGCCGCTGCTGCGAATTCTGGCCCTTATCAGCACCGTGCCGGTGTTGAGCGAAAAGCAGATCAGCAAAAAGGTGAAAATCGGCCTCGGCGGCCTGATTGCTATTCTGATCGCCCCGACGTTGCCCACCACCGATATCCCGATTATCTCCGCCGCCGGGTTATGGCTGGCCATCCAGCAGATCCTGATCGGCGCGGCGTTGGGGTTGACGATGCAGTTTACCTTCGCGGCGGTGCGTCTCGCGGGCGAAGTCATCGGCATGCAGATGGGGCTCTCGTTCGCCACCTTCTTCGATCCCAGCGGCGGCCCAAATATGCCGGTGCTGGCGCGGCTGCTGAACCTGCTGGCGATGCTGCTGTTTCTCAGCGTCGATGGCCACCTGTGGCTGATTTCGCTGCTGGCCGACAGCTTCCACACGCTGCCAATCCATAGCCAACCGCTGAACGGCAACGGCTTTCTGGCGCTCACCCAACTCGGCTCATTAATCTTTATCAACGGCATGATGCTGGCGCTGCCGCTGATTTGCCTGCTGCTGACGCTCAACATCGCCCTTGGCCTGCTTAACCGCATGACGCCACAGCTGTCGGTGTTCGTCATCGGCTTCCCTGTGACCATGACCTTCGGCATCATGACCCTCGGCATGATGATGCCGATGCTGGCGCCGTTCTGCGAACATCTGTTTGGCGAAATGTTCGATCGTCTGGCAGCGGTTATCGGCGGTATGACATTCTGACCGGCCCCGCTAATTTCCTGACCCCGCTTGCCAGACAAAATGGCAATAAACACCGTTTCCTGGGATAAAAGCCCGGAAAAAGGTGTTTATCGGCACTTAGGTCCGAATGTCCGTTACGGCTTGAATTAAAAAATAGCCACCCTACAATAAAGCCTGAATTCATTTTTACGCCGTTTAATTTTCCTGGAAAAATAAATCAACGTCGCCCGCACATATTATTTTATGTGCTGGAGCAACACATCTGTAATTTATGTTTTTTTGTAGTTAAGCCATGACAAGGAGCGACATCATGATTAAAGCAAAAGGTAACCGTGTGGCGCGGCGTGCGTTAGGCATGCCCCATTGGGAAAGCAACCGGTTTAAAATCGTGCTTGCCGACACCGCCGCTGGCGGAAAATGGAAAGTGGTGAAGAAAAAGAAATAATACGGATACAGAAAAATATCGTCGGGCTGCCGCATTATTATTTCTCATTTTTCAATCGAAATAAAATAATAATCCTGACTGGCAATGGTGCTCCCCACGCAATAATTCCCCACCGCTGTAGATAACCGTGTGTGGGGAATACATTTTTAGCGCACATCGTCTGGCCGAGTGGTTACATGGCTAACACGAGGGATTTTATTTTTTCAGCCTTTTCAAAATGATCCAGTTTCATCTCCATAATCCACCACTGCGCAACCTCCATCAGCAGCTCCGGGTCATCATTTTTATTGGCAAAAAAAGCATAGAACGATAGTCCAACGTGGCTCCCTTTGGCTGCTATCTTCGCCTCACAGGTTCTGATGATTTTTTCCTTCATTGCGGTCCGCATGGGTTTTCCTTCTTTATGTTCAGGGTCTGGATCTACGTAAAGCAACTTCGGGTTGCAAGGTGCATGTTATTAAAAATGCTAAACAACGCCAACTTTCACAAATGGATTCCCGTGACTACGCGCCTTTTTGATTAATTTGCCAACATACTTATCCCTTATGTCTTTAGCCGCTATTCGTCCTACAAATTCAGAGCGGTGAGTGTCCGGGCTAATAGTCAAATCACGGGTAAAGTATTGCTGAGAGCCCGCCTTCACCCAGCACTGTATTTCGTAGACTTCCATAATGAGACCGCCATAAGTTGCATAAGCAAATTTAAGACTGTCGTCTTTAGGAATTTTTGCCCAGACACCACGCGTAGCCTCATATAATTCAAGTGCGCTCATACCTGACTTGTATGTACTGTTAAGAAGGAAGGCAATACCAGCATGCTCAGGAGCAATTTCCGTCTCTTCTTTTAGCAGTAGATGTTGCAGCCCATCAAGGGTTATACGCCCCATCAGAGAACTACTTCCGCGGACTTTATTCGTCAGTTCGCCAACACCTAAAAGATCGATACACGTTGCCTCAACCAGTTTGGCCGTGGCCTCATCCATACCATGGCGCAATATGTCGATCCCGAGATTTTTGCTGGCAAGGAGTTCTTTGATTCGTTCAGATTTTGGGGACTCATCGGGACGTTTAATGTGATCAAGACACCGGTCAGCCTTGCCTTTACCGATATAAAATGGCTTCTTAGACGTATCTTTTTTGTCATAAAAAGCATAAACATAGTACTTCGCTAAACCTAAAGATTTTGTGTACTTTGATAAATCCTTCACAGCTTTCCTTCCTTTGCATTTTATGCGTATAGTTTATCTTAACTATCGGCATAACCTACCGGAACTTAAGGCATAAATGAGTAGTAGACTTTTCTTATATGGTGAACGGCATAGTTGTGATGATTGAAGTTGATACGGATTAAGCGTTGAAATCCACCTTGAGTTTACACGCACCCATGTTTTTAATTTGTCCATAAGAGTCCGAGAAAATCCCTCCTTGTAAGAATCTGATTCTGTCACTGAGCAAACAAACATTAAAACGTTGCTGCCCGGAGATAAACTAGTAACACTCTGTTATTATGCCTGTTTTTTTCCCCGCGCCATGTCACAAAAACAAATTATACAATTGACGAATGGATGTTACTGACGCATACACAAATACCTGTGCTCTTCAGTAAATACGTTATTTTCCCGCTACCAATACGATAATAAAACAAGGAATCAATTGATATGATGATATCCCGGAGATCGCTTATCAGCAGTGCCGTCGCTACCAGCGCGCTGATGGCCGTATCGAGTGGACGCGTGCTTGCGCAAAACACGGCAACACATGCGACTGATAATACGCAGAGCCTGTCTTCGTCGCCGATTGTGTTGCAGAACATTGTTATTGGAACGGCAAGCGAGCCAACGGATGTCCTGATTGCCGACGGTAAAATATCCAGAATCGGTCATGCCTTAACGGCTGCGAACGCACAATCGGTCGATTGCACTGGCTGTCTGCTGCTGCCCTCTTTCATTGACACCCATGTCCACCTCGACAAAACGCGTTTCGGCGCGCCGGAACGTCTACATCACATCGCAACCGCCAGCGTAGCTGAACGGGCGGCCAATGAACGCAAGTTACGCGTTGAGCTTAAACATGATCCCTACACCTATGGCTCCAACCTCGTGCGCCAGATGGCCGCAATGGGAACCACACATCTGCGCAGCCATATCGACATCGACCCGCTGACCAAACTGTCCGGCGTTGAGGCGTTGATGCGCATCCGCGAAGATTTTAAGGGCTACATGAGCATGGAGTTCGTGGCTTTTCCCCAATCAGGGATTATGAAATCGCCGGGCGTTGCTGATTACATGGCTCAGGCGCTGGATATGGGCGTGGAATACATCGGCGGCCTCGATCCGCAAGGTTTTGATAATGACCGCAAAGGACACCTTGACGTCCTCTTTAGCCTGGCGGAAAAAACCGGTAAACCTATCGATATTCATCTGCACGAGCCGGGTCAGATGGGCCTGGCCTCCATCAAAGAGATTATTGTCCGCGGTAAGGCGCTGGGGATGAAGGATAAAATTACCCTCTCGCATGCGTTTTCTCTCGGGCAAATTTCTGAAAGCGAACTCAACGGCGTACTGGGAGATATGGCGGATTTAGGGGTCCGCGTTATCGGCACCGCCCCGGGCAATGTTGGTTACCCACCTGTCGAACCGTTGCTGAATGCCGGCATTCTCTACGCCGCGGCGAACGACAATATTCAGGACATGTGGTCACCCTGGGGAGATGGCGATCAGTTGCAACGCGCGAGAACGTTCGCCTACGGCGCCAATTATCGTGCCGATGCGCCGCTGATGCGGCCCTTTGAAATGATCACCCGCATTCCGGCCCAACACGTTAATCTCGACAACCACGGACTGGAACACCTGAAGGAAGGCAACGCCGCCAACCTGGTGGTGCTGGAAGCCAGCGACGTACCGGCAGCCGTTTTATACACACCGACGCGCAAGCTGGTATTCAAAGACGGTATTATTATCGGTCGTGACGGCCAGAGCACGATACCGCAAAAAATCTGAGTACAAACAGATACATTCCGCGTCCTCTATTCACTCCTGCCGTTGCCATTGTGTCTTCGGCAGGCTAATCCGCTCTCGTTGACAGCGAGAATCCGGATAACGATGGGCTTGAGAGGCCAGATTGAACGTATAGAAATGAGATTGCGTGATTTGTCGCGCAATCTCATTTTCCGTTGTCCGGCATGCGAATAAAGATGTTAACCTTCACGCCTTGCCATCAACAGCGCCAGGTCAACGAGGCGGTTGGAGAATCCCCATTCATTGTCGTACCACGCCAGAATTTTGACCATATTGCCACCTATCACCAACGTTGACAGACCGTCGATAATGGAAGAACGCGGATCGCCCTGATAGTCGCTTGAGACTAGCGGTTCATCGCTATAGCCAAGGATCCCTTTCAATGGCCCCGTCGCGGCGGCTTCACGAAACGCATGATTAACCTCTTCTGCCGTGACATCGCGCTCAAGCGTTACGGTCAGATCGACAATCGACACTACCGGTACCGGTACGCGCAGCGAATAACCCGTTAAGCGGCCATCCAGCTCAGGGATGACTTTGCCAAGCGCCTTCGCCGCACCGCTGGAGTAAGGCACAATCGACAATGCCGCGGCGCGAGCGCCACGAAGATCTTTTTCCGGCTGATCGTGCAGCGCCTGGCTGTTGGTGTAAGCGTGGGTGGTGTTCATCAGACCATGCTTAATACCAAAATGTTGGTGCAGAACCTGCGCGGCAGGCGCCAGACCGTTGGTGGTGCAGCTACCGTTGCTGACCACGTAGTGTTTATCCGGGGAGTAAAGGCCGTCGTTAACGCCCATCACAATAGTTAAATCTTCGTTTTTACCGGGGGCGGAGATAATCACGCGCTTTGCGCCGCCGCTGCGGATATGCACCGCTGCCTTGTCACGGTCAGTGAAAAAACCGGTTGCTTCAATGACGATATCGACTTCACTCTGACGCCACGGGATAGTGGCTGGATCGCGTTCACTGAACACCGTAATAGGTTTACCGTCGACCACCAGTTGCCCTTCACCAGCAGTGACATTGGCGTCGAGTTTACCGAGCAGCGAGTCGTATTTCAGCAGATGCGCCAGCGTTTTACTGTCTGTCAGATCGTTAATGGCCACAATCTGAATATCCGGGTTACCCAGTGCGGCACGCAGTACGTTGCGCCCGATACGACCAAAACCGTTAATACCGACCTTTACCATAATCAACTCCTTATCGTTGTCTCTGAAGGTAATCTAGGCCGGTCACTCATTGGCGTAAATGACAAAAAAGGATCACTTTACGCCATTTTGCGGCAATGAAAGCGCTGCCGATACTCGCCGGGCGTGAGGTGAAGCTGTTTTTCAAACAGCCGTCGCAGGTTAATGCTGCTGCCAAAACCCGTTTGTTCGGCAATCCGCTCCAGCGTGTCGTTGGTTTGCTCCAGACGCTGCCGGGCCGCGGCCAGACGGGCTTCGGCGACGTAGCGCGCTGGCGAAGCGCCGGTTTCCCGGGTAAACACGCGGGTGAAGTTACGTGGACTCATGGCGACTTTTTCCGCCAGTTTATCCACCGAAAGGTCGGCGGTGAGGTTCTTGAGCAACCAGGCCTGCAGATCGTTAATGGGGCCCAGGGAACTGCTCTGCTGAAGGTTGTAGCGGCTAAACTGCAACTGGCCGCCGGGGCGGCGCAGGTACATGACAAAGTCCTGGGCGATGTCGCGCGCCAGACTGAAGCCGTAGTCCTCTTCAACCAGCGCGAGCGTCAGGTCAAAGCCCGAACTGACTCCACCCGATGTCCAGATGTGTTCGTCCTGAATGTAGAGCGGGCCGCCTTCGACGCGCACCTGAGGAAATTCTGCTTGCATGGTTTCCAGTAATTTCCAATGAGTGGTGGCTCGTCTGCCGTCCAGCAGCCCGGTTTGCGCCAACAGCATTGCGCCGCCGCAAACCGATGCAATGCGGCGGGCATGGGGAGCGGCAAGGCGCAGCCAGTCAACCACCGCAATGCCTTCCTGCGGGTTTTGGCCTCTGCCAGTGATAATGACGGTATCGAGAGGTTCGCGAGGGTCTATCTCATGCAGGCGATGATCTGCCAGTAGATTTAAACCGGACTGACCATGGATCACCTGATGCGGCTGGGTTGTCGCTAACTGAACCTGGTAACAGCTATGGGTCGCGCCTTCCGGATGCAGGCGGTTGGCCTGCATCAGAATGTCGGCAATGCCGGCGGATTCAAACAGCATGCCGCCATCGGGGACGATAATGAGTATCTTCTTCATGTCCTGAAAAGTAATCTTTTTACAGAATAAGTCAACAGAACATACGCAACCAAAAAAATTGTATCCCTACCGTCGTGGCAGTACCGCCTCCAGTTCAGGGTTTGATTTTTGAAGAAGCAGGTAGCACCAGGTCTGCTTTGAGCGAAAAACGGACGTGGCCTGCCCCCAGGATTAAAAATAAACTTTCCATTGATACGTTTCATTAACTTATTTATAACATTAAATTACAAATGCAAACTTGTTCAATTGGATATGTATGGACTTTCAAATCACACATCAAGTTACTGAATATGATAAAGAAGAACTATTAACCGGATTAAGAAGCTACAATGCTCAGTTCGTCGATTTTAGTAAAAATGGGCAGCTTGGGGTCTACTGCAGAAACGAAAGCGGTGAAATGGTAGGCGGATTAATTGCTGACAGAAAAGGTCCGTGGCTCTGCATCGACTATCTTTGGGTAAGTGAATCTGCAAGGAGCAGCGGTTTGGGTAGCAAACTTATGGATATGGCTGAAAAAGAAGGTTTGCGGAAAGGGTGTATTCATGGACTTGTAGATACCTTTAGCTTCCAGGCTCTCCCTTTTTATGAAAAACAGGGTTATATACTTCAAATGTCGCTACCGGACTTTCCTAAAGTAGGTTCACAAAGGCATTATTTAATTAAACCTAATTTATAGCTTTGCTGCATTTGAATACACTGGCTTTTGAAAGCTGCAATCAAGCAGCTTTCTGCTTTCAGCATGAATAATAAATCGTACTGTTGACCAATACACACCATTATCAACGTCTGCTCCTGGCACCGAGCGGACGAGCTAACAATAGTTAGTTATTTCTCTCTCCGGCACACTTCTTGCTTTAACGATGAACCTACTCATTAAACAGGTTCCTCTATGACCCTTTCCGCTATCAGCTTCATTCAGGAGTCAAAAAAAAGCGAAATCGCCTCTTTGCAACAGCTGTTGAAGTTGGGCGAGTTAGTGGGTGCTGTCAGCCAAATGATTCACGTACTGCAACGAGAACGAGGTACCGCAAACATCTTTTTGTGTTCTCATGGCGGCATTTGGAAAGAACAACTGAGCGAGCGAGCCCTGGCGGTTCGAAACGCTGAGAAGGCGATCAATCAGTGGTTTGAATCTCATCAGTTGACCAGCCTGAACATGGCTAACGCCTCTCGTTTGTTCAGCCGCATCGCCTTACTTTTACACAGTCTCAGCACATTACCTCCGTTGCGTCAGCACATTTTTGACCTGAGTATCAGTCAGCCAGAAGCCATGAATACCTACAACGAGGTGATCCGCACCCACCTTGCACTAGTATTCGAAACGGCGGATATCTCCGGCGATCCGTCCATTTCTCGGGCCTTACTGGCGATGTGCAGCTTCATGCAGGGTAAAGAGCTGGCCGGGCAGGAACGGGCAACGGCTGCCGCTGGTTTTGCTGCGCGTCAGTTTGACGAGTCAGCGCGCCAACAACTTTTGAGCCTGATCGAAAGCCAGGAGCGTTGCTTTCAGACATTCGCGGAATTTACTGACCCCAACAGCCTGGCGTTGTGGCAGCAACAGATGAACCAGGATAGCAGCGATTTCGAACGTTTCAGGCGTATTGCCTGCACGCAGGTAAAGCCCAATGAAGCGTCGGCGGATATCGCACTCCGCTGGTTTAGCGTCTCTAGCGCGCGAATCGATGGCATGAAAGTGGTGGAGGATAACCTGGAAGATGTCCTGATGGCATCCTGCCGCCAACGTATCAATGAAGCGCAGGCATCTCTTGCACTTCAACAGCAGAATATCGACCAAATTCCGCAGCCCGAAAGTCATTACACCGTGCTGCTTCCTCCTCAGCTCAGCCGGTCTGTTCTTGAACTGGTCGAACAGCAATCCCGTCAGCTACAGGCTCTCGATGCCGAACTTTCCCGACTCCGTGTCCTGCTGGCCGAGCGCAAGCTGGTTGAGCGTGCAAAAGGCCTGCTGATGCAACATCACGCCTTAACAGAACCCGA
The DNA here is from genome assembly GCA_029027985.1 of Klebsiella aerogenes. Taxonomy (NCBI): domain Bacteria; kingdom Pseudomonadati; phylum Pseudomonadota; class Gammaproteobacteria; order Enterobacterales; family Enterobacteriaceae; genus Klebsiella; species Klebsiella aerogenes. The sequence continues at coordinate 3,083,362 of CP119076.1, forward strand.
GGCGCATAAAATGTTGCTTGCGATGGCGATGAACCAGAATAAGAAACTATCGGAAATCGCAGATGCGGTGCTTTCCGTATCTACTTTATTAGGAGGAAAGCGGGCGTAATACCGGTCAATCGCTGCACCTTCCATGTGCAATATTGCTGTGCACATTGTGCGCTGACGGTGCATCAGAACGGATAACAGCGTTGCCCTATCGCGCTAATGTTCTGATTTGTTGCGAATCTGAAGATTGGCACGCGAACTGCATTATTTTGACAACAGAAGCACTAAACCAATGGCGGTTTAGTCAGGATTACGGATAAAGGCGTCCGTTAGCGTTCAGGAAACTGAACGTTAACTGGACGCTTTTTTTTGTTCATTTTCTACGTAACAGGAAGCCTTGATGACGCAAAACGACAAAAAAACTCTGGGGCAACTCTCCCGCCGCCGCTTTCTTGCGGGAAGTGCGGCACTCGGCGGCAGCATGTTGATGTCAGGCTTCATGAACAGAGTCTGGGCTGCCGGCTCCGATGCGCCAGAAAAGAAAGAGATCCGTGTCGGATTCATTCCTCTGACGGACTGTTCTTCGGTGGTGATGGCGGCGGTAAAGAAATTTGACGAGAAGTACGGCATTAAGATCATCCCAAGCAAAGAGTCGAGTTGGGCTTCGGTGCGCGACAAACTGGTATCCGGTGAGCTGGACGCCGCGCATGCCTTGTACGGCATGCTGTATGGCTTGCAGCTTGGCGTTTCCGGCCCGCAGCATGATATGGCGATGTTGATGTCGCTCAACAATAACGGGCAGGCGATCACGCTTTCCAACCAGTTAAAACAGGCGGGCGTTACGGATACGGCATCGCTAAAAAAAGCGGCTGATGCCAGCGATAAAGGCACGTATACCTTCGCCCAAACGTTCCCGACCGGCACGCACGCCATGTGGCTTTATTACTGGCTGGCACATGTCGGTATCCACCCCTTCAACGACGTGCGCAATGTTGTCGTCCCCCCACCGCAGATGGTGATGAACATGAAAATCGGCAATATGAGCGGGTTTTGTGTCGGGGAACCCTGGAATCAGCGGGCCATTCAGGACGGCATTGGATTCACGGCAGCTACGTCGCAGGAGATTTGGCCGGATCATCCGGAGAAAATTCTCGGCACCACGTCCGCCTGGGTCTCTGCAAACCCGAATGCGGCTCGCGCACTCACCGCCGCGGTACTCGACGCTTCCCGCTGGATAGACACCTCCGACGCCAATCGTATTGAAACCGCTCAGGTCGTTGCGGCGCGAGCCTACATCAACACCTCGGTAGCGACGATTCAGGGCCGCATGCTCGGTAATTACGAAAATGGTCTGGGTAAAAAATGGAAAGATAGCCACAGCATGCGCTTCTTCAATGATGGCGCCGTCAATTACCCCTGGCTCTCCGATGGTATGTGGTTCCTGACTCAACACAAGCGCTGGGGGCTGCTCGACAAAGACCCCGACTATCTCGGCATTGCCAAAAAAATTAACCGTATTGACGTCTATAAACAGGCCGCTACGGCGGTCGGAGGCATCAACTTACCTTCCAGCGATATGCGCAGCAGTACCTTCATCGACGGCAAAGTCTGGGATGGCAGCGCCCCTGCTGAATATGCCAACAGTTTTGCAATGAAACGCTAAGTGAGGCTACAGATGTCTATGAATTTGAAAACCAATGCGGTGAGCCTGACGGAGCCTGTGCGGGTCAGAGCAGAGATTGTCACGATCAAAAACCCGACTCCGCTTGCCAAACCTGATGCACTTATTACCCGGCTTCGCGCGAGCGCTCGTCGCCTGCTGCAAAAAATGATCCCCGCCCTTTTCGGGGCTCTCGTTTTGCTGGTCGTCTGGCAGATTGCGGCGATGAACAGCAAAGGCTTTCCAACACCGATGAAAACCTGGGAGGCGGCGAAACTTATCTTTGCCGATCCGTTTTACATCGACGGGCCAAACGACATGGGGATTGGCTGGAACATCCTGGCATCACTCAAACGCGTTGCGATAGGTTTTGGGCTGGCGGCCTTGCTGGGGATCCCCGCAGGGTTTCTGATTGGCCGTTTCAGCTTTATTAACAGTATGTTCAATCCGATTATCTCGTTGCTGCGTCCGGTCAGCCCGCTTGCGTGGCTTCCTATCGGTCTGCTGCTGTTCCAGCGTGCGGAACCCGCTTCGTCATGGACCATCTTCATTTGTTCTATCTGGCCGATGATCCTCAATACCGCAGAAGGCGTGATGCGCATTCCGCAGGACTATCTCAACGTTGCGCGCGTCCTGAAACTCAGTGAGTTCACAGTGATACGCAAGATCCTGTTTCCCGCAGTTCTGCCCTACATCCTGACCGGTGTTCGGTTATCTATTGGCATTGCATGGCTGGTCATTGTCGCAGCAGAAATGCTGACCGGCGGCGTGGGGATTGGTTTTTGGATCTGGAATGAATGGAACAACCTCAACGTGGAAAACATCATCATCGCTATTTTGCTGATTGGTGCCGTAGGGATGCTACTTGAGCAAGGGCTGATGGCCGTTGCCCGCCGATTAAGTGACGACAACCACCCTGGAGCCTGACATGAAAAAAGAGAAAGCCATTATCAGTGTCCAGAACGTCAGCCAGCGTTTCCCTGGGGCGAAAACGACGTACCTGGCACTGGATAACGTGAGTTTTGACATTGCGGAAGGTGAAACCCTCACCCTGATTGGTCACTCCGGCTGTGGGAAATCGACGTTGCTGAACCTGATTGCCGGACTGAGCCAACCATCGGACGGTGTGCTGCTGTGCGATAACAAAGAAATTACCGGACCGGGCCCCGAGCGCGGCGTTGTCTTCCAGAACCATTCGCTGCTGCCATGGTTAACCGCTTTTGAGAATGTCGCGTTAGCGGTTCAGCAGGTCTTTAAAGGCCAGATGAGCAAAAGCGAAATGCACGACTGGATTATGCACAACCTCGAACTGGTGCACATGGAGCATGCCGCCGATAAGCGCCCTGGCGCCATTTCAGGTGGGATGAAGCAACGGGTGGGCATTGCCCGCGCGTTGGCGATGAAACCCAAAGTGTTGCTCATGGACGAACCTTTTGGGGCGCTTGATGCCTTAACGCGTGCCCATCTTCAGGACGCCGTGATGGACATTCAGGCACGCCTGAAAACCACCATTTTGCTGATCACTCACGACGTTGACGAAGCCGTGCTGTTGTCTGATCGCGTGATGATGATGACCAACGGTCCCGCGGCGAAAGTCGGTGAAGTGTTACAGGTTGAACTGCCCCGACCGCGCAGTCGCCTGACGCTCGCGAACGATCCCCTGTTCCACCAGTACCGCCAGCAGGTGCTGCATTTTCTCTATGAAAAACACCGGGCCGTGGCCTGATTCAGCGAGAGGATTTACCTGATGGCTAAACCGACACTGATCGTTATTGGCAATGGCATGGCTGGGGTACGGCTGGTTGAGCATCTCTGCGAGTTCGCGCCAGACCGCTATCGCATGCTGATCATCGGCAATGAAAACTACGGCGCCTACAACCGTATACAGCTCACGCCCGTCCTCTCCGGTGAGAAAGACTTTGAGCAAATCATAACGCACGATGCGCAGTGGTACGAACATCACAACATCACATTAATGACTGGCGTGACAGTGACGACAATCGATCGCCACGCGCGTACCGTGACGGCCGCCGGGCAGATCTATCAGTACGACCATCTGGTGATAGCAACCGGCTCGCGCCCTTTTCTTCCGTCGTTGCCCGGCATGGAATTACCCGGTATTCAGGGATTCCGGACTCAGCAGGATGTAGAAAACATACTTCGGGACACGTACAGCGATCAGCCAGTGGTGGTTATCGGCGGTGGTGTATTGGGTGTGGAAGCGGCCGCGGCGTTGGCCCAGCGAGGAATGCAGGTCACCCTGCTGCATCGTGGCCCGCATTTGATGGATCAGCAGCTTGATGAACAGGCCGGAGACCTGCTGTACGACAGGCTCTCTTTGCGCGGGATTAACGTCATTTTGCAGGCTGAAACGGCGTCATTCGCTCCTGATACAGCGGGAAACATCCGTGCGGTAAACCTGCATGATGGACGTGAAATACCGGCTGAACGCGTAGTCATCGCCGTGGGCGTGCGACCGGAAATCGGACTGGCTAAACAGGCCGGATTGTCATGCGACCGCGGCATCCTGGTGGACAATCAACTGCAAACGTCCGACCCGCAGATATCGGCCATCGGTGAATGCTGTCAGTTGGGTGATCTCACTTTTGGCCTGGTGGCGCCTTGCTGGCAACAGGCTAAAACGCTGGCCTCACGGCTGGCGGGTATCGATAGCACCTCAACGTTTGAGCGACAGAATGTGCCGCTACGCCTCAAAGTCACGGGTATCGATCTGTTTTGTGCCGGTGAACTGAATGGCGACGATGACGCGCAAATCCACACCACCTTTGACCCGTTTGACGGGCATTACCGTCGTCTGGTGCTTCGCGACAACCAGGTGAAGGGGGTACTTCTGTGGGGCGATATCAGCGATGGCCCGGATTACCTCTTTCACATTAGCCATCCCACAACTCTGCAGGCGCCCCTCAGTGTCTTCAGTCCCGCTCATGAGCCAGAGACCTCCGGCTTACCGTTCAATCAATCAGAACCGTTGCCCGTCGCGGTAACGAGGAGTCATTCAATGTCGAAACCTGTACTGGTTATGGCCGGACACGGCATGGTGGGCCACCATTTTTTACAACAACTGGTGGAGCGCGAACTGCACCTGCGCTATCAGGTGATTGTTTTTGCTGAAGAGGCAACGCCTGCCTACGACCGTGTTCACTTATCCGAATACTTTGCCGGCAGAAGCGCGGAATCCCTCTCGATGGTTGAAACAGGATTCTTTGAATCCACCGGCATTGAGCTACGCCTGGGGCACCGCATCGGGCACATTGACACGAAGCATCGCTATGTCGTCGACCATCAAGGACGACAGACGGCCTACGATGTGTTAGTGCTGGCGACAGGCTCCTACCCGTTTGTGCCACCCATTCCCGGGAATGATGCGCCAGGTTGCCTGGTCTATCGCACGCTTGATGATTTGGATGCCATACAGGCCTGTGCGGCGAAAGGGAAAATCGGTGTGGTCGTGGGCGGAGGACTGTTGGGGCTGGAAGCGGCAAACGCGCTGAAACAGCTTGGGCTGGACACCCACGTGGTGGAATTTTCGCCACGGCTGATGGGGGTTCAGCTCGATGAAGGTGGCGCGGCCATGCTGCGTCGTAAAATTGAAGCGCTGGACGTGAAGGTGCATACGGGGAAGGAAACGCAGGCCATCGTCGCGGGCGAACAGTGCCAGTACCGCATGGCGTTTGCCGATGGCAGCCATTTGGAAACCGACCTGGTGCTGTTCTCTGCCGGTATCCGCCCGCGCGATCAGCTGGCCAGAGGGTGCGGACTGGATGTGGGCCCGCGTGGCGGCATTGTCATCAACGATGTGTGCCAGACGTCCGACCCCGCCATCTATGCCATAGGAGAATGCGCGCTGTGGAACGGTCAAATTTTCGGTCTGGTCGCGCCGGGTTATCAGATGGCCCGCACGCTGGCGGATACTCTGACGGGCAGCGAAGTGGCGTTTAAAGGTGCTGACATGAGCACCAAACTTAAACTGCTGGGCGTCGAGGTGGCCTCTGTCGGCGATGCGCATGGTCGTACGCCCGGCTGTCAGAGTTACAGCTGGGTCGACGGCCCGGCAGAAGTGTATAAGAAAATCGTGGTATCACAGGACCGTAAACGCCTGCTCGGCGCGGTACTGGTCGGAGACAGCGCGGAATACAGTACCCTGCTGCAGATGATGCTCAACGATATGCCGTTACCGGCCAAACCTGAAACCCTGATTTTACCTGCCAGTTCAGGCACAGATAAGCCGGCGCTGGGCATAGCCGCTCTACCGGACAGTGCGCAAATCTGTTCCTGTCACAACGTCAGCAAAGGCGATATCTGTGATGCGGTGAAGAATAATTGCCATGACATGGCTGCGATAAAAACCTGCACCAAAGCCGCGACAGGCTGTGGAGGCTGCTCCGCACTGACTAAGCAAGTGATGGAGTACGCGCTGTCCGATATGGGTGTTGAGGTGAAAAAAGATATCTGTGAACATTTTGCCTGGTCGCGCCAGGAACTTTATCACCTGGTCCGGATTGGCAATATTCGCACCTTCGAGGCGCTAATTGAAAAGCACGGCCACGGTAGCGGCTGTGAAATCTGCAAACCGCTGGTGGGTTCGATTTTGGCATCCTGCTGGAACGAGTACCTGTTAAAACCGCAGCATCTGCCGCTGCAGGACACCAACGATCGTTATTTTGCCAACATTCAGAAGGATGGCACCTACTCCGTCGTCCCGCGCGTTCCGGCGGGCGAGATAACGCCAGAAGGGCTTATCGCGATCGGCGAGATCGCCAGGCATTACCGTCTCTATACCAAAATAACCGGCGGGCAGCGCATCGACTTATTCGGCGCGCGCCTGGAACAACTTCCGGACATCTGGCAACAGTTGGTCGATGCCGGTTTTGAAACCGGTCATGCCTATGGTAAATCCCTGCGTACGGTGAAATCCTGCGTCGGATCGAGCTGGTGTCGCTACGGCGTACAGGACTCTACCTCGCTCGCACTGCAGTTAGAGCACCGCTACAAAGGGCTCCGTTCACCTCACAAAATTAAAATGGCCGTATCGGGCTGTACTCGTGAGTGCGCAGAAGCCCAAAGCAAAGATGTCGGGGTGATTGCAACGGATAAGGGCTGGAATCTGTATGTCTGCGGAAACGGAGGCATGAAGCCCCGTCATGCTGATTTGTTTGCGCAGGACATGAGTACCGAGGATGTCATTCGTACGGTTGACCGTTTCCTGATGTTCTATATCCGCACGGCTGACCGACTACAGCGCACCAGCACCTGGATGGATAATCTCGAAGGCGGTCTGGACTACCTGCGCCAGGTCATACTGGAGGACAGCCTGCATATCGCGGATGAACTGGATCGTGAAATGGAGGCGGTGGTTGCGACCTATCAGTGCGAATGGCAGACAACGCTGTCATCTCCGGATCGCCTGGCGCTGTTCAAGCCGTTTGTAAACAGTGAAGTGCCAGACGAAGGGGTGATGATGGTGGAGGAGCGTCAGCAACAACGTCCTGCAACACATCAGGAGCGCAGCATGCTGCCTGCCCCTGAAGTGGAAAATACGCCGGAGTCGGTGGACGGCTGGGTTGAGGTGTGCCGCTTGAGCGCCATCCCGGCGAATGCGGGAATGGCGGCGCGGCTGGCGAACCAGCAGATTGCCCTCTTCCATCTACCCGACCACCCACAGCAGGTTTTTGCGTTAAGCAATCATGAGCCTGACAGCGACGCCAATGTGTTAGCGCGCGGGTTAGTGGGGGATGTCAAAGGCGAGCCGGTCGTGATTTCACCGCTCTATAAACAGCGTTTTCGCCTGCAGGATGGCCAGAGCCTGGATCATTCACCGGTTGCCCTGCGAACCTGGGAAGTGAAAGTGGAAGAAGGCCGCGTCTGGGTGCAGGCATGCGTGCAGGGCATCGCACCTGTCAAAATCATTGAGACAGTCAGCCTATGAAGACACCGCTTCCTGTCGTTAATACCACCTGTGCCTATTGCGGTGTAGGGTGTGGCGTCAGTATGCAGCCGCATGCTGATGGCTTTGCGGCCAGTGGCGATCCGCAACATCCGGCGAATCACGGAAGACTCTGTGTCAAAGGCAGCGCGCTGGGTGAAACGTTGGGCTTACAGGGGCGCTTGCTCCAACCGGAAATTCATCATCAACCCGTCAGTTGGTCACAAGCATTGGATGCTGTCGCGCAAGGGCTGCAGGCCACGATGGATGAATATGGGCCGCAGTCGGTCGCGTTCTATGGCTCGGGTCAGCTGCTGACGGAGGATTACTATGTCGCCAATAAGCTGATGAAGGGGTTCATCGGGGCGGGAAACATGGATACCAACTCCCGGCTATGCATGTCTTCCGCCGTGGTGGGTTACAAGCGCGCATTCGGCGCAGATGCCGTTCCCTGCAATTATGAGGATCTGGAGCTGGCCGATTGCGTTATCCTGGTGGGTTCGAATACCGCCTGGGCGCATCCGGTAGTGTATCAGCGGTTGGTGAAAGCCAAAGCGAACAGGCCAGACATGCAGATTATTGTTGTCGATCCGCGTACAACGGCAACCTGTGATCTTGCCGATCTCCATCTGGCGCTGCGTCCTGGTGCTGATGCAGCGTTGTTTTGCGGGGCATTGAATGCTCTGGCAGAGACAGGAAAACTGGATACCGATTTTCTGCAAAATCACACTCTTGGGGCTGCAGAAACTTTACGGGCAGCGCAAGCATGGAGCCTCGATAAAACGGCGGAGTACTGTGGGTTACCCTCCTCTCAATTACAGGCCTTTTATCAGCGAGTCGCCGATAGCCAACGCATGGTGACTCTGTATTCGATGGGGATTAACCAATCCACTTCGGGCGTCGATAAATGCAACGCTATCATTAATCTGCATTTAGCCTCCGGCCATATCGGACGCCCCGGCTGTGGACCATTTTCGATAACGGGCCAGCCGAATGCGATGGGCGGGCGTGAAGTTGGTGGGCTGGCAAACCAGCTGGCCTGTCATATGGGATTTACACCCACCGAGGTCGATAGGGTTAGCCGTTTCTGGAAAAGCGATAGCGTCGCACGGGCTCCCGGGCTCAGCGCCGTCGAGTTATTCCATGCTATCGAAAGCGGAGAGATCAAAGCCGTCTGGATTATGGGCACCAATCCGCTGGTCTCGCTGCCGGATGCCGATCGCGTTCGAGCCGGTCTGGCACGCTGTCCGCTGGTCATCGTGTCCGACATAATGCGTGACACGGACACCACACGTTTTGCGCATATCCTGCTCCCGGCACTGGGCTGGGGGGAGAAAAATGGCACGGTGACCAATTCGGAACGTTGTATCTCACGCCAACGCTCGTTTCTTCCCGCGCCGGGAGAGGCTAAACCAGACTGGTGGATCCTCTCCCAGGTTGCACAGCGACTGGGGTTTGGCGACGCCTTTGCCTGGCAGCATCCGGCAGACATTTTTCGCGAACATGCCTCCCTATCCGGATTTGAAAATGCCGGTGAACGTGCCTTTGACATCAGTGGGCTGGCGCAGCTCTCCAATGAACAATGGGATGCCATGCGGCCGATTCAGTGGCCGGTAAACGCCGCCACACCTCAGGGCTCCCCTCGACTCTTCACGGATAAAATATTCTTTCACTCCGATGGTAAAGCACGGTTGATCGCCGTGATCCCCAGGCTACCCGCCAATCAACCGACGCAGGCATACCCGCTGGTGATGAACACCGGTAGGATACGCGATCAATGGCATACGATGACACGAACAGGCAGGTCTGCACGCCTGATGCAGCACATCAGTGAACCTTACTGCCAGCTCCATCCGGATGATGCGCCAGGTGTCCAGGCGGGCGATTTACTGCGCGTCTCCTCATCACATGGCTGGCTGCTGTTACGTGCGCAACCCGATTATCTTCAGCCACGTGGCAGCATTTTTGTGCCGATCCACTGGAATAGTCGTTTCAGCCAACAGGCCCGCGTTGATGCGCTGATCGCCCCCTACACAGACCCCCTTTCCGGACAGCCAGAAAGTAAACATACGCCGGTCAACCTGATGAAATGGAAAGCGGCATGGCACGCTGAACTGTTTATTCGGGGGGACGGGTTCGCTCCACCGACAACCGCTTACTGGAGTCTTATCACTCAACCGGGCATCACGCATTTTACTCTGGCCGACACCTCCCTTCCTGAAGACTGGCTGGCATGGCTGGGCGAATATTATGCGCTGGAGGGAAAAATCTGCCAGAGCGCCCGGATAGGTGATGATGGTTTTAACCTGCTGGTGTGGGCGAAGGGCGTACTGCAGTTGGCATTTTATGCCAGTCGAAGCCCTCTGATACCAGACCGTCAGGAGGTGTTATCTGCCTTTTTCACGCCACCGGAGACAGCGCAGCAGCGGTTGGCCTTGCTGGCAGGTCAAGCCGCCAACCATAAAGCGCCAACCGGCAAAATAGTTTGCAGCTGCTTTTCCGTCGGCGAAATGCAAATTGTCGATGCCGTACGCCAGGGGTGCCACAGCGTGCAGCAGCTTGGGGCAACCCTGAAATGCGGCACCAACTGTGGCTCCTGCCTGCCTGAGCTTAAGAAGATAGTTGCCGACCAGATAGCCACCTTGACCATGGGAGAGCGCCAATGAACAGCCAGCACACTGGATGCATGAGGAAAGATCATGGCGCAAGAACATGTCGAGTCCCCTGCTTTGTTAATCATTGGGAAAGTGGCGGGAATGTATCGTCCGGATGCCAAACGGCTAAAGGCTTCCCTCCTTCAATCAGGCCAACACGAACACATACCTTGTACAAACGACTTTAGTGAGGGTGTGAATTCTTTGTCATGAGAGCGGTGACTCCCTCTGGATGCTTTGGAGTCGTGTTCAGAGGATTTTCTGCTCCGGGACAAATCATCGATAACAGGTGTAACGCTGCTCACCCATCTGTTTATTGAGTATTCGTCAACGTATTGATAGCCAGCTAAACATAAGGACTGGCGCGCAAGGAGCGGACCTAAGCTCGCCCGTTTAAACTGAGGAATACATCAATTTCATCCGGCATGTAGCTACATCGACAATATTAAATCTCTAATGGATAAAATTTTTCCCAATTATAGTTTATCCTCGCTAATGTCAATTCTCCGACGACATCTCCGTAATCAATTTCCTGACGTTCCAAAAAAAACTCCCGCACGGTTGCGGGTATAAAAGTAGCGCTGTAACGCAGGATCGTGCTGTGCCAGAATGGTGCCGGTAATGGACTGCTGCTGTGCCGCATCAGCAACTCATCTTTCCACTTAGACTCCAGAATTCTCTCGCAGAATGACTGACGCATAGCTATCGCTGGCTCATCCGGGATACCCGCCAGTAACAACTGGCTGGGCAAAGCGATTAAACGAAGGTTCCTGATCACAATCTTTTTCGAATGATATCCCGCCCAGATATTTTTCAATTGCTCGGCTTTCGAGGGCAATCGCTCGTTTGCCTTATAGAGTGGTAGAGTCAGTGGTACGAAGGTGAAATGGAAACTGTGTTTTGGCAGGATGTCGGCGAGTGGATCATCCCTTGTGAGCTCGTTTAATTCATCAAATAGCTGCGAGACCGAAAATGACATACGCGGCTTTATGCCTGTTGCCAGAGCGAGTTTTACCGGGTCGTAGTAGTTTTCCTCTCTGATTTCTCCGATTTCGGCATTATCTTCCCACATCCCAATGGTGTTTAAATTTGTTGAACGATAAGTGTCTGGCAAGCTATAGGATTTCATGACCGGCCTTATGAGGTATTGAACACAGGTTATAAATTGCCGTTTTTATCAGATATTTCAGGTCATTCTATTAATATTCCAGCGCCATGTAATAAATAAATCTGACTAAAAAACATGATTACCGACCCGAAGGCCGGTAATTGTTGACACTGATAAAAGTTTACCATGCGTAGGCTTCAGGTGCCTCCCCGCCCGGTCCCGGCCAGATGGTATCCAGTCTTTTGAGCGTATCGTCTGAAAGAGACAGCGTCAGGGCATTGAGATTTTGACGGAGCTGTTCAGCTGTACGCGGACCACTGAGCACGGCGCTAACCACAGGGTTCTGCAGCAGCCATGCCAGCGCAACGTCTGATGGCGTTTCCCCCAGCTCATCACACAGTGTTTCCCACGCCTCCAGTTGCGACCGCAAGCGGTTGATTTGTGCCTGCAACTGCGGTGATGCCCGGCGGCCACCGGCAATTTTTTTCAGCACGCCCCCCAGCATCCCCATCCCGACCGGGCTCCACGGGATCAGGCCAATGCCGTAATGACGCAGCGCCGGGATGACTTCCAGCTCAACCGTACGCTGGGTCAGGTTGTACAGACTCTGCTCCGACGCCAGCCCCAGCAGGTTACGCGCGTCAGCCTTACATTGTGCGGTAGCAATGTCCCAGCCAGCAAAGTTGCTGCTGCCCACATAGCTGATTTTGCCCTCGCGGATCAGCTGTTCCATGGCCTGCCAGACTTCCTCCCAGGGCGTGTTCCGGTCAATATGGTGCATTTGGTAGAGATCGATATGGTCCGTTTTCAGTCTTTTCAGACTGGCTTCACAGGCCCGGCGAATATGGTAAGCGGACAGATATTTGTCGTTCGGCCCCGTATCCATCGGCTGGTAGACTTTCGTGGCCAGCACGATTCGGTCACGCTGACCACTGCGCGCCAACCGGTTACCGATGATTTCTTCGGATATTCCGTAACCCTTTGCCATATCCGGCGACTGCGGCCCGCCATAGACGTCAGCGGTATCGAAGAAGTTGATACCCGCATCCACGGCTTCATCCATGATCCTGAAGCTGGTCGGCTCATCCGTCAGCTCACCGAAATTCATGGTGCCGAGACCAATACGGCTCACCCGCAGGCCGGTACGACCCAGATGTTTGTAATTCATATCAAATGTTCCTTAACCAAATGCGTTATCGCAGGTTCTTACGGAAAAAGTCGGTTAATTTTTCAAAAGGGATCAGGTCGGTACGGTCATACAGATCGACATGCCCTGCACCTGGGACGACATACAGCTCTTTAGGCTGACCGGCGCGTTTGAATGCGTCTTCGCTGAACTCTTTTGAATGAGCCTGGTCCCCGGTGATAAATAGCATCGGACGCGGCGAAATAGTTTCAATATCGTTGAACGGATAGAAGTTCATAAACTTGCCAATACTGCTCAGCATCGGTTTCGTCGTCAGTTCTTCTTTCTGACCCTGCGGGGTGTAGCCGCCGCGCTCTGTGCGGTAGAAATCAAAGAACTCGCGCTGAATATCCGGCGTGGATGCATCCAGTTTATTAACAGTACCGGGAATATATGCGGTCTCTCCCTCTTTGAACTCGGCAAAACGTTGCTCAATAGCCGACCGGATAAAGGCCTTACGTTGCTCCAGCGTCTGGGAATGGTTAAGGCCATTACGGAACGCAGCCCCCATGTCATACATGCTGACCGTGGCGATGGCTTTCATACGCGGGTCAATCTTCGCAGCGCTGATAACGAAACTTCCGCTGCCACAGATGCCCAGCACTCCAATGTTTTCCGGATCAACAAACGGCTGTGTGCCCAGATAATCAACCGCCGCGCTGAAATCATCTGTGTAGATTTCCGGTGAAATCAGGTGCCCCGGTTTGCCCTCGCTTTCTCCCCAGAAAGAGAGATCGATAGCCAGCGTGACAAAACCCTGCTCCGCCAGCTTCTGCGCATAGAGATTTGAACTCTGTTCCTTAACGGCTCCCATCGGGTGACCAACGACGATCGCCGGGTGTCGGGTGTTCTGGCTCATCGCTTTCGGCATAAACAGGTTGCCGACCACGGCCATCTGATACTGGTTTTTAAAGGTGACTTTTTGCTGCATCACCTTATCGCTTTTATAAAAATTATCGGCCCCACGGGACATATCCGCCGCAGAGGAAGCAAATGCACTGATCAACAGCCCCAGCACTAACGTAAATTTTTTCATGATGGTCTCCTTATTATTAAGCCAGGGTGGCGTTATCCATGACAAACCGGTAATGCACATCGCCCCTGAGCATGCGCTCATAGGCGTCGTTAATCTGATCGGCGCGGATAAGTTCAATGTCGGCGACAATGCCGTGTTGGGCGCAGAAATCGAGCATCTCCTGTGTTTCAGGAATGCCGCCAATCATCGACCCGGCAATCGACCGGCGCTTCATGATGAGACTGAACACTTCCGGCGCGTCATGCGGCGTGGCCGGCGCCCCCACCAGGGTCATCGTGCCGTCCCGTTTCAGCAGCGCGGTGAACACATCGAGGTTATGCGGCGCAGCAACGGTGTTGAGGATGAAATCGAAGCTCTTTGCATGGGCTTCCATTTCGCTGGCATGACGGGAGACAACCACTTCATCTGCACCAAGCGCTCTGGCGGCGTCTCGTTTGGACTCAGACGTGGTAAAGGCTACAACATGCGCGCCCATGGCGTGCGCCAGCTTGATCCCCATATGCCCCAGCCCGCCGATACCGACCACCCCGACTTTTTTGCCGGGACCCGCCTGCCAGTGACGCAGCGGGGAGTACGTTGTGATCCCCGCGCACAGCAGCGGTGCCACGGCGGCCAGTTGCGCTTTCGGGTGAGTGACGCGCAGGACATAGCGTTCATGCACCACAATCTGCTGCGAATATCCGCCCAGCGTGTGGCCCGGCGCATCCGGCGTCGGGAAATTGTATGTCCCTGTCATGTGGTCGCAGTAGTTCTCCAGTCCGTCGTCACAGTCACTACAGTGCCGGCAGCTGTCAACAATGCAGCCGACCCCCACCAGGTCCCCGGCACGAAAACCGGAGACGTGATCGCCAACGGCCACTACACGACCGACAATTTCATGTCCCGGTACGCAGGGATAGAGCGTTCCAGCCCATTCAGCGCGTACCTGGTGGATATCCGAATGGCAGACTCCGCAGTACGCGATGTTAATCTGCACATCATGGGCACCGGGGGCGCGACGGGTGATATCCATCGGCTCCAGTGGCAGTGTGTCCGTATGGGCACCGTAAGCTTTAACTGTCATGGCATTACTCCTGGGTTTATGAATGGTCTGCGGCAGAAGTGTCTGCCCGCGAGGTCAGAAAGATCAGTACGGTTGCGATAATCAGCATCGCGGCGCTGGCCAGGAAGGTGCTCTGGTAGCCGTGATGGTCGAAAAGCAGGCCGCCCACCGTCGAACCGAGAGCAATGGACAGCTGCACCATCGCCACCATCAGTCCACCGCCCGCTTCGGCATTCTGAGGGAAGGTACGCGGAACCCATGCCCACCATCCCACCGGTGCGGCAGTGGAAATCAGCCCCCACAGCCCAAGCAGCGCCGTCACGATGGCTACCTGACTGCCGAAGGCAATCAGTGCCAGCGCGGTGATGGCCATCAGTACCGGGATGGTCATCAGGGTCGGGTAGAACCCGCGTTTTAACACCCGACCAATCAGCGTAGTGCCGATGAAACCCGCGACACCAATAACCAGCAGGACCAGGGTCACCGTTGCGGCATCCACCCGCGTCACCGTCTCAAGGAAAGGCCTGATGTAGGTAAAGAGCGTGAATTGCCCCATAAAGAAGATCCCCACACCCAGCATGCCCAGCGTGACCATCCGGCGACGAAACAACGTGAAAACGTTGCGGGAAGCTGCCGCCTGACGGGTGACCGACATGGAAGGCAGACTGAGTAATTGCCAGACAAACGCGATGATGGCGACCGGCACCAGGCAGAAGAAGGCGCCCCGCCAGCCAACCACCGATCCGAGCCAGCTGCCCAGGGGGGCAGCCACGACGGTAGCCAGAGCATTGCCGCTGTTGAAAATAGCCAGCGCCAGCGGAACACGATGCACCGGGACCAGACGCATTGCCGTCGCGGCCGACATCGACCAGAACCCGCCGACCACAATGCCAATCAGGGCCCTGCCCGCCATATAGGTCAGGTAATTGGGTGCCATCGCAATAACAGCACCGGAAATTGCCATAATGCAGGTCAGGCCGAGCAGCAGCGTTTTCCGGTTAAGCGTGCCTGCCAGCACGGAAATAAACAGGCTGGTTACCACTGCAAATGCCCCGGAAATGGCGATGCTCTGTCCGGCCATGCCTTCGGTGACACGAAGGGTCTGCGCCATCGGTGTCAGCAGGCTTACCGGCATAAATTCAGAAGCGATCAGGGCGAAGACGCACAGCGTCATGGCAAAGACACCACTCCAGTGCGCAGGGTGTTTCCCGCTAGCGGGGATTTTTTTTCTGTTCTCGTCTGTCTTATTACTCATTCAGGGATTTCTTTTCAGTAGCTAACATAAGTCTGCGCCCCGGAGCCTTCAGCGCTGCAGGAAGAGCTGAAACGGCATACGGGGACGGGACGGGATAAGAGGGATAATCGCGGTGCGGAAGGTGCTGCGGGTCAGTTGGCTACCCTGATCTGCACCGCAAGAGGTCCGTGGCGCTGCAGGACCGGCAGTCCGGAATCCACTTTCCCTAACGGGATCAGTGAACGGGCGTAAGCCCTGCCCCGGGCAAAAATCGCCAGGTTGCCCCAGGGCGCGTAGTAAGTGATATCTCCGGCTTCCGGCGTCATGCCGCCCGGTGCCTGCACCGTGGAAAGCCTGCGCGGCAGGCCGCTTATACGCTCAATATCGTCATAGTCTTCCAGCGTCATGCTGAGGGGAAGCAAAGACGCAAAGTCCCGGCCTGTCGGCGTATCAAAGAGGGTGGCGGTGGCGGTTTCTCCCTCCACAATGATCTCAATTTTCATAAGCGTCTCCTGCGCCACTCCCCGCTCGTTGTCACCCGCCATAGCGGACTGCGTGACGAAAAGCAGGCCGGCAAGGAGCAGCAGTGATGTTCTGCGGTAAGCGTTTTGCATAAGGGTTAGCGTTGACTTTTTCATCGCATTATTGTTACCAATATGCAGCGGGTTAACTAGCTAATGAATACTTAATACCCTTATAAGTAAAATTTATAAATGGACCGGAAACGAGCATGGCCAGACGCAATCTCAACGACTTACTCTCTTTCGTCACTGTGGCGCGTGAGGGCAGCTTTACGCGCGCTGCCGCCCAGCTCGGCGTGACCCAGCCCGCACTGAGCCAGGCGATTTCCGGGCTGGAAGAACGGATGCAAATCCGCCTGCTGACAAGGACTACGCGCAGTGTGTCAGTGACGGCTGCCGGGGAGCGACTGCTGCAGTCTGTGGGCCATCGTATTGATGAGATTGAAGCCGAGCTGGACATGCTGACGGCACTGCGTGATAAACCTGCGGGGACCGTCCGTATTACCTGTGGACCCAATGTCCTGAAGACCACGCTGCTGCCAAAGCTGACGCCACTGTTACGCGAATATCCTGATATTCATATTGAGTTTGATGCCAACCACGGGTTCCGGGATATCGTGGCGGATCGTTTTGATGCCGGCGTGCGGCTCGGAGACACTATCGACAAAGATATGATAGCCATACCCATTGGCCCGAAACTGCGCATGGCGGCTGTAGCTTCCCCTGAGTATTTCGCCCGGTGCGCCGCCCCTCAGACGCCACGCGATCTGATGCAACACTGCTGTATTAATGAGCGCATGGTTCAATCGGGGAAAATTTACGCCTGGGAGTTTGAGCAGGAAAACGGCAAATTTCACGTTCGGGTTGAAGGACAGTTGACGTTTAATACATCGGAACACGTCGTTGATGCAGCCCTTGCCGGACTGGGGATTGCCTTTTTACCTGAAGAGGAGTTCGGCACACATCTGCGGGAAGGAAAACTGATCCGGGTGCTTGAAGATTGGTGCAGGCCTTTTCCCGGCTACTATCTTTATTACCCCAGCCGTAAACAGCCTTCTCCAGCGTTTTCACTCGTTGTGGATGCGTTGCGTATTAACCGGAAAATGTAACACTGAATTATCGGGCCGATATTTCAAGAACGGACGTGAACGCCCACTCCTGGCGCAGAGCGGTCATCTGAGCTTTTGCCCTACCCCGGACATCTTAACTTAGCCTTGGCATGCAGTGTAGTAGCTAAATTGAGATATCTGTCCCTGACCAATAGACATGTCCGCGCTACAGTCTCACCACCGCGCTCACTGCTCTGCGCACCACCGGCGGGGTATCGCATCGGATGCTCACATTGCCCCTGCGCGGCCTCGAACGTGATGGCTTGGTCACAGAACGATGTACCTGACGATCCCCCCCTAAGGTTGAATACGAACTAACCGACCTGGGGCGCTCGCTAATCGAATCGTTGATGACGCTATCTGCCTTTAGCCTTACCATACAATATTTTCCGTTTCCCAACCGGATCCCATAGTGGATAATAACCCCCATTATCTTTTACATGACCAAACTCAAATGCTCAGCAATTCAGATATCATTACAAAAATACAGGCTGACAATCTGTTAGCCGTACGTCTTGAAAAAGCGCTGGGAGGCGTAAAAGATTCCATTCTTGACCAGGCGCGCCGTATGCAACTCGGAGTCAGACGCCTCACGTACTACTCTTCTTGTTTTACAGACAACTATCGAGATGTGTGTACCGCGCAGAAAACCGAAGATGTGCGATTTATGGAAGGCCTCACTCAACTGGTAAAACAACACAATATTGTCACCAGAATGTTTAAAATATACGTGAATCAGCTGCTGCAGGGACTGACACCTGAACGCATCCGCCACATCCAAAAGATTCTGATTGGCAAGGGGGCTACAATTGCTTCAGGGTCGATGACAAACCAGGCACTGGCCTATGCCATAGTAGCTGCGGTGAGCTATAGCTTTGGGATCAGGGTGGGGGCAAATACAAAACTAGCCAAAATAGGCGCGGCCGCGGTAACTATAGTCAGTTATTACGGATACGTACAAGAAGCCGCAGATTCAGCAAACCGGCTAAAATCTCGGCATCCCCGCTATTACTACGCATTGTATGCCGAAAAACTGGAAATGCTTTATTTCATTATTGAGCCCGTTATCAG
Organism: Klebsiella aerogenes; assembly: GCA_029027985.1. Taxonomy (NCBI): domain Bacteria; kingdom Pseudomonadati; phylum Pseudomonadota; class Gammaproteobacteria; order Enterobacterales; family Enterobacteriaceae; genus Klebsiella; species Klebsiella aerogenes. The sequence goes on from CP119076.1 coordinate 3,101,915, forward strand.
CAGAACCGAACTGAGCTTACTCCCACCGACATCAGACAATGACATTGCTGACACCATTATACGGATTATCAGATGAGTGAATTTTTTAAGAAATGGCTGCATACCCAACTGAAATATTTTGCCAGCACCCTGATACCTGTGCTGCTCATTCTGGGATTCGGAATGCTGGCAGTAACATTCTGGCCTTCTTTTGCCTGGGGATCGACAGCGATATTCGCAGTTATCGTAATTGCCGTTACCTTCTGGTTGGTTTGAAATATTTACCATGATATCCGTTGCTCGTACCTGAAAAGAAAAACCGAAAGCCGATGAGGCACGAGGGGATCACTACAGAATACCACCGACCCATCAGGTCAGGCTGCGGAAAACAGGCACCCAGTGGGTCAGCGAATGCGGCCTGCATTTCAGAACTGGCTGACAAAGCGCCGTGAATGGTTTGCGGCACATGGCAGCTTACCGGGTGAACAAAAAGCATGGTCAGGCGCCTGGTCTGGTTATGGCTGGCCGGGTCGGTCAGCCCCTCTTAAATTAGCAGTGTTCAGCGCCACCGCCAGGGCGATTCATCTGAGTGAGCTTGCGTTATCTCCGGTAACAGTCAACTTTCTATTTGACCGGAAATTCCGGCATGGCCAGCGCCGTAGGATCGTCAGCAGCATTCCACTGCCACTATCAGTCATGACCATATTCCTGATCGTAATACGCAATTTTTCCTTTTTTCCGTTGCAGGTACTCAGCTGTATTCAGAGGTCAGTTTGGATATCGAAAATTATCGTACGCTAAGGTTATTTTTTGTACACCTGAGTTGTAATAAGGGAGTCAACTCCGTTGACGGACAGCTTTGAGCGAAAAGCAGACGTGCCATAATCTTATCAACCAACCTTTCGAGCATTCCATTCGTCACGGGTGATTTCCCAGAGTTCAGAATCCAACAGTCCGCTTACATACTCTTTCTTTTCAATCCTGATGAGTCGCATGCCACTGCTCTGTGAAATACGTTTGGAACGGTTATTGAGAACTGCTTTCGGCGCACGCAACACCGTCTTATTTAAGGAATTAAACCAATAATCTGTAGCTGCATTACAGGCCTCACGCATAAAGCCTTTGCCCTGATACTCCGGAGCTAACCAAAATCCCCGGTTATTATCCTCAACATCATACAGACAGATTAAACCTATCAGGTTGTCAGGCGTTTCACGATGTCTGATAGTCCAGAACCAAGCGATTCCATTTGCTATATCAGGCAAAGCAACGTTATTGACATAATTCTCGGCGCCATTATCCGGATAGGGCCATGGTACTGATGAGACCATGTACCGAACAATCTCCCAGCGAGGATAAAGTATCTGAATTTGTGAGGCATCTTCTGAGGATAATGGTTTTAACAGTAAGCGTTCTGTATAGAGTATAGGTATTGGCATCCACGCTTTTCCTTCCCGAGATTAATGTCTATTACTGTTTAAGCCATTAAATAGCTATCTCAATGTATCGTGATGTACAGAAAACATCCATACAATTGGAGGGGCAGTTTTTGGCACGGGGCTGCTGTTGCAGCCCTGACAACCTTAGACTTCAATTGATTCAGAGATCTCTAACACGTCATCGACTTCAATGCCCAGCTAACGGACTGTGCTTTCCAGTTTCTTATGACCCAACAGAAGTTGGATCACCTGGAGATTCTTGGTTTTCTTGTAGATCGGGTAAGGTTTTGTTCTTCTCATGTAATGTGTGCTGTAAAGCGAATCTTCGAAACCAAGCTTTTCTACCCACCCACGGAATATTCGGTTGTATTGCCGGGTTTAAATGTGCTGATTAGTTCCGACCCGAGACCGAAACAAGAAGTCTTTACTATGCAAATTGCCAAGCTTTATCAATGCAGCAACAGCTTCTCTTGTCCCTTTGCTTATCTCAAATTGCACAGGGCTAACGGTTTTCTGTTGCAACACCGTTGCTTTGCTTAAAACAGAGTTATCATATGCAACATCAGATACTTTGAGTTTGGCTAGGTCACAACCTCGTAGCTTACTGTCCAAAGCCATGTTGAACAGAGCAAGATCGCGTGTTTTACCTTCCAGCTCAAGTCGAATCCGGCTCCCCCAGATATGAGATATCTGAAGCGGCCTTTTTTGACCGATGATACGGTCTTTGTTCCACGGCGACGTGTTCATACTCAAATCTCCTGCAATGTGGGAGATTGGTTGTCCCTTATGAGCGAGGAAGAGACGTTACTGGATTAAGTGCATTAATCGTCATTATGTTTCTCACTCCAATATTGCCGATGATTTAGCAAATGGGTGATTAACGGCCAGTCTTTCTTATCTTTTGGTAATCTTAGGTTTCTTCCATCTAACTCTGCATATTCCGTCCCAGCTAGCTGTTCTGATATCCTTATTTTGAATTCACTATCAATCCAGAGCAAACCACGATCAAATAAAGTATGAATATCTGTTTTCAATAATAAACCATGTTGGGCGCGGGTATGCCAGGAACCGGCATAAGGAGTTATATGAGCAGCCTCTAGTAACACCAGGATAGAACAATCTGTTACCGCACATCTGCCGTCATAAGCTTCAATGAGTTTTCGTCTAAATGCGGGTTGTCCTTCCCGAACAATAACTTCACGCAGAGCCTTTAGACGGATGTCACCTTCATCCTCCGGGAATTCCGTGAATAATTCATCCCTCGCTTCAAGTACTAACCGATCATATGGCCTTGGTATAGCAATCTGAACTGGCGTTCTACCATCGTCGCCAATATCCCATGTCCCGTGCAGTTCTTGGACATACAGTTCATACCGTGTATTTCGTAGGTTTCCTGTACGAAACAACACGTCGTATGGGTTACCCTGGTCAGTACGAGCGCTTTTGCGGCTACCAAGATATCGATACCGTGAATTGCTATTAACAGTTAATGCATCCAGTTGAATGCGAATCTCGGTTTCTTTCAGAGTGGCGTTGCTGTTACGGATCCACTTAACAATATTTGCAGCAGAGGCGGAACCGAGTTGTGTCACGGCATACCATACACGTAGATATTGTGGATAGTGCATTTCTTCAGGGATGATACCTGGCTCACTAGCAACATATGTTGAGAAATTATGATGGCGCATCCACTCCCCCCATTGGCGAGAATGTGTACTAATACCTATGCGATGTGGTTCGCGTTTGCCAATTTCGTCATTAAATTCCTGTCGTGAGGGGGCTCGTCCTAGTTTCTCATAGAGTTCATCACAACACTCCCATACAGCTCGTACCAACTCACCTTGTGGATATCCATCTTTGCTAAGATTCAAAAGTATTCTCCGTCAATGAACATATCTTGAAATGAGTGATATCCAACTCTGACATATAATCCGCAACAATTCATCAGGCTTCTGTGAGCAAGAGGACGACTAACCGACTCAGTGCTAACCTATAAATCTTGATTAAGATCACTAAAGAATAAAAACTTTAACGATTATTTCACCGTCTTTAGAGGCTCTTTTCCCTTCAAGATCTGATTTAATCCCTTCTGAATTCGTAATGAACTTGTTTGGATCATAGATCACACACCATAGATTCTTGCAGTCCCAATGACGTCGGTAATGCTCAATATCAATAATGAGTTCATCACCTATTTTTTTGCATGATGCCGATCACGTACAATTTTTGTTTCCAGCACCAATTTATGTGCAGGCAACAAAAAATCCATTCGCGTGCTTGAACCTGCATAGCTTGGGGTAAATTCTTCAGGGCGGATATTCAAATTTCTAAAGACTAACTCTCTATGGCATAAGCAACTTCCGCTTTTGGCACGTAGCCGCCATGCCCTCACAACCAACATTCCCCCCTAACACGCTATCCACCGCCGCCCACAAACAAAAAAAGGCACGTCACCCGAATATGCAGAGAGAACGGGATGACGTGCCAAGGTGTTAAAACGGGAATATTATTGTTATCGATTCATCTGGAACAACGACATGCCCTGCATATCGCCGAAGGTTTTATAGGATGCCTGCAGCGCGGCCTGCTGCATAAAATACGAGGAGATCGACTCCGCCAGATCGGCGTCGGTCAGGGCGCTCATCTGCACCTCGTTGGTCATATCGCGCTCTTTGCCGATACTATCCAGCTGATCCATCTCCTGCAACTGGTTCCCCAGCTCCGCGCGCACGCTCAGCACCTTATTGTAGGAGTTATCGAGCCCGCGATTCGCCTTCGCCAGCGCATCGTTCACCTGCTGTTTGACGTCGTCATCGGCCCCCTGCTGCGGCGTTCTCAACGCTTCCAGCGCAATATCGATACTGGCGAACACATCGGCGACCGGATCGCTGCCATCCGGCTCTGGCTTCGGATTGCTGGTCAGCGCCATAAATACCGCATTGCCGGTGTGACCGATAGTCATGGTGCGGTTGGCATCAACCTTCTGTTCCACGGTTTTATCGCCGCCCTGATAGCCGATCGTCCCGCCATTATCGACAAACGGCGGCTTATCGTTTTCGTAGCCGCCAAACAGATAACGCCCGTTGCCATCAGTACTGTTGGCCTGGTTCAGCAACTGATCTTTAAGCCCCTGCAACTGCGTCGCCAGTGAATCGCGGTCGTTATCGCTCTCGGTGCCGCCAGCGTTAACAATTAGCGCCTTGATATCAGAAATGGTCGAGGTCGCCCCGGAGAGCACCGTCTCTTCCATCGACACGCTCTGGCGGGCGAAGGTGCGGGCCAGCGTATACTGGTTATTCTCCGCCTGCGACTGCGATAGCATCACCGCCCGCGATGCCGCTAACGGATCGTCGGAGGGATTAATCACCTTCTTGCCGGTGGAGAGCTGCTCGGCGGCCTTCATAAACAGCGACTGATTGCCGGTAATGCCGGTCATGTTCTGCTGGTACATCATGCTGGTGCTCATGCGCATGCTATCAATTCCCTAATACAATCAACGAATATTCAGCAGCGCGTCAAACAGCGAGCTGGCGGTTTGGATAACCTGCGCGTTAGCCATGTAATACTGCTGGAAGCGCAGGAGTTCGCCGTACTCTTCATCGAGGTTAACCCCGGAGAGCGACTGCTGTTGGCGCGTCAGTTGGGTGACGATATTGGACTGTGATTCGCTGCTCACCTTGGCGGCGGCGGTCTGGTTGCCGACGCCGCTGACGATCCCGGCATAGGCGCCGCTCAGCGTCGCTTTACCGTCAACCAGGTTTTTGGTTTGCAGATCGAGCAGTTTTTTGGCGTTATCGTTATCGCCACGGCCGCTGTCATCCTGACCGGCGGCGGCGATTTTTGCCGAATCGGTAATCGCCACTTTCAGGTTGCCCGCCACGTCGCTGACCGGCTTCACCGTGAAGCTGTCTTTCTTCTGCGCGTTGCCGTCGATGCTCACTTCGAGGCCATCGAAGCTCAGCGTCGTGTTGCCATCTTCATCAGTGCCCGCGGTGGCGTTAACCTTGACGTTATCCGGCAGGCGGCTGACCTGCCAGTTCTCGCCGTCATACTCGACGCGGTAATCGTTAGCCTTCACCTTACTGGTGTCGGTATAGGACACCGACAGCGACGCATTGCCGGTATTACTCGTGTTATCGACCACTCGCGCACCGCTGAAGCTGAAGAAATCTCCACCTTCGTCGCCATTGAGGTCAAAGCCCTCGCGATGCTGCTGGTTAAAGCTATCGGCCATCGCCAGCGCCAGTTGACCGAGCTGATTGCGCACGCCGTCCAGCGTTTCACTACGAAAACGCAGCACCCCGCTCAGGCTGCCGCTGGTAATCTGCCCTTCCGGCACCTCACTGGCGCCGCTGCCGCGGTTATAGCCGAGGGTCAGGCGCGACGGATCGCTACTGGAAGGCATCGCTTCCACCTGATAGCTATTGCTGCCCTGCACCAGCGTTAAGCCGTTAGCAAAGGAGACGGTATAGGCATCGCCGTCCTGCTGAGTCACCTGCACGCCCACCAACTGGTTAAGCTCAGTCACCAGTTGATCGCGCTGATCGAGCAACGCGTTCGGTTCACCGCCGGCGCTACCGCGCAGACGGGTGATCTCATCGTTCAGGCGGGCAATCTGCTGGCTGTAGCTGTTAATCTGCTGCGCAGTGTCGTTAATCTGCTGATTGACGCCGCTGTCCATATCACGCAGATATTTATCGGTATTGTTGAACTGGTTCACCAGGCCGTTGGCCTTGCCCAGCACCGTCTGGCGCGCGGCGTCATCGCCAGCGTTGCTTACCAGGTTCTGCAGGTTGGTGAAAAAGTCCTGCATGCTGCTCGACAGCGTATTGGTTTTGCTGGCCAGCAGGTTATCGATCTGCGAAATCTTTTCGTAGTAAGCGTTCTGCGAACCAGCCACGCTCTGCGCGCCGCGTAGCTGGTTGGTGATGAACTGGTTGTATTCACGGTTAACGCTGGTGACGGTCACGCCGTTACCGATAAACCCGCTCATGGTGGCCAGGCCACCGTTCTGCGCCAGAATCGCCGTCTGACGGTTATAACCCGCCACGTTGTAGTTAGAGATATTGTTGCTGACGGTACTGAGCGCCACCTGCGCCGCATTCAGTCCGCTCATCGCCGTATTGATTAAGCTATTGGACATCGTGATTCCTTATGCTGCCAAGTCAATTCGCTCAGCTTGCCGTTGTTATCGGCCGCCGGGGCGGAAACTTGAGTAAATCGGGTGGGAAAATCCCGGGTCGCGGCTGACGCCTCACCCGGGCTACAACGCCAATGGGTAGCCTGGCCTACGCGCAGCGCGAGGCGAGCTAGAACAGGTCGTTAATGTCCGCGGCGTAGGCTTTGACCGCCTGCGCCCCGGCATGCTTCATTTGCTGAATCACGCTGACCAGCTTGCTGGCGTACTGCGGGTCGGTAGCGTATCCCGCCCGTTGCAGTTCATGCGCCGCCTGTTCCGGGCTGGCGGCGGCGGCAACCGAGGCATAGCGCGGATTGTTGGTCAGCAGCTTGACGTAATCCGCAATCGCCGCGAAGTAAGAGTCATAAACGCGGAATTTGGCCTTCACCTTCTTCGCCACCCCCTGTTCAAACTCGGTGGTGGTGATCTCGGTGACCGGCCCCTTCCAGCTGCCGCCCGCCTTGATGCCAAACAGGTTGTAGCTCGGCGTGCCATCGGCGGTAGGGATTTCACGCTGCCCCCAGCCGGACTCCAGCGCCGCCTGAGCGACAATCAGTTGATGCGGGATCCCGCTCTGTTCGCTGGCGGCGCGTGCCGGCATTGACAGACGGGCGACAAAGTTGCCGTTGTTCAGCGACAGCGGCGCAACCGCCGTCGGCGCTTTCGGTACCGCTCGGCGGATCATCTGCTCCAGCGCCTGATTCGGCAGGGTCTGCAACACCTCGTTATCCAACGCCATCGGCGACGTTCCTGCCGTCTCGCTGGGTACCGCGTTGGCGTTGCTCATCTGCCTGACCATCATGTCGGCCAGCCCTAAGCCTTTTTGCGACATCTGCTGCGCAATCTGCTGATCGTACATTGAGGTGTAGAGCCGGGTCTGATCGCTGCTGAGGACACCATCCTGCGGCAGCGCGGCGCGCATGCTCTTGAGCATCATCTGCACGAACATCCCCTCCACCTGTTGTGCCACCTGCTTGAGGTTGCCCTGCGGGTCGGCGGCGGCATCGCGCTTCAGGCCGTTCAGCGCCTGGGCGTCATAGGCGGCGCCCGACATCGCCATCAGATCGCTGGCCATTAGATAATTTCCAGTTTGGCGCGCAGGCAACCGGCGCTTTGCATCGCCTGCAGAATCGACATCAGGTCGATCGGCGTCGCCCCCAGCGCGTTCAGCGCGCGCACCACATTATTGAGGTTAGCGCTGGCATTCACCTTCTGTAGCGAACCGCCCTGCTGCTGCATCGAAATCTGAGTATTTGGCGTTACAACCGTCTGGCCGCCGCCGAACGGCGTGGTCGGCTGGCTAACGGTCGTCTGTCTGTCGACCACCACCGACAGATTGCCCTGCGCCACCGCGCACGAATCAAGGATCACGTCGCGGTTCATCACCACCGAGCCGGTACGCGAGTTGATGATCACTTTGGCATCCATCGTCCCAACGGTAATGTTGATGTTCTGGATCTCGGCGAGGAAACGTACCTGCGAGCTGTTGCCCTGCGGCACCAGCACCTGAATCGTCCGCGCATCAAGCGGCGACGCGGTACCGCCGCCGCGCTGGCGGTTGATGGCATCGCTAATCTGCTGCGCGAGAGTAAAGTCTTCATCATTGAGCTGCAGGTTGAGTACCCCGCCGCTGCCGAAGGTGGTCGGCAGTTCGCGTTCGATAGTCGCGCCGTTGCTGATGCGCCCACCGGCCAACTGGTTCACCTGGACGCTGCTACCGCCCGCCGCGGCCCCGGCGCCGCCCACCAGCACGTTGCCCTGCGCCAGCGCATAAACCTGATTATCGACACCCTTAAGCGGCGTCATCAGCAACGTACCGCCGCGCAGGCTTTTGGCATTACCCATCGACGACACCACCACATCGATATTCTGCCCAGCACGCGAGAACGGCGGCAGTTTCGCGGTGACCATCACCGCGGCGACGTTTTTCAGCTGCATATTGGTGCCCGGCGGCACGGTAATACCGAGCTGCGACAGCATGTTGCTCAGGCTTTGGGTGGTAAACGGCGTCTGCATAGTCTGGTCGCCGGAGCCATCGAGCCCCACCACCAGGCCGTAGCCGATTAAGGCGTTATCGCGCACGCCCTGTACCGTCACCAGATCGCGGATACGTTCCGCCGCCGCCGGTAGGCTGGCCGCGCCGATCAGCAGCGCGACGATGAGTTTTTTAATCATGTGAATCTCTTTTCAGTAACACCGTCGCCGGCCGTTGCAAATAATCCATCCGTTAATACGGGGAGACGTTGAGGAAGAACCGCTGCAGCCAGCCCATCGTCTGCGCTTCGTTGATATAGCCGTTGCCGACATACTCGATGCGCGCGTCCGCCACCTGTGTCGAGGTCACCGAGTTGTTACCGCTGATGGTGCGCGGATTAACCACCCCGGAGAAGCGGATAAATTCGGTGCCCTGGTTGATGGCGATCTGTTTTTCGCCCACCACGTGCAGGTTGCCGTTGCTCAGCACCTGGTTGACGGTAACGGTAATGGTGCCGTTAAAGGTGTTATTGGCGTTGGCCCCGCCTTTCCCGCCAAAGCTGTTATCGCCGGAGATATCCATATCGGCGCGGGCGTTGCCCAGCAGGCCGTCTAAGTAGCGCGGCGCGGTCGCCACGCCGAACTTGCTCGAACCGTTGCGGCTGGCGTTGGCGGAAGAACTCTTACTGGCGCTGACGTTTTCCTGCAGCACGATGGTCAGGGTGTCGCCGACGTTACGCGGGCGGCGGTCTTCGAACAGCGGCTGGTAGCCGTAGTTCATTGGCTGCGCGGCCTGGAAAATGGAGCCGTTCGGCACCGGCGCGGCTGGCGGCGCGGGCTGCGCCGACGTTGAGCCGTCAACCAACGGTTTGTGCGGAATATACGCGCAGCCGCTCAGCGTCAGCATCACCATGCCCGCCAGCCAGCGTTGTCCCTGGCGCGGCAGGGTTGCCATCGAATGTGTGGTTACCACGGGGTATCGCCTTTATTGCACCAAAAAAGCGACGGGCGCAGCACGCGACGCCCGTCATCAAACATTACAGCTGGGTCAGCTTCTGCAGCATCTGATCCGACGTCGAGACCGCCTTGCTGTTGATCTCATAGGCGCGCTGGGTCTGGATCATGTTGACCAGTTCTTCCGCCACGTTGACGTTGGAGGTTTCGACATACCCCTGATACAGCATACCGGCGCCGTTCAGACCCGGCGTGCTCTCATTCGGCGCGCCGGAACTTTCAGTCTCCTGGTACAGATTCTCGCCGACGCTTTCCAGACCGCTGTCATTAATAAAGGTGGTCAGCGTCAGCTGCCCGACCTGCTGGGCGGCGGTCTGCCCCTGCTGGGTAACGCTAACAATGCCATCGCGAGCGATGGTGATGGTTAACGCGTTCGCCGGAATGGTAATCGCCGGTTGCACCTGGAAGCCGCTGGCGGTGACCAACTGGCCGTTCTGGTCAATCTGGAACGAGCCGTCACGGGTGTAGGCCTGGCTGCCGTCCGGCAGCAGTACCTGGAAGAAGCCCTGGCCTTTAATCGCCACGTCTTTGCTGTTGTTGGTCTGCGACAGGTTGCCCTGGCTATGCAGGCGCTCGGTAGCGACCGGGCGCACGCCGGTGCCGATTTGCAGGCCGGAAGGCAGCGTGGTCTGTTCGGAGGACTGCGCCCCCGGTTGACGCATGGTCTGATACAGCAGGTCTTCAAACACCGCGCGCTGACGTTTAAAGCCGTTAGTGCTGACGTTAGCCAGGTTGTTGGCGATCACGTCCATATTGGTCTGCTGCGCATCAAGACCGGTTTTTGCAATCCATAAAGAGGGAATCATTGGTTATTTCCTTTGGCCGCGGGCCGTTAACAACGGCCCGACCGGCTATCAGCTGACTGAAAGCAGAGAATTCGCCCGTTGCTCATTCTCATCCACGCTGTGGATGACCTTCATTTGCATTTCAAAGCGACGGGCGTTGGCGATCATGTCGACCATGGTCTCCATCGGCTTCACGTTGCTGCCCTCCAGTACGCCCGGCATCACCCGCACCTGCGGGTCATTGGCCAACTGGTTGCCGCGCCGTTGCTGGGTTTCCGGGGTTAAGCGGAACAGGCCATCATCGCCGCGCATCACCTCGCGCGCGTCAGCTTTCACCAGCTTCAGGCGACCAATTTGCGCGATGGTGTTCGGCGGGTCGCCGGGATTCAGCGCGGAAATCGTGCCGTCAGCGGCAATAGTGATTTCCGCCGACGGCGGAACCTCAATCGGGCCGCCGTCGCCCATCAGCGGCATCCCCTGCACCGTTAACTGGCCGTTGGCGGAGATCTGAATCCCACCGTTGCGGGTGTAAGCTTCGCCACCGCCCGGCAGGCTCACCGCCAGAAAGCCGTCCTGTTGCAGCGCCACATCCAGCGGGCGCGCGGTGTAGTTCAGCGCTCCCTGGCTCATGTCGGCGCCCGGCGTCGAAGCCGCCACCAGCGTGCGGGTGGCGAGACTCGGCCCATCGACCGGCACTGCGCGCAGCGCGGCAAGCTGGGCGCGAAAGCCCGGCGTCGAGGCGTTGGCGAGATTGTTGGCGGTGATCGACTGCTGCTCCAGCGTCTGGCGTGCGGCCCCCATCGCGGTATAAATCGCGTGATCCATAGCTCAATCCCGTTAGCGCAGGCTGACCAACGTCTGCAGGATCGAATCCTGCGTCTTGATGGTCTGGGCGTTGGACTGATAGTTACGCTGGGCGACGATCATGTTCACCAGTTCCTGGCTCAGATCGACGTTGGATGATTCCAGCGCGCCGCTGGTCAGCTTGCCGAAGCCGCCGCCGCCCGACAGCCCCACGCGTGGTTGACCAGACGCGCCGGTCTCCTGCCAGACGTTATCGCCCTGCGACGCCAGCCCTTCCGGGTTAGAGAAATTCGCCATCACGATCTGCCCCAGCACCTGGGTCTGCTGGTTGGAGTAGATACCGACCACGGTACCGTCGTCGTTAATCTGGAAGCTGGTGTATTCACCGGCGGCATAGCCGTCCTGCGCGACTTTACTCACCGAGTCGCTGCCGACGTTCTGCTGCATGCTGCCAGCGAAGTTGAGGGTGAAGGTTTGCGCCGGAGCGCCGTCTTTCGCGCTCATCGGGATCGTCATGCTGAACTCGCCCGCCTGGCCATCAACGCTCACCAGATTGCCGCTAGTATTAAACTCCATGGTCCCGGCACTGACCGCCTCCGCACTACCATCCTGGGTATACACCTGCCATTTGTTATCGTCGGTTTTGACGAAGTAGGCATTGATGTTGTGCGCGTTGCCCAGCGAATCGTAAGCGGTGATGGTGTTGACGTAGTTGTAGCTGTCCTGTTTGGTCGGATCGAAGGTCTTGTTCTCCGGTACCTTATGGGTGGACTTCAGGTTGACGACCATTTCGCCGGAAGTCGAGGCTCTGGCGTTCATCATCCCTTCCGGAATGCTCAACGGCACCGGATTGGCGCCCTGCTGGATCGTCGGCGGCGTACCGGCTGCCGGATAACCGGTCAACTGCAGGCCCTGCATGTTGGTCAGGTTGCGGTTTTCATCCAGCTTGAATTGACCGTTGCGGGTATAGAAGATGCCGCCGTCTTTATCCTGCATGCGGAAGAAGCCATTGCCGTTAATCGCCACATCCAGCGCGCGGCTGGTTCCGGTGGTGGTGCCGCCGCTGAAGTTCTGGGTAATCCCGGAGACTTTTACCCCCAGTCCGACCTGCGAACCGGCGAACATGTCGGCAAACGAGACGCTGCCGGATTTAAACCCCGCGGTCGCGGAGTTAGCGATGTTGTTGCCAATCACGTCAAGATTGGTGGCCGCCGCGTTTAAGCCGCTGACCGCCTGAGAAAAGGCCATGTTACTCTCCAAATATTTAGGGTATCGATAAAATCCAACTGCGCGTTACAGGATCTGCCGGACTTCTTCGAGGCTGGCGTTGCCAGCAAGGCCCAGATCCAATTTCGCGCCGCCGCTGTCGTTAATCACGCCGTTGACCATGCCGAAATGCAGGCTGCGCGCCACCAGCTGCTCGCCGTTACCTTTGGCGTTAATCGCCACTTTGTAGGCGCCGTCCGGCGCGGTGGTGCCATCATCGAGCGAGCCGTCCCAGGTAAAGGCGTGTACCCCGGCGGTCAGGCCGCCGATCTCAATGGTGCGCACCACCTGGCCGCTGGCGTTGGTGATGGTCGCGGTGACCTGATCGGCGGCGCGTTCCAGTTCAACGCCGAACGGCGTGGTGCTGACCTGTTCGTCTTTACTGCCGACCAGAATATTGTTGCCCGGCACCATCACGCCATGGCCAATCAGCGCGCTGGCCTGCAGCGACTGATTGCTGTTGATCTGCCCGGAGATCGCCCCAAGCGTAGTGTTGAGTTTTTCGATGCCCTGCACGGTGTTGATCTGCGCCAACTGCGACGTCAGTTCGTTGTTCTGCATCGGGTTGGTCGGGTCCTGGTTTTTTAACTGCGCCACCAGCAGCGTCAGAAAGCTGTTATGCAGATCCTGGCTGTTGCTGTTTTTGCTGACGGAATCAAGAACCGCGTTATTGGTCGATTCATTGGTGGTTGCGGTGATAGCCATCGGGATCTCCGGTTACTGACCCAGCGTCAGGGTTTTCATCATCATCGACTTGGTGGTGTTGAGCACCTCGACGTTGGCCTGATAGCTGCGGGAGGCGGAGATGGTATTGACCATTTCGCTCACCACATCGACGTTCGGCATGCGCACGTAGCCTTTGGCGTCAGCCAGCGGGTTGCCCGGCTGATACACCATCCGCGCGGGCGCCGGATCATCCACCACCTGCGAAACGCGCACGCCGCCGGTCTGCTGCCCTGCTGCCGCCGCGACTTCAAAGACCACCTGCTTCGCGCGGTAGGGTTCGCCGTCCGGGCCGGTCACGCTATCGGCATTGGCCATGTTACTGGCGCTGACATTCATACGCTGCGACTGAGCCGAGAGCGCCGAGCCGGAGATATCAAAAATATTGAGTAAAGACATCCGCCTTATCCTTGTTGCAGTACCGACATCATCCCTTTGATCTGACCGTTGAGCAGCGTCAGGTCGGTCTGATATTTCAGGCTGTTGTCAGCAAAGTGGGTACGTTCGCGATCCATGTCCACCGTATTACCATCCATCGACGGCTGGTCCGGCACCCGAAACAGGAGATCCAGCGTAGGTGGCTGCATGGTCTGCGCCGGAATATGACGGGCCGCCGTCAGGTTTAGCGCCATGCCGTTGCCATTCACCCGGCCCTGTTCCAGTACCTTATTCAGCTGGCTGGCGAAATCGATATCCCGCGCCTGATAGCCCGGCGTGTCTGCGTTGGCGATATTAGCAGCCAGGATTTCCTGGCGTTGGGCGCGCAGGTTCAGCGCCTCCTGGCCAAAACGCAGAGCAGCGTCCAGTTTGTCGAGCATGCTCCCTCCGCGAGGTTAGAATTTGGAGCCGACAGCATAAACGCCCCCTGCGCCAACCTATCGCGGGAATAAGGGCAAAATGGGCCGCTATTTATCTGTTTAGTCCAGGGAGCCAGCCGTTACACTTATTCCCCTCTTCGGGGTGGAATGAGTAAAACGCGATGAAAAGTAAAATCCTGCTGGTTGGCCTGCTGCTCAGCCTGAACGCCCACGCCGATACGCTGGCGACGCAAATTGACCGCTTCATTAAAAGCCAATTCAGCGATAATAATGTGCAGGTAAAGGTGCTGGTACGCACGCCGCCCGCCCAGTGGCCGCCATGCGAGCAACCGCAGCTGTCGCTGCCGCCCAATACACGCCTCGGCGGCAATATCAGCGTCTCCGCGCGTTGCGGGCAGGAGCGGCGTTTTATTCAAACTCAGGTGCAGGTGTTTGGCCGCTATCTGGCGGCGGCGCGCGGCATCAGCGCCGGAACGCCGCTTACCGCGGCGGATATCGTGCTAAAACCGGGGCGGCTTGATACCCTGCCGCCGCGGACGCTGCGCGAAAACAACAAAGCGCTGGGCGCCGTGAGCCTGCGTAATATTAGCCCCGGGCAGCCGCTGACGCTGACCATGCTGCGCCGCGCGTGGGTTATCAAAGCCGGTCAACCGGTACAGGTGATGGCCGAGGGCAACGGATTTACGATTAACGGCGCTGGTAAAGCGATGAATAACGCGGCCGCCGAAGATAGCGTGCGCGTGCGCATGGCTTCCGGCAAAATCATCAGTGGCATCGCCGAAGAGGATGGTTCCATCCGCATGACGTTATAAAAAAGTAAAGGTTTGCCAGAACCTGCCGATAATCAAGTCAGAGACACATTTTGGAGATGGACCATGAGTATCGATCGCACCCAGCGGTTACAGCCGGTTTCCACGGTGCAGCCGCGTGAAACCCCGGCCGACAACCCGCTCCAGCCGCGTAAAGCCGCGGCGGCGGAAACCGCCGTTAGCGCCACCAAAGTGAAACTGAGCGATGCACAGGCGCGGCTGATGCAGCCGGGCACCCAGGATATTGATATGAACCGGGTCGAGGCCATCAAACAGGCGATTCGCAGCGGCGAGCTGAAAATGGACGCCGGAAAAATCGCCGACGCCTTGCTGCAAGATGCGCACAACGATATTCAGCGCCTTGCCGGTAGCAAAACAGATAAGGTCTGATGATGGATAAATTGCGTACCCTGCTGGATAAGCTGGCGGAAACTCTGCGGGCGCTGGAAAGCGTGCTGGCGGAAGAGCATCAGTTGTTGTGTTCGGATTCATTGCCCGGCGTGGCGCTACAGCGCGTCACCGATACCAAGAGCCAGTTGCTGGCGACTGTCGCCTGGCTGGATCAACAGCGCCCGGCGTTGGAAGCTAACCTCGCGCTGCGCGCGCCTTATGACGCGGAGGTAAACCTAGGCGAACGCTGGCAGCAGATCCAGCAGTTAAGCCAGCGTTTACGCGATAAGAATCAACATAACGGCCTGTTGCTCAATCAGCAGATCGCGCATAACCAGCAGGCGCTGGCAATTCTCAGTCAGAATAATAAATCACTATACGGGCCGGACGGCCAGTCGCGCGCCGGCAGCCTGCTGGGTCGCAAAATCGGCGTCTGAACCACTTCCTCTTTATCCTCCCGAATGGCGACGGCTACCCGTAGTGCCGTTTTTTGTCAGGTGGCGCTACGCTTACCTGACCTACCATTCCGTGCCGTTTGTCGCCCCGTAGCCCTGCTAAGCGTAGCGCGAGCAGGGAAACACGACGCTTACCTGACCTACGTTTCCGTGCCGTTTGTCACCCCGTAGCCCTGCTAAGCGTAGCGCGAGCAGGGAAACGCGACGCTTACCTGACCTACGTTTCCGTGCCGTTTGTCACCCTGTAGCCCTGCTAAGCGCAGCGCGAGCAGGGAAACGCGACGCTTACCTGACCTACGTTTCCGTGCCGTTTGTCACCCTGTAGCCCTGCTAAGCGCAGCGCGAGCAGGGAAACGCGACGCTTACCTGACCTATAGTTCAGCATTCAGCCTGTAGGAATATTGACTACTGATAATTGACAATCACCTGGTTGGCCATCACCCGTAGCGGCGGATTCAACGCCCCGCGCGATTGCACGGAATAGACAAAGCGCAGCGGTCCCTGCGCCGCCTCGCCCGCCAGCGCATGGCTGGTGCCGCTGGCGCTGGCCAGCGGGATACAGCGATTCACGCTACACAAATGTACCTGTAACCCCGCAGGCTCCGCCGATAGCAGGCGATAGCGCCAGCTCACCGTCTCGATCCGCGCATTGGCGGTCGGCAGCGGGTTTGGCGGACTCAGCGCAGCGGAGGTATCGCTCATTCCGGCCCGCTCAAGAGTGACGCCCGGCCCCTCGGCCACCCACGATCCTGACGCCGCCGCGCTAAATGGCAGCAGCAGACATAATAAAGGGGCATAGCGTTTCATCAGGCGGCTCCTATCGTTGACGTCATGCGGATCTGGCGATCGTCGTTAATCTCCAGATTCGACAGCACCGCCATTTGCGGCAGACTGCGGCGCAGGAAGCGCGCTAGCAGAGGTCGCAGCGCGTGGTTAACCAACAGCACCGGCGGCGCACTGAGCATCTCCTGGCGCTGCAACGCCTGCCGCGCCTGCTCCAGCAGACGATCGGCCAACCCCGGCTCAAGACCGCCGCCGCCCTGCAGCGCCTGAAGCAGCAGCCGCTCAAGTTGAGTATCCAGGCCGATAACCTGAATTTCGCCGGTGCCAGGGAACCACTGCTGAGCAATCGCCCGCCCCAGCGCCACACGCACCACCGTGGTCAGCTCATAAGGGTCGCTCTGCGTCGGCGCATGTTCCGCCAGCGTCTCGATAATGGTACGCATATCGCGGATCGACACCCGCTCGGCAAGCAGATTTTGCAGCACTTTATGCAGGGTGGTCAGCGAAACCACGCCCGGCACGAAATCTTCGGTCAGTTTCGGCATCTCCTGCGCCACCCGATCCAGCAGTTGCTGGGTCTCCTGGCGGCCAAACAGCTCGCTGGCGAACTGGCCTATCAGATGGTTAAGATGCGTCGCCACCACGGTACTGGCCTCCACCACCGTATAGCCCTGGATCTGCGCCTGTTCGCGCAGCGCGCTATCAATCCATACCGCTTCCAGACCGAAGGCCGGATCAATGGTTTTGTCCCCTGCCAGCTCGCCGATGGCGTTACCCGGGTTAATCGCCAGCCAGCGCCCCGGCTGCGCCTCGCCGCTGCCGATTTCCACCCCCTTCATCAGAATGCGATAGCGGGCGGGCGCCAGTTCAAGGTTATCGCGAATATGTACCACCGGCGGCAGATAACCCATCTCCTGGGCAAATTTCTTGCGGATGCCGCGAATACGGCCCAGTAGCTCGCCGTTCTGCTGAAAATCAACCATCGGGATCAGCCGGTAGCCCACTTCCATACCCAGCGGATCTTCCAGTTGGACGTCGGCCCAGCTGGCTTCGGCGGCCTGGGTATTTTCCTGCACGATCGGTTCGTCGGCGGTTTTCGGCGCCTGCTTTTCACGCCCGCGCAACCACCACGCCAGCCCCAGCAGCGCCGCGGTAAACAGCAGGAACACCAGGTTCGGCATACCCGGCACCAGGCCAAGCAGCCCGAGCACCCCGGCGCACAGTAGCATCACTTTCGGGTTATTAAACAGCTGGCCGACCATCTGCTCGCCGACATCCTGATCGGTTGCCACGCGGGTGACGATCACCCCAGCGGCGGTGGAGATCACCAACGCCGGGATCTGCGCGACCAGGCCGTCGCCGATGGTCAGCAGCGTGTAGCTTTCCGCCGCCGCCCCCAATGCCATGCCGTGCTGCACGACACCGACCAGCAGGCCACCGACCACGTTGATCACCATGATCATTAACCCGGCGATAGCGTCGCCACGGACAAACTTACTGGCGCCGTCCATCGAGCCGTAGAAGTCGGCTTCCTGGGTCACTTCGGCGCGGCGTTTTTTCGCCTCTTCCTCGCCGATAAGCCCGGCGTTCATATCGGCGTCGATCGCCATCTGCTTGCCCGGCATACCATCGAGCACGAAACGCGCGCCCACTTCGGCAATACGCCCGGCCCCCTTGGTGATGACCATAAAGTTGATCAACACGAGGATGATAAACACCACAATACCGATGGCGAAGTTGCCGCCGACCAGGAAGTGGCCAAAGGCTTCCACCACCCGCCCCGCGGCGGCGGCCCCGGTGTGCCCTTCCATCAAAATGATGCGCGTCGAGGCGACGTTGAGCGACAGACGCAGCAGCGTCGAGAACAGCAGGATGGTCGGAAACGCGGCGAAGTCCAGCGTGCGCTGGGTAAACATCGCCACCAGCAGCACCATAATCGACAGCGCAATATTGAAGGTAAACAGCAGGTCGAGGATAAACGCCGGTAGCGGCAGCACCATCATCGACAAAATCAGCAGGATCAGGATCGGGCCTGCCAGCACCTGCCACTGCGTATCTTTAAAATTCCCCGGCAAACGAAGCAGGGAGGCCAAATTAGCCATCAGAGTCACTCTCTCTTGCAAAATCCAGTGCTTCCGGCACCGGTAAACGTTGAGGTTTTTTCGGGATCAGGCCGCCCTCGCGTCGCCAGCGGCGCAGTTGATAGACCCAGGCCAGCACTTCGGCGACCGCGGCATACAGGGTGGCGGGAATATGTTGTCCAATGTCGCTATGGCGGTAGAGCGCGCGGGCCAGCGGCGGCGCTTCGAGCATCGGGATGCGATGTTCCGCCCCCAGCTCGCGGATGCGTAGCGCAATCTCCCCCGCCCCTTTGGCCAGCACTTTCGGCGCGCTCATTTTTTTATCGTTGTACTGCAGGGCCACGGCGTAGTGCGTCGGGTTGGTCACAATCACGTCCGCTTTCGGCACATCGGCCATCATCCGCCGCTGAGCGATCGCCCGCTGCTGCTGGCGAATACGTCCTTTGACATGCGGATCACCTTCCTGGTCTTTGAATTCGTCGCGGATATCCTGTTTGGTCATCTTCAGCTTTTTGAAGTGGCTCCACAGCTGGTAAAACACATCAAACGCCACCATCGGCGTCAGCCCGAGCACCACCAGAAAACCGCAGTAGAGGATCATTTGCAGTGCATTAGCCAACGCATCGAGCGGTTGCTGGGTCATCAGATGCAGCATTGCCGCCCAGTTGTGCCACAGGTACAACCCGGTGACCCAGCCGACCAGCGTGGCTTTGAGGATCCCTTTCAGCAATTCGGCCAGCACCTGGGTCGAAAACATACGCTTAAACCCGGAGAGCGGATTCAGCCGCTTCAGATCGAATTTGAGCGACTTAGCGCTGAACAAAATACCGCCGAGCAGCATCGGCGCGGCGAGCGCCACCAGCACCAGTCCGGCCATCACCGGCAGCAGCGCCAGTACCGCCTGCCGCAGCAGCATTCCCAGCTGACGCAGCATCTGTTTGTCATTGCTGACCATCCCGTGGTCAAAGTGCAGGCCCTGAATCAGCATCTCGGAAAGTTGGCGGGTGATGTTGCTGCCGGACATCAGGATGATGGCGAGCCCCGCCACCAGCATCAGTACCGACGTCAGCTCGCGCGATCGCGGGATCTGGCCCTCTTCGCGCGCCTTCTCCAACCGGTGGGCGGTGGGGGCTTCGCTTTTTTCCAGATCGCTATCTTCGGCCAAGCCTGAGCTTCCTGTGTCGGGAGGGTAAAGAATGGCGGTCAGCATGCCAAAAAAATGGCGATGTCATTGGCGGAACAACGGCGAAAAAGGCGGGTTATTTCACGGATGAAGGCAAAATAGCGGCTGGGGCGCAGCGTCCTGCGCCCCGCCCCACTCAGAAACCGAGGCTGTCGAGTAAATCATCGACCTGCGCCTGGTTGGCGATGACGCCGACGCCGTTCTGATCGAGCTGCGGGCCGTTGAGCAGGCTATCGTTGGCCCGTTTCTCTTTGACCGGCTGCTCCGGCATGTTTTCCATCAACACCATCAGCAGCTGTTTTTCGATCTCCTGCACCACGTCCATCATGCGCTTAATCACCTGACCGGTCAGGTCCTGGAAATCCTGCGCCATCATGATTTCCATCAGTTGGACGTTGGTAAAAGCGGTATGATCCGGCACCTGATCCAGATACTCGCGGGTATCGGTCACCAGCGTGCGCGCGTCATCCAGTTCGATCGGATTGGCGAACCACGCATCCCAGCGCGATTTCAGCGCGCTGGCGCCGGACTCCAGCTCGGCCTGGCGCGGCTGCGCCGCCTCCACGCAGCTCAATGCCCGTTCCGCTGCCTGCGCCGTCATGGTGACAACGTAATCAAGGCGGTCGCGGGCATCCGGGATCGCCTCGGCCGCCTGGGCAATCGCCTGATCGAGCCCCAGCTCGCGCATGCTGTCGCGCAGCATGCGGGTAAGCTGGCCGATACGGGAGATAATCTCCCCCGCGGTCGCTGCATCGCTGGCAGGCATTGGAATCTCTCTCATCGCCCTCTCCTTACATGCCCAATTTTTCGAAAATCTTGTTGAGCTTTTCTTCCAGCGTCGCCGCCGTAAAAGGTTTCACCACATAGCCGCTGGCGCCCGCCTGCGCGGCGGCAATAATATTTTCTTTTTTCGCTTCCGCCGTCACCATCAATACCGGCAGCGCCGCCAGCGCGCCGTCGGCGCGAATGGTCTGCAGCAGCTCAAGGCCATCGATGTTCGGCATATTCCAGTCGGAAACCACGAAATCAAAGCTGCTGGCGCGCAGCTTATTCAGCGCATCCGCGCCATCTTCCGCCTCTTCCACGTTGTTGAAGCCGAGCTCTTTAAGCAAATTTCTGATGATGCGACGCATGGTGGAAAAGTCGTCGACAACCAGAAAACGGAGATTCTTATCTGCCATTACTACCCCTGAACAGTGTCATTTTTTAACTCACTTCACACCACGCCGCCGGGCTCCCCGACGGCGTGAAATTAAATTCGCAGCGCCTGACCGCCGGCTATCTGCGCCAGCATGCGTTGGCTCATGCGTTCCAGTTCAACCACTTCGCTAACCCCGCCACTGGCGATGGCCTCGCGCGGCATGCCGAACACCACGCAGCTCGCTTCGCTCTGCGCCAGGGTGTAAGCCCCGGCACGGTGCATTTCCAGCATCCCCTGCGCGCCGTCGTTGCCCATCCCGGTGAGGATCACCCCCACTGCATTACGCCCGGCGTGGCGGGCAACCGAGCGAAACAGCACCTCCACCGACGGACGGTGGCGATTCACCGGCGGGCCGTCGTGCAGCTTGACCTGATAATTGGCCCCGCTGCGCGCCAGCTCCAGATGGCGATCCCCCGGCGCGATATAGGCATACCCCGGCAGCACGCGCTCGCCGTCTTCCGCCTCTTTCACCGTGATTTGGCACAGCTTGTTCAGCCGCTCCGCGAACGAACGGGTGAACCCCGGCGGCATATGTTGGGTGATTAGCAGCGCCGGACTGGTGGCGGGCAGCGGCTGCAGCACCTGGCGAATCGCTTCGGTGCCGCCGGTGGACGCGCCGATGGCGATCAGCTTCTCGCTGCTCAGCAGCGGGCCGTGGCTTAAGATAGCCGGCGGCTGTCCGGCGGCGCGCTGCGGCAGCCGCGCCCGGGCGGCGGTGCGAATTTTTTCAGCGATCAGTTCGCTGTAGGCCAACATGCCTTCGCGAATGCCAAGCTGCGGTTTGGTGACAAAATCCACCGCCCCCAGCTCCAGCGCGCGCAGGGTAATTTCCGAACCTTTACCGGTCAGAGATGACACCATGACTACCGGCATCGGCCGCAGCCGCATCAGCTTTTCAAGGAAATCGAGGCCGTCCATCCGCGGCATTTCGACGTCCAGCGTCAGCACCTGCGGGTTAAATTTTTTGATCAGATCGCGTGCGACCAGCGGGTCTGGCGCGACCGCCACCATTTCCATATCAGTGTGGCCATTGACGATTTCGGTCATCAACTGGCGCATCAGAGCCGAATCGTCGACACATAACACTCTGATTTTACTCATCACTTCTCCTTGGTCAGCCCATACACGGTCTGTCCACGCAGGTAGAAATCCCGGCTGATCTGGCTGAAATTCTCGGAGTGACCGGCAAAGAGCAGCCCCCCCGGTTTAAGCAAGGGGACAAAGCGGCGCAGGATGCGCTCCTGCGTCGGCTTATCGAAATAGATCATCACGTTGCGACAAAATATCGCGTCGAACGGCCCCGGTAGCGCCCACTCCGGCGCCAGCAGATTCAACGGTTGGAAATTGACCCGCGTCGCCAGCTCCTGACGCACGCGTACCAGCCCCTGATGCGGCCCGGTGCCGCGCAGGAAATAACGCTGCATCTGGGCCGGCGTCAGAGTGCGCAGGCCTTCATGGCGATAAATACCTGCTTCGGCTTTTTCCAGTACCTGGGTGTCGATATCGCTGGCCCATATCTGGCTGCTGCTGAGGCGTTCTCCCAGCGCATCGCCGAGCGTGATGGCGATCGAATACGGCTCTTCGCCGGTAGAGGCGGCGGTGCTCCACACGCTATAGCTTCCCGGGCGCGAACGCGCATGTTCAGCCAGTATCGGGAAGTGGTGCGCCTCGCGAAAGAACGCCGTCAGGTTGGTGGTGAGCGCGTTGATAAACGCCTGCCACTCGGCGCTGTGTGGGTCACCTTCCAGTCGCGCCAGATAGTCGCCGAAGTCGTTGAGCCCCAGCAGGCGTAGGCGGCGCACCAACCGGTTGTAGACCATCTCGCGCTTATGCGCCGCCAGGACGATCCCGGCACGCTGATAAATCAGCTGGCTAATGCGGCGAAAATGGACGTCGGACAGCGGCAGGCGCTGGGCCATCTGCGCCAGCACCGATCCGCCGTCACGGTGAACCGTTGACGATGCCTGCTTCATGCCGATTCACCGGCACAAAGGATGCTGCTTATGCGGTTTGACAATCCTGACTCTCCTTTAGCGAGGATGAAGCGGCGCTGGCGCCGTTTTCCGGCGCGACGAAGTTGTCGTCCGCCAGACGGAATACCGCCACCGCATCGGCCAGGGTAATGGCCTGCTCTTCCAGCGCAGAAGCGGCGGAAGCTGATTCCACCACCAGGGCGGCGTTCTGTTGCGTGACCTGATCCATCTGGGTGACCGCCTGGGTCACCTGCTCGATACCGCGACTTTGCTCATCGGAAGCGGAAGCGATTTCCCCCATAATGTCGGTCACCCGGGTCACTGAACGCACGATGTCCTGCATAGTGGCACCGGAGTTTTCCACCAGCACCGAGCCGTGTTTGACGCGGCTGACGGATTCATCGATCAGCAACTTAATTTCTTTTGCCGCCTGAGCGCTGCGGCTCGCCAGGTTACGTACTTCTCCGGCAACCACCGCGAAACCGCGCCCCTGTTCGCCAGCGCGCGCCGCTTCCACCGCCGCGTTGAGCGCCAGGATATTGGTCTGAAAAGCGATGCCGTCGATGACGCTGGTAATGGCGCCGATTTTTTGCGAACTGTTGGCGATATCGTGCATGGTGGTGACCACGTCATCCGCCAGCTCGCCGCCTTTGGCGGCGGTTGAGGAGGCATCACGCGCCAGCTGCGACGCCTGGCGGGCGTTGTCGGCGTTCTGTTTCACCGTCGCCGTCAGTTGCTCCATGCTGGCGGCGGTTTCTTCCAGCGAGGCCGCCTGCTGCTCGGTACGCGAAGAGAGATCGTTGTTGCCTTCGGCAATCTCCTGCAGACCGATGAGAATCGACTCCGCGCCGTCGCGTACCGCGCCGACGGTGCCAATCAGCGATTGCTGCATGCGCTGCAGGCTGGCAAACAGCTGGCTGATTTCATTGCGGCCATACACCTGCACCGGCGCGGACAGATCGCCGCTGGCGATACGTTCAAAATGACCGCGAATAATATTCAGCGGCTGCACCAGCATGGTCCGTAGCCACCACATCGCGCTGGCGGTGACCACCAGCAGCATCAGTACCGCGCCGGCAACCAGCCAGATTGACCAGCCGTAGGCCTGCTGGCTGGAGGCGCTGGCCTCATCGGTCGTCGCTTTCGCCAACTGCAGATACTGCACAAAATCCGCCTCGAAGCGGTCCTGTATTTTCTGCGTCGGTTGGTCCATGAAGGCCTGCAGGTTGCGGTTTTCGAGGAACACGATCAGCTCGCGCAGCGCCGTACGCAGCTGCCCGTAGCTGTCGCGGGTGGCATCGGCCAACTGTTGTTCCTGCTCATCCGCCCGCGGCGTGTCGAGGAACTGGTTGAAATAGAGGTCCGCTTTTTGCAGCGAGCTGCGGGCGCCGCCCATCAGCGCGTCGACCTGCTCCTGCGGCACCTTCAGCGCCGCGCGGGTACCGGCGCGGTTGAGGGTATTGCGCGCCTGCAGCAGCGATACCCAACTGAGGCTGAGCGCATCGCGCTGCTGGCTGCTGACGGTAATACGTTCAAGATTATGGTTGTCGGCGCGCAGCGCGACGTAAGAGAGCCCGGTGCTAATCAATTGCATCACGCAAAAGGAGATCAGCAGCAGGAAAAGACTGGTAGAGATACGGATTCGGTTAAACATAGCAATCTCCTGGGTAGCCGGTCTCGGCCGGCTTACAACGGAAGAAAGGCAACCGCGCGTAGGAATGCGGTTGCCTGTACCAGCTAGAACGTCTCCCAGTTATCCTGGTAGTCGCTGGCGCTGGTTTTTTTATGCGTAGCGATGGCGGCAGGCGCGGCTTTATGCGCGGTCGGCGCTTTAAACTCATCCTGCCCTTCGGCCTTCAGACGGAAGACGGCGACCGACTGGGTCAGCAGGCTGGCCTGCTCCTCCAGCGCGGCGGCGGCGGAGGCGGACTCTTCCACCAGCGAGGCGTTCTGCTGGGTGACGCGATCCATTTCCGCTACCGCCTGGCCGACCTGATCGATACCGCGACTTTGCTCATCGGAGGCAGACGCGATTTCGCCCATGATGTCAGTCACGCGGGTGACCGCATTGACGATATCGCCCATGGTGTCGCCAGCGCTTTCCACCAGCACCGAGCCCATATCCACGCGGTTGACCGAATCTTCGATCAGCGCTTTGATCTCTTTTGCCGCCTGGGCGCTGCGCTGCGCCAGGTTGCGTACTTCCCCCGCCACTACCGCGAAGCCGCGGCCCTGTTCACCAGCGCGCGCCGCTTCCACCGCGGCATTGAGCGCCAGGATGTTAGTCTGGAAGGCAATGCCGTCGATCACGCCGGTAATATCGGCAATCTTCTGCGAGCTGCTGGCGATGTCGTGCATGGTTTCCACCACGTTGGCCACCACTTTGCCGCCCTTCTGCGCGGTTTCGGAGGCGCTCAGCGCCAGCTGGCTGGCCTGACGGGCGTTTTCGGCGTTCTGTTTCACCGTCGCCGTCAGCTGTTCCATGCTGGCCGCGGTCTCTTCCAGCGATGCCGCCTGCTGCTCGGTACGCGACGAGAGATCGTTGTTGCCGGCGGCAATTTCCGACGCGCCGCTATAGATAGCATCCGCGCCCTGACGCACGCCGCTCACCGTTTCGATAAGCTCGTTCTGCATGTGCCTGAGGCTCGCCGCCAGCACGCCGATTTCGTTACGGCTGGTCACCGGGATCGGCTGGGTCAGGTCGCCGGAGGCAATACGTTTGATGTGTTCAATCATGCGGTTAAGCGGACGCACCAGAATATGGTGAATGCCCATCCAGACACCAACGATCGCCGCCAGCACCACAATGATGACTACGATTAAGGTCCAGATAGCCGAGTTATAAGAACTGTTGCTGCCGTCAACGGCGATCTGATACAGCTTGCCGTTTTGTTGCAGATAAGCGTTATAGGTCTGCTCGAAATCGTCCTGGTATTTTTGCGTCGGCTGATCGAAGAAAGCGTTGATTTTGCCCTCGCCCAGCAGTTGGATCAGCTCAGACAGCGCGCCGTACAGAATGCCGTACTGCTGCTTCAGCTTTTCCGTCGCCTGCGGATCCTGGCGCGGGTCCTGCGGAATTTTTTCATAGGCGGTGTAGTTGCGATCGGCGCGCGCCAGCTCTTCTTTCGCTTTCCCCAGCAGTTCGTCGATAGTCGCGCCGCTGCCGATTTTGTTGGTATCCATCATGTAGCGGATCCCTGCGCGGTTCAGGGAGTTGCGCGCCTGCAGCAGGTCGACCCGGCTTTCACTCAGCAGCAACTGCTGCTGACGGATGGTTTGCAGGACGGTAAAGTTTTCTTTGTCGCTTTTCAGCGACGAGAAAAACAACCCGCCTGATATCAGCTGCAATGCGCCAAATAGCACCAGCACTAACAAAAGACTGGTGACGACCTTAATACGATTAAACATGTTTCCCCTTCCTGGAAGCCTGAACGGACAGGCTTTGCGTATGTGACTGAAAGGGTTATCGGCGGGCGGGAGGGGAACTTTATGCCCGGCGGGGACTATTTTTGCGCGCTGCGACAGGCCTCGCAAGATAAGGGGCGCGGCGATCGCGCCCCGGCGATTAATGGCTTTTGGCGACGTTATCGACCAGCGCCATCTCTTCGCTGCTGAGCAGTTTTTCGATATCCACGAGGATCAGCATACGCTCGCCGAGCGCGCCGAGACCGGTGAGGTACTCGGTCGCCAGCGTCACCGCGAACTCCGGCGCCGGGCGGATTTGCTCGGCGGTCAATGACAGCACATCAGAGACGCCATCGACCACGATGCCGACCACTCGCTGGCCGAAGTTAAGCACGATCACCACCGTGTTTTCATCATAAGAAACGCCCTGCTGGGCGAATTTAACTCGCAGGTCGATAATCGGCACGATCACCCCGCGCAGGTTGGTCACCCCCTTGATGAAATCCGGGGTGTTGGCAATGCGCGTCACCTGATCATAGCCGCGGATCTCCTGCACTTTCAGGATATCGATGCCGTACTCTTCATTGCCGAGGGTAAAAATTAAAAACTCCTGACCTACCGTTTCGCCAGCCAATTTGCTGACGGTTGCTAATCCTGCCATGGTCTGCACCTGTCAATGTTATGAGATGAGTCGTTATGCGGCCGCTACGCTCAGCAGCTTTTCACGATTGAGCATTTGCAGCGCCGATACGTCGACAATCAGCGCCACGCTGCCGTCGCCGAGGATCGTCGCCGCGGAAATTCCCGGCACTTTGCGGTAGTTGCTTTCCAGGTTTTTCACCACCACCTGATGCTGGCCAATCAGCTGATCCACCAGCAGCGCATAGCGGCGACCGGCGCTTTGCAGGATCACCACGATGCCCTGGGTGGCCTCGGTTTTCGCCCCGCTGACGTCAAACACCCGGTAGAGCTCAACCAGCGGCAGATATTCGCCGCGGACCTGCAGCATGCGCTCGCCGCCAGCCATCGGATGCAGGTCTTCGGCTTGCGGCTGCAGCGATTCCATCACCGCATTGAGCGGCAAAATAAAGACCTCTTCATTGACCTTCACCGACATGCCATCGAGGATCGCCAGGGTCAGCGGCAGCAAAATGCGAATCGAGGTGCCTTTACCCGCGCGGGAACGGATCTCCACGTGGCCGCCCATCTCCTGGATATTGCGTTTCACCACGTCCATGCCGAC
The DNA here is from genome assembly GCA_029027985.1 of Klebsiella aerogenes. Taxonomy (NCBI): domain Bacteria; kingdom Pseudomonadati; phylum Pseudomonadota; class Gammaproteobacteria; order Enterobacterales; family Enterobacteriaceae; genus Klebsiella; species Klebsiella aerogenes. Next base: position 3,129,419 of record CP119076.1, read on the forward strand.
ACCGCGGCCCGACACATCAGTGACCTGCTCCGCCGTGGAGAAGCCCGGGGCAAAAATCAGCATCCCGACCTCTTCATCGCTCATGCTGTCGCTCACCGCCAGCCCCTGCGCCGCCGCTTTGGCGAGAATTTTCTCGCGATTGAGCCCCGCTCCGTCATCAATCACTTCGATACAGATATTGCCGCCCTGATGTTCAGCGGAAAGGATCAGGTTGCCCATCGCCGACTTGCCCGCCGCCAGACGGGTCTGCTGATCTTCAATGCCGTGATCGAGGCTATTGCGCACCAGATGGGTCAGCGGGTCGATAATGCGCTCAATCAGGCTCTTATCGAGCTCAGTGGAGCTGCCCTGCAGCGTGAGTTCTACCTGCTTATTGAGCTTACCGGCCAGATCCCGCACCAGACGCGGGTAGCGGCTGAAAACATATTCCATCGGCATCATGCGAATCGACATCACCGATTCCTGCAGGTCGCGGGCGTTGCGTTCCAGCTGACTCATGCTATTGAGCAGATCGCCGTGAGTCACCGGATCCAGACTGCCGGAGCGCTGCGCCAGCATCGACTGGGTGATCACCAGTTCGCCGACAAGGTTAATCAGTTGGTCAACTTTTTCGACCGCCACGCGGATACTGGTCGATTCGCTGGCCTTCGCCCGCGGCGCCTTTGGCGACTCAACGGTCGCAGGCGCAGGTTGTACAACCGGTGCCGCAACAGGCGTCTCTGCCATTTGGAGTGCCGGAAGTGGTGTCGCGGCGGCCGGCGGCGGCGTGGTAAAGCTGATTTGTTCCGGCTCAAGCACAAAACACAGAACCGCGCTGATGTCATCTTCGCTGGCGGTGGTCAGCAATGTGACCTCCAGGCTGTTCCCGGTTTGCTGCGGATCCTGCACCTCGCCGAGGTTACCAAGCTCTTCCAGCATGAGCGGGATTTCATTGGCCTTCAGCCCGGTCAAGCTCACGCGCAATCCGCCGGCGATGGCCGTCGGCGCAGGCTGTGGGGCAGCAGGCGGCGGCGCAATTGGCTGAGCGACGGGCGCATCTTGTTGCTGCGCTTCCAGCGCCAGCTGGCGCAGCGCCTGGCAGATGTAGTCAAAGCTCTCGGCGTCCGGCGACTGCGAAGTTTTATAGGCGTCCAGTTGCTCCTGCATAATGTCTTTGGTTTCCAGAAACAGGTTGATAATTTCGGTGCTCAGGCGCATTTCTTCACGCCGGGCGCCGTCGAGCAGGTTCTCCAGCAGGTGAGTGGTTTCCTGCAATACGGAAAAGCCAAAGGTCGCCGCGCCGCCCTTGATCGAGTGCGCCGCGCGAAAAATAGCGTTCAGCGGCTCGATATCGGGGGCCTGCGGATCCAGCTCCAGCAGGTGTTGTTCCATGTCTGCCAGCAGCTCGTCTGCTTCATCAAAAAAGGTCTGATAAAAAGCGCTAATATCCATGCTCATGGGGTCACCTCAGGGTGTGAATCGCGATTAACCGGCGCGGGCGCAGCCAGGGTGTGCAGATTTTCCGGCTGGCGGATCTCCAGCGCGTCGCTTTCGCCATTTTCATGTTCGATACGTTGCTGAGTCTCTTTGTTGAGCACCAGCACGGTGATGCGGCGGTTGATGGCATCGTCGGCGCCGTGCTGCTTGAGGCTCATGGTCGCCGCCATGCCAACCACCCGCAGCACCTTTCCTTCCGCCAGCCCGCCGACAATCAGTTCGCGGCGCGAGGCGTTGGCGCGATCCGCCGATAGCTCCCAGTTGCTGTAGCCGCGTTCGCCGCTGGCGTACGGGATGTCATCGGTATGGCCGGAGAGGCTGATTTTATTCGGCAAATCGTTGAGGATCGGCGCAATCGCCCGCAGGATATCGCGCATATAACTTTCAACCTGAGCGCTACCGGTTTTGAACATCGGCCGGTTCTGGCTATCGATAATCTGGATGCGTAGCCCCTCGTCCATCATGTTGATCAGCAGATGCGGGCGCAGCGCCTTCAGGCGCGGGTCGGATTCAATCAACTGATCGAGCTTTTCGCGCAACTTATTCAGCCGTAGCTCTTCGGCGCGTTGATCCGCGGTATTAATCTGTTTGCTGACCAGCCCGACATCGCGGGTCGGGTCTTCGCCGCCGCCGGGGATGGGGCTGCTTTCCGAGCTGCTTTTATCGCCGCTGGTGAGCGCCACTTTCAGCGGCGTGCGGAAATACTCGGCGATTTGCGTCAGCTCCTGCGGGCTGGCGATCGCCAGTAGCCACATCACCAGGAAGAAGGCCATCATCGCCGTCATGAAATCGGCATAAGCAATCTTCCACGAGCCGCCGTGATGCGCGGGCGGGTGCGATTTGCGTTTTCTGACCAGGACCACCGGGTGATTATGCTTCATGCTTCTTCGCTTTCCGTCGCCTGCGAGACGGGCGCTTTCACCTGCCGCACGTGCTCTTCGAGTTCAACAAACGACGGGCGTTCAGTGGTGTACAACGTTTTGCGGCCAAATTCGACGGCGATTTGCGGCGCATAACCGTTAAGGCTGGAGAGCAGCGTCACCTTGATGCACTGCATCATCTTGACGGTCTCAGCGCTTTTTTGTCGCAGCAGCGTCGACAGCGGAGAGATAAACCCGTAAGCCAGCAGAATGCCAAGGAAGGTGCCCACCATAGCGTTGGCGATCAGCGCGCCGAGTTCCGCCGCCGGACGGTCCGCCGAGGCCAGTGCGTGTACGACCCCCATGACCGCCGCGACGATACCGAATGCCGGCAGAGAGTCGCCGACCATCGCCAGGCTACCAGCCGGGACTTCGCTCTCCTGCTCGAAGGTTTCGATCTCTTCGTCCATCAGCGCTTCAATTTCAAAAGCATTCATGTTGCCGCTCACCATCAGGCGTAAATAATCGGTTATGAACTCCACCAGATGGTTATCGGCAAGGATGCGCGGATAATTAGAGAAAATTTCACTTTCCTGCGGATTGTCGATATCGAATTCGAGCGACAGCATGCCCTGCTGGCGGGATTTAGCGAGCAGCAGGAACAGCAGCGCCATCAGGTCCATGTAGAGCGCTTTGCTGTATTTGGAACGGCGCACCATTTTGGGCAGCGCGCGCAGCGTGGATTTGATGGCCTTTCCGTTGTTACCAACGATGAACGCGCCGATGCCGGCGCCGCCGATAATCAGGAATTCCGCCGGCTGGTACAGCGCGCCAAGGTGGCCGCCCACCAGCAGATAGCCGCCAAACACTGCGCCCAAGACCACGAGATAACCCAATATAACTAGCACACGCATTCCTCAAATTAACAATGTGGATGGAAGGCGAGGCAAACGCGCCCTGGCTCGTTAGGCCAGGAGGGACATCTGGGGCGGTATGCCGCCCCTGCGTATTACACGTCGAAATGGATTGCCGTCAGTCGTCTGAACGACGGCTTACATGACGCGTTTAACCTGCCCGTCCAGCAGTTGAGAAGTTATATCGGCCAGTTGCGGAGAAAGTTTACGTCTTTTTACGGCGCGTGAAGGGGGTTGGCATAACGTGCAGACAAAATCATGCTGCGGGTGGTGCGCATGGGTGATGAATGCACCGCCACAATTGTTGCAGGCGGAAAGCTGCAGCATGCCGCTATCGACAAACCGCACCAGCGTCCAGGCGCGGGTCAGCGCCAGCAACGGCGCTTCGCCCGCTTCTTGCGGACACTGTTCGAGATACAGGCGATAGGCTTTGATCACCGCTTCCACACCGCTGCATTTGCCGCTTTTCAGCAGGAACAGGTAGGCGTTGTAGAACATCGACGAGTGGATGTTCTGCTCCCAGGTCATGAACCAGTCGGTCGAGAACGGCAGCATCCCTTTTGGCGGCGGGCTTCCTCGCAACTCCTTGTAAAGTTTGATTAAACGACCACGACTGAGCTGAGTTTCGCTCTCCAGCATCTGCAAACGCGCACCCAGGGAAATCAGCTCCATGGCGAGCTGAATATCCTTCGCTTCCTGAACAATACTTTTCTCAGCCATTATCAAACACTTTTCTTCGCTGCAGCGCCGTCTTTAGCGCGTAGCTCTTGCAGCAGGCGGCTGGAGAGCAGGATACCGGTATGGATCTGCTGGAGATCATCGACCCGCGACTCTTTGGTCAACTGCTCGATGGTCTGATGGTCGCTAAAGCGCAGGTTGCACACCAGCTGGTTAGTTTCAGCCAGTTTTACCATCTGCGGCAACGTCAGTTGCGCCAGGGTATCGACCATGGTTTCGTCAATGCCCAAACGAAACATCGCCGATACTTTTTCATCGTTAATCAGCCGCTGCGCTAAAAATAAATACGACAAGTTGAAGTCATAAATATGCTTAAGTAATTCGGAGGTACCCATAATCCCTATCCCGATAAGCCATGTTAGAAAACATACACGGGGCATCAAATTTAATCGCCCGTGACCTCAGTTATTTCCCCTGGTCAGCAATGAAAACACTCGCGAGCGATCGCTAAAAATTAGCCAATCGTCAAATTCGCCCCACTGTTAATAGTTTGTTACAGGTGCAAACTGGAGTGGAAGATGTAAAGAATTTGCTTCGAGAGAGTTGAATTGCCATGAAACTATTTTTAGAAATTCTATAAGAATATTCTTAAGGCGGCGCAACTCTACTCCCGAATCATTAGCACACACAATTAAGTATGGGGAAATTTTGAATGTAATGAGATACAGATCACAAAAACAAAAAATATTACCGGTAACAGCCACTTAATTTGCTCGTAAAACAACCAACATTCGATCATTTAACGATCACAAGTAAATGAAATACTTTAAAAAAAGTGTTATCAACCGTTACTATTAGTTTTCTTTGGAACATTTAGAACAAAAACATAACATTTGAAAAATAGAAGAACAAAAGTCCAAACGGACGGCGATTTTAACGTAAATCATGAGATTTCATGGCAAAAGATAACCGTTGTGTCATACAGGGAGATGAGATCGACGGCGACGTGGAAGCGCCCTTAATAAGCACAAAAAACAACCAACACTCAAGAAAATCTGTTCAGTTCCCCTTTCACTTTGACAGGACATTATTCGATCGCTACCGCCATCACCGGTAGCGCCTGCGCGATTGCACAACGACCATTCCTCCGGAAACGGCAGCGCGCGCATGCAAAATTTATATAACAATTTTGTCATATAAAGTTATCCATAAGGGGTATTTTTCGAGCGTTGTTTTTCTAACATTATTTTAACGAAACGAGCTAATTATCATTTTGTAATAATAAATTGGGGAGCTTTAAAAATGTGACGAACGCCGCTTAATCGCGCGCAGCGAAATAACGGCTTCACGCTGTGATGAATACGATTAAAAATAAAAAAACATCCGCGATAGAGAAAAAACTAAAACACGTTTTCATTCGGAAATAAGTATGCCAGAGGACACCCTCCCCCTTAATATTGGTAGGGAGTGATAGCAAATTACGCTAACTCATATTCAGCTGCATTGTGCTATTTGTCACCCCGGTAAGCGCAGGAGCCGTAGCAGCGCCAGCAGGGAAATCCCGGTGGTGCTGTTATTTTGCCGGGTGGCGGCTGACGCCTTGCCCGGCCTACGGCCCTACGTTCCATCGACGTGGACTTACGGCATTACAGTTCGCCCGTCATGTATTGCGCTACGCCGTGACCGAAACTCCAGTCACCTTTCTCGTTACTGATGATCGAGACCATTAGATCATCGCCGCTCAGGCCACAGTGAGTCCGTAATTCAGCCAGCAACGTGGCATAGAACAGCTGTTTCTGTTGTTCGCTCCTCGGGCTGGTAAACACTCGTACCACAACCATGTTACGGCTGCGCGTCAGCCCCAACCCGGTGTCCTCGATGACCATCTGGTAGGGTTTGTTTTCATGAACAATCTGATAGCGGTCACGCGTCGGCACGTTAAATGCGTGCAGTACAGCGCGGTGCGCAGCATCCAGCAGTGTGCGGACTTCCTCTTCAGTACGGCCTTCAATCAGGTCAAATGTCAGTAATGGCATGGCAGGCGCTCCGTATGGCGGTGGCTGAATAAGCGATGAGTGGCAATGTTAACCAATACGCCGACGGGCAAAAACCGCTATAGTTGAATTCATTGTTTTTACTGGTGAACAATCGCGATGAATGAGCTACGCCCGGAGATCTACTGGACCCATTTGTACTGGTTAACGGTATTGGAAGAACAAAAAAGCTATACCCGCGCGGCGGAAAAACTGGCGGTCAGCAAATCGGCTATCAGCCAAAAAATCAGTGAACTGGAGCGCATCACCGGCAAGACGCTGGTGCGCCGTACCACACGCAGCGTGAGCTTAAGCGAAGACGGTCTACGGCTGGTAGCAGAACTAACCACGCCCTTTGCCCAGCTCCGCGATACCTTTACCAGCGTCTGCGACGCCGAGGGGCCGCTGCGCGGCACGCTTCGCCTGACGGCGCCGGTCGCTTTTGCGCGCCAGCAGCTGGTTCCCGCCATCACCCCGTTTCTCCACCAGCATCCGCAATTCCAGCTTCAGTTGGAAGTCACCGACCGCCTGGTATCACTGGCCAGCGAAGGGTTTGACCTGGCGATTCGCCACTGCCGCCGCGAAGCCTTACCCGAGACCCACGTTGCCTGGCCGCTGTGCAACACGAAAACCCTGGTGGTCGCCGCGACCGAATACATTCATCGCTTTGGTGCTCCTGAATCCCCCGACACCTTACGTCAGCATCAGTGCCTGACCTACCCACGAGGCGCGCAGCGGCCATTGTGGACGTTTGCCTCCTGCATCGACCCGACACAGCGCGTCAGTGTTGAAGTACAGGGGCCATTCGCCACCAACAACAGCGAGTCGCTTCGCGATGCCGCCCTGTCGGGGTTAGGGATCGCGCTATTGCCGGACTTCAGCGCCACAGATGCGATCAACCAAGGACTGCTGCAGGAAGTCTTACCGCAGTGGCGCCCGGTGGAGGTGTTCGCTGAGCAACTCTTTGTGGTTCGCCCCTATACTCCGCGCGTATCCAGAGCGGTTGAGGCATTTAGCGCCTATCTGAAGCAGCGTTTTCAGTAGCTACTGACTGGCCCTGCGCTTTCTGGCAACGTCATTGCGTTGATGAACAAAAAATCAAAGCGGTTATCATCTCTCCACGATCTTCAGGTGATACCCTACAAGAAAAAACGTCATAACAGGCCAGATAACTCACTTATCTGGCCTGCCCTTATACCAATTAGAACGGTTTCGTCGGCAGGTATTTACCGTCTAAGGTAATCACCGCACGATGGCCGCCTTCCGGATCGCTGACCTTTTGAACATCCAGTTTGAAGTTAATGGCGCTAATAATACCGTCGCCAAATTTTTCATGGATCAATACTTTTAGGGTTGTATCGTACACCTGCAGCATTTCATAGAAGCGATACATTGTCGGATCGGTCGGTACGCGATCTTCAATGGAGCCTCTGACCGGGATGGTTTGCAGCAGCAAAATATCATCGGCGCTCAGATCCAGTTTTTTCCCTACCATTTGCGCCACATCCGCCGGCAACGGATGTTGACCCAATAACGCCGCCGTCACAAAGGCCTCAGATAACCCCGTACCCTCGACGAGCTGCGCAAAAGAGAGATCTTTTCTGGCTTTAATCAGCATAATTTTATTGGCTAATTCAAGACGAACTTCGCGGCTGACTTGAGACTGAATCATGGTTATACCTCTATAGTATCAGTGGATAAAAAAATTAATTACGGTAAACAGGAACGGCGCGGATATCAGGGTTGCTCGCCAACGGGCTAAATGTTCTGGCATTGCCGTCATAAGCGGCAATCTCCCCCGTTTCGATGTCATATACCCAGCCGTGTAGCGATAGACGTCCTTCATCAAGCGCCAGGCGCACCGCGGGATGGGTTTGAATATTCGCCAGCTGGGCAATCACGTTTTCATGCACCATCGCGGCAGTTTTCGCCTGGGGATCACGGTGTTCCCGGGCGTCGTTCACCACTTTTGCGGAGTCGGCATATTGCAGCCAGTGCTTAACGGCCGGGACATGATCCAGACAGCTACATTTCGCAATCGCCGTCATCGCCCCGCAATCTGAGTGGCCGCAAATCACAATATCCGCGACCTTCAGTACGGCAACGGCATATTCCACCGATGCCGACACGCCGCCGGGCTCCGGGCCATATGAGGGAACGATATTGCCGGCATTGCGGATCACAAACAGATCGCCGGGTTCGCGTTGGGTTACCAGTTCCGGAACCATTCGGCTATCGGAGCACGAAATAAACAGCGTATTGGGGTTTTGTTGCGTGGCTAAACTTTTGAACAGTTCAGCTCTTTCAGGAAAAGCATCACGTTGAAATTTAAGAAAACCGTCGATGATCTCTTTCATGATAAAGGTCTACCTCGCTGTGGAATGCCATGGAGGTTACGCGCCACATGACATAAAATAAAAGTCTTGTTTATAATGAAATCCATCTAAAAAACTTATGGTTTGAGATGATGAATATTCGTTACGTGAGATACTTTCTTGCCGTCGCCGAGCATCGGGGTTTTACCCGCGCCGCCGAAGCCCTGCACATTTCACAGCCCGCGCTGTCGCAGCAAATCAGGATGTTAGAAGAGAGTCTGGATGCGCAACTTTTCGACCGTAGCGGCCGACATATCCATCTGACGGATGCGGGAGAAGTGTTTTTGCAGTATGCGCGCCAGGCGTTTCAACTACTGGACGAGGGACAGCGAGCGATTCATGACGTTGAAGATCTCAGCAGAGGTTCTTTACGCATTGCGGTAACCCCAACGTTTATGTCCTATTTCGTCGTGCCGTTGGTCGCGGAATTTCATGCGCGTTATCCGCATATCACCCTGGATATCCAGGAGATCTCGCAGGAGAAGATGGAGGGGATGCTGCAGGAGAATGAGCTGGATATCGGTATCGCGTTTGCGACCGGTATCTCGCCCGATATTGTTTCAACCCCGCTGTTGCAAGAGGTTCTGGCGTTGGTTGTCGCGGAACATCACCCGCTCGCCCAACAGGCTTCGCTGACACTTAGTCAGTTACGCGACGAGGAGTTTATTCTGCTCAACCATCATTTCGCCACCAGACTGCAGATTGACCACTGTTTTCATCAAGCGAACTTCCATCCGCAAGTGAAAATTGAAATGCACTCAATCAACGCCATTCTCGACATCATCCGCCAGACTCAGCTGGTCACCGTGCTGCCGCTGAATGTCGCCGCACAGCATTCCGGCCTGACGGCGAAAATGGTCGCTGACGCCACGCTTGAGAGAACCGCGGTGTTGATGCAGCGAAAAGGGGCAAGGCAAAAAGCCGCTGCGCGGATTTTCGCCCGGATTGCCCATGAGGTGGCTGATAAGATAAAAAGTTAGCCTTGAGCTGACGCGGCCAGCCAGTGATAAACGGCGGCCAGATCCTGCCCCGCATACCCCTCTTCGGCGGCGTCATCCCAGCAGTCGGCGATCTTGCTGAGGATCGGTAGGCTGGTCGCCTCCGCCGCATCGAGTGCCAGTTTGGCATCTTTCAGCGCATGACTAAGCTGCATCTGGGGCGTGAAATCGTTTGCCGCGATCATCTCCAGCTTACCTTTGACATACGGCGCCGCCAGCGGTCCGCCATCCAGCGCTTGCCAGACGTCCTCAGGCGTAAAACCTAATTTTGCCGCCAGCAAGGCGCTTTCCGCGATACCTTCCATCATCGTAATCAGCCAGGCATTCAGGACGAGCTTCATTTTTTGGCTGCTGCCCGCCTCGCCAAACCATTGCGTTCTGCGGGCAATCGCGGCAAAGACGTGCTCGGCAGCCGCCGCATGTTCGCGCGAGCCGCTGGCCAGTACCAGAATTTGCGCGTTCTCGGCCGGTTTTTTTGTCCCTGATACCGGGGCATCAAGGTAGGTTAATGAAGGACAAAACGATTCGAGCAGGCAGACGGCTTCCCGGGTTTCGTCGACGCCAATCGTGCCCATCTGGCAAAAAATAGCCCCTTCCCGGCACGCTGGGGCTATCTGCCGGATCAGGTTCAGCGTAGCCTCGCCGTCGGTCAGAACGGAAAGAATGACCTCTGCGGATTTTACCGCCTGCTGCGGCGTTTCATGCTGAATGAGCCCATCAGCAAGCAAATCATGCCCCCGCTCGGGAGAACGGTTCCAGCCATGAACGGTGAAACCACGCTTGAGCAGATTGCTGGCAAATGCGTGCCCCATGGCACCCAGTCCCAAAACGGCGACGGTCGGTAAATTCATTACATTTTCTCCTGCTTAAAAATCGCTATCACACTGCCTGTTTTCGGGCTGCATTCTGAATATCGCTGCGCCATCTATTTAGCAAAATACCATGATAAAGAAGTCTAAAAACAGGCGGTATGGCGATTTCTGCAAAACAGATTTCCGTACATTGGCATACCGTGTTTGTTAACAATATGTATAATTTTACCTGCTGACTGATATTCATTATTTCTGCTTTATGGGCAGCATTATTTTCACCCTACCTTATTCCCCCTGACAAGGAATTGACAATGAGCGACCTCTCTCATGACCGACGTAATAGCCTTGCGACGGTTATTTATAATCTCCTGAATCCAATACCCTATGGTTTTTTTATTGCGGGTTGGATCTTCGATATTATTTATCTCTACAGTACCAACGTCATGTGGGGGAAAAGCGCCAGCTGGCTTATTGCCCTCGGTCTGATTTTCGCCATCATTCCGCGACTGATTAACCTGGCGCAGGTCTGGTTTTTCGCCCCACGACTCCCGGCGGCGAAAATTGATTTCTGGCTGAACGTCATCGCTATTATTTCGGCGATCGTGAACTGTTTTGTCCACAGTCGCGATGCCTACGCCATTGCGCCGCAGAACGTTATCTATTCGTCTATTACCGTTATCTGTCTACTGCTTGCCAATATTATCAGCACTTCCTGCCAGACAAATAATAAGGGGGTTCGCCATGAATAAAATACTGCTTCCCCTGCCGGTCGTGCTCGCCATGACGCTGATCCTGGCGGGATGTGATGAAAAAGCGAAACTCACCCCCGATCAACAGATTGGGCCGGACCCTGTGATGCCGAAGGCGCAGGACTTCCTGATGCCGCCAATGCAGGTTCCTTCCGGCGTTGGCTGGCAAGCCGGCGCGCAGCCTGAAGTCGCACAGGGTCTGAAGATCGAAAAAATGGCCGATGGATTCCTGCATCCGCGCATGGTTTACGTCCTGCCAAATGATGATGTGCTGGTGGTTGAAAGCAACGGCCCTGGCGAGGAACCGCTAACCACGCCAAAACAACTGATTGCCGGGATGGTAAAAAACCAATCAGGTAAAGGCGGTAAAGGCGGCAACCGCATTACGCTGTTACGCAAGGGCGAGAACGGCTGGGAAAAACATATTTTCCTCGAGCATCTGCACTCCCCATTCGGCGTCCAGCTGATTGGCGATAACCTGTATGTCGCCAACACGGGCAACATCATGCGGTACCACTACCAGCCAGGCGCGACGCACATCAGCGATGCAGGGAGCGAGTTGGCTGACCTGCCTAACACCGTTAACCACCACTGGACGAAAGCGCTGCTGGCGAGCCCTGATGGTAAGAAGCTATATGTCGGGGTTGGCTCCAACAGCAATATCACCGAGAACGGCCTGGACATTGAGTACCGCCGGGCCAATATTCTTGAAGTCGATACGGCAACAGGAGCCAGCCGTATCTTTGCCAGCGGTATCAGAAACCCAACAGGGCTCGGCTGGGAACCGCAAACGGGTAAACTCTGGGCCATCGCCAATGAACGCGATGAGATAGGCGCCGATTTGGTGCCTGATTATCTGACCTCGGTCCAGGACGGCGGTTTTTACGGCTGGCCGTGGAGCTACTTCGGCCAGCACGTTGACCGCCGCGTACAGCCTCCTCGTCCGGATATGGTCGCCAAAGCCATCAAGCCGGATTACGCCCTGAGTTCCCACGTTGCGCCACTGGGGATGCTGTTTTATCGCGGCCAAATGTTGCCGCAAAAATATCAGGGCGGCGTCTTTATCAGCGAACATGGCAGTTGGGACCGCTCGCCGTTGAATGGCTATAGAGTCAGTTTCGTCGCTTTCAAAGACGGTAAACCGGTCGGTAAGCCTGAAAGCGTCGTCAGCGGTTTTGTTTCCCGGGATGAGAAAGAACTCTATGGGGCGCCGGTCGGACTCGCTCAGGATAATCAAGGTGCGCTAATTGTTGCCGATGATGTCGGTAATACCGTCTGGCGCGTCAGCGTGAAATAGAACATCACGATTTACAATTCGGCTTCCCGCAGTCAGGGAAGCCCTTTTTATGCCCCCAATATCAGTAGCCATAAATATTGCAGGGAATTATTGAGAGAGCAAAGTGATAAGCTGTAAAATCAGGACCGCGATGGTAGATGGCTATATCAGAATGGGTTACTGAGGAACATTCATCATTAATGAGACGTAAAATGAGATGAACCATTTATCTGCAATCAGGACCTTCGTCAGCGCGGCCGACCATAAAAGTTTCAGCGCCGCGGCAAAAGCATTGAATATCGAAGTATCAACCGCGTCTCGTCATATTTCCGAACTGGAAGAGTATTTACAGGTCACGCTGTTTAACCGCTCTACCCGCGGATTAGCATTAACGGAAACCGGGGAATTTTTTTACTCCCATGCTCAGCAGTTGTTATTACAATGGGAGGAGACGCGCCAGTTAACGTCTGCGCTGGATAAACACCCTTCCGGCCTTCTACGGATCAGCGTCCCCAGCACCTTTGGCCGTTTACACGTCATGCCTTTTGTCGATGAATTTCTCCGCTTACATCCCAATATTTCTCTGGATATCAGTTTTAATGACGAAATTCAGGACTTGATCGAGGCGCGTATCGACCTGAGTATTCGCATCGGCATCTTGCCTGACTCATCGATTCATGCCCGTAAGTTAGCTTCGCAAACGCGCTCGGCATGGGCCAGCCCGCAGTGGATTGCGAAAAATCGCCCTTCCGCGACGCCGGGAGCCACTCGCGAGGACCAGCAGATGAATATTGTGATGTTTTCCCGTCTGCATGGCGCTGGCTGGTATACCCGTAAAGTGGGTTCAGAAGATGAATGGCAGCGGATACCGATTCATTATCGGCTCAGCGTCAGCGATAGCGCCGCGATGCTTTATGCCTGCGTCAATCATACCGGGATTGCGATTTTACCTAACTGGCTCTCGCGTCAGGCAGAAGAACAAGGGCAAATTCAACGCGTCTTCCCGGACTGGGAATTCAGCATGTTCCCCAGTGAAACCGCCATCTGGATGCTCTACCCGAAAAAACGGATATTGCCGCATAAGGTCAGAACGTTTATCGACTTTATGATAGAAAAAGTGGGAACGCCGCCGTACTGGGAGACGGACATTCATCATGGATGAGATGCAGGGGGGTAGCCTGCATCCGGCGCCCCTTTCTGCCCGCTGAGACATGCGGCTCACGTTCACTCGGGTAGATATTTAGCCATTAGAGGCTAAACTAAAAACAGCCTTTGAATTGTACGCTAATTATTTGAAAGCCAGAGATCCGCTGAATAATTTAATTCGAGTTTTCGAATATCGGGCAATGATGTTTTTTCTTCAGAGCGATCGCAATAAAAATTGTGAGGCTCATTAACGTCTCTGGAAAACAAACTCTGGCCCGTGCAATGTTTACAGAAAAGTGAGATGGGTAAGACGATGACTTGACGCCGGAGGATACATGAAATCGTTTCTCTTATCAGACAATATGCCAAACTATGCGCGACGTGGATTTATCAAGCAGTCAATTGCCGCAGCCTTAATCTTGAAAGGCGGGACCTTAGTGAAAGCGCATGCCGCTGAAGTAAAACCGCATCCCGCCCCCGAAACACAAAAATTCATTGATGCCGTTGATAATATTAACGCACTGATATTAAAAATTTCACATGACGTGTGGAATAACCCAGAACTCTCACTCCATGAAGAAATTTCCAGTAAAATCCATAAAGAGGCATTGGAAAAAGAGGGATTTACTATTATAAGCTCTGGTACTTCAGGGATCCCAACGGCGTTTGTTGCAGAATGGAATCAAGGTAGCGGAGGACCCAAAATAGGTTACATGCCTGAATATGACGCGCTACCAGGTTTAAAAAACGCAGCAGAACCCCAAAGAGACAGTGATAGAACGGCAAACCAGCTTCCCGGGCACGGCTGTGGTCATAATATGCTTGGCGCCGCCTGTTCCGGCGCAGCAATCGCACTTAAAAATATAATGAAAGATAATAATTTACCTGGAACGATACGTGTATATGGATGCGCCGCGGAGGAAACCGAAGGCGCCAAAGTATATATGGCGCGTGATGGTTTATTTAATGATCTGGATGCCTGCCTTGCATGGCACCCGGCTCCTATGACTGGCACCGGGTTATTAAGAACCTCTGCCATCAACATGTTCAGAGTTAAATTCCATGGCCAGACGGCTCATGCCGGCGTGGCTCCATGGGAAGGTCGGAGCGCTTTAAAAGGCGCTGAACTTTTTGGCATCGGCATTCAGTTTATGCGTGAACAAATGACGCCAACCACCCGGCTGCATTATGTATATTCCAGTGCAGGGGAAACGCCTAATGTGATACCTGATTATGCTGAAGTCATTTTAATGGTACGTGGCGTCAGCAGAGATGAAGTCGAAACGGTTTCGAAATGGGTTATTGATACGGCTAAAGGCGCAGCCTTGCAGACGCAAACAAAGGAAGAAGTCGATCTTTTCTTTGGTCTGCATGATTTACTCCCTAATGACTCCCTGGCCACTCGTATTTTGCAGCATATCTCAGCAATCCCGCTTGTATGGTCAGAAGAAGAACAAGGATTTGCAAAAAAATGTCAGGCGGCAATGGGGGTCCCCGAGGCTGGATTAATGACGGCGCCCATCCCCCTGCTTCCTGAGATAACAACGGGCGGCGCCACCGATGTTGGTGATGTCAGTTATAACTGCCCTGTCGGGTTATTCGCATGGACCACCATGCCAGCCGGTATTGGCTTACATACCTGGCCAGTGACGGCATGCGCAGGTATGTCAATTGGCGATAAAGGGACGCTCAATGCAGCCAAAGTACTGACCGGTATTGGCTATGATATTGTCACCAACTCAGATTTCAGAACACAAATCAGAAAAGACTTTGAAAACAGAAAAGGTCATTACAAATATGAGTCGCCTCTCCCGGCGGGCAAAAAACACCCCGAATCCGTCCCGGCGCATCTTCTTTTGCGTGATGGTACGGGAGAACTCACCGATGAATTTTACCTGACGCTTCCTGCTGCGAAAGTTTAAATGGTTATTGGATGAATATCTTTTCCACTTTATATCACGGCGTCGACATTGAGAGTGCGGAGTAATGATTAAAATGAAAAGTTTCATACTTATCATGCTACTACTATCTGGAAGTGGAGTCTATGCTGCAGATAATCTCCTTTCTGCAGCATATACTATAAAGTCGGATACGCAGGTTTTGCTCCCGAATGGTGATGTTCAAGCATTTGGCGACGTCCTTATTACCAGTGGTGAGATGGCGATTCAGGCCGAAGAGGCGGTTTTCCACCGGAATGACCCGGCCAACTTATTTATTACCGCAAGTGGTGATCCCATCAAATACAAAGGGGTGCTGGAAGATGGTCGCCCCTTTACCGGGCATTCATTAAAACTTAAGTATGTTATCAAAAGTGGCGACGTAAATTTAATTAACAAGGCATTTATAAAATTACAAAACAGCTCATTATCTGCCTCAGTGATAACATACAATATTAAAACAAAAGAGATGGAAGCGTTAAGTTCTGATAGTAGAATAGTCGCAGCAACGCTGTATCCTTCAGAATTGTCGGCGAAAAAATGAATGTTGACATTCCCTGTTAAATTCACCTTTTTTTGAAATGGCAATGCTGACAAAAAAATGACTCGCGGAGAGACTGATCATGAGAAAAGTACTGTACCTGGTGGTTTTGTTTTTAATCATCATCGCCGCCACTATTTTCAGCACAAAAATAGCAAATCCGACATCGGGGCAAGCAATATCATTCGTTAAAAAAAGAATCTTAAATGACATGGGAAATTCAGATAGTTTAACCTTTGAGGAGGTTAAATTTCATCCTGACACCTCCCCTCAGGGTGATAGTATTAGCGGTGTGGTATGCGGATATATTACCGATAATAACTTAAATATGATTAAAAAGAGATTTGTTTCGGACATCGTTGTCTCAAACAGCGGGAGAAGCGCCCGGATGGCATCGCCAGTAATTGAAAGTAAAGAGAATTCAAACGATATGGATGCGCTTTGGGCTAATAAATGCAAATAACAAAATGCCAATGCGAAATGACATCGCGGTCATCATTGCCGCGCGACGCGACGGATCGCCCCCGCTTAGCTCGCGTCAGAAATATCGTTATGGTTATTTTAAGGTATTGTCGAACGGCAATAGCGAATTGTTTTATTCCAACCATCAATTAACAGATCTTCTCTATTATCAAACTGCATCCTTAAGAAAGTCTTTTCATTATCACCATTGAGCGTGATAAGAATAGAACCATCCAATCCTCTTTTGGTGAAATAAGCACGTCTCTGTTCTGGCGAATGGTAAGCATCCTGGGTAATGAAGCCATTTATTTTCGCGCCTATTTTCAAACAACGTGCCACCGTATCCGGGCTGGAATAGAAAGTGATATTCATGGTATTTGAATTCGCGACATTGTGCATGACCAGATTACAGCCAGAGATGAGCATGAGTATAAAGCATGAAGTGAATCTAATAATGGTTATACTTTTTAATCTCAGCATCATACCCCCTGACCACTATCGCCCTATAACTATAGCATGTTATTGTTTATTACCTGGTCTATTTTCAAAATCTTTGGGTTACAACTAAATGCGGCATTAATGCTTTAGATACAAAGGAGTATATTGCATAAAGCTGTTTTTCAGGCGGCTTAACTCCAGCGCCTTCGGGCGAGAATCCCCCCCTCACCCGGCCCGTGCCATTATGTATCATCAACCTCTCTCACCGGCTTTTTGAGGATGCTCTCAATGCCATAAGATAGTCAGCTACCGGGATCGGCCGGGAAAAGTAATATCCCTGGAATATATCGATACCCAACTCCAGCAGAACCTGTAATTGCGTATTATCCTCCACACCTTCAGCAATAATGTGGCAATGAAACTGACGCGCCAGATTGACCATGCTTTTCACAACCAGCGCTGAAGGCGCATTCGTTCCGACGTTTGACGTGAATACTTTATCCACCTTGATAAATTCCGGTTGAAACTGCTGTAGGTAGCTGTAGTTCGCATGCCCGGTGCCAAAATCATCAAGGGAAAACTGAACCCCAAGTTGCCGGAGTTTCGCTGTCACGGCATCCGTCTGCAGGGTATGTTCAATCGATTCCCGTTCGGTGATTTCAAGTACCACACGAGCTTTCTGCTCTTTCAGGCGGGACTGGAAACTCGTGCACAGCATGACTATCTCATCATCCTGAAAATTGACGGCGCTGGTGTTAAAGCACATAAACAGCCCTTCCGGCAGAACATGTTTCTGTTCCTGCAACTGCCGTAGCACGTCGTTGAAGCAGATTGCCGTCACCTCTTTAATCAGACCCGTTTGCTCCGCCACAGAGATGAATTTATCCGGGGGAATAAAACCCAGCTTCGGGTGTTCCCAGCGAACCAGAACTTCCCCCCCCACAATCAGCCCATCCTTGCCTTGCACAATGGGCTGGATAAAGGGCTTCAACTGTTTATGTTTAATCGCCTTCCGGAGCATAAACTCTAATGTACCGCGATATCCCAGATAGCTTCGGAATAACCAGGTCAGCAGTAATGACGCCACCAGAATGGCAATAAACCAATTCCGCTCATAGTGGATAAAGGCCGGGAATCCGGCAAGCCCGGCGCGATCGGCAATCACAGAATAACTGAACTGGCCAGACGTCAGCGCGACGGGACGTTTAATATTCGCAGACGTGGAAACATAACCATAACGGTCCAGATAACGTTCCCCTACCTGCAGATACAGGTGGGTATTTCCATCCAGTACGTTAAGGACGTTGTACAGGTAGTAGCCGTCGATACCAATCAGCGCGCTGTTCCCCTCCTGATCCTGCAAGGTATAGACAATCAGTGACTGAGAGGGCGTAATTTTGTTGCCGCCCATCAGGATCAGCGAGCCGTCAGGGTAGTCCGCCTGATTGAGGCGGAATGTCTTCCCGCCAAAAACTGAGGTGCAGTAAATCTCATTATGCCGCGCCATGCTTACCGTTCTGACATCCGGAATCGTGGCGACAATGCTCCGGATGCCGGTCAGGACCTCTTCGCTACAATCTTTCCCCAGATAGCCTTCCGCGCGGTCAGCGGCAAGTTCCGCATGCCCGAGCGTCGCATCCAGGCTGGCGATAGCCTGTTTCAGGCGCGAATGAATTTCTTCATCCAGGGAATGCTGCATTTGCAGATAACACAGTACGGTACCCAGACTCATGACCAGCAGGAAGAATGCCAGCAACAGGGGGCGATAATACGCCGGTGATCTTTTCATTAAGGTGTTCCAGTAAACGATCTGTCCGGAAAGTCTTCTTTTAAATATCAGGGTTTATGCGCTAATGATAATTCAACAGATTAAAAATTCCTGCTCCTTTCGGAGAATAGGTGTATCAGCCTTTTACTCACGGCCACCGACGTGGGGAAAACGGTAACAACGCCAGGTAGCATCCCCGCTAAATGAACTTCTCATAGAGTATTTTTTCGCCGTGATGGTCAACCGTTAAGCATACTGTTGCCGATAACACTGTCGCGTTCATGGTGGCTGAGTTGACGTCAACGTGGATAAATACAGGTAAGCTGGCTTTTTCGCCTTTTGCTATCGAGCTGGGGGGGAAGGTAAAATAATCCGCCGACAAATGCACGAAAATACTTATTCAGCGATCTCAGAAGCTCTTTGCTGAACCGTTGATATATTCTTAGAATATATGAGCCGCCGATGAAGGAGGCTCAAGGCATAGTAATTACTTCAGGCCCAGCTGGGCGCGTAGCTCAGCTTTAGCCGCGTCGAATTCAGGCTGGAAGTCCGGCTGTTGTTCTGATTTCAGAGCAATCAGCGCCCCTGTGGTCCGCCCCATCACCGTATCAGAACGATAATGGAAGCCTGAAATCAGACGGTTAGAGGCATACACGTCTGCGCGGGCGAACAAAGCGTCGCGTTTTTCCGGTACCATTTTGCTTAATTCCGTCGCCATCAGATAACCCAGTGTTGAATGACCTGAAGGCCATGATCCGGATGTTGTCGCCTTAGTCAGCGGATGAATGTTGTCATTCAGCATATAAGGACGAGGACGATGAAAGACCTTCTTGGGTAGTTCATTAACGACGTCTTCTGTCGCTACAAGGCGAGAGAAAAACTCGGCGGTTTTAGGTAATTTGGCCTCCACAAACTCAGGTCCCATCACATCAGAGAAACGCCAGACATTTTCGCCGTTTGAATCATCAATAGCCATTTTCTTTTGCGCAGCAGTACTGTTTTTTTGGATCTGAATAAGCTCGTCAAGTTCAGCTTTAGTTTGTGCAGAATCATTTGCTGGAGGAGCAGGAATATATTTACTCAGGTCTAAATCTTCGCTGGTAATGAAAGGCCGGGCTTCTTCAGCAGCCTGAGCAATAAACGGCGCACCTAAAACCACAAACATTAAAGCGATGACAGATTTACGCACGGGAAAACTCCTGGGTTTTATGTAAGTAGAGGAGATTAATCCGGGTTTGTTAACATTTCATGACAAAACATCAAAATGTCCTGGCGCGTTCTATTCCTGCACAATCAATTAGTTACCGACCAGATGAGGGGTTAAAACAAAAGAAAAAAAGCGCCATGGCACCCCCGCAAGGGCAAAGATAAAATACGGGCCGATATAAGCAGGCAAGCTAAAAATGCTCGACAGGACATAATCAGTATGTCGGAAGCTCTCTAAAAGTGAATGGTTCGGTTTACCGGGATACTTACATAACCGCACCCAGAAGTCAGCTTGCTGATCACATGTCAGGAAAAAGCCTTTCAGGTGAAAGTGGCATGCGTAGATTTTCATGGCTTCCCCCTGAAAAACAAAAACCCCGCCGGCTGGCAGGGTTTCGATGATTAAGTTGTGTGTCGAAATGACCACTCTTACCAGATTACAACACTTTTTGCGTAACGCAGTAGAATTATTTATATTGAATAGCTTCGTGATCTGCAGAACTACGGATTATGTCACTGAGACAGATGGAGAGTAGAAATATGACGCATAATGTTCCCCCTGGATATTGTGTGGTGGAAAAACCTGGAACATTAGATTATCAGGCCCGGGAACTGTTCAGGGATGTTCGTTCACCAGCCGCCAGCCTATTTATGAAGCTCAATGCGGATACTCAATACCTGAAACCAGGACAGATTCTCATTGTAGCTGATACGGACACGCCCTCTCAGCAAACAATGTAGATGCTATACGTACTTCAGCAGGCAAAGAAAAAAACCAACGTTGCATTTACTGGTGTAAGCGTCGAAGAGGCCGGTTTTATGCAAAAACATTATGGAATGGTTGCTGCGTTGACAGGGGTCGGGGATAAAATTTTTAGCACTGCCGGGGACGTCGGTGAAAAGTATTTCAATGCTATTGAGCAGACCCTTAAAGAAATTGAAGTTAGCTACCAAAATCAGTTCCGTACTCAAGGGACATTAATCGGGCAGCAATTTTTTGTTGAGCGTAATCGATTACTGCAGCAATTAAAGGAACTGGTCAACAAACCATTGTTAAAATCCCTTTCCCGAAATATCGTAAAATTCGAACAATATGAAAGTATGAAGCGGGCGTTAAATCTCTCCAGCCGTTCAATCGTGCATGAATGGTCAACCGTTGGAATAGGCAGTATTCCAGGGTATTCATATTATGTCGGCAATGCAGCCAGAGCGGCACGTTTCTTAAAGGCTGGTGGGCTTATCGGTATTGGGTTTTCTTTTGCCGGAACGACGAATGATGTAGTTGCCGCTTGTAGCAAAGGGCGAGAGGGAGAATGCGGGAGTATTGCTGTAAAAGACTACTCAAAATTTGCTCTCACTATTGGTGGTGGAATGCTGGGAGGCGCGTGGGGTAGCACAGCAGCGTTAGCTGGTTGTGCTGCTATCGGAATAGCAACAGCAGGTGCAGGAGGCGTTGCATGCGCGGTTGTAGGGTCAGTCGCTGGTGGATATGTTGCCAGCTCAGGCGTGGAAACAATATTTAATAAAGTAGTAGAGTATTATGATAACTAACAAATTACTGGCTGATACTTCATTATTTTTTGGAGGGCTAGGTTGTTTCCTTCTGGCCCTGTCGCTAATAATTTATGCTTTTAAAAGGCAGGATTATATCAAGCTGGTATCTACTTACAGAGAAAAATATGAACTGCCCGGCCCCTGTCACTTTTATTACATGACTGGTTTCTTCGGAGTGTTTCCACTTTTAAGATTCTTTATGAAATTAAAACAACAAAAGAAGATAAGTTTCATTGCCCGTAACGATCCTGCTTATACTTTCTTTAGAGATAAGAACATAAAAATACACCCCTGGATGAAAATTTATTCTTTCCTGTGGTTTGCTGCCACAGTATGTTATGTTTTATTTGCGATTTTTGGTCTCCTTTTACCCTGACTTCAGGGCGGGCTTATCGTTATTTTGAAAACATCGACTGAGGGCCTGTTCAGGCCCATCTTGTATTAACTCTCCATTTCCAGCCGAACATCTAACATCGACAGGCACCCTTCAATAAACCCCTCAGCCATCTGGAACTTAATTCGGATCATCCCTTCAGAAAGGCGGTGCTTTCGCCCAAGAACCCGTTTTGATATAATGATCAACAACAAACTCGTACTCATCTGGTCGCTTTTGTTTCAGACGTCCCACACAGGCGTCAATAACCAGGGCATCATCTTCGCTGCAGCTCAAACCTGTTCCGGCCTCAGGTAAAACCCCCTTAAACCCGACAGCAGTCCGCGCGTACCCCACTTCATTCTCGATTTTATGCTTTAACCAGTTGCCCCAGCGCTCAAGTACAATCTGAATGTTACGCATTATTTTGTACTCCTGTTTTGCTACAGCTACCGCTGATGTGCATACCGGTTCGGCGAATGATCAAACTGTAGTTGTTAAAGTATTGGTCCAGTTTTAGTAGTAGCTCCTTTTCTAAACATTCAATACATGGTGGAATAACGCGAAAAAGCAAGCCGCGGTGAAACTGGGCCGCCCTGTTCCGGGTACGTTCCACGATATTAAAGCCAAGGCAATTTCAGACTATGAAGGTAGTAGCAAAGAGAAGCAGATGTTTAGTGGACACAAAACAGAAAGCCAGGTTGTGACGTATGATCGTAAGGTCAAAATTTCGCCGACGCTGGACGTTCCGATGATGAGTAAGGAGAAGTGAAAGCGGTAGTTGGACAGCAAAATATACCAAGTGAATATACCAACACTACGCCAACAGCCCAAAGCAACAAGGGGTTACCTTTCGGTAACCCCTTGTTTTATTTGGCGGAAGCGTAGAGATTCGAACTCTAGAACCCTTTCGGGTCGCCGGTTTTCAAGACCGGTGCCTTCAACCGCTCGGCCACGCTTCCGGTATGGGGCGCACTATAAACACCTCTGCCGATGCTGTAAAGCATCATTTTGTTCAACTGCCTTAAAAACAAACAAATCTGTGTTATTCGTCTGAATTTCAGGCAGTTTGCACAGAAATTCGGCGTCAAATACGCCCTTTGACTCAATGTTTTATGATGTACATATCTTTGGTGTAGTAATACCCCAGCTTATCCGACGTAAATCCGCCGACCCATGGCTTCACTAAATGCGTGCGCACGTAGTGATAAACCGGGATTGCTGGTACGTCCTGAGCCAGCATGTCCTCCGCTTGCTGATAGAACTTACCGCGATCGGCCGTATCTGACGCCTTCGCCGCATCGTGCAGCGCTTTATCATAGGCCGGATTACTGTACTGGCTGGTGTTTTCGCTGTCGCCGGTACGGAAGTTGTTCAGGAACGAGGCAGCATCGTCGTAATCAGCGATCCAGGCATAGCGCACGGCATCAAAATTGTGCGTGTGCATGGTATCCAGCATGGTCTTCCACTCCTGGTTCTGTAGCTTCGCTTCAACACCGAGGTTTTTCTTCCACATCGAACTGGCAGCGATAGCAATGCGCTGATGCGTCTCTGAGGTGTTGTATAACAGGTTGAAGACCAATGGATGCTGCTCATTAAAACCAGCCTCATTGAGCAGTTTCTTCGCCTCGGCAATCCGTTTTTCGCGCGGCCAACTGGCGTAATCCGGGTTTTTCAGCGTCACGCCGCCAATATCGGGCTGGCTAATCAGCCATGCCGGGCGCTGGCCCTGCCCCATCACTTTGTCAGCGATAATGTCCTTATCCAGGCCCATATTCAGCGCCAGACGTACCCTGGGATCGTTGAACGGCGGTTTGGTAGTATTGAGTTCGTAATAGTAGGTCGCCAACTGAGGAGAAACGTTAAGCTGGGAACCCATGGTCTTCTTCAACAGCGCAAACTGGTTCACCGGCACTGTATAGACGATATCAATCTCGCCGGCTTTATAGCGGTTAACCTCCGCCGCTTCAGAGGTAATCGGCAGATAGGTCACTTTGTTAATGACCGTATGTTCGTTATCCCAGTATTTAGGATTACGTTCCGCCACGATGCGTTCGTTGACCACCCATTTCGACAGCGTGTAGGGACCACTGGTGACGATATGCTCCGGTTTGGTCCACTTCTCGCCAAAACGCCCCACCAGCACCTTATCGATCGGGACTAATGATGGGTGGGCGAGCATCGCGAGGAAGGCGGCGTTAGGTTGGCTTAATGTCACCTGCAGCGTGCTATCGTCCAGCGCTTTGACGCCGAGCGTGTCCGGCTGCTGCTTCCCTTCGGCAATCTCACGGGCGTTCACAATGTGCATATTGCCCGGATAGCTGGCGTAGGGCGAGGCGGTCGCAGGCGATACCAGGCGCTCCCAGCTCCAGACAATATCCTGCGCGGTAATCGCCGTGCCATCGGACCAGGTGATCCCCGGACGCAGATGGAAGGTCCAGACGAGGTTATCTTTATTCTCCCACTTCAGCGCCAGTCGCGGCTGAATTTCCCCTTTCGGCGAAACGCTGACCAGGCCTTCGAACAGATCGCTGATGATATTAAACTCCACATCGCTTTCGACCTTATGCGGGTCAAGCGAAGCGGGTTCATTACCGTTATTTCTGACCAGCTCCTGTTTCTCCGCAAGTATGGTGCCTTGTGGAACCTGTGCGGCTGTCGCAGAAGCCGCGGCGCCGAGTAAACCCAAAATCAGTAATGCGTGTGTGATGCAGTTATATTGTTGTAGTTTCATTTCCCTTGCCTTTTACGCGTCGTTGGTACCCTTTCCACACTTAGTCGCTGACTGGCATTAAGGCAATATTTTTCAGTAACCTATAAGATTCAGATCTGCTTTCTGATGTCGAACACATCAACATACTGTCTAATGTAAATTTGTTAGAATAAAATTCTGCGCCGCTGCACTGAGATCTAAGTAAAGATGGGTAAAAGCATTATGGCTTTCAGCCCACTTTTTTTATGCTTCATAACTAATTACATCTGTCATAAGAGAGTGACTCATGGATCGTATCATTACATCGTCGCGTGACCGTTCATCGCTGCTCAGTACGCACAAAGTTCTGCGTAACACCTATTTTCTGCTCAGCCTGACGTTGGCGTTTTCGGCAATTACCGCCACCGCCAGCACCGTACTGATGCTGCCGTCTCCGGGGCTAATTCTGACCCTGGTTGGCATGTACGGTCTGATGTTCCTGACCTACAAACTGGCGAACAAGCCCAGCGGCATTCTGGCGGCCTTCGCCTTCACCGGCTTCCTCGGTTATATTCTTGGGCCAATGCTCAACGCTTATCTGTCCGCGGGCATGGGCGACCTGATCGGCCTGGCGCTGGGCGGTACCGCGCTGGTCTTCTTCTGCTGTTCGGCCTACGTGCTGACAACGCGCAAAGATATGTCCTTCCTCGGCGGCATGCTGATGGCGGGCGTGGTAGTGGTGCTGATTGGTATGGTGGCGAACATCTTCCTGCAACTGCCGGCTCTGCACCTGGCGATTAGCGCGGTGTTTATCCTGATCTCTTCCGGTGCGATTTTGTTTGAAACCAGCAACATCATTCGCGGCGGCGAGACCAACTACATTCGCGCCACCGTAAGCCTGTATGTTTCGCTGTACAACATCTTCGTCAGCCTGCTGAGCATTCTCGGCTTCGCCAGCAGAGACTAACCTCTCTCCCGCTGTTCCCAAGGCCTCGCTTATGCGGGGCCTTATTTTTTGCTACACTGCGCCCAGTTTCCACGGTATATGAAGAATCATGTTTATCTTTGAAGGCAATGAAATAGAGACCGATAGCGAAGGCTATCTGAAAGAGCCCCCCCAGTGGAGCGAAGCGATGGCGGAAGTTATCGCCGCCCAGGAAGGTATTAGCCTGTCTGTCGAACATTGGGAAGTCGTGCGCTTTGTGCGCGATTTTTATCTGGAATTCAACACCTCCCCGGCGATCCGCATGCTGGTGAAGGCGATGGCGAATAAGTTCGGTGAAGAAAAAGGCAACAGTCGTTATCTATACCGTTTATTCCCCAAAGGCCCGGCCAAGCAGGCGACGAAAATCGCCGGTCTGCCGAAGCCAGTGAAGTGTATTTAATAGAGAATGGCGAATTTTTGCCACTCTCTGGTAGGTTGATGGGGTTCGGTCAGTACCCTATCAACCCGTGCGCTACGCGGCCCGCCAGCTTTTAACCAGGCAATCAGTTGCTCCACCTGTTCCGCTTCTCCACAGGCCAGCACTTCCACGCTGCCGTCATCAAGATTTCGCGCATAGCCCGTCACCCCCAGCTGTAGCGCTTCTCGCTGCGTCGAGTAGCGGAACCCTACGCCCTGAACGACACCATGCACCCACGCCATCGTACATACCTTCGCCATCATTGCCCCCTTTAGTGCGCTATCCTTATGCAGAGAATAGCAAATTCTCCCCGGCATACCCGCTTTTGCCGATAACCAAAACATCTGTCTGGCGGGTGGGGAATGGTGCTTGCCCTGACCAGTTATGCTACTCTACGCGCCATTTTTCGGTGCCGACACTCCGTCGTTTAAAGGTAGCCCCATGACAGATTCCATTATCCCCCGCTTAGTATTAGCCAAAGGACGCGAGAAATCTCTGCTGCGTCGCCATCCGTGGATTTTCTCCGGCGCCGTCGCCCGGATGGAAGGTAAAGCTCGCTCCGGCGAGACGATTGATATTGTTGATTCACAGGGGAAATGGCTCGCCCGCGGCGCGTATTCGCCTTCTTCGCAAATCCGTGCCCGTGTCTGGAGCTTCGATCGCAACGAAACCATCGACAACGCCTTTTTCGAACGCCGCCTGCAGCAGGCGCAAACCTGGCGCGAATGGCTGGCGACCCGCGACGGCCTCGACAGCTATCGTTTAATCGCCGGGGAATCCGACGGCCTGCCGGGCGTGACCATCGACCGCTTTGGCGACTTCTTCGTCCTGCAGCTGCTGAGCGCCGGTGCGGAATATCAGCGCACGGCGATTGTTAGCGCCCTGCAAACCCTGTTCCCGCAGTGCTCTATCTACGATCGCAGCGATGTGGCGGTGCGTAAAAAAGAGGGGCTGGATCTGGCGCAAGGTCCAGTGGTTGGCGAACTGCCTCCTGCCCTGTTGCCAATTACCGAGCACGGTATGCAGCTGCTGGTAGATATTCAAGGCGGTCACAAAACCGGTTACTACCTTGATCAGCGCGATAGCCGTCTGGCGACCCGCCGCTACGTAGCCGATAAGCGTGTCCTCAACTGCTTCTCGTACACCGGCGGCTTTGCGGTCTCCGCGCTGATGGGCGGTTGTCGCCAGGTCACCAGCGTCGATACCTCCCAGGAAGCGTTGGATGTAGCAAAGCAAAACGTTGAGCTGAACAAGCTGGACCTGTCAAAGGCTGAGTTCGTGCGCGACGACGTCTTCAAACTGCTGCGTAAATATCGCGATCAGGGAGAAAAGTTCGATGTGATCGTTATGGATCCGCCGAAATTCGTCGAAAACAAGAGCCAACTGATGGGCGCCTGCCGCGGCTATAAAGACATCAACATGCTGGCGATTCAGCTGCTGAACCCGGGCGGCGTTCTGCTGACCTTCTCCTGCTCCGGCCTGATGACTACCGATTTATTTCAGAAAATCATCGCCGATGCCGCAATTGACGCCGGGCGTGATGTACAATTTATAGAGCAGTTCCGTCAGGCTGCCGATCACCCGGTGATCGCAACCTACCCGGAAGGACTGTATCTGAAAGGGTTTGCCTGTCGCATCATGTAACTTGAAAAGCGGAACATCGCCCACACGTTACTCTCATGAATCAAACGCAAGTGAAAATGATGAGTAACGTGAACGTGGGCGCAAGCGTTTCCCGGGAGGTGACTATGATTGCCAGCAAATTTGGTATCGGCCAGCAGGTTCGCCATACGCTGTTAGGCTACCTCGGCGTGGTTGTCGATATCGATCCAGTGTATTCGCTTGACGAGCCCGCCGCAGATGAAATCGGCGCCAACGACGAACTGCGCGCGGCCCCCTGGTATCACGTAGTGATGGAAGATGAGGACGGCCAGCCGGTCCACACCTATCTCGCGGAAGCGCAACTCAGTAGCGAACCCAGCGATGAACACCCGGAACAGCCGTCAATGGACGAGCTGGCCCAAACCATTCGTAAGCAGCTGCAGGCGCCGCGGTTGCGTAATTAGCCCTTCTACGCCGCTCGGACGGGCGGCGTTTTTCCCCTACTCTTTATTTGCGCTCTTCGACCGTGGCGGCTAACGCCTGACAAATCACGCCGTTAAACTGCGGATCCCGCTGCTGAGCTCCCGACCACCGAATATTGGCTAAATTCATCTGCCGCGACTGGACCACGCTATTACGCGCCAGTTGATTAAAGAACGGCTGCAGCATTCCTCCCCCTTCGACGGCTTGCGCAACCAACACTGGCGAACCATCACTGTAGCGGAAATGCTGTGCCGCAGCGGGTAGCGCTATGTTGGCAAATTGATCCCCAGCGAAACTCGCCCAGTAGTTTGCTGCATCGTAACTACGGGAAAAATTACTTTCACAGGTCGGTAGCGCGACCAGCCGCCGGGTATTTTTTTCTGGCGCTTTAAAGCTATTTTCCATCCAGCGCGCCATTCCTTCCAGATACCATTTTTGTTTAAACACCGCGTAACCATACTGATAGAGATGGAAAAATTCATGGGCCGGAGTGACGTTACGAGCCGGTTCAAGCGCAGCATTCAGCACAAACTTCAAACCGCAGGGAAGTTGCGTGCCGTCGCTCATCGTTTCTGAGGCTACGCGATAGAAGGCCAGACCGTTACCTTTTGGCAGCGTCAGCACGTAAACGTTGATTTGTCGGGCCTGGGCATAAATCTTCTGCCGTAACGGGAAACGCAGGCCAAGCACGCTGGAGTAGAGATATTTGGCAGCCTGGAGCTGAACCGCGATATCCTTAATGCTGTCCGGCACGCCGCTGCCCGAACTATCGTACTGGAATTTAAGGGCATCACGCCCCTGTAGGCTATAAAAAATGTGGAAGTCATCTGCGACATATTCTTTTTCAAGAACGTGATTAAGTAATATCGATCCTTTGACGCAGCGGGATACCTGCACCATATCAGTAGCCGCTATTGACGGGAAACAAAACATCGCCAACCAACAAGTAGCTACCCATCTTGCCCATGGATTTATTCGCTGCATGGCACCGCCTCCCCCGATATTAACCCTCCCCTCGCTATCGTCGCCGGGAGGGTTACCGTCTTACACTACGCGTTGTTTGAGCGAAACCACGTTGAGCGCCTTATCGTCCTGCCTGTTTATCCGCTGTTCACTCTGCTGCAGCCAGTTCTCCCAGCGTCCGGCTATCGCGCTGGCGTAATAACGGCGCGCATTGCGGATGGCGGCTGCCTGCATCTCTTTTTGCAGCGCCTTATCGGAAATAACCTGCACCAGGGCCGATGCCAACGCCTCTTCGTCGCCGTAAGGCACCAGAATTCCGGCCTGACGATCCTGCAGGATATCGCGCGGCCCGTATTTAATCGCAAAACTGATTAACGGCGTGCCGTAGACCATAGCCTCGACGGCCGACAAGGATTGCCCCTCCTGATTTGAGCACAGTACCGTGCAGCAGGCACGCTTATGTACCGCAGCGATGTCAGAGGTAAAACCATTGATGGTGATGACGTCATCCATTCCCCATGCTTTCACCTGTTCGCTGAGATTGCGGCGCAGCGGCCCGACGCCGTAAGTCTGTAGCCGTGCGCCGGGGAGCTGCGCCGCCACTTTACGAAAAGCGTTAAACAGCATCATGTGCTGCTTCTCTTCGGAGTAACGCGCAAGGTAGATAACCGTTTCAGAAGGCTCCTTTTGCGGGTTTACCGGGATCTTGCCGTCATCCATATGATTAGGGATAACCGTCATACACTCGCCGGGGATCCCCTCTTGCTGCAGATCCTGCCATTGCTCATCGGTGAGAACAATTAAACGGTCCACCAGATCCGGCTGCTCCAGCAAATGACGGTATGAAGCCTTAACTTTCCCGTTAAGCAACTGATGGTGTGAATGGATAATAGCGCTCAATGTACAATCCATCCGCTGCGTCGGGCGAGAGCAGATGAAATCTTTCCAGGCTTTATTTTTATCGACGATAAAATGCCAGCGGCCATCGTCAGGCAACATCATTTCCAGCATCCACGAGAAGAACGCCTCCTGCTGGCTAAAGGATTTGACTTCGCCGCCTGGTAGCGCAACATCGATACGGGCTATTTGCAGATTCGCTTTCTTCTCGTCAAAATATTTACGCAACAGAACGCTGCCCGCGCTATCGACGTAATCTTCCACCAGCTGTCCTTGCGGACGCAGCTGATAGTTATTTTTGCCAACTGGCGCATCTGTCTTAGGCGCTACGGCCTGACGGAGTTCAACCTCACCTTTAAGCGCAGGCAGCGGAGCAATTTTCCCCGCCGCCAGACACTCGGCTAAAGCATCATAAAGATTATAAACCGGTACGGTTTCCGGCAGCGCCCCCCGCGCCTTCAGCCCTTTGACCGCGCCATGCAATTCCGGATTCCACACGGCGGTGATAAGCCAGGGCACGGTATGCAAATGCTCGACGAACAGTTTGGCGCGCCGGGTGGCGGCAACTTCAATGCCATTACCGACGTCACGCAGGTTTTCTAACAAAAAAACCGTCGTACCCTGCGGCGCTGATGGCGCGACAACCTGCGGCTCGGGGCGTTTGCTGGCTGCCTGATAATACTTTTGGTAGGCGATATATCCCGACAGATAGTGTTCAACATCATCAATGCGCACGCGATAGCTGTGGTGGCGAATAAAGAAGCTATTTACAATACGCGCCGGATTTTTAAAGAACATGGCCAGTTCCGGCCAAAAGAAACCATCCAACAGGTAGCGCGCTCGACACTCTAACGCCTGATAAAACTTATCTTTATCAAACCCCTCGAGGAGATGACGCTGCGTCGGCGAAGCATCAAGGCGGGCAATCATTTCCGCGGCCGCCATCATCAGTTCCAGCAGCGTCGGATAAGTTGTCACTCGTTGCAGCACAAAATCCAGATGACCGCGCACGTTATCCAGACCGAAGCGGAAATAGCGCTCTTGCGGACGAAAACGCGTCAATTCGTTAACGCAATAGCTCAGCCAGTGATCATGATGCTGCCAGTGTTCCTGTCGAATAAAGTAGTCAAACGCTTTCTCTACCATTTCCAGCCACTGCGGTGCCTGCGTCAGGCTATACAGACGCATCAATGCGAACGCCGCCTCGCCGTCGTAATAAATGATACGATGTTTGGCCTTTAATGAGAGATCGTTGCTGTTGAGGACATGAACAAATTCGCCACTCTGCGCATCCTGCATAAAGGCAATACCAGTGGCCAGCTGTTCCATTAATTCAATATACTGTCGGTCGCCCGTTGTTTCAGTGTATTTTACCAGCGCCAGAATACTGACCGCGTTGCCGCCTAGTTTTATTTCGTTTTCAACATCGCAAAGAAACGCTGCCTGTCGCCCATCGGCGAGAGTGCGAACGGAAATAAGATTGTTGACCAGGTAGCCAATCGCCCGATCAATCGCCTGACGGAGGTGCGGCTGTTTGGTCGCCTCCCATCCTTCTATCAGCGAATAGGTAGAGCTGGCGTGACGTAAGGCATTATAGGAACGTACCGGGCGGTCGAAGCAGGGGAACCATCCATAGTAATAAAGCCCATCTTTTTTTACCTGGCGGGCTAAATAATCGCTCCCCTTTTTAATCACATCCGTCAGACAGCTTTTTTGCCATTCATCGCCGATAACGCGGTAACCGGAGCTGCGGCCGCTATGCTCAATAAGCTTCGCGCCGCTACGGTCACAGAAGATCGAGCGAGTTTTGAAACGCCACAGTATCTGCTGCGGATCGCTCGGCCAGCTCAGACTTTGTTTAAAGCGCCGTTGACCGTAGTTCTCCAGATTGACACCATTCGGTGCCGCAACGCCATTATCTCCATCATACAGTAAGGCATTCGCTGCGATTTCTTGCTCGAGAATCGCCTGGTTAAATTGCGCATCAAAAGAAAGACCGAAGCGGAAATAATTGCGTTTGGTGATGCTAAGTTTCTTCTGTAAGTTTTCCCAACTTAATTTTTCAACGCTATCGACAATATCAATACGCAGCCACTGTGGCTCATTATCCTGTTTTTTACGCCACTCCTGCAGGGCTCTCGCGCCGGTAAGCCAGGCTTGATCGAAACTGGCGGCCGTTGCCACCTGAACATGCGCCCGCGCCTTGCTATCACTGACGCTAAAAAAGATGACCCACCCAGGATAATCAGCAGGCAGCGCGGTCGTTTTTAATGGTTTGCTCTGAAAACAAGCCTGTTGTAATAAATCGCTTAATGCCATTTCAAATCTCCATACATTGAAAATTTCACCAAACATGAAGCCAACTTGTGGGTATTACCTTTCTCTCAGTGCTTCCCTCGCGCGATTAAATGGTTTCACCAAATAATCCATAACCGTCTTCTCGCCGGTTTTAATATCAACCGTGGCGATCATCCCCGGGCCGATTAAAAAACGCTTGCCGCGTTTATTTTCCAGATAGTTGTGATCGGTACGGATGAACACCCGATAGTAATAAACCTCGGGTTTTGCCTCGTCCTGGATAGTGTCAGGGGAGATCGTCTCAACAACCCCGTTGAGCGCGCCATAGATGGCATAATCATAGGCAGTGATTTTCACTAGCGCCTTCTGATCGGGATGAATAAAAGCAATATCGCGCGGTGAAATACGCGCTTCAATTAATAGCCGGCCGTCGATCGGCACAATCTCCATCAGCTCGCCGTTCGGTGCGATAACGCCGCCAATAGTATTAACCTTAATATTTTTGACGATCCCCTGCACCGGTGAGCGCACAGTCAGGCGAGCAACGGAATCCGCCCGGCCTTTAATCACCTCGGCAAGGCTGGCGACGTCTGCATTGGCCTTCGATAACTGCTCGCGAGCATCAACGTAGTAGCGGGTATTAAGATCGATTTTTTTTAACTCAATATCGGCCGCCTGTTGACGCAGGCGCAGAACCTCCACGTTACTGGCAGCACCGGTTTTGGCCAGTTTTTCATTTATTGCCAGCTCGCTGTTCACCAGAGAGAGCGACTGTTCAAGCTGACGCATCGACTTCGTTAACTGATCCCGACGGCTATGATAGAGGCGGGTCTCCTCCGCCAGCAGCCCCGGCCAGGCTTTCAACGACGGCGGGAATACCAGTGGTTGATTATTAACCTCGGCAGTCAGGCGAATACTCGCCGCTAATGACGCACGATATTTCGCCTGACTCTCACCAACATTGGATTCGCTACGGGTGGGATCCAGACGCGCGACAATCTGTCCGGCCGCCACCCTGCTACCTTCGCGGACGTTAAGCTCGGTTAAAATCCCGCCGTCCAGCGTCTGTAGTACCTGCTCGCGCGAGCTGGGGATGACTTTCCCGGTCCCGGTAGAAACTTCATCAAGTGTGGCGAACCACGCCCACACGACAGTGGTCACTAACAGCACCGTCAGCAAAAGAATAAGGCGACGCGACTTAACCAGTTCGGCCTCATCCCGTTCGTTATCGGCTATTTCGGCAACCGGATCGGGGTCCTGCGCCAGCGGGAAAATCGCTTCAGCGGATTTATTCATATATTCACCACCTGACCACGCGCTTTTTCTTGCTCAAAGACCGTCGCCTTCGGTTTATCCAACGCCAGCTGTCCGTCCTGAATCACCAGAATGCGATCGACAATATTGAGTACCGCGGCTTTATGAGTGGCGATAATGAGCGTACGTTCGCCCACCCAATGTTCCAGTTGCTCGACAAAGGCTTTTTCGGTGCGTTCATCGAAAAATGAGGTTGGTTCATCCAGTAAAATAATATTAGGGTCACGCAGTAGCGATCGCGCCAGCAAAAGCGATTGTCGCTGCCCGCCGGAAAGGCCGATCCCCCCTTCCATCACCAAATGTTCAAGGCCCATCGGCAGTTTGCTGATGAACTCAAGCGCACCGCACAGTTCCAGTACGGCCACCAGCTCGTCATCGCTCGCCATCGGCCGTCCCATCGTCAGGTTTTCCCGCAGCGTCCCGTGGAACAGTCGGGCTTCCTGAGTCAGCAAAGTGGCGTTGCGGCGAATATCCGCCAAATCAATTTGCGGCAGTGAGAGATCGTCGAGGCGCAGCTCCCCTGCCGCCAACTCGACGTTACCCACCATCGCCTGCAACAATGTCGATTTACCGGCGCCAATCCGCCCGAGAATCGCGATTTTTTCCCCGGCCTTGATGGATAGCTGCTTAATACGCAGCGGCAGAGGTCCATTGTCCTTGCTGTAACGAAACTCGGCGTTGCGGAATTCATAATTACCGTGCAGGACGGCACGGTGGATCCGCGGTTCATCCTGCCCCCCCTCTACCGGCAGAGACATCAGATTATCGAGGCTCGCTTTTGCCACCTTCACCTGCTGCCAGCGCGCCAGAACACCACAGAGCGCCGTCATCGGCGCCACCATCCGACTTGATAGCATTGATGCCGCCACCATTGCGCCGGTAGTAATATCGCCATTAATGACCAACGGCGCACCGACTACGACTACCGTGGCATACAGCAGGTTCTGAATCGACATTCCCCAGCTCACCAGTCCGTGGGTAACTTTGCGGGTTTTCACCCCCGATTCGGCGGTAATGGCGACATAGCTATTCCACTGCTGCAGAAAGCGGCTTTCCGCCTGCATCATTTTGATATCCGGCAGGCCCTGAATGCTTTCCACCAAAATGGCGTTGCGTAGCGTACCTTCATGCTGATTTTTATTTGCCAATTCCGCTAATTTCTTCTGCAGTAAAAAACCCGGCAGCAGCATCAGGATTGTCGCTACCGGCGCGATCCAGCTCAACCACGGCGAGACAATAAACAGGACTATCTGGAAAAGTATGAAGAATGGTAGGTCGGCGATGACCGTCATCATTGTTGAGGTCATCATTTCCCGCACCTGCTCAAGCTCGCGCAACTGAGAAATAAAGCTACCTGTTGAGCGCGGAACCGCCGAATTTTTCAGCCGTAACGCGTGGCCAAATACGCGATCGGAAATACGAATGTCTCCCCGCTTGCCTAACAGGTCTGTGACGTGCCCACGAGTAATTTTGAGGACGAAGTTAAATACCGCGGCAATTAATACGCCGCTAAATAGTACGTATAAGGTGGGATAAGATTGCGCCGGGATCACCCGGTCATACACCTGCATAGAAAATAGAATGCCGGTCAGGGCCAGAATATTAATCGCCAACGACGCCAGCATAACGTGCATATATGGACGTAAATCTTTAAGGACGATTTTACGCAGCCAGTCCGGCTGGAATCCGGCAAGGTAACTTTCAGTACGAATGTCTTTTTCCGGCGACGCCGGGCGAAAAGCCACGGTATGTTCAATCTCATCCAGTAATGCGTCCAGCGGACACTGGCTAAGTAAAGTGAGCTCTTTAACAAATCGGATGCCGACCGAATTATTGAGATCGAAGCTTTCAATGATGCCAATCTGTCCATCTTTGAGTTGCACCACCAGCGGCAATCGCCATGCAGATATTCGCCGATCGTGGCCGTTGAGAAACTGGCAATGCAGCCCGGCGTGGCGGCAAAGATGTTTAAGCGCATCAGGCAGCGTTTTTTGCGTCGCCCATTCCGCCGCTGCATGTAGCGTCCCCGGAGAGTAACTCTGTCGGTAATGGCCGGCGACAAAAGCCATGGCGTTGGCCCAGTCCAGCAGATAGGGAATATCGCTGCGATGATGTTGTTCACTCATGGACGGATCTCCACACCCTGAATACTTTGATTATCCAGAGCAAAGACGGTGCGCATTTTTCCAGTACTGAACAGGCAGTCCAGCTCCAGAGTTCGCAACTGCGCCTCGGTGAGTACCTGACTGAATTGCGCCTGATAGATTTCCTGATCGACGTTAAGCAGATCCAGCAGCGGGCGCGTGCCCAACTGTAAATATTGATCCTGATAGAGTGCGCGGGTTTGCTCGCCAAGCTGCTGCTGGCGTCGCTGGATGCCGATTGATTGCTTGAGGTTTAGCGCTTCATCGCGCGAAGCGCTCAATTTCTGGCTGGCATCAAGCTGCGCGTTTCTGATCCCGGCATTGGCTGCGGATAAAATTTGCTGCGCCGCCTCGCGGGAAGCTGTTAATGCCCCGCCTTGGTAGATTGGCATTTCCACTTTTACCCACGCCGAATATTGCGTTTTATTTAATACGGCGCTGTTGGCGTAATTATCGTTAAGATAATGCGTAACCTGAGGTTCAAGAGAGATGGTCGGCAACATTTGCGCGGTGGCATTATCCAGCTGCGCCTGTGCCTGCGTGGCTTGCGCTAAAGCGGCTAGTACCGCAGGCACGGTACGATAGTCGATTTTACTTACGGCGCAGGCTGCGTCCATGTCCTGCGGGACGCTATCGGTGACAGACGTAATGCTACCGAGACCAAGGTAGGTCGCCAGGGTGGCTTTCCAGCGTTCAAGTGCCGCCTGATACTGGATCAGCGTCGCTTGCGCCCCCTCAACGCGGGTATCCGTTTGCACCACATCAGAAAGCGAGGTCGCCCCTGCGTCGTTACGCTGGCGGATCAAATCGCCAATCTGCTTGAGCGAATCCACCTGGGACTGAGCGATTTTCACCAGCTTTTGGTAACCCTGCATCTGCACTACTGCGCTGGCGGTATCATGCGCGACCTGGTCGATATTAAGCATAACCGTCGCTTGCTGTTGAGCTACGGCGGCATCCGCCGCTCTGACCGAGCTTGAGACTTTGCCAAAGTCGTAGAGCATTTGCGAAACGGAAACGACTAGCGATGGGGAATATCCGGAGTCAGAGTATGAATTACTATAACCATTATTCATACCTGCACTGACCTGCGGATAATATTTGGCTTTCGCCACATCTACGCGTTGCACCTGTTCTTGCAATTTACTCACCTGTTGAGTAATCGCGGGATGCCAGTTGACTGCCGATTTTACCGCGCTGCCAATATCCAACGGGCCAGAAAGATGGCTTTGGGGATTGATTAACTCCTCAGAATATCCAATGACCTGTTGGCTATCGTTTAATCTCTGCGTGCTAATGTTGGTTGGCGGAAATGAAAAATCTTCCGCATTAGCCGTAAATATCACGCTTAATGACAGGAAAATAGTGCTGTACCTGTAAACGCTGGCAATCCTTTGTTGTTGAAATAGACGCATAAAATTACCCTTCAGAAAGCACACTGAAAATATGGATATACTCTTTCCGCATCATTCTTTTTATTTAACGATTGCCCGTCTTTTCCGGGTTTGTTTTTTGTTTTACCTCCGATACATACAGCCATGACGGCGGCACCTCCCTGTACCGCCATTTGCATGGACCGATTTAGTGCGAGTTATTGGTATCAATCAGCTCATCGAGCGAATTGATATGAACCCCCTGCAACGTGATTAGCGTTGCTGGCTGATGGGCCGTTCCACCAGAACCATCGCGGTCGATAGACACCACAGTATTGCCACCGACATAACTCAGAGTGATGTAGTTACCCAGCGTATCGCTGGAGCCATTCCAACCGACCAACAGCGCGGAGACATCGATATGATCTCCTTGGGCAACCGAGAAGTCGCTCCAGGTATCGCTGCCGTTGCCTCCAGTGTTGTCATCCGCCAACAGGTTGTAAATCACCGTATCGGCGCCGGCCCCTAAGCTGAAAGTATCATCGTAAGCGGTACTGTGAACGCTATCGTCATTGACGCTGCCAATAACCTGCGGATGCAGATCGATAGTCAGATGTGCCGTGGACGAGACATTATTGCTGTCATTCACTGAGTACGTGAAGGTCTCCTTATCGATAATAGTCGAAACATCCAGACCTGCTTTCAGCGTATAGATGTATGCCCCGGAGCTGCTCATCGTCAGCAAACCATACTCACCGTAAATCACCGGGTTAGTGACGGTGCTGCCATTACTGGTGGTAATACTGCCATCCGAGTGGAAGGTCCAGATATCAGACGCTCCACCGGCGGTATGGCCACTGACGCTAAAGGACGAGTACAGCAAGCCATGCGTATCACTCACACCTCCTGAGTTGGCCCCCGTCTGAATATTCCCGGTAACGCTACCTCCCGTGGTGTAGTGAGTTGTCGTGTCATAGGTCGTACTCGATGTTGTCGCCGTTACCGAATACTTGGCATTCAGTAGTGAGGTCGACGCTG
Organism: Klebsiella aerogenes; assembly: GCA_029027985.1. Classification (NCBI taxonomy): domain Bacteria; kingdom Pseudomonadati; phylum Pseudomonadota; class Gammaproteobacteria; order Enterobacterales; family Enterobacteriaceae; genus Klebsiella; species Klebsiella aerogenes. The sequence goes on from CP119076.1 coordinate 3,167,222, forward strand.
CCGTAGACGACACGCTCCATTGATAATTACCCGATGCTAACGAGAGACCGCTCAGGGTGTAGCTATTGGAGCCCGTTGCCGTGATCCCTATCGCCGTCAACATGATTGATGATAACGAATCATGCCAGACATCTACTTTCGTTCCATCCGCCAGCACCTGGTACAGCGTTACCGTTCCACTCATCGTCACCGTGGCTGCAAGACCCGTAGACGCAGTGTAGTTAAGATTGAACGTGATGCTATCCATCTCATGCCCTGCATCGACGGTGAAATTCACCGTTTTCAGAGCGTTAGTGCCACTGGAGGATGGCGTACCACCGGTAATGTTCAGATCTGTTGTGGAAACCGGCGTCACATCGACGGTGTGAAGTTGAGTCACCGCGTTCAGCGCCACCACATCATCCACCGCAACCGATGGTGGAGTCGTTACCGTCACATTCAGCGTAGCGGTCGCTGTCGCGTGATGACTATCAGTAATCGTGTAAGTAAAGACATCAGTCTTACCGATATCCGCCTGTTTACCGAAGCCCTGATAGGTATAAGTCCCGTCAGAATGAATCGTCAGCTTACCGTAAGCACCGGAGATCGTAACGCCTGCCTCCGTGACCTCCATCGGTGTCGCACCGGTCAGCGAACTGGAGACAACCTGAGTTACGGTAATCCCGTCACCGGTATCGGCGACATCACCCGCGCCGTCCGACTCCAGCACATTGCCTTGCGCGCTGGCCGCCGAATAATCCGTCGATGCCGTTACCGTCGCCTGTACAACGGAGAGCAGGTTCAAATCGGCCAGGGTACTAACCGCCGAGGCAAAGGCCCCCGAACTTGATGGTGAAGACACCACGACCGCGTAATCCCCTTCCGGCAGACCGGTAAAGGTCGCACTACCGGCGTATACCAGGTTAAGCAGTAAGAGCGACGGTGTTAGTGTGATGGCATCCGGTATAATCTGCATCACCTGTCCTGTCGCGATATCAATCACCGACAGATCCGCATGTATTGCTGTTTGGCCTCCCAGCAACAGATCGACCAACGAAGTCGCCGCCTGCAGATTGAGTATCGTTGTTCCTGTAATACCAATCGTTAGATCTTCTGTTGTCCCCTCATTAACCTTGAAGTGCATACCGTTACCGGACAGCAGGGACAGATCTATCGCATTCGCGAGCGATACCCCCGCGAGTTGCCCTGCTGCTCCAGCTACACCCTTCAGAGCATCGTGTGTCACCAGGACGGAAGACAAATTAGTGTCGTCGTTGGCCTCCAGGACAATATCAGAATCCGAATCACTATCAGCATCGCTGTCGGAGTCGGAATCGCTGTCCGAATCCGAGTCACTGTCGGAGTCCGAGTCGCTGTCCGAATCCGAGTCACTGTCAGAGTCAGAGTCGCTGTCCGAATCCGAGTCGCTATCGGAGTCAGAGTCGCTGTCCGAATCCGAGTCGCTGTCAGAGTCGGAATCGCTGTCAGAGTCCGAGTCGCTGTCAGAGTCGGAATCGCTGTCAGAGTCCGAGTCGCTGTCAGAGTCGGAATCGCTGTCCGAATCCGAATCGCTATCAGAGTCAGAGTCGCTGTCCGAATCCGAGTCGCTGTCGGAGTCGGAATCGCTGTCCGAATCCGAGTCGCTGTCGGAGTCCGAATCACTGTCCGAATCCGAGTCGCTGTCAGAATCCGAGTCGCTGTCACTATCCGAGTCGCTGTCCGAATCCGAGTCACTATCAGAGTCAGAGTCGCTATCCGAATCCGAATCGCTGTCGGAATCCGAGTCGCTGTCGGAATCCGAGTCGCTGTCCGAATCCGAGTCGCTGTCGGAGTCCGAGTCGCTGTCGGAATCGGAGTCGCTGTCAGAATCCGAGTCACTGTCAGAATCCGAATCGCTGTCGGAATCCGAGTCGCTGTCCGAATCCGAGTCACTGTCAGAGTCAGAGTCGCTGTCCGAATCCGAGTCGCTATCAGAGTCAGAGTCGCTGTCAGAGTCGGAATCGCTGTCCGAATCCGAGTCGCTATCAGAGTCAGAGTCGCTGTCTGAATCCGAGTCGCTGTCAGAGTCGGAATCGCTGTCGGAGTCGGAATCGCTGTCCGAATCCGAGTCGCTGTCCGAATCCGAGTCGCTGTCCGAATCCGAGTCGCTGTCAGAGTCAGAGTCGCTGTCCGCATCAGCATCCGATTCACCAATATCACTTCCTGCCACGATATTTATCGTCAGCGTAGCCGTCGCCGTATGGCCATTCTCATCAATTATCGTGTAGGTAAAGACATCCTCCTTCCCAATCGAGTTCACATCACCGGTCGCCTTGTAGGTATAGCTACCATCTGCGTGGATCGTCAGCTGCCCGTAGAGACCATTAATCACGGTGCCGGCTTCCGTCACATCGGATGGTGTTGTCTGTACGCTGGATGCAATTTTGCTTACCGTAATGCCATCACCGGTATCGGCGACATCTCCTCCCGCATCGGCATTCAACACGTTACCGGCAACCGCGGTCGAGGTATATTCCGTGGAATCTGTAATTGTGGCATGCGCTACAGTCAGCAGATTTGCAGATGCCAGTTGATCAATTACCGCAGCCAGGCCGCCAGAAGCCTGCGGCGAGGAAATCACTATCGCGTAGTTCCCTGCCGGGAGGTCGCTAAAGGTGGCGCTACCCGAGTAGACCAGATTGAGCAAGGCCAGAGACGGCGTCAAGTTCACGGCATCCGGTATAATTTGCACCACCTTGCCAGTGTCGATATCCACTATCGACAGGTCGGCCGTAATAGATGAGGCCCCACCGATCAGTTGCCCCAACAACGCCAGCACTGCCTGGACACTCAGCAACGTTGAACCCGTGATATCGACCGTCACATCCTCAGTCGACCCTTTACCAACCGAGAATTTAGTCGAATTCGCCGTCAGCAAGGATACGTCAACCGTATCAAGCAAGGTGACGCCAAGCAGCTGGCTCGCCGTACCGGTGGTGTTATTCAGATTGTCCTCTACAGTATCGATAGCCGCCGTATGGGTATCATCATTTGCCTGTGGTTCGCTGTCGGAGTCCGAGTCGCTGTCCGAATCCGAATCACTGTCAGAGTCGGAGTCGCTGTCCGAATCCGAATCGCTGTCGGAATCCGAGTCGCTGTCCGAATCCGAGTCGCTGTCGGAATCGGAGTCGCTGTCCGAATCCGAGTCGCTGTCAGAGTCCGAATCGCTGTCAGAATCCGAGTCACTGTCAGAGTCAGAATCGCTGTCGGAGTCGGAGTCACTGTCGGAGTCCGAGTCGCTGTCAGAGTCGGAATCGGAGTCACTGTCAGAGTCCGAATCACTGTCGGAATCCGAGTCGCTGTCAGAGTCCGAGTCGCTGTCAGCATCCGAGTCGCTGTCAGAATCGGAGTCGCTGTCCGAATCGGAGTCACTGTCAGAATCCGAATCGCTGTCAGAGTCCGAGTCGCTGTCAGAGTCAGAGTCGCTGTCCGAATCCGAGTCGCTGTCTGAGTCCGAGTCACTGTCAGAATCCGAATCGCTGTCGGAATCGGAGTCGCTGTCCGAATCCGAGTCGCTGTCTGAGTCCGAATCGCTGTCTGAGTCCGAATCGCTGTCTGAGTCCGAGTCGCTGTCAGCATCCGAATCGCTGTCAGAATCCGAATCGCTGTCAGAATCCGAATCGCTGTCCGAATCCGAGTCACTGTCAGAGTCCGAATCACTGTCAGAATCGGAGTCACTGTCAGAGTCGGAATCGCTGTCAGAATCGGAATCGCTGTCAGAGTCCGAGTCACTGTCGGAGTCCGAGTCGCTGTCGGAGTCCGAGTCGCTGTCCGAATCCGAGTCACTGTCAGCATCCGAGTCACTGTCAGAATCGGAGTCACTGTCAGAGTCCGAGTCGCTGTCACTATCCGAATCACTGTCGGAATCAGAATCGCTGTCGGAGTCCGAGTCGCTGTCAGAATCGGAGTCACTGTCAGAATCGGAGTCACTGTCCGAATCCGAGTCGCTGTCCGAGTCCGAGTCGCTGTCAGAGTCCGAGTCACTGTCGGAATCGGAGTCACTGTCAGAGTCCGAATCGCTGTCCGAATCCGAGTCACTGTCGGAGTCCGAGTCGCTGTCAGAATCGGAATCGCTGTCGGAATCCGAGTCACTGTCGGAGTCGGAGTCGGAATCACTGTCAGAGTCCGAGTCGCTGTCAGAGTCCGAGTCACTGTCGGAATCGGAGTCACTGTCAGAGTCCGAATCGCTGTCCGAATCCGAATCACTGTCGGAGTCCGAGTCGCTGTCAGCATCCGAGTCGCTGTCAGCATCGGAATCACTGTCGCTATCAGAGTCCGAGTCGCTGTCGGAATCCGAGTCACTGTCGGAGTCGGAGTCGCTGTCAGAGTCCGAATCGCTGTCAGAGTCAGAGTCGCTGTCACTATCCGAATCACTGTCAGAGTCAGAATCGCTGTCAGAATCCGAGTCGCTGTCAGAGTCCGAATCACTGTCGGAGTCCGAGTCGCTGTCAGAATCGGAATCGCTGTCAGAATCCGAGTCGCTGTCAGCATCGGAATCACTGTCGCTATCAGAGTCAGAGTCGCTGTCACTATCCGAATCACTGTCAGAGTCAGAATCGCTGTCAGAATCCGAGTCGCTGTCAGAGTCCGAGTCGCTGTCGGAGTCGGAATCACTGTCAGAGTCCGAGTCGCTGTCAGAGTCCGAGTCACTGTCGGAATCGGAGTCACTGTCAGAGTCCGAATCGCTGTCCGAATCCGAATCGCTGTCCGAATCCGAATCGCTGTCCGAATCCGAATCGCTGTCCGAATCCGAATCACTGTCGGAGTCCGAGTCGCTGTCAGAATCGGAATCGCTGTCAGAATCCGAGTCGCTGTCAGCATCGGAATCACTGTCGCTATCAGAGTCAGAGTCGCTGTCGGAATCCGAGTCACTGTCGGAGTCGGAGTCGCTGTCAGAGTCAGAATCGCTGTCAGCATCCGAGTCGCTGTCAGCATCGGAATCACTGTCGCTATCAGAGTCCGAGTCGCTGTCGGAGTCGGAGTCGCTGTCAGAGTCCGAATCGCTGTCAGAGTCAGAGTCGCTGTCCGAATCCGAGTCACTGTCAGAGTCCGAGTCGCTGTCAGAATCCGAGTCGCTGTCAGAATCCGAGTCGCTGTCCGAGTCCGAGTCGCTGTCGGAATCAGAATCACTGTCCGAATCCGAGTCACTGTCAGAATCCGAGTCGCTGTCCGAATCCGAGTCACTGTCACTATCCGAATCAGAGTCGCTGTCAGAGTCCGAGTCGCTGTCAGAGTCCGAGTCGCTGTCGGAGTCCGAATCGCTGTCAGAATCCGAGTCACTGTCAGCATCGGAGTCACTGTCAGAGTCCGAGTCGCTGTCGGAGTCCGAGTCGCTGTCAGCATCCGAATCACTGTCAGAATCGGAGTCACTGTCAGAATCGGAGTCACTGTCAGAATCGGAGTCACTGTCAGAATCGGAGTCACTGTCCGAATCGGAGTCACTGTCCGAATCCGAGTCGCTGTCACTATCCGAATCAGAGTCGCTGTCAGAGTCCGAGTCGCTGTCAGAGTCAGAATCGCTGTCCGAATCCGAATCACTGTCAGAATCGGAGTCACTGTCAGAATCGGAGTCACTGTCAGAATCGGAGTCACTGTCGGAATCAGAATCGCTGTCGGAGTCCGAGTCGCTGTCAGAATCGGAGTCACTGTCAGAATCGGAGTCACTGTCACTATCCGAATCAGAGTCGCTGTCAGAGTCCGAGTCGCTGTCAGAGTCCGAGTCACTGTCGGAATCGGAGTCACTGTCAGAGTCCGAATCGCTGTCCGAATCCGAGTCACTGTCGGAGTCCGAGTCGCTGTCAGAATCGGAATCGCTGTCGGAATCCGAGTCACTGTCGGAGTCGGAGTCGCTGTCAGAGTCCGAATCGCTGTCAGAGTCAGAGTCGCTGTCGGAGTCGGAATCACTGTCAGAGTCCGAGTCGCTGTCAGAGTCCGAGTCACTGTCGGAATCGGAGTCACTGTCAGAGTCCGAATCGCTGTCCGAATCCGAATCACTGTCGGAGTCCGAGTCGCTGTCAGAATCGGAATCGCTGTCAGAATCCGAGTCGCTGTCAGCATCGGAATCACTGTCGCTATCAGAGTCAGAGTCGCTGTCACTATCCGAATCACTGTCAGAGTCAGAATCGCTGTCAGAATCCGAGTCGCTGTCAGAGTCCGAGTCGCTGTCAGCATCGGAATCACTGTCGCTATCAGAGTCAGAGTCGCTGTCGGAATCCGAGTCACTGTCGGAGTCGGAGTCGCTGTCAGAGTCCGAATCGCTGTCAGAGTCAGAGTCGCTGTCACTATCCGAATCACTGTCAGAGTCAGAATCGCTGTCAGAGTCCGAATCACTGTCGGAGTCCGAGTCGCTGTCAGAATCGGAATCGCTGTCAGAATCCGAGTCGCTGTCAGCATCGGAATCACTGTCGCTATCAGAGTCAGAGTCGCTGTCACTATCCGAATCACTGTCAGAGTCAGAATCGCTGTCAGAATCCGAGTCGCTGTCAGAGTCCGAGTCGCTGTCGGAGTCGGAATCACTGTCAGAGTCCGAGTCGCTGTCAGAGTCCGAGTCACTGTCGGAATCGGAGTCACTGTCAGAGTCCGAATCGCTGTCCGAATCCGAATCGCTGTCCGAATCCGAATCACTGTCGGAGTCCGAGTCGCTGTCAGAATCGGAATCGCTGTCAGAATCCGAGTCGCTGTCAGCATCGGAATCACTGTCGCTATCAGAGTCAGAGTCGCTGTCGGAATCCGAGTCACTGTCGGAGTCGGAGTCGCTGTCAGAATCCGAGTCGCTGTCAGCATCGGAATCACTGTCGCTATCAGAGTCCGAGTCGCTGTCGGAGTCGGAGTCGCTGTCAGAGTCCGAATCGCTGTCAGAGTCAGAGTCGCTGTCCGAATCCGAGTCACTGTCAGAGTCCGAGTCGCTGTCCGAGTCCGAGTCGCTGTCGGAATCAGAATCACTGTCCGAATCCGAGTCACTGTCAGAATCCGAGTCGCTGTCCGAATCCGAGTCACTGTCACTATCCGAATCAGAGTCGCTGTCAGAGTCCGAGTCGCTGTCAGAGTCCGAGTCGCTGTCGGAGTCCGAATCGCTGTCAGAATCCGAGTCACTGTCAGCATCGGAGTCACTGTCGGAATCGGAGTCACTGTCGGAGTCCGAGTCACTGTCTGAATCGGAGTCACTGTCGGAGTCCGAGTCGCTGTCAGAGTCCGAATCACTGTCAGAGTCCGAGTCGCTGTCGGAGTCCGAATCGCTGTCAGAATCCGAGTCACTGTCAGCATCGGAGTCACTGTCGGAATCGGAGTCACTGTCGGAGTCCGAGTCGCTGTCAGCATCCGAATCACTGTCAGAGTCGGAGTCACTGTCAGAATCGGAGTCACTGTCAGAATCGGAGTCACTGTCAGAATCGGAGTCACTGTCAGAATCGGAGTCACTGTCCGAATCCGAGTCGCTGTCACTATCCGAATCAGAGTCGCTGTCAGAGTCCGAGTCGCTGTCAGAATCCGAGTCGCTGTCCGAATCCGAGTCACTGTCAGAATCCGAGTCACTGTCAGAGTCCGAATCGCTGTCCGAGTCGGAATCGCTGTCAGAGTCCGAGTCACTGTCTGAATCGGAGTCACTGTCGGAGTCCGAGTCGCTGTCAGAGTCCGAATCACTGTCAGAGTCCGAGTCGCTGTCGGAGTCCGAATCGCTGTCAGAATCCGAGTCACTGTCAGCATCGGAGTCACTGTCGGAATCGGAGTCACTGTCCGAATCGGAGTCACTGTCCGAATCCGAGTCGCTGTCACTATCCGAATCAGAGTCGCTGTCAGAGTCCGAGTCGCTGTCAGAGTCAGAATCGCTGTCCGAATCCGAGTCACTGTCAGAATCCGAGTCACTGTCAGAGTCCGAATCGCTGTCCGAGTCGGAATCGCTGTCAGAGTCCGAGTCACTGTCTGAATCGGAGTCACTGTCGGAGTCCGAGTCGCTGTCAGAGTCCGAATCACTGTCAGAGTCCGAGTCGCTGTCGGAGTCCGAATCGCTGTCAGAATCCGAGTCACTGTCAGCATCGGAGTCACTGTCGGAATCGGAGTCACTGTCGGAGTCCGAGTCGCTGTCGGAATCCGAGTCACTGTCCGAGTCCGAGTCGCTGTCCGAATCCGAGTCGCTGTCACTATCCGAGTCACTGTCGGAGTCGGAGTCACTGTCAGCATCGGAGTCAGAGTCGCTGTCACTATCCGAATCGCTGTCGGAGTCCGAGTCGCTGTCACTATCCGAGTCACTGTCCGAGTCCGAATCGCTGTCCGAATCCGAATCGCTGTCAGAGTCCGAGTCGCTGTCAGAGTCCGAGTCGCTGTCACTATCCGAGTCGCTGTCGGAGTCCGAGTCGCTGTCAGAGTCAGAGTCGCTGTCCGAATCCGAGTCGCTGTCAGAGTCCGAGTCGCTGTCACTATCCGAGTCACTGTCAGAATCGGAGTCGCTGTCAGAATCCGAGTCGCTGTCAGAATCCGAGTCGCTGTCGGAATCCGAGTCGCTGTCAGAATCGGAGTCGCTGTCGGAATCAGAATCGCTGTCGGAGTCGGAGTCGCTGTCAGAATCGGAGTCACTGTCGGAATCGGAGTCGCTGTCAGAGTCCGAATCACTGTCGGAGTCCGAATCGCTGTCGGAGTCGCTGTCCGAATCGGAGTCGCTATCAGCATCGGAGTCACTATCCGAATCCGAGTCACTGTCCGAGTCCGAATCGCTGTCGGAGTCACCTTCATGTTCGTGGCCGCCAAGATCAGAGTCGCTGTCGGAATCCGAATCACTGTCCGCATCAGAGTCGGTATCATCGTTATGAGAATGTGACGAATGATCTTTATCGGATGATCCCGCGATCATGGCCCCTACGCCAAGCAATGCCGCTCCCGCCATGACCCATGGAGCAATACTGCCACCGGAGCTTCCAGCGGCTAAAAGTCCGGAAATATCGCCAATTAGCGAATAATGCGCATCGCTGGTTCCTGCCCCCTCAAGCCACCATAACGCACCATTGTCATCATCCTGCAGAACTAAATCGCTATGGTGTCCGTTAGCATCATTAACAAAAAAATTTTTAAGCGTGACAGTACTACCGTCATTTATTTTCAGAACAAGATCATTACCTTGCCTGGCGAAGGAATTAATATCCTCCCGTCTAATATGCAATACCACTACTGACTGCGTGTTTAAGTTAACTTGGTTACCATCAATGGTGTATTTCACACCGGTATCTTTTGCTGTCACATTTATATTTTTCATCAGGAAGTACCCTTGAGATGAAGACGCAGCCAGAGGTATGAGATAATTCTTAATTATGCTCCTTATTAGATACACCAGAAGCTACAGCCCCGCAAGGATGTAACAAAACAAGAATGAAACACGCCGAAATACAAATATCGCGTTGATTATAAAAACAAAATATTAAAAAAATAACATTTCGACATGATGTTATTTTTCATGCCAACTTTTCCCCCTATATTTAGCAGCTAAGATGAAAAAATTATGCTTTCCGGTTTAGCCATATCTTTTTGTGTCACCTTTATCGAACTCCAAAAAAAACCGTGACACAAATCACGTAATATGATCATTTAAAATATATACTTTTTTTAGAGATTAAATTTTTTCAATATATTAATGACCACATTTTAAATGAGCCTTAATAATAAAAAATGCCCAGCCATAGTCGTTTTTTTATTATTCCAAGGTCTCCTATCCATTCATGCAAAACAAAAACATGATTTTTATTATGGTTATTAAGCACCAATTAAACCGTATAACAATTGACGAAACGTTTCGTTTGTCTGAATAAATGAATCGTTGCTGGTCGTCAGTTACGGGCTATAAAAAACCCGCGGCTGCGCTGAGAACGCCCCCACAAATCAACGCTAATAAACCAGCACCATACTTCGGTAGATTCTGGCAAGACGGTTAAGAACAGCGTCCGGCGTTGTTCGCTGTTAAAATTAGCGGAGAGTGGGAGGGTAAGAGAGGCACCACGGATTAGGGCTATGGCGGCATCAAGTAGCGCCGCCTGACGGTAGCGGTGAAAGGGCTTTAAGGCTTCGCGGAAAAGTTCTAACCTAATAAACGAACGGGCATAGAGGTGATCTCCCTGCATTGTTATCACAACCAGTAGATCACAAAACTCTATGCCCGTCTTTTTTACCAGCTCATTACTGGGGATCCCTCAGCGCTGCTGCGGGGTTTTTACATTACTTCGCCAGGCCGAGTCGCGGAATCTCAATCGCCGGACAGCGATCCATCACCACATTGAGCCCGGCTTCACGCGCCATGACCGCAGCCTGCTCATTAATGACGCCAAGCTGCATCCATAGCGTTTTCGCGCCAATGGCGACCGCTTCCTGAGCAACCCCCCACGCGGCTTCAGAGTTGCGAAAAACATCGACCATGTCAATTTTCTCCGGCACCTCGGCGAGGGTGGCATAGCCTTGCTGACCCAGCAGTGTTTTACCTGCCACCTTCGGCGACACCGGAATGACGTGGTAGCCTTGATCAAGCAAATATTTCATCACCCGATAGCTTGGGCGGTCAGGTTTGTCGCTGGCGCCTACCAGCGCAATCGTCCGTGTCGAGGTCAGAATGCCTGCGATATCGTTTTCTTTCATCTTAATCCTCCCGCTATTTAGCCCTAGTGTAAGCTAATCCGCGTCAACCAGCCATCTAGCCTAACTCACAGATACGGCAAAAATTTTCGCCGTGACGCTTGCAGCGTCAGTCACTTCCAGTAATCTGTTTGCAAGTTAATTTAAGTGGAACCCGATTATGGAACTGACAACACGTACATTACCCGCGCGCAAACACATCGCGCTGGTGGCCCACGATCACTGCAAAGATCTACTGATGAAATGGGTGGAGCGTCATCAATCGCTGCTGGCCCAGCACCAACTGTATGCGACCGGAACCACCGGTAACATGGTCTCCCGCACTACCGGGTTGGAAGTGAAAGCCATGTTAAGTGGCCCAATGGGTGGCGATCAGCAGGTTGGCGCGTTGATTTCGGAAGGGAAAATTGATGTACTGATCTTCTTCTGGGATCCGCTGAATGCGGTACCTCACGATCCTGACGTAAAAGCGCTCCTGCGCCTGGCGACAGTGTGGAATATCCCGGTTGCCACGAATGCCGCAACGGCGGACTTTATTATTCAGTCCCCGGATTTCAACCAGGCTATCGATATTCTGATCCCTGACTACCCACGCTATCTTGCCGAACGCCTGAAGTAATGGTCTCGGCGGCCTAATGGCCGCCGCTGATTATGGTTTTCTCACCACCGGCACATCCAGTTCACGCAGTATCTCAACAAACGGCGAAGGCCGCTCTTTATTGAACAGCAGCCAGACGCGCAGGCGGGCGCGAGTGATAGCGACATACAGCAACCTCCGCTCTTCAGCATCAGGGAAATCTTCCGGCTGCGGCAGCAAGGCCTGCTCCATGATTGACTCCCGCGGCGGCGCCGGGAACGCGTCATCCCCTTCTTGCAGCCCCAGCACGATCACATAGTCAGCTTGTTGACCCTTACTGGCATGGATGGTCATAAAATCGATCTGCAGATGCGGCCAGCGCGTCGCAGCTTTTTCCAGCGCAGCAGGTTTAAGGTGATGGTAACGCGCCAACAGCAAGATCCGTTGTTCCGGTTTAGCATAGCCGCTCAGCTTGTCGAGCAGATCGTCAAGCTTGTCATCCGCCAACAGCGTCACTGCTTTCTTATCGCCTGCGCTCAGGCTGTTCAGCGGTTTTGCGAGCTGATGAGGGTTTTGCTGAATGAAACCATTGGCAATCTCACCGATACGGCCGTTAAATCGATAGGTCGTATCCAGCGCGCAGCAATCCCCCTCGCCAAAATAATGATTAAACGCTGTGGTTAAAGAAAGCTGCGCGCCGCTAAAACGATAGATCGCCTGCCAGTCGTCACCAACAGCAAATAGCGTCGTCTGCGTATTTTGTCGACGCAGAGCCGCCAGCAGTTCAGCACGCTGCGGCGAGATATCCTGAAATTCATCAACCAGAATATGTTTCCATGGGCTAACGAAACGACCCTTATCCAGAATATTAACCGCCTGGTGGATAAGCCCGGAGAAATCGACGGCGTTTTCTGCTTTCAGCGCCGTTTTCCAGGCTTTCAGCAGCGGCGCCATCAGCTTCACTCGCTTACCGAAGAGATCGCGTACCTCTTCCGGCGCACCAGCGATCATCTCCGCCTGCGCGCCGCCATGCATACGCATCAGGCTTACCCAGCGGTCAAGACGGCTGGCCAGCCGACGTAGCAGTACCCGGTCCTGCCAAAAATCGCCGTTGTCGATCTGCCATCCCATCTCATCCATCAGCCACTGGCGCCAGCCTTTAGCCTGCGCTTTTTTCTCCTGGCACTGCTGTTGCCAGGCTTTCAACAGTAATTTCTGCCGGGCGGCAGTGTCGTTTTCCAATTGGCTGATAGTCGGTACCTTCTTACTGCCCTGCTGGATGATATGCAGCGCCAACGAATGGAAAGTTCTCGCGGTAATTTCATCCGTTCCCAATCGTTCCTGAATACGTTCGTCCATCTCCTGCGCGGCCTGACGACCAAACGCCAGCAGCAGGATCTGATCGGCTGCCGCCTCGCCGCGGTTTAATAACCAACCGGCCCGGGCAACCAGTACCGACGTTTTACCGCTACCCGCGCCAGCAAGAACCAGCAGCGAGCGTTCGCCGTTGACCACAGCGCGCGCCTGAGCCGGATTAAGCGGAGAAGATTCGACCTTATCGAAAAAGCCGCGATACTGTTCGAGCATGCTTTCGGTGAACGCCTGGTTATGGGCTAAGCGGGCCTCTTCGATATCACTGAGCCAGCTTTGGCATTGGCGCCATAGTTCGCGGCAGTTATCAAATTCATCAAGACGACTGGCGGGGATCGGCAAACCGGTTAATGCGCGGCGAATTTTAGCCTGCACATCCGCAACCTGCTGGCGCGTCAGCCATTTGCCTTCGGCGCTGGAACGCGCAATTTCGCTCAGTTGTTGACGCAGCAGCTCAGCAGCAATCTCACTCATCTCTGCGCTCCATTGCTGCCAGAGGTGATTGAGATGGTGAAAGAAGTGCTGCGTCTCAGCCCATTCGGTGCCGTGCAAACGTACAACTTTGCTTTCCGGCAGCACAAATTCCAGCTCGCCCCATACCAGGCCGCGCTTACAATGGACTGACAATAACTGATTGAAAGGTATAAGATACTCATGACGATCGCCGGAGACTTTAACCCCGGCGTTAAGCAATTGCACCCTATCATATGGATGCTGTGCCATGCGTTTGCCCAATGTTGTCGCTTTAAGTTCCATGTATCGCCGAATTTCAATCAGTTTGGATGTTTTTAAGTTTAACCGCCCGTGAGCAGGTGCTCCAGCGCAAAAAAACGTTACAATTGTCGAGTCTTATTATCCACAGGGTTAAACAGAGGGTTTATGCGTACCATTCTGAATATTTTGAACTTTGTTCTTGGCGGTTTTGCTACCACGCTCGGTTGGTTATTGGCGACGTTGGTCAGCATCGTTCTGATCTTCACGTTACCGTTGACCCGTTCATGTTGGGAAATCACCAGGTTATCGCTTTTCCCCTACGGCAATGAAGCCATCCATGTTGATGAGCTGGAGCCGCAAGGGAAAAACAGCCTGTTAAACGCGGGCGGCACCATTCTGAACATTTTGTGGTTCATGTTCTTTGGCTGGTGGTTGTGCCTGATGCACATCTTCAGCGGTATCGCTCAGTGTCTGACCATCATTGGTATCCCGGTAGGGATCGCCAACTTTAAAATCGCCGCCATTGCGCTTTGGCCAGTAGGACGCCGCGTGGTCTCCGTTGAAACCGCTCGCGCCGCGCGCGAAGCCAATGCCCGTCGCCGCTTTCAGTAATCGTACGGAACACAGTTATGTTAAGCCCCCTGCTTCGCCGCTACACATGGAACAGCGCCTGGTTATATAACGCCAGGATATTTATCGCGCTTTGCGGCACAACGGCTGTGCCATGGTGGATCGGCGAAGTCAAACTTACTATCCCACTGACTCTCGGCGTCGTCGCCGCGGCCTTAACCGACCTCGACGATCGGCTTTCCGGGCGACTGCGTAATCTGGCTATTACGCTGGTCTGTTTTTTTATTGCTTCCGCCTCGGTGGAGCTGCTCTTTCCGTGGCCATGGCTGTTCGCCATTGGCTTAACCCTGTCCACTATCGGTTTTATTCTGCTCGGCGGGCTTGGACAACGCTATGCCACTATCGCATTCGGCGCCTTACTGATCGCCATTTACACCATGCTGGGGGTCACACTGTATAACAGCTGGTATCTGCAGCCGCTCTTTTTGCTGGCAGGCGCCATCTGGTACAACGTCCTGACTCTTGCCGGGCACCTTATTTTTCCGATCCGCCCGCTGCAGGATAATCTCGCGCGCAGCTATGAACAGCTGGCGCACTATCTGGAGCTAAAATCGCGGCTGTTCGACCCGGATCTTGAAGATGAAAGCCAGGCGCCGCTGTACGATCTGGCGCTCGCCAATGGTAAACTGGTCACCACGCTCAACCAGACAAAGACTTCTCTACTGACGCGCTTGCGCGGAGACCGGGGACAACGCGGCACCCGCCGTACCTTGCAGTACTATTTTGTCGCCCAGGACATTCACGAACGCGCCAGTTCGTCGCATATTCAGTATCAGACGCTTCGTGACCATTTCCGCTATAGCGATGTCATGTTCCGCTTTCAGCGGATGCTTTCGATGCAGGCGCAGGCGTGCCAGAAACTGTCACGCGCCATCCTCCTGCGCATCCCTTATCAGCATGACGCGCACTTTGAGCGCGCTTTTATGCACCTGGACGCCGCGCTGGATCGCGTACGCGCCAGCGGCGCGCCGCAAGAGCAAGTCAAAGCGCTGGGCTTTTTGCTCAATAACCTCCGGGCTATTGATGCGCAGTTGGCAACCATCGAATCGGTACAAACCAGCGTGCTCGCCAGCAACCACACCGAAAACCTGCTATCCGACGATCGTCCCAGCGGTTTTAGCGATATCTGGCTACGCTTGCGTAGCAACATGACGCCAGAATCCGCGCTGTTCCGCCACGCGGTGCGAATGTCGCTGGTGCTGTGCGCGGGATATGCCTTCATTCAGTTTACCGGACTCAACCACGGTTACTGGATTTTGCTTACCAGCCTGTTTGTTTGCCAGCCGAACTATAATGCCACCCGACATCGGCTAGCGCTGAGGATCATCGGTACGCTGATAGGCGTTGCGATTGGCCTGCCGGTATTGTTGCTGGTTCCCTCCGTTGAAGGCCAACTGCTGCTGATCGTCCTGACCGGAGTACTATTCTTTGCGTTTCGCAACGTACAGTACGCGCATGCCACGATGTTCATCACCCTACTGGTATTGCTGTGCTTTAACCTGCTGGGCGAGGGATTCGAAGTCGCGCTACCGCGTATCCTCGATACCCTCATTGGCTGTGCTATCGCCTGGGCGGCGGTGACCTTTATCTGGCCGGATTGGAACTTCCGCAATCTCCCCCGCGTGTTGGATCAAGCCATCAATGCCAACTGCCGTTATCTGGATGCCATTCTTGAGCAATATCACCAGGGCCGCGATAACCGTCTTGAGTATCGCGTTGCCCGGCGTAATGCGCACAACCGGGATAGCGAACTGGCGTCAGTGGTATCAAATCTGTCGACAGAGCCCAAAGCCGACGCCGAGATGCGCGAGACAGCATTCCGCCTGCTGTGTCTCAATCATACTTTCACCAGCTATATTTCAGCGCTAGGGGCGCACAGGGAAAAACTGACAACCCCGGAAATACTGGCGTTACTGGATGATGCAGTCTGCTATGTCGATGATGCGCTGCACCACACGCCAGCGGACGAGCAGCGTGTCCAGCAGGCTCTCAACAATCTACAGGCGCGTATCCAGCATCTGGAACCGCGGGCCGATAGCAAAGAGCCGCTGGTCCTGCAGCAAGTCGGCCTTCTGCTCGCGTTACTGCCGGAAATCTGCCGTCTGCAGCGCCAAGTGGCGGGTCAGCCGGAGTAATCATCTCCCCCGTATCCTTGTTCATTCGCCCACTCCCGCAGCTTCTGGCGCCTCAGCGCCGGGAGCGCGGCCGAGTGAATTCCAGCAATGGCTCCAGCCAGAGATTCAAGCACACTGATCGACAGCCCTTTATTCTGCTCCCGTAACTTTAACCAACTCTGTTCAGCACCGACTTCACGCAGCGTTTTCACATCAGTTATCCCGACATTGATCAGCATCAATTCCATATGGAAGCTGATATTAGGTAAATCTTTCAGCCTGCCGGAATCGCGCTGATGCCGCTTTTCACTGAGAGCCGTATGCAGCGACAGCGCTGACAGGTGGTAAAGCATTTTACTGTCCTGCCATAACTCTTCGCCTATACGATAATATTTAAGCGCCACCGGCCGGCCATTCTTACGCATGGTGAGCATCGGGCTACGATGCTCAACCCGGTACGCCGCACTTTGTTCGCAAACCCGAAGGTATATTTCGCCCTCTGCCACCATGGCAAAAACGGTATTCTCTATCGCCAGGCTATAGCCGCCGAACAATGGCCGGCTGCTCATTTTGCCTAGTGGAGAAAGGCACTCCTGAAGCTGGAGGAACCGTAGTTTGGAAATTTTCTTCATGATCATTCCTTTGTTAATCATGTAAATAGAAATAATTTTATTAACGGATCCGTTATCAAAGAAAATAAGTGAGTTCTTTTTGCGCAGCAAGATGAATTTTGCCTTCAACTCAATCAGGTCGCGGTTTTGCGAGGCGCTTTCAGGAAATAGTTATTCTGCAAATCGCGTTACAGAGACTCGCTGAATACATAAACACCGTTAATTGATGTCCAGCATATTGATGCCTGCGGCATCAAGGCCTGGAATCGGTATCAAAAGCGAAAAGGAAGGAGGTCATCTTGATTGATATATGCAACAGTAGCGATGGGCTCATACCAATACGCCGCGATGCCCAACGGCCTGGATGAATAAAATGTGTTCAGGAAGCGGAAAATGAGGTTGACGTCTCCCCCTGGCGGATATACTGTATATGCATACAGTAACTCACAGGCGAGATAAACTATGTTTACTTCAGCTCACGCAAATCGTTCACCACTGACTTCTGCTTCAGTACGTCGCCCTTCGCACAGCGTCGTCGAACATCCAGCCACTGGGCTGATTAGTGAAATAGTCTATCGCGAAGATCAACCCATGATGACGCAGCTTTTGCTGCTACCTTTATTACAGCAGTTGGGTCAGCAGTCACGCTGGCAACTTTGGCTCACGCCACAGCAAAAACTGAGTAAGGAATGGGTTCAGTCTTCAGGCCTGCCACTATCTAAAGTCATGCAGATTAGCCAGATGTCCCCTTACCACACCCTGGAATCAATGATTCGCGCCCTACGTACCGGAAATTATAGCGTGGTTATCGGTTGGTTGGCGGATGAACTAACAGAAGAAGAGCATGAACGCCTGGCGATTGCCGCTGAAGAAGGTCACGCAATGGGCTTTATCATGCGTCCAGTGAGAAATACAAACCAGCCCGGAAGACAATTAAACGGGCTAAAAATTCACTCTAATTTGTATCATTGAGTTGATTTAGGATTAATCCTGGAATTTTTTTTGCTTATCCAAAAACACCTTAAGGAATAGGGGTATTTTTACAAAGATCCCTGTGTGGTGCGGTTTCGCGACATTTGATGACGTTCACAAATTAACCATATTTGTTAAATATTGTGTATACAACCCTTTTTTTTCATATGCCTGACCGAGTTCACACTTGTAAGTTTCTAACTAAGTTGTAGACTTTACATCGCCAGGGGTGATCGGCTTACGCTGCATGTATCAGCATAGTTAACAACAAGTCACGCCCCCGGTGAAGGATTTAACCGTGAGGTCTTATGTACCTTCATGGCGAATTTTGGATGATAATGAGGCGCAAAAAATGAAAAAGACAGCTATCGCGATTGCAGTGGCACTGGCTGGCTTCGCTACCGTAGCGCAGGCCGCTCCGAAAGATAACACCTGGTATGCAGGTGGTAAACTGGGTTGGTCTCAGTTCCATGACACCGGCTGGTACAACAGCAACCTGAACAACAATGGTCCGACCCACGAAAGCCAACTGGGTGCTGGTGCGTTCGGTGGTTATCAGGTTAACCCGTACCTCGGTTTCGAAATGGGTTACGATTGGCTGGGCCGTATGCCGTACAAAGGCGACAAAGTTAACGGCGCATTCAAAGCTCAGGGCGTTCAGCTGACCGCTAAACTGGGTTACCCGATCACTGATGATCTGGACATCTACACCCGTCTGGGCGGCATGGTATGGCGCGCTGACTCCAGCAACAGCATCGCTGGCGACAACCATGACACCGGCGTTTCCCCTGTATTCGCAGGCGGCGTTGAGTGGGCTGTTACTCGTGACATCGCTACCCGTCTGGAATACCAGTGGGTTAACAACATCGGCGACGCAGGCACTGTAGGCGTTCGTCCGGACAACGGCATGCTGAGCGTTGGTGTTTCCTACCGTTTCGGTCAGGAAGACAATGCACCGGTTGTAGCTCCGGCTCCAGCTCCGGCTCCGGAAGTCACCACCAAGACCTTCACCCTGAAGTCTGACGTTCTGTTCAACTTCAACAAAGCAACTCTGAAGCCAGAAGGTCAGCAGGCTCTGGATCAGCTGTACACCCAGCTGAGCAACATGGACCCGAAAGACGGTTCTGCCGTTGTTCTGGGTTACACCGACCGCATCGGTTCCGAGCAGTACAACCAGAAACTGTCTGAGAAACGTGCTCAGTCCGTTGTTGACTACCTCGTAGCTAAAGGTATCCCTTCTAACAAGATCTCTGCTCGCGGTATGGGCAAAGCAGATCCGGTTACCGGCAACACCTGTGACAACGTGAAAGCTCGCGCTGCACTGATCGACTGCCTGGCTCCGGATCGTCGCGTAGCGATCGAAGTTAAAGGTTACAAAGACGTAGTAACTCAGCCGCAGGCTTAAGTTTCCTACGATAAAAAACCCCGCTGATGCGGGGTTTTTTTTGGTCTGAATTTGGCGTCTGATGTAAGAATCGGGCTCGTCGTATCTGGTTAACCCTGTTCTTTACCTAACAACACCTGCAGATCGTGCTTCAGGCTCGACATCTTGCTGGCATATTTTTCTTTATGCTCGGCATCTTCAATCAGCTGTACGATGGTTTCCGATAACGTCTTTCCTCGCCGTTGCGCAAGCCCTGCCAGACGTTGCCAAACGACGAACTCCAGATCGATAGATTTTTTCCGCGTGTGTTGATGCTCAGCATTAAAATGACGCTTGCGGCGCGCACGGATAGTCTGTTTCATCCGGTTCACGAGCTCCGGATTCATATGCTGATCAATCCAGGTGTTCACCAGAACAGGTTCATTCTCGAGCGTCAGCAAGACATCGACCGCGGCTTGCGCAGCGCTGGCTTCAATGTAGCGGGTAATCAGTTCACCTTCCCGGTGCTTCTTTACCAGATATTTCCATTTCCAGCCGCTTTCAAGGTTTTCCAGTTGTTGATATTTCATTGCGATCTCAATGTGACCGTGTAACTCATTTCAGGATATCAGTTTTTTCTGGATGTGCTGAGAATAAATCATCTTTCGTGATGTGGACAGTCCCATTATCACGGCGATAAACGCAATCCTCCGTGTGCTCAGACGCGGCATCGGGTATAATCGCTCGTTTTACATCTGACTAAAAAACAGCGACTTTGACCATTACGAAACTTACCCGAAACGACCTCGCTCCTGATACGGAAAGTTATCAGGCGCTGTTTACCCAGGTCAATCTCGCCGAAGCAGAGGAGTCCCTCGCCGGCGATCTACAACCCCGTTTATTTTATGCGCTGGAGCAGCTGCTGATCACTCCAGCCATTTCGTCATTTATGCTGGTGAAGGCGCCGGAAGAGCCAGAATATCTGCAATGGGTTGCCGCAGCCGCCCGTAGCCTGCATCAACCGACATCCCCGCTGTACGGCGTACGTTATCAGATCAACGGCGGCAACGTCACCATGTCGCCAGCGCAAAGCGCAGAAGACAACTTTGCCAGCACAGGGCCGGTTGAGTCCGCAGACTGGGTTGAAGCGGAACAGTTATTCGGCTGCGTACGCCAGTTTAACGGCGAAGTTTCCCTGCAGCCGGGGCTGGTTCACCGTGCGAACGGCGGTGTTCTGCTGCTCTCCTTGCGCGCATTGCTGGCCCAGCCGCTGCTCTGGATGCGCCTTAAGAATATGGTGACCCGTCAACGCTTTGACTGGTTGTCTATCGATGAATCCCGCCCCCTGCCCGTCAGCATTCCGTCAATGCCGCTAAACCTGAGAATTATTCTGGTCGGCGAGCGCGATTCACTGGCTGATTTCCAGGATATGGAGCCCGAGCTCGCCGCGCAGGCAATTTACAGTGAGTATGAGGATAACCTGCAAATCGCCGATGCTGACACCCTGAAGCTTTGGTGCCAATGGGTATGGCAGAATGCGCGCCAGCTCTCACTACCGGGGCCGGCTGCTGACGCCTGGCCGCTGCTGATTGACGAAGGCGCGCGTGATACCGGCGATCAGGAAACGCTACCGCTGTGTCCGCTGTGGATTGCTCGCCAGCTGCGCGAAGCGGCAGCGTTCTGCGAAGGTGAACAGGTTAGCGGCGAAGAGATGCGAACCATGCTGGAACGCCGCGAGTGGCGAGAAGGTTATCTGGCTGAGCGAATGCGCGACGAAATTCTGCTGGAGCAAATCCTGATTGATACAGAAGGCGAATGCGTCGGCCAAATCAACGCCCTGTCAGTGATTGAATTCCCGGGCCATCCGCGCGCATTTGGCGAACCTTCGCGTATCAGCTGCGTGGTGCATGTCGGCGACGGTGAATTTGTCGATATAGAACGCAAAGCCGAACTGGGGGGCAATATCCACGCCAAAGGCATGATGATCATGCAGGCGTTTATTATGTCTGAGCTCGAACTCGACCAGCAGCTACCGTTCACTGCATCGCTGACTTTTGAACAATCCTATAGCGAAGTGGATGGCGATAGCGCTTCGATGGCCGAACTGTGCGCCCTTATCAGCGCGTTAGCCAACGTGCCAATCAACCAAAGCATCGCCATTACCGGCTCGGTCGATCAATTTGGTCGCGTACAACCGGTCGGCGGGCTGAACGAGAAGATTGAAGGCTTCTTCACCATCTGCCAGCAGCGTGGATTAACAGGCAAACAGGGCGTCATTATCCCGGCCGCCAACGTACGCCATCTGTGCCTTACGCAGGAACTACGCCAGGCGGTCGCTGACGAGCAATTCTTTATCTGGGCCGTTGAAGACGTGACTGAAGCCTTGCCGATTCTTACCCAGCTGCTGTGGGATGGTGAAGGACAAACCTTACGGCAAACCATTCTGGAACGGATTGCACAAGCGACGCAACAAGAGACTCGCCATCGCTTTCCATGGCCGCTACGCTGGTTAGGCGGGTCAGGTTCGAACTGATCGGACTTGTTCAGCTTACACGTGTTAGCTATCCTGCGTCCCGAACTCAAAATAAGGCTTACTGAAAACATGGTAGATAAACGCGAATCCTATACGAAAGAAGATCTTCTTGCCTCTGGTCGTGGTGAACTGTTTGGCGCGAAAGGCCCGCAACTGCCGGCTCCGAGCATGCTGATGATGGACCGCGTCGTCAAGATGACCGAGGCCGGCGGCAACTACGACAAAGGTTATGTTGAAGCAGAGCTCGACATCAACCCGGACCTGTGGTTCTTCGGCTGCCACTTTATCGGCGATCCGGTAATGCCTGGCTGTCTGGGTCTGGACGCAATGTGGCAGTTGGTTGGCTTCTATCTGGGCTGGCTGGGCGGCGAAGGCAAAGGCCGCGCGCTGGGCGTGGGTGAAGTTAAATTTACCGGCCAGGTTCTGCCGACGGCGAAAAAAGTCACCTACCGTATCCACTTCAAACGCATCGTCAACCGTCGCCTGATCATGGGCCTGGCGGACGGCGAAGTGCTGGTCGATGGTCGTCTGATCTACTCAGCAACCGACCTGAAAGTGGGTCTGTTCCAGGATACTTCCGCGTTCTGATTTACCTTACGTATGTACCCTAAGGTATAAAAGGCGAAGCCTTCGCAGAGCGAAGGCTTCTTTTTTTAAAGAGACAGTCAGGCAGTTTGCACCCTGTCCTCCATGGCTTCTCGCCAACCTCCTAGCCAATGGGACCTCTGATTCAGGGTCTGGTAGGGACACATTTCTTTTGATCGACCGGTAATGCCGGCCTGATATCCACGCTGATGTGCCCGTTCCAGGCGATCTCGTTTTTGTCTCTTCATGCCTCGTTTCCCTCATTATTTGATCTGGTGGAAAAGAAAACAGTGGTCACTAAATATGCAGCCACGTATAACCTTTACCGCGAAACAGAGGCAGCGTCAATGCGCAAAATTCACGCCATTGTCATATTTGTGAGCTATATGAAAGTTCATTTGTACAAAAATCGTGAACCAGCACAACTAACAATCTGACATGGCAAATAAAAAAGCCGCTGCGATTTTTGACGTCGCTGCGGCTTTTATTTTTATTCATTTTACTTATGGCAGACGGCTCAACTCGCTCGCGATAGCGGCAGCTTCCTGACTCCAGGCCTGCGCCAGCGTTTTGACCATTGCATCGTAGCCGTCCTGCTGCTGCTTGAGCTCAATATCAAACGGGCGCTTAATCAGCTGTCCCTGATGCTTAAGCAGCCACTCGCCGCTGACAATAACCCGGCCATCGTAGCGGCCATGGAAACCGTTGACGGAGACGTTAAGCGTATCCTGCTCGCTACCTAACGGCTGCGACGACACCACCCAACCGGGCAATTGATTACTCAGATTAGCCACCAGAGCGGTGCGTAGCTGCTGATCCAACGGGCTCGCCCACAGGTTGTTACTCGCAATCACGTACTGTACGTCGGTGGTCTGATAAACCACGCCATTGCCGGCCAGATAGTCCGGGATACTCACCTGTTCGATCCACAGTAAGTTCTTACCCTGGTGGGCGGCGCTTTGCGCGCCGCTCTGCACTACCGGCAGCTGATAGTAGGTCTTACTCTCGCCGCCGCTGCTGCACGCCGTCAGCGCGCATACCGCTGCCGCCACTAACCACTTTTTCATTATTTCGCTCCCTTCGGCTGCGGATCTTTTTTATCCTTCGCCTCAAATACCAGCGCATTGCTCTTATCGTTGAGCGTTTTCAGTACCGGCTGCAGTTCACGAAGAACCTGATCCAATCGCTGCATATCCGCAACCATCTTATTGTAGGCCGCCGAGCCAGGCTGGAAGCCCTGCATACTGCGGTTCAGCTCGCGTAGCGTCGTTTGCATATCGGCAGGCAGTTGCTGCATCGACTGGCTTGAGGTGATCTTATTCAAGCTATCGAGCGTCGTCTGCACGTGCTGCATGGTTTTCTCGCTTTGCGCCAGCGTACTGGTCGCCTGCTCCAGCAACGGGTTAATCGGCAGATTGTTAATCTTATCGAGCGCATCCATCAGGCGCTGCTGGATCTGTGCCAGACCACCGCTAATGGTTGGAATGATCGGATAACCGCCGAATTCCTGAATCTTGCCGCGTGGAGGCGCTTTCGGATAGAAGTCGAGATCGATATACAACGCGCCGGTCACCAGGTTACCGGTTTTCAGCGACGCGCGCAGGCCGCGGTTGATCAGATCATCAATGTGCCCGCGAATGTTCGGATCGCCGCCCAATTGATTAACAATACGCTCCGGTTCAATACGTATCTCTACCGGAATACGGTAGTCATCATTTAAACGCTGCTTCAGCCCCGGGATAAAGAACGGCACTTTGCCGACGGTACCCAGACGAATGCCGCGGAATTCCACTGGCGCACCCGGCTGCAGCCCGCGAACTGAATCTTTGAAAAATAACACGTAATCAATATGTTCGGTAAATACCGAGTCCTGGATACTCTTTTGGTCGTCAAACAGGTGGTATTCGGTTTTGTTCGCCACCGGTTCGCCAAGATCCAGGCCTTCAGGGATATCAAAGCTTACGCCGCCGCCAAACAGCGTCGACAGCGATCCCATTTCTACGCGCATCCCCGCAGAAGTGAGATCAACGGCGATACCGCTATCTTTCCAGAAACGCACATTGGTGGTCACCAGACGGTCGTTAGGCGCGTTGATAAACAACTGATAGCTGATACGGCGCTTCTGCGTATCAAAGGTGCTGGTTTCAACCGAACCGACGCGATAGCCGCGGAACAACACCGGATCACCCGGAGAGAGTTGCCCCGCTTTGCTGCTTTCCAGCAGAATACGGATGCCCTTTGCATCCGGCGAGGCTAACGGCGGCGAATCCAACAGCGGGTATTCCGACGCAACCGATCCCGCTTTACCCGGCTGTAGTTCGATATAGGCGCCGGAAAGCAGCGTGCCGAGACCGCTGATCCCTTCACGTCCAACCTGCGGTTTCACCACCCAGAATACCGAATCTTTATGCAGCAATTTCTGCATGCCGGAATTCAAGCGCGCTTTAATTTCTACGTGTTTCAAATCGTCGGTCAGGATCGCGCTCTCCACAACCCCGACATCGACGCTGCGGCTCTTGATACGCGTTTTACCCCCTTCAATGCCTTCGGCGTTGGTGGTGATCAGCGTCACCTCCGGCCCCTGATGGCTGTAGTGATAAAACAGTATCCATGCGCCGATGAGCACAGTCACAATCGGAAAGATCCAGACCGGTGACCAGTTCTTCACCTTCTGTACTTTCGCTTCTCCGCTCTTATTTTCCATGCTGTTGCATTTCCTCATGGCTTGGATCGGGTTCACGGTCCCACAACAGACGCGGGTCAAACATCATGGCCGAGAACATAGTCATAACAACGACCAGCGCAAACATCACCGCGCCTATCGCCGGATAGATATTCATCAAGCCTCCCATACGCACCAGCGCCGAGAGGACCGCGATGACAAAAACGTCGATCATTGACCAACGGCCAACAAATTCCACCACTTCATAAATCAGGTGCATGCGTTCTGAGTCACGCGCGCCGTGACCGTTCGCGCTCCAGCACAGCCAGCCGATAGCGATCATTTTTAACGTCGGCACCATAATACTGGCGATAAATATCACCAGCGCGACCGGATACGAGCCTTCGCTCCACAGTAAAACCACGCCTGCCATGATGGTCGATGGCATCTTATCGCCCAGCAGATCGGTAATCATAATCGGCAAGATATTAGCAGGCAGGTACAGCACGAATGACGTCATCAGCAACGCCAGCGTCCATTGCAGGCTATGTTTACGCCGCGCGGTACCTTTGGTGTGGCAGCGCGGGCACTCTGTTTCATCCGCCGGCAGCACCGCGGTACAGCATGAGCAGGATCGCAGCCCCTGGCGAAGCCCTGGCCTACCCGGTTGCAACGGCTGTTTGATCGCGGGCTGCGGCGCGATATCGTCCCATAACCAGCGTCGATCGACACACTGGAAAGCGCGCAACTGCAGCAGGCAGAACAGACACCAGGGCACAAAGCTCAGACCGACACCAATATCGCCGTAGGCCATCAGCTTCACAAAGCTGACCAACACGCCAGCGAGGAAAATTTCCGCCATCCCCCAGCTTTTAAGGTGAAACAGGATCCGCGCCAGGAATGCCTTTAATCGCGATGGCATATGTACACGATTCACCAGCAGGAGAATGGTCAACAGGCAGAACGCCGGGACCAGTTGCACAAAGAGCATAAAGAAAGTGCCGAGGCTGGCGTAGTCCTCGGTAAACAGCACATCAGGAATTTCCAGCAGTCCAATTTCGCTGCTGATGCCACCGACTTTCATATAAACAAAAGGAAATAAGTTGGCCAGCAGCAGCATAAACAGCGCCACCAGCGCATAAGCCGTAGGACGCTGCCGAGGCGCGTCCCACGACGTGGTGAGCGTTGTGCCGCAACGCGGGCATGCGGCTTTCTGGCGATGCTCCAGCGGCGGCAAAGCCACCAGCAGATCACATTGTGGGCACAATATGTGCCGCGCAGCATGATGTTGATCGCACATGGACACTCCTCAGCTTAAGCGCCGTTTTTTAATCCTTCGAGATATTCCCAGCGTTCAAAGGCCGTTTCCAGAGCCTGTTCCGCTTCCGCTAACTGCGCCAGCACCTGCTGGGTCTGGTCATGCGGCTGGCCGAAGAAAGAAGGATCGGCGACTTTTTCCTGCAGCGTCTGCAGTTGGGTTTCCAGGTCCTCCAGCTTCTGCGGCAGCTGTTCCAGTTCGCGCTGCAGGTTATAGCTTAGTTTGCTGGCAGCGCGTTTGACACTTTCTGCTTTTGGTTGAGCAACTTCCGCTGATTTTTTTACCATCGTCTGTTTTTGCGCCAGCGACTGCGATTGCTGCCCGCGCGCGTCGTGGTAACCGCCAATATATTGACCGATGCGCCCGCCGCCTTCGAAGATCCAGCACTCAGTGACGGTGTTGTCAACAAACTGGCGGTCGTGGCTCACCAACATAACGGTGCCCTGGTAGCCATCGATCAGCTCTTCCAACAACTCCAACGTTTCGACATCGAGGTCGTTAGTCGGTTCATCGAGGATCAAGAGGTTACTTGGCTTGAGGAACAGACGCGCCAACAGCAGGCGGTTGCGTTCCCCGCCGGAGAGCGCACGTACCGGCGTCATCGCCCGTTTTGGATGGAACAGGAAATCCTGCAGGTAGCCCAGCACGTGGCGCGGCTTACCATTGACCATCACCTCTTGCTTACCTTCCGCGAGGTTATCCATCACCGTTCTGTCCGGATCGAGCTCTGCCCGGTGCTGATCGAAATAAGCAACTTCCAGTTTCGTACCGACGTGGATACGTCCGCTGTCGGCCTGCAGTTGGCCGAGCATCAGCTTCAGCAATGTCGTTTTACCGCAGCCGTTCGGACCAATTAGCGCAATCTTGTCGCCACGCTGAATTTGCGCGGAGAAATCTTTGACCAACACCTTGCCGTCAACCTGATAGTTGACATCTTCCATCTCAAAGACGATTTTGCCGGAGCGCGAGGCCTCTTCGACCTGCATCTTCGCGCTGCCCATCACTTCGCGTCGCTCGCCGCGCTCGCGACGCATTGCTTTCAGGGCACGGACGCGGCCTTCGTTACGGGTACGACGCGCTTTGATCCCCTGGCGGATCCACACCTCTTCCTGCGCCAGCTTGCGATCGAATTCCGCATTCTGCAGCTCTTCAACACGCAGCGCTTCTTCTTTATCCAGCAGATACTGATCGTAATTGCCCGGATAAGTCACCAGCTTGCCACGATCGAGGTCAACAATGCGCGTCGCCATGTTACGGATAAACGAACGGTCGTGCGAAATGAAAATGATGGTGCCTTTAAAGGTTTTCAGGAACCCTTCCAGCCAGTCGATAGTTTCAATATCAAGGTGGTTAGTTGGTTCATCCAACAGCAGCACCCGCGGCCCGCTGACCAGCGCGCGGCCCAGCGCCGCTTTACGCAGCCAGCCGCCGGACAGCGACGCCAGCTGCGCATCCGCATTGAGACCAAGCTGCTCAATCACTTCGTTGATACGGCTATCCAGCTGCCACAGCCCCAGGTTATCGAGCTGTTCCTGCAGACGCGCCAGTTCATTTAAATTTTTATCGCTCGGATCGGTCATCACCTGATGCGAGACGTCGTGGTAGGACTTCAGGTAAGCCGCCTGTTCAGCAATCCCTTCCGCGATAAAATCGTATACCGTACCGGCGACGTTGCGCGGCGGATCCTGTTGCAAACGCGCGACGATCAGATCCTGTTCATAAATAATGCGCCCATCGTCCAGACCCTGCTCACGGTTGAGGATCTTCATTAGGGTCGACTTACCGGCGCCGTTGCGCCCAACCAGACAGACGCGTTCGTTATCTTCGATATGCAGCTCGGCATTATCCAGCAGCGGCGCATCGCTGAACGAAAGCCAGGCGCCGTGCATACTAATCAGTGACATTCTTTATTCCTTTCAGGCTGCGGTAATCAGCCAGCAGTTGTGAATCTGACGGTTGCGGGCAAAGTCCTGCGACAGCGTTTTTTGCGAAATCTCTTGCGCCTTCAGGCCAAGCGCCGCCAGCCCGTCATGATCCATACGGAAACCGCGTTTGTTATTCGAGAACATAATCGTGCCGCCTTTACGCAGCAGACGTTTTAAATCGGTCATCAGACGCAGGTGATCGCGCTGCACGTCAAACGCATCTTCCATGCGTTTGGAGTTGGAGAAGGTCGGCGGATCGATAAAGATCAGATCGAACTGCTCGGTGCTTTCGCGCAGCCAGCCCAGCACGTCCGCCTGCATCAGGCGATGCGCACGGCCAGTTAAGCCATTCAGACGCAGGTTGCGTTCCGCCCATTCCAGATAGGTACGCGACATATCCACGGTAGTCGTGGAACGTGCGCCGCCAAGGCCCGCGTGGACGCTGGCGCTGCCGGTATAGGAGAACAGGTTGAGGAAGTCCTTGCCCTTGCTCATCTGACCGAGCATGCGGCGGGCGATGCGGTGGTCAAGGAACAACCCGGTATCCAGATAGTCGGTGAGGTTCACCCACAGACGGGCGTTGTACTCCTGCACCTCGATAAAGTCGCCCTTCTCCGCCATCTTCTGGTATTGATTTTTACCCTTTTGACGTTCACGGGTTTTCAGCACCAGCTTATTCGGCGCTATACCCAGCACCGCGATGGTGGCGGCGATGATGTCGAACAGACGCTGACGCGCTTTGTGCGCATCGACGGTTTTCGGCGGCGCATACTCCTGCACCACTACCCAGTCGCCGTAGCGGTCGATAGCGACGTTATATTCCGGCAGATCGGCATCGTACAGGCGATAACATTCAATGCCTTCCTGGCGAGCCCATTTTTCGAATTTCTTCAGATTTTTGCGCAGACGGTTAGCGAAATCTTCCGCCAGCATCGCCGGTTTACCGCCTTCGCTTTCTGCCAGATGGTAGTTTTTCTGCACGCAGTCCAGCGGGCCGTTTTTCGCTTTAAACTGTTTATCGGCGCGCAGCTGCAGGCAGCTCAGCAGTTCCGGCGAGGCGCTGAAGACTGACAGGTTCCAGCCGCCGAATTGATTTTTCATAATCCGCCCCAGCAGGCTATGCAGGGCAATCAACGCCGGTTCGCTTTCCAGACGCTCGCCATACGGCGGGTTGCTGATAACCGTGCCGTACGGGCCTTTTGGCAGCGGATTATTAAGCTGCGCGACGTCTTTCACTTCAAAATTGATGAGTTCGCCAATTCCGGCGCGACGGGCGTTGCGGCGCGCGCGTTCGATAACGCGTTCGTCAACATCGGAGCCGTAGAAGCGGGACTCATAGGCCGCCAGCCCCTGACGCGCGCGCGTTTGCGCATCGGCTTTCACTTCTTTCCAGATGGCATCATCGTGCTGAGCCCAGCCGCCGAAGCCCCAATGGCCGCGGTGCAGACCCGGCGCGCGATCGGTGGCCAGCATCGCCGCTTCAATCAACAGCGTACCGGAACCGCACATCGGATCGAGCAGCGGCGTACCCGCCACCCAGCCGGAGCGCATGACGATCGCCGCCGCGAGGTTTTCTTTGATCGGCGCCATACCGGTACCGTCGCGATAGCCGCGCAGGTGCAGGCCTTCACCGCTCAAATCCAGCGAAATATGCGCGGTCTCTTTGTTCAACCAGACGTTGATACGCAGATCGGGGTTTTCACGATCGACATTCGGACGCGGCAGGTTTTTACGTGTAAAACTATCGACGATGGCGTCTTTGACTTTTAATGCACCATACTGACTGTTGCGGATCTCTTCGTTGAGGCCGCTAAAATGCACCGCAAAGGTCGCGTCAGTGGTAAAGATCTCCGTCCACGGAATCGACTGAACCCCAAGGTAGAGATCCAGATCGCTGTACACGCTACATTCGCCCAACGGCAGCATGATGCGCGAGGCCAGCCGGCTCCACATCAGGCTTTGATACAGCAGACGCGTATCTCCCTGAAAATGAACCCCGCCCTGGACGACCTGGCACTCCGTTGCGCCAAGTCCTTCCAGTTCAGTTTTTAACAGCTCTTCAAGACCACGAGCCGTGCTGGCAAACAGAGATTTCATATCGTCACTTTTACTTAAAGAAAATTGGTGCGCATTATAGCCAATATGTGCCCTATGTCATAAAGTTAAAGGCTTATTTTTGAACCCAGGGGCAGCGTATGGTAACGCTATCGCGACTTTTTATTCATCCCGTCAAATCCATGCGCGGAATTGGCGTCACCCACGCCTTTGCCGATATGAGCGGTATGGCTCTCGACCGCATCTTTATGCTGACGGAAACCGACGGCACTTTTATTACCGCCCGCCAGTTTCCACAGATGGTGAAATTCTTCCCTTCGCCGCTGCACGACGGCCTGCACCTGACTGCGCCTGACGGCAGCAGCGCGCTGGTGCGCTTTGACGATTTCGCACCTCAAAGCGAGCCGACCGAAGTATGGGGCAACCACTTCACCGCTCTAATTGCGC
Source organism: Klebsiella aerogenes (assembly GCA_029027985.1). Classification (NCBI taxonomy): domain Bacteria; kingdom Pseudomonadati; phylum Pseudomonadota; class Gammaproteobacteria; order Enterobacterales; family Enterobacteriaceae; genus Klebsiella; species Klebsiella aerogenes. The sequence continues at coordinate 3,197,722 of CP119076.1, forward strand.
CGGCTGCGATTAACCAGTGGCTTAGCGGGTTTTTCCAGCGCGACGTTCAGCTACGCTGGCTCGGGCCGCAACTGACCCGGCGAGTGAAGAACCATGACGCGGTGCCCCTCTCCTTCGCCGACGGCTTTCCTTATTTGTTAGTCAATGACGCGTCGCTTCGCGATCTGCAGCAACGTTGTCCCGCCAGCGTAAGCATAGAACAGTTTCGCCCCAATCTGGTGGTGGCTGGCGCGGCGGCGTGGGATGAAGATAGCTGGAAAGTTATTCGTATTGGCGAGGTGGTATTTGACGTGGCGAAGCCTTGCAGCCGCTGTATTTTCACCACCGTCAGTCCGGAACGCGGGCAAAAGCATCCCACCGGCGAACCGCTGGAAACTTTAAAGCGTTTTCGTACCGCGCTGGACAACGGCGCCGTCGATTTCGGTCAAAACCTGATTGCCCGTAACAGCGGCGTCATTCGTGTCGGCGATGACGTCGAGGTGCTGGCGCGCGGCCCGGCGAAAGCGTATGGCTCCGGCGCGAGCGACGATCCCATTGCCCCCGATGCACAGCAGAAGGCGACGGTTGAGATAGAATGGCAGGGACAACGATTTACCGGCAATAACCAACAAGTGTTGCTGGAACAACTGGAACAGCAGGGAATTCGCATCCCTTATTCCTGCCGCGCCGGCATCTGCGGCAGCTGCCGTATCCGTCTTGAAGACGGAGAAGTGAGCCCATTGAAGAAAAATGCGGTCGCCGCGGATGGCACCATTTTATGCTGCAGCTGCGTACCAAAAACCGCGCTGCGCCTGGCGCCTTAAACCGCCTGACCCAGGCTGTAGCTGGCCGCGCCTGGCGCCGGTTGCAGCCTGTCGTTCATAATTTTAATTACATCGCCCAACTGCATCACTCGCCCGGCGAGGGTCAACCCCGGCTGCGCCAGCAGGCAAAGGGCGGCGTTTTCACCCGGCTCCACCACCAGTAAATTCACCTGCTCGCCGGTATCGCTGATCCAGACGCTGGCGGCGTCGCCGCTGGTCGGCTGCCAGTTCTGCTGGTGAGCCGTGAAATGCCAGCTTTTCGGCATTTGTGGTTTAAGAAAACGAATCGCAATTAAGGCATTCAACACTAATTCGGCACGCTGCTCTTTGTTTAATTCAATATCGCGGCATTTTTCTTCAAAAGAAAAATAAAGCGCAGCGTCATCAACGCAGAATCCCGACGGCGCGAAAGCGTCAGGTGTTAACATGCGCCGGGCGAAGCGTGAGCGAAATAACATGCCATTGGCCAGATCGAGCATCATGCGGTCATGCTCTTCGTCGTAATACCAACGCCAGTTATCGTCAGGTTTAATCCGCATTTCTACCCCCGTTCTCTTCCACTTCCTTCTGCAAAGCAATCGCATCCTGCCACAGAATAATTTCTAAAATTAAGAAAAGACTAAAATGTCTAAATAAGCAACAATGAAGGAATATAAAACAACCAGGGCTGGAAATAAAGCCCTGGAGGGAGATCAAAAGCGGAAAAGATTAGATGTGTGTAACAATTTCTTTAATCAGCGGTGGGCCTTTAAAAATAAACCCGGAATAAATCTGCACTAGCGTTGCGCCAGCTGCCAGCTTTTCACGAGCGGCAATCACCGAGTCAATACCGCCAACTCCGATAATTGGCAAACGACCATTTAATTCCGCCGCCAGCATACGAATAATCTCGGTGCTTTTTAATTGTAATGGACGACCGCTTAAACCACCGGTTTCATCACAATGTTTCATCCCCTGGACCAGAGAACGATCGAGCGTGGTGTTGGTTGCAATGACGCCATCAATATTATGACGAAGCAAACTATCGGCAACCTGGATCAATTCCTCAACGGAAAGATCCGGCGCGATCTTCACCGCCACAGGAACATATTTTTGATGCTTTTGCTGAAGCTCAAGTTGCTTATTTTTAATACTGGAGAGTAAATCATCCAGCGCTTCGCCATATTGCAAAGTACGTAACCCTGGCGTATTCGGTGAGGAGATATTAATGGCAATATATCCGGCGTATGGATAGATTTTTTCCATACAAATCAGATAATCATCTTTGCCGTGCTCGACAGGAGTATCTTTGTTTTTACCGATATTAATCCCCAGCACGCCGTCAAAATGCGCTTTTTTCACATTCTCGACCAGGTTATCAACGCCATGGTTATTAAAGCCCATACGGTTGATCAACCCTTCGGCATCGACCAGGCGGAAGATCCTCGGCTTATCGTTACCCGGCTGCGGACGCGGGGTCACGGTGCCGATTTCAATTGAGCCGAAGCCCATCGCACCAAACGCGTCAATGCACTCGCCGTTTTTATCAAGCCCGGCCGCCAGCCCCAGCGGATTCTTGAAAGTGAGCCCCATGCAGGTCACCGGCTTCGACGGTACTTTTTGACGGACCAGCATTTCCAGTGGCGTGCCAGTAACACGGCGTAATTGTTGGAAGGTTACTTCATGAGCGCGCTCAGGATCGAGCTGAAAAAGAGCTTTACGAACGAAGGGGTAGTACATGAACTCTCCTGGATTCCCGGTGTGCAAACCGGGGGCGTATTATGTTCGATTCGCGCCCGAAAGGGAATTGACCTGCGACAAAAAATCGCACATCCAACGCAAACGATTACTTTCATCCCGCCTGTTATGCGCTTTTCGGCAAATTAACGCCAGATAAATCATTTAGGGAAATAAACGCGCTCTGTCACACTGCCTGAAAATGTTATCAATTATAGATAAATGCAAACATTTGGTTATAAGGAGAGAGTATGCGTGTCATTACACTCGCGGGCAGCCCCCGCTACCCTTCTCGCTCCAGCGCGCTGCTGGAGTACGCCAGGGAGAAACTCGCCGCCGCTGATATCGAGGTTTACCACTGGCATTTACAGAATTTTGAGCCTGAAGACCTGCTCTACGCCCGCTTCGATAATCCGGCTTTACATACCTTAAATGAACAGCTTACCGGCGCCGATGGCGTAATTATCGCTACCCCGGTCTATAAAGCCTCTTTTTCCGGCGCGCTGAAAACACTGCTCGACCTGCTGCCGGAACGCGCGCTGGAGGGCAAAATCGTCCTGCCGCTGGCCACCGGCGGAACCATCGCCCATATGCTGGCGGTTGATTACGCGCTGAAGCCGGTACTTAATGCCTTAAAGGCGCAGGAGATCCTCCACGGCGTTTTCGCTGATGATAGCCAGGTCACCGACTACCAGCACAAACCGCAGTTCACGCCGAATCTGCAAAACCGCCTCGATCAAGCGCTGGAAACCTTCTGGCAGGCGCTGAATCGCCGCAACAGCCGAATCCCCGGCCTAAAGACGCTACGGGGGGTTGAGCATGCTTAATCCTCTACGCGCTTTGGCGCTCGGCGGCCTGCTTGCGCTTTCCTCTGTTGCTCACGCAGCCGTTCAGGCGCCGGATGCCTTACGTATCGGCTATCAAAAAGGCAGCGTCAGCATGGTGCTGGCCAAAAGTCATCAACTGCTGGAGAAACGCTACCCGAACACCAAAATCTCATGGGTCGAGTTCCCCGCCGGGCCGCAAATGCTCGAAGCGCTAAACGTCGGCAGTATCGATATCGGCAGCACCGGCGACATTCCGCCGATTTTCGCTCAGGCCGCCGGCGCGGACCTCGTCTATATCGGCGCCGAACCGGCGAAGCCGAAAGCGGAAGTGATTCTGGTTGCCGATAACAGCCCCATCAAAAACGTTGCCGAACTAAAAGGCCGCAAAGTGGCGTTTCAGAAAGGATCCAGCTCGCACAACCTATTGCTGCGTGCCTTACAGCAGGCGGGTCTTAAGTTCAGCGATATCCAGCCGGTTTATCTGGCCCCGGCCGATGCTCGCGCCACATTCCAGCAGGGTAACGTCGATGCCTGGGCTATCTGGGATCCTTACTACTCTGCCGCGCTGCTGCAAGGCGGCGTTAGGGTGCTGAAGGATGGTACCGACCTGAAGCAGACCGGTTCATTCTATCTCGCCGCCCGCCCGTATGCAGAAAAGAACGGCGCCTTCATCGAGGGCATACTGGAGACCTTTAGCCAGGCCGATGCCCTTACCCTTAGCCAACGTCAAGAGAGTATCTCCCTGCTGGCCAAAACCATGGGCTTGCCGGAAGCGGTGATCGCCAGTTATCTCGACCATCGCCCACCGACCGCGATTACCCCGGTGAGCGCTGAAACAGCCGCCCGCCAGCAACAAACCGCCGACCTGTTCTATGAGAACAAGCTGGTACCCACAAGAATCACCATTCAAAACCGCATCTGGCAACCCATCCCCGCACAAGGAGCAAAATCATGAGTCTGAATATGTTCTGGTTTTTACCCACCCACGGTGACGGCCGCTATCTGGGTACCGAAGAAGGCGCGCGTCCGGTTGACCATAGCTACCTGCAACAAATCGCCCAGGCGGCCGACCGGCTCGGTTTTACCGGTGTGCTCATTCCAACCGGGCGTTCCTGCGAAGATGCCTGGCTGGTGGCCGCGTCCATGATCCCGGTTACCCAGCGGCTGAAGTTTCTCGTCGCGCTGCGCCCAAGCGTGGTATCCCCCACCGTTGCCGCACGCCAGGCGGCCACCCTCGACCGACTGTCGAATGGCCGGGCGCTGTTTAACCTGGTGACCGGCAGCGACCCGGCGGAACTCGCTGGCGACGGCGTGTTCCTCGATCACAGCGAACGCTACGAAGCCTCTGCCGAATTTACCCATATCTGGCGCAAGCTGATGGAAGGCGAAACCGTCACCTATCACGGCAAACACCAGCACGTGCGCGGGGCAAAACTGTTGTTTCCGCCGCAGCAGCAGCCGCGGCCGCCGCTCTACTTCGGTGGATCGTCAGATGTGGCTCAGGATCTGGCTGCCGAGCAGGTCGATCTCTACCTGACCTGGGGCGAGCCGCCAGAACAGGTGGCGGAGAAGATTGCTCAGGTACGCGAAAAAGCCGCCCGTCATGGCCGCAGCGTGCGTTTCGGCATTCGTCTGCATGTGATCGTCCGCGAGACCAATGAAGAGGCCTGGCAGGCGGCGGAGAGTTTGATCTCCCATCTTGATGACGACACCATCGCCCGCGCCCAGGCGGCCTTCGCACAAACCGATTCGGTCGGGCAGCACCGCATGGCGGCATTACATAACGGGCGTCGCGACAAGCTGGAGATAAGCCCGAATCTGTGGGCCGGCGTCGGCCTGGCTCGCGGCGGCGCGGGTACCGCGCTAGTCGGCGATGCTGCCACCGTTGCCGAACGGATCAATGAATACGCCGCGCTCGGCATCGATAGTTTTATCCTCTCCGGTTATCCGCATCTTGAGGAAGCCTGGCGAGTGGGCGAACTGCTGTTCCCGCTGCTCGATGTCAATGTGCCGTCCATCCCGCAACCGCAAAATCTGCGTTTGCAGGGTGAAGCGGTAGCCAACGAATTTATCCCGCGCAAAGCGGCGCAAAGTTAAGGAGCGTATCATGACGACGCCTTCGCATCAGCTTCTGCTGCGTCTTGCCCCGTGGTTTTTACCGGTGGGTACCGTTCTGGTCTGGCAGCTGGCGTCATCCGCGGGCTGGCTCTCGACCCGCATTCTCCCCTCTCCGGAGGGGGTACTGAAAGCCTTCTGGACGCTCTCCGCCAGCGGCGAGCTGTGGCAGCACCTGGCGATTAGTTCCTGGCGCGCGCTACTTGGCTTCGCCATTGGCGGCTCCATCGGCCTGACGCTGGGGTTGATTAGCGGATTGTCGCGCTGGGGCGAACGCCTGCTTGATACTTCCATCCAGATGCTGCGCAATGTGCCGCATCTGGCCCTGATCCCGCTGGTGATTTTGTGGTTCGGCATTGATGAGAGCGCCAAAATATTCCTCGTGGCGCTGGGAACAATGTTCCCTATCTACATCAATACCTGGCACGGCATCCGCAATATCGATCGCGGGTTAGTGGAAATGGCGCGCAGCTACGGTTTATCCGGACTCGCCCTTTTCCGCCACGTGATCCTGCCCGGCGCCCTCCCCTCGATCATGGTCGGCATTCGCTTCGCTCTCGGCCTGATGTGGCTGACGCTTATCGTTGCCGAAACCATTTCCGCAAACGCCGGGATCGGTTATCTGGCGATGAACGCCCGTGAATTTCTGCAAACCGACGTGGTCGTGGTCGCCATTATTCTTTACGCCATTCTCGGTAAACTCGCCGATTTCAGCGCGCAGCTGCTGGAGCGCGTCTGGTTACGCTGGAACCCGGCTTATCGTCTTCAGGAGGCCAACGCATGAATACTGCCCGTCTCAACCCAGGTATCCCGCTGCTGCTTAACGCGGTAAACAAGCGCTATGGCGACAATGTCATTCTTAATGCGCTGAATTTACATATCCCCACCGGACAATTTGTGGCAGTGGTCGGGCGCAGCGGCGGCGGTAAAAGTACCCTGCTGCGCCTGCTGGCCGGGCTGGAAAAACCTAACGGCGGTGAACTGCTGGCTGGCGCGACGCCGCTGGCGGAGATTCAGGACGACACACGTATGATGTTCCAGGATGCGCGTTTGCTGCCATGGAAGACGGTGATTGATAATGTCGGTCTTGGGCTGAAGGGGCAATGGCGCGATGCCGCCCGCCAGGCGTTGGCCAGCGTCGGGCTGGCAGAGAGGGCCGATGAGTGGCCCGCGGCGCTCTCCGGCGGGCAAAAACAGCGCGTCGCGCTGGCCCGCGCGCTGATCCACCGCCCACGTTTGTTACTGCTGGATGAACCACTGGGTGCGCTTGATGCCCTCACCCGCCTGGAGATGCAGGAATTGATCGTTTCATTATGGCAGGAACATGGCTTTACCGTATTACTGGTGACGCATGACGTGAGCGAAGCAGTGGCGATGGCCGACCGGGTGCTGTTAATTGAAGAGAAGAAAATTGGCCTCGATTTGAGCGTAGATATTCCGCGCCCACGGCGGTTCGGCTCAGCCAGGCTGGCGGAACTGGAAGCTGAAGTGCTCGATCGGGTCATGAAACGTGGCCACAGCGAACGCTCGCCGCGTTTATTTAGCCACGGCTGACCAAAGGGGCAGCAATTTCCCGGCCCGCGCTGCGTTCGGCCGGGCTACAGATTCTGCCGTTTGCACGGACCGTAGATCGCCCGACAAAATAACGACACAACAGGATATCCCGGATAAGGCGCAAAGCGCCGCTATCCGGGGGTTACATCGTCGTTACGCCAGCGCCTTGCTGATTTTCTCGAACAGATCGCCGGAGAGATTCTCCAGACCTTTCAGCTGTTCCAGCGCCGCGCGCATCATCCCCTGACGCTTCTGATCGTAGCGTTTCAGACGAATCAGCGGTTCAATCAGACGCGACGCCACCTGCGGGTTGCGGCTGTTGAGTTCAGTCAGCATTTCCACCAGGAACTGGTAGCCGCTACCGTCTTCGGCATGGAACGCCGCCGGGTTGCTGCCGGCGAAAGCGCCGATCAGCGAACGTACGCGGTTCGGGTTGCTCATACTGAACGAACGATGGTTCAGCAAACCGCGTACCGTTTCAACCACGTTAGCCGCCGGGCTGGTGGACTGCAGGATAAACCATTTATCCATCACCAGACCGTCCTGATGCCACTTATCATCGTACTCCTGCATCAGCACATCACGGCACGGCAACTCTGCCGCCACCGAGGCCGCCAGCGCCGCTAACGCATCGGTCATATTATCGGCGTGATGGTACTGCGCGCTCACCAGTTTGTCCGCCAATTCAACGTCGCCGAATGCCAGATAGCGCAGGCAGGTATTGCGCAGAGCGCGTTTACCGATATCGGCATGCTCCACGCGATAGCTATCGAGCTTGTTCGCGTTGTAAACCACCAGCAACTCATCGGCCAGTTCCCTCGCCAGCGTGCGGGTCAGCGCTTCACGCACCGCGGCAATCGCGATCGGGTCGATGGTCGCAAACAGCTCGGCGATTTCGTTGGCGGACGGCAGCGTTAAAATCTCTGCCGCCAGCGCCGGGTCGATGTTCTCGTCGAGCAGGATGGCGCGGAACGCGTCGGCCACGTGGATCGGTAGCGACAGCGGCTGTCCCTGCTGATGACGGTTGACGTTGAGCTTGATGTAGGTCGCCAACAGGCTCTGCGCGGCATCCCAACGCGAGAAGTCATTACGCGCATGACGCATCAGGAAGGTGAGCTGCTGGTCGCTCCATTTATATTCGAGCTTCACGGGTGCGGAGAATTCGCACAGCAGCGCCGGAACCGGCTGGAAGTAGACATTATCAAAGACGAAGGTCTGCTCTGCCTGGGTGACATTCAGCACGTGGTGTACCGGATGGTCGCCTTTTTGCAGCGGGATCACTTTCCCCTCGTTATCGTACAGTTCAATACTGAACGGAATGTGCAGCGGCTGCTTGTCGGCTTGTTCCGCAGTCGGCGGCGTACGCTGGCTGATGGTCAGCGTGTACTGCTCGGTTTCCGGATTGTAGTCGTCATGCACGCTGACCACCGGGGTACCGGACTGGCTGTACCAGCGGCGGAAATGCGACAAATCGACGTTGGAAGCGTCTTCCATCGCCTGCACAAAGTCGTCGCAGGTGGCGGCGCTACCGTCGTGGCGTTCAAAGTACAGCTGCATCCCTTTCTGGAAGTTTGCTTCACCCAGTAATGTGTGCAGCATACGGATCACTTCTGCGCCCTTTTCATAGACGGTCAGGGTGTAGAAGTTGTTCATTTCGATAACCATATCCGGACGGATCGGGTGCGCCATCGGACTGGCGTCTTCGGCAAACTGCATCCCGCGCATGGTGCGCACATTATTAATGCGATTAACCGCGCGCGAGCCGAGATCGGAGCTGAACTCTTGATCGCGGAATACGGTCAGCCCTTCTTTCAGGCTGAGCTGGAACCAATCGCGACAGGTGACGCGGTTGCCGGTCCAGTTGTGGAAATACTCATGGCCAATCACGCGCTCGATATCGAGGTAGTCTTTATCGGTCGCGGTATCGGTACGGGCCAGCACATATTTGGAGTTAAAGACGTTAAGTCCTTTGTTCTCCATCGCGCCCATATTGAAGAAATCGACGGCGACAATCATGTAGATGTCGAGGTCATATTCGAGGCCGAAACGGGTTTCATCCCACTTCATGGAATTTTTCAGCGAGGTCATCGCCCACGGCGCGCGGTCCAGATTGCCGCGGTCAACGTACAGCTCAAGCGCGACTTCACGCCCGGAACGGGTGGTGAAGGTATCACGCAATACGTCGAAGTCGCCAGCCACCAGCGCGAACAGGTAGCACGGTTTCGGGAACGGGTCCTGCCACTGGATCCAGTGGCGGCCGTTGTCCAGCTCGCCCTGCGCCACGCGGTTGCCGTTGGAGAGCAGGAACGGATATTTTGTTTTATCGGCGATGATTTTGGTGGTGAAGCGCGCCAGTACATCCGGGCGGTCCAGGTACCAGGTAATATGGCGGAAGCCTTCCGCTTCGCACTGGGTACACAGCGCTTCGCCTGACTGATACAGGCCTTCCAGCGCAGTGTTCGCCGCCGGGCTAATTTCATTGACGATAGTCAGGGTGAAGCTTTCCGGCAAGCCGTTAATCACCAGCTGATTGTTTTCTTCTTTATAGTCGGTCCACGGCTGGCCGTTCACCTGTAGCGAAATTAGAGTCAGGTCTTCGCCATCCAGACGCAATGGCACATCAGACGCAGCCGCGTGACGGGAAACCTTACTCTCGGCCGTGACAACGGTTTTCGCGGCATCCAGGTCAAAGGTCAAATCAATATCGCTAATCAGATAGTCCGGCGCACGGTAGTCGTGGCGGTATTTGGCTTGGGGCTGTTGTGTCATAAAAAACCTTTAGCGTGTCTGTAAAGTATCGGCTCCAGTCTATTCCTGTTGTGAAGATCGCGCTATGCAGAATCTTCATCTTTTCAACGTTCAACACGAAAATCGCTACATAGTGATAACATATGAGGCACGAAATGCGCTCGACCAGGCGTAAAGCTTGTGGTGTGATCCATGTTCAATATATTAAACTAGGCCTCGCAAATGACCGTCAGCGTTGCCGTCGGACCATCGCAGCAGGACAGCATCGGGTAATAAAGGTATACTCCGCCTCCTTTTTTCTGCTTTGGTTTGAATGGAACGCCCCAGTGAGAGGATGCTACTGCGCACCATGACACAATTCACTTCTCCTGTACTGCACTCGCTGCTTGATACGGATGCCTATAAGCTGCACATGCAGCAGGCTGTCTTCCACCGCTACTACGATGTGGACGTCGCGGCGGAATTCCGCTGCCGTGGAGATGACCTGCTCGGCATCTATGCCGACGCGATTCGCGAGCAGGTCGAGACCATGCGCGACCTGAAGTTGCAGGACGATGAGTATCACTGGTTATCCACCCTGCCGTTCTTCTCGCAGGACTATCTCGACTGGCTGCGCGACTTCCGCTATGACCCAAGCCAGGTCACCGTCAGCAACGATAACGGCAAGCTGAATATTCGCCTCGCCGGGCCGTGGCGTGAAGTGATCATGTGGGAAGTGCCGCTACTGGCGGTCATAAGCGAACTGGTGCATCACTACCGCTCGCCGGAAATCGGCGTTGATCTGGCGCTTAAGACGCTTGAACACAAGCTGGTCGACTTCGCCAACATGACCGCCGACATCGATATGTCAGCGTTTCACCTGATGGATTTCGGCACCCGTCGCCGCTTCTCCCGCGACGTGCAGCGGGCTATCGTGCAACGCCTGCAGCAGGAAGCATGGTTTGTCGGCACCAGCAACTACGATCTCGCCCGCCGCCTGAATTTAACGCCGATGGGTACCCAGGCGCACGAATGGTTCCAGGCCCACCAGCAGATCAGCCCGAGCCTGGCCAGTAGTCAACGCGCAGCGCTTGCCGCCTGGTTGAGCGAATATCCGGATCAGTTGGGTATTGCGCTGACTGACTGCATCACCATGGATGCCTTCCTGCGTGACTTTGGTCCGGAATTCGCCACCCGCTACCAGGGCCTACGCCATGATTCCGGGGATCCGCTGGAATGGGGCGAAAAAGCGATCGCGCATTACCAGAAACTGGGTATCGACCCAATGAGTAAAGTGCTGGTGTTCTCCGATAACCTCGACCTTGCCAAAGCGGTCGATCTGTATCGCCACTTTTCCTCGCGGGTGAATCTCAGCTTCGGTATCGGTACCCGTTTAACCTGCGACATCCCTCAGGTAAAACCGCTGAATATCGTCATAAAACTAGTGGAATGTAACGGCAAGCCGGTGGCGAAACTGTCCGATAGCCCGGGTAAAACCATCTGCCATGATAAGGCATTCGTCCGCGCCCTTCGCGAGGCGTTCGACCTGCCGCCGATTAAAAAGGCGAGTTAATCTCATCAAGGAGCCCTTCAGGCTCCTTTTTCTTTATTATTATTGCCGAATTATCCCCTTCCGATGCGAATTCTGCTTGTCTGATAGAAGATGACAGGTAACATAGATATCCCCCCGCTGAAGGGGGAAACAGAATTTTTTATTGGACTACAAAGAGAGACTATTATGAGCGTTGTGCCTGTAGCCGACGTACTCCAGGGCCGCGTTGCCGTTGACAGCGAAGTCACCGTGCGCGGATGGGTGCGTACCCGCCGAGATTCTAAAGCTGGCTTTTCTTTCCTCGCCGTCTATGACGGTTCCTGCTTTGATCCTGTACAGGCCGTTATTAATAATTCTCTGCCCAATTACAATGAGGAAGTGCTGCGCCTGACGACCGGCTGTTCGGTTATCGTCACCGGTAAAATCGTCGCCTCTCAGGGTCAGGGTCAAAGCTTTGAAATCCAGGCCTCCAGCGTGGAAGTCACCGGCTGGGTCGAAGATCCGGATACCTATCCGATGGCGGCGAAACGCCACAGTATCGAGTATTTGCGTGAAGTGGCGCACCTGCGTCCGCGCACCAACCTGATCGGCGCGGTGGCTCGCGTACGCCATACTCTGGCGCAAGCGCTGCACCGTTTCTTCGACGAGCAGGGTTTCTTCTGGGTATCTACCCCGTTGATTACCGCCTCCGATACCGAAGGTGCTGGCGAGATGTTCCGCGTATCGACGCTGGATCTGGAAAACCTGCCACGTAACGACCAGGGTAAAGTCGATTTCGATAAAGACTTCTTTGGTAAAGAGTCGTTCCTGACCGTTTCCGGCCAGTTGAACGGCGAGACTTATGCCTGCGCCTTATCCAAAATCTATACCTTTGGCCCAACCTTCCGCGCTGAAAACTCTAACACCAGCCGCCACCTGGCGGAGTTCTGGATGCTGGAGCCGGAAGTCGCCTTCGCGAACCTGAACGATGTCGCCGGTCTGGCGGAAGCGATGCTGAAGTACGTCTTCAAGGCGGTGCTGGAAGAGCGCGCGGATGACATGAAATTCTTCGCCGAACGCGTTGATAAAGACGCCATCGACCGTCTGCAGCGTTTCGTCTCCGCTGATTTTGCGCAGGTTGATTACACCGACGCCGTTACTATTCTGGAAAACTGCGGTAAGACGTTTGAAAACCCAGTGTTCTGGGGCGTGGATCTCTCCTCCGAGCACGAGCGTTATCTGGCCGAAGAGCACTTCAAAGCGCCGGTGGTGGTAAAAAACTATCCGAAAGATATTAAGGCGTTCTACATGCGCCTTAACGAAGACGGCAAAACCGTCGCGGCAATGGATGTTCTGGCGCCGGGAATCGGTGAAATCATCGGCGGTTCCCAGCGTGAAGAGCGTCTCGACGTACTGGACGCGCGTATGGCGGAAATGGGTCTGAATAAAGAAGACTACTGGTGGTATCGCGATCTGCGTCGCTACGGCACCGTACCGCACTCAGGCTTTGGCCTGGGCTTCGAGCGTCTGATCGCCTATGTGACCGGCGTACAGAACGTTCGTGACGTGATCCCATTCCCGCGTACACCGCGTAACGCCACGTTCTAATCGAATTTTCTACAGAAACTCGCAAGGTCGGCGCAAGCCGGCCTTTTTTTATGTCAATTTCCGTGAACAAATTTCAGCAAATTTAAACATCAACCCTCACAATTTGTAATTATGTTACTCACTATTTCCTCACCCTTCGTAGGTTGGTATCGCACCTTATGTTAAGACATCGGCAAATACACTGATTGATTTGCTTATTTTTTATCCATTTGGCGCACGATATGCAAAAAAACCATCTGAGCGAAAAACAGCCCGATACCAGTCAAAAAATAATCAAATCTGGTTTTAGCAAAAATATTCATAACTAATTCATATAGATATATATAAGAGAGTGACCTTCTTCGCAAAGTGGAACGGAATTTTGATTGAGTTCACAAAGTTCAAAGAAATACATATTTAGTTACATGTTTTTTCTTTTGGTTACCATTTTACGATATTGGTAGCATTTTCCGGCTAGCGAAACGGCACCGCCGATGGAAAGATGCCTCCAGACACCAAACTATCCTCAATAGTTCTGTAAATTTTCATTGACGGAATTTATTGGCGGGCGGTGGCAAGTGTCATATAAAAAATATTAAATGAGGGTAATAAATAATGATGAAGCGCAATATTCTGGCAGTGGTGATCCCTGCCCTGCTGGTAGCCGGTGCGGCCAACGCTGCGGAAATCTATAACAAAAACGGCAACAAACTGGATTTCTACGGAAAAATGGTTGGTGAGCATGTCTGGACCACCAACGGTGACACCAGCAGCGATGACACCACCTACGCTCGTATCGGCCTGAAAGGCGAAACTCAGATCAACGACCAACTGATCGGTTACGGTCAGTGGGAATACAACATGGATGCATCCAACGTTGAGGGTTCTCAGCCGACTAAAACCCGTCTGGCCTTCGCTGGTCTGAAAGCGGGCGAATACGGTTCATTCGACTACGGTCGTAACTACGGCGCCATCTACGACGTTGAATCCGCAACCGATATGCTGGTTGAGTGGGGCGGCGACGGCTGGAACTACACCGATAACTACATGACCGGCCGTGCCAACGGCGTAGCCACTTACCGTAACTCAGACTTCTTCGGTCTGGTTGACGGCCTGAGCTTCGCGCTGCAGTACCAGGGTAAAAACGATCACGACCGTTCCATTAGCAAACAGAACGGCGACGGCTTCAGCACCTCAGCAACCTACGCGTTTGACAACGGTATCGCGCTGTCCGCAGGTTATGCTAACTCCAACCGTAGCGCCGACCAGAAACGAGACGGCAGCGGCAACAAAGCGGAAGCATGGGCGACCTCCGCGAAATACGATGCGAACAACATCTATGCTGCTGTGATGTACTCGCAGACCTACAACATGACTCCGGAAGAAGGCGATCGCTTCGCGGGTAAAACCCAGAACTTCGAAGCTGTTGCTCAGTACCAGTTCGACTTCGGCCTGCGTCCGTCCGTCGGCTACGTACAGACCAAAGGTAAAGACCTGCAGGGTCGTGGCGGCTTCGGCGGCGGCGATGCTGACCTGGTTAAATATGTAGAACTGGGTACCTGGTACTACTTCAACAAGAACATGAACGTGTACGCGGCGTACAAATTCAACCTGCTGGACGACAACAGCTACACTCGTCAGGCCAACGTGGCGACCGACGACCAGGCCGCGGTTGGTATCGTTTACCAGTTCTAATCTGCAGTACACCCCTTCGTGATATGCCTAAAAAGCAGGACTTCGGTCCTGCTTTTCTACGTTAATAAGACGAAGATCGTAACTTGCAAAAACCTTCTCGCTTTTTGTCGCAAACGGTTGGCAATTTGTAAATCTACCGTTACCCTGATAGCGGATTTCCCTCAGTAATCACAATGGAACCTCGTCATGTTTGAGAACATTACAGCCGCCCCTGCCGACCCTATTCTGGGCCTGGCCGATCTGTTTCGTGCCGATGACCGCCCTGGCAAAATCAACCTCGGAATTGGTGTTTATAAAGATGAAACCGGCAAAACGCCTGTTCTGACCAGCGTAAAAAAAGCCGAGCAATATCTGCTGGAAAATGAAACCACCAAAAATTACCTGGGTATTGATGGTATTCCGGAATTTGGTCGCTGCACCCAGGAGCTGCTGTTCGGCAGAGGAAACTCAATCATTAGCGATAAACGTGCCCGCACCGCCCAGACCCCAGGCGGCACTGGCGCCCTGCGCGTGGCGGCCGATTTCCTCGCCAAAAATACCGACGTTAAACGCGTATGGGTCAGTAATCCAAGCTGGCCGAACCATAAAAGCGTCTTCGGCGCCGCCGGCCTGGAAGTACGTGAATATGCCTACTACGACGCCGCCAACCATCAGCTTGATTTCGACGGTCTGCTGGCCAGCCTGGATGAGGCGCAGGCGGGCGACGTGGTTCTGTTCCACGGCTGCTGCCACAACCCAACCGGTATCGATCCGACGCTGGAACAGTGGCAACAGCTGGCGCAGCTGTCGGTCGAAAAAGGCTGGCTGCCGCTGTTTGACTTCGCCTACCAGGGCTTTGCCCGCGGTCTGGAAGAAGATGCTGAAGGCCTGCGCGCTTTTGCCGCACTGCATCAAGAACTGCTGGTCGCCAGCTCTTACTCGAAGAACTTCGGCCTGTACAACGAGCGCGTTGGCGCTTGTACGCTGGTTGCCGCCGATCAGGAAACTGTCGATCGCGCCTTCAGCCAGATGAAAGCGTCGATTCGCGCCAACTATTCTAACCCGCCAGCGCATGGCGCTTCCGTGGTGGCGACGATTCTCAGCAACGATGCGCTGCGCGCGATCTGGGAACAAGAACTGACCGATATGCGCCAGCGTATCCAGCGCATGCGTTTACTGTTTGTGAATACGCTGCAGGAAAAAGGCGCTAACCGCGACTTCACCTTCATCACTAAACAAAACGGCATGTTCTCGTTCAGTGGCCTGACCAAAGAACAGGTGCTGCGCCTGCGTGAGGAATTCGCCATTTACGCGGTCGCTTCAGGGCGTATCAACGTGGCGGGGATGACTCCGGACAACATGGCGCCGCTGTGCGAAGCTATCGTCGCGGTCCTCTAACTCACGGCCCCAACGCGTAAACAAAAGGCCGCAAACGCGGCCTTTTTTATTTCCTTGAGGTCTGGCATTACCAGACCGGCATTTCGTCCTGCAGGAACGGATTATGCAGACGCTCATACCCCAGCGTCGACAGCGGACCATGACCCGGGATAAACGTGACGTCATCGCCCAACGGCAACAGCTTACGTTTAATCGCATCAATCAATTGGCCGTGGTCGCCACGCGGGAAATCGCTGCGCCCTACTCCGCCCTTGAAAATCACATCGCCGGAAATCAACAGACGAGAGGTCTCGTCGAAGAAAACGACGTGCCCTGGCGTATGGCCAGGGCAATGCAGCACCTGCAGAGAGAGGTTGCCGACAGTCACGACGTCACCTTCATTCAGCCAGCGGTCCGGCTGCAAAGGCTGGCATTCATCCAGCCCGAACATGCGGCTTTGCGCCGGCAATCCTTCCAGCCAGAACTCATCTTCTTTTTCCGGTCCGATAATCGGCACGCCGTAGTGTTGCGCCAGCTCAGCTGCCGCGCCCACGTGATCCAGATGACCGTGAGTCAGCAGGATCTGCATCAGGCTCACGCCTGCCACCGCCACTTCCTCTTTGATGCGCTCGGCGTCGCCGCCGGGATCAACAAGAGCGGCAAGCCGGGTTTGTTCACACCAAATCAAAGAACAGTTCTGGGCGAACGCCGTGACCGGAATAATACGATAGTTCATGATGCTCCTTTCGTTACCAGTGCCGTACCGGACCGGTATCAATATGCACAAAGTTGCTACGTGGGTAGTATCCTACACCACCTGCGCGCATAGATAACGCCGCTTTGCGAATATTGCTTAAGGCAATGCCTTCAATATGGAAATCCATGGCCTGCCCTTTGGTGTGATAGCTGTGTTTCGCTACACCACGGCTTCGTGCGCGAAGCTCATCATTGGTATCCAGAGAGCGATAGCCGGAGATGAGTTGGACAGGCTTGTTGGTGCCAAGTAACCCCTGCAGGCGATAAAGATGATCGAACAGACCTGGGTCGATAGACTTAATTTTATTCGCGCGGAAATCGCGGAAAAAATGATTAAGTCTTGCTAATTCATCCTGAATATAGCCTCTACCATCGAAAAACTCCGCCTTGAGTGATTCACCGGTGTGCAGGTTGTTCAGCGTCAAAATACGCGGTCGGGGGGTTGAGAGGGTGGCAAATGCCGGCGCAGGGAGAATGGCGGCAGCACCGAGGGCAGCGCCACCCAACGCCAGCAATCTGCGGCGATTAGCGTCAAATTTGTCCATGATAATCAGGTCTACAGGTAAATGAATCGTAATATACTTTTCCGCCAAAACGTATTTGGCTGGCAACACGCATTAACGCTCCATTGCTGCTAATAAAATCACAGCAGAAGAGCATTTTCGTGTTGACTGCCACAACACATTTTTCAGGATTATATGTATATGCACTTCTGGCGCACGAGAGGCACCTTACCGGGCATTATTGCCAACGTCAAGGCAGCCTCACCCCAGGAAATACGGGCTCTGTAGACGACCAGAGCCCGATTTCGTTCAGTGCTAGGACAACATATTTCCCAGAACTACTTCATTTACCTGATTAATTGTTCAGCTTTTGGCAGAACTTGTGCGCTGGATCGCGCGGTGAGATCGTAATTGTAAATATCTGTTCGATATTGTGTACGTCCATCAGCGCCAACAAAAGCGGTCAAATAATATAAATTAACCGGTATATTTTGCCGAATATTGACGTAGCGGGTATCCCCCTGCTTCAGCGCATCGGAAATACGCGTATCGTTCCATCCGGCATCCTGCAGCAGCATATTCGCCAGCTCAGACGCCTTATTGACGCGTACACAGCCTGAACTCAATGCGCGAACATCTTTCTGGAACAGATTATGGTTCGGCGTATCGTGCAGATAGATAGCATCTGAGCTTGGCATATTGAATTTATACCGACCCAGCGAGTTGCGCGCGCCCGGCGCTTGTTGAAAGCGGAACGGCAGGTTTTTCTCGGTGATGGTCGACCAGTCGACGCGATACGGGTCAATGGCCTCTTTGCTGTTCCAGCCGCGCATCAGGGTATAACCATGCTGCTCTAAATAGCCAGGATTGCTGCGCACCTTCGGCAGAATATCTTTGCGCGCCAGTGTCGGCGGCACGTTCCACGGCGGGTTCACCACCACGTTATTCAACGCGCTGCTCATCATCGGCGTTTTACGATCCGGGCGGCCAACGATCACCCTCGACGCCAGCACCTGACTGCCATCCTGATAGTAGACCAGCGAGAAGGCCGGAATATTAACCATGATACCGGTGGACAGTTTGTTCGGCAGCAAGCGCAGACGCTGAATATTCAGCGCCAGTACTCCGGCGCGCTGCGCCGAGGAGACATTCAGCCAGTCGCGGGTAGATTGCCCGATAACGCCATCAGCCCCCAATCCTTGCCAGGCCTGGAAGCGTTTAACGCCCTCCACCAGTTGGCGATCGTACACGCCACGAGCGGCAGGCTTCGCTTTCTTCTTCGCTGATGGGCTCACGACGTCGCCAGGTAAAGCGATTTTCGCCGAGTCATCCAACATTCCGGTGCGCTGTAAGATTTCGCGTAACGCGCCGATGTCGTTGCTCCATTCTCCCGGCCGCAGCGAAGCATTGCCGGTCAACTGCGGCCACGGACGGGTATCCGCCACCAGCGCCAGCAGCGCCTGATGCATCGCGTCATATTGCGTATGTTGCGGGGCCAGACTGGCGATAAACTGCGGTAAAGAGCCGTTATCCAGCGCCAGTTGCCACTGGTTGATCACCGACAGCGGCGGCATCGCCATTTTGTAAGGCGTTGAGCCGTACAACCAGCGGTTGCCCTGTGTCGGAATACCGCTAATAAAATGCAGGTACCCCATCATCGCATCGGAAAGCACAACATCACGCGCCATCCCGCTCACGGTAGGGTCAGTCAGCAAACCCACCCAGGTGGTGAACTGCGGTTGGAAACCGGCGATGGCGACCTCGGCCAACTGCTGTTGAAAGGCTTGTACCGCGTCGCGGTTCTCCCACATCGGCTTCATGTCGCGAGCGGCATACAGCGCCACCAGTGGATTGATATAGACGGGATGATAACCCGACGGCAGCAGCGCTGCGATTTCAGCGCGGCTTTTCGCCGCCGCATCCGCCGCCAGCGGTTGTTCACCCGCCATTTGCGCCACCGACGAAGACTGACCCTCACCCTGCGTGAATGCCGATGAGAGTTCTCCCACCGTCGCGGAACTATCTGTAGGTATAACGTCAGGCTCTGCGGCCTGGACATTGAACAGCGGAGCAAATGCAAAAGCCAGGCTCAAGCTGAGCGCCGACCATTGACGACCATACCGTTTCTTTAGCAACATCCCTTGCCCCCCTGTTGACACATTGCCGCCCGCCAAATGGGGCTCACTCTCAGTATATAAAGGCGAAAACGCTTTTGCCTTCCCAAATGTAAAGAAGTTTAAAGATAATACTACGTTAGACTAGCGTAGCGAATAACAAAAAGGGCGACAATTTGTCGCCCTTTTTCCTATTAATGGTCCCCTGCTTATGAGGCGTCTGCCGTTCCAGGCAGTGCTTCAGGCACCGGCGCGGCAAAACCACGCAGACCAACAACGTGTACGTGTTCGTGATTATTAAACACTTTACGCACCAGCTTATAGGTCGTGCCTTTTTCCGGGCTGATGTTTTCCGGCGCCGCGATGATGAGCTGCATCTCCAGACGCTCGCACAGTTCAAACAGCGTGGCGATAGAACGGGCGTCAAGGCGCGCCGCCTCATCGAGGAACAGCAGACGGCATGGCGAGATATCCTTGCCGCGCAGGCGACGGGATTCATCTTCCCAGCTCTGAACCACCATCACCAGAATCGACATCCCGGTACCAATCGCTTCACCGGTCGACAGCGCGCCGGACTCGGCACGTAACCACCCGTCGGAACCACGGTTAACTTCCACTTCCATCTCCAGATAGTTGCGGTAGTCGAGCAGCTCTTCGCCGATGGTTTGCGGCGTACGCTGGCCCATATCGATTTGCGGATTCAGGCGTTGGTACAGTTTCGCCAACGCTTCGGAGAAGGTCAGGCGGTTGCTGTTGAACAGATCCTGATGCTGCTCGTGCTGCTCAGACAGCACATCGAGCAGCGTCGAGTGGGTCTCGCGCACATTGACGTTCAGACGCACGCTGTTGACCTGTCCGAACGAGACGCTCTGCAGACCCTGGTTGAGCATACGGATACGGTTCTGCTCACGTTGGATGGTCTTACGAATGATGTTGGCCACGCTTCGCGAGCTTATCGCCAACTTCTGTTCGCGGTTGGTCAACTCTTCCGTCAGGCGGCTGAGCTCGATTTCCATCTGCTCGATCGCTTCCACCGGGTCATCCGTACGAATAATATCCTGGCGGATACGCTCGCGCAGATGCTGATAGACGGCGACGAAGAACTGGATTTTACGTTCCGGACGCTTCGGATCTTCCGAAATGCGCAGCACATCGCGCAGGTGTTCGTTATCAGAAACCGCCAGACGCAGCGCGCCCAATGCCTTATCCGACATCGAACGCAACTCGTCGGCGGAGAGATAGGCCAGCTCGCGGCGGTGCAGGCGACGCTCAACGCCGTTGTCTTTCACCAGACGCATCACCGCGCACCAGCCTGCCTTGGCGGTGACCACCTGCTCGCGCATTTCGCAGTAATCACGCTCCAGCTTACGCAGTTTGCGGTTCAGGTTGTCCATTTCCGCTTCGCAGAAGGTCAACGCTTTCTCCAGCTGATTGCGACGAGAGCGGTTGTTGCTCAACTGCATGTGCAGCCCGTCACGGCGCTGACGCGCGCGCTCTTCCGCGCCGGCGTCGGCACGCACGCCGATATCCTGCAGCTCTTTATACAGATCGTTGAGCAGCTCTTTTTTAGTGTCATACGAGCTTTTCAGCGACGCCAGCACCTGATTGTACTGGTTCAACTGCGCGACATGACTACGCATGGCTTCACGTGAGCGGCTACGCTCGGACTCCGCCTGCTCCAGACGCTGACGCAGCTTCTCGTTGAGATCGTTGTTGCCGCTGAGCATCTCCGCCGAATCAGAGTAGCTGAAGTGGGCGCGGCGCTGTACGACTTCCGCCAGCGCAAAGGCCTGTTGACGCGCATCGCGCTGGGTTTGCTGCGAGTACGCGTAATCCTCTTTCAGCTGTTCAAATTGCTCCGGATCGCTCTGCAGTACCGAGACGATGGGTTCCAGTTTCGCCAGCTGGTTGCCGTACTGCTGGATAAAGCGCGCCGCTTCCTGCGCTTCGTCCAGACGTTCCTGGATTTCATCAACGCGGTCGGCGAGCGTCTCATCGGCCAGCAGATTCAGGCGCGGCAGCAGGCGGTTAAGCGCTGAAACGCCCTCTTTCGCCTGCTCATACTGGACGCGGTTCTGTTGATTATCGCTTTCATGGGCATTCAGCGCGCGCTCCAGCTCGCCGCGGCGGCTGTTGAGCTTGCGGATTTCTTCTTCCGGATCGTCATCGAAGGCGACCGCCAGATGGCTGCCGATGAAGCGGCTGAAGGCCTGATGCAAGCGCTGTGTTTTCTGCACATCAAACGACAGCGTCGCGAAACGTTCGGACAGATTTTCGCGCTCAGCGTGCAGGGTCTCGATACGGTTTTCACGCGCAGCGCGGCCAAACAGCGGCAGCGTCGGGAAGCGCGAATAGCGCCACTGGCGATCGGCAATCTTCACCACTACTGCCTTTTCCAGCTCATCGACGCTGAAGACGCTGTCATCAAAGGACTGCGGATCGCCCTCGATCAGATACAGATCTTCCGGGCAATCCTCCAGTCCTTCGAGCTGTTCCGCGACCTGCGACAAATCCGGCACCACGATTGCATGGCGTGACGGACCATACAGCGCGGAGAAATACGGCGCATCTTCAAGGCTAACGTCGTCATAGATTTCCGATAACAGCACGCCGCCAAAGCGTTCCGCCAGCGCGTTCAGACGCTGGTCTTCAGAACCACCTGGCTGGCTGAGACGCTCGATTTCTTCGTCGATCGCGCGCTTGCGGGCGCCGACTTCGTCGCGCTCAACGATGGCTTCACGCTCGCGCTCCAGTAATTGCTGGAGATACTCGGTGACATCCTGACTTGATTCAAACTGTTCGCCGCTCTGCTCGCACAGCTGGTTGAGGCTATTTTGCGCCGCCAGCCAAATCGGCGCCCGACGCATCAGCGTCTGGGTACGCGATTGCAGCTGTTCCAGTTCCTGACGCAAGGTCATGCGCTGTTCCTGAGCGTTAGTCACGCTATCGGCCAGCGACGCGATGCGCGCTTCCAGTTCCTGATGCAGCGTTTCCAGGTCGTCAATATCGTAGCGTTTGCCCTGACGTTTGCAGAACTCTGACAACTGACGCTCGGCGTCCTGCTGCTCGCGCAGACGTTGTTCCAGCTCGTTCAGGCGGCTGCGCAACCCATGAGCCTGCTCGGCCTGGTGACGCTGGTTGACGCCATCACGCAGTAGTTCGCGCGCGATGTCCCAGGCTTCATTACGCGCCAGCGGGCCGTTGATCGCCGCCACCAGCTGATACGCCTGTTCGAACTGGCTGTGCGCGGTTTGCGCCACGCTCATTTTCTGTTCCAGCGACAGCATTTTTTCCGTCGCTTCTTGCTCTTTCGCCTGGAAGGTTTCCAGCCATTCGTCGGCGCTGTCAGCCGTTAAATCCGGCAGATGACACAGCGCGCGCGCGCGTTCCAGCGCCTGCAGCGCCTGGTTGTACTGAATCGCGCGAGTTTGCTGCACGTCGAGAGCCTGTTGGTAGTCGGCGAGCTGGCTTTTCAGCTCGTCCACTTCCAGCTCGGCGGCCTCGGCGCGGGCTTCATTTTCTTCCTGCTGGTCGGCGGCTTCCGCCACCACTTCATTCTGCTCTTCCAGACGGATCTGCAGCTCATCGAGATCCGCTTCGTAGCGCTCGATTTTTTCCTGCTGGCGCAGCGCGGTCTGCACCAGGTTCAGGTGATCGCTGGCGGCCTGGTAATCGGCCTCCAGATCGCCTTCCGCGCCGTTATGCTCCTGCAGTTCGCGCGCCATATCGACGTGCTTATACTGCTCCGCCGCCAGTTGCGCCCGCGACGTGAAGAGATCGCGGCGATACTCCAGCGCCTTATCAAGATGAATACGCCGCTCGTTGGCATGGCGCATGTAGTCCGCCGCCACGTAGTTGGTGGCTTCGCTGATCAGGTGTTTAAACAGATCGCGGTCGGACTGGGTCACGCGAATCGCTTCCAGGGTCATGCGGTTTTCACGCAACGCGGCTTCCATATCCTGGAACGCTTTACGTACGCCGCTGTTTTCCGGCAGCAGGTAGTCACGCAGCGAGCGGGTAATGGTGCTGGAGATCCCGCCGTACAGCGAGGCCTCAATCAGGCGATAGTATTTACTACGATCGGATGCGGAACGCAGACGACGCGCCACCACGCCCAGATCGAACATCAGCGAGTGGTATTCAGTAATCGAGTTGAACTGCTTGAACTGAACCCCTTCCATCGCTTCAAGCTTGTCTTTCAGCTCGTTAAGGCTAACAACGCGCGCCTGACGATCGTTGAGGGTTTCGGTCAATAGCTGAGTCGGCTGGATCGATGTCGGCAACCCCTGAATGGCAAAAGGTTTGATATCCACTTTACGATCGCGCCCGGCGACCTGTTGCAGACGCACGCCAACCACCACGCGCTGATGGCGCGAGTTGATCACATCGAGCACCGAGTAACACACCCCGGCGCGCAGCTTACCGTGCAGACCTTTATCACGCGAACCGCTGGTCGCGCCCGCTTCGGTGGTGTTACGGAAGTGCAGCAGGGTTAAATCCGGGATCAACGCCGTGACGAAAGCCGCCATGGTGGTGGATTTACCGGCGCCGTTGCCTCCGGAAAGCGTGGTCACCAGTTCATCGAGATCGAAGGTTCGGGCAAAAAAACCGTTCCAGTTAACCAGCGTCAGCGAGCGAAACTTACCGCGTTCAATCATTATTCTTCCTCCCCGCTATCCGGCTGATTCTCTTCATTCTCGTCATTGAGCTGCAGGTGATTCTCCAGCGCCATCGCTTCACCGTCGCGGATCATGCGCAGCTGCGCTTCACGCGGATCGTCACCGACGCGAACGTCAGCGCCGAAGCGGAAGACCGACTCGGTAATGCGGAATTTACTGCTGTCATGTCCCATAAACCACACCATACCAAGGCGGCGCAGGCGGTTCAGGGAAGCGCGCATTTTTTCCTGCAGCTTCTGGCGGTCTAAATCGGAGCCGGTGGAACGGTTGTTCACCAACTTCAGCAATTTGGCTTCATCCGCCAGCGTCAACAGCTCGTCGTAGAGTTCCTGCTGGGTGAAGATCCCTTCATTGGCCAGACGCTCAGGGCTGAGATAGAGATAGCAAAGAATTTTGCCGACCATCATATCCAGCTCTGACAAGACCGAACGCGGAATGAGCGTCGTGGAACGCGGGCGCAGGTAGAAAAACCCTTCCGGCGCACGGATCAGCTCAACGTTGTAGCGAGCATAAAACTCTTCCAGGTAATCCTGAAAATCCATCAAAAATGCGTGATTATCCAGCTCATCCAGGCCAATGTGGCGGCCTGCGCGCAGGGCGCTATCCAGCGCCGGAAACAACGGATTGGCCAACGCCTGCGCCAGTTTAGCTGGCATCACTTGTTCAATATTTGTCAATGACATGCGCCTGTACCTTGGCTCCGTAATCATTAATCGGCTGCCATTTTGCCGGCAGTCCGGTGAAATCTGCCTGGGCGACGCCCAGCTGTACCGCCTGGTCAACGACGATTCGCGCGACGTCGAAGTGACGCGCGCGCGGATACTGCGCCAGGAATTCTCGCGCCACCAGGCCGAGATCCAGCGGCATTCCTTTCTCTTTGTAAACCACCAGCTGCGCTTCAATCAGCGCGGCCAGTTGCTCGCGAATTTCGTTGAACTCTTCGAACTCAAGGTCCGCCGGTAGCTCGCCGGTGACTTCTTCATCGCGCAGCGCCATCTCTTCATCGCGCATATCCAGCAAACGATCGGCGCTGGCGTAGGTCAACGCCCACGGCGCCTCGAAGTAGGTTTGCACCGACTGGCGCAAACGCTGGGCGAAGACGCGGTTTTTATCCATATCGATGGCGGTACGGATAAACTTATGTACATGGCGATCGTACCCGATCCACAAGTCGATAGCCTGCTGACCCCAACTGACGATACGGTCAAGCTTGCTCTGCAGGTCGAACACCAGACGGTCGACAAAATGCAGATCGTCACGCGCAATGGTGGCATCCTGGATACGCAGCAGGTTAGCCTGCAGCTTATCGCCCGCCGCATCCAGCGTATCCTGCAGTTCACGCAGGGTACCGGACGTTTCGGACAGCAGCAGTTCGCAGCTGGAAATCGCCGCGCGCCAGTCTTTGTTCAACAACTGGGCAATGTCGTCTTTCACCTGCTGCTGCTGCTCATCCATAATGCGCTGAGTCAGATCGATACTATCGAAGATTTCCGCCACGGAATATTTCAGCGGCGCAAAAACGTTGCGATGCCAGTGGAACTCATCGCCGCCCTCATCCGCCGAATCCGCTGCGCGCTTTAGTTCGCTCGCCACAATCGACAGCTGCATCGACAGACGCAGGGTGGAAAACTCACGCTGGCGAATGTAGTAGTCGGTAATGCCGATGCCTAATGGCGTCAGGCGATATATCGCATTGCCTTCCGTAATTTCGCTGGTAAAGCGGTTCAGCAGACGCTGGCGCACCATATCGTTGATGGCGTTATTGGCGCGCTGGCTGATGGTTTCGCTGGTCTGCTCAAACGCATCACTGACGTGGCGGAACGCATCCACCAGTTCTCCCTCGGTCATTTCCCCTTCCAGCCGCTCGCCGTTCAGCGTGGCGACAGCCAGCAGAAAAGAGAGTCTGTCGACCGGCAGCGAGATGGAAAAATCATTTTTCCTGGCCCAGGCAACCAGTTCGGGGACTGTCTGGGAAAATTCACTCATAGTTTATCCTTGCATCTGCGGCTGTGCGCCTGGATCGGTCTTAAGCGCGGTGACATGAATATAGCGGCCCAGGCTGATATACGGCTCCTGGCGACAGTAGCGCGTTTCCAGCTCCAGCAGCGCCGCAAAGCTATCATGCTGTTTACGTTTCTCACGCAGATAATCATGAAACACCCGCACGCCGGTTTTACCGGTTATCTGCCAGCCGAGCGCCTCCAGCCAGCCATACACTTGCTGCGGATCGCGCGGATAATCCGGCGACAGCGTGCGTTTTTTCTTTTTCGGCATGCCAATTTGTACATAGTCGAAGTTCCCGGCGACCATATTGTGCATCAGCAGACCGTTAGCATTGTAGAACATTAACGACAGCGCGCCGCCCGGACGTAATACCGACCACAGCGTGCGCAACATTTCCTGCGGTTCCGCGACCCACTCCAGTACTGCATGAAACAGTATCAGATCGACGGGGCTTTCCAAATGCTGAGCAATATCCTGAGCCGCGCATTGTACAAAATGCATGTTGTCGATCACACCTTTATCGCGGGCCGCCTGCTGAGCGCGGGCCACCATTTCGGCGGAAAGATCGCATAGAGTCACATGATGGCCTAATTCCGCGATGCGGATCGCCGTTTGCCCTTCTCCGCCGCCAGCGTCGAGCACTCGCAGCGGCCCTGGCCCCATCTGCGCAAGCAGCGGCTCCAGATCCTGCCAGAGGATCGCCTGGCGCAGTTGGCCCTTGGTGGTGCCGTAAATATTGCGCGAAAACTTTTCAGCGATGTCATCAAAATTGCGATCCTGCACGGACGACTCCACAAGCCAACACAAAACCGCTATTTTGTCATACCCACGGCGATAATGAAGCGATCTGTTATAAGATCCGCGCATAACTTTGCTTATATGGTTAAAAAAGGAACCATCCGGGATGCTTTTTACACTGAAAAAGGTTTTGGGCGGCATGATGCTGCCGCTTCCCTTGCTGTTATTGCTGATGGCGGTCGGCCTTGCTCTACTGTGGCGCAGCCGTTTTCAGAAGACCGGCAAAACACTGGTCACGCTAAGCTGGCTGCTGTTGACGCTACTAAGCCTGCAGCCGGTGGCTGACGAATTGCTGAAACCAATCGAAAAAAACTACCCGACCTGGCGCGGCGGCACGCCCGTTGAGTATGTCGTGGTGCTCGGCGGCGGCTATACCTGGAACCCGCAATGGGCGCCCAGCTCAAATCTGATCAACAACAGCCTCCCGCGGCTGGCGGAAGGTATCCGTTTGTGGCGGGAAAATCCGGGATCGAAGATGATCTTTACCGGCGCAGCGGCGAAAACTAACCCGGTCAGCACCGCTGAAGCTGGCGCGCGTGTCGCAGAAAGCCTCGGAGTCCCACGCAGCGCGATTATCGTCCTCGACCGGCCAAAAGATACCGAGCAGGAAGCGACAGAGGTGAAAAAAGCCATCGGCGCCGCGCCGTTCCTGCTGGTCACTTCCGCTTCGCATCTGCCGCGGGCGATGATTTTCTTCCGTCACGCCGGGCTGAATCCGCTACCGGCGCCCGCCAACCAGCTGGCGGTGGAATCTGCGCTAAATCCCTGGGAACGTGCCATTCCCTCCCCTTTTTGGCTGATGCACAGCGACCGCGCGATTTACGAGACGCTGGGGCGAATCTGGCAGTGGTTGAAAGGCGCCTCAGGCGATCCAGGGCAGGATTGATTTCGCCGCCAGTGAAAAACGGGCGCGGTCAAAGCGCCCGGTATTCACCAGGCTATCCACCTCATCCCACAATTGATACAGCCAGCGCCGCCAGAGGAAAGATTCCGCCACCGGCGCCCGACGTAGATAGTGCCATAGCAACTGCTCCCCCAGCCCGCCGTCGGCGAGACGGAAAAGTTCATACTCGCGCGGCGCCCACAGCAACATCCCCGGGCCAACCATCGCCAGCAGCTGATCGCTGCGCGCATCCTTAAGCATACTGCGCAAAGTGAAGCAGCCGTGGACCAGCACGCAGTTATCATTGAAATCGCTAAACAATTCAGGAAGGCTTTCACGGCTGCGAAATAAGATGCGCTTATCCTGCATCGTCAGACCGGTGTCGTGATACAGATTCAGCGTACTCCACAACATTTCGACCCGCTGACGATACCAGTGCGGCCAGAGGTTTTCCTGAGTGCTGTCGACCATCCCCACGCAGCCGCCGCTATCCTGCCGGTGCCACGCCAGCAACCCTTCGACAATCTGCTCCTGCAGCTGTTCCCAGCGCTCCGGCGTGCGTGCCGGCGCTTCCGCCGAGACGCCGTGCAGCCGTTCAATCAGCAATACGTCAGGCCCCGGATGTTCTTCATGCGTCATCACACCGTACACCACCGGCATCCGCACGGTGCCGCTGCGGGCAAGCAACGATATTTTCCATGCCAGCTGGCGCGCCACACCGGGCGTGGTGAAGCTTTTCGCCAGCAGCGGCATCGGGTTTCCCTGCGCATCATACAGCGACCATAGCGCTGACGAGGGTTTCTCGCTAACGCACTCCACGCGACTTAGCTTTTCGCCAAGCAGGTGACTCAGTTCGGTTCGCAACTGTTCCATTGTAGATACCCTCATGAAAACTACTGTTTTCATAATGAGCGTCAGGCAGAAGATTGTCAGCGGATAAGATCAAAAATGCGCGAAATAGCAGAAGAAAATAGTCCCCTCCTGCTGGAGGGGACGGCAGGATTAACGCAGCTCGGCGCGCACGCGCTCCAGATCTTCCGGCGTATCGACGCCGGTGCCCGGAACCACTTCCGCCACCGCAACGTGAATTTTTTCGCCGTACCACAGCACACGCAGCTGCTCGAGCATTTCTATTTGTTCGAGCGGGCTCGGCGCCCAGCTAACATAGCGGCGAATAAAACCGGCACGATAGCCGTAAATACCGATATGACGCAGCAGCGAGTCGCCGATTTGCTCGCGTGATTTGGCAAAGCGGTCGCGATCCCACGGAATGGTCGCGCGCGAGAAATAAAGCGCGTAGCCGCTGGCATCCATCACCACTTTAACCGCATTCGGATTGAACGCCTCTTCCGCATCGTGGATCGGCACCGCCAGAGTCGCCATACCGCTGGTGCTGGCAGCCAGGTTTTCAGCGACCTGACGAACGATCGCCGGCGGGATCATCGGTTCATCACCCTGAATATTGACGATGATCGTGTCATCGCTGAAGGCGCATTTTTCAACCACTTCCGCCAGTCGTTCGGTGCCGGACTGATGATCGGCGCGGGTCATGCAGACCTCACCGCCGGCGGCTTCTACCGCACGCGCGACATCTTCATGATCGGTGGCGACAATAATGCGCTCCGCGCCGGATTCGCGGGCGCGTTCCAGCACGTGGACGATCATCGGCTTGCCGTTGATATCCTGCAGAGGTTTACCCGGCAGACGCGTGGAGGCAAAACGCGCGGGAATGATGACGACGAAACTCATGGCTGACTCTCTTCTACCGCCAGCGAACGCGCTTCGTTTTCGA
Source organism: Klebsiella aerogenes (assembly GCA_029027985.1). NCBI lineage: Bacteria > Pseudomonadati > Pseudomonadota > Gammaproteobacteria > Enterobacterales > Enterobacteriaceae > Klebsiella > Klebsiella aerogenes. The sequence continues at coordinate 3,227,162 of CP119076.1, forward strand.
GTAATACCGGGATCCCATCACGCAGCGGGAAAGCCAGGTTGTCGGCTTTGCAGATAAGCTCTTGCTTATCCTGGCTATAGTACAGCTTACCGTTGCAAACCGGGCAGGCGATGATTTCAAGTAAACGGTGATCCATGATTCCTCCTGATGGACCGAATAGATTTGTCAGCAGCATATCACAGGATGACAAACACCGGGATCCGTTTGCGCCGCCGCTGGCGCTTCACGCGGCATCGACGTCCCACCCTTGCCGCTGGGCGGCAAACAATGTTGGCGGAAGCTGGCGCAGCACGACCGTTTCAGCCCCCTGCCAGCGCGCAAAATCAGTAATCGCCCGCTGGAGCCCGCTTTCCAGCCCGGCGGTCACTTTGACGCCTTCCTCCAGCCACAGCGAGAAGACCTCCAGCATGCCGCCCTTACGATGTACCTTGCTGTCCATCCTGCCGACCAGTTTTCCCTGATGCAGCAGAGGCAGCACAAAGTAACCGTATTGTCGTTTCGGCGCCGGGGTATAGCATTCCAGACGATAACTAAAGTTGAATAACTGCTCGGCGCGTTTACGGTCCCACACCACCGGATCAAACGGCGACAGTACGACGCTGTGGCTGGCGCTAAGTTTACCGCCGGGCGCCGACTCCAGCTGCGCTAACGCATCACGATGCAGCCACATTTCACCCAACTCTTCAACATTGACCGGCGCCACCAGCCCTTCTTCCTGCCACGCCGCCAGCAGCGCCGGTAGCGAAGGCTGACGCAGACGATAGTAATCCGCCAGCCACTGCGGGCGGAAAATCCCCAGGCTGCGCGCGCTGTTACGCAGCATGATGGACTCCGCCTGCGGCTGGGAGAGCGCGTCTCGCTTGTCGTCCCAATACGGCATCGCTCGATGGGTTAAATCATACACCCGGTGAAAGTTACGCCGTTCCACGACCATCAACTTTCCGGCGGTAAATAGCCCTTCCAGATGGCGCTTATGCGGTTTCCACTCCCACCAGCCGCTGGCGCCTTTGCGCGGATGGGAAAAATCCGCCGAACGAACCGGACCATTCTGCGCAATATGCGCCAGCAATTCTTCAATGCTCGCGGCATGTTCGCGCATCCACTCTTTGTGGTATTTCCAGCCCATCTTATCGGGATTCAGCATCCGGTGGCGCACCAGAGCAAAATCGCTGCGCGGTAGAAAACAGGCTTCATGCGCCCAATATTCCATCAGCTCGCCGCTACGCAGCGAATCATCCAGCCAGTGCTGAGGATAGCTACCGAGGCGACTAAACAGCACCAGATAAGGGCTACGCGCGACGACGTTAATCGTATCGATTTGCAGCAGCGACATCTGCTGGATGGTAGAAAGGATGTCATTCTGGCGAGCGCGACGCCGGGGCTTTTTTAATAACCCCTGCGCCGCGAGATGAAGATGGCGAGCCTCTTTAAGCGACAGTTGTAATACCGACATGCAGGTTCTCCGTAGGGTTCCAGCACAGCGGCGAGCACAGCCTGCTCGTGGGTTAACGTTGCGCCAGCGTAACTAAATCCGCGAGCAATCGCTGCGCGCGTTCATCCGTCATTATGGCGTCGACCGGCAGATACCACCAGTTGGCGGCGGCGAATTCGCGGCATTTCACCGCATCTTTTTCCGTCATCAACAGCGTCTGCTGCGCGCTCACCAGGGCGGCGACATCGGGTTGGCTAAGTGCCTGATGATCCGCCAACGCCACGGTTTTGATCGGCTGTACGCCACAGCTTTCAAGCGTGGCGAAAAAGCGCGGCGGATGACCAATACCGGCCATCGCCACAACGTTGTCGAGGGCAGAGGCGTCGCGACGTTCACCGGTAAGCAAATTAACCGCCATACCGGGGCGCAACTGCATCGGGATTTCGCCCGGACGCGCCACGCCGCCGTTAACGATAACCGCATCGACGCTTTGTAAACGCGACGCGCGCTCACGCATCGGCCCGGCCGGCAACCACCAGCCGTTACCGAAACGACGTACGCCGTCGATAACTACGATTTCTTTATCCCGCGCCAGCTTATAGTGCTGTAGGCCGTCATCGGTAACGATAATTTGCAGATCGTGAGCGGCCAGTAACGCTTTTACCGCATCGCTGCGCAGTGGCGAAACCGCTACCGGCGCGCCGGTGCGCTGACGAATCAAAACGGGTTCATCACCCGCCTGCGCCGTACTCGTCGCGTCATTGAGCACCAGCGGATAGCTTTCGGCTTTACCACCGTAACCGCGCGACACCACGCCGACGCGAATGCCGCGTTGCTGCAATTGCTCCACCAGCCATACCACCACCGGCGTTTTACCATTGCCGCCAGCGGTCAGATTACCGACCACCACCACGGGCACTGGCGCGCGCCAGGCTTTCTTCCACCCCAGCTTATAGCTGAGGCGAATCAAAGCGCTCACCAGGCCATATAGCCAGGAGAGCGGCAGTAGCAGTCGCCATAACGGTGATTCGCCGGACCAGAGACGAGCTATCATTGACCAAACTGCATTTTATGCAGCTGCGCATAGACGCCTTTATGTTCCAGCAGATCCAGATGGCTACCGCGTTCAACAATGCGACCATCTTCCACCACCACGATTTCATCGGCCTGTTCGATAGTCGACAGACGGTGGGCGATAACCAGCGAAGTACGGTTTTTCTGCAGCTCATCCAGCGCCGCCTGAATCGCACGCTCGGACTCAGTATCCAGCGCCGAGGTGGCTTCATCAAGGATAAGAATCGGGCTGTTGCGCAGCAGCGCGCGGGCAATAGCAATGCGCTGACGCTGGCCGCCGGAGAGCATGACGCCGTTCTCGCCGATTATCGTATCCAGGCCATTATCCATCTTGTTGATAAAGTCCATCGCATAAGCCATACGCGCGGCTTCTTCAATTTGCTCGCGGGTATACTCTTCGGTACGCGCATAGGCAATGTTATTGGCGACGGTATCGTTAAACAGGTGCACGTTCTGCGAAACCAGCGCCACCTGATCGCGCAACGAACTCAGTTTGTAGTCGCGCAGATCGTAACCATCCAGCAGAATCTGCCCGTCGTCTACGTCGTAGAAGCGGGTGATCAGGCTGGCGATCGTCGATTTACCGGAACCTGAACGCCCCACCAGAGCGACGGTTTTGCCTTCCGGGATGCTCAGATTGATGCTACGCAGCGCAGCCACTTCACGGCCAGGATAGGTAAAGGTGACGTTGTTGAATTCCAGATTGCCTTTCGCGCGCTCAATCACGCGAGTCCCTTCATCTTTCTCCTGTTCGGAATCCAGAATGGAGAACAGCGTCTGACATGCCGCCATCCCGCGCTGGAACTGAGCATTCACGTTGGTCAGCGATTTCAGCGGGCGCATCAGAGCGATCATTGAGGAGAAGACCACGGTAATGGTACCGGCGGTCAGCGTTTCCATGACGCTCGGGAAGCTTGCCGCATACAGAACAAAGGCCAGCGCCAGAGAGGCAATCAGCTGAATGATTGGGTCGGAAATAGAGGACGCGGAGACCATTTTCATCCCCTGCAGACGCATCTTATTGCTGACCTTATCAAAACGCTTCGTTTCGACTTCCTGACCGCCGAACATCAGCACTTCTTTATGCCCTTTGAGCATCTGTTCCGCGCTGGTGGTGACCTGACCCATCGTGTTCTGCATGTTCTTACTGATATTACGGAAGCGCTTCGAGACTACCCGGATGGCGACTGAAACAATCGGCGCCAGCACAATCAGGATCAGCGATAGCTGCCAGCTGTAGTAGAACATCATGGTGAACAGACCGATAATCGACGCCCCTTCGCGCACGACGGTAATCAACGCGCTGGAAGAAGAGGAGGCCACCTGTTCAGAGTCATAAGTGATACGCGACAGCAGCGTCCCGGTGGACTGTTTGTCGAAGAAGGCGACGGGCATTCCCATCATATGGCCAAACAGACGACGACGCATTGTCATCACCACTTTGCCGGAAACCCAGGAGATACAGTAGCTTGAAATATAACTGGTGATCCCGCGCAGTACCATCAGGCCAATCACCACCAGCGGCATCCATATCAGTACGGATCGATCCGTTTTACCAAAACCATCATCCAATAACGGTTTAAGAAGCGATAACATGAAGGTATCACTAGCCGCGTTAAGCACCAACGCCACCGCCGCTACGATTAGCCCGGCCTTAAACGGCGCTATCATCGGCCAAAGTCGGCGGAAGGTCTGCCACGTGGAGAGATCTTTATCGTTCTGCATTCAATAAACCAGCTTGTGTTGAAATAGCCGCATATTCTACCCGTTCTGCGCGTCCCCGCCAAACCACTGATGATACCAACGAGGTAAAAGTTGATCTCGTAAGCTATGGATTTGCCAACTATCTGGAGAAAAAATAACCGTAATTTGCCCTGAATGCGGCGTGTCGAACCACTGATAGCCCTGTTTACGATAACGTTGCACGACTTTGCTGGATGGCATCCGCCAGGCGTTATAGCGCGAAGCCGACGCCAATGCCACTGCTCCTCCAGTCCGTTGTAGTAATGTCAGGCCGGAAGACGTATTACTTCCGTGGTGTGGAACTTGAATAAGTGTAGACGTAAGATACTGCCAGTAATGGCTAATCATCTCCCGCTCAGCCGGGAGTTCGATATCACCGGTGAGTAACACGCTCCACTTGCCATCATCGACTCTTACCACGCAGGAACCATTGTTTCCCTTTCGCGCCGTTTCTGCCAGCGGCCACAGCACCTGAAAGCGCAATCCTCGCCAGCGCCAGTTTTCGCCGCGGCGGCACGGCAGATGGCCGCGTAATTTAAGCGGGCTGCGAATGTTGAGGTCCGGCCACGTCTGAACGATCGCATTCAGGCCGCCGCGGTGATCGAGATGCTCGTGACTCAGGATAACCCCTTCTGGATGGAGGCCACGCCAGCGTAACCACGGCACGATCAGCCGCTGACCGCTATCGCCTCCCGGCCAGGCAGGCCCGGTATCGTAAAGTATCGCGGCTCCCTGGCGTTCAATCACGACTGCCAGACCTTGGCCGACATCCAGCATCGTCACTCGCCACTCGCCGGGTGATACTGCTCGCCAGAATGGCCAGCTCAACACTGCCGCGCAGCTAATAGAAAGTAACGGCATCCGCCGCCAGGCATGAAAACGCCAGGCCAGCAACGCCAGCCATGGCAAGATACTGATGGCCAGCCAACGCTCATCAAGCGACAACCATCCCGGAGGCAGATGACGTAAAAACCAGAATAATACCGCCAACAGCCGGTCTGCCAGTTGCCACAACCCCATTTCAAGTAACGTCGGACCGCTAAGATGCAGCACCATTGCCGCCAAAATTAACGGTACCACCAGGAAGGTCACTAGCGGGACAGCAAGTAGGTTGGCGATCAACGAGGTCAGGCTGATACCATGAAAAAGCGCTATCTGCATAGGCGCCAACAGCAGCATCAGACCAAACTGCAGATGACACAGCGCCAGCAGCGGCCGCCACGGCCAACGACCTCTGTACCAGCTAAACGGCACAAGCTGGTACCAGAAAATAAGCGCTGCTACCGCAAAAACCGAGAGCCACAGGCTTTCTGAAATCACCGCCAACGGGTCGGCAAAGAGTATTGCCGCAATACAGCAGCAAAAGATTTGCCACGATGACCAACGTCTGACGCCGAGCCGTAACAGGCATCCTGCGGTTAACGCCGCGCAGGTACGTAGCGCCGGAGGTTGCATGCCGGTAAGCCAGGCATAAAATAGCGCGCAGGCAAGCCCAACCAGCAGCGGCATTCGCCAGCCAATCCAGCGACAGGGAAGAAAAAACTGCAGGCCACGAATCAGCAGCCACCCCAGCGAAGCGCCCAGCGCAATATGCAAACCAGAGATCGCCATCAAGTGTGAAGTCCCCGTCTCCTGCATCAACGTTTTTATCTCATCCGCGACGGCGAAGCGCTCCCCCATCCCCAATCCCAGCATCACCGTTTTCCACGGATACGCTTCAAGAGTGTGGTTCAGCGAGGTCAGATAACGCGCCCGATAGCTACAACGTGAATCGAGCGGCTTCGCGCTAATAAACCGCCCGCTGAGCGGACGGTGCTGAGACAGGGAATGGCGCTGGCTATCAAAACCGCCCTCATTTAACTGTCCGTGCACCGGGTGGGCGCGGATCGTCATTAACCAGCGCTGCCCTGCGCAAGCGGGTTCTGGCAGTTCACTGCCATACAGAGAGATCCCCACTGAGGGAGATAAACGTTGCCCATCGAGGCGAATAATCTTGCCCTGCCAGGTTGTCAGGCCATCACCGGCAATCAGCTCAATAACGACCTGGCGGTTACGTCCGGGGAGATGTTCCGTCGGCCACAACGCCTGCTGGGCGTCTAATATTCCCCACGCGAAAAAGAGCAGCGTCAACGCGGCGTACTGCGTATAGGGTTTGCGGCACAGCGCAATAATGAGCGCACCGCCGATAAGGCACCAGACGGTCGTCAGACTCGGTAGCGCCGGTAGCCAAAGCAGCGGCAGAATGCCGACAATGGCGCAGCCGGCCAGATGTGGTAATCGCATAACACCTCCCTGTTATTGGGGAAGTGTCAGACAATTCACCGTTGGCATCCCGCATAAAAGAGAGACGTTGCGTCGCCCGATCAGGGAAACTTTTAGACTTGCTGTCAGGCAACACATGTTTTGCGAGCAAGCATGGAAAAAAGACATAAAAAAAGCACCCGCAGGTGCTTTTTTATTGAACAAGTTATCGCCGTAATTCGGGAAAACTTACTCTTCGTAAATATTGGCGCGGTCGCGTAATTCTTTCCCTGGCTTAAAGTGAGGAACGTATTTACCTTCCAGTTCCACTTTATCACCAGTTTTCGGGTTACGCCCGGTGCGAGGTGCTCGATAGTGCAGAGAGAAGCTGCCGAAACCGCGGATTTCAATGCGCTCACCTTGAGCAAGCGTTGAGGCCATATGTTCCAGCATTTCTTTAACAGCATCTTCCACCGCTTTCGCCGGAATATGAGATTGCTGGCTGGCAAGTCTTTCGATCAATTCTGACTTGGTCATTTTTCCTCCGGTTTCCTTCAAGGCAAAGTTAGCTTACAGCTTAAACAAGGGCGGCCGTAGCCGCCCTTTGTGCTTGATTACAGGACGAATCCTGCAATCTGTCAAGTAAACTCGTCATTATTCAGGCCGTTGTGACCTGAATAACTAAGATTACTCGCCTTTAGCTGCTTTGAAAGCTTCAGCCATTGCGTTGTTAGAGAAGTTTGCATCTTCCTGTTTGTTAACAGTTGCGATTGCATCTTTCTCGTCAGCTTCGTCTTTCGCACGAACAGACAGGCTGATTGCGCGGTTTTTACGATCAACGCCGGTGAATTTAGCTTCAACTTCGTCGCCAACGCTCAGAACCAGAGTTGCATCTTCAACGCGGTCACGGGATGCTTCAGAAGCACGCAGGTAACCTTCAACGCCGTCAGCCAGTTCTACGGTTGCGCCTTTAGCGTCAACTGCAGTTACTTTACCGGTTACGATAGCGCCTTTCTTGTTCAGAGCAACGTAGTTGTTGAACGGATCTTCCGCCAGCTGTTTAACGCCCAGGGAGATACGCTCACGTTCTGCGTCAACCTGCAGTACAACTGCAGCGATTTCGTCGCCTTTTTTGTATTCACGAACTGCTTCTTCGCCTGCAACGTTCCAGGAGATGTCAGACAGGTGAACCAGGCCGTCGATGCCGCCGTCCAGGCCGATGAAGATACCGAAGTCAGTGATAGACTTGATTTTACCTTCAACACGGTCACCCTTGTTGTGGGTTTCCGCGAACTGCTGCCATGGGTTAGATTTGCACTGCTTCAGACCCAGGGAGATACGACGACGTTCTTCGTCGATATCCAGAACCATCACTTCCACTACATCGCCAACGTTAACAACTTTGGACGGGTGGATGTTTTTGTTGGTCCAATCCATTTCGGAAACGTGAACCAGGCCTTCAACGCCTTCTTCGATTTCAACGAAGCAGCCGTAGTCGGTCAGGTTGGTCACGCGACCGGTCAGTTTGGTACCTTCCGGATAACGCTTAGCGATAGCTACCCACGGATCTTCGCCCAGCTGTTTCAGGCCCAGAGATACACGGGTACGTTCGCGATCGAATTTCAGCACTTTAACAGTGATTTCGTCGCCAACGTTTACGATTTCGCTCGGATGCTTAACGCGTTTCCAGGCCATATCGGTGATGTGCAGCAGGCCGTCAACGCCGCCCAGATCAACGAATGCACCGTAGTCAGTGAGGTTCTTAACGATACCTTTGACTTCCATGCCTTCCTGCAGGTTTTCCAGCAGCTGATCGCGCTCTGCGCTGTTTTCGGATTCGATAACGGCACGACGAGAAACAACGACGTTGTTACGTTTCTGGTCCAGCTTGATGACTTTGAATTCAAGCTCTTTGCCTTCCAGGTGCAGCGTGTCGCGCACCGGACGAACGTCTACCAGGGAACCTGGCAGGAACGCACGAATACCATTCAGCTCAACAGTGAAGCCACCTTTAACTTTGCCGTTGATAACACCGACTACAGTTTCAGCGTCTTCGTAAGCTTTTTCCAGCGTGATCCAAGCTTCGTGACGTTTAGCTTTCTCACGGGACAGCAGGGTTTCACCGAAGCCGTCTTCTACTGCATCCAGAGCAACGTCAACTTCGTCACCAACCTGGATTTCCAGTTCGCCCTGGGCGTTTTTGAACTGCTCAGCCGGGATGGCGGACTCAGATTTCAGACCGGCGTCAACCAGTACGACATCTTTGTCGATAGCAACAACAACACCACGAACGATGGAACCCGGACGGGTTTCGATTTCTTTTAAGGATTCTTCAAATAGTTGAGCAAAAGATTCAGTCATGTTTAATCTTCAGGTTTCATATTTAACGTCCACCTGGCTCCGTGCCGGATGGGGTTGTTTAACATACCCGCTAACACTCCGTTGCTGCGGGGGTACTGCTATAATTCGGAGGCTCATGACGCTTCGTCGGTTAACCGTTAAGCGACAGCCAATTTTTCGCGCGCATATTGTAGCGCTTTTTCAATTACTTGCTCAATGTTTAGTTCAGTGGAATCGAGAACTAAAGCATCAGCCGCCGGGATAAGCGGCGCCACGGCGCGATTACGGTCGCGATCGTCACGCTCTTTTATCTCGGACAAAAGACGTTCAAAGTTAACACTAAAACCCTTCTCCTGCAACTGTAGCAGGCGGCGCTGCGCACGTTCTTCCGCCGAGGCATCAAGGAAGATTTTGACCGGCGCATCCGGGAACACAACGGTCCCCATATCACGGCCGTCGGCAATCAGGCCGGGCAGCTCGCGAAAGCCGCGTTGACGACGCAGCAGCGCTTCGCGAACGCGCGGGAAAGCCGCCACTTTCGACGCGGTATTGGCCACTTCCTGAGTGCGAATTTCCGCACTCACATCCTCGCCTTCCAGTACCACTTCCAGGTTGCCGTCAGTAGAAATAAAACGCACATCGAGATGGGCTGCCAGTGGAACCAGCGCTTCTTCTGACTCGACGTCAACGTGATGATGTAAGGCCGCCAGCGCCAGAACGCGATAGATGGCGCCGGAATCCAGCAGATGCCAGCCAAGCGCTTCCGCCATTGCCTTGCACAACGTGCCCTTACCTGCACCGCCAGGTCCATCAATGGTGATTACCGGAACATTCGCCGTCATCTTTTTCTCCTTTAGCAAGGCGCATGAATATAAACGCCGCGCATTATACGCATCAATACGCCAGAAAGTGAGCATTGCGTGCAAATTACGGAATAGAAGAAATTAAATGTAGAAGAATTGCGCAATTATAGCGGGCTGACAGAACATCAGCCCGGAAGATGACCTAGCTTTACTTTTTATCTGCAGCGATACGGTCGCGAATATGCTGTGCGCGTTCGGCTGAAGGCGGGTGTGAATCAAACAGAGATTTACTATGACCGGCGTCAAGGCTAGCCAGTTTGTCGAAGCTTCCCACCAGGCCCTGAGTATTGATATTACGCTTCTTCAGCAGATCGTAGGAGAAATCATCAGCATCAGACTCCTGAGAGCGAGAGAACGCTGAGTTGATCATCCCTTCACTGATATCGCCCAACTGGGATTTAGACAAACTTGCAGCCGCGCCTCCGGTTGCTGAAATCGCATCACGCGCGGCAACGGTCGCATAAGCAGTCTGCATTGCTTTACGCGAGTGACCCAGCGCGACGTGGCCCAATTCATGACCCAGAACCGCTTCGACTTCATTATCCGTCATCATGTCCATCAGGCCGCTATAAACGCGCACGCAGCCGTTAGCCATTGCCCATGCGTTCACATCTGAAGTCATGTAAACCTTATAGTTTACTGACGTACCGTTGATATTATTTCCTAACGCTTTGGCTATTTTATTGAGACGTTTAGTGTATTTACTTGAAGCGCCAGCCTGCTTATTTTCACTATCCATTTGCTTACAGGCATCGTCGGAAAGCGCTTTGACTTCGGAGTCAGATAGCGTTGCCGCTTTGTAGGCCGTCATCCCTGAACTGACCAGGGCGTTGGTATCCATACCTTGCATATTTTTACAACCTACCAACAATGTGGCGGAAATCGCTAAAGCCAGCATTACTTTTGTATTTTTCATATCAATCATCCATTGATTAGCATATTAAATGCTTATAAATCCTATATTTACAAGCAAGCAAGGCTAACACTTAGTTTCTTCGCCGACAAGCATGCATAAAAAAACGCCGACTTTCCGGTCGGCGTTTTTATTTAAATTCGCAAAATTCAGGCCAGCGTACTAATTCGCGCCAACTGTTCAAAGTAATCAGGGAAAGTTTTCGCCGTACACTTCGGATCAAGAATGGTGACCGGCGTATCCGAAAGCGCCACCAGCGAGAAACACATCGCCATGCGGTGATCGTTATAGGTGCCGATTTCAGCGAATTTCAGCGTCGCAGGCGGTGTAATGCGGATATAGTCTTCACCCTCTTCCACTTCCGCGCCAACCTTACGCAGCTCGGTCGCCATCGCAAACAAACGGTCGGTCTCTTTCACCCGCCAGTTGTAAATGTTGCGCAGCACCGTGGTGCCTTTCGCGAACAGCGCCGCCGTGGCGATGGTCATCGCGGCATCCGGAATATGGTTCATATCCATATCGATAGCATTCAGCTCACCACGGGTACAGGAGATGAAATCGTCGCCCCAGGTAACAGTGGCGCCCATTTTTTCCAGCACGTCGGCAAAACGAATGTCGCCCTGCACGCTATGACGGCCAATACCGGTCACTTTCACCGTGCCGCCCTTGATTGCGCCCGCCGCGAGGAAATAAGAGGCTGAGGAAGCATCGCCTTCCACCAGATAATCCCCCGGCGACTGATACTGTTGGTTGCCGCGGACCACAAAGCGTTGGTAGTTCTGGTTTTCAACATCAACGCCGAAGGTTTTCATCAGATGCAGCGTGATATCGATATAAGGTTTAGACACCAGTTCACCTTTAATGGCGATCGTCGTGTCCTGCGGCGCCAGCGGCGCAGTCATCAATAAAGCGGTCAGGAACTGACTGGAAACGCTGCCGTCGACCTCAACCTGGCCGCCGCTGAAACCGCCGCGCAGACGCAGAGGCGGATAGTTTTCCTGCTCCAGATATTCAATCTGCGCGCCGCCCTGGCGTAACGCATCAACCAGGTGACCAATCGGCCGCTCTTTCATCCGCGGCTCGCCGGTCAGCACGATGTCGTTGCGTCCCAGACACAGCGCCGCGGCCAACGGGCGCATCGCCGTACCGGCGTTACCGAGGAACAGCTCCAGCGCGCCGCCAGACTGTAACGGACCGCCGTTGCCAGTCACTTCACAGCGGGTACGATCGGCGGACAGGGTGTAATGAACCCCCAGGGCGTTAAGCGCATTCAGCATGTGGCGAATATCATCGCTGTCCAGCAAATTGGTCAGCACGGTGGTGCCGTGGGCTAATGCCGCCAGCAGCAAAGCGCGGTTAGAAACACTTTTCGACCCGGGCAGGTTTACGGTGCCATCAACGCGCGCAATGGGTTGTAACGTCAGGGATTCCATGAAACTTAACTCTCAAAAAAACAGAATAAAAACCCCGCAGACAGGCTGCGGGGATGAAAAAATAATCCGTCGATTAGCCGCGACGGCGTTCGAAGTCCTGCATGAAGTCAGTCAGCGCCTTCACGCCAGCCAGCGGCATCGCATTGTAGATAGAGGCGCGCATACCGCCAACCACCCGGTGGCCTTTCAGCGCGTGCAGACCCGCGGCGAAGGACTCCTCAAGGAACAGTTTATCCAACGCGCTATCCGCCAGCTGGAATGGAACGTTCATGCGTGAACGGTTCAAAGCCGCAACGTCGTTACGGTAGAAATCGCTGTTATCAATCACGCCATACAGCAGGTCAGCCTTCTGCTGGTTGATTTTGTCCATTGCGGCCACGCCGCCCTGCTCTTTCAGCCACTTGAACACCAGTCCCGCCAGATACCAGGCAAAGGTCGGCGGCGTGTTGAACATCGAGTCGTTATCGTTCAGCACGGTGTAATCGAGGATCGATGGGCAGGCAACGTGCGCTTTACCCAGCAGATCTTCACGTACGATAACCAGCGTTAAACCCGCTGGACCGATATTTTTCTGCGCGCCAGCGTAGATAACGCCGTAACGGCTGACGTCAATGTCATGCGAGAGAATGGTGGAGGAGAAATCCGCCGTCACGACAACGTCATCGCCAAAATTCGGCGTTTCATTGATGGCGATACCATCGATGGTTTCATTCGGGCAGAAGTGCAGATATGCCGCGCCCGGCGTCAGCTGCCATTCGCTCATTGGTTTGACCGCCCGCAGGCCGTCGAGGGTAATTTTGGCGTCGATAACGTTCGGCGTGCAGTATTTTTTGGCTTCTTTAACCGCGCTGGCTGCCCAGTAACCGGCATCCACATAATCTGCTGTCGTCTTGTCGCCAAGCAGGTTTAACGGAATTCCGGCAAACTGGCCGCGACCGCCACCATGGCAGAACAATACTTTATAGTTGGAAGGGATGTTGAGCAGATCGCGGAAATCCTGTTCTGCCGTTTCAGCCACCTGGATAAACTCTTTACCACGGTGACTGATTTCCATTACCGACGTCCCCAGACCGTGCCAGTCACACAGTTCCTGTTGCGCCAGTTTGAGAACTTCTGCCGGCAGCATTGCCGGGCCCGAACTAAAGTTATAGACCTGAGCCATTTCCCCTCACCACGTTGCTATATTGTCTGCACGCGACCCATCGCGGGCATAAGTTATTCCTGTGGCTATCGGTTTTATCATTCAGTGACACACACCGCAACGAGTAAAACTAAGTGGCCCCGAAATGAGGCCACCGTCACACAAAAGAATCTACCAGCTTGACGTCATAAAACCGACATAATCGCTGTCGGGGGATCGCTTTCAATCGCCTTTCCGTTGTCCATTCTGCATTTGGCGTTTCTCCCCATCCCATTTGGTCCCCTATTCTTTTTCTCGGTCGTCGCGGCTAACGACATAGCCACATACGGGCAAAACCCGTATCATTGACCATCCTGCCAACCATAAACGAATTGCTATGACCCAGACATTTATCCCCGGCAAAGATGCCGCCCTGGAAGACTCCATCGCTCGCTTCCAGCAGAAACTGCTCGACCTCGGATTTGATATCGAAGAGGCCTCGTGGCTGAACCCGGTGCCGCACGTATGGTCCGTTCATATTCGCGATAAAGAGTGCGCGCTGTGCTTTACCAACGGTAAAGGCGCCACCAAAAAGGCAGCCCTGGCCTCCGCGCTGGGTGAGTACTTCGAACGTCTGTCCACCAACTACTTCTTCGCCGACTTCTGGTTAGGTGACACGATCGCGAACGGTCCGTTCGTTCACTACCCGAACGAAAAGTGGTTCCCACTCACTGAAGACGATGAAGTACCGGAAGGTTTGCTGGATGCCCGTCTGCGCGCTTTTTACGATCCAGACGATCAGTTGACCGCCAGCATGTTGGTGGATCTGCAGTCCGGCAATGACGAACGCGGCGTATGCGGTCTGCCGTTTACCCGTCAGTCCGACGGCGAAACCGTCTATATCCCGATGAATATTGTCGGCAACCTGTATGTCTCTAACGGTATGTCTGCCGGTAATACCCCGAATGAAGCGCGCGTGCAGGGCTTGTCTGAAGTTTTCGAGCGTCATATCAAAAACCGTATCATCGCAGAAAGCATCAGTCTGCCGGAGATCCCGGCCGAGGTGATGGCGCGCTATCCGGGCGTCGTTGAGTCGATCGCCAAACTCGAAGCCGAAGGTTTCCCTATCTTCGCTTACGACGGTTCGCTGGGCGGTAAATACCCGGTTATCTGCGTGGTTCTGTTTAACCCGGCTAACGGCACCTGCTTCGCCTCTTTTGGCGCCCACCCGGACTTCGGCGTGGCGCTGGAGCGCACGGTTACCGAGCTACTGCAGGGCCGCAGCCTGAAAGATCTCGATGTCTTTACGCCGCCGACCTTCGATGATGAAGAAGTCGCCGAACACGCCAACCTGGAAACTCATTTCATCGATTCCAGCGGCCTGATCTCCTGGGATATGTTCAAGCAGGATGCCGACTACCCGTTCGTTGACTGGAATTTCTCCGGCACCACCGAAGAAGAGTTCGCCACCTTGATGGCCATCTTCAAAGCCGAAGACAAAGAAGTCTACATCGCCGACTACGAACATCTGAGCGTCTACGCCTGTCGTATCATCGTTCCGGGCATGTCGGATATCTATCCAGCGGAAGACCTGTGGCTGGCCAACAACAGCATGGGCGCGCATCTGCGCGACACCATTCTGTCTCTGCCGGGTAGTGAGTGGGAAAAAGAAGATTATCTGGCGCTCATTGAGCAGATGGACGACGAAGGTCTTGATGACTTTACCCGCGTACGCGAGCTGTTAGGTCTGGCGACCGGCAAAGATAATGGCTGGTATACCCTGCGCATCGGCGAACTAAAAGCGATGCTGGCATTGGCCGGTGGCGATCTGGAACAGGCGCTGATCTGGACCGAGTGGACCATGGAATTCAATGCGTCCATCTTCAGTCCAGAGCGCGCCAACTACTATCGCTGCCTGCAAACGCTGCTGCTGTTGAGCCAGGAAGAAGAGCGCCAGCCTCTGCAATATCTGAATGCCTTTATCCGCATGTACGGCGTGGAAGCGGTGGAAGCCGCCAGTGCCGCCCTGAGCGGCGAAGCGCCGTTCTACGGCCTCCAGGCGGTAGATAGCGACCTGCGCGCCTTCCCGGCCCATCAGTCATTACTGAAAGCCTACGAAAAGCTCCAGCGTGCGAAAGCTGCTTTCTGGGCCAGCTAACCCATTAGGGGTAAATTGCGTTGTTTACGGAGCCCTCTGCGGCTCCGTTTTCTTAATTTGTGCCGAAATGACGAGAATCTGTAGGTGTAAAGTTAATCATAAGTAAAATCCAATCTTTGGTAATTTTTAGATTGTTAATTTTAATAAAAATACTCCATTTTAATTAACTGTAATCAATGCTCACCGAAGGAAATTTTCAACATAATTTGCAAATATTAAAAATTATTTTCTCATTAAAAAACAAACAGATACAGTTATTTTAATCTAATTCCATACGCAAAATGGGCCTATGACTCCGGCCGGATATGATCTACATCAATTTCCCTTCTATAATGCTTTGTTAGTATCACACCGCCAACTTATATAAAGAGAGAGTTAGTGTGAAAGCTGACAACCCTTTTGATCTTTTACTCCCTGCCGCGATGGCGAAAGTCGCCGAAGAAGCAGGTGTCTATAAAGCGACGAAGCACCCGATGAAGACCTTTTATCTGGCGATTACCGCTGGCGTCTTTATCTCCATCGCTTTTGTATTCTATATCACGGCGACCACCGGTACTGCCGCAATGCCATTCGGTATTGCCAAGCTGATTGGCGGGGTATGCTTCTCACTAGGTCTGATTCTTTGCATCATTTGCGGCGCCGACCTGTTCACCTCTACCGTACTGATCGTCGTGGCGAAAGCCAGCGGGCGCATTACCTGGGGTCAACTGGCAAAAAACTGGCTTAACGTCTATGTTGGAAACCTGATAGGCGCGCTGCTGTTTGTACTGTTGATGTGGTTATCTGGCGAATATATGACTGCTAACGGCGGATGGGGCCTGAATGTTCTGCAAACAGCCGATCACAAAATGCACCATACATTCATTGAAGCCGTAAGCCTGGGTATCCTGGCTAACCTGATGGTTTGTCTGGCCGTCTGGATGAGCTACTCCGGCCGCAGCCTGATGGATAAAGCGATGATTATGGTGTTGCCGGTAGCGATGTTTGTCGCCAGCGGCTTTGAACACAGTATCGCTAACATGTTTATGATCCCAATGGGTATCGTAATTCGCAACTTTGCGAGCCCGGAATTCTGGACCGCTATCGGTTCAACTCCGGAGAGTTTCTCTCACTTAACCATTATGAATTTCATCACTGATAACCTGATTCCGGTCACTATCGGAAACATCATCGGCGGTGGTCTGTTGGTTGGGTTGACGTACTGGGTCATTTACCTGCGTGGCGACGACCATCATTAATGGTTGTCTCAGGCAGTAAATAAAAAATCCACTTAAGAAGGTAGGTGTTACATGTCCGAGCTTAATGAAAAGTTAGCCACAGCCTGGGAAGGTTTCGCGAAAGGTGACTGGCAGAACGAAGTCAACGTCCGTGACTTTATCCAGAAAAACTACACCCCGTATGAAGGTGACGAGTCCTTCCTGGCTGGCGCAACCGACGCGACCACCAAGCTGTGGGACAGCGTAATGGAAGGTGTTAAACAGGAAAACCGCACTCACGCGCCTGTTGATTTCGACACCTCCCTCGCATCCACCATCACTTCTCACGACGCGGGCTACATCGAGAAAGCGCTCGAGAAAATCGTTGGTCTGCAAACTGAAGCTCCGCTGAAACGTGCGATTATCCCGTTCGGCGGTATCAAAATGGTTGAAGGTTCCTGCAAAGCGTACAATCGCGAACTGGACCCGATGCTGAAAAAAATCTTCACTGATTACCGTAAAACTCACAACCAGGGTGTGTTTGATGTTTACACCAAAGACATCCTGAACTGCCGTAAATCCGGCGTGCTGACCGGTCTACCAGATGCCTACGGCCGTGGCCGTATCATCGGTGACTACCGTCGCGTTGCGCTGTACGGTATCGACTTCCTGATGAAAGATAAATACGCTCAGTTCCAGTCTCTGCAGGCGAAACTGGAAAGCGGCGAAGATCTGGAAGCGACTATCCGTCTGCGTGAAGAAATTTCTGAACAGCATCGCGCTCTGGGTCAGATCAAAGAAATGGCAGCAAAATACGGCTGCGATATCTCCGGTCCGGCAACTACCGCTCAGGAAGCTATCCAGTGGACCTACTTCGGTTACCTGGCTGCCGTTAAATCTCAGAACGGCGCGGCAATGTCCTTCGGTCGTACTTCCAGCTTCCTGGATATTTACATCGAACGTGACCTGCAGGCTGGCAAAATCACCGAGCAAGAAGCGCAGGAAATGGTTGACCACCTGGTCATGAAACTGCGTATGGTTCGCTTCCTGCGTACCCCGGAATATGATGAGCTGTTCTCCGGCGACCCGATTTGGGCAACAGAATCTATCGGCGGTATGGGCGTTGATGGCCGTACTCTGGTCACCAAAAACAGCTTCCGCTTCCTGAACACCCTGTACACCATGGGGCCGTCTCCGGAGCCGAACATCACTATCCTGTGGTCTGAAAAACTGCCGCTGAGCTTCAAGAAATTCGCCGCTAAAGTGTCCATCGATACCTCTTCTCTGCAGTACGAGAACGATGACCTGATGCGTCCGGACTTCAACAACGACGACTACGCTATCGCATGCTGCGTCAGCCCGATGATCGTTGGTAAACAAATGCAGTTCTTCGGCGCTCGCGCTAACCTCGCGAAAACCATGCTGTATGCAATCAACGGCGGCGTTGATGAAAAACTGAAAATGCAGGTTGGTCCGAAATCTGAACCGATCAAAGGCGACGTCCTGAACTTCGACGAAGTGATGGACCGCATGGATCACTTCATGGACTGGCTGGCTAAACAGTACGTCACCGCGCTGAACATCATTCACTACATGCACGACAAGTACAGCTACGAAGCCTCTCTGATGGCGCTGCACGACCGTGACGTTATCCGCACCATGGCGTGTGGTATCGCAGGCCTGTCCGTTGCTGCTGACTCCCTGTCTGCCATCAAATATGCGAAAGTTAAACCGATTCGTGACGAAGACGGCCTGGCTGTCGACTTCGAAATCGAAGGCGAATACCCGCAGTTTGGTAACAACGATGCTCGCGTCGATGACATGGCCGTTGACCTGGTTGAACGTTTCATGAAGAAAATTCAGAAACTGCACACCTACCGCAACGCTATCCCGACTCAGTCTGTTCTGACCATCACCTCTAACGTTGTGTATGGTAAGAAAACCGGTAACACCCCAGATGGTCGTCGCGCTGGCGCGCCGTTCGGACCAGGTGCTAACCCGATGCACGGCCGCGATCAGAAAGGTGCTGTCGCCTCTCTGACCTCCGTTGCTAAACTGCCGTTTGCTTACGCTAAAGATGGTATCTCTTACACCTTCTCTATCGTTCCGAACGCACTGGGTAAAGACGACGAAGTTCGTAAGACTAACCTGGCGGGTCTGATGGATGGTTACTTCCACCACGAAGCGTCCATTGAAGGTGGTCAGCATCTGAACGTGAACGTCATGAACCGCGAAATGCTGCTCGATGCGATGGAAAACCCGGAAAAATATCCGCAGCTGACCATCCGCGTATCCGGCTACGCCGTACGTTTTAACTCCCTGACGAAAGAACAGCAGCAGGACGTTATTACCCGTACCTTTACTCAGACCATGTAATTCCCAGTCTGACTGAAAAAGCGTACAATAAAGGCCCCACATCAGTGGGGCCTTTTTAACACGTGATTCCCTGCCCAGCCTGCTTTGCCAGTTATCTATACTTTGGGTACCTGTCAAAACAGACTTAACACAGCCGGTTTGAGCTGTGCATCACAGGCCCTGGAGGGCCGAACCCGGAGATATCACCGCAATGTCAACTATTGGTCGTATTCACTCCTTTGAATCCTGTGGCACCGTTGATGGCCCAGGCATCCGCTTTATTACCTTTTTCCAGGGCTGCCTGATGCGCTGCCTGTACTGCCATAACCGCGATACCTGGGATACTCACGGTGGTAAAGAAGTTACCGTGGAAGAATTGATGAAAGAAGTGGTGACCTATCGCCACTTTATGAATGCCTCTGGCGGCGGCGTTACCGCTTCCGGCGGTGAGGCGATTCTGCAAGCAGAGTTTGTTCGCGACTGGTTCCGCGCCTGTAAAAAAGAAGGTATCCACACCTGTCTGGATACCAACGGCTTCGTGCGTCGCTATGATCCGGTTATTGACGAACTGCTGGAAGTCACCGATCTGGTGATGCTTGACCTCAAACAGATGAACGATGAGATCCACCAGAATCTGGTGGGCGTCTCAAACCATCGGACGCTGGAATTCGCCCAGTATCTGTCGAAGAAAGAGATTAATGTATGGATCCGCTACGTGGTGGTTCCCGGCTGGTCTGACGATGATGATTCCGCGCATCGCCTTGGCGAGTTTACCCGCGATATGGGCAACGTCGAGAAAATCGAACTCCTGCCCTACCATGAACTGGGTAAACACAAGTGGGTGGCGATGGGCGAAGAGTACAAGCTGGATGGCGTCCATCCGCCGAAGAAAGAGACCATGGAACGCGTGAAGGGCATTCTGGAACAGTACGGTCACAAGGTGATGTACTAATTTCCCCACCCGGTAGCGGTAGCGCTACCGGGTTTTTGCCAATATATGATGAGCATCAGGACATAAAGTATTCCGACAGCTTATTTGCCACGCTTTCAATCGAGAAAATCCGCTTCTGATGCGCTTTACGATATTCCGCATAGCGTTCATCCTGCTCTTCCAGCGCGCTGAGGATCCGGTCGGCCACCATCATGGCGCCGGCGATTTCCGCAAATCCTGACTCCCCCTCCCCCTGTAAAGCCACCGCCGCCTGAAGATTCCAGTCAGATAAGCGGGCTAACGGCGCGAACGTCCCCCGTGTCAGCGACAATATTTTCACCCCCTGCTGCTTTGCCAGGGACAGGGACTGCATCATATCCGCCGATGCCTGTTCAGTATGCACGACGATAATGCCGGTTTTTTGGTTATCCGCCAGCAACGGCATCGCCGCCGGATAAGAGCGATCGACAAAGCTGGCCGCCTTGCCCATATTAATTAAATTCATCTGCAGGAATAACGCCACCGGCACCGCCGTGCCTACAGCATAGATAGCAATACTATTCAGGGTATTAAGCCAGTCAGCCGCCGCTTTTAATTCCTGGTTATCAACAATGGCATTGCTATCTCGGATGCTCGCCAGCACCGGGGCAATCTCTTCATTACCATGGGTACTATTGTCTTCCGAGCGCGCAGCGCCCTGCTCCATCGCCAGCGCAGTCCTGAAATCCGAGAAACCTTTAAAACCGAAAGCCCGACAAAAACGGGTGATACTCCCCTCACTGGTGTCAATGGAGTCGGCCAGTTCTGAAATCGTGTGACGCATCACAAAGTCAGGATTTTCCGTAATAAAACGGCCAACTTTCTCCAGTATCGGGCTTAGCCCCGAAGCTCCATTTCTTATGCTTATCAACAAGTTGTTGTCTATCTGGCTCATGTTTTGCCTTATTTGCTCAAAATGCAAACACAGTCACATCTTTCGTCCTGCGGTAAAGATAATAATTATTATCTCACATAAATAAATAAAAATAATTATTTTTACAAACAGGAGAACATCGAATGAAAGGTCTCATAGTCTGTCGCACCGGTATGGGCAGCTCCTTAATGCTCAAAATCAAAGCACAAAAAATCATCGACAAACACGGCTGGGATATCGAGTTGGAACACGATGTCCTCTCGGGTCTGCGGACCTGGCGAGACATTGATTTTGTCATCACTATGCGCGATCTCACCGATGAAGTCGAAGCCGCCGGATTCAGAGCCGTCGGCATCACCGATCTGATGAATAGCGAAGAGATGGAATCTGCGCTCACTGACATCGTTCAAAGCAACTAACCTCTCCCGGAGGCAATATGGATTTCCTCAGATTTATTGTATTCGACATTCTGGGTGTAACCCCACTTTTAGTTGGCTTTATTGCATTAATCGGCCTGTTAATCCAACGCAAGCCGATTGAAAAGGTGCTCTC
Source organism: Klebsiella aerogenes (assembly GCA_029027985.1). Taxonomy (NCBI): domain Bacteria; kingdom Pseudomonadati; phylum Pseudomonadota; class Gammaproteobacteria; order Enterobacterales; family Enterobacteriaceae; genus Klebsiella; species Klebsiella aerogenes. The sequence goes on from CP119076.1 coordinate 3,248,426, forward strand.
TGGTACCTTCAAAACCATCGTCGGCTTTCTGGTTTTTGCCGGTGGCGCCGGTCTGGCGGTCACCTCTCTGGGCAATTTTCAGACGCTATTCAGCGATGGCTTTGGTCTGAAGGGGGTGATGCCGTTGGCAGAAGCGCTAACCGGGCTGGCGCAAACCAAATTCGCGATGTGCGTTTCGCTGATTATGGTGATTGGTTTTGGCTGGAACCTGTTCTTTGCCCGCGTCACTCCTTTTAAATACATCTTTCTTACCGGGCAACATAACCTCTATCTCTCCGCTCTGCTTACCGTAACGCTGAAGGCGCTGGGCTATAGCGATATGACAACGATCATCGTCGGCTCCGTGTTATTGGGCCTGGCCGCCTGCCTCTACCCGGCCATTGCGCAGCCGTGGATGCGAAAAATTACCGGTAACGATGAGATCGCGATGGGGCACTACGTCACTCTGGCCTACGCCGCATCCGGCTGGATCGGCTCAAAAGTTGGCGATCCTAAACAATCAACGGAAAAACTGAATCTACCCGGCTGGCTGGGGATTTTTAAAGATTACATCGTCTCGGTATCTATCTCGGTGAGTATTTTCTATTACATCGCCGCGCTTGCCGCTGGAAAGGCAGCGGTAACCGCAGCGGCTGGCGGTATGCACTGGCTGGTTTATCCGCTCTTTCAGTCGCTGACCTTTACCGCTTCTCTGTACATCATCATTACCGGCGTGCGCCTGCTGCTGTCAGAAATTGTTCCGGCCTTCCTCGGCATCTCGGAGAAGTTTATTCCTAATGCCAAACCCGCGCTCGACTGCCCGGTCGTCTTCCCTTATGCCCCCACCGCCACGGTGCTGGGGTTTATCTCATCGTTCGTAGGCGGACTGGTGGTAATGGGCTTTCTGGCGATCCTTGGGCAAACCGTCATTATCCCGGTAGCCATTCCCTACTTCTTTATCGGCGCTACCGCTGCAGTATTTGGTAATGCCTCCGGCGGCTGGAAAGGTGCAATTGCCGGGAGTTTCATCACCGGGATCCTGATAGGTATCGGCCCTGCGCTGATTTATCCAATTATGGAATCCGTCGGTCTGTCAGGCACCAGTTTCCCGGAAACCGACTTCGTCGCTCTGGGTCTGGTCGTGTACTACATCGGTAAAATGCTGCCATAAGAAGGAATGAACATGAACATTGATGAACTAAAGTCCCACGCGCTTGCCGCCCGACGCGAGATAGTCACCATGATTTACGAGTCCGGAATTGGTCATCCGGGCGGAGCGTTATCGATAATCGACATTCTTACCTGGCTCTACTATCAGGAGATCGACCTGGCAGCGGCCCCTCGCTCGCGAGTTGTAATGAGTAAGGGCCACGCCGTCGCCGCACAGTACGCCATGCTCTATCAACAAGGAAAGATCGATCGCAACGAGTTCAATACCTTCCGGCAGATCAACTCGCGCCTGCAGGGACACCCAAGCATTAAGTCACTGCCGGACGTCGATGCCACGACCGGTCTGCTGGGTCAGGGGCTGTCGATTGCTTTTGGTATGGCGGCCGCCAAAAAACGGCACAACGATCCGCATCGGGTCTTTGCCATCATTGGCGATGGTGAAATGCATGAGGGTCAGATCTGGGAAACGTTGCAGCAGGCCGGGCATATGAAAATGGATAACCTGGTCGCCATCATCGATTACAACGGTTTCTCTTCTCACGATCCGGTCAATGCAGTAGTTAACCTCGAACCGCTGGCGGACAAAATCCGCTGCTTTGGTTGGCACGTTCTGGAGCTGCACAACGGCAATGATATGCATCAGGTGGCCGATACTTTGATGTTATCCCGCCACCTGAAAGGCAAGCCTGTCGCTATCGTGGCGCATACCACCAAAGGCTCCGGCGTCAGCTACATGGAAAACAACGGCGACTGGCACTCAAAAACCCCAAGCAAAGAACAATATCAGCAGGCAATGGAGGAGTTACAGTGATGAAAGCACCCCGCGATGAAATTGGTAATGCCCTGATTGCCCTGAAAGAAAAAGGCTACCCGGTGGTTGCCATCGACAGCGACTTAGCCAGCTCCACGCGTACCGATCAGTTTCAGGCAATCTACCCGGAGGCCTTTTTCGAAATGGGCATTGCGGAAGGCTCCGCGATGAGTTTTGCGGTCGGCCAGGCGCTGGAAGGCTTTATGCCCTTCTATGTCAACTTTGCGATGTTCGTAACCGGAACCGCCTGGACCCAGCTGCGGCAGGCATGCTACGCCAAAGCCAACATTAAACTCGTTGGTAGCCATCCGGGTATGGATGATGGCCCGGACGGCGCTTCACACCATGCTCTGGAAGATTTAGCTCTGACCCGCGTGCTTCCTGGATTAACCGTCCTGACCCCGGCAGATGCGGAAGAAATTGCCGAGGCTTTTGAGCAGGCAGCCAAAATAAAGGGGCCCGTTTACATTCGCGTCGCGCGCGAGCCGATGCCGGTTCGCGATAAAAGCGTCATCCCGCGGGTCAGCGATATCGCCGCTATCGCCGACAGCGGCAATGATTTTGCGATTTTATTTGAAGGTACAGTACTGGAGCAGGCCACAGACGGCTACGAAAAGCTGGTTGCCAGCGGCAAAAAGGGCAAGCTTATTCACGTTGCCACTCTCAAACCCTTTAACCAGCAGGAATTTTATCGACTGGTCGAAGGCTGCCCGCTTATCGCCACGCTTGAAAATCACACGGTAAACGGCGGCCTCGGAGGACTGATTGCTGAAACCATGGCGCAAGCGGCGCATCCTGCCCGCCTCACGCGGTTGGGAACACAGGACACTTTTACTGAATCAGGTAATAGCAGGCAACTAAAAGCGAAATACGGCATCTCGGGCGAAGCATTGTTTAACGCGCTTCAATAACCATTATACGAACCGGTCGCTCTGGCGATCGGCTCGCGCATAAAGGGATCTATATGGAAAATGCGTTATTTTCTGCCTGCCAGTTCACCCGAAGTCATCTGAACTGGCGCTGCGCCGTTCAGCTCGCCTGTCGTCCTCTCGAACAGCAAGGAAAAATCACCGAAAGTTATGCCCAGGCAATTATCAACGCCACGGATCTGGATGGTCCCTGGTACATATTGAGCCCGGCATTTGCACTACCGCACGCCCGTCCGGAAGAAGGTGTCCTGAGCAGAAACAGCGCGCTTTCGCTGCTTTGCTGCGGTGAACCCGTTGATTTTCCCGGCCATCCCGGTGTGCGGCTGATAGTCATACTGGCGGCGGCTGATAGCGAACAGCATATTCAGACAATCCAGCGGTTAGTCTGCTGGCTGGATGAGGAGGACAGGCTACAGAGATTCACCTCGATTCAAAATCAGGCTCAGTTTGAAGCGCTTATTGCTTCTCATTAATAACCGAGGGAGATATTCCCTCGGTTATTCTTTAAGAAAATCAGGCGTGCGCCACCGGCGTCGGGTGATGACCAGCTTTGCGCAGCAGAGTCAACAGATAGATAAACGATACGCTGGCTATCATGATAAACAGCAGATTGTCAGAGAAGTTCTGCATCAGCATCGCCGTCAGGGTCGGCCCCAGCAGGCTGCCGATGGTATAGCTCATCAGCAGCGCCTGGTTCATCGCCACCAACTGATGATGTTCAACTTTCTCGCAGGCCCAGGCCATCGCTACCGGATACAGCGTGAAGCCCGACGCGCCGAGCACGAAAAGCGCTGGCGCCATCGCCGCCTGGCTGAGCATCGCCAGACAACCCAGTATCACGATGAAAACCTGAACACGCAGAACCAACAGACGACCATAGCGGTCAGCGAGGCGACCGACCGGCCACTGTCCGAGGATCCCGGCGCTAACCATCACTGCCATCCAGAAACCGATACCAGAATCGCTAACGCCCTGGTGGTTCAACCACAGCGGCATCAGGCCGTACAACGAGCCCAGCACAATCCCGGAGATAATACAGCCATTAACGCCATGGCGCGCCTGACGCAGCTTAAGCATCGGCCAGATACGCACGGTTTCATGCGATTCATTAGCCTGACTCATGATACGCGTAAACAGCAGCGGCAGGATCGCCGCTAGCGCCAGACCGGTGACCCAGGGCAGCACGCTCATTAAATCAGTCGGTAGTTTGCTGACCATCAGCTGGCCCAGTACGGTACCAACGTAATACACCATCATATAGGCCGCCAGCAGGCGACCCCGGCTGCGCGAAGTCCCGCTGCACACCAGCGCGCTTTCTACCACCACCCAAATCATCGCGCAACCGACACCAGCGATAAAACGCCAGCTCAGCCACGTCCAGAAACCGATGGTAATACCGAGCCCAACACAGCCGACGGCGAAAATTAATGACGCCAGATAGTAGCTACGGTTAAACCCCAGACGTTTAATGATCCAACCGGCAAATAACGTCCCCACCAGGTTACCGCTGAAATAGGAGGAACCGACCATCCCGACCTGCCAGGTCGGCATATTTTCATGGGCGAGCCAAAGCGGGACAAGCGTATTTAAAACCGCGATTGCCAGCGTCAACAGAAGCAGGCCACAGAGCAACATTTGCACTGGCCGAGTGTAGATGGTCATGGGTATAAACCGTGAGGAAGTTCAGATTTCGTGCGCATCATGCCACTGCTGTAAACATTGTCAATCCACCTGGAATCAGGCCTGACGCGGTTTTCAGGGCAACGATAGAAGTTTTTTATCCAGCGGAGCGGTAACGGAATTATTCTTTATATTATTCCATTGTTTTTATTAATTTATTAGAAAACGATGGCGGGAATATCAGTAGAAAAATTTCATGAATCGACAGCATTTTTTAATCACGCCGGAATACCCTTCCGGCGTGATAAAATCTTATTAACTGGCGATAGCCATACCTACGGTCATATGTAGACCGTAGAATACGCCACGACCAATCATTTCTCCGACCAGCACCAGGATAAACGCCAGCCCCAGTAACGGCAGCGCGGGTTGATAACCTTTAAGCTGCGGTGCAATCCAACAGACTAGCGCCAGCACCAGTGCAACCACACGCCAGGCCATTAAAGAACCGTAATCCGGCACCAGCGCCGAAGCCTGTTGAATCGAACTATGGATCGTCGCCAGTTCACTACCCTGAATAAGCGCAACAGTCACACTGACCGTCAGCGCCACTAGCATCACCACCGGTAGTAAACGCATTGCCCAGCCTTCGACACCGGCGATGCGCAGCAGCAAGCTACCCAGCAACGGCCCGCCGATAAACAGAGTCAGGAAGAAGTTAAGCGGCGTCCAGATGGTGTACCAGGTGGGTACGGTATCAATGGTGTTATAAACGCGCACCATCATCCAGACGAAAATGACGCCAAGGATCATCGTCGCCACCAGCCACAGGTTACGCAAACCAGACGGCAGCTTGTTCACCGCCGCTAGCAGCCAGCCAATCCCGCCGACGGCGAAGAAGATCGCCCCACTGGCGATTTCATTACTTAACGATGAAGCGCCGACGCGGTTCAGCGAGTTAAACGCACGCATCGGCGAACCAAGGTGCATGGTCGAGGCGATAAACCCGATTCCCATCAGCACCCACAGGCCGAACATGCTCATAATCACCCGCTGTTGCTGCTCACGCGAAAGATTACCTTTCATTAACGCCAGCGCCAGAACGATAAAACCGCCAGCGACGCATTGCCCAAAGACCGTGAAGATCATCAACGGCCATTCATGCCATCCATTTCCCATTTTAGACCTCCTTCGGATTAGCCAGATAGCCGGTGGTATCGCCGCACGGGCGGCTGTTGGCGTTAGGTTTAATGACGATGCTCGGCTTCGTGAAGCGCGCCGACGGCAACGGCGCGACGGCGGCCAGTTGGCCATGTTTTTCACGCAGTTCGGCAATCGGCCCGAAGTCCAGCGCGCGTAGCGGGCAGGATTCGACGCAGACAGGTTTCTTGCCTTCCGCCACGCGCTCGTGGCACCCATCGCACTTGGTCATGTGACCTTTGGCGGCGTTGTACTGCGGCGCGCCGTACGGGCAGGCCATATGGCAGTAGCGGCAACCAATGCAGACCTCTTCGTTGACCACCACAAAACCGTCTTCGCGCTTGTGCATCGCCCCGCTCGGACAGACTTTGGTACAGGCCGGGTCTTCGCAATGGTTGCAGGCGATGGAGAGGTAATAGGCAAAAACGTTCTGGTTCCAGACGCCGTTGTCCTCCTGCCAGTCCCCGCCGGCATATTCATAAATGCGGCGGAAGCTGACGTCCGGCGTCAGGTTCTTGTAGTCTTTACAGGCCAGCTCGCAGGTTTTGCAACCGGTGCAACGGGCGGAATCGATAAAAAATCCATATTGAGTTGTCATCGGTTACTCCTTACAGCTTTTCAACCTGGACCAGGTTGGTATGCGATGGGTTGCCTTTCGCCAGCGGCGATGGACGTTGGGTCGTCAGCACGTTAATGCTGCCCGCTTGATCCACCCGCGATGCATCCGGGTTATACCAGGCCCCCTCGCCCAGCGCGACGACGCCCGGCATCATGCGCGGCGTCACTTTCGCTTCGATATGGACTTCGCCACGGTCGTTAAAGATACGAATGCGGTCGCCGTTAGCGATACCGCGTTTCTGCGCATCGATCGGGTTAATCCACATTTCCTGACGGCAGGCAGCCTTAAGAACATCCACGTTGCCGTAGGTCGAGTGAACGCGCGCCTTGTAGTGGAAACCGGTCAATTGCAGCGGATACTTCGCGGCCAACGGATCGTTGTAGTTTTCAAAGCCAGGGGTGTAGATCGGCAACGGATCGATCACATCGCCTTCCGGCAACTCCCAGGTAGCGGCGATTTTCGCCAACTCCTGCGAGTAGATTTCGATCTTACCCGATGGGGTAGTCAACGGGTTGGCCTGCGGATCGTCACGGAAGGCCTTGTACGCCACATGATGCCCTTCCGGGTCGCGCTGCTTGTAAATCCCCTGCTTGCGGAAGGTATCAAAATCCGGGAGGTCGGGAATCGCTTTGCGCGACTGTTCATGCAGGTAGCGCATCCAACCTTCCTGAGTACGGCCTTCGGTAAACTTCTCCGCCACGCCAAGGCGTTTCGCCAGTTCACTGGTCATCTCATAGATGGTTTTGCACTCGAAACGCGGTTTGATAGCCTGATCGGTAAAGATGACGTAGGACATGTTGCCGCAGGAGGCATCCAGCGCGAAATCCATCTGCTCGGAGGCGGTGCAATCCGGTAGCAGAATATCGGCATATTTCGCTGACGAGGTCATATGGCAGTCGATCACCACGATCATTTCGCACTTCTTGTCATCCTGCAGGATTTCGTGCGTGCGGTTGATCTCGGAGTGCTGGTTAATCAGGCAGTTACCAGCATAGTTCCAGATCATTTTGATCGGCACGTCGAGTTTATCTTTGCCGCGTACGCCATCGCGTAGCGCAGTCATTTCCGGGCCGCGCTCAATCGCATCGGTCCACATAAACATCGAGATGCTAGTCTCTACCGGGTTTTCCAGCGTCGGCATACGTTCGAAAGGCAGGTCATAGGAGCCTTCACGCGCGCCGCTGTTACCACCATTGATCCCAACGTTACCGGTCAGAATGGCCAACATAGAGATAGCGCGGGTAGCGATTTCACCGTTAGCGTGACGCTGCGGACCCCAGCCCTGGCTGATATAGGCCGGTTTCGCCGTCGCTATCTCACGCGCTAGTTTCACGATGCGCTCACGCGGAATCCCGGTAATGGTGGATGCCCATTCCGGCGTTTTAGCAATACCGTCGGAGCCTTGTCCAAGAATGTAAGCCTTGTAGTGGCCATTGGCTGGAGCATCGGCGGGCAAGGTTTTCTCGTCGTATCCTACGCAGTATTTATCGAGGAACGGTTGATCAACCAGATTTTCAGTAATCATGACCCACGCCAGCGCTGAAATCAGTGCCGCGTCGGTTCCTGGACGGATCGGGATCCATTCATCTTCGCGCCCGGCGCCGGTATCGGTATAGCGCGGATCGACGATAATCATGCGGGCGTTGGATTTCTGCCGCGCCTGCTCAAGGTAATAAGTCACCCCGCCACCGCTCATGCGCGTTTCGCCAGGGTTATTGCCGAACAGCACCACCAGTTGGCTATTTTCAATATCCGATGGGCTGTTGCCATCCGCCCAACCACCGTAGGTGTAGTTCAGGCCCGCGGCAATCTGCGCGGACGAGTAGTCGCCGTAATGGTTAAGATAACCGCCGCAGCAGTTCATCAGGCGGGCGATCAGGGTTTTTCCCGGTGGCCAGGAGCGGGTCATGGTGCCGCCGAGGGTGCCGGTGCCGTAGTTCAGATAAATAGATTCGTTACCGTAATCTTTAATCAGGCGCTGCATATTGCTGGCGATGATGTCAAACGCCTCATCCCAGCTGATTTGCTCGAATTTACCTTCGCCGCGTTTGCCAACGCGCTTCATCGGGTATTTCAGGCGGTCAGGGTTATAGACCCGGCGGCGCATTGAACGGCCTCGCAGGCAGGCGCGAACCTGATGCAGACCATCGTAGTTATCATCACCGGTATTATCCGTTTCTACGTATTTAATCGTGCCATCAACCACATGCATACGCAGCGGGCAGCGGCTGCCGCAGTTGACGGTACATGCGCTCCAGACAACCTTTTCGCTTATCGGCGCCAGCGTATCAGCGGCATGCGCAATACGCGTAAAGGGTAAAGTAAATGCGTTGCTGGCCATCGCCAGGCCGCCAATCGCCGTGGTTTTCATTAAACCACGTCGGCTTACTTCGGCAGCCAGTAAAGCATCGGGGGCTTTGATTTTCATGGATACTCGCTTTGGTTGCTCACAATAAACTGACAACCGTTATATAGTTATATATATAACGAATTTAAACTTTATTGGTTTTTTATGCTGATTTAATCCAAAGGGAGTATCACCGGATTCACTGAATGGATTATTGCCCGGTATCAATAAGGGTGTAAAAAAAGCGCCCGTAGGCGCTTTTAAAGAAGGGGGAGAAAAGATTAACCGATGTATTCAAGACCGCGCATATACGGGCGCAGTACTTCCGGGATCTCAATACGGCCATCGGCCTGCTGATAGTTTTCCATCAGGGCCACCAGCGTACGACCAACCGCCAGACCAGAACCGTTCAGAGTATGAACGAGACGGGTTTTCTTATCGGACTTGCTGCGGCAGCGAGCCTGCATACGACGCGCCTGGAAATCCCAGACGTTGGAGCAGGAAGAGATCTCGCGATAGGTATCCTGCGCCGGAACCCACACTTCCAGATCATAGGTTTTACAGGCGCTGAAGCCCATATCACCAGTACACAGCGCCACCTTACGATACGGCAGACCCAGCAACTGCAGGACTTTCTCCGCATGGCCGGTCATCTCTTCCAGCGCCGCCATGGAATCTTCCGGGCGTACGATCTGAACCATTTCAACTTTATCGAACTGGTGCATACGGATCAGACCACGGGTATCACGACCATAAGAACCGGCTTCAGAACGGAAGCACGGCGTATGAGCGGTCATTTTGATCGGCAGATCGTCTTCGTCGATGATTTCGTCGCGAACCAGGTTGGTCAGCGGCACTTCCGCCGTCGGGATCAACGCGTAGTTGCTGCTGTCGGCTTCTTCTTCCAACGGACGAGTATGGAACAAATCGCCGGCGAATTTCGGCAGCTGTCCGGTACCATACAGCGTATCCTGGTTCACCAGATACGGAACATAGTTTTCACTATAGCCATGCTGTTCGGTGTGCAGGTCGAGCATGAACTGCGCCAGCGCGCGATGCAGACGGGCCAGTTGACCTTTCATCACCACGAAACGGGAGCCCGTCAGCTTAACCGCGGCGGCAAAATCCAGCCCCCCATGCATTTCACCCAGAGTCACATGGTCGCGCACGTCGAAATCGAACTGGCGCGGCGTCCCCCAGCGGCTGACTTCAACGTTGTCGTTTTCGTCACGGCCAACCGGCACGTCATCATGCGGAATGTTTGGGATAGCCAGCGCGATATCGCGGATTTCCGCCAGCAGCGCTTCCAGCTCAGACTTCGCGGCATCCAGCTGTTCACCAAGTTTGTTCACTTCCAGGCGTAATGGCTCGATATCTTCCCCGCGCGCTTTCGCCTGGCCAATGGATTTCGATCGGGAGTTACGCTCCGCCTGCAGGTTTTCGGTTTGTACCTGCAGAACTTTACGACGCTCTTCAAGAGCGCACAGTTTATCTACATCCAGCTTAAAGCCCCGGCGTGCCAGTTTTTCTGCGACTGCGTCTGGCTCGGTACGCAGCAGATTGGGATCGAGCATGCTTATCCTGTGCTTATCGAATTTAAAAAGGAAAAGTGGCCGCAAACTACGGCCACGGAAATATAGGTAATAACCTTACCGCAACGCCACAATTAGCGGTAGCGTTTTATCTGGCTATTTTGATCCTGTTCGGCAAGCCAGGCGAGCTTTTCAGCGATTTTGCCCTCAAGGCCTCTGTTTGTTGGCTGATAATAGCGCGTTTGCGCCATTTCCTGCGGGAAGTACTGCTCGCCAGCGGCGTAAGCGTTGGGTTCATCGTGCGCGTAGCGATACTCCTGACCGTAGCCCATCTCTTTCATCAGCTTAGTCGGCGCATTACGTAAATGAACCGGCACGTCGTAATCAGGGCGCTCGCGAGCATCGGCCAGCGCTGCCTTAAAGGCGGTATAGACCGCGTTGCTTTTCGGCGCGCAGGCCAGATAAACAATCGCCTGAGCGATGGCCCGCTCCCCCTCTGCCGGCCCAACGCGAGTAAAGCAATCCCACGCGGAAATCGCCACCTGCATGGCGCGCGGGTCGGCATTACCAACATCTTCCGACGCGATAGCCAGACAACGACGAGCAACGTACAGCGGGTCGCCGCCCGCGGTAATGATCCGCGCATACCAGTACAGCGCCGCATCCGGCGCGCTACCACGTACCGACTTATGCAGTGCGGAAATGAGATCGTAAAAACGGTCGCCTTTATTATCAAAACGCGCGCTGCGCTCACCCGCGATTTCAGTCAGCAGTTCCGCTTTCAGTACCCGCTTGCCCGAATCGTCGTTTTCGGCCATATCGGCCATCATTTCCAGCGTATTCAGCGCCCGGCGCGCATCGCCGTTCACCAGTTCGGCAATGGCCTTACGCGTCTCATCCGGCAGGACAATATCTTGCCCGCCGTAGCCACGCGCGTTATCGCCCATTGCCTGGTTGAGAACCTGCTCAATATCTTCTGTGGTCAGCGATTTCAGTAAATAAACGCGAGCACGGGAGAGTAACGCGGAGTTAAGCTCAAAGGAGGGGTTTTCGGTCGTGGCGCCAATAAAGGTGATAGTGCCATCTTCAATGTGCGGCAAGAACGCATCCTGCTGGCTTTTATTAAAGCGATGCACCTCATCGACAAACAGGATTGTCCGCCGGCCGGCGTTGCGGTTTTGCCGCGCGCGTTCAATAGCCTCGCGGATCTCCTTCACGCCGGAGGTCACCGCCGAGATGCGTTCAACATCGGCGTTGGCATAGCGGGCAATGACTTCCGCCAGGGTTGTTTTGCCGGTACCCGGCGGTCCCCAGAGGATCATCGAGTGCAGATGCCCGGCTTCAATCGCCCGCGGCAGCGGTTTACCCGGCGCCAGCAGGTGTTGCTGGCCAATGTACTGCGCTAAATTTTCTGGCCGCATACGAGCGGCCAGAGGTTGAAACGCATTGTCGGAAAAATCGAGCGAAAAGTTGCTCACATTCGCCTCTATTTACGTTGATCGTCCACCGTAACCCCTTGCGGCGGCGTAAAGGTGAACTTAGATGCGTCGACGGCGCCATTCTGCTGCGACTTCAGCTGGTAGCTGCTGCGCTGGTCGTCCTGCTCGACGGCGCTGAACTGATGGATAGTGCCGTCACGACCCACATTGATCGTGAACTGCTTCAGGTTGCCGCTGCCGCTTTTCGGCGTCAGCACAAAATCATCCCCGTTTTGCTTGATGTTGTACTGTTGCCAGTCAGCAGACTGGTTGCGAGCAATCAGCATAAACGGCGTATTGCTGGTGGCGTTTTTCAGCCAGGTCGCGGTTGCCTGCTCAACAAATGGGTTGTAAAACCACAACGTTTTACCATCGGAAACCAGGATGCTTTCATCCGGCTGGGTCATGTGCCAGTTGAACAGGTTCGGGCGTTTCACCCACAGATCGCCCTGCCCGTCCTGCACGGCATTACCACTTGCATCGGTGACTTTCTGGGTGAAGCTGGCGTGGAAGCTGCTGACTTTATCCAGGCGGCTTTTTAAATCGCCAGCGGCGTCTGCCCAAACCTGACTTACGACGAAGCCAGACAGTAATGCACAGGTGATTGCAAGTTTCTTCATTGTTGATCCTTATTGTGCGTCACTCCCGACGCGGGAGCCTGTTCTGTTCCTAATGTAGAGCCGTCAACCGCGACGGAACAGCAGAACAGGCTGATTTTGCGCTTATTTACCGAACTTTGCACTTACTCGAACGGCGGTGGCGCCAGGACTTCACGGTTACCATTATGGCCCTGTTCGCTGACAATACCCTGCGCTTCCATCTGTTCGATGATTCGCGCTGCGCGGTTGTAACCAATACGGAACTGGCGCTGTACCCCGGAAATCGATGCTTTACGTTTCTCGGTTACAAAGTTGACCGCCTGATCGAACAGCGGATCCAACTCTTCGCCGCCATCAAAGCCACCGCCGCCGCCTTCGCTTTCGGTATCGGAGGTGATGCCGTCAACATATTGCGGCCGACCGCGCGCTTTCCAGTCCTGAACCACCGCATGCACTTCCTGGTCACGAACAAATGCGCCGTGAACACGAACTGGCATCGTGGAGTTCGGCCCGGAATAGAGCATATCGCCCATACCCAGCAGCGACTCGGCGCCGCCCTGATCAAGAATGGTACGCGAGTCAATTTTGCTCGATACGGTAAAGGCGATGCGTGTCGGAATGTTGGCCTTGATAAGACCGGTAATCACGTCAACCGATGGACGCTGCGTCGCCAGCACCAGGTGAATACCCGCCGCACGCGCTTTCTGCGCCAGACGCGCAATCAGCTCTTCAACCTTCTTACCAACGGTCATCATCAGATCGGCGAATTCATCCACCAACACCACAATGTACGGCAGTTTTTCCAGCACCGGATGAACGGCGTCCATGCTGTCGCCCGGTTTCCAGTACGGATCCGGGATCGGACGTCCCATACGCGCGGCTTCCGCGATCTTCTCGTTGTAGCCCGCCAGGTTACGCACGCCCAGCGCTGACATCAGCTTGTAGCGACGTTCCATCTCGTTGACGCTCCAGCGCAGCGCATTAGCCGCGTCTTTCATGTCGGTGACCACTTCCGTCAGCAGGTGAGGAATACCTTCATACACCGACAGCTCAAGCATTTTCGGGTCGATCATGATGAAACGCACATCTTCCGGCTGTGCTTTGTAGAGCATGCTGAGGATCATGGCATTAACGCCGACGGATTTACCGGAACCGGTGGTACCAGCAACCAGCAGGTGCGGCATTTTCGCCAGATCGGCCACGACCGGATCGCCGGCGATATCTTTACCCAGCACCACGGTCAGCGGTGATGGGTTCTCGCGGAATTTCGGACAGTCGAGCACTTCGCGCAGGTACACGGTCTGGCGTTTTTTATTCGGCAATTCCAGACCAACGTACGGTTTGCCAGGAATAACTTCCACCACACGTACCGCGACGGTAGACAGTGAGCGAGCAAGATCGCGCGACAGGTTAGAGATACGCGCGGCCTTCACGCCCGGCGCCAGGTTCAGCTCAAAGCGAGTGATGACCGGACCTGGCGAGTAGTTCACCACATCCGCTTTAATCCGGAAATCGGCCAGACGCGCTTCAACCAGTCGCGCCATCTGCTCAAGCGCAAAAGTATCAACCGGCTCAATTTCGCTCGGCGGCGGCGTCAGCAGATCCAATGATGGCAGCGGCGTCGTCGGCCTTTGCAGCGGACGGCTATCGCCATTGCGCATCAGCAGCGGGTGAATCAGACTATCCTGCGGCTGCGGCGCTGGCGGTTGAGCAGCCTGCTGCGGCTGCTGATAACCCTGCGGGGCGAGTGGCTGCTGCATTGGCGGCTGTTGTTGCATTGGCTGCTGCGGCGGCTGTTGCACTGGCTGATAAGCCTGCTGATGCTGAGCTGGCTGCGGCGGCGCGGTTTGATAAGACGGCTGCGGCGGCACAGGTTGCTGATATTGCTGGGTTGGCTGCTGCGGCTGTACTTCCGGCGTCGGCGTAAACAGCGGCTCGCTCGGCCCTTCATTAACCAGCGTTTTCATCGGCGAGAATTCATAGTCCGCCGGTGAAAAAGGATTGGCTCCCGGCGGTTGTTCGCTGGCGTAGCGCTGCTGTTGAGTCGCGGCAAACTGGCGTGCCAGCTCCGCTTCGGCGGCGGCGTCTTCGTCCTGCTCATCGCTTTCGGATTCGTAGGTCTCACCGTAACGCTGCTGCTGGGTGGCGGCAAACTGGCGTGCCAGTTCATCCTGCTCCAGCGCATCGGCTTCTTCATCGCTCAGCGGCTCGTTATCATAGTGATGTTCAAGCTCGGCCTGACGCGCGCGTTCTTCAGCGATACGCTGCGACGGCAGCTTAATACCATAAGAGGCCAGCTCCCGGCGCGTCGGTACGCGAACGCGATTTGGACGCGGAAGTTGCGGACCAATACCTTCTTTGACCTGAACACGCGGAGCGCTGGACGCCGGGCTAAAGAGCGGCGCCGCGTCGGCGGCGGCAGAAGCCACCGTTGATGCCGAGGAGGCGACGGCTGCAGCGGCGCCAGCTGTCGTTGCCTGATGGACGCCAGCGGCAACCGCCGTTACGGCGGCAGCATCCACTGACGGCATGGATGGCGCTGTCGGCGGCGTTAATGGTTTGGTCGCCACCGGGCTTGCCGGCTCAGGGATTGGCTGATACCAGGATTCCAGCAGTTCACGCTCACGCGCACGCTTCTCTTCTACTTCCTCGAAGTAATACATCGGCGGACGCTTAGCTTCTTCCTGAGGCACTTCAGGCTCAACGGCAGGCGCCGGATCCTGATGATATGTCGGCTGCTGCGGCGCGTACTCAGGCTGATACGCCTGTTGCTGCGGATGTCCCGCTTCCGGCTGATACATCGGCGGCTGCTGCGGCGCGTACTCAGGCTGGTATGCCTGCTGCTGCGGATGTCCCGCTTCCGGCTGATACATCGGCGGCTGCTGCGGCGCGTACTCAGGCTGGTATGCCTGCTGCTGCGGGTGTCCTGCTTCCGGCTGATACATCGGCGGCTGCTGTGGCGCGTACTCAGGCTGGTATGCCTGCTGCTGCGGATGTCCTGCTTCCGGCTGATACATCGGCGGCTGCTGTGGCGCGTACTCAGGCTGGTATGCCTGCTGCTGCGGATGTCCTGCTTCCGGCTGATACATCGGCGGCTGCTGCGGCGCGTACTCAGGCTGATACGCCTGTTGCTGCGGATGCCCCGCTTCCGGCTGATACATCGGCGGCTGCTGTGGCGCGTACTCAGGCTGGTATGCCTGCCCTACTCCCGGCTCCGCCCAAGCCTGCGGCGCTGTGGCCGCAACGCTAACCGGGGCGGCCACGGTATGGCCGTTCAGCAGCGGATCGTAAGGGTCTACATCGCCCGGGCGCACAGCGCTAGCGCCGGAGAACAGTACATCATCGGTAGTAACAGGCGCGCCGTTAGCACTGTAGTGCACCTCTTCCTCGTCATCCATTCGTTTGCCGGAGAACAACGCGGCATCCGTTTTACGCCCCATCGGGTTGGCGAATTTTTCAGCCAGCCGCTTACGGCGCGCCAGCGCGCTACGTAAGATGCGGGCGCGACGTGATTCCTGCGGATGCTCGGCCTCGTCATACTCGTCTTCATCATCTTCGTACTCACCTTCGTCAACCCAGGTGTCGTCCCGACGGGTACGATTGCTGGCGAAGGTCAGAATAGAGAGAATGCCGCCGCCCAGTTTTTCCGCAATGCTAACCCATGACCAACCGGTAAACAGCGTTAAACCGGCCGCCCAGATACAAAGCAGCGCAATGGTGCCGCCACTGCTGTGCAGCAACGGTTGCAGGGTTGTACTTAACAGGCTGCCGATCACCCCGCCGGAGGCGAAGTACCAGATATCATCGGCATTGATCGCCGCCAGCCCGCAGGAGGTGAGGATGAGCGCCAGCGCGCCGATCAGACGCAGCGAGACGGCGAAATAATCGACATACTCGTCATTTTCCTGATGACGCCATGCGAACCAACAACCGCCAACGATGATGACAGGAATGGTGTACGCCATTACGCCAAAGATGAAAAATAACGTGTCCGCCAGCCATGCTCCGGGCATGCCGCCCAGATTATGGATAGGTTCATGCCAGGCGGTCTGCGACCAACTGGGATCGGATGGATTAAAGCTCAGTAATGCCGCCATCAGCCAGATGGCAAAAAGAGAGCAAAGGATGAGCAACGCCTCAAGAACCCGGCGCCCGCTGCTTAGCTTCGTAAGTTTGACTTCTTTGTCTTCGGTGTATTCCTGGCTCAAGAAAGGCTCTCCAGGTATCAGGCAATTTCCTGCCTGCTGCTAAAACGGACAACAGCGCCGGGTCTCCCCGGCACTGTTGCTGTATGGATTAACAGGAGTGTAATCAAACTACGTCGATTTTGCACCTGTTCCGTGTTAGCGCGTCTTGATTACCAGACGATTACTCTGCTTGACTTCTTCCATTACCACGTAGGTACGGGTGTCGTTTACGCCCGGCAGGCGCAGCAGGGTTTCGCCCAGCAATTTACGATACGCTGACATGTCCGGTACGCGGGTTTTCAACAGATAGTCGAAATCACCAGATACCAGATGACACTCTTGAATTTCTTCAAGTTTTTGCACTGCGGCGTTAAATTGCTCAAACACATCCGGCGCACCACGATTCAGAGTAATCTCAACAAATACCAGAAGTGATGCGTCCAGATAATGCGGGTTGAGCAGCGCCGTATAGCCCTGAATAAAACCCTGTCTTTCCAGTCGACGCACGCGCTCAAGGCAAGGCGTCGGAGAAAGTCCCACCCGTTTAGAAAGCTCGACGTTGGAAATACGCCCGTCTTTCTGCAATTCGTTCAGAATGTTACGATCGATGCGGTCGAGATCTTTGCCAGGGCGTTTCTTGCTATCTACCATTATTATTGTCTCTCTGTATTCCTTCCCTACTCCTGTTCTGACTCTGTGCCTTCACTGCCAGAGCCCATCCCGTTATTACCCGTACGACGTTGAGTAAACCCAGGGGTACGTGAGAAGCCCGTTGCCTGACGGCAGTCACCGACATCACGTATGGCGTCTGTCCACACCATGCGTAGATTTCGTTGACCCGGATAAAAATGGCATTTGCGTGCATGAAAATTCGCCGCACGCGAAACACTGCTTTTCTTCTTCCATGAATGTTTTCGCAAAAGCACAGGGGATTGTCAAAGCAAAACATCGATTTTTAGTACAAGATGCCAGATATTCATCATCAACCCCCGTCGAATCTCATGTTTTCATCTTATAATCAGGCCGCTTACAGTAGAATTAATTATATTTTTCGCTCGTTAAATCGCCAATCCATCGGCGGGTTCTATTGCACATATCGTTAACAAAATCGCTGCGCTCTTTTTTTACGACAACAAATTCCCTACAATCCAGACCAATGTATGCCAATAAAATATGGGGATCTCATGGGCACAGCCAAACACAGTAAACTGCTTATTCTTGGTTCTGGACCTGCGGGATATACCGCGGCGGTCTATGCTGCGCGCGCAAACCTGCAGCCGGTACTGATTACCGGCATGGAAAAAGGCGGTCAGCTGACCACCACGACTGAAGTGGAAAACTGGCCGGGCGACCCGAACGATCTGACCGGTCCGCTTCTGATGGAACGCATGCACGAGCATGCCGCCAAGTTTGAAACTGAGATTATTTTCGATCATATCAGCAGCGTCGATCTGCAAAACCGTCCATTCCGCCTTGTCGGCGACAGCGGCGAATACACCTGTGATGCGCTGATCATCGCCACCGGCGCTTCCGCGCGTTATCTGGGTCTGCCTTCAGAAGAAGCATTTAAAGGCCGCGGCGTCTCCGCCTGCGCCACCTGTGACGGTTTCTTCTATCGCAACCAGAAAGTCGCGGTCATCGGCGGCGGCAACACCGCAGTTGAAGAAGCGCTGTATCTGTCGAACATCGCTTCCGAAGTACATCTGATCCACCGTCGCGATTCGTTCCGCGCAGAAAAGATCCTAATTAAGCGTCTGATGGACAAAGTGGAAAGCGGCAACATCGTGTTGCACACCGATCGCACTCTGGAAGAGGTCACCGGCGACCAGATGGGCGTCAGCGGCCTGCGTCTGCGCGACACCCAAAACAGCGATAACGTCGAATCACTGGATGTCGCCGGCCTGTTCGTCGCCATCGGCCACAGCCCGAACACCGCGATTTTCGCCGATCAACTGGCGCTGGAAAACGGTTATATCAAAGTGCAATCCGGCATCCACGGCAACGCCACTCAGACCAGCATCCCTGGCGTCTTCGCTGCTGGCGACGTGATGGACCATATCTACCGTCAGGCGATTACTTCCGCCGGCACCGGCTGTATGGCGGCGCTGGACGCAGAACGTTATCTCGATGGTTTAGCTGACGCGAGCAAATAATCTTTACAAGTCAGTAACAAAGGTAAAGAAGGCGACGAAAAGTCGCCTTTATTTTTGCCTCGTTGTAACATTGCCGTGCCCAAAAATCTCATAACGACACCTGCAAAGCGCGCAATGAATAAAACCCGTCAACAAGAGTTAACCCGCTGGTTAAAAGAAAAAAGCATTATCTCCCGTCGCTGGTTGATGATTTCTCGCCTGTTAGGCGTCGCGAGCGGTCTGCTGATCGTCGCTCAGGCGTGGTTCCTGGCGCGGATCCTGCACCGCATGATTATGGAGAATATTCCGGCTACGGCGCTGCTGCTGCCGTTTACTCTGCTGGCGCTGGTGTTGATCCTGCGCGCCTGGGTGGTGTGGCTGCGCGAACGCGTCGGCTTTCATGCCGGGCAGCATATCCGTTATGAAATTCGCCGCCAGGTACTGGACCGCCTCCAGCAGGCAGGCCCCACCTGGATTCAGGGGAAGCCCGCCGGGAGTTGGGCAACGCTTATCCTCGAACAAATCGATGATATGCATGATTACTACGCGCGCTATCTACCACAGATGACGCTGGCGGCCTGCGTGCCGCTGTTGATTGTTATCACTATTTTCCCCAGCAACTGGGCAGCGGCGCTGATTTTGCTTGGGACTGCCCCGCTCATTCCGCTGTTTATGGCGCTGGTGGGCATGGGCGCCGCCGACGCTAACCGACGAAACTTCCTCGCCCTTGGGCGTCTTAGCGGCCACTTCCTCGACCGCCTGCGCGGCATGGAAACACTGCGCTTGTTCAATCGCGGCGAGGCGGAAATCAACAACATCCGCGACGCATCGCAAGATTTCCGCCAGCGGACGATGGAAGTTCTGCGCCTGGCCTTTCTTTCCTCAGGCGTGCTTGAGTTCTTCACTTCACTCTCCATCGCACTGGTCGCGGTCTATTTCGGTTTCTCCTATCTTGGCGAGCTGAACTTCGGCCACTACGGCGTCGGCGTTACCCTGATGTCGGGTTTCCTGACCCTGATTCTGGCGCCGGAGTTCTTTCAGCCGCTACGTGATTTAGGTACGTTTTATCACGCCAAGGCTCAGGCCATCGGCGCGGCGGATAGTCTGAAGACCTTTATGGAAACTCCGCTGGCGCAGGCCGAACGTGGTGAGAAAACGTTAAGCGACAACGAGCTCATTAGCCTTGAAGCCCGCGAGCTCATCGTTAAATCGCCTGATGGCAAAACGCTGGCGGGGCCGCTCAACTTTACCCTGCGCGCTGGCGAGCGCGTGGTGCTGGTAGGTCAGAGCGGTTCCGGTAAAAGCTCGCTGCTGAATACGCTGACCGGTTTTCTTCCCTATGAAGGTTCGCTGCTGGTTAACGGCGTGGAGCTGCGCGATCTTGATGCTGAACGCTGGCGTTGCCTGATTAGCTGGGTGGGCCAGAATCCGCAACTGCCTGCCGCCACCCTGCGTGAAAACGTCTTGCTGGCGTGGCCGGAAGCCACGGAGGCTCAGCTGCAGCTGGCCCTGGATAAGGCCTGGGTAAGCGAATTTATCACCCAACTGCCGCAAGGTATTAACACCCCTGTCGGCGATCAGGCTGGTCGGCTATCGGTCGGCCAGGCCCAGCGCATTGCCGTAGCCCGCGCGCTACTGCTGCCCTGTCGCCTGCTCCTGCTTGATGAACCCGCGGCCAGCCTCGATGCCCATAGCGAGCAACGCGTCATGCAGGCGTTGTCTGACGCCTCGACCCAACAGACCACGCTGATGGTCACCCACCAACTGGAGGGAATTGCGGAGTGGGATGCTGTCTGGGTGATGCAGAATGGTCAGATTGTCGAACAAGGTAACTATGCGCAACTCGCTGCCGCTGGCGGCGCTTTTGCGACGCTGCTTGCCCATCGCCAGGAGGAGATTTAAATGCGCGCACTGTTACCCTATCTGGCGCTGTACAAACGCCACAAATGGCTGCTGACTCTCGGCGTCGTGTTGGCGATCGTCACCCTGCTAGCGAGTATCGGCTTGCTGACGCTCTCCGGCTGGTTCCTCTCCGCCTCGGCGGTGGTCGGCGT
Source organism: Klebsiella aerogenes (assembly GCA_029027985.1). Classification (NCBI taxonomy): domain Bacteria; kingdom Pseudomonadati; phylum Pseudomonadota; class Gammaproteobacteria; order Enterobacterales; family Enterobacteriaceae; genus Klebsiella; species Klebsiella aerogenes. The sequence continues at coordinate 3,269,083 of CP119076.1, forward strand.
CGCCGGTATCTACAGCTTTAACTACATGCTGCCGGCCGCGGGCGTGCGCGGCGCGGCAATTATTCGCACCGCGGGTCGCTACTTCGAACGTCTGGTCAGCCATGATGCGACCTTCCGCGTTTTACAGCACCTGCGCGTCTCCACCTTTAGCAAACTACTGCCCCTCTCCCCAGCCGGTCTGGCGCGCTTTCGTCAGGGCGAGTTGCTCAACCGCGTCGTCGCCGATGTCGACACGCTGGATCACCTCTATCTGCGCGTGATCTCGCCGCTAATCGGCGCGCTGGTCGTCATTCTGGTGGTGACCGCCGGGTTAAGCATACTTGACGTCACCCTGGCGCTCACGCTCGGCGGCATCATGCTGGCAACGCTGCTGCTGTTGCCGCCGCTGTTCTACCGTGCCGGTAAACCCACCGGGGAAAATATCACCCAACTGCGCGGACAGTATCGCCAGCAGCTGACCTCCTGGCTGCAGGGACAAGCCGAGTTGATGTTGTTTAACGCCAGTGACCGTTACCGCGCGCAAATGGAAAAAACCGAGCAGCGTTGGCAGGAGGCTCAGCGTCGCCAGGCCGAGCTGACCGCCCTGTCACAGGCGCTAATGCTGCTGATTGGCGGAGTCGCAGTGATCGCGATGTTGTGGCTGGCCTCCGATGGCGTCGGCGGCAACAGTCAACCAGGCGCGCTGATCGCACTGTTTGTATTCTGTGCTTTAGCGGCATTCGAAGCGCTGGCGCCGGTGACCGGCGCATTCCAGCACCTCGGGCAAGTGATCGCCTCCGCGCGTCGCATTACGCAAATCACCGAGCAGCAGCCGGAAGTCACCTTCACCCAGCAAACGCCGCAAACCTTCACCCAGGTTGCGCTGACGCTGGATCAGGTCACCTTCACCTACCCTCAGCAGCCGGCAGCGGCGCTGCAAAATATCTCCTTGCAAGTGACGGCTGGGGATCATATTGCGATTCTTGGCCGTACCGGCTGCGGTAAGTCGACCCTGTTACAGTTACTGACCCGCGCCTGGGACCCGGCCAACGGCCAAATTCAGCTGAATGGCCAGCCGATCGGTGAACTGTCTGAAACCACGCTGCGTCAGGCAATGAGCGTTGTGCCGCAGCGGGTGCACCTGTTCAGCGCGACTCTGCGCGATAACCTGCTGCTCGCCGCGCCGCAGGCCAGTGATGCCCAGCTTACCGATACGCTGGAACGCGTCGGTCTGGACAAACTGCTGGAAGATGGCGGTCTGAACAGCTGGCTTGGCGAAGGCGGTCGTCAACTCTCCGGCGGCGAGCTGCGCCGCCTGGCTATCGCCCGCGCGCTGCTGCACGACGCGCCGCTGATGCTGCTTGATGAGCCCACGGAAGGACTGGATGCGACAACCGAAAGCCAGATCCTTGATTTACTTGCTGAAGTGATGCAGGAAAAGACCGTATTGATGGTCACCCACCGCCTGCGCGGACTGGCGCGTTTTAATCAGATAATTGTCATGGACAACGGACAGATTATTGAGCAAGGTAGTCACGCAGAGCTGCTGGCGAAACAGGGGCGTTATTACCAGTTTAAGCAACGTCTGTAAGCTACTATTGAACAATTGCCTGGTGCGTATTGAGGTTAAAAATGCGTCTGGTTCAGCTTTCTCGCCACTCTATCGCCTTCCCTTCCCCGGAAGGCGCCCTGCGTGAACCGAACGGCCTGCTGGCGCTGGGAGGCGATCTCAGCCCTGCCCGCCTGCTGATGGCCTATCAGCGCGGTATTTTTCCCTGGTTTTCCCCAGGCGATCCGATCTTATGGTGGTCGCCCGACCCACGCGCCGTGCTGTGGCCGGAACAATTTCACTTTAGCCGCAGTATGAAACGCTTCCATCAACGCTCACCGTATCGGGTAACGCTCAATCATGCCTTCGGTCAGGTTATCGAAGGCTGCGCCAGCCATCGTGATGAAGGCACCTGGATCACCTCCGGCATCATGCAGGCTTATCACCAACTGCATGAGCTGGGGCATGCCCACTCGGTTGAAGTATGGGATGGCGAGACGCTGGTCGGTGGGATGTACGGCGTGGCGCAGGGCGCGCTGTTTTGCGGCGAGTCGATGTTCAGCCGAGCGGAAAATGCTTCCAAAACCGCGCTGATGATCTTCTGCCAGGCGTTTGCTCAGGATGGCGGCCGGTTAATTGACTGCCAGGTGCTGAACGCGCATACGGCCTCTTTAGGCGCGATTGAAATCCCCCGCCGCGATTACCTCGATTATCTGTCGGTATTACGCACCTACCGCTTACCAGAGCGATTTTGGGTGCCTCGGGTGCTATTTACCGGTAACGGGTAAATGTTTTCAGCACATTTCTTAGCGCGGTGGTATAATTGCGCGGTAGAGTAGCTTCTGCCTGTTGCCCCGCCGCCGTTTGGGAATAATAAGAGTCAGATAACGCCCATCGTTCTGTCACTGCCCTTTACGTTTGCGCCTGTCATACGGTTAAACCGTGTGTATTCCGGGCAATGCGCCAAAACTACTTCGGCGATTTATACCCGTCATACGTTAAGCTGCAGGCGCTAGCGGCGTTCAATTATTTACCGCCTGTCTGCAACGCGAGTTATTTAGGGTATACGTAAAACTTTACATACTTGATGAACTTCGGCATTATCTTGCCGGTTCAAAACTACGGTAGTGATACCCCAGAGGACTAGATGGCCAAAGAAGACAATATTGAAATGCAGGGCACCGTACTTGAAACGTTGCCTAACACTATGTTCCGCGTAGAACTGGAAAACGGTCACGTGGTAACTGCGCATATTTCCGGTAAAATGCGTAAAAACTACATCCGCATTCTGACGGGCGACAAAGTGACTGTTGAGCTGACCCCGTACGACCTGAGCAAAGGCCGCATTGTCTTCCGTAGTCGCTAATTGTTTCCGCCGTTAAGGCGTCAGATGCTGAAGACCGGGCTAATGCCCGGTCTTTTCATTTCTATCACTCTGACGTTAAAACGATGCTGCGTGGATTGCGATAAATAAGGGCAGTATTGCTTTTCGCCTGATAAAAAAAGACCGGGCTGTCACCAACCCGGTCTTTATCACTGAACAATTCAGAAGATATTAATGCGCCGCTTCCGGCTTGTGTTTCTGCGCGCTATGGAAGCCGTAAGTCAGCACGTTGTTGGCTTTATCCAACTCCACGGTAACCTGACCGCCGTCCACCAGCGAGCCAAACAGCAACTCATTTGCCAACGGTTTCTTCAGATTATCCTGAATCACGCGCGCCATCGGACGTGCGCCCATTGCCCGGTCATAGCCCTTCTCAGCCAGCCAATCACGCGCTTCCTGACTCACTTCCAGCGACACGCCTTTCTGATCCAGCTGAACCTGCAGCTCGACGATAAACTTATCAACCACCTGGTGGATCACCGCGGTAGACAGGTGATCGAACCAGATAATGTTGTCGAGACGGTTGCGGAACTCCGGCGTAAAGATCTTCTTGATCTCATCCATCGCGTCCGGACTGTTGTCCTGCTGGATAAGGCCAATCGATTTACGTTCAGTTTCCCGCACCCCGGCGTTGGTGGTCATCACCAGCACCACGTTACGGAAGTCCGCTTTACGACCGTTGTTATCGGTCAACGTACCGTTATCCATCACCTGCAGCAGCAGGTTGAAGACATCCGGGTGCGCTTTTTCGATCTCATCAAGCAACAGTACCGCGTGCGGATGTTTAATCACCGCATCGGTCAGCAGCCCGCCTTGATCGAAACCAACATATCCCGGAGGGGCGCCAATCAGACGGCTGACGGTATGACGTTCCATATACTCGGACATATCAAAACGCAGCAGCTCAATCCCCAGCGCCTTCGCCAGCTGTACGGTCACTTCGGTTTTGCCTACCCCGGTCGGCCCGGCGAACAGGAAGGAACCAACAGGTTTATGGTCGTGACCAAGCCCGGCACGCGCCATCTTGATGGCTTCAGTCAGTGCTTCAATCGCTTTATCCTGACCAAAGACCAGCATTTTCAGACGGTCGCCGAGGTTTTTCAGCGTATCGCGATCGCTCTGAGAAACGCTCTTCTCAGGGATACGCGCGATGCGTGCCACCACGGATTCAATATCCGCCACATTGACCGTTTTCTTACGCTTGCTGGCTGGCATCAACCGCGCCCGCGCGCCCGCTTCGTCAATCACGTCGATTGCCTTATCCGGCAGATGACGATCGTTGATATATTTCACCGCCAGTTCGACCGCCGCACGCACCGCCTTAGCGGTATAACGCACATCGTGGTGCGCTTCGTACTTCGGCTTCAGGCCGTTGATAATCTGTACCGTCTCTTCCACGGAAGGTTCGGTGACGTCGATTTTCTGGAAACGGCGCGCCAGAGCACGATCTTTCTCGAAGATGTTGCTGAACTCCTGGTAGGTCGTGGAGCCGATGACCCGGATCTTGCCGCCGGAAAGCAGCGGTTTGATCAGGTTTGCGGCATCGACCTGGCCGCCGGAGGCCGCGCCTGCGCCGATGATCGTATGGATCTCGTCGATAAACAGAATACTGTTGGTATCCTGCTCAAGCTGTTTCAGCAGCGCTTTAAACCGTTTTTCGAAATCACCGCGATATTTGGTCCCCGCCAGCAGCGAGCCAATATCCAGCGAGTAAATGGTGCAGTCAGCCATCACTTCCGGCACATCGCCCTGCACGATACGCCAGGCAAGCCCTTCGGCAATCGCGGTTTTACCAACGCCGGACTCCCCCACCAGCAGCGGGTTGTTCTTACGGCGGCGGCACAGTACCTGAATCGCACGCTCCAGCTCTTTATCACGGCCGATCAGCGGATCGATACCGCCCACGCGCGCAAGCTGGTTAAGATTGGTGGTGAAGTTTTCCATACGATCCTCCCCGCCTGCTTGCTCCTCGTTACCCGGCTGGCTTGCGTTGTTCTCGGAAGGCTGGCTGGGCTCGTCTTTGCGCGTGCCGTGAGAGATGAAATTCACCACATCAAGGCGGCTGACTTCATGTTTACGCAACAGATAGGCGGCCTGCGACTCCTGCTCGCTGAAAATTGCGACCAGGACGTTAGCGCCGGTAACTTCGCTGCGACCGGAGGATTGGACGTGGAAAACCGCACGCTGCAGCACGCGCTGGAAGCTTAGCGTCGGCTGGGTGTCTCGCTCTTCTTCCGTAGCCGGAAGGACGGGAGTGGTCTGTTCGATGAAGGCTTCAAGTTCCTGACGTAAAGCGACCAGGTCCACGGAACAGGCTTCCAGCGCTTCGCGCGCCGAGGGGTTGCTGAGCAGAGCCAGCAACAAGTGCTCGACGGTCATAAACTCATGACGGTGCTCACGCGCTCTGGCGAAAGCCATGTTTAAACTGAGTTCCAGTTCTTGATTGAGCATAGGCACCTCCCCCAATTTTCATGCCTGTAATCAGGCTTTCTCTAGCGTACACAGCAATGGATGCTCGTTCTCCTTCGCGTACTGGTTCACCATAGCGACTTTGGTTTCCGCGACTTCGGCGGTGAAAACACCGCAAATCGCTTTACCTTGATAGTGAACCGTCAGCATCAGTTGCGTTGCACGTTCTACATCATAAGAAAAGAATTTTTGTAACACGTCAATAACAAACTCCATTGGAGTGTAGTCATCATTGACTAATATCACTTTATACATAGATGGTGGTTTAAGCGCATCACGAACTTCATCTTCTACCAGTTGATCGAAGTCCAGCCAATCTCTCTTACTCATCGTCAATGTTCATCATCGGTTGCTGTTGCCAACAGGCGGCGGCCTGTCGATGACCAGAGGTTATGTACGTTGCCAATCTACAATAGATCATAGATAACTATCATCTATTGCTTCCATCCGCGACGCCTGTCACATTCCCCAGCAATAGCGTTAACTGCTTCAAATTTTGACGCATTTTTCACCGTTCCACCTCGTCAATTGCTTGACGCATTTCCGTATTTCTCTAAATTGTACTGGCGAGAGTTGGCGAGCAATTGAACAACTCGTGACTCCCCTACCGGTTCATTCCATCTTACTTATAAAGATTTACGAAGGATGTCGAAGTATGGAAATGGGTACTGTTAAGTGGTTCAACAATGCCAAAGGGTTCGGTTTCATTTGCCCTGAGGGCGGCGGCGAAGACATTTTCGCCCATTACTCCACCATCCAGATGGATGGTTACAGAACGCTAAAAGCCGGGCAAGCCGTTCGGTTTGATGTTCACCTGGGGCCAAAAGGCAATCACGCCAGCGTGATTGTTCCTGTGGAAGCAGAAGCGGCTGCATAACTCTTTTGCTTCATTGTGTACATCCTGCTAATAAAATGCCAGTCCTTCTGACTGGCATTTTTATACCCGCCATACTTCAAGTTGCCTGCGCGTTGGCAATAACTCGAATTATTTAGGGCATATACCCCTACTCGCGGGCCAGCGCATCCACCGGATCTAATCGCGCGGCGTTACGCGCCGGCAGCCAGCCGAACAGCACCCCGGTTAGCGTCGAACACAAAAACGCGGTAAGCAGCGCCAACGGTGAAAAGCCAATCTCCCAGCCGGGCAAAAATAACTGCAAAATAAACGCAATCATCAGCGACAAGCTCACGCCAAGCGCGCCGCCCACCAGGCAAACCAACACCGCCTCGATAAGAAACTGCTGCAGTACGTCGCTGGCTCGCGCGCCAACCGCCATGCGGATGCCGATTTCGCGGGTCCGTTCAGTCACCGACACCAGCATGATATTCATCACCCCAATCCCGCCGACCACCAGGGCGATCACCGCCACCAGCGTCAGGAACAGCTGTAAGGTATGTGTGGTCTTTTCCGCTGTTTTCAAGATGCTGTCCATATTCCAGGTAAAAACATCTTTTTTGCCATGGCGCAGTTCCAGTAAGCGCACCAGTTGCTGCTCGGCGGTGGCGCTGTCATAACCTTCCTGCACGCGGACGGTGATTGAATTGAGCCAGGATTGCCCCATGACTCGCCCGGCCATGGTGGAATAAGGCAGCCAAACGCGAAGGATTTTACTGCTGCCAAACATCGACTGCTTTTCATCGGCCACGCCGATGATGGTCGCCGGCATATTCCCAACCAGGATCACCTCGCCGACCACTTTCGCCTTGTGCGGGAACAGCTGACGACGGGTATTGCTGTCCAATACCACCACCTGCGCCCGACTATTGAGCTGCAGTTCATTGAAGGTACTCCCCTCGCTGAACGTCATGCCGTAGACGTTGAAGTACTGTGCGCCAACGCCTTCGGCACTGGCTGCCACGTCGATATTATTGGCGCGTAGGCGCAGGCTTTTTGAGACCGCTGGCGTCGCTGAGCGTACCCAGGGCTGTTTTTGAATCGCCAGCAAATCGTCATATTTCAACGCTTGCTGGTAACGCGGATCGTCGTCGCCGAAATCCTTACCCGGGTAGACATCGATGGTATTGGTGCCGATGGCGCGGATATCGGCCAGCACTAACTGTTTCGCCGCATCGCCAACCACCACGATAGAGACGACCGAGGCAATGCCGATAATAATGCCGAGCATGGTCAGCAAAGTGCGCATCTTGTTCGCCGCCATTGCCCGCCAGGCCATGACCAGCGCCTCGCGAAAACCGCTGCTGAATTGCCGCCAGACGGAAGGCTCCGCACTGGCTTCCGGGCGCAAAACCCCGCCGTTCGTCGGCGAAGGTGAAGGCGGGTTACGCACGATTTCGCCGTCGCGAAGTTCAATAATCCTTTCCGCCTGCGCCGCCACCTGTGGGTCATGGGTGACAATAATCACCGTATGCCCCTGTGCCTTGAGCTGATGCAGAATCGCCATCACCTCTTCGCCGGAGTGGCTATCCAGCGCCCCGGTCGGCTCATCGGCGAGGATCACCTCGCCGCCGTTCATCAGGGCGCGGGCGATACTCACACGCTGCTGCTGGCCGCCGGAAAGCTGAGAAGGGAAGTATTCCGCCCGTTCCTCCAGCCCCAGCCGGGAGAGTAAATCACGTGCTCGCGCCAGGCGTAGCCGACGCTCTTTACCGGCGTAGATAGCCGGAACCTCGACGTTTTGCGCCGCGGTCAGATGCGACAACAGGTGATAGCGCTGGAAGATAAAGCCAAAGTGCTCACGGCGCAGCCTGGCCAATGCGTCGCCGCTCAGCTGCGCCACATTAGTCCCGGCAACCTGATAAGTGCCGCTGGTCGGCTTATCAAGGCAGCCCAGGAGATTCATCAGCGTCGATTTGCCGGAACCGGAAGCCCCAACGATCGCCACCATCTCCCCGGCGGCGATGCTGAGGGTGATCCCCTTCAGCACTTCAACGTCACCGTCGCCGGAGGGATAACTGCGGCGAATATCACGCAGTTCGAGCAGCGCCGTCATTTTGCGGCTCCGGGCGCGCTTTCGCTTAGAATAACCTCGTCCCCCTCTTCCAGCCCTTTCGCCACCGCCACATCGGTATCGTTGCGCGCGCCAATTACTATTTCCCGTTCTTTCACCGCACCGGTACGCAGTAACCGCACGTGGTAGCGATTGTCGCCAATCGCATCGCCCAGCGCGCTAAGCGGAATGGTAATGACGTTCTTCACTTCCGCCAGTTGGATATGTACCTGCGCGGTCATCTCCAGGCGTAGGATCCCCTGCGGGTTAGGCACCTCAAAACGCGCATAATAAAATATGGCGTCGTTGACCTTTTCCGGCGTCGGCAAAATATCCTTCAGCGTACCTTCATAACGCGTCAGCGGATCGCCGAGCACCGTAAACCACGCCTTTTGTCCTGGCTTAAGGTGGATCACATCCGCTTCCGAGACCTGCGCTTTTACCAGCATGGTGCTGAGATCCGCCAGCGTCAGGATGTTCGGCGCCTGCTGAGCGGCAATGACCGTCTGCCCCTGCAGGGTAGTGATTTGCGTGACTTCGCCGGACATCGGCGCCAGGATGCGCGTATAGTCGAGGTTGGTCTTCGCCGTGTCGAGGGTCGCCTGATTGCGTTTGATTTGCGCCTCGATGGTGCCAATTTGCGCTTCTTTCACCGCCACATCGGTGGCGGCGGTATCCAGATCCTGGCGCGATACCAGTTGACGCTGCGCCAGCTGCTGCTGACGCGCCAATGTCACCTGCGACAGTTTACGTTCGGCCTGCGCCTGTTTCAGCTGCGCCCGCAGCTCCATTAACGTCGCTTCCACTTCTTTAATCTGGTTTTCCGCCTGTTCCGGGTCGATAACCCCCAACAGCTGATCTTTCTGCACCTTATCGCCAATATTGACGCGCAGCGTTTTTAACTGGCCGCTGACCTGCGCGCCAACGTCAACTTTACGCAGCGCATCCAGTTTCCCCGTGGCCAGCACGCTTTGCTGCAGGTCGCTTTTGCGTACCACCAGCGTCTGATACTGCGGCAGCGGCGCATTAAGCGCGCGCCATCCCCAGATCGCCGCGATCGCCACCAGCAGCGCCAATAGCCACCAGACTTTCCTGCGTTTTCCATTAAATGTCATACAAAATTCCTGATGTTTTCCCCGCAGCTCGGACGATGATTCTAACGGAACAGGCGGCGAACAGAACCCAGAATTTTAGCAATGCTTCATGTTTGTTGAAGAAGAATGGCAAGGAGACCATACGAGGGGGAACGGTGCGACTGACGCTACCAACAGTCGCCCATTGAAATGCAAGGTGTTCGTAGCTAATCGGCGCGCCCACGCGCCAGCCACAGCACGCGGGAAAACATTTTCTTCAGCAGCGTGGGGACGGCCTCGATTCCTCGCCGCCCGGCCTCCATCGCCACCTCTATCGCCAGGTCGGGTTTAGATGAGCGGTGAATCGCTTTGGTAATCACCCGACGCATGTTCATCGGAATATTATCCGGGATCTGCGCGACCCGATGGTAAACATCGTCAAACCCCTGGCGATACATGAAGTGTTCCATGTCCATCGCCGGCAGCGTGGTTAAATGCACGCGCTCAAGCTCCTGATCGTTATTCAGCAACCCACGCACGGTGGCGGCGTATTTTTTCCCGGCTTCATCGCCGTCTACCAGCACATGCCATTCAATCCCCATCCGGCGGGCAAACCTAATCAGCGGCTTGAGTCCGGATTGAGCAAATTCGATCACCTTCACCCCCTCGGCGTCAAAATGGTGCCCGCACTGGCGCGCCAGTTCGTTAATCACCCAGGTTTCGGTTTCACCTTCCACCAGTAGCCAACAACGGGCAAACAGCGATGACGCGCGGTTGAAGCGAATATGAAAAGCGATGCGGCGACTATCTTCCGCATTCATGCCGCCGGGGCCGAGCCGCCACGCCGAGACGCGTGACGATTCACGCACCAGCCGACACACCTGCTCAACCGGCGTCAGCGACAGCAGCTCGCCGGAATTGGTGGTGGTGACTCGCTGCAGCGGCAGTAAATTAAGTAAATGCCAGGCAACGGAAAGCATGATCGGATGCAGACGAGTTTCCGGGTCTTCAATCAGCAGCAGCGGCCGCGCATCGCGATCGAGCCGGATCGTGCCTTTTGCCTGCAGCAAAGTGGAAAATAGCCCAAGCAGGATCACCCGGTGGCTGCGGCCGCCCGGTTTATCGATCATCCGGTTGATAATATCGAGGTAACGCCAGCTACGCTGTTCGTCATGTGAGCGTCGGCGCATCAGGCGATTACGGCTTTGCGCGCTGCTTTGCTCGGCAAAATAATGCTCAAGCAGTTGCACCATCGCCGAGAGCCCTTCACGGATTTGCCCGTCGGTCAGGTTTTGCGGATGGTTAACCAGCTCGCGGGAGAGAAAATCCAGCTGCCGGGCGGTGATCTCAATTTGCGGCGAATGCGGCACGGTGTCATTGTGGATTCGACGCATAAAACGGGCGTCGCGCAAACGCAACACCGGCATTAAGCGCACCAGATGACGCGCCAGTTCGTCGATATCATCAATATCCAGCGCCTCTCCTTCGCTGTTAATAAAGCTGCGTAAGGTCATCACACTACCGTCGTCGGCCAGCTCACCCTCAAGACGATAGAAAATACGCTGGTAGTCGTCTTCACACGGCACCCAGCAGTCGCTGAGCGGACGGAAGCGCCGTACCCGATGGCGACCGGGCTCATTCTCGCGAAAGGTTAAAATGATATGCAGATGGTGTTCGCGCCCCTGAACATCGCCGGGGGGAAACCAGAAGTCATCGCGGACGAAATGGTACAGATCAAATTCTGGCGATAAAAGCAGCGTCAGGGCATCCAGCAAGCTGGATTTGCCCCAGGCGTTTTCACCGATCAGGACATTATTTTGCTCCAGCATCAACGATAAACGATTGATACCGCGAAATCCGACGATCTCTACACGCTCAAGCTGCATATCCCCTCCGCCTGGTGCAACATTCTCCTTCAGTAATCAGCAGTATAGCGAGAGAGGGGCAACATGGCATCCTTTGCGCACGGAGTGAACAATGACGTGCTGATACTTCAGGCTTTGCAAGGTTACGGCTCTTGATTTCATACAATTAATAAAATAATCCATCGACCTGAGTAGTTTATTTTTCACCGTTGTGTTCTACACTTGCATAATTCATGCATGGTGAAAGGAAAATCATCTCATTGCCCTGAGTAAAATTACATCAATTTATTTAGCTTGTACGAGGGTGGCGTTCGTCCCTGAAATAGCGACGCTTTATTTTTATCGTCATCCTTTGCGTCGATAAATAAAGACCGGCACGTAATGACGTGTTCGTTTACATTATTATTTGAGGTGGTTATGTTCAGAAAATTAGCAGCAGAGTGCTTTGGCACATTCTGGCTCGTATTCGGCGGCTGCGGTAGCGCAGTGCTGGCCGCGGCTTTCCCGGAACTGGGAATTGGTTTCGCCGGCGTGGCATTAGCCTTCGGCTTAACCGTATTAACTATGGCCTTCGCCGTGGGTCATATTTCCGGTGGTCACTTTAACCCGGCAGTGACTTTAGGTCTGTGGGCGGGCGGCCGTTTCCCGGCTAAAGACGTCATTGGTTATATTATCGCCCAGGTTGTCGGCGGTATTATCGCTGCTGCGGTATTGTACGTGGTCGCCAGCGGTAAAGCAGGTTTCGACGCGGCGGCAAGCGGCTTCGCTTCTAACGGTTTCGGCGAACACTCCCCGGGCGGCTACTCCATGCTGTCGGCTATCGTTATCGAAATCGTGCTGACCTGCGGCTTCCTGCTGGTTATCCACGGCGCGACCGATAAAAACGCCCCGGCTGGCTTTGCGCCGATCGCTATCGGTCTGGCGCTGACCCTGATCCACCTGATCAGCATTCCGGTCACCAACACCTCCGTTAACCCGGCGCGTAGCACCGCAGTTGCTATCTTCCAGGGAGGCTGGGCGCTGCAGCAGCTGTGGCTGTTCTGGGTGATGCCGATCATTGGCGGTATCCTCGGCGGCGTGCTATATCGCACCCTGCTGGAAAAACGCGACTAATAGCGCAACAGAAGCCCGGCGACGCCGGGCTTTTTCTTTTTGGCGACAGCTTTACTCGGCCCGACGAATTGGGTAGTGTCATTGGCGCTATTCTTAATTTGCAAGGACCTTGCCGTTCATGTTTTCGGGATTATTAATCATTCTGCTGCCGTTGATTGTCGGCTATCTGATTCCTCTGCGTCATCCTTCCGCACTTAAACTGATTACCCGGCTGCTTAGCTGGATTGTTTATGTGATCCTCTTTTTCATGGGGATTAGCCTCGCCTTCCTCGATAACCTCAGCAGCAATCTGTTATCGATATTGCATTACTCTGTGGTGAGCATTGTGGTGATTATCCTGTGCAATATTGCGGCATTACTTTGGCTGGACAAAAAAATGCCATGGCGCGTCAAACATCGGCCGGAAAAATTACCTTCACGTCTGGCCATGGCCCTGGAGTCTTTGCAGCTACTTGGCGTTGTGCTAATTGGTTTCCTGCTGGGTTTAAGCGGCCTCTCCTTTTTGCAGCACGCGACTGAAGCCAGCGAATATACTTTAATCTTCCTGTTGTTCCTTATTGGTATTCAGTTGCGCAATAATGGAATGACATTACGGCAGATCGTACTGAATCGCCGCGGAATGATTGTCGCGGTAGTCGTTGCCGCCAGCTCATTATTCGGCGGGGTGATTAATGCCCTTATTCTCGGCCTGCCAATTAAAACCGGCCTGGCGATGGCTTCCGGGTTTGGCTGGTACTCCCTTTCCGGGATCCTGATGACCGAATCTTATGGCCCGGTGATTGGCAGCGCGACGTTCTTTAACGATCTCGCCCGAGAGCTACTGGCCATCATGCTCATCCCCGGCATGGTATTGCGTAGCCGCTCTACCGCTCTTGGGCTGTGCGGCGCCACCTCCATGGATTTTACCCTACCGGTGCTACAACGTTCCGGCGGCGTAGAAATCGTTCCGGCGGCTATCGTACACGGTTTTATTCTGAGCCTGCTGGTGCCGGTTCTGATGGCGTTCTTCTCCGCCTGATCACCCTGTGGCGGTAGACCTCTACCGCCAAAATTGCGCTAAATCAATCTCCCTTCAAGTTGTATTAGAAATCCCTTTTCTCCATGTAAGCACAAGCATAACCTTAAACATGTATCTTAAATATAACTTTAAAAGGTGTGACCATGTTTTGTGTGCAATGTGAACAAACCATCCGTACCCCGGCAGGGAACGGCTGCTCTTACGCGCAGGGTATGTGCGGTAAAACAGCTGAAACCTCCGATCTGCAGGATCTGCTGATTGCTTCGCTACAAGGTCTGTCTGCATGGGCCGTTAAGGCGCGTGAATACGGCATCATCAATCATGACGTCGATAATTTCGCACCGCGGGCGTTCTTCTCTACCCTGACTAACGTCAACTTCGACTCTCCGCGTATCGTCGGCTACGCCCGTCAGGCGATCGCGATGCGCGACGCGCTGAAAGCACAGTGCCTGAACATCAATGCCAGCGCTTCAGTCGATAGCCCGGTTGCCAATCTGCAACTGGTCAGCGATGACCTGGGCGACCTGCAGCGTCAAGCGGCGGAATATACCCCGAATAAAGACAAAGCAGCGATCGGCGAGAACATTCTCGGCCTGCGTCTGCTGTGCCTGTACGGTCTGAAAGGCGCCGCGGCCTATATGGAACACGCGCACGTGCTCGGCCAGTACGATAACGATATTTATGCTCAGTACCACAAAATCATGGCGTGGCTGGGTACCTGGCCTTCCGATATGAACGCTCTGCTGGAGTGCTCGATGGAAATCGGCCAGATGAACTTCAAAGTGATGAGCATCCTCGACGCCGGTGAAACCACCAAATACGGCCACCCAACGCCGACTCAGGTCAACGTCAAAGCCACCGAAGGTAAGTGCATCCTGATCTCCGGTCACGATCTGAAAGATCTGTATAACCTGCTGGAACAAACCGAAGGCACCGGCGTTAACGTCTATACCCACGGTGAAATGCTGCCAGCACACGGCTACCCGGAGCTGCGTAAATTCAAACATCTGATCGGTAACTACGGCAGCGGCTGGCAGAATCAGCAGGTTGAATTCGCTCGCTTCCCGGGCCCCATCGTGATGACCTCTAACTGCATCATCGACCCGACCGTCGGCGCTTACGACGACCGTATCTGGACCCGCAGCATCGTCGGTTGGCCGGGCGTAAACCATCTGGAAGGCGAAGACTTCACGCCGGTTATCGCCCAGGCGCAGCAGATGGCTGGCTTCCCGTACAGCGAAATCCCGCATCTGATCACCGTTGGTTTCGGTCGCCAGACGCTGCTGGGCGCGGCTGATACGCTGATTGATCTGGTCAGCCGTGAAAAACTGCGTCACATCTTCCTCGTCGGCGGCTGTGACGGTGCGCGCGGCGAACGTAACTACTTCACTGATTTCGCCACCAGCGTTCCCGATGACTGCCTGATCCTGACTCTGGCCTGCGGTAAATATCGCTTCAACAAACTGGAGTTCGGCGATATCGAAGGCCTGCCGCGTCTGGTCGATGCCGGTCAGTGTAACGATGCATACTCAGCCATCATCCTCGCAGTAACGCTGGCGGAAAAACTGGGTTGCGGCGTCAACGACCTGCCGCTGTCGCTGGTGCTATCCTGGTTCGAACAAAAAGCGATCGTGATTCTGCTGACCCTGCTGTCACTGGGCGTAAAAAACATCGTCACCGGCCCGACCGCGCCTGGCTTCTTCACCCCGGATCTGCTGGCTATCCTCAACGAGAAGTTTGGTCTGCGTTCCGTGACCACCGTTGAACAAGATATGCAGCAGTTGCTGAGCGCGTAAGGAGTATCAGAATGACAATGCCAACCCATCAGTGCCCGTGGCGGATGCAGGTTCATCACATTCACCAGGAAACGCCGGACGTGTGGACAATTTCGTTGCTGTGCCACGACTACTATCCCTATCACGCCGGGCAGTACGCACTGGTAAGCGTGCGCAATTCGGCGGATACGCTGCGCGCCTACACCCTTTCATCTACGCCGGGG
Organism: Klebsiella aerogenes; assembly: GCA_029027985.1. NCBI lineage: Bacteria > Pseudomonadati > Pseudomonadota > Gammaproteobacteria > Enterobacterales > Enterobacteriaceae > Klebsiella > Klebsiella aerogenes. Next base: position 3,284,480 of record CP119076.1, read on the forward strand.
GTAAGCGAGTACATTACGCTGACCGTCCGTCGTATTGATGATGGCGCAGGTTCGCAGTGGCTAACCCACGACGTCAAACGCGGCGACTATATCTGGCTGTCCGATGCGATGGGCGAGTTTACCTGCGAAGATAAACCAACCGATCGTTTTCTGATGCTGGCCGCCGGCTGCGGCGTGACGCCGATTATGTCGATGCGCCGCTGGTTGGCGAAGTACCGTCCACAGGCGGATGTGCAGGTTATCTTTAACGTTCGTTCGCCGAAAGATGTGATATTTGCCGAAGAGTGGCGCCAGTATCCGGTCACCCTGGTCGCGGAAAACGACGCAACGCCAGGCTTCGTCGCCGGTCGCCTGACCCGCGAGCTGCTGCAAAGCGTACCGGATTTAGCGAGCCGTACCGTGATGACCTGCGGTCCGGCGCCTTATATGGAGCAGGTCGAGCAGGACGTTGCCGCGCTGGGCGTGACTCGCTTCTTTAAAGAGAAGTTCTTTACCCCGGTCGCCGAAGCCGCCACCAGTGGGCTGAAGTTCACTAAACTGCAACCGACAAAAACGTTTTACGCGCCGGTCGGCACCACCCTGCTTGAAGCGCTGGAAAGCAATAAGGTACCGGTGACTGTCGCCTGCCGCGCTGGTGTTTGCGGTTGCTGCAAAACCAAAGTGGTTTCCGGCGAGTACAGCGTCACCAGCACCATGACGCTAACCGATGCCGAAATTGCCGACGGTTATGTGCTGGCCTGTTCTTGTCACCCGCAGGGCGATCTGGTGCTCGCCTGACGTTAAAATGCCGGATGACGCTACGCTCATCCGGCACTTTTTTATCGCCAGGCCGACTGACCGGCCAGCGAGTAACGCCCCGAGCCGAGTAGCGCAATCGCCAGCGCGCCGATAAAGAAATAGACCAGGCTTTCAATCGCCCATGCCCCCACGGCATCAAGCGCGAAGGTATTTCCGGTCCCGACCATCAGCCAGGCCACCACCATGGTAAACGCCAGCACCAGCGCCGCCGGACGCGTCAGAACACCAAGAATGAGCAGGCAAGGCGCGACGACTTCGCCCACCAACACGCCATAGGCGATAAACCCCGGCAGCCCTTTCGCCGCCAGCATACCGCTAATGCCCTCCACGCCGCCAATCAGCTTGTGCAGGCCGTGAAACAGCATTAAGCCGCCGACGGCAAGTCGTAACAAGAGTTTGCCAACATCTTCATGCGATAACGTTTTATTTACCGCATTTAACAATCCTTTAACCATTTGATGTTCTTCCTGTTTTACACCCTGTGTACTCACAGAGTATGCGCAATATTCCAGCAATAAAACCAGCGAAAAATAAGGGGCTACCGGCAGCGTAACCTTCAGTTTCATCTAAGCTTGAAAGCGTTATCACAAAAAGGAGATGGAAAACCATGAAACAGACCGTGGCGTCATACATTGCAAAAACCCTTGAACAGGCTGGCGTGAAGCGCATTTGGGGGGTAACCGGGGATTCTCTCAACGGATTGAGCGACAGTTTAAACCGCATGGGCACCATCGAGTGGATGCCGACCCGGCACGAAGAAGTCGCCGCCTTTGCCGCTGGCGCAGAAGCGCAGCTGACCGGCGAACTGGCGGTCTGTGCCGGTTCCTGCGGGCCAGGCAACCTTCATTTGATTAACGGTCTGTTTGATTGCCATCGTAACCATGTACCGGTGCTGGCCATTGCCGCGCATATTCCATCGAGTGAAATCGGCAGCGGTTATTTCCAGGAAACCCATCCGCAGGAACTGTTCCGCGAATGCAGCCACTACTGCGAGCTGGTCTCAACCCCGGAGCAAATTCCGCAGGTACTGGCCATCGCGATGCGCAAGGCGGTCATTAACCGCGGCGTTTCAGTGGTAGTGCTGCCCGGCGACGTGGCGCTGAAAGCGGCGCCGGAGAGCGCCAGCAGCCACTGGTACCATGCGCCGCTGCCAACGGTCACCCCGGCGGACGAAGAACTGCACAAGCTGGCCCAGCTTATCCGTTACTCAAATAACATCGCTCTGATGTGCGGCAGCGGCTGCGCCGGCGCGCACCAGGAGCTGGTAGAGTTCGCCGCGAAAATTAAAGCGCCTATCGTCCACGCCCTGCGCGGCAAAGAGCACGTCGAATACGATAACCCATACGATGTCGGCATGACCGGCCTGATCGGTTTTTCCTCCGGCTTCCACACCATGATGAATGCCGACACCCTGATCCTGCTCGGCACCCAATTCCCCTATCGCGCGTTTTATCCAACCGATGCCAAAATTATCCAGATCGACATCAACCCCGGCAGCATCGGCGCGCACAGTAAGGTCGATATGGCGCTGGTGGGCGATATCAAATCGACGCTGAAAGCGCTGTTGCCGCTGCTGGAAGAAAAAACCGATCGCCGCTTCCTTGATAAGGCGCTGGAGCACTATCGCGAAGCGCGTAAAGGGCTGGACGATCTCGCCAAACCCAGCGACAAAGCGCTCCATCCACAGTACCTGGCGCAGCAGATTAGCCGTTTTGCCGACGACGACGCGATTTTTACCTGCGACGTCGGTACGCCAACCGTCTGGGCTGCGCGGTATCTACAGATGAACGGCAAGCGCCGCCTGTTGGGCTCGTTTAACCACGGTTCAATGGCCAACGCCATGCCGCAGGCCATCGGCGCCAAAGCGACCGCGCCGCAGCGGCAGGTTATCGCCATGTGCGGCGATGGCGGTTTCAGCATGCTGATGGGCGATTTTTTGTCATTGGCGCAGATGAATCTACCGGTCAAAATCATCATCTTTAACAACAGCATTCTTGGTTTCGTGGCGATGGAAATGAAAGCTGGCGGTTATCTGACCGACGGTACCGAACTGCACGATACCAACTTCGCCCGTATTGCCGAAGCTTGCGGAATTAAAGGGATCCGCGTCGAGAAGGCCTCTGAGGTCGATGAGGCGCTACAAACCGCCTTTAGCACCGATGGCCCGGTTCTGGTCGATGTGGTTGTCGCGAAAGAAGAGCTGGCGATCCCGCCGCAGATTAAACTCGAGCAGGCCAAAGGATTTAGCCTGTATATGTTGCGCGCGATCATCAGCGGACGCGGCGATGAAGTCATTGAGCTAGCGAAAACGAACTGGCTCAGGTAAAACAATGCTATCACCCTGAATAAGAACAAGGATATGCCGTGATAGATCTCCGTAGTGATACCGTAACTCGTCCTGGGCGCGCCATGCTGGAGGCCATGATGGCCGCCCCGGTCGGGGACGACGTTTATGGCGACGACCCTACCGTCAATGAACTTCAGCGTTATGCCGCCGAGCTTGCCGGCAAAGAGGCGGCGCTGTTCCTGCCTACCGGTACGCAGGCCAACCTTGTCGGCCTACTTAGCCACTGCCAGCGCGGCGAAGAGTATATCGTCGGCCAGGGCGCGCATAATTATCTGTATGAAGCCGGTGGCGCGGCGGTACTGGGCAGCATTCAACCACAGCCGATCGATGCCGCGGCTGACGGCTCGCTGCCGCTGGATAAAGTCGCGGCAAAAATTAAACCCGACGATATCCATTTCGCCCCGACCCGCCTGCTAAGCCTGGAAAATACCCACAACGGCAAAGTGCTGCCGCGCGACTACCTGAAAGACGCCTGGGAGTTTACCCGCCAGCGTAATCTGGCGCTGCATGTCGACGGCGCGCGCATTTTTAACGCCGTGGTGGCTTACGGCTGTGAGCTGCGTGATATCGCGCAATACTGTGATTCGTTCACCATTTGCCTGTCAAAAGGGCTCGGCACGCCGGTCGGTTCCCTGCTGCTTGGCAGCGAAGCGTACATTCGTCGCGCCATCCGCTGGCGTAAAATGGTCGGCGGCGGCATGCGCCAGGCGGGTATTCTGGCGGCCGCCGGTCTGTATGCGCTGCAAAATAACGTCTCGCGTCTGCAAGAGGATCACGACAACGCCGCGTGGATGGCGGAACAGCTGCGCGCCGTCGGCGCCGACGTGATGCGCCACGACACCAACATGCTGTTCGTGCGCGTCGGTGAAGAGCAGGCTCGCGCGCTGGGCGAATTTATGCAGGCTCGCGGCGTGTTAATTAACGCCTCGCCTGTCGTACGTCTGGTCACGCACCTCGACGTTAACCGCCAGCAGTTGGCTGAGGTCGTCGGTCACTGGCAAGCCTTTTTACAGCGCTAAGGAGTCAGGCGTGTCGCAACCTATTCTGGTGCTCGGCGCCAGCGGCTATATTGGCCAGCATCTGGTGCGCGAATTAAGCGCGCAAGGTTATCCGGTGTTGGCGGCGGCACGCCATATCGACAGACTGCAAAAGCTCGAACTCCCGGGCGTCGTCTGTCAGTCTATCGATCTCAACCAGCCGCAGGCTTTACCTGCGCTGCTTTCCGGGATCGATACCCTTTACTATTTGGTGCACGCGATGGGCGAAGGCGGCGATTTTATCGCCCATGAACGCCGGGTCGCACTCAACGTGCGCGATGCTTTACGCCAGACGCCGGTGCGCCAGGTGATATTTCTTAGCTCGCTGCAGGTCCCGGCGCAGGAGCAATCAGACCATTTGCGCGCCCGCCAGGTGACTGCCGATCTCCTGCGCGAGTCCGGCGTACCGGTTACCGAACTGCGCGCAGGAATTATCGTCGGCGCGGGGTCCGCCGCTTTTGAAGTGATGCGCGATATGGTTTATAACCTGCCGGTGCTGACGCCGCCGCGTTGGGTACGTTCGCGCACCACGCCTATCGCGCTGGAAAACCTGTTGCATTATCTCGTGGAGTTGCTTAATCATCCGTCCCGCGAGCACCGCGTTTTTGAGGCTGCCGGTCCGGATATTCTGAGCTACCAGCAGCAGTTTACCCATTTTATGGCCGTCAGCGGCAAACATCGTTTACTGATCCCTATCCCCTTCCCTACCCGCTGGATTTCTGTGTGGTTCCTTAATGTGATCACCTCGGTACCGCCAACCATCGCCAAGGCGCTGATTCAGGGGTTGAAGCACGATCTGATCGCCGACGATCGTTCGCTGCGCGCGCTGATCCCGCAAACATTGATTCCATTCGATCAGGCGGTCCGCCGTACCCTGAAAGAGGAAGAACAACTGGTGAATTCCAGCGACTGGGGCTACGACGCTCAGGCCTTCGCCCGCTGGCGGCCGGAGTATGGCTACTATCCGAAACAGGCCGGTTGCGCCGTCAGTACTCAGGCAAGCCGCAAGGCGCTGTGGCAAGTGGTTAACCGCATCGGCGGCAAAGAGGGTTACTTCTTCGGCAATATCCTGTGGAAAATCCGCGGCGCCATGGATTTGCTGGTCGGCCATCGTTTAGCCAAAGGACGGCCGCAGCATGACTATCTGCAAACCGGCGATACGGTCGACAGTTGGAAGGTCATTATCGTCGAAGAAGAAAAGCAGTTAACCTTACTGTTCGGCATGAAAGCGCCGGGCCTTGGCCGTTTAAGCTTCACGATTAGCGATAAAGGCGATCGCCGCGAACTTGACGTTCGCGCCTGGTGGCATCCGCACGGTATGCCAGGCCTGTTCTACTGGCTGCTGATGATCCCGGCGCATCTGTTTATTTTTCGCGGCATGGCGCGGCGTATCGTTCGCCTTGCTGAGCAAATCACAGGCAAAAACGAAGATTAAGCGTTATTCTTTCATGATTCTCATTGCATAGTCGGGAGAATCACGGAAAAATGCGCACGAAATTCTTTTCTGGAACAGTAGAGTGATATGAAGGTACTGGTTACCGGTGCGACCAGCGGATTAGGCCGTAATGCGGTGGAATATCTGCGTAATAAGGGCATCAGCGTGAGGGCGACCGGGCGCAACGAAGCAATGGGTAAGCTTCTGAGCAAAATGGGCGCGGAGTTCATCCCTGCAGACTTAACCGAACTGGTCTCTTCGCAGGCTAAAGTCATGCTCGCCGGTATCGACACCCTGTGGCACTGTTCCAGCTTTACCTCACCGTGGGGCACCCAGCAGGCCTTCGATTTAGCTAACGTCCGGGCGACTCGTCGTCTCGGCGAATGGTCGGTGGCCTGGGGCGTGCGCAATTTCGTCCATATCTCTTCACCTTCGCTCTATTTCGATTATCACCATCATCGCGATATTCAGGAAGATTTCCGCCCACACCGCTTCGCCAATGAATTCGCGCGCAGCAAGGCGGCCAGCGAAGAGGTCATCAACCTGCTGGCGCAGGCTAACCCGCACACCCGTTTTACCATTCTGCGCCCGCAGAGCCTGTTTGGGCCGCACGACAAAGTCTTTATTCCGCGGATGGTGCAGATGATGCGTCATTACGGTAGCGTGCTGTTGCCGCGCGGCGGTAATGCGCTGGTGGATATGACCTATTACGAGAACGCGGTACATGCGATGTGGCTGGCGAGCCAGCCGCAATGCGACCATCTACCGTCGGCGCGGGCGTGGAATATCACCAATGGCGAGCCGCGGACGCTGCGCAGCATCGTGCAGAAGCTTATCGACGATTTAGGCATCAAGTGTCGAATCCGCTCAGTTCCCTACCCGATGCTGGATATTATCGCCCGCAGCATGGAACATTTCGGCAATAAATCGGCAAAAGAACCGGCCTTTACCCATTACGGCGTGTCGAAGCTGAACTTTGACTTTACCCTCGATATCACTCGCGCTCAGCAGGAGCTTGGCTACCAGCCGATTGTCACCCTGGATGAAGGCGTTTCGCGTACTGCCGCGTGGTTAAAAGACCACGGCAAACTGCACGATTAAGCGACTTTGCACAGGACAGCCGCCGCCGGGCCGCTGTCCTGAATACACGCCTTTTTCCGTTTCACCCCTGTCCATATTTTTCCAGCAACGCCTCGGCGATCGCCTGCGTTTGCGCATCGGCTACGCCGTCCCAACGCGCTGGCCTGAAGTGCATCTGGAAAACCATAATCACCCGTTTTTGCTGCGCTGGCGTCATCTCCGGCGTGACCTGATAGCCGTAGCGCGACAGCAGGTCCAGCAGTTCGCCGCTATCAACCGGCTGCCAGCCAGGGCGGCCCTGTAAATAAAAGGCGACTCGCGCATCATCCGGCCAGGCGCCGATCCCCTGCTGCGCCAGCGCCTGCCACGGGAACAACGGCCCCGGGTCGTCCTTGCGCTGTGGTGCGATATCGGCATGGGCGACAACGTTTTGCGGCTGGATGTGATAGCGGGCGATGATATCTTTCGCCAGTGGAATAAGCGCGTCAATCTGCGCTGGATTGAATGGGGTAAAACTTTTCGTCCCTGCGGTTTTTTGCCAGCCGCGGTTTTCAAGTTCAATACCGATCGAGGTGTCGTTGATACGCGTGCTGCCGCGCCAGAAGCTGATGCCAGCATGCCAGGCCAGATCGTCTTCCGGCACCAGTTGCCAGATCCGCGGTTTGCCATGATGCAGCGGCGGTTGCGCCGGGATTAAATAGTGCGAGCTCACTTCTTTATCGGTCAGAGTCGCCAGCGAGACATCGAAATTATCGGCGGTATAGTGGATAACCAGAACTTTAATACGCGGATAGGCCGCCTGCGCCGGATGACGCGTATCCAGTTGATAGCCTTTTTTATCGATAATGCCCTGCTCCGGCGCGCACCCTGTCAGCAACAGAGCGACAAGCGTAATTTGAACAATCCGTTTTCCTAATAAGACCATCGATTACGTCCTTCCCTCTTGGCTTTATACAACGCCGCATCCGCTTGCGCGATTAATTCTGAAGCCGGAACGCGCCCATCCGAGGCGACAATCCCCATACTGACAGTGACCAGTGGCCCAACATCCGATTGGGCATGCGGCAGCGCCGCTTCGTTAATCTTTTTCTGGATCCGTTGCGCCACCGCGGTGGCGTTTTCTAACGACTGTAGCGGTAAGACAATCACAAACTCCTCGCCGCCATAGCGCGCGACCATATCGTCCTGCGCGCGAACCGACCTCTTCAGCAGCGATGCGATACGAGCGAGGCAATCATCTCCGGCCTGATGGCCGTAATGATCGTTATAGCGTTTAAAGAAATCGACATCGAGAATAATCAGCGCGAGTCGCTCTTTGCTCGCCCAGGCCTGAGCTAAAAAGTTGTCCAGCGCGCGGCGATTCGCCGTCGCGGTCAAGGCATCCTGATTAGCCATACTTTCCAGGCGGTTAATAAGCTGCATATTTTCCTGGTGGGTTCTCCAGGCCTCATCATACCAGCGCTGTAATATCTGACGACCGTACACCATGATGGCGGTGAATATTCCCCAGAGGATCAGGAAGCGTAAATCGACGCCATGGTGAATTTGTACGCCAGCCAGTAGCGAAGTGATCCACAGCGGTAAAATGTAAACGGCAATTCCCGTCGGAAAATAATACAGCGCGGCAAGACCGGTGGTCATTAAAACAACCAACAGCGGCCAGGCAAACGGCAGCGACCAGAAAAGTACGAAGCAGTAACTGCTGAAGGACCAACATAAGCTGAGGATCAACAGAATAGCGGTAATCACTTTTTTAGCATAAATACCGCTTAAAATTCTGCCGGAGATAACCATAACGCTGAGCGCCAGAGAAAAAAAGATAATTGCGCCAAGCGCGATCTCCATCCAGGGAACAATCTGGTCGCTAATTAACGATTGCTGATCAAATTCGGTAAAGAGAACATTGCGAAAGACAATCATTAAGGCAAAGGAGATATTGACGAACGCCAGCCACGGCATGCTACGCGAAAGCGCATGTTTTTGGACATTTTCGCGATTGGCCCAAAGCATTGCACGATCCTTGCGCGGATTAAGCCGTTCATCTGTCAACATACCTGCTCCTTTCCTTCTTCCGGACCATCGTTTAAGCCCATATAACCAACCGGGTAACATCACTCCCTTATGATAAGCCATGATCCAGGGTATGTCTGTGAGCATTGGCCCCTGACGCTTATAGAAGCTTTATCGCCGTCAGGTGATAAAGCTTCTTATCTGATTATTCTGCGAACATTTAATTTTATACTGTTTTGCCATTTTCCCCTCTGAGAGAGTAATACTAAATACGCGTCACTATCAGCGCGTTAATTCGAATAACATTAAATAAAATCGTTAACGCACTCCGTTTTCGGACTCTCAATACTTCTCTCTCCGTCGATTATCAGCATAAACTCAACGCTAAAGCAGATAAGTCAATTATACTTTTTTGACATAAAAACAGACTCGTGCGTTAAATTACCGCAGGTGGCAAATGAAAAAAATCGTATTACTTATCTCTGGAATGCTGTGCTCTGGCCTCTCGCACGCCAGCGCGCTCTATTTTTATGAAATGGGCACCGAAGATGTCGGTCTGGCAGGCGCGGGGCAAGCGGCGCGCGCGCAGGACGCTTCGACCATCGTCACCAACCCGGCAGGGATGACTCGCCTTCCGGACCATATGTTTACCGGCGGCGCGCAGGTCATGGGCGGCGACATCTCCTATCAGATGAAAAATGACAACGGCGGCAATAGCCCCGGCAACGTCATGAATCTGTTCCCTAACGCCAGCGGATTTTACGCGCAGAAAATCAATGACGATTTGTATGCCGGGATTGGCTTATACGGTAACTACGGTTTAGGCATCGATTTTGGCAACTGGGCCGGCGACCGACTGATCAAAAAAAGCACCATGGTCGCGATGACGCTGAGCCCGTCTCTGGCATGGAAGCTTAACGATCGACTCTCCATCGGCGCCTCCGCCAACCTGAACTATGGTTATCTGTCGCTGACGCGTAACGTCGACGGTAGCGATGAGCAAGATAAAGACCATGACTGGGCGATGAGCTACCGTCTGGGCCTGCTGATGCAGCTGACGGAACAAACCCGCGTCGGGATGACCTGGAATAGCAAAACCGACTACGACTTCAACGTTAAGGGTCAAGCGCGTTTCCCAAATTTACCGAACGTCTCATATGAGTTACCAATTTCCGCTCAGGTCCGCGCGCCACAGCAGATTATGCTCAGTATGGTGCATGACATTAATACCCAGTGGTCGGTGATGGGCGATCTCGGCTGGCAGGACTGGAGCCAGTTCGGTAGCCCGCAAATCACCGTCGTCGGCCGCGAAAGTCACAAAGACAACCGGCTGAAAGACTCCTGGCACACCGCCGTCGGCGTGCAGTACCGGCCGACCAGACAGTGGCGTCTGAACGCCGGGGTTGGCTTCGACAGCTCAGTTTATGATTCGCAAAGCGACACCGCGCTTTCGCTGCCGACCGGCGATGAATGGCGCTTCGCGACCGGCGCACAGTATCAGGTCACTCCAGCCAGCAATATCGGCGTCGCCGTGTCGTACCTGCACATGCAGTCTTCACACGTCAAATCTCCGCCCATTCTCGCCGGCGACTACGATCACCCTTACCTGTGGTTCGCCAGCGTCAACTACAGTTACCAGTTCTGATGCTCTCTGCCGCCCGCACGACACGTGCGGGCGGCAGAGGGGCGTTGCAACATCAAGGTCTTAGCTCTTTGCGTCAAGTACAATTGCTGCGCTATACGCTATGCTTTAGCAGAAACTAATAACGTAGTGAGTTCATAAGGAAATCATCATGCGCTACAACATTCTTGCTCTTGTTCTGCCTTGCGCGCTGGCGCTGAGCGCCTGTACCACCGTGACCCCGGCTTATAAAGACAACGGCACCCGTAGCGGTCCCTGCATCGAAGGCGGCCCGGACGAGGTGGCGCAGCAGTTCTATGATTATCAAATCCAGCATCGCAATAACGACCTGACCGCGCTACGCCCGTATCTGAGCGACGGCTTAGCCAAACTGCTGAACGACGTCCATCAGGATCCATCGCGTAATACTCTGCTGCAATCCAATCCTTTCTCCAGCAGCGCCACCCCAGCCGATAGTGCTGATGTCGCCAGCGCCTCGACTATTCCGAACCGCGATGCGCGCAATATTCCGCTGCGCGTTGAGTTAAAACAGGGAACCCAGAGCTGGAAAGATGAAGTGCTGATGATTCAGGAAGGTCAATGCTGGGCCGTGGATGATGTCCGCTATCTTGGCATAAACAGCCACGCGCCGGCCGGAACGCTGCGTCAGAGTCTCGAAAAACGCTGATTACGGCGTTGAAGCTGCCCCGCAGAAACGATAACCCCGGTAAAATGTCGGTATTCCGTCCGGTAATGCCGACATTTGTTCCTCCCTACCACACGAACCCATATTTTGTGCTAACTTTAGAGAGAAATGTGGTTTACATTTAACTTTTAACGCATAAATATTGCATAACTATTCTGTCAACGTTACTATTTGCGGCCTCAATAGCTATTCGTATCAGACTGCCCAGATGAGTATTAAACTAAACGGCATTAATTGCTTCTACGGCGCGCACCAGGCGCTGTTCGACATCACGCTGGATTGCCCGCAGGGGGAAACGCTGGTGCTCCTCGGCCCAAGCGGCGCCGGGAAAAGCTCGCTGCTTCGCGTACTCAACCTGCTGGAGATGCCGCGTTCCGGTACCTTAAACATCGCCGGTAATCAATTCGACTTTACCAAAGCGCCGTCTGACAAAGCCATTCGCGAGCTGCGCCAGAACGTCGGAATGGTCTTCCAACAGTACAATCTGTGGCCGCACCTCACGGTGGTGCAAAACCTGATCGAAGCCCCATGCCGCGTGCTGGGTTTAAGCAAGGATCAGGCGCTGGCACGTGCCGAGAAGCTGCTGGAGCGTTTACGCCTCAAGCCTTATAGCGACCGCTATCCGCTGCATCTGTCCGGCGGCCAACAGCAGCGCGTGGCAATCGCTCGCGCGCTGATGATGGAGCCGCAGGTGCTGCTGTTTGATGAACCCACCGCCGCGCTCGACCCAGAAATCACCGCCCAGATCGTCAGCATCATTCGCGAATTGGCGGAAACCAGGATTACCCAGGTTATCGTTACCCACGAAGTGGAAGTGGCGCGTAAAACCGCCAGCCGCGTGGTGTATATGGAAAACGGGCATATCGTTGAGCAAGGGGATGCCAACTGCTTCACGCATCCGCAAACCGACGCCTTTAAAAACTATCTTTCACATTGATGTTTTCGGGGAAATAACGATGAAAAAAGTACTGATTGCCGCTCTGCTCGCGGGCATGAGCCTCTCCGCTAGCGCAGCCCAGACCATCCGTTTCGCCACTGAGGCCTCCTACCCTCCATTTGAGCTGGTAGACGCCAACAACAAAATCGTCGGTTTTGACGTCGACCTGGCCAACGCGCTGTGCAAAGAAATGGACGCGACCTGCACCTTTACCAACCAGGCGTTCGATAGTCTGATCCCAGGTCTGAAGTTCCGTCGCTTCGACGCCGTCATGGCCGGTATGGACATCACGCCTGAGCGTGAAAAACAGGTTCTGTTCAGCACCCCATACTATGAAAACTCGGCGCTGTTTGTCGGCCAGCAGGGTAAATTCACCGGAATCGACCAGCTGAAAGGCAAAAAAGTCGGCGTGCAGAACGGTACGACTCACCAGAAATTCATTACCGATAAGCACCCGGAAATCACCACCGTGCCTTATGACAGCTACCAGAACGCCAAGCTGGATCTGCAAAATGGCCGCATTGACGCCGTCTTCGGCGACACGGCAGTGGTGACCGAGTGGCTGAAAAGCAATCCGAAGCTGGCGCCGGTTGGCGATAAAGTGACGGATAAAGACTACTTCGGTACCGGCCTCGGCATTGCGGTTCGTCAGGGCAATACCGAGCTGCAGCAGAAATTTAACGCTGCGCTGGAAAAAGTGAAGAAAGATGGGACTTACCAGACCATCTATAGCAAATGGTTCCAGAAGTAACGCTGAATGAACGAATTTTTTCCATTAGCAAGCGCCGCCGGGATGACCGTCGGCCTTGCCGTTTGCGCGCTGGTCATCGGCCTGGTGCTGGCGATGCTCTTCGCCGTGCTGGAGTCGGTGAAATGGCGCCCAGTGGCATGGCTCGCGACCGGCATCGTCACTATTTTACGCGGCCTGCCGGAAATTCTGGTGGTGCTGTTTATCTACTTCGGCTCCTCACAGCTGCTGCTGACGCTGTCTGACGGCTTTACGCTCAACCTCGGATTTGTGCAGATTCCGGTACAGATGCAGATTGAGAACTTCGACGTCAGTCCATTCCTCTGCGGCGCCATTGCGCTTTCTCTGCTGTACGCGGCTTATGCTTCGCAGACCCTGCGCGGCGCATTGAAAGCGGTACCGCAAGGGCAGTGGGAGTCGGGGCAAGCGCTCGGTTTGTCGCAGGCGGCGATTTTCTTCCGCCTGGTGATGCCGCAGATGTGGCGTCATGCTCTGCCGGGCCTGGGCAACCAGTGGTTAGTGCTGCTGAAAGACACCGCGCTGGTGAGCCTGATCAGCGTCAACGATCTGATGCTGCAAACCAAAAGTATCGCCACCCGTACGCAGGAGCCATTTAACTGGTACATCATTGCGGCGGCGATTTATCTCGTCATCACCCTGTTGAGTCAGTACATCCTCAAGCGTATTGACCAGCGCGCGACGCGCTTCGAACGGAGACCAGGTTGATGCTCGATTACTTACCCGAACTGCTGAAAGGGCTGCATACCAGCCTGACGCTGACCGCGGCATCGATCGTCGTGGCGCTGATTCTGGCGCTGATCTTTACCATCATTCTGACGTTGAAAACACCGGTCGTGGTGTGGATCGTCCGCGGCTATATCACCCTGTTTACCGGTACGCCGCTGCTGGTGCAGATCTTCCTGATCTACTATGGCCCAGGCCAGTTCCCTTCATTGCAGAACTATCCGGTGCTGTGGCATTTGATTTCCGAGCCCTGGCTGTGCGCGTTGATTGCTCTGTCGCTGAACAGCGCCGCCTATACCACCCAGCTGTTCTACGGCGCTATCCGCGCGATTCCGGACGGCCAGTGGCAGTCGTGCGGCGCGCTGGGGATGAGCAAAAAGGATACGCTGGCGATTCTGCTGCCGTATGCCTTTAAACGCGCCCTCTCCTCCTACTCTAATGAAGTGGTGCTGGTGTTTAAGAGTACCTCGCTGGCCTATACCATCACGCTGATGGAAGTCATGGGCCACGGGCAACTGCTGTACGGGCGCACCTACGATGTCATGGTATTCGGCGCAGCCGGCATCATCTACCTGGTAGTGAACGGCCTGCTGACGTTGCTGATGCGATTGGTCGAAAGGAAAGCGCTGGCGTTTGAGCGTCGTAACTAACGCGGTCAAAAATGAATAATCAGTAGATCATAAAACGGGTAAGTACCAATACTTACCCGTTTTTTTTATAATCAATAAAATAAACATACAACTTTATTGCATATAAATTCATTTGATGGCATTGTGAACTTCAGCCGTAAACCGGCACAATATCATAAGATTGACCGACGGGAGTTCCACTATGAAAAAGTTAGTTCTGGCCGCGCTGCTTAGCGCTTTCGCTTTTGGCGCCGCTGCCGCGGAGAAAATCAGCTTTGGCGTTTCCGCGACTTATCCGCCCTTTGAATCCATGGATGCGAATAACCAAATTGTCGGTTTCGATCTCGATCTGGCCAAAGCGCTGTGCAAACAGATGCAGGCCGACTGTACGTTTACCAATCACGCTTTCGATAGCCTGATCCCAGCCTTGAAATTCAAAAAGTATGATGCGGTGATTTCCGGTATGGACATTACGCCGGAGCGCAGCAAGCAGGTCGCATTTACCGACCCGTACTACGCCAACTCGGCGCTGGTGATTGCCAAAAAAGGCGCGTTCCACTCCTTTGACGATCTGAAAGGTAAGCGCATCGGTATGGAAAACGGCACCACCCACCAGAAATACCTGCAGGATAAGCATCCGGAAGTCAAAACCGTGGCATACGATAGCTATCAGAATGCCATTATCGATCTGAAAAACGGCCGTATCGACGGCGTATTCGGCGATACCGCGGTGGTCAACGAATGGCTGAAGACCAACCCGCAGCTGGGTGCGGCAACGCCAAAAGTCACCGATCCGCAGTACTTCGGCACCGGTCTTGGCATTGCGGTGCGCCCGGATAACCAGGCGTTATTGGCAAAACTGAACGGCGCGCTGAAGGCGATTAAAGCCGACGGGACTTACCAGAAAATCAGCAACCAGTGGTTCCCGGAGTAAGATTTACCATTCCCGGCTTGCGGCGTATCGCCTGAGCCGGGTTACAGGAACCACTAGCCTTCACAGCGGCAGGGTAAACTGGAAACAGGCCCCTGTCGGCGCTTCCAGCAAGCGAATATCACCGCCGTGCAGCTGTAGCATCCGCCGAACAATCATCAACCCTAAACCGCCGCGCGAAGCGCTCTGCTGCCCCGGCTCCAGCACCGAAGGACGCTCAAACAGATTTGCCCGCAGCTCCCCGGCAACGCCCGGACCGCTATCCGCCACGTCAACCACCACCTGATTTCCCCGCTGCCGCGCCGACAGACGAATGTCGCCGCCGCGCGGAGTATGGCGAATGGCGTTATCCAACAAGTTTGTAAGTACCCGTTCCATCATCGACAGGTCGGCCTCCACCAACGGCAAGCCGGAAGCCAGATCCAGCTGCAGGTGGATTTCACGCGTGGCGATAGCCAAATCAAATTTTTGCGCCACATCCTGGATAAGTTCGGCCAGCGCGAATTTCTCCGGTTGCGGCTTAATACCACCGTGTTCCAGGCGCGCCAACTCAAACAACTGCTGCGAAAGGTGGCGAACTTTATTGCCCTGACGCAGCGCGATATTCAGGTACTGTTTGCGCTCTTCGGTCGTTAACCGCTCATCTTTCAGGCTTAGGGTTTCCAGATAGCCCAACAGCGAGGTTAGCGGCGTGCGCAGGTCATGCGAAATATTAGCCACGAATTCACGACGCTGGCGGTCGCTGTCCGCCAGTTGGTCCCACTGCTCCGCAATTTGCTGCGCCAGTTCAATAAAGCGATTATGCAGCACCGCGACTTCATTACCGGGGTGCGGATCCGCAGCGCGGGCCGCCAGCGTCTTGACAGCAAGGATACTGTCCTGCTCCGTCGCCGCCACCTGAGCGGTTAGCAGGCGTACCGGACGCGTCACCCAGTACCACGCCAGGCCGCCAGCCAGCAGGCCAAACAGCGCCACCAGCACCAGTGTCCACAGCACAATGCTCCACAGCGTCTTCTGCCAGGCGTCCGCCGCCAGCTGATTAAACGTCTCCCCCTGCAAAATAATATAAAGGTAGCCGCGCAGCTGGCCGTCCAGGCGTAACGGCGCGGCGCTGAAGACTTTTTGCCGATCCGCGCTGCGCGGGTCGTCGCCATAAATCGGCCAGGCGCTGCCGGAAAGAAACGCCTGCACCGGCGCGATATCGATTCGCTGGCGTTTGATATGTCCTGGAGGCGCGGCGTCGGCCAGCAGTTCGCCGTCAGGGGAAACCAGATACAACTCGACGCTGGGGTTAAACACCATCAGACGATCGAATAACGGTTTCAACGCCGTACGATCCACTTCGCCGCGCGCGTTCAGCAGCGGCTCACGAGCGGCAATTTGCTGCGCCAGCCCGGCTGACAACCGTTGTACCATCACGTTGCCGTACTGCGCGCTGCTGTATAACTGCACCAGGCAGACGGAGAGCGCGCACAGCAGCAGTAAGGCGATAAAGACCAGCGACAGGCGCTGGCTGAGGCTAAGCCGGCGAATCATGACTGCGCCTCAGTGCGATACGGCGCGAATTTATAGCCTTTGCCCCAGACGGTGAGAATAATGTCCGGCTCCGCCGGGTCGCGTTCGATTTTAGTCCTCAGGCGGTTGATATGCGTGTTGACCGTATGCTCATAGCCTTCGTGCTGATAGCCCCAGACGCTATCCAGCAATGCCAGGCGCGAGAAGACCTCGCCAGGGTGACGGGCAAAATAATACAGCAGGTCGAATTCGCGCGGCGTCAGATCCACTACCGCGCCATGCAGTTTCACCTCACGCGACAACGGGTCGATACTCAGGCCATGACAAAAAATCCGTCCGGCATCCATCAGGAGGTTTTGTCCCATCGCCGCCTGACGGCGAAACAGCGCTTTAACGCGGGCAATCAGCTCAAGCAGCGAAAACGGCTTCGCCAGATAGTCATCGGCGCCCATCTCCAGCCCCAAAACACGAGACATCTCACTGGTGCGCGCGCTGATGATAATCACCGGCAAATAGCGGGTTTGCTGACGGATGCGGCGGCAAATCTCCAGACCATCGACATTGGGTAGCATGAGATCGAGGATCACCGCATCCCAGCTCTGTTTTTCCAGCTGCGCCAGCGCTTCGGCGCCGTCAGCCTCATGAACAATCTGGTAGCCCTCATCCTGCAGATTCAGGCGCAGTAACGCGGCAATATCATCGTCATCTTCAACCAGCAGGATTTTCTTAGCCATCGGATTCGCTCCACGAATTTCACTCTCGTTTCACAAAGCTTACCCGATTTCAGCCGGTTAAAACGTTCACATTTTGTTTAAACTTCGCGAACCAACAGCGTCAGCACTTCGTAATGGGCGGTGTGCGGGAACATGTCGAACAGCTGTACCCGCTCAACGCGGTAACCGTCCAGACGAGCGATATCTTTCGCCATCGTCCGGGCGTTACAGCTTGAGTAGATGATATACGGCGGCGCCATGCGGCTTAAATAGTCGCACAGTTCAGCGCCAATACCGCGACGCGGCGGGTTAACCAGCACCAGTTGCGGGATATCATCTTCATGGGTCGCAAATTGGGTGGAGTCCAGCGCCTGGAAATGCAGGTTGTTAAGCCCCAGTTGTGCGGCAGATTGCTTCGCGCAGGCAATCGCTTCCGGCGCGATTTCAATACCGGTCAGGCGCATCTGCGGGGTGGCGCAGTGCAGGCCGAAGCCGCCAACGCCGCAAAACAGATCCCACATATGGTCAACCGGCAGCTCGCGCACCCAGTCGCGGGCGGTGGCATACAGCTGGCTGGCGACCGTCGGGTTGGTCTGGAAGAAGCTTTGCGGGCGGATCCACAACGGCACGCCGTTAAAGTTCTCCGCCAACGCCTGCTGCTCGCTGAGGAAAATCTCCTGTTCCCCTTCCATGATCGCCATATGCACCGGCTGAATATTGGCGGTGATCACCTTAAGCTGCGGCAACTGCGCCTGCAGCCATGGCAACGCGGCGCGAAGCTGCTCAAGCTTGGTATCCGAACGCAGCACGAAACGCAGCATCATGCCGCCCTGCTGGCTTTCGGTGAGCAACAGATACTTCAGTTCACCACGCTTGCGGGCGACGTTATAGGGCGTTAATCCGGCGCGGGCGATAAACGGTTTCAGCGCGGCGAAGACCGGCGCAAAGCTCGGCGGATACAGCGGGCAATCGGTCAGATCTTCCGGCGCGCCGTCGCGATGCAGCATGCCGAGCAACGGGCGCTCTACACTGCCGCTCACCACCATCTTTGCTTTGTTGCGAAACGCCGCCTCCGGGCCAAAGACCGGGGGAAGCCACGTTGCGACCGGGCTACCCGCCAGCAGTTCGCGCAGATTCGCCATTTTATCGGCGAGCTGTTGCGTCAATGGCAGTTCCAGCCACTGACAGGAACGGCAGCGGCCCGCGTCATAAAGTGCGCAGTGCATAAGAAGACCTTCAAAAAAACCGGGGCGGGGATTGTATCACCGTTATTGCAGTCGGAAAAATCGTCGGCACGACGGCGGCAGAAACAGCAGCGCCAGCACCAGCAGATCGGGCAGTTTCTGCAGCGCCAGCGCATGGAAAATTTCCCGCTTCGACTCGCCGGCCACGCTAAACAACTCCGGATAACCGTAGCCAAGAGAGGCGGCCCACAAATAAGAGATGACGATGATTTGCGTCAACAGATAGAGCCAGCGCGCCCAGTTGCGGCCTTTCACCAGCGAAAAAGCGCACCAGATTTCGATAAACACCAGCACCAGACTTGCCAGAAACACCAGCGTCAACGCCCAGGTCTGCACGCTGCGGTGAATAAAATCGGCAATGCCCTGCGCCCCAAGCTGATTGAGGATCATTAACAGGTCGAGACCGCGAATTAAGATAATAGCGAAGGCCGCCACCTGCACCAGCGCAGGAACGTTAAGACGAGCATGAGACGATCGAGTTTTTGTAAACAATCCCAACGTAAAGTCATCCATGAAAACGGCGCCACATCTGCGGCGCCGATAGTAGGCTCTGGTAGAGATTTTAGTGGGTTCAGCTTCTTCTTGCACGCTGGATATCGCGTACTCGCTGCTTTTCTGCGCGGGCCATTAAATACCAGGCGATAAAACCGACAATGCCCACGACCCCAAGGATCAGCGTCGCCAGGGCGTTGATTTCCGGATTGACCCCCATACGCACGCTGGAGAAGACCAGCATTGGCAAAGTGGTCGCGCCCGGGCCGGAAACGAAGCTGGCGATCACCAGGTCATCCAGCGATAACGTAAACGCCAACAGCCAGCCGGAGATCACCGCCGGCATTATCATCGGCAACGTGATCACAAAGAAGACCTTCAGCGGCGCGGCGCCAAGATCCATCGCCGCTTCCTCGATAGACCGATCCAACTCACGCAGGCGTGAGGAGATCACCACCGCCACGTAAGCAGTACAGAAAGTGACGTGCGCCAGCCAAATCGTCAGCATGCCGCGATCCGACGGCCAGCCGATGGAATGACCCAGTGCAACGAACAGCAGCAGCAGCGACAGCCCGGTGATCACATCCGGCATCACCAGCGGCGCGGTGATCATAAAGGCGAAGCCGTTGGAACCGCGAAAGCGGCCAAAGCGTACCAGTACCACCGCGGCGATGGTACCGAGGATCGCCGCCGCCGTCGCCGCACAGGCGGCGATGGTCAAACTTAACCCCACCGCGCTCATCATCGCATCGTCATGGAACAGTTCGCTATACCAGCGCGTAGACCACCCTGCCCAAACCGTTACCAGTTTCGAACTGTTGAACGAGTAGATAACCAGCATCAGCATCGGCGCATACAGGAAGGTAAAGCCGAGTACGAGGATCAGGATTCGCCACGGCGAGCGCACAACCGGCAAGTCGTTCATCCGTGATCCCCCATCTGTTTTTGCTGGTGCTTATGGAACCACATGATCGGCACGATCAGCAGGAGCAGCATCACGATCGCCACCGCTGACGCCACCGGCCAATCGCGGTTATTAAAGAACTCCTGCCACAGCACACGGCCAATCATAATGCTGTCCGGGCCGCCGAGCAGTTCCGGGATCACGAACTCGCCGACCGCCGGAATAAACACCAGCATCGAACCGGCGATAATGCCGCCTTTGGTCAACGGCACAATCACCTGGAAGAAGGTTTTTAACGGCCGGGCGCCAAGATCCAGCGACGCCTCCACCAGCGAGTAATCAATACGCGTCAGCGCGGTATAAATTGGCAGCACCATAAACGGCAGATAGGCGTAAACAATGCCGATATACACCGCCAGATTGGTATGCAGAATCTCCAACGGTTGGTCGATAACCCCAAGCCACAACAGGAAGTTATTGAGGACGCCATTGCTCTTCAGCAGCCCCATCCACGCGTAAACGCGGATCAGAAACGAGGTCCAGGAGGGCAAAATCACCAGCAGCAGCAGAATATTTCGCGTCGACGGTTTGCTGTGCGCCACCGCCCACGCCAGCGGATAACCCAGCAGCAGGCAGCAGAACGTTGAGATCGCCGCGACCTGTAGCGACTGCAGATAGGCCTCAAAATAGAGCGGATCGTCGGTCAACTGCAGGAAATTGCCGAGATTCAGCGTTAACGTCAGCTGGCCGTCTGCCCATGACAGTAGCTCGGTATAGGGCGGGATCGAGCGCGCCATTTCGGCCAGACTGATTTTAAAGACAATCAAAAACGGCAGTAAAAACAGCAGGATCAGCCATAAATACGGCAGCGCGATCACCAGTTTACGGCCATGGGCCATCTGCTGACGCGCCAGCCACAAGGCAAAACCGCCGGGCTTTTTGGCGCCGGCTGGGGACTCTAATGTGCTCATCGCCCTCTCCTTACACCGTCAACACAACGCAGCTATCGGCATCCCAGCACAAACGGACTTCATCACCCCAGGTCGGCATTCCTTTGCGGTGGCGATGTTCGTTTTGCAGTTGCGCGCTGATCATCTGCCCACTTTTAAGACGGACGTGATAGATAGACAGATCGCCGAGGTAGGCAATATGAATCACCTCACCCACCGCGAAGTTGAAGCCATCTTGCGGCGGATCCTCGCAGAGCATGATTTTCTCCGGACGCAGCGCCACCCATACCGGGACGTTATCCACCACCGAGGCATCGGGATCGACCTTCAACGGATGCGCCAGCCCCGGCGAATTGAGCACCAGACCATCCTCCAATCGTTCTTTGACCAGCCCTTCAAACACATTGACCGAACCGATAAACTCGGCGCTGTAGCGGGTGGTCGGATGCTCATAAATCTCTTCCGGCTCGCCAATCTGCACGAACTTACCGCGGTTCATGATGGCGATACGGCCCGCCATGGTCATCGCCTCTTCCTGATCGTGCGTCACCATCACGCAGGTCACGCCGACACGCTCAAGGATATCCACCACCTCCAGCTGCATACGGTCGCGCAGTTTTTTATCCAATGCGCCCATGGGTTCGTCGAGCAGCAGCAGCTTCGGCCGCTTCGCCAGACTGCGCGCCAGCGCCACGCGCTGACGCTGGCCGCCGGAAAGCTGATGCGGCTTACGTTTGGCAAATTCCTGCATATGCACCAGCGCCAGCATCTCCTGGACGCGGGCGGTGATTTCCGCCTTCGGCAGTTTGTCCTGCTTGAGACCAAAGGCGATGTTCTGCTCCACCGTCATGTGCGGAAACAATGCGTAGGACTGGAACATCATATTGATAGGCCGCTGATACGGCGGCACGCGCGCCAGGTCGACGCCATCCAGAACAATTTGCCCGGCGGTCGGCGGTTCGAAACCGGCCAGCATGCGCAGCAGCGTCGATTTTCCACAGCCGGACGCGCCCAGCAGCGCAAAGATTTCCCCTTTATAAATAGTCAGGTTGACGTCATCGACGGCATGTTGGCCATCGAAGGATTTGGTTAAATTACGGATTTCCAGCAGCGGGGTCAGCGCTTTGGGGGCTTTCGCCTGTGGGCGGGGCATTGCGTCATTCACTCGGGAGCTCTCCGGCAAATACAAACCACCGTATGGCCCGGTTGCCATACATTCTTCTGTTCCCCGTCAGCCAGCGAACGGCAGGTTTACCCCGCCATTCAGCTGATAACGGATGTTACGGGTCAGACCTTTGCAGGCCCGGCAGACCGGGCCATGAGGTTTTATTTCCCGCTTTTCACTTTCGTCCACGCGCGGGTGCGCACGCGGTCGATCTTCGGATCCTGCACCTTCAGGGTGAACAGCTTAGCGAAGACATCGTCTGGCGGGTAAATTGCCGGGTTATTGCGAATGTCGGCGCTGACCAGCGACGTCGCCTCTTTGTTCGCATTGGCGTAGTAGACATGATCGCTGATGTGAGCTATCACATCAGGACGCAGCAGATAGTTCAGGAATTGATAAGCTTCATCTTTATTTTTGGCGTCCGCCGGCATGGCGAAGACGTCAAAGAAAGCCAGCGCCCCTTCTTTCGGAATGAAGTAAGAGATGTTAACGCCGTTTTTCGCCTCTTTCGCACGGTTTGACGCCTGCCAGACATCCCCCGCCCAACCAATGGCGACGCAGATATCGCCGTTTGCCAGGTCGTTAATATACTGCGAGGAGTGGAAGTAACGGATATTCGGCCGCAGCTTCAGCAGTAAATCGGTCGCCGGACCGGTGTAATCATCAGCTTTGGCGCTGTTCGGATCTTTCCCGAGGTAGTTCAGCACAGTGGCGAAAATCTCCTCCGGGGCGTCCAGGAAGGAGACGCCGCAGCTTTTCAGCTTCTCAAGATTTTCCGGCTTCAACACCAGATCCCAACTGTTCAGCGGCGCGTCTTTACCCAGCACGGCTTTGACTTTATCGACGTTATAGCCGATACCGGTCGTCGCCCACATGTATGGCATGGCGTATTTATTGTCGGGATCGTGGCGGGCGACCAGTTTTAAAACTTTCGGGTCGAGGTTTTTCCAGTTTGGCAGTTTGCTCTTATCCAGCGGCTGGAAGACGCCTGCCGCCAGTTGACGTTCGAGGAAACTGGCTGACGGTACCACCAGATCGAATCCCGTGCTGCCAGCCATTAATTTGCCTTCCAGCACTTCATTGGAATCAAATACGTCATAGACCACTTTTATACCGGTCTCTTTTTCAAAATTCGCGACCGTGTCCGGCGCAATATAATCGGACCAGTTATAAACGTGCAGCGTTTTTTGTTCAGCGGCGAGCGAGCCGGCAGAAACGGCCATCAGCGCACCAGCAACTACACCTGTTAACCATTTTTTACCCAAGGCGGTCATATCTCTGTTTCCTTCTCAAGGCCCGTTAATCAACGGACGCAATAGACGAACTTAAACGCATGCAAAAATCATGCATATTTTTTCATTGCCTAAGATAAGGAGAGAGACCCTCTCCCTGATTGGCTGCCCGCAACTGGACGCCTCGCCAGAATAACTGTAGCCAGAATAAGAGGATATAGCCCAGGCAAAAAAACGCCCTGGATCATATTTCTATGCAATAAAGCCCCTGGAGATAAAAGAGAAGCGGCAAAATAGTGGTGAATAATGCTTTAAAAAGACGTGAGTCGCAGAATAAATGAAAGGAGTACGCAGCCACCATGACAGCGGCTGCGTTTATTAATACGGAGTTGGCGAGTCGCGGTAATTAGTGAAGAAAATGGTATTGCACGTCTTCCGCTGCGGGCTCTTCCTGCTCTTCCGCTTTATACAGCAGCTGATTGGCGCCAGCTTCCAGAATCACCATCGAAATTTGCTCTTCGCTCTGGCGGAAGAACCAGGCGAACTGCTCGAGGGTAATGCCCGCGCCGGCGGACAGCGCCTGACAGACCACCAGCTTCGGCAGGTTATCATCCTGAATATCCAGGAACGCTTTTACGGTCAGCGAGCTGGCGTTGATCGCCGACAGATCCGCCGACAGCGGCAGCAGCGCGGAAGGCTTCACTTCCGCCAGCGCCGAAAACAGCACCACGTTGTCCAGCAGGTCGATTTTAGCATCGAAAATACCGTCGAAATTCTGCATATGCGGCAGGTGCAACGCCTGGCAGGAGTCGCACTCAAAAAAGCTGATGCCTAATTCGTCGAGCCAATGACGTAATGTATCAAGACTCGGAACGACCAGTGAATCCATAGTGCCTGTGACCTCTTGCTGGGGAAAAAAACGACGCATAGCTTACGCAAAAAATGCGCCGCATACCATGAAAGGATAACGAAGAGGTGCTATCCGCCCATTTTTAGACAATATCCCGGCGTGGCCTGACGTTCGATCCACTCGATCATTCGCCCGGCGATATCAACGTGGGTCGTGGTTTCAATGCCCTCCAGGCCCGGCGAGGCATTAACTTCCATCACCAGTGGGCCGCGATGGGCGCGCAGAATATCGACCCCAGCCACATCCAGCCCCAACGTTTTCGCCGCTTTAATTGCCATCTCCCGTTCCTGCTCGCTGATTGCCGCGGTGGTGGCGACACCGCCGCGGTGCAGGTTGGAACGAAAATCACCATCTTTTGCCCGCCGCTCAATCGCGGCAACGACATCATCGCCGACCACCAGACAGCGGATATCACAGCCTTTTGCCTCAGCAATGTACTCTTGCACTAAAATGTGCGCATTGAGGCCCCTGAATGCGTCAATCACGCTCTCAGCCGCCTGCCGCGTTTCCGCCAGCACCACGCCGATACCCTGGGTGCCCTCCACCAGCTTTACCACCAGCGGCGCGCCGCCGACCATGGCGATTAAATCGCTGGTATCGTCCGGCGAGTGAGCGATCCCCGTTACCGGCAAATCGATGCCCTGACGCGCCAGCAACTGCAGTGAACGCAGCTTATCGCGGGCGCGGGTAATCGCGACCGATTCATTTAACGGATAGCTGCCCAGCAGCTCAAACTGACGCAGCGCGGCGGTACCATAATAGGTAATCGCCGTGCCAATACGCGGAATGACTGCATCAAAATGGGGCAGCTGTCGCCCTTTATAGTGAATCGAGGAGGCTATTGGGCTAACGCTCATATAGCAGGAGAGCGGATCGAGAATTTCGACCTGATGGCCACGTTTTTGCGCGGCTTCACGCAGGCGACGGCATGAGTAAAGCGTTCCATCCCGGGATAATATAGCAATTTTCACCCAACACCCCTTTGAAAAAACCAGTTGCCAGCACGCTCCATTTGAAGGATGAAGTGTAACGGTAATTAGCGCGTTGCCCAGCCCTGTTGATGCAAATAATCGAGAATAAACGGACGATTTTCTTTGATAATAGTCCGGCGGATATGGTCGCTCCAGGTATCGCGACGGGTATTGCTACCGCGTGACAGATAATATTGCGCCAGCTGGTCGTCGTACTGCGCCAGCACCTGTTGATCAAGCGGTTGATAGTGATTCTCATGCACCAGCATCGCCGCCGGGATCCGCGGCTTCACCTGCGGGTCGTCAGCCGGCCAGCCAAGGCACAGACCGAATAGCGGCAACACATGCTTCGGCAGTTGAAGCAGGTCAGTCACCGCCGCAATGTTATTACGCAGACCGCCAATATAGACGCCGCCCAATCCCAGAGATTCCGCGGCAACCATCGCATTCTGTGCCATCATCGCGGTATCGACGACGCCGAGCAGCAACTGCTCGGCAAGGCCCAACTGGGCTTCAGGGCAAATTTGCAGATGGCGGTTGAAATCGGCGCAGAACACCCAAAACTCCGCCGCCTGCGCGACGTGCTGCTGGCCGCCGGTCAACGGCACCAGTAGCTGGCGCATTTGCGGGTCGGTAATGCGAATAATTGAGGTGCATTGTAAAAAACTGGAACTGGAAGCGCCCTGAGCGCCGGCAATAATCGCCGCACGCTGCTCGTCGCTAATTGGCGCGTCGGTAAAATGGCGAATGGAACGGTGGCTGCGCAGCAGGTCAATGGTCGGCGTCATCGTGTTTTTCTCTTTCGGACGGTGTGGAAGGCGGTGTCTGGCTGTTGGTCAACTGCGGGGCGACGATTTTCGCCACCCGCCACATTAAGGCTAACGCCGCCGGAAGCATCAGCAGAATCCCGGCAAAGATCATCAGCAGCGCGGCGGTCGGGCTGGCAAACGGCGTTGGCAGCTGAATGTACTGGTTCAACGACAGCCAGGCCAGCGTCAGCAGCACAATGCCGACGGTCTCGACAATCAGGATGCTTTTGGGTAATGCGGTGGGCGATCGCATAACGCTCCTTAATGTACGGATGCAGCGCGCAGCGCACTGCGGATGCGTATAGGGTCTTTCAGCAGGTGCTTTTTTTCAAGCATAACCCACGACCATCAATACAAAAGGTAAAACCTTCTTTCCCTCGCAGACGGAACGCGGCATCATAGCCCTATTCGCCATCCGGCTGAGATTTAAGGAGAGAAAGCATGTTTACCGTCATTTTTGGTCGTCCAGGTTGCCCGTATTGCGTTCGCGCCAAAGAGCTGGCTGAAAAGCTGAGCACCGAGCGTGATGACTTCAGCTATCGCTACATTGATATCCATGCGGAAGGCATCAGCAAAGCCGATCTGGAAAAAACCGTCGGTAAGCCGGTTGAAACCGTTCCGCAGATTTTCGTCGATCAGAAACACATCGGCGGCTGCACGGATTTCGAAGCCTGGGCGAAAGAAAATCTCGGCCTGTTTGCCTGAGAACCCTTACTCTTCCGTTGAGTTCCTGCGTCTGGCGTCCAGCCAGACGCAAATAAATAAAAAGCACAACGCGCCGAGCGCGCACCAGAACACTGCGCTAAATAACCACGCCAGTTCCTGCCAGAACGATCGTTGACTCACAAAGAACATCCGCATCACCAGCAGACAGACCGGTGTCGCCAGCATCGCGCCAATCAGCGGACGTATTACGCGCCTCCCGGGAGACAAACAGCTTGCCAGCGCCCCAGGAAGCAAAAAGAGCAGCAGCCCGAGCTCAGGGTTACCCGTTTGCCGTAAGACCCCTTTCATATGTAGCAATAACGATAAACAGACCACAATAAAAAGAAAGAACCCACAGATTATACCGGCCCACGCGCGCTCAGATTTCACGATATCCTCCTGATTTCGCCTCTAACTCTCTTTCACTTCATCCAGTCAGAAATAGCATTCTGGCAATCCATGCCTATAACGCTCCCGTTGGCGTAAAAACGATTGTGACTAGCCGCAGCATCCAGGAAGGATTAAACTAACGGCACTGTTTTATCGGTATTAACGGGATGCCAGAATAACGTTCGACGTAGTCCGAACGCTTGAGCAACCTTAGACCAAAAAACCATTTCCTTCAACAACTTACTAGTAAATGAGAAGTTGGCTTTCGTGAATATAAACGTCGCAGATTTGTTAAACGGGAATTACATCCTGTTATTGTTTGTTGTACTCGCACTGGGTCTTTGCCTCGGGAAACTGCGCCTCGGGTCAGTACAACTTGGTAATTCCATTGGCGTTTTAGTAGTTTCCTTATTATTAGGCCAGCAGCATTTTGCTATTAACACTGATGCCCTGAATCTCGGCTTTATGCTGTTTATTTTCTGCGTCGGCGTCGAAGCCGGGCCCAACTTTTTTTCTATTTTTTTCCGCGACGGCAAAAACTATCTGATGCTGGCGCTGGTGATGGTCGCCAGCGCGATGTTAATCGCCATGGGGCTGGGAAAGCTGTTCGGCTGGGATATCGGCCTGACCGCCGGCATGCTGGCGGGCGCCATGACGTCCACGCCGGTGCTGGTCGGCGCTGGCGATACCCTGCGCCACTTCGGCCTGCCCAGCGATCAGCTGGCGCAGTCGCTTGACCACCTGAGCCTCGGCTATGCGCTGACCTACCTGGTCGGGCTGGTGAGCCTGATCGTCGGCGCGCGCTATATGCCGAAGCTGCAGCACCAGGATTTACAAACCAGCGCCCAGCAGATCGCCCGCGAACGCGGTCTGGATACCGACTCCAAGCGTAAAGTCTATCTGCCGGTGATCCGCGCCTACCGCGTCGGCCCGGAGCTGGTGGCATGGGCGGACGGTAAAAACCTGCGCGAGCTGGGGATTTACCGCCAGACCGGTTGCTACATCGAGCGTATTCGCCGTAACGGCATTCTCGCGAACCCGGACGGCGACGCGGTGCTGCAGATGGGCGACGATATCGCGCTGGTTGGCTACCCGGACGCGCACGCGCGCCTCGACCCAAGCTTCCGTAACGGTAAAGAAGTATTCGACCGCGACCTGCTCGATATGCGTATCGTGACCGAAGAGATTGTGGTTAAGAACCATAACGCCGTCGGTCGCCGCCTGGCGCAGATGAAACTAACTGACCACGGCTGCTTCCTGAACCGGGTGATCCGCAGCCAGATTGAAATGCCTATCGACGATAACGTGGTGCTCAACAAGGGCGATGTGCTGCAGGTGAGCGGCGATGCCCGCCGCGTAAAAACCGTCGCCGACCGCATCGGCTTTATCTCGATTCACAGCCAGGTGACCGATCTACTGGCCTTCTGCGCCTTCTTTATCGTCGGCCTGATGATCGGCATGATCACCTTCCAGTTCAGTTCGTTCAGCTTCGGCATCGGTAATGCCGCCGGTCTGCTGTTCGCCGGGATTATGCTCGGTTTCCTGCGCGCCAACCACCCGACCTTCGGCTATATCCCGCAGGGCGCGTTGAACATGGTGAAGGAGTTCGGCCTGATGGTGTTTATGGCCGGGGTCGGTCTGAGCGCTGGCGCGGGCATCAACAACGGTCTGGGCGCGGTTGGCGGACAAATGCTGGCCGCCGGTCTGATCGTCAGCCTGGTGCCAGTGGTAATTTGCTTCCTGTTCGGCGCCTACGTGCTGCGCATGAACCGCGCGATGCTATTCGGCGCGATGATGGGCGCACGTACCTGCGCCCCGGCGATGGAAATTATTAGCGATACCGCGCGCAGCAACATCCCTGCGCTCGGCTACGCCGGTACCTACGCTATCGCCAACGTGCTGCTGACGCTGGCCGGTACGCTCATCGTCATTATCTGGCCGGGGCTGGGCTAGCGCCCCGCCGAAGTTTTTTAACTTTTTCGCAAAAAAATCGGTAATAGACAGAACTTTTTCCCTGGACGTCAGTCATAACTAGTGCCACTGCTTTTCTTTGATGTCCCCATTTTGTGGAGCCCATCAACCCCGCCATTTAGGTTCAAGGTTGATGGGTTTTTTGTTGCCTGAATTTACTGACCGGCACGCCCCGCCGCCTTTTCCGTCTCCCCTTCTGCGGGTTATTTTTTCGCCCATACATTCCTGATTCCGGGCATTCGTCAGGCGATACCATGTTGCTTAAAGATAAAACCGTGGTGATTTTTGGCGGCAGCGGTGCGGATTCGTGCTGCGGGTGGAATCGTCGACACCCTGCCGCTGGGACGACGCTTAACTAACGTCGTGCTCCCCCGCCAATCGCCCGACCATCAGCCGAATCGCCGCTTTCGACAGCGGCGCGCTGTCGGTGACGAAGTGCAACGTCATCCCCTCAATAAACGCATCCAGTCCACGCGCCGTCGCCGGTTCAAACCAGTGCTCCAGCGTTTGCTGGCTACGCAGCATCCAGCCCTGCATGACCGTCTTCAGCGCCGGCTGGCTGCTGCAAAACGCATACAGCTGATACATCAGCTCCATATTGCGCGCGGTGGTCACCTGAGCGCTGAAAATAAGTTCGGCGATGGCGTCGCAGGCCTGCTCACGGCTATCGACACCGTCGAAAAACTGCTGATACTGCGCCGACATTTCGGCAGTGAAGTTGCGAAACGCCTCCGCAATCAGCGCCTCAATGCCGCTGAAATAGTAGGTCAGTGAGCCCAGCGGCACCCCGGCGCAGCTGGCGATTTTACGGTGCGTCACCGCGTGGATGCCGTGTGCGGCGATGGTATCCAGCGTCGCCTGCAGAATGCGCTCGCGCCGCTGCGGATCGTTCGGTCTGCGGGTCATCGGTCTGTTTTTTCCCCTCTGTGCGCAATGCCAGGTAAAGTGGTAGCGGAATATGTACAAATGTACACAACCTTGCTACTGTTGTCTGCAACCCTTCTTTCACAGGCGTTTATGGATGACGGCGCAAACCTCTCGCAGAGCCCTACAGCTTCGACTGTGGGCGCTATTTATGTTCTTTTTTATCCCTGGTTTATTAATGGCCTCATGGGCCACCCGCACCCCAGCGATTCGCGACTTGCTAACCCTGTCTACCGCCGAGATGGGGATCGTCCTGTTTGGTCTGTCGATTGGTTCAATGAGCGGCATCCTCTGTTCAGCATGGCTGGTTAAGCGTTTTGGCACCCGCAAAGTGATCCGCACCACCATGCTGTGCGCGGTAGCGGGCATGCTGGTACTGAGCCTGGCGCTGTGGCTTGCCTCTGCGCCGCTGTTCGCCTTCGGGCTGGCCATCTTCGGCGGTAGCTTCGGCTCGGCGGAAGTGGCGATTAACGTCGAAGGCGCCGCCGTCGAGCGTGAAATGAATAAAACCGTGCTGCCGATGATGCACGGCTTTTACAGCTTCGGCACCCTCGTCGGCGCCGGGATCGGCATGGTGGTCACCGGCTTTGGCCTGCACGCCGCGCCGCATATTCTGCTGGCCGCGCTGGTGGCGATTGCCCCAATCGTTATCGCCATTCGCGCCATCCCCGACGGCACCGGCAAGAATGCCGCCGAATCCGCACACAGCGACGCGAAAGGCCTACCGGTCTGGCGCGATGTCCAGCTATTGCTGATCGGCGTAATTGTGCTGGCGATGGCCTTTGCCGAAGGCTCCGCCAACGACTGGCTGCCGCTGCTGATGGTCGACGGCCACGGCTTTAGCCCAACTTCCGGCTCACTGATTTACGCAGGTTTCACCCTGGGCATGACCCTGGGCCGCTTTACCGGTGGCTGGTTTATCGACCGCTATAGCCGCGTCGCCGTGGTGCGCGCCAGCGCGATCATGGGCGCGCTGGGCATCGGGCTGATTATTTTTGTCGACAGCCCGTGGGTCGCCGGGATATCGGTACTGCTGTGGGGGTTGGGGGCATCGCTCGGCTTCCCGTTGACGATTTCCGCCGCCAGCGACACCGGCCCGGATGCGCCGAAACGCGTTAGCGTCGTGGCGATTACCGGCTACCTCGCGTTCCTCGTCGGGCCGCCGCTATTGGGCTTCCTTGGCGAACATTTCGGCCTGCGCAGCGCCATGATGGCGGTGTTGGGCCTGGTGATGATCGCCGCGTTGGTGGCCCGCGCGGTGGCTAAGCCTCAGCCTGAACCTGTGATGGAGAATAGCTAATGAGCATCAAACTGATTGCGGTAGACATGGACGGCACCTTTTTAAGCGATGCCAAAACCTATAATCGCCAGCGCTTTCTGGCTCAGTACCAGCGGATGCGCGAACAGGATATTCGCTTCGTGGTCGCCAGCGGCAACCAGTATTATCAGCTGATTTCGTTTTTCCCGGAACTGGCCGATGAAATCGCTTTTGTCGCGGAAAACGGCGGCTGGGTGGTCAGCGGTAAAGAAGACGTCTTCAACTGCCAACTGCCGACGGCGCATTTCAACGCCGTCGTCGACCACCTGCAAACGCTGCCGAATATCGAAATCATCGCCTGCGGCAAACGCAGCGCCTATACGCTCAACCGTTATAACGACGAGCTCAAAACGGTGGCGGCGAAGTACTATCATCGCCTTGAACTGGTGGATGATTTTAACCACCTTGATGACGTGATTCTCAAATTCGGTCTTAACGTGCCGGACCACTTAATCCCGCAAATTCAACCGAAGCTGCACGCGGCGCTGGGCGATATGGTCACCGCCGTGGCCACCGGCTACGGCAGCATCGATTTAATTATCCCTGGCGTGCATAAAGCCAACGGTTTGCGCATTTTGCAGGCACGCTGGGGGATTGATAATCATGAAGTCGTGGCATTTGGCGACAGCGGCAATGACATCGAAATGCTGCAGCACGCCGGTTTTGGCTTCGCCATGGCGAATGCCAAAGCGGAGGTCAAAGCCGTCGCCAGCCATCATGCGCCGCATAATAACGAGGAAGGCGTGCTGCATATTATCGATAAGATATTGAATCGCGAAGCGCCGTTCGCCTGATGGAAGCCCGGATGCGCTGGCGCATCCGGATCTTTTACGCCTGCTGCGAACTGCCGACGGTTTTATCTTTCAGGAAGTAAATAATCAACCCCAGCCACAGCACCCCGCCCAGCAGGTTAAACAGGCTGAACAGCCCGTTGCCGCCCAGCTCGTAAGCATGCTTGCTAAGCTCGATGCCAACGGTAAAGATCAGCATCTGCAGCATGCCCATCGCCGCCGAAACCGTGCCTTTACTCATGTCGCTGGCGAACAGCGTTAAGCGCACCAGTCCGGCGTTAGCCAGGCCGATACCGAAGGCATAGAAGCTCAGACCTGTGGTCATCCACAGATAGGCATGAGACGAAACAACCGTTGCCGCCGCCGACAAGATCAGACCGAACATGATAGGCCAACCGCCCATAATAATCAGCGAACGCACCGTTCGGCGCGACGTCAGACGCGCCAGCACCAGATTGCCAGCGATCAGCGCGCCGAAAATCGGCACCTGCAGCATGCCGTACTCATAGCTGGTGGCCTGCTCGCCGCTGATGATAATCACCGGCGATTGCGCAATCCATGCCAGTAGCGGCAGGCTGACAAAACCGGTTGCCAGCGCGCCAGCGACGAAACGCAGGTTTTTCAGCACCAGTCGATAGTCGCGCCCCAACTCTTTCACTGACAGCTTTTCACCAAGTCGCGTCGCCGTTTCCGGCATCGCCCGCTGCAGCCCGACGAATGAGATTGCCGCCAGCACGGCGAACAAGACGAACATCATTTCCCACGGCAGTACGTGCACCCAGGCGGCGCCGACCAGCGGCCCCAGCAGCGGCGCAATCAGCGCGACGTTGGCCATCAGGGCGGTGATTTTGATACACACCGCCTCTTCAAACGACTCCTGAATGGCGGCGTAGCCCACCGCGCCAATAAAGCACAGGCTGATGCCCTGCAGGAAACGCAGCAGAGTAAATTGTTCAATGGTCTGCGCCAGCAGCGTGGCCAGACAGGTGATAATAAACCACACCACCCCGGTCAGCATCACCGGACGGCGGCCAATACGGTCCGACAGCGGCCCCAGCAGCCACTGCAAAAACATACCGCCCGCCAGATAAGCGGTCATTGAGGTCGGAACCCACTCATTGCCAACCTGAAACTCCTGTACCACCGCGAGCATGCCCGGTTGGATCATATCGTTGCCGATATAGGTGGAGAATTCATATAACACAAGGCACAGCGGGAACAGCAGCGCCTGACGACCAAGGCGCTTACCTGAAAGTGAATAATTCTGCATGCAGTCTCTTAATTAAAAAAAATCGCGCAAAGTTTAATGAAAGTCGACCCGGGGAGATAGTGAATTGTGAGTGACAATGAAAAATATCGCCAACCATCGATAGCATGAAGCGGATATTTATATTTCGTTTATGTTTCAATGAGATTACAGCCTATATACTCTCTGTGGCGAAGTGTCAGCATGGATATTTGGCAGGTACATTTCGTAACAACATGATAATTAAGACAATGCTGCTTTACCTCATCGCGGCCTTTCATTAAGTTGAGCGGCTTATTGCCATTGGAACCAGAGACTGGAAGTATGCTGGAAAATATCAACTACGCGCTGTTTACCCTGATTAACGCCACCCCGGCTTCCTCGTGGTGGGCGATAGAGGTTGCCACCTTTATTGCCAAAGATTTAATTATTATTGTGCCGTTGCTGGTGGTCACATTGTGGCTATGGGGACCGAACCAGCGCCAGCTGGTGTTTAAGGTGATGCTGGCCCTCGCCCTGAGCCTGATCATTTCCTGGGCTATCGGTCATCTGTACCCGCACGATCGCCCGTTTGTTGACGGTGTCGGCTATAACTTCCTGCATCACGCGGCGGATGACTCCTTCCCCAGCGATCACGGCACCGTAAGCTTTACCTTTGCGCTGGCGTTTTTGTTCTGGCATCGGGTATGGTCCGGTTTGCTACTGCTGGTTATCGCTTCGGCGATTGCCTGGTCACGCGTGTATCTTGGCGTACACTGGCCGCTGGATATGCTGGGCGGGCTGCTGGCCGGGATGTGCGGTTGCCTCGGCGCGCAACTGCTGTGGCAAAGCGGCGGTCATGGCCTCTATCAGCAGCTACAACGCCTGTACCGTTTCTGCTTCTCGCTGCCGATTCGTAAAGGCTGGGTACGCGGTTAACGCCTGACAGGTGACGAACCCCTCGCCGCCGGGTAAAATCAAGCTAACGCCCTGCAATCGCAGGGCGATTTTAGCTCAGAGGGTATATGGAAACTCGTCGTGACGAACGCATCAACCAGCTCATTCAGGCACTCAAGCGCAGCGATAAACTTCACCTGAAGGAAGCGGCATCGCTGCTTGGCGTGTCGGAAATGACTATTCGTCGCGATTTGAATGGCCACAGCGGCCCGGTGGTGCTGTTGGGCGGTTACATCGTACTGGAACCGCGCAGCGCGACGCACTATCTGCTGAGCGACCAAAAAACCCGATTAGTGGATGAAAAGCGCCGCGCCGCGCGCCATGCCGCCGGGTTGCTCGAAGCCCATCAAATGGCCTTTTTTGATTGCGGCACCACCACGCCGTGGATCATTGACGCCATCGATAAAGACCTGCCGTTCACCGGGGTGTGCTACTCACTGAATACCTTCCTCGCCCTGCAGGAAAAACCACAGTGTCGCGCCATTCTCTGCGGCGGAGAATTCCACGCCAGCAACGCCATTTTCCTGCCATTAAGCCTGCAGGATACCTTGAGCCATCTTAGCCCGGATATCGCCTACTACTCTGCCGCCGGAATCGACTGCGAACAGGGGGCGACCTGCTATAACCTTGAAGAACTGCCAGTGAAACACTGGGCGATGAGCAATGCCCGCTACCACGTGCTGGTCGTTGATCATAGTAAGTTCGGAAAAGTGCGGCCAGCGCGGATGGGGGAATTGTCGCGGTTTGACGTCATCGCCAGCGATGTTCGCCCGGATGACGATTTGCTGGCGCTGGCGAAAGAAAAGCAAATATCGCTACTGTACTAGCCGCGCCCCGCAGGGCGCGGCTCGTCACTTAAGAGAACCAGCTACCGAACCAGCCGTGCAGTTTCATCAGCACGAAATCGATCATTCGGCTAAAGAAACCGCCCTCTTTCACTTCTTCCATCACCACCAGCGGACGCTGTTCAATGGTTTTATCGTTGAGCTTAAAGTCGATGGTGCCCACCACCTGCCCTTTAGCTAGCGGCGCAGTCAACTGCGGTTCGGTCAGGTTATAGCTCGCTTTCAGGCTTTTCAGCTGGCCGCGCGGAATCGTTACCGAACCCGCTTCGCCTGCGCCGAGTTTGACTTCATTGCTGTCGCCGAACCACACGCGCTGTGAGATAAAGGTCGCATCAGGCTTGATTGGCGTCACGGTTTCATAGAAACGGAAGCCCCAGGTCAGCAGTTTTTCCGATTCATTAAAGCGGATACGGTCGGTTTTGGTACCGAGGACCACGGCAATTAAACGCATATCACCCTGGGTCGCGGAAGAGACCAGGTTGTAACCGGCGCCGGCAGTAGTCCCGGTTTTCACCCCATCGGCGTTAAGATTGGTGCTCCACAACAGGCGGTTACGGTTTGGCTGGCGAATTTTATTGAAGGTGAACTCTTTTTCCTTATGTACCGCATACTCTTCCGGTACATCGTGGATCATCGCTTTGGTCAGCAGCGCCATATCGCGGGCGGTACTGAACTGCCCCGGCGCATCCAGACCATGGACGGTCTTAAAGGTGGTGTTGGTCAGCCCAATTTTCTGCGCATAGCCGTTCATCAGATTCACGAACGAATCCTGGCTACCGGCGACATAATCGGCAATAGCGATGCTGGCATCGTTGCCGGACTGAATGATCACGCCCTTATTGAGATCTTCAACCGAAACCTGCATTCCCGGCTTAAGGAACATCACGGAGGAACCACGCAGCACCGGGTTGCCGGTCGCCCACGCATCGCGGCCAACGGTGACCGTGTCGGTCAGTTTAATTTTGCCCGCTTTCAGCGCCTGACCCACGACATAGCTGGTCATGATTTTCGTCAGGCTTGCCGGGTCGAGTTTCTCGTCGGCGTTACCTTCGCTCAGCACCTTGCCGCTGGCATAGTCCATCAGGATCCAGGCTCGCGCATCAATCGATGGCGCAGCAGGAAGTTGTTCCGCCGCCTGCACCGCAGGCGCCACGAGAAGTAAAAGCGTGCAGCCTGCCGCGAGGCCGCGAAGGGAAAAAGCATCATGCGTCATAAGAGCCACCCAAGTATCCTTTCCAAACAAAATATGCCGCAACACTCTTGCCGCACAGCACAAGGCGGTGAGTAAAGCGTACAAATGACCTTAAAGAAACAGCGAGTTGGTAAAGTTTTTAAAGTTTACGCAATAACCTCGATGCCTGCTGAAAACAAGGCAATTTTTTTGATCGTGATTGCCTAAACTGTTAACTTTATTCCAACATGATTGCTCACCATGTTGCAACGGCGACTCAATAATATGCAGGAGCGGATATGATTACGCTATGGGGCAGAAATAACTCGACCAACGTGAAGAAAGTTCGCTGGGTGCTGGCGGAACTGGATCTTCCTTATCAGCAAATTCTGGCGGGGTTGGAGTACGGTCTGAATCACGACCCGGAATATCTGGCGATGAACCCGAACGGCCTGGTGCCGCTATTAAAAGATGATGCCAACGGGCTGGTGCTGTGGGAATCCAATGCCATCATCCGCTATCTCGCCGCCCAGTATGGACCGACCCCGCTGTGGGTTGCGTCGCCGGCGCAGCGCGCGCAGGGGGAAAAATGGATGGACTGGGCTAACGCGACGCTGTCGCCAGCGCACCGTCCGGTCCTGATGGGGTTGGTGAGGACGCCGCCGGCGCAGCGCGACCAGGCGTCCATCGATGCCGCTATCAGCGCCTGCGAATCGCTGTTCGCCATGCTCGACGATGAGCTGGCGAAGCACGTTTGGCTTTCCGGCGACGAATTCGGCCTTGGTGATGTGGCGGTGGCGCCATTCGTCTATAACTTGCTTTCGATCCTCGATAGCTGGCAGCCGCGGCCGCATTTACAGCGCTGGTATCAGCAGATCCAACAGCGTCAGGCTTTCCGCGACGTGGTGATGATCCCGGTCACCTGAGATTAAGCAGGGATTTTATCTAAACGTTAACAGGGGGAGCGCTCTCCCCCTGAGTTCAGGCGTGGGTGATTGGCGACGATTTATTCAAAATATGAATATTCATCGTCAGTCCTGACAGACAGCGTTCTAGCTTCTCTACGTTAACAGCAATGTAAGCCGGGCAATCGTGATGCCCGCTCATCAGGCAAACCGCCGCAGAGGCGACGGACTCGCCGGCAAGTCGGAAGGCTTCCATTTCCTCCGGCGCGATGGCGTGCTGCAAGGGCGGCGCGTGTACGCGCAGTTCATGGCATAGCTCAAACAAGTTATCACGCAGATGGTCATTTTCGCTGACTGACATATAGCCTTTCGCTTTACGAAGCTGCAAATAAGCGGCGAGATCAATGTTGGCATTAATCAACTTATTCAAAAGGTTAAAGTAACGTCTGTCAACGCTCATCATGGGTCCTCCTCTGTCGTCCATTACCACTATCATAGTATGGTCATTTTTTGAGCAGAATCATGAGCGAGGTCAATAATTCCGGGTCAATTAACATTATTTACAATGTTACAACCCCAGAGGAAGCGCCGCGCCATTAACCCACTAGCGGCTTATTCATCAACTTTTCCAGCACCTTAAGCGGCGAATACTGTGGATTATTCATTGCACTCACCGGCAATTGGAAGGTTTGTTCCAGCATAAATTGCCCGCCCATCGCTGCGTGTGGCGTCTGATCGGAAAAGCAGACCCAGGTACTTCCCGCCGCAAAGTCTACCGCCTGCTGTACGCCGTGCTGCTGATACTCCGGCGTGCTTTTCATTTTGTCATGCAGCGCCAGCATCAGGTGATCGTAATGGCTACGTTTGCTTTTAGTGATCCCCACTGCCGATTGCAGCCAACTGGCAAGCGGCGACCACGGTTTTAGTGACGGTAAAAAACGCTCGGCGAGGGTTTCAAAATGTTCCCCGGTACGCCACAAGCGCGGCTCGCCGTGAGGATTGATATTGCAAAAAACACGCAGGATCCGATCGCCGTATACCGGGCGCGACGGGAAAGCATCGACATGCAGACGGGTATCATCTTTGCGCCAGGAAGTATTGTCACGCCAGGCGGTAATCGGGTGCAGACGTAGGCTGGTTTGCGGGCGGTACAGCGCTTCGCGGTAGCCGGGCAGCAACGCGTCGATCAGGCGTAACGTCGATTGATAGTAACGTTCGGTCAACTGCATCACCGCTGGCATTTTCGCCGCATCCGCCACGCCTTTAATTTCGCGTTTCTCCGGCTGATAACTAATGTTCTTACGCTTCGGAGACACCAGGTCAGTATTGAGTAATTCGAGTTCTTCGTCAGTCAGCGAAAAATCCAGATTCGGTAAATAGAGGACATTGCCCT
Source organism: Klebsiella aerogenes (assembly GCA_029027985.1). Lineage (NCBI taxonomy): Bacteria > Pseudomonadati > Pseudomonadota > Gammaproteobacteria > Enterobacterales > Enterobacteriaceae > Klebsiella > Klebsiella aerogenes. The sequence goes on from CP119076.1 coordinate 3,323,003, forward strand.
CTTCCAGCGAGTGTTGAATTGACGTTGGCTGCGGCGGAATATCGAGATGGGTAAAGGGTAATGTCGTAAGGGCCAGCGGACTGCTCGTGGTCATTGTTATGCTCCTTGCCGCATGGATTTTATCAGTATTGACTCCGGCTGTGGGCAAGGTTACCAAAATGTTATTAAACGCAACATCAACGCAACTTAAATAACGCCTTTCACCTCAATGAGCGTCCTTTCTCGCCGTAAAGCTTTTTCATCATTCATCACGCCGTGGCTATACTCTTTTTCGCAAAGATCTGTAGAATTCCTGCCCTGACCATTCCAATAAATGAACAATTTTTAAGCTATGAGCAATGTCACGCACCAGCCGAAAATCGGCTTCGTCTCCCTGGGCTGCCCGAAAAATCTCGTGGACTCAGAACGTATTCTCACCGAACTCCGTACCGAAGGGTATGACGTGGTTCCCAGCTACGACAATGCCGATATGGTTATCGTCAATACCTGCGGCTTTATCGATAGCGCCGTACAAGAATCGCTCGAAGCGATCGGCGAAGCCTTAAAAGAAAACGGCAAAGTGATCGTGACCGGCTGCCTTGGCGCGAAAGAAGATCAGATCCGCGAAGTGCATCCGAAGGTGCTGGAAATTACCGGCCCGCATAGCTACGAGCAGGTACTGGAGCACGTCCACCACTATACGCCGAAGCCGAAGCACAACCCGTTCCTCAGCCTGGTGCCGGAACAGGGCGTCAAGCTGACGCCGCGCCACTACGCGTACTTAAAAATCTCCGAAGGCTGCAACCACCGCTGTACCTTCTGTATTATCCCGTCCATGCGCGGCGATCTGGTGAGCCGTCCGATTGGCGAAGTGCTGGCGGAAGCCAAGCGCCTGGCCGATGCCGGAGTGAAAGAACTGCTGGTGATTTCTCAGGACACTTCCGCCTACGGCGTTGACGTCAAGCACCGCACCGGTTTCCACAACGGTATGCCGGTGAAAACCAGCATGGTCAGCTTGTGCGAAGAGCTGGCGAAGCTCGGTATCTGGGTGCGTCTGCACTATGTCTATCCGTATCCGCACGTTGACGATGTGATCCCGCTGATGGCAGAAGGCAAGATCCTGCCGTATCTCGATATTCCGCTTCAGCACGCCAGCCCGCGTATCCTTAAACTGATGAAACGCCCGGGTTCCGCTGACCGCCAACTGGCGCGGATCAAACAGTGGCGCGAGATCTGCCCGGATCTGACCCTGCGTTCCACCTTTATCGTCGGCTTCCCGGGAGAAACGGAAGAAGACTTCCAGATGCTGCTCGACTTCCTGAAAGAAGCGCGCCTCGACCGCGTCGGCTGTTTCAAGTACAGCCCGGTAGAAGGCGCCACCGCCAACGAACTGGCGGATCAGGTGCCGGAAGAAGTGAAAGAAGAGCGCTGGAACCGCTTTATGCAGCTGCAACAGCAGATTTCCGCTGAGCGTCTGCAGGAAAAAGTGGGTCGCGAAATTATGGTGCTGGTCGATGAAGTCGATGAAGAAGGCGCCATTGGCCGAAGCATGGCCGATGCCCCGGAAATCGACGGCGCAGTCTACCTGAACGGCGAAACCAACGTGAAACCGGGCGACGTGCTGCGCGTGAAAGTTGAACACGCCGACGAATACGACCTGTGGGGCACCCGAGTCTAATTCGGTTTCCCGGATAGCGGCCTCCGCCTTATCCGGGCTACCCCGTTGCGTCGTTTTGTGTCTATCATACCGCTGAAAACCGTAGCCTAGCCAAGCACGGGCTGGGAAAACCCGGATAGCGGCTTGCGCCTTATCCGGGCTACCAACCAACGTAACCCCCGCTAGCCTTTTATCTTCGGATCCAGCGCATCCCTTAGCCCATCGCCCAGCAGGTTAAACGCCAGCACCGTCAGGAAAATGGCGATCGCCGGGAATAGCGCCACGTGCGGCGCCATCACCATATCCGCTCGCGCTTCGTTAAGCATCGCCCCCCATTCCGGCGTCGGCGGCTGCGCGCCAAGGCCGAGGAACGACAGGCTGGCGGCGGAAATAATCGACACGCCAATCCGCATGGTGAAATAGACCACAATCGACGACACTGTGCCGGGCAGAATATGGTTGAACAGGATCGTCGTATCGCTGGCGCCAATGCTGCGCGCCGACTCGATAAACGTCTGCTGCTTCAATACCAGCGTATTGCCGCGCACCAGGCGGGCAAAGGCCGGGATCGAGAATATCGCCACCGCGATAATCACGTTAGCCATCCCGTTGCCCATTACCGCCACCACCGCAATCGCCAGCAGAATGCCGGGAAAAGCGAACAGCACATCGCAGATACGCATGGTGATGCGGTCCCACCAGCCTTCGTAGTAACCCGCCAGCAGGCCGAGTACGGTACCAATCAGCGCGCCAATCAGCACCGCCAGCACCCCGGCGGCCAGCGAAATCTGCGCGCCGACCAGCACCCGGCTGAAGATATCGCGCCCCAGCGAATCGACGCCGAACCAGTGCATCATCGACGGCCCCTCATTGAGCCGGTCATAATCGAAATAATTTTCCGCATCGAATGGCGCAATCCACGGCGCGGCGATGGCGACCACGATCAGCAGCAACACAAATATCCCTGCCGCCATCGCCACTGGCTGGCGACGAAAACGCCGCCAGAACTCATGCCACGGCGTGCGGATCTGTCCGGGCTTGACGCCCGGCATCGCGTTGATAACCGCTTCCCTTCTCCAGTTGAGCAATCGCACCTTACTTGTACCTGATAGCCGGGTTAATGGCGGCATACAGCACATCCACCACTAAGTTGATAAGAATGAACTCCAGCGAGAACAGCAGCACTTCCGCCTGGATCACCGGGTAGTCGCGCATCTCCACCGAATCGACCAGCAGGCGCCCGAGCCCAGGCCAGTTGAAGACCTTTTCCACCACGATGGAACCGCCAAGCAGAAAACCGAACTGCAACCCCATCATGGTCACTACCGGGATCATCGCATTGCGCAGACCATGCTTCAGCACCACCAGCGTTTCGCTGACCCCTTTGGCCCGCGCGGTACGCATGTAGTCTTCATGCAGCACATCGACGAACGACGCGCGGGTAAAGCGCGCCATCACCGACGCCACCGCCGCGCCGAGCGTCACCGACGGCAGAATATAGTGCCGCCAACTGTCGGCGCCGACCGTCGGCAACCAGCCCAGCTCCACGGAAAAGACCTGCATCAGCAGCATACCGAGCGCGAACGCCGGGAAGGAGATCCCGGTCACCGCCAGCGCCATCCCCAACCGATCCGGCCAGCGATTGCGCCACACCGCCGCGGCAATGCCCGCCGCCATGCCGAACAAAACCGCCCAGGTCATACTGGCCAGCGTCAGCCACAGCGTCGGCATAAAGCGGCTGGCAATTTCGCTGGTCACCGGGCGACGCGAAGCCATCGAGGTGCCGAAATCCCCCTGCAACACATTGGTAATGTAGTGCCAGAACTGTACGTGCAGCGGCTGATCGAGCCCCAGTTGCTGACGCACCATCGCCACCACCTGCGCATCGGCTTCCGGCCCGGCAATCAACCGCGCCGGGTCGCCCGGCAGCATATGCACAAACAGGAACACCAGCACCGCGACGATCAGCAGCGTCGGAATCAACCCCAGCAGGCGTTTAATCACATAATTCAGCATCGTCCCCTCCCAAAGAGGGAGAGGGAATGCGTGAAGATTAACGCGCTCACTGCGTCAGATCCGCCTGCTCGAAGCTAAACCCGGTATCCGGTTGAATATAGAAACCGGTCAGATTTTTGCTATGCGCGGAGACCAGTTTCTCCACTACCAGCGGCACCCACGGCGACTCTTGCCAGATAATGTCCTGCGCCGCTTTGTACAACCGCGTTTTCTCTTTGCTATCCGTGGTTTTCAGCGCGTCACTCAGATCCTTATCGACCTGCGGATTGCTGTAAAACGCGGTGTTAAACAGAGTCGGCGGCCAGTTCTGCGAGGCGAACAGCGGCGACAGCGCCCAGTCGGCTTCGCCGGTGGAGGCCGACCAGCCGGTATAGAACATCCGCACCCCGCTCTCTTTCTGCCCCTTCCCTTCGACCTGCGCCGCGCGCTGTCCGGCATCCATCGCCGTCACCTGCGCTTTAATGCCCACCTGCGCCAGTTGCTGCTGGGTAAACTGCAGCACTTTCTGCGCGGTGCTGTGGTTGTGCGACGACCACAGCGTGGTGCTAAAACCATTCGGGAATCCGGCCTCTTTCAGCAGCTCGCGGGCTTTCGCCGGATCGTACGGCCACGCGGGGTAGGTCTGGGCATAGGCGATCGACGGTGGCACGACGCCGGTCGCCGGCGTGGCGTATCCGGCGAAAGCGACTTTCACCAGCGCCTGGCGGTTAATCGCATAGTTAATGGCTTCACGCACTTTTGGGTTATCGAACGGCTTCTGCGTCACGTTCATGCTGATGTAACGCTGCATGATTGACGGACTGGCCACCAGCTCCAGCTTGCTGTTTTTGGCTAACAACGGCGCCTGTTCGTAGGGGATCGGGAAAGCGAACTGCGCCTCGCCGGTCTGCAACATCGCCGCGCGAGTGTTGTTATCGACCACCGGACGCCAGGTGATGGAATCAAGCTTCGGCAGCCCCGGCTGCCAGTAGCCGTCAAATTTGCTGACTTTGACAAAATCGGTCGGGTTCCAGGTATCGAGCTTATATGGCCCGGTTCCCACCGGATGGAAGCCGATGTCCTTGCCGTATTTCTTCAGCGCCGCCGGAGAAATCATCGCCGTCGCCGGATGGGCGAGAATATTGATAAACGCCGAGAACGGCTGCTTGAGGGTGATCTTAACCGTCGTCGGATCCACGGCCTCAGTGCTGGCGATATCCTTATACAGGTTATAGCGCTTGAGATGGTTGTCCGGATTGCTGGCGCGGTCGAGGTTCGCTTTCACCGCCTCGGCGTTGAAGTCGGTGCCGTCCTGGAATTTCACTCCGCTGTGTAGCTTGATGGTATACACCAGCCCGTCCGCCGACACGGTATAGCTCTCCGCCAGCACATTTTGTAGTTTCATCTCTTTATCAAGGCCGAACAGGCCTTGATAAAACGACTTCGCCACCGCCTGCGATAGCGTATCGTTGGCGTCATAGGGATCAAGAGTAGTGAAGTTAGAACCAACCGCCACCACGACATCTTTGGCGGCAAAAGCCGGCGTGGCCGCCAGCGCCGAGGCAATTCCCAGCGCCAGCAACCATTTGCGTGAAACAGATTGAGTCATGTTGTGCTCCTGCAAGCGTGCGTTATGTTGTTATCGGCTCAGTACATCGGCGGATTCCCTGGCGACATAGTGCCCCGGTTCCACCTGCTGTAATGGCGCGTTGTCGACCTCTTCTCCCCGTTTAAAAATATTCCCCGGCAGCTCGTCGGAAAGCAGTACGCGCTGCGGCTGACGATGCGCCGGGTCGGCGACCGGCACGGCCGCCATCAGTTTACGGGTATAAGGATGCTGCGGGTTTTCAAACACGGCGCGACGCGGGCCGATCTCGACGATCCGCCCGCGGTACATCACCGCCACGCGGTGGCTGATGCGCTCCACCACCGCCATGTCATGTGAAATAAACAGAAAAGCGATCCCCATCTCGCGCTGCAGATCGAGCAGCAGATTGATAATCTGCGCGCGAATCGACACATCCAGCGCCGACACGGACTCATCGGCTATCACCACTTTCGGGTTGAGCGCCAGCGCGCGGGCGATGCAAATACGCTGGCGCTGGCCGCCGGAAAATTCATGCGGATAACGCCACGCGTGCTCTGCTTCCAGTCCGACGCGCTGCAATAGCCAGGCAACGCGCTCGCGGGCCGCCTCGCCCTCCAGCAGGCCGTGTACGCGCAGCGGCTCCATAATCGAATATCCCACGGTCTGGCGCGGATCGAGCGAGGCGTAGGGATCCTGGAAAATAAACTGAATATCGCGGCGCAGCGCCTGCAGCTTGCCGCCGGAAAGCGCGTCGATACGCCGGCCGTTAAAGGTAATACTGCCGCCCTGCGCCTCAACCAACCGCAGTAGCGCCCGTCCGGTGGTGGATTTGCCGCAGCCGGACTCGCCGACCAGCGACAGCGTCTCGCCGGGCCATAAATCGAAACTCACTTTCTCCACCGCATGCACTTCGCGGGTGATGCGATTGAGAATGCCGCTGCGGATCGGGAAACGCGCCACCAGGTCGCGCACCTGCAAAATCGGCTTGCTAGCCACCACGGTATTCTGCTCCTGCAACGGGGCGGCGCTATCGTTGAACAGTGGAAAGCGGCGCGGTAAATCACTGCCGCGCATCGAGCCCAGTTTTGGTACCGCCGCCAGCAGCGCCTGGGTATAGGGGTGCTGCGGGGCGCGGAAAATATCCGCCACCGGCCCGCTTTCCACCGCTTCGCCGCGATACATCACCAGTACCCGGTCGGCGATTTCCGCCACCACGCCCATATCGTGAGTGATAAAGATCACCCCCATCGCCATCTCTTTTTGCAATGCGGCGATCAGCTGCAGGATTTGCGCCTGAATCGTGACATCCAGCGCCGTTGTCGGTTCGTCGGCGATCAACACCGCCGGTCGGCACGACAGCGCCATCGCGATCATCACCCGCTGGCGCATGCCGCCGGAAAGCTGGTGCGGGTAGCGCGACAGCATCGATTCCGCTTCCGGAATGCGCACCCGCTCAAGCGTCTTCTTTGCTTCGCGCAGCGCCTCATCGCGCCGTAGCCCCTGATGCAGGCGGATGGACTCGGCAATCTGTTCGCCAACGGTGAACACCGGATTCAGCGAGGTCATCGGCTCCTGGAAAATCATCGCGATGTCCGCACCGCGCACCTTGCGCATCTGCGCCGTGGTTTGCGCATTGATGTCGATAACCTGACGGTTACGTCGGCGCAGCAGCGCTTCGCTATTAACGTCGCTGACCGCGTCGTCAAGCAGACGCATCAGCGCCAGCGCGGTGACCGACTTGCCGGAGCCGGACTCGCCGACGATCGCCAGCGTCTCGCCGCGACGCAGGCTAAACGACAGGTTGCGCACCGCGGAAACGCGCTGCCGCTGCTGACTAAAGGCGACGTTGAGATCGCGCACTACCAGCACATCATCTTCATCAATTTCATGACTTTGCGGCAAACTCGTTTCCCCTTCTAAAATAACCCTAATGACCAGGCTTTATTCTTTATAAATGCCAATCGTGGGCGTATCGCCCGCATAGCACCACGCCCGATACATGCCTTCGCTATTGAACGGCAGCACCACGTTGCCCTCGCGGTCGATGGCGATAAGCCCGCCGCTGCCGCCAAGCGCCGGCAGTTTTTCCTGTACCACGCGCTCGCAGGCTTCAAACAGGCTCAGGTTGCCGTACTCCATCAGCGCCGAAATATCGTAAGCAGCCAGCGTACGCATGAAGACTTCGCCCGTACCGGTGCAGGAAACCGCGACGCTGGCGTTATTGGCATAGCAGCCCGCCCCCGGCAGCGGACTGTCGCCGACGCGGCCGGGCAGCTTATTGGTCATCCCGCCGGTAGAGGTCGCCGCCGCCAGGTTGCCAGCGAGATCCAGCGCCACCGCGCCGACGGTGCCCATTTTGTTGCGTTCGTCGAGCGGCGCGGCATGATGGTCGAGGGTAATCTCTCCCCCCGCTTTCGCCTGTTGCAGCTGCAGCAGGCGCTCAGTAGTGGAAAACAGTTCGTTCTCCACCAACTCCATCCCGCGCGAGGTGGCGAATTTTTCCGCCCCTTCGCCGATCAACAGCACGTGCGGGCTTTCTTCCAGCACCAGGCGCGCCGCCAGCACCGGGTTACGTAGGTGTTTCACCCCGGCCACCGCACCAGCCTGCAGGCTATAGCCATCCATCACGCAGGCATCCAGTTCATGGGTTTGATCGTGGGTAAACACCGAGCCAATCCCGGCGTTAAACAGCGGGCACTCTTCAAGCTGGCGCACCGCCTCGGTTACCGCGTCCAGCGCGCTGGCCCCGGCAGCCAACATTTTTTGCCCGCTATCTACAATGGCCGACAGCGCCGCCACGTATTCGCGCTCGCGTTCCGGCGTCATCTGCGCACGGGTTATCGCCCCCGCGCCGCCGTGGATTGCTATCACCGCCTTAGCCATTCGATCTTTCCTTTGCCATAAACTGTATAGATATCATTATACTGATTAACCTTTTATACATTTTTTGAATATAGAAAGAGCGTCCGACGATGTAAAGCCTCGTACCCAGGTGGCATACAGTCGACGGCGCTTTTCTGCCATAATAGGCGTTTTCGACGTTTTGCCAGCAGGAGTAACCCATGGATTTTACCGCCGGACTGATGCCGCTCGACACAGCCCTGACTCAGATGCTCGACCGTATTTCGCCGCTGCAGGCAGTGGAGACCCTACCGCTGCTGCAGGCCTTTTCGCGCGTGACTGCCCATGATCTCATTTCGCCGCTGGATGTGCCCGGCTTTGATAACTCGGCGATGGACGGCTACGCCGTGCGTCTGGCCGATCTCACCGATGCCGCGGCGCTGCCGGTCGCCGGTAAGGCTTTTGCCGGTCAACCGTTCCACGACGCCTGGCCTGCGGGCACCTGTATTCGCATTATGACCGGCGCGCCGGTGCCGAACGGCTGCGATGCCGTTGTCATGCAGGAAGAAACTGAACAAACCGATAGCGGCGTGCGCTTTATCGCGCCGGTGAAAGCCGGGCAAAATATTCGCCACCGCGGGGAAGATATCGCCAACGGCGCCGTGGTATTCCCGGCGGGGACCCGCCTCACCGTCGCTGAACTGCCGGTGCTGGCATCGCTAGGTATCGCTGAAGTCGAGGTGATACGTAAAATCCGCGTCGCGGTCTTCTCCACCGGCGATGAACTCCAGTTGCCCGGTCAAGCGCTCGGCGACGGCCAGATTTACGATACCAACCGCCTGGCGGTGCATTTAATGCTTGAGCAGTTGGGCTGCGAGGTGATCAACCTCGGCATTATCCCTGACGATCCGGCGAAGCTACGTGAAGCCTTTATCGCCGCCGACCAACAGGCCGATGTGGTGATTAGCTCCGGCGGCGTCTCCGTTGGCGAAGCCGATTACACCAAAACGATCCTCGAAGAGCTGGGCGAGATCGGTTTCTGGAAGCTGGCGATTAAGCCGGGTAAACCGTTCGCCTTCGGCAAGCTCAGCAATAGCTGGTTCTGCGGCCTGCCAGGCAACCCGGTTTCCGCTACCTTAACTTTCTATCAGCTGGTGCAGCCGTTGCTGGCGAAACTCTCCGGCAACCATAGCCAAACCCAGCCGATGCGTCTACGCGTGCGCGCCGCCAGTCGGTTGAAAAAATCGCCGGGTCGTCTCGACTTCCAGCGCGGCGTATTGCAGCGCAACCCGGAAGGCGAACTGGTGGTCAACACCACCGGCCATCAGGGTTCGCACATTTTCAGTTCATTCAGTCTCGGCAACTGCTTTATCGTGCTGGAGCGCGAACGCGGCAACGTTGAAGCGGGCGAATGGGTCGAAGTCGAACCCTTTAATCATCTGTTTGGGGGGCTGTAATGGCCGTTGAGCTGAACGACGAAGAGATGCTGCGCTACAACCGGCAAATCATACTGCGCGGTTTTGACTTCGACGGCCAGGAGCGGTTAAAAGCCGCTCGCGTGCTGGTAGTCGGCCTCGGCGGGCTCGGCTGCGCCGCCGCTCAGTATCTGGCGGCTGCCGGGGTCGGCCAGCTCACCCTGTTGGATTTCGATACCGTCTCGCTATCGAATCTGCAACGTCAGACGCTGCATAGCGATGCCACCATTGGTCAGCCGAAGGTGGACTCTGCCCGCGACGCGCTGGCGCGCATCAACCCGCACGTCGGGATCGCGACGATCAATGCGCAGCTCGACGACACAGCGCTGGCAGCGCAGATTGCCGATCACGATCTGGTGCTCGACTGTACCGACAACGTCACTATTCGCAACCAGCTCAACGCCGGTTGCTTCCAGCATAAAACCCCGCTGGTCTCCGGCGCGGCGATTCGCATGGAAGGGCAAATCAGCGTCTTCACCTATCAGGAAGGCGCCCCATGCTACCGCTGCCTGAGCCGCCTGTTCGGCGAAAACGCCCTCACCTGCGTCGAAGCCGGGGTGATGGCGCCGCTGGTCGGCACCATCGGTTCGCTGCAGGCCATGGAGGCGATTAAGCTGCTGACTGGCTATGGCACCCCAGCCGCCGGGAAAATAGTGATGTATGACGCGATGACCTGCCAGTTCCGCGACATGAAGCTGATGCGCCATCCGCAGTGCGAGGTGTGCGGCACGCGCTAAATCTCAATCACCGGCGGTCCTGGTCGCCGGTCATTTTGTGACCTGATTCGTTATTTTCTTCCCCGTCGTTCTTACCCACACTGCTTGTTGATTTGCATCAAGATAACTTTCATTCGAAAGTTATTTAATCTTCGTATGCAAATATGAGGGTAAGTCATGATCTTCAACATTCAGCGCTACTCCACCCATGACGGCCCGGGGATCCGCACCGTCGTCTTCCTCAAAGGTTGTTCGCTAGGCTGCCGTTGGTGTCAGAACCCGGAAAGCCGCGCCCGTAGCGAAGATCTGCTGTATGACGCGCGACTGTGTCTTGACGGCTGTGACCTGTGCCAGCAGGCGGCGCCGGACATCATTACCCGCAAGCTAGACGGGCTAATTATTCATCGGCAAAAGGTGACCGCCGGGCATATCGCCGCCCTGCGCGACTGCTGCCCAACCACCGCGCTGGTGGTCTGCGGCGAAGAGAAAAGCGTCGAAGACATAATGGCGACAGTGCTACGCGACAAACCGTTTTACGATCGCAGCGGCGGCGGTGTCACCCTCTCCGGCGGCGAGCCCTTTATGAATCCGAAGTTGGCGCAGGCGCTATTGCAGGCCAGCCATCAGGCGGGCATTCATACCGCGGTCGAAACCTGTCTGCACGTACCGTGGAAATATATTGCGCCTTCGCTGCCCTTTATCGACCTGTTTCTGGCCGACCTGAAGCACGTCGACGATGCCGTTTTCCAGCAGTGGACTGACGGTAGCGCCCGCCGGGTGCTGGATAACCTGCAACGTCTGGCACAGGCAGGTAAAAAGATGATTATTCGCGTCCCGCTCATCCCGGGATTTAACGCCAGCGAAGCCGACATTACCGCGATTACCGATTTTGCCGCTGACCGCCTGCAGGTCAGCGAAATCCATTTCCTGCCGTACCACACGCTGGGAATGAACAAATATCAACTACTCAGTCAGCCCTATACCGCACCGGATAAACCGTTGGCCGCTCCCAAGCTGCTGGCCTTTGCGCAACAGTACGCGCAGAGCAAAGGTTTAACCGCGACCCTACGAGGATAACTTATGACCACTTTGCAACTGGATACTCTGAGCGCGCGCATTCAGGCGCACAAAATGGCGCTGGTGCATATTGTTAAGCCGCCGGTCTGTACCGAGCGCGCACAGCACTACACGGCGATGTATCAGCAACATCTCGATAAGCCGATCCCGGTACGCCGCGCGCTGGCGCTGGCTTACCATCTGGCGGAACGCACTATCTGGATCAAGCACGATGAGCTGATCGTCGGCAACCAGGCCAGCGAAGTTCGCGCCGCGCCGATTTTCCCGGAATATACCGTCAGCTGGATTGAGAAAGAGATTGATGACCTGGCCGACCGTCCGGGCGCCGGTTTCGCGGTGAGTGAAGAGAACAAACGCGTGCTGCATGAAGTATGCCCGTGGTGGCGCGGCCAGACCGTGCAGGACCGCTGCTACGGCATGTTTACCGATGAACAAAAGGCGCTGCTCGCCACCGGTATCATCAAAGCGGAAGGCAATATGACCTCCGGCGATGCCCACCTGGCGGTCAACTATCCGCTGCTGCTCGAAAAAGGCCTCGACGGAATGCGCGCGAAAGTCGCTGAACGCCGCTCGCGCATTAATTTGACGGTACTGGAAGATCTGCACGGCGAACAATTCCTGAAAGCGATTGATCTCGTGCTCGCCGCCGTCAGCGATCACAGCAAACGCTTCGCCGCGCTGGCACGCGACATGGCGGCACAGGAGTCGCGCGAATTCCGCCGCGACGAGCTGCTGGCGATCGCCGAAAACTGCGAGATTATCGCCCATGAGCCGCCGAAAACCTTCTGGCAGGCGCTACAGCTGTGCTACTTCATTCAGCTGATCCTGCAGATTGAATCCAACGGCCACTCGGTCTCATTTGGCCGCATGGACCAGTATCTCTATCCGTACTACCGCCGTGACGTCGAACTGCAGCAGTCGCTGGAGCGCGAACAAGCCATCGAACTGCTGCACAGCTGCTGGCTGAAACTGCTGGAAGTCAACAAAATCCGCTCTGGCTCGCACTCTAAGGCTTCCGCTGGCAGCCCGCTGTATCAGAACGTCACCATTGGCGGCCAGAATCTGATCGACGGTCAGCCGCAGGACGCGGTCAACCCGCTGTCGTATTCGATCCTCGAATCCTGCGGCCGTCTGCGATCTACCCAGCCGAACCTCAGCGTGCGTTACCATGCCGGGATGAGCAACGATTTCCTTGACGCCTGCGTGCAGGTGATCCGCTGCAGCTTTGGCATGCCGGCGTTTAATAACGATGAAATCGTGATCCCGGAATTTATCAAGCTCGGTATTGAGCCACAGGACGCCTACGACTATGCCGCCATCGGCTGTATCGAAACCGCAGTCGGCGGCAAGTGGGGCTACCGCTGCACCGGCATGAGCTTCATCAACTTCGCTCGCGTGATGCTGGCGACGCTGGAAGGCGGCCGCGACGCCACCAGTGGTCAGGTATTCCTGGCGCAGGAACATGCGCTGTCAAAAGGTAACTTCGCCAACTTCGAGCAGGTGCTGGAAGACTGGGATAGCCAAATTCGCTACTACACTCGTAAATCAATCGAGATTGAGTACGTTGTCGACACCATGCTTGAGGAGAACGTCCACGATATTCTCTGTTCGGCGCTGGTGGATGACTGCATCGAACGGGCGAAGAGTATTAAACAAGGCGGCGCGAAATATGACTGGGTCTCCGGCCTGCAGGTCGGTATCGCCAACCTCGGCAACAGCCTGGTCGCGGTGAAAAAGCTGGTCTTCGATCAGGGCGCTATCGGCCAACAACAACTGGCGAAGGCGCTGGCGGAAGATTTCGACGGGTTAACTCACGAGCAGCTGCGCCAGCGATTGATCAACGGCGCGCCGAAGTACGGCAACGATGACGACAGTGTCGATATCCTGCTGGCCCGCGCGTATCAAACCTATATTGACGAGCTGAAGCAGTATCACAACCCACGCCACGGTCGTGGCCCGATCGGCGGCAACTATTACGCCGGAACCTCGTCTATTTCCGCCAACGTGCCGTTCGGCGCGCAAACCATGGCGACGCCAGATGGCCGCAAAGCGCATTCCCCACTGGCGGAAGGGGCCAGCCCGGCTTCCGGCACCGACCATCTGGGGCCGACGGCGGTCATTAGTTCGGTGGGTAAACTGCCGACTGACGCCATCCTCGGCGGCGTGCTGCTGAACCAGAAACTGAACCCGTCAACGCTGGAAAACGCGTCTGATAAGCAGAAGCTGATGGTGCTGCTGCGTACCTTCTTCGAGGTGCATAAGGGCTGGCACATCCAGTACAACATCGTGTCGCGCGAGACGTTGCTGGAGGCGAAAAAACACCCTGACCAGTATCGCGATTTAGTGGTCCGCGTCGCCGGTTACTCAGCGTTCTTTACCGCCCTGTCGCCGGATGCGCAGGACGATATTATCGCCCGTACCGAACATACGCTGTAAGTTAAATCCCCCGGAGGCGGCGCGTTGCGCCTGTCCGGGCTACCCGACGGCACAAGCCCCGTAGCCCGGACAGGTGCGCAGCACCGCCTCCGGGGAAGTCGTTTACCGAAGCTGCAGGTTCACGCTCAAGAGTTCTCTCCTGCACATTGGTGAACGCAAACTTTCATTCGAAATAAATTTGTGCTCCACATCACATTGTAATTAGAATGTTACTGGTCGAAGTTAAGCCAGGAGCACCTCTTATGACCGTTAAAGTTATCGTCACCGATATGGACGGAACTTTTCTCAATGACGCCAAGCAGTACGATCGCCCGCGTTTCCTTGCGCAGTTTGCACAGCTTAAACAGCAAGGTATTGAATTCGTTGTCGCCAGCGGCAATCAGTACTATCAGCTGATCTCCTTTTTCCCGGAAATTCGCGAGCAGATTTCATTCGTCGCTGAAAACGGCGCTCTGGTTTATGAACATGGCAGCCAGCTGTTCCACGGCGAACTGACCCGCCATGAATCACAGGTGGTGATTGGCGAGCTGCTAAAAGATCCGCAGTTGAATTTCGTCGCCTGCGGCCTGCAGAGCGCGTATGTCAGCGATAAAGCGCCTGACGCCTTCGTCGAGCTGATGTCGAAGCACTACCATCGCCTGCAGCGGGTAAGCGATTATCAACGCATCGACGATACGCTGTTTAAGTTTTCCCTTAATCTGCCGGATAGCGATATCCCGCAGCTCATCGGCAAGCTGCACGTGTCGCTCGACGGCATTATGAAGCCAGTGACCAGTGGCTTTGGCTTTGTCGATTTGATTATCCCCGGTCTGCATAAAGCCAACGGCATCAGCCGCCTGCTCAAACGCTGGAATATCTCGCCGCAGGAGTGCGTGGCGATTGGCGATAGCGGCAATGACGCCGAAATGCTGAAGCTGGTGAAATACGCCTTCGCCATGGCCAACGCCGCCGACAACATCAAGGCTATCGCCCGTTTCACCACCAATGACAATAACCATCACGGCGCGCTGAACGTGATTCAGGCCGTGCTTGATAACACCACTCCCTTCAACGATTGATGCCTTCACCGGGGTATTCCGCCCCGGCTTTTCTATTTTGTGCGCCGCTGCATGATTTTAAACTTGCATTAACTTTATTTTAACTTAAATTAACGTTTGTAAGATTTAATACTTTCGAATGAAAGATACAGCGAGGTTATTATGGCTGCTCTCCCGACCCACGAAGCATTACCCGCCGATCACAAAGCGGCAATTCGCCAGATGAAGCAAGCGCTGCGGGCGCAAATCGGCGATGTCCAGGCGGTCTTCGACACACTCTCGGCGCGCATTAACGAGCGCCTGCAAGAGATCGATGCCCTGAAGGCCGCTGGTCAGCCAGTCTGGCCAACGATCCCGTTCAGCGATATCGCCCAGGGAAAGGTGAGCGACGCCCAGCGTGAAGCCGTCAAGCGCCGCGGCTGCGCGGTCATTAAAGGCCACTACCCGCGCGAGCAGGCGCTGGCGTGGGATAACGCGATGCTGGAATACCTTGACCTCAACCATTTTGACGATGTCTACAAGGGGCCCGGTGACAGCTTCTTCGGTTCGCTGGAGGCCTCGCGCCCGGAGATCTACCCGATCTACTGGTCGCCATCGCAAATGCAGGCGCGGCAGAGCGATGAAATGGCGGCGGTACAATCCTTCCTTAACCGCCTGTGGCGCTTTGAACATGACGGCAAGCGCTGGTTCGATCCGGACGTCAGCGTGATTTATCCGGACCGCATTCGCCGCCGTCCGCCAGGCACTACTTCGAAGGGGCTCGGCGCGCATACCGACTCCGGCGCGCTGGAGCGCTGGCTGCTGCCCGCCTATCAGCAGGTTTTCGCCAACGTCTTTAACGGCAATATCGACGCTTATGATCCGTGGGACGCGGCACATCGCACCGAAGTGGAAGAGTACACCGTCGACAACACCACCAAATGTTCCGTCTTCCGTACCTTCCAGGGCTGGACCGCGCTGTCCGATATGATCCCGGATCAGGGGCTGCTGCACGTGGTGCCGATCCCGGAGGCGATGGCTTATGTTCTGCTGCGCCCGCTGCTCGACGATGTACCTGAAGATGAGCTCTGCGGCGTCGCGCCAGGCAAGGTACTGCCTATTTCAGCGCAGTGGCATCCCCTGTTAATTAAGGCGTTGAGTTCGATTCCGGCGCTAAATGCCGGCGATTCCGTCTGGTGGCACTGCGATGTGATCCATTCGGTGGCGCCGGTGGAGAATCAACAGGGCTGGGGCAACGTGATGTACATCCCCGCCGCGCCGATGTGCGAAAAGAACCTGGCCTACGCGCAGAAGGTGAAGGTCGCGCTGGAAAAAGGCGCTTCACCGGGGGATTTCCCGCGCGAGGATTATGAATGTGACTGGCAGATGCGCTTCACCGTCGACGATCTCAATAGCTACGGCAAGCGCGCATTAGGCATGAAGGTTTAATCATCGTACAGTCCTTGCTGTTCAACGGCGGTATGGCTCTTACCTGGCCGTATCCGCCGTACGGAGTCTCGCACTACCAGTGTGCCGTGCAGCAGTAGCGAACCGTGCGGCGCTTCCGGGCGCAGCAGACGTTGCTGCAGAAGATGTACTGCCTCGCTGCCCAGTTCGTCTCTCGGCACATGCACCGCCGTCAGCGGCACGTCCTGAATCGCCGCCAGATTAAAACCGTCGATACTCATCACCGAGACATCCTGCGGCACACGCAGACCACGCTTTTGCAGCGCGCTGACGGTACCGGCGGCCATAAAATCGCCGCCCACCAGAAACGCCGTCGGCAACGGTCTTCCCTGCAACCCATCAAGCCAGGCGCCCACCTGCTCTTCCGTTTCTCTGGCGCTAAAGTTGGCGACGCTAATCAGGTCGCGACTGCCTGTAAAGCGCAGGTTACGCGCCCGCCACGCTTCCTTGATACCCACCAGCCGCAGCTCCATCGTGTAGCGACGCAGGCACATCACGTTCATCACCGCCCGATGCCCCATCTCGAACAGATAGCGGGCCGCGCACTGGCCAATCAGTCGATGGTCCGGCGCAATCGATGGCAAGCGCATCGCCTCGTCACGGCAGTTAATTAATACGCAAGGCCTGCCGAGATCCGCCGCCAGGCCATGAATATGCGGATCGTCAATCCCCAGCAAAACGGCGGCCTGGGTATCGGTCTCATTCATGCGGGCAAGAAACAGATTCGCATCGCTGTCGTTCTCTTCCAGCGCGCAGTAGCGCAGACGTACCTCATGCGGCGAAAGCGCGCTGTTGATGCTCTGAACCACGCGGTAATAGAAGATATCCGAACGTTCATCGAAGGCGCGCTGCGGCGCAAAGACCAGCAGATTATTGAGCAGCAGTCGCCCGGCGGCCAACCCCTGCATCACGCCAAGTTCGCGTGCGCAGGTGAGTACCGTCTGGCGCGCCTTTTCGCTGGTATTCGCTTTGCCCGCTAACACTCTCGATACCGTGCTGGCCGACAGTCCGGTACGGGCGGCAATCTCGGCAACGCGCAGCTTTTTGTCCATTTTGTGATCCAGCTCCGATTCGAAAATGAAAGAATTTTCATACTCCACAAAGCCTGTTAAACAAGCAAATTTTCTCATCAATTATGAGAACTACGTCATTTGATGAAAAAAATTGCACAAATAGCGCTATTGCCCACCGCCATTCTCCCTTAGTTTGAATTGGTCCAATATCTTCCATACTAGTTATACCAATGAATATTGGAATAAAAATAAATTATTCAAATAGTTATCGCTACTACGTGACTGCCCAGGGATTGAGGTCGTCACTTTCCCCTACAAAACATCTTGTGGAGAGTTCTATGAGTCAAGGCCTCAACAACGATATGGCGGCCAGCAAAACGCGGCGTGTAGTAAAAAATCTGCGCTGGTGGATGCTGGTATTGTTCTTACTTGGCGTCACCGTCAACTACATCACCCGCAACTCGCTGGGAATCATTGCCCCGGAGCTGAAAGCGACCCTCGGCATCACCACCGAACAATACTCGTGGATAGTCGGCGCTTTTCAGCTGGCTTACACCATTTTCCAACCGCTGTGCGGCTGGCTTATCGATGTTATCGGTCTCAAACTGGGCTTTATGATTTGCGCCACCCTGTGGGCGGTGGCGTGTATCGCCCATGCTGGCGCTGGCAGTTGGCTGCATCTGGCTATTTTGCGCTTCTTCATGGGCGGCGCTGAGGCAGCGGCTACCCCGGCAAACGCCAAAACCATTGGTGAGTGGTTCCCAAAATCGGAACGACCTATCGCCGCCGGTTGGGCAGGCGTCGGCTTCTCCATCGGCGCGATGCTGGCGCCGCCGATTATCTACTTCGCTCACGCCTCCTTCGGCTGGCAGGGCGCGTTCATGTTTACCGGCGTGCTGGCGTTGCTGTGGGTGATACTGTGGTGGATATTCTATCAAAACCCGGAAAAGCACCCGAATCTCGGCAAAAGCGAACTGGAATTCATCAAGCAGGATAATGAAGCGCCGCCGGTGAAACTGCCCTTCTTCACCGCCCTCAAGACCGTCTCGAAGAATAAACGTTTCTACGGTATCGCCATCCCAGCCTTTATGGCGGAACCCGCCTGGGCGGTTCTGAGCTTCTGGGTGCCGCTGTACCTGGCGAAAGAGCACGGAATGGATCTCAAGCAGATTGCCATGTTCGCCTGGCTGCCGTTCCTCGCCGCCGACCTGGGCAGCGTCGTCAGCGGCTACCTCACCCGCCTGTATGTCCGCTGGTTCGGTTGTACGCGAGTGAATTCGGTGATCGCCAGTTCGGTGACCGGCGCATTCCTGATGATTTCGCTGGCTCTCGTCGCCATCACCCGCGATCCCTATATCACTATCGTCCTGATCTCCATTGGCGGTTTCGGCCACCAGATCATCTCCTGCATGCTCAGCGCGCTGGTGGTGGAGTCCTTTGATAAAGGGCAGATGGCGACGGTTAATGGCATGCGCGGGTCTGCCGCGTGGATCGCCAGCTTCCTGTTCTCATTATTAATCGGGGTGACCGCCGACAAAATTGGCTTCAACCCGCTGTTTATCGCCATGGGCTTCTTTGACCTGATTGGCGCTGTTTTCCTGGTGACATTTATTGCTGAACGTCGCGCCAAGCGCGCCTGAGAGTGGATATAAAATATGAAGACGCTGAAACACTGGAGTTTGCACCAACAGCTGGACCACCACGTGGAGCTGACCGTCGACGGTCAGCACACCCTGTGCCTGTACGTTCTGGAAGAGAATCTGTTCCGCGTGCTACTGAAGCGTCAGGGCCAGTTGGCGCTGGATCGCACCTGGAGCATCGCTCCGCAGCAGGACGTGCCGTGGGAAGGTCGCTCGCGTGAAGATATCAGCGGTTTTAGTCTCCCCGCCTGGCAGCTTACCCGGCATGACGACACGCTGACCATCGCCACCCGTCAGCTGCGCGTCACCGTTCATCAGCCGCTGTGGCTGGAATGGAGCTATCGCGACGAAGCCGGTGAGTGGCAGGCGCTGGTCAATGACCGTCCCACCAGCGCCTACCTGGCGAATGCGCATGGCGACGGCGTCGCCCATTATCAAAGCCGCCGCAAAGATGAACGTTTCTATGGCCTGGGCGAAAAGGCCGGCGACCTGCAACGCACCGGTAAGCGCTACGAGATGCGCAATCTTGATGCCATGGGCTACAACGCCGTAAGCACCGACCCGCTGTATAAACATATCCCGTTTACCATTGCTCAGCGCAGCGATATCAGCTACGGCCTGTTTTACGATAACCTGAGCAGCTGCTGGCTGGATCTCGGCAACGAAATCGACAACTACCACACCGCCTATCGCCGCTGGCAGGCGGAAGCGGGCGATATCGATTACTACCTGTTTACCGGCAAACGAGTGCTGGATGTCACCAAAGCATTTGTTCGCCTGACCGGTAAAACCCTGTTTGGGCCGAAATGGAGTCTCGGTTACAGCGGTTCGACGATGCACTACACCGATGCGCCGGATGCGCAAAACCAGCTGATGAATTTCATTCGCCTGTGCGAACAACATGCGATCCCCTGCGACTCGTTCCAGCTCTCTTCCGGCTATACCTCGATTAACGGTAAGCGTTATGTCTTCAACTGGAACTACGACAAGGTGCCGCAGCCGAAAGTGATGAGCCAGGCATTCCACGATGCTGGCTTAAAACTGGCCGCGAATATCAAGCCGTGCTTGCTGCAGGATCACCCACGTTATAACGAAGTGGCGGAGCGTGGACTCTTTATTCGCGATTCGCAAACCGATGCGCCGGAGCGCTCCAGCTTCTGGGACGATGAAGGATCAAACCTCGATTTCACCAATCCGCAAACCATTGCCTGGTGGCAGGAGGGCGTCACCACTCAATTGCTGGAGATGGGCATCGACTCAACCTGGAACGATAACAACGAGTTTGAGGTCTGGGACGGTGAAGCGCGCTGCCACGGCTTTGGCCACGAAATCGCCATTAAACATATTCGCCCGGTGATGCCGCTGCTGATGATGCGCGCGTCGCTGGAGGCCCAGCAGCGCTTTGCGCCGCAGAAACGCCCGTATCTTATCTCGCGTTCCGGTTGCGCCGGAATGCAGCGCTACGTGCAAACCTGGAGCGGCGATAACCGCACCAGTTGGGATACCCTGCGCTATAACACCCGCATGGGACTGGGCATGAGCCTGTCCGGGCTGTTTAACGTCGGTCATGACGTCGGCGGTTTCTCCGGCGATAAACCAGAACCGGAGCTGTTCGTCCGCTGGGTGCAAAACGGCGTGATGCATCCGCGCTTTACCATCCATTCGTGGAACGATGACCAGACGGTGAACGAAGCCTGGATGTACCCGGAAATCACCCCGGCGATCCGCTCGGCCATCGAACTGCGCTATCGTCTGCTGCCGTATCTGTATACCCTGCTGTGGCAGGCGCATGCCGACGATGAACCCATGTTGCGCCCGACGTTCCTCGATCATGAACACGATGCCCAGACCTTTGCCGAATGCGATGATTTTCTGCTGGGCCGCGATCTGCTGGTGGCAAGCGTGGTCGAGCCCGGCGCCCGTCAGCGCCAGGTATGGCTGCCGGATAACCAGGACGGCTGGTACGACTTTTATAGCCATCAGTGGTTCGCCGGCGGTCAGTGGATAACCCTTGATGCGCCGTTGGAAAAGCTGCCGCTGCTGGTACGCGCTGGCGCCGGGCTGCCGCTTAGTGAACGCATCAGCCACGTTGATGTACAACAAGACGATCGTCGCGAACTGCGGCTATTCCCGCTGAAAGGCGTAGGAACTTCCCGAGGTCTGTTGTTCGAAGATGATGGCGAAAGCTGGGGTTATCAAGAGGACGACGCGCTATGGCTGGAGTGGGAAATGGTATGCAGCGCGACTCAGGTGAACCTGAAGATCAATGCGCGTGGTAAGTATCGCCCGGCGTGGGAAACGCTAAAACTGTCATTACCGGCGGGAGAAAAACGCCAACTGCTGGTGAATGGTGTTGAAGGGGCTGAGTGGGCGTTCTGAACAATGTGCCGGGCGGCGGCGGCGCCTGACCCGGCCTACGTTTAATGATGTTCCCGGATTGCGCTACGCTAATCCGGGCTACAGCACTTTGCGGTTTGGTAGCCCGGGTAAGCGGTAGCGCCACCCGGGGTTTCCCCGCTCGCGCTGCGCTGAGCGGGGCTACGATTCTGTGCGGTTTGGTAGCCCGGGTAAGGCGTAAGCCGAACCCGGGTAACGGACAGGGGTTACTCGATACCTTTGCTGCGCAGATAATCTTCGTAGTTACCGCTGAAGTCGATCACGCGTTCTGGGGTGATCTCCAGCACGCGAGTCGCCAGCGAGCTCACGAACTCACGGTCGTGGGAAACGAAGATCAGCGTGCCCTGATACATCTCCAGCGCCATGTTCAGCGATTCGATCGATTCCATATCCAGGTGGTTGGTCGGTTCGTCCATCACCAGGATGTTTGGTTTCTGCATCATCAGCTTGCCGAACAGCATGCGCCCTTTCTCACCACCGGACAGCACTTTCGCTGGCTTCTTGATATCGTCCTGGCTAAACAGCAGACGACCGAGGATGCTACGTACCGCCTGTTCGTCATCGCCTTCCTGTTTCCACTGGCTCATCCAGTCGAAGACCGTCAGGTCGTTCTCGAAATCTTCGGCATGATCCTGCGCGTAGTAGCCGATGCGGGCGTTTTCGGACCACTTAATGGTGCCGTTGTCCGCTTCCAGTTCGCCAACCAGGGTTTTCAGCATGGTCGATTTACCGACGCCGTTGGTCCCCAGTACCGCCAGCTTCTCGCCGACTTCCAGCAGCAGGTTAACCCCTTTGAACAGCGGGCCGTTCTCAAAACCTTTCGCCAGCGCTTCCACTTCCAGCGCATTACGGAACAGTTTCTTATCCTGCTCGAAGCGAATGAACGGGTTCTGACGGCTGGAGGCTTTGACTTCATCCAACTTGATTTTATCAATCTGACGGGCGCGAGACGTCGCCTGACGGGATTTAGACGCGTTGGCGCTAAAACGGCTGACGAAGGACTGCAGGTCGGCAATTTGCGCTTTTTTCTTGGCGTTATCGGCCAGCAAACGCTCGCGCGCCTGGGTCGCTGCGGTCATGTACTCGTCGTAGTTGCCCGGATAGACGCGCAGTTCACCGTAGTCCAGATCCGCCATGTGGGTGCAGACCATGTTCAGGAAGTGACGGTCATGCGAAATGATGATCATGGTGCTGTCGCGCTCGTTCAGCACCTGCTCCAGCCAGCGAATGGTATCGATGTCCAGGTTGTTCGTCGGTTCATCGAGCAGCAGGATGTCCGGATTTGAGAACAGCGCCTGCGCCAGCAGGACACGCAGTTTCCAGCCCGGCGCAACTTCGCTCATCGGACCGTAATGTTGCTCAACAGGAATACCCACGCCGAGCAGCAGTTCGCCCGCACGCGCTTCCGCCGAATAGCCATCCATTTCGCCGTAGGTCACTTCCAGGTCAGCGACTTTGTAGCCATCTTCTTCGCTCATTTCGGCCAGACCGTAGATGCGATCGCGCTCCTGTTTCACTTCCCACAGCTCACCGTGGCCCATGATAACCGTATCCAGCACGGTGAACGCTTCGAAGGCGAACTGATCCTGACGCAGCTTACCAATGCGCTCGTTCGGGTCGAGAGAAACGTTGCCCAGCGTCGGCTCGAGATCGCCGCCGAGGATCTTCATAAAGGTGGATTTACCGCTGCCGTTGGCGCCAATCAGGCCGTAGCGGTTACCGCCG
Organism: Klebsiella aerogenes; assembly: GCA_029027985.1. Lineage (NCBI taxonomy): Bacteria > Pseudomonadati > Pseudomonadota > Gammaproteobacteria > Enterobacterales > Enterobacteriaceae > Klebsiella > Klebsiella aerogenes. Next base: position 3,346,025 of record CP119076.1, read on the forward strand.
CCAAATTTGACGGAGATGTTTTCAAACAGCGGCTTACTGCCAAACTGCATGGTGACGTTGCTGGATACTAGCACGAGGATATCCTGAAAATAGAGAATGAGGGATGTGATGAACCAGACATTATGCCAGCAAATGGTTCACTTTTCACGGCCTGCGGTAAAAAGCTCGCCGATAACTATGCTATGGTCAGGGCTTTACCGCAAAATGACCGATTACTAATGCATAATAATTATCCGTACTTCAGAGGGAATTTATGACCACCCGCACCAGGCATCCTGCCTTTATCGCGCTTCAAGGCGGCATCAATTTTCGCGACCTCGGCGGCCAACGCGCCGCCGATGGCCGCCGCGTACGCCCGGGAAAACTGCTGCGATCCGGCTCGCTGCATAACATGACCACGGATGATCTCAGCCGGCTCAGCGCCATTCCGCTGAGCCGGGTGCTGGACTACCGCGACCCGGTTGAGGTCAACCGCAGCCCCGATCGGTTGAACAACGAGGCCCATTACCTCAACGCCCCGGCTAATCCGCTCGCAAGCAACGTCAATGCTAAGGTGACCGAATTTAACGCCGCGACGCTGAACACCATGGACGGCGAGCAGTTTATGCTACAACTCTATCGCCAGTTGCCGTTTGATAATGCCGCCTATCGGCAACTGACCCAGTGGTTGATGGAGCCCTTCGACGGCGCCTTACTACAGCACTGCGCGGTCGGCAAAGACCGTACCGGCGTCGGCTGCGCCCTGACGCTGTTCGCGCTCGGCTGTGATAGCCATACGGTGATGGAAGAGTATCTGCTGACCCAGGGGATGCTGGCTCAGGTCGAGGGATTCCTGATCGACGCTTTCGGCGACGGACTCGACGATAACGGACGTAAAAACCTCGCGGAAATCATGACCGTCCAGGAGTCCTATCTCGCCGCGGCGCTTTCCAGTATTGAACAGCGTTATGGCAACGTTAACGTCTGGCTGGAGCAGGAATATAACCTGACGCCGCAGGCGCGCGAGGCACTGCAGGCCCGTCTGCTGGAAGAGTAGCGCGTTGTTGATAACGACACGATTTGCTGCGAAAGCGGCGCGCAACGCACTACACTATTTAGCAACAGGAAAAAATTGTGATTTCGTACACATCTGATTTACCTGTTTGTCGGAAAGCACATATAATGCGCTCCCATCTACTATCTGATTATCTAACAAGGCCCGTGTGGCGTTGACACCGCGCACGACATAAAGAATATGAAATTATCGACACTCTTAGCGGCAGCCTTCGCCATCGTGGGCTTTTGCAACACAGCTTCAGCTGTCACATATCCTCTGCCGACCGATGGCAGCCGTCTGATTGGCCAGAACCAGGTCATCACCATTCCAGACGACAATAAACAGCCGCTGGAATATTTTGCTGCCAAGTATCAGATGGGCCTGTCCAACATGCTGGAAGCGAACCCGGGCGTGGATACCTACCTGCCAAAAGGCGGTACCGTGCTGAACATCCCTCAGCAGCTGATTCTGCCGGATACCGTGCATGAAGGTATCGTGATCAACAGCGCCGAAATGCGTCTGTACTACTACCCGAAAGGCACCAACACCGTGATCGTGCTGCCGATCGGTATCGGCCAGTTAGGCAAAGATACGCCGATCAACTGGACCACCAAAGTTGAACGTAAGAAAGCGGGCCCGACCTGGACCCCTACCGCGAAAATGCATGCGGAATACGCAGCAGAAGGCAACCCGCTGCCGGCAGTCGTACCGGCTGGCCCGGATAACCCGATGGGCCTGTACGCGCTGTACATCGGCCGTCTGTATGCGATCCACGGCACCAATGCCAACTTCGGTATCGGCCTGCGCGTAAGCCATGGCTGCGTGCGTCTGCGTAACGAAGACATCAAATTCCTGTTCGATAGCGTGCCGGTCGGCACCCGCGTGCAGTTTATCGATGAGCCGGTTAAAGCGACCAGCGAACCAGATGGCAGCCGTTATATCGAAGTTCATAACCCGCTGTCGACCACCGAAGCGCAGTTTAAGGGCGGCGAAATCGTGCCGATTAGCCTGACCCAAGCGGTGCAGGCAGTGACCAGCCAATCTGACGTTGACCAGAGCGTAATGGATCAGGCGATTCAGAACCGCTCCGGGATGCCGGTGCGCCTGAACTAAGTTCAGCAACTCCATAAAAATGGCGGGCCTGGTGCCCGCCATTTTTTTACCTGCGCGCCAGCGGGGAAGATTCCCGGGCTACCAGACAGCAGTGCCAGCAGAGGAAGTTTCCGGGCTAGCCGTTATTCACCAGAATAACTCCGCCATGATCGTAGCGATAATGGCAGTGCGCGTACTCCAGCGGTGTACCGTCTTCCAGGTAGATAACCTGCTCAACCTCCAGTATCGGGTCGGTGGGCTCGCAATTAAGATGTCTTTTATCCAGCTCATCCGGTTTCATCGCCCGAACGACGCGATACGATCCCATCAGCTTCAGCCCCAACGTCTCCTGCACGTAGCGAAATACCGAGCTTTCAAGATGGCTTTTATTTAGCCCCGGCACCAGCGCCACCGGCATGACCGTCAAATCCAGCGATACCGGCTCACCGTTGAGCAACCGCAGGCGCACAAAGTCATACACCGGCGCATCAGCGTCGATCAGCAGCGAACTCTGCTCCTTCTCGTCGGGAAAGCGCAGCTCAAAGCGCACCACTTCGCTGTGTACCTCGCCCAGATGTTCCCAGGTTTTGGTGGCGCCAAAATAATCGCTACCGGGCAATTCCCACTGCGACAACTGCAGGAAATTTTTACGTACAAAGGTGCCCTGCCCTTTGCGGGTATAGATCAGCCCTTCGACGATCAGCTGACGCATCGCCTGCTGAATGGTCATCCGGCTGGTGTTGAACTCCGCCGCCAGCGCGAACTGGTCGGGTAACGGCGCGCTGGCAGGATACTGCTGGCTAATGATCCGCTTTTTAATTTCCCGCGCGATATTAAGGTACTTCGCCGTCATTCCCCGGTCCTTTTCAATTCTGTGAGTGGCTAGCGGGCAGCATACACCAACTGCCCGCCGATACCGCGGTTACATCTCGTCACCGTTGCTATGAATCACCCGCTTCAGCCAGGCATAGCTTTTCTTCGGCACCCGCTTGAGATCCTTCAGATCGTGGTTTTCGCGGTTGACGTACACCACGCCGTAGCGCTTACGCATATCGCCCTGCGAGCTAAGAATATCGATTAATCCCCAACCGAGATAGCCGATCACCTGCGCGCCGTCCTCAAACATCGCCGCTTTCATGGCGTTGATATGGTCGCGGTGGTAAGCAATACGGTAATCATCGGCAACCGGGTTCTCGCCATCCCAGGATTCAATCACCCCGATGCCGTTTTCAATCGGGAATACCGGCAGGCGCCAGTCGTTGTAATAGCGAGTAATGATCATGCGAAACCCCAGAGGATCGATCTGCCAGTTCCACTCGGTCGCTTTCAGGTAAGGGTTATCCAGGTTGCCAAACAACATATAGTTGTTTACCGGCGTCCCCTGCGGAATAGCATCGCTATCCAACGCCCGGCTGGCGTAGTAGCTGAAGGCCAGATAATCGACCTTCACCGTCGCCATCAGCGCAAGATCTTCAGCACGGTAGATATCGTTAAACCCTTCGCGGGCGACAAAATGCATCACCTCCGGGCTGTAACCCTCGCCCGCATAGGCGCGCAACAGGTTCTGGTTTAAAAACTCGTCCAATTGCTGGGCGCAGAGTATATCGCGCGGTTTACAGGTCGCCGGGTACACCAGCGCGTGGGCCAGCATCCCGCCCATCAGACACTGCGGTTTCGCCTGATGCAGATAGTGGGTCAGATGGACATGCGCCATCATCACGTGATGCTGGATCTGGTAAAGCTCGCGCAGCGTTTTTTCACCGCGCAGGTAGCCGGTGATCAGGAAGGCTTCCGGTGAATGATATAAATTCTGTTCATTGAAGGTCAGCCAATACTTCACCTTATCGCCATAACAGTCGATCATTTTCTGACCGTAGCGAATAAAAGCATCCATTACCCGGCGGTCGGTAAAACCGTTGTAGCGCTCTGCCAGCGAGAGCGGCATATCGAAGTGATACAGGCAAATCATGGGCTCGATGCCGCGGGCAATAAGCTCGTCAATAAACTGGTGATAAAACGCGATCCCCTCTTCATTGAACGCGCCATCCCCCTCAGGGCAGACACGGCTCCAGGCAATCTGGAAACGGTAGCAGTTCATGCCGAGATCCTGCATCAAGTCGAAATCTTCGCGAAAGCGATGATAGGAATCGGTCGCCACCTTCCAGTCCGAGGCGAACTCCGCCGGTTCACGGATATCATATACCGACATCCCCTTGCCGCCCTCGTTCCACGCCCCTTCCGTCTGCATGCTGGAGACCGAATTGCCCCATAAAAAATCCGCCGGTAGTGTGTCTTTCATGGTTCGTTCCTGTATATGACTAGTCATTTAAATATTATGACTAGTCATATACAGAAAAGCGACGTCTTAAGCAAAGCCGGGGATCGTTTTCTGTGAGCCGAACAAATAAAAAAGGATCGCCGTTACTGCGATCCTTTTATTCAGGTAGGCACGACCTTTATTGCGCGTCGAGCTGATTGCGGCGGTATTCGCCCTGCCGTTCCAGCATCCAGCCCGGATACTCGCGCGGCAGCGCGCTGATCGCATCAAGCTGACGCAGCTCTTCTTCGTTCAGGCGGATAGTCGTCGCGGCAATATTGTCGTTCAGCTGTTCGGCTCGTTTGGCGCCGATAATCACGCTGCTCACCGCCGGCTGATGCAGCAGCCATGCCAACGCAACCTGCGCCACTGAGACGCCTTTCGCCTCGGCTATCGCCCGCATCACGTCGATGCAGTCAAATGCGCGGTCTTTATTCACTGGTGGGAAGTCAAACGCCAGACGGCGGCCACCTGTTTCCGCCTGCCCTTCACGGCTATATTTACCACTCAGCAGGCCGCCTGCCAGCGGGCTCCAGACCATCAAGCCGAGACCCTCACTTTGCATCATCGGCACCAGTTCACGCTCCAGATCGCGTCCGGCAATGGTGTAGTAAGCCTGTAACGAAGCAAAACGGGAGAGGCCAAGACGTTCAGAAATACCCAGCGCTTTCGCAATTTGCCAGGCCGCCCAGTTAGACACGCCGATATAGCGCACGTGTCCCTGTTGCACCAGGGTATCCAGCGCTGACAGCGTCTCTTCGATTGGGGTAGCCGGATCGAAACCATGCAATTGATAGAGATCGATATGATCAAGCTGCAGGCGGCGCAGGCTGTCTTTCACGCTACCCATGATGTGAAAACGAGAACTGCCGCGCGAGTTCACGCCCGCCGTGCCGGTTTCGCCAAACACTTTGGTGGCCACGATTACGTTTTCACGCGGTATCTTCAGATTCTTCAGCGCCTGGCCGGTAATTTCCTCGGAGCGTCCTTCGGAGTAGACATTGGCGGTGTCGATAAAGTTGATGCCCGCGTCCAGCGCGCGGCCCACCAGCTGTTCCGCTTCCGCCTGGCGCAGCTGGCCGATTTTCCCCCACATGCCCTCTTCGCCGCCAAAGGTCATGGTGCCAAGGCACAGCTCAGAAACAAACAGGCCGGTATTTCCCAGTTTTTGATAACGCATAGGAGTGTCCTCATTCGGATGATTAACGTCAGCCAGATAGTTATAGCCCGAGCCTCGTTATCGCGAATGGGGTGTTCCTGCCTGTTTCTTGCCCAATTCTCTGAAAATCAGCGCCACAGCGCGAGCATGGCGTAACCAATGAACGCCGCCCAGATGAGCAATGGAATGGAATAGAGATGGAATCGCCACCAGATACGGCGGTCGCCGGCCATCCGCAGCGCAATCAGGTTAGCCAGCGAGCCGGGCAACAGACCAAAACCGCCGATATTCACCGCCCAGGCTAACAGCGCGGTTGGCGACACATAGTTGAGCAACAGAATGGTTGACGGCACATTACTGATAATCTGCGACAAACCTATCGCCGTCAGCCATAACCCGCCGGAGGAGAGTTGAGCGACGCCATTCAGCCACTGTTGCAGCACCGGCAACTGAGTCAGCAGGTGAACGTCGATAAACATCGCCATAAACACCAGTAGCAGAGACCAGTCGACATTGACGATCACCGCCCGCGCCAGCAACAGGAAGCCGACGGTAATGAGCGCTAATCCCCACAGCTCCTGCTTCATCTCCAGCGCCGCCAGGAAGATGAGGTACAACGCCAGACAGCTCCATACCAGCTTCGGCCGCCACTCCGGCGTTTTATCACGACTTTGATACTGTAGCCGTGCAGTGGGAAAACAGCACCAGCACAGCACCAACAACGTGAGCATCATGACCGCCGCCAGCGGTAGCATCTGGCCGATAAAAGCCGGGAAAGAGAGACCGGAACGTCCCCACAATAAAATATTCTGTGGATTACCGATGGGCGTTAACAGGGACCCCGCATTCACCGCCAGCGCTTCAAAGATAATCAGCCGGTTCACCGGAATGGCGCACCATTTTTTCAACGTCAGGGTGAGCGGTACGACGATGAACAGCGCCACGTCGTTAGTGAGGAAGGTCGAGAGCAAGGCGGCGGCCAATACCATAAAGATGGCCAACTGGCGTTCAGTGACGAAACGGCGCGCCATTTTGCGCCCCAGCACATCAAAATAGCCACTCAGTTCAATCCCTTTGGTCAGCAACATGAGCCCACTGAGCGTGATGATAGTATGCCAGTCGATAGCCTGTCCCCAGCGCTGCGGCGCAAAAGGGACAAACAGGCTGAGGATTATGGCGATAATCAGTAGCAAATGCAGGAAACGGTCGCGAGCCAGCGACTGCACAAAGGGGAGACTCATTCTCCGTGTAATCTCTCAGTAAACAGCTTAAATTGCGCCAACGTCTCTTCGCTGACGTGATGCTCCATCCCTTCTGCATCGCGGCGGGCGATGTCCTGGCTTACGCCAATCGCCAGCAGGAAGTTTTCCACGATCTGATGGCGCTCGCGGCTTTCATGGGCCAGCTTTTCCCCTTCCGGGGTTAAAAATATTCCGCGCCACGGGATCTGTTCGATCAACCCAACGCTTGCCAGACGCTTGAGCATTTTCGCGACTGTCGGCTGTGAAACGCCAAGACGCGCGGCCATATCCACCTGGCGCGCTTCTCCCACTTCGCGGATCAGATCGGAAATCAGCTCCACATAATCGTCAATCAGTTCGCGACGATGCGCTTCACGCACCTGACGAAACCCTTCAACGTGCTCTTCGACATTAACTAGCTGCGTCACTTTTTTAGTTATGGGCTTACCTGCGCGACGGTTCATTGTGCTTCCTCATTCGTGTGACGCGTCAAGCATCATATAACAGGATCCACATTGTAATGGATTGCGCCCGTAGCACAAAAAATTAACGTTTTAGCCATAGCTATAAAATATAGCCTGTGCTATATCTGTATGTAATGCAAACATCCATCAAGGACTGACGGAGCGAAAACGCAGGAGGAATCACGATGAACGAATTCAAGAGGTGCTTACACGTGTTTAGCCATTCACCCTTTAAAGTACGCTTAATGCTGATCGGCATGTTGTGCGATATGATCAACGGCAAACCGCAGCAGGACAAACCTAATCACTAACGCGGCGTCGCGGTGCGCCGCTTCATTTTTCTGTCATTTTCCCCCGCTAATCTACCCGGTTCGCCTTATCTCTCCGCTTTTTTTTCAAGTTTTGTAAGCACCCTCGCAAAACAATCTGTTATGAACAGTTGACCTTACCATCCATAGGCCCTATCGTTTGTCAGCCCTGCCACTACTGCGGCTCGCAGAGACCCTCTTCACGCACTGTCCAGCAGGTTTTACCCCTTGATGCCAGGGGACGAACATGGCGTCTTGTTGATTACAAAATATGAATGTCACTCTGAAAGAAACGCTGGCTGCCCGCAGACTGGCCCTGAACCCGTGGACAGGATTCTACTTTTTACAGTCCTTACTGATTAATCTCGCGCTCGGCTACGAATTTAGCCTGTTATATACCGTCGCGTTTACCTGCGTACTCCATCTGCTGTGGCGTACTTTCCCGCGCGTGCAAAAAGTGGTGGTCGGGATCTATTCGCTGCTGGCCGCCATGTACTATCCTTTCGGCCAGGCTTATGGCGCGCCGAACTTCAACACCCTGCTGGCGCTGCATGCGACTAACGTTGAAGAATCGACGGAAATTCTCACCATCTTCCCGTGGTACAACTATTTGCTGGCGGTGTTTATCTTCGCTCTCGGGGTGATTGCGTGTCGGCGTAAACCGCAGGCGCCAGCACGCCTTGGGAAACTGGAATATCTGGGGCTGCTGTTTACCATCGGCATTTTCTTCCTGCAGCCGATCCAGAACCTCGCCTGGGGCGGCGTCTTTAAAGCGATCGATAGCGGCTACCCCGCAGTACGCTTCGTCAAGGACGTGGTGGTCAACAACAATGAAGTGCTGGATGAACAGGCGCGGATGACGCAACTGGCGAACATGAAGGATAGCTGGCACGTACTGGCAGTGAAGCCGAAGTACCATCTGTATGTGGTGGTGATAGGCGAAAGCGCGCGCCGCGATGCGCTCGGCGCCTTCGGCGGCCACTGGGATAACACGCCATTCGCCAGTTCGGTCAACGGCTATCTGTTCAATAACTACATAGCCGCCAGCGGATCGACGCAGAAGTCACTCGGGTTAACCCTCAACCGGGTCGTTGATGGTAAACCCCAGTATCAGGATAACTTTGTCACCCTCGCTAATCGTGCGGGCTTCCAGACCTGGTGGTTCTCTAATCAGGGGCAGATTGGCGAGTATGACACCGCCATCGCCAGCATCGCCAAACGCGCCGATGAGGTGCAGTTCCTGAAAAACGGCGATTTCGAAGCCAATAAAAACACCCAGGACGAACAGCTGCTTAAGCTGACTGAGCAGGTACTGACGGCAGAACGCAGCCAGCCGCAGCTGATCGTGCTGCATCTGATGGGATCGCACCCGCAAGCCTGCGATCGCACTAAAGGCAAGTACACGACCTTTGTGCAGTCAAAAGAGACCTCATGCTATCTCTACAGCGTAACGCAAACCGATACGCTGCTGGCAAAGCTCTATGGTCAACTGCAAAATTCCGGTAGCACTTTCTCGCTCACCTATTTTTCCGATCATGGTCTGGCGTTTAAAGAACGCGGTAAAGCAGTGCAATATCTGGCGCATGATGACAAATATCAGCAGAACTTCCAGGTGCCGTTTATGGTGCTCTCCAGCGATGATAAGGCGCATAAGATAGTCAAAGCCCGTCGTTCGGCGAATGATTTCTTAAGCTTTTTCTCGCAATGGACCGGCATCAGCGCGCAGGAAATTACCCCACGCTACCGTTTTGTCTCCGAGCAGAAGGCCGGGCAGGTGTATATCACCAACTTCCAGTTGCAGAAAGTCGACTACAACCATCTTGGCAGCGACGAGTTCACCCTCAACTAGCCAAAAAAGACCGTTCTGTACAGAGCAGCCTTTTTGATAAGCGAATCGCAGACAAAAAAAATCCGCCCCTTGAGGCGGATTTTTTATATCACCGAAGTGATTAGAAGCGGTAACCAACACCCGCGATCCAGGTACCAACGTCAACGCTACGAATGCGAGACTGCTCGTAGGAGAAGTCCAGGGCAACGTTTTCGATCGGGTTGAACTGCAGACCTGCACCGTAAGAGAAACCGTAGTCGCTCATGTCGGATTTATGGTTCGGGAAGTCGTTGTTCTGGAATTTACCGTAACCCAGACCAATCACACCGTAGATGCTCGCCCAGTCGTTCAGACGGTAAGCCGGACCAGCGGTGATGCCATAGTACTGACCTTTGTTGTAAGTACCGTTGCTGGTGTTGTCTTTTTCGGTGTAGGTGAAGGAACCGATAACACCCAGCGGGCTGTTATCTTGCTCGTAACGGTACTTAAGGTTGAAGCCGCCTGCTTTGTTCGCTTTACCCTGCATGTCGCTCTGAGCGTAACCACCGGTAACGGTAGAAGTTGCAGCGAAAGCAGTAGTACCTACGGATGCAGCCAGAACAACGGCCAGTGCTGAAAGACGTGCAATTTTATTCATAACCACCTCAAATGTGTTTCTAATAAGTCCTAAGTCTTAAATATATCAAAAACTTTTGGGAAACTCTTTTGACTTTACATTGTCTAACATACTTTTTCATGTAAGAAAAAGTTTCCACGATTTCGTAACAATCTGGAAAACAATCGCTTTTTTATCAAAAAACGTTTAACTATCGCCGCTCGCGCAAGCCGCGCATCCAGATAATTCTTAATCGGGAAGAACATTCCCGCACTCATTTTACGCCATTGTACTGTTTTTCCACCCTCTTTTTTCAACAATCGCTAAACCGTTACCGGGTAATTCCAGTACACTGGAACCTTTACCTCTTTTTGACAAACCCTGACAGGAGAAAGGATGCCCGGCTCGTCCCGTAAAGTTCCGGCGTGGTTGCCGATACTGGTTATTTTGATAGCGATGGTCTCCATTCAGAGCGGCGCATCGCTGGCAAAATCCCTCTTCCCGCTGGTTGGCGCGCCGGGCGTGACCGCCCTGCGCCTGACGCTCGGTACTTTAATTTTAGTGGTTATTTTCAAACCGTGGCGATTGCGCTTTGCCCCGCAGCAGCGGTTGCCGCTGTTCTTTTACGGCGTGGCGCTGGGGGCGATGAACTATCTCTTTTATTTATCGCTGCAGCGCATCCCGCTCGGCGTGGCGGTCGCGTTGGAGTTCACCGGGCCGTTGGCGGTTGCGCTGTTCGGTTCGCGCCGCCCGCTGGATTTCGTCTGGGTCGCATTGGCGGTACTGGGGTTATGGTTCCTGCTGCCGCTGGGGCAGAACGTCGGTCAGGTGGATCTGGTCGGCGCGTTGTTCGCGCTCGGCGCAGGCGCGTTTTGGGCTGTCTATATTCTTACTGGCCAGCGCGCCGGGGAAGAACATGGCCCGGCCACGGTCGCGATGGGGTCGCTGATTGCCGCGGTGATCTTTGTGCCGATCGGCGTAATACAGGCCAGTGACACGCTGCTACAGTGGTCGCTGCTGCCGCTGGGACTAGGCATCGCCATCTTATCAACCGCGCTGCCCTACTCGTTAGAAATGATCGCCCTGACACGCATGCCAACCCGCACCTTCGGCACGCTGATGAGCATGGAACCGGCGCTGGCGGCGCTGTCGGGCATGGTGTTCCTCGGCGAAACGCTCACCCTGACCCAAACCCTGGCGCTGGGAGCGATTATTATAGCCTCGATGGGCTCGACGCTCACCATGCAGCGGCAATGCAAAATCGAGAAAGTGGATATCAATTAGTATTCTATTACTGCGTTAACCCACAGCCAGTGTGGGCTAACGCCACTGAGTTCAACCATTTGATTTACCTATACTTTTAAAATAACCAGCCGATCTGCGCTATCGGACTGATATGGACTACCGATGCCTCTCCCCTCCTATCCCTTGCTATAATTAGTGCCGAAGTCATTTGGGACAAACGCTCTACATAATTCAAATTTGAAGTATGACGAGTATCAATATCAAGAGGATATGAAACTATGAGTACCGCAAAACTGGTTAAAACTAAAGCGTCTAACCTGCTCTATACCCGTAACGATGTCGCAGACAACGAGAAGAAAGCCACCGTTGAGCTGCTCAATCGCCAGGTGATCCAGTTCATCGACCTGTCGCTGATAACTAAACAGGCTCACTGGAATATGCGCGGTGCTAACTTTATCGCCGTTCATGAAATGCTGGATGGCTTCCGCACTGCACTCACCGATCACCTTGATACAATGGCTGAACGCGCCGTACAGTTAGGCGGCGTCGCCCTGGGCACCACTCAGGTCATCAACAGCAAAAGCCCGCTGAAAAGCTACCCACTGGACATTCACAACGTTCAGGATCACCTGAAAGAGCTGGCTGAGCGTTATGCCATCGTGGCCAACGATGTGCGTAAAGCCATCAGCGAAGCGAAAGATGAAGACACCGCCGATATCTTTACCGCAGCCTCTCGCGACCTGGATAAATTCCTGTGGTTCATCGAAGCGAATATCGAGTAAGCCCCCGATGCCGTCAGCGCCTGCTGGCGGCTTTTTCGTTCTCCCACCTGTTCCACTCCCTTGTCCGCATAAATCGCCCTCTTTTGGTGCACATCATTGTACATAATGCGTACTAAAGTAAATCAATTGTAATAATCACCTCACACAATCGTTACAGCAAGATTGTTTTCCCATCAGGGTTTGCGTTAAAAATGCTCTGGTTATACACCGCGTTCATAACGCACCAAAATGACGCCCCACTACGGTGCGTTTGCCATACTGAATAACCGAAATTGTGCAAGCGGTGTAAAGGCATCTGTTGAAAAACAACAGCTTGTAAAACTGGCACGATTTTTTCATTAGGCTACATGTTCTCGCAGGGGCTCGTCCCGTGGATAAAAAAGGAAATGCTATGAAGTCTGTATTAAAAGTTTCACTGGCTGCACTGACCCTGGCTTTTGCGGTTTCATCTCACGCCGCAGATAAAAAACTGGTGGTCGCCACCGATACGGCATTTGTTCCATTTGAATTTAAGCAAGGCGATCAATACGTTGGCTTCGATATTGACCTGTGGGCCGCGATCGCCAAAGAGCTGAAGCTGGATTACACCCTGAAGCCGATGGACTTCAGCGGCATTATTCCCGCGCTGCAGACCAAAAACATCGATCTGGCGCTGGCGGGGATCACCATTACCGACGAGCGTAAAAAAGCGATCGACTTCTCCGACGGTTACTACAAAAGCGGCCTGCTGGTGATGGTTAACGCGGATAACAACGACATCAAAGATGTGAAAGATCTGAACGGCAAAGTGGTGGCGGTGAAGAGCGGCACCGGTTCGGTTGATTACGCGAAAGCCAATATCAAAACCAAGGACCTGCGTCAGTTCCCGAACATCGATAATGCCTATATGGAACTGGGTACCCGCCGCGCCGACGCCGTACTGCACGACACGCCGAACATCCTGTACTTCATCAAAACCGCCGGTCAGGGCAAGTTCAAAGCGGTAGGCGAATCACTGGAAGCGCAGAGCTACGGTATCGCCTTCCCGAAAGGCAGCGACGAATTGCGTGAAAAAGTGAACGGCGCGCTGAAAACACTGCGTGAAAACGGCACTTACAACGAAATTTACAAAAAATGGTTCGGTACTGAACCAAAATAATAATTAGGCCTTCTCCTCGCGGTTAACGCGCCGTGGGGTTCCACGGCGCCAGGGTATCAACCCCGGCGCCGTATTCGCAGAGGCAGTTCTCTGCTTTTCACCACGGTAACAGTAACAGGAAGACATTATGCAGTTTGACTGGAGTGCCATCTGGCCCGCCATTCCTATTTTACTGGAAGGCGCCAAAATGACGCTGTGGATTTCGGTCCTCGGCCTGGTTGGCGGCTTAATCATCGGCCTGCTGGCCGGCTTCGCCCGCTGCTTCGGCGGCTGGATAGCCAACCACGTTGCGCTGGTATTTATTGAAATCATCCGCGGCACGCCGATTGTGGTGCAGGTCATGTTCATTTACTTCGCGCTGCCGATGGCATTTAGCGATTTGCGCATCGACCCGTTTACCGCCGCGGTCGTGACTATCATGATCAACTCTGGCGCCTATATCGCGGAAATCACCCGCGGCGCGGTGCTGTCAATCCACAAAGGCTTCCGCGAAGCGGGTCTGGCTCTGGGCCTCTCGCGCCGTGAGACCATCCGTCACGTGATCCTGCCGCTGGCGCTGCGCCGCATGCTGCCGCCGCTGGGCAACCAGTGGATTATCAGCATTAAAGATACGTCGCTCTTTATCGTGATCGGCGTCGCCGAGCTGACCCGTCAGGGCCAGGAGATCATTGCCGGTAACTTCCGCGCGCTGGAAATCTGGAGCGCCGTTGCCGTCATCTACCTGATCATCACCCTGGTGTTGAGCTTTATTCTGCGTCGTCTTGAAAGAAGGATGAAAATCCTGTGATTGAATTTAAAAACGTTTCCAAACACTTTGGCCAGACCAAGGTGCTGCACGATATCGATCTGAAGATCAACAAAGGCGAAGTGGTGGTCATCATCGGGCCATCTGGTTCAGGGAAATCCACCCTGCTGCGCTGCATTAACAAGTTGGAAGAGATCACCAGCGGCGACCTTATCGTCGATGGTCTGAAGGTTAACGACCCGAAGGTTGACGAGCGCTTAATTCGCCAGGAAGCCGGAATGGTATTCCAGCAGTTCTATTTGTTCCCGCACCTGACGGCGCTGGAAAACGTCATGTTCGGCCCGCTGCGCGTGCGCGGCGCGTCAAAGGCGGCAGCGGAAACGCTGGCGAAAGAGCTGCTGGAGAAAGTAGGGCTCGCGGAGCGCGCGCACCACTACCCTTCCGAGCTCTCCGGCGGCCAGCAGCAGCGCGTCGCCATCGCCCGTGCGCTGGCGGTAAAACCGAAAATGATGCTGTTCGATGAGCCGACTTCGGCGCTCGACCCGGAACTGCGCCACGAAGTGCTGAAGGTAATGCAGGACCTGGCCGAAGAAGGGATGACGATGGTCATCGTCACTCACGAAATCGGTTTTGCCGAAAAAGTGGCGTCACGGCTGATCTTTATCGACAAAGGCCGCATTGCTGAAGACGGCGATCCGCAGGTTCTGGTCAAAAACCCGCCAAGCCCGCGTCTGCGCGAGTTCCTACAGCACGTTGCCTGATATGCCCGGCTCTCCCTTCGCGGGGAGAGCCGCTTTCCAGCCCCATTTCCCTGTCCTGTCCCCATCCCTTTCGACACATGCCGGTTTGAAATGCGGCAGAGACGACCGCGGGAACTTAAAACGGACGACGGCGCTTAGCATCATCCATAAAGCTCCAGGCAATAAAGCGGCTCTGTTTTTGCCCCTGCGCCATCTCTTTTTTTACCACCTTCACCGCGCCCACCTCAGTCAACAGGCGATACAACGGCGGCAGGTTATCGCCGCGAGAAACCAGCGAGGTGAACCATTTGACCTGACGGCCGAACTGCTGGCTTTCACGGATCATTTGCGAAATAAAGGCCACTTCGCCTCCCTCGCACCACAGCTCCTGCTGCTGGCCGCCGAAGTTCAGCACGCTGTCTTCACCTAGCCCCAAATTGCGGCGCTTACGCTCGCCCCCGGCTCGCGCGCTGGCGGCAGAGTCGTGGAATGGCGGGTTGCACAGGGTGGCATCATAGGTTTCATTCTTATGAATAATCCCGGTGAAAATCGCCTGTCCCTCTTTCTGGCGACGCAGACGAATCTGCCGCGTCAGCCCTGGATTGCCATTAATAATCGCCTGTGCGCTAGCAAAGGCTTCCGGATTCACTTCACTGCCGGTAAAGCGCCAACCGTACTCATGCGCACCAATCAGCGGGTAGATACAGTTCGCGCCGGTACCGATATCAAGAATGGTGGCATTTTTCGGGATTTCGCCGCTATCCTGCGCCAGCAGGTCGGCCAGATGGTGGATGTAGTCAGCGCGCCCCGGTACCGGCGGGCACAGGAAACCGTCCGGAATATCCCAGTGTTTAACCGCGTAAAAATGCGCCAACAGCGCCTTATTCAGCGCCTTCACCGCCAGTGGATTAGCAAAGTCAATGGTTTGCTCACCTACCGGATTTAGGGTGATGTAGCTTTGCAGCTCAGGATGAGTCAGGCAAAGCGCTTGCAAATCATAGCGTTGGTGATGACGGTTACGCGGGTGCAACCCCGGTTTCTCGGCTTTCATGGCAATCTCCTTTCAACAGCCGCGTAAGATACCCGTTGACGGCGGCGCGGTAAATAAGGGAGTCTGGATATCTTCTTATTTCGGTTTCTGGTGCACTATGTACTTCTACCAACCTGCAGAAGGCCACGGCCTGCCTCACGACCCGCTTAACGCCATCGTCGGGCCGCGCCCCATCGGCTGGATCGCCTCGCTGGATGCCGCAGGGCAACGCAATCTGGCGCCCTATAGCTTCTTTAACTGTTTTAACTATCGTCCACCCATTATCGGTTTTTCCAGCACCGGCTGGAAAGATAGCGTGCAGAATATTGTTGAAACCAAAGAGTTCGTCTGGAATCTGGCTACTCGTCCGTTGGCGGAAGCGATGAACGAGACCTCCGCCAGCCTCCCGCGCCATGAAGATGAATTCCTGCGCGCCGGGTTAACCGCTGCGCCAGGCCGGATCGTCAGCGCCCCAAGAGTGGCGGAGAGCCCGGTCAACTTCGAATGTCGCCTGTCGCAGTGTATCCAGCTCACCAGCGCCAGCGGCGATGCCATTGACACCTGGTTAGTGTTGGGTGAAGTGGTCGCCGTACATATTGATGAATCGCTACTGGAAAACGGCATCTACCAAACCGCCAAAGCCCAGCCGATTTTACGCGCCGGCGGGCCAACCGCTTACTACAGCATTGATGAAAGCCAGCGCTTCGATCTGACTCGCCCGGACGCACGCTAACCAGCAAATCCCGGCGTGCTGAGCATGAGCCATGTCTGGATAACATCAGCATGACCATAAGGGCAAAAAAGTCATTGTTTGCCCTCCATTTTTATCCTGCTGTTCTTCGCGCAACGGCCTAAACTTAAGGTATGTCCCATGCTGTTAATGAGGATATGCCGATGAAAACATCTCTGCTCTCGCTGGTCTTTATCGCACTTGCCGCCCTCTCCTTCCATGCCCTGGCCGACATGCCTACAAATACTCCCGCGGCAACAGGCCCGCTGCGCCCCTCAGGTTCCGTTTCGGCTTCCGGCGCCAGCACTCTGGATGATCTACAGGCTCAGCTGGCGGAAAAAGCCCACCAGCAGGGCGCCCTCGCCTGGCGAATTAACGCCGCTGGCGGCGGTAATAAATTGATGGGCAGCGCGATACTGTATAAGTAACGCCCCCTAAAAAACGACGCGGCGACTCGGGAATCTATCCTGTCGGCGCCTTGCCTGGTCATTTTTCGCCCCCATATTTTCTATACTCTATATTGAGAAATGAAATGAGGAGCGCATCATGGCGTCAGGTTGGGCAAACGATGGAGCTGTACAGGATCAAATCGACAGCACGGTAAACGATGCTGTCGCCCGTGCCCGTAGCGAGCTGCCAAGTGGTGAAAGCAACAAATTTTGTGAAGAATGCGGAGAGCCGATTCCCGAGGCACGGCGCAAGGCGATTGCCGGGGTCAAATACTGCGTGAAATGCCAACAGGATAAAGATTTACACAACAATACATATTCAGGATATAATCGCCGCGGTTCCAAAGATAGCCAGCTACGCTGACCTTCCTTTACCGTTCATTACCGCCGATTGCGTTATCTTTTCGCGCACGTTTTCTGGTGAAAAAAGTGGCAAAATGTGCCATTAGTTGCCATGGCAATAAGTTTGCGCTTCATACTCTTCGAGTGCGAAAAATAATTTATTAATATTCAATAAATTATTCATCATTCAAAAAATTCGATTGAGACTGTGAATTTCCTTCGATTTTATCTCGCGGCAAAAAACGTGATACTTATCACATCGACGGAACATCGTCCCCTACAGAACACACTGCGAGAGATTAATTATGAAAAACATTAAATATGCTGCCGCTGCAATCGCCCTTTCCGCTCTGTCCTTCGGCGCATTCGCCGCTCAGCCGGTAACTCCGGCACAGGCAGAAAGCATGAATAAAATCGGTGTCGTTTCCGCTGAAGGCGCAACGACTCTGGATGGTCTGGAAGCCAAACTGGCTGCTAAAGCAGATGCTGCTGGCGCAACTGGCTATAGCATCACCTCCGCTAACACCAACAACAAAGTTAGCGGTACCGCGGTTATCTATAAATAATCGCAACAACACCCTGAAATGCCACTGAATTAACCCTGAAAAGACCTTTAAATACCCTTGTTTGCCCGTCCGAGCCACCGGACGGGCTTTTTTTTGCCTGTTTACCAGCGTTCGGCAACCTGCGCCAGACCATTGGCAAGCGATGTTGTCTGGCCAGTCGCCGTCAGACAGCACGCCAACTGGATTTTCAGCGACTGCGGGATAGGCTCGCCGCCGCTCACGCAACGTTCAATCCAACGCGCGGTGGTTTCAGGATCTTTTGATTCCGGCAGTGTTACCTTTTCCTGCAGATTATCTTCCGCTCGTTCATGCAGCACTCTCGTCCCCATCGCATCGATCAGATTGATTTGCGGACAACGCAGCGGGTTGGCATAGACTTCGCCTTCGGTGCCGTGCATCAGCAGCGCCCGGCCGCCGATTTCAGTAAAGAACTTCGCGACCTTACCCACATATTCCGGATGTGAGACGCTCGACAGACGCAGCGCGGCATCTTCGGCGAACGGCGTCGCCAGCTTGGCCAGGGTATGCGCGCTATTGCGCACGCCCATCCGCCAGCGTAACGCCAACTGTTTCTCCAACGGCGGACATAACGCGCCGACCGGAATATACACCGGTTCATGGCCATCGAGGCGCGCCTGAGCCTGCCCGGCATGGGCCGTGGCCGGGATCTCCATCATCTCAAAGATGGTTTCCGTCAGAACGCGGGTAGGATCATGACTCACCCCGTGAACCACCACCGGGAAACCCAGTTTATGCAGCAGAACCGCCAGCAGCGGCGTCAGGTTGGCCTGCTTACGCGCACCGTTATAGCTGGGGATCACAATAGGCATTGGTTTTGCCGCAGGCGGCGTCAGACGGATAGTCTGCAGCTGCATCGCCTCATAGAAGCCCTGCATTTCGGCTTCGCCTTCGCCCTTAATACGCAGCGCGATGAGGATCCCGCCCAATTCCAGATCGTCCACCTCGCCGTTTAGCATCCGCGTATAGAGCGCGCGGGCCGTTGCTAAATCCAGATCGCGAGCATGATTTTTTCCTCGCCCGACTTCTTTGATGATTTTGGTGTAATCCATCGACTTGCTCCCTCCTGCGGTTTGCTCCGCCGACCGGACCGCGTTTGTACTTAGCGGCGTCGGCGACGCGTCGGTTTTGCTTTGCTTTTTACTATAACCTCGGGAACGCCCGGCTGCTCTATTGGAAATACCGGTAACGCCTTTAACAAGCGCGCGCCATAATTTTTAGTCAGCAACCGTTTATCGTAAATAATGACTTCCCCCCAGCACTGATGGCTACGAATCAGGCGCCCAACCTGTTGAATCAGGTTGAAAGAGGCGCTCGGCAGGCTTTGCACCTCAAAAGGATAGCGGTTCAGGCTTTTCAGCCATTCGCCCTCGGTGATCACCACCGGGCTGTCGATCGGCGGGAAGGCGATTTTATGGATATGTACCTGGCTTAGCAGTTCGCCTTTCAAATCCAATCCTTCAGCAAAGGACTGCAAGCCGACCAGCACGCTGCGCTCGCCGCCTGCCACGCGTTTGCGATGTAGCTCCACCAGCCGGTAGCGCGGCTGGTCGCCCTGGACCAGCAGCAGTAAGCGTAGGTCGGTGACATGTTCCAGGAAGCGCTGCATCGCCCGCCCGCTGGCAAACAGCACCAGCATGCCGAGGTGCTTTTTGCTCTCTACCTGCTCGCGGAAAAAAGCCGCCATTTCGGCGATATGCTGCTCTTCGTTGTCGATCAGCGGCTCGTAGCGCATCTGCGGAATAATAATTTTACCTTGCTCGACATGGTTGAACGGGGAATCCAGCGCCACGAAGCGATCGCCCGCTTTCTCCTTCAGGCCGCTCATCTCCTGCAGACGCGAGAAACTATTTAGCGAACGCAAGGTCGCCGAGGTCACCACAATATGCGGCACGCTGCGCCACAACAGGCGTTCGAGCTGGTCGCTGACGCGAATACCGACGCAGTGAAACCAGATATGCATTTGGCCGTCGCGGACGTCGCGGGTCGCCCATTTGGTCACCGGCGCGCCGGAGGATTGCGCCAGCGACGCCAGCCGCCACAGCTTGCTTTGGCTTTCAAACATGCCGAGCGCCCGGTTCATCTGCAACAGCACGCGGTGCAGACGCACCACATCATGGCTGCCAGTCTTTTCGCTGAGATCGTTAAGAAACAGCTCCGCCAGCCCGCGCAGCATTTCGGTGAGCTTGGCCAGCCGCTGGCAAATATCCATCAGCTCCTGCGGCAGTTCGCCCATTGGAAAGCGATGTTCCGCTTCCTCAGCCGCAGGCATATACAGATTGAGAATATTGTTCAGCGAGGCGATAAGTTCATACAGTTCCTCACAGTGCTCATTGAGACGTTCGGGGTTGGCCAGCGGCGGCGTCGTCTTCGGGCGGAACTGCTCCATGCAGGTCGCCACCAGCTTGCTGAACAGATCCAATTGTAGTCGGTACCAGGGCGCGGTTATCTCAGCACTCATCTCTAAGGCGTCGCGGGCGACGTCCGGCAGATGGTGGCCTTCGTCAAGCACCAGCAGCAGGTTTTTCGGTTCCGGCAACACCGCTTCGCTCTCCATCGCCGCCATCACCAGCGCATGGTTCGCCACCACCACTTCCGCTTCCTGAATTTCCCGCCGCGCGACAAAGAACGGGCATTCGCGGTAGTAATGGCAGTTACGGTTGAGGCAGCTGGCTTTATCGGTGCTCAGACGCCCCCACAGCGCATCATCAATAGCCTTATCGGTATGGTCGCGCAGGCCGTCCCACTTATAACCGTCGAGATCGGTTTTCAGCGCCGCGCACAGCTTTTGTTCAGCCTGGTTTTTCGGCGTCAGATCGTCATCAAGGAACGCCAGCAGGTCCTGCTGCGTCGCCTCGGTGCTGGCCAGCGCCGCCAGATTGCGTGGGCAAACGTAGCGCCCGCGGCCAAAGGCGGCGGTAAAGCGCAGATCGGGAATAATCTTGCGCAGCAGCGGTAAGTCTTTACTGTAAATTTGATCCTGCAGAGCGACGTTGGCGGTACTGACCACCAGCGTTTTTTGTTCCTCACGGGCAATGGCGATCCCGGGGATCAGGTATGACAGCGTTTTACCGACGCCGGTCGGCGCTTCGATAGCCAGATGTCTCCCTTCCTCCCCGGCGAGCGTTTTCGCGACATCGGCAATCATCTGCCGCTGCGGGGCTCGGGGGATAAAGTCCGGAATCTGTTCCTGAAGCGCCTTATACCAGGCGGCGATTTGCGCTTTTAGCGCAGCGGTCAAAGCCATGAGAAAACCTGAATACTGTATAAACAGCCACTATTGTGCCATTTTTGCTGGCCCGGAGGTATTGCTTTCTACTGAGGGTGGAAGCGTGCTCGACAAATCGCGATGCGAAAAGCTAAAAAAACGGCCCGCCGCCGCGCAAGCGACAGACGGGCCATGGCGATGCCTGACCGCTTTCTGGCGGCTCAGGCATCGGCGAGTTATTCGCCGGCAGGTTTACGCGGACGGCGACGGCGCGGCGGTTTGCCGTCCTGAGTGCGCGCTTTCGCCGCTTCGCCATCCTGGCGACGCGGTGCAGTCTGCTGACTACGGCCCTGGCCACTACGGCCCTGCCCTTGACCGCGGCCACCGCCGCCGCCACGCTGCTGACGGCCGTTTTGAATCGGCTCCGCTTTAATCGACGGATCCGGCTCGTAGCCGGCAATGGCAATGCGCGGGATCTCTTTTTTCAGCAGGCGCTCGATGTCACGCAACAACTTGTGCTCATCGACGCAGACCAGCGACAGCGCTTCGCCAGTCGCCGCCGCGCGGCCGGTACGGCCGATGCGGTGAACATAATCTTCCGGTACGTTCGGCAGCTCATAGTTGACCACGTGCGGCAGTTCTTCAATATCGAGGCCGCGAGCGGCGATATCAGTCGCCACCAGAACGCGAATACCGCCGGATTTAAAGTCAGCCAGCGCGCGAGTACGTGCGCCCTGGCTCTTGTTGCCGTGAATAGCGGCGCTGCGGATACCGTCTTTATTCAGTTGCTCCGCCAGGTGGTTCGCGCCGTGCTTAGTACGGGTAAAGACCAACACCTGCTGCCAGTTGCCTTCGCCGATCATCTGCGACAGCAGTTCGCGCTTGCGTTTTTTATCCACAAAGTGGACGTGTTGGGTGATCTGCTCGGAAGCGGTATTGCGGCGCGCCACTTCGACCTCCAGCGGGTTGTGCAGCAGCTTTTCCGCCAGCGCTTTAATCTCGTCAGAGAAGGTCGCAGAGAACAGCAGGTTCTGGCGACGCGGCGGCAGCTTAGCCAGCACGCGGCGAATATCATGGATAAAGCCCATGTCCAGCATGCGGTCGGCTTCGTCCAGGATCAGCACTTCAACTTTATCCAGGCTGACCGCGTTCTGATGTTCGAGGTCCAGCAGACGGCCAGGGGTTGCGACGAGGATATCGACGCCGCCGCGCAGTTTCATCATCTGCGGGTTGATGCTCACGCCGCCGAAAACCACCAGCGAGCGAATATTCAGGTATTTACTGTAGTCACGAACGTTCTCGCCCACCTGCGCCGCCAGTTCACGGGTCGGCGTCAGGATCAGGGCGCGAACCGGGCGACGGCCCTTCGCGTGAGGCTCTTTCTGAATCAGACGCTGCAGCAGCGGCAGCGTAAAACCGGCAGTCTTACCGGTACCGGTCTGAGCGCTGGCCATCAGATCGCGACCCTGCAGTACGGCCGGAATCGCCTGCTGCTGGATAGGGGTCGGCTCAACGTAGCCCTGCTCGGCAACGGCGCGCAGGATATCGGGATTCAGGCCAAGGGAATCAAAAGACATAACAACTCCGAACCGCCCCGGCCCGTTTAAGGGCGTAGTTTTCAGGGAGATTATTGCGATAGAGATGGCAAAAACCACAATGCCATGAAGGGGCGCAGTCTAGCAGATTTTGTGACGAACCACATAAAATATCCCCGAAGGATTTACCGGCAAAATAATGCTCGCCCGCGCTGCGATAACCTCAGTATTCATCATTCTGGACAGATATGCGAATCGGTCATATTCTTAATCAATCGATTGATTAATTTTTAGGGCGCGATGAACACCTCCTCCGTCACCAGCAAAGGCGAACAGGCGAAAAGCCAGCTTATCGCCGCCGCCATCGCCCAGTTCGGCGAATACGGCCTGCACGCCACCACCCGCGATATCGCCGCCCAGGCCGGGCAAAATATCGCCGCCATCACCTATTACTTTGGTTCGAAAGACGATTTATATCTTGCCTGCGCCCAGTGGATCGCCGATTTTATCGGCGAGAATTTTCGCCCGCACGCCGAAGCGGCAGAAGCCCTACTGGCGCAAGCAAAACCGGACAAACCTGCCCTTCGCGACCTGATCCTGAGCGCCTGCCGCAATATGATCCTGCTGCTAACTCAGGATGACACGGTAAACCTCAGCAAATTTATCTCGCGCGAGCAGCTTTCGCCCACGGCGGCTTACCAGCTTATTCATCAACAGGTCATCGCTCCGCTACACTGCTATTTAACCCGGCTCATCGCCGCCTGGACCGAGTGCGACGCCGACGACACGCAGATGATTCTGCACACCCACGCCCTGCTGGGCGAGGTGCTGGCCTTCCGCCTTGGGCGAGAAACCATTTTACTGCGTACCGGCTGGACGCAGTTCGACCAACCAAAGACCGAACAAATTTTTCAGGTCATTACCTGTCATATCGATTTCATTCTGCAAGGGTTAGCGCAAAGGAGCCTGGGATCATGAAAAAACCCGTCATCGTCGTTCTACTGGTCGTCATACTGATCGCCCTGATCGGCGGCGGCTGGTGGTGGTACCACAGTAGCCAGCAGAAGGCGCTGACGCTGTACGGCAACGTTGATATCCGCACCGTGAATATGAGCTTTCGCGTCGGCGGGCGGCTGGCGACATTGAACGTGGATGAAGGCGATGACATTCACCGTGGACAAACCCTTGGCGAGCTCGACCGGGCGCCGTATGAAAATGCGCTGCAGCAGGCACAGGCCAACGTCTCTACCGCCCAGGCGCAGTACGACTTGATGATGGCGGGTTACCGCGCCGAAGAAATTGCTCAGGCGGCCGCGGCGGTTAATCAAGCGCAGGCCGCCTACGACTATGCGCAGAATTTTTATCAACGCCAGCTCGGGCTGCGCGCCAGCAGCGCGATTTCCGCCAATGACCTCGAAAACGCCCGTTCTTCACGCGACCAGGCGCAAGCCACGTTAAAATCGGCGCAGGATAAACTGCGTCAGTATCGCGCCGGTAATCGTCCACAGGAGATAGCGCAGGCAAAAGCCAGCCTTGAGCAGGCGCAGGCGGCGCTGGCGCAGGCCAAACTGAATCTGCACGATACCGTGCTGACCGCACCTTCCGACGGCACGCTGATGACCCGCGCCGTGGAGCCCGGCACCATGCTGAGCGCCGGTGGTACCGTGCTCACGCTGTCGTTAACCCACCCGGTTTGGGTGCGCGCTTACGTTGACGAGAAAAACCTCGGCCAGGCGCAGCCGGGGCGCGAAGTATTGCTGTATACCGATAGCCGCCCGGATAAGCCCTATCACGGTAAAATCGGTTTTGTCTCGCCAAGCGCCGAATTCACGCCGAAAACCGTTGAGACACCGGATCTACGCACCGACCTTGTCTATCGTCTGCGCATCGTCGTGACCGACGCCGACGGCGCACTGCGTCAGGGAATGCCGGTCACCGTCTCTTTCAGCAACGGAAGCGGACATGACTGAGGACGTGATTACACTAAACGGCCTGAGCCGCCGTTTTCCCGGCATGGAGAGGCCCGCGGTCGCGCCGCTGAACTGCACGATTCGCCCCGGCTATGTCACCGGGCTGGTCGGCCCTGACGGCGCGGGCAAAACGACGTTGATGCGGATGCTGGCCGGTTTACTCAAACCCGATGAGGGTAGCGCCAGCGTCATCGGCTTTGACCCGCTAAAGGACGACAGCGCGTTACACGCGGTGCTCGGCTATATGCCGCAAAAATTCGGCCTGTACGAAGATTTGACGGTGATGGAAAACCTGACGCTATATGCCGATTTGCGCAGTGTTACCGGCGAGGCGCGGCAGAAAATTTTCGCACGTCTGTTGGAATTCACCTCCCTGGGGCCATTCACCGGACGGCTGGCGGGTAAACTCTCCGGCGGTATGAAACAGAAGCTGGGGCTCGCCTGTACGCTGGTCGGCGACCCGAAAGTGCTATTGCTTGATGAACCCGGCGTCGGCGTTGACCCTATTTCACGCCGCGAGCTGTGGCAGATGGTGCATGAGTTGGCCGGCGACGGCATGCTGATCCTGTGGAGCACCTCTTATCTCGATGAAGCCGAACAGTGCCGCGACGTGCTGCTGATGAACGAAGGCAAATTGCTCTATCAGGGCGAGCCGACGGCGCTGACGCAAACCATGGCCGGGCGCAGCTTTCTGGTCTCCAGCTCACAGGAAAACAACCGCCGCTTGCTGCAACGGGCGCTAAAGCTACCGTACATTAGCGATGGCGTGATTCAGGGCAAATCGGTACGCCTGATCCTCAAAAAAGAAGCGCACATTGATGCCGTACGGCAGCATAGCGATATGCCGCCGTTGCAGATTGCCGAAACCGCGCCGCGCTTTGAAGATGCGTTTATCGACCTGTTAGGCGGCGCGGGAACCGCCGAATCGCCGCTGGGCGCGATTATCCATCACGTTGATGGCAGTACGGACCAAACGGTGATTGAGGCGCAGTCGCTGACCAAAAAATTCGGTGATTTCGCCGCTACCGATCACGTGGATTTCCAGGTTAAACGCGGCGAGATTTTCGGCCTGCTCGGCCCCAATGGCGCGGGCAAATCCACGACCTTCAAAATGATGTGCGGCCTGCTGGTACCGACCTCCGGCAAAGCGCTGGTATTAGGCATGGATCTCAAAGTCAGCTCTGGCAAAGCGCGTCAGCATCTGGGCTATATGGCGCAAAAGTTTTCGCTGTACGGCAACCTCAGCGTCGAGCAAAACCTGCGCTTTTTCTCCGGCGTCTACGGTCTGCGCGGCCAGGCGCAGAATGAAAAAATCGCGCGCATGAGCGACGCCTTCGGCCTGAAAAGTATTGCCCGTCACGCCGCCGACGAGCTACCGCTTGGCTACAAACAGCGGCTGGCGCTGGCCTGCTCGCTGATGCATGAGCCGGACATTTTGTTTCTCGATGAACCGACCTCCGGCGTCGATCCACTCACCCGCCGCGAGTTCTGGCTACATATCAACAGCATGGTCGATAAAGGGGTCACGGTGATGGTTACCACCCACTTTATGGATGAAGCGGAATACTGCGACCGCATCGGGCTGGTCTATCACGGCAAACTGATCGCCAGCGGTACGCCGGACGCACTGAAGGCGCAGGCGGCGAATGATAGCCAGAAGGATCCCACCATGGAACAGGCGTTCATTACCCTGATTAACCAGTGGGATAAGGAGCACGGTCATGAGCAATAGCATCCTCTCCTGGCGACGGGTTCGCGCCCTGTGCGTGAAAGAAACCCGGCAGATCGTCCGCGATCCCAGCAGTTGGCTCATCGCGGTGGTGATCCCGCTGCTGTTGTTGTTTATCTTCGGTTACGGCATTAACCTCGACTCCAGCAAACTGCGGGTTGGCATACTGCTGGAGCAGCAGAGCGAAGAGGCGCTGGATTTCGTCCATACCATGACCGGCTCGCCCTATATTGACGCCACCGTCAGCGATAATCGCCAGCAGCTGATTCAGATGATGCAGGCCGGGCGTATCCGCGCCATGGTGGTGATCCCCGTGGATTTTGATCGCCAGATGGCGCGCCCCGGCGCCGACGCGCCAATCCAGCTGATTACCGACGGCAGCGAGCCTAATACCGCCAACTTCGCGCAGGGCTACGTAGAAGGGATCTGGCAAATCTGGCAGCAGCAGCGGGCGGAAGACCGCGGCGAAACCTTTGAGCCGCTTATCGACGTACAGATGCGCTACTGGTTTAACCCGGCGGCCATCAGCCAGCACTTTATCATCCCCGGCGCGATTACCATTATTATGACCGTCGTCGGCGCGATTCTGACCTCGCTGGTGGTGGCGCGCGAGTGGGAGCGCGGCACCATGGAAGCGCTGCTGTCGACCGAAATCACCCGCGCCGAACTGCTGCTGTGTAAGCTGATTCCCTACTACTTCCTCGGTATGCTGGCGATGCTGTTATGCATGCTGGTGTCGGTGTTTATTCTCGGCGTTCCCTACCGCGGTTCGCTACTAATTCTGTTTGTTATCACCAGCCTGTTTTTGCTCAGTACGTTGGGGATGGGGTTGCTGATCTCGACCATCACCCGCAACCAGTTTAACGCCGCGCAAGTAGCGCTCAATGCCGCCTTCCTGCCATCAATCATGCTATCCGGATTTATTTTCCAGATTGATAGTATGCCAGCAGTGATCCGCGCGGTGACCTATGTGATTCCGGCGCGTTATTTTGTCAGCACCCTGCAGAGTCTATTTCTGGCGGGCAATATTCCGATGGTGCTGCTGGTAAACGTGCTGTTTTTGATTGCCTCGGCGGTGATGTTCATCGGCCTGACGTGGCTGAAAACCAAACGGCGGCTGGATTAATACGTTGCGTTTCCCGGGTGGCGGCTATCGCCTTACCCGGGCTACCGTTTCTGCCAGATTGGGTAGCCCGGCTAAGCGTAGCGCGAGCCGGGGAAGCAATTCGGGGATGACAAAGAGAGAATATAAGATGTTTCATCGCTTATGGACGTTAATCCGTAAAGAGCTGCAGTCGCTGCTGCGTGAACCGCAGACGCGGGCAATTTTAATTATGCCAGTGCTCATCCAGGTGCTGCTGTTTCCCTTTGCCGCAACGCTTGAAGTCACCAATGCCACTATCGCCATCTATAACGAAGATAGCGGCCGCCACGCGGTAGAACTCACCCAGCGTTTCGCCCGCGCCAAAGCGTTTACCCACATTCTGTTGCTGAAAAGCCCGCAGGAAATTCAGCCGACCCTCGACGAGCAGAAAGCGCTGCTGCTGGTTCGCTTCCCGGAAGATTTCTCACGCAATCTCGACAACTATCAAACCGCCCCGCTACAGCTACTGCTCGATGGCCGCAACTCCAATAGCGCGCAAATCGCCGCCAACTATCTGCAGCAGATCGTTAAAAATTACCAGTTGGAGCTGCTGGAAGGTCAAGCAAAGCCGAACAATAGCGAGCTGGTAGTACGCAACTGGTACAACCCAAATCTGGACTATAAGTGGTTCGTGGTGCCGTCGCTGATCGCCATGATCACCACCATTGGGGTGATGATCGTCACCTCGCTGTCGGTAGCCCGCGAACGCGAACAGGGCACCCTCGATCAGCTGCTGGTGTCCCCGCTCGCTACCTGGCAAATCTTTGTTGGCAAAGCGGTGCCCGCGCTGATTGTCGCCACCCTGCAAGCGACGATTGTGCTGGCGATTGGTATCTGGGCCTATCAGATTCCATTTGCCGGTTCGCTGCTGTTGTTCTACTTCACCATGGTAATTTATGGTTTGTCACTGGTGGGGTTTGGGCTACTGATCTCGTCGCTATGCTCAACGCAGCAGCAAGCGTTTATCGGCGTGTTCGTCTTTATGATGCCGGCGATTCTGCTTTCCGGCTACGTTTCACCGGTAGAGAACATGCCGCAATGGCTACAGGATGTCACCTGGATAAACCCAATCCGTCATTTTACCGATATCACGAAGCAAATTTATCTGAAGGATGCGAGTCTGAAGATTGTGTGGGGAAGTTTGTGGCCGCTATTGGTCATAGCGGCCACCACCGGCTCAGCGGCGTATGCGATGTTCCGCAGAAAGATCGCGTAGTTTTTTATCTTTCGCCAGCAGCGAGACCACCGCCGGGCCTGCCAGTATTACCAGCCCGGCGAGGGCCAGTAGCACGTTGTTGTGCAACACGCGCGACAACAGCCAAAGGACTATCATGGCGGCGCCGAAGTACCATGTTGTGGTGAGCTCCTCAAGGAAGTCTCCCACATCACGCCAGCGCTCTTCGTGATGACGCTGTAAAAACAGCATCGCCAGCAGCGTGACACCGTACAGTACGCACAGCCCTAATCCGACGCGCACCAACGCGCCACTCATCCAACCCATCACCAGTACTGCCACGACCAGTAGATGCAACATAATCTGCCAGCAACTGAGGCCAGTTGTGACGCGTACACGTTGTTGCCACTTCATGGCTTCTCTCCTGAAGGATTTTTCTCTGCTACTCAGAGTACCGCACTTTACGGAAAATTCCGTATCACCGCATCTTTTTGTGACGTCTACTACACTATTTTATTCAGGAAAGTGACATACGCTGAAGAATCATAGTCGAAAAAACGTCGCGAATATCGTTGAACGTGCTGACAACATCCCCTTGTAAATGCTTTACCGTACGTCATCGACGTTTTATGTTACGTACATGACGCGCAGCCGTTCGCGGCATCTGCGCGCGCCCTTGAGCATGGAGTGACCGCTGTGAAATGTCGCTGGCAGGAAGGCAATCGTATTACATTACTGGAGAACGGCGACCAGTATTATCCGGCGCTGTTTGCCGCCGTCGCACGCGCGCAGCGCAAGCTGATCCTCGAATCCTTTATCTGGTTTGAAGATGACGTCGGCTGGCAGCTACATACGGTGCTGCTGAACGCCGCCCGCCGCGGCATCCAGGTAGAAGTGCTGCTTGATGGTTACGGCTCGGCGGATCTCAGTGAGCGTTTTGTGGGCGAACTCACCACCGCTGGCGTCATCTTCCGCTACTACGACCCGCGCCCCAGGCTCCTCGGCATGCGCACCAACCTGTTCCGCCGCATGCATCGTAAAGTTGTGGTCATTGACGACGCCGTCGCCTTCGTCGGCGGGATCAACTACTCCGCTGAGCATATGAGCGATTACGGCCCGGAGGCGAAGCAGGATTATGCCGTG
This sequence comes from Klebsiella aerogenes, assembly GCA_029027985.1. Lineage (NCBI taxonomy): Bacteria > Pseudomonadati > Pseudomonadota > Gammaproteobacteria > Enterobacterales > Enterobacteriaceae > Klebsiella > Klebsiella aerogenes. The sequence continues at coordinate 3,375,753 of CP119076.1, forward strand.
CAGGTTGAAGGGCCAGTAGTGCTCGACATCCTCCAATTCGAGCTTGAAAATCTGCCGGACAGCAAAGCCGCTCGCCGCTGGTGGCGCCGCCGTCGGCATCAACCGGCGATCAACCATGCCCCCGGCGAAGCGCAGGCTTTGTTCGTCTGGCGGGATAACCACGAACACCGCGACGATATCGAGCGCCATTACCTGAAGATGCTGACCAGCGCCCGCCGGGAAGTCATCATCGCCAACGCCTACTTCTTTCCCGGCTACCGTCTGCTGCATGCGATGCGCAATGCCGCCCGGCGCGGCGTGCGGGTGAAGCTGATCGTCCAGGGTGAGCCGGATATCCCGATTGTGAAATTCGGTGCTCACCTGCTGTACCACTATCTTATTAAGGGCGGCGTACAAATATTCGAGTACCGCCGCCGTCCGCTGCATGGCAAGGTGGCGCTGGCTGACGACCACTGGGCGACGGTAGGTTCAAGCAATCTCGACCCGCTGAGTTTGTCGCTGAACCTTGAAGCCAATCTGATTATCCACGACCGCGAGTTCAACCAGACGCTGCGTGATAACCTCAACGGGCTTATCGCCAGGGATTGCCTGCGGATAGAGAAATCGATGCTGCCGAAACGCCACTGGTGGCGGTTGGGGGTGAGCGTGTTGGCCTTCCATTTTCTGCGTCACTTCCCGGCGTGGGTTGGCTGGCTGCCAGCCCATACTCCACAGTTAGCCAGAGTCAACCCGCCGGTGCAGCCGGAAATGGAAACCCAGGATCGGGTAGAACCGCAAAATCAGGGATAAAGTAATAGGCGTCGTGTTGCCGATGCTGTTATCGGTTTGCAACGATTTCGGCACGGGAAAAGGCGGCCAGGGATTTTCCCGGAGGCGGCGCATTGCGCCTTGTCCGGGCTGCCAAATCGCACAGTGCTGTAGCCCCGGCAAGCGGTAGCGCCACCGGGGATTTTGAGGCCACCGTAAGGCGAAGCCGCCACCCGGCGCGATAGGATGATGATTAGCGGCGGTTGCCTAAGATACGCAGCAGCATCAGGAACAGGTTGATGAAGTCCAGATACAGCGTTAATGCGCCGAGAATCGAGTACTTACGCAGATTAGCGGTATCACGGGTATCGATCTGCTCGCCGATGTTCTTCAGTTTTTGGGTGTCGTAAGCGGTAAGGCCGACAAACACCAGCACCCCAATGTAGGTAACGGCCCACATCAGCGCCTCGCTCTTCAGCCACAGGTTAACCAACGATGCCAGCACGATACCAATCAGCCCCATAAACAGCATGCTGCCAAAGCCGCTCAGGTCGCGCTTGGTGGTATAGCCATACAGGCTCATCGCCCCGAACATCCCACCGGCGACCACAAAGGTACTGGCGATCGACGAATACGTATAAACGATAAAGATGCTCGATAAAGTCAGCCCGGTCAGCGCCGAATAGAGCATAAATAGCGTAGTTGCCATACCCGCGCTCAGTCGCTGCACCATTCCGGACAGCACAAACACCAGCGCCAGTTGGGCAATGATCAGCCCGAAGAAAGTAATTTTGCTCGAAAAGACGAACATCATGACTGCCGGGGTATTCGCGGCAAACCACGCGATAAACGCAGTCAACAGCAGCCCGACCGTCATCCAGCCGTAAACCTGCGCCATGTAGGTCTGCAGGCCGCTGCGACCCTGAACAATCGAATCTGAACGGGGGAATCTGTCCATGACTATCTCCTGATTAACAAGTTTCTCTCAGTAAGCGTATCACACTACCAGCGCTCTGCCGCCTGATGATCGCTATCGCGAGCATCAACCCAGCGTTCGCCTTCCGGCGTCGCCTCGCGTTTCCAGAACGGCGCGCGGGTTTTCAGGTAATCCATGATGAATTCTCCGGCGGCGAAGGCGCTGCTGCGGTGGGCGCTGGTGACGCCGACAAACACAATCTCTTCCCCCGGCCACATTTCGCCGATACGGTGGATAACGGTCACCCGCCCCAGCGGCCAGCGTGCGCGCGCCAGTTCGACGATTTCCGCCAGCGACTTCTCGGTCATGCCCTGATAGTGCTCCAGAGTCAACGCCTTCACGCTATCGCCAAGATTGTGATTGCGCACCTTACCGGTGAAGGTCACCACCGCGCCGTCTTCATCGCGCTCGGCCAGCCATGGATACTCATCGCCGACGCGAAAGCGCGCCGAACTCACCACGATACGGGTTTGCGTCATCTTAGCCCCCCGTAACCGGCGGGAAGAACGCCACTTCATCGCCATTAACGACCGGATGATCAAATGACGTCAGCGTCTGGTTGACTGCCGCCAACAACTTGCCCTCTTCCAGCGCCAGCGCCCAGCGGTCGCCGCGGGCGACAAGCTGTTGGCGCACGGCTTCGACGGTCGGCAGTTCGCTGGCATCGAGCGTCAGGGCATCAGTGCCGACCAGTTCGCGCACCTGGGCAAAAAACAGGACGTTAATCATGAGCGTCATCCACCTTAAAATCGCCGGACTTACCGCCGCTTTTCGCCAGCAAACGCACCGGGCCAATAACCATATCTTTCTGTACCGCTTTGCACATGTCGTAAATGGTCAGCGCGGTGACGGAGGCGGCGGTCAGCGCTTCCATTTCCACGCCGGTTTTACCGGTCAGGCGACAGAGTGACTCAATACGCACGCGGTTATGCTCCGGCTGCGCCTGCAGATTCACTTCCACTTTGCTAAGCATCAGCGGATGACACAGCGGGATCAGCTCCCAGGTACGTTTCGCCGCCTGAATCCCGGCGATGCGCGCGGTGGCGAAGACGTCGCCCTTGTGGTGGCTGCCGTCGATAATCATGGCAAGCGTCGTTGCCTGCATTTCGACGTACGCCTCGGCGCGTGCCTCGCGCACCGTTTCCGCTTTACCGGAGACATCAACCATATGGGCTTCGCCCGCGGCGTTAATATGGGTCAGTTGTGACATAAATTAGTTCTTCAGATGAGGAATGAAGTTGCACGGACGGGTGCGTGCATCAAGCTGCGGAGCAATGATATTTTCCCACGCAGTACGGCAGGCTTTAGTCGACCCCGGCATGGCGAAAATCAGCGTGCGGTTGGCGACGCCAGCGACGGCGCGGGATTGCAGCGTCGAGGTGCCGATCTCTTCAAACGAGAGCATACGGAACACCTCGCCAAAACCTTCAACTTCGCGGTCAAACAGCGGCAACAGCGCTTCCGGCGCCTGATCGCCATCGGTAAAACCGGTACCGCCGGTAATCAGCACCACCTGGACATCATCACTGGCAATCCACGCCGATACCTGGGCGCGAATCGCGTAACGGTTCTCTTTCACAATCGCCTTATCGACGAGGACGTGCCCCGCCTCGTGCGCCGCGTCGCGCAGCCAATGGCCAGAGGTATCATCCTCTTCGCCGCGGCGGTTAGAAACGGTAAGAATAGCAATACGGGTCGGGATAAACTCAGCGCTAGCCTGGCTCATCTGAATGCTCCTTTCGAAAACGATTATCCGCCAATATACGACAGGTTCTGCGTGATACCGGTGTTGCCCTGATGCAGGAAATGGGTTTGTTTTTTATGCGTTAATGCTTCGGCGATCCGCGCTTCCAGCGCAGCCTGCTGCTGGTCTTCGGCCATCAGGTCGCGCAGGTCTACGCCGCCTTCGCCAAACAGACACAAATGCAGTTTGCCGATGGAGGAAACGCGCAGACGGTTACAGGTGGCGCAGAAGTCTTTCTCATACGGCATGATTAAGCCGATCTCGCCGGCGTAATCCGGATGACAAAAGACCTGTGCCGGGCCATCGCTACGCTGGCGGATCTGGTGGATCCAGCCGCGACGCAGCAGTTCGTCGCGCAGCACCATGCCGGAGATATGATGGCGGCGGAACAGATCGCTGCCCTCGCCGGTTTCCATTAGCTCAATAAAACGCAGTTGAATACGACGCGGTTTGATCCACGCAAGGAAGGTATCAAGCTGGTGATGGTTCACGTCGCGCATTAGCACGGTGTTGACCTTCACCTTTTCAAAGCCTGCGGCAAAGGCGGCATCAATACCGTCCATCACCTGCTGAAACTTATCCTGACCGGTGATGGCATGGAATTGACGGGCGTCGAGGCTATCGACGCTGACGTTAATCGCCGTCAGTCCGGCATCGCGCCAGCGTTCGACATCGCGCGCCAGACGATAACCGTTAGTGGTGACCGCAATCTGACGAATGGCGTTGTTTTCCCGCACGGCGGCAATAATTTCAGTAAAATCGCGACGTAAAGAGGGCTCGCCGCCGGTGAGGCGGACTTTTTCCGTGCCAAGGGCAGAAAAGGCGCGCGTTACGCGGCGCACTTCGTCCACGCTCAGGAAACCTTTGTTCGTCACGGCACCGGGCTTGTAGCCGTCCGGCAGGCAGTAGGTGCAACGAAAGTTACACACGTCGGTAATCGACAGGCGCAAGTAATAAAACTTACGCGCAAAAGCATCAGTAAGCTGTGAGGCCATATACACCTTTCCAAGTACGGGAGGCGTGGTAATTTCTTTCCACGCCCTGGCGACGGCGATGCCGTCGCGGCCAGAGCACCATATCTTGCGACACAGGCACAAAGGCTAGAGTGTTAACGGGTTATGCCGATAGTAGCGCGTTAACGGTGGTTTCGCCATTTTCATTTTCGTTATATAATCGTGTATATATCGCTAATATCTTGCATTTTCGATACAGAATAGCCAAAAATCACACTTTTACATTGATATCGGTCAGTTTGACGGAAACCGGGCATTATCTTTTAGGGGTAGATCCGCTACGCTCAACCCGAATATTGAACAGAAGGAATTCGTATGCGCAATCGCACTTTCGCCGATTTGGACCGCGTAGTCGCTCTCGGCGGAGGCCACGGTCTGGGTCGGGTGATGTCGTCACTCTCTTCGCTCGGCTCGCGCCTGACCGGCATTGTGACCACCACTGATAACGGCGGTTCAACGGGGCGCATTCGCCGCTCGGAAGGCGGCATTGCCTGGGGAGATATGCGCAACTGCATTAACCAATTAATCGCCGAACCCAGCGTCGCTTCCGCGATGTTTGAGTACCGTTTTGGCGGTAATGGCGAGCTTTCCGGGCATAACCTCGGAAATTTAATGTTAAAGGCGCTGGATCACCTGAGCGTACGCCCTTTAGAAGCCATTAATCTGATCAGAAATCTCCTTAAAGTCGATGCTTTCCTGATCCCTATGTCAGAACAACCGGTCGATCTGATGGCTCTCGATCATGAAGGTCATGAAGTTTATGGCGAAGTGAATATTGATCAGTTGGATCATGTTCCACAGGAACTGATGCTCACCCCGCCGGTCCCGGCGACCCGCGAGGCTGTCGAGGCTATCGCCGAAGCCGATCTCATTCTGATTGGCCCAGGCAGTTTCTACACCAGCCTACTGCCCATTCTGCTACTCGATGAAATGGCGCAAGCGCTGCGACGCACCCCAGCGCCAATGGTGTTTATCGATAACCTCGGCAAGGAACATAGCCCGGCGGCCAATTTGACGCTGGCGGACAGAATCGAAATTATGGAGCATTACGTCGGTAAACGGGTGATTGATGCCGCCATTGTCGGGCCAAAAGCCGAAGTTCAGGGGATGGAAACGCGCCTGGTTATCCAGACCGCGCTGGATGCCAGCGACGTCACCTACCGCCATGACCGCGCCCTGCTCCGCCAGGCGCTGGAACAGGCGATTCAGGCACTGGGCTAACGTTCAGGCAATCGCTTTTTTACCGGCACTCCCCTTCAGATTAAAATCTTAAGGTTGTCTTAAAATAAAACGGTCAACATAGCGAACATCTACAACTACGGGTATTCGTTATGTCGTTTTTTTCTTTACGTCGGCCAGTACTCGGCCGCACGGCTTATTTGATTTTCTTTGCTTGCTATATCGGTCTCATTCTCAACCTGGCCTTTTATCGTCAGGTTTTCCCACTGCTGCCGGTGAACAACCTGCATAACTGGCTGGTCTTCCTCAGCATGCCGATCGTCGCGATTAGTGTGATGAACATCATTACCACCCTGGCCTCGTTCTTTAAGCTCGACCGGGTCGTGATCAGCCTGTTTATCCTGCTGAGCGCCTCGGCGCAGTACTTTATCTGGAGCTTCGGCGTGGTTATCGACCGTTCGATGATCGCCAATATCTTCGATACCACCCCGGCGGAAAGCTTCGCGCTGCTGTCGACCAAAATGATCATCGTGCTGGGACTTTCCGGACTGTTGATGGTCATCATCGCCTGGTGGATTAAAGTCCGTAAACCGGCCTCTTTCTGGCGCGGTACGGCCATGCGTCTGCTGAATATCGTGGTTTCGGCGCTGCTGATTATTCTGGTGGCGGCGCTGTTCTACAAAGACTACGCCTCGGTATTCCGTAACAACAAAGAGCTGGTGAAATCCCTGAGCCCATCCAACAGCATCGTGGCGCTGAACTCGTGGTATGCGCACAACAAGATGGACAACCTGCCGCTGGTGAAGATCGGCGAAGATGCCAAACAGAAGCCGCTGATGCTCAACGGTCCGCGTAAAAACCTGACTATCGTGGTGCTGGGGGAAACCTCGCGCGCCGAGAACTTCTCGCTGGGCGGCTACGATCGCGAGACCAACCCGCGCCTGAAACAAGATGATGTGGTCTATTTCCCGAAAACCACCTCCTGCGGCACCGCGACCGCGGTTTCTGTTCCCTGCATGTTCTCCAATATGCCGCGCGCGCACTATGATGAAGAGCTGGCGCACCATCAGGAAGGGGTATTGGATATTCTGCAGCGCGCTGGCGTACAGGTACTGTGGAATGACAACGACGGCGGCTGTAAAGGCGCCTGTGACCGTGTACCGCACGAAAATGTCACCAATCTGAATCTCAGCGGCCAGTGCATCAACGGCGAGTGCTACGATGAGGTCCTGTTCCATAATCTGGACAGCTATATCGATAATTTACAGCAGGATGGCATTATCGTTCTGCATACCATCGGCAGCCATGGTCCGACCTACTACAACCGCTATCCGGCTGAATTCAAAAAATTCACGCCAACCTGCGATACCAATGAAATTCAGAGCTGTACGCAGCAACAATTGACTAATACCTACGACAACACGATTTTGTATGTCGACTATGTAGTTGATAAAGCGATAAAATTGCTGCAATCAAAACAGGATAAATTTACCACCAGCCTGGTTTATCTGTCCGACCACGGCGAATCGCTGGGTGAAGACGGCGTGTATCTGCATGGTCTGCCGTACTCAATAGCGCCGGATACGCAAAAACACGTGCCGATGCTGCTGTGGCTGTCGCCGGATTACCAACAGCGTTATGGTGTTTCCAACCAGTGTTTGCAACAACAAGCAAAGACGAACGATTATTCGCAGGATAATCTGTTCTCCACCCTGCTTGGCCTGCTCGGGGTAGATACTCGCGAGTATCAGGCAAAAGACGACCTTTTAACGCCATGTAGAGAGACCGGCAGATGAAAATCTTAGTCATTGAAGACGATGCACTCCTGTTACAAGGGTTAATTCTGGCCATGCAAAGCGAAGGCTATGTTTGCGATGGCGTCGCCACCGCGCACGAAGCCGCCCTGTCCTTAGCCAGCAACCATTACAGTTTGGTGGTGCTCGATCTCGGCCTGCCGGATGAAGACGGTCTGCATTTCCTGGCGCGCATGCGCCGGGAAAAATTCACCCAACCGGTGTTAATCCTCACCGCCCGCGATACCGTTAGCGACCGTATCAGCGGGCTGGATACCGGCGCCGATGACTATCTGGTGAAGCCCTTCGCTCTTGAAGAGCTCAACGCCCGTATCCGCGCGCTGCTGCGCCGTCACAATAACCAGGGCGATAACGAACTGACTGTCGGCAACCTGCGCCTCAACGTCACCCGTCGCCAGGTTTGGCTTGCCGGCGAGTCGCTGGAGCTGACGCCGAAAGAGTATGCCCTGCTCTCACGCCTGATGATGAAGGCTGGCAGCCCGGTGCATCGTGAAATTCTCTACAATGACATCTATAGCTGGGATAACGAACCGGCCACCAATACCCTGGAAGTGCACATTCATAATCTGCGCGACAAAGTCGGTAAAACGCGGATCCGCACCGTACGGGGCTTTGGCTATATGCTGGTGAATAATACGGAGTCAGAATAACGCTATGGCACTGTTTGCAACCGAAACCTGGACCATGCGCCACCGCCTGCTGCTGACCATTGGCATCATTCTGGTGGTGTGTCAGTTAATCAGTGTCTTCTGGTTGTGGCATGAAAGCAAAGAGCAAATCCAACTGCTGGTTGCCAGCGCGATTGAAGGCCACAATAATCAGAAGCACATCGAGCACGAAGTGCGCGAAGCGGTCGCCAGCCTGCTGGTGCCAAGTCTACTGATTATCGGCCTGGCGCTGTATATCAGCCTGATGGCGGTGAAAAAAATCACCCGCCCGCTGTCGAATCTGCAGTGCGAGCTGGAGAACCGGACGCCGGATAACCTGCAGCCGATTATTCTGCAAGAATCGGTGCCGGAAGTTACCGCGGTGACCACGGCAATCAACCAGTTGGTATCACGCCTGAACCTGACGCTCGATCGCGAGCGTCTGTTTACCGCCGACGTTGCTCACGAGCTACGCACGCCCCTCGCCGGGCTGCGTCTGCACCTTGAACTGCTGGCCAAAGTACACAGCGTCAACGTCGACCCGTTAATTCAGCGTCTCGATCAGATGACCAACAGCATTTCACAGCTACTGCAACTGGCGCGCGTCGGGCAATCTTTCTCCGCCGGTAGCTACCAGCAGGTACATTTGCAGGAAGATGTGGTGAAACCGCTGCAGGATGAGCTGGAAACGATGCTGCATGGGCGTCAGCAAACGCTGGAGATAGCAAACAGCGAAGGTGAGGATCTGGTTTCCGGCGATGTCACTCTGCTGCGGGTCATTTTGCGCAATCTGGTAGAAAATGCGCATCGCTATAGTCCGGCAGGTTCGAAGATTAAAATTTCGGTGAAATCGGGAAATATGCCGATTATGGCAGTAGAAGACGAAGGCCCGGGGATCGATGAAGCGAAGAGCGGCGAACTCAGCAAGGCCTTTGTTCGCATGGACAGCCGCTACGGTGGGATAGGTCTCGGCCTGAGCATTGTTACCCGCATCGCTCAGCTCCACGATGCACAATTCTTTTTACATAATCGCCAGCCCGGCCCGGGGGTTCGCGCCTGGGTGCAGTTCCCGCGCAGTTTACGTCAGAAAGTTAATACCCACTGATGAAAGAAAGCGGTCACAATAACGAATGCGATCGCAATAGCCAGATATTCACGGAAGTTAAGTTTTTGCATGACGCTATCCTCATTAAACTGGGGATAGTGTTGCCGATTATGATTAAGCCAACATTAAGAAGCTAAGCTAAAAGCGTGACGGCAGTTACAAAGAGATAATTACCGTCACCTTTTCCCTGACTCCAGCCCTACGACTAAGACGCCGCAATAAACAGTTCACGCAACTGATGCAGTTGATCGCGGATTTGCGCCGCCTCTTCAAATTCGAGGTTCTGCGCATGCTGCATCATCTTACCTTCCAGCTCATGAATCTTCTGCTGCAACGCTTTCGGCGTCAGCGCCAGTTCTGCGCTATCGGCTTCCACCGGTGAACGCGCTTTGCCGCGACCTTTGGCCTTGGTCTTCGCAATGTTCTGACCCAGCGCCAGAATATCGACCACTTTCTTGTTGAGCCCCTGCGGCACGATGCCGTGTTCTTCATTGTAGCGCTGCTGCTTCTCGCGACGGCGTTCGGTTTCACCAATCGCCTTCGCCATCGACGGGGTGATCTTATCGCCGTAGAGAATCGCCTTACCGTTAACGTTACGCGCCGCACGACCGATGGTCTGGATCAGCGAACGTTCAGAACGCAGGAAGCCCTCTTTATCCGCATCCAGAATGGCCACCAACGACACCTCAGGCATATCCAACCCTTCGCGCAGCAAGTTGATACCGACCAGCACATCGAACTCGCCAAGGCGCAGGTCGCGAATAATTTCCATACGTTCAACGGTATCGATATCCGAGTGCAGGTAGCGTACCCGCTCGCCATGCTCTTCAAGATATTCGGTTAAGTCTTCCGCCATCCGTTTAGTCAGGGTGGTGACCAGCACACGTTCGTTAATCGCCGCGCGGATGCGGATTTCAGACAGCAGATCGTCAACCTGCGTCGCCACCGGCCGCACTTCGATCACCGGATCCAGCAACCCGGTTGGTCGAACCACCTGGTCTACCACCTCATCACCGGATTTATCCAGCTCATACGCGCCCGGCGTCGCCGATACGTAAATCGTCTGCGGCGCCAGCGCCTCGAACTCTTCAAACTTCATCGGCCGGTTATCCAGCGCCGATGGCAGACGGAAACCGTATTCCACCAGCGTCTCTTTACGCGCACGGTCGCCGCGATACATACCGCCGATTTGCGGGATGGTCACGTGCGATTCATCGATAACCAGCAGGCCATCGGCCGGCAGATAGTCAAATAACGTCGGCGGCGGCTCGCCCGGCCCGCGCCCGGAGAGAAAGCGCGAGTAGTTCTCAATCCCGGAACAGTAACCCAGCTCGTTCATCATCTCGAGGTCAAATTGGGTACGTTGGCTCAGGCGCTGCTCTTCCAGCAGTTTGTTATTCGCCAGCAGCACCTTGCGGCGATCCACCAGCTCGTCTTTGATCTCTTCCATCGCCTGCACAATACGCTCGCGCGGGGTCACGTAGTGGGTCTTCGGATAGATGGTATAGCGTGGAATGGTCGATTCCACCTGACCGGTCAGCGGGTCGAACAGTGAGAGCCGCTCGACCTCTTCATCAAACAGTTCGATACGTAGCGCAATATCGTCAGATTCCGCCGGGAAGACGTCAATGACCTCACCGCGCACGCGGAAGGTGCCGCGCTGAAAAGCCTGATCGTTGCGGGTATATTGCAACTCGGCCAGCCGACGCAGGATTGCACGCTGATCGATCAGCATGCCGGTGGTCAGGTGCAGCATCATCTTGAGATACAGGTCCGGATCGCCAAGGCCGTAGATAGCGGACACCGAGGCCACCACCACGACATCACGCCGTTCGAGCAAGGCTTTGGTGGCCGACAGACGCATCTGCTCAATATGTTCGTTCACCGAGGCGTCTTTTTCGATAAAGGTATCCGAGCTCGGGACGTAGGCTTCAGGCTGGTAGTAGTCGTAGTAGGAAACGAAATACTCCACCGCATTCTCCGGGAAGAACTCTTTCATCTCGCCATACAGCTGCGCCGCCAGCGTTTTGTTCGGCGCCAGCACCATCGTCGGGCGCTGGAGATCCGCGATGACGTTAGCGATGGTGAAGGTTTTCCCCGAACCGGTCACCCCAAGCAGCGTCTGATGCGCGAGGCCATCTTCCAGCCCCTCTTCGAGGCGACGAATGGCTTCAGGCTGATCGCCGGAAGGACGGAATGCGGAGTGCAGCTTGAACGGTTTGCTCATATTTCAGGACCTGGAGATGGGATTGGCCAGCAGGTGTTTAATTCTACCCTTCAGTTTCACTTTTGCCAACAAATTATACTGGATATAAAACCAGTATCGCATTATTGTATGGCAACTGACGAATAGTTTGCACGGCGTCAGCGGGCGTAAAATGCGCGCTTTGCGGAATAATCCACCAGACAGTGTGGTTATCCCCAGAAAAATTTATCATTTAACATTTGTCAAGCAAGGCAATGAATCTTTTATGGCAGTCGGTGACACTTTTCTGACAACCATTGCTTTTATTTAACTTATTGAAATAAAACTAAATTCACTGAAAGACGGGTTTCGCGTCAATTTGCTTGCAGGCCGCGTACTCTCTAGCTTACCGCAAGTTTTCTAACTCTAATACACAAGGTTATCCACAGGAATAGTGGATAACTATCTGCAGGCCCCAAGGTCTGCCACCCGGCAAAAATCCCTCATCGGACCAAAGCCGTCAGCTAAAAAAAATTATCGAATTTTTTTTGATATTTATCTGCTAAAGATGGCTGGATTTTTCGCGTTTTCTGGACCACATTTCATCGTCCTGTCAACCAAAAATACAGCCGTCCCGCAGAGTTACGAAAAGTTATGCCAACACGCTCAGATCCAGATACTGGCCAAGATCCGTACACTGCGTCGCATCAGCCAACCAGGGGATTTCCCCCAACAGTGGTGCAGGCAACACCCGTGTTAAGGTATGCAGATATTCGCGATGGCGTTTACCCGGCGGTTGGATATCGTTGGCAATCCAACCGACCAAAGGCAGACCCGCCTCACGTACCGCCTGAGCGGTCAGCATGGCGTGGTTGATGCAACCGAGCTTGACGCCAACTACTAAAATCACCGGCAGCCGTTCCGCCTGCGCCCAGTCGGCAAAAGTCAGAGTTTCCGACAGCGGCGTAAACCAGCCGCCTGCTCCTTCCACTAGTAGCCAGTCCGCAAGGTTTTCCAGTTCGCGCAATCCGCTGGAGAGCGTCGCCGCTTCAATCGGCCGGCCTTCATCGGCGCTGATAATATGCGGTGAGGTCGGTTCGGCGAAGGTATAGGGGTTAACCTGTTCATAACGCAGCGCTACCCGGCTATTGCGCTGCAGGGCTAGCGCGTCTTCATTGCGCAGCCCATGAGCGGTGATGTCGCTACCGGATGCCACCGGTTTATAGCCAGCGGTATTAAAACCCAACTGATTTGCCGCCTGCAGCAGCGCGCTGCTGGCGACCGTCTTACCGACTTCGGTATCAGTGCCAGTGACAAAAAAACGTTTAGTCACGCTGAATGACTCCTGTAAAAAGATGGTACGTCAGCGGGCAAGCGCCCTGTTGTTGCGGCCAGGCCAACTGAAGCTCGCGCAGCTTACCGCGGCTGAGCGGCGCAGAAGCGCGCCCCTGGTGTAAATGGGTCGCGCCGATGCCTTTCAGCGAGCGCATGGCGCTCAGCGCATCGCTAAACGACAGGCTAATGCGGTGAACCTGTCCTTCCGCGCGTAGGCCGCGCAGCGCCGCCCACACCGCTTGTTCACTCAGAAAACGGTTGGCATGAGGATGATCATCGACAGCTCGCCAGGCTTGATTCAGCTCCGGTAACGAGTCGGCGAGCAACGTCGTGAACGCCACTCGGCCACCCGGGCGCACGACCCGGTACAGCTCGGCTATCGCCGCCCGCAGATCGTCGCACCATTGCACCGCCAGATTGCTCCATGCCAGATCGACGCAGGCATCCGGCAACGGCAGCGCTTCAATATCGCCTTGCAGATAATGCTGCGCGGCATCGTTGCGTTGCGCCTCCGCTAACATTCCGGCGGAGAGATCCAGCGCGGTGACCACGCTTCCCGCCTCTCGCCAGTAACGGCTCATGCTGCCGGGGCCGCAGCCAGCGTCCAGTACCTGCGCAAAATCGTCTCTTGCCAGCTGGCGCAACAACCGTTCAGCACTGCGACGTTGCAGCTCATCATGCTGCGTATAGCCGCTGGCCGCCCGACCAAACGCTGCGGCGACCGCCTGCTTATTTACCGTGGTCATGCAGTACCTCCAGTAAACGTGTGATGTCGCCGGCCTCGTGAGCCGCCGTCAGCGTCAGACGTAAACGCGCACTGCCGGCGGGAACCGTCGGCGGTCGAATGGCGGTAGTCCAGCACCCCGCGTCACGGAGGCTGGCCGCCAGGCCAAGCGCCCGCGCATTATCGCCAACGATCAGCGGTTGAATCGCGCTGGCGGAGTCGGTTAAGGCCAACGGCGTATCACGCATTCCCTCACGGAATTGATGGATGCGGGCGGCTAACGCTTCACGCCGCTGCTGGCCATCGCCGCTGCGGATAACCCGCAGCGCCGCGCTCAGCGCCACCGCCTGCGCAGGAGGCATCGCGGTGCTGTAGATCAAATGACGGGCGAATTGTAAGAGATAATCCGCCATCGCCTCGCTGCACAGTACCGCCGCGCCGCTGACGCCGAAAGCCTTGCCGAAGGTGACAACCAGCAGTTCCGGATGCACGGCCTGCGCTGCGCTGCTGCCGCGGCCCTCAGCGCCGACGACGCCGATGCCGTGAGCGTCGTCCACCAGCAATAACGCCCCGGCAGCCTGTGCCGCCGTATGGATCTCGGCCAACGGCGCGCTATCGCCGTCCATACTGAAAATCCCTTCCGTGACGACTAACTGCTGGCCATTCAGCGGTTTCGCCAGCCGTTCCGCGAGCTGTTGCGAGTCGTTGTGAGTAAAGCGGCGCAGCTGCGCCGGGCTCAAATTTGCCGCTTCCAGCAAAGAGGCGTGGCTCAGGCGATCGGCCACGATCCGATCCTCTTTTTCCGCCAACGCGGTAATCAGCGCCTGGTTAGCGGCGAAACCAGAGATAAACAGCAGCGCGCGCGGGTAGCCCAGCCAGTCAGCCAACGCCTCTTCCAGTGTATGATGCGCCTCGCTATAGCCGCTGACGTGGCCCGAGCCGCCGGAGCCAACGCCATAGCGTTCCGCCCCCTGCCGCCAGGCGGCGATAATCGCGGGATGTTGGCTCAACCCCAGATAATCATTACTGGAGAAGTTGAGCCAGCGCCCCCCTTCTCTTTCCAGCCAGCGTCCGGCTCCGTGGTCGACCGGCTGCCGACGACGGAAGGCATCCGCCGCCCGCCGCTCGTCCAGCGCTCGCTCGATACGTTGCTGCCAGGTCATAGCGCCGCCGCGTTGTAATATTCCTCAGTATCTGGGGTCAGTAAGGCCTGTTCCAGGCGCTGCTGCTGCTCGTTATCGCCTTCCAGCACCGCCGTCTGCTGCGGGTTAATCCCCAGCTTACGGAACAGTTGCAGGTCTTTATCTTCTTCCGGGTTCGGCGTGGTCAGCAGCTTGCAGCCGTAGAAGATGGAGTTAGCCCCGGCCATAAAGCACATTGCCTGGGTCTGTTCGTTCATCTGCTCGCGACCGGCGGAGAGACGCACGTATGAGGTCGGCATCATGATGCGCGCAATGGCGATAGTACGGATGAAATCGAACGCATCGACATCGTCGTTATCCGCCAGCGGCGTACCCTTGACCTTAACCAGCATGTTAATCGGCACGCTCTCCGGCGGCGTTGGCAGGTTGGCTAACTGCAGCAATAGTCCGGCGCGATCGTTCACGGTTTCACCCAGCCCGACGATGCCGCCGGAACATACTTTAATCCCGGCGTCGCGCACCTTACCCAGCGTATCCAGGCGTTCCTGATAGCTACGGGTGGTGATGATGTTGCCGTAAAATTCCGGCGACGTGTCGAGGTTATGGTTGTAGTAATCGAGACCCGCGCCAGCCAGCCGCTGCGCCTGGCTGTCGGTGAGCGTGCCAAGGGTCATGCACGACTCCAGCCCCAGCGCCTTAACGCCTTTTACCATCTGCTCCAGATACGGCATATCGCGGTCATTAGGGTTTTTCCACGCCGCGCCCATGCAGAAACGGGTAGAACCGGCGTTTTTCGCCTGACGCGCGGACTCCAGTACCTGCTCGACTTCCATTAAACGCTCGGATTCGAGGCCGGTTTTGTAGCGTGCGCTCTGCGGACAATATTTACAGTCTTCCGGGCAAGCGCCGGTCTTAATCGACAGCAGCGTACTGACCTGCACCTGGCGCGGGTCAAAGTGTTGACGGTGGATTTGCTGCGCTTCGAATAACAGATCGATAAGTGGTTTATTAAATAACTCAGTGACTTGCGACATTGTCCAGCGTGCGTGGTGAGCCATTGGCCTCTCCAAAGGGTTTTGTTAATTTGCGGTTCGGTTTATACTCGTAAACCTAAATGTTTTCAAAATGGTTTACAAGTCACTTATGACAACGGACGATCTCGCCTTCGATCGGCGCCACATCTGGCACCCCTACACCTCCATGACATCCCCGCTGCCGGTCTATCCGGTTGTTTCCGCCCACGGTTGCGAGCTGTCCCTCGCCAGCGGCGAACAGCTGGTTGACGGCATGTCGTCCTGGTGGGCGGCGATCCACGGTTACAATCACCCACGCCTGAATGCGGCAATGAAAACGCAGATCGACCAGATGTCGCACGTGATGTTCGGCGGGATAACGCATCCGTCGGCGGTAGCGCTATGTCGCCAGTTGGTGGCGATGACGCCAGACTCGCTGGAATGCGTTTTCCTCGCGGATTCCGGTTCGGTGGCGGTAGAAGTGGCGATGAAGATGGCGCTGCAGTACTGGCAGGCCAAAGGCGAACCACGTCGTCGTTTTCTGACTTTCCGCAACGGCTACCACGGCGATACGTTCGGCGCGATGTCGGTCTGCGATCCGCAGAATTCCATGCACAGTCTGTGGCAGGGCTACCTGCCCGATAACCTGTTCGCCCCCGCGCCGCAAAGCCGTTTTGACGGCGAGTGGGATGAAATGGATATAGCGCCGTTTGCTCGTCTGATGGCCGCACACCGCCACGAAATTGCCGCGGTGATCCTCGAACCCATCGTCCAGGGCGCGGGCGGGATGCGGATGTACCATCCTGAATGGCTCAAGCGGGTACGTAAAATGTGCGACCGTGAGGGGATCCTGCTGATCGCCGATGAGATCGCCACTGGCTTTGGCCGTACCGGCAAGCTGTTCGCCTGTGAACACGCGGGGATCACCGCCGATATTCTGTGTCTTGGCAAAGCGCTGACCGGCGGCACCATGACCCTCTCCGCCGCGCTGACCACCCGCACGGTGGCTGAAACCATCAGCAATGGCGAAGCCGGCTGCTTTATGCACGGCCCCACCTTTATGGGCAATCCGCTGGCCTGTGCGGTGGCGGCCGAGAGTCTGCGCCTGCTGGAGAGCGGCGAATGGCAACAGCAGGTGGCGGCAATTGAAGCCCAGCTACAGGCCGAACTGGCCCCGGCGCGCGAATCCGCATGGGTCGCCGATGTGCGAGTACTGGGGGCGATTGGCGTGGTCGAAACCCGTCAACCGGTCAACATGGCCGCCTTACAGCGCTTTTTCGTCGAACAAGGCGTGTGGATCCGCCCGTTCGGCCGCCTGATTTATCTGATGCCGCCGTACATCATTACGCCAGAACAGTTAACCCGCCTGACCCGCGCGGTCAACGCGGCGGTGCTGGAAGAAACATCTTTTAGCGAATAAACAGCGGAATTGCACCGCAGGGGAGGCTACACTTCTTTGCTAATCAGCGCATTATCAATGAGGATGAAGCATGAAACTGACCAGTCACGATCTACAAGACGGCGGTAAACTGCCTAACCGTCAGGTCTTCAACGGCATGGGCTACAGCGGTGATAACCTGTCGCCGCATCTGGCGTGGGACGATGTTCCGGCCGGGAGCAAAAGTTTTGTCGTCACCTGTTTTGACCCGGACGCGCCAACTGGCTCTGGCTGGTGGCACTGGGTGGTCGCGAATTTGCCCGCACAGACGCGCGAGCTGCCGCAGGGCGCCGGTTCATCCGATGCCTCCCTGCCCGCTGGCGCCCTGCATACCCGTACTGATTTTGGCAACAACGTCTACGGTGGCGCAGCGCCGCCGAACGGCGAGAGCCACCGTTATACCTTTACCGTGTATGCGTTAGATGTCGATAAGATTGAGGTTGACGCTGGCGCCAGCGGCGCGATGGTCGGCTTTAATGTCCATTTCCATACGCTGGCCAGCGCCTCCATTACCGCCCTGTTCAATTAACCTTGCGTTCCCGGATTGCGGCTAAAGCCTTATCCGGGCTACCTAATATCCCCGGTAGGCGTAGCACCACCGGGGATATTTGCTTTACTGCTCGGTGACTACCTGCTGCGCGGTTTTTCTGACCCGCGCATACCACACTACCGTCAGCAGCCCCAACCACACCAGCCCGGCGATCAGCGCCACGCGCGTCTCTTCCACCATTCCTAACACGGCAATGACCACCCCCATAAACAGCAGGGTCAGCAGCGGGCCAACCGGCCAGAATGGGATAGGGAACTCGATCTTACTCCGCTCTTCAGCGGACAAACCGCGACGCATTGAGAAATGGGACAGCAGGATCATCAGCCAGACCCATACCGTGGCGAACGCCGCCAGCGATGCGATCAGCACGAACACCTGTTCCGGCATCAGATAGTTGAGCACCACCGCGACCAGCAGCGCCACGCCCATCACCACAACGGTCATCCAGGGAACACCGTTGCTGGCGATCCGCTGGAAGCACTTCGGCGCCAGACCCTCTTTCGACATGCCGTACATCATGCGTCCGGCGCCAAAGATATCGCTGTTGATCGCCGAGATACTGGCGCTAATCACGATGATATTCAGAACGGTCGCCGCCGCCGGAATGCCCAGGCCATCGAAGATCAGCACAAACGGACTGCCCTGCTCGCCAAAGCTATTCCATGGGAAAATCGCCATCAGCACCGCCAGGGTGCAAACGTAAAACAGAATAATACGCAGCGGGATCGTATTAATGGCCTGCGGGATCACCTTCTTCGGGTTCTGCGCTTCCGCCGCGGTGACGCCGATAATTTCCACGCCGCCAAAGGCGAACATCACGATGCCAAGCGAGGCGATTATCCCCTGCCAGCCGTTAGGGGCAAAGCCGCCGTGGCTCCATAGATTTTCCAGCCCGGTGGCCGGGAAGCTATGGCCGAAACCGAAGAAGATGATACCAGCGCCAGCCAGCATCATGGCGATAATCGCCACCACCTTAATCAATGACAGCCAGAATTCCATCTCGCCGAAAACGCGCACATGGCACAGATTCATCGCGCCAATAAAGAAGATGATACTGAGGATCCAAATCCAGCGCGGGACGTCGGGGTACCACAATCCCATGTAGATACCGAATGCGGTGACATCGGCTAACGCCACGATCACCATTTCAAAGGTGTAAGTCCAACCGGTAATAAACCCGGCCAGCGGCCCAAGATACTGGCGCGCGTAGCTGCCGAAAGATCCGGACACCGGGTTGCGCACCGCCATTTCACCCAGCGCGCGCATCACCATAAAGACCGCCGCGCCGCCAATCAAATAGGCCAGCAGCACCGCCGGGCCTGCAGCCTTGATGGCTGAGGCGGAACCATAGAATAACCCGGTGCCGATAGCGGAACCGAGTGCGATAAAGCGAATGTGTCGGGCATTCAGCCCGCGCAACAGATGTGGCTTGTGTTGTTGTTGCATATACAGGTGTCCTGGTTTTTTTATATGACGACAAATATGCGATGTAGGACGGTCGGGGGGAGGAAATCCCCCCGACGCGGGTACAGAAAACAACGGTGATTAGTGCTGGCTAGGCAATACGGCAGGCAGCAGACGCGTCAGATGACGTGCGGCCAAAAGCTCAGTGGCATTATCGATATCAGGCGCGAAGAAACGGTCCTGAGTATAGTGTGATACGCGTTCGCGCAGCAGATGGCGCGCTTCTTCCAGCAGCGGACTGGTGGTCAAGCCTTCACGCATATCCAGCCCTTGCACCGCAGCCAGCCACTCGACGGCCAGTACGCCGCGGGTGTTGTCGGCCATCGCCCACAGACGGCGACCGGCAGCCGGCGCCATCGACACATGGTCTTCCTGGTTGGCGGAGGTCGGCAGGCTGTCAACGCTATGCGGGTGCGATAATGCTTTGTTTTCACTGGCCAGCGCCGCAGCCGTCACTTGGGCAATCATAAAGCCGGAGTTCACACCACCGTTTTTCACGAGGAACGGCGGCAGCTGCGACATATGGCTGTCCATCATCAGCGCAATGCGGCGCTCGGAAAGCGAACCAATTTCAGCAATCGCCAGCGCGATATTATCCGCCGCCATCGCCACCGGCTCAGCGTGGAAGTTACCGCCGGAGATCACGTCGTTCTCGGCGGCGAAGACCAGCGGGTTATCAGAAACCGCGTTCGCTTCGGCGAACAGCACTTCCGCCGCCTGGCGAATCTGAGTCAGGCAGGCGCCCATCACCTGCGGCTGACAACGCAGAGAGTACGGGTCCTGAACCTTAGCGCAGTTATGGTGCGACTGCGAAATCGCGCTGTCGTCGGTCAGTACGTGGCGATACAGCGCCGCCGCATCAATCTGGCCGCGCTGGCCGCGCACATCATGAATGCGCGCATCGAACGGACGACGCGAACCCAGCGCCGCTTCGGTGGTTAACGCGCCGCACACCACGGCGGAAGCGAACAGATCCTCGGCTTCAAACAGACCGCGCAGCGCAAAGGCCGTCGACGCCTGGGTGCCGTTGAGCAGCGCCAGCCCTTCTTTCGCCGCCAGCGTGATCGGTTCCAGCCCTGCCTGACGCAGCGCGTCGGTCGCCGGCAGCCATTCGCCGCCGCGTACGCGCGCTTTGCCTTCGCCCAATAGGGTCAGCGACATATGCGCCAGCGGCGCCAGGTCGCCGGACGCGCCGACCGAACCTTTGGCCGGGATCCACGGCGTCACGCCCGCATTTACCAGACCAATCAGCGCCTGAATCACGCTTAAACGAATCCCGGAGAAGCCGCGGGAAAGACTGTTAATCTTCAGCACCATGATCAGGCGCGCCAGGTCATCGTCCAGCGGCTCGCCAACGCCTGCCGCATGGGACAACACCAGCGAACGCTGCAGGTTCTCAAGGTCTTCCGTAGAGATACGGGTTTGCGCCAACAGGCCAAAACCGGTATTGATGCCGTACGCGGTACGCCCTTCCGCGAGGATTGCGTTGACGCAGGCTACGCTCTCGTCAATGGCGGCGAACGCGCTGCTGTCGAGGGTAATGTTAACCGGGTGGCTGTAAACGTCGCGTAGCTGCGACAGGCTGAGTTGACCCGGAATTAGCGTTAAAGATTTCATTTAGCGTTCCCCTGCGTTGCCGCGACCATCGGAAGATTCAAACCCTGTTCTGCTGCACATTCAATAGCAATTTCGTAACCCGCATCAGCATGACGCATCACGCCGGTCGCCGGGTCGTTGTGCAGGACACGTGCGATACGCGCCGCCGCTTCATCGGTACCGTCGCAGACGATAACCATTCCGGAGTGTTGCGAGAAGCCCATACCGACGCCGCCGCCGTGGTGCAACGACACCCAGGTCGCGCCGCTGGCGGTGTTGAGCAACGCGTTCAGCAACGGCCAGTCGGAAACCGCGTCGGAGCCGTCGCGCATGGCTTCGGTTTCGCGGTTCGGGCTGGCGACGGAACCGGAATCCAGGTGATCGCGGCCAATCACGATCGGCGCGGAAACTTCGCCGCTGCGGACCATTTCGTTAAACGCCAGTCCCAACTTCTGACGCCATTCCAGACCGACCCAGCAGATACGCGCCGGCAGCCCCTGGAAGCTGATACGCTCGCGCGCCATATCCAGCCAGTGGTGCAGATGCTTATCATCGCTGATGATCTCTTTTACTTTAGCGTCGGTTTTGTAGATATCCTGCGGATCGCCGGACAGCGCTACCCAGCGGAACGGACCGATACCGCGGCAGAACAGCGGGCGAATATAAGCCGGTACGAAGCCCGGGAAATCGAAGGCGTTGCTGACGCCCATTTCCTGCGCCATCTGGCGGATGTTGTTGCCGTAGTCGAAGGTCGGTACGCCCATTTCATTAAAGGCCAGCATCGCCTGAACGTGGTCAGCCATCGAGCGTTTAGCCGCCAGAATCGTGCCCTGCGGGTCAGATTCAGCTTTCTGCTGATACTCTTCCCAGCTCCAGCCTTTCGGCAGGTAACCGTGCAGCGGGTCATGGGCGCTGGTCTGGTCGGTGACCATATCCGGGCGCACGCCGCGTTTGACCAGTTCCGGCACGATGTCCGCGGCGTTGCCGCACAGCGCGATAGAGATAGCGCGACCTTCGGCGGTATATTTCTTGATGCGCTCCAGCGCGTCATCCAGTGAAGTGGCTTGTTCATCAACGTAGCGGGTACGCAGACGGAAATCGATACGGCTCTGCTGACATTCGATGTTCAGCGAGCAAGCGCCTGCCAGCGTCGCGGCCAGCGGCTGCGCGCCGCCCATGCCGCCCAGACCGGCGGTTAATACCCAGCGGCCCTTCAGGCTGCCCTGGTAATGCTGACGACCGGCTTCGACGAAGGTTTCGTAGGTGCCCTGCACGATGCCCTGGCTGCCGATGTAGATCCAGCTGCCGGCAGTCATCTGGCCGTACATCGCCAGCCCTTTGGCATCCAGTTCGTTGAAGTGTTCCCAGGTCGCCCAGTGCGGAACCAGGTTGGAGTTAGCGATCAGTACGCGTGGCGAGTTTTCATGAGTTTTGAATACGCCGACCGGTTTACCGGACTGCACCAGCAGAGTCTCGTCGCTTTCCAGGTTTTTCAGCGCCTTCACGATAGCGTCATAGCATTCCCAGTTGCGCGCTGCGCGACCAATACCGCCGTAGACCACCAGCTCATGCGGGTTTTCAGCGACATCGGGATCGAGGTTGTTCATTAACATACGCAGCGGGGCTTCGGTCAACCAGCTCTTTGCGGTCAGTGTCGTGCCTCGCGGTGCACGTACATCCAGCTGGCGATATTTGCTTTGCGACATCGGGGTTTCTCCTGACAATTAACGTTGTTTACGTAGATACATATACTTGTCTATACAACCCTACGCAAGCCAGGATTTAACAGAAATGATACAATTTTGTTATATTGCGTCAGCAATCACGTTTTGCTGACGCCAGGAAGGATCAGGAACTGAAATGGCCCTGCAGACGGTAGCGCGCGCCGGGGAACAGCAGGCGCGCGTGAGAAACGATATGCGTCGTCGACCAGGTGCGGCGGCGAATAAGCAGGCATGGATCGTGCGGCAGAATGCGCAGCAGCGCGCACTCTTCCGCCGTCGCCTGCACCGCCTCGACAATATGCTCGCCTTCAGTTAATGGCGCGATCAACGACAGATAATCGTGCGGCGTGGTAGTGGTGTAATCCTGTAACAGATAGTCCGGCACCACCGCGGCATTCACGCAACGATCTTCGATTTGCACCGGAACGTCGTTTTCGTAATGCACCATCAGCGAATGGAAGATGCGGGTTCCTTCGGCAACGTTAAGCGCTTCCGCCTGAACCACATCCGCTTCGGTCTCCTCCAGCAGCAGTACTTCACAGCGGTGCTGATGGCGACGAGACGCGATTTCATCGGCAATACTGCGCACTTCGAACAACGCCGACTGCCCTTTCGGCTCGGCGACAAAGGTACCCACCCCCTGTAGCCTGACCAGCAGGCCCTCATCCGTCAGTTCCCGCAGCGCGCGATTAATGGTCATGCGGCTGAAGCCGAACTGGGCGACCAGTTCAGCCTCCGACGGGATGCGGTCGTGCGGACGCCACTCCCCGCGATAAATTTTTTCGCTGATCGCCTGCTTCACCTTTTCATAGAAAGGCGCGGGCGCGGAACGCGGTTGTTGTGCAAACATGACCTGGCTTTCCTTATGCTAAATGAGCGCCTTATGCTAAATGAGCGGAGCGGCGAAACGAAAATAATACCCCGGATCGCTAGCGCCACCAATGGGCGATTTGCCATGCCAGGCGGGCCGCCGCGCGGGCGCCCTGACCATCAATATCAAATTGCGGATTGAATTCGACCAAATCCACCGCCTGCAACTTACCGCTGCGGCACAATGGTTCGACGATGCGTAACAGCGTCGCCAGCGGAACGCCCAGCGCCGCCGGAGCGGAAACCGCCGGCATTTCGCGCGCTGGCAGCACGTCGAGATCGATAGTCAGGTACAGGCGATCGAATTGCGCGATATTGCGCTGAAGCTCCGCCAGCACGCGGGTTTCGAAGGCTTCCAGCACCTCCAGATCCTCCACGATAGCCACCTCGCGTCGTGCCGCTTCGTCCCACAGCGCCTGGGTGTTGGCCGTCCGGCTGACGCCAATACAGGTATAGTGAAAACCACGCTGCTGCGCATCGCACTCCAGCGCCAACTGGCGGAACGGCGTTCCGGAACTGGCGCATTCGGCAAAACGGAGATCGAGATGCGCGTCGAGATTGATAATGCCGACTTTTTCGCCCGGGAACGCATCGAGCACCCCGGCGCCGTGACCGAAAGCCGTCTCGTGGCCGCCGCCCAACACCAGCGTGCGTTTGCCGGCGCGCTGGCAGGCGGCGACCGCCTCGCGCAACGCCTGATGCGCGGCTTCCAACTGCTCGCCTTCGACGCTAATCGTTCCCATGTCTACACAGCGATCGTGCCCCTGATGGCTGGCCATATTCGCCAAAGCCCGGCGCAGCGTTTCCGGGCCGAGCCCGGCACCGGTACGCCCTTTATTGCGCCTTACTCCCTCATCGCAGGCGAACCCCAGCAACGCGATATCGCCGGGCATCTCCTGCGGCGCGAAGCGTTCCGCGCGGGCGATGGTCTGAAACAAACGCAGCGCATTTGGCGCTTCCGCGCTATCGTCGCGCCCTTGCCAAAGGCTGGCGGGAGTGGCTTGCCACAGCTTCATTGCATTTCTCCTCGAACGACGCGATGCCAGAGCGGAGTACGCCCTGGTTCATACACCATCTCGACCGGATGCTCGGCATCCCAGATGGCAAAGTTAGCGACAAAGCCCGCCGCCAGCTGGCCATGGCTATCCTGACGCCCCAGCGCCCGCGCGGCATGGCGAGTCACCCCGGCCCAGGCCTCTTCCGGCGTTAAGCCAAATTTGACGCAGGCCATGTTCATCGCCAAATGCAGGCTGGCAAAGGGGCTGGTGCCCGGGTTGAAATCGGTCGCCACCGCCATCGGTACCTGATACTTGCGCAGCAGTTCCACCGGCGGTTTACGGGTTTCATTAAGGAAGTAGAACGCGCCGGGCAGCAGCGCCGCCACAGTACCGCTTTGGCTCATCGCCGACACGCCCTCTTCCGTCAGATATTCGATATGGTCGGCGGAGAGTCCGTGATAGCGGCTCACCAGCTGAGCGCCGCCCAGCGACGATAGCTGCTCAACATGACCTTTTACCGGAATACCGAGCGCCTGCGCGGCCTGGAATACGCGCTCGGTTTGTTGCGGACTGAAGCCGACGTTTTCACAGAAGACATCAACGCTTTCAAACAGCCCCTCCTGCCACAGCGTCGGCAGTATCGTCTCGCACACCAGCGAGATATAGCCGTCGGCATCACCTTTGTATTCCGGTGGCGTGGCGTGAGCGGAAAGCAGCGTGGCGGCAACTTCTACCACATTTTCGTCAGCCAACTGGCGGGCTACCCGCAGCATCTTACGTTCGTTTTGCAGATCGAGACCGTAGCCGGATTTAATCTCCAGCGTTGTCACCCCTTCTCGTAGCAAGCGAGCCAGACGCGGCTGCGCGAGAGTTAACAGTTCGGCTTCGCTGCTTTCGCGCGTGGCGCGCACGGTGGAGTTAATCCCGCCGCCGTTGGCGCTGATGGTCTGATACGACACGCCATTCAGCCGCTGCTCCCACTCCTGTGCCCGGCTGCCGCCGAAGATAAGATGGGTGTGGCAATCAATCAGTCCCGGCGTCAGCAGTCGCCCTTCGAGGTCGATGCTGCGCCCGGCAGGGGTCTCATCATCAGCGACGATCGCGACAATGCGGCCGTCGCGCACCAGCAGCGCGTGGCGCTCCAGCATGCCGTACGGCTGGGAATAATCAGGGTTCAGGGTGGCGAGACGCGCGTTTCGCCAGATAACGAGTTCAGAGGTGGCTTCGGTCATAGCGTTCAACTTGTCATGGGTTGTATAGACATTTATTTTCATAACGTCGGTAATGTCAATAAAAGCACGGGTAAATGTTATTTTTTTGTGACTGAAGACGCCCCGGCGACGTATCACGTTGCGTAAAGAAGTGAAGTTTTTGAACTGGCGTCTTCCCGTTTCGCTCAAGTTAGTATAAAACAGCAGGTTTTAAAGGACTTATACCCTGGCACCGACAGAGGGTATGTAACTTCGCATGATTTTTGCCCGGAGCAACATGAACACATATTCCGTTTCCCGCCTGACGCTGGCGCTGGCCTTCGGCGTGACGCTGTCCGCCTGTAGCTCAACGCCTGCCGATCAAAGACCCTCAACGCAGACCGCGCCGGGCACCACCGCGCGTCCGATTCTCAGCGCCGATGAAGCGAAAAACTTTACCCCGGCGGCGTATTTCCAGTCGCTGACGCCGAATGCCGCCGCCTGGACGCCGTCCGCTATCAGCCTACCGGCGCAGCCTGACTTCATCGTCGGCCCGGCCGGTACGCAGGGCGTGACCCACACCACCATTCAGGCCGCGGTCGATGCGGCGATAGCCCGTCACTCCGCCCGTCGTCAGTTCATCGCCATCATGCCAGGCGAGTATGCGGGTACCGTATATGTCCCTGCCGCGCCAGGCGCGCTGACCATTTACGGTACCGGCGATAAGCCTATCGACGTAAAAATCAGCGAAGCGATTGATTCCGAAATGGACCGCAATAGCTGGCGTCATCTGGTCAATCCAGCCGGTAAATATATGCCGGGCAAACCGGCGTGGTATATGTTCGATAGCTGCCAGAGCAAATCCGCCGCCACCGTGGGCGTGATGTGTTCCGCGGTCTTCTGGTCGCAGAATAACGGCCTGCAGCTGCAGAACCTGACTATCGCCAACAACCTCGGCGATAGCGTTGATGCCGGTACCCACCAGGCCGTCGCGCTGCGCAGCGATGGCGACCAGGTCCAGATCAACAAGGTCAATATTCTTGGCCGCCAGAATACCTTCTTCGTCACCAATAGCGGCGTGCAGAACCGTCTGCAGGACAACCGCCAGCCCCGCACGCTGGTGACCAATAGCTATATTGAAGGCGATGTGGACATCGTTTCCGGCCGCGGCGCGGTGGTATTTGATAATACCGATTTCCGTATCGTGAACTCACGTACACAGAAAGAAGGCTACGTTTTCGCGCCAGCAACGCTGAAAAGCATGACCTACGGCTTCCTGGCGACCAACAGCCGCTTCACCGCCTCCGGTGATAACGTCGCCCAATTGGGCCGTGCGCTGGATGTCGACGGCAACAGCAACGGTCAGGTGGTGATCCGCGATAGCGCCATCAATGAAGGCTTCAACATAGCCCAACCGTGGGCGGCGGCGGTCGGTTCCAACCGCGCTTTCAACGGCAACGTCGGTGCGGAAGATGCCAAAGGCAACCCGCAGCGCAACCTCAACGACAACGGCTTCAACCGCATGTGGGAATATAACAACCGCGGCGTGGGCAGCGCTGTCGTTGCCGTACCGAAGCAGTAAGTGATGGACGCAGGGGGAAGCCTCCCCCTGCGTGTTACCTCAGGAAGTACGCCATCTGCGGGTAAGCGGTTTTTCAACTTCCACAATCAGGAACATGATAAACCCGATAATGAAGGTGATGACCCAATAGCGGAACGGCAGTCCGGTGGTGCCGAACAGCATCTGCATAAACGGCGCATAGATAATCAGCAGTTGTAAAACCAGCAATACGCCGCTCACAATCCAAATGCCTTTATTCGCCAACAGGCCCTTACTCAGCGAAAAGCCATCCGAGATACGGCAGTTCAGCATATAAAACCATTGCGCCGTAACCAGCGTTTGCAGCAGCACGGTACGAATAAACTCCGGGGAATAGCCTCGCGGCTGCAGCCAGGCTTCCAGCACAAACGCGCTGATGGCAATCATCGAACCGACAAAGATGACGCGCCAGATAGCAAAGCCATCCATCACGTGCAGTTTCGGGTCGCGCGGCGGCCGTTTCATAATATTTTGTTCACCGGCTTCAAATGCCAGACCAAACGACAGCGTGGCGGAAGTCGCCATGTTCATCCATAGAATCAGCACCGGCGTCAGCGGGATCAAGTTACCGGCCAGCAGCGCAATGATGATCAGCAGCCCCTGCGCCAGGTTCGTCGGCATGATAAAGAGGATGGTTTTTTTCAGGTTATCGTACACCCGACGCCCTTCCCTGACGGCGCTGGCGATAGTAGCGAAGTTGTCGTCCGTCAGCACCATATCGGCGGCTTCTTTCGTCACCTCGGTGCCCTTAATTCCCATGGCGATACCGACATCGGCCTGTTTCAGCGCCGGCGCGTCGTTGACGCCGTCGCCGGTCATACCGACCACCTCTTTGCGACTCTGCAACGCTTGCACCAGACGGAATTTATCTTCCGGGCTGGTACGGGCGAAAATATCGTATTGCTGCGCGGCCTCGCTGAGCTGGCGATCATCCATGACTTCCAACTCGCGGCCAGTAATCGCATTACCGGTATTGCCGATCCCCAGCATTTTACCAATACTCATCGCCGTTTGCGGGTGATCGCCGGTGATCATTTTGACGCGGATCCCCGCCTGCAGACAATCGCCAATGGCGGTAATCGCTTCCGGGCGCGGCGGATCCATCATCCCGGCTACGCCCAGTAGGATAATCCCCTGCTGCAGATCCTGATGGGTCAACTCACTCTGCCCCGGCGCTGCTGGTTTCCACGCCGCCGCCACCATCCGCAGCCCTTCCCGCGCATACTCCTCAATCTTGCTTTCCCAGTAGGGCTGATCGAGCGGCTGCAGGCCATTTTCCGTTTGCTGATGCTGGCACAGGCGGAACAAGACGTCCGGCGCGCCGGTGAGTAAAATCACCTCTTCATCGCCCAGTCGATAGAGCGTCGACATGTATTTATACTGCGAATCAAAGGGGATTTTGCTGCGCAGTTCGCTGGTGAGCGGCGCCAGCGTCACCTTGGCCGCCAGCACTTTCAACGCCCCTTCAGTCGGCCCGCCGGTGATTTTCCACAACCCGCTTTCATCTTTGATGAGCTGGCTGTCATTACAGAGATCGATAGTGCGTAAATAGCGTTCCAGCAGCGAACCTGTCGCTACCGAAACTGGCGCCGGGTCGTTAACGGAGTGGATATTGCCCTTCGGCTCGTAGCTATCCCCTTCTACCCGGTAGACATCATCGGCGGTGATCACCGCCTTCACCGTCATCTCGTTCATCGTCAGGGTGCCGGTTTTATCCGAGCAGATCACCGTCATCGCCCCTAAGGTCTCAACGGTCGGCAGTTTACGAATAATCGCCTGCTGGCGCGCCATCGTCTGCACACCCAGCGAGAGAATGATCGAGATGATCGCCGGTAACCCTTCCGGTACCGAGGCCACCGCCAGGCTGATCAGCGACAGCATCAATTCCGAGACCGGCATGTCGCGGAACATCACGCTGAAGACGAACAGCGCGGCCATCATGATCAGGATAATGATGAAAATGGCTTTGCCCAGTTTATCCATTTGCACCAACAGCGGCGTCCGGTGTTTTTCAATGTCCGCCATCATCTGGTTAATATGCCCGAGCTCGGTATCGCCGCCGGTGGCCACCACCGCGCCTTTACCGCCGCCTGAGCTCACCGTGGTGCCGGAAAACAGCAGGTTGCTGCGGTCGCCGAGCGGCAATTCGCCGCTGAGGGCATCGGTTGTTTTCTCCACGACCGTCGATTCGCCGGTAAGGATGGCCTCCTCTACACGCAGGTTATGCGCTTCAATGACGCGCAGATCGGCAGGAATACGATCGCCTGCGCGGATCACCACAATATCGCCCGGCACCAGTTTGGTCGTTGGGATCGTTTCATGTCCGCCCTGTCGGATCACCACCGCCTCGCTGGAGAGCATATTGCGAATGCTCTGTAGCGATTTTTCCGCATTGCTTTCCTGAATATGGCCGATCAGGGCGTTGACCACCGCCACACCGAGGATCACCAGCGTGTCCACCCAGTGCCCCATCACCGCGGTTAACAATGCGGCAGCCAGCAAAACGTAAATCAGTACGTCATTAAAATGCGCCAGGAAACGCAGCCAGGCGGGTTTACCCGGCTTTTGCGGCAGGGCGTTTTCGCCATATTGCTGCAGGCGCGAAACGGCGTCCGCGTTGCTTATACCTTCGGGCGAGCTATGAATACTCGTGAAGGTTTCATCAACGGAAAGCTGATAGAACGGGCCGCCCGGTTTGTCTGCATTCATAGATTTTTCCTCGACTCCTGTAGGGGAAATCAAGGCGACTGTCAGCCGCCGTTAACGAACCACAAAAACCGGCACGTGGGCATAGCGAACGATGCTGGCGGCTTCCGAGCCCAGCAAATGCGTCTGGATGCCAGGATTACGCGAGCCAATAATGATCACATCCGCCTGGAGTTCATCCGCCAGCGATATCACCTGGTCGCGAATATTCCCGCTGCGAACATGAGGCTGGACGTGATCAGGTAAAAGCGAATTTTTTTGACTGAGTTCAGCCAGCTTTTCCTTTGCCGTATGAATAAGATGCTCTTCCATCTTACGCGCGTCGGAGATAAATCCCCGGGTTAATACCGGAGAAAAAGCAGGAATAACATGTACTAAATGAATTTTACCCGCGGAGTGCTGGGCAAGAAACTTAGCATGAGATAGCGCTTTATCAGCCAGCCCTACGTCAAATACATCAACCGGCACCAGAATATTTTTATACATAGAAAGAATCCTTTTATTACCAATACAATACGAAGTAATTGATACCCCCTCAGGCGGGGCAGGAATACAATCTCAACAACTTAAGGGGATAGCGGAATGAATGTATTTAAACGTAGCACAGGATAATTAACATTATTAAGTTACGTATTAATATATTGATAAATATCGTTAGTTACTGCTTTAACAATACGT
The DNA here is from genome assembly GCA_029027985.1 of Klebsiella aerogenes. Taxonomy (NCBI): domain Bacteria; kingdom Pseudomonadati; phylum Pseudomonadota; class Gammaproteobacteria; order Enterobacterales; family Enterobacteriaceae; genus Klebsiella; species Klebsiella aerogenes. The sequence continues at coordinate 3,406,191 of CP119076.1, forward strand.
TACATCACTACGTATCGCTAATCATCTGGACGCTGCCATTATCGATATTTAACACTTCAGGTTTTCTACGGCTATGCTTTAGCTGATACCGATAACCTATTGCGTAATTACCCGCTAAATCAGTGGCAAATAATCGACTCACCTCGCCTGCGGCGCCAAGGGAGGAAACCATGTTCGGCTATAGTCTGACACGTTTGGGTTTGTTTGTCGTACTGGCCATTGTCGCCTGTACTGTCGTCGGCCTAATCACTTATATGGTGGTGTCGACTCTCGGCAATTAAATTCGGATGCTGCCATCAATGGATAAAACAAAGAACCTTTTAGCGTTGAGGGGAATACAGTGAACCGTTATTTTTCTCTCATTCCCGTACTTATTTTGACCATCAGCGCCTGCGATCAGAAAACGCCGCAAGTTGAGGCGGCGCCACGGATGGTCAAAGTGGCGGAGGTCGTCGCCATCGGCAATGCGCAGCAGCGTATATTCCCTGCGCGCATTGAGTCCGGGGACTCCACGGAATTATCCTTTAAGCGCGGCGGCCAGGTAGAATCGCTGGATATTCGCCAGGGCGCCGCGATTCACGAAGGCCAGACGCTGGCGCGGTTGAACTCGCGGGAAGCCCAGCAGCGGGTTAATGAGCGGCAGACTGCGGCAACGCTCGCCCAGCGGCAATTCGACCGCTTCCAGACCCTGGCCGGACGCCAGGCCATTTCACAGGCGGAAATGGATGTTCAACGCGCCAACCGCGACGCCGCCAACGCGGCGTTGAAAATCGCCCGCGAAGAACTGTCGCAGATGACGCTGGTCGCTCCCTTTAGCGGTATTGCCGCTGGCGTGGCGATCCGTAATCATCAGGTCGTCGCCGCAGGCCAGCCGGTGATCACCCTGACGCGAACCGATCTGCTCGATGTGGTCTTCAGCGTGCCGGAAAATCTGTTTACCACTCTTGATATACGTAATACGCAATACCGCCCGATCGTGAAAATTAACGCCATGCCGGATCGCCAGTTTAGCGCGCAATACAAAGAACATACCGGCAGCAGCGATAACAATACCCTCACCTGGCAGGTGATTTTAACCATGCCGCGCCCGGAAGGTTTCCCTTCGGTAGGCGGCGTGAGCGGAACCGTGACCATCAATTTGGCAGAGCTCCCCGCCAGCCTCGGGCGCGAAACGCTGGTGGTGCCGGTCGAAGCCGTGTTCAATCCCGACAACCATCCACGCAATGAACCTCATGTGTGGGTGGTAAAAGGTGAAAACAACCAACTACACCTTGAGGATCGCAAAGTCAGCGTCGGTCAGGTCACCGCCCAGGGGGTGGTGATTACACAGGGGCTGAGTGCGGGCGAACGCGTAGTCGCCGCGGGCGTCAATGAACTGCATGCCCAACAGCCGGTGCGAATCTGGACGCGTGAACGAGGTTTGTAATGGATATATCCCGCCAGTTCATCAATAACCCCACCCGCGTCTGGCTGGCTATTTTGCTGCTGGGCGTCGGGGGGATCTTCGCGCTGCTGAATATTGGCCGTCTCGAAGACCCGGCGTTTACCATCAAAACCGCCGTCATTATTACGCAATACCCCGGCGCTTCCGCTCAACAGGTTGAGGAGGAAGTGACGTTACCGCTGGAAAACGCCCTACAGCAACTGCCGTACCTTGATAACGTCAGTTCTATCTCCTCGAATGGTTTATCGCAGATCACGGTGAATATCGCCTCGCATTACCATTCCAGCGAACTACCGCAAATTTGGGATGAACTGCGGCGACGGGTCGGCGACGCCAGTCGGCTTTTCCCGCCGGGAGTGGCGGCGCCATTTGTTAATGATGATTTTGGCGATGTTTTCGGCTTCTTCTTCGCCGTATCCGGCGACAGCTTTACTAACCCGGAATTAGTGCGCTATGCCGAGCAATTACGCCGGGAACTGATTCTGGTGCCGGGCGTCGGCAAAGTCGCGATCGGCGGCGCCATTCCGCAGCAGATCAATATCGATATCTCATTGCCTAAAATGGCCGCTCGTGGGATTACGCTCAATCAGCTCGCGACACTCCTCAGCCGCCTCAACGTGGTCTCCAACGCCGGGGATATCCGCTCCGGCAGCGAATCGATCCGCCTTCATCCTACCGGTGAATTTGAGAATATCGATGAATTGGGCGATCTGCTGATAAGTCCCCACGGCGCCAGCGCCGCCACGCGACTGCGCGATATCGCGACGCTGTCACGCGGGCTGAACGAATCGCCAGCCAGCATTTATCACGCCAATGGTCGCCAGGCCATCACAATGGGCGTCTCCTTTATTCCCGGCGTGAACGTCATTGACGTTGGCCGCGCGCTGGAGGCAAAACTCCAGCAAATGTCGGCGGATAAACCCGCCGGTATTAAGATTGACCTGTTTTACGATCAGGCGGCGGAGGTCGCGCATTCGGTCAATGGCTTTATCAGTAACTTCCTGATGGCGCTGGCGATCGTGGTCGGCGTGTTGCTGATTTTCATGGGTGTGCGAAGCGGGATCATCATCGCCTTCTCGCTGGCGCTGAATGTGCTCGGTACCCTGCTTATCATGTATCTCTGGGGGATCGAGCTACAACGGATCTCGCTCGGCGCGTTAATCATCGCGCTGAGTATGCTGGTCGATAATGCGATTGTTATTGTCGAAGGCGTGCTCATTTCGCGTCAGCAAGGTTCGCCGTTGCTGGGCGCCATCAACTATGTGATCCGCCGTTCCGCGCTACCGCTGCTCGGCGCGACGGTCATTGCCATTCTCGCTTTCGCGCCAATTGGCTTGTCGCAGGATTCGACTGGGGAATACTGCAAATCTCTGTTTCAGGTGCTGTTGATTTCGCTGATGCTCAGCTGGTTTTCCGCACTGACCATTACGCCGGTATTAATAAAATGGTGGTTATTTAAAGGCGACGCTGCGGCCACGGAGCCAAACGCAAACACCGATCCCTACGGCGGAGCCTTCTATCGCTGGTATCAGAGGATATTGCATACCCTGCTGCTGCACAAAAGCGTGACGCTGGTGGTGTTGGCCGCGCTCCTCGCCGGGTCAATTTGGGGATTCGGTTCCGTCAGGCAAAACTTTTTCCCCTCCTCAAACACGCCTATTTTCTTCGTCGACCTCTGGTTGCCCTACGGAACGGATATTGCGGCGACGGAAAAAATGGCCAGCGATATTGAGCAAACGATTAAGGGCCAACCCGGCGTCGTGACCACCATCGCCACCATTGGCCAGGGGAGCATGCGCTTTATTCTGACCTACAGCGGCCAGCGCCAGTACAGCAACTATGCGCAGATTATGGTGCGTATGGACGATCAGCACAGCATCGCCCCCCTGACGCGCCATATTGACGCCTGGATTGCGCGCAACTATCCCCAGGTCAACGCCAGCAGTAAGCGCGTCATGTTTGGCCCTTCAGGCGATAGCGCGATTGAAGTACGTATCAAGGGGCCCGATCCTGATAAGCTGCGGTTTATCGCCAGCGAGACGCGCGACATCCTGGCGCAGGACCCCGCGACCGATAGCGTTCGCACCGACTGGCAGAACCGCAGCAAGGTGATCCGCCCGCAGTATTCGCCAATCATCGGCCGGGAACTCGGCGTGGATAAACAGGATATTGATAATGCCCTGGAGATGAATTTTTCTGGTAGTCGCGTGGGCCTGTATCGTGAAGGCGCCGACCTGTTGCCGGTAGTGGTACGCCCGCCGCCGGCCGAGCGCCAGGATGCCAACCATCTTAATAACGTGTTGGTCTGGAGCCAAAGCCGGCAGCAGTATATCCCGCTCAGTAATGTGGTCAGCCAATTCACGCTGGAGTGGGAGGACCCGCTAATTCTGCGCCGCGACCGCAGCCGGGTACTTACCGTGCAGACCGACCCGGATCCGTTAAGCAACCAGACCTCCGGCGATATTCTCGCCCGGGTCAAACCCAAAATCGATGCCCTACCCCTGCCGCACGGCTACAGCATTGAATGGGGCGGCGATGCGGAAAACTCGAGTGAGGCGCAACAGGGGCTGTTCACTACCCTGCCGCTAGGCTTCCTGGTGATGTTTGTCATTACCGTATTAATGTTCAGTTCGCTCAAAAACGCCATCGCCATTTGGTTAACGGTGCCGCTGGCGCTGATTGGGGTAACGCCGGGTTTCTTGCTCACCGGTATTCCCTTTGGCTTTATGGCGCTGATCGGCCTGCTGAGCCTCAGCGGTATGCTGATTCGCAACGGTATTGTGCTGGTAGAAGAAATTGAACAACAAAAAAAGGACAAGGATCAGTACGCCGCCATTATTTATGCAGCAACATCGCGCTTACGCCCCATATTGCTGACGGCCTTCACCACGGTATTGGGTCTCGCGCCGCTGTTGCGTGACGTCTTCTTCCAGAGTATGGCGGTGGTGATTATGTTTGGTCTTGGCTTTGCGACGGCGCTGACATTACTGGTTCTGCCGGTGTTATATGCCTGCTTTCACCGCAAGGAGAAGGGACAACAATAATGAGCGACAATAATGAATAGTACTGGATTGAATGTCATTAAAACACTGGGATGTATGACCGCGGTGACCTTTTTCACCATCTACAATACGTGGGATAACTATGATTACGACTACCACTGGGTCCTCGGCTTTCTGACATTTATCTCGACCATTGCTACCCCACTGTTCTTTGTCGTAGCCGGTTATCTTGATTCGCAAACGCGGCACGATGAAAAATGGCAGATTGGTAAAATCAAAAGCGTGGTGATCGTATTTCTGTTCTGGGTGTCAATCTATTATATCTGGGAACCCTACCAGCGCGGCTATCTGATCCAACCGTGGTTCGTCTTCGCGTTGATTGTTATTTACACCTTTCATCCCGTTATTGAATGGCTCAGCCAACGACCACGCGTATTCTATGCAATAGTTTTCACACTATTGCTATGTTCTTATAGTTACGATCTGCTGGCGGCGATCTATCCCAACAAACACCTGCTCAGCCTCCCGCCGCAGTATCGACTCTGGACCTGGTTACTGTTTTATTTAACCGGACAGTTGTTTAACGACCGTCAATTATCCCAGTGGCTAAGCCAACGAAAGGTGATTAACGCCGCGATCATATTGCTGCCGTTTGTTTATATCTTCACCTGGTTCTATGAGCGTCATTTCCTCTTCGCGATCTTTAAAGTCGACAGAAATGCCTTCCTGCTAACCGGTTCGCAAATCTATATTCTGATTGTCTTACTGGTGATTGCCGCCAACGGCGTGCAGTTCAATAAGCATAAAGAGATCAAAGAGACTATCCTGGCGACGATCAGCAAAGCGATGACTGGGGTCTACATCCTGCACTATTCGGTATTCCATCTGCTTATTTTACTGATCCCTATCAACTCGTTGGCAACCAAACTGGGCGTCATCGCCTTAACGTTTTTGCTTTCCGTCGCCATTTCACTGCTGGCGCTATCTAATCGAATATCAAAGAAAGTCATTACCATTTAAGGTATTAACCTCCCTAGCGAAAACTCCACTGGATACTGATAACAAAAACGCTGGGGAGGATAATTCCCGATTCGATGCCGAAGTAATCGGTAAAGTTGTACTGAATCGCGTGATAAATATAGGGAGAGAAACCTATTCCGGTAGCGTCTTTAAAATCTTTATAAGAGCCGTGGTCGCCGCAATGCTTAAAGGAATCAAAGAAAAACTCGCCGGTATAACCATACACGCCCTTAAATGTCCAACCGCGGTCGTTTTTGATCCAGTCCCGACGCACGCCCAGCGCTAAGCAGCGGTCGCTAAAGCTATTATTCATGGTGCCGACCAGAACACTGTATTTCGAATCCTCGGAGAATTTACGCTCGACCGAGAAAAACTTATTATCGAAATTTTCCGTATACTGGCCATGGTTATGGGTCAGATGGTAAACATAGGAACCTGTATTTATCGAGTACAGGTTAATCTCATCAGCATGAGCCATCGTGGTTAAGGCTAGCAAGAGTGTTATATTTTTAACGCGCACTGCTCACCTCCATAGACTATGGATACAGCAAGACCACGTAAGATAGAAGGAATTCCGCCGTCAAAGGTAGTAAAAAGCGTAGCACCGACGCTCGCGAATAACCGGAAATATCCGCAATTATTTCCCGGAAGATAAGACTAAATGTGTCAGCGCCTTTACCTGCCTGTTCAATAAGCATACAAATATCAACGTATTATTCTGTATATTTATCTTCCGACGCGGAGGTAAGCATCCTGTCGACGACTGTGTTGCTGTGTACAGCTTCTCGCGTCGGAACCTTTTGCTAAATTGTCATCCCCCAGGCGACGTTGGCCGGAATATCGTCATGCAAAAAAGTATCATCACCGGCGAATAAATCCCCCGCTGGCGCGTTTACTCCTCAGTACCGACAACGCGATAACCCGCCCGCAGCGATTGCTGGCCTATCGCGTATTTCGCACACCAGGAGGCCACCATGAACGCGCAATTTTCTCCCGTACGGCGCTTAGTCGTCCCGGCACTGCTATTTTTGTTATATACCCCAGCGGTTTTTGCCATGGGCGATAACAGCCCGAGCAAGCAAACGCCGGATTGTCCCAGCGGCCAGGCTTACGACAGCGTGAGTCAAAAATGCGTCCCGCAAAAAACCAGCAGCCTTAGCGATCAGGATAAAACCAACTATGCCTGGCATCTGGCGAAAAAAGGCGAGTATCAGGCAGCGCTGAACCTACTGGATACGCTGCAAAACGCCAATACGCCGGAGGCCTGGAACTATCGCGGCTACGCCACCCGCAAACTGGGACGTACCGATGAAGGGATTGGTTATTATCAACGCGCGCTGGCGCTGAAGCCTGACTATGCCAAAGCCCGCGAATATCTTGGCGAGGCGTGGATGGTCAAAGGACGCCCGGATCTGGCCAAACAGCAGCTGGCGGCGATCGCCGGTATTTGTGGCCAAAGCTGCGAAGAATACCGGGATTTGCAGTCTGCGATAAACGGCCATCCTGAATCCTGAGTATGACGGGTATAGATGAGGAGAAGAACATCGCAACCAGTGTCGTTCATAGCCAACTTGCCGCCCATCTTCCTCGTTTGTGGCGCTACGGCCTCATCTTATCGCACAGCCGCGACATCGCCGAGGAACTGGTGCAGGCCACCTGCCTTCGCGCGCTCGAAAAGAGCGCGCAGTTTACTCCAGACACTCGCCTCGACAGGTGGTTATTCTCCATTCTGCATTCGATCTGGGTTTCAGAACTGCGCGCTCGCCACGTTCGCCTCGGCCAGGGTGTTGTTGAATGCGAAGAACTGATTGCTCCCGATCCCCGTGAGCAGGACGACACGCAGCGGCGCTATCGACAAATTATGCAGCAGGTTAATCACCTTCCCGAAGCGCAGCGTAATGCCGTATTTCTGGTCTATGTCGAAGGATTTAGCTATCAGGAAGCGGCCGCGACGCTGTCCGTCCCCGTCGGCACCATTATGAGCCGGCTGGCGGCGGCGCGAGAGACGCTGGCCAACGCGCAGTCGTTTTCACCCCCGGCGCAGGAGAAACGCTCATGACCCCACTCCGCTTTTCCCCCCCCTGGCAAGACGAAGCCATTATCGCCTGGCTTGACGGCGAAATGTGCGAAGAGGATGCCCGCCAGTTTAGCGAAACTTTTACGCGCGATCCGCAACTCGCCAGCCGCGTCGCCGCGCTGATGCGCAGCCAGCAGCCGTATCGACACGCCTTCTCTGCCCTGCTGGATGAAGCGCCGATGGCGCGCATGCAGGCGAAACTGGCGCCGTCGCTCACCGGTTCCGCCAGCCAGCCGCGGGAGGACGCGCGCGTCAGCCGTCGTTCGCTGATTGCCGCATCGCTCAGCCTGTTGGTTATCGGCAGCGGCGCGGGATACTTCTGGCGGCCGACGCCGCGGGAAGGGGACGATGACGAGAACATGCGCCGCCTTGAAGCGCAGTACATGTCGCTGTATAGCGCGGAAACGCTGGCGGACGTGGAAAGTTCAGCGGAGATGCTGGACCGCGGTTTATGGCGTTCGGCGCAGGACATTGGCCTGCGGTTGGATCGGCAACAGCTTGCGCTGCCGGGAGCGGAGCTGAAGATGGTTCGCATGCTGCGCTACGAAAGCACCTCGATTACACAAATTGTCTGGCTGCATACCGGCTACGGCCCGATAGCGCTTTGTGTATCGCCTGCCGCCCGGCAAAACGCCTCGCCGCCGCAAAACGAGCAGCGTCAGGGGATGAACCTTAACTGGTGGCGCCGACGTGGCTACCAGTTTGTCTTGATTGGCCGCATGCCGGTAAACGAGTTGCACAGCACGGCGTTGGCGCTGCAAACCGCCCTGAGCTGAAAAAAAACCTCGCATGCGCGAGGTTTAAAACCGAGGGTTCAACTTTCCGTCGGGGCGCAATTAATGCGCGTTAACCACCACCCACATCGGGCCCTGACCAACGGCATAACGCCCTTTCTCTTTTAACAACCCTTGTTCGCCCTGGATTTCATACACCGCGATATGATGCGATTTCTGCCCTGCGGCAATCAGATACTTACCGCTGTGGTCGAGGTTAAAACCTCGCGGTTGCGCTTCGGTCGGCTGATAGTCCTCGATAGACAGCACACTGCCGTCTTCAGAGACGCTAAAGATGGTGATAATGCTGGCGGTACGATCGCAGGCATACAAATGACGACCATCCGGGGTGAGATGGATATCCGCCGCCCAGCGCACGCCGGTGAAATCCGACGGCATCATATCCAGCGTCTGCACACATTCAATTTTACCGTGCGGATCGTTGAGTTCCCACACATCAACAGAGCTATTCAGCTCGTTAACACAGTAACCGTACTGCTGATTTGGATGGAACACCATATGCCGCGGGCCCGCGCCTTCAACGGTCGTCACTTCCGCGGGTTCTTCCGCCGCCAGGTAGCCGTCGTCGCTGAGGGTAAACAGGCAAATGCGGTCCTGCTTCAGCGCCGGCACCCACAGGGTACGGTTGTCCGGCGAGATATTCGCCGAGTGACAGCCTTCCAGTCCTTCGACCACCGTCACCGTTTCGCCCGGCAGGCCATCAATCAGCGGCGTAACACTCACGCAGCCCTGATTATAAGAAGCGCTGAAAACAAAACGGCCCTGATGGTCAGTGGAGATATGCGTCGGGCTGCCCGGCAGTGCGGCCTCGCCAGCGAAGGTCAGTGCGCCGTTATCTGGCGCAATGCGGTAAGCCAGTACGCGAAACTCCGGGCGAACGCCGACATAGAGATACTCTTTATTCGGGCTTACCACCATCGGTTGCACCTGACCCGGGGCATCAACAACCTGGACCAGCGTCAGGTTGCCTTCTGCATTCAGGCTCCAGACGTGAATCTGATGACTCTCCGGGCTAGCGGTATAAACGGTTTGTTTCATGACTACTCCTTCCTCACTGCTCGTGGAAATTGTTATACATTCATCTGCCGTATGGTGTGTTCGATGAATGGTACATACCCTAAATAATTCAAGTTGCAGAAAGGCGGCAAGGGCGCGACAAATTCGTCAGGAACGAATTTGACCAGCCAAAGGCTGGCCTTCGGTGAGGGACAAGGATGTCCCTCATTAATCCCCAGGAGCATAGATAACTATGTGACTGGGGTGAACGCACGCAGCCAACGCATCTGCAGCTTGAAGTATGACGGGTATAGACGCTTTTGACGGTAGATGCTGAAAAATTTGCCCCTGACACCAAGCCGTGTACCATCAGGGTAGATAACTTTTCACCATTAACCGGACACAACACATGACCTCACGCGTGATTGCCCTGGATTTAGACGGCACCCTGCTTACCTCGAAAAAAACGATTCTTCCGGCTTCACTCGATGCGCTGGCGCGCGCCCGGGAGGCTGGATATCAGGTGATCGTCGTAACCGGCCGACATCACGTCGCTATCCATCCTTTTTATCAGGCACTGGCTCTCGATACACCTGCAATTTGTTGTAATGGCACCTATTTGTATGATTATCAGGCAAAAAAGGTTCTTGAAGCCGATCCCATGGCCGTTGATAAAGCGCTTAGCCTGACGGACATGCTCGCTGAACACGACGTTCACGCCCTGATGTACGTCGATAACGCCATGCTCTACGAACACCCGACGGGTCACGTGATCCGTACCACCCAATGGGCGCAGTCGCTGCCGGTTGAACAACGCCCGGTCTTCACCCAAGTGGATTCACTGGCGCAGGCGGCACGTGAAGTGAACGCGGTGTGGAAATTCGCCCTCACCGATGAAAACATACCTAAACTGCAGGCGTTCGCGCAGCACGTCGGCCAGACGCTAGGTCTGGAGTGCGAATGGTCGTGGCACGATCAGGTGGATATCGCCCGCGCGGGCAATAGCAAAGGTAAACGCCTGGCCCAGTGGGTCGCCTCGCAAGGGCTATCGATGCAGGACGTCGTCGCCTTCGGCGATAACTATAACGATCTCAGCATGCTGGAAGCAGCCGGAACCGGCGTGGCGATGGGTAACGCGGTTGAGGAAGTGAAAGCGCGGGCTAACGTGGTAATCGGCGAAAACGAAACCACCAGCATCGCCGACTTCATCCACCGTCATCTGCTGTAATCAGGCGGCGATTGATACGCTCTTGATTTGCGCATACAGCCACTGACCTGGGACCACGCCCAGGTCATCCCGCGCCCACGGGCTGATGCGCGCCCAAAGCTTGCGTCCGCTGACCGTTAGCTGTACCTCAATCTGCCCGTTGGTTTCCAGACACTCGACAACCTGCGCACGCAGGATATTACGAATACTGGTCTGTCGCGGGTGTTCCAGCACCAGTGACACATCCGAAGCCTGAATACGAATACGTGCAGGCTCACCCGGCGCCCGCGCCAGTTGATTAACCCACAACTGCTGATCACCCAGCGCCAGTGCGGTCATCGCGTACTGCGGATGCTGCGCTATCACCGAAACGTTAAGAATAGTGCTCTGCTGCTCCTGTGGCAGCCACGGATGCATCACGCTGCTGCTCCAGACGCTTTCCAGATCGCCAAACGCCTTCACCTTACCGTCTTCCAGCACCAGAACGTTATCAGCAAGGTGCTGAATTTCATCCAGCGAGTGGCTGACGTACAGCATCGGGATATGGATCTCGCGCGCCAACCGCTGTAGGTAAGGCAACAACTCACGCTTGCGCGGAATATCCAGTGAGGCCAGTGGTTCATCCAGCAGCAGCAATTCCGGCGCGGTCAGTAAAGCGCGGCCAATTGCCACCCGCTGCTTTTCGCCGCCGGATAAACCACCGGGCAGACGGTCAAGCAGATGCTCAATCCCCAGTAGCGCCACCAGCTTATCAAACTGATCGACCATACTTTTGGCCATGCCGTACTTCAGGTTACCGCGCACTTTATAGTGCGGGAACAGACGCGCATCCTGGAACACATAGCCGATACGCCGCTTCTCCGGCGCCAGACAGATCCGCTGCTGCGCGTCATTGAGCACCCGGCCATTGAGCACGATTCTCCCCTGCTGTGGCTGAGTCAGCCCGCTGATGGCGTTGATAAGCGAGGTTTTTCCTGCACCTGAGACGCCAAAGACGGCAGTAATACCACTGGCGGGCAGCATTTCATGAACGTCCAGACAGTGGTTGCCCAACGTCTGGCTAAAATCAAGTTCCAGCATGATTATTTCCCCATCCGCTTACGGCTAAGGCGCGCCAGCCATTCGGAGACCAGCAGCGATATCAGCGCCAGAATAATGGAAATGATGCACAACCGCGCGGCGGCGCCTTCACTGCCGGGGGTTTGAATCAGGGTATACATAGCTGAAGGGATGGTTCGGGTTTCGCCTGGAATATTCGATACAAAGGTAATGGTGGCGCCGAACTCACCCAACGAACGGGCGAAAGCCAGCACCGTACCCACAATAATGCCCGGCAGGGTCAGCGGCAGCGTAATGGTGAAAAACACCCGCCAGCGGTTAGCGCCCAGCGTGCGCGCCGCCTGCTCGAGCTTAACGTCTACCCCTTCGAGCGCAAGGCGAATCGCCCGCACCATCAGGGGGAATGACATCACCGCCGCCGCCAGCACTGCCCCACGCCAGCTGAAGGCGAAGGTGATACCAAACCAATCGTATAACCAACTGCCGATAAAACCGCGTCGGCCCATCGAAATCAACAGGAGATACCCCACTACCACCGGCGGCAATACCAATGGCAGGTGGATAATACTGTCGAGTAACGCTTTACCGGGAAAATGGCGGCGCACCAGCAGCCAGGCAAAAAAGATCCCAAAAGGTAAGCTACAAACCACCGCCAGGGATGACACTTTCAGGCTCAGCAGTACCGCCTGCCATTCGGGATCGCTCAAAATCATTCGTGCGTTGTAAATCCGTAACGTTTAAAGATAACCGAGGCCTCAGGGCCCTTCAGATAGTCATAAAACGCTGATACTGTAGCATTTTTGTGCCCATCAACGATAGCCAGCGGATACTCGACTTTCTTATGCGAATCTTCCGGGAAAGTACCGACCACTTTTACGCCCTTGCTGGCGACGGCATCAGAGCCATAGACGATACCCAACGGTGCTTCGTTGCGCTCCACCAGCGCCAACGCGCCGCGAACATCTTCAGCCGGCGCCAGCTTCGGCGACAGCGTTTCCCAGGCGCCCAGTTTCTGCAGCGCTTCTTTAGCATAGATACCTGCCGGCACGTGTTCCGGGTCGCCTACCGCCAGACGGCCGCCTTTCAGCAGGCTGGTCCAGTCGGTTTTATTATTAATGGTGATATCGCCCTGAGCGCTGGCTTTCGGCGCGACCACCACCAGGCTATTACCCAGCAGGGTGGCGCGAGAGGTCGTATCAATTGATTTTTTCTCTACCGCGTAGTCCATCCATTTCTGGTCCGCGGAGATAAACAGATCGGCTGGCGCGCCAGCTTCTATCTGCCGCGCCAGTGTGGAAGATGAGGCAAAGGAAGAGACAACGTCGACGTTCTTCTCTTTTTTGTACTCTTTCGCAATATCCTGCATTGCGTTGGTTAACGACGCTGCCGCGAAGACAGTGATTTTGCCGTCCTGCGCCAGCGCATGACCAGTAACGGAGAGCGTTAAAGTCGCTCCGGCCAGAAAACGTAACCATTGACGTGCCATCTGAAACTCCTGTGAGTGCGTTATGTAACAGACAATATAACGACAACAGTAAGGATTTCCCAGAGCGATTTGGTGGTAACTGGATGAAGATCAACTTAAAAGAGGAAAGAAAACGCCCGGCTAACCGGGCGTTGGAGAATCAGTGATTTTGCTGGCTGTTGTCTTTATGGCCGACGCCAGAGAAAATGTTAAACACTTCGCCAAGACCGTAAATCAGGCCCATGATGATAGCCATCACCACAGGTACCATGACGACAGCAAATACCAGACTTTTCAACAGCTCTAACATGGTTTGCTCCAGATAGTACGAATACTTCATTGTAACCATTTCAGCCGGAAAAACACGCCCCATTTGTGCGGTGCCTTATGACGACAGCGGCAGATGCCTGTTGCAAGATGGGCGCTATCGTTCACAATACTCTTTTTTCGTCAGGAATTGATTATGCAGGCCGAAATTCTTCTTACTCTTAAGCTGCAGCAGCGCCTGTTCGCCGATCCTCGCCGTATCGCCCTGCTGAAACAGATTGATCAAACCGGCTCCATCAGCCAGGGAGCGAAAAACGCGGGCATCAGCTATAAAAGCGCATGGGATGCGATTAACGAAATGAACCAGCTCAGCGAACAATCGCTGGTCGATCGCGCCACCGGCGGCAAAGGCGGCGGCGGCGCGATACTGACCCGCTACGGCCAACGCTTAATTCAACTGTACGATCTGTTGGCGCAAATTCAGCAAAAAGCGTTCGACGTGTTAAGTGACGATGACGCTCTCCCTCTCGACAGCCTGCTGGCCGCGATCTCCCGCTTCTCACTGCAAACCAGCGCCCGAAACCAGTGGTTCGGCACCATTACCGGCCGCGACCACCAGCAGGTGCAACAGCACGTTGAGGTTCTGCTGGCCGACGGTCAAACCCGCTTTAAAGTCGCCATTACCGCACAGAGCGCCGATCGGCTCGGACTTGTAGAAGGTCAGGAAGTGCTGGTGCTGCTGAAAGCGCCATGGGTCGGTATCACCCAGGATAGCGTCGTCGCACAACAGGCCGATAACCAACTCAACGGACGTATCAGCCATATCGAACGCGGCCCGGAGCAGTGCGAAGTATTAATGGCGCTGCCAGATGGCCAGAACCTGTGTGCCACGCTGCCGCTGGTGCACATCGACGGGTTGCAAGAGGGCGCCGAGGCGATCGCATACTTTAATGCCGACCACATCATTCTCGCGACCTTGTGCTAACGGCATTGACATTACCGCCGCGAAGACGTATCCCTGAAGCACATCGCTGCAAAAAATGGGATACACAATGTCATCATTGCAAATTTCGCAAGGCACGTTTCGTCTTAGCGACACTAAAACCTTAAAAATCGAGCACCTCATCCTCCGCGCCGGCGAAAGCTGGGCGTTTGTCGGCAGCAACGGCAGCGGAAAATCGGCGCTGGCCAGAGCCCTGGCTGGCGAACTGACGCTACTGAGCGGACAGCGCGAAAGCGGATTTCCGCGCATCACCCGCCTCTCCTTCGAACAGCTGCAGAAACTGGTCAGCGACGAGTGGCAGCGTAATAACACCGATCTCCTCAGCCCCGGCGAAGAAGATACCGGCCGCACCACCGCGGAAATCATCGAGGATGAAAAGCGGGATCCTGCGCGTTGCGCCCAACTGGCGGAACAGTTTGGCATCAGTCACCTGCTGACGCGGCGCTTTAAGTATCTATCGACCGGTGAAACGCGTAAAACGCTGCTCTGTCAGGCGCTGATGAGCGAGCCCGACCTGCTTATCCTTGATGAACCCTTTGATGGGTTGGATGTCGCCTCGCGCCAGCAGTTAGCCGATCTGTTAGCCAATCTGCACCTCGCCGGGATCACCCTGGTACTGGTACTCAACCGCTTCGATGAAATTCCGGATTTCGTCGAGTATGCCGGCGTACTGGCGGACTGTACGCTCAGCGAAACTGGTGAGAAACAGGCGTTACTGCAACAGGCGCTGATCGCCCAATTGGCGCACAGCGAAAAACTTGACGGCATGGCGCTCCCGGAGCCGGACGCTCCCGCTGCACGGCACGATTTAGCGGACAACGCCCCGCTTATTGTTCTTAACGATGGCATGGTGTCGTACAACGATAAAGCCATCATTAATCAGTTGAGCTGGACGGTGAATTCCGGCGAGCACTGGCAGATTGTCGGCCCCAACGGCGCGGGTAAATCAACGCTGCTGAGCCTGGTGACGGGCGATCATCCCCAGGGATACAGCAACGATCTGACGCTATTTGGCCGTCGTCGCGGTAGCGGCGAGACCATCTGGGATATCAAAAAACATATTGGTTACGTCAGCAGTAGCCTGCATCTGGAGTATCGCGTCAGCACTAACGTGCGTAACGTCATCCTTTCCGGTTACTTCGACTCCATCGGCATTTATCAGGCGGTGTCTGATAAACAGCACAAGCTGGTACAACGCTGGCTCGATATCCTCGGCATCGACAAACGCACTGCCGACGCCCCATTCCATAGTCTGTCATGGGGGCAACAGCGGCTGGCGCTGATCGTCCGCGCGCTGGTCAAACACCCTACCCTCCTGATCCTTGATGAACCCTTACAGGGATTGGATCCGTTAAATCGTCAGCTGGTACGCCGTTTCATCGATGTGCTCATTAGCGAAGGGACTACACAACTGCTGTTTGTTTCACATCATGCCGAAGATGCTCCGGACTGCATTACCCACCGTCTGGAGTTTGTCCGTAGTGGAGACGGTTACACTTATCGTGTCGGCCCACTGACTGAATGAGGCTATACAGGGGTCTGCGGACCCCTGCTATTTTTCAGAGTAATAACCAGAAATCAAATTAACTGATTGTTTAATATTAAAAAATAACAATCCCGACTTATCACACCTTCAAGTGTAAACGATTCCACTAATTTAGCCTGTGTCACACTTTTTCCTTCTTTGATATGCTATCTTCCTCTCACACGATAAGCCTATTGGAGCGAATCATGAAAGTATTGGTCACAGGTGGTAGCGGTTACATTGGCAGTCATACTTGTGTACAGCTACTGCTGCAGGGACATGAAGTGATTATTCTCGACAATCTCTGCAACAGTAAACGCAGCGTATTGCCGATCATTGAACGTCTCGGCGGCAAGAAAGCCACCTTTGTCGAAGGCGATATTCGTAATGAAGCCCTGATGACGGAAATTCTGCACGATCACGCCATCGAAGCGGTGATCCATTTCGCCGGCCTGAAAGCCGTCGGCGAATCCGTCGCCAAGCCGCTGGAATATTACGACAATAACGTTACCGGTACGCTTAAATTAGTCTCAGCTATGCGTGCTGCTGGCGTGAAAAACTTCATATTCAGCTCCTCTGCTACCGTTTACGGCGACCAGCCGAAGATCCCCTACGTTGAAAGCTTCCCAACCGGCACGCCACAAAGCCCGTATGGCAAAAGCAAGCTGATGGTTGAGCAAATCCTCACCGACCTGCAAAAAGCCCAGCCGGACTGGAGCATCGCGTTACTGCGCTACTTCAACCCGGTCGGCGCGCATCCATCGGGCGATATGGGCGAAGACCCGCAGGGTATTCCGAACAACCTGATGCCGTACATCGCGCAGGTGGCGGTTGGCCGCCGCGAATCGCTGGCGGTGTTCGGTAACGACTACCCGACCGAAGACGGTACCGGCGTTCGTGACTACATCCACGTGATGGACCTCGCCGACGGCCACGTTGCCGCGATGGAAAAACTGGCGAATAAAGCTGGCGTACACATCTACAACCTTGGCGCCGGCGTCGGCAGCAGCGTGCTGGATGTGGTCAACGCGTTCAGCAAAGCCTGCGGCAAACCGATTAATTATCACTTCGCGCCGCGCCGCGACGGCGATCTCCCGGCCTACTGGGCTGACGCCGCCAAAGCCGACCGTGACCTGAACTGGCGCGTGACGCGCAACCTTGACGAAATGGCGCAGGACACCTGGCACTGGCAGTCCCGCCATCCGCAAGGTTATCCAGACTAATAGCCTGATAGGTAAGGCTCTAAGGAAATACCATGACGCAATTTAACCCCGTCGACCATCCGCACCGTCGTTATAACCCGTTAACCGGGCAGTGGATTCTGGTTTCACCGCATCGCGCCAAGCGCCCCTGGCAAGGGGCGCAGGAGACGCCGGCAAAACAAACGTTGCCCGCGCACGATGCGGACTGTTTCTTGTGCCCGGGTAATACCCGCGTCACCGGCGACAAAAACCCGAACTACACCGGCACCTACGTGTTTACGAACGACTTTGCGGCGCTGATGACCGATACCCCGGACGCCCCGGAAAGCGACGATCCGCTAATGCGCTGCCAAAGCGCGCGCGGCACCAGTCGGGTTATCTGCTTTTCGCCAGACCACAGCAAAACGCTGCCGGAACTGAGCGTTGAAGCGCTGGAAGGCGTGGTTAAAGCATGGCAGGAGCAGACCGCGGACCTTGGGAAGAGCTACCCCTGGGTTCAGGTCTTCGAAAACAAAGGGGCGGCGATGGGTTGCTCCAATCCGCATCCGCATGGCCAGGTCTGGGCAAACAGCTTCCTGCCGAATGAAGCGGAACGCGAAGATCGTCTGCAAAAAAGTTACTTCGTTGAACAGGGTTCACCGATGCTGGTGGACTACGCGCAACGCGAACTGGCCGACGGCAGCCGTACCGTCGTCGACACCGAACACTGGCTGGCCGTGGTGCCTTACTGGGCGGCCTGGCCATTTGAAACGCTGTTGCTGCCGAAAGCGCACATCCAGCGTTTGACTGATTTAACCGATGCCCAGCGCCGCGATCTGGCGCTGGCGCTAAAAAAGCTGACCAGCCGTTACGACAACCTGTTCCAGTGTTCCTTCCCCTACTCCATGGGCTGGCACGGGGCGCCGTTTAATAATGAAGATAATCCACACTGGCAGCTGCACGCTCACTTTTACCCACCGCTGCTGCGCTCCGCCACGGTGCGCAAATTTATGGTCGGTTACGAGATGCTAGCCGAAACCCAGCGCGACCTGACGGCGGAACAAGCCGCCGAAAAACTGCGCGCCGTTAGCGATATCCATTTTCGTGAATCAGGAGTTGAAGAATGAGTCTGAAAGAGAAAACCCAGGCGCTGTTTGCTGCACAGTTTGGCTACCCTGCCAATCACGTCATTCAGGCGCCGGGCCGCGTCAACCTGATTGGCGAACATACCGACTACAACGATGGTTTCGTGCTGCCGTGCGCCATTGATTATCAAACCGTGGTAAGCTGCGCGCCGCGTTCCGACCGCATAGTGCGGGTGATTGCCGCCGATTACGACAATCAGCGGGACGAATTCTCTCTCGATGCGCCGATCGTCAGCCACGATACCCAGCAGTGGTCAAACTACGTGCGCGGCGTGGTCAAGCACCTGCAGAAGCGCAATAACCACTTCGGTGGCGCCGATCTGGTGATCAGCGGCAACGTGCCGCAGGGTGCGGGACTCAGCTCTTCTGCCTCGCTGGAGGTCGCCGTCGGCACCGTGTTCCAGCAGCTGTATCATCTGCCGCTCGATGGCGCGCAAATCGCCCTTAACGGCCAGGAAGCGGAAAACCAGTTTGTCGGCTGCAACTGCGGCATCATGGACCAGTTAATCTCGGCGCTGGGCAAAAAAGATCACGCGCTGCTGATCGACTGCCGCACGCTCGGCACCAAGCCGGTGTCGATGCCAAAAGGCGTGGCGGTGATCATCATCAATAGCAACTTTAAACGCACTCTGGTGGGTAGCGAGTACAATACCCGCCGCGAGCAGTGCGAAACCGGCGCCCGCTTCTTCCAGCAGCCCGCCCTGCGCGACGTGAAGCTGGAGCAGTTTAACGCCGTGGCCCACGAGCTGGATCCCATCGTGGCGAAACGCGTGCGCCACGTCCTGACGGAAAATGCCCGTACCGTTGAAGCGGCAAGCGCGCTGGCGAGCGGCGATCTGCTGCGAATGGGCCAACTGATGGCGGAGTCCCATGCCTCCATGCGCGATGATTTTGAAATCACCGTGCCGCAAATTGATACTCTGGTTGAGATAGTCAAAGGCGTTATCGGCGACCAGGGCGGCGTACGCATGACCGGCGGCGGTTTTGGCGGCTGTATCGTCGCACTGGTACCGGAAGCATGGGTTGATAAGGTTCAGCAAGCGGTCGCTGAGCAGTACGAAGCAAAAACCGGCATTAAAGAAACCTTCTACGTCTGCAAACCATCCCAGGGGGCCGGCCAATGCTAACGCAAACCACCGACCTCGCACCCGACGGCCAGCCGTGGAACCTGATCACCCTACGTAACCACGCAGGAATGACGGTCACGGTGATGGACTGGGGCGCCACCCTGCTGTCGGCTGAGGTGAAACTTGCCGATGGCAGCTTACGCGAAGCGCTGCTCGGCTGCGCGGTGCCGCAGCAGTACGGCGAGCAGGCGGCTTATCTCGGCGCGTCGGTCGGCCGCTATGCCAACCGCATCGCCAACAGCCGCTTTGCGCTTGATGGCCATACGGTCAGTCTGTCCCCGTCTAACGACGCGGGCCACCAGCTGCACGGCGGGCCGGACGGATTCGACAAGCGCCGCTGGCAACTTATCCGCCACGACGACAGCCAGGCGCTGTTTGCTCTTGAATCCACCGACGGCGATCAGGGTTATCCGGGCCACCTGCAGGCGACAGCACACTATCGCCTGACTGACGATAACCGTATTTCGATTGAGTATCGCGCCACCGTGGATAAACCCTGTCCGGTGAATATGACTAACCACGTCTATTTCAACCTTGATGGCGTCCAGGGCGACGTGCGCAACCATCGCCTGCAGATTTTCGCCGACCAGTATCTGCCGGTCGAGAGCGATGGCATTCCTTATGGCGATCTGCGCGACGTAGCGCAAACCAGCTTTGATTTCCGTGAGCCGAGGGTCATTGCCGGGGATTTCCTCGCCGATGCAGACCAGCAGAAGGTGAAAGGTTACGACCACGCGTTTCTACTGCAGGCCAAAGGCGACGCCCGTCAGCCAGCGGCGCAGGTCTGGTCGCAGGACGAAAAGCTGCAGATGGCGGTGTATACCTCTGCCCCGGCCCTGCAATTTTACTCCGGTAACTATCTTGGCGGTACGCCGTCGCGTACGGCGCAACCGTACGATGACTGGCAAGGTCTGGCGCTGGAGAGCGAGTTCCTGCCGGATTCGCCGAATCATCCGCACTGGCCGCAGCCGGATTGCGTATTGCGCCCCGGCGCCGAATACGTCAGCCTGACGGAATATCAATTTATCGCCAAATAATACCCGGCCCTCCTGGTGGAGGGCTTTTTTATCATTTCGCTGAAAAATACGCCACTTACAGCAAAAACATAACCTCTGTTTTACAAGCACCTTACACTGAGCCACTATTTTCGCTATGGTTAGGGATAAGCATTGCCGTGAGGTAAATCACGGCAATATAATGAGAATTGTTATCATTCAAATAAAGCTTGAGGAGTAAGTGTATGGCTGTAACTAAGCTGGTACTCGTCCGTCATGGCGAGAGCCAATGGAACAACGAAAACCGCTTCACCGGTTGGTACGACGTTGACCTGTCTGAGAAAGGCGTGAGCGAAGCGAAAGCGGCAGGTAAGCTGCTGAAGGCTGAAGGCTTCAGCTTTGATTTTGCTTATACCTCGGTGCTGAAACGTGCCATCCATACCCTGTGGAACGTACTGGACGAACTGGATCAAGCCTGGCTGCCGGTTGAAAAATCCTGGAAGCTGAACGAGCGTCACTACGGTGCGCTGCAGGGTCTGAATAAAGCGGAAACCGCTGAGAAATACGGCGACGAGCAGGTGAAACAGTGGCGCCGCGGCTTTGCCGTCACTCCGCCGGAGCTGACCAAAGACGACGAACGTTATCCGGGCCACGATCCGCGTTATGCGAAACTGACCGATGCTGAACTGCCGACCACCGAGAGTCTGGCGCTGACCATCGATCGCGTCGTACCTTACTGGAACGAAACCATTCTGCCGCGCCTGAAAAGCGGCGAGCGCGTGATCATCGCCGCTCATGGTAACTCCCTGCGCGCGCTGGTGAAATACCTCGACAACATGGGCGAAGACGAAATCCTCGAACTGAACATCCCAACTGGCGTACCGTTGGTCTATGAGTTCGATGAAAACTTCAAACCTATCAAACACTACTACCTGGGTAATGCTGACGAAATCGCTGCGAAAGCCGCTGCCGTCGCCAACCAGGGTAAAGCCAAGTAATGCTCGCCTGATAAAATCAGCGACAAAAAAAGCGTGGAACCTTCCACGCTTTTTTATTGCTTTGCTGTCACCGGCGTTGCACTAACTCAGCCGGTGAGAACCAGGACTATTTAGCCACGGCGCGCGGTAACCGCATCCGCCAGCTGACGCAGGATAGTTTCGGTATCTTCCCAGCCGATGCAGGCGTCGGTCACGCTCTTGCCGTAAGTCAGCGGCTCGCCGTTTTCCAGACTCTGATTGCCTTCCACCAGGTGACTTTCAATCATCACGCCCATAATCGCGCTCTCGCCGCCGGCAATCTGCTGGCAAACGTCGGTACCCACTTCCATCTGCTTTTTAAACTGCTTGCTGGAGTTGGCGTGGCTGAAGTCGATCATCACCTGCGCCGGCAGCCCTGCTTTCGCCAGGCCGACCTTCACTTCTGCCACGTGTTTCGCGCTGTAGTTCGGCTCTTTGCCGCCGCGCAGAATGATATGGCAATCACTGTTGCCGCTGGTGTTGACGATGGCGGAATGACCCCACTTGGTCACCGACAGGAAACAGTGCGGCGCGCCAGCGGCGTTAATCGCATCGATAGCGACCTTAATGGTGCCGTCAGTGCCGTTTTTAAAACCAACCGGGCAGGAAAGACCGGACGAGAGTTCGCGGTGAACCTGAGATTCGGTAGTACGCGCGCCGATAGCGCCCCAGCTCATCAGATCCGCCACATACTGCGGAGTGATCATGTCGAGGAATTCGCCTGCCGCCGGCAGGCCGCTATCGTTAATTTCCAGCAGCAGTTTACGGGCGATACGCAGACCGTCATTGATGCGGAAGCTGTTATCCATATGCGGATCGTTAATTAGCCCTTTCCAACCGACGGTGGTACGAGGTTTCTCAAAATAGACGCGCATAACGATTTCCAGTTCGCCTTTAAGCGCTTCGCGCAGCGTCAGCAGGCGGCTGGCATACTCTTTCGCCGCAGCAGGGTCGTGAATCGAGCACGGACCAATAACCACCAGCAGACGATCGTCATTACCTTTGAGGATCTTGTGGATCGCTTTGCGAGCATGTGCAACGGTGTTAGCAGCATTTTCGGTAGCGGGGAATTTTTCCAGGAGCGCAACGGGAGGTAATAATTCGTTGATCTCTTTGATACGTAAATCGTCGTTCTGATAATTCATCTTCTTTCCAGCGTTGCCATACTTATACAATTGAGTGCAATGCCTTCAATCTAACTCGCCGTCCATAAAGTGTAAACAGACTTTTACAGTTACAAGGCTATTTTGCTGAATAGCATGAAGAAAACAAAATAAACAATTATTTTAGTGGGGTCTATTCACCATAAATTGGTGATAACCACCATTAATATAGTGGATATAAATATTATGTATCGCCATAACTGAAGTGTTTTCTACGGCATCATGCTCGTTTTATCGATTGGCGTTTTGTATGCTTAATGGATAACGTCAGCATCAATGCAAATAATAACGACAGGATTTATTCATGGCGCACTCTCACACGGCTTCTGACAGCCCGAATTCCGGTAACGCAAAGCGTCTATTGCAGGCTTTCATCGTTACCGCCGGTTTTATGGTTATCGAAGCCATCGGCGGCGTGATTTCCGGCTCGCTGGCCCTGCTGGCCGACGCCGGACATATGCTCACCGACTCCGCCGCCCTGCTCTTCGCCCTGTTGGCGGTACGCTTCGCCAGCCGGCCGCCGAATAGTCGCCACACCTTCGGCTGGCTACGTTTAACCACCCTTGCGGCGTTCGTCAACGCCATCGCCCTGGTCGTTATTACTATTTTTATCTTCTGGGAAGCGGTACAGCGCTTTAACCATCCACAACCGGTCGCCGGAAAAACGATGATGGTTATCGCGGTGGCCGGTCTGCTAGCCAATATCCTCGCGTTCTGGATCCTGCATCGCGGTAGCGCCGAAAGTAATCTCAACGTCCGGGCGGCGGCGCTGCACGTATTGGGTGATTTATTGGGATCCGTCGGCGCTATTGTGGCTGCTGTCGTGATCCTGACAACCGGCTGGACGCCGATTGACCCTATCCTTTCCGTGCTGGTGTCATGTTTAGTGCTGCGTAGCGCCTGGCGGTTGTTGCAGGAAAGTATGAATGAGCTGCTGGAAGGGGCGCCGCGTTCGCTGGACGTCGAAGCCTTAAGCCGTGACTTGCGCCGCTCTATCCCTGAAGTTCGCGACGTGCACCATGTGCATGTCTGGCTGGTTGGGGAAAAACCGGTAATGACTCTTCATGTGCAGGTGGTACCGCCGCACGATCACGATGCGCTGCTCGATAGCATCCAGCACTTTCTTGAGCAGAAATATGAGATTGAGCATGTAACGGTACAGATGGAGTACAGGCCCTGCAGCGGCCCGGAATGCCACCTTAACTTGACGCATTCCGGGCACGGACATCATCATCACCATTAACGAGAAAGCGCGTGAGAACCTCGCTCACGCGCGCTGTTAATCCACATCCGGCTGCCGTTCAGCGCAATAAACGTCAGCAGTAAATATTCCAACGACATCGCGTATACGCCCTGCAGAGCGAAAATGACCACGCTGATGACATTGATGATCACCCACAGCAGCCAGTTCTCAACGTATTTGCGCGTCATCAGCACCATTGCCGCAATCGACAGCACCATCATGCAGGAATCCCAGAATGGGAAGGCATCCGGCTCGAGCGTCGGCATGGCTACCTGTAGCCCCAGCATCTGCATCAGGTTGACCGCGATGCGGGTCAGGAAAGCGAATACCGGATTGATAAACACCGTCATCAGGCCAATAGCCACGACACAGCCCACTAGCCAGGCCAGCGCTTTCGGCAGCGGCAGCCAGCGAATTTTCAATTCGGCTTCATTGTCGCTGGTCTGTTTTGACCACGCATACCAGCCGTAAACGTTGGCCGCAAAGAAAAAAAGCTGCAGCAACAGGCTGGCGTACAGTTGGATCTGAAAGAAGATAATCGCGAACAGCGTGACGTTAACCAACCCGAAAGCGTAATTGCTGATCTTTTCCAGACTCGCCAGCCAGATGCACAATAGGCCAGCGACGGTTCCCACCGCCTCAATCCACGAAAGATCGTAGCCACCGGCGCCGATGGGTATGTGTACTAAAATATTCTGCGTACTGAAAAAATCCATTTTATCCCCTAAGCGTAACGCGACGCGATAATGAGTTATCCCCGTAGTGTAGCCGCAAATTCCAGCATCCGGTTAAGGGGAATTAATGCACCGGCGCGCAGTTTCGCGTCGACGTGGATTTCATGTTCAACACCGCCCTGTTCTAGACCTTCCGCTATCGCTTTCAGGCCGTTCATCGCCATCCACGGGCAATGGGCGCAGCTGCGGCAGGTTGCCCCTTCCCCCGCCGTCGGCGCTTCCAGTAGCTCTTTTTCCGGTACCGCCTGCTGCATTTTATAAAAAATACCACGGTCGGTTGCCACGATAAGCTGACGTTGCGGCAGACTTTTGGCCGCGGCGATCAGCTGGCTGGTTGAACCTACGGCATCCGCCATGTCGACAATCGCCTGCGGTGATTCCGGGTGCACCAGGATCGCGGCATCGGGATAGAGCGCCTTCATACGTGTTAGCGCCTGGGTTTTGAATTCGTCATGAACGATGCAGGCCCCCTGCCAGCACAGCACGTCCGCTCCGGTCTGGCGTTGCACGTAGCGACCCAGATGGCGGTCCGGCGCCCAGAGGATCTTTTGCCCGAGGCTGTCGAGATGCTCAATCAGTTCAACGGCAATACTGGAGGTCACGACCCAGTCAGCTCGCGCTTTTACCGCTGCGGAGGTATTGGCATAGACCACCACAGTCCGGTCAGGATGGGCATCGCAGAACGCGTTAAACGCCTCAATCGGGCAGCCTAAATCCAACGAGCATTCCGCATTGAGCGTCGGCATTAAAATGGTTTTTTCCGGGCTGAGAATTTTGGCGGTTTCGCCCATGAAACGAACCCCGGCGACCAGTAATGTGGATGCAGAGTGGCGGGCGCCAAAACGCGCCATTTCCAGCGAGTCGGCAATGCAGCCGCCGGTCTCTTCGGCCAGCTGTTGAATTTCGGGATCGGTGTAGTAATGCGCCACCATCACGGCGTCGCGTTCACGCAGCAGGCGTTTAATTTTCTCGCGGTAAAACTGCTTTTCGTCGCGGTTTAGCGGCTGCGGTTTTGGCGGGAAAGGGTAAATCGCCGTTTCAGGATCAAACATTACGCTCATCTTGCAATCTCGTTTTACTGGCTTAACTTTAAAACCGTAAAGTTGGCTTACTGTGGCCTTTACACGGTCATGGCGTTTTATATGCTAAACAAGATAACCGATTGCAAGCAAGAAGTCGTGGTGAATTTTGTGCCCCGCACGTATTCCCGGGGGCGATGCTACGCATCTACCCGGGCTACCGGTTCGTGTCTTATGTAGCCACGGTAAGCGTAGCGCGACCGTGGAGTCATGCTAAAGTAGGATTTTGGGTTATGGCGCATAGCAAAAAGGCGCCTTTAGGACGCCTTTTTACATTGGTGGGTCGTGCAGGATGACTCGCTTCGCTCGCCCGAGCCTGCTGCAGGTTCGAATCGTTTATATCGCAGATAGCAAAAAAGCGCCTTTAGGGCGCTTTTTTACATTGGTGGGTCGTGCAGGATTCGAACCTGCGACCAATTGATTAAAAGTCAACTGCTCTACCAACTGAGCTAACGACCCCTTGCGGGATTTTACTGCTGTAATCATTCAGGATGAAATACTGGTGAGCCGTGCAGGATGACTCGGCTTCGCCTCGCCCTTCGGGCCGTTGCTAACGCAACGTTATCCTTCACGTTCAACATCTGAGTTAAATGCTGAAATTGGTGGGTCGTGCAGGATTCGAACCTGCGACCAATTGATTAAAAGTCAACTGCTCTACCAACTGAGCTAACGACCCGCTCTGGTACTACCTGAATAATTTCACTCGACACCAACGTTGAAATTGGTGGGTCGTGCAGGATGACTCGGCTTCGCCTCGCCCTACGGGCCGTTGCTGACGCAACGTTATCCTTCACGTTCAACATCTGAGTTAAATGTTGAAATTGGTGGGTCGTGCAGGATTCGAACCTGCGACCAATTGATTAAAAGTCAACTGCTCTACCAACTGAGCTAACGACCCGAGTGGTGGGTGATGACGGGATCGAACCGCCGACCCCCTCCTTGTAAGGGAGGTGCTCTCCCAGCTGAGCTAATCACCCGAAACTGCGTTGGATACTACATTTAATGCTGCCACCAACCCCACCTGGAATGATGGTGGGTCGTGCAGGATGACTCGCTTCGCTCGCCCTTCGGGCCGTTGCTGAAGCAACGTTATCCTTCACGTTTAACACCGAAGTACGGTGTTAAAGATGGTGGGTCGTGCAGGATTCGAACCTGCGACCAATTGATTAAAAGTCAACTGCTCTACCAACTGAGCTAACGACCCGGTGGTGGGTGATGACGGGATCGAACCGCCGACCCCCTCCTTGTAAGGGAGGTGCTCTCCCAGCTGAGCTAATCACCCGAAACTACGCTGGATACATCTAACTAACTAAATTAGTGGTGGGTCGTGTAGGATGACTCGGCTTCGCCTCGCCCTACGGGCCGTTGCTATCGCAACGTTATCCTTCACGTTTTACTATCGTGTTCCACCAGAACGATTGGTGGGTCGTGCAGGATTCGAACCTGCGACCAATTGATTAAAAGTCAACTGCTCTACCAACTGAGCTAACGACCCACTCTTACGTCGCTTTAGGCCTGGTCGATATCCCTTGGCAACGGCGGCATATATTACTGATTTCAGAGTTCAGCGCAACTAAAATTTCGATAAAGATCACTTAACTGCTTGGGTTTCGTGCGACAAGACCAGAAATAATGCAATTTCTGGTCATGCCATAATCAACCCAGGGCGTTAAGACGTTTTTGCGCTTGTTTCGCACCATCGGTGCCAGGGAATTTACTGACCACCTGCTGGTAAACCGCCTTCGCTTTTGCGGTATCACCTTTATCCTGCATGATGACGCCGACCTTAAACATCGCATCTGGCGCTTTCGGGGATTTCGGATAGTTTTTCACCACCGAGGCAAAATAATATGCCGCATCGTCTTTTTTCCCCTTATTGTAGTTCAACTGTCCGAGCCAGTAGTTGGCGTTCGGCTGGTAAGTTGAATCCGGGTACTTCTTGACGAAGTTCTGAAACGCCACCATCGCGTCATCCTGGCGGGATGAATCCTTCACCAACGCAATAGCCGCGTTGTAATCGGTGTTGGCATCTCCAGTCATCGCAGGAACCCCTGAAGAGGCTGCCGGCGCTGCGCTGCTGGCAGTCGAGCTCTGTTCGCCGGAAGACGATGGAGCCTGCGCCTGCGCGCCTGCGGCAGCTGCCCCGCCACCGCTCGTCAGGCCGTCGATCTGCAGCAGGATCTGCTTCTGGCGTTCGACAATCTGATTGAGCTGATACTGGTTTTCCTGAATTTGACCACGCAGGGAATCAATATCATTTTGGTTATCGGAGAGTTGTTGCTGGAGTTGGGTTAAAAGCTGGCTGTGAGCATTGGAAATACGCTCAAGTTGAGTGACGCGGTCTTCGACCGAGCCTGAGCCGACACTACTGATTGGCGCCTGAGCAAAAGCGGCCCAGGGGGCCGCTATGCCAACCAGTAACGACAGACTCAATAAATGATGTCTGAAGTTACTGCTCATGCAATTCTCTTAGTAAACCAGTACGGCGCGACGGTTTTTGGCATATGCCGCTTCGTCATGACCCAGTACTGCAGGTTTTTCTTTACCGTAAGAAACGATGGAAATCTGGTCAGCAGAAACACCTTTGCCCTGCAGATACATCTTAACGGCGTTAGCACGACGCTCACCCAGAGCGATGTTGTATTCCGGAGTACCACGCTCATCCGCGTGACCTTCTACGGTCACTTTGTAGGACGGGTTGCTACGCAGGAAGTTAGCATGCGCGTCCAGCATTGCAGCGAAGTCAGAACGGATATCGTACTTGTCCAGATCGAAGTAAACGATGTTGTTCTGCTGCAGCTGCTGCATCTGCAGACGAGCTTGCTCTTCGGAAGACATGTTGCCGCCGTTACCGTTAGCGTCCATACCAGTGCCGGCACCCAGCATGCCTTCACCGCTCTGGTCGTTGCTGGCGTTCTTGTTAGAAGAACACGCCGCGATTGCCATAACCGGCAGAGCGATCATCAGCCCTTTCAGCACTTTGTTCAGTTGCATTTCTTTGATTCCTTTAATAATCAATTATTTATTATCACAGATACGGCGACCAGGCAGGGAATTTGACCTGTCCATCAGTTGCCGGAAGACGCGCTTTGAAACGCCCATCTGTAGAAACCAGATTCAGCACGGATCCCATCCCCTGAGAAGAGCTGTAGATTACCATAGTGCCGTTAGGTGCCAGACTTGGCGTTTCATCTAAAAACGTTGATGACAGAACCTGTACACCACCCGCTTCCAGATCTTGTTTAGCAATGTGTTGCTGACCGTTGGCCGAGCTTACCATTACCATAATTTTACCATCAGCGCTGACGTCAGCATCCTGGTTCTGCGAACCTTCCCAGGTAATGCGCTGCGGCGTACCGCCGTTGACGTTCACTTTATACACCTGAGGACGGCCGGCCTGGTCGGAAGTAAACGCCAGGTTCTGGCTATCCGGGAACCAGCTTGGTTCGGTGTTATTGCTGCGACCGTTGGTCACCTGACGGATCTGGCCGGAACCGAGGTCCATCACATACAGGTTCAGGCTACCGGTTTTCGACAGAGCGAACGCCAGTTTGCTGCCGTCCGGCGAGAATGCCGGCGCGCCGTTATGCTGCGGGAAGGAAGCGATCTGACGGATCGCGCCATTCGCCAGGGTCTGGACAACCAGCGCGGAACGGCCGCTTTCGAAGGTTACATAGGCCAGTTTAGAACCGTCCGGAGACCATGCCGGCGACATCAGCGGCTGTGATGAACGGTGTACCAGGAACTGGTTGTAGCCATCGTAGTCAGAGACGCGCAGCTCATACGGGAACTGGCCGCCGTTGGTCTGAACCACGTAAGCGATACGGGTACGGAAAGCGCCTTTAATTGAGGTCAGCTTTTCAAATATCGCGTCACTGGCAGTGTGCGCGGCATAGCGCAGGTACTGCTTGGTCACTTTAAAAGAGCCTTGCGCCAGAGTAGTGCCCGGCGCGCCGCCGGTATCCACCAGCTGATACGCAACCTGGTAAGAACCATCCGGGTTTGGCGTTACCTGGCCTACGACCACGGCGTCAATACCCAGCGCGGACCATGCCGCAGGCTGTACTTCCTGAGCGCTACCCGGCTGCTGAGGCAGGCGCGAGCGATCCAGCGGATTAAACTTGCCGCTGTTGCGCAGGTCAGCCGCAACCACGCCGCCAATGTCTTCAGGTGCAGCGCCCGGTCCAGCCCACTGGAATGGCACCACGCCGATTGGGCGAGCCGAGTCCACCCCTTGGGTGATCTCGATGCGTACTTCTGCGTGCAGCACCGCCGCCCACAGCATCAAAAAACCAAATGCTACTCGTAATGCCTGCTTCATCATATCTCCCTTATCCGGGCGGAAAGCCCACGATAATTTAGCAGAATGTTAACAAACCCAAATACACAAAACTACCAAAACCCTGTGACTACCATAGATTGTTTTTCCCCGCTTGCACGGGGAATTTTCTATTTATGGTTTAAAGTCCAGTGGCGCATTTTTGAATGTTTCATAAACAGCCTGTGACGGCGGTTTAGGGAACTTCGTCATCCGGTTTGTCGCCGCCAGCATTTGCTGACAGAACGCCGGATCGCCGCCTTCCGATTTCACACTTAACAATGTTCCATCCTGAGCCAGGTTAACGCGCAACGTACAGACTTTACCCTTGTACGTATCCCAGTCGTAGAGATGGCCTTTAATCGCGGCCTGAACCTGCGATATGTAGTTGGCAATCTCAGCCTGAGAAGCGCCACCCTGCCCCTGCTTACTTCCTTTAGCAGGAGAAGAGCCCCCAGCGCTACCGCTGGTGTTACCTTTCGGCGCATTCTTACCTGAGCTCAGGTCACCAAGAAGGTCGTCAACGCCATTCGCTTCTTTTGCTGCAGCGGCTTTCTTCGCGGCGGCAGCCTTAGCGGCAGCGGCTTTCGCTGCTTTATCGGCGGCAGCCTTTTCAGCAGCGGCGGCTTTGGCGGCAGCAGCTTTCTCTGCTGCTGCCGCTTTTTCCGCGGCGGCCTTCTCGGCAGCGGCTTTTTCAGTTGCCGCTTTCTGGGCGGCGGCTTTTTCTGCCGCAGCCTGTTTAGCCGCTTCCTGTTGGGCTTTTTTCTCGGCCTGCTGCTGCGCTTTTTTCTCAGCATCTTGCTGAGCTTTCTTCGCCGCTTCCGCTTCGGCTTTCTTCTGCGCATCCGCAGCCGCTTTCGCCGCTTCGGCTTCAGCCTGTTTCTTCGCATCGGCAGCAGCTTTAGCGGCAGCCGCTTCCGCGACTTTCGCCTGGGCATCGGCCTTCGCTTTCGCATCGGCGGCCGCTTTGGCCGCGGCTTCCTGCGCCTCTTTCGCCTGAGCATCCGCTTTCGCTTTTGCCGAGGCGGCAGCCTTGGCTGCGGCTTCTTCAGCTTGTTTCTGCTGCTCTTTAGCCTCTTTCGCGGCTTCCTGCGCCTGCAGACGTTCTTGTTCCATCTGCTTCAGGCGTTCCTGTTCGGCAGCCTGTTTTTCCCGCAGCTCTTCGGCCTGCTGCTGAGCCTGTTTTTCACGCTGCTCGGCAGCGCGACGAGCGCTGGACTGCTGTTGCTGCTGGCGGTTGTAGTTGTTTACCACCGCCCCAGGATCGACCATGACCGCATCGATGGAAGAACCTCCGCCGCCACCGGCTGAAGCATCCAGATGCTCGTCGAACGAACTCCAGATCAGCAGCGCAATCAATATGATGTGCAGCACCACTGAAACTATGATCGCTCGTTTAAGCTTATCGTTTTGTTCGGTTGCCTTTGACACTATCGGTTCCCAAAAACTGTTCGCCTGTTGCCGCTGAGCAGCGGCGGAAGACTGTCGATTTCCGCCGCCGCGCGCTTCACGGGCCGATTAAATAGGCTTGGTCATTAAGCCAACCGATTTAACCCCTGCGCTATGCAACAGGTTAAGCGCTTTAATAATTTCATCGTAAGGCACATCTTTCGCGCCACCAATGAGGAACACCGTCTTCTCATTCGCTTCGAGGCGGCGTTTCGCTTCGGCAATCACCTGCTCCGGCGGCAGTTGAGACAGCGTTTCCTGACCAACTTTCACGCTGTACTGCCCTACACCGGAGACTTCAACGATAACCGGTGGTTCATCGTTGCTTTTCACCGCTTGCGACTCCGTGGCGTCCGGCAGATCGACTTCCACGCTCTGCGTAATGATCGGCGCTGTCGCCATAAAGATAAGCAACAGCACCAACAGGACATCCAGCAGCGGAACGATGTTAATCTCGGACTTCAGTTCGCGACGTCCGCGTCCACGTGCTCTGGCCATGGCTTACCCCTTATTGCTTTCGCTGCTGGTAAACGCCTGACGGTGCAGAATGGCGGTGAACTCTTCCATAAAGTTGTCGTAGTTCAATTCAAGTTTGTTCACGCGCTGGTTCAGACGGTTGTACGCCATCACCGCAGGGATCGCGGCGAACAGGCCGATTGCCGTGGCGATCAGCGCTTCGGCGATACCTGGCGCAACCATTTGCAGCGTCGCCTGCTTCACCGCACCAAGAGCGATAAAGGCGTGCATGATCCCCCAGACGGTACCGAACAGGCCGATATACGGGCTGATGGAACCGACGGTACCGAGGAACGGAATATGCGTTTCCAGGTTTTCCAGTTCGCGGTTCATCGAAATGCGCATCGCGCGCGACGCCCCTTCGACAATCGCTTCCGGCGCATGGCTGTTCGCACGATGCAGACGAGCGAACTCTTTAAAGCCGCTGTAGAAAATCTGCTCCGAACCGGCGAGGCTATCGCGACGCCCCTGGCTTTCCTGATACAGGCGAGACAGCTCAATGCCGGACCAGAACTTATCTTCGAAAGCTTCAGCTTCGCGGCTGGCCGAATTAAGGATACGCGTTCTCTGAATGATAATGGCCCAGGAAGCGATAGAAAAACCAATCAAAATCAACATGATAAGTTTAACCAGAAGGCTCGCCTTCAGGAACAAATCAAGGATATTCATGTCAGTCACTGCTTAAACTCCGCGACAATAGACTTGGGAAGCGCACGAGGCTTCATTAAGAGTGGATCAACGCACACAATGAGAACCTCAGCTTCGTTTAAAACTGTATTCTCCGCGTTGACGATTCGCTGCGTGAAAACCAAAGAGGTGCCTCGCATCGAGGTGATTTCCGTCTGGATTTCGAGCATGTCGTCGAGTCTGGCGGGCGCAAAATACTCTAACGTCATTTTGCGAACGACAAAGGCAACTCGTTCAGCCAACAGTACCTGCTGACTGAAGTGATGATGGCGCAGCATCTCTGTGCGTGCTCTTTCATAAAAAGCGACGTAACTGGCGTGGTAAACCACACCACCGGCATCGGTATCTTCGTAGTAGACCCGGACCGGCCATCGAAACAGCGTTGTATTCACTTTACATCCCGGTAATGCAAAAAAAGAGTAGTGCTTTCAAACTTCGCTACTATACGCGCGGGAATCGTGGTTTGGAATGGGAGAAAGTAAACGGCGAGTAAATTTTTATGGGCTTATGCAAGCCCATGCGGTTAACAGAGTTTTCTTATACTCTTATCTTTCAAAAGAAGAAAAAAATCAGGCCTGCGAAGAGAACAATATCAGCGATAAGTGGACAAAAAATCCCCTGCCAGTGCACGGCTCTCGGGCGGAAACCGACACCGTGAATGACGCCAGCGCACACAGCCCACATCAGCAAGAAACCATGCCAGATTTCCAGCTCGCTGGTCTTCGCCGCAAAACGCGACGGATCCCAGAAGATGCAGCCTGCCAACAGCAGCGCCATCAGTAAGGAAAGCGCCCTTAACGGGCGCTTGTCCATTATCGCGTAAAGAGTAGCGATAATTTTCATCAATGCTCTTCTTTTTTACCTGCTTTGGTGGCTTCCACGTGCTCAAGCGCCAGCGCGGTAATAACCCCAAAGGCACAGGCAAGAAGCGTTCCCAAAATCCATGCGAAGTACCACATATATAGCTCCTTACCTTAGTACAGCGAGTGGGTGTTCTTTTCGATGTCTTCGCGAGTGATACGACCGAACATCTTCCAGTAACACCAGGTGGTGTACGCGAGGATAATCGGCACGAACACGATAGCCACGTAAGTCATCAGATTCAGCGTCAGCTGGCTGGACGTCGCATCCCACATGGTCAGGCTAACGTTCATCATCGTGCTGGACGGCATGATGAATGGGAACATAGCGATACCCGCGGTCAGGATGATGCAGGCCAGGGTCAGCGAAGAGAACAGGAACGCCCAGGCGCCCTTATCTATACGGGTCATCAACAGCGTCAGCAGCGGCAGCACCACACCCAGAGCCGGGATAGCCCACAGCGCTGGCATGTTGTTGAAGTTCACCAACCAGGCGCCTGCCTGACGAGCGACTTCTTTGGTCAGCGGGTTAGACGGCGCAGAGTGGTCGATCGCCGACGTTACGACATAACCATCGATACCGTACATCACCCACACGCCCGCCAGCAGGAAGCAGACCAGCGTCACCAGCGCCGCCACCGAAGAGACGGTGCGGGTACGCAGGTGCAGTTCGCCTGCGGTACGCATCTGCAGGTAGGTTGCGCCCTGAGTCAGGATCATCGCCACGCTGACAATACCCGCCAGCAGACCAAACGGGTTCAGCAGCTGGAAGAAGTTGCCGGTGTAGTACAGACGCATGTATTCATCCATGTGGAACGGCACACCCTGCAGCAGGTTGCCGAATGCCACGCCGATCACCAGCGGCGGCACGAAGCTACCAATAAAGATGCCCCAGTCCCACATGTTGCGCCAGCGGGTGTCTTCAATCTTAGAACGGTAGTCGAAACCAACCGGACGGAAGAATAAAGACGCCAGCACCAGAATCATCGCCACATAGAAACCGGAGAACGCCGCGGCATAGACCATCGGCCAGGCAGCGAACAACGCGCCGCCGGCGGTGATGAGCCACACCTGGTTTCCGTCCCAGTGCGGAGCGATGGAGTTGATCATGATGCGACGCTCGGTGTCATTACGACCGAGGAAACGGGTGAGCATGCCCACCCCCATATCGAAACCATCGGCGACAGCAAAGCCAATCAGCAGAATGCCGATCAGTAGCCACCAGATTAAACGCAATACTTCATAATCGATCATTTGACGACTCCTGTCTTAGCGTGCCGGCTGAGTAGTCGCGGAGGACTGCTCGTAGTGGTAACGACCGGTTTTCAGGCTGCTAGGCCCACGGCGTGCGAATTTGAACATCAGGTACAGCTCCGCCACCAGGAACAGGGTGTACAGACCGCAAATCAGCAGCATCGAGAAGATCAGGTCGCCGGCAGTCAGCGAAGAGTTCGCGACGGCTGTCGGTAGCACCTCACCAATCGCCCACGGTTGACGGCCATACTCCGCCACAAACCAACCAGACTCAATGGCGATCCACGGCAGCGGAATAGCGTACAGCGCAATGCGCAGCAGCCATTTTTTCTCGCCGACCTGGTTACGCAGAACCGTCCAGAAGGACGCGGCGATGATACCCAGCATCAGGATGCCGCACGCCACCATGATACGGAAGGCGAAGTACAGCGGCGCCACGCGCGGAATTGAATCTTTGGTCGCTTTGGCGATCTGATCTTCCGTCGCATCGGAGACGTTCGGGGTATAGCGCTTCAGCAGCAGGCCATAGCCGAGGTCTTTCTTAACATGGTTAAATTCGTCGCGAATCGCCTGATCGGTCGAACCGGCACGCAGTTGCTCCAGCAGCGAGTAAGCTTTCATCCCGTTACGGATACGCTCTTCGTGCTGCGCCAGCAGATCTTTCAGACCGATAACCGGTTTATCCACTGAACGGGTGGCAATGATGCCAAGCGCATAAGGGATTTGAATCGCGAAGCGGTTAGTTTGCGCATCCTGATCGGGAATACCAAACAGGGTGAAAGCGGCCGGTGCTGGCTGCGTTTCCCATTCCGCTTCGATGGCGGCGAGTTTGGTTTTCTGCACGTCGCCCATTTCGTAACCGGATTCGTCACCCAGGACGATAACGGAAAGAATCGCCGCCATGCCGAAGCTGGCTGCAATCGCGAAGGAACGTTTAGCGAAGGCGAAGTCACGACCGCGCAGCATATAGTAGGAGCTGATGCCAAGAACGAACATCGCGCCGCACACATAGCCGGAAGCCACCGTGTGGACGAATTTAACCTGAGCAACCGGGTTCAGGACCAGTTCGGAGAAACTGACCATCTCCATACGCATGGTTTCGAAGTTGAAATCCGATGCAATCGGGTTCTGCATCCAGCCGTTGGCAACCAGGATCCACAACGCGGAGAGGTTGGAGCCCAGAGCGACAAGCCAGGTTACCGCCATGTGTTGGACTTTGCCCAGACGATCCCAACCGAAGAAGAACAGACCTACAAAGGTAGATTCGAGGAAGAAGGCCATCAAACCTTCAATGGCCAGCGGCGCACCGAAGATATCGCCCACATAATGAGAATAGTACGACCAGTTAGTCCCGAACTGGAACTCCATGGTCAAACCGGTTGCGACACCCAGAGCGAAGTTGATACCAAACAACTTGCCCCAGAATTTGGTCATATCTTTATAAATCTGTTTGCCGGAAAGGACGTAGACCGTTTCCATGATGGCCAGCAGGAACGCCATACCGAGCGTTAGCGGCACAAACAGGAAGTGGTACATCGCGGTCAAGGCAAACTGTAAGCGCGACAGTTCGACTATATCTAACATCATGACTCCTTGCTCATCGCATGAAGACTCCGAGAGTGAACCCCGTTAGATAAGGATTCACACGCATGCCCCAATACAAATTATTCGCATCCTTGTCGTCGCTATTAACCTGATGAAGGATAAAAGCAATGGCGATAGGTTACAAATACGTTAATAAAAAACCCAAATTGATCCCGCAAATATAATACGCTGCAAAACCCTTACAATAAACAGGTTTTTATTGAATCACATTTACGTTTTACGACGGTGATCAATTTATAGCAAAACTACTACTTTTCAGCCATTTTGATCGGCGACAATTTAACGTCTTTTGGCATCTTTTTCCAAGGATTAAACATTGATTTAAATCAAAAACAGTCGTCATTGTTAACCATGTTTAATAGCGGTAAGAATGGTAAAAACCATGTTAACAGTATGTACACAGTAGGTGTGGGTAGTTATCAAAAGCGGGGAATTAGATAAATGGACGTAATTTTAATTAACCTGTGAGGACGGCCTATTTTCACATTCGCATAAACAGATAAGGATAGTCGCCTCTCCATACTTTGCCATTATTTTGCTACAACTCGGTGCAATTACATTTAATTTACTTTTATCAGCCACAAAATTAACACCGACAGGTAACTATTCAACGATAAAAAAAGGCCGCATCGTCCGCAGCCTTTTGTTCATTTCTCACGTTATCAGGCTATCTGAATGCTAAACGTGCGCGACTGCCCCGGGCGAAACACCCCCGTAATGCGTTTATTTTCATCCTCAGCCTCCTGTATCCGCTCATTCATGTCAGTTTCAGAAAGCCGCTTCATCTCCCTATTCACTGATAAGGCGACATCACAAGGAGTTGACTCCGATGGATTGAATAAGCGCAGAATCATCTCATCGCGGTCTTCTGCCTTTTTCAGCGCACTCAGCAGACACCCTGTTGGTGACAGGGTCAGTAAACTGTAACTGTCCGGCGATGTAAACGCGGCACGGTTAAGTTTCATCGCATCCCAGGGGATTTTGTTATAACAGTGGACTGGCGTCAGCCATGCCTTCGCCTGCTGCGCAACCCCCGCGCCTTCGGGCCCGCCACTAAAGCTAAAGAGGCTAAAGCGGCAGTGATGCAGACCACGAACCTGTGAATCAGGCACCGGCATTTTTATGCCTGACGGTCTACCCGGGCGCAGCAGTAAATCTTCCTTGCCGAGCACCCCTACCCCACGCAAAAGCGTCAGGGCAAATGTCTTTTTGTCGTCACCGACAATTTCAAATTCCCGCAGCCCCTCAGTAAACAACGCCATTCCATTACGTCTTTCCTGAAGAACGGCATAGTTGAGTAGATTCCAGACCGGCAGCGGTGCTTCTTTCCACCCCTCCTCCCGCCAGTTTGCCATCGCTTCATCGATAACGGGGCGTCTCAGAGAGCCAAACTGTGTATCGGCCAACACCTCGTCAGTATGAAACGGCGTAGGAATCAAAACGCGAACACGATGATCATCAGCCTGATTATTCAGGCGAACCTGCACATCAATACGCCTGCTGTTGTGACTGAGCGTCACCTCAGCCTCCACGCCAAGCAGACCATTTTGCTGACGGGCTGCGCGCTCGGCCAGATTTGCGGGAACCGCCATCTGATACCGGATCGTCGCTCGGCTTTGCCACCCTTCATGAACAACCTCAACGTCATGCCTCCATTGCGCTGAAGTAAGCCGCCACTCTTCCCTTGATGGAGAGTAGTCGTACTCGTCGCCATCATCGGAACTCTCTTCGATTTCCAGCACGCGGTCATAAATAAGACCCGATTCTTTATCGCACAAACGCAGCGTACCGTCGTTATTGATATCAATTTTCCAGAAAGCATTTTCCAGCAACGCCTCGGGGTCCTTGACCGGCGGACGCACGTTGCCGACGGTATGAGGTTCAATATAAAGCGTGCAGTATCCCATTGAGGGCAGGATCCGGCTGAGCTGGATATCAAACTCCATGAATGGTTCGTAGTTGCCATAATGAACAATTTGTCGGTCAATCAATCCAGGATCAAGCTCGCGTGCGCTGCGAATAAAATAGGGGATGTCATTGCCTTTATCATCCCGCAGACGAAATTGTCTGGCACGCAGCCGAATCGTGGTGTTAATGACCTCTTCACGGGGCCAGGGCATCAGGTTGAACATCACCAACTTGTCTTCATCGGTCTGCGGCATGCTGTCGGCGATCTTACGCATATAAAAACGCGCCAGGTTGTCAGCCATATCCTCTGCCCGTTCAAATCGGGAAACTATCTCGCGATGAACTTTGTCACTGCAGCAGCAGCCAATACTGTCGTGGGCATGATTTTTCAGGATCTCTTTCCACATTTTTTCCAGCAGGCCATGGTGATATTCGAAGCCTAACGTCCAGGCGAGCGTCGCCAGCGGCTCCAGAATATGAACAATTTTGTGCTCAATGCGGGCATGAGCAATTTTAATGTCCATGCGTGTGGAACCAATCGTCCGATGCACGCGCATATATTTCCCGTCGATAAATTCGCCGCGCAGCGTCGCCAGTTCGCTACGGTGAGCCTCAATATGTTCAAAGACCTCCTCGAAGCGGCTCATGACAAATTTGCGCTGGGGATAGATTTCCCGCAGTTTATCCATCACCGCAAAGATATTTTGCTGCAATGGCATCTGATCGTGGCCGTTTGGCAGCAATATCTCTTTCGTCACCGAGGCTTTTTCAAGCACCTCAAAATAGCTATCAAGCCGCTTACGCAGCCCGGCTTCATCCTCCGGTAAGTACTTACCAATCGCGTAGCCCAGCGGCAGCACCTGCGCCGTGACTTCGCTACCATCCGTGCTTTGCCATAAAAACTCCGTTTTATCGGTACCGTGACGCTCTGAGCATCCGCGCCAGAACATCGTGCGGGTGATGCCGAATCCGTTATAGATATGCGGGAGCTGTCCGGACATGCCAAATGAATCCGGGAGATAGCCAATTTTCATCGGCTCACCGAACGCCATGCTGTCACGGATACCGTACATCAGATTACGAACGATCGATTCGCCGGAGACAATGGTCGTGTCCGTCTGGGTATACCACGGCCCAATAATCAATTTCCCGGCCTCGACCAGCCTTTTCACCCGCTCACGGTTTTCCGGCTTCACGGCGAAATAATCCTCCAGCACCGCCGTCTGTCCGTCGAGGACGTAATATTTGTACTCCTCATCCTGCTCTAACCGAGCAAGGATCTCCTCCATATTATTTACGAGGAGAATACGCGACTCTTCGGTGGTGAAGTACCACTCACGGTCCCAGTGCATATGTGGCGTAATATGAACGCGAGATACAGCTTTCATCTTCGTTTCCTGTTCGTGAGTATTTATGGCATGACGTCTTCGGTCATGTATTTGCCGCTTTGAACGGCCTGGCGTCGCCAGAAAAGTAAAATGATCGTCGAGATAGCCGTCCCCACTAGCGCCGCGCCAAGCCAGCCCGCTGCCGCAGTGATAGCGCCCATCCCGGCCGGGTGAAGTAAAAAGAGAGAGAAAATACCTGCGCCCGGCGTTGATAACCCTATTCCCATCGCCCCGATAATCGCGCCTGTGACCATCGAGCCCAGAACGAATGAACCGATAACTCTCAGCGGATCTTCAATCGCCATCGGGATTGCCCCTTCAGTGATCCCCGCAAGCCCCAGCAGCCACGTTGATTTACCGGTTTCGATTTCGAATGGTTTAAAGAGATGAGGAGCCAACATCGTTGAAGCGGTGACGGTAAAAGCAGAGACCATTTTGACAGAGGCAAAAATGGCATAAGGTCCATAGACACCATTCGCCATCGCCCCCAGGCAAAACGCGTATGCTGCTTTATTCACTGGGCCACCCAGATCGAATGAACACATAAAACCCAGAATCGCGCCCAGCAGCAACGCATTTGTGCCTGATAGGCCGTTAAGCCAGGCCGTCAGCGTGTTGTTTATCCATGCCACCGGTTCGCCAATCACAAACAACATCAGGCTGCCCGCGCCCAACACGCCCAGCACCGGGTAGAGATAGTAGGATAAAAAGCCGTTGTAGCGATTATTCAGGCGAATGCGGTTTTTCACCCAGCGCATCAGATAACCCGCAATCAAACCCCCCGCCACCGCCCCTAAAAAACCGGAGCCAATCATGTTAGCGGCGAGACCGGCGGCAAATCCCGGCGCCAGAGCGGGTTTATCCGCCAGCGAATACGCGGTATAGGCCGCAAGCACGGGGACCATCAAAATACCTAGCATGCCGCCGCCGAGTTTACGGTACATCCACAACCACGAATTTTCCTGATCAAATAAATGCTGCAAGCCCAGAATTTGCGCCAGAAGTACGGCGACGGCCAACACCGTCCCTCCCGCAACAATCAGGGGAACCGCATAAGAGATCCCGCTAAGTAGCGCTTGCTTGAGTTCCGTTTTAAGGCTCTTTTTGACGTCTGTTTCGGCCTGAACCTGGTGTTCAACCGATGACGGTTGCAGCGCCAGCGCGCGCTCAATCAGCGCCTGAGCATGGCGCAACGGTTCCGCCACCGGTACGGAGATCGTCGGGATCCCGACAAAACGCTCGCTTTCTTTTATCGCCACTTCGGTGGCGAAAATGCACGCGCGCGCCTCGTTGAGCTGCTGCGCGGTCAGACGCCCTTCAATACCATTGGCCCCCTGCTTTTCAACGACAACGTTCACACCCATCTGCCGCCCGGCTTTTTCCAGGTACTCCGCCGCCATGTAGGTATGCGCAATACCCGCAGGGCAAGCCGTCACGCAGACAATGGTCGGCGCGTTGGCGTTCACGGCGCTCTCGGTTTTTGGCGTTTCAGATTCCAGCGCCGCCAGCAGCGCTTCGACGCTGGTCGCCGCCATCACCCGGGCGCGAAGATCGTCATCGGCAAGGCGCGTCGTCAGTTCGGTCAGGATCTGAATATGGGTGGAACCCGCTTCATCCGGCGGAATAGCCAGCAAAAAGATCATCTCGACGTGTTCCGGCCCATCAACGCCTTCCCATTCCAGCGGTTCGCTTAACGTCGCCACGGCAAAGGCCGCTTTTTTCACGGCTGCCGTTTTGCCGTGCGGCACCGCCAGCCCTTCACCCAACGCCGTCGGTCCCAAAGATTCACGATGAAAGACTTCTGTTAAAAACTCATCACAGTTAGTAATGCAGCCCAGCGCTGCCAACCGCTCAGCCAACTGGCGGATCGCCTCATCCCGGCTGCTAAATCGCGCCTGTATACAGACTGCGCCAGGATGAGTCAGGGTCGTCAGGTTCATAAAGATCCTCACACTCATGTTGTTATTGTCTGAAGAGATTGTGGCAGACAAAATAATACATTTGTGTGATCATTTTCACTAACCACG
The DNA here is from genome assembly GCA_029027985.1 of Klebsiella aerogenes. Taxonomy (NCBI): domain Bacteria; kingdom Pseudomonadati; phylum Pseudomonadota; class Gammaproteobacteria; order Enterobacterales; family Enterobacteriaceae; genus Klebsiella; species Klebsiella aerogenes. The sequence continues at coordinate 3,447,745 of CP119076.1, forward strand.
CCATATTTGTATTAAAATTGTATTGTTTACAAATTATAGATTGGAGGCATAATTTCGGGAAAAGTATTAAACAGGTCATACAAAAATGGGTAATAAACCAAGGTACCGGCAGATAGCCGATGCGCTACGAGAGAAAATCAATACCGGCGAATTAAAGCCTGGCGACGCCTTGCCAACAGAATCCAGTCTTCAGGAGGCATTTAGCGTCAGCCGCGTGACGGTCCGGCAGGCATTAAAGCGGCTGACAGAAGAACAGATCATCGAAAGTATCCAGGGTAGCGGCTCGTATGTGAAAGAAGAGCGGGTAAATTATGATGTCTATCAGCTCACCGGATTCTACGAAAAACTGGCTGATCGAAATGTGGAAACTCACAGCGATGTGAAAGTGTTCGAAGTGGTGAAGGCTGATGCGCGCCTGGCAGAAAAGCTCAACCTCAATCCGGATGACAAAATCTGGCACGTCAAACGCGTACGTTTCATCAAGCAAAAGCCTGTTAACCTCGAAGAGACATGGATGCCGTTGGCCATGTTTGCCGACCTCACCTGGGAAGTGATGGAAAACTCGAAGTATCACTATATTGAACAGAGTAAAAAGATGGTTATCGACCGCAGCGAGCAGGAACTGGTGCCGACGATGCCTTCGGCAGAAGCTATCGCGGCGCTCGCGCTGGATCCGGCAAAACCGATTCTGGAAAAAGTATCACGCGGCTTTCTTAAAGATGGCAGAGTCTTTGAATATAGCCGTAACGTTTTTAATAGCGACGATTACAAATTCACGCTGGTTGCGCGACGTAGACAATAAAAAAGGCCGCTTTACAGCGGCCAACCATGTCGAAATCGGACGATACCCGTCATACTTCACGTTGCAGATACGTTGGCTGCGGTCGCTCACCCCAGTCACTTACTTCAGTAAGCTCCTGGGGATTCACTCTCTTGCCGCCTTCCTGCAACGCGAACTATTTAGGGTATTTAAAGCTCTCCGCAAGGAGAGCTGAGAGGATTTACTTAATGATAGATTTCAGCGCTTCGCCGATATCTGCCAGGCTGCGAACGGTTTTCACACCGGCCGCTTCCAGCGCAGCGAATTTCTCATCAGCAGTACCCTTACCACCAGCGATGATGGCGCCTGCGTGGCCCATACGCTTGCCTTTCGGCGCGGTAACGCCCGCGATGTAGCCGACAACCGGCTTAGTCACGTGCTCTTTGATGTAAGCTGCGGCTTCTTCTTCTGCGCTGCCGCCGATTTCACCGATCATCACGATCGCTTCAGTCTGCGGATCTTCCTGGAACATCTTCAGGATGTCGATGAAGTTGGAGCCCGGGATCGGGTCGCCGCCGATACCGACGCAGGTAGACTGGCCGAAACCGTAGTCAGTGGTCTGCTTAACCGCTTCATAGGTCAGCGTACCGGAGCGGGAAACGATGCCCACTTTACCCGGCTTGTGAATGTGACCCGGCATGATGCCGATTTTGCATTCGCCCGGGGTGATAACACCTGGGCAGTTCGGGCCGATCATGCGCACGCCAGCTTCATCAAGCTTCACTTTCACGGTCAGCATATCCAGCGTCGGGATACCTTCGGTGATGGTGATAATCAGCTTAATGCCTGCGTCGATGGCTTCCAGAATGGAGTCTTTGCAGAACGGAGCCGGAACGTAGATAACGGTCGCGGTCGCGCCAGTTGCTTCAACGGCTTCGCGCACGGTGTTGAACACCGGCAGACCCAGGTGAGTGGTGCCGCCTTTACCTGGCGTTACGCCGCCAACCATCTGAGTACCGTAAGCGATCGCTTGTTCAGAGTGGAATGTACCCTGGCTACCGGTGAAGCCCTGGCAGATAACCTTGGTGTCTTTATTAATTAAAACTGACATTATTTCCCCTCCACTGCGGCAACAACCTGCTGTGCTGCGTCCGTCAGACTTTTCGCTGCAATAATATTCAGGCCGCTGTCAGCCAGTTTCTTCGCACCCAGTTCGGCGTTGTTACCTTCCAGACGTACGACAACCGGTACGTTCACGCCGACTTCTTCGACCGCGCCGATGATGCCGTCAGCGATCAGATCGCAACGAACGATACCACCGAAGATGTTAACCAGAACCGCTTTAACGTTGTCGTCAGAGAGGATGATTTTGAATGCTTCGGTCACGCGCTCTTTGGTTGCGCCGCCGCCAACGTCGAGGAAGTTAGCCGGTTCGCCGCCGTGCAGCTTAACGATGTCCATGGTACCCATCGCCAGGCCTGCGCCGTTAACCATACAGCCGATGTTGCCATCCAGCGCCACGTAGTTCAGTTCCCACTGCGCAGCCTGAGCTTCGCGCGGATCTTCCTGAGACTGGTCGCGCATTTCACGCAGATCCGGTTGGCGGAACAGTGCGTTGCCATCAGCGCCCAGTTTGCCATCGAGGCAGATCAGGTCGCCCTGCTTGGTGATAACCAGCGGGTTAATTTCGATCAGCGCCAGGTCGCGCTCAAGGAAGATAGTCGCCAGGCCCATGAAGATCTTGGTGAACTGCTGAACCTGTTTACCTTCCAGACCCAGTTTGAACGCCAGTTCGCGACCCTGGTAAGGCATCGGGCCCGCCAGCGGATCGATAGCGATTTTGTGGATCAGGTGCGGGGTTTCTTCCGCCACTTTTTCGATTTCCACGCCGCCTTCAGTCGACGCCATGAACACCACGCGACGGGAGCTACGGTCAACAACCGCGCCCAGGTACAGTTCTTTGTCGATATCGGTCGCGGCTTCAACCAGAATCTGGTTGACCGGCTGGCCGTTGGCATCTGTTTGGTAGGTTACCAGGCGTTTGCCCAGCCAATGCTCAGCAAATGCGCGAATCTCTTCTTTACTCTTAACTACTTTCACACCGCCCGCTTTACCGCGGCCACCAGCGTGAACCTGACATTTCACTACCCACGGACCCGCGCCGATTTTTGAAGCGGCTTCTTCTGCTTCACGCGGAGTAGTACAGGCATAACCCACCGGCGCCGGTAAGCCATAGCGGGCAAAAAGTTGTTTTGCCTGATATTCATGTAAGTTCATGTGTTCAGTCCATCCTTCAGGTAATCGTTATCATGTAGCCAACAAACTTGCAGGCCGATGATGTTTTTATTGGCCCGGGCATACGCACCGGGCCATTGTGACTACTACACGTCCAGCAGCAGACGAGTCGGATCTTCCAGCAGCTCTTTAATTGCTACCAGGAAGCCTACCGATTCACGTCCATCGATCAGACGGTGGTCGTAGGAGAGCGCCAGGTACATCATCGGCAGAATTTCTACCTTGCCATTCACCGCCATCGGACGGTCTTTAATGGCATGCATACCCAGAATGGCGCTCTGCGGTGGGTTGATGATCGGCGTGGACATCAGAGAACCGAATACGCCGCCGTTGGTAATGGTGAAGTTACCGCCGGTCAGGTCATCTACGGTCAGCTTGCCGTCACGGCCTTTCACTGCCAGCTCTTTAATATTCTTTTCGACATCCGCCATGCCCAGCAGGTCAACGTCACGCAGAACCGGGGTCACCAGGCCGCGCGGAGTCGAAACCGCCATGCTCACGTCGAAGTAGTTGTGGTAAACCACATCGTCGCCGTCGATGGAAGCGTTCACTTCCGGGTAGCGTTTCAGTGCTTCAACAACGGCTTTCACATAGAAAGACATGAAGCCCAGACGGATACCGTGACGTTTTTCGAACGCTTCGCCGTACTGCTTACGCAGATCCATAATCGGCTTCATGTTGACTTCGTTGAACGTGGTCAGCATGGCGGTAGAGTTTTTCGCTTCCAGCAGACGCTCGGCAACGCGTTTACGCAGACGGGTCATCGGTACGCGCTTCTCAGAGCGGTGGCCCAGTTGAGCAACCGGCGCAGCCGCAGCGGCGGCTGGCGCTTTGGCTTCAGCCTTCGCGCCCGCCAGGTGTTTTTCAACATCTTCGCGAGTCAGGCGGCCGCCAACGCCGGTGCCTTTAATGGCAGCCGCGTCGAGGTTGTGTTCAGCCAGCAGACGACGGATAGCCGGGCTAAGGGCATCGTTGCTCTGCTCTTCCAGAGACGCTTGCTGACGCTGAGCCGGGGTGGACTCTTTCGCATCAACTTTCGCATCCGCAGCTTTACCTGCGCTGTTGCCTTCACGCAGGCGACCCAGAATCTGACGAGACAGCACGGTGGCGCCTTCGTCTTCCAGTACTGCATCCAGAATGCCGTCCGCTGATGCCGGTACTTCCAGTACCACTTTGTCAGTTTCGATTTCGACCAGGACTTCGTCACGAACCACCGCGTCGCCCGGTTTTTTGTGCCAGGTGGCTACGGTTGCGTCAGCTACGGACTCAGGCAGGTCGGGAACCAGAATATCTACGCTACTCATTGTGTATCCTTTAATTAATCGACGTTCAGCGCGTCATTGACCAGATCTTGTTGCTGTTTCTGGTGAACGGACATATACCCTACCGCCGGAGAGGCGGAGGCCGGGCGGCCTGCATAACGCAGAGAGGCCCCAAATGGAACTACTTCACGAAGGTGATGCTGGCTGCAGTACCAAGCGCCCTGGTTGAGCGGCTCTTCCTGGCACCAGACAAAATCATGCACGTGCGCATAGGCTTTCAGCGCTTCCTGTACCGCCTGGTGCGGGAACGGGTAGAGCTGCTCAATACGCACGATAGCGACATCTTTTTGCTCGTTTTTACGGCGCTGTTCCAGCAGGTCGTAATAAACCTTACCAGAGCACAGTACGACGCGCTTCACGGCTTTCGGATCGAGATCGTCGATTTCACCGATGGCTGGCATAAAGGTGCCGTTCGCCAGTTCATCCATGCTGGAAACTGCCAGCGGGTGGCGCAGCAGGGATTTCGGCGACATCACCACCAGCGGACGGCGCATACCGCGCAGCGCCTGACGACGCAGCATGTGGTAAACCTGAGCCGGGGTGGACGGTACGCAAACCTGCATGTTCTGCTCAGCGCACAGCTGCAGATAGCGTTCCAGGCGCGCGGAGGAGTGCTCCGGGCCCTGCCCTTCGTAACCGTGCGGCAGCAGCATAACCAGGCCGCACATACGGCCCCATTTCTGCTCGCCGGAGCTGATGAACTGGTCAATTACCACCTGCGCGCCGTTGGCGAAGTCGCCGAACTGCGCTTCCCAGATGGTCAGGGTGCGCGGTTCCGCGGTGGCGTAACCATATTCAAACGCCAGCACCGCTTCTTCAGACAGGACGGAGTCCCATACGCGGAACTGGCCCTGGCCGTTGTGCACATGCTGCAGCGGAGTATAGGTAGAACCGTTGCTCTGGTTATGAATAACCGCATGACGGTGGAAGAACGTGCCGCGGCCGGAGTCTTCGCCAGACAGACGGACGGCAACGCCTTCGTCAACCAGCGTCGCGTAAGCCAGGTTTTCCGCACCGCCCCAATCGAACATCTTCTCGCCGGCAGCCATCAGCTGGCGGTCGCCGTAGATTTTCGCGACACGAGACTGCATTTCAACGGCTTCCGGCACCGTGCTGATGCGTTTTGCCAGTTCTTGCAGACGTTTCGGTTCAACTTTATCCGGGTAGCTCTCATCCCACTCATGATTGAGGTACGGAGACCAGGTAAAGGAGTGCATATTCATCGGACGCCATTCCTGCACCACGCATTCGCCGGCATCCAGTGCATCGCGGTAAAGGTTAACCTGCTCGGTAGCGTCTTCCAGCGTCGCGACTTTGTCCTGCTCCAGCTTATCAGCATAGATTTTACGCGGGGTCGGATGCTTTTTGATTTTCTGATACATCAGCGGCTGGGTTGCGCTCGGCTCGTCGGCTTCGTTGTGGCCGTGACGGCGGTAGCACACCAGGTCGATGAAGACATCGCGTTTGAAGGTATTGCGGAAATCCAGCGCCAGACGGGTGACGAAAGCAACAGCTTCCGGGTCATCAGCATTAACGTGGAAAATCGGCGCCTGAACCATTTTACCGATGTCGGTGCAGTACGGGGTAGAACGCGCATCCAGCGGGTTGGAGGTAGTAAAGCCAACCTGGTTGTTGATAACGATGCGAACGGTACCGCCCACTTCGTAACCACGCGCTTTAGACATGTTCAGGGTTTCCTGAACCACGCCCTGACCGGTGACCGCGGCATCGCCGTGGATGGTAATCGGCAGAACTTTGTTGCTGCTCGGCTCGTCCAAACGATCCAGACGGGCGCGTACGGAGCCGATAACCACCGGGCTGACGATTTCCAGGTGCGACGGGTTAAACGCCAGCGCCAGGTGAACCAGACCGCCTTCGGTTTCCATATCGGAAGAGAAGCCCATGTGGTACTTCACGTCGCCGGTGCCGAGGTGTTCTTTATGTTTGCCCGCGAATTCGTCGAACAGGTCCTGCGGTTTTTTACCCAGCACGTTGACCAGCACGTTCAGACGACCACGGTGCGCCATGCCCAGCACCACTTCACGGGTGCCGCTCTTGCCAGCGTGGCGAATGATCTCTTTGAGCATCGGGATTAACGCGTCGCCGCCTTCCAGCGAGAAGCGTTTCGCGCCCGGGAATTTCGCGCCGAGATAGCGTTCCAGACCTTCCGCAGCGGTCAGCTCGCCGAGGAAGCGTTTTTTCTCTTCCGCAGTAAAGCTCGCTTTGCCTGCTACTGACTCGATACGCTGCTGGATCCAACGTTTTTCTTCAGTAGAGGTGATGTGCATGTATTCCGCGCCGATGGAGCCGCAGTAGGTTTGCTTCAGCGACGCAATCAGGTCGCCCAGCTTCATCGTATCTTTACCGATGGCGAAAGAACCTACGTTATAGCTTTCCTGGAAATCGGCCTCGGTCAGATCGTGGTAAGTCGGATCGAGATCCGCCACTCTCTCTTGCTGCCACAGTCCCAGCGGATCGAGATTCGCCTGCTGGTGACCACGGAAGCGGTATGCGTTGATGAGCTGCAGGACTTTAACCTGCTTCACATTGGTATCAGGGTCGGATATCGAAGAAGTGTAACGTGAGGCATCCTTCGCCAGTCGACGGAAATAATCACGTGTTTTCGAATGAAATTGATCCGGTTTAACTCCGGTGCCAGGTAACTGCTGGAACATAGAACGCCAGTTGGCGTCAACAGAGTCAGGATCGGTTAAGAAGTCTTCATAGAGCTGTTCTATCCAGCTCTGGTTCGAACCAGAGAGGTAAGAAGAGTCCAGCCAGGCTTTCATTGCGCCGTTCTGCATCGTGATCCCTTAAGCATTTTTATGCTTATTTCGCCGTAGAAACTACCACGCACACCGAGTGTACGTGCCGGGGTTCACTTGTTGCGGACGAGTTGTGGTTTCTATCCGCTAAGGAACCTTTAAAAACTGTCTAACTATCAGGGGCAGTTTTTAGAGGTTTCCTGCTATATCCCCCGGCGGCGCTAGCGCTTGCCGGGGCTACTGCTTTTGGTAGCCCGGATAAGCGCTAGCGCCATCCGGGACAGACCGTGTTGCTTATGCGCTGCGCTGCAGCAACATCGACTTAATATGGCCGATGGCGCGCGTCGGGTTCAGCCCCTTAGGACATACACTGACGCAGTTCATAATGCTGTGACAGCGGAATACGCTGAAAGCATCGCTCAGTCCTTCCAGACGCTCGCTGGTTTCGGTATCGCGGCTGTCGATCAGGAAGCGATACGCGGCCAGGAGGCCAGCCGGGCCGATGAACTTGTCCGGGTTCCACCAGAACGACGGGCAAGACGTCGAACAACATGCGCACAGAATACACTCGTACAGACCATCGAGTTTTTCGCGCTGCTCAGGCATCTGCAGATGCTCACGAGCCGGAGGATTTTGCCCATTATTCAATAAGTAAGGCTTAATCTTCTCATATTGTGCGTAGAATTGCCCCATGTCTACCACCAAATCGCGGACAACCGGCAATCCTGGCAGTGGACGGATAACAATTTTCTTACCCGGCTGATTCAGCGCGGAGATCGGCGTGATGCACGCCAGACCGTTTTTACCGTTCATGTTCAGACCATCGGAACCGCAAACCCCTTCACGGCAAGAGCGGCGGAACGACAGCGACGGATCTTTTTCTTTCAGCTGGATAAGCGCATCCAGCAGCATCATGTCACGACCTTCTTCCGCTTCGAGGGTGTAATCCTGCATATGCGGAGCGTCGTCAACATCCGGGTTATAGCGATAAATTGAAAACTCGAGTTTCATATTCCTGTCTCCGCATTAATAAGTACGAATCTTCGGCGGGAATGCCGGACGCAGTTTCGGTTCCATGTTGACGCTACGACGCGTCATGGATTCCGACTCTGGCAGATACAGGGAATGGCACAGCCAGTTTTCATCATCACGATCCGGGAAGTCGAAGCGGCTATGCGCGCCGCGGCTTTCGGTACGGAAGTTCGCAGATACCGCCGTGGAATATGCGGTTTCCATCAGGTTATCCAGCTCCAGGCACTCGACGCGCTGGGTATTGAACTCGCTGGAGGTGTCGTCCAGACGCGCATTTTTCAGGCGCTCGCGGATCACTTTCAGCTGTTCCAGGCCTTTGTGCATCGCATCGCCTTCGCGGAATACCGAGAAGTTGTGCTGCATACATTCCTGCAGCGCTTTGCGGATAGCAACCGGGTCTTCGCCGGAACGGGTGTTGTTCCAACGGTTGAGGCGGTCCAGAGACCCTTCGACATCGGATTCGCTGGCAGCGCGCAGCGCGCCCTGCTCGGCGATGGATTCCTGCAGATGCAGGCCCGCCGCGCGGCCGAAGACCACCAGGTCCAGCAGCGAGTTGCCGCCCAGACGGTTGGCGCCGTGTACGGATACACAGGCGATTTCGCCAACGGCGAACAGACCCGGAATCACCACGTCTTCGCCCTTCTCATTCACGGTCAGCGCCTGGCCGGTCACTTTGGTCGGAATACCGCCCATCATGTAGTGGCAGGTTGGGATAACCGGAATCGGTTCTTTAACCGGGTCAACGTGCGCAAAGGTACGAGACAGCTCCAGAATGCCCGGCAGACGGGATTCCAGCACTTCTTTACCCAGGTGATCCAGTTTCAGCTTGGCGTGCGGGCCCCACGGACCGTCACAGCCGCGACCTTCACGGATTTCGATCATGATGGAACGCGCCACCACGTCACGACCCGCGAGGTCTTTCGCGTTCGGCGCATAACGCTCCATGAAGCGCTCGCCGTGTTTGTTCAGCAGGTAACCGCCTTCACCGCGGCAACCTTCGGTCACCAGAACCCCTGCCCCGGCGATACCGGTCGGGTGGAACTGCCACATTTCCATATCCTGCACAGGCACGCCTGCACGGATAGCCATCCCTACGCCGTCGCCGGTGTTGATGTGGGCGTTAGTGGTGGACTGATAAATACGGCCTGCGCCGCCGGTTGCCAGCACGGTCGCGTTGGCTTTGAAATACACCACTTCACCGGTTTCGATGCACAGTGCGGTACAACCCACCACGGCGCCATCCTGGTTTTTTACCAGGTCAAGGGCATACCATTCGGAGAAGATAGTGGTGTGGTTTTTCAGGTTCTGCTGGTACAGCGTGTGCAGCAGCGCATGGCCGGTACGGTCAGCTGCCGCCGCAGTACGGGCCGCCTGCTCGCCGCCGAAGTTCTTCGACTGGCCGCCGAACGGACGCTGATAAATACGGCCGTCATCAAGACGGGAGAACGGCAGACCCATATGTTCCAGCTCAAGAATCGCTTCCGGGCCGGTCTTACACATATATTCGATGGCGTCCTGGTCGCCGATATAGTCCGACCCTTTAACGGTGTCGTACATATGCCATTCCCAGTTATCTTCATGGGTATTACCGAGCGCGACGGTGATGCCACCCTGCGCGGAAACGGTATGGGAACGGGTAGGGAAAACTTTGGAGAGCAGCGCACAGGTCTGTCCGCTCTGGGAAATCTGCAGCGCCGCGCGCATACCTGCGCCGCCGGCACCGATTACAACTGCATCAAATTCTCTGACTGGCAATTTCATTACACACCCCACACCACAACAAATCCATAAAGAACGTAAGCCACCAGCGCCACAACGATAATCAGTTGCAGAATCAGGCGCACAGCCAGTGGTTTAACGTAGTCCGTCAACACCTGCCACATACCGATCCAGGCGTGAATCAGGATGGATACGAGAGCCAGCAGGGTAAAGACTTTGGTGAACGCGGAGGAGAAGAATCCGGTCCAGATTTCCCAAGAGATCTCACCGGAGGTGGCGAAGAAGCCAACCATGTAGATGATGTAGAGGGTCAGAACGATGGCGGTAGCACGGACCAGAATAAAGTCATGTACGCCGTTGCGTCCCAGTGCTGAGGCGTTGCTTACCATACGAGGACTCCTGCGAGAAGTGAAAGCACGACAGTAATAACAAAAGAAATTTTGGCGGAGCGTGTCCCTGCTTCGAGGGTTTCTTCCAGATAGCCAAAGTCCATCAACAGATGACGGATACCGACAACGGCGTGGTACGCCAGCGCGGTCAGGATGCCCCACATGATAAACTTCACGAAGAAGCTATTCATAATGGAAGCCGCCGTCAGGAAGCCCTCAGGAGAGGAAAGACTGGTGCCCAGCAACCAAAGCAGAATTCCGACCGCCACAAAAGTGATCACACCGGATACGCGATGGAGAATGGACGCTATCGCCGTGATTGGGAATCGAATCGTTTGTAGATCCAGATTGACAGGTCTTTGTTTTTTCACATTTCTTACCATGAATAACGCCCACATGCTGTTCTTATTGTTTCCTTCCTCCGGTCTGCTTGCGGGTCAGACAGCGTCCTTTCTATAACCAGAAGTCATATTAAAACTCCTTTCCAGGAGTAAAAGCATGACCAAACAACGCTGGGTGGCTCGGGATTGCAGGGTGTTCCGGAGACCTGGCGGCAGTATAGGCCGTTCACAAAATCATTACAATTAACCTACATATAGTTTGTCGGGTTTTGTCCAGAACAGTGATCAAGGTCACGATTACAACATTATTTTAAATTTTAATCACCTGATTTGACAAATATTAAACATTCTTGTTACAACCATTACTAGATTAATGCAATAATGCCCAAAAGTTATGAGGTCATGCTTTCACCTGAGAATAAGTTATGCAACAGTGGATGGTATTGACCGATGTAATCAGGACAGTTATTAGTGGTATATAGGTTTTAATATTCGGGCTGCTAAAACGCTGATTTGCTGCCGTTTCACTCCCGGACTGAAGACGTACCATCAAGCGCCTACGCTCTGTACCCTGCAATTTTCGCGACACAGTGCTGTGAGCAACATAACAATCTGGTAACGTAGTCAGGTTCGGGCCGAATGCAAATCCACCACCCGGCAGCCTTAAGCAATAAAAGGCGCTAAGGAGACCATAAATGTCTGATGCTAAAGCAAAAATCACCCTGGGTGGTGACACTGCTATTGAACTTGATGTGCTAAAAGGCACGCTCGGTCAGGATGTGATTGATATTCGTAGTCTTGGTTCAAAAGGTCTTTTCACCTTCGACCCCGGTTTCACTTCAACAGCCTCGTGTGAATCTAAAATTACTTTTATCGACGGTGATGAAGGTATCCTGCTCCACCGCGGCTTCCCGATCGATCAATTAGCGACCGAGTCAAATTATCTTGAAGTGTGCTACATCCTGTTGAACGGCGAAAAACCGACTCAACAGCAGTACGACGAATTCAAAACCACCGTTACCCGCCACACCATGATCCACGAGCAGATTACCCGTCTGTTCCACGCGTTCCGTCGCGACTCTCACCCAATGGCGGTGATGTGCGGTATTACCGGCGCACTGGCGGCGTTCTATCACGATTCTCTGGACGTCAATAATCCGCGTCACCGTGAAATCGCCGCCTACCGCCTGCTGTCGAAGATGCCGACCATGGCAGCAATGTGTTACAAATATTCTATCGGCCAGCCTTTTGTTTATCCGCGCAACGACCTCTCCTACGCGGGTAACTTCCTGAATATGATGTTCTCCACGCCGTGCGAAACCTACGAGGTTAACCCGGTGCTGGAACGCGCGATGGACCGCATCCTGATCCTGCACGCTGACCACGAGCAGAACGCGTCCACTTCCACCGTACGTACCGCAGGCTCCTCCGGCGCTAACCCGTTCGCGTGTATCGCTGCCGGTATCGCCTCCCTGTGGGGACCGGCGCACGGCGGCGCCAACGAAGCGGCCCTGAAAATGCTGGAAGAAATCAGTTCTGTTGAACACATTCCGGAATTTGTTCGTCGTGCGAAAGATAAGAATGACTCTTTCCGCCTGATGGGCTTCGGCCACCGCGTGTACAAGAACTACGACCCGCGCGCCACCGTGATGCGTGAAACCTGCCATGAAGTGCTGAAAGAACTGGGTACGAAAGACGATCTGCTGGAAGTGGCGATGGAGCTTGAACACATTGCGCTTAACGACCCGTACTTCATCGAGAAGAAACTGTACCCGAACGTCGATTTCTACTCTGGTATCATCCTGAAAGCGATGGGTATTCCGTCTTCGATGTTTACCGTTATCTTCGCGATGGCGCGTACCGTCGGCTGGATTGCCCACTGGAACGAGATGCACAGCGACGGCATGAAAATTGCCCGTCCGCGTCAGCTGTATACCGGCTACGAGAAGCGCGATTTCAAATCCGATCTCAAGAAATAATCTCTGCCCTGCCGGGTTATAGTGATAAAAAATCGGGGAATGTCCCCGATTTTTTTTGTTTAATCGTGCAAATAAATTTTAATTTTCCAAATCTCACTCACTAATGCTGGCAGCCAGGGCACCAGTAAAACGGTCGCGATGCCAACATGGTTTTCTCAATAATACCCCCGCAACGTTCGCACGCCTCGCCATCGCGATGAAAGACCTTGAAACGAAATAGCGCGCCGTGGTGTTTGTTGTCATCCACCTGACCACGGGTATGGTAAGAAAGCCGCGGGATATCCAACAGCGCATGCGCCAGTGCATCCAGCTGCATTTCATTCAGCTCCGCGGCCTTATGCCGCCCGGTTAGCCCCACCTGCCACAGGATTTCAACGCGCAGATAGTTGCCAAGCCCGGCGAGAAACGCCTGATCCAACAGTAGGCCGGAAAACTGACGATGACGGAATTTGGCCGACAACAGCCGTTCCCTCACTTGCCCCACGGTGAGAGCCATATCCAGCACATCCGGCCCGACCCGCAGTAAAAAGGGATGATGGGCAAGCTGTTGCGCCGTCAGCATCTCAATATCCGAAGCGCTATAGAGCAAAATCGCCTTGCGCGCGGTTTGCAACCTGACGCGCAGCACACGGTTGGATTCCGGCTGAACGCCAGCATCGACCACCCGCCAGACGCCATACAGCTGATTATGACTATACAGCGTTAACCCGCCGGAGAAGTGGGTTAACAGGGCTTTGCCGCGGGTAGCGATTTGGGTAACCCGCTGGCCGACCAGCAGGGATTGATAGGGTTGCAACTGTGGAAAGGCGAACCAGGCTTCAGTTAATGGTTCGCCTTTGATAGCCGCTTCCAGGTTATCCGCCGCGCGGCGGATCTCCGGGCCTTCCGGCATAGTATTGTCCTTTTGTTAATGCGTCGCACCACCGCCGATTTTAACGTCGTCATCCTGTTCAAGGGCGACGGCAATCGCCGTTTCCAGCGCCGCGCGTACCGTCGCGACCGCCATACTCGCCTCGCCGGGATGGGCCGCCGCCTGCTCCGGCAGATACGGGATATGCATAAAGCCGCCCTTCAGGCCGGCTTTCCCCTGCAGCTTGTGTAGCAAACCATACATCACGTGATTGCAGACAAAAGTGCCTGCCGTTTGTGAAACCGACGCCGGGATCCCCTGCTTGCGCAGCGCGCTGACGATCGCTTTGATCGGCAATGAACTGAACCACGCCGCCGGGCCGCCAGCGACGATGGGTTCGTCAATTGGCTGTTGCCCTTTATTGTCGGGGATCCGTGCATCATCGACATTGATCGCCACACGTTCGACGGTAATGTCAACACGACCACCAGCCTGTCCGACGGCTATCGTCAGCTGCGGCTGATGTGTATCCAACGCGTGATTCAGCACGGTCAGCGCTTCGCCGAACACACAGGGTAGCTGCTTTACGACAACCTGCTGCCCGCTAATAATAACGCCATCAAGCTGCTTGACCACTTCCCATGAAGGGTTAACCGCTTCGCCGCCGAACGGCTCAAAACCGGTAATTAATACGCCAGCCATCATCCCTCCTTACAGGAACATGAGGAAATAGAGTAAGAACACGTTAACGATGAGCAGCAGAATGCCGGTTGGTATCTGGGCTTTAATCACCGCGTTTTTATCCGGTAGTTCAAGCAATGCCGCCGGTACGATATTGAAGTTCGCCGCCATCGGCGTCATCAGGGTGCCGCAGTAGCCGGAAAACATGCCGATCGCCGCCATCACCGCCGGGTTACCGCCGTGCTGCAGCACCAGAATCGGGATCCCCACTCCGGCAGTGACAATCGGGAAGGCCGCAAAAGCGTTCCCCATCACCATGGTCAATACCGCCATGCCAATGGCGTACACGGCAACGGCGATAAAGCGGTTGTCCACCGCCAGATAGTGTTCGGTCAGCCACGAAATACTGGTCCCCACCCCCGCGGTGGTAAACAGCAGGCCCAGCACCGCGAGGATCTGCGGTAAAATAAAGGCCCAGCCGACGGAATCCAGTAGACGGCGCGCTTCCTGCATCGGCTGTGCCACCGTTTCATGGGTCATGCGGATCGCCATCGCCAGGCCAATCAGGGTACCCACTGTCATCGAGAACAAGGTAATCAGCGTCGCATGGTTGCCTGGCCCGAATAGCGCCGCCTGCCACGAAGGCAAATTGTTGAACAACAGCACGCCGATAACGGTGACCACCGGGATAGCCAGCGCCGGGTAAAACAGTTTGTTGCCAAGGCGTTTCGCGCTGGCGGTTTTCTCTTCCTGACTGCGTTGATGGTAGCTGCCAAGACGCACGCCGCCAAAACCGGCGATCAGCGCCAACACGACGACCAGCCCGCCGACGGCGATATTGACCGCGCGTTTATCGCCCACCAGTTGATATGTCCAATCGCCAAGCAGGAACACCAGCCCGTACAGGCCCCAGAACAGGCCGGTCGTCAGGCGACGCGGGTTGCTTTTATCGCGCCAGGACATGACGGCCACCACCAGCAGTGCCGCGCCCGCCAGCCAATATAAATAGTTTTGCTGGAAATTCATGCCGCACCGCCTTTCGCCTGGGCGGCGTTAACCTTATCCAGCTCGCGTTGTAAATGACGATCGAGGCGCCACAGGCGCGCGGCGTGGATCAGGAACGCGCAGGCGGCTGTCGGGATCCCCCACAGAGCGATATGCAAGGGTTCCGTCTGGATGCCGCCAGACTCCAGCATAAAGTTATGCATAAAGATGATCGCCCCGAAGGCGACGAAGATATCCTCGCCAAAGAACAGTCCGACGTTATCGGTCGCCGCCGACATCGCGCGCAAGCGATAGCGTACATTACCCGGCAGCGGGCCAAAGCGTTTTTCCGCCGCCCCTTCCGCCATCGGCGCCAGCAGCGGGCGCACCATCTGCGGATGGCCGCCGAGGCTGGTCAGTCCCAGTGCGGCCGTTGCTTCGCGAACCAAAAGATAGACGATCAGCAGACGACCGGCGGTGGCGCTATGGATCTTCGCGATCCACGCCTGCGCGCGTTCTTTCAGGCCATGACGTTCCAGCAGGCCGATCACCGCCAGCGGCAGCAGCAGGATAAACGGTAGGTTGCGGGTATTGAGAAACCCCTCGCCCAGCTTTTCCAGAATAGTGGCTATCGGCATATGCGCCGCCACGCCGGTGACGATCCCGGAAATAATCACCACCAGCACCGGGTTAAAGCGCAAAACAAATCCGACCACAATCACGGCAATGCCGATCAGCGGCCAGAGGGATATCGCCTCTTGCATAATCACTTCCTGTTTGTTGTTAGTGTTGTTAATTGTTTGATTTAATTATTATAAAAACAGGCCCGCAGGCCTTTAGTCGCTTTCCGCGCTCACCTCGATATTGCGCCCGGCAAAGGCGGCGCGCAAGCGACGGGCGAAATCGAGCGCATGCGCGCCGTCGCCGTGCAGACAGACGGTTTCCGCTACCACGTGCGCCCATTCGCCGGTCAGGCTGCGCACCCGATTGTGTTGTACCATTTCCAGCGTTTGCGCCAGCGCCTGCTCTTCGCTCTCTATCAGCGCTCCCGGCTGGCTGCGCGGCACCAGGCTACCGTCAGCAAGATAGCCGCGGTCGGCGAACACTTCCTGACGCGTCGTTAGTTGATAGCGCTGCCCGGCGCGGATCAGTTCGCTGCCAGCCAGCCCGACCAGCACCAACCCTGCGTCAACATCGCGGACTGCGCGAGCGATGGCATCAGCCAACGGCGGCTCTTTCGCCGCCTGGTTATACAGCATGCCGTGCGGCTTCACGTGCTGCAGCTCGCCGCCCTGCGCGCGGACAATCGCCATCAGCGCGCCGATTTGATACAGCACCTGGGCGTAGACCGTCTCGGGCGGCAACTGCATCGCCGTCCGGCCGAAATTCTCCCGGTCCGGGAAGCTCGGATGCGCGCCGATGGCGACGCCGTATTTCAGCGCATCCCGCACGCACTGCTGCATTAGCAGCGCATCGCCGGCATGAAAACCACAGGCGATATTGGCGGAGGACACCAGCTGTAATAGCGCGCTATCGCTGGCGCAACCCTCGCCAAGGTCGGCATTTAAATCAATCTTCATCATCGCTTAGTCTCCAGGCCAGTTGTTCAAGATAACGCTGCTGGTCGGCACGCGCTTTTAGCGCTTCTTCCAGCGCACAGGGGACAAAGTGGATCGGCTGGCCAAGCGGGATCTGCGCCAGCTGATACATGTCGGCCTCAATAATGCAGGCAATACGCGGATAACCGCCGGTAGTCTGCGCATCGTTCATCAACACGATAGGCTGGCCGTTATGCGGCACCTGCACCACCCCCGGCAGCAGGCCGTGGGAGAGCATTTCCCGGTCAGTGGTACGCTTCAGCGGCTGACCCTGCAGGCGGTAGCCCATACGGTTGCTCTGCGGGCTAAGCCGCCACGGCGAGCGCCAGAAAGACGACTGTGAAGCGCTATCGAACTCGTGATACTCCGGCCCTGGCAGCGCGCGAATAATATTGCCGATCGGCAATGGTTTAACCCCACGCGAGGCGCTGAAGCGCCGGGTCGATTTCCCCAACTTCAGCCGATCGCCATCCTGCAAGCGCCGCCCTTCCAGGCCGCCGATACCGACTTTCAGGTCGGTGGAGCGGGAACCTAAAACCTCCGCCACGTCGATACCGCCTGCCACCGCCAGATAACTACGGATCCCATGCTGCGGATTTTTCAGCACCAGCCGCTGTCCGGCCTTCGCTTCCATTCGCCAGCCCAGCCAAACGGCTTTACCGTCAAGCGTCGCTTCACAGGCGGCGCCGGTCAGCGCGAACCAGCAATCGCGGGTAAACTGCACATCGATCTGACCGAGCGTAATTTCCAGCGCCGCAGCCTCCGGCGCATTGCCCACCAGCAGGTTGGCAATGGTCATCGCCGGTTTATCCAGCGCGCCGCAGCGGCTGATCCCCCACTGACGCTGGCCTTCCCGGCCGCCGTCCTGCACCGAGGTGTACATACCGGCGCGAATAAACTTCAACATACGCCCTCCTTCTGCGGCACAAAGCGCACGCGATCGCCTGAACGCAGCAGTACCGGATCTTTGCGATTGGGATCGAATAGCGCCAACGGCGTGCGCCCCAACAGCTGCCAACCGCCCGGCGTCGCCAGTGGGTAAATGCCGGTTTGCGAGCCGCCGATACCGACGGACCCCGCCGGCACCAGCAGGCGTGGCTCCGCGCGACGGGGCATCGCCAGCTGCTCCGGTAGCCCGCCGAAATAAGGGAAGCCCGGCTGGAAGCCGAGGAACCACACCACATACTCTACCGAGGCGTGCAGCTCGACCACCTGCTTTTCGCTCAGCCCGCTGTGGCGCGCGACGTCGCCGAGATCCGGCCCCGCTTCTCCACCGTAAATCACCGGTATCGCGATCTCACGGGATTCCGGCTCCAGCGCATCGCTCTCTTCCCACCAGCGCTGCAATTGGTCAATCGCACTCCACGCCATCTCCTGCGGGCGACGCAGCACGACGGTAATGTTATTCATACCCGGGATCACTTCGATCACCTCTTCGTGGTGGGTCAACCGCTGGGTCAGCCCCCAGATACGTTTTTGACTTTCCAGCGTCACCGGCGGCTCAAGCTCCAGTACTACCGCCGTTTCACCTAACAGATAACAACGCGCTCGCTGCACTTTTCTCTCTCTCATCAAGCCGGATTAGGAATATCGATAAAGGTGACATCCAAATCGGTATTTTCAGTCAGCCACTCGCTCAGGGCGCGAATGCCGCCGCGCTCGGTCGCATGATGACCCGCGGCATAAAAATGCAGCCCCTGCTCGCGCGCAGAATGAATCGTCTGCTCAGAGACTTCACCGGTAATAAAGGCATCAACGCCGAAGCGGGCCGCGCTATCAATAAAACTTTGGCCGCCGCCGGTACACCAGGCGACGCGCGTCACCTTATCCGGCCCGGTATCGCCGCACCACAGCGGTTTACGCCCCAGACGCGCCTCAACCCACGACGCCAGTTCCAACCCCGAGACCGGCATCGACAGTTCGCCCCATGGCACCAGCGGTTCGATTTCACCCATCACGTTAATGCCCAATAGCTGTGCCAGCTGGGCGTTGTTGCCTAATTCAGGGTGCGCATCCAGCGGCAGATGCCAACCATACAGATTTATATCGTTGGTCAGCAGTGTCTTCAGCCGGTTGCGCTTCATACCACGGATCACCGGCGATTCGCCTTTCCAGAAGTAACCGTGATGGACAATCACCGCATCCGCCTGCAGGCGCACGGCTTCATCAAGCAGTGCCTGGCTGGCAGTGACGCCGGTAACGATTTTCCGCACCGTCTCGCGCCCTTCCACCTGCAGGCCGTTAGGAGCGAAATCACTGATGGCCGCACTATTCAGTTTCTCGTTAATCAGTTGTTCCAGTTCGCTATTTTTCATCGTCGCTCCATCAGAAAATCTATTTGTACAATCCTATAACATAACGACATCCGCCCGGGTCGTCGATAGCTGTACCTGACGCCCGGTTTTGACTTTTCGCGCAATCGCGCAATTTGCCCCTTCCCCTCACCGTGCATTAGTGTATATTTATGCACTTATAAAGCATATTAAATAATCAGAAAGCCATTTAGGCCATGAATAACGCTAGTAAAGCGCTATTCATGCAGAAAGATCGACTTTCGTTTTACGGCCAGGAAATGAACGTTACATGAACAGACAAACTTCACAGCCACGGGCGATTTATTACGTCGTCGCGCTGCAAATTTGGGAATACTTTAGTTTTTATGGCATGCGGGCGCTGTTAATCCTGTATCTCACCAACCAGCTCAAGTACGACGACAACCACGCCTACACCCTGTTCAGCGCCTACTGTTCCCTCGTTTACGTCACCCCTATTCTCGGCGGTTTCCTCGCCGATAAACTGCTCGGCAACCGCATGGCGGTGATGATCGGCGCGCTATTAATGGCTATTGGTCATCTGGTACTTGGCGCCAGTGAAGTCGCGCCCACTTTCCTCTATCTGTCGCTGGCGATCATCGTATGTGGCTACGGGCTGTTTAAATCCAACGTCAGTTGCCTGCTTGGCGAGCTTTATGAACCGACCGACCCGCGTCGTGATGGCGGCTTCTCGCTGATGTACGCCGCGGGCAATATTGGTTCGATTATCGCACCAATCGCCTGCGGCTATGTGCAGGAAGAATACAGCTGGGCGATGGGCTTCGCGCTGGCGGCAGTCGGCATGATTGCGGGACTGGTCATTTTCCTCTGCGGCGGCCGTCATTTCCGTCATACCACTGGCGTGAATCGTGAAGCGCTGCGCGCGCGGACCTTCGTGTTGCCGAACTGGGGCTGGCTGCTGGTGCTACTGGTGGCGACGCCGCTGCTGATTACCGTCCTGTTCTGGCAGGAGTGGTCGGTGTATGCGCTGATCGTGGCGACGGTGATCGGCCTCGTGGTGCTGGCGCGGATTTACCTGCGCGCGGAGAACGACAAACAGCGTAAAGAGCTGCGCCTGATTATCGTCCTCACTGGTTTCAGCCTGCTGTTCTGGGCCTTCGCCCAACAGGGCGGCAGCTCGATAAGTCTGTATATCGACCGCTTCGTTAACCGTCATGTGATGAATTACGAAGTGCCGACCGCCATGTTCCAGTCGATCAACGCCTTCGCGGTGATGCTCTGCGGGATGGTGCTGGCATGGCTGGTGAAAGAGAACATCAAAGGCAACCGCACCGTGCGTATCTGGGGGAAATTCGCCCTCGGTCTGGGGCTGATGAGCGCCGGGTTCTGTATTCTGACCCTCAGCGCCCGCTGGTCTGCGGCCTACGGTCACTCTTCAATGCCGCTGATGGTCCTGGGGCTGGCGGTGATGGGCTTCGCCGAACTGTTTATCGACCCGGTGGCGATGTCGCAAATCACCCGTATCGAAATCCCCGGCGTCACCGGGGTGTTGACCGGTATCTACATGCTGCTCTCCGGGGCGATCGCCAACTATCTGGCTGGAGTCATCGCCGATCAGACGTCCCAGGCGTCGTTTGACGCAGCTGGCGCGGTTAACTATTCGATTGAGGCCTACATCGACGTCTTTAGCCAAATCACCTGGGGCGCGCTGGCCTGCGTCGGCCTGGTGCTGGTCATCTGGCTGTACCATTCCGTGAAGGTCAAAACCCGCCAACTGGCGGTAGAATAAAGCTATCTGGCGGCTTACCAGGCCGCCAGCATCTCCAGCCGCACCTGCTTGTGGTCGGTTTAGGTCGATATTACACATGGCATACAGGCTTTACCTATAGACAGCAGACGAAAAAAAACCGCCGGGGAAACCGACGGTTATCGCTTTATTCAACGGCTGAATTGCGCTATCAGTAAAAATCGTGAGCGGCTTTCTCCGCCTGCGCCATCCACACCGGTTGCTCGCTGGTTTTTGCCCATACACGGTGCAGCCAGCTGTAGTAACGTGCGCGATCTTTCCAGAACAACATCACCGGCAGTGCCGCTACGCCAGCCGCGACGGCGAAAGCGCGACGCATCAAAATGATGTGGGCAGGATAAGTTTTATACAACGCCATAATTTCTCTCCCCTTTGTCAGGCCGGCAATCAACGCCGGTAAAAGTAACCATTTTTGTCTAAGCAAAATAGTACCGCGCAGGTTGTAATTTTACTACTCATCCGACCACTAAAAAGCACTTATTTATACTTAATTTACATTCACGGCGTAATTAAGTTACATAAAAGTTAAATTAATACTAACCATTAGTTAAATTGTGCCTTTAGTCATTTTTATACTTTTTTTACACTGCTCGCGGCGATTTTTGCGAAATCTTTGCGCCGAAATTCCTACCCTCCTCATATACACAAAAAGAGACACACCCGGAGGTGGAAAGTGACTACAGGCATCATTGCTGGCGTAACGCTGGTGTTCCTGCTGCTGGCGTATCTGGTCTATGCCCTGATACATGCGGAGGCGTTCTGATGGCGGCGCAAGGGTTTTTACTTATCGCCAGCTTCCTGCTGGTGCTGATGGTACTGGCGCGGCCGTTAGGCTCGCTGCTGGCGCGAATGATCAACGATGTACCGCTGCCCGGTCTCGCCAGGGTTGAACGCGGTATCTGGCAGCTAGCGGGTATCCGCCCCCAGGAGATGGACTGGCGGCAATACTTAATCGCTATCCTGCTGTTTAACGCCATCGGCCTGGTGGCGCTGATTGCGCTGCTGATGTGCCAGGGGTCACTGCCATTAAACCCGCAGCATTTCCCTGGCCTGCCATGGGATTTAGCGCTGAATACCGCGGTGAGCTTCATCAGCAATACCAACTGGCAGGCCTATGCCGGTGAAACCACCATGAGCTATCTCAGCCAAATGGTTGGCCTGGCCGTGCAAAACTTCCTGTCGGCCGCCACCGGTATCGCGGTGATCTTTGTGCTGACGCGCGCCTGGGCGAGACAAAAAGTCAGCACCCTCGGCAATGCCTGGGTTGACCTCACCCGTATCACGCTGTGGCTGCTGCTGCCGATCTCCCTGCTGATCGCGTTGTTCTTTATCCAACAAGGCGTGCCGCAGAATCTGCAGCCATATCAAGCGTTCACCAGCCTAGAAGGGGTTCGTCAGTGGTTGCCGATGGGGCCGGTGGCTTCGCAGGAAGCGATAAAAATGCTCGGCACCAACGGCGGTGGTTTCTTTAATGCCAACTCGTCGCACCCGTTTGAGAACCCGACGGCGTTAACCAACCTGGTTCAGATGCTGGCCATTTTCCTGATCCCGGCGGCGCTGTGCTTTGCCTTTGGCGAAGCGGTCGGCGATCGCCGCCAGGGACGGGCGATCCTGTGGGCGATGGCGCTGATCTTCGTGGTCTGCGTAGCGGTAGTGATGTGGGCGGAAACCCGCGGTAATCCGCATCTGCTTAGCCTCGGCGCCGATAGCAGCCTGAATATGGAAGGGAAAGAGAGCCGCTTTGGCATCCTCGCCAGCAGCCTGTTCGCCGTGGTCACCACTGCCGCCTCCTGCGGCGCGGTTAACGCTATGCACGACTCCTTTACCGCGTTGGGCGGCATGGTGCCGATGTGGCTGATGCAGATTGGCGAAGTGGTCTTCGGCGGCGTCGGCTCCGGTCTGTACGGCATGCTGCTGTTCGTGATGCTGGCGGTATTTATCGCCGGGCTGATGATTGGCCGCACCCCGGAATATCTCGGCAAAAAGATCGACGTTCGCGAGATGAAAATGATTGCGCTGGCGATTCTGGTCACCCCAACGCTGGTGCTGCTCGGCACCGCGCTGGCGATGATGACCGGGGCCGGGAGCAACGCCATGCTAAACCCAGGGCCGCACGGCTTTAGCGAAGTGCTGTACGCCGTGACCTCGGCGGCGAACAACAACGGCAGCGCCTTCGGCGGTTTAAGCGCCGGGACGACTTTCTGGAATCTGCTGCTGGCGTTCTGCATGCTGGTTGGCCGCTTCGGGGTCATCATCCCGGTAATGGCGATTGCCGGTTCGCTGGTGAACAAGAAAATTCAGCCCGCCAGCTCCGGTACCCTGGCCACCCACGATGCGCTATTTATCGGCCTGCTTATCGGCACTGTCCTGCTGGTTGGCGCCCTGACCTTTATCCCCGCACTGGCGCTCGGCCCGGTGGCGGAACACTTATCCTTACTTTAAGCGATGCGGAGCAACCTGTTATGAGTCGCAAACAATTAGCCCTGCTGGAGCCGACGCTGGTGCGCCAGGCGCTGCTGGATGCCGTAAAAAAACTCAGTCCTTCGGTGCAGTGGCGTAACCCAGTGATGTTTATCGTCTGGATCGGCAGCCTGCTGACCACCCTACTGGCGATCGCAATGGCCAGCGGGCATATCGCCGGCCATGCCGGGTTTACCGCCGCCATTAGCCTGTGGCTGTGGTTTACCGTCCTGTTCGCCAACTTCGCCGAAGCGATGGCCGAAGGCCGCAGCAAGGCACAGGCCAACAGCCTGAAAGGGGTGAAGAAAACCGCCTTCGCCCGTAAACTGCGCACGCCGCAGCACGGTGCGCCGATGGATCACGTGCCGGCGGAAGAGTTACGCAAAGGCGATGTCGTGCTGGTGGAAGCCGGCGACATCATTCCCTGCGACGGTGAAGTGATCGAAGGCGGCGCCTCGGTGGATGAGAGCGCCATTACCGGTGAATCCGCGCCGGTGATCCGCGAGTCCGGCGGCGATTTTGCTTCGGTGACCGGCGGGACACGGATCCTCTCCGACTGGCTGGTGATCCGCTGTAGCGTCAACCCTGGCGAAACCTTCCTCGACCGCATGATCGCCATGGTGGAAGGCGCGCAGCGCCGTAAAACACCGAACGAAATCGCGCTGACGATCCTGCTGATCGCCCTGACGCTGGTTTTCCTGTTGGCGACCGCCACCATCTGGCCTTTCTCCGCCTGGAGCGGTAATACCGTCAGCGTCACCGTGCTGGTCGCGCTGCTGGTCTGTCTGATCCCGACGACTATCGGCGGCCTGCTGTCGGCCATCGGCGTCGCCGGGATGAGCCGTATGCTCGGCGCGAATGTGATAGCCACCAGCGGCCGCGCGGTGGAAGCGGCTGGCGACGTTGACGTGCTGTTGCTGGATAAAACCGGCACCATCACCCTCGGCAACCGCCAGGCCTCGGCCTTCCTGCCCGCCCGCGGCGTCGAAGAACGCGTACTGGCCGATGCCGCTCAGCTGTCATCGCTGGCGGATGAAACGCCGGAGGGCCGTAGCATCGTCGTATTGGCGAAGCAGCGCTTTAATCTGCGCGAACGCGATCTGCAATCACTGCATGCCACATTCGTTCCCTTTACCGCGCAAACCCGGATGAGCGGCATCAACATCGACCAGCGCATGATCCGCAAAGGCTCGGTGGACGCCATTCGCCGTCATATCGAAGCCAACGGCGGCCACTTCCCGGCCGATGTCGATAAACTGGTGGAAGAGGTCGCCCGCCAGGGGGCGACGCCACTGGTGGTCGCGGAAGGCGAGCGGGTGCTGGGGATTATTTCACTCAAAGATATCGTTAAAGGCGGTATTAAAGAGCGTTTCGCCCAGTTACGTAAAATGGGGATTAAAACGGTCATGATCACCGGCGATAACCGCCTGACCGCTGCCGCCATCGCCGCGGAAGCGGGGGTCGATGATTTCCTCGCCGAAGCGACGCCGGAAGCCAAACTGGCGCTCATTCGTCAGTATCAGTCCGAAGGCCGACTGGTGGCGATGACCGGCGACGGTACCAACGACGCCCCGGCGCTGGCGCAGGCCGACGTCGCGGTCGCCATGAACTCCGGTACCCAGGCGGCGAAGGAAGCGGGCAACATGGTGGATCTCGACTCCAACCCGACCAAACTGATTGAAGTGGTGCACATCGGTAAACAGATGCTGATGACCCGTGGCTCATTAACCACCTTCAGTATCGCCAACGATGTGGCGAAGTACTTCGCGATTATTCCGGCCGCTTTCGCCGCCGTTTATCCCCCGTTAGCGATGCTTAACGTAATGCATCTGCACTCGCCGTCATCGGCAATCATGAGCGCGGTCATTTTTAACGCCCTGATTATCGTCTGCCTGATCCCGCTGGCGCTGAAGGGCGTGAGCTATCGCCCGCTGTCGGCGTCGGCGATGCTGCGCCGCAACCTGTGGGTGTATGGCCTCGGCGGCCTGATCGTTCCGTTCGTCGGTATTAAAGCCATCGACCTGTTGCTGACCCTGACCGGTCTGGTGTGAGGAAACTACCATGTCATTGATTCGTCCGGCACTTGTGCTATTTATTTTGCTAACCCTGCTTACCGGCGGTCTTTACCCGCTGCTCACCACCACGTTAGGCCAGTGGTGGTTTCCACAGCAGGCCAGCGGCTCGCTGATCCGCATTAACGGCGAGGTGCGCGGCTCCAGCCTGATTGGGCAAAACTTTACCGATGCGGGCTACTTCCACGGTCGCCCTTCCGCCACCGCCGAGGTACCGGACAACCCGCTAGCCTCCGGCGGCAGCAACCTCGCCGTCAGCAATCCGACGCTGGATAAAGCAATTAGCGAACGGGTACAGGCGCTACGCGCCGCCAACCCGGATGCTAATCCGACAGTACCGGTGGAACTGGTCACCGCGTCGGCCAGCGGGCTCGATAATAATCTGACCCCTGCCGCCGCGTTATGGCAGGTACCACGCGTCGCCAGGGCTCGCCAGCTTAGCGACGACCAGGTTAAGCAACTGGTCGAAAAAGCGACGCAGAAACCGTTGCTCAGTTTTCTCGGTCAACCTGTGGTAAATATACTGCAACTGAATATGGCGCTGGATGCCCTGAAGGATAAATAAATGAGTGACGAGCCGCTGCGTCCGGACCCTGACCGCCTGCTGCAACAAACCGCCGCGCCGCATCGCGGCAAGTTGAAGGTGTTTTTCGGCGCCTGCGCCGGGGTCGGTAAGACCTGGGCGATGTTAGCGGAAGCGCAGCGGCTACGCGCTCAGGGGTTAGATATTCTGATCGGCGTGGCGGAAACCCACGGCCGCAAAGAGACCGCCGCGATGCTGGAGGGGCTGGGTACCCTCCCGCAGCGGCGAATTTCCCATCGCGGACGCTATGTCCACGAGTTTGATCTCGATGCCGCGCTGGCGCGCCGCCCGGCGCTGATTCTGGTCGATGAACTGGCGCACAGCAACGCGCCGGGTTCGCGCCATCCCAAACGCTGGCAGGACGTCGAGGAGCTACTGGAATCCGGTATCGACGTCTTCACCACCGTCAACGTCCAGCATCTCGAAAGCCTCAATGATGTTGTCAGCGGGATCACCGGCGTGCAGGTCCGCGAAACCGTCCCCGACCCCTTCTTTGACGCCGCCGACGATGTCGTACTGGTGGACCTCCCGCCGGACGATCTGCGTCAGCGCCTGAACGAGGGCAAGGT
Source organism: Klebsiella aerogenes (assembly GCA_029027985.1). Classification (NCBI taxonomy): domain Bacteria; kingdom Pseudomonadati; phylum Pseudomonadota; class Gammaproteobacteria; order Enterobacterales; family Enterobacteriaceae; genus Klebsiella; species Klebsiella aerogenes. The sequence goes on from CP119076.1 coordinate 3,474,224, forward strand.
GTATATCGGCGGTCAGGCCGAGCGCGCCATCGAGAATTTCTTCCGCAAAGGTAACCTGATCGCCCTGCGCGAACTGGCGCTGCGCCGTACCGCCGACCGGGTGGATGAACAGATGCGCGCCTGGCGCGACCGTCAGGGGCAAGAGAAAGTCTGGCATACCCGCGACGCGATTTTGTTATGTATCGGCCACAATACCGGCAGCGAAAAACTGGTGCGCGCCGCCGCCCGTCTGGCCGCACGATTGGGCAGCGTCTGGCACGCAGTCTACGTCGAAACGCCCTCTCTGCACCGCCTGCCGGAGAGCAAGCGACGGGCGATCCTCGCCGCCCTAAGACTGGCGCAGGAACTGGGCGCCGAGACCGCGACCCTTTCCGATCCGTCGGAAGAAAAAGCGGTTCTGCACTACGCCCGCGAACACAACCTCGGCAAAATAGTGATTGGCCGCCAGGGGGAACGCCGCTGGTGGGAGAGAGCGGGTTTTGCCGACCGTCTGGCGCGCCATGCTCCAGACCTCGATCTGGTCGTCATCGCGTTGGATGAAAAACCAGCTTCCCTTCCCGCTCGCGCCAACGACACGCGTTCAGCGGTCGATAAATGGCGCCAGCAGTTGAAGGGCTGTCTGCTGGCCGTGGCGCTATGCGCCATTATCACTGTCGTCGCCATGCAGTGGCTGATGGCCTTTGAAGCCACCAACCTGGTGATGTTGTATCTCCTTGGGGTGGTGATTATTGCCCTGCTGTATGGCCGCTGGCCGTCGGTACTGGCAACCTTTGTCAACGTCATCAGTTTCGATCTCTTTTTTGTCGCCCCACGCGGCACGCTGGCGGTTTCCGATGTCCAGTACTTGCTGACTTTCGGCGTGATGCTGACCGTCGGTCTGGTTATCGGCAACCTGACCGCTGGCGTCCGCTATCAGGCGCGGGTCGCGCGCTATCGCGAACGCCGCACCCGCCATCTGTATGAAATGTCAAAAGCGCTGGCCGTCGGCCGCAGCCGCGAAGATATCGCCGCCACCAGCGAACGTTTTATTACCTCCACTTTCCAGGCTCGCAGCCAGCTGCTGCTGCCTGATGAACACGGGCATCTGCGCCCCCTGACCCAGCCGTCCGGCGTTTTCTCGTGGGATGATGCGATTGCCCGCTGGAGCTTTGATAAAGGCCAACCTGCCGGCGCCGGTACCGACACGCTTCCTGGCGTGCCGTATCAAATTCTGCCGCTGCAAAGCGCCGCCCGCACCTGGGGACTGCTGGTGGTCGAACCGGAGAATCTACGTCAGTTGATGATCCCGGAGCAACAACGACTGCTGGAAACCTTCACCCTGTTGGTGGCCAGCGCCCTTGAACGCCTGACCCTCACCGCCAGCGAGGAACAAGCGCGGCTGACCAGCGAACGCGAAAGCCTGCGTAACTCCCTGCTGGCCGCCCTCTCCCACGATCTACGTACCCCGCTGACGATACTGTTCGGCCAGGCGGAGATCCTCACGCTCGATCTCGCCAGCGAAGGATCGAAGCATGCGCCGCAGGCGAATGAAATCCGTCAACATGTGCTCAACACCACCCGACTGGTTAACAATCTGCTGGATATGGCGCGCATCCAGTCTGGCGGTTTTAATCTACATAAAGAATGGTTAACGCTGGAAGAGGTCATCGGTAGCGCTTTGCGAATGCTGGAGCCGGGGCTCGGCGGTCAGCATATCCAGTTGGCGCTGCCGGATCCGCTGCTGCTGGTACACGTTGACGGCCCGCTGTTTGAACGCGTGCTGATCAACCTGCTGGAGAACGCGCATAAATATGCGGGCGCGCAGGCGCAGATTGGTATTCACGCCGAGGCCGATGCGCAACAGTTGGTCGTCGAGGTCTGGGATAACGGCCCGGGGATCCCGACAGGTCAGGAACAGGCTATCTTTGATAAATTCGCCCGCGGTAATAAAGAGTCAGCCATTCCCGGCGTTGGTCTGGGACTGGCGATTTGCCGGGCCATTGTCGAAGTACATGGCGGAACTATTACCGCAATGAACCGGCCGGAGGGCGGCGCCTGTTTCCGTGTTACACTGCGGCAAGAAGCTCCCCCTGAACTGGAAGAGTTAGTCGAGGAAATGTGATTAACGTTTTGATCATCGAAGACGAACACGCTATCCGCCGCTTTCTGCGCACCGCGCTGGAAGCCGACGGCATGCGCGTTTTTGAAGCCGAAACCCTGCAGCGCGGGCTGCTCGAAGCCGCCACCCGCAAACCCGACTTAGCGATCCTCGACCTTGGCCTGCCGGACGGTGATGGTAATGATTTTATCCGCGAAGTCCGCCAGTGGAGCCAAATGCCGATTCTCGTCCTGTCGGCACGCAGCGAAGAACACGACAAAATTGCCGCCCTTGATGCCGGCGCAGACGATTATTTAAGCAAACCCTTCGGTATCGGCGAGCTACAAGCGCGGCTGCGCGTCGCGCTGCGCCGCCACGGCAGCGCCCAGGCTGATGAGCCGGTCGTCCGTTTTGCCGATATTGCCGTTGATATCCCTGCCCGCCGTATCGTGCGCGGCAGTGAAGAAATTCACCTGACGCCGATTGAATTTCGCCTGTTGGCAGCGTTGCTGAATAACCCCGGCAAAGTACTCACCCAGCGCCAGCTGCTGAATCAGGTGTGGGGGCCTAACGCCGTGGAGCATAGTCACTATCTGCGGATTTATATGGGGCACTTGCGGCAAAAGCTGGAGGTAGACCCGGCGCGTCCGCAGCATCTGCTGACGGAAACCGGTATTGGTTATCGTTTTATGCCTTGAAGGGAATGGAATTAATCAAGAACCCGGCAGCCTGTTAAGGCCGCCGGGGTAATCAGGATCACGCGTTTTTCAGCACTTCGCTGACAATCTCTACCGCTTCTTTTTCAATCAGCTTGCGATGTTCTTCGCCAAGGAAGCTTTCGCAGTAAATTTTGTAGGCGTCTTCGGTGCCGGATGGACGGGCCGCAAACCAACCGTTTTTGGTCATCACTTTCAGGCCACCGATGGAAGCGCCGTTGCCCGGCGCCGCCGTCAGGCGTGCGGTGATCGGATCGCCCGCCAGCGTGTCAGCGCTGACCATTTCCGGAGAGAGCTTAGACAACGCCGCTTTCTGCGCAGAAGTCGCTGAAGCCTGCAGACGATTGTAGCTCGGCGCGCCGAAGCGTTCCGCCAGCTCATTGTAATGCTCCTGCGGGTTCTTACCGGTTACCGCGGTAATTTCCGCCGCCAGCAGACACATGATGATGCCGTCTTTATCGGTGGACCACGGCGTGCCGTCGAAACGCAGGAACGAGGCCCCGGCGCTCTCTTCGCCGCCGAAGCCGAAGCTACCGTCGAACAGACCATCAACGAACCACTTAAAGCCTACCGGCACTTCAACCAGCTTACGGCCCAGATCGTTAACGACGCGGTCAATCATCGCCGAGGAGACCAGCGTTTTACCGACAGCAACGTCTTTGCCCCACTGCGGGCGATGCTGGAACAGGTAATTGATCGCCACCGCCAGGTAGTGGTTCGGGTTCATCAAACCAGCCGGGGTCACGATACCGTGACGGTCGTAGTCCGGATCGTTGGCGAAGGCCAGATCGAACTTATCGCGCAGCGCCAACAGGCCCGCCATCGCGCACTCTGAGGAACAGTCCATACGGATCGCGCCGTCTTTATCGAGGTGCATAAAGCGGAACGTCTGATCAACGTGATCGTTCACGATGGTCAGATCCAGTTTGTAATACTCGCCGATGCGTTTCCAGTATTCGATACCGGAACCGCCCAGCGGATCGACGCCCAGCTTAAGACCGGCTTTCTGGATAGCCGCCATATCGACGATATCCGCAAGCCCTTCGACAAACGGCTGCACCAGATCCTGCTCTTTAACGTGGCCAGAAGCCAACGCGGCGTCAAAAGAAAGACGTTTCACGCCCTGCAGACCGGCAGCCAGCAGTTCGTTGGCACGGTTTTCGACGACTTTAGTGACGTTAGTATCAGCCGGGCCGCCGTTTGGCGGATTGTACTTGATACCGCCATCTTCCGGCGGGTTATGTGACGGGGTGATCACAATGCCGTCCGCCAGCGGGCCGCCTTTTTTGTTGTGCACCAGAATCGCATTGGAAACCGCCGGCGTCGGGGTGAAACCGTTGTTTTCCTGAACGATCACGTCAACGCCATTCGCCGCCAGCACTTCCAGCACGGAAATGAACGCCGGTTCGGATAATGCGTGGGTGTCCTTACCTACGTAGCATGGGCCAGTAATGCCGTTTTTCGCACGGTCTTCCGCAATCGCCTGCGCAATCGCCAGAATATGCTGCTCGTTGAAATTGTGGCGCCCTGCGCTACCGCGATGGCCGGAGGTGCCGAACTTAACCGCATGCTCCGCATTACCCGCTTCCGGCTTCAGTACATAGTACTGAGCCGTGAGTTGGGCGACGTTAATCAAATCACTCTGTTGTGCCGGCTGACCCGCACGTTTATCGATTGCCATTGCCTGATCCTTCTGGTGCAAAGTTTAATTAACTAGATCGTGCCGCAAACCTTTTCAATCAGCTCCGCAGGGAACTGCATTGACTGCATGATGTGTTCGATCATGCTGCATTTACGGCCGGTATTAGTATTGGTAATAACCCACCACGGCGTACCCGGAACCTGTTTCGGTTTAGTCTGGTTACCGCTTTTCAGCAGCGTCCGTGAGTCTTCGGCGAAGTATACGCGGGTCCGTCCGTGTAGAGATTCAGTGGCTTCTGAAAATGCCTTACTGTCTAACGAGTAAAGCGTAGTCAAAACCAGCATGAAGCGGTTCACCGCGCGCTTTTGTTCGGCGTATTCATCAGATAACAGCAATTCGCGCATCGCGCGAACTTTATCTTTAACCGGGTTGGCAGGCTTAGCGTCGACGACAGGCACCGCCGCAGAAGCAGGCGCCGACGCGGCTTTCACCGCTGGCGCGCCAGATGCAGGCTGGGAAACGGCGGAAAACTTCAGCATGCGCCGTAAAATGTCGGATGCGCTCTCGCCAATATGCAGAGTGTGGCTGGCAATATAGCGGTAGAGCTCATCATCAACTTCGATTGTTTTCATCTTAATCCAGTGCGATTTCTTTGTTTCTGAATACAAGTCGTCGGGATTTATATCCGCTGTCTTTCACGCCGCAGCGCAAAGCCATTGGACATAGGACAAATCCCGACCGCGAATAGCGTCAAACCAGGATGGCGGAAAAACTCAGAATGCTTCCGGGTCTTGCAGCCTAATGGCAGAATGTCCAACATAATACCCTAACCCGACGGAGCGAAAAAAAGAACTTTGCCATGAAATTAAATAGCCGAGCGCAATCTGCACAAAACCCGCACAATAAATCCCCAATCGTCCTGGTCCACGGCCTGTTTGGCAGCCTGGACAACCTTGGGATCCTCGCCCGCGACCTGGTCGCCGACTACGATATTTTGCAGGTCGATATGCGCAATCATGGCTTATCACCGCGTTCGCCGGAGATGACCTACCGGGCGATGGCGCAGGATCTGCTGGATACTCTCGACGCGCATCAGATCGATAAAGCAACCTTTGTTGGCCATTCGATGGGGGGGAAAGCGGTCATGGCGCTGACCGCGCTGGCGCCGGAGCGTATTACCGGGCTGGTAGCCATCGATATCGCACCGGTGGATTATCACGTCCGCCGCCATGATGAGATCTTTACGGCTATCAATGCCGTCAGCGAATCAGCGGCCAGCACTCGCCAACAGGCAGCGCAGGTCATGCGCGAGCATCTTAATGAAGAAGGGGTGATCCAATTCCTGCTAAAATCGTTCGTCGGCGGCGCATGGCGCTTTAACGTTCCGGCCCTGTGGGACCAATACCCGCATATCGTCGGCTGGGAAAACGTTCCGGCCTGGCCGCATCCCGCGCAGTTTATCCCCGGCGGCAACTCGCCTTATGTGACCGATGAATACCGTGACGCCTTGCTGGCGCAGTTCCCGCAGGCTCGCGCCCACGTCATTGCCGGAGCCGGCCACTGGGTTCACGCCGAGAAACCCGAGGCGGTTTTACGCGCAATTCGCCGTTATCTGAGCGCAATTGAAGCCTGAATGGCTAAAAAATGCCCGACCGCGCGGCATAATGCCCGCGGTCGTTGGCGCGACGGTTCGCCTGATGTATTATGGCGCGCTATCTGCGCCGGCTATGGCCCGGCAGCTTGTTTCCCCGAAGTCACTCTGAATCATGGCAAAAGAACAAACGGACCGAACGACATTAGATTTGTTCGCAAATGAGCGTCGCCCGGGTAGACCAAAAACCAATCCGCTTTCGCGCGATGAACAGCTGCGCATCAACAAGCGCAATCAGCTCAAACGCGACAAAGTTCGCGGCTTGAAGCGCGTTGAATTGAAGCTCAATGCTGATGCGGTCGACGCGCTCAATGAACTGGCGGAAGCCCGCGATATGAGCCGTAGCGATCTTATCGAAGAGATGCTGATGCACCAATTGGCCTGCCTGCGTAACCAGGGCGAAGTCTGAAAAAACGCAAAAAAATCGCTTTCATGTAGCAGAGTGTGCACCAGGACGTTATTGCTGTTTCCGCGCCCTTCCCTGTTCTGCTATGATTGCCGTTATCTGTAGGCATAACGCCACTACCACATCATTAAGTTTCAAGAGGTTATTTTACTCATGGCAATCATCGGCATCTTTTTTGGCAGCGACACCGGCAACACCGAAAATATTGCAAAAATGATTCAAAAGCAGCTCGGTAAAGATGTTGCTGATGTTCACGACATTGCCAAGAGCAGCAAAGAAGATCTGGAAGGCCACGATATTCTGCTGCTTGGCATCCCGACCTGGTATTATGGCGAAGCACAGTGCGACTGGGACGATTTCTTCCCGACGCTGGAAGAGATCGATTTCAACGGTAAGCTGGTAGCCGTCTTCGGCTGCGGCGACCAGGAAGACTATGCTGAATACTTCTGCGATGCACTGGGCACCATCCGCGACATCATTGAACCTCGCGGCGCGACCATCGTGGGCCACTGGCCGACCGCAGGCTACCACTTCGAAGCCTCTAAGGGCCTCGCGGACGATGACCACTTTGTTGGCCTGGCCATTGATGAAGATCGTCAGCCAGAACTGACCAACGAACGCGTTGAGAAGTGGGTGAAGCAGATTTCCGACGAGCTGCACCTGGAAGAAATCAAGAACGCCTGAGTTTCAAACGGCGCAGCTGATTAAGTTGCGCTGAGTTAATAGATAAAAGCAATCAAACTAATAGCTACAAGTTTTTAACTTTTCATCACATATCTGTACAATGTCCTCTTATTCACGAGGTCACGTGACACAGTTTGTAGCTGGTAATTCGTTTTTGACAGCTTACAAGGCGCGATGCTTGCGGTTTTCATTTCAGAGTGGCAGTTCTATAATGAGACGCATTACATCGGGTGATTCTCTGTATTGCTTCCCTTTAAGGAAGCCGATCTTTAGCAACAGGACAGATTCCGCATGACTGACAACAATATCGCATTAAAGAAGGCTGGCCTGAAAGTCACACTTCCACGATTGAAAATTCTGGAAGTGTTGCAGGAACCGGATAACCATCACGTCAGTGCGGAAGATTTATATAAACGCCTGATCGACATGGGTGAAGAGATTGGTCTGGCTACCGTTTACCGCGTGCTGAACCAGTTCGACGATGCTGGCATCGTGACGCGTCATAATTTCGAAGGCGGTAAATCCGTATTCGAACTGACCCAGCAGCATCACCACGATCACCTGATTTGCCTCGATTGCGGCAAAGTGATCGAGTTCAGCGATGACTCTATCGAGTCCCGCCAACGTGAAATCGCCGCTCAGCACGGTATCCGCTTAACCAACCACAGCCTGTACCTGTACGGTCACTGTGCGGAAGGCGACTGCCGCGAAGACGAACACGCCCACGACGCGGCGGGTAAATAACCCATCGTATCGCAGGCAGCAAAAAGCCAACCCAAGGGTTGGCTTTTTTTATGTCGATAGCCCCATCAGGGCCGGGTGTTATTACTGCGGATCTCCTGCCAGATTTTATCGCAGCGCGCTTTGACCGCCTGGTCATTACCGGTGCGCGTCGCCTGAATACACGCCTGATAGTCCAGCACCCTGACGCTCTCCTGCGTCGCAAACTGCTGATGCGGCTTCTCTTCTTTCAGCACATTCAGCACGCTCTGACAGGCTTCTATTTTGTCCGGATTACCTTCCGCCGTGTTAATACAGGCGCTATAGGCATCTTTGAGTTTGGAATCTTCTTTTGGCGCCGGCGATTGTGCGCAGGCAACCAGACCCGATGTCATCATGGCGATGAGCAGCAGCTTTTTCATAGTGGTTCTCCCGGAGGGGCGGCAGACGTACGCTTACGCCCGCCGCACAGGCATCAGAAAATAGTGAACGGTGCGATAACCATGAACTTCACGTCGCGCTCATCCTGGAAGATGTTGCCGTAACCGCCGCTCCAGCTTGGGATATCGGAGTGGTTGTCGTATTGCGTGAAGTGCAGTTTGAACATCGTTCCTTTCGCGCGGCCATCCTGCAGGGTGTAGATAGCATCAAGGCTATAAGCAGATTCTTTCAGGCGGTAGTTAGGATCGTAGTAAGCATCCGGGGTAGCCATTCTGCCCGGTTTCGCATCCCAGGCGTAAACATAGGAAGCGCCAAACGCCCAGCCCGGCATATCCCAGTTTTTCATGTCATACATCGCACCGAAGAAGACCGCTTTCTCGCCGTTGGCATTGAAGTCGGAGCGGTTATCCCACCAGATATCGAGACGACCGTTGGAAGAAGCATAGGTTGGCGTCATACGCTGCAGGAAGTAACCCTGCTGGCCTTCAGCTTTAACCCAGGTTCCTTCCAGGCGCAAGTCCAGCACGTCAGCGGCTTTATAGCCGAAGGTGATCGCCTGCAGCCATGCGGTACCGTCATAGATATCGTTAATGCCGCCGTTGCTGACTTTATCGCGGGTACCGTAGAACTGATAGCTGGTGCTCAGCGGGGAACCGGCAATATCGAATTTGTAGCTGGCCTTAGCAAAATACTGATCGATATAACCTTGCGCCTGGCCGAATGCGGCTTCCAGCACCAGGTCATTTTTAAAATCATATTTCGCGCCAAGGGAGTGCAGATAGTCGACTTTAGTTTTCTTATCGTTCTGGTAGAAATCATCCATCTCGATATGCCACGGCGCTTTATATTCGTTTGTCCACATATAGGAGAAACTCAACGCGCCGTTATCGCCATAATCGAAATTAGCCCCGGCTTCCGCCCCCTGATAGGTACCAGGCATAAAGCTCCAGTGCGGCGCCAGCAGTGTTTGTCCCGTCGGCTGAATATAACCTGCACGCGCCCACGCCGGGCCGAATTTAAATTTAGCAGCCGCTTTATACAGGCTAATCCCGCTCTTATCGCCGGAATAATCTTCGCTGTAGGCGCGGTTGCTGGAGGAGAAGGCAATTTCGTTCGGGTGGCCGCTGTCGCCATTTTCCGCCATTTCAATCGCAGTAAAGGCGGCAATATCAATACCGAACATATCGGCTGCGTAGCCGGACTGGAAATCCAGGTTGGCGTTCCAGGTGGAATGGGAAAGGTTCGTTTCGTATTTATCGGTTTCGACATTTTTACGGTCGCGTTCACGCTGCCAGTAATAGATGCCGCCGGTTAACGTTGAATCATCGATAAATCCTGCTGCGCTGGCCTGCGGAACAACAACCCAGCCCGACATCGCGGTGACGGCGGCAATAGCCAACGCCAGCGTACTACGTTTGCCACTAAACGTACGCATGTGCATATCCTCTTTGACGTTTTAAAATTGCGATTGCCAAAGGCAACTCGCTAAAAAATAAATAAAGAAAAGTGCTAAAAGCGGTGCGGTTAAAAGACCGCGAAACCACTATGGATAGACTATTTTTCGTGACGCGAATTATCAATCTCTTTCGCAGAGCAAAGCTTAAGATTATGACAAAGCGCACATAATTTATGTCTTTTTGTTACAGGCTTACTCCTCATCTATTTCGAAGATAAATCATGGTTATATCGAAAAAAATCGAAGTCGCTCGAAAGCTGAAACGGTTAAATGTAAATGCGACAACTGAGAAGGGGATGAAATATTAAGGGTTTTTAATAAAATTAATTCGCATCGAAAAAATATCGATTTTTAATCCACTGATTCTGCGATAAAAAAACGCCGCATTGCGCGGCGTTTCTTAAATGGGCAAGCAAATTACTCGCCGACTTTAGTCCAGGTATCGCGCAGACCCACCGTGCGGTTGAACACCAGATGGCTCTCGGTCGCATAGCGGCTGTCGAGACAGAAGTAACCTTCACGCTCGAACTGATAAGCTTTGCCCGCCTGCGCTTGCGCCAGGCTTGGCTCAGCAAAACCGTGTTTGATAACCAGCGATTCCGGGTTCATCACCGCCAGGAAATCCTCCGCCGCGCCCGGGTTCGGTACGCTAAACAGGCGATCGTAAAGGCGGATTTCAACCGGCAGCGCATGCGCTGCGCTCACCCAGTGGATAACGCCTTTAACCTTGCGGCCATCGGCCGGGTCTTTGCTCAGGGTGTCCGCATCGTAGGTACAGAAGATTGTAGTGATATTGCCTTCTGCATCTTTCTCAACGCGTTCCGCTTTGATGACGTAGGCGTTGCGCAGACGTACTTCTTTACCCAGCACCAGACGCTTGTACTGCTTGTTAGCTTCTTCACGGAAGTCTGCGCGATCGATCCAAATCTCAGCGCTAAACGGCACCTCGCGGCTGCCCATTTCCGGCTTATTCGGATGGTTCGGCATCGCCACCATTTCGCTTTCGCCCTGCGGGTAGTTTTCGATAACCAGTTTAACCGGATCGATAACCGCCATCGCGCGCGGCGCGTTTTCGTTCAGATCTTCGCGGATGCAGGATTCCAGCGACGCCATCTCGATGGTATTGTCCTGCTTGGTCACGCCAATACGCTTGCAGAACTCACGGATGGATTCAGCGGTATAGCCGCGACGACGCAGGCCGGAAATGGTCGGCATGCGCGGGTCATCCCAGCCTTCAACGTGCTTTTCGGTCACCAGCTGGTTCAGCTTACGCTTGGACATCACGGTGTATTCGAGATTCAGGCGCGAGAATTCATACTGGCGCGGATGAACCGGAATACTGATGTTGTCGAGCACCCAATCGTACAGACGACGGTTATCCTGGAACTCCAGGGTACACAGCGAATGGGTAATGCCTTCCAGCGCATCGCTGATGCAGTGGGTGAAGTCGTACATCGGGTAGATGCACCACTTATTGCCGGTCTGGTGGTGATCAGCGAATTTAATACGGTACAGCACCGGATCGCGCATCACGATGAACGGCGACGCCATGTCGATTTTCGCACGCAGGCAAGCCTTGCCTTCTTCGAAACCGCCGCTGCGCATTTTTTCGAACAATGCGAGGTTCTCTTCCACGCTGCGATCGCGGTATGGGCTGTTTTTACCCGGCGCTTTCAGGGTGCCACGGTATTCGCGGATCTCGTCGGCAGACAGCTCATCTACGTAGGCCAGACCTTTGTTGATCAGCTCAACCGCGTACTGATGCAGCTGATCGAAGTAATCAGAGGAGTAGCATACGTCGCCGGACCAGTGGAAACCTAACCACTGCACGTCGTTTTTAATCGACTCTACGTATTCGATATCTTCTTTCACCGGGTTGGTGTCATCGAAACGCAGATTACATTGACCCTGATAATCCTGCGCGATACCGAAGTTCAGGCAAATGGATTTCGCGTGGCCAATGTGCAGGTAGCCGTTCGGTTCCGGCGGGAAGCGGGTATGAACGGTGGTGTGCTTACCGGTAGCCAGATCTTCATCGATGATCTGACGGATAAAGTTAGTCGGGCGGGCTTCAGCCTCACTCATCACGGGTTCCTCAAAGCGTAAACAACGTATAACGGCACATGATCTTACAAGCAGAGATGAGTGACAACTATTAGTTGAAGAAAACTCACGAATTGTTAGAAATCAACACGGAGAAAGCCCGGGTAATAACCCGGGCTATAAATAAGCGCGCGATGCTCAAAGCAACTGCCCCAGGTTCAGGTACTTTGTCTCAAGATACTCCTCCAGACCAATATCCGCCCCTTCCCTACCCAAACCGGACTCTTTCACACCGCCAAACGGCGCCACCTCCGTCGAGAGGATCCCTTCATTAACACCGACCATACCGCTTTCCAACTGACGGGCAACGCGGAACGCGCGCGCCAGATCCCGCGTATAGAGATACGCCGCCAGACCATATGGCGTATCGTTCGCCCGAGCGATAACCTCGTTTTCGGAATCAAAACGGAAGCAGGCGGCAACCGGACCAAAGGTTTCTTCCTGGGCGATAAGCATTGCTTCCGTCGCCTCGCCCAACACCGTCGGTTGAAAGAACGATCCGCCAAGAACATGACGTTCGCCGCCGCACAACAATCTCGCGCCTTTATCCAGAGCGTCACGGATATGGGTCTCAACTTTAACGACCGCCTGCGGATGAATGAGCGGCCCCTGCTGTGCTCCCGGGGTCATGCCTGACGATACAACCAGCGCGTTCGCCGCCGCCGTCAGTTTGCTGACAAAGGTATCGTAAATACCGCTCTGCACATAAAAGCGGTTCACGCAGACACAAGTTTGCCCGCTATTGCGGAATTTCGCCGCCATCGCGCCGGCAATCGCCGCATCGACATCCGCATCGTCGAAAATAATCATCGGCGCATTACCGCCCAACTCCAGAGACAGCTTTTTCACCGTGTCCGCGGCCTGGCGCATTAACAATTTTCCCGTCGCGGTGGATCCGGTGAACGATATTTTTCGCACGATGGGACTGGCCATCAACGTTTCGCCGATAGCCTGCGTGTCGCCCGTCACGGCATTCAGTACCCCGGGCGGAACGCCTGCCTGCTCCGCGAGCACCAGCAGCGCAAAAGCCGATAGCGGCGTTTCATTGGCGGGTTTAATGACCGCTGTGCAGCCTGCCGCCAGAGCTGGCCCCAGCTTGCGTGTCAACATCGCCAGAGGGAAATTCCATGGCGTAATGGCGGCGACGACCCCAACCGGTTCTTTGAAGGTCATGATTCGGTTGCCGGATTTCGTTTCCGGGATCGTTTTACCGTAGGCGCGTTTCGCTTCTTCAGCAAACCATTCAATAAAGCTCGCCGCATAGGCTACTTCGCCCATCGCCTCGCTAAGAACCTTGCCTTGTTCCGCCACCACCAGTTCGGCGAGCGCCTGCTGGTTTTCCATTATCAGGTGATACCAACGCTGCAGAATTTTCGCCCGCGCGTTCGCGGTCAGCGCCCGCCAGGTCGTCAGCGCTTGCCCTGCGGCATCAATAGAGCTTAACGTCTCTTGTCTGCCAGCCTGCGCCACCTGGGCGACAACGTCCCCGGAAGCCGGGTTAATTACCGGGTAGCGCGCGTCCAATTCGCGCCACTCTCCCTGGCAATACCACCCCGTTCTGACTAACTCTTGAAAGCGACTCATGCTGTTTTCCTTATATTGACTTCATCAATGAAAATCCCTTGCGCCGGGCGACCATCCCGCGAGATCCGTTTACCCGCGGTATAATCATTAATCACATCGCATGGCGTATAGTTGCGCTCCAGCTCAAAACGTTCTTCGTCGCTAAGCCAGGTTTCCATTGCCGCAATGGCGCAGTCAATTTGATTGGCGGTATCCGCGCCAACCAGCATGCAGTCAACCCCAGGATGATTCAGTACCCAGGATTGCGCTACCTGCGCCGGCGACACCCCACGCAGGGCTGCGACCCGACTCACGGATTGCGCGATTTGCACCGAGGCGCTGTCGGCATACATTTCCTGGGTGAAAAAGTCGGTTTTATTGCGGGTTGAGTTAAAATCACAGCTCAACAACCCGCGCGCCAGCGGACTGAACACGGAGACGCCCAACCCTTGATCGCGACAAAACGGGATCATTTCGCGTTCTTCTTCTCGATAAGCGCAATTCAACTGCAGCTGCATATTGATCGGCCGCGTAAAGCCATTACGCTCGCAGCACCAGAGGATTTTTGCCAGCTGCCAGGTGTACATCGTGGACACGCCGACATAACGCGCTTTACCGGCGCGGACGATCGCATCCATCGCCGCCCAGGTCTCCTCAACGGGAGTATTCACGTCAAAATAGTGCAGCATATAGACATCAACATAGTCGGTGCCAAGGCGTCGCAGGCTGGCATCAATACTGTCCATAATATGCTTGCGCGAGTGTCCCTGGTTATTCACTCCGCCGCCGATGGGATAACCCACTTTTGTGGTTAACACCAGCTCATCACGTTTCGCAATACGGGAAACGATCCGGCCTACCACCTCTTCCCCGGCGCCGCTGGAGTAAAAGTCCGCCAGGTCGATAAAGTTAATGCCGCTTTCGAGTGCATGACGGATTAGCGGCTCGCTTTGCGCCTCATCGAAAATCCACGGTTTCCATTGCTTGCTCCCCATGTTCATGGTTCCCAGGCACAAACGCGATACCTTCAAACCACTCTGGCCAAGATGTATATATTGCATGGTAAAACTCCTCAGGCTTTCGGGGTGTAGAATGGATTGCTCGGCTGCGTCACCACATCGGCGATCTCGCTGCGCGCGGGCAGACGGTTCATCGCGGCATAAATCGCATTGCGACAGGCGCGATAGTTATTGCGATACACCTCGTCCAGATCGTCACAACCAGGGTTGACCCAATTCGCCGTCACGATGCACCATTCATCTTCCGCCTGCGGCGGTAAAATGCCCTCCAGCAGTGATTCAGTTACCGCTTTGGCGATGGCTGCCTGCGAAGCGCCCCAGGTCGCGTTAGCGTGGACTTCGCCCTGAATTTCGGCCTTATTGACGTAAAGGGTCATCGGCTTTGCCGGAATATTCGGTTTAATCACGACCATAAACGGGCAGTGTCCCTGGCTTGGCGATGCCAGACTTGTGGAAAAGGCCTGACCAACCACGCCGCTGCGCGGGCCAATCATGATGTTGATATGTGAGGCGTTAATGCCGCTGCCTTCAAAACCTTCGCCGATATACATTTCCATGAATAACTCCTTCAACATTGTTATTTAGCCGGAATCGCCGCGCGTGATCCCGCGTGTTTTTTTGGGTCATGGGCGGCATCAACCAGGGTTAACCCTTTGGTTTCAGGCGCCCAGGCCAGGGAGACGATGGTGCCGAGAACCAAAACCAGCGCCAGAATGCCGATGGTGACAGACAGACCAAAATGCACGATACACAGGGGTAAAAAGGCGGTACCGATAGCCGATCCCAGTCGGCTCATTGATGTGGCGAATCCCACCCCCATCGAACGGACTTCTGTTGGAAAACTCTCTGCGGGGAAGACGCCAACGAGATTGCTCACCGCCGACATCACCAGGGTAAAGGCTGCAAAAAGCACAATAATCAACCCGGTATGATGCGCGGATAAGAGGCTCATCAGAGTCAGACAGACGGCGAGGAATATAAATGCGCCGATTAAAAAGCCCCGCCGCGAGCACACCGCCGTCAGGACGATGCCGAGTATGGCGCCGACAATCAGCAGGCCATTCAGCAGGAGATCAGTGCCGAAACTTTGGTCAAGTTTCATCGCCGATAAAATCGATGGTAAGAAGGTGTAAATAGCGAAATAAGGAATAACCAGACAGACAAAAAACAGGCTGTTAAACGCGGTACGGCGGCGATATTTTGGCCCAAACAGCGACATAAACCGCTGACGCGACACCACAATATCTTCATCCACCAGCAGGACATGAGGCCCAAGATGGCGATGCACAATCGCCATCGCCTGTTGACGACGCCCTTTCCCCATCAACCAACGTGGTGATTCCGGCGTGCCAATACGGCACAGAAGAATGATTAATGCCGGCACGGCGGAGGAAGAAAGCAGCCAGCGCCAGGCATCCGGCCCCATATCCGCAAGGAAGTGCCCCGCAAACCCAGCGGCGACATAACCAACCGTCCAGATCACGCTGAACGACCCCAGCAGCACGCCGCGGTGTTTACGTGGTGAAAATTCGGCCAACATGGTATGACCTACCGAGAAGTCGCCCCCTAAACCAATCCCCACCAACACCCGCAGATAGAACAACTGTTCCGGCGTAGTGGCAAAGAATTGCGCGGCGGAAGCCAGCGTGATCACCACAAAACTGAAGCTGAAGATCTTCTGCCGCCCCACATAATCCGAGATCCAGCCCAGCACCAGACTGCCAATAAACAGCCCTATCAGGGCGGAACTGCCCAACATGCCCTCCTGAAACGGCGTAAGCGCCATTTGCGGTTTAATTTGCGCCAGGGCAAAACCAATAACGCCCAGCACATAGCCATCGGTAAAGTGCGCACCAAACGTCAGGCCGGCGATTTTCAAGTGAAAACGGTTGAGTGGAACATCGTCCATCCGTACGGCTTGTTGTGTTAGTTGTTGCATGACTCTTCCTCCCTCAGGAGCTGAGTTTGTTTGTAGGGTATATGTGTTTTTTATGTTTTCTTTCGGTTAACAACATGACAACAAACCCCATGACTGGCGAGCGAGTTCTTGGCATACCCCTATGAGTAAAAAGCATGTGATCGCCTTCTTCTTTCTGATAAATAGTCATAGCCTCATAACAGAGAACTCCACTATTTGGTAACAACAAAGCAACAACCCAAAGGCACCCTATTGTGAGAAAACTGCCATCGCTCAGCGCTCTGCGTATTTTTGAAGAAACCTGCCGCACGCTGAGTTTAAGTAAAGCGGCCCAGACGCTCTGCATTACCCAGAGCGCAGCCAGTCGGCAGGTCAAACATCTGGAGGAGTTTCTTGGCAAATTGCTGTTTGTCCGTCATCACAGCGGCTTACAGCTGACTCAGGACGCTGCGATGCTGCTGCCAATCGTGCGGCAGTCTCTGGATATGCTGGAGGATGGCATTGCCCAGATTCAGCTGCGTAATCCACTGCAACACCTGCGTTTACAGGTCGCCCCGACCTTCGCCACCCGCTGGCTGGCGCCGCGGCTGGTTACTCTTCGCCAGCGCAACAACCAGCTACAAATCGCGCTGGTCAGCGAAACCCGGCAGAAGTATTGCGATTTTGATTGCGCCGTACGCTTTGGCACGCCTCGTCAGGCGCAGCTGCAGGGAGAATGGTTATGTCATGAACGTCTGGTGCTGGTCGCCAGTCCGCTGTTGATGATTAACGGTATTTTCCCTCCCCCAGAAAACCAGCCGCAGCTACATATCCTCAACGGCGACGCCCGGCTGGATAACTGGGAACGTTGGCAGGAAGGCTGCGGACAGGCCAATACCGCGACCTTTGGCGGGCTCGAATTCAGCACCGAGGATCAGGTGATCAATGCCTGCGTAACCGGGGCAGGCTATGCTGTCCTCGACGTGATGATGATCCGCAAAGAGCTTGATGCCGGGTTACTGGTGCAAATCTCGCCATACGAGCTGCAAAGTGAGAACGGTTACTGGCTGGAGACGGCGCCCGGGAAGGAGAACCTGTCACGCATTATCTATTTTCGCGACTGGCTAAAAGCGGAGATTCATCAATTCTGGCTGCAAGAAAACGCCATTCAACTGGAGCAGACGGGATAAAAACCATAAAAAAGCGGCGGAGGTTATTCCTCCGCCGCTGAGGCAAAACTCTACTCAGGAGCCTTACTTGCCTTTAATCTCGAACAGCGGCGTTTGACCGGCGACGACGTTGCCCGTAGCCTGAATCACCAGCGCGCTGTAATCATCGCTGTTGCTGCAGACCACTGGACTTATCATCGAGCGGGCGTTCGCATTGAGGAAGTCCAGATCCATTTCCAGAATCGGCTCGCCCGCTTTCACTTCCGCCCCTTCTTCGACCAGACGTTTAAAGCCTTTACCTTCCAGCGCCACGGTATCGATGCCCATGTGGACGACGATTTCCGCGCCGTTATCCGTCTCGAGGCAGAACGCGTGGTTAGTGTTGAAGATTTTCACCACGGTACCCGCCGCCGGCGCAACAACTATTTTATCCGTCGGTTTCACCGCGATACCGTCGCCGACCGCTTTGCTGGCGAAGGCTTCGTCCGGCACCTGTTCAAGCGCAACCACTTCACCGGTAATCGGGGAAACCAGCGCTTCTACGGTTTTGGCATTCGCGACCGCCTGCGGTTTTGCCACAGTCGCAGCAGCTGGAGCGCTGCCAGTCGATGCAGCCGCTGCGGCAACCGGACCACGGGCAACCACTTTCTTCATCGCGTCGCCAACGGATTCCGCTTTCGCGCCAACAATGACCTGGATGGTTTGTTTATTCAGTTTCACCACGCCGGATGCGCCCAGGCGTTTACATGCTGCGTCGTTAACTTTCGCCGAGTCGACTACGGTCAGACGCAGGCGGGTAATACAGGCATCAATCGCTTTCAGGTTATCGGTACCGCCTACCGCGGCGATGTAGTTTGTCGCCAGCTGAGTCAGACCTTCTTCAGTATTACTGTTGGCTTCTTCAGTGACGACGTCGTCAGTTTGATCTTCACGACCCGGCGTTTTCAGGTTGAACATGCGGATAACCGCGCTGAACAGCAGGAAGTAAACGAAGAAGAACACCACGCCCATCACCAGCAGCATCCAGACGTTTTTGCTGGCTGCCGGCAGGCTGTACATCAACACGTAGTCGATAGCGCCTGCGGAGAAGGAGAAGCCTGCATGGATACCCAGCGCCGTTGCGATGAACAGACTGATACCGGTCAGGATAGCGTGCAGGAGATACAGCAGCGGAGCCAGGAACATGAACAGGAATTCCAGCGGCTCGGTTACACCGGTCAGGAACGCGGTGATCGCAACGGACAGCAGCATACCGCCAACCATCGGACGACGTTCTTTCGGTGCAGCCATGTACATCGCCAATGCCGCGCCCGGCAGACCGAACATCATGATCGGGAAGAAGCCGGACATGAACATCCCCGCGGTGCCGTCACCGGCGTAGAAGCGGTTGATGTCGCCGTGGAAGACCGCGCCGGCCGCGTTGGTGAACTCACCAATCTGGAACCAGGCGATGGTATTCAGGACCTGATGCAGACCGGTCGGGATCAGCAGACGGTTGATAAAACCGAAGATACCGGAACCCAACGCGCCCGCAGAAACGATCCATTCACCACCAGAGTGAATAGCGTGCTGCACCGGCGGCCAGACGTAGCCGAAGATGGCAGCCAGCACCAGACAGAAGAAGCCGGTGGCGATAGGAACGAAACGTTTACCACCGAAGAAGCTCAGGAAGTCTGGCAGTTTAATGCCGGCCCAACGGTTATAAACGGCGCCAGCGACCAGACCGGTAACGATACCCGCCAGGACGCCCATGTTAATTTCCGGGTTGATGGTGACCATGGCTTTGGTCATCACGAAATAACCTACTGCGCCCGCCAGCGCCGCAGAACCCGCGTTATCTTTGGACCAGCTTGACGCGACGCCGATGGCGAAGATCAATGCTAAGTTGTCAAAGATTGCCCCACCCGCTTGCGCGATGAAGGGTACGTTCAGCAGATCTGGTTGCCCGAATCGCAGCAGCAATGCTGCGACCGGCAGCACTGCGATAGGGAGCTGTAATGCCCTACCCAGTCGCTGGAAGAAACCTAAAATATTCATCTTATTCCCCCTATGAGACCCCGATGAGGCTCATTTTCAAAGCCACTTTTTTATTGTGTAACAAGGTCGGTTTTATCACTTACCGGCAAAGTGTGTGAAAAATTAATTCGTATCGCAAATTAAACCAGCATTTTTTGTGACTATAATCACCAAATATCGTATTTACCCCTCCCTTCGACTGGCTAACATCGAAAACTTATTTTATCATTCAAAAAATCAACACGGATTGACCCCGGTCGGCGCAGTTGCTGCAATACTCTTAATAGTATGCTGGCGCCAATCCGCCAGGTTCTAATTTAACTATAGAGGTGAAGAATGAGACTGATTCCCCTGGTAACAGCTGAACAAGTAGGCAAATGGGCTGCCCGTCATATCGTTAACCGCATCAATGCCTTCAAACCGACCGCGGACCGTCCGTTCGTACTGGGTCTGCCTACCGGTGGTACGCCTCTTACCGCTTACAAAGCGCTGGTTGAAATGCATAAAGCAGGCCAGGTTAGCTTCCAGCACGTTGTGACCTTCAACATGGATGAGTACGTCGGTCTGCCGAAAGAGCATCCAGAAAGCTATCATAGCTTCATGCACCGCAATTTCTTTGACCATGTTGATATTCCTGCTGAAAATATCAACCTGCTGAATGGTAATGCGCCGGATATCGATGCAGAATGCCGCCGTTATGAAGAAAAAATCCGTTCTTACGGTAAAATCCACCTGTTCATGGGCGGTGTAGGCAACGATGGCCACATCGCGTTCAACGAGCCGGCTTCTTCACTGGCGTCCCGTACCCGCATTAAAACGCTGACCCATGACACCCGCGTGGCAAACTCTCGCTTCTTCGACGGCGACGTGGATCTGGTGCCGAAATATGCGCTGACCGTTGGCGTGGGCACCCTACTGGATGCCGAAGAAGTGATGATTCTGGTTCTGGGTCACCAGAAAGCGCAGGCGCTGCAGGCGGCGGTAGAAGGTAACGTCAACCACATGTGGACCATTACCTGTCTGCAGCTGCATCCGAAAGCGGTTGTCGTCTGCGACGAGCCGTCCACCATGGAACTGAAAGTGAAGACGCTGAAGTATTTCAACGAATTAGAAGCTGAAAACATCAAAGGTCTGTAATGTAGTCTCGTCCTGCGGTTATCCGCGGGACAATTATTTTTATAACCGGGGGTCGTAATGTATGCATTAACCCAAGGCCGGATTTATACCGGTCATGAAATTCTGGATGACCATGCGGTTGTTATCGCCAATGGCCTTATCGAACGTATTTGTCCGCAGGCAGATTTATCGTCTGACATTGAGCAGCGCTCGGTCAACGGTGCGATAATTGCCCCCGGTTTTATCGACGTCCAACTGAACGGCTGCGGCGGCGTGCAATTCAACGATAGTCCGGATGCGGTCACCGTCGAAACGCTGGAAATTATGCAGAAAGCGAACGAACGTTCCGGCTGCACCAGCTTCCTGCCGACGCTGATTACCTCCAGCGATGACCTGATGAAACAGGGCATCCGCGTGATGCGCGAATACCTGCAAAAATATCCAAACCAGGCGCTGGGTCTGCATCTGGAAGGCCCGTGGCTGAATATCGTTAAGAAAGGCACCCACAACCCCGATTACGTACGCAAACCGGACACCGCCCTGGTTGATGTCCTCTGCGCCAACGCCGATGTGATCACCAAAGTGACCCTCGCCCCTGAGCGTGTCGAACCGGAAGTGATCCGTAAACTGGTCGCCGCCGGGATCGTTGTTTCCGCCGGACACTCCAACGCCACGCTGAAAGAAGCGAAAATCGGCTTCCGCGCCGGTATCACCTTCGCGACCCACCTTTATAATGCCATGCCGTATATTACCGGTCGTGAACCCGGTCTGGCCGGCGCGATTTTCGACGAGCCGGACGTTTACTGCGGTATCATCGTCGACGGGATGCACGTCGATTACGCCAACGTGCGTAACGCCAAGCGTCTGAAAGGCGACAAACTGTGCCTGGTTACCGACGCCACCGCGCCGGCAGGCGCTAATATTGACCAGTTCATTTTTGCTGGTAAAACAATATACTACCGTAATGGACTGTGCGTTGATGAAAACGGCACCCTCAGCGGCTCTTCGCTGACCATGATTGAAGGGGTGCGCAACCTCGTTGAACATTGCGGCGTGGCGCTGGACGAAGTGTTGCGTATGGCGACGCTCTACCCGGCGCGCGCGATTGGCGTGGACAAGCAGCTCGGCAGCATTGCGCCGGGTATGGTCGCTAACCTGACCGCGTTTAGCCGCGATTATAAAATCATCAAGACCATCGTTAATGGTAACGAGGTCGTCACTGAGTAAGTAAAAGTATGACAGCAGGCGGACAAGCTCAAATTGGTAACGTCGATCTGGTAAAACAGCTGAACAGCGCGGCCGTCTATCGGCTGATTGACCAACACGGTCCTATCTCGCGCATTCAGATAGCGGAACAAAGCCAGCTTGCCCCTGCCAGCGTGACTAAAATCACGCGTCAGCTGATTGAGCGCGGACTGATCAAAGAAGTCGATCAGCAGGCCTCCACCGGGGGCCGCCGCGCTATCTCCATCATTGCGGAGACCCGCAATTTCAACGCCATCGGCGTGCGGCTTGGCCGCTATGACGCCACTCTGACCCTCTATGATTTAAGCAGCAAGACGCTGGAAGAAGAACACTTCCCTCTGCCGGAGCGTACCCAGGAGACCCTGGAACACGCCCTGCTGAATATCATCGCCACCTTTATTGACCACTGTCAGCGTAAAATCCGCGAACTGATCGCCATTTCAGTCATCCTGCCGGGGCTAGTCGATCCGGAAAGCGGGGTTATCCGCTATATGCCGCACATTCAGGTGGAGAACTGGGGGCTGGTTGAGGCGCTGGAAAAACGTTTTAACGTTACCTGCTTCGTCGGCCACGATATCCGCAGCCTGGCGCTGGCGGAGCACTATTTTGGCGCAAGTCAGGATTGCGAAGATTCCATTCTGGTGCGCGTCCACCGCGGCACCGGCGCGGGTATTATCTCCAACGGGCGTATTTTTATCGGCCGTAACGGCAACGTCGGCGAGATTGGCCATATCCAGGTAGACCCGCTGGGCGAACGCTGCCACTGCGGCAACTTCGGCTGCCTGGAGACCGTCGCCGCCAACGCCGCGATTGAGCATCGCGTCCGCCATCTGCTGGAACAGGGCTATCAAAGCCGTATCGCGCTCGATGACTGCAATATCAAGACTATCTGCAAAGCGGCGAACAAAGGCGACGCGCTGGCCTGTGAAGTGGTCGAGTATGTCGGCCGCCATCTGGGCAAAACCATCGCCATCGCCATCAACCTGTTTAACCCGCAAAAAGTGGTGATTGCCGGCGAGATCGTCGAAGCGGAAAAAGTGCTGCTGCCAGCGATCGAAGGCTGTATTAACGGCCAGGCGCTGAAGGCGTTTCGCAAAAATCTACCGGTGGTGCGTTCAACGCTGGATCACCGCTCAGCCATCGGCGCCTTTGCGCTGGTCAAACGCGCGATGCTCAACGGCACTCTGCTACAGCATTTGCTGGAAAGTTAATCCAGCTTTATAGTTTTGCCTTTCGTTAATGATGTTGGACTGTCCATGACCATTCAAAACGTAATTTGTGATATCGACGGCGTGCTGATGCACGATAACGTGGCGGTTCCCGGCGCCGCTGAGTTTATCAAACGCATCCTGGATAAAGGCATGCCGCTGGTGATGCTGACCAACTACCCGTCGCAAACCGGGCAGGATTTGGCCAACCGTTTCGCCACTGCGGGCATTGACGCGCCGGACACCGCGTTCTACACCTCAGCCATGGCGACCGCCGATTTTCTGCGCCGCCAGGAAGGGAAAAAGGCCTACGTCGTCGGCGAAGGCGCGCTGATCCACGAACTCTACAAAGCCGGGTTCACCATCACCGACGTTAACCCTGATTTCGTGATCGTTGGCGAGACCCGCTCCTTTAACTGGGAAATGATGCACAAGGCGGCTTTCTTCGTCGCCAACGGCGCGCGCTTTATCGCCACCAACCCGGATACCCACGGTCGCGGCTACTATCCGGCCTGCGGCGCGCTGTGCGCCGGCATCGAGAAAATTTCCGGGCGCAAGCCGTTTTATGTCGGCAAACCGAGTCCGTGGATTATCCGCTCGGCGCTCAATAAAATGCAGGCCCACTCCGAGCAGACGGTAATTGTCGGCGACAACCTACGCACCGATATCCTCGCGGGGTTCCAGGCGGGCCTCGAGACCATTCTGGTGCTTTCTGGCGTCTCGACGCTGGACGATATCGATAGCATGCCGTTCCGCCCCTCGTGGATTTACCCATCGGTCGCTGAAATCGACATTTTCTGAGCCAAAACCACGTCCCTGGACGTGGTTTTTCATTTTCAACCCTGGCAAAAATACATTCATCTAATAAAAACCGCCAATTAGTAAACAATCATCAATAAATCCGCCTGAAACACACTCATTTTTCAACATCTGGCAATCAGGATTGCACTTTTTCTTTTTCAGCGGGCAAACCTCTTGCACCCTTCCTCCCTTTACGGCATTTTCTTTAACAAGCACTGAGGCCTTGCGAGAAGACGAGGTCTGCACAACATCACCACACGACAGGGTAACGGAGAAGGCTATGTGTTCTATTTTTGGCGTACTGGATATTAAAACTGACGCAGGCGAACTGCGTAAAAAGGCTCTGGAACTCTCTCGCCTGATGCGTCACCGCGGCCCGGACTGGTCCGGCGTCTATGCCTGCGATAAAGCCATCCTCGTCCACGAGCGTCTGTCGATCGTCGACGTCAACGCCGGTGCGCAGCCGCTCTACAACCAACAAAAAACCCACGCCCTGGCGGTGAACGGTGAAATCTATAACCACCAGGCGCTACGCGCAGAGTACGGCGAACGCTATCAGTTCCAGACCGGTTCCGACTGTGAAGTGATCCTGGCGCTGTATCAGGAAAAAGGACCAGAGTTCCTTGATGAGTTGCAAGGAATGTTCGCCTTCGCGCTGTACGACAGCGAGAAAGACGCTTATTTAATTGGCCGCGACCCTATCGGTATTATTCCGCTGTACATGGGCCACGACGAACACGGCAACTTCTACGTTGCTTCCGAAATGAAAGCGCTGGTGCCGGTGTGTCGTACCATCAAAGAGTTCCCGGCGGGTAGCTATCTGTGGAGCAAAGATGGCGAAATTCGCCAGTACTATCAGCGCGACTGGTTCGACTACGATGCGGTAAAAGACAACGTAACCGATAAAAACGAACTACGTCAGGCGTTGGAAGAATCAGTGAAAAGCCACCTGATGTCCGATGTCCCTTACGGGGTACTGCTGTCTGGTGGTCTGGATTCTTCCGTTATTTCAGCCATCACCAAGAAATACGCCGCGCGTCGCGTCGAAGATCAGGAACGCAGCGAAGCCTGGTGGCCGCAGCTGCACTCGTTTGCAGTTGGTCTGGAAGGGTCTCCTGACCTGAAAGCCGCGCAGGAAGTGGCTAACCATCTCGGCACCGTACACCACGAAATTCACTTTACCGTGCAGGAAGGGCTGGATGCGATCCGCGACGTTATCTATCACATCGAAACCTACGATGTGACGACCATCCGCGCCTCAACGCCGATGTACCTGATGTCGCGCAAAATTAAAGCCATGGGCATCAAGATGGTGCTCTCCGGCGAAGGTTCCGATGAAGTGTTCGGCGGTTATCTCTACTTCCATAAAGCGCCGAACGCGAAAGAGTTGCACGAAGAGACGGTACGTAAACTGCAGGCGCTGCATATGTTTGACTGCGCCCGCGCCAACAAAGCGATGTCCGCCTGGGGCGTTGAAGCTCGCGTACCGTTCCTCGATAAGAAATTCCTCGACGTGGCGATGCGCATCAACCCGCAGGATAAAATGTGCGGCAACGGCAAAATGGAAAAACACATTCTGCGCGAGTGCTTTGAAGCCTATCTGCCGGCAAGCGTCGCCTGGCGCCAAAAAGAGCAGTTCTCTGACGGCGTGGGTTATAGCTGGATTGATACGCTGAAAGAAGTGGCGGCAAAACAGATTAGCGACCAGCAACTGGAGACGGCAAGCTTCCGCTTCCCGTATAACACCCCAAGCTCAAAAGAGGGCTATCTGTACCGCGAAATCTTCGAAGAGCTATTCCCGCTGCCGAGCGCTGCACAATGCGTACCAGGCGGCCCATCCGTCGCCTGTTCCTCGGCTAAAGCCATCGAGTGGGATGAAGCGTTCAAAACCATGAACGATCCATCAGGACGCGCGGTCGGCGTGCATCAGTCGGCTTATCAATAAGCGATCGGCAAGCGTAACGGACCCAACAGGGTCCGTTTTTTTACCCCGGAATCGACAAATAAAAACGATAAATAATCAATTCTTGCCGATTATTGCAGCATGCTGTTCGCAACCTAACCAAACAGTCACATTCCAACGATTTTACTTGAAAAAGGGGTTGACGCTCGCAGGCCCAATACGCATAATGCGCCCCGCAACGCCGATAAGGTAACGCGAAAAAAGATGGCTACGTAGCTCAGCTGGTTAGAGCACATCACTCATAATGATGGGGTCACAGGTTCGAATCCCGTCGTAGCCACCATCTTTTTTGCGGGAGTGGCGAAATTGGTAGACGCACCAGATTTAGGTTCTGGCGCCGCAAGGTGTGCGAGTTCAAGTCTCGCCTCCCGCACCATTCACCAATCAGCGTTGCACGGATGGGGTATCGCCAAGCGGTAAGGCACCGGTTTTTGATACCGGCATTCCCTGGTTCGAATCCAGGTACCCCAGCCATATTTCTTCGATATTAGCGGTTCACCGCAACGGTATTGGGGTATCGCCAAGCGGTAAGGCACCGGTTTTTGATACCGGCATTCCCTGGTTCGAATCCAGGTACCCCAGCCATCGAAGAAACAGTACTATAATTTGGCTACGTAGCTCAGCTGGTTAGAGCACATCACTCATAATGATGGGGTCACAGGTTCGAATCCCGTCGTAGCCACCATACAAGGGAATTATCGATTCATTTCGATAAATCCAAAAAGAATTGTTGGGGTATCGCCAAGCGGTAAGGCTCTGGTTTCTGATACCAGCATTCCGAGGTTCGAATCCTCGTACCCCAGCCATATTCAAAAGACGTTCACGTGTGAGCGCACCCTGTTGGGGTATCGCCAAGCGGTAAGGCTCTGGTTTCTGATACCAGCATTCCGAGGTTCGAATCCTCGTACCCCAGCCACTAAACAGCAAAAAAGCTCACCTCGGTGGGCTTTTTTGCTTTCTGCGGTTTGCTATTTTCCCGGCACGAGGGCGGTGATAGATTGTCGCCCCCCTCACCGGGAATAAATCGATTACAAACCTAACGCATACTTTAACGCCTGGCGCTTTAACACCCCGGCGCGCTCTGCGGCCATCAGGCCAATGTTGCGCAGCACGCGTACTGGCGCCAGATCGTTGCTGAAACCGGCATAAAACAGATCCATCCCTGACTGCATAATAAAATTATCCGCCCGACGCCGCGCCTGATAGCGCTTCAGCACCGCCAGGCTGGACCAGGCTTCGCCGCGCCCGCGCGCTTCGGTCAAAATATCCAGCAGCGCATCAACGTCGCGATAACCCAGATTCACCCCCTGCCCCGCCAACGGATGAATGGTATGCGCCGCATCGCCAACCAATGCCAGTCCTGGCTGCACATATTGCAACGCATGGCGGCGGGTTAGAGGAAAAGCGCCAGCACTCATTGGCGTCACGCGACCCAACCGCGCCGGAAAGTGCGCGGCAATCTCTTGCTGCAACTGGGGCATCGACATCCCCTGCAGTTGGCGGATTCGTGCCGGCGTGTCATACCACACCAGCGACGCCCAGTGGTCAAACAGCGGCAGGAACGCGCGCGGCCCGCTTGGGGTGAACTGCTGCCAGGTGCTGTCGCCGGGCTCGTCGGCGCACTGCACGCTGATCAACATACAGGATTGTTGATACTGCCAGGCCTGTACGCCAATCCCGGCAAGCTCACGCACTTGAGAGTTGGCGCCGTCCGCGCCGATCGCCAGTCGCGCCGCGCAAATGCCGCCATCGCTCAGACGCAACGTCACGCCCTCTTGTTCGCGCTGCAGCTCGCTTAACGAGACGCCCACTTGCAGAGTGACCTGGTCATGAGCGTCGAGCGCCTGCCATAACGCCCGCTGCAACACATTGTTCTCCACCATATAGCCAAGTTCCGGCAGTTTCAGCTCCGCCGCATTAAAGTCGACGTGCGCGCTTTCCCACTCCCAGGTCTCGAGGCGGCGATAGGCATGCGCGCGCATACCGCGCACCGCCTCCCAGACTCCAAGGCTTTTCAGCAGGCCAACCGACGAGGCGCTGATCGCCGAAATACGCACATCCGGCGCCGCAACGGCATCAAACGCGGGTGGCGCGTTTTTTTCAATCACCGTAACCGAAAACCCGTGTTGCGCCAGCCCCAATGCCAGCGCGCCGCCGACCATTCCGCCGCCGACAATGGCGACATCTGTTGCATGAATTGTCATGGCAATTATCCTTAAACCTGATTTCCTTAAGTTTACCGGATTTTTGCGTCCTTGCGGGGATCATGGTCGTACTGGTCAGGGGGCGGTCAAAGCATTACAATGCTTCCCCTGCGAATGAATTCTAATTCTTAAACTGTACCCGTCTTTCTTTTTGGATATCTACAACTGAGCATGAGCAAGTCGATGACAAAAAAACTCCATATTAAAACCTGGGGCTGTCAGATGAATGAATACGATTCATCAAAGATGGCCGATCTGCTGGATGCCACCCATGGGTATCAACTCACTGAAGTGGCCGAAGAAGCGGACGTGCTGCTGCTCAATACCTGCTCTATTCGCGAGAAGGCGCAGGAAAAAGTGTTCCATCAGCTTGGCCGCTGGAAACTGCTGAAAGCCAAAAAACCTGGCGTCATCATCGGCGTCGGCGGCTGCGTCGCCTCTCAGGAAGGCAAGCTGATTCGCCAACGCGCCCACTATGTTGACATTATTTTTGGCCCACAGACGCTGCATCGTCTGCCGGAAATGATCGATGCGGTACGCAACAACCACAAACCGGTTATTGATGTGAGCTTCCCGGAAATCGAAAAATTCGATCGCCTGCCGGAACCGCGCGCCGAAGGGCCGACCGCCTTCGTTTCCATCATGGAAGGCTGCAACAAATACTGTACCTACTGCGTGGTGCCTTATACCCGCGGTGAAGAAGTCAGCCGTCCTTGCGACGATATTCTGTTTGAAATAGCACAACTGGCGGCGCAGGGCGTACGTGAAGTCAACCTGCTGGGACAGAACGTTAACGCCTGGCGCGGCGAGAACTACGATGGCACAACGGGTAACTTCGCCGATCTGCTGCGCCTGGTCGCCGCCATCGACGGTATCGACCGCATTCGCTTTACCACCAGCCATCCCATTGAGTTTACCGACGATATCATCGACGTGTATCGCGATACGCCGGAGCTGGTGAGCTTCCTGCATCTGCCTGTACAAGCCGGTTCCGACCGCGTGCTGAACCTGATGGGCCGTACCCACACCGTGCTGGAATACAAAGCGATTATTCGCAAACTGCGCGAGGCGCGCCCGGATATCCAGATTAGCTCCGACTTTATCGTCGGCTTCCCTGGTGAAACCAACGATGATTTCGAAAAGACCATGAAGTTGATTGGCGAAGTCAACTTCGACGTCAGCTTCAGCTTTATCTTCTCCGCCCGCCCGGGTACCCCGGCAGCGGATATGGTTGACGATGTCCCGGATGCTGACAAAAAGCAGCGTCTGTATATTCTGCAGGAGCGTATTAACCAGCAGGCGATGGCCTGGAGCCGCCGCATGCTCGGCACCACCCAGCGTATTCTGGTGGAAGGCACCTCGCGCAAGAGCCTGATGGAGCTTTCCGGCCGTACCGAAAACAACCGCGTGGTGAACTTTGAAGGCACCCCGGATATGGTGGGTAAATTCGTCGACGTTGAAATCGTCGATGTCTACACTAACTCTCTGCGCGGCGTCATTGTCCGCACCGAAGACGAGATGGGGCTGCGCGTCGTGGAATCGCCGGAATCGGTCATTGCGCGTACGCGTAAAGAAAACGAGCTGGGTGTTGGCACCTACCAGCCGTAATCCCCGCAGGTCTGCCGATTCCGGCAGGCCTTGCATTTCCCCTCCTCGCCCTTATATCTACAGCAATGCTTGCGCCATATTCCCGTGACGTGAATAATTTCCTTATTAGTCGAATGACTGACGTCATCCGGCAACACACGTAATAAGAGGAACAGTTTGAACATAGAAACCCGTGAAATTACCCTGGAGCCAGCGGATAACGCGCGCCTGTTGGGGCTGTGCGGCCCGTTTGACGACAACATCAAACAGCTGGAGCGCCGGTTAGGCATTGAAATCAACCGCCGCGACAATCACTTCAAACTGACCGGTCGCGCGATTTGCGTGCACGCCGCCGCAGATATCCTGACGAGCCTGTATGTCGATACTGCGCCGATGCGCGGCCAGATTCAGGATATAGAACCGGAACAGATCCACCTGGCCATCAAAGAAGCCCGCGTGCTTGAACAGAGCGCCGAGAGCGTGCCGGATTACGGCAAAGCCATCAATATCAAAACCAAACGCGGGGTGATTAAACCGCGTACTCCGAATCAGGCGCAGTACATCGCCAATATCCTTGACCACGATATTACCTTCGGCGTCGGACCGGCGGGTACCGGTAAAACCTACCTCGCGGTTGCCGCGGCGGTAGATGCCCTGGAACGTCAGGAGATCCGCCGTATTCTGCTCACCCGCCCTGCCGTCGAAGCGGGCGAAAAACTCGGCTTCCTGCCGGGCGATCTGAGCCAGAAAGTCGATCCGTATCTGCGCCCGCTGTACGACGCGCTGTTTGAAATGCTCGGCTTTGAGAAAGTCGAGAAACTGATTGAGCGCAACGTGATTGAAGTCGCGCCGCTGGCCTACATGCGCGGGCGCACGCTGAATGACGCCTTTATCATTCTCGACGAAAGCCAGAACACCACCATCGAACAGATGAAGATGTTCCTGACTCGTATCGGCTTTAACTCGAAAGCGGTTATCACCGGCGACGTCACCCAGATAGACCTGCCGCGCAACACCAAATCCGGCCTGCGCCACGCCATTGAAGTGCTGGCGGAAGTCGATGAAATCAGCTTCAATTTCTTCCATAGCGAAGACGTCGTGCGCCACCCGGTCGTTGCCCGCATCGTCAATGCCTATGAAGCATGGGAAGAAGCAGAACAAAAACGTAAAGCAGAACTGGCCGCCGAGCGTAAACGCGAAGCCCAGGAACAGGAGCAAAAATGAGTCAGGTGATTCTCGATTTACAGCTGGCCTGCGAAGACACCAGCGGTCTACCGGACGAAGCCCTCTTTCAACGCTGGGTGGATGCCGTGATCCCGCAGTTTCAGGAAGAGTCAGAATTAACCATTCGCCTGGTTGACATCGCAGAAAGCCACGAGCTGAACCTGACTTATCGCGGGAAGGATAAACCGACCAACGTGCTCTCCTTCCCGTTCGAAGCCCCGCCGGGAATCGAAATGCCGCTGCTCGGCGATCTGATCATCTGCCGCCAGGTGGTTGAACAAGAAGCCAAAGAACAGGATAAACCGCTGGAAGCCCACTGGGCGCACATGGTGGTACACGGTAGCCTACATCTGTTGGGCTACGATCATATTGAAGACGAAGAAGCGGAAGAAATGGAAGGCCTCGAAACAGAGATAATGCTTGCTCTGGGCTATGAGGATCCGTACATTGCCGAGAAGGAATAACCCGCCGCCGGCTTTGCCGGCGACTGGCCCTCATGCCTGGCGCTGAGTTTACGCGTTTTGAGCAGTAATCAACCAACACGAGAACCCATACGACGCCATGAGCGACGACAATTCACACAGTAGTGACACAGTAAACAGCAAAAAGGGATTCTTCTCCCTCTTACTCAGCCAACTTTTTCACGGTGAGCCGAAAAACCGTGATGAATTATTGGCGCTGATCCGTGACTCCGGGCAGAACGAGCTTATCGATGAAGATACGCGCGACATGCTTGAAGGGGTAATGGATATCGCAGACCAGCGCGTCCGCGATATCATGATCCCGCGCTCGCAGATGATTACCCTGAAACGCAACCAGACTCTGGACGAGTGCCTCGATGTGATCATCGAATCCGCTCACTCGCGTTTCCCGGTCATTAGCGAAGACAAAGATCACATTGAAGGGATTCTGATGGCTAAGGATCTGCTGCCGTTCATGCGCAGCGACGCCGAGGCTTTCAGCATGGAAAAAGTGTTACGCCCGGCGGTTGTCGTGCCTGAAAGCAAGCGGGTTGACCGCATGCTGAAAGAGTTCCGCTCACAACGTTATCATATGGCTATCGTCATCGACGAGTTCGGCGGCGTGTCTGGTCTGGTGACTATCGAGGATATCCTTGAGCTTATCGTCGGCGAGATCGAAGACGAATATGACGAAGAGGAAGATATCGATTTTCGTCAACTCAGCCGTCACACCTGGACGGTGCGCGCGCTGGCGTCGATTGAAGACTTCAACAAGGCCTACGGTACCCACTTTAGCGATGAAGAAGTCGATACCATCGGCGGACTGGTAATGCAGGCCTTCGGTCATCTCCCGGCCCGCGGCGAGTCGATAGACATTGATGGTTACCAATTCAAGGTCGCAATGGCTGACAGCAGACGTATTATTCAGGTCCATGTCAAACTTCCTGATGATGCGCCGCAGCCAAAACTGGAAGACTAATTTTAACGGGACGATTAACCTAAATGGTATTTGCCTCTTTACTTGAACGCCAGCGCATACGTCTGCTGCTGGCGCTGTTATTCGGAGCCAGCGGAACGCTGGCTTTTTCACCTTACGACTTCTGGCCTGCGGCGATCGTCTCGCTATTCGGCCTGCAAGCGCTCACCCTTAACCGTCGCCCGCTGCAAAGCGCCTGGATTGGCTATTTCTGGGGAATGGGACTATTCGGCACCGGCATCAACTGGGTTTACGTCAGTATCGCGCAGTTCGGCGGTATGCCCGGCCCGGTCAACGTTTTCCTCGTCGTCCTGCTGGCGGCCTATCTGTCGCTGTATACCGGTCTGTTCGCGGGGATCCTTTCACGCCTGTGGCCGAAAACCCACTGGATCCGTCTCGCCATCGCTGCGCCGGTGATCTGGCAAATTACCGAATTCCTCCGCGGCTGGGTACTGACCGGCTTCCCGTGGCTGCAGTTCGGCTATAGCCAGATTGACGGCCCGCTGAAAGGTCTGGCGCCGCTGATGGGCGTTGAGGCGATCAACTTCCTGTTAATGGTCGTCAGCGGCCTGCTGGCGCTGGCTGTCGCGCAGCGTAACTGGAAACCACTGGTAATGGCTGTAGTGCTGTTTGCCCTGCCCTTCCCGCTGCGTTATATCCAGTGGTATCAACTGCTGCCGGAGCGCGCAACTGAAGTCTCTCTGGTGCAGGGAAATATCCCGCAGGCCATGAAGTGGGATGAGCACCAACTGGTTAATACCCTGAAAACCTACCTCGATCTCACCCAGCCGCATATGGGTAAATCGCAGCTGATCATCTGGCCGGAGTCGGCAATCCCGGATCTGGAAATCAATCAGCAGCATTTCCTTAGCATGGTCGATGACCTGATGCGCGCAAAAAATAGCTCGCTGATTACCGGTATTGTCGATGCGCGGCTGAATAAACAAAACCGCTACGATACCTACAACACCATCATCACGCTGGGTAAAGACAACCCGTATAGCTACGACTCGACCAATCGCTACAACAAGAACCATCTGGTGCCGTTTGGCGAATTCGTGCCGCTGGAATCGATTCTGCGTCCGCTGGCGCCGTTCTTTGATCTGCCGATGTCCTCGTTCAGCCGCGGTCCGTATGTCCAACCGCAGCTGGTAGCGCATAACATGAAGCTAACAGCGGCGATTTGCTACGAAATCATCCTCGGCGAGCAGGTTCGCGATAACTTCCGTCCGGATACCGATTATCTGCTGACCATCTCCAACGATGCGTGGTTTGGTAAGTCGATCGGCCCGTGGCAGCACTTCCAGATGGCGCGTATGCGGGCGCTGGAATTGGCGCGCCCGCTGCTGCGTAGCACCAACAACGGCATTACCGCAGTTATTGGGCCGCGCGGCGAAATTCAGGACATGATCCCGCAGTTTACCCGCGAAGTACTCACGACCCGGGTGACGCCAACCACTGGTCTGACGCCGTATGCGCGTACCGGCAACTGGCCGCTGTGGGCGCTCACCGCCCTGTTCGGCTTTGCGGCACTGGTCATGAGCCTGCGTCAGCGTCGTCACTAACCGTTCTCAGCCGGGTATTTCCCGGCCAGCTCACGGCGGCGGTCGTCGCCGTGAGCCATCCCCCGTATCAGGATCTCTTTCTCGCCACTCTGGCACGGCCATTGCTTAATTCTATCCATATTCGTGATTTTGCCAGCGGTTGTACCGGCGTTGCACCGAAAGCGTTCGTGCTTCGCGCTACGTTGGTGCAACGAACCATTTTTGCCCATAAATGGTGCGGTACGCTTCGCAAAAACAAACAATAACGCAGCAAAATCTTTACATTAAGCCAAACTAAATGCTAACAAGCTCATACAAATACTGCACTTCAAGATGGCAGACGTTTCCCGAAAGCGCGGCGTA
Source organism: Klebsiella aerogenes (assembly GCA_029027985.1). Taxonomy (NCBI): domain Bacteria; kingdom Pseudomonadati; phylum Pseudomonadota; class Gammaproteobacteria; order Enterobacterales; family Enterobacteriaceae; genus Klebsiella; species Klebsiella aerogenes. The sequence goes on from CP119076.1 coordinate 3,508,476, forward strand.
ACGGCAACGCGGAAAGGAATAGAAAAAACACACACAATCACAATGGGTACCACTAACGCCCCTGGCGTTATGGATGAGGAGTTGGATATGCAATTACGTAAACTGGCCGCCGCAATGCTGGTCATGGGAGTGACCGCCGGACTGGCTCACGCCGAAGATGCCGCCCCGGCCACAGGCCAGAGCACGCTGGATAAGATCGCCAAAAATGGCGTCATTGTCGTCGGTCACCGTGAATCATCAGTGCCGTTCTCCTATTACGATAACCAGCAGAAAGTGGTTGGCTACTCCCAGGATTACTCCAACGCTATCGTTGAGGCGATCAAGAAAAAGCTGAACAAACCTGACCTGCAGGTGAAGCTGATTCCGGTGACCTCGCAGAACCGTATCCCGCTGCTGCAAAACGGCACCTATGATTTTGAGTGCGGTTCTACCACCAACAACCTTGAACGCCAGCAACAAGCGGCCTTCTCCGATACCATTTTCGTGGTCGGTACCCGTCTGCTGGTGAAAAAAGGCGGCCCGATTAAAGACTTCCCGGACCTGAAAGACAAAGCGGTAGTCGTGACCTCCGGTACGACCTCGGAAGTGCTGCTGCATAAGCTGAACGACGAGAAGAAAATGAACATGCGCATCATCAGCGCGAAAGACCATGGCGACTCTTTCCGTACTCTGGAAAGCGGTCGCGCGGTAGCCTTTATGATGGATGACGCGCTACTGGCTGGCGAACGCGCGAAAGCGAAGAAACCGGATAACTGGGAAATCGTCGGCACGCCGCAGTCGAAAGAAGCTTACGGCTGCATGCTGCGTAAAGGCGACGCCTCGTTCAAAACCCTGATCGATGACACCGTCTCTCAGGCGCAGACTTCCGGCGAAGCAGCGAAATGGTTCGACACCTGGTTCAAGAACCCTATTCCGCCGAAGAACCTGAACATGAACTTCGAACTGTCTGAGGACATGAAAGCGCTGTTCAAATCACCAAACGACAAGGCTCTTAACTAATTAAAAAAACAGGGGCTCAACAAAGTAGCCCTCCCGATTGTTGCCTTCGCACGGACAGACTATACGGTGGCTGGTCGTTCCCCAGCCGCCGCGAATACCGAAACAGGCAGGGCAACAATCTTCGAGGGTAGCGCTGCTACCCTTTTTTTTCTGGAGTCCATTTATGTCAATAGACTGGAACTGGGGAATATTCCTGCAACCTGCCCCGTTCGGCAACACCACCTACTTAGGCTGGCTGTGGAGCGGTTTTCAGGTCACCGTCGCCCTGTCAGTTAGCGCCTGGATTATCGCTTTTCTCGTCGGCTCACTGTTCGGCATTCTGCGTACTGTCCCTAACCGTTGGTTATCCGGGATTGGCACCTGCTACGTCGAACTGTTTCGTAACGTTCCGCTGATCGTTCAGTTCTTTACCTGGTACCTGGTTATCCCGGAATTTCTGCCGGAAAACATCGGGATGTGGTTTAAATCAGAGCTGGATCCGAACATTCAGTTCTTTGTCTCCTCAATGCTGTGTCTCGGGCTGTTTACCGCCGCACGCGTCTGCGAACAGGTACGCGCCGCGATCCAGTCCCTGCCGCGCGGGCAGAAAAACGCCGGCCTGGCGATGGGCCTGACCCTGCCGCAAACCTACCGCTATGTCCTGCTGCCAAACGCCTATCGCGTTATTGTGCCGCCCATGACCTCGGAAATGATGAACCTGGTGAAAAACTCGGCCATCGCGTCCACTATCGGGCTGGCCGACATGGCGGCGCAGGCGGGTAAGCTGCTGGATTACTCCGCCCACGCCTGGGAATCTTTTACCGCGATCACCCTCGCCTACGTCTTCATCAATGCCGTCATTATGCTGGTGATGTACGTGGTTGAACGTAAAGTTCGCCTGCCGGGCAACATGGGAGGCAAATAATGTACGATTTTGACTGGAGTTCCATTGTTCCTTCCATGCCTTACCTGCTGGCAGGGCTGGTTATTACGCTGAAAATCACCGTCACGGCGATTGTTATTGGTATCGTTTGGGGCACAATTCTGGCGGTGATGCGCCTGTCGAGTTTCCTGCCGCTGTCGTGGTTCGCGAAAACCTACGTCAACGTTTTCCGCTCGATTCCGTTGGTGATGGTGCTGCTGTGGTTCTACCTGATCGTTCCCGGCTTCCTGCAAAACGTACTGGGATTATCGCCGAAAACCGATATTCGCCTGATTTCAGCGATGGTGGCGTTCTCGATGTTTGAAGCGGCCTACTATTCGGAAATTATCCGCGCCGGTATCCAGAGCATTTCTCGCGGCCAGTCGAGCGCCTCGTTGGCCCTGGGGATGACCCACTGGCAATCGATGAAGCTGGTTATCCTGCCGCAGGCCTTCCGCGCCATGGTCCCGCTGCTGCTAACCCAGGGAATCGTCCTGTTCCAGGATACTTCGCTTGTGTATGTCCTGAGCCTGGCCGATTTCTTCCGTACTGCTTCCACTATCGGCGAGCGTGACGGAACCCAGGTGGAAATGATCCTGTTCGCAGGCGCCGTTTATTTTGTATTTAGCCTCAGCGCGTCGCTGTTGGTCAGCTGGTTGAAGAAAAGGACTGTGTAATGATTACCCTGAAAAATATTTCAAAATGGTATGGTCACTTTCAGGTGCTGACCGATTGCTCCACTGAAGTGAAAAAAGGCGAAGTCGTGGTGGTCTGCGGGCCGTCTGGTTCCGGTAAATCCACGCTGATTAAAACCGTTAACGGCCTGGAACCGGTACAGCAGGGTGAAATTATCGTTGATGGCACTAAGGTGAATGATAAAAAAACCAACCTTGCCAAGCTGCGTTCCCGCGTCGGTATGGTGTTTCAACACTTTGAACTGTTCCCGCACCTGTCGATCATCGACAACCTGACGCTGGCGCAGATTAAGGTCCTCAATCGCGATAAAGCCTCTTCACGCGCCAAAGGCCTCAAACTACTGGAGCGCGTCGGTCTGTCGGCGCATGCGGAAAAATATCCGGCGCAGCTCTCCGGCGGCCAGCAGCAACGCGTGGCGATCGCCCGCGCGCTGTGTATGGACCCCATTGCCATGCTGTTCGATGAGCCGACTTCGGCGCTCGATCCGGAAATGATCAACGAAGTGCTGGACGTCATGGTCGAGCTGGCTAACGAAGGTATGACCATGATGGTGGTGACTCACGAAATGGGCTTCGCCCGCAAAGTGGCCAACCGGGTGATCTTTATGGATGAAGGAAAGATTGTCGAAGATGTCGATAAAGAAGCGTTCTTCGCCAACCCGCAATCGGAACGCGCCAAAGATTTCCTCGCCAAAATCCTGCACTAATGTCCACCGTCCTCAGCGGCGATGCGCGGTTAAACGCGCATCGCCGCTTTTAACACTCAGGGTTCAAACGGCCGTCTCTGGAACTGATCGTGTCCGCACTTCGGACAGCGCGGCAGGACGTCCGGCGTATACACCGCCAGATGATAATGGCACTTCTCGCATACCAGGTTGCCAAGGCCAACGACCTCGCCGCTGTGGTAAACCCCATGGTGATTCAGATCCTGAAACACCTCGCGCCATTCAAGCTGTGTTTTGTCGGTAATATCGGCAAGTTCCTGCCACAAACTCTCTTTGATCACCCGCATAAACACGCTATCGCTCTCGTCCTCCTGGCTCTCTTCATAGCTGCGGGCAAATTCTTCCAGATCGCGCTTCACCGCCGCAATAAGAGATTCAGCCTCGCTTTGCGTCAGGTCGCCGGCTTGGGTGATTTTCACCCTCGCCTGCTTCACCAGAGCGTCAATGTCACGCTCTCCATTGCGCAGCCGTTCACTGAGCGAGGAGACCAGTTCCCGGTAATATTGAGCAACCTTGTTCATCATTTCGCCTCCGGTGTGATTAACTTCTTCTAATAATAGACGTTATTGGCCATTTGCTTTGCCAGCCGCGCCACAGAGTCGCTAAAAATTCTGCGCCGCTTTTGCCGATGTTAATGTGCGAAAGGCTGTTTTGACGTGGGCGTTTGGGCTATGCTATGCCGATCTGAAATAACACATCCATTGGCTACATTTTGTAGCTGTATTGAAAACAGGACCACTGGCTGCCATGCAAGAGCAATACCGCCCGGAAGAGATAGAATCGAAAGTCCAGCTTCACTGGGACGAAAATCGTACATTTGAAGTAACTGAAGACGAGAGCAAAGAGAAGTATTACTGCCTGTCGATGCTTCCTTATCCTTCTGGTCGACTACACATGGGTCACGTGCGTAACTACACCATCGGCGACGTTATCGCGCGCTATCAGCGTATGCTGGGCAAGAACGTCCTGCAGCCGATCGGTTGGGATGCGTTTGGTCTGCCTGCGGAAGGCGCAGCGGTTAAAAACAACACCGCGCCGGCTCCGTGGACCTACGACAACATCGCTTACATGAAAAACCAGCTGAAAAAGCTGGGCTTCGGCTATGACTGGAGCCGTGAAATTGCGACCTGCACCCCGGAATACTACCGCTGGGAGCAAAAATTCTTCACCGAGCTGTACAAAAAAGGCCTGGTCTATAAGAAAACCTCCGCAGTGAACTGGTGCCCGAACGATCAGACCGTTCTCGCCAACGAGCAGGTCATTGACGGCTGCTGCTGGCGCTGCGACACCAAAGTTGAACGTAAAGAGATCCCGCAGTGGTTTATCAAAATCACCGCTTACGCTGACGAACTGCTCAACGACCTGGACACGCTGGATCACTGGCCAGATACCGTTAAGACGATGCAGCGCAACTGGATCGGCCGTTCCGAAGGGGTAGAAATCTCCTTTGACGTTAATGAATACGCCAACAAGCTGACCGTTTACACCACCCGCCCGGATACCTTTATGGGCTGCACTTACCTGGCCGTCGCCGCGGGTCACCCGCTGGCGCAGCAGGCTGCGGCGAGCAATCCGGCGCTGGCCGCCTTTATCGACGAATGCCGTAACACCAAAGTGGCCGAAGCGGACATGGCGACGATGGAGAAAAAAGGCGTCGATACCGGCTTTAAAGCCATTCACCCGCTGACTGGCGAAGCGATCCCGGTGTGGGCGGCAAACTTCGTCCTGATGGAATACGGCACCGGCGCCGTCATGGCCGTTCCGGGTCACGATCAGCGCGACTACGAGTTTGCCAGCAAATATGGTCTGAACATCAAGCCGGTTATCCTTGCCGCCGATGGTTCCGAGCCGGATCTCTCCCAGCAGGCGCTGACCGAGAAAGGCGTGCTGTTCAACTCTGGCGAATTCAGCGGTCTGGATTACGAAGCGGGCTTCAACGCCATTGCCGACAAACTGGCCGCGCTGGGCGTTGGCGAGCGTAAAGTTAACTACCGTCTGCGCGACTGGGGCGTTTCCCGTCAGCGTTACTGGGGCGCGCCGATCCCGATGGTGACCCTGGAAGACGGCACCGTCATGCCGACGCCGGAAGATCAGCTGCCGGTGATCCTGCCTGAGGACGTGGTCATGGACGGCATCACCAGCCCGATCAAAGCCGATCCTGAGTGGGCGAAAACCACCGTTAACGGTATGCCGGCGCTGCGTGAAACCGACACCTTCGATACCTTCATGGAATCCTCCTGGTACTACGCGCGCTATACCTGCCCGCAGTACGATAAAGGCATGCTGGATCCGAATGCCGCGAACTACTGGCTGCCGGTGGATATCTATATCGGCGGTATCGAACACGCCATTATGCACCTGCTGTACTTCCGCTTCTTCCACAAACTGATGCGCGATGCCGGCATGGTGAACTCCAATGAACCTGCCAAACAACTGCTGTGTCAGGGCATGGTGCTGGCGGATGCCTTCTACTACGTCGGCGAAAACGGCGAACGTAACTGGGTATCGCCCATCGACGCCACCGTTGAGCGCGATGAAAAAGGCCGTATCGTTAAAGCCTTCGACCCGCAGGGCCGCGAGCTGGTTTATACCGGCATGAGCAAAATGTCCAAGTCGAAGAACAACGGTATCGACCCGCAGGTGATGGTTGAGCGCTACGGCGCGGATACCGTGCGTCTGTTCATGATGTTTGCTTCTCCGGCAGACATGACCCTCGAATGGCAGGAGTCCGGTGTAGAAGGCGCGAACCGCTTCCTGAAACGCGTCTGGAAACTGGTCTACGAGCACACGGCCCAGGGCCCGGCGGTCGCGCTGGATGTCGCAAGCCTCAGCGAAGATCAGCAAGCGCTGCGTCGCGACGTGCACAAAACTATCGCTAAAGTGACTGATGATATCGGCCGCCGTCAGACCTTCAACACCGCGATTGCCGCCGTGATGGAGCTGATGAACAAGCTGGCGAAAGCGCCGCAGGAAGGCGAACAGGATCGCGCATTGATGCGCGAGGCTCTGCTGGCGGTCGTGCGTATGCTCAACCCGTTCACCCCGCACGCCTGTTTCACCCTGTGGCAGGAGCTGGGCGGCGAAGGTGATATCGACAACGCGCCGTGGCCGGTAGCGGACGAAAGTGCAATGGTTGAAAACACCACTCTGGTCGTCGTCCAGGTAAATGGTAAAGTTCGTGGTAAAATTACCGTTCCGGTAGATGCAACCGAAGAGCAGGTTCGTGAACGTGCAGGCCAGGAACATCTGGTCGCGAAATACCTCGAGGGTGTGACCGTACGTAAAGTCATTTACGTTCCGGGCAAACTGCTCAATCTGGTCGTTGGCTAAGCGCGGGAGGAAGCGTGCGATATCTGGCAACAATGCTGTTATCTCTGGCGGTGTTAATCACCGCCGGTTGCGGCTGGCATCTGCGTAGTACTACGCAGGTCCCAACCACAATGAAAACTATGATTTTCCAGTCAAGCGATCCGAATGGTCCACTTAGCCGCGCGGTACGCAATCAGCTACGCCTGAACGGCGTTGACCTGATCGATGCCGATACGCTGCGTAAGGACGTTCCTTCTCTGCGTCTGGGTAGCTCATCAATTCAGAAAGATACGGCATCTATTTTCCAGGATGGTCGTACTGCTGAATACCAGATGGTGCTGACCGTTAACGCCACCGTGCTGATCCCGGGTCATGACATTTACCCCATCAACACCAAGGTGTTCCGTTCGTTCTTCGATAACCCGCAGGCGGCGCTGGCGAAAGACGCCGAGCAGGACATGATTATTCGTGAGATGTACGACAAAGCCGCGGAACAATTAATCCGTAAGCTGCCGAGCGTCCATGTTGCGGATGTCGAAGCGACTCAAGAGGCAGAGCAGCCGGTGTCTGGTACGCCGGCCACCTCAACCTCTGGCAACCGCGTTTCCACTACGCTGGGTAACTGATGATTCGGTTGTACCCGGAACAACTCCGCGCGCAGCTCGCTGAAGGGCTGCGCGCGGCGTATTTATTGCTTGGTAGCGATCCACTGCTGTTACAAGAAAGCCAGGACGCGATCCGCGACGCCGCTGCCGCTCAGGGCTTTACTGAACACCATACCGCGACCATCGACGCCAGCACCGACTGGCCCGCCCTTTTCTCATTAAGTCAGGCGCTGAGCCTCTTCGCCAGCCGCCAGACGTTACTCCTTATCCTGCCGGAAAACGGCCCGAATGCGGCGATCAACGAACAGCTGGCGACGCTGGTCGGCATGCTGCATGACGACCTGCTGCTGATCGTTCGCGGCAGTAAACTAACCAAAGCGCAGGAGAACGCGGCATGGGTAACCTCTCTTGCCAGCCGCGCCGTGCAGATTAGCTGTCAGACGCCGGAATACGCGCAGCTGCCGCGCTGGCTAGCTGCTCGCGCCAAACACAATAATCTGCAGCTAGATGACGCGGCCAGCCAACTGCTGTGCTACTGCTATGAAGGCAACCTGCTGGCGCTGGCGCAAGCGCTGGAGCGGCTCTCGCTGCTGTGGCCTGACGGCAAGCTGACCCTGCCGCGCGTTGAGCAGGCGGTGAACGATGCCGCCCACTTCACGCCGTACCACTGGGTCGATGCTCTGCTGGCCGGGAAGAGCAAGCGCGTCCTGCACGTCCTGCAGCAGCTGCGTCTTGAAGGTTGCGAACCCGCCATTCTGCTGCGTACGCTGCAACGCGAGCTGCTGCTACTGGTGAACCTGAAACGCCAGTCCGCGCATACGCCGCTGCGCGCGCTGTTTGACAAGCACCGGGTCTGGCAGAACCGCCGCCAGCTGGTCGGCGACGCGCTAAACCGCCTCAGCGCCGAGCAACTGCGCCAGGCCGTCACGTTATTGACCCGCGCTGAGCTCACGTTCAAACAGGATTACGGCCAGTCAATCTGGCCCGAGCTGGAAAGTCTTTCGTTACTACTCTGCCATAAAGCGTTGGCGGACGTTTTTATTGATGGGTGATATGACTCAGTTGCAGGCGATGTACGGCGGCACCTTCGATCCGGTGCATTACGGCCACCTCAAGCCAGTTGAAATCCTGGCCAACCAAATCGGCCTCAGCCGGGTCATTATTGTGCCCAATAACGTGCCGCCGCACCGTCCGCAGCCGGAAGCCACCAGCGCTCAGCGCGTACATATGCTGGAGCTGGCCATTGCCGATAAACCGCTGTTCGTGCTCGACGAGCGCGAGCTGCAGCGCGATACCCCATCCTGGACCGCACAAACGTTACAAGAGTGGCGCCAGGAGCAAGGTCCGGATCAACCGCTGGCGTTTATTATCGGCCAGGATTCACTGTTGACCTTTCCTACCTGGCATAACTACGCCACTATTCTCGATAACGCCCATCTGATCGTCTGCCGCCGCCCGGGTTATCCGTTGGCGATGAAGCGCGAAGACGATCAGCGCTGGCTCGATAAACACCTGACCCACGACGTCGAGCAGTTGCACCAGCGCCCTGCCGGGGTGATTTACCTGGCGGAAACGCCGTGGTTTGATATCTCCGCCACCCTGATTCGCCAACGTCTGCAACAGGGCATCTCCTGTGCCGACATGCTGCCGGCGGCGGTACTCGACTACATTCAGCAGCAGAAGCTCTATTGCTGATAACCCGCCGCGGAGATATCGTTAGCGCGACGGCATTTCCACGGAGTTGATCATGAAATTATGGCTGGTTCGCCACGGCGAAACGCAAGCTAACGTCGCCGGGCTATATAGCGGTCATGCCCCTACCCCCCTCACCGAACGCGGCATCCAACAGGCTCGTACGCTGGGCGATTGTCTACAGGCGGTGCCTTTCGACTGCGTGTTATGCAGCGAACTGGCGCGAACCCAGCACACCGCCAACGTGTTGCTCGCCGAACGGCAGATCCCGCGGCAAATTATTCCGGCGTTGAATGAGATGTTTTTTGGCGATTGGGAAATGCGCCATCACCGCGATCTGCAAAAAGAGGATCCTGAAAACTACGCCGCCTGGTGCAACGACTGGCAACACGCCGTGCCGACCAACGGCGAGGGCTTCCAGGCATTCGCGCAACGTATCTCGACCTTTGCCGCAACCCTGCCGCAATACCAGCAGTGGGATAATCTGCTGATCGTCGGTCATCAGGGGGTATTAAGCCTGTTAACCGCACTGCTATTACACATGCCGGCAGCGGCGATGTGGCATTTTCCGATCGCCCACGGCGGCTGGAGTCTTATCGAACTGCGCGATGATTTCGCGACCTTGAGAGTATTAAATAGCCAGGCAAAATGGCGCGTGGAATAAGAATTCATGGCCGCCCATTGACAGCCCAAAGCAGACTGTTATTCTCCGCTGCCAGGCGATACCCGCTACACGCATGCCGCAGAGATTGTTTTACAAAAATGGCGATGCAATCGTCAGCGAGGGATGGGATGATAGCCCGCTTTCAAGGGCTAAAATCTGACTTTTCTCCCGACATTGCCATGACTTCGGGTATACTGTCAGGCTCTTTATTGTTATCACTTTTCACGCACCCAGGGGGAACACTTGCAGGGTAAAGCACTCCAGGATTTTGTTATCGACAAAATTGATGACCTGAAAGGTCAGGACATCGTCGCCATTGATGTACATGGCAAATCCAGCATCACCGATTGCATGATTATCTGCACCGGCACGTCTACGCGCCACGTTATGTCTATCGCTGACCACGTGGTACAGGAATCCCGCGCCGCCGGCATGCTGCCGCTGGGCGTTGAAGGTGAAGCCGCCGCCGACTGGATCGTCGTCGATCTGGGCGACGTTATGGTTCACGTCATGCAGGAAGAGAGCCGTCGTCTGTACGAGCTGGAAAAACTCTGGAGTTAATGCGTGAAGCTGCAATTGGTGGCCGTTGGCACCAAAATGCCGGACTGGGTTCAGACTGGCTTTAGCGAATACCTGCGTCGTTTTCCAAAAGATATGCCGTTCGAACTGGTAGAGATCCCTGCCGGCAAGCGCGGTAAAAACGCCGACATCAAACGCATCCTCGAAAAAGAGGGTGAAATGATGTTGGCGGCCGCAGGCAAGAACCGCATCGTGACCCTTGATATCCCCGGCAAACCGTGGGATACACCGCAGCTGGCGCGAGAGCTGGAACGCTGGAAGCAGGATGGCCGGGATGTCAGTTTACTCATCGGCGGTCCGGAAGGTCTTTCTCCGGCCTGTAAAGCAGCGGCGGAACAGAGCTGGTCGCTTTCCACGCTTACCCTGCCTCATCCGCTGGTACGCGTCCTGGTGGCAGAGAGCCTGTATCGTGCGTGGAGCATTACGACTAACCACCCTTACCACCGTGAGTAATGATGACCAGGGTAGACTAAGCAGCGAATGAAATTACAGAATTCTTTCCGCGACTATACGGCCGAATCCTCGCTGTTTGTACGCCGGGCGCTAGTCGCTTTTACGGGCATCTTGTTGCTTACCGGCGTGCTGATTGCCAACTTGTACAACGTACAAGTTGTCCGTTTCAACGACTACCAAACACGTTCCAATGAAAACCGCATCAAGCTGGTCCCTATTCCGCCAAGCCGCGGTATTATTTACGATCGCAACGGTACGCCGCTGGCGCTGAACCGCACCATCTACCAGTTGGAAATGATGCCGGAAAAAGTCGATAACGTGCAGCAGACGCTGGATGCGCTGCGCGGCGTCGTCGACCTGACCGACGACGATATCGCCGGTTTTAAAAAGGAGCGCGCGCGCTCCCATCGCTTCACCTCGATCCCGGTGAAGGTCAATCTTAATGAAGTACAGGTAGCGCGCTTTGCCGTTAACCAGTATCGCTTCCCCGGCGTCGAAGTCAAAGGCTATAAGCGTCGCTACTATCCGTATAACTCCGCCCTGACTCACGTTATCGGCTACGTCTCTAAAATTAACGATAAAGACGTCGATCGCCTGGATAAAGAAGGGAAACTGGCCAACTATGCATCGACCCATGATATCGGCAAGCTGGGGATCGAACGCTATTACGAAGACGTTCTGCACGGCCAGACCGGTTACGAAGAGGTTGAAGTCAACAACCGCGGCCGCGTCATCCGCCAGTTGAAAGAAGTCCCGCCGCAGGCCGGGCGCGACATCTACTTAACGCTCGATTTGAAACTGCAGCAGTACATCGAAACGCTGCTGGCTGGCAGTCGTGCGGCGGTGGTGGTTACCGATCCGCGCAGCGGCGCTATTCTGGCGCTGGTTTCTACGCCGAGCTATGACCCTAACCTGTTTGTCGATGGCATCTCCAGCAAAGATTATTCCGGATTGCTGAACGATCCTAACACCCCGCTGGTCAACCGCGCGACGCAAGGGGTTTATCCGCCAGCGTCGACAGTGAAGCCGTACGTCGCCGTGTCAGCCCTGAGCGCTAACGTCATTACGCGCAACACCAGCCTGTTTGACCCGGGGTGGTGGCAGTTGCCTGGTTCGGAAAAACGCTACCGTGACTGGAAAAAATGGGGCCATGGCCACCTTAACGTCACCAAAGCGCTGGAAGAATCTGCGGATACCTACTTCTACCAGGTTGCCTATGATATGGGTATTGATCGCCTTTCCGAATGGATGAGCAAATTCGGTTACGGCCACTACACCGGCGTCGACCTGGCGGAAGAACGCTCCGGCAACATGCCAACCCGCGAATGGAAGCTGAAGCGCTTTAAGAAACCCTGGTATCAGGGCGACACCATCCCGGTCGGTATCGGCCAGGGTTACTGGACCGCTACGCCGATTCAAATGAACAAAGCGTTGATGATCCTGATAAACGATGGCGTCGTTAAAGTGCCTCACCTGCTGCAAAGTACCTTCGAAGATGGCAAGCAGGTACCGTGGATGCAGCCGCATGAACCGCCGGTCGGCGATATTCATTCCGGTTACTGGGAAATCGCCAAAGACGGAATGTATGGCGTCGCCAACCGCGGCAACGGCACCGCGCATAAATACTTTGCCAGCGCGCCGTATAAAATCGCGGCGAAATCCGGTACCGCGCAGGTGTTCGGTCTGAAGGCCAACGAAACCTATAACGCGCACAGAATTTCTGAACGTCTCCGTGACCATAAACTCATGACGGCGTTTGCACCTTACAACAACCCCCAGGTCGCGGTAGCGATGATCCTGGAAAATGGCGGCGCCGGCCCAGCGGTCGGCACCATTATGCGCCAGATCCTCGATCACATTATGCTGGGTGATAACAACACCAATCTGCCGAGTGAAAACCCGGCCGTGACGGCGGGGGAGGATCAGTAATGACCGATAATCCGAATAAAAGATCGCTATGGGATAAAATCCATCTCGACCCAACCATGCTGCTGATCCTGCTGGCGCTGCTGACCTACAGCGCGCTGGTAATCTGGAGCGCCAGCGGTCAGGACGTTGGGATGATGGAACGTAAAATTGGTCAAATCGCCATGGGTGTGGTGATTATGATCGTCATGGCGCAGATCCCGCCGCGTGTGTACGAAGGCTGGGCCCCCTATCTCTATATTTTCTGTATTATCTTGCTGGTGGCGGTAGACGCATTCGGCGCTATCTCCAAAGGTGCTCAGCGCTGGCTCGACCTTGGCGTAGTCCGTTTCCAGCCGTCGGAAATCGCTAAAATCGCCGTGCCGTTGATGGTGGCGCGCTTTATTAACCGCGATGTCTGCCCACCATCGTTGAAGAATACCGCTATCGCGCTGGTGCTGATATTCCTGCCGACCCTGCTGGTCGCGGCGCAACCTGACCTTGGTACCTCGATTCTGATCGCCCTGTCAGGCCTGTTCGTTCTGTTCCTCTCCGGCCTGAGCTGGCGTCTGATCGGCATCGCGGTACTGCTGGTCGCCGCCTTTATTCCGATTTTGTGGTTCTTCCTGATGCACGACTACCAACGTCAGCGTGTGATGATGCTGCTCGATCCGGAAACCGATCCGTTAGGCGCGGGCTATCATATTATTCAATCCAAAATCGCCATTGGCTCCGGCGGCTTACGCGGCAAAGGTTGGCTACACGGCACCCAATCGCAGCTCGAATTCTTACCGGAGCGCCATACTGACTTTATCTTCGCGGTTCTCGCGGAAGAGTTAGGGCTTATCGGCGTATTGATCCTACTGGCGTTGTATATTTTGCTTATTATGCGCGGACTGTGGATCGCCGCTCAGGCGCAAACCACTTTCGGGCGGGTCATGGCTGGCGGTTTAATGTTGATTTTATTCGTTTATGTCTTCGTAAATATTGGTATGGTAAGTGGTATTTTGCCGGTGGTGGGGGTACCTTTGCCGCTGGTCAGCTACGGGGGCTCGGCCCTCATCGTATTGATGGCCGGGTTTGGTATCGTGATGTCGATCCATACCCACAGAAAAATGTTGTCGAAAAGCGTTTAAGGGGTTCGCAATGCGTAAGCAATGGCTGGGGATCTGCATAGCAGCTGGGCTGCTGGCGGCATGTTCGGGTGAAGACGTTCAACAGAAGACGGTTAGCGTCCCGCAGCCGGCCGTCTGTAATGGTCCGACGGTAGAAATCAGCGGCGCGGATCCGCATTTCGAAACGCTAAACGCCACCGCCAACCAGGATTATCAGCGTGACGGTAAAAGTTATAAAATCGTCCAGGACCCGGCTAACTTTACCCAAACCGGTCTGGCCGCAATTTATGACGCGGAACCGAACAGCAACCTGACCGCCTCCGGCGAAGCCTTTGACCCGACGCAGCTCACCGCTGCGCATCCGACGCTGCCCATCCCAAGCTATGCGCGCATCACTAACCTGGCTAACGGCCGGATGATCGTGGTGCGCATTAACGATCGCGGGCCGTATGGCAACGACCGGGTCATTTCCCTGTCGCGCGCCTCCGCTGACCGCCTGAATACCTCGAACAACACCAAAGTTCGTATCGACCCGATTATCGTCGCACAGGACGGCGCGTTGTCCGGCCCCGGTATGGCGTGTACGACCGTCGCTAAGCAAACCTACGCCCTGCCTTCGCGCCCGAACCTTGACGGCGACGGTTCCGCCGCTATCGCCGCGCCTGCCGACCAGTCGAACGTGCGCGCTATCAGTAACTCGACGTTGAAGCCGGAAGATGGCGTGGGCGCGCCAGTCAACAGCAGTGGATTCCTCGGTGCGCCAACGCCGCTCAATAATGGCGTGCTGGAAAGCAGTGAACCCGCCGTAGCGCCAGCCGCTGCGACGCCAAACGCGCCGGTCACCGCGCCAGGCTCCATTCAGGGGAGCGTCGCTCCGGCGGCGGCTACCGCAACCGCCGCGGTTGCTGCTCCTGCAGCCAGCGCCAATGGCGAGGTCGTCGTACAGGTCGGCGCCGTTAGCGATCAGGCTCGCGCACAGCAGTATCAGCAGCGTTTAAGCCAACAGTTCTCCGTCCCGGGCCGCGTGATGCAAAACGGCGCAGTGTGGCGGATCCAACTGGGCCCATTCGCCAGTAAGTCGCAGGCCGCCACGGTACAACAGCGCCTGCAAAACGAAGCACAACTGCAGTCATTTATTACTCGCGCCAACTAAACGCGCCGTTGCGGCATCTCGCGCTACTGCATATGTAAAAGTCGTTAACAAAGTCATGTGCAATGTCGGATGCCGCTGCGAAACGCATTTGCTATAGTAAGGCACTTTTTTTAATTTCATCACGGATGCCGTTGTTCTAACCATGAAGACCTCTTTCACCGCTCGTTTACTCGTTACGGCCCTCTCCGTTGCGGCACTGTCCACCGCTGCCCGCGCTGATGACCTGAATATGAAAACCATGATCCCTGGCGCTCCGCAGATCGATGCCGAATCCTGGGTTCTTATCGATTACAACTCAGGTAAAGTGCTGGCGGAAAACAACGCCGACTCCCGCCGCGATCCGGCGAGCCTGACCAAAATGATGACCAGCTACGTCATTGGCCAGGCCATGAAGGCGGGCAAATTCAAAGAATCCGATCTGGTCACCGTAGGCAACGACGCGTGGGCGACCGGTAATCCGGTGTTCAAAGGTTCTTCACTGATGTTCCTGAAGCCCGGTATGCAGGTACCGGTTTCTCAGCTAATCCGCGGTATCAACCTGCAGTCCGGTAACGATGCCTGCGTGGCGATGGCCGACTATGTCGCTGGCAGCCAGGATGCGTTCGTTAGCCTGATGAATAACTACGTTAACGCACTGGGTCTGAAAAATACCCATTTCCAGACCGTCCATGGTCTGGACGCTGACGGCCAGTACAGCTCCGCGCGCGACATGGCGCTGATCGGCCAGGCGCTGATCCGCGACGTACCGAACGAATACTCTATCTACCGTGAGAAAGAGTTTACCTTCAACGGTATTCGCCAGCTCAACCGTAACGGCCTGCTGTGGGATAACAGCCTCAACGTCGACGGTATTAAAACCGGTCATACCGACAAAGCAGGCTACAACCTGGTCGCTTCCGCCACCGAAGGGCAGATGCGCTTGATCTCTGCGGTGATGGGCGGGCGTACCTACAAAGGTCGTGAATCTGAAAGCAAGAAACTGCTGACCTGGGGTTTCCGTTTCTTTGAAACCGTGAACCCGATTAAAGCCGGTAAAGAATTCGCCTCTGAGCCAGCCTGGTTTGGTAATAGCGATCGCGCCTCTCTGGGCGTGGATAAAGATGTCTATCTGACTATCCCACGCGGGCGCATGAAAGACCTGAAAGCCAGCTATGTACTGAACAACACCGAACTGCACGCGCCGCTGCAGAAAAACCAGGTCGTCGGTACGATTAACTTCCAGCTGGATGGCAAAACCATCGATCAGCGTCCGTTAGTGGTGCTGCAGGAAATTCCGGAAGGTAATTTCTTCGGCAAAATCATTGATTACATTAAGTTAATGTTCCATCACTGGTTTGGTTAAAAATTGAGCACTTGAAAGTGTGATTTCCATCCCCATATACTATTCATCAAGAAACCTGATAACTCCCACCTCACGTGGGAGTTATTATTTTTAGTCGTCACACCGGAGCTGACATGAAAACCAAACTTAACGAACTGCTTGAATTCCCTACTCCATTTACTTACAAAGTAATGGGGCAGGCGTTGCCTGAGCTGGTTGATCAGGTGGTGGAAGTGGTACAGCGCCATGCGCCTGGTGATTACTCTCCGTCAGTAAAACCGAGCAGCAAAGGTAACTACCACTCGGTCTCCATCACCATTACCGCAACCCATATCGAGCAGGTAGAAGCCCTGTATGAAGAACTGGGCAATATCGACATCGTCCGGATGGTGCTGTAACCCATCTTGTTACCCGGCCTCAACCGCCGGGTAATTCCCTCCTTCTGCTGTGATATACTCTCCCTCACTTAAGCCATCTCTCTCTGCGGAGACGTTGTTTTGCAGCACAATACTATTCTTATCCGACAACTCGGCCTGCAACCTTACGAACCCATCTCGCAGGCAATGCACGAATTTACCGACAGCCGCGATGACGCCACGCTGGATGAAATCTGGCTGGTAGAACACTCGCCGGTATTTACCCAGGGTCAGGCTGGTAAAGCGGAACACGTCCTGGTTCCCGGCGATATTCCGGTGATTCAGAGCGATCGCGGCGGCCAGGTGACCTACCACGGACCGGGTCAGCAGGTCATGTACGTGTTACTGAATCTCAAGCGCCGTAAGCTGGGTGTGCGTGAACTGGTGACGCTGCTTGAGCAAACCGTGGTTAATACGCTTGCCGAGTACCAGATTGCATCCCACCCGCGCGCCGATGCGCCGGGAGTTTATGTTGGCGAACAGAAAATCTGCTCTCTGGGACTGCGTATCCGCAAGGGCTGCTCGTTCCACGGGTTGGCGCTGAATATCGCGATGGATCTGACGCCTTTCCTGCGCATTAATCCCTGTGGCTATGCCGGTATGGAAATGACGCAAATGCGCCAGTGGCAGCCGCAGGCCACTCCGGAAAACGTGGCGCCGCGCCTGGTCGCTAACCTGCTGGCGTTGCTCAATAATCCGCCTCATGAATATGTAGCCGCTTGATAAGCCTTGCGCTCTGCACGTTCAGAGCGCCGCTAAATAGCGCAAGTCATTATTAATACTTCGGATTTGCAATCAATTGTCACGTTCCGCAACGTAATGGCCCGCTATAATAGCGCGATACACCCGACAACCGGACGCGCTGAGTGGCAGAAAATCATCCCCCATCGGAAACCCATGATCGGCCTGAAGATCGGCAGATTTTTCGCATCCTGCGTAATATCGATCTCAATCTACTGACGATTTTCGAAGCGGTGTACGTACATAAAGGCATCGTCAACGCAGCGAAGGTGCTCAATATCACCCCCTCGGCTATCAGCCAGTCCATCAATAAACTACGGGCGCTGTTTCCCGATCCGTTATTTATTCGTAAAGGACAGGGAGTGACGCCAACGGCATACGCGACCCACCTGCATCAATACATTAGTCAGGGAATGGAGGCCTTCCTTAATGCGCTGGATTTGAGCAACAGCTCGCACCAGCAGCGAGTCATGACCATCGCTACCACCCCGACCGTTGGCGCATTGGTCATGCCAGTCATTGCCAAAGCCCTTAAGTCGCGATTTCCCCAGGTGTTACTGCATAACATCGCCATTGCCGATGCCGCCAGCCAGCTCAATCAGCGACAGGTCGATTTGCTGATTGATACCTACACCCACAGTGGGTTGACCATTGCGCATCAGGTCCTGTTTTCCGAACCGGTCGTGATGTTTTGCCGTGAGGATCACCCCATTTTGCATCTCCCCCTGACGAAAGGAAATCTGCAGCAATATGAGTTCGCGCTGCTGCTACCGGAAGGGCAACGCTACCCCACCCTGAATCGGCAGCTTGAAGAATACGTCGGCGAGCGACGCTGCGGCTTTAGTAGCTATAACCTGCTGACGCAGGCAGCAATGATAAATGACAGCGATATGTTGGGGTTAACGCCTGAGCGTATGTTCGCGCTGGTGGCTAAAATCTGGCCTCTACAGGCAATTCATTTCCCGCCGCTACAGGAGCAGCGCATCGATATCTCGCTGCATTACAACCGGCAAAGCGCGCAGGAACCATTGCTGAAAGAAATTATCGACACCATTCTGCAGACTTTTTCGTGCTAACCGCACGGGAGGGAAAAGTATAAAACAACAACTATTTTACAATTTGCCGGGTAACCAGGCTGCTTTCAACCCCGTATCAATGGTATACTGCCTGTCCTTAGTTCAAAAATAGTTGATAAATACAACATTTCATTGAATTAATTCGCTTTCCTTCGTGACTCGCAACTGGAACACGCACGCTATGAGTAAACCCATTGTGATGGAACGCGGTGTTAAGTACCGCGACGCCGATAAAATGGCCCTTATCCCGGTGAAAAACGTGGCAACTGAGCGTGAAGCTCTGCTCAGAAAACCGGAATGGATGAAAATCAAACTTCCGGCTGACTCGTCCCGTATTCAGGGGATCAAGGCAGCGATGCGTAAGAACGGCCTGCACTCCGTGTGTGAAGAAGCCTCTTGCCCGAACCTTGCTGAGTGCTTCAACCACGGCACCGCGACCTTTATGATCCTCGGCGCCATCTGTACCCGCCGCTGCCCGTTCTGCGACGTCGCCCACGGTCGCCCGGTGACGCCTGATGCCAACGAACCACAAAAGCTGGCGCAGACTATCGCTGACATGGGCCTGCGCTACGTGGTCGTGACGTCCGTTGACCGTGACGATCTTCGTGATGGCGGCGCACAGCACTTCGCCGACTGCATCAGCGCTATCCGCGAGAAGAGCCCGTCGATCAAGATTGAGACTCTGGTCCCGGATTTCCGCGGCCGTATGGATCGCGCGCTGGATATTCTGAAAGTCACTCCACCGGATGTGTTTAACCACAACCTGGAAAACGTACCACGTCTGTATCGTCAGGTTCGTCCGGGCGCAGATTACAACTGGTCACTGAAGCTGCTGGAGCGCTTTAAAGAAGTGCATCCGGAAATCCCGACGAAGTCAGGCTTAATGGTCGGTCTCGGTGAAACCAATGAAGAGATCATTGAAGTGATGCGCGACCTGCGTCGCCATGGCGTCACGATGCTGACGCTAGGCCAGTACCTGCAGCCGAGCCGTCACCACCTGCCGGTCCAGCGCTACGTAAGCCCGGAAGAGTTTGAAGAGATGAAAGCCGAAGCAATGGCGATGGGCTTCACCCACGCTGCCTGCGGCCCGTTCGTCCGCTCTTCCTACCACGCTGACCTGCAAGCAAAAGGTATGGAAGTTAAATAAGCTTCCCTTCCTCTCTGGCCGCCGCTCGCCGGCGGCCTGCTTTACCCCGCCAATATCCTTTTCTGTACCGGATGTCCCTGGAAACAATCCGTTGCATTTTTTCGTAGTAAAAAAGCGCTGACCATAAAAAAGGCGACAACGAATACGCTGCCGCCTCTTTGCCGCCTGAGCATCTCACCCGGCCGCAACACGCCCCCGTCCTCGGGAACCCGTGATTAATTACTCTTTATGAGAGAGTTTCTGTGCTGGCGTTTCTTCCTCAGCACTGGTTTTCTTCGCACTATCATCGTCATCATTCATGGCTTTCTTAAAGCCTTTGATGGCCGACCCCAGGTCTCCACCCAACGTGCGTAATTTTTTGGTACCAAACACTAAAATAATCAGCGCTGCGACTACCAGCAGTTTGGTAATACTAATCTCACCCATAGCTAACCTTCTTCTCTATACAAGCTCAAGCTGCGAATACGCCATCATACACATACACGCATACAATTAACGGCTATTTGACGCGCCGACACAATAGCAATCTGTAACAAGGTGAATCAAGCCTTGTTTAAAAAAACATCACAATAATTGCGGTGGCGCAAACCTGCGGTTTTGCAGCACCGGTAAACGTTCGCGCACCTGACGAACATAATCCGCGGATATCTCTGCAAAAATCATCTGCGGCTGCTCTGCCGCCCCGGCGAGGGTCGTCCCCAGCGGATCGATAATCCGGCTCTGGCCAATATTTCGCGTTCCGCACTCGCCTGCCGCAATGATATAGCAGGTAGTGTCCAGCGCCCGCGCCGCCAGCAGCGTAGACCAATGGTGCTCTTTCAGCGGGCCGCGAACCCACGCCGTCGGCAGCACCAAAATATCAGCGCCGCTTAATGCTAACGATAGCGCTAATTCAGGAAAGCGTAAATCGTAGCAGGTCATTAAGCCGATACGCATCCCATTAACATCGATTAACGGTGGGATTTGCTGGCCTGCATCCACCAGTCGCGACTCCTGCATAGTAAACGCATCGTACAAATGGAGTTTCTGGTATTGTGCGCTAATCGCGCCCCGGCGTATTGCGACCAGCGTATTGGTCGCCCGCCCTTCGCCTGACGGCACATGCAGGGTCAATACCGTCGTTAAGTCATTATGCCGGCTCTCGGCCAGCAGGCACTGCATAAAGCCGCCATCCAGCGCCTGCGCGGACTTCACTGACATATCAGGATCGTTATCGGCTCGCGCCAGCAGCGCTTCAGGCAGCACCAGCAACGATACGTCGCGTTCTGCTGCCTGACGCATCAGTGCAACGCAGGTCTGCGCATTTGTTTGCCACTGCGCTGTTACGGCGAATTGTCCGGCTGCTACCCGCATCTTTTTCTCCCGCTTGCGAATTCATAGCCAATCACGCGTTTACCGCGCTACACTCGACACTCTACCTAACCAAATAGCAGGAACTACGCGTGTTACAACTCTTTTTGGCCGTTTTTGTTGGCGGCGGAACCGGCAGCGTGTTGCGCTGGTGGCTGGGCATGAAGTTTAATCCCATGCATCATGCTATTCCCATCGGTACGCTGGCGGCAAACCTACTGGGCGCATTTATTATCGGCGCTGGGCTGGCATGGTTTAACCGCCTGACCACTGTCGATCCAATGTGGAAATTGCTTATCACCACCGGTTTCTGCGGCGGCCTGACGACCTTCTCAACTTTTTCTGCCGAAGTGGTCTTCCTGCTGCAGCAGGGGCGTTTCAGCTGGGCGCTGTTGAACGTCGTGGTCAACTTGCTGGGCTCGTTTACCATGACGGCGATAGCCTTTTGGCTGTTTTCACAGTCAGCCGCACGCTAACAACAGGCAAAAAAAAACCCGCCAGAAGCGGGTTTTTATATTCTACTGACGCGTTGGTTAGATAGCCATTACGTTTGCAGCAGAAGGGCCTTTGGCACCGTTAGTGATTTCGAACTCTACGCGCTGACCTTCAGCCAGAGTTTTGAAACCGTTGGACTGGATTGCAGAGAAGTGTACGAATACATCTTTGCTGCCATCTTCCGGAGTAATGAAACCGAATCCTTTGGACTCATTAAACCACTTAACGTTACCTTTAATCTTAGACATCAAAATTACCTTTAAATTAAAAAACGACACTAATGCTGTGTCGGATACCAGTACATCAATTGTGGTGCCTTTTGTCCAGCGTAAGTTTCTTAAAAAGTGATAAAAGTCTCTATCTTTATACCCGAAGGCTACGTTAGTCATTGTTTTTCAACAAGACAAAGAACTTATCACTTTTGTTGCTAAGTTATGGCAATTAAAACTGAATGCGCGCCCAGGCAAAATAAACGTTGCCGTTATTATAGGTGCCAGGGATGTAGGTCATCTGGAACGTCGCCGGGCCATAGCCGATAGACGCCAGCGGCAGCACGACCGGGATCGGGATATAGTTCCAGTTATCGCGCGCCGTCACCCCAAGGGTGTAACCAAGGCCAAGGTGGAAGTTATCATCGGCCAGCGGACGCCAGGTTTTTTCCCAGCCATAACCGCCGATCGGCTCCCATTTATTAAAGGAGTCCTTAAACGCCATCAGATACAGACCGTGCCAGTTGCCTTTCTCATCCCAGCGCGACATGCCAAAACCGGCGCCCCACGGGCGTTCGTTATACTTGTCGGTTTTCTCTTTATCGTAGGCGAAGCGGGCATGCCAGGTGATCGCCGGAATGTACAGATCGTAGTGCTCCGGTTCGTTCCAGGTTTGTGCGACGTTGTCCGTCAACGTGTTATAACCGTCACGGATCGTTGACGAAAATGAAGCATTAGCATATCCGGAGGATAACAACAGACCTGACACAACAAAAATTAACAATGCAAATTGACGTAGTTTCAACACTTCTCTATTACCGATTCCAATTTTAAAAACGAAGTAAAGTAACAAATGTAATCTTAATATAACCTTAACGAAATAAGGCAAAATCCTGAATTGCTCTCCGGGCAAAATCGCCTGTTCATGACACGGCTTTTGTGATGTTCCCCGCGCGCCCATCGCTGATTAGTCAATTCTATGTAGTTTATTGATTTGGGTCAGCAAGTTCAGCCCATTTTTTAGGCACATTCCCTCACTTAATTTTGGTACCACTTTAGATATCAGCAGATTCTTTGGGTTAATGGCTTAGGGGTAAAGTATGCTTACGCTTGTTGAGATCCTTATCGGGATCGTCGTTATTGTGGGCGTCGCCCGCTACATCATTAAAGGTTATTCCGCTACCGGGGTACTGTTCGTCGGCGGGTTAACCTTACTTATCGCCAGCGCGATCATGGGGCATAAGGTTCTGCCTGCCAGCGCCGCCAGCACCGGTTATACCGCGACCGATATCGTCGAATACATCAAAATACTGCTCATGAGCCGCGGCGGCGACCTCGGTATGATGATCATGATGCTCTGCGGTTTCGCCACCTACATGACCCACATCGGCGCCAACGATATGGTGGTCAAACTGGCCTCCAAACCGCTGCGTTATATTAACTCGCCTTATCTGTTGATGATAGCCGCCTACTTCCTCGCTTGTCTGATGTCGCTGGCGGTCTCTTCGGCGACCGGTCTCGGCGTACTGCTGATGGCGACGCTGTTTCCGGTTATGGTCAACGTCGGCATCAGCCGCGGCGCCGCGGCGGCGATTTGCGCCTCCCCTGCTGCGCTGATCCTGTCACCCACCTCCGGCGACGTAGTGCTCGCGGCCAAGGCGGCTGAAATGCCGCTGATCGATTTCGCTTTCAAAACCACGTTGCCTATCTCGATTGCCGCCATCGTCTGTATGGCCATTGCCCATTTCTTCTGGCAGCGCTACCTGGATAAAAAAGAAAACGCCTCGCACGAAATGCTCGATATCAATGAGATAACCACCACTGCGCCGGCGCTGTACGCCATCCTGCCATTCACGCCGATTATCGGCGTCCTGGTGTTTGACGGTAAATGGGGGCCGGAATTACACATCATCACGATTCTGGTGATCTGCATGGTGCTAGCATCCGTTCTGGAGTTTCTACGCAGTTTCGATACCAAAAAAGTGTTCTGCGGGCTGGAAGCCGCCTATCGCGGCATGGCTGACGCCTTCGCCAGCGTGGTCATGCTACTGGTCGCGGCAGGCGTCTTTGCCCAGGGTCTAAGCACTATTGGTTTTATCGACGGTCTTATCTCCATCGCCACCTCGTTCGGTTCCGCAAGCATCATTCTGATGCTGGTATTAGTGATCCTGACTATGCTGGCGGCGATGACCACCGGTTCCGGCAACGCACCGTTTTACGCCTTCGTCGAGATGATCCCTAAACTGGCCCACTCTTCCGGCATTAACCCGGCTTATCTGTCGATTCCGATGCTGCAGGCATCGAATCTTGGACGCACCATTTCACCGGTCTCCGGCGTGGTGGTCGCGGTTGCCGGAATGGCAAAAATATCGCCGTTTGAAGTCGTTAAGCGCACTTCCGTGCCGGTCATCGTCGGCCTGCTGGTGGTCATTATCGCCACGGAAATACTGGTTCCTGCCTCTGCGCTTCAATAAACGGCAAACCACGATGAAAAGGCGCCAGCAGGCGCCTTTTTTATGCTTTAATAATTCCCTGTTATCAATAATCTCCCACGATCAGGAATAAAAATGTTCAGGAAGGATGTCGTCGCCATCGCCCTCTTACTTGCCGCAACCCAGGTCAACGCAGAGCCGCTAACCGCGACGCAATACGGTGATTTCGACCGCTACGTGCTGGCTTTATCCTGGCAAACCGGCTTTTGCCAGAGCATGCAGGATAGAAACCGTAACGAGCCTGAAGAGTGCCGACTGCAGCAGGAAACCCGCAACAAAGCCGACTTTCTGACGGTTCACGGTCTATGGCCAGGTTTACCGAAGTCTATCGCCGTACGCGGCGTTGATGAGCGGCGTTGGATGCGCTATGGCTGCGCGACGCGCCCCATTCCCAACATGCCGGAAGTTAAAGCCGGGCGTAAATGCCAGGCCGCCGAAACCGGTCTGTCGCTGGAAATGGCCAATAAGCTCAATAGCGTGATGCCAGGTTCCGGCGGTAAGTCTTGTCTTGAACGTTATGAATATGCCAAACACGGCGTCTGTTTCGGCTTTGACCCGGATAGTTATTTTGGCGCGATGGTGCGCCTGAATGGTGAAGTGAAGCAAAGCGCGGTAGGCGATTTCCTGGCAAAACACTACGGGCAAACCGTCAGCCGCAATGATTTTGATGCCGCCGTCGCCAAAGCCTATGGCGCGCAAAACGTTAAAGCTTTTAAGTTGACCTGTGATGGCAACCCGGCTTATTTAACCGAGATGCAAATCTCCATCAAAGCGGGCGCGATAAACGCCCCGCTGAGTGCAGATTCATTCCTGCCACAGCCGCATCCAGGCAACTGTGCGAAGCAGTTTGTGGTGGATAAAGCCGGTACCTGAAAATTCGGCGGCGCAGGCCGCCGTTTTCTTTATGCGCGAATAAACGCCAGCAGATCGTCATTGATTTGATGCTTATGAGTTGTGCAGATCCCATGCGAGCCGCCCTGATAAACGGTCAGCTTCGCGTCAGGCAGGATCTCCGCCGCCACCTTGCCGCAGGTTTCGAAAGGCACAATCTGATCGTCATCGCCGTGGATCACCAACGTCGGAATCGTCATCTTGCGTAGATCTTCACGCAGATCGGTTTCCGAAAAGGCTTTGATACAGTCATACAGCGCTTTGATTGAACCTTGCAGCCCCTGCTCAACAAAACCTTCGCGCACCGCTTTGGACTCTTGCGCTCCAACGCGGTTATAGCCGTAGAAAGCCGCCGTCAGCTCATAAAAGAAAGCGCCGCGATCGTTGATCACCCCTTCCCTGATGCTATCGAATACCGCTTTCGGCACACCATCAGGGTTGAAATCAGTCTGGATCATAATCGGTGTGACAGCGCCAATCAGTATCGCTTTCGCGACCCTTCCTGTACCATGCCGACCAATATACCGCGCCACTTCGCCGCCGCCGGTTGAATGCCCGACATGTACCGCATCATGCACATTCAAATGCGCGGTCAACTGTGCCAGATCGTCGGCGTACTGGTCCATGTTATGGCCATCCCAGGGCTGCGCTGAGCGCCCGTGTCCGCGGCGATCGTGCGCAATGACGCGATAACCGTTTGATGCCAGAAATAGCATCTGATCTTCAAACGCATCTGACGTTAACGGCCAGCCGTGGCTAAACACCACCGGCTGTCCGCTTCCCCAGTCTTTAAAATAGAGATAGCTTCCGTCATTCAGCGTAAGTTTATCAAAACCGCTCATAGACTCTCCTGTACTGGAAGACTGCTGCCCTATGCAGCTTACAAAGGATAAGACAGATTTCCCTTCCGTGATGGCGGTAGCAGAAATTTCATCTGGCCCGGTGGGCTATCGCTGTGAATGTGCGTTTAATCACTTCAAACATCAGGCAAGTCTCAGTATGATGAGAGGACATTAACCCTTGCCCTTTTTGGCGAGGGTTTTCTTTTACGGAAAAGGTTCCTGGATAACATGGAGTATGCGATGACCAGACCCGCAATCATCATTAACGAATTCGATGCAGAACGCATCGACAGACTGCTTGAACAACCGGCTTATGCTAATTCGCCGGTCGCCGACGCCCTGAACGATGAATTGGATCGCGCGCAGATGCTGGCGCCGGAAGCCATGCCGCACGACGTCGTCAGTATGAACAGTAAAGTCCGATTCCGTGACTTGACCAACGGTGAAGAGCGTGTGCGGACCCTGGTTTTCCCTGCTCAAGCCACTGACAGCGCCACCCAACTTTCCGTTCTGGCCCCGGTCGGCGCGGCGTTGCTTGGGCTGAAAGTCGGCACCGCTATTCACTGGGAATTACCCGGCGGCGCATCAGCGCATCTTGAGGTTCTGGAATTGCTGTACCAGCCGGAAGCCGCAGGCGAATTTCACCGCTAAGTCCCCCGCTGCCTGAGGCGTATTACGCTTTATTCAGAGGATGCTTCGCCATCCTCTTTCTGCCCTCTTCCCCTGCCTTTCAGCTTCTGACAAATTTTTACGTCGTCCCGTGATGGCGCAAACAGTTTTGCGACCTGAATGACACTTATTCCTTGTATAATATGTTGATATAGAAACAGACGAACAAGGAGAAATGCATATGTATAAAACTATCATTATGCCGGTTGATGTCTTTGAGATGGAGTTAAGCGACAAGGCCGTCCGCCACGCGGAGTTTTTGGCCCAGCAGGACGGCGTTATTCATCTACTTCACGTATTACCCGGTTCATCCAGCTTCACCATGAGCCGTTTCACCGCCGATTTACGCCGCTTTGAAGAGCATCTGCAGCATGAAGCGGAAACCCGTCTGCAAACGATGGTAGGCCACTTCAGCATTGACCCTTCGCGTATTAAGAGCCACGTTCGTTTTGGTAACGTGCGCGACATGGTTAATGAACTCGCCAATGAAATCAAAGCTGACGTCGTGGTGATTGGTTCACGCAATCCGTCGATCAGTACCCATCTGCTGGGTTCTAACGCCTCAAGCGTTATCCGTCACGCGCATATTCCGGTGATGGTCGTCAGATAAACGGCGCGGTAAAAAAAGAGGCGACCTTAAGGTCGCCTCTTTGCTGTACGCAGGTGTTGTCTTACTTATTATGCTGTTTTGGTGCGAATCAGGTAATCAAACGAACTCAGAGAAGCCTTCGCCCCCTCGCCCGTCGCGATAATAATCTGTTTGTACGGTACCGTGGTGCAGTCGCCGGCGGCGAATACGCCCTTCACGTTGGTTTCACATTTAGCATCGATGATGATTTCACCCATGCGGTTACGCTCAACCGTGCCTTCCAGCCAGGTCGTGTTCGGCAACAGACCAATCTGCACGAAGATACCGGCCAACGCGACCTGATGCTCATCGCCGCTCACGCGGTCGCGGTATTGCAGACCGGTAACCTTACTACCATCGCCAACCACTTCCGTGGTCTGCGCGTTGAGAATAATATCGACGTTTTTCAGGCTGCGCACTTTATCCTGCAGCACCTGGTCGGCTTTCATTTCCGGAGCGAATTCCAGCAGCGTAACGTGTTCAACAACGCCCGCCAGGTCAATCGCCGCTTCTACGCCGGAGTTACCGCCGCCGATCACCGCCACGCGTTTGCCTTTAAACAGCGGGCCGTCGCAGTGCGGACAGTAGGTCACGCCTTTCGTACGATACTGATCTTCACCCGGCACGTTCATATTACGCCATTTGGCGCCGGTGGCGATGATCACACTACGTGCTTTCAACACCGCGCCGGAGGCGGTTTCCACCTGATGCAGGCCGCCTTCTACCGCTGCCGGGATCAGTTTTGACGCGCTTTGCGAATCAATCACATCAACATCATATTCACTCACATGCGCTTTCAATGCGCCAGCCAGTTTCTGACCTTCGGTTTTCGGTACTGAAATATAGTTTTCGATATCTACAGTATCCAGCACCTGGCCGCCGAAGCGTTCGCCCATCAGACCGGTACGAATACCTTTACGGGCAGAATACACCGCCGCCGCCGCGCCGGACGGGCCGGAGCCGACAATCAGCACATCATAAGCATCGCGTTTATTCAGCTCTTCCGCCGCACGTTTTTCCGCGCCAGTATCGACTTTGGCGACGATTTCAGTCAGCGTCATACGACCCTGGCCGAACTCCTGACCGTTAACGAACACGGCCGGTACGCCCATCACGTTGCGATCGGTGATTTCGTTCTGGAAAGTCCCGCCGTCAATCGCCGTGTGCTTGATGCGCGGGTTCAGTACCGCCATCAGGTTCAGCGCCTGCACCACGTCAGGGCAGTTGTGGCAAGAGAGCGAGTAGTAAGTTTCAAACTCAAAATCGCCGTCGATATCGCGGATCTGCTCCAGCAGAGACTGCGCTTCTTTCGACGGATGGCCGCCGGTCCACAGTAGCGCCAGCACCAGCGAGGTGAACTCGTGGCCCAGCGGGGAACCTGCAAAACGTGGGCCCTGGTGGGAACCTGGGTTAGTAATCAGGAATGATGGCTTACGTACCGCGAGCGTGTTGTCTTCTTTAAAGGTGACTTTGTCTGACAGTTCAGCGATTTCAGCCAACAGTTCCTTGATCTCTGCCGATTTAGCGCTGTCATCCAGCGTGGCAATCAGCTCAACAGGTTTGGTCAGCTTCTCAAGATAAGCCTTGAGCTGGGTTTTCATGTTGGTGTCGAGCATTTTTATCTCCTGGGCTTAAAACATCATCATGCAAGCGGCCTTTGTCAGGCAGCTGAATACGCTTGCATCATGGTGTTGGAATAAAACGGGTGCGGCGCACCCGCTTGAGGATTAATTCGCCAGTATTTCGCGTGACAGGAAGGCAGCAAGCTTATGAATCCCCGGGAGCTTACATAAGTAAGTGACCGGGGTGATTAAGCGAAGCTAACGCACCTGCAGCGCGAAAGGCGCAGCGAATTTTAGATTTTGCCAACCAGGTCAAGGGATGGAGCTAAAGTCGCTTCGCCTTCTTTCCATTTAGCCGGGCAAACTTCGCCTGGGTGGGAAGCAACGTACTGAGCTGCTTTGATTTTACGCAGCAGGTCAGACGCGTCACGGCCGATACCTTCAGCGGTAACTTCGATAGCCTGGATGATACCCTGCGGGTCAACCACGAAGGTTGCACGGTCAGCCAGACCTTCATCTTCACGCATGTTGTCGAAGTTACGGGTCAGGGCGCCAGTCGGGTCACCGATCATCGCGTATTTGATTTTAGCGATGGTGTCAGAGCTGCTGTGCCACGCTTTGTGGGTGAAGTGGGTGTCGGTAGAAACGGAATAAACGTCCACGCCCAGCTTCTGCAGCTCTTCATAATGGTCTGCTACGTCGCCCAGTTCGGTCGGGCAAACGAAAGTAAAGTCAGCCGGGTAGAAGAAGAAGACGCTCCAGCGACCTTCGGTATCTTTCTCGGTAACTTCTACGAATTCACCGTTTTTGAACGCCTGGTTTTTGAAAGGTTTGATTTTGGTATTAATTAAAGACATCGATACTTCCTCCGTGTTTTTGTTGAAGCCTACGTTAACGAATTTTTCCTGACCCGACCAATGCGTTTGCATTATCAAATCAATAAGCGTTATCTAACAACCGTAACAAGACAACGTGGTGAACCTGCCGTGCGATCGCGGTTTTTCTCCGTTTTTCGCTTCATATCGCTGAAAGTAAAAAGGCCGCCCTCTCAGGCGGCCCCGTTACCTGAAATACCCGCAGGTAGCTTCAGCGCCAGAATAGCTGGCAATATGTTGCGCTCTACACCTTAATGTAACAGCATGGGCGATTACATCATCTGCAGAACCAAAGGGCAATCAACCGCCCCGCAGGTCTTATCTATGACTGTGATAGGTATCCCCTCAATTTCACATTAGCTTATGATTTAAAAGGAATACTCATGTTAAAACGTCTGTTTCTCCTGAGCGTGCTGCCGTTTTGCAGCTATGCCGACGATCTTCCCGCCCCCGTAAAAGCGATAGAAAAACAGGGGATTACTATTATTAAGCCCTTCGAAGCCCCCGGCGGCGTCAAAGGCTGGCTCGGGAAATACCAGGACATGGGCGTCGCTATCTACCTAACGCCTGATGGCAAGCACGCTATTTCCGGCTATATGTACGACGAAAACGGCAATAACCTGAGCGAGCAACTTTTCCAGAAGGAGCTCTATACCCCTGCCGGCCAGGAAATGTGGAAAAAGCTGGAGTCCGCCAGTTGGCTGCAGGATGGCAAAAAAGAGGCTACCATTGTCTTATACGTCTTCGCCGACCCATTCTGTCCGTACTGCAAACAGTTCTGGCAACAGGCACGTCCCTGGGTTGAAGCCGGCAAGGTGCAGATCCGCACATTATTAGTCGGCGTGATTAAACCAGAAAGTCCGGCCACCGCGGCAGCGATTCTGGCAAGCAAAGACCCGGCGAAAACCTGGCATGATTATGAGCTGTCTAACGGCAAAATGAAGCTAAACGTACCGGCCGATATCCCAACAACCTTGATGAAGACGCTGAATATCAACCAGCAACTCATGGACGATCTTGGCGCGAACGCCACCCCAGCCATTTATTACATGAATAAAGACAACATGCTGCAACAGGTGGTCGGTCTGCCTGATAAAGAAAAGTTGCAGGTAATGATGGGTGAAAACCCGGCACAATAAATAGCGTATTTTCGCCAGAGAGTTAAGGACACAAAAGGATCTGGCGAAATACAATACACTGGTATATATTTAGTAGGGATTAATAACATATTTAGTTATAGTAACAACGGAAATGATAATTTCTATAGATGTATAGCGATAGAAAATAAAACCAGCTCGCCTCGATGCAACATACACAGGACGTTAATCATGGCTAACCTTTATGATTTAAAAAAATTCGATCTAAACCTGCTGGTTATCTTCGAGTGCATTTATCAACATCTTAGCATTAGTAAAGCAGCCGAAACGCTGTTTATTACCCCTTCTGCCGTCAGTCAGTCGCTGCAGCGGCTACGTAATCAATTAAACGATCCGTTATTTGTCCGCTCAGGTAAAGGCATTACGCCTACGACAATTGGCATGAATCTCCATCATCATCTGGAAAAAAACCTCAACCAATTAGAAAAAACCATTAATATTGCCAATCATTCTGCATTAAGTAAGCGGTTCGTCATTTATAGTCCGCAACTGCTTATGTCACCTGGCGCCATGGATTTAATTAATCAATTAAACCTGGATCCTAATTTGCAAATCGAACACCGCGATCTGCTGCTGTCGGTGGAAAGCGTTGAAGACCTCATGGCCCATCACAAAGCCGACCTGATCTATAGCATTACGCCGCTTTCAAACCACAGCACCATTTGCCAGCCGTTTCAGGAAATAGAGATCGTTCTGGTGTGTCGCGAAGGTCACCCGAGAGCGGAACAGCTTAATAGCTATGAAAGTATCGCACGCGAAGGTTTTACGCTTTATGTCGCCACCGATCCCTATGTCAAAACCTTTCAGGGACATACCCGCGAATTAATGCCTGAACGAAGAGTTACCTTTCGCAGTAATTCTTTCATCGCCATTTTAACCATGATTAATCAAAGCGATCTCATTGGTTTTATTCCTAAAAATATTCTAAATTATTTTAGCGCCTCGTTTAAACTTCGTGAAATCCCCCTACCCGATCCCATTCCGCCAGTCACTACCTATATCATCTATAATCGCTCCTCATTAACGAATCCAGGATTCGCTGAACTTATTGCGCAATATACCGCCGACGGTTAACTTTCCACAAATACATTCATTAAATAAATGCTTTTATATAAACAACATTAAACCATTTTAAAAAATGACCATTCCATATTAACCTTACCATTAATTTGTTCTACACTAACCACAAAATCGCATATATCACATTAAAGGATTAATGGTAATGTCGTTAATGAAAATTCCATTACCCGAGTCCGTGCTCCAGGCCAGTCAGCAGCGGATAACGTGGGTATTAGACAATTTTTCGCGTATCTGTATTTCTTTTTCCGGCGGAAAAGATTCTACCACTATGTTGCACCTGGCCGCGCTTCACGCACGGCAGCAGGGGAAAAAATTTAGCGTACTGTTTATTGACTGGGAGGCGCAATTTTCCTGCACCATCGCCCATTGTGAAAAAATCCGTACCGAATACCAGGATGTCATTGAGACATTTTATTGGGTGGCTCTGCCGCTAACCACCCAAAACGCGTTGACCCAATTCTCGCCAGAATGGCAGTGCTGGGAACCCGGAGTTGACTGGGTACGCCAACCACCCACAGATGCCATTACCGATCCTGACTATTTCCCATTTTACACCGCCGGGATGAGCTTTGAAGAGTTCGTACGCGGCTTCGCCGATTGGTTTTCACAAAGCCGCCCCGCAGCCATGATGATCGGCATTCGGGCGGATGAGTCGTTAAATCGTTTCATGACTATTTCGTCGCAACGCAAACTGCGTTTTGCTGACGACAAACCCTGGACCACCTCGGCGCCAGGCGGCCATACCTGGTATATTTACCCTATCTATGATTGGAAAACTGCGGATATCTGGACCTGGTTTAGTAAAAGCAGCCATACCTATAACCCCCTCTACGATCTGATGTATCAGGCTGGCGTACCTCTACGTTATATGCGGATCTGCGAACCGTTTGGCCCGGAACAACGCCAGGGGCTCTGGCTTTATCACGTACTTGAACCTGAACGCTGGGCGGCTATCTGCCATCGTGTGAGCGGCGTACATAGCGGCGGCATCTACGCGGGATACGACAACAAATTTTACGGTCACCGCAAGCTCGATAAGCCCGCTCACCATAACTGGAAAAGCTATGCACTGTTCCTGCTCGACAGCATGCCGCACAAAACCGCAGAACACTACCGCAACAAAATCGCCGTCTATCTAAACTGGTACCGCAAGCAAGGGATAGAAGATATCCCCGATAGCCAGGATAGTGATATCGGTACCCGGGATGTTCCTTCATGGCGGAGGATCTGCAAAGTTCTGTTAAATAATGATTACTGGTGCCGCCAGCTTTCGTTTAGCCCGACGAAAACCACCCACTATAAAAGCTACTGCGAACGCATGAGCAAAAAACGTCAGCAATGGGGGCTGTTATGCAGCAACAATTAATTACGCAAATGGAAGCGTACCTGGATTCGCTGCCGGAAGAAGAAAAAATTAGCGCGCTCAATCAGTTTCGCCAGGCCCTGCATCGCCACAGTCCCTTTCGTGCGCAGCCAGTCGACTGCGTGCTGTGGGTCAAGCAAGAAGAGGTTTCGCCTAACGACTACAACCCCAACAATCTTGCGCCGCCGGAAAAACGTCTATTATTAACCTCCCTTGAAGCAAATGGTTTTACGCAGCCTATTGTGGTGCTAGAACAGCCGTCAACGCGCTACACCATCGTCGACGGCTTTCATCGCCATGAACTGGCGAGCAGCAAAATGACGCTGAAAAAACAGCTGAAGGGATATCTGCCGGTAACCTGCCTGACGGAAAACAGCCACTCACGCGATGCGTTAATGGCCGCCACCATCCGTCACAACCGGGCTCGTGGGCGCCATCAGATTCACGCCATGTCGGAAATCATTCGCGAACTGGCGAATCTCGGCTGGAACAACAGTAAAATCAGCAAAGAATTGGGTATGGATGCCGATGAAGTTCTGCGCCTGAAGCAAATTAACGGTCTGACCGAGCTGTTCGGCGACCGTCAATTTTCCCAGGCATGGACCGTCAAATAACTACAGGCGGCACAGTCGTTCCGCTGCCGCCTGCAGGGTTTCCGGCTGTTTCGCGAAACACAGGCGGATAAGCTTATGCGGGAACGGTTCGGCGCAGAACACAGATAACGGGATCGCCGCCACACCGGCTTCGGTCGTCAGCCAACGACAGAAGCTGACATCATCAAGATCGGATATTGCGCTATAGTCGGCAAGCAAGAAATAGGTCCCTTCGCACGGCAGGATCTTCAGCCGACTATCGCGCAGCGCATCGATAAACAGATCCCGACGCTCGCGATAAAACGCCGGTAACTCGCGCGAGTGTTCCGGCTGCGTGCGCAGCATATCCGCCAGCGCCAGTTGCGCCGGCGTATTGACGGCAAACGTCAAATACTGATGCACTTTACGCAGTTCGGCGCTGATGGCGGCGGGCGCCACGCAGTAACCAACTTTCCAGCCGGTCATATGAAAGGTTTTACCGAATGAAGAGACCGCCACCGCCCGTTCGCGCAACTGCGGATGGGCCAACACACTGGCATGCCCCTGCTCAGCAAAACAAATATGTTCGTACACTTCGTCGCTAATCACGTAAATTTCCCGCTCGGCGATCGCCTGCCACAACGCAGCGAAGTCATCCTGCTGCCAGACGGTAGCTGACGGATTATGCGGTGTATTAAGAATAACCAGCCGGGTGCGGTCGCTGAGCGTCGCGGCAAACTGCCGCCAGTCGACGCGAAAATGCGGCGGTTGCAAAGCAATCCGTCGCAAAATTCCGCCGGACAATTCGACTGCCGGCGCGTAGCTATCGTAACTCGGGTCAAAACAAACCACCTCATCGCCGGCTCGCACCAACGCGGTAATCGCCGCATACAGCGCTTCGGTGGCCCCGGCGGTAACGGTCACATCACTGTTGGCGTCCGGACGGTAGCCATAATGTTCAGCGGTTTTATCCGCAATAGCTTCGCGCAGCGCCGGTACACCGGTCATTGGCGCATATTGATTGGCTCCCCGGGCAACGTGCCAGGCCAACTGCTCCTGCAGATAACGCGGACCGTCAAAATCCGGGAACCCTTGTGATAGATTAATGGCCTGATGCTGCTGCGCCAACGCGCTCATCTGGGTAAAAATCGTGGTACCTAATGCAGGGAGTTTACTCTCAGGAATCAGTGGCTTACTGCTCATTTTTTTGTTCCGATTGTAATGCGGTTGTTGAGGCCACTATATCACGATGTTAATATTTGGCAATCAAGACGTTTAGATGGCTAAATTTCATTATCTGGCCGGCAGAAATATTCCTGAAGCCCGGCATCAGCCAATCCGCCGTGTCACAGTTCGAATCCGTCGGCTCCCGCCCGTAGAAACGCACCCGCGAAAAACTCGCGGCGATTTATGGCCGTACCCAGGAACAAATCAGCCTCTATTTACCCAAAGAGGGCTAACAGCACTTCGCCCCGCCTTTGCCGCCGTAGCGCGCATCCTGACGTTCGCGAAAGAATTCTTCATAGGTCATCGGCGTCTGATCCGGATGGGTGATCCGCATGTGCTCGACGTAGTTGTCGTAATCCGGTACGCCGATCATCATCTTTGCTGCCTGACCTAAGTATTTTCCCGCTTTTGACAGGGTATCAAACATAATTTATCTCTCACTGAAAATGCAGGCCGGGTAAACGCAAACGCCCCCGGCCCCGGCCCCAGAGTTAGTGTGCGCGTTTCGCCTGAGCCGCTAAACCTTGCATGTCGGCAGGCATCGCTTCATACGGCGTCTCTTTCGCCGTCGGTTTGTCCTCTTTCAATGCCGCCAGCGCGGTTTTAATCGAGAACAGCGCCAGCACCACTACCACCACCATAAAGAAGATGGTCAGCCCGGCATCAAGACGGTTGTTAAACACCAGTTGCGCCAGCTGTGACTCCGTATACTGCGACGGTATATTACCGCTGTCGATCATTGCCTGGAATTTATTGGCGATGGCCAGGAAACCGACTTTGGTATCCGGACTGAAGGACTTCTGCCAGCCCGCCGTCAAGGTACAAATCAGCAGCCAGGCCGTCGGCAGTAGAGCCACCCATGCGTAGCGCTGGCGTTTCATCTTAAACAGTACCACCGCGCACAGCATCAGCGCCATCCCCGCCAGCATCTGGTTGGCGATACCGAACAGCGGCCACAAGGTATTAATACCGCCCAGCGGGTCAACGACACCCTGATGCAGGAAGTACCCCCACGCCAGCACGCACAGTGCGGTCGCCAACAGGTTGGCGGGCAGCGAACTGGTTCGCTTGAGCCCTGGACTAACCACGCCCAGCAGATCCTGTAGCATAAAGCGCGCCGCGCGAGTCCCGGCATCAACCGCCGTCAGGATAAACAGCGCCTCAAACAGAATGGCGAAGTGATACCAGAAGGAGACATCCATTAACCCGCCCAACGAACCGTGCAGGATGTAAGCCATCCCCACAGCCAGCGTCGGCGCGCCGCCCGCCCGCGAAATAATCGACTGCTCGCCGACCTCGCTGGCTATTTGGTGCAACGTATCCGGGGTAATACTAAAGCCCCAGCCGGTGACGACCTGCGCCGCCGAGGCGACTACGTCGGTGGTTCCCGCTGGCGCCAGTACCGCCATCGGACTGTTCATCGCGAAGTACACGCCCGGATCGATAATACAGGCCGCCACCAGCGCCATAATGGCCACAAAAGATTCCATCAGCATGCCGCCGTAACCGATAAAGCAGGCTTGCCCCTCGTTAGCCAACATTTTCGGCGTGGTGCCTGAAGAGATCAGCGCATGGAAACCGGAAACCGAGCCGCAGGCAATGGTGATAAACAGGAACGGGAACAAATTACCGGTCCACACCGGGCCAGTGCCGTCGACAAATTTAGTCAATGCGGGCATGGTCAGGGTCGGGCGCATAATCAGAATACCAATCGCCAGACCGACGATGGTGCCGATTTTCAGGAAAGTGGAGAGATAGTCGCGCGGCGCCAGCAGCAACCAGACCGGCAGCACCGCCGCCACAAAACCGTAGCCCACCAGAATCCAGGTCAACTGTACGCCGGTATAGTCGAACCACGGCGCCCAGGTCGGGCTTTCCGCGACCCAACCGCCGGAGATAATCGCGAATACCAGCAGGACCAGGCCGATCACCGACACCTCGCCGATACGTCCCGGACGCAGGTAACGAATGTAGATCCCCATAAAGATCGCCAGCGGGATGGTGAAGGCCACGGTATAGGTCCCCCACGGGCTATGGGTCAATGCTTTCACCACAATCATTGCCAACACCGCGAGGATGATCACCATGATCATAAAGCAGGCCACCAGCGCCAGTACCCCGGCAGTCGGCCCCATCTCCTCTTTAACCAATTCGCCAAGCGAACGGCCATCGCGACGCGTGGAAACAAACAGCACCATAAAGTCCTGCACCGCACCAGCCAGCACCACGCCGGCGAGGATCCAAATCATCCCCGGCAGGTAGCCCATCTGCGCGGCGAGAACCGGGCCAACCAGCGGTCCGGCCCCGGCAATAGCGGCAAAATGGTGACCGAACAGCACTTTTTTGTCGGTCGGGACATAGTCGAGGCCATCATTATGGCGCACCGCCGGCGTCATCCGCGTCGGGTCAACGCCGAGCACAGTTTTGGCGATATACAGGCCGTAGAAACGATACGCGATCAGATAAACACAGACTGCCGCGACGACAATCCACAGCGCGTTTATCTGCTCACCCCGGTTTAATGCGATATAGCCGAGGGCAAAGGCTCCGAGAACGGAGAGCAATGTCCAGATTAGGTATTTCCCTGAGTTATTCATTGTTGTGGTCCACCGGTAGGGTAATCAGGATGTTACAGTTTGTTTCTAGAACACAACGCAGGATTTAACAACTTCGAAACAGCGCAGATGGCGCGCAGAAGCAGAGATTTGTCTCACATTGCTAGCGAGATCACTTAAGGCAGGGAAATAGATGAAAGGATTACCGTACCCGGGCTACCCAACGACACAGAACCGTAGCCCCGCTAAGCCCAGCGCGAGCGGGGAAACCCCGGGTTACGGCTAACGCCTCGCCCGGGTTACCTATGGTGCGGGAAATATCAGGCCTTAACCGAGTACTGCGGTTCCCAGACGGCAGGTACAGCAACGCCGCCCTTTTTCGTCATACACCGCAATCTCCCAGCTCTGGCTCTGACGGCCAAGATGCAGTGGGCGACACTCGCCGCGCACTTTACCGCTGGAAACCGCTCGATGATGGGTCGCGTTGAGCTCGGTTCCCACCACGCACTGCCCCTCTTCGGTCATCAACCACCCGGCCATCGACCCCAGCGTTTCCGCCAGCGCCGCCGATGCGCCGCCGTGCAACAGGCCAAACGGTTGATGTGTCCGCGAATCCACCGGCATCTCCGCCTCCAGCACCCCAGCTTCCAACCGCGTATAAACGATGCCGAGATGCGCCACCATGGTGTCTTTACTGCTGGCGTTCAGCGCTTCCAGCGACAGCTTTCGCTTCCAGGCCATTTACGCCCCCAGCGTCGAGCCGCCGTCCACCACGATATCCTGCAGCGTGATGTGGCTGGCATGGGAAGAGGCCAGGAACAGAATAGTGTTAGCAATTTCCTGCGGGCGAGCGATTTTACCCAGCGGGATACCCAGCTTAAACTGTTCGCCAAAACCACGAATACGCTGCTGTTCTGCGTCGTTGCTAACCCACAGGGTACGTTGCATATCGGTATCGGTGGAGCCCGGAGAAACCAGATTACAGCGCACGCCGCTACCTGCCAGCTCAAGGCCGACGGTTAGCGCCAGGCTTTTCAACGCCGCTTTCGAAGCGCCGTAAGCGCTCATGCCGATGCGCGGCGTATGCGCGGCATCGGAAGACACAGTGACGATCGCCCCGCCCCGCTGGCGACGGAACTGCGCCATCGTCTGCTGGAACAGGTTAAACGCGCCACCGACGTTGACCGAGAAGGTCTGCTGCCAGTCTTCCGCGCTCAGTTGGTCCGTCGCCCCCATCCGCAGGATCCCCGCGGCGTTTACCAGCACGTCCAGTCGTTCGAGGCCGTTCAGCAGACGAGCGCAAATGTCGCGCACCTGGTCTGCATCGGCGACGTTCAGCGTTTCGGTCGCAAACGGGTAGCGCTCGCCGTCAAAGGCGAGATCGAAACCGGTGACATTCGCCCCGGCCTCCGCAAAAGCCAGCGCAGTCGCATAGCCAATCCCTTTGCCCGCGCCGGTCACCCACACGGTCTGACCGTGAAAATCCAGCGCCGCCATTATTTCACCTCGCGGGAAAGCAGCGTCCACCAGGCGTCGATGGTCGGATTCTTCGCCAGCATCACGAAGTCAATGTCGCCATGCACTTTGCGCCAGCGGGCGGCCAGCGCCATCATCCGCACGGAGTCGAGGCCGTAATCGATCAAGTTTTCATCATCCAGCGGCTCGTCGGATTCATCAAGCAGCGGCAGGATCAGCGCGCGCAGCGCGGATTTCGTCGCTGGCAGCGGCAGCAGTTCTTCAGTCATCACCACGCGACCGGAACGGCCAGCGACGTATTTCAACGCCATCAGGTGCTCTTCGCGGCTAAAGTCAGCCAACGCGTCGGCAACAAAGAACGGCTTAATGTCGCGCATAAAGGCGTCCGTCGCGGTGGTCATGCAGCCGATATGGGCGTAAACGCCGGTGATGATCAGCTGGTCACGCCCGGTCTCTTTCAGCATCTCTTCCAATGGCGAGCGGTGAAACGCGCTGTAGCGCCATTTCACCAGCACGGTATCCTGTTCGTCCGGCGCCAGCGCGGCAATCACCTGCTGCTGCTCCGGCGAGCGAGTCAGTCCCGGTCCCCACATATCGTTCAGCAGGGCGCGATCTTCATCGCTCTGCTCTTTCGGTTGCGCGGTGTAATACACCGGAATACCGTTCTGTTTGCAGAAGTCGCGCAGAGCAGCGATATTCGCCACCACTTTTTCCATCATCGCGCTGTTTTCTCCCCAAAAGTTGAGGAAGTACTCCTGCATATCGTGGATCAGCAGCGCGGCGCGTGACGGCTCAAACGTCCAGTTCACCTTGTTCGCGGGAATATCGTTGGCTTCCGGCAGCGCGTAAGCCTGTAATTTAGGGATTGCCATTCTCTGTTCTCCTTCAGCCCAGCTTGCCTGCAGCCAGCCACTGACGTAATTGTTTTTTATCGACTTTGCCTACCGGCGTCAGCGGCAGCGCGGCAACGCACTCCACACGGTCCGGCAGTTTAAATTCCGCCACGCCTTGCTCGCGTAGGAAGCGGCGCACCGCTACCGCGCGCAGTGGCGATGTCACCACCAGATAAGCGCAGCTCTTCTCGCCCAGCAGGTTGTCTTCAATGCTGACCAACGCGGCGTGGATCACCGCGTCATGGCGCAGCAGCAGGTTTTCGATCTCTTCGGCGGCGATCTTCTCGCCGCCGCGGTTGATCTGATCTTTTTCCCGCCCCTGTACGGTGATGTAGCCCTCTTCGTCGATCGAAATCAGATCGCCGGAACAGTAAAAACCATTGGCGTCGAAAGCTTCCGCGTTATGCTGCGGGCTGTTGTAGTAGCCACGGAAGGTATAGGGGCCGCGGGTCATCAGACGGCCAACTTCGCCGCGCGGCAGCGGGTTGCCCTCGGCATCCGCTACCCATACTTCGTCGTCCGGGCACATCGGGCGTCCCTGGGTATGAATGATCCGCTGCGGGCTGTCGTCGAGGCGGGTGTAGTTAACCAACCCTTCCGCCATACCGAAGACCTGCTGCAACTGACAGCCGATTTCCGCCGGAATACGCGCGGCAAGCGTCGCAGACAGGCGCGCTCCGCCGACTTGCAGCAATGTCAGCGATTGCAGTTGAGCGTTGCCGCCCCATTCGTGGATCGCCTGCAACCACAGGCTAACTGCAGGCGGCACCAGCGAGGCAACGTTAATTTGATGTTTTTCAATCAGCGGGAAGCACAGCGTGGCGCTCGGGTCCGCGGCGAGGATCACTCGCCCGCCGGCGAGGAAAACGCCCAGTGAGCCCGGTGAGCTCATCGCATAGTTATGCGCCGCCGGCAGCGCGTTGAGATAACGGGTCTCAGCGCTGATCCCGCAGATTTCATTACTGCGGCGGATACTGTAGTCGTAATCGTTGTGGGTACGCGGGATAAGCTTCGGCGTCCCGGTGCTGCCGCCGGAGAGCTGGAAAAAAGCCACTTCATCGGCGGGTGTCGGGTTGGCGACGAAGTTATCCGCCGTCCGCGCAATCGCCGCCGCCAGAGAGCGCTCACCGCTATCATTACGCAGCAGCGCGACGCGCAGCGAAGGATGTTCAACAATAAAGCTGTCGAGGAAGCTATCGTCAGCGAACAGCGCATGATCGCGATCGGCAATCAACAGCACCGGTTTGATTTGCGCGGCGTAGGCATTGAGCTCACTACGTTGATGGCTAAACAATGCGTTCACCGGCGCAACGCCGATACGCAGCAGCGCGAACAAGGCAATGTAAAACTCGGCGACATTGCCAAGTTGTACCAGCGCGGTTTCTCCGCGCTTCAGTCCCTGGCGCTGCAGAGACGAGGCGAGGTTATCCACCCGTTGGTTAAACTGGCGATAGCTTATCTGCTGTTCGCCGTCGATAATCGCGATGGCGTCGTTTTCCGCATGGCGGGTAATCAGATTGGTTAACGGCAGATCCTTCCAGTAACCTTTTTGACGATAGCGGGCCGCGAACTCTTCCGGCCAACGAGTAAATGCAATCATCCTTGCCTCTTAATTCAAGCCAAATACGTTGAGCATGGTGGTCAGTTTGACGCCGGTTTCGCGCCATTCGCCCAACGGCGAGGACGCCGGGACAATGCCCGCGCCGGCAAACAGGCGCAGCGTGCGTTGATGCAGGCGTGCGCAGCGGATGGTCACCACCCACTCGCCGTTGCCTTCGTCATCGCACCAGCCGACGATACCGCCGAACAGTTGACGGTCAAACGGCTCAAGTTCAGCGATCAGACGTTTGGCGACCTGATGCGGGAAACCGCTCAGCGCCGGGGTCGGGTGCAGCAGGCAGGCCAGCGACATGGCGTTTTCCTCAGCCAGCGCCGTGCCTTCAATAGGCGTCGCCAGGTGCCATAAGGTTGGCGTGGTAATCAACTGCGGCGATTCCGGCAGCGACAGGTGGCTGCTACGCGGACCAAGTACGGTTTTCATCGCCTGAGTGACCAGGTCGTGCTCATGGCGATCTTTGCCGGAAGCCAGCAATTTATTGCCCGCTTCCCGGTCCAGCAGATCGTCCGGTTGGCGACGAGCGGAGCCCGCCAGCGGCAGTGAACTGAAGTGTTGACCCTCTTTACGCAACAGCAGCTCCGGGCTGGCACCCAGCAGTACGCCGCCATCGGAAAGCGGGACATGGAAGTTAAAGCTCGCCGGATTTTGTGCGATCAAGCGTTCCAGCAGCGCGCCGCTGTCAACACGTTCGCGGGTGGTGATATCAATCAGCCGGGACAGGACGATTTTGTCGACTTCCGGGGAGGCAGTCAGCGCGGTGGCGCGTTCAACCATCGCCATAAATTCGTCCTGCTCCGGGATCTCCTGGCGATCGACGACATCCATCGCCTCCAGCGGTGCGGCAAAGCGCGCGGACTGCTGTTTATCGGTACGGGAGAAGGATTCCCAGCGCTCGGGAATATACAGCTCGGAAGGCTGATGGGTATCAAACGGGATCGCCCCGACCATCACCGGCTTGCGGATCCCCGCGGCGCGGGCCTCGGCAAAAGCGGCCGCCATTTTTTGCTGGAATTCACCGCTCAGCGAATCGCCGCCGACGGCAGGGTGGGAGAAACGGCTGAAGCAGCCGGACGTGCTGAAACTACGGTACGGCGACATAAAGAAGAAGCTTTGCGGCGACAGGGTCATTTTTTGTTCCTGTACATCCTCGGCCAGTGACGTTTCCATATCATCCTCCAAAAACGATAAAAATATTACGAATAATTATCATTTGTATTTTTGTTGGCTAACCTAAAAGGTATTGCCCGCCATGTCAACCGCACAAACTTCATGTTATGCGACTTAAGCTTGCATCCACGTAGCGCAATGTTGAAAATGAGAAGTATTTACTACTACTTACTCAGGATGCGAATTCGTGAATTTTTCCACTTTTTGCCGTCGTACGTTTCTGGCCAGCGGGCTATGCTTTTTAGGAATTACCTCAGCCCTGGCGGCGGACTGGCCGCGTCAGATCACCGATAGTCGCGGAACCCATACCCTGGAAAGCCAGCCGTTACGCATTGTCTCCACCAGCGTCACCCTCACTGGCTCGCTGCTGGCCATTGATGCGCCGGTGGTCGCCAGCGGCGCCACCACGCCGAACAACCGCGTGGCCGATGCGCAAGGCTTTCTGCGCCAGTGGAGCGACGTGGCAAAAGAACGCAAACTGGCGCGCCTGTACATTGGCGAGCCAAGCGCAGAAGCCGTCGCCGCCCAGATGCCGGATCTGATCCTGATTAGCGCCACCGGCGGCGATTCCGCCCTACCGCTGTATGACCAGCTCTCAACCATCGCGCCGACGCTGGTTATCAACTACGACGACAAAAGCTGGCAGACGCTGCTGACCCAGTTGGGACGCATCACCGGCCATGAATCGCAGGCCAAAGCGCGCATTGCCGACTTCAACAAACAGCTCGCTTCGTTAAAAGGAAAAATGAAGCTGCCGCCGCAGCCGGTCACCGCGCTGGTCTATACCGCCGCGGCGCATAACGCCAATATCTGGACGCCGGAATCGGCACAGGGCCAGATGCTCGAACAGCTTGGCTTTACGCTGGCGACGCTGCCGTCCGGCCTGCATACCAGCCAGAGCCAGGGCAAACGCCACGACATCGTGCAGCTGGGCGGCGAAAACCTGGCTACCGGTATTAACGGCGAAAGCCTGTTCCTGTTCGCCGGCGACCAGAAAGACGCCGAGGCCATTTATGCCAACCCGCTACTGGCGCACCTGCCGTCGGTTGCCGCAAAGCGCGTTTACCCGCTGGGCATCGAAACCTTCCGCCTCGACTACTACAGCGCGATGCAGGTACTGCAACGCCTTTCCGCTCTCTTCGGCTAATTCCGGTTCCGAGATTTCCCGGCAGCGCGTTGCGTCTGTCCGGGAAAACCCGCCGCGCTTAACTTTCGTTGACTATC
This sequence comes from Klebsiella aerogenes, assembly GCA_029027985.1. NCBI lineage: Bacteria > Pseudomonadati > Pseudomonadota > Gammaproteobacteria > Enterobacterales > Enterobacteriaceae > Klebsiella > Klebsiella aerogenes. The sequence continues at coordinate 3,552,317 of CP119076.1, forward strand.
TCCGGGCGCTGAAAACGTCGCAGCTCACGCAATAATCCCACCAGCAGCACGCCAACAATAGTCAGCGCCCAGCCGCTGGCGCTGGCCGACGCCATCGGCGTCATCACCGCCCCCAACCCGCCGAGCAGCGCCGCACCGATGGCATCACCGGTGACGTTCTGCGCGGTCCACAGGCCGTTAATACGCCCGAGCATATTTTCCGGGGTTTGCGTCTGAATCAGGGTGTACTGCAACAACGAACTGATCGCGCTTAGCCAGCCGAACAGCGCCAGACATAGCGCCCCCAGCGCCCAAAACGGCATCAGACTGAACAACGCGATCGCTACGAACGACCCCACGGTGGTCATCAGCATCAGCGCCCCCGGTTTTGCGGTATGCGCCAGCTGGCCGCTGGTTAACGCCCCCAGCGCCGCGCCAAGCGGAATAGCGGCATATAGCAGGCCAATTTGCGAATTCGACATCTGCCAGCCTTCCGCCAGCGCCGGATACAGTACGCGCACCGCGCTGGCCATGGTCAGCAGGCCGCCAAGCAGCGCAATGCCGCCGATAAGCGGGCTACTAAAGAGGAATTTCAGCCCCGCCAGCAGCGATTTCAGCGGGTGCTCGCGCGGCTGCGGCGGTGGCGGCAGTAACGGCAGGCGCAACAGCGTTAAGGTGGTTATAAAGGTCCCGGCCGCCGCCAGCCCGTAGTTCCACGCCACGCCGCCAGTGGCCAGCAGCAGGCCGCCGATCATCGGCGAAATGACCGAGCCAAGACGCACCGTCAACATGGTGATCGCCCCGGCCTGCATCAGATTCTCACGCCCCACTAACGCTGGCGTCGCCGCCAGCAACGCGGTCACGCCTAAGGAAGCGAAGAAGCCATCCCAGATCCCCAGCAAATAAATGGCCGCCAGCGACGGTTCGGGCAGCATGGCATTCAGGCACAGGCCGACAAAGCCAACACCGCAAGTACCGCGCGCCAGCAGGATCAGGCGCTTGCGTTCATAGCGATCGGCCAACACGCCGCCAACCATCAAACCAACAAACATCGAACAGCCGGTCAGCATCACCGAGAGCCCAACCTGCCAGGTCGAATGGGTCATCATCTGGATTTGCACCGGGATCGCCACGCCTAACAGGCCAAGCGACAGGATCGAAATAAAACGGGCGATAAAGACGGCGCGAAACGCCGGATGGGTGCGCAGGAGGCTGACGTCAAGCAGCCGGGAAGGTCGGTTCATGCTGGGGCCTTGTCGTTATTTTTCATACCATTTTTATGGTTTCTCATGGTAACATAACTGAATAGAATCGATAACGATAATTACTATCATTATCATGTCAGGGATTTGAATTATGTCGTTTTCTACGACCACGGTGCGCGCCGTCGCCGTGCCTGGTCTCTTATTGCTCTTAGCTATCGCGATTGCGCTCAGCCTGCTTATCGGCGCCAAACCTCTGCCGTTTTCCGTGATTGTCGATGCCTTTTCCGGCAGTTGCCAAAGCGCCGACTGCACCATCGTGCTCGATGCCCGCCTGCCGCGTACGCTGGCCGGATTGCTGGCCGGTTGCGCGCTGGGTCTCGCTGGCGCATTAATGCAAACCTTAAGCCGTAACCCGCTGGCCGATCCGGGTCTGCTCGGCGTCAACTCCGGCGCCAGCTTCGCCATCGTGCTCGGCGCGGCGCTGTTTGGCATAACGTCGCCGCAGGAACAACTGCTGATGGCCTTCTGCGGCGCCTTCGTCGCCTCGTTGCTGGTGGCCTTTACCGGCAGCCAGGGCGGCGGGCAGCTGAGTCCGGTGCGTTTGACGCTCGCAGGCGTGGCGCTGGCGGCGGTGCTGGAAGGCTTATCCAACGGTATCGCCCTGCTCAACCCTGACGTCTATGATCAGCTGCGCTTCTGGCAGGCCGGTTCACTCGATATCCGTACTCTGCAAACGCTGAAAATCGTCCTGCTGCCGGTGCTGGTTGCCGCCGCAGTGACGTTGTTTCTCAGCCGGGCATTAAACAACCTGAGTCTCGGGACCGACACCGCCACCGCGCTCGGCAGTCGTGTGGCGCGCACGCAATTTATCGGCCTGCTGGCGATCACCGTCCTGTGCGGCAGCGCGACGGCGGTGGTCGGCCCTATCGCCTTTATTGGCCTGATGATGCCGCATATGGCACGCTGGCTGGTGGGCGCGGACCACCGCTGGTCGCTGCCGGTGACCCTGCTCGCTACCCCTACCCTGTTGCTGATTGCCGACGTGATTGGCCGTCTGCTGGTGCCTGGCGAGCTACGCGTCTCTGTCGTTAGCGCGTTTATCGGCGCACCGGTGCTGATCTGGCTGGTGCGCCGCCAGCCACGGGGAGGTTCGCTGTGATAGTCCCCTCCCGCCTGATCTTCTGCTGCCTGCTGCTCATTGCCGCCAGTCTGCTGGTTTCCCTGCTTGGGTTGGGCAGCGGGCTGGTGCCGCTCAGTATTAAGCAGGTGGTTTCCGCCCTGCTCGGCGACGCGCCGCGCAACGTCAGCATGGTGGTGACCGAATGGCGTCTGCCGCGCATCCTGATGGCGTTGCTGATCGGCGCCGCGCTGGGTGTGAGCGGCGCGATATTTCAGTCGCTCATGCGTAACCCGTTGGGCAGCCCGGATGTGATGGGCTTCAACACCGGTGCCTGGAGCGGCGTACTGGTGGCGATGGTGATGTTCGGTCAGAACCTGGCCGCTATCGCGCTGGCAGCGATGCTCGGCGGCGTACTGACCTCGCTGGTGGTGTGGTTGCTGGCATGGCGCAACGGTATCGAGACTTTCCGCCTGATCATTATCGGCATCGGCGTGCGTGCGATGCTGGTGGCATTCAACACCTGGTTGCTGTTACGCGCCTCGCTGGAAACCGCCCTTTCCGCCGGACTGTGGAACGCCGGTTCACTCAACGGCCTGACGTGGGGCAAAACCTGGCCGTCAGCACCGCTGATCTTACTCATGCTGGTGTGCAGCGCGCTGCTGGCGCGGCGGATGCGCCTGCTGGAAATGGGCGACGATACCGCCTGCGCATTGGGCGTGCAGGTCGAGCGCTCACGCCTGCTGCTCATGCTGGTGGCGGTATTATTGACCGCTTCCGCCACCGCGCTGGCCGGGCCTATTTCTTTTGTCGCGCTGGTGGCGCCGCATATCGCTCGTCGTCTTAGCGGCACCGCGCGCTGGGGATTAACCCAGTCGGCGCTGTGCGGCGCACTGCTGCTGGCGCTCGCCGATTACTGCGCCCAGCGCCTGTTTATGCCTTATCAATTACCGGTAGGGGTAGTCACCGTCAGTCTTGGCGGCATCTACCTTATCGCGTTGTTAATTCAGGAGTCCCGCAAAAAATGACCGCTGTCACTTCCCGTTTGCGCGGCGACCAGTTGACCCTGGCCTACGGCAAAAAGACCATCGCCGAATCGCTGAATGTCACGATTCCTGACGGCCATTTCACCGCGATTATCGGCCCCAATGGCTGCGGTAAATCTACCCTGCTGCGTACCTTGAGCCGCCTGATGACGCCAACCAGCGGCCACGTATTCCTCGACGGTGAACAGATCCAGCACTACGCCAGCAAAGAAGTGGCGAAGCGCATCGGTCTGCTGGCGCAGAATGCCACCACGCCTGGCGATATCACCGTACAGGAGCTGGTGGCACGCGGCCGCTATCCGCACCAGCCGATGTTTACCCGCTGGCGTAAAGAGGATGAAGAAGCGGTGAATAACGCAATGCGGGCGACCGGGATCGTCGACCTCGCGCTGCAGAGCGTCGATACGCTTTCCGGCGGCCAGCGACAGCGAGCATGGATTGCGATGGTGCTGGCGCAGGAGACGGCGATTATGCTGCTCGACGAGCCGACCACCTGGCTGGATATCAGCCATCAGATCGATCTGCTGGAGCTGTTAAGCGAGCTAAATCGAGAGAAGGGATATACGCTGGCGGCGGTGCTGCACGACCTGAACCAGGCCTGCCGTTACGCCACCCATCTGATCGCTCTACGCGACGGCAAGATCGTCGCCGAAGGCGCGCCGAAAGAGATCGTCACAGCGGAACTGATTGAACGCATTTACGGCCTGCGCTGCACGATCATCGACGATCCGGTAGCGCATACGCCGCTGGTAGTGCCGCTGGGGCGCCGTTAATCTTTTCTATACACCACATTCCCGGCTGACGCTGCGCTGAGCCGGGCTACATATCACCGCATCCCCGGCTGGCGCTACGCTGAGCCGGGCTACCAAAACGGGTAGCCCGGGACTGCGCTACCGTTATCCGAGGATTTCTCGCACTACCGGGCCGATCGCCTCAAAGGCCTGCGGCGAGATTATCTCAACGTGGGCGCAGTTTTGGCTAAACACCTCCAGCTCGCCGACCCACGGCCCCCAGGCCACCTGCGGATCCATCCCTTCCTGGCGCGTTTTCTCCGCCACGAACAGCGTCGCCTTACCATCAAACGTCGCACTGTGCGCGGTAGTTAACAGACGTACCGCGTCGGCATAGTTGCCTTCGATGGCGCTAAACAGCTCGCCAGAGGTCTGTCCCTGTTGGGCAGCGAGGAACGCTTCGCGCTCGCGGTCAATCTCCGCCAGCACTTCCGGATCCAGACCGTTCGCCTCTTTCTCCGCCCAGTTTTGCGTCTCCGGTGGCCAGGTATCCAGTAAGCCAAGGAAGGCCACGCTTTCTCCGCGCTGGCGCAACCGGGCGGCAATCCCCTGCGCTAAGGTCCCGCCGAGCGAATAACCAAACAGGTAGTACGGCCCGTGCGGTTGCTGCGCCAGTAGCGTGCGCAGATGATGCTCGCAGACCTCATCGAGAGTGGCGGCGCTAGCCATCGGCCCTTCAGGGCACGGCGACTGAATCCCGGTAATCGACCAACGCGGACTGAGATAACGCGCCAGCACGCTGAACTGCCAGGCGAAACCGGATGCCGGATGGAAGCAGAACAATGTCGGACCGTCACTCTCACGCAGCGGCAGCAGGGAATCAAAGCCCAGACGCCGGGTCTGTTCATCGCTCAAATCGGCAGCCAGCAGCGCGCTCAGCTTGCCAACCGTCGAGGCGACCATCACCTGCCCTGGCGTCACCTGCCGCTCCAGCTCGCGGCTAAGCTGCGCCGCCAGGCGCATCGCCAGCAACGAATGGCCGCCGAGGGCGAAGAAATCAGCGTCGATGTCATTCACCTCGCAGCCCAGCAGTTGGCTGAATGCCGCGGCAACGGCGATTTCCGTTGCCGACTGCGGCGGACGGCCGCTGCGCTCGCTGCTTAATGCAGGCAACGGCAGCGCTTTGCGGTCCAGCTTGCCGTTGGCGCTGAGCGGGAAGGAGTCCAGTTGGATCAGCACCACCGGCACCATGTGCGGCGGTAGCTGTTCACCGAGACGTGTTTTCAGCGCCGCAACGTCCAGCGGCTGCCCGGACTCGCTCAGTAAATAGCCGACGAGCTGGCGGGCATCGCCGCCGGTCGCCGCCGCCTGGTTAAAGACGCAGGCGTGGCATACCGCCTGCGCGACGTCCGGCAGCGCCGACATGACCCGGTCGATCTCACCCAGTTCAATACGCTGACCACGGATTTTCAGTTGGTCATCACTGCGGCCAAGGTATTCCACCGCGCCGTTATCCAGCCAGCGCGCCACATCGCCGGTGCGGTACATCCGCTCGCCCGGGGCAAACGGATCGGCGATAAAGCGGCTGGCGGTAAGGTCCGGACGCCCCATGTACCCCTGCGCCAGCTGAATGCCCGTTAAGTACAGGTCGCCCGCCACGCCCGGTGGTACCGGGCGCATCGTGGCATCGAGAATACGCAATCCGGTGTTCCATACCGGCCAGCCGATCGGCACGCTGTTGCCGGTCACTGCCGCCAGCTCTGGCCCACAGGCCGGATACCAACTGACGTCTACTGCCGCTTCCGTCGGTCCGTACAGGTTATGTAACGGCGCGCCGGTTAGCGTTTCCCATTCGCGACACAGTTCGGTCGGCAGCGCTTCGCCGCTGCAGAACACCCGCTTCAGCGTGCGGCAGGCCGCCACATTATCAGCATCCAGCGAGGCGACAAACGCCGCCAGCATCGACGGGACAAAGTGGGTAGTGGTCACGCCGTAATGGGCGAAGAACTGCTGCATCGCCAACGGATCGCGATGCGCTTCTGGCTCCGCCATCACCAGTTGCGCGCCGGTAATAAACGGCCACCAGAACTCCCATACCGACACATCAAAGCTGCACGGCGTCTTCTGCGCCACCACGTCGGCAGCGGTTAACGGGTAGTGATTTTGCATCCACAGCAAGCGGTTAACGATGGCGGTCTGGCCGACCATCACCCCTTTCGGTCGCCCGGTCGATCCGGAGGTAAAGATAATATAGGCCGTGTGATCCGGCGTTGAGAGCGCCAGTGGCGCCTCATCGCCAGCCGCCAGCGGCTGCTGATAACACACACTGGCAAGCCCGGGAATATCGCTAAAGCGGGACAACTGATCGTCAGAGGTAATCAGCAGCGACGGCCGCGCGTCCTCCAGCATCATCCGCAGACGATCGTCCGGGTAGCCGGTATCCAGCGGCAGCCAGGCGGCGCCCGCTTCGACGATCCCGTGCAGCGCCAGCGTCAGGAACACCGAACGCGGTAAGGCGACCGCCACGCTATCTCCCGGTTTAACGCCGTGTTGGCGCAGCAGGCTCGCCAGCGCCACCACCTGCTGGCGCATTTCGCGATAGCTAAAGCGCCAGTGGGCGTCCGCCAGCGCTGGCGCATCCGGCGTTTTTCGCGCCTGTTCGGCCACCAGCGCGCTGAGCGTCGTGGATGGCAGCGGCATCGCGGTATTGTTGATCAATGTCAGTTGCGCGGTCTCTTCCGCCGACAGCATCTCCGCTTCACCGCAGCGCAGCGCCGGGTTAGCGGCGAACTGCGCCAGCAGTGCGGTCAGCCGCGCCACATGGCGTCGTAGCGTTGCTTCATCATAGCGGGCTTTATTGGCGAGGATCTCCAGCGACAGTCCGCCGTGTTCATCCGGGAACAGCGCCAGCTCCAGGTCATTCACCGGGCCGGTGGCGAGGGTATGGGTCAGCGCCTGTACCCCGTCCATATCCAGCTGGTAATCAAAGACTTTGATATTCAACACCGGGCCAAACAGCGGTTCGTCACCCGCGGCTTTACCGCTGTCGCGGACGATCTGTTCGGCATCGTAGCGCTGGTGACGGCGCATTTTTTTCAGCTGCCCGGAGAGCCGGGTCGCCAGCTCCGCCAGCGTCTCTTGCGCGTCGATCTTCACCGCCAGCGGCAGCACGTTAAGCACCGGGCCGGTGGCGGTCAGCGCCGCCGAGCCCATGCGGCGCATAAAGATAAAGCCCGCCGCGTAGTCCATACGGTTACACAACCGCCCCAGCCACAGGGTAGTCAGCGCCAACGTCAGATCGGCGCGCTGGCACTGCGGCGCATTGGCCGCCAGTTGGCTGAAGATAGCCGGATCGGCCTCCAGCTTCATACGCCAGATGTCGGTGCTGGTCGCCCGCCCGGCCAGCGGCGCGGCAGAGAGCGAAGCCGGAGACGGTAACGCCTGGCGCTGCTCCTGCCAGAAGTTTTTGTCACGCTGCCAGGCATCGCTGCCGTAGTAGCGCTGATACTCTTCCACCACCTCGGCAAACGGCGTAAATGGCGAAGCCGGCGTCGCTTCGCCGCGCTGCCAGGCGCGATAAATCGCAGCAATCTGGCGGGTAATCGCCGGGAAACTGAAACCATCGACCAGCAAATGATGATAACGCTGATACCAGTACCAACCGTCGTCGCTGACACGTAACAATTGATGGTAGACCAGCGGATTACCGCCATCAACGCGCAGATTCTGCCCGAGATCGCCTTGCATCAGCGTGAGTGCCGCCGCATGGGGATCCGCCTGCTGGCGCAGGTCAATGGTTTGCACTTCCGCGAACTCGCGCGCCTCATCGACCCACTGCCACGCTTCGCCGTTATCTTCGCAAAAGCGCATGCTGAGGGTATCGGCCTGCTTCAGTCCGGCGACGATCGCCCGGGCAAGCAGCGCCGGGTCAAGATTGCCGCGCAGTTCAACATAGTGGGCCACGCTCCAGGCGCCTGGCAACGTGGAGAGGCGTTCAGCCATCCAAATCCCCGGCTGCGCTGCAACCAGCGGTAAACGAGTGGTCATCTAAAGCTCCTTAGGAGGCGTAATGCGCCGGGGTGAGGGTTGACCAGTTGGCGGCAAGCCAGGCGTTACATGCGTCTAATGACTGCGGCGGACATTCCACCAACCAGCCAGCCGGCAGCGCGCAGTGGCACGGCCACAGGCTGTATTGCTGCTGTTCGTTGCGCAGAATGTAAAACTGCCCTTGCGGATTGTCGAAGGGGTTACTGAATTGCATCTATCACTCCTCGTTAAGCGCGTGTTCTTGCCCGCAGCGCAAAGGCTGCCACAGCTGGATAAGCCCCGCCGTCAGCCCACCGCGCCAGCAAAGCGCATCGTGTCCGCCGTCAACCTGACGCCAGAAAGTGGACTGCTGTGTCTGCTGTAGTTGCGCTAAAAGCGCCTGATTGGCGCGAAAAATAATCGGCTCGCGCACGCCGGCTTCCAGCCAGATGCGCAGCCCCTGCGGCTGAAGCTCGCCACGCTGTAGTTGCTCAAGTAAGAGGCCAGGCTGGGTGCCGCCACGTTGCGGCCACCAGTACGACCCCGACTGACTCAGCACGCAGCCAAAGCGCTGCGGCCAGTGTAGCGCGGCATACATCGCCGCCAGACCACCGAAGCTCTGCCCCGCCACCACCGTTCGATCGGCGCGATCGCTGAACGGCGCCAACGCCCGTACCTGCGGCAGCAGTTCTTCCTGCACCGCCAGCCAGAAATCACGGTTGCAGGGCAACTCGACGCTGCGGTGTTGGTTGTCGATGACGTCAATCAGCAGATAGACCGCCGGCGGCAGGCGACCGTCGCGCGTCAGCCCCGCCAGAGGCGAAAAGATGGGCATACTTTCCGCCCAGAACTGACCATCAAGCAGCACTGCCAACGGGCGATCCGCCGCCACGCCTGTGGCGTAAACCCACACCCGGCGGCAATTACCCAACCGCTGGCTGCGCCATTCGATACAACGCGGCGGGGGCGAAACCGGTTCACGATAGTGCCAACCCGGCTGCTCCGGCGCCTGCGGCAGTTCCAGCGCCGAAACCGCATGGCCGCGCCCGCCCTTCCAGCTTTGCGGATTGCGCGGATCGGCTATCGCCCGCGGCAACAGTTTGCGCCAGCCTTCGCGCAGCAACGCGCGGTCTGGCGTATTGCCGTTAAATAACTGTGGGGAGAAATCGTCATCGCGTTCGGAGGGAATAAAACAGTAGCTGCCGCGCCAGGTGGCCGGAAGCGTGGTTTGCCAGCACCAGGCATCGGTACCGGGGATACGCTGCAGGGTTTGCGGCACAGCGTTGTGATGATGATCGGTAACGCCGGTGATGTAAATCCACACCCGCCGTGTCCGCGAGGTGGTTTCGCTGCCTGCCGGATCGCGCCACCAGAAGGTCACCCGATACGCGTCGCCCAGCGCCTCAGTCTGCGGGCCGATGATGCCCTGCCACCCGTCGTCACTTCCTGTTATATGCATTCCGTCAGTAACCCTATGTTTACCGTGATTTTTATCAATAAACGTAATAATTATTGATAATATTATTGATAACTATTTGCATTTGCAATAGCGTATTAACGCGCCTAAGGGTAGCGCGTCTTCTAACTACATTAAATCAATGCCAGAGAGGGTCTTTTCAGAGCATTGCGCTCGGTTGGCTACGGAAAGCGTTCACCTTCTACTGGCAACATTTATGCCGTCTCCCCTCCCGGTGGGAAGGGGTTTCTGGGGAAAGCGGCACAGAAAAGCGGAACTTATTTACAATGAATAACAGGATTAAGTCCCTGGCCTTAATGGTCAATCTGGGTATTTACGGAGTGGCATTCCCGCTGTGCGCGGCGGAAGAGACCACCGATAGCAAATCATCCGCCAGCGAGGAGACCATGGTGGTCACCGCTGAGGTTCAGAATCTGCAGGCGCCGGGCGTGTCGACGATTACCGCCGATGAGATCCGTAAACGCCCGCCAGCGCGCGACGTCTCTGAAATCATCCGCACCATGCCGGGCGTCAACCTGACCGGCAACTCCACCAGCGGCCAGCGCGGCAACAATCGCCAGATTGATATTCGCGGCATGGGCCCGGAAAACACCTTAATCCTGATTGACGGTAAACCGGTCACCAGCCGTAACTCTATTCGCCTCGGCTGGCGCGGCGAGCGTGATACCCGTGGTGATACCAGTTGGGTACCGCCGGAAATGATCGAACGCATCGACGTGATTCGCGGCCCGGCGGCGGCGCGTTACGGTAACGGCGCGGCGGGCGGCGTGGTCAATATCATCACCAAGAAATTCGATAACGAGTGGCACGGTTCGTGGAACGCCTATATGAACATGCCGGAGCATAAAGACGAAGGCGCGACCAAGCGTACCGACTTTAGCCTCAGCGGCCCGCTGGGCGGCGATTTCAGCTTCCGCATGTACGGCAGCCTTGATAAAACCCAGGCCGACGCCTGGGACATTAACCAGGGCCATCAATCAGAACGGACCGGGATTTACGCCGATACCCTGCCCGCCGGGCGTGAGGGGGTCGAAAACAAAAATATCAACGGCGTCGTGCGCTGGGACTTCGCGCCGATGCAATCGCTGGAGTTTGAAGCTGGCTATAGCCGTCAGGGCAACCTGTACGCCGGTGATACCCAAAACACCAACACCAATGATCTGGTGAAAGAAAACTACGGCAAAGAGACCAACCGTCTCTACCGCAATACTTACTCCATCACCTGGAACGGCGGCTGGGATAACGGCGTCACCACCAGCAACTGGGCGCAGTACGAACATACGCGCAACTCACGCAAAGGCGAAGGGCTGGCTGGCGGCACCGAGGGGATCTTCAACAGCAACCAGTTCTCGGATATCGATCTGTCCGACGTGATGCTACACAGTGAAGTCAACATTCCGTTCGATCTGTGGGTTAACCAGAACCTGACGCTGGGTACCGAGTGGAACCAGCAGCGCATGAAGGATAACGCCTCTAATACCCAGGCCCTTTCAGGCGGTGAAGTCCCGGGCTATGACAGCACCGGACGCAGCCCGTATTCAAAAGCGGAAATCTTCTCGCTGTTCGCTGAGAACAACATGGAAGTGACCGACTCGACCATGCTGACGCCAGCGCTGCGTTTCGATCACCACAGCATCGTCGGTAATAACTGGAGTCCGTCGCTGAACCTGTCGCAGGGTCTGGGCAATGACTTCACCCTGAAGATGGGTATCGCCCGCGCCTATAAAGCGCCGAGCCTGTATCAGACTAACCCGAACTATATTCTCTACAGTAAAGGTCAGGGATGCTACGCCAGTAAAGAGGGTTGTTATCTGCAGGGGAATGACGATCTGAAAGCGGAAACCAGCATCAACAAAGAAGTCGGCCTGGAGTTTAAGCGCGACGGCTGGCTGGCGGGTGTAACCTGGTTCCGTAACGACTACCGCAACAAGATTGAAGCGGGCTATGCCCCGGTTTATCACAACTCTAAAGGCACCGATCTGTACCAATGGGAAAACGTGCCGAAAGCGGTAGTGGAAGGTCTGGAAGGGACATTAAATGTTCCGGTTAGCGAGACGGTAAACTGGACCAACAATATTACCTACATGCTGCAGAGTAAGAACAAAGAGACCGGCGATCGCCTGTCGATTATCCCGGAGTACACGCTGAACTCCACGCTGAGCTGGCAGGTACATCAGGATGTTTCTCTGCAATCGACCTTCACCTGGTACGGCAAGCAGGAACCGAAGAAGTACAACTACAAAGGCCAGCCGGTCACCGGCAGCGAGAAGAACGAGGTAAGCCCGTATAGCATCCTCGGCCTGAGCGCGACCTGGGACGTGACCAAAAACGTCAGCCTGACCGGTGGCGTGGATAACGTCTTCGATAAGCGCCACTGGCGCGCGGGTAATGCCCAGACTACCGGCGGCGCAACCGGTTCTATGTACGGCGCTGGCGCCGAGACCTATAACGAATCCGGTCGAACCTGGTATATGAGCGTGAACACCCACTTCTGATACCGTCAACACGTCTTCGCCCTCCCCAGTGGGAGGGCGTTTTGTTTCAGTCCTGCAATATCTTTTGCACCCGCGCGACAATCGACGACGCATCAAAACCGTGATGCTGACGCATCCAGCCGCGATCGGCCGCCGCCGCGTATTCGCCATCCGGAATCCCCAGACGCTGCAATGCCGTCCCCGCCCCCGCTTCCGCCAGCACTTCAGCCACCAGGCTGCCCAGCCCGCCGTTGACGTTATGCTCTTCAACGGTCAACACGGAACGGCAAGGCTGTAGCGCCGCCAGCAGCGCCGCGGTATCGCAGGGGCGAATCGATGGCACGCTGATCACCTTCGCCTGAATGCCAAGATCGGCAAGTTGCTGCGCCGCATCCACCACTTCATGTACCGTCGAACCGGTCGCCACCAGCGCCACATCTTCGCCTTCACGCAGGGTCAGCACCGCGCCGGGAACAAAACGGTACTCTTCGTCGTGCAGTTCCGGCAGAGCCTTACCATCAAGGCGGATATAGACGGGCCCCTGGTACGCAAGCGCATAGTCGATAATCTGCCGACATTCACGCGGCGTGGAGGGGGCGAAAATCTGGATATTGCCAAAGCCGCGCATCACCGCCAGATCGTCAATGGCATGGTGGGTGCTGGCCAGCGGACCATAGCTGGCGCCGGCATTGAGGCCAAACAGCTTAACGTTGGTGTTGTTGTAGCAGACATCGACTTTAATCTGTTCATTGGCGCGCGAGATAAGGAACGGCGCGGCGTTACAGGTCACCGCCACTTTGCCGCCCAATGCCAGACCGGCGGCAGTGCCAACCATGCTCTGCTCGGCAATGCCGACGTTCACCAGCCGTCCGGGAAACTGTTTAATAAAGGGGGCGATTTTGGCTGTAGAAGTGGAGTCCGCCACCACTGGCACCAGATCGACGCCGTTTTCTACGGCGGCGATAAACGCCTCGACCATCACATTCGCCAGGTGTTCTGCATTACTCATCTTTCAGTTCCTCCAGCGCCAGAGCGATTTCCTCGCCTTTCGGCACCCGGTGGTGCCACTCCGGGCGCCCCTGGATAAAGGAGATGCCCGCGCCTTTCGTGGTGTTGGCAATAATGACGTTAGGTTTACCGTTCTGCTGGAGCCCTTCGATGGCTGAGACAACCGAGGCCATATCGTTGCCCTCGCATTCGCTGACCTCCATGCCGAAGGCACGCCATTTATCGGCCAGCGGATCGGTATTCATGATTTCACGGGTCGGCCCGGCCAGCTGAAGATTGTTCTTATCATTAATAATGACCAGGTTATCGAGACCGTAATGGGCCGCCGCCAGCGCCGCTTCCCAGTTACTGCCTTCTGCCAGCTCACCGTCGCCGGTGATTAAAAAGATACGGCGGGCGCTGTTGCTTTTCTTCGCGGCCAGCGCCAGCCCCACCGCAACAGGCAAACCGTGGCCCAGCGCGCCGGTATTCAATTCAATGCCCGGCGTTTTCTGCCGTACCGGGTGGCCAGGAAGATGCGAGTTCGCATGCTGGTAAGTCTCTAACCACTCGACCGGAAAGAACCCGGCCTCCGCCAGTACACAGTAATAGCAGCCCACCGCATGGCCTTTCGACTGAATGTAGATATCGCGCTGCGGGTCATCAAGACGGTCTGGCGCGGCATTGAGCACGCGGAAATAGAGCGCGGTTAACAGTTCAACCTGCGACAGATCGGCCCCGGTATGGCCGCCCGCCGGGCTATTGGCGTTTAAACGGACAATATGGCGGCGCACCGCGCGCGCTTTGCGCTCAAGCGTCTGGACATCAAATCTATAGGGATTCATTTAATACCTCTGAATTTATTTTCAATATGGAATATTTATTCCACCAGGAACTAAAAAAACCAGATATCCCCATGCCGGGTGGTTAGCCTTCCGCCACAGCGCCATACTCAGGAACATTCTGCCTCCCGCTCCAGACGTATACCTGGAGAATTTCATTGACTCAAAGTCACCATGAATATATATTCATTAATGATTCTTTATTCGATTATGGCCTGGCTGTCTTGTTTTTGTCCATAGTCGATTTTGAGGATTGGCAAAAGTTAGACGCCCATCACACTTAAGTCTGATTTTTTTTCGCGTATGATAGAAGCCTCTAACATAATGACTGCACGTAACCGCCTGACTCACGGCGTAATTGTTGCAAGCGGTCTGGATGCTCGTTGCGCAGAAGAGAGCCTGAAAGCAGGCGATAAATGATTTTCGAGGATTAATATGGCTAAGCAGGATGAACAACGGCTATTGGTTAAGATTGCCACGCTTTACTACCTGGAAGGACGAAAGCAGTCTGATATCGCCCAACTTCTCTCGCTATCTCAGTCATTTGTCTCTCGCGCCATTACCCGCTGCCAAAAGGAGGGGGTGGTGAAAATCAGCGTCGTGCAGCCATCGAATATTTTTCTCAACCTCGAAAAAGGGCTGGAAGATCGCTACGGTCTTAAGCAGGCGGTGGTGGTCGATACCGAAGAAGACGCCAGCGACCACACCATCAAGCGGGCAATTGGCTCCGCCGCCGCTCACTACCTGGAAACTCGTCTGCGGCCGAAAGATTTGATTGGCGTCTCCTCGTGGAGCTCAACCATTCGCGCCATGGTCGATGAAGTTCATGCGCAAAACCTGAAAGCCGGCGGCGTGATTCAGTTGCTCGGCGGCGTCGGGCCGAACGGCAATGTGCAGGCGACCATCCTCACCCAAACCCTTGCCCAGCATCTTAACTGCGATGCCTGGCTGCTGCCGTCGCAGAGCATCGAAGGGTCGATGGAAGAACGCAATCGCCTGCTGGCCAGCAAGGATGTCGCCGACGTGGTGTCACGCTTTGATGAAGTGGATATCGCGATTGTCGGCATCGGGATTCTCGAACCGTCCCAGTTGCTGAAAACCTCCGGCAACTACTATCACGAAGATATGCTGCACGTACTGGCGGCGCGCGGCGCGGTCGGCGATATCTGCCTGCACTACTACGATAAAAACGGCCAGCCAGTGTTACGCGATGATGAAGATCCTGTTATCGGCATGGCGCTGGAGAAAGTCAAAAAATGCCCTAACGTCGTCGCGCTTGCTGGCGGCACCGACAAAGTCGCCGCGATCAAAGGTGCCCTGACCGGCGGTTATATTGACGTTTTAATCACCGATTACCCCACTGCCCGGCAGCTGGTCAGCGACTAACTCGCCGCGATTTCCCCCGGCCTCAAGCCCTGTGTCTGTTTTTCCAGCATCAGGGCTTGCCAGATAAATGCTTATAATTCATAAAACTAAATAACTTCCCTCGCCGCTTGCGCACCATCTTCCCAACATGTGAAATGTGATTGCCAGCACAATTGATGATTTTTCCGGTAGCCCATGACTGGGTTTGTGGCTTAAGGTATCAAATAAATAATCACTATCGAATATATATTCAGTGATTAAAAAAGTGATAACGAAATGTCACATCATGACCGACTAAGACGCATGCGATAGCCTGAGCTCCAGCCTGTCTCCGCCGCGGAAAGTTGCAGTGTGACCGAGGAGAGCATCTTATGCAGGCGACACCGAAAAAGTTCATCATTGCGCTGGATGAAGGCACAACCAACGCGAAAGCCGTGGTGCTGGATGACCAGGGCAAGGTTATCGTCAAATTCTCTCAGCCGCTGGCCATTCAAACACCCCGGGACGGCTGGGTAGAACAGTCCGGCAAAGCGCTGGTTGCCGCCTCGCTTGAGGTGATCGCCAGCGCAGTGGCTCACGTCGGCGCGGAAAGCGTCGCTGCGCTGGCCATCAGCAATCAACGGGAAACCGCCATCGGTTGGTATCGCGACAGCGGAGAGCCCATTAACGCGGCCATCACCTGGCAGTGCACCCGCAGCGCCGCTTTCTGCGACACCCTGCGCCGGGACCACCAGGAACAACACATTAAGCACGCCACCGGCCTGCCAATTGCGCCGCTGTTTTCCGCCTCCAAAATGCGCTGGCTGCTGGACGCCACCCCCAACGGCTACCAGCGGGCCGAGCGCGGCGAGATTTGTCTTGGCACTATAGACAGTTGGCTGCTGTGGAATTTGACTCACGGCGAAACCTTTTCCTGCGATTACTCCAACGCCGCGCGCACCCAACTGCTGAATTTGCAGCGCGGCGAGTGGGATGATGAGATGCTGGCGCTGTTCGGCATCCCGCTCGCCGCGCTGCCGGAAATTAAACCGTCGAGCGGCCTGTTCGGCTACACCAAAGGATTGACCGCGATTCCAGACGGTATCCCAGTGATGGCGATGGTCGGCGACTCCCACGCCGCATTATTCGGCCACGCGCTGGGCGAACCCGGCTGCGTGAAAGCCACCTACGGCACCGGCTCTTCGGTGATGGCTCCGGTCAAATCGGCGCAGTGCGATATTGAAGCGCTGGCGACCACTGTCGCCTGGCATGATGGCGACCAACTGGTTTGGGGGCTGGAAGGCAATATTCCCCACACCGGCGATGCGGTGGCGTGGATGGCGGACAGCACCGGGTTGAGCGAACTCTCCGCAACCGATCTGGCTCATGAGCTGAATACCCTGCCCGCCTCCGTCGATTCGACCTTAGGCGTCTATTTCGTGCCCGCGCTGACCGGCCTCGGCGCCCCCTGGTGGGACGACAGCGCCCGCGGTGTGATTTGCGGCCTGAGCCGCGGCGTGAAACGCGCGCACCTTATCCGCGCAGCGCTGGAATCCATCGCTTATCAGATAGCCGACGTGGTCGTGGCGATGCGCCAGCATGACGAATTCACCCTGACGGCGCTGATGGTCGACGGCGGCCCGACCAAAAACGACTGGCTGATGCAGTATCAGGCCGATCTACTCGGCTGCCCGGTCATGCGCAGCGATGTCCCGGAACTGTCCGCCATCGGCGCGGCGCTGTTAGCGCGCAAAGCCCTCAATCCGGGAACGACAACCGATCTGCAAGCATTCTTAACCGAACACAGCACTTTTCATCCCGATATGGCCCGCCACCAGCGCTTACAGCAGCGCTGGCAGGAGTGGCGCCGTGCGGTAGACAGAACATTATGGAAACCGGATTCGCCGGCCTGACGCCCAGCGGGTGTCAGATTGTGCGACGAACCTTATTCACCCACCACAGGAGAACCCCGGCCCATAACCATGATCACCTCCCCGACATTGCGCGGGGGGAAATTTCAGACCGTAAAAGCCTGCCCATTCAGGGGCCCACTTGTTCGACTATAAAAAAACAGGAACAGAGTCATGAAATTAAGCACAACACTTTTCACCGCCGCTACCCTGACCGCCCTTTCCTTCGCCGCTCATGCGGCAGAAAAAGGCACCATTATGATTATGGTTAACTCGCTGGATAACCCTTATTACGCCTCAGAAGCCAAAGGCGCCAGCGAAAAAGCAAAAGCGCTCGGCTATAACACGACCGTGCTGTCGCATGGCGAAGACGTTAAAAAGCAGAATGAGCTTATTGATACCGCCATCGGTAAAAAGGTGCAGGGAATTATTCTCGATAATGCCGACTCGACCGCCAGCGTCGCGGCCATTGAAAAAGCCCAAAAAGCCGGTATTCCGGTGGTATTAATTAACCGCGAAATTCCGGTTGATGACGTCGCACTTGAGCAAATTACCCATAATAACTTCCAGGCGGGTTCGGAAGTCGCCAACGTTTTCGTGGAGAAAATGGCGGAAAAAGGCAAATACGCCGAACTGACCTGCAACCTCGCAGATAACAACTGCGTCACTCGTTCTAAATCCTTCCACCAGGTGATCGACCAGTACCCGGATATGGTCAGCGTGGCGAAACAGGATGCCAAAGGCACCCTGATCGACGGCAAACGCATCATGGATAGCATCCTGCAGGCTCACCCGGATGTGAAAGGCGTGATCTGCGGCAACGGTCCGGTGGCCCTCGGCGCGATTGCGGCGCTGAAAGCGGCGAATCGTAGCGATGTGGTGGTCGTCGGTATCGACGGTAGCAACGACGAACGCGATGCCGTGAAGGCTGGCACCCTGCAAGCGACCGTGATGCTGCAGGCGCAGGCTATCGCCGCTCAGGGCGTCACTGATTTGGATAACTATCTGCAGAAAGGCGAAAAGCCGGCTAAGCAGCGCGTGATGTTCCGCGGCATTCTGATTACCCAGGATAACGCAGATAAAGTTCAGGACTTCAATATCAAGTCCTGAGTTCGGGTGGTTGCGCCCCCGCGGGGGCGCAGAGGAGAGTATTATGTATAAGAAAACCTGTCTGGCGCTGGCCGTTCTGGCGCTTGGGGGCTGTCGCATCGTCTCGCAGCAGGAGCTGGCAGACCTGAAATCCCCGCCCAATCCGCATATGGCGAACATCGATAAAACCTGGCAACAGAGCATCGTGCCGCAGGTGGTCGCCAAAGCGCGGCCCGCAGCGGAACTGATGAACGCGCTGAAGTCGGAGAAAGATATCGATAGCGCCTGTAAGGCGCTGGGCTACCGCGCGCAGGATGAAAACCCCTGCATCTTTTACGTCAAGGTGACGGGGACGGTCAGCAAAGTAGATACCGCCTCGCGCAGCGGCAAGATGACCCTCGCCGACGGCAGCGTCGGCAATGTGGTGGTGCAGATTGGCCCCACCCTGCGCGGCACCTTGCTGCGCGACGGCTACAGCGGCACCAGTTACCAGGACTTTAACGACCAGGTGCTGTTCGGCGAATACAGCAAAAATATCAATAGCCAGGCGGTCAAGATGATTCAGGCCGCCAGCATAAAAACCGGCGATAGCGTGGAAGTGTACGGCGTGTTCTCCGCCTGGGATATTCCGCAAACCATCCCGGAAATTACTCCGGCGAAAATCGTTCATCCGGGAGGGCAATAATATGACGCCGCAAGATCTCGTCGCTCCCCAACCAGTCGAATCTGAAGTTATTATCGAAACCCGCGGGTTATCGCGTATTTATCCCGGCGTTACCGCGTTGGATAACGTTAATTATCGGGTCTATCGAAATAAGGTTAACGTTCTGATCGGAGAAAATGGTGCGGGTAAATCCACCATGATGAAAATGCTTGCTGGCGTAGAAACGCCCTCTTCCGGTCAAATTATTCTCGATGGCGAAGCGGTTTCGTTAAATTCTACCCATCAGGCAGAAAAATTCGGCATCAGCATTATTTTTCAGGAATTGAATTTATTCCCCAATATGAATGTGATGGACAACATATTCATGGCTAATGAATTCTTTCAGAAAGGACGCATCAACGAAAAATATCAGTACGCCTTAGCAAAATCGCTACTCGAACGGCTTGAGCTCGATGTCGATCCCTACACGCTGCTCGGCGAACTGGGCATTGGCCACCAGCAACTGGTTGAGATTGCCCGCGCGCTGTCAAAAGACACTCGCGTGCTGATTATGGACGAACCGACGTCGGCGCTGAGCCAGTCCGAAGTCAAAGTGCTGTTCAAAGTGATCGAGCAGCTTAAGCGCCGCGGCGTCACGATTATCTATATCTCACACCGCCTCGAAGAGCTGATGGAGATTGGCGACAACATTACCATCTTCCGCGATGGCCGCTTTATCAGCGAACGCAGTGTCAGCGAAGCCAGCGTACCGTGGATCATCGAGCAGATGGTTGGCGATAAGAAAAAACACTTTGATTATCAGCCAGCGCCGAAAGGCGATGCGGTGCTGGATGTCAAAGGGCTGACCGCGCTGCACCCCAGCGGCGGCTACAAACTCAATGACGTCACCTTCACCCTCAGCAAAGGCGAAGTGATCGGCATTTACGGTCTGCTCGGCGCCGGGCGTACCGAACTATTTAAAGGGCTGATCGGCCTGATGCCCTGCCAGAGCGGCGAAGTGCATCTGAACGGCGAAAGCATCGGTAAATCGCGTTTTCAACGCCGCCTGAAAAAGGGGCTGGCACTGGTGCCGGAAGACCGTCAGGGCGAAGGCGTGGTGCAAATGATGTCGATCCAATCCAACATGACGCTGTCTGATTTTAGCCTGCAGGGCTTCCGCCGCGCCTGGCAGTGGCTCAATCCGCAGAAAGAAGACGCCAGCGTGAAAGAGATGATTCAGCAGCTGGCGATTAAGGTGAGCGATGCCAATCTGCCGATCACCTCGCTGAGCGGCGGCAATCAACAAAAAGTGGTGCTGGGTAAAGCGCTGATGACCCAGCCGCAGGTGGTCTTCCTCGACGAACCCACGCGCGGCATCGATGTCGGCGCGAAAACCGACGTCTATCATCTGATCGGCAAAATGGCCCAGCAGGGGCTGGCCGTGATGTTTTCTTCCTCGGAGCTGGATGAGGTGATGGCGCTGGCCGACCGCATCCTGGTGATGGCCGATGGCCGCATTACCGCCGATTTACCGCGTCATGCGGTGACCCGCGAAAAATTAATCGCGGCTTCAACACCTCAAGATTAATCAGGCTGGAACCCATCATGAACCAGAAATATATGATTTATATGTACCTGCTGAAGGCCAGAACCTTTATCGCGCTGCTGTTGGTGATCGCGTTCTTCAGCGTGATGGTGCCGAATTTCCTGACCGCCTCTAACCTGCTGATCATGACCCAGCATGTGGCGATCACCGGCCTGCTGGCAATCGGCATGACGCTGGTGATCCTGACCGGCGGCATTGACCTTTCCGTCGGTGCGGTGGCGGGGATCTGCGGCATGGTCGCGGGTGCCCTCCTCACCAACGGCCTGCCGCTGTGGAACGGCGATATCATTTTCTTTAACGTGCCGGAGGTGATCCTCTGCGTCGCGGTCTTCGGCATACTGGTTGGGCTAGTCAATGGCGCGGTCATCACCCGCTTCGGCGTTGCGCCGTTCATCTGCACTCTGGGGATGATGTATGTCGCCCGCGGCTCCGCCCTGCTGTTTAACAACGGCAGCACCTACCCGAACCTCAACGGCATGGAAGCGCTGGGCAACACCGGCTTCGCCACGCTGGGATCCGGCACCCTGCTCGGTATTTATCTGCCGATCTGGCTGATGATCGGCTTCCTGATTCTGGGTTACTGGCTGACCAGCAAAACGCCGCTCGGCCGCTATATTTACGCCATCGGCGGCAACGAATCCGCCGCCCGCCTGGCTGGCGTACCGATCGTCAAAGCCAAAATTTTCGTTTATGCCTTCTCCGGTCTGTGCGCCGCCTTCGTCGGCTTAATTGTCGCCTCGCAGCTGCAAACCGCACACCCGATGACCGGCAACATGTTCGAAATGGACGCCATCGGCGCCACCGTACTTGGCGGCACCGCGCTGGCGGGGGGACGCGGCCGGGTGACCGGCTCGATTATCGGCGCTTTCGTGATCGTCTTCCTCGCTGACGGCATGGTGATGATGGGCGTCAGCGACTTCTGGCAGATGGTAATTAAAGGTCTGGTGATCGTCACTGCCGTCGTCGTCGACCAGTTCCAGCAGAAGCTGCAGAACAAGGTCATCCTGATGCGCCGCCATGAAGAGAAACTGGCCGCTATCCCGCCGAATGGCGCGACTTCCAGCTAATTGACAACCGTATTCACGTATTCCGCCGGGCCCTCACGCCCGGCTCATCGAAAGGGAAAAAAACATGCAACGAGATTTCCATAATAAAACGGTGGTGATTACCGGCGCTTGCCGCGGAATTGGCGCAGGCATTGCGGATCGCTTTGCCCGTGACGGAGCCAATCTGGTGATGGTCTCCAACGCCGAGCGCGTTCATGAAACGGCTGAAATACTCCGTCAGCGCTATCAGGCGGATATTTTGTCGCTGCAGGTCGACGTCACCGACGAAGCGCAGGTGCAGGCGCTGTATGAACAGGCCGCCGCGCGCTTCGGCACCATCGACGTCTCCATCCAGAACGCCGGAGTGATCACCATCGATTACTACGACCGGATGCCAAAAACGGATTTTGAAAAAGTACTCGCGGTTAACACCACCGGAGTTTGGCTGTGCTGTCGCGAGGCCGCCAAATATATGGTGAAACAGAACCATGGCAGCCTGATTAACACCTCTTCCGGCCAGGGACGCCAGGGCTTTATCTACACGCCGCACTATGCCGCCAGCAAGATGGGCGTAATCGGTATTACCCAGAGCCTGGCACACGAACTGGCACCGTGGAACATCACCGTCAACGCCTTCTGCCCCGGCATCATTGAAAGCGAAATGTGGGATTACAACGATCGCGTATGGGGCGAGATTCTCAGCACCGATCAGAAGCGCTACGGCAAAGGCGAACTCATGGCGGAATGGGTTGAAGGGATCCCAATGAAACGCGCTGGCAAGCCGGAAGACGTGGCAGGTCTGGTGGCCTTCCTCGCCTCCGACGACGCGCGCTATCTCACCGGACAGACCATCAATATCGATGGCGGTTTAATTATGTCCTGAGCACATGTCGCCCGGATAAGACGCCGGGCGCCGCCATCCGGAAAACAGAGATCCCGACGTTCGGCAATACATTGAAGAGAGTGAACACTATGATCGGCAAAGACTTTGCGCAGCAACTGTTTAACCTGCAAGACCGCGTCGCTTTCGTGACCGGCGCTGGCAGCGGCATTGGCCAAACCATCGCCTGCGCGCTTGCCAGCGCGGGCGCCCGGGTGGTCTGTTTTGATCTTCGCGACGACGGCGGACTGGCGGAAACGGTCAACCATATTGAAACCTTCGGCGGCCAGGCCTGCGCTTACACCGGCGATGTCCGCCAGCTTGCCGACCTACGCACCGCCGTTGCGCTGGCGAAAAGCCGCTTTGGCCGCCTCGATATCGCCGTCAATGCCGCTGGCATCGCCAATGCTAATCCAGCATTAGAGATGGAGAGCGAGCAGTGGCAGCGGGTTATCGATATCAACCTCACCGGCGTGTGGAATTCCTGTAAGGCAGAAGCGGAACTCATGCAGGAATTCGGCGGCGGGTCGATTATCAATATCGCCTCGATGTCGGGGATTATCGTGAACCGTGGCCTCGACCAGGCGCATTACAACTGCTCCAAAGCCGGCGTTATCCACCTGTCGAAAAGCCTGGCGATGGAATGGGTTGGCAAAGGGATCCGCGTGAATTCCATCAGCCCCGGCTATACCGCCACGCCGATGAATACCCGTCCGGAGATGGTGCATCAGACGCGCGAATTTGAAAGTCAGACCCCAATGCAGCGAATGGCGAAGGTGGAAGAGATGGCTGGCCCGGCGCTGTTCCTCGCCAGCGACGCCGCCTCATTCTGCACCGGCGTTGATTTGGTGGTCGATGGCGGATTTATCTGTTGGTAAAATAAGCTACGCCCTGGATAACCATTAATTATCCGGGGCTATTTCCAGTCGCAGCCTGTCTTTTTTAAAAGAAAAAAAACGTTTATCTCTCTGCCTTCCCTTCTTCCTGAACGCAATCAATACCACATCGTTTCTGACTCAATGACAGATCATGAAGATAGCTCATGCAGCATTGAAATTAACTCGCTTTCACTCGTCCGGTGACTCTGGCAAAAATAGTCCTCATCAACCACAGACAATATGAATGCTACTGAATAATAAATCCAGAAAAATCGTAAGGTCATTCTGGGAAATGAAATAGACGCATGTTCATATCAGAACCCAGGATGTAAAGCGACGATGAAAACAAATTTTACCTTTACGATTAAACGCAGTCGTTTCGATGAAAACTATAACCCTGCGGAAAACACGCGTATTACGACCAACTTCGCTAACCTGGCGCGGGGTGAAAACCGCCAGGAGAATCTGCACAACACGCTGGCGATGATTGATAATCGCTTTAATAACCTGGTGCATTGGGACAACCCAAAAGGCGAACGTTATGCGGTCGAACTCGATATCATCTCGGTGGAAATGAATATCGCTGATAACGGCCGGAACGCCAGCTTCCCGGTGATTGAGATCCTGCAAACGAGCATTGTGGATAAGGCCACGGATACGCGTATTGAGGGCATTGTGGGGAATAACTTCTCTTCTTACGTGCGCGATTACGATTTTAGCGTTTTATTGCCGGAATATAATAAAGATAAGGCGACGTTCAGCGTGCCTGATCATTACGGTGATTTGCATGGCAATATTTTCAAGCACTTCACTCACTCCAGTGAATACAACGAGTGTTTTAAAAAAGCGCCGGTCATTTGTCTGAGCGTATCCAATAAACACACTTACCGCCGGACCGGGAATCAGCACCCGATTCTGGGGATCGAATACCAGCAGGATGGCGTAGCCCTGACGGAAGCCTATTTTAACAAGATGGGCCTGCAGGTTCGCTATTTTATGCCTGCCAATAGCGTGGCGCCGTTAGCCTTCTTCTGCGCGGGCGATTTGCTCAGTGATTACAGCAATCTTGAGCTCGCCAGCACCATCAGCACCATGGAGACATTCCAGAAGATTTATCGCCCGGAGATTTACAACGCGAATGCCGCCGCCGGGCAGTGCTATCAACCCAACCTGAATAATCAGGATCATTCGTTAACCAAAATTGTTTATGACCGCGAAGAACGCAGCCGGTTAGCGATTGAACAGGGCAAATTTACTGAACAACAGTTTATTAAGCCGTACCAACATATTCTTGAGCAATGGTCAGCTAACTACGCTCTCTGATATCCCCGTCATAATTCAAGGTCACCTGTATGAAAACATTGCTCCCGACTTCCACCGCTGGCAGTTTACCGAAACCAACCTGGCTGGCGCAGCCAGAGACGCTGTGGTCTCCGTGGAAATTACAGAATGAAGAATTGGTGCTGGGAAAACGCGATGCGCTGCGTTTGTCGCTGGACGATCAGCTACGCGCGGGTATTGATATCGTCAGCGACGGCGAACAAACGCGTCAGCACTTTGTCACCACCTTTATTGAGCACCTCAGCGGCGTCGATTTTGAGAAACGCCAGACCGTTAAAATTCGTAACCGCTATGATGCCAGCGTCCCGACGGTGGTCAGCGCCGTCGAGCGTCAACAACCGGTATTTGTGGAAGATGCCAAATATTTACGTCAGCTCACCAACAAGCCGATTAAGTGGGCCCTGCCAGGGCCAATGACGATGATCGATACGCTGTATGACAACCACTATAAAAGCCGCGAAAAGCTGGCGTGGGAATTCGCCAAAATTCTCAACCAGGAAGCCCGGGAATTAGAAGCGGCCGGCGTGGATATCATCCAGTTTGATGAACCGGCGTTTAACGTCTTCTTTGATGAAGTCAATGACTGGGGGATCGCCGCGCTGGAAAAAGCGGTTGAAGGGCTGAAATGCGAAACGGCCGTGCATATCTGCTATGGCTATGGCATCAAAGCCAATACCGACTGGAAAAAAACGCTCGGCTCCGAGTGGCGCCAGTATGAAGAGGCGTTTCCGAAACTACAGACATCGTCCATCGATATCATCTCGCTGGAATGCCATAACTCACGCGTGCCAATGGACCTGCTGGAGCTGATCCGCGGTAAGAAAGTGATGGTTGGCGCGATTGATGTGGCGACCAACGCCATTGAAACGCCGGAAGAAGTCGCCAACACGCTGCGTAAAGCGCTGCAGTTCGTTGATGCCGAAAATCTCTATCCTTCAACCAACTGCGGGATGGCGCCGTTATCGCGTCAGGTCGCCAGCGGCAAGCTACATGCGTTAAGCGCAGGCGCTGACATCATCCGCCGGGAGCTGGCGGCGAAATAACAGCCGCCCGTTTGCAGTATCTCGCGATGAAGCAGGAGCCGGATATCCCCGGCTCCTGCTGCGAGTGATTCACTTCAACCTGTCGATCCCTGTCTACGATGTTGAGTCCATATTTTCTTGTCTCTCCGCACAAACGCAGCGCTCAGATTCCAATTATCCCTCCCACCACGCCGCAGCACACCACAACAAGCCAGGGCGGTAATTTCCAGGACACGAGCGCCACCAGGGCCAGCAGTGCTAAACAAAAGTCTGACGGAGTATGGATAGCGCTGGTCCAGACGGGGTCATAAAGCGCAGCCAACAGTAAACCGACCACTGCCGCATTGATACCCGACAAGGCAGCGCGGATCCGTAAGTTTCCTCGTAACCGCTCCCAAAACGGCAATGCGCCAGCCACGAGCAGAAAAGAGGGCGCAAAGATTGCCAGCAGACATAACACACCGCCCTCCCAGCCGGAAGGAGACTGACTCATCGACGCGCCAAGAAACGCGGCAAAAGTAAATAACGGACCAGGAACCGCCTGGGCGGCGCCGTAGCCCGCGAGAAAAGTGTCATTGCCGACCCAACCAGTTGGGACCACTTCCGCCTGGAGTAATGGCAGTACCACATGGCCGCCGCCAAAAACCAGCGAGCCAGTCCGGTAGAAAGCGTCCACCATCGCCAGCGTATGGCTGGGGTCAAGTACGGCGAGCAGCGGTAGCCCGGCCAGAAGCAGCAAAAAAAGCGACAGCCAGAACACGCCGACGTGAAGCCGTAACGAGACATTCAACGGTTCATGTCTTTCGTTCTGCCCCGGTTTACAGACCAAAAGCCCCACAATAGCCGAGACGCAAAGGACGCCGACCTGGCTCAGCGCAGCCGGGAAAAGAAGGAGGATACAGGCCGACACGGCCATGATGGCGACACGCGCGCGGTCCGGACACAGATGACGCGCCATCCCCCATACCGCCTGCGCAACCACCACTACGGCGACCACCTTCAGGCCATGCAGGACACCAGAAGGAACAAATTCACCGTAGCGGGACAGTCCCTGCGCAAAAAGGATAAGTAACATCGCCGAAGGTAATGTGAATCCAGCCCAGGCAGCCAAAGCCCCGGAATAGCCTGCCCGGGACAACCCCAGCGCCATGCCCACCTGGCTACTTGCCGGGCCGGGAAGAAACTGGCAGAGCGCCACCAGGTCAGAATATCCCTGCTCACTAACCCATTTACGCCGCACTACGAACTCATCGCGAAAATAACCTAAATGGGCCGTCGGCCCACCAAAGGACGTCAGGCCAAGCCGCAGAAATATCAAAAATACGGCCACAGGGGAGCGGTCAGCGCTAACGTCATGGTTCATCTCATGTTATTCCTCTGTCGACGGTATGACGCAAGATACTGGCATTGCGACGTTAAGGTTTCGTTAATTAATAAGTACGATAGTGATGAAATTAAATCCCCACAAATGAAATGGCGAGATGATGAACGAACCGTTACGCAATGCGCTCCCTCACAAAGACAGCCCCTTTTTTCGGCTGCTGCACCTCATCGTCGCCGTGCTGATCTTGCTGCAGATCGTTAACTCTAATTTTACGGACAGCGAGATACCTGGCGGCTTCACCCTGACGGGGATCGTGACATGGTTTCACATTGTCAGCGGATTCGCGCTGATTGGGCTGGGTTGCGCCATGCTGGTCTGGATGTTGACGCAACGCGGTTTTCATTATTATTTTTGCTGGCTGAAACTGGATTTTCGCGGCGTGGCTGAAGACATTAAAACGCTCATTTCGTTGCGCCTTCCCGAAGCGCATGCCGGTGGAATGGCGGCCTTGATCCAGGGGCTTGGCGTACTGGCGCTGCTGGGCGTCGCAATATGCGGCGGATGCTGGTTTGTCCTGAATACAACGCTTGGCCCGTCATCGATGCTGACGCACGATGTCTTGTCTTTGCATAAGTTTCTCACCGTATTTATTGAAACTTATTTCTGGGCCCATGGCGCCATGGGATTACTTCATATTTTCCTTACGGTGAGGGACAAACGGAAAAACCCACTCATTGAATAACGCCCGTTGCGAAGCGCTATTCCGCCGTCGTCCCCGCCGCACCGCGCGGGGCCCCTTCGTCATGGCAAGCCGGGAATAAGACGTTATCAGGGGATAATGCGCGCCGCTCTCATCTGCGCGGTCTATCCCGACGCGCGTTTTATCCTGCAAAGGGTCAGAAACATTGTTGGCGTGATCGAACGATTATTACCGGAGATAACAGGGGCTAGCTGAACGTTGGCCCCAGTAATCGATCCAACTCAGCCGCAAATTTATTCGCCATGATTTTAAAACCGTCCGGATAGGGATGAAGCTCATTCGCCCAGTCTTCGGGCTTAAAGGTACCCTGCGTTTCCACGAGGTGAAAATTATTATCCGGATCCGCCGCTAATTTTTTCAACCTATTTCGAAGCTCAGCCAATGCGTTATGCACAATTCGCGTGCCGTCCGCCAGTGACCAATGACAAAAATCCAGTGAAGGTTTTAACCATGGACCAGCACATATTGGATGGGAACCATTTGGTATAGGGAAATCATAGCAATGCCCAATGATTGGAACACCGGGAACAATGCGATCCCGAATGGTGAATAGATCAAGATAACACGCTTCAACCATCCCCAATGCCTTTGTAAACCGATCGACATTCAGCCCTGTTGATTTTCCATCATTAAAATCCAGGAAGATACAAAACGCTTCTCCGGCAATATCATTACCGCCAGCTGAAAATAGAATCGCATCAGGTTTACCGTCAATCCAGTTCGATTTGTCACTGAGTTGTTTTATCATTTCGGCTTGCCGATCTAACGACATTTCACCGACTGAAGTATCGCCAGCAACGGCTAAATTTAAGATGGTTGGCGGTACTGCGCCGAGCTTTCTGAGTTGTGCGATAATATCCGTATCGCCGGGTAGCGGGATATTACCATGCAAAGGATAGTCGAACCACGAATCCCCATTAGCAAATAAAACCAGGGGGCGTCTTGTTATCTCCCCGGTAAAATATTGTGCTCCTGAATTTGCAGAATGCAGTCTGGCAATATTTTCTTTATGAATGGCAACCCGCGCCTGAATATCCTGAGCGACGCTATCGCGAAGTTGTTTGCGTACCGCTAATTGTTTACCCATAACAACCTCTATTGAAGATGAACAACATGTCACGTTGTCTATAAACAAGGTACGCCATGCAATCATGGTGTTGGTATTTAAAGGATAACATAGGAAAACGGGGCCTGAGTATCCACGACTCAGGCCCCGCCATAGGTTAGATAGCGGCTTACATTCCCGGGAACGTCACGCTATTTCCCGGCGCTTCCCGGTGCAGATGGATAAAGTTCAGGTGCCGCTCGTACTGGTCGAGAATATCGGTAATCACCTGCTCTTTGCTGTAGTCCATCAGGTCGTTGCCCTGGCTGCCTTCCAGCAGGAAAGTCTCCAGACGGTAGTAGGTCGATTTACCGCTGCGCGCCCGGTAGGTAAAGCCCGGAATCGAGTACTGCTGCGGCCAAATCTGGTAGATAAAGTTTTGTTCGTCGCCCATATGCACCAGCAGGTCGAGATGGCCGAGGTTATCCCCCTCTTCCGGCGGCAGGCTTTTCAGCTCGACATACGCGCCGCGCAGCTTAAGTTCCTGCGCGACCTCTTCCATCGCCGGGAAGCACACCGTCTCCATCATCTGGCGGGTATAGCGCGTACCGGGATAGTTCATCAGCCGCGACAGGCGCTTCTTCCAGCTCAGGCGATCCTGCACGCCCAACGGACGCGGCGCGGTGTCGCGGTTAGCGCTTTCACGTCGATAGTCTTCTATCTTCAAAGACTTATACAATCCCGCCATCACGAAGAAGATCACAAAGCTAAACGGCAGCCCCATAATCACCGTCGCGTTCTGCAGCGCGGAAATACCGTTGGTCATCAGCATGCCGAGGGTCAACAGACCAATCACCACCGACCAGAAGATCCGCAGCCAGTTCGGCGCATCGCTGTTGATATCCTTCAGTTTCGAGGTGAAATTACCCAGCACCAACGCCCCGGAATCCGCCGATGTGACGTAAAACAGCAGGCCGGTAATGGTGGCGACTGAGGCGCTAAAGGTAAACGCCGGGTACTGCGCCAACAGGTTATAGAACCCGCGCTCCGGGTGAGCGATCGCCTCGGCGGCAAACGCAGCGTTGCCGTGGATGATTTCGTACAGCGCGCTATTACCGAATACCGACAGCCACAGCAGCGTAAAGGTGAACGGAATAATCAGCGTGCCGACGACGAACTGACGGATAGTGCGCCCGCGCGAAATACGCGCCAGGAACAAGCCGACAAACGGCGACCACGCCACCCACCATGCCCAGAAGAACAGCGTCCAGTTGTTCATCCACTCCACCGGACGGTCGAAGGCGAAGCTGTTCAGCGTCATCCCCATAAATCGGTTGACGTAATCCCCGACGTTCAGCACCAGCGCATTAAGCAGAAACTCGGTGTCGCCCATGAACAGGATGAATAAGATCAGCCCCAGCGCCAGCACCACGTTCAGCTCGGAAAGAATACGAATGCCCTTATCCACACCGGAAGTCACCGAAATGGTGGCGATAACCACCGACAACACAATCAGCGCTGCTTTGGCGCCCAATGAATCGGGGATATGGAACAGCACGCTCAGGCCGTAATTGAGCTGCACCACGCCGATACCAAGCGTAGTAGCGATACCAAAAATGGTACCGATGACCGCGGCGATATCGACACTGTGGCCGATGGGGCCGTTAATCTTTTTACCGAAGATAGGATAGAGCGCGGAGCGGATAGTGAGGGGTAAATTATAACGATAACTAAAGTATCCCAACGCCATCCCCATCAGGGCATACATCGACCAGCCGGTGAGACCGTAGTGGAATAGCGTCCAGACCATCGCCTGGCGCGCCGCCTCCATGGTCTGCCCCGCGCCTTCCGGCGGCTGCATGTATTGCGTCACCGGTTCAGCCACGGAGAAGAACATCAGGTCGATACCAATACCAGCGGCAAACAGCATCGCCGCCCAACTCAGTACGCTAAACTCTGGTTTCGAGTGTTCCGGCCCCAGCTTCACCGAACCGAAGCGCGAGCAGGCAATACAGACAACGAACACAATATACAGCGTCGCGGCAAGTAGATAATACCAGCCGAATGTTTTGGAAACCCAGTTCAGGGTACGGCCAATCCAGGCCGCGGAAAAATCGCTGAAGAAGATAGTCATCAGGGAAAACAACAAAATCAGTCCTGCGGAAGTGTAAAAAACCACCGGATTGATTTTGTCCTTTTCTCTGCTCGGCGAAAGGTCTGTCATCCATTCTCCTTACATTTATTGCAACTATTAAAAAGCAAATCGGCAACAATTAAGACACATTTTATATTGAACGTCCAATCAAAAACCGCTTTAATAGTTAAACAAATCTGATGGATGGAGTCTGAGAAATGCCAAAACTGGGGATGCAGTCGATACGTCGGCGGCAGCTGATTGACGCTACGCTGGCGGCGATTAATGAGGTCGGCATGCACGACGCCACGATCGCGCAGATCGCCCGTCGGGCGGGTGTATCGACAGGCATCATCAGCCACTATTTCAAGGACAAGAACGGCCTGCTGGAAGCAACGATGCGCGACATCACCGGCCAGTTGCGCCATGCGGTATTGCAACGATTGCGAGCGCTGCCCGGCGCCAGCGCGGAGCAGCGCTTACGGGCGATTGTCGCCGGCAACTTCGACGACAGCCAGATAAGCGGCGCGGCAATGAAGGCCTGGCTCGCCTTCTGGGCCAGCAGCATGCATCAACCTATGCTCTATCGCCTGCAACAGGTCAGCAGCAAACGGCTGATGTCGAACATCGTCTACGAATTTCACCGCCAGCTGCCGCGCGAACAGGCGCAAGAGGCGGGCTACGGCCTGGCGGCGCTGATCGACGGACTCTGGCTGCGCGCGGCGCTGAGCGGCAAACCGCTCGACAAAGCGCGCGCTGAAACGCTCGCCGACCATTTCATCAGCCAGTACCTGCCATCGACTTCTCAATAATGGAGGAAACCATGTCCCGAATGGCCGAACAGCAACTTTATATTCACGGCAAGTTTGTCGCCGCCACCAGCGGTAAAACTTTCGAGACCATCAACCCTGCCACTGGGGAAGTGCTGGCGACAGTACAGGCAGCCGGGCGCGACGACGTCGACCGCGCGGTAAAAAGCGCCCAACAGGGGCAAAAAGTGTGGGCGGCGATGGGCGCGATGGAACGTTCGCGCATCCTGCGCAAAGCGGTGGATATCCTGCGCGAACGCAACGATGAGCTGGCGCGCCTGGAGACGCTTGATACCGGTAAACCGCTGAGCGAAACCGCCGCCGTCGATATCGTTACCGGTGCTGACGTACTGGAGTACTACGCCGGATTGATCCCGGCGCTGGAAGGCAGCCAGATCCCGCTGCGCGAAAGTTCGTTCGTTTATACCCGCCGCGAACCGCTGGGCGTCGTCGCCGGTATCGGCGCCTGGAACTACCCGATCCAGATAGCCCTGTGGAAATCAGCACCGGCGCTGGCTGCAGGCAACGCGATGATCTTTAAGCCGAGTGAAGTCACTCCGCTCACCGCCCTGAAGCTGGCGGAAATCTACCGTGAAGCGGGCCTACCGGACGGGGTCTTCAACGTCCTGCCAGGGATCGGTGCCGAAACCGGCCAGTATCTGACCGAGCACCCGGATATCGCCAAAATCTCCTTCACCGGCGGCGTCGCCAGCGGTAAAAAAGTGATGGCGAACTCCGCCGCCTCGTCGCTAAAGGACGTCACCATGGAGCTTGGCGGTAAATCGCCGCTGATTATCGCTGACGATGCCAACCTCGACCTCGCTGCCGATATTGCCATGATGGCCAACTTCTACAGTTCCGGTCAGGTATGTACCAACGGCACTCGTGTCTTCGTACCGGCGAAATTTAAGGCCGAGTTTGAGCAGAAAATCGTTGAACGCGTGGGCCGTATCCGCGCAGGTGATCTGTTCGATGACAGCACCAACTTCGGCCCGCTGGTCAGCTTCCCACACCGCCAAAACGTACTGCGTTATATCGAGAGCGGTAAAAATGAAGGCGCGCGCCTGTTGTGCGGCGGCGATGTGCTAAAAGGCGAAGGCTTCGATAACGGTGCGTGGGTCGCCCCGACCGTCTTCACCGACTGTACGGACGAGATGACCATTGTGCGCGAAGAGATCTTCGGGCCAGTGATGTCGATCCTTAGCTACGACGACGAGGCCGAAGTAATTCGCCGCGCCAACGCCACCGAATACGGCCTCGCCGCTGGCATCGTAACACCGGACCTGAACCGCGCCCATCGCATTATCCACCAGCTGGAAGCCGGGATCTGCTGGATCAACAGCTGGGGCGAATCCCCGGCGGAAATGCCGGTCGGCGGCTATAAACACTCCGGCATTGGCCGCGAGA
The DNA here is from genome assembly GCA_029027985.1 of Klebsiella aerogenes. Lineage (NCBI taxonomy): Bacteria > Pseudomonadati > Pseudomonadota > Gammaproteobacteria > Enterobacterales > Enterobacteriaceae > Klebsiella > Klebsiella aerogenes. Next base: position 3,585,439 of record CP119076.1, read on the forward strand.
ACGGCGTTATGACGCTACAGAACTACACCCAAGTGAAATCCATCCAGGTTGAGATGGGTCAGTTTCAATCCATATTTTAACCAGGAGGTCATTTTTGCAGTTTGACTACATCATTATTGGCGCCGGCTCCGCCGGCAATGTCCTTGCGACGCGTTTAACGGAAGATGCCGACACTACCGTCCTGCTGCTGGAAGCGGGCGGCCCGGATTACCGTTTTGACTTCCGCACCCAGATGCCTGCCGCGCTGGCTTTCCCGCTGCAGGGCAAACGCTATAACTGGGCCTACGAGACCGAGCCAGAACCGCATATGAACCATCGCCGTATGGAGTGCGGACGCGGTAAAGGGCTGGGCGGATCTTCGCTCATTAACGGCATGTGCTATATCCGCGGCAACGCCATGGACCTCGATAACTGGGCCGCCGCGCCGGGACTGGAGCACTGGAGCTACCTCGACTGTCTGCCCTACTATCGTAAAGCGGAAACCCGCGATATCGGTCCCAACGATTATCACGGCGGCGACGGCCCGGTGAGCGTCGCCACGCCGAAGCAGAACAACAATCCGCTGTTCCATGCAATGGTAGAGGCTGGCGTACAGGCGGGCTATCCGCGCACCGACGATCTCAACGGCTATCAACAGGAAGGTTTCGGCCCAATGGACCGTACCGTGACGCCGCAGGGGCGTCGCGCCAGCACCGCGCGCGGTTACCTCGATCAGGCGCGCGGTCGCCCGAATTTGACTATCCGCACCCACGCCATGACCGATCATATTATTTTTGACGGCAAACGAGCCATTGGCGTCGAGTGGCTGGAAGGCGACAGCAGCGCGCCGTCGAAAGCGACGGCCAGGAAAGAAGTACTGCTGTGCGCGGGGGCGATTGCCTCGCCGCAGATCCTGCAACGTTCCGGCGTCGGCAATCCGGAACTCTTACGCCAGTTTGCTATTCCGCTGGTTCACGCCCTGCCCGGCGTCGGTGAAAACCTGCAGGACCATCTCGAAATGTATCTGCAGTATGAATGCAAAGAACCAGTGTCGCTGTATCCGGCTCTGCAGTGGTGGAATCAGCCGAAAATCGGCGCGGAGTGGCTGTTCGGCGGTACCGGCATCGGCGCCAGCAACCAGTTTGAAGCAGGCGGCTTTATCCGCAGCCGTGCAGAGTTTAGCTGGCCGAACATTCAATACCACTTCCTGCCGGTAGCGATTAACTACAACGGCTCCAACGCGGTCAAAGAGCACGGTTTCCAGTGCCACGTCGGTTCGATGCGCTCGCCGAGCCGCGGACACGTGCGCCTGAAGTCGCGCGATCCGCACGATCACCCGGCAATCCTGTTCAACTATATGTCACATGAGCAGGACTGGCAGGAGTTCCGCGACGCCATTCGCATCACCCGCGAGATCATGAATCAGCCGGCGCTGGATAAGTATCGCGGCCGCGAGATTAGCCCGGGTATCGAGTGCCAGAGCGATGCCGAGCTGGATGAATTCGTCCGTAACCATGCCGAAACCGCGTTCCACCCATGCGGGACCTGTAAGATGGGTTACGACGAGATGGCCGTGGTCGACGGCGAGGGTCGCGTCCACGGGCTGGAAGGGTTACGGGTGGTCGATGCGTCGATTATGCCGCAGATTATCACCGGCAACCTGAACGCCACCACCATCATGATTGGCGAGAAGATGGCTGATGCCATTCGCGGCCATCAGCCGCTGCCACGCAGCACCGCGGCGTATTATGTCGCTGGCGACGCGCCGGTTCGCCGCTAAACGAGCAGGTCCCCGGATTGCGCGGCGCTTATCCGGGCTACAAATCGGTTCGTGCGGGCGCGCTCGCACGAACCGTAGGCCGGGTAAGGCGTTAGCCGCCCCCCCGGCAAAAACGGCACAGATGGTAGATAGGGAATCAACGAAACGCTTCCAACCGCTTGATCTGCCGCCCTTCGGCATCAAAGTTGTCTTCCGCCAGCCACGCCCGCAGCGCCGTATCCCGCTCGGTCCATTCGCCATCAATAATCGACAAAATATCGCTATCGCGGGTACGCCCTTTGCGCACCAGCTTCTGCCGCAGCCTCCCTTCCCAGGTAAAACCCAGACGTTCCGCAGCACGACGGGACTCCACGTTCATGGAATCACATTTCCACTCCAGCCGACGATAACCACAATCAAAGCCGTTTTGCAGCAAAAGCCACACGGCCTCGGTACCGAGCGGCGTCTGTTTCATGCTTCTCGACCAGGTAACGTGGCCGATCTCCACCGACCCCATCGCCCGCTCGATAGCCAGATAGCTGACAATACCGACCGCCCGCTCCGCCTGCCGGTCGATCACCGCGTAGGGTACCAGTTGCTCATCATTCACTTTGCCAGCGACCCAGTGCGCGGTTGCCTCAACGCTAGTCGGGCGCGTGCTGGCAAGCCAGGTCCAGTCGCTGTCATCGCCCTGGGCGTAGGCGGCAAAAAGATCGGCGGCATGGCGCCTGACATCCAGTGGTTCCAGACGGCAGAAACGGCCATCCAGCGCCGCGCGTTTGAGGAGTTGGGCACCCTGCCAACCGGGAACACTGTCATTAACGATTTGACCAAATGGGTTGATTTCCGGCATGGCGACGCCTCCTGTTAGGGTAATCAACTGGTTATAGCAAGAAGCGTAGCGGCTCGCCAGTGAAGGACATGAGATTTGGGCGGCATAAGGACGCGAAACGGGTATACTCGGCGCAGGATATTTAAAAGGATTGTTCATGTTATTACGCCGTCTTATTCCCCTGACGCTACTGCCCTTCACCGCCGTTGCCAGCGCGGCCTGTACACTCACCGATCCATCGCTGACGCTGCAAAGTTATACGGTCAATCCGCAGAAAGAGCGCATCGTGATGTACTGGCAAAATAAAGACGGTAAAGCCTGGGGATCCCTGCGCTCGCTATTGTCGGATATCAACAAAAACGACAGCGTGCAAATGGCGATGAATGGCGGTATTTACGATAAAGCCCATGAGCCGCTGGGACTGTATATCGAAAACGGCGAACAGCTGGCGCCGCTCAACCGAGCCTCTGGCGGCGGCAACTTTTTCATTCGCCCCGGCGGCGTGTTCTGGCTGAAAGGCCAGCAGGCCGGGGTGACGAGCATCAATAAATTCAAACCATCGCCTGCGATGAGCTACGCGGTACAATCCGGGCCGATGCTTATCGAGAACGGCGCCATCAACTGGCGGCTGAAACCCTCCGCCAGTTCACGCAAGCTGCGTAACGGCGTTGGTATTGATAAACAAGGACGGGTGGTGTTTATGCTCAGCGAGCGCGAAACGAATTTCTATGATTTCGCCTGTTATGCCCACTCAAAACTCAACGTGCGCCAGATGCTGTACCTCGACGGCACCATCTCAAAAATGTATCAAAAAGGCGGCGGCGTGCCGTGGCAGTACCATTCCTTCGTCACCATGATAACCGTAGAAAGTAAAAAAAACGGTTAGACACAACGCCAGCCGGGACGGCGCCCGCTCCATCCTGGAGGGGCGCCGGGCGGTATCAGGCAGGTTTACGGAAACGACGAGTCAGACGCTTCTCAACTTCGACCACCAGGAACATCGCTACGCCAATCACCAGGGTGACGAACCAGTAACGCAGCGGCAGCGCTTCGGTACCGAACATGTTCTGCATCAGCGGCACATAGATAATGACCAGCTGCATCAGCAGCAGAACGCCGGTAACCAGCCAGATGCCTTTGTTGCGCAGCAGGCCTATGTTCAGGGAGAAGCTGTCGCTGCTGCGGCAGTTAATCATGTACACCCACTGCGCGGTCACCAGCATCTGCAACAGCACGGTACGGATGAACTCGGCGCTGTGGCCGCGCGGCGCCAACCAGGCCTCAAGGATAAAGGCGGCAACGGCAATCATCGAGCCGACGAAAGCGACACGCCAGACGGCGAAGGCATCCATGACGTGCTGGCCGGTCTTACGCGGCGGACGATTCATCACGTTGCGCTCGGCGGCTTCAAAGGCAAGGCCGAAGGAGAGCGTGGCGGAGGTCGCCATGTTCATCCACAAAATCAGCACCGGCGTCAGCGGAATAATATTGCCCGCCAACAGCGCGATGATGATCAACAACCCTTGCGCGAGGTTGGTCGGCATGATGAACAGAATGGTCTTCTTCAGATTGTCATAGACGCGACGTCCTTCTTTCACCGAACTGGCAATGGTGGCGAAGTTGTCATCGGTGAGCACCATATCGGCGGCCTCTTTGGTCACCTCGGTCCCTTTAATCCCCATCGCGATGCCAACGTCGGCCTGGCGTAGCGCCGGAGCGTCGTTAACACCGTCGCCGGTCATCCCGACCACTTCGCCGCTATCCTGCAACGCCTTCACCAGACGCAGTTTATGCTCCGGGCTGGTGCGGGCGAAGATATCAAACTCCACCGCCGCCTTCGCCAGCTCAGCCTCATCCATGTGCTCCAGCTGATAGCCGGTCATCGCCTGGCTGCTGTTGGTGATCCCCAACATCTGGCCAATGCTCATCGCCGTCTGCGGATGGTCGCCGGTGATCATCTTCACGCGGATCCCGGCAGTCTGACAGGCGTGGATGGCGTCAATCGCTTCCGGACGCGGCGGATCCATCATTCCGGCGATGCCGAGGAACACCAGGCCCTCGCGCAGATCGTCGTGGTTCAAGGTGGTGCTGCCAGCGGTTGCCGGTTTGCAGGCGGCGGCAACCATGCGCAGCCCCTGACGGGCAAAGCGCGCCATCTCGTCTTCCCAGTACTGACGCGCAAACGGCATCGCCCCCTGCTTACTCATCTGCTGGCCGCACATGGCGAAGATGACATCCGGCGCGCCGGTGATTAGCACCTGCTCCTCATCGCCAATCTGCTGATGAGTGGCCATGTATTTGTACTGTGAGTCGAACGGAATTTTCGCCACTAGCCGCGTGGCAACCGGCGCTAGCTGGGCTTTCGCCGCCAACACCTTCAGCGCCCCTTCGGTCGGGCCGCCGGTGATACCCCACAGACCGCGCTCGTCCTGAATCATCTGACTGTCGTTGCACAGGTCGATGGCGCGCAGGTAGGTTTCCAGCACGCTGCCCGGCTGGATAACCACCGGCTCGTCGCTACCTTCCAGGCAAATGCGCCCCTGCGGCTCGTAGCTGTCGCCTTCAACGCGGTAGCAGCAGTCAGCGGTGATGATCGCTTTAACCGTCATCTCGTTCATGGTCAGGGTGCCGGTTTTATCCGAGCACACTACCGTCATCGCCCCGAGGGTCTCCACCGTCGGCAGCTTACGAATAATCGCTCGCTTACGCGCCATCGCCTGTACGCCAAGCGACAGAATAATCGAAATAATCGCCGGCAGGCCTTCCGGCACCGCCGCCACCGCGAGGCTAATCAGCGACAGCAGCAACTCACCCAGCGGGATATCACGCAACGCAAGGCTGAAAAAGAACAGCGCCACCATCATCGCGAGAATAATGGCGAAAATCGCTTTCCCCAGTTTATCCATCTGCACCAGCAGCGGAGTACGGTGCTTTTCGATCCCTGCCATCATCTGGTTAATGTGGCCAAGCTCGGTTTCTTTACCGGTGGCGGTAACCACGCCAACACCGCCGCCGGCGCTGATGGTGGTACCGGAGAAGACCATATTGATACGATCGCCCAGCGGCAGTTCCCCCTCAAGCGCCGCAGTGGTTTTATCCACTACCGTCGATTCACCGGTGAGAATAGCCTCTTCCACCCGCAGGTTGTGGGTTTCAATCAGACGCATATCCGCCGGTACACGGTCGCCCGCGCGCAGAATAACGATATCGCCCGGTACCAGGTCGCGGGTAGGGATAGTGTCATGCTTGCCATTACGCTGCACACGGGCATCGCTGGAGAGCATGTTGCGGATCCCCTGCAAGGATTTTTCAGCATTGCTCTCCTGGATGTGGCCAATCAGCGCGTTAATGACGGTCACGCCGAGGATAACCAGGGTATCGACCCAGTGCCCCATCACCGCCGTGAGCGCGGCGGCGGCCAGCAGAACGTAAATCAGGACATCATTGAAGTGGGCAAGAAAACGCAGCCAGGCCGGTTTGCCTTTCTTTTCCGGCAAGGCATTGGGGCCGTATGCTTTCAGGCGTCCGGCGGCTTCAGCGGAGCTGAGACCATCGACATAGCTCTTTTTTTGCGCCAGTACCGCCTCGACTGTCTGCTGATAGGCCTGGCGCGGCGCAGCGTCGCCCGAGGGGGTGACGTTGTGGGGATGAATCATTTTGGTCAAAATAAAGTTTCCTTCTAAATTCCGTGAATCGGAAAGCCTGAAATCATTTCTGGCCAATGAGGTAATATTTTTGCGAGCGACCTAAAAATTATTCCACAACAGTATTTATTTGCTCGCAAATTAAAAAATACATGGTAAGTTAATTCTTCAAAACAAATATTACAGAGCGTTTCTAAACCATTTTTAAACGAGGTGTAACATGTTTGGAATCTATCGCGGACGCCGTCTGGCGCTGTACATCGCGCTGGCAATCATTATCGCTACGATTGTGGGATATAGCACCTATTCTTTTGTAAAAGCGCTGGGCTAATAATGACGTTAATTTACATTGCGATGTAATTAACTTAATCACAAAAATCGCCAGATAAATTAACAGTAATAGATTGAGAAACGGCGCTGGATATAATACAGATTACGTAAAATAACCGTAAGATAAAGAATATTGCGTTAACGGTCTTTTTACCGGACAATATGTTTTTTAACTGGCGATTAACAATATAATGAAACACCCGCTCGAAACACTATTATCCGCCGCCGGCATTTTGTTGTTGGCCCTGCTCTCCTGCTTGTTACTGCCGGCGCCCTCGCTTGGCCTGACGCTGGCGCAAAAGCTGGTGACCTTATTCCACCTGATGGACCTCAACCAGCTGTACACGCTGATTTTCTGCCTGTGGTTCCTGATGTTAGGCGTGATCGAGTATCTGGTACTGCGCTGGGTATGGCGCCGCTGGTTCTCGCTGGAAGGTTAATCGCATTCCGCTGTCGGGTAAAAAGGGTAAAAAAAAGCCCGCCGAAGAGGCGGACTTGATGCAGCCAGCGCTTAGTGCGCACGGCTGTGGTTCTCTTTCCGATAGGCGCCCGGCGGCTGATTAAAGGTACGGGTAAAGATGCGAGTAAAGGTCTGCTGTGAATCAAAACCATATTTCAGGCAGATATCATAGACCCGCTGGTCGGTATCACGCAGATCGCGCGCCGCCAGCAGCAGCTTACGCTCGCGAATGTAGCGCCCGAGACTCTCCCCTTTGTACTGTAAAAACAGCCGTTGCAGATGCCATTTCGAGTAACCGGCATGGCGTGCAATATCATCAATGCGCAGTGGTTGATGCAGATTGTCATCAATCCATTCCACGATAGTCTCAATCACCTGAGCGGATATAGTCATATCTCCTCTCTCCTCCTGAACCACTCTGGCGGCTAGCGCCACCAGGCGTTAAATGACTGTGTCTTATCAGCGACCCACACCGGTTCGCCCAGCATTGGCGTCAGTAAACGCCACTCCCGCCCTTCACTGGCTGCCGCCAGCCGCTGGTACGGATCGTCCCAGCTGTGTTTTGCCAGCACAAAGCGTCCGGCGTGCCCCGGTAATACCGACCGGGCGCGTAAATCATCAGCGGCCTGCGCCGTTTCATTCGGCATCATGTGGATGTACTTCCAGTCCTGGTCATACTGACCGTTTTCCATGATCGCCAGATCGATAGCGCCGAACTGGTCGCCAATCGCCTTAAAGTGCGGGCCGTAACCGCTATCGCCGCTGTAGTAAATCTTTTGCTGCGGGGTGACGAACATAAAGCTGGCCCACAGCGTCTGGTTGCGTTTCAGCCCGCGGCCGGAGAAATGGCGGGCGGGCAGCGCGTGTATGGTCAACTCATCGCTAATTTTTACCGTCTGATTCCAGTCCACTTCATCGATAAGCGCAGCGTCCATTCCCCAGTAGCGCAGGTGCGAACCCACGCCCAACGGCGTCACCACACATTTGATTTTCGGCATCAGCGCTTTGATGGTGGCGTAGTCGAGATGGTCGTAGTGATCGTGGGAGATGATCAGCACATCGATCTCCGGCATCCGCTGCGCGCTCCACGGATAGTCGCCCGGAAAAGCTTTATTGATGAAAGAGAACGGCGCCGCGTAGTCGCTGAACACCGGGTCGATCAGGATGCGTTTACCCGCCAGTTGCAGATACCACGAGGAATGGCCCAGCCACACCATCGCGTCCTGGCCAATCGGCAGGCTGGCAAGATCGGTGTTCACCAGCGGCAGCGGCTGCTGCGGACGGGCATTTTCCCGTTTGGTCACCAGAAAGTCCCACCACGCGGCCAGCATATTTTTCTGCCCGGTAAATCCCGGCGTCGGCAGCTGGTTGTGGAACTGGCCGTCGCGGTAGTTCGGCGACTGTTCGACGAGGCTCAACTGCGCCCCCTGCGGCGCTTTGCCAAAACCGGCATTAAGGACAAACGGTAATGTCGTTGTTGCTGCTAATAACATAATGGCGACCACGCTAAAGGTGACACTGTTCATATCCTGACCAGACAAAAGCCCCGTCCCGGAGGCTTTATGATATAACTTGATTATGAGTGAGTAAGCACTCATTATTAGGAAGGAGTAGAAAATCGTCAAGACTATTTTCAATTTTTGACATCCGCCGTTGCAGTCGCGCGGTCCGGCATGGTTAGATCGGCGTTTAACTTTCAGCGAGGTAAAATGTAGTGGCTCGTCCTAAGAGTGAAGATAAAAAGCAAGCGTTACTGGAAGCCGCCACGGCCGCTTTCGCCCAGTCCGGCATTGCCGCTTCAACGTCGGCGATAGCCCGCAGCGCAGGGGTTGCCGAGGGGACGCTGTTTCGCTATTTCGCCACCAAGGATGAGTTGCTTAACGAACTGTACCTCGCTATCAAACTGCGCTTAGTACAAACCATGATCGACGGGCTGAATCCTGACGAAAGGCGCCCAAAAGAGAACGCGCGCAATATCTGGAACAGCTATATCGATTGGGGAGTACGCAACCCTATTGAACACCGTGCCATTCGCCGTATGTCGCTGAGCGAGCGTATTACCGAGGAGACCCGCGCTCGGGTGAAAGAGAGCTTTCCGGAGCTTAATGAGATGTGTCAGCTATCGGTGAAGCAGATTTTCCTTAGCGATGCCTACCGCGCTTTCGGCGACGCCCTGTTCCTGTCGCTGGCCGAGACCACTATCGAGTTCGCCAGCCACGATCCGCAGCGCGCCCGCGACCTGATCGCACTGGGTTTTGAAGCCATGTGGAACGCCCTCCACGAGGATATCGCTTGATGGATAGCGTCGCCCTGCATCGTCACGCGTGCCGTATTGCGCTGACCTATCCTTTCACCGAGCACTGTTGGCCATTCGGCCCGGAGTACGACGTATTTAAGGTGGGCGGGCGTATTTTTATGCTGACCATGACCATTCGCGGGCGGGCGATGGTGAACCTGAAGGCCGATCCGCAAAAATCGCTGCTTAATCAGGAAATTTATCGCAGCATTGAGCCTGGTTACCACATGAATAAAAAACACTGGATCACCGTGGTGCCAGGCGACGATATCAGCGCGGATTTGCTGGCTGAGCTTATTGATGACTCCTGGAATGAGGTGGTCAACAAGCTGGCGAAAAAAGATCAGCGCCGACTGCGCCCCGGCTGATTTTCACTAAAATGCGATAAGTGTTATCGCATTTTTCACCCTTATCATTTCCCGCGCATCGCTGTACTCTTCCTCCCACGAAATGTGCCCGTAAGGGGCTGAAAATTGTGAGGAAGAGTCATGGATATCATCTCAGTTGCCTTAAAACGTTATTCCACTAAGGCCTTTGATCCGGCGAAAAAGCTGACGACAGAACAGGCGGAAAACCTGAAAACGCTGCTGCAGTACAGCCCGTCGAGCACCAATTCCCAACCGTGGCACTTTATCGTCGCCAGCACGGATGAAGGGAAAGCCCGCATCGCGAAAGCGGCCAGCGGCACCTACGTGTTCAACGAGCGTAAAATCCTCGACGCTTCCCATGTTGTCGTCTTCTGTGCAAAAACCGCGATGGACGATGCCTGGCTGGAAAAAGTGGTCAATCAGGAAGATGCCGATGGCCGTTTCGCCACCCCGGAAGCAAAAGCCGGTAACCACAAGGGCCGTACCTTCTTTGCCGATATGCACCGTAAAGAGCTGAAGGATGACGATCAGTGGATGGCGAAACAGGTTTACCTGAACGTGGGCAACTTCCTGCTCGGCGTCGCGGCGATGGGTCTGGATGCCGTGCCGATTGAAGGCGTCGATTTCGCCATCCTTGATGAAGAATTCGGTCTGCAGGCGCAGGGTTACACCAGCCTCGTGGTGGTCCCGGTCGGCCACCACAGCGTGGAAGACTTCAACGCCGCTCTGCCAAAATCGCGCCTGCCGCAGTCCACCACCATCACCGAGATCTAATCTCCGCGCGCCGCCCTCCCCGGATGGCGGCGCCTTGCGCCTTATCCGGGCTACGGTCCGGCACTCAGTTGGTAGCCAGTCACCGGGGAGGGTTACTTTTTCTCCCCCTCGCCGGCGTGCCAGATCCGCTCGGCGTAGCGGCCAATCATCGCCAGCGAGGCGGCAAGGATCAAGAAGAATACGACCTTGTGCAGGCTATACCAGAAGAACTCGAAAAAGCGGGTGTAGAGGTTAATGGCCAGGAAAGTCAGGCCAAAACCGCGCAGCATGCCGTCATCGGTTTTCAGGCTGATATAAATACAGACAACCGCTGCCACGGCAAACAGCAAGGCCCACGGCAACAACCGCGCCTGGCTCACGCCGTACCAGCCATCGGTATCATAATTGCCGAAAATCGACAGGATCCACAGGGCGACAAACAGATATGTCAGCCCCATCGCCTTGCTGACGGTAAACAGCTGCCGTTGACGTAACAGCGTCTGCAGCGTGAAACACAACGCCAGCAGCGCGCCGCCGAACAGCACGAAGCGAATTGGGAAGCTCATACCCAACCAGTAAGCCCCCCACCCCGACATATAACCGGTTTCCGCGCCAAACCAGTTACCCAGCGCCAGCAGGAAGAACAGCCACACCAGCCCGGAACGGGCGACATAGCCAATCACGCCGTAAATCGCGCAGCCGATCAGGATCAGCGGCGCCACGTGACCGCTGCCATCATCCAGTCGGTCTCCCAACTGCCATAAAGCGATGGCGGTACAGACCACGCCGAGGAATAAAATCGCCTCAGTACTGTAGTGCCACTGCGACTCGCGCCGTTGACGGCGGAATCCCCAAAAATAGAAAGCTATCGCCAGCAGCGTCGGCAGGATAATCCGCGCGACGGCGGAGTCGCTGAACAGATTGATTATCGCCTCAATCAGTTCGGCATCAGCGAACAGGCTGCCCAGCGCAATCAGTACGCAGGCAATCGCCGTCCAGAAAGCGTAGCGGCTCAGGCGCTGCCAGTCGAAAGCGCGGATACGCAGCGAGTCCGACAGGCGCTGTCCGTCGAGACTGCTCAACGCCCCCTCCTGCTGCCAGTGGTCGATAGCGCGTTGAATAATACGCTGCTGTTTACGGGTGACGTTCATAGGCGTTCCTTGTCGCGTTGAGGGCTTAGCCCTGTTTGTCCAGCCAGGCCAGCGCCTGTTCTCCGGCTTCATCCAGCGGTAAATAGACCAGCAGTCGCGAACCGTTGCGCGGCGCGGAGTACCAGTACATCTGCTGTAAACTAAAGCGCCCGAGTTGAGGATGGTTAAAGTTTTTCACCTGATTCTCGACGCCGCGGACTTCGTAGCGTTGGTGCCACAATGCCTCGAACTCCGCTGAAGCGGCGAAAAAGCGCGCTAGCTTGTCTTCCCACTGCGGCGAGCCGCGATGCTCCGCCATCGCCGCACGGAAATAGGAGACGAAAGTCGGCAGCACGTCGCGATTTTCAATACGGCTGCGCCAGGCCTCACAGGTGAGATAAAGATAGATGCAGTTGCGGTCTTCTTCCGCCATGGCGGCAAAATCGACGCCCATCAGACGGCAAAAGCTATCGTTCCAGGCGACGATATCAAAATTCGCTTTCTGAATACTGGCGGGCTGCGGCGCCAGGCTATCGAGCATACGCCGGGCGCCGGGGCTGATCCCCTCGCAGACCGTGGCCTGCGTATTCTCCGGCGGCGTTAACCCAGCCAGCACGAACAGATGCCGGGTCTCCAGCGGGCTACACTGGAGCGCGCTGGCCACGCCGTTCAATACCGCCGCTGACGGATTCACTTCCCGCCCCTGCTCAAGCCAGGTGTACCAGGTGACGCCGACATCCGCCAGCATCGCCACTTCCTCGCGGCGTAGACCCGGCGTCCGGCGCCGTCCGACACGCGGCAAGCCAAGACGCTGTGGGTCAAGGCTTTCACGGCGGGCGCGCAAAAACGCCCCCAACTGTTTGCGGTTATCATCGGGCGCGAGGGTTAGCGCTTCGCGTTGCAGCATCACCGTCATATTTTCTCCAGCATGGTAGTACCAATACCAGTATAGACAGGAACTGGTACCCGTTTAATTAATCGGTGATGCTACGACCATCCGCTGAATGACGCAATGGAGAGATCCGATGAATTCGTCTGCTGTTTCACCCGGCCGCGCCGGTTTATTGCTGTTACTGACCGGCCAGATGCTGCCGTTAATCGATACGTCAATCACCAACGTGGCGCTGGATTCAATAACCCACTCCCTCAACGCCAGCGCTACCCAACTGGAGCTTATCGTCGCGCTGTATGGCGTGGCCTTCGCCGTCTGTCTGGCGATGGGCAGCAAGCTTGGCGATAACTACGGTCGCCGCCGCCTGTTCTTGTGGGGTGTGGCGGTGTTCGGCATCGCCTCGCTGCTGTGCGGGATGGCCAACTCGATTAACACCCTGCTCGCCGCACGAACGCTACAGGGTGCGGGTGCAGCGCTGATCGTGCCGCAGATCCTCGCCACCCTGCACGTCACCCTGAAAGGCACCGCCCACGCCCGGGCGATCAGCCTGTATGGCGGTATCGGCGGCATCGCCTTTATCGTCGGCCAGATGGGCGGCGGTTGGCTGGTCTCCGCCGACATCGCCGGACTCGGCTGGCGCAACGCCTTCTTTATCAACGTGCCTATCTGCCTGTTGGTACTGGCCTTCAGCCGCCGCTACGTACCGGAAACGCGCCGCGAAAGCCACTCCAGCATCGACTGGCAGGGTACCTTCAGCCTGGCGCTGATCCTCTGCTGCTTGCTATTTCCGATGGCGCTGGGGCCGGAACTGCACTGGCCGTGGTCGCTGCGACTGCTGCTGCTCGCCGTGTTGCCGCTGCTAGCCTGGATGGGTCTGAGCGCGCTGCGCAAACAGCAGCGCGGCGAGCAACCGCTCCTGCCACCGCGCTTACTGAAGCTCGCCAGCATTCGCTTCGGCATGGCTATCGCCCTGCTGTTTTTCAGCGCCTGGTCCGGCTTTATGTTCTGTATGGCGCTGACCATGCAGGCGGGGCTTGGCATGGCGCCGTGGCAGTCCGGCAATAGTTTTATCGCCCTCGGCGTGGCCTATTTTATCTCCGCACTGTACGCGCCGAAGCTTATTGCCCGCTACAGTATGGGGCGTATTTTGCTGATCGGTCTGGCTGTGCAGATAAGCGGCCTGCTGCTGCTGAGCGCCACGTTTTATCATCTTGGCGTACAGACCACGACGCTGGCGATGGTGCCTGCCACCACGCTTATCGGCTATGGTCAGGCGCTGATCGTCAATAGCTTCTATCGTATCGGGATGCGGGATATTAGCGCCTGCGATGCCGGAGCCGGCAGCGCTATCCTCAGTACCCTGCAGCAGGCCACGCTGGGGCTGGGACCGGCGATTCTCGGTTCGCTGTTCTTAACCCTGGCCCAGCGCGGCGGCGGCAACTATTCGCAGGCGCTGATTGTCTTCCTGCTGGTCGAGGTGGCGATGATGCTGTTACTGGGCGCCATCGCCCTCTGGCTGCGCCATCATCTGAATCTACAACCCGCGGCGACGGCGTCCTGATTCACAACCATGTAACCTCTAATTTGCATAATAGTCATCCAGCGGTCATCATAACCGCTGGATGTACAGGAGACGTTATGCAGGAATTAATATCGCAAATCGCCGCATTAGGCATCAAAATCACCCCCACTACCTCGCTCATCATCATCTTTGGCATTATTTTTCTGACGGCGATTGTCGTTCACCTGATTCTGCACAAAGTGGTGCTACGAACCTTCGAAAAACGGGCACAGGCCAGTAGCCATTTATGGCTGCAGATCATCACGCAAAATAAACTCTTCCACCGTCTGGCCTTCACCCTGCAAGGGATTATCGTCAACGTGCAGGCAGTGCTGTGGCTGCAAAAAGGCAGCGAAGCGGCGGAAATCTTAACCACCTGCGCCCAGCTGTGGGTGATGATTTACGCCATGCTGTCCTTCTTCTCGCTGCTGGACGTTATTTTCAATCTGGCGCAAAAATTCCCTACCGCTTCGCAACTGCCGCTAAAGGGCATCTTCCAGGGCATTAAGCTGGTCACCGCGATTATTATCGGCATCCTGATTATTTCGCTGCTGATAGGCCAGTCGCCGGCGATTCTGATCAGCGGTCTTGGCGCGATGGCCGCCGTACTGATGCTGGTGTTTAAAGACCCAATTCTTGGTCTGGTGGCCGGTATTCAGCTTTCCGCCAACGACATGCTGAAGCTCGGCGACTGGCTGGAGATGCCGAAATACGGCGCCGACGGCGCGGTGATCGATATCGGGCTGACAACGGTGAAAGTACGCAACTGGGACAACACTATTACCACGATCCCTACCTGGTCGCTGGTCTCGGATTCATTTAAAAACTGGAGCGGCATGTCGGCCTCAGGCGGCCGTCGCATTAAGCGCAGCCTGAATATCGATACCACCAGCATCCATTTTCTTGATGAGCAGGAGCAGCAGCGCCTGATTCAGGCTAAATTGCTGAAGCCGTATATGGACTCGCGCCATCAGGAAATTAACGAGTGGAACCAGCAGTATGCGAACGAACCTTCGGTACTCAACCTGCGCAAAATGACCAATATCGGTACCTTCCGCGCCTATCTGCAGGAGTATCTGCGTAACCATCCGCGGCTGCGTAAGGATATGACCATGATGGTGCGCCAGCTGGCACCGGACACCAACGGTTTGCCGATTGAGATCTACTGCTTCACCAATACCGTGGTGTGGGCGGAGTATGAAGGCATCCAGGCGGATATCTTCGACCATATTTTTGCGGTGGTTGATGAGTTCGGTCTGCGTATTCACCAGACGCCAACCGGCAACGATATCCGTTCGCTGTCGGGCGCACTCTCGTCCTAGCTTCCAGGCTGGCGCATTGTTTCGGGCGCCAGCCCTTCCCCTCCGAACGTCACTATCATTTCTCAGGGCTAGCTGTCCGCGGTTTTTGGCGCGATGATCTTTTCGCCATCATGGATAATCGCTAAAGGACGCACTACATCATGAAATTAATAACGACTTTTCTCGCGCTGGGCTGCGCTTTAACCTTACTTTCCGGTTGTACCTCAACAAAATCCTCACCTGAACGCCATGCTTATAGCTTCGTCGCTCACCGTTCCGATTTCGTCGGCGGCAACTTTACCGTTAATCGTCAGCAGAACTATCAAATTAACCTGCCGACCTTCCGCGATATTTATGCCCGCGGAGAGGCGGATCGGAAAAAAGGGTTGAGCGAAGCCGACGCGCGGCGCGTCGCCGACGCCATCAAACAGCAGATCCTGGAAGGGACTGAATCAAAGCACGCCTTCAACGGCAATGCCAACGATCGCTGGAGCGAGACCATGGAAGCCAAAGATGCCCGCCTGTTCGGCAATGAACTGGCTGGCGCCTATCTGGACGGCTATCAGGGCATAAAATAGTGAAATGTCGCCCCGCCGGTGAGCGGGGCGATAAGCATTACGCCGGGCGGCGCAGCAATTTAAAGGCGGCAAACAGGAACAGGATCCATACCGGCAGCAGTACCGCCGACAGCCGCATCCCGTCAATGGTGCACATCAGCACCAGAATCAAGGCCAGAAAAGCGATGCAGAAGTAGTTGCTGGCCGGCGCCAGCAGCGCTTTGAACTTCGGCTCGCGACCTTTACGACGCTGTGCGGCGCGGAATTTCAGGTGCGCCATGCAGATCATAATCCAGTTCAGCAGCAGAGTCGCCACCACCAGCGCCATCAGCAACCCCAGCGCCTCATGCGGCAGCAGATAGTTCAACACCACCACTAGCGAGGTGATGATGCCGGACAGCAGCAGCGAATTCACCGGCACGCCGCGTTTGCTGACGCGGGCGAGAAACTTCGGCGCATTACCCTGAACCGACAGGCCAAACAGCATCCGGCTGTTGGAATAGACGCCGCTGTTGTAGACCGACAGCGAGGCCACCAGAATGACGAAATTCAGCGCGGAAGCCACCACGTTACTGTCAAGATTATGGAAAATCATCACAAATGGGCTGCTATCGGAT
Organism: Klebsiella aerogenes; assembly: GCA_029027985.1. NCBI lineage: Bacteria > Pseudomonadati > Pseudomonadota > Gammaproteobacteria > Enterobacterales > Enterobacteriaceae > Klebsiella > Klebsiella aerogenes. The sequence goes on from CP119076.1 coordinate 3,601,918, forward strand.
TTAATTTCCACCCACGGATAAAGCGCCAGCAGAACCACCAGCGAGCCGATATAAAACAGCAGGATACGGTAAACCACCTGGTTAACCGCTTTCGGGATGCTCTTTTCCGGGTTTTGCGCTTCCGCGGCGGTAATGCCGATAAGCTCCAGCCCGCCGAAGGAGAACATAATGACCGCCAGCGACAGCACCAGGCCGTGCCAACCGGTGGCGAGGAATCCGCCGTGTTTCCACAGGTTGTCGAATCCAGCCTTGCTGCCGCCGTGGCCGCCAAACAGCATCCACAGGCCAAAGGCAATCATACCGATAATCGCCAGCACTTTAATCAGCGCGAACCAGAACTCCGCTTCGCCATACAGGCGCACGTTAACCAGGTTGACGGCATTAATAATGATAAAGAAGGCTGCCGCCCAGACCCAGGTCGGTACGTCGGGGAGCCAGTACTGCATGTAAATCCCGGCGGCGGTCAGTTCCGCCATCCCCACCAGCACGAACATCACCCAGTAGTTCCAGCCGGAAAGAAAACCAGCGAACGGGCCCCAGTATTTATAGGCAAAGTGGGCAAAGGAGCCGGATACCGGCTCTTCCACCACCATCTCGCCAAGCTGGCGCATAATCAGAAAAGCGACAATACCGGCAACGGCGTAGCCAAGTAGTACCGCCGGGCCGGCCATCTGGATTGCGGGACCAATGCCGAGAAACAGGCCGGTCCCAATCGCGCCGCCAAGGGCGATAAGTTGAATATGTCGGTTTTGTAAACCGCGGTGCAGCGTCGGTCCGCTCTCTTCTACGGCATCCGACGACGTTGACGCGTCTTTCACGTCGTTCCCCTGTGTGTTTTTGTGAAGGGGCACCTTTTATCACTTAGGGGGGATTGTCGCAAGTTGCACGGGGCAGGCGTCAACCGCCCGCCCCGCCTTTTTAGCGTTAGAAGTCGTAGCTCATTGAGACACGAACGGTACGCGGATCGCCTTCAAACAGATAGGTACCGGTATCGTCAATGCCGGACCAGTACTTCTCGTTAGTCACGTTGGTCACCCCAACGCGCCAGGTCATTTCGTTCTGGTCGGCGTTCAGACGCATACGATAGCGCAGGCCTAAATCCAGGGTGGTGTAGCTATCCAGCTTTTTGGTGTTGGCCGCATCGGCATACTGCGAGCCGCTATGATTGACACGCGCGGTCGCGGTTAGGCCTTCCACCGGTTTGATATCATACTCGGCGCCGAGCACCGCATAGAAGTTAGCCACCCCGATGGCATCTTTACCGTCGGTTGCGCCTTGAGCGGTTTTAGTCTGTTTGGCATCCAGCCACACAGTACTGGCGTTAAGACGCAGCCCCAGCATCGGCTCGCCGAAGACGTTCATCTCTACGCCGCGGTTACGCTGCTCGCCGTCGAGGCCGTAATTGCGAGCGGTATCGGAAATGGCGTTCGGTTTTTTGATTTCAAACAGCGCCAGCGATCCGCCGATCGTACCGTAGTCGATCTTGACGCCCACTTCGTCCTGCTTCGAGTGCGCGATCCCGGTACTCTGCCCGGCATTGGCCGCTGTAGTCGGCGCCACAGAGCCCGGCTGCAGCGCTTCGGTATGGTTAGCATACAGCGACAGCTGCTCCCACGGTTTGTACACCAGGCCAAACGTCGGCATCCAGCGGCTTTGGGTATAACGCGACGAAGTATCTTCCAGCCCGGTGGCGTTGCTGTAGTTGCGCACGACCACCTTCTGATGACGAGCAGCGGCGGTAAACAGCACTTTATCGTTAAAGAAGCCGAGGGTATCGCTCAGCAGCCAGCCCTGCGTACGGCTGCGCGAGGTGACCAGCGGATCGTGGTAGTTGCCGCCAAAATAGGCGTTATCCGGCATTGCCACATCGTGGTTGTCATAGATATTGGTGGTCGGATTTTTCGCCGACATCCGCCAGGCGGTCGCATCGGTATGCACCTGCGCCGCATAGCCGAGATTCACCTTATGCGAAATCGCGCCGGTATTGAAATCGCCGCGCACCCCGCCCATGCCGCTGATCGCGTCGATGATGCGGTTAGTATCAAGGCGGCCAACCGTCGCATCGCCGTTTTTATTGAGCAGCTTCGGCGCGCTGTAGGTGCCGATTTCATGCGAATGCTGGCCGCCGAGGGCGCTGTATACTGTCCAGCTATCGGTCAGATCATATTCCGCCTTCGCCATGCCGAACTCGCTTTCGATATCGCTATAGCCCCACTTCTGGCTGTAGTTTTTGCTGTTGTCCGGCAGCGCCGGGACGAAATCCACACCGCTGATATTGACGCCCATCGTACCGCCGTGGAACGTTTTCTTCTGATAGCCGAAATCGAGCGAGGAGCGGAAACGATCGCCACGGTAATCAAGCCCCAGCGAAGCCAGCGTGGTACGGCGTTTATCGTTATCGATAGCACCTTCGCCCTCGCGATGCACCAGGTTGACCCGGGCGCCGAACTGGTTGTTATCGCCGAAACGGCGTCCCAGGTCGAGGGTACCGCCGACCTGGGAATCAGAGGTATAGTCGACGCCAACGCGTGCGGTCGGCAGATCTTCCGCCCGCTTCGGCTCGAGGTTAATCATCCCGCCGACGCCGCTGCTGGCCGCGCCGTTAAGCAGGCTGTTAGCCCCTTTGAAAATTTCAACGCGCTCCAGCATCTGGGTGTCCATCACCTGACGCGGCACTACGCCCGCCAGGCCGCCCATGGTCATGTCATCGCCATCGAGCTTAAACCCGCGGATTCGATAGGTCTCGGCGAAGTTGCCGTAGCCCTGTACGGCCTGCACGCCAGCGTCGTTGCTGACAACATCGGCGATAGTTTTCGCCTGCTGGTCCTGAATCAACTTCGAGGTATAGCCGATGACGTTAAACGGAACGTCCATCGCTTTTTGTTCGCCAAGCATCCCCAGACGGCCGCCGTGGGCGATCTGGCCGTCGAGAAATGCCGGAACCACCAGGTCGCCGCCGGATTTAAAATCGCCGTTTTCGCTAGCCTCGACGATGATGGTCTCTTCGCCAGGCTGCTTCGTGGCGGCAGCGTCCGCGGCCATCGCCGTTTGACTGGCGGCGCCGATGGCTAAAGCCAGTAGCGTTTTACGTAGCGGGAAGGATGAATAACGCGTGGTGTGCATAATTTGCCCCATGGATGAGGATAAATGGATCAAAGGGCCCGTCGCCGGGCCAGTTATTTTTATTGCGCGTTCAGGTCGATGCGTACGACGCTGTCCGGGCCTTTAGTGGAGTGGTCTTTATTGAAGGGCTGTTTGACGGTGACAAACAGCGTCTGACCATCGACGGAAAGCAGCAGGCTGTTGGGATTAGCTGGCAGCGCCCAGCTTTTCTTCAGCGTGTAGCGGCTGGCGTCAAGGCTGATGACCTTGCCGGATTCACGCTGTGAAATATAAATTTCGTGGCGTTTCCCATTGAACAGCACCGCCAGCGAATCGCCGACGTCAAGCTGTTTAAGCAATTTACCGCTGTGGATATCCAGCACCAGGGTGGTTTTCGCTTTCGAGTTGTCGGTCACGAACAGACGGCCGGTGTCGCTATCTTCGGCCATATTAAGCAGCAGCGCTGGCTTGTCGCCCAGCGGCTTCCAGCGCTGTTCAATGCGTTGGTTACGCGGGTTGATCACCAGAATTTCACCGCTGCCGTTGGCGGCGTACACGCGCCCGGTTTGTGCAGAGTAGTGCAGGCCGGTCATCCATTTACCGGTGTTTTTAATCCGCGTTTTCAGCTTAAGGGTGGTGGCGTCAACAACCCAGATTTGCGCCGGGTCGGCGACCGCGCCAACGTAGAGGGTATTATTCAGCAACAGCAGCTGACGCGCCCCATAAGGGAGCCCTTTTTCATTGCGCTCGCTGAACAGCAGGCGGTTTTTTACCTTGCCGGTGGCGGTGTCGATAGCGCTGATGCCGCCGTCGAGCGAATTGCTGACGTATAGCGTTTTACCATCTGCAGAGAGCTGTAAAGCGAAGTTTTTCAGATCGGTATGCGTCAGGCCGATGGTGTTGAGGGTTTGCGGATCCAGTTTGTAGACCGCCCCGCCCTGCACATCTTTAAAGCCTTCGGCACTGGCGACGTACAGCGCATCGCCCTGCGGGCTTAGCGCCATCTCGTACAACCCTTCCGCTAGCTGGCGCTGCAGCGGTTGCGCCACGTTCGGCGCAGGAGAGTTAACAACCGGTTGCGCAACGGCAGCGGAATGGTGGGTCGCGCAGCCGCCTAACGTCGCGCTGATGGCCAGCGCCAACGCTGGAAGAGTGTATTTCATTGGAACAACCCTATAAAAAAACAATGACCCGATGGTCGCGCAGCGGCCGATATTGTGTGTTTCCGGCCTGCTGTCTTTGCGCCACCCTACGCCTTCGCTGTTCCTTGTGAACGACTCACTGACGCAGATCGATCCCAGCTTAGTCTGCTAACAAAAAAGAGAATGAGAACTATACGCATTATCAGATGTCAAACAAGCCCCGGCGGGCAAAAAAGATAATCTGCTGATTTTTTAACGTGGAATGGCGGATTGATAGGGGAAGAAAGGAGCTGCGGGATCGATACACACCCGGATAGCGGCGCATTACGCCTTATCCGGGAGACAGGAGGCTAAGCCGCACGCTTCTTGCGAAGAGCGGCTTAGCACGCTTAATGCAATTTCAGGCGTGGGCGAATAATACGGTTAATCCCCCCGGACAGCATCATCAGACCGGTTTTGAAATAACCGTGCAGCGTCACCTGGTGCATTCGATACAGCGAATCATAAACCATCCGCGCCAGGCGCCCTTCCACCATCATCGGGCCGATCGGCAGGTGCCCCATAATACTGCCGAAGGTGGTATAACTGGACAGCGAAACCAGCGAGCCGCGATCGCGATAAGAGAACGCTTTCAGCTTATGCCCCTTCATCCGGGCGATAATATTCTCAGCGGTAAACAGCGCCATTTGATGGGCCGCCTGGCCGCGTGGTGGAATAAAGCCGCCTTCCGGACGCGGGCACGCCGCGCAGTCGCCAAAGGCGAAAATATCAGCATCACGCGTCGTTTGCAGCGTCGGTTCCACCACCAGTTGATTGATGCGGTTGGTCTCCAGCCCGGCAATCTCCTTCATGAAATCCGGCGCTTTGATGCCCGCCGCCCAGACCATTAAATTCGCCGCAATAAACTGGCCGTCTTTGGTATGTAGTCCATTTTCCTCGACGCCGGTGATCATCGTGTTGGTCATCACATTAACGCCAAGCTTGCTCAGCTTATCGTGTACCGCGCTGGATATACGTTGTGGTAGCGCGGGCAAAATACCGTCGCCCGCTTCAATCAGGCTGACGTTTAATACTTCATTGCTCAGATCGTTATAGCCATAGCTGCGTAACTCTTTCACCGCATTATGCAATTCGGCAGATAACTCAACGCCGGTCGCACCGCCGCCGACAATCGCAATATTGACTTTGCCAGTGCTTTCCGGGTGCGCAGAATAACGCAGAAATTGATTAAGCATTTTCTGATGAAATACTTTCGCCTGCTCGGCGCTATCGAGAAAAATGCAATGCTCTTTAACGCCCGGCGTATTGAAGTCATTAGAGGTACTGCCTAGCGCCATCACCAGCGTATCCCAACTCAGTTTGCGTTCCGGCGCCAGTATCTGGCCCTGCTCGTCCCGCCGCGCGGCGAGGGTAATGGTTTTATTCTGCCGATCGATATCCATTACCGAACCGTTCTGGAAGGAAAAGTGGTGTTTGCTGGCGTGCGCCAGGAAGCTCAGCGCATCCACGCCTTCATCCAGCGAACCGGTGGCCACTTCATGCAGCAGCGGTTTCCACAGATGACTGTGGCTGCGATCGACGAGGGTGATTTTCGCTTTCCGGCGACGACCTAATTTATGTCCCAACTGAGTAGCCAACTCCAGTCCGCCGGCGCCGCCGCCGACAATAACGATCTCTTTTAATGGCGCAGTCAACATGACCTCCAAAATAATTAATTAAATGTTAATTAAAAACTCTCTGGTAATTTTTAGTTAACAATAATCCAAACAATAAAAAGCCAGTCATCCATTAGATAGATGATTTATTGGTGCATATTGGTAATCGCAAATTTAATTGGCGGCAAACTTTAATCTGGATATTATTGTACAAGTTTTATGACCATTAGCTTGCACACATATCCGAGGTAAACAAAAAGGCCACTAAATTATTATTTAGCGGCCTGGAGGTGGATTAGATAATAATAACCATCAAGTCTTACATCTGACTAATTAATTATAATTAGCCACAACAGAGTACTTTTTTTATTTAATAGCGTAGCATCACTGATTTAAGTTCCGTATAATCATCAATAAAAGCACTGCCGAATTCACGGCCCATGCCCGAACCTTTCATGCCGCCAAACGGCACCGCCGGGTCGAGGAACGTGTGCATGTTAACCCACACGATCCCGGCCTCAATGGCGTCAGAGAAACGCAGCGCTTTGCGAATGTTATCGGACCAGACGCTGGCCGACAGGCCATACGGCGACGCGTTGATGCTCGACAGCGCCGAGTCTTCGCTGTGGTAGCCGATAAAGCTGCACAACGGGCCGAAAGTCTCTTCACGCATTAACGTGCTATTTTCGCTACGTACTTTTACCGCCGTCGGTTGCAGGAAATAACCCTCGCCGGGGAGCGCTTCGCCGCCGCAGACGATGGTGTCGCCCTCTTCGCGCGCAGTCTGGATAAGCTTCAGCACTTTCTCATGCTGCTGGCGGTTGGCCAACGGCCCCATCAGGGTCTGTTCATCCAGCGGCGAACCCGGCGCAAAGGCGCTAAGCTTCGCCTTGAGCAGCTCCAGCACCACATCCAGTTTCCCCTGCGGCAGATAAAAACATTCTGCCGCGGCGCAAATCTGCCCCTGGTTCAGATATCCGGCTTCAATAATGCCGTTGACCATCGCCTCCGGCGACAGATCGTCGAGGAACAGCGCGGCATTTTTCCCGCCGAGTTCAAGAGTCACCCGTTTACCCGCGACGCCAGCCGATTGCCGCACTTTCTCACCGGTCGCCACCGAGCCGGTAAAACTGACTTTGGCGCAATCGGGGTGGGTTATCAGACGCTGGGCTATCTCGCCGCCGGCCCCGTTGACCACGTTAATCACCCCATCCGGGATACCGGCGGCTTTCGCCAGCTCCGCCACGCGCAGCAGCGTCAGCGGCGTATATTCACTCGGTTTCAGCACGATGGTGCAGCCGCAAACCAACGCCGCCGCCAGCTTCCAGATGGCGATCATAATCGAGAAGTTCCACGGCACGATGCCCACCACCACGCCCAGCGGCTGACGGCGGGTAAAGGCGGTGTATTTCTCCCCGGCCATCGACGGCAGCGACACATCCAGCGTTTCGCCGGTCACCTTCCCCGCCCACCCGGCGAAGTAGCGCAGAAACGCCACCGACTGATCCAGCTCCAGCATCCGTGCCAGCATAATAGTCTTACCGGAACAGAGGCTCTCCAGCTGCGCCAGCTCTTCGCGATGCGCCGCTAGCATGTCGGCCAGCTTCAGCAGCAACGCCCCGCGCGCCAGCGTCGGCATATCACGCCACTGACTAAATGCCTGACTGGCGCTCTCCATGGCGCGATCCGCCTGGCTGACATCCGCCGCCGTGACTTCAGCAATCGCCTGCCCGGTCGCCGGGTTAATCACCGCGAACAGCGCGCCGCGGCCCACCTCTCGCTCACCGGCAATAAACTGCCCGTGCGGCTGGCGTAAGAAGGCGGTCACTTCCGCCAGTAAGGTTACATCGCTCATCGTCGGCACCCGTTTTTCAGCAAAGTTAACCCATCACAGCACGGCGGTTCTCCGCCGCCCATCGTTCTAAAGAACGTCATTCTTCCGGACGATATTCACCGCCCGCGCGGCGTGCTGTGATGAGCGCCTTGAGCCAGGCAAGACGACAAGGTAACGCGATGAACATTAAAATCGATGCGCTGAACTACTACGGTGCGACGAAGAAATACCACCTTCATTTCCCGGCGCTGCGGGAAGATATTGAAGCCGACGTGGTGATTATCGGCGGCGGCTTCTCCGGCATTAACACCGCGCTGGAGCTGGCGGAACAGGGCATTACCAACGTAGTGGTGCTGGAAGCGCGCCACCTCGGTTACGGCGGTACCGGGCGCAACGGCGGCCAGGTCATGGCCGGGATCGGTCACGATATTGAAGCGGTGAAAAAGCACGTCGGTAAAGAGGGGCTGGAGACACTGTTTAAAATCTCTAACCTGGGCGCGGGCATCATTCGCGAACGTATCCGCAAATACAACATTGATGCCGATTTCGTGCCCGGTTACGGCTACCTTGCCTATAACCAGCGACAGCTAAAAACGCTGCGCCAGTGGGAAAAAGAGTTTAAGGCCGCCACCCCGGATGAAGATATCGAACTGTATACCGGTAAAGAGGTACAGCAGGTCGTCGGTTCCGACGTCTACTGCGGCGCGCTGAAACATATGGGCGGCGGGCAGATCCACTCGCTGAATATGTTGCTTGGTTCGGCAAAGGCCGCCCACTCGCTGGGGGTCAAGATTTTCGAATCTTCGCCGGTGGTGGAGGTGAATTACGGCAAACAGGTTCGGGTACGCACCGCAATGGGCAGCGTCAAGGCCGCCAAATTGCTGTGGGCCTGCGACAGCTTCCTCAACAATATGGAGCCGGAGATCTACAACAAAACGTTGGTCACCTACTCCTATCAGGTCTCGACCGAACCGCTTTCCGACGAGCTGATCGAGCGCATTAGCCCGCTGCGCGGCGCCTTCAGCGACATTCGCCCGGTCATTAACTACTACCGCGTCACCCGCGAAAACCGCCTGTTGTTTGGTAGCGCCACCCGCTTCCTGGAATATACGCCGAACGATTTCGCCGCCTGGAACCGTACGCTGCTGGCGGAAGTCTTCCCGTATCTGAAGGATGTGAAAATCGATTTCGCCTGGGGCGGGCCGATGGCCTGTAGCGCCAACCTGTTCCCGCAGATCGGCACCTTACGCGATCACGACAACGTCTTTTACGTCCAGGGGTACTCCGGCTTCGGCGTTACCCCATCGCACATCGTGTGCAAAATCCTCGCCGAAGGGATTAACGGCGGTTCCGACCGCTATCGTCTGATGAGCGGTATCCCCCACGCGACCATCCACGGCCGTGACAGCCTGCGCCTGCTGCTGGTCACCGCTGGAAAACTTATGCACCAAACCGCCGGTTTCTGGAAAGGCCGGAGTTAATCAGGAGAACGTTATGCACGCTTTTAAACTCGAACAACCGGTACCTGAACTGCAGCCCATCGGTAGCGTGAGTTTGCTGGGCGCCACGCCAACCGCTGGCGATCCGCAGGTCGCGGGCGCGATGATCTACGGCGAGCCGCAGGATGCATTCACCTGCGGACTGTTTTCGTCCACTCAGGGGAGCTTTACCATGACTTATCCGTTTACCGAACACGCCACCGTGCTGGAAGGCGAAGTGGAGCTGACCGTCGCTGGCGGCAAGCCGCAGCGCTTTGCGCCGGGCGACAGTTGGTTTGTCAAACAGGGTACCGAAGTGGAATGGAAAATCCTCACTCCGCGCTTCGTCAAACACTACCTGGCAAACGTCGAAACGCGCTAACGCGATGGTCGATCCCGCGGCGATCGCTGGCAATGCCCGGCGGCGCTGCGCTTAGCAGGGCTACGGGGTAACAAATGGCACGGACCGTAGGCCGCCGCCCGGCAGAAATACGTGCAACGTGGCAAGATAGATGGCCCCGGTTTCCGGGGCCATCTTGTTTACTCGCCGTCACAATCATGGACTGCGTCACAGAATCAGCCACCGCTATCCATCTTCAGGACGATATTCGTTGAGCCGGATGCCCGCCTAAATTATGACTATCCGGGAGTGGCGCTGGCTATTCCCTGCCCTCCCCTACATTGTGCAGAGGTTGACTATGTTTAGTAACAGACTCGCCAGCCATCTTGAGCGCGGCGTCGTCGGCTTTCCGACTACCCTCGCCAGCTCCGTCGGGCTTATCATGGCAAGCCCGGTGATCCTGACGGTCACCAGCGGCTTCGGCATGGGCGGCGACACCTTCGCGCTGGCGGTGCTGCTGGCGTTTATTATGATGCAGGCGCAGGTCACCACCTTCGCCGAAGCAGCAACGCTTATCCCCACGACCGGTTCGGTCTACGATTACATCTCCTGCGGTATGGGGCGCTTCTTCGCCATTACCGGCGCGCTGTGTGCCTACCTGATCGTGCATATCTTCGCCGGGACGGCGGAGACCATCCTCGCCGGGATTATGGCGCTGGTGAACTTCGAATCGATCAACGCGCAGATGGCCTCTCATCAGAACACCTGGATGGTCGGTGTCGGCATGGTGGTGATTTTCGGCCTGCTGAACGCCATCGGCGTGGAAATCTTCGGCAAGGTCGAAGTGGTCCTCACCTTCGGCATGTGGACGACGCTGACCATTTTCGGCCTGTGCGGTATTTTTATGGCGCCGGTGACCCACCTTTCCGGCTGGTTCGGCACGCCGCTAAACGTCAGCGATATCTCCGGCCTGTTCGGCTATATCGGCATGGCGATGTTTATGTTCGTCGGCTGCGAGTTGGTCACGCCGATGGCGCCGGAAATCAAAAAGGCGCACCGCACCATTCCGCGCGCGATGGCGCTCGGCCTGTTCGGCGTCGCCAGCTGTATGTTTATCTACGGCGCGGCGATTAACCGCCAGGTCGAAAACGTGGTGATCGATGCGGCGAACAACGTGCATTTGCTGGATACGCCGATGGCTATCCCGGCCTTCGCCGAGCGGGTAATGGGTCACGCCGGTCAGTACTGGCTGGGGGTCGGACTACTGCTGGCAGGCTGCGCAACCATTAATACCTTGATGGCCGCCGTGCCGCGCATCATCTACGGCATGGCGCTGGACGGCGCGCTGCCACGCTTCCTCACCTGGTTGCATCCGCGTTTTAAAACGCCGGTGATCGCCATCGCCATCGGCGTGGCAATCCCCTGCCTGCACGCCTGGTATCTCAACGGCGATCTGGATCGCATCGTACCGCTGATCCTCGCGGCGGTCTGCGCCTGGGGCGTCGCTTATCTGCTGGTCACCCTGTCGGTGGTGATGCTGCGAATTCGCCGCCCGGACCTGCCGCGCGCCTACCGCTCGCCGTGGTTCCCGCTGCCGCAGATTGTCTCCAGCGTCGGGATTATTATCGCTATTGTGAATATCACGCCGCCGGGGATGGACAGCCGCGAGGTGCTGGTGCCGTTCGGGGTAATGCTCGGGCTGACCGCCGCCTACGCCCTGTTCTGGACGGTATGCGTACAGCGCGTCAATCCGTTCAAGCCGCTGCCGGTAGAAGAGGTAGTCGATCGCGCCATCGGCAACTATGAAAAACAGACTCGCGGGGAGATGACGCCTGATGCCCTCCGTCCCCTGGTTTGAAACGCCATTAATGAATGCGGTCCAGCGCGACTTAGCCGGCTGGCGCAGCGAGAAACTGAGCGAACGCAGCGCGGCGCTGAGGCTTAACGACGCCACCGCCGTCACCTTCAGCGTGCGCCAGAAGCGGCTGTTTATGGCCAGCATTCACAGCTGCGAATTTGTCGTCGAGGGGCCGGTTACCCGGCCTGCTCGCGGCAAGATCCGCGCCCACCAATCCGGCTGGCTAAAGCGCCAGCCGATCCGTTTTATTGGCAACAAAAGTAGCGCTGAACTCGCCGGTTATCTCAACGGGTTTCCTAATCTTCAACAGACCTTAAGCGAGCTGGACTACCGCCGCTTTTCGCTGACGCTCGGCGACGATGGCTGGCGCTGCTGCATTGAACCCTGGGCCGCCAGCGAAGTGGTCTGTAAAATGCCGCCGCTGCGCCGTTATCTGAAGCTCGAAGCGCAGCAGCGGATGCTGCTGCTGAGCGTGCTGGCGATGATCCATCAGGCGATAAGTCAGTGGATGCATGAAATGCAGAAGAAGTGAGCCGTAATGGCCGCGCTATCACGCGCCGATCAGGCTCTCCAGCGGGATGCCGAACTGAGCGTGCAGGCGACGGATCATCGGGAGCGTCAGGTTACGCGTGCCGTTCAGTATTTCATAAACACGATTAGATTTACCAATCGCCGGTTCCAGATCTTTTACGGTCAGCCCTTGCTGCTCCATGCGAAATTTTATGGCCTCAATGGGCGTCGGTGGTTCAATGGGATAGTGCCTTTTCTCATACTCTTCAATGAGCAGGCACATCACTTCAAAAAAATCGCCCTCCGGAGTATCCGGCGCGGGCTCATTATCGAACAAAGGTTCAACCGCCCGTAGTGCGGCTTCATAATCTTGTTCCGTGCGGATAGGTTTAATATTCATCACTTACTTCCTCTCTATCGTCTCAGCGTCTATCGCGTCATATTCCTTATGCGTCCCGATAAACTTAACGAACATCCATCCCCGCAAATAAGCAACAGCTACAATTAATCGATAATCATTTCCCTTTATGTTGAATACCACCCGCTTACTTTTCAATATACTTGCGCTGCGATATTGGTCCTTTATCTCCGCCGGGGTTTTCCAGTTAGCCTTTGTCGCTTCGTCCACCCAAGCCTTTAGCGGTTGTTCCGCATCGGGATTCTCCGCCCAGAAATCCCTGAGTACTTTCACTGAGATTATCTTCATGGACAGAGATTAGTCCCAAAGCGGGACTAAGTAAAGAAAAAGTCCCGTTATGGGACTTTACAGATAAAAGCGGGGTTCAGGTGGTTATTTTAATCCAAACTGCTGCGCCAGTTGATCGATAGCCTGGCGCTGGAACTGTGCGAACGCGGCACGTGGCTGTTGCTGTTGAATAAATTCCAGCAGCGGATCCTGAACCTCGGTGCGCACCCCGCTCAGCGTTTCCATCACCGCCAGGCCGCAGAACGGCACATAGGACTCGGCGTAGCCGCCTTCGTGCACCATTACCAGTTTCCCGCCGCACAGCCTTTCCGCCGCCTGCTGGACCTGTTCGGTCATCGCACGGAAGCTATCGCTATGCAGCTGCATCCGCGCCAGCGGGTCCATGGCGTTGGCGTCATAGCCACAGGCGATAATAATCAGCTCCGGCTCAAAACGCGTCAGCGCCGGAATGACGATGGTTTCCAGCGCATAGCGCCAGCTGTCGTCGCCCGCTCCGGCCAGCAGAGGAATATTGATGTTGTAGCCTTCTCCCGCGCCAACGCCGCGGTCCGCCTCGCCGGAATAACCCGGCGGGAAGCAGCCGTCCTGATGCAACGAGATGGTCAACACATCATCACGCTGCAGGTAAATATGCTGCGTGCCGTTACCGTGGTGGACGTCCCAATCAATAATCGCCACTTTGCCGAGGCCGAGCTGCGCTTGCGCCCGCTCGATGGCAATCGGGATATTGGCAAGGAAACAAAAGCCCATCGACTGGTCCGGCAGGCAGTGGTGTCCCGGCGGGCGCGACAGCGAGTAGGCGTTATCCAGCTCGCCCTTAAACACCGCTTCCACGGCGGCGCAGGCCAGCCCGGCGGAAAGACAGGCAATTTCATAGCTCCCTGGCCCCAGCGGCGCTTCTTTGCCGAGCAGGCCGCCGCCGTTATCGCTGATTGCCTTAAAGCGCTCCAGATAGCTATCGGGGTGGATCCGCCGCAAGTCTTCCAGGCTCGCCGCCGCTGCGCTGCGTAGTTCCAATTGCGGCGTCAGCCCGGAGACGTCCATCAGGTTTTTCATCCGCCGCTTGGTCTCCGGCGATTCTGCATGGCCGCCGCCAGCGGGCGGCTGAACCCAACCGCCAACCGGTAGCGTCACCGCATGCAGGCCGGTACTGTGCCAGAAACAACGTTCATCAAAGAAGAAACCGGTTTTTCTTTTCACTCTATCCTCCCGTTGGCTAAACCTTTCCCGGCGGACGACGCCGCCGCAATCAAAATCAGTGATAACAGCGCGCAGGCGCCTGCCGCCGCCAGCAGCGGATCGGCGCTGGAGAAATGCTGCAGTAAAGCGCCCGCTAACGCCGGACCGGCCGCCATCCCGCCGCCGATCACCAGATTAATGCTGTTCATCAACCGGCCGTTGTTATCAAGCCCGGCCACGCGGGCAAGAATAAAGGGCAGCACGAAGGTCCAGGTAAACTTAAACAACAGCGCCGCGATGGCGTAGCGCACCAGCAGCGGATGGCCGGTCAGCAACAGGACGCTGGCAATCAGCAACGCATAGCCCAGCCACACCACCAGCCGGTCCGGGCGTTGAGTCCCGCGCAGCGCCGCCCCGCCCGCGCCGATAATGCCGAACACCGTCGCCACCGCCAGCACCATACCGACGTGCGGCGGGCTCAGTCCCGCCGCGCTGCCAATGGTGCCGATAAAAGTCCACACTGCGCTGAGGCTTATGTAGAAAGTCAGTACCGCCAACACCGCCAGTGTCTTACGCCACGATGCCGCTGATGGCTGACGGCGGGAGGACGACAGCGGTTGAAAACGCGGCGGGAAGGCGGATATCAGAGGTAAACAGCAAAGCATGATGGCGGCGAGGATCAGATAGACCACCTTCAGGCCGAAGATCACGAACAGACCGGGCAACACCAGCAAGCCGAGCATCCCCAACAGCAACTGTCCCAGCACCCAAAAGGCGTAGACCCGCGATGGATTCGGCGTCCCCGCCGCGCAACTGATGCACAGGATCATCAACGTGCCGCCCGCCAGTGAGGCGATAAAACGCACCACCAACAGCGACTCATACTGGGTCACTGCCGCCGAAGCGAGGTTGGCGGCCAGAAATACCACGCCCGCCGCGAGGGCAACCCGTCGCCAGTCGAGGCGGCTCATCCACCACCATGCCGGGAGCGTCGCCAGGCTCATCGCGCCGAGTTCCGCCGAAAACAGCCAGCCGATTTGTCCCGGTTTTAGCTGCCATTCGCTGGCCAGCTGCGCCGCCACCGCTGGCGCGGTCATTAAAATTCCCGGCGCGATGGCGGCAAAAATGACAATCGCCGCCAGTAAACGCAGCGACATCACCAGCCCCGCAGGCCGGGAAAGCGTATTATCAGTAAGAGGGGTACTCGACATCGTAGGGCGTGCTCCAGTCAAAAAGCCTCCCCCCGGAAGGTTTTCCAGGGAGTGATACCTACAGGCATCAGGAAAACGCCGTGCTGCCACGGCGCGCGCGGGATGCGATAGTCAGATTACAGATGCAGCGTACGCTGAGCAGCAGGCATCCAGGTTCGGGAAACGAGTTCTGTACGATTGACGACTTCAGTCTTAGCGAAAATGTTGCGCAGGTGGGTTTTCACCGTCGATAACGAAATATCCAGTTGGCGGGCAATCAGCTTATTGCTGGCGCCTTCACGCACCATGCCGACGATTTCACGCTCTTTCGCCGTCAGAATAGCGGGTAACTCATCCTCTTCTTGCAGGAAGTCGCGGATCGCCAGTTCCACCAGCGGCAGTACCGCCTGCGCCCGCAGGCGTTCTTCGCTGGAAAAAGGCACATCGCGCATCAGCGAGATACCAGCAATAATCCGTCGTTCGCGGCGAATAAAGATTTCAGTCATGTCGCGCACATTATTCGGCAACATAAACTCATGATAGTAATGCCGGTTGCGGTCACAGAGCCGCGGCGTCATCGCCGCCATGGTGGTACTCTGGTGACTGAAGTGCGATGGCAGATGCGGATCCAACGGCTGGAAGCTGTCCAGATATTGTTGGTGGGTATTATCCGAAATATTATGCAATATATAGTTTTCGGGTTTTAAACGATTATTTACTCGATAAAACACCGCTGAAGACAGTGGAATTAACTGTGAAATAGTCTGTAAACAACGGGCTATTATCGCATCATTACGACTGGCTTTTAATAAAGCAGACATGATATTTCCCCCCGTCGAGGTGCTGGTGCGTTACACGCGGATTACCCTGGTTAGATGAAGCATACATTTCACATTTAAGTAACACAATCATTAACATATTAACAATGTGATATCGATTACAAAATTTTCATCAATGCATTGTTATTTAAAGCATTTAAAAACAGCCCTATTCTCTGATAACGTGATTGCGTTAAAACATAAACAAAACTTATTAACATCATCCGTTATTTTTCATTAGGGATTAAAAGTCCTTATATCGACAGGTCCGTTCTCGTTCTTTAGAACGATAGCTTTTAGCATTTTTTCATTTATACCCTAAAAAGGATGTCGATAATTTAACGCCACGGCTTAATCAATTGATTACGCCTGACTTGCTGTTGCCTGAATACGACTAACCGTGCCAGCAATTAATTGAGGATAAGCCGATGCTGAATATCGCCGCCTTACGCCAGCAGCAAATTCCACTGGCCGTTGAACCGCGCTCGCCGGTGCCGTTTCATATTCTGATGAAGCCGATTGGCCCCGCCTGTAACCTCGCCTGCCGCTACTGCTACTACCCGCAGGATGGGGCGCCGGTCAAGAAGATGGACGAGGCGCGGCTGGAGCAGTTTATCCGTCGCTATATTGCCGCGCAGCCCGCCAGCGCGCGTGAAATCAACTTCGTCTGGCAGGGCGGCGAGCCGCTACTGGCCGGGTTGAGCTTCTATAAAAAAGCGATAGCCTTGCAGCAACGCTATGCCCCCGATGGGGTGACCATCAGCAACAGCCTGCAAACCAACGGTACCTTGATCAACGATGCCTGGTGTCGGCTGTTTCGCGAGCATCGCTTTATCGTCGGCGTTAGCCTCGAGGGCAATGAAGCGCTGCAAAATCACCATCGTCTGGATAAACGCGGGCAGGCGACCTGGCCGGCGGCGCTGCGCGGTATCGCCCTGCTCCACCAGCATCAGGTGGAATTTAACCTGTTGGTGGTGGTGCATAACGAAATGGCCGCGCACGCGGCGGCGATTTATGACCAGGTTGTCAGCCTTGGCGCGCGCTATTTGCAATTCCAGCCGCTGATGAGCGAAGGCGAGGCGCTGCGGCAGGGCTATCAGCTGAGCGCGGATAATTGGGGGCGCTTTATGGTCGGCATCTGGCGACAATGGCAGAAGCGCTGCGATAGGGGCCGGGTATTTGTGATAAACATCGAGCAGGCGTGGGCGCAATACTTCACCCACACCAGCGGCAGTTGCGTTCACAGCGCCCGCTGCGGCACCAATCTGGTGATGGAGCCCAACGGGCAACTCTACGCCTGCGATCACCTGATCAATGCCGGGCACCGGGTTGGCCGCCTCGACGAGCAGACGCTGAACGAAGCCGTCGATGCCGCCGTGAAGTTACCTTTTGGCCAACAAAAAAGCCTGCGCCGTGAATGCCGTGCTTGCGCAGTAAAAATGGTCTGCCAGGGCGGCTGCCCCGCCCACCTTAACGCCGCCGGTCACAACCGACTCTGCGGCGGTTATTACCGCTTCTTTAGCGAAATTCTCGCCCCCTTGCACCCCTTTTCCCGCGATCTTAACGGCCTGAAAGCCTGGCGAGCCGCATTTGTCGGGGCCGCGCATCCGGCGTAGCCCTTTGCCCTGATGATAATCCCCCTCTGAACAGGAGAATCCGTCTTGAACAAAAAAGCCATGGCCGCGGCGGTCAGCATGATCCTCGCTGGCGGCGCGTACGGCGCGCAGAATACGCATCCGAACGTCATCGTGATCATCGCCGATGATATGGGCTATTCAGACATCAGCCCCTTCGGCGGCGAGATCCCTACCCCTAATCTCCAGGCGATGGCCGAGCAGAGTATCCGCATGAGTCAGTATTACACCTCACCGATGTCGGCTCCCGCCCGCTCGATGCTGCTCACCGGCAACAGCAACCAGCAGGCCGGAATGGGCGGCATGTGGTGGTACGACAGTACCATCGGCAAAGAGGGCTACGAACTGCGCCTGACCGATCGCGTCACCACTATGGCCGAGCGCTTTAAAGATGCCGGCTATAACACCCTGATGGCGGGCAAATGGCACCTGGGATTCGTCGCCGGCTCCACGCCGAAAGACCGCGGTTTTAATCACTCCTTTGCTTTTATGGGCGGCGGCACCAGCCACTTCAATGACGCGATACCGCTGGGTACCGTCGAAGCGTTCCATACCTACTATACCCGCGACGGCGAGCGCGTCTCCCTGCCGGACGATTTCTACTCCAGCGAAGCCTACGCCCGCCAGATGAATAGCTGGATTAAGGACACTCCTCAGGCTCAGCCAGTCTTCGCCTGGCTGGCCTTCACCGCGCCGCATGACCCGCTGCAGGCGCCGGATGAATGGATTAAACGCTTCAAAGGCCAGTATGAGCAGGGCTACGCCGAGGTCTACCGCCAGCGTATCGCCCGCCTGAAAGCGTTGGGGATAATTCATGACGATACCCCGCTGCCGCATCTGGAACTAGATAAAGAGTGGGACGCGCTGACGCCGGAGCAGCAGAAATATACGGCGAAAGTGATGCAGGTATATGCCGCGATGATCGCCAATATGGACGCGCAAATCGGCACGTTGATGGAGACGTTGAAACAGACCGGGCGCGATAAAAACACCCTGCTGGTCTTCTTAACCGATAACGGCGCCAACCCGGCGCAGGGCTTCTATTACGAATCTACGCCGGAGTTCTGGAAGCAGTTCGATAACAGCTATGACAACGTTGGCCGCAAAGGCTCGTTCGTCTCTTACGGCCCGCACTGGGCCAACGTCAGCAACGCGCCTTACGCCAACTACCATAAGACCACCAGCGCCCAGGGCGGTATCAACACCGACTTTATGATCTCGGGCCCGGGAATTACTCACGGCGGCAAAATCGACACCTCGACAATGGCGGTCTACGACGTCGCGCCGACGCTGTACGAATTTGCCGGCATTGACCCGAACAAATCGCTGTCCAGTAAGCCGGTGCTGCCGATGATCGGCGTCAGCTTTAAACGCTATCTGACCGGTGAAACGCAGACGCCGCCGCGCTCAAAATACGGCGTCGAGCTGCATAATCAGGCGGCCTGGGTCGATGGCGACTGGAAGCTGCGGCGGCTGGTGAAGCTTGGTCTCAACGCCGGCGACGCGCCGTGGCAGCTGTTTAATCTGCATGACGATCCGCTGGAGACGCACGATGTCGCGGCCCTTCATCCCGACCGGGTCAAAGCCATGAGCGACGCCTACGAGGCATTTGCTAAACGCACCATGGTTACTAAAGCGCAGGGCAAGATGATTGATTACGTCGGTATTGACAGTAAAACCGGGCGCTATCTGGCGGTCGATCCCTCAACCATGAAGCCGGTTCCGGCGCCACAGGCGATTCCTGTGAGCGAGAGCCACTGATCGTACCCGGCTCTCGTTCTTCCGGACGATAGCCGGGAATTGATTCGCTTTTTAAGGTAGTCGGAACCCTCTTTCCAGGAGTACACGAATGACGAGAGTTGTGGTTATCACCGGCGGCGGTAGCGGAATTGGCGCCGCCTGCGCGCGGAGAATGAGCGCAGCGGGCGATCGGGTATTTATCACCGGACGACGGCAAGCGCTGCTGCAGGCCATTGCCGATGAAACCGGCGCGACGGCGCTGGCGGGCGATGCCGCCGACGGAGAAGTCTGGCGTGAACGGCTGCTGCCGGCGATTATCGACCAGGCGGGACACATCGACGCGCCCATCTGTAGCGCCGGGGGGATGGGCAACAGTGCTGCTGCCGAGACCAGCGACCGCCAGTGGCGTGAAGCGCTGGACGGTAATCTGAATAGCGCATTTGCCAGCGTCCGCGCCTGCCTGCCCTCGCTTATCGCCAGCCGCGGCAACGTACTGTTTGTCGCCTCAATCGCCTCGCTCGCCGCCGGGCCGCAGGCCTGCGGTTACGTCACCGCCAAACACGCATTAATCGGCCTGATGCGTTCCATCGCCCGCGATTACGGCCCACAAGGCGTGCGCGCCAATGCCATCTGCCCCGGCTGGGTCACCACTCCGATGGCGGATGAAGAGATGGCCCCGTTGATGCAGGCTGAGGGACTGTCGCTTACCGAGGCTTATCAACGGGTGTGCCGCGATGTTCCGCTGCGCCGCCCCGCCAGCCCGGAGGAGATCGCTCAGGCTTGTCAGTTTCTCTGCTCACCGCAGGCCGCCATCATCAGTGGCGCCACACTGGTCGCCGATGGCGGCGCCAGTATCGTTGATGTTCCCACGCTCGCCTTTTGTTGACCCCCCTATTAAGGAGCCCACATGACTTCAGAAGCCGTATTTATCCAGGTTGGCGCGCTGGCCGATGGTTTTGCCCCCCACGGCAACCTGCTGGCCCCAGCTCACCTACCCGTAGGCGAGCGCTTGACCTTTTATGTCGCTGACAACGAACCGCTGCAACTGGTGATTGAAGATGAGCAGACGCTACGCTGGAACGGCAAGCGCACGCCCTGGCGGGCCACTGCCCTGCGCCCCGATATTCTGTTTATCGATATCCTTGACCCGGAGCGTAATAACGCCAGCATCAGCGCCATATGCAACCTGACGCAGCGTAACGCCACGCTGGTCTATGGCCAGCTACCGGATGAAGCGGCCGCGCGGCTGGACGCCTTTAGCCGGGTCGAGCAAGGACTGCCACTCACCGCGGTCGAGGCGCGCTTTGTCTTCGCTCGCCTGGATGCACAACCGGGACCGCTACCAACATTTACCCATGCGCTGGTCGGCATGCGCAATCAGTACACCTATAGCCCGACCGAGCGTTATGAGCACGTGTATCTCAACGATAACTTTTACGCCTGGCAGTGTCTGGATGGTGTGGAAAAGGGGCTGGCGGATGTCGATCGCTGCCACTATGTGCAGGTTGCAGAGGATCTGTATTTGTTCGTCTGGCGGGAAAAAATCATTCCGACGCTTGGGGTGATCCTTATCGATCTGCAACAGATGCGCACCGACGGTAAGATCATGGGCTATCAGGGCAGCGATTTTGGCGCCTTAAGCAATTTCCCCGTCGGCGCGAGCGCCAAAATCCTGAATGTGACGCATCATCAGGGGTAATATTGCGTTGCCGGGTGGCGGCTAACGCCTTACCCGGCCTACGGTTCGCGCCACTTGTTACCCCGTAGCCCTGCTAAGCGCAGCGCGAGCAGGGAGAATTCCGGTGTCACCGTTATTTTGTCGGGTGGCGGCTTCGCCTTACCCGACCTACATTTCGTGCCATTTGTTACCCCGTAGCCCTGCTAAGCGCAGCGCGAGCAGGGAGAATTCCGGCGGTGCCGTTATTTTGTCGGGTGGCGGCTTCGCCTTACCCGACCTACATTTCGTGCCATTTATCGCCCCCGTAGCCCTGCTAAGCGCAGCGCGAGCAGGGAGAATTCCGGTGTCACCGTTATTTTGTCGGGTGGCGGCTTCGCCTTACCCGGCCTACGGTTCGCGCCATTTGTTACCCCGTAGCCCTGCTAAGCGCAGCGCGAGCAGGGAGAATTCCGGTGGCACCGTTATTTTGTCGGGTGGCGGCTAACGCCTTACCCGACCTACGGTTCGCGCCATTTGTTGCCCCGTAGCCCTGCTAAGCGCAGCGCGAGCAGGGAAATTCCCGGCGGTACCGTTATTTTGTCGGGTGGCGGCTTCGCCTTACCCGACCTACATTTCGTGCCATTTATCGCCCCGTAGCCCTGCTAAGCGCAGCGCAAGCAGGGAAATTCCCGGTGGGGCCGTTATTTTGTCGGGTGGCGGCTAACGCCTTACCCGACCTACATTTCGTGCCATTTGTTACCCCGTAGCCCTGCTAAGCGCAGCGCGAGCAGGGAAAAACCCGGCGGTACCGTTATTTTGTCGGGTGGCGGCTACGCCTTACCCGACCTACGGTTCGCGCCATTTGTTACCCCGTAGCCCTGCTAAGCGCAGCGCGAGCAGGGAAAGCCCCGGTGGTGCCGATTTTGTCGGGTGGCGGCTTCGCCTTACCCGACCTACATTTCGTGCCATTTATCGCCCCCGTAGCCCTGCTAAGCGCAGCGCAAGCAGGGAGAGAACGGGGAGGGGGACACTCAGGCGCTGGCGCTGTCCAGCCGCGTCACCTGCTCGCCGCTCAGACTTAGCGCCGCCGCGTGGGCGAAACTCTCCACCTGCGCCAGGCTGGTGGCGCTGGCAATCGGCGCAGTGACACCTTCACGGCTCATCAGCCACGCCAACGCCACTTCGGCTGGCTTCGCGTTGTGTTCTTCCGCCACCGCCACCAGGGTATCGATAATCCGCATTCCGCGCGGGTTAAGATATTTACCGATTCCGCCGCCGCGCTGGCTCTGCGCCAGATCGGACTGCTGACGGTACTTGCCGCTCAGGAAGCCGGAGGCCAGGCTGTAGTAGGTGACCACGCCAATATCGCGACTCACGCAAAGATCGCGCAGCGCCCCTTCGAAAGCGGATCGATGATAGAGATTATATTCCGGCTGCAACACCTGCCAGGCGGGTAGACCGCCTTTACGCGCCACTTCCAGCGCCGACGACAGCTGCCCGGCGTCGAGATTCGAAGCGCCAATCGCCCGCACTTTGCCCGCCTGCTGCAAGGCCTGGAAGGCTTCCAGCGTTTCGTCAATGGGTGTTTCCGCATCCGGCCAGTGGGCGAAATAGAGGTCGACATAATCGGTATTGAGGCGGCGTAGAGAGTCGTCTATCGCCTGGTGAATCCAGGCTTTTTTCAGCCCTTTGTGGCCGGGAAGGCCTAAATCCGAACCGACTTTGGTGAAAATTTTAACTTTATCGCGCATGCCGGGACGCGCCTGCAGCCAGCGGCCGATAATGGTTTCGGATTCGCCGCCCTGATTGCCATCTGCCCAGCGGGAGTAAACATCCGCCGTATCGATAGCATCAAAACCGTGGTCAACAAAAGCATCAAGAATGGCAAAACTGGTTTTCTCATCAATGGTCCAGCCAAAAACGTTACCGCCAAATACTAATGGGGCGATGGAAAATCCCGTTTTGCCCAATGGACGTGTCATCATGCCGATTACTCCTTAGCTTATATTCTGTTTCCCTCAGATAACCGTAGGGTCAGAAGAGGATGTCGATTGGATAATCAGAAAAGGAATCTTGCGGCGGGCAGTCCATGCCCGCAGGGTACACTCTGACATTATGTCCCGGAATAAACGTCAAAGCTAAAATATTTCCCGGCCAATTTTTTGTAGCTGCCATCGGCGAGGATCTTCGCAATCGCGCCATTAATCTCTTCGCGCAGCGCATTGTCATCTTTACGCAGGCCAATCGCCGCCCCGGCGCCAAACAGTTTATTATCCTGCAACTGCCCGCCGACAAAGGTGAATTCCTTGCCCTGCGGCTGCTGCAGGAAGCTGTAGTCGGCCATCATGCCGGAGAGCACCGCGCCGTCGAGGCGGCCGGATTCCAGATCGCGGACCACGCTATCGGCGCCCTGATAGGCGACAATATCAATCCCCTGCGGTCGCCAGTATTGATTAACATAGGTTTCCTGCGCCGATCCCTGCTCCACGCCGATGGTTTTTCCCTTCAACTGTTCCGGCGTGTTGCCCTTAAGGGTATTTTTGCGCGCCACCAGAAAAACGGGCCCGTTGTACAGTTTATCGCTAAAGGCAATCTGCTCTTTCCGCTTCTCGGTCATGTACATCCCCGACAGAATCGCGTCGAATTTACGCGCCTTCAGCGCCGGGATGATGCCGTCGAAATTGCTTTCCACCCACACGCATTTCGCCTGCAGCTGCTGGCAAATCGCATTACCCAAATCGATATCAAAACCCGCCAGCTTGCCCTGCGGATCCTTCCATTCAAATGGCGCGAAGGTCGGGTCGACGCCAAAGCGAATTTCTTTCACCCCATCGGCCAGCGCCGACGTCGAAGCCGTTAATGCCAGCCATAGCAGTAGTGATTTTTTCATTCCAGGTCTCCTCCAGAGATTAACGGCAGTGCGTTTCGACTAAGCGAGCGAACAGCGTCGCGCCGGTGCTAATAATGTCATCGTTAAAATCGTAGCCGGGGTTATGCACCATGCAACCGCCCTTCTCGCCTTTCTCGCCATTGCCAAGCAAGAAGTAGCTGCCTGGACGTTCGCGCAGCATAAAAGCGAAATCCTCGCTGGCGTTCATCGGCGATACCGACTCCAGCACCCCTTCGCGGCCGAATACTTCCAGCGCCAGAGATTGGGCGAAATCGGTCTCTTCGCTGCTGTTGGTTAATACCGGGTAGGAGTCGTAAATCTCGACTTCGCTGCTGGCGCCATAGCTTTTGGCGGTAAATTCGGTCAGTTCGTTAATACGCTTGATGAGCAGGTCGCGGATTTCCGGCTTCATTGCCCGCACGCTGAGCTCCATCACCACGCTTTCCGGAATAACGTTAGAAGCGATCCCGGCCTGGAAAGTCCCCACGCTAACCACCGCCGTTTCACCCGGCGGCACGTTGCGCGCCACAATGCTCTGCAGGGCCATCACCAACGCTGCACCGGCAACGATCGGGTCAACGGTACGTTCCGGATGCGCACCGTGGCCGCCGTAGCCGGTAATCGTGATTTTGACTGTGTCCGCCGACGCCATAAAGTTGCCAGCATAGAAGCCCAGCTTGCCAACCGGCAGCCCCGGCATGTTGTGCAGACCAAAAATGCGTTCACAGGGGAATTGTTCGAACAAGCCATCTTTAATCATCAGATCGGCACCGCCGATGGCTTCTTCCGCCGGCTGAAAAATCAGATGGACCGTGCCGTTAAACTGGCAAGCTGGCGAAGCAATATATTTGGCCGCCGCCAGCAAAATCGTCGTGTGGCCATCATGGCCGCAGGCATGCATTTTCCCCGGTACAGTGCTGGCCCAGGGTAAATCGGTCGTTTCATCAATCGGCAGCGCGTCCATGTCCGCACGCAGGCCGATGGTGCGCGGCGAATCGCCTTTGCTCAGGCTACCGACAACGCCGGTTTTGCCGAGACCACGGGTCACCCGATACCCCCACTCCGCCAGCTTCCCGGCAACCAGCTCGCTGGTATTAAACTCTTCAAGACTTAATTCCGGATTGGCATGTAAATAATGTCGGATAGAAATCATTTCATCTTCTGTCGCTTTAATTTCTGGAATTACACAATCAGTCATGCCGTTCTCCGGGAAATAAATTAAGGAGTTACCAAGTTATCGTGACAGAAAGTTTATGCAAGCAGGATTTCTAATTCCTGGAAGGCTACTCATCTTATTTTTTAATAAGACCAACCGACAGAATAATAGCCATTTAAAATAGCAAAATTTAAATATAAACGTTTATTTTATGGGCCACTTACCAGTATTTAATCTACCATCACCGCTTTGTTGCAGATTTAAATAAAATAACACCATGAAATATCAAACACTTTTACTCGCAGCTGCTGTAGCGCTGGCAGGCTGTAGCGCGCAGGGCGACACCGCCAGCCAGCAACGCGCCAGTATTCAAAAGATGCGTAGCGATACGCTCAGCAAGCTCTACACATTGCATCCGCAAGCGCGTAGCGATATCCAGCATTCGGACGGCTACGCGGTCTTCGCCAGCAATAGCAGCAAAATTTTGCTCTTCGGATTCGGCAGCGGCTACGGCATCGTGAAAAATAGCGCCACCGGCAAAGAGACCTATATGAAGATGGCCCAGGGCGGCGCAGGCCTCGGGATGGGAGTAAAACAGCTGCGTACCGTGCTGGTATTCCACGACAAAGCGGCGCTGAATAATTTTATTACCCATGGTTATATGGTCGGCGCAGACGCCAACGCGGCGGCGAAATATGACGACAAAGGCGTGGCTCCGGTCGGCGCATCGGCCAACGGCGTGGCAAAAGACACCGCTTCGCTGCCGTCAAAAGTGAACGTTTACGAAATTACCGAGAAAGGGCTGGCGGCCCAGGCGATGGTAAACGGTTACAAATACTGGCCGGATGACGACCTGAACAAAAAGTAATCGTTCTGTGGTTCGCGCCGGGAAGGCTGCGGATCCGTTTTCTGCCTTAGCGCGGCTCAACAGCTATTACGAATCGCGGGCATAAAAAAACCGGGTCAGACATTAGCCTGACCCGGCTCTGATGCGATACCCCGGAGCCACGGGTATCTGCATTTAGTGGCCGAGTGCGCCGCTCACCAGAATCGAAGTGATAATTCCGGTCGCCGCGGCAATCAGCACGTAGTTACCGTTGATATAAGACCAATGTTGGCCTTCCGGCGGGCGCGGCAGGCCGCGGCCGTTCCAGTCGTTGACGCGATAATGATCGCCACGGTAATGTTCCGGCGCCGGATGACCTTTGCGGAAGTCGTTACCGTTCCAGGCGAAATGATCCTGCTCATGACGCTCCTGATGGTGATCGTCGCGACCGTTGCGATCCGCGCCGCGGTGGTCATTGCCGCCCTGTTGATGGTGCCCATCCTGGCCGCCGTGATCCGGGCCATTTTGCCAGACCTGCTGCTGCCCCGGACGATGGCCGTCATTCGGGCCATCAGCAAAAGCCTGAGCACTCAGCACACAAGATAAAATAACCGCCAGAGAAATAATCTTTTTCATCGTACACCTCCTGATATATCTCTTTTTTACCCCGTAAATGTGGAGAAATAGTGATGAGAAAAACATCCAGGACTATTCCTGGCTAAATCAGAGATACGCCAGAGAGCCTATTTCACGATCGCCAGAGACAAAAAAGGCCGCTTTCGCGACCTTTTTTAATCTCCGTGAGTCAATATTTACTCAGAGACTTTATTCTTTAAATCTTCAGCGCCTTGCTTGGTTTTATCCCAGCCTTTTTCGCTGACTTCTTTGGTTTTATCCCAACCTTTACTGGCGCCTTCTTTGGTGGCGTTCCAGCCTTTCTCAGTACCTTCTTTGGTCTTATCCCAACCCTTCTCGGCACCTTCTTTGGTTTTATCCCAGGTTTTCTGCGCGCCTTCACTCACCTGGCTGCCGACGCTATCGGTTTTCCCTTCAGCAGCATGTTTGGACTTGAGTTTCATCTCTTCGCCCTGATTCTGCGCCTGGTGTAGTTTTTCCTTCGCCGTGTTCGCGCCTTCATGCGCGGCGGCGACGGTATCATCGGTTGCATGTGTAGTGGTTGCCGCAAATACCGGAGAAGCGACCAGAATAGCTGATAGTGCAATCATTGCTTTTTTCATATTTTATCCTCTCTTAACGCATGCTTTATGTTACGAGTCACATTCAGCATGGCATAAGCCTCTGTTATTTGCTTTAGGAAAAGTTCTTAAAACTGCCCTATCGTTTTTTCCCTCAGCATCTGCAGGCTTAGTGATCGAGATAAAGATAGCTCTCCCAGCTTTTCATGCGGATCAGGATCTTTCTGATCAGCGACAAATGCTCAAAATGTTCGGAATAGACTGCGGCTTCAACATCGGCGCCCTGCGGCAGCTGATAGCTCGCCAGACGATCGTCGGTCACTTTCAATACCACCAACGCGCGGCCATGGGTATCCAGATCGTTTGCGGTCAGCAGTTTACCCTGTCCCTGAAACTGGCTCTCGCCAATCGCCGGTAAGACATCCGCTACCTGTGCTTTAAAGACGGTGCCCGGAATCGACGGGAACAGCAGTTCAGCCTGCTCGCCCTTCTGCAAACGCTGTAGCGCGTTCTGGCGAAAAGCGGCGACGTATTCACGCGAATTCACATTATTCACCGGCACAAACGTCATCACCGGCGCCAGCCCCAACGCAGTAGACATGGTCCCCGGACGCAGGCCGACGGTACTCACATAGCCATCAGACGGCGCACGCACCACGGTATTGTCGAGCTTAAATTGCGCCTCGCGCAGCTGCGCCAGCAGCGAAGCGACTTTGGTGTTCTCACCGTGAACCACGGAATTCAGATCGTTACGCGCCTGAGCCACTTTCGCCTGGGCCGCGTCAACCGCCGCCTGCGTCGCTTTCCAGCTCTGACGGCGGGTATCGACCATCTGATCGGAGAATGCGCCTTTATCATGACCGGCCTGGAAACGAGCATATTCACGCTGGGCCTGATCGCGTTCGGCCACCGCTTTGCTTAAATCAGCCTGCGCGCTGCTCAGCGAAGCATCAAGCGACAGCGCATCCTGACTGGCGGCTTTCACCTGAGCGCTCAGGTCATCCACCCTCGCCTGAAACGGCGTCGGGTCAATGGTGAAAAGGACGTCGCCTTTATGCAGCATTTGATTCGCTTGTACCGGTACGCTGGTTACCCGGCCACGGGTTTGCGAAACAATCGGCACTGTACGAAAAACCTGTTTACCCACTTCGGTATACGGGAAGTTATAATTCATTCCGAGAATCAACGTACCGATAATCACCACCCCGCCTAATACCGCAGTCGGTACCGTCCATTTATTTAATGGAATACGGAATATTTTAAAAATAACGATACATAAAGCGGCATAACACAGCAGTAATAACGTTTCCATTATTTCCCCTCCTGATTCGCGGCGCTATTTTTTAGACGATTCAATTCCACCTGCATCGCGTCCAGACGCAGATGCAAATCACTTTGTTCTTCATTAAGCTTCTGCATTCCCCAGCCGCGGTCTTCGCGCCACAGCGTCGCCCAGATCCACAGCAGCGGCCACAGCACATGCAGGGTAAACAAACTCACCCAACCGGCGTAATGAATCGCATCCTGATGCGGATGGTTGCGTTTTTTGGCAATCTCATAAGGAATATCGTGAATCACGATAATGCCATAAAATAGTATCAATACCACCGCAATCAGGATGGCTAAAGCAATATAATCCAGGGTCATAAAATAACTCCAGAGAGTTTAATAAAATTAAAATTTAGTTTTCTTCAGGCGTCAGCATACCGGGCATGCATTGCCCTTGTGACGCATCATCGTAGTCAGAATTTGTCCGGTATTTTCCGGTCAATTGATATCAGCCGACCTTTTTTTACCGTGATATAGCCGCCCTCTTTCAACGCCGCCAGTACCTGATAAACATAGCTGCGGGAAAGATGGGTCCGTTTAATAATAAAAGCGGACAGGCTTTCGCGTTTTCCGCTATCGATCTCATTACGGTACAGATAGCGGGATAGCATCGACTTTATGGTCTGAAAACCGGACAGGTTGCTGCGCTCATTGTGCGCATCCAGGGCGAAAATCCCCATGTAAGCCAGAATCGTCGCCAGCTCTTTCATATACTCCGGCGAAGAGTGAAAGAAGATACGCTCAAAATTCTCCATCGTGATTCGGGCAAAACGGCAGTGGTCGAGGCACTGATACCGTAACGCTAGCAGCGGACAATAGTGTTCAAGCAGGCCAAGCGGCATATGCTCGATCACAATACCCAACAGATTCTCCCGATCGCTGACGGCCAGGGTGATTTGCCCGGACAGCAGAAAGTAAATGAACCCGCTCTGCGGCTGAAACGGCTCGCCGGCGGCAAACTCGACGCTCTCGCTGCAGGCCGTCACTTCCGGCAGATGCGCGTCAAGCCGCAGCTTCTGGTAGCAAGCATGAATATGGCCAAAACTGCTATTCATCTTCCCCGTGTCCACCGTCGTACTATCCTGTCTCACCGACCCAAGGAAATATATATAAGACAAAGCGAGGGGGAAAGTCCACAGCTGGAGTTTTGACGTAAAGATATGTGTGCCGGGGTTATTTTCCCCATTCGCGATGTAATAAATCACGATAGATCGCGGTTAACACCCCGCCGGGACGAAATTCCTTTTTGATCCACTGCGTCACCTGGCCGGTCGCCGCATGCTGCGTCGCCAGCAGCATACCGGAATCCTGACGCGGATTATGGATCTGGCGGATCACCAGCAGCTTTTCGGCCATGGCTTCATGCACCATATAGTCAGGTAAAAAGCCGATCCCTTCGCCAAGGATCTGACACTGGCACTTGGTGTTGAAATCCGGAACCAGGATCGCCTCCTGGCCGTGCAGCAGCCAACCGACTTTTTTATTAATGGTGCTGGCGGTGTCTTCAACCATGATATTGGGATAGAGCCGCAGCTGGCTTTCAGAGATAGGTTCCGGCATAAACGCCAGCGGATGATCGGGAGCGATGGCGAATACCCAACGGATCGAACCGATCTCGGTGTAATCGATGCCGCCGCCGTCGAGCAGCGTGTCCGGCGCGCCGATGGCGATATTTGCCTGATTGTTGATGATCGAATCCCAGACCCCGTTGTACACCTCGGTGGTCACCGTGATCTGGCAGGTGGGGAATTGTTTTTTCAGCACCTGCAACAGGCGGGCGGTATGGCGCGGTGTGTATAGTAATTGATTAATGCAGATGCGCACACGCGCCTCGATCCCCTGAGAGATCGTGTCGATGCTACGCTTAATGGCATGAAAATCATTAAGCAGGTCGGTCGCCTTACGAAACAAGTAGTAGCCGGATTCGGTCAGTTCGATGCTGCGGGTATTGCGGGTAAACAGCACCACGTCCAGCCCGGCCTCCATCCGTTTGATGGTATAGCTGATGGCTGAGGTGGTGAGCCCCAGCTCATCAGCCGCCTTGCTGAAACTGCCAAAACGCGCCGCAGTGGTGAACGCCAGCAGGTTTTCTTCAGTAAAAATTGAGTTCATGCGCCCTTCCCGCCTCCATTAACCCATACCTGGGTTGAATGTATTTGCTGCCATGATGGTTGGGCAATCATTTTTGAAAAACTTTTAATACCAGAGACGGATTCAGGCGTCGCCTTTGCTGGTCGCCTCACTGAGTTTTCGCCCGGTATACTCCGAAATAAAGCCGACGCAGTTGCCCGCCAGAAAGCCCAACAGGGTCACCGTCCAGTTCAACCCGGTGGCGAAAAACAGCGTCATGCCGAGGAAACCGCCGGGAATAAACGAGGTCAGCGTAAAGCGCCCTTGCCAGACGATAACCGCAGAAAATGGCACCGTGGTGATAACACTTGCCCAGAAACCCGAGATACCGCTGGCCGACGCAATGGCCCCGGCGGCCAGCGTCGCTAACCAGGCCCACACCGCCCCGGAATAGTTGACGAACAGACTCTTAACAAACCCGGCCTTGCCGCCTCCTGCCGCATAGAAACTACAAAACGCGACGAAGCCAATGGTTCCCAATAATTCCCAACCGTGCTGCAGCCCAACGTGCGAGGAAATCAGCTGCCAGACGCCTGCGCAAATACCGACGGTGATCCCCGTAGCGGTGAGTCCGTTCATATCTTTCCCCTCTGAAAAAAATAGGTCAATGGCGTTACTTTCTGGCTGCAACTATATCGAAATAAAACCCGATTGAGTTAAGGGGCATAGCCGCAAAGAATTAAACATTGCTCTACCGCACAGTCTGTATCGATTATTAAAATCCATTCAATAATCAGCCGAGTTATGGCGAATAAAATTTAAGCGGGTTCTTTTATCGATTTTTGGTTGCTATGCTCAATCCATCAAAAAAAGTCTCAGCCGCAACAACAGGAGTAAGATGATGGCGACGGAAAATAGTATTGCTGAATATCTTTTGGCTGCGGATCAGGGAAATGTCGAAAAATTAAAAGCCTGTTTAGCACGCGGCGTGGATATTAACGCCTGCAATCGCCAGGGGCGAACCGCCATTACGCTGGCTAGCCTGAATAAACATTATGCCTGCGTTGCTGTGTTGATTGCCGCTGGCGTCGATATTGATAAACAGGACCAAACCTGTTTTAACCCGTTTTTACTGAGCTGCCTGAATAATGACGTCGAGCTACTGCGTTTAATTCTGCCAGCAAACCCTGACCTCGAACGTTTAACTCGCTTTGGCGGCGTCGGCCTGACGCCGGCCTGCGAAAAAGGTCATCTGGAAATCGTGAAGATACTGCTGGCTGAAACCGAGATTAACGTCAACCACACCAATTTCGTCGGCTGGACGCCGCTGCTGGAAGCCATTGTCTTAAACGACGGCGGCGCGACGCAGCAGGAGATCGTTAAGCTCCTGCTGGACCACGGCGCCAATCCGCATATGACCGATAAATATGGTAAATCGCCGCTGGAACTGGCATGGGACAAGGGCTTCACCGAGATTGCCCAACTGCTGGTCGCCGCCGGAGCCTGAGGAAGGAGCACCACTATCGACACCTCCTTACGGCGGTGTGTGCAAGCGCTAACTGCGGATGAGAGTTTCCTCTCGCAACGCGGCGGCGGACGGGTCGAGCAGGTCTTCTCGCGTGCGGTCAACCTGCTCATCCCCGGCAAGCCCGGGCTCATGACGCTACTGTGCGCCGCCTACGACAATGCACCCAATAGCTGTCGGTTAGCGCTCACCCACTTTGACCACCTGTTCCGGCCAGGGGAAAGCGTCCGGTTTACCGATTCAGGTATTTACATTGGCGATGATAAATGGATAGACATCCGCAACTGTCATCGTTGGCATACGCCGAGGGCCGCATTAAGCCCCGCAGACTTTACCCGGATAGCCTGGCGACGATGGCAAGACATTATCGTTGAGCAACTCCATGAGGACGACACGCTATTTCTCTATCGCGGCGATAATCCGTTTTATAAAGCGATGGGGCGAGAATTACAGCAACGACGAGAAGTATTATTTAGCGCGCTTTATGAAAATAAAAATATCAGCGCTGCCATCGCCAACATGCTCGGATTAGGTATTGGCCTGACGCCATCGGCGGATGATTATCTGGTGGGGCTTAGCGTTATTTTATTTATTGACGGACACCCGGCCAATTCATTCCGGGAGGTATTTTTAGCGGCGCTGCAGTGCGCCAGGAATAATACCACGCCGCTCAGCGCGATTACGCTGGAGGCGGCCATTAACCAGCGTTATCGCGAAAGTATCGCCGGGTTGATTAACCTCATGATTAATCAACCCACAACCTTTTCTATTGAGGCTATTGCCGATATTAAAAATATTGGCTCAAGTTCTGGCAGCGACATGCTATTGGGCATGGCGGATGCCTGCGCGCTGAGCCAAACGTATGGAGGGAATTATGTCAGTTAAAATAGTCGTGAAGAAGAATACCTATTTTGATTCCGTCTCATTAATGTCGATATCCACCCGCGCCAATAAGCTCGACGGCGTGGAGCAGGCATTTGTGGCGATGGCGACCGAAATGAACAAAGGGGTTCTGAATAACCTGGGACTGCTGACGCCGGAGCTGGAAGCGGCGAAAAACGGCGACCTGATGATTGTCATCAATGGCAAAGACGGCGCCGATAACGAGCAGATTCTGGCCGAAATTGAAGAATTGTTCAGCAAAAAAGCGGAAAGCGGCCAGCACGAAGCGCGCTATGCCACCCTGAGCAGCGCCAAAAAGCATATTCCGGAAAGCAACCTGGCCATTATTTCAGTCAACGGTATGTTTGCCGCTCGCGAAGCGCGCCAGGCGCTGCAAAACGATCTCAACGTGATGCTGTTTTCCGATAACGTTTCCATTGACGATGAGCTGGCGTTGAAACAGCTGGCCCACGAGAAAGGTCTGCTGATGATGGGGCCGGACTGCGGCACCGCCATTATTAACGGCGCGGCGCTGTGCTTCGGCAACGCGGTACGCCGCGGCAACATCGGCATCATCGGCGCCTCCGGCACCGGCAGCCAGGAACTGAGCGTACGCATCCATGATTTCGGCGGCGGCATCTCCCAGCTTATCGGCACCGGCGGTCGCGACCTGAGCGAAAAAATCGGCGGCCTGATGATGCTCGACGCGATTCAGATGCTCGAAGCGGATCCGCAAACGGAAATTATCGCCCTCGTCTCTAAGCCACCTGCTCCGGCAGTGGCGAAAAAAGTGCTGGAACGCGCCCGCGCCTGCCGTAAACCGGTGGTTGTCTGCTTCCTGGGCCGCGCCGAACCGCCAGCCGACGAGCAAGGGCTACAATTCGCCCGCGGCACCAAAGAAGCGGCGCTGAAAGCCGTTCTGCTGAGCGGCATTAAGCAAGAGAGCCTCGACCTACATCCGCTGAACCAGGCGCTCATCGCCGACGTTCGCGCGCAACTGACGCCGCAACAGAAGTACATTCGCGGCCTGTTCTGCGGCGGTACTCTGTGCGATGAAACCATGTTCGCGGTACTGGAAAAACACGCTGACGTTTACAGCAACATTCAGCCGGATCCGGCTTATCGCCTGAGCGACATCAACCGTAGCATCAAGCACACCTTCCTCGATTTCGGCGATGACGATTTCACCAACGGTAAACCGCACCCGATGATCGACCCGACCAACCGCATCAGCCGCCTGCTGCAGGAAGCGCGCGATCCCGAAGTTGCCGTTATCGTGATGGACTTCGTGCTCGGCTTTGGATCGCACGAAGATCCGGTGGGTTCAACGATCGACGCGATCAAAGAAGCGAAGGCGATTGCCGCCGCCGATGGCCGTTCGTTGACGATCCTCGCTTACGTTTTAGGCACCGATATCGATACGCCATCGCTGGAACAACAGCGCCAGATGTTGCTCGATGCGGGCGTCATTCTGGCAAGCAGCAGCACCAATACCGGTTTGCTGGCGCGTGAATTTATCTGCAAAGGGGAGGAAGCCTGATGAGCCAGTCGCTATTTAACCAACCGTTGAACGTGATTAACGTCGGTATCGCCATGTTCAGCGACGATTTGAAAAAACAACACACCGCCGTCACCCAGCTCGACTGGACGCCGCCGGGCCAGGGCAATATGCAGGTTGTCGAGGCGCTGGACCGCATCGCCGACTCAGCGCTGGCGGACAGAATCGCCGCCGCTAACCAGCAGGCGCTGGAGCGTATTATTCAATCTCACCCGGTGCTGATTGGCTTCGACCAGGCAATCAACGTCGTTCCGGGCATGACGCCGAAAACCATTCTTCACGCCGGTCCGCCGGTTGAATGGAAAAACATGTGCGGCGCAATGAAAGGCGCAGTCACCGGCGCGCTGGTCTTCGAAGGACTGGCGAAGGATCTGGATGAAGCCGCCGAACTGGCCGCATCCGGCGAAATCACCTTCTCCCCGTGCCACGAACACGACTGCGTCGGCTCGATGGCGGGCGTAACCTCGGCATCGATGTTCATGCACATCGTCGAGAACAAAACCTACGGCAACATCGCTTATACCAACATGAGCGAACAGATGGCCAAGATCCTGCGCATGGGCGCCAACGATCAGAGCGTTATCGATCGCCTGAACTGGATGCGCGATGTGCAGGGCCCCATGCTGCGTGACGCCATGAAGATCATCGGCGAAATCGATCTGCGCTTAATGCTGGCGCAGGCGCTGCACATGGGCGACGAGTGCCATAACCGCAACAACGCTGGCACCACCCTGCTGATTCAGGCACTGACGCCGGGGATCATCCAGGCAGGCTATTCGGTAGAGCAGCAGCGCGAGGTGTTCGAATTCGTCGCCAGCAGCGATTACTTCTCCGGCCCGACGTGGATGGCGATGTGTAAAGCGGCGATGGACGCAGCCCACGGCATTGAATACAGCACCGTAGTGACCACCATGGCGCGTAACGGTGTCGAGTTCGGTCTGCGCGTCAGCGGTCTGCCGGGGCAGTGGTTTACCGGGCCGGCCCAGCAGGTTATCGGCCCGATGTTCGCCGGATTTAAACCGGAAGACTCCGGTCTGGATATCGGCGACAGCGCCATCACCGAAACCTACGGCATCGGCGGTTTCGCCATGGCAACGGCGCCAGCTATCGTCGCGCTGGTTGGCGGAACGGTGGAAGAAGCGGTCGATTTCTCACGCCAGATGCGTGAAATCACCCTTGGCGAAAACCCGAACGTGACCATTCCGCTGCTCGGTTTTATGGGGATCCCGACCGCTATCGACATCACCCGTGTCGGCGGCAGCGGTATTTTACCGGTGATCAACACCGCTATCGCCCATAAAGACGCCGGGATCGGCATGATCGGCGCCGGTATCGTCCACCCGCCGTTCGCCTGTTTCGAAAAAGCGATCCTCCGCTGGTGCGAACGTTACGACGTATAACGTGGTAGCCCGGGCGAGGCGGTTACGCCGACCCCGGGAAATCCCCGGCGGCGCGACGCCAGGCCGGGTTCCCACGACAACCTCACAATAACAATAACCACATCACCTTCTGTATCGGAAGTCAGATATGAAAGAACTCATCGTCGTTGCCATTGGCGGCAACAGCATTATTAAAGACAACGCCAGCCAGTCGATCGAACATCAGGCTGAGGCCGTCAAGTCGGTGGCCAGCACGGTGCTGGAGATGCTGGCATCAGACTATAACGTAGTGCTGACCCACGGCAATGGCCCGCAGGTCGGGCTTGATTTACGCCGTTCCGAGATTGCCCACGAGCGTGAGGGCCTGCCGCTGACGCCGCTGGCTAACTGCGTCGCCGATACCCAGGGCGGCATCGGCTACCTGATTCAGCAGGCGCTAAATAACCGCCTCGCCCAGCGCGGCGAGCAAAAGGCGGTCACCGTCGTCACGCAAGTGGAGGTCGATAAAAACGATCCGGGCTTTACCCACCCGACCAAGCCTATCGGCGCTTTCTTTAGCGAAAGCCAGCGCGACGAACTGCAGCAGGCGCATCCTGACTGGCGCTTTGTCGAAGATTCCGGCCGCGGCTATCGTCGGGTTGTCGCTTCGCCGGAGCCGAAGCGCATCGTCGAAGCCGAGGCCATCAAGGCGCTGACCCAGCAAGGGTTTGTGGTGATCGGCGCCGGCGGCGGCGGGATCCCGGTCGTTCGCAGCCC
The DNA here is from genome assembly GCA_029027985.1 of Klebsiella aerogenes. NCBI lineage: Bacteria > Pseudomonadati > Pseudomonadota > Gammaproteobacteria > Enterobacterales > Enterobacteriaceae > Klebsiella > Klebsiella aerogenes. Next base: position 3,638,328 of record CP119076.1, read on the forward strand.
GCAAGGCGACTACCAGAGTGTGGATGCGGTGATCGATAAAGATCTCTCAACGGCCCTACTGGCCCGCGAAATTCATGCTGATATTCTGGTGATCACCACCGGCGTTGAAAAAGTGTGCGTCAATTTCGGCAAGCCTAATCAGCAGGCACTGGATACCGTCGGCATCAGTGAAATGACCCGCTATATGCAGGAAGGCCACTTCCCGGCGGGCAGCATGCTGCCAAAAATCGTCGCCAGCCTCGCGTTCCTGCAACACGGCGGCAAGCGGGTGATCATCACCACGCCGGAATGTCTGCCTGCCGCGCTGCGCGGCGAAACGGGAACCCATATTGTGCATGACTAAGCCTGGTTCGCCAGGCGATAAGGAAGAAAGGATGAACAAAGACAATAGCCGTCGTGAATTTCTAACTCAAAGCGGAAAAATGGTCACCGCCGCCGCCCTGCTGGCAGCGGGCGCGCCTGCGGTGTATGCCGCTGGCAGCCAGCCATCCACCGCCACCTGTGATAATAAAGGCGCGGTCAACATCGCCGATAAGCATTACTACCTCGATAATGTGCTGCTGGAAAGCGGCTTCGAGTATGAAAACGGCGTGGTCGTTCATACTCGTACCGAACTGCAAACGCTGGAAATAAAAGACGGCAAAATCATCGCTCTGCGCGGCAATAAGAGCCACCCGGACGCCACGCTGCCGCGCTACGACGCGGGCGGTAAGCTGATGCTGCCAGCAATGCGCGACATGCATATCCATCTGGATAAAACCTTTTACGGCGGCCCGTGGCGTTCGCTGAACCGTCCGGCAGGCACCACGATTCAGGATATGATCAAGCTCGAGCAAAAACTGTTGCCGGAGCTACAGCCATACACCCAGGCGCATGCTGAGAAGCTTATCGATCTGATTCAATCCAAAGGCTCCAGCATCGCCCGCAGCCACTGTAATATCGAACCGGTATCCGGGCTAAAAAACCTCGAAAACCTGCAAGAAGTGCTAGCGCGGCGTAAACCGGGATTCGATTGCGAAATCGTCGCCTTCCCGCAGCACGGGTTGCTGCTGTCGAAATCGGAATCGCTGGTACGCGAAGCCATGCAGGCTGGCGCGCACTACGTGGGCGGTCTCGATCCGACCAACGTCGATGGCGCGATGGAAAAGTCGCTCGATACCATGTTCCAGATTGCGCTGGATTACAATAAAGGGGTCGATATTCACCTCCATGAAACCAGCCCGGCGGGCGTGGCGGCGGTGAACTATATGGTGGAAACCGTGGAAAAGACGCCGGAGCTGAAAGGTAAGCTGACCATCAGCCACGCCTTCGCGCTGGCGACCATGAATGAGCAGCAGGTTGACGCGATCGCCACCCGCATGGCGGCGCAGCAAATTACCATCGCCTCTACCGTGCCAATCGGCACCTTGCACATGCCGCTGCAGCAATTGCGTGAAAAGGGGGTCTTCTTAATGACCGGCACCGATAGCGTGATTGACCACTGGTCGCCGTACGGCCTTGGCGACATGCTGGAAAAAGCCAATCTCTACGCCCAGCTGTACATCCGCCCGAATGAGCAGACCCTGTCGCGCTCGCTGGCGATCGCTACCGGCGACGTGCTGCCGCTGAATGATAAAGGCGAGCGAGTCTGGCCGAAGGCGCAAGATGACGCCAGCTTTGTGCTGGTCGATGCCTCCTGCTCCGCCGAAGCCGTGGCGCGGATCTCCCCACGTACCGCTACCTTCCATAAAGGCAACATGGTCTGGGGCAGCGTCGGCGCGTAAACCGGCGCTTTCGCCCGTCGGCGCAGCGCTTGCGGGGGTTTTGTCGGTCGAGTAAGCGTAGCGCCACCCGAAAAAATAACGGCACAACCGGAATTTTCCCTGCTCGCCCTGCGCTTAGCAGGGCTACCCCTCCTGTACTGACCGATGCAAAAAACCCCGGCAAGCCGGGGTTATGCATTTGACGAATCGCGGTTATTTCTGCGGGCGCATGGCCGGGAACAGGATCACATCGCGGATGGTGTGGCTGTTGGTGAACAGCATCACCATCCGGTCGATACCGATGCCCAGACCGGCGGTCGGCGGCAGGCCGTACTCCAGCGCGGTCACGTAGTCTTCGTCGTAGAACATCGCTTCGTCATCACCCGCCGCTTTGGCATTGACCTGATCCTGGAAGCGCTGCGCCTGGTCTTCCGCATCGTTCAGCTCGCTGAAACCGTTACCGATTTCGCGGCCGCCGATAAAGAATTCGAAACGGTCGGTGATGTCCGGATTCAGATCATTGCGGCGCGCCAGCGGTGAAACTTCTGCCGGATATTCGGTGATGAAGGTCGGCTGAATCAGATGCGCTTCCGCCACTTCGTCGAAGATTTCAGTGACGATACGTCCCAGCCCCCAGCTTTTCTCCACCTGAATACCGAGAGATTCCGCCAGCGCTTTCGCTGCATCAAAGTTATCCAGATCCGCCATGCTGGTTTCCGGGCGGTGTTTCTTGATGGCTTCGCGCATGGTCAGTTTTTCAAACGGCTTACCGAAGTCAAACATCTGGTCGCCATACGGCACTTCGGTTTTGCCCAGCACCGTCTGCGCCAGCGTGCGGAACAGCGACTCGGTCAGTTCGATCAGGTCTTTGTAATCCGCATACGCCATGTACAGTTCCATCATGGTGAACTCTGGGTTATGGCGTACAGAGATCCCTTCGTTACGGAAGTTGCGGTTGATTTCAAACACCCGTTCAAAACCGCCGACCACCAGACGTTTCAGATACAGTTCCGGCGCGATACGCAGGTACATATCCAGATCCAGCGCATTGTGATGGGTGATGAACGGACGCGCGGAAGCGCCGCCCGGGATCACCTGCATCATCGGGGTTTCGACTTCCATAAAACCGCGGGCGACCATGAACTGACGCATCGTCGCCAGGATCTGCGAGCGGATACGGAAAGTATGGCGCGACTCTTCGTTGGCGATCAGATCCAGATAGCGCTGACGATAGCGGACTTCCTGATCCTGCAGGCCGTGGAATTTATCCGGCAGCGGTCGCAGAGCTTTGGTCAGCAGACGCAGCTCACTGCAGTGAATAGACAGTTCGCCGGTTTGCGTTTTGAACAACTTACCGCGGGCGGCGATGATGTCGCCGAGATCCCATTTTTTAAACTGTTCGTTGTAGACGCCTTCCGGCAGATCGTCACGCGCGACGTACAGCTGAATACGGCCGCCGACGTCCTGGAGGGTGACGAAGGAGGCTTTACCCATGATACGGCGGGTCATCATACGGCCAGCAACAGAGACTTCAACGTTCAAGGAAGCGAGTTCATCGTTATCCTTCGCATCAAATTCAGCGTGCAATTGGTCAGAGGTATGATCGCGACGGAAATCGTTCGGGAAGGCGACGCCTTGCTCACGCAGCGCAGCCAATTTTTCGCGACGAGTTTTCAGTTCATTATTAAGGTCAATTGCCTCATCGGCACCTTGTGCTTGTTGTTCAGACATGTTGGTTCCTCATAACCCTGCTTTCAAACTAGCTTCGATAAATTGAACCAGGTCACCATTCAGCGCGGCCTGTCTCTGGCATTACGCCAGAACACAATCTTAACGACCCTGGGTTCACCTCAAGCTGATCTCACTCAGCTATGGCCTAACTAACGGTATTTTTTATCGTTGGCTTCCGCGCCTGCCAGACTATCTCCCTCCTGTTCATTTAGCGCTGTTGATTTATTGCCCCCCGGCTCGCGGCGTAAACGCCTTAGCCGGACTACCAGGTGACACGAGTTTGTCACCCTGAGCAGCCGTACGGCGTTTGCCAACGCTGCAGCTGGCCACCAGCGCCAGCAGCACGATGACCGCTACGCAGCCGAGGGTCCACTCGCCCATCTGCGAGAAGAAATGTTGATAAGCGGCGATCGCCGTCTCGCTGATTTGCGATTCAGTGGTTTGCTGTGCGACCACGCCCGCCAGCCAGTTGGCGACAGCGCCAGTGGCCAGCATATAAATGCCGGTCAATACCCCGGTGACGCCGGGCATGTTCAGGCGGGTGATCTGCGCCATCGCCACCGGATCGATAAACAGTTCGGCAAAGCCCATCATCGCTAATCCGGCGATCATCATGCCCATCGACGCCTGACCATCCACTGCGCCATGGCGGGCATTGAGAGCCAGCAACATAAATCCGCCCCCCATCAGCAGCAGACCAAAGGCAAATTTCAGCCATGTTTTCAACACCGAACGGGTACGCCCCTCCGGGCGGATCAACCACGCCAGCACAACGCCCGCCGCCATCACCGCCACCGCGTTAACCGACTGGAACAGCGCGGTCGGCACTTCAATATTCAGCAGGCGACGATTCACAAAGTGATCGATAAACAGGCTAATTGAGCTACCGCCCTGCTGCGCCAGCACCCAGAACAACGTGCCGGTTAGCATCAGCAGGACGATTTGCCATAACGCGCGGCGGTGCTGCGGCGATTTGATCATGATCCGCGCCACCATTTGCGCGGCGAACAGGCAAACGATCGCCAGCAGATAACCGGCCCCGTTGTGTTCTAACAGCAGCGTGAAGAACACCGGCGCCAGGCACAGCATGACCACCAGCCAACCCCAGGTCGGCAGCGCAAATGTCACCGCGCGCAGCGCCTGTTTATCGACACCGCGGGTGCCGCGGAAGTAACGGCTGCCGCTTAAGAAGATCATCAAGCCGATGAACATACCAATCCCCGCCAGCGCGAAGCCGATATGCCAGCCGTACCACTGCGCCGCCAAACCGCAGGCGATAGGCGCGGCGATCGAGCCGACGTTGCCGGCGGCATACAGCAGCGAGAAGCCGCCGTCGCGACGGTGATCGTCAATGGCGTACAGTTCGCCGAGCAGGCAGCTAATGTTGGATTTGAACAAGCCATAGCCGCAAATAATGATCGCCAACGCCAGATAGAGGCTCCAGATGGAATCCGATTCGACGCCCAGCACCACATGGCCGAGGGTCATCAACAGCGCCCCGGCAATCACCGCCGTGCGGTTGCCGAGCAGGCGGTCGGCAAGCCAGCCGCCGAGAATAGGGGTAACGTAAACCAGGGATGCGTAAGCGCTGAACAGACTGATGGCGTGGCTGTCGTCAAAGCCAAGTTGATGGGTGAGATAGAGGATGAGTAAGGCGCGCATGCCGTAAAAGCTGAAGTACTCCCAGATCTGGATCGCCACGATGTAGTAAATCGCGCGCGGCTGTGAGGGTGTTTTCATAGGTTCTCCTTGCAGCGTGAAAAAAGGGAAGTGGCAAGCCACTTCCCTTGTGTGCGTCTATTACTTGTTGTTTTCTTCTTTCAGCACTTTAACGGTGTAACGACCATCCGCCTGACGATACGCCCCGTGGATATCGGTTTCGAAGCCCGGATAGTGAGCGCCGATTTCGCACAGCATCTGCAGGAATTCCAGCACCGGTCGGCTTTCTTCGGTGATCATTTCACCAGGCATCACCAGCGGTACTCCCGGAGGATACGGCAGGATCATGTTGGCGTTGACGCGGCCGACCATCTCTTCGAGGTAAACCTCTTCAGTCTGGCCGTGCAGCTCTTTCTGGAACGCGGCATATGGCGTGATCACCATCGACGGCAGCACTTCGAATGCGCGGAACATCAGGTCCGGCAGGTTGTGATGCTCAACCAGTTTGTGAATGTTCTGCGCCAGTTCCTGAACACGCATGTTTTCATAGAATTCAGGATCTTCACGGTACAGCGACGGCAGCATGTTTTTCACCCGCAGGTTCAGGTCGAACGCGCGTTTGAAGTCGGTCAGCGCACGCAGCAGGCTCAGCGCTTTCGTTTTATCGATACCGATACTGAACAGGAATAGCAGGTTATAAGGACCGGTTTTCTCCACCACGATGCCGTGTTCGTCGAGATATTTCGCTACAATACTCGCCGGAATACCGAACTCATCCATGGTGCCGTCTTTCTTCATCCCCGGTGTCAGCAGCGTGACTTTGATCGGGTCGAGGTACATGTGTTCGTTATCGATGTTTTTGAAACCGTGCCATGCGCTATCAGAACGCAGCGGCCAGCATTCAGGGCCATCGATATGTTCCGGCTGCCAGACGTCGAAGAACCAGCCTTCAGACTCGCCTTTCAGACGTTTAAGCTCTTTACGGAACTTGATAGAGCGTTCGATAGAACCGTCGATCAAACGCTTACCGGCGTTACCACGCATCATCGCTGCGGCGGTTTCTGTGGAAGCCACAATACCGTAGTGCGGAGAGGTGGTAGTATGCATCATGTAGGCTTCGTTGAAGGTTTCTTCGTTAACGTCGCCTTTTACGTGGATCATCGAAGCCTGAGAGAACGCCGCCAGCAGTTTGTGCGTGGACTGGGTTTCATAAATCACTTTCCCTTCAACGCGGCCGCCGCTCATCCCGCATTTGCCTTCATAGATCGGAGAGAAGTTGGTGTAAGGCACCCAGGCAGAGTCAAAGTGGATGGATTTCACATCCAGGTTTTTCTTGATGAAATCAGTGTTATACAGCAGACCATCATAGGTTGAGTTGGTGATAACCGCGTGTACCGGCCAGGTCGCGTTCGGCGTTTCTTTTACACGCTTAGCGATAGTCGCATGCTGGAATTCGCTCTGCGGGATACCGCCAAGGATGCCGTAGGCGTTGCGGGTCGGACGGAAGTAGATCGGCGTAATGTCGCTCATCATCATCAGGTGAGTCAGCGATTTGTGACAGTTACGGTCAATCAGCACCGTGCTGCCGGCAGGCGCGGAGTACATACCGACGATTTTGTTGGCGGTAGACGTACCGTTGGTCACCATGTAGCTACGTTCAGCATTGAATACGCGGGCAATGTACTCTTCCGCTTCTTTGTGCGGGCCGCTGTGATCAAGCAAAGAACCCAATTCAGAAACCGAAATGGAGATATCGGACTTCATGGTGTTGGGGCCAAAGAAATCATAGAAGATGCTACCTACCGGGCTTTTCTGGAAGGCGGTACCGCCCATGTGGCCTGGAGTACAGAAAGTATATTTACCTTCACGCACATATTTGAACAGCGCTTTGGTCAGCGGCGGCAGAATAGTGTCGATGTATTCATCGGTATTCTGTTTGATTTTGTTCGCGATATCTTCCGCGGCGCCCAGCGCATATTCGAAGAAACGTACCTGCATACGCAGATCGTTCAGGCTAACGTCCAGCGTCGAGTAAGTGTTAGCAAAAGCGTACAGCGGCATGTACTCGTTCATTTTGCTGATTTCTTCGCACAGTTCGAGATTGTATTTATCCCAGTCGAAGATAACGCCGCACAGACGAGAGTTGTTTTCGATCAGTTTTAATAAGTCGTCACGGTCGTTCGGGTAGACAATGCGGAAGTCCAGGCGTTCGAGAGCACGATGCAGTTCACGGATGGGTTCTTCTTTGAAGTAAACCCCCATGTGATTCATGATTGCAATAACGTTCATAGTCAAATCTCCAGATGTAGAAAGCCCCTCCCGTCGCGATATGACAGGTGATGGAAGGAGCCTCAGGAAAAAGGGTTACGGATTAGTGCGCGCTAGCGGTGGTGTTGTTATCCGTTGAATCGCTCTGGCGCTGGTGCATTTTGCGGCCGTAGAACATCAGGATAATCAGGCTAACGATAAAGGTGCCGGCCAGTTCGAAGGAGCTTGCGCCCATCAGCGCGATGAAGCAGAACACGCAACCCAGAACCGAACAAATCAGGCTAACGAAGTTGCGGATGTTGATGCCTTCGAAGCGAATCAGGTCAACACAGGAGTAGAAGTAAGGCAGCATGGTCAGCAGTACCGCGATACCGGTTAGTTCGCCGAACAGGTCGGATGCTTTACCACCGGCGGAGTTCATCAGGGTAATCAGGATCATCAGCGCGGTCATTTTCACCGCCGCCAGCAGCAGGCCTTTTTTCGGGATACCGTTGCTATCCAGTTCGCCATACACTTTCGGGAAGTTACCGTCGTCGGCGGCACGGACACCGGCCTGACCAACCAGCATCATCCAGGAACCAAGAGACGTCAGGCAGGCAAAGGCGGTGAAGGCGGAAACCATCGGCGCAGCCCAGCCGCCAAGAATGGTGGAGGCGCTGACGGCGAACGGCGCGCCGGATGCGGCCATCTCAGACGCAGGATACATACCGGCAATAACCTGGGTCGCGGCAATATAGACGATACCAGCCATTGCGGTACCCAGCATGGTTGCCAGCGGTACGGTACGTTTCGGGTTTTTCACCATCCCGGTACTGACGGCGGCGGATTCTACGCCGACGAAGGCCCACAGGCAGAGCAGAATACTTTTGATGACCGCGTGGCTGTCGGTGGTACTGGAGGTGTTCCAGTTCGCCTGATAAGTTGCCGCATCAAACCAGTGCCAGCCGACGACGGCAGTCATCACTACCGGAATAAGCACCAGCACCAGACCAATCGTCGTCAGGCGACTTACCCAGGTCCCGCCGAGCATATTAACGAAAGTAAAGATCCACACGATGGCAATACAGGCAATACCTGCGGGCACCGGGTTATTTAAAATAGGGAAGAATGTAGAGAGATAAGAGACGGCGGTAATCCCGATTGCCAAATTACCAATCCAGTTCGCATGATAATAAAGCACACCGGTCTGGAAACCAAATGCTGGGGAAATTTCCCCGGCGTACGCAATGGGACCACCCTGCTGCGGGTTCTTGGTCGCCAGTCGGGCGTAAACATAAGCCAAAGACATCGCGCCAATAATAGAAATCACCCAACCCCAGATGGCAATACCACCGATGCTGGCGAGGTTCGCAGGTAATAATGCAATACCGCTCCCCATCATATTACCGGCGACAACACCGGTACAGGCAAATAGCCCGATCTTCTTGGCAGAACTCATGGTTGCTTTTCTCCTAAGTTTATTTGGGAGGTACAGATCATGATATAGAACCATTTATTGACCCGACCAACTGCCAACAAGATTACTGATTAGTACGAGACAAGTCCTAAAGATAAAGTGAAATAACCACAAACATCAGACAAATGATATTTTGACCTTTTTCAATTAACATATAAACATGACATGTTGATATCAAAAAAAGATAAACACCGCCTACTTACAATGAGTTAGATGACTACAGATGTGTTGGAATTGTGTTACCATGAAGGAATTAAATGCTTATTAAAGATAACAACTGAAGTGCTCATGAGATACATAATTTTAACCTCACCATACTCAAAACCATGAGCATGATGAGGGTTTACTTATTCTGAAGCGAGGAAGTTGTCGAGATACGGTACTACGCGGGTAACAGAGGTCTGGAATACGCCGTTTTCAATCCAGTACAAGGTATTTTCACCAGGGCGTAAATTAAAGGCTGTCAGATAGGCATCGGCAGCTTCCCGGTTCTGCCCTTTCATCTCATAGACTTTACCGAGCAGCACATAATTCATCCATGACATTTCTAAATCAATGCCCGTGTTGATGGCGCTATACGCCTCATCTATTTTCCCTTTCCCCAGCATATCTACCGTTTTTATCTGATAGAAAATCGCCATATCTTTAATGCCGGGCATTTCACCCACTTTTTCAACCTCGGCGTACAGCGTGGCTAATTGTTTTTCATCCAGCGGCTGCTGCGAATGACGTAACACGTCCACCAGCGCTTTCTCGGCATAAGCGTAAATAAAATCCGGCGACTGTTTAATCACGTCGTCCAGCACGTCACTGGCTTTGCCTAATGAATCAACATCACCCTTCATAAGAAGCTGATGCGCCTGATAAAGGCTGGTTAATGAAGCGCTTTGTGAAGGCTGATATTGTGTCAGCATCGCTTTCATACGATCCGGCCATGGCTGCATTAACGCCGTCGACAGGCTATCCAGCAGGTCGTTCTGGATGGTGAGCTGGTTGTCCATGGTAATAAAGTAGCGTTTGTCGAGCATCGTCGAGCCGTCAGCGTTATCAACCAACTGAACGGACATAAAGCACTGCTGCGCTCGATAGTGGCGCTGATTGACGAACTCAATGGTCAGCGTTTTACCCGAGCTGCTGGGCTCGTTGATGTTGTAGTTGGTTTTATCGTGAACCATAAAGGTCGAGAAGGTATTGAGCGAAGTGGTTATCAGGCTGCCCAGCCCTACCGCATAGGCATGCTGCGACGCCCAGTTGTTGCACGAACTCCCGTTCAGCAGGTGAATGTCGATATCACGCGGATTCAGCAACAGGCGCGCTTTCGTTTCCGGCGGACGTGATTCCATCGACGACAGCGCGATAAGCGCCACGCAGCTCCCCAACGCCAGCAGAAACAGCGCCCACACCCAGAAGGCGGTAATACGTTTACGTTTTTCCGGCGCAGCGGCCGCCACAGGTGAAGTTTGCCCGGGAGGAAGGGTCGGTGGCGAGGTTTCCGGCACGGCAACCGGCGCGACTGGCGCCAGCTCTTCGCCCTCTTCCGTACACCACATCACCGGAACCGTGAGCTTGTAGCCGCGTTTCGGTACCGTCGCGATGTACTCCATGCTGCCGTCATCGCCGTCTTTTAGCGATTTTCGCAGTTCGGAAATACTCTGCGTGACAACATGACTGGTCACCACGTTGCGCGTCCAGACGTGATCGATAAGCTCATCCCGGCTGAGTACCTCGCCAGGATGTTGAGCAAAGAAGACCAGAAGATCGATTAAACGCGGTTCAAGGGTCAGCTGACGTCCGTTCCGGCTAATTTGGTTTACAGAAGGAGTAACGAGCCATTCCCCAACGCGAACAACAGGTTGTTGCATAAAAAAACCCCAGGACGAAAAGGGAAAGGCGCGATAATACCACATTTAGCCTACCTAATTATGCGGGTGGTCAATACCCCACACGTTAAGCATAAGCTACTCCCTTTATAAACAAAATAGTTAATAGTCTATGAACACCATTGCTATTTAATACACAATAACAAGGGTCTATTCTGCGTCCATCAAGTCGTTAAGGAGACGCATGTGTTATGCGACCACTATTCCCTGCAGGCTCTGTCGCGGAAAAACCGTATCGTGATGCCACCGAGCAGATGGCGGGGTATTACGCTCAACGCGCCAGTACGGGTTTAATTATCAGCGAAGGCACACAAATTAGCCAACAGGGCCAAGGCTATGCCCAGGCTGCACGCAACGCAATTGCTGCCGGCTTCGACGGTGTAGAGCCGCACGGCGCGAACGGCTACCTGATCAATCAGTTTATTGATTCTCGTGAAAACCAACGTACTGGCGTTATCATGCGCCGAATCCTATTTCTCGCACTGCTCATTGATTTCTTCAGGCTATCTTCCTGTATTCAGAAAATAAAAAACCCGGCTCCCCAAAGGGCGGCCAGGTTAAGAATTTTGCTACACTCTAAATAATTCGAGTTGCAGGACAAAACGGCTAGCCGTTTTGAACAGTGCTTGCGCTGGCCCCGTAGAGGCGAGGCCCAAGGATGGGCCGAGTTATTGCCAACGCACATACAACTTGAAGTATGACGAGTATATCAGTGCTTACTTATACACTTCAGCCGTAGCTTCAAAGTTTGGCCCATGTTCACGCGCAGCGATAATCACGTAATATTTCCCGCCTTTCTCATCAGCCAGTTTAGACAGCTGATCGTGAAGATCGGATGGCGACGAGAATTGCCCGCCGGAAGGCCCTACCGAAACACTACCAACATGGGTTAGTTTAAAATGCGAGACTTCTTCTTTAGTAATTAATTGCGCAGCAGAAGCACCAAAGGCAACAGCAGAAAGAGCTAAAGCGACTAATACCTTTTTCATCCTACATTCTCCTTGGATAAGAGCCTTAATTTAGGCTCTTTCAGTATAGTCAGAGGATTAATAAGCGCGCTATTTATTGGGCTATTTTTTTTACTGTCGACAGGACTAATACCGCGAAGGAACCCCTTCCGGGCGAGTCTTAAAGCGGCGGTGCAACCACATGTACTGTTCCGGCGCCATCAGAATACATTGTTCAATAATGTTGTTCATCCAGATGGCAGTCGCTTCCGCGGATTCCAACGGCGGCGTCGCCTCAGGTTGTAGCACAATGAGTTCATAACCGGCACCGTTGGCTTTCCGCCGTGGCACAAAAGGCACGATAGTGGCTTTCGACATTCTCGCCAACATCCAGGTACCGGTGGTGGTCGCGGTGTTATCGACATTGAAAAAGGGAACAAATACGCTGCTGGCGCGTCCATAATCGTGATCCGGGGCGTACCAGAGTATCTCGCCTTCTTTCAATGACTTGACCATTCCTTTCAGATTTTTGCGATCGAGCATCGTCTTGTTAGAACGCAGCCGGCCCCAGGTTTGCAGCCAGTCGATCAGCGGATTGTCGTTCGGGCGGTAGACACCAATCCCCGGCGTGAACATACCAAACATCCGCGCACCAAGCTCAAGCGTCAGAAAGTGAATGCCAATCAGCAAAATACCCTGTTTTTGTTCTTGCAGCTCGACGACGTCGTTAACGCCGCTGGTCTCAGTCCAGCGCTCTACGCGATGGGCGGGCCAGAACCAGGCCATGCCGGTTTCCATCAACCCCATTCCCAAAGATTCAAAATTCTTGACCACCATTTCACGGCGTTGGGAGGGAGTCAGTTGCGGAAAGCACAGTTCCAGATTGCGCTCGGCTACACGAACGCGTTTGCCCAAAAAGCGCATTGATAGCCGCCCCAGCCCATTCCCCAGGCGATAGATAAGCGGATAAGGAAGTTGTACCACCAGCCACAACAGGCCAATACCCAGCCATGCCAGCCAGTAACGCGGGTGTAATAGCGAAAGTGAGAATTTGGGTAAATGCGACATCTGATTATTGCTCTTCAGGATCCTTGATTTATCATCCGCAGGTGGCTTCAGTCCATATTCCGGAATAATTTACCCGATCCACAACGGTTGGTTTTTTTCTATTTGTGCGGTAATCCGCGACCAGGGGCAGACTATAACCTAAACGTTCTCTGGTGAATTAAGCGAACTGTGTAACAAATTTATTATTAATTAACAAAAGGTCGTCGCCAGTACGCGATAATTGAGAAATGCTCTCATCTAACCGACGAGATTAATAACAACAATGGATTTTACTGATGGGAGATTGCGCTAACTTCGCCGCCACAAAATGCGAATGCGAACACCTGCGACTGAAGTCGCAGGTGTATAAGCACAAGGGTTAGGATACCCGTTCGATGTCACGTTGCGCAGGCGTGGATAGTACGGCTTTCCCACGACGGCTATAAAAGTAGGTGGCGACTAATAATAAAGTAAACGGAATGCCAAACCACAACGTCATACGGAAGAAATCGGTAAAAGCCGTTGAGATTAACAATGCCAACATCAAACCGGCGCCAAGCAGCGTGGTAAATGGATATCCCCAAAGACGAAACTTCAACGCCGTTGCAGTATGCTGACGCCGGAAAAACAGATGAGTCATAAAAATCATCAACCAGGTAAAACAGGCGCCGTACACTGAGATTGACATCATTGCCGCAAAAGATTGTTCAGGCCAGAATATACTTAATACAATGGAAACCATGATGCCTACGCAGGATATTGCTAGCGCATTCACCGGGATCCCCCGGCGACTCACACGTCCAAAAGTCGCGGGGGCTTGACCTGCGCGTGACAATGAGAACATCATTCTCGTGGTGATATAGAGCTGGCTGTTCATCGCTGACAGTGCCGCAATAAGCACAATGAAATTAAAGATGCCTCCGGCATAAGGCAGATGAATCACATTCATTGCTACCAGGAACGGACTTTCCGCTGTTCCTGATTGTCGCCATGGAACAATAGCCAGCATTAACGCAATGGATAACATATAGAAGATAAAGAGGCGCAGAATAGTGCCTTTAAAAGCGGATTTTACTGCCACAACCGGATTCTTAGCTTCCCCTGCGGCAACCGCAATCATTTCTATACTCAGGTAGCTAAAGATCGAAACAATCGTTGCAAACCACATTCCACTAATACCAAATGGCATGAACCCGCCGCCGCTGGTGAAATTATGCACGCCATAGGTCGGGTTAGCCGAAAATGCCAAAATGCCGATGCCAATAACAATAAAAGCGATAATCGCTAAGACTTTAATTGTCGACAGCACATATTCCACCTGGCCAAACCATTTCACGCCAATAATATTTATCACCACCACCATTGCCGAGAACATTAATACCCACGGCCAGGCAGCGGACCCCGGGAACCAATACTGCATATACATGCCGATCGCTGTGACCTCCGTTCCTACTGCCAGAACGACACAGGACCAGTAAGAGTAACGCACCAGATATCCACACAGTGGGCTCAGATAGAATTCCGCGTAATCGCCAAATGATCCTGGAGTGGGATGCTCCGATGTCATCTCGGCAAGGCAGCCCATTAACAGTAAGGCAATGACCCCGCCAATCAAGTAGCTGAGTAACACCGAGGGACCTGCCATCTGAATGGCGTAGGCGCTTCCCAGAAATAATCCGGTGCCTATCGCCCCGCCAATCGCTAACATCGACATCTGCCCGGCAGTGAGTTGCTGTTTTAATCCGCCCTGCCGCTGGGCAATTTTTGCAAAATGTTTAGGGTCTTTCATCTCAACCTGCCTTAGCGACGGGAAGTGGTCACATCCAGAATGGCGGCAGTGACATAATCAATATTGTCACTATTCAGTCCCGGTAAACACATCCTTCCCGGAGCAACCAGATAGATAGCGTAACGCTGGCGCAGATCATTGAGTTGTTGTTCATTCAAGCCGGTGTAGCTAAACATGCCGCGCTGATCGCGTATGCGCCGATAGTCCAACGTAGATCCCCCTTCTTCCAGACCCACGGCCAATCGCAGGCGCATCTGTTTGATACGTTGACGCATACTATTAAGTTCTTCTCGCCACAGATGATTAAGCATTTGATCGGTTAATAGCAGTTCGACGATTCGGCTTCCGTAAGTCGGTGGGCAGGAGTAACTGCGGCGGATCAGTGTTTTCAGCGCTCCCAACACATTGTCGGCAATCCCCTGGTTAGCGCAGCGCACGGTTAAACCGCCGACTCGCTGACCATAGAGTGAAACGTTTTTCGAAAATGAGTTCGCAATAATGAACTGCAAATCGCTTTCTTGCGCTAGTCGCAACGCATAGCCGTCTTCATCCAGCCCCTCGCCGAATCCCTGATAAGCGATATCAAATAGTGGCAACAGACGCTGCCTCTGCATTAGGGTAATCACTTCTCGCCATTGTTGCGGATTCAGGTCGGTCCCGGTTGGGTTATGGCAACAAGGGTGCAATAACACGACGCTTCCCGCAGGTAATGATTGCAGCGTGTCAATCATCTCGGCATAACGTAGCTCGCCGCTCGCATTATCAAACCAGGGATAATGATTAACCTCCAATCCAGCGCCGGCAAAAATGGCCTGATGGTTAGCCCACGTTGGATCAGACACCCAAATAGCCCGGCATTGAAGGAAGCCAACCAGAAAATCTGCCGCTAACTTAAGCGCGCCGGAACCGCCGATAGTCTGAACCGTCGCCAAGGCTTGTTGCTGCGCGATTTCTCCCAGCAGCAAAGTTTGCACGCCCCTGGCAAAACCAGCGCTACCTTCAATGGGCGGATAGCCATGAGGTTGCTGTGCGGCAAGTAACCGCTGCTCCGCTTGCCTTACGGCATTCATTAATGGAATTCGTCCTTGTTCGTCATAATATAAACCGATACCTAAATTCACTTTCTGCGGATGACTATCCTGTAAATAGGCTTCCATCAACGACATAATCGGATCGGGTAGCGAGGCTTTGATTTCTGCGAACATAGTTATCCTTAGCTATCATTATTTATTGCTAGCAGGTGAGGTTTTTTAATTATCAGTAGCAGTTACGGTGATTTCTATTTTCATTCCCGGCACCACTAGCTTATCGACAATGACCGTTGAGCGATTCGGGTAAGGTGCATTGAAATAGCGCCGGTAAATTTTATCAAGCATGGGAACATCGTTAACATCAGTCAAATAAACTATTATTTGTAATACATTATCACTATGACTATTCGCTGCCTGTAAGGTATGATTCAAGTTATCAAATGTTAAACTGATTTGTTTTTCCACTGCCCCCGTTTCGATTGTACCATCAGCAAGAACGGGGCCATGGGCTGTAAATAAAAGGCCACCGCCACGCGTTGCCCATGAAAATGGTTGGCCTATTTCCGGCAACCCGGTGTTAATTACCTTGCGCATGATGCTCACCTGCTATTAATGATAGATTCCAGGAGTAATCCATCGGTAGAAAATAACGTATCAAGAATATTGTAATGATTAGCCCCGGCGACCGCGACGCACTCAACCGGTACATTATTCTGTGAAAACCATTGTGCATAGTTTTCACTCTGCGCAATAAGCTCAGATAATTCATCGGCACCATAAAATAACGTTATCGCTGATGAGCATTCCGGAGGATGGCGCAACGGACTCAGAACGCTAACTTCCTGTTCCGTCAATTGTAGCTGCCGGTTAACCGTCGTTGCTAATAGCGGCGATAATTCAAAAATACCGCTGATCGCCAGCGTTGCAGTGATCAACGGATGCGTTTGCCAACAGGCGGCAAGATGCCCTCCCGCTGAATGACCACTCAAATAAACGGGCATTTTTATATCAGCCAAAAGATAAATGGTATCCAGAGCAGCGCCAATTTGTTGATATATCTGTTGTAACGTCACCCGCGGCGCCAAACTATACTCCACCAGCATCACATCAAATCCCGCCATCAACGGCCCGGTGGTAATAAAAGCAAAATCCTCTTTATTGCAGGACTGCCAGTAACCACCGTGAATAAATATAATGGTTCCGCGCGCTGGTTGCGATGAAATAAACCAATCAATATTTTCCCGTTCATCATCGCCATAAGCAATACGGCGCACTGAATTATTATCTTGATACACCTGTTGGCTACGAAACTGGAATTCAGCGAGGATCCCCGCCTCATCTTTCACGGTTGTACTATTATCATAACTCCCGTTTGCAAGTTTCATATATTAAACTTTGTTTATTATTTAAGATGTGGCTTAACTATTAGCAACGGGTAATAATGTTGTCAAGCATGCCAAAGATGAAATGCGTGATGACCTATATAAAATAAAACTCCAGCTGAATAAGTTTTACCTGTGAAACTTTTTGCCGAAATTATCGGCTGTTATTTTCTCCTGTTTGATAACACGGTATGGCATCCTCCCCCTCCGCATCATCGCAGTCAGTCTGCAGCAAACCCTAACTGTGACCTGAGCAACGTCCTGAGCGATACCCCTCGCCCAATGCTGTACAAACCACAGAAAAACGCCATACTCAGGCACAAAACCTGTGATTTTCAAGGGGTAAAATTTGCCTGTAGCAATGTCGGATAGCAAAACGGATAAGAAGGGAATGACCGCGATGAACTACAAATTGGTTAAGCAACTCAAAGATGATAATACATTAAGAAAAAGCTTTATTGATTTAGCCATCAAGACGTTCGATTTATCCTTTGATGACTGGTACCAGCAAGGGTACTGGACCGAATCATATATCCCCTACGCTTTCGTTGATAAGAATAAAGTTATTGCCAATGCATCAGCCAATATCATTGATTTAGTCTGGCAAGGGCAGAGCAGACGCTATATTCAAATTGGTACGGTGATGACCAACATCGATTACCGCAATAGAGGCCTCGCCGGTCAGTTGATTCAACATATTCTTGACGACTGGCGCGACAAAGCGGATGCCTTTTTCCTGTTTGCCAACTCAACGACCGTTGACTTTTACCCCCGATTCGGTTTCAGACAGACCGATGAATATCAATATGTTGCGCCGGTCTCACCGACAAGCGGCGACTTCCGTAAGCTGGATATGGATAACGCTGACGATATTACCCTACTCAAACGTTATTACCAGAAGTCGAACCCTTTCTCGCAGCTGCGGGTGGAGAATAATTTCGGCCTGCTGATGTTTTACTGCTCGGCGTTTATGAAGCATTTCGTCTACTACTCGGAGAAAAACCAGGCCATCGCCATTGCCATGCAAAGCGCCCATGAGCTTATCTGCTTTGATATTTTTTGCGATGCCGGGCAATCCATGGCAACCATTATTAACGAACTGGCCCAGCCGCAATCCCAACAGGCAGTTCTCGGTTTTACGCCGAAGGAAGCCCGCCTTGGCGAGTACGAAAAATTAGATGGCGAAGATATGCTGTTTATCTATTCAACGAAAGAGAACATCTTTCACGATAATAAACTGATGTTCCCATTGCTGGCGCATGCCTGACGCAAACCTGCTGGCGCCCGCTCAGCTGAATGCGCGGGCGCCAGCAGGTTTCGACTTACGACTGCAGATCTTTTTCTGTCAGTAATTTGGTTTTCTTCACCTGTTCAATATCTTTGGCACCGCCCAACATCATATTGATCACCAACTCTTTATTCAGTTGTTCGATAACCGAAGCTACCCCCTGGGCGCCGCCGAGATTAAGCCCGTACAGCACCGGGCGCCCTACAGCAACGATATCCGCACCGCTGGCAAGTGCTTTAAAGACATGAGAACCGCGACGCACGCCGCTGTCGAAAATTATCGGCACGCGCTTATTCACCACCTTCGCAATCGCTGGCAGCAAATCGAATGACGATGGGCCACTATCTAACTGGCGACCGCCGTGGTTAGAGACCCATAGCCCTGCCGCCCCGGCCTGAATGGCGACTTCAGCATCTTCCGGAGACTGAATGCCTTTCACAATCACCGGCAATCCGGAGATACGTTGAACATACTGAATATCTTCTGGTGTAAATGCCTGTTTCGCCTGAGCGTAGATTTCACTGATCCCAGCGCCTTTACCGGTCTTCGAACCATCATCATTTTGTCGGGCAAACATCTCAAGGTTGGCAAAACCGAGCGGGAACTGGAAGTTGTTTTTAATATCGTCTTCACGATAGCCGCCAACCGGAGAATCAACGGTCAGAATAATCGCTTTCGCGCCATGTTTAACCGCTTCACCGAGAATAAACTCATTGAACTGATTGTTTTTACTCATATAAAGCTGGAAGAAAAATGGATTTTCCCCTGAGGCCTTGGCCACCTCGGCGATAGTTTTATTGCCATAGGTACTTAAGGAGAAAATCGAACCCACCTGTGCCATACCTTTCGCTGTCGCTAACTCACCGTTTTGATGCGCCAATCCCTGTGCCGCCATCGGAGCCTGAATAATCGGCGTTTTTAGCCTGATCCCCAGGAGACTGGTCGACAAGTTGATATCCTTTAATTCAATACCCTGCAGCACGCGCGGCATAATATATTTTTTATCGAAATCCGCAGTATTACTCCGCAGATTATTTTCATCTTCCGCGCCGCCACGAATATAACCGAACGCCCCTTTATCCATTCGCGCCTTAACCTGCGCCTCCAACGACGACAGGTTAGTTATCTTCAGCGTTTTCTCTTCGCTACTGGCTTTATATTCCGCTGCCTGAACCATCGTTGACGTCAGGGCTAACGCCAGCGCGGCAAATGCGGTGGCCAATTTTTGCTTTTTCATTATCGTCATTCCCTCTACTTACTGTTTAATCCCTTCAACCTGGATAGCAATGTCCACCGTTTTGCTCATCCCCATATCCACCAGATAATCGACTCCCCATTGTGTACGGTCGATCTGCGCGACAAAATCACCGCCGCATACCTGAGCCTTAAAGACCGGGCTCTCGTAGCAGTTAAACCTGGTTGCCTTAAGGGTTACCGGACGACTGATGCCTTTCATGGTCAACTGTCCGTCGATGGCCGTAGGTTTGTCGTCAGCGAAATGCCACTTGCTCGAGGTAAAAACGATCGTCGGATATTTCTCCGCATTCAGAATATCACTGCTAAGAATATGCTTATCAAAAGCTGGCACCCCAGTATTGAGCGCTTTTAGCGGAATAGTTACCTGAAGGTGGCCCATTTTATTTTCTGGCTGATAATCAACTTCACCAGTGATAGCATAGAACCCACCGTGATTAGTCGATGTCTGGAAATGGTCAATATTAAATACGGCATTCGTATGGGTATTGTCGAGTTTATAGATGTCAGCATGCGCAGCGCCAGATAATAATAACGCGGCGACAGGAAGGAGTAAGCGAGTTTTCATATTTATGTTCCCGGATGGTATTGATATTTTTATCTAATTTAACATCAGATCTATCAACCATCTATATTCAGACGGGGGACTCAGCGTTCTGAATATGGAACAATCAAACAAACCCGAATCATCGGGTTTGTTTGCTGCTGGAATTTAACGAATATCGCGTACCGCGACGTGGTCCATATCGTCAAAGACCTGGTTCTCCCCGACCATTCCCCAGATAAAGGTATAGGCGCGGGTGCCAACGCCAGAGTGAATCGACCAGCTTGGTGAAATCACGGCTTGTTCGTTATGCATCACGATATGGCGGGTCTCCTGCGGCTGCCCCATCATATGGAACACACAGGCGTCCTCATCCATGTTGAAATAGAAGTAGACCTCCATGCGTCGTTCATGGGTATGGCACGGCATCGTGTTCCACAGATTCCCCGGTTCCAACTCGGTTAATCCCATGCTCAGTTGGCAGGTTTCAAGCACATCCGGTACGAAGTATTTGTTGATGGTACGGCGGTTGCTGGTGAGATTGTCGCCGAGAGTAACCGGCGCCACATCGGCTGGCGTGACCTTTTTGGTCGGATATGCGGTATGCGCTGGCGCGCAGTTATAGTAGAACTTTGCCGGTTTGCCGCTCTCTACGCTGGTGAACACCACTTCTTTCGCACCTTTACCAACGTACAGCGCCTCGCGATGGCCAATTTCGTAGCAGTGGCCATCAACGGTAATACAACCAGGGCCGCCGATATTGATCACCCCTAATTCACGTCGTTCAAGAAAATAACTGACTCCAAGCTGTTTACCCACTTCACCGCCTACTGATACGCCGCGCTGCACCGGCATAATACCGCCGACGATAATGCGGTCGATATGGCTGTACACCATGGTGTACTCATCAGCGACAAACACTTGTTCAACTAAAAATTCGTTACGCAGCCCCTGAGTATCCAGAGTTTTCGCATGCGCACTGTGGATACTTTGTCTTACGTCCACATTAGCCTCCAGGCAGATTCTTGAATAATAAAGCCCTCCGACGGAGGGCGAGAATGAGTTAGTGATGCGCGGACGGCGCTATATTGGCGCTAAGCGCTTTCGCCGCCTGCGCGTTGCCAAAGCGTTTGGCATACAGGGCGGTGATAATCGGCACCAAAATCGCGGTCACGATAACGCTTGCCGCGACCAGCGCCGTCGCCGAAGCGGCCACGGGTTCAAAGGCCGGGTTAATCTGCGCGATAATCACCGGGTTCGCGACCGCCGCCCCCGCCGCGGAAGAGGCCGCGACCCCCGCAGTACCATTACCGCCGCCGATAACACGGTCAGCAATAATCAACGGAATGCCGGTAATCACGATAACGGCAACCCCCAGAACGATCCCCAACAGACCGGTATCCATAATCACGCTCAGGTTGATGGTATTACCGAGCGCAAAACCGAAGAATGGGATCAGTACTGGGGTGGCTTTGCTAAAGAAAGCGCGGAAATCGTGATCCAGGTTACCTAAAGCGAAGCCCACCAGGAACGGCAGAACGGCGCCGATAAAATGGTGAGGTTCGAATGATGCCAACCCGGCGGAACCGAGGATCACCATGGTCATCAACGGCCCCGACTCCAGCGACATCAGCACAAATGCCCCGGACTCTTCTTTGCTGCCGTACTGGTTCATCAGGCTGGCGTACAGTCCACCGTTAGTCATATCCATTGCCGAGATAATCGCCAGCACCGACAATCCGGCAAAGAAACCCGTCTGGACGCCATTTTCAGGAATAATCATCGCCGCGATGAGTGCGACTATCCAGGCAACGGCAATCTTGGTGATCACCAATGTCCCGGATTTACGTAATACGGTACCGGTGGCGCGTAAATCAATCGATGCGCCAATGCAAAAGAACCAGACCGCCAGAATCGGTACCGTGCCGCCAATCATACCTTTGGTGAATGAACCAAAGTAATTCCCGGTATCCGGCGCCAGAGTATTGAGAACGGCGCCAAGCAGCAGTGGGATCAGCATCATGCCGCCAGGGATACGTTCGATGGTTGCTTTGATTTTCATTTTTTATCCTCATCTCCATCCGGCCGGAAGCGGCCAGGATGCGACTTATTCTTTCAATAATGTTTGAAAAAACTCTTTCTGTTCATTGCGTTATGAACAAGAAAGAAAAGTCAGGAGTCTCAGGTTGTGCGCACCACGCTGATACCATGCAATTATCATTGATCAGGTGAAATTACGATTCAATGAAAATAAAACGGTGTTTTAGTTATCAACATCACATATCGGAAAGAAATCATCGAGGGGGTTTTTATCGCGCAGACAAGATGAATAGAGGCGGGAACAACACGAATGTTGCAACTGTCTCTTTTCATGGGGAAATGTTAAAAATCAATGCAGAGAAAATGCGTGAGAGTTTGCTTATATCGCCGAGTCTGCAGCGAATTGCCTCTACCAGGCTCATGGAGATGCAATCCGCAGGCGCAAATTTATCGTCACACTCACCCGGGAGATAGACGCCACACGCCAGGCGTACAACCATACTCAGCCTGGAAGTGGCGAATAAAATGGGCGCAGTCGCTAAACCCCATCCGCAAAGCAATTTCGGTGACGCTTCGCGGCGAGTTTTTCAATAGCCAACAGGCGTAGCGTAATCTGGCGCTACGAATAAATTCGCGGGTCGTTTTACCAAATTCGGAATGAAACAGGCGGTTAAGCTGCCGCTCGCTTAAGTGCACATGATTCGCGACCCATGCTGCGGTAACGGGACGATTCAGATATTGCTCAATAATAAGAACTGCCTGGCGCAAACGGTGATCGGGGATGAGCGCGATATTCGCCGGCCTTGGCGTGACGGCATCTTGAGACCCGAGGGATAAACGCTGGCACGCCATCGCCGCAACGTCGTTCCCGCCATACGTGCGGATTAATTCCGTTGCCAGCGTTATCGTGGACACTCCGCCAGGACAGGTCAGTACATCACCTTCATCGATATAATCATAACCCTGCTCGGCGTAAACATGAGGAAAACGATGTCTAAAGGCCTCAAGATAGAAGGGATGCACCGAGGCTCTCCTCTCATTCAACATCCCTTCCTGCGCCAATACAAAACTCCCCGTCCCTATCCCGATTAAGGGGACTTCAGCCTGACGGGCTTCAGCAAGATAAAGCCTGTCCCCGCGATATCCCTGCTCAAGATGTTCAAGGCCGCCACCGATGACGGCAATATAGTTAAAGCATTCAGGTGGGCAATGCGCCCTATCGGGCCGGATGCTGATTCCCGAACTACTCGCTATCGGTATATCAGGATGCTCGCTTATCAAGCTGAGTTTAAAGATAATTTTATGATGCTGCTTTTGCACGGCAGTCGCATAACGCAACGCATCCATTAGCCCGGATAAGGGCAGCAATGAAAAATTGGGCCAAAGCAGCAAACCAATATGTAACTGGCACTGAATTAAAGGCACGTTTTCAGTATGGGATTTTTCTATTTTACTCATCATCTTGCCAAAATAAAATTGTAATTACATTATTGCAACATTAATTCTTTTTTGAATGTTATAAGATAAATCCCTATATCTTTATTAAGCATAAAGGAGAGCACTGAGAAATTAAAATGTTTTTTAATTTCACAGCTAAAAAACACACTTTATGTAATCGCATATACCGTTCACAACAAAAACAGGTAAGACGTGTTAAATATTTTCTCATTAGGAACATTATTGTAACATAGCCAGTCTCCCCTTCTCGCCACTAACCCTCCGCTATTCACCATGTTTAAGCATGGCATATATAAGTGGGTAACGTCCCCAACATAAACAGATAGCTATTATTACTCTGTGCCGTAATTCGCATATAAATGTGTTTACCTGGATAGAGGAAAAAAAGCGGTTCATACTTTTCAAGCCAGACATCATCTATATTATCATCCGGAAATTTAATGTTCCTCTCAGACGTCAAATAATAAACATGATCTTTACGTTGAACCTGAAAAGAGATCTTTCTATTGATCACCTTGCGAGGGTCACTTTGTATCCGGCCGTTAATGCTGAGCATTCCACTCTTCGCATTCAGTGTGTAATTTAACCACAGCGTAAGCGTCTCATTTGGATGATGCTGAACAAAACTCGCCTGGCAGGAAAAGGTTTGCACTGCATCCCGATGCCAGATGTAATAAGTACCCAGCGCCGTTGCGATGAGAAGAAACAGGTAAAAGGGATAAAACCGTCGACAATGCTGAATCATGTTAATGATCCTCGATAAAGTAATCAGAGATACAGTGATTCGACTCCTCCATTGGCCGATCGCAACGAATAAGGGATGCCCGTGGTAGCATTGAAAACCAGGCAACATAGACCCAGGGATAATTTTTGCACTGCGTCTTAAACGGCTCAACATAGATTAACGCTTGCGCTTGCTCACGTTGGGTTTGGATCCCCTTAGCCAGATAGACATGGCATTCGCCACTGGCAGCCGCAAAACGATAGCCATCAACAAAATAATTATCCCGGAAAAGATAATCCGTCGCGAAACTCATCCATGCCAGCAACATCGATGCCAACACGACGCCAGTCAAAGACAACCCCCACTTCACCGCACGATAGTTAACGCTGCGCGGTATTTTTTCTACCGATTCAGGTAATGGGTGCGGAATAGCAGCAGAACAGACAATATCTGTTTCTGTTTCTGTTTCTGTTTCTGTTTCTGTTTCTGTTTCTGTTTCAATCGCGCATTGCGCGTCCTGTAACTGGCTTTCCTTAACTGCGATTTGTGTATCGCTTGCCAACGTTAATCCAATACGAGGAATGGTGACAACAGGGTCACTCGCAATACCTGCTTTTTTCAACCCTTTCCGCAGGATAGAAATATTCTGGTAATAGGTATTGGGCGATACCAGCATCCCTCTCTGTTGCCAAACGATGTTCATACATTCCTGCTGGGTAACAATCGTGCCAGCACGTTCTATTAATAATAATAAACAGCGCCCCGCTGGGGAGTTTAAAACAACCACATTATCCGGTTGGCTAAGCAAGCGTAACGTACTGGCTGCAGGATGGAATTCAACTATTCCATTAATGATATAATACTTATGCATATGGCAGACAAGAAACCTCCCTCAAGCGTGTTGCAAATCCACGGACCTCATCACATTTTGTTTTGAAATTAATACAGACTATTCCTGGTAGAACCAATATGGCGGAAACTTTTTGACCTGTATATCACTGGCATTAGCGAAAAATCTTATTTTCTGATGGCACTCGGCACTTAATTGAAGATGATGTATGCATAACAACATGCTTAAACGCTCACTCAGCCCGCCTGCCAACTGGGCTGGAACCCGTTTTCTTATTTTTTCTTAAGTGTTGGGCTTAAATAGTTAGCATACTAAAAGTGTATTATTCGACGCGTGCGCGAACTACTTCTTATTAGCTACCTGACCTGCCACCAACAACAGCCTTGACATTGACAATTCCATACAAAACAGATCGCCGTTCACTTTGAATACATTGGTCAGACTTGTCCTAATCGTTCTAAGTGCAAAATAATTAAAAAAACATAAAACCATTAAAAAACAATGACAAACAAAATAAAAACACTGTTAATAAAAAAACAAACCATCAGTAAAAACCGAACGAACCATTCGATATTTGTTAGTCACCGTAAGCAACCACCACGCCTGAAAAACACTAAATGACGAATCACTTACAAAACTTTTATCAAAGCTAAATTTTCATTGAAAAATGGAGCTATCCTAATTCAAAGGCAATTGAGACAATGCTAATCAATCAGAAAAAACTGATTAGCAATTGTAAAATCAGCAATTAATAAAAGTTAAGATTAATTCAGATTACCCGCGCATCGCTTGGGGTATAGTAATACCACACCGTGCAATGCTTACTTAATTGCTTCGAATAACACAGATTGGTATCTGTCTGTCGGATCATCTCATTAAAACTATAAATCGAGGGAGTAACATGGTGTACAGGACTGATCCAAAACCTTACTTTAATATTGCACTGGTAGGCGGAGACAGCTTTTCACGCAGCGGTATTACGGCAGTATTGAAAAGCATTAACCGCACGACTCAGATACATGATTTCGGAAATGATTATCAGCAATTTGGTTTTTTCCTCAATCATGAAAAATTTAATATCGTTTTCATATCAGGAACCGATAAATACCATACTGGCTTTGATAATTTACGTTACATAAAGGCAATAAAAAGAAATTATCCAGAGATGCAAATCTGTATGTATTCAACATCAGCAAACTCATTATTGTGGATACATGGCGACATCGACGCTTATATCTCGTTGCAAGACCCTCTTTATCACTGGAGAGCCAGCCTATTGAAGATGATCGATTGTCGCTATCAAAGCAAAAGGAAACCCGTCGCGCTGTCGCTGACACCAGGAGAATGGAGGGTATTAAAAGAAATAAGAAATGGATTAGACCTAAGTTATATCGCCGAAATTGAGAAGCTTTCATATCGCCGCGTCAGTGCGTTAAAAAGCTCAGCAATAAGAAAACTCGGGCTCAGAAATAAAACGGACCTGTTGGTTTTTTTAACCAGCTAGTTCCGCAATTCAGAGTCATTCACGCAATAACAATACTATGGAATCAAGAAGATGAAAGTTTATGTAAACAACAAAACGCTGCTGGCATTGGCTATCGCAGCGCTGTTACCTGCCGGCTCTGCGTTAGCGGCGGGCACCAGTGGAGGAACGGTTAATTTCAATGGTAGTGTCGTGGCCTCCGCCTGTGCGATCGGCGCCAATAGCGCCAATATTGACGTCGATATGGGCGAAGTGCGTACCGCAACCCTAGCGGCAGCAGGTAGCGAAGCCAGCACTGCCAAAGCGTTCTCTATCACCCTGGAAGATTGTGAAATTGCCGATACCTCTGGCTCTACAGAGGAAAACCCCATTGCCGCAACCTCTGTCGCAGTGACCTTTACCGGTACGCCAGATAACGCTGATGCCGACAGTCTGGCTGTCGGTTCAAACGGCAGCAGCTCATCGGCGCAAAACGTAGCCATTCGTTTATATGACGAACAAGGCAATGTCGTCAGATTAGGTGAAGCGGCAGCCCCGGTTGCGCTGCGTACAGGCTCAAATACCCTGAATTTCAGCGCGAAATACTACTCCCCGGAAGGCAATGCGACTCCGGGCGACGCCAGCGCCGTCGCGACCTACACCGTCACTTACTCGTAATCCATCAGGCCCGGCGCACGTTCGGGCCTGAAAAAGCTATTAAAGGAGAGCCACTATGCGCTCATTAACATGGATTGGTCTTGCTGCCTCACTGTGCTCATCGGCGGCGTACGCGGGGGGCGTTGGACTGGGCGCCACGCGCCTGATTTACTCCAGTGCGACAACGCAAGCCATGCTGCAAGTCAGAAATACGCACCCGGAATCCTCCTTTCTTATTCAGTCGTGGATCGAGAATGAGAAAGGCGATCGGACGAATGATTTCGTCATTACCCCTCCGCTTTACGTTTTAAAACCGGCAACAGAAAGCATGGTCAAGGTCATGTTTAACGGCAAATCACTGCCGCAGGATCGTGAAACGCTGTACTGGATAACGGTAAAGGCCATTCCACAGCAATTAAAAAATAGCGCCAGTAATTCGCTGCAATTTGCTTCAGCGAACCGCATAAAAATATTTTATCGGCCGCAAGCGATTAAAGACGATACGGCAGAGGCATGGAAAAAAATCACGGGCAGTTATTCCGCCGGCAAAGTGACGCTCAATAATCCGACGCCCTATTACCTCACCACGATCAACGTAAAAGTTGATGGCAAGTCTGTTCAACCGGTGATGATCCCGCCAAAAACAAGTCTCGCGCTTGAGGAGTCTTTCAGACAGGCGAACAACTTTAGTTATCAAACCATTAACGATTATGGCGCCTGGACTCCCGTCAACGGTTTGCCGTTGAGCCGAAAATAAATAAGGTAAGACCGTGTGAAAGCAAAATTCATTTGTGCCCTGCTGATTTTCTATGCAGTACGGCAAACTGCCGCCACTGAGAGCGATTTGCATTTTAACCCCGCGTTCCTCAATGGTGAAAGCGGGAATAATGCCGACCTCTCATGGGTGAATGCAGGAAGCGCCCTGCCGCCGGGTGAATACAATATTCATGTCTATATCAATAGTCAGTATGCTTTCACCGGCAATGTGAAATTCAGCCTCGATCAGCACCGTTCACAAGATGGCGCGATGCCCTGCATCACGCCTCAACAGATCGTGGCTTTAGGTATCAACGACCGTCAGGCGAAAGAGGAAGCGCAGGTAGAAACTCAGGCCTGCTATTTTTTAAATCGTCGTTTTCCTGGCGCCCGTTTCGATTTCGATCAAAAAACGCTGACCCTTAACTTCAGCCTGCCGCAAAGCGATATGCTCAATTTACCGCGCGGCTACGTCAGCCCGGAAAGTTGGGAGTACGGCATTCCTGCAGCGTGGCTTAATTATGTCGTCAACGGCGCCGAGAACCGCTATCAGGGAACCACTCATACCCACGATCGGCAGCTGTTTGTCAGCCTGAACAGCGGTGTAAACCTGGGCGCATGGCGGTTACGCGACTTCACGACGTGGACGAAACAGAGCAATACGTTCACCCACGTCCAAAGCTGGGCGCAACGCGATATCCCTGCGCTGCGCGCTCAGGCATACGCCGGAGAGACCTATACCTCTGCGCAGGTGTTTGATTCCGTCGGCCTGCGAGGCATCGCGCTAAAAACCGACGACAATATGTTGCCAGCAAGTCTCAGCGGCTATGCGCCGGAGGTTCGCGGCATCGCGCGCAGTAATGCGACCGTGACCGTCCGCCAAAATGGCAACATCATTTACCAGACCAGCGTCCCGGCGGGCGCATTTGTTCTGAAGGATCTCTACCCCACGGCGTCTGGCGGCGATCTGGCGGTGACAATCCAGGAAAGCGATGGCAGCACCACGCAATACACCGTGCCCTTCGCCAGCGTGCCGAATCTCGTGCGTAGCGGGCAGACTAAGTATGCTTTCAGCGCCGGGAAATTCCGCCCTGTCGGCAATCAGGACGCCCCCACGTTCGTTCAGGGCGAGTTATTTTTCGGCTGGGAATTCGGACTGACTTTTTACGGCGGCGTGCAATATTCCGCCCATTACAACGCGCTGGCCGTTGGCGCCGGGCAAAATCTTGGTTATCTGGGCGCCTACTCTATCGATATGACTCATGCGCGTAGCCTGCTGGCGGATGACCAGCGCTATCGCGGCGATTCAGTCCGGCTGCGCTACAGCAAGCTGATGAACAATCTCGGAACACGGTTTAACTTCTACTCGCTACGCTATTCAACAGAAGGTTTCTATACCCTTAGCGATACTACCTGGCAGAACATGGCTGGCGGCTCGCGCAAACAGGTGGTGGAAGCCGACGGCACCATTACCACCAGCTACGAGAATGTCTATAACCTGCATATGTCGCGCAAAGCCAAAAACCAGCTCTTGTTATCGCAGCCGCTGGGAGCATACGGCGCGCTTTCCTTGTCGTGGGATCAACAAACCTATTGGCGCACGGCAAATAAAACACAGAGCATGCAGTTCGCATGGAATTCAACGTTTCGCCAGTTTTCCCTCGGCGTCAGTTTCCAGCGCAGCGCCATGCTATTTGGCAACCAGCAGGATAACGTGCTGGCCATGTCGCTATCCATCCCATTTGGCAACCCGCAATTAGCCTCGCGGGTACGTTTGGCCAGTACCCAGGCCAGGTCGACGGGAACGACCAACAGCGCAGGTATCAGCGGATATATGCCAGGAAAGGAGAATCTGTTTTATAGCGTTAACCAGCGCTACCGTTCGCAACAGCAGTACGGCGCGGATGCCGCATTGCAATATGAAGGCCAGTGGGGCGATTACAACCTGGGCTACAGCTACAGCAAAGATTCCCGCAATCTGAACTACGGCATCAGCGGCGGCGCGGTACTGCATGAAGATGGCCTGACGTTGAGTCAACCGCTGGGCAATACCAATATTTTGATCAAAGCTCCGGGCGCCAGCAATGTCGCCGTTCTCAATCATAAAGGTATAAAAACAGACAGCCGGGGATACGCCGTCATCCCCTATGCCACCCCCTACCGCGTCAATCAGGTGGCGATGGATGTCACTACCGCCAGCGATGATGTTGAACTGGAGAATGCCATCGTCAACAAAACGCCGACCGATGGCGCGCTGGTTCGCGCAAACATCGTAACTCGTCAGGGCGCAAAAGCGCTGTTGGTGATTCGCCATAACCAGGAAGTACTGCCGTTCGGTACGGTGGTATCCCTGAGTGATAACAAAACCAGCGGTATCGTTGGCGACGGCGGGAGTCTGTACCTTTCTGGTTTGCCGCTACAGGGGTCGCTTAGCGCAGTCTGGGGGCAAGACAACCACCAAAAATGCACCATCAATTATCAATTAACACAACAGGATTACGCTCCCCGTACCGGGCTTTACTCACAGGAGGTGGTATGTCAGTAAATCGGCCTCGCGCCGCGATAGCGCTACTCCTTGCGATCTCTTCACCTGGATATGGTTATGACGTGCTGGTCTCCGTCACCGGGAATCTCATCGGCAATACCTGCGTGGTTTCCGCCGACGCCAAAGAGCAGACCGTGCCGTTAGGCACCATTGGAGTAAAGCAATTTAGCCGCGCAGGCGCGGTCAGCAATATCAAAACGGCCTTTACGCTCAAACTCGAAGAGTGCGGCCCTACGTTTAGCGGCGTAAAAATACGCTTCAGCGGTACGCCTGATGCCGGAGATCCCCAATTAATTAAAGTCGCAGAAGGCGGGGCCACCGGCGTTGCCGTACAAATTCTGGATAAGGATAGTCAACTCATTCCGCTGGAAAGCCAAACGGCAGCCTACGGTAACGCCGGGGATGAAAGTGTGGGAATGACATTTTATGCCCGTCTGGCGGCTAACGGCGATGCGGTTAATCCCGGAGACGTTTCGGCCACCGCGACCTGGACTACGGAGTATCAATAATGCGTTTTTTTCTACTTATCGGCTGGTTATGCCTCAGTTCAAATGCCATGGCGCTGGACTGGAAATCGGATATCACCCTCTCTCCCCAACCGATGACTTATACCGGCCCTGCTGATTCCGTTGTACCCGGAAATATCATTGGTTCAACCTGGAGCGCCACCGCCAGCGTCCAGCAGGTATTCTGGTGCGGATTAATATTCACTTGCTCCAAAGGCACCCTGGAGCCAAGCGGCAGCGCGATTTCGGCAGGCATTACGGTAAATGTTGACGGCGTTAATTATAATGTCTTTGAAACCGGCGTCCCTGGCATCGGCTATATCATCGGCCTCAAGGATTTTAATGGTACGACGTGGGTGCCGCTGCAAACCGGTATCACGCAAAGCTACCCGGCCGATGGCACAAGCGGGCTTGCCTACGATCTGGGTTGGTCGGCGAAGGTGACATTTATTAAAACAGGAACCGCGCTAAAATCCGGTGTCTACCAGACCTCGACGCTCAATGCCGCGATCCTCACCGCCTATAATAACGAGACCAAAACAGCCCAGGTTATCATTAATCCCACCACGATTACGGTTACGGCCAGCGGTTGTACCGTCGACACCAAAAGCGCCAACGTTAATCTCGGGACCATTGATGTCCGTACCCTGCCCAACATCGGCAGCGTATCGCCATCGGGTACATTCAACGTCGGCCTGACTTGCGATGAGCAAGTCTCCGTTAATGCGGTGATGACCGATCAGACAACGCCGTCGAACACGACAGCAGTGGTCTCGCTAACCGGCGACTCCACCGCATCCGGAGTTGGGGTACAGTTCTTTTATAACGGCAGCGGGCCGCTGCTGATGGGGCCGGATAGCTCTGCATCCGGCACGACGAACCAGTTCTTCATTCAAACCACCACGGCCGCGCAAACCCTGTTGCTCCCCTTCCAGGCGCAATACATTCGTACGGGCGCGCTCACGCCCGGTCGCGCCAATGCGTTGGCAAGCATCACGTTCTCATATCAATAGCGCCGTCTTCTTTTAGACTGGCATAATGCTTAGACTAACCGATCGTGGCGAGCCGCATTTTTTCCCGCAACAGCGGCTCAAGCCAGGCGATAAACAGCTGAAGCGGGCGTGACTGATGCCGTCGGCTGGGATACAAAATACTCACAGGAAGCAAACGTGGTAGGAATGCGGGCATCACCTCAAGGAGAATTCCCGCATCCAATAATTCACGCACATCGTATTCAGGGATCTGAATCATTCCCATCCCTGACACGCAGGCGGCAATATACGCGTCCGCGCTATTGACGGTCAGGTAGCTATTCACATCCGTCGTCAACGTCTCCCCGGCTTGCTCCCATTCCCAACGTTCCTTACGCCCGGTCGTCGGCGAGACGTACCCGACAACAACGTGGTTATCGAGTTTTTCCGGGCTCACAGGCGTGCCAAAAGAAGAGATATAGCCAGGAGAGACCACGTTAATCAACTTCAGGTAACCCACTCTACGCGCCACCATCCCTGAATCATTTAATACACCCACGCGGACAGCGCAATCAATGCCTTCCTCCGGGAGATTCACGCTGCGATCGGTGACGCCAAGATCCACCTGAATTGACGGCTGGCGGGCAAAAAAGTCGGGTAGCGCGGGCACAACGATATGTCCTCCAACCCGCCCAGGTACGTCAACTTTAATTTTCCCCGTCACCTGCCCGCTGGTCTGGCGGAAAAGATTTTCAGTCTCTTCCACGTCCTGTACCACCAGCAGACAGCGCGCATACAACGCGCTTCCGTCGGAAGTTAAGGAAACACTCCGCGTGGTGCGGTGTAACAGGCGGGTTTCCAGACGCGCTTCCAGTTCCCTTATCGCAGCAGAAATCGTTGAGGCCGGGCGATTCATCGTCTCTGCCGTGCGAATAAAGCTACCGTTTTCCGCCACCCGGATAAATATCCGAAAAAGATCAATCGTATCCATATCGCCTCATTATTCGATAACCCTGAATAGTGTATGCAGAATTAGCCTCTTTATACATTACGGGCATTTATTAAGCTGTTATTAACGGGGCTTGCCCGGACAATAACCGAAACAGGAGCCAAACCATGGTCGATCACGCTATCAAAGGTAAAACCATTCTTATCGCTGGCGGGGCAAAGAATCTGGGTGGGCTCATAGCCCGAGATTTCGCTCAGCAAGGCGCGCGAGCTATCGCAGTCCATTACAACAGTGACGCGACACGTGCAGAAGCGGAAGCCACTGTCGCCGCGATCAAGTCCGTTGGCGCTGAGGCCGTAGCGCTCCAGGCCGATCTCACTTCCGTTGCCGCCATGGAAAAACTTTTTTCTGATGTCGTTGCTGCAGTGGGAGCGCCAGATATTGCCATCAATACCGTAGGTAAAGTGCTCAAGAAGCCGATGGCGGAGATCACCGAGACGGAATTTGATGACATGAGCGCCGTGAATGCAAAAACGGCCTTCTTCTTTCTGAAAGAAGCCGGTAAGCATGTTAAAGACAATGGAAAAATCTGTACGCTAGTCACCTCTCTCCTCGGCGCGTATACGCCGTTTTATTCGGCATATGCCGGTATGAAGGCGCCGGTAGAACACTTCACGCGCGCAGCCTCTAAGGAGTTGGGAGAACGTGGAATTTCGGTCACGGCTATCGGACCTGGCCCCATGGATACGCCTTTCTTTTATCCCGCCGAAGGGGCTGATGCGGTGGCTTACCATAAGACAGCCGCAGCCTTGTCCCCCTTTAGCAAAACAGGCCTGACGGATATTCAGGACATTGTCCCGTGGATTCGTTTTTTGGTTAGCGACGGCTGGTGGATGACCGGGCAGACAATTCTGGTCAATGGTGGTTATACGACCAAATAAGTCGCTGGCGGATTGTCTAAGGCCGGTCAGTTAAAGATCCCTTGACCGCTCCAGTGGTAGTATAAGCATCCGGAAATGCTCACCCGTTTCCGGATTTTTTATGCCACTCAATCTGGCTCTCGATACCATTCATAGGTTGGGGATAACGGCCGATCAACACCAGGGTTTATGACCTTTCGCCATTGTTAATGCCCACTATTTGATCATCGCCGATTAGCATTGTGCTTTTGGTGAACCGCTACATCCCCGTTACATTACGTTGCTCCCATTTTGTGAGCAAACCTAAAAAACGCACAACCTTTCCCTCTCTCTGATTTACCTCTACGACTGCCCTGGATTACAGTAAATCCATTAATAAGAACACAGTTCTATAATATAGAACAAAATAAAAATTAAGGGGTCTCCATGCAACCAGCAGTGCAGTTCTCAGGCATCATTCCTCCGGTGTCGACGTTGTTCACGCCAAATGGGCAACTTGATGCGAAAAGCACCGGCGTATTGATTGACGATCTTATTACCGCGGGTGTGGATGGGCTTTTCTTCCTCGGCAGTGGCGGTGAGTTTTCCCAGCTTTCGGTGGATGAACGCAAGGCGGTTGCGCAGTTTGTGACGTCACATGTTAATAAGCGTGTACCGGTGCTCATTGGTACTGGCGGCACCAACGCGCGCGAAACGATTGCTCTTAGCCAGCATGCACAAGAGTGTGGCGCAGATGGGATCGTGGTTATCAACCCCTACTACTGGAAAGTGTCGGAAGAGAACCTGGTGAATTACTACCAGCAGGTGGCGGATAGCGTCACGCTGCCGATAATCCTGTATAACTTCCCTGCTCTGACCGGGCAGGATCTCACGCCAGCCATAGTGAAACGTCTGGCGGCGTCACGTAAAAACATCGTCGGCATTAAAGATACCATAGACTCCATCGCCCACATCCGCAGCATGGTTAACATCGTGAAAGCGGAGCATCCGTACTTCAGCGTGCTGTGTGGCTATGACGACCATCTGTTCAACACTCTCATGCTGGGCGGTGATGGCGCGATTTCAGCAAGCGTAAACTTTGCCCCGCAGCTGTCGGTGAATCTGCATCGCGCATTCCTTGAGGGGGATCTCGGCACTGCGGCGAAAATTCACCAAAAGCTGGTACAGGTGCCGCAGATTTATCAACTGGACACCCCGTTTGTGAATGTGATTAAAGAGGCGATGGTGCTGTGCGGACGTGATATGTCAACCTGGACAATGCCGCCCGCGGGCGTGCTGGATGATGCGCATCGCCAGCAGTTAAAAGCGCTGCTGAAACGCCTTGAACTCTGCTGAGCGGGAGAGCGAAAAGATGTCTATCAACACCATTTTTACACCGCAGGATGAACTGTTTTATGCGGTGAAAACCCATGCAGCAGGGCCACAGGGCGCGTTGCCGCTGACGCCGCAGATGCTACTGGAGTCGCCGAGTGGCAATCTGTTCGGCATGACGCAAAACGCAGGAATGGGCTGGGACGCCAACAAGCTTACCGGGCGTGAAGTATTGCTGATTGGCACTCAGGGTGGTATTCGCCACTCGGATGGCCGCCCGATCGCACTGGGCTATCACACCGGGCACTGGGAAATTGGCCTGCAAATGTCGGCGGCAGCGAAAGAGATTACGCGCCTGAGCGGCATTCCGTTTGCGGCATTTGTCAGCGATCCGTGTGACGGGCGCTCGCAGGGTACGCATGGGATGTTCGATTCACTCCCCTACCGTAACGATGCAGCGATCGTTTTTCGCCGTTTGATCCGTTCGCTGCCAACGCGGCGCGCGGTAATTGGCGTGGCAACCTGCGATAAAGGTCTCCCTGCGACGATGATCGCCCTGGCGTCGATGCACGATCTGCCGGTGATCCTCGTGCCGGGTGGGGCGACATTGCCACCGACTTTTGGTGAAGATGCTGGAAAGGTTCAGACCATCGGCGCGCGCTACGCTAATCATGAGCTGAGTTTGAAAGAGGCATCTGAGCTGGGCTGTCGCGCCTGCGCATCGCCCGGCGGCGGCTGCCAGTTCCTTGGCACTGCGGGCACTTCGCAGGTGGTAGCGGAAGCATTAGGCCTGGCATTGCCGCATTCGGCGCTGGCGCCGTCGGGCCAGGACGTGTGGCTGGAAATAGCCCGTCAGTCGGCACGCGCGGTGATGGCACTGGATGAAAAGGGAATGACTGCACGCGATATTCTGACCGATAAAGCGATTGAGAATGCGATGGTGGTGCATGCGGCCTTTGGCGGATCAACGAACCTACTGCTGCATATTCCGGCCATCGCCCATGCGGCGAAGTGTCGCCTGCCGGATGTGGCGCAATGGAGCGCTATTAACCGCAAAGTACCACGGCTGGTGAGCGTGCTGCCCAACGGGCCGGATTATCATCCGACGGTACGTGCGTTCCTTGCGGGCGGCGTGCCGGAGGTAATGCTACATCTGCGTCAACTCGGGTTACTGCATGAAGATGTGTTGACGGTGACCGGGCAGACGCTCGGTGAAAACCTTGACTGGTGGGAGCACTCCGAGCGTCGCACGAAGTTCCGTCAGTGTCTGCGTGAACAGGACGGCGTGGAGCCTGATGAGGTGATTCTGTCGCCGGAAGGCGCAAAAGCGAAAGGGATGACGTCAACGGTGGCCTTCCCGGTAGGTAACATCGCGCCAGAAGGTTCAGTGATCAAGGCCACGGCGATCGATCCTTCCGTTGTCGATGAGGACGGTGTGTATCGCCATACGGGCGCGGCTCGCGTCTTTGTATCGGAAGAGGCGGCGATCAAAGCCATCAAACAGGGACAAATCCAGCAAGGCGATATCATGGTGATCATCGGCGGCGGTCCATCGGGCACCGGGATGGAAGAAACTTACCAGCTCACGTCTGCGCTTAAACATATTTCGTGGGGGAAAACCGTGTCGCTGATTACGGATGCGCGTTTCTCGGGCGTTTCTACCGGTGCATGTTTAGGGCACGTTGCGCCAGAAGCGCTGGCAGGTGGGCCGATTGGCAAGCTGCGCGATGGCGATATTATTGAGATAGTCGTCGATCGCCTGTCCCTTAAAGGTAGCGTGAACTTTATCGGTAGTCCGGAGGGGCGTATAACGCCGGAAGAAGGCGCTGTCGTGCTGGCGGAACGCAAGCTTCATCCAGGCCTGAAAGCACATGACTACTTGCCGGATGATACACGCTTGTGGGCGGCGTTGCAGGCGGTCAGTGGCGGTACCTGGAAAGGTTGTATTTATGATACGGATAAAATTATCGAAGTGATTAACGCCGGTAAAAAAGCTTTGGGCCTTTAATTCATTAGATTCTATTTAACAGGCCGCTAAATAAATATATTTGGCGGCCAAAAACGTATTTATAAAAATATATCATCCTTCCCGGGAGGTTTCGTTGTTTCTATTTCCAGGCAAAGTGAATCGTTATCACAGAAGTTAAAATACATAATCAATAAATTAAAAATGGTAATTGTTGCTGCATACCATCCCTTCTTACAATCTATCTCGCAATAATTATCTAATAAGCATACGAATAAAGGGTGTATTCCTCACAAATGCACAAGCAGGCATTTTATTTTGTAGGTCCCGGCCATTCGGAATGAATTCCTCTCATATGACCTGGAGGTAAAAATGCAGTTAACCATGAAAGATAAAATCGGCTACGGGCTGGGTGATACCGCCTGCGGTTTTGTCTGGCAGGCCACCATGTTTTTGCTGGCGTACTTCTATACGGATGTCTTTGGCCTGTCAGCGGGCGTCATGGGTACGCTATTCCTGATTTCACGCGTGCTGGATGCGGTAACCGATCCGTTGATGGGGCTGGTGGTAGACCGTACCCGCACCCGCTACGGCCAGTTCCGCCCATATCTGCTGTGGGGGGCGATTCCATTTGGCATCATCTGCATATTAACGTTCTATACGCCAGACTTATCGGTTAACGGGAAAATTATCTATGCGTCCATTACCTATATTTTACTGACCTTAGTCTATACCTTCGTCAACGTTCCATACTGCGCCATGCCTGGCGTGATTACCGCTGACCCGAAAGAGCGTCATGCGTTACAGTCGTGGCGCTTTTTCCTCGCTGCCGCCGGTTCATTAGCGATTAGCGGTATTGCCTTACCGCTGGTTAATATTATTGGTAAAGGTAATGAACAACTCGGTTATTTCGGCGCAATGTGCGTGTTGGGCATTTGCGGCGTGGTGTTGCTATTTGTCTGCTTCTTCACGACCAAAGAACGTTATACCTTTGATGTTCAACCGGGAACTTCTGTTAAGCAGGACCTCAAGCTATTAATGGGCAACAGCCAGTGGCGCATCATGTGCGCCTTTAAAATGATGGCGACCGGTTCTAACGTAGTACGTGGTGGCGCAACACTCTATTTCGTGAAATACGTCATGGATCACCCGGAGCTGGCCACGCAATTTCTGCTCTACGGCAGCCTGGCAACCATGTTTGGATCGCTCTGTTCGTCTCGCCTGCTCGGGCGCTTCGACCGTGTGACCTCGTTTAAATGGATTATCGGTATTTATTCACTAATTAGCCTGAGTATTTTCTTTGTACCGTCGGACAGTATCGTAGCGATCTTCGCGCTGAATATTCTGTTCCTGTTCGTCTTTAATACCACGACGCCGTTGCAATGGTTGATGGCGTCCGATGTGGTGGATTACGAAGAGAGCCGCAGTGGACGGCGCCTCGATGGCCTGGTCTTCTCGACGTATCTCTTTAGCCTAAAAATGGGCCTGGCGATTGGTGGCGCGCTGGTGGGTTGGATCCTCGCATTCTCCAGCTACTCCGCAGGCAATGCCGTGCAGCCTGATAACGTACTGACCACCATCAAAATTCTCTTCTGTATCGTTCCTGTCGTGCTCTATGTCGGTATGTTTACGCTGCTGTCATTCTACAAACTGAGCAGCAAACGCGTGGAAGAAATCAGCCAGCAGCTGCAACGTCAGCGTACCGCACAGCCTGAAATACCCCCTACCGATACCGCTGCGGCGGTGAACTGAGGAGAGCACTATGTACCAGATTGAAAACCCCATTTTGACCGGTTTCAACCCGGATCCATCGCTGTGTCGCGTAGGGGAAGACTATTACATCGCCACCTCGACCTTTGAGTGGTTCCCTGGTGTGCGTATATATCACTCCCGCGATCTGAAAAACTGGTCGCTGGTCAGTACGCCGCTCAACAGCGTGGCGCTGCTGGATATGAAAGGCAACCCGGATTCCGGCGGCATCTGGGCACCTTGTCTGAGTTACGCTGATGGCAAATTCTGGCTGCTTTATACTGACGTAAAAATTGTCGATTCGCCGTGGAAAAATGGCCGTAATTTCCTGGTCACCGCGCCGTCTATAGAGGGGCCGTGGAGCGCCCCGATCCCGATGGGCAACGGCGGCTTTGACCCTTCGCTGTTCCACGATACCGACGGGCGGAAATACTATATCTATCGCCCGTGGGGGCCGCGTCACCACAGCAACCCGCATAACACTATTGTGATGCAGGAATTTTTCGCCGATACGCAGACGCTATCGCCAGAACGGACTACGCTCTTTACCGGCACGCCGTTGGGCTACACCGAAGGGGCGCATATTTATCGCCGCGAGGGTTACTACTATCTGCTGGTGGCGGAAGGTGGAACCAGCTATGAGCATGCGGTGGTGGTGCTACGCGCTAAAACGCTGGCCGGGCCGTATGAGCTGCATCCTGACGTCACCATGATGACCAGCTGGCATTTGCCGGAGAATCCGCTGCAAAAGAGCGGCCACGGCTCTCTACTCGAAACCCATACCGGTGAATGGTATATGGCGTATCTGACCAGCCGCCCACTGCATCTTCCGGGTATCCCGCGATTAGCTGCCGGTGGACGCGGATACTGCCCGCTCGGCCGTGAGACGGGCATCACCCGCATTGAATGGCGTGATGGCTGGCCTTATGTAGAAGGCGGCAAACACGCGGCGCTCACGGTGCCGGGGCCACGGATGACGGAGCAGGCGGCTTCAGGCTCGGGGGCATGGCGCACCGATTTCGACAGCGACAGGCTCGACCCGGAGCTGCAAACGCTGCGTATTCCGTTTGATGAAACGCTCGGTTCGCTCACCGCACGGCCGGGGTTTTTGCGCCTGTACGGCAATGATTCGCTGAATTCCACCTTTACTCAATCTACCGTGGCTCGCCGCTGGCAACATTTCCGTTTCCGCGCGGAAACGCAGATGGCCTTTTCACCACGTCATTTCCAACAGAGCGCCGGGCTAACCTGTTATTACAACAGCAAAAACTGGACCTACTGTTTTATGGACCGGGAAGAAGATCGCGGGCGAACGCTGAAGATTATTCAGCTCGATCACAACGTGGCGCACTGGCATCTTTATGACCACCCGATTCCGGTACCGGATGAAGTGGAAAATGTCTGGCTGCGGGTGGAGGTGGATGCACTGGCGTACCGCTATAGCTATTCATTCGATGGTGAGAACTGGCAGACCATCCCGCTGACGTTCGAGGCGTGGAAACTCTCCGATGACTACATCGGTGGTAGAGGTTTCTTTACCGGCGCGTTTGTGGGGCTGCACTGCGAGGATATCAGCGGCGACGGCTGCTACGCTGATTTTGCCTCGTTCTCTTATCAGCCAGAAAGTTAACTGTCGGCTGGGCTAGCGCTCGCGGTAGCCCAGCGTTTTCGATAACCCCATCCCGGCGTCGATCAGCATCTGGCGATAGGTTGCCAGACTGTCGTCGTTGACGCGTGATGTCAGCGTTGAGAGGCTTAGCGCCGCGATGACTCGCGACTCATGATTCCAGACCGGAACCGCGATGCAGCGCACGCCCGGCTCGTTTTCTTCATTATCCATGGCGTAGCCGCTGTTGCGGGTTTCTTGCAAAGCGGCAAGCAGCGAGGCGCGGCTGGTAAGCGTTGACGGCGTAAAACCCTGGTACACATATCCCTCCAGTACGGCGGCACACTCTTCCTCGCTAAGCCAGGCAAGCAGCACCTTACCGATGGCGGTGGCGTGCACGGGCAAACGGCGACCGATACGTGAATAGGCGATAGCCGCCTGCTTACCTTCGATTTTTTCGATATAGACGCCTTCGTTACCATCCAGAATCCCCAGATGGGTGGTTTGTCCGGTTTCCTGAGAAAGGGTCGTTAGCCAGCTTTTTGCTTTCTGGCGAATATCCATGGTGCCAACCACAAAGTGCCCACGCTCAACCAGTTTCATTCCCAGACGGTATTTGCCGTTTTCCGGATTCTGATCGATGTAGCCATGAAGCTGAAGGGTTTTCAGAAGCGAGTGGAGGGTGCTTTTGCTCAATCCCATCTGTTTGCTGATTTCGGTGATTTTGAGCTCCGTCGCCTGCTCATTAAACAGGCCGAGGATCTGTAAAGCACGTTCAACAGACTGAATTATTGGCATTATTTATTACCGTCCACGAAGAGTTCTCCTCGTGAGACCGTACTATTTTCGCTGCCGAAAAGCAATGCCGGATGGCGGCGTAAACACGGTATCCGGCGATCATTTCACGGAACACGCGCGGAAAATTGACGCCATTTTGGCAATAACGACACAAATACGACACCAGGGGAAAATCAGGCTGGATTAAAATTAACGTAACTGGTTGATTTTAAATGGTACGCCCTACAGGATTCGAACCTGTGACCTACGGCTTAGAAGGCCGTTGCTCTATCCAGCTGAGCTAAGGGCGCACTGAGAAGCGGGAGCTTCGAGGGGTGCAATCGCGTGAAATTATACGGTCAAGCTTCAATGAGTCAATTCATTTTGCCGGGAAAAGACAGCAGCATAGCGAGCTTGTCGAATATTAACGCGATGTCTGGTTAAGGATTGTTCGCATCGTTCTCCCTTGCTCTACCGTACGCTCCGCCCTGATCCCTAAAAATTGCCACCTCTCCCCCGCCTCCAGCGCTGAAAACAGATAAAAACGTAAACGATGACTGACAGCGAGGCTGGCTTCTGACAAAATATCACTATCCCCCTTTCGTAAAGTTACAGATGGAATCCTCTCTCTGATGGCAGCAAAAATTATTGACGGTAAAACGATTGCGCAGCAGGTGCGCTCTGAGGTCGCGGAAAAAGTGAAGGCTCGCGTT
Source organism: Klebsiella aerogenes (assembly GCA_029027985.1). NCBI lineage: Bacteria > Pseudomonadati > Pseudomonadota > Gammaproteobacteria > Enterobacterales > Enterobacteriaceae > Klebsiella > Klebsiella aerogenes. The sequence continues at coordinate 3,680,306 of CP119076.1, forward strand.
GCGGCCGGAAAACGCGCTCCTGGGCTCGCCGTCGTGTTAGTTGGCAGCAACCCTGCGTCGCAGATTTATGTCGGCAGCAAACGCAAGGCATGCGAAGAGGTCGGCTTCGTCTCCCGCTCCTACGATCTCCCGGAAACCACCAGCGAGGCAGAGCTGCTGGAACTTATCGACACCCTGAACGCCGATAGCGCCATCGACGGTATTCTGGTGCAGCTTCCACTGCCTGCCGGCATCGATAATGTCAAAGTTCTTGAACGCATCGCGCCGGACAAAGACGTCGATGGCTTCCATCCCTATAATGTCGGTCGCCTGTGCCAGCGCGCTCCGCGCCTGCGCCCATGTACTCCGCGCGGTATTGTCACGCTGCTTGAACGCTACAACATTGATACCTATGGCCTTAATGCGGTTGTGATTGGCGCGTCCAACATCGTTGGCCGCCCGATGAGCATGGAGCTGCTGTTGGCGGGCTGCACCACCACCGTCACCCACCGCTTCACCAAAAACCTGCGTCACCATGTCGAAAATGCCGACCTGCTGATCGTCGCGGTTGGTAAACCGGGCTTTATTCCGGGCGAGTGGATCAAAGAAGGCGCGATCGTCGTGGACGTCGGCATTAACCGTCTGGAAAGCGGCAAAGTGGTCGGCGATGTGGTCTTTGAAGACGCGGCGGAACGCGCCTCCTACATCACTCCCGTCCCGGGCGGCGTTGGCCCAATGACCGTGGCCACCCTCATTCAGAACACGCTACAGGCGTGCGAAGAATATCACGACATTCAGGAGGCCTAAGATGGCGACTTTTTCTCTGGGCAAACACCCGCATGTTGAACTGTGCGACCTGCTGAAGCTGGAAGGCTGGAGCGAAAGCGGCGCGCAGGCGAAGATTGTCATCGCTGAAGGGCTGGTGAAAGTCGATGGCGCCGTTGAAACCCGCAAACGCTGCAAGATTGTCGCGGGTCAGACGGTAACCTTTGAAGGTCAAAGCATTACCGTTACCGCATAATCTTCTCTGGCACCTTTTCCGCCATCACCGACGGCGGAAAAGGCATCGGCTGTATTACGCTTACTTACGGCGCCAGGTAGTACCCTGCGGGCCATCTTCCAGTACGATACCCATTTCGTTAAGACGATCGCGCGCCGCATCCGCCGCCGCCCAGTCCTTCGCTTTACGCGCGTCCAGACGCTGTTGGATCAGCGATTCAATTTCCGCTACCTCGCCATCATCGGCCTGAGCACCGCTCTGCAGGAAGACATCTGGCTCCTGCTCCAGCAGACCCAACACCGAGGAGAGCTTGCGCAAGTGAGCCGCCATCGCATTCGCCACCGCCGTATCTTCACCCTTCAGGCGGTTGACCTCACGCGCCATATCAAACAGCACCGAGTAAGCCTCCGGGGTGTTGAAATCATCGTCCATCGCCTCGATAAAGCGCGCTTCAAAGGCTTCGCCGCCTGCGGGCTGTGCGGATGCGTCGGTGCCGCGCAGCGCGGTATACAGACGTTCCAGCGCCGAACGCGCCTGCTTGAGGTTCTCTTCGCTGTAGTTCAGCTGACTGCGATAGTGACCGGACATCAGGAAGTAGCGAATCGTCTCGGCGTCGTAGTACTTCAGCACATCGCGAACGGTGAAGAAGTTGCCCAACGATTTTGACATTTTCTCGCGATCGACCATCACCATGCCGGAGTGCATCCAGTAGTTGACGTATTCGCCATCATGGGCGCAAGTAGACTGCGCGATTTCGTTTTCGTGGTGCGGGAACATCAAATCCGAACCGCCGCCGTGGATATCGAAATGGTTGCCCAGTTGTTTGCAGTTCATCGCCGAGCACTCAATGTGCCAACCCGGACGACCTTCGCCCCACGGCGACGGCCAGCTCGGCTCGCCCGCTTTCGACATCTTCCACAGAACGAAGTCCATCGGGTTGCGCTTCACGTCAACCACATCGACACGTGCGCCCGCCTGCAGTTGGTCGAGATCCTGGCGCGACAGCAAACCGTAGTTCGGATCGGTCGGGACGTCGAACATGACGTCGCCGTTATCCGCGACATAGGCGTGACCGCGAGCGATCAGCTGCTCGGTAATGTCGATAATCTCGGCGATATGGTGGGTGGCGCGCGGTTCGTTATCCGGACGCAGAATGTTCAGAGCGTCAAAATCTTTGTGCATTTCGGCGATCATGCGATCGACCAGCGCGACAAAGCTTTCGCCATTCTCATTAGCGCGCTTAATGATTTTATCGTCGATATCGGTAATGTTGCGCACATACTTCAGCTTATAGCCGAGGAAACGCAGGTAACGAGCCACGACATCAAAAGAGACGAAGGTACGGCCATGACCGATATGACAGAGATCGTAAACGGTAATACCACACACGTACATGCCAACTTCCCCGGCATGAATAGGTTTAAATTCTTCTTTTTGGCGCGTCAGTGTATTAAAAATTTTTAACATCGAAGATTCCGTGTAGACGTGTGTGGATATAAGTCGCTTATTCTAACCCTAATTCAAACCGGAAGCAGCACACATTGCAAGGTGCATCGACCCCCGAGGTTATGCTATAACAGCCACCTATGTCATACCCAACCTTGGGTTCAGCACTACAATCATCGGAACAGGATGCAAAAATGGTTACTTTCCACACCAATCATGGCGATATCGTAATCAAAACGTTTGACGACAAAGCGCCGGAAACAGTTAAAAACTTCCTGGACTACTGCCGCGAAGGTTTCTACGACAACACCATTTTCCACCGTGTTATCAACGGCTTCATGATTCAAGGCGGCGGTTTCGAGCCGGGCATGAATCAGAAAGAAACCAAATCTCCGATTCAGAACGAAGCGAACAACGGCCTGAAAAACACCCGCGGTACGCTGGCCATGGCCCGTACTCAGGCGCCGCACTCCGCTACCGCCCAGTTCTTCATCAACGTGGCCGATAACGACTTCCTGAACTTCTCTGGCGAGAGCCTGCAGGGTTGGGGTTACTGCGTATTTGCCGAAGTCGTTGAAGGCATGGACGTAGTTGACAAAATCAAAGCGGTTGCCACCGGCCGCAGCGGCATGCACCAGGACGTGCCGAAAGAAGATGTGGTGATCAAAAGCGTCACCGTCAGCGAATAATTCGTGGCGACACTTTTTATTGCGGACCTACATCTGCAAACAGAAGAACCGGCGATCACCGCCGGTTTTCTGCGTTTTTTAGCTGGCAGCGCCCGCGAGGCGGATGCGCTGTATATCCTCGGCGACCTGTTTGAAGCCTGGATCGGCGATGACGATCCGAACCCGCTACATCAGCAAATCGCCGCAGCTATCAAAGCCGTCGTCGACAGCGGCATCCCCTGTTACTTCATCCACGGCAACCGTGATTTTCTTGTCGGCCAGCGTTTTGCCCGCCAGAGCGGCATGACCCTGCTTGCCGAAGAAGTATTGCTGGATCTGTATGGCCGTGACGTATTGATTATGCACGGCGACACACTGTGTACCGATGACGCAGGCTATCTGGCGTTTCGCGCCAAGGTCCATACCCCGTGGATCCAACGTTTGTTCCTCGCGCTGCCGCTGTTTATTCGCCGCCGCATCGCCGCTAAAATGCGCGCCGATAGCAAAGCCGCTAACAGCAGCAAATCAATGGACATCATGGATGTGAACCCGCAGGCGGTCGTTGACGCCATGGAAAGACATCAGGTTCAGTGGCTGATTCACGGCCATACCCATCGCCCCGCCGTCCACGAACTGCAGGCGAACGGTCAGCCCGCATGGCGCGTTGTCCTCGGCGCCTGGCACCGCGAAGGCTCGATGGTCAAAGTCAGCGAAGACGACGTCGAACTCATCCACTTCCCGTTTTAATTTCGCCGACAACTTCCGGCGTTTTCCGCCGACGCAACCGTTTTCCTTGCCGAGATATCGTGCTATTCTCTGTGGCCTCTAAAGCAGTGTGAAGCACACCCACAGGAGTTTTCAGACGCATGTCTTCCCGCAATAATCCGGCGCGTATCGCCATCGTGATGGGGTCCAAAAGCGACTGGGCTACCATGCAGTTCGCCGCAGAAATCCTCGATACCCTGAACGTTCCGCACCATGTTGAAGTGGTCTCTGCCCACCGTACTCCCGATAAACTGTTTAGCTTCGCCGAAGGTGCTGAAAGCAATGGTTATCAGGTGATTATCGCCGGTGCGGGCGGCGCGGCGCATCTGCCGGGCATGATTGCAGCGAAAACCCTGGTGCCGGTGCTCGGCGTGCCGGTACAGAGCGCGGCATTAAGCGGCGTTGACAGCCTCTATTCTATTGTCCAGATGCCGCGCGGGATCCCGGTCGGCACGCTGGCCATCGGCAAAGCCGGTGCCGCTAACGCCGCTCTGCTCGCCGCGCAAATTCTCGCGCAGCATGATGCCGAACTGCACCAGCGCCTGAGCGCCTGGCGCCAGGCGCAAACCGATGAGGTGCTGGATAACCCGGACCCGCGGGGTGAGGCATGAAGCAGGTTTGCGTCCTCGGCAACGGACAGTTAGGTCGCATGTTGCGTCAAGCTGGCGAGCCACTGGGCATCGCCGTGTGGCCGGTCGGGCTGGAAGCTGACCCGGAGGCGGTACCGTTCCAGCAAAGCGTGATCACCGCTGAAATCGAGCGCTGGCCGGAAACCGCTCTGACCCGCGAACTGGCCCGCCATCCGGCGTTCGTCAACCGTGATGTCTTTCCGATTATCGCCGACCGCCTGACACAGAAACAGCTGTTCGACAAGCTTGGCCTCGCCACCGCGCCCTGGCAATTGCTGGCGGATAAAAGCGAATGGCCAGCCGTGTTTGCCCGTCTGGGCGAGCTGGCGATCGTCAAGCGCCGCGTCGGTGGTTATGACGGCCGCGGCCAGTGGCGTTTACGTGAAAACGAAACCGCACAACTGCCAGACGATAATTACGGTGAGTGTATCGTCGAGCAGGGGATTAACTTCTCCGGCGAAGTGTCGCTGGTCGGCGCTCGCGGGCGCGACGGCAGTACGGTGTTTTATCCGCTGACCCGCAACCTGCACCAGGACGGCATTCTGCGCGCCAGCGTCGCCTTCCCGCAGGCCAATGTGCGCCAACAGGAGCAGGCGGAAAGTATGCTGTCGGCCATCATGGGCGAGCTGAACTACGTCGGCGTGATGGCGATGGAGTGCTTTGTTACCGCCGAAGGACTACTGATCAACGAGCTGGCACCACGCGTCCACAACAGCGGCCACTGGACGCAGAACGGCGCTTCCATCAGCCAGTTTGAACTGCATCTGCGCGCCATTACCGGCCTGCCACTGCCGCCGCCGGTGGTCAACAGCCCTTCGGTGATGATCAACCTGATCGGCAGCGATCTGAACTACGATTGGCTGAAGCTGCCGCTAGTACATCTGCACTGGTACGACAAAGAGGTTCGTCCGGGGCGTAAAGTCGGACACCTGAATCTAACCGACAGCGATACCGACCGTCTGAGCGCGACCCTGGAAGCGCTGAAGCCGTTGCTGCCAGCCGAATACGCCAGCGGTATTTTCTGGGCGCAATCGCAGCTCAATTAAACCATTCGTGCCGGAGAATTGATCTCCCCCCTTCCCCGGCACGCCCTTCGGCGCGTAGAATCCCCTCCTCGCAATAAGCACATCCGGTTTTAACTCAAAAGGACGACCCATGGAAAATGGGACACATTATCGCGCCATCCTCAGCGCGGATACGCCGCTTATCGACGTCCGCGCGCCGGTGGAATTCAACCAAAGCGCGATGCCCGCGGCGGTTAACCTGCCGCTGATGAACGACGATGAACGCGCCGCCGTCGGCACCTGTTATAAACGTCAGGGGCCGGAGGCGGCACTCGCTCTCGGCCATAAGCTGGTTGATGGCGAGCTTCGCGCCAGCCGCCTCAAGGCGTGGATGGCGGCCTGCGCCCGTCATCCGCAGGGCTACCTGTGTTGCGCTCGCGGCGGCCAGCGCTCGCATATCGCGCAGCAGTGGTTGCGCGAGGCGGGCATCGACTACCCGCTGATTGTCGGCGGTTATAAAGCCTTACGCCAGGCGGCGATTCAGGCCACCGAAGAGCTGGTACAGCGCCCTATCGTGCTGATTGGCGGCTGTACCGGCAACGGTAAAACCCAGTTGGTCTGCTCGCGCCCCGACGGTATCGATCTCGAAGGCCACGCCCACCATCGCGGCTCTTCATTTGGCCGCACGCTGCAACAGCAGCACCCGCAGGCGACTTTCGAAAACCATCTGGCGGTCTCCTTGATCAAAAAAGCCGAACAGCAGGCGCGCTGGGTGCTGGAAGATGAAGGCCATATGATCGGCGCCAACCACTTGCCGGAGTGCATGCGCATCCGCATGGCGCAGTCGCCGCTGGCGGTGGTGGAAGATCCATTTGAAGTACGTCTCGAACGACTGCGTGAAGAGTACTTCGATCGCATGTATCACGATTTTATCGCCGCTTACGGTGAGGAGAAAGGCTGGCAGGAGTACGGCGAATATCTGCATCATGGGTTGTTTGCTATCCGCCGCCGTCTGGGGCTACAGCGTTTTGCGCAGTTGACCAGCCTGCTCGACGAGGCGCTGGCGCAGCAGCAGCGTACCGCCAGTACCGAGGCGCATTTCGCCTGGCTGGTGCCGCTATTAAATGAATACTACGACCCGATGTATCGCTATCAGTTGGGGAAAAAAGCCGAGAAGATTATCTTTCGCGGCAACTGGCAGGAAGTCGCCGCCTGGCTGGCAAAGTAGTGTCCCCAACCAGACGGCGTTCCGGGTAGCGGCTATCGCCTTACCCGAGCTACTCAAATTGCAGATAAGTAACCCGGCTAAGCGCAGCGCAAGCCGGGGAAGTTCCTTAGAAGTCGTAACGCAGACGTACCAGGTTCATATCACCCAGGTTATCGGTGCTGGAAGTGAATACGTGTTCGTAGTCAACACGGAAGCCATAATCCAGCTGGAAGCTAATACCCAGACCGTTATCGATACGCTGGTAGTTGCGGCCATTCACGTACTGCAGGCGGTCGCCCATAAAGTACGGCTGAATAGATTTGACTGCGTACTGGTTGATCGGGAATTTATAGCCCGCGAAGTATTCAATACCCCAGGCATCGCCAGCAAAATAGTTGTAAACATCGGTTTTCTTGGTAGTCAGGAAGTTCTGATACCAGCCGCCGCCGAAGGAGAAGGTCCAGTTATCCGGAGTCCAGCTCAGCGCGGTACCGACGATATTCTGGTCATAGGTTTTGCTGTCAGAGCTTGACGGATCGCGCATTTCGGCACGGGTGTAGTTCCACGCGGTACCCCAGGTCAGATCCTTCATGATGTGGTAATCCGCACCGATTGAACCACCGCCTTTACGCTTGTAGCGCAGGCCGTTGCCCGGCAGGTATTCATTGTCTGCGAACAGATAAGAGGCGTACAGATCAACATCGCCAACGGTTTTCTTATATTTCAGCATACTGCGTGAACGATAAGAACCATCGTAGTCGCCGTTAATACCGTTACCCGGGGCCTGGCCGATCATATCGTAGTCCCAGATATCGGTTTTCACACCAACCACATCATAGTAAATACTGTTTTGCTGACCGTAGGTCAGTGTACCCCAGGTATCGCTCTTCAGACCGGTATACAGCATACGGCGAGAGGTGTTATTCGCGCCTTCCGCATAGTGGTTATCCCAGTCAAACAGCGCCGGAATGTTCACGCCCAGTTCGTAGTAGCTGATCCAGCTAATATCATCAAACAGATAGTAATCAGCGGCGAAGCGGAAACGGGTGCCGCCGTCGAAACCGTTACGTTTGTAGGAACCTTTATCGCCATCGCCGGTCATCATGTTGAACTGCGGACGAATACTGCCGCCGACGGTGAAGTTAAGGCGACTTAACGGATCGCCCGCCTGTGGATCTTGTTTCAGTAGCGTAATCTCAGCCTGGGATGCAAAAGAAGTTAACGCTAATGCTGCGCCGATCGTGATCGCCAACGCTTTTATTTTATGTGCCATGCTTTTTCCTTGAGTAATAAACAACCTTATATTTGCCAGTTGAATATTAACTGCGAATTAGCATGAAGTGTTGTCCGGTTTTTAATGTTTTGTGCGCTTAAAAATCAAGTAATTATCATTTTGTGCCGTTAATAAAAAAGCGCCGCGAATTTGCGCGGCGCATCATAAAAATGAAATAATTTTACTGGTTAAATTGGCGGAATAACGCTTTGCCTTTTAATAAGCGTAATCCCAACCAACCGCCGCACAGCGATAATAAAATGGCGCCGGAAAGCGGCAGCATCACCCACAAACGCCAGTCCGGCGCCCACGGGAAATCAAACACTTTCGTTTGCAGCATCGCCAACGCGACTTCAGCGCCGATTGCTGCCACCAACCCGGAAACCACGCCAAGTAAGGCGAATTCCGCCCACAGCGTGGTGCGCAGCAAGGTTTTACCGGCGCCCAGCGTACGCCAGACCACCAGCTCCTGATGCCGCTGGCGCATCCCGACCTGCACCTGAGCCAGCAATAACAGCACTCCGCAGGCCGTCACCAGCACGACCATCACCTCCAGCGCCCGACTCACCTGCGTCAATACCTGGCCGACCTGTCGCAAAATGGCGCCGATATCGAGCAGGCTAACAGTCGGGAATTCGCGATTAAGCTGAGTCAGCATCGCGTTGCCGTTATCCCAACGGAAACTGGTTAGCCAGCTTTGCGGTTGGCCATCCAACGCGCCGGTCGGGAAAATAAAGAAGAAGTTAGGCCGCAGGCTCTCCCAATCCACCTTTCGCACGCTGGTGACCATCGCACTAAATTCCTGAGTATCGCCGGTAAAGGTGACGCTATCGCCGATCTTGATACCCAGACGCTGCGCCAACCCTTCTTCAATCGACACCTCGCCCGCTTTTGGCGGCCAACTACCGGCCACCAGAGGGTTATGATCCGGACGCTGCGCGCTCCAGGTCAGATTGAGCTCGCGATTCAGCGCTTCGTCTTTATTTCCCTCTGTCGCCTGACCGTTAATCTGCGTCAGACGCGCCCGTACGATAGGGTAAAATTCCGCTGCACGGGTGTGGTGTTCGGCAAGGAACGTCTTCACCGGTATCACCTGTTCCGGGGCGATATTGATCAAGAAATAGTTCGGACTTTCCGGCGGCAACTGCTGCTGCCAGCGTTCGAGCAGATCGCCGCGCAGGATCAGCAATAACGCCAGCAGCATAAACGACAGTGAGAACGCCGCCAGTTGGCTAAGCGTCGACCATGGCTGACGCAGCAGGCGGTTTACCGCCAGACGCAGCGGCAGCGCCTTCAGCGTTAAACGCTTGAGTAACCACAGGAGCCCCCAGCCCACCAGCCCGCAGAGCAGCGCCAATACCACCACCCCGGCCAGCACCGACCACAGCAGCGGACTACCGCCCATCAACCAGGCCAACCCACCGACCACTATCGCGCACACCACGGGAATATAGTGTTTCAGCGGCCAGACATCGGCCACCACGTCCTGGCGTAGCACTCGCAGCGGTAGCGTTGCCAGTAGTAAGCGATATGGCCGCCAGCCGACCAGCAGCGAAATCACCACCATCGCGCCGATGGCCCACAGCCACGGCCAGCCGCTGGCGGGCGGCAACGCGGCGGGCAGCACCGGTTTTAACATCAGCAGCAAGGCGTTTTCCAACAGCAGCCCCATGGCGCCCCCCGCCACAACGGCCAGCGCCAGTAGCATCAGCCACTGGCCGACGATCAGTTTACGTAGCTGCGCCCGTCCGGCGCCCAGCGTCTTAAGGATGGCAACCAGATCGTAGCGGCTACGGCAGTAGTGCCCCATCGCCACCGCCACCGCGGCGACCGCCAGTAGCAAGGTCAGCAAAGCGGAAAGCAGTAAGAATTGCTGCGAACGCTCCAGCGATTTCCCCAGCGCGCTATCGTCCTGCTCCAGCCCAATCCAGCGATGCTCCGGGCCAAGCTTCGGCAACAGCCACTGCTCGTAAGCCGCTAGCTGCTGCGCGTTACCGGCAAATTTATAGCGCCAGGAGACGCGGCTGCCGGGCTGTACTGCGCCCGTTTTCGCGACATCGGCGATATTCATCATCAGGCGCGGCGCCATCTGGAAGGGATTAAACCCGGCATCAGGCTCCTGGATCACCTCGCCGGCGATACGCAACGTGGCGTCGCCGACATCAATATTATCGCCGGTTTTCAGGTTCAGCAGCGCCATCAGTCGTGGCGCTAACAACACGCTGCCGCGTTGTGGTTTTAACCCTGCGGGCGCCGTCTCCAGCGTACCGTATAGCGGATAGGTATCATCAACCGCCTTAACGTCCGCCAGCTGCGGGGTATCACCCGCAAAAGTCATGGTGGCGAAGCTCAGCTGTTCGCCAACGGTCAGTCCGAGTTCCCGCGCCCGCGCGAGCCACTCAGCAGGGACTTCGCGCGAACTGCGCAGCGTGCGGTCGCCAGCCATAAACTCGCGACTTTGCTGGCTAAGCCCTTTCTCCATGCGGTCGCTGATTGACCCCAACGCCAACACGCAGGCCACCGCCAGGCTTAACGCCAGCCAGACGATCAGCAGCGAAGGCGAGCGCCATTCGCGCCAGAACCAACGGGCGATCATGCTTCCTCCCGCAACAGGCCATCCACCAGACGCAGCCGGCGATCGCAGCGCGCCGCCAGCAACGGATCGTGAGTCACCAGAATCAACGTGGTGCCGTGTTCACGGTTAAGCGAGAACAGCAGATCGGCAATTTTATCGCCGGTCTGCCTGTCGAGGTTGCCGGTAGGCTCATCGGCAAACAGCAGCGCCGGGCGACCGTTGAAGGCGCGAGCCAGCGCCACTCGCTGCTGCTCGCCGCCGGAAAGCTGTGCCGGCAGGTGATGCAGGCGTTTGCCAAGCCCCAGTTGTTCGAGCAGCGCGCGCGCATCGCCCCGACTCTGGCTATCGCTGGCGCCGCGCAGCAGCGCCGGCAGCTCGACGTTCTCCAGCGCATTCAGCGTCGGGATCAGCATGAACGATTGAAATACAAAACCCACATGCTTCGCGCGCAGCTTCGCCCGCGCTTCTTCATCCATCTGATGCAGCGGCTGACCCAGCAGAGAGACTTCGCCGCTGCTGCCGTCGTCGAGCCCGGCCAGAATCGCCAATAGCGTCGATTTCCCGGAACCAGACTCGCCAATCAGGGCAATAGTTTGCGCCGGTTTGACAACCAGCTCAACTCCGGTAAGGATGGACAGTTGATTCTCTCCCTGACCGACGGATTTCTTAAGATGATGAACTTCAAGTATGTTTTCCGCTGGCATTTGCCTTTCCTGTTTATGATCCTGTTTACCTGCCGCGCTATGGCGGCAGATACGCTGTTAGTACTCGGCGACAGCCTGAGCGCCGGTTATCGCATGGCGGCCAACGCCGCCTGGCCTGCTCTGCTCAATGAAAAGTGGCAGACGAAAACGCCAGTGGTCAACGCCAGCATTAGCGGCGACACCGCACAGCAGGGACTGGCGCGCCTGCCCGCGCTACTTAAACAGCATCAGCCGCGCTGGGTACTGGTGGAACTGGGCGGCAACGACGGGCTGCGTGGTTTCCCGCCACAGCAAACAGAACAAACGCTGCGCACCGTTATTCAGGATATCAAAGCGGCGAACGCTCAACCGCTGCTGATGCAAATACGCCTGCCCGCCAATTACGGGCGTCGTTATAATGAAGCCTTTAGCGCGATTTATCCGCAACTGGCCAAAGAGTTTACTATTCCTCTGCTGCCCTTTTTTATGGAAGAGGTTTATCTGAAACCACAATGGATGCAGGACGATGGCATTCACCCCAATCGCGATGCACAACCGTTTATTGCCAACTGGATGGCAACCCGGTTGGCTCCCTTAGTTAATCATGACTCCTGAACGCCGGGAGTCATTTACAGGTAAAGTTATGCAAAAATCGGTTTTAGTTACAGGATGTTCCAGCGGAATTGGCCTGGAAAGCGCACTCGATTTAAAGCGCCAGGGCTTCCGGGTGCTGGCCGCCTGCCGCAAGCCGGAAGATGTCGCGCGGATGCAGGAACTGGGGTTGACCGGTATTTTGCTGGATCTCAATGATCCGCAAAGCGTCGAACACGCCGCCGCCGCCGTCATCGCGCTGACCGATAACCGCCTGTATGGCCTGTTCAATAATGCCGGTTACGGCGTCTACGGCCCGCTGCTCACCATCAGTCGCCAGCAGATGGAACAACAGTTTTCCGCCAACTTTTTTGGCGCGCATCAGCTCACCATGCTGTTGCTGCCCGCCATGCAGCCGCACGGCGAAGGACGGATTGTGATGACCTCTTCGGTGATGGGCCTGATTTCAAGCCCCGGACGCGGCGCCTATGCCGCCAGCAAATACGCGTTGGAGGCGTGGTCCGATGCGCTACGCATGGAACTGCGCCATAGCGGCATTAAAGTCAGCCTGATTGAACCAGGGCCGATTCGCACCCGTTTTACCACTAACGTCAACCAGACCAGCGACAAAGCGGTAGAGAATCCCGGTATTGCCGCCCGCTTTACCCTCGGTCCGGAAGCGGTGGTGGAAAAAGTGCGCCACGCCTTTGTCAGCGACAGGCCGAAATTACGCTATCCGGTGACCCTGGTCACGCATGTGGTGGCGTGGTTAAAACGCCTGCTGCCGGCCCGCGCCATGGACAAAATTATCCAGGGCTGAGTTGAAGCGCCAAATGTCGCCCCCATCTAAAACAGAAATCGACTAACGAGAGACGCCCATGTCCGAACAGAATATCGTCAATATTACCGAAGCTAACCTGCAGCAGACGCTACAGCAATCCATGAACGCGCCGGTGCTGTTTTATTTCTGGTCCGCTCGCAGCCAGCACTGCGAACAACTGACACCAGTGCTTGAGCGTCTGGCCGCGCAGTACAACGGCCAGTTTACGCTGGCGAAGGTGGATTGCGATGCTGAGCAAATGCTGGCCTCGCAGTTTGGTCTGCGCGCCATTCCGACGGTGTATTTGTTCCAGAACGGCCAGCCGGTCGACGGTTTTGAGGGCCCGCAACCGGAAGAGGCGATCCGCGCCCTGCTGGATAAAGTGCTGCCGCGCGAAGAAGAACTGAAAGCCCAGCAGGCGCTGGCGCTGATGCAGGAAGAAAAATACGCCGACGCGCTGCCGCTGCTAAAAGAGGCCTGGCAGTTGTCGAATCAGGATAGCCAAATTGGCCTGCTGCTCGCGGAAACGCTGATTGCCCTACAGCGTTCCGATGAAGCCGAAGGCGTGCTGAAAACCGTGCCGCTGCAGGATCAGGACACCCGTTATCAAGGCCTGGTGGCGCAGATTGAACTGCTTAAGCAGGCTGCTGATACCCCGGAAATCCAGCAACTTCAGCAGCAGGTAGAACAGAACCCGGATGACGCGGCACTGGCGGCGCAGCTGGCGTTGCAGCTGCATCAGGTCGGGCGTAACGAAGAAGCGCTGGCGCTGCTGTTCAGCCATCTGCAGAAAAATCTGGACGCCGGTGATGGCCAGGTGCGCAAGATGCTGCAGGAGATCCTCGCCGCGCTCGGTACCGGCGACGCGCTGGCTGCCAAATACCGCCGCCAGCTGTATTCACTGCTGTACTAATTCTATGCTCTTACCCGGATAGCGCTGCGCTTATCCGGGCTACAGACCGTGCGAACCAGTAGCCCGGGTAAGGCGCGTACGCCGCAACCCGGGAATGCTTATGGGCGTTTTTTCAACTGCGTCACCACCAGTTGATGACGGGCGTTAAAGAACTTACGGTAGGTGAGATAGCCGGCGATAATCGTCGACAGGCTGGCGGTCGACAGCAGCATAAACGTCACCATAATCTGATACTTAATGGCCTTCACCGGGTCAATCCCGGCAAAAATCAGCCCCGACATCATCCCCGGTAAGCTCACCAGCCCCACCGTTTTTGCCGAATCCACCGTCGGAATCAACGAAGCGCGAATGCTGTCGCGAATCAGCCGCGCAGAGGCCATCTTCGGCGTGGCCCCCAGGCTCAGCTTCTCCTGAATCTGCTGCTGCTCGCTGCTAAAACGCTGGCCCATATTGTTGTAGCACAGCCCCACCGCCACCATCGCGTTACCGGCTACCATCCCGGCAATCGGGATCACCTGCATCGGTACGAAAGCGATCGATCCCGAGAACACCAGCACCGCCAGCGTCAGCCCGGCGCCGGTGGTAATGGCGATAAACGACGAGATAAAAGCCTTGTCGATATATTTACTGCGCTTCTTCGCATTCCACGCTGCGTTAAAGCAGATAAACAGCACCATCAATAGCGTCAGTACCGCATGATTGACGTTGAAGATATATTTCAACACATAGCCGACGATGACCAGCTGCACAACCGCCCGGCAAATACTCCAGATAATATCTTTTTCCAGCGCAAGCTTTTCCCGATAGCTGACGACGATCGCCACCAGCACCAATACCATCGAGAGCGCCAGCGATTCGTTGGTAATATTATGCCCGTTCATTTTTCATCTCCTGCATTTTCCCGCCAGCAGGTTGCAACGTGATCACTTCATCGGCGTGGGCAATTTCGTTCTGATCGTGAGTCACCCACAGAATGGCAATACCTTGTTCCGTCGCATAGCGATGAATAATCTCGTTAACGTTGCGCTTATTACTTTCATCCAGCGCGCTGGTAATTTCATCAAGCAGCAGCACCTGCGGCAGAAACTGCAAATTACGAATCAACGATACCCGCTGCTTTTCACCGCCGGAAAGCTCGTTAATGGATTTTTCCAGCGTATTTTCTGCCAGGCCGAAGCGCTGAAGGTCAGCAGCCAGCGCCTGCGGTTCCGGTTGCTTATTGCGGATCTGCCACGGGAAAATCAGGTTGTCGTAGACCGAATCGCCGAACAGCGCCGGGGTTTGCGCGCAATAGGAAACCTGCTGACGATAGCTTTCCGGCGAAAGCGTAGCGATATCTTTATCGTTGAAAAAAATCTGTCCGGAAGTCGGGCTCAGCAACGAAGCGATAATTTTCAGTAAGGTGCTTTTACCGCAACCGGATGGCCCGGTAATCAGCTTAAATTCCCCGGCCCTAATCTGCAGGTCGATATTATTCAGAATGACCGCATCGTCGGTTTTAAAACCAACCCCCTCGAGGCGTAAAATCGCGTTATTTTCCTTCATTATATGTCCAGTTTATTTCCTAAAACGCAGGTATACCCTAAATAATTCGAGTTGCAGGAAGCCAACGCGCATGCAACTTGAAGTATGACGGGTACAGTTTACTCCAGTTTTCTTTCGCCTGAACAAGGAGAAAGATATACTCTGTTTAAACATGCGCCATTTCTCTGCGGCGCGCCCTCAGGCAACAAGACAGGAGGTTTTTGATGCTGATTTTTATCCCCGTTCTTATTTTCGTCGCGTTGGTCATTGTGGGGGCGGCAGTAAAAATCGTGCCGCAGGGATACCAATGGACCGTCGAACGCTTTGGCCGCTACACGCAAACGCTTCAGCCGGGCTTAAGTTTAGTCGTGCCGTTTATGGACCGAATCGGCCGCAAAGTGAACATGATGGAGCAGGTGCTGGATATCCCTTCGCAGGAGGTTATTTCCCGCGATAACGCCAACGTCACCATTGACGCCGTCTGCTTCATCCAGGTGATCGATGCGCCAAAAGCGGCCTATGAAGTCAGTAATCTTGAGTTGGCGATCGTCAACCTGACGATGACCAACATTCGTACCGTGCTCGGTTCGATGGAACTCGACGAAATGCTTTCCCAGCGCGACAGCATCAACACCCGTCTGCTGCATATCGTCGACGACGCCACCAATCCGTGGGGGGTGAAAATTACCCGCGTCGAGATCCGCGATGTTCGCCCGCCAGCGGAGCTTATCTCCTCGATGAACGCCCAGATGAAAGCCGAACGTACCAAACGCGCTTATATCCTTGAGGCTGAAGGGGTTCGTCAGGCGGAAATCCTCAAAGCGGAAGGCGAAAAACAATCGCAGATCCTCAAGGCCGAAGGTGAACGCCAGTCTGCGTTCCTGCAGGCGGAGGCCCGCGAACGTTCTGCCGAAGCGGAAGCCCGCGCGACCCAGATGGTGTCATCGGCAATTGCCTCCGGCGATATTCAGGCGATTAACTACTTTGTGGCGCAGAAATACACCGATGCGCTGCAACAAATTGGCGCCGCCAACAACAGTAAAGTGGTGATGATGCCGCTGGATGCCAGCAGCCTGATGGGCTCGATTGCCGGGATCAGCGAACTGCTGAAAGAAAGCAGCGCCGAACGGAAAAAATCATGATTGCCCTGATCCTCGCCCATCCGCATATTTTTTGGCTTTGCCTCGGTGGCCTTCTGCTGGCGGCGGAGATGCTCGGCAGCAACGGTTATCTACTGTGGAGCGGCGTGGCCGGCGTGCTCACCGGCCTGCTGACCTGGGTTATTCCGTTCAGTTGGGAGTGGCAGGGGACGCTGTTTGCCGCCCTCACTCTCCTGGCGGCATGGCTGTGGTCAAAATGGTTACGTAAGCGTATGAAACAGCAGCGCCCCGCCGATGCACAGCTTAATCAACGCGGTCAGCAGCTCGTCGGTCGCCATTTTACCCTCGACAATGCGCTGGAGAATGGTCGCGGCCACGTACGCGTCGGCGACAGCTCCTGGCCGGTGATCGCCGATGAAGACCTCGCGGCGGGCAGCAAGGTGGAAGTGATCGCCGTCGAAGGGATCACTTTGCGGGTGAGAGCCGCCGTCCGTTAAGCCTGCGCCTTGCGGTGACAGCAGCCGGAGAGGTTATCGATAATCGGGCAATCCGCGCTGTCGTCGCCGGGACAGGCGTCCGCCAATGCCAGGAGATGCGCGCGCATATTTTGCAGCTCGCCAATATGACGCTCAATATCCGCGACCTTCTCCAGGGTACGCCGTTTCACATCAGCGCTGTGCCGTGACGGGTCGTTGAACAACGCCACCAGCTCGCGGCACTCTTCCAGATTAAACCCCACCTGCCGCGCCTGGCGTAGCAGCGTCAGTTCATCCAGATGCTGCTGGCTGTAGCTGCGATAGCCGTTGTCGCTACGCAGCGGCGGCGTAACCAGCCCTTTCTCTTCGTAAAAACGAATCGCTTTGCTGGTTAAACCGGTTTTTTTCGCGACATCGCTAATATTCATTTTTCCCCCTTGACCTTCCCCTTGCTGGAAGGTTTAACCTTCTTAATACTCGATGAAAGAGTGTGTTCGGTCAATCATTAACCGGAAAATTATTCAGGAGTTATTTATGTCTAACACTATCGACCTGACGCTCGATGGCCTTTCTTGCGGCCACTGCGTTAAACGCGTGAAAGAGAGCCTGGAGCAACGTCCCGACGTTGAACAGGCGGATGTTACCGTTAGCGAAGCTCACGTGACGGGCAGCGCTAGCGCGGAAGATCTGATTGCGACCATTAAACAAGCCGGATACGGCGCGGAGCTCAGCCACCCAAAGGCTAAACCGCTGGCAGAATCATCAATCCCGTCGGAAGCACTGACAGCGGCCACTCCTGAGCTTCCGGCAGCCCATGACGAGGATGACAGTCAACAGCTGCTGATCAACGGCATGAGCTGCGCCAGCTGCGTCTCCCGGGTACAAAACGCACTTGCCGCGGTACCGGGAGTCTCGCAGGCGCGGGTCAATCTGGCGGAGCGCACGGCGCTGGTGATGGGCAGCGCGTCCGCCGCAGAATTAGTGCAGGCGGTGGAGAAAGTCGGCTACGGCGCAGAGGCGATCGAAGACGACTTAGCACGCCGCGAGCGTCAGCAGGAAACCGCCATCGCCACCATGAAACGTTTTCGCTGGCAGGCGATTGTCGCCCTGCTGGTTGGCGTGCCGGTAATGGTCTGGGGCATGATCGGCGATAACATGATGGTCAGCGACGACAACCGTTCGCTGTGGCTGGTTATCGGCCTGATTACCCTCGCGGTAATGGTCTTCGCCGGCGGCCACTTCTACCGCAGCGCCTGGAAAAGCCTGAAAAACGGCACCGCCACCATGGATACGTTGGTGGCGCTGGGCACCGGCGTAGCCTGGATCTACTCCATGAGCGTCAACCTGTGGCCGCAGTGGTTCCCGATGGAAGCGCGCCACCTTTATTACGAAGCCAGCGCGATGATTATTGGTCTGATTAACCTCGGCCATATGCTGGAAGCCCGCGCGCGCCAGCGTTCCTCAAAAGCGCTGGAGAAACTGCTCGACCTGACACCGCCTTCGGCGCGCGTCGTTACCGCCGAGGGAGAGCAAGATCTGCCGCTCGCCGACGTCCAGGCCGGAATGACCCTGCGCCTGACGACGGGCGATCGCGTCCCGGTTGACGGCGTCATAAGCCAGGGCGAAGCCTGGTTTGATGAAGCGATGTTGACCGGCGAGCCGGTACCGCAGCAAAAAGGCGATGGCGAAGCTATTCATGCCGGTACCGTAGTGCAGGACGGCAGCGTACTGTTTACCGCCAGCGCCGTCGGCAGCCAGACAACACTGGCGCGCATTATCCGTATGGTGCGTCAGGCGCAAAGCAGCAAACCGGAAATCGGCCAACTGGCGGATAAAATCTCCGCGGTGTTCGTCCCGGCAGTGGTCGCCATTGCGCTGATCAGCGCCGCAATCTGGTACTTCTTTGGCCCGGCGCCGCAAATCGTCTATACCCTGGTCATCGCCACCACGGTGCTGATTATCGCCTGTCCATGCGCTTTAGGTCTGGCAACGCCGATGTCGATTATTTCCGGCGTCGGCCGGGCGGCAGAATATGGCGTGCTGGTTCGCGATGCTGATGCGCTGCAGCGCGCCAGCGAGCTCGACACCCTGGTGTTCGATAAAACCGGCACCCTGACCGAAGGTAAGCCGCAGGTTGTGGCTGTGAAAACCTTCTCGGGATTTGATGAAACCACCGTCATACGCCTTGCCGCCGCGCTGGAACAAGGATCAAGCCATCCGCTGGCGCGAGCGATCCTCGATAAAGCCGCTGACGGCCCGCTGCCGGATGTCAGCAGTTTCCGCACGCTGCGCGGTCTCGGGGTGAGCGGCGAAGCGGAAAACCATCGTCTGCTGCTCGGCAACCAGGCGCTGCTCAACGAACAGCAGATCGCCACTGCCGACATGGAAAGCGAGATGACGGCTCAGGCTTCGCTCGGCGCTACCCCAGTGCTGCTGGCGGTTGATGGCCAGGCGGCGGCGCTGTTCGCGATTCGCGATCCACTACGTGAAGATAGCGTCGCCGCGCTGGCGCGTCTGCATCGTCAGGGCTACCGGCTGGTGATGCTGACCGGAGATAACCCTACCACCGCCAACGCTATCGCCAAAGAAGCGGGCATTGATGAAGTGATTGCCGGCGTACTGCCGGACGGTAAAGCCGAGGCGATTAAACGGTTGCAGAGCCAGGGGCATAAAGTCGCAATGATCGGCGACGGTATTAACGACGCCCCGGCGCTGGCGCAGGCGGATGTCGGTATCGCTATGGGCGGCGGCAGCGACGTCGCCATTGAAACCGCGGCGATTACCCTGATGCGCCATAGCCTGGGCGGCGTAGCCGATGCGCTGGCGATTTCGAAAGCGACGTTACGCAATATGAAACAGAACCTGCTGGGCGCCTTTGTCTACAACTCGCTGGGCATCCCGATTGCCGCCGGGATCCTCTGGCCGTTGACCGGTACGCTGCTGAACCCGGTCGTCGCCGGGGCGGCGATGGCGCTGTCGTCAATCACCGTGGTGAGTAACGCTAACCGCCTGCTGCGCTTTAAACCTAAAGAGTAAGCTCAGCCAAACCCGGGCGCAGACACTGTTCTGCGCCCGCTTTTTATCTGAAACAATAAAAGCCCGCCTGAAGAGTGACGCCTGGCGCCATATGCGCTAGCATGGACGCCTCACACTTCGGAGCGCGTATGGGCTTGTTAAACCGAATAAAAATGCTGTGGCGAACCGCTGTCGGCTCGTCTTATTCCTGGCCTGCAATGGATATCGTTCTGCCCGGCGAACGTTATTTACACCTCGTCGGCAGCATTCATATGGGCACCCGCGACATGGCGCCGCCGCCAGCTAAGCTACTGAAAAAAATACGCCAGGCCGATGCCCTGATCGTCGAGGCCGACATTACCGGCAACGAAACCCCGTTTAGCAACCTCCCCGTTTACCCGCCGCTGGCTGAACGCCTCAGCGAAACGCAACTTGCTGAGCTGCAAGCGCGCGCCGGCGAACTCGGATTGTCGGTCGCGCTATTTGATAGCCAGCCGCTGTGGCAGGTAGCAATGGTGTTACAGGCCACTCAGGCGCAAAAGCTGGGACTCCGTCCGGATTACGGCATTGATTACCAGTTGCTGATGGCCGCCCGCGAAAGCGACATCAAGGTGATGGAGCTGGAAGGGGCTGAGAGCCAAATTGCCCTGCTGCGCGACCTGCCCGACGGCGGGCAAGCGCTGCTGGAAGATACGCTGACCCACTGGCGCACCAACGCGCGCCTGCTGCAGGTGATGATTGGCTGGTGGCTGGAGCAACCGCCGTCGCGCGGCGCGGCGACGCTACCGACGACCTTCAGCCAGTCTTTATATGATGTGCTGATGCTTCAGCGCAATGTCGCCTGGCGTGAGATGCTGCTCGCGCTGCCGCCTGGACGCTACGTGGTCGCCGTTGGCGCACTACATCTGTATGGCGAAGGGAACCTGCCGGATATGTTGACATAAAAAAATGGCCAATATTGCTATTGGCCCGTCAAAGAGGAATTTCATCATTATTATTATCCCGGGATAGACATCCCGGATCGTCTGATTGTCGCTCAAAGTGACCATCACTGCCAATACTATTGCGCAAGATGGTACTATTTTTTATACAACCCTCACGCGTATGCTGGTCCTACGTTAGGCCGGTTGGTAAGAAGGATTACGATGACTCCCGCCGTTAAATTACTCGAAAAAAACAAAATTACCTTTCAGATCCACAGCTACGATCACGATCCCAATGAAACTAATTTTGGCGATGAAGTGGTACGTAAGCTGGGGCTTAATGCGGATCAGGTTTATAAGACGCTACTGGTCGCCGTTAATGGCGATATGAAACATCTGGCGGTCGCCGTCACGCCGGTTGCCGGGCAGCTGGATTTGAAAAAAGTGGCTAAAGCGCTGGGCGCGAAAAAGGTCGATATGGCTGACCCGATGGCGGCGCAGCGGGTTACCGGTTATCTGGTCGGCGGGATTAGCCCGCTGGGGCAGAAGAAGCGTCTGCCGACGGTGATTGACGCGCCGGCCCAGGATTTTGCCACTATTTATATTTCCGGCGGCAGACGCGGGCTGGATATCGAGCTGGCGGCAAGCGATCTGGCGCAGTTGCTGGATGCTAAGTTCGCCGATATCGCCCGCCGCGATTAGTCACAGGATCCCGGATAGCGGCTAAAGCCTCATCCGGGTTACCCGGCCCATCTCCTCACGCTTACTGCCAGCTCACCTCGCCTTTCGGCTCGTAGGAGGCCGCATCCAATGGCGAATTCTTCTGGATATACTCTTTCAACACTTCAGCATCGATAAAACCGGTATTCACATACCCGGGTTTATTATCGATATGCGGATACCCGTCGCCGCCGGTGGCGTTAAAACTCAATGTCGCCATACGATAGGTTTTAGCCGGATCGACTGGTTCGCCTTTGATTTTCAGATCGTTAAGCTTGCCATCTTTAGCAACGAAACTCACATTGGCGAACTGCGGATACGCGCCGGAATCCGGCTTCATCTGTGCGACAGCGGTCAAGTACTCAATAACCTCTTTACCGCTCATATCAACGTACGCCAGCACATTGCCGAACGGCTGCACTTTCATCACGTCTTTATAGGTAATATCGCCCGCTTCGATAGAATCGCGGATGCCGCCGCCGCTCATCACCGCAAAATCGGCATTGCTGCGCGCCATTTGCGCCGCCAATAACAGGTGGCCCATATTGGTTTGTACGAAACGCACCTTGCTACGGTCACCTTCAAGATGGCCATTAACGCTACCGATCTTCACCTGTAGCTGCGCTTTGCCTTTATTCTGGAACGGCGTTAACAGTGAGAGCATCTGCGGGTTTTCAGCAATTTGCGGCGTATACAACACGCGCTCGCTCTGCCCGTTATCCCAGGTGACTTTCTTCTTCAGATTGACTGGAATCAGCTGATAGCGCACTAGCTTCATCTCGCCGTTGCGGAATTCAAAATCAGCGCGACCGACATATTTCCCCCATTCGTGAGCCTGCACGATCCAGATGCCGTTCTGGCGATCCGGCGTACACGGGGTACCTGGGACATAATCAACCTGCTTTTTATTTTCCGCCGCCATGCACACGGGATCCTGCGAGTGGCCGCCGACGATCATCGCCAGCGATCCCGCAGGCAGGCTACGCGCCATTTCGACGTCGCCCGGCGCGTTAGATCCGTGGTTGCCGTTGTCATAATGACCCATATGCGTCGCTGCCAGAATCACGTCCGGTTTTTCATTTTGCTGCAATTCCTGAATCACCAGCTTGGCTTCTGCCGCCGGATTGCGGAACTCAATATCGGTGAAATATTCCGGGTTGCCGATTTTCGCCGTGTCGTCGGTTGTTAACCCGATCACCGCGATTTTCAAACCGCTGCGCTTAAACAGCGCCCAGGGTTTAAACAGGCGTTCGCCGGTGCTTTTCTGATAAATATTGGCCGACAAGAACGGGAATTTTGACCATTTTTCCTGCTGGCGCAACACGCTGAGCGGATTATCAAACTCATGGTTGCCAACCGCCATCGCGTCATAGCCAATCAGATTCATCCCACGAAAATCCGGTTCCGCATCCTGTAAGTCGGACTCCGGCACGCCGGTATTAATGTCGCCGCCAGACAGCAGCAGCACGCTGCCGCCCTCGCTGGCCACCTCTTTACGAATACCGTCCACCAGCGTCTTCTGTGCTGCCAGACCATATTCGCCATAGTCGTTACGCCAGAAATGGCCATGATGATCGTTGGTATGCAGGATGGTGATTTTGTAGGTTTTGTCCTGCTCATAGGCCTGTGCAGACAGGCTGCTCAGCGATAAGGCGGCGAATAACGCCAGTGCCACGCCTCGTTTTAAAGAATCCATGTTTCACTCCCTGACTTAATAACAAGTGCCGAAAGTATAGCGAGTCAGCGGCTTTAACAAATATGTTTTCAGAAATGCGACTTCCTTCAAACCTTATCGACAGGTATGTTAGTCGGATAATTATTCAACCTGCATTCTCTACAACAAATAGAACTCGCTGAAGTGAACCTATGACAACTCATCAAACCGCTCAAACTTTACCCGGCAGTAGCGCGCCACCGCAAAAAGCCCGTACCTCTTTTGGCATCCTGGGCGCGATTAGCCTTTCCCATCTGCTCAACGACATGATCCAGTCGCTGATCCTGGCGATTTACCCATTGCTGCAGGCGGAGTTCTCGTTAACCTTCGTGCAGATCGGTATGATCACCCTCACCTTCCAGCTGACATCATCGCTATTTCAGCCGGTGATTGGTTACATCACCGATAAACGTTCGATGCCGTGGTCATTGCCGGTGGGCATGTGTTTCACCCTCTGCGGCTTAATTCTCTTAGCGCTGGCCGGGAGTTTCGGCATGGTGCTGCTTGCCGCCGCGCTGGTCGGCACCGGTTCTTCGGTGTTCCATCCGGAATCCTCACGCGTGGCGCGTATGGCCTCCGGCGGCCGTCACGGCCTGGCGCAATCATTGTTCCAGGTTGGCGGCAACTTTGGCAGTTCGCTCGGCCCCTTGCTGGCGGCGGTGATCATCGCCCCGTATGGTAAAGGCAACGTCGCCTGGTTCGTCCTGGCTGCGCTGCTGGCGATCGTCGTGCTGTCGCAAATCAGCCGCTGGTACGCCGCGCAACACCGTATGAATAAAGGCAAACCGAAGCCGGTGATTGTGAATCCGCTGCCGCGTAACAAGGTTATTCTGGCCGTGAGCATCCTGTTGATGCTCATTTTCTCCAAATACTTCTATATGGCGAGCATCAGCAGCTATTACACCTTTTATCTGATGAGTAAGTTTGGATTATCGGTGCAAAATGCGCAGTTTCACCTGTTTGCGTTCCTGTTTGCGGTTGCCGCCGGGACGGTGATTGGCGGGCCTGTCGGCGATAAGATTGGCCGTAAATACGTTATTTGGGGCTCTATCCTCGGCGTCGCGCCGTTTACCCTTATTTTACCGTACGCATCACTGGAATGGACCGGGATCCTGACCGTGATCATTGGTTTTATCCTTGCCTCGGCCTTTTCCGCCATCCTGGTCTATGCGCAAGAGCTCCTGCCGGGCCGAATCGGCATGGTTTCCGGCCTGTTCTTCGGCTTTGCGTTTGGTATGGGCGGCCTTGGCGCCGCGGTGTTAGGACTGTTAGCCGACCATACCAGCATCGACCTGGTCTATAAAATCTGCGCTTTCCTACCGCTTCTCGGCATTCTGACGATATTCCTACCTAATAACCATCAAAAGGCCTGATTATCCGGCGGTCAAAATGAAAGTTTGGCCGCCGTAATCCCTTATCCCATCAGCATTACGTCGCCATTACCTACCATCATTTTCCGATCTG
Organism: Klebsiella aerogenes; assembly: GCA_029027985.1. Lineage (NCBI taxonomy): Bacteria > Pseudomonadati > Pseudomonadota > Gammaproteobacteria > Enterobacterales > Enterobacteriaceae > Klebsiella > Klebsiella aerogenes. Next base: position 3,704,795 of record CP119076.1, read on the forward strand.
TGCTTTTTGCGCGCCTAATTCCAATTTTTCGCAAATTTCAATAATTATTCATAAACAAAACCACTAAAAGTGTCATAAACTATTAATCGGTTTTTTGCTTTTAGTCGCGAAAATGGATCGGCTCACCACACGCAAGGAGACGGAATGCACCACGCAACACCGCTAATCACCACCATTGTCGGCGGCCTTGTGCTCGCCTTTATTCTCGGCATGATTGCCAATAAGCTACGTATTTCTCCACTGGTGGGATATTTATTAGCGGGCGTGCTGGCCGGTCCTTTTACCCCTGGTTTTGTCGCCGACACTAAACTGGCGCCTGAGCTGGCCGAGCTTGGCGTCATTTTGCTGATGTTCGGCGTCGGGCTGCACTTCTCTCTCAAAGATTTGATGGCGGTAAAGTCGATAGCCATTCCCGGGGCCATCGCCCAGATAGCCGTGGCGACGCTGCTCGGGATGGCGCTCTCCTCCTTGTTAGGCTGGTCGCTGATGACCGGCATCGTCTTTGGTCTGTGTCTTTCTACCGCCAGTACCGTGGTGCTGCTGCGCGCGCTGGAAGAACGACAGCTAATTGATAGCCAGCGTGGGCAAATCGCCATTGGCTGGCTGATTGTCGAAGATTTAGTGATGGTGCTGACGCTGGTCCTGCTGCCCGCTATCGCCGGGATGGCGGAAAAAGGCGATGTCGGCCTGGCCTCGCTGGCCGTCGATATGGGCATTACCATCGGGAAAGTGGTCGCCTTTATCGCCATTATGATGCTGGTCGGCCGCCGCCTGGTGCCGTGGATTATGTCGCGCAGCGCGGCGACCGGCTCTCGCGAACTGTTTACCCTGTCGGTGCTGGCGTTGGCGCTCGGTATCGCCTTTGGCGCCGTAGAACTGTTTGACGTCTCCTTCGCCCTTGGCGCCTTCTTCGCCGGAATGGTGCTCAACGAATCCGAGCTCAGCCACCGCGCCGCTCACGATACCCTGCCGCTACGCGACGCCTTCGCAGTGCTGTTCTTCGTTTCCGTCGGGATGCTGTTTGACCCGATGATCCTGCTTGAACAGCCGCTGGCCGTGCTGGCGACGTTGGCGATTATCATCTTTGGTAAATCCGCCGCCGCCTTTTTCCTGGTCCGCATGTTCGGCCACTCGCCACGTACCGCGCTGACTATCGCCGCTAGCCTGGCGCAAATCGGTGAATTCGCCTTTATCCTTGCCGGTCTCGGCATGGCGCTGAATCTGCTGCCACAGGCCGGGCAAAACCTGGTGCTGGCGGGGGCGATCATCTCGATAATGCTTAACCCGGTGCTGTTTACCTTGCTGGAAAAATACCTCGATAAAACCGAAACCCTGGACGAGCAAACGCTGGAAGAGGTACTGGAAGACGAAAAGCAGGTCCCGGTCGATATCTGCAACCATGCGTTGCTGGTCGGCTTTGGCCGCGTCGGCAGCCTGCTTGGCGAGAAACTGATGGCGCAGGGCGTCCCGCTGGTGGTGATTGAAACGTCGCGCACCCGCGTGGATGAACTACGTGAGCGCGGTATCAGCGCCGTATTGGGCAATGCCGCCAATGAAGAAATCATGAATCTGGCACATCTCGACTGCGCTCGCTGGCTGCTGCTGACAATTCCTAACGGCTATGAAGCCGGGGAGATCGTCGCCTCCGCGCGGGAAAAATGCCCGAATATTGAGATTATCGCTCGCGCCCATTATGACGATGAGGTGAATTATATTACCGAGCGTGGGGCCAATCAGGTGGTGATGGGCGAGCGTGAAATCGCGCGCGCGATGTTACGTCTGCTGGAAACGCCGCCCGCTGGCGAGATCGTAACCGGTTAATGCAATACGCCCCGGCATTTAGCTCGGGGCGTCTCTTTCAGGTTCGGTATCCGCTGAACGGCTTAACGATCCCAGTAAGCCTCTTCCAGGCTGTCTTCACGCTCCGGCAGACCGCGGGTTAAACGCGGCGAATGCTGGTTCAACACCTGATAGCTAACGCGGTTGGCGTATTTACACACCTGCGCCAGCGATGAATAAGTCAGCCATTTGCATTTGTGTTTGCTGGAGTTCGGCACGTTGTTGCGATGGTAGTTATTGGCGGTGATGTCATGCAGCAAAGCCGCCAGCGCGCCGTCGCCAGCACCGTTGGTGTTCATGATCTTCTCCGGGCCGCCCATATAAGGCGCGATATGCGAATAGATACGCAGCGGATTAACGCAATCCTGATGGCGCATCGCGCGACTGAATTCGTACTGGTTGAATTCGGCAATCGCCCCCGGCAGCAACGGATGCTGGGTTTTACGCTTGGCTTCTTCTTCGGTAAAGCTCGCCATGTACAGGCCCGCTGGTCCGGCGGTGCACAGCACCAGGTCAACCCAGTCCAGCGCTTTATCCGCAGCCGTTAACGGATCGGCAATGCCGGTCAGCGCTTCCGCCTCCTCTTCATTCATCGCCAGAATAGAGACGTGCTCCTGCAGGAACTGTTGCCACCATGCCGGGTTATCGGCGATTACGTATTTGGTCCCCAGCGTCAACACCACCGGCACGTCATGCTTCTTGGCGTATTCAATGGCTTTCATCGTCGCGTCCGGCATCGGTTCGCCTGGCTTACAGCGTACCAGGTACGACGTCAGCACCAGCGCGGAAGCCCCGGCAATCACCTCTTCCGGAATGCTTTCCGGACGCAGCTTGTTCATATGGCCCGGACTGATAGCGAAGGTACGCTCGCCGCTATCGCTAATCAGCGTAAAACAGCGACCAATGGCGCCATCAACGCCCTGCAGGTAGTTAAGGTCGGTACGGCTGGAGGTGTTGCACAAATAACGGTAGGCATAGCCGCCAATTTCAATATTGCGGCACATTACGCCAAGCAGCACCGAGCGGTCATCCGCCAGTACCGAATAGTTGTGCATGGTATTGCCGATAGTACCGCCGGCAAACTGATGGGTGATCAGGCCGTTGCGTACCAGCTCCTGATACAGGGCTTCGGCGACATCATCTTCAATCACCAGGGAATGACCAGCGCTCAGGCCGTAGCGTACGATAAACGCCTCATCCACTTTCGCTTCGATATCCACCAGCGTTTGGTCAATACCGACCACCCAGGAGACGTTGGACTCATTTTCTGGCTGAATTTGTTGCAACAGCGGATCGCGAGCGTTGACGGGGAAATAGTGTTTAGATTTGCGTTTACCGGGAAATTTCATAGTGGCGATTTAATGACAGGGAACAAGCGGGGAATAGTAGCATATTCCCCGCGGCCCGCGCGATCAGCGATACGACGCGGTCAGGTTCACCATCATTTCAATATGCGCAGGATCGGCATTAAGTGCCGGAATGTACTCATATTGCTTACCGCCCGCCTCAAGGAAAAATTCCCGATTCTGAACGGCTATCTCTTCCAGCGTTTCCAGACAATCGGCGGAGAAGCCCGGACAGATAACCTGCACATGCTTCGTCCCTTTCTCGCCCAGCATTTTTAGCGTTTCGTCGGTATAGGGCGTCAGCCAGGGCTCACGACCAAAGCGCGACTGGAAGGTCATCATCACCCGTTCCGGCGGCAAACCAAGCACTGAAACCAGCTCTCGGGTGGTCACCCGGCAACGCTGCGGATAATCATCGCCCTCATGGGCGTAGCGCTGCGGAATACCGTGATACGATAGCAGCAGCACATCCGGCTCGCCGTGAACCGCAAACGAGGCGCGCACGCTGGCCGCCAGCGCGTGAATATAGTCGGCGTCATCGGCATAATCACGGATAAAAGAGATGCCGGGAATGGCGCGCTTTGTCGCGAGGATCCGCGCCAGCTCATCCCACACCGCCGCCACAGTAGAACACGAATATTGCGGATACAGCGGCAACACCACGATATGGTCAACCTCCTGCTCCAGCAGTTCATCCACCGCGCTTGCCAGCGATGGCGAGCCGTAGCTCATGCCTAAAGCCACCGGCGTATCCGGCAGCCTGGCCGCCAGCGCCTGCTGCTGCTGACGGCTATAAACCATCAACGGCGATCCCTCTTCCATCCATACGGACTGATAAAGTTTGGCCACCCGGGGGGCACGAATCGGCAGAATGACGCCGCGCAGCAGCGGCCACCACAACAGACGAGACGTATCCACCACCCGCTTGTCGCTGAGAAATTGTCGCAGATAGCGCTTCACCGCTTCGGGCGTGGGCGCATCGGGAGTGCCTAAATTGGCCAGCAAGATACCTGTTTTCGTCTGATGCATTACCGCCTCTTAACCATTTGAATCGCTGACAATTGTAGCGTAAATGGCGTTAAACGGAACCAATCATAGCAAAAGGTAGAGATGAGAGAAATTCTCATCCTGCCACAGCAGGATGAGAAAGAGCTTAATTAGCCGAGGATTTTTTCCAGATCGGCGCGAACGTCAGCAACCGCTTTGGTGCCGTCGACTTTCGCGTATTGGGTGTTGCCCGCTTGCGCTTCGTTCTGATAGTAGCCGATCAGCGGCGCAGTCATCTGATGGTATTCAACCAGACGCTTACGTACGGTCTCTTCCTGGTCGTCTTTACGGGTGGTCAGCTCTTCGCCGGTCACGTCGTCTTTACCTTCAACCTTCGGCGGGTTGAATTTGATGTGGTATACACGGCCGGAAGCAGCGTGCACGCGGCGGCCAACGATGCGGTCAACGATCAGTTCGTCCGGTACAGCGAATTCCAGCACGTAGTCAACAGCGATGCCGGCGTCTTTCATGGCGTCAGCCTGCGGGATAGTACGCGGGAAACCGTCCAGCAGGAAACCGTTGCGGCAATCTTCCTGGGCGATACGCTCTTTCACCAGCGCGATGACCAGCTCATCGGTCACCAGTTTGCCGGCGTCCATAATGTCTTTCGCTTGTTTACCGAGCTCGGAGCCGGATTTTACCGCGGCGCGCAGCATGTCGCCGGTGGAGATTTGCGGAATACCGTATTTCTCCATGATGAACTGAGCCTGAGTTCCTTTACCCGCGCCCGGAGCGCCAAGCAGAATAATACGCATTACGAAAATCCCCTCAAAAGTTGTTTCAATTTTTCAAAAAACGATAAACCATACCACCAGAACGCCCATGGCTCAAGGAAGGCGGCGCGGCTGAAACGGTTAATGGCGAGATATTTATGCAAACCTATGGGTAAATGCCCCACCCGAACAAATCGCCCGGGTGAGGCATTTATGCAGAGCCCCGGCGTCGCGTTGCTCGGCCGGGCCTATCTGGTCAGGATCGATTTATGATGCCAACAGTTGGTTCATGCGACGGATGAACTGGTTCGGATCTTCCAGCGTGCCGCGTTCCGCCAGCAGCGCCTGATCCAACAGCAGCTCAACCCATTCACCGAACTGAGCGTCATCCTGAGTATCCGCGGCGCGTTTCACCAGCGGATGCGCCGGGTTCAGTTCGAAGATGTATTTCACTTCCGGCGCCGCCTGACCGGCAGCGGCGAACAGTTTCGCCATCTGGGTGCTCATCTCGTCAGCATCAGTGGTGACGATCGCCGGGGTATCGGTCAGACGATGGGTCAGACGCACCTCTTTCACCCGTTCGCCAAGCAGGCCTTTCACGCGGTCAACGAACGGCTCCAGCGCTTTTTCCGCTTCTTTGGTGGACTCGTCAACTTCATCCGCCAGCTTATCCAGCGATTCATCGGCTTTCGCAACTGACTGGAATGCTTTACCGTCGAACTCGGTCAGGTAGCTCATCATCCACTCATCGATGCGATCGGAAAGCAGCAGAACTTCGATACCTTTCTTACGCAGCAGTTCGAGATGCGGACTGCTCTTCGCCGCCGCATAGCTGTCGGCAGTGATGTAGTAGATCTTCTCCTGCCCTTCTTTCATGCGCGAAACGTACTCTTCCAGCGAAACGGTCTGCGCGGAAGAGTCAGTATGCGTTGTAGCAAAGCGCAGCAGTTTGGCAATCGCTTCCTGGTTGGAGGCGTCTTCCGCCGGGCCTTCCTTCAGCACCAGGCCAAACTGCTTCCAGAAGGTCTGATATTTTTCGGCATCGTCTTTCGCCAGCTTATCCAGCATCTGCAGCGCGCGCTTGCTCAGCGCGGTGCGCAGATTACGAGTGACGCTGCTGTCCTGCAGGATTTCACGCGACACGTTCAGCGGCAGATCGTTGGAGTCTATCAGGCCGCGCACGAAGCGCAGGTAATTCGGCATAAACTGTTCGGCGTCGTCCATAATGAAGACGCGTTGCACGTACAGCTTCAGACCGTGTTTGTGATCGCGGTTCCACATGTCCCACGGCGCCTGCGACGGAATATACAGCAGGCTGGTGTACTCCTGCTTACCTTCCACACGGTTGTGGCTCCAGGTCAGCGGGTCGCTGAAATCATGAGCGATGTGCTTATAAAACTCTTTGTATTCGTCGTCGGTGACTTCAGATTTGCTGCGTGTCCACAGCGCCTGCGCCTTGTTGATTTTCTCCCACGAAATAACGGTTTCGCCGTCCACTTCTTCGCGTTTTTCAATCTCAACCGGCAGCGCGATATGGTCAGAGTATTTGCTGATGATGGAACGCACGCGCCAGTCGTTGAGGAAGTCGTCCTCGCCTTCGCGCAGATGCAGCGTAATTTCGGTCCCGCGATCGGCCTTGACGATATCGGCAACGGTATATTCGCCTTCACCGGCGGATTCCCAGAACACGCCGTTCTCCGGCTTGTCGCCCGCCGCGCGGGTGCGCACCGTCACTTTATCGGCAACGATAAAGGCGGAGTAGAAACCGACGCCGAACTGGCCAATCAGTTGGCTGTCTTTCGCCTGATCGGATCCCATTGATTCGAGGAACGCTTTGGTGCCCGATTTTGCAATCGTGCCAAGATGGTCGATAACCTCATCACGGTTCATACCAATACCGTTATCGGCGATAGTCAGCGTACGGTTATCGGTGTCGAATGACACACGCACGCGCAGCTCGCCGTCGCCTTCATACAGATCCGGTTGGGACAACGCGCGGAAACGCAGCTTATCCGCCGCATCCGAAGCGTTGGAGATGAGCTCGCGCAGGAAGATTTCTTTGTTGGAATAAAGAGAATGGATCATCAGGTGCAGAAGCTGTTTCACTTCTGACTGGAAACCACGGGTTTCTTGTCCTTTCATGTAAGTCGACCTCAACAATGCCATTTATTATTAATGGAAATAACGTGTTGGGGAGGAGATGGGGATCGGCGCGGGTTTTTTCAAGCGGAGGCGGCGAAAGCAGCCTCCGTTTGTTCAGAAAATAATCTTGTGACGACCAGCCAGAGAGTGGGACAGCGTGGTGCCGTCGACCATTTCCAGCTCGCCGCCAACCGGTACGCCGTGAGCGATACGGCTGGCGTCAACGCCTGACTCCGCGCACAGCTCGGCAATGTAGTTGGCCGTCGCCTCGCCCTCAACGGTTGGGTTAGTGGCGAGGATCACCTCAGTGATCGACTCCGCGTTGAGACGCTGTTCGAGGCGATCGAGCCCGATGTCATCAGGCCCGATGCCGTCAAGCGGCGACAGGTGGCCCATCAGCACGAAGTAGCGGCCGGAATACTGCCCGGTCTGTTCGATGGCGTAGATGTCCGCCGGACTCTCCACCACGCAGATCTGGCCGTTTTCCTGGCGACGCGGGTTGCTGCAAATGTTGCACACCTCCTGCTCGGTGAAGGTGCGGCAATCGGCGCAGTGGCCGATTTCCGACATCGCGCGCGTCAGCGCCTGCGCCAGACGCATACCACCGCTGCGATCGCGCTGCAGCAGGGTAAACGCCATACGCTGAGCCGACTTCGGGCCCACGCCCGGCAGACAGCGCAGCGCTTCCATAAGCTGAGTTAACAGCGGGCTGGTTTGCATCAGAACGGCATCTTGAAGCCTGGCGGCAGCTGCATGCCGGCAGAAACGGAAGCCATTTTCTCTTTCTGGGTCTCTTCAATGCGGCGCGCGGCGTCGTTGAACGCGGCTGCCACCAGATCTTCCAGCATGTCTTTGTCGTCTTCCAACAGGCTTGGGTCGATTTCCACGCGACGGCAGTTGTGCGCGCCGTTGATGGTCACTTTAACCAGACCCGCGCCGGACTCACCGGTCACTTCCAGCTGCGCGATCTCTTCCTGCATTTTCTGCATTTTGTCTTGCATCTGCTGGGCCTGTTTCATCAGGTTACCCAGGCCGCCTTTTCCACCAAACATAGGCTTCTCTCTCAGTAAGTCATCGTTAAGGATGCTGAACGCCAGTCAGACTGGCGATCAAATGGGGCGGATACTCTCTTCATCCAGGTCGGCATCGAAGAATCTCCGCAGGGTCTGGATGTTGTTATCCGCAATAATCGCTTCGCGCGCCTGCGCAAGCTTTTCTTCATAAATTGCCTGCCGCCACTCCAGCGGCGTGCGCATCGCCGAATTATCGTCTTCAACGATAGTCAATTCAACTGGCGCACCGTACAACACGCCCAGCGCTTCGGCCAGCTTTTGTTGCGCGCCTGCCGAATTCAGGTGCCGCTGGCTTGGGCGCAGGTGCAGGCAAACACGATTGCCGTCCTGCTCTTTCCACGCATTGAGCGCCACCTGTTCCACCAGTTTTGGCACCGCCAGTTGGTTCACCTCTGCCGCCCAGCTATCGCGTTCGACCGCTTCCACCGCGAGCTTCGCTGCCAGTTCCGGCGTTTTTTCATGCTCCAGCGCTTTTTTCAGCGCTTTGGGCGTAGCGACTTCGACTTTGACCTCTTCAAGCGGGGCCGTCGACTTCCAGCGGTATGCTTCTTTCTTCGCCGGGGCCTGCTCAAGCGCAGCAGCAGCCGGGCGAGCCTGTACGCGCTCGGTAATCGAACTCAGTCGTTCCAGCGCAGCGTTATTCACCGGCCGCGCGCGGGATGCGGCTGCCGGTTCACTCTTTTTTGGGGTGGTTGCTCCCGGAGCCCGTTGCAGCCGATTGCGCGCCGCCAGCACTTGACTGGTACTCTGCGGCAGATTCTGCGGCGGCGATGACGCCGGTTGCGGAGCAACCGGCGCGGCTGGTGGCATCGGCGCTGGCGCGGCGGCGGCCGGCTTCACTTCCGGTTCCGGCAGCGGCTGACGCGGATGGAACGCCAGCGCGCGCAGCAGCGTCATTTCAACGCCCATACGGCGGTCCGGCGCATAAGGTAGTTCTTTGCGGCCAATCAGCAGCGTCTGGTAGTAAAGCTGGACGTCGCTCGGCGGTACGGTACGCGCCAGTTCACGCATCCGCAGTTCGACGGCGGCCATATCCGCCCCCAGCGCCGATGGCGAAAGCTGAACCATGGCGATGCGATGCAGCAAGCTTTGCATTTCCACCAGTAGCGCTTCCCACTCAACGCCGCGCGCGGCGGCCTCGCTGACGCCCGCCATGACGCGTTCGCCGTCGGCAGCCACCAGCGCTTCTATCAAGGATAGCGCCTGATCGTCGTCGAGGGTGCCAAGCATCTCGCTGACGGACTCCGCGGTTAAGCGGCCATCGCCGCTGGCGATCGCCTGATCGGTCAGGCTTAACGCATCGCGCAGGCTGCCGTCAGCGGCGCGCGACAGTAGCTGCAGCGCCCGGGGCTCAAAAGCAATCTGCTCTTCGCCGACAATGTGTTCCAGCTGATGACGGATTTGTTCGACATCCAGCGCCTTCAGATGGAACTGCAGGCAGCGGGACAAAATCGTCACCGGCAGTTTTTGCGGATCGGTGGTCGCCAGCAGGAATTTGACGTGCGCAGGCGGCTCCTCCAGCGTTTTTAATAACGCGTTGAAGCTGTGGCGCGACAGCATGTGTACTTCATCGATCAGGTAGACCTTGAAGCGGCCGCGAGCCGGCGCGTACTGGACGTTATCCAGCAGATCGCGGGTATCTTCAACTTTGGTGCGCGAGGCGGCATCGATCTCAATCAGATCGACAAAGCGGCCTTGTTCAATTTCGCGACAGTTATCGCAGACGCCGCACGGCGTAGCGGTAATGCCGCTTTCGCAGTTTAACCCTTTCGCCAACAGACGGGCGATAGAGGTTTTCCCTACCCCGCGCGTGCCGGAAAAGAGATAAGCGTGATGAATGCGCCCTAACGATAAGCCGTTCGCCAGTGCGGTCAGCACATGTTCCTGGCCGACGACGTCAGCAAAGGTTTGTGGGCGCCATTTACGGGCTAAGACCTGATAACTCATGGGCTGGCTCTGAAACGCTGGAAGGTGAATTTTCGAGGGGGTAATGCTATCACAGCCCCGCCGGATCGGCGAGGCTATGTGTCGGGATTTGCTTAGTGGCCCGGGAAAGGGACCAGGCTAAAGCAGTTGATCCCCAGTTTTTCCAGGCGCTGCTCGCCGCCCAGATCGAACAGATTGATAATAAAAGCGGCGTCGTGAACTTCGCCGCCCAAGCGACGAATCAGCTTCACGGTAGCGTCAATGGTGCCGCCGGTCGCCAGCAGGTCATCGACCACCAGCACTTTATCGCCTTCTTTAATGGCATCAACGTGGATTTCCAGCTGATCGGTGCCATATTCAAGCTCATAGCTTTCAGCGATAGTTTCACGCGGCAACTTGCGCGGCTTGCGTACCGGAACAAAGCCAACGCCCAACGCTAGCGCAACTGGCGCGCCAAACAGGAAACCACGCGCTTCGGTACCCACCACTTTGGTGATGCCCGCGTTTTTGTAACGCTCGGTCAACAGTTCAATGCTAAGCGCGTAGGCTTTCGGGTCTTCCAGCAAGCTGGTGACATCGCGGAAAAGGATGCCCGGCTTCGGGTAATCCTGGACGCTCTGGATGCTGTTCTTCAGATATTCAAGCTGCTGTGCAGTTGCGGTCATAAGTGTATGCCTGATTGAAACGGTGTTACCCACGGGCGTGCAAAATGGGCCAAAGAAACATTTGTTTAACCTTTGACCAGGCTTACCCGCGCTCGAAAACGCCAGAATTTACTGGCTGTCGGCAACAATTGCAACAGGCATTATTGCGCATCAGTGCTTTTGTTGCTTTGCATCAACCACCGGAATGCGCCACATCATGACCAACAAGCCGGCGAGAATCACCAACAGGAGGATGCGCACCCACATAAGCTTAACCAGCCACAGCGAAATGGCAAAGGTTAGCAAAATCATGATAATGGCTCGCGGCTTGGCACCCGGCGGCATCGCGCGATATTGCTGCCAGTGGCGCAGATAGCCGCCAAACCACGAGCGGTATAGCAACCAGTGGTGAAAGCGCGGCGACGAGCGAGCAAAACACCAGGCGGCGAGCAGAATAAACGGCGTTGTTGGCAGGAGGGGTAAAAAGACGCCCAGTGTCCCCAGTACTACCGCCAGCCAGCCAATAATGATTAAAATAAGACGTGGCATGATGCGAATCGTTATCAAGTAGATGTCGCTACTGTAACACAACTGCTCGGCAGGGAATGGAGGAGTTCTTTGAAAACAACCCGGCTTTTACAAACGCTGAAAAATCAGCTGGCTGACCTGGCGGCCCAGGTCGCGCCGCTGGCCAATCACGCTACGCTGAGTCCGCGTTTCGACCGTCAGCTGTTCCGTACCCGCGACACGCAGATGCAGTCCTACCTCGACGAGGCGCAGCAAAATTTCGCCGAATTACAGCAGGCCGTGGCGCACCAGCAGCTACCCCAAGTGATCTGGCTTGCCGAACGGTTGCTGGCTCAGATTGCCGCGATGAGCCGCGAGACGGCGACCTGGTCACTGCGTAGCTGGGATAGCGCCTCGTCAACGCTGAACCGCTGGCAGCGTCGCCGCTTACAGCACCAGGAGTATGAACGCCGCCTGCTGGCAATGCGCAACGATCGCCAACGTCAGCTGGCGCAAGCGACGACGCTTGCCGACCAGCAGCGGCTGGCCAAAGAAGTCGACGCCTACGCCGGGCGTCTGGCTCGCTGTCGCGATGCGCTGGAAAATATAGAGAATGTACTGGCGCGTTTAACGCGCTAACAGGAGAGAGCTATGTCGCTGGAAAATGCCCCGGACGAGGTCAAGCTGGCTGTTGATTTAATCATGCTGCTGGAAGAAAACCAGGTCAGCGCCAGAACGGTACTGGGAGCGCTGGATATTATTAAGCGCGATTATGAGAACAAACTGAAAAATGCGCAGGCGGATTCGCCTGCGACGGGAAAATAAAATGATTCGGGGCGGCTAAAGCCGCCCCGATGCGCGATTACGCGACGGTCGGCGCCGCATCATCACCTTTATTGTCACGTTTCACTTCCGTGACTTCATCGCCCTTCTCATTGCGCAGATGGACTTCCAGCTGATTAAAGGCGATATCAATATTGTTTTCACGGCACAGGCGGTCAATCGCGCGGTTCAGTTCGTCCACTGCATAACTGCGATCGCGCAGTTCACGCACGTAAAGCCGGAGTTCATGATCCAACGTGCTGGCGCCAAAGGTGGTGAAGAAGACTGACGGCGCGGGATCCTGCATCACTTTCGGATGCTCATGCGCCGCCTGCAACAGCACTTCTTTTACCTTATCGAGATCGGAACCATAGGCCACGCCGAGGCGGATCACCACCCTGGTGATGGTATCGGAGAGCGACCAGTTAATCAGACGTTCGGTCACGAAGGCTTTATTCGGAATGATGACCTCTTTACGATCAAAGTCGGTAATCGTGGTCGCACGAATACGGATCTTACTGACGGTACCGGAGAAGGTGCCGATAGTCACCGTATCGCCGATACGCACCGGGCGTTCGAAGAGAATGATCAAACCGGAGACGAAGTTACCGAAAATTTCCTGCAAGCCGAAACCTAAACCGACCGACAGCGCCGCTGCCAGCCATTGCAGTTTATCCCACGAGACCCCTAACGAGCCGAATACCGTCATTGCGCTAATGGCGATAATCGCATAGTTGAGGATCGTCGTGATCGCATAGGAAGCCCCTTGCCGCATATTGAGGCGCGATAGCACCAGCACTTCCAGCAAGCCCGGCAAGTTACGGATCAGCGCCCAGGCGACCATTGAGGCGACGATCGCAAACAGCAGGCTGCCCATGGTGACGCTTTTCACCACGCTGGCGCCGGCTTCGCTGCCGTTGTAGTGCCAGAGAGTAATGCTATCAAGATAGGCGAAGACGGTAATCAGATCGGACCAAATTGCCCAGAACATCACAGCGAATAGCGCCACCATCACCAGCATAGTGATACGTAGCGTCTGCTGGTTCACCTGTTCGAGGGCGATCGTCGGTTCCTCTTGCGGCTCGGCGCCTTCTGCTCCTTCCTTCACCAGATGCTGGCGACGCGCCAACGCACGACGCCAGGCAATACGCCGCGCCGCCACGCTCAGGCCGCGCAGCACGGTCTGATACAGCAAGTTCCACATCATCACCAGATAGACGGTCTCAATCCAGCGGCCAGCCAGACGCAGCGTGGTATAGAAGTAACCGGTCGCCGTCAGCACCATCAGCGCGACGGGAACGATCGACAACACGGTCACCGTCAGCAATCGCAGACTATGCGACTCTTTATCGCGCCAGCTTTCACGACACATCGGCCACACCAGTACCGCGATCAGCAGCAGGTTGACGAAAATCACGAACTGCCCGAGCACGTCATCCATCAGATTCAACGGCGACAGCTCGGAAACTACCGACCAGAAGTTCAGCGGTAGCAGCGCCAGGCTGACGCGGACAATCTGCCGCCGCCAGTGGCTGGTCAATTGCGGGGACATATTGAAATGCTTCACCGCCACGCCGTCTTTTTCCAGCACCTTCCAGCACAAGCCGAATACCAGCCAGAACACCGCCAGTTTCTTACTGTAAGCCCACAGCAGACTGCTGACATTCAGCTGCATCGTCAGCAGGATCAGCCCGACTGCCAGAATCAGCAGCACCACCGGCAGCGCTCTGATCAGGTCAATAAAGATCGCTTTCGGCGTATTGAGCTGGGTATCGTTGCGTAACTGCCCCACCTGAGAGGCCAGCTTCGCCTGGTAGTCGCGTAACCACTGCAAGCGCCAGCGAATCAGGCCGGCAATCAGCAATAACGGTAATCCGGCAAGGAATGCGATAAATACCGCCGGCCAGGCTTTTTCCCAGTTGACGGTGATTTTCATCGATTTGAACTGACCTTTCAGCGCTTCCGGGAAGGATTTAATCCACTCCCAATCCATCGGCTTATTGCTGTTCACCCAGAAGATCTGCTGGGTCAGAATGGATTTCAGATTGCCGGAGACGCTCATCAACTGCTGCTGGTTAATCTGCAGGTTGATCGCCATCATCAGTTGGTTGCCCAGCTGCTTGTTGAACTGGTCCAGCAGTTCGCGGCGCATGTCGATGACTTCCAGCAACGCATCGTGAACTTCCGGCGTCACGTCGCTGCTGTGCCCTTCTTCCAGGTTGGCGACAAACGTGTCGCTCTGGAACAGAGCGTCGCGCTGCTGATTGACCTCAAACTGCTCGAGGCGCAGGTCAGCAATGCGGTTGGTCATATCCTGCAGCTCATCCGCCGACGGCAGGGTCTGCTGCTGTTGATAAAGGATGCGCGACAGCAACAAACTGCCCTTCAGCACCGAAATCTGTTCTTTAATATCCCGTTCAGACTGCAGCGCGCGATCGAGCCAGTTTTTGACTCTGATATTGCGCTGCACCAATTGGTTGCCGTTTTCCGTTGCCTGAATCAGCTTCTCGCTGAGTTGATGGTTGACTTCAAGCTCCTGTTTCACCAACGGATTATTCTGGATACGCGTGGTTTCATCCGGCGAGACCGCTTCCTGAGCGGTTTTCTCGGTCAATGTCAGTCGCTTGTTGTTCACCGCTTCCTGCAGTAACTGCAGCTGATGTTCAAGCCGGTTGCTGTTGGCGGTCACGTAATCACGTTGTTTCTGCAGCGTATCCTGCAGCACCGTGTTGCCTTCCAGACTCTTACGCTGCTGTTCGATTTCCGCATTCAGCAGCGCCTGTTGCGCCAACAACAAACCTTGCTGAGTCGGGCGTAGCGTCTCTTCGCCCGGCGCAGTGCCATTCAGACGGTTACGAATTTGCTGCAACTGTTGGGAAGCGGAGTACATCGCGTTCTGTACGCGCTCCGGTTGGGTCTGCAGCGACACTAATTGACTGTTGTAGGTCGCCAGATCGTTCTGCGCGTTTTGCAGATCGTCCAACGCCTGCGAAACGCGGGATTCAAGCTGACGCAGCGACAGCGTGCTAAGCGTTTTGCGCGTGACTTCATCATCAGGAACGTCGCTCAGCGCATTCAGGCTGTCGACCGCTTGACGCATTTTCGCTGGCGCCTGTTCAACCTGCTGGCGCAGTTGGACCGTTTCCGTTTTTATACGCTCAATCTTATCCAGCGTTTCTAACGTCTGTGTCAGGTCCTGCTGAACTAATTTTTCCTGCGGTGTGAGATCTTTTTGCTTATTAAGCGTAGTGAGCTGACTTTGAACGTCAGTACGCTCAGGTAAATCTGCAGCCAGAGCCTGGTTGAAACTCAAAGAGCCAACAAGAAGGATGAGTGCAAAAACTATAGCGGAAATGGCATGAGGCCAACGATTAGTGTGCTGCATAGTATACATGAATGGTTGCAAATGCCGGAGAATACCGGGGGTCGTCGCAGCGCGCAGAATAGCACTTCTCTCCGCGCGCGAATAGCGGGAGAGATAAGGAAAATTTGCCGCTATTTCCCCCTCGGCTTCAGGCCTCAACCGTAGACGGACTGCGCAGCGACGGACAAGTCTGATACATCTCAATCAGCGTATCGACGTAAGCGCGGGCTTCAGCCTGGAGGTTAAAGGTATCCGGTGCGAAGAGCCAGTTTTCCATTAACCCGGAAAGATAACTGCGCATAAGAATTGCCGCACGGCGGGTAAGTAAATTCGCAGGTAATTGTTGGGCGGTGATACACTCTTTTAATGTTTGCTCAATACGATCGTAGCTTTCAAGCCATAAACTACGCTGCGCTTGTTGGACAACCGCCATTTCTCCGACAAATTCGCACTTATGGAAGATGATTTCCATCATCAAGCGTCTACGTTCCTCTATTACCGTTGCTTCGAGGATATAAACTAGTATTTCACGAACAACAGACAGTGGATCGTTGGGGAATTTTACCCGATACTCAACTTCGAGATCGCTAATGCTGGCGTCAGAGAGAGACCATATTTCATTAAACAAATCGGATTTGTTTTTGAAATGCCAGTAGATAGCCCCCCTGGTCACCCCAGCAGCTTTTGCAATCGCTGCCAACGAGGTAGATGATACGCCTTGCTGCGAAAACAAACGCAGGGCAACGTCAAGGATCAGTTGCCGGGTTTCAAGTGCCTGTTGTTTGGTTTTTCGTGCCATAGGTTGATGACTTTACAGAGGTTGCGTTTACATACATTTATGAATGTATGTACCATAGCATGACCATAATAGAAAGACTGTAGTGGGTTTGTGGACGTTTGAGCCACTGAAAATTTGAAATTGGACACTCGAGGTTTACATATGAACAAAAACAGAGGGTTAACGCCTCTGGCGGTCGTTCTGATGCTCTCAGGCAGCTTAGCGCTAACAGGATGTGACGATAAACCGGCTCAACAAGGGGCCCAGCAAATGCCAGAAGTCGGCATTGTCACGCTCAAATCCGCACCTCTACAAATCACCACTGAACTTCCTGGTCGTACCAATGCTTATCGTGTCGCAGAAGTCCGCCCTCAGGTAAGTGGCATTATTCTGAAACGTAACTTCACTGAAGGCAGCGATATTCAGGCAGGGGTGTCTCTTTATCAGATCGATCCGGCAACCTATCAGGCCAGCTATGAAAGCGCCAAAGGCGATTTAGCGAAAGCCCAGGCCGCCGCAAACATCGCTCAGTTGACGGTCAGACGTTATCAGAAACTGCTTGGCACGAAATACATCAGTCAACAAGACTACGACACCGCCGTTGCTGATGCTCAGCAAAACAACGCGGCCGTAGTCGCGGCGAAAGCGGCTGTTGAAACGGCACGTATCAACCTGGCCTATACCAAAGTGACGTCACCGATCAGCGGACGCATTGGTAAATCCGCGGTTACCGAAGGCGCGCTGGTGCAGAACGGTCAATCAACCGCGCTGGCAACCGTGCAGCAGCTGGATCCTATCTATGTTGACGTGACGCAATCGAGCAACGATTTCCTGCGTCTGAAACAGGAACTGGCTAACGGTCAGCTGAAGCAGGAAAACGGCAAGGCGAAAGTCGAACTGGTGACCAACGACGGTCTGAAATATCCGCAGGATGGTACGCTGGAATTCTCCGACGTGACCGTTGATCAGACCACCGGCTCTATCACTCTGCGCGCTATCTTCCCGAACCCGGACCACACTCTGCTGCCAGGGATGTTCGTTCGCGCGCGTCTGGAAGAAGGTGTTAATCCGGATGCGCTGCTGGTTCCGCAACAGGGCGTCACCCGTACCCCGCGCGGCGATGCGAGCGTCATGCTGGTTGGCGAAGGTGATAAAGTCGAAGTTCGTCAGGTTACCGCGACTCAGGCTATCGGCGACAAATGGTTAGTCACCAACGGTTTGAAAACCGGCGATCGCGTCATCGTGACCGGGCTGCAAAAAGTAAGACCAGGCGTACAGGTAAAAGCGCAGGAAGTAGCTTCAGACAACCAACAGCAGGCCGCTGGCAACGCGAACGCTCAGTCTGAACAAACCAAGTCTTAACTTAAACAGGAGCCGTTAAGACATGCCTAATTTCTTTATCGATCGACCCATATTTGCGTGGGTGATCGCCATCATCATCATGTTGGCCGGGGGGCTTTCGATTTTGAAACTCCCCGTGGCGCAATATCCAACGATTGCGCCGCCGGCAATTTCCATTACCGCCATGTACCCCGGCGCGGATGCCGAAACGGTGCAGAACACCGTGACTCAGGTTATCGAACAGAACATGAACGGTATCGATCACCTGATGTACATGTCTTCGAATGGCGACTCCACCGGTACAGCAACGATTACTCTGACCTTTGAATCCGGTACCGATCCGGATATCGCTCAGGTCCAGGTTCAGAACAAACTGGCGCTGGCGACGCCCCTGCTGCCGCAAGAAGTACAGCAACAGGGTATTAGCGTAGAAAAAGCGTCCAGCAGCTTCCTGATGGTTGTCGGGGTGATCAACACCAACGGCACCATGACGCAGGATGATATTTCTGACTATGTTGCCGCCAACATGAAGGATCCAATCAGCCGTACCAACGGCGTGGGCGACGTTCAGCTGTTCGGTTCCCAGTACGCGATGCGTATCTGGATGGACCCGAACAAACTGAATAACTTCCAGCTGACTCCGGTTGACGTCATCAACGCGATTAAAGCGCAGAACGCCCAGGTGGCGGCTGGCCAATTAGGCGGTACGCCGCCGGTGAAAGGCCAACAGTTGAACGCCTCCATCGTTGCGCAGACACGTCTGACCAATACTGATGAATTCGGCAAAATTCTGCTGAAGGTCAACCAGGATGGCTCGCAGGTTCGTCTGCGCGATGTTGCCAAAATCGAACTGGGCGGCGAAAGCTATGACGTTGTTGCTCGCTTTAACAACCAGCCAGCCTCCGGTCTGGGGATTAAACTGGCGACCGGCGCTAACGCCCTGGATACCGCTAACGCGATCCGTGCCGAACTGAAACGTATGGAACCGTTCTTCCCTGCCGGGATGAAAATTGTTTATCCGTACGACACGACGCCGTTTGTAAAAATCTCTATTCACGAAGTTGTCAAAACGCTGGTTGAAGCGATCATCCTGGTGTTCCTGGTCATGTATCTGTTCCTGCAGAACTTCCGCGCCACACTGATCCCAACCATCGCGGTACCTGTCGTATTGCTGGGGACCTTCGCCATCCTGGCGGCGTTTGGCTTCTCGATAAACACCCTGACGATGTTCGGGATGGTGCTCGCCATCGGCTTGCTGGTGGATGACGCCATCGTCGTTGTAGAAAACGTCGAGCGTGTCATGGCGGAAGAAGGATTGCCGCCGAAAGAAGCGACCCGTAAGTCGATGGGGCAGATTCAGGGCGCACTGGTCGGTATTGCGATGGTACTGTCCGCGGTATTTATCCCGATGGCCTTCTTCGGCGGTTCTACCGGGGCGATTTATCGTCAGTTCTCCATCACTATCGTTTCCGCGATGGCGCTGTCGGTACTGGTCGCATTAATCCTGACCCCGGCGCTGTGCGCCACGATGCTGAAACCGATTAAGAAAGGCGGCCACGGCGAGCACAAAGGCTTCTTTGGCTGGTTCAACCGCGTATTCGACAAGAGCACGCACCACTACACCGACAGCGTAGGCAACATTCTGCGCAGTACCGGTCGTTACCTGGTTCTGTATCTGATCATCGTCGTCGGTATGGCGTATCTGTTCGTTCGTCTGCCAAGTTCCTTCTTACCGGATGAAGACCAGGGCGTATTCCTGAGTATGGCGCAGCTGCCTGCTGGCGCGACGCAGGAACGTACGCAGAAAGTCCTCGATGAGATGACCGACTACTACCTGACCAAAGAAAAGAACAACGTTGAATCGGTGTTCGCCGTTAACGGCTTTGGTTTCGCAGGCCGCGGTCAGAACACCGGTATTGCCTTCGTATCGTTGAAAGACTGGAGTCAACGTCCGGGCGAGGAAAACAAAGTTGAAGCGATTACCGGTCGTGCGATGGCGCGATTCTCACAGATTAAAGATGCGATGGTCTTCGCCTTTAACCTGCCGGCGATCGTTGAACTGGGTACCGCTACCGGCTTTGACTTCCAGCTTATCGATCAGGGTGGTTTAGGGCATGAGAAATTAACTCAGGCGCGTAACCAACTGTTCGGCATGGTCGCTCAGCACCCGGACGTCTTAACTGGCGTGCGTCCAAACGGCCTGGAAGATACGCCGCAGTTCAAAATCAATATCGATCAGGAAAAAGCGCAGGCGCTTGGCGTCTCGATCAGTGATATCAACACCACCCTCGGCGCGGCCTGGGGCGGCAGCTACGTCAACGACTTCATTGACCGCGGCCGTGTGAAAAAAGTGTATATCATGTCGGAAGCCAAATACCGCATGCTGCCGGAAGATATCGGCAACTGGTACGTGCGCGGCAGTGATGGCCAGATGGTGCCGTTCTCAGCATTCTCCACCTCGCGTTGGGAATACGGTTCTCCGCGTCTGGAACGCTACAACGGTCTGCCATCCATGGAAATCCTCGGTCAGGCAGCGCCAGGTAAGAGTACCGGTGAAGCGATGACGCTGATGGAAGAGCTGGCGGGTAAACTGCCAACCGGTATTGGTTACGACTGGACCGGTATGTCCTACCAGGAACGTCTGTCCGGTAACCAGGCGCCAGCGCTGTACGCTATTTCGCTTATCGTGGTCTTCCTGTGTCTGGCAGCGTTGTATGAGAGCTGGTCGATTCCGTTCTCCGTTATGCTGGTTGTACCGTTGGGCGTTATTGGCGCACTATTGGCGGCCTCTTTCCGCGGCCTGACTAACGATGTTTACTTCCAGGTCGGTCTGTTGACCACCATCGGCCTGTCGGCGAAGAACGCGATACTTATCGTCGAATTCGCCAAAGACCTGATGGAAAAAGAAGGTAAAGGTCTGGTTGAAGCGACGCTGGAAGCAGTACGTATGCGTCTGCGTCCAATCCTGATGACCTCGCTGGCGTTTATCCTCGGGGTAATGCCGTTGGTTATCAGCTCTGGCGCAGGTTCCGGCGCGCAGAACGCCGTAGGTACTGGCGTAATGGGCGGGATGGTTACCGCGACAGTTCTGGCAATCTTCTTCGTGCCGGTCTTCTTCGTGGTGGTTCGTCGCCGCTTCAGTAAGAAAACTGAAGATCTTGAGCATAGTCACCCGACTGAGCATCATTAATCTTCCTTAAGTCTTAAGCTAAGGGCCGCATTTGCGGCCCTTTTTCTTTCGGGGTATTTAAACGCACACATTGTCATTGTTTATTTTACGTTCTGACATATAATATCAATTGATGAATATCGCACTTTTTTTTATTCAGAGTTCTGTTATCCGCGTCTCCCATCCGGCCTCCCTCGGAATATTCTTAATTATCAGCGTTTATCTGATAACCTGATGATATATAAGGCAGACAACTCAGTGACTCCAAAAGATAAAAGGGGCCGGTATAATAAGGTCCAATTTTTAAGATAAATTAACCGTATTTATTGTAATTTTTCGTAATAGCACGGTGAAATATTTTTAAGACTGGATTATAGTTAAATCACAGGATTACAATGTTTGAGCCAGCTCTTCATCCCACAACGGTGTTTGTTAGTCGTCGTTTAAACCACTTACAAGGGGATGTGTTATGGACGAGTACTCACCAAAAAGGCATGATATCGCGCAGCTGAGATTCCTCTGCGAAACTCTGTATCATGACTGCCTTGCAAACCTGGAAGAAAGCAACCGCGGCTGGGTCAACGATCCAACCTCGGCAGTGAATCTTCAAATAAATGAATTGATCGAGCACATAGCAACTTTCGCGCTTAATTATAAAATTAA
Source organism: Klebsiella aerogenes (assembly GCA_029027985.1). Classification (NCBI taxonomy): domain Bacteria; kingdom Pseudomonadati; phylum Pseudomonadota; class Gammaproteobacteria; order Enterobacterales; family Enterobacteriaceae; genus Klebsiella; species Klebsiella aerogenes. The sequence goes on from CP119076.1 coordinate 3,726,169, forward strand.
GTACGCTGAGGATAATAAACTGATTTCCCAGCTTGACGAATACTTGGATGACACTTTTATGCTGTTCAGTAGCTATGGCATAAACACAAGCGATCTACAGAAATGGCGCAAATCCGGCAATCGGTTATTCCGTTGCTTCGTGAGCGCTAGCCGGGAGAATCCGGCAAGTCTTTCTTGTTAGAAATATTACATTCAAAAGGTGAAATGATGTCTGGTAAACCATTAACTAAAACAGACTATTTGATGCGTTTACGCCGCTGTCAGACAATTGATACGCTGGAGCGCGTAATTGAAAAGAATAAATACGAACTTTCCGACAATGAACTGGCGGTATTTTACTCCGCCGCTGACCATCGTCTTGCTGAATTGACCATGAATAAGCTATACGACAAAATCCCCACTTCAGTATGGAAATTTATCCGCTAGTTCATTTTTCTGTTCGTGATCCAGTCACGTTTTCAGCGCCGCTCAGGATATTCAATACCCGAGTGATACAGTGCTGCATATGAAACCGGTTTCGCTTTATACTGTTTCTTCTTTAGAAGGAAAGGAGAAGATCATGAGCGAAGAAAAAAGGAAAATGATCGCCGGCGAGCGGTATCATGCTGGAGACGCAATGCTAAAAGCAGACCGCCTGCACGCCCGGCAGGTACTGCACCGCTACAACCATTCAACTCCGGATGATCGCGAATTACGTACAACCCTGCTGGCAGACCTGTTTGGCAAGACAACAGACGCGTATATCGAACCCACTTTCCGCTGTGACTACGGCTATAACATCAGGCTGGGGGCGAATTTTTACGCCAACTTTGACTGCGTAATGCTTGACGTCTGCCCTATCCGCATTGGCGATAACTGCATGTTGGCGCCTGGCGTTCATATCTATACCGCTACCCACCCGCTGGATCCGACGGAACGCGCTAGCGGCGTCGAGTACGGCAAACCCGTGTCAATTGGCCATAATGTGTGGATTGGCGGCCGCGCGGTTATCAATCCAGGGGTGACTATTGGCGACAATGCCGTCATCGCGTCGGGCGCCGTGGTGGTGAAAGACGTCCCGGCCAATGCGGTCATCGGCGGTAACCCGGCACAAATCATTAAGATGCTAGTAACCGAAAAATAGTAACTGTTATGCTTTTCCGTAACTGATCTGTTACTTTCCTCCCCGTCCCCGGCGACATAAAATAGCGGTCAGACTGAGCCGTAGAGCCTGACACGCCAGGCTCTACGAAGAATTCGGGGACTAAAATGACAGAAATACAGCGCCTGCTGACCAACACCATCGATGAGCTAAACGTAAAAGAAAAACGCGACAACCGCCCACGTTTTAGTATCAGTTTTATTCGCAATCACCCGTGGCTATTTGTTGCCATGTACGCCGCCTTTCTGGCGACGCTTATCGTCATGTTGCGCTCCGAAACGCTGGTCGATTCTGTTTGGTTGCTGGTAGTCCTGTTTGTGCTGTTGAATGGTTTCTTCTTTTTTGACGTCTACCCACGCTACCGTTATGAAGATATCGACGTGCTCGATTTTCGCGTCTGTTATAACGGTGAATGGTATAACACCCGCTTCGTACCCGCACAGTTGATCGACGGTATTCTGCAATCGCCGCAGGTCGCCAATGAGCAAAAAGCGCAGCTACAAAAAATGATCGATACCAAAGGCGAACTCTCCTTCTACGACGTTTTCACCCTTACCCGCGTTGCTGCCGCCTGATCAGCCGATTCAGCGTCCGCAGCGCCGGTGCGAAGTGCGCGGCGGACGTATTGCCATAGCCCAGAACCAACCCGCTACGCGCCGCTTGTTGATTAAGGTAAAAGCGGCTTAACGCCGCTGGCGCCATCTGGTACTGGCGCGCCTGCTCGACAATTTGCACATCATCAATACCATCGACGGCGACCGTTAAATGCAGTCCGCCCTCACCGCCCAAAATCTCTTTCGGCAGAGTGAATTCTGTTTCAACGGCTTCGCGCAGCAACAGCTGACGTCGGCGGTATAATCGGCGCATCGAGGCCAGATGGCGCGCGTAATGGCCCTCTTCGATAAATAGCGCCAGCGCGCGCTGTTCCAGACGATGCCCGCCGCGCAGCAGCGCGCCGATAACGTCCTGCGCCGCCTCCGCCAGCGCCGGCGGCATCACCGCAAATCCTATCCTTAACGATGGAAATAGCGTTTTGCTGAAGGTGCCAAGGTACACCACCGGCGCCTGCGGGATCATGCCGAGCATCGCCTGAATCGGCTCGCCGCTGTAGCGAAATTCGCTATCATAATCATCTTCAATAATCCACGCATCGTGCTGGCGGGCATATTCCAGCAACGCCAGACGGCGTCCGGCGCTCATTACCGCCCCGCTCGGGTACTGGTGTGACGGTGACGTAAAAATAAGCCGCGGCGGTGCGCCATTGGCGCTATCGGGCCGCATCCCATCCCCATCGACAGGCATCCCCTTTATCTGCAGCCCGGCTTTGATAAACACGCTTTTGGCGCCGAAATACCCCGGATCTTCAACCCAGGCGGTATCGCCCGCCACGCTCAACAGATGCGTACAAAGATTAACACCTTCCAGCGCGCCTTCAGTCACCACAATTTGCCGGGCCGTACAGCGAATGCCGCGCGATAACGTCAAATGGCGCGCAATCGCCTCGCGCAGCGCCGGTTCGCCAGCCGCTTCGCCATATCCAAGGATTGCGCTACCGTCCTCACGGAGCACCCGATCGAGCAAACGCCGCCAGATAGCCAGCGGGAAATAGTTCACCGCGGGCATCCCGGTGGTCAGTAACAGCGCCGGAGAATCTCGCCGTCCCGGCAGCGGTAGCATCCGCAATCGCTCCGGCAGGATAAACGCTGGCGACGCCGGTTCGTTCTCCTGCTGTACAGGCAGCGCTGCGACGTGTGTTCCCTGCCTGTTGCGGGTTAAATACCCTTCGATCGCCAGTTGCTCCAGCGCGCTATTGACGGTATTACGCGATACGCCAGCACGCTGCGCAATGACACGCGCGCCCGGCAAACGGCTATGGCTGAGTAACCTGCCCTGCAGGATGGCGTTACGCAGCACTTTGTACAACGTACGCTGTAGCGTATCGTCTCCCCGCTGCTGTATCCCGCGCGTAAGCAGGGTAAAAAAGGCATCATCCGGGATATTCATCATCACTCCTCGTGGCACCATGAAAACATACTACTCTGGCTCTTTTTATGGAACCACAGAGCATCTAATCTCGGGTCACCTACCGAGAAAAGGAACGATGTATGACGCAATATAACCACTTCGACCAGGCCGTTGGCGACGCTTTACCTGACTGGCAGCCGCGCCCGTGGCCGCAGCGTCAGATGCTGCAGGGACGCCTGTGCCGCCTTGAGCCGCTTGCCGTTCAGCACGCCGACGCCCTGTTCAGCGCCTATCGGCTGGCGCCCGATACCCGCGCCTGGACCTGGCTGCTACGTGAACCGGACAACAGCGTTGCCGAGTTCAGCGCCTGGATAGCCAGCATCAGCGAACTGAACGATCCGCTGCATTTTGCGGTTATAGATGAACACAGCGGTTTGCCGGTCGGCTCGTTAGCGCTCATGCGTATCGATGCCAAAAACGGCGTCGTCGAAGTCGGTCACGTTCACTTTTCACCGCTGTTGAGCCGCAAAGCGATGGCCACCGAGGCGCAATGGCTGCTGATGCGTTATGTCTTTGAGACGCTCGGCTACCGCCGCTATGAGTGGAAATGCAACAGCTTGAATGAGCCGTCGCAGCGCGCAGCGCGGCGCTTAGGCTTTCAGTTTGAAGGGCGCTTTCGACAAGCGCTGGTGGTAAAGGGCCACAATCGCGACACCGACTGGTTTTCGATTATCGATGGCGAGTGGCCGCAGATTGATAGCGCGATGCGCCAGTGGCTGGCCGCCAGCAACTTCGATGCTGACGGCCAGCAATGCCGTACGTTGGAGAGTTTACGCAACCCGGCGGCTTAACGTCTTTTTTTCCGTCCCTGCACCGCCTTAAAGCGCGGATGACTTTTGCAGATAACATACAGCCGCCCTTTGCGTTTCACTATCTGGCAATCCGGGTGGCGCTGTTTAGCGCTACGCAATGAGTTCAGTACCTGCATTTTTAGCTCCTTTTAGCATCAATAAAACCACCGAAGCGCTGACGGAAACGTGCGGCGCTGCCTTCGGTTGCATGGGTCTTCTGCTTCCCGGTGTAATAAGGATGCGATTTCGACGACACGTCGAGGGTGACGTACGGATAAGTCACGCCATCCAGTTCAATCTCACGCTCGGTTTTAATGGTCGATCCCACTTTGAAGTACTCGTTCACGCTCGTATCGTGGAACACCACGGTGCGGTAGTGCGGATGGATATTGGCTTTCATGGCAAACTCCAATTAATATGTTATAACATAACAATTACGGTACGCCGTTCATCGCCAAAGATCAACCCTGCAGACAAGAGGGATATCGATTCATCGCGGTAAAACACCGTGTCAGGGGAATTGATTCAACACATTACTGTCATCTTAAAACGCTAAACTCAACGAGAATATTGGCGGCTGGCGCGGCCAATGCTCAGGCCCTCATTGCGTAAAGCACACTTATTTTATCATCCACAACGCTTCACCCGAGACGTCGGCTCTCACGTCTCGGGTCTTTTTCCCGCTTTCACGTATACTCAGTGCAATCCCTCGTTAAAATAAGGACATACCCATGACGACTCGCTATTTAATGAGTCTGGTTACAGGGGTGCTTATTCTCGCTATTGTCTTACCCATCGCTTTAAGTATCTGGCTGGCGACGCGGCAGGCGCAAACGCAGTTTTATAGTGAGCTCGACAACTACTCCATGCGGATTGTGATGCGCGTACAGAAGGTTGCCGATCAGGCCAAAGAAGCATTACAGGAAGCGAATGCGCACAGCGCCTATGCCTGTACGCCGGAGCATCTGCTGAATATGCGCCGCGTCGCCTACACCCATCGCTATATTCAGGAAGTCCTGTGGCTGCGCGATTCCGTCCCTATGTGCTCCTCGCTTGAGGACCACAGCGTCTCGGTCACTTTCCCTGAACCCGATCACATCACCACCGATGGTTACAGCACCTGGCTTACGTCGATCAGCGATCTCGGCCTTGAGCATCGAATGACCGCTTTCGGGAGTAAAAACCATATCGTGATGATCGACCCGGCGTCGTTTATTGATGTCATCGCCACCGGCCAGGAGACGATCCATACGATTGTGTTTGGCGCCGAGCATAATCGGATCGTGATCAGCAGCCAGCCGCTCGATCCCGCGATTTGGGCACGCATCAAAAATCTCAATAGCAAGACCTTAACGCTGGATAACACCGTGTATCGCGTACACGTTATTCCTGAACTGGGTCTCGGTGTCGCCAGCTGGTCATCGACCCGGCCGTTGCATGAACGCCTGCATCAGCAGCTCATGCTATGGTTGCCGATAGGTCTCTTTACCAGTCTGCTCGCCTCTTTTTTGCTTCTCCGCCTGCTGCGTAGGCTACGTTCACCACGTTACGGTATGTTGGATGCGCTGCAATCCAACGCTATTCAGGTTTACTACCAACCCATTGTCTCGCTGCAGGACGGCAAAATCGTCGGCGCCGAGGCGCTGGCCCGCTGGGAGCAGCCGGATGGCACTTTCTTATCGCCGGATATTTTCATCCCGCTGGCCGAGCAAACCGGGCTCATCACCCGCCTGACCGAAGATATCGTACGTAAAATATTTGCCGACCTCGGCCACTGGCTACGTCATCATCCGGAAATCCATATTTCCATTAATCTGTCTGTTGACGACCTGCGCTCGCCTGCGTTGCCAAAACTTCTGCATGAACAGTTGGCGCATTGGGGACTCCGCGCCGAACAAATTACGCTAGAGCTTACCGAACGCGGATTTGTCGATCCGCAAACCACCTTGCCAGTGATTATCGGCTATCGGCAGGCGGGACATCGGATCTCAATTGATGATTTCGGTACCGGTTACTCCAGTCTCAGCTACCTGCAAACGCTCGATATCGATACGCTGAAAATTGATAAGTCCTTCGTCGATACTCTCGAATACAAACCGCTGACGCCGCATATTATCGAGATGGCGAAGGCGCTCAATTTGGCGATTGTTGCAGAAGGCGTTGAAACCCCCGTCCAGCGTGACTGGCTGCGCGAGCATGGCGTTCACTACGCGCAAGGCTGGCTGTACTGTAAGGCGCTGCCGAAAGAGAAATTTATTCCGTGGGCGGAAGATAATATGAAAGGCGATTAATGCCATGTGCGGCGCGCTGGCAGCCAGACGCGCCGCCGGATTTACTCGTCGAGGAGCGGGGCGAAACCGCCAAAGATCATCCGTTTACCGTCAAAAGGCAAACTATCGCTTAACGCTTTGATCCGCGGGTCGCTCATCATTTTAGCGTTCGCCGCATCTCTAACCTCCTTTGACGGGTACTCAATCCAACTGAACACCACTTCTTCATCCGCTTGCGCCTTAACCGACATACGGAAGTCGGTTAGCTTACCGTCAGGCACGTCGTCCGACCAACACTCCACCACACGCGTTGCGCCGAACTCTTTAAACAGCGGTGCAGATTTTGCTGCCAGTTCGCGATACGCCTCCTTATTTTCCGCGGGGACGGCAACGACAAAACCATCAACATACTTCATGAGTCAATCTCCGAAGTGAACAGCGCTGGCGGCAAATCCGCTGGCGTCTGAATGGATAAGTTTAGTCGCTGGTCCCGAGGACGGAGAAAGTCAGGACGTCAACTCCCGGCTTTTGTTCACTGTACTTGCCGACGTCGGCTGGCGAAACCAGGGTAAAAACAGCTGAATCAGCGGCCCAATAGCGAAAGCGTAGACCAGGGTTCCCACTCCCACTTTTCCGCCCAATAGCCAGCCAACCAGTAGCGCCGAGAGCTCAATTGCGGTGCGGATTCCACGCAAAGACCAGCCGGTACGCGCATGTAGCCCGGTCATCAACCCATCACGCGGGCCGGGGCCAAATCCAGCGCCGATATACATCCCGGTCGCCAACGCGTTCATCACTACCGCCCCGCCCAGCAGCAAACTACGCGCGGCCAGGGACTCCAGCGGCGGTAATAGCGCAAGAGTGGCATTAGCCGCCAACCCCAGAACGATTACGTTGCTAATGGTGCCAAGCCCCGGCATCTGGCGCAGCGGGATCCATAGCAGCAATACCACCGCGCCGGTCAGGATCATCACCGTGCCGAAATCCAGATCGAACTGTTTACCGACGCCAAGGTGGAAGACGTCCCACGGATCGGCGCCGAGATTGGCATGGACAAATAGCGCGGTCGACACGCCGTAGAGAACCAGACCGATGTATAGCTGCAGCAAACGACGAACCATTTTCACCTCAGTGTGCATTGCGAATAAGGCCATCATCAGCAAAAATGGATTGATAATTAATGGCCAGTTTTAGGAAAGTGGATCGCTATGTCATTACGTCGCTTCGGGACTCAATCGCTGGTGCGCCTACTCGGCAACTGGCAGGCTTCTTCTTCGCGCGCACCACTATGGCGACAGCTGGCGGAAGCGCTGCGTCTGCTGATCCTTGACGGGCGACTGGCGCTGGACAGCCGTTTGCCCGGCGAGCGCGAGCTGGCGACAGCGCTGAACGTCAGCCGCACGACCATCGCCAGCGCATTGGGCTCATTACGCGAAGAGGGTTATCTGCAAAGCCGTCAGGGTAGCGGTTCGCGTATTGCGCTGCCGGCAGGCCCGCGACACCCCGGCGAGCAGACGCTAGCGGCGCCGTCGGTCAATCTCGCCACCGCCGCGCTAAGCGCCGGGCCAGAAATTCATCAGGCCTATAACCATGCCCTGACGCTGATGCCGCAATATTTATCCAATACCGGCTATGACCAGCAGGGATTAGTTGATTTGCGCACGGCGATTGCCCGCCGCTACAGCGAGCGTGGACTAGCAACTCAGGCGGATGAAGTGATGGTAGTCAACGGCGCACTGAGCGGATTTGCCCTGGTACTGCGTCTGCTGACCGGGCCTGGCGATCGGGTGGTGGTTGACGCCCCCACCTATCCGATGGCGATTAACGCCATTCAGGGGGCATCCTGTCGACCAGTAGGCGTGGCGCTTCCCGAGCAGGGATGGGACGTCGACGGCCTGGCGGCGACAATTGCGCAAACCTCGCCGCGGCTGGCCTTTATGATGCCAGATTTTCATAATCCTACCGGCCGCTGCATGGATAGCGAGACCCGCCAGCGTATCGCCGCTCTGGCCGCCAACACGCGGACAACGCTGGTCGTCGACGAAACCATGGGGGATTTATGGTACAGCGCCCCGCCGCCGCCTCCGCTGGCGGCCTTTCATCACGAAGCGCCGATTATCACCATCGGTTCGGCGGGCAAAACGTTTTGGGGCGGGCTGCGGATTGGCTGGATCCGCGCGCCAGCGCAGACTATCGCCTCGTTAATCCAGGCTCGCGATACGCTCGACCTCGGTACGCCGCTGCTGGAACAGCTGGCCTGTTGTTGGCTGCTGGAAAACGAACACCGGCTGTTACCACCGCGTCGGGCTATGCTGGCCGCGCGCCGTGATATGTGCGCCGCGCTGATGACGGAGTATTTTCCTCACTGGTGTTTTTCGCTGCCGGAAGGTGGACTGTCGTTTTGGGTGGAGTTACCGGGGATGCTGGCGACGCAATTCTCTGTGCGTGCGGAAAACGCCGGGATTCATATCGGTACCGGGACGCGCTTCGGCCTTGCGGGCGCTTTTGACCGTTATTTGCGTTTGCCTTTTACGTTGCCGGATATGGAATTGCGCAACGCCTTCGCCATTTTACAACCTTTATGGCAAGAACTTACGCAACAGAAAGAAATTACGCGAATACGTAAAATAATATAATAAAATATCGACGGGCTGGAGTCAGCCCGTCAAAATCCATCATCCATGACGCATATGAGATGTTTTTATAAAATTGCCGTTCAATCTTGCCAACGTCAGATGTCACTACGATGACAAAAGTGAACTAATTCATTAATGCTGGCGCGGGATAGGAAAACCTTTTAGCGAAATAATAAAGCCATCGTCATCTTTTTTAATTTTTGCGCCGGTATCACACCAGTCGGAGGCAATGCGAAAGAACTCATCACTACCGATATTCCAGTTCAGGCGTACATGCTTGACGTACCCCGAACGCAGCAGGTCACAGGCTTCACTGTAACTGCTGGCTGTAGAGAATTGTTGTTTCATTTTTTCTTCTTCAGAAGTTTTCTTAATGCTTTGATTTCTTTAGGGGTTAATGGAGACGCTTCCTCTTCGGTATGCTGGCTATCAATATCCTCTTCCGAAACCCCCGCCTCGTCTGCTGAATCAACGGCCGCAAAGGCCAGTTGCAGCAGCTTCTCCGTTGCCGTGCCTAAATTCTCGTTATTGACTTCTGCATAATGACGCAGCTTCTCTTTTAACTCTGCATCAACTTTCACATTCAGAACTACTGTGGTCATGGTCACGCTTCCCGTGCAATAAAATCATCATAATTAATACACGAAGTTAACATATTGATCCAGAGATATTATTTCTCGCTTAATAATACCAACAAATTCCCAGCAATAATTTGCCCGTTATATGTGACATGCAAATGACATTAATATGTCACTATTATTTCAGTATTGTGACAATTAAAAATTGAGGAATAAAAAAGAGTCGTTTTAGTAACTAAAAACAATAAACAGAGCTTACCTGCTAATAATAGTAGCAGAGAATAAAGGCATAAAAAAAGAGGGGATTAAAACAAGATACCAGAAATGGGTGGGGGCCCTGCCAGCTACATCCCGGCACACACGTCGTCTGCTCTGGCTGCTTCCTTCCGGACCTGACCTGGTAAACAGAGTAGCGTTGCGGGAGAACCAACAGAGCCCCCATTGAGAGCGTTGATAACCAACGCGCTGGCGCATTATCCCTATAGCACTACTGAATTGCAAGCCAACATCGTCCAGGTGCTGGTTTATTACACAAAGCAGCGCAGAAAACAGACTTTGCTGCTTTGTTAAGCATCAATTATCGCTGAGACGCACTTTTTACTTTGGCTTTAGCGTTGTTACACGCGCTCTGGTTTTTAGCGCAGGCATTTTTAGCCGCCTGGGCTTCTTTTTTTGCGGCGCCCTTCGCGTTGGCGCATTGTGTCGGGTTGTTCTGACAAGCGGCTTTCGCATTCGCGACGGCCTGTCCTTGCGCCGCATTCGCAGCCGAACAAACAAAAATAGCGAACAGACCGAACAACAGTGCAGATTTTTTCATTTTACGTCCTTAAATGGGATAAGTTTCTACTGGGCTTATGCTCAGAGAACCGCATCGTAAAAATGAATGATTCAGAAAAGCTTAAGATTCAACATCAACACATCATAACCACACGATAAAAATGGTTTTTTTACTGTTCAACGCAATTACTTAATTTTCGATACAATCCCTCTTAGGCAAATGAAGGGATTGCGAGCCTTATCGCAGTAGATTTACGAATTGCCCATCATACTGTACCTCATCATTTGTTTTCTTTTTAATCAAAAAGTTATCGCTATGGTAATCGCATGACTCAATCACCGCGCCCCACCACCACCCTGCCGATGCCGGCCATTGATGGCGTAACGGTGCCCTTTCACGGCATGAATTTTCTGCGCCCCGAACTGCTGCTGGATTTCGTCAGCGTCAGCAGCGCGCCGCTGCTATCGGTAACGCCTGTCGCCTTGCTTTTTTCGACGGTGGGCGTGCTGCAACACGTCGAGCTGCGTAAGCTGCCGGTAGAAGTTAAGGGCCGGGTGGTTTATCCCATTTCATCGCTGATGCACCCGACGCTACGCTGCAAGCTTATTATCAACGCCCAATCACGACGGCTGAAATTCCTCGAAAGCCTGATCGCCAACAGCCCGCACGATAATATCCACGGGATGCAGATCCTCGGGTTAGCACTGGAATTCACCGTCGCCTGACGGCTGTACAGCGCATGGGTGAACGCTTATCCTGAATGTTTTCGCGTGAAGGAGTGATGATGGACGCCCACGACAGCTTTCCCCAGCGGGTCTGGCAGATAGTCGCCTCGATTCCGGAAGGTTACGTCACCACCTACGGCGATGTCGCCCAATTGGCGGGTTCACCGCGCGCGGCGCGTCAGGTTGGCGGCGTGTTGAAGCGTCTACCGGAAGGCTCGACCCTGCCCTGGCACCGGGTGGTGAATCGCCATGGCGATATCTCCCTGACCGGTCCGGATTTACAACGCCAGCGTCAGGCGCTGCTCGCGGAAGGCGTACAGGTCTCCGGCAGCGGCCATATCGACCTACAGCACTATCGCTGGATTTATTAAGGACAAAAAAATGCCCCTGGTCAGGGGCATTGAGACGTTTATTGCGCCATTGGCGCCGTGTCGCTGGCGACCGGAACAGGCGCGTGCTGTACCGGAACCAGCACCAGATCGGCGCGGTTACCGCCCTGGGTGATCACCGTCTGCACGGTATCGGTAATAAACATCAGCTGGCCATTCACGGTGATCGCCGAACTCAACAGGATACGAGCATTCGGTCTAATGTCCCCCTGGTTGTACGGCAGCACGAAGTTAAATGGCGCCTGCTTACCTTCCGTACGAACCGCCTTCTGCGACAGCACGCGGGCTGGCGCATCGGCTAACGACGCATCCGACAACGTTACGGTCAGTACCGCATCCGGCGGTAACGCGATACGTTGACGAATATTGATGGTCCCGGAAACATTAGGTTGTTGCTGCGAGGAGCTCAGTGAGGCAATGCCATAAGGATCGGGTGCCGTCGTCCGATTAGCGGCGTTGCCGTTTGGGTTATTCGCGCAAGCAGATAACGTCGCCGCAACGGCGATAGCACTTAACATATAGGCAAATTTCATTATGTTCTCCTTTCCATCCCTTTAGTCACAGGAGTACGTCCTGCCATCATGATGGCTAAGACATTAGTATCGTGAATAAGTGTGGCACAGATCTCAGAATAATTCCCGGAAATGGGCAGTTATTCAGATTTTTACACCCATCGGACCACTTGAGATTCCAGGTTATACTTGCCCTCAATACGCGCGGCGTCAGCGCCGCTATCATTGATTGAGGGTAATTATGAGTCAGGCACTAACCAATCTGCTGGCATTATTAAATCTGGAAAAAATCGAAGAAGGGCTGTTTCGCGGGCAGAGCGAAGATCTGGGATTACGTCAGGTCTTCGGCGGCCAGGTGGTCGGCCAGGCGCTGTATGCCGCCAAAGAAACCGTGCCTGCCGAACGCTTAATCCATTCGTTCCACAGCTATTTTCTGCGCCCTGGCGATAGCCAAAAGCCGATCGTCTACGATGTCGAAGTGCTGCGCGACGGCAATAGCTTCAGCGCCCGCCGGGTAGCGGCGATCCAGCACGGCAAGCCAATCTTTTACATGACCGCCTCATTCCAGGCGCCGGAACCGGGCTACGAGCATCAAAAAGCGATGCCGTCCGCGCCAGCGCCGGAAGGTCTACCTTCTGAAACCGATATTGCCCGTAAGCTGGCGCACCTGCTGCCGCCACAGGCGAAAGAGAAATTTCTCTGCGATAAACCGCTGGAAATTCGCCCGGTAGAGTTCCACAACCCGCTGAAAGGCCACGTTGCCGAACCGACCCGTCAGGTATGGATCCGCGCTAATGGCGTGGTACCGGATGATATTCGTATTCACCAGTATCTATTGGGTTACGCGTCCGACTTCAACTTCCTGCCGGTGGCGCTACAGCCGCATGGCGTCGGTTTCCTCGAACCGGGAATGCAGGTCGCCACCATTGACCATTCTATGTGGTTCCATCGCCCGTTCAACATCAACGAGTGGCTGCTGTATAGCGTGGAAAGTACCTCCGCCTCCAGCGCTCGCGGCTTTGTACGCGGCGAGTTCTACACCCAGGATGGGACGCTGGTCGCCTCGACGGTGCAGGAAGGGGTCATGCGTAACCGCAACAGCTAGTCCGCCATCTGGTTCCTATAAGAAAAAGCCTCCCTGACCGGGAGGCTTTGTTGTTCATGGCGATCGCTCAATTCATCAGGTGTTGTAGGCGTTTTCCCCGTGACTGTTGACGTCCAGCCCCTCGCGTTCCTGCTCTTCCGGTACGCGCAAGCCCACGGTCATCGCCGCGACTTTAAAACCGATGTACGCGACCACGGCAGACCAGACCACGGTGATGGCGATACTTTCCAACTGTACCAGCAGCTGATGCCACATGGTCACGCCTTCGGCATAGCCGACGCCGCCCAGTGCGGTAGAAGCGAAAACCCCGGTCAGGATACAGCCAATAATGCCGCACACGCCATGTACGCCGAACACATCGCATGGGTCATCGACTCGCAGCCAACGTTTCAATATCGTGACGCCCCATAACCCGGCCAGACCGGCCAGCAGACCAATAATCAGCGCGCCGCCGACGCCAACATAGCCGCATGCTGGAGTAATGCCAACCAAACCGGCAATCGCACCGGAACAGGCGCCCAGCAGCGATGGTTTACCGCGGGTAGCCCATTCGCCGAAGGTCCAGGCCAGAATCGCGGCCGCCGTCGCCACCACGGTGTTCACGAAGGCCAGCGCGGCAATTTCGTTCGCGGCGCTGGCGGAACCGGCATTAAAACCAAACCAGCCGACATACAGAATCGCGGTACCGGTGAAGACCATCGGCAGGTTATGCGGTTTGAACGCTTCTTTGCCGAAGCCCACGCGTTTGCCCATCATGTACGCGCCCACCAGCCCTGCGACCGCGGCGTTGATGTGTACGACGGTACCACCGGCGAAATCCAGCGCGCCATGCGTCGCCAGCAAGCCGCCGCCCCATACCATATGGGCAATCGGCACGTAGGAGAGCGTCAACCAGACCACCACGAAAATCAACACCGCAGAGAAACGGATACGTTCAGCCAGCGCCCCGACGATCAATCCCACGGTAATACAGGCGAACGAGCCCTGGAAAGCGACGTGGATATACTGATAGAACGAGCCCATCAGCGCTTTCAGCTCAATATTTTTCAGCATCACCCAGTCCAAACTGCCGAAGAAGCTGCCGCCGCTACCGAAGGCCAGGGTGTAGCCGTAAATGACCCACAGCACACAGACCAGGCCAAAAGTGACAATCACCTGAGTCAGCATTGAGAGTACGTTTTTACTGCGAATCAGGCCGCCGTAGAACAACGCAATGCCGGGGATCGTCATAAACAGCACCAGCGCGGTGCAAATCATCATAAAAGCGTTATCGGCTTTGTCCGCCACCGCCGGTTCTGCCGCCAGCGTCAGCCCCGGGAGCAGCGCCAGCGCTCCCAGCCCCGTTTTCATCGTCGTTCTCATCATCTCTTCTTCCCCATCGCTGTGTGGTCAGGCAATTACAGTGCCGCTTCGTCGGCTTCGCCGGTACGAATACGAATCACGCGCTGCAGTTCGGCGACAAAAATTTTGCCGTCGCCAATTTTTCCGGTCCAGGCGGCCTTGCCTATCACCTCGACAACCTCATCCAACTGGTCATCGGCAATCGCAATATCAATTTTTACCTTGGGTAGAAAATTGACGCTGTACTCCGCGCCGCGATAGAGCTCCGCATGGCCTTTCTGGCGGCCAAAGCCTTTCACTTCCGTGACCGTCAGGCCCTGAATGCCGATGGAAGATAACGCTTCGCGAACGTCTTCCAGTTTGAATGGTTTGATTACCACGGTAACCAGCTTCATAAATCCCCTCCAGTCAGTATTTGATCGTGGCCGCAGCTAACACACAGGGGATAAAGCAAGGGATATGCCAAAAATGAAAAAGGGCCGCTTATACCCGTCATACTTCAAGCTGCAGGTGCGTTGGCTTTCCTCGCTCACCCCAGTCACTTACTGGAGTAAGCTCCTGAGGACTCGCTGCGTCGCGCCTTTCTGCAACTCGAATTATTTAGGGTATATCGGCCCTTTTGAAGGGGAAAAAGAGTAACAACGCTGGTGCCTGAACGAAGATTGCACAGGAATGCACAAAAATGCACCAACCTGGTGCATAGCCAACAGCCGGATTGCACCCGTTCACACCAGCATCGCGCCCGATGCCTGTTGATGGTGCATCAGGCGCTAAGCGACTCTTCCTGCACGCTAGCAGCCAGCTCTTCGCCAGCCAACTGCAACTGGTACATCTGCCAGTAGCGGCCCTTCGCCGCCAACAACTGTTGATGGTTACCGCGCTCCACGGCCTGACCGCGGTGGAGCACCAAAATGGTATCGGCCTCCACGATTGTCGACAAACGGTGGGCGATAACCACCAACGTCGTGTGCTCACGCACTTTCGCCAACGCCTGCTGGATAGCCTGCTCGGTGCCGGAATCAATATTGGCCGTCGCCTCATCGAGGATCAGCACTTGCGGCGTCTCTACCAGCACGCGAGCCAGCGCCAGCAACTGTTTCTGCCCCACCGACAAGTTATTGCCCTGCTCACCCAGTTGAGTATAGATACCGTCGCTCATCTCGCGGGCAAGTTCGGCGAGCTGCACGGCTTCCAGCGCCTCCCAAACCTGCCGCTCGCTGATATCGCGCCCCAACGTCACGTTGGCGTAGAAGGTATCCGCCAGCACCACCGGGTCCTGTTGCACCATGGCGACGCCCTGACGTAACGCACTGTGGCTTAGCGTTGACAACGGGCGGCCATCGAGGCGAATTTCGCCTTTGGTCAGCGGATAGTAACCCATCATCAGGCTGGCCAATGTGCTCTTGCCGCTACCGGTATGACCGACCAGCGCCACAAAACCGCGTGAAGGAATATCCAGATTAATATCCTGCAACACCAGTCGGTCGTCGCGATAGGCGAACGACACGTTATCAATCGCCACCGTGCCGCTGCGCAGCGGCGCGCTATCGTCGCCCCAACTCTGGCGCGGGCGGTCCATCAGCTCAAAGACGCGCTCTCCCGCCACTACCGCCTGCTGCAGCATCGACTGCTGGGTGGTTAACTCGATCAGCGGTTCGTTCAGTCTTCCAAGGTAGCTAATAAAGGCGTACAGCACCCCGACTTCAATGCTTCCGGAGGCGCTAAAACCAAACAGCATCAGCAGACCGCAAAGAATCAGCGATGAGAACAGGCTCAACAGCGGACGCAGCAGGAACCCGTCCAGACGCAACGTTTGCATACGCGCCAGATAGTGACCGTAGCTGGCTTCGCGCATGCGCTCGCCGAATCGCGCCTGCTGACGGAACTGCTGAATAACGCCCATACCGTTGATCACTTCGTTAAAGCCGTCGTTGATATCGGCAAGCCAGGCGCGCATACGACGGACGATTGGCGTGCTATAACGCTGATAGACTGTCATCACGATCAGCACCGCCGGGAAGATAGCCACCGCCACCAGCGCCATTCGCCAGTCGAGGCTAAACATCGCCACCAGCATCGCGCCAATCAGCGCCGCACTGCGCAGCACCGTCGCCACCACTGTCACATACAGATCGCGAATCACTTCGGTGTCGTTGGTCACGCGTGAAATCAGCTGACCGACCGGCTGAGTATCGAACTCGCTGAGCGGCTGGCGCAGCGCAGCATCCATCACATCGCTGCGCAACTGCTGCACCACGCCGACCGCTGCCCGGTTAAACAGCAGCGCCTGATTATAGTGCAGCGTAGCCGCAAGGATCTGTAGGCCGATATAGGCGGCAGCCAGTCCGCTGACAACCTTCACCGGCAGCGACTGCTTCGCCACCATATTGTCGATGAAGTAGCTTATCAGCAGCGGGCCGCTCACTTCCGCCGCCGCGGCGACCCACATCATGATCACCGCAATCATCAGCGGCTTGCGCCACGGTGAACCGTAGGCCAGCAGACGTTTTAAGGTCGGCCAGAGTTGAGCGAAACTACGCATCGACCGTCTCCTCATCTTGCGGCACATCGTCGAGCGCCGCTTCCAGCTGCTGATAGCGATACATATCGCGATACCACCCGGCCTGAGCAGCCAACTGCTCATGGCGACCGCGCTGGGCAATATGACCGTGCTGCAGCACCAGAATTTCGCTGGCTTCGGTTAACGCCGAAAGACGGTGGGCGCTAATAATCACCGTCCGTCCTTCGCCCCACTGGCGCAGGTTATGCAAAATATCGTGCTCTGTTCGCCCATCAACCGCCGAAAGCGCATCATCAAGGATCAATATTTCCGCTTCCAGCAACAGCGCGCGGGCGATGGAAATACGTTGTTTCTGCCCCCCGGAGAGCATGACGCCGCGCTCGCCGACCTCCGTTTCATAACCTTGCGGCAGACGCAGAATATCGTCATGGACGCTGGCCAACCGCGCGACGTGTTCGATCTGCTCTTGCGTCGCATCCGGCTTACCCAACGCAATGTTGTTCGCGACGGTATCGGAGAACAGGAATGGGGTCTGGTTGACCACCGCCAACCGCCCGCGCCAGCTGTCGAGCTGCAGGCGAGTCAGTGGGATATCATGGAAACGGATATCGCCGTCGGTCACATCAAAGTGGCGCTGGATAAGCGCCAGAATGGTGCTTTTACCCGCTCCCGTCGGCCCGCAGATACCGAGCATCTGCCCCGGCTGTAGGGTAAAATTGACCTTCTCCAGCGACGGTTTACTGGCCTGCGGATAGGTAAACTCACGTACCGCCACATTGAGCGAGCCGCGCCCTTCCGGTACCGTTTCGCTACCGTCATTGACCACCGGCGCTTCTTCCAGCATCGAGCGAATGCGCCCGTAGGCGGCGCTGCCGCGCTCGACGATGTTAAACATCCACGCCAGCGCCAGCATTGGCCAAATCATCAAACCGAGGTACATCACAAAACTGGTTAATTGGCCGAGGGTCAGCTCGCCCTGCAGCACCAGCCAGCTGCCGCCGCCGATCGCCAGCAGGTTGGCCGCGCCGATAGCGATATAGATAGTGGGGTCGAAGCGGGCGTCGATACGCGCCACCCGCATGTTCTTGGCCCCGGTATCTGCCGCATCGGCGGCGAATTGCGCCGATTGACGGTCTTCAAGACCGAAGGCTTTAATCATGCGAATACTGGTCAGGCTCTCCTGAGTGCGATCGTTAAGACTGGAAAAAGCCGCCTGCGCCACGCGGAAGCGTTCATGCAGGGCATCGCCGTTGCGCTTGATCGCCAGCGCCATAAACGGCATCGGCAACAGCGCCAGCAGGGTCAACTGCCAGCTGATTTGCGTCGACATGACAATGAGCACCGCGCAACCCATCACCAGCGAATCCACTAATGTCAAAACGCCCTCCCCGGCGGCGAAGACCACGCGGTCAACGTCGTTGGTCGCACGGGCGATCAGGTCGCCGGTACGGTGGCGCAGATAAAAGGCCGGGTGCTGACGACTGAGTTGGCGATAGAAATCTTCGCGTAGCTCAACGGCCAGTTGATAAGATGCGCCGAACAACAGGACGCGCCAGACGTAGCGCAGCAGATATATCATCACCGCAATGACCACCAGCGCGCCAATCCACATCCACACCTTCTCTGCGGTGTAATGTTCTTTGGTCACGCCATCGACCACAATGCCCACCACTTTCGGCGGGATCAACTGAAGTACGGCAATGACGGCTAGCAGAGCAACGGCGCCGAGGTAACGGCGCCACTCCCGGCGAAAGTACCAGCTAAGTTGAGCAAATAATCGCAAACGGTAGAATCCTGAATCTGTAAATCGTGGCGGCGAATAGCCGTTAATCAATAGGCAAAGCTGTGGTGTATTTTATCTGTTCCATGGCGAAACTCGA
This sequence comes from Klebsiella aerogenes, assembly GCA_029027985.1. Classification (NCBI taxonomy): domain Bacteria; kingdom Pseudomonadati; phylum Pseudomonadota; class Gammaproteobacteria; order Enterobacterales; family Enterobacteriaceae; genus Klebsiella; species Klebsiella aerogenes. Next base: position 3,744,861 of record CP119076.1, read on the forward strand.
AGTGACATCCGAAAGGCCCGGTACGCTGTTCACCAGACGTTTATAAAAGTCGTCATAGCGCTTCATATCCGCGACCTGCACCCGCAGCAGGTAATCGTATTCCCCGGCCATGCGCCAGAAGCCAAGCACTTCCGCCATTTGCGTCACTTCGCTGACAAAGCGGCAGTACCAGTCGCTGCTGTGATGCTGGGTTTTAATCAAGACAAAGGCGGTTAACCCAAGTCCGAGTTTTTCCGCATCCAGTATGGCGACGCGCTCGCGTAGGATGCCTTCATCCTCGAGGCGCTTGAGCCGTTTCCAGCAGGGTGTGGTGGTCAGATTAACGGCATCCGCCAGCGCCTGCAAAGAGAGGGTACAGTCTGTTTGCAGCAATGAGAGCAGCTTACGGTCAATTTTATCTAGCATAAGACCACCTGAGAGAATAATTTACTCCCGTAATTGTAATTGAAAGGCTAAATAGCAACAATTTTTCCCGCACTTTCCGCTAAGCTGGGCACAAAATGACAAACAGGAAACCGAGATGAATAGCGCCTGGGTAAAACACGCCATTAGTGAAATTAACGCCGACTATCAGCGTTCCGCCGATACACACCTGATTCGCCTGGCGCTGCCCGGTTTCCCGGGGATCCAAATTTATCTTAAAGATGAGAGCACCCATCCGACCGGCAGCCTCAAACACCGCCTGGCGCGTTCACTGTTTCTTTACGGCCTGTGCAACGGTTGGATCAAAGAAGGCACCACCATTATCGAATCGTCCTCCGGTTCGACAGCGGTCTCGGAAGCCTATTTCGCCCGCCTGCTGGGGTTGCCGTTTATTGCCGTGATGCCCTCCTGCACGGCGAAACGTAAAATCGAACAAATCGAGTTTTACGGCGGGCGTTGCCATTTCGTGGACAGCGCCTGCGAAATCTACGCTGCTTCCGAAACGCTGGCGCGCGAGCTGAACGGCCACTATATGGATCAGTTCACCTTCGCCGAACGCGCCACCGACTGGCGTGGCAACAACAACATCGCCGACAGTATTTTCCGCCAGATGACCCATGAGCCGCACCCGCAGCCGTCATGGATCGTCATGAGTGCCGGCACCGGCGGCACCTCGGCGACCATTGGCCGCTACATTCGCTGCCAGGGTTACGAAACCCAACTGATGGTCGTCGACCCGCAGAACTCGGTATTCCTCAATTACTGGCAAAGCCGCGACGCCAGCCTGCGCAGCCCGGTCGGCAGCAAAATTGAAGGGATTGGCCGCCCGCGCGTCGAGCCGTCGTTCATTCCCGATGTTGTCGACGAGATGCTGCGCGTGCCGGATGCCGCCAGCGTTGCCACCGCGCTGTGGCTGGAAACGCAGCTTGGGCGGAAGGTCGGCGCCTCTACCGGCACCAATATGTGGGGCGTACTGCAACTGGCCGCGCGCATGCGCGATGAAGGACGCACGGGTTCTATTGTCACCCTGCTGTGCGACAGCGGCGAGCGCTATCTGGAAAGCTATTACAACCCGCAGTGGGTGGCGGCCAATATCGGCGACATCGCCCCGTGGCAGGCGCAGATCGCGCAACTGATCAGCGCAAAATAAAAAAAGCCAGATAGCGTGCTACCTGGCTTGCTGGAAGAGTCTCTCTATTCGGGGGAATAAGGAAGATCAGGATTATCCAGCCAATGAGTTAAAAAGTGGGAGACCGCCTGGTGACGGCAGTCGCCGATAACCGGTAGATGCGGCAGCTCGGCTTTGAGCTGCGGCATCGCGTTGCCCATGATAAAACCTCGCCCTACGCTGCCGAGCATCTCACGGTCATTCATCGCATCGCCAAACGCCATGCAGTCCTGCAAAGTGAAGCCTAAATGTTGGCTCAGTACCGCCAACGCGGCGCCTTTATTACAGCCGACCGGCAACACTTCCAGACAGTCCATCGCCGAGAAACAGAGCGACGCGCGATCGCCTAACGCGTCATTCAGTTGGATCCGCAGGCGACGCAGATCGTCATGATCGCCGCAGAAACAGATCTTTGTGACGTGATGCGCGGGCATCCTTTTTGGATCGCACAGCTGATAATGGAAACCGCTGAAGGCATGGGCGTGGAGCATTTCGGGTCTTGCCTGGCCGGTAAACCAGCCGCCATCGTTAAAGACGTGCATGCTGGCGCGGGTATCCCACGCGCTATGCAGCACTTCTTCCGCAACCTCAGGGTTCAGATCCTGGCGGTACAGCTCATCGCCTTCCAGCGAATGGATGCGCGTGCCGTTGCCGGTAATCAGAAAGGCATCGAGGGAGAACTCGCCGACTACGCGGTGCATTTCCAGGGCATGGCGACCGGTGGCGAACGTCAGGGCGATATCGCGTTCACGCAGCCGTTTCAGCGCCGTAAGCGTCTGCTCTCCGAGACGATGATCCGGCATCAGCAAGGTGCCGTCCATATCAAATGCCGCCAGTTTTGCCATGGTATTTTCCCCGATGTGTGATGGGTTTCGCTTGTGTTGCAGTATCGCCTGGGATATACGGAAGTAATAGTGAATAGATATTTTTTATTGTTCCGGGTTTACGGCAAGATGAGATTATTAAACCGTTTAAATCAGTACCAGCGGCTGTGGCAGCCCTCATCCGGCGCACCGCAGCAGGTTACCGTCGGCGAGCTTGCGGAGCGCTGCTTTTGCAGCGAACGCCATATTCGCACTCTGCTGCGCCAGGCGCAGGAAGCCGGGTGGTTAAGCTGGCAGGCCAGCTCCGGGCGTGGCAAGCGCGGGCAACTTTGTTTTCACAAAACCCCCGAGAGCCTGCGTAACGAGATGATGGAACACGCGCTGAATAAAGGGCAGCAGCAGAATGCGCTGGAACTGGCGCAGCTGGCGCCGGTAGAACTGAAAGCGCTACTGCATCCCTTCCTCGGCGGCCAGTGGCAAAACAATACCCCAACGCTGCGTATCCCTTACTATCGCCCACTGGAACCACTGCGCCCCGGTTTCCTCCCCGGGCGCGCGGAACAACATTTGGCCGGACAGATCTATGCCGGCCTGACGCGTTTTGACGATCGCGACAATACCCCGGTGGGCGATCTGGCGCACCACTGGCAGGTGTCGCCCGATGGCCTGCGCTGGCATTTTTATATCCGCTCCACCCTGTGCTGGCATAACGGCGATGCCGTAGAAACCGCGCAGCTGCGGCAAAGGTTACTGCTGCTGCTTGAACTACCGGCCTTACGCACGCTCTTTGCCAGCATTAGCCGAATCGACATCACTCATGCCCAGTGTCTGACCATTACGCTGCACCGCGCCGACTACTGGCTGCCGTTCCGTTTAGCCAGCTACTGTAGCGTACTGGCCCATCCTGACGATCCGGCTATCGGCTGCGGCCCGTTCCGCCTGAAGCTATTCAGCCCGGAACTGGTACGGCTGGAGAACCATCCCCGCTACCACCTGCAACATCCGCTCATCCAGGCGGTGGAGTTCTGGATCACGCCGCAGCTGTTCGAACGCGATCTCGGCACCAGCTGTCGGCATCCGGTGCAGATCACTATCGGCGATCCCGAAGAACTCGATAATCTGCGCCAGGTCAGCAAGAGCATCAGCCTGGGTTTCTGCTATTTGACCCTGCGTCATAGCCCTCGCCTTAGCAAGGCGCAGGCTCAACGGTTGGTGTCAATTATCCACCGCTCGTCGCTACTGGAGACGCTGCCGCTGGATGAAGGGCTGATCACGCCAAGTCACGAAGTGCTGCCGGGATGGTCGATTCCGCAGGGGCCGGAAAACCATGAGGTACCGCTGCCGTCGCAGTTAACCCTGCTCTATCACCTGCCGGTTGAGCTACATGCGATGGCTGAACAGCTGCGGCTACGGCTTGCCACCCTTGGCTGCGAACTGACAATCATTTTTCACGACGCGAAAAATTGGGACGGTTGCCAGCACCTGGCACAGGCGGATCTGATGATGGGCGACCGTCTGATTGGCGAAGCGCCGGAATATACGCTTGAACAGTGGTTACGCTGCGACACCCTGTGGCCTAATTTGCTGACCGGGGCGCAATATGCCCATTTGCAGGCCACGCTGGACGCGGTGCAAGCGCAGCCCGAGGCCCGTGGCCGCAACGATGCTCTGCGTAATGTGTTCAATACGCTGATGGATGACGCCATTATGACGCCGCTGTTCAAATATAATTATCGGATCAGCGCGCCGCCGGGGGTCAATGGCCTGCGCCTCAACGCCCGAGGCTGGTTCGATTTCGCCAGCGCCTGGCTGCCGGCATCATCGACGTGAGAGAGCTGGTCGCCGCGCGCGTCTGGCGCTACCATATTGCTTTCACTTATTTAGTCAGGAATTGCCATGAAACGCGCCGTAGTTGTCTTCAGCGGAGGACAAGACTCAACAACCTGCCTGGTGCAGGCACTGGAACAATATGATGAAGTGCATTGCGTCACTTTTGATTATGGTCAACGCCACCGCGCCGAGATTGACGTGGCTCGCGAGCTGGCGCTGAAACTGGGCGCGGTGGCGCATAAGGTGCTGGACGTCACGCTGCTTAACGAACTGGCGGTCAGTAGCCTGACGCGCGATAGTATCCCGGTACCGGATTACGAACCGGATGCCGACGGTATTCCCAATACCTTCGTTCCCGGGCGCAATATTCTGTTTTTAACCCTGACGGCCATCTATGCCTACCAGGTGAAAGCCGAAGCGATTATTACCGGCGTTTGTGAGACCGATTTCTCCGGCTACCCGGATTGCCGCGACGAGTTTGTTAAAGCATTGCACCATGCCGTCAGCCTCGGTATGGCAAAAGATATTCGCTTCGAAACGCCGCTGATGTGGCTGAACAAAGCCGAAACCTGGGCGCTGGCTGATTATTGGGGCCAGCTGGATCTGGTGCGCCGCGAAACTCTCACCTGTTATAACGGCATTAAAGGCGATGGCTGCGGCCAGTGCGCCGCCTGCAACCTGCGCGCCAATGGTCTGCATCAGTACCAGGCCGATCGGCCAGGTATTATGGCGATAATGAAGCAAAAAACCGGGCTGAACCAGGCATAGCCTGCGGAGAGCTATTGGCACGGAGCTTTAGTTCAACGTCCCCGGTGGCGCAACGCTTACCGGGGCTACGGGTTCACAGCGTCCCACTAGCCGGTAGCCCGGACAAGGCGCGTCAGCCGCCGCCTCCGGGAAGCTGTTGGCACGGAGCTTTAGTTCAACGTCCCCGGTAGCGCTACGCTTACCGGGGCTACGGGTTCACAGCGTCCCACCAGCCGGTAGCCCGGACAAGGCGCGTCAGCCGCCGCCTCCGGGAAACTGTTGGCACGGAGCTTTAGTTCAACGTCCCCGGTAGCGCTACGCTTACCGGGGCTACGGGTTCACAGCGTCCCACCAGCCGGTAGCCCGGACAAGGCGCGTCAGCCGCCGCCTCCGGGAAACTGTTGGCACGAAGCCTTAGTTCAACATCCCCGGTAGCACTACGCTTACCGGGGCTATGGGTTCACGGCTCTCCGCGGTCCGACTCTCACACGACTGTTGTTAGCGTAAGTTCATCTGGTCGAGTTTTTCGCGCAACTCTCCGTCCAACGGCAGCGCCTTCTGCGTTTTCAAATCAATACAGACGAAAGTAATCAGCGCATCGGCCACCACTTCGCCATTGGGGTTAAGCGTCACAATCTGACTCAGGGTGCCGCTTTTGCCGTTAAGCTGCTCCAGCTTACTGGTGACGGTCAGCACATCGCCCAGAACCGCCGGGCGGCGGTAGTTGATATTGATGTTTACCACCACGAAAGCAATATTGTGGCTGGTCATCCAGTGAAACGCCGGGCTGCTTTCGAGGCCGTCCCAGCGCGCTTCCTCAAGAAACTCCAGATAACGGGCGTTGTTAACGTGCTGGTAAACATCCAGATGATAACCGCGAACTTTAATTTGGGTCTGCATAGCGCACATGCCTTACGATTATTGTTGTCAATCAGGTAAGAGGTCACACCAGATAGCGTGACCTCTTTAGCATGGCAAAGATTTGCCACTGTGCAAACCAGCAAGCCAAAATTACAGCGTTAGATGTGACAGGTTTCTCTCTACCAGCGAACTGCCCATCCCAGGCACCTGTTTAAGATCGTCGACGGTCTTAAACGGTCCGTACTCTTCGCGGTAGCTGACGATGGCCTGCGCTTTCTTCAGCCCAACACCGTTCATGGCCTGCGCCAACGCCTCCGCGCTGGCAGTATTGATACTAACCCGCGCCCCATCGCTTTCCACTGCTTTAACCGCCTCTGGCGCCTTCGTCTGCAGTGGCTGAACGCTCTCTTTTGCCGATGCCGTCTTGCCGCTCGCCGACGCCGCCAGCGCCCCCTGAGAACCCGCCGCACAAGCCAGCAACGCAGCGACAAAAACCATTTTGATTCCTCTTTTCATGCTGTTATCTCCTTGTTTGTTGACAGCAAAGTCACGATAACGGCTGTGAAAATAGAGTACAAAAGGCGAATATCAGAAATGGAAAAGGCCGCGAAAGCGGCCTTTGGATATTGCATCACGTTACCTCGTTTTGCGAGGCGGCGCGAAATTATTGCTGCTGGTCGACGACGTCGCCGAGCTTGATTTTCGCTTCCTTACGCAGGTTGCTCATCAGTGCTTCAAAAGCAATTTGAGCGTTGTTCTGGGTGATCCCCTGAACCATCGCTTTCTTCTGCTCTTCCGGCATGGATCCGGCTTTCACTTCGTCCAGCGCCAGCAGCACGACGTTACCTTTCATGTCAGTGCCCACGCCATAGCTGGCTTTATCTTTCTGCGGCAGCGGCAGAGAGAATGCCGCCTGACTCAGCGGATCCTGACCGGTACGGGACAGCGTCTGCGCCGCGCCGAAGCTCAGCCCAGCGGCTTTCATCGCTTCATCGCCTTTACCGGCTTTCAGGTCGGCCAGTAGCTTGTCGGCATCCAGCTTCGCCTGTTGCTCCGCTTTGTTGTGCTTAACGATGTCGCTCACCTGCGCTTTCACGTCAGCCAGCGGCTTAACGCTTTCCGCTTTGTGCTCGCTGATACGCAGTACAAAGGCGCGATCGCCGTCAACGGTAATGATGTCCGAGTTGCTGCCCGGCGTGCCGTTCTCGCCGACCAGACCGCCGTTAAAGATAGCGTCGGAGACCGGTTTGAAGTTCAGCTCTTCCGGCAGATTGTCGCGGCCGAACCAGCCGGTCTCAACCACTTTCAGGCCAGCGACTTGCGCCGCGCCCGCCAGGGACTCGTTATCGTTGCTGGCAGCGTCACTCACCTTCTGCTGCAGCGCATAGTACGCGTCCAGCGCTTTTTCCTGCTTCACTTTTGCCGCGATATCGTTACGCACGTCTGCCAGTGGTTTTACCTGCGCCGGCTGAACATCATCCAGACGAGCCACCAGGAAGCCTACGGAAGATTTGATCACGCCGGAGAGTTGGCCTTTATCTTTCAGACCAGCCTCTTTCAGCTCAGGCACGGTGGAAGCATCTTCCATCCATCCCATATCGCCGCCGTTACGCGCGGAGATGATGTCGGTAGATTTCTCTTTCGCTAACGTGGCGAAATCAGCGCCTTTTTGCAGTTCGCCCAGCACCGCTTTTGCATCGGCTTCAGTTTTAGTCTGAATCACGCTGTAGCGATTGCGCTGCGGCTGAGTGAACTGATCTTTATGCTGGTCATACCATGACTGAATTTCTTCGTCAGAAGCGTTTTCCTGCATGCTGGCGGCATCCATCTTGATGTAGCTCACGCGGAACTGCTCCGGCGCCATAAAGCGGGCCTGATTCTGCTGCCAGAAAGCGTTGATCTCTTCATCGCTGGCGGTCTGCTTCGCCGCCAGCGCGTTGACGTCGATGGTCGCTTCGCGAACCACACGCTGCTGGGATACCAGCGCCGCCAGTTGATCGGATTCACCCGGCAGCATGAAATCGGTACCGGCAACCGCGTTAATCAGTTGCTGAGTCGTCAGTTGGTTACGCAGCGCCTGTGCGTATTGATCGGTGGTCATCCCCATCTGATTCACGATACCGCTGAAGCGTTCGTTATCAAATTTGCCATTCGACTGGAAGGCCTGGGTCTGGAAGATAGCCTGCTTCACCTGGTTGTCACTGATGCCAAGGCCCAGTTCGCGCGCATACTGATCCAGCAGCGACTCATCAATCAGGCGGTTCAGCACCTGCTGACGCATGGTTTTCATGTAGTTTTCGTTAGCCGCCAGTTCAGAGAACTGATCGCCAAGCTGTTGCTGCATGCGGTTACGCTCGCTGGCAACGGCATTTTCAAACTGCGCGCGGCCAATCTCCTGACCATTCACTTTTGCGGCATAGTTGTTGCCGCCGCCAATCAGGTAACCACTCACCCCGGTCAAGATGAACGAGACAATAATGATACCGAAAATAATCTTGAGCACGACGCTGTTGGCGGCCGTGCGTAGGTTGTCCATCATGGTGTAACAACGCTCCGCTGTAGATGACTTTAGCTCGCGCAGCATAGCACGTGATGGCTGCCGCGCGTGAGGACGTATTTTGACAAGAAAACGGGGCAATTGTCAGCCCACAAGTGCGCATAAACACACATAAAGTCGCGTTCTGGACGAATAAAAAAGGCACATCTCGCGATGCGCCCTTGTACTTCGTCACATTCCCTGGCGGGAGAGCCGATTAGTTTACCGCGTCTTTCAGCGCTTTACCTGCGCGGAAACCCGGTACTTTAGCAGCAGCAATGGTGATTTCTTTACCTGTTTGCGGGTTGCGACCAGTACGGGCAGCACGCTCTTTAACAGCAAAAGTACCGAACCCTACCAGCGCAACATCATCCCCAGACTGCAGAGATTCAGTAACAGAAGCGATTAAAGCATCTAACGCACGTCCAGCTGCAGCTTTAGAAATGTCCGCACCCGCAGCAATTTTGTCAATCAGTTGAGATTTATTCACTGTTCTCTTCCTCTCTTTATAATTTATATCGCACCAGAATCCTTCATGGCGCGACCGCGCAGCAGTTATATCAGGACTGTCATGCCCTTACAACAGAGTTGTCGATGACCCCTGCCAGCGATCTAAGTTAGCTACACAAAAAAAGGCTGGCAAGTACGAATTTACTTACCAGCCCCACTTTTCTTAACGCTATTTGCGCGATATCACTATTTTGCGCTCACAACCTGCATGCCAAACGGTTCATTTTGCAGGGCAAGCGCCAGAACTTCCTCAATTCGCTGCACCGGATGGATATCCAAATCGGCGATAACGTTTTCCGGAATTTCTTCAAGGTCACGCTTGTTTTCGTAAGGGATCAGGACTGTCTTGATGCCTCCACGATGCGCCGCGAGCAGTTTTTCCTTCAGACCGCCGATCGGCAGCACCTGACCGCGCAGGGTAATTTCCCCTGTCATCGCAACATCGGCGCGTACCGGGTTGCCCGTCAGGCAAGACACCAGCGCGGTACACATCGCCGTACCGGCGCTCGGGCCGTCTTTCGGCGTCGCCCCTTCCGGCACGTGAACGTGGATATCGCGTTTTTCGTAGAAGTCCGGGTTGATACCCAGCTTCTCCGCGCGCGCGCGCACCACGGTCAGCGCCGCCTGGATAGATTCCTGCATCACTTCGCCAAGCGAGCCAGTATAGGTCAGCTTGCCTTTGCCCGGGACGCAGGCGGTTTCGATGGTCAGCAAATCGCCGCCCACTTCCGTCCACGCCAGACCGGTCACCTGACCCACGCGGTTTTCGCTATCCGCGCGGCCGTAGTCAAAGCGCTGTACGCCGAGATAATCATGCAAGTTTTCACCATTGATCTCGATGTGTTTCAGCGACTTATCCAGCAGCAGCTGTTTAACAGCTTTACGGCACAGCTTGGAGATTTCACGCTCCAGGCTACGAACGCCCGCTTCACGAGTGTAGTAACGGATAATGCCGACAATGGCGCTATCGTCGACCGTCAGTTCACCTTTTTTCAGCGCGTTGCGTTCGATCTGTTTCGGCAGCAGATGACGCTTGGCAATGTTCAGTTTTTCATCTTCGGTATAACCGGAGAGGCGAATCACTTCCATACGATCCAGCAGCGGGGCTGGAATATTCATGGAGTTAGAGGTCGCCACGAACATCACGTCACTGAGATCGTAATCCACTTCAAGATAGTGGTCGTTAAAGGTCACGTTCTGTTCCGGATCCAGCACCTCAAGCAGCGCTGAAGCCGGGTCGCCGCGCATGTCGGAGGACATTTTGTCGATCTCATCAAGCAGGAACAGCGGGTTTTTAACCCCGACTTTCGCCATTTTCTGGATCAGTTTGCCCGGCATTGAGCCAATATAAGTCCGGCGATGGCCACGGATTTCCGCTTCATCACGCACGCCGCCCAGTGCCATTCGCACGTACTTACGTCCGGTGGCTTTGGCAATGGATTGACCCAACGAGGTTTTACCCACCCCCGGCGGCCCTACCAGACACAAGATCGGCCCTTTCAGCTTGTTCACGCGACTCTGCACCGCGAGGTACTCAAGGATGCGATCCTTCACCCGCTCAAGGCCATAGTGGTCGGTATCGAGGATTTCCTGAGCCTGACGCAGGTCTTTTTTGACCTTGCTGCGCGCGTTCCACGGAACCTGCACCATCCAGTCGATGTAGCCGCGTACGACGGTCGCTTCCGCCGACATCGGAGACATCATCTTCAGCTTTTGCAGTTCCGCTTCGGTTTTCTCTTTCGCCTCTTTCGGCATTTTTGCCGCATCGATCTTACGCTTCAGCGCTTCGTTTTCATCCGGGGCGTCGTCCATCTCGCCGAGCTCTTTCTGGATGGCTTTCATTTGCTCATTCAGATAGTACTCACGCTGAGATTTTTCCATCTGCTTCTTCACCCGGTTGCGAATGCGCTTCTCAACCTGCAGCAGATCGATTTCTGATTCCATCATCGCCATCAGATATTCCAGACGTTCGTTCACGTCGGACATCTCCAGCACAGACTGTTTGTCCGCCAGCTTAAGCGGCATATGCGCGGCGATGGTGTCCGCCAGACGCGCCGGATCGTCGATGCTATTCAGCGACGTCAGCACTTCCGGTGGGATTTTTTTGTTCAGCTTGATGTAGCCTTCAAACTGGCTGATAGCCGTACGCACAAGCACTTCCTGCTCGCGCTCTTCAATAACCGGCGAGGCAAGGTACTCTGCTTTGGCGGAGAAGTGCTCGCCATTATCAGACAGCGCAGTAATACGCGCGCGCTGCAAGCCTTCCACCAGCACTTTGACCGTGCCATCCGGCAGCTTCAGCATTTGCAAAATTGACGCCACGGTCCCGACGGTGAAAAGATCGTTTACACCCGGCTCATCCGTCGACGCTTCTTTCTGTGCGACCAGCATGATTTTTTTATCATGGTCCATGGCCGCTTCCAGACAACGGATAGATTTTTCCCGCCCTACAAACAGGGGTATGACCATGTGCGGATAAACCACCACATCGCGCAACGGCAATACGGGGATTTCAATGCGTTCAGAACGCTCAGGATTCATAGAGCTCTCTCTTAGTTTAAAGTCCGCCAGGTAGCCGACGACACCTTCATTAACGCGTCGCCGTTAATATGTAATCCAGTATATGGGGATGTATTCCATACATTCAACGCCGGGAATGCAGGAAAAATAAAAGGGGGGATAAAATCCCCCCTTTTTGTTTAACTGCTTGTGTGAATTGGCGAATTATTCGCCAGATGCCTGTTGCGCTTCCGGCTTGCCGTAGATCAGCAGCGGCTTGCTCTGACCTTCGATGACGGACTCGTCAATCACCACTTTTTCGACATCTTCCATCGACGGAAGGTCATACATGGTGTCGAGCAGCGCGGCTTCAACAATAGAACGCAGACCACGGGCGCCGGTTTTGCGCGCCATCGCTTTCTTGGCGATCGCATCCAACGCTTCATCACGGAATTCCAGCTCAGCGCCTTCGAGGCCAAACAGCGCCTGATACTGCTTCGTCAGGGCGTTCTTCGGCTCTTTCAGGATCTGAATCAGCGCGTCTTCACTCAGTTCATTCAAGGTTGCCACTACCGGCAGACGGCCGATGAATTCCGGAATCAGACCGAACTTGATCAGATCTTCCGGCTCAACCTGAGCCAACAGCTCGCCTTCACTTGCCTTGTCGGATTTCGCTTTAACCGTCGCGCCGAAGCCAATACCGGAGCCGGTTTCGACACGGTGGGAAATCACTTTATCCAGACCGGCAAAGGCACCACCACAGATAAACAGGATCTTAGAGGTGTCAACCTGCAGGAATTCCTGCTGCGGATGTTTACGCCCGCCCTGCGGCGGAACAGCGGCTACGGTGCCTTCGATAAGCTTCAGCAGCGCCTGCTGTACGCCTTCGCCGGACACGTCGCGGGTAATCGACGGGTTATCCGATTTACGGGAAATTTTGTCGATTTCATCGATATAGACGATGCCGCGCTGCGCTTTCTGTACGTCGTAATCGCATTTCTGCAGCAGCTTCTGAATGATATTTTCAACGTCTTCACCCACGTAACCGGCTTCGGTCAGCGTGGTCGCATCGGCCATAGTAAACGGAACATCCAGCAGGCGCGCCAGCGTTTCAGCCAGCAGCGTTTTACCGGAACCTGTCGGCCCGATCAGCAGAATGTTGCTTTTACCCAGCTCTACGCCATTGCTGGTGTCGCCGTTGCGCAGACGTTTGTAGTGGTTGTATACCGCCACCGCCAACACTTTTTTCGCCTGCTCCTGGCCGATAACATAATCGTCCAGATGGTGGCGAATTTCGTGCGGCGTCGGCAGCGCGCTGCGCTCGCGGTGCGGCGCGACTTCTTTAATCTCTTCGCGAATGATGTCGTTACATAAATCAACGCATTCGTCGCAGATATACACGGATGGCCCGGCGATCAGCTTACGCACTTCATGCTGGCTTTTGCCGCAAAAAGAGCAGTACAACAGTTTGCCCGAACCATCTTTGCGTTTATCTGTCATGAGTCCAAACCTCTTCTTAAGTTCTTTGTGCCGCAGATGACGACGCAAATGCCATTCTCAGGCGCAAGTCGCGATGACGTGTTGTGCCGCCCTGGTTTTACAACAAGTATAGCGGCACCCTTACGCCATGGGCATCAATTACGATGGGTCAAGATGGAATCGACCAGGCCGTATTCCACTGCTTCCGACGCAGACAGGAAACGGTCACGCTCGGTATCGCGCTCAATCTGCTCAAGGGATTGACCCGTATGATGCGCCATCAGTTCATTCATGCGCCCTTTCACTTTCAGAATTTCACGGGCGTGGATTTCAATATCCGTCGCCTGACCCTGATAGCCGCCCAGCGGCTGGTGAATCATCACGCGGGAGTTCGGCAGGCAGAAACGCTTGCCTTTCGCCCCTGCGGTCAGCAGGAAAGCGCCCATCGAAGCGGCCTGGCCCATACAAATGGTGCTAACGTCCGGCTTGATGAACTGCATGGTGTCGTAAATTGACATCCCGGCGGTGATCACCCCGCCCGGAGAGTTAATGTACAGGTAAATATCTTTTTCTGGGTTTTCCGCTTCCAGAAACAGCATCTGCGCCACAATCAGGTTAGCCATGTGGTCTTCCACCTGGCCGGTCAGGAAAATGACGCGTTCCTTAAGCAGACGGGAGTAGATATCAAAAGAACGTTCGCCGCGTGAGGTCTGTTCAATGACCATCGGCACCAGGGCCATATGGGGTGCAAAGTTATCTCGTTCGCCACTGTATGACATTTCCGTCTCCTGGATTAATTTTGAAAAAACCTGCTGCACTGATTGTAACCTTATGGACGGATTATCAGCCAGAGTTTCTATCCGCAGGGCATCGATACGTTAATGTCGTCATGATGCCTGACGCTGCGAATGCAGATACGTCACCCGTTTATGGGGATGGCACAGCCATAATTCAAGCATAACAACCTTTTGGAGTAACGCTATCACTGAAAATGTGTTTTAGCACTCATCCTAAGCCTATCATTGCAATAAAAAAAACCCGCCACCTTTCGGCAACGGGCTTTTTGCGCGAACCTTGAACAGCCGGGCGAAATTACGCCTGCTGGTTCATCAGTTCGTTGAAGGAAGTGGCTTTTTCAGACACTTTAGCTTTCGCCAGCACGGCTTCAACAGCCTGCTCTTCCAGCGCGACGTTGCGCATGTTGTCCATCAGTTCTTTGTTCTTGCTGTAGAACTCAACCACTTCTGACGGATCTTCGTATGCGGAAGCCATCTCTTCGATCAGGCCTTTAACGCGTTCTTCGTCAGCTTTCAGCTCGTTGGTGCGAATGACTTCGCCCAGCAGCAGGCCAACAACAACGCGGCGCTTCGCCTGCTCTTCGAACAGTTCGCGAGGCAGTTCCAGAGCCTGCTTCTCGTTACCGCCGAAACGCTGAGCAGCCTGGCGACGCAGTACGTCGATTTCGCTGTCGATCAGTGCAGCCGGAACGTCGATGTTGTTCGCATTCACCAGACCGTCGATAGCCTGAGATTTAACACGGTTACGCACGGCGCCTTTCAGCTCGCGATCCATGTTTTTACGCACTTCAGCGCGCAGACCAGCGACGGAACCATCTTCAACGCCGAAACGTTTGATGAATTCTTCAGTCAGTTCCGGCAGTTCGCGTTCTTCAACTTTCTTCAGGTTGATAACGAACTTAGCGGCTTTACCTTTCAGGTTTTCAGCGTGGTATTCTTCCGGGAAGGTCACGTCGATGGTGAACTCTTCACCCGCTTTGTGGCCTTTGATACCGTCTTCGAAGCCCGGGATCATACGACCCTGACCCATTGCCAGTACGAAGTCAGACGCTTTGCCGCCTTCGAACTCTTCGCCGTCTACAGAACCGGTGAAGTCGATGGTGACGCGATCTTCGGCGTCAACTGCACCTTCTTTTTCTTTCCAGTTCGCCTGCTGCTTACGCAGGGTGTCCAGCATGCCGTCAACGTCAGCGTCGGTCACTTCAACAACCGGTTTTTCAACTTCGATCGCGTCCAGGCCTTTCAGCTCAACTTCCGGATACACTTCGAACTCTACCGCGTAGGTGAAGTCTTCACCCAGCTTGTATTCGCCCGGAACGTAGTTCGGCGCGCCGGCCGGATTGATTTTCTCTTTGATGATCGCGTCAACGAAATGACGGCTCATCAGGTCGCCCAGCACGTCCTGGCGAACGGATGCGCCATAACGCTGAGCAACAACATTCATCGGCACTTTGCCTTTACGGAAGCCGTCAATGCGAACTTTTTTCGCTACGTTGACCAGCTCGCTTTTGACAGCATTCTCGATGCTGTCAGCGGCGATAGTAATCGTTACACGGCGCCCAAGGCCCTGAGTGGTTTCAACTGAAACTTGCATCTTGTTACCTCAAAAAAATCACAGTGCTCGGTCAACTCTGGAAGCGCGTGTAAGTGGCTTCGCAGAACCGGGATGCCCTCTTCAAATCAGAAACACATTCCCTGTCGTCAGAATCATCCCGAAGACATTCATATATAAGACGCGGCATTATAGCGGCATCACTTTTGTGAGTCGAGAACGGTTGTCGCCCACTGTTGCGGCATTTTTCACATTTCCCGCTCAAATTTGTCTGTAAATGTGCTGACTTTGCGCATTTTCCAGGCAAAAGAAAACGGCCCGCAGGCCGTTTTTGCTAAATCTTCACGCAACATACTGGAAAAGCGCCAGCGGTTGCAAATGTGATTTCTACGCGATACTTCCCGCTCCGCGGCAAGGCGGAGAGGCAAAGACGGTATCCTGTAGCCCTTCCCACTCTTTTATCGTGTATGTATGCAGCGCCAGGGCATGCACGGTGCTCGACAGCTCCTCGGTCAACGTACCGTAGATCATACGATGACGATTAAGGAAACGTTCGCCAGTGAAACGATCGCTCACCAACACCACTTTAAAATGACTTTCAGAGCCCGCGGGGACGTTGTGCCGATAGCTTTCATCCACGACTTCCAGATACATCGGGTCGAACGCTGCCCTAAGTTTTGCTTCGATCTGCTCACGTATCATCATGAATTTTCTCCTCCGACAACGCTAAGATGCCGCCATTCCCTTTAAATGTTAGCCGCTTTTACCGCTTCCATTGGCGGAAAACAACAAAAAATTAGCATTCCTCTGATATTTTCACGCAAAAGTATTAGGTTTACTGATGATGAACGCTAAATCTCCCGGCCAAATCGCTATCGGAAATGGGACGAGGTCATAAAACGCACAACACGATGATTTTCCACTCGTAGCCACTTCCCCTCGCCGTTGGCAATGTTATGATGGCGGGAATTTTTCTTAAACACCCTAACTACTTCGAGTTGCAGAAAAAAACGCCCGCGGTACTGTGCGGCGGCTGAAACCTGAATTATGACGGGTATAACAACACCGTGCGTTGAGACCCTGAACATGCTGAAGAAAATTCTATTCCCGTTGGTCGCGATGTTTGTACTCGCAGGATGCGCTACCCCACCGACGACTATCGAAGTATCGCCGAAAATCACCCTGCCGCAGCAGGATCCGAGCCTGATGGGCGTCACCGTCAGCATCAACGGCGCTGACCAGCGTCCGGATCAAGCGCTGGCGAAAGTGACCCGCAACAACCAGTTGGTCACCCTGACTGCCTCTCGC
Source organism: Klebsiella aerogenes (assembly GCA_029027985.1). NCBI lineage: Bacteria > Pseudomonadati > Pseudomonadota > Gammaproteobacteria > Enterobacterales > Enterobacteriaceae > Klebsiella > Klebsiella aerogenes. The sequence continues at coordinate 3,761,395 of CP119076.1, forward strand.
GATCTGCGTTTCCTGCTGCAGGAAGTGCTTGAGAAACAGATGACCGCGCGCGGCTACATGATTGGCCCGAATGGCGCCGTCGACCTGCAGATCATCGTCAACAAACTGTATGCTGACGTATCTCAGGGCAACGTGCGTTATAACATCGCTACCAAAGCGGATATCGCTATCATCGCCACTGCCGCCAACGGCACTAAGATGACCAAAAACTACCGCGCCAGCTACTCCGTTGAGGGCGCTTTCCAGGCTTCCAACCAGAACATTGCGAATGCAGTTAACAGCGTGCTGACGGATACCATCGCCGACATGGCGCAGGACACCAGCATTCATGACTTCATCAAACAAAACGCTCGTTAATTAATTAGCAGACCCGGTATCACGCCGGGTCTGCTCTATATGCCATGTCCAATCACTACTTACGTATTTTTCAGCAGCCTAAATCAGCCATTTTGCTGATCCTCGGCTTTGCTTCTGGTTTACCTCTCGCCCTGACTTCCGGCACGCTGCAAACGTGGATGACCGTTGAAAATATCGATCTAAAAACTATCGGCTTCTTCTCTCTCGTCGGTCAGGCATACGTGTTTAAATTTTTGTGGTCGCCATTAATGGACCGCTACACGCCGCCATTTTTAGGCCGTCGCCGCGGCTGGCTGCTGACCACGCAGCTAGCTCTGCTTATCGCCATCGCGGCAATGGGCTTCCTTGAACCCTCAACGCAGCTGCGCTGGATGGCGGCGCTGGCGGTCGTGATCGCCTTCTGCTCCGCGTCGCAGGATATCGTCTTTGACGCCTGGAAAACAGATGTCCTCCCGGCGGAAGAACGCGGCGCCGGCGCCGCGATAAGCGTGCTCGGCTACCGCCTGGGGATGCTGGTCTCCGGCGGACTGGCGCTGTGGCTGGCCGACCGCTGGCTCGGCTGGCAAGGCATGTACTGGCTGATGGCCGTATTGCTCATTCCATGCATTATCGCCACGCTGCTGGCGCCGGAGCCCAGCGACGTTATTCCGGTGCCGAAATCTCTTGAGCAGGCCGTCGCCGCGCCGCTGCGCGACTTCTTCGGGCGCAATAATGCCTGGCTTATCCTGCTGTTGATTGTCCTTTATAAGCTCGGCGACGCGTTCGCCATGAGTCTGACCACCACTTTCCTTATTCGCGGCGTCGGTTTTGATGCCGGTGAAGTGGGGATGGTGAATAAATCACTAGGCCTGTTCGCCACCATCGTTGGCGCACTCTACGGCGGCGTGTTGATGCAGCGCCTGACGCTGTTCCGCGCCCTTCTTATCTTTGGCCTGCTGCAGGGGGCGTCCAACGCCGGGTACTGGATTCTGTCGGTGACCGATAAGCACCTTTATTCAATGGCCGCGGCGGTATTTTTTGAAAACCTGTGCGGGGGAATGGGAACAGCGGCGTTTGTCGCGCTGTTAATGACGCTCTGTAACAAGTCGTTTTCCGCCACCCAGTTTGCCCTACTGTCGGCGCTGTCAGCGGTAGGTCGCGTTTACGTTGGACCGATCGCCGGCTGGTTTGTCGAAGCGAATGGCTGGCCGACGTTCTATCTTTTCTCCGTCGTTGCCGCGGTACCGGGAATTTTGCTCCTGCTACTGTGCCGGCGCACGCTGGAATATACCCAACGCACGGAAAGTTTCTTACCGCGCACGCAATATCCGCAAACTTATGCCCTGGCGCTGATTATCCTGGCGGTGGGTTGCCTGATGCTGGCGGTATGGCTGCTGCTGCTGGCGCTGAACGCGCTGGATTACACCGCCTTTTCCTTCCTGCCCGGCCTGCTGGAAGTCGCCGCGTTAACCGCTATTGGCGGTATTTTACTCGGCGCGATTCTGGACTATATGGCGCTACGCAAAACGCAACTGATTTAATTTTCACCAATATGTTAATAGCCGTTTTAATTACCCGAGGTAATTATAACGGCTTATTAGCGATTTTATTTTTCCCGAGAGCGGATTTGTTGTTTTGTGCGTTTTAGATTTCTGGAAATTATTGACAATTTTCATTCAATTCTTTAATTAATTTAACCGATTCAGCAGCGTTATTTTATTTTTACGTTTTCTCAATGTCTTTTATTTGATAATTAAATGTTAATTATTTGTGTTATTTTGCCGATGTTTATATCAGTAATCCCATAAGCCTTATCTTTCTTATCCCTTTCGTTATAGATCCAGCGCAAATCAGGCTTTGCAAGCAATTATGTCACATTCCGTAACATATGTGACAATCTAAGCAGAACCCGCTAACACAGAACTGACACAGATCCAATCGTGTTTACAGTAATGCAACCTTACCGTAAAATGCCCGTACACTTTAAACGCCACCAGATCCCGTGGAATTGAGGTCGTTCAATGAGACTCAGGAAATACAATAAAAGTTTGGGATGGATGTCATTAATCGCAGGTACTGTTTTACTCAGTGGTTGTGATTCTGCGCTCCTTGACCCAAAAGGACAGATTGGACTGGAGCAACGCTCTTTGATTCTGACGGCCTTCGGCCTGATGATGATTGTCGTTATTCCCGCCGTCTTAATGGCAGTAGGATTTGCCTGGAAGTATCGCGCGAGCAATAAAGATGCGAAGTATAGCCCGAACTGGTCACACTCCAACAAAGTTGAAGCTGTGGTCTGGACGGTGCCTATTCTGATCATCCTGTTCCTGGCCGTTCTGACCTGGAAAACCACTCACGCACTGGAGCCAAGCAAACCGCTTGCCCATGACGAGAAAGCAATCACCATCGAAGTCGTATCGATGGATTGGAAATGGTTCTTTATTTACCCGGAACAGGGTATCGCTACCGTCAACGAAATCGCCTTCCCGGCGAACGTACCGGTGCACTTCAAAGTAACCTCCAATTCCGTGATGAACTCGTTCTTCATTCCGCGCTTAGGTAGCCAGATTTATGCGATGGCTGGGATGCAGACTCAGCTGCACCTCATCGCTGATGAAGCAGGCACTTATGACGGTATCTCCGCAAGCTACAGTGGCCCGGGCTTCTCTGGTATGAAGTTCAAAGCGATTGCTACTCCGGATCGTGCAACCTTCGATCAGTGGGTAGAAAAAGCGAAACAGTCTTCGAATTCTATGGATTCTATGGCTGCATTCGACAAAGTGGCTGTGCCTAGCGAAAACAACAAAGTGGAATACTTCTCTAACGTGAAACCGGATTTGTTTAAAGATGTTGTTAACAAATTCATGTCTCACGAGAGCATGAACATGTCCAAACCTGAAGGCGAGCACGCTGCTCACGACGGGATGGAAGGCATGGACATGAGCCACGCGGAAACCGCTCACTAAGGGGCCGAGGAAGAAAACGATGTTCGGAAAACTTACACTGGATGCAGTGCCCTACCACGAACCCATTATCGTGGTTACGGTGGCTGCAATTATCATTGGGGGGCTGGCGATTCTGGCTGCCATCACTTACTTCGGTAAGTGGTCCTACCTATGGAACGAGTGGCTGACTTCCGTCGACCACAAACGTCTCGGTATCATGTACGTTATCGTGGCAATCGTCATGCTGCTGCGTGGCTTTGCTGACGCCGTTATGATGCGTAGCCAGCAGGTACTGGCCTCAGCCGGGGACGCAGGAGGATTCCTGCCGCCTCACCACTACGATCAGGTCTTTACCGCCCACGGCGTTATCATGATCTTCTTCGTAGCAATGCCATTCGTTATCGGCCTGATGAACCTGGTGGTTCCGCTTCAGCTCGGCGCGCGTGACGTTGCATTCCCGTTCCTCAACAACCTGAGCTTCTGGTTCACCGTTGTGGGCGTAATTCTGGTTAACCTGTCTCTGGGCGTCGGTGAGTTCGCGCAGACCGGTTGGCTGGCCTATCCGCCGCTCTCGGGAATTGAGTACAGTCCTGGCGTAGGGGTCGACTACTGGATTTGGGCACTTCAGCTCTCCGGTATCGGTACTACCCTGACCGGTATCAACTTCTTCGTGACCATTATCAAGATGCGTGCCCCTGGCATGACCATGTTCAAGATGCCGGTATTCTGCTGGGCATCTCTGTGCGCCAACATCCTGATTATCGCGTCCTTCCCAATTCTGACCGTCACCGTCGCGCTGCTGACCCTGGATCGCTACCTGGGCACCCATTTCTTTACCAACGATATGGGTGGCAACATGATGATGTACATCAACCTGATTTGGGCCTGGGGTCACCCGGAAGTGTACATTCTGGTTCTGCCGGTGTTCGGGGTCTTCTCCGAAGTCGCTGCAACCTTCTCGCGTAAGCGTCTGTTTGGTTACACCTCTCTGGTGTGGGCAACCGTATGTATTACCGTCCTGTCGTTCATCGTTTGGCTGCACCACTTCTTCACCATGGGTGCTGGCGCGAACGTAAACGCCTTCTTCGGTATTACGACCATGATTATCGCCATCCCGACTGGGGTTAAGATCTTCAACTGGCTGTTCACCATGTACCAGGGTCGCATCGTCTTCAACTCGGCGATGATGTGGACTATCGGCTTTATCGTGACCTTCTCTGTTGGTGGTATGACCGGCGTTCTGCTGGCGGTACCGGGCGCAGACTTCGTCCTGCACAACAGTCTGTTCCTGATTGCGCACTTCCATAACGTCATCATCGGCGGCGTGGTATTCGGTTGCTTCGCAGGTCTGACTTACTGGTGGCCGAAAGCCTTTGGTTTCACCCTGAACGAAACCTGGGGTAAACGCGCATTCTGGTTCTGGATCATCGGCTTCTTCGTTGCATTTATGCCGCTGTACGTGCTGGGCTTCATGGGTATGACCCGTCGCCTGAGCCAGGACATTGACCCGCAGTTCCACTCCATGTTGGTGGTTGCAGCATGCGGCGCGGCGCTGATCGCTTGCGGTATCCTGTGCCAGCTGATTCAGTTCTACGTTTCTATCCGCGATCGCGATCAGAACCGTGACCTGACCGGTGACCCATGGGGCGGCCGTACGCTGGAGTGGGCAACCTCTTCTCCTCCGCCGTTCTATAACTTCGCTATCGTTCCTGAAATTCACGAGCGCGATGCGTTCTGGGAAATGAAAGAGAAAGGCGAAGCGTATAAGCAGCCAGCGCATTATGAAGAAATTCATATGCCGAAAAACAGCGGCGCGGGCATCATCATTGCTGCATTCGCAACGGTGTTTGGCTTCGCGATGATCTGGCATATCTGGTGGATGGCGATTGTTGGTTTCGCCGGCATCGTAGTGACCTGGATTATCAAGAGCTTTGACGAGGACGTGGATTACTACGTACCGGTTGCGGAAGTCGAAAAACTGGAAAATCAGCATTTCGATGAGATTAACAAAGCAGGGCTGAAAAATGGCAACTGATACTCTTGCGCATAATGCCCACGCGCATGAACACGGGCACCATGATACAGGACCGATGAAGGTATTCGGTTTCTGGATCTACCTGATGAGCGACTGCATTATCTTTGCTACGCTGTTCGCAACCTATGCCGTTCTGGTGAACGGCACAGCGGGCGGCCCGGCGGGTAAAGATATTTTCGAACTGCCGTTTGTTCTGGTTGAAACCGCACTGCTGTTGTTCAGCTCCATCACCTACGGCATGGCGGCTATCGCCATGTACAAAAACAACAAGAGCCAGGTTGTTTCCTGGCTCGCCCTGACCTTCCTCTTCGGTGCAGGGTTCGTTGGGATGGAAATCTATGAGTTCCATCACCTGATTGTTGAAGGTATGGGTCCGGATCGCAGCGGCTTCCTGTCAGCGTTCTTCGCGCTGGTTGGTACCCACGGTCTGCACGTCACCTCCGGCCTGCTGTGGATGGTTGTGCTGATGGTTCAGGTATCGCGTCGCGGCCTGACCAACACCAACCGTACCCGTATCATGTGCCTGAGCCTGTTCTGGCACTTCCTGGACGTGGTCTGGATCTGCGTGTTCTCTGTTGTTTATCTGATGGGGGCGATGTAATGAGTCATTCTACCGATCATAGCGGCGCTTCTCACGGCAGCGTGAAGAGCTACATGACAGGGTTTATCCTGTCGATCATTCTGACGGCTATCCCGTTTGCAATGGTTATGAGTGGCTCTGCTTCGCATGCAGCGATGCTGGGAACCATCCTGGTGACCGCTGTTGTGCAGATTGTGGTGCACCTGGTGTACTTCCTGCACATGAACAGCAAATCTGACGAAGGTTGGAACCTGACCGCGTTTATCTTCACCGTAATCATCATTGCTATCGTAGTTGTCGGCTCCATCTGGATTATGTGGAACCTGAACTACAACATGATGATGCACTAAGAGCGGCGAGTATGTTTAAGCAATACCTGCAAGTAACGAAACCAGGCATTATTTTTGGCAACCTGATCTCCGTGATCGGCGGTTTCCTGCTGGCCTCCAAAGGCCACATCGACTATCCGCTGTTCGTCTGGACGCTCCTCGGAGTATCCCTGGTGGTCGCCTCGGGTTGTGTTTTCAACAACTATATCGACCGTGATATCGATCGTAAGATGGAACGGACGAAAAACCGGGTGCTGGTCAAAGGGCTGATCTCGCCAGAATCATCGCTGGTATACGCCACCTTGCTGGGTATTGCTGGCTTCATGCTTCTGTGGTTCGGCGCGAACCCGCTGGCCTGCTGGCTGGGCGTAATGGGGTTTGTGGTTTATGTCGGCGTCTACAGCCTGTACATGAAACGCCACTCCGTCTACGGCACGCTGATTGGTTCTCTCTCCGGCGCTGCGCCGCCGGTGATTGGCTACTGTGCGGTCACCGGTGACTTCGACAGCGGCGCGGCAATTCTACTGGCTATCTTTAGCCTGTGGCAGATGCCTCACTCTTACGCCATCGCGATCTTCCGTTTCAAGGATTATCAGGCGGCGAATATTCCGGTTCTGCCGGTGGTGAAAGGTATCTCGGTCGCGAAAAACCATATCACGCTGTACATCGTGGCTTTTGCCGTAGCAACGCTGATGCTTTCTCTGGGCGGTTACGCCGGGTACAAATACCTGGTCGTGGCGGCTGCAGTGAGCGTCTGGTGGCTGGGCATGGCGCTGCGTGGTTACAAAGTAGCGGATGATAAAGTCTGGGCGCGTAAGCTGTTCGTCTTCTCCATCGTCGCTATTACCGCGCTGTCGGTGATGATGTCCGTCGACTTCATGGTGCCGGATTCACATAATCTGCTGGCTTACGTCAGATAAGATTACGCGTTATGTGCAATGAAAAGCCTCCGCCAGTCGGGGGCTTTTTTATATTTACGCCTGGTATCCCCCTCCCCTACTGACGCCCGTAAGAATACTTGCCCTTTTCATTTTCACCTTACGCAACACAACCGTAATATCTGCTAAACAAACATTTATTTACGCTTCCTTGTCCCCCCACTACACTAGTCGCAGTTTTAATATTGAGGTGGTAATGAACGATAACAAAATGACGCCAGGGGAACTGCGCGCGACCTGGGGTTTAGGGACCGTATTTTCGCTGCGTATGCTCGGCATGTTTATGGTCCTGCCAGTTCTGACCACGTACGGCATGGCGCTGCAGGGAGCGAGTGAAGCGCTGATTGGTCTGGCGATTGGTATTTACGGGCTCGCGCAGGCTGTCTTCCAGATTCCATTTGGCTTGCTTTCCGATCGTATCGGGCGTAAACCGCTGATTGTCGGCGGGCTGCTTATCTTCGTCATTGGCAGTATCATTGCTGCTCTGACCGATTCAATCTGGGGCATTATTCTCGGCCGCGCGCTACAGGGTTCCGGCGCTATCGCCGCGGCAGTCATGGCGCTGCTTTCTGATTTAACCCGCGAGCAGAACCGTACCAAAGCGATGGCTTTCATTGGCATCAGCTTTGGCGTGACCTTTGCTATCGCCATGGTGCTCGGCCCTATTGTCACTCATCAATTGGGGCTGCACGCGCTTTTCTGGATGATTGCTATTCTGGCAAGCATCGGTATTTTGCTCACCCTGTGGGTCGTACCGAATAGCCATAACCACGTGCTTAACCGTGAATCCGGCATGGTGAAGGGCTGCTTCAGCAAAGTTCTTGCCGAACCGAAACTACTCAAGCTTAACTTCGGCATCATGTGCCTGCACATCATGCTGATGTCGACTTTTGTCGCGTTACCAGGCCAACTGGAAGCCGCCGGCTTCCCGGCGGCCGAACACTGGAAAATCTATCTGGTCACCATGGTGGTATCATTTGTCGCCGTCGTGCCATTCATCATCTACGCGGAAGTCAAACGCAAGATGAAACGCGTTTTCCTGTTCTGCGTCGCCCTACTACTCGTTGCTGAAATCGTTCTCTGGGGCGCGGGCGGCTATTTCTGGGAGCTGGTTGCGGGCGTACAGCTATTCTTCCTCGCTTTCAATCTGCTGGAAGCCTTATTGCCTTCGCTAATCAGCAAGGAGTCTCCGGCAGGTTACAAAGGCACGGCGATGGGCATCTACTCCACCAGTCAGTTTATCGGCGTCGCGATCGGCGGCGCGCTGGGCGGTTGGGTCGACGGCTTCTTCGATTCACAAACGGTATTCTTACTTGGGGCATTGCTGGCAATGCTGTGGCTGCTGGTTGCCAGCACCATGAGCGAACCGCCGTATGTAAGCAGTTTGCGAGTGGAGATCCCGGAAGACATCGCCATCACAGAGGAACTGCAAACCCGTCTGCAGTCGAAGCCTGGCGTCGAACAAGTGATGATTGTCGCGGCTGAACGTTCTGCCTATATCAAAATAGACAGCAAAGTGACCAATCGCTTCGAGATAGAGCAAGCCATCAGCGGGGTTTAAAAAAAGCGGGGATTTCCCCGCTTTTTCGCTTCAAACGCCTGGCACACTCGCGCGAGTGTGCTCAGTTAATCGCGGAAGTTCTTAAACTGGAATGGCTGACCGAGGTCGCCGCCGCGAACCAGCGCCATAACGGACTGTAAATCATCGCGAGACTTACCGGTAACGCGAATTTCTTCGCCCTGAATTTGCGCCTGCACTTTCAGTTTGCTGTCTTTAATCAGCTTAACGATTTTCTTCTGGATGGCGCTCTCAATGCCTTGCTTCAGCTTGGCTTCGACAAACCAGGTTTTACCGCTATGCACGAAGGTTTCCGGCACGTCGAGCGAGCTCCCCTCAATGCCGCGCTTGAGCAGCTTGGCGCGCAGGATATCCAGCAACTGATTAACCTGGAAATCAGATTCGCTCAGCACCTTGATGGTTTTGCTGGTTTCATTCAGCTCAAAGGTGGCTTCAACATTACGAAAATCAAATCGTGATTCGACTTCGCGGCTTGCATTATCGACCGCATTACGCGCTTCCTGAAGATCGACTTCAGAGACAATATCGAAAGATGGCATCTTTTCCTCTCCTTCCGTTTCTTTTGCGTTGCATAATACCCACAACGCGGCATAACTCAACTTGTTATCCCGGAAGCTTAGCTGATAACGCTATACTTTAGCTACAAGCGCCTGGGGAGTCGCAGGTGAGGAGGAATAATGAAAGTAACCGTACTCGGATGCGGTGCACTGGGGCAACTATGGTTAACCGCGCTGCGTAAAAACGGACATGAGGTCCAGGGCTGGTTACGCGTCCCTCAACCATTTTGTAGCGTTAATCTCATCGAAACCGATGGCAGTACCTTCAACGAATCAATGACCGCTAACGATCCTGATTTTCTCGCCGCCAGCGATCTGCTGTTGGTGACGCTCAAAGCGTGGCAGGTCTCACAGGCGGTCAAAAATCTGGCGGCCATCTTACCGGCTTCAGCGCCGATTTTGCTTATCCATAACGGTATGGGTACCCTTGAGGAATTAAGGAGCGTTAAACAACCGCTGCTGCTGGCGTCCACCACGCATGCGGCCCGCCGCGATGGCAACGTCATCATTCACGTTGCTCAGGGAACCACGCATATTGGACCTGCCAAACACTATCCCAAGGATTACAGCTATCTGGCCGATGTTTTGCAAAACGTACTGCCGGACGTTGCCTGGCACGACAATATCCATCCGGCGTTATGGAGCAAGCTGGCGGTTAACTGCGTGATTAACCCATTGACCGCGCTAAAGGATTGCAGAAACGGCGAACTGCGTGATTACCCGCAAGAGATCAAACGCATCTGCCAGGAAGTCGCCTCAGTGATGGAGCGCGAAGGCATTCATACGTCTGCGGAAAACCTGTTATTGTATGTAGAGCAGGTGATTGAAAGTACGGCAGAAAATATCTCATCCATGCTGCAGGACATCCGCGCGCAGCGGCATACGGAAATCGACTACATTACCGGTTTTCTGCTTAATCGCGCCCGGGCCCACGGTCTGTCAGTACCGGAAAATGCCCGTTTATTTGAACAGGTAAAGCGAAAGGAGAATGTTTATGAGCGCGTCGGCACTGATTTGCCTCGCCCCTGGTAGCGAAGAGGCCGAAGCGGTCACCACTATCGATTTATTAGTGCGTGGCGGTGTGCAAGTCACGACCGCCAGCGTCGCCAGCGACGGCAACCTGACCATTGTCTGCTCACGCGGCGTGAAACTGCTCGCCGATGCGCCGCTGGTTGAAGTCGCCGACGGCGATTTTGATATGATCGTCCTGCCTGGCGGCATTAAAGGCGCAGAGTATTTCCACGACAGCCCCCTGCTGGTTGAGACTGTCAGGCAATTTCATCTTTCGGGGCGTATCGTCGCAGCCATTTGCGCCGCGCCCGCAACCGTGCTGGTGCCGCATAACCTATTCCCGATCGGCAACATCACCGGTTTCCCGGCACTGAAAGAGCGCATCCCGGCCGAACAGTGGCAGGATAAACGCGTCGTCTGGGACCCAAGGGTTAATCTATTAACCAGCCAGGGGCCAGGAACATCCATTGATTTCGCCCTCAAAATGATAGACCTGCTGGTTGGTCGTGAGAAAGCGTACGAAGTCGCCTCGCAGTTAGTGATGGCGGCTGGCATCTATAATTACTACGAAGCCTGATAGCCGGTCCGCGCCGCGCCAGTATCGGCCCTCTGGCGCGCATGGAGCGATATGAAAAGATGGGATTTTTTGAGGGCTGGAATATCGTCATCGATCAATTGAATGAGCTGGCGCTGACGCTACGCTGAGGCCCCCGCCAAAAGATAAAAAAAGCCTTCCATCACGGAAGGCTTTTTTATGATGACCGCCGGGCTATGGGCGATAAACCTTCACGTTGCTAAAGCCCTGCTCGCGCAGATACAGCGCCTGCAGACGGCTCATAACGCCACGTTCGCACCACAGTAGCCAGGTTTTGCTCTGATCGAGATTGCCGAACTGCGTGCTTAACTTGTAGAACGGCAGCGACACCACTTCGACGCCTTCCACTTTCAGCGGCTTATCGTCCTGCTCATCAATAGAACGAATATCGAGAATCACATCATTAGCGCCAAAGCCGCTGACGGTTTCCACTTCCACCACGTCCTGCTGCGTTTGCTGAGCGATATCACGAATATCGATGTTATTCGCTTCCTCAACCACTTTCTCAAGGATGCTGAAATCGAAGTTTTCTTCTTCCGCCTCGATCTTCGCTTTTACCGCTTTGACGGTCGGGCTCTTCGAGATAACGCCGCAATATTCCGGCATCGTACGGGCGAAATCTTCAGTACCAATTTCACGCGCCAGGTTAATGATGTGCTCTTTATCGTGCGAAATCAGCGGACGCAGAATCAGCGTGTCAGAGACATTATCGATAAGGCGCAGGTTGGTCAGCGTCTGGCTGGATACCTGGCCCAGCGCTTCGCCGGTCACCAGCGCCTGCACGCCGTAGCGCTCGGCGACTTTCGACGCCGCGCGTACCATCATACGTTTGAGCACCACGCCCATCTGGCCGTCATCGACTTTTTCGAGAATTTCGCCAACAACCGGTTCGAAGTTAATGGCCACGAAGCGGACGCGGTGGGAGCTGCCGAAGCGGTTCCACAGATAGTGCGCGACCTGACGAACGCCGATTTCATGCGCGGCGCCGCCGAGATTAAAGAAGCAGTAGTGTACGCGGCAGCCGCGACGCATCAGCATATAGCTGGACACGCCAGAGTCGAAACCGCCGGAGATAAGCGACAGCACATCTTCCTGAGTGCCGATAGGGAAGCCGCCGATACCTTCATAGCGCCCTTTCACCAGCAGCAGGCGATCGTTTTCGATCTCCAGATTCACCGTCACGTCCGGATCGGTGAGTTTCACGCGCGCCGATTCAATGTGCTGATTCAGGCCGCCGCCGACATAGCGCTCAACCTCAATAGAAGTGAACTCATGTTTACCACGACGCTTCACGCGTACGCAGAAGCTTTTGCCTTCGAGCTGATCGCGCCACAGCGGTAACGTCTGCTCAAAGATGTTATGCAGCGAGGTGAAAGGAACGTCTTCCACTTCCAGAATATGGTGAATGCCCGGGATGCGGGTCAGCGCGTCGCGAATAGCCGGACGCTGATTTTCATCTTTCGCGCGAACTTCGATATGATCCCAATGACGAACGACGGCGAGCGTCTCATCATAGTTTTTGAGAACGTTACGAATGTTCCCGGTTAAAATTTTAATAAAGCGCAACCGCACAGATTGGCTTTTGATGGTGATTTCCGGGAACAATTTAATGATAAACTTCATGGCGACAATAGTTCGTTGGCAAGCCCGACGGGGCTTTAAGCAAATAAAGTTGTACAGGCGCGACACAGCGTCTGCATCCAGGGCGCGAAGTATACCATCATTGTTCGCTTTTCGCCTGGCATTGCGCGTTTTCGCGAAAATGAATCTGCCGGCATTAACGCCGCGAGTTTGCTTAACCGCCCGACTCCGTTACCATACTGATAGCCATCGAGACATAACAAGAGTCTATATTCACTATGCCAAAGAAAAATGAGGCCCCGGCCAGCTTTGAGACCGCGTTAGGCGAACTCGAACAGATCGTTAATCGTCTGGAAAGCGGCGCGCTGCCGCTGGAAGAAGCGCTCAGCGAATTTGAACGCGGCGTGCAACTCGCGCGCCAGGGCCAGGCAAAACTGCAACAGGCCGAGCAGCGTGTCCAAATCCTGCTGGCCGATAGCGAAGACGCGCCGCTGACTCCCTTTACGCCGGACGCTGAATAAATGGACTTCCCGCAACAATTACAGGCCTGCGTCGCGCAGGCTAATGACGCGCTGCGCCGTTTTATTTCCCCGCTGCCGTTTCAGAACACTCCGCTGGTTGAAGCCATGCACTATGGCGCATTATTGGGCGGCAAACGCCTGCGCCCTTTCCTGGTCTACGCCACCGGCGAGATGTTCGGCGTCAGCCGCGCAACGCTGGATGCTCCGGCCGCCGCCGTCGAATGTATCCACGCCTACTCGCTGATACATGATGACCTGCCGGCGATGGACGATGACGATCTACGCCGCGGTCAGCCAACTTGCCACATTAAGTTTGGCGAAGCGAATGCGATTCTTGCCGGAGATGCGCTGCAAACGCTGGCATTTTCTATACTGAGTGATACGCCGATGCCGGAAGTGCCGGATCGCGATCGTCTGGCGATGGTCTCCGAGCTGGCCCATGCCAGCGGCGTCGCGGGCATGTGCGGCGGTCAGGCGCTGGATCTGGAAGCCGAAGGCCAACACGTAGACCTGCAGGCGCTTGAGCGCATTCACCGCCATAAAACCGGCGCGTTGATCCGCGCGGCAGTCCGTCTTGGCGCGTTAAGCGCAGGCGAACGTGGTCGTCAGGCCCTGCCGGCGCTCGATCGCTTTGCAGAAAATATCGGTCTCGCCTTCCAGGTGCAGGATGACATTCTTGATGTGGTGGGTGATACTGCGACCCTTGGCAAACGTCAGGGTGCCGACCAGCAGTTAGGCAAAAGTACCTATCCGGCGCTGTTGGGACTTGAGCAAGCCCAGCAGAAAGCGCGCGATCTGATTGCCGACGCCCGCCGGGCATTAGATGAACTGGCGGCGCAATCGCTGGATACCACGGCACTGGAAGCGCTCGCGAATTACATTATTCAGCGCGATAAATAAACAATAAATGAGTCTCTGATGAGTTTTGATATTGCCAAATACCCAACCCTGGCGCTGGTAGATTCCACCCAGGAGTTGCGCTTGTTGCCAAAAGATAGCCTGCCGAAGCTCTGCGATGAGCTGCGCCGTTATCTTCTGGACAGCGTGAGCCGCTCCAGCGGCCATTTTGCCTCTGGCCTTGGCACGGTTGAACTGACCGTGGCGTTACACTATGTCTATAACACGCCTTTCGACCGCTTAATCTGGGACGTTGGCCATCAGGCTTACCCGCACAAAATTCTGACCGGCCGCCGCGATAAAATCGGCACCATCCGGCAGAAAGGCGGGCTGCATCCATTCCCATGGCGCGGCGAGAGCGAGTATGACGTACTGAGCGTCGGGCACTCCTCTACCTCCATTTCCGCCGGGATCGGGGTGGCGATTGCCGCCGAAAAAGAAGGCAAACAGCGGCGTACCGTTTGCGTCATCGGCGATGGTGCCATCACCGCCGGGATGGCGTTTGAGGCGATGAACCACGCGGGCGATATCAAACCAGACATGCTGGTCGTGCTGAACGACAATGAAATGTCGATTTCAGAAAACGTCGGCGCGCTGAACAACCATCTGGCACAGCTGCTCTCCGGCAAGCTGTACTCCTCGCTGCGCGAAGGCGGCAAGAAAGTCTTCTCCGGCGTACCGCCGATCAAAGAACTCCTCAAGCGCACCGAAGAGCATATCAAAGGCATGGTGGTGCCCGGCACGCTGTTTGAAGAGATGGGCTTTAACTATATCGGCCCGGTAGACGGCCACGATGTGCTGGGTCTGGTCAATACGCTGAAGAATATGCGCGACCTGAAAGGGCCGCAGTTCCTGCACATCATGACCAAAAAAGGCCGCGGCTATGAACCGGCCGAAAAAGACCCTATTACCTTCCATGCGGTACCCAAATTCGATCATACCAGCGGCGTGCTGCCAAAAAGCAGCGGCGGCCTGCCTTCGTATTCAAAAATCTTCGGCGACTGGCTGTGTGAAACCGCCGCCAAAGACGACAAACTGATGGCGGTCACCCCGGCGATGCGCGAAGGTTCCGGCATGGTCGAGTTTTCGAAGAAATACCCGGATCAATATTTTGATGTCGCGATTGCCGAACAGCACGCGGTGACCTTTGCCGCCGGGATGGCGATTGGCGGCTATAAGCCGATCGTGGCGATCTACTCCACCTTCCTGCAGCGCGCTTATGATCAGGTGATTCACGATGTCGCCATTCAAAAGCTGCCGGTACTGTTCGCTATCGATCGCGCGGGCATCGTTGGCGCCGACGGCCAGACGCATCAGGGGGCATTCGATCTCTCCTTCCTGCGCTGTATCCCGGAGATGGTGATCATGACGCCGAGCGATGAAAACGAATGTCGCCAGATGCTCTACACCGGTTATCACTATAACGCCGGGCCTAGCGCCGTACGTTATCCTCGCGGCACCGGTACTGGCGCCGAACTCCAGCCGCTGGCGTCACTGCCGCTCGGCAAAGGCGTGGTAAAACGTACCGGTGAGAAGGTCGCGATCCTCAATTTCGGCACTCTGCTGTCGGAAGCCGCTCAGGCCGCGGAAAAGCTCAACGCTACGCTGGTCGATATGCGTTTCGTGAAGCCGCTTGATGACGCGCTGATCCTGCAGCTTGCCGCCGATCACGACACGCTGGTTACGATCGAAGAGAATGCCATCATGGGCGGCGCGGGCAGCGGCGTGAACGAGCTGCTGATGTCCCACCGCCGCGCGGTGCCGGTGCTGAACATCGGCCTACCGGACTTCTTTATCCCGCAGGGAACTCAGGAAGAAGCTCGCGCCGACCTCGGCCTGGATGCTGCCGGCATCGAAGCCAAAATCCGCGACTGGTTGGCATAATTGCCTGTATCGCTCCTGCTATGCTTAAAGGATACCCTTTAACAGTAGCAGGAGCGTCTTATGCACTATATCCCTCTTGGCGATACCCACCTCCGCGTTTCCCGGCTTTGTCTCGGCTGTATGACCTTCGGCGAACCAGACCGCGGCAATCACGCCTGGACGCTCCCTGAAGAGAGCAGTCGCCCGCTGATTAAACATGCGCTGGAAGGCGGAATTAACTTCTTTGATACCTCGAACAACTACTCCGACGGCAGCAGCGAGGAGATCCTCGGCCGAGCGCTACGCGAATACGCTCGCCGCGATTCGGTGATCGTCGCCACCAAGGTCTATCACCAGGTCGGCGACCTGCCGCAGGGGCTTTCACGCGCGCAGATTATGCGATCCATCGACGATAGCCTGCACCGCCTGGGAATGGACTATGTCGATCTACTGCAAATCCATCGCTGGGATTACGCCACGCCAATAGAAGAAACGCTGGAGGCGCTCAGTGACGTCGTACGGACAGGGAAAGCACGTTACATCGGCGCATCGTCGATGCACGCCCGGCAGTTCGCACAGGCGCTCGCGCTGCAGGAACAAAACAACTGGGCGCGTTTCGTCACCATGCAGGATCATTACAACCTGATTTACCGCGAAGAAGAAAACGAGATGCTGCCGTTGTGTCATCGTAAAGGTATTGCGGTGATGCCGTGGAGCCCGCTGGCGCGTGGACGCCTGACGCGTCCATGGGGAGAAACCACCGCACGGCTGGTTTCGGACGAATTCGGCAAGTCGCTGTATAGCGCCACCGACGCGAATGATGAACAAATCGCCGGGAAACTGGAGGAAGTGGCAGAGGAAGTCGAGGCCAACCGTGCGCAGGTAGCGCTGGCCTGGCTATTAAGTAAGCCCGGCGTGGCTGCGCCGATTATCGGCGCCTCCCGTCAGGAGCAGTTGGATGAGCTCCTGCATGCCATCGACTTAACGCTGACGCCGGAACAGATTGAGAAACTGGAGGCGCCCTATCAGCCCCACCCGATTGTCGGCTTCAAATAGCGCCCGCGGCGAAATGCAAAACCCCGGCAATGCCGGGGTCTGTGCCTTAGATAAGGCCTATCGGCCAATGATGGCCAATCAGGTACAACACGCCCGCGGAGATCACCCCAGCGACGATATCATCGACCATAATCCCCATACCACCGTGGATATTGCGGTCAAACCAGCGGATCGGCCACGGCTTCCACATATCAAAGATGCGGAAAATAACGAAGCCGGCTACCACCCACTGCCAGTCCATCGTCGGTAGCGCCATCAGGGTGATCCACATCCCGACAAACTCGTCCCAGACGATGCTGCCGTGGTCGTGGGCTCCCATATCTTTGGCCGTTCGGTGACACAAATAGACGCCGATGCAGATGCTCATCATCACCACCAGCGAATAGAGCTGCCAGGGAAGAAATGTCATCAGATACCAGAAAGGAATCGCCGCCAGCGAGCCCATCGTACCCGGCACTACCGGGCTAAGGCCGCTACCGAAGCCGGTCGCCAGCAGATGCCAGGGATTACGCATATTGAGGCGGCTTTTGGCCTCGTCTTTACTCCGTGCCAAAATGATCGTACCCCTTTAAATCCAATTTAATCGGCTTACCTTCCCGGATAAACTGCAGTCCATCGGCTTCCGCCACAATCTGGCCGATACAGGTAAAGCGCGCGCCAAGCTGGCCAATAGCGACATCCAGCGCCCCGCGGTTCAGCTCAGGCACGGTAAAGCACAGTTCATAATCTTCGCCGCCGGAGAGCGCCCAGCGCAACGCCTGCTCGGGATCGACCTGGCGTAGCATCGCATCGGAGTACGGCATCGCGTCGAGATCGATGCGCGCGCCGCAGTTGCTGGCCTTCAGAATATGACCTAAATCGGAAATCAGACCGTCAGAGAGATCGATTGCCGAATTCGCCAGATCGCGCAGCGCCTGCCCCTGCAGGACGCGCGGCATCGGACGTAAATGACGCGCCAGCAGATAATCGGCATCGGCCGGAGAATCAACCGTCAGCCGGTCTTGTAAAATGGCCAGTCCCGCGGCGCTATCGCCCGGCGTACCGGTAACATAAATCCAGTCACCCGGTTTAGCCCCGGAACGTTTCATCGCGCGGCCCGGCGGTACAAAGCCATGGATACCCAGCGTCATCGACAACGGCCCGCGGGTGGTGTCGCCGCCGATCAACTGCATATCATAATAGTTAAGCTGGACGAACAGGCTGTCGCTGAAGGCTTCCAGCCATGCTTCGTCGGCTTCCGGTAAGGTGAGCGCCAGCGTGAGCCACGCCGGTTCCGCGCCCATTGCCGCCAGATCGCTCAGGTTCACCGCCAGCGCTTTATACGCCAGATCGGCAGGATCGATATCGGCTAAAAAGTGATTGCCCGCCACCAGGGTGTCGGTGCTGATTGCCAGCGTTTTTTTCTCGGGGATATTCAGGAGCGCGCAGTCATCGCCGATGCCGGTTTCAACATCAAGGCGGGCGCTTTTAACGCGATCAAAATAACGGGCAATCAGGGAAAATTCGCCGCATGCCATACGTTATGCCTCAGCAAAGAAAAGAATAAGGCCGGGTTCGCAGGATGACATCCCGCAAAGCCCGGCCTGGAGTTTACTTTTTGTGGGGACGAATTACCGGGGCTGCTTTATCCAGCACGCCGTTGACAAACTTATGGCTATCTTCAGCGCCGAAGGTCTTCGCCAGTTCGATAGCTTCGTTGATGGCCACTTTGTACGGCACATCGTCACGCTTCGACAGCTCAAACAGCGCGATACGCAGTACCGCTTTTTCTACCTGACCCAGCTCTTCCAGTTGGCGGGACAGGTATGGCTTCATCAGACCGTCGAGGTACGCGCTGTTAGTCGCCACTCCGGACAGCAGTTCACGGAAATACAGAACGTCTACATCTTTTACATCCTGTTCCGCCAGGAACTGGTATTCAACATCAGCGATGTCGTTCTGGGACAACTGCCAGGAGTAGAGCGCCTGGACGGCACACTCACGGGCGCGGCGACGAGCAGCAGGTTTCACGGAATTCCCCTTACAAAAAAATCAGGCCTTGATGGCTTTCAATACGTTAATCATTTCCAGCGCGGTCAGCGCGGCTTCTGCGCCTTTGTTACCCGCTTTGGTGCCAGCGCGTTCGATGGCTTGTTCAATACTTTCAGTGGTCAAAACACCAAAGGCTACCGGGATTTCGCTGTCCTGAGCGACGTGCGCCAGGCCATTGCTTGCACCGCCAGCCACATATTCGAAGTGGGCGGTACCGCCGCGAATCACCGTACCCAGCGCGATCACCGCGTCATACTTACCGGTTTTCGCCAGTGCGCCAGCCGCCAGCGGCAGCTCATACGCGCCTGGAACCCAAACAACGGTGATATTTTCATCTTTTACCTGACCAATGCGTTTCAGGGCGTCAATCGCGCCTTCCAGCAGGCTGTCATTGATAAAGTTGTTGAAACGCGCAATGGTGATGGCGACGCGAGCGTCCGGGGTAGCAACGTTAGCTTCAATAATGTTCATACTCTTCCTTCGGGTTCATGTGCCCCGCAAGGGGGGCGGATTTTATCATAATATTCTGGGCGCTGCTTCCTAATAATCAGGAAAGCATCACGCAGTCGTTAAATGCAGGCAGACATCCGGGCCAACCTGGCGTATCTCGTTGAAGGTGAAATGGGGCGCCTCACTCAGTTTCTCAAGCCCCGGCAGCGCGCATAAACCACGCGCGTCGCTTCCTAACAGTTTAGGCGCAATGTAGACGATAAGCTCATCCACCAATCCGGCCTGCAGCAATGCACCGGCCAACGTCGGCCCCGCTTCCACCCAAATGCTATTCACCTGCTGTTTACCGAGCTGCATCATCAGCACCACCAGGTCGAGATGGCCGTTATGTTCCGGCACCAGCAAGGTACGCACATTTTCCGGCCATTGACGTTCATCAGCGCGCGTGCGGGCAAACAACGTTTCCCCGTCCTGCTGTACGATACGGTGCTCCGGCGTCACGCGATTTTGACTATCGATGACAACACGCAGCGGCTGACGCAGATGCTCCTGCGGATAGAGAGCCTGAGTGTCAGCGCTCAGCTCCTGCCAGCGCACGGTCAGCGCGGGATCGTCTGCCAGCACCGTCGCGCTAGTAGTGAGAATCGCGTGGCTCTGCGCGCGCAGACGCTGCACGTCGCGTCGCGCCTGCGGCGAGGTAATCCACTGGCTTTCGCCGTTAGCCATCGCCGTACGGCCATCAAGCGAAGCGCCCATTTTCAGTTGAATCCACGGAAAGCCGGTACGCATCCGTTTCAGAAAGCCCTTATTCAGCGCTTCCGCTTCATTCATCATCAGCCCGTGACTGACTTCAACGCCCGCCTGCTGCAGGCGGTACAAGCCGCGGCCCGCCACCTGCGGATTCGGGTCCTGCATCGCGGCGATCACGCGCGCTACGCCTGCGGCGATCAATGCGTCACAGCACGGCGGTGTGCGCCCATGGTGGCTGCAGGGTTCTAGCGTGACGTAGGCGGTCGCGCCTTTGGCTTTGTCGCCGGCCATACGCAACGCGTGTACTTCAGCGTGCGGCTCACCGGCCCGATAGTGAAAGCCCTCGCCGACGATCTCGCCGTCTTTTACGATCACGCAGCCGACGTTCGGGTTAGGATGGGTGGTAAAGCGTCCGCGCGCAGCAAGCTTCAGCGCTCGCGCCATGTACATTTCGTCCTGCATGGCTTAGTCCTGTAAACGGGCGATCTCTTCGCCGAACTCTTTAATATCTTCGAAACTGCGATAGACGGAAGCGAAACGGATATAGGCGACCTTATCGAGCTTTTTGAGCTGCTCCATCACCAGATTGCCGATCATTTTGCTCGGCACTTCACGCTCGCCGGTACCACGCAAATGCGTTTTAATGTGGTTGACCGCCATTTCGACGTCATCGGCGCTGACCGGGCGCTTTTCCAGCGCTTTCAGCATGCCGCTACGCAGCTTATCTTCATTGAAAGGTTCGCGCACATCGTTACTTTTCACCACCCGCGGCATCACCAGTTCGGCCACTTCAAAGGTGGTGAAACGTTCATTACAGACCAGACACTGCCGACGACGACGCACGGAGGAGCCCTCGCCGACCAGGCGAGAATCGATAACTTTGGTATCCACGGCGAAACAGAAAGGGCAATGCATAGCGCGTCCTGACAGGTAGTTAATCTGAAGGGTAGTTTACCCTGAAGTCTGCGGACTACAAAGAAAGAGCTTTTGAGACAAAGGATCTATGGTAGGCCCGGTCGGTTTAGCTACCATTAAGCATCCTCTGTAAACGGAATCCTGACCATGACAAGACGTTACATAAAACTGGCTATCGTCGGAAGCCTGTTCACCCTTACCGCCTGCGCCCAGCAAAGCGAAATGAGCCAAATGAACCAGAGCGTCAGCACGCTGAGTCAGGAGATGACCCAACTGAATCAGCAAACGATAAAAATCACTCAGCAAAACGCACTGAATGCTAAATCCACCAGCGGCGTTTACCTGCTGCCGGACGCCAAAACGCCAGCGCGACTGGATAGCCAAATCGGCACTCTGCGGATGTCGGTGGGCAGCATTACGCCAGATGGCGATGGTTCACGCGTGACCTTACGCATCCAGGGTGAATCCAACGATCCGCTCCCGGCCTTTACCGCTACCGTGGCTTCCGGGCAGATCAGCGGCACCACCCACAGCTATCAGGAAGTTAACGTCCAGGATCAGTTGATTAGCGCCCCGGCCAGCATCCTCGCGCCAAGCGATGTCGATATTCCGCTGCGCCTGAATGCGGCTCCCGATAAAGTCGGCTTTATTCGTATCCACGACATTCAGCCTGCCAACGCGCAATAAGCGCTCACGCCGGGCAAACACAGCCCGGCGCCCCGCTCGACCTATCCACTTACAACTTTTCACAAGAGTTCATTAGAAATCGTTCGTCATAACGATTTTCAGTAGCATTTTGTCAAGAAATGCATAAAATCGTGAACGCAATCGATTACGCATGTTTTGTTTCTGTGAAACAACACGTATTTTTGTGAGCAATGATTTCTATAATAGACCCCCACAGAAAGACGACATATTTAGAAACGCTTCGGCAATTTTCTTAACGCCTTTTGGCTTAATTTAAACAGTGGCATCAATATGAAAAAAACATTACTGGCAGCGAGCGCGGTTGTGGCGCTTTCCGCTTCTTTCACCGCTGGCGCAGCGGAAACTGAAAAACCGCAGTACCTGTCTGATTGGTGGCACCAGAGTGTGAACGTAGTTGGCAGCTACCACACCCGTTTTGGGCCGCAGCTCCGTAACGATACTTACCTGGAATACGAAGCGTTTGCTAAAAAAGACTGGTTTGATTTCTATGGCTACGTCGACCTGCCGGTATTCTTCGGCGGCAACAGCTCTGCCCAGGGTATCTGGAACGACGGTTCCCCGCTGTTTATGGAAATCGAGCCGCGTTTCTCTATCGATAAGCTGACCAATACCGACCTGAGCTTCGGGCCATTCAAAGAGTGGTACTTCGCGAACAACTACATCTACGATATGGGTCGTAACGAATCCCAGCAGCAGAGCACCTGGTACATGGGTCTGGGTACCGATATCGATACCGGTCTGCCGATGAGCCTGTCGCTGAACGTCTATGCAAAATACCAGTGGCAGAACTACGGCGCGTCCAACGAAAACGAGTGGGACGGCTACCGCTTCAAGGTGAAATACTTCGTTCCGCTGACCGACCTGTGGGGTGGTTCGCTGAGCTATATCGGCTTCACCAACTTCGACTGGGGTTCCGATCTCGGCAATGACAACTTCTACGATCTGAACGGTAAGCACGCGCGTACCGGCAACTCGATCGCGTCCAGCCACATCCTGGCGCTGAACTACGCGCACTGGCACTACTCGATCGTCGCACGTTACTTCCATAACGGCGGCCAGTGGGCTGATGATGCTAAGCTGAACTTCGGCGATGGCGACTTCAGCGTTCGCTCTACCGGCTGGGGTGGTTACCTCGTCGCGGGTTACAACTTCTAATCGCCTTTAGCGCAAGATACCGCCCGGACCGCGTGCTACGCAGCCCGGGCGTTTTTATTTTTCCCGTACATCGCATCTCACCTTACGCAAAAAATCGCTTAATGAGCGGTCAGCGCACTCGCTAAAGCGGCGTTCGGTCGCCAGCACCTCCAGGCAACGGTCGAGACGAAAGCTACGATAATCATTGCGCAGCTCACACCAGGCCACCAGCAGCCAGCGTTCGCCCCAGAAAAACAAGCCCAGCGGCAGCACCTCGCGCTGCGTCACCTGGCCTGACTCATCCTGATAATACAGTCGTAACACCTGCTGGCCAGACACCGCCTGGTGGATCACATCAAAATGCGTTTTAGCGTAACGATGCGCCCCGAGATCCGGGGCAAACAACCGGGTTTGCTCGGCTTTACGCCGCCGCTCTTCCGGCAGGATCGCCAGCATTTTTTCCTGCGCCGATTCCAGCGACTGTGACAGCGCCTCGCCGCCCCAGGTTTTCAACAATCGAATCGCTGCGATCAGCGCCTCCGATTCTTTGCTGGTCAGCATCAGTGGCGGCAGGTCATAGCCAGCCAGCAGCCGATAGCCGCTCCCGGCTTCCCCCTCTACCGGTACGCCGGACAGTGAAAGGTCGCGAATATCGCGATAGACGGTACGCTCCGACACGCCCAACCGCTCTGCCAGCAACGCGGCGGTAGTCAGCCGTCTGCCGCGCAGGATCTGCACTATCTGAAATAAACGGTCGGCGCGTCGGGTCATTTCTCGTTTCGCAAAAAGTTAGGGTTATGCCGGCTGATGCAGGCCGACACGGTTGCCTTCGCTGTCGGTAAACAGGGCAATAGTGCCAATATCGTTTGGCAGCACCAGAGGGCCAAAAACACATGCTCCGCCCGCCGAGGCGACACGATCCAGGGTGGCGGCGAGATTGGCGGTATGCAGATAAATAATAGCGCCCTGCGACGATGGCGCGATACCGTCAAATTTGGCCAATGCACCGCCAGGAGCCGGGTCCTGATGCGGGAAGACGGCCAAATCCGCACAATCCATGGTTTCACGACGCAGCGTCACCTGCAGCACCGGCTCATAAAACGCGACGGCGCGATCCATATCAGCGACCGGAATTTCAAACCAGTTAATCACGTTGTTCATACTTCCTCCAGCTCGTTAGTGAGTTCAGAGGCAGTGTACGGGAGGGCTCCTGACAGCATACTGTCAGCAGGTTTTATGCGGGCAAAAAAATCCCGGCCACCGGGGCCGGGATTGCTTTCTATCAACTGAACCGTATTACGGCAGAATAGACGGCTGATCCGCCCCTTCTTTTTCGACCTTCTGCTGGAGCAGGTGCTCGCGCTTCATGCCCAGTTTCAACGCCAGCGCGGACGCGACGTAGATAGAAGAAGCCGTACCGATGGAAACACCGATCAGCATGGTCAGCGAGAAGCCTTCCAGAATCGGGCCGCCGAAGAGGAACAGCATCAGGATCACCATCAAGGTGGTACCGGAGGTGATCAACGTACGGTGCAGCGTCTGGGTCAACGACACGTTAAAGATTTCGTACGGCGTACCGCGACGGATCTTACGGAAGTTTTCACGGATACGATCCGATACCACGATACTATCGTTCAACGAGTAACCGATAACCGACATCAGCGAAGCGACGATGGTCAGGTCAATCTCGATATGGAACAACGACAGTACGCCCATGGTAATCACCACGTCGTGCGCCAGTGCGATAACCACCCCGGCCGCCAGACGCCATTCAAAGCGGAAACCGACATAGATGAGGATACACACCAGCGCGGCGATCAGCGCCAGGGCGCCGGTTTGCGCAAGGTCTGCGCCCACGCTTGGGCCAACAAACTCAATACGCTTCACCGTCGCGGTTTGGCTGGTCGCTTCGTTAATCACGTTAACGACCTTGCTACCCAGCTCCTGGCTGCCGTTGGCATCATGTACCGGCGGCATACGCACCATGATGTCGCGGCTGCTACCGAAGTTCTGCAACTGCGGCTCCACAAAGCCCGCTTTCTGCAGCGCGTCGCGCATCTGGTCCATATCAACCGGTTTTTCGAGGGTAATTTCAATCACCGTACCGCCGGTGAAATCCAGACCCCAGTTAAACCCGCGGACGCCGATGATGGCGATCGACACAATCAGCAGA
Organism: Klebsiella aerogenes; assembly: GCA_029027985.1. Classification (NCBI taxonomy): domain Bacteria; kingdom Pseudomonadati; phylum Pseudomonadota; class Gammaproteobacteria; order Enterobacterales; family Enterobacteriaceae; genus Klebsiella; species Klebsiella aerogenes. The sequence continues at coordinate 3,786,379 of CP119076.1, forward strand.
AAACCTGAAATGCCGAAGGCCCAGTAGTCCCAGCGCATAAAGTCCCAGACTTTACGGCCATGGTTCAATTGTTCAACAGTATATTCCTGTGCCACAACGCACTCCTCAGATAGACAGCTTTTTAACGCGCTTGCCGCCGTACAGCAGGTTCACGATGGCACGGGTGCCGACGATAGCGGTAAACATTGAGGTCGCGATACCGATACCGGTCGTAATCGCAAACCCTTTAATGGCACCGGTACCGACTGCGTACAGGATGATAACTTTGATTAGCGTCGTCACGTTGGCGTCGAAGATGGAGCTAAACGCCCCCTTATAACCTTCGTCAATCGCTTGCTGAACGGTGCGTCCGTTGCTCAGTTCTTCCTTGATACGTTCGTTAATCAGTACGTTAGCATCGACCGCCACCGCAAGGGTTAAGACGATACCCGCGATCCCCGGCATGGTCAGCGTCGCCCCCGGAATCAGGGACATAATGCCGACAATCAGCACCAGGTTGGCGACCAGCGCAGAGGTCGCAATCAGGCCGAACTTCTTATAGAAGAAGATCATAAACAGGATAGAGACCACCAAACCGGCCAGACACGCTTCCAGACCCTGCTTGATGTTCTGCATACCCAGAGTTGGGCCGATAGTACGCTCTTCCACGATCTGAATCGGCGCAATCAGGGCGCCCGCACGCAGCAGCAGCGACAGCTGACGCGCTTCGGTCGGGTTGCTGATACCGGTAATACGGAAGCTGTTGCCCAGGCGAGACTGGATGTTGGCGATGTTAATCACCTCTTCCTCTTTCGCCAGGATTGCACGGCCGTTGGCATCTTTCTTACCGCTGTCTTTGTACTCCACAAACAGGGTCGCCATCGGTTTACCGATATTGTCCTTGGTGAAGTTAGACATGATATTGCCGCCAGCGCTGTCCAGGGAAATATTAACCTGCGGCTGGTTGTACTCATCCATGCTGGAGGTGGAGTCAGTGATATGGTCACCGGTCAGGATCACGCGCTTATACAGCACGACCGGACGGCCTTCACGGGTCTCTTTTACTTCCGAGTCGCCCGGTACGCGGCCAGAGGCGGCAGCGGACTGATCGACGTTCGTGTTCACCAGACGGAATTCCAGCGTCGCGGTCGCACCAAGGATTTCCTTCGCACGAGCGGTATCCTGGATACCCGGCAGCTCAACAACGATACGGTCGGAACCCTGACGTTGAACCAGCGGTTCGGCGACGCCCAGTTGGTTAACGCGGTTACGCAGAATGTTGATGTTCTGCTGAACGGCGTATTCGCGAGCTTCTTTCAGACGTTCGTCGGTCATCACCGCTTTCAGCGCGTTGTTACCCTGGCTTGAGATAACCAGATCGCGATGGCGCGGGCCGAGATAAGAGATAGCCTGATCGCGCGCCGCGCTGTCGCGGAAGACGATGCTCAGACCGTAGTTGTCTTCCTTACGCACGGTGGAGTAAGGAATGCCTTTGTCACGCAGCTCGCTGCGCAGGCTATCGATGTTTTGTTCCTGCAATTTGCCTAATGCGGTGTCCATGTCCACTTCCATCAGGAAGTGCACGCCGCCGCGCAGGTCAAGACCCAGCTTCATCGGCTCGGCATACATTGCCGCCAGCCAGCGTGGGGTCGCCGGAGCAAGGTTTAGCGCCACGACGTATTTGTCACCCAGCTCGTTTACCAGCGCTTCACGCGCACGCAGCTGAGTATCGGTGGTGTCGAAGCGCGCAAGAATTGCGCCCTCTTCCAGTGCCACAGACTTCGCGGTAATTTTTTCTTCTTGTAAAGTTTTCTGGACCTGGATCAGCGTTTGCTCACTGGCGGCGACGCCGCGCGCGCCAGTGATTTGAACAGCCGGATCCTCACCATACAGGTTGGGAAGCGCATAGATCAGGCCGACGATAATCACGACGACCAGCATGACGTACTTCCACAAAGGATAACGGTTTAACACGGCAGTTCCCTTCGGGAAAATGGTAATTACAGCGCCTTCATGGTGCCTTTCGGCAGAACGGCAGCGACGAAGTCACGTTTGATAACCACTTCGGTGGTATCGTTCAGTGCGATAGCGATGTAGCCGTTTTCCGCGACTTTAGTCACACGACCAACCAGACCGCCGTTAGTCAGGACTTCATCGCCTTTGGCGATAGAGCTCATCAGGTTCTTGTGCTCTTTAGTACGTTTCTGCTGTGGGCGCAGGATCATGAAGTAAAAAATCAGACCGAACACCACCAGCATCAGAATCAGAGACATTGGGCTGCCCTGCGCCGGCGCGCCGGTTGCTGCTACCGCATCAGAAATAAAAAAGCTCATTGAAATTCCCTCATTATTAAAATTAATCAACGTTCAAAGGAGGTACGGAACGCCCCTGACGTTGGTAAAAATCGGTCACGAAGCTCTCTAATTTACCCTCTTCGATAGCCTTGCGTAAACCAGCCATTAAACGCTGATAATAGCGCAGGTTATGAATGGTATTGAGGCGCGCGCCCAATATTTCGTTACAACGATCAAGATGATGCAAGTAAGCACGTGAATAATTGCGACACGTATAGCAATCGCACTCGGCATCCAGCGGCGATGTATCGCTTTTATGCTTCGCGTTGCGGATCTTCACTACGCCATCGGTCACGAACAGGTGGCCGTTGCGCGCGTTGCGCGTCGGCATAACGCAGTCGAACATATCGATGCCGCGACGTACCCCTTCCACCAGGTCTTCCGGTTTCCCGACGCCCATCAGGTATCGCGGTTTATCTGCCGGGATCTGCGGGCAAACGTGCTCCAGGATACGGTGCATGTCTTCCTTCGGCTCGCCGACAGCCAAACCGCCGACAGCGTAGCCATCAAAGCCAATCTCTACCAGACCTTTAACTGAGATATCTCGTAAATCTTCGTAAACGCTGCCCTGGATGATGCCAAAGAGCGCATTTTTGTTGCCGAGACCATCGAAACGGTCGCGGCTACGCTTCGCCCAGCGCAGAGACATTTCCATCGAACGCTTGGCGTAATCCCAGTCCGCCGGGTACGGCGTACATTCGTCGAAGATCATCACGATATCGGAACCGAGATCGTATTGAATCTCCATGGATTTTTCCGGATCGAGGAAAATCGGATCGCCGTTGATCGGGTTACGGAAGTGCACGCCCTGCTCGGTGATCTTACGGATATCGCCGAGGCTGAAGACCTGGAAACCGCCGGAGTCGGTCAGGATCGGTCCTTTCCACTGCATGAAATCATGCAGGTCGCCGTGCAGCTTCATGATCTCCTGACCCGGGCGCAGCCACAGGTGGAAGGTGTTGCCGAGGATGATTTGCGCGCCGGTGGCTTCGACCTCTTCCGGCGTCATCCCTTTTACGGTGCCGTAGGTGCCAACGGGCATAAAGGCTGGCGTTTCAACGACGCCGCGATCAAACACCAAACGGCCGCGACGCGCGCGGCCATCGGTGGTATCCAGTTCAAATTTCATTATTGCTCCTGCGTCAGAAAAACAGTCCGACGTTTAAATACTCGCCACGGAATGATTCCGTGGCTAAAAAATGCGTCATGGCGTCAAAATGGCAAGTGAGATAGCCTGATTACGGACGCTCAGAAATAGCCTGCGGATTGTACGTGATAAACATCGCGTCCCCGTAGCTAAAAAAGCGATATTTTTGCGCTACCGCAGCCTGATAGGCGTTCATGGTGTGCTGATAGCCCGCAAAAGCGGAGACCAGCATAATCAGAGTTGATTCAGGGAGATGGAAGTTCGTCACCAGTGCATCGATGATTTTGTACTGATATCCCGGATAGATAAAGATCTGCGTATCGGCAAAAAACGGTTCAATCAGCTCGTTTTTCGCCGCCTGCGCCGCGCTTTCCAGCGAACGCACAGAGGTCGTGCCCACCGCGATAACGCGGTTGCCGCGAGCTTTCGCCGCCAGCACCGCGTCCACCACATCCTGCGGTACTTCCGCATATTCGGAGTGCATGATGTGCTCTTCAATGCTGTCGACGCGCACCGGCTGGAAGGTTCCCGCCCCTACGTGCAGGGTCACAAACGCCATCTCGACGCCTTTGGCGCGCAGTTTTTCCAGCAGCGGATCGTCAAAGTGCAAGCCAGCGGTCGGCGCGGCCACCGCGCCAGGCTTGGTGCCATAAACGGTCTGATACAGTTCGCGGTCGGCATCTTCGTCAGGACGATCGATATACGGCGGCAGCGGCATATGGCCGATGCTGTTGAGAATATCGAGCACCGGGCGCTCATCGTTGAATTCAACTTCAAACAGCGCGCCGTGGCGCGCCAGCATGGTGGCATTAATACTTTCGTCATCGCCCAGCAGCAGTTCCGCGCCCGGTTTCGGCGCCTTGGAAGCGCGAATGTGTGCCAGAATACGTTTATCATCCAGCATCCGCTCAACCAGTACTTCAATCTTGCCGCCGCTGGCTTTACGGCCAAACAGACGCGCCGGGATCACCCGGGTATTGTTAAAGACCAGAAGATCGCCAGGGTTGAGCTTATCAAGCAAATCGGTGAAAGTACCGTGCGTCAGCGCGCCCGTCGGCCCGTCCAGCGACAGCAAGCGGCAGCTACTGCGCTCCGGTTGCGGATAGTGGGCAATCAGGGATTCAGGTAGTTCAAAGGAAAAATCGGTAACGCGCATGACGATGACTCAGACTAAATAAAGAGGCGGGTAGTCTAGTGCCGGGAGGGGCTCCCTGCAACCGTTACCCTATTCAACACGGGATATAATAGGCGAAATGATCCCGGCGGCATGAAGACAACGGCAAGTAACCCCGGCTTGCAGAGTACATTAATCGCCCGGCAAGAACGGTAAACCTGTCAGCGGCAGTTCGAAGGAAAAAGGTAATATGAATTTTCTCGCGCATTTACACCTCGCCCACCTCGCGGATAGCTCGCTGTCGGGTAATCTGCTGGCCGATTTCGTCCGTGGTAACCCACAAGGCGAGTATCCCGCCGACGTCGTTGACGGCATTTATATGCACCGGCGTATCGACGTGATGACCGACAACCTGGCGGAAGTCAAAGAGGCCCGCGAGTGGTTTCGCCCCGAGACCCGCCGCGTCGCGCCGATTTCTCTCGACGTCATGTGGGATCACTTCTTGTCGCACCACTGGGCTCAGATCTCCCCTGACCTACCGCTGAGCGAGTTCGTGCGCTACGCCCACGCTCAGGTCGCGCAAATTCTGCCCGCTTCGCCCCCGCGTTTCGTTAACCTCAACGAATATATGTGGTCTGAGCGCTGGCTGGAACGCTATCAGGATATGGAGTTTATTCAGCGCGTACTGAACGGCATGGCCAGCCGCCGACCGCGTCTTGATGCCCTGCGTGATTCATGGCACGACCTCGACAATCATTATGAGCAACTCGAACAGCAGTTCTGGCGTTTTTATCCGCAAATGATGGAACAAGCGAAAAAAGGCACCTTATGAAAGGTTGCGCTTTCTCACAAAACGATTATTCTGAGAGCGCTATTGAATAATTATCAATAGGTAAAACCTATCTCATCGATTGTCAGCGCCGCATTGAGTTCCTCCCTATCTCTCCCTATACTGGCCCGCGTTGCGTTCCAATTAACCTTAGTAATAACAGGAGAATCATATGGTTCTGGTTACTCGTCAGGCTCCGGACTTTACCGCTGCAGCAGTATTAGGTAACGGCGAAATCGTTGAGAAATTCAACTTCAAACAGCACACCAACGGTAAAGCTACCGTCCTGTTCTTCTGGCCGATGGACTTCACTTTCGTTTGCCCGTCTGAACTGATCGCTTTCGACAAGCGCTACGAAGAATTCCAGAAACGCGGCGTAGAAGTTGTTGGCGTTTCCTTCGACTCCGAGTTCGTTCACAACGCATGGCGTAACACTCCGGTAGACCAGGGCGGTATCGGCCCGGTTAAATACGCGATGGTTGCCGACATCAAACGTGAAATTCAGAAAGCTTATGGTATCGAGCATCCGGACGAAGGCGTTGCGCTGCGCGGTTCCTTCCTGATCGACGCTAACGGCATCGTTCGCCACCAGGTTGTTAACGACCTGCCGCTGGGCCGTAACATCGACGAAATGCTGCGTATGGTTGACGCGCTGCAGTTCCACGAAGAGCACGGTGAAGTTTGCCCGGCACAGTGGGAAAAAGGTAAAGAAGGTATGGCCGCTTCTCCGGAAGGCGTTGCTAAATACCTGACCGAGAACGTCTCCAGCCTGTAATCGGCACACGTTTTAGTAAAAAAGCTCGCAAATGCGAGCTTTTTTTTATTTCAAGGCGCCATATATCTGATCGACAATCCAGCCGTAGGTCGCCGCTGGCAATAAGCCGCTGACAAACACGTTTGGATTTGCTTTAGGATCTGCAACAGGTGAATGCGGCCTGTTCCCCAAAATAACGATAGCCATATGATTTACCGGATCAATCGCGGTCAGTGTCCCTGTCCATCCGGTATGGCCATACGTCTGTGAGCTTGCCAGAACGCCAAACGTCGGCGTCATCGAGGCATTGCCATTTACACGCCATCCTAAGCCGTATGTCGCGTCCTCTTTTGAGCTATGTGTGAATTGAGAAACCGTGGCAGCGTCGAACAGCTTCACGTTGCCGTAACCGCCCCCGTTGAGCATAACCTGCATCAGTACTGCCATATCGCCCGTATTAGAGAACAATCCGGCATGACCTGACACTCCCCCCATTGAGTACCAGGCTTTTTCATCATGTACCTGGCCCCAGATGGTACGGGTACGAATGTTGGGAAAGCTGATCACTCCATCGCGGGTATTGCCATTGAGTTCAGTGGCGGCAATTTGTTGTTGTGTAAATCCCTTAACCAGCGGATTAAATACCGTATGTTTTAATCCGAGTGGTTTATAAATATGAGTTTCAACATAGCGATCCAGCGGCATCGCGGTTACCGATTCGATTATAAAGCCGAGGATCATATAATCAACATCGCTATAAATATGCCTGGTACCAGGCTGATACTCAAGCGGCGTTTTCTTTATCATTTCCAGTGTAGTATTTTTATCCTGTGAGAATAAATCACCCGCCACTTTCTGATTAGGATATTGTGGATCTGCCGGGAAACCAGCGACGTGATGAAGAATGTCGGAAATCCGTAACGTATTTTTTCCTTTAATTTTATCACCAGGTGAATCGCTGAATCCTGGGATATATTTTGAGACTAAATCGTTTACGTTTATTTTTCCTTCATACACCAGTTTTTGCAATGCAAAATTTGTCGCGTACATTTTAGTGTTTGACGCCAGATCATACATTGTGCTGGTTGTGGCCCTGATAGGATCAGTGAGCAGTGTGGAACCCTCATATTTTTTTGCATAGCCCCAGGCTTTTTGCAGAACAATATGGTTATCTTTTATTACCAGAATGTTCATACCGGAATATCCAGCATCAATCTGATTTTGTACCCAACTATCCAGTCGATTAAGCTTTTTAACATCAAAACCAACCTTTTCCGGGCTTGTGTTTGTCAATACCGGATAATCAACGGCAAAAGCGGAGATAGAAAATGTCAGTAAAACCGCCGCAATGATATTTAATTTCATGATTTATCCCTCAATCCAGATCCACGTTTTTGCAACCGAACAGCACCGTGATGATAAACCCAGCGATATATGAAATCAGCACGCCGCCGCCATAAACGGCGATCGCCGGGAGAATTCCACTATTAGACGTCATAAGCGGTAATGCAACCAGCCCGGACGGGCCAAATGCACTGTTCAGGCCAACAGGCAACCCAAACCAGGCAACGGTACCGATAAATAACCCGCCAACAGCCCCGCCAATACAGGCAGTCACGAACGGTTTCATACGGGGTAAGGTCACACCGTAGATCAGTGGTTCGCCAACCCCCAACAGGCCGGGGATAATCGCGCCACGAATCTGTGTACGCAGCACGGAGGCTTTATCCGCTTTCCAGTACAATGCCAGTGATGCGCCAACCTGACCAGCGCCAGCCATCGAGAGGATAGGGAAAAGCGAATTAAAGCCCTGAGAGTCCATCAGCGCCAGGTAGACAGGAATAAAGCCCTGGTGAACGCCGAACACAACCGCAATCAGGAATACGCCAGCCAGAACCGCACAACCGAATGGATTGCTGTTTAAGTGCATAAACAGCCAGGACATTCCCTGGAACAGCCAGACGCCGATAGGCATAATAACAATAAACGTCAGAATAGCAGTGACAATTAATGTCAACATTGAGGTTAAAATCATATCCAGTTCGTCTGGAATATAGCGTCTGAAGAACCGCTCAATTTTGGCACCGACATACGCCGCCAGCAACACACCAATAATATTACCACGAGGGTCAATCGTGTGGCCGAAAAAATCCTGCAGCCCGGAAAAATAGCCTACAGTTGCCGTTGGATTATAACCGAGTATAAATAATGCGGCGATAATCGCACCATTCACACCGGTACCACCAAACGCTTTTTGCGCATTATAACCAATCAGCACCACCAGGAAAGTAAACAATCCCTTGCTGAATATTTTCAGGAAATTCAGCGCATCAGGTAAAAATCCCTTAGCATCCGGCGCAATATGCGCCAGTGTGCCAATTAATGTGGCAATGCCGAGCATTAACCCTGCGGCAATAAATCCTGGAATTAATGGTGTAAAAATTGTTGCGAAGTTTGCCAGGAATTGCTGTAGAGAAGATTGTTGTTTATTCTTCATTTGGTTTTTGTTTTCGGCAGCAATGGCATTTAAATCTTTCACACCTAGCAATGTGTTCATGCTTTCTGCTGCGCGTTGCGCTTTTCCAACACCAAAAATAATTTGCACTTCATTACCATTAATAACAGCCCCGCTAACTGAACCTTTAAGCGCAGTCTGTAGCTCAGGGGAAATAAGTGCAATATCAGCAACTTTTAATCGTAAGCGGGTCATGCAATTCCCACAATTGATAATATTGTCAGCCCCTCCCACCAGTTCAACAATTTTAGTCAGCAATTCCTTGCTAATATTTTTAGACATTAGTTTATTTCCCCATATTCAATTGCAGCGCGAATAAAACCATTGTTGTTTTTTAATAACAACCGGGCATGCGTCGCCGGACATTTCTTCAAAACCATAACGATTGCGGTTTTACAATTCCGATTACTGTCACGTAAAGCCCGTTCCGCTTCAACACGATTACAACCAGTCGCAGTAGTGACAATTAAAACCTGACGTTCAAATAATTTCATATTGGTGGCAACAACATCCACCATTAAATTACCGTAAACTTTTCCCATTTTTATCATGAGCGAAGTTGATAGCATATTGAGGATCATTTTTTGCGCCGTTCCGGCTTTCATGCGCGATGAGCCGGCGATCACCTCCGGGCCAACAACGGGAGTAATGGCGATATTAGCAAATTTCTCAATATCGCTTCCCGGATTGCAGGATATAGAAATGGTTTTACAACCTACAGAGTGCATTGCATGGTTCAGAACAGCAAGGACGTACGGCGTTCTTCCACTCGCGGCAATGCCGACGACAACATCGTTTTCGTTAAGATCGATATTGCCAATATCGAGAATTGCGTCGCTGCGATTATCCTCTGCGCCTTCAACAGCATTTTGGATCGCGTGTTGACCACCTGCAATAATGCCCTGAACCAGTTCGCGTGGAACACCATATGTCGGAGGACATTCACTGGCATCCAGTATACCAAGCCGTCCGGATGTACCCGCGCCAACATAAATTAGACGTCCTCCCTGTGCCACCCCATTAGAAATAATTTCCACGGCATCAGCAATGTCCGGGAGACATTTCTCTACCGCCAGCGCGACTTTTTTATCCTCGCTATTAATAACCCTGCACATTTCCAGGTTACTAAGGCGATCAATCTCCATTGATGCAGGATTTGCGCCTTCAGTAATCATTTTATTTAAATCCAGATTCATAAATACCTCTTAGTTATTTAATAACCATTTCATGAATGACAAACGTTGTTTATCAGTTAGCCTGTTATAATCGCTTTTGATTTTATCAAGCGAATCGCTGCTTCCTGGAGTTATTACCGGATCAGAACTAGAGATTTCAGAGCTATTATTTTCATCTTTTAAAAAAGCTTTAAAATCAGAAAATATATTAAATGCTTCCTGATCAATTTTCTTTAATGTGAAGGGAACGGGTTTACCATTTGCCGTTAGAATAAATTGCGGGTTGATGGCTTGCTCTTTCGCACTTTTTTCATCCATGACTTTTTGTGCTGATAAAACCAATTTGTCAGCGCCGATGTAGTTAAATGAAATAATATAAGGAGTGGATGTAATCCGGCCCCGATTCTGGTTGACCGATTCAGGGTTAACAGCACTATCAAATTTAATAACTAATTTTTCATCACCTGTCGGCAGTGAAATATCTTTTGAAAACATCGATACTTTTGCCCCCTTAGCCGCCAGCGCAACAACCGTATCCCCCAACTCCAGGTTAACGTTCGCGAACGTCGGGAATGATATAATGAATGTCATTAATAGAAATATTGTCTTCATGATTACCTCACTTTAATAAGGGCAACGAATTGCCCTTATACAGAGCTATAAATTAGAATTCGTAACGTAATCCCAGGTGGAAATAATCGTCTTCAGGATTATTCCCACCGAATGACACCATTTTACCTGTTACACGGTTTTCGCCAGCTTCACCATTACGCCAGGAATAGGAACCGTACAGCGAACTTTTAGCTGTGAGCTTATATTGAACTTCAAATGTCGTGTCACGGAGCTCGAGACCATCACCATCACTATTAATTAAATGACGGTAACCGGTTCTGAACCACCAGTCCGGAGTCAGCGAATACACAATGGTTGCTTCCCAGTCTTTATCGGTGCTGTCCGGACGTCCATCGAGATATGTTACTTCATCCTGCGAGTAGAGCAGACCAAACATAAAATCCCCGAGGTAATAACGGCTACCAACACCCCACATTGTGTATTTATCGGCGTTATCATCTGACTGGCCTGACTGGTCGCCGTGTTTCGCTTTATCCTGCTGAACGGCGATGACTGGCTGGAGTTTTCCAGCCGCTCCGAGATCGAGCGTATAACGTACTGCCGAGTTCGCGCCGTAATCCAGAGATGATGTATTGTTACCGATGATATAGGCCGTTGAGATATCAAAATCACCAATGGTATTCTGATACTGAACGGTGCCGTCCTGGCGAAAAACCTGTACCGCGGTTGAATCCACAAAGTTAGCCTGACGGGCCATAGCGACATCAGACGACGCGAACACATCACCAATATCGGTAAACATAATCAGGCCGGACGATACGCGCCCGGCGGTGATTTTGCCGTACTCTGCAAAATCAAATCCAGCCCACACATAGCGGGCGGTAAAATCGTTGGGGTTCTCTGCTTTAATGTTGTTCGCATATTCAGCGGCATTAACCTGATACTGTGTGAAACCAATAACAGCGAACTTGTCATTGATCATCTGACGCGCGGAGAAGCCAATACGCGCATCGAAATCCCCCGATGTATCACCGGATTTTTTATCTGAAACGTTAAATCCAAGGCGACCATACAGATCTATGTTCGACCCATCATCTGCGTTATAGATGACCGCTGCCTGAGATGTTGACGCCACAAATAATAATCCTACTAAATATTTAAATCCCTTATTCATAAATCATCCTCATAGTTAATAATATTCTTATAAAATTGATAAATACATATTTAGAACAACAATAATCGTTGATCACTTTTTTATAATCTAAAAGAGGATTAAGATTTCTTTTTTAAGGTCTTGTGACGGCCATCAAAATAAATTACATTTAAAAAATGATTTATAGTTTGTATTTATGAATGTGATGAATTATATTTCTAAAATGATTATTAGTGATAAAGGTAACGTTATGGGATACTTAAAAAAAATAAAATCAGGAATAACAAGCTTCTCAAATACTGACAGAAAAATTGCGGCATTCATTATTAACAATATTGCTAATTTTCAAAATATCACTACTCATTTGATGGCAGAGCGATTAAGCATAGCTCAGTCAGCAATCACAAAATTCTCACAAAAGTTAGGTGCAAAAGGATTTACTGAATTAAAGCTAGCAATGATTGTAGAATATAATAATACTCCACAAGATAACGAACCCGTATTACACAGCTCCATTCATAAATCCGATTCATTAAAGGAAATCGCAAACAAGCTTATCCTTGAAAAGAATAATGCTCTTGAAAGAACGACGAACTATATTGACTTTGGACAGCTCGCTCACATTATAGGCTTAATCAATGGTGCCAGAAAAATACAAATAACAGGTATTGGCGGATCGGCATTGACAGCAAAAGACCTTGCTTTTAAATTAATGAAAATAGGATACAACATCACCTGTGAAATAGATTCACATGTTCAGTTAACAGTGGCGCAAGCATTGACAAAAGATGATGTACAAATTGTCATCTCATATTCAGGCAGAAAAAAAGAAATCAATATGGCCGCAAACGCAGCGAAAGGGAATGGCGCCAGGATAATTGCCATTACATCATTAAATAAAAGTCCATTAAAACGAATAGCTCATTATGTCATCGAAACACTTTCGAATGAGGATGAGTGGCGTAGCTCCTCGATATCATCCCGTACCGCCCAAAACTGCATTACAGATTTAATATTTATTGGCCTATTACAGATTAACGATGTGCGGTCGCTTTCGATGATTAAACAAAGTCGTGACTTGATTAATAGATTAGAATAAATTACAGAAAAAATCGGCATCTAAACATGGCTAAAAACATAGACATTATACTATGAAAAGAGCAGATTATAACAATGGCGCTAACGCCTTAGCCTATTCCTTTGCACCAGTTAATCTCCCGTCATCGAAATATAAAAGCATACTTCACTTTGGTTTTCCCTGTAAATTTTGTATGCTGACTGTTATTCCCCCTCACACTAAACACCAGAACAAAATAAAACGTAAAAAAGCTCGCAAATGCGAGCTTTTTTTATGCCTGCGAATTCGCCGTAAATCCGGGAATATTACCGGGCGGCAAGATGTTTGCCCGGACCGTAGGCCCGGTAAGCGCAGCGCCACCGGGCAAGAAGTATCAGAAGGCAAAGCATGAACAGCCTAATACGCCCCAGAACGCCTGCTCATCGGCCACCGGAATCGACGATTTGCGTGCAATATCATGCTGATGACCGTGCACGCCACAACTGCCGCAGCATTGGTGCATCTGCACTATCGCGCCAATTTTCGCGGCTGTCGGCGGTGCAGAGCGGTAATGACCCGGAACCTTGACTACCGGCGACCACTCCGGCAATACCGGAATCGGCGGCGGCGCCAGCGGCGAGAAGTGACCGGCGGCATAGACCACTTTGCCATCGACAATGGTCAATACCGACTCAATGCCCTTAATCTCTTCCTCCGCGACGCTGAAGTAGTCTTTTGACAGCACCACCAGGTCAGCCAGCTGATCTTTCTCAATCCGCCCTTTTTTACCCTGTTCACTGGAGAACCACGCGCTACCCGCCGTCCACAGCTCAAGGGCAACATCGCGCGGCAGACGGTTGTTATCGTCGTACATCGCCATCCCGCCAACGGTACGCCCGGAAACCAGCCAGTACAGCGCAGTCCACGGGTTATAGCTGGCGACGCGCGTCGCATCGGTACCCAGCCCTACCGGCACCTCCAGCTCAAGCATTTTCGCCACCGGCGGCGTATGTTTTACCGCCTCTTTACCGTAGCGGTCGACAAAATACTCCCCCTGGAAGGCCATTCGATGCTGCACCGCGATACCGCCGCCCAGCGCTTTCACCCGTTCGATATTACGTTCCGTAATGGTCTCTGCATGGTCGAAGAACCAGTGCAGGCCGTTAAACGGAATATCACGGTTCACCTTTTCGAAAACATCCAGCATCCGGCCGATCGACTCGTCGTAGGTAGCATGCAGGCGGAACGGCCAACGGTGCTCCACCAGGTGGCGTACCACGCGCTCCAGCTCATCTTCCATCCCTTCCGGCAGATCCGGGCGCGGCTGCAGGAAGTCTTCAAAATCCGCCGCCGAGAAGACCAGCATTTCGCCAGCACCGTTGGCGCGATAAAAATCAGTGCCCTGTCCCGGCTTCAGCATGTCGGTCCAGCGTTCAAAATCCTCCAGCTCCTGCTTCGGCCGCTGGGTAAAGAGGTTGTAGGCGATACGTACGGTCATCTGCTCTTTGGCGTGCAGCTGCTCGATAATTTCATAATCTTCAGGGTAGTTCTGGAAACCGCCCCCGGCATCAATAGCGCTGGTCAAACCTAAACGGTTCAATTCACGCATAAACTGGCGGGTGGAATTGATCTGCAAATCCAGCGGCAACTTCGGCCCTTTGGCCAGCGTGGCATAAAGGATCATCGCATTTGGCTTGGCGATCAGCATCCCGGTCGGATTACCGTGGTTATCACGAACGATCTCGCCGCCCGCCGGATCCGGCGTCTCTTTGCTATAGCCAACGGCCTTCAGCGCCGCACGGTTAAGCAACGCGCGATCGTAGAGATGCAGTACGAATACCGGCGTATCCGGCGCCGCTTCATTAAGCTCTTCCAGCGTCGGCATGCGTCGTTCGGCAAACTGGAATTCGCTCCAGCCGCCGACCACCCGCACCCACTGCGGCGACGGGGTGCGATCGGCCTGATCTTTGAGCATACGCAACGCATCGGCCAGCGAAGGTACCCCTTCCCAGCGCAGTTCAAGGTTGTAGTTCAGGCCGCCGCGGATCAGGTGCAGGTGCGAGTCGTTAAGGCCCGGGATCACCGTATGCCCTTTAAGATCGACGACTTGCGTGCCGTCAGCGGCGAAACTCATGATCCGATCGTGACTTCCGGTCGCCAGAATTTTTCCGTTGGCGATCGCCACGGCTTCCGCCAGCGGATTCGCGCGATCGAGGGTATGAATCTGCCCGTGGGTCAGAATCAGTGTGGCAGTTTGCGACATAACAATCTCCTGAGAAACCAGTCAGGCTTTTTTCAACCAGCCGGCAAACAGACGGGTCACGATGGGCATCCACAACCAGACCACCAACGCAACCACCAGCGCATCGTTAATCAGATGCAATAACAAGCTCCCCTGCAGCATGGGCAGCAGCATCCCGGTCAGCCAGGGCACCAGGTTGGTACTGGGGAAAATGACCAGCAGGGTTATCAGAAACTGTTTCCAGCGCAGCGGCTGGCGGACATTGACCTCCGGCGGGGTGAACCAGAATGCCGGTTCAGTGCGAACTTCGGTACGATCGCCTTCATTGAGGAGCGGTGCGATTTCCGCCACCAGCTCGCGGCGAGTTTCCGACTGTGTCCAGGCATAAAGATGTTCAATGGTGTCGAAGCGGATAATCACGCTCCAGAGATTTTGCCCGGCCGCCGGGCGAATGACGTTGGCGCCAAGATGGCCGGGAAACTCCGCCGCAACCGGCATGATTTTCCCCAACCACTCTTCATACCGCTGGCCGTTTTGTGGATCGAGCAGATGACTAATGACCAGCGTCACCGATTTCTGTTGCGCCATAAAGAGTTCCTTGCTTCAGGGGAATGACGGGATTTCCCCCGCCATCAGCCATAAATGACAATACACAAAGTCATTCATGCTGCATCAAGGCGGCAAGATTGCACGTCCCCGGGAGCTGACATAAGTCAGTGACCGGGGCGGACAAACGAAGCCAACAAAGAGGCAGCTTGAAGGATGAAGTGTATTTAGGCTTTACGTTCCGGCGCGCCATGCACCATCGTATAAGCATAATCCACGCCCATACCGTATGCGCCGCTATGCTCACGGACCAGATCCATCACCGCGTCGTAGGTCTCCTTACGCGACCAGTCACGCTGGTACTCAAGCAGTACCTGCTGCCAGGTCACCGGCACGGCGCCAGCCTGCACCATGCGGTCAATAGCGCGCTCGTGAGCGTCAACGGAGGTACCACCTGAGGTATCGGTCACCACATACACTTCATAGCCTGCTTCCAGCGCCATCAGCGCCGGGAAGGTCAGGCACACTTCAGTCCACAGAGCGGAAATAATCAGTTTTTTACGCCCGGTGGCTTTCACGGCATTCACAAAACCGTCGTCTTCCCAGGAGTTCATGGAAGTCCGTTCAATCGGTTTTACTTGAGGATGAACCGCCAGCAGCTCCGGCCAGATATAGCCGCTAAAGCTTTTCGTTTCGACAGAAGTATAAATAACCGGAACATTAAAGATCTTACCCGCTTTGGCCAGCGCGACGGTATTATTCTTCAACGTCTGGCGATCGATATTGGCCACGCCAAAAGCCATCTGCGGTTGGTGATCAATAAAAATAAGAGTGGAGTTAGACGGATCAATCAGTTCACGAATAGACATAATACACCCTATTAATCAATTTGTTAGTAAGAAACGTGCACTACCGTTGTTCTGAGCTGATTGTGGCCAATAACGCAGAGTGAGTATAGTCAGTAATTTCTAACGAGTTATTAAATAAATCTTTCCATTTAATTTTCTAAACATAAATTAATGACAGTTTTATTATTAAATATAAACGGCCCATCAAAAAATTACGGGAAACCGTTCTAATTTATTCACTGGTATTGAACATCAGCCTTCGGTAAAACATCACTATTATTTCACTGGCGGACCAGGACTGATGCGTTTAAACCTTGATGTACTTCTGATACTCGATGCGCTGGATAAACATGGCTCCTTTGCGCTCGCTGCGGAGTCACTTTTTAAAACGCCCGCGGCGTTGAGTTACATGATCCAAAAACTAGAAAGCGATCTGAACATCAGCCTGCTGGATCGCTCCGGCCATCGTGCGAAATTTACCGATACCGGCAAGATGATGCTGGAAAAGGGACGTTTACTGCTCAATGCCGCCAACGATCTGGAAAAACAGGCGCAGTTGCTGAGCGCCGGTTGGGAGCGGGATCTGGCCATCGCGCTTGACGACTCCTTCCCCTTCCAGGCCCTGCTGCCGCTCATTGATGCCTTTTACGCACAACATCCGCAAACCCGTCTTAATTTTACCCATCACACCCTTGCGGGCTCATGGGAAGAACTCACCCATAATGGCGCGGACATTATTCTCGGGGCAATTAACGAGCCGCCGACATCGGCGGAGTGGTCGTGGAAAATGCTCGGCGCAATGGACAATGTTTTCGTCGTCGCGCCAAACCATCCTCTGGCGGCAACGACGCAGTCGCTCACCAATAAGCAACTCAGCCTGCACCGTGCGATAGTTATTAGCGATAGCGCCCGTTATTGCCATCCGCTGAACAGCAATCTGCTCGATGAACAAGCGCAAATCCGGGTGGATGATTTCGCCACCAAAGTCGCTCTGCTGCGCGCCGGTCTGGGGTGCGGTTTTTTACCGCGCCACATCGCCCGCCCGTGGCTGGAGAACGGCGAACTGGTAGAGAAACCCGTTATCTCCTGTCGCGAGAAAGATATCACCTATATGGCCTGGCGCAGTGGCAATGACGGTCTGGCTCAGCGTTGGTGGCGGGAGGCTATCCTGCAGGAGCCGTGTCTGAGCCAGCTCTATCGTTAGCGGCTACACCATACGCTGGCGGTAATCGCGGGCAGACTCAGCACCTCATCGTGCAGGTCGCCCGCCCCTTCTTTACGCTGCCACGTTTTCCCTTCCAGCAGCGGCGACGCCTCCAGCACCACCTCGCAGGCATCGCCGCGGTTAATCGCCACCAGCACCCGCTGTTGTTTATAGACGCGGACAAACACCACCACGTTATCTTCGGCGTACATCACCTGACAACCGCCATAACGCAGCGCCTGATGGCCTTTACGCAGTCTGATCATGCGTTGATACAACGCCAGCAGCGTTTCATCCTGTCGCGCCGGATCCCACGGGAACGGCTTACGGCAGAAGGGATCGTTGTCGCCATCGACGCCAACTTCATCACCGTAGTAAATGCACGGCACGCCCGGCCAGCAGAATAGCCATATCACCGCCAACGGCAGACGCGCCGCATCTTTACCCAGCAAGGATTTGAAACGCGTGGTATCGTGGCTATCCAGCTGGTTAAACATGCGCAACTGCTGCTGGTGCGACAGCCCGGCGCGATAGTTATCCATCCACGCCATACAGGTCTGTGCATCGATGTTCTGCGGATCGTAAGAGATATCGGTATTGGCCAGGAAGCCCCACAGTGGGAACGTAAAACCGCGGTAATTCATTGCCGCGTCTTCAGCATCGGCCTGTAACCATTGGCGCGCATCGCCAAAATGTTCACCGAAAACAAAGGCCTCCGGCTGCTCCTGCTTCGCCGCCTGAGTGATACCGGCAATATGGCGCAGATTGTTGCGCGCCCCGCCGCCTTCGCCCAGCATATGCACCACATCCAGTCGCCAGCCATCCATGCTCCACGGCGCTTTCAGCCAGTGGCGCACGACGCTGTCTTCACCAGCATAAATCTCGTTAACCAGACTCGCGGAACAGTAATCAAGCTTTGGCAAGCTAGCATAGCCCAACCAGTTATGCGCCATGCCCTCCTCAGAGAAGGTAAACCACTCGCGCCACGGCGAATCCGGGTGATGACAGGCGCCGCTGCTCGCCTGCTGATGACGATCGAACCACGGATGTGAGTCGCCGGTGTGGTTAAACACACCATCAAGGATCAGACGCATCCCTTCGTGATGCGTGTTCTGCCGTAAACGCAGCAGCGCGGCATCACCGCCGAACTGCGGGTCAACGCGGCGGTAATCCACGGTATCATACTTGTGTACACTGGGGGCGACGAAGACCGGATTCAGATACAGCGCAGTGACGCCAAGCTGCTTCAGGTAGGGGAGTTTTTCACTGATACCATCGAGATCGCCGCCGTAAAAAGTCGAGCCGCCCGCCTCGCCGGTCAGCGGCTCATCCCACGCTTTCAGCACAATATCCTGCCCTGCCGCATGGTGGTAATAAACCGGGTCCTGTCCGGCTTCACGCGCTTCGCTACGGGCGAATCGATCGGGAAAGATTTGATAAAAGACCTGGTCGGTGACCCACTGTGGGCCGCTATCCGGTAGATCAACAGCAAACTGCTCCAGCCGCGCGGGCGGGAAACGCTGAAACCCTTGCGGCGTAAACCACAACTGACGATCCGCCCATAAGAGCTTAAAGCTATAGCGGCGGCGCGGTTGGCCATTCGCCAGATTGATCTCTCCGCGCCATACGACGACGCCGGGGCGCGGTGATTGACGCAGGCGCCGCATCGGCAATGACAGCTCTTCATTATCCTCTTCTGCACGCAGCGTGACCCGCTGCGGCATAGCTTCGCCACTGAGCCACAATGTAATAAAGAGTCGTTCCTGCTGCTCCTTAATAAAAGGAGCAACCGGCAGGTGCCAGGCCTTCAACATCATTATTCCTCTTTTTGCGTAATAACCACACCTTGCCACAGCGGGCAAACGGATGACTCATCATCGATAGAATAATTGGGGGAGGAGAAAGGAGGAGGAGTGATATTCCCGGGCCGCAGCGAAAACCTGGCCCGGGAGAGCGAAAAATTACTGCGCTTGCGCCAGTTGGCGATCGCGGCGGGTCTTCATTTTCCAGCCAATCAGCAGCAACACAATCCACGCGAAGCCCACGTACAGCGAAATACGGGTATCCGGGTGGTAGCCGATCAGGGCGATAATAAAGACCAGGAACAGCAGGCCGACCACGGTGGTCGCGACGCCGCCCGGTACTTTAAATTTCAGCGCTTTGACCTCTTCCGGCGACAGACGGCGGCGGAAAGCAATCTGTGACAGCAGGATCATAATCCACACCCACACCGTGGCGAAGGTCGCCAGTGAGGCAATCACCAGGAAGACGTTTTCCGGCATGATGTAGTTAAGATACACCGCAAACAGCAGCGCGACGGTCATCACCATGACCGTCACCCACGGGGTACCGCGACGCGACGTTTTGGCGAACACCTTCGGCGCACTGCCCTGCTCGGCCATCCCATGCAGCATACGGCCAACGCCGAAGACGTCGCTGTTAATCGCCGACAGCGACGCGGTGAGCACCACGAAGTTAAGGATCCCGGCAGCAAAGGTGATCCCCATGTGCTGGAAGGTCATCACGAATGGGCTGCCGCTCGTGCCCACCAGGTTCCACGGATAGATCGACATAATGACGAACAGCGTCCCCACATAGAATACCAGGATACGCATCGGCACCGAGTTGATGGCGCGCGGGATAGATTTTTCCGGATCCTTCGCTTCACCAGCGGTAATACCGATAATCTCAATCCCGCCGTAGGCGAACATCACCATCTGCAATGACATCACCATACCCAGCCAGCCGTTGCTAAAGAAGCCGCCGTTACTCCACAGGTTGTGAATACCGGTTGGCTGGCCGCCGTTGCCGATACCCCAAATGATGATGCCGAAACCGGCGAGGATCATGATGATGATGGTGGCGACTTTAAAGAAGGAGAACCAGAACTCCAGTTCGCCGAAGACCTTCACGCTCATCAAATTGACGGCGCAGATAATCAGCACCACGCTCAGTACCCATATCCAGTGCGGCACCGCCGGGAACCAGACGCCCATGTAGATACCAAAGGCGGTGACGTCGGCAATCGCGACGATCAGGATTTCAAAACAGTATGTCCAGCCGGTGATGTAACCCGCCAACCCACCGAGGTTTTCCTGCGCATAGCGCGAAAAGGAGCTGGCTGAAGGGTTATGCACCGACATTTCGCCCAGCGCGCGCATAATGATATATGCCGCCACGCCGCCGATAATGTATGCCAACAGTACGCTCGGGCCCGCCATTTTAATGGCGTCTGCCGAACCGTAGAACAGGCCGGTACCAATAGCGGAACCAAGAGCCATAAAGCGAATGTGCCGGGTACTTAGCCCGCGCTTAAGCTTGTTACTACTTTCCATCGTGTTCCATGCCGTTTTTCTCGTTTGTGCTTTGCAGGGGCAAAGCGCAAAAGGGAATGACCAAAAAAACAAAAAACCACGGGACCTTAAGTCCCGTGGTTAAACACCTGAGTCAAGCGTCGGTTAGTGGGCTTTCGAGACCACCTGGCTACCCGCTGCGCGATCGATAATCGCGGCCAGCACGGCCATCACCGCGGTCGGCATTAACCATGCCAGACCTTGCGCTGCCAGCGGCAGGCTTTCGAACCATTTCGGCAGAATATCGGCAAATGCCGACGCTTTAACGCCGTCAATGATACCAAACATCAGGCTGATAAACATTGCCGGTGCGATAACGCGGGAGGAATTATGCCACCAACCGCGGGTAAAACTTAATACCACCAGTGCGATACACGGCGGATAGATAGCGGTTAACACCGGAATCGAAATCTGAATCAGGTGGCTGAGACCCAGGTTAGAGACCGCCATCGAGAACAGGCCAAGAATAAAGACCAGCGAACGGTATGACAGCGGCAGATACTGCGCAAAGAACTCAGCACAGGCGCAGGTCAGGCCAACCGCGGTGACCAGACAAGCGATGAAGATTAACGCCGCCAGCAGGAAACTCCCTGCGCCGCCGAAGGTATGCTGCACGTAGGAGTGCAGGATTGCCGCACCATTTGCAGACTGCTCCACCAGCGTCGCGCTATCGGAACCCAGGCGGAACAACGCCAGGTACAGCAGCGTCAGGCCCACACCAGCCATCAGGCCAGCCCATACGGTGTAGCGGGTCAACAGACGCGCTTCGCTAACGCCACGGGAACGCGCCGCGTTAACGATCACGATACCGAAGACCATCGCGCCCAGGGTGTCCATGGTCAGATAACCGTTGACGAAGCCGTTCGAGAACGGCGCGGTACGATAGGCTTCCATCGCATCGCTAATCGGGCCTGCCGGCCAGATAACGGCGGCGACGGCCAGCACGATCAGCGCGATAATTTTCAGCGGCGCCAGGAAGTTACCAACGGTATCCAGCAGTTTGCCCGGATAGAGGGAAACCAAAATCACCAGCGCGAAATAGATGATGCTATAAATCAGCAGCGGCAGCGCGCCGTCGCCGGTCAGCGGGGCAATCCCCACTTCAAATGAGACGGTCGCGGTACGCGGGGTCGCGAACAGCGGCCCAACCGCCAGATAGCACACCACCGCCAGCAGAATACCCGCGACCTTGCCGATCGGCGAGCTCAGACGCTCAACGCCGCCGCCGACTTTCGCCAGCGCGACCACCGTTAGCACCGGCAGACCCACGGCGGTAATCAGAAAGCCAATAGCTGCGGTCCAGACGTGTTCGCCGGCCTGTAAGCCAACCATCGGAGGGAAAATAATGTTGCCTGCGCCGACAAACAGCGCGAAGGTCATAAAGCCCAGCGCAATGATGTCGCGAGATTTTAACTGATGGGTCATAAATTCATTACTGCCTGTGGATGTGGTGTTGTAAAAACGGAAAAATACCGTGCCTTCCTTTCGGGATGATACAGCGGCCATTGCCTGTAAACTCAGCGAGATATGCTCTCGAAGCGGCGTGGAAAAGAATTGTTTTTTGAATTACCACGCAAAAGCAGTCTTAACGGCACTGCATAGGGGGCAATTTAAACGCTTATAACGTTTTAAAGCAAGGTGGGATCGCAAAACCAGATGATTATGCTAACTATGATTTTGAACCTGGATTAATTGACCAGAGTGACGCAAAACGCATGGCTAATCATGCGAACAATAAATAACCAGGCGTTCGTTAAATGCTCAGCACAAAGTTGACTGCAAATGAAAATGACCAGCCGAAGCTGGTCATTGGCAAGGAAAGCTGACAGATACCCTGTCAGGCAACATTTTTGGCAATTAAACGTTCCGGAAGCAGGAAGCTAAAGCGTGTTCCCTCACCCAACGTACTTTCAATATCCAAGCGACTTTCGTGATGACTGACCGCATGTTTGACGATCGCCAGCCCCAGACCGCTACCGCCGGTTTGCCGCGAGCGGGCTTTATCGACGCGATAAAACCGTTCGGTCAATCGCGGCAAGTGCTCAGGCGCGATCCCCGGACCATTGTCCTCGACGCTGAACAGCACGCCATGCGGCGCTCGCTGCCAGCTAACGCGAATCTCGGTTCCGGCGGGTGTATGGTTGACGGCGTTATATACCAGGTTGGAGATCGCGCTACGCAGTTGCTCTTCGTTGCCCATGACCTTCAGCGTTTCATCGACGCTAAAGTGCAATTGATGTTTGCCCTGACTGAGGGTTTGCGCCTCACGTTCGACCACCCGCAGCATCATCGGAACGTCGATTTTATCGTTCATCGCCAGCACCGGCGCGGCTTCAATACGCGAAAGCGTCAGTAGTTGCTTAACCAAACCTTCCATTCGCTGCGTTTGTTCGCGCATGGTATGTAGCGCTTTTTCCCGCGTTGGCCCTTCCAGTACCTGCTCCTGCATCATCTCAAGATAGCCCTGCAACACGGTGAGCGGCGTACGCAACTCGTGGCTGACGTTGGCGAAGAAGTTACGCCGCGCCCCTTCCAGCTGGTGCATCTGAGTGACATCGCGTGCCACCATCAGCCACTGCTTATCGCTGTAGGGCATGACGCGAATTTCCAGATGACGCGCGCTATTGAGCACCAGATTAAGGGGCTTCGTGAAATCACGGTTTTTCAGATAGTTAGCGAATTCCGGGTAACGCAGAAGGTTGAGGATATTCTGTCCGCTATCATCTGGCCAGCGCAAATTGAGGATCTGCTGAGCCAGGCCGTTGCACCAGAAAATGGCGCCCTCTTCCGTGGTCAGCACCACGGCATCGGGCAGTGACTCCGCCCCGCTGCGAAAGCGTTTGATTAAGCTGCCTAACTCGCGGCGGCGCTTTTTATTACGCATCTGCATTTGATGCAGACCATACAGCAGCGGTTCCCAACTGCCGCGCCCCGGCGGCGGCGTCATACTGCGGTCAACCCACAGCCACCATGACAGACGTAATAAATTCCAGAAATGCCATATTAACAACCCGGTCACCGCCGCCAGTAAAAACCACGGCAGATGACCAAAAAATGCCCCGAGAATCAGGGCCGGGATACAACATAAGAAAAGCTCAAGCGCCAGCCTTTTCCATGACAGCCGTTCCAGCACGGGTCACACTCCTGTCAAAATTCAGAAACGGGCGGAGAAACGATATCCCGTGCCGCGAACCGTCTGTACCATCCGGTCATGGCCACTGTGTTCCAGCGCTTTACGCAGGCGGCGGATATGCACATCCACCGTGCGGTCTTCAACATAAACATTCGTTCCCCAAACGTGATTCAGCAGTTGTTCGCGGCTGTATACGCGTTCCGGGTGAGTCATAAAGAAGTGTAATAATTTAAACTCGGTCGGCCCCATGTCCAGCGGGTTTTCACCAGTCATCACGCGATGCGAGGAGGGATCCAGGCTCAGGCCCTGCATTTCAATCACCTCTTCTACCGCCATCGGCGAAATACGTCGCATCACCGCCTTAATCCGCGCCACCAACTCCTTCGGCGAGAATGGCTTGGTGATGTAATCATCCGCACCGGTTTCCAGGCCGCGTACGCGATCTTCTTCTTCGCCGCGCGCCGTCAGCATCACTACCGGTATATCGCGGGTCATCGCTTCGCGTTTAAGCTGTTTAATAAACTGCAGCCCTGATCCGCCCGGCAACATCCAGTCGAGGAGAATCAAATCAGGCCAGGGTTCGTTGAGTTGATTCACCGCACTGTCAAAATCTTCCGCCTCGACGGGCTGAAAGCCGTTTTGCTCCAGAACAAAGCAGACCATTTCGCGGATTGGAGCTTCATCTTCAACGACCAGAATTCTTCTCGCCATTATTTACCCTGTGTTTTTTAGCCATCAGTATAGAAGTGCGCGGCCATTATGCGTCAGATTTATGACAGATTTATGAAAAAAATGACCGCCTGATGAACGTGGATTTTGAATTATGACACGGACTTAACACATCCTCCGCCGCTGTAATATGGCAAAAGGAATGCGAGCCGCGGGATGAACGGTATAATGGCCGCCAGGCTTTCATCGCAACGGAATTTCTATGCGCATCCTACATACCTCCGACTGGCATCTCGGCCAGAACTTCTACAGCAAAAGCCGCGCCGACGAACACGCCGCCTTTCTCGACTGGCTGTTGGCCCGCGCGCAGGAACATGAGGTGGATGCGATTATCGTCGCCGGCGATATTTTTGATACCGGATCGCCGCCAAGCTACGCCCGCGAGCTGTACAACCGCTTTGTCGTCCAGCTGCAGCAAATCGGCTGCCACCTGGTGGTCCTGGCGGGTAACCACGATTCGGTGGCGACACTAAACGAATCGCGCGAAATTCTCGCCTTCCTGAAAACGACCGTTGTCGCCAATGCCGGTCACGCGCCGTTTATCCTACCGTTGCGTGACGGTACGCCCGGCGCGGTCTTCTGCCCGGTGCCGTTTTTACGTCCGCGCGAACTGGTTGTTAGCCAGGCCGGCCACTCCAGCGGTGAAAAGCAGCAGCAGTTGCTAACCGCCATCAGCGACTACTATCAACAGCAATATCAGCAGGCTTGCGAGCTCCGCGGCGAACGCGCGCTGCCAATTATCGCCAGCGGCCATCTCACCACCGTCGGCGCCAGCAAAAGCGACGCGGTACGCGAGATTTACATCGGCACCCTCGACGCCTTCCCGGCCAGCCACTTTCCCCCCGCCGATTACATTGCACTTGGCCATATTCACCGCGCGCAGGTCGTTGGCGGTTGCGAACATATTCGCTACAGCGGTTCGCCACTGCCGCTGAGCTTTGATGAAACCGGGAAAAACAAGAGCGTCAATCTGGTGTCGTTCAACAACGGCAAACTCAACGAGGTGACGCCGCTGACGGTGCCTATCAGCCAGCCGCTGGCGGTGCTAAAAGGCGATTTCGCCAGCATCACCGCGCAGCTCCAGCAGTGGCAGGATAGCGCGCAGCAACCGCCGGTGTGGCTGGACATCGAAATCACCAGCGATGAATACCTGCATGATATTCAAAGAAAAATTCAGGAGCAGGCCGAATCATTACCGGTTGAAGTGCTATTGGTGCGCCGCAGTCGCGCCCAGCGCGAACGCATCCTGGCCGGCGAGCGGCGAGAAACGCTGAGCGAACTGCAGGTGGAAGAGGTGTTTGCCCGCCGTCTGGCGCTGGAAACCCTCGATGCTCCGCAACAACAGCGTCTGGAGCAGTTGTTTAATGAAACGCTGCATAGCCTGAACGGTGAGGAACACCTGTGAGAATCCTGAGCTTACGTCTGAAAAACCTCAACTCGCTGAAAGGCGAATGGAAAATCGACTTTACCGCCGAACCGTTCGCCAGCAACGGTCTGTTCGCCATCACCGGGCCGACCGGCGCCGGGAAAACTACCCTGCTGGATGCCATCTGCCTCGCGCTCTACCACGAAACGCCGCGCCTGAGCAGCGTATCGCAGTCGCAAAACGATCTGATGACCCGCGACACCGCCGAATGCCTGGCGGAGGTCGAATTCGAGGTCAGAGGCACCGCTTACCGCGCGTTCTGGAGCCAGAACCGTGCCCGCAACCAACCGGACGGCAACCTACAGGCTCCGCGCGTTGAACTGGCTCGCTGCGACGACGGTAAAATCCTCGCCGATAAGGTTAAGGACAAGCTGGAACTGACCGCCTCGCTCACTGGTCTTGATTACGGCCGCTTTACCCGTTCCATGCTGCTCTCGCAGGGGCAATTCGCTGCCTTTCTGAATGCCAAGCCAAAGGAACGCGCCGAACTGCTGGAAGAACTGACCGGCACCGAGATCTACGGTCAAATTTCCACACAGGTATTTGAAAAACATAAGCTCGCTCGCATTGAGTTAGAAAAACTGCAGGCACAGGCTTCCGGCGTCTTACTACTGAGCGATGAGCAGCGGCAAGCGCTGGAACAAAGTTTGCAAGTACTTACTGCTGAAGAGCAGCAACAGGTTGCCGAACAAACCCGCCAGCAAAACGCCCTGCAGTGGCTGCGCCGCCGTCAGGAACTGGAGGCGGAATCCAGTCAAACGCAGGCCGCCTTGCAGCAGGCGCAGCTGGCGCTGGAAGCCGCCGCCCCGCAGCTGGCAACGCTACACAGCGCGCAACCGGCGGAGCTGCTGCGTCCATTATGGGCACGCCTACAAGAACAACATACCGCGCTGGCACAGACCCGCCGTCAGGTTGAAGAAGTAAATGCTCGCTTACATGACAACCTACGCCGCCGGGCGGGGATCCGCCTGACTGCGCAACAACAGTTAGCGCAACTGGCGTCTCGCCAGCAGGCTCTGAACGACTGGCTAAAAACGCACGACCGTTTTCAACAGTGGAGTACCGCACTGGCGGGCTGGAAAGCCACCTTCCAGCAACTCGCTCGCGACAGGCAGCAGCAGTCCGCACTGCAACAGCGCCAGCAGGATGCCGCCCGTAAACTAGGGGAGTTACCGGGTACGGCGCTGCCCCTTGATGCGGAGCAAGTGAGCCGCGAGCTAGCGCAGCATGCCGCCGCTCGCCCGCTGCGCCAGCAGCTTTCTACCCTTCATAGCCGTCTGCAGCCGCTATACCTGCGTCTGCAGCAGCTTCAGAACGCGGAAAATGCGGCACAGCAGGAAAAAGAGAAACTTGAAGCTGCGCTACATCAACGCCGTCAGGCATGGAAGGACAAAAACCAGCAGTTCAGCGATGTAAAAGCGATTTGCGAACTGGAAGCGCGTATCGCCGGTCTGGAAGCCGAGCGCGCCCGCCTGCAGCCCGGTGTGCCTTGTCCGCTGTGCGGTTCCGAGCACCATCCGGCAGTCGCGGAATATCAGGCGCTGGTGCCCGGCATCAACCAAACCCGGCGCGACGCACTGGAGCGAGAAGTCAGACAGCTGGCGGAAGAAGGCGCCCAGCTACGAGGCCAGCTTGAAGCATTGCTTAAACAACAGCAAAAAGAAGCGGACGAGAAAGCGTCCTTGCTGCAGCAGGAGCAAGCACTCACATCACAATGGCAAACCACCGCGGCGGAATTGGCTATCGCATTAACGCCGCAGGACGATATTGCCAGCTGGCTGGACAGCCGCCAGCAGCACGAACAGCAGCTGTACCAACATCAACAGCGTCTGGCCTGGCAGGCGCAACAACATGAAAGCCAACAACAACTCCAGCAGTTACAGCAGGATCTCGATCAGCGCCGCAACGCGCTGGAGGCGGAACTTACCGTTTATGCGCTGCACCTGCCGGGAGCCGCGGAAGCTGACGATTGGCTGGCGCAGCGAGAGGCCGAAAGCCGCAGCTGGCAGACTAAACATAACGAAGCGGCCGCGCTGCAGGAACAGCGCCAGCAGTTAACGCCGCTGCTGGAGACGCTGCCTGAATCGCAGGAAACCGTTGATCCCGCCCCGCTGGAAGGCTGGCGTCAGCTACACGATGATTGTCTGTCGCTACAGAGCCAGTGGCAAACGCTGGTTCAGCAGGAAAGACAACAGCAGACACAGGCGCAGGAAAGCGAAAATCAGTTCGCCGCCGCGCTGGCCGCCAGCCCATTTGCCGACCAAACCGCGTATCTTGCCGCCCTGCTCGACGAACCGACCCGCCAGCGGCTTGAGCAGCTAAAGCAGACGCTGGAAAAAACCTTGCAGCAGAACCAGACGCTGGCGCTGCGGGCGCAGACCTCGCTCACACATCATACCCAACAGCCGCCTGCCGATGTCGATATCAACCAGCCGCTGGAGCAGCTACAAACAGCGCAACTGCAACTGGCGCAACAGCTGCGGGAAAACAGCGCCCGCCAGGGCGAGATCCGTCAGCAGTTGAAGCAAAACAACGATAACCAGCAGCGCCAGCTCTCATTGCGCCAGCAAATAGAACAGGCCGCACAGCAGTTAGAAGACTGGTCCTGGCTGAATGCGCTGATTGGCTCAAAAGAGGGAGATAAATTCCGTAAATTTGCTCAGGGGCTGACGCTGGATAATCTGGTGTGGCTGGCGAACCAACAGCTAAACCGCCTGCACGGCCGCTATCTGCTACAGCGAAAAGCCAGCGAGGCGCTGGAGCTGGAAGTGGTAGACACCTGGCAGGCGGACGCGGTGCGCGATACCCGCACGCTATCCGGCGGCGAAAGCTTCCTCGTCAGCCTCGCGCTGGCGCTGGCGCTTTCCGACCTTGTCAGTCACAAGACGCGGATTGATTCGCTGTTCCTTGATGAAGGTTTCGGCACCCTGGATAGCGAGACGCTGGATACCGCGCTGGATGCCCTCGACGCGCTGAACGCCAGCGGCAAGGTTATCGGCGTGATTAGCCACGTCGAAGCGATGAAAGAGCGTATACCGGTGCAGATTAAGGTGAAGAAGATAAACGGTCTGGGATACAGCCGGTTGGATAAAACATTTGCCGTTGAGTAATGTCGGCTGCCCCTCTTCCTGCCGAAGAGGGGCTCATCGTGGGTTTAGCTATAGCGGCCACAGCCATGCCGCGCCACGCACGCCGCTGGAATCGCCGTGCATCGCCTGACGAATCGGCGTTTCGCACTCGCCGCCGAATACCCACTGTTTCACCAGCGCAGGCACCGTTTGATACAAACGCTCGACGTTGCTCATCCCGCCGCCCAACACGATGACATCCGGATCGAGGATATTCACCACGTGCGCCAGCGATTTCGCCAGCCGTTGTTCGTAACGGCTCAGCGCCAGTTCGGCCTTTTCATCACCCTCGCCAACCCGGCGCATAATCTCGCTGCCGGTTAGCGGTTGACCGCTCAGTCGTTGATAATCCGTGGCAAAGCCGGTACCGGAAATAAAGGTTTCGATACAACCCTGCTTACCGCAGTAACACGGTACTTCCGCACGATAGCGCAGCTCATCTTCATCCATCCACGGTAGCGGATTGTGCCCCCACTCGCCAGCGGTACCGTTACCGCCGCTATGCGCGCGCCCGTTTAACGCCACGCCTGCGCCGCAGCCGGTTCCGATAATCACCGCAAACACGGTTTGCGCTCCGGCCGCCGCGCCGTCCACCGCTTCTGAGACCGCCAGGCAGTTGGCGTCGTTGGCGAGTCGCACCTCGCGATTGAGACGCAGACTCAGATCTTTATCGAAGGGTTGGCCGTTAAGCCAGGTCGAATTCGCGTTTTTCACCACGCCGCTATACGGCGAAATCGAGCCGGGGATCCCCATGCCGACGGTTCCGCGCTGCCCGGTCGCCTGCTCGGCCATCTCCACCAACGCAGCGATAGTTTCGATGGTCTGGCGATAATCCTCCCGCGGGGTCGGCAAACGGTGGCGAAATAACTGCTGGCCCTGCTCACTAAGGGCGATCACTTCCGTTTTTGTTCCACCTAAATCAATACCAATACGCACAGTCTGCTCCTCACCCCGATTAACAATGCAAGCATAGCGACAATTCGCTATTATGCCCGCCTGATTTAACGACAAAGCCGTGGAAATTATCATGCTGTGGTTCAAAAATTTAATGGTTTACCGTCTCAGCCGCGATATCGAATTGCGCGCCGAGGAGATGGAAAAACAGCTGGCCGAGCTGACATTTACCCCGTGTGGCAGCCAGGATATGGCGAAAACCGGTTGGGTATCGCCAATGGGATCGCACAGCGACGCGCTGACGCATACGACGAACGGCCAGATCGTTATCTGTGCGCGTAAAGAAGAAAAGATCCTGCCGTCGCCGGTTATCAAACAGGCGCTGGAAGCGAAGATCCTCAAGCTCGAAGCCGATCAGGGCCGTAAGCTAAAGAAGACCGAAAAAGATTCGCTGAAAGATGAAGTCCTGCACTCTCTGCTGCCGCGCGCCTTCAGCCGCTTCAGCCAGACGATGATGTGGATCGATACCGTCAACGGCTTGATCATGGTGGACTGCGCCAGCGCGAAGAAAGCAGAAGATACGCTGGCGCTGCTGCGTAAAACGCTGGGCTCGCTGCCGGTCGTCCCGCTGACCCTGGAGAACCCGATCGAGCTGACGCTGACCGAATGGGTACGCTCCGGTAGCGTGGCTCAGGGCTTCCAGTTGCTCGACGAAGCCGAGCTGAAAGCGATGCTGGAAGATGGCGGCGTGATCCGCGCGAAGAAACAGGATCTGGTGAGCGACGAGATCGCCGTACACATCGAAGCGGGCAAAGTGGTCACCAAGCTGGCGCTCGACTGGCAGCAGCGCATCCAGTTTATGATCTGCGACGACGCCTCAATCAAGCGTCTGAAATTCTGTGATGAGTTACGTGACCAGAACGAAGATATTGACCGCGAAGATTTTGCGCAGCGCTTTGATGCCGACTTTATCTTAATGACCGGCGAGCTGGCGGCATTGATTCAAAGCCTGGTGGAAGGCCTGGGCGGCGAAGCCCAACGTTAATCGCGATACCTTCCTGCCGGACCCGGAAAGCGGACGCGGCAGGAAGGCGCTTAAATTACAGGTAACGGCACAGATAGGAAGTCGGTTCCGCCACCTGCAGGTGGAATTCGCTATTACCCGGCACGTTAAACACCTCACCTGCCGCATAAACTTTCCATTCGGTTTCGCCCGGCAGCAGCACGTTCAGCGCGCCGCTCACTACCGTCATCTCTTCCGCCTGGGCGGTGCCAAAGGTGTATTCACCCTCTTCCATCACCCCAACGCTGGCGCGGCCGGTACTGCTGCTGGTGAAGCCGATAGATTTCACTTTCCCTGAAAAATACTCATTGCTTTGAAGCATAAACAAGACCTTATCATCGTTGGTTGAAGCTTCAATATAGGGGGCGCTCCTTGCCCCTGTCACGTAAAATTAATCGATAACGTCAGGTTAAACTAATAGTTCTGCCGCCAGTCGTGAAACCAGCACATTTGACAGTAAAACCGGGACATCCAGCGCCTTTTGTAATACGTCGCGGTGATGCTGATGGTAGCCCAAACAGTCGAGCACCAGCACATCAGCCCCCTGTTCGACTAAACCTCTTCCGGCATCCAGTAGATCGCTGTCGCTGCCGCCCACCGGGTTCGCCAGCGCGTAGTAAGGCGTATTTTCTAAGGTGAGCCATTTTTGTCGCTGCAGCGGCAGGACTTCTTCAACGGGCACAATGACGCCAACCTGGTGACCATCGACGATCGATGCCACCAGCGGCGGGATAATCCGCTCAGGCTCAAGAAGGATAGCGTTGTGCGCCGCAAGGCCGCTCAACTGTTCGGAACTGAGAAAAAGAATGACATCATATTCCTGCCGATCCAGCATCTCGATAACGCAGCGCAGATCGCGCTCAACCTTTTGGCGAGAAACCTCCGCCAGCTGGTTGTCATTGAGTAAGGTCAGCAGCCCCTGGTCGCCGGATTCCACGGCATAATCTTCCATAACGTCTTCACGCGTCATTTTGCCTAACAGGCTAATATGGGTGATCTGCTCTTCCTTGATATGTTCGGTTAACAGCGGCAAAACTTCTGCCACCGGCACCACGCCAATGGTCAAAATTGCCATCGTTGCACTCATATCATGTACCTTTTCACTACCACTGCTTCAACACAGGCTTTTCACACACGACATCCGCCCCCCTGGTGAGTAAAAATCAACCGTCCAGAAGCGTAGCAGCTCAGCGCGGCTGCGGAATGTAAAGATTCCAGAAGCTTCATAGGCGCTCCTGAAAAATCCGTGTGTTAGATATTCATTAGTCCCGATCATGAATTAAAAATGTGACCTGTGCCCGGTATTGCGCTTTTCAACACCAGAACCAGGCACGGCAGGATGAATGGACAACAAGGCGTAAGGGGAAACTCAGGATTCGCTGATGCACTCGCCGGGCAACGTCGCCATGATCTGTTCCACGACCTTCTCCGGCGAGACGGTTGCATCGATAATATGGTGTGCGGTTTCACGATACAGCGCTTCCCGCTGCGCCAGCACTTCACCCACTTCATCGCGGATTGCTTTGCCGGTCAACGTCGGACGTTGTTCCGCCTGCGGGTAAGCTTCCAGGCGGTCAATCAGCGCATTAACCGAAGCCTGCAGATAAAGCACCACGCCGTTTTCACGCATAAATAGCCGATTACGTTCGGCGAGGATGATCCCGCCGCCGGTCGCGATGACCGTATCCGCAAGCGTGACGGCCTTCAGCGACAGCGTCTCCAATTCGCGGAAGCGATCCCAGCCTTCGCTCTGCACGATCTCAGCCACGGTGCGTTTCTCATGGGCCTGCAAACGGTGATCGGTATCGGAAAACTGGAAGTTCAGCGCGCGCGCCAGGGCGTGACCGATCGTCGTTTTGCCGCAACCACGCGGCCCGATGAGAAAAATTGGTTGTGTCATTACCGAAGACCCTCTGGTTCCGCTCATCGCGGAGAAATAAAGACGAAAAGATATGTCATGATACCTGCAAAAACCTGCCACGATAACCGTAAAATAATCGTTACATTTATAAGATCACCCTGTTTACCACAGAGTTTGAATGGATTCTGCATGTAAACTTATCATTGCATTTGGTGTTATGCCAGCTTTACCTAAAGCGAAGGGGTTATTTTTCATTCAGGGTTTGCCGTAAACGGTAACACATTTATGCACAGCTTTACGCTGCAACATATTTACAACACCGGCCGTCAGTCGCACTCTGACGGTAAATGACCCGTGTGACAGAGGAATGTACCATGCAATCTGAAGAACAACGCCTTATTGATGGACTGTTTTCCCGGCTGAAAGAAGCCGAGACGCAGAGCGCATCGCGCGACGCCAGCGCCGAGGAGCGGATTGCCCAACATGTCAGCCAACAGCCGGCAGCCCCTTACTATATGGCGCAGACAATCCTGATTCAGGAAGCGGCTATCAAACAGCTTAACGATCGCATCCAGGCGCTGGAGACCCAGGTCGGCCAACTGCAGGTGGCGAAACCCAGCAGCGGCGGCTTCCTGTCAGGCCTGTTCGGCGGCGGTCAGTCTCGCGGCGCCGATTCGATACCGGGAGCCGAGCAATATGGCCGTCCGCAGGCGAATAGCTCACAGCCGCAGTATGCGCCGACGTCTCCGCAAAACTATGCCCCACAGGCGGCAGGACGCAGCGGCGGCGGCTTTATGGCGGGCGCCCTGCAAACCGCGGCAGGCGTCGCTGGCGGCGTAGTCCTGGGCAATATGCTGACCAATATGTTCAGCGGTTCGCATCCGCAGGAGATCGTTAACATTATTGATGAACAACAGCCACAGCAGCAGGATGTCAGCCCGACGCTGGATAACACCGCCGCGGAGGATCCGTTCCGCCAGCAGGACGATCCGTTCCAGGCAGACAACAACACCTGGGATTCCGATTTCGACTCCGGCTTTGGCAATGACGACGATTTCGGTAGCGATGACGACAGCTGGGTTTAATCCTGCTGACGTTTAAGCGCAAGCAACCACTTTTCCAGCTCGGCGGCAAACAGTTGCCGATCGCGCTGGGATAAACTATCCGGGCCGCCGGTTTGTACGCCGCTGGCCCGCATTGTTTCCATAAAATCACGCATCGTCAGACGCTCGCGAATGGTCGCCTCACTGTAACGTTCACCGCGCGGGTTCAGCGCCGCCCCGCCTTTCGCCAACACTTCCGCCGCCAGTGGAATATCAGCGGTAATCACCAAATCCCCCGCTTCGCACAGGCGCACGATCTCGTTATCGGCAACATCGAAACCCTGCGCCACGCGCAGCGCACGCACATAGCGCGACGGCGGAACCCGCAGCGACTGATTGGCCACCAGCGTCAGCGGCGTCTGCGTGCGCCCGGCGGCGCGGAACAAAATCTCTTTAATCACATTCGGACACGCGTCCGCATCAACCCAAATCGCCATGTCGGCTCCTGTTGTCTGCAAGGGATGCGACATTGTCACCTGCTTTTCTCCCCCAGAAAAGCGCCAGGATGATAAGCTAACTGGATCGTAACGAAAAATGCAGAGGGGAAAGGTAATGGAGAAGAAAATTGGCTTTATCGGCTGCGGCAACATGGGTAAAGCCATTCTCGGCGGCCTGATCGCCAGCGGACAAGTACAACCGGCACAAATCTGGGTCTATACCCCGTCGGCGGATAAAGTCGCCGCCCTGCATGACCAGTACGGCATTAATGCGGCGGAAAGCGCCCAGGAAGTCGCTCAGGTGGCCGATATCGTCTTCGGCGCGGTGAAGCCGGGGATCATGACCAAGGTGCTGAGCGATATCGCCTCCAGCCTGAATAAAGAGTCGCTGGTCGTATCGATTGCCGCAGGCGTCACGCTGGAGCAGTTGGCGCGTGCGCTAGGCCACGATCGTAAAATCATTCGCGCGATGCCCAATACCCCGTCGCTGGTTAACGCCGGGATGACCTCCGTCACGCCGAACGCGCTGGTCGGCACAGAAGAACTCGCCGACGTGCTCACGATCTTCCGCTGCTTTGGTCAGGCGGAAATCATCGCCGAGCAGATGATTCATCCGGTGGTTGGCGTCAGCGGCTCCGCGCCGGCTTACGTGTTTATGTTTATCGAAGCCATGGCTGATGCGGCCGTACTCGGCGGCATGCCGCGCGCGCAGGCTTATAAATTCGCCGCTCAAGCGGTAATGGGGTCGGCGAAGATGGTGCTGGAAAGCGGTGAACACCCGGGTGCGCTGAAAGATATGGTGTGCTCGCCTGGCGGCACCACGATTGAAGCGGTTCGCGTACTGGAAGAAAAAGGGTTCCGTTCGGCGGTCATCGAAGCAATGGCGAAGTGTATGGAAAAATCAGAGCAGTTGAGCCGTTCCTGATTAGAAATGAAAAACGGGTGAGGTGCCGCCCCACCCGTCTGCTTATTTCTTCAAACAAGCGCTCATAAACTTATTACGATCGTCGCCCTTCAACGATTTCGATGACGCCTCTTTGCTACAGGTGCTCATCTTCTGCTGTTGAGGCGTCAGCGTCTTGCCGGTCGCTGAGGCATCTTTCTTCAGGCAATTGCTCATAAAGGTTTTACGTTCATCACCCTTCAGCGACTTTGACGCCGCTTCGGTATTACATGCGCCCATTTTCTGCTGCTGAGGCGTTAACGTTTTATCTGCGGCACTCACCGCGGCAACAAAGACCAAGCCAAAAAGTAGGGTTACCAGAAATGTTATTTTCATCACACCATCCCTCTGTTAGTGGATCTCTGTAAGTCTGGTCGCTATCAGCAAAAAAACCAGCCGGTAACGAAAATTCATTACCGGCAGTGGGTTATTTCAGGCCCAGCGCGTCTTTCATGGTGTAGAACAAATCCGTCTGATCGGTGAGGCCCACCACGTTGCCCGCATGCGGGCCGTAGGCGGCGATACGCAGTTGGGTGCCGGTGTGCTCCATCGACTCTTCCTCAGAGTTGCCGTAGCTCATCACCATCACTGCGCCGTCTTTGGTGGTCAACGCCTGAGTCAGACCCGGAGCCTTGGTATCCGCCGGGATAATCTGGCTGGAGTGGGCGTGGTCGGCGGTCACGATAACCAGGGTATTGCCGTCTTTTTTGGCAAATTCCAGCGCCTTCTGCACCGCTTCATCGAGGTCAACCGTTTCGCCAATCTGGCCGCACGGGTTTGCCGCGTGATCCTGTTTATCGATAGATGCCCCTTCCACCTGCAGGAAGAAACCTTTCTCGTTGTTGCTCAGCAGATCAATCGCTTTTTCAGTCATTTGCGCCAGCGTCGGTACGGAAGCATCGCGTTTCGGGTTTGGCGTACAGGTGACCGGCGGCTTATCGATATTGCCGTGATAAGAGGCTTTCGGCCCTTCCCAGCGTACCGGCATATTGCCGTCGGAGAAGAGACCCAGCAGTGGTTTGTCTTGATTGGCTTCGCTGATAGCGGCAAGAGAAGCAGCATCGGTAACCATCTGGTAACCGCGAGCAACCGCCTGATCGTGCAGCGTTTTACCCTGCCACTCGCCAGCCGTCGCCGTCTCAGCAAAAGTTTTCGCGCCGCCGCCTAACGTCACGTCCGGGCGAGCGTTCAGCAGCTGTTCGGTGATCGACCCTTTGCCGCCTTTTTCCAGCGCGTTGCTGGCGCATTTTTCACTGGTGAGGCTTGGGCCATAGCATTTACGCGAAGTTACGTGGGCAACCAGCGCTGCCGGGGTCGCGTCCTGCAGTTCAGCTGTCGACACGTTGCCGGTGGCAAGCCCCGCCGCTTTCGCCAGCTCTAGAATAGTTTGATGATCTTTTTCGTGGATATCGACGCCCAGCGCGCCGTTATAGCTCTTCACCCCGGTAGCCCAGGCGGTTGCCGACGCCGCTGAATCCGTCACGTAATCCGGTTTACCGGTTTTTTTATCCAGAGAATAATGGGTGTATTGCCCGGTCAATGGCAGCGCATCAATACCTTTAAAGAAACCGCCGGCGCCTTCGGCATAATTACGCGCTGCGGTAATTTCTGAATCACCCATGCCGTCGCCAATCAGCAAAATAATATTTTTCGCCGGTTTATTGATTAACGACGCGCGCAACGCTTCAGTCTGATCGCCGTTTAAACGACGCGCGCCGCCAGGCGTGGTGATATCGCCCTGAGCCGCGCGATTTTCCAGTACCGGTGTCGTTGTGGTTTCAGCATGAATAACCGGGGCGCCCAGCAGAGGTAGCAGAGCAATAACGAGGGCTTTTAATTTCACTTTGTCGTCTCCATGTAAAAAATACTTAAAAAACAAAACGAGGGAGACTTTATAAAAGTGGTGTGACAGAAAAATGACAGCATCCTTACCGGCCACACGGTTAGCTACGAGGATGCCGGAGCAGCTTTTTTATATATTGCCGCAGCCGTTGGGTATCGCGATCGTCCACCAGTGGCCCGGGTTTAACCTGTTCCATTGCCGATTCAATGTCCCGAATCAACAACTGCTGCGTACCCTGTTCCATATGGCGCAGGAGCGCGGTAACAACAATTTCCAATGCTTCAACTTGTACCGTCAGTTCCTTGGCTTCTTCTTCTTTTTGCGCCAGATTTACCAACAATCCAGCAATAAGATTTTTCATTACGCGTTATCCTTAAGCGACATCCATAATGGCCTAGTTATGTCATAAGTCAGCGCCGCGATACCAGAATTATTTTCAAATAATGGGGTTATTTCCGCAATAATATTCAGCGAAACGTTTTTATTATCGCGATATAACACGAACAAAAAAGCACCATTAATAATGCCAGCAAGATAATTCTATAACCAAATTTAATAGTAAATAATAAAATGGAATATGCGTCGCATTATTTAAAGATAACTAATAGTGATAGTTAAAGCGGGAATGAGGCGATAAATATAAGGCGCCCTTATGAGCGCCTACTCATCGTTATTTATACCGCCGCGCGGCGGCTGCGGCGTAACATAATCGCCAGTTGCCAGATATTAATCAGGACAATCAGCGCGGTGGCAACAAACACCCAGCGGAAGCCAGCCATTGCCGACACCGAAGCGCCAATCAGCGGCCCGGCGACGTTGCCTAAATACATAAACGACTGGTTATAGCCGAAGATACGCCCGGTGACGTTATCACTACAGTATTTCAACAACAGAGTTTGCACCGCCGGCAGCATCGCGCCGTCGGCAAAACCCAGCAGGAAACGCAGTACCCCGAGCTGCAGCGGCGAGGTCACAAACGACATGGCGAAGAACATCACCACCGCACAGCACAGCGTCGCAACCAGAATGCGCGCAGTACCGATACGGTCGCCGAGTTTCCCCAGTCGCGGCGCGGAAATCAGCGCCGAGATCCCCGGTACGGCGGCAATCATCCCGGCGAGAAACGCGATGTTGTTGCTATCCGGCGCCATCGACTTGATAAACAACGCCAGAATCGGGCCGATAGAGCCGTTGCATAATTGAATAACCAGCGTCGTGAAAAACAGGCTAATCACTAACCCCGGGTGCGTCAGCGAAGCGAATACCGCCTTGCCGCTCAGGCGTTCGGCTTTGCTCATCTGTGGACGAGCGCCCTCTTTAATCAAAAACAAGGTCACCAGGAAACTGACCGTTAGCAAAATCGCGGTAATGAAAAAGACCGCCCGCAGTCCAACGTGGTCCGCGAGGAAGCCACCGAGCAGCGGGCCGCCGATCACGCCGCTAATTTGCGCCGTCGAGAGCGTACTCAACGCCCAGCCGCTGCGCTCGCGCGGCACCTGCGAGGCCACCAGCGCCATCGCGTTGGGAATATAGCCGGAGGTCAGCCCCATTACCGCACGCAGAATAAACAGCTGCCAGACATTGGTGGCGAAAGCCTGCAGTAGAATTGCAATGGCCATGCCGAGAGAAGCGCGCAGCAGCATCAGCTTACGCCCTTTGCGGTCCGCCAGGCTGCCCCACATCGGCGAAACAATCGCCGACACCAGGAAGGTGACGCTAAAGGTCAATCCCGACCACATTGACAGCGCTTCATGTGACGTCACGCCCAACTGCGAAACATACAGCGGCAAGAATGGGAGAATTTGGCTGATGGCGAGTCCGGTGAAAAAGCAGCCGAACCAGACAGAAATGAGATTAACCTTCCAGGATTCCATAACTACGCGTATTCATTAGTGTTTTGTTAATTATTATCTAGCTTAGCAATTTCCGTCCCGCCATGTATTACCAGAGATGCGCTTGCCGCGAGTTTGGTGTTTTATCGCCTCTGCCGGGGGGCAAACAAGCATAATCAGAGATAACCGCGATCTCATCAGCGCGATGTGCTGGCACGCAGCGGAGCACGTCGCTAAATGCGCAGCATTTAACCCCCTGCTTTAAAGGGGAAAGATTCTGGCAGCCATCGCGCCAATTCACATGCTATGTTATGTGCTTTGATGTAATCAGGATGGAAGTTGAAATGGCTAAAATGAGGGTTGGGATCGTTTTTGGCGGTAAGTCGGCAGAACATGAAGTGTCGCTGCAATCGGCAAAAAATATCGTCGAAGCAATTGATAAAACGCGCTTCGATGTCGTTCTGCTGGGTATCGATAAACAGGGGCTTTGGCATATCAACGATGCCAGCAACTATCTGCTGAACCCGCAGGATCCTGCCCATATCGCGCTGCGACCGTCGGACGTGACGCTGGCGCAAATCCCCGGTCGCGATGCCCATCAGCTGATCAACGCCGATAGCGGCCAGCCGCTGGCGGCTCTTGATGTCATCTTCCCGATTGTCCACGGCACCCTGGGGGAAGATGGCTCCCTGCAGGGGATGCTGCGAATGGCGAATCTGCCGTTCGTCGGCTCAGACGTGCTGGGCTCCGCCGCCTGTATGGATAAAGACGTCACCAAACGTCTGCTGCGCGACGCCGGACTGTCAATTGCGCCATTCATCACCCTCACCCGCGCCAACCGCCAGCAATATCGCTTTGCCGATATCGAAGCACAGCTGGGCCTGCCGCTCTTCGTGAAGCCAGCCAACCAGGGGTCTTCCGTCGGCGTCAGCAAAGTGAAGAACGAAGAACAGTATCAGCAAGCCGTGGCGCTGGCCTTCGAATTCGACCATAAAGTCGTGGTGGAGCAAGGTATTAAGGGACGTGAAATTGAATGCGCGGTGCTTGGCAATGACTCCCCTCAAGCCAGTACCTGCGGTGAAATCGTGCTCAATAGCGAATTCTACGCCTACGATACCAAGTACATCGATGATAAAGGCGCGCAAGTGGTTGTTCCGGCTGCGATCGCTCCGGAAATCAACGATAAGATCCGTGATATCGCCGTCCGCGCTTATCAGACGCTCGGCTGCAGCGGAATGGCCCGCGTTGATGTCTTCCTGACGGAGGATAACGATGTCGTCATCAATGAGATCAACACGCTGCCAGGCTTTACCAACATCAGCATGTATCCGAAACTGTGGCAGGCCAGCGGTCTGGATTACACCAGCCTGATTAGCCGCCTGATCGAACTGGCGCTGGAACGCCACGCCGCTGACC
This sequence comes from Klebsiella aerogenes, assembly GCA_029027985.1. Lineage (NCBI taxonomy): Bacteria > Pseudomonadati > Pseudomonadota > Gammaproteobacteria > Enterobacterales > Enterobacteriaceae > Klebsiella > Klebsiella aerogenes. Next base: position 3,827,030 of record CP119076.1, read on the forward strand.
GCGCGCTGAAAACCTCAATGAACTAAGCGCCTTCCCGGGGTGAAATCCCGGTCCACCGGGGAAAGCCCCCGGATGTCGGCTAACGCCTCATCCGGGCTACAGTTGGCACTGATTGGTAGCCCCGGTAAGCGTAGCGCCACCGGGGAGAGCTCCCGGATATCGGCTAACGCCTCATCCGGGCTACGGTTGGCGCCGATTGGTAGCCCCGGTAAGCGTAGCGCCACCGGGGAGAGCTCCCGGGTGTCGGCTAACGCCCCATCCGGGCTACGGTTAGCGCCGATTGGTAGCCCCGGTAAGCGTAGCGCCACCGGGGAGCATTCCCGGATGTCGGCTAACGCCTCATCCGGGCTACGGTTAGCGCCGATTGGTAGCCCCGGTAAGCGTAGCGCCACCGGGGAGAGCTCCCGGATGTCGGCTAACGCCTCATCCGGGCTACGGTTGGCACTGATTGGTAGCCCCGGTAAGCGCAGCACCACCGGGGAAAGCTCCCGGATTGCGGCTAACGCCTCATCCGGGCTACCGGACGATGCAGAACAGTAGCCTCGCTCAGCGTAGCGCAAGCGAGGTTGAGATTTACGCCAGGCGTTAAGCCTCTTCTACCGGGCGACGGCGAATCACAAACCCGGCCAGCCAGAAGCTCGCCACCCACGTCGCCAGACCCACCGCGTAAGACTGCCAGCCCTGCGTTTCAAATCCCAACAGACCGACTACGCCATTAAGAATAAAAATCAACCCCAGTGCGAACGCGTAGTAGTGCCAGTCACGGCGGATTTTGTCGGTCAGCTTCATAACGACTCCTGCAGAAAAAAATCATCATCGCATAGCCGTCAGCCACGGTCAGCAGCGCCGACAAGATTGTTCGCACAATGCGAAGCTGCTCTCTCTTTTACGCCATGTGGGCCCATCGACAGTTTTGTCAAAACAGGATTATTCCTGGCTAAAATTACCAGCAATCCGATACAGGGATGCGCCAAACGCTGCCAAAATTTCTGCAATAGAGCTGGGGGAAAACCAGCGGGTACAGGTATTGCGGAGGTTTATATGGCTGAGTTTACGTTTTCAAAGACGCTGATGGGGAGCAACAAAAAGAAAGGCTCGATCAGCAGCGGTAATATCGCCTACGCGCTATTTGTTCTGCTGTGCATCTGGGCTGGCGCGCAAATGCTGAGCATGCTGGTACACGCGCCCGGCGTGTTCGAGCATTTAATTCAGATTCAGGATACCAACCGGCCGCATGTTGAGATCAGCCTCGGCGTCGGTACCCTATTCGGCTTCGTTCCATTCCTGTTCGGCAGTCTGCTGGTCGGCACGCTGGGACTTATCCTGCGCTGGTATCACAACCGTTAATGACGCGCCATGCAGCTGGCGCGACGTTCGTCGACCCGCTTAGCAAACCACGCGGTGGTGAGATTGCGGGTGATTTTCGGGCTCTCAAGCTGAATACCTGGCAGCATTTCGCGCGGCAGGGTTTTACCGGCCTTTTTATCTGCGATACGGAACACCTTCTGATACAAATCGCTCTCTTCAAAGGCCAGACTATCCCCTTTCTTCAACTGACGATGAATATCATCATCACTCATCGCCAACTGCCCGGCTAACCGGCGCACAGCCAGTTCAGTCGTCCCGGGCTCATCGCTGTCATAACGAATCAGATCGCCATCCAGCGCCAGCTTGACGCCGGTGGCCTTGACGACCGCATTCTGGAAGGCAGCGTTGCGACTGGCGTACCAACCGGCATTAAAATCAGCAAAGCGGTACAGCGGCACGCTGTAGTTGGCCGGGTAGTTGAGTAGATGATAGGTGCCAAACCACAGCCCGCCGCGCAGGCTGAAAACTTCCTGGCGCACGGTACCTTCCATTTTCCACGGGTAGCCGCTGGTGTGTTGCTCGGCAAAAGCGATGCTCACCTGCATCGGACCGCCGGTATGCACCGGATTGAGGGAGCCAAACAGCTTCTGCCCCATCGGCACCATGCCGATGAAGTCATCGAAAATCGCACTCAGTTGTTTTTCGGTTTTGACGCTATCCAGGCGTTCGCTATAGCTTTTGCCGTTCGGCGATGTGATTTTCAGCGCGGTATGCACAAGGAACGCCGGGATATGCATCTTCTCCGCCCGACGATCGATCTCCTGCCAGGCGATTTTGTTCAGGCCCGGCACTGACGGATCGGCCTGGTAATTCGATTCCTGCTGCGCCACCGCCAGCACCGAACAGACGTTTTCTTCCGTCGGCGCCAGCTTCTGGCTGGCGAAGGTTTTCGCGATCGCCTGCGCCCAAGCCTCGCGATCTTTGACGCTGGCGGGCATTTTTTGCCGCACCACGGCGGCGACATCCACCGGCTTCTCGCCTTCTTTCAGCTTAGGCGCCTGCTGGCTGGTACAGGCGCTGAGCACCAGACCGGCTAACAGCGTTAAAGAGAGTGAAGCACCGCGAGAAACCTGCGCCATAAACCTTCCTTGCAATCATTAATTAACGGTTGAAGAGACTTCCTGCAGTCCCTGGTTATCCAGTTCGCGCTCAAAGCTGCGCAGACGTTTATAGATCGACATCAGTTCCACCAGCGTGGTCCACGAGCTAATCAGATACTGGAACGAACCCCGTACCTGGCCGAACACGTTGGTTATCTGCGTCATCAAGCCGAGCGTAATCGTACCGGCGACAATCGACGGAAACAGCAAGAACAAGCCGAAAACGTTATCCACCTGCAGGTAAAGGATACGGGCGATATTGAAATACATATAGTGGAAATAGAGGCGGAAATAGTTGTGACGCACCGCGCTAAACAGCTCGCGCACGGTCGGCGGCGTGGCGCGGGCCGCGTCGTCTTCACCATAGACCAGCTCTTTACGATACGCGGCTTCCACGCGCTGGTTTTTAAATTGCAGTCCCGGCAGTTTAATCCCGACCACCGCCAGCATCCCGGTGCCCATCAGCGACCAGACGATAGCGGCGATCACCAGGCCATAGGGCAGATGGCCGACAATCGGTAGATCCGGCACATGCGCCGACAGCGAAACCAGCACCGGCAGGAAAGCGATCAAGGTCATCACCGCGTTGATAAAGCTCACCCCCATATCTTCAAGCGTCGCGGCGAAGCGCATGGTGTCTTCCTGCACACGCTGAGCGGCGCCCTCGATATGACGCAGATGCTGCCAATGTTCCATATAGTGTTCGTTCATCGCGGTACGCCAGCGGAACACATAGTGGCTGACGAAGAAGTTATTCAGTACGCCAATAACGACCGCAATCAGCGCGATGCCAAGAAAAATGCCGATCTCGTGATAGAACTGGTTGATGCTGACCTTGTGCGGCGTCGCCAGCGCGCTCTGGATCAAATCGTAGAACGGCGCGTACCAGGCGTTAATCGCCACCCCGACTTCAACCAGGAACCAGGTGACGAAGATAATCAGCGAGGTGCCGAGAATCGACCAGTATTGCCAGCGGTGCGGGCTATAGATAAACCAGAACAGCGCGAACGCGCCGACGCAGAAGACATAATAGGCGTAAAACACCAGGTAGTTGAGCGACCAGAACCGCGCCGCGCTGATGGCAACGTCATGCGACGCGCCGGTTAACCGCAGCAGCCAGTCGCCGCCGCCCGCCTGCCAAAAGATCACCGCCAGCAGCGACCAGATAAAGGCAGAAATAAAAAACGGCCCCGGTTTGGGGAAAAAAGCTTTAAACATCGTACTCTCCTGCTAACTTCTTATCGTTCTGTTTTTGCTGTGTGCCACACGTACGCCCGCCGCAACGCGCAGCGGCGAAGTAAAGCGGACCCATGATGAGACCGGATATCAGCAGCTTAGTTCGTCTGCCATGCGGCAAGAATTGTTTCTACGGGTTTCACGTGTAAAGGATTGTCGGGTAGGGTGAGCGTTCGCCATACCTCGTTATAGTGGGCAATCAGCGTTTTTGCCTCGGCGGCGGCGCGGTTGGCAGTAGTATGGGCATCCTCGGCGACGGTGATGGCATAGCCACGGCTGGCACCGTTTTTTATGGTGGTATCGACGCAATAATCAGTGGCGCAGCCGCAGATAACAAAGGCGGTGGAGCCGTTATCTTGCAGCGCCTGTTCAAGCCTGGTTTTATAGAACGCATCGCAGGCCGTTTTGGTGATGTAACACGCTCCGACAGGTTGTTCCAGCTCAGGCAGCAGAGCAAAGCCGTCGCTTCCCTCTTCCAGCCCACCCGCTTCCGCATGCTGAATAAAAATGACGCTATCGGCGGCGCGAATCAGGCGATTTATTTGCGCCACGCAGCGTTCGCGTTCAATACGCGGTGTCTCGAATACCCCGTTTTGCATATCCACTACTACCAGCACACGTTGAGTTGCCATCATCCATCTCGTCATTAGATAAATAAGAAATTAATCATACGCGTCAGCCACAAAAGCAGATATCTTAAAGCGGAAAAAAGTCATTTTTACGCACCGTTACGCTTTTCTGTGAAATATTGTCGTTATTCCCACTTTGCTCGCCGCGACTTCGTAGTATAAATACAATGTATATTCCCCTAATAAACGATGGATGCCCCCGTTGAAACGTAGTTTGCTCATTTTTGCTGCGCTGTGCGCGGCGTCATGGACATCAGCCCAGGCGGCTCAGCCGAGCGTTGATCCGGTATTTACTTCAGATGTTGTCGATCGTTTCGCCGAACATATTTATTACGGTAGCGGCGCGACCGGGATGGCGATGGTCGTCATTGATGGCAACCAGCGCGTATTCCGCAGCTTCGGCGGAACGCGCCCGGGCAACAACCAGCGTCCGCAGTTGGACTCGGTGATCCGCATCGCCTCTCTCAGCAAGCTGATGACCAGTGAAATGCTGGTAAAATTGCTCGACCAGGGGGTGGTCAAGCTAAACGATCCGCTGAGCAAATACGCTCCGCCTGGCGCGCGCGTGCCAACCTATCAGGGCGTACCGATTACGCTGGTCAACCTGGCGACCCACACCAGCGCCCTGCCGCGTGAGCAACCGGGCGGCGCGGCGCATCGCCCGGTCTTCGTCTGGCCGACGCATCAGCAGCGCTGGAACTGGCTATCGACGGCCTCGCTGAAGACCGCGCCGGGTTCACAGGCATCCTATTCCAACCTCGCGTTCGATCTCCTTGCCGATGCGCTATCGACCGCAGCCGGCAAGCCTTACCCGCAACTGTTTGAAGAACAAATTACCCGTCCGCTGGGCATGAAGGACACCACCTTTACACCATCGCCGGATCAGTGCCAGCGCCTGATGGTGGCGGAGAAAGGCGCCAGTCCGTGCGATAACACCCTCGCGGCGATCGGCAGCGGCGGCGTGTACTCGACGCCGGGCGATATGATGCGCTGGATGCAGCAGTTCCTCTCTTCTGATTTCTACACCCGCGGCCAGCAGGCCGACCGCATGCAGACGCTTATTTATCAGCGCGCCCAGCTTAAAAGGGTGATCGGCATGGATGTGCCAGGTAAAGCCGACGCGCTGGGTCTCGGCTGGGTTTACATGAAACCGAAAAACGGCCATCCGGGTATTATTCAGAAAACCGGCGGCGGCGGCGGATTTATTACCTATATGGCGATGAACCCGCAGGCCAACGTCGGTGTTTTCGTGGTGGTCACTCGCTCTTCGCTGACCCGCTTTAGCGCCATGAGCGATGGCACTAACGATCTCGTCAGCGCGTTAAGCGGCGTGCAGCCAAATATGGAAACCGCCAGCCAGTAACTCTTCCGGGATGTTTTGCCACCGAGAGTTAAGGATCGTTTTGGCGAAACATCCCGCTACCGTTTGCGGTACACTATCTTTTTTTCATTTCACAAAATCAGGCAAACCATGACAGATTTAATCACTCGCCCACGCCGCCTGCGTCAATCCGCCTCGCTGCGCGCCATGTTTGAAGAGACAACACTGAGTTTGAACGACCTGGTGTTGCCGATCTTTGTTGAAGAAGAAATTGACGATTACAAAGCCATCGAAGCGATGCCTGGCGTCATGCGTATTCCGGAAAAACATCTGGCGCGTGAGATTGAACGCATCGCCAATGCCGGGATCCGCTCAGTGATGACTTTTGGTATCTCCCACCACACCGATGCGACCGGTAGCGATACCTGGAATGAAAATGGTCTGGTGGCGCGCATGACCCGTATCGCCAAACAGGCGGTACCGGAAATGATCGTGATGTCCGATACCTGCTTCTGCGAATATACCTCCCATGGCCACTGCGGCGTGCTGTGCGAGCACGGCGTCGATAACGATGCTACCCTGGAAAACCTCGGTAAGCAGGCGGTTGTCGCCGCAGCCGCCGGTGCTGATTTCATCGCCCCATCCGCTGCGATGGATGGCCAGGTACAGGCTATCCGCCGTTCGCTGGATGCCGCGGGCTTCAGCAATACCGCGATTATGTCTTACTCCACCAAGTTCGCATCGTCGTTTTACGGCCCGTTCCGTGAAGCTGCCGGCACCGCGCTGAAAGGCGATCGTAAAACGTACCAGATGAGCCCGATGAATCGCCGTGAAGCGATCCGCGAGTCGCTGCTTGATGAAGCCCAGGGCGCTGACTGCCTGATGGTGAAACCGGCTGGCGCGTATCTGGATATCCTGCGCGATATTCGCGAACGCACCGACCTACCGCTCGGCGCCTACCAGGTGAGCGGCGAGTACGCGATGATCAAATTTGCCGCTCAGGCCGGCGCTATCGACGAAGAGAAAGTCGTGCTGGAAAGCCTTGGCGCGATCAAACGCGCAGGCGCGGATCTGATCTTCAGCTACTTCGCGCTCGATCTGGCCGAAAAGAAAATCCTGCGTTAACCGGTCATTCCCCCGGTCGCGCTGCGCTTACCGGGGCTACCAATCAGTGTCAACCGTAGCCCGGATGAGGCGTTAGCCGCTATCCGGGAACGCTCCCCGGTCGCGCTGCGCTTACCGGGGCTACCAATCAGTGTCAACCGTAGCCCGGATGAGGCGTTAGCCGCTATCCGGGAACGCTCCCCGGTCGCGCTGCGCTTACCGGGGCTACCAATCAGTGCCAACCGTAGCCCGGATGAGGCGTTAGCCGACATCCGGGAACCCTCCCCGGTCGCGCTACGCTTACCGGGGCTACCCATCGGCGCCAACCGTAGCCCGGATGAGGCGTTAGGCGTTAGCCGCTATCCGGGAACGCTCCCCCGGTCACGCTGCGCTTACCGGGGCTACCAATCGGCACCAACTGTAGCCCGGATGAGGCGTTAGCTGCTATCCAGGAACGCTCCCCGGTCGCGCTGCGCTTGCCGGGGCTACCAATCTGCGCCAACCGTAGCCCGGATGAGGCGTTAGCCGATATCCGGGAGCTTTCCCCGGTGGCGCTGCGCTTACCGGGGCTACCCATCGGTGCCAACCGTAGCCCGGATGAGGCGTTAACCGACATCCGGGAATGCTCCCCGGTCGCGCTGCGCTTGCCGGGGCTACCAATCTGCGCCAACCGTAGCCCGGATGAGGCGTTAGCCGACATCCGGGAGCTCTCCCCGGTGGCGCTGCGCTTACCGGGGCTACCCATCGGCACCAACCGTAGCCCGGATGAGGCGTTAGCCGACATCCGGGAGCTCTCCCCGGTGGCGCTGCGCTTACCGGGGCTACCAATCAGTGCCAACCGTAGCCCGGATGAGGCGTTAGCCGACATCCGGGATGATATTTTGCGTACCGCTTTCCATCTTCCGTGACTCCTCCTTGGCGAACCTGTATCTCCCTTCTAATGTGTTAAACCACATCATAAATACAGCCTATCGGGAGAACTTGTGGTTGCTTATCGACGTTATTACATCAAGGGTGGAACCTGGTTCTTTACCGTCAATTTAAAAGACCGTAACAGCCGGTTGCTGACTGAAAATATCGAATTACTCCGCTACTCCGTCTCCGTGATTAAACAACGTCGACCCTTTTTGATTAACGCCTGGGTGGTATTACCCGAACATCTGCACTGCATCTGGACATTACCAAACAACGAATACGATTTCTCCTCCCGCTGGCGAGACATCAAAGGTTGCTTTACCCACGCATTGAAACAAAACCACATCTGGCAACCCCGCTTCTGGGAACATGCCATACGAGGTGAAGAAGATTACCGTCGCCATGTGGATTACATCCATATCAATCCACTTAAGCATGGCTGGGTGACGAAAGTTATCGACTGGCCCTATTCAACCTTTCATCGTGATGTCCAACACGGTCTATATCCCCTGGATTGGGCTGGCGATAATCTCGATCTTTCTTGTGGCGAACGCCGGTAGCCCCTCCCCGGCAGCGCTATGCTTGCCGGGGCTACCAATCGGCACCAAACGTAGCCCGGATGAGGCGTTAGCCGATATCCGGGAACACTCCCTGCCCACGCTGCGCTGACCGGGGCTACTGACCGAATACCTAATCCGTCGCCCACCCCCGCTGAGACCGAATATTCACCGAACTGTAATCTGAGCGACATCTGCGCCTTCTACTGTCTGGGCAGGACGGAGGAGGAGCCACTATGTTTAGTCTCGACAACGTACTCGATGACCTGTGGCCTCAGGCGAGGCCCGCCCCCTGGCAGAAAAAGGTGCTGAAAAAGCTCCTGCATGAGGAAGAATTTCAACAGTTTGCTGCTCATCACCGCCACCTGAAAGGACTGGATACGGTCGAACAGGTGCTGGAACATCTCAACATCCGCTGCGCCATTCCGGCTCACGACCTCGAACAAATCCCCGAACACGGCCCGCTGGTGATTATCGCCAACCACCCGACCGGCACCCTCGATGGACTGGCCTTGCTTTACGCGGTCTCCCGCGTGCGCCGTGATGTTAAAGTCGTCACTAACCGAATGTTGACCCATCTTGAACCGCTGAGTTCACTGTTTATTCCGGTCGACAATATCAACGGCCGAACCGCCAAAGCGGCGCTACAGCAAATGGATAGCCAGCTACAACAGGGCGGCGTGCTGATCTTCTTCCCGGCAGGCGAAGTCTCGCGTCTGACTCGCCGCGGCATTCGCGATAAAAAATGGCACCCCGGATTCATCAAACTGGCGGCAAAATACCGCGCCCCGCTGCTCCCGGCATGGATCCGCGCCCACAACAGCGCGCTGTTCTACGCCAGCACCCTGGTCTCGGATAACCTGCCGCTCCTGCTATTGATGCAGCAAATGTTCCGCCGCCGCGATAGCAGTCTGCCGCTGCGCATCGGCCAGCAAATCGCCTGGTCGTCGTGGTATCAGCCGCAGGTCTCATCCCGAGCGCTGGCAGATCAGTGCTATCGCCACGTCGAACGCTTAAGCAAAGGGTTGCCCGGCATCTTTAAAACGGAGAGCGCGATCGCCCGTCCGGAAGACCGCGCGTTGATCAAACGCGAGCTGGCGAAAACCGAGTGTCTGGGCAAAACCGCGGATGGCAAACTGATCTATCTATGGCAACGTAACGGTCAGGAAGAGGCGCCGCTGCTGCGCGAACTAGGCCGCCTGCGGGAGATCGCTTTCCGCGCGGTCGGCGAAGGAAGCGGCAAACGCCGCGACGTAGACAGCTATGACGATGATTACCTGCACCTGATTTTATGGGATGAAGAGGATCTTGAAATCGTCGGCGCCTATCGCTTTATGCCCACCGCCATGCAACTGGAAAAACGCGGTCTGGAGGGCATCTACAGTTACAGTTTGTTCCACTACGACGCGCGGATGGACGATATTCTGCAGCACGGGATTGAGCTGGGACGCAGCTTTATTCAACCGCGCTACTGGGGTCGTCGCGGGCTCGATTACCTGTGGTCAGGCATCGGCGCCTGGCTGGCGCGTAACCCGCATTATCGCTACCTTTTTGGCCCGGTTTCGATTTCCGGCGGACTACCGCCTGATGCCCGTGATCTGCTGGTCGCGTTCTACCGCTTATGGTTCCCGGCGACGCATCCGTTGGCGGAATCGCGCCGCCCTTACCCGGCCTCGTTGCCTGATGTGCTGGCGCAATTTAGCGGCGAGGATTACAACGAGGATTTGACGCGATTGAAATCGCTGCTCGGCAACCTCGGTTGCGGCATCCCGCCGTTGTATAAGCAGTATTCGGAGGTGTGCGAACCGGGCGGCGTGCAGTTTATCGATTTCGGCAGCGACCCGGATTTTAATAACTGCGTCGATGGGCTGGTACTGGTGGATTTAACTTACCTGAAAGCCAACCGTTACCAGCGCTATATTGGCGCACATTTGTAGACGGTTATGCTCCCGGCTGGCGGCGCGTCGCGCCTCAGCCGGAGGCAACGCGTTATCCCGCGCGATAAAACGGCTTATCGCCAAGGATGGTCGCCCGGTGCATGATGCGCCGCTGCGGCAGATAGTCGGCGTTAGCGTAATGCTGCGTCACCCGATTATCCCAAATGGCGACATCATTCGGCTGCCAGCGCCAGCGCACCTGAAACTCCGGTTTGGTGACGTGAGCAAAGAGGAAGTTCAGCAGCGCTTCGCTCTCTTTCTCGCTGACATCGACAATACGGGTGGTAAACCCTTCATTAACGAACAGCGCCTGCTTACCGGTGACGGGATGGGTACGCACCACCGGGTGCAGCAATGGCGGGTTCTTCGCCACCGCCTCCCGCCAGCGCTGATGCTCCGCTTCCGTCTTGTTGTACTTATACTCCTGGAATGATTTACGGAAATCGTGCTCCGCGCGCAGCCCGCTCAACAGCTGGCGGAACGGCTCGGAGAGTGCTTCCCAGGCGGCAATGCCGCTAGTCCACAGCGTATCGCCGCCGGTAGACGGTAGCTCTTTCGCTGCCAGAATCGCTCCGGCAGGCGGCGTGTCGATAAAGGTCACATCGGTATGCCAGTTATCGTTATCCGGCGGATTATCATGGTGGGTATCCAACACGATAATTTCGTCCACGCCCGGCGCATGCGGATAGACCGGATGAATGTGCAGATCGCCAAAACGTAACGCCAGGTCGCGCTGCTGCTGCGGGGTAATATTCTGCTCGCGCAGAAACACCACCTGATGCCGCAGTACCGCGTGGTACAACTGCTCAAACTGATTGTCGCTTAACGGACGGGTCAAATTGGCCCCGGCAATCTGCGCGCCAATATACGGCCCCAGCGGGGTAATGCTCAGTCGTTCACTCATTGTACTTCTCCATGCCAGGGCGTCAGACGACGCTGTAACGCGCGCAGTCCCAGTTCCAGGACAAATGCGATTATCGCAATCACCGCGATCCCGGCCAACACCACATCGGTCGCCAGGAATTCGCCAGCGGATTGCACCATAAAACCTAAGCCGCGGGTGGCGGCAATCAGCTCCGCCGCCACCAGCGTCGACCAACCCACGCCAAGACCAATACGCAGGCCGGTCAGAATTTCCGGCAGCGCGCCGGGTAGAATGACCAGCCATAGCACCTGGGCACGATTAGCCCCTAACGATTGCGCGGCGCGGATACGGACCTGCTGCGCGCTCTTGACGCCAGCCAGCGTCGACATCACCACCGGCGCGAAGATAGCCAGATAAATCAGTAAGATCTTCGGCGTCTCGCCAATGCCGAACCAGATGATCACCAGCGGCAACCATGCCAGCGGCGGGACCGGGCGATACAGTTCGATCAACGGGTCGAGGATCCCGCGCACCGTCGGGCTTAATCCCATCGCGATCCCCACCGGTACGCCGACGATCGCCGCCAGCGCCAGCGCGATGGCGATCCGCGTCAGGCTAGCCGCCAGATGCTGCCACAACGTCGCATCCATAAATCCCTGCGGCCCGGCAATGGTCAGTAACTTTTGCAATACCTGCCACGGCGAAGGTAAAAACAGCGGGCTAATCAGCTGTAGCGCAGTCACCGCCCACCAGATGGCCAGCAGCGTCGCCAGCGTCGCGACGCTTAAGGTCAGCTGTCGCGAGAGCGGCCAGCGCCACTTCAACGCGCGCTGACGCGGTTTATCATTGAGGACTACGCTCATGAGAAAGCCTCCCGTTGTTCGAACACCCGGCTGAGCACGTATTCGCGCTGCGCGATAAATTGCGGATCGGATTTAATGCTGCGGCAGGATTCGCCCGCGACAAAACGGCGGCCAAACGCCAGCGGCAGGCGCTCCTGCACCCGTCCCGGCCCTGGCGACAACAGCACCAGTTCGCTGGCCATAAATACCGCCTCTTCGATATCGTGGGTAATGAGCAGCACCTGCTTGCCGGTTTCATGCCACAGGCGCAGCAGCAGAGTCTGCATCTGCTCGCGCGTGAAGGCGTCCAGCGCGCCGAACGGTTCATCCAGCAACAGAAGCTGCGGATTTGCCGCCAGCGCGCGCGCAATCCCGACGCGCTGACGCTGGCCGCCGGAAAGCTGCCAGATAAAGCGTTGCTCCGCCCCCTGGAGGCCGACTTTTTTCAACATCTGCGCGGCGATGTCCCGCCGCTGCGCCTTCTCGATACCCGCTAACTGCAACCCCAGCGCGACGTTATCCTGTACGTTGCGCCACGGCAGCAGGCCTTCGTTTTGAAACACTACGCCGCGATCGGCTCCCGGCCCATCAATACGTCGGCCTTCGAGAGTGATGCTGCCATGCTGATAAGGCACAAATCCGGCAATCAGGTTCAGCAACGTGGTTTTGCCGCAGCCGGAGGGGCCCAGCACCACCAGCAATTCGCCACTGTCCAGCGTCAGGTTGATATCCGCCAGCGCCGGTTTACCGCCGTAATCAGCGGAGAGATGCGAGATTTGTAGCATCAGAACCCCCTTTATTTCACAAAACGGTCGGTGACGAACTGGCTATAGTCGGTCCCTGCCGCAGGCACTTTGCCCTGCTCTTTGAGGAATTCCGCCGTATCGATAATCGCCTGATTCACCGGGCCGTTGAGCGCCTGCGCCTGCTGGGCGGCGGTCAGGTAGGTGTTGCCTTTCACCAGCAGCGGAACATCAGATTCCGGTACGCCACTTAGGCGCGACAGCTTGCTGAGGTTTTCCGGCTGTTTCAGCCACTCATCCGGATTGGCAATATACGGCTGCTGGGCGTCGATGGCGCTTTTAGCGAAGGCTTTCACGATCTCCGGATGTTGTTCAGCAAAATCCTTTCTCACCACCCAGACATCCAGCGTCGGGGCCCCCCACTCGCCCACCTGAGAAGAATCAGTCAGCACTTTGCCCTCTTTTTCCAGCTCGTTAACCGCAGGCGCCCAAACGTAAGCGCCGTCGATATCCCCGCGCTGCCAGGCAGCGATAATCGCTGGTGGCTGCAGGTTAATAATCTGCACCTGACCCGGCTTAATGCCCCAGTGTTTTAAGGCTGAAAGCAAGCTGTAGTGGGTGGTGGAGATAAACGGTACGGCGATGCGTTTGCCAATCAGGTCTTCCGGTTTCGTGATGTTTTTCTTCACCACCAGCGCTTCGGAATTACCGAGCTTTGACGCCAGCAGGAACACTTCAATCGGCACCTGCTGGGTGGCGGCGACCGCCAGCGGGCTAGAGCCGAGATTACCGATTTGCACATCACCGGAGGCCAGCGCGCGCACGATGCTGGAACCGCTGTCAAATTTTCGCCAGTCGACGGTGGCGCCGCTGGCTTTGGCGAAGGTGTTATCCGCCTGTGCGACTTTCGCCGGTTCAGCCGACGTTTGATACGCGACGGTGACGTTTACCGCCTGCGCCTGGAATGCGGCCAATGCCAGCGCCGCCAAAAGAGTGATTCGCGATGTGAGTGCCATAATGTCTGCTTCCCTTGAATTGTTATAGGCGCAGTATTTCCGGCATCAGGATTGAGATGAAGTAATTAAAAATTCTGCCTAATAGCGAATCGTTTTTAGAAGAAAAGCGGGATTAGATAGTTAAAAACAGGGATTAAAGAAACGGGTTCCCCCGGCTTGCGCTACTGGTAGCCCGGATCAGGCGCGGAGCGCTGCCATCCGGGAAATAACCCGGCTCGCGCTGCGCTTAGCCGGGCTACCGCAAGTTGCGGATGTTGTCGTTGTCGCCCGGTTCAGGCGCGGAGCGCCGTCATCCGGGAAATAACCCGGCTCGCGCTGCGCTTAGCCGGGCTACCAAAAGCGGCGGATGTTGTCGTTGTAGCCCGGATCAGAAGCGGAGCGCCGCCATCCGGGAAATAACCCGGCTCGCGCTGCGCTTAGCCGGGCTACCAAAAGCGGCGGATGTTGTCGTTGTCGCCCGGATCAGGCGCGAAGCGCCGCCATCCGGGGAATAACCCGGCTCGCGCTGCGCTTAGCCGGGCTACCAAAAGCAGCGGATGTTGTCGTTGTCGCCCGGATCAGGCGCGGAGCACCGCCATCAGGGAAATAACCCGGCTCGCGCTGCGCTTAGCCGGGCTACCAAAAGCGGCGGATGTTGTCGTTGTAACCCGGATCAGGCGCGGAGCGCCGTCATCCGGGAAATAACCCGGCTTGCGCTGCGCTTAGCCGGGCTACCAAAAGCTGCGAATGTTGTCGTTGTCGCCCGGATCAGGCGCGGAGCGCCGCCATCCGGGAAATAACCCGGCTTGCGCTGCGCTTAGCCGGGCTACCAAAAGCTGCTGATGTTGTCGTTGTCGCCCGGATCAGGCGCGGAGCGCCGTCAGCCGGGAAATAACCCGGCTCGCGCTGCGCTTAGCCGGGCTACCGCAAGTTGCGGATGTTGTCGTTGTCGCCCGGATCAGGCGCGGAGCGCCGCCATCCGGGAAATAACCCGGCTCGCGCTGCGCTTAGCCGGGCTATCAAAAGCGGCGGATGTTGTTGTAGCCCGGATCAGGCGCGGAGCGCCGCCATCCGGGAAATAACCCGGCTCGCACTGCGCTTAGCCGGGCTACCAAAAGCCGCGGATGTTGTCGTTGTTGCCCGGATCAGGCGCGGAGCGCCGTCATCCGGGAAATAATCCGGCTCGCGCTGCGCTTAGCCGGGCTACCAAAAGCAGCGGATGTTGTCGTTGTCGCCCGGATCAGGCGCGGAGCGCCGCCATCCGGGAAATAACCCGACCCGCGCTGCACTTAGCCGGGGAAAAAGAAAAACAAGAATTAGCGGTCTGCCGCCAGCGCAGCGATATCCTGCGGCGTGGTGCGGCAACAGCCGCCAATCAGCTTCGCGCCTGCCGCCAACCACTGCGGCAGATAGCCCGCTAATGTTTCACAAGACTCGCCATGATGGTGCCAGGTTTTGCTCACCGCGTCGTAGTGCTCGCCGGAGTTGGGATAAACAACCAGCGGCAGCGACGTCAGGCGCTGCAAGTGCTGCAACGCGGCAGTGGTGTTCTCAAGAGCGATGCAGTTTATTCCCAGCGCCAGCACCTGTGGGTTATCGGCAATCGCCGCGACCACAT
Organism: Klebsiella aerogenes; assembly: GCA_029027985.1. Lineage (NCBI taxonomy): Bacteria > Pseudomonadati > Pseudomonadota > Gammaproteobacteria > Enterobacterales > Enterobacteriaceae > Klebsiella > Klebsiella aerogenes. The sequence continues at coordinate 3,842,260 of CP119076.1, forward strand.
CGCGCAGCGGCGTGCCGTCGCTAAGGTGTTCGGCATCGCGCAAGGTCAACGAGAACCAGGCGCGGGCGCGTGGATAGTCGCGCAACAGCGCCGCCAGCGCCTTAATTTCGGCGAACGATGGCAGAGTTTCGCAGGCCAGCAGATCCGCGCCGGCATCCAGTAGCGCCTCGACGCGCGGGCGATGGAAAGCCTGAAACGCCTCAGCGCTGCGCTGATAATCACCGCGATATTCAGAACCGTCCGCGAGGAACGCGCCGTACGGCCCGACCGAACCGGCCACCAGCAGCGTTCCCGCCCCGACGTTTTCCGCGAGATACGCCTCGCGGGCTTTACGCGCCAGTTCGACACTTTTGCTAATCAGCGCTTTCGACTGCGCTTCATCCAGCCCGCGGGCGGCAAAGCCCGCCGGGGTCGCCTGATAACTGGCGGTGATCGCCACCTGCGCGCCGGCGCGAAAATAGTCGAGATGCACGTCGCGGATCAGTTGCGGGTTCTCCAGCAAGACCTTCGCCGACCACAGGCTATCGGCCAGATTGCAGCCGCGCGCTTCCAGTTCCGTCGCCATCGCACCGTCCAACAGAATGAAAGGTTGCGTCTCAAGGAGAGAAGTTAGCGGGTTATTCTGCGGCATGTTGCGGCTCCTGGGTTAATTTCCGTGTATGAGTCAGATAGTAAGCACCATAACACAGCGCAACGAATGGGATCCCGCACCACAGCGCAATGCGCTGACTTGGGTCAAAGGCCAGGCCGATGCAGGCCACCAGGCACAGTACAAAGCCCAGCACCGGCACCAGCGGATACCACGGCGCGCGATAGTGCAGTTCGCTTAGGGCTTTACCCTGCTGAAGATGGCGGCGACGGAAGACAAAGTGCGACGCGCAGATGCTCAGCCACACCGCCACCACCGCAAAACCGGATATTGCCGACAGCGCAACAAACACCGTATCCGGCGCAATGACGCTGGAAAACAGCGCCAGCACGCCGCCCAGCATGCTCACCGACAACGCGGTCAGCGGTACGCCGCGTTGGTTGACTTTGGCAAAGCAGGCCGGCAGCGTCTTCTCGTTCGATAGCGACCACAGCATCCGCCCGGAAGCATACAGGCCGGAGTTCGCCGCCGATAGAATCGCCGTCAGGATCACGAAGTTAAACATATCCGCCGCATAGGGAATGCCAACCTTTTCAAAGACCAGCACAAAGGGGCTCTTTTCTACCCCCGCCTGCTGCATGGGGATCAGCGCGGCGAGCACGAAAACGGTACCAATAAAGAAAATAATCAGCCGGGCAATCGTCGTGCGGATCGCCACCGGAATGACTTTATGCGGGTTTTGCGTTTCCCCGGCGGCGATGCCGATAAGTTCCGTTCCCGAAAAAGCGAAATTGACCGCCACCATGGTCATCAGGATCGGCAACCCGCCGTGCGGGAACCAACCTTCGGCGGTGAGGTTATGCAATCCCGGAGCCGGCGCGCCGTCAGTCAGCGGAATAAAGCCGAAAATAGCCGCCCCGCCGAGAACGATAAACGCGATAATAGTGATGACTTTGACCAACGAGAACCAGAATTCGCCTTCGGCGAAAAAACGGGTAGAGATAACGTTGAGGGCGAAGATCGCCGCGCAGAACAGCACACACCAGATCCAAACCGGCACTTGCGGGAACCAGTACTGCATACAGAATCCGGCGGCGGTAAAGCTGGAGCCGAGCGCAACGGTCCAGGTCAGCCAGTACAACCACGCCACCGTATAGCCGGTCGCCGGGCCGAGATAACGCGCGGCATAGACGTGGAAAGCGCCGGTTTCCGGCATCGCCACCGACAGCTCGCCGAGGCACTGCATCACCAGCCAGACCACCAACGCGCCAATCAGATACGCCAGCAACGTACCCGCCGCGCCAGTAGTCGAAATAATATATCCGGTATTGAAGAATAACCCTGTGCCGATCACGCCGCCCAATGAGAGCATAATCAGATGGCGCGTTTTCATGGTGCGCTTGAGTTGCCCACCTTGTTGTTGTGATGTTGTTTGCATATTGCCTTCTTTATGTATGGACGTCTAAACATCCAAATGAAGGTCTTTTATACCGTGAGCGCGGGGAAATTGCAAAACGGGGGAGTAAAAACATATCGATCGCGTAGCGGTAACCGCGGTTTAAAACGACCGGGGCTGCGGCGACTCTCCTTGTGCCGCAACCGCAGGCCGTCTTCGGCTACACAGAGCACACCTCGTTCCAGTAGGCTTCGCGCGTCCAGCGCCGCTCAGTATGTTTTGTCATGGCGAAACCACCGGGTTTCCACGTTGCCGAGATCCACGCCATACAGGCTGGCGACCGGCAAGATCGCCTCCATCATCCGTTGACCATCTTGCTGCCCGGCTTCTCCGTTAGATAAAAAGCCAGCCAGCCGGTAATCCGTTGCCACAGCGCTACTTTCATTTTTCCTCCCTCGGTCGGGTTTGCGTTGTGGTTATTTCAACCACAGTTGCCGGGCGGCAGGAAATATCAATTCCGAATTTGCAATCCTGAAAGAAGCATATTCACCACGGCGCTTGAGTTGCTAAGCCCTTCCTGAAGAAGCGATTTGCTCATCAACAATATCCACATTGTTATTAAGCATTTTTGGTTATAGATAAGAATTTTTTCTTCTTTGCCGGGCGAGGCGCTTTTATGGGAGCGTGATAAACACAAAACAAAACAGGGATTCAGGGGAATGATGGTGCATAAAACCTATACTAAAATCGCTTTCACGCTGGGCGCGCTGCTGCTGGCCGCCCAGGCACAGGCCGATCAATTGGCCGATATCAAAGCCGCCGGGGTGGTCAAGGTCGCCACCTTCGATGCCAACCCGCCCTTCGGCTCGGTGGATGCCAAAACCCACCAGCTGGTAGGCTATGACGTTGATTTCGCCCAGGCGTTGGCAAAGTCACTCGGCGTAAAGCTTGAACTGGTCGCCACTAACCCGGCAAACCGTATTCCGCTGCTGCAGTCCGGCAAAGCCGACCTGATCGTCGCCGACATCACCATTACCCCGGAACGCGCGCAGGTTATTGATTTCTCAACGCCGTATTTTGTGACCGGCCAGCAGTTCCTGGTCCCGGCCAAATCGCCGGACAAGCTGGATGACTACAGCAAGGCACGAATCGGCGCGGTGAAAGGCACGACCGGTGAGCAAGCTCTGCATCAGCGTTTCCCGCAGTCACGCGTGCTCTCCTATGACGATATTCCGCTGGCGCTAACCGCCCTGCGTAACGGCAACGTGCAGGCCATTACCCAGGACAGCACCATTCTCTTCGGGCTGCTGGCTGGCGCACCGGATAAAGCCAACTTTAAAATTCTGCCGGACCTGCTGAGTAAAGAAGAGATCGGCGTCGGCGTGAAAAAAGGCGAACCGGCGCTGCTGAAAGCGGTGAACGACGAGCTGATTAAGCTAGAGAAATCAGGCCAGGCGGCGAAAATTTACAACACCTGGTTTGGCCCTGGCACCTCCTCTCCGCAGCCGCGCGCCTTCACCATAGAAGCGAAATAATCCTCATGTTTTCCGCCCTATTTTCACGTTCCGCGGCTTCGGCCGCGGATTTCTCACATCTGCAGCAGGCCAGTATTACCTTTCGCGACGTGGTCAAACGCTACGGCGAGCATCGGGTACTCAACGGGATTAATTTAACGGTCAATCCCGGCGAAGTAGTGGCGATCCTCGGGCCTTCAGGATCGGGGAAATCAACGCTGATCCGCCTGATCAACCAACTGGAATCGCTAAGCGACGGTGAGATCCTGATCGATGGCAAAGCGACTCGCCGTTTGACCGGCAGCGCACTACGCCAGTTGCGCAGCCGGGTTGGTTTTGTCTTCCAGCAATTCAATCTCTATGCCCACCTGACGGCGCAGGAGAATATCACCCTGGCGCTGGAGCGCGTGCACGGCTGGCAACGACCCGCGGCCCAGCAGCGAGCGTTGGAATTACTCACTCAGGTTGGTCTCACCGATAAAGCCCGGCAGATGCCCGCTCAGCTTTCCGGTGGTCAACAGCAGCGGGTGGCTATCGCCCGCGCCCTTGCCTCTTCGCCACAAATCATCCTCTTTGACGAACCCACCTCGGCGCTGGATCCGGAAATGATCGGCGAGGTATTACAGGTAATGAAAGCGCTGGCCCACAGCGGTATCACGATGGTGGTCGTCACGCACGAAATGCAGTTTGCCCGTGAAATTGCCGATCGGGTGGTGTTTATTGACGGTGGCGAAATCCTCGAAACCGCGCCGCCGGCGGAATTTTTCGCCCGCCCGCAGCATGCGCGCACCCGTCGTTTTCTGCAGAAGGTCCTCGACCCGTTGCATCAGGAGAATCTTGAGTGATGGCGATTCTCGACTGGCATGGCGTACTCAGCGGGCAGCCGCTGCAGTGGATTATCTCCGGCTTTCTTACCACCATCTGGGTCAGCATCGCGGGGATCCTGCTCGCCACCGCGTTAGCGGTTCTGCTACTGGCCTTGCGACTCGGCGGCGGGCGCCCAGGCCGCTGGCTGGTGACGGCATGGGTATCATTGTTTCGCAATACGCCGTTGCTGGTCCAGCTGCTGTTCTGGTACTTCGCCGCGTGGAACCTACTGCCGCTGGCGGCGCGCGATTTTATCAACGACTCCCACAGCTGGTCGATTTTGCCCGGCAACGTCTGGTGGTTGACGCCGGAGTTTCTCTGTTCAATGTGGGGGCTCGGCGTGTTCACTTCGGCATTTCTGGTGGAAGAAATTGCCTCCGGGTTGCGGGCAGTAAGCCGCGGCCAGCGCGAAGCGGCGCTGTCGCAAGGATTTAGCTCATGGGGCCAGCTGCGTTTTATCCTGCTGCCGCAGGGGCTGGCGAACGCCTGGCAGCCGATCGTCGGTCAGTATCTGAACCTGATGAAACTCTCGTCGCTGGCGAGCGGTATCGGCTTTGCCGAGCTGACCTACCAGGTGCGGCAAATCGAAAGCTATAACGCCCATGCGCTGGAGGCCTTTGCTATCGGCACCGCGCTGTATCTGGCGCTGGGTATCGTTATGGGACTGGCGCTGACGCGCTTCGGCCCGGGACATCGTCAGCCACGGAGCGCACAACATGAACGCTAACCTCGCGGTGATCGCCGACAATCTGGATTACCTGCTGTGGGGACGGTTGGCGGAAGGCCAGCCCGGCGGCGTAGCGCTGACCTTGCTGATGGCTATCGGCGCGACCGCGCTGGCGTTGCCTGGTGGGATCCTGCTGGCCTGCGCCGCCTGGCGCTACGGCGGCGTCATTCGTCGCCTGCTGTTCCTGTGGGCGGAAATTATTCGCGGTATTCCATTAATCTTCGTTATTTTCTGGCTCTGGTATCTGCTGCCGATGCTCACCGGCGGCGACCTGCCGGGCGCGGTAACGGTGGCGTTAGCGCTAGCGTGGTTTACCGCCGCTTCGGTGATGCACTCAGTGCTGGCAGGGCTGCACGCCCTGCCGCGCGGACAGTATGAGGCCGCGCTGACCCAGGGATTCGCCCCCGGGCAGACGCTGTGTTTAATCTTGCTGCCGCAGGCGCTACGCAACGTACAGCCATCGCTGATCGGTATCTTTATCGGCCTGCTAAAAGACACCTCGCTGGCGTTTATCGTCAACGTGCCTGAGCTCACTACCGTCGCCGGGCAGGTCAATAATCGGGTACAAATCTACCCGCTGGCGATATTCGTCTTTACCGGCGCGGTTTACTATCTGCTGTGCTGCTCCCTGAGCCTACTGGCGAGCCGCCGCTTTACCAGGCGTAGCGCTGACAGGCGCTTCGCAGCCGATTGAGAAACAATCTGGCATTGGCGGTCAGCGCCGATTTCTGCGACCACACCGCGCAATACTGCGCCGCCGGTAGCGTGGACACCGGTAGCGTAACCAGTTTCTCGCCCAGCAGCAGCGGCTGGTTCATGGCGCGCGCGACAATGGTCAGATAATCGGATTCCAGTACCATCTGTAGACCGACTATCACCGAGTCGGTGCGTAGCGGAGTAATCGATACCTGGCGATAAAAGTGGATCAGCTCGTTTTGCAGTTGCTGGTAGTAACCCATCGGCGATTCCGGCAGCAGCCAGCGGGCTTTACGCAGCGCCAGTAGATCGCTTTCCTGCGCCAACGGGTGATCCTTGCGCGCCACCACGCAAAACGGCGCGGTAAATAGCGGTTCCAGTATTACGCCTTCCGGTGGATGCATTGGATCGACCGAACCGATCGCCAGATCGATCTCTCCGCTGCGAACGCCCGGCAGCAGCGACGAAAGCTGCCCCTCTTTCACCGTCATCTGCACCTGCGGCAGCGCCTGCTTAAATCCTTTGGCAACCTGCGGGAAAACCGTCAGCGCAATGAGCGAAGAAAAACCGATCGTCAGTCGCCCGTGGGTGATGTGGTTAATCTGCTCGACCTCATCCGCCGCGCGCCGCAGTTCCTCCAGCACCCACTCCGCGCGCTGTAAAAAGGCAATACCCGCTTCGGTCAGGGCAATCCCCTCTTTGCTACGCAATAAAAGTTGTGTCCCCAGGGTTTGCTCCAGCTCACGCAATGTTCGACTCAGCGCCGGCTGAGATTGCCCCAGCTCACGCGCCGCCGAGCGGATGCTGCCACTACGCGCCACCTGCCTTAGCGCCTGCAGCTGGCTCAATTTGGGAAGATATTTCACCGTTTACCCCTATCAGAAAAAAGCATCACCTATAGAAAAATTATATCTTCCCGCCGCGTTGGTAAAGCCTGAGGATGCAGTTGGGGACTCCCCACGACAACACACGCAACCATGAGACACCAGGCGGAAAAAAATGAAAAGTCAGTCTCAGATGATCTTCTTACTGTTTATCGGCTACGTGGTCGTTTATATCGACAAAACCGTGACCGGCTTCGCGCTGCTGCCTATCGAAAAGGAGTTCGGGCTCAATGCCGAACAGCTGGGCTATATCACCGGCATCTTTTTTCTTGCCTATTCGCTGTTTCAGGTGCCGGCAGGCTGGCTTAACGATCGCATCGGCTACAAAACCATGCTGGTGCTGTCGCTGGCGGCGCTAGGCGTATTCGCGCTGTGCTTCGGCTTGCTGGGATTGAGTTTTGGCCTGCTGCTGCTGTTCCGTTTTCTATCGGGCGTGGGCCACTCCGGCTACCCCTGTTCCTGCGCCAAGGCGGTGGTGAGCAATTTCAGCCTTGAGCAGCGCACCTTCGCTCAATCGATTTTACTGTCGTCAGCGGGGCTGGCGATGACCATCGGGCCAATTATCGCCGTCAACGCCCTGGCGCTGCTCGGTTGGCATCTGTCGTTCACCGTACTGGGGATCATGGCCTGCGCCATCGCATTATTGATCGCCCTGCGCGTGCCGCGTCAGCAGCCGACGGCCATCACGGCGAAGAAGCGCGCCGCTGGTACCGGGCTGTGGCGTAACCCCACGGTGATCCTGTTATTTCTGGCTATCTTCTGCGTCAATATTCCCAGCTACGGCCTGATGGCCTGGCTACCGAAGTTCTTCGTTCAGAGTATGGGCATGTCGCTGGCCTCTTCCGGCTATGTGGTAGCCGCAGGTGGTTTGGGGATCTGGATATCTTCGCTCGGCACTGGTTGGCTGGTCGGTAAATATTTTCTCAACCGCGAGCCGCTGGTGATTGCTATTAGCGCGCTGATCAGCGCCGCGGCGATCTTCGCCATTTCCCGTGCACAGACGCCGCTGAGCGCTAGCCTGCTGCTGTTTATCGGCGAAATTTTCCTGATGTCGACCTTTGTCACCGCCTTCACCCTGCCGATGAAGCGCCTGCCGGAAAATATGATGGGGTCGGCCATCGGTCTAATTAATACCGGCGGCACCCTCGGCGGTTTTGTATCGCCGATCGTCATTGGCTATCTGGTGGAGAAAACCCATGGATACGCCAGCGCCTTCCTGTTTCTTTCACTGGCGATGGTCTGCTCCGCGCTGGCGGTACTGCCGCTAATGAAGCGTAAAACCATCGTCAGCCAGCCCGTTATTGATTGAAGGAGTCTCTGATGCATCACGCTACTGAACAGTTAATTTCCGTCGCGGCCGAGGAAGCGCTGCGCTGGCGTCGCCACATCCACGCCCACCCGGATTTGTCGTTTAACGAAAAGCCGACCGCCGATTATATCGCCCGCGAGCTGGCGCCGTTTACCGGCCTGGAGATAAGCCGACCGCTGGAAAATAGCGTTATCGCCGTGCTGCACGGCGCGCATCCGGGGCCGATGTGGGCGCTGCGCGCTGATATCGACGCGCTGCCACTACAGGAAGAGAGCGGAGAAACGTTTTGCTCGACAAAGCCCGGCGTGATGCACGCCTGCGGCCACGACGCGCATACCGCGATGCTGATGGGGGCCGCGAAAGTGCTGTGCCAGCTGCGCGAAAAGCTACACGGCAGTATCAAATTCATTTTCCAGCCCGCAGAAGAGGTACCGCCGGGCGGTGCGCGTGAACTCGTTGAGCTGGGTGTGGTTGACGACGTCGAACATATTTTCGGACTGCATGTTTTCCCCACCAGCCCGGTCGGCGTCATTACGCTGAAAGAAGGGGTATATGTCGCCTCCAGCGATAACTTTGATATTACCATCCGCGGTAAAGGCGGCCATGGCTCAATGCCGCAGCACTGTATCGATCCGGTCACTATCGGCGCGGAAGCCGTCGGCGCGCTGCAGCAGATCGTCGCGCGCAATATCGATCCGGCGAACGCGCCGGTACTGACTATCGCCACCTTCCAGGCCGGCGACAGCTATAACGTTATCCCCGATAGCGCGCGTCTGGCCGGCACGCTGCGCACGCATAGCCAGCAGGTACGCGAGGCGGTGCCGCCGCTGATGGCGCGGATCCTCGACGGCATCACCGCCGCCCACGGCGCCAGCTACGAAATCAAATGGCAGCAGGGTTATGCGGTGGGCAACAATCACGACGCGACGAACCATATCGCCCGCGAAGCCATTGCCCGCCACTTCCCGGCGGGTACGCTACAGTTGCAGGATAAAGCGCTGTTTGGCAGCGAGGATTTCTCCTCCTATCAGGAGAAAATCCCCGGTACCTTCCTGTTTATCGGCTGCGGCAATCCGCAAAAAGGCGCGACGTGGAACGTGCACAATCCACATTTTCGCATCGATGAAGATGCGCTGGCGGTCGGCATTAAGACCCACATCGCGCTGGTAAGCCCGTTACTCAACGATGAATAGATAAGGCGATTGCCCGGCTATTTCACCGGGCAATCGTGGCTGATTTTAATAAATTTATCGTTATAGATGAGGTAGTGGTTCCCTGGTTGGCGCAGCGACGCCTGGCGAACCACGTCGCCAGGACGCAAATACCAGGCGTCGCCCTCTTCTTCTGTGGTATCGCACCCCGGTTTGATCAGCAGCTTAAACCAGGTATTGCCGGTATTGCTGACGGTCCCTGCCGCCTTGTCGAAAGCCCATTTAAACTGTACCTGTCGCGGGCGAACCACCAGAATCGTATCCATTACCACCACCGGCTCCATGCTGACCTGGCCGCCCGCCGGGGCGCGCATCACCAGATTGCGAGTCGGAATTTCGCGAAACGAGACCCGGTAGTAGCGCTCGCGGTTATCCTTCGGCCCGTGGTAATAGAACTTAAAGAACTCGCTTTCGCCCGCCTGCAGCGTCAGCTGGCGCGGGGCGAACAGCAGCTCGCCGTCCGCCGGACGCGACCGAACCTCCCGGCCGCCGGGCCGGTCGATGGCGATCAGCGACACCCGATACAAGCGCGCGCTTTTATTGTTATTCAGCACCCGTTTGGCGGCGAACTCATCGTCGGAGGCCAGCGAAAAGGTCAGATTGCCGACGGAAATCGCCTGCGCCAGCGGTGCGGCCAGCAGCCACAGGCTAACCAGCGCCAGCTTAATTAATATTACGCCACGTCGCCTGAACATGAATCTCTCCTGAAGCGCTGACTTCGCCAAACCAGCCGTTATCCGTGATGGTGCGCAGCGAAATAGGATCGTCCATCGCAATTGAGAAGCGTACCGTCGTTTTATCCATTTGCCCAACGTCGCCGGAGATATCGGTCCATGGCGTGGTGAGCCACAGCGCGTCGGTCATATCACGCCAGCTATCATCACAGCCGGCGTCATAGGTTTTCGTCGACCCATTACTGGTGATGAAGGAGAGCGACGCCGGAAACGGCACCTGCGCGGTACCATCCGCCGAGCTGAACAGGCAGTACGAGCGCCCGCCAATCGCCTGCGACGGCCCGCTGACCTTCACCAATACCTCATCGGCGGCGGTTTTACCGCTGGTGGTGACGATATAGCCGAAGTCCAGCGCCGGTTCGCCGCTGCCGACGTAACCCTCACGCGACGGCGCCGACGTGTACTCATCGGAAATGATACTGATGCTGAAATCGCGCGGCTTGATCACTAACGTATTGGAGGTGGAAAACTCGTACCAGCCCGACTCCGGCGAGGTGGTGTTCTGAAAGCGGAAGTTAAACAGATCTTTGGTGTTGATATCGCTGATCCCCAACGCCACCATCTGTTTAAAGAAGTTGCTCGAGAAGAAGACATAGATCGAATCCGAACTCTTCATTTCGTTGAAGTTGTAGTAATAGGCGGTATTGCTCACCGGCTTCCACGAGCTACCGTTGAGGCTGAACTGCATATCATAGGCCCCTACCGCCGACGCCAGCGACGAGTTCGCGATCGCCGGGAAGATGTGAATCGAGGTATTACTTAAGCCGTTGGTCTGCAGACTGTAGTTCACCATCTTGCAGCTTAAACCCGCACGAGAGCCGATAGTTTGCGTCTGGCAGTCGGCGTTGCCTTCGCCCAGCGTCGGTACGCCGTCGCTGTTAATAAACACTTCGGCCAGCGAGTGGGTGTTGATAAGTTTCAGGTTCGCCGCTTTGGTGTGGGTGACGTTACGGACGTACCAGTTTCCCGAGGCCTGATCCTTGCAGCGTTCACCGTTACTCGCGTCGTAGGCCGCCGAAGTCTGGCAGGCGTTGATGGTCATCGTAAAACTGCCGCCGACCGGCATCTGCTGTAAGTACTGATAGAAGGCATCGGACATCATGCCGTGCATCCACTTCGCGCCGCCGCTGGTTACCGTCGCGCCATAAAACCCACTGGCGTCGGTGGTCTGCGGCTGGATCAGGCTGGTCGCCATATCGCAACCGGCATACCAGTTGATGCAGCGCAGCCCCAGTAGCGGATGAGAAACCGGCGAGTTTTCCAGCCACATATCAAACTTCCAGTTAGCGTTAAGCCCGGTGTTATAGCCATTGTCGATATAACCCAGGCTCTGCTGGTAGATAGTCCCCGAACCGTTATATTTTAAACCGGTCCAGCGGTTGGCGCCGGTCATGCGCGGATCCAACACGCCGCCAGGGGTAACGAAAAAGTTATCATCGGAGTTGTTTTCGACGAACACGAATTCGCGCGCTGGCGCATCGCTCCAGGTGGTTTTCGATATCGCAGCGTAGGCGCGCGTCATTGACAGCGCGGCAATAACCGTCACCAATGCAGTCAGCCACTTAGCTTTCATTTCCTTCTCCTGTCTGCTGTACGGCCGCCCATGACGAAAGGCCGCTGCATACCACATCCCCTACCCAGACCGCACCGCGCGCCTGGCTGAGTTCCAGCGCCACTTCACAGGTCTTATTCACGCCGTAGTTAAAATCGATGGTGGGATATTTTTTATCGACGTCCATGACAAACTCGCCCTTCTCATCGGTGCGGGTACGCCCGATATGGTTATTAATGCGCGCGTTGGCCAGCAGCGTGCCATCCTCGGCGCGGATGCGCCCGGATACGGTCACCATCTGCTTCACTTCCGGCTCAATCACCGCGACGTTGCCGGGATAGAGCGTCAGGTGGCTCTTACGTCCGCTAACAATGTCGTAGCTGTCGAGCGAGTTTTTGCTGTTCTGCAGTTCCACTTCATAGCGGCTGTACGGCGACAGCGGCAGGTAGTTGCGTTTGCCGCTCAACTGTACGATACGCCCGTTGACCTTGGCGCTGATCTTGCCGTCATCTTCCAGCCCGGTATTGAAAATCACCCCGGCGTTGCCGTCGGTTCGTCCGCTGGCGGCGATATTTTTCCCCTGCCAACCGACGCTGCCGCTGGCGGTCAGGTTGGTGTTCACATAGCCGTCAGCGCCGCTGTTTACGTTCAGCGTGCCGTTGGTGTAGCGCGTTTCAAACTGCGTATAAGCACCGCCGCTTAACGTTTTGTCATCGCCGGTATCGCCCGAAATCGCTCGTGAAATATTGGCGCCGATAGTGCGGATCGCCCCTTCATCAAATTGCTTACGCGCTGAAATGTTGGCCATGGTGTAACCGTTCTGATGGGTCATTCCGGCACTGAACCAGTTACCCAGCGGCAGCGATAAATCGAGGGCAATATATTTCCCGGTGTTGGCGTTGCTGTCGCCGTTGTTATAACGCTGTAAGCCCGCGCGCAGTCCTAGCGAGCCAAATGCGCCGCTATAAACCGTCTGGTAGTAATCCGCCGTGTAGTAATGGCTGTTGTAGCGGCGGTCATCGTTGTAGCTGATGCTGAAGGTGCCCAGTTGCGACCACAGCGCGTTGAGGTTCAGCGTGCCGCCGATCGCCCGGTTGTCGGCATCACTGCGCCGCAATCTGTCGCCGATACGGGTCTTCTCCTGGTTGACCCACAGCGAACTAAAACCGCCAGGCAACGTGGCGCTGATACTGCTGATGCTGCTCCATGAACTGTCGCTGGCCAGCATGTTTTGCAGGTTAATATTCACCGCCTCGGTCAGCGGCAGCGTGATGCGGGTTTCACCAACGGCGTTATTATCGTAGCCGTAACCGGTCGCCGCCCAACTGAGCGTGCTCAGGGATCCGGAAGCGGACGCCCCCGCCAGCCAGCTCTCTTTCGCCGGTAGCGTTTTTTTGCCGCTTTCCGACCAACGGTCCATATGGAAGCTGCCGCCCCATACCTGCCAGGCCAGCGGCGCACCGGCGCCGCGCCCGCGGCTAAACAGTTTGTTGACTCGCTGGGTGCGTTTGCTAACAACGCGTCCGTTGACGATCGCTTCCACATCAATGTCGTAGATACCGTAGGGCAGCCCGCGAGTATCAACCTCATGGTTACCCATGGCGAAGTTTTGCACGCTCAGTAGGCGTCCATCGCGCGTCAGGTGGACTTCGCCTGCCGCCGGTAGAAACGCCACCACCGGCGTCGCCGACTGGCTGTTGTCAAATACCGTTGAGCTGGCCTGATTGCCCCACGACGCGCCGTAGATCTTACCCGCCGAAATGGCGGTCATCGGCCCTAACGATTGTAAGTTCCAGGTGTCCAGCATCCCGCCAGCAAAGCGGTGCCCGGCGAAGTCGCGCTCATACATTGCTTTATACAGCTCGTTATCCTGATGGCTGGTCCCCATTCCGTACAGTGAACCATCGAGCACCACGTGATGCTCGCGCAGCGCGCTAACGCTGTTTAATGACAAATAGCTGGAGGTGTTACTGCCGCCATTGCGCATCTGGTTGTTGTAAACCCCGAGGTTGTAGCTGAGGTTATTACTGAAAGCGTTAACGCTCGACTGGCCAATATCTTCGCTGCGCGCGCGCAAAACGGTACCCAGCGCCTCGCGCTTCACCACCAGCTGCAGCAGGAGCTGGCGTAAGCTGAGCTGCAGCTGCGCAGCATCCGTTAAGGGGATCTTCAGCGTCTCGTTGAAAGCGTCGTTTGATAGCCTGGTCAACTGCTGGCGGGTCGCGTCACTGACGCGAGCGTTATCATCGCTCTCTTCAAGGGTGATCTGTCGCACCCGCAGCACACTGCCGTCGAGCCAGATATAAGCCGCGCCAATACGCTGATCGCTCTGATTATCACGGCTGCCTTCGAGATGAATAAAAAGCGGAATGCTCATGCCGTCCTGCAACGCCTGACTGAAGGCCTGCGGGATAATAACGCCGCCGATCTGCTGCACGCGCTCGGCGGCAACACTATCGCTATACGGCGCCAGCAAGATAACCATGCCGGAGGCAAGCAGCGCGTTCAGTCCAGAGGTGATCCGTCGTAGAGGCATAGTCTTCGTCCATCAGCACACATGTCTATTTCACGGGAACAAACTGCTCGCCCTGCCAAAGCGCGACCCGCCCTTTTTTGTCGGCAATATTGACGCGCGTGAAACGGCGCGATTTCCCCGGCATCAGGTAGTAGTTTTCTTTGCACTCTTTGCCGTCGGCGGCCTTCAGGCACGGGCCGTAGGCGATAATGCGCAGGGTGGCGTTGCCGGTGTTGGTCAGCGCGTCGCCGGCGAACTGATAGCGGAAATTCGCCTGCCGCGGCGCCACCACCAGAATGGTGCCGATACGGGCTGAAGCCGTAGCCACGGCGCTACGTTCGGCGCCATTGCGCTGAGCATCGCTTAACGCCTGATCGAACCAGACGATGCGGTAGTAGCGTTCTTTGTCATCGGCCGGGCCCTTATAGAAAAAGCGAACCACTTCGCTGGCCTTCGCGGGCAATAGCAGACTGGCCGGGGTCAGCAGGATTTCATCCTGTTTATCCATCGGGATCGCTTTTCCACCTTCCAGCGGCGAAGAGAGTCGTTCCAGATGAATGTTGATTAAGCGGCCGCTGTCGGTGGTGTTTTTAATCTCTTTGCTCAGCACGCTGCTGCCGCTGTTCATAAATGAAGAAATATCGCCGACATCCAGCGCCAGAGCAGGGTTAGCCAACCCCAGCATCAGGCCAAGGGACAAAAGGTGTTTTTTCATATGCGTTCAGTCCATGAAGAAAGCAGGGGGTATCCCCCCTGCCCGGTACAACCAGGGAATTAGCTGGTCCAGGTCGCGTCGAACTGTACGCTGACGTCGCCGCTCCAGATCCCTTCCGGCAATGTGCTGTAATCAGTCACCGCCGTGGTACCGTCGGTGGTGCCGCCGATGATGGAGAAGTTAAAGCCGTCCTGAGCCGTGGTGCGGCCTGCAACGTTGTAGCCGGTAGACAATGCGCTGAGGTTGCCGCCCAGTATGCCGTTAGCGGTGTCGATCATGATGGTGTCAGCGCTTTTCTCAACCGCGACGCCGTTGTAATCCACACCCACGTTCAGCGTGGAACCCGAGGTATCCAACTGGGTCAGGGTATTGGTGATAAGACGAGAAGTCAGCTTGAACGCCGTTGCGGTGTCATCGCCTTCAACCGCAACATCAAACAGACCTTTTTGTGAGTTAAAACCTTTGATCCCTTCAGCATACTGGAACGCCAGGCTGCCGAGCGGGGTGACAACCAGTTTGCTGGTGGTGTCTTTTTTCGCGGTCGCAGACCAGGTCGCCACAGCCTGAGCCGTAACATCAGCCGCCTGAGCAACACCCATTCCGGCAAACGCCGTTACCAGAGCAATAGCAAGAACCTTTTTTTTCATCGCTTTTTCATCCTGAGTTTAATTAAGGACAAGTCGTCCCGGTGTACCACTAAATAAATGTCAGATAACTAACTTATAAATTTTCGAATACAGCTTGGCCTCGGCATTTCGCCGATGGGTATAAATGGTTTTGACACTACAATTTTCAACTCTGGCTATTGATTTCGGCTGCATGCCTTGCGCGGTCATGCGAATTACCGTCATTTCCCGATCCGTAATTTTATCTTTCTTTATATCTTTACGCAGGAAACGGCCGTTAATGACATAAGCCAGTTCTTTTCTAATATCACGCGTAAGATCAACATAAACCACACCGCGAATATCACCGTTGTAATACCAATAATTCGCTAACGCTTCTGATCTTCTCGCGGCAATCAGGATGATTTGCTTTCCTTTAGCCTTCGCTAACCATTCGTTGTCGTATCTAATAAAATAATTTAATGCATTAGTGCTCAGATTGATAAACAAAAAATCCTTGCACACTTTATCAAGCGACAGATAAATCAGCTCATCGATATCTAAGATAAGTTCTGATAAACCTTTTAAAAAATAAGCATCATGCGCAGGCCAAATGCACTTGTCTAAGGAGCATTGATAATCCATATACTGTTTATCCTCTTCATCCCGGAAATACTACCTTTATCACCACACTGCCGATAGCCAAGGCTGCAAAATATAAACCTGCAATTGTCCTCTGTTTAAACCACCAGTAATAAAATACCGCTGACGCGCTCAATTTAAATAGCGTCTAAAGTTAATTAGAAATTAATTTTCTTGTTGGATTTAAATTTAAGTTTTTTCTCATTGAGTGTCAATAAGAGGGAGAGCGATGCTATTTATCATCCAGGTCAATTTTTTCAAATTTTCCACAACTTCATTTTTTATTCGAAAACAAAAAACATTTAATTTCATGTGGTTATTGGACGTAAATAGATGAATTCTTAGCCAGTTATTATATCGTCCAGGATCATACCCCTGGTCTATTAGGAATATTCTTAATACCAGTTAATGATTTGTTAGCGAAAAGTCTTAATAAGCATCAATTAATAGAGCATTAAACCAACAAAACCTTCATATGAAGGTTTTAACCCCACAAATAAGCCTCATGAATAGTTTTAAGCGCCGCACAAAAAGCCTAACCTATAAAAAAATTTCCAGCCCCTAAGCATTATCAATACGATGAAATGGCGGTCACTACGAGAATGATATTAGCTCTCAGAACCATTCATTATTGTGTCTCATTTCCATTAGTGTAGACCACGAATGAATTAAATAAATGAATAAAGCATGCCTTTGTTATCTGCTAAACACCCCAGTCAATATCTTTTCAGCGCTGCGCGACGCATTACACGGCACTTTCATTATTTGTTCGCCTTACTGTCATCGAAGGTTCACACAAAACGCCATTAATAGTGGCCAGTTTATGACGAACCAGGACACTCTTATGAACAGCTCTCTTGCCGCGGTGGCGGAAACTGAATTTTCGCCGTTTACGCACACCGCCACGGCCCGGCAGCGGAAAGTCTTAAGCGTGCGCAACCTGAGTAAATCCTACAGCGCGCAACAAACCGTCCTCGATAACATCAGCTTTGACCTGCACGCAGGCGAACTGGTCGGGGTCATTGGCCGCTCCGGCGCCGGGAAATCCACGCTGCTCCATGTACTGAACGGCACCCACAGCGCGACCGGTGGGGAAATCCTGAGTTTCCCGGAAGTGGGTATGCCGCATGATGTTTCGCGCCTGAAAGGACGAGCACTCAATACCTGGCGCAGCGAATGCGGCATGATCTTCCAGGATTTCTGCCTGGTGCCACGTCTTGATGTACTGACCAACGTTCTACTCGGCCGCCTGAGCCAAACCTCAACGCTGAAATCACTGTTTAAAGTTTTCCCCGATGCCGACCGGGCGCGCGCCATCGCTCTGTTGGAGTGGATGAATATGCTGCCGCACGCGCTACAGCGAGCGGAGAATCTCTCCGGTGGCCAGATGCAACGCGTGGCGATTTGCCGCGCGCTGATGCAGAACCCGGGTATCCTGCTGGCCGATGAGCCGGTTGCCTCACTCGATCCGAAAAATACCCAGCGAATCATGAATGTACTGCGGGAGATCAGCGGCCAGGGGATCAGCGTGATGGTCAACCTGCATTCGGTTGAACTGGTGAAAGAGTACTGCACCCGGGTCATCGGCGTAGCCAAAGGCAATATTATTTTTGACGACCATCCCTCGCAGCTGGATCAGGATGTCCTGCATCGGTTGTATGGCGATGAAATTAGCCAATTGCATTAATTTCCTTTAGTTAAAAATACACGGGCAAAATAATGAACAAACATATAAATGGTGCAGTTCGTTTATCCGCAGCAATCGCAGGTCTTCTTCTGACATGGCAGGCAAGCGCTGCTGAGCAGCCGAAGGAATTAAATTTGGGGATCCTCGGCGGTCAAAACGCAACGCAGCAAATTGGTGACAACCAGTGCGTTAAACAGTTTCTTGATAAGGAGCTGAAGGTCGATACGAAATTACGCAACTCATCCGATTATTCCGGCGTTATTCAAGGGTTGCTGGGTGGTAAAGTTGACGTCGTATTAAGTATGTCGCCTTCATCTTATGCTTCGGTATATCTCAATAACCCGAAAGCCGTCGATATTGTCGGGATCGCCGTTGACGATAAAGATCAATCCCGCGGCTATCACTCGGTGGTCGTGGTGAAAGCTGACAGCCCGTATAAAACGCTGGACGATCTGAAAGGAAAACCTTTTGGCTTCGCCGACCCGGATTCCACTTCCGGTTATTTGATCCCGAACCACGCCTTTAAACAGAAGTTCGGCGGCGACGCGGATAACAAATACAATAACTTCTTCTCCAGCGTTACCTTCTCCGGCGGCCACGAGCAGGACATTCTTGGCGTACTGAACGGCCAGTTTGCCGGCGCGGTCACCTGGACATCAATGGTCGGCGACTACAACAGCGGCTACAGCGCTGGCGCATTTAACCGACTGATTCGTATGGATCATCCGGATCTAATGAAGCAGATCCGCATCATCTGGCAATCACCGCTGATCCCGAATGGCCCGATCCTCGTCAGCAACGCATTACCAGCAGATTTCAAAGCTAAAGTCGTTACGGCGATCAAAAAGCTGGATACCGACGATCACGCCTGCTTCGTGAAAGCAATGGGCGGCACCCAGCATATCGGCCCAAGCAGCGTGGCCGATTTCCAACAGATTATTGATATGAAACGCGAGTTGGTTAGCGCGCGTTAATCCCGCCCTGACGCCGCCGCTCGCCATTGACCGCAAGCGGCGGCGCTACGTTGAAGACCCTTCGCCGCATGAATAATACTCATACCGAATTCGAACGTTACTATCAGCAGATCAGAACGCGGCAAAAGCGCGATACCTTCAGCTGGTCCGTACTGCTGTTGGTACTCTATTTCGCCGCCGGGCACGCGGCCGAGTTTAATCTGTTCACCATCTGGCATTCTCTGCCGAATTTCCTCGACTATATGTTCGAGACGCTGCCGACACTGCACCCGGCCGATCTGCTTGCCGACTCACATACCAAGGGTTCGCTGGCGTACTGGGGCTACCGCCTGCCGATTCAGTTGCCGCTGATTTGGGAGACGCTTCAACTGGCGCTGGCCTCCACGCTGGTGGCGGTGGCGATCGCGACGATGCTAGCTTTCCTTGCCGCCAATAATGCCTGGTCACCCGCGCCGCTGCGCTTTGCCGTCCGCGTACTGGTAGCCTTTTTGCGCACCATGCCGGAACTGGCCTGGGCGGTGATTTTCGTTATGGCCTTCGGAATCGGCTCGATTCCCGGTTTTCTGGCGCTGATGCTGCATACCATCGGCAGCCTGACCAAACTGTTCTACGAAGCGGTGGAAAGTGCCCAGGATAAACCGGTACGCGGGCTGGCGGCCTGTGGGGCATCGTCGCTGCAGAAGGTGCGCTTCGCGCTGTGGCCGCAGGTGAAACCGATTTTTCTTTCCTACGGTTTTATGCGTCTGGAGATTAACTTCCGTTCATCAACCATTCTTGGCCTGGTGGGCGCGGGGGGAATTGGTCAGGAGCTGATGACTAACATCAAGCTGGATCGTTACGATCAGGTCAGCATGACGCTGCTGCTGATCATTATTGTGGTATCGCTGCTGGATATGCTTTCCGGCCGGCTACGCCAGTGGGTTCTGGAGGGGAAAAAATGAGTCAGTGGCAACATCAACCGGATATCGCCGCCAGTCGCCGCCAGCACCGGGCGCTGTATCAGACACAAGGACGCTATTTGCGCTATGTCGGCCTGCTGGCGCTGGCAAGTGTGCTCTATTACGTCTGGTTCTTTATGCAGTTTGGCATCAGCAGCGAACAGCTGACCACCGGCATACAGCAGATTGGTCGCTATCTGCTGCGCATGTTCGTCTGGCATGATTTCTGGAACTGGCCGTTTGCCTATTACTTTACGCAAATCGCGATTACGCTGGCGATCGTCTTTGCCGGGACCATTACCGCCACAGTCATCGCGCTGCTGCTGTCGTTCCTCGCGGCGCGCAATATTATGCGCGGTGTAATACCCGGTATTATCGCCATGCTGATGCGCCGTTTGTTCGACGTGCTGCGCGGTATCGATATGGCTATCTGGGGTCTGATATTTGTGCGCGCCGTCGGGCTTGGACCGCTGGCCGGGGTATTGGCGATTATTATGCAGGATACCGGTCTGCTGGGACGTCTGTATGCCGAAGGTCACGAGGCCGTAGACCGCTCACCGGGGCGCGGTTTAACCGCCGTGGGCGCCAATGGCCTGCAGAAGCACCGCTTCGGTATTTTCACCCAGTCATTCCCGACTTTTCTGGCTCTCAGTTTGTATCAGATTGAATCCAACACCCGTTCGGCGGCGGTACTGGGCTTTGTCGGCGCTGGCGGGATTGGCCTGATTTACGCGGAAAACATGCGCTTGTGGAACTGGGACGTGGTGATGTTTATCACCCTGCTGCTGGTTGTGGTGGTGATGATGATGGACGCCCTCTCCGCCTGGCTGCGCCGCCGCTACATCGGCGGTAACGTCGTGCCGCTGTACCAAAGCGGACAATAAAAGACGGGCTACAGTCCGGGAACATCCCCCCGGTGGCGCTGCGCTTACCGGGGCTACAGGTCGCGCCGCTGTTCGGGAACATCCCCCGGTGGCACTGCGCTTACCGGGGCTACAGGCCACGCCGCTGTTCGGGAACATCCCCCGGTGGCGCTGCGCTTACCGGGGCTACAGGCCACGCCGCTGTTCGGGAACATCCCCCGGTGGCGCTGCGCTTACCGGGGCTACAGGCCACTCCGCTGTTCGGGAACATCCCCCGGTGGCGCTGGGCTACAGGTCGCGCCACTGTTCGGGAACATCCCCCGGTGGCGCTGCATTTACCGGGGCTACAGGCCACGCCGCTGTTCGGGAACATCCCCCGGTGGCGCTGCGCTTACCGGGGCTACAGGCCACGCCGCTGTTCGGGAACATCTCCGGTGGCGCTGCGCTTACCGGGGCTACAGGCCACGCCACTGTTCGGGAACATCCCCCGGTGGCGCTACGCTTACCGGGGCTACAGGTCGCGCCGCTGTTCGGGAACATCCCCCGGTGGCGCTGCATTTACCGGGGCTACAGGCCACGCCGCTGTTCGGGAACATCCCCCGGTGGCGCTGCGCTTACCGGGGCTACAAACTACATATCGGTGCTGAAAGGTAGCCCGGATAAGGCGCATCGCGCCGCTATCCGGGGAAACGTTCCGTGGCAGCATCGTTTATCCCAGTCGCCACGCCAGTACCGGCCAGCCGTGTTGCGCGTTGGCCGCCGCCAGCTGCGGGCACGGGTTAACCAACCGCACGTGGTCTGCATGCAAGCACAACGGCAGATCGTTGATCGAATCGGTGTAGAAAGTCAGCGCGCCGTTATATTGCGGATGCGCCTCGCGCCACTGTGCCAGACGCGTCACTTTCCCCTGCTGATAGCTCGGCGTACCCGCAATCACGTCACTGTAGCCGCCATCCGCCATGACCACATCAATCCCCAGCGCCTGCTCAATACCCAACTCGGCCGCCACCGCTTGCACCAGCAGCGTCACCGAGGCGGAGATCACCAGCATCTTCTCCCCCTGCGCCTGCAGGGTACGAATCACTTCCCACGCCTGCGGGTACACGCGCGGTAACACCTTTTCACGCACGAACCGCGCCACCAGCGCATCCACCTGCGCTTGCGGGATGCCAATCAACGGAGCCTGAATCAGCGCCACGTAGTCGGCAATATTCATTTCGCCGCGGTCGTAATCCGCCATCAGCATCGCTTCGCGCGCCAGGTAATCCGGATCGCTGACCCAGCCTTCTCGCAGCATAAACTGGCTCCACAGCGTACTGCTGTCCCCTTTAATCAGGGTATTATCCAGATCGAAAATCGTCAGAGCATTAGACATCGGTAATTTTCCATAATCAGCAACATAAGCCCGCGAGAGCATGCGTAAGGAAGATGACAGGAGAATGACCCGGGAGCGGCTTTTTACCGCTCCCGGGTCACAGCTACGCGACGCTCGCTTTAGGCGCGCGGAAGACCAGCATAATGCCGCCCAGGATCGCCAGCATGCCGATCATCGCCGCCCACGGCAGGCGATTGCCAAGCAACAGATAATCAAGCAGCGCGGTGATCACCGGCACCAGGTAAAACAGGCTGGTAACGTTGACGATATTACCCGCGCTCAGCAGCCGGTACAGCAGCAGTTGCGCCACCACTGAGATGAGCAAACCGAGGAACAGTACCGGAATAATGAAACCGACGTTGAACTCAAGATGGAAGCCGCTCACCGGCGCCATCACCAGACACAGCAGCAGGCTGACAACATATTGCAGCGGCAGCACGTCCACCGGCGCCTGGCGGCTGCGTTTTTGCAGGATCGCGCCAAATGTCATCAGCAGCAGCGCCGCCAGCGCAAACAGCATACCGCTTATCGCCATCTGCGATGCCGCGAGGCTACGCCACACCAGCAGGATCAGCCCCGCCAGCGCGATCAGCAACCCCAGCAGCCGCCGCCCCTGCAGGCGCCGTTCCACCACGCAGAGCGTCAGGATCGGTTGAATTCCCATGATGGTGGCAATCAGCCCCGGCGTCACGCCATTGGCCATCGCTTCAAAGTAGCAGACGGAATAACCGCCGATCAGCATAAAGCCGGTCGCCGCCACCTGCCGCCGGGTGCCTGGCGCCGGTAGCCAGCGCTTACGCCACAGCATGAAAGGAAGCAGCGCGGCCAGCGCGACCAGAAAGCGGACGATTAATAACGCCATCGGCGAAGCGTGGTCTAATCCCCAGCGGGTAAAAATCGCCGCGCTGCCCCACAGCAGAACAAAAATAGCCGTTGCCGCCTGTGAGGCCAGCAATGCATAACGAGAGTGCATAAAGACTCCAGATTTCTGAATTTAAACAATGGAATAGCCGTTAGTTTGACGACTATCGACAATGGCGGAGCTTAAACTCCGGACACAACCACGTCAGAAATCGGAGGCGGAGGACAGGTACAGGAAAACAGACGACGACGCAGCGACGCCACTCGCCCTGCCAGAAGATCGGCACGGGAGAAATGTGGTCCTGAGAGTACATGGGTCATCATCGGTCGCCCTGTTGAAAGAAGTTTATGCACACTAGCATGCCCAACATTCTGTTTACAATACTCAATTTCAGGCTGTCCCGCCGACGCCCATCGCCAACAGAACCAGTAGCAATAAGAGTGGATAGATCCGCGCATGCCAGCGATCTGGCCATTTCGCCAGCCAGCGCGACGCCGCACGCAGCCCCAGCCAGCTCCCGGCCACCAGCAACCCGGCCGCCAGCCACCAAATATTGCCGATAAAGCCGGACGGCAGCGCCACGGGTGACGTCATCAGCAGCCACGTTAAAGAAGCGGTCGCCGCCAGCGGCAGCGTCAGCAAATTGGCCATTGCTGCGGCTTGCGCCATCGTCGCGCCGCGGCGGCGCATCAGCGGCACGGTCATCACGCTGCCGCCAACGCCGAGGAATGCCGCAATCAGGCCAATCCCCCCGCCGAGGGTAAACTCTTGCCCCACGTTCGCCTGCGCACGCCGTGATGGCGGCGCCATAAAACCGGGACGGAGATAGCAATCCGCAATGGTCGCTGCCAGATAGAAGATAAACAGCCAGCGGATCCACTCGCCGTTGACCCGCAGCGCCAGCGCCGCGCCAACGATGCCGCCAATGGCAATCCCGGCGAGTATCGGCAGCAGAGGACGCCAGTTGACCGTCCCGGCAAGCAGATGCCGCCCACTGGCCAGTAGCGAAGTACACAGCATCACCAGCGCTGAGGTCGCCACCGCGATTTGCATCGCCTGCCCGCCCACATCGCTCGCCGCCCACTGATGGCTCAGCAACAGGTAAAGCAACGGCACGGTGACAAAACCGCCGCCGAAACCGAACAGCCAGGTGGTCACCCCGGATAGCAACCCACACGCAAAAAGTCCGTAAATCATCTGCCATTCCTCCATTCAGAGAGGTAACGATATAGAATAGTGAAATGGCTGACTTACGATTAAAGGCCAATTTCTTACGATTTTCAGCCAGGAGGCAGCAGGTGCGTAATATTGCGATTAACGAAGTCGATCATCTTCCACGCCGGGTGTTGGGTTTGGGTAGCGACTACCCGCCAGACACGCTTTTGCCGCGCCACCACCACCGGCGGGCGCAGTTTCTGTATGCGATGAACGGGTTAATGAAAGTAGAAACCGATGATGGACAGTGGCTGGTGCCGCCGTTCAGCGGCGTGTGGATCCCGGCGACCAAGCCGCACCGCGTGTGGATGCCGGGCGTCAGCACCCATAGTCTGTATATTGAGCCACAGGATGCGCCGCGCGACAGCCCGCGCTGCGAAGTACTACAGGTTTCACCGCTGCTGCATCAGCTCCTGCTAGCCGCCTGCCAGCTGCCCCTACTGTATGAAGAGCATGGCCATGATGCGGCGCTAATTGCGTTACTGATGCTGGAACTTAAAGCCGCCTCGCCGCTGCCCATGTTCACCCCATTGCCGCAACATCCTCATCTGGCAGAACTGTGCAGCGCCTTTTTACGCCAGCCGGATATTCACAGTACGCCGGAACAGTGGGCGAAAGAGAGCAATAAAAGCCTGCGTACCTTCAACCGGCACTTTCTGCAGGAGACTGGGATGGCGTTTCGCGACTGGCGTAATAAAGCCTGCCTGATGTACGCCCTCACCGCTCTGCGCGAAGGCCGCAGCATTACCGATGTGGCGCTGAGTCTGGGTTATGAATATCCGGCGGCCTTTACCGCGATGTTTCGTAAAACGATGGGTTATGCGCCGGCAACGTTTATCCGCCGTCTTAAAGAAGGCCATCTTAAATAAGCGCCAGGCAAATAAGAATATACTGATTCAGAGTTGTTATATTTTGATTTATGTAGCAATAATTTATTAATAAACAAGATACTCAGCACAGACTTCTTTTACATCTTGCGCATTTCGTTACTCGCGAATTGATGACTTTTGTGCGTAAGTTTTCGTAAATTTTGAGTTTAATCATTCTGACGTTTCAGTGAATACGTTATAAAAGGCGACGGCCGATCCCTAACATGAAAATAACGATATGAAGCCCAGACTCTCCCATGCTTTATTGTTGGTTCCTTTATTGATTTTGGCAGGATGTTCATCTTCACCGAAAAAACCGCCCACGGCGGTGGCGCAACATCACTATGAGCCGATCGACGGCGGCTCCGACGACCTCATCCCGGTACTGGCCGCTTTGCACGACCAGATGCACACCTGGGACGGCACCCCCTATGAATGGGGTGGTACCGACCAGAGCGGCGTAGACTGCTCTGGCTTTGTCTGGCGCACGTTGAAGGACCGTTTCAACCTGCCAATGGACCGTGTGACCACCGGCGATCTCCTGCATATGGGCGTGCGCGTCAACAAACAGCAGCTGCGCCCTGGCGATTTAGTCTTCTTCCGGATCCACGGCGGTATGCACGTGGGTTTCTACGATACCGACCACAATTTCCTACACGCTTCCGCCAGCCAGGGCGTGATGCGTTCGTCATTGGATAATCCGTACTGGAATCGCGTATTTTATCAGGCGCGCCGATTGCCGAAAGAATATAACGCGCAGATAACGATGAACGATGACAATCTGCATCTGGCGAAAAATCGCTAATCGCCAATAAATAAAAACCGCGACGCTCAGGCCGCGGTTTTCTTTTTCTGAGCACTCAGCGTTATTAGAACTGATAGGTCATACCCAGCGCGACGATGTCGTCATCGTTGATACCGAGTTTATTATCGCTCTTCAGCTGGTTGATTTTGTAATCGACGAAGGCGTTCATGTTTTTGTTGAAGTAGTAGGTCAGGCCGAGATCAATATAGTTGACCAGATCTTCGCTACCGATGCCTTCAATATCTTTGCCTTTCGACAGCACATAGCCCAGAGACGGACGCAGACCGAAATCGAACTGGTACTGCGCGACCGCTTCAAAGTTCTGCGCTTTATTAGCAAAACCGCCGCTGATCGGGGTCATCTTGCGGGTTTCGGAGTACATCGTCGCCAGATAGATATTGTTGGCGTCATACTTCAGGCCGGTCGCCCAGGCTTCCGCTTTCGAACCCTGGCCGCGAGCCAGCAGGTTCTGATCGTTGGTACGGTCAGAGCTGGTATAAGCTGCGCTGACGGCGAAATCGCTGCCGCCGAAGTCATAGCTTAAAGAGGTACCAAAGCCGTCGCCGTTCTGTTTCTTCGCGTCGCGGCCTTCGTTTTTACCCTGATACTGCAGGGTCATACCCAGACCATCCACCAGGCCGAAGAAGTCGGTATTGCGATAAGTCGCGAGGCCACTGGCGCGTTTGGTCATGAAGTTATCGGTCTGCGCGGAAGAGTCGCCGCCGAATTCCGGGAACATATCGGTCCAGGCTTCAACATCGTACAGCGCGCCAAGGCTACGGCCGTAGTCGAATGAACCAAAGTCTTTTAACTTCACGCCAGCAAACGCCAGACGGGTTTTCTGCGAGGAGTCGCTTTCGGTTTTGTTGCCGGAGAACTCAGATTCCCAGCGGCCATAACCGGTCAGTTGATCGTTGATCTGCGTTTCGCCTTTGATACCAAAACGAACGTAGGTCTGGTCGCCATCCTTGCTGTCGTAATCGCTGAAGTAGTGCATCGCACGGACTTTGCCGTACACGTCCAGCTTATTACCATCTTTATTGTAAACTTCCGCTGCCTGTGTAGCCGTAGAAGCAACAACACCCATCATCATTAATGCCAGTGAACGCTTTTTCATTATGTGGTCCTGGTGATTTATTTATACGCGCTAATCAATTCCGGGCGAAGCCCTGTGAAAAACAGGAGGTTTTTTAACGCTGCAGTATTAAAAATTTATGACAAAATGGAACTTTTTATAAAAAAGAGTGTTTAAATGTTTCCATCATAAATTTGTCACCTTCCCTACGCAGAATGCCCGATCCGCGCAATAAAATGGCTTGACCAATACGCCAGGAGTTGGCAATCGGCCTCACTCCTGTTACAACATCAGCTCGATCTCGATATTCCTTTTGAACGGCAGAAAATCATGAGTGATAGCCAGACGCTGGTGGTAAAACTGGGCACCAGTGTTTTAACGGGCGGATCCCGCCGCCTGAACCGCGCCCATATCGTTGAGTTAGTGCGCCAGTGCGCGCAGCTGCACGCGATGGGGCACCGCATTGTGATTGTGACTTCCGGGGCGATTGCCGCCGGGCGTGAACACCTCGGCTACCCTGAACTGCCCGCCACCATTGCCTCGAAACAGCTGCTGGCGGCAGTCGGCCAAAGCCGTCTTATCCAGCTGTGGGAACAGCTCTTCTCTATTTACGGCATTCACGTCGGCCAGATGCTGCTGACCCGCGCCGATATGGAAGATCGCGAGCGCTTCCTGAACGCCCGCGATACCCTGCGTGCGCTGCTGGATAACAACATTGTGCCGGTTATCAATGAGAATGACGCCGTCGCCACCGCTGAAATCAAAGTCGGCGATAACGACAACCTTTCCGCGCTGGCGGCGATCCTCGCGGGTGCCGATAAGCTGCTGCTGCTGACCGATCAGCCAGGCCTCTTTACCGCTGACCCACGCAACAACCCGCAAGCCGAGTTGATTAAAGATGTCTACGGCATCGACGACGCGTTACGCGCCATTGCCGGCGATAGCGTATCCGGCCTCGGCACCGGCGGTATGGGCACCAAACTGCAGGCGGCGGACGTGGCCTGCCGCGCGGGTATCGATACCATTATCGCCGCCGGTAACCGCCCGGACGTTATCGGCCACGCGATGGAAGGTCTGCCGGTCGGCACCTGCTTCCACGCCCAGCAATCGCCGCTGGAGAACCGCAAACGCTGGATCTTCGGCGCGCCGCCGGCCGGTGAAATCACCGTCGACGCGGGCGCGACTCAGGCTATTCTGGAAAGAGGAAGCTCATTGCTGCCAAAAGGTATCAAAACCGTCAGCGGTAATTTCTCCCGCGGCGAAGTTATCCGTATCCGCAGTAGCGAAGGCCGCGATATCGCCCATGGCGTCAGCCGCTATAACAGCGATGCCCTGCGCCTTATCGCCGGACAGCACTCGCAACAAATCGATGCCATCCTCGGCTATGAATACGGCCCGGTGGCCGTCCATCGTGACGATATGATCACCCGTTAAGGAGCTGAAAATGCTGGAACAAATGGGCATTGCGGCCAAAGCGGCCTCTTACCAACTCGCGCTGCTCTCCAGCCGCGAGAAAAACCAGGTTCTGAATAAGATTGCGGATTATCTGCAAGCGCAAACCGAGGATATTCTGCGCGCCAATGCCGAGGATCTGACGGAAGCCCGCGCCAATGGCCTGAGCGAAGCGATGCTCGACCGTCTGGCGCTGACGCCAGAACGGCTGCGCGGCATTGCCGACGATGTACGCCAGGTGTGCAGCCTGGCGGATCCGGTCGGCCAGGTGATCGATGGCGGCCTGCTGGATAGCGGCCTGCGTATCGAACGCCGTCGCGTCCCATTAGGCGTGATCGGGGTGATTTATGAAGCGCGTCCGAATGTCACCCTCGACGTCGCCTCGTTGTGCCTGAAGACCGGCAATGCGGCGATCCTGCGCGGCGGTAAAGAGACCTGGCGCACCAACGCCGCGACGGTGAAAGTGATTCAGCAGGCGCTGCAGGAGTGCGGCCTGCCAGCCGCGGCCGTGCAGGCCATCGAAAGCCCGGATCGCGCGCTGGTTGGCGAGATGCTGAAGATGGATAAATACATCGATATGCTGATCCCACGCGGCGGCGCAGGTTTGCATAAGCTGTGCCGCGAGCAGTCGACGATCCCGGTGATCACCGGCGGTATCGGCGTGTGTCATATTTTTGTCGACGACTCGGCCGAGATCGAACCGGCGCTGAAGATCATCGTTAACGCCAAAACCCAGCGCCCGAGTACCTGCAACACCACCGAAACGCTGCTGGTACACCGCAATATCGCCGACACCTTCCTGCCTGCGCTGAGCAAACAGATGGCGGAGAGCGGCGTAACTCTGCACGCCGACCCAACCGCCCTACCCGTGCTGCAAAACGGCCCGGCGAAGGTTGAACCGGTAAAAGCGGAGCAGTATGACGATGAGTACCTGTCGCTGGATCTGAATGTTAAAATCGTAGCCGATCTCGATGAAGCGATTGCTCATATTCGCGAGCACGGCACCCAGCATTCCGATGCCATTCTGACGCGTACCCTGAGCCACGCGAACCGCTTTATCAACGAAGTGGACTCATCTGCGGTATACGTTAACGCCTCTACCCGCTTCACCGACGGCGGCCAGTTCGGCCTCGGCGCAGAAGTCGCGGTCAGCACCCAGAAGCTGCATGCCCGCGGCCCGATGGGCCTGGAGGCGCTGACGACCTATAAGTGGGTTGGCTTCGGCGACGATACCATTCGTGCTTAACGCTAAGCGGGTGATGCAAAAGTAGCCGTTTGATTCGAAAGGGCATTGACGCATCACTCACTTAGTTTTAACCTTCTACCCCGTGCTTCACACAGGTGAAGACGTCCTTTCAGGGCCGATATAGCTCAGTTGGTAGAGCAGCGCATTCGTAATGCGAAGGTCGTAGGTTCGACTCCTATTATCGGCATCAACACAACAAATCCCATTAAAAACAATAACTTAAAGAGGTTTTTGCTCTTAAGCTACGATCTTCTTTTAAGGGATTCTTTGACCAACAGTTGCCGCTATGGTTAACAGTGGCTATTCAGGGATGTTAGCACGTAGCGGCCTGTAGTTGTAAAGCTCGAACAGGTATAAAGCGTGAACGGGGCCGATGCTCGGTGAACCATTGGTTCATTCGATAATTTTTATCGTAGGGTTGTAACCTGCTTATTATCGAACCGGATAACAGTCCACATGAACCGCTATCAACTCGAAGCTGATGACGCTGCCAACGTCTTTAATCAATCCCGCAACTTTTAACCGTTCCACACTTAGCGCGGTGTCCCGTAACAGCCTGTCGTGATGACACGCCACGGATAAACGAGCAAATGATGGGAATCCTAACTAGTCCGGGAAAGGGGCTGGCTCTCTCGTGGTGTTCACCGTGCCATAAACTAACGGTACTCGATAAGAGAACGGTTAACTGACAAACACCCCTGATGATGCGCCCACGGCGCTTTTATAGTGTCCCATCACGGCGCTTTATGGCTGCTATTGTCTGAAATCAGGGAGAAGACTTATAGACGCTATCTTAGGTGATATTTTCATTTTTTTGTGATGAACGAGAGCTGTAGATCGATAGCAAGATAAGCAAATACTATGATAAAGAGGTAGTGGGAAACTATCGGCGATAGTGAATCTTATCGAGGGGATATGATGAATAATGAAAATCAAGTGAAAATCCATCAAGGAGTCTTGGAAGGCAAGAAGGAAGATGGAATTTTAAAGTTTTATGGTATCCCGTATGCGCAACCACCTGTTGCTCAGTTACGTTGGTCACCACCGCAACCTGTTAAACCTTGGGAGGGGGTGAAGTCTGCGACATCATTTTCTCCTGTGAGTCCACAATTTGCTGGAGCTGTGTATACCGAGCGTTCAAAAGCACAAAGTGAGGATTGCCTATATTTGAACGTTTGGACTCAGAATACCTGTGAGTCAGCAAAACAACCTGTGATGGTTTGGATTCACGGGGGCGGTTTTCTGGGCGGTTCTGGCTCTGAGGATGGTTATGATGGCACTGCCTTTGCAAAAAAAGGTGTGACTTTAGTCACGCTGAACTATCGCTTAGGCGCATTTGGATTTTTAGCCGAACCAACTATCGGTGCTAACTTTGGTATTCAGGATATTATCGCAGCGCTGGTATGGGTGAAAAATAATATAGCGGCTTTTGGGGGGGATCCATCGAATGTCACTGTGTTTGGACAGTCGGCGGGTGCTGTGGCCATCAGGGCGTTACTTTCATGTCCGTCAGCCGAAGGTCTATTTCAACGTGCAATAATCCAGAGCGCGGGTCGTCTGCGAGCCGACAAATATGCCCTGACTTCACAGGAATCGGAAAAAGTACTGGAAGCGCTTCATTATGTCGCAGCAGATGAACTACAAAATATTCCGACCATGGCGATACTCAAGGCATCATCTGAAATGTCCGGACTACCGCCAAAACCGGGCAGAGTTCATACACCTGAAAATCTTGTCTGGTCTCCGGTTGTAGATGGAGTGGTGATTCCGGATATCAGTTATCAACCATGGATTAAAGATATTCAGGTTATGATTGGTTGTACGGAAAACGAAGGGCGTTACTTCTTGAAACCAGAAATTCATAATAACCCAGCTATGCTGGAAGGAATGGCTCTGGCGTTGGCAGGAACAGAAAAAAATGCCATTCTGGCTCAACTGGAGAAAAATAACTCCTCTGTATTTGAGAAGTTGGATTATCTGATGACTCGATATGTGTTTTCTGTCCCTGCATTGGAGATGGCAAATGATATAACGCAAATTGGGGCAAGTGTTTATCTCTATCGTTTTAGCCGCACAGCACCAGGCGCTGTCGCTAATAACGAGCGAGCGAAACATACATCTGAGATTCGCTATGTATTTGGCAATCTTGAAAACTCAGATTTTTACGAACAGGCGGATTATTCTTTAGCCGAAGAAATGCAAACTGCATGGATCGAATTTGCAAGTAAGGGTGTTCCACTTTGCAGGGATTATACTTGGCCTAAATACCAAATGCAAAAGCCTGCAATGACAGATATCACTGATGAAATGAGAGAGACTGTAAGCGCCCATTTGTTTGACTGAAATAACAGATCCGCTTCCTGAATGGAGGCGGAAAATCCGTAAGCTGTGGTGCTAATACAGCTAATATCAATGGTACTATGTTGATGAAGGTTATTTTAGTATGAGTTCCATGCGCATATCAGCCTCAAGATATTTGTTATCCTCCAGTTTCACTTCAATGAAGCCATAATGCTTGTAAAGTTTTACAGCCGCAATCAGGACATCTGTTGTAAACAGAATGATTTTTTCCGCTCCCTGCTCACGGGCGAAATGAATACAGCGCTGCATCAGGAGATGACCAATTCCAAGCCCTTTGTGTTTATCTGTCACTGCGAGTTTTGCTAACTCATATGCGCTTGAACCATGAGGTATCATAGAGACTGTTCCAACTATCTCTTTATCGAGCCGAGCAAAAAAGATAGAACCACCACGAGATAAAATATACCCGTGTGGATCATTCAGCATTTCGAGATCAACGGGTTCAACTGAAACGTATTTTTCCAACCATTCTAAAGATAACGAAATAAAATCATTGTGATAGTCATCTTTCCATCCCACAATTTCCACATTTGACATAAGGCTATTGTCCTCAGTAAGTTAGCTCAGTTTATATGAAAAATATATTTCCTACTAATTCAATGGAGCACTGTCAATAATTTCGATAAGAAAGGTTCTGCAATAGCACTAATCGTTTAAATTTCAAGGCTAAACACTTCTATTAACGTGCCGTCTTCTCTGCTGCGGTGCGGTGAACTGCTTTTGCTATATGCTTTTTCATCGTTACCATTCCTCCCCGAGGGAAAATTCTTCCGATATCGTGTCCGCAGTCTCCTGCGTGAACCCGATGTAAAACAGTGTAGAAGCTGGGCTGGAGTGGCCCAGCAGGTTGCTGATCTGTTCCAGAGGTAGGCCACTTTCAAAGAGGATGCGGCCTTTGCTCTTGCGTGGTGTGTGGCTCCCCACATCCTGGAAACCTGCACGGCGTCCGCACTTGCCGTACTCCGTCAGCACTGCGTTGTGTGAAACTGGCAGGCCCTTCGACCTCAGATCGGACAAGCTAAAGATGTACTCACCAAACAGTGGACGGCCTGCGGCCTCCTCCCGGCGTGCCTGCACGATAGACCGCATAGCCGGGGTAATAGCGATCTTGAGAGGTTTCGGCTTCACTGGCGCACCGTCAGCCCCTTTGCGGGTCTTCTTCTGCTGAATAATGAGGAGGTGAGTTTTGCCCTCAGCGAATTGATCCCACGTCAATTTAACCACGTCAGAGAACCGTAACGCGCTTTCGAACTGCATCGCCCAGAGGCAGCGGAACAGGTTGGTTTTTGTATTCCGTGCCAGCTCCGCGCTGACTGCCTTCACTTCGTCGGCGGTCTTCAACGCCGCCATTGAGTTACCCATATTTTTCTCCCTGCCGCTGTGCGGTTGCGAATTTTTCAGTTGATTTATTTTTGATCAAAAACAGTAACTTGGAAAGTGTATTTATTTGATGATCGCACAAAATGATCAAACAATAACCTGATAGGGTTTTAGAGCAGGTATACCTGCCCCCGCCCGCCGGGGAGACACATCAACAAGGCCAGCGCCTGGGGCTGGCTGGGCGGGAAATATCTGATGCACACCTGGTGGATCTGCTGTCTCTATGTCTGATGTGCTGTCACATTACCTGATCTGCCTGACGTACACTTACACCCCTCGAGGGTTGTCAAGAGTCTTTACAAAATATCTTGGTGGTTGAGTCATCGAGTACCGCCCGAGTCCCGAGCACCAGATCAGAGAAGTGAATAAACCTTGCCTGATCCTGCATAAACGATGCATATAAAGGCTGTCTAATAATGTGATCAGGCTCATCCGCGTATTATCAATCACTTGGAGAGTGGAGACTGTTAGTCTTCACTTTCACGACTTCGCTTTTCCCTCTGCCCTACGGGCCAGGTTTCCCCACCAACAAGAGGCCAGGCGCTGGCGATATGGCCCGACCTCCGGCCCTAGTCTTTGTCTTATCCCACAACATTTCCGGCCTCAACCCTTCCACCATCCGGCAACCCTTACCACGCTTCACCAGAAACCCTTAGCGGCGTTACATCTACACAACTGTGAACTGACAACACCATGATCCACGACTTCCCACAGCGCGATAGAGGAGCCTCCAGAGGGCATCTGTTTTAGTTTTAATGTATCTTTTTTATTTTTTATAAAAAGATGGTTCAGAAAGGTGATTGTGTTTAGCTGCGCCACGAGTGACAGATCTGCCGAGGCCGCGCCATTACTGTCCTCACTGCATGCACCACACCATAGCGCTCATAGGTACAGACTTGTGATTTGTACGCTTAGCGACCACTTCAGAATGATTAACTACGGATTATAGGCTATTTGAGGTGCATTTAATCTATTTTGTTCGCAGGATAGCCAATGGTAAAGATTATCCACCAAATTTTCAAAGAAAAGCAGTATGAGGTTGCGAATCTTTGGTCAGCGCGGAGAATTGAATTTGCACCTGTGAACTAACGGGAGATATCTCGAACTGATCGCCAGAGATTTCTTTCCCTGGTAGGCCGGGGTTGATTCACTTTGAACCCAGAGAGCCATTAGTAAAGGCGCTTAACCAACAGAGGCTATTAGTAAAGTCCCTTAACTAACATTAGCAAAGAATCTTAGCTAACCATTCGTAAAGAATCTTAACCGTACTATATCACTTACTAGATCATCTCTAGATCACTACCTATATCAGTAAAAACATTAAGGTTAAAAGCAGGAATAGACATGCGTCTATTTTGTTGGGGGTGTTACAGGAGTGATGTCTTATCGCTCCGCTCTGAATGGCTAAGCCACTTCAGATATGTGTGGAAGACAAGCGCAAGCGCGTCAGTCAATGTGAACGGCTTCGATGAAGCCAGGAGCTTTAAACGCGACGTAACTCCCCCCTTGGAGGGTCGGCGCTCCCCCCTCAATCTCACAAGGCTATAACGGCCCTGTGATTCGGTGGCGATGCTATGATGCACAGCGGCCCTGTAACGCTCCCTGTCGCGTTCAGAGCGTCTCTCTCCTGTTGCTGGTGACTTTGTACCGCTTCGCTTGCAGCGTTGAATCTGGAGCCTCTGAAGGCGTTTTATGACAAAGTGATTGACAAGTGGAATCGTTCCGTGTAATGTGACTGGGTGTTGACATATAACACTGCCACAACTGCGCCTTTAAAATGATAAATGAGATTGACAATTATTCTCATTTGTTATAAAATATACATTATCGATTGAGGTGACTCAATGCAATGAACTGATTTTAACTACAGAAGGAGAACAAATGGGAAAACCTGCCAAATTTGATTATACACAGGATGCACAATCTATCGCATGGGCCGTATTAAACGGCGTTACATCTATTCAAAATCTCCACGCTTTTCGTAATCGTGTACCCGGCGGCGCAAGGCAGGCCGACAGGATTTATCCGGAGACGCGCGAGGCACTTCGATTAATTGGTGAGGAGCGTAAAAAGGCGCGTGATTGTAAAGCCTTCAAGGATCTTCTCCGTCCGTTTTCCCAGAAATACGCCGCAGGGGAAACATTGACAGAGATTTTAGCCCCCGTGCTGAAGGGCTATCGCCAGATGTATCTTGAAAAGCTGGGTCTCGACCTTACTCATGAGCAGATCATAATGTTGTTGGTCGCTACTGATGGTGTGGAACAACTCGAAAAGTACGGTTATAGCGTAATCGGTGATTTTCCAACCGCTACAACTACCCGCCACTAATACCAATTCGGCACGTCGCCGAACAGACCAGATAGCCGAAAAACCCGGCAAACCATACGAATAAATGCAGGCACAAGGCCAGCCAGAATCCTGATCGTTAATCCACGATTGCAGGGGCGTATTCCCATATCTGACAGACAGGAGAGATGATTATGAATATTTCATTTCCGGATGAAACGTACCGCACATTGCTGAAAGAGGCCAACCGCCGAGACATGCCAATGGCGAAATTATGCAGCGAATTGCTGCAAACGGCAGCAAAAATAATTGAAAAGAGCAAAACAGATAACCAGCGAGGATACAATGACAACCGAGACAGTAGAAACTAATCAGCCAGACGAACAGGACGGCACTTTTGATCGCAATTACACCGAGGTTAAGCGCCTGAAAGTCTTGATTGCCGACGATGGAACCAAAATCCCGTTCAGCGCGAACATGAAAGTAGTCTATGCATACCTCTACACCTTCCAGACGAACAAAGACCGCAGAAACTACCCTGAGCCAATCCATCCCAATATGGAAATAATCGCGTGGGAAAATGGCATTACTAAACCCACGGCGCAAAAGGCTGTGGATGATTTGATGCGGGCGGGGGTGTTGATTAAGGACCAAATTCAGGTTGGGAGCGGGTTTAAGTCCAACAATTACGTTGTGTTGAAACCCTCGAAAGTGGTTGCGCGTGGCATCACTCCACCTCATCCAAATGCTTCTAAATATTCAACTGTCGAGGAGAGCGGTAAGAATGAACAAAAACGTGATGTCGTGGAATTTGCCGCGCCTGCTGCTGGAAAACCAGACGGCGTACCTGTTGTGGATATTCCTGTCGATGCTGATGTACCTGCCAATGATGATGCGATGAACCTGGATGAAATGTTTAATGAGATCCCATACTAATAATACGGAGGACAATTGTGTACGCAAGCAACTGGTGATAGCCAGACTACCAACAGCCGCCAGGCTGACCAAGAAGAACAACTTCCCGATCTAACTCGACTTTTCAAAAATCGCGCACGAGATAGCGACGTAATAAAAAAATGCAAAACCATGCTCATCGCCGGGTATAGCCCCCAGAAAACAGCACTTTTGCTGCGCCTGCCGATAGAGAAAGTTATTGATTTATATGATAATTCCTACAATCCGAAATGCAGGCGATTTGCCAACCGCAATTCCTACCAGGATTCAAAACTAGCACTGACTATGTTTCAACAGGGCGAGTCCCTCGCAGATATCTGTGCTGCGCTGGGTGGCCTACACCTGTACACGGTGGTGATGTCTCTCCGGCAAAATGGCCTTGCTGAATCCGCTATTGAGCAGCGATTACCCCCTGAGGGCGACCCCTTGCTAATCGAATACCAACGCGTCTGCAAAAGAAAGTCTACCAGCAGATATAAGGCTATCCAAATCAATCCGGTCCAACGAGTCATCGTGGCGCAGGCAACTACTGCCCGATAGCACGGCTTGATTGCACAGTTTTGAACCTATTTGAAATTTTACCCTACCTGCCGTTATCGGTAGCTGTTTTCCTATGGCTACGTGACGGCCTGAACCTCTACAGGAATAAAAACAAACATGAGAACTACTTTAGAAGACCTTCGCGCCAGCCTCCTGGAGGCGATGAGCACAGCAGCCGATCCCGTAGAATTAAACAAAAGTGCTGAAGACGTGCTAGCTGACGCTGTCCAGGAATACCTGTCAGCACCGAGTGTCGCCACTAGTGAACCAGCTCCGGGGCGTGGCAGACCAGGGATCGCAATCACTCACAAATTACAGGGTTATAGTGCAAACAACCGCCCGGTGTCACTCCTAATGAAATCAGGCATTAGCATTCAAATTAATAAAGCCGCTCTTGATAATGCCGCTCCTGAGATTCTCGCCGCACTCAAGCGTCTGGGCTATGAAGTTAATCAGGAGGTGTAATGTCTAACGGCAACATTATTGTAACTAAAACCGTAAATCAGGTGGAGTGGCTGGTTGATGAGTCAAGTTACAAACGGGCGCTCAAGCGGATTAAATCCCTAAAGAGCGCTCACGAGAAGCCTGCTAAAGCGCTGGAGGCTGCACAGAAACGTGCCTCGCAGAGTGAAGGCAAAGCAGCATTAGCCGCAGCGAAAGCCCAGACAGCGAAGCTACGCCAGGCCAAACAGATCAGCGCTGAACAGCAGAAACAAGCACAACTTTCAGCCAAGGTTGCCCAACAAGAGCAGGCCCACGCTAAAAAGATGGCTGCTATTAACGCTCGTGGTGCAGTCCAGCAAATCAATCAGGCCGATCAACTGGCGAAACAGAATGAGCGCCTTGCCCGTATTAGCGCGAAGGTCAGAGCGGCGGCACGGTCAAGATCGATGCCCTATAACCCCAGCATGGGCGGCACAGCTCCCGAACCAGGATTATTAGCAGCGCAAACAGCAGCAATGAATCGCGGTCATGCTTCTATCACTAACGATATTATCCAGACGAAAAAGGCGATCGCCCTGGAAGAGAAGCGCCAGCGTGAGAAAGAAGCCAGCCTCAAGCGCCAGAGCACTGCATACGATACTCTGCGCCGGGCTAGCTTGACGATCAGCCATATCGAAGGTGCCAGCCTGGCTGACAAAATGAAAGCGGTGCAGGCAATCAAAGAAGCTACAAAAGGCTACGCCGAGCAGCGTTATACCATTGCAGAGATGAGACACGAGCTAGCGAAAACGACTCTGGAAACCAGACGCCAGGCACGATTAAACCGCCAGATTGTTAAGGATAAAGCGAAAGCTGAGCGTGCTGGTCGCATTAATGCCGAACGTTTGACCCGTGAGCGCAAAGAGCGCGGTTATGGTGGACTGACGACGGCAGGCGTTATTGCAGGTGGTTCCCTGATTGGCTCAATGGGTGTTGCTCGTGTTGGTCAGACCCTACAAGGGAGCCTCGAACGTTCACGCGATGTGAAAAAGCTGCAACAGTATGGAATCTCACAATTGGAGTTTACCGCACTTCAGGATCTGGCTATGAGCCGTGTCGGTTACTCACTG
The DNA here is from genome assembly GCA_029027985.1 of Klebsiella aerogenes. Lineage (NCBI taxonomy): Bacteria > Pseudomonadati > Pseudomonadota > Gammaproteobacteria > Enterobacterales > Enterobacteriaceae > Klebsiella > Klebsiella aerogenes. Next base: position 3,880,651 of record CP119076.1, read on the forward strand.
AGTGCTGACAAACTCGCTGACCTCAACAAGGACACGACTGAAAAGGCCGGGGAATTGCTGAATACCGGCTCTTTCAAACGTAACAAGAAAACAGGACAGGTGAACTTCAGCGGCGGAGGTGAGTTCGCAGATATCATCAATAATGTGCTTGCTTCCACCAATGGCAACCAAAAGGTAGCCCAGAAAGTGATTGGGGAACTGCAAAAATTGTCTTTTCCAACTTTCATTACATACTTGAAGCAGTTGCAGAAAACTTTTAAATGGACGGATAACCAGACCCGGCACCTGGCTGAAGCCGTAAACGATGGTTCGGTCTTCCTTGAGGTTTTCAACGATGAAGGCCAGGGCTTGATAAATCGTATGCAGAAACTTTCTGCTGAAGGTTGGACATTATCAGAAGCTCAGCAAGCCAACCTCGATAAGTTGGCAGCATTAGGAGCTGAGTACAACCGAGTGCAAACCAGCCTTGCGGATCACTTCTCTGCATCATTTGTTCAGGGTCTTGGAGAATACGCCACCAATACGGATACACTCCGTCAGTCAATGACAGGATTAATCCCGATAGCTGACAACCTGGGCCAATCGCTAGGTGAACTCACGACTAACGTTATCGCGTGGGCCTCGCAAATTGGTGGAGAACTCCAGAAAGGTGCGACATTACCGAGCGCTATCTATAACACCACTGTTGATGAAGGCAGCAATGCCGCAGCGCAGTGGATTAAAGATAAGACAGGTTTTGATCCTCGTGTCATCGGTCAGACGCTTAAACAAATTTACCCGTGGCTGGATAGTTCTGCACAGAACAACATCGGCAGTGGACAGGCCTGGACAAATCCGGGGTTAACCCGTGGGGTTGCAGGATTCAGTCAACCACAACTCACCTTTACTCCGCCTGAGCCATTCGGTTCTACGGGATGGAGGCCAGACAGCTCCAGGTTTAATCTGACTGGTGAGGCGACGGTTAAAGTCGAGGTTGAGCAGACTCTGAATGCTGGCGTTTTAGATAATCTCATTGATACAAAGATCAACGATAATAACGTCAGACAGCAGAATATGATACTGGGTATAGCCGATTAATCATCATGGCGGCGAATCTGTCGCCATTATATCAATTTCGTCACTAAGTCAATAAATCACCGTTAAATTTGCCAAGTGTTTGTTGCAAAAGAAATAGTTTAGTGATAAAATTATATACAAGGTGATATTAATGCCATAATGTCATTTTTCCTTGATACTAAAGCGGTTTTGTCAGAACCGCTTTTATTATGCTCCTGTTGTTGTCCAGTTTAAGAGGTTGGAACAGCGGCGACGGTGGCATAATAAAAGATTCGCCTCTAGCACCCGTGGACGGGTTTAAAACAAAGTTTTTAATCGCGCTGCGATGTCATAGGGCGTACTACATCCGGGGTTAACCCTCGGATTAGCCAAAAGTCCTGGCTCTCCTTCCAGGCCATCTCGCTATGATGTTAACTGGCATCGAGCGCGCGGCGAAGATTTCAGAGGTCTCCCGCCGCTGCCGCTCCCTCCTTCCTAATCTCTCCATCAGAAAAATAATAAACGCTGTTTATTTCTCTACCACCGGGGCAGGCGCTCCTGCTTCCGGGTGTTTTTTCTTCGTGGAACACGAATAAAAGAATGCCGTCCAATGGGCGGTATTTTTTCAACTCAACCCGGCGAAAACGTCGGGAAATATAACTAAGAATATTTTTAGGAGTAATGATGATTGTATCTACAGAGGAACGTTCATTCCGGGATGTCGTAATCTACCGTGATGACCCCGTCTTTTCACACAAGACCAAAACCTTTGCCACACTAGCGGTGGACACGGTTCCTGGTACGCTGCTTACCTCAACTGGTGAGGCATACGCCAGCGGTAGCGATCTGCTAATCGCGCTGGATAGTCATAAGTCTGGCTCTAATGTTCCGGTGATTGTGGTTGATCGTGGCTGCGTGCTGAGCCGTGCTGGGTTAATTGGCACCGATGCTACCGCCGTTGCGAATGCTATCTCCCAGATTGAGGCCGCTGGCCTGAACCGTGTTTCTGAATAAGGAATTTGAAAATGGATTTTAAATATAATGATTTTACTGGTGTATTCACCAAACCTTTTGGCAATAATTTCCTGATTCAAGAATTAGGCATCTTCCAAGAAAAATATAACGACACCCCGAAGATCGAGACAGATGACCTTCGAGCGGGCAAAATCTCCGTTGCGGAATCTGTGAATAGGTACGGCACTGAGCTAGTTGGCACAGAGCGGGATTTAGCAACAAATCGACTCCTGGAGATCCCACATTGGGTATTTTCTGGGGAGGTTGATGCAAGTATGTTCCAGGGGATTCGCCGTCCCGGTACGCAGCGCCAACAAAATATGGATGAACTGGTTAGCGATGAATCCATTCGCCAGTATATGAAGTTCCGCACCACTAAAGAGGATGTGCTTGCTAGGGCGCTGTTTGCTGGTATTGTCAACGCCCCATATACACAACAGCAGGTGGTCGATTTCTCCGAAGAGTTCGGCGAGAATTATTCCAGTGCTGTGATCGATGTTGGTTCAACTGGTCCGCTAGAGTCTCTGGACACCGCCGCAACTGCACTACGAGTAAACCTCGGTGGCTGGGTTAAAGCGCTTAAGGGTATTGTGATCCTGTGTGACCCGACTTTCTATAAGTCAGTGAAATATCACGCGGAGATTCGTACCTTAGTCGCTCACGGCGTTCTGCCGCAGTCCACGCTGTTTAATAGTGCTGTACGGGCAAACCTCCCGGCGTTTAGTGCGTTTGAACTGGACGGTCTAGTCTTCGTTAACGTTATCGGTTACGAGGATTATCTACCTGCTGGTAGCGCTGTAATGGTTCCGGTATTTGCTGACAACATTGTGCCGTCAGATCACACACCGCTGGAAGTTGTCTCCGGTCCTGCGTCACGTAATGCGAAGATTGCCGCTGCGGGCACTCGCGCTGAGTTCTTCCAGTACAGCTTTGATGACCGCCTGGGCAATAAAACTGTGATGTCAGAATTTGGCGTTTTGCCGCTCATCTATGATCTATCGATGATTACCAAACTGACCACCTCCACTGGTGAGTAAGTAGCGACAGGCTACAGATTTCGGGGAGCGATTTGCTCCCCCGTCGAATTTATAGATAAAGAGGGGATAGAATGAGAATTACAATTTCGGGTGTTGGTGGCGTGCCTTTGGTTGTCTCTCACGTTAAAACGCTGGGTGATAATGATCTGATAAATATCAGCGGCCTTTGTAGAGCGCTTGGCAACATTCCGCGTTCTTCCTTCATGGAAAAAGTTGCCAGTATGGGCTTGGAGGCAGCAATTAAGCACTACCTCAACGAGAAACGAAAGAAGATGATTAACTAACCGGACGGGAAACCGCCCGGTTTTTTTTTTTGTGTCTGTGAACTATCCCGCTATGGATAAACGCCCCAAATCATGTAATCGTTTTATCCTCTGGATGTAATGATTAAACTTAAAAAGGATAGTGACATGATAACTTGTAGAATATGCGGAATGGTGTATGACCATTCTGATACGGATGACAAGAAGCACCACGCGGCGTGGCATAAAAAGCTGGCTTCAGGTATACAGCCACGTAAAGTCCGAGATTTTTCTAAGGCTTTCGGCTGGGCTGTTGCTCATAACGACGGCGGTGTTGAGCGGCTCAAGAATGAAGATCCAGAACTTGGAAAATTGGTTGTTGTTTACTCATGGTGGAGCCGCGCTCTTCAAAACGGTGTTCCTCAGAAAGATTTTGATGCTTACATGAATGCACACTTAGCTTTCGCTGACTCTTTGGTTAGCCGCGAAGGAGAAGTTGAGGCTCGCGCTGGTATCGCGAAATGGGGAAGATTCGACGGGTAATTTTTTAACCGTAAGTGATCACCTTAGTTTGCCGCCATTAAGATGGCGGCAATGTAATACTAAGGACGAAATTCATAATCAACCAGCTCTACATACCTCGATAACTCTTCCATGCTAGCCCCTTGGCTATAGGTGCGGAATGCCTCCGTCTTGCCCCGCTCATGGCCCACAATCAAGGCCACACGGTCCTCAAGTACACCCTTTCGATCAAGCTGACTGATGAACATTCCCCGGAGGCTATGAAATACCTTACGCTCTGTCCCCTGCTCTCCTAAAGCTTTACGCTTAGCTCGTGTAAATCGCTGCGTATGCCACGTTGAGCGCTTGCCGTCTGCACGCTCTGTGATACTGGCATGGTAGAACAGAAAGCCGTTGTGGTTGTCCTGAATAAGCCGTTTGACGAGAGCGATCAGTCTGCTATGAATTGGAACCAAGCGAGCCGCATTGCGTGTCTTACCTTCCGTCACCTCGAAACACCATACCCCCTCAACGGTTTTGATATTGCTGATTTGCAGAGAGCAGATTTCGTTAAGACGCATACCGCTATACATACCCACCATTGCAACGGCTTTCATTTCTTCATCAAGTAGCTCCAGCACCGTGGAGAGTTCATCCCTAGTAAACGGCTCATAGCTTTCCCGATCATGGCGTACATCCAGCTTATGGCCTGTAAAAACATTCTCCTTCGGCGCATCGTGATAGCGGTTCTGAGCCAGTGCCACAAGCTGGGACAGGCAACCAAGATAATTAGCCAGCGTCTGGCTAGCTTTCTCCTGTTTTGCCCTGTCGAGCCAATCAGTCACCATTGTTCTGTTGATGTCGTGCAAGCGAAAATCCTTGCATCGGAAATGAGCCGTAAAGACTTCAACCGCTTTAATGTACTTGCTGAGCGTAGACAGCTTACGCCTGTCGTTGTGCTGAACAATAAATTCATCACGTAACTGGACAAGTGAAGGACAAACACGAGCCGTTGCGAAGTCTATTCCCGCATTCTGGTTTACATACTGGTGGATTGAGCGTAGTTCCTTCAGGACGCGCTCAACGCAATTTCCTTGCTGCTTAGGCTTGAGTTGCTCACGCAGAGTGAAAAATTCGTGCATGATTCTGTCCCGAATGATTCGGGCTTCCCTAATATCTGTCGTGCCAGTTGTACGCATGAATGCTGTTCGATTCCCAAAAAGGGAACGCATATAATGCGGTATGGTGACCTTGACGGAGTACACCGAAGAGTTTTCTTTAACAAGATACGCATTAGGCTTGTATTTCATCTTTCCCCCGATCTATTATTCAGGGGCAACTGTGATCAGTTGTGTCAGTTTTGCCTTTCAGGAGCAGCGCATTCGGTTCGAAGAATCAATGGCTTGCGAAGGTCGCAGCGATTTTAATCGCTAAGTGGTTCGACTCCTATTATCGGCACTCTATAAGAAAATCAACGTCTTAGGGAAAACTCCTTAAGAGATTTTATCTTCTAAAATCACATCCAAACGCCTGCGTGTTGTACTGGCTTTGGCATCGTACAACATATGGGGTGCGTCACTCTCTATAAATCTGCTGAGTTTCAGGTTCTCCGGCACTCACTGTTGAATCGTAAGAAAGTCCGGGTTCCCGGTGGACGTGGCCTTATGGCTTACGCGAGTATTGACGTTCAAGGCATACCAGATTATAGCAAATGCGTGGTATCACGATGAGAAAGAGCTTATGTGTTATTGCCTTTATCGTGCTGACGATCCTATTCGTGTATATCCTGCCTGACAGTTTCATCTATCACTATGTAGAGAAAAACGTGGAGATTAGCGGTGACGGTGAGGTAGCGATGGATAACTTTGAATCTGTTGTTCTGCTCATCAAGCTGGGTGCATCCGCAGTGCTCTCTTTGCTCATAGTTTGGGTAGCTAACCGTCGGTACAAATAACCGAGGGCATCCCTAAAATTTTAACGCACAGACAGTGGTAACCTTATATTCGTGTGGACTGTCCCCTCGCTTTACCAAAAATAGTAACGGGGAAAGTGCGGTAATCATGAGAAAGAGTATGTTGCTGGCTAGCGTAATTCTCTTGACCGGATGCCCGGGACCAGGGGTTCGAATAGTAGATCGCGAATCTACAACGGCACTTATTAAAGAGCATCATGTATGTGTGGTATCGCCACTGAAGCCACAAGAGCGGATTACGGCTATTCAAATCAACAGCGATAAAAGCCCCCCTTTCACAAGACCTTTGATGGCAAGCCTGTTTATGTACCTAAAGGTGAGTGTCTTCCGGTGTTCGGATTTAAATTTACGTCTGGTGAACGGTATTCATTCACCTATGATGTTCAATCTGATAAATCAGAGTCACATTTAGTCACGGCTGAATTTTCTTATCCCAAAGAATAAGGGGAAAAATGCCCCTTTTATTAATCGAAACTCGCTGCTATGGTCTGACATTCCCAATACTCCGTAGTGGTCTGTCAGGGTAAATTTAACTGTCATAACGGTCCCCAACAGCGTAATAAAATGAGGGTATTACTCTCCCTCCGAGGGTTAACATCAACTCCCGCCAATGACGGTGCCTGAGAAAATCTATAATTTTAATAACCTCGCGTCATTATCAGATATCGCAACGATATTACTGACGATAAATCTTACATAATAAAATAAAATGAAATCAAAATTTTAAACTTATAATCACTTTGTAAAAAACACACTCAAAATAATAATATATAAAATTCGTGAATCTCATCAAAAACCTTAATGTATTTATTTTTTAAAGGCACAAAACCATAAAAAAACCACCACCCCGGGATTACACTCGAATTTCACTTGGTTTCAATAGTAAGAATAAAATTATGAAAGTGATAAAATCAGTGGCTAAACACTCAATAAAGGCATTCGTACCCGGTTTATTATTCCTCGCTCTGCAACCGTACACGGCACAGGCCGCAGACGCCTTCAGCGCTGACTCTCCCTGGATGTTCGGCGACTGGGGAGGATTACGTTCGGACTTGCAACAAGACGGCGTGAATTTCCAGGTTGGCTATACCATGGAAGCAGCGTCCAATTTAGCAGGGGGATATCACTCATCCACCACCGCCCGCTACAGCGATCAATGGGCATTTGGCGTTAACCTCGATCTGGAAAAACTGCTGAACTGGCAGGATACGGAATTCCAGATGACGATAACCGATCGTAATGGGCAAAACCTGTCTGACCAAATAGCCGATCCCCGTACCGGTATGCTGTCATCGGTGCAGGAAGTCTATGGTCGCGGCCAGACCTGGCGACTGACGCAATTCTGGTTGAGAAAAGGGCTTTTTGACGATGTCCTTGACCTGAAAGCAGGTCGCGTCACCGTTGGCGAGGATTTCGATAACTTTGACAGCAAGTTCCAGAACCTGGCGTTCGGCAGCGGACAGGCAGGTAACTGGCGCGGCGATCACTGGTACAACTGGCCGGTCTCCCAATGGGGCGGACGCGTACGTCTGAATTTTACGCCAGAAGTGTTTATGCAGGTGGGCTTCTATAATCAGAACCCTAAGAACTACGATACCGGAAATGGCTTCCGTCTCGACTTCAGCCCGACAGAAGGTAATCTGGTTCCCGTTGAGTTGGGCTGGCAGCCTAAATTGGGCAGTGATAAATTGCCGGGCAATTACCGCATCGGTTATTACTACTCTTCCGTCAACGACAATGTCTACGGCTCATGGCATAACGGCGGCTATAATGATACCGCCCACGCCTACGGCGGCTATATTCTGGCGCAGCAACAGCTAACCGCTCAGGGCGGCAGCACCGATCGCGGTATTACGTTAACCCTTCAGGCGGTGATGAACGATCACAAAACGTCGAAAACGGATAACTACCAGTCTATCGCGATGACCTGGAAAGGCCCGTTCGACGCCCGACCACAGGATGAAATCGGCGTTGGCGCAGCGCGTATTCATGTTAACTCGGCCTATACCCGCATGCTCCGCCAACAAAACGACTTCAATGGCGAGACGGACTATAACAGCCCGACCTATCTGCCGATTCAGGATGGCGCAGAATATAACTACGAAGTTTATTACAACGTTCAGGCGACGAAATGGCTGCAGGTCCGACCGAATCTGCAATATGTTTCCGCGCCGGGCGCGGTGAGCAAAGTTGATGACGCGTTTGTTGGCGGCATCAGCGCGAACATCGCGTTCTGATATGCTGAGTGTTTGATACCGAAAACAACGGCCTCAAGGCCGTTGTTTTTTATTCGGCATGATGGAAAAATCACCCTGCCTGATACGCCGCTATCATTCGCCTCGTTCTGGTCAGGCTGTCTACTACCGCCACTTCTGACGTCACAATCGCCATTCCCGCCGATCGCAGCGCCGAGATATCCGCGGCGATACGCTGGATGCCAAACCAGAACAACCCGTCCAGCGCATTCACCTGCAGCCCATTTTCGAGAGCCAGACGCAGACGTTCACGCGGCGCCTTAACCTCCTTCGCCACCTGCAGGAAAGGCGCGGCAGAAACCGCTTCATCCCCACTGCGAATAACCCGGCTAACGAAGCGATAACGGAATTCCTCCGGCACCGTGCTGAGATCGGCCTTCAGGCTATAAACGCAGCCGCGTTTCTTGCCATTGATCACCACGTTTTTCTGATTCAGCGCCAGAGCATGACGTAACTGATCCACCAGCTGCGGGGCGCGAATGAGCAATAAGCGAAAGGGAAGTTCGAAGCTGGTGACATAATCCACGTTCAGTAAAGCCGTACGCAGGCGCGTTTCGCTATTAGCCTTTTCCTGCTGGCATTCTGCGATCACTTCCACCCACTGCCGGGTAATACGCGGGGATTCATTACGCTCGATGAACTGAAATTTTTCAATCTGGTAGTCGATACGTCCAGCCATTGCCATTCCCTGTGGTTCGCCATCTCCCCGCTAGTTTTCAGCAGATTGCACACATTCGCAAGTCACGGTATTTAGCAACGTGAATTGATGATTGAAAAACAAAAGGCCCGCTCGCTTTATCAATTAGTGGGCCCTCTCCCGGATAGCGGCGCGCTGCGCCTCATCCGGGCTACCGATTAGTGCCAGTTTGTAGCCCCGGTGAGCGAAGCGAGACCGGGGGTTTTCCCGGTTAGTGCCAGTTTGTAGCCCCGATGAGCGAAGCGCAACCGGGGGGTTCCCGGTTAGTGCCAATCTGTAGCCCCGGTAAGCGAAGCGCGACCGGGGTTTTCCCGGTTAGTGCCCATTTGTAGCCACGGTAAGCGTAGCGCGACCGGGGTTTTCCCGGTTAGTGCCAATCTGTAGCCCCGATGATCGAAGCGCAACCGGGGTTTTCCCCGTTAGTGCCCATTTGTAGCCCCGGTGAGCGAAGCGAGACCAGGGGTTCCCGGTTAGTGCCAATCTGTAGCCCCGGTAAGCGAAGCGCGACCGGGGTTTTCCCGGTTAGTGCCCATTTGTAGCCCCGGTAAGCGAAGCGCAACCGGGGGGTTCCCGGTTAGTGCCAATCTGTAGCCCCGGTAAGCGTAGCGCAACCGGGGTTTTCCCGGTTAGTGCCCATTTGTAGCCCCGGTAAGCGAAGCGCAACCGGGGTTTTCCCCGGTTAGTGCCCATTTGTAGCCACGGTAAGCGAAGCGAGACCGGGGTTTTCCCCGGTTAGTGCCCATTTGTAGCCACGGTAAGCGAAGCGAGACCGGGGTTTTCCCCGGTTAGCGCCCATTTGTAGCCACGGTAAGCGAAGCGCAACCGGGGGGTTCCCGGTTAGTGCCAATCTGTAGCCCCGGTAAGCGAAACGCGACCGGGGCCTTACTGCAACGCTTCAAGGATGTGATACGCCGCTTTCACCCGCTCCGTATTCGGGTAGCTTTTATTCGCTAGCATCACGATGCCAAGATCCTTTTGTGGGATAAAGGCCACATAGCTGCCAAAGCCGCCGGTGGAGCCGGTTTTATGCACCCAGGAAGCTTTTACCGGCGGCACTGGCGGGTTCACCTCCATGACCGGGGTGGCGGCCAACGCCACGCGATTATCACTGCCGTTGATAACCACATTAGCCGATACCGGCCAGTTCAGCATCTCCCAGCCGAGCCCCTGATACATCTCGCCAGCACGCCAGTAGCGTGACTGCGCCAGCCGGATCCCCTGTTGCAGGGTTTTCTCCCGCACCGCATCGCTGTTCATATTCGCCAGCACCCAGTGCGCCATATCCTCAATGCTCGACTTCACGCCGTAAGCCTCGGCGTCCAGTTGCCCCGGCGAAACTCGCACCGCTTTACCGTCGCGGTAGCCCCAGGCGTAATCCTTATTCTCGGAGGGCGGCACGTTAATCCAGGTATGTCTTAGCTTTAGCGGCTGCAACACTCGTTGGTTCACCGCCTGTTCGAAGCTCATGCCAGAGGGTTTAACCGCCAACGCGCCAAACAGACCGATGCTGGCATTGGCATACAGGCGTTTACTGCCCGGCGCCCACTGCGGCTGCCAGTTCTGATAGTAACGCAGCAGAGCCGCTTCATCGGCGACCTCGTCCGGCACCTGTAACGGCAGGCCGCCTGCGGTATAGGTGGCGAGATGCAGCATCGAAATGCCCTGCCACTGCTTGCCGCTCAGCTCAGGCCAGTACTTTTGCGCCGGATCGCTCAGCTTAATTTCACCACGCGCCACGGCATCGCCGCCGAGCACGCCGGTGAAAGTCTTACTAACAGAGCCCAGCTCAAATAATGTTTGTCGTGTCACCGGGCGCTGTCCATCGACATCAGCCTGGCCCCAGGTGAAATAAAAAGGTTTACCCTGATAAATCACCGCTACCGCCATGCCCGGAATCGCCTGTTGTTTCATTAATGGCGCAATGGTCTTATTCACCAGTTCATGCAGCTGTTCCGCCGTTTGCGGCGCGGCGATAGTCGAAAATGAAGCGCCCAGCAGCAGCGCGCCAGAGAGGGATTTTTTCATCATGACGTTTTTTCCGTTATTAATTTTCGCTCAATATCCAATATCGTCCGGGCCCTTCAGACGCGATCAGTGTCGAGGTTTTGCAACACAGTGACAAACTGTTAAATTTAGCAGCAGGCTTTAGTTTTTCTAACGGATAATATGATGACCCGCAGCTACCTCCCTCTGAATTCACTTCGGGCCTTTGAAACGGCCGCCCGGCATCTGAGCTTTACCCGCGCGGCGATCGAGCTCAACGTTACCCACTCCGCCATCAGCCAACATGTGAAAGCGCTGGAAGACCATCTCAACTGCCAACTGTTTGTCCGCGTGTCGCGCGGCCTCAAACTCACCACCGAGGGTGAAGGCCTGCTACCGGTGCTTAACGATTCGTTTGACAGGATCGGCGGAATGCTTGACCGCTTTACCGGCCACCAGACACAGGAGAAGCTGAAGATTGGCGTCGTCGGCACCTTCGCAACAGGCATGCTGTTCCCGCTGCTGCCAACCTTCTGGCGCGAGTTTCCGCATATCGATTTACAGATCTCCACCCATAATAACCGCGTCGATCCCGCCGCCGAAGGTCTGGATTATGTAATTCGTTTCGGCGGCGGCGCCTGGCACGATACTGAAGCGCAGTATCTGTGCGCCGCCCCGCTCTCTCCGCTATGCGCCCCATCGCTGGCCGCCGGGCTGCGCAAGCCGGAAGATATTTTGCAGTTCGCGCTGCTGCGATCTTATCGTCGCGATGAGTGGTCGGCGTGGATGCAGGCCGCGGGTGAACATCCCCCGTCGCCGACGCATCGGGTCATCGTTTTTGACTCTTCGGTTACGATGCTGGAGGCGGCGCAGAGCGGATTAGGTATCGCCATCGCGCCGGTAAAAATGTTCGGCCATTTGCTGGAGAACAAACGTATCGTGCAGCCTTTTAAGATCCATATCGACCTCGGCAGCTATTGGTTAACGCGTCTGCAATCACGCGCGGAAACGCCAGCGATGTTGGATTTTTCCCGCTGGCTGACAGAGGCATTAAAAGGGGTGAATGCAGCGGAGTCATCCGCCGTCTGAAGGCGGCTTTCGCAGCCATTAGAAATATTTGGAAATATTATCTACATAATATTCAGAACGATCAATAAAGCGGCGCGTTAGCCCGATAAGATCAGGCCAGGGTCATCGGGTCACGCTGAAAGCAAACGCTATCAAGACGATGAAAAATACCAGATTATTCGTTTTCCCGCTCCCGCAACCCCCGCTCCAGCGGCTGGCTGACTATAAAATTATTATCACCGCTAATATCAGATAAATCCGATCAAGTGCATCGTTTATGTCTATTAATTTCCTGTAATTAAGTCACCGAAGCAATCATAACACGAAAACTGTTGCGGTATATTTCAACGCGATCAACACGCCAACAACGGTTTATGGATACCCATCTGCACGGTATTCGCTTGCCGTGTTTGATTACCACAATGGTTATCCCCTTAAGTACATGGAGTTAAAATGAATAAGAAATTACTGCCAGTAGTAGCACTGATCCTGTCCGCGTCCGCTACCAGTGCTTACGCAGTTAACGGCAAGGTAAACTTTACCGGTGAAATCATCCAGTCAACCTGTACGGTAACTTCTACCGACCAGAACAAAGACGTTTTCATCGGTAAATACCCGACTACCGCATTCAACGCTGTTGGCGATGTGACCGCGTCTAAAGCGTTCACCATCAACCTGGAAAAATGCGAAGCCGGTGATTACTCCCTGCGTTTCGACGGTGCAACCGTTGCAGGTAACCCGAACCTGCTGTCCGTTGACAACGCAAAAGGCGTTGGTATCGAAATCCTGACCAACGACGAAAAAATCGTGCCGATCAACCAGAGCGCAGACGAAAATTCCCCGTGGGTTAACGTTGCAGCCACCGACGACAACAGCGGCACTGCGGTATTCAACCTGAAAGCACGCTACAAATCTTTCCTGCAAACAGTAGAAGCTGGTTCTGCTAACGCAAACGCCACCTTCACCATCGAATACAAATAATTACGGATAAACGTATTTGGCCATGGATGGCTGGTAACATTATTTGGAACGTGAAATGAAAAAGTTATTAACCGCTTTATTATTATTCGTCTCGCTGGATACCTTTGCCGGTATTCAGGTTGATCAGACTCGGGTTATTTATAACGGCGGGGAAAAATCTGCGGCGTTATCCATTCACAATGATACCGATGAAACATGGATGGTTCAGACCTGGCTTGATACCGGTGACGCCACCGCTACGCCAACTAATTTACCGATGCAGGCAATCCCACCAATTTTAAAACTGGCGGGCAATAAAGACGCTATTTTGCGCTTTGTCTATTCCGGCAGCGGCCTGCCGACCGACCGTGAATCCGTGTACTGGATTAACGTGCAGGAAATTCCACCGTCGGCGAAACAAGAGAACGTGCTGCAGATTGCCATCCGTACTCGGGTGAAGCTGTTCTATCGCCCAACAACGCTGAAAACCACCTTGCAGAAGGAAGCGCAGGCTCTAACCTGGCGCAAGCAAGGCAACCAGCTGGTGGTCACCAACAAAGGTCCGCTGCACGTGACTTTCGGCGTACTGACGCTAAAGAGCGGCGCGAAGACCTGGAAAGTGAATGCTGACATGGTGAATCCCATGGACTCTCTGAACATCAAATTGCCAGCCGGCGCGGCGGCAGCCGATCAGATGTCATTCACTTTTATTAATGATTTTGGCGGACATACGGAAATTAAAGATATCCGCATTCAGTAAGAGAGCAATACAATGGCTAGCCATAATAAAATAAGGACGATCCCTGGATGTCTGGCGCAGCAAGTTCGCTATGCTGTTTACGCCTCGACAATGTCATTACTGGCGACACCATTTGTCAATGCCGAAGAGCAATTCAATACCTCTTTCATCCGCGGGGCAAATAACGCCTCGCTGGTGCAAAATCTCTCCAACGGCGATGATATTTTACCGGGTAAATATGCCTTCGATATTTATCTGAATAAAAATCGCGTCGATCACCGGGAAATAGAATTTAAAAAAGATGCCCCCAACACTCCCGGCTATTTCTGTTTAGATGCTGACAGCTATCGTTCATACGGCGTGCTGGTGCCGGAAACTGCCGGCAGCGGCGCCTGCTACGACCTGGTGAAAAACATTGCCGGTAGTAGCGTCAGCTGGAACGCCGCGCTGCAGGAGCTGAACATCTCCGTTCCGCAAACCGAACTCGAAGCGCGTCCGCAGGGCGAGATTTCGCCGCTGGTCTATGACGACGGCATCAATGCGGGCTTCGTCAACTATGCGTTTAGCGGCAGTCACTCCCGTTTTTCCAGCGGCAGTGGCAAGCAGGACAGCGACTATTACTTCCTGAGCCTGAACAACGGTATTAACCTCGGCGCGTGGCGTTTTCGCAATACTTCTTCCCTGTCGAAACAGACCGGGCAAAAAGAGCAGTGGAACCCGATTTCCACCTGGGCGGAAACCGATATCGTGTCGTGGCGCAGCCGCGTGCAAATTGGCCAGAGCAACACCAATAACAACGTCTTCGACAGCTTCCAGTTCCGCGGCGCGCAGATCTCCAGCGTCCCGGAAATGCTGCCGGACAGCCGTCGCGGCTACGCGCCGGTGGTGCGCGGCGTCGCCAATACCAACGCCCGCGTCGAAGTCCGTCAGAACGGCTACACCGTTTACAGCACCGTGGTGCCGCCAGGCCCCTTCGCGCTAACCGATATCTCGCCGAGCACCCTCAGCGGCGACTTAGCCGTCACGGTTATCGAGGCGGATGGATCACGCCACAGCTTTACCCTGCCCTTCTCGTCCGTGCCGAACATGCTGCGTGACGGGATCTGGGAATACCAGGTGACCGCGGGTAAATACCACGACGGCACCAATAACTATCAGCCGCAATTTATCCAGGGCACCGTCGCTCACGGCGCGGGCTCCGACTATACGCCATACGGCGGGATTATCATGGCCGAGCACTATCGCTCCGGCGTGGTCGGGCTGGGTAAAAACATGGGCGAATACGGCGCGGCTTCGGTTGACGCCTCATGGTCCGATACCGACCTGGCGTCCGGCGACAATAAGCGCGGCGCCAGCGTGCGTTTCCTCTACTCCAAATCGCTGAACACCCTCGGTACCGATGTGCAAATCGCCGGTTATCGGTACTCGACGTCAGGCTTCTATGACTTCTCCGACGCGGTAGCGGAACGCAACAACTGGCAGAATGGTTTCTACCACACCCAGTATTACGATCAGAGCGACGATCGGAGCGGCGCGCCGGACTGGGCCACGCAAAATCAGCGTCGTCGTTACTACGACTCACAACAGTACAACAACAAACGCCAGCGCGTTGAGATGACGGTCAACCAGCACATCGCCGGCGCGTCGCTGTACGCGACCTTTATTCGTCAGAACTACTGGAATACTCAAGCCTATGACCGCACCATCCAGACCGGTTTTAACACCACCTGGAATCGGGTGAGCCTGGGCGTGTTTTACCAGAACAGCCGCAGTAACTACGGCTACAGCGACAACAGCGTTAACCTGAACGTCTCGATTCCGATCAATATTTTCGGCCCGGACCACGAAAGCACCGTTAACTTTAACGCCACCAACAGCAAGCAGAGCGGTAGCGGTTACAGCGCGGGGATGAGCGGTACGCTGCTGGACGACAACCGCATGAACTACTTCGTGCAGAGCGGCCACACCCAGCACGGCGGCGACACCAGCCTGGTGAACCTCGGTTATCTGGGTAGCATGGGCAACGTCGATCTGGGCTACAGCTACAACAACAACTATCAGCAGACCTCGCTGAACGTCTCCGGCGGTGTGGTCGCGCACTCCGGCGGGGTGACGCTGTCGCAGCCGCTGCAAAACACTTTCGTGGTGGTGAAAGCGAAAGGCGCGGAAGGTGTGCGTCTGGAAAACCAGCCAGGGGTGGCGATTGACCGCTTCGGCTACGCGGTGCTGACCTCCGCCATGCCGTATCGCCATAACCGCGTCGCGCTGCGTACGTCGGATATCGGCAACGGTCTGGAAATCCCGCTGGCGGCGAAAGATATCGTACCGACTCAGCGCGCCATCGGCCGCGTAACCTTTGAAACGCACCTCGGCCAGAGTCTGCTGATCCACGCCAAACTGGCGGACGGTAGCGTACCTGTGATTGGCGCGAACATTTTCGGCCAGAACGGCGAACATGTCGGCGTGGTCGGTACCCGCGGCGAAGCCTACGTTTCCGGCGTCCAGAGCGGCGACCGTCTGCAGATGAAATGGGGCGACGATGCCGACGCTTCCTGCAGCTTGACGGTACCAGAGTTACCTGCGATTCAAGCCGATCAACCCGGTGGTTATCAGGTCGTCTCACTGACCTGTCAATAACATGAAAGGACAATTAGTGATGTGGAAGTTTACCCTCTTATCCCGCGCCGGACTGACGCTGCTGGTACTCTCAAGCGCGCTGTTTTCCACCAGCAGCTTCGCGCTGAGCTGTAAGAAAAACGGTACCGAAGTCAGCCAGATTATTACGTTGAACGATCAAATTAATGTCTCCACGGCCAACTTAACGGCAGGTGCGGTGTTATGGCGTTCGCCGACATTTACCTCCACCTTTACCTGTAAAGATACCGAGAACCATCCGGAAGGCGAAGATGCCTATCTGTACTGGGACCCTGTCGGCCGTATGCAGAGTATCCACAACTCTCTGGAGGTCGGCGTGACTTACCTGAGTACGGATATTAAGCCGGTAAAGGGCAGCCGAACCGACATCGGCCCAGGTACTGTCTGTAACCGACGCAACGGCCGCTGCCAACCGCCAGCGATCTCACAGACCTTCACGGTGACCTACTCCGTTTACATTAAGGCGACCGGCAACCCGCCGCCGTCTAACGGCGTCATTAACGATACGAACACCTATGCCATCTTCCAGGTCGATGGCGTGGGCGG
The DNA here is from genome assembly GCA_029027985.1 of Klebsiella aerogenes. Lineage (NCBI taxonomy): Bacteria > Pseudomonadati > Pseudomonadota > Gammaproteobacteria > Enterobacterales > Enterobacteriaceae > Klebsiella > Klebsiella aerogenes. The sequence goes on from CP119076.1 coordinate 3,897,355, forward strand.
TCTGAACAACAAAGAAGGCAGCAACTTCCGGGCTTATGTCAATGGCTTAGGCAACATCCGCTTTATCGCCTGTAACCCGAAAATCACCGTATCGGCGAACAACGGTTCAACGGTCAACTTCGGCAGCATCCCGGCGCGCAACGCCGTGGTCGGCGCCATCGAAAAACAGGTTCCGTTCAGCGTACGCGCCGACCTGACCGGCGCCGGCCAGGATTGCCAGGGGCAGACCTTAATGGCCAGCTTCAGCACCATGCAGCCGACCCAGGACGCCACCACCATTCTGCCATCCAACGATAGCGGTTTTGGCATCCTGCTCTCCCGCGCGGATGCGCCGACCGCCTGGTTGACCATGAACACACCGACGCCGCTGGGCTTTATCAACGGCAGCGTCGTCGAGAGCAACTTCCTGGCCAGCCTGAAATGGCTAAGCGCGAAGCCTAAAATCGGCACCTTTAATGCGACTGCCAATATCGACGTTACTTTTAAATAGTGAAGCCAAATGCCGCTGACCACCACCGAATCTACCGGGTTACGCTATGTTTTTCAGCCGATGTTCAACCGCGAAGGCAAAATGATCGCAGTGGAATGTTTGACCCGGTTTGCTCGTCACGAGCCTGCCAGTCCGCAAGAAATAGAACGGTTTTTCAGTGAGGCATCGGAATCACTGCGCGCCCGCATCCTGCTCGAACAGATTGAGCTGGTCAGGCAACACCAGCAGTGGTTCCGCCAAAATGAAGTGATAGTCACGCTAAACGTCGATGAGTCAACGCTCCCGATGCTGCAGGATGATTTTATCGCCGAGTGCGTGCAAACCATCGGCTGCCTGCATTTTGAGGTCAATGAATTCTCCAACACCCTGGTGAAGCGTAACCCGACGATCGATGCCCTGACGGACAAATACTCCTTCTGGCTGGATGATTTCGGCGCCGGTTACGCCGGGTTTGCCGCCCTGACGGCGCAGCCGTTTCGCTATATCAAAACCGATAAAAACCTACTCTGGAGCCTGCTGGAAAAGAAAAACGGCCAGCAGTTGATGGATTCGCTGCTGCACTATTTTCACGCCAATCAGTATCAGGTGGTCGTCGAAGGTATTGAAACCGAAGCTCACCTGCAGTGGCTGGAAAATATGCCGTGGTTCGCCCTGCAGGGGCTGTTATGGCGCGAGAAAACCATTGAAGCCTTAGTCGCCAGCGTTGACGAGTAATCTCCTTTCTTTCCCCGGATAAGCCCATCGCACCGACTATCCGGGTTGTTCAGTTGTTCTCGCACGCCGTCAAAATCAATATAACCAACTAATTTAGCTCTCTTTTATTCACATTTCTCCGCAATACCCCCGCCCTTCATATTGTTAATTTATTGTTGCTGAAGATCACAAAAATTAAACAATATGGCCATTTCATACGCATTTTTCAAAAATGTAGATATTTTTAATTTATGGCTACGAAATGAGCATCACCCCGACTCTCTGACGCTACCTGAGGAATGATTCTGATGAATGCACTGACCGCCGTAAAATCTCATGCTGATGATTTGGCCCGCAGCGACACCGGTTTTTCTTTCGCCCCCTCGGCGCAATCGCCGCGTCTGCTGGAACTGACGTTCACCGCCGCCACAACTGCGCAATTCATCAAACAGGTCGCGCAGTGGCCGGTGCAGGCGCTGGAATATAAATCTTTCTTACGCTTCCAGGTCGGCAAGATCCTCGACGATCTGTGCGGCAACCAACTACAGCCTTTGTTGCTCAAAACCCTGCTCGATCGTGCGGAAGGCGCGCTGCTGATCAACGGTGAAGGGATCGATAACGTTGCCCAGGCCGATGAGATGGTCAAGCTGGCCACCGCCGTCGCACATTTAATCGGCCGCTCCAATTTCGACGCCATGAGCAGCCAGTACTATGCCCGTTTTGTTGTTAAAAACGTCGATAACTCAGATAGCTACTTACGCCAGCCGCATCGCGTCATGGAACTGCACAACGACGGTACCTACGTCGAAGAACAAACCGATTACGTACTGATGATGAAAATCGACGAGCAGAACATGCAGGGCGGCAACTCGCTGCTGCTGCACCTTGATGACTGGGAGCATATCGACGAATTCTTCCGCGATCCGCTGGCGCGTCGCCCGATGCGCTGGGCCGCGCCGCCGAGCAAAAATGTCAGCAAAGATGTCTTCCATCCGGTTTTCGACGCCGACCAGCAGGGTCGCCCGGTGATGCGCTATATCGACCAATTCGTACAGCCGAAAGATTTCGAAGAAGGCACCTGGCTGAGCCGCCTGTCCGACGCGCTGGAAACCAGCAAAAACATTCTTTCCGTACCGGTGCCGGTGGGGAAATTCCTGTTGATTAACAACCTGTTCTGGCTGCACGGCCGCGACCGCTTTACCCCGCATCCGGACCTGCGTCGTGAATTGATGCGCCAGCGCGGCTACTTTGCGTATTCCACGAATCATTACCAGACTCATCAATAAGGTTTTTCAGGCGAAGGAATTGAGCGGATGTATGATTTCGTGATTATCGGCGGCGGCATTATCGGCATGTCGACCGCCATGCAGTTAATTGAGATTTACCCGGACGCCCGCATTGCGCTGCTGGAAAAAGAGTCCGCCCCGGCCTGTCATCAGACCGGGCATAACAGCGGCGTGATTCATGCCGGGGTTTATTACACCCCCGGCAGCCTAAAAGCGCAATTCTGCCTCGCCGGCAACCGCGCCACCAAAGCCTTTTGCGAGCAGAACGGCATCCGCTATGACGTTTGCGGCAAGATGCTGGTCGCCACCTCGCCGCTGGAAATGGAGCGGATGCGCGCGCTGTGGGACCGCACCGCCGCCAATGGCCTGCAGCGGGAATGGCTAAGCGCCGGTGAGTTACACGAACGTGAGCCGAACATCAGCGGACTTGGCGGGATCTTCGTCCCATCCAGCGGCATTGTCAGCTACCGCGAAGTGACCGCAGCGATGGCGAAGATCTTCGAATCCAAAGGCGGCACGATCGTCTACGGCGCTGAAGTCAGCGCCCTGAAAGAACACGCCGACGGCGTGGCGATCCACACTCGTCAGGGCGAGGAATATGAAGCGTCAACATTAATAACCTGCTCTGGTCTGATGGCAGACCGGCTGGTGAAAATGCTCGGTGTCGATCCCGGCTTTATCATCTGCCCGTTCCGCGGCGAATATTTCCAGCTCGCGCCGCAGCATAATCAGATAGTCAACCATCTGATCTATCCGATCCCCGATCCGGCGATGCCGTTCCTCGGCGTCCATCTGACCCGCATGATCGACGGCAGCGTCACCGTGGGCCCCAATGCGGTGCTGGCGTTGAAACGCGAAGGCTATCGCAAGCGTGACATTTCGCTGAGCGACACCCTGGAAATTCTGACTTCGCCCGGCATCCGCCGGGTACTGCAAAACAACCTGCGCTCCGGGCTTGGCGAAATGAAAAATTCGCTATGTCGAAGCGGCTATCTGCGGCTGGTGCAGAAATACTGCCCGAGCCTGACGCTGAACGATCTGCGTCCGTGGCCTGCTGGCGTGCGCGCGCAGGCGGTGTCGCCGCAGGGCAAGCTGATCGACGATTTCCTTTTCGTGACCACCGCACGATCGATTCATACCTGCAACGCACCGTCGCCAGCAGCCACTTCGGCTATCCCGATCGGCGCGCATATCGTCAGCAAGGTACAAACCTTGCTGGAAAGCCAGAGCAATCCCGGACGCACGCTGCGTGCGGCACGTAGCGTGGAGACACTACACGCCGCTTTTACTCGTTAACCCCCTTAAGACAGGAAGCGATTATGCAACTCAAAGATGCAACTCTATTTCGCCAGCAGGCGCTGATTGACGGCCAGTGGCGCGATGCGCGAAATAGCGACGTGATTGCGGTGACCAACCCCGCCAACGGCCAGCAGCTGGGCAGCGTACCGAAAATGGGCGCCGACGAAACCCGCGACGCCATCGACGCCGCCAACCGCGCCCTGCCCGCCTGGCGCGCCCTGACCGCCAAAGAACGCGCCACGATTCTGCGCCGCTGGTTTGATTTGATGATGGAGCACCAGGACGACCTCGCGCGCCTGATGACGCTCGAACAAGGTAAACCACTAGCGGAAGCCAAAGGCGAAATCAGCTACGCCGCCTCCTTTATTGAATGGTTCGCCGAAGAAGGCAAACGCATTTATGGAGACACCATTCCGGGCCATCAGGCCGACAAACGCCTGATCGTTATTAAGCAGCCAATCGGCGTCACCGCCGCTATCACGCCGTGGAACTTCCCGGCGGCGATGATCACCCGTAAAGCAGGCCCGGCGCTGGCCGCTGGCTGCACGATGGTGCTGAAACCCGCCAGCCAGACGCCGTTTTCCGCCCTGGCGCTCGCCGAACTGGCTAATCGCGCCGGCATCCCGGCCGGGGTCTTCAACGTGGTTACCGGCTCCGCCGGGGCCGTCGGCAACGAATTGACCAGCAACCCGCTGGTACGCAAGCTCTCCTTCACCGGCTCAACGGAAATCGGCCGTCTGCTGATGGAACAGTGCGCCAAAGACATCAAGAAAGTGTCGCTGGAGCTCGGCGGCAACGCGCCGTTCATCGTCTTTGACGACGCCGACCTTGATAAGGCCGTCGAAGGGGCGCTGGCGTCAAAATTCCGCAATGCCGGGCAGACCTGTGTCTGCGCCAACCGCCTGTACGTACAGGACGGCGTGTATGACCGCTTCGCCGAAAAACTGCAGCAGGCGGTGGAAAAATTACAAATCGGCGACGGCCTGCAGGACGGTATCACCACCGGCCCGCTGATCGACGATAAAGCGGTGGCCAAAGTCGAAGAACATATTGCCGACGCCCTTGCCAAAGGCGCGCGCATCGTCACCGGCGGCAAACCCCATGCGCTCGGCGGCAACTTCTTCCAGCCGACGATTCTGGTCGACGTCCCGAGTAGCGCCAAAGTGGCGAAAGAAGAGACCTTCGGCCCGCTGGCGCCGCTGTTCCGCTTTAAAGATGAAGCCGATGTGATCGCGCAGGCCAACGATACCGAATTCGGCCTCGCCGCCTATTTCTACGCCCGCGATCTGAGCCGCGTCTTCCGCGTCGGCGAAGCGCTGGAGTACGGCATCGTCGGCATCAATACCGGCATTATCTCCAACGAAGTCGCGCCGTTCGGCGGTATTAAAGCCTCGGGGCTAGGCCGCGAAGGCTCGAAGTACGGCATCGAAGATTATTTAGAAATCAAATACATGTGTATCGGCCTTTAACAGGAGAACAGGACATGACCAGCAATAAAGAGTTAATGCAGCGTCGCAGCGACGCGGTGCCGCGCGGCGTCGGGCAAATCCACCCCATCTTCGCCGAACGTGCAGAGAACTGCCGGGTATGGGACGTTGAAGGCCGTGAATATCTCGATTTCGCCGGCGGCATTGCAGTACTGAACACCGGCCACCTGCACCCGGAGGTGATCGCCGCGGTAGAAAGCCAACTGAAGAAACTCACCCACACCTGCTTCCAGGTCCTGGCCTATGAACCCTATCTGCAACTCTGCGAAATCATGAACCAGAAAGTGCCCGGCGATTTCGCGAAGAAAACACTGCTGGTGACCACCGGCTCGGAAGCCGTGGAAAACGCGGTCAAAATCGCCCGCGCGGCGACCGGGCGCAGCGGCACCATCGCCTTTACCGGCGCCTATCATGGCCGTACCCACTACACCCTGTCGCTGACCGGTAAGGTCAACCCGTATTCCGCAGGCATGGGGTTGATGCCGGGCCACGTATATCGCGCTCTCTACCCGTGTGCGCTGCACGGCGTCAGCGATGACGACGCTATCGCCAGCATTCAGCGGATCTTCAAAAACGATGCCGCGCCGGAAGATATCGCCGCCATCGTCATTGAACCCGTACAGGGCGAAGGCGGTTTCTACGCCGCCTCCCCGGCTTTTATGCAGCGCCTGCGCGCGCTGTGCGACGAACACGGCATTATGCTGATCGCTGATGAGGTGCAGAGCGGCGCGGGCCGTACCGGTACGCTGTTCGCCATGGAACAAATGGGCGTCGCGCCGGATATCACCACCTTCGCGAAATCGATCGCCGGCGGCTTCCCGCTGGCGGGCGTCACCGGGCGCGCGGAAGTGATGGACGCCATCGCCCCTGGCGGGCTGGGCGGCACCTATGCCGGTAACCCTGTCGCCTGCGCCGCCGCGCTGGCGGTACTGAAAATCTTCGAGCAGGAGAATCTGCTGGAAAAAGCCAATCAGCTTGGCGACAAGTTGCGTAAAGGTTTGCTGAATATCGCTGAAGCGCACTGCGAGATCGGCGACGTTCGCGGACTGGGGGCGATGATTGCCATCGAGCTCTTTGAAGCAGGCGACCACAGCAAACCAAACGCCAAACTCACCGCGGATATCGTCGCCCGCGCGCGCGACAAAGGCCTGATCCTGCTCTCCTGCGGGCCGTACTACAACGTCCTGCGTATTCTGGTGCCGCTGACTATTGAAGATGCGCAGATCGAGCAGGGGCTGAAGATTATCGCCGACTGCTTCAACGAAGCTAAACAACGCTAACACTCCTCCACCGGGTGGCGACGCGAAGACGTCCCATCCGGTCGCCTGTCGGCCGGATAAGGCGCAACCGCCATCCGGCAAACGGTGCCAAAAAACAAGAAAAGGGGTTAATGATGGGGCAACTGTCGCAATCACATGAGTTAGGGGGCGGGCTGAAATCACGGCACGTCACCATGTTATCTATTGCCGGTGTTATCGGCGCAAGTTTGTTTGTCGGTTCCAGCGTCGCCATTGCCGAAGCAGGCCCGGCGGTGCTGCTCTCCTACCTGTTTGCCGGGTTATTGGTGGTGATGATTATGCGGATGCTGGCCGAAATGGCCGTCGCCACCCCGGATACCGGCTCCTTTTCGACCTACGCCGATAAAGCGATCGGGCGCTGGGCTGGCTATACCATCGGCTGGCTATACTGGTGGTTCTGGGTACTGGTGATCCCGCTGGAAGCCAATATTGCCGCCATTATTCTCAACTCATGGATCCCCGGCGTACCGGTGTGGCTGTTCTCGCTGGTCATCACCCTCGCCCTTACCGGCAGCAACCTGCTGAGCGTCAAGAACTACGGCGAATTCGAGTTCTGGTTGGCTATTTGCAAAGTGATCGCCATTTTGGCGTTTATCGTGCTGGGTGCGATCGCCATCACCGGCTTCTACCCTTACGCCGAAGTGAGCGGAATTTCCCGCCTGTGGGACCACGGCGGCTTTATGCCTAACGGTTTCGGCGCGGTACTCAGTGCGATGCTTATCACCATGTTCTCGTTTATGGGCGCGGAAATCGTCACCATCGCCGCCGCCGAATCGGATACGCCGGACAAACACATCGTCCGCGCGACCAATTCGGTCATCTGGCGTATCTCAATTTTCTATCTGTGCTCGATTTTCGTGGTGGTCGCGCTGATCCCGTGGAACATGCCGGGACTGAAAAGCGTGGGTTCATACCGTTCAGTGCTGGAGTTACTGCATATCCCGTACGCCAAACTGATTATGGACGGCGTGATCCTGTTATCGGTAACCAGTTGCCTGAACTCGGCACTGTATACCGCTTCGCGGATGCTCTATTCCCTGAGCCGTCGCGGCGATGCGCCAGCAATGATGGGCAAAACCAATCGCAGCAAAACGCCGTACGTGGCGGTGCTGCTCTCTACCGGCGCGGCCTTCCTTACCGTCGTGGTGAACTACTATGCGCCAGCCAAAGTGTTTAAGTTCCTGATCGACAGCTCCGGCGCTATCGCCCTGCTGGTCTATCTGGTTATCGCGATTTCGCAGCTACGGATGCGTAAAATCCTGCTGGCGAAAGGCGGCGAGATTCGCCTCAAAATGTGGCTGTACCCGTGGCTCACCTGGCTGGTTATCGCCTTTATCACCTTCGTTCTGGTGGTGATGCTGTTCCGTCCGGCGCAGCAGCTGGAAGTGATTTCCACCGGTGTGCTGGCGATCGCCATCATCTGCACCGTGCCGATTATGTCGCGCTGGAAAAAGCTGCTATTGTGGCAAAAACTACCGCTGCAAAATACGCGTTAACCCTGTTCCCGGCGCAAGCCGGGAAGTTTGTTCAGGAGTAAGACCATGACCGCCATTCCGCAAGCGACGGCCATTGATGGATACCGCTGGCTAAAGAACGACATCATTCGCGGCGTTTATCAGCCTGATGAAAAATTGCGTATGAGCCTGCTGACGTCACGCTATGAGCTTGGCGTCGGGCCGCTGCGAGAAGCGCTCTCACAGCTGGTGGCCGAGCGGCTGGTCACGGTGGTCAATCAAAAAGGCTACCGCGTCGCCTCGATGTCCGAGGCGGAACTCCTCGATATCTTTGATGCCCGCGCCAATATGGAAGCCATGCTGGTGCGCCTCGCCATTGAGCGCGGCGGCGATGAATGGGAAGCCGAGCTGTTGGCCCGCGCGCATCTGCTCAATAAGCTGGAGTCCTGCGAGGCCAGCGAACATCTGCTCGATGAATGGGATCAGCGCCACCAGGCGTTTCACACCGCCATCGTCGCGGGCTGCGGCTCGCAGTATCTGCTGCAGATGCGCGAACGGCTATTCGATTTGGCGGCGCGTTACCGTTTCATCTGGCTACGCACCACCGTGTTGTCGGTGGAAATGCTGGAAGATAAACATGTCCAGCACCAAACGCTGCTGGAGGCGATTCTGGCGCGCGACGCCGCGCGGGCCAGCGCGCTGATGCGCGAGCACTTATTAACCCCCATCCCGATTATCCAACAGGCGATGGCCGGTAAACTGCTGTCGCAGCAATCCGGCGTCACTTCTCAGGAATAATTCTCATTTTTATCGCCGCGCAACGCCCTCGGGGGCGTTCGAAGCGCACAGCCGCCTGGGATTCGTAGGAATATGATCCCTGAGTCTGAATTTGACGACTATCCGCTTCCCGAAAAAGAAAGCGGATCTTAGGAAATGGTTTACGCGCGCAGGCGAACCGGCTCGCTGAAATCGTCAGCCGGTTCAAGCTTCAGATTGAAGGTGGTCAGTAACGCCGCCGCGCGCTCGTGGAATTCACGCAGCGTTTTTTCGAGCCTTTCGCGGACTTCAGGATCGTCGATGGCGACAGCCTGCCAGATCCCCTCTTGATCAAACAGACCGAAGTGGTAGCTATAGGTGAAGCGTGATTCCTGCGCTTCCATTTCCATCCACCATCCCCAGAACTCTCGTTTCTCCGGGGCTGGTTTAACGTTGACGCAAACTGCCAGGCAATCGAAAAAGAAGCGGTTCTCTTCACACTGCCCTTCACGGATATAGGGGCCCAGCGCCGTGAATTTTTTAATCAGCTTACTCTTCAGGTGTCCACTCGGTAACGTCATTGCGATCTCCTTTAGTGATGCACCTGTTTTACCAAACCAATAAAATTTAGCAATATATTAACTAAATCTATGATTGATCCAGCGGGCAATCTGACGCAATGCGTGATCGAAATTACGGTATACCGGTTTAAACGGCACCTCAATCAGCTTGCCGTCCGAAGAAGATGAGGTGATTAACCGCGATTCCTCTTCCGGGCTAAACGGATCGTCTTTCCAGTAACCGGATAGCATCGGCGTTGGGCAGCGGCGACCTAACAACCCCTGTGTTTTTAATGAATAGCGATTCAGTTCGACGCGCAGCGCTTCGTCAGACGCATCGTGCATGCCGAGGCGGGATGCCAGCACATCGAGGAACATCTCCGGCACCCGTCCCATCAATTGCGAGTCAACCAGCAGGTTATGCACCACCGGCCCCAGACAGGCCACCGCCTTCAGCCGTTGCGATTCCAGATACCCCAGACGAACGGCGATATTGGCGCCGAAGCGGAAACCAAACGCCGCCACCCGGGTATGATCGACCCACGGCACGTTCTGCAGATGTTGCAGCACGTACTGGTGCAGCATGCTGGTGTCCTGAGCCAGCGTCCACTTACTTGAGAAACCAATGGACGGCATGTCCAGGGTCAGCATGGCGATACCCAACGGCGCGAAATATTTCTCATACAGGGTGTAGTAATCGGTTTGCAGCGAATCCAGGCCGCCGCACATCAACACCGTCGGGAACGGGCCTTCGCCTTTCGGCATATGCAGGAAACCAGTGACCGGCGAACCGCCGGGAATAGCAAACTCCAGCTCGCGAAGTTCGCCCGGCAGCCGCTGCGCCGCCTCTTCATAGGCCCGATTGGCCAGGGTTTGCGCCTGATCGGCCAGCCCATCGCCTTTAATATGCGGATAAGCGGCAATGCTATACAGGTTGGAGGCGTGCAGCCAGTGGCGGCCGCTCAGCAGCGGATCGGCTTCTTGAGTCGCTTTTTGCTGCCACATCATCGCCTGCTTAGTCCACTCAAACACCCAGTTGCCGCCGCGATAGCCGATCACCGTATCGTACAACTCCGGGTCGGATCGCTCGGCATCGCTCATCACGATCCGCGCCTGGACATCCCAAATCTCCTGCGGCGACACGCCGCGCCAGATCCACATCAGACGATTGATCAGACGATACCAGTGATCGACATGATTACCGCTCAGTGCGGTCTGCATCCCCTGATGTTGGCCGGAGGAAAATCGACGGACCAGCGTTGAGGTTTCCGGATATTTGAATCGGGGTTTAAACAACGTTTCGCTAAGGTTAGCTTGTGACATGTGCCGCCTCCATCATGTTGCCGCTATAGCTATTGTAACCTGCGTGAGGGCAAAAAAAACCACGCCCGGCATAACCGGGCGTGGTCATTATTCACTGTTGGCTGGAATTAACGGCCAGCGATTGGCGGGACGAAGACGACGCCCATATCCCACGGCTGCTCAATCCAGGTATCCTGCGGGATATCAACAACATAATCGTCAACCAGCGGACGCCCCGCCGGCTTAGCGAAAATAGTCACAAAGTGCGCTTTAGGATACATTTCGCGGATGGCGACCGCGGTGCCGCCAGTGTCGACCAGATCATCGATAACGATAAAACCTTCGCCATCGCCTTCAGCGCGTTTCAGAACGGTCAGCTCGCGCTGGTTGTCGTGGTCGTAGCTAGAGATACATACGGTATCAACATGACGAATACCCAGTTCACGCGCCAGTAAAGCTCCCGGTACCAGACCGCCACGACTAACGGCAATAATGCCTTTCCATTGTTCAACCGGCAGCAGACGGCTTGCCAGTTTGCGGGCGTGAATCTGCAACATGTCCCAGGTGACGACGTATTTTTCGCTCATGTGAATTGTCCCAGCCTGTATTTAACGGCTTAAATATTGTTCGAGGGGGAAAATGGTTGCGCGAGATTATAGAGACCTGACGCGCTAAAAACCAGTATTAAGCGCCTTCGGCAACGCTTTTTGCGTGCTTTACACTAGCGGAGTACACGGAAAGTGGTATTCTCAACCACATCGCGCAAGCCCACGCTTGTAGCGAATCTTATTGCTAACCCTCGACCTGTAAACGACTTTTGCAGGTGACTGTAAGGAGACTCATCGTGTCTGAATTGTCTCAATTATCCCCGCAACCGCTTTGGGATATTTTTGCCAAAATTTGCTCCATCCCGCACCCGTCCTATCACGAAGAACAGCTCGCCGAGCACATCATGGGTTGGGCAAAAGAAAAAGGCTTACACGCGGAACGCGACCAGGTTGGCAACATTCTGATTCGTAAAGGCGCGACCGCCGGTATGGAAAACCGCAAACCGGTGGTTCTGCAGGCGCACCTCGATATGGTGCCGCAGAAAAACAACGACACCGTCCACGACTTTGCGAAAGACCCGATCCAGCCATACATCGACGGCGAGTGGGTGAAAGCGCGCGGCACCACCCTGGGTGCGGATAACGGCATCGGTATGGCTTCCGCACTGGCGGTGCTGGCCGACGACAGCGTCGCTCACGGCCCGCTGGAAGTACTGCTGACCATGACCGAAGAAGCGGGCATGGACGGCGCTTTCGGCCTGCAGGCCAACTGGCTGCAGGCGGATATCCTGATCAATACCGACTCAGAAGAAGAAGGCGAAATCTATATGGGTTGCGCTGGCGGTATCGATTTCACCTCTAACCTGGCGCTGACCCGCGAAGCGGTTCCGGCTGGGTTCCAGAGCTTTAAGCTGACCTTAAAAGGGCTGAAAGGCGGCCATTCCGGCGGCGAAATCCACGTCGGCCTGGGCAACGCCAACAAGCTGCTGGCACGCTTCCTGGCAGGCCACGCGGATGAACTGGATCTGCGTCTGGTTGATTTCAACGGCGGTACGCTGCGCAACGCGATTCCGCGTGAAGCGTTCGCGACCGTCGCCGTCGCCGCAGACAAAGCGGATGCGCTGAGGGCGCTGGTGAAGACCTACCAGGATATCCTGAAAAACGAACTGGCGGCGAAAGAGAAGAATCTGGTCGTGCTGCTGGAAGCGGTGGATAACGACAAAGCGGCGCTGACCCCGGCTTCCCGCGACGGTTTTGTTCGTCTGCTGAATGCCACGCCGAACGGCGTTATCCGCAACTCCGACGTGGCGAAAGGCGTGGTGGAAACCTCACTGAACGTCGGCGTCGTCACCATGACCGATGACAACGTACAGATCCACTGTCTGATTCGCTCCCTGATCGACAGCGGTAAAGACTATGTCGTCAGCATGCTGGATTCACTGGGCAAACTGGCGGGCGCGAAAACCGAAGCGAAAGGGGCTTACCCTGGCTGGCAGCCAGATGCGAACTCTCCGGTGATGCACCTGGTGCGTGAGACCTATCAACGTCTGTTCAACAAGACGCCGAACATCCAGATCATCCACGCTGGCCTGGAATGCGGTCTGTTCAAAAAACCGTATCCGGAGATGGATATGGTGTCCATCGGCCCAACCATTACCGGCCCGCACTCCCCGGATGAGCAGGTTCATATCGAGAGCGTCGGCCAGTACTGGACGCTGCTGACCGAACTGCTGAAAGCCATTCCGACTAAGTAAGCGATAAACCGGCGGCGCCAGGCCGCCGGTTTTCTATCGGGCTACTCTACCTTTACCGTTTTTTGTCAGGTGGCGCTTCGCTTACCTGACCTACGTTTCGTGCCGTTTGTCGCCCCGGTACCGTAGCCCTGCTAAGCAGGGAAAATCCCGCTAATGTCGTTATTTTGTCGGGTGACGGCTAACGCCTTACCCGACCTATTCAACCTTCCCCGAACCGCGTTTTTCCATCCGATAGTTGGTGAACCACTCCCCGCGAACTTCTACGCGTTGCTCAGATACGACACGAAATCCCTGGCGAATGAAGCTGGGTTTTGCCGTGATGCTGGCATCGACCGTCAGCACCTTCCCTGGATGTGAAGCGCATAACGCCTCAAGAAGCGCCCGACCTATTCCACGACGGGCATAATCCGGCGAGACGAAAAAGAGGTCGATATAATCATTAATGGCGGTGATAAATCCAACCGGTTGGTTATCAACCACCGCCACCAGCACCTGCGAATCCGCTATTTTCCACCGCCAGCGTGATTCATCAACTTGCGCCCAGGCGGCGATTTGCGCGGGCAAATAATCCTGACTGGCCGTCTCCCTGACGGCTCGCAAAAATATCGTGCATAGCGCCGGGAAATCCTCTTCTACATAAGCCCTGATGGTTAGCATTGCTATAGTCCAAGAACCAGTTGTCTTTCGAGCTGCGGATCGAGCAGCGTCACGTGCAGCCCCACCAATCGCACACCACGGCTACCGCGCCGCTCAAACCAGGCATTGCGGGCGGTTGCGATCAGATCATCTTTATTCAACCGCGGCCAGACATGCTCCTGAGTGGTGAGCTGGAAATCGTTAAACTTCAGCTTAATGCCCTGACGAGCGATAAGTAGATCCGGTTTCACCTTCGCCAGCCGACGTTCCAGCTCGGGATAGAGATTTTCGATGATCGCTTCACACTCTGGCCACTCGTGGATATCTTCCGCCAGAGTGCGCTCCACGCCGACCGATTTGCGTTGGCGATCGTTATGGATTTCACGTTCGTCAATACCGTGACTGCGCTCCCACAGGATACGGCCAAATTTGCCAAAGCGTTTAAGCAACATCGCAAGGTCGCTGTTCTGCACGTCGCCACAGGTACGTAGCCCCATATTTTCCAGCTTCGCCGCCGACACTTTACCGACACCGGGGATTTTCGCCAACGGCAGCGCCTGCACGAACTCCGCCACCTGGTGCGGGGCAATGACGAACTGGCCATTAGGTTTGTTCATATCAGAGGCGATTTTGGCGAGGAATTTGACCGGCGCGATGCCCGCTGAAGCGGTCAGGTTTAGCTCGCGCTCGATGGTCTGGCGGATCTCCTGCGCCATCAGTGTGGCCGATCCGTGACAATGTACGCTGTCGCTCACGTCGAGGTAGGCTTCATCCAGCGACAGCGGCTCAATTAACGAGGTATAGCGGGAAAAGATTTCGCGAATATGGTTAGAGGCCTCTTTGTAGGCATCGAAACGCCCGGGAAGCAACGTAAGATGAGGACACAGTTTCAACGCCGTCGCCGTCGGCATCGCGCTGCGCACGCCGAATTTACGCGCAGGATAGTTCGCGGTACTAATCACACCACGCTGCACCCGACTGCCGCCAATCGCAATGGGGATATCGCGCAACGCCGGGTTGTCACGCATTTCCACCGCGGCGAAGAAGCAGTCCATATCGACATGGATAATTTTACGCATCGCCTGACCCAATACTGTATACCCATACAGCATAGCAAAACTGCGCGCAAATTTTATGCTTTTTTAACGTGAATAATAACAAAGGCCGCGAATGCGGCCTGCAGGTGATGGTATATGGTTGCCGGATGGCGGCCTACAAAACACGCAAGCGTAGCGCCACCGGGTATTGAGGGCTAAAGATCACAAGATGCGTTGCCGTTGGCGCTGCGCCTCGCGGGCGAGACGTTTTTTGCGCGCATCGCAGGGCTCGGGGCAGTCACAAACTTTCTCCAGCCCCAGTGACGCGATCCCGCCACAGCTGCCCTGAATGCTTTTACGCTTCACCAGGTAGCCCAAAGACATCCCCAGGATCACCAGCGCAAATATCACAAAGGTCGCGACAAATACCGTCAGCATCATCAGCCTCCAAAGTCGTCGAGCATGATGTTCTCATCTTCGACGCCCAGATCTTTGAGCATTTTAATCACTGCGGCATTCATTACCGGCGGCCCGCACATATAAAACTCGCAGTCTTCCGGCGCCGGATGGTCACGCAGATAGTTTTCATACAGAACGTTATGAATGAAGCCAGTATGACCCGTCCAGTTATCTTCCGCTAACGGATCGGACAGCGCAACGTGGAAAGTGAAGTTTGGGTTCTCGCGCGCCAGTTGTTCAAACTCATCATCGTAGAACATTTCGCGCAACGAACGAGCGCCATACCAGAAGCTAATCTTACGCGTGCTGTGCAAGCGCTTGAGCTGGTCGAAGATATGCGAGCGCATCGGCGCCATACCGGCGCCGCCGCCGATAAACACCATTTCGGCCTGAGTCTCTTTGGCGAAGAACTCACCGAACGGCCCGGAAATCGTCACCTTATCGCCCGCCTTCAGCGACCAGATATAGGATGACATGATCCCCGGCGGTGCATCCGGCACCTTCGGCGGCGGCGTGGCGATACGTACGTTGAGCATAATAATGCCCTTCTCTTCCGGGTAGTTAGCCATCGAGTAGGCACGCAGGGCCGGTTCCTTCACGTCGGATACGTAGCGGAACAGGTTGAACTTGTCCCAGTCGGCACGGTATTCATCCGGAATATCGTAGTCGGCATAGGCCACTTTATGCGACGGGCACTCGATCTGAATATAACCACCAGCACGGAACGGCACCGCTTCGCCGTCCGGTACCCGCAGCTTGAGCTCTTTAATGAAGGTGGCTTTGTTATCGTTGGAGATAACTTCACACTCCCATTTTTTAACGCCGAAAATTTCCTCCGGCAGCTCAATTTTCATATTCTGCTTCACCGCCACCTGGCAGGCCAAACGACAGCCCTCTTTGGCTTCACGCTTGGTGATATGAGAAAGCTCGGTCGGCAGGATATCGCCGCCGCCTTCTTTGATCGTCACCCGGCACTGGCCGCAGGAACCGCCGCCGCCGCAGGCGGAGGAGACGAAGATACCGTTACTGGAGAGTGTATTGAGCAGCTTATCGCCCGCCGGCGTACGGATCTGTTTATCCGCTTCGTTATTGATCTCAATAACCACGTCGCCCGCGTTCACCAGCTTCGAGCGCGCCACCAGGATAAGCCCGGATAGCACCAGCACGATCAGCGTGAACATCACGACGCCAAGAATAATTTCCATACTTTTCCGCCCTTATAGCTGCACACCGGAGAATGACATAAAGCCCAGCGCCATCAGACCCGTGGTAATAAAGGTGATCCCTAACCCGCGTAGACCGGCAGGCACGTTGGCATATTTCATTTTTTCACGGATCCCCGCCATCGCCACGATAGCCAACATCCAGCCAATACCGGAGCCGAAGCCATAGACGATAGACTCCGGGAAGTTGTAATCGCGTTGTACCATGAACGACACGCCGCCAAAAATGGCGCAGTTCACGGCAATAAGCGGCAGGAAGATCCCCAACGCGTTGTACAGCGCCGGGAAGTACTTATCGAGGATCATCTCGAGAATTTGCACCAACGCCGCAATGACGCCGATAAAAGTGATGAAGTTGAGGAAGCTGAGGTCAACGCCCTCCATCAATGCGCCGTCGCGCAGCACCAGGTTATAGACCAAGTTGTTGATCGGCACAGCCAGGCCGAGCACCACCGTCACCGCCACGCCAAGACCAAAAGCAGTGGAGACCTTCTTCGACACGGCAAGGAAGGTACACATCCCGAGGAAGAAGGCTAGCGCCATGTTCTCAACGAACACCGCGCGGACAAACAGGCTAATGTAATGAGCCATAATCGGTTACTCCTTTTCCTGCTGTTCAGGCTTCCAGCAACGCAGGGCCCAAATCAGCAAACCGATAATGAAGAACGCGCTCGGCGCCAGCAGGAACAGGCCGTTCGGCTGATACCAGCCGCCGTTCTGCACCGTTTCCAGCACGGTAATACCGAACAACTTGCCACTGCCGATAAGCTCGCGCAGGAAGCCGACGACAATCAGGATTGCGCCGTAGCCCAGACCGTTGCCGATACCATCCATAAAACTTGCCAGCGGTGGCGACTTCATGGCGTAAGCTTCGGCGCGGCCCATCACAATACAGTTGGTGATAATCAAGCCAACAAACACCGACAGCTGTTTCGAGGTTTCATAGGCGAAAGCCCGCAGCAGTTGATCCACCACGATAACCAGCGAGGCAATAATCGCCATCTGCACAATGATGCGCACGCTGTTGGGGATATGGTGGCGAATCATCGAGATAAACATGCTGGAGAACGCCGTCACCAACGTGACCGCAATGGTCATCACGAAGGCGGTTTCCAGTTTGGTGGTCACCGCCAGCGCGGAGCAGACGCCGAGCACCTGTAGGGCGATGGGGTTGTTCGCAATGAGCGGCCCCACCAGCACGCGCCTCACCTCTTTCATATCGCTCTGTTCAGCCATTATTCAGCTCTCCCTCACGAACCTTTTTCAGGAACGGACCAAAGCCCAGTTCGCCCATCCAGAAATCGAAGCTATGCTGTACGCCGTTGGAAGTCAGCGTGGCGCCGGATAATCCGTCGACAGCATGAATGTCGCCTGCACGGGCGCCGCCTTTCACCACCTTCAGCGACGGCATGCCGTTCTCATCCAGCACCTGCTTGCCAACGAACTGCTGACGCCAGTTCGGGTTTTCGACCTCGCCGCCCAGACCCGGGGTTTCCCCCTGATCGTAATAAGTAATGCCTTTCACCGTACGGCCATCGACGTCCAGCGCCACAAAAGCGTACATCATCGACCACAAGCCATTGCCGTAGATTGGCAGAACGATTTTCTGGATCTGCTGCTGCGTATCGCGCACCAGATAGATTTCCGCCAGGTTGCTGCGGCGTTTAATCCCTGCCGGATCCTGGCTGGCGTCGAGCGCAATGCTCTGCTGCGGATCTTTCAGCGCCTGGGCCTGATTAAATTTGCTCGGATCCTTATCCAGCAGCTCGCCGGTCGCCAGATTGACCAACCGCGGCGTGATGCGTGCGACAAAGGTTTCCGCTACCGCATCGGCGTCCATCCCCTGCTGCATCAGACCAGCGACGGCCAGGATGTTGCGCTGTTTATCCAGCGCGCGCTGCTCCTGCTGGCGCGACTTGAGACCCACGGCGGAGCCGGCGACAACAATGGAGCACACCAGACAAAGCACCAGCACCACCAGCAGCGTTTTGCCGATGCTATCGTTACTTTTCTTCTCAGCCACGCGACTTCCTCCGCTTAATATTGGCCTGCACCACCAGGTAATCGAACAGCGGCGCAAAGAGGTTGGCGAACAGAATCGCCAGCATCATCCCTTCCGGGTAGGCCGGGTTTACGACCCGAATGAGCACACACATCACGCCAATCAGCAGGCCGTAGCTCCATTTACCTTTATCGGTAAAGGAGGCCGAGACCGGGTCGGTCGCCATGAACATCATGCCGAAGGCGAAGCCGCCGAGCACCAGATGCCAGTACCACGGCATCGCAAACATCGGGTTGGTATCGGAACCAATGAAGTTGAACAACGTGGCGGTGGCGATCATGCCCACCATGACCCCGGCGACGATACGCCAGGAGGCGATGCGGGCAAAGATAATGAAGGCGCCGCCAATCAGGATCATCAGCGTCGACACTTCGCCAATCGAACCCGGAATGTTGCCGAGGAAGGCATCCATCCAGCTCACCGGCATGCCGGTCGCAATGTTCACCAGCGCTTCACCGCCGCCGCTGGCCCACTGCGAGAGCGGCGTCGCGCCGGAGAAACCATCTGCCGCCGTCCACACCAGGTCGCCGGAGATCTGCGCCGGGTAAGCGAAGAACAGGAACGCGCGCCCCGCCAGCGCCGGGTTGAGGAAGTTGCGCCCGGTGCCGCCGAAAATCTCCTTCGCGATCACCACACCGAAGGAGATCCCCAGCGCCGCCTGCCATAACGGCATCGTTGGCGGCACGATCAACGCAAAGAGAATCGAGGTGACGAAGAAACCTTCGTTGATTTCATGCTTGCGCACAATCGCGAACAGCACTTCCCAGAAACCGCCGACGATAAACACGGTGATGTAGATAGGCAGGAAAAAGACCGCCCCCAACATCATCATGCTGAGCCAGCCGGCATCGGCGCTGAAGCTCACCCCTAACCACCGGGCGATGCTGTAGTGCCAGTTGTTGGCGATCACCTGCTGCAACTGCTCTGCGCCATACAGCTTATGCAGCGCCGGAATGGTCTGCAGGCCGACGTTGTACATACCCCAGAACATCGCCGGGAACACGGCGAACCAGACGAGGATCATCATTCGTTTGAGGTCAATGGCGTCGCGAACATGCGCCGCGCCGCGCGTCACCAGGCCCGGGGTGTAGAAAATCGTCGCCGCCGCTTCATACAGCGGGTAATATTTTGCCAACTTGCCGCCGTGCGTGAAATGCGGCTCAATTTTCTCAATCAGTTGCTTTAAGCCCATCTCTTATCCTTCCTGCTCAATCTGGGTTAACACGCTGCGCAACGCCGGGCCGTATTCATATTTGCCCGGACAAACGTAGGTGCAGAGCGCCAGATCTTCTTCATCCAACTCCAGACAGCCCAGCGCCTGGGCGCTATCGCTATCGCCGGCGAGTAGATCGCGCAGCAATATCGTCGGCAGAATATCCAACGGCATCACCCGCTCATAGTTGCCGATAGGCACCATTGCTCGCTCGCCGCCGTTGGCATCGGTGGAGAAATTAAACCGCTTGCGCTTGAAGAAATGGCCAAGGGTGGTGCGGGTAATCGAGAATTTCTCTTTGCCCGGCATCACCCAACCAAACAGTTCTTTTTCACGCCCTTCCCTGACGACGCTCACCTGCAAATGGAAGCGGCCAAGGAACGCGTGAGGACCGTGGGCGTGGGCGCCGCCGAGCACCGAACCGGAAATCACCCGGTTTTCATCATCCACCAGCTCGCCGGCCAGCAGCTCATCAAGGCTGGCGCCGAGGCAGGTTTGCAGCAGCCGCGGCTCTTTAACCTGCGGGCCGCCAAGGGCAATCACGCGCTCGCTGTACAGCTCGCCGTCAAGGAACAGCTTGCCGATGGCGATAACGTCCTGATAGTTGAGATGCCAGACCTGTTTCGTCAGACTGACGGGCTCAAGGAAATGGATGTGCGTGCCAGCGAGCCCCGCCGGATGCGGGCCGCTAAACTGGTTGAAAGAGACCTGCCCTGCCGGATGACCACCCAGCTTGCCGCCGCTAGCCTGGCAGACATGAACCTTACCGTCCGTCAGGCGCGTCAGCAGCGTCAGACCGGCGTCAAACGCTTCGCGCTGGGCAAGGATGATCGGCTGCGGTTCTGCTGCCAGCGGGTTAGTATCAATAGCGGTAACGAAGATGGCCGCCGGCACGCTGCCCGGCACGGGCGTTTTGCTGAAAGGACGGGTGCGAAATGCCGTCCACTGCCCGGAAGCCAGCAGCTGTTGCTGCACGGTTTCCCGCGGCAAATCATTCAGTTCGTCTAATTCAAAACGGGTAAACGGTACGGCATCATTGCGGCCGTCAACGTCAATCACCACCGATTGCAGCACCCGGCGCTCGCCGCGATGAATAGCGCTAATCGTCCCGCTGGCAGGCGCGGTAAAACGCACCCCTGGGTTCTTTTTATCTTCGAACAGCACCTGGCCTTTTTGTACCTGGTCGCCTTCGTTAACCGCCATCGAGGGACGCATTCCGACGTATTCCTCGCCTAACAGAGCGACCCGCTTCACCGCAGGCCGGGAAGAGATCTGTTGTAATGGCATGCCAGCTATGGGCAAATCTAGCCCTTTCGTGATTTTAATCATATCGTTAGCAGGTATCCGTAACCTAAACCCCGGCATCAAACCGAGGCCAGCATCATTGATGAAAATTCAGAACAAGAAAGGAATAGCGGTGTCACAGAGACACGAGACGGGAGAGAAGCATCCTTTCTTACCCTGTTCATAAGCGGCAAGAGTGTAACATTTTGTGAGTACCAGCAGTAGGAAAAGCGCCAATAAGTGCTTCTAAAATGCGAGCTATTGCGCAAAGTTCTCACTGCGTTTTGCGGGAATATTCGCTATAAAGGAACATTAAATTGTAAACGCAGCCACACCGTGCTTGCGAAAAACTGCCGTGATGCTAATGTGAGCGCTCTAAATCCAGAAAACTCTGATTTCGGGTCTCTATTGCCGTCCTGGCATGTGGTTTTTTGTTTTATCAAGGAACAAGCAGTATGCGCAAAATCGCATTCTTTATTGCGATGCTTCTGTTGCCGTGCGTGTCATTTGCTGGGTTACTCAGCAGTAACAGTCCGACAACGCCGGTTAGCAAAGAATATAAGCAACAATTAATGGGTTCCCCCGTTTATATCGAGATCTTTAAAGAAGAGCGGATGCTCGATCTCTACGTCAAAATGGGTGAAAACTACCAGCTGCTCGACAGCTACCGGATCTGTAATTACTCCGGCGGCCTCGGGCCGAAGCAGCGTCAGGGCGACTTTAAAAGTCCGGAAGGATTTTATAACGTCTCGCGCAACCAGCTAAAACCGGACAGCCGCTTTTACAAAGCGATCAATATCGGCTTCCCGAATGCCTACGATCGCGCGCACGGCTATGAAGGTAAATACCTGATGATCCACGGCGCCTGCGTTTCCGTCGGCTGCTATGCGATGACCGATACCAGCATTGACGAGATCTTCCAGTTTGTCACCGGCGCGCTGGTGTTTGGCCAGCCAAGTGTGCAGGTCAGCATCTATCCGTTCCGCATGACCGACGCCAATATGGCGCGACATAAGTTCTCTTACTACTCGGATTTCTGGAAGCAGCTGAAGCCAGGCTACGATTACTTCCAGCAAACCCACAAACCGCCGGTGGTCTCGGTAATGGATGGGCGCTATATCGTCAGCAAACCGCTCAGCCACGAGGTTATCCAGCCGCAGCTGGCCTCAAACTACACGCTCCCCGAGGCAAAATAACGCCCACTCGCCTGGCATGATTTTATTCCAGGCCTCATTGCCAGTCAGCGGCTGAGTAGCGATAACGGAGACCACATCGTTCGGTGTGGTCTCACGTTGAAAATCAATTTCCACGTCCTGATCCAGCAGTTTCGCCACGCCAAACGGCGCCCGACGCGTGATCCAGTACAGGTTGGTTGAACAGTACGCCATCACGTAGCGCCCATCCGATAGCAGCATATTAAACACGCCCTTCTCGCGCATTTCGCCCGCCAGCGTCGCGATATACTTAAATACGCCTGTCATATTGCCCGGCGTACGCGGATAACGCTCGGTTAAACGATGCAGCAGCCAGCAAAAGGCTTTTTCGCTGTCGGTCTCGCCTACCGGATGAAAGTTACCCGTTTTCAGCGATTTATAGCCTTTAAGTTGGCCGTTGTGCGCATAAGTCCAGTTGCGCCCCCACAGCTCGCGAGTGAACGGGTGGGTGTTCTCCAGCGCCACCATGCCGCGGTTAGCCTGGCGGATATGGGCAATGACTGAGCAGGATTTGATCGGATAATCCTGCACTAATTTCGCGATTGGCGACTGAAAGCTCGGCTGCGGATCTTTGAATGTGCGACACCCTTTCCCTTCATAGAAGGTAATGCCCCAACCGTCTTTATGCGGCCCGGTTCCGCCCCCGCGCTGAACCAGCCCGGTGAAGCTAAAACAGATATCGGTCGGCACATTGGCGCTCATCCCGAGCAATTCGCACATACGTCACCTCATACAACTTACTGAAACATAAAGGCGTTATTGGTGCAGTCAGTTTGGACACGGCCAGCGCACAAAAACCGGAACGTACTTCATGTACGTGAGGATGATTCGCTACGCTCCCCCTTCGGGCCGCCCTGAAGGGCGTTCAAAACTCGGTGAGTTTTGTCTGAGCACTGCCCGGGTTCAAAATGGCAAACAAAATAGCCTGTTAAGCTTTAACCATCTCTTTTTCGATCAGCATAATCAGGATATGAATCACCTTAATGTGAATTTCCTGAATGCGATCGGCGTAACCGAAATGCGGTACGCGAATTTCTACATCGGCGGAACCCGCCATTTTGCCGCCGTCTTTACCGGTCAGGGTGATGACTTTCATCCCCTGCGCGCGAGCCGCTTCAATGGCTTTAATCACGTTGCCGGAGTTGCCGGAGGTAGAGATCCCCAACAGAACATCGCCTGCGCGGCCGACAGATTCGACATAGCGGGAGAAGACATATTCATAGCCAAAATCGTTACTCACGCAGGACAGATGGCTGACGTCAGAAATGGCGATCGCCGGATAACCAGGGCGGTTTTCACGATAGCGCCCGGTCAGTTCTTCCGCAAAGTGCATCGCATCGCAGTGGGAACCGCCGTTGCCGCAGGAGAGGACTTTACCGCCAGCTTTGAAGCTATCCGCCAGCAGCACCGCCGCGCGTTGAATAGCGTGAATGTTGGCTTCGTCCTGCAGAAAGTTGGCCAGCGTTTCCGCGGCTTCGTTCAGTTCGTTACGAATAAGATCCTGGTACATGAGGATAATCCTTCAGTATTGGTTGGAATAACTCTGGCAGTGTACCGGATAGCCGCCGAAGCGAGAAGCAGCAGGAAAGGTTATCCCCCGCCCTTTTGATTTTACGTGCCGCTTTTCCGTACAACAATGTGAGCAAGGTTGTAATTATTTTGTAAACACATTGCTAAAACAAATTACATCCACTACAACCAATACATCACAAGTGGTCAGACCTCCTACAAGATAAGGGAGCATTTCTCTATGATGATTTTGAGTATTGTTGCAACCGTGGTGTTACTCGGCGTGCTCTTCTATCACCGAGTCAGCCTGCTTCTCAGCAGCGTGATTTTGCTCGCCTGGACTGCGGCGCTTAGCGTGGCGGGGTTGTGGAATGTCTGGCTGCTGCTGCCGCTGGCAATTATTCTGCTGCCGTTCAACTTCGCGCCGATGCGTAAATCACTTTTCTCCGCTCCGGCCTTCCGCGCCTTCCGTAAAGTGATGCCGCCAATGTCGCGCACAGAAAAAGAAGCTATCGATGCCGGCACCACCTGGTGGGAAGGCGATCTGTTCCGCGGCAACCCGGATTGGCACAAGCTGCATAACTATCCGCAGCCGCGCCTCACCGCCGAAGAGCAAGCGTTCATTGACGGGCCGGTAGAAGAGGCCTGCCGTATGGCTAACGACTTCGAAATTACCCACGAAATGGCGGATCTGCCGCCGGAGCTGTGGGCGTACCTGAAAGAGCATCGTTTCTTCGCGATGATCATCAAGAAAGAGTACGGCGGCCTGGAATTCTCAGCCTATGCCCAGTCTCGCGTGCTGCAAAAACTGTCCGGCGTATCCGGGATCCTGGCGATCACCGTTGGCGTGCCTAACTCCTTAGGCCCGGGCGAGCTACTGCAGCATTACGGTACTGACGAGCAGAAAAATCACTATCTGCCACGCCTGGCACGTGGCCAGGAGATCCCGTGCTTCGCGCTAACCAGCCCGGAAGCCGGTTCCGATGCCGGTGCGATCCCCGATACCGGGGTGGTCTGTATGGGCGACTGGCAAGGTCAGCAGGTACTGGGTATGCGCCTGACCTGGAACAAACGCTATATCACCCTCGCACCCATCGCTACCGTACTGGGACTGGCGTTCAAACTCTCTGATCCGGATCGTCTGCTGGGCGGCGAGGAAGAACTGGGGATCACCTGTGCGCTGATCCCAACCTCTACGCCGGGCGTAGAAATCGGTCGCCGTCACTTCCCGCTAAACGTACCGTTCCAGAATGGCCCCACTCGCGGTAAAGATATTTTCGTGCCGATCGATTACATCATTGGCGGCCCCGGCATGGCCGGCCAGGGCTGGCGCATGCTGGTTGAATGCCTGTCCGTCGGCCGTGGCATTACCCTGCCGTCCAACGCCACTGGCGGCCTGAAATCCGTGGCGATGGCGACTGGCGCTTACGCCCATATTCGCCGTCAGTTCAAAATCTCAATCGGTAAAATGGAGGGGATCGAAGAGCCGCTGGCGCGTATCGCAGGCAACGCCTACGTCATGGATGCCGCCGCCTCGCTGATTACCTACGGCATTATGCTTGGCGAAAAACCAGCAGTACTGTCGGCGATAGTTAAATACCACTGTACCCACCGCGGCCAGCGCTCAATTATTGATGCCATGGATATTACTGGTGGTAAAGGCATCATGCTGGGCGAAGGCAACTTCCTCGCCCGCGCTTATCAGGGGGCACCTATCGCGATCACCGTTGAAGGGGCGAACATCCTGACCCGCAGTATGATGATCTTTGGTCAAGGGGCGATTCGTTGCCATCCGTACGTACTCGATGAAATGGCCGCAGCGCAAAACAACGACGTAAACGCCTTTGATAAACTGCTGTTTAAGCATATCGGCCATGTCGGCAGCAACAAAGTGCGCAGCTTCTGGCTCGGTCTGACTCGCGGTCTGACCAGCAGCGCGCCGACCCGCGATACGACTCGCCGTTACTATCAACATATGAACCGTCTGAGCGCCAACCTGGCCCTGTTGTCGGACGTTTCCATGGCGGTCCTGGGCGGCAGCCTGAAACGTCGCGAACGTATCTCCGCACGCCTCGGCGATGTCCTGAGCCAGCTGTACCTGGCTTCGGCAGTGCTGAAACGCTATGACGATGAAGGCCGCAATGAAGCCGATCTGCCGCTAGTGCATTGGGGCGTGCAGGATGCGCTGTATCAGGCGGAGCAGGCTATCGACGACTTGCTGAAAAACTTCCCGAACCGCTTCATCGCCGGTGCGATGCGTATCGTCATCTTCCCGACCGGTCGCCACTACAATGCGCCGTCCGATAAACTGGATCATAAAGTAGCGAAGATTCTGCAGATTCCAGGCGCGACCCGTTCTCGTATCGGCCGTGGTCAGTACTTGACGCCAAGCGAACACAACCCGGTAGGCTTGCTGGAAGCGGCGCTGCTGGATGTGATGGCAGCGGACCCAATCCACCAGCGCATCTGCAAAGAGCTGGGTAAAAACCTGCCGTTCACTCGCCTGGATGAGTTAGCGACCAATGCGCTGGCGAAAGGGTTAATCAACCAGGATGAGGCCGATATCCTGACCCGCGCGGAAACCAGCCGTCTGCGCAGTATCAACGTTGACGATTTCGCGGCGGACGAACTGGCGACCAAGCCGGTAAAGTTGCCGGAGAAAACTCGCAAAGTTGAAGCAGCATAATAAAAGAAATCTTGCACATCACGACTAAGGCGGGGCTCTCCCCGCCTTTCTTTTTACCCTCACCTTTCTCAGCAAGGTGATAGTTAGCATTTTTTTAACAAAATATTCCACGCCACCGCCCGCTGCTGATATGGTGTTAAAGTTATCTTAACGCCCTCATCATAATGGAGCTCACCACTGTGCCTGGCTTGAAAATTACGCTGTTGCAGCAACCGCTAGTGTGGATGGATGGTCCCGCCAACCTGCGCCATTTCGACCGCCAACTGGAAGACGTTAGCGGCCGCGATATTATTGTGCTGCCTGAAATGTTCACAACCGGATTTGCGATGGAAGCAGCGAAGCAGTCGATGCCGCAGGAAGAGGTCGTTGGCTGGATGCTGGCGAAAGCGGTGCAGACCAATGCGCTCATCGCCGGTAGCGCGGCGCTGCAAACCGAACGCGGGCCGGTGAACCGCTTTTTGCTGGTCGAGCCTGGCGGTAAAATCCACTTCTATGATAAACGTCACCTGTTCCGCATGGCGGATGAACACCACCATTATGAAGCAGGCACGCAGAGAGTGGTCTTTGAATGGCGCGGCTGGCGGATTCTGCCGCTGGTCTGTTATGACCTGCGTTTCCCGGTATGGTCGCGTAACCATAATGATTACGATTTAGCGCTGTATGTTGCCAACTGGCCTGCGCCACGCTCGCTACACTGGCAATCACTGCTGGTCGCCCGGGCGATTGAAAACCAGGCCTATGTCGCTGGCTGCAACCGCGTTGGTACCGATGGCAACGGCCACCACTACCGCGGCGATAGCCGTATCATCAACCCACAGGGGGAGATTATCGCCACCGCTGAGCCGCACCAGGCGACGCGACTCGACGCCGAGCTCTCACTGGCTGCGTTGCGAGAGTACCGCGAGAAATTCCCCGCCTGGCAGGACGCCGATCCCTTCACGGTCGGCTAATCACTTTTTCGGGAGCCGCTGCGCTCCCGGTTTATTTCACGATCGTGCCGTGAAAAATAGCAAAAACGACGAAGGCCTGAATCATTGCTGATTCAGGCCTTCTGAATAGTGGCGGAACGGACGGGACTCGAACCCGCGACCCCCTGCGTGACAGGCAGGTATTCTAACCGACTGAACTACCGCTCCGCGTTGTTGTTCCGTTGGGAACGAGGCGAATATTACGGTTTCCCTACAGTGCCGTCAACGCTTTTTCTTCACTTTTGAATCGTTTGCTGCAAAATTCGCCCACTCGCTTATTTTTAGCGCATATCGTCGTCGATCAGGCGCGCCACAGGCAGCTACCGCCCTTCTTCTGCACCAGATCGAGGCGTGATTCATGGTCCACCAGCTCGTTATCAGAGGCATAAACCACGCGTAATTTACTGGCGGCGCGGACAACACGCTGTATTCCAATATCGCCGACCTGCTGTTGGCCTTCGCCTTCCATCGAAAACGCCATGCTGGTCTGGCCGCCGGTCATCATCAGATACACATCGGCCAGAATCTGGGCATCGAGCAGCGCGCCGTGCAGCGTACGCTTGCTGTTATCTATTTCATAACGCGAGCAGAGCGCATCAAGGCTATTACGCTTGCCGGGAAACATCTTACGCGCCATCGCCAGGCTATCGGTGACCTTACAAAAGGTTTCCGTTTTCTCAATGCCGCGGTTCAGCTTTTTGAATTCATAATCCATAAAGCCGATATCGAACGACGCATTATGGATAACCAGCTCCGCGCCGCGGATATAGTCCATAAACTCATCAGCGACGTCGGCAAAGGTCGGTTTATCCATGAGGAATTCATCGGCGATACCGTGAACGCCGAAGGCTTCCGGGTCCACCAGCCGATCGGGCTTCAGATACACATGGAAGTTATTGCCGGTGAGGCGACGGTTGATCACCTCTACGGCGCCGATCTCGATAATCTTGTGCCCTTCATAGTGGGCGCCAATCTGGTTCATACCGGTGGTTTCGGTATCGAGAACAATCTGTCGTGTAATTGCAGTGCTCATAGCGGTCATTTATGTCAGACTTATCGTTTACATATCGATTTCAATTACAGGAAGTCTACCAGAGATGCTCAAACAGGTAGAAATTTTCACCGATGGTTCTTGCCTGGGTAATCCAGGGCCCGGTGGCTACGGCGCCATTATGCGCTATCGCCAACACGAAAAAACCTACAGCGCAGGCTATCGCCTGACAACCAACAACCGCATGGAACTGATGGCGGCCATCGTCGCTCTCGAAGCGCTTAAAGAGCATTGCGAAGTGGTGCTGAGTACCGATAGCCAGTACGTCCGCCAGGGGATCACCCAATGGATCCATAACTGGAAAAAGCGTGGCTGGAAAACCGCGGACAAAAAGCCGGTTAAAAATGTCGATCTGTGGAAACGTCTTGATGCCGCTCTCGGCCAGCATCAGATTAAATGGGAATGGGTCAAAGGCCATGCCGGGCACCCGGAAAACGAACGCTGCGATGAACTGGCTCGTACCGCGGCGTCTAACCCAACGCAGGATGATGTCGGCTACCAGCCGGAAAGCTAATTTCCCCCATCGCGCCACTGCCGGGTGGCGCCAACGGCCGGACGCAGCTGCGTCTTCGCCTTCCCGGACTTCATCGGATTTAACGTCAACGGAATGGTTCTTTTCCGGGCGACGATGAGCTGCAGGCAGCCCAGAGCCGGTAAATGCGTGCTCAACATTTTCCCCCCCTGCCTTGACCAGGGAAGAACCTGATAGCGGCCATAATGCAAGACTTCAAAATTAAGCAGCGCCAGCCAGTCTAGCTGACGCGTCATGGTAAACATCCGGCTGTTATAAGGCATGCTTTTACGCAGTATCGGCGTCACCTTGCGCAACCCCATCAGGCTTATCGGGTTAAATGCGGTCAATATTATCCAGCCATCATCAATCAACACGCGATCGGCCTCACGCAACAGGCGATGCGGATCGCTGCACCACGGCAAGGTATGCGCCAGTAAACAGGCATCTACCGACTTAGCGGCAAAAGGAAGAGACAGCGGGTCAGCTTTAACCTGCATCGGGCTTCCCTCCAGCGAAACGTTCACCTGGTGAGAGATAGCACAGGCCTCGGTATTGATTTCCGCGCTCAGATTGCCAATCTTAAGTAAATGAAAGCCATATAATTTAGCCAGCCATGGCTTCATATGCCGTTCCAGCGACTCGCGATAGTACTCGCCCCACGGCATACTGGACCAATGCTCTGGAGCTGTAACTGTATGGGGTATCCTTGCCGGCTTCATCGCAACCTTCCGCAACGCTTTGAGAGGTAATTTATGAATCTTATCAGCATTCCTGCATTTCAGGACAACTACATCTGGGTTCTGAGCGACGATAAGCATCGTTGCTTAATTATCGATCCAGGCGAAGCCGCGCCAGTGCTCGCAGCTATCGAAGAAAACGCCTGGCAACCAGAGGCGATTTTATTGACCCACCACCACCACGATCACGTTGGCGGCGTGAAAGAACTGCAGCAAAAATTCCCGCAGATTGTGGTTTACGGACCGGCAGAAACCCAGGATAAAGGAGCCACCCGGATTGTGAAGGATGGCGATCGCATTGCTGTTTTAGGCCGCGAATTTTCTATTTTTGCCACCCCAGGACACACATTAGGACATGTCTGTTTCTACAGCCAGCCTTATCTATTTTGTGGTGATACAATGTTTTCCGGCGGTTGTGGCAGACTGTTCGAAGGCACTGCAGAGCAGATGTATCAATCGTTTGTGAAAATAAACGCCCTTCCTGATGACACTCTCATTTGTTGTGCGCACGAATATACTTTAGCAAATATGAAGTTTGCATTGAGTATCCTGCCAGATGATATGGACATAAAGGATTACTATCATAAAGTTAATGAGTTACGTGCAAAAAAACAAAAGACACTACCCGTTATTCTGAAAAATGAACGCCGTATAAATTTATTTTTACGTACGGATGACAATGATTTAATTGAAAAAATATCTAAAGAAACAAATTTGCAACACTCTGCACAGAGATTCGCATGGTTGAGGTCAAAGAAAGATGACTTCTGAGATTTAACACTTGTCATCCTCAGCCTTCGCCGTTATCCTTGGTCGTCTTTTAAGCAACTATTGACACACACATGAAGGCACGAGCGATATTACTCGCCTCTGTCCTGCTGGTAGGGTGCCAGGCGTCAAAGCACGACGGCACCGTTCAACAGCGAGCACAGAGCCTTTCTGCAGCTGGTCAAGGGGAAGCAGGCAAGTTCACAAGTCAAGCGCGCTGGTTAGATGATGGAACCTTCTACGCGCAAGACCAGGATCTGTGGACTTCCATAAGCGACGAGCTGAAGATGGGCATTCCGGAAAACCCCCGGATTAGCGAACAGAAACAGAAGTACTTACGTAATAAGAGCTATCTCCACGATGTAACTTTACGGGCTGAACCGTATATGTACTGGATAGCCGGGCAAGTTAAGAAACGTAACATGCCAATGGAACTGGTATTACTACCCATAGTGGAGAGCGCTTTTGACCCACACGCGACGTCTGGTGCCAATGCCGCAGGCATTTGGCAGATCATTCCGAGCACAGGGCGCAATTATGGTTTAAAACAGACCCGCAGTTATGATGCGCGTCGTGACGTCGTCGCGTCGACTACCGCGGCGTTGGACATGATGCAACGTCTGAACAAAATGTTCGACGGCGATTGGTTATTAACCGTCGCCGCCTATAACAGCGGCGAAGGCCGGGTCATGAAGGCAGTGAAAGCAAACCGTTCGCGTGGGAAACCCACCGATTTCTGGTCGCTCTCGCTGCCGCGTGAAACCAAGGTCTATGTACCAAAAATGCTGGCTTTGAGCGAGATTCTCAAAAACAGCAAGCGTTATGGCGTGAAGCTGCCAACGGCCGATGAAAGCCGTGCGCTGGCGCGCGTGCGCCTCGACAGTCCGGTTGATATTTCTCAGCTTGCGGACATGGCAGGAATGCCGGTCAACAAACTGAAGACCTTCAATGCCGGAGTAAAGGGGTCAACGCTGGGCGCTAACGGGCCAAAGTATGTCATGGTGCCACAGAAGCATGCCGCTCAGCTGCGTGAATCTCTGGCCTCTGGCGACATTGCCGCCGTACAGCCCACGCAGCTTGCTGACAATGCTCCGCTGACCAGCCGTAGCTATAAGGTACGTTCTGGCGACACGATTTCCGGGATCGCTTCGCGTCTCGGCGTCACCACCAGGGATTTGCAGCAGTGGAATAACCTGCGTGGTTCAGGATTGAAGGTCGGGCAAAATCTGACTATCGGCGCAGGTAGCAGCGCGCAACGTCTGGCGAACAACAGCGATAGCATCACTTATCGCGTACGCAAAGGCGATTCGTTATCGAGTATTGCAAAACGCCATGGCGTCAATATTCGTGACGTCATGCGCTGGAATAGCGATACCGATAATCTGAAGCCAGGCGATCAGCTGACACTGTTTGTGAAAAACAACGACAGACCTGAATCCTGACCTTCAGGATAATGAGAAAGGCACCGATTCCCCCGGTGCCTTTTTTATTGCCTGTGCTAAACCGCTTTATGCGCTTCAAACATGATGGTATCGCTGCTAAACGAGCCATCCTGCTGTAATTCAAAGTAGGCTTTGACCTCCGCCGACGCACTCTGCTGGTACAAACGAATCGCTTCTACCAATGCTTCTGGAGTACGCATTCGCGCCACCCAGGAACTGAATTCCAGGGGCAGGCGATCGGTCAACAGATGATTAATCACCAGACCTGCGTCATTGGCCAGCGCCAGCCACTCGCCGCTGGAGTAATTACGCACATGCGAGGTATCACGCAGGGCTTCAACGGTCTGCAACCAGACATCGCGCACCGGATGGCCCGGCGACATTACGTCCATAATAATCATCACCCCGCCCGGCTTCAGCACGCGTTTCACCTCACGCAGCGCCTGACCAACGTCATGCCAATGGTGAGCAGAATAGCGGCTAATCACGATATCAAAACTGGCATCGACAAACGGCAGCGTTTCAGCATATCCCTGCTGAGTCGCGATATTGGTGAAACCTTTATCTTTTGCCGCTTCGGCAACGACCTCCAGCATCTGGCTTGATAAATCATAGGCTGTGACCTGAGCAACCTGCCCTGCGGCAGTAAAGCTGGCATGCCCCGCCCCGCAGCCCATATCCAGCACTTTCGCCTGCGGGAAATCGGCCAGCCGTTCCGCCAGTCGTTGCAGATCGCGCCCGGAAGCGTGCACAGCGCTGGTCAAATAGGCGTTTGCCTGTGAGCCAAACTGTTTTTCGACGTTGTCATGATGAGAGCGTGTTGTCATTGTGTTGTCCTTCGGTGGTTTGAGTAATAAAGGGCAGCATCGCGCTGAACGCAGACCTGCCCGGTGGCAGGCCTGACATACCTTAATTAATCAGGCTTGCCGGGACTGAATTCAACTAGTAGCGGGTTGTGATCGGAGGCGCGGGTCACCAGCACAGAGGCATCGTGCACGTTTAAGCCACGGTAGAACACAAAATCAAGCGGGCGACCAAACGCGCGGCGGCGCTGATCGTCGGAGAAACGAACTTCACGTAACGACATCTCACGCGCAAAGCGATACAGCGCGTTCATCCTCGGGCGACTCCAGGCATTGAAATCCCCCGCCATGATCACCGGCCCGCTATGATGGGCAATTTGATCGCCAATCGGCAGCAGTTGTTTGCTGTAAACATCAATGCCGAGACTAAAGTTGACCGCATGAATATTCACCACCATCAACAACCGAGCATCCGGCAGCGGATAAACCGTCACCAGCGCCGATTTAGGCAAACGTAAAATAGGTTCACGCTCGCGCAGCGGGCAGCAGTAGATAGGATGGGCAGAGGCCAATGTCATCACGCCGGAAGGATGCTGCGGCAGCACCAAGGCGGGAACCTGATCGGCAGCCAGATAGTTAGAGGTCGCAAATCTGACCAATTCGGGCGTCGTTTGTGCCTCCTGCAGCAGGACTAAATGTGCGTCTTTGCCAAAATTTTTAAGGACAGACTGCCACTCAGCGCGCTGCTGTTTGAAGATATTCCATACCAGCACGCGAATTTTCTCATCGCTGCTTAACGGCGTACCCGCCGGATACACCGGACTGACGCCCGCAAACGCTCCCGGAGGCAATATTCTCTCCGCAGGTTGTCCGGCGACATAGCGCATGGCATAGGTATTTTTTCGCAATTTGGGCATGAAACCTCGATAACAGAAAACCAGCCCGACTACGGCTGGTTCTTCTGTTATAGGGACTTTCCCATACACTTTCAATGCAATTCGTGAGAAACCCTTATCCTTCGAGAGAAACGGCTGCCGTACGACGCTGAAGTTTATCTAAACGACCGCCCAGGACAACCAGCACAATCACCGCGCCAATCCACGGCGTCTGTGCCAGACCGACAATCACAAATTCGGTAGTGCCAATTGCAAAGGCACCGATGGTTAATGCAAGTAGCGCCAGTGGCATAATTTACTCCGTAGCATCAGGATTAAGATGACACGTAGCATGCCGGGGTGTTTAAATAACAAAAATCATCAAAGTCTCAATAGAATTTTGCTATAGGTGCAACAATGAGAGCAACGTCAGAAGAGATCGCTATCTTTGTCGCCGTGGTAGAGAGCGGCAGCTTTAGCCGTGCTGCGGAGCAACTCGGGCAGGCTAACTCTGCTGTCAGCCGGGCAGTAAAGAAGCTGGAATCCAAGCTGGGCGTAAGTCTGCTTAACCGAACGACGCGCCAGCTGAGTCTGACGGAAGAAGGCGAACGTTATTTCCGCCGTATGCAGGTGGTGTTGCAGGAAATGGCTGCCGCTGAGAATGAGCTTTTAGAAACGCGCACCACGCCCCGTGGATTGCTTCGCGTTGATGCAGCCACCCCGGTGATGCTGCATTTCTTAATGCCGCTGGTAAAACCCTTCCGTGAACGTTATCCAGAGATGACGCTTTCATTGGTCTCCTCAGAAACCTTCATTAATCTTATTGAGCGCAAAGTCGACGTGGCGATCCGCGTTGGCGCCTTAACGGATTCCAGCCTGCGCGCCCGCCCGTTGTTCAATAGTTATCGCAAGATCATCGCCTCGCCTGATTATATCGCGCGCTACGGTATGCCGGAGAAAGCGGAAGATCTCGAAGATCATCTCTGCCTGGGGTTCACCGAACCGGCCTCTTTAAATACCTGGCCAATTTCAGCAAGCGATGGGCAATTACTGGAAGTCAGCTGCGAAATTACATCTAATAGCGGCGAAACGCTCAAACAGCTCTGCCTTACCGGGAATGGTATTGCCTGTCTGTCGGACTATATGGTGGACAAAGAGATTGTCAGCGGGGAATTTGTAGAACTGCTTGCCGACAAACGCTTGCCGGTCGAGATGCCATTCAGTGCGGTGTATTACAGCGACAGAGCCGTAAGCACACGCATCAGGGCGTTTATTGATTTTCTGAGCGAGCACGTCAAACAGCTCCCGAAGGAGCTGTAGCGACACGACCATCCGGCTGCGGCGTAAATCGCATGCCGGGGTGAGTAGATTAATCCCACTTAGGAGCCAGACCTTCCGGGCTCACCAGACGATCGTTGCAATCCAGCGCGGCGATCGCTTTGCGATCTTCATCATCCAGTTGCAGATCCAGCGCTTTCAGGTTGCTGGCCAGGTTTTCAGGTTTGGTGGAAGACGGGATAACCGCATAGCCTTCACCCATCGCCCATGCCAGTATAGCCTGCGCCGGGGTTGCATTATGTTTAGCAGCAATACGTGCAATCACTTCATCTTTCAGCGCGTTGCCGTAGGCCAGCGTCATGTAAGAGGTGATATGAATACCGTGCTCACGCGCCCAATCCACCACTTTACGGTTCTGCAGGTACGGAGACAGTTCAACCTGGTTGGTCGCGATGTTTTCAGCGCCTACGGCAGCAATCGCACGCTCCATCAGCGGAATCGTGAAGTTAGAGATACCGATCAGACGGGTCAGGCCCAGTTTCTTCGCTTCCATCAGCGCAGCCATAAACTCTTCAACAGCAACCGCATCGTTCGGTGACGGCCAGTGGATCAAAGTCAGGTCAACATAATCAGTGCGCAGCTTCTGCAGACTCTCTTTCAGGCTTGCGATCAGCTTGTTTTTACTCAGGTTTTCAATCCAGATTTTGGTCGTGATGAACAGCTCATCACGCGGCACACCGCTTTCTGCAATAGCCTGACCAACAGCGGCTTCATTTTCATAGATCTGCGCAGTATCAACAGTGCGATAGCCCAATTCCAGCGCCATTTTTACAGAGTTGATTACAACGTCGTCTTGCAGACGGAAAGTTCCAAGACCAAATGCAGGGATTGCCATGATAGATGTTCCTCGTTAATTATTCGTTTCGGTTAACTGAGGCCATTATGGCTGAGGGCGGTAATTGGAAAAAGATCGATAAATGCAGAGAATTTTTGCTGATTTAGCAATAATTAGCTATTGAGAAAACAAAAAAGCCCTGAGCAAATGCTCAGGGCTTTAAATAAGTGGCGGAACGGACGGGACTCGAACCCGCGACCCCCTGCGTGACAGGCAGGTATTCTAACCGACTGAACTACCGCTCCACCGAATTTTTCTACATCTGCCGGTTTAACACCCCGGTTTTACTGCAAATTTGATGCCTGGCAGTTCCCTACTCTCACATGGGGAGACCCCACACTACCATCGGCGCTACGGCGTTTCACTTCTGAGTTCGGCATGGGGTCAGGTGGGACCACCGCGCTATCGCCGCCAGGCAAATTCTTTGTGCTCAGTACGCCATTCTTTATCGCATCAGCTGCGTTGCCTGCGCTCGTAAACTCAGTCACATACTTCAGTATGCTCCTTCCTTTCCTTCGCTTGCCGCCTTGCTGCTGCGCAAATTATTGCGTACTCAACTCTGAATCAGTGCTGAAAATCATCTCAAATCGCCAAAACAGCTTCGGCGTTGTAAGGTTAAGCCTCACGGTTCATTAGTATCGGTTAGCTCAACGTATCGCTACGCTTACACACCCGACCTATCAACGTCATCGTCTTTAACGTTCCTTCAGGAGACTCTAAGTCTCAGGGAGAACTCATCTCGGGGCAAGTTTCGTGCTTAGATGCTTTCAGCACTTATCTTTTCCGCATTTAGCTACCGGGCAATGCCATTGGCATGACAACCCGAACACCAGTGATGCGTCCACTCCGGTCCTCTCGTACTAGGAGCAGCCCCCCTCAATTCTCCAGCGCCCACGGCAGATAGGGACCGAACTGTCTCACGACGTTCTAAACCCAGCTCGCGTACCACTTTAAATGGCGAACAGCCATACCCTTGGGACCTACTTCAGCCCCAGGATGTGATGAGCCGACATCGAGGTGCCAAACACCGCCGTCGATATGAACTCTTGGGCGGTATCAGCCTGTTATCCCCGGAGTACCTTTTATCCGTTGAGCGATGGCCCTTCCATTCAGAACCACCGGATCACTATGACCTGCTTTCGCACCTGCTCGCGCCGTCACGCTCGCAGTCAAGCTAGCTTATGCCATTGCACTAACCTCCTGATGTCCGACCAGGATTAGCTAACCTTCGTGCTCCTCCGTTACTCTTTGGGAGGAGACCGCCCCAGTCAAACTACCCACCAGACACTGTCCCCACGCCGGATTACGGCGCCAGGTTAGAACATCAAACATTAAAGGGTGGTATTTCAAGGTCGGCTCCACGCAGACTGGCGTCCACGCTTCAAAGCCTCCCACCTATCCTACACATCAAGGCTCAATGTTCAGTGTCAAGCTATAGTAAAGGTTCACGGGGTCTTTCCGTCTTGCCGCGGGTACACTGCATCTTCACAGCGAGTTCAATTTCACTGAGTCTCGGGTGGAGACAGCCTGGCCATCATTACGCCATTCGTGCAGGTCGGAACTTACCCGACAAGGAATTTCGCTACCTTAGGACCGTTATAGTTACGGCCGCCGTTTACCGGGGCTTCGATCAAGAGCTTCTCCTTACGGATAACCCCATCAATTAACCTTCCGGCACCGGGCAGGCGTCACACCGTATACGTCCACTTTCGTGTTTGCACAGTGCTGTGTTTTTAATAAACAGTTGCAGCCAGCTGGTATCTTCGACTGATTTCAGCTCCACCCGCAGGGGCTTCACCTACATATCAGCGTGCCTTCTCCCGAAGTTACGGCACCATTTTGCCTAGTTCCTTCACCCGAGTTCTCTCAAGCGCCTTGGTATTCTCTACCTGACCACCTGTGTCGGTTTGGGGTACGATTTGATGTTACCTGATGCTTAGAGGCTTTTCCTGGAAGCAGGGCATTTGTTACTTCAGCACCGTAGTGCCTCGTCATCACACCTCAGCGTTAACAGCGTTCCGGATTTACCTGGAACACCCGCCTACATGCTTAAACCGGGACAACCGTCGCCCGGCTAACATAGCCTTCTCCGTCCCCCCTTCGCAGTAACACCCAGTACAGGAATATTAACCTGTTTCCCATCGACTACGCCTTTCGGCCTCGCCTTAGGGGTCGACTCACCCTGCCCCGATTAACGTTGGACAGGAACCCTTGGTCTTCCGGCGTGCGGGCTTTTCACCCGCATTATCGTTACTTATGTCAGCATTCGCACTTCTGATACCTCCAGCAACCCTCACAGGCCACCTTCGCAGGCTTACAGAACGCTCCCCTACCCAACAACACATAGTGTCGCTGCCGCAGCTTCGGTGCATGGTTTAGCCCCGTTACATCTTCCGCGCAGGCCGACTCGACCAGTGAGCTATTACGCTTTCTTTAAATGATGGCTGCTTCTAAGCCAACATCCTGGCTGTCTGTGCCTTCCCACATCGT
Organism: Klebsiella aerogenes; assembly: GCA_029027985.1. Lineage (NCBI taxonomy): Bacteria > Pseudomonadati > Pseudomonadota > Gammaproteobacteria > Enterobacterales > Enterobacteriaceae > Klebsiella > Klebsiella aerogenes. Next base: position 3,935,426 of record CP119076.1, read on the forward strand.
TTCCCACTTAACCATGACTTTGGGACCTTAGCTGGCGGTCTGGGTTGTTTCCCTCTTCACGACGGACGTTAGCACCCGCCGTGTGTCTCCCGTGATAACATTCTTCGGTATTCGTAGTTTGCATCGGGTTGGTAAGTCGGGATGACCCCCTAGCCGAAACAGTGCTCTACCCCCGAAGATGAGTTCACGAGGCGCTACCTAAATAGCTTTCGGGGAGAACCAGCTATCTCCCGGTTTGATTGGCCTTTCACCCCCAGCCACAGGTCATCCGCTAATTTTTCAACATTAGTCGGTTCGGTCCTCCAGTTAGTGTTACCCAACCTTCAACCTGCCCATGGCTAGATCACCGGGTTTCGGGTCTATACCCTGCAACTTAACGCCCAGTTAAGACTCGGTTTCCCTGCGGCTCCCCTATACGGTTAACCTTGCTACAGAATATAAGTCGCTGACCCATTATACAAAAGGTACGCAGTCACACCCGAAGGTGCTCCCACTGCTTGTACGTACACGGTTTCAGGTTCTTTTTCACTCCCCTCGCCGGGGTTCTTTTCGCCTTTCCCTCACGGTACTGGTTCACTATCGGTCAGTCAGGAGTATTTAGCCTTGGAGGATGGTCCCCCCATATTCAGACAGGATACCACGTGTCCCGCCCTACTCTTCGAGTTCACAACCTGTGCATTTTGGTGTACGGGACTATCACCCTGTACCGTCGGACTTTCCAGACCGTTCCACTAACACACAAGCTGATTCAGACTCTGGGCTGCTCCCCGTTCGCTCGCCGCTACTGGGGGAATCTCGGTTGATTTCTTTTCCTCGGGGTACTTAGATGTTTCAGTTCCCCCGGTTCGCCTCGTTAACCTATGTATTCAGTTAACGATAGTGTGACGAATCACACTGGGTTTCCCCATTCGGACATCGCCGGTTATAACGGTTCATATCACCTTACCGACGCTTTTCGCAGATTAGCACGTCCTTCATCGCCTCTGACTGCCAGGGCATCCACCGTGTACGCTTAGTCGCTTAACCTCACAACCCGAAGATGTTTCACTTCTGATTGCGAAAATTTGAGAGACTCGAACACACCATTAACAGTGTGTCGTTTCAATTTTCAGCTTGATCCAGATTTTTAAAGAGCAAAACTTCGCAGTGAACCTTTTCAGGTACACTCTGAAGTTTTCTTGTTTTGTGCAGTAAGGATGGTGGAGCTATGCGGGATCGAACCGCAGACCTCCTGCGTGCAAAGCAGGCGCTCTCCCAGCTGAGCTATAGCCCCATCGTAGTTATCTCATTTACCCGTAATTTCTGTTGAGGCAAGGCGTGGTGACACGAAGCATACTTAAGTATGTGAGTGTCGCCGCAACGCAGCATCAGCAGAAATTTGGTAGGCCTGAGTGGACTTGAACCACCGACCTCACCCTTATCAGGGGTGCGCTCTAACCACCTGAGCTACAAGCCTGCAGAGATTACTTACTGCTGTTATTTCATCAGACAATCTGTGTGGACACTACAAAGGCAGGTTCTTTCAGGTAAGGAGGTGATCCAACCGCAGGTTCCCCTACGGTTACCTTGTTACGACTTCACCCCAGTCATGAATCACAAAGTGGTAAGCGCCCTCCCGAAGGTTAAGCTACCTACTTCTTTTGCAACCCACTCCCATGGTGTGACGGGCGGTGTGTACAAGGCCCGGGAACGTATTCACCGTAGCATTCTGATCTACGATTACTAGCGATTCCGACTTCATGGAGTCGAGTTGCAGACTCCAATCCGGACTACGACATACTTTATGAGGTCCGCTTGCTCTCGCGAGGTCGCTTCTCTTTGTATATGCCATTGTAGCACGTGTGTAGCCCTACTCGTAAGGGCCATGATGACTTGACGTCATCCCCACCTTCCTCCAGTTTATCACTGGCAGTCTCCTTTGAGTTCCCGGCCGGACCGCTGGCAACAAAGGATAAGGGTTGCGCTCGTTGCGGGACTTAACCCAACATTTCACAACACGAGCTGACGACAGCCATGCAGCACCTGTCTCAGAGTTCCCGAAGGCACCAAAGCATCTCTGCTAAGTTCTCTGGATGTCAAGAGTAGGTAAGGTTCTTCGCGTTGCATCGAATTAAACCACATGCTCCACCGCTTGTGCGGGCCCCCGTCAATTCATTTGAGTTTTAACCTTGCGGCCGTACTCCCCAGGCGGTCGACTTAACGCGTTAGCTCCGGAAGCCACGCCTCAAGGGCACAACCTCCAAGTCGACATCGTTTACGGCGTGGACTACCAGGGTATCTAATCCTGTTTGCTCCCCACGCTTTCGCACCTGAGCGTCAGTCTTTGTCCAGGGGGCCGCCTTCGCCACCGGTATTCCTCCAGATCTCTACGCATTTCACCGCTACACCTGGAATTCTACCCCCCTCTACAAGACTCTAGCCTGCCAGTTTCGAATGCAGTTCCCAGGTTGAGCCCGGGGATTTCACATCCGACTTGACAGACCGCCTGCGTGCGCTTTACGCCCAGTAATTCCGATTAACGCTTGCACCCTCCGTATTACCGCGGCTGCTGGCACGGAGTTAGCCGGTGCTTCTTCTGCGAGTAACGTCAATCGCTGAGGTTATTAACCTCAGCGCCTTCCTCCTCGCTGAAAGTACTTTACAACCCGAAGGCCTTCTTCATACACGCGGCATGGCTGCATCAGGCTTGCGCCCATTGTGCAATATTCCCCACTGCTGCCTCCCGTAGGAGTCTGGACCGTGTCTCAGTTCCAGTGTGGCTGGTCATCCTCTCAGACCAGCTAGGGATCGTCGCCTAGGTGAGCCATTACCCCACCTACTAGCTAATCCCATCTGGGCACATCTGATGGCATGAGGCCCGAAGGTCCCCCACTTTGGTCTTGCGACGTTATGCGGTATTAGCTACCGTTTCCAGTAGTTATCCCCCTCCATCAGGCAGTTTCCCAGACATTACTCACCCGTCCGCCGCTCGTCACCCGAGAGCAAGCTCTCTGTGCTACCGCTCGACTTGCATGTGTTAGGCCTGCCGCCAGCGTTCAATCTGAGCCATGATCAAACTCTTCAATTTAAGTTTGATGCTCAATGAATTAAACTTCGTAATGAATTACGTATGTTCACTCGTTGAGACTTGGTATTCATTTTTCGTCCGAGGACGTTAAGAATCCATGTCACTTTGAGTGCCCACACAGATTGTCTGATAAATTGTTAAAGAGCAGGTGCGACGCGCTTTAGCGCTCTGTCGCGAGGTGGCGTATATTACGCTTTCCTCTTTCAGAGTCAACCCTGAATTTCAGAATTTTTCTCTTCAACCGAACCGGCTGTTTGTGTGAAGTGATTCACATCTGCCGTGTCGATGGAGGCGCATTATAGGGAGCTCGCCGGGAATGACAAGCGGAAAAATACAATTTTATTTCAACCGCTCATCTTTTATACGCAGCGCTTATTTTTTCTGCTTTTTGATCGCTGCAGGCAGGTCCGCCAGGCTATTTAACACCCAATCAGCGGCATTTTCCGCTTCCTCAGTAACCGGTTTACCGGTACGCACCAGGACTTTCATTCCAACATCCGCCGCCGCAGCCGCCTGCATGTCTTCAACTTTATCCCCCACCATATAAGAAGCAGCCATATCAATATGCAGGAAATCGCGTGCGGAAATGAGCATCCCCGGATGCGGCTTACGGCAATCACAGGTCAGGCGGAATTCTTCAACGCTTCCCTGTGGGTGATGCGGACAATAATAGATACCGTCCAGATCCACACCGCGGTCCGCCAGTGACCAGTCCATCCATTCGGTGAGGGTTTCGAACTGCGCTTCCGTGAATTTGCCGCGAGCAATGCCCGACTGGTTGGTCACCAGCACTAACGCAAATCCCATCGCTTTCAATTCGCGCATGGCATCAATGACGCCATCGATAAACTCAAAGTTGTCGATTTCGTGGACGTAACCATGATCAACATTAATAGTGCCGTCACGGTCGAGAAAAATTGCGGGTACAGACTTTGCCACCGGTTTGCTCCTGAAAAAGGCGAATGCCGTTAGTATCGCATGTTTCGGCATGCAGGAAAGTGCTCATTATAAAGAGTCAGATTGATTTAGACGTCTGGATGCCTTAACATCCATTTCATTGACAGGCATCGCCTGGACACGGCAGAAGAAAATGCCACGGCAAACGGCTAAACGATAATAAATAACTGATGATTAAACTTTCGAATATTACCAAAGTGTTCCAGCAGGGGAACCGCACCATACAGGCGCTGAATAATGTCAGCCTGCATGTCCCTGCCGGGCAGATTTACGGCGTAATCGGCGCTTCTGGCGCAGGTAAAAGTACGCTGATTCGCTGCGTTAACCTGCTGGAACGCCCAACCGAGGGTAGCGTTCAGGTCGATAACCAGGAACTGACAGCGCTGTCCGAAAAAGAGCTGACTCGTGCACGCCGCCAGATTGGCATGATCTTCCAGCACTTTAACCTGCTCGCTTCACGCACCGTTTACGGCAACGTAGCGCTGCCGCTTGAGCTGGATAACACGCCGCCCGCGGAAATTAAGCGTCGCGTGACCGAGCTGCTGGATCTCGTCGGTCTCGGCGATAAACACGACAGCTACCCGGCCAACCTTTCCGGCGGCCAGAAACAGCGCGTCGCGATTGCCCGTGCGCTGGCCAGCAACCCAAAAGTATTGCTGTGCGATGAAGCCACCAGCGCGCTGGATCCGGCAACAACCCGTTCGATTCTCGAACTGCTGAAAGACATTAACCGTCGTCTGGGGCTGACCATTCTGCTGATCACCCACGAAATGGACGTCGTTAAACGCATCTGCGACTGCGTGGCGGTCATTAGCAACGGTCAACTGATTGAGCAGGACACCGTTAGCGAAGTCTTCTCGCATCCGAAGACGCCGCTGGCGCAGCAGTTCATTCAATCAACCCTGCACCTGGATATTCCGGATGACTATCAGGCGCGCCTGAAACCAACGCCGCTGCCTGATAGCGTACCCATGTTGCGCATGGAGTTTACCGGCCACTCTGTCGATGCGCCGCTGCTTTCGGAAACCGCTCGTCGCTTTAATGTGAATAACAACATTATTAGCGCGCAGATGGATTACGCCGGAGGCGTGAAGTTCGGCATCATGCTGACTGAAATGCACGGCACACAGGAAGATACCCAGGCAGCGATCGCCTGGCTGCAGGAACATCATGTAAAAGTAGAGGTACTGGGATATGTCTGAACCAATGATCTGGCTGCTGGTTCGCGGCGTATGGGAAACGCTGGCCATGACGTTTGTCTCCGGCTTCTTTGGCTTTGTCCTCGGTCTGCCGGTCGGCGTACTGTTGTACGTCACCCGTCCGGGGCAGATTGCCGCCAACGCCAGGCTATACCGTACGCTGTCGGCGCTGGTTAATATCTTCCGTTCGATTCCATTCATTATCCTGCTGGTATGGATGATTCCATTTACCCGCGTTATCGTCGGCACGTCTATCGGCCTTCAGGCGGCGATCGTGCCGTTGACGGTTGGCGCTGCACCGTTCATCGCCCGTATGGTGGAAAACGCCCTGCTGGAAATCCCGACCGGTCTGATTGAAGCATCACGCGCGATGGGAGCGACCCCGCTGCAGATCGTACGTAAAGTCCTGCTGCCTGAGGCGCTGCCGGGTCTGGTAAACGCCGCAACTATCACGCTTATTACCCTGGTTGGCTACTCCGCCATGGGCGGCGCGGTTGGCGCTGGCGGCTTGGGGCAGATTGGTTACCAGTACGGCTACATCGGCTACAACGCGACGGTAATGAATACCGTACTGGTATTGCTGGTCATTCTGGTTTATTTAATTCAATTCTCTGGCGATCGTATCGTTCGGGCTGTAACTCACAAATAACGTTATTTACACACAACACTAATTCTTACAGGAAGGAAATAACATGGCCTTTAATTTCAAAACCTTTGCGGCAGTTGGCGCGTTAATCGGTTCTCTGGCTCTGGTGGGTTGCGGTCAGGATGAAAAAGATCCGAACCATATTAAGGTCGGCGTTATCGTCGGCGCGGAACAGCAGGTTGCTGAAGTCGCGCAGAAGGTAGCAAAAGAGAAGTATGGCCTCGACGTTGAACTGGTCACCTTCAACGATTACGTGCTGCCGAACGAAGCCCTGAGCAAAGGCGATATCGACGTTAACGCCTTCCAGCACAAACCGTATCTCGACCAGCAGATTAAAGACCGCGGCTACAAATTAGTGCCGGTCGGTAACACCTTCGTTTACCCAATTGCCGGTTATTCGAAGAAAATCAAATCTCTGGATGAACTGCAGCCGGGCTCGCAAATCGCCGTCCCTAACGATCCAACCAACCTCGGCCGTTCCCTGCTGCTGCTGCAGCAAGTGGGTCTGATTAAACTGAAAGAAGGCGTGGGCCTGCTGCCAACCTCTCTGGATATCGTGGGCAACCCGAAGAATCTGAAGATTGTTGAGTTGGAAGCGCCGCAGCTGCCACGTTCTTTGGACGACGCGCAGATCGCTCTGGCGGTCATTAACACCACCTACGCCAGCCAGATTGGCCTGACCCCGGCGAAAGACGGTATCTTCGTTGAAGACAAAAACTCGCCGTACGTGAACTTGATCGTGGCCCGCGAAGATAACAAAGACGCGGAAAATGTTAAGAAATTTGTTCAGGCTTACCAGAGCGACGAAGTTTTCGAAGCCGCTAACAAAATCTTTAACGGCGGTGCAGTGAAAGGCTGGTAATCTGCTTTCACCGTAATATCATTCAGGACGGGCTTTATGCCCGTCTTGTCATTTATGCAAGCACCTGATTCAATAGCGCCCTGTTTTATAATTCATTGAGGAAATACTATGCGTGCTTTACCGGTCTGTTTGTTAGCACTCATGTTAAGCGGTTGTTCTATGCTAAGCAGATCTCCCGTTGAGCCTGTTAAAAGCACCGCGACCACGCCAGTCCAGACGGAAACGGCTAAACCTAAAGTCTCACGTCCCGCGCCGGTAAGAATCTATACCGACGCCTCAGCGCTGGTCGGTAAACCCTTCCGCGATTTGGGTGAAGTGAGCGGCGAGTCATGCCAGGCATCAAACCAGGATTCTCCGCCGAACATCCCGACCGCCCGTAAACGTATGCAAATCAACGCGGCCAAAATGAAGGCCAACGCCGTTCTGCTGCACAGCTGTGAAGTTACCAGCGGTACGCCGGGCTGCTACCGTCAGGCCGTGTGCCTGGGTTCAGCGCTTAACGTCTCGGCGCAATGAGTGCCTTTCAGTTCGCGCAAATAGGCGTCATCCGCTCGCCGTATAAAGAGAAATTTGCCGTTCCCCGCCAGCCTGGGCTGGTTGAACACGGCGGCGGCGAACTACATCTATTAGCGCCCTATAACCAGGCCGACGCCGTGCGCGGCCTGGAAAGCTTCAGCCATCTGTGGGTACTGTTTGTGTTTCATCAGACCATGGAAGGCGGCTGGCGCCCCACCGTACGCCCTCCCCGCCTTGGCGGTAATGCGCGGATGGGCGTCTTCGCAACCCGCTCCACGTTTCGCCCTAATCCTATCGGTATGTCGCTGGTTGAACTAAAAGGCATTCGCAGTCAGAAGGATCAGGTCATCCTGGAGCTCGGCAGTCTCGATCTGGTCGATGGCACGCCGGTGGTGGATATCAAGCCTTACCTTCCCTTTGCCGAAGCCCTGCCGGATGCCCATGCCAGCTATGCGCAACAGGCGCCGCAGGCCAGCATGGCCGTCAGCTTTACGCCGGAAATAGATGCGCAGTTGCTCGCGCTGGACAAGCGCTATCCGCATATCAAAGCGTTTATTCGTGAAGTCCTGGCGCAGGATCCGCGCCCGGCATATCGGAAGGCGGAAGAAGCAGGGAAAACTTACGCCGTCTGGCTGCTCGATTTCAACGTGCGCTGGCGGGTAATTCCATCCGGTTTTGAAGTCTTTTCTCTCGAACCACGCTAATTTTATTTTCCTCTCTTTTGGCATCTTTGCCACACTGGTAAACTAAACCACTTTTTTTGTTTCAGGCTGGTTCCCCAGCCTGTTCCGATCGTCCAAATGGAACCGTAACAACATGCGTACTAGCCAATATCTGCTCTCCACTCTGAAGGAGACACCTGCCGACGCCGAAGTCATCAGCCATCAGCTGATGCTGCGCGCCGGGATGATCCGCAAGCTGGCCTCAGGTTTATACACCTGGCTGCCGACCGGCCTGCGCGTCCTGAAAAAAGTCGAGAACATCGTGCGTGAAGAGATGAATAACGCCGGTGCTATCGAGGTGTCGATGCCAGTCGTGCAGCCAGCCGATTTATGGATGGAAAGCGGTCGCTGGGAGCAGTACGGCCCGGAGCTGCTGCGCTTTGTTGACCGCGGCGAACGTCCCTTCGTCCTCGGCCCGACCCACGAAGAAGTCATCACTGACCTGATTCGCAACGAGCTGAACTCTTACAAGCAGCTGCCGCTGAACTTCTTCCAGATTCAGACCAAGTTCCGTGACGAAGTGCGTCCGCGTTTCGGCGTCATGCGCTCTCGCGAGTTCCTGATGAAAGATGCTTACTCTTTCCATACCTCACAGGAATCGCTGCAGGAAACCTACGATGCGATGTATGCCGCCTACAGCAAAATCTTCACCCGCATGGGTCTGGATTTCCGCGCGGTGCAGGCTGATACCGGTTCTATCGGCGGTAGCGCGTCTCATGAGTTCCAGGTACTGGCGCAGAGCGGTGAAGACGACGTGATCTTCTCCGACAGCTCCGACTACGCGGCAAATATCGAATTTGCCGAAGCCGTCGCGCCAAAAGAGCCGCGCGCTGCTGCAACGCAAGAAATGACGCTTGTCGATACGCCGAACGCCAAAACCATCGCCGAGCTGGTTGAGCAGTTCAATCTGCCGATTGAGAAAACCGTGAAGACCCTGCTGGTGAAAGCGGTTGAAGATAGCAGCTATCCGCTGGTTGCCCTGCTGATTCGCGGCGATCACGAGCTGAACGAAGTGAAAGCGGAAAAACTGCCGCAGGTTGCCAGCCCGCTTACCTTTGCAACTGAAGACGAAATCCGCACCGTTGTGAACGCCGGCCCGGGTTCTCTCGGCCCGGTGAATATGCCGATTCCGGTAGTCATCGACCGTACCGTCGCGGCAATGAGCGACTTCTCCGCTGGCGCCAACATCGATGGCAAACACTACTTCGGCATCAACTGGGATCGCGACGTCGCGACGCCAGAAGTGGCGGATATTCGTAACGTTGTTGCCGGCGATGCAAGCCCGGACGGCAAAGGTACCCTGCTTATCAAACGCGGTATCGAAGTGGGCCACATCTTCCAACTCGGCACCAAATACTCCCAGGCGCTGAATGCCTCCGTTCAGGGCGAAGATGGCCGTAACCAGATCCTGACCATGGGCTGCTACGGTATCGGGGTAACTCGCGTAGTTGCCGCAGCTATCGAGCAAAACTTCGACGATCGCGGTATCCTCTGGCCGGACGCTATTGCGCCGTTCCAGGTTGCGATCCTGCCGATGAACATGCACAAATCCTATCGCGTGCAGGAGTTGGCCGAGAAGCTGTACGCTGAGCTGCGCGCGCAGGGTATTGAAGTGCTGATGGATGACCGTAAAGAGCGCCCGGGCGTCATGTTCGCCGACATGGAGCTGATCGGTATCCCACACACCATCGTGTTGGGCGACCGTAACCTCGACAACGACGATATCGAATACAAATATCGTCGCAACGGCGAGAAGCAGCTGATTAAGACCGGGGATATTGTGAACTACCTGGTGCAGCAAATTAAAGGTTAATCATTACCTTTAAATATAAAAAGGCCTCGTCATCGCGAGGCCTTTCTTTTTATGTATCAACAACAGGAATTAGTTGTTGCAGTCTTTACCCGGGATAAATTTACTGTCTTTATCCACCATCAGCGTTTTCATCATTTCACCGGTATCCGGATTCGCTTCGAGGGTGAAATGCCCTTCCACCACCAGCAACACCGGGCGAGTATCATTCCCGCGCGCAGCGGCATAATCCCGCTCAAGCTGAGCATTATTAGCAACAGCCACCGTTTTACCGGTCACGCAATCGGTAAAGGTTGCCGCATCGGCCATATAGAAATACATCCCGCGCATCGCCATCGGCGTCGTGGGCAGGCTAGCCTTCACTGACTCCAGCGTATAGTTAAGCGTTGACTGAATCGGATTGCCATCGCGGTCGAGCATTTCCAGCTTATCGCCTTTCGCCCGATAGTAGGACTTCTCGCCTTTGCTGTCGGTGAGTACCAGCTTATCCGCAGTACGCGCCCAGGTGCCGTACGAAGCGAAAGATGACGGCTCACGGCTAACGCCCTGATAACGCTCGTTCATCACCCAGGTCCCGTCTTTCTCAAGAAATAACGAGGTTTCAATACCTTCGCAATCCGCACAAGGCAAAATGCCGCGCCAGCTTTGCTGCATCGGTTTAAGTTCTTCCATCGCCGTCGGCTGCACGGTTTCAACATCGGCGCGATGGTTACAACCAAACAGTACAAAGAGCGAGCAAGCCGCTGCCAGAGAAAAGACAATTTTCTTCACTGTGAATTCCTTATAATCCATTCCACCCGTCCGCCACGTCTGTTAATGACGAACTTTCCCACGCAGCGCTTTGACTGAAGACTTTTGCGCCTTGGAGGCAAGCCGCCGCTCTTTTGACGCCCGAGTCGGTCGCGTCTCCCGACGGCTTTTCTGCACTGCGGTTAATTCTTTTATCAGCGCAACCAGTCGTGAGATCGCCGCTTCGCGGTTCATCTCCTGGCTGCGATATTCCTGAGCCTTAATGATAACCACACCGTCAGCAGAAATTAAGTGGTGACTGGCGGCAAGCAAACGATCTTTATAAAACTCCGGTAGGCTTGATGCTTTAATATCAAAGCGTAAATGGATCGCCGTCGACGCCTTATTCACATGCTGACCGCCCGCCCCTTGCGCGCGAACCCCGGTGAGCGAGATCTCCTCATCCGGGATAGAGACGCTGCGGCTAACGATAATCATGCCGGCTGCTGCCACGCCGTTAAATGAATTTCCAGATTATTCCGATCGTCAGATAACCAGATACCGCCGTCCTGTAGAGTCGCCTGCAGCGTCATCGTGCGGTCGGCAAAGGCGCTAAGCTGTGCCAGCTGCGCATCATCAAGATACCAAACGGTAAGTTTCGAGTATGCCGCCAGTTTAGTCTGGTTCTGCTGCCACCAGATTTCAGCCGCCCGACTATTATAAGCAAACAACGCGACCTCTTGCGCCCGCGAACAGGCTTTCTTAATCCGTTTTTCGTCCGGTAGACCCAGCTCAATCCACAGGTCGATGCCCAGATGGTCGTTCAACTGCCATAGTTCCGCTTCATCGTCCGATGACAGCCCGCGGGTGAACTGCAAACGCTCGTTGGCATATTTAATCCACGCTAACAGGCGCAGCATCATACGCTCCTGTGTTTCGGAGGGATGTTGCGCCAGTGTCAGATTAGCATCCAGAAACTGGTTGCGGTCCAGATCGGCAACATTAACCACAGCTTTATAAATCGTCGCTTTCAGCGCCATGAATAAACTCCTGAAAAAAATGGCGTACATTGTAGCGAAACTGGCGACAAAAGGCTGTCAGCAATCGCCGCGACGCCATTCATCCTGCTGATATTGCTTAGGTGACTATGGTATAGTCACCTTGCTAAACAGAGTTTATCTTCGTAGGCTTAAACTTGCATCCCACGGTTAAGTCAGAATGCTGACAGGAGGGCATGTGGATCACTATTGTGAGTTAATACGCAAGCGGTATGCGGAAATAGCCAGCGGAGACTTAGGGTATATCCCGGATGCGCTGGGCTGCGTGTTGAAAGTATTAAATGAGGTTGCGGCGGATCAGGCCCTTTCGGAATCAGTCAGGGAGAAGGCCGCTTATGCGGCGGATCAGGCCCTTTCGGAATCAGTCAGGGAGAAGGCCGCTTATGCGGCGGCAAACTTATTGGTGAGCGATTATGTCAATGAATGATACTTATCAACCCATTAACTGCGATGATTATGACAACCTCGAGCTTGCCTGCCAGCACCACCTGGTTCTGGCGCTGGCCCTGAAAGATGGTGAACAGCTGCAGGCCAAAGCGAACGATCTCATCTCGCGTAAGAATGTCGAGTATCTGGTGGTGGAACTTGCTGGCCATGCCCGCGAGCTACGCCTGGATAAAATCGCCAGTTTCAGCCACCCGGAAATCGGCACCGTGGTGGTCAGCGAATCCTGAAGCCAATCGGGCGGCTCAGCCGCCCGTTTTCCGCCACACCAGCTGTACGCTCTCACCTTCCTGCGCTACCCCATCCTGCGTGATAAACAGCCCATCAGCCGCGGCAATCAAGGTTTCACCATAGAACAGTAACGGCGTGGTATCGCGATGCCAGGGGGCAATGGCAAGTTCCTGCCAGATTTTCTTCAGCTTACGTCCACCGCGGCGCCCAACAATATGCAGGTTGCCGCTGGCGCGAAAGCGTATTGATACCGGCTCATCCGACCGCGGCACACGCAGTGGGCCGCCCGGGAGCAGACTCAGCTCACCCAGCGATGCTGGCAAAACCAGCGGTTTTATCGGCTCGTCCCATAGGATTTCACGCTCGACCAGGCTTGCCATAAATCTCACCCAATACAAACGCTGCTGATAGCGCCGAACGGCAAAGTCGCCTAACCGTAAACAGGGGGCGGCGTCTTCTCGCGCCAACGCCACTTCTTGCCAGATGCGTTCCGGCATGTCGCGCGAGGGCATCGGTGCTTGCTGAGCCGCCAGCCAGCGGCGTAACAACGCCGCGCGGCGCGGTGCGCTCATAGCGGTGAGCGGTTCGATCGCCAGCGTGCCGTTGTCGTCCATCAGCCTGGCTAACTCCGTCGCCAGCATTTCATCCAGCAACTGCTCTTGTTCACCGCACAGGCTGGCGCTGCGGGCGACCGCCTCGGCAAAGTGCGGCCAGCGCGCGCTCAGCTGTGGCAGCACCCGCAGACGTAAAAAGTTACGATCGTAGGTATCGTCCTGATTGCTTTCGTCTTCGATCCACTGCAATTGATGAGCCAGCGCCCACTGATGCAACGATTCTCGGCTTTCATTGAGCAGCGGACGCAATAATTTTCCGTGAGCAAAATCGGTGCTGGCAGCCATGGCTGACAACCCGGTCGGCCCGCTGCCGCGCTTGAGCGCCAGCAGGAAGGTTTCGCACTGATCGTCCAGATGCTGCGCCGTCACCAGCGCCTCACCAGGCAGCAGCACATCGCGGAAGGCCTGATAACGCGCATGACGCGCATGTGCTTCAATCCCCAATCCTTCGTCCGCCAGCGTCACGCGCACTACCTGCAACGGCACCCGCCACTGTTGGCAAATCTGCTGGCAGTGCTCAACCCATAGGTCAGCATTGGCGCTAAGGCCATGGTGAATGTGAATAGCGCGCAGTTGAATCGCGGGGTCACGCTGGCGCCAGCACGCCAGCCGGTGCAGCAGGACGGTAGAATCCAGGCCGCCGCTGAAGGCCAGTAAAAACTGACGGTGTGGTTGAAGCGTTGAGGCAATATCCGGCGTCATGATCGTGCACGTGCAGGCTAAGAGAGATAGCCTGGCACGTTACGCGCCCGGGCTGGCTCTGGCAAGTATTACTGTTGGTAAATCTCCAGCGGCAGACCGTCGGGATCGTTGAAAAAGGTGAAGCGCTTATCGGTAAACGGATCGATGCGGATAGCTTCACAGGCCACACCGTGCGCCTGTAGATGCGCAACCGCGGCATCAATGTCATCGACGCTAAACGCCAGATGTCGCAGGCCGCAGGCTTCCGGGTGGCTTGGGCGCGCAGGTGGGAACGGGAACGAGAACAGTTCGATGACATACTCGCCGTTCAGCGCCAGATCGCCTTTCCACGAATCGCGCTCGGCGCGGTAAAACTCGCTCTGCAGCGTAAATCCGAGGATATCGCAATAGAAGGCTTTGCTCTTCGCATAATCAGTCGCAATGATGGCAATATGGTGAACCCGTTTTAAACCCAGCATGGTTGCTCTCCTCCTGTTGAAGCCCAACACGTTACTCGCGCCACCCGCCGTGGCGCAAGCCCCTAATTATTTTTTAAGACTCGTACCCGATACACGCCGTCTTCGTCACGCTTTGCCCCGTGGATATCGGTCTCAAAGCCAGGATAGTGACGGCCAATCGAACAGAGCATCAGCAGGAAATCAAGCACCGCGCGGCTTTCTTCGGTGATCATCTCTCCCGGCATCAACAATGGCACGCCTGGTGGGTACGGCAGGATCATGTTTGCCGAAATACGCCCGACCAGGTTTTCCAGTTCGATGGTTTCGACTTCGCCCTTAATCTGCTGCTGCCAGGCCTGATGCGGCGTCATTTTCATCTCTGGCAACACATCAAAAGCACGCAGCATCAATTGGGAAAGCTGATGCTGGCGGATCAGGCGATGGATCCCTTGCGCCAGATCCTGGATACGCATATTGCGGTAGAAATCAGGATCTTCGGCGTACAGATCCGGCAGCATATTCTTCACCCGCAGATTGAGATCGTAAGCGCGCTTAAACTCGGTCAGCCCGCGCAGCAACCCCATCGCCCGGGTCTTATCAATACCGATGCTGAACAGGAACAGCAGATTGTACGGCCCGGTTTTTTCCACGACCACACCGCGCTCATCGAGGAATTTGGCCACCAGCGCTGCCGGGATCCCCTCTTCAGCCATATCGCCCTGTTCATCCATCCCCGGCGTGAGGATCGTGACTTTCACCGGATCGAGGAACATGTGATCGGCATCAGCATCCTTGAAGCCATGCCACGCTTCCCCCGGCGAAACCGGCCAGCACTGCGCTTCTTCGACGTTTTCCGGCTGCCAGATGTCGAAGAACCAACTATCAGACTCTTCACGCAGACGCTGGACCTCTTTACGAAAGTGTAGCGCGCGCTCAATAGAACGTTGAATCAGGCGTTTACCGGAATTCCCGCGCAGCATCGCCGCCGCGGTTTCTATCGAGGCGACAATCGGATAGCTCGGCGAGGTAGAAGTGTGCATCATAAAGGCTTCGTTGAAGGTCTCTTCATCGTAGCTGCCTTTGATATGAATCAGCGAGGCCTGCGACAGCGCCGCCAACATTTTGTGCGTTGACTGGGTTTCGAAGATAACTTTCCCCGGCACGCGATCGCCGCTCATACCGCTTTTTCCCTGATAGATCGGGTGGAAGTGGGTATAAGGTACCCAGGCGGAATCAAAGTGAATTGACGGCACGTCGAGAGTCTGCTTAATCCAGGTCGTGTTATACAGCAACCCGTCATAGGTCGAGTTGGTGATCACCGCATGAACCGGCCACTGCGCGCCGCTGGTAGCCTCAACTTTGTACTGGATACTATCGTGGGTAAATTCACGTTTCGGGATACCGCCGAGGATCCCCAGCGCATTGCGCGTCGGTTTCAGCCATAGCGGCACCACATCGCTCATCATCAGCAGGTGAGCCAGCGATTTATGGCAGTTACGGTCAATCAGCAACGTACTGCCAGCGGGCGCCGAATACATGCCGACAATTTTATTCGAGGTAGAGGTACCGTTAGTCACCATGTAACTCTGCTCGGCGCCGAAAGCACGGGCGATGTACTCTTCCGCCTCCAGATGCGGGCCGGAATGGTCGAGCAGCGACCCCAGTTCGGTGACGGAAATAGAAACATCGGCCTTGAGCGTATTACCGCCGAAGAAATCATAAAACAGACAACCGACCGGGCTTTTCTGATAGGCGGACCCGCCCATATGCCCAGGGGTACAGAAGGTATATTTGCCTTCCTGCACATAGTTGAACAACGCTTTGGTAAACGGCGGCGTGATGTTATCCAGGTACTCATCGGTGTACTGACGAATGCGCGTAGCGATATCCTCCGCCAGCCCTAATGCATATTCGAAGAACCAGAGCGCCATACGCAGGTCCTGACTGCTAACATCCATCGTCGAGTGCGTATTAATAAAGGCATATAGCGGCAGATATTCATTCAGGCGATTGATATCACTGCATAAATCAACGCTGTATTCGTCCCAGTCGAAGATGACCCCACAGATGCGTGGGTTGTGCTCAATAAACTGCAGCAGGTCGGCGCTGTTCTGCGGCCAGATAGTCTGGAATCCTTGCTTCTGCAGAGCGATTTCCAGCTCTTTGATCGGTTCGTCTTTATGATAGACGCCGTGGGGCCCCATGATGGCGATGATATTCACGCTTTCCTCCTGGATTTACCTAAGGTAAGCATAATATCAATCGCGCCAGTGCTTAGCACTGGCGGATTTATCTGAGGCCTACATCATGGAAAGCAAGATTGCAGCACCTTCCACACCTCTCCCCTACTCAGGCGTTGTCCCCAGTGGGAAGCGCAGTGTTACGGGAGAAAGCATCATCTTGCCTCAACGGCAAAATGATAAAAAAGGGCCGGAAATCCGGCCCTTTAGCGTGTGTTGATAAACTGAGTTATCAGGCGTAACCGTAACTCATCAGACGCTGATAGCGGCGATTACGCAGCTCTTCTTCGCTGAGGGGATCAAGGTCAGCCAGATCGGCCAACAGCTGCGCCTTCAGGGACGCCGCCATCACTTCCGGGTTGCGATGGGCGCCGCCCAACGGTTCTGGAATGATGGAGTCAATCAGCTTCAGCTCTTTCAGGCGCGGCGCGACGATGCCCATCGCTTCCGCCGCTAACGGCGCTTTATCCGCGCTTTTCCACAGAATGGAAGCGCAGCCTTCCGGTGAAATCACCGAATAGGTACTGTATTGCAGCATGTTGACCTTGTCGCCAACGCCAATCGCCAGCGCGCCGCCGGAGCCACCTTCGCCGATCACGGTGCAGATGACCGGAACGCTCAGACGCGACATTTCACGCAGGTTGCGGGCAATCGCTTCTGACTGGCCGCGCTCTTCCGCGCCCACGCCCGGATAAGCGCCCGGGGTGTCGATGAAGGTAATGATCGGCATTTTAAAACGCTCAGCCATTTCCATCAGGCGCAGCGCTTTGCGATAACCTTCCGGCGCCGGCATACCAAAGTTGCGACGGATCTTCTCTTTGGTTTCGCGACCTTTCTGGTGGCCGATGATCATCACCGGACGACCATCAAGACGCGCAATACCGCCGACAATAGCTTTATCGTCAGCGTAGGCGCGATCGCCTGCCAGTTCGTCAAACTCGTCGAAAGCCAGGCGAACATAATCCAGGGTATAGGGACGACGCGGATGGCGTGCCAGCTGGGCTACCTGCCATGCGCCAAGATCGGCGAAGATTTTGCGCGTCAGTTCTACGCTTTTTTCGCGCAGACGATGCACTTCTTCGTCGATGTTAATATCCAGTTTCTCATCCTGACGGCTTACCGCAGTCAGGGAATCGATTTTCGCTTCCAGCTCTGCTATAGGCTGTTCAAAATCTAGGAAATTCAGACTCATAGTATTCCTGTATTAGTCAAACTCCAGTTCCACCTGCTCCGAGCCGATAAGGCCACGCAGATCGTTAAGTAAACGATCGCTCGGAGAGACGCGCCATGTTGCGCCAAAACGCAACCGCGCGCGCGCATCCGCCCTCTGATAATAGAGGTGTACTGGAATGGTTCCCGAACGGTGGGGTTCCAGAGACTGACGGAGTCGGTTTAAAAGCTGGTCATCAATTTGCCTGTCCGTCAGCGAGATAGCAAGCCCGCGAGCATATTTTTCCCG
Organism: Klebsiella aerogenes; assembly: GCA_029027985.1. Lineage (NCBI taxonomy): Bacteria > Pseudomonadati > Pseudomonadota > Gammaproteobacteria > Enterobacterales > Enterobacteriaceae > Klebsiella > Klebsiella aerogenes. Next base: position 3,953,119 of record CP119076.1, read on the forward strand.
GGCTTCGTCAATATCCATCACTTCACGGGCGGTCATTTTAAGACCCCCGCTGAAGTCATCAAAGCTGACCTGTCCGCTGACGATAAGTATGCGGTCTTTTTCCAGCAACTGCTGATATTTATCCAGCGCGTCGGTGAATAACATCACCTCCAGACGCCCGGAACGGTCATCCAGGGTACAGATGCCGATACGATTGCCGCGCTTGGTGACCATTACCCGCGCAGCAATAACCAGCCCCGCCGCCGTGGTCACTTTACCACGATCGGTCGGATGCATGTCTTTGAGTCTCACGCCGCCTACATAGCGTTCGATCTCTTTTAGATACTGGTTAATCGGGTGGCCGGTCAGGTACAGCCCCAACGTTTCCCTTTCACCATCCAGCACCACCTGCTCAGGCCACGGCTGGCAGCTGGCGTAGGATTGTTCGATTTGTTCCGGCTCTTCCGCCAGCACGCCGAACATATCCGCCTGGCCGATGGCTTCGGCTTTGGCGTGCTGATCGGCAGCTTTCAGCGCATCGTTCAACGAGTTCATCAACGCCGCGCGATGCGGGCCGAGGCGGTCGAACGCCCCGGACATAATCAGTTTTTCCAGTACCCGGCGGTTAAGCTTTTTAATATCGGTGCGGGCGCACAGGTCAAACAGTTCGCGGAAGTAACCGCCATTGTTGCGCGCTTCAATGATCGCTTCAATCGGCCCCTCGCCAACGCCCTTAATGGCGCCGATACCATACACTATCTCACCGTCATCGTTGACGTGGAAATGGTATAGACCGGAGTTAATATCCGGCGGCAGGATCTTAAGCCCCATGCGCCAGCATTCATCCACCAGGCCGACCACCTTCTCGGTGTTGTCCATATCCGCGGTCATCACCGCCGCCATAAACTCGGCAGGATAGTGCGCCTTCAGCCACAGCGTCTGATAGGAGACCAGCGCATAGGCGGCGGAGTGTGATTTGTTAAATCCGTACCCGGCGAATTTCTCCACCAGGTCAAAGATTTTCATCGCCAGTTCGCCGTCAACACCACGTTTTTTCGCCCCTTCTTCGAAGGTGCCGCGCTGCTTGGCCATCTCTTCCGGCTTTTTCTTACCCATCGCGCGACGCAGCATATCCGCGCCGCCGAGGGTGTAGCCGGAAAGCTCCTGGGCTATCTGCATCACCTGTTCCTGATACAGGATAATGCCGTAAGTCGGCTCCAGTACTGGTTTCAGACACTCGTGCTGCCACTGCACGTCCGGGTAGGAAATCTCTTCACGGCCGTGTTTACGGTCGATAAAGTTATCTACCATCCCCGACTGTAGCGGACCCGGACGGAACAGCGCCACCAGTGCGATCATATCTTCGAAGCAGTCAGGCTGCAGACGCTTAATCAGATCTTTCATGCCGCGCGATTCAAGCTGGAAGACCGCGGTGGTTTCCGAGCGCTGTAGCATGTCGAAGCTTTTCTTGTCATCCAGCGGGATGGCGGCGATATCCAGCGGTTCTTCGCCATTTTTCGCCCGGCGCTTGTTGATCATCTCCAGCGCCCAGTTAATGATGGTCAACGTACGCAGGCCAAGGAAGTCGAACTTCACCAGCCCGGCGTATTCTACGTCGTTCTTATCAAACTGGGTCACCGGATGCAGCCCCTGCTCATCGCAGTACAACGGGGCAAAGTCGGTGATTTTGGTCGGGGCGATAACGACGCCGCCCGCGTGCTTACCGGCGTTACGCGTTACGCCTTCAAGCTTACGCGCCATGTCGATCAGCGCTTTAACTTCTTCGTCCGCTTCGTAGATTTCCGGCAGCTGCGGTTCTGCTTCAAACGCCTTTGCCAGCGTCATCCCCGGATCCGGTGGCACCAACTTGGAGATTCGGTCAACAAAGCCGTACGGATGGCCCAGTACGCGGCCAACATCGCGAATAACCGCTTTCGCCGCCATGGTGCCGAAGGTGATGATCTGCGATACCGCATCGCGGCCGTACATATCCGCCACGTGCTCGATAACCTGGTCGCGTTTCTCCATACAGAAGTCGACGTCGAAATCGGGCATCGAGACACGTTCCGGGTTGAGGAAGCGTTCGAACAGCAGGTCGAATTCCAGCGGGTCGAGGTCGGTAATTTTCAGCGCATAGGCGACTAACGAGCCGGCGCCGGAACCACGACCCGGCCCTACCGGCACGCCGTTATCCTTCGACCACTGGATAAATTCCATTACGATCAGGAAGTAGCCCGGGAAGCCCATCTGGTTGATAACCTTCAACTCGATATCCAGACGTTCGTCGTATTCCGGACGGCGCTTCACACGCTCCTCTGGATCCGGGAACAGGAATTCGAGACGCTCTTCCAGGCCTTCTTTCGATTTCATGACCAGGAAGTCTTCCGTGGTCATATCGCCGGTCGGGAACTGCGGCAGGAAGTATTCGCCGAGGCGTACGGTCACGTTGCAGCGTTTGGCGATTTCGACAGTGTTTTCCAGCGCTTCCGGGATATCGGCGAACAGCTCGCACATCTCCTCTTCGCTACGCATATATTGCTGCGGAGAGTAGTTGCGCGGACGCTTAGGATCGTCAAGGGTGAAGCCATCGTGGATAGCGACGCGGATTTCATGGGCGTCGAAGTCGCCGGTTTCCAGGAAACGCACATCGTTAGTCGCGACCACCGGCAAACCGCGCGCTTCCGCCAGCTGCACGGCGGCGTGAAGGTAGCTTTCTTCGTCCTGGCGACCGGTGCGGATTAGCTCCAGATAGTAGCGATCCGGGAAATGCTCTTCATAAAAATCAAGGCACTGATCCAGCAACGCCGTATTTCCGCGCAGCAAGCTACGGCCCACGTCGCCCATACGCCCGCCGGAGAGCAAAATTAGCCCTTCTTTTAATTCAACCAACCAGTCGCGGTCGATAATCGGGCCTGCTGCGCCGTAGCCGCGCTGGTAAGCTTTTGAAATAAGCAGCGTCAGATTCTGATAGCCAACATTGTTAGCAGCCAGTACCGTTAACTGGCTCAGTTCATCGCCAAACAGCTCGCTCTGAACATGAAAGTCGGCGCCGACAATGGGTTTAATCCCGGCACCATGGCCCGTTCCGTAGAACTTAACCAGACCACAAAGGTTGGTAAAATCGGTGATCGCCAGCGCAGGCATGCCCAAAGCGGCCGCCTTTTTCACCAGCGGCCCGGTTTTCGCCAGCCCATCGATCATGGAATAGTCGCTGTGCACCCGTAGGTGTACGAAACGTGGTTCAGACATCTTTAGAATCCCAGTGACTTAGTTGGACGCCAGGCCCAGTGCGCGTTTCACCGGGCCAAAACTGCGCCGGTGGTGCTCTGTTGCGCCGTGTTCCTGCAGCTTTTGCAGGTGTACAGCGGTAGGATAGCCTTTGTGCTGGGCAAACCCATATTGCGGAAATGCGAGGTCCAGCGTGGTCATTTCGGCGTCACGAGTGACTTTAGCCAGAATAGACGCTGCGCTGATTTCCGCCACCCGGCTATCGCCTTTCACTACGGCCTGCGATGGCATCGGTAGCGACGGACAGCGGTTGCCGTCGATCAGCACAAACTCAGGGATAATGCTCAAGCCGGCGACAGCGCGCTGCATCGCCAGCATAGTGGCATGCAGAATATTCAGCTCGTCAATTTCATGCGGCTCGGCGCGCCCCAGACTCCAGCATAACGCTTTGTCTGTGATTTCATCGAACAACGCCAGGCGGCGCTTTTCGCTTAATTTTTTTGAGTCGTTCAGGCCAATGATGGGCTTCATTGGGTCAAGGATCACCGCAGCGGTGACCACCGCGCCAACCAGCGGCCCGCGGCCAACTTCATCGACGCCAGCGACCAGATGAGTATGTGGATAAACGAACTCCATCATTTTGCTAACTCCAGTACTGCGTCCGCCGCTTGCTCATCCGCGTTGCAGCGGATCTGCTGATGCAGCGCGCGGAAAGTATCATGCATATCGTGGCTGGTTTTGCCATCCGCCAGCAGCGGCTCCAGGGCCGCGGCCAACGCGTGTGGCTCGCATTCATCCTGCAGCAGCTCTTTGACCAGCTCGCGGCCGGCCAGCAGATTCGGCAGGGAGACGTAATCGGTCTTCACCAGCCGTTTGGCTAGCCAGAAGGTAAACGGCTTCATGCGGTAGCCAACCACCATCGGGCACTTAGCCAACATGCACTCCAGCGCCGCCGTTCCCGAGGCCAGCAGCGCCGCATCGCTGGCAATCATCGCATCACGCGCCTGACCGTCCAGCATATGCACCGTCATGTCCGGCGCCGTCTCCGCTTTGATTCGTTCAAACTGTTCCCGCCGTTTGGCATTGACCAGCGGCACCACGACCTGCAAATCAGGATAGGTGTTACGCAAAAGCTGTGCAGTTTTCAGGAAGTCGGCGCTGAGCATTTCGACTTCCGCACCGCGACTACCGGGCAGTAGCGCCAGGCAGTGTACGTCATGCGGGATACCTAAACGCTCACGCGCAGCGCCCTTATCCGGATCCAACGGCATCGCATCCGCCATGGTGTGGCCGATAAAGCGGCAGGGAACGTTAAATTTGTCGTAAAACGCTTTTTCGAAAGGCAGGAAGGCCAGGACCAGATCGGTGGATCTGCCAATTTTGAAAACGCGTTTTTGTCGCCAGGCCCAGACGGACGGGCTGACGTAATGAATGGTTTTGATACCCTGCTTTTTCAAATTACCTTCGAGGGTAATGTTGAAATCAGGGGCATCGATGCCGACAAACACATCAGGACGCAGTTCGCCAAAACGGCGCGTTAAATCGGCGCGAATATGCAGCAAGCGGCGTAAGCGACCGAGCACTTCAACAATGCCCATCACCGCCAACTCTTCCATTTCGTACCAGGCCTCGCACCCTTCCGCCTGCATCAGCGGGCCCGCCACACCGACAAAACGCGCATTGGGGATGCGCGCTTTGAGGGCGCGGATGAGACCTGCGCCAAGAATATCGCCGGAGGTTTCTCCGGCGACCAGGGCAATCGTCAGGGGACGCTGTTCGACCATTAACGAATCAAACCGCGAGTAGAACGGGCAAAGAAATCGACAAACAGCTGAACGTCAGGGTGCTGAGCCGCCAGCTCAGCGATTTCCGGCTTCGCTTCGTCCAGCGTCTTACCGCTGCGGTACAGCAGCTTATACGCGTTACGAATCGCGGTAATCGCTTCGCGGCTAAAGCCACGGCGCTTCAGACCTTCGATGTTGACGCCAAACGGCGTAGCGTGGTTGCCCTGGGCAATCACGAACGGCGGAACGTCCTGAGCGACGCCGGAGCAACCGCCAACCATGACGTGTGCGCCGATGCTGCAGAACTGGTGTACCGCAGTCATACCGCCGATGATGACGAAATCATCGAGAGATACGTGACCAGCCAACGTCGCATTGTTGGCCAGAATGCAGCGATCGCCAAGCGTACAATCATGCGCCACATGGGCGTTGATCATCAGCAGGTTATCGTTGCCCACCTTCGTTAATCCACCACCCTGTACTGTGCCACGATGAATGGTGACGCTTTCGCGGATGCGGTTGCGATCGCCAATTTCCACCCGGGTCGGTTCGCCAGCGTATTTCAGATCCTGGTTAACTTCGCCGATGGAAGCGAACTGATAGATCTCATTGTCACGGCCGATTTTAGTGTGCCCGTTCACGACAACATGAGACTTCAGTACGGTGCCTTCGCCGATTTCGACGTTGGCGCCAACAATACAAAACGGACCAATGTGGACGTTAGCGCCAATAACGGCGCCTTCCTCTACAATGGCGGTAGGATGAATAAAGGCGGTTTTATCAATCACGTATCAGGCCTCCCGGCTACGCGCACACATCATCGTCGCTTCGCAAACCACTTTACCGTCAACCAGCGCAACGCCTTTGAAACGGGTCAGGCCGCGGCGAGTTTTCTCGAAAGTGACTTCCATAATCATCTGGTCGCCAGGAACCACCGGACGTTTGAAACGTGCTTCATCGATGCCAGCGAAGTAGTACAGCTCGCCTGGCTCAAGTTTCCCGACGCTTTTGAATGCCAGAATACCGGTGGCCTGCGCCATCGCTTCCAGAATCAGAACGCCAGGCAAAATCGGTTTACCAGGGAAATGCCCCTGGAAAAACGGCTCGTTTACGGAAACATTTTTTACTGCGCGCAGAAAACGACCTTCTTCAAAATCCAGCACGCGGTCTACCAGCAGAAACGGGTAACGGTGAGGCAGAAGTTCCAGAATCTCTTCAATGTGCAGAGTATGAGTGTCAGTAGTCAAAATACTCTTCCTGTCTAAATATACTAAAAGGCAATAATAACACGGCCTGCGGCAATCTTATTAACGAATGCAACAGGCCGGGAATGTAACGTGACCGAATGATGAATTAGTCTTGTTGATTAACCTTGCGCTCGATGGCTTTCAGGCGCTTGCTCATCTCATCAATATTCATCACCAGCGCCGCAGTTTTACGCCACGCCTTATTCGGCTGCAGCGGAATACCTGAGGAATAAACGCCAGGTTCAGTGATAGGACGCATAACCATCCCCATCCCTGTTACGGTGACTTTATCGCAGATTTCCATATGGCCGTTAATCACGCTGGCGCCGCCAATCATGCAGTAACGTCCAATTTTCAGGCTGCCGGCCATAATGACCCCGCCTGCGACTGCGGTATTGTCGCCAATCACCACGTTGTGCGCAATCTGGCACTGGTTATCAATGATAACCCCGTTGCCGATCACGGTGTCGTCCAGCGCGCCACGGTCAATGGTGGTGCAGGCGCCGATCTCGACGCGATCGCCAATAATCACGCGACCAAGCTGCGGGATCTTCACCCAATTGCCACGATCGTTGGCATAGCCGAAGCCATCCGCACCGATCACGGTACTGGACTGGATCAGGCAATTTTCGCCGATCTCAATCTCGTGGTAAACGGCAACGTTGGCCCATAAACGCGAGCCGGCACCGATTTTTGTATTTTTACCCACGAAGCAGCCCGCACCAATCACCACGTTATCGCCCAGCTCGACGCCGGATTCGATCACGGCGTTGGCGCCGATCGCTACGTTGTTACCCAGCTTCGCCGTCGGATCAATCGCGGCGCTTGGCGCGATGTCTTTTGCCGGCTGCGGCGTGGTATCCAGAATTTGAGCCATGCGCGCGTAGGTCAGGTAGGGATTACGCACTACCAGCACGGCGCCTTGGGCAAACGGTAGATCGTCCGGCGTCATCACAACGGCGGAGGCCTGGCAAGCGGCCAGGTGTTCACGGTATTTAGGATTTACCATGAAAGTAATTTGGCCTGCTTTAGCGCTCTGCATGGACGCAACGCCGGTGATGACGATATCGCCATCACCGTGTAACTCTGCATCCAACTGCTGTGCTAAGTCAGCCAGTCGAATTGAAGGCATTACTTATTTAACCTGTTTCAGTACATCAGCGGTGATGTCTTTAACATCGCTGCTGTTGTATGCCACGGCATTAGAGTCAACAACCAGATCGATGCTCTGATCTTTCGCTACGCTCTGAACAGCAGTCTGGATACGGGTAACCAGTTTGCCACGTTCTTCGTTGGAACGACGTGCGCGATCCTGCTCAAAAGCCTGTGCTTTCTGAGAGAAAGACTGACGCTGAGACATCACGTCTTTTTCCAGCTTGGTACGATCTGCGCCCGGTTTCATGGACTGCAGACGCTGCATTTTGGACTGCAGGTCGCCTTCCATACGCTGCAGTTCGCTAGCGCGGCCTTTGAACTCGTTTTCCAGCGTGTTAGAAACGCCAGTTTTCTGGGCAACCTGTTGGAACAGGTTGTTCATGTTAACCATTGCAATTTTGTCTGCCGCCTGAGCGGAAGTTACCATTGCTAAACCCAGACCTGCAGCTAATAACCACTTTTTCACAATTGACTCCTTACCATCCCATGAGTACCCAGGGGTACCGTTTATTTGCGTGGCCAGGCGATAACATCCGTTATCGCCTACAGTCAGCGCTATACTGCACTTACATTCCGTTGTTGCCAACAATTACCAGGTTTTACCAATGTTAAACTGGAATTGCTCGGCTTTGTCTCCATCGTACTTTTTAAACGGTTGGGCGTAGGAGAAGACCAACGGCCCCAACGGCGACATCCACTGTACCGCGATACCCGCAGACATACGAATGTTGCTCGGGTCGCTGTAATCCGGGTAGCCGGCGTACTTCGAAGAATCCCAGTTGGTATCCCATACGGTACCCATATCCATAAACACGGAAGTACGAACCGAGTTTGCGTATTTATCGCTGATAAATGGTGTTGGGGTAATCAGCTCAAGGCTGGCGACCGCCATGGCGTTACCGCCCACCGCATCGTCCGATTTACAAGGCGCGGAGTTTGTGCTCGCACACTCGTTATCGTAGCCGCTATCGCCGTCGTGACGACTTGTTGACGGGAAGTAAACCGCTTTCGGACCAATCGTATTCGACTGGAAGCCGCGCACGGTACTCGAACCACCGGCGTAGAAGTTCTCATAGAACGGCATTTCTTTGCCGCCGAGCCCATCACCGTAACCAAAGCGCGTACGGCCAAGAACAACCCACTGGTGATCGTTATCAATCGGCACGTAAGTCGCCGTATCCAACGTCGCCTTATAGAATTCGTTATCAGAGCCTGGAATGGTGATTTTACCATTCAGGTTAATACGCGAACCTTCCGTCGGGAAGTAACCACGGTCAAGACGGTTATACGTCCAGCCATAGTTGAAGGTGAAGTCGTTAGCGCTAAACGAGTTTCGATCGTTAGTGTTATCCGGATACTGTCCCATCGAATTCAGGTAACGCCACATCGCCACCTGCGGCTGCATGTTGGACAGGGAGTTATGAACATAACCTAAACCTGCGCGCAGCGAGTTGTATTCGTTGATCGGGAAGCCGAGGGTAACGTCCGTGCCATAACTTTTGTTGGTATAGTCAGACAGGTCCGCGTCGTTCGCATCAAAGTCGTTATAGAAGATGCGCCCGCCGAGGCTTACGCCGTCTACGGTGAAGTATGGGTTGGTCACCGACAGTTCAGCGTAGGTCTGGTAGTCGTTCTTAGTCCCGTTGATACCAACGGAGTAACCCGTCCCTAACCAGTTATCCTGCTGTACGCCCGCCTGGAAGCTGACGCCGCTTTCAGTACCGTAACCGATACCGAAGTTGAGGCTACCGGTGTTACGCTCTTTCACCTTGTAGACGACATCGACCTGATCCGGGCTGCCCGGCACGCGCTGGGTATCGGTATCAACGGTTTCGAAATAACCTAAACGGTTGAGACGTTCTTTCCCCTGGTCAACCAGATCGCTGCCCAGCCACGCTCCTTCCATCTGGCGCATTTCGCGACGCAGAACGGAATCTTTTGAGGTGTCGTTGCCTTCAAAGCGAATTTTACGCACGTAGTAGCGGTTACCCGCATCGACGTTGATATGCAGCTTAACGGTTTTATCCGCGTCGTTGATTTCCGGCTGCGACTGGACGCGTGGATAGGCATAGCCATAGCGACCAAGGAGTTTCTTAATGTCATCCTCCATTTTGGTCACTTTGGTGCCGTTATACAGTTCGCCCGGCTCAATTTTGGTCAGCGATTCGATTTCTGCCGAATGGCCAGCCAGATCGCCCGTTATCTGCACGCCGGAAAGCTTGTACTGCTCGCCTTCGGTGATGTTAACGGTGATGTAGATACCTTTTTTATCCGGCGTCAGGCTAACCTGAGTCGAATCGATGTTGAAACGCGCGTAACCGCGATCCAGATAGTAACTGCGCAGGGTTTCAAGATCGCCCGCCAGTTTCTGTTTCTGGTATTTGCGATCGCCGACTACGTTCCACCACGGCACTTCATCACGCAGTTGGAAGTGAGAGATCAGTTCGTCAGTGGTGAACGCGTGGTTACCGACAATGTTGATCTGCTGGATTTTCGCTGAGACGCCTTCCTGGAAGACCAGCTTCAGGTCGACGCGATTGCGCGGCAGCGGCGTAACAACAGCTTTTACGCTGGCGCTATATTTACCGACGCTGTAGTAGAAATCTTCCAGCCCTTTTTCGATATCGGCCAGTTTGGTGCGATCAAGAGATTCCCCAACGCGAACGCCGGATGCCTCAAGGTTTTGCTTGAGCATGTCATCTTTCACCGACTTGTTGCCGGAGAACGTAATGCTCGCAATTGTTGGGCGCTCTTTCACCTGCACCAGCAGGGTATCACCATCGCGCAGGACGCGGACGTCCTCAAAGTTGCCAGTGGCAAACAGAGCGCGAATGGTGTTACTGATATCATCATCGGTCACCGTATCGCCAGGACGCACTGGCATGCTGAGGAGGGCCGCACCAACAGCGACACGCTGCAAGCCTTCGAAATGAATGTCCTTCACCACGAACCCTTCAGCACCGTATACAGTCGCGCTGCTAAACAGCAGCGACGCTATGAGCAACTTTTTCATCGCCATCGTTATTATGCGTTCTTCCTAACAAACTCTCTTACAACCGAGAGAAATCATTGAAAAGTGCAAGCCCCATTAACAGCACCAGCAGTATTGAGCCAATGCGATAACTAAAGTCTTGAACTCGCTCGGATACCGGTCCGCCCTTCAGCTTTTCAATCGCCAAAAACAGCAGATGTCCCCCGTCAAGAACAGGTAGCGGGAACAAGTTGATTATTCCGAGGTTCACGCTAATCAGCGCAAGGAACATCAGATAGTAAATCAACCCAAACTCCGCTGACATTCCAGCCCCCTGGGCGATAGAAATCGGCCCGCTGAGGTTGTTCAGTTTGACATCACCGGTTATCAATTTACCCAGCATCCTGACCGTTAACGACATCAGTTGCCAGGTTTTATCCGTGGCTTCAGCGATGGCGGCAAACGGCCCGTACTGACGCACTGTCTTGTATTCATCAGGCAGCGGGATAACCTTTGGTACTACCCCTGCGAACCCTTCAGCCTTGCCTTTCACCGACTTCGTATCCGGAGTCAGGGTTAACGACAACGGCGTACCTTGTCTGTCAACCTCCAGCGCCAGCGCCTTACCCGGATTATCACGTACCAGATTAACAAACATCATCCACTGCGTTAACGGTTGACCATCGACTTTAACGATCCTGTCTCCCGCTTGCAAACCTGCTTTTTGCGCGGCCGACTGAGATTGAACCTCAGCCAGCGCGGTATCAATCTGCGCGCTGTACGGCTTGATACCCAACGACGTCACCGGATCTTGCTTATCCGGTTCAAACGCCCAGTGGCGCAGATCGAGGATTTTATCCTGACGTTGGTTGCTCCCGAAAGGGGCGACGGTAAGTATTGTTTGTTGGTCGCCAATCTTCGCGACTAACGCCATACGCACTGCGTCCCAATCAGGCGTTTCGATGCCATCTATCGCTTTAAGTTCCGTACCTTTTGCAATTTGTGCTTGCGCAGCGATGGAATTGGGCGTTATTTCATCAACAACCGGACGAACGCCAGGGACGCCGATGATAAACACCAGCCAGTAGGCAAAAATGGCGAAAATGAAGTTGGCGATAGGGCCTGCGGCAATGATAGCCGCACGCTGGCCGACGGTTTTGTTATTGAAAGCGTAGTGGCGCATTTCCGGCGCTACTGGCTCGACGCGTTCGTCGAGCATTTTCACGTAACCGCCAAGCGGGATCAGGGCGATGACGAACTCGGTACCCTGCTTATCCAGGCGCCGCCATAACGCCTTGCCAAAGCCAATTGAAAAACGTTCAACGCGAACACCGCAGCGACGAGCCACCCAAAAATGGCCAAACTCGTGCACGGTGATCAGTACGCCAAGCGCAATAATAAAAGCGGCCAGATTCCAGAGAACGCTCAGCATAAAACCTTCCGTCAAATCGTCCTGAAGACTAACAACAGCAGACAAGCGAACACCGGCACCGCAGCCGTCAGGCTGTCAATGCGGTCTAAAATACCGCCATGTCCTGGGATCAGATGACCGCTATCCTTGATGCCGGCTTCACGCTTAAACATACTTTCGGTCAAATCGCCCAGCACCGAAGCCAGCGCCGCGACGACCGAGCAGACCAGTAGTACGGTCGGCGTGACATCCAGATGGGCCCATACGCCGTAGCCCCAGGATATGACCGCCGCTGTCAGCAAGCCGCCAAAAAAGCCCTGCCAGGTTTTGCCCGGGGAAACCTTTGGCGCCAGTTTATGCTTACCGAACATTTTGCCGAACATGTAAGCGCCAGAATCCGCCCCCCACACCAAAATCATCACGTACAGCAGCCATACCGCGCCGCTGTAGTGGTTATCAGCATAATGCCAGGCGCGCAGCGCCAGCATGCCCCAGAAGAATGGGACGATGGTCAGTACGCCAAAGATCAGGCGCAGCGTCTTCGAGTTGCGCCAGAACGCCGCAGAGGCCGGATAACTCAGCACCAGCACCAGAGCGACAATCCACCAGCCAAACGATGCCCATAACGATCCCTCAACCATCAGTTGATGAGCATCATAATGGTATTCGGGCAACATGAAGAGCATCAGCGCCAACAGCAGACCGCAAAGCACCGCCAGCCACACGCGCTGCGTCGTTGAGGTGAAACCGCTTAATTGCCCCCACTCCCACGCGGCGAGCATACAAACGACTAATGTGACAATAGCAAAGCCCGCGGGCGGCAATAGAAAAAGCGCCGCAATAACAACGGGGATTAAAACGAAAGCAGATATCAGGCGATACTTCAGCAAAAGTGACCCCCATCAGGCATGACTGCCACCCGGCTCTTCTGTGCCGCCAAAACGACGCTCTCGACTAACGAATGCATGGAGTGCACCTTCAAAGTCCTGTTCAGCAAAATCGGGCCAAAGAACATCCGTAAAGTAAAGTTCGGCATAGGCAATTTGCCAAATCAAAAAGTTACTTATTCGGTGCTCTCCCCCGGTCCTAATAACTAAATCAACGGGAGCCAGTTCGTGCATGCACACCTGCTGGCTCAGTAAGTCTTCCGTGATCTCTTCAGGTTTAAGTAACCCATTTTGTACTTTTTCAGCCAGTTGGCGCACGCCCTGGATAATATCCCAGCGCCCGCCGTAATTGGCGGCGATATTCAACGTTAACCCGGTGTTGTTTGCCGTCAGTGCTTCCGCCTTGCGGATACGTTCCTGCAAACGGGCATTAAAGCGCGCCGTGTCGCCAATAATCCGCAGACGGACATTATGGCGATGCAGGCTCTTCACTTCGCTATCCAACGCCCAGACAAACAACTCCATCAGCGCGCTCACTTCCTGCGCCGGGCGATTCCAGTTTTCACTACTGAATGCGTAAAGCGTTAATGCCTCAATACCATTATTCGCCGCGAAGGAAACCGCACGGCGAACGGATTTCGCTCCAGCTTTATGGCCAAAGGCGCGAATTTTACCTTGTTGTTTCGCCCAACGACCGTTGCCGTCCATAATAATGGCGACATGGCGACAACCATGCGCAGGCAACATTTCGCTGACAGTTTGATTAGCAGACAACATAACGCGTTTTAAGTCCATAATAAGGATCAGCTAAGCCACAACACGCACGCCGCCGGGCAGCGCTGAACACGCATTTTTATCCGGCGTCGGAGCGACAGCTAATCGCAGAGAACAACCAAAAGCTTTACGCAAAAAAGCCGTGTCTTGCCACGGCCACCGTAATCTTTCACAACAAAATGCAACGATCGGGTGGCGCAGACTATATCACTGAAGCCCAGCGCCCACAAATATCACAATGCACTGTAAGGACTTGTCCTACACCGTTCGTTGGCGTAGTTGTCGCTGCGCGGCGACGCGCGCTTCGGCATCAATCATCAGGACTTCATCAATACTTTGCGGTTCATTCAGTGCCATCGTATCCAGCACAGCCTGATTAACCGCTGCAATATCGGTAAAGCGGATTTCGCTATTCAGGAAGGCGGCCACCGAGACTTCGTTCGCCGCATTCAGCGCCGTCGTCGCCGCCTGACCGACATCAAAAGCGTCCATCGCCAGCTTCAGGCACGGATAGCGATCGTAATCCGGCGCCGAAAAGTTCAGGTTGCTCAGCTGACAGAAGTCCAACGGTTTCACGCCAGAATTCAAGCGCTGTGGCCACCCCATCGAATGCGCGATCGGCGTACGCATATCCGGCTCGCCTAATTGCGCCAGTACGCTGCCGTCCTGATAGCGAACCATAGAATGAATCACCGATTGCGGGTGAATAATGACTTCCATCTGTTGAGCGGAAGCATTAAACAGCCAGCGAGCTTCGATGTACTCCAGCCCTTTATTCATCATCGTGGCAGAATCAACGGAAATTTTGCGTCCCATTGACCAGTTCGGGTGACGGCAGGCCTGATCGGGGGTCATTGCCGCCAGCTCAGAAATCGCCGTTTCCCGGAAAGGACCACCGGAACCGGTCAGCAGAATCGACGAGACGCCGTTCTGCGTCAGGTCAGCGTATCCCAGATGGTTTTGAATTGTTTCCGGCATACTCTGAAAAATAGCGTTATGTTCGCTATCTACCGGTAACAGACGCGCGCCGTGTTGCTGAACGGCATCCATAAACAAACGCCCGCAGGTGACCAACGACTCTTTGTTCGCCAGCAACACCGTTTTACCTGCACGAATAGCCGCCAGCGTCGGCACCAGACCGGCCGCGCCAACGATAGCCGCCATCACCTGATCGACCTCATCCAACGCGGCGACGTCAGCGGCCGCCTGTTGGCCGCTTAGCACTTCGCAGCGGTTGCCATGCTCACGCAGGCGCTCACGCAGACGTTCAGCGCTTTGCGCATCGTCCATTACCGCGAATCGAGGGGTAAATTCCAGACATTGTTCAACCATACGATCGACATTTTTCCCCGCGACCAGCGCGGTGACGGAAAAGCGATCGGGATTATGACGCACCACGTCCAGCGTGCTGCAGCCAATTGACCCGGTCGAACCGAGAACGGTTAATTGCTTCATGAGACGTCCAGAAGAATTGAGACAGGATAAAAAGCAAAACGCCGCCAGCAAGCCCCTATGCATCAATTCTCAGGGTTAAAACGGCGGCGAATGGCCTTCAGTATAAAACGGAAGGCTACAAGGCCGGCTGTTTTAACGCAATCCCAAATATTGAGCGTACGGTCTTCTGTACGGCGTTTCAGATTTCACGCAGGCCCGACCTGCGTAGCGGCAGAAAATCAGAACTGCATCAGTTCCGCTTCTTTATCTGCCAGCGCCGCATCCACTTTCTTAATGGCGGCGTCAGTCATTTTCTGCACGTCGTCCTGAGAACGGCGATCGTCATCTTCGCTGATCTCTTTCTCTTTGAGCAGCGCTTTCACTTTGTCGTTCGCATCGCGGCGAACGTTACGCACGGCTACGCGAGCCTGCTCAGCTTCGCCACGCACGATCTTGGTCAGATCTTTACGACGTTCTTCGGTCAGCGGCGGCAGCGGAACGCGGATATCGCTACCGGCAGAGCTTGGGTTCAGACCCAAGTCAGACGCCATGATCGCTTTTTCAACGGCCGGGCTCATAGAGCGGTCGAAAACGTTGATTTTCAACGTGCGGGAGTCTTCTACCGTCACGCTCGCCAGCTGACGCAGCGGAGTCGGCGTGCCGTAATATTCCACGACGATGCCATCCAGCAGGCTTGGAGAAGCACGACCCGTGCGTATTTTGCTGATTTGGTTTTTGAATGCTTCAACGCATTTTTCCATGCGTACTTCAGCATCTTTTCTGATATCGCTAATCACGTTACGAATCCTTGAAAACTTGTCTCAGACAGACCACACGGTCGCCCACCGCAAAAGTGAGCTAAGTATAGTCCGGATTAATTCAATTAACCGGGCAACTTCCCCCGCTAAAGTAAAGCGGAATATTACCCGGAATTAGCGCCGACGGGAATTATTCCGTAATCAATGTGCCTTCTTTTTCGCCCATGACCACACGACGCAGTGCGCCAGGTTTGTTCATGTTGAAGACGCGAATCGGCAGTTTGTGGTCGCGCGCCAGGGTGAAGGCGGCAAGATCCATCACTTTCAGCTCTTTATCCAGCACTTCGCCGTAGGTCAGCTGATCGTACATAGTCGCGGAAGGATCCTTCGCCGGGTCAGCGGTAAACACGCCATCGACCTTGGTCGCTTTCAGCACCACGTCGGCTTCAATTTCAATGCCGCGCAGGCAGGCTGCAGAGTCGGTGGTGAAGAAGGGGTTGCCGGTACCCGCGGAAAGGATCACCACGCGGTTGTTGCGCAGCAGGCTAATCGCCTCTGCCCAGCTGTAGTTGTCGCACACGCCGTTCAGCGGAATAGCGGACATCAGGCGAGCGTTCACATAGGCGCGATGGAGCGCATCACGCATTGCCAGGCCATTCATGACCGTTGCCAGCATGCCCATGTGGTCGCCCACAACGCGGTTCATACCCGCTTTCGCCAGACCAGCACCACGGAACAGGTTACCGCCACCAATCACTACGCCAACCTGAATACCCAGTTCAACCAGTTCCTTGATTTCCTGAGCCATACGGTCAAGTATGCTTGCATCAATACCGAAGCCTTCTGAACCCTGCAGAGCTTCGCCACTTAACTTAAGCAGAATACGTTTGTAGACGGGTTTTGCATTGGTAGCCATGTTTCTTTCCTGAGACTGTCAACGATTGAGATGAGTTAATTCTGACGACATTGTATGTCATCGTTCAGCGCAGCCACTATAAGTGATTGGCTGATTTTACAAGAGAGGCGCAAAAAGAAGCCGCCCTCAGGCGGCTCCTTTTAAAAATTAAGACTGCTTGGACATCGCAGCAACTTCTGCTGCAAAGTCAGTCTCAACTTTCTCGATGCCTTCGCCCACTTCAAAGCGGATGAAGCCAGTCACGTCTGCGTTGTGCTCTTTCAGCAGCTGACCAACAGATTTGCTCGGCTCCATAACGAAAGGCTGACCAGTCAGAGAAACTTCGCCGGTGAATTTCTTCATGCGGCCTTCAACCATTTTCTCTGCGATTTCTTTCGGCTTACCAGACTGCATCGCGATGTCCAGCTGAACCTGGTACTCTTTTTCTACCACTTCAGCAGAAACGTCTTCCGGCTTAACGAATTCCGGCTTGCTTGCGGCAACGTGCATTGCCAGCTGCTTAACCAGCTCTTCGTCAGCGCCTTTAGCGGCAACCAGAACGCCGATGCGAGCACCGTGCTGGTAGCTGCCCAGAACGTCGCCTTCCAGGATAGCGATACGACGGATGTTGATGTTCTCACCGATTTTAGCAACCAGGGCAACACGTTCTTCTTCGAACTGTGCTTTCAGAACTTCAACGTCGGAGATTTTACCCGCAACAGCCGCGTCCAGTACTTTGTCAGCAAATGCCTGGAAACCACCATCTTTAGCAACGAAGTCAGTCTGGCAGTTAACTTCCAGAATGTAACCGTAGTTGCCGTCGATTTTGGTTTTGATCACGCCGTCAGCAGCAACGTTGCCTGCTTTTTTCGCCGCTTTGATCGCGCCGGATTTACGCATGTTTTCGATTGCCAGCTCGATGTCGCCATTAGCTTCAGTCAGTGCTTTTTTGCAATCCATCATGCCTGCGCCAGTACGTTCGCGCAGCTCTTTTACCAGGGAAGCGGTAATTTCAGCCATTCTAAAATCCTCGGGAGATGTGGAAACTGCCCGGCCAGCGGCCAAACAGCGTAAATTGAAAAAAGGGGCCGATAATTGGCCCCTATTCATACACGGTACTAATAAGGGCTTAAACCTTATTATTCAGCTTCTACGAAGCTTTCTTCCGCCTGAGAAGCCAGGTCCTGAGAGCGACCTTCACGAACGGTAGCAGCAACAGCGCCCAGGTACAGGCTAACTGCGCGGATTGCATCGTCGTTACCCGGGATAACGAAGTCTACGCCGTCCGGATCAGAGTTGGTATCAACGATAGCAAATACCGGGATACCCAGGTTGTTTGCTTCTTTGATAGCGATGTGCTCGTGGTCAGCGTCGATAACGAACAGTGCGTCCGGCAGGCCGCCCATGTCTTTGATACCGCCCAGGCTGTTTTCCAGCTTGTCCAGCTCACGAGTGCGCATCAGCGCTTCTTTCTTGGTCAGTTTCTCGAAAGTACCGTCCTGGGACTGAGTTTCCAGGTCTTTCAGACGTTTGATGGACTGACGAACGGTTTTCCAGTTAGTCAGCATACCGCCCAGCCAGCGATGGTTCACGAAGAACTGGTCGCAGCTGTTAGCAGCTTCTTTTACCGCTTCGCTTGCAGCGCGCTTAGTACCAACGAACAGGATCTTGCCTTTACGGGCAGAGATTTTGTTCAGCTCAGCCAGAGCTTCGTTGAACATCGGTACAGTTTTCTCAAGGTTGATGATGTGAACTTTGTTACGCGCACCGAAGATGAACGGCTTCATTTTCGGGTTCCAGTAACGGGTCTGGTGACCGAAGTGAACACCAGCCTTGAGCATGTCGCGCATGGAAACAGTTGCCATGTTTAAAACCTCTATAGATTAAATTGGGGTTATGCCTCCACGTATCCCATATTACCGACCCCAAAGGGCACCCCGGAATATGTGCCGATACGTGTGTGTTATTACACAAAGTGAGCTATGTCGCTTACGTCCATCCTTGTGTATCTGAAGATGGAACGGAAGTCCGGCGCGCTTTATACCACAAAATCGACCCAGACACCAACTCTTGTTGGCGTCACGTGCTGTTAATGATTCTCAATTTGGCACCAACGTACCCGGACTGTTACCATTGACAGGACTTAATCTATTATTGTCGAAAAAATCGACACTGCTGGACATATTCCATGGCTATATCTATCAAGACATCTGAAGACATCGAAAAAATGCGCATCGCTGGCCGCCTGGCCGCTGACGTGCTGGAAATGATCGCACCCTACGTCAAACCGGGCGTCAGCACCGGCGAGTTGGATCGCATCTGCAACGACTACATCGTAAACGAGCAAAAAGCGGTTTCCGCTTGCCTCGGCTACCACGGCTTCCCGAAATCGGTCTGCATCTCTATTAATGAGGTGGTGTGCCACGGGATCCCGGATGACGGTAAATTGCTGAAAGACGGCGATATCGTCAACATCGACGTGACCGTCATTAAAGATGAATTCCACGGCGACACCTCAAAAATGTTCATCGTCGGTAAACCGACGATCCTCGGCGAGCGCCTGTGCCGCATCACCCAGGAAAGCCTGTATCTGGCGCTGAAAATGGTCAAACCGGGCATCAACCTGCGTACCATCGGCGCGGCTATCCAGAAATTCGTCGAGGCGGAAGGTTTCTCCGTGGTTCGCGAATACTGCGGCCACGGTATCGGTCGCGGCTTCCATGAGGAACCACAGGTACTGCACTATGATTCTGCGGAAACTAATGTGGTGCTCAAACCGGGCATGACGTTCACCATCGAGCCGATGGTGAATGCCGGTAAGAAAGAAATCCGTAGTATGAAGGACGGTTGGACGGTGAAAACCAAAGACCGTAGCTTGTCTGCGCAGTACGAGCATACTATTGTGGTAACCGATAACGGCTGCGAAATTCTGACGCTACGCAAAGATGACACCATCCCGGCGATAATCTCGCACGATGCATAATGAAGAGCCGGCACCCGCCGGCTTTTTTATGATGGGCGTCCCGCAGACAACGTTAAAAGTCGCTCCCGGCGATTTTTAACCGGGTGATAGTTTTTTCTTATGGTGACGCGATGAGCAACTCTGTACCTGACACTGTCTCCCCGACTCTGCTAAACCCGCCGGCTAATCCAAACCGCTGGCCGCAGAGCGATATAAACTGCGCGACGATCAAAGCGCATCTGGATACCTTCCAGCGCTGGCTTGGCGACGCGTTTGATAGCGGCGTAGCCGCAGAACAACTCATTGCGGCACGTACCGAGTTTATCGACCAGTTGCTGCAGCGACTATGGGCCCACTACGGCTTTAATGCGATAAACGATATAGCGCTGGTCGCGGTCGGCGGCTATGGCCGCGGCGAACTGCACCCGCTCTCCGACGTTGACCTGCTGATTCTGAGCCGCAAAAAGCTGCCGGACGAGCAGGCGCAAAAGGTCGGCGAGCTGTTAACTCTGCTGTGGGACGTCAAGCTCGAAGTCGGCCACAGCGTGCGTACGCTCGAAGAGTGCCTGCTGGAAGGGCTTTCGGATCTCACCGTCGCCACCAACTTAATTGAATCGCGCCTGCTGATTGGCGACGTCGCGTTGTTTCTTGAACTGCAAAAGCATATTTTCAGCGATGGCTTCTGGCCGTCGGAAAAGTTCTTTGCCGCCAAGGTCGAGGAGCAGAATGTCCGCCACCAGCGCTACCACGGCACCAGCTACAACCTGGAACCGGACGTCAAAAGTAGCCCCGGCGGCCTGCGCGACATTCATACTCTGCAGTGGGTGGCTCGCCGCCATTTCGGCGCGACATCGCTCGATGAAATGGTCGGTTTCGGTTTTCTCACCGACGCCGAGCGCAACGAACTTAACGAGTGTCTGCATCAACTCTGGCGTATCCGTTTCGCCCTGCATCTGGAAGTAAATCGCTACGATAACCGTCTGCTGTTCGACCGTCAGCTGAATGTCGCTCATCGCCTCGGCTATGAGGGTGAAGGCAACCGGCCGATCGAACATATGATGAAGGATTTCTTCCGCGTCACCCGCCGGGTGAGCGAGCTCAACAACATGCTGCTGCAGCTGTTTGATGAAGCGATCCTCGCGCTCACCGAGGATGAAAAACCGCGGCCGATCGATGATGACTTTCAGCTACGCGGCACGCTCATCGACCTGCGCGACGACACGCTATTTATGCGCGAGCCGCAGGCAATTCTGCGCATGTTCTTTATTATGGTGCGCAACAGCAGCATTACCGGTATCTACTCCACGACGCTGCGTCATCTGCGCCACGCGCGCCGTCATCTGACGCAGCCACTATGTTATATCCCGGAAGCGCGTACCCTCTTTCTGAGTATGCTGCGCCATCAGGGCGCAGTGAGCCGCGGCCTGTTGCCCATGCATCGCCATAGCGTGCTGTGGGCCTATATGCCGCAGTGGTCGCATATTGTCGGCCAGATGCAGTTCGACCTGTTCCATGCCTATACCGTTGATGAACACACGATTCGCGTGCTGTTAAAGCTGGAAAGCTTCGCTAAAGAGGAGACGCGCAGCCGCCATCCGCTGTGCGTCGAGCTGTGGCCGCGGCTGGCGCATCCGGAACTCATTCTGATCGCCGCCCTGTTCCACGATATCGCCAAGGGCCGCGGCGGCGACCATTCGATTCTCGGTGCCGAAGACGTACTGAAGTTCGCCGAGCTGCACGGGCTCAATTCACGGGAAACGCAGCTGGTCGCCTGGCTGGTTCGTCAGCATTTGCTGATGTCGGTGACCGCCCAGCGCCGCGATATTCAGGATCCGGAGGTGATTAAGCAGTTCGCCGAAGAGGTGCAGACGGAAAACCGACTGCGCTATCTGGTATGCCTGACCGTTGCCGATATCTGCGCCACTAACGAAACGCTATGGAATAGCTGGAAGCAGAGCCTGCTGCGCGAGCTGTACTTCGCCACCGAAAAACAGCTACGCCGCGGCATGCAGAGCACACCGGATATGCGCGAGCGCGTTCGCCACCATCAGTTGCAAGCGTTGGCTTTACTGCGGATGGACAATATCAATGAAGAAGCGCTGCATCAGATCTGGAACCGCTGCCGGGCAAACTACTTCGTGCGGCATACGCCGAACCAGCTCG
This sequence comes from Klebsiella aerogenes, assembly GCA_029027985.1. Lineage (NCBI taxonomy): Bacteria > Pseudomonadati > Pseudomonadota > Gammaproteobacteria > Enterobacterales > Enterobacteriaceae > Klebsiella > Klebsiella aerogenes. Next base: position 3,974,767 of record CP119076.1, read on the forward strand.
CCTGGCACGCCCGTAACCTGCTGAAGCACGATCTCACTAAACCGATGATCCTGCTCAGTTCGCGAGCCACCCGCGGCGGCACCGAGATCTTTATCTGGAGCCCGGATCGCCCTTACCTGTTCGCCGCCGTCTGCGGCGAGCTGGACCGGCGCAACCTCAGCGTCCACGATGCGCAGATCTTCACCACCCGCGACGGCATGGCGATGGATACCTTTATTGTCCTCGAGCCTGACGGCAGCCCGCTTTCCGCCGACCGTCACGAGGCGATTCGCCACGGTCTTGAGCAGACGATTACTCAGCGTAGCTGGGAGCCGCCGGCGCCGCGTCGCCAGCCGGCAAAACTGCGCCATTTTTCCGTCGCCACCGAGGTCAATTTCCTGCCGACCCATACCGACCGAAAATCATTTCTTGAGCTTATTGCACTCGATCAGCCTGGATTGCTCGCCCGCGTCGGCCAGGTGTTCGCCGACCTCGGAATTTCGCTTCACGGCGCACGAATTACGACAATTGGCGAGCGAGTAGAAGATTTATTTATAATCGCTACCGCCGACCGGCGTGCCCTTAATAATGAGCTGCAACAAGAAGTGCAACAACGGTTGACAGAGGCCCTCAATCCAAACGATAAAGGGTGACGTATTTTTTTAAGTGAATGGAAAGAAACAATGCAGCAGTTACAGAACCTTATTGAGTCCGCCTTTGAGCGTCGCGCCGACATCACGCCGGCAAATGTGGATACCGTAACCCGCGAAGCGGTAAACCAGGTCATTGCCCTGCTGGATTCCGGCGCGCTGCGCGTTGCTGAGAAGATCGATGGTCAGTGGGTGACGCATCAGTGGCTGAAGAAAGCGGTACTGCTCTCTTTCCGTATTAACGATAACCAGGTTATCGATGGTGCGGAAAGCCGCTACTTCGATAAAGTACCGATGAAATTCGCTGACTACGACGAAGCGCGTTTCCAGAAAGAAGGCTTCCGCGTGGTGCCGCCAGCAGCGGTCCGTCAGGGCGCATTCATTGCTCGCAACACCGTTCTGATGCCATCCTATGTCAACATCGGCGCTTTTGTGGATGAAGGCACCATGGTGGACACCTGGGCCACCGTTGGCTCCTGCGCGCAGATCGGTAAAAACGTACACCTGTCCGGCGGCGTTGGCATCGGCGGCGTTCTCGAGCCGCTGCAGGCTAACCCGACCATCATCGAAGACAACTGCTTCATCGGCGCGCGTTCTGAAATCGTAGAAGGCGTTATCGTTGAAGAAGGCGCGGTGATCTCCATGGGCGTGTACATCGGCCAGAGCACCAAAATCTACGATCGTGAAACCGGCGAAGTCCATTACGGCCGTGTTCCGGCGGGCTCGGTGGTCGTTTCCGGCAACCTGCCATCGAAAGATGGCACATACAGCCTGTACTGTGCGGTGATCGTGAAGAAAGTCGACGCGAAGACCCGCGGTAAGGTTGGCATCAACGAACTGCTGCGTACCATCGACTAAGCAGAACAAAAAGCGGGAGATACCCCGCTTTTTTTATATCTGACGCTGGCGAAAATGGATTTTTTCGTTAATTATTCAATGGTTATGATGATATCAAAGGTACCGTTATGTACGATAATCTGAAAAGTCTTGGCATTACCAATCCTGATGAAATCGATCGCTATAGCCTGCGCCAGGAAGCTAACAACGACATCCTGAAAATCTATTTCCAGAAAGATAAAGGCGAGTTCTTCGCCAAGAGCGTGAAATTTAAATATCCGCGTCAGCGTAAAACCGTGGTCGCCGACGGCGTCGGCCAGGGATACAAAGAAGTGCAGGAGATAAGCCCAAATCTGCGCTATGTGATCGACGAACTGGATCAACTCTGCCAGCGCGATCGCACGGAAATCGATCTGAAACGTAAGATCCTTGACGACTTACGCCATCTGGAAAGCGTCGTCACCAATAAGATCAGCGAAATCGAAGCCGATCTGGAAAAACTGACGCGCAAATAGCCACAGGTGAATAGATTTCTGAGCCGGGTAAGGCGAAGCCGCCGCCCGGCTTTTTTGTGCCTGTGCTACGCTACCTTTGCTCATCCAGCTGTAGCGCAATATACAGCAGCAGGCGATCGTCAAAACTGCCCAAATCCAGCCCAGTCAGCTCCGAAATTCGATTGAGTCGATACTCCAGCGTATTGCGATGAATAAACAGCGCCTTTGAGGTCGCCAACGGCTGTACGTTGTGACGAAACCACGCCTGCAGAGTACGGCGCAACAGGCCGTTGTTATCCATCGCCTTCAGCCGCGTCAGCGGGCGCGCCAGCTCATTGGCCTGCCAGCCGCCGCGTAGGCTATCCAGCAGCACCGGCAGCATCAAATCCTGATAAAAATAGCTGCGACTCTCCGGCATTCGTTGCTTACCGACCATCATCGTTGTCCGCGCGGTACGATAAGAGCGTGCAATGCTGCCGGGGCCGGTGAAGAAATTCCCCAGCGCAACGCGGAACTGCAACTGACCATTTTCCTTCATCCGGGCGATCAGCTGCTCGACACGCTTACTATGATCGTCGGCATCCCAGCGGCCAAAAGCATTTAGCGCCGGCTTCAGCACCACCATCTCAGTCAACGAGACGATAGCCACCAGATTATTACGATCCGGCGTCGTCAGCGCCGTTTGCAACTGCTGCAGCTCGGCCATCGCACTATCGACGCCAAGCTGGCCACTATCCACTTCAATCATCGCCACCACGCGCGGTTGATTGAGGTCGATGCCCAGACGCTGCGCCCACTCGGTCAGCGCCGGGGTATTCTCTTCCGCCTGAATCAGATTCATCACCAGTTCTTCGCGCAGGCGGCTATCCTGGGCGAGCAGATACATCAGTCGCGACTGTTCGAGCATCATCTCCGCGGTCATGCAGACCAGTTCGCCGTATTTACGCAGCGATTCAGGTTCGCCAGTTAAACCGATCACGCCGACGATTTCACCTTCCAGACGCAGCGGCAGATTGATCCCCTGGCGAACCCCGTGCAGATGGCGGGCTACCGCATCGTCGATATCAACAACGCGCCCCTGCGACAGCACCAGCAGCGCACCTTCGTGCAATTCACCAATGCGCTCACGATCGCCGCTGCCGATAATGCGTCCACGGGCATCCATTACGTTAATATTGGTATCGATAATGCGCATCGTGCGCGCCACGATATCCTGCGCCATTTTGGTATCAAGATGCCAGCCAGCCATGTAAACCTCCCGTGAGCAGGGCATCAGCATAGAAGAGTTGAGACGACGCTGCATTGTGCATATGCACAAAGCACGACAGAGAAGTATGGAGTTGTGGCGGTAATCACAGAACCGGGAACAGAATAAAAAAAGCCCCTTCCCCGGTCAGGGAAGGGGCGGTTACGCTTTTACCGATTACTGCATCAGCAGATAGATAGAGGTATCACCACGCTGAATATTCAGCGCCAGTACTGACGGTTTCGCATCGAAGATTTTGCGCAGGTCAGCAATATTTTTCACCGGCTGCTGGTTAGCGCCGACAATGATATCGCCTTTCTTCAGACCAATCTGCGCAGCCGGGGTGCCCGCTTTCACGTTGCTCACCACCACGCCTTTATCCTGGCCTTTGTTGCTCATTTCCGCGCCTTCAATACCGTTGAAGATGCTGCTGGAGTCAACCTGGTTCTGGTTGCTCTGCTGCAGTTCAACGGTGGCATTCACCGGTTTGCCATCACGCAGCAGACCCAGCTCGACTTTGCTGCCGATAGGCATCGTGCCGACCTGCGCACGCAGCGCCGCAAAGCTGCTGATCGGCTTGCCGTTCAGCGTAGTGATCACGTCACCAGCTTTGATACCCGCTTTCGCTGCCGCAGAGCCCGGCATCACCTGGCTTACGAAAGCGCCGCGCTGAGCGTCGACTTTCATCGCTTTCGCCAGCTCGGAGTTCAGCTCAGTACCCATGATGCCCAGCTCACCGCGTTTCACCTGGCCAAACTTAACCATCTGCTCGGTCAGGTTTTTCACCATGTTGCTCGGGATAGCAAAACCAATACCAATGTTGCCGCCATCCGGGGCAAGGATCGCGGTGTTGATACCGATCAGCTCGCCGTTGAGGTTCACCAGCGCGCCACCGGAGTTACCGCGGTTGATCGCGGCATCGGTCTGGATAAAGTTTTCATAGTTTTCCACGTTCAGGCCACTACGGCCCAGCGCGGAGACAATACCGGAAGTCACGGTTTCACCCAGACCAAATGGGTTACCGATCGCCACAGTGTAGTCACCAACACGCAGCGCATCAGAATCGGCAAGCTTGATCGCCGTTAGGTTTTTCGGGTCCTGGATCTGAATCAGCGCGATGTCGGAACGCGGGTCTTTGCCGACGACTTTCGCATCAAATTTACGACCATCGCTCAGTTGAACTTTGATGGTGCTGGCGTTATCTACCACATGGTTGTTAGTGACCACATAGCCTTTCTCTGCATCAATAATAACCCCGGAGCCGAGCGCCATGAATTTCTGCTGCTGTGCATTATCGCCCGGGGCACCCTGGCCGCCGCCCTGGCAGAATGGGGAGCTCTGGAATGGCGAACCGTCCTGGCAGAACGGCGAGTTATCACCGAAGAACTGCTGGAAGTTACGCGGCATCCGCGGCGTGTTAACGGTGGTGCTACCTTCAACGTTGATGCTCACGACAGATGGCATCACCTTCTCCAGCATTGGCGCCAGGCTCGGCATCTGTTGTGCAGTAGTGGCCGAAGAGGCCGTTTCAGCCGCGCTCGCAGAGAGCGGCGACAACGCCAGACCTAAACTCAGAGCCAGAGCACTCATTGCTAACGTGGTTTTTTTCATAGGTTTCAATCTCAATTTCAAATTTCGGATAACGAAAAAGTTGCTGTGTACGCACTCTCAGAGTCATTTTATAACGCGAAGTTCCGGAGTTAACTTTCGCTAAAAGTAAAAATTTATTGTCCGTCTTTACAAAACCTGGGCTTATTCCACCGCCATCAAGCGACGATATTCATCCCACGCATACAAATCCGTCATTCCGCTGATATAGTCCTGAATTAATCGACAGCGGTAATAATATTCCAGTACTGGATATTCCTCGGTGTCGCGCGAAAGTTTATTCACCGCCTCAACATAGGCCAGCCGATGTCGGGTCGAAAGTTTCTGGAACAGCCTTGAAGCAATAGGCAAACTACGCATGCGTTCTTGCTCGACTAATTGGCTGAACTCCTCCAGCGATAATTTCAGCAATGGCTCGTAGATATCCAGCAGCCCGCTGATCACTCGGTAGCCCTGCAATTCCAACTGCTCAACATCCGGATGGCTAAACACCTGTTTTATCGCGACGTTTTTATAAAGTTCAAGCAACTGGCTGCAATCGCTGTCGTCTTCTAACAGCGCATGATTAAAATCACCGCTAAAGATAGCCGGTAAGTTTTCGATAAATCGATGCGCCGCATAAGGCACCAGCTTATTCAGCGTGTTGACCCGTAAATACATAAAGAACTGATCTTCAGTACTGCGGCTCAGTGAATTTGCCCGCGATTTATCCCACGCATTTTCCACCACCTGCGCGAACAACGATCCTTTTTCATGAGTACCCCATGCGTCATACAGATGTTGATATAGTTGCTCAACGCTGAAGATGCGTTTCTCTACCGCATCTTCAAGGTCAGCGACGCAATATGAAATATCATCGGCAGCCTCCATAATCCACGTTAATGGGAATCGATTGTAAGGCGCCAGATCCAGTTCTTTACGTAGCCGCGCGATATACTCTTCTTCGGCTAAATAATAACCAGGTTTTTTCATTAAGTAGCTATGGCTGGCAGGCGTCTCTCCCCGCCACCACGCCGGGCGCGTATATTTCAGAATGCAGCCTACCTGAGTCCAGGTGAGGTTCATGCGCATCAGCGTATGCACAATACGGATCCCCTGGGCATTACCTTCGAACCAGCACAGATCCTGGCGCACCTTACGCCGCAGCTCGTTCAACGGCCCCTCGTCTTCGTGCAGGCGCAGCGCATCGACGTCGCAGCGATCGTGGCTCAACGGCTGGCTGGCCGCGTCTTTTGGCGCCAGCCGTTTGCTGAACCAATCGTTAATTGCCGCTTCGCCGAAATGACCAAACGGCGGATTACCGATATCGTGCATCAGGCAAGCCATTTCCACGACGCTTTCAAACGGACCGCTCAGTTCATCAAGCCCGTAGCGCTCCAGCAGCTTTTGCTCCTTCAGGCGGCTTAGCACCTCTTTCGCGATATAGCGCCCGACCTGCTGAACTTCGAGTGAGTGGGTCAGACGCGTGCGCACCGCCGCGTTGCGCTCCAGCGGGAAGACCTGGGTTTTCTGCTGCAGACGGCGAATGGCTGGCGAGTTGATAATGCGCCCGCGATCGCTTTCGAACACCCGCAGGATCTCGCGTTCCGTCTCTACGCCCTGCGGCGAACGGTAACGCCGACGCCAGTGAATCTTGTTGCGAAAATCAATATTTGCCATAGCCTCTCCCGCGCGAGCAATACGCTTCCCCTTAAGCGCATGATAGACTATGCAGCTAATCCTGACACATCGCGAGTAAATCTATGAAAATTGGCATTATTGGCGCCATGGAAGAAGAAGTTACCCTTCTGCGCGACAAAATCGAGAACCGCCAGACGCTCTCTATCGGCGGTAGCGAAATCTATACCGGCCAACTTCACGGTACCGAGGTGGCGCTGCTGAAATCCGGTATTGGTAAAGTGGCCGCCGCCATGGGCGCGACCCTGCTGCTGGAACGCTGCAAGCCGGATGTGATTATCAATACCGGTTCCGCCGGCGGCCTGGCGCCGACGCTGACGGTGGGCGATATCGTCGTCTCCGACGAAGCGCGCTACCACGATGCCGACGTCACCGCCTTTGGCTACGAATATGGCCAACTGCCGGGCTGTCCGGCCGGTTTCAAAGCGGACGACAAACTGATTACCGCCGCGGAAACCTGCATCAAGGCACTGAACCTCAACGCCGTTCGCGGCCTGATCGTCAGCGGCGACGCTTTCATCAATGGCTCCGTAGGGCTGGCGAAAATTCGCCATAACTTCCCACAGGCGGTTGCCGTCGAGATGGAAGCGACCGCGATCGCCCACGTCTGCCACAACTTCAACATTCCTTTTGTGGTGGTGCGCGCGATCTCCGACGTCGCTGACCAGCAATCTCACCTGAGCTTTGACGAGTTCCTCGCCGTTGCCGCCAAGCAGTCCACCCTGATGGTGGAAAACCTGGTACAGAACCTGGCGCGTGGCTAAGCCGCTACACAAGGCGTTCATCGCCCTGCTGTTGCTCGCCCCGGCGTGGCTTTTCGCCACGCCGCGGGTGGTCACGCTCTCCCCGGCCAATACCGAACTGGCCTTTGCCGCCGGCATTACCCCGGTCGGCGTCAGCAGCTATTCCGACTACCCTCCCGAAGCAGCTAACATTGAGCAAATCGCCAGTTGGCAGGGAATGAATCTTGAACGCATCGTCGCGCTGAAACCCGATTTAGTGCTGGCATGGCGCGGCGGCAACGCCGAACGCCAGGTCAATCAGCTCAGTTCGCTGGGCATCAAGGTTATCTGGGTGGACACGGGATCGATTGAAGCGATTATCGCCACACTGCGCCAGCTGGCATCATGGAGCCCGCAGCCGGAAAAAGCCCGCCAGGCGGCTCAGGAAATGCAGAACGACTACGAGTCGCTGAAAGCCCGCTATGCCAGCGCGCCGAAAAAGCGCGTCTTCCTGCAGTTTGGCTCCAACCCGCTGTTCACCAGCAATAGCGCCTCCATTCAGAATCAGGTTTTAACCCTCTGCGGCGGAGAAAATATTTTTGCCGCCAGCCGCGTGCCCTGGCCGCAGGTCAGCCGCGAGCAAGTGCTGTCGAGGCATCCGCAGGCGATCGTCATGACTGGCGACGTCAGTAAAATCCCCGCCGTTGAGCGCTATTGGCAAAATCAGCTCACCATTTCGCTCATCGTCTTACATAGCGACTGGTTTGAACGCGCGGGCCCACGTATTATCCTTGCCGCAAAACAACTGTGTACTGCGCTTGAGCAGGTAAAATAACGGCCTGGCAACAGGCTTTGAGCGGGAACTGACGATGCTTGTCTATTGGCTGGATATTATTGGCACAGCCGTATTTGCTATCTCCGGCGTGTTACTGGCCGGAAAATTACGCATGGACCCTTTCGGCGTGCTGGTGTTAGGCGTGGTCACTGCCGTGGGCGGCGGGACGATCCGCGACATGGCGTTGGCCAACGGCCCGGTGTTCTGGGTCAAAGATCCCACCGATCTGGTGGTGGCGATGGTCACCAGCATGTTAACGATTCTACTGGTGCGCCAGCCGCGGCGAATGCCGAAATGGGTCCTGCCGGTGCTGGACGCCGTTGGCCTGGCGGTGTTTGTCGGCATTGGCGTGAATAAAGCTTTTATCGCCCATACCGGCCCGCTGGTGGCTATCTGCATGGGCGTGGTCACCGGCGTCGGCGGCGGGATTATTCGCGACGTGCTGGCGCGCGAAGTACCGATGATTCTGCGGACCGAAATCTACGCCACCGCCTGTATTGTCGGCGGTATTGTACATGCTACGGCACACTACACCTTCCAGCTGTCGCTGGAAAACTCGGCGATGTTGGGGATGCTGGTAACGCTGGGAATTCGTCTGGCGGCCATTCGCTGGCACCTGAAGCTGCCGACGTTTGCGCTGGATGATAACGGACGGTAGGAAAGCGTCCCCGGCGCGGCGATGTCGGCCGGGGCACGTGTTAAACGCTGAACGAGGACCCGCAGCCGCAGGTGCTTTTCGCATTCGGGTTGGTCACGATGAAACGCGAACCTTCCAGGCCTTCGGTATAATCGACGGCGCCGCCGACCAGGTACTGCAGGCTCATTGGGTCAACCACCAGGCCAACGCCCTGTTTCTCGATGGTCATATCCCCTTCGTTAATCTGATCGTCAAAGGTGAAGCCATACTGGAAACCGCTGCAACCACCGCCGGTGATGTACACGCGCAGTTTCAGGTTCGGATTATCTTCATCCGCAATCAGATGTTTTACTTTGTTCGCTGCGGCTTCGGTAAACTCCAGCGGCAACGCTACGTCATCACTCATTTTTTGCTCCCATTGATACTTCCGGCCGGTTAAAGAATAACCGGACCTTTTGAGCCATTATCTAATACCCTGGTAAATCGTTCAAGTATTCTCCCGGGGTACCTGCTGCGCTTTCGCTGCCTGTTCAGCCTCCTGCTTAGCCAGAGTACGTTGCAGAATGGTAGAATACAAAGGCTTACCGCCGAGGAACTGCGCCAGTAGTGTTGCCCCAAGACAGGTAATAATCATTGGCAAAATGAGCTGATAGTTATCGGTCATTTCCAGCACCAGCACAATACCGGTCAGCGGCGCGCGTACCGAAGCGGCAAGCAGCGCCCCCATCCCGGCGATAGCGAAGGTTCCGGCATCCAGATGATAAGACGGAAACAGCGGGATGGCCGCCATACCAAATGCCGTGCCCAGCAGCGTGCCCAACGCCAGCATCGGTGCAAAAATACCGCCCGGCGCGCCGGAGGAAAAACACAGCAGCGTGGTGATCACACGGGCGACAAAGATGAACAACAGCAGCCCGACTGAGAAGTTACCGGCAGCGGCGATAGGGATCAGGTTAAATCCGCCGCCCACCGCCGTTGGCTGCATCAGCCCAAACAGGCCGCAAATCCCACCAATGAGCCCCCCAACCAGCACCCATTTTTTGATATTGCCGCCGTGGATGCGCTGGAACATATCCTGAGTCCGCAGCACCAGAAAATTAAACAATGGCCCGAAGCAGCCGAAGATCATCCCCAGAATCAGATACAGCCACAAGGTGTTGACCGGCGCATTGCTCAGCTTGCCGACCTCGATAATCGCCCCTTCGCCATTAAAAATGCGAAACACAATGCTCGACATAATCACGCCGGTAAACACCGCTTTAATCGAGATTAAGTTGTAGCGGAACTGCGGACGCATCTCTTCGATGATAAACAGGATCCCCGCCAGCGGCGCGTTGAAAGCGGCGGAGAGCCCCGCCGCCGCGCCGGTGGCCAGCAGCGTGTGCCGTGCTTCGGGGCTGCGCAGGCGGAATACATCCACCACCATGCGCCCGAGATTACCGCCCAGTTGCACCATCGGCCCTTCGCGGCCGAGCACCATCCCGGCGCCCAGCGTTCCCATCCCGCCGACGAATTTGACCGGCAATACGCGCCACCAGCGTACCGGGCGCAGCTCTTCCAGCGCCCCTTCGATTTCCGGGATCCCGGAACCGCCCGCTTCCGGCGCAAAGCGGCGTACCAGAAAATAGCCGATCATGGCCAGCAGCGCCGACAGGATAAAGGCCAGCGGCCAGATCAAAAATCCGTGGTCCGCGACCTGCACCAACGCGCCGATCCGCTGGTTCTGCACCCAATTCACGCTCTTTTCAAACGCCACGCCCACCAGCCCGGCCAGCGTACCGACCACTGCCGCCATTAACAAAACCGCCAGCGGCGTTTTGTCGCGCTGAATCAAACGGCGGACCGCATCGCTACGGCGCACGCGAACGAATTGATGTGCTTCAAAAGAGGGAGTTTCTGCTTTCATGCCCTGAACATCTATTGGTAATACAAATAAGAAAAGAGGCATTTTAGCCGTCTCCGCGCCGCGCGTCGCGAAAAAATTGTTTCGTCCGCTTAATGTTTCAATTGGGCAAAACTTTCATAACCTTCATGGAATAACTTAGAATAGCCGCATAACTTTATTCACGAACCAGGATCCTGGCCATGAGCAAATCTGAAAGTCTGTATAACGCCGCGCGCGAACTCATCCCCGGCGGCGTCAACTCGCCAGTCCGCGCCTTCACCGGCGTAGGTGGAACGCCGCTGTTTATTGAACGCGCTGACGGTGCTTACCTGTACGATGTCGATGGTAAAGCTTATATCGATTATGTCGGCTCCTGGGGCCCAATGGTACTGGGCCACAACCATCCGGCAATCCGTAACGCGGTGATTGAAGCGGCGGAGCGCGGATTAAGCTTCGGCGCGCCAACCGAAATGGAAGTGAAAATGGCGGAACTGGTCACTGAACTGGTGCCGACGATGGATATGGTGCGAATGGTGAACTCCGGCACCGAAGCCACGATGAGCGCCATACGCCTGGCGCGCGGCTTCACGGGTCGTGACAAAATCATTAAGTTCGAAGGCTGTTACCACGGCCACGCCGACTGTCTGCTGGTGAAAGCCGGCTCCGGCGCGCTGACCCTCGGCCAGCCGAACTCGCCGGGCGTTCCAGCCGATTTCGCTAAGCATACGCTGACCTGCACCTACAACGACCTCGCCTCGGTGCGCGCGGCATTTGAACAGTATCCGCAGGATATCGCCTGCATCATCGTCGAGCCGGTGGCTGGTAATATGAACTGCATCCCGCCGCAGCCGGAGTTCCTGCCAGGTCTGCGCGCGCTGTGCGATGAGTTCGGCGCGCTGCTGATTATCGATGAAGTGATGACCGGTTTCCGCGTGGCGCTGGCTGGCGCTCAGTCTTATTACGGCGTTGAGCCGGATCTGACCTGCCTTGGCAAAATCATCGGCGGCGGTATGCCGGTAGGCGCATTCGGCGGCCGTCGTGAAGTGATGGACGCGCTGGCGCCAACGGGCCCGGTGTACCAGGCAGGTACCCTGTCGGGCAACCCGATCGCGATGGCTGCAGGCTTCGCCTGCTTAAGCGAAGTGGCGCAACCGGGCGTACATGAAACCCTGACCGACCTGACCAACCAGCTGGCGGAAGGCCTGCTGAACGCGGCGCGCGACACCGGGATCCCGCTGGTGGTGAACAACGTCGGCGGCATGTTCGGCATCTTCTTTACCGATGCCGAAACCGTGACCTGCTATCAGGATGTGGTGAAATGCGATGTGGAGCGCTTCAAACGTTTCTTCCACCTGATGCTGGAAGAAGGTGTTTACCTGGCACCGTCAGCGTTTGAAGCGGGCTTTATGTCGGTCGCCCACAGCGAAGAAGACATTAACAACACCATCGACGCGGCGCGTCGGGTGTTTGCCAAACTGTAATAGACCTTAATGCCGGGTGGCGCTGCGCTTACCCGGCTACAGTTTAGTCGCCCGGATAAGGCGCAACGCGCCGCTATCCGGGATCGTTAGCGGCTCTGCTTTCTCAGCAAATAGATAAAGTAAGGCGCGCCAATAAAGGTCGACAACAGTCCAGCCGGGATCTGGTAAGGGAACATGATCATTCGCCCGCACCAGTCGGCGAAGACCAGCAGCATCCCGCCAATCAGCCCGGAAATCACCATATGCGGCATCGTCCGGCGGAACCCCACCATCCTCGCAATATGCGGCGCCATCAGGCCGACAAAACTTAACGGCCCAATCGTAAGCGTCGCCGTCGCCGTCAGACTCGCCGCCAGCAGCAATAAAGCGACCCGTGATGAGGTTAATGCCATCCCTACCGCCCGCGCGGCTTCGCCGCCCAACGGCAGAATCGTCAGCCAACGGCGACAGAGCGGCGCCAGCGCCAGCAACGCCAGCATCACCATGCCGCTGCGCAGCGCCATCTCCGGCGTCGCGCTGTAGGTCGAGCCGGACATCCACGTCAGGATCTGCGCCATTCGCGGATCGCCGCTGGCCTGCAACATCATCAATAGCATCGTAAATGCGGTACTCAACGCCATCCCCGCCAGCAACATGCGATGCGGCGAGAAACCGCCGCGCCCGGCGGCAATCAGAATAACGAGCAACGTCGCTGCGGCGCCAAGGCTACCGGCAGGCAACAGCCAGACAAAGGCATTGCCCGGCACGAAGAACAGCATCAATACCACGCCGAACGCCGCGCCGGAACTAATCCCCAGCACTTCCGGGCTCGCCATCGGGTTACCGGTCAAACGTTGAATAATACAGCCGGCGACGGCCAGCATCACTCCGGCGAACAGCGCAGAGAGTACACGCGGCCAACGCCAGGGCATCAGTTGATCCAACAGATCGCCGCTCGCCCACTGCCAACCGTGAGCATCGCGGCCAAAAGCCAACGCAGCAGTCACCGCCAGCAACAACAATGCGAATCCGCCCAGCGCGAACCACTGCACGTTGTGGCGCTCAATCAGCGCTTTATCGCCCGCGTTCATCACCGGCGCGCTGATGCTGCGCAGCCGTGGCAGCAGCCACAGCAGTAAAGGCGCGCCAATCAGCGCCGTGACCGAGCCCGTCGACACTTCCATCCATACCCGGGTGAGCCAGAGAATAATTTGATCTGAGAGCCACAGAATCAACGCGCCAATCAGCGCCGCCAGTAGCAGTCGCGACAGCAGACGGCGGGCGCCGAGCATTTTCGCCAGCAGCGGGGCAAACAGGCCGATAAAGCCGATAATCCCCACCGCGTTAACCAACAATGCGCTGATCACGATAGCCAACGTCAGGGCACCAAGCCTCGCCAGCGACAGCGCCAGCCCAAGGTTGCGCGCCACGCCGTCATCCAGTCCCATCAGGGTTAACGGACGCAGCAGCAGCAGCGTCAGTATCGCCCCGCCGAGCAATTGCGGCCACAGGCGCTGTGCCACGCTCCAGTCGGTCTGTGTCAGCGTACCGGTGCTCCACAAGAACATACTCTGCAACTGGTCATGGTGGAAAATCACCATCAGTTGGTTGATGGCCCCGCAATACAGGCTAACCACCAGACCGGCCAGAATCAGCGTCACCGGCGACAGACGTTTACCCCACGAGACGCCAAACACCAGCGCCCCCACCAGGCATGCTCCAGCCAGCGCGGCAAACTGCGATGCCAGCACGCCGGGGATCGCCCATAGCGCGGTGACCGTCATTCCCAGTTGCGCGCCGGTAGCAACGCCAAGGGTCGTCGGCTCCGCCAGCGGGTTACGTAACACCTGCTGAAACAGTACGCCGACTAACCCCAGCCCGGCGCCGACCAGCAGCGATACCGCCAGCCTCGGCAGCAGGCTGTAATGGAACAGCATCTGGGCGATATTATCGATATCCGGCTGCCACAGCGCCTGGCGCCACTGCTCATAGGGCAAGGCGATATTGAGATTGACGATACTCAGCGCGAAGGCGGCTACCAGCAGCGCCGCCAGCAACACGGCAGCTAATGGCGAAATACGCATATTCTTCATCCCGCCCTCCCCTGCGCCCCGGCCAGCACGCGGGCAAAATGCATCGCCGACAGCGTCGCGCCGTAGAACCAGACCGCTGGTACCCGCTGGAAGCGCCCCGCGCGCACAAAGGGCATCGCCTGCCACAGCGGCGTCGCCAGCAGTTGGGCCATTTCTCGATCGTTACCGTGATCGAAGCAGATCACATCAGCCTCTTTAAATTCCGCCAACCGGTCGATCCCGACGGTGATACTGCCCCAGAATGTCGCGTCGCCGTGCCAGGCGTTTTTAATGCCAAAGCGATCGAGCACGTCCTGGAACAGGCAGTTCTCGCCGAATACCAGCGCGTGGCGAGCATCGAGCAATGAAATCATCAGCAGCGGACGATCGCCGCGGCCGATAAACTGCGGACGCAGGCTATCCATTAGCGCCTCGAATTCAGCCAGATGGCGTTTCGCCTGTTGTGGTTTACCCAGCAGATCGGCCATTTCCAGCAGCGAACGCTGTGCCATCGCCAGCGGACGTTTACCGTCGCTGAAGGTAAAACCACGCCCGGGCGCGATACGCGCCAGCTTTTCCGCCGATGGGCCATAACCCGCCGACCAGACGATAAACGACGGCTTCATCTGCGTCAGCAATTCAAGATTGGGTTCAGTACGCAGGCCGACATCAATAACCGAGGCGGGCAGCGCGGGTTCATTCACCCACAGGTTGTAGTTGGGAATGTCGGCCACGCCGTAGGGCGTGATGCCTAACGCCAGCAGAAGTTCCGCCGGTAGCCATTCCAGCGCGACGACGCGCTGCGGGTCAACGTTCGCCGCCTGCGCGCCGCGCATCTGCCACAGCAGCGGTGACAGCGCCATCGCCATCAGCAAGCGCCGGCGTGAGAAGAAATTCGAATTTTCCATCAATAGACAAAGCTTACCGGCGCCGCGCCAGCCGGGTGCGGCAGGATACCCATCGGGATGCCGTAGATTTGCTCCAGCGTTTCGCTGCGCATCAGTTCCGCTGGCGTTCCCTGAGCAATCATTTCGCCGCCACGCAGCGCGACCAGATAGTCGCAGTAGCGGGCAGCCATATTAATATCGTGCAGGACGGCAATCACCGTCAGGCCGCGCTGCTGGCTGAGACGATGCACCAGCGCCAGCACATCGACCTGATGGGCGATATCCAGCGCCGACGTCGGCTCATCAAGCAGCAGACAGCGGCTATCCTGCGCCACCAACATGGCGATCCACGCGCGCTGACGTTCGCCGCCGGAAAGGCTATCCACCAGCCGATGCGCCAGAGGCTTCAGCCCCACCAGCGCGATAGCCTCTTCCACTTTTTCACGATCTGCCGCGCCGAAGCGCCCCAGCGCGCCGTGCCACGGATAGCGGCCAATCGCCACTAGTTCACGCACCGTCATCCCTTCCGCCGCCGGTAGCTGCTGCGGTAAATAAGCAACTTTGCGGGCGAAGGATTTGCTGCTCCAGCTTTCCAGCGGTTGCCCATCCAGCAAAACATCGCCCTCGGAAGGCGGCTGGTGGCGACCGAGCATTTTCAGCAAGGTAGATTTACCGGAACCGTTATGGCCAATCAGGCCAGTCACTTTTCCAGCCGGGAAGGTGAGCGAGAGAGGGTGAAGCAGCGTACGACCCGGTACGCGAAAGGTCACGCGATGTAACGAAAATGTCGTGTCAGCGTGCGAAGTCTGTTCCTGCATAGCGACAACCTGATGTTGGGCGCGGCGAACCGCGCCCGTGAGTAGTTAGAAGCGGAAGGTTGCAGTGGCGACGACCTGACGTTCTGCGCCCCAGAAACAACCATATGTTTCAAAGCAGCTGGCAACATACTCACGATCGAGCAAATTATTAACATTCACCGCGATACTTGAACCTGCCATACCAAAACGTGCCAGATCATATTTCACAACAGCATCCATCACCGCTGCACTTCCTACTTTAAAGGTGTTTGCCGGATCGCCATAACTGGAGCCAATAAAACGACCACCGGTACCCAGGGTTAAACCAGATAAAGGTCCATCGTAGAAGGTGTAATCCCCCCACAAGGAAGCCATATGTTTAGGTACTTGAACAACAGTATTTCCTTTCAGATTAGTATCTTTGGTATAGATAGCATCTGTGTATGTATATGAAGCGGTCATATTGATATTGGCATTCAACGCCGCTTTCGCCTCTAACTCAACACCACGAGAACGAATTTCACCTGCTGGAACCTGATTAAGCGCATTGTTAGGATCCGCCATTAATGTATCTGACTTAGTTAGCTGGTAAACGGCACCAGTAACAACAACAGGCATATCTTTCGGCACATACTTCACACCCGCTTCGTACTGCTCACCTTTAGAAGGTGCATAGGCAACACGTGGAGTACTATACAAGCTAAAGGCATTCGGTTCGAAGGACTGGCTATAACTAACGTATGGAGATATTCCGTTATCAAACAGATAGTTGACCCCACCACGCCAGGTGAATTGATGGTCATTACGCTCAATGTAGCCATTGTCACTGCGTACGGTAGTCGCTTGTTTAGACCAATCGTAGCGCCCGCCCAACGTCAAAACCCATTTATTCCACTCGGCTTGGTCCTGAACATAAATTCCCGTCTGCTTACTTTCATTCATTTGATAAGGAACAGCATCACCAAAATCAACGCTGCTCATAGACGGTAAATTATTAAGATCCAGTGACGGTGCATTGCCAAACAGGGCACTGATATCGTTACGCATACGCATATAGTCGACACCAGTCAGCAAAATATGATCGACGTCCCCTGTTGAAAAATTGCTTTGAAGCTGAGTATCAACGCTAAAATTCTGTAAACGCTCGTTATCAACGACTGTGCCACGACCTAAATAATGAGCCTGCTGCTCTGAGGTTAGTGACTGGCAGTAGGAATTGAAGGAATTCATACTGTTGTTACACAGTCCGGTGCCATAGGCGCTTTTTTGCGCAACCTTCATTTCAGAGAAACGTAAATTCTGGCGTACTGTGAAGGTATCGTTAAAACCGTGCTCGAAGCTATAACCCACCATCTTCTGATTACGTGAATAGGTGTTATTAGTCGCGCCTTCGTTAAAGCTGGTTGGTAGGTGACCGCCATTAGGAAGTGGCTGAACGGTCCCTTCTTTCGGCAACCAACCGTAGTAACCCGTTTCCGGCTCATTTTGGAAATAAGATAAGAAAGTAAAGTTCGTCTTATCGTCAGGACGCCATGAGAAAGAAGGCGCTATCGCATAACGCTGCTGCTCCGCATTTTGTTGCTGTTCGTTATTAGAGCGAGCAACACCTGTCAGACGGTACGAAAACACACCATCCTCATCCAGTACGTCACTAAAATCAAAACCTGTCTGGAACAGATTATCTGTTCCCATCTTAAACTGAACTTCTTTTAGTGGCTCAGTCGTAGGTCGTTTACTAACCATACTGACAATGCCACCGGGATTACTTTTCCCATAAAGTACCGATGTTGGCCCGCGCATTACCTCAACACGCTCCAGCATGTACGGATCAACGACAGCATCGTTGTAAAAATCGCCTTGTAACTTTAACCCATCCAGATAGTTATTCTGGTTCAAACCTACTGACGAGAAACCGCGGATGATAACAAAATCATAAGTATTAGATGCCCCCCGACTGCTAACCGTCACCCCTGGCGTATATCCAAGTGCTTCCTTAACGGATTGGAATTGATGCATTTGCATCTCTTCATTTGTCACCACGGAGATAGATTGCGGCGTTTTTTCGATCGGGGTATCGGTTTTGGTCGCCGTTGCGGAACGCTTGGCCGCAATCGTCGGTGCGGGTCCCCAGGCGCTTTCCTGGCTGGCTGGTGCCGCAGTAACGACGAGGGTTTCTTCTTTCGGTTGTTCCGCAGCCTGTGCATAGACAGACATGCCGCTAACCGCCGTGGCTACTACAACTGCGATTTTACGCAGCGAGTGATTTGGCTGAGCAGTTTTTGGACGCGCCATTAATATATCTCTGATGAAAGTGAATGATAACGTAAACGAGAATTATTATTATAACGGATGACATAATAGGCGAAACGCGGAAGCCAAGGCAAGCGGTATGCCGGGTCTGAATCGTCAAAGGATTAATAAATAACCAGACGGTTATTAAGGGGTTACTACTGTGTTACGCAGATGGGCGGAATAAAAAAGCCCCCTAATACCTTCATATTAGGGGGCTGTTCAAAGGTTTAGCGTAGACCGTTTAGTTGCCGCCAAACATATCTTTAATCCAACCGGCAACGCCGTCGCTCTTCTCCTGCTTCGCCGGCTGCTGTTGCTGCTGCGGCTGATTAGCAGGTTGCTGCTGCCCGGACTGGTTAAACGGGTTGTTCGCATCCTGTTGCTGCTGTTGCTGTTGCTGCAGGGCTTCGCCCTGACGGCACAGCGCATCCGGCGAGGTGGTCCATACCGGCAGAGAACGCATACCGCCGCTGCACTGGAAGAAACCGTTGCTGTCCACGCCCATATCCACCACGTCTTCCGGCGGCGTCAGCACCAGTGGTGTCGGCGTCTGGTTAGCCAGGTAGCGCTGATAAATCGACATCGCACCGCTGGCCCCGTACAGCTTGGTCGGCTGGTTGTTATCGCGGCCTACCCAGGTAATCGTGACCTGGCTGCCATCGATACCGGCGAACCAGGTATCCACGTTATTGTTGGTGGTCCCGGTTTTACCTGCCAGATGCAGGCCCGGGTACTTGGCGCCGAGCTGACGACCGGTACCGCGCTGCACAACCTGCTGCATCGTCCACAACGTCATATAGGCCGCCTGCGCTGGAACGGCGCGTTCCGCCTGTGGGTAGCTCTGATACAGCACCGTACCGTCTTCAGCGATAACGGAACGCAGCGCCGACAGCGTCGCACGGTTACCACCGCTGGCGATAGTCTGGAACGCCTGCGCCACTTCGATAGGCGTCAGGTTCAGGGCGCCGAGGATCATCGCCGGTACCGCATTCAGCTGCTCTTTCGGCACGCCCAGCTTCTGCCAGGTATCGGTGATCGCCGGCAAGCCCAGCGACATCCCGAGGTTAACCGTCGGCACGTTCATGGAACGGGTCAGAGCATCCACCAGCATCACCTGACCGCTAAAGCGACGGTCATCGTTCTGCGGCGACCAGGTCTGGCCGTTCGACAAGCGAATCGTCACCGGCGCATCGGCAATCCATGTATTCAGACGGTACTGGTTCGGCTGGCTCAGCGCCGTCAGATAGGTAGCCGGTTTCGCCAACGAACCAATCGAACGACGGGCCTGCATGGCACGGTTATAGCCAGCAAACTGCGGCTCCGCGCCGCCGACCATCGCCCGGACTTCGCCGGTAAAGCGGTCGACAACCACCATCGCGGTTTCCAGATCCGGCAACTTGCGCTGTTTCTTCAGTACCGGGATCCCTTCGGTGGCCGCTTTTTCCGCCGCATCCTGTGCAACAGGATCGAAGGTGGTGAAGATCTTCACGCCGGAGAGATCTTTTACTTTATCGCCCAGTTTCGCCTGCAGCTCCTGACGCACCATCTGCATGAACGCCGGCTGCGGAGAAATTACCCCACCGCGCGGCTGCACGCCCAGTGGACGCGCACTCAGCATATCGTACAGGTCCTGGTCGATAACGTTCTGCTGCTGCAACAAACGCAGCACCAGGTTGCGTCGCTCCAGCGCCAACTTCGGGTTACGCCATGGGTTGTAGATCGACGCCCCTTTCACCATCCCGACCAGCAGCGCCTGCTGATCGAGGCTCAGCTCTTCCACCGGGCGACCAAAGTAGTACAGGCTCGCCAGCGGGAAGCCGCGGATTTCGTTATCGCCGCTCTGACCGAGGTACACCTCGTTCATGTACAGCTCAAGGATGCGATCTTTGCTGTAGCGGGCATCGACGATCAGCGCCATGTAAGCTTCGTTAGCCTTACGCCAGTAGGAGCGCTCGCTGGAGAGGAACAGGTTCTTCACCAACTGCTGAGTCAGGGTACTCGCCCCCTGCACCGTGCGCCCCGCCGTCAGGTTAGCCAGCACCGCGCGGCCCATCGAATACAGGCTAATGCCGTCATGCTCGTAGAAGTGACGGTCTTCGGTCGCCAGCAGGGTATCCACCAGCAGATCCGGGAAGCCGCTGCGCTTGACGAACAGGCGCTGTTCGCCGTTCGCCGATTGCAGCATGGTGATCAGGCGCGGATCGAGACGGAAGAAACCGAACTGACGGTTGTTATCCATATTCTCGATGGTATCCAGATGATCGCCATCGAAGGTCAGACGCGCGCGCACCTGCCCCTCTTTGCTATCCGGGAAATCGAATGGACGGCGGATCATCTCGATGCTGTTAGCCTGCACGGTGTATTCGCCAGGGCGCGTCATCGCGCTAACCTGACGGTACTGGGTGGCATTGAGCAGGCGCACCATCTCGTTTTTGCTGATCTGCATATCCGGCTCAAGGTTGACCATCCGGCCATACACCGCCGCCGGCAGTTCCCAGACTTTACCGTCAATGCGACTGCGAATTTTCTGGTCGAGGTAGACGCCATAGGCGGCAATAATGACCGCAAAGACAATCCCCAGCTTGACCAGGAACCACAGCCAACTGCGCTTACGACGAGGCTTATTGCCTTTGCCTTTCCCTTTCTTCGGCATTGGTCGTTCATCCTCATAATCGTCATCATAATCATCGTCGTAGTCCTCTTCCCGGACCCGGCGACGGGTGACTTTTTGTTTTGCCGGTCGTGAAGGTCTCCCCTTACGTCCGATAGGCTCGCGGTCATCTCCCGCCATGCTTTCTCTCCGCAACTTTCAGGCGTAAAGGCCTGATTCTCAATACTTCCCCTTTGGCGAGGAAGAAGATATCTCTCAATTTCACATCCGCCGCGCTACCGCGACCAACGTCTTTCATGTAATCATCGAAGAATAATTCATTAAACAAATCATATGATTATCTGTTTAAGCTGAAGAATGTCTCCGGACATAGCACGAATTGTCCAGGCCACAGAGAATAGCACTAATCCGCGACATTCTTAACCAGCATTTTACAACCGCAAAACGCAATAATCGGTAAAATATGATGTTTTTTAATAACATGAATATTACGCCGGATGACGCGCGCCAGCGCTTTTCAGAGTCGCGTCCGACGCCGGGCGCGAGAACTCAGGAATATTTCTTCGTCCGCCGGGTCGGCGCGGTATTCGCCGGGTCATCCGGCCAGACGTGTTTCGGGTAACGCCCCTTCATCTCTTTTTGTACTTCGCGATAGGCCCCCTGCCAGAAGGCGCTGAGATCGCGGGTGATTTGCAACGGCCGCTGCGCTGGCGACAGTAATTCCAGCACCAGCGGCACCCGCCCTTCCGCGATCTGCGGCGTTGTCGCCTCGCCGAACATTTCCTGCATCCGCACCGCCAGCGCCGGGGGATTATCTTCATGATAGCGAATGGCGATACGACTGCCGGTCGGCACCGTGTAATGGGTCGGTAGTTCGTTATCCAGTTTCTGTCGCAGCGGCCACGGCAGCCAGTTTTGTAGCGCCCGACACAGATCGACCGCCCTTAAGGCGCGCAGCGAATGCACGCCGCCCAACTGCGGCAACAACCACGCTTCCAGGGAGGCCAGCAGCGAAGCATCGTCAACGGCGGGCCAACCGGCTTCCGGCAGCCACTGCGACGCGCAGTGCAGACGCAAGCGCAACTGCTCGGCCTCCGGCGTCCAGTTCAGCACCCCGAGCCCTTTATCGCGAATACCGTTGAGCATTGCCTGGTGCAGCTCCTCTTCCGACGGCTTCGCCAGCGGCTGGTTTTTTATGACCAATTGGCCGATACAGGTGCGCCGCCAGGCTTTTAGCGTTCCCTGCGCCTCATTCCACTCAACGGTGTCAGAACGCGCAGCCAGCGCGGGACACTGTTCCACTAACTCGCCGATATCCACCGGCAGCGCCAGTAGAATGCGTGCATCGGGCGCTGAACTCCCCTGCAGCAGCAGCGGCGCGATTAACCACTCGTGGCGATTCAGCGCATCATCGGCATCCAGCATCGCGCCCATGCCATTAGCCAACTGATAACGCCCCTCCTGGCCGCGACGACGGGCAATACGGTCGGCAAACGCCGGCGCCAGCAGCGCCGCCATCCGCCGAGCGTCAGGCTGGCCGCCGCGACGAGCCAGTCGCTTCAATAGCTGCTGCGAACGCTGCTGCCAGTTGCCCTGTTGGCGCGCAAACGCGGCGCCTAAATCGCAACTACCGCCGCGCGGCGGCTCTTCAAGGATCGCCGCCAGTTTTGCCGCCGTCACCGCGTCGGCCGGGGAATCGGCAGCCGTCAGCATGGCCGCCAGACGCGGGTCGTTACCCAGCGTCGCCATTTTGCGCCCATGAGCGGAAAGCCGTTCGCCCTCCAGCGCCGACAGCGTCGTCAGCAGGCGGCGCGCCGCCGCCAGATTCACCGCTGGCGGCAGATCCAACCAGCACAGCTCTGCCGGATCGCGACAGCCCCACTGTAATAGCTCCAGCAGCAAACCTGATAGATCGCTTTGCAGGATTTCCGGCTCGCTCTGCGCCGCGGCGCGTTCGGCTTGTTCTTTCGCCAGTAGATGCAGGCAGATCCCGGGCTCCAGACGCCCGGCACGCCCCGCGCGCTGGGTCATCGAGGCCTGGCTGATACGTTGGGTGATAAGCCGGGTCAGGCCGGTGCGCGGATCGAAACGCGCCACCCGTTCCTGGGCGCTATCCACCACCAGGCGAATGCCCTCAATCGTCAAACTGGTTTCGGCAATATTGGTCGCCAGCACCACTTTGCGCATTCCGACCGGAGCCGGGAGGATCGCTTTACGCTGTTCGCTCAGCGGCAACGCGCCGTACAGCGGGCATAACAGCACATCGCTGGCCACTCGCTCGCTTAATTGCTCCTGCACGCGCTGAATTTCGCCGACGCCGGGCAGAAACAGCAGCATTGAACCCTGCTCCCCGCGCAACAGATCCGCCGCAGCGCTCGCCACCGCTTCGGCAAAGCGCTGATGACTCGCCAGCGGCGCATAACGACGTTCGACCGGGAAGGCGCGCCCTTCGGAGACCACTACCGGCGCATCCGGCAGCAGGCGTTGCAGACGATCGTTATCCAGCGTCGCCGACATGATCAACAGTTTGAGGTCATCGCGCAGCCCCTGCTGTACATCAAGCAACAATGCCAATGCCAGATCCGCCTGCAGGCTACGTTCATGAAACTCGTCGAGGATCACCAGCCCCACGCCGGAAAGTTCCGGATCCTGCTGCAAAGTGCGGGTTAAGATCCCTTCAGTCACCACTTCAAGGCGGGTATTCGGCCCCACACAGGTCTCAGCGCGCATGCGATAGCCCACCGTTTCACCTGGCTTTTCGCCCAGTAGTTCCGCCAGTCGCTGGGCGACGTTACGCGCCGCCAACCGCCGCGGCTCCAGCAAGATGATCCGGCCGTTAATTTTACCCTCAGCGAGGATCTGTAGCGGCAGCCAGGTCGATTTACCCGCACCGGTGGGCGCATTAAGCAGCACCTGCGGCGCCTGCTGCAAAGCAATGAGAAGTTCAGGGAGGATGGCGGCAACCGGCAATGAGGACACGAAAGGCTCCGGAGGTTAACATTCGAGGGCAAGCATTGTAGCATCCCTGTAATTCATTACCGAGTCTCTATCATGTCCGAGCCGAAACGGCTGTTTTTCGCCCTTGAGCTGCCGAAAGCGATACAAAAACAGATTATCCACTGGCGCGCCACCCATTTTGCCGATGATGCCGGAAGGCCGGTCGCCGCCGATAACCTGCACCTGACGCTGGCGTTTCTCGGCGATGTTAGCGCTGAAAAGCAGCGCGCGCTGTCGGCCATGGCCGGGCGCATTCAGCAGCCGGCGTTTACCCTCACGCTCGACGATGCTGGCCAGTGGCTGCGCTCGCGAGTGGTATGGCTCGGCACCCGCCAGCCGCCGCGCGGCATGCTGCAATTAGCCAACATGCTGCGCGCTCAGGCGGCGCGTAGCGGCTGCTATCAAAGCCCGCAGCCGTTTCACCCCCATATCACCCTGCTGCGCGATGCGCGCCATGCGGTGCCGATCCCGCCGCCGGGTTTTCAATGGCAAGTGCCGGTCGATGATTTTGTGCTTTATGAGTCCAGCTTTAGCCGCGGGCGCACCCGCTACCGCGCGCTGGAACGTTATCCATTTACCAAGGATGCCTGATGCAGTTCACTCCGCCTTTGCAGTCCGCCACCTTAATTAAACGTTACAAACGATTTCTGGCTGATGTCATCACGCCGGAGGGTCAGGAGTTAACGTTACACTGCCCGAATACCGGCGCCATGACCGGTTGCGCTACGCCGGGCGATACTGTCTGGTATTCCACTTCCGATAATCCTAAACGTAAATACGCGCACACATGGGAACTAACGGAAACCCAGCAAGGTGCCGTAATATGCGTCAATACGCTGCGGGCAAATACCCTGGCGAAAGAAGCGGTACTCGCTGGAAACATACCCGCGCTGACCGGGTATAACATTCTGAAAAGTGAAATAAAATATGGCGAAGAAAATAGCCGTATTGACCTTATGTTACAGGCAGAAGGCCGCCGCAACTGCTATATTGAAGTGAAATCGGTTACGTTGGCGGAAAAAGAGTACGGTTACTTCCCCGATGCCGTTACCGAGCGCGGTCAGAAGCACCTGCGGGAGCTGATGAGCGTGGCGGCCGCAGGCCATCGGGCAGTGATTTTATTCGCCGTACTGCATTCGGCGATAAACCGTTTCTCACCCGCGCATCATATTGATGCCAAATACGCACAGCTGTTGATAGAGGCGCAGGAAAAGGGGGTAGAAATTCTCGCCTGGAAAGCGGAACTTTCTACCGAAATGATGACTCTGAATAAGCCGATCGCCGTGGCGTTAACCCCCGGTAATTAAAAGGCTAAATTATGTCCGGTTCGCGAGCGCAAATACGCTTTTCTTCACAGCGTTGTCAAGTGTAACGTTTAGATAATTGCTATCCGGAAAAGCATCTGCTATTTATAGCGGCCTGATTTTTCCCCCACATGGGGATCGATAGTGCGTGTTAAGGAGAAGCAACATGCAAGAAGGGCAAAACCGTAAAACATCGTCCCTGAGTATTCTCGCCATCGCTGGGGTGGAGCCGTACCAAGAGAAACCGGGCGAAGAGTATATGAACGAAGCCCAGCTGGCGCACTTCAAGCGCATTCTTGAAGCATGGCGTAATCAACTCAGGGATGAAGTGGATCGCACCGTAACGCATATGCAGGATGAAGCTGCTAACTTCCCGGATCCGGTCGACCGTGCCGCTCAGGAAGAAGAGTTCAGCCTGGAGCTGCGTAACCGCGACCGCGAACGTAAACTCATCAAAAAGATTGAGAAAACACTGAAAAAAGTCGAAGACGAAGACTTCGGCTTCTGCGAATCCTGTGGCGTGGAGATTGGCATTCGCCGTCTGGAAGCGCGTCCAACAGCTGATCTGTGCATTGATTGCAAGACGCTGGCGGAAATTCGCGAAAAACAGATGGCGGGTTAATTCCCAGCTACCTCACTCTCTGGCGGGAGTTTCTCCCGCCTGATTCCCTTTGTGTTTAACATGACCGATTCAGACTATATAGGGCGCTTTGCTCCCTCACCTTCCGGCGAACTTCACTTCGGCTCATTAATCGCCGCCCTCGGCAGCTATCTGCAGGCGCGCGCGAAAGGCGGTATCTGGCGCGTGCGCATTGAAGATATCGACCCGCCGCGTGAAGTGCCTGGCGCCGCCGACACGATTCTGCGACAGCTTGACCATTACGGCCTGCATTGGGACGGCGAAGTGCTGTGGCAATCCCAGCGCCACGATGCCTACCGCGAACGTCTCGCCTGGTTGCGCGACCAGGGACTCTGCTACTACTGCACCTGCACCCGCGCGCGCATTCATACGGTTGGCGGGATCTACGACGGCCACTGCCGCGATTTACGCCTCGGCGCCGATAACGCCGCGCTACGCCTGCGCCAGACTCGTCCGGTACTGGCATTTTACGACCAACTGCGCGGCACCCTTGTTGCCGACGAGCCGCTGGCGCGCGAGGATTTCATTATCCATCGCCGCGATGGGCTGTTCGCCTATAATCTGGCGGTGGTGGTTGACGATCATTTTCAGGGCGTCAGCGAAATCGTCCGCGGCGCCGATCTTATTGAGCCGACGGTGCGACAGATTTCCCTGTATCAGCACTTCGGTTGGCAGGTACCGAACTACGTTCACCTGCCGCTGGCGCTGAACGCCGAAGGCAATAAACTTTCCAAACAGAACCACGCCCCAGCCCTATCGGAAGGCGATCCGCGCCCGGAAATTGTGCGGGCATTAACATTTTTGAATCAGGATGTCGCCGAGGATTGGCAAGCGCTGAATATTGACGATTTACTCAAACAAGCGGTAGCCAACTGGCGACCAGCAAAAATCCAGCATTCTCAAATGGCTCCTGCTGAGCTATGATTAGCCGCTATTTTTGCTCGTCGCCCTTCAAGTTGCCCCTGTATTGGCCGCGCTTGTTCACTCCAGCCGCATAGTTTGCTATGCCTGCGGGACTCGCAAGTTTGCCATCTAAATGCAGCCTGAAGCCCATAGAGTAATGTTTTATCCGAAGTTCGTCTGACACTACGAGGTGCACCATTTTTACCCGAGTCGCTAATTTTTGCCGCAAGGTGCTAAGCCGTGAAGAGCGCGAGGCAGAGGCCGCCGCCGTCGAACAAACGCATATGACGGTGATCCCGCGTGAACAGCATGCAATTTCCCGCAAAGATATCAGTGAAAATGCGCTCAAGGTGCTCTATCGACTGAACAAGGCGGGCTACGAAGCTTACCTGGTCGGCGGCGGTGTTCGCGACCTGTTGCTGGGCAAAAAACCAAAAGATTTCGACGTCACCACCAGCGCCACCCCGGATCAGGTACGTAAACTGTTTCGCAACTGCCGCCTGGTCGGCCGCCGCTTCCGCCTGGCGCACGTGATGTTCGGGCCGGAAATCATTGAAGTCGCCACTTTCCGCGGCCATCATGAAGGCCACACCACCGATCGCGTCACGTCACAGCGCGGTCAGAACGGCATGCTGCTGCGCGATAACATCTTCGGCTCCATCGAAGAAGATGCCCAGCGCCGTGACTTCACCATCAACAGTCTTTACTACAGCGTGGCAGACTTCACCGTGCGCGACTACGTCGGCGGCATGCGCGATCTGCAGGAAGGCGTGATCCGCCTGATTGGCGATCCGGAAACCCGCTACCGTGAAGATCCAGTGCGCATGCTGCGCGCAGTGCGCTTCGCCGCCAAGCTCAATATGCGCATCAGCCCGGAAAGCGCCGAACCGATCCCGCGTCTGGCGACCCTGCTGCACGACGTGCCGCCCGCACGTCTGTTTGAAGAAGTGCTGAAGCTGCTACAGGCAGGTTATGGTTATGAAACCTACCAGTTGCTGCGCGAATACAACCTGTTCCAGCCGCTGTTCCCGACCATCACCCGCTACTTCACCGAGCGCGGCGATAGCCCGATGGAACGCATCATTATCCAGGTGCTGAAGAACACCGATAATCGCCTGCATAACGACATGCGCGTTAACCCAGCGTTCCTGTTCGCGGTGATGTTCTGGTATCCGCTGCTGGAAATGGCGCAGAAAATCGCTCAGGAGAGCGGGCTGGCCTATTACGACGCCTTCGCGCTGGCGATGAACGATGTACTGGATGAAGCCTGCCGTACCCTGGCGATCCCCAAACGTATCACCACCCTGGTCCGTGATATCTGGCAGCTGCAGCTGCGCATGTCCCGCCGTCAGGGTAAGCGCGCGTGGAAGCTGATGGAGCATCCGAAATTCCGCGCCGCCTATGACCTGCTTGAACTACGCGCCAGCGCCGAGAACAACCACGAACTGCAGCGTCTGACCAAATGGTGGGGCGAGTTCCAGGTGGCCGCGCCGCCTGCGCAGAAGGATATGCTCAACGATCTCGGCGACGATCCGGCCCCGCGCCGTCGTCACCGCCGTCCGCGCAAACGCGCGCCGCGCCGCGAAGGCAGCGCATGACCCTGGTCTATATCGCCCTTGGCAGCAATCTCGCCTCGCCTCTTGAGCAGGTGAACGCTGCTATTCGCGCGCTGTCCGGGATCCCGGACAGCCGCGTAGTTCGCGTCTCTTCGCTGTACCGGACGCCGCCGCTGGGGCCGCAGGATCAACCTGACTACCTCAACGCTGCCGTCGCGCTTGAAACGTCGCTGTCGGCGGAAGCGCTGCTCGATCACACCCAACGTATCGAGTTGCAGCAAGGGCGCGTGCGCAAAGCGGAGCGTTGGGGTCCGCGCACGCTGGACCTCGATATCATGTTGTTTGGCGATGCCGTCATCAGCAGCGAACGCCTGGCGGTACCGCACTACGATATGAAAAACCGCGGCTTTATGCTCTGGCCGCTGTTCGAAATCGCCCCGCAACTCCACTTCCCTGACGGTCTTTCCCTCCGCGCGGCGCTAGCCACTCTTGGCGCGGAAAAACCTGCCATCTGGTAATCCCCTACTCCTTTTTTAGCATTTACGGCGATAGTGGTAATCGGTTGCCCAAAATCATTGCCCCCCTGAATGCTGCTGTTAGAATGCCGGTTAATATGACTTTCATCATCAGGAAACGTTATGAAACCGACCACCATTGCCCTGCTGCAGAAATGCAAACAGGAGAAAAAGCGCTTCGCTACTATCACAGCCTACGACTACAGCTTCGCTAAGCTTTTTGCCGATGAAGGCATTCACGTTCTGCTGGTTGGCGATTCGCTGGGAATGACGGTACAGGGCCACGACTCCACGCTGCCGGTGACCGTTGAAGATATCGCCTATCACACCCGCGCGGTACGCCGCGGCGCGCCGAACAGCCTGCTGCTCGCCGACCTGCCGTTTATGGCCTACGCCACGCCGGAGCAAACTTTCGACAATGCCGCCGTGGTGATGCGCGCTGGCGCCAATATGGTGAAGATCGAAGGCGGAGCCTGGCTGGCGGACACCGTTAAGATGCTGGCGGAACGTGCGGTACCGGTCTGCGGTCACCTCGGCTTAACGCCACAGTCGGTGAATGTTTTCGGCGGTTATAAAGTGCAGGGTCGCGGCGATGCGGCGCAGACGCTGTTTGATGACGCGTTGGCGCTGGAAGCGGCTGGCGCGCAGCTGCTGGTACTGGAGTGCGTACCGGTAGAACTGGCCAAACGCATCACCGAAGCCCTGACTATTCCGGTTATCGGCATCGGCGCGGGTAACGTGACCGATGGACAGATCCTGGTGATGCATGACGCTTTCGGCATTACCGGCGGCCATATCCCCAAATTCGCGAAGAATTTCCTCGCAGAAGCGGGCGACATCCGCGCCGCGGTACGGCAGTATATTGCCGAAGTCGAATCCGGTGTCTATCCGGGCGAAGAACATAGTTTCCATTAAGGAGTCTTGTTGTGCTGATTATTGAAACCCTGCCGCTGCTGCGCCAGCATATCCGTCGTTTACGCCAGGAAGGCAAGCGCATTGCGCTGGTTCCCACCATGGGCAACCTGCACGATGGTCATATGAAGCTGGTTGATGAAGCCAAAGCCAGCGCGGATGTCGTGGTGGTCAGTATCTTCGTGAATCCCATGCAATTTGATCGCCCTGACGATCTGGTGCGCTATCCGCGTACCCTGCAGGAAGATTGTGAAAAGTTGAACAAGCGCAAAGTCGATTTTGTCTTTGCGCCAGCACCGGCGGAAGTTTATCCGCAGGGTACCGAAGGCCAAACCTTCGTTGACGTCCCTGGCCTGTCGACCATGCTGGAAGGCGCCAGCCGTCCGGGTCACTTCCGCGGCGTCTCGACCATCGTCAGCAAGCTGTTCAACCTGGTGCAACCGGATGTCGCCTGCTTCGGCGAGAAAGATTTCCAGCAACTGGCGCTGATCCGCAAAATGGTCGCCGATATGGGCTACGACATCGAGATCGTCGGCGTACCGATTATCCGCGCCAAAGATGGCCTGGCGCTGAGCTCGCGCAACGGCTATCTGACCGCCGAGCAGCGTAAAACCGCCCCGGGCCTGTACAAGGTACTGAGCGAAGTGGCGGAAAAACTGACGGCTGGCGAGCGTAACCTCGAAGAGATCATTGCCATCGCCGAGCAGGCGCTCAACGAGAAAGGTTTTCGTGCCGACGATATCCAGATCCGCGATGCCGACACTCTGCTGGAGCTGACGGAGGCCAGCAAACGCGCGGTGATCCTGATGGCGGCATGGCTTGGCCAGGCGCGCCTGATCGATAACAAAATTGTTGAGCTGGGCCAGTAGGCCAGAGTTACAATCGGGTAATTTTCTCAAAGCGGGTGCCGTATCCGCTTTGCTACACAAAGGTTGGAAGGTAGAAGTTATGATGCGTAATATGCTGCAGGGCAAACTCCATCGCGTTAAAGTCACGCAGGCTGACCTGCACTATGAAGGTTCCTGCGCCATTGACCAGGATTTCCTTGAAGCGGCCGGTATTCTGGAAAACGAAGCCATTCATCTGTGGAACGTGACCAACGGTAACCGTTTCTCCACCTATGCGATCGCCGCCGAGCGCGGGTCAAAGATTATTTCCGTCAACGGCGCGGCGGCACACTGCGCCAGCGTTGGCGATATTCTGATCATCGCCAGTTTCGTCACCATGTCTGATGAAGAGGCGCGTAGCTGGCAGCCGAAAGTCGCCTACTTCGAAGGCGACAACGAAATGAAACGCCAGGCGAAAGCCATTCCGGTTCAGGTCGCCTGATCCCTCACGGCGCTGCGTTCAGCCGCGGCGCCGGTTTACCCCTGCGGCTGATTGCTGATCAGCCGCGACATCGTCGCTAACGAGTCAGTGCGCAGGATATACACCCGCTTCAGCAAAAATGGATTATCCCCCGGTTTGACCTTCCCTCTCACCGTCGTTACCGCCATGTGAAAACCGGCATCATTAGCCGCCTGGATCGCCGCAGCGTTATAGCCGCCAAACGGATACGAAAGGTAGAGCACATGCGGATTAAACTGCGCCAGCGCCCGCCGCGAACGGGCAAAGTCGAACAGAATATTGTGATAGCTGCGGCTGAGTAAAATCGGATGGCGGGCGGCATCAACCCGATGCAGGAAATGGGTATGCGACTGCACATCAAATACGTCCTGAATCTGCCTAAGCTCAGAGATGCTCATAAACTGCAGCGATTTCGGATCCCACTTCTGCGGGTGGCGTTTAATGCGCGAAGAGATGATGAACGCGGTGGCGTGGAAACCATACTGCTTGAGGATCGGGTAAGCGTAGCGGTTCACCGACTTCAGACCATCATCAAAGGTGATGACCACCGAACGCGCCGGCAGATTGATTTTATTACGCAGATAGCCTTCCAACTGATACATGGTCAGCGTGGTATAGCCCTGGTCGCGCAACCAGGTCATCTGATTACTGAAAGCGCGCACCGACGTCGTTGTTGAAGTATGGCGAAAACGGGTATTTTCCTCATCACGCAGAATGTGGTGATAGGTCAGTACCGGAATGCCGTTATCCTCCTGCGCATCCAGGCTACTCACCCACGCCAGCCGGTTACCAATGCGGATTTGATACCAGGTTTGATTGAGGCGGTCTTTCAGCTTGCTGATAATGGGATAGCGCAGATTGTTAGCCAGCGTCCCGAACGGCGCGCTGCCTACTGACGGGGCGTCATAAACCGGGGTATCTTTCCAGGTCAGCAGATTTTGGTTGCTCAATGGCCGATTTAAATCGCCAAGACTATCCTCAACGCGCCTGCGCCCCTGAACTGGCCCCAGATGTCCCTTATCGATAAAACCGGTGCCAAAGCCAAAATTGAATTCGTAATAGTCCGCGCTGCTCGGCACCACCGCCAGAATTTGCCCGGCACGAACGTTGCCAACGCTCACCACGTGATTGCCCACCTGCGCCCAGATATCCGCATCCTCGGTAATCTGCATATAACGAGCAGGGACACCCTGCTGACTGAGCAAACTGGCGGAAACGCTGATTGAAGTCAGCAGAAAGAAGAACGCAATGACCCGAGCAAGCATACGTATCACACCGATAAACCTGGATTGCCGCCATTGTAACAAAAGCGCTATCAATGCTAATGCTTAATTTCCAAACGTATCGTGCAGCAGGCGGAAGGGCGGATTTTTTTGTTGTTGGTGCCATAGACTGCTCACTGTCGAGCCTCCGGCGCTGACGATAGCCTCACGAAAGGCTTCGCTGTTCAGGGTGTGGCGCAGCAAATACATTTCCTCCAGCAATGGATAACGAATACCGGAGATCACCTCGCAATGGGTATGCTTGTGACTCATCAATGCGGCGGCGCGATACGGCGCAGCGCCGGTTTTATCGGTCAGGAAAATCACCCCGTCGCCGCCGTCCGTCGCGTGCAGCGCGTCGCACATCATGCGGCTGAGCATATTACTGCTCAGATTCCGCCAGTAGTTCACCGCCCGGCATTGCGCCAGCGGACCAAACTTTTTCTCCAGACGATCCAGCATCTCCTGCGCCAGCTCATCATGACAAGTAATAACCCAACCTAACATCGCCTACCTCCTTAGCAGGCAAACAATTTAGCAAGGGAAGCGTTGAGGCGGGGTGATGGGTATCAAAGATTAACGTTTAGCGCCCCGGCAAAGTGCAATGAACCGGGGCGCTGGCACAAAGAATTAGCTGCGCAGGCCACGACCGCGCTGGATGAGATACCAGCACAGCAGGTAAAACGCCACGATGAACACGACCAGCACACCAAACGTCGTGACCAGCGGAACATCGTTAATGCCGAGGAAACCGTAGCGGAAGCCACTAATCATGTAGACGATCGGGTTCAGGTGTGACAGCCCCTGCCAGAACGGCGGCAACAGCGTCAGCGAATAGAACACCCCGCCAAGGTAGGTCAGCGGCGTCAGCACGAAAGTGGGGATCAGGCTGATGTCATCGAAGGTCTTGGCGAAGACGGCGTTAAGCAGACCGGCAAGCGAGAACAGAATCGCCGTCAGGATCAACGTCAGGGCGACAAACAGCCAGGAGTGGACCTGGAATGGCACGAAGAACAGTGAAATCGCCGTCACCAGAATCCCAACGCATAAACCACGTGCAACCCCGCCGCCGACATAACCGGCAATGACTACATGGGTTGGCACCGGCGCCACCAACAGTTCTTCAATGTTGCGCTGAAACTTGGCGCTGAAGAACGACGACGCCACGTTGGCGTAGGCGTTGGTGATCACCGCCATCATGATCAGGCCCGGCACGATAAACTGCATATAGGTGAAGCCGTGCATTTCGCCGATCCGCGAACCGATCAGGTTGCCGAAGATGACGAAATAGAGCGTCATGGTGATCACCGGCGGCACCAGAGTCTGGATCCAGATACGCATAAACCGGTGGATCTCTTTGGTCCAGATGCTTTTCAGCGCGACCCAGTAAAGCTGCATCATGCTGATTCTCCTTTCTTATCGTGCACCAGCGTGACAAACAGTTCTTCCAGACGGTTGGCTTTGTTACGCATACTTAATACCTGCACGCCCTGAGCGCTAAGCTGGGCGAACACGCTGTTGACCCCCTGCTCACGCAGTACTTCGACTTCCAGCGTCGAGGTATCGACCAACCGGTACTGGTAACCGTCGAGGGTCGGCAACGGGCTTTTCGGCGCAAGATCGAGGATAAAAGTTTCCGATTTCAGCTTCGCCAGCAGCGCCTTCATTGAGGTATTTTCCACCAGCTCGCCGCTCTGGATAATACCGATATTACGGCACAGCATCTCCGCTTCTTCCAGATAGTGGGTGGTAAGGATAATGGTGGTGCCTTTGTCATTAAGATCTTTCAGGAACCCCCACATCGAGCGGCGCAGTTCGATATCCACGCCCGCGGTCGGCTCATCGAGGATCAGCAACTTCGGTTCATGCATTAACGCACGCGCGATCATTAAACGACGCTTCATCCCACCGGAGAGCATCCGCGCGCGTTCGTTGCGTTTTTCCCACAAATCGAGCTGTTTTAGATACTTTTCGCTGCGCAGGACCGCTTCTTTGCGCTCAACGCCATAGTAACCCGCCTGGTTAACGACGATCTGCTGCACGGTTTCGAACGGGTTGAAGTTGAACTCCTGCGGCACCAGCCCGAGCTGGCGTTTGGCATTCACCACGTCTTTTTCCAGATCATAACCAAAGACGTTGACCTGGCCGGAGGTTTTATTCACCAGCGAACTAATAATGCCGATAGTCGTGGATTTCCCCGCGCCGTTAGGACCCAGCAGCGCATAAAAGTCGCCAGCTTCGACCTGCAGGTCAATGCCTTTCAGCGCCTGAACCCCGCCGGGATAGGTTTTCTTGAGCTGTTTTAATTCCAGAGCAATGGTCATTAAATGTCTCTTCTCGTGTCATAGCACGTAATTTCCCCAAATAATTCATGTTGCAGCCAACGCACCTGCAGCATGAAGTATGACGGGTAAAGGTTGTTTTCAAAAAGGTGAGCTTACCCTATATTAGCGCAACGCACTTACTTGGTTACAGGCCGTAAACGTCCATGAATGACATAGATACACTCATCAGCAACAATGCACTATGGTCAAAAATGCTGGTAGAAGAGGACCCCGGCTTTTTTGCGACACTGTCGCAAGCGCAAAAACCGCGTTTTTTGTGGATTGGATGTTCCGATAGCCGCGTCCCCGCGGAGCGCCTGACCGGCCTGGAGCCCGGCGAACTGTTCGTTCACCGCAATGTCGCCAATCTGGTGATTCACACCGACCTGAACTGTCTGTCGGTCGTGCAGTACGCGGTTGATGTCCTGGAAGTCGAACACATTATTATTTGCGGCCACTACGGCTGCGGCGGCGTACAGGCAGCGGTTGAAAACACGGAACTAGGGCTGATTGATAACTGGTTGCTGCATATTCGCGACATCTGGTTTAAACACAGCTCGCTGCTTGGCGAAATGCCGGAAGAGCGCCGTCTGGATACTCTTTGCGAACTGAACGTGATGGAACAGGTGTACAACCTGGGACACTCGACGATTATGCAGTCGGCGTGGAAGCGTGGACAAAAGGTTACAATCCACGGTTGGGCCTACGGTATTCACGACGGTCTGCTTCGCGACCTTGATGTGACTGCCGTGAGCCGGGAAACCCTCGAACAGCGCTATCGCCAGGGAATTTCCAACCTCAAAAGCAAGCACGCCAACCACAAATAGCCGTCGCGCTCACCGCCCCGGATAGCATCTGAGCCCTATCCGGGACAGCGAATATCATTACTCGTCCAGCAACGTCACTTTGCCGACGTACGGCAGATGACGATAGCGCTGGGCGTAGTCGATACCATAGCCGACCACGAACTCATCCGGAATCGCAAAGCCCACGAACTCAACCGGCACGTTCACTTCACGGCGGCTCGGTTTATCCAGCAGCGTACAAATCGCCAGAGATTTCGGCCCGCGCAGGCTAAGGATTTCACGCACTTTAGACAGCGTGTTGCCGGAGTCGATGATGTCTTCGACGATCAGCACGTCTTTACCACGAATGTCTTCATCCAGATCTTTGAGGATTTTGACATCACGGGTGGTGGACATGCCGCTGCCGTAGCTGGAGGCGGTCATGAAATCGACTTCATGCGGTACCTGCACCTCGCGGCACAGATCGGCCATGAACATGAATGAACCGCGCAACAGACCCACCAGCACCATTTCGCTGCCGCTGTCTTGATAGCGTTCATTAATTTGACGACCCAGTTCGGCGATACGCGCTTTGATCTCGGCTTCCGGGATCATCACTTCTACAGTATGTTTCATTAAACTAACCATTTGATTCTTAGGATAAATCATCAAAGCCGCTGCTATCGCATCGACGTTGACCGGCAAGCGATACAGTATACCAGCAAAACGAAATCAGCGGTGCAGTGAATAATAAAGCCATATTTGTGATTCCGATCACAGTTGTTAAATCCTATAATTAATTGCAGTTAAAATATTAACAACAAAAGAGTGTCTTTCTATGGCAGAAACAAAATCTCAACAATCACGGCTACTGGTGACGCTGACGGCGCTGTTCGCGGCGTTCTGTGGTCTGTATCTGTTAGTTGGAGGGGTATGGCTGGCCGCTATCGGCGGTTCCTGGTACTACCCTATCGCAGGCCTGGTCATGCTGGCCGTCACCGTCATGCTGTTCCGCGGCAAGCGCGCTGCATTGTGGCTATATGCCGCCCTGCTGCTGGCGACCATGATTTGGGGGGTATGGGAAGTTGGTTTTGACTTCTGGGCGCTGACGCCGCGCAGCGACATCCTGGTCTTCTTCGGCATCTGGCTGATCCTACCGTTTGTCTGGCGTCGTCTGCCAGTACCGTCTGCCGGCGCGGTGAGCGGTCTGGTGGTAGCCCTGCTCATCAGCGGCGGGATCCTGACCTGGGCCGGTTTCCATGACCCACAAGAAGTGAACGGCACGCTGAGCGCCGACGCGACGCCTGCCGCGCCGATCTCCGCCGTCGCCGACAGCGATTGGCCGGCCTATGGTCGTAACCAGGAAGGCCAGCGTTACTCGCCGCTGAAGCAGATCAACGCCAACAACGTGAAGAACCTGAAAGAAGCCTGGGTATTCCGCACCGGCGACCTGAAGCTGCCGAACGATCCGGGTGAAGTCACCAACGAAGTCACGCCGATTAAAGTCGGCGATATGCTCTATCTGTGTACCGCGCACCAGCGCCTGTTCGCGCTTGATGCCGCCACCGGTAAAGAAAAATGGCATTTTGACCCGCAGCTGAACGCCGATCCGTCGTTCCAGCACGTCACCTGCCGCGGCGTCTCTTATCATGAAGCCAAGGCCGATAGCGCGCCTGCCGACGTCGTCGCGGATTGTCCGCGCCGCATTATTCTGCCGGTCAACGATGGTCGTCTGTTCGCCATTAACGCCGATAACGGTAAGCTGTGCGAAACCTTTGCCAACAAAGGTATTCTCAACCTGCAGACCAATATGCCGGTCACTACCCCTGGCATGTATGAACCAACCTCGCCGCCGATTATCACCGACAAAACCATCGTCATTGCCGGGGCGGTCACCGATAACTTCTCAACCCGTGAGC
Organism: Klebsiella aerogenes; assembly: GCA_029027985.1. Taxonomy (NCBI): domain Bacteria; kingdom Pseudomonadati; phylum Pseudomonadota; class Gammaproteobacteria; order Enterobacterales; family Enterobacteriaceae; genus Klebsiella; species Klebsiella aerogenes. The sequence goes on from CP119076.1 coordinate 4,011,920, forward strand.
CGTCAGGCGTTATTCGCGGCTTTGATGTGAATACCGGTAAACTGCTGTGGGCCTTCGACCCGGGCGCGAAAGACCCGAATGCGATCCCAAGCGATGAGCATCACTTCACCCTCAACTCACCTAACTCCTGGGCGCCTGCCGCCTACGACGCCAAGCTGGACTTAGTCTATCTGCCGATGGGCGTGACCACTCCGGATATCTGGGGCGGCAACCGTACGCCGGAACAGGAACGTTACGCCAGCTCCATCGTGGCGCTGAATGCAACGACCGGTAAACTGGCATGGAGTTATCAGACCGTACACCACGATCTGTGGGATATGGATATGCCGTCGCAGCCGACGCTGGCCGACATTGATGTTAACGGTAAGACCGTACCGGTTATCTACGCCCCAGCCAAAACCGGCAACATCTTCGTGCTGGATCGCCGTAACGGCGAACTGGTGGTGCCCGCACCGGAAAAACCGGTTCCACAGGGCGCGGCGAAAGGCGACTACGTCGCGAAAACTCAGCCGTTCTCTGAGCTGAGCTTCCGTCCGAAGAAAGACCTGACTGGCGCAGACATGTGGGGCGCCACTATGTTCGACCAGTTGGTGTGCCGCGTTATCTTCCACCAGATGCGCTATGAAGGGATCTTCACCCCGCCGTCTGAGCAGGGCACGCTGGTCTTCCCGGGTAACCTGGGGATGTTTGAATGGGGCGGTATCTCCGTCGATCCAAACCGTCAGGTCGCTATCGCCAACCCAATGGCGCTGCCATTCGTCTCTAAATTGATCCCACGCGGCCCGGGCAACCCGATGGAACCGCCGAAAGATGCCAAAGGCTCAGGTACCGAGGCTGGCGTCCAGCCGCAGTACGGCGTGCCGTTCGGCGTGACGCTGAACCCGTTCCTGTCGCCGTTTGGTCTGCCGTGCAAACAGCCTGCCTGGGGTTATATCTCAGCGCTGGACCTGAAAACCAACGAAGTGGTGTGGAAAAAACGTATCGGTACGCCGCAGGATAGCCTGCCGTTCCCGCTGCCGGTTCCCGTCCCCTTCAACATGGGTATGCCAATGCTGGGTGGCCCAATCTCGACGGCCGGTAACGTGCTGTTTATCGCCGCCACCGCGGATAACTACCTGCGCGCATACAACATGAGCAATGGTGAAAAACTGTGGCAAGCGCGTCTGCCAGCCGGTGGTCAGGCGACGCCGATGACCTATGAAGTGAATGGCAAACAGTACGTTGTCATCTCTGCTGGCGGTCACGGTTCGTTTGGTACGAAGATGGGCGATTATATCGTTGCCTACGCGCTGCCGGATGACGCGAAGTAAGACTGAAAGATGATACCCGGAGTCGGCGAAAACGCCTTCTCCGGGGACAATGCAAGCCCGGTATCGCACCGGGCTTTTTTACACCGTAAAGCCAAGCATCATACCGGTATCTTCATGCTCCAGCAGATGACAGTGGGCCATATAAGCAAACTCTTTCGGTGCCTGATGCTCGAACTTCACCAGCACTTCACTGACGCCGCCCTCCACGCGTACCGTATCTTTCCAACCGCTGCGATGCGCCGCTGGCGGCTGGCCATTTTCGCTGAGGATACGGAACTGAGTACCGTGAATATGGAAAGGATGTAGCATCATGTCGCCCTTGCCGGAAATCAGCCAGCGCTCATGCTGCCCGCTGGCAGCCGCGAACATCGGCACATTCATATCAAAGGCTTTACCGTTGATGCGATTGGCGTTGTGGAAATCAAAGCCCTTCTCTGACGAAACGCCATGCCCCATTCCGCCGCCATGGTTCATATTCTTCATGTTGCCGTGATTCATATTCCCCATGCTGCTCATGTCGCCATGATCCATCATCATGCCATGGTTCATGCCGGACATTGCCTGGTCGCCATATTTCGTCATCAGCGCCTGCATGCCCATCATATCGAGCATTGGGTCCATTGAGAGCTGCAGCGTCCGCTGCGTTAAACCGTCCATGGATGGCAGCGCGGGCATCGCCGCCAGCGTATCCGGTAATTTGCCGGAAGCGGGGATTAACACCGGTTGTACGCGCAGTACCGGCTGCGGCTTATCAAATGGCGCGATCGCCATTCCCATCTGGCTGACCGGCAACGTCATCAGGTCAAATGCCTTACCGTCGCTGGTGTCGATCAAAACTTCAAAACGTTCTCCCATCAGCACCGGCAATTCACTGACTTTGACCGGCTCGGCCAACAGGCCGCCATCACTGGCCACAACGTACATCGGGCGGCGATCGCTGGTAGCGAAATTCAGTGAGCGGGCGTTACAACCATTAAGCAGACGCAAACGTAACCAACCACGCGGCGGAGCGTGCTCCGGATACAGCGCGCCGTTCGTCAGGAGAGTGTCGCCGAACCACCCCACCGCGGCACTCATGATATCGAGCTGATAATCGATCTCCCCGTTAGCAGTGAACTTTTTGTCTTGCACGATCACCGGAACATCATCGATTCCCCACTGCTTCGGTAACAGCAGTTGCCCGCTTTCAACATCGTCAATCAGCACCAGTCCCGCCAACCCCATTGCCACCTGGCGGCCGGTTTTACCATGCTGGTGTGGGTGGAACCAGCAGGTGGCCGCCCGCTGCGTCGGGGTAAAACTTACCGTTCTTGACCCCCCCGCCGCGATCACCCCCTGCGGACCACCATCAACTTCACCGGGAACCTCCAGCCCATGCCAGTGAACGGTGGTTTCTTCCGTCAGGCGGTTGTGAATATCAACCGTCACCGCCTCGCCTTGCTTGAGTTTTAGCGCAGGCCCCAGCAGATTACCGTTGTAGCCCCAGGTGGGAGCGAGATGCGGACCAAACTGCGTTTTTCCGCTCTGAATAGTCAGCGTAATGCGATTGCGCGCGTCGGCGGTCAATAAATCCGGAACCGGCAAAGCCGGGCGGCCAGCGGCGAACACCGAACGGCTCCAGAGCGGTAAGGCACTGGCCGCCCCGATCGCGGCGGTTAATTTGATAAACTCACGACGTTGCATTTTCACATCCTTTTATTCTGCTGGTGAATATTTAAGCTTAAACCCTCCCGCAACGGGAAGGTCAAGCAGAAGGTTGTGAATAAAGCTCTGCGTGGTGTAAAGAAGTGTGCTAACTTTGGTTGTCCGTGTTCCAATGGTAGAAAAAATGAAGACGTTTTTCAGAACAATGCTGTTTGGCAGCCTGCTCGCCCTCTCCGCCAATAGCTATGCACTAAGCGAGTCCGAAGCGGAAGATATGGCTGATTTAACGGCGGTATTTGTATTCCTGAAAAACGATTGCGGCTATCAAAATTTGCCAAATACGCAAATTCGCCGCGCGCTGGTCTTTTTTGCCCAACAAAACCAATGGGACCTCAGTAACTACGACAGCTTTAATATGAAAGCGCTGGGTGAAGACAGCTATCGCGATCTCAGCGGTATCAAAATTCCTACCTCCAAAAAATGCAAAGCCCTGGCGCGCGACTCCCTTAGCCTGCTGTCCTACGTGAAGTAAGTTTTACCCCAGCCGCCCAACGGCGGCTGTCAGACATGTGATCATCTTCTCCCGCGCGTCTTATTTTGTTGGTAGATTAATTTATCGATAAAAAGCACTTTCGATAATAACGCATTCAACTTGCGGTTAATTGTAAAATTAACCTCGCCAGCGGCCACTCTTCTATTACAACAGGCTGGCACGTTAAATATTTTTCCGGTTATTCGCGTACTTTTGCTCACCGTTATTTTAAAGAACCGGTTCGCCGACGGTTTACTATTCACCATATCAATCTCTATCTATAGTTGGCTATGATGTGGTGTCCGCTTTGCGGGCACTACAGAAGTTAACAAAGGAGGAGTACGCCGTGGCCGATAGCAATCAGTGGCATGAGACGCTGCATGACCATTTTGGTCAATATTTTACCGTTGATAACGTGCTGTACCATGAGAAGACCGATCATCAGGATTTAATCATCTTCGAAAACGCGGCATTTGGCCGCGTGATGGCGCTGGATGGCGTGGTACAAACCACCGAGCGCGATGAGTTTGTGTATCATGAGATGATGACCCACGTCCCGCTGCTGGCCCACGGTCAGGCGAAGCACGTGCTCATCATTGGCGGCGGCGATGGCGCGATGTTACGCGAGGTGTCCCGTCATCCTCACATCGACACCATTACCATGGTGGAAATCGACGCTGGCGTGGTGTCATTCTGTCGCCAATACCTGCCAAACCATAATGCCGGTGCCTATGACGATCCGCGTTTTACGCTGGTGATTGATGACGGCGTGAACTTCGTCACCCAAACGTCACAAACCTTTGATGTCATTATCTCCGACTGTACCGATCCGATCGGCCCCGGCGAGAGCCTGTTTACCTCGGCGTTTTATGCCGGTTGTAAACGCTGCCTGAATCCTGGTGGGATATTCGTCGCTCAGAACGGCGTGAGTTTCCTCCAGCAGGATGAGGCCGTCGGCAGCCATCGCAAACTCAGCCACTATTTTAGCGACGTCAGTTTCTATCAGGCGGCGATCCCGACCTATTACGGCGGCATGATGACTTTCGCCTGGGCGACCGATAATGAAGCCCTGCGCCATCTGTCGACAGAAATTATTCAGGCCCGCTTCCATAGCGCCAACCTGCAATGCCGCTACTACAACCCGGCGATTCATACCGCGGCCTTCGCCCTACCGCAGTACCTGCTGGATGCTCTGGCCGCCAGCTAACCTGAATTGAGGAGGTGAACCAAATTGAAAAAACTTAAGCTGCACGGCTTTAACAACCTGACCAAAAGCCTGAGTTTTTGTATTTACGATATCTGCTACGCCAAGACAGCCGACGAGCGCGATGGCTATATCGCCTATATCGATGAACTCTATAATGCCAACCGCCTGACGGAAATCCTCTCCGAGACCTGTTCTATCATCGGCGCTAATATTCTGAATATCGCGCGACAAGATTATGAACCCCAGGGCGCGAGCGTCACCATTCTGGTCAGCGAAGAGCCGATCGACCCGCAGCTTATCGACCAAACCGAACATCCGGGCCCGCTGCCTGAAACCGTGGTCGCCCATCTCGATAAAAGCCATATCTGCGTGCATACCTACCCGGAAAGTCACCCGGAAGGTGGGTTATGTACTTTCCGCGCGGATATTGAAGTCTCGACCTGCGGGGTCATTTCACCGCTGAAGGCGCTGAATTATCTTATCCACCAGTTGGAATCCGATATCGTGACTATCGATTACCGTGTACGCGGCTTTACCAGAGATATCAATGGAATGAAGCATTTCATCGACCATGAAATCAATTCCATTCAAAACTTCATGTCCGAGGACATGAAAGCGCTCTATGACATGGTGGACGTGAACGTCTATCAGGAAAATATCTTCCATACCAAATTGCTACTGAAAGAGTTCGATCTGAAACACTACATGTTCCACACCAGGCCGGAAGATTTAAGCGAAGAAGAGCGCAAAGTGATTACCGACTTGCTGTGGAAAGAGATGCGCGAAATTTACTACGCCCGCAATATTCCCGCAGTGTAATTGATGGGGGTAAGGATGCCCCCTTCTAACACCGGTTCGCCGGGAAACTCAGCAGAACGGAGTCAACGGACTCTTCTTCCGCGACCACCCGCAGCACCGCATCACCCAACTGGCGGCCAATAACCTCATGATCGACCGTAAACAAACAAGGCGAGGCGATAATTCTTGAGGAGAAATCACTGCTCGCGGCGGCGCACAGCATCGCGTGTTCATTCAACCCGCCACCCGGCAATGTCGCCAGGTAATGGCTCGCCCCCATTAGCAGGAAGTCGTTTATAAAGATAATAAAATCAGGATGATGTTGGTGTTGCATAAACTGGCGCGCCGCCATTTCACCCGAAGACTCCGTCACGGAGCCGAAGAAAATGAGCGCCTCATCGACCTCAAGATGAGCGTTGCGCATTTCCTCCAGGCAGCCTTCAAGAAACTGCCGACCATGCATGCTATCCGCGCCTAATGTGGCAATCGCCAGTCGCTGCGCACCCTGACTTAACGCATAGCGAACACAACTGCGCCCCATTTCCTGATGATGAAAATCAACCCAGTTGAAATGCCCCTCCAACGTCAGACTCTGCCCCATCGTGACAAAAGGAAACTGCAATTCATTGAGTAACGCGATACGCTCATCGTGAATGCGAGTATCGGTCAGAATGATGGCATCAGCGCGATTTTGCTCAATTATCTTGTGCAGTAGCTGGCGCTCGCCGTCACGGTCGGTGGTGATATGGATAACCGGATCGATCCCGCTCTCTTTCAGGCTAGCCTGCAGCCCTCTGGCGATACGCATAAAGAAGGACGCCGTGTGGATGTTGCCGCCGTCAGCCGCGGGCAACAACAAGGCGACAACCCCGACCTTACCGCTGCGCAGATGCCGTGCGGAAGCATTTGGCCGGTAGCCCAGTTGCTCAGCCGCAGCAAGAACCTTTTTCCGGGTATGGCTGCTGATATCACTTTTATTATTTAACGCCTTCGACACCGTTGCCGTGGAAAGACCGAGAGACGCCGCCAGTTCTTTAATATTCATCGTTCGTTATGGACTAAATAGCTTCCAACAAGGATATTCCTGCCAATCTAAACCATTAACTTTTTACTGACAATAAGAAATCCGTAATAGACGATTTAATTGTGCAATAGCGATCACAATTGTGTGTTAAAGATCGTTGATCGCAATATTTTTCAGATCTAGCATAAAACAATACGAAATCGATTAAGTATTTTTTTAAAAACATCTTATTTATAATTTAATCGCTGACAAAGGTCATCTCAAATGCAACTAGATAACACCCTTTCAGTCTCAGCAACACGTCACAAAACCCGGCCGCAGGTTATCTGGATATGCCTGCTTGCGGCGCTGGCAGGCCTCCTGTTCGGCCTGGATATCGGCGTCATTTCCGGCGCGCTGCCGCTTATCGCTAAAGAGTACCATTTACTCGATCGGCAACAGGAGTGGATCGTCAGTTCGATGATGGTCGGCGCAGCGGCAGCGACGCTATGTAGCGGTTTTCTGGCCTATCGCTTCGGCCGCAAATATGCGCTGTTGATTGCCGCCGCCTCTTTCTGCCTTGGCGCGATTATCTGCACCTGCGCAGCGAGTGCCGATATGCTGATTATCGGCCGCTTGATCCTCGGGGTGGGGCTTGGCGTCGCCTCCTATGCAACGCCTCTCTATCTTTCTGAAATAACGCCGAAAAATATTCGTGGGGCCATGATTTCCGCCTACCAGCTGATGATCGCTCTCGGTATTCTTATCGTCTTTCTGACCAATACCGCATTCAGCTACAGCGGCAACTGGCGCGGGATGTTACTGGTGGTCGCGATCCCTTCGTTAATCTTTCTGTTTGGCGCGCTGTTTCTTCCCCGCAGCCCCCGCTGGCTTATGATCCATGGGCGGGAGGAAGATGCCCGTAACGTACTGCTGCGCCTGCGTAATCACCGTGATGAAGTAGAAAACGAATTACGAGAAATTAAAGAGCAGCTCAAGGTCAAACAACAGGGTTGGCATTTATTTAAAGAAAACCGCAATTTCCGCCGTAGCGTTGGTCTGGGTATTACCCTGCAGATCATGCAGCAGTTTTCCGGTGTTAACGTCATGATGTACTACGCGCCGCGTATCTTTCATGAAATCGGCTTCGCTTCGACGGCGGATCAAATGTGGGGAACGGTGATCGTCGGTTTTGTCATGACCATTGCAACCTTTATCGCCGTCGGTTTCGTCGATCGCTGGGGGCGCAAGCCCATGTTGTATACCGGTTTTATAACAATGGGTATCGCGATGGCAGTAGTCGGTACGTTGTTAGGCGGCGAGGCGCTGTCAGTGGCGGAGAAAGGGATCACCGTCGCCATGCTGCTGCTGTTTATCGTTGGGTTCTCAATGTCAGCCGGTCCGCTTATCTGGCTGCTGTGCTCGGAAATTCAGCCGCTGAAGGGTCGCGAATTCGGCATCACCTGCTCCACATTTACCTGCCATATTGCCGGAATGGTCGTCAGCGCTACCTTCTTATCATTGTTAAATTCATTAGGAAGTGCCCACACCTTTTACCTGTATGCGCTATTAAACATCGTTGCGCTGATTATTATTTTCCGTTTTGTCCCTGAGACGAAAAATATCTCTCTGGAGCAGATTGAAAAAAATCTGATGGCAGGAACGCCGTTGCGTAATATTGGCCGCTAAACATGGAGCCCGGAGATGAGTTTTTTAGAGTTTAACCACGATAATTTTTATATTTCATTTGAACTTAACCATAACGGAAATATATATATCAGTCGATTTGCAACGCATCCTCATGCGGAAACCCGCGGCGAGTTCCCCTTGCTGCAGATTCACGCCAGCGGCTACAACCAAAACGATCACCATGCGCGTAAACATACCGGCAGCGAACCCGGATCTTCACTTCGTTACCAGACGCACCGTAAGAGCGAAAACGCGATGGGAAGCAAGCTGGAAATCGAGCTACAGGGAGAAGAACTCCATGCCTGCTGGCATTTACAGCACTTTCGCGGGCTGGCCGCCGCTCGCATCTGGTGCGACGTTTTCAACCATAGCGATGAACCTATTGGACTGGAATACGTCAGTTCCCTGGCGCTGTATGCTATCGGCAGCCTGCCGTGGGAAAAATCCGCTCGCCTGCATCTGCCGCACAATAACTGGTATGGCGAAGCGCAATGGAAAAGTAACTCGCTTGCCGAACTCGGTCTGGAAAAGGTGAACCGCTTCTCGCTCGATCGTATCTCGATTGAAAATACCAGCACCTGGTCAAGTATCGGTTATCTACCCTGCGCCGCTTTTGAAGATACCGCCGCAGGGACCACGTTGCTGTGGCAAATCGAGCATAATGGCTCATGGCAGTGGGAGATCGGCGACTATCGCGACCAGTTGTACCTGCAGGTCAGCGGCCCAACCGAAAATGAGAACCACTGGTGGAAGCAGCTGGCGCCCGGCGACAGCTTTACCTCCGTGCCGGTCGCCATAGCCCTGGTTCCCGGGGGGCTCGACGCGGCGCTGCGTGAGATAACCCGCTACCGTCGGCGAATCCTGCGTCCATCGGCGGACAATACCACCCTGCCGGTGATCTTTAACGACTATATGAACTGTCTTTCCGGCGATCCGACCACGGAAAAGCTCTTCCCGCTCATCGATGCGGCAGCAGAAGCCGGCTGTGAATATTTCTGTATCGACTGTGGCTGGTATTCGGATGGTGAATGGTGGGATGGCGTCGGCGAATGGCAGCCTTCAGCCGCGCGTTTTCCCGGCGGGATCCGCGAACCGCTGCAATATATCGCCGCCAAAGGGATGAAATCAGGTCTGTGGCTGGAGCTTGAAGTGATGGGCATCGCCTGCCAGTTAGCGCATACCCTGCCCGATGAATGCTTTTTTATCCGCCACGGCAAAAGAGTCATCGATCATCAACGCTATCAGCTCGATTTCCGCCACCCTCTGGTGCAGGCCCACGCCGATCGGGTCATCACACGACTGGTAGAAGAATATGGCGTTAGCTATATCAAAATGGATTACAACATTAACGCGGGCAGCGGCACCGAACTGGCCGCCGATAGCCCCGGCGACGGTCTGTTGCAGCATAACCGCGCGTGGCTGGCATGGCTGAAAAAAACGCTGGATCGCTATCCGCAACTGGTCATTGAAAACTGCGGCAGCGGCGGGCTGCGGATGGATTATGCCCTGTTACAGCAGCACAGTATTCAATCGGTGTCGGATCAAACCGACTATCGATTGATGGCCTGTATCGCCGCCGCCTCTGCTTCCGCGGTCACGCCGGAACAGGCGGCGATTTGGTCATATCCGTTGCGCGAGGGCGACCGGGAAGAGGTGATCATGAATATGGTCAACAGCCTGCTACTGCGGGTGCATCAGAGCGGTCATCTGGCGGAATTGAGCGATGAACGTTTTGCATTAGTTTGCGAAGGAATAGCCTTGTATAAAACCTATCGTCAACACATCCCGCATCTGGAGCCTTTCTGGCCTCTGGGAATGCCTTCTTTCACATCTCCCTGGCTGGTGTTCGGGCTACGTAATGCACGGGAAGCGTGGCTGGCGGTGTGGCGGATGGAGAGCGATCAGGAGGTCATCACGCTCCCTCTTCCCCACGTTGAAACGATGACCTGCGTTTATCCGCGGGCCGAACAACAACGCTGTCAGCCTGTTGTGCAATTGCAAACCGTCAACGTCGCCCTACCGCAAAAAATGACGGCAAGATTGTTTCATCTGACGTTCGGCTAATGCCCCATTGATGGAGATATCCCTGCTCGCGCTACACTTAGCAGGGCTACGGTTTTGCGCCGTCCGGTAACCCGCCCGGGGATTTTCCCTGCTCGCGCTACGCTCAGCAGGGCTACGGTTTTGCGCCGTCCGGTAGCCCGGGTCAGGCGTCAGCCGCCGCCCGGCATTAACGTTGCTGCATAAATTCACGGTACGCGGCGACCACCTGCAGAAAGTCCTCTACGCCGCACAGTGAGAGGCTTTCTTCGTCGTAATAACTCATCCCCTCTTCCATTTCATCGCCGGAAAATTCCAGTTGGTTGGCGCGGATCATCACTTCTTCGCCATCCAGCCACAACGTATATTCATGGCCGGCCCGCTGCCAGGAACGTTCACTGCCTTTCACGGTGCGCGCGGCCTGCTCCACTTCATCCAGAAGGGCCAGGTTGTCTTTCACCTCTTCGTTGAACCAGTGGCCAATTGCCTCGTGGTCCATCGACATTCGCACCTTTACCACACCGGTAATATCGCGCAGAAATTCGTAATCCATAGTCTTTTCCTCTGCAAGGGCAATGCGTCACCGCTGCACTGTACCCATAGAGTAATTATCGCAGCAGACAGGAAGAAAAAAAGCGTAACGGGTGGGAGGTTTGGAAATAAAAATGCCCGGTGATGCAATGTTCACCGGGCATTGGAGAGTTTGTAGACAAACGGTCAGCCAGGCTGACCGAATGTATTACACTGCGGTCTGGAAGATCACGCCGTCAGCTTTTTCAGTGTACTGATCCAGCTGGTTAAAGTTCAGATAACGGTAAGTATCTTCCGCCGTCTTATCAACCTGAGCCACGAAGGTCTGGTACTCTTCCGGCGTCGGCAGTTTACCCAGCAGGGAAGCCACCGCTGCCAGTTCGGCAGAAGCCAGGTAGACATTCGCGCCAGTACCTAAACGGTTCGGGAAGTTACGGGTCGAGGTCGAAACGACCGTCGCACCGTCAGCAACACGCGCCTGGTTACCCATACACAGGGAACAACCAGGGATCTCGATACGCGCACCGCTCTTACCAAACACGCTGTAGTAGCCTTCTTCAGTCAGCTGCGCGGCATCCATACGGGTTGGCGGCGCCACCCACAGACGCGTCGGCAGTTGGCCTTTGTGGCTGTCCAACAGCTTACCGGCCGCACGGAAGTGGCCGATGTTGGTCATGCAGGAACCGATGAACACTTCGTCGATCTTCTCGCCCTGCACGTCAGACAGCAGGCGAGCATCGTCCGGATCGTTCGGCGCGCACAGGATTGGCTCTTTGATATCCGCCAGATCGATGTCGATCACCGCCGCGTATTCCGCGTCAGCATCGGCTTCCAACAGTTGCGGATCCGCCAACCATTTTTCCATGCCCTGAATACGACGTTCCAGAGTACGACGGTCGCCGTAGCCTTCAGCAATCATCCACTTCAGCAGAACGATGTTGGAGTTCAGATACTCAACGATCGGTTCCTGGTTCAGCTTGATGGTACAACCTGCGGCAGAACGTTCAGCAGACGCATCGGTCAGCTCAAATGCCTGTTCCACTTTCAGATCCGGCAGACCTTCGATTTCAAGGATGCGGCCAGAGAAGATGTTTTTCTTACCTTTCTTCTCAACGGTCAGCAGACCCTGCTTGATAGCGTACAGCGGGATAGCGTGGACCAGGTCGCGCAGGGTGATACCCGGCTGCATTTTACCTTTGAAGCGCACCAGTACCGATTCCGGCATATCCAGCGGCATCACGCCGGTCGCGGCGGCGAAGGCCACCAGACCAGAGCCCGCCGGGAAGGAGATACCGATCGGGAAACGGGTATGGGAGTCGCCGCCGGTACCCACGGTATCAGGCAGCAGCATACGGTTCAGCCAGGAGTGGATGACGCCATCGCCCGGACGCAGAGAAACGCCACCGCGGTTCATAATGAAGTCCGGCAGAGTATGGTGCGTGGTCACGTCAACCGGCTTCGGATAGGCCGCAGTGTGGCAGAAGGACTGCATCACCAGGTCAGCGGAGAAGCCCAGGCACGCCAGGTCTTTCAGTTCATCACGGGTCATCGGACCGGTGGTGTCCTGAGAACCGACGGAAGTCATCTTCGGCTCGCAGTAAGCGCCCGGACGAATACCGGCAACGCCGCAGGCGCGGCCAACCATTTTCTGCGCCAGAGAGAAGCCGCGGCTGCTTTCCGCTACGTCTTTCGCCTGACGGAATACGTCGCTGTGCGGCAGACCCAGCGATTCGCGCGCTTTAGTGGTCAAGCCGCGACCGATGATCAGCGGAATACGGCCGCCAGCGCGAACTTCATCAACCAGTACATCGGTTTTCAGCTCAAAGCTTGCCAGCAGTTCGTTAGTTTCGTGGTTGCGCACTTCGCCTTTGAACGGGTAAACGTCAATCACGTCGCCCATGTTCAGGTTGTTCACGTCCACTTCAATGGGCAGTGCGCCCGCATCTTCCATAGTGTTGAAGAAGATAGGCGCGATTTTGCCGCCCAGGCACAGACCGCCGCCGCGCTTGTTCGGCACGTTCGGGATATCGTCGCCCATGAACCACAACACCGAGTTGGTGGCGGATTTACGCGATGAACCGGTACCCACAACGTCGCCGACGTAGGCCAGCGGGAAACCTTTCTGCGCAAGCGCTTCGATTTGTTTGATTGGGCCAACTACACCTGGCTGATCCGGCTCAATGCCTTCACGGGCGTTTTTCAGCATCGCCAGCGCGTGCAGCGGGATATCCGGGCGGGACCAGGCATCTGGTGCCGGAGACAGGTCATCGGTGTTGGTTTCGCCGGTCACTTTGAATACGGTGACGGTGATCTTTTCCGCCAGCTGCGGACGGTTCAGGAACCACTCGGCGTCAGCCCAGGATTTCATCACCTGTTTCGCGTACTCGTTGCCCGCTTTGGCTTTCTCTTCTACGTCGTAGAAGTTATCGAACATCAGCAGGGTATGGGACAGCGCTTTCGCGGCGATCGGCGCCAGTTTAGCGTCGTCCAGCGCGTCGATCAGCGGATGGATATTGTAACCGCCCTGCATAGTGCCCAGCAGTTCAACGGCTTTTTCAGGAGTAATCAGCGGAGAGGTCGCTTCGCCTTTAGCGATAGCGGCAAGGAATCCAGCTTTAACATAGGCGGCTTCGTCGACGCCTGGCGGTACACGGTTGATAAGCAGATCTAACAGGAATTCTTCTTCACCCGCAGGCGGGTTTTTCAGCAGTTCTACCAGCGCGGCCATTTGGGTTGCGTCTAAGGGTTTGGCAACAATCCCCATGGCGGCACGCTCAGCTACGTGCTTACGGTATTCTTCTAGCACGACGGTTCTCCTCGCTCTCATTGTCATAATGCGGCCTACACGTCTTCAATCAATCTGCTTCTGCGTTGGCTTCTCTTGCCGCCTTGACGCATCTTGAATGATTTAGTGGCTGGGCGATTTTCTTCACGCTCCTGTGAGACAGTAGTTTGTAGGGTAAATGCCCGATACCGCGTCGGCAGCATAGCAGGATTTTTGAAAGGTGTTAATCTGTTTACAAAAAAGCAACATTAAAATTTAGCTGAATCGTTAAGGGCAGGATATTGCAGGCTTTCCGTTCAATTCCCGGTAGATAAATTTATTTCTGTTACAGATTTATCAATGGAATCCCAACAAAAATCAAAAAAACCAATCTGACATTCATATACTCACTAAACTGCGCCGTTTTCGCCGATACTTTAGCGAGATGGGTAACTTTTTTGTGTCAGGAGCTTCCATGTCACTACCGTTCAAACCCCATATTATTGCCCTGCTCTGCAGCGCGGGCTTACTCGCGGCGGCGGGAACGCTATATGTTAAAAGCCGAGCCCCGGAGACTATCACCGAACCACCGGTGACGGCGCAACCCGCACCGACACCGACGCCGACGCCGACGCCCGCGGCTGCTCAACCGGTCGCGGCTACCTACACGCAAGCGCAAATTGACCAATGGGTGGCGCCAATCGCGCTCTACCCGGATAGCCTGCTATCACAGGTGCTGATGGCCTCCACCTACCCGGATAACGTTATGCAGGCGGTACAGTGGTCGCAGGATAATCCGTCCATGAAAGGCGATGCGGCCGTTCAGGCAGTAGCCAATCAGCCGTGGGATCCCAGCGTAAAATCGCTCGTCGCCTTCCCTGCTCTGCTGGCGATGATGGGCGAGAATCCGCCGTGGGTTGAAAACCTCGGCAACGCGTTTTTAGCTCAGCCGCATGATGTGATGGACTCGGTACAACGCCTGCGCGCCATTGCGCAGCAGACCGGTACGCTGAAATCCACGCCGCAGCAAAAAGTGATCGTGACCACGCCGACGGCCTCAACGTCATCGAGAAGCAGCACCGTATCGACTTCCACCACCACCACGGCGCCCGCCCCTTCACAGATCATTAAAATTGAACCGGCGAATCCGGAAGTGGTGTATGTCCCCAGTTATAACCCCACCACCGTCTACGGCAGTTGGCCGAATAGCGCCTATCCGCCGGTTTATCTGCCACCCCCTCCCGGGGAACAGTTTACCGACAGCTTCGTCAAAGGTTTCGGTTATAGCCTCGGCGTCGCCACTACCTGGGCGCTGTTTAGCAGCATCGACTGGGATCATCATGATGATGATTACTACCATCATGATGACGATTACCATCATGGCGGTTACCAGCATAATGGTGATAACATCAATATTAATGTGAATAATTTCAATCACATTACCGGGCAAAATCTGCCAGGCAATCAGGTTAACTGGCAGCACAATCCCGCCTATCGTGGCAATGTGCCTTATCCGAATAACAATGTCTCTCAGCGCTTCCATCAGACCAACGTCCCCGGCGGACTGAGCGCCACGCAGCATGCGCCGGTCGATCGCAGCGCTCAGCGCCAGGCGGCGTTAAATCAGCTCCCGCAGCACAACGCGCCGGTTGCCGCCGCGGGCAACCTGGCGGCGAATAATGCCTCGCGCGATGCCCAGCGTCAGGCGGCCTCACAACAGCTGAAGCAGGTCACGCAGCGTAGCAACTACCGCGGTTACGACAGCACGCCGACCGCGGCCCAACAACAGCATCGCGCCGCGGCAAAAACGCAGCTGCAAAACCCTACGCCACAGCAGCAGCAACATCGCGAGGCGGTGAAGAGCCGCGTACAGAACCCTACGCCTCAACAGCAGCAGCGCCGCCAGCAGATCCAATCCGCGACCCCGGCTCAGCGTCAGCAGACGGTCAGCCACCTGCGCGCTAACGCCCTTAGCGGCAACGAAAGTCGCTCGCCTTCCTGGCAATCGCAGCAGGCGCGTGGACTGCAGAGCCGTCAGATTTCCGGCTTAAGTAGCGAGCAGCGCAGCGCCGGCAGAGAGCGTCTTGCCGAACACCATGAATTGCGTCGTCGTTGAGGATCAGCAGATGAGAAAACCATTACAGGTAGCCCTATTCACGTTAATGCTGTCGCCGTTCGCCGCCTTCGCCCAGCAGCAGTTCGCCACGCCGGAACAGGCGGCCAGCGCGCTGGCTGACGCGATCGGTCAACATAACGACGCCGCGCTGACCAACCTGCTCGGCGATAACTGGCAGCAGTTTTTACCCTCCGATGGCATCGACCCCAACGCCGTCGATCGTTTTCAGCGCGACTGGCGGGTGAAACACGTCATCGTACAGCAGGACAATAACGCCTGGCTCGATGTCGGCAGCGAAGCATGGCGGTTGCCGATTCCCATCGTCAAAGAGGCGCAAGGCTGGCGCTTTGATATGGCAGCCGGCGAGGATGAAATACTCACTCGCGCCATCGGCCGCAATGAACTGTCGGCGATTGCCGCCATGCACGCCTACGTCGATGCGCAGCAAGACTACTACCGGCTGAATCATCGTTGGGCGCAGAAAATCATCAGCAGCGAAGGTCAAAAAGATGGGCTGTACTGGCCGACATCGCCGGGCGAACCACCTAGCCCGCTTGGTCCGGCCTTTAGCCCAACGACGCCCGGCACCGGCTACCATGGCTATCACTTCCGGATTATCGCCGACAGCGATAATCAGGGCGTCGCATTAGTGGCCTGGCCGGTGGAATGGGGAGAAAGCGGCGTGATGAGCTTTATGATCGATCAGAACGACCAGGTCTATCAGGCAAATCTGGGCGAGGAAAGCGCCACCAAAGCGCAGTCGATGACCCATTTTGCCCCCGACGCAGATGCCGGATGGCAGGCAATCAAGCAATAAAAAAAAGCCCGGTTGCGCCATAGCAACCGGGCATCTTCATTTGCTTAACCTTGATGCGGCATCAATGATGGATAGCCAGCGAAAGCCGGTTTTGCGCTGGTCAGCGCCGCTTCATCAGAACTGATGCTCCCCGAGTTCGCCGCCCACACGCCTTCATGGGTCTTCGTTATCAGCTGATGCTGCGCATTCAGATTCTGCCCCATCGCCGCAATATGCGTACTTTCGGTACCGCCGCTGTTCGCAGCCCAGGGAATCGTTACATCAGCCGCGCAGGCCAGACCGGATACGAACGTCGTGGCTAACAGCGCCGTGGTTAAAAAGCGTTTCATTTTACACCTCATACATAATTAACTACCTACTAGTTTAGGAAGTTATTATGTGCAAATTATGTATAAGGTGTAGCGGTTTATTAATGTAGACATAGTTCTAAACATCAGACATAAAAAAGCGGCTCCAGGAGCCGCTTATCCATTTTGCCTGAAAGAAAAAGTTACTTTTTCTTCGCTTTGGCATTCGGCAGATCGGTGATGCTGCCTTCGAAGACTTCTGCCGCCAGGCCCACGGACTCGTGCAGTGTCGGGTGAGCGTGGATAGTCAGCGCGATATCTTCAGCGTCGCAACCCATTTCGATAGCCAGACCGATTTCACCCAGCAGCTCGCCGCCGTTGGTGCCGACAATCGCGCCGCCGATAACACGGTGGGTCTCTTTGTCGAAGATCAGTTTGGTCATACCGTCTGCGCAGTCGGAAGCGATAGCACGGCCGGAAGCTGCCCACGGGAAGGTGGCGGTTTCGTAGCTGATGCCTTTTTCTTTCGCTTCTTTCTCAGTCAGACCAACCCATGCAACTTCTGGTTCAGTGTACGCGATGGACGGGATAACTTTCGGATCGAAGTAGTGTTTCAGGCCGGAGATAACTTCTGCGGCAACGTGACCTTCGTGCACGCCTTTGTGCGCCAGCATCGGCTGACCGACGATATCGCCGATAGCAAAGATGTGCGGCACGTTGGTGCGCATTTGTTTGTCAACGCGGATGAAGCCGCGATCGTCAACTTCAACGCCTGCTTTACCTGCTTCGAGGTTTTTACCATTCGGTACGCGACCGATAGCCACCAGCACCGCGTCGTAACGCTGCGCTTCAGCCGGCGCTTTTTTGCCTTCCATGGAAACGTAAATACCGTCTTCTTTCGCTTCAACGGCAGTCACTTTGGTTTCCAGCATCAGGTTGAATTTCTTGCTGATGCGTTTAGTGAAGACTTTAACCACGTCTTTGTCGGCAGCCGGGATAACCTGATCGAACATTTCAACCACGTCAATCTCTGAACCCAGCGCATGGTATACGGTACCCATTTCCAGACCGATGATACCGCCGCCCATAACCAGCATGCGTTTCGGTACAGATTTCAGTTCCAGAGCGTCGGTGGAGTCCCATACGCGCGGATCTTCATGCGGGATAAACGGCAGCTGAATCGGACGGGAGCCCGCCGCGATGATCGCGTTGTCGAAGTTGATGACGGTTTTGCCGTTTTCACCTTCCACTTCCAGGGTGTTAGCGCCGGTGAATTTACCCAGACCGTTAACCACCTTCACTTTACGACCTTTGGCCATGCCAGCCAGACCACCGGTCAGCTGAGTGATAACTTTTTCTTTCCAGGTGCGGATCTTGTCAATGTCAGTTTTCGGTTCGCCGAAAACGATGCCGTGTTCGGCCAGCGCTTTCGCTTCTTCGATAACTTTAGCAACGTGCAGCAGTGCTTTAGAAGGGATACAGCCAACGTTCAGGCAAACGCCGCCCAGGGAGCTGTAACGTTCTACGATGACGGTTTCCAGACCTAAATCAGCGCAACGGAAGGCTGCAGAGTAGCCTGCAGGACCTGCCCCAAGTACCACGACCTGAGTTTTGATTTCAGTACTCATCATGACCTCTGTAATTTATATCCGGCGGGTCTGACGCTATTATTCTTACGCCCAAGTCCACCGGGACGTTCTATCCGCGTGTATTTTACAAAATTGTTAACAATTTTTAAACAACAAACGGCAAACGATTTTGTCCTTTGTTGCTGATAATCCCAAACATACTGAGATTATCAGAAAAAAGCCGGCCGTCAGGCCGGCTTTTTCGATTACATCACCAGGCGGCGAATGTCGCTCAAGGTGTTGTTAATGATGGTAATAAAGCGGGCACCATCAGCACCGTCGATCACGCGGTGGTCGAAGGACAGAGAGATCGGCATCATCAGACGCGGAACGAACTCTTTACCATTCCATACTGGCTCCATCGCGGACTTAGATACGCCCAGGATGGCCACTTCCGGCGCGTTAACAATCGGCGCGAAGTGGGTCGTCCCCAGGCCGCCGATGCTGGAGATGGTGAAGCAACCGCCCTGCATTTCGCCAGCGGTCAGCTTACCATCGCGCGCTTTCTTAGAGATGGTCGTCAGTTCGCGAGACAGCTCGGTGATGCTCTTCTTGTTCACGTCTTTGAAGACCGGAACCACCAGACCGTTCGGAGTATCAACCGCGACGCCAATGTTGATGTATTTCTTCAGCGTCAGACGCTGACCATCTTCAGACAGAGAACTGTTGAAGCGCGGCATCTGTTCCAGAGCAGCGGCAACGGCTTTCATGATGAAGACCACCGGGGTGAATTTCACGTCCAGTTTACGCTTCTCAGCTTCAGCATTCTGCTGCTTACGGAACGCTTCCAGATCGGTGATATCGGTTTTGTCGAAGTGCGTAACGTGCGGGATCATCACCCAGTTACGGCTCAGGTTAGCACCAGAGATTTTCTGGATACGGCCCAGTTCCACTTCTTCGATTTCACCAAACTTGCTGAAGTCGACTTTCGGCCACGGCAGCATGCCTGGCAGACCGCCGCCAGCGGCAGCAGCCGGTGCAGCTTCAGCGCGTTTAACCGCGTCTTTCACGTAAGCCTGAACGTCTTCGCGCAGGATACGACCTTTACGGCCAGTCCCTTTCACTTTCGCCAGGTTAACGCCGAATTCGCGCGCCAGGCGGCGAATCAGCGGAGTCGCGTGAACATAAGCGTCGTTCTCAGCGAACTCGGTTTTACCTTCTGCTTTCGCAGCCGGTGCGGCAGCGGGTTTAGCAGCCTGAGCCGGTGCAGCAGCAGGGGCTGGAGCCGCCGCGGCAGCTGGAGCGGCAGCAGGTGCTGCGCCTTCTACTTCGAAGACCATGATCAGGGAACCGGTGGACACTTTGTCGCCGGTGCTGATTTTGATCTCTTTCACGGTACCCGCGAATGGCGCCGGAACTTCCATAGAGGCTTTGTCGCCTTCGACGGTGATCAGTGACTGTTCAGCGGCAATTTTATCGCCGACTTTCACCATCACTTCGGTGACTTCAACTTCGTCGCCGCCGATATCCGGTACGTTAACGTCTTTCACGCCAGCCGCTGCTGCCGGTGCCGAGGCAGCCGGAGCGGCAGCCTGTGCCGGAGCGGCTGCAGGCGCAGCGCCCGCCACTTCGAAGACCATGATCAGGGAGCCGGTGGACACTTTGTCGCCGGTGTTGATTTTGATCTCTTTCACGGTACCCGCGAACGGTGCCGGAACTTCCATAGAAGCTTTGTCGCCTTCTACGGTGATCAGGGATTGCTCAGCGGCGATGGTGTCGCCCACTTTAACCATGATTTCGGTGACTTCAACTTCATCGCCGCCGATATCCGGTACGTGAACTTCTTTCGCCGCGCTCGCTGCCGGCGCTGCTGCCGGTGCCGGAGCGGCCGCTTTCTCTTCCTGCGCAGGCGCAGCGGCTGCTGCACCCTCGGCGGAATCGAAAATCATAATCAGTTTGCCAGTCTCGGTTTTGTCGCCGACGGAGACTTTAATCTCTTTCACGACGCCAGCCTGCGGAGACGGGACTTCCATAGAGGCTTTGTCGCCTTCTACGGTGATCAGCGACTGTTCAGCTTCAACTTTGTCGCCAACTTTGACCAGGATCTCGGTGATTTCAACTTCATCAGCCCCGATGTCCGGTACTTTGATTTCGATAGCCATTGTTCTCTTACCTCTTACGCCAGACGCGGGTTAACTTTATCTGCATCGATGTCGAATTTAGCGATGGCGTCAGCCACGACTTTCTTATCGATTTCACCACGTTTAGCCAGTTCGCCCAGCGCCGCAACAACCACGTAGGAAGCATCCACTTCGAAGTGGTGACGCAGGTTTTCACGGCTGTCGGAACGACCGAAGCCATCGGTACCCAGTACGCGGTAATCATCAGCCGGTACGTAAGTACGAACCTGCTCGGCGAACAGTTTCATATAGTCAGTTGATGCCACTGCCGGAGCGTCGTTCATCACCTGAGCGATGTACGGAACGCGCGGAGTTTCCATCGGGTGCAGCATGTTCCAGCGTTCGCAATCCTGGCCGTCGCGCGCCAGTTCGGTGAAGGAGGTGACGCTGTACACGTCAGAGCCAACGCCGTAGTCTTTCGCCAGGATCTGCGCTGCTTCACGGACGTGACGCAGGATAGAACCGGAGCCCAGCAGCTGAACTTTACCTTTGCTACCTTCGAGGGTTTCGAGTTTGTAGATACCTTTACGGATACCTTCCTCGGCGCCTTCCGGCATGGCCGGCATGTGGTAGTTTTCGTTCAGCGTGGTGATGTAGTAGTAAACGTTCTCTTGCGCTTCGCCGTACATACGTACCAGACCGTCATGCATGATGACAGCAACTTCGTATGCGTAAGACGGGTCGTAGGAGATGCAGTTCGGGATAGTCAGAGACTGAATGTGGCTGTGACCATCTTCGTGCTGCAGACCTTCGCCGTTCAGCGTCGTACGACCGGAAGTACCGCCAATCAGGAAGCCGCGAGCCTGCTGATCGCCAGCCGCCCAGCACAGATCGCCGATACGCTGGAAGCCGAACATCGAGTAGTAGATGTAGAACGGAATCATCGGCAGGTCGTTGGTGCTGTAAGAGGTCGCAGCAGCCAGCCAGGATGCGCCTGCGCCCAGCTCGTTGATACCTTCCTGCAGGATCTGGCCTTTCTCGTCTTCTTTGTAGTATGCAACCTGCTCACGGTCCTGCGGGGTGTACTGCTGGCCGTTCGGGCTATAGATACCGATCTGACGGAACAGACCTTCCATACCGAAAGTACGCGCTTCATCGGCGATGATCGGCACCAGACGATCTTTGATCGACTTGTTCTTCAGCATCACGTTCAGGGCGCGAACGAAAGCGATAGTGGTGGAGATTTCTTTGTTTTGCTCTTCCAGCAGCGCGCTGAAGTCGGCCAGGGTCGGCAGCTCCAGTTTCTCAGTGAATTTCGGCTGACGAGTCGGCAGGTAGCCGTTCAGCTTCTCACGTTGAGCATGCAGGTAGGAGTGCTCTTCGGAACCTTCCGGGAAGGTCACGTACGGCAGTTTTTCGATATCGGCATCAGCCACCGGCACATTGAAACGATCGCGGACGTAGCGAACGCCATCCATGTTCATTTTCTTAACCTGGTGCGCGATGTTTTTACCTTCAGCGGTGTCGCCCATACCATAACCTTTGATGGTATGCGCCAGAATCACGGTCGGCTGGCCTTTGGTATCCTGCGCTTTTTTCAGTGCGGCAAAGACTTTCTTCGGATCGTGACCACCGCGGTTCAGTGCCCAGATCTGCTCATCGGTCCAGTCAGCAACCAGCGCTGCGGTTTCCGGGTATTTACCGAAGAAGTGCTCACGAACATACGCGCCATCTTTGGATTTGAAGGTCTGGTAGTCGCCGTCAACGGTTTCGTTCATCAGCTGAATCAGCTTACCGCTGGTGTCTTTACGCAGCAGCTCATCCCAACGACCGCCCCAGATAACCTTGATAACGTTCCAGCCAGCACCACCGAAGATGCCTTCCAGTTCGTTAATGATTTTACCGTTACCGGTGACCGGGCCATCCAGACGCTGCAGGTTGCAGTTGATGACGAAGACCAGGTTGTCCAGTTTTTCACGGGTCGCGATGGTGATGGCGCCTTTAGATTCCGGCTCATCCATCTCGCCGTCGCCCAGGAAGGCGTAAACGGTTTGTGCAGAGGTGTCTTTCAGACCGCGGTGTTCCAGATATTTCAGGAATTTAGCCTGATAGATTGCGCCCAACGGCCCCAGACCCATCGATACGGTCGGGAACTGCCAGAATTCCGGCATCAGTTTCGGGTGCGGATAAGAGGACAGACCATTACCGTGAACTTCCTGACGGAAGTTGTTCATCTGCTCTTCAGTCAGACGACCTTCCAGGAAGGCACGTGCGTAAACGCCCGGAGAGATGTGGCCCTGGAAGTAAACCAGATCGCCGCCGTCTTTCTCAGTGCGCGCACGGAAGAAGTGGTTGAAGCAAACTTCGTAGAAGGTCGCGGAAGACTGGTAGGATGCCATGTGGCCGCCCAGTTCCAGATCTTTCTTCGATGCGCGCAGAACGGTCATGATGGCGTTCCAACGGATCGCTGAACGAATACGGCGTTCCAGCTCCAGATTACCCGGGTATTCCGGTTCATCTTCAACGGCAATAGTGTTGACATAATTATGAGCTGCCGCACCGGCCGCTACTTTCACGCCGCCTTTGCGGGCCTCTGAAAGAAGCTGGTCGATCAGATACTGAGCACGCTCAACACCTTCTTCACGGATGACCGATTCGATCGCCTGTTGCCAGTCGCGAGTTTCGATCGGATCCACGTCATTTTGGAAACGTTCTGACATGGGGGTATTCCTTATCTATCTAATCGTTGATTTAACTGGAACCTGTCCCATTGAACTCTTTGTTCTTCTCTATTCTGAACAACCAAAAATTCAATAAGACAGGTTCTGCGTTTAGTTGCCGCGCTCTAAAAAATGGCGCTTAAGAACCGGAGTTCTCGTCCTTTCGTTGCTGTAAACGACGCAGTGAACGCTCTCTACGACTCTGTTCACGGCTACGATCCAGCAAAATTTCCTCAATGAACGCCAGGTGACGGTGCGACGCCTCACGCGCCTGCTCCGGCTCCCCGGCCATTATCGCCTCAAAAATACGAGTACGATGGTTGCTGACCAACGGGAGCATTTCCCGGCGGGCATACAGCAATTCAAAGTTCTGACGAACGTTCTGTGCCAGCATCGGCTCCATACACCTTAGCAGATGGAGCAACACCACATTATGCGCCGCTTCGGTGACGGCGATTTGGTACTGGACGACAGCGTCGGATTCGGCGTCGAGATCGCCGGACTGTTGGGCCCGTTCAATGGCTTGATGCAGCTCGCGAATACGGTCGCGATCTTCATCATTGCAGCGCAGCGCCGCATAATAGGCTGCGATGCCTTCCAGCGCGTGACGGGTTTCCAGCAGATCGAATTGGGATTCAGGGTGGTCGGACAGTAGCTCGACCAGCGGGTCGCTAAAGCTCTGCCATAGGCTGCTCTGTACAAAGGTTCCACCGCCCTGGCGACGAAGCAACAGGCCCTTGGCTTCAAGGCGCTGAATCGCCTCACGGAGCGAGGGACGGGAAACGTCGAACTGTTTTGCCAGTTCGCGTTCAGGCGGGAGTTTTTCACCGGGGCGCAATGTCCCCTCAAGAATCAGAAACTCCAGCTGCTGCTCTATCACATCAGATAGTTTTGGTTGGCGGATCTTGCTGTAGGCCATATTCCCTGTCTCTGCCATTCGCCCGGAGTCAATTGGTCTTACCAATTTAAAGTTCGTAGCGCTAAAGTAACAAAGTATTCACCTTCTGTCCATACAGGTTTTGATTGAAATCAGTAAACCAGGCCTTTTTTAACAACCTTACAGAAATAACGTTTCAGAAATGTAACCTTGCACAAAAATTACATTTACCCAGTAAGAGGTATCATTAACGTTATATAAACGAAAAAATACGCTTTCTGAACCGATTCACCCGCCATATAAACGCAATCAAAAGCACATTTTATGAATGAATAATCAATTTGGGTCATCTTGAAGAGATATATAAAAAGATGACAAATGGTGTCTTTTTGTTCACTCCGTCATCATCCCTTCATAAAGCAGGTGCATTCGCACGCCCTTACCATTATTCTCCATAACACGAAAGGCCTTCGAGATAATTTATGCCTCGCCTGCCGTAAAGAAATTAATACAAAGACGGAATTTCATAATTACACAAACACAACAATGTGTGCGTTGCGTCACTTGGGTAAAAACTGGCCTCAAACGCCTTGAAATTAGCTAACTATGCTATTTGGCAGAGACGGACAGCGAAGCAGCAACCTGAAGGATGAAGCGTATAAACATAATAACCACACACGAGGTTTCATGATGGAAGGTCAACAGCATGGCGATCGACTCAAGCGCGGCTTGAAGAACCGCCATATACAGCTCATTGCGCTAGGAGGCGCTATTGGTACGGGCTTATTCCTGGGTAGTGCGTCAGTCATTCAATCTGCAGGTCCTGGTATTATCCTCGGCTACGCTGTCGCCGGGTTTATCGCCTTCCTGATCATGCGTCAGCTCGGCGAAATGGTCGTTGAAGAACCGGTTGCCGGTTCGTTCAGTCATTTCGCCTACAAATACTGGGGCGGCTTTGCTGGCTTCGCCTCCGGTTGGAACTACTGGGTGCTGTACGTACTGGTCGCCATGGCGGAGCTCACCGCCGTCGGCAAATATATCCAGTTCTGGTGGCCGGAAATTCCCACCTGGGTCTCCGCTGCGGTCTTCTTCATCGCCATTAACGCGATTAACCTGACCAACGTGAAAGTCTTCGGTGAAATGGAGTTCTGGTTCG
This sequence comes from Klebsiella aerogenes, assembly GCA_029027985.1. Classification (NCBI taxonomy): domain Bacteria; kingdom Pseudomonadati; phylum Pseudomonadota; class Gammaproteobacteria; order Enterobacterales; family Enterobacteriaceae; genus Klebsiella; species Klebsiella aerogenes. The sequence continues at coordinate 4,037,099 of CP119076.1, forward strand.
CGATTATCAAAGTGGTCGCGGTCGTCGCAATGATCCTGTTCGGCGCCTGGTTGCTGTTCAGCGGCAACGGCGGCCCGCAGGCCACCGTGCGTAACCTGTGGGATCAAGGCGGCTTCCTGCCGCACGGCTTCACCGGCCTGGTGATGATGATGGCGATCATTATGTTCTCGTTCGGCGGCCTGGAGCTGGTGGGGATCACCGCAGCGGAAGCAGACAACCCGGAAAAGAGCATCCCGAAAGCCACTAACCAGGTAATCTACCGTATCCTTATTTTCTATGTAGGCTCGCTGGCGGTGCTGCTCTCCCTGCTGCCGTGGACGCGCGTGACCGCGGATACCAGCCCGTTCGTTCTGATCTTCCATGAACTCGGCGACACGCTGGTGGCGAACGCTCTGAACATCGTGGTGCTGACGGCGGCGCTCTCGGTCTATAACAGCTGCGTCTACTGCAACAGCCGCATGCTGTTTGGCCTCGCGCAGCAGGGCAATGCGCCGAAAGCGCTGCTCAGCGTCGACAAACGCGGCGTGCCGGTCAACACCATCCTGGTGTCAGCGGTGGTCACCGCGCTGTGCGTATTGATCAACTATCTGGCGCCGGAATCGGCATTCGGCCTGCTGATGGCGCTGGTCGTCTCCGCATTGGTGATTAACTGGGCGATGATCAGCCTCGCGCACATCAAGTTCCGTCGGGCGAAGCAACAGGAAGGCGTGAAGACGCGTTTCCCGGCGCTGTTCTATCCGCTGGGCAACTGGGTGTGCCTGCTGTTTATGGTGGCGGTATTAGTCATCATGCTGATCACCCCGGGGATGGCGATTTCGGTATGGCTGATCCCGGTATGGATTGTGATTCTCGGCATTGGTTATCTGTTTAAACAGAAAAGTGCGGGCATCGTAAAAGCATAATAATACATCTCTTAACGCCGTGTTCGTTCGCTGCTGACGGGCACGGCGCATTGTTATCTACCTCACACTTTCCTTTCTATAACCGTTTTATCCATATCGTTGACGGATTACTGCAACGTAATTCCCGGCGTCGCAACCAATAATTCTCTCCATACTGCAATGGGGAGAGCGCCAGGATGACAGGCAATACGCTTTCGGTTAAAGAGAAGATTGGTTATGGGATGGGCGATGCCGGATGTAACATTATCTTTGGCGCCATCATGTTGTTCGTTAACTATTTTTATACCGATATTTTTGGTCTTGCACCCGCGCTGGTCGGGGTGCTGTTGCTTTCGGTCCGCGTGATTGACGCCGTTACCGACCCGATTATGGGGGCGATGGCCGACCGCACTCGCAGTCAATATGGCCGCTTTCGTCCATGGCTACTGTGGATGGCCTTCCCTTATGCCCTGTTCAGCGTGCTGATGTTCACGACCCCCGACTGGACCTATAACAGTAAAGTGATTTATGCCTTCGTCACCTACTTCCTGCTGTCGATAACCTATACCGCCATCAACATCCCCTACTGCTCGTTGGGTACGGTAATGACCAGCGATCCAAAAGAACGCGTGGCCTGTCAGTCATACCGCTTTGTGCTGGTTGGCATCGCCACGCTGTTGCTTTCTCTAACCCTGCTTCCCATGGCGGAGTGGTTCGGCGGAGCCGATAAAGCCAAAGGTTATCAAATGGCGATGACCGTACTCGCCATCATTGGCATGTGTATGTTTTTATTCTGCTTCGCCACGGTTCGTGAACGCGTACGCCCGGCAGTGCAGACCAACGACGAATTGAAAAAAGACCTCAAAGACGTCTGGAAGAACGACCAGTGGGTACGCATTTTACTGTTAACCCTGTGCAACGTCTGCCCGGGCTTTATCCGCATGGCCGCCACTATGTATTACGTCACCTGGGTGATGGGGCAAAGCACCCACTTCGCCACTCTGTTTATCAGCCTCGGCGTCGTCGGCATGATGATCGGCAGTATGCTGGCGAAAGTGCTCACCGACCGCTGGTGTAAGCTGCAGGTCTTCTTCTGGACCAACATCGTGCTGGCGATCTTCTCCTGCGCCTTCTATTTCTTTAATCCACATGCCACCACGTTGATTATGGCGCTCTACTTCCTGCTCAATATTCTCCATCAAATCCCGTCGCCGCTGCACTGGTCGCTGATGTCCGACGTTGACGACTATGGCGAGTGGAAAACCGGTAAACGCATTACCGGCATTAGCTTCTCCGGTAACCTGTTCTTCCTGAAAGTCGGGTTGGCGGTCGCCGGGGCGATGGTCGGTTTCTTGCTGTCATGGTACGGCTACGATGCCGGCGCGAAGCAACAAAGCGCCTCCGCGCTGAACGGCATCGTTCTGCTGTTTACGGTGATCCCCGGCGTTGGCTATCTGATTACCGCAGGCGTCGTGCTTCTGCTGAAAGTGGACCGTAAGCTGATGAGCCAAATCCAGAGCGATCTCGAAAAACGCCGTAGCGCCTATAGCGAGCTGAATGAATACCAGGAGTTAAAAACCAGCGAACACGTAAGGAAAGCCTGATGAACAACTGGCCAAACCCGTTTATTGCACAGCGTGCGGACCCTTTTATCCTGCGCCATCACGACCATTACTATTTTATTGCCTCGGTGCCGGAATATGACCGGCTGGAAATTCGCCGCGCCCCAACGCTGGAGGGTCTGCGCGAGGCCACGTCGGTTATCGTCTGGCGTAAACCGCAAAGCGGCCCGATGAGCCAGCTGATTTGGGCACCGGAACTGCATGAAATCGACGGTAAATGGATTATCTACTTTGCCGCGGCCCATACCCATGACCTTGATGCCCAGGGCATGTTTCAGCATCGCATGTTCGCGCTGGAGTGTACCGACAGCGATCCGCTCAGCGGTCGCTGGGAGGAAAAAGGACAAATCGTCACCCCGCTCGATACCTTCGCGCTCGATGCCACCACCTTTTCTCATCAAGGTAAACGCTGGTACCTGTGGGCGCAAAAAGACCCGCAGATCGCCGGCAATACCAATCTTTATTTAGCGGAACTGGAAAACCCGTGGACGCTAAAAGGCAAGCCGGTAATGCTGAGCAAACCTGAATTCGACTGGGAATGCAGGGGATTTATGGTCAACGAAGGGCCGGCGGTACTGATGCATGGCGATAAGCTGTTTATCAGCTACTCTGCTAGCGCCACCGATGAAAACTACTGTATGGGATTATTGTGGATCGATGTTCAGGACGATCCGCGGCAACCGGCAAACTGGCATAAAGCGCTACAGCCGGTCTTTCGCACCAGTAATGAAAACCGCCAGTATGGCCCAGGCCACAACAGCTTTACGCAAACGGCGGAAGGAGAAGATGTGCTGGTCTATCATGCGCGCAACTACACCGAAATTGAAGGCGACCCATTGTACGATCCTAATCGCCACACCCGACTGAAGCTGGTTTGCTGGCAAGAAAATGGGATGCCCGACTTCGGCATCCCCCCTGCTGATACGTTGTAGCGAATTAACAGCAGGTCGCCCGGGATCCACCTGACAAAATAACGCCACCACTGGGATTTTCCCTGCTCGCGCTGCGCTTAGCAGGGATACAGCTCCTGTGCTTACCGCAGCGCCATCCGGCAACATGAGTGCGCCAAGCCCGGCAGAGCCCGGCCAGATCGTTAAATCAAAGTCCCGTAGATCGTCAGCAGCGCCATAATCACCACCACCACCAGCGACGTTTTCTTTGCCATCGACACCGCAGCCTTTGGCGTCTCGACCGCGTCGACGTGCGGTTCGCGAGCCAGTGAGAACTGCGCCAGACGGGTTAACACTTGATACTGCGACGAATGGCGATCGCCCAGCGAGGCGAACCAGGCCGGCAGCGCTTTCTCTCCGTGGCCAAGCAGCGCATACACCACGCCAACCAGCCGTACCGGCACCCAGTCGACAATATGCAGAATGCCGTCAATACCGGACTGTAAACGATGGCGCGGCGTCTGATAGCGCGCAAGCCAGGTCTGCCAGGCGCGCAGCACGCAGTAGGCCGTCAACGTCAATAGCCCCCACGGGCCGCCGACCACCAGCCAGAACAGTGGCGCGAGATAATAACGATAGTTAATCCACAGCAGCGCGTTTTGCAGCTCGCGCAAATACTCCTGACGATCGCAGCCGGGCGGCACGCCGTGGATAAGCGTCAACTCGCTGGCCATGGAGTCGCAAGCATGGCTATCGTTGTTAGCCGCCGCTTTCAGATAGGCGTGGTAATGCAGACGCACTTTACCTGCGCCGATGCACAACAGGCCGAGTAAAATCCAGAACACCAGCAGCGGTACGTTAAACAACTGCCCCTGTAGCAGGCGTTGAATCACAAACACCACCGCAACCATAACAACGGTCATGAGTAACGTGCCGAACAGCGAAAAATGCTTCACGCGGCGGAACAGTACCTCAAGGCGGTGATCGAGCTGCCAGTGTTCGCCAAGTTTGAACAGACGCTCAGCGATGAGAACCAGCAGCGTAGTAAACAACGTCATGGGATCTCCTTATGTGACGATGCGGCCAACATACCGCGGTATTTTGCCCAATCAAACGCCGGGCCGGGATCCGTTTTGCGCACCGGCGCGATATCGCAATGGCCGGTAATATTATCAGCAATAGAAGGATAACGCTGGATGAGTGTCTGAGTGATCGCCGCCAACTGCCGATACTGCGCCTCGGTATAAGCCTGGGTATCAGTCCCTTCCAGCTCAATGCCGATAGAAAAATCATTACAACGTTCACGGCCATGATAGCTGGAGACGCCCGCATGCCACGCGCGTTTCTCGAAAGGCACATATTGAACTATCTCGCCGTCGCGGCGAATCAGACAATGCGCCGAAACGCGTAGATGGACAATCTCGGCGAAGAAAGGATGCGCGTCAGCATCCAAAGTGCCGGTAAACAACGCGTCAATATACGGGCCGCCGAACTCGCCCGGCGGCAGGCTAATATTATGTACCACCAGTAAAGAAGGGTTTTCATCATCCGGGCGGCCATCATGATGCGGCGAAGGAACCCGACGCGCGCCCACCAGCCATCCACCATTCAACTGCATGGGGAATCTCCTTTCGCAAACCTGGATCCCGGGTCGCCTCAACGCAACGCGAAATCCATTGGGTATGTGTGGTACAGAAACGAGCTTCAGGTTAGCATGTTTCCCACTTCTGAATCTTATCTATCTGGAGCTTTATCATGACGCCTCGTCGCTACAACCCCGACCGCCGCCGTGACGCGCTGCTGGAACGTATTAATCTCGATATTACCGATGCTGTCGCTCAATCCCTGCGCGAAGATCTGGGTGGCGAAGTTGATGCCAACAACGACATTAGCGCGCAATTATTGCCATCGGATGCGCGTTCTCATGCCGTCATTATTACTCGCGAAGATGGCGTATTTTGCGGTAAGCGCTGGGTAGAAGAGGTCTTTATTCAACTTGCCGGAGACGATGTCAACGTTACCTGGCACGTAGCCGACGGCGATACGGTCAAGGCCGATCAGCCGTTGTTCGAGCTGGATGGCCCGTCGCGGGTGCTGCTGACCGGTGAACGCACCGCGCTGAACTTCGTGCAGACCCTTTCCGGTGTAGCCAGCGAAGTACGCCGCTATGTTGATCTGCTGAAAGGCACCAAAACCCAGCTGCTGGACACGCGCAAGACGCTGCCAGGCCTGCGCACCGCACTGAAGTACGCAGTCCTGTGCGGCGGCGGCGCTAACCATCGTTTGGGCCTCTTCGACGCTTTCCTGATCAAAGAGAACCACATCATCGCGTCCGGCTCGGTACGCCAGGCGGTAGAAAAAGCTTTCTGGCTGCACCCTGATGTACCGGTGGAAGTGGAAGTCGAAACCATGCATGAGCTGGACGAGGCGTTAAAAGCCGGTGCTGACATCATCATGCTCGATAACTTCACCACCGACCTGATGCGCGAAGCGGTAAAACGTACCAACGGCCAGGCGGCGCTGGAAGTTTCCGGCAACGTCACCTTTAATACCATCCGCGAATTTGCTGAAACGGGCGTTGACTACATTTCCGTCGGCGCGCTGACCAAGCATGTGCGCGCACTCGATCTGTCCATGCGTTTTCGTTAAATCTCCCCCGATACCCGGCGGGTATCGGGACTGCTTTTTGCGAGCGTTCTTACACTCAGACGTTGCATCATTGAAAGCGACGTCGAAAGGTTGGAAGCTCGCATCCTAAGCTCTTTTTCTCCCCTCGCCGCCGTGGTGAAATCGCGCCAAAGTCACGCCTCTACCAACAAGGAGCGACTTATGGACAAGCAACGTGGTTTTACCCTGATTGAATTAATGGTGGTCATCGGCATTATTGCCATCCTCAGCGCCATCGGCATCCCGGCCTACCAGAACTACCTGCGTAAAGCCGCGCTCACCGACATGCTGCAGACCTTTGTCCCCTACCGCACCGCGATAGAACTCTGCGCGTTGGATCACGGGGGGCTAACCGGCTGCGACGGCGGCAGCAACGGTATTCCCTCCCCGACCACCACCCGCTACGTATCGGCGATGAACGTCACCCGGGGCGTCGTCACCCTGGATGGCCAGGAGAGCCTGAACGGACTTACCGTTACCCTGACGCCATCCTGGGATAACGCCAGCGGCATCACCGGCTGGCAGCGCGTCTGCGCCATCGGTGAAGACAGCGCGCTGCAACAGGCCTGCGAAGACGTATTCCGCTTTAACTAAGGTGGCGACGATGAAAATCGAACAGTTACTCACCCTCTGCCAACGCCATCACGCCCTACTGCTGAATAGCGACGATCAGACTATTGTTATCGCCGTCGCTGATACGCCAGCGCCTGAATTAATGGAAGCGCTGCGCTTCGCCACCCAAAAGCGTATCGATATCGAATGCTGGAGCCAGGATAAAATGGATAAGCGCCAGCATGAAGCGCTGCAGTCTGCGCCAGATTCCGTCACGACTGGCGTAAATGACGTGGTTGAGCAGGTGAACCAGATGCTGGAGCAAGCTCTACGTCAACACGCCTCTGATATCCATATTGAGCCTGCAGAAAATCAGCTACGGGTGCGCTTACGGATCGATGGCGTGCTACATGCCCTACCGCTGCTGAAGCCAGCCCTGGCCGCGCCAATGGCCGCCCGGTTGAAAGTGCTGGGTAATCTTGATATCGCCGAACACCGCTTGCCGCAGGATGGGCAATTCACCCTGACGCTCGCCGGGCGTCCGGTCTCGTTTCGCATTGCTACCCTCCCCTGTCGCGGCGGGGAGAAAATCGTCCTACGTTTATTACACCAGGTGGAACAGACCCTGGATCTGGAAGCCCTGGGGCTCTCTTCTCGCCAGCTCGCTTTTTTTCGCGCCGCGCTGAATCAGCCGCAGGGGTTGCTGCTGGTTACCGGGCCGACAGGCAGCGGTAAAACCGTCACGCTGTACAGCGCATTGCAGGCAAGAAATCACGAAGAAGTTAATATCTGCAGCGTAGAGGATCCGCTGGAGATCCCCCTTGCCGGACTAAACCAAACGCAGATCAACCCGCGATCCGGCCTCACTTTTCAAAGCGTCCTGCGGGCGCTGCTGCGTCAGGATCCGGACATCGTCATGGTCGGTGAAATTCGCGATGCCGAAACGGCCGAAATAGCCATTAAGGCGGCGCAAACCGGGCACCTGGTACTGTCTACACTGCATACCAACTCCACCAGCGAAACGCTAATTCGCTTACAACAGATGGGCGTGGCGCGCTGGATGATCTCCTCAGCATTATCACTGGTGGTGGCCCAGCGTCTGGTGCGTAAGCTTTGCCCGCACTGCCGCCGTGATGATGGCCGCCCCACCGAAGTGCCGCACAGCCTGTGGCCGCGCCCGTTGCCCGGCTGGCAGGCGGTAGGCTGCCCGCAGTGCTACCACGGCTACTATGGCCGCCTGGCATTATTCGAACTGCTGCCAGTGGACAGCGCGCTACGTCAGGCCATCAACCGCGATCTTAGCGCGGCGGAAATCGAAACGCTGGCCCGCGAGTCAGGCATGATGACGCTGTTTGAAAGTGGATGCGAAGCGGTGGAACGCGGGTTGACCAGCCTCGAAGAGGTTATCCGGGTTCTGGGGCTCCCACATGGCGAATAAGCAGCTCTGGCAGTGGCGTGGGATGGATAAACAAGGAATGCCATGTGAAGGCGTACTGTGGCGGGAAACACGCACACAGGCGCTGGAATCACTGGAACGACAGCAAATCCTGCTACTGGCGCTGCACCGTAAACCGGTACAGGACTCATTGTGGCGTCCACGCTACAGCGGCGGGGTTATCCGCCAACTCGCCACGCTACTGCGGGCCGGTTTACCGCTTGCCGAAGGGCTGGAACTGCTGTCCCAACAGCAACCGTATAAACAGTGGCAGGCGCTGCTGCAAATGTTGGCGCAGGAACTGGCGCAAGGCGTTTCTCTCTCCAGCGCGTTAGCTCAATGGCCGCAGATCTTCCCGCCGCTCTATCTGGCGATGATTCGCACCGGGGAACTCACCGGTAAGCTCGAACGCTGCTGCTTTCAACTCGCGCAGCAACAACAAGAGCAACAGCGGCTGACGGCCAAGGTAAAGAAAGCGCTGCGCTACCCGATCATTATTCTGACGTTAGCGCTGGCGATGGTAAGCGCAATGCTGTTTTTCGTTCTACCGGAATTCGCCGCCATCTATCAGACCTTCAATACGCCGCTCCCCTTGCTGACGCAAGTCGTCATCAACGCCGGCGAGGCGCTGACGCGGTACTGGCCGTTGCTGCTGCTCGTTATCAGCCTTCCCGTATTACTCGACCGGTTAACCCGGCACCAGCCGCGCTGGCGACTCGTGAGACAAAAGGTATTACACGCTATACCGGTGGCCGGTCCGTTGATTAACGGCCAGCAACTAAGCCAGATATTTACCATTCTTTCGCTAACCCAAAGCGCGGGTATCAGCTTTTTGCAGGGGCTGGAAAGTGTGCAGGAAAGCGTGAATTGTCCGCTATGGCGACAGCGGATTGCACAGGCGCACGCGGAGATTACCCACGGTAAACCTATCTGGCAGGCGCTGACGAATTGCGGCGGATTTACCTCACTCTGCCTCCAACTCATTCGTACCGGCGAGGCATCGGGGGCGCTGGATACGATGCTCGATAACCTGGCGCGTCATCATAGCGAGCAAACCTATCAGCAGGCGGATAACCTGGCGACGCTGCTGGAGCCCATGCTGTTGGTGGTGACCGGAACGATGGTCGGCGTACTGGTGGTAGCGATGTATCTTCCCATTTTTCATCTGGGCGATGCGCTTGGCGGGATGGGAGGATAAACGCTGGCGCCGGAGCGCCAGCGAGCGGCATTACAGGCTATTGAACACGCGGTTCTCTTGTTCCTGTACGCGGATAAAGGTCGTACGTTTGGTCAGCTCTTTCAGGCGAGACGCGCCCACGTAGGTGCACGCTGAACGCAGGCCGCCGAGGATATCACGAGCGGTATTATCAACCGGGCCACGCAGCGGCAGCTTAACGGTTTTGCCTTCTGCCGCGCGGTACTTCGCAACGCCGCCGACGTGGCGAGTCATCGCAGACTCGGAGCTCATGCCGTAGAACAGCATGAATTTTTCACCGTTTTCTTCAACCACGGTACCGCCGCTCTCTTCATGACCTGCCAGCATACCGCCGAGCATGACGAAATCAGCGCCGCCGCCAAAGGCTTTCGCGACATCACCCGGCATGGTGCAGCCGCCATCGCTGATGATCTGGCCGCCAAGGCCGTGTGCCGCATCGGCACACTCAATCACCGCGGAGAGCTGCGGATAGCCGACACCGGTTTTTACACGGGTCGTACATACGGAGCCTGGGCCAATGCCGACTTTAACGATATCGGCGCCGGAGAGAATCAACTCTTCGCACATTTCACCAGTCACCACGTTGCCGGCAATAATGGTTTTTTGCGGCCAGGCGGCACGGGCTTTCGCGACAAACTGAACGAAGTGCTCAGAGTAGCCGTTGGCGACGTCAATGCACACGAAGTTCAGCTGCGGGTTCTGGGTGAGGATCTGTTGGGTCTTGTCGAAGTCTGCATCGGAGGTGCCGGTAGAAACCATCACATGCTTCAGGACTTCTGCGGATTCGCTCTGCGCAAACGTCTGCCACTCTTCAACGGTATAGTGCTTGTGCACGGCGGTCAGAATACCAAAGGCAGACAAAGCTTTCGCCATGCTGAAGGTCCCAACGGTATCCATGTTGGCAGCGATAATCGGCACACCGGACCAGGTCTGGCCAGAATGTTTAAAGGTGAATTCACGTTCCAGCTGAACATCAGAACGGCTTTTGAGGGTAGAGCGTTTCGGACGGATAAGAACGTCTTTAAAACCAAGCTTCAGATCTTCTTCAATACGCATGTGCGAATTCCTGGGGTTAATTGCATTATTGTGAGAGCACAACTCCAGTGACGCTATCATACGCACGAATCATAGCCGCGCAAGACTGCGATTTTCACTTTTTTTACGCTACAATCGTTTAAATTTACCTGGTGAATAGCGAAAAACACGTTCATGTGCTTTCCTTACCAGCGTATCATTTTTAACCAATTGATTTTTATATATAAAGAAAATAATGATTCACACCGCTGATGGTTTTTCGATTTAACAGAATCTCGATTAATCTATCCGTTGCGCCTGGCTGGCGCGGTGAATCTCAAAGGTTTTGAACAATAATGTGACATCGGGATTGAAGTGTATGGGGTATACGGTAGCGTTAACAGGCGGCATCGGCAGTGGTAAAAGTACCGTCGCCGACGAATTTGCTCACCTGGGCGTGGCCGTTATCGATGCCGATATTATCGCACGTCAGGTTGTTGAGCCCGGTACCCCCGCCCTGCTCGCCATCACCGCACAGTTTGGTCCGCAGATGATCAACGACGATGGCAGCCTGGATCGCCGCCGCTTACGCGAACGCATTTTTGCCAATAACGAGGACAAAGCCTGGCTCAACGCGCTGCTGCATCCGCTGATTCAGCAAGAAACGCGCCGCCAGATGCAAGCCGCTACCTCGCCTTATCTTCTCTGGGTCGTACCCTTGCTGGTCGAAAACCGTCTGACCGATAAAGCCGATCGAGTACTGGTCGTCGATGTGCCGAGAGAAACGCAAATCGAGCGCACGATACGCCGCGATGGGGTCAGTCGCGAACATGCCGAACATATTCTTGCCGCTCAGGCGACGCGCGAACAGCGCCTGGCTGCAGCGGATGATGTTATTGAAAACATGGGCCCTGCGGATGCCGTCGCATCCCACGTCGCCCGCCTGCACGAAAAGTATTTAATGCTGGCATCGCAGGCCGTCTCACAGGAAAAACCGTAATGCATACCCCTGTTCTCTTCGAACATCCGCTCAATGAGAAAATGCGTACCTGGTTGCGCATCGAATTTCTGCTTCAGCAGATCTCTTCTCGCCCAACCATCGCCACCTACGCGGACGCGCTCCATTTTTTCCGCAATACTGGCGATCTACTGGACGTCTTTGAACGTGGCGAAGTCCGTACCGACCTACTGAAAGAGCTGGAACGACAACAGCGGAAATTGCAATCCTGGGCCGAAGTTCCCGGCGTCGACCAACAGCGTATTGATGCTTTGCGTCAGCAGCTTAAACAGTCCGGCAGCGTCCTGATTTCCGCCCCGCGCCTTGGTCAGTTTCTGCGTGAAGACCGGTTGATAGGCCTGGTGCGCCAACGCCTGAGTATTCCGGGCGGCTGCTGCAGTTTTGATTTACCCACGCTGCATATCTGGCTGCATATGCCGCAGGAGTATCGCGATGAGCAGGTGGCGAAGTGGCTGGCAAGCCTAACGCCGATGATGCAGTCTCTGGATCTGATCCTCGATCTTATCCGCAACTCCGCGCCTTTCCGCAAGCAGACGAGCCTCAACGGTTTCTATCAGGATAACGGCGACGACGCCGACTTGCTGCGTCTGCGTTTGGATCTCGCCAGCCAACTGTATCCGCAAATATCCGGCCATAAAAGCCGCTTCGCGATTCGCTTCCTGCCGCTGGACAGCGAGCACGGCATCGTTCCGGAGCGCTTTGATTTTGAACTGGCCTGTTGCTAAGGAGACAACTATGTCTGAAGAGACTATCGTTAACTGCCCAACTTGCGGCAAAAACGTCATTTGGGGCGAACAAAGCCCATTTCGCCCATTTTGCTCAAAGCGCTGCCAGCTGATCGATCTCGGTGAATGGGCGGCGGAAGAGAAACGCATCCCCAGCTCCGGCGATCTGTCCGATAGCGATGACTGGAGCGAACCGCAGCAGTAATCCCTCTATCGCTAATCCGGATCGCGCCGGATTAGCGTCTCAGGCTGGCGCATTCAGGCCAGCGCAATAAGCCTGCTGATGACCGGCTCATTCGCGGGCGGAAACGCATCTGCAACCAGCGCCTGCTGCGCTATCCACTGTCCCGGCTGCCCCTCTTTGCCCCATGGCTCGCCTTGCCAGCTTTCCACCAGATAGAACCACAGCGTGATATGGCGGTCAGGAAACTGATACTCCAGCTTATCGAACAGCGTAGACGACGTGACCGTAATCCCAACTTCTTCCTGCAGTTCACGAACCAGCGCCTGCTCCGCCGTTTCCTCAGCCTCAATTTTCCCGCCTGGAAATTCCAGCTTGTTGGCCATATGGGCGTCAGCAGCACGCTGAGTGATAAAGATCTCGCCCTGCGGATTGCGAATAATCCCGACAGCGATTTGCAGTTTTTTCATTGCGTTAGCTCCATAAAAAAGGCGCAGATATCTGCGCCTTTGTTTGCTTTTTATCAGCCCTTAGCTCAGACGGCCATGGCACTGTTTGTATTTTTTACCGGAACCGCACGGGCAAGGATCGTTACGGCCGACTTTACGGTCGCCAGTTTGTTCCGCCAGCGCCGCGGCAGCCACGGTATCGTCATCCTGATGGCTCAACTGCTGCAGTTGCGCGAGACGTTCAGCCTCTTCACGGCGCTGCTGCTCCATCTCTTCGACCTCTTCCGGCATCCGTACCTGAACTTTGCTCAGGGTACTGATCACCTCATACTTCAGCGATTCCAGCATCGCGGCGAACATTGAGAAGGATTCACGCTTGTACTCCTGCTTCGGATCTTTCTGCGCATAGCCGCGCAGGTGGATGCCCTGGCGCAGGTAGTCCATCGCCGCCAGATGCTCTTTCCACAGGGAATCCAATGTCTGCAGCATGACGCCTTTCTCGAAATGACGCATCATCTCGGCGCCGACGACTTCTTCTTTACGCTGGTAGGTTTCTACCGCGCTCTGCAGAATACGTTCGCGCAGGGTTTCTTCGTGCAGCTCTGGCTCTTTATCCAGCCACTCTTTGATAGGCAGCTCCAGATCGAAGTCGTTTTTCAGACGTTCCTGCAGGCCTTCAATATCCCACATTTCTTCCAGCGACTGCGGCGGAATATGCGCATCGAGCGTAGCTTTGAACACATCTTCGCGGATACTGTTAATGGTTTCGCTCACGTCGGAAATATCCAGCAGTTCGTTACGCTGGGTGTAGATCGCGCGGCGTTGGTCGTTAGCCACATCATCATATTCCAGCAGCTGTTTACGGATATCGAAGTTGCGGCTTTCCACTTTACGCTGTGCGTTGGCAATCGCTTTGGTCACCCATGGATGCTCAATAGCCTCGCCTGGTTTCATCCCCAGTTTACGCATCATGCCGGATACGCGATCGGAGGCGAAGATACGCATCAAGGCATCTTCCATCGACAGGTAGAAGCGGGAAGAACCAGCATCGCCCTGACGACCCGCACGGCCGCGCAGCTGGTTATCGATACGGCGGGATTCATGGCGCTCGGTACCGATGATATGCAGACCGCCTGCAGCCAGTACTGCATCATGGCGTACCTGCCAGTCAGCTTTAATCTGTTCAATCTGCTCCGGCGTCGGTTCTTCCAGCGCGGCGACTTCCGCCTGCCAGCTACCGCCAAGCATAATATCGGTACCACGACCCGCCATGTTGGTGGCGATGGTCACTGCCGCCGGATAACCGGCCTGAGCAACGATATCCGCTTCGCTGGCGTGGAACTTGGCGTTCAGCACGTTGTGCTTAATACCAGCTTTCGTCAGTTCGCGAGAGACGACTTCTGATTTTTCAATCGAGATGGTCCCTACCAGCACCGGCTGACCGGCAGCGGTACGATCTTTGATATCTTCGATAATCGCCTGAATTTTTTCCGCTTCGGTCATGTAGACCAGATCCGCCATATCCTTACGGATCATCGGACGGTTGGTTGGGACCACCACGGTATCCAGTTTATAGATAGAGCTGAATTCAAAGGCTTCAGTATCCGCAGTACCGGTCATCCCTGCCAGCTTCTCGTACAGACGGAAGTAGTTCTGGAAAGTAATCGATGCCAGGGTCTGGTTTTCGTTCTGGATATCCACGCCTTCTTTGGCTTCTACTGCCTGGTGCAGACCATCGGACCAGCGACGGCCCTGCATCGTACGACCGGTGTGCTCATCGACGATAATAACTTCGCCATCTTTAACGATGTAGTCAACGTCGCGGGTGAACAGCGCATGCGCGCGCAGCGCGGCGGTCACATGGTGCATCAGCATGATGTTGGTCGGGGAATACAGCGATTCGCCCTCTTCCATAATGCCTTCTTGCACCAGCAGTTCTTCGATCAGCACCAGACCACGTTCGGTCAGGTTCACCTGGCGGGCTTTCTCATCAACGGAGAAATGGCCTTCGCCGGTAAAGGTGTCAGAGTCTTCTTTTTCCTGGCGAACCAGGTGCGGAATGATCTTGTTCACCTTGCGATACATTTCGGAGCTGTCTTCAGCCGGGCCGGAAATGATCAGCGGCGTACGCGCTTCGTCGATCAGGATCGAGTCCACCTCATCCACCAGCGCATAGTGCAGTTTACGCTGTACGCGCTCTTCCGGGCTGAATGCCATGTTGTCGCGCAGGTAGTCGAACCCGTATTCGTTGTTGGTGCCGTAGGTGATATCGGCCGCGTAAGCTTCGCGCTTCGCTGGCGCAGGCAGGCCAGACATGTTGATACCGACGCTCATGCCGAGGAATTCAAACAGCGGGCGGTTGTTTTCGGCATCACGCTGCGCCAGATAGTCGTTGACGGTAACTACATGTACGCCTTTACCGGACAGCGCGTTCAGGTATGCCGGCAGCGTCGCGGTCAGGGTTTTACCTTCACCAGTACGCATTTCCGCGATGCAGCGGTCGTTCAATACCATGCCGCCCAGCAGCTGTACGTCAAAGTGGCGCATACCAAATACGCGCTTACTCGCTTCACGCACCACAGCAAACGCTTCCGGGATCAAACTTTCCAGGCTTTCGCCTTTTTCCAGACGCGCACGGAATTCAACGGTTTTTGCTTTCAGCTCGTCATCAGACAGCTTCTCCATCGCCGGTTCCATACCGTTGATGATATTGACAGCTTTGCGCATACGGCGCAGCGTACGGTCGTTACGGCTACCGAAAACCTTGGTTAACATTTTAATTAACATAATAAAATCTCAAACGCCCCGCGGTGCGGAGTCACAAAAAATAGGATGGTCCGTGTTTATTTTCAGCTGAGGCGTTGAGGTCCTGCACGGATCCCCGCCACCTGGCTAATCCAGGCGGAAACGCGGAATGCAGAATAAGAAGAAGGGATATAAGCCGCCTGGCGGATGACCACCGGCGGTTTGCTGTCCTGAGTCAACAGCGCGCTGAGCGTATCGAGCAGCGCCAGATGCTGGGCCTGTAACGGCGAAGATTCCTCCGCCACCGGCAAAGCCTGCGGCGCCATCGCGAATGACAGATGGCGAATGACCGTGCGGATCGCATGCTGATGCCAGTAATCGACGGTGAAGTTCGGCCGACGGTTAGCCTCCAGCAGCGCCAACTGGGAGAAATTAACTTTGTTCGGATGAGGGTTGCTGGCCGTCGCCTTCGCCGGCATCGTGGTTTCATGGCTGTTGTTTAGCGCAGGCAGGCCGAGGCTAGCCGCGACCATCCCCAACAGGAGATGCGGCCAAAAGTACCGTCTGCCAAACTGTCGCCAACGCGTCAGCAATCCACTCACTTTCGTTACCTTTAGTTGGTATACCCGTCGTCTTTCAAGCTGCCTTTTTATTGGCGGTCTTCGCAGTGCAACTTGATATCCACGGGCCAAGCAACCCAGAGAAATAATTTTGCGCCCAAATACTAACATTAATACCGCGTCGAGACAGCATGAATGAAGGCTTAAGCAGCGGGAAAACGCTTAATAAAGCAGCGAACGCACGGTGATTATCGCCAGTGAATCCCGGCAGAAAATCATTTGGGAGGGTTAAAAAAGAAAAACGACTGGCCCCCTGGTCGGAGAGAGTACCAGGTTACCAGTCGAATTTACTGAATGGTCAGGCTTACGCCAGAACCATCGACGGTGCGCGGAATGCCAGCGGCAGTTTTGCGTCGTCTTCGAAGGTCACATACTCCCAGGCTTCCTGTTTTGCCAGAACAGCCTGCAGCAATTTGTTATTCAACGCGTGACCAGATTTGAACGCTGTGAATGCGCCGATAATGTTGTGACCACACATAAACAGGTCACCGATCGCATCCAACATTTTGTGGCGAACAAATTCATCTTCAAAGCGCAGACCGTCTTCGTTCAGTACGCGATAATCGTCAACAACGATGGCACAATCGAAGCTGCCGCCCAGGCACAAACCACGGGACTGCAGATATTCGATATCACGCATGAAACCGAAAGTACGAGCACGGCTAATCTGGCGCATGAACGCATCAGCCGAGAAGTTCAGCGCATAGCGTTGGGTGCTGGAGTCAATCGCCGGATGGTTAAAGTCGATGGTAAAGTCCAACGAAAAACCATTATACGGCTTAAACTCAGCCCATTTGTCGCCATCTTCAACGCGAACCGTCTCTTTAATACGCACAAATTTCTTGGCGCTGTTCAGTTCATCGATGCCGGCATCCAGCAACAGATAAACGAACGGAGCGGCACTGCCGTCCATAATCGGGATTTCCGGCGCATCGACTTCAACAATAATGTTGTCGATACCCAGGCCAGCCAGGGCGGCATTCAAGTGCTCGACTGTCGAAATCCGCACGTCATGCTCGTTCACCAGGCAAGTACAGAGCATGGTATCACGCACAGATTTGGCATCAGCCGGAAAATCAACCGGTGGATTCAAGTCGGTGCGACGATAGATGACCCCGGTATTTGCCGGCGCAGGGCGTAAAGTCAGCGTGACTTTCTTGCCGGTATGCAAACCGACACCAGTCGCCTGAACAATACGTTTAAGAGTCCTTTGTTTGATCATCGTATAATCTCGCCAAGTTACCTATCCAACCGAAGTGTACTATACATTCGGCAGGCCAGTTTAGCACAAAGAGCGCAGATGCCCAACTTCCAGCCAATTCTTAATCAGCTTGCTTACGCAGGAACGCTGGGATATCCAGATAATCCGGCTCTTTCGCGGTTTGCGGCGTATTGTCGTTCACCACTTTTGCGACCGGTTTCTGCTCTTGAGTCAATGGCGCCATACCGTGCTGCTGGTAGCGATCCATCACCGGCTGCTGAACCTGTTTGTTGGTCACCAGGGTAATTTCCGGACGCTTGTCCATACCGATACCGGTAGCAACAACGGTAACACGCAGTTCGTCGTTCATATCCGGATCCAGAGAGGTACCGATAACCACGGTCGCATTATCCGAAGCAAAGGCGCGAATAGTGTTACCCACGGTCTCGAACTCATCCAGACGCAGGTCGAAGCCAGCGGTAATGTTGACCAGAACGCCGCGCGCGCCGGACAGATCGATATCTTCCAACAGTGGGGAAGAGATAGCCATTTCAGCCGCTTCTTCCGCACGGTCTTCACCGCTCGCCACGCCAGAGCCCATCATCGCGTAGCCCATTTCAGACATAACGGTGCGGACGTCCGCGAAGTCGACGTTCATCAGACCCGGACGGGTAATCAGTTCGGCGATACCTTGCACTGCGCCTTTCAGTACGTCGTTTGCCGCGCCGAAAGCGTCGAGCAGAGAAATACCGCGACCCAGCACTTTCAGCAGCTTGTCGTTCGGGATGGTGATCAGTGAGTCAACGTGCTTGGACAGCTCGGTGATCCCCTGCTCAGCAAACGCCATGCGCTTTTTGCCTTCGAAATTAAATGGCTTAGTGACGACCGCAACGGTCAGGATCCCCAGATCCTTCGCCACTTCCGCGACAACGGGCGCCGCGCCGGTACCGGTACCGCCGCCCATACCAGCCGCGATAAATACCATGTCCGCGCCATCAAGCGCAGCGCGCAGCGCTTCACGGTCTTCATCCGCCGCATTACGGCCGACTTCCGGGTTCGCGCCTGCGCCCAGACCTTTGGTAATACCGCTACCAATCTGGATAGTCTGGCCAACAGCCGTTTTGCGCAGTGCCTGCGCATCGGTGTTGACCGCGAAGAATTCAACACCCTCAATGCGCTCGCGCACCATGTGTTCAACGGCATTACCGCCGCCGCCACCGACGCCGATGACTTTAATCACCGCGTCGTTGGTCAGTTCCATAGGTTCAAACATAGTTTCTCTCCGTCTTGTGCCTGTCGCCTGAGAACGCTAATTGTCTGCGTTCTCTTAAAAAATTAAAACTCTTTTCGCAGCCAGCTATTGAGTCGCTTAATCCACGACCCGACTGACGCCGTCACACGTTTTTCTACTTCTGCTTCACCACTGAGATGAGACTCTTTTCCGTAGTGCAGCAACCCAACCGCCGTCGAATAATACGGCTCCTGGGCATAATCCGTTAAACCGGTAATGTTCAGCGGCGCGCCGATGCGCACCTGCGTATGGAACACGCGCTGCGCGCAGGCCGCCAGGCCTTCAATTTGCGCGGCGCCGCCGGTTAATACAATCCCCGCCGCCAGGTGGTGTTTCACGCCTTGCTGACGGAGCTGTTCCTGCAACTGCAGGATCTCTTCGTTAACCAGATTGAGCAGTTCGGTGTAGCGCGGTTCAATGACCTCTGCCAGCGTCTGACGCTGCAGGCTGCGCGGCGGACGTCCGCCCACGCTCGGTACTTCCACGTTCTCGTCTTTACCGACGATTGAACCTAATGCGCAACCGTGACGAACCTTAATGGCTTCGGCGTCGCTCGGCGGCGTCCCGAAGGCATAGGCGATATCGCTGGTCACCACATTACCCGCGTACGGGATCACTTTGGTATGACGCAGCGCGCCGCCGGTATACACGGCGATATCCATTGTACCACCGCCGATGTCGACAACGCAGACTCCCAGCTCACGTTCGTCTTCCGTTAATACGGAATAACTGGCCGCTAAACCGGCGAAAATAAGTTGGTCAACTTTCAGACCACAACGTTCAACCGCTTTAACAATGTTTTTTGCCATATCGTTATGGCAGGTAATCAAATGAACCTTCGCCTGCATACGCACGCCGGATAGCCCTACCGGATTTTTAATCCCTTCCTGGTAGTCGATGGCGTATTCCTGCGGGATGACGTGCAGTACGCGATGCTCGTCGCGCACGCGAACCGACTTCGCGGTATGAACGACGTTTTCAACGTCATCCTGCGTCACCTCTTCTTCTGAAATCGGCACCATACCAATTTCATTTTGACAGCTAATATGCTTACCTGAAAGCGCCAGATACACTGAAGAGATCTGGCAATCGGCCATCAGTTCAGCCTGGTCGATAGCGCGTTGTACGCATTTGACTACCGACTCGAGGTCATTCACCCCGCCTTTATCCATACCACGCGATGGGCAACTGCCCACGCCAATGATATTAATCATACCGTCGGGCAGAACTTCCCCTACTAAAGCGGCAACCTTCGCGGTGCCAATCTCCAGTCCAACTACCAGTTTTCTGTCCGTCGCCTTGATCATCGTTGTTCTGCCTGTGCCTGATTCTGTTGTTGATTATTTTCCTCTGCGGGAGCAGGTACCCAACCTACCGCCGCACCCGAGTCATAGCGCAAATCAACGTAGCTTATCCGTTTGCCGTCAGTCTGTGCCTGCTGCTGAAGAACCGGGTAGAGTTCCATAAAGCGCTGAAGCCGTTTCATGGTGTCGCCGCGGCCAAGATTGAGCTTAATATCGTTATTAAGCGTCAACTGCCAGGAACGACGCGCGGTCATTGCCGCCACTTTCAACGTGAACTTATTCTTTGCCAGTACCTGCCCCATGTCGCGGTACCCCTGAAGCACTTCATTTTCGCTGCCTTCAGGACCATATAACATCGGTAAGTTCTGTTTGCTGGTACGATCCGCCGGCACGCTGAAAGAATTTCCTTCGACGTCGACCATATGCTGATCATTCCAACGCGCAATCGGCACATATTCAACCAGATGAATCTTCAATTCATCAGGCCATTGCTTTCTTACGCTCGCCTGTTTAATCCATGGCAGACGCTCAATTTGACTCTGGATGATGTTCACATCCTGCGTCATAAAGGTGCCCGGCGAGCCCAACGCCAGAATCGCCTGGCGGATATCATCGTTGCGCGTATAGTGACGCTCGCCGGTGACAACCATTTTCGACAACGGTAGACGCTGCGCATCTTCCATCCAACCAAGAACCATCCACCCGCTGACCAACACGGTACACAACACCGCCAGCAGGAAAACGATCCCTGCCAGTCGGGTTCCATTATTCCGACGTGAAGAAGCAATAGATTCTTCTTCCTGGTTCCGCGTATTCAGCGCCGCCTGCGACATATCACCCCGCCAGGTCCAGAATTCGTACAACAAGCTGCGAGAAGCTCATCCCCGCCTGACGGGCCGCCATCGGCACCAGGCTGTGGCTGGTCATGCCAGGTGAGGTATTCGCTTCCAGCAGATAAAACTGGCCATCGCGGTCCAGCATCACGTCAATACGTCCCCATCCTTTGCAACCCAGAACACCCCAGGCTTTAAGTACCAGGTCCTGGATTTCTGTCTCACGTGCCGGTTCTTCAAAGCCAGGGCAGAAATATTGCGTCTCATCAGAGAGATACTTCGCCTCATAATCATAGAAGGTTCCAGCCGCCTGGATACGGATTGACGGTAAAATATCTTCACCGACGATAGCGACGGTAAATTCCGGCCCACTGAGCCATTTCTCAATCAGAACTTCATCATCATGCTGAAAAGCCAGAGCCAACGCATCCTGCATTGCACAACTTTCGCTAACTTTCGACATGCCGACGCTCGACCCTTCGCGGCTCGGCTTGATGATGACCGGCAGCCCCAGCGCCGCAATCTGCTGCTCAACAGCAGCAGAAAGTCCTGCGTTGAACTGAACGCGGGTCAACGCAACCCACGGCGCGACCGGTAACCCAGCTCCCTGCCACAGCAATTTGCTGCGCAGTTTATCCATCGAAATGGCGGAAGCCATTACGCCGCTGCCGGTATATGGCAGTTGAATCAGTTCCAGCAGGCCTTGCAGCGTGCCATCTTCGCCGCCGCGACCGTGCAGAGCAATAAACGCTTTCTGAAAACCCATGTTTTTCAACTGGGTGATATCAACATCGCGCGGGTCGACCGGGTGGGCATCCACTCCGCCTTCACGCAGCCCCGCCAACACTGCGGCGCCTGAATTCAGCGACACTTCGCGTTCAGCGGAGGTTCCGCCGAAGAGAACCGCGATTTTATCAGCCATGGCGGTCCTCCTCCGTTTTTTGCGGCACCAGTTTGATTTCAGCCAGGTGGCGTGCGATTTTTCCTATGTTGCCGGCGCCCTGCACCAGCACCAGATCGTCGCCGGTCAACACCGATGCCAGCATTTCCGCAGCTTGCGCCGGATCGGAAACCAGAATCGGATCGACTTTGCCGCGGCCGCGAATCGTGCGGCACAGCGAACGGCTATCGGCACCCGGGATCGGCGCTTCGCCTGCCGGATACACATCCAGCATCAGCAGCGCGTCAACCTGAGTCAGCACGTTGGCGAAATCATCGTACAGGTCGCGAGTACGGGTATAACGGTGCGGCTGGAAGACCATCACCAGATTTTTCTCCGGCCAGCCGGCACGCGCCGCTTTAATCGTCGCGTCAACTTCCGTTGGGTGGTGACCGTAATCGTCGATCAGCATCGCGCTACCGCTCTTACCGTTGACTTCCATCAGCGGGTACTCGCCGAGGAAGTCAAAACGACGGCCGGTACCCTGGAAGCTTTCCAGCGCGCGCAGAATCGCTTCGTCTTCAATGCCCTCTTCCGTCGCGACGGCAACGGCCGCGGCGGCGTTAAGCGCATTGTGACGCCCCGGCGCATTCAGCGTCACCAGCATCACCTCTTTGTCCTGGCGCACCAGACGGAAATGCCCCTGCGCGCCAACCTGGCGATATTCTTCAATTCGTACGTCGGCATCATCGCTAAAACCATAGGTAGTTACCTGGCGGCCGACGCGCGGCAGCAGTTCACGAATCACCGGGTCATCCACACACATCACCGCGCGCCCGTAGAACGGCAGGTTGTGCAGGAAGTTAATAAAGGTCTGCTTCAGGTTTTCGAAGTCACCATGGTAGGTATCCATGTGATCGGCTTCGATGTTGGTCACAATGGCGACCATTGGCTGCAGATGCAGGAACGACGCATCGCTCTCATCCGCCTCCGCAATCAGGTAACGGCTATGGCCGAGACGCGCATGCACGCCCGCGGCTTTCACCAGCCCGCCGTTGACGAAGGTCGGATCGAGCCCGGCCTCCGCGTAAATGCTCGATACCATCGCGGTGGTGGTGGTTTTGCCGTGGGTACCGGCAACCGCGATCCCGTGACGGAAGCGCATCAGCTCCGCCAGCATTTCGGCGCGACGGATCACCGGGATGCGCGCTTCGTGCGCGGCGACGATTTCCGGGTTATCCGCGGAGATTGCGCTGGAAACCACAACGACGCTGGCATCGCGCACGTTTTCCGGGCGATGGTTGAAATAAATCGTGGCGCCAAGCTGCGACAGCTGCTGGGTTACCGGATTCGGCGCAAGATCGGAGCCGCTAATCTGATAGCCTTCATTCGCCAACACTTCGGCAATACCGCCCATACCGGCACCGCCGATGCCGACAAAGTGAATGTGCCGGACGCGACGCATCTCGGGCACTATGGAACGCAGTTTTGCCAAATCTTGTGTATTCATTCTTTACGCCATCAACTTCTTTATTCGGGCGGTGAAAATCACCGCGATTAGCGCGCCAAAGCTACGGCGCTGACCTCTTCTGCTACCCGCTCGGTAGCGTCCGGAATCGAAGCGCCGCGCGCTCGTTCCGCCATATCCAACAGCGTTTCCCGATCCCAACCGACCAGGGTAGCCGCCACGGCGTCTACCGTAAACTCAGGTTGTTCGAGAATTTTCGCCGCGCCAGCTTTCTCCAGCGGCAGCGCATTCCAGTACTGCTGACGATCTTTGTGCTGGAACGGCACAAACAGCGCCGGTAAACCAGCGGCGGCGATTTCGCTCACCGTCAGCGCGCCGGAACGGCAAACGACAACATCGGCCCAGGCATAAGCCGCCGCCATGTCATCAATAAATTCAGTCACTTTATGCTGCGGCTGACCGGCGGCGGCATACGCCTGTTGTACCGTTTCCTGGCCACCCTTGCCGCTCTGATGCCAGATAGTCACCGCATTGCCAAGCTTCCCGGCGACCTGTGGCATAGTCTGGTTCAGCACGCGGGCGCCCTGAGACCCCCCGACCACCAGCACACGAATCGGCCCCTGACGGCCGACCAGACGCTGTTCAGGTAACGGCAGCGCCAGTACATCGGTACGCACCGGGTTACCTACCACGTCAGCGTGCGGGAACGCGCCGGGAAACGCTTGCATCACTTTCTTCGCAATCTTCGCCAGCCATTTGTTGGTCAAGCCGGCAATACCATTTTGTTCGTGCAGCACCACCGGGATCCCCAGCGACCACGCCGCCAGGCCGCCGGGACCTGAAACGTAACCGCCCATTCCCAGCACCACATCCGGCTGGAAACGCTTCATGATCGCCCGTGCCTGACGCCAGGCGTTGAAAATGCGCACCGGCGCTAACAGCTGCGCTTTTACCCCTTTGCCACGCAGGCCGGAGATGCGGATAAAATCGATATCGATGCCGTGCTTCGGCACTAAATCCGCTTCCATACGATCGGCGGTACCCAGCCAGCGAACCTGCCAGCCCTGGTCCATTAAATGGTGCGCGACCGCCAGTCCCGGGAACACATGTCCGCCGGTACCGCCTGCCATTACCATTAACCGCTTTTCCTGACCGCTCATCGAACACCCCGTGTAAACGCCTGCGCTTTTTCGAGGCGCGTTTCATAATCTATTCGCAATAACAACATGATGGCCGTCGACATAATCAGCAGACTGGAACCACCATAACTAATCAGCGGTAGGGTCAGACCTTTGGTCGGCAGCATCCCCGCTGCCGCCCCGACGTTAACCAGCGCCTGGAAACTGAACCATACGCCGATAGCGCAGGCCAAAAAGCCGGAGAAGCGGTGGTCAATCTCCAGCGCTTTGCGGCCAATCGACATGGCGCGAAAGGCGACGAAGAATACCATTAAAAGCGCGAGTACCACACCGATATAACCGAGTTCTTCGCCGATAATCGCGAAGATGAAGTCAGTGTGCGCCTCCGGTAAATACTCCAGTTTCTGCACCGAGTTGCCGAGCCCTTGTCCCCACATCTCACCACGGCCAAAGGCCATCAGTGACTGGGTCAGCTGGTAGCCGCTGCCGAACGGATCTTCCCACGGGTTCCAGAAAGAAGTAACGCGACGAATACGATACGGTTCGGCGAGGATCAGCAGCACGACGGCCGAGATCCCCATGCCGATAATGGCGATGAACTGCCACAGTTTCGCACCGGCCAGGAACAGCATCGCCAGCGTGGTCACGAACAGCACGACGACCGTACCGAGGTCAGGCTGCGCCAGCAGCAGGATCGCCAGCACGAAAATCACGCCCATCGGCTTCAAGAAGCCACGCAGGTTGTTACGGACTTCATCCGCCTTACGAACCAGATAGTTGGCGATGTAGCAAAACAGCGACAACTTGGTGAATTCCGCAGGCTGAATACGCAGCGGCCCAAGCGCGATCCAGCGCGACGCGCCGTTAACCGAGCTCCCCACCACCAGTACGATCAGCAGCATCACAATCGAGGCGATGAGCATCGCGGTACTGTGGCGTTGCCAGAAGTCCATCGGCAGGCGCAGCGTCACCATCGCCAGCGCGAAGGCCAGCACAATGTACAGACCATCACGCTTGGCAAACAGGAACGGATCGTTCGCCAGACGCTGTCCAACCGGCATCGACGCCGAGGTCACCATAATAAAGCCGATGGCCGCCAGGCCGAAAGTCAGCCACAGCAGCATCCGGTCATACATGACCAGACTGTCGTTATCTTTCGGGCGCGAGCCCATCACCCAGCCTTTCAGCGCGGCGAACAGCCAGGCGAAGATAAACATCCCCGGCAGTCGCGGAAGATTCAGCCGGGGCAGCCCCAACTGCGGCATTTTCAGGCGTGGGAGAGAGAATCGCATCAACCTAACTCCTTCGCCAGACGGGCAAAGACATCGCCCCGTTGTTCAAAGTTTTTAAACTGGTCCAGACTCGCGCAGGCAGGCGACAGCAAGACCATATCGCCGGATTTCACCTGTGGGGCGATTTGACGCATCGCCTGTTCCATCGTTTCGGTCTGTACCGCGACTTCCGGGCGCAGAGCCGCCAGTTGAGCGCCATCGCGGCCAAAGCAGTACAGACGGACGTTATCGCCGCCCAGATAACGCTTCAGCGGCGCGAAGTCAGCGGATTTACCGTCGCCACCCAACAGCAGATACAGCGTGCCGTCGAGATGCAGGCCGTTCAGCGCCGCTTCGGTGCTGCCGACGTTGGTCGCTTTTGAGTCGTTAACCCAACGCACGCCGTTATGCTCCAGCGCCAGTTGGAAACGGTGCGCCAGGCCGGTGAACGTCGTCAGCGCCTTCAGGCTACTGGCGCGCGGCAGACCGGCGGCATCGGCCAGCGCCAGCGCCGCCAGCGCATTGCTGTAGTTATGCTGGCCGCTGATGATCATCTCTTTCACGTTCAGCACTTTTTCGCCTTTCACCCGCAGCCAGATTTCACCCTGCTGGCGGTTGAGATGATAGTCGCCGACGTCAACGCCGAAGCTGACGCAGCGATCGTCAGCGCCGCGTACCGGCATGGTGAGTGCATCATCGGCATTCACCACACAGGTTTTGGCATTTTCATATACCCGCAGTTTTGCGGCGCGGTACTGCTGCAGACCCAACGGGTAGCGATCCATATGATCCTCGGTCACATTGAGGATGGTCGCCGCGACGGCTTTCAGGCTGGAGGTTGTTTCCAGCTGAAAGCTGGAGAGTTCGAGCACATACAGTTCGCGCGCCGGATCCAGCAGCATCAGCGCTGGCAGGCCGATATTGCCGCCGACGCCGACGTTAACGCCCGCCGACTTCGCCATCTCACCCACCAGGGTGGTGACGGTGCTTTTGCCGTTCGAGCCGGTAATCGCGATAATCGGCGCCTGCGCCTCACGGCAGAACAGCTCGATGTCGCCGACGATTTCCACGCCAGCGTCCGCTGCCGCGCTCAGCGAAGGATGCGCCAACGCGATCCCCGGACTGGCGACAATCAGATCCGCCGCCAGCAGCCAGTCGTCGTTAAGACCGCCAACGTGGCGCTCAACGGCTTCCGGCAGCTTCTCAAGCCCGGCAGGGGCGACGCGGGTATCCATCACGCGCGGGGTGACGCCGCGCGCCATGAAAAAGTCCACGCATGACAGGCCGGTCATACCCAGCCCAATAATGACGACTTTTTTACCCTGATAATCTGCCATGATTAACGTACCTTCAGCGTCGCCAGGCCAATCAGCACCAGCATCAGCGAAATAATCCAGAAGCGCACGATAACGCGCGGTTCAGGCCAGCCTTTCAGTTCATAGTGATGGTGTATCGGCGCCATACGGAAGATGCGCTGACCGCGCAGCTTAAAGGAGCCGACTTGCAGGATCACCGACAGGGTTTCCACCACGAAAACGCCGCCCATAATCACCAGCAGGAATTCCTGACGTAGCAGCACGGCGATAATGCCCAGCGCGCCGCCGAGTGCCAGTGAACCGACGTCGCCCATGAAGACCTGCGCCGGATAGGTGTTGAACCACAGGAAGCCGAGGCCCGCGCCGACAATCGCCGTACAGACGATAACCAGCTCGCCGGCGTGGCGCAGATAAGGAATGTGCAGGTAGTTGGCGAAGTTCATGTTACCGGTCGCCCACGCCACCAGCGCAAAGCCGGCCGCGACGAAGACAGTCGGCATAATCGCCAGGCCATCGAGGCCATCGGTCAGGTTGACCGCGTTGCCGGTGCCGACAATCACGAAGTAGGCCAGCAGGATATACAGCAGACCCAACTGCGGCATCACGTCTTTAAAGAACGGGACCACCAGCTCGGTCGCCGGAGTATCTTTACCCGCCAGATACAACGCGAACGCCACGCCCAGCGCAATCACCGACATCCAGAAGTACTTCCAGCGAGCAATCAGGCCTTTGGTATCTTTACGCACAACCTTACGGTAGTCGTCGACAAAACCGATAATGCCGTAGCCGATCAGAACCGTCAGCACGCACCAGACGTACGGGTTGGACGGATAAGCCCACAACAGAACGGAAACGGTAATCGCGGTCAGGATCATGATCCCGCCCATGGTCGGAGTGCCGCGTTTGCTGAAGTGGGACTCCGGACCGTCGTTACGCACGACCTGGCCAAAGGACAGTTTTTGCAGGCGGGCGATCATGCGCGGGCCCATCCACAAAGAGATGAACAGCGCGGTCAGCAGGCTGACGATGGCGCGAAACGTCAGGTAGGAAAAGACGTTAAAGCCGGAATAATATTTGACCAGATGTTCGGCCAGCCATACTAACATGTCGCAATCTCCTGTAATGCGCGTACTACCTCTTCCATGGCGGCACTACGTGAACCCTTCACTAAAATGGTCATAACTTTGTGCTCTGCCAGCAGCTCGCGCAGGCGAGCCACCACGGCGGCTTTATCATTAAAATGTTCGCCAACACCGCTGGCGCTGCTGATATCCGCGCTCAGGGACCCCACGCTCAGGACGCAATCCAGTCCCGCCGCTTTCGCCGCTTCGCCGACTTCGCGATGGCATGCCGCGCTTTCCGCGCCGAGCTCCGCCATATCGCCAACCACCATTGCCCGGAAGCCCGGCATTTCCGCCAGTACCTGCACCGCGGCGGTCATCGACCCGACGTTCGCGTTGTAGGAGTCATCGAGCAACAGCTGGTTTTCCGCCAACGGGATCGGGAACAGGCGTCCCGGCACCGCTTGCAGCTGCGCCAGTCCGGTTTTCACTGCCGCCAGATCGGCGCCTACCGCCATCGCCAGCGACGTCGCCGCCAGCGCGTTAGCAATGTTGTGGCGTCCCGGCAGCGGCAACAGCACATCGACATTCCCGGTTGGGGTCTGCAGCGTAAATTCTGTGCCGTGGCTGGTGATGTGAATATTGGTCGCCGTAAAGTCGCTGTTCGCCGCATTTGGCGAGAAGCGCCACACTTTGCGATCGCCGATCACGCTCTGCCAGTTCAGCCAGTCGTTGTTGTCGGCGTTCAAAATAGCAATACCGTTTTGCGACAGGCCGCTAAAGATTTCACCCTTCGCTTTCGCCACCCCCGCCAGCGAGCCGAAACCCTCAAGGTGAGCGGCAGCGAGATTATTGACCAGCGCCGCTTCCGGACGCGTCAGACCGACGGTCCAGGCAATTTCGCCCTGGTGGTTAGCGCCCAGTTCAATGACCGCATACTGATGTTCTTTGTTCAGACGCAGCAGCGTCATCGGTACCCCGATATCGTTATTCAGGTTACCGGCGGTATACAGCGTCTTGCCGCACTGGCTGAGGATCGCCGCCGTCATCTCTTTAACTGAGGTTTTGCCGGAAGATCCGGTCAGCGCGACGACGC
The DNA here is from genome assembly GCA_029027985.1 of Klebsiella aerogenes. Taxonomy (NCBI): domain Bacteria; kingdom Pseudomonadati; phylum Pseudomonadota; class Gammaproteobacteria; order Enterobacterales; family Enterobacteriaceae; genus Klebsiella; species Klebsiella aerogenes. The sequence continues at coordinate 4,065,974 of CP119076.1, forward strand.
GAGTCGGCACCTGCTGACGTACCCAGGCGGCTAATTCGCCAAACGCCAGGCGGGTGTCTTTCACCACAACCTGCGGCAAATCACAGTCCAACGGACGGCTGACCAGCAACGCGCCCGCGCCCGCCGCTTTCGCCTGCTCGGCAAAATCATGGGCGTCAAAACGTTCACCCTTCAGCGCCACGAACAGGCAACCCGCCGTAACTTTACGGGTGTCGGACGTCACTTCATTGATAGCGATATCGCTACCCTGCCGTTCGCCGCGCGTGATATCGGCGAGCTGACTTAACGTAAAACGAATCATGCCACCACTCCCAGCAGACGCGCGACGGTAACCCGGTCGGAATAATCCAGACGGCGGTTGCCAACGATCTGATAGTCTTCGTGGCCTTTACCCGCCACCAGCACGACGTCGTTTTCTTTCGCCTGCATGACGGCGTTGGTGACCGCTTCCGCGCGGCCTTCCATCACCCGCGCCTGCCCCGCATCGAGCATGCCGGCCAGAATGTCGTTGATAATCGCCCGCGGCTCTTCAGTACGCGGGTTGTCATCGGTCACCACCACAATATCGGCGAACTCTTCAGCAATCGCGCCCATCAGCGGACGCTTACCTTTATCGCGATCGCCGCCGCAGCCGAAGACGCACCACAGCTTGCCGCTGCAGTGCAGACGCGCGGCCTGCAGCGCTTTTTCCAGTGCGTCAGGCGTGTGGGCGTAATCGACGACGACGGTGGGTTTACCCGGCGCGCTGAACACTTCCATGCGGCCGCAAACCGGCTGTAAACGCGAGGAGGTCTTCAGCAAATCTGCCAGCGGGTATTCCAACGCCAGCAGCGTCGCCAGCGCCAACAACAAGTTGCTGACGTTAAATGCGCCCATCAGGCGGCTTTCGATTTCACCATTGCCCCAGCTTGAGGCAAACTGGATCGTCGCACCACTGTCGTGATAGTTAACCGCTGTCGCCTTTAGCCAGCGACCGTGACAGTTCGGATTGATATGATCTTCCATCGATACTGCGACCGCGTCCGGCAGCTTCGCCAGCCAGCGACGCCCAACTTCATCGTCAGCGTTGACGATGGCCTGGCCGCAATGGTGGGTGGAATACAGCAGCCATTTTGCCGCTTCGTAATGTTCCATGTCGCCATGGTAATCGAGGTGATCGCGGCTCAGGTTGGTAAACACCGAGGCAGCAAACTGCAGCGCCGCCACGCGGTGCTGGACCAGACCGTGAGAGGACACTTCCATCGCGCCGAAAGTCGCGCCCTGCCCTGCCAGGCCGGAAAGGACGTGCTGTACATCCACTGCGGAACCGGTTGTGTTTTCAGTCGGCACCACTTTATCCAACAGACCGTTACCGACGGTCCCCATCACCGCGCTGGTTTCACCCAGCAGCTTAGCCCACTGCGCCAACAGCTGAGTAGTGGTGGTCTTACCGTTGGTGCCGGTGACGCCCACCAGACGCATCTGCTGCGAAGGCTGATGGTAAAAACGCCCGGCCAGCGCCGATAAACGCTCATTCAGCTGGCTCAGGTAGATGACCGGTACGCCGTGCATCTCGCGCACTTCGCCGTCTTCGGCCTCGCCCTGCGCCTCAGCAATAATGGCAGCAACACCTTGCGCTATCGCCTGCGGGATATAACGACGCCCGTCCGCCTGATGACCCTGTACCGCGACAAAGAGGTCGCCGGACGCCGCCACACGGCTGTCCAGCGTCATCTCTCGCAGAATTCGCTCCGGCGCATTTGGCACCCACGGAGCGAGAAGGTCGCGCAAATTACGATCTGCCACCTGTTCCCTCGCCTTGATTAATCACAAATTCACTTTTTTCGCCCGTTGCCAGCGCATCCGGTTCGATGTTCATGGTCCGCAATACGCCGCCCATGATGGCACCGAAGACCGGCGCGGAAACGGCGCCGCCGTAGTATTTACCTGCCTGCGGGTCGTTGATCACCACCACCAGCGCGAAGCGCGGATGGCTGGCGGGCGCAACGCCTGCGGTGTAAGCAATATATTTGTTGATGTAGCGGCCATCCGGCCCCACTTTTTTCGCCGTACCGGTTTTAATCGCGATGCGATAGCCTTTGATCGCCGCTTTCACGCCGCCGCCGCCGGGCAGCGCCACGCTTTCCATCATGTGAACGACGGTACGTACGAGTGATTCCGGGAACACGCGCTCGCCCGGAACCGGTGGATCAACCTTGGTAATCGACAGCGGGCGATAGATGCCGTAGCTGCCAATCGTTGCGTAGACTCGCGCTAGCTGTAACGGCGTTACCATTAGCCCGTAGCCGAAAGAAAAGGTGGCCCTCTCTATGTCAGACCACCGTTGTTTTTGAGGATATAAGCCACTGCGTTCTCCGACCAACCCCAAATTGGTCGCCTTTCCTAGCCCAAAACGTGAGTAAGTATCTACTAACGCTGAGGACGGCATCGCTAACGCCAGCTTGGAAACGCCAACGTTACTCGACTTCTGTAGCACCCCGGTCAGGGTCAATTCGCTGTAGCGCGCCACGTCTTTGATTTCGTGGCCGTTAATTCGATAAGGAATGGTGTTCAATACGGTATTTTCGTTAACGATGCCGCGCTGCAGCGCCGTCATCACTACCATCGGTTTGACCGTAGAACCCGGTTCGAACACGTCGGTGATGGCGCGGTTACGCATCGTGTCTTTTGCCGTACCGGCGAAGTTATTCGGGTTGTAAGACGGGCTATTGGCCATCGCCAGGACTTCGCCAGTGCTGACATCGACCAGAACCGCGCTACCCGACTCCGCTTTGTTAAAGGCCACGGCGTTGTTCAGCTCGCGATACACCAGCGCCTGCAGACGTTCGTCGATGCTCAACGCAAGGTTGTGCGCCGCCTGGCTGTCAGTGGAAGAGATGTCTTCAATGACGCGGCCATAGCGGTCTTTACGCACAATACGTTCGCCCGGCTGGCCGGTGAGCCATTTATCAAAGCTTTTCTCGACCCCTTCAATCCCCTGGCTATCGACGTTGGTGAAGCCAATGAGGTGAGCGGTTACTTCGCCTGACGGATAATAACGGCGTGATTCTTCACGCAGATGAATACCCGGCAGTTTCAATTTTTTGATGTAATCCGCCATGTCAGGGTTAACCTGACGCGCCAGATAAATAAAACGCATCCGCGGGTTGCTATTGATGCGCGAGGCCAGCTGATCCAGCGGCATTTTCAACGCATCGGCTAACGCTTTCCAGCGGTTATCGAGCGTCACGCCACCGGCGTCATGCAGCTCTTTCGGGTCGGCCCAGATGGCTTTCACCGGTACGCTCACCGCCAGCGGGCGACCGGAGCGGTCGGTAATCATGCCGCGCGCGGTCGACACTTCCTGCACGCGCAGAGAACGCATATCCCCCTGACGCACCAGCATGTCCGGGCTGACCACCTGTAACCAGGCGACGCGGCCAAGCAGGAAGGCCAGAGCGATTAAAATACATCCGCACAGCAACGCAAAACGCCAACTGATAAAGTTGGCTTGTTCTTCCTGACGTTTTGCTTTTGGCGTTTTCGGCGCTGCTTTCATGCGTCGCAATAATCCTTATTTCTGTACCACTATGTTTTCTTGTGATGGATCAACGTGTTGCATCTGCAACTTTTCAGTCGCGATCCGCTCAACCCGACTGTGATCGCCAAGGGCATTCTCTTCGAGGATCAGGTTGCGCCATTCAATATCCAGAGCGTCACGCTCCAGAACGAGTTGTTCACGCTGCGCGGTTAACAGACGGGTATGGTGCGCCGTCGTCACCACGGTAATCGCCGTAATGATGATGCAAATGAACAGACAGAGTGGCAGCTTCCCAAACCGCAGAAGATCGTCCCCGATAACGCCAGGCAAAGCATGACGCTCGGTGCTTCCTAACGATCCTTTAACTTTGCTTAAGGCTACTGTCACTCTGCCGATCATGCGTTCGTCCTCTCTGCAATACGCAGCACTGAACTACGAGCGCGTGGATTCTCTGCCACCTCTTCTTCGCCCGGCATCAACTTGCCTAGTGCTCGCAGCTGACGGCCGCCCAGTTTCCTGAGCTGCTCTTCAGTCATCGGGATCCCTGCTGGAACCTGCGGACCGCGGCTTTGCTCACGCATGAAGCGCTTCACAATACGGTCTTCCAGCGAATGGAAACTGATTATCGACAGCCGCCCCCCCGGGGCCAGCACGCCGAGCGAGCTTTTTAGCGCCTGCTCTATCTCCTCCAGTTCACTGTTCACCCAAATGCGCACCGCCTGGAAGGTACGGGTCGCGGGATGTTTGTGTTTATCTTTCACCGGCATCGCCGCCGCAATGACTTCCGCCAGCTCTTTGGTGCGGGTCATCGGCTCAATACGGTTGCGTTCAACGATCGCACGCGCGATACGTTTGCCGAAACGCTCTTCGCCAAAGGTTTTAATCACCCAGGCGATGTCCGCCTCTTCAGCGGTCTGTAGCCATTCAGCGGCAGATTGACCGCGGGTTGGATCCATACGCATGTCCAACGGACCGTCGCGCATAAAGGAGAATCCGCGCTCCGCGTCATCCAACTGCGGTGAAGACACGCCAAGATCGAGAAGAATACCGTCGATCTTGCCGGTAAGATTGCGCTCGCCGACGTAGTCAGCCAGCTGTGAAAAAGGACCATGCACGATGGAAAAGCGAGGGTCATCGATGGTTTGCGCAACGGCGATAGCCGTCGGGTCGCGATCGATTGCCAGCAGGCGTCCTTCCGCCCCCAGTTGGGAGAGGATCAAACGCGAGTGACCGCCGCGGCCAAAGGTTCCATCAATGTAGATACCATCCGGACGAATGTTCAGGCCGTTAACGGCTTCATCCAAAAGTACCGTAGTGTGTTTAAAATTTTCCATCATTTTATAAAGACAAATCCTGCAGGCGCTCCGACAGTTCACCGGTAGCGGACTGCTCAGCGTCGATATCTTCCTTGACCCGTTGATACCAGGTCGTTTCATCCCACAGTTCAAATTTATTAAACTGTCCGACCAGCATCACTTCTTTTGTCAGCCCGGCATGTTGCCGTAACACCGGCGCGATCAGCAATCGTCCGGCGCTATCCATCTGACATTCGCTGGCATGCCCCAAAAGCAGGCGCTGTACACGCCGCTCAACGGGATTCATGCTCGATAAACGCGACAATTTTTGCTCAATGATTTCCCATTCAGGCAAGGGATAAAGCAGCAGGCACGGGTGATGAATGTCAATGGTGCATACCATTTGACCAGAAGCATCCTCGATCAGCCCGTCACGGTAACGCGTCGGTACGGCCAAACGGCCTTTACTGTCGAGATTGACTAACGTTGCTCCCCGGAACATGCCAGCCTCACCCCTTTTCGCCACTTTACCCCACAAATTCCCACCTAAAGGAGTTTACGGAGCGGAGGAAAAGCTTGTCAAGCCAGCACTAATGCCAACAGAGCGCAAAAACCCATTATTTACAGCCGATATTAGCCCTGATGAAAAAATCACCAACAAACGAGGCAAATTAACGTTATGAATACGTGTAAGAAAATAACCGACAAACTCGTAACAGTTAAAAGCGACAAAATATCTTCGGCGGGAAAATATAAAGTGTCAGTTTGCGACGCGAGCGGCATTTTAGGCCATTATGATGCCCGTTAACAGTACCACTTGTGGACGGAGAAGCACATGTGCCGCGGCCTGGCGCAATCGTCATCCGCGAAGGAGCGATAAAGCGATTGTTAATTCAACAATTATTCCGGTGAATGTAACAAAATAATACAAATGAATGCCGCTGCGCTTTTTCTTGCACCATTTCGATACAAAAAAATTGTTCTCCAGAATAAAACAAAATAAGGCGTAAAGAAGTTTAGGGATTTGTCTGAAAGCGAATAGATTTACGATTCTCTACGTAAATTGTATGGAATATCGCCAGATGCTAATCCATCTGGCGAATAACCTACGAATAATCCTGGTCTTTCATCACTGTCGGCATCAACGACGATTCAAACTGCCGCGATGATACAGGTTGCGACGAATACGGCTTAAACCAGGTTTTGGCTTACGCGGTTCATCAAGGCTGGCCAGAACAATCTCCAGCACGCGCTCAGCAACATCGCGGTGGCGCTGAGCGACCGCCAGTACAGGACACTGCAGGAAATCGAGCAGTTCATTATCGCCGAAGGTGGCGATGGCCAGCTCAGACGGCAGCTTCCCTTCACGACGCAGCGTGACGTCCATGACGCCCTGCAGCAACGGGAAAGAAGTGGTGAACAGCAGTTGCGGCATCGGATGCGTTTCCAGCCATTTTTCAAACAGCTGGGCTGCGGCTTCACGCTCGTAGCTGTTGGCATACAGGAAGTTCACCTCACGCGGATCGTCTTTCCAGGCGGTACGGAACCCTTGCTCGCGCAGGAAGCTTACCGACAGTTCCGGCAGCGCGCCGAGATACAGCACCGTGTCGCCTGGGAATTGGCGCAGCTCGGCGCCGAGCATTTCAGCATCATCCTGATCCGCGCCGACCACGCTGGTGAAGTGTTCGCGGTCAAGCGCACGGTCGAGGGCGACAATCGGGAAAGAATTGTTCGCCCAGCGCTGGTAGAACGGGTGCTCCGGCGGCAGCGACGTCGACACGATGATCGCATCCACCTGGCGCTGCAGCAGATGCTCAATACAACGCATTTCGTTATCCGGCTGATCTTCCGAACAGGCGATCAACAGCTGGTAGCCGCGCTGACGCGCCTGGCGCTCCAGATAGTTCGCAATACGGGTATAACTGGTATTTTCGAGGTCGGGGATCACCAAACCGATAGAACGCGTACGTCCTGCACGCAGGCCAGCAGCAACCGCGTTCGGGTGGTAGTTATGCTCACGCACCACTGCCATCACCTTTTCGACCGTTTTATCGCTGACGCGATACTGCTTCGCTTTGCCATTAATCACATAGCTCGCGGTGGTTCTTGAAACACCGGCCAGCCTGGCGATTTCATCCAGTTTCACAATTGCCCCTTGGGTAAGAAGTACAAAACATAACCATTCAGCAAATATACTCGTTAGAGTATACAGATTCATTTTTATAACATCTAAACGCAGAATAGTTAGCGCGGCAACCGCTTTCGTCCACAGTTCCCACCGAATTCGCAAAAAAATAACCCGACAGTTTGTGTCGGGCTATTTTTACGTCAGCGTTTCCGGTTGTTAACGCATAATTTTATCACCGCGCGACAACCCGACCACGCCGGACCGCGCCACTTCGACAATGCGCGCGACATCGCGCAAAGAGGCCAGGAAGGCATCCAGCTTATCGCTGGTCCCGGCGAGCTGAACCGTATAGATAGAAGGCGTCACGTCAATGATCTGCCCGCGGAAGATTTCAGTGTTACGTTTCACCTCTTCGCGGCCATAGCCGCTGGCTTGTACTTTAACCAGCATGATTTCACGCTCAACGTGGGATCCCTGGCCGAGCTCACTCACCCGCAGTACGTCCACTAGCTTATGCAGCTGCTTTTCGATCTGCTCAATCGCTTTCTCGTCGCCCACCGTCTGAATCGTCATGCGGGACAGTGTCGGATCGTCGGTCGGCGCGACGGTCAGGCTTTCAATATTGTAGCCACGCTGCGAAAACAGGCCGATCACCCGGGATAATGCCCCCGATTCGTTCTCCAGTAATACCGATAATATCCGGCGCATAATCAGGTTCTCTCCGTTTTGCTCAACCACATTTCGTCCATGCCGCCGCCGCGGATCTGCATGGGGTACACATGCTCACTGCCATCCACCGTGACATCAACGAACACCAGGCGGTTATTGCGCACCTGTTCCAGCGCTTCCGCCAGCTTCGTTTCCAGCTCTTGCGGCTCGCTGATGCGAATACCGACGTGACCATAGGCTTCCGCGACGCGGACGAAGTCCGGCAGCGATTCCATATAGGACTGCGAATGACGGCCGGAATAGAGCATATCCTGCCACTGCTTCACCATCCCGAGGTAGCGGTTGTTGAGGTTCAACACCAGTACCGGCAGCTCGTACTGCAGCGCAGTGGAAAGCTCCTGGATGTTCATCTGGATGCTGCCGTCGCCGGTGACGCAGATAACGGTTTCGTTTGGCAGCGCCATCTTCACGCCCAGCGCGGCAGGCAGGCCAAAACCCATCGTGCCGAGGCCGCCGGAGTTAATCCAACGCCTTGGCTTATCGAACGGATAATAGAGAGCGGCGAACATCTGATGCTGACCAACGTCGGACGTGACGTAGGCATCGCCATTCGTCAGGCGCCAGATAGTCTCGATCACCGCCTGCGGCTTGATCTTGCCGCTTTGCGTGTCGTATTGCAGGCAGTGACGGGAACGCCACTGTTCAATCTGTTGCCACCAGTCGCGGATCTCATCCAGCGGCTGTTGGCTTTCTTCCTGCTCCAGCAGTTCCAGCATTTGATCGAGCACCTGCCGCGCATCGCCAACGATCGGCACATCCGCTGGCACCGTCTTGGAGATCGATGTCGGATCGATATCAATATGCAGCACCGTTGCGTTCGGGCAGTACTTCGCCAGATTGTTGGTCGTGCGATCGTCAAAACGCACGCCGACGGCAAAGATGACGTCGGAATGGTGCATGGTCATGTTGGCTTCATAGGTGCCATGCATGCCCAGCATGCCCAATGCCTGCTGATGGGTCGCCGGAAACGCCCCCAGGCCCATTAAAGAAGAGACCACCGGCAGCTTGAGTTTTTCGACCAGCGTACGCAGCTGCGCCTCGCACTGCGCGTTGATCGCCCCGCCGCCGACGTAGACGACCGGTTTTTTCGCCGTCGCCAGCGTCTGCAGCGCGCGCTTAATTTGCCCTTTATGACCGCTGGTCGTCGGGTTATAGGAACGCATGCTCACCGCATCCGGCCAGACGTAAGGCAGTTTATTCGCCGGATTGAGAATGTCCTTTGGCAAATCAACCACCACCGGGCCAGGACGACCGCTGGCCGCCAGCCAGAAAGCCTTTTTCAGGATCCCCGGAATATCTTCAGTCTGCTTCACCAAAAAACTGTGTTTGACCACCGGGCGCGAGATGCCAACCATGTCGCATTCCTGGAAGGCATCGTAGCCAATCAGCGAAGTAGCGACCTGCCCGGAAAGGATCACCAGCGGAATGGAATCCATGTAAGCCGTTGCGATACCGGTAATCGCGTTTGTCGCCCCCGGGCCGGAGGTCACCAGCACGACGCCGACTTCGCCGGTTGCGCGCGCCAGGCCGTCAGCCATATGCACCGCAGCCTGCTCGTGGCGTACCAGCACGTGGTCGATGCCGCCAAGGGTATGTAACGCATCATAGATATCGAGGACTGCGCCTCCGGGATAGCCGAATACTTGCTTGACGCCCTGATCGACCAGCGATTGGACGACCATCTCGGCTCCTGACAACATCTCCATGGTTTGCCTCCAGGCTTATGGTTTTCACGACGGCAGAAGTCATTTTCCGCGCCCGTCGTATGATGCAAAGCCACAGGCAGTGCATTGAGGTGAACGACTTGCTGAGCATTACCATAACTGCTCGCCAACAGGCAGGCAATTAGCCTCCCGGCGTATATCGCCCGCGTTAAAAGCAGAAAAGAAAGCATCTGGTAGAATATATGGAGGATTGCTTCAAGAATAAGAAAATGGGATAGCCAATACTCGGGGAAAATGGCTTACGGCAGAAAATCATCCATTTTTCACCGTCGAGCCGCCATAACCCACAGCAATAAACAGAATAATATTCTGATTTTTTATTAAACAACAATACAAGCAGGAGCTTTCGCTCCCGTTTTCGGATAATGTATTAGCGCTGGCAAATATTCGCCAGTAATTCTTCCATCCACTGATGGCCTTTATCGCGCCCGGCCGCTTCATGCCAGGACAGGAAGCAGGTGCGATTATTTTCCTTCAACGGCAGCGGTAATAGCTGTAAATCTAATTTCCCAGCAAATTCACTCGCTAACCAGCGCGGCGCGATAGCCACCATATAGGTTTGCGAAACCACATTTAAAACGCTGACCATCGCATTGCCCTGATAAGCGATACTGGATTGTTTATCAACGGAGTCATACCATGGCTGGCTAAATGACGCATAGCGATCCAATGAGACAACAGCATGCTCTTCCTGATAAATATCCGCTTCCGTTAGCGGGCCGGAAATACGCGGATGTTTACGACTGGCAACCAGAACCATTTCATCTTTGAATAAAGGGATACAGGCGAATTCCGGGCGACGGAACTCTTCATACCCGATAACAAATTCAATTTCCTGATAGCGCAGCTGATGTTCAGTATTTTGGTGTAGCGCTGATTTAAAGACCAAATGAATATTTGGCGCGATTGCACTCACTTTATTAAATATAAGAGAGGTTAAATAATTATCCAACGGGCTACACACGCAGAGGTTAAATGCCCGCCGCTGCTCAGCGGTTCGAAGCCGGAACCCGGTAGCTCATTCTGCACCAACTGCAACGCCTGACGCACGGAGCCGAATAGTTGGTAGGCCCTCGCTGTCGGCTGAATACCGCGGCCATAGCGGACAAACAGTTCATCATTAAACATCACTTTAAGACGTGATACCGCGTTGCTCACCGCCGGTTGCGACATCCCGAGCGAATGGGCCGCACGGGTAATATTTTGCTCCTGCATCACCGCATCAAACACTGTCAGGAGGTTAAGATCCACCATTCGCAGTTGTGGTTTGACGACTTCCTGTCCCGGGGCTGATTTATATTCAGTATTTTCAATTAACATATCTGACTCCACCGTCACGCTAAATTCCTTTTACCAAAGTGCAGTAATTAATTAAGACAATATCATTTATCATGTATATTAAATCTGCAAAAGGGCAAAATTGAATTTTAGGAATATATCAAGGTTATGAGTGGCGACGAAAAACCGCACTGGACATCACCGGAACCCGCCCAAAACATATCGTTTACTTGATGATATAAAGTGTACCCATAGATCATAAAAATAAACAACACCACTAACAGTGAATTCCAATTTAAGCATTAATTAACTATCTAGTTTTCGCCTGATAGAAATTAACACTTCATTATCTTTTCCCGGGCAATAACGTCGCAAAATCAGATAGCGTCTCTCCTCTAATCGCTTGTATTTCATTATGATACTACTTAGGCGGCGCCAATACGTATTGAGTCCCTGAATGAAAATAATTTTTTCAAAATGTTCTCTTTTTTTCAAAAACAGGGCCAGGGTCTCAAATAGGATCGTCCGACAAACGACATATAAACCAGCACAATTAGCTAATTCACCTGACCGGCTAAAAGCAGTTTTTATGTTCCCTGGGGTTGACATCAAAACCGCTATCCAGTAACTCTAAAAGCATATCGATTTCCACTGGAGTATGACGCATGATTCGCACCACTCGCTTCACCAGCCTACTACTACTAAACGCATCCATTATGCGCGGTAGGCTGTTGGGCGACGTTCAGCGTTAAGTCATCTTCCAGCAAGACACTAAACCCGCGCCATTGCGCGGGTTTTTTTATGCTCGAAGCAAGGCGCCAGGCAACAGATTAAGGATCTAAACCATGAGCCAGCAAGTCATTATTTTCGATACGACCTTACGTGATGGGGAACAAGCGTTACAGGCCAGCCTGAGCGTGAAAGAGAAGCTGCAGATCGCCATGGCCCTTGAACGTATGGGCGTCGATGTGATGGAAGTCGGTTTCCCGGTGTCTTCCCCGGGCGATTTTGAATCAGTGCAGACCATTGCCCGCACGATCAAAAACAGCCGCGTTTGCGCTCTGGCGCGCTGCGTTGAGAAAGATATCGACGTGGCGGCGGAATCCTTAAAAGTTGCCGAAGCGTTCCGCATTCACACCTTCATCGCGACGTCGCCGATGCACATCGCCACCAAATTGCGCAGCACCCTGGATGACGTCATCGAGCGCTCGATTCATATGGTGAAACGTGCGCGTAACTATACCGACGACGTCGAATTCTCCTGTGAAGACGCAGGGCGTACGCCGATTGACGATCTGGCTCGCGTCGTCGAAGCGGCTATCCGCGCTGGCGCCACCACCATTAATATTCCGGACACCGTTGGCTACACCATGCCGTTTGAATACGCCAATATCATCAGCGGCCTGTATGAGCGTGTGCCAAATATCGACAAAGCGATTATTTCCGTTCATACCCATGATGATTTGGGCATCGCCGTCGGCAACGCCCTCGCCGCCGTCCATGCCGGCGCTCGTCAGGTAGAAGGCGCCATGAACGGTATCGGCGAACGCGCCGGTAACTGCGCGCTGGAAGAAGTGATCATGGCGATCAAAGTGCGCAAAGACATCATGAACGTGCACACCAACATCAACCACAACGAAATCTGGCGCACCAGTCAGACCGTTAGCCAGATTTGCAATATGCCGATCCCGGCCAACAAAGCCATCGTCGGCACTGGCGCTTTCGCCCACTCCTCCGGTATCCACCAGGACGGCGTGCTGAAGAACCGCGAAAACTACGAAATCATGACCCCGGAGTCCATTGGTCTGAACCAGGTACAGCTGAACCTGACTTCACGTTCCGGACGTGCGGCGGTGAAACACCGTATGGAAGAGATGGGCTACAAAGAGAGCGATTACAACCTGGATCATCTGTACGACGCATTCCTGAAACTGGCCGATAAAAAAGGCCAGGTCTTCGATTACGATCTGGAAGCGCTGGCGTTTATCAATAAGCAGCAGGAAGAGCCAGAGCATTTCCGCCTGGATTACTTTAACGTCCAGTCTGGCTCCAGCGATATCGCCACCGCCTCTATCAAGCTGGCATGCGGCGATGAAGTGAAAACCGAAGCCGCTAACGGCAACGGCCCGGTTGATGCTATCTACCAGGCAATTAACCGCGTGACCGACTACAACATCGACTTAGTGAAATACGGCTTAAGCGCCAAAGGCCACGGTAAAGATGCGCTGGGCCAGGTCGATATCGTCGTTGAATATAACGGCCGCCGCTTCCATGGCGTCGGTCTGGCGACCGACATCGTTGAATCCTCCGCCAAAGCGATGGTGCACGTGCTGAACAACATCTGGCGCGCCGCCGAAGTTGAAAAAGAATTGCAACGCCAGGCTCAGAATAAAGAAAACAATAAGGAAACCGTGTAATGTCGAAGAATTACCATATTGCCGTTTTGCCGGGTGATGGTATTGGCCCGGAAGTGATGAACCAGGCGATGAAAGTACTGGAAGCCGTACGTAACCGTTTCTCTATGCGTATCACCACCAGCCAGTATGACGTCGGCGGCATCGCCATCGACCGTCAGGGCACCCCGTTGCCGAAAGCCACCGTCGAAGGCTGCGAACAGGCTGACGCGATTCTGTTCGGCTCCGTCGGCGGCCCAAAATGGGAACATCTGCCGCCGGCCGAGCAACCGGAACGCGGCGCGCTGCTGCCGCTGCGTAAGCACTTCAAATTATTCAGCAACCTGCGCCCGGCCAAACTGTATCCGGGTCTGGAAGAATTCTGCCCGCTGCGCGCCGATATCGCCGCCAACGGCTTCGACATTCTGTGCGTTCGCGAACTGACCGGCGGCATCTACTTCGGTCAGCCAAAAGGCCGCGAAGGCAGCGGTCAGCACGAAAAAGCGTTCGACACCGAGGTGTACCATCGCTTTGAAATCGAACGCATCGCGCGTATCGCTTTTGAATCCGCGCGTAAACGCCGCCATAAAGTAACCTCTATCGATAAAGCCAACGTATTGCAGTCGTCTATTCTGTGGCGCGAAATCGTCAGCGAAATCGGCAAAGAGTATCCGGACGTTGAGCTGGCGCATATGTATATCGATAACGCGACGATGCAGCTGATTAAAGACCCGTCCCAGTTCGACGTGCTGCTGTGCTCCAACCTGTTTGGCGACATCCTGTCAGACGAATGCGCCATGATCACTGGTTCGATGGGCATGCTGCCCTCCGCTAGCCTCAATGAACAAGGTTTTGGCCTGTATGAACCGGCTGGCGGCTCTGCGCCGGACATCGCCGGCAAAAATATCGCCAACCCCATTGCGCAAATCCTGTCGCTGGCGCTGCTGTTGCGCTACAGCTTCGATGCTGACGACGCGGCGAGCGCCATTGAACACGCTATCAACCGCGTTTTAGAAGAAGGCATCCGCACCGGCGACTTAGCGCGCGGCGCGGCGGCGGTCGGTACTGATGAAATGGGCGATATCATTGCCCGCTATGTCGCTGAAGGGGTGTAATCATGGCGAAAACGTTATACGAAAAATTGTTTGATGCGCATGTGGTATATGAAGCGCAAAACGAAACCCCGTTGCTGTACATCGACCGCCATCTGGTGCACGAAGTGACTTCGCCGCAAGCCTTTGACGGCCTGCGCGCGCATGGTCGCCCGGTGCGCCAGCCGGGTAAAACCTTCGCCACCATGGATCACAACGTTTCTACGCAGACCAAAGATATCAATGCGTCCGGCGAAATGGCCCGCATCCAGATGCAGGAACTGATTAAAAACTGTAACGAGTTCGGCGTTGAGCTGTATGACCTGAACCACCCGTTCCAGGGCATCGTTCACGTCATGGGGCCGGAACAAGGCGTGACGCTGCCAGGAATGACCATTGTTTGCGGCGATTCCCACACCGCCACCCACGGCGCGTTCGGCGCGCTGGCGTTCGGTATCGGCACCTCCGAAGTTGAGCACGTCCTGGCGACCCAGACCCTGAAACAGGGCCGCGCGAAGACGATGAAAATTGAAGTGCAAGGCAAAGCAGCGCCGGGCATTACCGCGAAAGATATCGTGCTGGCGATCATTGGTAAAACCGGCAGCGCCGGCGGTACCGGCCACGTAGTGGAGTTCTGCGGCGAAGCCATCCGCGATCTGAGCATGGAAGGCCGTATGACCCTGTGCAATATGGCGATCGAAATGGGCGCCAAAGCGGGGTTGGTCGCTCCGGACGAGACCACCTTCAACTATGTGCAGGGCCGTCTGCACGCGCCGAAGGGTCAGGATTTCACCGACGCGGTAGCATACTGGAAGACCCTGAAAACCGATGATGGCGCGACCTTTGACAGCGTGGTGACGCTGCAGGCGGAAGAGATTGCGCCGCAGGTGACCTGGGGCACCAACCCGGGCCAGGTGATCTCGGTCACTGACATCATCCCGGATCCATCTTCGTTCAGCGATCCGGTCGAGCGCGCCAGCGCCGAAAAAGCGTTGGCCTATATGGGTCTGAAATCCGGCGTACCGTTGACCGAAGTCGCGATCGATAAAGTCTTTATCGGCTCCTGCACCAACTCGCGAATCGAAGATTTACGCGCGGCGGCGGAAATCGCCAAAGGCCGTAAAGTGGCTCCAGGCGTGCAGGCGCTGGTGGTTCCTGGCTCCGGTCCGGTAAAAGCACAGGCGGAAGCGGAAGGTCTGGATAAGATTTTCATCGAAGCCGGTTTTGAGTGGCGCTTACCAGGCTGCTCGATGTGTCTGGCGATGAACAACGACCGCCTGAACCCGGGCGAACGCTGCGCGTCTACCAGCAACCGTAACTTTGAAGGCCGTCAGGGCCGCGGCGGGCGCACCCATTTAGTCAGCCCGGCCATGGCCGCGGCGGCAGCCGTTACCGGCCATTTCGCCGATATCCGTAGCATGAAATAAGGAGACCATCATGGCAGAGAAATTTACCCAACATACTGGCCTGGTGGTTCCGCTGGATGCCGCAAACGTCGATACCGATGCGATCATTCCGAAGCAGTTCCTGCAGAAAGTCACCCGCACCGGCTTTGGCGCGCATCTGTTCAACGACTGGCGTTTCCTTGACGACCAGGGACAGCAGCCAAACCCGGAGTTCGTGCTCAACTTCCCGCAATACAAAGGGGCGTCGATCCTGCTGGCACGGGAAAACTTCGGCTGCGGCTCCTCGCGTGAGCACGCGCCGTGGGCACTGACCGATTACGGTTTCAAAGTGGTGATCGCGCCAAGCTTTGCCGATATCTTTTACGGCAACAGCTTCAACAACCAGTTGCTGCCGGTCACCCTTAGCGATGCACAGGTCGATGAGCTGTTCACGCTGGTACAGGCTAACCCAGGCATCAAGTTTGAAGTGGATCTGGAAGCACAGGTGGTTAAAGCAGGGGATAAAACCTACAGCTTTAAAATCGATGACTTCCGCCGCCACTGCATGCTCAACGGGCTGGATAGCATCGGTCTGACGCTGCAGCATGAAGACGCTATTTCGGCTTACGAAAACAAGCAGCCGGCGTTTATGCAGTAATCCGTAACGCCTTGTCCGGGCTACCGACATTCATTGGTAGCCCGGCCGAGCGCAGCGATGCCGGGACGGCACCAGACTAAACGTCCTTGACCCTCCCGGTCAGCACCAGCGTCACCAGCGAAATCCCGGCAATCACCCAGTACACCGAGAAATGGCCAAAGCTCTGCGCCAGCGCCCCTTGAATAATCCCCGCCAGAATTACCCCGGTTGAAATACTATTGGTAAACAGCGTGGTCGCTGCCCCCGCACGACCGGGCATCAGATCCTGGAACCACAACATGCCGATCCCGGCGACAATACCGATAAACACCGCGTTGAATAGCTGAAGCACCAACAGCGAGGTATGGCTGTGGAAGAAGATCAGCCCGACGTAGAACAGCACACCAGCGGCCACCGCCGTCACCATCATCCGCCGCTTACCGAAGCGCTTCACGTAGTAACCCGCGAGGATCATCGCCGGAATTTCCAGCCCCGCCGCCGTCCCCATCAGGATCCCCGCCAGACTATCGGGCAGACCGAGATCGCTGCTGATCCACAATGGCATATCGATGATATACATGGTGTTGCAGGTCCACATCAGCGTGGAAGCGATAAACAGCATCCGTACGTTGCTGTCCTTCCAGCCGCTAATCTGGTTCTGCACCACGTCGGCGGGCTGTTCGACCCTCGCCACCGACGGTAGCGTCAGGGCAATCAGCGTCAGGCTAATCACGAAAATGGCGGCGGCAATAGAAAACATGGCAGTAAAGCCATAGTTGAGCGCCAGCATAAAGGCCAGCGGTGGGCCAATAACCCACGCCAGCGACAGCTGGGCGCGCATCACCGAGCTGAACATCACCACTTCCCGCGCCGAACTATCGGCATATTCACGGGCGAGCGCAAACAGCTGCGGCATCGCGGCGTTGGCGATTGAGGCCAGCATCACGCCACAGGTGATAAGCGTCAGGTAGTGGCGGTTGAAAGCGAACAGCAGGGCGTTGCCCACCGCCATCAGGCAACAGAACATAATCAGGCGCCGCCGATCGCCGCGGCTGTCCGATCGTTTCGCCAGCGCCAGGCTCACCAGGATGCCGGCAATCGCATTCACCGTATAAAACAGGCCAACCCAAAACGGCGGCGCGCCGACTTCACGGCTCAGGAACAGGCTGAGCGTCGGCGCTTGCAGGGCTCCCGCCACGCCCATCATAAAAGCCACCAGCATAAAAGCGGCATACACGCCGTTTAGCCGTCGCCCCATCGTCATTAACCACAGCATGAAATATCCTTAACACACGCGAAGTAAACGAAAAAAGCCAGCAGAAGCAATCTGCTGGCGGGTGATTCTATACTCTATGGATTTCGAGTTGCAGCCAATGCTGCCTACAGCCTGAAAGACGGCGAGTATAACACCAATACTCAGTCACACATGATGTCTGCAAGTCAACGATCGGAGGTCGGCGACGTAACTCCCCACTGCATCAGTTCCTCCAGCATCTTCTGCTGTTTTCCTGCCAACAGGCGGGCCAGCCAGGACGCATCCTGCGTCGCAGAAAAGTACCGTTGATAGAACTGTCTGGTGGTTGACCTCGTCATATTCATCTCCTTACTTCATCGAGATTCATTATTGACCTAATATAGGAACTCATAAATTGCTGAGTTTTCGTCAGGAGTTCCCCTTTTATGTCTTCCAGTCGTTTGCAACAACAGTTCATCCGCTTATGGCAGTGCTGCGAGGGTAAGTCGCAAGAGACGACCCTTAACGAGCTGGCGGAAATGCTCAGCTGCTCGCGCCGCCATATGCGCACGCTGCTCAATATGATGGCGGAACGCGGCTGGCTGGCATGGGAATCCGAAGCCGGACGCGGCAAGCGTTCCAGGCTGACTTTCCTCTATACCGGGCTGGCGTTGCAGCAGCAGCGCGCCGAGGATTTGCTGGAGCAGGACCGCATCGACCAGTTGGTGCAGTTGGTCGGCGATAAAGCGGCCGTCAGGCAAATGCTGATTTCACATCTTGGCCGTAGCTTCCGCCAGGGGCGGCATATCCTGCGCGTGCTCTACTATCGACCGATGAAAAATCTGCTGCCCGGCAGCGCGCTGCGCCGCTCGGAGACCCACATCGCCCGGCAGATTTTTAGCGCCCTGACGCGGGTAAATGAGGAAAACGGGGAACTGGAGGCCGACATCGCTCACCACTGGCAGCAGATTTCGCCAACCCACTGGCGCTTTTTCCTGCGCCCCGGCATTCATTTCCATCACGGCCGCGAACTGGAAATGACTGACGTCATCTCTTCGTTGCAGCGCAGCAGAGAGCTGCCGTTGTTTTCACATATCACGCGCATCATCTCACCGACCGCCTGGACGCTGGATATTCACCTCAGTCAGCCGGATCGCTGGCTACCGTGGTTGCTGGGTCAGGTCCCGGCGATGATGCTGCCGCACGAATGGCGGACGATGAACCGCTTTTCCAGTATGCCCATTGGTACCGGCCCCTATGCGGTGGCGCGCAACAATCAAAACCAGCTGAAAATCCACGCCTTCGAGGATTACTTCGGCTACCGGGCGCTTATCGATGAGGTCAACGTCTGGGTGCTGCCGGAAATTAGCGAAGAGCCCAGCTGCGGGTTAACCCTACAGGGCAATACCGAAAGCGAAAAAGCGGTGGAGAGTCGCCTGGAAGAAGGCTGCTACTACCTGTTGTTTGATTGCCGCAGCCCGCTGGGTCGCAACGATGAGGTTCGCCGCTGGCTCAGCCATCTATTCCAGCCCGCCAACCTGCTCTACCACGCGGGCGAGCACTATCAGGGCAACTGGTTCCCGGCCTACGGCCTGCTGCCGCGCTGGCACCATGCCCGCAGCCACACCTGCGAGAAACCAGCGGGACTGGAGTCGGTCACCCTCACCTACTACCGCGATCACGTCGAACATCGCGTGATCGGCGGGATCATGCGCACGCTGCTGGCGGAACATCAGGTGAAGCTAGAAATACAGGAACTAGAGTATGACGACTGGCATCGCGGTGAAGCGGTGAGCGATATCTGGCTCAACAGCGCCAACTTCACGCTGCCGATCGATTTTTCCCTGTTCGCCTATTTATATGAAGTGCCGCTTATCCATCACTGCATCCCCATCGACTGGGAAGCGGACGCCAGCCGCTGGCGCGCGGGTGAATTCAACCCGGCGACCTGGAGCCAGCAACTCCTGGTCCAGCAGCATATCGTGCCGCTGATTCACCACTGGCTGATGATTCAGGGACAGCGCAGTATGCGCGGGGTGCGTATGAACACCCTCGGTTGGTTTGACTTCAAATCGGCATGGTTCGCCCCGCCGGAGCCCTGAAGACTTTCCGTCATCTGACAAAATCATTACACTATCGCCGTTCTCAACGGGGTGCTGAAAGGCTGAGAAAATACCCGTCGAACCTGATCCGGATAACGCCAGCGAAGGGATTTGAGGCTGACTCAAAATCCTTTGCCTCCCCATTTACTGAGGTGCAAAGTGTTGAAAAAACTGCTTCCCCTACTGGCGCTGGTTGCCGCGCCGGTCTTTGCTAAACCCGTCCTGACCGTTTACACCTACGATTCGTTCTCCGCCGACTGGGGTCCTGGTCCTGCGGTGAAAAAAGCGTTTGAAGCCGACTGCGGTTGCGAACTGAAATTCGTCGCTCTGGAAGATGGCGTATCGCTGCTTAACCGCCTGCGGATGGAAGGTAAAAACAGCAAGGCCGATGTTGTGCTGGGTCTTGATAATAACCTGCTGGCGGCAGCGGCGCAGAGCAAACTGTTCGCCAAAAGCGGCGTTCCGGTCAGCGCAGTCAACGTACCCGGAGGTTGGGAGAATGACACTTTCGTGCCTTACGACTACGGTTACTTCGCTTTCGTATATGACAAAAACCGGCTGAAAAACCCGCCCAAAAGCCTGAAAGAACTGGTTGAGAGCCCGCAAAAATGGCGTGTGATTTATGAAGATCCACGCACCAGTACCCCGGGGCTCGGCCTGCTGCTGTGGATGCAGAAAGTTTATGGCGATAAGGCGCCGGAGGCCTGGCAGAAGCTGGCGGCGAAAACGGTTACCGTCACCAAAGGCTGGAGCGAAGCCTACGGTCTGTTCCTGAAAGGCGAAAGCGATCTGGTGCTGAGCTACACCACCTCACCGGCCTACCACATCATCGAAGAGAAAAAAGACAACTATGCGGCGGCCGACTTTACCGAAGGCCACTATCTGCAGGTTGAAGTGGCCGCGCGTACCGCCGCCAGCAAGCAGCCGGAACTGGCGGAGAAATTCCTCAAGTTCATGGTTTCCCCTGGCTTCCAGAACGCCATTCCCACCGGCAACTGGATGTATCCGGTGACCCAGGTCGCGCTACCGGCCGGTTTCGCTACGCTGGTCAAACCGCAAACGACGCTGCAGTTCACTCCGCAGCAGGTCTCTGCTGAACGTCAAAACTGGGTTGGTTCATGGCAACGCGCCGTCAGCCGCTAAGTTTCGGCTGGCTCATACCAGGCGCCGCGGCCGCCTTTTTACTCGCGGTGGTGGCGCTGGCCGCCTTTCTGGCGCTGTGGCTGGAAGCGCCGCAGGCACCCTGGCGGACGATCCTCAGCGATAGCTATCTCTGGCACGTTATACGCTTCTCATTCTGGCAGGCGTTTCTATCGGCGCTGTTTTCCGTCGTACCGGCGATATTTCTTGCTCGCGCGCTGTATCGCCGCCGTTTCCCGGGGCGCACGCTGCTGCTGCGCCTGTGCGCGATGACCCTGATTCTGCCGGTGTTGGTAGCGGTGTTTGGCATTCTCAGCGTCTATGGCCGTCAGGGCTGGCTGGCCGCGCTGTTTCATACGCTCGGCTGGCAGTGGGACTTCTCGCCTTACGGGTTACAGGGCATTCTGCTGGCCCACGTGTTCTTTAATATGCCAATGGCGACCCGTCTGCTGTTGCAGGCGTTGGAAAACATTCCCGGCGAACAGCGGCAAATCGCCGCCCAATTAGGTATGCGCGGCTATGCGTTCTTCCGTTTCGTCGAGTGGCCGTGGCTACGTCGGCAGATCCCACCGGTGGCCGCGCTTATTTTTATGCTGTGCTTCGCCAGCTTCGCCACCGTGTTGTCGCTCGGCGGCGGGCCGCGAGCGACAACCATCGAGTTGGCCATCTATCAGGCGTTGAGCTTCGATTACGACCCGGCACGGGCGGCGCTGCTGGCGCTGATTCAAATGATCTGCTGTCTTGGGCTGGTACTACTGAGTCAGCGGCTGAGCAAAGCGCTGGCGATTGGCGCCAGCCAGGTCCAGGGTTGGCGCGACCCCGACGACCGTCTGCATAGCCGCTTATGCGATGGCGCGCTGATCGCCATCGCCCTGTTGCTGCTCCTACCGCCGCTGCTGGCGGTCCTCGTCGATGGCCTGAACGTCAACCTGCCGAAGGTGCTGAGCCAACCCGCGCTATGGCAGGCGCTATGGACCTCGCTGCGTATCGCCATCGCTGCCGGTCTGCTTAGCGTCACTCTAACCATGATGCTGCTGTGGAGCAGCCGAGAACTGCGCGCCCGCAACCTGCCGCTGGCCGGGCAGACGCTGGAGCTCAGCGGCATGCTCATCCTCGCGATGCCGGGGATTGTGCTGGCGACCGGCTTCTTCCTGTTGCTCAATAACAGCGTCGGTCTGCCGGAATCCGCCGATGGTATTGTCATCTTCACCAACGCCCTGATGGCGATCCCTTACGCCATGAAAGTGCTGGAAAACCCGATGCGCGATATCGCCGCCCGTTATGGCGCCTTGTGCCACTCTTTAGGCATGCAGGGCTTTACCCGCTTACGAGTGGTCGAACTACGAGCGCTTAAACAACCGCTGGCGCAGGCATTAGCATTCTCCTGCGTACTGTCGATCGGCGACTTCGGCGTTGTGGCGCTGTTCGGCAACGACGCTTTCCGCACGCTGCCATTCTACCTGTATCAGCAGATAGGCTCCTACCGCAGCCAGGACGGCGCGGTGACTGCGCTCCTGCTGTTATTACTGTGTTTTGTACTCTTTACTGTGATCGAAAAACTACCGGGGCGCGATGCTAAAACTCAATGATGTCACCTGGCTGTATCAGCATTTGCCGATGCGTTTTACCCTCAGCGTCGCACGCGGCGAACGCATCGCCGTGCTCGGCCCCAGCGGCGCCGGGAAGAGCACGCTGCTGAACCTGATTGCCGGTTTTCTGCCGCCCGCCAGCGGCAGCCTGTTGATTAACGGCGAAGCGCATACGACAACGCCGCCAGCGCAACGCCCGGTCTCCATGCTGTTCCAGGAGAATAACCTGTTTAATCACCTGACCATCCGGCAGAATATTAGTCTCGGGATCCACCCGGGGCTCAAGTTAAGCCGCGAACAGCAGGAGAAGGTGACGGCGATTGCCGGACAAATGGGGATTGATGCACTATTGGAGCGCCTGCCGGGGGAGCTGTCCGGCGGCCAACGCCAGCGTGCGGCGCTGGCTCGCTGCCTGGTGCGTCAGCAGCCGGTGCTGCTGCTCGATGAACCCTTCTCGGCGCTCGATCCGGCGCTGCGGCAGGAAATGCTCACGCTGGTCGCCGATGTGTGCGAGCAGCAACAGCTAACCTTACTGATGGTATCGCACAGCGTCGAAGATGCAGCGCGGATCGCGCCGCGATCCGTCGTGGTGGCCGATGGGCGGATCGCCTGGGATGGCGCCACTGCCGAGCTGTTAAGCGGCAACAGCAGCGCCTCGCCTCTGCTGGGGATTAGCGCGAGATAACCTTATGCAGGATCTCAAGGTAGACCGGCATCAGCGGATGGCGGAGCACCAGGATCAACGCCGCCACCGCCAGCACGGCTATTAGCGGCGCCAACCACAGCAGACGGCCACGCGGTAACCAGCGGGTCAGACGATCGCCGGAGGCTTTCGCGCTACGCCATAGCCGCCAGCATAACCATCCCGCCAGCCATATCAGCAACGCCGCGCCCAACAGCAGCCATTTAAAACTGGCGCTGTTTTCATCAGCAGGAATATCAATTGCCGCGCCGGCAAGGATACCGGGCAGGAAATAGAGCGGCGGCCAGAACAGGCAGCCAATGATATTCGGCAACACAAATTTCGCCACCGGCAGGTCGAGCATCCCGGCGACCATCGGCACCAACGGGCGCGTCGGCCCGACGAAACGGCCAATCAGTATCGTCACCATGCTGTGCTGGTGCAGCGCATGCTCGGTTTTCTCCAGCAGCGCGCGGTTTTTCTTCATAAACGACCAGCGATGCAGCGGCTTTTTAAAACGCCAGCCAAGCCAGAATGAGATCCAGTCGCCGAGCAAACAGCCGATGATCCCCGCCAGCCACGCCTGCCAGAAGTTAACCTCGCCGCTACCGATAAGCGCCCCGAGACCGGCCATCATGACCGTTCCGGGTAAGATAAGCCCCACCAGCGCCAGTGACTCCAGAAATGCCACCAGCATCACGGCGAGCAAAGAGTAGACCGGTGATTGGGTGATAAAATGTTCCAGCAATGCCTGCATAATGTACCCGGTTAAAAAACGAAGTCCGGATTCTCCGGAGCCATCGCGGCGCCGTCAAGCCACCAATTGTCTTAATAGTTTACTGGCTGTGACATTTAAGCGGGTCATCATTTCACTTTCTTTACTTTTTATTCACATCCTGCGCGGAATTCGCTTGGGCTGGCGCCGGTGCATTTTTTAAATACCCGCGAGAAATAAAGCTGATCCTCAAAGCCGACATTGCGCCCTACGCTGGCAATCGGCATCCGCGTGGTGCTCAACAGTAATTTGGCCTGGCTAATTCGCTGATCCTCCCGCCAGCCGAGCACGCTGATCCCCAACTGCTGGCGGAACAAGTGCGACAGACGCGAAGGCGACAGGCAGACGTGCTGGGCGACACTGGCGATATCGAAATGGCTGTCCGCCAGATGGTCGCTGATGTATTGGCAGGCGTCACGCACCCGGTTATCCAACGGCGGGTGCAGCGATTCGTTAATCGCTTCCATGCGCCGTAGCAGCAATTGCTCAAGCAGATTAATCGCCAACAGTTCGGAATAACGCCCCGCGCCCTGCCCGGCATCGACAATCTGCCCGAACAGTTCGCCAAACCGCGCCTGCCATTGCTCATCCGGGCGGAAGAAACCGGTTTGCGCAAAGATCGTCGGCCAGTTAAGCCACTCATGCCAGTAGGCGCGCGGACGGAAGTAAACCCATTGGTGATACCACTCGCTGGCGTCCGGATGACGGCCGTAATGGTGAATCTCTCCCGGCGGGAACAACAGCATGTCGCCGGGACGACAGACAAACTGCTCGCCGTGGTTTTTGATCACCCCCTCGCCGCGGATCGTCAGGTTAAGAATATAGCCTTTCATGCCCAGCGGACGGTCGATAAAGAAATCCAGGTATCCTTGCGCCTCAATCGGCGTCAAGCCGGTGACCAGATGGGCGTTAAAGGAGTAACCCGGCAACAGCGGATCGTTTTGCGTTTCGGCCATAAGCGTCGTTCTCCCCAGGGTAACTTTGACACCAATTGTCCATATTCATCATTTTATCGCCAACTGCGCCACGCCGACTGCGACGCCGGTGGAAATTTAAGCAAAAACCCGCATGGCGACCGAAAAACCGCCCACAGCATGCTTTCTTTGCGGATTGAGCGCATAACAAAAGTGTCTATAAATACGGCAGAAAAGTCCACATCGAATATTTGCACGACGTCACACTTTGCGAGGTGACAGCAAAATAATCCATAAGATTAGCGAATACGGCCTGACGGATTTTGCCGTGGCTATCTACTGTTGCTTTATGAATGATTTTTGCATGGAGTAACAGGATGGCAATTGCAATTGGCCTCGATTTTGGTAGTGACTCTGTACGCGCGTTGGCGGTGGAATGCGCCACCGGCGCGGAGCTGGCGGCAAGCGTAGAGTGGTATCCGCGCTGGCAGGAAGGTCTGTTCTGCGATGGGCCGAATAACCGCTTCCGCCATCATCCGCGCGATTACATTGAATCCATGGAATCGGCAGTGAAAAGCGTGCTGGCGGCATTAAACGCGGAACAGCGCGCGGCGGTCGTCGGCATCGGCGTCGACAGCACCGGCTCAACCCCGGCCCCCATTGACGCTGACGGCAACGTGCTGGCGCTGCGCGAAGAATTCGCCGACAACCCAAACGCCATGTTCGTGCTGTGGAAAGACCATACCGCGGTGGAAGAAGCCGAAGCCATCACCCGCTTGTGTCACACGCCGGGTAAAGAGGATTACTCGCGCTACATTGGCGGTATCTACTCCAGCGAATGGTTCTGGGCCAAAATCCTTCACGTCACCCGCGAAGATAGCGCCGTCGCGCAGGCGGCGGCATCGTGGATTGAACTCTGCGACTGGGTACCTGCCCTGCTTTCCGGCACCACCCGCCCGCAGGATATCCGCCGCGGCCGCTGCAGCGCCGGACACAAATCACTGTGGCATGAAAGCTGGGGCGGCCTACCGCCCGCCAGCTTCTTCGACGAGCTCGACCCGATTATCAACAGACACCTCGACTGGCCGCTATTCCGCGACACCTGGACCGCCGATCTCCCGGTTGGCCACCTGACTGCCGAGTGGGCGCAGCGCCTGGGTCTGCCGGAGACGGTCGTCATTGCCGGCGGTGCCTTCGACTGCCATATGGGCGCGGTCGGCGCCGGGGCGCAGCCCAATGCGCTGGTCAAAGTCATCGGCACGTCCACCTGCGACATCCTGATCGCCGATAAAAACAGCGTCGGCAACCGCACGGTTAAAGGCATTTGCGGTCAGGTGGACGGCAGCGTGGTGCCGGACTTCATCGGCATGGAGGCCGGGCAGTCAGCTTTCGGCGATATCTATGCCTGGTTCGGCCGCATTCTCGGTTGGCCGCTGGCGCAGCTTGCCCAACAGCATCCGGAACTGCGCGAACAGATCAGCGCCAGTCAAAAACAGCTGCTGCCTGCGCTGACCGAAGCCTGGGCCGCCAATCCGTCTCTCGATCACCTGCCGGTGGTGCTGGACTGGTTCAACGGCCGCCGCACGCCGAACGCCAACCAGCGTCTGAAAGGCGTGATTACCGATCTTAATCTCGCCACCGATGCGCCGGCGCTGTTCGGCGGGCTGATTGCCGCCACCGCCTTCGGCGCGCGCGCCATTATGGAGTGCTTCACCGAACAAGGCATCCCGGTCAATAACGTGATGGCGTTGGGCGGCATCGCGCGCAAGAACCCGGTCATCATGCAGGCCTGCTGCGACGTACTGAATCGCCCGCTGCAGATTGTCGCCTCCGATCAGTGCTGCGCGCTGGGCGCCGCTATCTTCGCCGCCGTTGCCGCCGGGGTCTATCAGGATATCCCTGCCGCGCAGCGCAACATGGCAAGCGAAGTGGAAAGCACGCTACAGCCGCGCCCACAGCAGGCGCAACGTTTCGAACAACTGTATCAGCGCTACCAGCAGTGGTCGGCTAGCGCGGAACAACACTATCTCCCTTCGGCTGCAAAGGCGGAAAACGCCCCGCAATCTCAGGCAGCGCTCACCCATTAAGGATACGAAAATGACGATTTTTGATAACTACGAAGTGTGGTTCGTAATTGGCAGCCAGCACCTGTATGGCCAGGAAACCCTGCGCCAGGTGACGAAACACGCCGAACATGTGGTGAATAGCCTGAATGCGGAAGCGAAACTGCCGTGCAAGCTGGTGCTGAAACCGCTTGGCACCACGCCGGATGAAATCACCCATATCTGCCGCGATGCCAACTACGATGATAAGTGCGCCGGGCTAGTGGTCTGGCTGCATACCTTCTCGCCAGCCAAGATGTGGATCAACGGCCTGACGATCCTCAACAAGCCGCTGTTGCAATTCCATACTCAGTTCAACGCCTCCCTGCCGTGGGACAGCATCGATATGGACTTTATGAATCTCAACCAGACCGCACACGGCGGCCGCGAGTTCGGCTTTATCGGCGCGCGGATGCGTCAGCAACACAGCGTCGTAACTGGCCACTGGCAGGATACAGAGGCGCACCAGCGTATTGGCGCGTGGATGCGACAGGCGGTCTCTAAGCAAGATACCCGCCATCTGAAAGTGTGCCGCTTCGGCGATAACATGCGCGAAGTCGCGGTGACTGATGGCGATAAAGTCGCGGCGCAGATTAAATTCGGCTTCTCGGTTAACACCTGGGCAGTCGGCGATCTGGTACAGGTGGTCAACAGTATCAGCGACGGCGATATCAACGCACTGGTCGATGAGTACGAAAGCAGCTACCGCCTGACCCCAGCGGCACAGGTTCACGGCGATAAGCGCCAGAACGTTCTCGATGCCGCGCGCATCGAACTGGGGATGAAACGCTTCCTTGAACAGGGCGGCTTCCACGCCTTCACCACCACCTTCGAAGATCTACACGGCCTGAAACAGCTACCGGGTCTCGCCGTGCAGCGCCTGATGCAGCAGGGCTACGGCTTTGCTGGCGAAGGCGACTGGAAAACCGCCGCTCTGCTACGCATCATGAAAGTGATGTCGACCGGTCTGCAGGGCGGCACCTCATTTATGGAGGATTACACCTACCACTTCGAGAACGGCAACGATCTGGTGCTGGGCTCGCATATGTTGGAAGTGTGCCCAACGATCGCCACCGCCGAGAAACCGATCCTCGACGTCCAACCGCTGGGGATCGGCGGCAAAGCCGATCCGGCACGCCTGATCTTCAACACCCAAACCGGTCCGGCGATCGTCGCCAGCCTGATCGACCTGGGCGATCGCTATCGCCTGCTGGTCAACACCATCGAAACCGTGCCGACGCCGCACGATCTGCCGAAGCTGCCGGTGGCTAACGCCCTGTGGCAAGCCCAGCCGGATCTACGCACCGCCTCGGAAGCCTGGATCATCGCGGGTGGCGCGCATCATACCGTCTTCAGCCATGCGTTGACGCTTGACGATATGCGCCAGTTTGCCGAACTGCAGGATATCGAGCTGACGGTTATCGATAACGACACCCGCCTGCCATCGTTCAAAGACGCGCTGCGCTGGAATGAAGTCTATTACGGCAGCAAACGCTAAGCGCATAAGCAGCATGCCCGATGGCGATCCGCTCATCGGGCAGGGAGAGCAAGATGTTAGAAGATCTGAAACGTCAGGTGCTGGAAGCCAACTTAGCGCTGCCGCAGCATCATCTGGTGACCTTAACCTGGGGCAACGTTAGCGCTGTCGATCGCGATAAAGGCGTTTTGGTTATCAAGCCCTCCGGCGTGGATTATAGCGTGATGACCGCCGACGACATGGTGGTGGTCAGCCTGGAAACCGGCGACGTGGTCGAAGGTAATAAGAAACCCTCGTCCGACACCCCGACGCATCGCCTGCTGTACCAGGCCTTCCCAACGCTGGGCGGTATTGTGCATACACACTCGCGCCACGCCACCATCTGGGCGCAGGCCGGGCAACCGATTCCAGCGACCGGTACCACCCACGCCGACTATTTTTATGGCCCGGTTCCCTGCACCCGACTGATGACCGACGCGGAGATCAATGGCGAATATGAGTGGGAAACCGGCAATGTGATTGTCGAAACCTTCCGTCAGCAGGCGATAGATCCAGCGCAGATGCCCGGCGTACTGGTGCATTCTCATGGGCCGTTCGCGTGGGGAAAAAACGCCGAAGACGCGGTGCATAACGCCATCGTGCTGGAAGAGATCGCCTATATGGGGATCTTCTGCCGCCAACTGGCGCCGCAGTTGCCGGATATGCAGCAAACGCTGTTGGATAAACACTATCTGCGCAAGCACGGAGCCAAAGCCTACTACGGTCAATAACGGCCGCTGGTTGGGCCATTTTGTAGCCCGGATGAGGCGTAAGCCGAAATCCGGGAGTTTCCCTGCTCGCGCTGCGTTTAGCAGGGCTACAGGACAGGTAGCCCGGATAAGGCCGTGCCGAAATCCGGGAGTTTCCCTGCTCACGCTGCGCATAGCAGGGCTACAGGACGAGTAGCCCGGATGAGGCCGTGCCGAAATCCGGGAGTTTCCCTGCTCACGCTGCGCTTAGCAGGGCTACAGGACAAGTAGCCCGGATGAGGCCGTGCCGAAATCCGGGAGTTTCCCTGCTCACGCTGCGCTTAGCAGGGCTACAGGACAAGTAGCCCGGATAAGGCGCAAGCCGAAATCCGGGAGTTTCCCTGCTCGCGCTACGCTTAGCAGGGCTACAGGACAAGTAGCCCGGATGAGGCCGTGCCGAAATCCGGGAGTTTCCCTGCTCACGCTACGCTTAGCAGGGCTACGGGACAAGTAGCCCGGATGAGGCCGTGCCGAAATCCGGGAGTTTCCCTGCTCACGCTGCGCTTAGCAGGGCTACGGGACGAGTAGCCCGGATGAGGCCGTGCCGAAATCCGGGAGTTTCCCTGCTCATGCTACGCTTAGCAGGGCTACGGGACGAGTAGCCCGGATGAGGCCGTGCCGAAATCCGGGGCAATTTCGGCCTGAATAACTGTATAAAACCCCAGCACTCATCGTAAAACCAGGCTATAATCAGGCCTGGTTTTGTATGGGTGAGGGCACGCGTGACGCAGCCGCAAGCAGGTTTTTTACTAACTCGTCACTGGCGGGATACTCCGCAAGGGACAGAACTGGCCTTCTGGCTGGCGACCGATAACGGCCCGCTGCAGGTCACGCTGCCGCCGCAGGAATCCGTCGCTTTCATCCCTGAGGCACAACGAGCGCAGGCGGAACGCCTGTTGCAAGGCGAGAACGGCTATCGCCTCGCCGGGCTTTCTCTCAAAGATTTCCACCGCCAACCGGTTTTCGGCCTCTATTGCCGCGCCCATCGCCAGCTGATGCGGCTGGAAAAAAAGCTACGTGAAAATGGCGTGACCGTCTACGAAGGCGATATCCGTCCGCCGGAACGCTATCTCATGGAGCGCTTTATCACCGCCCCGGTCTGGGTCGAAGGCGACACACGCGGATCGCAGCTGGTCAACGCCCGCATGAAACCCAACCCTGACTATCGCCCGCCGCTGAAATGGGTATCGCTGGATATCGAAACCAGTCGCCATGGCGAGCTCTACTGTATCGGTCTCGAAGGCTGCGGCCAGCGGGTGGTCTACATGCTCGGCCCTGAACCAGAAGCGCCCCCGGCCGTCGATTTCGAGCTGGTCTATGTCGCCAGCCGCCCGCTGTTGCTGGAAAAACTTAACGCCTGGTTTGCCGAATACGACCCCGACGTTCTGATTGGCTGGAACGTGGTGCAGTTCGATCTTCGCGTCCTGCAAAATCACGCCGAGCGCTACCGCATCCCGTTGCTGCTCGGCCGCGGCAATAGCGAACTGGAGTGGCGCGAGCATGGGTTCAAGAACGGCGTCTTCTTTGCTCAGGCCAATGGAAGACTGATCATCGACGGTATCGAGGCGCTGAAATCCGCGTTCTGGAACTTCTCCTCCTTCTCGCTGGAAGCGGTAGCCCGCGAACTGCTGGGCGAAGGTAAATCTATCGACAACCCGTGGGATCGCATGGATGAAATCGATCGCCGCTTCAATCAAGATAAACCGGCATTAGCGACCTATAACCTGCAGGATTGCGAGCTGGTGACAAGAATATTCCACAACACGGAAATCATGCCGTTTTTGCTCGAACGCTCGACGGTTAACGGCCTGCCCGTCGACCGCCACGGCGGCTCGGTAGCCGCCTTCAGCCATCTCTATTTTCCACGTATGCACCGGTTAGGCTACGTGGCGCCTAATCTCGGCGAAGTGCCGCCGCAGGCCAGCCCTGGCGGTTACGTGATGGACTCCCGCCCCGGCCTGTATGATTCGGTGCTGGTACTGGACTACAAAAGCTTGTATCCGTCGATCATCCGTACCTTTTTAATCGATCCGGTTGGTCTTATCGAAGGGCTGGCGCAACCCGATGAGCAGCACAGCACCGAAGGCTTTCTCGGCGCCCGTTTCTCGCGCGATAAACACTGCCTGCCCGGCATCGTCGGGCAGATCTGGCACGGGCGTGACGAAGCCAAGCGCCATAAAAATAAGCCGCTGTCGCAGGCGCTGAAGATCATCATGAACGCCTTTTACGGCGTGTTGGGCACCAGCGCTTGCCGCTTCTTCGATCCCAGACTGGCCTCGTCGATCACCATGCGCGGCCACGCGATTATGCGCCAGACGAAAGCGCTGATCGAAGCCAAAGGTTATGATGTCATCTACGGCGATACCGACTCCACTTTCGTCTGGCTGAAGCGCCCGCATAGCGAAGCGCAGGCGGCGGAAATCGGCCGCGAACTGGTGGACTACGTCAACGGCTGGTGGGCGCAGGAGCTGGGGAAAAGCCAGTTGACCAGCGCGCTGGAGCTGGAATTTGAAACGCACTTCTGCCGCTTTTTGATGCCGACTATCCGCGGCGCCGACACCGGCAGCAAAAAGCGCTACGCCGGGATGATTCAGGAAGGAGACGCCCAGCGCATGGTGTTTAAGGGGTTGGAAACCGTACGCACCGACTGGACGCCGCTGGCCCAGCAGTTCCAACAGGAACTGTACCTGCGCATTTTCCGCAATCAGCCATATCAGGATTACGTACGTGAGACTATCGCCAGGCTGATGAACGGCGAACTTGACGACCAGTTGATTTATCGCAAACGCCTGCGCCGCCCGCTAGCGGAATATCAGCGCAACGTACCGCCGCACGTCCGCGCCGCGAGGCTTGCCGATGAACAAAATCTGAAACTTGGCCGGGCGCAGCAGTATCAGCAGCGCGGCGCCATTAAATACGTCTGGACCACCAGCGGCCCGGAACCGGTGGATTACCAACAATCACCGCTCGATTACGATCACTATTTATCAAAGCAGTTGGAACCCGTTGCGGAAGGAATACTTCCCTTCGTCAACGACGATTTTGCTACAATAGTGACAGGGCAACTGGGGCTATTTTGACAGGTGACTAACACCGCGGCATCCAGTACCATAGCGCCCTTTCCATTCCTGGACCCAATTTTGACCCATCTCCGATTATTCATGGAGATGTTCAACTATTGCCTGCTAATTAAAGAACAAAGAGCCGAACATATATGCCTTTTACACTTGGTCAACGCTGGATCAGCGACACAGAGAGCGAACTAGGACTAGGGACGGTGGTAGCGCTGGATGCGCGCATGGTCACTCTCCTTTTCCCCGCCATCGGTGAAAACCGTCTGTACTCTCGCAACGACTCCCCGATTACCCGCGTGATGTTTAATCCGGGCGATACCATCACCAGCCACGAAGGCTGGCAGCTCCACGTTGACGAAGTGAATGAAGCAAACGGACTGCTGTCCTACACCGGCACCCGCCTGGATACACAAGAAGAAAACGTGACCGTGCGTGAAGTGCTGCTCGACAGTAAGCTGGCGTTCAGCAAGCCGCAGGACCGCCTGTTCGCCGGCCAAATCGACCGTATGGATCGCTTTGCCTTGCGCTACCGCGCGCGTAAGTTCCAGAGCGAACAATACCGCATGCCGTGGAGCGGCCTGCGCGGCCAGCGCACCAGCCTGATCCCGCATCAGTTGAACATCGCTCACGATGTCGGCCGTCGCCATGCGCCGCGCGTTTTACTGGCGGATGAAGTCGGCCTCGGTAAAACCATCGAAGCCGGGATGATCCTGCATCAGCAACTGCTCTCCGGCGCCGCCGAACGCGTGTTGATCGTGGTGCCGGAAACCCTCCAGCACCAGTGGCTGGTGGAAATGCTGCGCCGCTTCAACCTACGCTTCTCGCTGTTTGACGACGAACGCTATGCCGAAGCGCAGCACGATGCCTTAAACCCGTTTGAAACCGAGCAGCTGGTTATCTGCTCTTTAGACTTCGTGCGCCGCAGCAAGCAGCGTCTGGAGCACCTGTGCGACGCCGAGTGGGATTTGATGGTCGTCGACGAAGCGCACCACCTGGTGTGGAGCGAAGACGCGCCAAGCCGCGAATATCAGGCTATCGAACAGCTGGCCGAACGCGTGCCGGGCATCCTGCTGCTGACCGCGACGCCGGAGCAGCTGGGCATGGAGAGCCACTTTGCGCGTCTGCGCCTGTTGGATCCGAACCGCTTCCACGATTTCGAGCAGTTTGTTGAAGAACAACAAAACTACCGCCCGGTCGCCGACGCCGTCGCCCTGCTGCTGGCGGGCAATAAGCTGAACGATAGCGAGCTCAATACGCTGGGCGATCTGATCGGCGAGCAGGACATTGAGCCGCTGTTACAGGCCGCGAACAGCGACAGCGAAGACGCACAGGCCGCGCGTCAGGAGCTGGTCGCCATGTTGATGGACCGCCACGGCACCAGCCGCGTGCTGTTCCGTAACACCCGCAACGGCGTGAAAGGCTTCCCAAAACGCGAACTGCACACGATTCGCCTGCCGCTGCCGACCCAGTACCAAACGGCCATCAAGGTCTCCGGCATTATGGGCGCGCGTAAAACCGCAGAAGAGCGCGCACGCGACATGCTCTACCCGGAGCAGATTTATCAGGAATTTGAAGGCGATACCGGTACCTGGTGGAACTTCGACCCGCGCGTCGAATGGCTGATGGGCTACCTGACCAGCCACCGCTCACAGAAGGTGCTGGTCATTTGCGCTAAGGCGGCCACCGCGCTGCAGCTTGAGCAGGTCCTGCGCGAGCGTGAAGGCATCCGCGCCGCCGTATTCCACGAAGGAATGTCGATTATCGAACGCGACCGCGCCGCGGCGTGGTTCGCCGAAGAAGACACTGGCGCGCAGGTGCTGCTGTGTTCTGAAATCGGCTCTGAAGGACGTAACTTCCAGTTCGCCAGCAACCTGGTGATGTTCGATCTGCCGTTTAACCCGGATCTGCTGGAGCAGCGTATTGGCCGTCTCGACCGTATCGGCCAGGCGCACGACATCCAAATCCACGTACCGTACCTTGAGAAAACCGCGCAATCGGTGCTGGTGCGCTGGTATCACGAAGGCCTCGACGCTTTCGAACATACCTGCCCGACCGGCCGTACCGTCTACGACAGCGTGCATAACGAACTGATCACCTATCTGGCCGCGCCGGAATCTACCGACGGCTTCGACGATCTGATCAAATCCTGCCGCCAGCAACATGAAGCGCTGAAAGCGCAGCTGGAGCAGGGCCGCGACCGTCTGCTGGAAATCCACTCTAACGGCGGCGAGAAAGCGCAGGCGCTTGCGGAAAGCATCGAAGAGCAGGACGACGATACCAGTCTGATCGCTTTCTCGATGAACCTGTTCGATATCGTCGGTATCAACCAGGACGACCGCGGCGAAAACCTGATCGTCCTGACGCCGTCGGACCATATGCTGGTGCCGGATTTCCCGGGCCTGCCGGAAGACGGCTGCACCATCACCTTCGAGCGTGACGTAGCGCTGTCTCGCGAAGACGCGCAGTTCATCACCTGGGAACACCCGCTGATTTGCAATGGCCTGGATCTGATCCTCTCCGGCGATACCGGCAGCAGCACCATTTCGCTGCTGAAGAACAAGGCGCTGCCGGTCGGCACCCTGCTACTGGAGCTGATCTACGTGGTCGAAGCGCAGGCGCCGAAACAGCTACAGCTCAACCGCTTCCTGCCAGCGACCCCGGTGCGCATGCTGCTGGATAAAAACGGCAACAACCTGGCCGCTCAGGTAGAGTTCGAAAGCTTCAACCGTCAGTTGAGCGCGGTCAATCGCCACACCGGCAGCAAACTGGTCAACGCCGTGCAGCAGGACGTTCACGCGATTCTGCAGCAGGGTGAAGCGCAGATCGCCAAAGCAGCGCAGACACTGATCGACGCGGCACGCAGCGAAGCCGACGATAAGCTGACGGCGGAACTGTCGCGTCTGGAAGCGCTGAAGGCGGTGAACCCGAACATCCGTGACGACGAACTGGCGGCGATCGAAAGCAATCGCCAGCAGGTAATGGATGCGCTGGCGCAGGCCGGGTGGCGCCTGGACGCGCTGCGTCTGATCGTCGTCACCCACCAGTAACGGAACGCAAATATGGCGATGGAAAACTACAATCCGCCGCAGGATCCCTGGCTGGTTATCCTGTATCAGGATGAACACATTATGGTCGTCAACAAGCCCAGCGGCTTGTTGTCTGTACCAGGAAGGCTGGAAGAGCACAAAGACAGCGTGATGACGCGCATTCAGCGCGATTTCCCGCAGGCGGAGTCGGTACACCGGCTGGATATGGCAACCAGCGGCGTGATTGTGGTAGCCCTGACCAAAGCGGCCGAGCGCGAGCTAAAGCGTCAATTCCGCGAACGCGAGCCGAAAAAACAGTATGTCGCCCGTGTCTGGGGCCATCCGCATCCCGCGGAGGGTCTGGTGGATTTACCGCTGATATGCGACTGGCCGAACCGGCCGAAGCAGAAAGTGTGTTATGAAACCGGTAAAGCGGCGCAAACCGAGTATGAAGTGCTGGAGTATGCGGACGATAACACCGCCCGCGTGCGCCTGAAGCCGATTACCGGGCGTTCGCACCAGCTGCGCGTACACATGCTGGCACTGGGGCATCCGATCCTCGGCGACCGCTTTTACGCCACGCCGGAAGCGTTGGCTATGGCGCCGCGGCTGCTGCTGCACGCCGAGATGCTCACCATCACCCACCCCGCTTACGGTAACGCGATGACGTTCCGCGCGCCGGTCGATTTTTAAGCCAACCGCAGCCCCGGTAGCGTTATGCCGCCGGGGACATCCTCACGGTACCGTTAGTTAATCGCGGGCAAACCACGCATCAATCATCTGCTCAACGCGAGCGACCACCTGCTCGGTATCATGACGACGGCTGCGCGCGCAGGCATGCGCCGGTTCATCACACAACAGGCAGCGGCGCATCGCTTCGCCCTGCGCCTGACGGCCAATCAGTCCTGCCTGCGGGCAAATCACGTCAATATCCCACAGACGACCCAGCGCATGGTGCTGTTCCAGTTCGGTGCATAGCGCTTTAATTTCTTCCGCAGAGTGCTCAACGCACCACATCGCTTCCGGCCCGGTCGGCAACCACAGCACCTGACGGTCCAACGCTTTCCAGCGCTGCTGCCACAGAAGCTGGTCGCACACCTGAAGCGCGACGCCCATCATATTGCGATAGCGGATACTGTCTTTTATCGCGCCTGGCGTCACCAGGGTGAGGGAAATAATCGGTTGCTGATAATGGTTGAGCCAGTCTTGTTGACGGGCTGCGCGCTGCTCTTTCGCCGCCAGCAGATTTTCCATGCTGACGCCCGCCCGGGCGGGAGTATGCACTGACATTCTTACCTCTCCTTTAATGATGAAAAAGACAGCACGGAGCTGCCGTCGCTATCGCTGATAACGCCGTCTATTGTATCGCTAATTGCACAACATTCAGGACACAGGACAAAGAAATTTTCTTCGTCCTGTGGAGGGAAATGGCGGATGTTACGGCTAGCGTGACGCTAAATTACGACAGGAAATGACTCAGGAACAGCAGGCCTAACGACACATTAATCGCGCCGCCGATGCGAGTCGCAATCTGGGCGAACGGCATCAGGTTCATACGGTTGCCGGAAGTCAGGATGGCGACGTCGCCGGTGCCGCCCTGCCCGCTCTGGCAGCAGGAGACAATCGCCACGTCGACCGGGTGCATGCCAATCTTTTTACCCACAAAGAATCCGGTGGCGACTAACGCTGAGACGGTACAGATAATCACCACCAGGTTCGTCAGGGTGAAGGCGTTCACCAGTTCCTGCCACGGCGTAATCGCCACGCCGACAGCGAACAGAATCGGGTAAGTCACTGCCGTACGGAAGAATTTATAGACCACCTGCGAACCTTCCTGCAGACGCGGCGAGACCACGTTCGCCAGTTTCAGCAGTACCGCGAGGAACAGCATCCCAACCGGCGCCGGCAGGCCGATCATCTTTTGCCCCAGCATCCCCATCATATATAACAGCACCGCCAACAGCGCGCCGGAGGCCAGCGTCGCGACATCGGCTTTACCGCCAAATCCTTCGCTCTCGCTCTCAACGCGGGTTTCGTTGCTGCGATTCGGCATCAGTTGGCCTTCGCCGGTCAGATGCGGGAAGCGTTTGCCCAACTGGTTCAGGCAGCCGGCGATCACAATCGCCGTCAGGCTGCCCAGCATCACCATCGGCAGCACGCGCCCCAGCGCAACGCCCTGATCCATGTGCATCAGCGCGGCATAGCCAATCGACAGCGGGATTGCCCCTTCGCCCACGCCGCCAGCCATAATCGGCAGCACGATGAAGAAGAAGACCTGGAACGGATCCATCCCTAGCAGGCTACCAACACCCACGCCTACCAGCATACCGACGACTTCGCCGCACAGCATCGGGAAGAAAATCTTCAGGAAGCCTTCAATCAGCGTGGTGCGGTTCATGCTCATGATACTGCCGACAATAATGCAGCAGATGTAGAGATAGAGAATGTTGGTCGATTTATAGAATTTCGTGGTGGATTCAACCACCACATCCGGCAGCAGGCCGTAATGGACCAGCGCGGAAGGGATAAAGGTGGCGCAAATCGCCGCCGCGCCGAGCTTGCCCAGCACCGGCAGGCGCTTGCCGAATTCGCCGCAGGCAAAACCGAAAAAGGCCAGCGTCGCGACCATCACCACGATATCGCTCGGCAGCTTGCCGCCCAGGCAATCCAGCGCAATTAAGCCGCCGGCCAGCAAAAATAGCGGCAGCGGAATAATTCCGACTTTCCAGCTATCCATGACGTGCCACCAGCGCTGCTTCAGCGAGGCTTTCGGTTTGTTGATGGGTTCGAGGGTTGCAGAGAATGCGTTGTCTGTGGTGCTCATAAATTCAGCCCTGTAGTTATTATTCATTTTCAGGGTAGAGGGCCGGGCGAGACGTTAATGTGAGAGGAGGCAGATTAAAAAAGAAGTTTTAATGGTCATTATGGTTTTTATGGTTTCTATTGGCCCTCGTGATACATATCTGATTTTTTAACGTGGTTTTTATGGTTTTTTTCATAACCGGATAATTGCCCTTTATAAATATGCGCCAGCAGATACATTTTCCTTCGGGCCGATGCCGGTATTGTGAACGCGATACCGTACCGCATCTCAGATACTGTGCACAAAATATATGAAAGTTTCATTTCAATTTAAGCTGTTTGTCTCACTGGTGGCGTTTTTCTCCATCTTATTTGCCCTGCTGGGCGTCTATTATTATCTCGACGCCAGCCGCCAGCTCTATCAGGAAATGAGCGCCCGAGCGAGAATTCAGGCCGAAGAGATCGCGCTGATGCCCGATTTGCGCCAGCAGGTGAGCCAGCATGACCCACAGGCGATCGGCGCTTTCATGAAACAAATCGCCGCCCATAGCGACGCCAGTTTCATCGTTATCGGCAATGATAAAGGTATCCACCTGTTTCATTCCGTGCACCCTGAATGGGTTGGTACGCGACTGGTTGGCGGCGATAACCAGGCGGTGCTGGAAGGTAAGACCATCACCACTATCCGCAAAGGCGGCCTGGGCGTCTCGCTACGCAGTAAAACACCGATTATCGACGGCCAAGGACGGGTGATCGGCATCGTCTCCGTCGGCTACCTGACCAGCTATCTCGACAGCATCACCGTGCAAAAGGTGGTGAATATTTTTGTTGCCGCCATCCTGCTGCTAATCGCCCTGTTTATCTTCTCCTGGTACTTTACCCGCAGTATCAAAAAGCAGATATTTTCGCTGGAACCACGAGAGATAGGCCTGCTGGTCCGCCAGCAAAAAGCGATGATGGAATCTATTTTCGAGGGGGTTATCGTTATCGACAGCCAGCGGCGGATTGAAGTCATCAACCACGCCGCCCGTAGCCTGCTGGGGCTTAAACAACCCGCCCATATGCTGCGCGGCAAATCGATTGATAGCGTGATCGCACCGCAGCCGTTCTTCGCCAGCGGCGCGATGCTGGAGAACGATACCCATGACGAACTCTGCCGTTTCAACCAGTTGACGGTGCTCGCCAGCCGGGTGCGCATCATGCTGGAAAATTCACTACAGGGCTGGGTGATCACCTTCCGCGACCGCGATGAAATCAACGCCCTCACCGCTCAACTCAGCCAGGTGAAGCGCTACGTCGATAACCTGCGCATTATGCGCCACGAGCAGCTCAACCGCATGACGACCCTCTCCGGCCTGCTGCATATGGGTCACTACGACGACGCCATTCGCTATATTCAGGCACAGTCGGAACATGCCCAGGAACTACTGGATTTCATCTCTTCACGCTTCCGCTCGCCAACGCTGTGCGGCCTGCTGCTCGGCAAAGCCACCCGCGCCTACGAAAAAGGCGTCGAACTCAGCTTTGACCCGGCCTGCTGCTTTGACCGCCCGCTGCCGTCGCTAATGGAGTCCGAACTTATCTCCATCATCGGCAACCTACTGGATAACGCCATCGAAGCCACCCAACGCGCCGAGCTGCCGCACGAGCCGGTCGAAGTGCTGATTCAGCTCAACGCTCGCGAGCTGATGATTGAGGTTGCCGACCGCGGCGTCGGCATCCGCCCGGATATCCGCGAACGCATCTTTGAACGTGGGATGACCACTAAAACGCGTGGCGATCACGGCATTGGGCTGTATCTTATTGAACATTATGTCACTCAGGCTGGCGGCACGATTGAAGTCGCCGATAACGCGCCGCGCGGAACGATATTCACTCTGTTTATTCCCGCCGATACGCCAGCCCATCCGCCACTGGAGGCCAACGATGCATCATGACCTGGTCGATGTTCTGATCATCGAAGATGAAAACGAGCTGGCCCGCCTGCACGCCGAGCTCATTCAGAAACACCCGCGCATGCGGCTGGCAGGCATGGCCGCGTCGCTGTCCCAGGCGCGGCAGATGCTCAACGCCAAACCGCCGCAATTGGTCCTGCTGGATAACTATTTGCCGGATGGCAAAGGGGTCACGCTGATGACCGACCCGGTTCTGGCCAATGCCAACTGCTCGGTGATTTTCATCACCGCCGCCAGCGATATGGAAACCTGCAGCCTGGCGATCCGCAATGGCGCTTTCGACTATATCCTTAAGCCGGTCTCCTGGAAGCGTCTGAGCCAGTCGCTGGAACGTTTTATTCAGTTTTACGACCAGCAGCGCGAATGGAAAATCGTCGACCAGCAAAACGTTGATTCCCTGTATCAACTGCAGGCGAAAAATTTCCGTGCCGATACCGGCAGTAAAGGCATCGAAGAAAAGACGCTGGCGCTGGTGCAAAATCTGTTTCACGGCCGCGAAGCGCATTGTTTTTCGGTTGACGAAGTGGTGAGCGAAACGGGGCTCAGCAAAACGACCGCCCGCCGTTATCTGGAGCACTGCGTAGAAGTGAGTTTTCTGGAGGTGGAAATGCTGTACGGCAAGATTGGCCATCCGCGGCGAATGTATCGCCGGGCAAGCGGCGCGAGCTGAAGCTTCTCCCCAGCGGGGAGAAGCCCGCGACGGCGTTTAGAAGCCGCGCTGCTCTTTGATAAGTTCCCAGGCCTTCTGGATTTCCTGCGCTTTCTGTTTCGCCATTTCCATCATCTCCGGCGGCAGCCCTTTCGCGACCAGTTTATCCGGGTGATGCTCGCTCATTAACTTGCGGTAAGCGCGTTTTACGGTTGTCGCATCATCGGTCGGCTTCACGCCGAGCACGTTGCAGGCATCCTCAAGCGTCGGCCCACGTTGCGCCTGCTGCCATCCGGCATGACCGCCGCGCTGGCCATAAGATTGTTGCTGCGAGCCGCCGCCGAACTGCGCGCCGCCCTGCATCATGCGCAGGAACTGATCAAACTGGGCGCGGGAGATGCCGAGCTCGTCGGCAATAACAAACAGCACTTCACGTTCATTAGGATGTAATTCGCCGTCAGCGAAAGCCGCCTGGAGCTGAATTTCCAGAAACATCCTAATTAAATCGAAACGACCGAAACATGCGCTACGCAGCTGACGCATTTTCTCGCGCAGCGGATAATTATCGGCCTTACCGGCGCGAAAAGCCTGCTGCGCCGCGGTGCGCGACTCGCCGTGCAGGTTCATACGGTCCATCAGCACGTTAGCCACGTGAATATCGGCTTCCGTCACGCGCCCTTTGGATTTGGTCAGATGCCCCATCACTTCAAAAGTGGTGGAAAAGAACAGCGACTGCCGTTCCTGCTGGTTGGCAAATAAATTCAGTCGACGGCTACGGGCGCGGTCAAACATATGCCCCACCAGTAAGCCCAGCACCACGCCCCAAAAGCCGCCGCCCATCAATAATGCGACCGCAACCCCAATCACTTTACCCAAATACTGCATAGACTCCCCAATCTTTCCGCTACCAGTTAAGCTATATCTGACCGCACGTTACCAAGCGCTGACGCCACGGTCATGTGGGACATCGCCTATAATTTGCTTTATCATACTCGCCATTCTACACGGTGCCTAACGCTCAGAAACGAAACGAGTGGATTAAGACTAGCGCGATTAAGATGAGTACGTTAGGCTCTGACCGTTTGCAAGCCGCTGCCACAAGATGACGGAACAACAAATAAAACGTATGAAAAAACGTATTCCCAGCCTCCTGGCCACCATGATCGCCAGCGCCTTGTATAGCCAACAGGGCATGGCCGCCGATCTCGCCACGCAATGTATGCTTGGCGTACCAAGCTATAATCGTCCCCTCGTTGAAGGGAAGTCCAACGATCAGCCGGTGACGATTAACGCCGATCATGCGAAAGGCAACTATCCTGATAACGCCGTATTTACCGGCAATGTTGATATTAATCAGGGGAACAGCCGCCTGCAGGCTGACGAGGTTCAGCTACATCAGCAGCAACCGACGGGGCAACCGCAGCCGGTGCGCACCGTTGACGCACTAGGCAATGTGCATTACGACGACAACCAGGTCATCCTGAAGGGGCCGAAAGGCTGGTCGAACCTGAATACCAAGGATACCAACGTCTGGCAGGGTGACTACCAGATGGTGGGTCGCCAGGGGCGCGGCACCGCCGACTTGATGAAACAGCGCGGCGAAAACCGCTATACCATTCTGGAAAACGGCAGCTTTACCTCCTGCCTGCCGGGTTCTGACACCTGGAGCGTCGTCGGCAGCGAAGTGATCCACGACCGCGAAGAGCAGGTTGCCGAAATCTGGAACGCGCGCTTTAAGCTCGGTTCGGTACCAATTTTCTACAGCCCGTATCTGCAGCTGCCGGTTGGCGATAAGCGCCGTTCCGGCTTCCTGATCCCTAACGCCAAATACAGCACCAAAAACGGCGTAGAGTTCTCGCTGCCTTATTACTGGAACATCGCGCCGAACTTCGATGCCACCATCACCCCGCACTATATGAATAAGCGTGGCGGCGTGATGTGGGAAAACGAATTCCGTTACCTGACGAAGGCCGGTACCGGTGTGTTCGAATTCGACTACCTGCCGTCCGATAAAGTCTACGAAGACGACCACTCCAACGACAGCAACAGCCGCCGCTGGCTGTTCTACTGGAATCACTTTGGCGTGATCGATCAGGTCTGGCGCCTGAACGCTGACTACACCAAAGTCAGCGACCCGGACTACTTTAACGACTTCAGCTCCAAATACGGTTCCAGTACCGACGGTTATGCGACGCAGAAATTCAGCGCCGGCTACGTGGTGCAGAACTTCGATGCGACCGTGTCGACCAAACAGTTCCAGGTCTTCGATCGTAGCTCAAGCAACTCCTATGCGGCCCAACCGCAGCTGGACGTTAACTTCTACCAGAATGACGTCGGCCCGTTCGATACGCATCTCTATGCTCAGGCCGTGCATTTCATTAACACCAACGGCGATATGCCGGAAGCGACGCGTCTGCACGTTGAGCCGACGATCAACCTGCCGTTATCTAACGGCTGGGGAAGCATCAACACCGAGGCTAAGCTGCTGGCGACGCACTACCAGCAGAGCAATGTCGATGAATACCGCGCTTACGCGCAGCGTCAATATAACAATAATCCGACCAGCGATAATCAGTACGCCCTTAACTCAGCGAATGCGTTAAGAGACTCTGTTAACCGCGTGATGCCGCAATTCAAAATCGACGGCAAAATGGTCTTCGAGCGC
The DNA here is from genome assembly GCA_029027985.1 of Klebsiella aerogenes. NCBI lineage: Bacteria > Pseudomonadati > Pseudomonadota > Gammaproteobacteria > Enterobacterales > Enterobacteriaceae > Klebsiella > Klebsiella aerogenes. The sequence continues at coordinate 4,109,128 of CP119076.1, forward strand.
AATATGCAGGAAGGGTATACCCAGACCCTGGAACCGCGCATGCAGTACCTGTACATCCCGTATCGCGACCAGAGCAGCATCGGCGTTTACGACTCGACTCTGCTGCAGTCTGACTATAGCGGCCTGTTCCGCGACCGCTCGTACAGCGGCCTTGACCGTATCGCATCGGCAAACCAGGTGACTACCGGCCTCACATCTCGCGTTTATGATGATGCGGCGGTTGAACGTTTTAATATTTCCGTTGGTCAAATCTACTATTTCACCGAGTCTCGTACCGGTGCGGACAACATCAACTGGGAGAATAACGACACAACGGGTTCACTGGTATGGGCCGGCGATACTTACTGGCGCATCTCCGATGACTGGGGTTTACGCGGGGGAATTCAGTACGATACACGTCTGGATAACGTCGCGACCGGCAGCGGAACCATTGAATACCGCCGCGACGAAAACCGCTTAGTACAACTGAATTACCGTTATGCGAGTCCGGAATACATTCAGGCGACGCTGCCTTCGTATTCCACCTCTCAGCAGTATAAAGAGGGTATTTCTCAGGTGGGTATGACCGCAAGCTGGCCGATTGTCGATCGTTGGTCGGTGGTCGGCGCGTACTACTTCGATACCAATACCAAAAAAGCGGCTAACCAGATGTTAGGGGTGCAGTACAACTCTTGCTGCTACGCTATCCGCCTTGGCTACGAACGTAAGATCAACGGCTGGGATACCAACAACGGCGGCGAGAGCAAATACGACAACACCTTCGGTATCAACATCGAACTGCGTGGTCTGAGCTCCAACTACGGTCTCGGCACCCAGCAGATGCTGCGTTCGAACATTTTGCCGTACCAGAGCTCCCTGTAAGGCGTCTGGTTTAAAACGTAACCCGCATTGGCGGTTAATTGAAATGGAAAAAGTATGAAGAACTGGAAAACGCTGCTTCTCGGTATCGCCATGATCGCGAATACCAGTTTCGCCGCCCCGCAGGTGGTCGATAAAGTAGCGGCTGTCGTCAATAATGGCGTTGTTCTGGAAAGCGACGTCGATGGTCTGATGCAGTCGGTGAAGCTCAACGCCGGTCAGGCGGGACAGCAGCTGCCGGATGACGCCACCCTGCGTCATCAGATCCTCGAAAGATTGATCATGGACCAGATCGTTTTGCAGATGGGTCAGAAAATGGGCGTGAAAGTCAGCGACGATCAGCTCGACCAGGCGATTGCCAACATCGCTAAGCAGAACAACATGAGCATGGATCAGATGCGCAGCCGTCTGGCTTACGAAGGTATTAACTACAACACCTACCGTAACCAGATCCGCAAAGAGATGCTGATTTCTGAAGTGCGTAACAACGAAGTGCGCCGCCGCGTTACCGTGCTGCCGCAGGAAGTTGAAGCGCTGGCCAAACAGATTGGCAATCAGAATGATGCCAGCACCGAGCTGAACCTGAGCCACATCCTGATTGCGCTGCCGGAAAACCCGTCCTCCGATCAGGTGGCGGCGGCAGAAGAGCAGGCGAAGTCCATCGTCGAACAGGCCCGTAGCGGCGCTAACTTCGGCAAACTGGCTATCACCTACTCCGCTGACCAACAGGCGCTGAAAGGCGGCCAGATGGGCTGGGGCCGTATTCAGGAGCTGCCAGGCATCTTCGCTCAGGCGTTAAGCACCGCGAAGAAAGGCGACATTGTCGGCCCGATTCGTTCCGGCGTCGGCTTCCATATCCTGAAAGTTAACGATATGCGCGGCGGCAGCCAGAACATCTCCGTGACTGAAGTCCATGCCCGTCACATTCTGCTGAAGCCGTCGCCGATCATGAACGACGCGCAGGCGCAGGCGAAGCTGGAGCAGATTGCGGCTGACATTAAGAGCGGCAAGACCACTTTCGATAAAGCAGCGAAAGAGTTTTCTCAGGATCCCGGTTCCGCCAACCAGGGCGGCGACTTAGGCTGGGCAACGCCTGATATCTTCGATCCGGCATTCCGCGATGCGCTGATGCGCCTGAACAAGGGCCAGACCAGTGCGCCGGTACACTCCTCCTTCGGCTGGCACCTGATTCAACTGATGGATACCCGCAACGTCGACAGAACCGACGCGGCGCAGAAAGACCGTGCCTACCGCATGCTGATGAACCGCAAATTCTCTGAAGAAGCGGCCACCTGGATGCAGGAACAGCGCGCCAGCGCCTACGTGAAAATTCTGAGCAACTAAAGTTCTGCCCCTCGGCGCTATGATGGCGTATTGAGGCGGCAGACCGGTCGCCCCAGCAGTCGCTGGGGCTGACTGCGCAGCCGGGCAACAAATAGCCCGAAGGAACGTTTCTATGCAACGTGTTGTTATCACTCCCGGCGAACCCGCGGGGATTGGTCCTGACCTTGTCGCCGAGCTTGCGCAGCGCGACTGGCCGGTTGAGCTGGTGATTTGCGCCGATGGCGCCCTGTTAACGGACCGAGCCCGCCAGCTCGGTCTTCCTTTATCGCTCCTTCCCTACGATCCGTCATGCCCACCGCAGCCACAGCGGGCAGGCACTCTGACTCTCCTTCCCGTCGCCCTCCACGCGCCCGTACAACCCGGCATACTGAATGTGGACAACGGCGCCTACGTGGTAGAGACCCTGGCGCGTGCCTGCGACGGCTGCCTGAATGGCGAATTCGCGGCGCTGATTACCGGGCCGGTGCATAAAGGCAATATCAACGATGCGGGCATCGCCTTCACCGGCCATACCGAGTTCTTTGAAGCGCGCGCGCATGCCAGCAAAGTGGTGATGATGCTGGCTACCGAAGAGCTGAGGGTGGCGCTGGCGACGACCCATCTACCGCTGAAAGCGATAAGCGAAGCAATAACGCCAGAGCTGCTGCGCGAAGTGATCACCATCCTGGATGACGATCTGCGGCATAAATTCGGTATCGCCCAGCCTCATGTGCTGGTGTGTGGCCTGAACCCCCACGCTGGCGAAGGCGGCCACATGGGAACGGAAGAGATAGATACCATTATTCCGGTGCTGGAAGAAATGCGCGCGAAGGGCATGAATCTCAGCGGCCCGCTGCCTGCGGATACTCTTTTTCAGCCAAAATATCTCGATAATGCCGATGCAGTGCTCGCGATGTACCACGATCAGGGCCTGCCCGTGCTAAAATACCAGGGCTTTGGCCGTGGCGTGAATATTACGCTCGGTTTACCTTTTATTCGTACCTCCGTCGACCACGGTACCGCGCTGGAATTAGCCGGTCAGGGGAAGGCGGACGTCGGCAGTTTTATCACGGCGCTTAATCTCGCCATCAAAATGATTGTTAATACCCAATGAATAATCGAGTCCATCAGGGCCATTTAGCCCGTAAACGCTTCGGGCAAAACTTTCTCAACGATCAGTTCGTGATCGACAGCATTGTCTCGGCCATCAATCCACAAAAAGGTCAGGCGATGGTCGAAATCGGCCCAGGTCTCGCCGCGTTGACCGAGCCGGTCGGCGAACGCCTCGACCAGTTGACCGTTATCGAGCTGGACCGCGATCTGGCGGCCCGTCTGCAAACACATCCGTTCCTCGGGCCGAAACTGACGATTTATCAGCAAGATGCGATGACCATGAACTTCGGCGAACTGTCGGAGAAAATGGGCCAGCCGCTGCGCGTTTTCGGCAACCTGCCGTACAACATCTCTACGCCGCTGATGTTCCACCTGTTCAGCTATACTGATGCCATTGCCGATATGCACTTTATGCTGCAGAAGGAAGTGGTTAATCGTCTGGTTGCCGGGCCGAACAGTAAGGCGTATGGTCGACTAAGCGTCATGGCGCAGTACTACTGCCAGGTGATCCCGGTACTTGAAGTACCGCCGACCGCCTTTACGCCGCCGCCAAAAGTGGATTCCGCCGTCGTTCGCCTGGTGCCACACAGCACCATGCCGTATCCGGTGAAGGATATCCGCGTACTGAGCCGCATCACCACTGAAGCCTTCAACCAGCGCCGCAAAACTATTCGCAATAGTCTCGGCAACCTGTTTAGCGTTGAAGTGCTGACGGAGCTGGGCATCGACCCGGCCGTGCGTGCGGAAAATATTTCTGTCGAGCAGTACTGTAAGATGGCCAACTGGTTATCCAACCATCTGCCTTCGAAGGAGAGCTAACCATGATTAATTCGCCTCGTGTTTGCGTTCAGGTGCAAAGCGTCTATATCGAATCGCAATCTTCCCCGGAAGAGGAGCGCTACGTCTTCGCTTACACCGTTACCATTCGCAACCTGGGGCGGAGTCAGGTTCAGCTTCTCGGCCGCTACTGGCTAATCACCAATGGTCACGGTCGCGAGACGGAAGTCCAGGGTGAAGGGGTGGTCGGCGAACAGCCGCACATCCCTGCCGGCGAAGAGTATCAATACACCAGCGGCGCAGTTATCGAAACGCCGCTGGGCACCATGCAGGGTCATTATGAGATGATCGATATTAACGGCGTGCCGTTCCATATCGAGATCCCTGTCTTCCGTCTCGCAGTCCCAACGCTCATACATTAAAAACACAATGGCTACATACCTTATTGGCGACGTCCACGGTTGCTACGATGAACTGATCGCATTATTGGAGCAGGTGGAGTTTAATCCTGATACGGATACGCTGTGGCTCACCGGCGATCTGGTCGCACGCGGCCCGGGTTCTCTGGAAGTGCTGCGCTTCGTTAAAATGCTTGGCGATAGCGTACGCATCGTGCTGGGCAATCATGACCTGCACCTGCTGGCGGTGTTTGCGGGGATCAGCCGCAACAAGCCGAAAGATCGTCTGACGCCACTGCTGGAAGCGCCGGACGCCGATGAGCTCCTCAACTGGCTGCGTCGCCAGCCGCTGATGCAGATCGACGAAGAGAAAAAACTGGTGATGGCTCATGCCGGCATCACGCCGCAGTGGGATTTAGACACCGCCAAACAGTGCGCGCGCGATGTTGAAGCCGTGCTGGCCAGCGACTCCTATCCGTTCTTCCTCGACGCGATGTACGGCGATATGCCGAACCACTGGAGCACTGAGCTCAGCGGTCTGGCGCGCCTGCGCTTTATCACCAACGCCTTCACCCGCATGCGCTACTGCTTCCCGAACGGCCAGTTGGATATGTACAGTAAAGAGGCGCCGGAAGACGCGCCTGCGCCGCTTAAACCCTGGTTCGCCATTCCCGGTCCGGTCTCACGCGAGTACAGCATCGTATTTGGTCACTGGGCGTCGCTGGAAGGTCGCGGCACGCCGGAAGGGATTTACGGGCTGGATACCGGTTGCTGCTGGGGCGGCGATCTCACCTGTCTGCGCTGGGAAGATAAAACATATTTTACCCAACGCTCGAACCGGCAGAAAAGCCTCGACGAGGGCGAAGCGGTCGCCTCCTGAGTTCATCCGGGATGCGCAGTATTCGGTAGCCCGGCTAAGCGTAGCGCGAGCCGGGATATTCCCGGATGGCGGCGCTCTGCGCCTGATCCGGGCTACAAACTCGCAGGTGATTCCCGATAAAACAAAACCCCGGCCGCGCATCACGCGACCGGGGTTTTTTAATCCGCACGATACCTGTTTAACGGCGTTCGAGGATCTCGAAGCAGTAGCTATGCGAGTTCTGCGCGTCAGCATCGTGAAACTCGCTGAACACGGATTCCCACTCGTCCGGATCGTAATCCGGGAAATGGGTATCGCCTTCCACTTCCGCGTCGATATGGGTCAAATACAGCTTATGCGCTTTCGGCAGGAACTGCTCGTAAACGCGGCCGCCGCCGATAACCATAATTTCTTCCACGTCGCCGCAGGCGGCAACCGCTTCCTCAACAGACTTCACCCACTGCACGCGATCGTCGCTGCCCGGCTTGCTGCTGATCACGATATTTTTACGTCCTGGCAACGGGCGACCAATGGATTCCCAGGTCAGACGCCCCATCACGACAGGCTTGTTTAAGGTGTTACGTTTAAACCAGGCGAGATCGGCAGGCAAGTCCCATGGCATGGCGTTTTCCATGCCAATAACGCGATCTACAGCTAACGCCGCAATCAGACTAATCATTGAAAATTTCCCGAGTGCAAAAAATTGCCGCCACTATACGGAAAGCGTAATACTTCGTCGACTGAACGAAGAGTAAAGAATAAGAAAATTTTTCGATTTGCTGGCGAGCCCACGTAAGCCTTGTGAGCCGCCAGTTCAGGAACTAAATTGAAAACAAAATGTTAGCTGTAAAGTTAACGTAACATTTATTCACCGGGTCAGGCGGATGGCTTATTTTCCGGCTCATCGCGCATGTCTCCGGTATGCCGCCCCTCTTCGGTGCCCTGCCAACCATGACGCTGTACCAACAACAGATGATTGCGGTCTTCGTTGATGATTCCGGTCAGCATATCGCTGGTACGTTTGTACACCGCCACGCGGGACGCGGCATCATTTTCCGCCAGCGCCACCATCTCTTCCACCATCTGTAGGTTGAAGCGACGAAACAGATCGGCGCGCTCGCGGGCTTCATAAGCGCCCAGCCCTAAGGCTTCCAGCGTCATACGGCCGCTTTTCAACGCCGACTCGAAGGTCTCACGTTCCGGCGCCTCCACCCCAGCCTGGCGCAGTTGGATATAGTGATCGACATCGCGGGCGCGCGAAATGATCTGCAGATGCGGAAAGTGCTCTTTTGCCAGTTCCACCAGTTGCAAACTCGCCTGAGGATCGTCGATGGCGTTAATCAGCACTTCCGCCTTTTCCGCCCCCGCCGACTCCAGCAAATCCACCCGCGTGGCATCGCCGTAAAACACTTTCATATCAAACTTGCGTAGCGTATCGACGTGATCCGGATCGTGGTCGAGGATCACCATCTTCACGCCGCTGGAGAGCAACATACGGCCAGCGATCTGCCCATAGCGACCGAAACCCGCGACAATCACCCGCGGCTGCTCCTCGTCAATCTCGTCCGCTTCCCGTTCCTGCCCGCTGGCAGATTTATCCATCCGGGTCAGCAGCACCAGCAGGATCGGCGTTGCCGCCATCGACAGCGCCACCGCCAGGGTCAGCGCCTTCGCCCACTCGCTATCCAGCACATCGGCCATCTGCGCCGCGCCGAAGACCACGAAAGCGAACTCACTCCCCTGCCCCAGCAGCACGGCAAACCAGCGGCGCTGCGCGCGCGGTACGCCCAACGGTTTGGCAATCAACCATAACATCACCGCTTTAATCACCAGGAAACCAACCAACAGAATCAGGATGCGCAGCGGATGGGTCATCAGCGTACCGAAGTCGATAGACATGCCGACGCCAATAAAGAACAGCCCCAGCAGCAGCCCTTTAAATGGCTCGATATCACTCTCCAGCGCATGGCGATATTCCGAGCTCGCCAGCAGTACCCCGGCCAGGAACGCGCCCATCGCCATCGACAGCCCCACTTCTTCCAGCAGCAATCCGAAGCCGAAAACCAGGAACAGGGCCACGGCGCTGAATACTTCGCGCAGGCCGGAACGGGCGACGAAGCGCAGCATCGGCCGGGTCAGGTAACGCCCTAACAGCACCACCAACGCCAGCGCGCCAGCCACTTTCAGCGCCGACAGCGCAAACGCGGCAAGCGTGGTCGACCCGCCGCTGGCCGCCAGCAGCGGGATCATCGCCACTAATGGGATCGCCGCGATATCCTGGAACAACAACACCGCAAAGGCGCTACGTCCCAACTGCGTCACCGTCAGGTTGCGCTCATTCATTGCCTGCATCGCAATTGCCGTCGACGACAGCGCCAGCGTCATGCCAATCAGCTCCGCAACCTGCCAGCGCAGACCAAGCAACATGCAGAACAGGCCGATAAATGCGCCGCACACCACCATCTGCAGCGCACCGCCGCCGAAGACCGATGCGCGCAGTTTCCACAAACGCTGCGGATCCAGCTCAAGGCCGATCACAAATAGCATCAGCACCACGCCGATCTCCGCAAAGTGCAAAATCGACTCGGCGTCGGTCACCAGACGTAGCCCCCACGGGCCAATAATGCAGCCGGCGATCAGGTATCCCAACACCGACCCCAACCCCAGGCGCACGGCAATCGGGACGATAAGCGCAGCGGATCCAAGATAAATCAGCGCCTGTATTAGCGTATGGCTATCCATTATTGTGCGCCTCCTGCCATTCGATTAAACGTTGACGATAATGACGAGCCTGCGCCTGCAGCGTTTCATCGTCGCAGACAAAGGTGCAGTGCATCGCAAACGGCGGCAACCACGTCATCCCACAGTACAACGCGGTTGCCTGCAGCGGCTGCGCCAGCACGTCAAAGCCGGGGAATGAACCGATATCGAAATGGCTTTCACCGCCGCCGGTAGTCACCGCCCACATCAGCGATTTACCTCGCAGCGCAATGCCGTGATGGCCGTACGCCCAGCCGTGGGCTAGCACTTTATCCATCCACAATTTGAACAACGGCGGAACGCTGTACCACTGCATAGGGTGCTGCCAGATAACCAGATCGGCGCGCGCCAGCGCCGCCTGTTCAGCAGCGATATCGATATTGAAGTCGGGGTAAAGCTCATAGAGGGAGCGTATCTCTACGCCATCAAGCGTCCCTGCTTGTTCAAGCATCCGCTTATTCGCATGCGAGTGATGCGGATAGGGATGCGAATAAATTATCAGAATCATTGATTAGCCTGCGTTAGCTCTTGTTGTAATCAGCAAGAGTGTAGACAGTTAATCAAAGCGCTTACAATGATAAATGTGATTTATATCTCACCTATTTACGCATTTCGCGGCTGTTTATTGACCGCGTTGGCAGATACATCAGCATCGAGATCACACCGCTTCGGCAACAGGTAAGTCAGAGTCCCGGCAATGATTAACGACCCCGCCAGCGCGCAGACCGCCACATTCTGACCATACAAATAGATCATCACCCCGACCAAATACGGACCGCAAAAGCCGCCAAGATTCCCCAGACCATTGATCACTCCACGGGCGCTACCGGCCACTTCCGGCGAGGCGATACGCCCCGGCATCGACCAGAAAGGGCTGGTGGCCGATTTGAGGAAAAAACCGCATACCACCAGCGCCACGTAGGCCGCGACAACCTGCTCCCTCAGCACGACGGACGCCACCAGCGCCGCCGCGAAGCTGTAGAGCGAGAAACGCACCCACAGTCGGCGTTTGCCGCTGCGATCGCTGAACAGAGAAATGACGTAGATTCCCGCCAGGGTAGCGACGAATGGCAGCACCGCCAGAAAACCAACGCTGGCCATATCGCCGCTGGTTAACCCTTTGAGGATCGTCGGCAACCACAGGGTATAGCCGTAGTCGCCGGTCTGGTAGAAGAAGTTGAGAACCACCAGCTTCATCAGGCCACTGTTGCGAAAGACATCCTTCACCGGCGCATTGCTGACCGGCGCTTCCGCCATTTTCACCGCCCGCTCTGCTGCCAGCGTCGCGACCAAATACTCCCGTTCACGCGTAGGCAGCCAGCGGGCCTGTTCCGGACGGTCGCTGATCGTCAGCCACCATACCGCCAGCACGATCAGCGATAGCAGACCTTCGATAATAAACAGCCAACGCCAGTCGAGCGCAGCGATAATCGCGCCTGAGACCGGCGCCGTCAGCATGCCGCCCAGCGGCGCAAACATCATCACGAAGGCATTGGCCCGGCCCAGCTCTTTTTCCGGGAACCAGTTGCTTACCATCGTCAGCACCACCGGCAGCATACCGCCTTCAGAAACGCCGAGAATAAAGCGCAAAACCAGCAGCTGATATTCATGGGTGACGAAACCGGTCGCTATCGAAACAATGGCCCAGGCAACCAACGACCAGGCGATAAACCTTTTACCGCTCCCGTTAACCGCAATCCGCCCGCCGGGAATTTGCAGAAATAAATAACCAATAAAGAAGATCCCGCTCGCCACCCCCGCCATTTGGCTGGTGATGCCTAAATCCTCTTCCATACCGCCGGGCAACGCAAAGCTAATATTGACCCGGTCCATAAACGAAATAATACAGGCGATTAAAACTGGCGCGATGATGCGCAGCCAGCGAGTGCCGGGAATGTTATCGTTCATATTTCGCACGCTCTCTACAGAGGTTAACGTTGTAATGAAAATCGAGTGGGGTACAGCAACAGGCGTTAGTCGATAGCGTTCGGCAATGGGCGATCGGAGAAATAGGCTGCGATATTAGCGAATACGACGTCACTCATTTTTTGCCGCGTTTCGTGCGTGGCGCTGGCGACATGAGGTTGCAGAACCACATTATCCAGCGCGATAAGCTCGGCAGGTACCCACGGCTCCTCGGCAAAAACATCCAGCCCGGCGCCGGCGATAACACCGTTTTGTAACGCCGCAATCAGCGCCGGTTCATCGACCAACGAACCGCGAGCAATATTGATAAGCCAGGCGTGCTTTGGCATCGCGTTGAATACCGAGGCATCAATAATTCCCCGATTGGCCTCGCCTGCGGAAGCGGCGATCACCAGAAAATCGCTTTCCCGTGCCAGGGTGTGCAGATCGGCACACCACTGATAACCCAGTGCTTCCTGTGGCTTACGGTCGGTATAACGCACCTGCATATCAAAACCGCTGGCGCGGCGGGCGATCGCCTGACCGATGTTGCCCATGCCGAAAATACCGATGCGTTTACCGCTAACCTGGGTCGCCAGCGGCATACCGCCATTCGCCCAGCGGCCTTCACGCACAAAGCGATCGCCCTGACACAGTTGACGAGCGCCTGTCAGCAGTAGTCCCATCGCCAGATCGGCGACGTCATTCGTCAGCACGCCGGAGGTAATCGAGACGGCGATATCACGGGAACGGGTATAGTGCAAATCGACCGCATCGGTTCCGACGCCAAAAATCGCGATCAGCCCAAGGTGCGGCAGTAACTCCAGTATGCTGTTGGCGACGCCCACATCGCCGCGGGTCACGACGGCAGCGATATTTTCGCCCTGCTCACGCAGAAAGGCGATCGGATCATCCTGCTCATACAGGCGGAATAGCGGATAGTCGGCGGCCAGCTGCGCCTGCAGCGAATCAACGACAGGAGCCACCAACAGTACGGCGCGGGTTAGAACGTGTTTCATCAGATCACCTGTTTAACTTTGCTTAATGACGGTTGCCATTATCAAACGGGTTTTCTGTGGGGGATTTTGCGACCTACATCACGCTGGATCGTGTTAAAAATAGCTGTTACGCCGTCCGTGATCGCTAAGGCAAAACCCGCGTCTGGCGGGCATCAGGAGATGGTTAGATGGTTTCGCCCATCGACAGACGATAATGGAGATCGACTTTCTCGATAGTCGGTAATCCTTTCATTTTCTTAATCAGGATTTCAGTCGCGACCTTCCCCATTTCAAAACGCGGGGTCAGCACGCTGGCGAGGCGCGGGGAGACGATTTGCCCCATTTCCAGACCGTGGAAACCCGCAATCGCCATCTCCTGCGGCACCCTGATGCCGCTGGCGAGACACTCCTGCAACACGCCGACCGCCAGATCGTCGTTAGTGCAGAGGATAGCGTCCATGTCGGCATACATCTGCCGCGCAAGGGTCATCATGCCGGTGCCAATAGAAACCGACGACACCTTGTTCGGTGCAATACGCCCGGCCGTTAATCCGGCGTTTTCCATCGCCTGGCAATAGCCAGCGTAGCGCTGTTCATCACGAACATCCGACATGGAGCCAAAATAGATGACCTGCCGTTTACCGCTCGCCAGCAGCATCGCCGTCATATCGAATCCCGCTTTAACGTTATCGAAACCGACATTGATGCGCCCGGGGTTATCCGCCAGCCCCATCACTTCCGCCACCGGGATCTTCGCCGCATTGAGGTACTTCTCCGCCCGCAAAGTATGCACGGAATCGGTGAGCAGTATCCCTTTAACGTTAAAGGCCAGCACGGCGGCAATCTGTTCCTCTTCCCGTTGCCGGTCATAGTCATAATTAACGACCAATGTCTGGTAACCGTGAACGGCGGTGACCGCTTCGATACCGGCCAGTAAATCGGCAAAAATCTGGTTATGAAAGGAAGGGATCAGCACGCCGATGCGCGGCACGCTGACGCTGCTCATCGCCGGGTTATCCGGATCGGGCTGATAGCCAATCTCGGCAATGACGCTGGCGATACGCTCCGCCGTCTCCGGTTTAACCTTATCCGGGGTGCGTAAATAACGGCTGACGGTCATTTTGGTTACGCCGGACAGCGCGGCAATATCATTGAGCGTAATACGTTGTGCTTTCATCTTTCGACCCGTCAATTACTTCCACAGCATCAAGCCATTATGCCTGTCGGCGCGGAAAAAGAGAATCTCGCCGCGGCGGAGTTAACCCTTTGAACTGGAGGAATTTCTATCCTGCTTCACGTTTAGCGTAACCCCTTTTCGTAACACGGTTTTGAGTGATCGCCATCACGGTTTTACCGGGTAAAAATCCGTGAGATAGAGGTCAGGCGATTCCGACTCCACGATGCGTGAAATCAGCAACGTCATTTATCTTCAGCGGTTAATCAGGATATCAGGATGAAAGATCTTTTCAGCTTACAAGGCAAACGCATTTTAATTACTGGCTCAGGACAGGGAATTGGTTTCGTGATGGCGCAGGGGCTGGCGCAGTACGGCGCAGAAATTATTATCAACGATATTTCCGCGCCGCGCGCCGATGAAGCGGTGATGAAATTACGCGATGAAGACATTGCGGCGCACGCTGCGGTGTTTAACGTCACCGACCCCGATTCGGTAGAAAACGCGATTACCCGCATCGAAAACGAAATCGGCGCCATCGACGTGCTCTTTAATAACGCCGGTATTCAACGCCGCCATCCCTTTACCGAATTTCCGGTACAGGAATGGAATGATGTGATTGCCGTTAACCAAACGGCGGTGTTCCTCGTCTCTCAGGCTGTTGCGAAGCGCATGGTGAAACGGGAACAAGGAAAAATCATCAACATCTGTTCGATGCAAAGCGAACTTGGCCGCGACACCATCACTCCGTATGCCGCAGCCAAAGGGGCGGTAAAAATGCTGACTCGCGGCATGTGCGTTGAGCTGGCGCGGCACAATATTCAGGTCAACGGTATCGCCCCGGGTTACTTCAAAACCGCCATGACGCAGGCATTAGTCGACGATCGCGCCTTCACCGACTGGTTATGCAAACGCACACCGGCAGCCCGCTGGGGCGATCCGCAGGAGTTGGTCGGCGCGGCGGTATTTCTCTCATCGAAGGCATCCGACTTCGTCAACGGCCATCTGCTGTTTGTTGACGGCGGCATGTTGGTCGCTGTCTGAGGATCGACCGCGCCCTGGCTTATAACAGGGCGCGGACAACGGCTCTGCAACCTGTTGCGGAGCCGCGTAAACTTAGTTATCCAGTTCGTCCATTGACTTCACCTGGTCGCGATTAATCTGCTCCACGCGGCCGGTTTCGGCGTTTTTGTAGGACACTAGTCCAGTATCGTCATCGACCTGTGGCTTACCGCTGGTCACAATCGTTTTGCCGTCCGTCGTTTTGATCGACTGATTCGATGAGCAACCAGCAACAAATAATATCGCCGTTGCCGCCAGCGCGGATGCCACCAGAATGTTGTTCCGCATTGTATCCTCCTGTCTTTTCATCAATTGATATCGTTATCATGCTAACTCTAGTTAGCCTGACCCGACAGGTGGATAAAAGCAGAACTCTCCGAAGATGACCGACACAAAAAAAAACGGGCCGACGATATCGTCGGCCCGGCGCGCTTATTTGGTGATTTGCGCGTGCATTTCCTGAACCGAAGTCACCTTCTCGGTGGCGTCGGCATTCAGCGCCATCGCCGTCGCGAAGCCGCCGTTCAGGGTGGTGTCGTAATGCACCTTGTACTGCAGCGCGCTGCGGCGAATCAGCTTGGAGTCTTCAATCGCCTGACGGCCTGCGGTGGTGTTGATGATGTAAGTGTACTCGCCATTCTTGATACGGTCCTGAATGTGCGGACGGCCTTCATGCACCTTGTTCACCAGACGCGGGTTGATACCCGCTTCGCCCAGCACAATCGCGGTACCGTGGGTCGCATCCAGCTCGAAGCCCTGCTTCAGCAGCTTCGCCGCCAGGTCGACAACGCGCTCTTTATCGCCTTCGCGAACGGAGAGCAGCGCACGGCCCTGTTTCTTTATGGTGGAGTTACTGCCGAGCTGTGCCTTAGCGAATGCTTCCGCGAAGGTGCGGCCCACGCCCATCACTTCACCGGTAGAGCGCATTTCCGGCCCTAACAGCGGGTCCACGCCCGGGAATTTGTTGAACGGCAGCACCACTTCTTTCACCGAGTAGTACGGCGGGATGATCTCTTTGGTGACGCCCTGTTGCGCCAGGGTTTTTCCGGCCATCACGCGCGCCGCCACTTTCGCCAGCGGCACGCCGGTAGCTTTCGAGACGAACGGTACGGTACGCGCTGCGCGCGGGTTGACTTCAATCAGGTACACTTCGTTGTTTTTAACCGCGAACTGTACGTTCATCAAGCCACGAACCTGCAGTTCGAAGGCCAGCTTCTGCACCTGCTCGCGCATCACATCCTGAATCTCTTTGCTCAGGGTGTAGGCTGGCAGAGAACACGCGGAGTCGCCGGAGTGTACGCCTGCCTGCTCGATATGCTCCATGATGCCGCCAATCAGCACCATTTCACCATCGCAGATGGCATCGACATCGACTTCCACCGCATCGTCAAGGAAGCGGTCCAGCAGCACCGGCGCATCGTTGGAAACGCTCACCGCGGTCTGGAAGTAGCGACGCAGGTCGGCTTCGTCGTAGACGATTTCCATCGCGCGGCCGCCGAGTACGTAGGATGGACGCACTACCAGCGGGTAGCCAATCTCTTTCGCCTTCTCAACCGCTTGTTCAATCGCGGTCACCGTGGCGTTGGCTGGCTGTTTCAGCTTCAGACGGTCAACCGCATGCTGGAAGCGCTCACGGTCTTCTGCGCGGTCAATCGCATCCGGGCTGGTGCCGATAACCGGTACGCCTGCGGCTTCAAGTTCGCGCGCCAGTTTCAGTGGAGTCTGGCCGCCGTACTGCACGATAACGCCTTTTGGTTTCTCGATGCGCACGATTTCCAGCACGTCTTCCAGGGTTACCGGCTCGAAGTACAGGCGGTCGGAAGTGTCATAGTCGGTAGAGACGGTTTCCGGGTTACAGTTGACCATAATGGTCTCGTAGCCGTCTTCGCGCAGCGCCAGCGAGGCATGTACGCAGCAGTAGTCAAATTCGATACCCTGGCCGATACGGTTCGGGCCGCCGCCGAGGACCATGATTTTGTCGCGGTCGACGGACGGGTTGGATTCACACTCGTCTTCATAGGTGGAGTACATGTAGGCGGTGTCGGTAGCGAATTCCGCCGCGCAGGTATCCACACGCTTGTAGACCGGGTGCAGGTTGTACTGGTCACGCAGCTTGCGGATTTCCGCTTCGCGCACGCCCGCCAGCTTCGCCAGACGCGCATCGGCAAAACCTTTACGCTTCAGGTGACGCAGGAAGTCCGCGTCGAGGCCGTTGATGCCCACTTCCGCCACTTTCTCTTCCAGACGCACCAGCTCTTCAATCTGTACCAGGAACCAGCGGTCGATATTGGTCAGGTTGAACACGCCATCGACGGAGAGGCCCGCGCGGAAGGCATCAGCGATATACCAGATACGCTCAGCGCCGGCGTCTTTCAGCTCGCGGCGGATTTTGGTCAGCGCTTCCGGGTCATCGAGGCTCACTTTCGGGTCGAAGCCGGTCGCGCCCACTTCCAGGCCGCGCAGCGCTTTCTGCAGCGATTCCTGCTGCGTGCGGCCAATCGCCATCACTTCGCCGACGGACTTCATCTGAGTCGTCAGGCGGTCATTGGCGCCAGCGAATTTTTCAAAGTTGAAGCGTGGAATCTTAGTCACAACGTAGTCGATGGACGGTTCGAACGACGCCGGAGTACGGCCGCCGGTGATGTCGTTCATCAGCTCGTCGAGGGTGTAACCCACTGCCAGCTTGGCAGCCACTTTAGCAATCGGGAAGCCGGTCGCTTTCGAGGCCAGCGCCGAGGAGCGGGATACGCGCGGGTTCATTTCGATAACAATCAGGCGACCGTCTTTCGGGTTCACCGAGAACTGCACGTTAGAACCACCGGTTTCTACGCCGATTTCACGCAGTACCGCCATCGAGGCGTTACGCATGATTTGGTATTCTTTGTCGGTCAGGGTCTGCGCCGGAGCAACGGTAATGGAATCGCCGGTGTGGATGCCCATCGCATCGAAGTTTTCAATCGAGCAGACAATGATGCAGTTGTCGTTTTTATCACGCACCACTTCCATCTCGTACTCTTTCCAGCCGATCAGCGATTCATCAATCAGCAGCTCGTTGGTTGGCGAGAGATCCAGGCCACGTTCGCAGATTTCTTCGAACTCTTCACGGTTGTAAGCGATACCGCCACCGGTGCCGCCCATGGTGAAGCTTGGGCGGATGATGCATGGGAAGCCGACGTCAGCGGCAACCGCCAGCGCTTCTTCCATGGTGTGCGCGATACCGGAACGCGCGGTGTCGAGGCCGATTTTCTTCATCGCTACGTCGAAACGGCGACGGTCTTCGGCTTTATCAATCGCATCGGCGGTAGCACCAATCATGGTCACGCCGAACTCTGCCAGCACGCCCTGACGTTCCAGTTCCAGCGCGCAGTTCAGCGCGGTCTGGCCGCCCATGGTCGGCAGCACCGCATCCGGGCGCTCTTTTTCGATGATTTTACGTACTACTTCCCAGTGAATCGGCTCAATGTAAGTCGCATCGGCCATTTCCGGGTCGGTCATGATGGTGGCGGGGTTGGAGTTCACCAGAATGACGCGGTAGCCTTCTTCACGCAGGGCTTTACATGCCTGCGCGCCGGAGTAGTCAAACTCGCACGCCTGGCCGATAACAATCGGGCCAGCGCCGAGGATCAGGATGCTTTTTATATCTGTACGTTTTGGCATGGTCTTCTCGGCTCCTGATTATTTAGCGGTCTTACGGTAAAGCTCGATAAGTTCGATAAAGTGATCGAACAGCGGCGCGGCATCGTGCGGCCCCGGGCTCGCTTCAGGGTGCCCCTGGAAGCTGAACGCCGGTTTGTCAGTACGATGAATCCCCTGCAGGGTGCCGTCGAACAGCGACTTGTGGGTCACGCGCAGGTTGGCGGGCAGCGTGGCTTCGTCAACCGCAAAACCGTGGTTCTGGGCGGTAATCATCACCACGTTGTTATCAATATCTTTAACCGGGTGGTTACCGCCGTGGTGGCCGAATTTCATCTTAATGGTCTTCGCACCGCTCGCCAGCGCTAGCAGCTGATGGCCGAGGCAGATGCCAAATACCGGGATATCGGTGGTGAGGAATTTTTCAATCGCCGCGATAGCGTAATCGCACGGCGCCGGGTCACCAGGACCGTTGGACAGGAAAATACCGTCCGGATTGAGCTTGAGAACCTCTTCCGCAGAGGTCTGCGCCGGTACCACCGTCAGGCGGCAGCCGCGGTCAACCAGCATACGCAGGATGTTACGCTTGGCGCCGAAGTCATAAGCCACGACATGGAACGGCAGCTCGCTTTCCGCTTTCGCTTCCGGCAGGTCGCCTGCCAGCGACCAGCTCCCCTGCGTCCAGGCGTAAGTCTCTGCGGTAGTGACTTCTTTCGCCAGATCCATGCCATTCAGGCCCGGGAACGCCTGCGCTTTTTCCAGCGCCAGCTGCCCGTCGAGGTTGTCGCCCGCGATGATGCAGCCGTTCTGCGCCCCTTTCTCACGCAGCAGACGCGTCAGCTTACGGGTATCGATATCGGCAATCGCCACGATGTTATGGCGCTTGAGGTAAGAAGAAAGGTCTTCGGTATTGCGGAAGTTGCTGGCAATCAGCGGCAGGTCGCGAATGACCAGACCCTGAGCGTGTACCTGAGAAGATTCTTCATCGGCGGCGTTGGTGCCGACATTACCAATATGGGGATAAGTAAGAGTGACGATTTGGCGGGAATAGGAAGGATCAGTGAGGATTTCTTGATAACCGGTCATTGAAGTATTGAAAACGACTTCCCCAACCGCCGTGCCGGTTGCCCCGATGGCCCGACCGTGAAACTGGGTTCCGTCTTCCAGAACCAAAAGCGCTGACTTAATCAAAACACCCTCCAGAGAATATTCACTCACTTTATTTGCATATTAATGCAGAAACTAGATCTGAATCAATGCAAATTTTTGCCCGCAGAATTTTGGCAAACGGCGGCATTCTGGAGAGATGTCGGGTAAAAGTCAACTTAAAGCGGATATTTTTAATCTTCTTTTACGTCACTGGAGCGTAACTGTCGATTTTAACGCTAAAAAGATCAACTAACCTGGTTGAGAAAACGCTTGCGGGCGAGAAAGATTGTAAAATCGGGCGAGGGGCGCTAAAAAAGTGGACCAGATGGTCAAAATTTACAATTCAATAACCAAAAAACAATAGATAAGTTAGTTTTATACCGGTTTAAATAAATAAAACATGAGATAAAGGTAAAATAAAAAAGGGCAATAAAATATTGCCCTTTGCAATCAATCACATATTGAATGCAATAACCACATCACGATGGGTAATAATCATTATAAAGTGTTCAGTTCAAGCACATCCCTCATGTCGAAAAGACCATTTTTCTTATCTTTTAGCCATAATGCGGAACGAACGGCGCCATTGGCAAAAGTCATTCGGCTGGAGGCTTTATGGGTAATTTCGATACGTTCGCCGATATCGGCGAACATCGCCGTATGTTCGCCGACGATGTCGCCCGCACGAACGGTGGCAAAGCCAATGGTACCCGGCACGCGCTCGCCGGTGTAGCCTTCACGGCTGTAGACCGCGCAGTCCTTCAGATCCTTGTTCAGCGCCCCGGCGATCGCTTCGCCCATCGCCAGCGCAGTGCCTGACGGCGCATCCACTTTATGCCGATGGTGAGCTTCGATAATTTCGATATCGGTGTAGTCGCCCATCACCTTCGCCGCCTTCTCCAGCAGCTTTAACAGGACGTTGACGCCAACGCTAAAGTTGGCGGCGAAGACGATCGCTATCTCCTGTGCGGCATCGTTGATCGCCTGTTTGCCGGCGTCATCAAAGCCGGTGGTGCCGATAACCATCGCTTTACCGTGCTGACGGCAGAAAGCAAGATGGTTGAGCGTGCCTTCCGGGCGGGTAAAATCAATCAGCACGTCGAAATCGCCCTGAACCGCCGCCAGGCTGCTTTGTACCGCAACGCCAGCTTTTCCCGCGCCCGCCAGTTCACCCGCGTCACTGCCGACCAGACTTGAACCTTCGCGCTCCAACGCCGCGCCCAGCGCCACGCCGTCCATCTGTAGCGCGGCCTGAATTAACTGGCGCCCCATCCGGCCGCCCGCGCCCGCGATGGCCACGCGGATTTGTGCATCATGCATAGCTATTCTCTTTTGTTAACTTCACGTGAATTGTTTTCAGAGTAACCAGCCCATTGCATAGCCGCTACTCAAAAACGCCGATAATTAGAAATTTATGACAAACGGCGGTCGATATCAGTAAAAACTATACCCTAAATAATTCGAGTTGCAGGACAAAACGGCTGGCCGTTTTGAACGGCGCTTGCGCTGGCCCCATAGGGGCGAGGCCCCGTCCCCCGCCATCTGGAGCAAGGGGTTAAAAGCGATTTTCTGGAAGCGGAAATCAGTTATGGCAAAGTCGACAGACTGGAGCGCCTTTATACACGGTAAAGTGACCGATACCGTTTAATCGCCCCGGCGAAAACCACAAGATTCGCGGATCACCAGCGCGGGCGGAAGAATAATACGTTTCGGCGGCTCATCATTGCCCTGAATACGGCTATATAGCAGCTCGCCGGCTTTACGCCCAATCTCTTTCGCTGCCACCGAAACGGTGGTTAGCGCAGGCTGGACCAACGCCGCTTCGGTAATATCATCGAAGCCCACCAACGCAAAATCTCGCCCCGGCTCGCGGCCCATTTTACGCAACGCCTGCATCACTCCCAGAGCGACAATATCCTGATAGCAAACGGCAGCGGTAATTTGCGGATGTTGGGATAACAGCGACTCCGCCACTTTGGCACCATCAATCTGGCTTGCCTGCGCGGTGACGATCCACTGTGGATTTGGAGAAATACCGCTTTCCAACAGCGTGCTGGTAAAACCGCCAATGCGTTGCGCCCGGGTGCCGGAACTCGGGCTACCACCAATAAAGGCGATATTCTGATGACCCATTTTTAGCAGATGCGTCGTCGCCATCTGGGTACCAAGAAAGTTATCGGTGCCGACAAAATCAAAGTCCGGATCGCTCAGCGGACGTACCACCATAATGGCCGGGATATTGCGTCTTTTCAGCGCATCGAAAAACGAGGACGGTGTTTCCCGTGCCGCGCACAGCACCATCCCGCAGGCACTATTGCGCATCAGCGAATCAACAAACTTCTGTTGGCGTTCGCCAGACTCTTCACTGTTAGCCAGAAACAGCAGTAAATCATGGCGTTCCATTTCATGGCTCAGTCCCGCCGTCATCTCGCCATAAAACGGGTTGGTGATGTCATGTAACAGTAATCCAACTTGGTTACTGCTACGGTTGCGTAAGTTGGCGGCAGTCTGGTTGTAGACATAGCCGGTATCATCCAGCGCTTTCAATACCCGGTCCCGCGTGGCCTGCGAAATACGTCCCCGATTACGCAATACCATTGAGACGGTTGCCGTAGAGACCCCGGCCCGTTCGGCAACCTGCGCCAGCGTCACTGTCGTCATGATTCCTCCTGTTCGTTCACATCAGATTAATCGAATAACCTAAAAATTGCATTTTTCCCTGTGACCACACTCACATTAACACCCATTTCACCCACTACGTTGCTGGTTATGCCGGGTTAATCGCGTTAACCACACTATCAAAATGAGGTTAATCGATTAATCTTAATTTAGCGAATACGGAGAGAAAATATGCAAACGACCTATGATAAATTCCCTGAAGTGGTTGTTCAGGGTTACGACGACCAAGCCTGGCAAGGCTGGGAGGCCATCTCCACGGCGCTTAATACCCGAATCGCCACCCAGTCCAGAACTATTGTGGTTGTGGATTGTTATCCAGGCGTCTGGCTTGCTGAGCTGGAGCAACGCCTGCTGCCGTTACTCAATGCCACACTGGCGCTCAACGTCGAATCTGCCCGCCGGGATGAACAAGCGCTACACGACCTGCTGGCCCGCAACCTCACCGACGACCGCGTATTCGGCGTCCTCTCCTGTCATCATCTGAATGAGTTTTTTGAT
Source organism: Klebsiella aerogenes (assembly GCA_029027985.1). Classification (NCBI taxonomy): domain Bacteria; kingdom Pseudomonadati; phylum Pseudomonadota; class Gammaproteobacteria; order Enterobacterales; family Enterobacteriaceae; genus Klebsiella; species Klebsiella aerogenes. The sequence goes on from CP119076.1 coordinate 4,130,314, forward strand.
GAGGAAAAACTATGCCGGATGCGCCAGCAAATCGACGCCACTAGCAAGGGCGTCATTGTCGTCTACGGGCCAGGCGCGACATTAGTTCATCCGGGCGATGTTCTGATTTACGCCGACCTGCCGCGCTGGGAAATTCAGCAACGTATGCGCCACGATGGGCTGGGCAACTGGGGGGCTAAGAACCAGGATGAAGATATTCTTCGCCGCTACAAGCGCGCCTTTTTTATTGAATGGCGGGTCTTCGATCGCCATAAAACACCGCTGCTCAAGCGAACCGATTTTTTACTCGATACCACCATAGAGAATGTCCCGATGCTGATCAGCGGAGACGCGCTGCGCGCCGGACTGCAACAAACCACCACTCGTCCATTCCGCGTTGCTCCCTTCTTCGACCCCGGCGTCTGGGGTGGGCAGTGGATGAAACAACAGTTCGATCTCGATCCCACGGCGCCCAACTACGCATGGTGTTTTGATTGCGTGCCCGAGGAAAACAGCCTGTTACTGCGTTTTGGCAACGTGCGGATCGAGATCCCCTCTCAGGACCTGGTACTGCTATACCCTCGTGCGCTGCTTGGTGAAAAGGTTCACGCCCGATTTGGAGCGGAATTTCCGATTCGCTTTGATTTTCTCGACACCATCGGCGGGCAAAATCTGAGTTTTCAGGTCCACCCGCTAACCGAATATATCCAGCAGCAGTTTGGTATGCATTACACCCAGGATGAGAGCTACTACATTCTCGAAGCAGAGCCAGATGCGGTCGTTTATCTCGGCACCAAAACCGGCATTGAGCCGCAGGCGATGCTGGACGACCTTCGCGCCGCCGGTCGTGGAGAAAAAGCGTTCAACGATGCGCGTTTTGTTAACTCGATCCCGGCGCAGAAGCACGATCACTTTTTGATCCCGGCCGGAACGGTCCACTGCTCCGGTAGCGGCACGATGGTACTGGAGATCAGCGCCACACCGTATATTTTCACCTTCAAGTTATGGGACTGGGGCCGACTGGGCCTCGATGGTTTACCACGTCCCGTACATCTCGATCACGGCGAGCAGGTTATAGACTGGCAGCGTGATACACAGTGGGTCGAGGAGAACCTGGTGAACCGTATCGATCTCATCGCCGAAGGTGAAGGCTGGCGGGAAGAGCGAACCGGGATGCACGAACGCGAGTTTATCGAAACCCGTCGCCACTGGTTCACCAAACCGGTTATTCACCACACGCAAGGCGGCGTTAACGTGCTGAACCTGGTGGAGGGCGCGAAGGCGGTGGTCGATAGCCCAAGCGGAGCATTCGAGCCCTTCACCGTTCATTATGCCGAGACCTTTATTATTCCCGCCGCAGTCGGTGAATACCGGATTTCACCCGCAGGCGAAGGCGTCAGGCAACCGCTCGCCACTATAAAAGCCTGGGTAAGAGGATAAATACATGATCAACGTGATTGTCGCCAGCCACGGTCCTCTCGCTGACGCTCTGCTCGCCAGCAGTCGGATGGTTTACGGTGAATTACCGCATGTTTTCACCGTGACGCTTAGCGAGCAGGCGGGCATTGAAGGCTTTAAACAGGATTTCGCCACGACGCTGAAAAACGCAGGGCACAACGCTGATGGCGTGCTGGTGTTATGCGATATGCAAAGCGGGACCCCGTGGAACGTCGCCTGCCAGTATGCATTTTCCGCTGGAACAACGCCTCCGCTCGCCGTCATCGCGGGAGTGAATTTTCCCATGCTGCTGCAAAGTGAAGACATTAGCCATTTCACTGACGTTCATGCCGCAGCCGAGCAACTGCTGGAAATGGCCGTCCCGACGCTGATAAAAGCCGCCCCGGTTTTATCTATTCAGTCAGATGATTTTTAAAGGAAACCGCTATGAGTATCTCTTTTGTTCGTATTGATGACCGCGTTATCCACGGGCAGCTCGTGACACGTTGGGCCAAAGAGCTGCCCTGCGATGGGATTATCGCTATTGATGATGCCGTCGCGGCCGACCCGCTGCTCTCATCGGTGATGAAAGGAGCCGTACAGGACACCAAAGTCTGGCTGTTCGATACCGCAACGGCAATTGAAAAGCTGCCCAAGGTGATCGCCAGCGAGAAGCACTATTTCGTTATCGGCAAATCCCCGCTCACTCTGCAACGCATTGAGCAAGCGGGGATTAGCCTAAAAAACGCCAACGGCAAAATCAACGTTGGCCCGATGAGCGCACGTGCCGATACCACCACCATCGGCCCGAATCAGTCGGTCAACGCGGACGAGATCGCTGCCTTTGACTGGCTGGTTCAGCACGGGCATCACGTGGAATTCCGCCTGGTACCGGATGCCAGCTGCTACAGCTGGCAGGACGCCCGACAGAAGCTGAAATAAGGAGCAAACGATGATTATCGAAGCTACGCTAATTGGCATTCTCTGTTACCTGGGTGCGCTGAGCAGTCCCTGGCTTCTGGGGTTGACCGGCGGCTGGTACCTGATTACCCGACCACTGGTTTCCGGAATGCTGGTCGGGCTTATTCTCGGCGATCTGAAAACCGGGATCCTGATAGGCGTTGCGGTACAGGCGGTATATATCGCAATGGTGACGCCAGGCGGCTCAATGCCTGCGGATCTCAACTTTGTCGCTTATCCGGCCATCGCGCTGGGTATTTTGTCGGGCAAAGGGCCGGAAGTGGCGGTGGCGCTGGCGGCAACAATCGGTATCGCCGGAACCATTTTATTCAACGCGATGATGGTGCTGAACTCCTTCTGGAACCACCGGGCCGACGTGGCGTTGGATCGTAGCGATGAGCGCGGGCTGTATCTGAACAGCGCTATCTGGCCTCAGGTGACTAACTTCATTTTACGTTTCGTACCCACGTTTATCGCGGTCTATTTCGGCGCACAGTACATCAGTGGTTTTATGGACAGCCTACCGAAAATCGTGCTGTCGACGATGAACGTGCTGGGCGGCATCCTGCCTGCCGTCGGGATCGCGATCCTGCTTAAGCAAATCATTAAAAACTACACCATGCTGATCTACTTTCTGGTCGGTTTCGTCTGCATCGTTTTTTTAAAGCTCAACATGGTCGCACTGGTGATCGTCGGTTCGCTACTGGCGCTTATTCATTACAACTATAAGCCGGAACCACCGCAGGCTGCGGGCGCGAGACCGGTGGTCGATGATGAGGATGAATTCTGATGGAAGACCGCACTCTTACCCGTAAAGATCTGCGCCGCTGCTGGCGGGCGTGGATGATGCATAATTTGTCGTCAATGAGCTTTGAGCGCCTTGAGTCCTTCGGCTTTTGCCTGAGCATGCTGCCGGTGGCGAAAAAACTCTACCCGGATGCCACCCAGCGTACCGAGATGCTGCGTCGCCACGCTTCGTTCTATAATACGGAGCCGCAGATCGGCGCGATCGTTAACGGTATGGCACTGGGACTGGAAGAGAAAAAGGCCAACGGCGAACCAATCGACGGCGAGACGATCAACACCCTTAAGGTGGGTCTGATGGGGCCGATTGCCGGGATCGGGGATTCGATGATCCCTGGAATGTTGATCCCTATTCTGCTCAGTATCGGCATGGCGCTAGCGGCGGGCGGTAATATTCTTGGGCCGCTGTTTTACACCGTCGCCTGGCTGGCGATTATCCTGCCCGGTTCGTGGTTCCTGTTTCTCAAAGGTTACAAGATGGGCTCCGGCTCGGTGGAGATGCTGGTCAGCAGCAAATCAACCCGCCTGCGCGAAGCCTTGTCGCTATTAGGTGTTTTTGTGATGGGCGGCGTGGCGGCCAGCTACGTTAAGCTGGGTACCGGGCTGGAATTTATCACCCAGGATGGCGTCAATATCCACGTTCAGCAGATGCTGGACGGCATCTTCCCGCAGCTGCTGCCGCTGGTGGTGGTGTTAGGGACCTGGTATTTAATGGCGAAGCGCGGCGTTTCACCGGTGAAAGCGATGGTACTGCTGCTGGTGCTGGCAGCGCTTGGCGTCGCCAGCGGCCTGTTTGCCGGTTAATTTTTGTGGATGTGACACGCCGGGGCGTTCAGCCCCGGTTTTTTATGGATGGAAGTTGCGCCACAGCTCCGCCGTTTTATCCGGGCGGGAGATAAACTGAAAGCGTGCCGGATCGTCAATAAACTGCTGATAAATCGGGGCGGAGGTTATACCAAACTCGGTGTACTCCCGAGGGGTGACCGCCTGTAAACGTCCCGGAACGTAGCGCGGATTGTGCTGCCAGACCACATGCTTATCCTGCAATAGCGGATACCACGCCAGCCCCTTATGCGCCCGTACGGCCTCATATTCAAAACCATATTCACGGTCACACCAGGCGCCAAAGGTAAGCGGCACTTCCGGGTTAGCTGATATTGTGGCATGCCCCCATCCCGGCGGGACCAGTACTTTTTCTCCTGGCCCAGCAATCACCGCAAAGCAGCGGCCCGGATCGTCCTCAACGTACTCCTGCATATAGATAATCGCGCTGCCCTGCCAGATTTCATATAGCTCCGGCGGCGACCAGCCGCTATGCTGGCTGACGCGATGAATATGCCCCTGGCTGCGAATCGGCTCTTCACCCAAGCGTCCGGCGGTATAGGTCACCACGCCGAACAAAAGCATCCGCTTTTGCAGCTCGTCGCGATCCTGCATGCGCGCCACATCCATAGCGATAGCGTAAACGTCCTGCGGCCCGTCGCAATTCGGGTCACGCAGCGATGCGCGAATCTGATCGAGGCGGCGGATCTCCGGCATCGGCCCGGTGACATCTTCGCCATAGCTAAAACCCAGCGGCTGATGATGAATCGCCATATCCAGGCCGTAACGGCGGGCTGAGTCAACCATTCTGCACCTCCTTTGCCTGAAAGGTCTGATTTTCCTCAATCACCCGCAGCGCAAAGCCGTCTGCCAGCGCGGCATAATCATGCCCGGCGACGGCGGGCCAAACCGCCAGCGCGGAAAGCACCTCGTCACCGGTATTGACAAGCCGGTGAGCGGTAAAACCAGGAATGATATGGACCGAACCGGCAAAGACCTTTTCCAGTCGTGCCTCACCTTGCTCATTTTGCAATAACAGCAAGCCGCTTCCGCGCAGGCCGAAATAGACTTCGCCCTGCTCGCGACGGTGATGGAAATGGCCGCGGGTCATAAAAAATTCATGGCCGACTTTGCCGGGATAAAGGTGAGTTACACCGGTGTAGAGTTCTCCCTCTGCCGGTGAAGTGGCTAGCATTTCAACATCATAAACGCTGAGATCGCCGGGCATTGCCTGCCGGGCGAGTTCATCAACAAAAACCCCAGCAAGATCTCCGATTCGCGTTGATTTACGTAATAGCGGGCCGTCGGATAATGCTCCGCTGGCCCATGCCACCTGCGGTGGCTGGATAAAAACAGGGTTCATATGTGTCTCCGGCCCGAGGAGAACAGCACTGTCAGAATAGCAGATTAATCGATTAACCTTCTATCAAAATGGCGGCTTTGCTGGCGAAATCACACAAACAGATCGCAGCCGCATGCTCTTCTTTTTCACTCCAGAGCGTAGTTTACGATCATCTGGCCCTTCTTCATCTTCACCTGAGTCACCATCACTTTTCCTAGCTCAGAAAGGCTGGCAACGTGGGTGCCGCCGCAGGGATAAGCCGGCAGCTCGCCAAACCCCACCGTGCGCAAACCGTCGGCGAAGGTCACGCGGCGCGGTAAATCCTGCCTCTGCCACGCCGCAACCTGCGCCAGCAGGGCGCTGGCTTCCGGCAACACCGCGCCGGCCCCGGCGGTAAAAGTAATCCGTCCTTCTCCCGGCCAGTGATGCGCTTTCACCGGCCGCCAGCCAAACTGCTCGCCCGCCAGACCCAACAGGTGGCCAGCGGAATGCAGGCGGGCATGCAACTGCCGCGCAGGTGCATCAATTCGCATCTCCACCTCGCCCAACGGCAGCGGCTGTGAGACGATATGCAGTACGCTATCGCCGCGTGCGGCGACCGCCATCACCGCCTGACCGGCAATCCAGCCGCCATCGGACGGTTGGCCACCGCCTTGCGGATGAAACAGGGTGCGGTCCAGTTCAATAGCGTAACGGCCATCGGCTTCGGCGGTGCAGCCAACAACCTGCGCGCGCCCTTCAGTGGCGTCGCTGGTGTAATAAAGACGTTCAGTCATGGTTGTTCTCCTCTCTGTCAACACAGTATATTGATATTACCGACAGCGATAATCCCATCGACAACCAATGCACTTTTGCTTTGAGAGCACAAATGAACCTGAACCTCCTGCCGGACCTCGCCCTCTTCGTACAGATCGTCGAACAAGGAAGCTTTTCCGCCGTCGCCCGCCAGAACGGACTCACTCCTTCCGCCGTCAGCCGCAGTGTCTCGCGACTGGAACAGGAAATGGGTTGCAAACTACTGCATCGCACTACCCGCAAGCTTCGCCTGAGCGATGCCGGAAAAACGGTGTATGAACATGCGCTGGAGATGCTGGAGGCGGCGCGGCAGGCGATGGACTCCGCCGGCAGCACCCAGGCGGTGGCGCAGGGTAAGCTGACCCTGAGCGTGCCAAAAGCCGTCGGGCGCTTTGTGATCCATCCGCTGATGATGGAGTTTTTCAGCCGTTATCCGCAGGTGGACGTCTGCCTGCGGCTGGAAGATCGCGATCTCGACTTTATCGACGACGGCATTGATTTAGCGCTGCGCATCACCCATACCCCCTCCCCCGGTCTGCACGGCAAACCGCTGATGCCGGTCACCCATGTTATCTGCGCCACCGAGGAATATTTACAGCGCCATGGCATGCCGCACACACCACAGGATCTGCGCGCGCATAGTTGCATCAGCCTTGGCGAAACGCCCGCCGACGCGCGCTGGAAATTCCGTCGCGAGGGCAAAACCGAAACCATCCAAACACACGGGCGTTACGCCGCCAACCATACCGCCGTTCGCCTTGATGCCGTTAAGCAACACCTGGGTATCGGCAGCCTGCCGTTGTTTACCGCCCGTGAGGCGCTGGCGCGCGGTGAAATCGTGCAGGTGTTAGCAGAGTGGGAGTTTATCAGCAGCTACTCCGGCAACCTGTGGCTGCTGTGGGCGGGCCATAAGCATATGCCCGCCAGAATGCGGGCGATGATTGATTATCTTAACGAGAAGGTGCCGGCGCTGCTACCGACTATGGCGCCAGAGCGATAACCTCCGCCGCCCAACGCTGGAAGCCTTCGACATCCAGATCTAACGCCACCTGCGCATTCGCCGGTTGCCCCAGACGCCCTTCGATATCCACAACGGTGGCGCCGGAAGTCCAGGTCCCCTGTGTTTCTACCGCCACAAAGCACGATTTGAGCGTAAACAGCTCCGGTCGCGCTAACCAGGCGATGGCGCATAAATCGTGCATTCTCAGGCCACTGGCCATGCTGCCGCTACGATAGTGGCTAAACAGCGCATGGAGCATTTTGCCGGTCTGGTTCAGCGTCGGCAGGGTCGCGAGGTAGTCCGCTGCCAGCATCGCCTTGTTGGTGACATCCAACCCACACATCACGATATCCAGCCCGCTCTGGAAGACTTTGGCGGCGGCCTCCGGATCAATGGCGATATTGAATTCGGCGTTAGGGGTAAAGTTGCCGCGCCCGGCAGAGCCGCCCATCAGCACCAGCCGACGAATATTGAATTGGCACTCCGGATACTGCGTCAGCAGCAGGGCAATGTTGGTCAACGGGCCGATCGCCACCAGCGTGACCGGCTCCGGCGCATGCATCAGCGCATCGCGAATCGCCTGAAAGGCCGGTTTCGCCAGCGGCTGGCGGTTATGTTCGACAAAATGATAGCCTTCCATGCCGGATTCACCGTGCACCGAGGCGGCATCGCGCAGCGGGCGCACCAGCGGCATCGACGCCCCCTGCGCCAGTGGTACATCGGCATTCCAGAAATGCAGCAGCTGCAGCGCGTTGCGGGTGGTCTTCTCCACCGAGACATTGCCTGCCACCGTGGTCATCAATTGCAAATCCAGCTGCGGTGAGAAAAGCGCGGCGGCAATCGCCGCGGCATCGTCAATACCCGGATCGGTGTCGAGAATAATCGGTAAGCGCATGGTTTTCTCCAAAAAAAATGCCAGACGTTAAGTCTGGCATCTTCTCATACTGACGGGTGGAAGAACTTACTCTACTTCACGGACATCCACACGCAGCTCTTTCGGCACTTCAAAAACGATATTCTCTTCACGGCCTTCCAGCGGTACCGCCTCGCCGCCACCCAATTCCTGCAGGCGGGCAATCACGTTCTGCACCAGAATATCCGGCGCTGAGGCGCCCGCAGTGACGCCGACGCAACCTGCGGATTTAACCCACTGCTCCTGGATATCGGTCGCATCGTCGATAAGATAGGCCGCTTTCCCCATCCGCTGAGCCAGTTCAGCCAGGCGGTTGGAGTTAGAGGAGTTTTTCGAACCAACCACCAACACCACGTCGGCCTGCTCGGCCAGCGCACGCACCGCTTCCTGACGATTGGTGGTGGCGTAGCAAATATCGTCTTTACGCGGACCGACGATTTTCGGGAAGCGCTCGCGCAGCGCATCGATGACGTCGGAAGTATCATCGACGGAGAGCGTGGTCTGGGTCATAAACGACAGGCGGGCATCGTTTTTGACTTCCAGCGTCAGCACATCTTCCGGCGACTCGACCAGGTACATCCCCCCTTCCGGGTTGTTGTACTGGCCCATGGTACCTTCGACTTCCGGGTGCCCGGCGTGGCCGATCAGAATCGACTCTTCGCCACGGCGGCTGGCGCGGGCGACTTCCATATGGACTTTGGTCACCAGCGGACAGGTGGCATCGAAGACCGTCAGATCGCGGCTCTTCGCTTCATTACGCACCGCCTGTGAAACGCCGTGCGCGGAAAAAATCAGGATCGCGCCGTCCGGCACTTCGCTAATCTGCTCGATAAAAATCGCGCCTCGCTGGCGCAGGCTATCGACGACATAGCGGTTATGGACAACTTCGTGACGTACGTAGATCGGCGCGCCATACAGCGTCAGCGCGTTCTCTACAATGCTGATAGCGCGGTCAACGCCAGCGCAAAAACCGCGCGGGTTAGCCAACAGGATCTGCATCTTACCCCTCCAGCGCCGGATCGATTTCCAGCACTTCAATATCAAAATGAACGGTGCGCCCGGCCAGCGGATGATTGAAGTCAACGGTGATGGAATCGCCGTTCACTTCGCGGATCACGCCAGGCATTTCGCTGCCATCCATTGCGGTAAAGAGCATAATTGCGCCAATTTCCGGCTCGCCGGCGTCGATAAACTCGCGACGAGAAAAATACTGGATCAGGTCAGGGGTCGGCACGCCGAACGCGGCGTCAGGCTCCAGCGAGAACGTGGTTTTATCACCCGCTTTCAGCCCCAGGAGATGCTGCTCAAGACCTTCAGAAAGCGACGCATCGCCAAGACGAAACAGCGCCGGTTTACCGTTGCCGCGTGTGGACTCGGCGGTGGAACCATCATCCAGTTTCAACGTGAAGTGCACCAGCACCGCGCTGTTGCTCTGTACAGAGTTAGACATGCCAATTGCTCGCTTGTTTTAAGCCGCCTGTTGCCCGGTGGCGCTACGCTTACCGGGCCTACGGGGGCCACAAATTCTGTAGGCCGGGTAAGCGTAGCGCCACCCGGCATTTACATTTACGCCTGCTCTTTCGCGGTCGGTTTCGGCAAGAAGCCTTCCAGCACGATCAGCGCCGCACCGATGCAGATAGCGCTATCGGCAAGGTTGAAGGTGGCGAAATGCCAGTCGCCGACGTAGAAGTCGATCATATCGACCACGAAGCCATGCCACAGGCGGTCGAACAAGTTACCCAGCGCGCCGCCAATAATCAGCGCGTAGGCAATGTTGTTCAGCTTTTGCGTCGCCTTCGAACGGTACATCAGCACCGTCAGCACCACACAGATGCCCACGGCAATACCGGCGAAGAACCAGCGCTGCCAGCCGCCGCTGTCGGCGAGGAAGCTAAAGGCCGCGCCATAGTTGCGCGCATAATGCAGATTAAGCGACGGGAACAGCGATACCGTTTCCCCCAGAGCGAAGTTCTGGAGGATCAGGAATTTACTGCCCAGATCGATAATCAGCACGGCTACGACGACCCACAGCCAGCGTAGCCCCGTTGAACAAATCGATTTACTCATCAGGCGAATTTACGTTGTTCGCCGTCACCGGCGACGTTGCTAACACAGCGACCGCAGATATCTGCGTGTTCCGCTACCTTGCCGACATCGCTGGTGTAATGCCAGCAGCGTGGGCATTTCTCGCCCTCGGCTTTACTCAGGACCACTTTCAGCCCTTTCAGCAGATCGCTCTGCCAGGCATCAGACGGCGCCTGCGCATAATCGGCAACGTTGGCGCCGGAGGTCAACAGGACAAATCGTAATTCTTCACCCAGCGCGTTGAGCTTAGCCGCCAGTTGAGCATCGGCATACAGCGTCACCGCCGCTTCCAGAGAACCGCCGACTTTCTTATCCGCACGCGCCTGTTCGATCACCTTGTTGACTTCGCCACGCACTTTCAGCAGCTCGTCCCAGAAGCCATCGTTCATCGCTTCGTCGTCGGCCAGGCCGAACAGACCTTCATACCACTCGCCGGTGAAGACATATTTCTCACGCTCGCCTGGCAGGTAACCCCAGATTTCGTCCGCGGTGAAGGACATGATCGGCGCCATCCAGCGCACCAGCGCTTCCACGATGTGGAACAACGCGGTCTGGCAGCTACGACGCGCCACGCTGTCCGCTTTCGCGGTGTACTGGCGGTCTTTGATGATGTCGAGATAGAACGAGCCCATTTCGATGGAGCAGAAGCGCATCAGGCGCTGCACCACTTCGTGGAAGTCGTAGGATTCGTAGGCTTTCAGGATATCTTCCTGAGCCGCCTGCGCGCAGCCGACCGCCCAGCGATCCAGCACCACCATCTCTTCCGGTTTCACCATGTCTTTGACCGGGTCGAAACCATTAAGGTTCGCCAGCAGGAAGCGCGCGGTGTTACGGATACGACGATAGCTGTCCGCGGCGCGTTTGAGGATCTCATCAGAGACCGCCATTTCGCCGGTGTAATCGGTGGATGCCACCCACAGACGCAGAATGTCGGCACCCAGCTTGTTCATCACGTCCTGTGGGCTAACAGTGTTACCGATAGACTTGGACATTTTGCGGCCCTGACCATCAACGGTGAAACCGTGGGTCAGCACCTGGCGGTACGGCGCTTTGCCTTTCATCGCCGTCGAGATCATCAGCGAAGACATGAACCAGCCGCGATGCTGATCGGAGCCTTCCAGATACATATCCGCAGCGTGACCGGCGAATTCCGGACGCACGTCAACCACCGAGGAGTGGGTAGACCCGGAGTCAAACCAGACGTCAAGGGTATCCGGCACTTTCTCGTAGCTGTCAGCGTCATCGCCGAGGATGTCGCGGGAATCGAGATCCCACCACGCCTGGATGCCGTCAACTTCAACGCGCTTAGCGACTTCTTCCATCAGTTCCAGGGTGCGCGGGTGCAGTTCGTGGGTTTCTTTGTGCACGAACAGCGACATCGGCACGCCCCAGGTACGCTGACGGGAGATACACCAGTCAGGGCGGTTCGCAACCATCGATTCGATACGCGCCTGGCCCCAGTCCGGGATCCACTGCACGCCTTTGATCTCGGAAAGCGACTGCGCGCGCAGGCCTTTCTGATCCATGCTCACGAACCACTGCGGGGTAGCGCGGAAGATGATCGGCGACTTGTGGCGCCAGCAGCACGGATAGCTGTGCTGCAGTTTTTCGACGTGCAGCAGCGCGCCGCTGGTGCGCAGCATGTCAACAATGATGTCGTTGGCTTTGAAGACATTGATACCGTCCAGAGACGGGTAAGTACCAGGCAGGTAAGAACCGTCCGGGCCAACCGGGTTGGCGATTTCCAGACCGTATTTCTGGCTGATGGTGTAGTCGTCCGGGCCGTGGCCACCGGCGGTATGCACCGCACCGGTACCGGCATCCAGCGTCACGTGATCGCCAAGGATCGCCGGCACGTCGAAGTCGAGGAACGGATGCTTGAAGCGCATCAGCTCAAGTTCAGCGCCTTGCACCGCCGCCAGGATGGTGTAATCCGCGACGCCGATACGTTTCATAACGCTTTCAACCAGATCTTTCGCCAGGATCAGAACCTGACCGTCAGCCTGCACCAGCGCGTAGTCGAACTCCGCGGACAGGGAGATAGCGCGGTTAGCCGGCAGGGTCCACGGAGTGGTGGTCCAGATAACCAGCGAAACCGGGCCATTGACGTCGGCTACGCCGAATTTCGCCAGCACGGCCGCTTTGTCTACCGCGTGGAAGGCCACGTCGATAGACGGAGACGTTTTGTCGTAATACTCCACTTCCGCTTCCGCCAGCGCGGAACGGCAATCTACACACCAGTGCACCGGCTTGGCGCCTTTGTGCAGGTGGCCGTTGCCGATGATTTTACCCAGCGCGCGGATGATGTTGGCTTCGGTTTTGAAGTCCATGGTCAGGTACGGACGCGACCAATCGCCCAGTACGCCCAGGCGGATAAAGTCTTTACGCTGACCGTCGATCTGCTCAGAGGCATATTCGCGGCACTTGGCGCGGAATTCAGCGGCGGTGAATTTCTCACCCGGTTTGCCATACTGCTGCTCGACTTTCAGTTCGATCGGCAGACCATGGCAGTCCCAACCCGGAACGTAAGGCGAGTCATAGCCCGTCAGTCCTTTGGACTTAACGATAATGTCTTTCAGAATCTTGTTAACCGAGTGACCAATATGAATGCTGCCATTCGCATAAGGAGGGCCATCATGCAGAATGAAGGTTTTTTTGCCTTTTTTCGCCGCACGGATGATGCCGTACAGGTCATCATCGGTCCAACGCGCCAGCATTCCCGGTTCGCGTTTGGCGAGATCGCCACGCATCGGGAACCCTGTTTCCGGCAAATTCAGGGTGGATTTATAGTCACTCATCAGATTCTCGGTTCCGTTATTTCGGTTTGATAAATACCAGTAGGATTATCCCTACCTGGTGAGCCCAAAGAACTCGCGGGCCGTTAACTCATCACGCGCGATTTGCGCTTTTAACTCATCCAGCGATGCAAATCGCTGCTCGTTACGTATTTTTTTACGCAGTATTACATCTATATGGCGACCGTAGAGGTCCATTACAACGTCCAGAAGGTGAACTTCCAGCTGCTGACGCACGCCGGAAACCGTCGGACGGGTGCCAATGTTGGCGACGCCGGGTAAAGGCATATCGCCGAGCCCTGTCACTTCTACCGCAAAGACCCCTTTCACCGGGGAAACCTGACGACGCAGCGGTAAATTCGCCGTCGGGAAACCGATGGTGCGCCCCAGCTCGTCGCCGTGGACGACGCGGCCGGAGATAGTGAACGGATGCCCCAGCAGGTTTTCCGCCTGCGCGAGGTCATCGTCGGCCAGTGCCTGACGCACCGCGGTGCTGCTGATACGCACGCCGCCTTCGCAGAAGGTTTGGGTGCTGGTGACATCAAAACCGTACTCCGCCCCAGCCTTCTGTAATAACAAGAAATCCCCCTGGCGACCAGCGCCAAAGCGGAAATCATCGCCTACGGCGAGGAACTGTACGCCCAGGCGGCGCACCAGCAGCTCGCTAATAAAATCTTGCGCGGTCAGCGCCGCGAAGCGCCGATCGAAACGCACGCACAGCACGTAGTCGACGCCGCTTTCCGCCAGGTAACCCAGCTTTTCGCGCAGCCGTGTTATTCGCGCCGGCGCTTTATCGGCGGCAAACAGCTCCAGAGGTTGCGGCTCGAAAATCATCACCACAACCGGCAGACCGCGTTGGCGGCCCTCTGCGCGCAGGCGCTGCAGCAGAGCCTGATGCCCGCGATGCACGCCGTCGAAATTGCCAATGGTCAGCACGCACCCGTGCGGGGCCTGACTGAGATTATGTATGCCGCGTATCAGCTTCATGTCTGGCTCAAAACAGTGAAAATCGTCCGAGTATACCTTGTACAACTGGCGACGTTAACCAGCGATTGCACCTCATCTACGAAAGTTCCCGCTAATTCATTCACTCAGCGTAAAAATGCAGGAAAAACTCGGTGCAGCCGTCGATTTTTATGGCGGAAAGGCTGTATTCGACCACAACAAGCTGGTAGAATCTTGCGCCATCAATACGTAATGAAGCCTCGTTATCTTAAACGGCGCTTATTTGCACAAATCCATTGACAAAAGAAGGCTAAACGGGCATATTCCTCGGCCTTTGAATTGTCCATATAGAACACATTTGGGAGTTGGACCTTGGCTAATATCAAATCAGCTAAGAAGCGCGCCGTTCAGTCTGAAAAGGCTCGCAAGCACAACGCAAGCCGTCGCTCTATGATGCGTACTTTCATCAAGAAAGTATACGCAGCTATCGAAGCTGGCGACAAAGCTGCTGCACTGAAAGCATTTAACGAAATGCAACCAATCGTGGACCGTCAGGCTGCTAAAGGTCTGATCCACAAAAACAAAGCTGCGCGTCATAAAGCAAACCTGACTGCACAGATCAACAAACTGGCTTAATCGCCCGCTTGCTGAACTTTGTTAAAAAAACCCGCGAAAGCGGGTTTTTTTATGTCTGCCGTTTAGCCAGGCGAACAAACACCGTCCGGAAGAACCCTTACGGTTAGCTTTGCGGTTGGGCAAACAGCGAGGCGTAATCGCGGTTGCAGATACGCTGTACCGCAGGGTGCTGAATCATCCGCTCGGCAAAAATAGCGTGATACTCTTCCATTACGTTCTCCATACGCCCGATTTCAATAATCGACTCGTCAGAGTAGAAATCGTGAGCGTAGAGCGTAGGCGCCACGAAAATAGCATTGTGCGCCGCGCCGAACGCCTTCATTAACGCCGCATCGTCAAACTCGCCGAGAATCTCCACCTTCAGTCCCTGCGAATTAAACCAGTTCAGCAGCTTGCGACCCAGCATCGAACGGCGGCCCGGGATGAGCAAACGACGCTCCTCCAGGCAGGCCGGAAACGGTTTTTCCGGCGGTGGATTCATGCACCAGAAGCTGACGCCGCACTCGCCGATTTTTACCGAGAACAGCCCTTCCTGCTGGGTTGAGTCAATCGGGCAATCCGAGATAATCATATCGAGTTTGTGCTGGCTAAGCTGCTCCAGCAGCATCTCATGAGTGGATTCAAAACAGCGCAGATGAATTTGCTCATCCTCCACTACCGCAGCATCCAGCACCCCGCTCACCAACCGTTTTGATAGCGCGTCGGCGACGCCGACATCAAACAACAGGTTCGATTCCTTGCGATAGTTGACGATATCAAGCATCTCCTGGCTTAAGGTGAACATACGATCCGCGTAGCGAAACACCAGTTCCCCCAGTTCGCTCGGCTCCAGGCCACGCCCCTTACGTTTAAAGAGCTTCCCCTGCAGCCGTTCTTCCAGCGCCTTAATCTGCCCGGTAATCGTCTGCGGCGTCAGAAATAGCGCCTCGGCCGCGCCGACGACCGAACCTTCCCGGTAGACGTGCCAGAAGTAGTACAGGTGGTTGTAGTTGATATGCGACATGCTTCTCTCCCTGATATGCCCAGGAGAGCCCGCAGGCTCCCCTGATGAAGTTACACGCTATGAGCCAAATCCGTTACGCGCTTACGCAGAATCATATATCCCGTGACAGCCGACAAGATAGAGCCAATCAGAATGCCCAGCTTAGCCCAGTTGATCAGTCCGGGGTCTACGCTGCCGAAGGCGAGCGAAGCAATGAAAATCGACATCGTGAAGCCGATTCCGCACAGCACGCCGACCGCCATGATCTGTGGGAAACTCGTCCCCGGCGGCAACGAAGCCCACTTCAATTTCACCGCCAGCCAGCAGAACAAGCTAATGCCCAGCGGCTTACCGATGAACAGCCCGGCGATAATGCCCAGCGGCAACAGCGAGGTCAGCCCTTCAAAGGTGACGCCCTGCAGCGAAACGCCAGCGTTGGCAAAGGCGAACAGAGGCAGGATCAGAAAGGCAACCCATGGGTGCAGCACATGCTCAAGCTGCTTCGCCGGCGACTTGCCATTTTGCTCTTGCAGCGGAATCATAAAGCCGACGATGACCCCCGCCAGCGTCGCATGTACGCCAGATTTCAACACCGCGGTCCACAGCACCGCGCCAACCAGAATATAAATGCCGGTACGGCGCACGCCGCTCAGATTCAGCGCCGCCAGTACCAGAATCGCTCCGGCGGAGACTACCAACGACAGCACCGACAGATCGTGGGTATAGAACAGCGCGATAATGACGATCGCCCCGAGATCATCGATGATAGCCAGCGCCATCAGGAAAATTTTCAGCGCCACCGGTACCCGGTTGCCTAATAGCGCCAGTACGCCAAGCGCAAAGGCGATATCGGTTGCCGCCGGAATAGCCCACCCTTCCCGCGCCAGTGGGTCCTGGGCGTTAAACGCCAGATACACCAGCGCTGGCACGACCATACCGCCAATGGCGGCAATCACCGGGAAGACCGCCTGACGGCGACTGGCCAGCGCCCCCTGAACCATCTCACGCTTAACTTCCAGGCCAATCAACAGGAAAAACACCGCCATCAGCGCATCGTTGATCCACAACAGCATGTTCTTGTTGATTTCCAGCGCGCCGACGCGCAGCTGCACCGGCGTGTCTAAAAAGGCGTGATACAAGCCGCTTGTGATACCGCTGTTGGCCATGATCATCGCCAGCACGGCGGCGCAGATTAGGATAATGCCCCCGGAAGCATCGCTACTGAAGAATCGTTGCAGATGTTTCACTTTTACTCTCACCTTGTAGGTCAATAACTCGATAAAAGTATGATACCGCCGCAAACACATCGAAAAAATCAGATTAAAATTGCCATTACATTCATTTTTTCCGATCTATTATATTACTCCGTTAATCATAGACCACGCGCTGCAACGTCAGCGGTTTGTCTTCATCAAGTTTCGAGCCAACAACGTGCCGCTGATGCCGAAATGACAGCGTCAAGAATTTTGATTAAATTACAATCAAAGCTCTTATTGGCACCTTCGATCCCATCCACTGTCAGCCTCTCATAACGAAAAAAGCCTGAACAGGAATGTTCAGGCTTATGCTCATAACGTGGGTAAACGCGATTAACGCGTCAAATCATCGAAGAATTTTTTCACGCCATCGAAGAAGCTTTTGGAACGCGGGCTGTTTTTCTCACCCGTCGGGCCGCCGAACGTTTCCTGCAGCTCTTTTAGTAATTGCTTCTGCTTGTCGTTGAGGCCAACCGGCGTTTCAACAACCACGCGACACAGCAGATCGCCCTGCGCGCCGCCACGCACGGACTTCACGCCCTTACCGCGCATGCGGAACAGCTTACCGGTCTGCGTTTCACCTGGCACTTTCAGGTTGACGCGGCCATCCAGAGTCGGTACTTCGATCTCGCCGCCCAGTGCGGCCATCGTGAAGTTAATCGGTACTTCGCAGTACAAGTTATTACCTTCACGCTCGAAGATGGCGTGCTGTTTCACCTGCACCTGAACGTACAGGTCGCCTGCCGGCGCGCCGTGCTCGCCTGCTTCACCTTCACCAGCCAGACGAATGCGATCGCCGGTGTCGACGCCCGCCGGGATTTTCACCGACAGCGTTTTGGTTTTTTCGACACGACCGTGACCATGACACGTGTTGCACGGATCTTTAATCAGCGTACCGCGCCCCTGACAGTGCGGACAGGTCTGCTGAACGGCAAAGAAGCCCTGGCGCATCTGCACCTGGCCGGAACCATGGCAGGTTGGACAGGTTTGCGGCTGGCTGCCGGATTTGGCGCCGCTGCCATGGCAGACTTCACACTCTTCCAGCGTCGGGATACGGATCTCTTTGGTGACGCCACGGACCGCTTCTTCCAGCGTCAGATCCATGTTGTAACGCAGATCCGCGCCGCGCGCCGCCCGCTGACGACCACGACCGCCGCCAAAGATATCGCCGAACACATCGCCAAAGATATCGCTGAAATCCGCGCCGCCGCCAAAGCCGCCGCCGAAACCGCCACCGCCCATACCACCTTGTTCAAACGCGGCATGACCATATTGATCGTAAGCGGCGCGCTTCTGGGCATCGGTCAGGATTTCATACGCTTCTTTGATTTCTTTAAATTTGGCTTCGGCCTCTTTGTCACCCTGGTTACGGTCCGGGTGATACTTCATGGCCAGGCGCTTATACGCCTTTTTGATTTCACGCTCTTCCGCTGTTTTGGAAACGCCCAAAATCTCGTAATAATCTTGCTTTGCCATTGGTGTTTTTCAGCCCCTTAACATGCGTGCACGGGCGGAGAGGAAACCTCTTCGCCCGTGCCAGTGTTTTACCCGTTCAAAGGGCGATTATTTTTTGTCTTTCACTTCTTCGAACTCGGCGTCGACAACATCGTCGTCCTTCGCGTTGCTCTCTTGAGCATCAGCGCCACCAGCTTGCTGCTGTGCATGCTGCTGCTGAGCAATTTCCATCAGCTTCTGGGAAGCCTGAGCCAGCGCCTGCATTTTCGCTTCGATGTCCGCTTTGTCTTCGCCTTTCAGTGAAGTTTCCAGCGCGGTCAGCGCAGACTCGATGGCAGTTTTGTCGTCAGCCGGCAGCTTGTCGCCTGCTTCTTCAACCTGCTTACGGGTGCTGTGCAGCAGATGGTCGCCCTGGTTACGGGTTTGCACCAGCTCTTCAAACTTACGGTCAGATTCAGCGTTAGCTTCTGCTTCGCGAACCATTTTCTGAATTTCTTCTTCATTCAGACCGGAAGACGCTTTGATGGTAATCTTCTGCTCTTTACCGCTGTTTTTGTCTTTCGCGGAAACGTGCAGGATACCGTCAGCATCGATGTCGAAGGTGACTTCGATCTGCGGCATACCGCGCGGCGCCGGGTTAATCCCATCCAGGTTGAACTGACCCAGTGATTTGTTATCGGAAGCGCGTTTACGCTCACCCTGAATCACGTGGATGGTTACTGCAGACTGGTTGTCTTCCGCAGTAGAGAACACCTGGCTGTGCTTAGTCGGGATGGTGGTGTTCTTGTTGATCAGCGCAGTCATCACGCCGCCCATGGTTTCGATACCCAGCGACAGCGGGGTAACGTCCAGCAGCAGAACGTCTTTAACTTCACCAGTCAGTACACCGCCCTGAACCGCTGCGCCGATAGCGACAGCTTCATCCGGGTTAACGTCTTTACGCGGTTCTTTACCAAAGAACTCAGCAACTTTCTTCTGCACCATCGGCATACGCGTCTGACCACCAACGAGGATAACGTCGTTGATATCGGAAACGGACAGACCGGCATCCTGCAGCGCAACTTTCAGCGGCTCGATGGAACGGTTAACCAGGTCTTCTACCAGGCTTTCCAGTTTCGCACGGGTCACTTTAATGTTCATGTGTTTCGGACCGGTCGCATCTGCAGTGATGTACGGCAGGTTAACGTCGGTCTGCTGAGCGGAAGACAGCTCAATTTTCGCTTTTTCTGCGGCTTCTTTCAGACGCTGCATCGCCAGCGGGTCGTTACGCAGGTCAATGCCCTGCTCTTTCTTGAACTCGTCAACGAGGTAGTTGATCAGACGCGTATCGAAGTCTTCGCCGCCCAGGTGGGTATCACCGTTGGTTGCCAGTACTTCGAAGGTTTTTTCACCGTCAACTTCGTCGATTTCGATAATAGAGATATCGAAGGTACCACCACCGAGGTCGTATACCGCGATAGTACGGTTGCCGACTTCTTTATCCAGGCCGTAAGCCAGCGCTGCGGCAGTCGGTTCGTTGATGATACGTTTGACTTCCAGACCCGCGATACGACCGGCATCTTTGGTGGCCTGACGCTGAGCATCGTTGAAGTACGCCGGTACGGTGATAACAGCTTCAGTTACCGGCTCACCCAGGTAATCTTCCGCGGTTTTCTTCATTTTCTTCAGCACTTCAGCAGAAATCTGCGGCGGTGCGGTTTTGGTGCCTTTCACATCAAGCCAGGCGTCGCCATTGTCTGCAGCAACGATTTTGTACGGCATGATGGAAACGTCACGCTGAACTTCTTCATCCTGGAAGCGGCGACCAATCAGGCGTTTAATCGCAAACAGGGTGTTTTGCGGGTTTGTCACTGCCTGACGTTTAGCCGGCTGACCAACCAGAGTTTCACCATCCTGGGTATAAGCAATGATAGAAGGCGTGGTGCGATCGCCTTCGGCGTTTTCCAGCACGCGAGCGGTAGTGCCATCCATAATCGCTACACAAGAGTTGGTAGTACCCAGGTCGATACCAATAATTTTACCCATCTAAACGTCTCCACTAAAAATTCGATCAACATGTGGTTGTGAACCTGTAATAAGGGCGAAACGTGCGGTTTCAACTGCCCAAACATCATTTTTTTTCAGGTTCTTCACTGCGGTTGACTACAAGATGGGGTCGCCCTTCTTTTCCTCAAGGGGGAAGGCAAAAAAAATTTTTATGGCAAAACGGCGGCGCGGGCGCAAAAAGCGATTCTGACGGATAAAATCACACTCATAACATCTGTGAAACATAAATAATAAATAAGAACATATTGGTGGGATATCGACTACGTTCGCGGAAGAATTCGTCATTATCGCCGCGAAAAGTAAATTGATGAAAAATACCCCGCCAGATCATAGACAGTATTTACGCGCCTCATTATTATGCCGCGCCCCACCGTAAGTGGCGGGGTAATGCTTCCCTTTCTAATCATTATTTTGAGGAATTATGGGCAACACTAAGTTGGCTAATCCGGCACCGCTGGGCCTTATGGGTTTCGGCATGACCACTATTCTGCTTAACCTGGCGAATAGCGGCCTTTTCGCATTCGATGTAGCTATCCTGGCGATGGGCATTTTTTACGGCGGCATTGCGCAAATTTTTGCAGGCCTGCTTGAGTATAAAAAAGGCAATACCTTTGGTTTAACCGCTTTTACGTCCTACGGCGCCTTCTGGCTGACGTTGGTCGCGATCCTCCTGATGCCGAAAATGGGCCTGGCTGATGCGCCGAATGCGCACTTCCTGGGCATGTATCTCGGCCTGTGGGGTATCTTCACGCTGTTCATGTTCTTCGGCACGCTGAAATCCCCGCGGATGCTGCAGTTCGTCTTCCTGAGCCTGACCGTGCTGTTCGCATTGCTGGCGATTGGTCACCTGATTGATAACGAAAGCATTGTGAAAATTGCCGGCTGGATCGGCCTGGTATGCGGCGCGAGCGCTATTTATCTGGCGATGGGTGAAGTGTTGAACGAGCAGTTCGGCCGTACCGTTCTGCCGATTGGCGAACCACGCTAATGCTCTGCCGCCGCCCTGACACAGAGCGGCGGCCTTTCACCTTCCTCGTAAGAGGATTAACGCTGCAGTTCCCCTTCCGGCAACACCGCCTGCGTCGCCAGCCCCTGGCGCAGCCAGATACCTAATCCCAGCCCCATCAGCGACAGCGCCAGTACGTACCAGGCCGGCGCCATCGGCGAGACGCCCATCAACATCGTGACGGCAATCGGCGTCAGACCGCCGAAAATCGCGTATGACAGATTGTAGGAAAACGAGATACCGGTAAAACGCACTTCCGCCGGGAAGGCGCGCACCATCACATAAGGTACCGCCCCAACCACACCGACACACAGCCCGACGGTGCCGTACAACAAGAACAGCCGCTGCGAGCTGGCGCCGGACAGGTGATAGAAGGCCCAACTGGCGGCCGCTAACAGCAGGCTGCCGACAATAAAGGTGCGGCTGGCGCCGAAGCGGTCCGCCGCCAGTCCGGCGAGCAAACAGCCGATACACAGCATGATCGTGGCGATGCTATTGGCCTGCAGGGTTATCGCTGGCGCAAAGCCATAATGTTTTTGCAGCCAGACCGGCGACATCAGGATCACCACCACCACACCGGCGGAGAGCAGCCAGGTCAGCAGCATCGACACCACCACCGCCTTCTGATGTTTGAGCGCCACCGCTTTTACCGGCAGTTCCTGGGCCAGCGCTTTACGTTGCTGCATTTCGAGGAAGACCGGCGTCTCCTGTAGCCAGCGGCGAAGATACATCGCCACCAGGCCGAAGACGCCGCCAAGCAGGAAAGGAATACGCCAGCCGCCGTCATGGATGCCCTGCGGTGTCATGCTGGTATTGATAAGCGTCGCCACCACCGAACCCAACAGGATCCCGACCGTCAATCCAGCCGTCAGAGTACCGCAGGCAATCCCGATACGCTTTTCCGGTACATGTTCGGCGACGAAAACCCAGGCGCCCGGCACTTCGCCGCCAATCGCCGCCCCCTGCAAAATACGCATCAGGAGTAATAGAAGCGGCGCGACGATGCCCATCGAGGCATAGGTCGGCAGCAGGCCAATCGCCAACGTCGGCAGCGCCATCAGCAGAATACTGAGAGTAAACATTTTCTTGCGCCCGACCAGATCGCCAAAGTGGGCCATGATGAGCCCGCCCAGCGGACGAGCCAGATAACCTGCCGCAAAAATGCCGAAGGTTTGCACCTGGCGCAACCATTCAGGGATATCGGCCGGGAAGAACAATTCGCCGACAACGGCGGCGAAGAAGACAAAGATAATGAAGTCATAAAACTCCAGCGCCCCGCCGAGGGCGGCCAGCGTCAGAGTTTTATAATCTTGTCGATTCAGAGGTCGAGTGTGTTGTGACATAACTGGCGCTTCGTCCGCAGTAATATTACGCAATGTGTAAAGTAAAAAACACTATACCGTAAATAAAACAGCACACCACCGGCAATTCAGGTTATATCAGCAATGAATAAAATTCAGGATAAAGTTTCACGTCGTGCGCTTTTCGGGCGAAAAGCTGCTACCACGCTCGCTTCCGTCTCCACATACGGCCCCTCAAGCAGCTGTACACAATAAGGTACACTTGCGAAGACACCATGCACCAGCACCTTGCCGTCAGCATCTTTAACCCCTTCCAGGGTCTCCTGAATGGCTTTCGGCTGGCCGGGCAAGTTGAGGATCAGCGCCTGCTTGCGGATGACGCCAACCTGCCGGGATAGGATAGCTGTCGGCACAAAGTGTAGGCTAACCTGACGCATCTGCTCGCCAAAACCGGGCATCACGCGATCGGCAATCGCTAAAGTTGCGTCCGGGGTCACATCACGACGCGCTGGACCGGTGCCGCCGGTGGTCAGCACCAGATGGCAACCCATCTCATCAACCAGCTCGCACAGCGTTTGTTCGATGATCGGCTGTTCGTCGGGGATCAGGCGAGTTTGCAGCTCAAAGGGCGTTGTCAGCGCACGCGCCAGCCACTCTTCCAACGCAGGAATGCCTTTATCCTGGTAAACGCCGCTGGAGGCGCGGTCAGAAATAGAAACTAAGCCGATGCGTAATTTATTCATATTCATTCCGTTCAAATAGTGCAATTAGTCGGAATGATACACGCTGGAGAGAATTACAGACAGGATTCAAAAGAAGTAGCGTGACCGGGAACCCGGTCACGCTGGGATGATTACAGCAGGTCGCCGATCATTTTTTCCAGTTTTTCCTGGTCGATGGCAAACTTACGGATACCTTCCGCCAGTTTGTCTACCGCCATCGGATCCTGGTTGTGCTGCCACAGGAACTGGGATTCGGTGATGCGTTCCGGACGCGCTTTCACTTCGCCGCTGAACGCCAGTTTACGCTCGATAGCGCCTTCGCTTTCCGCCAGCTCTTTCAGCAGCGCAGGCGCGATGGTCAGACGGTCACAGCCAGCCAGTTCAAGGATTTCGCCAACGTTACGGAAGCTTGCGCCCATCACCACGGTTTCATAACCGTGCTGCTTGTAGTACTCGTAGATTTCGCTCACGGAAACCACACCCGGATCTTCAGAGGCAACGTACTCTTTCTTGTCCGTGTTCGCTTTGTACCAGTCGAGGATACGACCAACGAACGGAGAAATCAGGAATACGCCCGCTTCGGCGCAAGCGCGAGCCTGAGCGAAGGAGAACAGCAGAGTCAGGTTACAGTTGATGCCTTCTTTTTCCAGTTGCTCGGCGGCACGGATGCCCTGCCAGGTAGAAGCCAGCTTGATCAGAATACGATCGTTGCTGATACCCGCATCGTTATACAGTTTGATCAGGTGTTTCGCTTTGGCGATGGATGCGTCGGTGTCGTAGGACAGACGGGCATCAACTTCGGTAGAAATACGGCCTGGGATCAGCTTAAGGATTTCGAGACCGATGTTCACCGCCAGTTTGTCGGAAGCATCGATAATCTGCTGCGCGCGATCGCTGCTCTGGCCGCGAGCCCAGGCAACAGCGTCGTCAATCAGCTTACGGTACTCAGGAATCTGAGCCGCGCCGAGAATCAAAGAAGGGTTGGTGGTGGCATCCTGAGGCTGATACAGCTTCATTGCCGCAATATCTCCGGTGTCAGCTACGACAGTCGTGTACTGACGCAGAGAAGTCAATTTATCCGTCATGATAGTGTTTCTCTTAAACAGCAGTTAAGGGGATGTAACCGGTCTGCCAAGATGATAACACGCCATCGGGTCAGCGCAACCGCCGACAATGCAAGAGCGCAGAGTGTGATAAACTCGACATATTAATTATCTGAATGCTAAAGGATTGTCACCGCAGTGGGAACGCTGATCGGGCGCGCCGGCATGGACAAGAGGATGTTTAATGCCTGATTTTCTCTCGTTTATCAATGAAATACTCTGGGGCTCGGTAATGATTTACCTGTTACTGGGCGCCGGTATTTGGTTTACCTGGCGAACGCAATTCATTCAATTCCGATATATTCGCCAGTTCGGCCAAAGTCTTAAAAAAAGCCTGCGTCCCCAACCCGGCGGACTGACCTCTTTCCAGGCATTGTGTACCAGCCTGGCGGCGCGCGTCGGCAGCGGCAACCTGGCAGGCGTAGCGCTGGCGATCGCCGCGGGCGGGCCCGGCGCCGTGTTCTGGATGTGGGTCTCCGCGCTGCTCGGTATGGCCGGTAGTTTTGCCGAGTGCTCTCTCGCCCAGCTGTACAAAGAACGCGATGCCGAGGGGCAATTCCGCGGCGGCCCGGCGTGGTATATGGCGCGCGGACTGGAGATGCGCTGGATGGGCGTAGTCTTCTCAGTACTGTTACTGCTGGCCTATGGCGTTATTTTCAACACCGTGCAGGCCAATTCGGTAGCGCATGCCATGGCTTATGCCTTCGATTTACCGATGGTCGCCGTCGGCGGCGCGCTGGCGGCCGTGACGCTACTGGTGATTATTCGCGGGTTACGCGGCGTAGCGCGCCTGATGCAGTGGTTTGTACCGCTGATGGCTCTGCTGTGGGTCGGCACCAGCTTACTGATTGGCTTCTGGCACTTCACCGCCCTACCGGCGGTCTTTGAAACTATCTTCCGCTGCGCCTTTGGCTGGCAGGAAGCGGCGGCTGGCGCGGTGGGTTATACCATCAGTCAGGCGTTAACCAGCGGTTTTCAGCGCGGCATGTTTTCCAACGAAGCCGGTATGGGTTCTACGCCAAACGCCGCCGCGACAGCGGCTTCCTGGCCTCCGCATCCGGCTGCGCAGGGCATCGTGCAAATGATTGGCGTGTTGATCGATACCATCGTTATCTGTACCGCCAGCGCGGTGATCATCATGCTGGCGCCGCGCGATAACCGCGATAACGTCGCCAACGGCATTCAAGCCATGCAGCACGCAATGGGCGATCTGATCGGCGGTTGGGGGCCGGGTTTGGTCGCGTTTATCTTGTTGTTTTTCGCTTTCAGCTCGATTGTCGCCAATTATATCTATGCCGAAAATAATCTGATTTTCCTGCAGCTCAATAAACCGTTGCATATCTGGACGTTGCGGATTATCACCATGCTGATGGTTCTGACAGGAACGCTGGTGAGCCTACCGGTCGTCTGGCAGTTAGCGGATATTATTATGGCGCTGATGGCGATCACTAACTTAACGGCGATTCTGCTGTTGTCGCCAACGGTACGGATCCTCGCCAGCGACTACCTGCGTCAGCGCAAACTCGGCGTGCAGCCGGTATTTGACCCTGCGCGCTATCCGGAAATCCAACAACATCTGGCGCCCGGCGCCTGGGATGAGGTTCAGCGCGAATAGCGCGAGTAATCGCAGCAATCGCTCCCACCGTGGTCTTTTTTTGTTAAAATTCGTCGAAATTCCCTGCAAGGACTGGATATGCTGATTCTGATTTCACCTGCAAAAACGCTCGATTATCAAAGCCCATTGGCGACGACTCGCTATACCCAGCCCGAACTGTTGGAGCATTCTCAACAGCTTATCGGTATCGCCCGCCAACTGACGGCGCCGCAAATCGGCAAGCTGATGAGCATCAGCGATAAACTGGCCGACCTCAACGCCACCCGTTTTCACGACTGGCACCCGGATTTCACGCCGCAAAATGCCCGTCAGGCGATTCTGGCGTTTAAAGGCGATGTCTATACCGGCCTGCGGGCGGAAACTTTTAGCGAAGCGGATTTCGATTTTGCTCAGCAGCATCTGCGTATGCTCTCCGGCCTTTACGGCGTGTTGCGTCCGTTGGATCTGATGCAGCCATACCGCCTGGAAATGGGAATTAAGCTCGGGAACCCGCAAGGCAAAGACTTGTATCAGTTCTGGGGCGATACCATTACCAATAAACTGAATCAGGCGCTGCAGGCTCAGGGCGACGATGTCGTCATCAACCTGGCTTCTGATGAGTATTTTAAGTCGGTGAAACCGAAGCTACTGCAGGGCCAGCTGATTAAGCCAGTGTTCCTTGATGAGAAAAACGGCAAATTCAAGGTTATCAGCTTCTATGCGAAAAAAGCGCGCGGTCTGATGAGCCGCTACATCATTGAAAACCGTTTAACTCAGCCGGAGCAGCTGCAGGCGTTTAATAGCGAAGGCTATTTCTTTGATGGGGAAGCGTCGGAGAAAGGCGAACTGGTCTTTAAGCGCCGCGAGCAATAAACCAGAAGGCCCCGGCCTGAGACCGGGGCGGGATAATTAGTTGTCGTGATGATGCCAGTCGCGATCGTGGCCATGCCCATGATGACCCTGATCGTTATCATCGCCGCGATCGTGATGGCGATAATCATCGTGCGGGCGCCAATGATCGTCACGCCAGTCATAATGGCGCGCCCACCAGTCATGATCGCGCCAGTGGCCGCCATCCCAATAATGCCCGTAGTTATCGCGATCGCCGATTTGCAGTTTTACCGCCGGGATCAGCGTGATTTCATCAGCATGAACTACCGCAGGAGCCACCAGCAGCATAGAAAGCGCCAGTAATACAGGTTTCAGCGTTGACATAGGTTACTCCTTCCATCAGTGCCCATTATGGGTCGATAGTAAAATATTACCCCCGCAAAATTATTCTGATTATTCTCCGCAATCCTAATCTACAGCCAGCCGCATTTATTGGTCATCTATGCACAATTTCTCCATTTTCAGACGCAAAAAAACCGGGCACGAAGCCCGGTTTCGCTAGCGACTGAACGGCAACGTTAGCCCATCATCAGCTTACGTAGCGCGGCAAAATCGGCCGGCAGGTTATGCGACAACAGCGGCAGATCGGCGCGATCGGCCAGCTCCTTCGGCAACGGCAGAGTCTCCTGCAGGATCGCTTCTACGCTTTCTTTGAACTTAGCCGGATGCGCGGTACCGAGGAACAAACCGTATTCTCCCGGCTGCAACTGATCGCGCAGCGCGCGGTAAGCAATCGCCGCGTGCGGTTCAGAGGTATAGCCGATGGCTTTCAGTTCGCGCATGGTCTCTTTGGTGGTGTCATCATCAACTGCGGCATAGCCCAGCTCATTCAGACGCCAGACCTTACGGCGGAACAACTCTTCCACGCGCGGCCAGTTGTTCGGCTGGCTGACGTCCATGGCGTTAGACAGGGTCGCCTGAGTCGCTTTCGGCGCCCAGTTACCGTCCTGCAGGAAGCGCGGCACGGTATCATTAACGTTGGTCGCGGCAATAAAGCGCTTAATCGGCAGCCCCAGCGATTTCGCCAGCAAGCCAGCAGTCAGATCGCCGAAGTTGCCGCTCGGCACCGATACCACCAGCTGATTACGCGCGTCCTGCGGCAGCTGTGCGACCGCTTCGAAGTAGTAACAGATCTGCGCCAGCAGGCGGCTGATGTTAATGGAGTTGGCGGAGTTGAGGCCCAAAGCGGCTTTTAGCGCTTCGTCGTCAAACGCCTGCTTCACCAGTGCCTGACAGGCATCGAAATCACCGTCGATCGCTACGGTTTCAATATTGCCGCCCAGGGTGCAGAACAGCTTCTCCTGCAGCGGACTGATTTTGCCGTGCGGATAGAGGATAACCACTTTGACATTCGGCAAACCGTAGAAGGCATGCGCGACTGCCGCGCCGGTGTCGCCGGAGGTGGCGGTCAGAATAGTCACCGGTTTGTCGCCCGCGATATGCGTCAGCATCTGCGCCATAAAGCGGCCGCCAAAATCTTTAAAAGCCAAAGTCGGGCCGTGGAACAGCTCCAGGCAGCCGACATCGTCTTGCACTTTACTTACCGGTGCCGGGAAGGCGAACGCCGCGCCGACGCGAGCCTGCAGTTGATCCTGCGGGATCTCGTCGCCAATAAACGCCGACAGGATTTTTGCGCTACGGGTGACGAAGTCCTGCGCCAGCATCTCGTCGATTTCGGTCAGGCTGAATTCCGGCAGATCGTGCGGGAAGAACAGCCCCTGTTGTCTGCCAAGCCCTTGTGTCACGGCCTGCGCGAAGCTGACCTGTTCATTATGATCTTTTAAGTTATACAGTTTCATCACTTATCCCACTACTCGAGCGCCCGCCGTGTCCAGCCGGCAAATATGAACGAAGCCTTCCTGATTTTGCAGATAATGCGCGGCCAGCCAGTCGGCGACGCGCTGCGCGGTATCCGGTTTATCGCACAACGCAAACAGCGTCGGGCCGGAGCCGGAGATCCCGCAAGCCTGCGCGCCGATTTCCATCGCCGCCTGACGCGCTTCGCTGAAGCCCGGCAGCAGTTTGGTACGGTACGGTTCGGCAATCACATCTTTCATTAACTTTGCCGCCAGTTGCGGCTGGCGGCTATAGCAGGCGTGAATAAAGCCCGCCAGATGGCGACCATGGGCGATGCAATCCTGACGACGATACTGCGCTGGCAGAATCGCGCGCGCTTCAGCGGTGGAGACTTTAATGCCAGGATAGGCCAGCACCCACAACCATTCATCAAACCCCGGGATCTGCTGGCTGATAATGCCATTCTCTTCGATCATCAGCTGCATGCCGCCAAGATAGCACGGCGCCACATTATCATAGTGAATGCTGCCAGAGATGCGCCCTTCCATCTCGCCCATCAGCGCCAGCATCCGGTTTTCATTGAGCGGCTTGCCGCAATATTCGTTCATCGCCACCAGCGCGGCGACGACTGAACAGGCGCTGGAACCGAGGCCCGAGCCAATCGGCATATTCTTTTCAAGAGTCATCGCCACCGGGACCGTTTTGCCAATCTCCCGGCAGAAGGTTTCCCAACATTGATAGACGATATTTTCCTGCGGCGCCGACGGTAATTTGCTGGCGAAGCGGCCTACGTTACGCAGGCTGAACTGCGCCGCCGCTTCTACCGAAACGTTATCCCCCAGCAGCGTGCCGTCGACCGGCGTGACCGCCGCGCCCAGCACATCAAACCCGACGCTCATATTGGCACTGGAAGCCGGGGCGTATACTTTGACCATCTTAAACTCCTAACTTCCATGACAGGGTACGCAGCAGGTCGGCGAACACACCGGCGGCCGTGACATCGTTACCCGCGCCATAGCCGCGCAGCACCAGCGGCAGCGGCTGATAATAATGACTATAAAACGCCAGCGCGTTCTCGCCGTTTTTCACTTTATACAGCGGATCATTACCGTCCACTTCGGCAATTTTCACCCGGCAGACGCCATCTTCTTCAATGTTGCCGACGTAACGTAAGACTTTACCCTCGTCGCGCGCTTTAGCAACTCGCGAAGCAAATTGATCGTCAAGCGTCGGTAGGCGGGCCATAAAGCTCTCGACGTCGCCGCTGGCGTCAAAGTCGGCTGGCAGCGCAGGTTCAACAATAATATCGGAGAGCTCCAGCTCGCGGCCGGTCTCGCGAGCGAGGATCAGCAGTTTACGCGCCACGTCCACGCCAGAAAGATCGTCGCGCGGATCTGGTTCGGTATAGCCCATCTCACGCGCCAATTTGGTGGCTTCAGAAAGGCTCATGCCTTCATCCAGCTTACCAAAGATAAACGATAGCGAGCCGGAGAGAATCCCGGAGAAATGCAGCAGTTCATCACCGGCGTTAAGCAAGTTCTGCAGGTTTTCAATCACCGGCAGGCCCGCGCCGACGTTGGTGTCGTAGAGGAACTTGCGCCGCGAGCTGCTGGCGGCGTGACGTAGCTGGTGATAGTAGTCCAGCGAAGAGGTATTGGCCTTTTTATTCGGCGTCACCACGTGGAAACCTTCACGCAGGAAATCCGCATACTGATCGGCCACCGCCTGGCTGGAGGTACAGTCGACGATAACCGGGTTCAGCAAGTGGTATTCTTTCACCAGGCGAATCAGGCGTCCCAGATTAAAGGCCTCTTTGGCTTCCGCCAGTTCGGCGCGCCAGTTTTCCAGATTCAGACCGTGCACGCTGGTCAGCAGCGCCTGTGAATTCGCCACGCCGCACACGCGCAGATCGATATGCTTGCCCTTTAACCAGCTCTGCTGGCGCTTAATCTGTTCGATCAGCGCGCCGCCGACGCCGCCGACGCCGATCACGAAGACTTCGATAACCTGGTCGGTGTTAAACAGCATCTGGTGCGTCACACGCACGCCAGTGGTGGCGTCATCATTGCTCACCACCACCGAGATAGAGCGTTCGGAAGAGCCCTGGGCTATTGCCACGATATTGATATTGGCGCGCGCCAGCGCAGCGAAGAATTTCGCCGAGATACCGCGCAGCGTGCGCATCCCATCGCCCACAACGGAGATGATCGCCAGCCGCTCCATGATCGACAGCGGCTCCAGTAGCCCCTCTTTCAGTTCAAGGTAGAATTCATCTTCCATCACCCGCTTCGCCCGCGCGCAGTCGCTTTGCGGCACGCAGAAACTGATGCTGTATTCCGAGGAGGATTGGGTAATCAGCACCACGGAGATACCGGCGCGGGACATCGTCGCGAAGACGCGCGCCGCCATGCCGACCATGCCCTTCATTCCCGGCCCGGAAACGTTGAACATCGCCATATTGTTAAGATTCGAGATCCCTTTGACCGGCAGGCCGTCTTCATCAAGGCTGGCGCCGATAAGCGTGCCCGGCGCCTGAGGGTTACCGGTATTTTTAATCAGACAAGGGATCTGGAACTGAGCGATAGGCGCGATGGTGCGCGGGTGCAGCACCTTGGCGCCAAAATAGGACAGTTCCATCGCTTCCTGATAGGACATCGATTTCAACAAGCGCGCGTCCGGCACCTGGCGCGGGTCGCAGGTATAGACGCCGTCGACGTCGGTCCAGATTTCGCAGCAGTCGGCGCGTAAACAGGCGGCCAGTACGGCGGCGGAGTAGTCGGAGCCGTTGCGGCCCAACACCACCAGCTCGCCCTTCTCGTTACCAGCGGTAAAGCCCGCCATCAGCACCATGTGGTCAGCCGGGATCTGGCTGGCGACGATGCGACGGGTGGATTCAGCGATATCGACAGTGGATTCAAGGTAGTGGCCGACGGCCAGCAGTTTTTCGACCGGGTTAATCACGCTCACCTTGTGGCCGCGCGCCTCCAGCAGCGCCGCCATGATGGCGATAGAGAGCTTTTCACCGCGGCAGATCAGCGCGGCGTTAACGCTGTCCGGGCACTGGCCCAGCAGGCTAATGCCGTGCAGGACGTGTTTAATCTGCGCGAATTCCTGGTCAACGAAGGTTTTCAGTTGTGCGAGCGGGAAGCCAGGCTGAATGTCGGCCAGTCCCTGCAGAAGGTCGGCAAAGATGCGTTCGGCATCGGCGATATTGGTAAGAGCGTCCTGACCGCTAATCGTTTTTTCAATCATCGCGACCAGATGGTTGGTGATTTTCGCCGGGGCAGACAGCACGGTCGCAACCTGCCCCTGCCTGGCATTGCTCTCCAGAATATCGGCAACTCGCAGAAAGCGCTCTGCATTTGCCACTGATGTACCGCCGAACTTCAACACTCGCATGGTTCTTACCCCTTGATCTCTTGTCAAAAAAAAAGCCCGCACTGTTTAGGTGCGGGCTTTTTTCTGTTGTTTCCTGTACGCGTCAGCCCGCACCGTTACCTGTGGTAATGGTGATGGTTGTGATAATGGTAGTCATCATGCCGATGCGATTCATGGATGTTGTGTACTCTGTATTTTTATCTGTCTGTGTCCTGCCTATATTGGTTAAAGTATCTGCCTGCTTAAGTCAACGAATTTCTAAATTCGTCCTTTTCCGGCCAACCTTGGCATTCCGCCACAGCACCCCGTGAATTCCGCCATATAGCCAAAAGGTTGCGGTTGCAATTAGCAGATACATCCATATAAACACATTACGATAGAGTTTTACTCTGGTAGATTTTTTTCAATATCATGCAACAAACGATGCAACATCGCGGTGTCGCGTTGCTGTAACAGTCCGATCCGCTGCTGCAACCAGTCGACGAGTTTAACGTCTTCATCCACCCCTAAACGACCAAGTAGCAACAATGTCCGCTGGCGTAAGGCCTGCAGCTGATTTTCATCAGTGTCGCCCCCCTGTGGGGCCGCTTGCTGTAGCAATGAGCTCAACTGATAGCAATACACCATCACCGACTGTCCGAGATTCAGGGAAGGATAATCGGCAACCATCGGCACGCCGGTAAGCACATCGGCCAGCGCCAGCTCCTCGTTGGTTAAGCCGGAGTCCTCGCGACCAAATACCAGCGCGGTGTGATTCATCCATTGCGCTTTTTCTTCCAGCAGCGGCAGCAACTGTTGCGGCGTCGCGTAGTAATGGAAACGCGCACGGCTGCGGGCGGTGGTGGCGACGGTAAAATCAACGTCGTGTAGCGCCTGAGCAAGCGTCGGGTAAGTTTTTATATTATCTAAAATATCTCCCGAGCCGTGGGCGACCCAGCGGGCCGCGGGCTGCAAATGCGCCTCGCTATCAACGATCCGCAATTCGCTGAATCCCATCGTTTTCATCGCCCGCGCCGCCGCGCCGACGTTCTCAGCCCTGGCGGGCGCCACCAAAACAATCGATAAACGCATTGTGCTTCTCTTTATCCTCTTACGCGGCGCTAATCTGCGGTTACCCCCATTTTACGCGGCGAAAATTTACAAATTTGCAACAAAAATCACTAAAAATGGGCTTTATTACTCTTAAAAAAAACTAAACTGTTCACATTGGACACCAATACGGAGTATGTTAACAGAACGCATTTATCCATATGTTTGGCAATGATATTTCAGTTTTCATTTGCCCACAGACTTTGGATTCATTGCATTTATTAATTCATAGCTGCAACTAATTGAGCTGTGTAAGAAATGTGACGATAAATCGCAAATCGATGCAATGATTTCACAAGACTGTTAACGTGCTACAATTGAACTTGATATATGTCAACGAAGCGTAGTTTTATTGGGTGTTCGGCCTCTCTTAGCCTGTTATGTTGCTGTTAAAATGGTTAGGATGACAGCCGTTTTTGACACCGTCGGGTCCAGAGGGAAAGTACCCACGACCAAGCTAATGATGTTGTTGACGTTGATGGAAAGTGCATCAAGAACGCAATTACGTACTTTAGTCATGTTACGCCGGACATGTTAATTTGTAGCATGTACCAGGCAGGTCAGGGACTTTGGTACTTCCTGTTTCGATTTAGTTGGCAATTTAGGTAGCAAACATGCAGACCCCGCACATTCTTATCGTTGAAGACGAGTTGGTAACACGCAACACGTTAAAAAGTATTTTCGAAGCAGAAGGTTATGATGTATTCGAAGCGACCGATGGCGCGGAAATGCATCAGATCCTGTCTGAAAATGATATCAACCTGGTGATCATGGATATCAACCTGCCAGGTAAAAATGGTCTCCTGCTCGCGCGTGAACTGCGTGAACAAGCTGACGTCGCGCTGATGTTCCTTACCGGCCGCGACAACGAAGTGGATAAAATTCTCGGCCTCGAAATCGGCGCCGATGACTATATCACTAAACCGTTTAACCCGCGTGAACTGACTATCCGCGCGCGCAACCTGCTCTCCCGTACCATGAACCTGGGTACCGTGAGCGAAGAGCGTCGCAGCGTTGAGAGCTACAAGTTCAATGGCTGGGAACTGGATATCAACAGCCGTTCGCTGGTGAGCCCAAATGGCGAGCAGTACAAGCTGCCGCGCAGTGAATTCCGCGCGATGCTGCACTTCTGCGAAAACCCGGGCAAAATTCAGTCACGCGCAGAGCTGCTGAAGAAAATGACCGGTCGCGAGCTGAAGCCGCATGACCGTACCGTGGACGTGACTATTCGTCGCATTCGTAAGCATTTCGAATCCACTCCGGACACCCCGGAAATCATCGCGACCATTCACGGTGAAGGTTACCGTTTCTGTGGCGATCTGCAGGAATAATTCAGTTTATCCCGCAGTCACAACGCAAAAACGGCGCCCTTCGGCGCCGTTTTTTATTACGGTTTTTACTACCTGATATGTCACGTGGCGCCATCCGCAAAGCGTAGCGGCGACGGCGCTGCCGTTTATTTATTCCATGGCATGATCGGCACGGCGCTGATGGCATTTTTCGGCGAACCGTCGACCACTTTATCCGAATAAGTCAGATAAACCAGTGCATTGCGCTTCGCATCATAGAAACGGACGACCTGCAGCTTTTTGAATACCAGCGAGGTGCGTTTCTGGAACACGACGTCGCCCTGGCTTTTACCATTTTTGATTTTGTCGGTCAGTTCGATCGGCCCGACCTGCTGACAGGAAATCGCGGCGTCAGAGGTATCTTCCGCCAGCCCCAGCCCGCCTTTAATACCGCCGGTTTTCGCCCGGCTGATATAGCAGGTGACGTTTTGCACATCCGGATCGTCGAAGGCTTCGACCACGATTTTATGATCCGGACCCAGCCATTTAAATACCGTATCGACGGAGCCGATTTGCTCGGCATGCGCCAGCTGGCCCGCGGCGAGTAAAAACAGTCCTGCCACTAACTTCTTGTATTTCATATTGTTACCATTTCTTAAAATTCCGCTACGTGATGATCAGCAACGTTGTGGAAAAGGTTTAAAGATCACAGCTTTACAAAATTACCCACGATCGCTGCCAGATGATCGCATTTAAAAGCAAAAAAAACACTGAATGCTAAAACATCAAAAAATGCTATTATCCGCTACCTTAATATAGGTACCTGAGTTTAAAGGATGGGGACATTTTATGGATCAAGCTGGGATTATTCGCGATCTCCTGAGCTGGCTGGAAGGTCACCTGGATCAGCCACTTTCATTGGATAATGTGGCGGCGAAGGCAGGTTATTCCAAGTGGCATTTGCAACGTATGTTTAAAGACGTCACGGGTCAAGCTATTGGTGCCTATATTCGCGCGCGTCGTCTGTCTAAGTCGGCTGTTGCGCTCCGCCTGACCGCTCGTCCGATTCTCGATATCGCGCTGCAGTATCGTTTCGATTCCCAACAAACGTTCACCCGCGCCTTTAAAAAACAGTTCAACCTGACCCCTGCGCTGTATCGCCGCTCTCCGGACTGGAGCTCGTTTGGTATGCGTCCGCCGCTGCGTCTCGGTGAATTTGCCATGCCGAAGCATGAGTTCGTGACGCTGAACACCACACAGCTGGTCGGCGTCACCCAAAGCTATACCTGCAAGCTGGAAGAAATTTCTGAATTCCGTAATCAGATGCGGGTCCAGTTCTGGCGCGAATTCCTCGGCAACGCGCCCAGCATTCCACCGACGCTGTACGGTCTGCATGAACCGCGTCCAAGTCTGGAAAAAGACGATGAGCAGGAGGTGTTCTACACCACCGCGCTGACGCCGGAGATGGCTAACGGCCACCTGCATAACTCCCAGCCGGTGATTCTGGAAGGCGGCGAATATGTGATGTTCACCTACGAAGGATTAGGAACCGGGTTGCAGGAGTTTATCCTGACGGTATACGGCACCTGTATGCCGATGCTGAACCTCACCCGCCGCAAAGGGCTCGATATCGAGCGCTTCTATCCGGAAGATGACAACCGGAACCAGGCCACGCCAATTCAGCTGCGCTGCGAGTACCTGATTCCGATTCGCCGTTAACGCTGCAGTTCGTCCATTGCGGGGGCATCGAGATGCGAAATGTCCCCCGCCGTCTCGACTACCCAACCCGACGCCAGCCACGGGCTCTGCTGGTAATCAACGCGTGAAATCGAACAGTTGCGCAGACGCAGGCGACGTTCGGCATAAGCAGGTAGCCCGAGGATCGTGCTGACCAGGCAGCCCAACGCCATCCCGTGACTGACCAGCAACGGTCGGCTACCGGCTGGCAACTCCAGACAGGTAGCGAGCGCCGCGCGCATACGCTCGCTCAACTCCTGCATTGACTCACCCTGTGGAATACGTCCGTCCGGCGTACCGTTGACTAACTGACGGCGCCAGCCCTCTTCTTCCTCGCTCAGCGAGTCGATATGGCGTTTCTCCAGCACGCCCATATCCAGCTCGCGCAGGCGCGAATCGGTGACTACGCCGCAGCCGCAGGCTTCGGCGATAATTTCGGCTGTGCGGCGGGTACGCCCGAGGTCGCTGGCGATAATATGGGTGATCCCCAACGTTCTGGCGCGCTCGCCAACCTGCCATGCCTGGCGCTCACCGTGGGCGGTCAGCGGACTATCGGACTGGCCTTGAATACGTCGCTCGGCGTTCCACTGCGTTTCACCGTGGCGAACAAGGTATACCTGTAACATGCTTATTTTCCGTTCTGAACCCTTCATCAGCTGTCGATCGGCGCTATTGCCTGTCGTCAGAATGATTTGGAGTATACTGCGATGACGTTAATTAATTCTGAGTTGTTTTGATTATGCACCATGTTGTCTCAGCTACCACTAATCCCGCCAAAATTCAGGCAATTCTGCAGGCTTTTAACGAGATCTTCGGCGAAGGATCCTGCCACATTGAGTCCGTCGCCGTCGAGAGCGGCGTGCCGGAACAGCCCTTCGGCAGCGAGGAAACGCGGGCTGGCGCACGAAATCGCGTCGCCAATGCCCGTCTCGCGCAGCCGAAAGCCGATTTTTGGGTCGCGATTGAAGCCGGGATCGATGAAGGCAGCACCTTCAGCTGGGTAGTGATTGAGGATCGGCATCAGCGCGGTGAAGCGCGCTCGGCCACGCTGCCGCTGCCGGAGGTGATTCTTGAACAGGTTCGCGCCGGGGAGGCGTTGGGGCCGGTCATGTCACAGCATACCGGTATCGACCAGATCGGCCGTAAAGAAGGCGCTATCGGCGTCTTTACCGGCGGCAGGCTAACGCGCAGCAGCGTCTACCATCAGGCGGTCGTGCTGGCGCTCAGTCCGTTCCATAACGCTATTTATCGTTAAGCAGCGTTTGTTCCAGCCACTGGCGCAGCTCCGCCGGCGCCGATTTCAGGCTATTGGAGCCGCGGGTAATGGTGGCGATACCGGCGCCGAGTTCGTTTTTCAGCTCGCGCTGGCTCATCTCGCCGCGCAGCAGCTCTTCAATAATACGCACTCGGGTGCCCAGCGCTTCACGCTCGTCGGGCGTCAGCATCAGTTGCAACAACGGCAGGTGAAGATCCTCAGCGTAGGCCTGCTGCAGCAACGCCACGAAGCGCAGCCACTCCTGATGACGTTGTTCGGCCACCGCCGCTGAATAAGGGGATTGTTGGGTCATGTTACGTCGCCATGTTGAGACGGGCAGCCAGGCTGCCCGTCGAGTGTACTCATCAACGAGTACAAAGGATAACATACTTCCAGACGATCAGTAACGTTGTTGCCATTCCGCGTCGCTCAACAAGCTATCCTGCTTGCCCATAAAGTAACGGTAATAGGCATCGTAGGAGAGGACGTTCTTCACATAACCGCGAGTTTCCGAGAACGGAATGCTCTCGACAAAGGCCACGGCATCAATACGCCCGGCACTGTTGCCTTGCCAGGTCCGTACGCGCCCAGGGCCGGCGTTATAGGCCGCTGACGCATAGATGCGGTTATTACCGAACTGCTGGTAGACATATTGCAGATAGCTGGTGCCGATGTTGATGTTGGTGTCCGGATCCAACAGCTGCGATGGGCTGCTATAGCCGGGAATACTGAACATACTGACGGTATGCGTCGCGGTGCCGGGCATAATCTGCATCAAGCCGCTGGCGCCGACCGGCGAGCGAACTTTCGGGTTCCACGCGCTCTCCTGACGCGCAATCGCCATCGCGTAGCTCTGCGGGATATCCTTGCCGCTAATGTAACGCGCAAACAGATCGTTGTACGCCAGCGGGAAGCGCTCTTCCAGCTGATCCCACAGTTTACCGGCGATCGTCGCCTGTACGCTGAGATCCCACCAATGTTGATCGAACGCGTAACGCGCCAGCTGCGCCTGCTGCGCTTTGCTGCGGCTGCTCACCAGGTTCGCCCATTCACTGCGCGCGGTGTTATCCATATTCCAGTACATCAGCTCGCGAACGCGCGCCATCTCAGGGCCGGAGGCCAGCGTAGGGTCAATGGTGCCGGAGGCTTTATCGATGCGGAAGGTATATTCTTCGCCCAGACGCTGAGCGGCGACCATCGGATAGAAGCCGCGCTGTTGCATCAGGGAACGCAGGATCGCCTTCGCTTCATCATCGCGCCCACGCTCCAGCAGCAGATCCGCCTGCCAGTAGCGCCACTCATCTTTCTCTTTCGCCTCCATGGGCAGACGCGCCAGCCAGGTATTCAGGCCATGGCGATCGCCATTGCCCAGCGCCATACGTACCCGACGCTCTACCAGAGAGGTCGACTGCGAGCGCATGATCGCATCATCGCGCCACTCCGCCTGCGCTTCGGTTACATCAGTCCCCATCAAACGCCAGGCGACAATATCGCGCAGTTCCTGGGTTTGATCGTCATTCAACTGCTGCGCCTGTACCAACGATGGGATCATCAGGCGGGCATTTTCCACGTCCTGACGCGCAACGCTGGCAAAAGCGGCCGCCGCCATCTGGCGAGTAAAATCGGTCGCTCCGGTGGTGCGGGCAAAGGTCATCACGCTATTAGGATCGTTGGCCAGCGCGACCACCGCTGAAGAGATACTCTGGTAATTTGACGGCATCTGCTGGGCGAGGACTCTGACCAGGCTGGTATTGCCAGCCTTCATCGCCAGACGGATCCTTTCGAGATAGGCTAGCGGATCCTGCTGACCCGAATCGCGCCACGCGCTGAACAGCGGGTCGCAGGCATTTGGCTGGCTCTTCCCGGTCAACCAGAGATCTTTCGCGCCGCTCCACGCTTCTTGCGACTGGCCGACGCTGAGTTTGGCATAGTAGTAGTTACACTGCGCTTCGGTGGTCGCTGGCTTATCCGGGCTGAACGCCAACAGGCCGCGCCAGTCAGTGCGCCGCGCCAACTCATTAACAAAGCGTGATTTCAGCGAACGTGCCGCTGGCAGCGTCGGGTTCGCCTCAATGAAGTTTTTGACCACCAGCGGGGGCTGGTTCATCAGATCATCGGTGATTTGTCGGTATTGCAGGTACGGATACAGCGGATAGCTGCTGAGCGTGGGCATCAGCTGGTTGACGACATCCATCTGGCGGCTGTCCCACGCTTGTTTAATTTGAGCATAGCGGCTGCGCTGTTCATCCAGTGAATCCGCATGCGCCAGCTGGCTTAACGTCAGCAGGCTCACGCCGGCAGCCAGAAGACGCCATGCCGTAATTTTGGCTTTTTCCACAAGCTCTTCCTCTAGTTGGTGCATCACAGCGGCGTCGTGCCGCTTCAAAAAAATCAGGGTGTTGATTAGATATGCTAATCAGACAACGGCAAACATGCCACGTCCTGAACATTTTTTTACGCTTCTGTGAATCCTGTCGCCTCGCTGGGATTAAAGCGCGAAAAAGGCTACACTTCGCCTTTGAACTATCTATCAGAATAGAAAGAGGCGAAGTCCAACGTGGCTCAATTCGTTTATACCATGCATCGTGTCGGCAAAGTGGTTCCGCCGAAACGTCATATTTTGAAAAATATCTCCCTCAGCTTCTTCCCTGGCGCAAAAATCGGTGTTCTCGGTCTGAACGGCGCCGGTAAGTCCACCCTGCTGCGCATCATGGCCGGTATCGATACCGAGATCGAAGGCGAAGCGCGTCCGCAGCCTGGTCTCAAAATCGGCTATCTGCCGCAGGAGCCGCAGCTGAACCCGGAACACACCGTTCGCGAATCCGTGGAAGAAGCGGTCGCCGAAGTGGTTAACGCGCTGAAAGGCCTGGACGAAGTCTATGCTAAATATGCCGAGCCGGATGCCGACTTCGATAAGCTTGCCGCGCAACAAGGCAAGTTTGAAGAGATTATCCAGGCGCACGACGGCCACAACCTGAACGTGCAGCTGGAGCGCGCGGCCGATGCCCTGCGCCTGCCGGACTGGGAGGCGAAAATCGCCAACCTTTCCGGTGGTGAACGCCGCCGCGTCGCGCTGTGCCGTCTGCTGCTGGAAAAACCAGACATGCTGCTGCTCGACGAACCGACGAACCACCTTGACGCCGAATCCGTCGCCTGGCTGGAACGCTTCCTGCACGACTTCGAAGGTACCGTTGTGGCGATTACCCACGACCGTTACTTCCTCGATAACGTCGCCGGTTGGATCCTCGAACTTGACCGCGGCGAAGGTATTCCGTGGGAAGGCAACTACTCCTCCTGGCTGGAGCAAAAAGATCAGCGTCTGGCGCAGGAAGCCTCTCAGGAAGCCGCGCGTCGCAAATCTATCGAGAAAGAACTCGAGTGGGTTCGCCAGGGCGCGAAAGGCCGTCAGTCCAAGGGCAAAGCCCGTCTGGCGCGCTTTGAAGAGCTTAACAACGTGGAATACCAGAAACGTAACGAGACCAACGAGCTGTTCATTCCGCCAGGAGCGCGTCTGGGCGATAAAGTTCTGGAAGTCAGCAATCTGCGTAAATCCTACGGCGACCGTCTGCTGATCGACGATCTGAGCTTCTCCGTGCCGAAAGGCGCCATTGTCGGCATCATCGGTCCGAACGGCGCGGGTAAATCCACCCTGTTCCGCATGATGTCCGGTCAGGAACAGCCTGATTCCGGCACCATCACGCTGGGTGACACCGTGAAGCTGGCTTCCGTCGATCAGTTCCGCGATGCGATGGACAACAGCAAGACCGTGTGGGAAGAAGTGTCCGGCGGGCTGGATATCATGAAGATCGGCAACACCGAAATGCCGAGCCGCGCCTACGTAGGCCGCTTTAACTTCAAAGGTGTTGATCAGGGTAAACGCGTTGGCGAGCTGTCCGGCGGTGAACGCGGTCGTCTGCATCTGGCGAAGCTGCTGCAGGTCGGCGGCAACGTACTGCTGCTCGATGAACCGACCAACGACCTGGATATCGAAACCCTGCGCGCGCTGGAAAACGCCCTGCTGGAGTTCCCGGGCTGTGCCATGGTTATCTCGCACGACCGTTGGTTCCTTGACCGTATCGCCACTCACATTCTGGATTACCAGGATGAAGGCAAGGTCGAGTTCTTCGAAGGTAACTTTACCGAGTACGAAGAGTACAAGAAACGCACCCTTGGCGCCGATGCTCTGGAGCCGAAGCGTATCAAGTACAAGCGTATCGCGAAGTAATCTGTCAATGCCGGATGGCGCTGCGCCATCCGGCCTGCAAGGCATGTGTCGCTTGTAGGCCGGATAAGGCGTTTACGCCGCCATCCGGCAAAAAGTTTATCCCTGCTCGCCCATCAGCTGCTTCACCAGCTCGACGCAGCGCAGGAACCGGGCGTCGTAGTCCGATTCTTCCACATGCACAAACTCGATCTCGTTCTCTTTTAGCAGCGATACCAGTAGCGTCTGGAACTCTTTGCGGTCCACGGAGCTCCCGAGACTGCGCAACCCGTCGGCCACCCACGGCGTGTTGTTTTCCAGCAGAATCACCAGGTCAAAGCGATACTCATCGATCAGCGCCTGCACGAACGGATGCTCGCGACCTTCGTACTTCAGACAGAAGGCCTGGGTACTGACGAAGTCGGTATCGATAAACGCCACCTTATTGGCATATTTCACTGCAAAATCAATGTACTGTGCATGACCCAGCGCGATTTTATCGTAATCGGAATATTGCAGCGCCATCTCGTCTCCACCGAGGTGCGAGAAAACGTAATCGCGGCCATATTCCCAGGCGCTGGTGGTATTGAAGATGTTAGCGAGCTTATTCACCAGCGTCGATTTACCACTCGATTCGCCGCCGAGGACCGCCACCGTACGGACAAAGAACGGTTTCACTTCGGTTGGAATATATTCCCAGTAACGGAACGGGTTTTCGCGGATCTGGCCGCCGCTGATGCTCATGAAGGTACGTTTCGGATCGATCAACACGGTTTCGATCCCCAGATGCTCCAGATACTGCGGCGCATCCGCCTCTTCCGAGGTATAGATCCAGTTCGGCTCGATCCCTTTTTCGCTCATGAACGTACGGATCCCATGGCTCCAGACGTCCCAGCCGTGCGGGTACGGCTCCATCCCCTCTTCGTTGAAGGCATGAATACGAATGTTTTTCTGATACTTAAAGGTCTGCAACAGCCAGCGTAGACGATCGGGCACCGTCGGCTGCTGCGACATGGCGCTCTCTTCAAATAGCTCGCGATCGCGCGGATCGTCGTAGCCCATGATGATATGCAGCTCATCAACCTGGCTGCAGGCGCGCTGAATCAGATAAATGTGGCCGGTATGCAGCGGGTAGAACTTGCCAAAAACCACCCCGACGCTTTTCTGCTTGCGCGGGAATTCAAGGCCGAGAAAGCGATGCAATGCTTCCAGCTTCTGGGCGCTCGGGCTTTTGATTTTCGCGTTCAACAGCTGGCTGAGATAACCCTTGGTCATCCCACTGGCGTCCGCCACCTGCTGCAGCGTACAACCCTTTTGCTTAATGGCGTTTTTCAGATAGTCGAATGACGACATAATTTATGCGTGCCTCCTGCAAACTTGGGTTTGATACCCGTCATACCCTGAAGTATGACGGGTATCATTATAAGTCGTCAAAAACGCTCAGCGCATCGGCCAGTTTTTTTACGCCAAAGAGCTGCATCCCTTCCGGCGCTTTTTTCGGCACATTGGCCGCCGGGACGATGGCGCGACGGAAGCCGTGCTTCGCCGCTTCGGAAATGCGCTCCTGGCCGCTCGGCACCGGACGGATCTCGCCAGCCAGCCCAACTTCGCCAAAGACCACCAGATCCTGCGGCAGAGGACGATCGCGCAGGCTGGAGACCATCGCCAGCAGCAGCGCCAGGTCAGCGCTGGTTTCAGTGACCTTCACCCCGCCAACCACGTTAACGAAGACATCCTGGTCGGCCATCTGCAGGCCGCCATGGCGGTGCAACACGGCCAGCAGGATCGCCAGGCGGTTCTGCTCCAATCCCACCGCCACGCGGCGCGGGTTAGACATCATTGAGTGATCGACCAGC
Organism: Klebsiella aerogenes; assembly: GCA_029027985.1. Lineage (NCBI taxonomy): Bacteria > Pseudomonadati > Pseudomonadota > Gammaproteobacteria > Enterobacterales > Enterobacteriaceae > Klebsiella > Klebsiella aerogenes. The sequence continues at coordinate 4,173,785 of CP119076.1, forward strand.
GCCTGAATCTCAACCAGCAGCGGGCGCGTGCCTTCCCACACCACCATGACCGAACTTCCGGAGGTGACTTCGTCACCGCGGCTCAGAAAGATAGCGGATGGGTTGCTGACCTCGCGCAGACCTTGTTCGGTCATGGCGAAAACACCGAGTTCATTGACCGCGCCAAAGCGGTTTTTGTGGCTACGCAGGGTGCGGAAGCGGGAATCGGCATCGCCATCCAGCAGCACTGAACAGTCGATACAGTGTTCAAGCACCTTCGGACCCGCCAGCGAGCCATCTTTGGTGACGTGGCCGACCATCACAATCGCCACGCCGCGGGTTTTCGCAAAGCGCGTCAGATAAGCCGCGGTTTCACGCACCTGGGCGACGCTGCCCGGTGATGACTGGACGTCGGCCATGTGCATGACCTGGATGGAGTCGATCACCATCAGTTGCGGCTTTTCTTCATCGGCAATCAGGCAGATTTGTTCGATGCTGGTTTCCGACAGCATATTCAGGTTCGCCGTCGGCAGCCCGAGACGATGCGCGCGCATCGCCACCTGCTGCAGGGACTCTTCCCCGGTGACATACAGTGTTTTCATCCCCTCGGCCAGCTTGCAGAGGGTTTGCAGCAGTAGCGTAGATTTCCCCGCACCGGGGTTACCACCAATCAGGATGGCGCTTCCCGGCACCACGCCGCCGCCGAGCACGCGATCGAATTCTTTAAACCCGGTGGAGAAACGCGGCAGCGCCTCAAGGCTGATATCCGATAGCTTCTGCACCTTTGAGACGCCGGCGTTACCGGCGTAGCCTGATAGACGCTCGTTTCTCGCCACCTGCGGCGACGCGGCGATGCGCATCTCGGTGATGGTGTTCCAGGCATGACAGGCGCTACACTGCCCCTGCCAGCGCGGATAATCTGCACCACATTCATTACAGACAAATGCGCGTTTTGGAGCTTTCGCCACGTTAACCTCTTACTTTTGATTCATGCTACCGGAGAGAATACAGAATACCCCCATCAGGTCAGCGTGGCGGATGGTGACTTCCGCCTGTTCATTCACTTTCGGTTTAGCATGATAGGCAATGCCGAGGCCCGCCGCTTTGATCATCGGCAGGTCGTTGGCGCCATCACCAATCGCCACGGTTTGCGCTGGCGGAATTTCATATTTCTCCGCCAGTTTGCGCAGGGTGTTGGCTTTATATTTGGCATCGACGATATCGCCGATGACGTTACCAGTGAGCTTACCGTCCATGATTTCCAGCTCATTGGCGAATACCGCGTCCAGATGCAGCTTGTCGCGCAAGTACTCAGCAAAGAAGGTGAAGCCACCTGAGGCGATCGCCACTTTCCAGCCCAGCGTTTCCAGCTTCAGCACCAGTTGGGTCAGCCCCGGCATCAGCGGCAGCGCTTCACGCACCTGCAACAGGATATTGGCATCGGCGTCTTTCAAGGTGGCGACGCGCTGACGCAGGCTGGCGGTGAAGTCGAGCTCGCCGCGCATCGCGCGTTCGGTCACTTCCGAGACCAGCTCGCCGGTACCCGCCAGCTTGGCGATTTCGTCGATACATTCGATCTGGATCGCCGTGGAATCCATGTCCATCACCAGCAGGCCCGGCGTGCGCAGGTGTGGGATTTTCCCCAACGGCGCGACGTCCAGCCCGGCGTCATGGGCCAGGCGAGTGGCGCGCAGCGTCAGCGAGCCCGCCAGGCGAATCACCTGATAGTCTTCCACCACCCAGGAGGAGACGATAACCAACGCCGCGCCTAATTCGCGCTGCCAGGCCGTCAGCCGATGCTTATCCAGACCGCGACCATAGAGCAGCCAGCCGCTGCGCCCGGCGTGATAATCCAGCGGCATGACCTCGTCGCCGCTCAGGGAAAGCGGCAACCCAGGCCACAAGGAAACATCTTCGGGCAGGTCGCACCAGGTCAAACTGTTAGGCATTACGGCTCCACATCTCTTCATTCAGGCGAGGAAAATAACGCATGAGGCTACCTTGTAACCAGCGCTTCTGGCAACATTAAGCTGCAAATTTTCAAAGGTGGAATATGGTACGAGCAAAACTGAAATTCCGGCTGCATCGCGCCGTCATTGTTCTGATCTGTCTCGCGCTTCTCGTCGCTCTGATGCAGGGCGCCTCGTGGTTTAGTCAGAATAGCCAAAAGCAGCGTAATCCGCAGTTAGAAGAGCTGGCGCGGACGCTGGCGCAGCAGGTTACGCTGAACCTGGCGCCGATGATGCGCAGCGAAACGCCCGACGAAAAACGCATGACTCACCTGCTGGAACAGTTGACGAATAAAAGCCGGGTGCTTGATGCCGGGGTCTATGATGAACAGGGCTATCTGGTGGCCCGCTCTGGCGAACGTGTCGACGTGCGCGACAGACTGGCGCTGGATGGCAAAAAAGCCGGCGGTTACTTTAACCAGCAAATTGTCGAGCCGATCCTCGGGAAAAACGGCCCGGTTGGCTATCTGCGCCTGACGCTGGATACCCATACATTGGCTACCGAGGCGAAACAGGTGGATAATACCACCAACATCTTACGCCTGATGCTGCTGTTGTCGTTGGCTATCGGCGTGGTGCTGACCCGCACGCTGCTGCAGGGTAAACGTACCCGCTGGCAACAATCGCCCTTCCTGCTTACCGCCAATAAGCCCGTCCAGGACGAAGATAAAGATTAACCAGACAAGGATATCCCATGCCGACGCTACGCCTGTTGCTCTCCGATTCTTACGACCCCTGGTTTAACCTGGCGGTCGAGGAGTGTATTTTCCGCCAGATGCCCGCGACCCAGCGAGTCTTATTTCTGTGGCGTAACGCCGATACCGTGGTCATCGGCCGCGCGCAGAACCCGTGGAAAGAGTGTAATACCCGGCGTATGGAAGAAGACAACGTGCGTCTGGCTCGCCGCAGCAGCGGCGGCGGCACGGTCTTCCACGACCTCGGCAACACCTGTTTTACCTTTATGGCGGGCAAACCAGAGTACGACAAAACCGTTTCCACCCATATCGTACTGGCGGCGCTGAATTCGCTCGGCGTCACCGCCGAGGCCTCCGGGCGCAACGATCTGGTGGTGAAAACCGACAACGGCGATCGCAAGGTCTCAGGTTCTGCCTATCGCGAAACCCTGGATCGCGGCTTTCACCACGGCACCCTGTTGCTGAACGCCGATTTAAGCCGTCTTGCCAACTACCTCAACCCGGACAAGAAAAAGCTGCAGGCCAAAGGCATTACTTCAGTGCGCGGACGCGTCGCCAACCTCGTTGAACTGCTGCCGGGTATTACCCACCAGCAGATTAGCGAAGCCATTCAGGAGGCGTTCTTCAGCCATTACGGCGAGCGGGTAGAAGCCGAAGTGATTTCACCGGACAACACGCCGAATCTACCGAACTTTGCCGAGACCTTCGCCCGCCAGAGCAGTTGGGAATGGAATTTCGGCCAGGCGCCAGCCTTCTCTCACCTGCTGAGCGAACGCTTTCGCTGGGGCGGCGTCGAGCTGCATTTTGACGTCGAGAAGGGCCATATCACCCGCGCGCAGGCCTTTACCGATAGCCTGAATCCGGCGCCGCTGGAGGCGCTGGCAGCACGTTTGCAGGGCTGTTTGTACCGGGCGGATATGCTGCAGCAGAAATGCGACGCGTTGATTGGGGATTTCCCGGAACAGGAAAAAGAGCTGCGGGAGCTGTCGGCGTGGATTGCACTTGCCGTGCGCTAATAAAAAAGCCCGCTGGCGCTGCGCTTAGCGGGCCTACCAAACCGTAGGCCGGGTCAGGCGAAGCCGCCACCCGGCATAACAGGTCTTACTCTTTATCGCCCAGCAGTACGGATTCCAGCGCGATTTTGATCATATCGTTGAAGGTCGTCTGACGCTCAGCGGCAGTAGTCTGCTCGTGGGTACGGATATGGTCGGAAACGGTGCAGATGGTCAGCGCTTTCGCGCCAAACTCAGCCGCCACGCCGTAGATACCAGCCGCTTCCATTTCCACGCCCAGGATGCCGTATTTTTCCATCACGTCGAACATTGACGGGTCCGGCGTATAGAACAGGTCAGCGGAGAAGATGTTGCCGACGCGCGCGTCAACGCCCAGTGCTTTCGCGGCGTCTACCGCGTTGCGTACCATGCCGAAATCGGCAATCGCCGCAAAGTCGTGGTCTTTGAAACGCAGACGGTTCACTTTCGAGTCGGTGCACGCGCCCATGCCGATAACCACGTCACGCAGTTTGACATCTTCACGTACCGCGCCGCAGGAACCCACGCGGATGATTTTCTTGACGCCGAAATCGGTAATCAGCTCTTTGGTGTAGATAGAGCAGGATGGGATACCCATACCGTGGCCCATCACGGAGATTTTGCGGCCTTTATAGGTGCCGGTGAAGCCAAGCATGCCGCGCACGTTGTTGACTTCACGCACGTCTTCGAGGAAGGTTTCTGCAATGTGCTTTGCGCGCAGCGGGTCGCCCGGCATCAGCACGACGTCAGCGAAATCACCCATCTCGGCGTTAATATGTGGAGTTGCCATCGTTTTATCCTTATATGAATTGTTCATGCCTGATGGCGGCTACGCCTTATCAAGCCTACAAAATCGTAGGCCCGGTAAGCTTGCGCCACCGGGCAATTGCATCACAGCATGTTTTTACCGTATTCCATTGGCGATGTACCAAACCAGGTCGCCAGCGTCTGACCGATATCCGCGAAGGTTTCGCGGTGGCCTAACGAACCCGGTTTGACTTTCGGGCCGTAAACCAGCACCGGGATATGCTCACGGGTGTGGTCAGTACCGGTCCAGGTCGGGTCGCAGCCGTGGTCGGCGGTGAGGATCAGAATGTCATCTTCCCCAACCAGCGCCATCAGCTCCGGCAGACGACGGTCGAACAGCTCCAGACCAGCCGCATAGCCCGCGACGTCGCGACGGTGACCCCAGGAGGAGTCGAAATCGACGAAGTTAGTGAAGACGATAGTCTCGTCGCCCGCTTCCTTCATCTCTTTGATGGTCGCGTCGAACAGCGCATCCAGCCCGGTAGCTTTCACTTTCTTAGTGATGCCGCAGTTCGCGTAGATGTCAGCAATTTTCCCCACGGAAACCACGTGGCCGTTTTTCTCGTCAACCAGCTTCTGCAGCACGGTCGGCGCAGGCGGCTCGACGGCCAGGTCGTGACGGTTACCGGTACGCTGGAAGTTACCGGCTTTATCGCCAACGAACGGACGCGCGATTACGCGGCCGATGTTATAGCCGCCTTCGGTCAGCTCTTCACGGGCGATTTCGCACAGTTCATACAGCTTGTCGAGGCCAAAGGTCTCTTCGTGACAGGCGATCTGGAACACGGAGTCGGCAGAGGTATAGAAAATCGGCTTCCCGGTTTTCATATGCTCTTCACCCAGTTGATCGAGGATCACGGTACCGGAAGAGTGGCAGTTGCCGAGGTAACCCGGCAGGTTGGCGCGCTTAACCAGTTTATCCAGCAGCTCCTGCGGGAAGCTGTTGTCATGGTCGCTGAAGTAGCCCCAATCAAACAGTACCGGCACGCCGGCGATTTCCCAGTGGCCAGACGGCGTATCTTTACCGGAAGAGAGCTCGTGCGCCCAGCCGTATGCGCCAACCACATCCGCATTACCGTCCATACCGGCGGCAATTTTCCCCGTAGAGCCTTCATGCGCTTTCACCAGACCCAGACGGGTCAGGTTAGGTAAATTCAACGGGCCCTTACGGCCATTGTCAGCCTCGCCTTTGGCGCAGGCTTCTGCAATGTGGCCCATCGTATCGGCGCCGACATCGCCAAAGCGGTCAGCGTCTTCCGTTGCACCAATCCCAAAGGAGTCCAGCACCATAATAAATGCACGTTTCATCTTGTTCTCCATACATCATGCGCTGCAAAAAAGCGATCAGATCAGTATATCGCTACTTAGTGATTCGGCGATAGACCGTCGGTGTAATTTCTGGGGCTTTAGCGTCCAGTTTAATTGCCGCTTTCACGGCTTTGGCCGCTTCCTGCCAGCTGGATTCATCTTTTGCATGAATCACCGCCAGCGGACGTTCGCCATCGACGTTATCGCCAAGGCGCGCCATATCGGTAAAGCCAACGCTGTAGTCGATGGTGTCGGAAGCCTGGCGACGACCGCCGCCCATCGACACCACCGCCATCCCCAGCGCGCGGGTATCCATTTCGGAGACAAAACCGGCGCCTTCAGCATAGACCGCTTTGCTCAGCATCGCCGTCGGCAGATATTTCGCGTAGTTTTCCACGAAATCGCTCGGCCCTTTCTGCGCCGCGACCATCCGGCCAAAGACTTCCGCTGCTTTACCGTTATCCAGTACCGCCTGCAGTTTGGCGCGAGCATCGGCATCATCCGCGGCCAGTTTGCCGGAAATTAGCATTTCCACGCACAGCGCCATCGTGACGTCGAGTAGGCGCGGGTTGCGGTATTCACCGGTCAGGAACTGCACCGCTTCGCGAACTTCAACGGCGTTACCGGCACTGGACGCCAGTACCTGGTTCATGTCAGTCAGCAGCGCAGTGGTGCGCACGCCAGCGCCATTAGAGACGCCAACGATCGCCTCGGCAAGTGCTTCAGAAAGTTCATAGGTCGGCATAAAGGCGCCGCTGCCGACCTTCACGTCCATCACCAGCGCATCCAGACCTTCCGCCAGTTTTTTGGCCAGAATCGACGCGGTAATCAGCGGGATGGAGTCCACCGTCGCGGTAATATCACGGGTGGCGTAGAAACGTTTGTCTGCCGGCGCCAGCGAGCTGGTTTGCCCGATGATCGCCACGCCGACGTCTTTAATAATTTCGCGGAAGCGCGCATCGTCCGGGAAGATATCGAAGCCCGGGATCGCTTCCAGTTTATCGAGCGTACCGCCGGTATGGCCAAGGCCGCGCCCGGAGATCATCGGTACGTAACCGCCGCAGGCGGCAACCATCGGGCCCAGCATCAGCGACGTGACATCGCCGACACCGCCGGTCGAATGTTTATCCACGATCGGGCCGTTCAGATTAAGGCTCTTCCAATCCAGAACGGTTCCTGAATCCCGCATCGCCATGGTCAGCGAGACGCGTTCCGGCATAGACATATCGTGGAAGAAAATCGTCATCGCCAGTGCGGCGATCTGTCCTTCAGAGATAGTATTATCGCGGATGCCATTGATGAAAAAGCGAATTTCTTCATCGCTCAAGGCATGACCATCACGTTTTTTACGAATAATTTCTTGTGCGAGAAACACGGTAACCTCCCAAAGGGAATAAATTGCCGGATGGCGGCGCGAGCGCCTTATCCGGCCTACAGGCATCAATTCGCAGGCCGGATAAGCGCAGCGCCATCCGGCAAATCAAGGGATTAGTAGCTGCTGGCGCTCTTGCCGTCGCCGTGGCCCAGCGCTTTCAGCAGGCTAGCCAGCAGGCTGGATGCGCCGAAACGGTAGTGACGGGAATCGGCCCAATCAGCGCCGAAAAGTTCATCGGCAATCGCCAGGAACTGCTGAGCATCTTCCGCGCTGCGTACGCCGCCCGCTGGCTTAAAGCCGACGGTTTTCTCAACGCCCATATCGCGGATAACTTCCATCATGATGCGTGCGCTTTCCGGCGTCGCATTCACCGGCACTTTACCGGTCGAAGTTTTGATGAAATCGGCGCCCGCCTTGATAGCGATTTCAGACGCTTTACGAATCAGCGCTTCTTCTTTCAGTTCGCCAGTTTCGATGATCACTTTCAGCAGTACATTGGCCGCCGCACAGGCATCTTTACAGGCTTTCACCAGGTCGAAACCAACCTGTTCGTTGCCGGCGATCAGCGCGCGGTACGGGAAGACCACATCAACTTCATCCGCGCCATAGGCGATTGCCGCGCGGGTTTCCGCCAGCGCAATATCAATATCGTCGTTACCGTGCGGGAAGTTAGTGACCGTCGCGATACGGATATCCGGCGTTCCCTGCGCGTTCAGCGTTTTACGGGCAATCGGGATAAAGCGTGGGTAGATGCAGACCGCGGCGGTATTGCCGACCGGGGTTTTCGCCTGATGACACAGCGCGATCACCTTCTCATTGGTGTCGTCATCATTCAGGGTAGTCAGGTCCATCAGTTTCAACGCGCGCAGGCTGCTTGCAGTTAAATCAGTCATTTCATACTCCGACGGCGTATTGCCGGTTCAATAGTTTGTTCACTTTGCGAGCCTGTTACTATTGTAACATCCACTCGCCGCCACACTTCGACATTCATCACAGTTAATGAAAACTAATTACTAATTTGCATTGCTGTAACGTGATATTTATCACATTTAATCATGATGTATTGCTGCTCTTATCGCCAGACTCATTCTAAGCATAATCAGCAAAGTCTATTCCGCGACAATGTTATTATTCTAACATAACCAGCTAAGAATTCTCGACATCATGGCGCACGATTTGTGCGTTATGCAGGCAGAAAATATACCTACGCATTGAAATGTAATTAATTTTAGTTTCAGGAAAAAATGATGGGATTATCACAATAGCGACGTAAGGCACGCCGCACCGTCTGCGGTATCCAGCATGGTATACCGATCGGGCGCTGTAGATGATTAGTTAGCGCGCCAGCGCGGAAAACAGGTTTGTCGTATTCGCCAGCAACGCCGCTTCGATCGCCTGCGCCGGTTCCGCGCGCAGTTCACAAAGAGTTTCAAATACGCGCGCCGCCTGCTCCGGGCGGTTCGGCTGCCCCTGGAAACCGTTCAGCGGCATGTCCGGCGCATCGGTCTCCAGCAACAGCGCCGTGAGCGGCAGGCGAGCCATCACCTCGCGAGTTTTGCTGGCGCGAGGATAGGTAATCGTACCGCCGACGCCAATCTTATAGCCCAGTTGCACAAAGCGTTCGGCCTGTTGCAGGCTACCGGCGAAACCATGCACTACGCCAGCGCGCGGCAGATTGTGTTTTTTCAGCAGCATCGCCAGTTTGTCGTGAGTACGTCGTGAATGCAGGATCACCGGCAGATCGTAACGCTTCGCCAACCGCAGCTGCGCTTCCAGCAGCGCCTGCTGGCGGTCAAACTGCGGATCGTCGCGATAAAGATCGAGACCAATTTCCCCTACCGCCGCCAGCTTCGGATGACGCTGCGCAAGATAGCTTTCCAGCTGCGCCAAACCCCGGTCATCATGCTGCTCGATAACTATCGGGTGCATCCCCAACGCGGCATATAGCGCCTCATGTTGCTCCGCCAGTTCCAGCACGCGGGCAAAGCGCGCGGCGGAAATCGACGGCACGATGATGCGCCCGACGCCAGCCTGCGCCGCTCTTGCGATACTGGCGATTTCATTATCCGTAAACGGGGGAAAGTCGAAATGACAGTGGGTATCGATAAAGCGTAACGTCACGCCAGATCCTCATTATCAAAGCTGGAGTCATTAGCCTGCGGCGCGGTCGTCATCGCCGGCTGCGGTGTTTCATTCGCGACCGGCAACGGCGGCACCACCACCGGCGCCGCTCTTGCCACGCGCGGCGCATGACGCAACAGCGGCGGCTGGTCGGTCAGTAGCTTACCGACCGTCGCCAGGAAGTAGCGGCCGCACTGGCGTCCGGTTTTATAGTCTTCCAGCAGCGCTGGCAGGCGGCTGCCGAGCGCCATACTTCTGAGCGGCCGCTGCGGGTAAATTTCCAGGATCCGCAGCTTGCCCGGCGGTTTCTCGATAAACTGTTGTGTCTCGCGATAGGTCATTTCATGGTGCTGCACCAGGTTCACAAACGGCTGCAAACTACTTTCCCCAAGCCAACGCTCCATCCGCTTAAACCACTGCGGGGTGTAGAACATCTGCGAAGGGACGGTACGGATCACCACAATCGTCTGTGCGCCGCGCCGCGCCGCTTCCTGCACCGGGATAGCATCGCTTACGCCGCCATCCAGATAACTCACACCGTCCAGCATCACGCCGCTGCGATAAAATCCGGGAATGGCGCTGGAGGCGCGGATCAGATCAAGCCAGGTATGACGGGTGGGAGAAAAGTAGTTGGCCGAGTAATCATCGCCGCGACAGGCGCACATCCACAGTTCTCTGCCCAGCGCAAACTGCTCTTCGGCGTAGTTCATCGCCAGCGGCATCTGCCGGGAGGTAGAGTCTACCAGCCAGTCGAGGTCGATCAGGTTGCCGCCGCGCACGAAGCGCATGGGATCGAAAAACTGCCGTGAAGTGGTGTAACGTGTAATCACTTTGCGGGCGTAGCCCTGCTGGTTACACATATAAGCGGAGAGGTTTTGTGCCCCGGCGGAGGTGCCGAGCATCAAGTCAAAAGGGTTGAATCCGGCGCGCATGAATTCGTCCAGAACCCCGGCTGTAAAAATACCTCTTTGACCACCGCCTTCGCACACCAGAGCAAGTTTGCCTGGACGAAAGGGTTTTACCGCCAACGGGGCAATATTGCCCAGCGTAACGGGAATTCGATGCCCCACCCTGCTTTCCTGTGCTGCTTATTTTCTAACAATAAAGTAACGCAAATTGTTACCCCCTGAAACTGCAAAAGCCAGTCACATGGACTGGCTTTATGTAAGACGTTATGTCTTTAACGCGTTTTTATCGATTCGCACAATGGGTTAGCCAACGCGTCTAGGGCCGTTTTCGCCCGGTGAACAGGCTAACCAGGAACAGAATAATACCGACGATAAAGACAAGCTTAGCCGCCCATGCCGCGGTACCCGCCAGGCCGCCAAACCCCAATGCGGCGGCAATTAACGCGATGATCAGAAAAATAATGCCCCATCTAAACATACTGTTCTCCTTACCATATGATTAACGGTCGTTTTTCTGCGCGCTCAGGCCGCGCATACATCAACACTGCGTACCATTCGCCGGCGATACCGCCGCAGGCGACTGTCTGGTAATGAACGGATTTATTGCACCTTGAGATCGTTTTTCACGCTTTTGACGCCGGCGATCGCTTTAGCGATATCTGCCGCGCGATCCACCTGTTTGCTGGATTCCAGGGTTCCGGAGAGATGTACCACCCCATTACTGGTTTCTACTGTCACCTTGCGTGACGGAACGAGATCGTCCGCCAGCAGTTTGGCTTTCACTTCGCTGGTAATCGCGGTGTCGCCGGCATAACCCTTCAGGGTCGCCGATTTTTCGGCGGCAACGGTTAGTCGATCGCTCACCGAAGCTACGCCTTCAATTCCTTTCGCCACGCCGATCGCCTGCGCTTTTTGCGCATCGCTCTCAACGGTGCCGCTTAAGGTCACCGCTTTGTTCTCCGTTTTCACCGAGATATCGGTACTATGGATGCTTTTATCGTCGATCAGCGCCGCTTTGACGCGCGCGGTGATCGTACTGTCATCCATAAAGTCGCCGATTTTATTGATTGATTTATCGACGCTCTGTCCGGCGCTGACGGCCGCGGCTTTAGCGCTATCGGTTGCAGTAGTTTCCGCATATGCTGAGGCGCCGATCATGGCTGAACTCAAGAACAGGGCCAGCAGCAGCCTGGCGTTCTGTTGTCTGGTCATTGTTATGCCCTCGCAATCTCTACTTCAGTACGGCAAAAACAAGTCGTTTATCAGGCCTGGTTTCTGGAAAGTGCTTAATAAATATAGTAGATGGTGAGCGGCATCGCGGGCGATATGAACAAAAAACATACAGATCGCACTGCTTTCAGAACTTTCTATCGTGAGGATTAAGACGGGAAAAACAGACTGGAGCGCAGCGTGGCCGCGCTCCAGAGAGATATTAGTGCTCGCGCGTTTTGCGGAACACCACGTCAGGATAACGTTCTTGCGTCAGGTTCAGGTTAACCATCGTTGGAGCGATATAGGTCAGGTTATCGCCGCCATCAAGCGCCAACTGAATTTCGTTCTTACGTTTGAATTCTTCGAATTTCTTCACGTCAGTCGATTCAACCCAACGCGCGGTAGCCACGTTGACGGATTCGTAAATCGCTTCAACGTTATATTCGCTTTTCAGACGCGCCACGACCACGTCGAACTGCAGCACGCCGACGGCGCCGACGATCAGATCGTTGTTGGCGATCGGGCGGAACACCTGCACGGCGCCCTCTTCAGACAGCTGAACCAGCCCTTTCAGCAGCTGTTTCTGCTTCAGCGGATCTTTCAGGCGGATACGGCGGAACAGCTCCGGCGCGAAGTTCGGAATACCGGTGAACTTCATCATTTCACCCTGGGTGAAGGTATCGCCAATCTGGATGGTGCCGTGGTTATGCAGGCCGATGATATCGCCAGGATACGCTTCTTCAACATGAGAACGGTCACCGGCCATAAAGGTCAGGGCATCGGAAATCACCACGTCTTTACCGATACGTACCTGACGCAGCTTCATGCCTTTCTCATACTTTCCGGAAACCACACGCATGAACGCCACGCGGTCGCGGTGTTTCGGATCCATGTTGGCCTGAATTTTAAAGACAAAGCCGGTGAATTTCTCTTCGGCTGCCGTCACTTCGCGGCTGTCCGTTTTACGCGGCATCGGTGCAGGTGCCCACTCCACCAGACCGTCGAGCATATGGTCAACGCCGAAATTACCTAATGCCGTACCGAAGAACACGGGCGTGATTTCGCCTGCCAGGAACAGCTCTTTATCAAACTCGTTCGAGGCGCCCTGCACCAGCTCCAGTTCATCGCGCAGCTGCTGGGCCAGATCGTCGCCGACTGCCGCATCCAGGTCCGGGTTGTTCAATCCCTTAATGATGCGCACTTCCTGGATCGTGTGACCTTTACCGGTCTGATACAGATAGGTTTCATCTTTATAGAGATGATAAACGCCTTTAAACAGCTTGCCGCAGCCGATAGGCCAGGTAATCGGCGCGCAGCCAATTTTCAGCTCGTTTTCGACTTCATCCAGCAGTTCCATTGGATCGCGGATATCACGGTCAAGTTTGTTCATAAAGGTGAGGATCGGCGTATCGCGCAGACGGGTCACTTCCATCAGCTTACGGGTACGATCTTCGACGCCTTTCGCCGCATCGATAACCATCAGGCAGCAGTCGACCGCTGTCAGAGTACGATAGGTATCTTCGGAGAAGTCTTCGTGCCCCGGGGTGTCCAGCAGGTTAACCAGGCTGTCGTGATACGGGAACTGCATCACAGAAGTGGTAATCGAGATACCACGCTGCTTTTCCATTTCCATCCAGTCGGATTTAGCATGCTGGCTGGAGCCGCGACCTTTCACGGTACCCGCCGTCTGAATCGCCTGTCCGAACAGCAGCACTTTTTCCGTGATGGTGGTTTTACCGGCATCCGGGTGAGAAATAATGGCAAAAGTGCGGCGTTTGGCCACCTCTTGCAGATAAGGAGACAACGTCATAATTCAATCTTCTAAGTAAACGCGGCAATGGGCCGCGCATGTGGAATACGAAAAATTGCGGCTATTTTACCCATCAATGGGGGGGAGGCAATTAGTGTTTACACAGGAGTTGCTCCAGTTCGCTTAAAGAGGCCACCGTCCAGTCAGGCTGCAGGTCGGCCGGCAACGCTTGCTGATGAGCATTCAACCAGCAGGTCGCCAGCCCGGCATTGACGCCGCCGCGAATGTCCGACTCGGCGGTATCGCCGACCATCAGCACCCTTGAACGCGACGGGTTACCTGCCTGCGCCAGCGCATAATCGAAGATCCGCGCATCCGGTTTAGCGACGCCGACTTCCTCAGAAATAATCAGCAAATCAAAGTGATCGCGTAAGCCGGTACGTTCCAGGCGAGTCTGCTGCAACGAGGTAAACCCATTGGTGATAATCCCCATGTTGACCTTGCCCTGCAGAGCATCAAGCAGCGACACCGCACCAGGCAACGGCGCGCAAATTTCCGCCATCGCATTCATAAAGGCATCGTTGAGTTCGCCCGGCGACACATTCAAGCGCTCCGCCCAGTTATCAAAACGCTGGTGCTGCAACTGCAACGAGGTAATCGCGCCGTTTTGATAATCCACCCACAGCGGCTTATTAACGGCTTGATAGTCCTGAAAATCTTCGGCGGAAAACGTCACGCTATAGTCGAGAAACATCCGCTGTAAACCGGTAAAGGAATCAAACGTAAATAACGTTTCATCGGCATCAAAGAAAATCCAGTCCCATTTCATCGTATCACCTTGTCTTACATACTGATTGGCAGAGCCATTATAATTGCGTCCTCACGCCCGTCGGCCGTAGGGTAATAATTGCGGCGGATGGTCGCCTCGTTAAAGCCTAAGCTTTCATAAAGCGCGATGGCGGCGACATTAGATGCCCGCACCTCCAGCCACAGCGTGACAACGCCGCGTTTTTCTACTTCATCAATGACATGTTCCAGCAGTGCCCGTCCCAGGCCGCGACGCTGGTAAGCCGGGTCGACGGCGATATTGAAGAGCGTCGCTTCATCGAGGACGATCTGGGTAATCGCGAATGCCGCCATTTCCCCATCAACCGCCAGCTGGTAATTCAGATAACGTTCGCCCTGATTACTGGCAAAAGTTTGTTCACTCCACGGAAAAGCGTGGGCGCGTGTTTCGATTTGCCAGGCTTTGGATAAATCAGCTGTGCTGAGGGTAGAAATCGTGTTCATGTGCGCAGATTTGTTGCCAGAGCGCGATGCGAGCCGGCGCGCTGGTCTGGAGTTCATCGAAAACGGGCGTCGAGACCTGGGCGCCCGCCAGCGACAGCGGCGCCTCGCAGCCCAGTCGCCAGCTGTTGCAGCGGCTATTCTGCGGCAGCATCGCCACGCGATCCGGCGTCAGTTGCAGAACCTGCTCGGCGCGAAGAGAAAGCGCGCGCAGGACGTCGCTAATGAGCGGTTCAGTCAGCGACGGCGGGGTTTCCGCCACCATCACCAGACGAATATGTTCAGGAAGCGAGATAGCGATTTCACCCTGCAACGCCGCCGGGCGACGCAGCGACCACTGGGTAATCCCCAGTTGCTGTAATTGCCAGTCTCGTCGGGAAGTCATAGCGAAACACTCCTGTTAAACAAGCGCGCAATATAGCAAATCCGTCGTATCTGCGCCAACAAACTACTATAATCGGCGCCAGTCTTATTGAAGGAGTGTTTCATGTCTGCTTTTACCCCGGCAAGTGAAGTCTTGCTGCGCCACAGTGATGATTTCGAGTCCGCCCGCGTTCTGTTTGCCGGTGACCTGCAGGATGACCTGCCTGCGCGTCTGGATACCGCGGCCAGCCGCGCTCACACCCAACAGTTCCACCACTGGCAGGTACTGAACCGCCAGATGGGCGACAACGTTCGTTTTAGTCTAGTGGCGCAGGCCGCGGACGTCGCCGAGTGCGATACCCTGATCTACTACTGGCCGAAGAACAAGCCGGAAGCGCAGTTCCAGTTGATGAATCTGCTCTCTCTGCTGCCAGTGGGTAGCGATATTTTCGTGATCGGTGAAAACCGTAGCGGCGTGCGTAGCGCCGAACAAATGCTCGCCGAATATGCACCGCTGAACAAAGTGGATAGCGCCCGCCGCTGCGGTCTCTACCATGGTCGTCTGGAAAAACAGCCGTCCTTCGACGCCGAGAAGCACTGGAACGAGTACGCGCTGGATAATCTGACTATCAAAACCCTGCCGGGCGTCTTTAGCCGCGATGGTCTCGACGTCGGCAGCCAGTTGCTGCTTTCAACCCTTGAGCCACATACCAAAGGAAAAGTGCTGGACGTGGGCTGCGGCGCGGGCGTGCTCGCCGCGGTGTTAGCCAGCCATTCGCCGAAGGTTCGCCTGACGCTGTGCGACGTGAGCGCCCCGGCGGTCGAAGCCAGCCGCGCCACGCTTGCCGCAAACGGTTTTGAAGGCGATGTGTTTGCCAGCAATGTCTTTTCGGAAGTCAACTGTCGCTTCGACATGATCATCTCGAACCCGCCATTCCATGATGGTCTGCAGACCAGCCTCGAAGCGGCACAGGCGCTGATCCGCGGCGCGGTTCGCCATCTGAATAGCGGCGGCGAGCTGCGTATCGTCGCCAACGCCTTCCTGCCATATCCGCAGGTGCTGGATGAAACATTCGGTTTCCATGAGGTCATCGCCCAGACTGGTCGTTTCAAAGTCTACCGTACGGTGATGACGCGTCAGGCGAAAAAATAATCTTTGCCTCTCTCCGGCGGCGCCGCTAATGTGCCGTCGGTACCTCCCCACCGCAGATCAGTCCATTTTTGCAGCAATCGATGCAACCTGCATAATTAACTATTGACGTGTCGCCGAAAACCACTAGAATGCGCCTCCGTGGTAACGATACTTTCATAGTGTCGATGGTATGCGAAGGTGGCGGAATTGGTAGACGCGCTAGCTTCAGGTGTTAGTGTCCTTACGGACGTGGGGGTTCAAGTCCCCCCCCTCGCACCATAATCCACGATGATATCGCTCGCACTGTGCGAAGGTGGCGGAATTGGTAGACGCGCTAGCTTCAGGTGTTAGTGTTCTTACGGACGTGGGGGTTCAAGTCCCCCCCCTCGCACCAACGAGGCGATATCAAATTAAGAATACTGTGCGAAGGTGGCGGAATTGGTAGACGCGCTAGCTTCAGGTGTTAGTGTCCTTACGGACGTGGGGGTTCAAGTCCCCCCCCTCGCACCAATATTCTTACCCTTCTCTGTTTTATCCCATCAGTTTCAAATTCAATATTATCAACATGACACCGCTAACTAACGCGACGCTTGACGGCAACAGTACGAAATGACGTAACTGACGGTGCCAGATCATCGCCGCTGATAGCAATAATCCCAGTGTCATCATCGCACGCCAGGCTTCCGCCGGCAGGCCTACCACCCCTAACCCCATCACCAGTACGCCCGGGAGCAAAATCCCCCAACCGCTACCTAACGCTCGCTGTAACATGGTTTCGCCTCTTACAACGATAATGATAACCAATATCATATGGTAATTTTTATCATTTGTCATGCCGCAGCGTTTAACTTTTATTACTCTTTCAACCAGGGTAATGACATACATTCATCGAGATGATAAATTAAGCAAGTTAAATCTATACATTAAATTGTCTGATTATTTTTGCAGATAGCCTTATTTTATTTATTGTTTTTTATTTTTCATCTTTGGCAGCCATCATCTTGAAATTTAACTACTAATAATGATACTACCAATATGACTGCACAAACCTGGCGGGCTCACTATGAGCAAAAATATCAGTATTCCTTACGACTTTTTTTGCTTCTTAATTCTGTTTCCGCCGCACTATCCTTACTTAGCCCGCTGTTTACTATCGTTGCCCTCACGCTTCCCAGCGCACTGATCTGCGCGGCCAGCATTGCCCTCTTATCGTGGAATTGGAAATTCCCAAAACATAAAATAAATATTCCTTTTATTTCTCTGTTATTTGGCATGCTGTGGGCATGGCATGTCGTAATAAAAGCCTCGCTGCTGCCACCGCCGCATTTTAACTTTTTGGTCATCGCTTTATTAAGCATTCTGTTTATTGGCACTATCGCTTTTTCTAACAATATCATTGCCTTTACGCTACATTCTCTCCCGACCTTTGTTGCTTGTCTGGCTCTGGATGGCGGTGAACAGTGGTTGCGGATGTTTTACTGCTTCGTCCTGCCTGTTGCCGGGATTACCTTGCAGAGCATCATGCAGAAACGCAGTGATAGCTTTACCCAAGGGCTAATGGATAAACTGCTGAAAGAACGTAACACGCTGAACGATCTCAGCATGCTGGATCCCCTTACTGGCCTGTATAACCGGCGCGGCCTGCAAAACCGCATGGATACTCTCCTGGCGCTGGATAACAGCGAACATTTCATCCTGCTGCTGGATATTGACCATTTCAAAGCCTACAACGATCACTACGGTCACATGATGGGCGATCAGGCGTTGATTCAAGTATCGACGGCGATTCGTAATTCCGTACGCTCACGCGACATTGTCGCTCGCTTTGGCGGCGAAGAGTTTATGGTGATTCTGACCGGTAGCTCGGCGGAAATCGCCTTCCAGGCTGCCGAACGCATTCGCCAGCGGGTTTACGATTTAAAAATCGCCCATCGCTTTAACGACAGCGTCGCCACCAACGTCACCATCAGCATCGGCATGACGCCACTTATCGACGCCGACATCGACAGCGCGATAAAACGCGCCGATAACGCACTGTACGAGGCCAAAAATCAAGGACGCAATATCATCCTGGTCCACTAATCCTCCCGACCCGCCGCGCGGGATGCGCGGCGTGGAAAAACGCTTGCGCTCCCTGCCATGAACAATTAGTATCAGAAATCATTATCATTTAGATTTGTATCTGGAAATCTGATGGCTTACCGTACCATTCCATTCAGCGATGAAATCATCTGGCGAGCGCCGCTTGTACCAGCTGAGCATGCGTTGGCGAATGCCATACGGGAAAAAATCACCGCCCTGCGTCCACATCTGCTGGATTTCCTGCGTCTGGATGAAGACGCGCCTCAGCACGCCTTAACGCTCGCCGAATGGTCGCAACCCGTCGCCCTGCATTCTCTGCTGGCCACCTATTCCGACCATATTTATCGCCATCAGCCAACCCAACCACGCGAGCAGAAACCGCTACTTTCTCTCTGGGCGCAATGGTATATCGGCTTGCTGGTGCCGCCGCTGATGCTGGCGCTATTAAGTGAAACGCAGTCGATTAGCCTTGAGCCGGAACATTTTCGCGTTGAATTCCATGAAACCGGGCGAGCAGCCTGTTTCTGGATCGATGTCCATGCCGATCGCGATGCGCATGCCCATTCTCCACAGACGCGTATGGAAACGCTGATCACAAAAGCGTTGACGCCGGTGGTTGAAGCACTGGAAGCCACCGGCGAGATTAACGGCAAGCTTATCTGGAGCAATACCGGTTATCTGATTAACTGGTATCTCGGTGAAATGAAATCCCTGCTCGGCGAGGAACAGGTGAACGCGTTGCGTCAGCACTGTTTCTTTGAAAAACAGCTGGCCAACGGTCAGGATAATCCGCTGTGGCGGACGGTGGTGTTGCGCGAAGGGCTATTGGTACGTCGTACCTGCTGCCAGCGCTATCGGCTGCCGGACGTGCAGCAATGTGGTGACTGTACGTTAAAATAATCGGCGACGGGCGGCAATGAATATGCCGCCCGCGGTCATTTTACGCCGTCTGTTCGCTCTCTTGCGCCGCGCGCTGCGCCTCTTCCGCTTCCTGCGCCAACAGCTGCTTCTCGTAAACCTTAAAGAACGGGAAGTAAATGACGGCCGATATGCAGGCAAGAATAATCACCAGAATCGCCGCGCGGAAATCCCAGCCCAGTGCCCATGCGCCGCCAATTGGCGCTGGCGCCGTCCACGGCACCACAGAAATCACTCGGCCAATCAGATCCAGCTTCATTGCCACCCAGGCGATCACCGCGTTGACCATTGGCGCCAGCAAGAATGGGATAAAGAACACCGGGTTCATCACGATGGGTGTACCGAAGATAACCGGTTCATTAATGTTAAACAGGCTCGGCACCACGCTCAAACGACCGATAGATCGCAAATGCGCGGAACGGCTCCGCAGATAGCAGAATACCAATCCCATCGTCGCGCCAGAGCCGCCAACGACAATAAAGAATGTCCAGAACGCCTCCATAAAGATATGCGGCAGCGGCGCGCCTTGCGCCAGGGCCTGCTGGTTCATACCAAGGTTCGTGAGCCAGAACATTTGCAACATACCGGAAACAATCGCCGCGCCATGAATCCCCGCAAACCACAACAGATGGCCAATCAGCACCGCCAGCAGAATTGCCGGCAATGAATCAGCAGCAGAAACCAGTGGTTTAAAGATAGCCATGATGGCCTGCGGGATCAGCATGTCGAAATGATGCTGGATAAACAGGCTCAGCGGATAAAGCGTCAGCACCACCACTAAAACCGGGATCAGCAGATCGAAAGAGTTTTTGATCATCGGCGGCACCTGATCCGGCAGGCGGATCCCGATATTGTGCGCTTTCAAAAAGCGCATCATCTCCACACAGTAGATCGCGACCAGGATCGCGGTGAAGATCCCGGTTCCTCCCAGGCTATCTACCGGCAGACTGCCATTCGTTTTCGGCGCTGCGATCAGCAGAAATGCCATGATCGAGAGCATGGCGCACATGAAAGGATCAAGTTGATTCGCCTTTTCATAGTGTTTGCCCAGGTTGTAAGCGATCGCCGCGCAGATATAAATGGACATGATGCCCATTGTCATATCAAACGGCGTCAAAATGCGCCCTTCGAACTCTTTGGCCAGATCCAACCAGGCGCGAGCAAAGCCCAAGGTGGTATCTGGGGAAAACGGCGGATAAGCGAAGACTAAGAGAAATGAACCGACAATCATAAACGGCATGGCCGAGATGAAACCGTCACGAATAGCCATGACGTGGCGCTGCGATGAAATACGCCCGGCGACGGGGCTGATGTAATTTTCTACAAAGCGAAATATCAGATTAAACGCAGCATGGTTAGCAGACATAGCAGCCCTCCTGACAGGCTATAGAAACAGGCCCAACAACGGTAATCTTGCCGCTATGCTGAAATTGACTGTGTACGGATATTGGCTGGCCGGGGTATCGGGTCGCTATACTGTTCAGCAGTGGCATCTCATGCGCGGCTCTTAGTTATCAGTGACGCAGGGAGTTACCGTTCCAGTATTCATCGTCGAATGCGCAACCGCAACCGGTTACAGTAACCGGTTGCAGCGATTGTGAAGAAGATCCAGAAATCAGAATAATTCTTGATTATCCATCGGCAATATTTACAGATTTCCAGGCTTATGACAGATTTATACCCTAAATAATTCCAGTCGCAGGAAAGCCAATACACCTGCCGCTTGAAATATGACGGGTATAATCAGGAGAACCCCATGAGTCTGCAGTCCGTGAGGCAGTTTTTTGCTGAACATGCCCCCGATATTGAAATTATCGAGTTGAATCAAAGTACAGCGACCGTTGCGCTTGCCGCCGCTGCGCACCAGGTCGAGCCGGGACAAATCGCTAAGACCTTATCCTTAAAGGTGAAAGACCGGGTCATATTGATCGTCGCCAAAGGCGATGCTCGCCTGGATAACAAAAAATTGAAGGATGCTTTTGGCGCGAAAGCGCGCATGCTCAGCAGCGATGAAGTGGTTATACTCACCGGCCACCCCGTCGGCGGCGTCTGCCCATTTGGACTCGAGAATCCGCTGCCGGTGTATTGCGATATCTCACTCAAACAATATCCCGAAGTTCTACCGGCAGCAGGCGCTATTCATAGCGCCGTACGTATTTCGCCTGAGCGCATGGCGCAGTTGACGGAAGCAGATTGGGTAGACGTCTGCCTGTAAATGACCGCTTACTGTGCAAGGCACAGCCCTCTGCCGTCATTGTTATTGACTGGCAGGCACAGCAGTATATCTGCCGCGCTGAGCAGGCCAATATCGGAATTGACACCCAGTTTAGTCATTGCGTTAAACTTATGCGCGCGAATGGTTTTGATATTTCTATCAAGCTGGGTGGCGATTTCAGGTAAAGAATAGCCGTAGGTCATGTAACGCAATATCGTTTGCTCCGTAGGGCTAAGTATCTGCCCACAGGAGCTGTGGCTGTGGCCGTCTTTGTCTAGCGGCGCCTGTTCAATCAGTTGTAATAAACGTTCCTGCAGGTGGCTCAGGCATGATGATTTATTGAGAATAGTCTGCGTGCTTAAGGACGTCAGATGACTAATCAGACTCATTTCCGCCGAGTTATCCGCCAGAACGATACGCTGCATCTCTGGGCAGATTCGGGCAATCTCGTGTAAAAAAAGCAGGCTTTCCAGCCGGGAACAACGGCTGCCGGAAAGAGAAAAAATAACGGCGCTAAATTTTTTGGAAGAGAATTCGCGTCTTAATTCCTGGATATCTTTGTAAAAAGAAATTGTATATTTCTTTCCAGCTTCGTTATTCAGAATATAACGAAGCGCCGTTTCAGTCATTGCGCATTTTTCTACGATAGCGACACATTGTGTTGTGAGATTTTTTTCCATTCCGTGTGATCTCCATAGGCTGAATACAGGTTCAGCTCCTTCATTCCTTGAGCGCTGTTAATCCAGGCATACATCTCTGCATTGCTGCGCAATGATAACCGACGCATTGCACTATTTTTTTGTGCGCTTACCGTTTTGTTACTTTTTTTCAGCAACGCAGCAATTTGGTTTATGCCCCACCCTTTTGCCAACAGCCGTAACACCTTCCGCTCAGAAGGCGTCAAAATAACCATACCACTCGCTTCATCGCCTAAGTTTTCCATCTCGGGTGAAAATAGCATTTGGCTGATTCTCTCAGCGGAAAGCCCACCCGTACGAATCACGTCGATAAGATGCCTGACCGGTTCGTTATCCGACACCAGGGAGCTGTCTGGCCGTATCAGGAATTCGACCGCCAGTGGGAAACACGACTGGCCAATCATAAAAATCCAGTGAATATCCCGGTATTGATTCATTAACGAATAATAATGTTCACAAATATTCCGTGGGTGTTCTATGTGACCGGAAAGATCGACAAGAACCAACACTGCGCGGCGAAGCTGAAGGAGTGTGAGCTCATCCTGCGAACCGCAGAAACTAAGCTCATAATCAGGAAGGTGTTCCTTTAATATAGCCTTCAGACCGGACTGCATGACCGGAATTCTACTGATGATGACGCCAAATTTACCGTGCCCTGGTAACATAAATCCTCCATTTTCTGTCAAAGATTCACATCCGGAATAAATAATGGATGAACATATGGTTGCTATTAATATTATTTCACCATATAAATCTTTATCGTCCCTGATGGACAGGATATATATCCTGACGTTAACTCCATAACAGTGGAGGATATATAACCTAAAAATTCACACTAACACAAAACAGCGTCATCAATAAATTAGAAAAAATTAACATCCCCGTTAGAAAAAATTACCATTATTTCATTTCTTTCCTAAATGATTTAGGAGATACCCCATTATAACGCCGAAAGAATCGGGAAAAATAGGCGGCATCTGTAAACCCTAAATAATCAGAAAGTTGTGTAATAGTCATGCTGGTATATTGCAGGTTACGCCGTGCCTCTAACATTAAACGTTGATGTAATACACCTAATGCGCTACAGCCATGAAATTCACGACACAAATAATTTAAATGCGTCGCGGAAAGCCCCACCAGCCTGGCATACTCCGCCAACGGCAGATGTTCACGGTAGTGACTTTCAATGAGACGGGAAAAATGACGCATCACGCTGCGCTTACGTTCGGCTTTATCCTCCGTTACCCTGGCCGGTTGACACTGGCGGTTCAACCACACCAGCAGCGCGCCTAACAGCGAATGCAGCATCATTTCACGCGCATCGTGCTCTTCGCAGTACTCTTCACGCAGCGCGGTAAACAACGAACGAATATGGCCGCGAGAGCGTTTCACCGTCACGCACTGCGGCTGCGCCAACACATCAAGCGGGCGGCCAAACTGGCTTTCAAAGCGGCTCAGCAACGGCAGAGATAGCGACAAGACAAACCCCTGGGTACCGGGAGAGAAACGAAAACCATGGATGCAGAGCGCCGGCACAACCTGGATGCAGGACTCGCTCATCACCCTGGTCACCCCTTCTATTTCGATTTCCGCCCGTCCCTTATGCAGATACAAAAGCTGCACCATTTCCGCATGTTGATGCACGCGGATGTGCCACTCATAAAGGCTGCTGCGCTGTAAAATAGACTCGCAGTGCAGCAGATCCGGCGTCGGCCAGCCGAGCTCTTCACCATACAATTTAAAAACAGGAACCGTGCTCGCGGTTGACATCTCGCCTCCAGTTTTTGTCAGTCGTTACACGACACGCTCCATCGGCAGACCGACGTAGTTTTCGGCGATGGTCGTTAGCCCGGCGCGCGACCCCAGATAGTAGCGGCGGTCGGCGGCCTGCATTTTTGTATCGAATTCATTCTGCTGCGGAAAGTCGTGCAGCAGTCGGGTCATAAACCAGCTGAATCTTTCCCCTTTCCACACGCGATCCAGAGCAAAGCGTGAATAGCTGGCCAACAGATCATCGCGCCCGTGATGATAATATTCACGCAGGATCCGCCACAGATAATTGACGTCCGACGCCGCCAGATTGAGCCCCTTAGCGCCGGTTGGCGGCACGATGTGCGCGGCATCGCCGACAAGGAACAACCTGCCATACTGCATCGGTTCAACCACATAACTACGCAGCGGCGCGATGCTCTTCTCGAGTGAGTGACCAGTCACTAACTTATTTGCCAGCTCCTCCGGCAAACGTCGTTTCAGCTCGCCCCAGAAGCGTTCATCGGACCACATCTCCACGCTATCGCTTAACGGCACCTGTAAATAGTAGCGACTACGGGTTAGTGAGCGCTGACTACACAATACAAACCCACGCTCATGATGCGCGTAAATCAGCTCCGGGTTAACCGGCGGCGTATCCGCCAACAGCCCCAACCAGCCAAACGGCCAGACGCTTTCATACTCTTTCAGCACCTCACGCGGGATGCTCTGTCGCGAAACGCCGTGAAAGCCATCGCAGCCAGCAATAAAATCGCACTCCAGTCGGCACTTTTCACCGCCGCTCACGTAAGATACCGATGGCCGATCGCTGCTGACATCCACAATCTCAACGTCGTTAACGCCATAAATAATCGGCGCGCCGCAGTCGCGTCTCGCCGCCATCAGGTCGCGCGTGACTTCAGTTTGCCCATAGACCATCACGCTTTTACCGCCGGTCAATTCACTCAGCGGCACCGCTATCCGCTGACCTTCAAATAAAAACTCAACCCCATGATGAATGAGCCCTTCAGCATCCATTCGCTGCGCCACACCCGCTTCGCGTAGCAGATCGACGGTGCCGCTTTCGAGAATGCCTGCCCGAATGCGTCCGAGCACATACTCCGGGGTCTGGCGTTCGAGGATAACGGTACGGATCCCGGCGTTATGCAGCAACTGGCCTAACAACAGTCCGGAAGGGCCAGCGCCGATAATAGCAACCTGTGTTTTCATAGGTATTTACTCGCGAAGGTTAATTATTTGTTTATTTTTTGTTTGTTAAAAGTGTTCTCCTGCATTTTTGATAACTCAACGGGGAAAAAGAAGGGATGAATGGCGGCAAAAATTGCACTTTCCAACAAACTGATGAAAGTGTGGTGCAGTTCAAATATTCGCCAGACGCGCCGACAGAATGATTTTTGCACATTGTTTGATCCCGCCCGCCACACGAAGGGGCGGAGTTCAGGTAAAAGTATCTGCAGAGACTTGGGCAGCGGGCGTGACGGACAGCAGGTATTTATGCAGGCAGACAAATCAGAGCAACGCGCAGTCACCCGACTGTGCATTCAGTGCGGCCTTTACTTACTCCAGCACGGCGCGGAAAGCGCGCTGGTTGAAGAGCTGTCAACCCGCCTGGGGCGGGCGTTAGGCATGGACAGCGTAGAGAGCGCCATCTCCTCTAACGCCATTGTGCTGACAACGATCAAAGACGGTGAATGCCTGACCTCCACACGTAAAAACAGCGATCGCGGTATTAACATGCACGTCGTGACGGAGGTGCAGCATATTGTGATCATGGCCGAGCATAAGCTGCTGGATTATAAAGACGTCGAGAAGCGTTTTACGCAAATTAAACCCTTACGCTATCCGCGCTGGCTGCTGGTGTTGATGGTCGGCCTCTCCTGCGCCTGCTTCTGCAAGCTGAACAACGGCGGTTGGGATGGCGCGGTGGTGACCTTCTTCGCCAGCTCCGTCGCCATGTATATTCGCCAACTGCTGACGCATCGCTCCTTGCATCCGCAGATTAACTTCTGCATTACCGCTTTTGTCGCCACGACTATTTCCGGGTTGATGCTGCGCCTACCGGCGTTTAGCGACACGCCGACGATTGCGATGGCCGCCAGCGTGCTGCTGCTGGTCCCCGGTTTTCCGTTAATTAACGCCGTGGCCGATATGTTCAAAGGCCATATCAATACCGGGCTAGCCCGCTGGGCTATCGCCAGTCTGTTAACGCTGGCGACCTGTATTGGGGTCGTGATGGCAATGACCATGTGGGGGCTGCGCGGATGGGCATAATCTCTTATCTTTTCGCTCTGGCGCAGGATATGGCGCTAGCGGCGATCCCCGCCGTCGGCTTTGCGATGGTGTTCAACGTTCCACAGCGCGCGCTGCGCTGGTGCGCCCTACTCGGCGCCATCGGCCACGGTTCGCGAATGGTGATGATGGGCGCCGGGTTCAATATCGAATGGGCGACCTTTCTCGCCGCACTGCTTGTCGGCAGTATCGGCATTCAGTGGTCGCGTTGGTATCTGGCGCACCCGAAGATTTTTACCGTCGCCGCGGTGATCCCGATGTTCCCCGGGATCCCGGCTTATACAGCAATGATCTCCGCAGTAAAAATCAGTCATTTTGGCTATTCTGAAGAGATGATGATTATGCTGCTGAGTAACTTTTTAAAAGCCTCGTCAATCGTTGGCGCGCTCTCTATCGGGCTGTCTATTCCAGGGCTATGGTTGTATCGCAAGCGCCCGCGCGTATAACCGGCAGCGCCGCGGCGCTGCTTCCTGACCTCTCACTATGCTACTATGTCAGCAGTTACCCCACTCTTTGCTGTTCAGAGTTGAGATAGAGTTATGTCTTCGCGAATTTTAACCACCGACTTTTGCGGTCTTGACGATTTCGTCGAGAACCACGCGGCCCGACTGCAGAAATCAGCCAGCGGCGCCGTTGCCGTATTTGCTAATAACGCCCCGGCGTTTTACGCACTGACGCCGGAACGCCTGGCGCAGTTGCTGGAGCTGGAAGCCAGGCTGGCTCGTCCCACCAGCGATATCGCCCTGGACGCGCAGTTTTTTGAAGAGCCGAGCGCCGCGCCCGTCGCCGTGCCGATGGGTAAATTCGCCATGTACGCCGGCTGGCAGCCGGACGCGGATTTCCAACGCCTGGCCGCGCTGTGGGGCATCGCTCTGGCGCAGTCGGTCACGCCGGAAGAACTGGCCGCCTTCGTGGCCTACTGGCAAGCCGAGGGCAAAGTCTTCCACCACGTGCAGTGGCAGCAGAAGCTGGCGCGCAGCGTGCAAATTGGCCGCGCCAGCAATGGCGGACAGCCGAAGCGCGATGTGAACGCCATCAGCGAGCCCGATAACCAGATCCCGCGAGGTTTCCGAGGATGAGCATGAAAAACGTTGGCGACCTGATGAAACGCCTGCAAAAAATGATGCCAGCCCACGTCCAACCGGCCTTCAAAACGGGCGAAGAGCTGCTGGCCTGGCAGAAAGAGCAAGGGAAACTGCGTTCGGAAGCGCTGGAGCGGGAAAATCGCGCCATGAAAATGCAGCGCACCTTTAACCGTTCCGGTATTCGTCCGCTGCATCAGAACTGTTCATTCGATAATTACCGGGTCGAGTCCGACGGTCAGATGATCGCCCTGTCCCGCGCCCGCCAGTACGTGGAAGAGTTTGACGGCAACATCGCCAGCTTCATCTTCTCCGGCAAACCTGGCACCGGTAAAAACCATCTTGCCGCCGCCATCTGCAATGAGTTGCTGCTGCGCGGCAAATCGGTATTAATCATTACCGTGGCCGATATTATGTCGGCGATGAAAGATACCTTCGGCAATCGCGAAACCAGCGAGGAGCAGTTACTGAGCGACCTGAGCCGGGTCGATCTGCTGGTTATCGATGAAATTGGCATGCAGACCGAATCGCGCTACGAAAAAGTGATTATCAACCAGATCGTCGATCGTCGTTCGTCATCAAAACGCCCCACCGGCATGCTGACCAACAGTACGATGGATGAAATGAACAAGCTGCTCGGCGAGCGCGTCATGGACCGCATGCGCCTTGGCAATAGCCTGTGGGTGAATTTCACCTGGGATAGCTATCGCGATCGGGTTACCGGTAAAGAGTATTGAGAGTTTTCCGAACTCAAGCAGCGTTATACTAAAGAGATTCTTAAGTCACGACGAAGAGTACGTCCATGAAATCTTTGAAGAAAGCTTTTTGCGCCGCTATCGCAGCCGGCGCGTTGATGGCGGCAGGCGCTCACGCCACCTCCTGGCAGGACTCCCTGAATAGCGCCGCCAGCCAGCTCACCGGTAGCGGTAGCGCCCAACAGAACGGCAGCGGCATGTCGATGTCGTCCTTAACCAGTCTGCTCAACGGCGGCAGCCAGTCGCTCTCATCCAGCAGCATGAATAACGCCGCAGGCATCCTCTCCTACTGCGCTCAGCAAAAGCTGACCTCAGTCACCAACGCCGACAACGTGAAAGATCAGGTGTTGGATAAGCTGGGTCTGAGCACGCCAGAGAAACAGAAACAGGATACCGGCTATCTGGAAGGCCTGCAGGGGCTGCTGAGCAGCAGTAACGGCCAACAGCTGAACCTTGAAACGCTCGGCAGCAGCCCGCTGGCGGAGAAAGTGAAAACGAAAGCCTGCGATCTGGTCTTGAAACAGGGCGTTAACTTCCTCTCCTGATATCCCGCCAATGCCGCGTTTGGTGCTTTAGCATCGCCAACGCGGCCGCAATCGCTGTTTTCGCTTTTCTGCCGCCATTTTCCCGCACGACGGCAGGATGAGATCTCGTTCAAAAAAGACGTTTTCTAAACCAATTCTGAATCACAGCACACTTTCATGACACTAGAATTGCAGCAGAATGGCACTGCCATTACAGTGTAGCGTGAAAATCGATCTATCCGGCCAGCCTCCCGCTGGCGCTAATGAGGATTAGCTGTGTCAGAGTTGTTATCCATCGCCTTGTTTCTCGCCTCGGTGGTGATCTATGCCTGGAAAGCCGGTCGCAACACCTGGTGGTTCTCCGCTACGCTTACGGTGCTGGGGCTGTTTGTCGTGCTCAATATCACCCTGTACGCCAGCGACTACTTCACCGGCGACGGGATTAACGACGCGGTACTCTACACCCTGACCAACAGCCTGACCGGCGCGGGCGTCAGTAAATATATTCTGCCCGGCATCGGTCTGGTGCTGGCGCTGGTTGCTGTTTTCGGCGCCCTTGGTTGGGTATTGCGCCGTCGTCGCCACCATCCGCACCATTTTGGCTACAGCCTGATTGCGCTGGTGCTGGCACTGGCTTCCGTTGACGCCAGCCCGGCTTTCCGCCAAATCAGCGAACTGGTGAAATCACAGTCTCGCGACGGCGATCCTGACTTCGCGGCCTATTACAAAGAGCCGTCGAAAAGCATCGCGAACCCTAAGCTGAACCTGGTTTATATCTATGGCGAAAGTCTGGAGAGAACCTATTTTAATAACGATGCTTTCCCGGACCTGACGCCGGAACTCGGTAAAATCAAAAACGAAGGACTGGATTTCAGCAATACCACGCAGCTTCCCGGCACCGACTACACCATCGCCGGGATGGTCGCTTCCCAGTGCGGTATCCCGCTCTTTGCGCCGTTCGAAGGTAACGCCTCCGCCGCGGTATCCAGCTTCTTCCCGCAGAATATCTGCCTTGGCGATATCCTGAAAAACTCCGGCTACGAAAACTACTTTGTGCAGGGGGCCAACCTGCGCTTTGCTGGTAAAGACGTGTTCCTCAAATCCCACGGCTTCGATCACCTGTACGGCGCGGACGAGTTGAAAACCACGGTTGCCGATCCGGCTTACCGTAACGACTGGGGTTTCTATGACGACACCGTGCTCGACGAGACCTGGAAAAAATTCGAAGCACTGTCCCAATCCGGCAAACGTTTCTCGCTGTTCGCGCTCACCGTCGATACCCACCATCCTGACGGCTTTATCTCGCGCACCTGCGAGCGTAAACGCTATGACATCGATGGCAAAAAGAACCTCTCCTTCAGCGCGGTGGCCTGTAGCCAGGAGCACATCGCCGCGCTGATTGAAAAAATTAAGGCCTCACCGTACTTCAAAAACACGGTCATCGTGGTCTCGTCCGATCACCTGGCGATGAAAAACACCGCCTGGGATTACCTGAATAAGCAGGATCGCAGCAATCTGTTCTTTATTCTGCGCGGCGACCAGCCCGAGCAAAGCATTCTCGGGGTGAAGCGCAACACCATGGATAATGGCGCGACGGTGCTGGATATCCTCGGCGGCGATAACTATATCGGCCTTGGCCGCAGCAGCCTCTCCGGCCAGTCGCTCTCCGGTATTTTCATTAACATGAAAGAGAAAGTTCTGGCATGGAAACCGGACGTCATCCGCCTGTGGAATTTCCCGAAAGAGATTAAGAACTTCAGTATCGACTCGCAGAAAAACATGATGTCGTTCTCCGGCAGCCATTTCCGCCTGCCGCTGCTGCTGCGCGTTTCGGATCAGCGCGTCGAGCCAATTCCTGAAAGCGAGTACTCCGCGCCGCTGCGTTTCCAGTTAGCGGACTTCGCCCCTCGCGATAACTTCGTGTGGGTTGACCGTTGCTACAAGATGGGCCAACTGTGGCGACCGGAGCTGGCGCTGTCCACCGACTGGTGCGTTTCTCAGGGGCAGTTGGGCGGCGAACAAAAGGTACAGCACGTCGATAAAGCGCAGTGGCAGGGCAAAACCGCCTTCAAAGATACCGTCATCGATATGGAACGCTATAAAGGCAACGTTGATACGCTGAAAATCGTCGATAACGATATTCGCTACAAGGCCGACAGCTTTGTGTTTAACGTTGCAGGCGCGCCGGAAGAGGTCAAACAATTCAGCGGCATCTCGCGTCCTGAACTGTGGGGACGTTGGTCCAACGCCCAGCTCGGTCACGAAGTGAAGATTGAGTATAAAGCGCCGCTGCCGGAAAAATTCGATGTGGTGATCACCGCCAAAGCCTTTGGCCCGAACGCCAACCAGCCGATACCAGTGCGCGTCGGGAAAAGTGAGCAAGTGCTTACTTTAGCCAATGAGGTGACCACCACCACGCTGCATTTCGACAACCCGTCGCATAGCCATACCCTGACCATCACTCCGCCGGACCCGCAGTCCACCAACGAAGGCAATATCGTCGGCCACGCGCCGCGCCAGTTGGGTATCGGCATGGTGGACATTAAAATCGTCAGTCGCGAAGGCTAATCCCTCCAGCCCGGCGCCTCCGCCGGGCTAGTTCAGCGACAGACACATTTCATATTGCTGCAACGCCATCGGCACATAGCCCGCCGATGTAAACAACGGCGTAAAGGTTTCCGGGATCGTCACCGAGGTACTCAACCCCGGAAATTGTCGCGCCAGGGTCAGCAGCATTTCCCGCGCCAGCCCACGTCCTCGCGCCGCTGGCGTCAGCCACAAAAACTGCAGCTGCGGCTTGCTGCTGGTGGTCGCCAGTACGGCGAACGCCTGCTGCTGCAGCGTCAGCACCCGGCAGGGCAAGGTAATAAACGTCAGCGGATCCAGCAACCATGGCAGTTGTCCTCCCAGCTCCGCGCCAGCATGGCGCATCAGGTTCAGCAGATCGTAATCCGCCAGCGTGGATTCGTGTTCTCTCGCTTGCGCCTCGCTGACATAGCCGCACAGCCCATGGCGCACCTCGAACCCCAATGACTGATACAGCGCCACCGCCGAATGGTTATCGCGGATCACTTCCAGCCACATGCGCTGCACGCCCTGAGCGCGTAAATCAGCGATAAGTGGTGCCATCAACTGTCGCCCACGTCCCTTACCGCGAAAAGCGGGACGAATGGCGAATGCCGCCAGCCGCGCCTCGCGCCCGCGACGAGCGATCAGGGCGATGGCGACGGGTTCATCCCCCGCCAGCCAGACGCGGGATTCCAGCAGGCTCAAACCTTCGGCGCAAAAGCGCTGCACAAACAGTTCCACCGACATTGATACAGGAAGCAGATAATCGTCAAAACAGTCGTTCAGAATCGTAGTCAACTGCGCGCCGCTAAACTGGACGGCGGGAACGGCGGTGAATTCCATGCATTTCTCCCCGGGACTGCTATGCTGAGGCGATGAAAACTAACACTATAAACCCCGCTATCACTTTTCGCCTGACCGAAGAACGCGATCTGCCGCTACTGCCCGTGCTGGAGCGTTCGGCAGCGCTGTCCTTTGCGCGCATCCCGGCTTTCGCCTGGCTGGCGGAAAGCCCGGTGATGAGCGTCGAAAGCCATCGCCAGTATCTGGAAACCGGTCACAGTCTGCTGGCGCTCGCCGACAACCAGCCAGTCGGCTTTCTGTTAAGCGAGCCGCTGGACGATGCGCTGTTTATCGTTGAGGTGTCGGTACATCAGCAGTGGCAGGGGCAAGGCATCGGTCGCGCCATGCTGACCCGAACGATTGATAACGCCCGCCGCGTCGGCTTCCCGGCGGTGGCGCTCACCACTTTCCGCGAAGTGCCGTGGAACGCGCCGTTTTATACCCGGCTGGGATTCAGCATGCTCAATGAGCTACAGCTGCCCGAAGGCCTCGCGGCGAAACGCGCGCTGGAAACCGAACACGGTCTGGCGGCGGAAACCCGCTGCGCGATGCGTCTGGATTTTTAACACCACGGGAAGCGCCGCACTGCTTTTGTCGCCTGTCTATGGTACAAAGTATGTGGGGAGGTGATCGTTTATGCATGGATGGATCGTCGCCGCGAAAACAGCGAGAAGCCTTACGGGACAAGGCTTGGGGCCGGACAAGCCGTATCTGCACGGCTGGTCGGAAAATGAGATTTTTTTATGATTTATGCGATGAGTTTTGCACTATTCTTGATTGTTAGTGTTAGTTATTAATAGTGTTTTAATCGCTTTTAAATAACCCGCCCATACCAAACAACCTTTCCGACAACATCAAAATCACTGGGTATGTTATCCAGATCAATAACAAAAGGCTCGAACGCAGGGTTAGTGCTGCTTATGCGCAACTGAGAGCCAGGCAAGCGCTGTACCCTTTTCACCAGCAGCTGGCTATCCAGGCGGATAACATAAATGCCTTCTCTTGGGTCCCTATCATCATGGTTTACGAGAATGATATCTTTGTCGTTCAGGACGCCCATCATGGAATCGCCGATTACACTAATGACGGAAAGCTTTCGTGGGTCAGCTTTCAGATGGTTTATGACCCAATAGCGGCGAAAACTAACTGTAAACATTGGACTTTCATCATCGTTCCACGCCCCATACCCGGCAGAAGCAGATACGTTGTATCGAGGAACAAAAACAAACTCTTCCAGATCAACATGGTTCCCTTGCACATCAACGGCTGTTGAACCGTTTATTGGCGCAGGGAGTTGTAAGGCGTCGTTCTTTTCGTCGCCAGTAATCAACCATTCCACAGATACCTTTAAGCATTCAGAAAGCTTTAAGATATGTGTAGCGCTTGGCTCTCTATCCTCGTTCTCCCATGCTTGCAAGGTTGATAACGCCACACCCAGCTGTTCGGCCACAAGCTGCCTGGACAGTTTTAAACCTTCTCTTTGAGCTCTTATACGCTTACCTATTTCACTCTTTAGGTTGTTTTCAGGTTTATCCGTCATATCACGCAAATTCCTCTGGTTTATTTTCGAGTGTTTCATGTTGTTTTCAAGTATCTGTTTTCAATACAAATAAGACTTTATCTTGGCTTTTACGGTCACAGGCAAACCTGAAAACAGAAAATTTAGATTGTTTTCGGGTTGATATAACTCGTTTTTGATCATATTGTACTTATGAGTTGAATCACGGAGATTAACCAATGAGTACATTAGAGAGCGCAAAAAAAAGCCAGAAAGAATCTGACTGGCACAGGGCCGATATCGTTGCAGCTCTTCATAAGCAAGGATGGTCGTTGCGTCGTCTGTCCCTGCATCATGGTTACAAAAGCGCCGGGGCTTTGAAGAATGCCCTAGATCGCCCATGGCCAAAAGGCCAAAAAATCATCGCTGATGCTATCGGGATCTCTCCCGATGAGATATGGCCCACTCGTTATCATAAAGCATTTTCAGGTGAATGGAATTAAGCATATGAACCAGATTAACCTGAAAACGCATTATACCGCTCAGGAATTAGCTGATTTGCGGCTTCCTGGATTACCTGAAACCAGGCCTGGAATTGTTGCAAGGGCCAAAAGCCATGGATGGGATTCACGAGCAAGGGCTGGTCGTGGAGGTGGAAACGAATATTCGATTAATAGTTTACCTAACGAGGCCCAGAACGCTCTTAGGGAAAAAATTTATCAATCGGTCTTAGCGAATAAGACGACGATGGTGGTCGATCGTTCAAGTGATATTAAGAGCCTAAAGCCACGTAGGGAGCTGACGCTGATTCGTCAATGTCCTGCATTGCTGGAGCGTGAAGTGAACTCACTTACAGTGAAGCAAAAGCAAATCGCAGATGCCCGGGCGGTGTTGGCCATGGAAGTCGAAAAGCTCAGAGATGCGGGTTTGTCACGCACAGCAGCGGTTAATTTCGTCTCCATGGGTTCACGCAAAGGAACGCTCCCGGAACATCTGATGAAAGCCTCTGAACTGGCCAATGCCCGTAAAGGCAGCAGTCGTGCTGGCGTCGGTACCCGCAGCCTTCAGGAATGGGTCAGCGTTTTTGAGTCAACGAAACCAGGTATCGAGCGTATGGCCATGTTGGCTCCCGGTCATCTTAAAGCGAAGAAACCAGAGCAGATTAAGTGGCTTCCTGACTTCTTGGCTCACTGGCGCAGTCGCAAAGGTCCTTGTCTTACTGAGGCGTACCGAGATTTTAAAGCCGAATGGACAGCTCTCTATGCTGACCAACCGGCAATGATTGCGGCGTGTCCCTCCTATGACGCGGTTCGCCGGGCGATGGAGAAGCTGCCGCGCCGAGAGAAAGCGCGTGGCCGTGTCAGTGGTTCTGCTGCGCTGGCATATGAATGCTTCCAAAAACGTGACTGGTCGCAAATGCCGGTTAATGGTTGCTGGATTGCGGACGGTAAGTCGCTGGAAATGAAGGTCGCCCACCCCGATCATGGTCGTCCGTTCACACCCGAGCTGACCCTGATTATTGATGGCCGGACACGCTTTGTCGTTGGCTGGAGCCTGGCATTATCTGAAAGCGTAATCGCGGTGGCCGATGCCTACCGGTACGCCATGCGCCACTTCGGTAAGCCATTGTTTGTTTACTCCGATAACGGTGGTGGTGAAACCAACAAAACGCTTGATGCTGACGTGACTGGTATTTTCAGCCGCCTGGGTATTGAGCACCCGACCAGCATTCCAGGACGTCCTCAGTCTCGCGGGATCATTGAGCGTCTGAATAAGGGCATTCCACGCCGCGTAGCGATGCAGTTTGACACCTTCAGCGGCGACAGCGCCGACCGTGAGCACGCACGCATTACCGCTCGTGCTATTCAGTCGGCCGTCAAAGCGCAGGAGAACGGCCGCGAACTAACACCAGTACAGCGTACTGCTTTGGGGAAACTCCCTTCGTGGCAGCAGCTGCTTGACGCCATCGCTGAGGAAGTGGACGTCTACAACAATACCCACGAACACAGCGAACTGCCCAGGCGCAACGGTAAACATATGACGCCAGCAGCGTACCGCCGGGCCGTTCTTGAGCTCGAAGGTGACGAAACAGAGTATCTGACCGACGTTGAACTTCGGGAGGCGTTCATGCCTGAGATGGTGCGCACCGCGCAGCGTGGCTGGCTTCGTCTGTTCAATAACGATTATTTCTCTGAAGAGTTGATCCAGGTCGACAGCGAAGATGTGCGTGTGGCCTTCGATATCCACGACCCGCAGTCCGTCATCGTGCGCCGGATGGATGGTTCTTATGTCTGTACTGCAATCTGGAACGGCAATAAACGTGCTGCGATTCCGGTCAGTGCAATGGATGTGGCCGTTGAGAAACGCCGTCAGCGTCGTATGAAACGCGTTGAAGATAAAGTTCAGGAGATCGAAGCCGAGGGCCGCTCTGTGTTACCGGGGCAACGATTCGATGACCTGGGGAGTTTCATCCCTGCTGAATATACCGTTGAGAAAGAAGAAGAACCTTATTTCTTCCTTGAGACTGACCGCGATGAATATCTGAAAAAAATCGGTAATACCCGGTAAGAGAGAGAAAATATGAGCATACATGTTGAACTGAATGACCTGATGACCCGCAAAGGCTACAGCCAGACTCAGGTAGCCAGAGCAATTGGCAAAAGTACCGCCACCATTAATCAATACCTGCAGGGGAAATATGCCGGTGATGTTCCCGCTATTGATAAGCTGGCTCGTAGCTTTATTAACCGTGAAGTAGAAAAAGAAAAATCACAGCGTATTACCGCCAGCTTTATTCCCACCATCACTTCCCGAAAAGGAATGGAAGTTATCCGCCTGGCTCATCTTGATGGTGACCTTAACGTTATCTATGGCGCAGCCGGGCTTGGCAAAACCATGATGCTACGTGAGTACGCCGCACAGCATCGTGATGCGTTGCTTATTGAAGCAGACCCGGGATATACCGCCCGCGTGGTACTGGAAGAGCTCTGTGGCCTGCTGGGGCTAAGCAAGCGTGGCAACATGCACGAACTCAGTGAAGCCTGTATTGCTGCGTTACGCGAGTCTGGTCGCATTCTGATGGTGGATGAAGCGGAAAACCTGCCATACCGGGCACTTGAGACCCTGCGACGTATCCATGATAAGTCTGGTATTGGCCTTGTTCTCGCAGGAATGCACCGCCTGATTATTAACCTGAAGGGTAAGCGCGGTGAGTACCAGCAGTTATATAGCCGTGTTGGCCTGGCTTTCTGCATCGGTGATTCACTGCCACAGGACGATATTAGCGATATTGCGATCAGCATGCTGCCTGATGCCAGTAAGGCCGATGTGAATGATGCCCTGTTTAAAGCCAGCAACGGCAATGCGCGTCGTTTGTTCAAGCTGGTTCGTGGCGTCAGCCGTCACAGCGAGATTAGTGGTAATGCTGTCAGTGCTGGTGCGGTACGTAAGTTTGCTGAAATGCTGATTAATTAGGGGGAACTATGGCAAAGATTGAAATATCTGTAACCCGAAAAGGAAACGGCATTGATGTCCAGTGCCGCATGATCAAAGACGATTCTGACTCAGAACTGGTTAAGAAAGCAGCTCGGGTTATTCTGGTTTCACTCGGCGGTTTTATCCATTCAATTCTGAGAAAAATGTTCGGAACGGTTAAAGATTTTTCGACCGTTCCAGTGAAAGGTAATGATTCATTTCATTAATTCAGGAGTCACTATGTGCCGTTTACCTATAAACGATCCAAAAATGATGGCCCCGATTAATCGTCTTATGCGCGGTGGCCTGCAGGTTCTGGACATTAACACCCGATTTCGCCGTCCGATTGTTGAAGTAGACCGTCCGTTTGAGGCGTGGCGCGGAAAGGAAGTCGAGATTACCGAGCGCAAGGACGGTAAAAGCTCGCAGGTCAAGATGCTTATCTGGCGCGGGATGCATGTTATCTGGAGGTAGCATGGCTGAGATAGTTATTACGATAAGTGAAAGCGGCGAGAACCTGAATATATCCGCGATTATATCCGCAGAGAAAAAGGACTCCCGTTTAGTTAAAGATGTTTCAAACATTATTGCACCGTTAATGCTGGCGGCTGCGAGTGCTGAAATCGCTAAATTTTTTCAACATTTAAATGAGGTCCATCATGGATAAGAAAGAAACACAATTTACTGCAACGACTGTTCCGGCTGATTACTGGGTTGATGCTAAAGGTGCATTAATCCCGGAGAAACTCCTTAAGCCCATTGACAAGGCTCGTGATGCTTTGGTTGGTGAGATTGTAACTAAAGCTATTGAGTTGAATAAACTGATGGCGGCTTTCAAAGCGGTGACATTTGCCGATATTGCGGCGTTTGTTGACCTTTCGGCTAATGAATATGGCGTGACAGTTGGTGGTAAAAAGGGGAATGTCACCCTCTTTACCTTTGACGGTCGTTATAAAATTCAGCGGGCAATGGCTGACAGAATGCAGTTTGACGAACGCATCCAGGCAGCAAAAGCGTTAATTGATGCGTGTCTCAATGAGTGGACAGAGAATGCCCGCAAGGAAATAAAGGCGATCATTGATCGTGCGTTCGATGTCGATAAAGAAGGGAAAATCAGTGTCAGTGCAGTTCTTTCCCTGCGTCGTTATGAATTCGACGATGAGCGCTGGAAAAAAGCAATGGTGATTATCGGCGAGTCGTTGCAGGTTCTGAACACCAGTTCATATATCCGCATTTATGAGCGGGTTGGTGATAATGGTCAGTACAGGCCGATTTCTCTGGATATGGCGGCGGTGTGATATGAACGCGAATGAGTTTAACCGTAAATATAAATCAGGTACCGCGTTCTGGCATCAACGCCCAAAAGAAACCGAACGTCGGGCAGTAAGAACTGTTGCTGCGGCTATGGATTTGAAGTCAGCGACAATTGTGGAAATTAACGTAGAGCCCTGGCTTGCAAACGTGAACTCTCTTACGCGTCAGGACTAATTAAACCTTAATTACTTATTAAATGGCGTAATGCGTCAGGGGCACGCTTACGCCTGAACCGAGGATAAGACCATGTCAGTAACTGTCATAGACGAAATGCTATTTAAGGTTTTTGGCTCTGTTGAAAAAAACAATGAGGGTACAGAACTCATTTTTCGTAATAACGGATGGGATGAAATATTTACTTTCTTCCATGAGCAGGATTGCTGTGAAAGCGTCTGGATTGAAGATATCGAAGGTGACCTGAGCGACCTTGAAGATTCACCCATTCTTGAAGCAGAGGTGGTAAGTAATAAAGAAACTGATGATTCCTGCGATTCCAGAACATGGACTTTTTTCAAGTTTGGAACAGCGAAAGGACATGTTGTTGTTCGCTGGTGTGGTGAAAGTAATGGTTATTATTCAGAGAGTGTAACTCTGAAAATCACCAAAACCATCGACTTTTAAAGGTTAATAAAATGAAAGCATTATCATTTTACGATCGGATTATGCTCAATCCTTACCTTCGTCCGGTGACCTTAACTTTATGCGTTTTATTTTGCATCGCTGTATGGGGTGTAGGTATTCACTACAGCCTGAAAATGATTGAGCTGTTATTAACCGTATTTAAGGAGGCTTAAATGGGCTTTTATAAAACATCCACAAAAAAGGCGCTTGGCGCATGGGATAATGAAATTAACCAACGAATTTCTCTAAAAGAAAAAGCGGACGCATTCGCTAAAAAATTTGGCGGTAAGCCTGTCTTTTCTGGTAGCGCTACAGACTATCACTTTCACGGTCTGTCATTCGATGTCGCGCCACTTATTGGACATAGCAGTCTCTGGACGCTTTCCCGTTCGCAGAATGGTTATACCCGCAAGCCCCGTGGTAAGACCCGCATTCCCCGCGAGCGCCGCGAGGAACATCAGCAGCTGCTGGACGCATGGGATGACGGTCGCCCCACGGAAAGAATCTCAAGGGAGCCTTACTGGAAAGCCCTGGGTCTTGAATGGGGAATGTTGATCCTGTGTGGCATTACCCACTATCGGGTCGGGGATGTGATTTATTTCAAAACCGAAGCCAGACCATCCCCGGATTCCGGTGCAATAGAAATTGTTGAATCGGAATTTAAAGCCGCTGAAAAAACATTGGGCTCATAACAGGGGGCGATTATGGCTGGATATCTCTGTGTCTCCGGGTGCGAAGTTCAGGATATGGGTAGTAAGCGTATTTATCACCTTAACGATAATTCCGTTGTAATTGAGCATCCCGATTACCCAGGAAAGACAAGATTTCAATTTTATACCCGTAGCGGTCAGTCAATCCGTAAACCGGCTGATAAAACCGCAATGAAACAAGCCGTAGAACGTCATAAGAAACGTTGGAGATTAGCATGAATACCGAAAACCGTTTTATTACCACCTGGTCAGGTCAGCACTTTTATTTTTGTAATTCAGGTATTGACGTTATTTATATTGATGATATCGCCCAGGCGCTTTCCAACCTGTGTCGCTTTACGGGTCATCTCGATGAGTTCTATAGCGTCGCTCAGCATTCGGTTTTGGCGAGCTATCTGGTGCCGCCTGAGTTGGCACTTGAAGCGCTGCTGCACGACGCCAGCGAGGCTTATTGCAATGATATTGCCGCGCCGCTTAAAGCCTTACTGCCGGATTATCGCGGTATTGAAAAATGGGTTGAGGGCTTAATCAGCCAGAAGTTTGGCCTTCCCGAAACCATGAGTCCGGTAGTCAAACAGGCTGATCTCATCATGCTGGCCACAGAACGCCGTGACCTGTTTATTGACGACGATACCGAGTGGGCCATTCTCAGGGGCATTCAGCCTACGGATAAATTTATCATCAGCCCGCTTAATCCACGTCAGGCCAGAAAGTTGTTTATGGAGCGTTGGCATGAACTTAAACCAGCAGCATAAAGATATCGATAAACAAAAGCTGATGACTGACGCATCGAGATTCAGGGATCCGGCCGAACGTCGTAGTTTCTGGTCAGTCATCTTCATCACGTTTATTTCAGCATTAGCTATCGTCCTTTTTAACTTTATTTTTTAGGAAAATTACCAAATGAGTCATGACAAAGATGTTTTAAATAGATTCCTGATAAATACTGCCAATCACACAATGAAGGTTCACCGCGATGATGGTATTTATCGTCATCTGGAGTTTTCACGTAATGGCAGTAACAGTTATCGGTTTGATCTGGTTACATGGCCAGGCTATCTGTGCGTCACCGGCGATATGGGAACGTGGACCTTTAGCCGCATCACAGACATGTTCGATTTTTTCACGGCCAGCCATTTCGGGCGGCAGGAAAGTTTTCTTATTAACCCTGGCTATTGGTCAGAGAAATTTGAAGCGGGTGCAGGTCGTGGTCGGCGTGAGTCGCCTTGTTTCGAGTTCGATGCACAGGCCTTTGATAGCGGGTTACAGCAGTGGCTTGATGCTTATCTCGAAGAGTGTGACGACGATGATGACGCTAAAGAGGTCAGAGACGCTATAGATGAGCTGAAGGGTAACAACTTCACCACAGAGAGCGATGCGTATCATGCCCTCGATAGCGCCTATTTTCCAGGCAATGTCAGTGCATTCGACATCTGGGATGGTATTGAAGGTCTCCAGGCGTACAGCGTCCACTATCTCTGGGTCTGTTATGCGATTGTGTGGGGAGTTGAGCGTTACCGCACCGCCAAACTGACGGACAAAGCAATCAATACTTTGCTGGCCTTTCAGTTCGTTAACATGAAAAAGGAGTAATTATGAGTCGGGAATATATTTCTACCGTCATGGGCAATGTTATTACCGATGCACTTGCGGTACATCTTGACCGGTTAGAGCTTCAAATAAACGAAGAACTCAAATCCAGTAATTACATGATTACTTCTGAGCTAGCTAAAAATGCAGCAAACATCGAGTATTTGCGTACGCATATTGTAGTTAATCAGCGGGTAGAGTTATTTCAACTAGGGGATGACGATGATGAAGAGTCTCCTGCGTAATATGACCGCCGGTAACTTTAACCGGCGTTATCCGGTGGGCTCCCGTTTCCGGTATTACATCGTTCCCGGGATGCCTGAAGTAGAAGAAGTCGTCACCACCTCTGAAGCCTGGCATGTACGCAGCGGCCGGCTGGTCGTCCGGGTTGCCGGGAAAATCGGGGGCGTGTCGGTTAATAAACTCGAACCCATTCAGTGAGTCATTCTTGCAGGCACTTTGCGGAGTGCCTGCCGTAATGGCAACCAACAGGAGGTAATATGTCCACTCCAGCAAAACGCGGCCTTATCGGGGCCATCAAAGCCGGTCAGGCTCATCTGGGCTGGGATGACGCGACATATCGCGCTGTTCTGGCCCGCCTGTGTAACGGCAAAACCTCATCCACAAAATGTTCTCTCGACGAACTGCAGGCCGTGCGTGAATACATGCATGAGCAGGGCTTCCCCCGCCAGTCAGCCCGTCACGGCAAGCGGCCAAATGTGGCCCGTTCGCGCAAAACGATGCTCAGCAAAATTGAAGCTTTGCTTGCAGATGCAAAACGCCCGTGGAATTATGCCGAGAAAATGTGCGATCATATGTTTCAGGTAAAGCGTGTGGAATGGTTGACGGATGAACAGTTAACCAAGCTGATGCAGGCGCTGGCCATAGACGCAAAACGGCGTAAAAAACGGGAGACAACAGATGAATCTGCAACAGGTGACAGAACTACTGCCCCCGGCAGTAATACAGATAGCTGACCTGATTGGCTTCCCGGCCACCGAGCAGCTGCTATCCGCGTTCGGTGGTACCACTTTCCCGATTGGTAAAGGTCTCCGCGCTCTCGGCGCTAACCGCGCCGCTCTTCTCCGCGATACCATCGGCGACCACAATACCCAACTCCTGATCAAAAACTTTGGCGGTGAGGTGCTTTATCTTCCTCGTTGCGATCGGGCGTTACGTGAGTTGCGTAACCGTCGGTTCCTGGCTGAGTTTGACACCGTTCGTCAGGATGGGACGTCTTCACTGATGGCCATGACTCTGCTATGCCCGCGTTATGGTTTTAGTGATCGCTTTGGATGGGAATTGCTTAGCAAACGTAGGCAAGATTTATCAACCAGACAACAAGCACTTTTTTAAAGGTTAATAAAATGGAATTTTTAGTAGCACTGATTATTTTTGGACTTTCTGTCGCAGTGTACAAAGATGCTCTTGCGAAGAATATTGCACGTCCGGCACGATGGGGTATTGGCGTAGCTTTTATTTTTATTATTTTTTTACCCCTGTATCTTTTTAAACGAAAAAAAATAGCAGGTTCTGCTCTGGAGATTACAGACGCTCCGGGTATACAGGGAGGGAAAAATCTTAACCCCTTTGCCGCTTACATTTTGATGTTCGTACTGTCTTTTATTGGGCCTTTTTTGGGTTTTGTCAAAGGTGATCTTCCTGGATGTAACTCGCCAGAAGTAGCCAGCGTCATTACCAAGCTTCTAAATGGTCAACAATTTAGCGATGCGGCACAGGTTAGTTACGATAAGGTAGATGAAATTAGACACTGTAACCTCACAACGTCAGAGCAAGTTTTTTCCTACACAGTCAAATGGTACAGTGAAGATAAAGATCAGTTCGTTGTTAAATTCGATAATTAAACCCACTGAACCCCTTCACCTGATTCCCTGATCCCCCTCCCGCGATACTGACACCACCTTTATTTTCCGTGGTGTCAGTACATGAATCTCAACGACTTCCAGCGTGCCGCCGGCATTACGCAACAGCGAGCGCAGCAATGGCTTGATCCGCTGAATGCGGCCATGGCCGAATTCTTTATCAATACCCCGTTGCGTCAGGCTGGCTTTATCGCGCAGCTCGGCCATGAAAGCACCCGTTTTGCCGTCATCAGCGAAAACCTGAACTACCGTGACGCTGCGCGTCTGGCGCTGATTTTTCGCTCTGACTTCGACAGCAATAAAAACCGCAAGATTGATCCGGCTGAGCTGGAGTTTGCCAAGGGCTTTGTCGGTAAACCGCAGGCCACAGCTAACTTTGTCTATGCCAACCAGGGCGGGAACGGCCCGGAATCCTCCGGCGACGGCTGGCGCTATCGCGGCCGTGGCCTAATTCAGGTCACCCTCAAAAACAACTATCGGGCCTGCGGGCAGGCGCTGGGGCTGGACCTGCTGAACAATCCCGACCTGTTACTTGAACCGGTGAATGCCTCCCGTTCTGCCGCCTGGTACTGGTATCAGCACGGCTGTAATGCGCCGGCGGATGCGGCCAACGTGGTCGAAGTCACGCGCAAGATTAACCCCGCGCTGGTCGGACTTAACGACCGCGCCATGCTCTTCGAGAAAGCCCGGAGGGCGTTATGTCCCTCAAAGAACTGATTTCTAACCCGTCGGGCCGGCTCAGCACCAGCGACACTATTACGTTTTTTACCTTTCTGGTCACGTCCGCGATCGTCATCTGGTACGGCTACAGCCTGCAGCTGCAGGAGTGGATGTTTACCGCCTACATCGTCGCGTGGGCGGGCCATAACATCGGGTCAAAACTGGTGGCCATGAAGCGCGATCAGCCTGCCACCGGTACAAACGGAGGTTCTCCTGATGGTCAGTAAACTCTGGACGCTGGTTAAACCGCTGCTCCCCTGGCTGGTTGCTATAGCGCTGATTCTGTTTGCGGGGATCTGGATTGGTATTCAGGTATGCGCCAGCCAGATGCGTGGAGATGTACAGACGGCGAACAACGCGACGGCGACCGTCCAGAAGGCGTTCGACGATTACAAGATTGAGCGCGAAAAAACGGATGCCGATCAGGCCAGGCAGAACCAGTCACAGCTGCAGGCTCAGGTAAATCTTGCTGAACACTACCGCCAGCAGGCGGACAAATTGTCCGGGGAGCTGCTGGCCAAAGGCAAAGCGCTGACGATCGCACAGCAAAAACTGAAGGAAAAAATTGATGAACTCGCACGCAAAGATGGTGTTGGCTGGACTGGCATCGGTCCTGGCGCTTTGTGCCTGTACCAGCAGAACCTCGGCTATCCAGCCGGACCCGGTTGTAGTCAATACCTGTCAGCAGCCAACAGCGGAAATGCTGGATATTCCGGCGATGCCGGCAGCGCCGGCGGCGGACTCTCTCCCCGGGGAATCCTCGGCCACAGCAACGAATACGGCGAATGGTGCCAGCTCATCCGCAACAAACTGAACACCATCCGCCAGCTCTACGGTAAGGAGCCACAATGAACCCAGACCAGCTTTACCAGTTACTTCTCGGTCTTGTCACGTTGTTCGGCGGTATCTGGATCCGCCGCCTGCAGCTCGATATCCGCGATCTGGAAGAATCGGTTGACCGTATCAGAACCGAATACCAGCGCCGGGACGATGCCTCGCGTGATTACAGCCTGGTATCGGACAACATCCGGGACATCAAGAACTCACTGAACCGCATCCTCGACAAACTGGACAAGAAGGCAGACAGGACATGAAGGCCAGACAAAAGCGGCGGCAGCGTCGTATTACCACAGCAAACGTGACGCCGTCGGTCA
Organism: Klebsiella aerogenes; assembly: GCA_029027985.1. Taxonomy (NCBI): domain Bacteria; kingdom Pseudomonadati; phylum Pseudomonadota; class Gammaproteobacteria; order Enterobacterales; family Enterobacteriaceae; genus Klebsiella; species Klebsiella aerogenes. Next base: position 4,218,470 of record CP119076.1, read on the forward strand.
GGCTGGCCAGCGATGACCCGTTAATGCTTCTGCAGCAGTTGCTGACGGAACAGCGCCGGCCGTTCTCCCCCGACATCATGCCGGAGCTGGAGAAAATATCCGGGGCGGTGATGCGTATCGATCGGCGTATTGATGCGATGGAAAGCCGGGTTATCCGTCAGGGTGCTATCTCCGGCGGGCTGACCGGGGCGCTGTCGGGCGGGCTGGTCGTGACGACCATTTCCTTAATCAAGGCCAAGATGGGGTTCTGATATGGCGCATCCGCCCGAGACAAGGGAAAAAGTACGGCGGCTTTATATTCAGAGCCAGCTGTCCCTGCAGATCGTTTCTTCGCAATGCGGCGTCAGTTTTGCGACGGCCGCCCGCTGGAAGAAAGACGCGCAGGACAGCGGCGACGACTGGGACAAGCTCCGTGCCGCGAACGTGCTGGCGGGTAATGGTATGGAGGACGTCGGCCGGGCCATCCTGATGGGGTTGCTGGTCCAGTATCAGACCACCATTGAACAGCTCAACGTTGATTCACAGCTGCCACCACAGGCCCGGGTTGAGCTGCTGGCCAGTCTCAGTGATGCCTTCAACAAAGCGACGGTGGCGAGCAAGCGCGTTTTGCCGGAGACCTCGCAACTGGCCACGGCAATGGAAGTGCTGACGATGCTCAGTACCTTCATCAGTGAAAAATACCCTAAGCATATGGAAGCCTTTGTCCAGGTGCTGGAACCCTTTGGTAATGAGGTGCAAAAACACTATGGCTGACAAATTAATCCGGGTGAATTCCCGCGTCAGCGTGATGGCCAGCCAGGTGGCTTACGTCATCGCGCCGGAGTTTAAGGATCGTATCGACGTTCACCTGCTCGATGGCCGCGTTGAAGAGCTGGAATACTCTATGCGTAACGAACGCTGGAGCGCTAAAGACCGCTTTGAACAGGCTGTTAACGACGCTTTAAAGGGGGAATAAATCATGTTTATTTCCGCCGTTGTGAAAAATGTGTCTCACGATCGCCTGTCTTTCATCTGCCCGGGCTGCGGTTTTCCCCATCAGGTGACCATTGGCCAGGGCGACGGCCCGCGCTGGGACTGGAGCCATGATTATGTTCGCCCGACTTTTAACCCCAGTATCCTGGTGACCTGGGAAGAGCCGAGCGATAACCCGGCATTTTTTGATGACCGGGCTAAGGACCAGCACCGTGTCTGTCACAGTTTTGTGCGCGATGGCCTTATCCAGTATCTGGCGGACTGCACGCACGAACTGGCCGGGCAGACGGTCCCGCTTTCGCGTATCGGGGAATAACTGTGGCGCGTAAAAAGAATGTCTCCCTGAACAAAAAGGAGTTTGAGGCCCAGCTCAACGAGCTGGCCGCATCGCTGCGCCGGTCCATCGAGGCGGAACAGGTCGGCTTTGACCCGTCTCAGGAGGCCGTCAATCAGCGCCGTGAGGCGGTCAGGGATCCGGTTAACGGCTTTCGTTACTTCGTGCAGAATTACTTCCCGCACTATATCCGCCATAAAGATGAGTCGGAGCTGCATAAGTTCCTGTTTCAGCGTCTGCCTGAAATCGTCACCTCGACCGTCAGTCAGCAGGATGCCATAGCGGCCCCGCGCGGTGAGGCCAAATCGACCATTGTCAGCCAGCTCTGTACGCTTTGGTGCATCATCCTGGAGCTGAAAAAATACCCGGTCATCATCATGGACAGTATCGACCAGGCGTATCCGATGCTGGAAGCCATTAAGGCTGAGCTCTGCTGGAACCCGCGTCTGAAGATGGATTTTCCCGAAGCGTGTGGGGCTGGCCGTGTCTGGCAGATGGGTACCATCCTGACCGCCACCGACATCAAGGTGCAGGTTGCCGGCAGCGGTAAAAAGCTGCGCGGCCTGCGTCATGGTCCGTATCGTCCCGATCTGGCTGTACTGGATGATATCGAGAACGATGAGCTGGTCCGCAACCCGGACCAGCGCGACAAGCTGGATAACTGGCTGAAAAAGACCGTCCTGCCGCTGGGTGGCGCGGGGGCCAAGTTCGATGTGATCTACATCGGGACTATTCTGCATTACGACTCGGTGCTGTCACGCACCCTGAAGAATCCCCTGTGGAAACGTAAACGCTTTAAAGCGCTGATCACCTGGCCGTCAGACATGACACTGTGGGATAAGTGGGAAGAAGTCCTGCGTAACAATGACGAGGACGGCGAGCTGCTGGCCCGGGCGTTCTACGATGAACATCGGGAGGCAATGGAAGCCGGCGCGGTAGTTTCCTGGTCAGCGCGGCCACTCTATACCCTGATGTTGATCCGCGCCCGTGACGGTCACAGCACCTTCGACAGTGAATACCAGAATGACCCGGTCAGCGGCGATGATGCGCCGTTCGCCACCTGTATCTCCTTCTGGGTTAACCGGCTGAAGGAATGGTCATTCTTTGGCAGCATCGACCCCAGCCTGGGTAAGAACGGCAATTCCCGCGACCCGTCGGCGATCCTGGTTGGCGGGTTTAACCGGATGACCGGAGTCCTGGATGTCGTCGAAGCCCGCATCAAAAAGCGTCTGCCGAGCGTGATTATCAGCGACACCATCGCGCTACAGCGCGAATACGGATGCCTGTGCTGGTCGGTTGAGGCGGTCCAGTTTCAGGAGTTCCTGCGTACCGAGCTGGTCCGACAGTCGGCAGAACTCGGGGTCCCGGTACCGGCGATGCCGGTTATTCCGCACTCGGACAAAATCCTGCGTATCGAGTCGCTGCAGCCCTACGTGTTCAACCAACTAATTCGGCTCAGCCCGACTCAGGTCACCCTGATAGAGCAGCTCCGCCATTTTCCGATGGCAGACCATGACGATGGCCCGGATGCCCTGCATATGCTCTGGGCGCTGTGCAATTCCTTTGGGACGCGCGACGGTTTCCGCCACGTTCCTCGCCGGCAGGACGATGACAGAGATGATGACAACAGACATTCAGGCCAGCAGCGCCAGCGTTCCCGCTCGCGCTTTGGTAACGGAGGATGGTAATGGGCAAGATAGTTGATCAGTGGGGCCGCCCATTTGATAAGGCGGTAACCAAAGCGCCGCAGACAGCACGGATGATTCAGCTTAACAGCACGTATCCCGATCACCCGTCGCGGGGGCTGACGATTCGCCGTCTGCCCCGGCTACTGCAGGAAGCCGAGCAAGGTTATCTTTCCGCGCAGGCAGACCTTTTTGACGATATGGTTGAAAAGGACGGCCATATTTTCTCGGAGATGGCCAAGCGTAAGAATGCGCTGCTGGGTCTCGACTGGAGCATCGAGCCGCGCCGTAACGCGACAGCTGAAGAGAAGAACCTCGCGGCGATGGTTCAGGAGTGGTTCGACTCACTGGATAATCTGGAAGATATCATCCTGCAGGCAGCGGACGCGATCGGGCATGGTTTCAGCTGTCAGGAGCTGGAGTGGGAGCTTGAAGAGAATGTCTGGCTACCCAGCGAAGCCCACCTGCGGCCGCATCGTTGGTTCCAGGCTCGCCCCGACCGTGGCGATATTATCCGCCTGAATGATGGCAGCATCGAGGGTGCCGAGCTGATGCCGTTCGGCTGGATGGTACATAAGCATAACGCGAAAACAGGCTTTACCGGTCAGTCTGGCCTGTATCGCGTGCTGGTCTGGCCGTACCTGTTCAAGAACTTTGCGGTTCGTGATCTGGCGGAGTTTCTGGAGATTTATGGTCTGCCGGCACGAGTCGGTAAATATATGGCCGGCGCAACGGACCAGGACAAAGACGCTCTGTTCGAAGCGCTGGTCACCCTGGGCCATAACGCGGCCGGTATTATTCCGCAGGGTACTGATATTGACTTCAAATCGGCAGCATCCGGCCAGGCCGACCCGTTCGTCGCGATGATGGACTGGTGTGAACGCACCGAATCCAAAGTCATTCTCGGGGCCACGCTTACCAGCCAGGCCGATGGCAAGACCTCCACCAATGCGCTGGGTAACGTCCATAACGACGTCCGCCACGATATCCTGGTCGCGGATGCCCGCCAGCTGGAGGGTTTCTTCCGCAACATGATTGATATGTTGCTGCGGATTAACGGGTATGAGGTTTCACGCCGCAAGCTGCCTAAACTGGTATTTGATACCCGGGATATCGAAGATATCGAAACCTTCTCTGCAGGGGTGAAAAACCTGGTGGAATCGGGTGTGAAAACCATTCCGGCATCCTGGGTGCATACAAAGCTGGGTATTCCTGTTCCCCAGAAAGATGAGGCCGTACTGGTGGCCCCGGCCCAGACCGGCACACCGTTACCCGTTGCACTGAGTCAGCGGTTCCGGCGCATTGCTGCCCTGACCACCGCCGCAGAGCTGTCAGACCCGGCGCAGGAGGCGCTGGATAACGGCCGTCCGGTGCCGGAGAAGATCGCCGCCGCCATGCAGAACCTCATTGCGCCGCTGGTCGCTGCCCTGCAGGATGGCCGCCTGCCTGATGAGGCTATGGATATTATTGCCGGCAGTTACCCGGATCTGGACGACAGCGAGCTGGTGACCCTGCTGGAGCAGGCGCTTTTTGTCGCGGACGTATGGGGGCGGCTGAATTCCGATGCCTGACAGCGTTGACCTGAGCTATGCGATTGGCCTGAAGCCGGCGCAGGCCATCGAGTATTTCCAGTCCAAGGGCTACACCATAGGCTTTAACTGGCATGAGGTGGAGGCGCGGGCGCACGCGACGGCGTTCACCGTCGCCGGCATCCTTCGCCAGGATATCCTGCAGGACGTTCGCGCAGGACTGCAGGACTCACTGGACAACGGGTTGACGCTGGAACAGTTCCGCCGGCAGATGACGCAGAAGCTGACGCAGAAAGGCTGGCTGGCCGATAAGGCGAAGCTGGTCGCCGATGAGGATGGCGTACTGGAGGGCAAGCAGTTAACCCCGCGCCGGCTACGCACCATCTTTGAAACCAATATGCAGTCCTCCTATGGTGCCGGCCGCTACGCCCAGCAGATGGAGAACGCCGCCGACCGCCCGTACTGGACGCGCGTGGCGGTCATGGACCTGCGCACACGGCCCGCACACGCGGCGCTGAACGGACTGACGGCCCGTTATGACGATCCCATCTGGCAGTTTGCCTATCCGCCCGATGGCTGGGGATGCCGCTGCCGCGTCCGGGCACGTTCGCAAAACGATATCGACAGCAAAAGCATCTCCGTCTGGTCGAGCGAGGGGCATCTGGAAACCGTGCAGCAGGCATGGGGGCCGCAGGATACCCGCGAGGTGCAGGCGTTCCGCTACAACGGCCAGCTCTATACCCCTGATGCCGGCTTTGGCCACAATCCGGGTCAGGGCTGGCTGGCTGGTCTCGGTCAACGCCTGATGGACCGCTCAACCACAGCACCACCACAGATGGCCGCGCTGGCTGTTCAGCACACACTTTCGGAGCCGCAGCTGCTTGACGCGATCACGTCCGACATGCGCCGCTTCGTGAACCAGTCGCTGCTGCGTGAGCCCGCCGGTGCTTTCCGTCATGCCGGCGCACTCAGTACCCGCACGCTTGATGCGCTGGCCGGTCGTGGCCGAATGCCCGACGCCGCAGTGATGACGGTGACCGACAGCGCGGTGGTACAGTCACCCGGGCCGCTCTGGGAGCTGTTGCCGGCACAGCTGCGCCAGCCTGCAGCGGTACTGGCTGATGGTGACGATCTGCTTTATGTCATCCGCAATGGCGAGTCACTCCACCAGGTGCGGGCCGTTCCCGGGCAGAACGCTGCCGGTTACACGCTGCAGTTACCGGACGGCGGCGCAGAACTGACACCGACGTCCCTGCAGTCGCTGGCTGAATTACCGTTACTGGAGGGCGCGTTAAATGGCCTATGAAATCGTTTTTGACGTCACCGACTTTGAGCGCTCGCTGGGCGAGCTCATCAGGAGCTTTGAGGATCGTGCGCCACTGATGCGAATGCTGGCCGGGATGATGGAGGATGCCGTACAGGAGAACTTCGAGCAACAAGGCCGGCCTAAGTGGCTCGGATGGAGCCCACGTTATGCTAAGCGGCGGGGGCCAGGTCAGATACTGCAGCGGTCTGGTCGGCTGGCTTCGAGCATCGTTCAGTACAGCGACAACGATATGGCGACCGTCGGGACCAATGTCATCTATGCCGGCATTCACCAGTCGGGTGGTAAGATTAGCATCCCTGCCCGTAGCCAGCAGGCTTATTACCACCAGAACAAGGACGGCACCCTGAACAATCAGTTTGCCCGCAAGAGTAAAGCTAATTACGCAGAGTGGAATACCATCCCGGCGTATGAGATTAAAATGCCTGCCCGCCCGTTTCTTTTTCTGGCCGAATCCGACGTCAGCGCTATGGAAGAAAAATCGGCGAATTATTTCAGTCAGATCTACCGATAACCCGCGAAAACCAAAAACGCTCTGTAACGCATCACAGGGCGTTTCTTTGTCTTAAACGGAACGGAACTACCTTCAAAGGGTGTTCAGGCGTTTTTAAAAGCGGTTTAAAAGCGTTTAGCGCTATTGCCCTGCACCCTGACAGAGTGACATGATGTTGACGCGGTTCCTTCCTTTATATACCCACTGAAGTCCTTCAACTGAAATCGTCGCCGGCATCCCCGTAATGTCAGCGTCATGAAAACTCGTATCGCGTCACTCTCACAGGTTATCAACGCCGCCACTCGCGGCGTGATCCAGCTGTTACCGGCCGGCACCTTCCGTGCCGGCGATGGTCGCCCGGCTGAATGCCCTGACGGCTGGTTTATTGACGGCACTATCGCGGCCGCGCTTATCGCGGCGGCTGACGCCCGCCAGACCCCCTATGTCATCGACTACGAACACCAGACCCTGCGATCGGCGAAGAACGGTCTGCCGGCTCCGGCTTCCGGCTGGTTCAAAAAGCTGGAATGGCGCGAGGGTGTGGGTCTGTTCGCGGTCGATGTCGAATGGACTGAGGCCGCCGCCGCCGCTATCGACGCCGGCGAATACAAATTTATTTCCCCCGTATTTTTGTACGACACCAGTGGTCTGGTCACCACGTTAATCAACGCGGCCCTGACCAATACGCCCGCCCTGGACGGTATGGATGAGGCGATGCTTGCCGCCGCGTCTCTGCTGGCCATCAATTCAACTGAGGATTCAACAATGGAAGATTTACTGGAGCAGCTCCGCTGGTTTCTGGGACTGCCGCTTTCGTCAACGGAAGCCGACATTTTAAACGAGCTGCAGAAGCTCATTAACAAAATTAAGGCTTCGGACAGCCAGGCTGCCGCCGGTCTTGCCTGGATTAATGGGCTGGAAGCCAGCGTCGCTGCGCTGACATCTCAGGTTGAAACTCCGGACCCGTCCCGCTGGGTCTCTGTTGAAGTCATGAATCAGGCTATCGAGCAGGCCCGCGCCTCTGGTGAAGAGCAGATTGCACAGCTGACGAACCAGCAGTCCGCTGACCTGATTCAGGCTGCATTGTCTGACGGCCGTCTGTTGCCGGCGCAAAAAGGATGGGCGGAGGCGTTGGCCAAATCCAGCCCCGACAAACTCCGTGATCATCTGAGTAAGCAGCCTCGCATCGCCGCGCTGACGACTACTCAGACTGGTGGCCGTGCTCCTGCAGGTCAGCCATCCCGCACTATTTCCGCCCCGGACGATGAGCTGAATCCGGCGATGCTCAGCATCATGGGGCTTGATCCGAACAACTTTAAAGAGGAATCCGGCAATGCCTGATCGTAACACTCCCTGGCGTAACGGCGATCTGGTCGCCGTGCCTGTGGCTGCGGCCACGATGATTTATGGCGGACACCTGGTCGGCGTTAACGCCAGTGGTCTGGCCGTTCCGGGGGCAGCCACTGCGACCCTGACCATCTTCGGCGTCTCCGATGAGTATGCCGATAACACTGCCGGCGCGGCCGGGGCGACGTCTGTTCTCGTGCGTCGAGGTAAGGCGTGGAAGCTGGCGAACCTGTCCGGGGACGCCGTAACCCAGGCAGATGTCGGTAAGTCCTGTTATGTCGCCGACAGTATCACCGTGGCAAAAACCAGCAACACCGATGCACGACCGGTGGCCGGTAAAGTTATTGCCGTCGAGTCCGACGGCGTCTGGGTTGAAATTTAAGGAGAGCAGCCGTGATTGTTAACAAGCAGAACCTGAAAACCATTTTTATCGGTCTCAAGAAGACCTTTCAGAATGCGTTTGATCAGACGCCAAACGACTGGCAGCAGATTGCGATGGTCGTGCCGTCCACCACCAAAGAAGAAAACTACGCCTGGCTTTCGCGCTTCCCGAAAATGCGCGAGTGGATTGGTGAAAAAGTGGTGAAAGCCCTTGAAGGCTTCAGCTACACCATCCGTAACAAAGACTGGGAAGCGACCATTGAGGTCGAGCGTAACGACATCGAAGACGACACTATGCTGGGCTATGCACAGCAGGCACAGGGCGCGGGCCAGTCGGCAGCAGAACTGCCGGCCGATATCATCGGGCGACTGATGAGTGGTGGTTTCACCAACCTTTGCTATGACGGTCAGTATTTCTTCGATACCGATCATCCGGTGGGTAAAAACTCGGCTTCCAACAAAGGGACCAAAAAACTGTCTGCGGCGACGTTCGCAGCGGCTCAGGCATCCTACGGTGCCGGTCGTTCAGCGATGCGTGATTTCAAGGACGATGAAGGGGAAAGTCTGCGTATCAATCCTGGCGTACTGGTTGTCCCGCCGGCGCTGGAAGATACCGCCAACTACCTGATGACGGCTGACCGATTCCCGGATAACACGCCGAACATCTACAAGGGGACAGCGAAAGTACTGGTCTGGCCAGGGCTGGCGACGGATACCGAATGGTATCTCTTTGATACCACCAAGCCCGTCAAGCCGTTGGTCTACCAGGAGCGTAAAAAGCCGGTATTCGTTGAGCAGACGAATATGGACAGCGACGACGTTTTCCTTTTGAAGAAATACAAATTTGGTGCCGAAGCCCGCTCCAACGGCGGTTATGGCTTCTGGCAGATGGCTTTTGGTTCAACCGGGGTGGATGCATAAATGCCTGAAATTACGATTACCTCCAAGCGCGACGGGTTCCGTCGCTGTGGCGTGGCACACCGTGACGTGCCTGTGACCTGGCCGGATGGCAGTTTTACCGAAGAGCAGATCGCCATCCTGCGTGCCGAGCCTGCGCTGGTCGTGCATACCGGCGCGATCAGCGGCGATGATGACAAGCTGAAGGCCGCACTGGGACGCATTCAGGAGCTGGAGACCCAGCTGGAGGAAGTGACCACTGACCGCGATCGTCTGCAGGCAGCGCTGGCACTTCAGACGGCGAGCCTGTCACCGGAGGCGAAGGATAACGCTGCTGACGATACTGCAGCGGCTGAGTCTTCGGCTAAAGCGAAAAAGTAAGTGGAGCCAGCTATGTACGCAACCCGGGACGATATGGTCAGTCAGTTTGGTGAAACGGAATGTATCGCGCTTTCCGATCGTGACTATACCGGTGAGATTGACGACGACGTGCTGAACGGTGGCCTAGAACGGGCCACCGCCACCATCGACAGCTACCTTGCTGGCCGTTATCCGGTGCCATGGACCGATACGCCCGGGATCCTGACGGGTAAATGTTGCGATATCGCCCGGTACGAACTGACCGGCGCACAGACGCAGAACACGGAGGAGATACGTCAACGTTATGAAGACGCAATCAGGTATCTGGAGCGTGTGGCTGATGGCCGCATCACGCTGGGCCGTCTCCCGGATGGCTCAGTCGCTCAGGGCGGGAGTGTTTCCCGCTTTTCCTCGAATGGCCGGGTTTTCGGGCGCAGTGAAACGGATGGGGGTGCATTTTGATTATCACGCAAATCGAATCCGCCATTATCGACAGGCTCACCCGGGGGCTCGGCAAACTGGTCCGCGAGGTGCGTTCCTACAGTGGCGAACTCGATGGCGAACCTGCTGAGGTGGTTCGCCAGTTGCCGGGGGTATGGGTCACGTTTGGCGGTGTACAGGGTTCAGAGCTGCTGAGCACCGCCCGTAATAAGTGGCGTGATACCGGGCGTTTTGTGGTCATCGCGGGCGCGCGAAGCGTGCGCAGTGACCAGGCTACCCGGCACGGTGGGCCGTCATTCAACGAGGTCGGCTCCTACCAGCTGGTTTACGCCATACGCCGGCTGCTGGCGCGGCAGGATTTAGGGTTACCGATTGACCACCTGATGCCCGGCAAGGTGCGAACCCTGTTTAACACGCAGGTCCAGAAGGCCGCTATGTCCGTATTTGCCTGCGAGTTCGACACCCGTTTTGATTCTGAATCACTGCAAAATGGCCGCTTCCCGCTGGCTCCTGCAGACCTGCCGCCCGGCCATCCTGACCAGATTTTTGGCGAGTATGGCGGTGCAAGCAGCGAAGACGATCCGGCCTGGCTAACCACTGATTTGCAGTATTTCCTGAACGGCCGGGAGCCGTTCGCTGCTGAGGACATTATTCATCATGAAAGTTAAAGCCCGTGAAGGGATCCGAGTACCGCGCGAGGATAACCCCCGCCGCTACATCGAGCAGGAGCCTGTAGAGGTTCCCGGGAGCACCTATTACCAGCGCCGTCTTAACGAGGGCGACCTGGTCGAAGTGACTGAAGCGACTACCGGCAAAGGAACTAAATAATGTCCAGCCCGAATATTTCTTTCGACAATATCCCGTCGAGCATCCGCAAGCCGGGGCAGTATTTCGAGTTCAACACGCGACTTGCGGTACGCACGTTGCCGGCGAATGCGCAGAAGGTACTGATTGTCGCCCCGATGCTCGCCAGCGGTAGCCTTGATCCGCTTGTGGCTACCAGTGTCTTCAGCGGCGATGAGGCTGCGGTTTACTTTGGCTACGGGTCCGTTGCGCACCTTATGGTCGTGACGGCCATTAGCACCTATGCCTATCTTGACCTGACCGTTATCGGTGTCAGCGATGCGAGCGCAGGCGTTGCCGCCGCCGGTACGCTGACCATCACAGGGCCTGCCAGTTCGCAGGGCGTTGTCAGCCTGTGGGTCGGTAAAACCCGTGTGGATGTGGCCGTCAGTGCGGCAGACACTGCAACGGCCATCGCCGCAGCAATGAAAACTGCGATCGACAATCAGCCGGAACTGCCAGTTACTGCTGCAGTGGCTGCTGGTGTCCTTACGCTGACCGCGAAGAACAAAGGTACCGCCGGCAACGATATTCGCCTGCGTGCACAGACCAGCGCGTCAGGTACGACGACTGCCATCGTTGCGATGGCCAGCGGAGCGACTGACCCGGATATCGCGCCGGCGCTGGCGAACGTCGTGGCTGCAGGTCACAACATCATCATCAGTCCGTTCTGCACCCAGGCAACACTGACGGCACTGCGTACCCATCTGGATTTTGTTTCCGGCCCGATGGAGCAACGTGGCGCGGTGGGCGTCGCCGGCTGGTCGGGTACGCTTGCCGCCGGTACCACGCTGGCGTCACAAATCAACAGCGGACGTATTACGGTGGGCTGGCATAACGGTTCCGTCATGCTGCCGGCAGAGATTGCGGCGGCATATGGCGCACGTATTGCCAGTGAAGAAGACCCGGCCCGACCGCTGAACACCCTGACGCTCGCGCTGGATGTGACGGACCTCGCCAGCCGCCCGGGACGAACCGAGCAGGAAAACGCACTGCATAACGGCCTGACTCCGTTTGAAGTGGGTTCCGGTGAGACGGTGCAGATCGTCCGCGCCATCACGACCTATACCCGCAATGCCAGCGGCGTCGATGACGTGTCTCTGCTGGACCTGACGACCATCCGAACCCTGGATTACGTGCGTAAAGCCTGCCGTGAGCGCATTGCGTTGCGCTTCCCGCGTGAAAAGCTCTCTACGCGTACGCCGCCACTGGTCCGCAGCGAGCTCTATGACGTGCTGCTGAAGCTGGAAGAGCTCGAAATCATTGAGGAAGTTGACGCCAATAAGGATGCGCTGATTGTCGAACGCGACAGCCAGGATGTTAACCGCCTGAATGCCCGTATTCCGTCGGATGTGGTGAACGGTCTCCACGTCTTCGCCGGTCGTATCGATTTGCTTCTGTAAGGAGAGCATGTAAATGGCACTTGAAGAATACGTCGGCTCAATCGTCCTGTACGTGGACGGCCAGGAGATTGAGGTTACCGATATTCGTCCTCAGACGAACACCGGCCGCAAGCTGGTGAAGACCATGAACCGCACCGGCCGCGCTAAAGGTTACGCAAAAGGTATCGCCGAGCACCAGCTGCAGATCACCGTTGTGATGCCGAAAAACGTCGCGCAGCCGGACTGGGATGAAATGGTGGGCGCAAAACTGACCACCATGGATATGGACGGTAACCCGCTGTATAGCTACCTGGACTGCTTCTCCACCCAGACCGGCGAACAGTACACCGTGGATAACGAAGCCCGCCGCGATATCACGATCCAGTCACTGCGTAAGGTACAAGGCTAATGAAAGCATCAGGACAATTACTCTACGGCGTGCCTCACGGTGACGTCATCCTCTACGACTACACCGTGACGGTTCCGGTAATACGGCATACCGTCAATGCCCTGGCGGCGACAAACGAAGCCTTTGGCGAAACGGAATCGCCTGCAGCCTCGATGTACTACCGCGTGGCGGTCATGGCTGAAGTCATCGAGTCTCTGGGCGACCTGAAAAAGGAAGACATCACGGCAGAGCTGTTACTGGATGGCCTGACCGATGACGACATGGACCTCCTAGATGCAGAGCTGGCCGGGCTTAAAAAAAAGCGGATGCGCGTACCGCCGGTCTCTCAGGGCTCCGACGAGCCACCCTCATCCTCGGACGATTTGGCATCAGCGCAGACCGCATCGAAGGAATGACAGTCAGCGAGCTGACCAACTGGCTTGACGATCTCGACGGGTTGCACGGCAGGAAGCCGGCTTCCCGTACTCCTCATGTAAAATCCCGCAGGAAAAAGAAGGGGAAAAGGTAAATGCGTGCTCTACAGCTTGCCATGACCCTGATGGCAAAAGACCAGGGGTCTAAGGTACTGCGCCAGACTCTGGCCGACGTCTTAAAGCAGACCAATGCCAATAAGAAAGCCGAGGAAGAAGCCGCCCGCGTCCGTGAACAGTCGGCACAGAGCGGCATCCGCGCATCCCGAACCCTGCAGCAGGAGTATCAGCGGGCAGCGAATGCCCGTTCTGTGCTGGGGATCCGTTCTGAACGCGACATCCAGCGCGAGATAGCGCAGACGCAGGCCGCCTATAATCGTCTGCTCCGAACCGGCACCCTCACCGCTAATGAACAGACCCGCGCGTTTCGTGCGATGACGAACCAGGTCGCGCAGCTGCGCACCGAGCTCAATGGTGCCGGTCAGTCAATGTCACGCATGGAACGCGCCCGTATGTGGGGTGGTAATGTCACAGCGTTCGCCGGCGGTATCGCAGCCGCGGGGGCTATTGTCGCCCCCTCAGTGCGTAACCAGATGACGTATCAGCAACGTCTGGCCATGATGGCCAACACTGCGTTTGCAGATGATAACCTTGCCGGCCGTCAGGCAGGCATGCAGTCGATGGATAAGTTGATCCGCCGTGCCGTTTCTGTTGGTGGTGGTAGTAAGGAGACGGCTGCTGATACGCTTGATACGCTCCTGGCCTCCGGGGCTGTTGATTACGGTTCAGCAGAACGTCTACTCCCCACACTGCAAAAATATTCAACGGCAACAGGTGCTGATTCTAAAGACCTCGCCATGATAGCGATTCGTCTGAAGCAAACTTTCGGCCTCAATGATGGTGATATACCTAAAGCTCTCAACATGGCGATAAGTGCTGGCCAGGCTGGCTCATTCGAGCTTGCCGATATGGCGAAGTTCTTACCGGCTCAGCTTGCGAATGCGAGTAATGCCGGCATGAGAGGCCTGGACGATTTCGCTTCCCTCCTGGGTTTTAATCAGGCAGCTGCTATTACTGCAGGTTCCAGTGATCAGGCGGGTACGAACGTAACTCAATTGTTGGCAAAAATAACGAGCCAGGATGCAGCAAATGCTGCTGCCCGTATCGTTTATAACGGTAAAGGTATTGATCTTCCGGGCTCCATTGTTGCCGCCCAGGGTAAGGGATTGAATGCTCTTGATGCATTTAGTGGGATAGTAGACAAGATCGTCGCGAGTAATCCTGCATATCAGAAACTTGAGAAACAACTAGCGGGTACGACTGACGGGTCTACCCGCCAACAAATAATGGCATCTCAGGCAAAAGTACTGGAAGGCTCTTCTGTTGGGCGAATTATCGCAGATCAGCAAGCACTGATGGCCCTGGTTGCCTACAGAGCGAATCGCAAATATGCCTACGATGTCCGAGATAGCGCCAACCTTCAGCGGGATTTGCCTGAAGGGCAGACAGCTGGTGAGCAGAACTTTGAGTTAATCAAAGGGACAAACCTTTTCAAGGTCAACCAGCTCAACAATACCCGGGATTTTGCGCAGATGGACTCTATCCAGCCGCTGTCAGATGTGCTGGGTAAGCTCTCTGGCGAACTCAACGATTACGCTGGCGCGTATCCGGGCCTGACAAAAGCACTAGCTGGCGCTGAAACCGCAATCAAAGCAATGACGGCCGCAGCATGGGCGTTCGCCGGCATCAAGTTTCTTTCCTCTGCAGGTGCGGCAGCAACAGCCGGCGGTACTGCAGCGGCAGGTGCTGGAGCAGCCAGCCGTATTCCGGGCTGGGCTGGCCGGCTCGGCCTCATCGGTGGTCGTGTACTGGCACCGTTTGCACTCTGGCAAGGTGCTGACGCCGCGCCACTGTTGCAGGTCAGTCGTGGTGATGCCGAGGCGCGCGCCCGGCTTGAAAAAGGTAATTACCCTAACGATCAGGCCAGGATGCTTGATGCACTGAAATCCCGCCCGGGGCTCATGGATGCATGGGATGAAGTAAAAGCCTGGTGGGCTTCACCATCAAGTATCAGCATCCCTCAGTCTGCCAACGGTTACCCGGTGCCTCCGTTCGCGCAGCAGCCAGCGGCGCAGCCCCTCATCAACATCACCACCCAGCTACAGGTCGATGGCCGGGTACTGGCAGAGGTTGTTAACGAAGCTAACGGCCAGTCTGCTGCGCGTGGGCCGCAGGGAGGACCGCACTGATGGCATGGGAAACAGACCTGCAGGACGCCAGCTTCCGGGGCGTCGCGTTCGATATCATTACCGCGCGTGACAGCGTGCAGCGCGATATCGCCCAACATGAATACCCGTATCGCAACGGGGCTAATATTGAAGACCTCGGCGGTAAACCCCGTAGCCTGCAGTGCCAGGCGGTGTTCTTTGGTGACGACTACGAAAGCAGGCTGCAGGCGTTTATCGCCGCCCTCGATACGCGTGGCCCGGGCGAGCTGATTCACCCTGTGTTCGGCTCCATGCCGGATATGTTGTGTTACGTCTACCAGGTAAACCACGACGCGGAGAACCCCGATTACTGCACCGTTGATCTGCAGTTCCTGCAGGATGGTCTGGATGTCGAGTTCTTTGTACGCGAGTGGCCACTCAGCCAGGCTGACGCCATCTTTAACCAGGCCCAGGGGATTCTCGATAACGCCGCGACGCTGCTGGATAACGCCATGAAGCCGCTACGAACGGCGCGGCAGTATCTGGCCCGGGCCAAAGCGCTGGGCGTGACGGCGCTGAATATGGTTGCTGTTCTGCGCGGCGA
Organism: Klebsiella aerogenes; assembly: GCA_029027985.1. Classification (NCBI taxonomy): domain Bacteria; kingdom Pseudomonadati; phylum Pseudomonadota; class Gammaproteobacteria; order Enterobacterales; family Enterobacteriaceae; genus Klebsiella; species Klebsiella aerogenes. The sequence goes on from CP119076.1 coordinate 4,234,088, forward strand.
TATCACCGGTTTTATCAGCAGCACCACCGATTTTGTGAATTTCCCGTCGGCCTTTATGAACGATATTCAGTCAGCCCTTAGCCTGCAGAGCTCAGCGGCGATGAGCTCTATCAGCAGCGACTCTGCCGTCTATGCGTCAGCGCCGGCCGTGGTCATCGCGGACTGGGCGGCGGTAAAAACACAGGCCGATGAAGTGGCCGCACTGCCGGCGGGTCTGGTCACTGGCGATGTAACCGCATCAGTCGAGATGCCGGCGAACGTGACCACCAGTGATATCCGCGAGCTCATCGCGATGACCATGATCAGCGTGGCCATCGAGCTGGCGCAGCAGGCGTCAGACCTTCTTAGTGATGAGACCATCACGGCTTCACTCAGTCCCGCTGATATCAGTCTGATCGCCGGTGATGCCCGTCAGGCGGTACAGAACGCCATCGACAGCGTGCGCAGTACCTGGGCGGCGGAGATGGAAAACGTCAGCAGTTCAGAGACGTCGATCGCCCTGCAGTATCAGCCGGTGATTGATGGCCTGCGCGATACTGCGCTATCCCTGCAGTCGATGGCTGTGGCCCTGATTAATGCCCGGCCGCCGATGATTCAGCGCACTGTGGCCAGCGCCTCGAACCTGCACCTGCTTGCGCACCTGTGGTACGGCGACTACACCCGCGCCGGCGAGCTGAAGCTCCTGAATCCGTCCCTCCGGGACCCTAACAACATCATCCCGGGGGACGTGCTGAATGGCTACGCAGAATAAACAGGCCGCGCAGGATATCGACCTCGACAAAGTCTCTGTGATCGTCGGTGGTAAGGTGCATTCCGACTGGTCCGGCTACGGTATCGACAGCGACTTTCTTATCCCCGCCGATGCCTGGTCGATGCGTCTCGGTCTGCCGGCCGGCATCTTCCCTGAAGGCGTGGCCCGGGGTGTTCCTGTTCAGGTTCGCGTCGGGCCGGATGTTGTGATGTCCGGGCGCATAGACCGGGTTTCCCGTACAGTCAGCCGGGATCAGGTATCGCTGTCCGTCACCGGCCGTGACGGTGCAGCCATCCTGGTGGACTGCGCATCACCTTTGCTGACCAGCCGTCAGGCCAGCCTGGAAGAAGTCATCGCCCAGGTCGTGCGGCCGCTGGGTATCAAAAACATCGAGCTGCACGCCGAGAGCTCGATCCGCAATGACAAAATCACCACCGAACCGGGCGAGCGTGCCTGGGATATCCTGTTGCGGGCCTGTGCCGGTCGCGGGCTCTGGCCGTGGTTCCGCCCGGATGGCACGCTGGTTATCGGTGGCCCGGATTACACCACTGCGCCGGTGGCCACGCTGGTGATGCGCCGTTCCGGCGAGGGCAATAACCTGCTCAGCCTCACCGATGAAAGCAGCATGGAGCGCAGCTTCTCCCGGCTCACCGTGCTGGCGCAGGGGCATGCACATTCGACTAACAACAAGAAAGAACTGGGGATAGTTGATGTTGACAGTGTGACCACTGCGACTGTGGCAGAAGATGATGACACCGCGATCGAGATGGAAACCGGCATCGCCGAGACCGGACAGCACGGTCTGCAGTTTATCGTTGAGGATCCGACGGTCACGTATTACCGGCCGCAGGTGGTGGTTATGCATGACGCCGATGACCTGGACCAGGTCCGCTACCGCGCCCGCAAGATGATGGCCGATGCTCGCCTGGAGGGTTACAGCCTGATTGCCCGGGTTCAGGGCCACCGTACCAGCGACGGCGTGTTATGGGAGCCCGGGCAGCGCATCCACGTTATCAGCGAGCCTCACGGCATCGATGCCGTCTATTTTCTGATGGGGCGGGAGTTCACCGGCGGACGTCCGGGCGGCGCGGTGACCACGCTCAGGCTGAAAGAAGACGGCGTCTGGATACCTGACGCGTGGCCGAAGAAGAAAAAGGCCCGTAAGGGACGGAAAAAGAAAAAACTGGAAACGGGAATAGTCGATGTGGAACCAGGTTGATCAACGTATCCGCTCCGCACTGCGCGGTATCAGGCTCGCTTTCAGGGGGCGTTTAACCCGTGTTAAAAGCGATTTAAGTATCCAGCAGGTGCAGGTTAACGGCCTCGCCGGCGAGAAGCTGCAGGACGCCGAACTGTTCCAGCACTTCGGGTTTACCAGTTGCCCGCCTGCCGGCACTCAGTGTATCGTGCTCCCTATCGGTGGCCAGACGTCCCATTCCATCATCATCGCCACGGAGAACGGCGCATACCGCCTGCAGGTGGCGAGCGGTGAAGTGGCCATCTACTCTGACGAAGGCGCTTTTGTGCATATCAAAAAGGGCCGTATTGTCGAGGTGGAGTGCGACGAGTACCACGTGAAGACAAAAAAATATACCGTGGACGCAGAGGACTATGGCGTCACCGCCACCGCCGGCGCAACATTTGAGACGCCATTACTCAAAGCCTCTGACCAGCTGGCCGACGGTAAATCGACGCTCGATGCGATACGCGAGACCTATGATGACCATGACCACGAACATGGCGGCGACGCCGGCACAACGGATAAACCGAACCAGCAGATGTAACCCCCTCCGAACCCACTGAACCTCTTCAGCTTAATCCGTGTATACCGCGCTGCCATCATGGCAGCGTGGACAGACTATTAGACCCGACAACCGGCGACTACGCCGGCACGAGCACCAGCACCCTGGCTAACGCAGTGTATCTGCGTCTGACCATCCCGCTCGGCTCGTGGTGGGCGCAGCCGGCTGTCGGTTCAAAGCTTTACCTGCTGAGGAGAGAGAAAGATGTAACCCGCGTACATAAGCTCGCTCGCCAGTATGCCGAAGAGGCGCTGGCACCGCTGACGGCCGATACCGACGGTCGGGCAAAAAGTATCACAGTAGAAACCTTTCAGGGGGAGCCGGGCTGGCTCCTTTTGTTGATCACCGTTATTCAGGCCGATGGTATTACCGTCACCTTTAAGCATTTTGTGAGGGTTATTTAATGCCGTTTATCACGCCGACGTTTGACAATATCCGCAGTGATATTCTGCGCGATATTAAAAACCTGAATACAGACGCGGATATCGGCGTTGACAGCGACTTATATATCCGGGCCAGCGCAGTAGCCAGCGTGGCCACCGGTATTTATCAGTATCAGGGCTGGATAGTTCGCCAGATATTTCCCGACACCGCCGATACCGAGTTTCTCGAATGGCACGCCCGCACACGCGGCTTGTATCGCAAGTCGGCCACTACGGCCAGCGGCACCCTGACGGTCACCGGCGAACCCGGCGCGACGGCAGCGGCCGGCTACAGTGTGACGCGCGGTAGCCTGACGTATACCACCACGGCTGCCGTGACGCTTGATAGTGACGGTAACGGCACGGTAGCGGCGAGCTATTCCACTGCCGGCGCTGCCGGTAATACCACGGCTATCACAACAGGCACGTTTACCAGCACGCCGACAGGGTTCGACAGTACCGTTATTATCGGGATTATGTCCGGGGGGACTGACCAGGAATCGGATACCGAGCTGCTGGACCGTCTGCTTGACATTATTCGTCGCGCTCCAGCCGGCGGGAATAAGTACGACTACCGCCGCTGGGCGATGTCCGTGGATGGCGTCACGGCCGCTTATGTTTATCCTCTGCGGCGCGGTCTGGGTACCGTTGATGTGGTTATTACCTCGGCCGACGGCTTACCCTCAGCCGAAATTATCGCCGCCACGCAGGCATATATCGACGATGTACGTCCGGTAACGGCAAAGAACTGCCTGGTACTGGGGCCAACGATTAAAACGGTAGACCTCGTTATTCAGGTTTCGCTTGATGGTGTAACAATTGATGTGGCGCGTGAAAATATTATTTCCACGCTGACCGACTATATCAATAAATTACCGCCGGGTGAGCCCTTTATTCGTTCTCAGGCCGAGATGTTAATTTCTATCGTGACCGGTGTCGTGGACCGTGTCATCGTCTCGCCGACGTCGAACGTATTTCCTGACGTCAGTGAAACCGTCGTGGAATGGATCCGTGTCGGCAGCATCGAGGTATCGCAGCTATGAGCAATGCGAAGAGCCTCTTATCCCTGTTACTGCCGCCGGTTGCCTACGATACGCAGCAGCCAGCCCTATCTGCTGAGTTATCGGCAGAAGGTAACGCATTCGATGCAACGGATGAATCCGCAAATAATGCACTGAATGCTGTTGCACCATTTTTTGCTGATAACCTGCTGACAGACTGGGAGCGTGTTTTAGATGTCACGCCTAATGAGGATGACGGTTATCAGCAGCGTCTCGATCGCGTCCTGATTAAGCTGTCAGAAATTGGTGGTTTAAGTATTCCGTATTTCATCACCATGGCCAGCAGGATTGGTTACACCATCACCATTGATGAATTACAGCCCTTCAGGGTCGGTTCCAGTCGCTGCGGTGACACGCTCTATATCGACGATATTATTTTTACGTGGCGGGTAAACGTCTATGGGTTAGAGGTTCCGCTTTATTATTTCCGCACCGGGACTTCCCGTGTTGGCGAACGGCTCATGACGCTGGGCGATAAAGTTCTTGAAACGACATTCAATGAATTAAAGCCCGCACATACCCTTTGTTATTTCCTCTACGAATCCGAAATGACCTATCCGCTTTATCTGGATGGTTCATTTGCGCTGGATGGCGAACAGCCAATGACCGGCTACGTAGAAAAAACCAACGATTAACGGAGTATTATATGCAAAGCCTGATGCCTCCGGTTGATGCGCCAAATAATGAATTCAGCGACGGTAACCCCTCGCTGGGGACGCTGGGAACCATTGTCAGAGCATTGTTCCTGAATAATGTGCAGGGTGCCATCCGGTCTGTACAAAGTGAACTGCTGTCTATTCTGGCTGCTGCAAATATCAATCCTGATGGCGACAGTAATACGCAGGTTTTGCAGGCCATTAATAAAATCATGGTCGATTCAAATATGTCGGTACCTTACGGCATACCGCTACCCTGGCCAACCAGTACACCGCCGACGGGATATTTAATCTGCAACGGTGCGTCATTCAGCGCGGCGACCTATCCGAATCTGGCTGCAGTTTATACCGGGGGCGTGTTACCTGATTTACGGGGACAAACCATCAAAGGGTTACCGGCCTCTGGCCGTGCGCTGCTCAGTCTTGAAGCTGACGGCAATAAAACGCATACCCATGGAGCATCAGCGTCCCAGACTGACCTGGGCACAAAAACCACCAGCGAAGACAACGAGCACGATCACGGCTGGGGGTCCGCGATGCAAAAACAAGGTGGCAGCGACCAGGAAGTTGGTAGCAATGGCGGTACTGGATTCGGGCGGACCTCTGTGCAACCCCCGCATTCACACACAGTTTATATCGGCCCACATGGTCACACGATAACTATTGATGCGTCCGGTAATTCCGAAACCACGGTTAAAAACATGGCATTTCATTATATTGTGAGGGCGGCATAATGTCTGGAGATATTAAAGCAGTATTTGACAGCAATCTGATTGCAACTCAGGCAGGTACTGTTCAGGTATTTCATTTTGATATGACTTCCCGTGAGTTTATCGGTACCGAGGATGTTTATATTCATTTTGGTGTCGGACTGCCTGCATTTTCATGCCTTGAAGAACCACCGGTACAAAGTGAATATCAGGTTGCTGTTCGTTCTGAAGATAATTCGTCCTGGTCTGTTACTGATGATTATCGCGGTATCACCGTCTATGACATTCAGACGCTGGCCAGCCACGTTATTACCGAGCCCGGCCCCATACCTGACACTGTAACCACCTCTGCACCATCAACCCCATACGACAAATGGGACGGCTCTGCCTGGGTAACCGACGCAGACGCTCAGCATGCGGCTGATGTTGCTGTTGCTGATTTGCAGAAAAAAGAGCTGATTGCTCAGGCATCGGCTGATATTTCCATTCTTCAGGATGCAGTGGCTCTTAATATGGCGACTGATGAAGAAAAATCCCGACTGACTTCTTTGCAGGCGTACCGAGTGCTAATTAACCGTGTTGATACTTCGCTTGCCCCTGATATTGTCTGGCCGCTTATTACCTATTCGGAGGTTGATAATGGCTAGTTTACCTGAAACATCAGCATGGGAATCCGGTATTCATCAACTTGAAGAGTCAGAAAGAGCTAAAGCTGGTCCTGGTGGTATATTGAACCTTCAGGCGTTACAACTTGCCAATAGGACTAACTGGCTACGTAATCTGGTAGAATCAGCCAGTGATTACCGTGAATATACGTTCTATAAAACTGTATCAGACCCGGATGGTACAATCACAGGCCTGGCTAATACGCCGCGTGGTAAAATATTTCGTGTTGCTGAGGGAGTTGGCAGCAGTTTGTCCTTCAATTATTACCTCAATGATGATGGAGTGGCATTTAACATTGCATCCATGCCTGGCATGGGGTCAATAACTAATAACGTCCGCTTTTATACCATCTTGCCTGAGGCTCAAAATGATGTTCTTGTCGGCAATATTCTGAATGCTTCTAAATGCTGGGTAACGAGCATTGAAGATATCACCCTTGCAGACGAGTATATCAACAACGGCGGTACGCTGGAGGCTACCGGGCGGAAAATTCCGTCGCAAGCGATCATTGACTTACTCCTGAGCATTATTCAGCAAATGCAAGGTCAGTCTCTCTATCGTGATGGTGTGGCCGGTTTTTCTGTCCCTGTTTTATCTGCAGACGGGACGGTGGTTGGATTCAAAGATGACGGGTCCCTTGCTGTCGGAGGCGTCGAAATACCGAGTTTCGAAAAAATCCCTCCTCGCGATGCCCCACTTTGTGTCCCCATCGTCGATTCGACACTGGATGGGTTCGTCGGTATCGGCTTTAACCCTAAAACAGGATTAACGTTCGCGCTACTGGATGATGATTCCGTAGCGTATATCGCTGACCGAATCGGCGGAGGCGGAACTACTGTCCCAGACATCCGTGGGGAATGGGGGGCACGTGTTTTTAATCCCCGGCACTATATCGGCGACGAATTCAATACGGCATCAATTTTAGATAAAGGCTCTCGCACTTTCGACGCGCGCCAACTGCGTGATGGTGTACAGGATACGCTGGTTATGGCCTCGCCCCTGGCTACGGCAATCCGCATTGCGCTCGTATACGGGCAGTCAAATGCCGGGCTGGGAGGCTCAACCGGCCGCATTGTTGATACTGCACCCTGGGCTTTTTCTACATGGGGTTTTTCGGGAGTCAACGGCAGCAGCCAGCAGGGGACGGTTCATCTATCCCCTGCATCACTCACCGATTTCGTACCAGCGCTGGATTACTCTGCGGCGCAGTCCCCGGCAATTTGCTCGGTGTACAGCATTACGCAACGAAACGCAGAGCTTGGACGGGATGACCCCGGCTATATTGCCGCAACAGCCTGGCATGGTAGTCAGCCAATCAGCTCATTTTACCCAAATGCACAGTCAGGCTACTGGAACTACGAGAATGCCGTGACGTTCCTGCAACGTGCTGTAGAGATTGCTGCGGAGTATGGGCGTACAGCTATTCTTGACGTGCTGCAATGGATTCAGGGAGAGGCAGGACCGACCGGGCGGGAGAACTACGCCACGCAGCTGAATGATTTGTTCAATACGGTTCTTCCCGGTTTTAAAGCAGCAACTGGTCAGGCTGGTGACGTTAAGGTCGCTATCTGGCAAACCAACATGAGCAAAGCAGCTAGCGGAGAGAACTACGCCAGCCAGGGACAATGGGACGTAGCCAACAACCGTTCTGATTGTTTCCTCGCAGGGCCTATGTATCAGTTTAAACTCGGCGACGAGTCAACAGGCCCGAGTACGGTCCACACCGGGCCTGAGGGTCGCCTGATGCTGGGTGAAACCTACGCGGACGTTTACAGCAGTATCGTGGATAAAGGGGGATGGCAACCGGTACAGCCTGCATCTGCCGTACTGACCGGCAACGTTATTGATGTGACGTTAGAGGGGACACCACTGGAGCAGTTCGGTGCGAAACTCGAAATCGATAGCGATTGGGTGCCTGATACGCTTAACCATGGATTTTCTTTCCCCGGCGCGACCATCACAGCTGTTGAAGTCACTGGAGTCAAAACAGCGCGCCTGACACTTTCGTCAGCGCCGGCGGCAGGTAACAGAACGCTGCGATATGCGATCGACGCATTTGATGATGTCACGTACTGGCCGACTCGCCGCGGTAACCTCATGGTCGAAACCAACCGAAAATCCTGGTGGAACGGGCAGGGGGTGAATATCCCGCGCAACGTTCGTCACTATTTAATCCGATTTGAGATCACAGTTACGGAGTAACTATTATGGCCGGTTTTAGAATTCCTCAACGATTTAACAATCCCGCATTACTGCCTGGGGGAAGTATCGCAGAGGCTTTAAAAGCCGATACGGGATTGCTTCACTGGTTTCAGGCTGACGCCAGCCATGTGACACTGAGTGGAAACGATATCCTTTCGTTTAATGACAGAAAAGACACAGCCAGCAAACTTACTCGCTCATCCGATACCTCCGGGGCAACCTTGGTAAGTGAATTGTTCGGGGACTATTCTGGGGCCAGATTTAATTCATCAGAGTCGGATCGCTCGATCTTCAATGGCGATGCACTGGATTTAACTCAGTCATTTAGTTGGGCTGGTGTTGCAACACTACGTACTCTGGCGGCAACCAGCAACCTTTGCGGTACTTTCACATCCCAATCAGTACGGGCCATTCTCAATGTATCGGTATCCGGTGGTAATGCAGGAAAATTAACGTTTCAGGTTGGTACGGCGACATGTGTTGGCCCGACGCTGGAGTTGGATACGCCGTTTGCGTTCGTATGTGGATACGACGGCACAAATATTTTCCTGCGCGTTAACGGCATCGCCTCCTCTGTCGCCGCTGCCGGCAGTCCGTCATTATCAGCATTTGCCCTTGGCGCATTACCAGGCGGATCACAGTTCTGGGATGGTGATGTAGGTGATTTATTTATGTGCAACGTTGCGCTGAATACAACAGATGGAGCCACTCTACTGAATAAAATTAAAGCATACCTTAAAGCCTGTTATGGAGTTACGCTTTAGAGCGTATAGGGTAGTTACTTATTTGTTTTTGCATAGTGCATTATCAGTAATGTTGGTAGTGCACTTTTTTGTGCGTTTTAATGCAAAAAAAATCGCCGCGCTACAAGTACCATTATAAATAATCTGAAACCCCGTATGGCCTATTCGATCGATATCATTTCCTGCATCACCGACCGCTTTATGGCGCTGACGGCGACCGAAAAACGCATCGCGCAATTTATTCTCGACGATGTCGCCGCCGCGGCGGAAATGCCGATTGCCGAACTGGCGCGCCTGACCCACGCCAGCCAGGCCTCAGTGACCCGCTTCGCCCGCGCGCTGGGGTGTAAAGACGTACGTGAACTAAAAATGAAGCTCGCCCAGTCGCTGGCGATTGGTCAACGCTTTATTCTCGATGTGCCGGACCTGGAAGGGGTTCAGGGAATTTATGAATCCATCATCAGCGTGCTGGAGACCAACCGTCGGGCGCTGGATCTGGAGGCCCTGAAACGCGCGGTGGCCTGGATTAGCGACGCGCGCCAGGTGCTCGCCCTTGGCATGGGCGGCGGCTCGACCATCTGCGCGCAGGAGATCCAGTATCGCCTGTTCCGCCTCGGTTTACCGGTCGTCAGCCAAAGCGATGGCCTGCTGGTGCGTATGATGAGCTCCGCGGTCACGGCGAAAGACGTGGTGATTGTGCTGTCGCTGGGCGGCTATACCAAAGAGATGATTGAAAGCGCCGCCATCGCCAGACAGTATGGGGCGAAAGTTATCGCCATTACCCCGCCGGATACGCCGCTGGCGGCGCAGGCCGATCTGCTGCTGCCGCTGCTGGTCAGCGAAAACGACTATATCTTCAAGCCCAGCGCCTCGCGCTACGCGATGCTGGCGATGGTCGATGTGCTGGCCACCGAACTGGCGATGGCCAACAAACCGCAGGCGAAAGATCGTTTGCGCCGCATCAAACTGGCGCTCGACGACCACCGCGACGGCGTCGACCGCCTGCCGCTCGGCGACTAGTCGTCACAGGCGGCGATAAAGCGCTGCGCCTGCTGGCGTGTGCGCGCCAGCGACTGCCCGGCGCGGTACAGATCGCTGCCTAACCCAGCCCCCGCGCAGCCCGCCTGCCGCCAGCTAGCCAGATTCTCCGGCGTCACGCCGCCTACCGCCAGCACCGGAACCTCCGGCGGCAATACCGCTTTCAGCGCGCGAATATACTCCGGGCCGAATGCCGATGACGGGAAGATTTTCAGCCACTGCGCCCCGGCATCCAGCGCGCTAAACGCCTCCGATGCTGTCGCACAACCGGCGCAAACCAACATCCCGCGGTCTACCGCACGGCGGATCACCGTCGGCGCCGTATTCGGCGTCACGATAAGCTTCGCCCCGGCGTCAGCCAGAAAATCGACCTGCTCAACCTTAAGCACCGTACCGGCGCCAATCACCGCGCGTTCGCCGAACTGGCGCACCATATCCGGAATACTGTGCTGCCAGTCCGGTGAGTTGAGCGGGATTTCGATATAGCGGAAACCCGAATCGATCAGCGCCGCAATATGCTCCGCTGCCTCAACGGGAAGAATGCCGCGTAAAATCGCCACCAGTTTAACCTTGTCCATCAATCATCCTCGCCATACCAGAAAGAAACGCCGCATCGCCGGTGCAGCAGGAAACCGTCATCCCACGCGCCAGCATCGCCCGCTGGTAGCGGGCATTCAGCGCCGGATCGCCAACCAGCGCCACGCGGCTGGCGCGGTAGCGCTCGCTAAAGGTCGCCACCTCCGCGCCAATCAGCAACCCGGAGAGATAATCGCTAACCGAAGTGGGCGCCAGCGCCCCCAACACCCGTGCGGCGCGGGCGCTAAACAGCCCGGCCAGCAGCGCTGGTTGAGTCAGCCCTTTTTCCAGGCCGAGTGCAAAAGCGGTCTCATCAATCTGCTGCGCGGGCAGCTGTTTACCCAGCAGCGAGTGGTTAAGCAGAAGGTGGTGCAGTTCGCCGGTCATTGCGGTGGCGAAATGACGCACCACGCCATCCTGTACCTGTACCCATTTGCAGTGGGTGCCGGGCATCACGTAACACTCTGCGGGCATCAGTTGCCAGGCTCCCAGCAACTGCGTCTCTTCGCCGCGCATCACATCATAATCCCCGGCCTGCGCCACCTTGAGTCCCGGTACGATCCACACGTTTTCAGCCACCGCATACAGTTCGCCGCCAGGGGCGTCTATCGCCAGCGGGCAAGCCAGATAGGGCACCGGGCGCCAGCCAGCGTCGCTGCCGATCATTCCCGCCATCACTACCGGCAGAGAATCATCGCCGCGCCAGGGCGCCAGATGTTGGTTGAAAATGGCCTCAGCGCTTTGCCCGTTCAGACGCGTCACCCCGTAGGGCAACTGTCGGCTATCAATACACTCCCCGTTACGGATACGCCAGGCGCGCAGCTGCGTCGAGCCCCAGTCAACGGCAATATACTCGTTCATCGTCGCCCCTTAACCACGCGAGGTGTGGCGTTTGCCGATCGGCAACGGCGGCGGCGTTGGGCGGCTTTCACGCTCGCGGGTGATCATCTCCAGCGCCTGCTCGCGGCTCATGCTGCTGGCCGGCGTCAGCAGCGTCACCACAACCGATGCCACCAGGCTGCTCAGTACCGCCGGAATGCACGGGTTGCCCCAGAAGGCCAACCAGTCGCTATCCATCAGCACCGCAATTGATGCCCCAGCGCCGCCAGCCAGTGCGGCGACCGCACCTTGCCAGTTAAAGCGGTTCCAGAAACGGCCAAGCATGGTGCAGATAAACATCCCGGACATAATCATCGAAATCATTTTGGTGATGTAACTGATGATGTCGTTGGAAGTCAGCGCGAACAGCAGCGCCAACGCAATCACCAGCACGAGGAAAATCCGCGACAGACGAATCGCCTTCTCCGGCGCAGGCATATGGCCAGTAACCAGGGTATAGAGGTCACGCAGCATAATGGATACCGCGGCGATAGCATCAGAGCTTCCGGAAGACATGTTCGCCGACATCCCGGCAATCAGGATCGCCATCGCCAGCACCGGCGGCAGCACCTGAGTGGCAAACAGGAAAGCGAAACCGCTGTTTTCCAACTGCGGGTTCATGGTCCATACCGCCATGCCGATGATCGCCGGCAGGAAGGAGAAGCCCAGATACAGCAGGCCGGTAATAGTGAAGGACTGGCGTACCGACGAGACGGTTTTCGCCGAATAAATACGCTGGCGATAGGAAGGGGTCGCCAGCACGCCGACGCCGATAACCATTGCCAGCGATAGCGCAGGCAGCACGCCTAATTTGTCGACCGCAAACAGGCTTTGCGCCGCCGGGTCTACCGCCTGCTGAATGTGGCTCCAGCCGCCAACATGATGCACCGCCAGTACCGCCATTAAAATAAAGCCTACGAACAATACGATCGATTGAATGGTATCGATCCACACCACCGCGGAATAGCCGCCGATACCGACATAAACCACAAAGGCCAGCGCGATAATAATTTTCGCGACATTAATATCAATGCCGCTGGCCCACGCCAGATATAAGCCGCCGCCTAATATATGCGCCCCCAGCCAACCGATAGAGGCAATAAAAATAAGCACCGCGACGAGGTTTTTAATAATTTTGCTGCCGCCGGTGTAATAAGACATTTCTTCACTCATGGTCATAAAGCGAAGTTTACGTACCGGGGCGAACAGCCATGCCACCAGCAGAATGCCCACCGCGCCGCCGAGGCCGTACAGCATTCCGGCCCAGCCGTTACTGTAGCCAAAGCCGACGGCGCCGACGCTGGAGCCGGTACCCACCATGGTGCCGACCGTCGACCCGAGGGTCAGGATCATCGGCAGCGAACGGCCGCCAAGTAAAAAATCTTCACCGGTTTTTTGTTTACGCGAAACGTACCAGCCTAAGGTAATCATCGCGCAGGCATAAATGGAAAACCAAATCAGAAATGACATATTATTCATTGCTCACATCCAGACGTAATAAATAATATTCGTGCCGCTGAATATTATGAGTTAACAGGAACCATGCCTGAAAAAAGGCATAGCGAACCCAGTGGCACCGATTTATTTATTCACTCTGGTGCCGATATCACACTTTTTTGACGATCCCTCCCGGGAAGGGAGGGATTTATTTTTGGCGTCGGACGCTACAGACGCGCGGCGCTAAAACAGGTCACATCAACTTCAACTTTACAATCCACCACCAGATCCGCCACGCAGCAAATACGCGCCGGCGGGTTATCGCCAAAGAACTCGCGGAATACTTTATTGAACGACTGGAAGTAGCGCGAATCAGTGAGGATCACTTTGACGTGCACCACATCCGCCAGGCCGTAGCCTGCTTCGGTCATGATGTCGACGCAGTTCTGAATCGCCAGACGCGACTGCTCGACGATCCCGCCTTCCACCACTTCGCCATTTTTCATCGGCGTTTGCCCGGAGACATACAACCAGCCGCCCGCTTCCACCGCGCGGGCGAAAGGCAGATGCTGACCGCCGGTTCCGGTACCGCCTTCTACGCCATAACGTTTAATACTCATACTCAACTCCTTAGTCCATCCGACGGCGCAGGAAACGCCCTGCCCGCCCGGTAATTTTTTTGTCGCTGCCGTAGCTCATCACGCCATTTACCATCACCGCCTCAATACCGTCCGCCGGTCGTTTCGGGTCGGCGAAGCTGGCGACATCGCGCACCGTCTGCGGGTCAAACAGCACCAGATCGGCAAAGTAGCCGATTTTCACCAGCCCGCGATCCGCCAGCTGGAAGCGTGCCGCCGACAGCCCGGTCATCTTGTGCACTGCGGTCGTCAGCGGGAATAGCTGCTCGTCGCGACTGTAGTGGCCGAGCACGCGCGGGAAGGCTCCCCACAGGCGCGGATGCGGCATCGGATCGTTCGGTAGGCCGTCCGAACCGATCATGGTCACCGGATAGCGCATCACTCTCCGTACATCCTGCTCGTCCATGTTGTAGTAGATAGCGCCAGCGGGCATCAGCCGCGCCGCGGCATCATGCAGACTGACCTGCCACTCATCGGCGATCTGCCGCAGCGTTTTCCCCGCCTGCTCCGGCTGCGCTTCTGACCAGGTGATCACGATATCGAACTCATCGGTGACCTGCTTCATATCCAGCGTCGACGAGCTGGCGGAATAGGGGTAACAGTCGCAGGCGATATCCTGCTGCTGGCGCATCTCATCAAAGAACGCCAGCGTCTCTTTGGTACGCCCCCAGTTTTTCGCTCCGGCGCATTTGTGATGCGAGACCACCACCGGCACGTTGCCGTGACGACCGATGCGGAAGGCTTCGTCCAGCGCCTCAAGAATCGGCTCAAACTCCGAGCGTAAATGAGTCGTGTAAACGCCCTGTCCCGCGGCCAATTCTTCCGCCAGCGCCATCACCTCTTCGGTCGTCGACTGGAAGGCGCTGGCGTAGGCCAGGCCGGTGCTCAGGCCCAGCGCGCCCTGGCGCAGCGCATCGCGCAATTGTACGCGCATACCGGCGATTTCCGTCTCGTTCGCCGGACGGAACAGGTCATCCATATGATTATTGCGCAGCGCGGTATGGCCAATCAGCGTGCCGACGTTTAGCGATGGCCGCGCCGCCTCCACCGCATGGGCGTAAGCCTCCACGGTGGGATAGATAAAGTGCTGCGGCTCGCCGAGCAGATTCATCGGGTCCGGTACCTCGCCGCGCATGGTGGCGGTCGCCGCGCTGATCCCGCAGTTGCCGACGATCACCGTCGTCACCCCCTGACTGAGCTTCGGCAGATACTCCGGCATACGAATAACGTTGATATCGTCATGCGTGTGGACATCGATAAAACCTGGTGCCAGTACCCGCCCCTGGCCGTCAATCTCCCGCTCCGCCGCGACGTCCAACGCCGGGGCGATAGCGATAATCCGATCGCCCTTCACCGCCACATCAGCACGGTATTGCGGCCCGCCGCTCCCGTCGATCACCGTGACGTTTTTGAAAAGCCAGTCAACTTTCATAGCAATTACTCCCTTTCGACATGCCGACAAGTTAACCATTTACAAGCGCAAAAAACAGTGGAAAACTACGCAAAATCCAGATCATTTTGTGATACTTTTATTCAAAACGAATAACAATATTATATTAAAACAATATTTATCAATTAGTTATAACTGATACCGCAATAACATCCGATTATAAACCCTGTAAGGATAGTGTTATGAAATACCATTCCACTCCGCTCATCCCGCACAAATCCGCCGTCATGTCCGCACCTGCGAATCTGTTGGCCGAAGAGGTTTGTCTGCCCGCCGCGCTGCTCAAAAGAAAGGCGCTGGAAAATAATATTTCCTGGATGCAACGCTATGCCGACGCCCGCGGCGTATCGCTGGCGCCGCACGGTAAAACCACGATGACGCCATGGATTTTTCAGGCGCAGCAACAGGCGGGGGCGTGGGGGATCGGCGTCGGCAGCGCGTGGCAGGCCAGCGCGGCGATGGCCAGCGGCATTCATCGTGTTCTGATGGTCAATCAGCTGGTCGGCAAAGCCAATATGCAGGTCGTCGCCCAGCTAAAAGCGCACTACCGGGCGGTCGATTTTATCTGCTGCGTCGATAGCGAAAGCAACGTCCGCACCCTCTCAGCTTTCTTCGCCGATCGGGGCCAGACGCTGGATGTGTTGATCGAGCTTGGCGTACCGGGCGGGCGCTGCGGCTGTCGCAGCGTTGATGACGCGCTGGCGCTGGCGAATTTGGTTAGCGGCCTGCCGGGCCTGCGGCTACGCGGCCTGGAATTGTATGAAGGGGTGCTGCACGGCGACGATCCACAGCCGCAGGTGGAAGCGCTACTGCGGCAGGCCGCAGCGCTTGCCTGCCGTATGGAACCGCTAGTTGACGGCGAATTCATCCTCACCGGCGCGGGCACCGTGTGGTATGACGTGGTCTGCAACATCTGGCTGGCGGCGGAAAAACCGCGCCATTGCCGGATAGTGATCCGCCCGGGGTGTTATATCACTCACGATCGCGGGATCTACGATCTCGCTCAGCAGGAGTTGATCGCTCGCGATCCGATAGCCTGCGATCTCGCCGGCGATCTCACCTCGGCGCTGGAACTGATGGCAATGGTGCAATCGGTACCGGAGGCGGATCGTGCGGTGGTGAATTTCGGCAAGCGCGACTGCGCCTTTGACGCCGGGTTACCACAGCCGATCGCCCACTATCGCAACGGGCGGGCATTGCCGCTGCGGGCGGAGGCGATCGTCAGCATCGGTATTATGGATCAGCACTGTATGTTGCGTCTGGCGCCGGACAGCGATGTACAGGTCGGCGATATTCTGCTGTTCGGCACCTCGCACCCGTGCCTGACTTTTGACAAGTGGAAGACGCTGCTGCTGGTTGACGACGACTACAACGTGCTGGACGAGCTCGATACGCTGTTTTGATCAAGATCCCGGATAAGGTCAGGTTACCGCAAAGCGCAAATCTCATCATGCAATGAACGGCTGATGGTCACTCCCTGTCGTTCGCTCTGCTGGCGACAGGCGAAACGCCGCTCGCCCGGCAGCCGCGCCCCCTGCTCCTGCATGCCGCTAAACAGCGTTTCGGCGCGCGCCAGTTGCTCCTCCGCCTGCGCGCCCAGAAAACGCTGCGGGTCCAGCGCCAGGATCAGCTCGCCGCCGTAGGGTAAACCGCCCGCGCCGTTATCCCACGCCAGCGATTCGGCGCTGGTCATATCGCCGATAAGCGGCCCGGCCAGCAGCTCGACCATCGCCGCCAGCGCCGAGCCCTTATGGCCGCCAAAGGTCAACATCGCGCCGTTCAGCACTTCAGCGGCTTCGGTCGTCGGCTGCCCCTGGCTATCGATGCCCCAGCCTTCCGGCAAGGGTTTACCGGCGCGCTGATGCAGCTGGATCTCGCCGCGCGCCGCGGCGCTGGTCGCCATATCAAAAATAAACGGCGGCTTTTCCCGCCGCGGCCAGCCAAAGGCGATAGGGTTAGTGCCGAACAATGGGCGAATGCCGCCCGCTGGCGCGACCCAGGCATGGCTTGGCGTGCAGGCCAACCCCACCAGACCCGCGTCAGTCAGCGGTTCGATATCCGCAAACAGCGCGGAAAAATGGACGCAACGGTTAATCGCCAACGCCGCGATGCCGCTGTGCCGCGCCTTCTCCACCAGCAACGGCAACGCGCGTTCAAAGGCCAGCAGCGAAAAGGCGCCGTCGGCATCCGCCCGCACAATCGCCGGCGCCCGATCGTTAATCTGCGGTTCGGCGTCGGGCGATACCTTGCCTTTACGCAAGGTATCGACAATGCCCAATAACCGCCACAGACCGTGGGAAGCGCAGCCGTCGCGCTCCCCGGAGGCCACATTGCGGGCGATAGCCGCCGCATGGTCGGCGCTGAATCCATTGGCGCTTAGCACCTGCAACGCCAGGGCATAAGCTTCAGGTAACGAAAGGGTTACCGACTCCATAGTGCTCTCCTCTACTCTTCTTCGTCTCCGCTAAAGTTAGCTTGCGGCAGGCAGCTACGCGCGCCCCAGTAGTAAATCCCTAACGACATCGCCGCCACCAGCACCGTATCCCAGGGGTGACCAATGACATTAAGCCCGCCGAAGCTTCCCAGCCAGGAAAAGAGGATAATCAGCGCATAAAAAACAATCAGCCACAGCGACGACTTCACCTGCTGCGCCAGGCTAACGGTATGTTCCGGCACCTTACCTTTACACATTACGTACACCACAAACATCACAATCTGCAGCCCCAGCAGCCAGGAGAGCGTACTCCAGCCGGACCAGTAGACAATCAACGCCGAGATCATAAACGACACCGGGCCGATGATGCCGAAGGCGCGCACGCGGAACGGACGCGGGAGATCGGGCGCATTGCGGCGTAACCCGGCGGCGGTCACCGGCGCGATGGCGTAACTTAGCACCAATGCCGCCGACACCACGCTGATCAGCTGCTCCCAGGAGGGGAACGGCAGCGTCCAGAAGATAGAAAGCGCGAAGGTCAGCCACAGCGCCGGGCGTGGAATACCGGACGCTTTATCGATATGGGTAAAGGCCTTAAAGAAGGTTCCCGCCTTCGCCCAGCCGTAGATCACGCGCGGCGTCGCGTTCATATAAATATTGCCGGTACCGCTCGGCGAAATAATCGCGTCGCTAATGACCATAAAGGCCAGCCAGCCCATCCCGAGGGTAATGGCGATATCGCGATACGGCAGCGAGAACTGTTTGCTCACCTCTGCCCAGCCGCCATGCAGCATCTCGCCAGGAATGCTGCCGAGAAACGCCAGCTGTAACAGCACATAGATAATCGTCGACAACACCACCGATAAAATCAGCGCGATGGGAATAGTCCGCTGCGGTTTTTGCACCTCGCTTGCCACCGAGATAATCGGCGTCAGGCCAAGGTAGGCAAAGATAATACCGCCCGCGCTGATCGCCGCTTCCACCCCGGACATGCCAAACGGCGCAATACCCTGAGCATGTAAGTTTTCTGGTTTAAAGAAGGTGAATAACGTCACCACCACCAGCAGCGGCACAAGAAACTTGAGCACGCTGATGAAGTTGTTCGAGCGGGCGAAGGTTTTCACGCTGTAGTAATTGAGCGCGAAGAAGAAGCACAGCAGCAGGAACTGCACCACCCACCCCAGTAGCGTCGGCGCGCTGGATCCCGGCTGGGTTAGCGCCGGGAACCAGGCGGCGGCATATTGTCGGGCGGCGACGATTTCAATTGAGATCAGACTGGAGAAGGCGATCAGAGTGATAAACCCCAGCAGATAGCCCATCAGCTCGCCGTGGGAAAAAACCGGGTAGCGAATAATACCGCCAGCGCGCGGCAGGGCCGCCCCCAATTCGCAGTAGACAATCCCCAGCAGCAGCACCGCAAAACCACCGATCACCCACGAGGCAATACCGGCCGGGCCAGCTATCGACGCGACGTGGCTGGCGGCGAATAACCATCCGGAGCCAAAAATTGCCCCCAGGCCAATAAACGTGAGATCCGTTAGGGTCAGCTGTTTTTTAAACTTACCCGACTCAACAACGCGGGTTTGACTGTTATGCGTAGAGTGAATGGTCATGGTGATGCCCTTGCGTCAATGAGAGGGGGAAATCGCTTCCCGGGTCCACTGGCCGTTGACCAGGCGCAGCAGGTTCAATGGGTTCGCATCCTGCAGCGCTGGTGGTAACAGGGCGGCGGGCGCGTTTTGCAGGCATACCGGGCGCAGAAAACGCTCAATCGCCCGACTGCCGACCGACGTCCCGCGTGCGTCGGTCGTCGCTGGCCACGGTCCGCCGTGCACCATCGCATCGCACACTTCCACCCCGGTGGGATAACCGTTAAACAGCACCCGTCCGGCTTTTTCGCTCAGCAACGGCAGCAGGTTCGCCGCCAGCGGGCCGTCGTCCGCATCGGCATGCAGCGTGGCGGTAAGCTGCCCCTGAAGCCCTTTCACCACCGCCTGAAGCTGCGCGTCGTCATCCACTTCCACCAGCAGCGACAACGGGCCGAAGACTTCGGTTTGCAGCAGCGTATCCTGCGCCAGCAGATCCTCAGCCTGAGCCTGCCACAACAGGGTTTGCGCCTGTCCCTCGCTGGCGGCGAGACCGCTTGCCAACAACGCAACGCGCGGATGCGCCTGCAATGCCGCGACACCCTGGCGATAGTGACTGAGCGTTGGCGCATTGAGCAGCACCTGCGGCGCGGACGCCTCCACCGCGGTACACAGCGCCGATTTAAAGCGTTCCAGTCCTTCGCCGCGCAGCGCCAGAATCAGCCCCGGACGCGTGCAGAACTGTCCGCCGCCGAGGGTAAACGACGCCAGCAGATCTTTCGCCAGCACGTCGGCCCGCGTCCTCAGCGCCTGCGGCAGAATAATCAGCGGGTTAATCGCCGACATTTCGGCAAACAGCGGGATCGGCTGCGGGCGCTGCTGCGCCAGCTGATACAGCGCCTTGCCGCCAGCCAGCGAGCCGGTAAAGCCGACCGCCTGGATCGCCGGATGGCGCACCAACTCCGCGCCGATGTCGGTGCCGAAAATCATATTGAACACGCCGCCGGGCAACCCGCACCGCGCAACCGCCCGGGCGATCGCCTCCGCGGTCAGCTCGGCGGTCGCCATGTGGCCCGGATGGGCCTTCACCACCACCGGACAACCGGCCGCCAGCGCCGAGGCGGTATCGCCGCCCGCGGTGGAGAAGGCCAGCGGGAAGTTACTGGCGCCGAACACCGCCACCGGTCCCAGCGCGAATTGATACTGACGCAGATCCGGACGCGGCAACGGTTGGCGGTCGGGCAACGCGGTATCAATACGGGCGGCGAAGGTATCGCCACGCAGGATAACCTCGGCAAACATCCGCAACTGGCCGCTGGTACGCGCCCTTTCCCCCTGCAGCCGCGCCAGCGGCAGCGCGGTCTCCTGCCCGGCGATGGCGAAGAACGCCTCGCCCAGCGCATCCAGTTCATCGGCAATGGCGCAGAGAAAATGCGCCCGCTGCTGCGGCGTGGTGTGCGAATAGGCGGTAAAAGCGCTCTGCGCCGCTTGCGCCGCCAGCGCGGCCTCCTCACGGGAGGCCGGGTAAAAGCGGTGGCCGGTGGCTTCGCCGTCCACCGCCCGCAGGCTCAATAGCGTCGCCTCACCGCTGGCAATGCGGCGTCCGGCAATAAATTGCCGTCCCGCCGTGGTCTGAGATGAATTCATACTCGCTCCTGTGTTCAGAGACCGACATCCGGCAGCGTTGGGCGGGTCGCCAGCGCCTGTTCAACGATCGCCACCACCTGCTGGCGCGTTTCGCCTTCCAGCGCCAGACGCGGCGGACGAGTAATGGCGCCGCCGCGGCCAAGCAGCTCTTCGCACAGCTTGATGCACTGCACCAGATCCGGACGCGCATCGAGATGCAGCAGCGGCATAAACCAGCGATACAGCGCCATCGCCTCTTCGTAACGCTGCTGGCGCGCCAGACGGAACAACGTCTCGCCCTCGCGCGGGAAGGCGTTGGACATCCCGGAAATCCACCCTTCCGCGCCAACGGCGATACTTTCCACGACCACATCGTCCAGCCCGGCAAACAGCACGAAGCGGTCGCCAACGGTATTACGCAGGTCAATGAAGCGACGGGTATCGCCGGAGGAATCTTTAAAACAGACGATGTTGTCGCAGTCGGTCAGGGTCGCAAGAATGTCCGGCGTCACGTCGTTTTTGTAAATCGGCGGGTTGTTGTAGACCATGATTGGCAAGTCGGTGGCAGTCGCCACGCTGCGGAAATGGGCGGCGGTCTCGTGGGGTTTTGATGAGTACACCAGCGCCGGCATCACCATGATCCCGTCAACGCCGACGCGCTCCGCCTCTTTCGCCATCTTTTGGGCAAAGGCGGTAGTAAATTCGGCGACCCCGGCGATGACCGGGATTTTGCCGCCAGCGGCATCCTTCGCCACTTCGATAATCTGCAATTTTTCATCGGTGCTCAGCGAGGTGTTTTCCCCTACGCTGCCGCACACCACCAGCCCGGAAACGCCATCTTTAACCAGGTTTTTCATCACCGCGTGGGTGGCGTCTAAATCGAGGGAGTAATCGCTACGAAACTGCGTGGTGACCGCCGGGAATACGCCGCTCCAGTGAATCGCTTTTTTGCTCATGCTCGGTTCCTTGTCGTCATTTTGTTAAGTCGAGGTGAATGAATGGTGAATATTCACTGACAGATTGACGTTTCGCGGAACCGGCGGCTTGTCGGTTTTCCCTCAATACGATGACGAAATTAGCACAGTCGACAAAAGTGTGAGCCAGCGTTTATCCCAGCAATGTCACGCGGAAATCACGCGGCGTCGAGCCGGTCATGGCCTTGAACTGACGGCTAAATGCGCTGTGATCGGTATAGCCGCACTGCAGCGCGATATCGGTAATCGGCGTATCGCCGGCCAGCAGCTCGGTGGCTTTTTCCAGGCGAACTTTATGGATCATCTGCCGCGGCGTGAGGTGAAAGATCCGTTTGCAGTAGCGTTCGATCTGCGCAATCGACATGCCGCTTAGCGCGGTCAACTCCTCCATGGCGATCGGCCGATGATAGTGGCGGCGAATATGATCGTCGACGATCGCCAGCCGCTGCCACGCCGGGTGACGGGCATGAGCCTCCTGCAGATCGTGCGAGATCCCAGCCATGCCGATCACCTGGCCGCTGACATCGCGCAGGGCCAGCTTTTGCGTCAGGCACCAGCCGCGTTCGCGGCCGTTATACAGATGCATTTCCAGCTGATCGCGCAGGGTCACGCCTTCCCGCAATACGCGCAGATCCTGTTCGGTATAGCCCTGGCCCAGCGCGGAAGGAAAGACATCGGCGGAGGTTTTCCCCAGCAGCGAAGAAACGGTTTTAAAACCGCAGCGACGAGCCAACGTCAGGTTCGCCAGCAGATAACGCGCCTGGCTATCTTTGATAAAAAAGACCACGTTGGGGATGGCATTCAGCAGGGGCGCAATCAACGCCAACGCATTCAGCAGCGCTGGCATATTGTCCGGCCGTTGGCGCGCCAGACCTTCGCAGATCTGGCTTAGTTCATCGACGGCCAGCTCCGGTTGGTTAACAGCACGCTGCGGCGCCGCATCAGAAACACCGATCATAAGGCCTCCTCATGGTAAGTGACCGAAGGATATTTATTCACTTTCCGTTAACACCTCAAGCGGCAACCGTCGGTTTTGCGATCCTGGATCCGCTTTACGTCTTCCCCTGGTTTATCTACTGGCGCGATAGCGACTTTCGGTTTACCACAACATTAACTGAATGATTAATAAGAAATAATGATGTTGCATGGGTAAATAGCAGGATCGCTATTATGCTGATTTCGTCATTTCCACTGACGAAAGCGCTCAAGCGGGCCAGGACAGGTTGCGCCAGCATGATGAAACATGTTGTTAACTTCCGGAGAGCCAGATGACCGCGACACGCCCCCCTATTGCGTTGAGAGCCATTGATTCACACACCGGCGGCGAACCCACCCGCCTGATCGTTGACGGATTCCCCGACCTCGGCGGCGGCAGCATGGCGGAACGCCGCGAACGCTTCGCTCGCGACTTCGACCACTGGCGTCAGGCGACCATCCTCGAACCGCGCGGCAACGATGTGCTGGTGGGCGCGCTATTGTGCGAACCGGTCTCCGCGGCGGCCACCGCCGGGGTCATTTTCTTTAACAACGCCGGTTTTCTGAATATGTGCGGCCACGGCACCATTGGACTTATCGCCTCGCTGGCCTGGCTTGGCCGTATCCAGCCCGGCGTGCATCTGATTGAAACCCCGGTTGGCGACGTTCGCGCCACGTTGCATGAAGATGGCAGCGTATCGGTGCAAAACGTCCCTGCCCGCCGCTGGAAAAAGCAGGTCAGCGTCGAAACCGCGGTCGGCACCGTCATCGGCGATATCGCCTGGGGCGGCAACTGGTTTTTCCTGATTAACGACCACCCGTTCAGCATTGCGCCTGCGCACATCCCACAGCTGACCGACTACGCCTGGGCAGTACGCGAAGGGCTGGAAGCGGCGGGGATCCGTGGCGACGACGGCGGCGTTATCGACCATATTGAGCTGTTTTCCGATGACGATGTCGCCGACAGCCGCAGCTTCGTACTTTGCCCGGGTAAAGCCTGGGATCGCTCGCCGTGCGGCACCGGCACCAGCGCCAAGCTCGCCTGCCTGGCGCAGGATGGCAAACTGCAACCGGGAGAAACCTGGCATCAGGCCAGCATCATCGGCAGCCAGTTCACCGCCAGCTACCAGCACGCCGCCGAGGGCATTATTCCGACGATCCGCGGCGAAGCCTGGGTGTGCGGCGACAACCGGCTGATCCTCAACCCTGACGATCCTTTCTGCTGGGGGATCGTGCCGTGAAGCAGAGCGATGTCATCGTGATCGGCGCCGGGATCATCGGCGCCGCCTGCGCGTGGCAGCTGGCGAAGCGGGGGCAGAACGTGGTGCTGATCGACAACGGTCAGCCCGGCGCGACGGCGGCTGGTATGGGTCATCTGGTGTGCATGGATGACGACCCCACCGAGCTTGCGCTATCAGCCTGGTCACTGGCGCGTTGGCGCGCCATCACCCCGCAGCTGCCGGACAGCTGTGCCTGGCGCGGCTGCGGCACGCTGTGGCTGGCGGAAAACGATGAAGAGATGGCCGTCGCCCGCGAAAAACAGCAGCGGATGGCTGGCTATCAGGCGCACAGCGAATTACAAACCGCGCAGCAGATCGCCGGGCGCGAATCGCTGTTGCGCAGCGGGCTGGCAGGCGGGTTGTGGGTTCCCGGCGACGGGATCGTCTACGCGCCGAATGTCGCCCGCTGGCTGATTGCCGATGCCGGAGACAATCTTACCTGCCTGAACGATAGCGCGCAGGCGATTGAAGAGCCGCAGGTGCTGCTCGCCAGCGGCAAACGACTGCAGGCGCGGGCGATTGTGGCGGCCTGCGGCCTTGAGGCCAATGCGCTGCTGGCGGAACACTGGTTGCGGCCGAAGAAGGGCCAATTGGCGATTACCGATCGCTACGGCCCGCTGGTACGCCACCAACTGGTCGAACTGGGTTATGGCGCCAGCGCCCACGGCGGCGGCACTTCGGTGGCCTTCAATGTGCAACCGCGGCCAACCGGCCAGTTGCTGATTGGTTCTTCCCGCCAGTTCGATAATACCGATCGCCAGTTGGATCTACCGCTACTGGCGCAGATGCTTGACCGCGCCCGCCATTTCCTGCCCGCGCTGGCGACGCTGAATATCATTCGCTGCTGGAGCGGCCTGCGCGCCGCGTCACAGGACGGCAACCCGCTGATCGGCCCGCATCCCACGCGCCGTGGTGTGTGGCTGGCGCTGGGCCACGAAGGGTTGGGGGTGACCACCGCCCCGGCGACGGCAGAGCTGCTGGCCGCACAGATCCTCGGCGAACGCTGCCCACTGGCCCCCGAGCCCTGGCTACCCGCCCGTTTGTACAAACAGGAGGCGATCGCATGAATACCCTGCTCAACATCACTATCGATGGCGACGCGCTGGCGGTGCCGGAAGGGATTAGCGTGGCGGCGGCGCTGGCGTTAACCGGTAACCCCACGACCCGCCAGGCGGTCAGCGGCGACGACCGCGCGCCATTTTGCGGCATGGGCGTATGCCAGGAGTGCCGGGTCACCGTCGACGGGCGGCGGGTATTGGCCTGCCAGACCCTGTGTCGGACAGGCATGCAAATAGAAAGGAGCAGTTATGCAAACGCTGCGTTGTGACATGTTAATCCTCGGCGCGGGGCCTGCCGGCATGGCGGCCGCGCTCGCCGCTGCCGCTTGTCATAAACAGGTCATTATGCTGGACGATAACCCCTCCCCCGGCGGACAAATCTGGCGCGCCGGGCCGCAGGCGGCGCTACCCGAACTGGCCCGGCGATATCGCGATGCCGTCGCCGCCTCATCGGCTATCCGTGTTTTTAACGGCGCGCGGCTGATTGCCCGCCCTTCAGCACACAGCGTGCTGTTTGAAACCGCCGACGCCAGCGGCATGATCGACTGGAACAAACTGATTATCTGCTGCGGCGCGCGCGAACTTTCGCTGCCGTTCCCCGGCTGGACCTTACCTGGCGTGACCGGCGCGGGCGGTCTACAAGCGCAAATCAAACATGGCCTGACCCTGAAAGGGGAAAACGTGGTGATTGCCGGTAGCGGCCCGCTGCTGCTGGCGGTGGCGGAGACGGTGAACAAGGCCGAGGCGCAGGTGGTGCAAATCGTCGAGCAAGCGCCGCTCGCTGCGCTGCTGCGCTTCGCCGCAGGACTCTGGCGCTGGCCGCAGAAACTGCGCCAGTTAGCGACGCTGGCGCCCACAGGCTATCTCAGTGGCGCGCAGGTGATCCGCGCCCACGGCACAACGCGGCTGGAAGCCGTCACGCTGCGCCAGCGCGGCGTTGAGCGGACCATCGCCTGCGATCGGCTGGCCATCGGCTATGGGCTGGTGCCTAACATCGAGGTGGCACTGCTATTTGGCTGCGAGATAAGGCAAGACGCGATACAGGTTAACCGCTGGCAGCAAACCAGCGTCGCGGATGTTTACGCCGCGGGGGAATGTACCGGTTTCGGCGGTAGCGAGCTGGCGCTGGCGGAGGGGGAAATCGCCGGTTTTGCCGCCGCTGACGCCAGCCAACAAGCGCAGGCCGTATTTGCCCGCCGCGCCCGCTGGCAGCGTTTCGCCAATGCGATAAATCGCGCCTTCCAACTGCCGGAGTCCTTGAAAAACGCCGCCACGCCGGAGAGCCTGCTGTGCCGCTGCGAAGATGTGCGCTGCGGCGACGTATCCGCCGCCGACGGCTGGCAGCAGGCCAAGCTTCACCAGCGCTGCGGAATGGGCGCCTGTCAGGGGCGAACCTGCGCCACCAGCGCCCGCTGGCTGTACGGCTGGCCGCTGCCGCAGCCGAGAGAACCGCTGGCTCCCGCCCGCGCGGAAACGCTTATCGCCCTTGCTAACCTGAGGCCCGAGCCGTAAACGCTACGCTTCTTCATCATTGCGCCCGGTAGGGACGCCGAGCGCAATAAACTCCTCCAGCAGCATCGTCAGTTGCTGCATCTTTTCCGCCGTAAACTGTGCTTCTATCTGCCGATACGCCTCTTCCACCTGCGCCTGCGCGCTTTCATACAACGTCAGTCCGGCAGGCGTCAGCGACAGATAGAGCTTGCGCTGATCGTTAACCGGCTTTAAGCGCAGCACTAAACCATCACGCTCCATGCGCGTCAGAATACCGGTCAGGCTGGGGCGCAGAATGCAGGCCCGCCACGCCAGGTCGTGGAAATCCATCGACGGATTTTCCGCAAGGATACGCACGATACGCCACTGCTGTTCCGTCAGGTTATGACGTTTCACAATCGGCCGAAAATGCCCCATCGCCGCTTCCCGCGCCTGCAGCAGCGCAATGGTTAATGAATCATGCATGGTATCCCCTCAACAACGCTCACAAAAAACTTATTAACAATTTAATAATTAGCCGTCATCCTGCCATGTACAACCGGTTTCTGCACCTGAAAAGTACCAGTCACGCCGCAAAAAACACATATTAAATTGAAATATAAATAATAAATTTTAATCATGTAAATATTGTGTTAATCAGATCACAAAACATTCACTTCCAGTTGCCAAACCGTTCGGCAAAGAATAAAAGATGATCATTAACATATTAATGAAATCCCTTCGAATCCGAAATCAGTACCAGAGGAGTGGTGAATGAAAGGTACCATCTTCGCCGTTGCGCTAAATCATCGCAGCCAGCTCGACGCCTGGCGCGAGGCGTTTCAACAGGCCCCCTACAAGACGCCGCCGAAAACCGCGGTGTGGTTCATCAAGCCCCGCAACACCGTGATTGGCAATGGCGATGCGATTCCCCATCCGCAGGGCGAAACCGTACAAAGCGGCGCGACCGTGGCGCTGATCGTCGGCAAAACCGCGCGTAAAGTGACGGCAGAAGAGGCGGCGGACTATATCGCCGGTTACGCGCTGGCCAACGATGTCAGCCTGCCGGAAGAGAGTTTTTATCGCCCGGCGATCAAAGCTAAGTGCCGCGACGGCTTCTGCCCCGTCGGCGCGCTCTCGGCGGTACGCAACGTCGATGACCTGACCATCATCACCGAAATCAACGGCCGCGAAGCGGATAGCTGGCACACCGCCGATCTACAGCGCAACGCCGCGCAGCTGCTGAGCGCATTGAGCGAGTTTGCGACCCTCAATCCCGGCGATGCGATTCTGATCGGTACGCCCCACTCTCGCGTCACGCTGCGCCCGGGCGATCGCGTACGTATTCTCGCCGACGGTTTCCCGGCGCTCGAAAACCCGGTTGTCGCAGAAGGAGAACTGGCATGAAACAGGCACGCATTGAATGGCAGGGACAGGTTCGCGACGTACTGGTCGATGAACGCGACCAGGTACAGTTGAACGACGGCACCGTGCTGCAAGCTGGTGAATTCCGCTGGCTGCCGCCTGCCGACGGTACGTTGTTCGCGCTGGGACTGAACTACGCCGACCACGCCAGCGAACTGGAATTTAAGCCGCCAACCGAGCCTTTGGTGTTTATCAAAGCGCCGAATACTTTTATTGGCCACCAGCAGCAGTCGGTGCGCCCGGATAACGTCGAGTACATGCACTACGAAGCCGAGCTGGTGGTGGTGATTGGGAAAACCGCGCGCCGCGTCAGCGAAGCCGATGCCATGGACTACGTCGCGGGTTATACCGTCTGCAACGACTACGCGATCCGCGACTATCTGGAAAACTACTATCGCCCGAACCTGCGGGTAAAAAGCCGCGACACCCTGACGCCGATCGGCCCGTGGATCGTGGCGAAAGAGACGATCCCGGATCCGCACAACCTGGCCCTGCGTACCTGGGTTAATGGCGAACTGCGCCAGCAGGGCACTACTGCCGATTTGATCTTCAGCGTGCCGTTCCTCATCGCCTATCTCAGCGAATTTATGACCCTGCAACCGGGCGACATGATCGCCACCGGCACGCCGAAAGGGCTGTCCGATGTGGTGCCGGGCGACGAGGTGATCGTCGAAGTCGAGGGCGTGGGCCGCCTGGTCAACCATATCATCAGCCAGCAAGCGTATGAGGAGACACTGTCATGAAAAAGATTAACCATTGGATCAACGGGAAAAACGTTGCCGGCGCAGACTATTTTCATACCACCAACCCGGCCACTGGCGAGGTGCTGGCTGACGTCGCCTCCGGCGGTGAAGCCGAAGTTAACCAGGCGGTAGCGGCGGCGAAAGAGGCCTTCCCGAAGTGGGCTAACCTGCCGATGAAAGAGCGCGCGCGTCTGATGCGCCGTTTAGGCGATCTGATCGATCAGAACGTCCCGGAGATCGCGGCAATGGAAACCGCCGACACCGGCCTGCCGATCCACCAGACCAAAAACGTGTTGATCCCACGCGCGTCGCACAACTTCGAATTTTTCGCCGAAGTGTGCCAGCAGATGAACGGCAAGACCTATCCGGTCGATGACAAAATGCTCAACTACACCCTCGTACAGCCAGTCGGCGTGTGCGCGTTGGTGTCGCCGTGGAACGTACCGTTTATGACCGCCACCTGGAAGGTGGCGCCGTGCCTGGCGCTGGGCAATACCGCAGTACTGAAAATGTCCGAACTGTCGCCGCTGACCGCCGATCGTCTGGGCGAGCTGGCGCTGGAAGCCGGGATCCCGGCAGGCGTGCTCAACGTCGTGCAGGGCTACGGCGCGACGGCGGGCGATGCGCTGGTACGTCACCATGACGTGCGCGCGGTGTCGTTCACCGGCGGCACCGCCACCGGGCGCAACATCATGAAAAACGCCGGCCTGAAAAAGTACTCGATGGAGCTCGGCGGGAAGTCGCCGGTGCTGATTTTTGAAGACGCCGACATCGAGCGCGCGCTCGACGCCGCGCTATTCACCATCTTCTCGATCAACGGCGAACGCTGCACCGCCGGTTCGCGCATTTTCATTCAGCAAAGCATCTATCCGGAATTCGTCAAACGCTTCGCCGAGCGCGCCAACCGCTTGCGCGTCGGCGACCCGACCGATCCGAATACCCAGGTCGGCGCGCTGATTAGCCAGCAGCATTGGGAAAAAGTGTCCGGCTACATTCGCCTTGGTATCGAAGAAGGCGCGACCCTGCTGGCAGGTGGCCCGGATAAGCCGTCCGATCTGCCAGCACACCTCAAATCCGGCAATTTCCTGCGCCCGACGGTACTGGCGGATGTCGACAACCGGATGCGCGTCGCCCAGGAAGAGATTTTTGGCCCGGTCGCCTGTCTGCTGCCGTTCAAAGACGAAGCAGAAGGGTTACGCCTGGCCAACGATGTGGAGTACGGCCTGGCGTCGTACATCTGGACCCAGGACGTCAGCAAAGTGCTGCGTCTGGCCCGCGGCATTGAAGCCGGGATGGTGTTCGTCAACACCCAGAACGTGCGTGACCTGCGTCAGCCGTTCGGCGGCGTGAAGGCCTCCGGCACCGGCCGCGAAGGCGGCGAGTACAGCTTTGAAGTGTTCGCCGAAATGAAAAACGTCTGCATCTCGATGGGCGACCATCCGATCCCGAAATGGGGAGTCTGATATGGGTAAGTTAGCGTTAGCAGCAAAAATCACTCACGTACCGTCAATGTATCTTTCTGAGCTGCCGGGGAAAAACCACGGCTGTCGTCAGGGCGCCATCGACGGTCATAAAGAGATTGGCAAGCGGTGCCGCGAAATGGGCGTCGACACCATCATCGTGTTCGATACCCACTGGCTGGTGAATAGCGCCTATCACATCAACTGCGCTGACCATTTCCAGGGCATCTACACCA
Source organism: Klebsiella aerogenes (assembly GCA_029027985.1). NCBI lineage: Bacteria > Pseudomonadati > Pseudomonadota > Gammaproteobacteria > Enterobacterales > Enterobacteriaceae > Klebsiella > Klebsiella aerogenes. The sequence continues at coordinate 4,264,386 of CP119076.1, forward strand.
GTAACGAACTGCCGCATTTTATTCGCGACATGACCTACGACTATGACGGCAACCCGGAGCTGGGCCACCTGATCGCCGACGAGGCCGTTAAGCTTGGCGTGCGCGCCAAGGCGCACAATATTCCGAGCCTGAAGCTGGAGTACGGCACCCTGGTGCCGATGCGCTACATGAATAGCGATAAGCATTTCAAAGTGGTGTCGATCTCCGCGTTCTGTACGGTTCACGACTTTGCCGACAGCCGCAAATTGGGCCAGGCGATCCTCACCGCTATCGAGAAATATGACGGCACCGTGGCGGTGCTGGCCAGCGGTTCGCTGTCGCACCGCTTCATCGACGACCAACGCGCCGAAGAAGGCATGAACAGCTATACCCGCGAATTCGATCACCAAATGGATGAGCGGGTGGTGAAGCTGTGGCGCGAGGGCAAATTCAAAGAGTTCTGCACCATGCTGCCGGAGTATGCCGATTACTGCTACGGCGAGGGCAACATGCACGACACGGTGATGCTGCTCGGCCTGTTGGGCTGGGATAAATACGACGGCAAGGTGGAGTTTATCACCGAGCTGTTCGCCAGCTCCGGTACCGGCCAGGTCAACGCCGTGTTCCCACTACCGGCGCAGGCATAAGGAGGCCGCATGCCGCATTTTATCGCCGAATGTAGCGACAATATCCGCGAACAGGCTGATTTACCGGGTCTGTTCGCCAAAGTTAACGAGGCGCTGGCCGCCACCGGCATCTTTCCGATTGGCGGTATTCGCAGCCGTGCCCATTGGCTGGATACCTGGCAGATGGCCGACGGTAAGCATGATTACGCTTTCGTGCATATGACGCTGAAGATCGGTGCCGGGCGCAGCCTGGAAAGCCGACAGGAAGTAGGCGAAATGCTGTTTACGCTGATTAAGGCCCACTTCGCCGCGTTGATGGAAAGCCGCTACCTGGCGCTGTCGTTCGCCATGGAAGAGCTGGATCCGACGCTCAACTACAAACAGAACAACGTGCACGCGTTATTTAAATAAAACATTGGCACGGTCAGTCCCCTCGCCCTTTTGGGGAGAGGGTTAGGGTGAGGGGAGAGATCTCTGCGGCCTGATACCCTCACCCCGGCCCTCTCCCACAAGGGGAGGGAGAAAACACAGCCACAGGAAACCATTATGCTCGATAAACAGACCCGCACGCAGATCGCCCAGCGGCTGAATCAGGCCGAAAAGCAGCGTGAACAGATCCGCGCGATCTCGCTGGATTACCCGTCGATCACCATTGAGGACGCTTACGCCGTCCAGCGTGAGTGGGTCGAAATGAAGATCGCCGAAGGCCGCGTGCTGAAAGGCCACAAGATCGGTCTGACATCGAAAGCGATGCAGGCCAGCTCGCAAATCAGCGAACCGGACTACGGCGCGCTGCTCGACGATATGTTCTTCCACGACGGCAGCGACATCCCGACCGACCGCTTCATCGTGCCGCGCATTGAAGTGGAGCTGGCCTTCGTACTGGCAAAACCGCTGCGCGGGCCGAACTGCACGCTGTTCGATGTTTACAACGCCACCGACTATGTCATCCCGGCGCTGGAGCTGATTGACGCCCGCTGCCACAACATCGACCCGGAAACCCAGCGCCCGCGCAAAGTGTTCGACACCATCTCCGATAACGCCGCCAACGCCGGGGTGATCCTCGGCGGCCGCCCGATTAAACCGGATGAGCTCGACCTGCGCTGGATCTCCGCCCTGCTGTACCGCAACGGGGTGATTGAAGAGACCGGCGTCGCCGCTGGCGTACTTAACCATCCGGCGAACGGCGTGGCCTGGCTGGCCAACAAACTGGCGCCATACGACGTTCAACTGGAAGCCGGGCAAATTATCCTCGGCGGCTCTTTCACCCGCCCGGTACCGGCGCGTAAGGGCGATACCTTCCACGTCGATTACGGCAACATGGGCGCGATCAGCTGCCGTTTTGTCTGAGGAGAACACGATGAACAACACCTTTAAAGAAGCGCTCAAGGCCGGGCGTCCGCAAATCGGCCTGTGGCTGGGGTTGTGCAGCAGCTACAGCGCCGAACTGCTGGCCGGCGCCGGGTTCGACTGGTTACTGATCGACGGCGAACATGCGCCGAATAACGTGCAGACGGTGCTAACCCAACTGCAGGCTATCGCCCCCTACCCCAGCCAGCCGGTGGTCCGCCCGTCGTGGAACGATCCGGTGCAGATTAAACAACTGCTGGACGTCGGCGCGCAGACCCTGCTGGTGCCGATGGTGCAGAATGCCGACGAAGCCCGGCTGGCGGTAAGAGCCACCCGCTACCCGCCTGCGGGCATCCGCGGCGTCGGCAGCGCCCTGGCCCGCGCCTCGCGCTGGAATCGCGTCCCGGATTATATCCATCAGGCCAACGACGCCATGTGCGTGCTGGTACAGATTGAGACCCGGGAAGCGCTGAAAAACCTGCCGCAGATCCTCGATGTCGAAGGCGTGGACGGCGTCTTTATCGGCCCGGCGGATCTCAGCGCCGATATGGGCTTTGGCGGTAATCCGCAGCACCCGGAAGTGCAGGCCGCCATCGAAAGCGCTATCCAGCAGATCCGCCAGGCTGGCAAAGCGCCGGGGATCCTGATGGCCAATGAGCAGCTCGCTAAGCGTTACCTCGAACTGGGCGCGCTGTTCGTCGCGGTCGGCGTCGATACCACCCTGCTGGCCCGCGGCGCGGAAGCGTTAGCCGCCCGCTTTAACCACACAGCCACCACCACAACAGATAACAATAAATCCGTCTACTAAACGGATAATGTGGAGCGCACCATGACCCTACAACACAATGATAATAAAGCCTCTGAAGTCGAAAACCGGGTGATCAAAAAGCTGTTCCGCCGCCTGATCACGTTCCTGTTTGTTCTCTTTGTATTCTCATTTTTGGACCGCATTAATATCGGTTTCGCCGGTCTGACGATGGGCAAAGACCTCGGCCTGACCTCCACCATGTTCGGCCTGGCGGCGACGCTGTTCTACGTCACCTACGTGCTGTGCGGGATCCCCAGTAATATCATGCTGGCGAAGGTCGGCGCGCGCCGTTGGATCGCCGGGATTATGGTAGTCTGGGGGATAGCCTCGACCTGCACCATGTTCGCCACCAGCCCGCATACGCTGTACATCCTACGGATGCTGGTCGGCATCGCCGAAGCGGGCTTCCTGCCGGGGATCCTCGTCTATCTGACCTGGTGGTTCCCGGCCTACCATCGCGCCCGCGCCAACGCCCTGTTTATGATCGCCATGCCGGTCACCATGATGCTCGGCTCGATTCTTTCTGGCTATATTCTGGCGCTCGACGGCGTGTGGAATCTGAAGGGCTGGCAGTGGCTGTTCCTGTTGGAAGGCCTACCGTCAGTGGTGCTCGGCGTCGTCACCTGGTTCTTCCTCCACGACACGCCGGATAAAGCCAGTTGGTTGGATAACGAGGAGAAGCAGGCGCTGAAGTCAATGATCGATCGCGAACGAGAAAATGCGGCGATTGTCCCGGCGTCGCCGCGCTCGACGCTACGCGAAGTGCTGACGCCAGCGGTGCTGATGTATACCCTCGCCTACTTCTGCCTGACCAATACCCTCAGCGCCATTAACATCTGGACGCCGCAGATCCTGCAAAGCTTCAACACCGGCAGCAGCAACATTATGATCGGCCTGCTGGCGGCAATCCCGCAATTCTGTACTATCTTCGGCATGATCTGGTGGAGCCGCCGCTCCGACCGGCGCAAAGAGCGCAAGATGCACACCATCCTGCCCTACCTGTTCGCCGCCGCGGGCTGGCTGCTGGCCTCGGCAACCCATCACAGCCTGGTCCAGCTGATCGGCATTATTATGGCCTCGGTGGGGTCTTTCACCGCGATGGCGATTTTCTGGACCACTCCGGATCGGGTGATCAGCCTGCAATCGCGCGCGGTAGCGCTGGCGGTAATCAACGCTATCGGCAACGTCGGCTCTGCCGTCAGCCCGCTATTGATCGGCATTTTACGCGATACCACCGGCAGCTTTAGCTCCGGGTTGTGGTTTGTCGCCGGGTTGCTGATCGTCGGCGCGCTGGTACTCACCCGCATCCCGATGAGCCAGCGCGATAATGCCGCCGCCGCGCCTGGTTTAGCGGCGCAAAAGGGCCACTAAGGAGCGAACATGTGCCAGCATTCAATCGCCAATATCGATATTAATAAAGATTACGACGAGAGTCTGGGCACTGAAGAGGTGCACTATCAGTCGTTTGCCCGCATGGCGGCCTTTTTTGGCCGCGATATGCAGGCGCATCGCCATGACCGCTATTTTCAGATGCACTTTCTTGATACCGGGCAGATTGAGCTCCAACTCGATGATCATCGCTATTCGGTACAGGCGCCGCTATTTGTATTAACGCCGCCCTCGGTGCCGCACGCGTTCATTACCGAGTCCGATAGCGATGGCCACGTGCTGACGGTACATGAGGAGCTCATCTGGCCGCTGCTGGAGGTACTCTATCCCGGCACGCGGGAAACATTCGGCCTGCCGGGGATCTGCCTGTCACTGGCCGATAAACCTGACGAACTGGCGGCGCTGGCGCACTACTGGCAGCTTATCAGGCGCGAATCTACCGCCCAATTACCGGGGCGCGAGCATACTCTGGCGTTGCTGGCGCAGTCGGTATTTACCCTGTTGCTGCGTAATGCGAAGCTCGACGATCACGCCGCCAGCGGCATGCGCGGCGAGCTGAAATTATTCCAGCGCTTTAACCAGATGATCGATAGCCACTATCATCAGCACTGGACGGTGCCGGATTACGCCAACGAGCTGCACCTGACCGAATCGCGGCTGACCGATATCTGCCGCCGCTTCGCCAACCGCCCGCCGAAGCGGCTGATCTTCGACCGCCAGTTACGCGAGGCAAAGCGGCTGCTGCTGTTCTCCGATAGCGCGGTCAATGAGATTGCCTGGCAACTGGGGTTTAAAGACCCCGCCTATTTCGCCCGCTTTTTTAATCGCTTAGTGGGATGTTCACCCAGCAGTTACCGGGCGCAGAAAGTACCGGTGTCGTAATTCCCCGCTGGCGCTACGCTTACCGGGGCGACGCTCCATAGGTCGGGTAAGCGCAGCGCCGCCCGCCGAAAAGCAGCACAGATCACAAAACCCAAACCCACCTGAAAAGTACCCGCCGTTGTCGCAAACGTCCCTTCACGAAAAGCGCAATAACCGCTTCAATTGAACAACAAAAACAAAACATATATTTAACATTATTATTCCGATAAATACTGAAGAGGCCCCTATGAAACCTGAAGATTTCCGCGCCGATGCGAAACGCCCGTTAACTGGCGAAGAGTATTTAAAAAGCCTGCAGGATGGCCGCGAAATTTATATCTACGGCGAGCGCGTGAAGGATGTCACCACTCACCCGGCCTTCCGTAATGCCGCGGCCTCTGTCGCTCAGTTGTACGATGCGCTGCACAAACCGGACATGCAGGATTCTCTGTGCTGGGGTACCGACACCGGCAGCGGCGGCTACACCCACAAATTCTTCCGCGTGGCGAAAAGCGCCGACGACCTGCGCCAACAGCGCGACGCCATCGCCGAATGGTCGCGTTTAAGCTACGGCTGGATGGGACGCACCCCGGACTATAAAGCCGCCTTCGGCTGCGCGCTGGGCGCTAACCCGGCGTTCTACGGCCAGTTCGAGCAGAACGCCCGCAACTGGTACACCCGTATTCAGGAAACCGGCCTGTACTTTAACCACGCTATCGTCAACCCGCCGATCGACCGCCACAAACCGGCCGATGAAGTGAAAGACGTCTACATCAAGCTGGAAAAAGAGACCGACGCCGGGATCATCGTCAGCGGCGCGAAAGTGGTCGCCACCAACTCAGCGCTGACCCACTACAACATGATCGGCTTCGGCTCGGCGCAGGTGATGGGCGAGAACCCGGACTTCGCGCTGATGTTTGTCGCGCCGATGGATGCCGAAGGCGTCAAACTGATCTCCCGCGCCTCATATGAAATGGTCGCTGGCGCGACCGGCTCCCCGTACGACTATCCGCTCTCCAGCCGCTTCGACGAGAACGATGCGATTCTGGTGATGGATAAAGTGCTGATCCCGTGGGAAAACGTGCTAATTTATCGCGACTTCGACCGCTGCCGCCGCTGGACTATGGAAGGCGGTTTCGCCCGCATGTATCCGCTGCAGGCCTGCGTGCGTCTGGCGGTGAAACTGGACTTTATCACCGCCCTGCTGAAGCGTTCTCTGGAATGTACCGGCACCCTCGAATTCCGCGGCGTGCAGGCCGACCTCGGCGAAGTGGTCGCGTGGCGCAATATGTTCTGGGCGCTGAGCGATTCCATGTGTTCGGAAGCGACGCCATGGGTCAACGGCGCATGGTTGCCGGATCACGCCGCGCTGCAAACCTATCGCGTGATGGCGCCGATGGCCTACGCCAAGATTAAGAATATCATCGAGCGCAACGTCACCAGCGGCCTGATTTATCTGCCGTCCAGCGCCCGCGATTTGAACAACCCGCAAATCGACCAGTATCTGGCGAAGTACGTGCGCGGCTCCAACGGCATGGATCACGTTGAACGCATCAAGATCCTGAAACTGATGTGGGATGCGATCGGCAGCGAATTCGGCGGCCGTCACGAGCTGTATGAAATCAACTATTCCGGTAGCCAGGATGAGATTCGCCTGCAGTGCCTGCGCCAGGCACAGAGCTCCGGCAATATGGACAAGATGATGGCGATGGTCGACCGCTGCCTGTCCGAGTACGACCAGCACGGATGGACGGTGCCGCATCTGCACAATAACTCTGATATCAATATGTTGGATAAGCTGCTGAAGTAATTCACAGCGGGAGGTCATAATGCAATTAGATGAACAACGCCTGCGTTTTCGCGATGCCATGGCCAGCCTGTCGGCCGCGGTGAACGTTGTCACCACCGAAGGCGAAGCTGGCCGCTGCGGCATTACCGCGACTGCAGTCTGCTCCGTCACGGATACGCCGCCGTCGGTGATGGTTTGTATCAACGCCAACAGCGCGATGAACCCGGTATTTCAGGGGAACGGCAAGTTGTGCATCAACGTGCTGAACCACGAACAGGAAGTCATGGCCCGTCATTTCGCCGGGATGACCGGGATGACGATGGAAGAGCGCTTCGCTCTCAGCTGCTGGCAGCAAGGCGCGCTGGGACAACCGGTGCTGAAAGGCTCGCTGGCCAGTCTTGAGGGGGAAATTAGCCAGGTGCAAACCATCGGCAGCCATCTGGTGTATCTGGTGGAGATCAGGAACATTACCCTGAGCCAGCAAGGGCACGGCCTGATTTACTTTAAACGCCGTTTCCACCCGGTGATGATGGAAATGGAAGTCGCCGTGTAATGACCTCTTCTGCTCCTCTCCGTATCGCGGGGAGGAGCAGCGCCCTCCCGGCCCGATATCACCAGTATCCCTACGTTTTTACTCTCAAAAATATCTTGTGATCTCAATCACATATTTATCTTCTGCTCACTTCATGGCCAACCGCTTACCCCAGCTAGCGACCGCTTAACCCCGCATACAACCACTCACTGATTTACCCAACTTTACGCGCGCGACATTCTGGCAAGATCGGATGCAGCCTAGCTAATCAATACCTCTACCAACCCAAACACAAAACCCAACGGCTTCGGCCAATGATTAATCTAATTAACGCCAGGTTTTACTATGGATACCAAAAAACTATTCAAGCACATCCCTTGGGTGATTCTTGGAATCATCGGAGCATTTTGCCTCTCAGTCGTCGCACTGCGCCGCGGTGAGCACGTTAGTGCGCTGTGGATCGTCGTCGCGTCGGTTTCCGTGTACCTCGTCGCCTACCGTTATTACAGCCTGTATATCGCGCAGAAGGTGATGAAGCTTGACCCGACGCGCGCGACGCCGGCGGTCATTAATAACGATGGCCTGAACTACGTGCCGACCAACCGCTACGTGCTGTTTGGCCACCACTTCGCCGCCATCGCCGGGGCTGGTCCGCTGGTCGGCCCGGTACTGGCCGCCCAAATGGGTTACCTGCCGGGTACCCTGTGGCTGCTGGCCGGCGTGGTGCTGGCAGGGGCGGTACAGGACTTTATGGTGCTGTTTATCTCTTCGCGTCGTAACGGCGCCTCGCTGGGCGAGATGATCAAACAGGAAATGGGGCCGGTTCCGGGGTCTATCGCCCTGTTCGGCTGTTTCCTGATTATGATCATCATCCTCGCGGTGCTGGCGTTGATCGTGGTGAAAGCGCTGGCGGAGAGCCCGTGGGGCGTCTTTACCGTCTGCTCGACCGTGCCGATCGCGCTGTTCATGGGTATCTACATGCGCTTCCTGCGCCCTGGCCGCGTGGGCGAGGTCTCGGTTATCGGTATCGTGCTGTTGGTGGCCTCTATCTGGTTCGGCGGCATCATTGCCCACGATCCGTACTGGGGCCCGGCGCTGACCTTTAAAGACACCACCATCACCTTTACCCTGATTGGCTACGCGTTCATCTCCGCGCTGCTGCCGGTATGGCTGATTCTGGCGCCGCGCGACTATCTGGCAACCTTCCTGAAAATCGGCGTGATCGTCGGTCTGGCGCTGGGGATCGTTATCCTCAACCCGGACCTAAAAATGCCGGCAGTGACCCAGTACATTGATGGTACCGGCCCGCTGTGGAAAGGCGCGCTGTTCCCGTTCCTGTTTATTACCATCGCCTGTGGCGCGGTCTCTGGCTTCCACGCGCTGATCGCCTCCGGCACCACGCCGAAACTGCTGGCTAACGAAACTGACGCCCGCTTTATCGGCTACGGCGCGATGCTGATGGAATCTTTTGTTGCGGTAATGGCACTGGTCGCCGCCTCGATTATCGAACCAGGCCTCTACTTCGCGATGAATACCCCGCCAGCAGGCCTGGGTATCACCATGCCGAACCTGCATGAAATGGGCGGTGAAAACGCGGCAATGATCGCCGCGCAGCTGAAGGATGTAACGGCTCACGCAGCGGCAACCGTCAGTTCCTGGGGCTTTGTGATTTCACCTGAGCAGATCCTGCAGACGGCGAAAGATATCGGCGAACCTTCGGTACTGAACCGCGCGGGCGGCGCGCCGACGCTGGCTGTCGGTATCGCCCACGTGTTCCACAAAATCATCCCGATGGCGGATATGGGCTTCTGGTATCACTTCGGTATCCTGTTTGAAGCGCTGTTTATCCTTACCGCGCTGGATGCCGGTACGCGCGCAGGCCGCTTTATGCTGCAGGATTTACTGGGCAACTTCGTACCGTTCCTGAAGAAAACCGACTCGCTGATCGCGGGGGTTATCGGTACTGCGGGCTGCGTCGGTCTGTGGGGCTACCTGCTGTATCAGGGCGTGGTCGATCCGCTGGGCGGCGTGAAGAGCCTGTGGCCGCTGTTCGGTATCTCTAACCAGATGCTGGCCGCGGTAGCGCTGGTGCTCGGCACCGTGGTGCTGGTCAAAATGCAGCGCACTAAGTATATCTGGGTCACCGTTATCCCGGCTGCGTGGCTGCTGCTGTGCACCACCTGGGCGCTGGGCCTGAAACTGTTTAGCACCAACCCGCAGATGGAAGGCTTCTTCTTTATGGCTCAGCAGTATAAAGAGAAGATTGCCGCTGGCGGCGAGCTGACCGCGCAACAAGTTGCCAACATGAACCACATCGTGGTCAACAACTACACTAACGCCGGCCTGAGCATTCTGTTCCTGGTAGTGGTGTACAGCATCATCTTCTACGGCATCAAAACCTGGCTTAATGTCCGCAACAATAAAGTGCGCACCGACAAAGAGACCCCGTACGTGCCGGTACCGGAAGGCGGCGTGAAGACCTCGTCACATCATTAAAAAAATGGCGGGTGGCGCTACGCTAACCCGCCCTACAAGGTTCTGTAGGCCCGGTAAGCGTAGCGCCACCGGGCTTTTTCTTATCAGGATGCGTTATGTTTGGTAACTTAGGCGAAGCAAAAAAATATCTCGGCCAGGCGGCGAAGATGCTGATTGGCATTCCGGATTACGACAACTACGTCACGCATATGCAAACCAACCATCCGGATCAGCCGTACATGACTTATGAAGAATTCTTCCGCGAACGCCAGCAGGCCCGCTACGGCGGCGATGGCAAAGGCGGCGTACGCTGCTGTTAATGGAGGCAATAATGGCACCGATTGCAGTGACCCTACTAACCGGTTTTCTCGGCGCAGGAAAAACCACCCTGCTGCGCCATATTCTCAATGAGCAACACGGCTTCAAAATCGCCGTTATCGAAAACGAGTTCGGCGAAGTGTCGGTAGACGATCAGCTGATCGGCGATCGCGCCACGCAAATTAAAACGCTGACCAATGGTTGCATCTGCTGTACCCGTTCCAACGAACTGGAAGACGCGCTGCTCGATTTGCTCGACAGCCGCGATCGCGGTGACATTGCGTTCGACCGACTGGTGATTGAGTGCACCGGCATGGCCGACCCGGGGCCCATTATTCAGACCTTTTTCTCCCATGAGGTGCTTTGCGAACGCTACCTGCTGGATGGCGTGATCGCGCTGGTGGATGCCGTCCATGCCGACCAGCAGATGAATCAGTTCACCATCGCTCAGTCGCAGGTCGGTTACGCAGACCGTATTCTGTTAACCAAAACCGACGTCGCCGGTGATACCGAAAAGCTGCGCGAACGCCTGGCGCACATCAACGCCCGAGCGCCGATTTATACCGTCATCCATGGCGATATCGACCTGAGCCAACTGTTCAATACCCGCGGTTTTATGCTGGAAGAGAAGGTCGTCAGCGCCAAACCGCGTTTTCATTTCCTTGCTGAAAAACAAAACGACGTCTCGTCGATTGTGGTTGAACTCGACTATCCGGTGGATATCAGCGAGGTATCGCGAGTGATGGAAAACCTGCTGCTCTCCTTCGCCGAACAATTGATGCGCTATAAAGGGATGCTGTGGATCGACGGCGAACCGAATCGCCTGTTGTTCCAGGGCGTGCAGCGCCTGTACAGCGCCGATTGGGATCGCCCGTGGGGCGACGAAACGCCGCACAGCACGCTGGTGTTTATCGGCATTCAACTGCCGGAAGATGAGATTCGCGCCGCATTTGCCAGCTTAAAACACTGAATGACGCTCCCCCTCGGCGGCAAGCGAGGGGGAGACAACCGACCGCGCGACGCTGACCCACAATTTCATCGTCCGGGATAACCGTGATATCCACCAGCGTTTTGGCAGCCCACTCGCAAGTTAGCCTTCAGGCTCAGGATGCTCTGGCGATTTTTGCATGACCTCGCCGTCAGGTTATATGCTTAGACTTATGGAAAAACTTGCTGAATTAAAGCGCGCTAAACTGCTGGCGCTGTCGCTGCTGCTGATTGCCGCAGCGCTATTTATTACCACGCTCCTGCTGCCGCCGACGCCGTGGGTCAGCGCGTTGAAAGCGATTTCCGAAGCGGCGATGGTGGGGGCGCTGGCCGACTGGTTTGCAGTTGTGGCGCTGTTTCGCCGCATCCCGTTGCCGTTTGTCTCCCGCCATACGGCGATTATCCCGCGCAATAAAGATCGCATCGCCGACAATCTTGGCCGCTTCGTGCAGGAGAAGTTTCTCGATACGCCCTCGCTGGTCGCGCTGATCCGCCGCTACGAACCGGCCCTGATGCTCGGCAACTGGTTCAGCCAACCCGACAATGCCCGGCGGGTCGGCCAGCATCTGCTACAGGTGATGAGCGGTTTTCTCGAACTGACCGACGATACCCGTATTCAGCGCCTGTTGCGGCGGGCGGTGCATAAGGCTATCGATAAGGTCGATCTGACACAAACCAGCGCCATGATGCTGGAGGGGCTAACCCGCGATAACCGCCATCAAAAACTGCTGGATTCGCTGATAAGCCAGCTTATCAGCCTGTTGCAACGCGACAGCTCCCGCGCCTTTATCGCCCGTGGCATTATTCATTGGCTGGAGACCGAGCATCCGCTGAAAGCTAAACTGTTACCGACTGAGTGGCTTGGCGAGCACAGCGCCGAAATGGTGACTGATGCGGTGAATACGCTGCTCGATGAAGTGAGCCAGGACCGCACGCATCAAATTCGTCAGGCCTTCGACCGCGCGGCGCAGAAGCTCATCGACAACCTGAAAGCCGACCCGCAAATGGCCCAAAAAGCCGATAACGTCAAAGCTTATCTGAAGAACGATGAGACCTTTAACCGTTATCTCGGCGAGGTGTGGGCCGACCTGCGCGGCTGGGTGAAGACCGATATCAACAGCGACGATTCGCGTATCAAACAGCGGATCGCTGAAGCCGGTCAGTGGTTTGGCGAAACGCTGGTGCGCGACGAGGCGCTGCGTGAATCGCTGAACGAACACCTGGAACAAGCGGCGCATCGGGTGGCGCCGGAATTCGCCGCCTTCCTGACTCGCCATATTAGCGACACGGTCAAAAGCTGGGACGCGCGCGATATGTCGCGGCAGATCGAACTCAACATCGGTAAGGACCTGCAGTTTATTCGCATCAACGGCACGCTGGTCGGTGGCACCATCGGCCTCGGCCTGTGGTTGCTATCGCAAATTCCGTCGCTGCTGCACCTGCATATTGGCTGAAAATGGTAGCATCATGCTGACAGGTGGCGTATGAGTCCGGCAATCCTGAATCCCCACAGAGAAAACCACGCATGAGCGAGATTGAGATCGGCCCGGCGCAGCGCGACCTGCTGCGCGAAAAGCTAAGTAAGTACTGCGAAGAAACCTTTAGCCTTGAACTGGAACAGTTCGACGCCGAGTTTTTTGTCGACTTTATCGCCAAAGAGCTCGGGCCGCTGTTTTACAACGCCGGTATTGAAGAGGCCATCCGCACCCATCTCGCATGGAGCGAGCGGATCCAGGAAGAGATGGATTTGAAGAAGGTCTATTAACGCGCAGGGAAGCATGGCGCTGCCTCGCCAGCTTCCCGCAGAAGGCTTAATCGGTAACCACGAAGCGCGTCGGCGCAAAGCAGTTCAGCAGGCGATGCACGAGGAACACCATGGTGAGCGTCGCCACCAGCGACACGGTGACCGAGGTAATACGGTACAGATCGCTGAACACCAGATCCTGATCCGGGTGCAGGTTCTGGCCGAACATAATGCCGATGGTGGTGATACTGGCGAAACCCACGCCGGCACCCACCTTTTCCATCACATGCAGGCGAGCGCTAAAGGCCAGTCCAAGGCCGATCAGCGGCATCATCAGGACCATATGGTTACTGAAATTATAGATAACCAGTTGTACCAGCAGAATATACAAGCAGGCTAATACCACACCCACCACGCGCCAAACCGAGCTAATCACCGCGCCGCGATAGTGCATCGGGAACAGGATCAGAATTCCGGCCATCAGCGCTGACAGCGAGTCGCTCAGATCGCAGACCTGGAAGATCACGAAGATCATCGTCGCCACCGTACCGGAAAGCAGCGATTCATGGCGAATACGCGCGGCGTCTTTCTCAATACGCAGCGGCGGTTTACGCGGCTCGACGTCCGGGATCAGATAGTGCAACAACGCGCTCAACGCCACCGCCATCACGCAAGCCTCCATATTGGAGAACATCAACGTATGCCAATTGCTGGTGGAATAACTCATAAAATTGAGCATCGTGCTCTGGCAAACTACGCCCATCGACCCGAGAAGGAACAGCGGCCCCTGGCTCATAAAGCGAAAACGCATCACATACAAGCCGAAGACCACCAGCGTCATGATCACCGGCCACTGCGACAAATAGCCGACGATCAGCACCATTTCAACGCAGTTAACCGCCGCGCTGAACACGAACTGCCGCGCCACATGGCGGTTGAATACCGGCACCAGCGACAGCAGCATCAGCGGATAAACCACGAAAAATACGCCGTACTGCACATCGTAGAAGGTCGAGATACTCAGCGCGATAGTCCCGGCGACGGCGATACGGACCGTCTGACGAAAATCATTAGCCGTGTAGACGATATTGCCGTGCGGAGTAAAGACGCGCGCCAGGGTATTAATAGACATAGTGCAACAGGCTCACCAGATGGATCTGCAGGCCGGCAAAGGTACGAGCGAACGGCCCGTCGCTATTGTACAGCTGCACCGTGGCGCGGGCGCCGGTCGGCAGCGGCTTGTCCAGCGGTTGGTCCAGCGCGACGTGGATGCGCATCCGCTGCGCATCGCGCACCCAACGAGTGGACTGCTCCGGCTGCGACAACTGGCCATTCACCGCTTCCTGACCGGCAAGAATACCGGCATCGCTGCTTGTCACATGCGCCGGAAAGACCTTACCCGGCAGGGCGTCAAAGACCACCGCCGCATCGGTATTCACCGCGGTGTGGCGGAGGCTTTTTTCGCGGAAATCGGCAACGATATCGGTGTTATTGTTCACCAGCGCCAGCACGGCGGTAGCGGCAGTGGCGTAGATCCCCGGGTTCAGCTGCAGGTTGCTGACCATGCCGTCGGTTTCGGCGCGAACCTGGGTCCAGCCGAGATTCAGCTGCGCCTCTTCCAGCGCGTTGCGGTATTTCTGCAGCGTTACGTTACGCTTATCGTCACGCTCGCCGCGCTGGATCTGCAGGTTCTGGATTTGTGCATTCAGGGCGCTGACCGACTGTTCGCTGGTCTGCCAGGTCGTGCGCACTTTATCGAGATCCGATTGCGACACGTTCTGCAGGGTGCTCAGACGCTGGTAGCGGTCAAGGGTGACCTTATCATTACGCGCGGTGTACTGCGCGGTGCGTAGGTTGGCGCGGGCGGCAGCGATCTGCGCATCCAGCTGTTGGTTGCTCAACTTCGCCTGCTCAAAGGCGATTTGTGCCGCTTCAACTTTATTAATGAATGGTGTCGGGTCCAGCTCGTACAGCAGCTCGCCCTTTTTCACCTGGCTATTGTTGTGTACGTACACGTGCGAAACGTAGCCGGAAACGCGCGACGAAACCGGGGTCACCACGCGCATCACGGTGGAATCCGGGGTCAGCGGGATCCAGATATCAGCAACGATAAACCAGGCGAATATTGCCAGGAAAGCGGCAATACTCACCCTTACCCAGCGGGCAAATTTTTGTTCTGGCGTCATCATAGTTTTTTAGATCTTGTTATCTTCTTCGCGGATTGTCCGCAAGTTGCAGGCGATTTGATTTAATGTGGCGCTGAAGGTGGCGAGGTCCACTTCGGGGATAGTTTCCGTCACGCGGTCTTGATAAGTCTCAATGACGCGGTTCAGCTTTTCCAGGATAGCGTGGCCTTCCGCCGTCAGCGTGAGCAGGCGGATGCGCTTGTCATATGGCGATGTTGAGCGCAGCAGGTAGCCCTGCTTTTCCAGCTGCGTGAGGGTGCGCATCAGCGGCGGCAGTTCAATGCCCTGCACTTCCGCCAGTTCGCTTACCGAGACATTGCATCCCAGCTGATGCAGCTGCATCAGCACCGTCCAGCTTGACTGGGTCAGGCCGGTATCGGTAATTGCGCTGTCGATAACCGCACGCCACTGGCGCACCACCATCGCCATGCGCATCCCCATCGGACGGCGGGCAAACAGTTCGTCTTCAGTCATTTTATTTTCCTCACTTGGCAACGAGGAAAATAATACTTATCAGGGTAAGTATCAAGAAACGACAGATGCAGAAGCATCAATTGATAAATTTTGTGAATGTAAATTCCCGATGGAGTATCGGTTTGGTAGCCCGGACAGGCGCGTCAAGCGCCGCCTCCGGGAAAACCCCGGTAGCGCTGACGCTGACCGGGGCTACGGAAGAGCACATTTTAATTGATCTGATCCCGGCGCAGCCCGACATCTTTCAGCTGTTCGTCGCTCATTCGCTGCAATGTTTTGCGCGTTTTACCACGAAGCCACCATTTTTTAAGCGCCCGCGCCAGAAATACCAAGCCGATAAACGGCTGTTTTGCCCGATTCTCATGAAATTCCATCCTCTACCTCCTCACCTTGCCAGAGGCTTTATCTTCACGGATCCGGGCCTGAACAATACAGATTCAAAAAATACTTTTCTTTAACATACAGATTAGCTAAAACGTACACTATGCCCCATTTTTAACGCCCATCTGTACTGGTTTACCCATCTGTATGGCGACAATGAAGGATACAGCATGACTCGTTATCAACATCTGGCCAGCCTGCTGGCTGAACGTATCGAACAAGGGTTGTATCGTCACGGCGAAAAGCTGCCGTCGGTGCGCAGCCTGAGCCAGGAGCACGGCGTCAGTATCAGCACCGTCCAGCAGGCCTATCAGACGCTGGAGCAGCAACAGCTGATTGTGCCGCAGCCGCGTTCCGGCTACTTTGTCGCCCCACGCCGCGCTCAGCCGCCGGTGCCGCCAATGTCGCGTCCGGTGCAGCGCCCGGTGGAGATCACCCAATGGGATCAGGTACTGAGCATGATCGAAGCGCGCAATGATAAATCGATCATCCCCTTCGGCGGCGGCTCGCCAGACGTCAGTCAGCCAAGTCTTAAGCCTATCTGGCGCGAGCTCAGCCGGGCAATCCAGCATAACCTCAGCGAGGTGCTGAACTACGACGAGCTGGCCGGACGTCGCGAACTGCGCGAACAGATCGCCCGCCTGATGCTTGACGGTGGATCGGTGCTTACCGCCGACGATCTGGTGATCACCAGCGGCTGCCACAACGCGCTATCGCTAGCGCTGCTGTCGGTGTGCCAGCCCGGCGATATCGTCGCCGTCGAATCCCCCTGCTACTATGGCACCATGCAGATGCTGCGCGGATTAGGACTGAAAGCCATCGAAATCCCCACCGATCCGGAGTCCGGGATCAGCATTGAGGCTTTAGAACTGGCGCTGGATCAGTGGCCCATTAAAGGCGTGCTTCTGGTGCCGAACTGCAATAATCCGCTGGGATTTATCATGCCGGATGCCCGCAAACGGGCGGTACTGAGCCTCGCCCAGCGCCACGATATTGTTATCTTTGAAGATGATATTTACGGCGAACTGGCCACTGAATATCCGCGCCCGCGCACCATCCATTCATGGGATATCGACGGCCGGGTAATGCTCTGCAGTTCATTTACCAAAACCATCGCCCCCGGTTTGCGCATCGGCTGGGTAGCCCCCGGACGCTACTACGATCGCCTGCTGCAGATGAAGTACGCCGCCAGCGGCACCAACGTCCCCTCCACCCAATTAGCAGCCTGCAACTTTATTCGCGAAGGCCACTACCACCGCCATGTACGCCGGATGCGGCAGATCTATCAGCGCAATATGGAGATCTACACCTGCTGGCTGCGGGAGTTTTTCCCCTGCGGGATCTGCGTCACCCGCCCGAAAGGCGGCTTTATGCTGTGGGTCGAGCTACCGGAACAGGTGGATATGGTTTGCGTCGCGAAGCAGCTGTGCAGCCTGAAAATCCAGGTGGCACCAGGCTCGCTATTTTCGGCATCAGGAAAATACCGCAACTGCTTACGGATCAACTGCGCTCTGCCGCCGATCGAGAAACATAAAGCGGTGATGGTGAAGCTGGGGGAAGCGGTGAAGGTGGCGATGGAATGAGAGACAGGGTAGCCCGGACAAGGCGCGGCCAGCGCCGCCTCCGGGATTATCCAGACTCACCCTTTCTTCTTCGGTACGATGAAATCGACGCGGCGGTTTTTCGCGCGCCCGGCATCGTCATCGTTACTCGCCACTGGCTGGCTTTCGCCTTTGCCCTGCTCGCGCAAGCGTGAGGAGTCCACGCCGTGCGCCGTCAGCCATTTGCCGACCGAACGGGCGCGGCGTAGTGACAAATCGAGGTTGTACTTATCGCTGCCTACCGAATCGGTATGCCCTTCGATCGTCACCACGCCACCAGGATCGTCGGCGATCAGCTGCGCGACCTTTTTCAGCGTCGGCTCGGCTTTTTTGGCGATAGCATCGCTATCAAAAGCGAACAACACGTCGCTGCGCATCGACAACGTCACGGCGTCTTTACCATCGCGGAAAGAGATATCCGCCGACTGCTTCGCCAGATCCGCCGCCTTACTCTGCAAATCCAGCACCGCGCCGCCAGTATCCGAGGGGAAACCCACCAGATCCAGGGTTGTCGCTTTCAGGTCGAGGATCACCGGCGGGGCGTGCGCTGGCGCCTCTTCCGCCCCGGCGGCGGAGCACAGCGCCAGGCCGCTGGCGAACAGGAGTTTGTGCAGGCCGCTCATCGCTTAACGATCCGTAATGGCGATGGGCCCGAGCGGCTCAACGTTTTCGATGGTCAAATAAACCTCCTTGACGTCCTTCGGCGGCGCCGGGAAGCTGCCGTACCACGAACCAACGTACGGCACGCCGGTGCGCGAACTAAACATCACGCTGTTCGGCGCCAGCGGGACACCGTTCGAGTCGGTCAGCAACAGGTATTTCTTGTTGTCCACCAACAGGTAGAAAGATTTGGCAAGATCCTCTTTATCGATCCCGGTATACAAGGATTGACCCGTCAGGTTATCCGCGAGGCCTTTAAAACGTACTTTGACGGTCAGGATGTCGCCATGGCGCATCGCTTCCACCACCTGCGCTTCCGCCGTCCCCGAACTTACCATACCGGTGGCCAGCGGCGTGGCAGACGGCTCCTCTGCCAGCGCGACGCCCGGGACAACCAGCGCGGTCAACAGACAGGAGGCAACGAAGTTTTTCATTCGCTTCATGTTGAGGTCCTTATTCTGTAGGCGCTGCCTATGTGATTGTATATTTTCAATGACATAGAAAAGTCGCCGGGAGAGTAATGCCCCCGAAGTATAGTAAAACGTCTCGCTATCACCCTTGCAGCGGGCAAAAACGTAAGCGGGATCACGTTTACCGATTTAGCTTTCCTCTACTGCTCTGCATCGTCTTGTTCATCCTTAAAAAGAGAGAACCATTCAAATAGTGCAATATTCTACGAAATAACTGATAACCAGAAATATCATTATTAAAAAATGAACAATTCCAAATGATAAATATTATTACTGTCTAAAAACCAACATTAAAAAACCATAACAACATCATTCGGAAACCCCGTACGTCAGTACCTTATTTGTCGCGCTGATTTCACTGGTTTCCGGCCTCTACTTCTATGGCGACATTGATAACCTCAGCCGACTGGTGAACTTTGGCGCATTGATGGGTTTCCTGGTGCTACACGTGGCGGTGATCAACCACTACCTGATCCGATAAAAGTCGCGCAACCTGGTGATGCACCTGCTCTTCCCGGTGATTGGGTTGTGCATTATCGACCTTGTTATTTATGAGATGGATATTGAAGCTAAAGTGCCTGGCCTGGCCTGAGCTGGCTGGCTGTCGGGGTGGTGTATTACGCCATCATGCGGCTGGTGCTTAAGCGCCACCCCGGGGTATTTCCCCGCTCGCGCTGCGCTTAGCGGGGCTACGGTTTCCCCTTCGTCTGCGGGCCGGTAGCCCGGACAAGACGCGTCAAGCGCCACCCCGGGGGATTTCCCCGCTCGCGCTGCGCTTAGCGGGGCTACGGCTTCCCCTTCGTCTGCGGGCCGGTAGCCCGGGCAAGGCGCATCAAGCGCCGCCTCCGGGGTATTTCTCCGCTCGCACTGCGCTTAGCGGGGCTACGGTTTCCCCTTCATCTGCGGGCCGGTAGCCCGGACAAGGCGCGTCAAGCGCCACCTCCGGAGTATTTCCCCGCTCGCGCTGCGCTTAGCGGGGCTACGGCTTCCCCTTCGTCTGCAGGCCGGTAGCCCGGACAAGGCGCGTCAAGCGCCGCCTCCGGGGTATTTCCCCGCTCGCGCTGCGCTTAGCGGGGCTACGGCTTCCCCTTCGTCTGCGGGCCGGTAGCCCGGACAAAGCGCGTCAAGCGCCGCCCCCGGGGTATTTCCCCGCTCGCGCTGCGCTTACCGGGGCTACGGTTTCCCCTTCGTCTGCGGGCCGGTAGCCCGGACAAGGCGCGTCAAGCGCCGCCTCCGGGGTATTTCCCCGCTCGCGCTGCGCTTAGCGGGGCTACGGCTTCCCCTTTGTCTGCGGGCCGGTAGCCCGGACAAGGCGCGTCAAGCGCCGCCTCCGGGGTATTTCCCCGCTCGCGCTGCGCTTAGCGGGGCTACGGCTTCCCCTTCGTCTGCGGGCCGGT
Organism: Klebsiella aerogenes; assembly: GCA_029027985.1. Lineage (NCBI taxonomy): Bacteria > Pseudomonadati > Pseudomonadota > Gammaproteobacteria > Enterobacterales > Enterobacteriaceae > Klebsiella > Klebsiella aerogenes. The sequence continues at coordinate 4,284,413 of CP119076.1, forward strand.
AGCCCGTTAAGACCGCGCAACTTCGCCCCCGGTCTCTTTCTGACGCCGCGTAATAGTGTATGTTCTCAACTATCGACATTGAACAACCCGGTAACGAGATGAGACGTATTGAGGTAGTACTGCGGGAACTGGAGCGGCTGAGCCAGGCCGTCACGCTGGACGATTTAGCCAAGGGATCGAACGCCTTCACCGCAGAGCAAATCGGCTTTAACCTCGGGCTGGCGCGCAACTCGGTGAGTAAAGATCTCAATCAGCTGTGGAGTGATGGGCTGGTTATCAAAACCCGCGGTCGCCCGGTGTACTTTTTACACCGCCGGACGACGGAAACGCTGCTCGACCGCACGCTGACGGAAAACGAACGCGAACCGACGGCCCTCGCCGATCTCCTGCCGTTGCAGGATAGCGATAAGGTTGCCGATCCGTTCGCCATGCTGATCGGCCACGATCGCAGCCTGCATGATGCCGTCGAAAAAGGGAAAGCCGCGGTGCTGTATCCCCACGGCCTGCACGTCCTGCTGACCGGCCCCTCCGGGGTCGGTAAAACCTTTTTTGCCGAACTGATGCACCGCTACGCCTGTGGACACGCCGGGGACAAACTACCGCCGCTGGTCTACTTCAACTGCGCCGAATACGCCAACAACCCGGAGCTACTATCATCGCATCTCTTTGGCCATCGCCAGGGGGCGTTTACCGGCGCGACGGAAAACAAAGCCGGGCTGATCGAGCAGGCCGACGGCGGCTATCTGCTGCTGGATGAGGTGCATCGTCTGCCCTATGAGGGACAGGAAAAACTCTTCTCGCTGCTGGATAAAGGCGAATATCGCCCGCTCGGCGCCAGCGGCCCGGCGCGCAATATCGCCGTACGCCTGATCTGCGCCACCACCGAGCCCGTCAGTTCATCGCTGTTACGCACCTTCCAACGGCGAATTCAGGTCGCCATCGATTTGCCCGGCATTCGCCAGCGTTCGCTGGAAGAGCAGATCGAACTGATCATCGGCTTTTTACAACGCGAAAGCCGCAAGATCGAACGCACGGTGAGTATCGATAAAACCCTGCTGCTATGGCTGCTGAATAAGCCGCTGGAAGGCAATATCGGCCAGCTCAAAAGCGACATCCAGTTTTTATGCGCCCAGGCGTGGGCATCGGGGATGGCGGCGAATCACGAAATGTTGCTGCTGGATAGTAAACTGGCGGAGGGGCCCATCAACGCCACGCCCGAGCAGCGGCAGTTGGTCGATGCGCTGTTTAACGGCAGAACTCTGCTGAGTATCGATGCCCGCACCCTGCCGCAGTTGAAAAGCTCCGCGGCCGATGATGGCGGCGTTGAGGAGAGCGATCTGTTCTACAGCTTCCTGACCCGCGAATACGTCAACCTGCGCAACAGCAACGTACCGCCCGCCGAAACGCTGGCGATCCTTAAAAACAAGCTCAGCTCGATTTTTGAATACGGCCTCTATAGCCGTGACAACGCCAGCCACGCCCCGCGTTACGGCGATCAAATTGAAGAGCGCGTGACCCTGTTGATCGGCTACGTCGAGCAGGTGCTCGGCTTCGCTCTGCCGGAAAACCTGGTCAATCCGCTGCGTAAACATTTCCTCGCCTTAATCAGCTATGTGCAGCGGGGTCTGATCCCGCAGCTTTACTCCTCCAGCCTGATCCTCGATCGCTGCAAAGATGAGTACGATAACGCGACGCTGCTGTGCAAGAAGATCAACGATCTGCTGCATATTCAGTGCCCGGCCACTGAAGTCGTCTGGCTGTGCCTGTTCCTCAAAGAGTGTCGCCATTACCGCCAGCGCATCAGCGCCAGCCCGGACTGCGGGGCGATCCTCATTGCCCATGGCGCCACCACGGCCACCAGCATGGCGCAGTACGTCAACCGGGTGCTGGAACGCGATCTGTTCAGCGCCATCGACATGCCGTTTGAACAATCGGTACACGACACCCTGGACAAGTTGATCCAACTGATCCACAGCAAACGCTGGCAGCGGCTGATCCTGATGGTCGACATCGGATCGTTGGTGCATTTCGGTAGCACCATCAGCAAACTGTTCCAGATTGATGTTCTGCTGATGCCGAATATCACGCTGACCAGCCTGCTGGAGATCGGTCTCGATCTCAGCTACGAAACCGGCGATCTGCCGCGGCTGGCGGCCTTAATGCAGGAGAAAGGCATCGCCAGCCAGCTGTGTACGCCGCAGCAGGAAAACGCCGGCAAGGTGCTGGTGATCTCCTGCATCACCGGCATGGGCACGGCGGAGAAAATCAAAAAAGTGCTGGAAGAGAGCTTCGGTGAACTGATGTCGCAGGATACCCGTATGGTGATCCTCGATTACAACGAAGTTCGCAGTCCCGAGCGCGTACAGCAGGCGATCAGAGCGCATGAGCGGCTGGCGGGGATTGTCGGCACCTTCCAGCCGGGGCTGCCCGATATCCCGTTTATCTCGCTGGAAGAGTTGTTTTCCGAACAGGGGCCGGAACTGGTGCTCAGCCTGCTGACTCCCGATCTGTCCAGCAGCGAACGACGTCTGGAAATGGAGCGCAGCGCCTCCCGGTTTATCAGCGCCCTGACCATGGAAAGCATTATTAACCATATTTCGGTGCTCAACCCGCAGCGCATATTAAAAGAGATGGAAGGGATCCTGAACCAGCTCAGAACCTCGCTAGCCATCACGCCTAACCGCCAGGTGACACTACGCTTCCTGATCCACTGCTGCTGTATGGTCGAGCGTATCGTGATTAACCGTAAACCGTTACAGATGGCGCTGGAAACGCGGCCCGATATGGACACTCAGGCGTTTAGTGTCATCAAATCGGCCTTCCATCCGGTTGAGGAAGCCTACGCCATCCGCTTATCTGATGCCGAGTACATTTATATCTACGAATTATTATTTAGTTAATACCTGTCCTGGCGCGGCTTCACGGCCCGCCATCCCCCTTCCCTCCGGTAGATGACACAAATTGTGGCACGCGCTTTGCTCTTATTAGTGCGTCAACGATTCGGCGCCAGGAGGCCACTTTGTCATCCACTGAACCTACATCCCCGTTACCCCAGATCCTGCTGCTTACGCACGGCGGCTGGGGCACGCAACTTTGCGACAGCCTACGCATGGTGACCGGCGAAATCGTCGGCGTCAGCGAAATCGCCCTCATGCCGGTCGATACCCTCGGCGAGTTTTATCAGCGCGTTGAAGAGGCGGTAAAGGCGATGCCAGCAGGCTCGCTGATTTTGACCGATTTTCTTGGCGGCACCACCTCCAACGTCGCCGCGCGCCTGAGCGCGGATTATCCCATCGCCGTCGTCTGCGGGCTCAACGCCTCGCTGCTGCTGGAAGCGCTGGATCGGCGCGAACAGGGCCCGCTCACCGGTTGTGTTAATGAGCTGGTCGAGGCCGGACGCAGCAGCTGCCGCGACGTCGTCGCCCACGTGAACCAGTTAAACCCTTAAGGAGCCCATCATGGCAAAAATCGTTTTATGTCGTATCGATAGCCGTCTGATCCACGGCCAGGTTGTCACCAAATGGGTCGGTCAGTCGCAGGCCAACCGCATCGCCGTGGTCAGCGACGAGCTGGATGCCGATCCGTTTATGAAGAACATCTATTTAATGGCCGCGCCGCCGAACATCAAAGTCGACTGCTACGGCAACGCCAGCTTCGCCGCCGCCTGGAAAGAGAATCAGCTTGGCGATGGCAACGTGCTGGTGCTGTTCCCGTCGTTGTCAGCCATTCAGGAAGCCGTTCAGTTGGGCTTTGACGTACAGACGATTCAGGTCGGCGGACTGGGCGGTGGGCCAAACCGTAAAGCGGTTTTCCAGAATATCACTCTCGATGAAAAAGACGTCGGCATCCTCGGCGAGCTGAAAAATAGCGGCATTCAGGTGTTCTTCCAGACGATCCCGGAAGATAAGCCACAGTCACTGGACGACATACTGAAAAAATTCTAACCAGTTGATCAAAAGGTAAAAAAACTATGGATACCTTACTCTTTGCGAGCCTGATGGGGTTGTATTACTGGTTCGCCCGATTACGTTTAGGCTATACCTTCTCCGCCATGTTGCTGCAGCCCGTGGTGATCGCAGTTTTCGTCGGTCTGCTGCTGGGCGATATGAAAACCGCGATGATCATCGGCGCGGGTATGCAGTTGGTCTACCTTGGGGTGACCTCCACGCCGGGCGGCAACGTGCCGTCGGATCCGGCGCTGGCCGCCTGCATCGCCATTCCGATCGCCGTGAAGGCCGGTATGGAACCCAACCTGGCGATCGCGCTGGCGATTCCGTTTGGCGTCATCGGGGTATTCCTCGATCAGTTGCGCCGCACGCTCAACGCCGCGTGGGTGCATATGGCCGACAAACACGCCGAAAGCGCCAATATGGCGGGCATCATGCGTTGCGCCTTTATCTACCCGGCGCTGCTGGGGTTGGTACTGCGCTTCCCGGTGGTCTTCGCCGCCAACTACTTCGGACAAAGCGTCGTTGAGAAATTCCTCAAGTTGATGCCGCACTGGCTGACCCACTCCTTTGAAATTATGGGCGGTATTCTGCCGGCGCTGGGCTTTGCTATCACCATCATGGTGATCGGCAAAAAAAGCTTGCTGCCGTGGTTTATCGGCGGATTTTTCGCGGTGCTCTACCTGAAGGTGGACATCATGGCGATGGCGATTTTCGGTACCTGCGTCGCCTTCCTGATTAAAGGCCTGGCCAAAAATGAAGGAGCTGCATGATGAGTAGCGATGTAATGGAACATGAACTGGTTGAACGCGCCCGCGAAAGCCGGACGCTGAGCAAAGCCGACATTACCAAAGCCTGGCTGATTTACTGGCTGGGGGCGGAAGTCTCCAGTTCATACGAACGTCTGCAGAGCCTGATTTTCTGCGCCTCGATGACGCCGATCATCAAAAAGCTGTACCCGGAAAAAGAAGAGCAGGCCGAGGCCCTCAAACGCCACCTTAACTTCTTTAACTCGGAACAGACTTTCGGTTCGGTTATTCAGGGTATCTCCATTGCGATGGAAGAGCAGAAAACTCGCGGCGAGCCAATCAGCGACGCCTCTATCACCGGGATAAAAACCGGCCTGATGGGACCGCTGGCCGGGATGGGCGACTCGATTATCTGGGCTGCGGTGATGCCGCTGCTGATTGCGATTTTCATCCCCTTCGCCGCCAGCGGCAGCGCGTTCGGTGGCATCGCCCCGCTGATCCTCTACCCGGCGATCACCATGGCAATAAGCTACGGGCTGGTACATAAGGGCTACACCCTGGGCCGCGACTCCATTATCGGCCTGCTGCAAGGGGGGCGAATTAAAGAGCTGATCTACGGCGCCAACGTGCTGGGTTTGATCATGATGGGCGCGCTGTCGGCAAGCTACGTCAAAATCACCACCCCGCTGAAAATCAGCGCACTGAAAGGCTCGGAAGTGGTGGTGCAGCAGATCCTCGACTCAATTGCCCCCGGCCTGCTGCCGCTGGCGGCGGTGTTCGCTATCTACTTCTACTTACTGAAGAAAGGGCCGCGTTACACCACCATTTTACTGTCGATCGTCGCTATCAGTATCGTCTGCTCGCTGCTGGGAGTGCTGTAAATCATGGACGGCAATATCTACCAGCAACTGGGCCTGAAACGGGTGATTAACGCCTGCGGCAAAATGACCATCCTCGGCGTGTCCGCCGTCGATCCGCAAGTGATGCAGGCCGCCGCACAGGCAGCGGGGGCCTTCGTCGAAATCGATCGATTAACCGAGCGCGCGGGCGAGTTGGTCTCCGCCCACACCGGCGCGGAAGACAGCTATATCACCTCCTGCGCCTCCGCCGGGATTGCCATCGCCGTCGCGGCGGCGATCACCCGCGGCGATCCGGAAAAGGTGGCGCTGCTGCCGGACAGCAGCCAGTGGCCGAACGAAATAGTGATCCTGCGCGGGCACAATGTTGATTACGGCGCGCCAATCACCAGCGCTATTCGTCTGGGCGGCGGGCGTATCGTGGAAGTCGGCTCCAGCAACCTGGCGGCGCGCTGGCAACTGGAGAGCGCGGTCAGCGCGCGCACGGCGGCGCTGCTGTTTGTGAAATCGCACCACTGCGTACAAAAAGGGATGCTCGGCATTGACGATTTCGTGCAGGTCGCCCGCCAGCATAATCTGCCGCTGATCGTCGATGCCGCCGCCGAAGAGGATCTGCGCCAGTGGGTCGCCAGCGGCGCGGACATGGTTATCTACAGCGGGGCGAAAGCCTTTAACGCTCCAACCTCAGGTTTTATCAGCGGCAAACGACGCTGGATCGCCGCCTGCAAGGCCCAGCACCATGGCATCGCGCGGGCGATGAAAATCGGTAAAGAGAATATGGTCGGCCTGGTCTACGCGCTGGATCGCTACCAGACGGCCGCACCCGCGCCTGACGCCACCGCGCTGCGCCCGTACGCCGAAGCGATATCAGCGCTGCGCGGTTTGCACGCCGATATCGAGCAGGATGAAGCCGGGCGCGCGATCTGGCGCATTCGGGTCAGCGTCGAACAAGGCGAACTGGGACTCAGCGCCCGCGACGTGGAAGCCCGGCTGCGCGGCGGCGATATCGCCATTTACGCCCGCCGCTACTATCTGCACGAGGGCCATTTTAGCCTTGACCCACGCACCGTCGGCGAGGGTGAAATGCCGCTCATCGTCGCGCGTTTACAGGAGATTACGCAGCATGCAGCGGATTAACTTTTATCGCCAGCGAGTAGCCATTAACGTGCTGGCGAAGGATATCGCCAACGCCCGGGAAATTTACGACGCGGCCGAAGGGCATGCGGTGATTGGCGTGCTCTCGGCGCAATTTTCCAGCGTAGAACAAGGCGTTGATGAAGTGCGCCGCTGGATGGCGAAAGTGCCTTCTATTTCCGTCGGCCTCGGCGCCGGCGACCCGGCGCAGTTTTATAAAGCGGCGATGATTGCAGCTCAGCTTCACCCCGCCCACGTCAACCAGACCTTCACCGGCAGCGGATTCGCCGCCGGGGCGCTGGCGGCGACCGGCGGTCAGCAGACCCATATCAACGCGCTGGTCAGCCCCAGCGGCACGCCCGGCGAGGTGCTCATTTCCACCGGCGTTCGCAGCGCCCGCGGCGCCCCGGCGCGGGTCTCCTGCGATACCGCGGTCAGAATGATTCAGGATATGGGCGCGCATGCCGCTAAATTTTTCCCGATGGGCGGTGAGCAGTCGCTGGCGGAGCTGAAAGCGCTCGCCCAAAGCGCGGCGGAAAACGGCATGACCCTGATTGAACCCACCGGCGGGATCGACCTCGATAACTTCGCGGTGATTCTGCAGACCTGCCTGCAGGCAGGCGTCGAACGGGTAATGCCGCACGTATACAGCTCCATTATCGATCCGCAAAGCGGCAATACTCGCCCGGAAGAGGTGCATGCCCTGATGCGCATCGTTAAGGAACTGGTCGATTAATCCCCCGCGCGCGGTGGCGGCTTGGGTAGCCCGGACAAGGCGCGTTAAGCGCCGCCTCCGGGGAACCGCGCGCAATGTATCTTCAAATTATCTTCCTGAATTCGCTTAACATGGCTTATCTTCCAATGACATGACGATTTGCTGGCGCAGCCACCGGTGCGCCGGGTCACGGTGCCAGCGCTCGTGCCACAGCATCAGCATATCAAACCCGGCCACCGCCAGCGGCGGTTCGACCACCGTCAGGCCACTCGTTCCGCGCACCAGACGCTCCGGCAGCACCGCCACCAGATCGCTATTACGCAGCGTCTCCAGCATAAACAGGAAATGTGGCACCGAAAGGACAACCCGCCGCGCCAGCCCGAGGTTCGCCAGCGCAGTATCGGTTGCCGCGCTGAATCCCCCGCCGTCCGGCGAGACGATCACCTGATCCAGCTGGCAGAACTGCTCCAGGCTCAATGTAGATTGCAGCGCCGAATGCCCTACTCTGCCCGCCAGCATATAGCGTTCGCGGAACAGCAGACGCTGATGCAACCCCGGCGGCGCACCGTCGTGAGTATGGAAAAACAGATCCACTTCATCGCGATCCGCCTGCTGAATCAACCGCGAGGGCTGTAGCTCGAACACCGCCAGACGGCTGGCCGGGGAAGCAGTACGCAGCGCGTTGAGCACCGGCAGCAGAATCGCCGACGCCATATAGTCCGTTGCCGCCACTCGCCAGGTCTGCGCCGCCGTCGCCGGGTCAAATGCCTGAACCGGCGCTACCGCCAGTTCCAGGGCCAGCAGCGCATCGCGCAGCGGCCCGCGTAACTCATCGGCGCGGGCGGTAGGTTGCATCCCGCGCGGCCCCGGCAGCAGTAGCGGGTCGGCAAATATCTCACGCAGTCTCGCCAGTTGGACGCTAACTGACGGCTGCGACAGATTGAGACGCTGCGCTGCTCGGGTCACGTTATTTTCGCTAAGCAGCACGTCGAGGGTACGCAACAGGTTAAGATCCAGACGCTGAACATTAATCATAACTATACCTATCATTAAGGTAATTCATTTCTACTATAACTCCGCCCCCTCTACTCTGCAGCTCTCCATGACTCAGAGGTGATTCTCATGAAAGTTCTACTGGTTTATGCCCATCCCGAGCCGCGTTCGCTTAACGGCGCGTTGAAAGATTTTGCCGTGCAGCATCTGCAAAAGTCTGGTCACGAAGTACAGGTTTCCGATCTTTACGCTATGCGCTGGAAGGCGGGATTTGATGCCGACGACAGCAGCGCTTTGCCGGTCGAAGATGCCTGGCGGGCAACGCGGGATTCGCAATACGCCTTTGCCCACGGCACGCAAAGCGCGGATATCGTTGGCGAACAAGAGAAGCTGCTGTGGGCTGATACGGTGATTTTTCAGTTCCCGCTGTGGTGGTTTTCCATGCCCGCCATCATGAAAGGCTGGATTGACCGGGTTTACGCTTACGGGTTTGCCTACGGCGTCGGCGAACATAGCGAAAAACACTGGGGCGATCGCTACGGTGAAGGAACCTTCTCGGGTAAACGGGCGATGCTGATCGTCACCGCCGGGGGATGGGCGGAACACTACGCGCCGCGCGGGATTAACGGTCCTATCGACGATATCCTGTTCCCTATTCAGCACGGGATGCTGTTCTATCCTGGCTTTGCGGTGTTGCCGCCGCTGGTATTTTATCGCACCGACAAACTCGATGAACAGCGCTTCACCACGCTGCGCAATGAGCTGGCCCAACGGCTGGATACCTTATCTGAAACCACGCCGATTCCCTTCCGCCGTCAGAACCATGGCGACTATCTGATCCCCTCTTTGGCTCTGCGTCCGGAACTGGCGCCGGGTGAAAGCGGCCTGGCTATCCATTTGAACTCTATGTGAATCTCCGATGGCGGTATGCGTTGCGCACAAATACCGCCACAATTCATAAGGTGAATTGTGAGCCTCCACGCAATAACCGCATCCCACCGCCTTAAGCCCTCTCTCATATTGATAGCGATCAAGAATAATCATACCGTCTGGTCGGTATGATCCCGGCCATGAACATGGAAGCCCTGCACCGTAAAAAAGATCCCGTCCGTCTGCACCGTCAGCTGCTTGAATCCGCAGCGATGATAGCTGGCCGGGATGGTATCGCCGCCCTCTCATTGAACGCTGTCGCCCGCGAGGCTGGCGTCAGTAAAGGCGGGCTCCTGCACCACTTTCCCAATAAACAGGCGCTGATTTTCGCCCTGTTCGCCCGGCTGCTGGCGATTATGGAAAAGGCGATCAGCGAGCTGATGGCCGCCGATAACATCGCTTACGGGCGTTTTACCCGCGCCTATTTGCACTATCTGTCCAACCCGGAGTTGACGGATACCCACGAAAGCCGCCAGTTGACGGTGCTGTCACTGGCGATGCCGGACGAACCGGTGCTGCGAAAGTGCTGGCGCGACTGGATGCTTGAGCATCTGGCGCAGGGCGATGCGCTCGATAACGGCCCGACCGGCACGCTGGTGCGCTATGCCGCCGACGGTATCTGGCTATCGGAACTGACCGAAGGGCGCACCATGAACAGCGAACACCGCCAGTCGCTGGTGAGCGATCTGACGAAGATGACGCTTCCCGCGTGAAGCCATTAGATTGAGGCCGCGATGCGCTACAACATCAATGCCCGTCTCATTTATGACGCAACGGACGGCACACTGACTCTACCAGGCAGCGATGAACCGGATAGCCAGCTATCCATCACCGCCAGCGCCCTGCTCTATTTTTTCCTGCGCCATACCAGCGTCGTCAGCCGCGATGAAGTGTTGAAAAAAGTCTGGGACGATAATGGCTTAACCTCATCCAACAGCAACCTCAACCAGTACCTGAGCATGCTGCGCAAAACCCTCCGCCACTACGATATCGATAACATTATCGTCACCGTGTCGCGCGGCATGCTGCAGCTGAATCAGGATCTCAGCATCGAAATAATCGACGTCGAACCGTCGGGCGTCGATACCCCTCCCCCATCCGGGACGCCCGTGGAGACAGCGGCGCCGACGGCGACAACGCCGCCCCCCGCCGCGGTGCAGCATTCACGCGGCATGTGCTGGTATCTCGCTGGCGCCTGTCTGCTGATCATCGCACTGCTGCTGGTCACGTTCAGTATTGTCGGCGCCAACGTCGCGCGGCCTATCAACCTGACGCTAATGAACCACAGCCAGTGCGAGCTGCTGGCCAGCGACGAGATGCTGCGCTCGGTTTCCGCCAACGCCTACGGCAAGAATTTCGATGAGGTGCGCCAGCGGCTGAAGCTCAGTTGCAAACCGGGTGAGCGCTTCGTTTTCTTCTACGGCGATCGGCTGGAGACCAACGGCCTGGGGCGGGTGTTCCTCGCCCACTGTGCGATGCACGAAGACAACCCGTTTAGCTATTGCGATAACTACTTTTACTACTCCTGGAAGCCGCAATGAAACTCGCGCCCCGCTCCTTTTTCGCCTTTTCCGCTCTGGCGTTTATCGTCGCCGCCGGTTTCAGCGCCTGGCGTTTGCTACCGGACGCCAACGACGGCGCAATGAGCTGTTCCACCAAAGCGATCATGCGCTTTGAGAACATGGAAAAAGAGAACGTTAACGGCAATATCCATTTCAACTTCGCCGCCAACGGCAGCGGCTCGATGGTGGTGGAAGGCTACACCGACTCCGCCGCTGGCTGGCTCTATCTGCAGCGCTACGTCAAATTCAGCTATACCAGCAAGCGCATCTCCGCCACCGAGCGGCACTATCGCATCAAGCAGTGGGAATCCAGCGCCTCGTCGATCGATGAATCGCCGGACGTGATTTTCGATTACTTCATGCGCGAGATGTCCGACAGCCATGACGGCCTGTTCCTCAATGCGCAAAAGCTTAACGACAAAGCCATTCTGCTGAGCTCGATTAACTCGCCGCTTTACATCTGTACCCTAAAGTCCGGCAGCACGCTCGATTGACCCACCGCTTCCCCTGTCACCGCCGCGAGGAAAATGCGCCCTCGCTCACAATCCGTTTTTCGCCCCCTTTTTCCCGATGCTAAAAGCGCACGTTTTGCATTTAGCCCCGGCGAAAAAACATGACCATACCCGCAATTAATACATGGATATATTACGCCGTGCTGGCAAGAAATTAGCATCTTATTAACATTCTTATCCTGCCGACAAATCACCTAAAAAACCGCCGTACCGTCCAGCAAATCCCCACCCGCCAAACAGCATAAACAGATAAATAGACCGCTAAATAACGCTAAATCACAGAATAATAATCTAAAACATATCTATCCGCGGATTTAAATTTCACTTCCGTATCCATTCCCTATAGTGAGTTCCGAACGCCGCTTCCGCGTGTTGATGCCGTTACGCGGACGGTTTTCCCGAATCACAAAACCTGTTCTGGAGGAGATCACGATGGGTGATGCATTGGGGCTTATCGAAACCAAAGGTCTGGTGGCCTGTATTGAAGCAGCGGATGCAATGTGTAAAGCCGCCAACGTCGAACTAATTGGCTATGAAAACGTCGGCTCCGGCCTGGTCACCGCGATGGTGAAAGGCGACGTCGGCGCGGTAAAAGCGGCGGTCGATTCCGGCGTCGAATCCGCACAGCGCATCGGCGAAGTGGTGACCTCACTGGTCATCGCGCGTCCGCATAACGACATCAACAAAATCGTCATTAAACACAAGGCCTGAAGGCCAGGAGAACGCAAATGGGTGATGCATTAGGTCTGATTGAAACCAAAGGTCTGGTGGCCTGCATTGAAGCGGCGGACGCGATGTGTAAAGCCGCCAACGTCGAGTTGATCGGTTATGAAAACGTCGGCTCCGGGCTGGTCACCGCGATGGTGAAAGGCGATGTCGGCGCGGTAAAAGCGGCGGTCGATTCCGGCGTCGAATCCGCGCAGCGCATCGGCGAAGTGGTGACCTCGCTGGTCATCGCGCGTCCGCATAACGACATCAACAAAATCGTCTCGCATTACAAGATTGCGGACTAACGGAGAAACCTGATGAAAGAAGCGCTTGGTCTTATCGAAACCAAAGGTCTGGTGGCCTGTATTGAAGCCGCGGACGCGATGTGCAAAGCCGCCAACGTCGAACTGATCGGCTATGAAAACGTCGGCTCCGGCCTGGTCACCGCGATGGTGAAAGGCGATGTCGGCGCAGTCAACGCGGCGGTCGATTCCGGCGTGGAAGCGGCGAAACGCATCGGTGAAGTCGTCAGCTCTCGCGTCATCGCGCGTCCACATAACGACATCGAAAAAATCGCGGCGCAGCACAAAGCATGACCTGACAGGGCGCGCCCCGTCCCCACTCTTTTCGTCTGATGAAGGATAGACTCATGATTGAACTGGATAACGATTTGCAGTCCCGGCAGAACGCGCGGGAACGGGTGCGCAACGCCAAAAAGGCGCAGGCGATTCTGGCCACCTTTTCGCAGCAGCAAATCGACGCCATCGTGAAAAACGTGGCCCAGGAAGCCGCGCACCACGCCGAAACGCTGGCGAAAATGGCCGCGGAAGAAACCGGTTTTGGCAACTGGCAGGACAAAGTGCTGAAAAACCGCTTCGCCTCGCTGCGCGTCTATGACGCCATCAAAGATATGAAGACCGTTGGCATCATTCATGACGACCCGGTAAAAAAAGTGATGGACGTGGGCGTGCCGCTGGGCGTGATTTGCGCGCTGGTCCCCTCAACGAACCCAACCTCTACGGTTATCTACAAAACGCTGATCGCCCTCAAGGCTGGCAACGCCATTATTTTCTCGCCGCATCCGGGCGCGCGTCAGTGCAGTTGGAAAGCGATTGAAATCGTCAAACGCGCGGCGGAAGCGGCAGGCGCGCCAGCAGGCAGCGTCGACGGCATCACCCAACTGACTCTCGAAGCCACCTCCGAACTGATGCACAGCAAAGATGTTTCGCTAATCCTCGCCACCGGTGGCGAAGGCATGGTGCGCGCAGCTTACGCTTCCGGCACCCCAACTATCAGCGGCGGCCCGGGCAACGGCCCGGCGTTTATCGAACGCAGCGCCGATATCCACCACGCGGTGAAAGATATCATCACCAGCAAAACCTTCGATAATGGGGTGATCTGTGCCTCTGAGCAGTCGATCATCGTCGAACGCTGTATCTACGATGAAGTTCACCGCGAACTGGAAGCGCAGGGCGTCTACTTCATGAATGACGATGAAGCGGCGAAAATGGCGGCGCTGCTGTTGCGCCCGAACGGCACCATCAACCCGAAAGTGGTCGGCAAAACCGCGCTGTATCTCAGCCAGATGGCGGGATTTTGCGTCCCGGCCAGCACCAAAGTGCTGATCGCCGAACAGACCAGCGTGTCGCCAAAAAACCCCTACTCGCGCGAAAAACTGTGCCCGGTACTCGGCCTGTACGTGGAAGAGGACTGGAAAGCCGCCTGCCACCGCGTGGTGGAACTGCTGACCAACGAAGGGCTCGGCCATACGCTGGTGATCCACACCCGCAACCAGGACGTCATCCGCCAGTTCTGCCTCGAAAAACCGGTTAACCGCATTCTGATTAATACCCCGGCGGCGCTCGGCGGGATCGGCGCGACCACCAACATTTCCCCGGCGCTGACTCTCGGCTGCGGCGCGGTCGGCGGCGGCTCCAGCTCCGATAACGTCGGCCCGATGAACCTGCTCAATATCCGCAAAGTCGGCTACGGCGTGCGCTCGATTGACGAGCTGCGCGCACCGGGCAGCCGCGTGGAACCGCAGCCAACCATCATCACTCCGGCAAGCGATCCACAGCGCAGCATCCTCGATGACGCGCGCTTCAACGCCCCGGCCAGCGCCGCCGTCACGCACCACGCTGACAGCGATGACCGCTTCGCCGCCGCTGGCGCCGCGGTCGATGTGGAAGGCGAAATCAACGAGCAAAACGTGGAACGCGTTATCCGCCAGGTGCTGGAGCGCCTTGCTAAGTAACGCACTGATAGAAGGCGATAAAACGATGATTCTCGCAAAGGTAACCGGCCATGTCGTCGCCACGCAGAAATGCGATGAGCTACGCGGCAGCAACCTGCTGTTGGTCACCCGACTGGATGACAACCAGCAACCGATGAAGGACCAGACCTGGGTCGCCGTCGATAACGTCGGCGCCGGCATGCACGACATCGTGCTGGCGGAGGCGTACTTCGCGCTCAATAAAGACCGCTACAAAGCGATGTCGGTGGTCGCCATTGTCGAGAACGTGTTTCGGGACGCCTAACAGGAGTGAATAACCCAATGAGTGAATTTTTACTGAAACCGCGGATTTGCTTCGGCCAGGACGCCCTCTCGGCGCTGAGCGAACTCTCCGCCCGCAGCGCGCTGCTGGTGACCGATAAAGCGATGGTCAAGTTTGGCCTCGCCGAGCGCGTCACCGCCCTGCTGCGCCAGCGCGGGATCGCCTGGCAGATCTGGGATGACGTGGTGGCGGATCCGGATATCGCCACCGTGGTACGCGGTATGAAGCTGATGGATAACCGCTACCCGGATCTGGTTATCGCACTCGGCGGCGGGTCGGTTATCGACGCCGCCAAAGCGGTTATTTTCTCCCTGGCGCAAACCCGTCCGCAGGCCGACCGCCCGCGTCCCTGTTTCGTCGCCATCCCTACCACCAGCGGCACCGGTTCGGAAGTCACCGCCTTTTCAGTGGTGAAAGCCAACGCGGAAAAACTGGTGCTGGTGGACGCGTCGCTGCTGCCGGATATCGCCATTCTTGACCCGACGCTAGTGGCGTCGGTGCCGCCAGCCATTACTGCCGACACCGGCATGGACGTACTGTGTCATGCCCTCGAAGCCTACGTTTCCCGCGCCGCCAGCGACTTTTCCGATGCGCTGGCGGAGAAAGTGGTTCAGCAGGTGTTCCGCTATCTGCCGACCTGCTGGCGCTGCGGCGACAACCTGCCAGCCCGCGAAAAAATACATAACGCGTCCTGCATGGCGGGCATGGCCTTCACCAACGCCTCGCTGGGGATAACCCACAGCCTGGCGCACGCCCTCGGTGGCGTGTTCCGCGTGCCCCATGGCCGCGCCAACGCCCTACTGATGGCTGACGTGGTGGCCTGGAACGCCGACTTCCACGGCCAGTGCGACAACCCCGCCGCGCAGAAATATGCCCGTCTGGCGCATCTGCTGGATCTGCCTGCCGCCACGCCGCGTCAGGGCGTCGCCAGCCTGCTGGTCGCTATTCAGGCCTTAAAAGACGAGATGGACATGCCTTCCGGCATTAGCGACACCGGCATTGAGGCGCTTGAGTTCGAACGCCGACTGCCGGAGATGGTCGGCCAGGCGCTGCGCGACAGCTGTACGCCGACCAACCCGCGCACGCCGGACGCCGGCGCGTTAACCGAACTCTATCGCCGGGCCTGGTCCGGTAACCCCGTACAGGGCCACTGATAACAAGATTTGGAGAACCTTACCCATGGCACACTACAGCTTAACGCCACGCGTCAAAGTGTTGGCAGACCGTCTACTCTCACACACCAGCACCCTGTGCACCGAGCACGCCGCGGTACTGAGCGCACTGGATGGCGATATCGCCGGGATCCCCGCCGCCGTCAAACCGGCTCGTCGTTTCTATGAACTGATGCGCCAGTTGCCGCTGACCATCAGCGCCGATGAGCTGATCGTCGGCAACCAGACCCGTAAACCGCACGGGGCGATTTTCCACGACGACAGCGCCGCCCTCCGCCCGTCTGCTTTCCAGTTCCTCAACCTCAATAGTGAGCTGGATTCACCGGATTACAAACTGGTGGTCGAAAAAGGCGTGCTGGCGATTAAGCACCAGTTAGAAGAAAAAACCCGCGCCCTTGGCAGCGCGGTTAGCCGCAGCGGCATGGATGAAGTCAACGGCTGCCGTGCCGCCATTTACGCCTGTGACGCCCTGCTGGCGCTGGCGCAAAATCTGGCCAACAGCGCGGAACAGCTGGCCGCCGCGGAAACCAATGCTTATCGCAAAGCCGAACTGCTCGATAGCGCGGCCATTCTGCATCACGTTCCGGCCCATCCGGCGCGTAATTTCAAAGAAGCCTGCCAGGCGTTCTATCTGTTCCAGCTGGCGCTGCAGCTCGATAACGGCAGCTATGCGGTTAACCCGGAAGGGGCGGACAACGTGCTGCTACCTTACTATCAGCGCGATATCAACAGCGGCGCGCTGAACGCCCGGCAGGCGTATGAAATCGTTGAGTGCCTGTGGTTCAAGCTGGCGGAACTGAGCGAAGTCCGCGCCGCCTGCGCCATTGACGGCTACCCGATGCTCGACGCCATGCTGCACGGCGCCGCTTTTGAACAGGCCGAAGTTAACGAACTCTCCGCCATGTTTATCAGCGCCCAGCACAACCTCAGCGCGCTGAATCTGCCGGTACGCCTGTTCAGCGGCGTGCAGCAGGTCAGCCACGCGCCGTTCGCCGCCTGCGCCGACACACCGGCGATGGAAGGCTTAACCCCACGCATGCAGCGCCTGCGTAACCACTACCTGACGGTGCGTCCGAGCGTCTCTATCTATCGCGCGCTGGCCTTTACCGAAGTGGTCAAAGCCAACCCGGGGATGCCCACCATTCTGCTGCGGGCAAAAGCCTTCCGCCACGCCTGTGAAACCGCGCCGATTCTGATTCAGGACGATGAACTGATCGTCGGCCATCCGTGCGGCAAACCGCGCGCGGGCGCCTTCTCGCCGGATATCGCCTGGCGCTGGGTGCGCGACGAGCTCGATACCATGAGCACCCGCCCGCAGGATCCATTTGAAATCAGCGAAGCGGATAAAAAGACCATTCGCGAAGAGATTGTGCCGTTCTGGGAAGGCCGTTCGCTGGATGAGATTTGCGAAGCGCAATACCGTGAAGCCGGAGTCTGGGCCTTCAGCGGCGAGACCTTCGTCAGCGACCTCTCCTATCACCAGATTAACGGCGGCGGCGATACCTGCCCGGGCTACGACGTCCTGCTGTTCACCAAAGGGATGAACGGCATTAAAGCCGATGCCGAGGCGCATCTTGCCAGCCTGAGCATGGAAAACCCGGAAGATATCGACCGCATTTACTACTACAAAGCGGCAATCGAAACCTGCGAAGGAGTGGTCAACTACGCCCGCCGTATCGCTGACCGCGCCCGTGAGCTGGCGGCTAAAGAGCAAAACGCCCAGCGTCGCGCCGAGCTGCTGACCATCGCCGAAGTCAACGAAAACGTACCGGCCAACCCGCCGAAGACCCTGCAGGAATCGCTACAGAGCATCTGGACCGTCGAATCACTGTTTGAAATCGAAGAGAACCAGACCGGGCTGTCGCTGGGCCGCGTCGACCAGTACTGCTACCCGATGTTCGAAGCCGATATCCGTGAAGGCCGCCTGACCCACGACACCGCACTGGAATTGTTGCAGGCGTTCATCATCAAATGCGCCGAACTGATGTGGATGTCGAGCGAACTGGGGGCGAAATATTTCGCCGGCTATCAGCCGTTTATCAACCTCACCGTTGGCGGCCAGAAACGTAGCGGCGGCGATGCCTGTAACGATTTGACCTACCTGATTATGGACGCCGTGCGCTTCGTGAAAGTTTACCAGCCGTCGCTGGCCTGCCGTATTCACAACCAGTCGCCGCAGAAATACATGGAGAAAATCGTTGATGTGGTGAAAGCAGGAATGGGCTTCCCGGCCTGCCACTTTGATGATTCCCACATCAAGATGATGCTGCGTAAGGGCTTCGATTTTGAAGACGCCCGCGACTACTGCCTGATGGGCTGCGTCGAACCGCAGAAATCCGGGCGCATCTATCAGTGGACTTCCACTGGCTACACCCAGTGGCCTATCGCCATTGAATTCGTGCTCAACCGCGGCCGCATGGTGCTGTTCGACAGCTATCAGGGGCTGGATACCGGCGACCTGCGCGACCTGCGCACCTTCGAAGCCTTCGATGCGGCGGTGAAACAGCAGATCGCTCATATCGTGCGCCTGTCAGCCATCGGTACCGTGATCAGCCAGCGCGTCCACCGCGACGTGGCGCCGAAGCCGCTGATGTCGCTGCTGGTGGAAGGCTGCATGGAGAGCGGCAAAGACGTCGCCGCAGGCGGCGCGATGGTCAACCACGGGCCGGGGCTGATTTTCTCTGGTCTGGCGACCTACGTCGACTCGATGGCGGCGATCCGCAAACTGGTGTTCGAAGAGAAGAAATACACCCTCGAACAGATCCGTGATGCGCTGCTGGCCAACTTTGAAGGCTATGAAGCGCTGCGCCGCGACTGCCTGAACGCGCCGAAATACGGTAACGACGATAACGACGCCGACCAGTACGCGCTGGATATCACCGAATGGACCGAGAAAGAGTGCCGTCAGTACAAGATGCTGTACTCGACCCTCAGCCACGGCACCCTGTCTATCTCTAACAACACGCCAATCGGCGAGCTGACCAACGCCACGCCAAACGGTCGCCTGGCGTGGATGCCGCTCTCCGACGGCATCAGCCCGACCCAGGGCGCGGATAAACAAGGCCCGACGGCGATTATCAAGTCAGTCAGCAAGATGAACGTGGAAACCATGAACATCGGCATGGTGCATAACTTCAAGTTCCTCAAAGGGCTGCTCGATACCCCGGAAGGTCGCCACGGCCTGATTACTCTGCTACGTACCGCCTCGATTCTCGGCAACGGCCAGATGCAGTTCAGCTACGTCGATAACGAAGTGCTGAAGAAGGCGCAGCAGGAGCCAGAGAAATACCGCGACCTGATCGTCCGCGTCGCTGGCTACAGCGCCTACTTCGTTGAGCTGTGTAAAGAGGTCCAGGACGAAATCATCAGCCGCACGGTGATTGAGAAGTTTTAGCTCTCGGCATGAGAACTAAATGATCCGTATTTGAGAAATAACAGGAAGTTCTCCGCCCCGTAACGGGGTGGAGCGGGAGGCAAGCGTGATCGCAAATCATCAAGAACTAACCGGCCGCATATTCAATATCCAGAAATATTCGATTTATGACGGCGATGGCATTCGCACGCTGGTGTTTTTTAAGGGCTGCAACATTCGCTGCCCGTGGTGCGCCAACCCGGAAGGACTGAGCAGCCAGTTCCAGGTGATGTTCTCGCACGACAAATGTATTAACTGCGGCGATTGCGTCAGCGTCTGCCCGACCGGGGTACATTACCGGGCGGAAGAGAACGGCACAATGAAGCACTTCGTCGACCGCAATAAGGATTGTATCGGCTGCCGCCAGTGCGAAGAAATTTGCACCCAGAACGCGCTGGATATTATGGGCAAGGACGTCACCGTCAGCGAGCTGATGGACATCATCATGCAGGACTATGACTTCTACCTCTCTTCCGGCGGCGGCGTGACCATCGGCGGCGGCGAGATGAGCCTGCAGACCGATTTTGCCGTCGCTTTATTCAGCGAATGCAAAAAGATGATGATTAACACCGCCGTCGAAACCCAGGGTACCACCCCACTTGCCAACTACCAGAAGTTGGCGCCGGTCACCGACACCTTCTTATTCGACATCAAACAGATCAACAGCGAACACCACAAGGCGATGCTCGGTATCGGCAACGAAGGAATCCGCCGCAATCTCGAATGGCTGGTGGATTCCGGCGCCAACGTGATTGTGCGCATGCCGCTTATCCGCGGCTACAACGACTCGTTTGACGCCATTACCGGCGCGATTGATTACGTGCAGAAACTGGCGAAGCGCGGAAATATCCGCCGCATCGACATGCTGCCGTACCACCAGCTGGGGCGCAAAAAATATGAGCGTCTGGATATGCCCTATCCCATTACCCAGGACCCGTCTTACGCGCCGGAAGAACTGGACCGGCTGGAAACCTTCTTCCAGCAATTTGATTTTGATATTCGCTTAGTCCGCCATTAACAGGAGCCGACAATGAAAAGTTTAGGCGTAATTGAAACGCGAGGATGGGTCGCCGCCATTCAGGCCGTCGACGCCGCGTGTAAAGCCGCGGGAGTCACCTGCATTGGCTATCGCAAAGTGGGCTCGGGCCTGGTCAGCGTCTGCTTTGAAGGAGAAATCAGCGCCATTCACACCGCGATTGAGCGCGGCGTCGCGGTGGCTGGCGCCGGACACACCGTGCAGTCGCTGGTTATCGCCCGCCCGGAACGCTGCGTGGTTGAGGCATTGAGCAATCTCAAAGGCAACCCGCCACGGACGAAACAACCCATTGCCCCTGCGGTTGTCGTCGCGCCGGAAGCGAGCGCCCCGCCCTCTCCGTTGGTCGCGGAAGATAAAAACCCGCCGCTGAAAAAAGGGAAGAAGTGATGATTGACACCCTGCTTCGCGAAAAAATCACCACCCGCCTGAGCGCGACCACCCCAGCGATCCCGGTCGGGATTTCCAACCGCCATGTGCACCTCGCGCAACAGGACGTTGAGGCGCTGTTTGGTCAAGGCTACAGCCTGACGCCCTTCAAGCCGCTGCGCCAGCCGGGGCAGTTCGCTGCCGAAGAGTGCGTCACCATCGTCGGGCCGAAGGGCTCGCTGACCAACGTGCGCGTACTGGGGCCGACCCGCCCGGTATCGCAGCTGGAGGTGTCGCGCGCCGACTGCTTTGCGCTTGGCATTAAGGCGCCAGTCCGCGAGTCCGGCCAGTTGGAGAATGCCGGCAGCGCCCTGCTGATTGGTCCCGCTGGCCACGTCGAACTCCATTCGCAGGTGATTTGCGCCTGGCGCCATATCCATATGTCGCCGCAGGACGCGCGTCAGCTTAACGTCAGTAACGGCCAGAAAGTCAGCGTACGCAGCAATGGCGAACGCCAACTGACCTTTGACGAAGTGGTGGTGCGCGTGCGCGATGACTTCGCGCTGGAGTTCCATATCGATACCGAAGAAGCCAATGCCGCCGGGTTGAAAAACGGCGCGCAGGTGACGCTCATCGGCTAACGGAGGTTCGCCATGACCGACGAACAGATTGAAGGTTTAGTTGCGCGGATTATCCAGCGCCTGCAGCCGCCGGTACTGGTGATGGTGACCGCCGCTGACGGCTATCGCGCGGCGATCCGCCAGCGCCTGGCGAGCTGTGGTTATCCGCTGCGCATCGCCCTCGAAGAGGGCCTTACCGATGCCGCTGCCTGGCAGGAGGTGGGCGAGATTATCCCCTCTTCGGTCTGGCGGGATGCGTTGCCTACGGCGCCGTGGCGGGCGGTACTGCTGCCATTTCTCGACTATTCGCTGGCAGCAGATCTGCTGAACGGTACCCTGCGCAGCCCGGTGGCCCGACGTACGCACGATGCGCTGCTGGCGGGTATCCCGGTTCTGGCGCTGCGCTATCACTGCGATCCGCACAGCGAGCTCAATCAACTGCGCGGCGCGCGGGCCGACAACGCCTATGCCGGACACCTGCAGGCCACCCTCGCTGGTCTGGAAGCCTGCGGCGTGTTTCTCGGCACCATGAATGCGCTGCTGGCAAAGCTGGAGACGCCCGCCACGCCTGCCGCCGCCAACAGCGAGCCGCGCCGTTATCTCACCGTCACGGACGTGGAGAATAATCCAGCGCTGGCAGCGGCCCCGCACGCGCAGCTGACCGACGCGGCAATCGATTTTTTAAAAAACAGAAAGATATGACCTTATCCCTTATGACCCTGGAGCTTAACGATGTCTTCGAAAACAAAATGCTGGTTATGGATGCTGCTGGTTATCCTCTCCGAAACCTCGGCAACCTCGACATTAAAAATGTTCGGTAGCAGTGAAGGCAGCACCAAAATGCTGCTGCTCGGCCTGCTGATTGCGCTCTACTGCACCTGTTATTACTCGCTCTCAAGGGCGGTGAAGGATATTCCCGTCGGCCTGGCGTACGCCACCTGGTCCGGTACCGGCATCCTTGTCGTCTCGACGCTGGGGATGGCGTTCTACGGCCAGCATCCGGATACCGCCGCCATCATCGGCATGGCGGTTATCGCCAGCGGCATCGTTATCATGAATCTGTTCTCGAAAATGGGATCCGAAGAGAGCGAAGAGGCTGCGCCCGCCGCGCCAATCGCGTCTATGGATAAAAAAATCGCCAACTAACCGGAAAGGAATACCCTATGTTTAATCTCGGATTTTTATGGCTGGCGCTGTCTATCGGCTCCGAAATCACCGGCACCTCGATGATCAAAAAAACCAACGGTTTTAGCCGACTGGCGCCCTCGGTGCTGGTGGTCTGCGCCTACGGCTTGTGTTACTTCGCCCTCACCCGCGCGATGAGCACCATTCCGGTCGGTGTGGCCTACTCGCTGTGGTGCGGCTTCGGTATCGTCGGCGTCACCATCTGCTCAATGATTCTCTATAAGCAGAAACCGGATCTGGCAGCCATTATCGCCATGGCGCTGATTATCTCCGGCGGCGTGATCATGAACGTTTTCTCGACCATGTAACGCGAGTCTGTTTATTCTGCCGGGTGGCGCTGCACTTACCCGGCCTACACGAGCAGCGCCGCCGGGCATTTTGCTGAACAGGTTTACCCCGCCGTAAATTCGTGGCAGGATAAAAAGATGAACAGAAACGTTATCGTTACCCCTTCCCGCCGTTGGTGGCTGCCTGCATAACAGGCGGCACGATAATACGTTTCCATTTTCAAAGCCGCCGGAAGGCGGCTTTGTGGTTTCTCAGTGACGTCTTCCGGCCTAAACGCATTGTAAGGAGTCTCTGATGAACCATCCGCAAACTATCCTGACCGGCGATCGCCCTACCGGCCAGCTGCATCTCGGCCACTATGTCGGCTCGCTGCGCCAGCGCGTGGCGCTACAGCGCGACCACCAGCAGTTTATCCTGATTGCCGACCTGCAAGGGCTGACCGATAACGGCAACAATCCGCAAAAAATCAGCCACCATATCCTGGAAGTGATGGCCGACTATCTGGCGGTCGGTATCGATCCGCAACACACTACGATTTGCCTGCAGTCCGCCCTACCGGCGCTGGCGGAGCTCAGCGCGCTGTATATGAATATCGTCACCGTCGCCCGCGTGGAGCGTAACCCAACGGTAAAAAATGAGATCACCCAGAAGGGCTTCGCCCGTTCGCTGCCAGTGGGGTTTCTCGCCTATCCGATCAGCCAGGCCGCCGACATCACCGCCTTCAAAGCTGAACTGGTGCCAGTGGGCGACGATCAGCTGCCGATGATTGAACAGACCAACGAAGTCGTCCATAAGATGAATAGCCTGACCACCGAGCCGGTACTGCGCCACTGCAAAGCGCTATTGAGCGAGGTGAGCCGCCTGCCGGGTGTCGATGGCAACGCCAAGATGTCGAAATCGCTGGGTAATACCCTAACGTTGTCGGCCAGCGAAGAAGAGATCCACCGCGCGGTCAGCGCGATGTATACCGACCCGACACATCTGCGGGTTAGTGACCCGGGGCAGGTTGAAGGCAACGTGGTGTTTACGTATCTCGATGCTTTCCACAACGATAAGACGCGGGTTGCTGAGATGAAAACGCACTACCGGCGCGGCGGGCTGGGCGATCGCCTGTGTAAGAATGAGCTGGAAGCCTGTTTGCAGGAGCTACTGGCGCCGATCCGCAAACGCCGGGCCACCTATATTCAGGATAAAGGGATGCTGCTGGAGCTGCTGCGTCAGGGCAGCGAACGCGCCCACCAGCTTACGCAGCGGACATTACATGAAGTGAAGCGCGGGCTGGGATTACCGGTGTTGTTCTGAGTCCCAGAGCCCTCCCCCGGTCGCGCTACGCTTACCGGGGCTACGGTGTTATACCCTGCCTTTATGCATCTTCACGCAGTTCCGCCCGTCACGCCTGGCGGCATACAGCGGTAGCCACTCCTTAAAATTTCGCAGTGTTCAGCCTTTATTACCAGACCTTCGCAATTCCATAGTTTCCATATGGACTTCAGTGCCACCGATGTTAGTATTCTATAAACGGTAGCTATAAATATGCGTGTTTCATTTAAGGCCTGGATTGCTGATGATGACCACTGTAGTAGCACATCTTCCCCACCGGTTTGCAACGCAACAGGAACACTGCGCCGGACGGCCTTATCTCCCCTTGTTATCTCGCCTCGCCAGGCGAAGCAGAGAAACGCGCACCACTCAGCAATATGGAACAGAGCGAGTAGCGTATGGATAAGAACAGACGACGTTGGGCTGGTTACGTAGTGGGCTTAGCGGTGGCGATCGCCGTCGCTGTCTGGTGGACGTTACGTCCTGCCGGGCTGCCGCAAGGCTTTGCCGGCAGTAATGGCCGCATCGAGGCGACGGAAGTCGATATCGCCACCAAAATAGCCGGGCGTATTGAGGCCATTCTGGTCAAAGAGGGTCAGTTCGTCCACAAGGGAGACGTGCTGGCGCGCATGGATTCGCGGGTGCTCAACGAGCAGCGTCTCGAAGCTGCCGCGCAAATTAAAGAGGCGCAAAGCGCGGTCGCCGCCGCCACTGCTCTGCTCGATCAACGGCAAAGCGAGATGCGCGCCACTGAAGCTGTTGTGAAACAGCGTCAGGCGGAACTTGATTCCAGCGCCAAACGCCATGTCCGTTCCAGTACCCTCTCGCAGCGCGGCGCCGTCTCCGTCCAACAGTTGGATGACGATCGGGCCGCCGCCGAAAGCGCCCGCGCGGCGCTGGAATCCGCAAAAGCCCAGGTCTCCGCCGCCCGCGCCGCGATCGAGGCCGCGCGTACCAGTATTATTCAGGCTAAAACCCGCGTCGAAGCAGCCCAGGCAACCGAGCGGCGAATCCTCGCCGATATTGACGATAGCGAACTGAAAGCACCGCGCGACGGCCGCATTCAGTATCGCGTCGCCGAACCGGGCGAAGTGCTGGCCGCTGGCGGCCGGGTGCTGAACATGGTCGACCTGGCCGACGTCTACATGACCTTCTTCCTGCCAACCGAGCAGGCAGGCCTGCTGGCGATCGGCAGCGAAGCGCGCTTAATCCTCGATGCCGCCCCGGATCTGGTGATCCCAGCCAATATCAGCTTTGTCGCCAGCGTCGCCCAGTTCACGCCGAAAACGGTAGAAACCAGCGACGAGCGCCTCAAGCTGATGTTCCGCGTCAAAGCGCGCATTCCGCCAGCACTGCTGGAACAGCATCTGGAATATGTCAAAACCGGCTTGCCCGGCATGGCCTACGTGCGGCTGGATAAACAGCAAAGCTGGCCTGAAGCTCTGACGGTGAGGTTGCCGCAATGAAACTGACGCAGCAGGATACTTCGCCCCCCGTCGCCCTGCTGGAAAATGTCGGCCAGCATTTTGGCGCCACCGTCGCGCTGCGCGATATCAGCCTGGCGATCCCCGCGCGGCGCATGGTCGGCCTGATTGGCCCGGACGGTGTCGGCAAATCGAGCCTGCTCTCGCTGATCGCCGGCGCGCGGGCCATTGAGCAGGGTAACATCATGGTGCTCGGTGGCGATATGCGCGACGTTCGCCACCGCCTGCAGGTGTGCCCAAAAATCGCCTGGATGCCACAGGGACTGGGGAAAAACCTGTACCATACGCTGTCGGTGTATGAAAACGTCGACTTCTTCGCTCGTCTGTTCGGCCATGATAAAGCCGAGCGCGAACTGCGTATCAACGAACTGTTGCACAGCACCGGGCTGGCGCCATTTCGCGATCGCCCTGCCGGTAAGCTCTCTGGCGGGATGAAACAAAAGCTTGGCCTGTGCTGCGCGTTAATCCACGACCCGCAGTTGCTGATCCTCGATGAACCCACCACCGGCGTCGATCCCCTTTCCCGCGCGCAGTTCTGGGACCTGATCGACAGCATTCGCTTACGCCAGCCGGAAATGAGCGTACTGGTGGCGACCGCCTACATGGAAGAGGCCGAGCGCTTTGACTGGCTGGTGGCGATGAACGCTGGTGAAATCCTGGCGACCGGCAGCGCCGCGGAACTCAAAACGCAAACCGGTAGCCAAACGTTGGAACAAGCGTTTATCGCCTTGCTGCCGGAAGCGCAGCGCCTGGCGCATAAAGAAGTGGTCATCCCGCCGCGCGACGACCGCGAGGAGGAAATCGCCATCGAAGCGCGCGGACTGACCATGCGCTTCGGCAACTTTGTCGCCGTCGACCACGTTAACTTTCGCATCGCACGTGGTGAAATTTTTGGCTTCCTCGGCTCTAACGGCTGCGGCAAATCCACCACCATGAAGATGCTCACCGGCCTGCTGCCCGCCAGCGAAGGCGAGGCCTGGCTGTTTGGCCAGCCGGTCGATCCGAAAGATATCGCCACCCGTCGCCGGGTCGGCTATATGTCGCAGGCCTTCTCGCTGTATAGCGAACTGAGCGTGCGGCAAAACCTTGAGCTGCACGCTCGCCTGTTTCACATTCCGGACCATCAGATAGCCGACCGGGTCGCCGAAATGAGCGAGCGCTTTATGCTCACCGAAGTTGAAGACGCGCTCCCCACCGCCCTGCCGCTGGGGATCCGCCAGCGCTTGTCGCTGGCTGTGGCGGTGATCCATCGCCCGGAAATGCTGATCCTCGACGAACCGACTTCCGGCGTCGACCCGGTAGCGCGTGATATGTTCTGGCAGTTAATGGTCGACCTGGCGCGTCAGGATCGGGTCACCATATTTATCTCCACCCACTTTATGAACGAGGCGGAACGCTGTGACCGCATCTCGTTAATGTATGCGGGTAAAGTGTTAGCCAGCGATACACCGCAGGCGCTGGTTGAGCAACGCGGCTCCGCCAGCCTCGAAGACGCGTTTATCGCCTGGCTGCAGGAAGCGGCGGATGCCGCGCAACCGTCTGCCGCGGCCCCGACGGAACTCACGCCGCCCGCTGCCGCATCATCCCATCACAGCGCCGCCCCACGCCACGCCTTCAGCCTGCGGCGCCTGTTTAGCTACAGCCGCCGCGAAGCGCTGGAACTACGCCGCGATCCGGTGCGTTCAACATTAGCGCTGCTGGGAACGGTGATCCTGATGTTCATCATGGGGTATGGGATCAGCATGGACGTCGAGGATCTGCGCTTTGCAGTACTCGACCGCGATCAAACCGTCAGCAGCCAGGGCTGGTCGCAGAATATTGCCGGTTCGCGTTACTTCATCGAACAGGCGCCGCTACATAGCTACGATGAATTGGATCGCCGCATGCGTAACGGCGAGCTAGCGGTGGCGATAGAAATCCCGCCGAACTTTGGCCGCGATATCGCCCGCGGCACGCCGGTGCAAATTGGCGTGTGGGTGGATGGCGCGATGCCAAACCGCGCGGAAACGGTGCGCGGTTACGTCCAGGCGATGCATCTGGCCTGGCTGCAGGAGATGGCCGGGCGGCAAAGCAGCCCAAACCGCGATACCTCGCTTATTTCCATCGAGACCCGCTACCGCTATAACCTGGACGTGAAGAGCCTGCCGGCCATCGTCCCGGCGGTGATCCCGTTACTGCTGATGATGATCCCGGCGATGCTCAGCGCCCTAAGCGTGGTACGCGAGAAAGAGCTTGGTTCGATTATCAACCTGTACGTAACACCGACCACCCGCAGCGAATTCCTGCTCGGCAAGCAGATGCCATACATCGTGTTAGGGATGTTTAACTTCTTCCTACTGTGCGCGCTGTCGGTCTTCGTGTTTGGCGTAGCGCATAAAGGCAGCTTCCTGACCCTTACCCTGGCGGCGCTGCTTTATGTCACCATCGCCACCGGCCTGGGATTGCTGATCTCAACCTTTATGAAGAGTCAAATCGCCGCTATTTTCGGTACTGCGATTATTACGCTTATCCCAGCGACCCAGTTCTCCGGGATGATCGATCCGGTGGCCTCACTGGAAGGCCCAGGGCGCTGGATTGGACAAATCTACCCGACCAGTCACTTCCTGACCATCGCCCGTGGGACCTTCTCCAAAGCGCTGAACATTAGCGATTTGTGGGTTTCCTTTATTCCACTTTTGATTGCGGTGCCCTTGGTGCTCGGATTGAGCGTGTTGCTGCTGAAGAAACAGGAGGGATGATGCGCGGATTACGCAATATTTATAACCTCGGTATCAAAGAGCTGCGCAGCCTGCTGGGCGATAAAGCGATGCTGGCGTTGATTGTATTTGCTTTTACCGTGTCGGTTTACTCTTCAGCCACGGTGATGCCCGGCTCGCTGCACCTGGCGCCGATAGCCATTGCTGACATGGATAAATCACAGCTCTCATCACGGATCATCAACGGTTTTTATCGACCGTGGTTTTTACCGCCAGAGCTGATTACCGCCGATGAGATGGATGCCGGGCTGGATGCCGGGCGCTACACCTTTGCCATCAATATCCCGCCTAATTTCCAACGTGATGTGCTAGCCAGCCGCCAGCCGGAAGTGCAGGTCAACGTCGACGCCACGCGAATGAGCCAGGCCTTCACCGGCAACGGGTATATACAGAATATTATCAGCGGCGAGGTGAACAATTTTGTCGCCCGCTATCGCGATAACAGTACGCTGCCGGTCGAACTGGCGGTGAGGATGCGCTTTAACCCTAATCTTGAACAAGAGCGTTTTGGCGCGGTGATGGCGATCATCAACAACATCACCATGCTGGCGATCGTGCTTACCGGTTCGGCGCTTATTCGCGAGCGCGAGCACGGCACCATCGAGCACCTGTTGGTGATGCCGGTGACGCCATTTGAAATCATGATGGCTAAGATCTGGTCGATGGGCCTGGTGGTGCTGGTCGTTTCTGGCCTGTCGCTGCTGCTGATGGTACAGGGGGTTTTGCAGGTACCGATTGAAGGGTCGATTCCACTGTTCATGCTGGGAGTGGCGCTCAGTCTGTTCGCCACCACCTCGATCGGCATTTTTATGGGCACCCTCGCCCGTTCGATGCCACAGCTGGGGCTGCTAATGATTCTGGTGCTGCTGCCGCTGCAGATGCTCTCCGGCGGTTCCACGCCACGGGAAAGCATGCCGCAACTGGTTCAGGATATTATGTTGACCATGCCGACGACTCACTTCGTCAGTCTCGCGCAAGCGATATTGTACCGCGGCGCCAGCTTCGCCATCGTCTGGCCGCAGTTCTTAACCTTGTTGGCTATCGGTGGGGCGTTCTTTACCATCGCGTTACTGCGTTTTCGCAAGACGATCGGCGAAATGGCATAAAGCATTCACCAGAACCATCGCCCGGCGACGATCCCGCAGGCTTATTTGTGGCGGTTCATAAAGCGGCGCAGACCCCAGGTAAAAGCCATTGCCATGCTGAAAAGGATAAACAGCAGCGCAATCCAACTGATGGATATGCGCAGCAGCGTACCGGGAGTCATAAACGGCTGGAGGTAGACGGTGAAGGAGTGAGCGGGTGATTTCCCCAACAATTCGTAGGCACTATCGGTCAACCATACGCCAACCCGGCAAAACAGCCAGATAATCGCCGGCCAGCAGAGCAGAACCAGAAAGGTAAAGCGCTTCTGAATGTAAGTAATGAGCTGGCGCAACGGCGGCCAGTTAAGCAGGATTTTCATTTATATTCTCATATTGCCAGCCGATGACCTGCAACATTCATCGCAAGACATTCCGGGCAGCGTCCATACAGGCAATCTACCCTATTTGTATATCAAATTTACTGTCACTTAAACCAGATCAAGTTAACAAAGTGTTAATGATGTATCTCATTCACGCAAAAAGAGCGGATAACACCTGCCGATCGTGGAAATAAACGGAAGAGGAGTATTTAGCGCCGGGAATAATTTTTCAAGTCTACAAGAGAGGTTATTTTCATAGCGGAAGATTGCAGCGCTATTATTTCACTGTCGGTTAAATAATGGCGATGAAATATAAAAATGGCGTTAATCGTAGCTACTGATAATTATTTTTCTGCTCGCATCATTGGTTAAATTCACCTCGAGGTTGCGCACGGTCATTCGGTTTTTATACAAAGAGATATATAAGGTGGTCACGAGTCCTTTCCTGTTTCAGCAAGATCTGGAGGGATCATAACAGCTGAAAGACAGGTTTAGACGTTCGACGTCGGGTTTCGGAATTGGGTGCGGTTTAGTGAGGAACAGTTTTCCCCGGAGGCGGTGCTGCGCACCTTGTCCGGGCTACAGGGCCCGTAGCCCCGGTAAGCGCAGCGCACCGGGGAGGCGGCCGTCACAGCGGCAAAATGCAGACGACAAAAAGTCCGGTCTTCCGACCGGGCCTTTTGCTTTATTTGATGCCTGGCAGTTCCCTACTCTCACATGGGGAGACCCCACACTACCATCGGCGCTACGGCGTTTCACTTCTGAGTTCGGCATGGGGTCAGGTGGGACCACCGCGCTATCGCCGCCAGGCAAATTCTGTTATCAACACGTCTCCTGGACGCATCGATTAATCTGTATCACGCTGAAAATCGTCTCAAATCGCCAAAACATCTTCGGCGTTGTAAGGTTAAGCCTCACGGTTCATTAGTATCGGTTAGCTCAACGTATCGCTACGCTTACACACCCGACCTATCAACGTCATCGTCTTTAACGTTCCTTCAGGAGACTTTAAGTCTCAGGGAGAACTCATCTCGGGGCAAGTTTCGTGCTTAGATGCTTTCAGCACTTATCTTTTCCGCATTTAGCTACCGGGCAATGCCATTGGCATGACAACCCGAACACCAGTGATGCGTCCACTCCGGTCCTCTCGTACTAGGAGCAGCCCCCCTCAATTCTCCAGCGCCCACGGCAGATAGGGACCGAACTGTCTCACGACGTTCTAAACCCAGCTCGCGTACCACTTTAAATGGCGAACAGCCATACCCTTGGGACCTACTTCAGCCCCAGGATGTGATGAGCCGACATCGAGGTGCCAAACACCGCCGTCGATATGAACTCTTGGGCGGTATCAGCCTGTTATCCCCGGAGTACCTTTTATCCGTTGAGCGATGGCCCTTCCATTCAGAACCACCGGATCACTATGACCTGCTTTCGCACCTGCTCGCGCCGTCACGCTCGCAGTCAAGCTAGCTTATGCCATTGCACTAACCTCCTGATGTCCGACCAGGATTAGCTAACCTTCGTGCTCCTCCGTTACTCTTTGGGAGGAGACCGCCCCAGTCAAACTACCCACCAGACACTGTCCCCACGCCGGATTACGGCGCCAGGTTAGAACATCAAACATTAAAGGGTGGTATTTCAAGGTCGGCTCCACGCAGACTGGCGTCCACGCTTCAAAGCCTCCCACCTATCCTACACATCAAGGCTCAATGTTCAGTGTCAAGCTATAGTAAAGGTTCACGGGGTCTTTCCGTCTTGCCGCGGGTACACTGCATCTTCACAGCGAGTTCAATTTCACTGAGTCTCGGGTGGAGACAGCCTGGCCATCATTACGCCATTCGTGCAGGTCGGAACTTACCCGACAAGGAATTTCGCTACCTTAGGACCGTTATAGTTACGGCCGCCGTTTACCGGGGCTTCGATCAAGAGCTTCTCCTTACGGATAACCCCATCAATTAACCTTCCGGCACCGGGCAGGCGTCACACCGTATACGTCCACTTTCGTGTTTGCACAGTGCTGTGTTTTTAATAAACAGTTGCAGCCAGCTGGTATCTTCGACTGATTTCAGCTCCACCCGCAGGGGCTTCACCTACATATCAGCGTGCCTTCTCCCGAAGTTACGGCACCATTTTGCCTAGTTCCTTCACCCGAGTTCTCTCAAGCGCCTTGGTATTCTCTACCTGACCACCTGTGTCGGTTTGGGGTACGATTTGATGTTACCTGATGCTTAGAGGCTTTTCCTGGAAGCAGGGCATTTGTTACTTCAGCACCGTAGTGCCTCGTCATCACACCTCAGCGTTAACAGCGTTCCGGATTTACCTGGAACACCCGCCTACATGCTTAAACCGGGACAACCGTCGCCCGGCTAACATAGCCTTCTCCGTCCCCCCTTCGCAGTAACACCCAGTACAGGAATATTAACCTGTTTCCCATCGACTACGCCTTTCGGCCTCGCCTTAGGGGTCGACTCACCCTGCCCCGATTAACGTTGGACAGGAACCCTTGGTCTTCCGGCGTGCGGGCTTTTCACCCGCATTATCGTTACTTATGTCAGCATTCGCACTTCTGATACCTCCAGCAACCCTCACAGGCCACCTTCGCAGGCTTACAGAACGCTCCCCTACCCAACAACACATAGTGTCGCTGCCGCAGCTTCGGTGCATGGTTTAGCCCCGTTACATCTTCCGCGCAGGCCGACTCGACCAGTGAGCTATTACGCTTTCTTTAAATGATGGCTGCTTCTAAGCCAACATCCTGGCTGTCTGTGCCTTCCCACATCGTTTCCCACTTAACCATGACTTTGGGACCTTAGCTGGCGGTCTGGGTTGTTTCCCTCTTCACGACGGACGTTAGCACCCGCCGTGTGTCTCCCGTGATAACATTCTTCGGTATTCGTAGTTTGCATCGGGTTGGTAAGTCGGGATGACCCCCTAGCCGAAACAGTGCTCTACCCCCGAAGATGAGTTCACGAGGCGCTACCTAAATAGCTTTCGGGGAGAACCAGCTATCTCCCGGTTTGATTGGCCTTTCACCCCCAGCCACAGGTCATCCGCTAATTTTTCAACATTAGTCGGTTCGGTCCTCCAGTTAGTGTTACCCAACCTTCAACCTGCCCATGGCTAGATCACCGGGTTTCGGGTCTATACCCTGCAACTTAACGCCCAGTTAAGACTCGGTTTCCCTGCGGCTCCCCTATACGGTTAACCTTGCTACAGAATATAAGTCGCTGACCCATTATACAAAAGGTACGCAGTCACACCCGAAGGTGCTCCCACTGCTTGTACGTACACGGTTTCAGGTTCTTTTTCACTCCCCTCGCCGGGGTTCTTTTCGCCTTTCCCTCACGGTACTGGTTCACTATCGGTCAGTCAGGAGTATTTAGCCTTGGAGGATGGTCCCCCCATATTCAGACAGGATACCACGTGTCCCGCCCTACTCTTCGAGTTCACAACCTGTGCATTTTGGTGTACGGGACTATCACCCTGTACCGTCGGACTTTCCAGACCGTTCCACTAACACA
Organism: Klebsiella aerogenes; assembly: GCA_029027985.1. Classification (NCBI taxonomy): domain Bacteria; kingdom Pseudomonadati; phylum Pseudomonadota; class Gammaproteobacteria; order Enterobacterales; family Enterobacteriaceae; genus Klebsiella; species Klebsiella aerogenes. The sequence goes on from CP119076.1 coordinate 4,317,700, forward strand.
CAAGCTGATTCAGACTCTGGGCTGCTCCCCGTTCGCTCGCCGCTACTGGGGGAATCTCGGTTGATTTCTTTTCCTCGGGGTACTTAGATGTTTCAGTTCCCCCGGTTCGCCTCGTTAACCTATGTATTCAGTTAACGATAGTGTGACGAATCACACTGGGTTTCCCCATTCGGACATCGCCGGTTATAACGGTTCATATCACCTTACCGACGCTTTTCGCAGATTAGCACGTCCTTCATCGCCTCTGACTGCCAGGGCATCCACCGTGTACGCTTAGTCGCTTAACCTCACAACCCGAAGATGTTTCGTAAAACATGCTCGTGTCGCGAAAATTTGAGAGACTCGAACACACCATTAATGGTGTGTCGTTTCAATTTTCAGCTTGATCCAGATTTTTAAAGAGCAAATATCTCAAACATCACCCGAAGGTAAGTTTTGAGATACTGAGGTCGGCGACTTTCACTCACAAACCAGCAAGTGGCGTCCCCTAGGGGATTCGAACCCCTGTTACCGCCGTGAAAGGGCGGTGTCCTGGGCCTCTAGACGAAGGGGACGTGAAGTCTCAATCGCAAGACGCCTTGCTATTTACTTTTCATCAGACAATCTGTGTGAGCACTACAAAGGCAGGTTCTTTCAGGTAAGGAGGTGATCCAACCGCAGGTTCCCCTACGGTTACCTTGTTACGACTTCACCCCAGTCATGAATCACAAAGTGGTAAGCGCCCTCCCGAAGGTTAAGCTACCTACTTCTTTTGCAACCCACTCCCATGGTGTGACGGGCGGTGTGTACAAGGCCCGGGAACGTATTCACCGTAGCATTCTGATCTACGATTACTAGCGATTCCGACTTCATGGAGTCGAGTTGCAGACTCCAATCCGGACTACGACATACTTTATGAGGTCCGCTTGCTCTCGCGAGGTCGCTTCTCTTTGTATATGCCATTGTAGCACGTGTGTAGCCCTACTCGTAAGGGCCATGATGACTTGACGTCATCCCCACCTTCCTCCAGTTTATCACTGGCAGTCTCCTTTGAGTTCCCGGCCGGACCGCTGGCAACAAAGGATAAGGGTTGCGCTCGTTGCGGGACTTAACCCAACATTTCACAACACGAGCTGACGACAGCCATGCAGCACCTGTCTCAGAGTTCCCGAAGGCACCAAAGCATCTCTGCTAAGTTCTCTGGATGTCAAGAGTAGGTAAGGTTCTTCGCGTTGCATCGAATTAAACCACATGCTCCACCGCTTGTGCGGGCCCCCGTCAATTCATTTGAGTTTTAACCTTGCGGCCGTACTCCCCAGGCGGTCGACTTAACGCGTTAGCTCCGGAAGCCACGCCTCAAGGGCACAACCTCCAAGTCGACATCGTTTACGGCGTGGACTACCAGGGTATCTAATCCTGTTTGCTCCCCACGCTTTCGCACCTGAGCGTCAGTCTTTGTCCAGGGGGCCGCCTTCGCCACCGGTATTCCTCCAGATCTCTACGCATTTCACCGCTACACCTGGAATTCTACCCCCCTCTACAAGACTCTAGCCTGCCAGTTTCGAATGCAGTTCCCAGGTTGAGCCCGGGGATTTCACATCCGACTTGACAGACCGCCTGCGTGCGCTTTACGCCCAGTAATTCCGATTAACGCTTGCACCCTCCGTATTACCGCGGCTGCTGGCACGGAGTTAGCCGGTGCTTCTTCTGCGAGTAACGTCAATCGCTGAGGTTATTAACCTCAGCGCCTTCCTCCTCGCTGAAAGTACTTTACAACCCGAAGGCCTTCTTCATACACGCGGCATGGCTGCATCAGGCTTGCGCCCATTGTGCAATATTCCCCACTGCTGCCTCCCGTAGGAGTCTGGACCGTGTCTCAGTTCCAGTGTGGCTGGTCATCCTCTCAGACCAGCTAGGGATCGTCGCCTAGGTGAGCCATTACCCCACCTACTAGCTAATCCCATCTGGGCACATCTGATGGCATGAGGCCCGAAGGTCCCCCACTTTGGTCTTGCGACGTTATGCGGTATTAGCTACCGTTTCCAGTAGTTATCCCCCTCCATCAGGCAGTTTCCCAGACATTACTCACCCGTCCGCCGCTCGCCGGCAAAGTAGCAAGCTACTTTCCGCTGCCGCTCGACTTGCATGTGTTAGGCCTGCCGCCAGCGTTCAATCTGAGCCATGATCAAACTCTTCAATTTAAGTTTGATGCTCAATGAATTAAACTTCGTAATGAATTACGTATGTTCACTCGTTGAGACTTGGTATTCATTTTTCGTCCGAGGACGTTAAGAATCCATGTCACTTTGAGTGCCCACACAGATTGTCTGATAAATTGTTAAAGAGCAGGTGCGACGCGCTTTAGCGCTCTGTCGCGAGGTGGCGTATGTTACGCTTTCCTCTTTCAGAGTCAACCCTGAATTTCAGAATTTTTCTCTTCAACCGAACCGGCTGTTTGTGTGAAGTGATTCACATCTGCCGTGTCAGTGGGAGCGCATTATAGGGAGCTGCTGAGATATAGCAAGCCTTAAAATACAAAAAACTTATCAAACGCTCATTAATTAAACTCATCCCATTTCTCCGCGTAAAGCTAAAATCGAACAAACCCAGCATTCATGCGGTCTACAGCGCATCGACTGCCAAAACCATTTTTTTGCATAAAAGCGATTTTTCTCGTTCCACCACCACGCTCATCACGCCAATGGTGAATTAAGCATCACTCTTGACCCATGACAAAGCGCCCTGCTCTCCCTCCTTTCATAATCAGAGCCGTTTCTTCCTATTGGTAATAATCTATGGCTTATCAACTCAACATTAACTGGCCCGAGTTTTTAGAGAAGTACTGGCAAAAGCAGCCGGTCGTATTAAAGAAGGCGTTCCCGAACTTCATCGACCCCATCACGCCGGACGAACTGGCCGGGTTAGCCATGGAGCCGGAAGTCGATAGCCGGCTGGTCAGTCTGGTCAACGGTAAATGGCAGGCCAGTAACGGTCCCTTTGAACATTTCGACGGGTTGGGCGAAACCGGCTGGTCATTGCTGGCCCAGGCGGTAAACCACTGGCATATGCCCGCCGCCGAGCTGGTGCGCCCCTTCCGCGTACTGCCGGACTGGCGTTTAGACGACCTGATGATCTCCTTTTCCGTCCCCGGCGGCGGCGTGGGCCCACATATCGATCAGTATGACGTCTTTATTATTCAGGGCATGGGCAGCCGCCGCTGGCGCGTGGGTGACAAGCTGCCAATGCGTCAGTTCTGTCCACATCCGGCGCTGCTGCACGTCGATCCGTTCCCGCCAATCATTGATGAAGATCTGGAACCGGGCGATATCCTCTATATTCCACCAGGATTCCCGCACGACGGCGTGACCCACGAAACGGCGCTGAACTACTCTGTCGGCTTCCGTGGGCCAAACGGTCGCGACCTGATCAGCAGCTTCGCCGACTATGTACTGGAAAACGATCTCGGCGGCGAGCACTACAGCGACCCGGATCTCACCTGCCGCGAACACCCCGGCCGGGTTGAAGAGTATGAGCTTGAACGCCTGCGCAACATGATGATCGACATGATTCGCCAGCCGGAAGACTTCAAGCAGTGGTTCGGCAGTTTCGTGACCACGCCGCGCCACGAGCTGGATATTGCGCCGGCGGAACCGGCATATGAAGAAGAGGAAGTGGTCGATGCGCTGATGGGCGGCGAAAAGCTTTCCCGCCTCAGCGGCCTGCGCGTTCTGCATATCGGCGATAGCTTCTTCGTACATAGCGAGCAATTGGACACCACCGATGCCGAAGCGCTGGACGCGCTGTGCCGCTATACCTCATTAGGTCAAGAAGAGCTCGGCACCGGCCTACAGAATCCGGCGTTTGTGAGCGAACTGACGCGCCTGATTAATCAGGGCTACTGGTACTTCGAAGAGTAAGAGAACGGCAATACTGCGGGCAGCCGCCTGGCGCTGCCCGTAAGCTTTCAGCCATATTGCGCATATTTCGGCAATACCACAATAAACCGCGTAGAGCGCAGATCGGACTGCACCGCTACGCTGCCGTGGTGGGCGCTGACAATGGATTTCACAATCGCGAGGCCAATCCCGCTGCCCTCGCCTTTGCGCTGGCGCGATGGGTCGACGCGGTAGAAACGGTCAAACAGCCGTGGCAGGTGCTCGGCGGCAATCGGCGTGCCGGGGTTCTCCACCACCAGGCGGGCCTTCTCGGCGCTTTCACTCAGTTGGATGGTTACCGCCTGCCCGGCCGGCGTATAGCGAATCGCGTTCGACAGCAGATTGCTGATCGCTCGCCGCAACATCAGCGGATCGCCAATCACCCGGCAGTGGCTGCCGGCAAAGCGCAGCGTTACCTCTTTCTCCTCCGCCCACGCTTCAAAGAACTCAAACACCTTATTCACTTCATCAGCCAGATCCAGCGCCCGTTGTTCAGGGATCAGTTGGTTATTATCGGCCTGGGCGAGGAACAACATATCGCTGACCATCCGCGACATGCGCGAGAACTCTTCGAGATTGGAATAAAGCACCTCTTCCAGCTCCTGCGGACTGCGGCTCTGGCTTAAGGCGATTTCGGTTTGCGTCACCAGATTGGTAATCGGCGTACGGATTTCATGGGCGATATCCGCGGAGAAGTTGGACTGACGGGTAAACACATCCTCCATGCGCTCCAGCATATGGTTAAACGACAGCGCCAGCCGTTCAAGCTCAATGGGCACCGCCTGCGGATCAAGACGCACGTCGAGATCCCGCGAAGTGATATTCTGGATTTGGCGGCTAATCTGACGAATCGGCTTATGCCCCTGATACACCACAAATAGCATGATGGCGATGATCAACAGGCTGATTATCGACGCCGCCGAAATCAGCTTCGCCTTGAGCTCATTAATATAGTGCAGGTGAAAATCGATCGATAAAGCCATCAGTAGATGCCAGGCCGGTTTACCGTCCGCCTGCTTGCCGAGCGGCAGCATAATCAGCCGCCAGGAGCGGGTCTCCATCTGATGATTATCGTGCGTCATCGCCCGCGGTTGCGGGTCGGTCCATGAAATCACATTACCATCGCGCAACTGCATCGCCAGCCCAGGCGCGCTCATAATATGGCTGAGGTCCGGTCCGTTCGGTGACTGAAACAAAATGTTGCCCTGGGTATCGTCAAGGCAGATGAAGACGTTAGCGTATCCATCAATAATGTTTTTTAAGATCTCCAGCCGCCGCGCCTGCGGATAATCGGCATGGTTGAGCACCGTCTCGAGCGTGGTGCTGAGCTGTTTGAGATCGTGTACGTCGCGCTCTTCAAAGTGGGCTTTCACCGAATGGATCATGATCCAGGTGAAGGCAAAGAAAGCAATGATGGTGGCGAGGCTGATGAAAAAGGTCAGCCGGGTCGCCAACGAAAAGGGGCGCTTAGCGGCCATCCGGCACCTCAAGCATATAGCCAACGCCACGCACGGTCTGGATCAGCTTCGGCTCGAAGTCGTTATCGATTTTGGCGCGCAGCCGCTTCACCGCCACGTCGATGGCGTTAGTATCGCTGTCGAAATTCATATCCCAGACCTGCGATGCAATCAGCGAACGCGGCAGCACCTCGCCCTGATGGCGCAGGAAGAACTCCAGCAGGGTGAACTCTTTGCTGGTCAGGGTGATACGAGTCGCGCCGCGCGTCACCTTGCGGCTGACCAGATCGACGCTGAGATCCGCCGCCTGAAACTGGCTTTCGACCATTACCGCCGCCCCGCGGCGCAGCAGCGTACGCACCCGCGCCAGCAGTTCAGCGAAGGCGAATGGCTTCACCAGATAGTCATCGGCCCCCAGTTCCAACCCCTTCACCCGGTGCTCGATGGTGCCGAGCGCGGTGAGCAGCAGGATCGGCATGCCTTTATTGGCGGCACGCAGCATCCGCACGATATCCCAACCGTTCACGTCCGGCAGCATGATATCGAGGATCAGTAGATCGTAGTCGCTGGTCATCGCCAGGTGATAGCCATTCAGGCCGTTGTCGGCCAGGTCGACGACGAATCCGGCTTCGGTGAGCCCTTTGGTCAGGTACTCCCCGGTTTTTTTCTCATCTTCGACAATCAAAATCTTCACGGCAGGCTCCTTCACGCGCGTTCTGTGCGGGTATTCAATTTTAGAGGAGCGCCCCCGGATAGCAATGAAATATCAGGAAAATGACAGCTTTGTCATTTCCCTGTCACGCCCTGAACAGAGCCCGCTGCGTAAAGTATCCGCCATTGATAAATCGCCGAACAACATCTGCCGTCATGCGCCCAATAAAGTTTCTTACTCTCAGCGTGGTATTCGCCTTAACCGGCTGTCTCTCGCTCGCTCCGGACTATCAGCGCCCCGCCGCGCCGGTGCCGCAGCAGTTCTCCCTCAGCCAGAATAAGCTGGTCACCGCGACGGCGGGTTATCAGGAGACCGGCTGGCGGACTTTTTTCGTCGACCCGCAGGTGAAAAGCCTGATTAGCACCGCGCTGACCAATAACCGCGATCTGCGTATGGCGACGCTGAAAGTACAGGAAGCCCGCGCACAATACCGGGTGACCGATGCCGACCGTTATCCGCAGCTTAACGGCGATGCCAGCACTACCTACGGCGGCAAACTCAAAGGCGACACCTCCACCAGCAGCGATTATGCCGCCGGGTTAAATCTCAGCTATGACCTCGACTTCTTTGGCCGGTTGAAAAACCTCAGCGAAGCCGATCGACAAAACTTCTTCGCCAGCGAAGAGGCGCGGCGCGCGGTGCATATCCTGTTGATTGCAAACGTATCCCAAAGCTACTTCAACCAGCGTCTGGCAGCGGCGCAGTTGCAGGTCGCCAACGACACCCTGCGGAACTATCAGCAGTCCTACGCGTTCGTCGAAAAACAGCTGCTGACCGGCAGCACCACCGTGCTGGCGCTGGAGCAGGCGCGTGGGATGATCGAAAGCACCCGCGCCGATATCGCGAAGCGGCAAGGCCAGCTGGCGCAGGCTAACAACGCCCTGCAACTGCTGCTCGGCAGCTACCAGCGCCTGCCGGACGATAGCGCCAGCCGCGTCGCGGACCTCAAAAGCGTGACCCTGCCGCCGTCGCTCTCCTCAGAGATCCTGCTACAGCGACCGGATATTTTAGAAGCCGAACACAGTCTGCAGGCGGCGAACGCCAATATCGGCGCCGCGCGGGCGGCCTTTTTCCCGTCGATTACGTTGACCAGCTCGCTCTCCGGCAGCAGCAGCGAGCTCTCCAGCCTGTTCAACGCCGGTAGCGCGATGTGGAACTTCATCCCCAAAATCGAGCTGCCGATTTTCAACGCCGGGCGCAACCAGGCCAACCTCGACCTGGCGGAGATCCGCCAACAGCAGCAGGTGGTCAACTATGAGCAAAAAATCCAGTCCGCGTTTAAAGAGGTGGCCGACGCGCTGGCCCTGCGCCAGAGCCTGGCCGATCAGATTGCCGCTCAGCAGCGTTATCTCGCCTCGCTGGACATCACCCTGCAGCGCGCCACCGCGCTCTATCGCCACGGTGCGGTCAGCTACATCGAAGTGCTGAGCGCCCAGCGCGACATTTTCACCACCCGACAAACCCTGCTGGAACTCAACTATTCCCGTCAGGCGAATGAAATCACCCTGTTCACCGCCCTTGGCGGCGGCTGGATGGAATAACCCGAGGAGTCTCGATCATGAATGCACTGTCTAAAACCACCCTGTTCGTCCTGTTCTCTGGCGTGATGTTCGCCGCACAAGCCGCCGATCCGCACGCTGGTATGGCGATGCATGAACAGCCCGCCACCGAACAGGCGCAACGCATCAACGGCAAAGGCGTGATTAAAGCGATTGATATGGATAGCCAAAAAATCACCATCGCTCACGATGCCATCCCGGCGGTGAACTGGCCGCCGATGACCATGCGCTTCACCATCACGCCGCAGACACACCTCAACAATGTGAAAGACGGCGACAGCGTGGCCTTCACCTTCGTTCAGCAGGGCAATCTGTCGCTGTTGCAGGATATCCGCGCCAACTAACGGCCCGGTAACGGTAGGCCCCTCAACGACGAAATGGACGATACATGGCATCCCTGACACTCAAAAACACGGCGCTGATCCTCGGCAGCATGGTGATTGGTGGCGCACTAACCGTGGCGCTGTACGCCCGGCTGGCACCGGCCCACGACACCGCGGCCCCGACATCCGAACAACAGCGCAACGTACTGTTCTGGTACGACCCTATGTACCCAAACACCCGCTTCGATAAACCGGGTAAATCGCCGTTTATGGATATGGATCTGGTGCCGAAATACGCCGATGAGGAGGCCGCCACCGCCAGTACGCCGGGCGTACGTATCGATCCGACGCAGACCCAGAACCTCGGCGTGAAAACCGCCGCGGTGACGCGCGGGCCGCTGCGCTACGTCCAGACATTCCCGGCTAGCGTCAGCTATAACGAATACCAGTACGTGATTATGCAGGCGCGGGCGGCGGGCTTCATCGATAAAGTCTATCCGCTGACCATCAGCGACAAAGTGAAACAAGGCACGCCGCTGCTTGAGCTGACCATCCCCGACTGGGTGGAAGCACAGAGCGAATATCTGCTGTTGCTGGAAACCGGCGGTACCGCCACGCAGGTCGAGGGGATCCTCGAACGTCTGCGCCTCGCCGGGATGCCGGATGACGATATTCGCCGCCTGAAATCCACACGCAAAATCCAGACCCGCTTTACCCTCAAAGCGCCGATCGACGGGGTGATCACCGCCTTCGATCTGCGCGCCGGAATGAACATCGCCAAAGATAACGTGGTGGCGAAAATTCAGGGTATGGATCCGGTGTGGATCAGCGTGGCGGTTCCGGAATCCATCGCCTGGCGGATTAAAGACCCTTCGCAGTTCGCGATTCAGGTTCCCGCCTGGCCGGACAAAACCTTCAGCATCAACAAATGGACGATTTTACCCAGCGTTGATAGCGCCACCCGCACCCTGCAGTTGCGCCTGCAGGTCAACAACCCGGATGAAGCGCTGAAGCCGGGGATGAACGCGTATCTGAAACTGACCACTGAAAGCGCGCCGATGCTGCTGATCCCGTCGAAAGCGTTGATCGACAGCGGCAGCGAGCAGCGGGTTATTACCGTGGATAACGAGGGCCGCTTCGTGCCGAAAATCGTGCAGGTATTTCATGAATCCGCTGGCGTCACGGCCATTCGCAGCGGGCTGCAGGAGGGCGAGAACGTGGTTGCCAGCGGGCTATTCCTGATCGACTCGGAAGCCAATATCTCCGGCGCGCTGGAGCGCATGCGCGCGCAGGCTCCCACGGCATCGGCCCCTGTCGGCCACGCGCACTGAGGAACGGAACAATGATTGAATGGATTATCCGCCGCTCGGTAGCCAACCGTTTTCTGGTGATGATGGCAGCGCTGTTTCTCAGTATCTGGGGCACCTGGACTATCGTTCACACCCCGGTGGATGCCCTGCCGGATCTCTCCGACGTGCAGGTGATCGTCAAAACCAGCTACCCGGGACAGGCGCCGCAGATTGTCGAAAACCAGGTCACCTGGCCGCTGACCACGACGATGCTGTCGGTGCCCGGCGCCAAAACGGTGCGCGGCTTCTCGCAGTTCGGCGACTCCTACGTGTATGTGATATTTGAAGACGGCACCGACCCCTACTGGGCGCGTTCGCGAGTGCTGGAGTATCTCAACCAGGTACAGGGCAAACTGCCCGCCGGGGTCAGCGCCGAAATGGGCCCGGACGCCACCGGCGTCGGCTGGATCTTCGAATACGCGCTGGTCGATCGCCGCGGCAAGCACGACCTCGCCGAACTGCGCTCGCTACAGGACTGGTTCTTAAAGTATGAGCTGAAAACCATTCCTGACGTCTCAGAAGTGGCGTCGGTCGGCGGCGTGGTCAAGGAGTACCAGATTGTCGTCGATCCGATGAAGCTGACCCAGTACGGCATCAGCCTCGGCGAGGTAAAATCAGCGCTGGATGCCTCTAACCAGGAATCAGGTGGTTCTTCCGTCGAGCTGGCGGAAGCCGAATATATGGTACGCGCCAGCGGTTACCTGCAAACCCTCGACGATTTCAAAAACATCGTGCTGAAAACCGGCGATAACGGCGTGCCCGTGTATCTCGGCGACGTCGCGCGGGTACAAATCGGCCCCGAGATGCGCCGCGGCATCGCTGAGCTTAACGGCGAGGGCGAAGTGGCTGGCGGCGTGGTGATCCTGCGCTCCGGCAAAAATGCCCGCCAGGTTATCTCGGCGGTCAAAGAGAAGCTGGCCGCCCTGCAAAGCAGCTTGCCGGAAGGGGTCGAAGTGGTCACCACTTATGACCGCAGCCAGTTGATTGACCGCGCCATCGACAATCTCAGCCACAAACTACTGGAAGAGTTTATCGTCGTCGCGCTGGTCTGCGCCCTGTTCTTGTGGCACGTGCGCTCGGCGCTGGTGGCGATTATTTCGCTGCCGCTCGGCCTGTGCTTCGCCTTTATCATGATGCATTTCCAGGGGCTCAACGCCAACATCATGTCGCTGGGCGGGATTGCGATTGCGGTGGGGGCGATGGTCGATGCCGCCATCGTGATGATTGAGAACGCCCATAAACGGCTGGAGGAGTGGGAGCATCAGCATCCGGGGCAGAAGCTCGGCAACGACACGCGCTGGAAAATCATTACCGATGCCTCGGTGGAAGTCGGCCCGGCGCTGTTTATCAGCCTGCTGATCATTACCCTGTCGTTTATCCCGATTTTCACCCTCGAAGGCCAGGAGGGGAAATTGTTCGGCCCGCTGGCCTTCACCAAAACCTGGTCGATGGCCGGAGCCGCGCTGCTGGCGATCGCGGTGATCCCGATCCTGATGGGGTTCTGGATCCGCGGCAGGATCCCGGCGGAGAACAGCAACCCGCTGAACCGCTTTTTGATCCGCATTTACCATCCGCTGCTATTGAAGGTGCTGCACTGGCCAAAGACCACCCTGCTGATCGCCCTGTTGTCGATCCTGACGGTTATCTGGCCGCTTAACCGGGTCGGCGGCGAGTTTCTGCCGCAGATCAACGAGGGCGATCTGCTGTATATGCCGTCGACGCTACCGGGGATCTCCGCCTCGCAGGCGGCGGATATGTTGCAGAAGACCGATAAGCTGATCATGACGGTACCGGAGGTGGCGCGGGTGTTCGGCAAAACCGGCAAGGCTGAGACCGCCACCGACTCGGCGCCGCTGGAGATGGTGGAGACCACCATTCAGCTCAAGCCGCAGGATCAGTGGCGGCCAGGGATGACCATGGAGAAGATCGTCGAGGAGCTGGATAACACCGTACGCCTACCGGGGCTGGCGAACCTGTGGGTGCCGCCGATCCGCAACCGCATCGACATGCTCTCCACCGGTATCAAGAGCCCGATTGGGATTAAGGTTTCCGGCACCAACCTGGCCGATATCGACGCCATCGCCGAGCAGATTGAAGTGGTGGCGCGCACCGTGCCAGGCGTAACGTCAGCGTTAGCCGAGCGGCTGGTCGGCGGGCGCTATCTCAATATTGATATTCATCGCGAGAAGGCGGCCCGCTATGGCATGACCATCGGCGACGTGCAGCTGTTTGTCTCGTCCGCCATCGGCGGGGCGATGGTCGGTGAAACGGTAGAAGGCGTCGAGCGTTACCCGATCAACATCCGCTACCCGCAGAGCTATCGTGACAGCCCGGAGACCCTGCGCCAGTTGCCGATCCTCACGCCGCAGAAGCAGCAGATCGTGCTGGGCGATGTCGCCGAAGTTAAGGTCGTCAGCGGGCCATCGATGCTGAAGACCGAGAACGCCCGCCCGACCAGTTGGATCTACATCGATGCCCGCGACCGCGACATGGTGTCGGTGGTACGCGATCTGCAGCAGGCCATCGGCAAAGAGGTGAAGCTGAAGCCGGGTATCAGCGTGTCGTATTCCGGGCAGTTTGAACTGCTGGAGCGCGCCAATCAGAAGCTGAAGCTGATGGTGCCAATGACGCTGATGATCATCTTTGTACTGCTGTACCTGGCGTTCCGCCGCGTCGGCGAGGCGCTGCTGATTATCACCAGCGTGCCGTTCGCCCTCGTCGGCGGGATCTGGTTCCTCTACTGGATGGGGTTCCATCTGTCGGTGGCCACCGGCACCGGCTTTATCGCCCTCGCCGGGGTGGCGGCGGAGTTTGGCGTGGTGATGCTGATGTACCTGCGCCACGCCATCGAGGCGGAACCGTCGCTGGAGAACCCGCAGACCTTCAGCGCCGATAAGCTCGACGAAGCGCTGTATCAGGGCGCGGTGTTGCGCGTGCGGCCCAAGGCGATGACCGTGGCGGTGATTATCGCCGGCCTGCTGCCGATTCTGTGGGGCACCGGCGCCGGTTCGGAGGTGATGAGCCGCATCGCCGCACCGATGATTGGCGGAATGATCACCGCCCCGCTGCTGTCGCTGTTTATTATTCCGGCAGCGTATAAGCTGATGTGGTTGTACCGACATCGGCGCAAACAGGGCGAATAACGCAGCACAGGTCGATCGCGGCCATCAGGTAACGGTGGCGGATATAGCCTGCCATGTTTATTGAAGTGATGGACGGAGAGCATCGCTGACGCCGGGCGGCGGCAGGATAGTAAAGTTGCCGCCCGGCAGTCCTTACCAACGTCGCCGCGGCCTGCCATGGCGCATGCACGTCTTACTCCCGGCAGGCAAAATGGGTATAGTTGCCCCTGCTCCCTGTTTAGCACGGTTGATATCCTATGAAGCTCGGTTACTTTTGTTATTTCCTGCTGGCCCTCGCCGCCGTCGGCTGCGTATTCCTGCCCTATTCCTTTGCGATGTGGTTCCTGCTGGCGAACGTGCTGACCTGGCTCATCTACGGTATCGACAAATTAGCCGCCCGCAAGGCCTGGAGCCGAGTCCCGGAATCTACTCTGCTGACATTCGGCCTGCTCGGCGGGTGGCCTGGCGCAATGGTCGGGCAGCGCTGCTTTCGGCATAAAACCCAGAAACAGCCGTTCAGGACGTACTTCTTTATTAGCATCGTGCTGAATGTTGTAGCGCTGGTTGGGGGATATTGGCTGTATTGGAATTATGGGCAGTAAGATAGATGTAAATTATTATCAATGCATACGCGATGAATATACTCAACGTCACGTTTTCAAATGCAGCGTTGAGCGATATTCATTTTCGTCTATTATTCAACCTTTTCAATAATAAAACCATCATGACGTAAAAAATCAATCACACGCTGAATATTACCAAGCCCCCATTGATTCGATATTGCGATGACTTCACCTGATTGAAGCTCTATCACCGCATCCTCATTCAAATGATATCTATTCTTTCGCCCATCAGGAATTTGGTCAGCCAAAACGATTGTGCGATTTCGAAGGACATCACCCAATTTAGCATAAATCTCATCAAGATTGTGGGGGTTATGCTTACTTATCCAATCAGTAAATAGTTCAAGGGCTAACTTACGTTTATTATACACACCACCATTATATCTATATTCAGAGTAATCTTTTTCAGATTTCTGGCTACTGATGTTCTGTTCAACCAGTTTTTCCCTGAACTTAACCTGATATTCTTCTAGTTCAGGAACCGGGATTATTTGCTCTGCATTAATTAGAATGTCATCATTAAATTTGTAAGGTGTAAGGCGAACACAACGAATATCAACGCCTTTATCTCTTAGCCAAATCGCTGTAGTGGTCAACTCCTTCCCAAAATCAGCTGAAGCAAGAACTATTCTAACATCCTTACCAAAGTCGGAGAGTTCATTTTCCTCAAGGCCAATAAACGCTAATATTTTTGCTTTAGCATTAACATCTGAATCAGCACCTAAATATGACTGATAATACTCACATGCCTTAGTAAAACTCATTGTAGAAATCATTGCCGCATAGCGCAATGCTTGTAATTCCATATGAGCGCCGATTTCATCTCGCTTTAGTTCTATAACGACAAGATTAGCCTGCTTATCAATTGCTAATAAATCGATCCGCCTTCTACTGTCCTCCCAATCGGAAAACTCCTCAGCAATAACAAGACAATCAGGTGCAAGAATATCAATATTCTTTTTTATAGCCTCTTGCAAATCGTAACGTTCCTGAAGCCCCTCTATTGAGTAGGTGGTTTTTTCCAACGCAACTAAATTTTTATCAGCAATATTATACAATGCCATTACTCAAATCCTTTTTATAACTGTATATTACTATAATTGTATCAGAGTTTTTAATTCATCTGGCGTATATGGTGGATTTCGCCGATGCAACATCGCATGGCAGTTGGGGCACACTGGGATCAGGTCAGTTTTCGGATCCAGACGATAGTCCTGTTTAATCTCCGACAACGGCACCAAATGATGAATGTGGATAAAGCCCCGACCGATATCGCCATAGCGCTTCGCCATATCGAGGCCGAACACCTGGCACTGACTGCCATGATAGCGCAGCCTGGCGAGCCTGGCGATCGCGTTCATAACGATTAACCATCACCTGAAGTACCGCCCCTTCGACAAACTCAGAATACATTCCCGTGATAAATGGTCCGGCAACCTTTTCATATGGCTGAGCTATCTGATGGCAAGGCGCTTTATTATACGTAGAAAGTGGAATAGATTTCGAATATATAAATCAGGTGATATTTGAAAAGAGACATGGGTTTGATATCTCATCCTGATAGCTTGATCGGGTGTCGTTTTGCGAGCATCATCGCAATTATTTGGCAAAAAACGTAACGCGATGCCCTCCAGTAAAACTCTGCAACAAGCGATCGCCGATATGAATATCTGGCGCAAGGGCGAACAACGCGCCCCGCATAAACCCCTGCTGCTTCTGCACGTTCTGTCGCACTATCAGCGCGGGCATTTGCGGATGTTCGATTACGCCTCAGAGGTACGCGATGACCTGCATAGCCTGTTGGAACGTTTTGGCCCTCAGCGCGCGCAATACCGCCCCGATATGCCCTTCTGGCGATTACAAGGCGACGGCTTTTGGGAATTGTTCAACGCTGAGCAATGCTCGACTGAAGGCAGTAGACAACCGCCACCCAAAGAGCTGGAGACCTATCATGTCGCGGGTGGCTTTGACGAAGAGCACTTCGCCCTCCTGAGCAGAAATAAGAAGCTGATTAACACCCTGGCGCATCAGATCCTGCAGGCGCATTTTCCGGAGAGTATTCAGGAAGAGATCGCCGATGAAATGGAGTTTGATATCCAGCAAATCCGCAAAGAACGCGATCCGCTTTTTCGCCAGCAGGTGCTGCGCGCCTATAACTATGAATGCGCCATCTGCGGCTTCAACATGCGCCATGACAATACCTCCGTCGCGCTGGAAGCGGCCCACATCAAATGGAAACAACACGGCGGCCCCTGTGAAATTCCCAACGGTCTGGCACTGTGCGCCATTCATCATAAGGCGTTTGATAAAGGCTCAATTGGCCTGGATGAACATATGCGAGTACAGGTTTCTCCGGCAGTTAACGGTGGCGGAATTGTCGGCAAGCTGTTCTGGGATTTTGATGGTAAGCCGCTTGGGCTACCGCAAGGGAAGGGGCATTACCCGAAGGATGGGTTCGTGGAGTGGCACAGGAGGGAAGTGTTTAGGGGGTGATGGAAAATGAGAATTTTAAATAGCGGGTTACGAAAACCAGACTCGAAAATCATAATTAACAATTTGATTTAAAACAAATTAATAATAAATTTTAGTTAATGTGCCAACACATTAACTCATAAGCACAGCCCCCTGAGAGCCGCTTGGGACGGGAGTTCGGAAAATGCAACACAGGTCAACCCAACCAGTATCAAAATATTCGAGGGTTACGGCTTCTCAATCAGTCTGAGTCTGCCGCTCCTATCCTGCTCCAGAGAGAATCGAGCTGCGAATACCCGGCCCGGTTCAGAGCTGCTTTTTTCCAGTCGATAGAAAACCGCATACGTATTGCTCGGCTTGAACTCAAAGCCGAAAGCGGGTAGGCACTCCCCACGAACAGCAGGAATCTGCTCATCCGCGCCACTAAACGTTTTGTACACTTCCTGCCCGGTATCGCTACCAAATTGTACAGAGGCTATCTTTTCTCCCTCACTAGCTGGGACAGTGATGCAGACACGATTATCGCTCACGGTAACCTTTGCCAGATGCTCAAGCGGTACAGGATCCATCGGGCCAGGGCAGCCAGTTAACAGAAATACAGCTCCCAATAACATATATCGATTCATTGTTCAACCCCGCCCAGTGATAATCTTTTTATAAAGCGACGGAATGTCTTTAAGATTATCTACGCCCCTGTACTTGCCCATCCTGCCGGGAGCCTGATTGTCCCGCCAACTCTTCATACCATAAACCAGTAATAGCCAATAATCTGCAAATATTGATGCCTGTTGTTCAAGGGAATAGTCTGTCAGCTTCTCTTTATCCAGGCGATACGTGTAATCAGCCGCCCAACTAAACGATCCCCGTAATCTAACCCATTGCCCGGTCTGGTGCTGCCATACATGCCCCAACTCATGGATGAACACGTACTTATGCTCCAGTGCTACGGATGCAACTGAATAGTCCTGCGCGTATATCTCTTTCCTGAACCATAACTCTCCATTAGGTGTCATGGCGTATCGGGGACTCTGTAAACCGAATGGAAGGTAGCTGTCGCAATGCACCCAGACCCGGCTATATACAATTGAATCACCGTACACTCTCCGAGCCATAGCTATCTCTCCGGGAGTCATCAGGCGCAGCGTTCCTTCTTCCGTTTGCGCATTACTTGCTGGCATTTTCATTACCCTGAGTATCAATCAACCACCTGAATCATATCGATGATTTTTAAGCCAGTCCAGACGGCTGGTAATACAGCCCAATAGTCCTATTGGTGGTAAAGGCAAGCGGAGCCTCCGGCGACTTCATCAGCAGCTTTTTCAAGGGACATAACAGAGCATTCCTTACAGGCAAAAGAGACAGGTTTTGTTGTCTAACCTGCTGTATCGTAATAAATTAAGTGACTTAGTGCCGAAGGCCTGACTCGAATTTCACACCTAATAGACTGATATCAATGTAGTTTAAAAGCACGAATAAATGGTTATACCCGCACTTGTACCCACAAGTTAAAATCCGTACAAAAAATAGACTTTACCAATGGATATAATGCCATATCAGTAGAGTACCGATAAAGCCCTTAAGCAAGGGCATGCATTTAAAAGGACACTCTCCTAGTTACCTCGTATCTATCCATTTCAACAGTTCATAATTGACATTAAAAAAATATAATCTCTATCCAGAACCATTGCTGTTTAATAAAAAAACCTGTACCTGTATCTAAATTTTATTCACCCTGCATGTTACCCAATATTAAAAGTACGAAAGAGCTATAGCATTGCAACAGCTTCAGTACCATCTGCCTTTAGTACAGTTTCAAATGCAGGCCATATATCAAAAAACGGATAAGAGAAATTTATTTCTCCGCACTGGACATTATATGCAAGCTGCTTTACTCTTCGACGCCTTGCAGTAATAGATGGTAATTCATCCAAGAAGCCAAGCATTTTTTCAATAGTAATTTCACCATGGTAAAAACTATCACTTTCAGGACTGTTCTGTATACGTATTCCATTTTTCATTTCGGTAGTTACACTCACCATACGCTCAATAAAGCTATAAATTGCAGTTTTATCGACAACAAAGCATCCCTCTTGATGATAAATGCCCCCAAACACTGAGGTGGTCACAATCATTTTATGAAAACCCTTTGGCTTCCATCCTGCGGGTAAATCTAGAGCATCACGGACCAAGTCTAATTGAGTCGAATAATAATTGGCATAACGTGTCACTTGTTTAATCCAAGAGGTTTTAGTTTTCAGTCCAACATTATCACCATTAATATTCACAAGCGTCTGGTAATAGCGATTAAAATGTACCGGATGTCCATTAGATTTCAACTCAACAAAGAATAAATGGTCTTGAATCACCATTGCACAGTCACAGTCATAATCCTTTCGTACTGAAAGTTGAGCAGCGCAAATTTTAGAATTCTTGATCCTCTGAATAAATTCTCGTTCGTGAATTTTCCCCTTATCATCAATTGAAATATTTCTTGCACTAAAAAGTGACAACAGAGAACGAGTCACACAACTCATTGAAACGATGGAAGGCAACATACAAAGACCATCGTTACATGGTAGTAACGGGCAATCATTTATATCTAATGCTTTATCATCAAATGTAAAATAATCGGTAACCAATGCCGCAGTAATCCAACAAAGGCCACCCTCAACAAAAAGTCGTATCCATTCATCACGAGTATGATAAATAACCCAATCTTTAAGTTGTAAGTTCCCAGGAGTTGTTCTGTGGAAACGTTCATCCATCTCCTGTTTCGCTATCGCCACTAACATTCCATATGCATGTATCCATGCATAAATATTAACTCCCCCATACTCAATATATAAATCCTCTGGTGACATATTTTCCATTTCACTAAAATAAGCGATGGAGAAAAAATCGCTTTCATTAATCCACTCAGGAACTATTGTCTTCAGCCGCTCAATGAAATTAGGACTTTCTTCCAAAACCTTCTGAGTTTCATAATAGACACCAGTACCCCTCATGGTAAATCTTGAGCGTGCAACCTCATAATCCTTATAAGTACAATCCTCATCCACTTCTATGGAGATATTATTTAAATCTAAATAGCTAACCTTTGCATTACAAAACCGGAAAAGATCGCTGATACGATTAAGTGAATCGTAATCATCCCACTCTTTTATCCAACCACCTGCATTTTTTACTGTTTTCTCTGAACAATGATATTCAAGATCAAGAAAATTAGAATGCCGTAACTCTTTAAATATATTACCAGTATAACTGCACACTTGGTCAAATATCATACTGATTGATTTTACATTATGTGGAGTGATATCTTCCGACAGTGGAAGTCCATGCATTCTAAATACGATGGGGAAAATTGCCTCAAGCCGACTGCTTGATATACCATCAAGGAGTGAGCACATAACGCTCAAGCTTATTTCAGAAAATATTAAAAATGCATTAAGCTTATATTCTTCTTTCCTGTAAAAACGTTCATTCATAATCCTAATGCGTCTAAAGAAATCATTATATGCCACATGAATAGTACGGCAGTCCTTCTCCATCTTTAAAATCTCATCACAATGAGAGGGAAAACGAACTAAAAGCAGATAGATGCATTGACCAAAATAACACGTATAATCATCTTCAGATTGTTCAGAAAAACGATTATAGTAAAGCGCTGAAATTTTGAGAACATTCAAAGCTGGTTCAATCTCTACTTTATCAATCCACCCCTGAAAAAACACAATAAATTTCTCAGCATCTTCGGCTAATTTTTTTATCACCCGCGCATCATAATAAATCATTGACTATACCATTAAGAGTATATTATTGTTTTATAAGTATGTAATAGAATAGTCACTCATTACCAGTATTTTCTATTAAAAATGATACTCCAGACGGTCATTCACACTCTGAATCTACCTTTTTTATTTAACTTTGATATACAACGCCATTGCCAGGAGTGTAAAAAACAATCAACTCCAAAAACCAGTTAACGTAATGATGTCGCCGAGCATGTGGTTACTATAAAGGAGAAGAAAACGGGCAAGCAGAAGGTATTCCCGATTAACTACCGGGTGCGGGAGATTACCCGCTGTCACCGTGCTACATATCCGGAAGACAAATTCCTGTTCCAGTTAAAGTCTAACCGGGTGAAGAATCAGCCAGCCAGAGCCATCACTAGAGAGGCAGCAATCCGTGCGTTCAGTGAATGCCGGGGAAATGGTCGCAGAAAAGAATATCAGCAGCCATAGCGCCCGTAGGTGTCGGGGCTGTGCGCCGTGGGAGGCAAGAACACCAATTGAGACGATCAGCAAGATGCGGAACCATAGCAGCCCAGCAGTCACTATGACGTATCTTGATATTATTCAGGACGAAGTAAACCAGACCTACCTCGAGTTGAACATTTAAGGGGAGTGGGAAATGAAGAAAATTTTACTTGGTGCGTGCGCTCGCAGTCTTACTCCTTTTCGAAGACATTCGACACCTCGGACAATGAAAAATAGTGATCTCCTCCCTGAAAACAGTCCCCCATAACTGTGATGATTTAGTGTTCCTAAGATAAAGTAACGTGTTGTAAACTAGAAGATAGTGGATTCGGACAATATTTATACACAGGGGATAACATGGCTCAGGAAAATAAAAAATGGTGGGAAAACAGGGTACTACGCTCAGTTGATAACTTAAAGCTTTGGAGGGATAACCCTCGCCTAGACCCATCTAGCCAACCTGTGCGTGTTCGAGATTTCGTTGAAGAATTAATATCCGATGTAAATGATAAACAGGATTTTATCGAGTTAATTACATCAATAGCCAACCGTGGTTTCGTATCATTCGACCCTATTGTGGTATGGCAAAATCAAGCTGATAAGAATTTTTATGTGGCGGAAGGCAATCGCAGAGTAATGGCACTTAAGTTACTTAGAAATCCAGAAAAAGCCCCAATGACGATTCGTCGAGCCGTAAGTAAGCTATCAAAATCAATTGATAGGGATACAATAGAAAAAATTAAAGTTTGTGTATCACCTAGTTATGATGATGCTCGCTGGTATATTTTGCAACGACATTCCAATGCCAGCAATCAAATTAGATGGCAACGTTTACAGCAACAACGCTATATAATAACCGTATATGACTCTGTTGGTCAAGATATTGATATGACCATAGAGTTAACAGGATTTAAAAGAGCTTCAATTGTTGAAGCTTTACGTTATGTAAAAATCAGAGATATAGCTACGCGACAGGAAGTTACTAGTTATTTATCAATAGAAGAAAGGGAGCAGGTATACAGTCATCGCATAAATATGACTGTCCTTGAACGTTGGTTTGGTAACAGCCAAGTAAGAGAAGCATGGCATATAGAATTTAGCGATGTCGGTGTTGTCATTAATGCAAACCTTAACGATTTTTATGTCGCGTATGCTAAATTCTTAAAATTGATGTTAAATAAGAATAATGAACTAGGAATTGTTGTTAATACCCGAACTATTGATTCACATTTCCAACAAATTTTTGAGTATTTGCCTAAAATTCGACAAGCGTCAGCGGAAGATCAAGATGAGGCCGCTGTTACACCGCCTATGGCTAATCCTCCGGAAAATGAGCCAAAAGGTGATGATAAAACGGATTCAGGCCAAGATTTAAATGGACAAGGAAGAGAGCCAGAAGACTTGAAGCCTACCTTGAAAGGTAACCCTAATCGTGGGCAACTAACTGATGAATATCATGAAATAAAAGTTAGAAGCTATAAAATTAGAGCACTTTTTAACGAGTTGCAAAAGTTACCTCTTCGTAAGTATCCTAATGTTTCTGCTGCATCGATTCGAATTTTCCTAGAACTATCTGTTGATGAATATATCAACAATTGTGAATTGCAACAAAACGTGTCTAAGCGGGCAAAGAGGCCTTACAATGAGGTAACACTGAGCCAAAAGCTGAGTATCTTACGCGGGGACTTGATTGGCGATAAAGAAGCTGACAAAATCATCGATCAGCTATTACACAATAGCAACGACTTTAGCCTGAATACTTTGAATGAGTATGTTCATGGAACAAAAGTTCATAAAATTGAGCGCCAATTCTTAAATCGTTTTTGGGATATGTTACTGCCGTTATTCAGTATATTGATTAGTTTAAAGGAAATATAATGTTTTACTCTCCTTTGAGATACCCAGGTGGGAAATCAAAACTTACAGCTTATGTTCTTGAGATCATGAAGCTGAACACCCTCGAAGGTGGGACATATGTTGAACCTTTTGCTGGGGGATGTGCTATCGCTTGGTATCTACTGATTAATAAACATGTTCGTAAAGTGTATATCAATGACTTAGATCCAGCAATTCATGCATTTTGGCACAGTGTTCTGTATAGAACTGACGAACTTTGCTCGTTGATTGATTCAAGTATCATTACAATGGATGAGTGGCATAAGCAGCGAGAAATATACAGAAGTAATACATCTGATTTTCTTAAGTTAGGTTTTGCAACTCTTTTCTTGAATAGAACTAATCGTTCTGGAATTATCAAGGCTGGTGTAATCGGCGGAAAAGAACAAACTGGAAGATATAAAATTGATTGCCGATTTAATAAAGAGCGGGTTATCGAACAAATAAAATCAATAGCTGCTATGCGTGACTCTATACGCCTAAGTAACTTAGATGCAACTCATTTTATTGATGAGGTGCTTCCTGTAGTAGAAGATAAAGCTTTAATAAATATAGACCCACCTTATTACATTAAAGGAAAAGGTTTATATCAAAACTTCTTTGAGCATAACGATCATTATCGTCTATTTGAAAGCGTAAAACGGATTACTCATCCATGGATTGTCACTTATGATGATACTCCTGAAATTCGTGGCATTTATTCTGAATTTTCTCCTGAGCCATTTGGTTTAACATACACAGCACAAACCAAATATAAAGGGGCTGAAGTTATCATACACTCTCCAGATATCATCAAAGCTAATTTTAAACCAGATGTCAGTTTTAATGAAATAAAGAGACATTATCGAGAATGCAATAAACAATAAATATATTTATTATTAAATCAGCAGGTTAGATCTTTGTATTGTATACTAGTAGTGTTCTATAATTAGAACATTACTGGCAACGCTTAATTGAAGTATCATTGGTGGTGATTCCTTCTATTCAGCATACTCAAATAACCAAGTTATTTTATTCAGTAGACAGCGCCTTAAATTATTTAAATCAATTTTTAATTTAGATTGTTATCTGGTGAATAAAAATTTATTATCTACGAACAGAATCTGATAAGAACTATCATTTAATAAAAAACTCATAGCAATATTTTCATATGCTAAGAGTTTTTACCTGTATTATCAATATTCAAAACAAATGATACCCGCATCTAGAAAAATCAACAAACCATCCGCAATGTTATTATATATTACATTAATACGTTGTCTTTACAGTAATCTGAGTGCGCAGGACCACAGCAAAGAAAAAAAGTCCTCTACTAGGGTTATTAAAAGCTGGTCCAATATTTTTAATTTAAATACAAACTGACAAACATTTCACACGCCATTACCCCGGTTGATCTTCACATAGTCAAACGGCGTAATTGCTCTCTCCCGATTCGCATCCAGAAAATCCGCCCACCACTGCAACATCAGCTTGCGTTCGTCCAGATGTTCCGCTTTATGGATATATGCAGCCCGCACCGAATTGCGTTCCATATGGCTCATCTGCCTTTCCACCGCATCCTTCGACCATAGTCCTGACTCAATTAGCGAGCTACAGGCCATTGTGCGGAAGCCGTGACCGCAAACCTCAACTTTAGTGTCATAGCCCATCACCCGGAGCGCACTGTTTACGGTGTTTTCACTCATTGGCTTACGCGGATCATGATCGCCAATAAAGATCAGCTCATGTTCGCCACAGAACTGCTTTATCTGCTTCAGGATCGCCAGCGCCTGCTTTGAAAGCGGCACCAGATGCGGTGTACGCATCTTTGAACCTCGCTGAGAATGTTTCACATCAGGAATGGGCTCTCGCTCAGGTGGGATGGTCCACATTGACGTTTCAAAATCGATTTCTGACCAACGAGCAAAACGCAGCTCACTGGATCGAATAAAGATAAGCAGAGTGGGTTCTGTCGCCCAGCGGGTTAGCGGCCTGCCGGTATAGCTATCTATTTTCTCAAGCAACTCAGGATGCGCTTTAATTCCAGCGCCGGACGATGTTGTCGATTACCGGAAGCAACCGCCCCAGCCATCTCTTGTGCCGGGTTATAATCAATTAACCCACTTTGTACTGCATAACGCATGATGGCCGTAGTGCGCTGTTGAAGACGAGCAGCAACCTCAAGACGTCCGGATATCTCTACGGCTTTAATGGGCGCTAATAAATCGCGCGTTTTTAACTCAGTGATATTACGTTCACCAAGCGCTGCAAAGAGATTATCTTCCAGACTTTTTAGCACACGATGGGCGTGATCTTCAGACCACTTTTTATTGGTGCCATGCCACTCGATCGCTACCTCTTTAAAGGTTCGTGCTTTACTCTGTTCAACCTTGTCATTTTTCTTTTTGTCTCCCGGATCGATGCTGTTCGCCAAAAGCTTACGAGCCTCATCACGGCGAGCTCTGGCATCTGCAAGAGACACTTCAGGATAAACACCTAAAGCCAACATCTTTTGCTTTCCGCCAAAGCGGTACTGCAGACGCCAGTATCTTGAACCATTTGGGTGGACGAGAAGATGCATACCGTTGCCATCAGTCAGCTTATATTGCTTATCCGTTGGTTTGGCCGTTCTGACTTTGATATCTGTTAGAGCCATGCTTATCCCCTCCCTGTTGGTACAAGCATTATCGAACCGGAAATACCATCATCTGTACCAACATCTGTTGGTAGATGTACGTTGAAGTCGGTTGACCTTGAGAGAGTTACTATAGCGGGAAAGATAGGTAAATACTGGATTTCAGGCACAAAAAAAGACGTCCGTTGACGTCTATTGATGTTCCGATGGTGCGAAGGCCGGACTCGAATTTCAACATTAATCAACTGAATTTTAAGTGATTAACATTTGGATAATTGATGTTATATACTTACATGTATACTCAACTGTTTCCCCTCGAAAATCAGCGTAGTAACATAACGCCTGAATCATCTAAACGATGACACAGCAATCATACCATCCTGAATAATTTCAGCTGGGAATATTTCTCTTTACTAGACAGATCCAACAACTAGCACTTACATAGCAATACTAATGCTTCTTGCCTAACTCTGGAAAAAAAACTCCTGCAAACAAATCAATCTGTTATTTTCAGTTCATTTAAGATTAAGAAGGGAAAGATGATGTTCACATTGGTAAAAGATTTGCTCAATATTCCAGTTATCACAAGCGTCACCCTTGCCATTCTCGCCGCAATTGCGAAAAAGTATGTCCACTTCAGCCGACGGGATTTCTTTTCTCGTTCTCCTTTAGAGCAGATCGAAGCTGTTAAATGGTTAAGGCACTCAAAACCACCATCTTCAGACCCACTAGATGTGGCTGAACAACAATTCCGCCTTCTATCTTTAGGTCTACATAGGGACAGAGATTTATCCTACAGGCTTGTGGCTTTTCATTCCAGCCACTCTCAAACCTATATTCAATCACTCAAAGCGGTATTACGTTGGCCGGGATTATATGATATCAACGATGGCAAGATATACCCCCATAGTCATTTGAAGTGGTCTCTACCACTCATGCTTATTTTTATACTGACCATTATGGGTTCAGAGATAATTAAAAACTATTCACGTGAAGATGTCAGTCAGTTTATTTTCTTCCTAACTATCACCTTAGCTACTCTTATTCCATGGTTCTGGATGTTATCCTGTACTCTCAAGATATTCGGCATCAGTAAAAAACTGAACACATACGTTCCACCAGTCATTGATGCTGAAACCGATAAAGAGGATTTCAGTTCAATCATTAATAATAAATATCCTTAAAATTAGCTATACTTTGTAAATACAATCGCACCTGCCAATAGTGGCAGGTACGATGTATGTTATATAATTTTGGTGAAGACTGGTGATTTAAGTCAGGAAGACTGCTCGGGGCTCTCACAATACAGCATCATTAAGACTTCATCGTAACAAGCCAGTTGCCTGTCGTGCTCGCAGAATATCAACGGCCCGAAGATAAGGTGATTGTTCTTGCCAACTAAACCCTCTGCGATCGATACGAACCAGCTCGTACTTATCCACCAGAAAGTTAATGGCATCAGACAGCGTGATACCGGCATCAATGTGTTCCTGAATCACAGTTTCATCACTAAATGGCGTGTCGTTCAGTGCCAGGCCATAGTGCTGCTCAAGCAGGCGTGTCAGTAACATTTGCCAGACAGCCACGGGCGACAGACAGGGCTCCGCCGCCCGCGAAATTGTAGCAGGTAGATTTTTCATGTTTGCTCTCGTGAAATTTGTTAGCGTTGAGTGGGATAAATGGCGATGTATACGTAGCCGCAACTACCAAGGGTATCGGCTTCGCAGGTGAAACCGTTGTGGTACAGGGTGACACAGTGGGCATGGCGGGGATTCATTTCACTAGTGGTCAGCATGGATTCCATCTGGCTGATAAAATGCGGAAATGCCACATCCAGCTTAAGACATTCGGCATCACTGAACTGACCGGTAATGCTGGCCCGGTCAGTCAGGTAGTGCAGTCGGTTGCCCTCCTGCACCAGACGAGCTCCCAGGCGTGGCGTGATATCCCGCTGCAGGCCCCATGTAACATGACTTCTCATCGGGCTTCTCCTTTATTGTCAGTTCAGAGTGATACTCATCAGACAGGCATAAGGCCCGTTGCGGTCCTGGCGGCGTTCGGCGTATACCGCCAGCACGCCGGAAATGTCAGGAACGACCTTACCGCTGTAATGACAGACACTGCCGTGCCACTGGTACTTACCGGTGGAGTATCGAAAAATGCGGGAGGCCGGATACTGGCGGTAAATCGTCATCGCCCGGCGTTTACTGATAATTTTCATGTAATACCTCAAAGCAGACCGTGTTCAGCAAACGACAATATCTGCGCTCCACCGACGATGAGATGGTCAGGCACACGGATATCAACGAGCTGAAGCACCTGCACCAGACGCTGCGTGATGGTCTTATCTGCCAGGCTGGGCGTGGTGTCACCGGAGGGATGGTTATGCGCCAGTATCACTGCTGCCGCATTGAAGTACAGGGCGCGTTTGACCACCTCACGAGGATGTACCTCGGTACTGCTAATAGAACCAGCAAACAGGATTTCATGGGCAATCAACTGGTTCTGCTGGTTCAGATACAGCACCATAAACTCTTCGCGCTCCAGTCCCGCCATTTTCAGTTTCAGCCAGTCACGGGCAGCCTGAGTGGAGGTGAATGCCACGCCTGTTTCGCGCAGGTGTCGGTCAAGCAGCGTTAAGGCGCGTTTTACCGTGCGTTGTGCGGTTAGTGGTAGTGCCGGAGCTGGTGGGATAAGTGACTGTTCCATCATGAGTGTCCTCAATCAATAATGCGCAGAATGGCGCTGGATTCAGAGTGCTGCAGAGCGTAATCCCGCAGTCGGTAATAGTGCTCCGTCATGGCATCGCATTCGGTGCGACAGGCGTGATGGCTGTATTCAATCAGGCAGACAGCAATACCTGCGGCTTCTGCGCTCATTTCCGCACAATTGCCGTTCATGCCGTTGAACAGATGCCATTTATCGTCTCCCTCAGCATCAGGGGCCATAAACGCGCCGCCATTACTGAGCGTGTAAAAGGACCAGATACCACCGCTGTATTCATCACAGAAGCGGTCCATCCAGGCGAAAATACGGGGTTCCAGCGTTATCCACTGAGGGATAGTGCCAAAGTACAGCGGCCAGAAATCAAGACGCTGTTCGTCAGGTACTGGTGTTGCAGTAAGGTCAAATTGAGGTTCATTAGCGGGCATCAATTCGCATTGCGTTTGTGTCGTCATGGATATTCTCCGTCAATAAAAACGCCAGCGACGATGGCTGGCGTATGGGAAATAAAGGACATGCAGGGATGATGAATGGATGCGGTCAGGAGGAGGATGCTCTGAGGATGCCTGACTTGCGGATATAACGGTTAAGCTCTTCACCGGCATCAGGTTCAAAGCACCACGCCCGCCAGACCATTCGACCTTCAGAGTCACGAACCACCAGACGGAAGTGGCTACCCTGGTCATCTTCAATGCTGATGTTGTGATACCGGCGGATAACAGCTTCAGCCAGCTGTCGGGTGAAAGGTCCCGGTGGCAGCATATGAGATTCAGACATTCGGTGTACCTTAAAAGCAACAGCCCCTGACGCAGATGCGTCAGGGGCTATGGTAGTATGCAGGTGTGGGGTGATTATCAGAAACCCGTCTGCACCTTATATAGGCGCAAAGTTTTGCTGCCCCGGACAATCTTCACATACAGGGCATTATCTTTTGTGCCACGAACAAACCCGGCCTTTACATCTCCCTTGCAGTCACCACCGTCATAAAGGATGTTAAGTCCGGTGTTAAATACCAGGTCAATAATCCCGAAACTTAAATCTTCACAGGCTGGACCGGGCAAATCCTGAATCAGAGCAAATTTATGGTCGTCGCTGACACCGGTCAGTGAACACATGGAGGTGTTGATGTCGTTTCCCTGGCACCAGTACTCCTGTCCGGGATTGTCTTTATCCATCAGGCTTGCCGGAAGTTGAGCTGCACTGGCACTGAATGCAGCAAGTGACAGAATGAGGGCGGGTACAGCAGAGGTCATCATTTTCAGCATGGTTTTCTTCCTGAATTAATCCAGCCCGCTGTCGGGCAAAATGAGAGAAATTGATATCGGGTGTCATCAGAAACGACGGTAGCGAAACAGCTCTTTGCCCTGGTACAACGCCACCAGGTCGTCATATTCCGGCTTCTTCTGGTTGGGCTTAAAGGTCACTACCGTGCCCGGACGACACAGGTCTTTTACGGTGAGACCGAATTTCTTGTCCGGAGTAATGGTGAATCCCTTCGACACATCGTTGCGCATGATAGTTATCCAGCCCCACAGGCCACCTTCGCAGTCCTTAAAGGGTGCTGAACGAACTGTTACCATCCCACCCAGGCGATCAACAGACATGGCTTCACATTTTCCAGTAACCTGACGATGCGCATCACACCAGAAAATATTCCCGTTGTTGTCATTGACGACAGCAGGCAGCGTCCGGTTATAAGGCTGGGCCTGAACTTCTGCACAGAGCAGAAGGCTGCCAGTAATGCCCAGTATTTTAATCAGCGTTTTCATTACGTTGGTCCTTAACAGAGAAAGTATCAGGTAGCGACGATTCAGGCCCAGACAGTCAGGCCCAGCATCACCAGCCATACCCAGAAGTAAGCCGGTTTCTGACCAAGGGTTTTCGCCCGCCGCCACAAATAGAACGGCACCAGCCAGGCAAGTTTGCCGAACGTGGTGGTATCCACTCCGGCCTTACGCAGGCGTCGTTCATCGAGATACCCCAGTGCGATATTGAGCAGCAGCGTGATGAACCAGTACTGCCCACCCGAGACGGCCTCATATGCCTCGTCAAATGACATCCCGCTCAATCCTGCAGTCCACAACTCCAGCGCGTAGCCAATGAAGGGAGCAAATGCCAGCGTCCACACAACGCCACCCGGAATGCGGTTCCCCGGCAGCGCTGGCGGTGTGGTGCTCCGGAGCAGCGCCGAAGAAAGCGGAGTAGCGGAGACCGGCTGCCACTCTGCCATTCCCTGTCGCCACACCAGAGTGGATGCAGTCAGTTCACCGCGCATAATCAAGCTGGTGATGTCGTCTTCGGTCACATTGTCGTGACGTATGCCATTTTTCTCGTAATGCCAGATCATTGTTTTTCCTTCTTAACAGAGATAATTAAATCAGTGTGTTGCCCGGTTCCTCCTCAGAGGGCCCAGGAGACAAGACTTCACGGATACAGCTGAAGTGCGGAAGGGCCCGGATAAAGCCCGCCTGTGTGGTTAACTGGCTGAGACGTTTTAGTGGGGTGAACGTTGTGTTGAGGACTGTCACCGCATGGATGGTCGCCAGAGGATGCACGGTGATATACCCGTTAAGTTCACCGGTGAGGTACCAGCAGCCGTCGAATGAAATCAGTCGGTACGGGGCCAGCCCGTCACAGCGCTCTCCCTCGGCCAGCAGCAGTACCCGCTGGCAGGCGGTAATGGCACTGACGAGGCGGTAAAACACCAGCGAGCTGGCCGGTGACACTGACTGTGGGGGTTGCCACACCAGGCAGGGCATCCCTCCTGCAGTGAGCAGCATGCCCGCCAGACGCCGGTCCAGCCCCGGAAAAATATCGGCCAGTCCTGCCCGGTGAGCAAAGGTCAGCGCATCCAGCTCGCCCTGTACGCCTCCACCGGTACTGCGCAGGCGGCATTGCCCCCGTCGATACTCAAGGTCGAGGTACATCAGCCGTTCGCGAAAATCCCGTCGCAGGGTACGGACTGACACACCAAACTCTGCAGCCAGCCGCGCCATGTTCAGCGTTTCACCTGCAACCAGGCGGCTGATTATCAGTGACAGCCTGACAGCCAGCCGGTCATGACGGCGCTCTGCCTGTGTCATCTTAAATCTCCGTAATAGTTAACTGACTGAATATGAAATGATTCTAAAGAGGGGGGCGGACAGGGTATGGACATGGAATGAACTATTTTTTATCTGCCACCGGAAGCAGGCCCGACGCGGCACATCGTGAAATACGGTGAAAAAACACTCAATTCAGTGGAGGTAAAACGGACAGGGAGTGTCCTTTCCTAACATGCTGATAACAAGCTCAGGACTGAAACCCACTCAGCATCGCTTCAGCCATCACCCAGAGAGCCCGGTTGAGCTTCACATCTCCGTCGATACCACGCACGGCGCGGGTATGCATTCGCCCGCCTTTCGCACTCCGGCCACTGAGCCCGCCCTTAATCAGGTTCTCTTGAATACGCTGATATGTGGTCCACAGATCATTGCTCTCATCCTGCCAGCGGCGTGGGGAGAGTATCTGAGGTGCTGTCACTGGCTGGTGGTCCTCACCGAAACGGTACGTCAGTGCAGCCTGTGCCAGAGCCTGTTGTGCAGGTGGCGGCAGCATCAGCGACTGCATGGCATCCCGCTTCTCTTCCACACGGTCAAAAATACCCAGCACTTCATACGCTCCCTCAATCACCTGACTCACGACATCTCCTTTGTGCGGCACACGCACCTCGCCAAACGACTCACCGCAGACAAGCCCGTTCTGGCATACCGCGCGGAATAATCCCGGCAGCATCTGATACGAGCTGGTGCCGTCATGAGAGTTGAGCAGAATGATTTCCGGGACTTGCTTGCCGGTAATTTGTCCCTCCCGACGCAGGCGCAGCATGTGCTTTGTGTGCTCGCGGCGACCTGGGTCACGCACTCTGGTCTGACAGGCAAAGAAGGGCTGAAAGCCTTCGCGCTGCAGACTGTCGAGGAGAGAAATCGTGGGTATATATGTGTACCGTTCACTGCGAGATTCGTGTTTGTCCTCACTGAAAACACTGGGCACTACACGAAATAGCTCTTCGTGGGTTAACGGACGGTCACGACGGATAAGATTTGATGCACCAAAGCGCGAAGCCAGACGGGTCATAAGCAGACTCCTCATGATGGGAAAATAAAGACAGAAAAGCCCTACCGCTCAATCGCGGCAGGGCTCAGGAAACTACGGGTTAGAAGGGTTAATGTTCAGAAGAAGAAGTTCCAGACTGCACGAGCGACCGATACCACGATGTCGCGTACAGACTGGATGACAGTCCGAACCGGGGACGGTATCAGGGGCATGGAACTTACTGTGTCCAACACCGAGCCGACCGTTTCACCAAAATCGTCAAGGGCTTTTTTATTAATGGCATCGGTACGAAGTGGATCACTAAGCTGTACCGCCACCGGACTACTGGCCTCCCGCGGCAGGCAATGAATCATCCGTTCAGCCATTACCCGCAGCCCCCATTGCAAGCGTACCGACACCACACAGATAGGGTTTACAGGTTGGAACAACTCATGCAGTAGACAGATTTTGCGGCTGATATTTTGTTTCTGCTCTGAAGACAGCTTTTCACCACCGCTGGTGGGTTCAACCTTGTCGGACTGACTGATGACAAACAACACCTTATGCCGGTATGCTTCACCAATCACCTGCCGGTAAAAAT
Source organism: Klebsiella aerogenes (assembly GCA_029027985.1). Lineage (NCBI taxonomy): Bacteria > Pseudomonadati > Pseudomonadota > Gammaproteobacteria > Enterobacterales > Enterobacteriaceae > Klebsiella > Klebsiella aerogenes. The sequence goes on from CP119076.1 coordinate 4,349,396, forward strand.
GTTCATCCACCGCTAGTGCTCGATCATCGGCCTTAATCAACCACAGCACCAGGTCGAGCCGGGGAAGTTGTTCACGGTAGAGTGCGGCATATTCAGCATCCCGGAGTTCGGACTCTCCTACACCGGGTAGGTCCATAATTGTCATAAAGCGTTTGCCGAGCTGTAGGCGAAACTGCAGTGGTTTTCGAGTACATGCCGCCACATCACTGACCGGTGATATATCCCCAGCAAACAGGGCATTACACAGGCTGCTCTTGCCTGCTCCGGTTTTCCCCATAATGCCTATTACAGGCTCGTAGTGGGTTAACTGATTTATCTGCTGCAGAATGCGTTCAGAGACCCACTGGGGCAGGCCGGAAAGCGGTTGCTGCAGTGACTGCAGACCGTCAAATTGTTTCATTACTGCTCCTCCGAAAAAAGTATACAAAAACGGCAGAACTAAGAGGTTCTGCCGTTAATGGGATATGTTCAGAGTGATGATATATATCTGTGATCTTTTTTAATTTTCCCAACTTTTCAGTTTAGCTTTTGCGTATGCATCATTGATCAGCATCTCAATCAATTCATTGATTTTCATTTCATTTTGGCTTGCTAGATAATCAAGTTGTCTCTTACTATCTTTGCTAATATAGGTATTGAGAACTTTTTTGTTTGCAACACTATCTCTGAATTTTTTCTGACCCCATGCTTTTTTTGTTTTTATAATAAACAATTCACCTTCAGCATCGGATTTATCCTCAACCCATTGATCAAAGATTGAATGAACTTTCAGATTCAAATTTTTTTCAAACCAAAAATCCACATTACCATTAATCATTTTATTCTTATCGAAGTAAGACATCACCCACTGATAATCTGCCAAATATTTAGCATCATATCTGGCTGATGAGAACCAAAACGGATTGCCAAATTTTTTCTGGATACGGAGCCATGACCTCTTCAAACGTTCTAAGGTGGAACTGATATTATTAAGGCTTGATACACGACATTGATAGTCTATCAAAAGAATTACCCCATCATAATTTACGCCACCCTTATCAGAACCAAGGCTCCATTCAGGTAAGGTGATATCAAGAAGAGAGGGGGTATTATTATTTGTATATAACTTATATTCGGCATGAATATAATTAGCAACAAATGACAACGAACGCTCACAATCAATCCACTCAAGTTCACTAAAAGGTATTAACTTACCTTCAACCTCTCGCCTACTCTTTTCAAAGAAATCTTCCGCACTCCAATACTTAACCATTTCTTTTTTATTCATATATTTAATGCAAGACTCTTTGAAAAGAGTGGTATCACCTATTCTTTCCACTAATTCACGAGACTCATCAGCATGCATTAATGCTGAGCGAAAGATATTCCAGTAAAGCCATAAATTTACTCTTTTCGTCCAGAGACTGGCCACTCGTTTTCCTGAACTCATCATAACCTCAAACGTAAAAACAATCGTAGAAAAAAACGTATCACTCTACGTAGTATACTACGTTCCATTTTTATTGTCATAAACCTCTCCACCCGCACCACATACCTTGTTTTTATTGGCTTTTTAGAAACATTAACGTACATCATGTAGATACGCATTACGAAAACACTAAAATTAACTCGTTGCCACTAACGGCTGTCACTGGCAGAAAGGCAATGTGAATATAAAAAGCACGGATACCGATAAGTGCTATCAGGTTAAAAATAATTAAGGTTATTTGGTATTATAGATAGTAGTTCTCGATTGATAGCCATCTTCCATCCCCATATGGGATGATACATATCCGTCAAAAGCGATTAAAACCTACTTTGCAAGCATCCTGTCAGTGACAAAAAAACATATGCACTAGTTCCTTTGAATTCATACAAAGGAACTACGCAATGCAAAGATATTATCCACATTTAAAGAAAGTCATCCCTAATGACTTCCTGCTGAATTTGATTAATCACCATCTTAATCAGGTCCTGGCATGTCACTCCAAAGTACTGGCCTTTAGAATGGATTTTAATTACCAGCGAGGCACTAACCGATTTATTCGTAACTCTTCCATCGAAATACAGGATGACCTTAGAGAACTGACGCAGGCAATGATCACTCTTCCCGGAGTTATCAGCGTTTTTTGGGTAGTGGAATGGACATCTGAAGGGGCTGTTCATGCTCATGCCATTTTTTATCTTAATGGTCAGGAACATCAGAAATCATTCCCATTTATTTTACAGGCAGGAGAACTATGGCATCAGATTACTCATGGAGAGGGGAAATACCAGCGATGCAAGCCCCAAAAATATCATCAGGACAACATTAACAATGTTGTCCGATACCAAAACAACGATGCCGTAAGCAGCTTGAGACGCATAGTGAGTTATCTGACAAAAGAAGACCAGAAATATGGCTTCCTGATCTGGGGATGCAATGAGGTGCCACCACCAGCACGACAGGGAAGACCCAGAAAATATATACCCGGCTAATACTATTTTTTACGGCACCACCGGTACCTATGCCGGAGCGGGAAGTAACAAGAATAAGACCTTCTCCGGTTTCCATTCAGATACCGGAGAATCAAATCATGACTATTCAAATTTCCCTGCTCGAAGACCAATTCATCGATATGGCATTCATTACGCAACTCACCCAGTTGACCGACAAATGGTTTTACAAACTGATTAAAGACGGTAAATTTCCAAAACCGACCAAGTTTGGCCGCAGTTCCCGTTGGCGTAAAAGTGAAGTCGAAGCCTGGCTGCAGGCTCGAATCGACGAATCACGCAGCTAGATAGCTCTCCTTACATATCACTTTCCTGACAGACACACTCTTTATCCGCTCATTGCATAGGTTTGCGGCTGCCTGTCATTCAGTATTCAGAGATAATTCACCATGAAAGAGACAAAGACGCGATATAACAGTTTGCTAGTCAGCTATCAACGTTGGCTAAACGGGTTCACAAAACTGGCCATCATAAATGGCATGTGTCATCCCAATATTCAGGCCAGCCACCATCTGATGGTGGGCAGTCTGTACTTTCCCGGCGCGGGGCAGATGACTGCAGTGGTACCTCAATGCCTTTACCGACTGATTTACGGAAGTCAGCATCCAGAGCCAGTGTCGGTAGTGACTGATATGCAAATCAGCCTTGAGACAAAGCAAAAAACTTTACTGCACCACCCAATGCTTGAAGGGATATTGCTAAGTGAATGTATCCGCCTGAAACAACGCCCGCTAGCAAACAGGCTGATTAGCCTGTTACAACAATTCAGCTCACCAGAGCATCGCCACAAACTGGTCTGGCTATGTTGGTACGATCTGATGATGGGGGCGACGCTGGAAGACTGGCTGGATAACCTGAAACGTAAGGCACCTGAAGCTCTAGGCTTGTGGCTGGTTGGACGGCAGGAGGAAAACATATCTCTCACGCAAATGATGGATGAATATCTGCTATTTACCGGCCACTGATATCAGTTCCGATTTGTGCCGAAGTGCTTTCTCCCCATGCTGACTCACTGAGAAAGGCGACAGACCCTCCATAACCACAAACAACTCCTCGATAGTCAGCACTACTCGGATTATGATTAAGATCGCTTGATATAGCTCTCGCAAAGTAGACAGGTGCGTAAAGCTACAAGTTTTTTTTAAAGCAATATTGATTTTGGCTCCGCCTTTCGCGGCTTCTTTACCAAAGCGTGCGACATAGCGCGTAGTCTCCACAATACCAGTCTCTCAACGCTAGGAGCGAAAATTGGCTGTAAAAGAAGAAGTGTCTTTCATCTCGCCTGAAGAAGAAGCAGTGATTAGAGGAGACAAGACAAATGCTCCAGAGCTATTCACTTTTGACTGCGGACAGCTTCCATTCGAACGCATGGGTGATGCTCAGTTTGAGCTTCTGGTGGCAGACATCTATCGAGCTGAATATGAAAGTAACGCTGAAAACTGGTATGACAGGGTAAGCCGCTTAAACGACGGTGCTGACCAAGGTCGAGACGTTGTCCTGTACAATGATGGGATACCAACAGGGGTAATACAGTGCAAGCGCCTCAAGAAAAATCTTGATTTAGGTACGGTTATCTATGAGATCTGCAAGTTCTTCCTGTATGCGCACATCAGACCCCAGATCGCGCCACATCCTGGAACATCCTTTAAATACTACTTTGCGGTTGCCGATGGTGTAACCACTGAAGCTTTCGAGTTCCTACAGGCATCAGGTCAAAAACGTTTCGACGACAATATTTCGTCATTTGAAGATGAATGCGGAAAAATACTCAAAAAATCAAAAACGCTTCACAAAGATGCACGGCTCAAAGATCTATCTCCCAAGCAACTGTGTGAAATAGTGTGGCAGTGGACTCCCCTTTTAGATACAAAAATCCTTAAGAAGGATAGTTTATCAAGCTTGGTGGCCAAACACTCAAAGGTGAAGAATACCTATTTCAAACTGGATACTGATGCGACTCAGATAATCGAGGTCATCAAGCAGTATTTGGCATCCCAAGGCGGAGCATTTCCTGAAGCCGATCAACCCTATCTTCAGAAAATCCGCACAGAGTACATCGACCGAGAGTTGTGTGAGGTAGACCACCTCAATATCAGCCTCATCCAAGGTCCAGAACTCATCCCATTTTTAAAGGGCATGCTTGCCACAGAAGTGGGTACCTTTGAACAACATTTTGGCAATCGCCCTGTGGTACTCACTGCCGGAGCAGCCGCTGCCACTCCTACACAGTGGAGCGAAATAAATGAGCTGGTAAAAGCCTATCCGTATCCACTTGTCTTCATGGTCGGATGCGGAGAGGTTACTGGTTCCATGCTTATCAATTGGAAGACAGTCGACGGAATGTCTTGGGTAGATCCAACTTGGCGACCGGCTTCTGCACAGAAATTTAAAGCTGGATGGTGCTGGGTAAAAGATCCTGACAACGAAAGTATCAACTGCTACATACTAGTTGAAAACGAGCCAAAGGATGCAGGCTTTGATCGCGGGAATGTTTCGCTTCGACTGGCTTTTAAAGATGTCATCGTTTGGCCAACTTTGGGAAATGATTTTACAAACTCGATCCACCGTAATAACTCCCTATTACGAAGAATTATAGCTAGTCAGGTTGAGGACAGGCTAAAACGTCCAAATCTGATTTTGGCCTCCCAGCATATTACTGATCTTACGGAGTTCGTGAAAGCTCTTTTGGATTATCATGCACGGCGATTGGTGTCCCCGATTGCAGTTGCAGCCGCTAACAGTGGACGTCTGCAAAGTTGTCAGATGCAGCTTCATAGTGCCACAGGGATATTCCCCTCCGTCGATAGCGAACATAATACTCGAGCAAGTCCGCCTGCGATGCAGCCCCCAAGCTGCGTGATGCGCAGGAGCACTAGCGGAGGACTGACCCTCACGTTGACGTGGGATGCGAATCTCACACTGGAACGTGCGAAAGGGCAGCGATTGCAGGGGGGTGTAGTCCAAGACGATCTAGCACCCGCAGCGCTGGAGTTTCATGAACTCTTCAACCGGCATCCTCCAGACCCTGATTACCCCGAATCGGTGAAGAAGGAATTTTCATTACTGGATAACTTCGTCCAGGATGGGGGAATCAAGGACGTCAAGGATTTTGCTTACCAGACCCGATATGGGGTGACATCTACGCACGGATTCACATTGGAGGAATTGACCAATTCTGGAAAAAATGTGATGAAGGCGGTGCAGGCTCTAAGCTACCTAAAATCCCACAAGGATTCGGCTTGGGTTACTGAGCCAGGTAAAAAGGGCCATCTGCAGTTCACTGACCCCAACCAAGGTGATTACAACGTACTCGCGTGGGCTAATGACGGGTATCGCGTAAGGCACATGTCAAATGATCTTTATCGGTGGGCAAGAGATACCGCCAATCATCCACCGCTCGTAGTGTTCGGCAATGGTGTTGGGAGAGTGAAGGATGAAAAGCCTAGTAAGCTCAGTGAACTCAATGGTTCCAGCAGCGAACGCTTTGATATTACGACGGGGCCAAGTGTGAAAGATTCCATCACAGATGTTGCAATGGTAAACAACGTCTACTTTTTTGCTCTCAATGAAATTGAGTCGATGTACGATGAGTCTGATGATGAATCGGCAGAGGAGTTCATGGATGATATTTCCAATCGTAGGAAAAAATTAGATGCTCAATGAACTGATTCATCTCCTTGAAGAGCGTGCTGTCGAAGCTGGCTTCACTTCCCCTGAAGACCATATATTGTTGTTTGCTGATACGCCGTACTGGCCGGGTCCGCCTTTGGAGACTCAAGTGAAGTACTGGTCGACTAAGTTTGCATCAGTACTGCTTGTACAAGTCGATTGCCAAACGCCTAAAGAGGCTTGGATACAGACGAGACAGGCTGAAGCTTTCCTGGATGCTGCACTTTTACAACGCGAAAGAAAGGGGGTAGTTGTTGATGGTTATCTGGTACTGGCGCTGACTCAGTTCACTGATGATTTCCGACAGTTCATCAATGATGTGGAAAAGGACACCCGCTTTGTGCGGAAACACGTTGTTTATCGAGATACTAGTGGCTGGCAGCGTTGCCAGCGCATCACTCCACTTGGGCTGGGTGGAAAATCTGAGCAAACCGAATTTTCCGGATTTGTACCTGAAAATGAACAAATGGCTGAGCTTTTGACATCTCTTGGGAGCGTTACAGGTAAGGAATTAGCTCGTCATCATGGAAAGGAGTGGGATCTAAATGAATAATCTTCCTATTAAGTTTCTTTCGGTGGAGATTCGGAATTTTCGCGGGGTTCCCGATGTTTTGCAAATCCCGCTCAATGCACCATTAACTATCATTCATGCAGCTAATGGCACTGGTAAAAGTACAATTTGCTATGCATTAGAGTGGCTGCTTACTAATAAAGTGGATGACCTTCCAACCACCTCAGACTTTTCTTGTCAGTGGGGGGATGGTGATACTTCTGTAAGTGCTGAATGTGAGATAAACGGCGAGACGTGCTATCTAGAACGGGTCAATGGAAAAGCTGCATTAAAAAAAAATGGGGAGACTCGCAAAAAGAAGATTAAGGATGCCGAACTGCTTGAGATGCTCACACCATCCTCAGTTAAGGGCAGTAGTACTCAAGCTACTACTAAGGCCCGCCGCGACTGGCTTCGCAATTGCCGATGGTTGTATGCAAACTCATTAGCCCTCCTTGTTGACAATAGCAAGTCAGAACTAAGGCAACAAATTTTTGCTGACATATTGGGGCTTGGTCATCTTACAAACACGCTCAGCAATCTAAAGGAATACAGAAGTGATCTTCCTAGAGTCCAGGGACTGGAAAAAAGATTGCAAAGCCTTGCCATTGAGATTCAGACACTCGAAGAAAAGCTCTCCACCAACCAATTGGGACGGGAACAGCTCTCTCTCAAGTTGAAATCTATATTAGAGACATTTCCCAACACTCGGGTAACGGGAAATCTGTTGGATGACTTCAAAACAGCACAATTGGAAGTCGCTAAACTGCAGCAGACCACACAGCGCAAAAAGAACCTGCTGAACCAACTGCAGGAAGGATGGCTGGGGTATGAATCCGGCCTGCAACAGCTTGAAAGCAGTCGTAGTTTACTCACAAAGATTACCCAGTCCAGCTCAGCCTTGAGCGATGAGCATCGTCAGCTAGCTGAGCAACTTGCTAGTGTCGAAAACCAGATATTGCAAGGGAAATTAGGAATTGAGTGGGCACAAAAAAACATCGATGTTCTCAATGACTGGACAGGCATCATCTCGGATCCAGACTTCGTTCGGATCTTTCCTCAAACTGAACTAAGTTTCCAGTTCTTGGAGCAAAATTTTGTCGAGTATGGCTGGGAAAGTGACAGGCAACAGCGTTGGTTAGATGCTATTGAGTATCTGATCAGCAATAGAGAACTTCTGTTAGATCTTCTTAACGTCAAACGGGATCTATCTAGCAAGCCAGTCCAACCACCGGCCAACCTAGTGGAGCTATTAAAATCTGCAGATGTAGCTAAGCAAGCGCGTATTACAGCACAGGGAGAGTTCGATGCCCTTTCAAATGTCATCAACCGCCTGAGGGCATTGGGGCACGAAGCGTCACATTCCCTTTCGAGTGGGCACTGCCCGTTATGCGACCATGACTGGAAATCAGCTGATGTGCTGCGAAAACAGCTTTCCGATGCCAACTTATCGCCCGAACTTCAGGCTGCAAGCCATAAACTAGTAGTTGCACAGTCGAATGAACAGATCTGTGTAACGACACTACAAAACGCCAAGCTACAGCAATCTTCTTTTGAGGATTACGTTACTCGGGTAAAATCTATAAACGATAAACTGAAGGCCATTGAGGAAAGAACCAGTTATCTGAGCATCATGGATAAATCTGAATTCTCACATTCTGACATTACTAGTCTTCCGCATTTATTGGCTCGCATTAAGTCTGCGATTAGTGCGAAAAGCATTGCAGAAGCATTATCGCAAGTTGAAGAATTCTTTCAACTGCCTACCTCCCAGACCGTAAATACCGGCGTATCCAAAGCTCTTCAGGCGCTTGTGCAGCATGCACAGCGCTTCCAGCAACAGTTCGACTCAGCCAATGCTATACGGCCAAGCCTTACCCTCTCTGTCAAAGAGAAGCTGGAAAGTATTGAAATAAAAACTAGAGAATCACATCAGGTCAACGCCAGCATTGCGACAGTTTCTCAAATGGTAAATCATTTTCAAAGCCAATGGAATGAGGTCATTGGAACTCTTCCCGTCGCCAAAAATATACACACTTCAACCCAAGCAGCGGTTGAACGAGACCTTCTAAAAGCGGAGGGGTATGTAGTAGAGCTTCGCGATTGTGAAATATGCTTGAGTGTTGACTCTGATACTGAACAGTTAATAAGACTCCGTAGTGAGAAAATAGCGGTCGAAGAAAAGCTCAGGATGGGGCAAAGCCACATACTTGTCGCTGATAATACGATTACACAATACGGCGATCATGTTCGTAATGCGACTGTTTCTAGCCTTGCCCCCCTCCTTGTCCCTGCTACGGAGTTATTCTCCAGAATGCACGCGAACGAGGTATATCACCAACTAAGTGTTTCTGGCGATGATTTGAATTGGATGGTACTTGCTGAAGGTCATGAGACACCATTAGAAGCAGAAGAGAAGCTAAGCCAAGGACAGCGACAAGACTTAGCACTATCACTCTACCTTGCAAGGGCAAAGAATACCGGTGGAAGCTTCCTGTTGGATGAACCTATCGCTCATTTAGATGATCTAAATCGAGTAGCCATGCTGGATATTTTCAGACTTGTGGCAACCTCAATGCCGAACATGAACTTGATCCTGACAACTGCAAGTGACAGCTTGGCTCGACATCTTGCGCAAAAATTCTCAAGCCTTCCGGATGAGCACTTACTTAACACAATTTATTTAGAGGGGAATCCTCGCACAGGCGTCAAAGCAACTGTGACAAGAAATTCAATTGGTCTTGCTTCTTAAGCTTTATACTAGTATCAAAAAAGACAGTGGAGTGTCCATAACCACCCGCTGTCTTACATGCTTAACTTAACAAGTAGTTTATTTATTTTTTGATCGGCTGATCATAACCACTTTTTTCAACACGTCTCTAATCGCCAATAACGAGTTAGCGAGCATCGGAATTTTTACTACATGTAAAGAATATTTACCCTGTTCTTGAAAAGTATCAAATCTATGGTAACCCCCTTTATTTCCAGTCTCACTGGTAACATCTGGATATAAAAGCACAATGTCCATACAATTGAAACGCATGCCATACGTCAACATTTGATAGATATCTTCACGTGAGATACCTAAATTACGTTTATTCATGTGAAGAAACTTCCACTTTGTATCAATTATGAGTTCAGTAGCCCCTTCATTATTAATCAACCTTACATCAGGAATTAGCTCAAATACACCTTCACCATCATTACTAGAACACGCAAAAGTCCCTCTTGCCTGTGTTTTCGCTATTAAACCTTCGGATGTAGCAATCCAATTCAATTCCTTTGCAATAAATGCTTCAAATAAACGATAGGTAAATATAATCTCTGATGTAGCTAATTCATCACCAACAAATATTCCAATACCCCTCTCTTCCAAGAGTGATTGGCTTTGGCGAAGAAGGGAATGATAGGTTGCGGATAAACGGTCAGTACGCACCTTTGGCCATTCTAATCGATAATCTGGGGAGATATTGACTGAATCCATATCGGATAAACATAGATCAATAATTCCTCTTATATTGGCAGAACATCTCGATCGGTAGCGCAGTAAAACTTCTTTAAAAATTCTATTCTCCGGAACATCTTCAGTCAATGCAACCCATGATGATGCAAAACGCCCTGGCCTACGAATATTTTCGTAACATTGCTCAGGAAAGGTTATTCGACCTCTAGGGGAGGAAAGGCTATCTGATGAAGATATATATCGTCGAATGACTTGGCGACGGCGTGCCAACTGTAACTCATCACAAAATATTCCCAACAATGAATCGAATTTATTTCCATCAGTACTTAGAGGGGCTAATCCAGCGGTGATGAAACTAGATGATATAGCATTCTCAAGCATTCTAGATAAATTATTATCCAATAGGGTTCTGTTTTTCTGATCCAGCAAATTAGCACCTATTGGAACAACCTCTAGAATTAGCTTAGATGTTTCCAAGGTTCCTGTCCAAAATTTTGGCACCAATGCTCCTGCATAAATATCGAAATAAGCATCTGTATTTTTCCCTGTGCTTTTTTTCCATGCATGGAGAATTGATGTGAGTTCGTCAAAGCTGCTTAACTCAAGGCCTTCGCCAATTCTTAGCTTGGCCCATTCCTCACATTTCAGTATACGCTTCACTGACCCCTCTCAAGCTCTCAATTAAATACATTGGTGTCAATGAGAATAGGTTGACATATTTTTAGAACACAATGGATAGCATAGTCTTCATTATCTGGCCCCGGAATAACTTTTTTTGGATTCCAAAACCGTGGATCTAACTCTAAGTTTTTAGTTACAGAATGTGCCCTATAACCAAATGAAGCAGCAGTATCCTGATCTACTCCGAATAAAACTTCAAACTGTTTTTCCACTGGATTTATTTTAAAGAAGTTTGCATTTTTTGACGCGGAGTCTCCCAAGACAAGCTGTATCAAGCCTTCATTACCATAAAAATATTCACGCAGTAGAGGAATAACTCTAGTTGCTAACCGTTCAATAACTTTCGAGTTCGTATCACAGCCTACTAGGTAACCATGTCCAATACAATGATCTGCATCTAATAGATGTTCTATCCTTGAATTTATTGTCCGTAAAAGCTGTCCGCAATTAATAGATGGACTATCAATGGTGTCACGTAATAGGGATGAATCTGGTGGAATATTAACAAAATCAAATCGACGTCTAAGTGCATGATCGACAAGTGCAATATTTCTATCCGCAGAGTTCATCGTTCCTATTATATGCAAATTTGATGGCATGAAAAGCCGCGACTCTAACTCTTCAGCCCGAGGGTATTGCAACTCGATTCCGATAGGGAATTCCGCACCAACTCGCTTATCAGCATCCAGAGAAGAAATTAGTGGGCCTAAAATCCTACTTACATCACCTCGATTTATTTCATCAATAACAATAACGAACTCTTTTTCAGGTGATTGGATTGCACGTCTAATCATTCTGAGTAATAACCCTTCATGAAGTCGATATCTCAGTTGTCCATTTTTTAAATCAAAATTATTATTTTCAATTGATTCATCAACTTCATCTTCATTAACTATTACTGGTCGAATTGACTCGACCAAATCTTCATATTGTAAGGAGGGATGAAAAGTTATAAAGGCGCACTGATCCCGATAATCATTGAATCTTTCAAAAGAGTAAGATAACTCGCCTTTATCATCGAAGCTAGGTTCTATCAATTTAACTGCTTCACGAACTGCAGACAAAGTTTTCCCTGTTCCTGGAGGACCATAATAGATGCGAACGATTGATCTGGTTGAGCTTTTTTTCCGCAAAAGTAACCGAGTTCCAGCAGCAGCGAGATCTTGTAATGCTAGTGCACGGAGGGCTTCAAACTCTTCCAAACTGCCAAACGGATAAACATTTGAGGAAAGAAATTTTGCAGTTTTTGCTAATTGGGATAAATCATTATATAATTCAGCCTTACTTACTGAATTTGGTAACACCTTTACAGTAATAAATGATGCCAATATTTTCTTTAAGGTTGTTGTTCTTACATCCTTAAGAAATACAACATCAGGAGAAATAGAAACACCAGCCACAGTTGATAATGGAGACGGAAATAATCCATTTTGGTCCCAATCAATACTTGATATTTTTCGACCAAACATATGGGATTGTCCCTCTCTTTTTACTGCATCTGAAGCAATATCAAAAAGGAGATTCGAAACTTCCGATAGTTTGTTGTGGTTTTGAGCATTTTGATAATGTGAAGCAATCCCAAGCAAAATTGCCCCTGCTCGCGGCAACGCCATAACGATTAAACGCCAACCTGCATTGCTTCTGTAACGCTCAAATAGGCTTTTACGGTAAATGCTGATATTAAGAAAATGCACATCTCCTAACCAAGACTTATAGTCATCTTCGCCAAGGCCAGCTATTTTAATTTTATTTCTAATTCCACGACGTAGCTCATTATTCCAAATATTATCAATATTAGCTTGAGTATAAAAGTTGAAATCTGTATCTATCCCCCATTCGGAATCAGGAAACACCTCATGTAGTTCCGCTACAGAGCTAGCTTTCTCTAAAATGCATTTTTCTTCACTATTTGTACTCAAAAGATCAAGAAGTGCCATTTCTTATTTCCTTGAAAAAAGCTGCTAAGTGATTGCTAGAATGCAGCGTTAAACATAGTTCGCAATTGTAAACATTGTAACGGATTACTTCTAGTCATCATATGAAAAATCGCCCCTAACAACTAACAAGACAGTTTATGATTTTGATGTTAGTTTTTGAGGGACATTCAAACTGCAATCTGAGATTATAGTTTGAATGTCCCTACAAATATTTATCGCCTTGACGATAACTTCACTAACATTTTATTAACCACAATTTTTCAAATTGACAGAAATATCTTCCTCAATTTCTGAGGTCGGCAGAGTTAACTCCGAAACACCTTTATCTCCTAATAATAAAAGCAAGTTTCGTACTGCCAAGCCTATACCTTCAGCCATCAAAGGCGGAACCGCATTTCCTACTTGCGAGCACCTAGCCACATCAAACTTCCGACGTGGTCCATTGATGGTATATCGGCCGTAAAAATGGAAGTCATCAGGAAAAGACTGAAATCTAGCCATTTCACGGACAGTAATGTTCCTAGGCTCTGCATAATGGATAAATTCGTCAGGATGCGTCGTAATAGTTGATACTGCCTCTGAAGAATCAATCAGGACCTTTTTGTCCTTTTTAGTTCCGTTTTCTAATAAGAAAGCTTTGGACAGTCTCCCAGGCGGCTGCGTTTGATGAGCGAGGTTGTATAAATCAAGAATTCGCTCCCCATGTTTTGAGTACCGATGAGAGTTAGGAATATTCCCTGTCTTTTGCCCTCTCCTTAAAGCACGCGCATATGCAGAAACAGCTTTAGTATAGGTTGATGACTCAAATTTCTCAGAATCGGGGCAAATAACTCGCAAACCCCCAGTGAGATCGTCTATTGCTTCCTTTGCTGTGATATTTTTGCTTTTATGTAATCCCCAATGCTCACGAACTGCCAGAGCTGCTTCATTTAGATTATCATTAAATGCAATATTTAGTTCTTGCGAAGATATTGGACAATTTTGAATACCTAGTATAACCACCCGTCTTCTCGATTGCGGCACCCCAAAACGACTGGCATCTACTACATTTAAAATACTCGTATAACCCAACTCAGCGAGTTGCTTAATTACAGAGTCAGCAACTGAGGTACGCTCTTCACCAGGGCGAGCTACAAAGCGACGAGCTATCCCTTCGACATTTTCAATTAATACAATGCGTGGACGAACTAAGTCAACCATATCAAGCATTTGATATACAAGATCATTCCGTTCATCAGCACCATCGCGCCGCCCTCCAACACTGAAACCTTGGCAAGGGGGTCCTCCGGCCATCATAGTTACAGAGCCACGTAATGAGAGAAGATGAGCCCTATTAGACTCATTTCTTAGAAGCTCCACTATGTCATGGTTAGTTTTTGACAGCCAACTTGGCCATTTGTCAAAACTTGCGTATGGTGCATTTTGTACCAAGAAGTTATTAGATAGGGTTTCAAACGCCATCGGATCGCGCTCGATTGCAAAAATACCGGCCCAGCCAGCCTCTTTTAGCCCGAGACTCAGGCCACCGCATCCTGCGAAAAGATCGATGCATGTAAGATTTGGCTTGTTTGGCGTTGTCACTTCTTGATTCTCCGCTCTTTCAATTTTTTTCTCTTACAACAACCTGCATTGTTGTAGATTGGGTTAAGCATTACATACGGTAAATGTGGGCACTAATCACACAATAACCTTCAACCAGTCGAGCCTTAGCATCGATCGCAACCTCCTGTTTTTATGTTGCAAAAAACAGTAAGTTCTCTATAAATCTTAGAGATAGTCGCTTATGTAACATTTATGCTCACTCCTTTCAGGAAGATTTGATCATAGAAAAGTACATAAAGCAATCAATGCGGGCCCAAAATCAGCTCTCGAGGAACCGCTTAAAGATATCCGGCTGCACTAGGTTTAAGTATTCTTACCGAAATCAAACGGACTAACCCCCTTCTCCCGATTCACATCAAGAAAATCTGCCCACCACTGTAACATCAAACGGCGCTCATCCAAGTGTTCAGCCTTATGAATGTAAGCCGCACGTACTAAGTTACGTTCCATATGGCTCATTTGCCGCTCTACAGCATCCCTTGACCACAGCCCTGACTCAATCAGCGAGCTACATGCCATAGTCCTGAAGCCATGCCCACAAACCTCCACCTTAGTGTCATACCCCATAACACGCAGCGCCTTATTCACCGTGTTTTCACTCATCGGTTTACGAGGGTTATGATCGCCAACGAAAACAAAATCACGCTCGCCACTAAACTTGTGAACCTGTTTCAGAATTTCTAATGCCTGGCGAGACAGCGGTACTAAGTGAGGTGTACGCATTTTAGAACCACGTTGCGAATGCTTAACACCTTCTACAGCTTCTCGTTCTGCTGGGATTGTCCACATTGCCCTTTCAAAATCGATCTCGGACCAACGGGCAAAGCGCAACTCACTGGAACGAATAAAGATTAATAACGTTAGCTCAACAGCCAGACGGGTTAAAGGCCGTCCGGTGTAGTTATCAATTCGGTGGAGTAGTTCAGGTAAGCGTTTCAGTTCAAGTGCTGGTCGATGGACACGATTACTGGAAGCAACTGCCCCAGCCATCTCCTGAGCAGGATTGTAATCGATCAAACCGCTTTGCACTGCATAACGCATAATCGCATTGGTACGCTGCTGAAGACGCGAAGCCACTTCAAGACGCCCTGTAGCCTCAACTACTTTGATAGGCACAAGGAGATCGCGCGTACTAAAACTATCAATACTGCGCTTTCCAATCGCTGGGAACAAATTATCTTCCAGGCTCTTCAGCACCCGCCGACTATGTTCTTCTGTCCATTTTTTATTTGCTGCGTGCCACTCTCTGGCAACTGACTCAAAAGTAATGGCTTCTTTCGCCTGTTCTTCTTTCACAGCTCGTTTGTGTTCGCGAGGATCGATTCCAGCAGCAACAAGCCTTCTGGCCTCTTCCCGCTTTTGACGAGCATCAGCCAGGGATGTTTCAGGATAAACCCCAAACGCCATCAGGTGCTGCTTACCACCAAAACGAAAGCGGAACCGCCAGTATCTAGAGCCGTTGGGGTGAACCAGCAAAAACATGCCATCCCCATCGACCAGGGTGTACTCCTTTTCCTGCGGTTTCGCAGAACGCACTTTGATATCTGTCAGAGCCATAAAAGTTCTCCTTTCATGTGCCGCCGTGAGTATACAACCATTATCGAACCAGCATATATACTCGGTTCTATACTCACAAGCGACTTGATGTGGGTTGACTCAGATTGACTTCTGTTGAAAGGAAAATCGCATAAAGCCTTGTGTGGCGAGGATTTCAGGCACAAAAAAAGACGTCCATTGACGTCTATTGATGTTCCGATGGTGCCGAAGGCCGGACTCGAACCGGCACGTATTTCTACGGTTGATTTTGAATCAACTGCGTCTACCGATTTCGCCACTTCGGCACTGAAGGGATACGGAAAACGTTTTGGATTATACCTGTCAGCGGCCGCCATGCAAGCGACAGCGTGCGTCAGGCGCGCTAAGTGTTGAAAAAAACAGCGCAATCCCGAAAACAGACGGTTTCGCGTCACATTTTTCACCTATCCCGGCTCAGCAAACCGCTTCCCGTGCCCCCTTTTATCCTCCCTCAACTGACCCGCCATTCAACCTGTAGCGTCGCCGGCGCTCAACTTCACTCACATACCTCTCAAATTATTCTCACATTATGCTCTTTTCGTTCCAGTATGCCGCAGCATAGACCCGCCCGCTTTACGACGCCTCCTAATGCCAAGCGTCGCAGATTGTCATGCTCTACACTTCCTTCGTAACAACGCCAACCCCAAGGAAACTAACATGAGCATCATTAAAAGTTACGCCGCCAAAGAAGCGGGCGCCGATCTGTCGCTGTGGGAGTACGATGCCGGCGAACTGCAGCCGGAAGATGTCGAAGTGCAGGTGGACTACTGCGGGATTTGCCATTCGGACCTGTCGATGATCGACAACGAATGGGGCATGTCGAGCTACCCGCTGGTCGCCGGTCACGAGGTGATTGGCCGGGTCGCGGCGCTAGGCAGCGCCGCGCAGGGTAAAGGGCTGAAGATTGGCCAGAAGGTCGGCATCGGCTGGACGGCACGCAGCTGCGGCCACTGCGACGCCTGTATCAGCGGCAACCAGATCAACTGCCTGGAAGGCTCAGTGCCGACCATCATGAATCGCGGCGGCTTCGCCGATAAACTACGCGCCGACTGGCAATGGGTGATCCCGCTGCCGGAGAGCATCGATGTTGCTTCTGCCGGCCCAATGCTGTGCGGCGGCATCACCGTCTTTAAACCGCTGCTGACCCACCACGTCACCGCCACCAGCCGCGTCGGCGTGATCGGTATCGGCGGCCTCGGCCATATCGCCATTAAGCTGTTGCGGGCGATGGGCGCGGAAGTCACCGCCTTCAGCTCCAACCCGGCTAAAGAACAGGAAGTGCTGGCGATGGGCGCCGACCGCGTAGTCAACAGCCGCGATCCAGCTGCCCTCACCGCGCTGGCCGGTCAGTTTGACCTGATCATCAACACCGTGGCAGTGGACCTCGACTGGCAGCCATACTTCCAGGCGCTGGCTTACGGCGGCAACTTCCATACCGTCGGCGCGGTAATGAAGCCGTTCCCGGTACCGGCCTTTACGCTCATCGGCGGCGACCGCAGCATCTCCGGCTCGGCGACCGGTAACCCGGCGGAACTGCGCAAACTGATGAAATTCGCCGGGCGCAGCAAAGTGGCTCCGACCACCGAGCTGTACCCGATGTCGCAAATTAACGAAGCCCTGAAGCACGTACGCGAGGGCAAAGCCCGCTATCGCGTGGTATTGAAAGCAGACTTCTAAGCCATACTCCGCGCCGGGCGGCTCCGTTGCCCGGCACATTACGCCTTGCTTCATCAAACCGTCATCTCCCCGCCATGCCCCTGTAGTCATCGCTTCCCACAATCCGGGCTTCCATAAACGCCTGAACGAGACGCCCGTCACCATGAATAAGCGCTGGCTCCCCTGGCTGATATTGTCGCCTTCACTGCTGTTTTTACTGCTGTTTACCTGGTTCCCGCTGGGACGTTCGGTCTACGACAGTCTGTTCGATACCCGCATGGCCAACGACGGGGCACAGTACGTCGGGTTGGATAACTTCGCCCGCCTGTTTGCCGATAGCGTCTTCTGGCAGTCGCTGATCAATAACCTGCTCTATATCCTGCTGACGGTGGTGCCCGGCGTGACCCTCGCCCTGCTGCTGGCAGTGGCACTCAGCGAGAACCACCGCGTCAACCGCTGGCTGCGCACCGCTTTCTTTTTCCCGATGATTATCCCGATGGTCAGCGCCGCCGCGCTGTGGCTGTTTATCTTTATGCCCGGTCTCGGCCTGCTCGACCACTACCTGGCGAAGCTATTCGGGCCGATGAACAACAACTGGCTGGGGCGCAGCAACAGCGCGCTGCTGGCGCTGGCGTTCATCGGCGTGTGGAAATTCGCTGGCTACTACATGCTGTTTTTCCTCGCCGGGTTGCAAAGCATACCGGCCTCGACGCGGGAAGCGGCGCTGATGGAAGGGGCGACCCGAACGCAGGTGTTCTTTAAGGTGACGCTACCGCTGCTACGCCCGACGCTCAGTTTCGTTATCACCACCGCGCTGATTTACTCCATCACCCAGATTGACCACGTGGCGGTGATGACCCGTGGCGGGCCGGACAACGCCACCACCGTGCTGCTCTATTACATCCAGAACCTTGCCTGGGATACCCATGATTTGGGCAAAGCCTCCGCCGCCACCTTTCTGACGCTGGCCGGGCTGTTCGCCTTCTCGTTAATTAACCTGAAACTGCTGGAAAAAGGAGCCCACTATGAGCGCTGAGATCTCGCCGTTGATGGTTCGCCCGCCTGCCGCCGCACACCCGCTGTGGCTGCGCCTGCGCCGCTCGCAACCGTTCACCCTGACGGTGTTAATGTGCTGCCTGGCGTTGCTGTGGGTAAGCCCGTTTATCTGGATGCTAGCGACCTCGTTCAGCGCCACCACCTTCGGCGAAGATATGGCCTCGCTGCTGCCGCGCCTGCCGCTGACCCTCGATAACTTCCGCGACGCCTGGGACAGCGCCGACTGGCTGAGCCTGTACGCCAACACCATTATCTTCACCTTCGGCACTTTCTTCGTGCAGCTATTCACCATCACCACCGCTGGCTACGTCTTCGCCTGTCACGAGTTTCGCGGCAAGAAAACGCTGTTTCTGCTGTTCCTCGTCCAGTTGATGATCATGCCGGTGGTGATGATGGTGCCGAACATGCTGACCCTGAAAACCTTCGGCCTGCTCAACACCCTGACCGGGGTGATGATGCCCTACTTCACCTCGGCGTTCGGCGTATTCCTGATGCGTCAGGCATTCCTCGCCATCCCGAAAGAGCTGGAGGAAGCGGCGCTGATGGAAGGCTGCCGCTGGTGGCAGGTGCTGTTCCGCGTGCTCCTGCCGATGTCCTGGCCGTCGGTGCTGGCCTTCGCCACCGTCAGCATTACCTACCACTGGAACGAGTACCTGTGGCCGCTGATGATGCTCAACGACCCCGATAAACAGGTGCTGACCGTCGGGCTGGTCTCCTTCGCCATGGGCGCCGAATCCGGCGGCCAGTGGGGCACCATCGGCGCCGGTACGCTAATGGTCTGCCTGCCACTCATGCTGGCATTCATCCTTTTCCAGAAACAGTTCCTGCGAAGCTTCGGCTTCTCCGGGATCAAATAAGGAGTTACTCATGCTGTTAGCGCAAATTTCCGATACCCATTTCCGCAGCCGCGGCGAGAAGCTGTACGGCTTTATCGACGTCAACGCCGCCAATGCCGATGTCGTCTCTCAGTTGAACGCCTTGAGCGAACGCCCGGACGCGGTGGTGGTGAGCGGCGATATTGTCAACTGCGGCCGCCCGGAAGAGTATCAGGTCGCTCGTCAAATCCTCGGCAGCCTGAACTATCCGCTGTACCTGATCCCCGGCAACCACGATGACAAAGCACTGTTTCTGGAATACCTGCAGCCGCTGTGCCCGCAGCTCGGCAGCGATGCCAACAACATGCGTTACGCGGTGGACGACTTCGCAACCCGTCTGCTGTTCATCGATTCCAGCTGCGCGGGAACGTCGAAGGGCTGGCTGACCGATGAAACCATTAACTGGCTGGAAGCGCAGTTGTTTGAGAGCGGTGATAAACCAGCGACGGTATTTATGCACCACCCGCCGCTGCCGCTGGGCAACGCACAGATGGACCCGATCGCCTGCGAGAACGGCCATCGCCTACTGGCGCTGGTGGAGCGCTTCCCGTCGCTGACGCGCATTTTCTGCGGCCACAACCATAGCCTGACCATGACCCAGTATCGTCAGGCAATCATCTCTACCATTCCCGGCACCGTACATCAGGTGCCTTATTGCCATGAAGATACCCGCCCGTACTACGACCTCTCCCCGGCATCGTGCCTGATGCATCGCCAGGTCGGCGAGCAATGGGTGAGCTATCAGCACTCACTGGCCCATTACGCCGGGCCGTGGCTGTACGATGAAAACGTCAGTTGCCCAACGGAAGAGCGCTAATCGCTATGCTCAGTCTGCAAAACATCAGTAAATGCTTCGACGGCAAACCGGCGCTCAACGCACTCTCGCTGGATATCCACGAAGGCGAATTCGTGGTGCTGGTCGGCCCGTCAGGCTGCGGTAAAAGCACCCTGCTGCGCCTGCTCGCCGGGCTGGAGCAGGTGAGTGAAGGTGAAATCTGGCTGCATGATGAGAACATCACCGACACCACGCCGCGTGAGCGTAATTTTGCGATGATCTTCCAGAACTACGCACTGTTTCCGCATCTATCGGTACGCGACAACATCACCTTCGGCATGAAAGTGCGCAAGGAAGACAAAAGCAGCTGGCAGCCGCGGGTAGATACCGTCGCGCAGATGCTGCAACTGGAGACGCTACTCGATCGCAAACCGGCGAAGCTCTCCGGCGGCCAGCGTCAACGGGTGGCGATGGCGCGGGCGATCGTGCGCAATCCACGTCTGTTCCTGATGGATGAACCGCTTTCCAATCTCGACGCCCGCCTGCGCAGCGAAGTGCGCGACAGCATCATGGATCTGCATCAGCAGCTTAAAACCAGCACCGTCTATGTGACTCACGACCAGACGGAAGCGATGTCGATGGCCGACCGCATCGTGGTGATGAACGGCGGCCATGTGCAACAGGTGGGGCGGCCGGAGTATTTGTATGCCAACCCGGCCAATCTCTTCGTCGCTGGCTTTATCGGTTCACCAGCCATGAACCTGCTGTCGCTGCCCTGCGCCGATGGCGAGGTACAACTCGGCGAGCTGCGCCATCCGCTACCGCCGCGCCACCGCGACCAACACCGCGTCTGGTTGGGCATTCGCCCGGAACATATCAGCGACCGCGTGGAAGAAGGCCACCTGCGCCTGTCCGCCACCGTCCTGCAACGAGAACTGATGGGAGCCGATTACCTGCTCCACGTCAGCACCCCGATCGGCACCCTGCGCTTTAGCCGCCGCCATCGCGGCGCAGTGCCGGAGAAAGGCGAATCGCTCATCCTCGGCTTCTCGCCTGCCGACATTCATCTTTTTCATGCTGAAACCCAGCATAATTTACTGATGGAGACAGACCATGTTTAAACCTCTTACAACACTTGCGGTTGGGCTAAGTCTCGCCCTGAGCGGCGCGGCGCTGGCAAAAGAGAAGATCGACTTCATGTTCCCGGCGCCGGTAGACGGCAAGCTGACCATGGAGATGACCCGCGTCATTAAAGAATTCAACGAGTCGCAACAGGATGTCGAAGTGCGCGGCATCTTCACCGGCAACTACGACACCACCAAGATCAAAGCAGAATCCGCGCAGAAGGCCGGGCAACCGCCGGCATTAGTGATCATGTCCGCCAACTTCACCACCGATCTGGCGTTGAAGGACGAAATCCTGCCGATGGACGAGCTGTTTAAATATGGTGATCAAAAGGCCGGGGATTTTTTGCTGAAGGAATTCTGGCCAGCAATGCACAAAAACGCCCAGGTGATGGGAACCACTTATGCGATCCCGTTCCATAACTCGACACCGATCCTCTATTACAACAAAACGATGTTCGACCAGGCCGGGATCAAACAACCGCCGCAGACCTGGGCCGAGCTGCTGGCTGATGCCAAAAAGCTGACCAACGAGAGCAAAGGCCAGTGGGGGATCATGCTGCCGTCGACGAATGACGATTACGGCGGCTGGATCTTCTCGGCGCTGGTGCGCGCCAACGGCGGCAAATACTTTAATGAAGACTATCCGGGCGAAGTTTATTACAACTCGCCGACCGCCATCGGCGCCCTGCGCTTCTGGCAGAACCTGATCTACCGGGACAAGGTGATGCCGTCCGGGGTGCTGAACTCGAAGCAAATCAGCGCCTCGTTCTTCTCCGGCAAAGTCGGGATGGCGATGCTCAGTACCGGCGCGCTGGGCTTTATGCGCGAAAACAGCAAAGATTTTGAGCTCGGGGTGGCGATGCTGCCAGCCAAAGAGCAACGCGCGGTGCCGATTGGCGGCGCCAGCCTGGTGAGCTTTAAAGGCATCAACGACGCGCAGAAAAAAGCGGCGTACCAGTTCCTGACGTATTTAGTCAGCCCGCAGGTGAACGGCGCGTGGAGCCGCTTTACTGGCTACTTCTCACCGCGTAAGGCTTCATACGATACGCCGGAAATGAAAGAATATCTGCAGCAGGATCCGCGTGCGGCTATTGCCCTTGAGCAGCTGAAGTACGCGCACCCGTGGTACTCCACCTGGGAGACCGTCGCCGTGCGTCAGGCGATGGAGAACCAACTGGCGGCGGTGGTGAACGATGCCAATGTGACGCCGGAAGCAGCGGCGCAGGCAGCGCAGAAAGAGGCCGACACGCTGATGAAACCTTATGTCGATAAGACCGCTCTGGCAGAAGTGAAGTAGCGTTCGATGTTGGGCACCCCGGCTTGCGCAACGCGCCCGGGGGCCCTCCCCTTACTTCTCTACCGGCGCTGTCATCCAGGTATCCCACGGCGGATTATCGGTAATTTTATCCACGATGAAATCAATAAAACTACGTATTTTCGGATCCTGATAATGGCTCGGGTGATAAAGCGCAAAGAGTCGATAATCATTTTCCTGAATAACGTGGTCGGTCAGCACCGGGATCAACTCGCCACGGGTGATATAATCGCCCAACATATAAGTCGGTAGACAAACAATCCCCTGGTGATGCAAGGCCGCCTGCAATAGCCCCAGGCTGCTATTAACTTCAATGATATTTTTTACATTGAGCGCACGTTGTTGCCCTTGCTCATCCTGATATCCCCAATTACTGGAGACATTGGGGTTAATTAAGCAGTCATGCAACTCCAGATCTTTCAGCGTCTGCGGCATACCACGCCGTTCAAAATAAGGCTTGCTGGCGCAATAGACCCAATGAATCTTACATATTTCCCGTAATGCAAAGTTCGTTGGCGGATGCGGTGTAATACGCAGTGCAATATCGACATTCTCTTCATTCAAATTAATATTCTGGTCGTTAAGATCGACCGAAAGGCTAACATCCGGATTAGCCTCGCGATACTCGCCATACAACCGCATCAGATGGCACACACCAAAGGCGATTGAACAGGTTATTTTTAACTGTCCCTGAGGGTGATGATGAAAACTGGCCGTAGTGATTAATGAATCATCAAGATCGGAGAGCAACCGTTGCGCGCGAAAAAGCAAATATTTTCCTGGCTCGGTGAGCACCAGCGTTCGTGTTGTACGTTTTAACAGCACAATCCCCAAATGTTCTTCCAGCTGCGAGATGCTGCGGCTGACTGATGACGGTGTCAAATTCAGCTTATGAGCCGCTACGGAAAAACTGTTTGATTCCACCACCTTAATGAAGACTTCCAGCTGCCGGAAAATCGCATAGTTATCAATTTTTGTTTTAAATACAAAGGCACCACGGTTAACCGACGTCATCTTTTTCACCTGCTATGTATCCATAAAACCGTCCCTGATCTACTTTTGCGTCAAATGCAAAATTCTTTTCATTTATTAGCACCGTTCGGCTCTTTCTATTCCCATGCAATATTCATAGTATTTAATGGCACTGAAAAGGCTAATATTCCGTAAAAGCATCTTACCATACACTATTCGCATCACATCCAATAATTATATGCGGGAATAAAACATGACAGAGATCACAACAAATAAACAGGATGCACAAGAAGGATACGATCATGTTCCATTTACAAAGTACGATGTGGGATGGGTAATACTTTGCATCGGTATGGCTATTGGCTCAGGAATTATTTTCATGCCAGTACAAATAGGAATAAAAGGAATCTGGGTATTTATTGCATCCGTATTTATTGCCTACCCGGCAATTTATTTTATGCAAACGTTATATTTAAAAACGCTGTCAAAGAGTGAAAACTGCGAAGATTATACCAGCGTCATCACCCAATACCTTGGTAAAAACTGGGGAGTATGGTTAGGGTTTGCCTATTTTTTGATGCTGCTCAACGGGATCCTCTCCTACTCTCTGGTCGTCACCTTTGACAGCGCCTCCTATATCCAGACCTTCGGCCTGACGAAAGGACTGTTGTCAGATTCAGTCTGGTACGGGTTGGCAGTACTGATTTTGTTGGTCAGTATCGCCTCGCAAGGGGAGCGTTTGTTGTTTAAAATCTCCGGGCCGATGGTCTGCGTCAAGCTCGGCATCATCGTCGTGCTGGGCGTGGTGATGGTTCCACACTGGAACTTCAATAACATCACCGCCTTCCCACCGCTGATGCCCTTTTTACGCGATGTCTTCCTGACGCTGCCGTTTACTTTGTTCTCGATCCTGTTTGTGCAAATTCTCAGCCCAATGAACATCGCCTATCGTCGGGTAGAAAAAGACAAGCGCATCGCAACATTCCGGGCGATTCGCGCCAACCGTGTTGCCTATATTATTCTGGTTGTATCCGTACTTTTCTTCGCTTTTTCTTTTACTTTCTCGGTCAGCCACGATCAAGCCGTTGAAGCGTTTAATGAAAATATTTCCGCACTCGCCATCGCGGCAAAAGTTATTCCCGGCCCGATTATTGCGGTGATGAGTGCAGTACTCAATATTTTCGCCATCTTTACAGCATTCCTGGGGATCTACCTTGGATTCCAGGAAGCGGTAAAAGGTATCGTCATCAATATTATTAGCCGCTTCATTCCTGAAGATAAAATTAATAAAAATACTCTGCATATCGCAATTTGTATTGCAGTAGTATTGGGATTATGGGGTTGGATATCGACACGATTTTCTATTCTCTTTTTTATGCAGTTAAGTGGACCGCTATTTGGTCTGGTTTCCTGTCTCATTCCTTGCTACCTGGTTTACAGAGTTCCCGCATTGCATAAACTAAAAGGAGCGAGCGTCTGGTTCATTATCTTCTTTGGCATTTTACTGTGCCTCTCTCCATTCTTTAAATTTTTCGAATAAACGACGCCACAAAAGCGCTATTTTTGACGAGGTTTAGCATGAGCACTAAAAAAACAGAGACATTCAGTATCGGCACCCGTATTACCCAGGTGGGTCGCGATCCCGAAAAGCAGCATGGCTTTGTTAATGGAGCGATTTACCGCGGTTCTACCGTCGTCTTCCCAACCGTCAGCGATATTGAAAACAATCGCGCAGAATTCAACTACGGTACGATGGGGACGCCAACTATCGCTAATCTGGAGAATGCCTGGAGCGAGTTGGCAGGCGCTGCGGGAACGGTACTCTCCCCCTCCGGACTTGGCGCGATTGCGCTGGCGTTGTTCACTACTCTCAAAGCTGGCGATCATCTGCTGATGCCTGACAGCGTCTATAAACCAACACGGTTATTTTGCGCTGGTATGCTGGCGAAAATGAATATTGAAACGACTTACTACGATCCGCTCATCGGCGCCGGGATCGAAGATCTTTTCCGCGACAATACCACGACCCTGTTTCTCGAATCCCCCGGCTCGCAAAGCTTCGAAATTCAGGACGTACCCGCGATGACCGCACTGGCGAAACAGCGCGGCATCGCCACCATTATCGACAATACCTGGGCGACGCCGATCTTCTTTCGCGCTCACGAACACGGCTGCGACATCAGCGTCGAAGCCGGGACGAAGTATCTCAGCGGCCATTCCGACTTATTAATGGGGATCGTCTCAGCCAATGACGCCTGGTGGCCGAAGCTGCGTGAAACCTATGACCTGATGGCGATGTTACCGGGGGCAGAAGATTGCTTCCTGGCTCTACGAGGGCTGCGCACCATGTTTATCCGCCTGAAAGAAGCGGAAAAACGCGGGCTGGAAATGGCGGCCTGGTTACAGTCGCGCCCCGAAGTTCAGAAGGTGCTGCATCCGGCATTCGCGGATTGTCCCGGCCATGAAATCTGGAAGCGTGATTTCACCGGTTCTTCGGGGTTGTTCTCGATTGTGCTGCAGCCGGAATTCAGTAAAAAAGCGGTCGATAGCCTGCTGGATAACCTTACGATCTTCGCAATGGGCTATTCCTGGGGTGGTTTTGAAAGCCTGATTATTCCTTTCAACTGCGCGGAGTATCGTAGCGTAACGCAATGGCAGCCGGGAGGATTAACGCTGCGCCTGCAAATTGGCCTTGAGGATGTCGAAGAACTGAAAGCGGATCTGGAGCAGGGGTTTGCCAGAATGCGGCAGTTTGTCTGATTGGTTGAACTCAACCGCTCATCGGCAAGCCGCCGATGAGCGTCTGGCTGATTAGATTTTATCCGCCTGCGACGAAGCCCAGGATTTACGCGCGTAGGCTTTTCCCGCTGCGCTGGTATCCAGCTTCTCACGCAGATAGTGTTCGATCTGCTCAAGGCTGCGGTTACGCGTTTCCGGTACACATTTGATCACGAAGATTGCCCCAAAGATGCCAATCCCTGCGAAGATAAAGAAGGTGCCTGAAAGGCCAACCCACGACAGTAAGATCGGGAAAAACAGCGAGATCAGGAAGTTGGCGATCCACATCGCGAACACCGCTCCGCCCATAAACATCCCACGCATTCGGGTTGGGAAGATTTCCGATAGCAGCAGCCAGGTCACTGGCGATAAAGCTCCCTGCTGGAAGCTCAGGAACATCAGCATCCCCGCCAGTACCATATAAGCGCGCAGCGCGTCCGGCTGCCCATTGACCGTTTCCGGCAACAGATAACTCACAGCGCCAATAAACACCAGACAGGCGGTACAACCAAACTGGCCGATCATCGTCATCGGCCGACGACCGATTTTACCTAGCATCCAGATGCCGACGAAGGTCATCAGTACCGAGACCACACCGTTGGCGATGGTGGCGAACAGCGCGGCGTTATCGGTCATACCGACCGAGGTCAGGACCGTCGGCGCATAATACATAATGGTATTGACGCCAGTGAGCTGCTGGATAACCGCCACACCAATACCAATCATGAACAGCTTAAACAGCCATGGCGTCATGATTTCGCGCATTTTCGGCTTGCCCAGATTACGCTGCTCATCGAGGGTTTCCGTAATTTCCAACAGCTCCCACTCGACGTCATCTTTACGCCGCGTACGCTCCAGCACCCGGCGCGCTTCCGCCAGACGGCCTTTCATCGCGTACCAGCGCGGCGTGTCCGGCATAAACATCATGCCAAACCACAGCAGTACGGCAGGCAGCGTGGCGACCGCCAGCATCCAGCGCCAGGTGCTCTCGCCGCCCCACAACTCGTGGAAGGTGGCGTTGGAGATATAGGCCAGCAGCTGACCGGAGACAATCATCAGCTCCTGCAGCGTCACCAGTTGTCCACGTTTGTTGGCAGGCGCCATTTCGGCGATATACACCGGCACCGTGGCCGCCGCACCACCGACCGCCACGCCGAGAACCAAGCGGAAGAAAATCATCCAGTTGACGTCCGGCGCGAGCGCCGTGCCCACCGCGCCGATGGCGAAAATAACCGCCAACCAAAGGATGATTTTCTTTCTGCCTGCGGCGCTGGCCAAATGACCAGACAGCAGCGCGCCGAACGCGGCGCCAAACAGCAACGAACTGGTGACCAGCCCGGTGGTAAACGGCGTGAGATGTAGCTCTTTGCCCATAAACAGCAAAGCGCCGGAAATCACCCCGGTATCGTAGCCAAAGAGTAAGCCGCCTAAGGTCGCAATCAGCGCGACGATCTTAACAAACGGCGTTGCCGGAGCGTCGCTATTCGGCCCCGACGCTTTATTGAGTGTGAGATATTGTTCCTGTGACATAAAAGACTCCAGTAACCTACCTTGTAGGGGGAAGATATGCTCTTGTCTGAATGCAGAGGCCTCCTGCCTCACGGACGTGTTGTGCTCGTGTGGTTCTATTGAGGCTGAGAAAAAGCAGGCCACTCAGCTGTGTGGCCTGAAGTGCATCAACGATCAGATTTCTGCCGTTTCGCGGATGTATTTACGCGCTTTCACAGCGTATTCGAAGGGGTTCGCCAACGCAGGATCTTGTTCGGCTTCAACGACCATCCAGCCCTTGTAGCCATAGTCATCCAACAGTTGGAAGACCGGTCGAAAATCTATTGCGCCGTCGCCCGGCACGGTGAAGGTGCCCTTCTTAACGCCGTCGAGAAACGAGAGTCCTTCGCGACGCACCTGTTCAATCACCGCGGGTCGTACGTCTTTCAGGTGCACATGATTAATGCGCGGCAGATACTTTTTCAGAATGGCCAGCATCGGCGCTTCACCGCCTTCCGAATACCAGGCGTGGCCAGTGTCGTAGAGCAGGAAGACGCGTTCATCCACCAGCGACATAAACGTGTCGATCTCCGCGGTAGTCTGAATGCCGGTCCCCATATGGTGATGCAGGCAGACCTGCATTCCCTTCTCCGCCGCCAGCTTACCCAGCGTGTTATAACCTTCGGCAACACGCTGCCACTCTTCGTCGCTGAAGCACGGCTTCACATCGCCGAGAATCGGTTTATCGAGTCCCTGGATGCTGCCGCTCTGTTCAGAACAGCCAATCACTTTCGCACCCATCTCATGAAGGAAATTCATGTGGTTAACGAATTCATCAATGGTTTTTTCCCGCTGGCCGTTGGCGAAGAAAGTACTGAACCAGGCGTTGCAAATCTGCATGCCGCGGATATCCAGCATCGGCTTCAGCACCGCCGGGTCGCGCGGATATTTGCTGCCGACTTCGCTACCGGTAAACCCGGCCAGCGCCATTTCACTAACCGTTTGCTGGAAGGTGTTTTCACTCCCCAACTCAGGCATATCATCGTTAGTCCAACCGATAGGGGCGATAGCCAGTTTGACGTTATCTTTGTTCATCTTGGTGCTCCTGCCGCCGCGCCTTAACGGCGCAGCAATTCACGTTCAATAAGTTCACGCGTTTCCACGGCCTGATGTTTCATCTTTTCGGGGTAACCGAACAGCGAGGTACAGACGATCGGTTCGCCGCCAACGTTAAAGGTCTGTTCGGCAAAACGCATATCGCGTAGCGTGCGGAACAAAGCGTCGAAATCGACATCCCCTTCGCCGACGCCGACATGCTGATGCACAGCGGCATCCACGCCCGGTGGATTGACGATATAGCGGCAGTGTTTGGTGTGATTGCGGGTATCGGCAATTAACACGTGCGACAAGTCCTGACCGGCGTAGCGCAGCATCTTCTCGACTTCGCCTTTGCCTTTGTCATAGAAGAAAGTATGCGGGACGCTATACACGTACTTCACGTTGTCGCTACGGAAGGACTTCACGATGTCGACGGTCTCGTTGTTTTCTTCGCAAAAGTCCCACGGATGCGCCTGGATTTCGACGCGGATCCCTTCGCGTTCGAAGATAGGCAGTAGTTCTTCCATCGAGCGATAGAACATCTCTTCACAAATTTCCGGCTGGTTGGGATCGCCGGAGAAT
This sequence comes from Klebsiella aerogenes, assembly GCA_029027985.1. Lineage (NCBI taxonomy): Bacteria > Pseudomonadati > Pseudomonadota > Gammaproteobacteria > Enterobacterales > Enterobacteriaceae > Klebsiella > Klebsiella aerogenes. Next base: position 4,379,070 of record CP119076.1, read on the forward strand.
TCTGTGTTGATGACCTGTACGCCCATCTCCACCGCCACTTCAATTAGCCGTTTCCAGTTCTTCACCGCTGCCTGGCGACGCAACTCATCCGGGCCGGACCAGCGATAAACGCAGATGAACGAGGAGAGCTCAACGCCGTTATCGCGCAGCGCCTGCTTATACTCGGCCATGATCTCCCGGCTGGCGCGCGGGTGTTTATAGAACGGGTTAATCTGCGGGTGCGGCGACTGCTCAATATACTTGTAACCCCACTCCGCCACCTGCTGGACCATCCGGGTAATCCCGAGGTCTCGAATCACATCCACATCAAAAGCAATTTTCATCGTCGTTACCTGCTTAATACGTTACGTCGGTGAAGGATGACTTAGCGCTGGTAGAACGCCGGGCATTCAGGCAACGTGACGGCTACCGGTTCATCACATTCCTGTGCCTTCAGGCAGGCGTCGGCAGCGACCGATGCCGCGTAACCGTCCCAGGCGGATGGTCCCTGCAGCTTGCCGGCTTTAACATCGTTGATGAATGCCTGCAGTTCGACGTCGTAAGCTTTGATGAAGCGGTCTTTCCAGTCAGTAAGGATGGCGGTCGACAGGCTGGCGGCTTTACGCATCTCGACCGCCGATGGTTCCGGCAGGCGCGCAATACCAGTTTCGCCAACTACTTCACACTGGATGTCGTAGCCGTACTGACAGTTAACGAAGACTTCGACGTCGATCAGCGTACCTTTTTTGGTTTCAAACGAGACGATCTGTGGATCTTTCAGCCGCGCATGGGTGTGAGATGTTGAGCGAGGGAAGCGCACCTGCACGGAACGGTAGTCGTCGTTCAACAGCCAGCGCAGCACGTCCAGCTCATGGATCAGGGTGTTGGTGATCGCCATATCGGTGGTGTAGTTCTCGCCGACTGACTGGTTACGGTGGGCGCAGCGCAGCATCAGCGGCGCGCCGATATCGCCGTCATCAATCACCTTCTTCAGCGCCAGATAGCCTTCATCGTACGGCCGCATAAAGCCAACCTGCACCAGGCGACGCCCGGCTTTCATTTCTGCATCAACGATACGGCGACAACCTTCCGCGCTCATCGCCAGCGGCTTCTCGCAAAATACCGGCTTACCGGCGGCGATCGCCGCCAGAGTAAATTCTTCGTGGGTCGGATCCCAGGAGGTCACCAGCACCGCGTCAACGTCACTGGCCTTAATCACATCATGACCATCGGCGTAAACTTCCGCCTGCACGCCCGGCAGCGCCACCGCCGCTCGCGCGTTATCAGCATTAATATCGGAAACGGCGACCACGGTCGCCCCCTGTAAGACCTGGGTGCAGCGACGGATATGTTCTTTACCGATGGCGCCTGCGCCGATGACACCTAATTTGAGTGACATGATGGTTCTCTCCGTAGTTCTGTAGGGTTCAGGGTTCGTGTTCTTTGTTAGTAATCCCGCGCCTGAGCACGTTTTTCATTAATCATTTCAGCGACTTTACGGATGCGTTCCGATAGCGCCGTCTGCGCCACGCCGACGTTCCACCAACTGCCGTATTTGTGGACCATGGTTTTCGGCAACACTTTGATGTCGATAAGCGTGCTGACAGTTTCGCGGCGAGCGGCATCCAGCGCGTGGCGTAGCTCATCGAGGGTGGTCACCCGCCAGGTCTTGCAGCCGTAGCCGGAGGCGATAGTGGCGAAGTCCACCGGCACCAGGCCGCCCTGGAGCTGGCCATTTTCCGCCGAACGATAGCGGAACTCGGTGCCGAAGCTGTCCATACCGTGTTCCAGTTGCAGGTTGTTGATGCAGCCGTTAGCCATGTTATCGAGCAGGATAATGTTGATCTTCGCCCGTTCCTGCAGGGAGGTGACCAGTTCGGAGTGCAGCATCATGAAGGAGCCGTCGCCGACCAGCGAATAGACCTCGCTCTGCGGTTGTGCCAGCTTCACGCCGAGCGCAGCGTTGACCTCATAGCCCATACAGGAGTAGCCATACTCCACGTGGTAGGTGTTCGGTGCCCGATTGCGCCAGACGCGCTGCAGGTCGCCCGGTAGACTGCCCGCCGCTGCAACGATCACCGCATCTGCCGCTAATGATTCGTTCAGCAAGCCAAGAACGCTGCTTTGCGTCAGGGTGGAATCGGTAATCTGGCGGAATTCGCGGTATACCGATTCGCGGTCAATATGGTCATCAATTTCCGGTACGAAAGCCGTTTCCTGCCAGACTGCCTGGTAGACGCGCTGAGTCTCTTTCATCTGCCGGCTCTGCACGCTTGCTATCTGCGCGCCCCAGCCAGCCTGCCAGGACTCGTTCGCCAACACATCGTTGAGCGCGCCCAGCGCTTCACGCGCGTCCGCCAGCATCGGAATGCCGTCCAGCTTCCAGGCATCAAAATTGCTGACATTAACATTAAGGAAGCGCACGTCCGGAGACTGGAAGATCCATTTCGAAGCGGTGGTGAAATCGCTAAAGCGCGTACCGATGCCCATGACTAAATCCGCTTCTTTCGCCAGCAAGTTCGCCGCCAGGCAGCCGGTTTCGCCAACCCCGCCGACATTCAGCGGATGCGATGAAACAACCGTGCCCTTACCGGCTTGGGTTTCCGCAAACGGAATACCGTAACGCTCCGCAAAGCTCACTAGCGCATCACCCGCAGCGGAATATTTCACTCCACCGCCGCAAACGATCAGCGGCTTGCGGCTAGCTTTAATCGCCGTTACCGCATCCGCCAGTTGCGCCGCGCTTGGCGGGCGGCGGTCCAGACGATGGACGCGGCGAGCAAAGAAGGATTCCGGATAATCCCAGGCTTCACCCTGCACATCCTGTGGTAAACACAGCGTAACCGCACCGGTTTCCGCCGGGTCCGTCAACACGCGCATGGCGTTGATGCAGGCGCTCATCAGCTGTTCCGGACGCGTAATGCGATCCCAGTATTTACTCACCGCACGAAACGCGTCATTGGTGGTGATGCTCAGATCGTGACTCTGTTCGATTTGCTGCAGTACCGGATCCGGTTGCCGGGTGGCAAAAACGTCGCCCGGCAGTAATAACAGCGGGATACGGTTGGCGGTCGCCGTCGCCGCGGCAGTGATCATATTGGCCGCCCCAGGGCCTATCGAAGAGGTGCAGGCGATAATCTGCCGACGCAGCGACTGACGGGCAAAGCCGGTGGCAGCATGAGCCATTCCCTGTTCATTGCGCCCCTGGTAAACCCGCAGCTCGCCGCTGTTCTCTTCCAGCGCCTGGCCTAAACCCAACACATTGCCATGACCAAAAATAGCGAAAATCCCTTTCACGAATTTTTGCGCTTCACCATCCACTTCCAGATACTGGTTATCAAGGAACTTCACCAGCGCCTGCGCCATTGTGAGTCTCAGTTTGCCCATGTTGCCTAATCCTTATCGTTCAGTATTTGCCGTGTGGGTTAGCGCTTTTGTCTCATCTGCGAGGCTGGCGAGCGGTGAGGAAAGCCGTTAACGTCCACTGGAATATTTTTGGATTATAGGCAAACATTTTTTTCATTAAACACCAATACAGAAAAAATGTTTCATTTTGCGAGAAGGATCAAACTCTCTACTCATTTCACACGTTTCACTTACATCTCATTCGCGAGCAGCCTTCCGGAATGAGGGATGGAAAAGAAGTTATCATATTGAAAAATAATGATAATTATAATGATACGAACGATAAAATACGGGTGCGGGAAGTACCTGTAGTGATAACGCGTAAGAGAGCGCCCGCCAGCGCAGAGTGGTAGATCCTTCACACTTTTGGTTTTTTAATTTCGATTAGATTTGAAAATGAAATATTTATTTCTCAAACTAGAGATAACCAATAACCATCAGGCTGTTCATGGCAGACCGTCACTCGTGCGACCTTCTCCTGGCAGCAGATATGCAAAAGGAAACCCTAGCGATGAATGCAGCAGTTAAGCGGCTCGACGTCATCTGTATTGGCCGGGTGGCCGTCGATCTCTACGCCCAGCAGATAGGGGCAAGGTTGGAAGATGTGGCCAGTTTCGCCAAGTATCTTGGCGGCTCCTCTGGCAACGTCGCCTTTGGAACCGCTATTCAGGGGTTGAAATCGGCGATGCTGGCGCGCGTGGGCGACGAGCACAACGGTCGATTCCTGCGTGAAACCCTCAGCCGCGCGGGGGTTGATACCGAATATCTGATCACCGATAAAGACCGGTTGACCGCATTGGTGATGCTGGGTATCAAGGATCAGGACACCTTCCCGCTCATTTTCTACCGTGACAACTGCGCCGATATGGCGCTGACGCCTGACGATATCAATGAGCAGTACATCGCTTCTTCCCGTGCTCTGGCGGTAACCGGCACGCACCTTTCACATGCCAATACCCGCGACGCGGTGCTGAAGGCGCTGGAGTACGCCCGCCGTCACGGCCTGCGCACCGCACTGGATATTGACTATCGTCCGGTGCTGTGGGGGCTCACCTCGCTGGGCGACGGTGAAACGCGTTTCATTGAGTCCGGTCCGGTGACTCGCCAGCTACAGGAAGTCCTGCATCTGTTCGATTTAGTCGTCGGTACCGAAGAGGAATTCCATATTGCCGGCGGCAGCACCGACACCCTGACCGCGCTGAAAAACGTTCGTCACGCCACCAAAGCCACGTTGGTCTGCAAACGCGGGCCGATGGGCTGTGTCGTACTGGAAGGCGAAATCCCGGATAGCTGGGATGACGTCCCGCTACAGCAAGGCGTTCGCGTCGATGTGCTCAACGTGCTCGGCGCTGGCGATGCCTTTATGTCCGGACTGCTGCGCGGCTGGCTTAACGATGAAGGATGGGAACAAGCCTGCCGCTACGCCAACGCCTGCGGCGCGCTGGTGGTTTCACGCCACGGTTGCGCGCCAGCGATGCCGACGAAAGCAGAGCTTGATGATTATCTGTCGCGGGCTGAAGCCGTACCTCGCCCGGATACCGACGCGCGGCTAAACCATTTACACCGGGTGACCAGCCGCCGCCAGCAGTGGCCGGAACTGTGTATCTTCGCTTTTGATCACCGTAAACAGCTGTCGGATCTGGCGTTAGAAACCGGCCGCAATCCGGCCTGCATCCCTCAACTCAAACTGCTGTTGTTAGCGGCTGCCGAAACGGCGGCGGCTGAGGCCGGGCTTGAGCAACGCAGCGGTATCCTGGCCGATGGCACCTATGGTCAGCGTTCACTCAACGCCATTACCGGCAAAGGCTGGTGGATTGGTCGGCCTATTGAACTTCCCAGCTCGCGCCCGCTGCGCCTTGAGCATGGCAATATTGGTTCGCAGCTGATCGACTGGCCTCTGGAGCACGTCGTTAAATGCCTGGTCTTTTACCACCCGGACGATCCGGTAACGCTGCGCGCCGAGCAGGACGCGCTACTGCTGGAAGTATGGCAGGCCTGTAATAAGTCCGGACACGAGCTGCTGCTGGAAGTAATCCTGCCGGAAAACGGGCCGGATAAAGACGAGCGCCACTACCACACCATGCTGGAACACTTCTATCAGTTGGGCATTCAGCCGGACTGGTGGAAGCTTCCGCCGCTGGCCAGTGCCCAGTGGGATCGGATCTCAGCGCTTATCGAGCGCGAAGATCCATGGTGTCGCGGGATCCTGCTCCTCGGGCTGGATGCGCCATCGGATCGTCTGCGCGCCGGTTTTGCCGAAGCTTCCAGACACCCGATGATCAAGGGCTTCGCCGTCGGTCGTACCATCTTTGGCCAACCTTCACGCCGTTGGATGCAGGGTGAACTGGATGATGCTGCACTGATAGACGAAGTGAAGCGCAACTATCTGCGGCTTATTGGTTACTGGCGCGAAGCGCGCGGCTAACCGCCTACAGGCCCGAATCTTCTTCTAAAGAGGCGGGCCTGCTGTTTCTTCGTGAAATGAATCGCGTATTTCATCGCAAAAAATGAAAAATTCGCTTCATTTGGTACACTGGAAGCCATATTCCTTCCATTTTCTCAGAGCGTAACTTATGGCTAATAATCCGACTCAACTGACCATCCTGCAGGATGAAATCAGACGCCGCTACGACACGCTCAGCAAACGTCTGAAGCAGGTGGCGCGCTACATTCTGGACAACAGCAATAGCGTTGCCTTCGATACCGTAGCCTCGATTGCCCAACAGGCCGACGTTCCGCCCTCCACGCTGATTCGTTTCGCTAACGCCTTCGGTTTCAGCGGCTTTAACGAAATGAAACAGATGTTCAAGCAGCACCTGATGGAAGAGACCGCTAACTACACCGAACGCGCGCGCCTGTTCCGCCAGACCACTAACGACGAAACAACGCCTCCGGAAACGCCGACTGAAATCCTCAACATGTTCAGTATGGTCAATACCCAGGCATTGCAGCAGTTGGCGATGCAAACCTCCGGTGAAGATTTGAATCGTGCGGTAGATTTACTGGCTGATGCGGAAAACATCTACGTGATAGGCCTGCGCCGCTCGTTCAGCGTCGCCTCTTACCTGACCTACGCTCTGCGCCATCTGGATCGCAAAGCTTTCCTGATTGACGGCCTCGGCGGCATGTTTACCGAACAGCTCAGCCTGGTGGGGCCGAAGGACGTCGTCGTCGCCGTGAGCTTCTCGCCTTATGCCCGCGAAGTGGTAGAACTGGTTGAGCTTGGCGCCCAGCGTAAAGCGCGACAAATCGCCATCACCGACAGCCAGGTAAGCCCGCTCGCCGCCTTTAGCGACGTCTGCTTTGTGGTACGCGAAGCGCAGGTTGACGGCTTCCGTTCGCAGGTGGCCTCACTGTGTCTGGCGCAGACGTTAGCGGTATCGCTGGCGCTGAATAGTAGCAAAGAACCGCAGCAGCACCGCGCCTAGTTGCCGGCATTGAAAATAGCCGCAACCTACGAATAGAAAAGCCGGGGAAACTCCCCGGCTTTCTCATTTCTCACGCGCTATGCATAGCGATCGCTGTTGATCCAGGCGTGATCCTCTTCCCAGGTGAACAGCCACTTACGATCGGGCCCCGCCATCACGTTCAGGTAATAGCTGTTGTAACCTGCTATCGCCGCTACCGGATGGTAGCCGCGCGGCACCATCACCACATCGTGGTTATAGGGCGCCATACAGGCATCCAGGCTGCGATCATCGGTATACACCCGCTGGAAGGCAAAGCCCTGCGGCGGGTCGAAGCGGTGGTAGTAGGTTTCTTCCAGTTGGGTTTCCTGCCCCGGCAGCGCGGTATCGTGCTTGTGCGACGGCCAGGAGCTGGTCGCCCCTTCCTCGGTGTAAACCTCCACCACCAGCAGGCAATCCGCCTGCGCGTTATCCGGTAAAATGTTATGCACCAGGCGCTGATTACGCCCTTTACCGCGATGTTCTACGCCGACATCTTCGGGACGAATGACTCGCGCCGGGAAATGACCTTTGCCCGGCGCACTACAGACCGCCAGTTCGAGATCGGAATCCGCCGTGACCTCGATCTTATCCTGAGGCGGCACATACACCGACCACGGCGGCGTGCGCTCAAACGGCGACATGCGTTTGCCGAGATGAGGAAAATCGGCGTGCTGAGTTTTGATCGAGGCCAGCCCCGAGACCAGCACCAGACACAGTTCGCGGTCACCGCACTCCAGAGTCACGGTTTGCCCCTGCTTTAACATCCAGACATCAAAGCCAATGTAGTGCCACCCCGCGCTCTGCGGGGTGATGTGCTGGATATGTCCCTCTTTTTGCGCTTTAGCCAATAACGACATGGCGTTCTCCTTCGCCGATTAACCTAACGTCGGCATGCTAAATTCAGATACGGTTTGCTGCCCCTGCGGCCAGCGCACGGTGGCGGTTTTCATGCGGGTATAGAAGCGAACGCCGTCCGGACCATGGACATTCAGCGCACCAAATACCGAACGCTTCCAGCCGCCGAAGCTATGGAAAGCCATCGGTACCGGAACCGGCACATTCACCCCGACCATCCCGGCCTGTACGTCATGCACAAACTCGCGCGCGGTGTGGCCGTTGCTGGTAAAGACGGCGCTACCGTTGCCGAACTCGTGGCTGTTCACCAGCTCCAGCGCGCTCTGGTAATCAGCAACGCGGACGATCCCCAGCACCGGGCCAAAAATCTCTTCTCGCCAGATGGTCATCTCTGGGGTGACGTGGTCAAACAGCGTCCCGCCGACGTAATACCCGTCTTCATGCCCGGCCACGCGCAGTCTGCGGCCATCCACCACCAATGACGCCCCTTCGCTGACGCCTTTATCAATATAGCCGAGCACTTTTTTCTGATGCGCTTCGGAGACAACTGGCCCCATTTCGTTTTCGTCTTTGCCGCGCAGGCAGCCCGGGCCGACTTTCAGCGCCTCGACTAACGGTTTCAGACGGGCAATCAGCTTATCCGCGGTTTCGTCGCCGACGGCGACCACGACCGGCAACGCCATGCAGCGTTCGCCAGCGGAACCGTACGCACCGCCCATGATGGCATTCACGGTTGCATCAAGATCGGCATCCGGCATCACGATGGCATGGTTTTTCGCCGCGCCAAACGCCTGAACGCGTTTTCCGTGAGCGCTGGCGGTTTTATAGATATATTCCGCCACTCCGGAGGACCCGACAAAGCTGACAGCGGCGATACGCGGGTCGGTATAAAGCTGCTCGGCAGCTTCGTTGCTGCAGTGCACAACGTTGAAAACGCCATCCGGCAGACCCGCCTCTTTCAGTAGTTCGGCCATACGCACTGCCGCGGTCGGCGCCAGCGCCGGCGGTTTCAGGACAAAGCTATTGCCGCAGGCGAGTGCGATGGGGAACATCCACATCGGCACCATCGCCGGGAAGTTGAACGGCGTAATCCCCGCCACCACGCCCAGCGGCTGCATCAGCGAATAACTGTCGACGCCAGTGCCGACATCTGAAGAAAACTCACCTTTAATGAGATGCGGAATACCGCAGGCAAACTCAACAACTTCCATGCCGCGGGTCAGCTCGCCGAGGGCATCGGACCATACTTTACCGTGTTCGCTGACGATAATGCCCGCCAGCTCATCAACGTGCTGCTCCAGCAGCATTTTGAAATTGAATAGCACGCGGGCGCGGCGCAACGGCGTGGTGCGGGACCAGCTGTCAAAAGCGTCGCGGGCGACCTGAATTGCGTCGGAGACTTCCTGCGCGGTTGAAAGCGTGACTTCGCGAACCACGCTGCCAGTGGCCGGATCGTACACCGGCATCGTCTCGCGGCTGCTGCTGGTTACCGTTTTCCCACCAATAAAGTTACCTGTGATAGTCATCTTTTCGCCTCATAGTGTAGAAGGCCGTTTAGGTGACGGCCCGTCGCTGATTCTGCTGTGCTATAACCGTAGTAAAATGAAATTTATATTTCAATATACAGATAAAATGAAATTCCACTTTGGTGATGACTGTCGCATTTTTCAGCAACACATCATTGCACAGGATAAAAACACGACCTGAGATAAGACAAGGCTTACTGCGGATACTGCTGATGTAACGTATGAAAGGGCAGGAAAACTATTTTGCGATCGTGCTCAAACAACCATTATTTCATCCATTGCCAATGATGAAATAAACATTTTAACTAATGGGCAAGCGAACTAATCCAGTCAATCTTTTGTCAGGAGTGTCAAATGGCCATTGCACTGCAGCGTTTCTGTATCAACCGTAAAATTGCACCGTCGCTCAGCATTGAGGCGTTTTTCCGTCTGGTGAGCGAACTCGGGCTGCATAAGGTAGAGCTACGTAATGATTTGCCCGGCGGCAAGGTCACTGATGCGCTCACGCATCAGCAGGTACGCGCGCTGGCGGACCGCTACCAGATTGAAATCCTGACTATCAACGCCGTCTACCCCTTTAACTGTCACACCGCTGAAGTACGCAGCCTGACGGCATCTCTGCTGAAAGAAGCTCAGGCGGTTGGCGCTAAATCGCTGGTGCTTTGCCCATTAAATGATGGCACTGCCGTGGAGCCGCAAGAGACGCTCGCCGCCATGCGTGACCTGGCGCCGCTGTTCGCGCAATACGGCATTCAGGGCCTGGTCGAGCCGCTGGGCTTCCCACAAAGTTCGCTACGTTCGGCGGCGCAAGCACAGTCGCTTATTCGTGACGCGCAGGTACCGTTTAAGCTGCTAATCGATACCTTCCACCACCATCTTTACCCACAGGCCGAAGCGGAATTCAGTCAGGTCGATATTGCCGAAATAGGCCTGGTGCATCTCTCCGGCGTTGACGATGCCCGCCCACGCGAGCAATTGACCGACGACGAGCGCATCATGCTGACGCCGCAAGACCGGTTATTGACCTGCCAGCAGGTGAAACACCTTGAGGTGCGCGGATACCTGGGCGATTACGCCTTTGAACCGTTCGCTCCGCAACTGGCATCGTGGCGCGAAGAGGATATTCGTCGTGAAATTGAGCAGAGTATTGCGCTGATTCAGCACCACTGCGCATAAGATTAAACGTTGAGAGTTATCGATTTCCTCCATCTTTTTGCTGGCAGGTTGCCTATAATCGACGCAGGATAAATGGAGGAATCGATCATGAGCTCACCCCTGCTGATTGCACGCACGCTGGATACACAACTACACCTGCTGCCTGCAATGGCTAACCGTCACGGCCTGATTACCGGCGCAACCGGCACCGGTAAAACCGTCACTCTGCAAAAGCTGGCGGAGTCATTTTCAGAAATCGGTGTGCCGGTCTTTATGGCCGATGTCAAAGGCGACCTGACCGGCATCGCCGAAGCAGGCCAGAGCGCTGAGAAACTTCAGGCGCGCCTGGAAAAGATCGGTGTCACCGACTGGGCGCCACACGGCAATCCGGTTGTGGTTTGGGATATTTTTGGTGAAAAGGGCCATCCGGTACGTGCGACGGTGTCAGACCTCGGCCCCCTGCTGCTCTCTCGCCTGCTCAACCTTAACGAAGTGCAGAGCGGCGTGCTGAACATCATTTTCCGCATCGCTGACGATCGCGGCCTGCTGCTGCTCGACTTCAAAGACCTCCGCGCTATCACCCAGTTTATCGGCGATAACGCAAAGTCGTTCCAAAACCAGTACGGCAACATCAGCAGCGCCTCGGTTGGCGCTATCCAGCGTGGGTTACTCACTCTGGAGCAGCAAGGCGCAGAACACTTCTTCGGCGAACCCATGCTGGATATTGCGGACTGGATGCGCGTCGATGCCGACGGCAAAGGGGTGATTAATATCCTCAGCGCCGAAAAACTCTACCAAATGCCGAAGCTATATGCCGCCAGCCTGCTATGGATGCTCTCCGAACTCTACGAGCGCTTGCCGGAAGCGGGCGATCTCGAAAAACCGAAGCTGGTGTTTTTCTTTGACGAAGCCCATCTGCTGTTTAACGACGCGCCGCAGGTGCTGCTGGATAAAATCGAGCAGGTGATCCGCCTTATCCGTTCTAAAGGCGTTGGTGTTTATTTTGTTTCGCAGAATCCGTCGGATATTCCGGATGCGATACTCGGCCAGTTGGGCAACCGCGTGCAGCATGCCCTGCGCGCCTTCACGCCGAAGGATCAAAAAGCGGTGAAAACCGCCGCCCAGACCATGCGCGCTAACCCGGCGTTCAGTACCGAGCAGGCGATTCAGGAGCTGGGAACCGGCGAGGCGCTGATCTCCTTCCTCGATGAGAAAGGTAGCCCATCGATAGTGGAGCGCGCGATGGTTATCGCCCCTTGCTCACGGATGGGGCCAGTCACCGACGATGAGCGCAATGGCCTGATTAACCACTCGGCGCTGTACGGCAAGTACGAAGAAGAGATCGATCGCGAATCGGCCTTCGAAATGCTGCAAAAAGGGGTACAGGTCGCCACGGAACAGCAAGCGGCGCCACCGGTAAGCGGCCAGCAAAGCGGCGATGACGACGGGTTGCTCGGCGGGCTGAAAGATATTCTGTTCGGCACCACCGGCCCACGCGGCGGCAAGCGCGACGGTATTGTGCAAACCGCGGCGAAAAGCGCCGTGCGCCAGGTAACCAACCAGATTGTCCGCGGCATGCTGGGAAGCCTGCTCGGCGGAAGACGCCGCTAGCAACCGTAGCCCTGCTAAGCGCAGCGCGAGCAGGAAATCCCCAGGTGGCGGCTGACACCTGACCCGGGCTACCGGACGGCGCTGAACCGTAGCCCTGCTAAGCGCTGCGCGAGCAGGAAAATCCCCGGGTGGCGGCTGACGTCTGGCTCAGGCTACCGGACGGCGCAAACCGTAGCCCTGCTAAGCGTAGCGCGAGCAGGGAAATCCCCGGGTGGCGGCTGACGCCCGACCCGGGCTACCGAACGGCGCAAAACCGTAGCCCTGCCAGGCGCTGCGTGAGCAGGAAAATCCCCGGGTGGCGGCTGACGCCTGACCCGGGCTACCGGATGGTGCAAAACCGTAACCTCACCAAGTGCAGCGCGAGCGGGGAAATCCCCGGGTGGCGGCTGACGCCTTACCCGGGCTACCGGACGGCGCAGAACCGTAGCCCTGCTAAGCGTAGCGCGAGCAGGGAAACTCCCGGGTGGCGGCTGAACCCGGGCTACCGGACATCGCAGAACCGTAGCCCTGCTAAGCGCAGCGCGAGCAGGGAAATCCAATAAAACGGCAGACACAAAAAACCCGGCGTTGCTTGCGCTTGGCCGGGTCATCAGTATCACTACGCTTTTCTCATCATCAGCCAAAGGCTTATCAGGAAGAAACTTGCGCTTGGCAGCAACGCGCCGATTATCGGCGGTATGCCGTACACCAGCGTCAGCGGGCCAAAGATCTGGTCAAGAACGTAGAAGATAAAACCGAAGCTAATCCCGGTGATCACCCTCACGCCCATCGGCACGCTACGCAGCGGGCCAAAAATGAACGACAGTGCCATCAGCATCATCACCGCCACCGACAGCGGCTGGAAGATTTTGCTCCACATATTGAGCTGGTAACGGCCCGGATCCTGGCCGCTGGACTTCAGGTAGGTCACGTAGTTATGCAGGCCGCTGATTGACAGCGCATCCGGATCCAGCGCAACCACCCCGAGTTTGTCCGGCGTCAGCTTGGTCTTCCAGGTCCCGCTTACCATCTGCGTTCCGGTAACCTGCTTCGGGTCGGTCAGGTTGGATTCATCCACCTGGGACAAACGCCAGACCTTAGTGTCATTATCAAATTTAGCGGAAGCCGCATAGCGTACCGACTGCAAACGACGATTATCGTTGAACTGATAGATGCTCACGCCGCCCAGTTCATCATTGCCCTTCACGCGTTCAATATAGACAAAATTATGCCCGTCTTTCGCCCACAGCCCCTGCTGGGTCGACAGCAGCGAACCACCGTACATTTGCTGCGCACGATAGTTACGCGCCATCTGTTCGCCCTGCGGCGCAACCCATTCGCCTATCGCCATCGTCAGCAATACCAGCGGGATCGCGGTTTTCATCACCGCCAGCGCCACCTGCAGCCGGGTGAAACCAGAAGCTTGCATGACTACCAACTCACTGCGCTGCGCTAACATCCCCAGCCCCAGCAACGCGCCAAGCAACGCCGCCATTGGGAAGAAGATTTGTACATCTTTCGGCACGCTGAGGATGGTATAGAGCCCGGCGCCCAGGGCGTCATAGCTGCCCTGCCCAGCTCTTTTCAGCTGGTCGACAAATTTAATGATACCGGAGAGCGATACCAGCATGAACAGCGTCATCATGATGGTGTTGAAAATCGTTTTACCGATATAGCGGTCAAGTACGCCAAACGCCAGCATTACACCGCTCCTTTATTAAAACGGGCACGGAAACGACGCATCGGCACCGTATCCCACAGGTTAAGCAGCACGGCCAGCCCGAAGTAGAGCAGGTTCACGCCCCACATCCAGATAGCCGGGTCCATTTTGCCTTTGTCTGCGTTCGACTTGATCGACGTTTGCAGCAGGAAGAACACCAGGTACAGCAGCATCGCCGGCAGCATGGACAGCACGCGGCCCTGACGCGGGTTCACCACGCTCAGCGGGACAACCATGAGCGCCATCATGAACACCGCCGCCACCAACGTGAAGCGCCAGTGCAGCTCGGCGCGCGCGCGTCCAGTATCGGTATGCCACAGAGTGCGCATATTCATTTGTTCAGTGTCGCTGGGGTCTGAGGCAACCGCCTGATGGCCAATAATCGCCTGATAGTTTTTGAAGTCGGTAATACGGAAATCACGTAGCATCGCCGTGCCTTCAAAGCGCGTGCCCTGAGTCATCGTGACTACCTGGGAACCGTCTTTTTTCTGTGACAGTTCGCCGGAGTCCGCCACCACCACCGAAGGGCGAGCGTTGCCTTTCGGCCGCAGTTGCGCCAGGAACACATCCTGGAAGCGGTTGCCGCTCACGCTTTCGATGAACATCACCGCGCTACCGTCGCTGGCCTGCTGGAACTGGCCCTGAGCCAGCGCCGCCATGCCGGGGTTGGCTTTGGCTTCCGCCAGCACTTCATCCTGATGACGAGACGACCACGGCCCCGCCCACATCACGTTAACGGCGGCGACTGCGCCGGTAAACAGCGCGAGGATCATCGCCGCTTTAATCAGTACGGCTTTGCTCAAGCCGCAGGCGTGCATGACCGTGATTTCACTTTCGGTATACAGTTTGCCCAGCGTCATCAACAACCCGAGGAATAGACTCAGGGGAAGGATAAGCTGCGCCATTTCCGGTACGCCCAGCCCTAACAGCGAGAGCACCAAATTTGTCGGGATATCGCCATCTACCGCGGCGCCGAGGATCCTGACTAGTTTCTGACAGAAGAAAATCAGCAGCAGGATGAATAGGATCGCCAACTGGCTTTTCAGCGTCTCACGAACCAGATATCTTATGATTATCACTATAAATACGCCCGTAAAAACCCGTCTTATTGCAGGAAAATTGCTTGTTTCATGGCTTAAACGTCATTTATTCTCTTTGGTCGTCGAAAACATCGCTAAGATTAAATGACTCATCGGTTCTGCGTATCAGGATCTTTTCTGACGAACCAAGGCCGTAATAACGTTAAGATTAACACGAAGTCACCGCAACAGCGGACATGAGTTACGAAAGCTTGCAATTATATACTCAATGGATTTCGAGTTGTAGGAAGGCGGCAGGACTGTGAAGCCCCGGAGCGGCATTAGCCAGCGTCAGGGGTAAGCAGGCGTAGCCAACGCATCTGCAACTGGAAAGGCGACGAGTATAGCCGTAGCCACCACTGTTGTCTTTAAGATTCAGGAGCATAGTGCATGGAGTTCAGTGTAAAAAGCGGTAGCCCGGAGAAGCAGCGGAGTGCCTGTATCGTGGTCGGCGTCTTCGAACCACGTCGCCTCTCCCCCATCGCCGAACAACTCGATAAAATCAGCGACGGTTATATCAGCGCCCTGCTGCGTCGCGGCGAGCTCGAAGGCAAACCTGGCCAGACGTTGTTACTGCACCATGTGCCGAACATTCTGTCTGAGCGCATTCTGCTTATCGGCTGCGGCAAAGAGCGCGAGCTGGATGAACGTCAGTATAAACAAGTTATTCAGAAAACCATTAATACTCTGAATGACACCGGTTCGATGGAAGCCGTCTGCTTCCTGACCGAACTGCACGTCAAGGGCCGCAACAACTACTGGAAAGTACGCCAAGCCGTTGAAACCGCCAAAGAGACGCTGTACAGCTTCGACCAGTTGAAGACCAACAAAAGCGAGCCGCGTCGCCCGCTGCGTAAGATGGTCTTTAACGTGCCGACCCGTCGCGAGCTCACCAGCGGCGAACGCGCCATTCAACATGGCCTGGCGATTGCCGCCGGCATCAAAGCGGCGAAAGATCTAGGCAATATGCCGCCAAATATCTGTAACGCCGCTTACCTGGCATCCCAGGCGCGTCAGTTGGCTGACACCTACAGCAAGAACGTCATCACCCGAGTGATCGGCGAACAGCAGATGCGCGAGCTGGGAATGAACTCCTATCTCGCCGTCGGCAACGGTTCGCAGAACGAATCGCTGATGTCGGTCATCGAGTATAAAGGCAACCCGTCTGAGGACGCGCGCCCTATCGTGCTGGTCGGTAAAGGCCTGACCTTCGACTCCGGCGGCATCTCCATCAAGCCTGCCGAAGGTATGGACGAGATGAAGTACGACATGTGCGGCGCGGCGGCGGTATACGGCGTGATGCGAATGGTTGCCGAGCTGCAGCTGCCGCTGAACGTGATTGGCGTGCTGGCGGGCTGTGAAAACATGCCTGGCGGCCGCGCCTATCGCCCGGGCGACGTCCTGACCACCATGTCCGGACAGACGGTTGAAGTGCTGAACACCGATGCCGAAGGTCGTCTGGTGCTGTGCGATGTGCTGACCTACGTTGAGCGCTTCGAGCCGGAAGCGGTTATCGATGTCGCGACGCTGACCGGCGCCTGCGTGATTGCCCTCGGCCATCACATCACCGGCCTGATGTCGAATCATAATCCGCTGGCTCACGAGCTGATCGGCGCTTCCGAACTGGCGGGCGACCGCGCGTGGCGTCTGCCGCTGGCCGACGAGTTCCAGGATCAACTGGAGTCCAACTTTGCGGATATGGCGAACATCGGCGGCCGCCCTGGCGGCGCGATTACCGCTGGCTGCTTCCTGTCGCGCTTCACCCGCAAGTACAACTGGGCGCACCTCGACATCGCCGGTACCGCATGGCGTTCTGGTAAAGCCAAAGGCGCGACCGGTCGTCCGGTTGCCCTGCTGTCGCAGTTCCTGCTCAATCGTGCGGGTTTTAACGGCGAAGAGTAAGGCATAACCCCTCACCCTAACCCTCTCCCCACAGGGGAGAGGGGACTGGCCTTCCCCGTGTTCGGGGAGGGGGTCAGGGGGCGATTTAAATTCACAACAAGAAGCCCCATATATGAAGAATGCAACGTTCTACCTTCTGGACAATGACACCACCGCCGAAGGCCTCAGCGCCGTCGAACAGCTGGTGTGTGACATTGCCGCAGAACGTTGGCGCAACGGCAAGCGTGTACTGATCGCCTGTGAAGATGAGCAGCAGGCGATTCGCCTCGACGAGGCACTGTGGACGCGGCCGCCGGAAAGCTTTGTGCCGCATAATCTGGCGGGTGAAGGCCCGAGAGGCGGCGCGCCGGTAGAGATTGCCTGGCCGCAAAAACGCAACAGCAGCCCGCGGGATATTCTCATCAGCCTGCGGCTAAACTTTGCAGATTTTGCCACCGCTTTCACAGAAGTGATAGACTTTGTCCCTTACGAAGATTCTCTGAAACAACTGGCGCGCGAACGCTATAAAGCGTACCGCATGGCTGGTTTCAACCTGAACACGGCAACCTGGAAATAATGGAAAAGACATACAACCCACAAGATATCGAACAGCCGCTTTACGAGCACTGGGAAAAGCAGGGCTATTTCAAACCGAATGGTGATGAAAGCCAGGAGAGCTTCTGCATCATGATCCCGCCGCCGAACGTCACCGGCAGTTTGCATATGGGTCATGCCTTCCAGCAAACCATCATGGATACCATGATTCGCTACCAGCGCATGCAGGGTAAAAACACCCTGTGGCAGGCGGGTACCGACCACGCGGGTATCGCTACCCAGATGGTGGTTGAGCGTAAGATTGCCGCGGAAGAAGGTAAAACTCGCCACGACTACGGTCGCGACGCCTTCATCGACAAAATCTGGCAGTGGAAAGCGGAATCCGGCGGTACCATTACCCGTCAGATGCGCCGCCTCGGCAACTCCGTAGACTGGGAGCGCGAGCGCTTCACTATGGATGAAGGCCTGTCCAACGCCGTGAAAGAAGTCTTCGTCCGTCTGTACAAAGAAGACCTGATTTACCGTGGCAAGCGCCTGGTAAACTGGGATCCGAAACTGCGCACCGCCATTTCCGACCTCGAAGTGGAAAACCGCGAATCGAAAGGTTCCATGTGGCACATCCGCTACCCGCTGGCCGATGGTGCGAAAACCGCAGACGGTAAAGATTACCTGGTGGTGGCGACCACCCGTCCGGAAACCATTCTGGGCGATACTGGCGTGGCCGTGAACCCGGAAGATCCGCGCTATAAAGATCTGATCGGTAAATTCGTGATGCTGCCGCTGGTTGACCGCCGTATTCCGATCGTCGGCGACGAACACGCCGATATGGAAAAAGGCACCGGCTGCGTGAAGATCACCCCGGCGCACGACTTTAACGACTATGAAGTCGGTCGTCGTCACGCCCTGCCAATGATCAACATTCTGACCTTTGATGGCGACATCCGCGAAACCGCGGAAGTGTATGATACCAAAGGCGAAGAGTCTGACGTTTACTCCAACACTATCCCGGCTGAATTCCAGAAGCTGGAACGCTTTGCCGCGCGTAAAGCGATCGTCGCTGCCATCGATGCGCTGGGCCTGCTGGAAGAAATCAAACCGCACGATCTGACCGTTCCTTACGGCGACCGTGGCGGCGTGGTTATCGAACCGATGCTGACCGACCAGTGGTACGTCCGTGCTGACGTACTGGCGAAACCGGCGGTAGAAGCGGTTGAGAACGGCGACATTCAGTTCGTACCGAAGCAGTACGAAAACATGTACTTCTCCTGGATGCGCGATATTCAGGACTGGTGTATCTCCCGTCAGCTGTGGTGGGGTCACCGTATCCCGGCATGGTATGACAACGACGGCAACGTCTACGTTGGCCGTACCGAAGACGAAGTGCGTCAGGAAAACAACCTCGGCGCCGACGTTGCACTGCGTCAGGACGAAGACGTTCTCGACACCTGGTTCTCCTCCGCGCTGTGGACCTTCTCTACCCTCGGCTGGCCGGAAAACACCGACGCGCTGCGTCAGTTCCACCCGACCAGCGTAATGGTTTCCGGCTTCGACATCATCTTCTTCTGGATTGCCCGCATGATCATGATGACCATGCACTTCATCAAAGATGAAAACGGCAAGCCGCAGGTTCCGTTCAAGACCGTCTACATGACCGGTCTGATTCGTGACGACGAAGGCCAGAAGATGTCCAAATCCAAGGGCAACGTAATTGACCCGCTGGATATGGTCGACGGTATCTCCCTGGCAGACCTGCTGGAAAAACGTACCGGCAACATGATGCAGCCGCAGTTGGCTGAGAAGATCGCCAAGCGTACCGAGAAGCAGTTCCCGAACGGCATCGAACCGCACGGCACCGACGCGCTGCGCTTTACCCTGGCGGCGCTGGCCTCTACCGGTCGCGACATCAACTGGGATATGAAGCGTCTGGAAGGCTACCGTAACTTCTGTAACAAGCTGTGGAACGCCAGCCGCTTCGTGCTGATGAACACAGAAGATCAGGATTGCGGCTTCAACGGCGGCGAAATGACCCTGTCTCTGGCGGACCGCTGGATCCTGGCTGAATTCAACCAGACCGTTAAAGCGTACCGCGAAGCGCTGGATAACTTCCGCTTCGATATTGCTGCGGGCATCCTGTACGAGTTCACCTGGAACCAGTTCTGCGACTGGTATCTGGAGCTGACCAAGCCTGTTATGACCGGTGGTTCCGAGTCTGAACTGCGCGGCACCCGTAATACGCTGGTGACCGTGCTGGAAGGCCTGCTGCGCCTGGCGCACCCGATCATTCCATTCATTACCGAAACCATCTGGCAGCGCGTGAAGGTGATTTGTGGCAACACCGCAGATACCATCATGCTGCAGCCGTTCCCGGAATATAACGCGGCTCAGGTAGATGAAGCGGCGGCTTCTGATACCGAATGGCTGAAGCAGGCGATCGTTGCCGTACGTAATATCCGCGCGGAAATGAACATCGCTCCGGGCAAACCGCTTGAACTGCTGCTGCGCGGCTGCAGCAAAGATGCGGAGCGTCGCGTTAACGACAACCGCAGCTTCCTGCTGAACCTGGCGCGTCTGGAAAGCATCACCGTGCTGCCAGCCGATGACAAAGGTCCGGTCTCCGTGACCAAAATCATCGACGGCGCCGAGCTGCTGATCCCGATGGCTGGCCTCATCAACAAAGACGATGAGCTGGCGCGTCTGGCAAAAGAAGTGGCGAAAATCGAAGGTGAGATTGCCCGTATCGAAGGCAAGCTGTCCAACGAAGGTTTCGTTGCTCGCGCGCCGGAAGCGGTTATCGCCAAAGAGCGTGAGAAGCTGGACGGTTACGCAGAAGCGAAAGCCAAGCTGATTGAACAGCAAGCAGTCATCGCCGCGCTGTAATCCTCTCGCCCCTTATCCCATCCGGTAAGGGGCGTTTTTTATGAAAGATCCTCGCTTGCGCTCTCCCCTCCCACAGTGTTATTAACAACAACATCCGTCATATTTTGTAATGAGTCTTCGAATGAATACGAGCGCAACCCTAACGCTATCCCTGCGCCGCATCACGGCGAATGATAATCCGGCGATAGCCAACGTTATCCGCCAGGTGTCCGCAGAATACGGCCTGACCGCCGATAAAGGTTATACGGTAGCCGATCCGAACCTGGATGAACTCTATGAGCTCTATAGCCAGCCGGGGGCCGCCTATTGGGTCGTCGAACAGAATGGCGAAGTGGTCGGCGGCGGCGGCGTGGCTCCGCTCTCATGTAGCGAATCCGATATCTGCGAGCTGCAGAAAATGTATTTTATGACCTCGGCGCGCGGTAAAGGTCTGGCGAAAAAGCTGGCACTGCTGGCAATGGCTCACGCCCGCGAGCAGGGTTTTAAACGCTGCTATCTGGAAACCACCGCGTTTCTTAAAGAAGCGATTGCCCTGTATGAGCATCTGGGCTTTGAGCATATCGACGAACCGCTGGGCTGCACCGGCCACGTCGATTGCGAAGTGCGGATGTTAAAAACGCTGTAGCGCTTTGGTACCGTGGGTGTCCCCGGCGGCGCTGCGCTTACCGGGGCTACGGGGTTTGAGTTCCGCGGGCTACGGCGCCGTCGGTACGCCGCTGTGGAAACGGAACTCGCTCTCCGCTCGGAGAATCAACGCCGCCTCCGCTTCGCCAAGCTGGCGCACGCGATCGCTGATATCCTCACCGGCCATCTTCTGCGCCAAATCCAGGTAATCCTGATAATGGCGCGCCTCAGAGCGCAACAGCGACAGATAAAACTTTTGCAGGTCTTCGTCGAGCCACGGCGCCAGCGCGGCAAAACGCTCACAGGAGCGCGCCTCGATATAGGCGCCGCAAATCAGCTTATCTATCAACATGACCGGTTCGTGTGAACGCACCTCCCGACGCATGCCGCGAGCATAATTACTGGCGGTGATTTTGACGTAAGGGATATCGCGCGCCAGCATAATTTCTCGTACCTGCCAGAAGTGGTGCAACTCCTCTTTGATCAGCAAAATCATGCTGTCGAGCAGTTGATTACCCCACGGGTCGTCAGTCCGCGGCATGGTGCTTTTGTTGATCTGTTTATGCAGGGCGACGAAATCGGGTTCCGGCCCCCGACGATAGGTGAAGTCTTCGTACGGCTTCAGGCACTCAAGCAATTCGTCGGCGCCGTCTTTGTCGGCGACGTAACGACGCACCAGCAGCATGGCGTTCTGCGCCGCTTTCAGCTCGCATACCATGTGGTCGGTCAGCAACAGTGGCAGGTTTTGCGGTTTACGGGCTTCGTCAATCCACGCCTGCGGCGTCCGGCAGTGGAGAAAATCTAAAATCGGGGAGAGTATTTGCGGGTAATCCATTGAAGCTCCAACGGGTATATACGGCGGCAGGCGCCGCCGTATCCGTATACGACTTATCCGTGCACGACTTAGTGGCGTACGCCGGTGTCGTCTTCGTCAATTAAATCTTCGTCATCTTCGCCGTCATCGTCTTCGCCGTTCGGGTCTTCGTAGTAAGTGCCCCAACCGTCATACTCGACGTCGAATTTTTCCGCCAGGTTCATCAGCTGTTCAACCTGGGCGTCGATAAGCTCAGCGTTCAGCGCGCTTTCGCTCAGGATATCGCAGCAAATCACCACCTCGCCTTCTTCTACTTCCAGCTCTTCCGGCTCAGTGACTTCATAACCCATCTTGAAGGCCTCTACCGCCATTTTTTCCAACGTCTCGAAATCGTCGGCAGAGAGATGATGCTCAATGGTATACAGCGCGTCCGGATCGCTGCCGTCTTCGAGCAGCTCTTCGATAATCAGACGCGTTTCCTCACGCTGTTCTTCCAGTAGTTCCGGGTTTGCCATGGCTCGTTCCTCATAATGTGCGGCAGATACTCCTATTGTCACATACCGCCGTGATTGCCTCCACCTTCTGTGTAAAAGATTTCTTACCCGGGGTTGCAAATGAATATTCATACATATAAAGTGAATTTTAATTCAATAGTGGCGTTAGCCAGGTGAGGGAATGATGACCGCGTTATATCAGAAACATTTCTTGAGATTACTTGATTTTACTGCTGCAGAAATTACCGGCCTGGTCGATCTGGCCGCTCAGTTGAAAGCCGATAAGAAAAACGGCATAGAAGCCCAGAAACTTACGGGCAAAAACATCGCGCTCATCTTCGAAAAAGACTCCACTCGTACACGATGCTCTTTCGAAGTTGCCGCATATGACCAGGGCGCGCGCGTGACCTATCTCGGTTCCAGCGGCAGTCAAATCGGCCATAAAGAATCGATGAAAGATACCGCCCGCGTGCTGGGCCGCATGTATGACGGTATTCAGTACCGCGGCTATGGCCAGGAGCTGGTGGAAACCCTGGCGGAATACGCTGGCGTGCCGGTATGGAACGGCCTGACCGATGAGTTTCACCCCACCCAGTTGCTGGCTGACCTGCTGACCATGAAAGAGCATCTGCCGGGCAAAGCGTTTAATGAGATGACGCTGGTCTATGCTGGCGATGCGCGTAATAACATGGGCAATTCAATGCTGGAAGCCGCCGCGCTGACCGGGTTGGATCTGCGCCTTGTCGCGCCGAAAGCCTGCTGGCCGGAAGCCGGGTTAGTGGCTGAATGCAGCGCGCTCGCGAAGCAGCGCGGCGGAAATATTACCCTGACGGAAGATATCGCTGCCGGGGTGAACGGCGCCGATTTCATTTATACCGATGTGTGGGTGTCGATGGGCGAGCCGAAGGAAAAATGGGCAGAGCGTATCGCCCTGCTGCGCGGTTTCCAGGTGAACAAAGCGATGATGCAGTTGACCGGCAACCCGCAGGTAAAATTCCTCCATTGCCTGCCAGCGTTCCACGACGATCAAACCACCCTCGGCAAGCAGATGGCGGCGGAATATGGGCTGCACGGCGGAATGGAAGTCACCGATGAAGTATTTGAATCGCCCGCAAGCATCGTGTTCGATCAGGCGGAAAACCGGATGCACACCATCAAAGCGGTGATGGTGGCGACGCTCGGGAAACCGTGATTGTCCTGCCGTCGATTCCCGGATGGCGCGACGCCTATCCGGGATAGCGGAACGTTTTAATCGATCAATACCTTCACCACCGCTTTGCGCACCTTCGCCGGAGCCCCGACGGCGCAAAGCGGTTTATGCACTTCGCCCGGATAAAACACCACAAAATCCCCCTCGTTGAGGATAACGGTTTTCTCCTGCGCTCCTTCGGCAAGGAAGGCGATGTCTTTGTCCGCCAACCAGTCGGTCTGCGGCTCACCCGCAGGTAAGGTGCTGAAGGTCATCCCTTCCTGGCCGCGCAGCACAATCTGGATATCCAGATAGCGGGCGTGATACTCGGCGCGACGTTCGGCCTGCGGTTCGGTCGTATCTTCAGAAATCAGATAGAACACATGATTGCCGTCGATATCGTGCTTGCCAAGCGGCGTCGCCTCGCTGACGTGGGCTTTAACATGCTCAATAGCCTGACGCAGCGCGTCCGGCAGCCAGGACTGCAGATGATGAATATTGCCAACGATCATAAGACCCCTCAAATATAAAACAGCTTTTCATTTTTGTTTTTATACGCCGCTTAGCGCTGCCATACCATATTTTTATCACGGTTTTTTGCGCTGGCGCAGCCTCAGGAAAGCAAACGTTTTCCTGATTGTGGATTAATCGCTTGATTGCTCATCAAAGCTGCGTATAATGCCAGCCGTTTTGCCGGGAGGAAATATGGCCAATTGCGTACGACATTGCTGTGTCTTACCGCGTCTGAAAGCAGACGCTGGCCTGGCGTTTTTCTTTCCGTTGCTCAATGAATTCTCGAAGCCCCTTATTTAAGGGGCTTTTTTTTTGCTCAGGCGTCAGGAGATAAGCATGGCTAACCCGCTGTATCAAAAACATATCATTTCCATAAACGATCTCAGCCGCGAAGACCTCGAACTGGTGCTGGCGACGGCGGCAAAGCTGAAAGCCAACCCGCAACCCGAGCTACTGAAGCATAAGGTTATCGCCAGCTGTTTCTTTGAAGCCTCGACCCGTACCCGTCTCTCTTTTGAAACGGCGATGCACCGCCTGGGCGCCAGCGTCGTCGGCTTCTCCGACAGCAGCAACACGTCGCTGGGCAAGAAAGGCGAAACCCTGGCCGATACCATTTCGGTCATCAGCACCTACGTCGACGCCATCGTGATGCGCCACCCACAGGAAGGCGCCGCGCGCCTGGCGACCGAGTTCTCCGGCGGCATTCCGGTCCTCAACGCTGGCGACGGTGCCAACCAGCATCCGACGCAAACCCTGCTCGACCTGTTCACGATTCAGGAAACTCAGGGGCGCCTCGAGAATCTCAACGTGGCTATGGTCGGCGATCTGAAATATGGCCGTACCGTACACTCGTTGACCCAGGCGCTGGCGAAATTCAACGGCAACCGTTTCTACTTCATCGCCCCGGACGCGCTGGCGATGCCGCAGTACATTCTCGATATGCTGGACGAAAAAGGCATCGCCTGGAGCCTGCATAGCGCCATCGACGAAGTGATGGAAGAGGTCGATATCCTGTACATGACACGCGTGCAGAAAGAGCGTCTGGATCCATCGGAATACGCCAACGTGAAGGCGCAATTTATCCTGCGCGCCGCCGACCTCGAAGGCGCGCGCGCCAACATGAAGGTGCTACACCCGCTGCCGCGCATTGATGAAATCACCACCGATGTCGATAAAACGCCGCACGCCTGGTACTTCCAGCAGGCCGGCAACGGCATCTTCGCCCGCCAGGCGTTACTGGCACTGGTACTGAATAGCGAGCTGGCACTGTAAGGGGGAATGAGAAATGACACACGACAATAAACTGCAAGTAGAAGCCATTAAACGCGGCACCGTGATCGACCATATCCCGGCACAGGTCGGCTTCAAGCTGTTAACCCTGTTCAAGCTCACCGAAACCGACCAGCGCATTACCATCGGCCTGAACCTGCCATCCGGCGAGATGGGGCGTAAGGACTTGATCAAGATTGAGAATACTTTCCTGACCGACGAGCAAGTCAATCAGCTGGCGCTGTATGCGCCGCAGGCGACGGTTAACCGCATCGACGATTACGAAGTGGTGGGTAAATCCCGCCCGAATCTGCCGGAGCGCATTAACAGCGTGCTGGTCTGCCCGAACAGCAACTGTATCAGCCACGCTGAGCCAGTCTCCTCCAGTTTTGCAGTGAAAAAACGCGCCGATGACATTGCACTCAAATGCAAATACTGTGAAAAAGAGTTTTCCCATTATGTGGTGCTGGCCAATTAATTGCGGTTGGTATTAATAACACGCCTCCCTATAATGGCTACGACCTAATTACTGCAGTTCATCTGGAGATATTATGAGCAAAACTATTGCGACGGAAAATGCACCAGCAGCTATTGGCCCATACGTACAAGGTGTTGATCTGGGTAGCATGATCATCACTTCCGGCCAGATCCCAGTAGACCCAAAAACCGGCAGCGTGTCGGAAGATGTCGCCGCGCAGGCGCGTCAGTCTCTGGACAACGTGAAAGCTATCGTTGAAGCCGCTGGCCTGAAAGTGGGCGATATCGTGAAAACCACCGTTTTCGTGAAAGATCTGAACGATTTCGCCACCGTGAATGCCGCGTATGAAGCCTTCTTCACCGAGCATAACGCCACTTTCCCGGCGCGTTCCTGCGTGGAAGTCGCGCGTCTGCCGAAAGACGTGAAGATTGAGATTGAAGCTATCGCGATCCGTCGCTAATCGCTTCTCTGCCCTCACCCCAGGCGCGCGAGCGGCCTTCTCGGGGTGAGGGAAATGCCCTATTTTATCTTCGTTGCCCGCAGCAATTTCTCCAGCGGATAGACCGCCGCAATCACCAATTCATCCTGCGTTTTCGCCGCCGTATCCAGTTGTGCCTGAATCGAGGCGTACTCTTTATCGTCCAGCGTCCCCTGTCGCGCTACCAGATCGGTCAAGCGCAGACCCAAACTCGCCAGCTTATCGACCTGCTGCGCCACCGGTTTGATCGCCGCCAGCTGATAATTATTGTCGGTCAGCGCCAGCGCATCGCCGCCGTTGTTCTGCCAGCGGGTAAAGACGTGGCGCAGCGCATCGGCGCTCTCGCTATCTTCGGCGTCGCTGATGAGCCGCTCCGCCCAGCGATTCAGGCTGCGCACGGTGTCGCTTTCCGCCGGCAGCGCATCGGCTAACCGGTTAAGCGGTTCAAACTGATGATAATGATCCGCCTGGAATTTCAGGTGCTGGCGGGTGTAGTAATGCGCCGGTTCCAGCGCCTCGGCAAGGATCTGCAGCGCCAGCGTATGGCTGCTGTTCGCCAGACGGGTGAACTGCTCCAGCTGTTGAGTATGCTGCTGCAGGCCGACGGAGACCGTTGACCAACTGTCTATCGCCTGCAGGCGCTGGTACATATTGTCGCTATCTGTGACATCCTGCGCCGACCACAGCCGCTCCGCCACCGCGAAGGCCCGCGGCCACAGCTTGATGTCAATCACCGGCGCAGCGATATTTTCCGCCCACAGCGCCGCCTCGCCGCCGAGCAGATTCTTCTGCTGCTGCGCGTCGGGCACTGTCGGCTGGATGCCCTGTGGTACAGCATCCAGGCGCTTGCCGTCAATCGGATAGCGGGTGTTGCCAAGCAGGAAGTAACCGCCGAGCTTATCGGCGTTGATGGTCAGCACCGGGCGCGTTTCCCCCATCCAGGTATCGACGCTGAACGTCACCTGATCGTCGCTCAACCATTCGATATCCTGCACCGCACGGCGAGATTTACCTTTGAAATCAATAAAGCCTCGCCAACCGCTATCGCCCTTGACCAGCGTAAAGCTGCCCTCAACGGCGCTGCCCTTCAGGCGCGGCATCGAGAACTGCCAGCTCTGGGCGCTGTCGCTATCGGTAATCGTATCCACACCATTGAGCCCCTGCGGGATGACTTCATTGCGATAGTGGTAGGCGGTGTACTGCGGCTGGTCGAGGTAAAAACCGGTGGAGAGAATGCCGCGATAGCCGTTTTTGGCGACCTCGCCTAACGCATCCTGCCCCTGCCAGGACTGAATCAGAATGCTTTTCGGTAAATCAGGGTGGTAGATTTCATCCCAGCCGACCATTTGCCGGTGGTGTTTTTCGAGGAGGGTCTCCAGCCGTCGGTTAAAGTACGCCTGCAGCGCGTGGCTATCCGCCAGTCCTTTCTCTTTGAGGAATTTTTGAATGGCCGGGTTGGCGCGCCATTGGCTGTCATCGACCTCATCGCCGCCGATATGCAGATACGGATCGGGGAAAATCGCCGCCAGTTCGCTGACCATGGCTTCCGCAAACGCGTAGGTCGCTTCCTTCGTCGGGTCGAGCACCGGCTTCAGTACGCCCCAATGGCGTTCCATCGAATAGGGCCCTGGCGCGCTCATGAGCTCCGGATAAGCCACGGCGATCGCCGAGGCGTGGCCCGGCATGTCAATTTCCGGCACCACGCGGATGCCGCGTTCGGCCGCATAGCGCACAATCTCTTTCATCTGCGCCTGGGTGTAAAACAGGCCGTCGCTGGCCTGTTGCTGCAGCTTCGGATAACGGCTGGACGCGAAGCGCCAGCCCTGATCGTCGGTCAAGTGCCAGTGCAGCACGTTCAGTTTCGCCGCCGCCATGCCGTCAATCTGCCGCTTAATAGCCGCCAGCGGCATAAAGTGGCGTGCGGAATCCAACAGCAATCCACGCCATGGGAAACGCGGCGCATCATCAATGGTGACATAAGGGATCGTCGTGCCGTCAGGGCCGTTTTGCACCAGTTGCAGCAGCGTTTCCATGCCGCGCAGCGCACCGAAGCGGGTATTGGCCTTCAGGATCGCGCCATTGGCGTTGACCGTGAGTTGATAACTTTCGTCGCTATCCGGCTGCGGCAGAAAAGGCACCTTTTTGCCGATCATCACGCTGATCGTCGGGTTTTTCGCCGGAGTGAGCTGCGGATGTAATATCCAACCGGTTTGCCGCGCGAGGCGTTCACGCCAGCGGCTAGCGGCATCACCCAGATCATCACCGCTGATATTGAGCGTCAGCTGATTATTCAACGCCAACGCCCCCTGCGCCTGTGGGCGTTCGACATGAGCGGGCCACGGCATCAACGGCAGTTCCCCTGCCGGGGCGGCAAGCGCCATACCGCTGAGTAATATTCCGCTGGTCAGCAGACTGTAACGCACGGTGTTAAGCATCAGTTTTCCTTTTATGACGGGCCAAAAAAAGCAAAACATTTGGTTAACATGCAGGCAAAAGTGCGTCAATACATCGCGATGACGGGCTTCACAACTTGATGAGATTTAAGAGAAATACCAGTACGCCTCTCTCCCACCGGAAGAGAGGCGACATGATTACTGCCAGCCGTAACGGCGGCTATAGAAACCTTTCACGGTCTGGGTCAACACCATATAGCCTGCCAGGATCGCCACCAGCCATGGGAAATAATCCAACGGCAACGCCTGCAGCTGCAGGTAGCCCGCCAGCGGCGAGAACGGCAGCGCGATACCGACCGCCATCACCACCAGCGTCATCGCAAATAGCGGCCAGGCAGCGCGACTCTGCACGAACGGAATACGGCGGGTACGGATCATATGCACAATCAACGTTTGCGACAGCAGTCCTTCAATAAACCAGCCGGACTGGAACAGGGTCTGCATCTCGACGCTGTTAGCGTGGAACACCCACCACATCAAGCCGAAGGTGAGGATATCGAAAATCGAACTGATCGGCCCAAAGAAGACCATAAAGCGCCCGAGATCGGTCGGGTTCCAGCGCTGCGGTTTACGGATCTGCTCATCATCGACGTTATCGAACGGGATCGCCACCTGAGAGACATCGTACAGCAGGTTCTGAATCAACAGATGCAACGGCAGCATCGGCAGGAACGGCAGGAAGGCGCTCGCCACCAGCACGCTGAAGACGTTGCCGAAGTTGGAGCTGGCGGTCATTTTGATGTACTTGAGCATGTTGGCGAAGGTGCGGCGGCCTTCGATAACCCCCTCTTCCAGCACCATCAGGCTCTTTTCCAGCAGGATAATATCCGCCGCCTCGCGGGCGATATCCACCGCGCCGTCAACAGAGATGCCAATATCCGCCGCGCGCAGCGCCGGAGCGTCGTTGATACCGTCGCCCATAAAGCCGACCACGTGACCTTCGCGTTTCAGCAGCGTTACAATGCGCTCTTTATGCAGCGGCGCCAGGCGCGCAAACAGCGTGGTGCGTTTCGCCAGCGCCGCCAGTTCGTCGTCGCTCATGGCTTCAATCTGGCTGCCAATTACCACCTCACCCGCATCCAGCCCGACTTCATGGCACACTTTCGCCGCCACCAGTTCGCTGTCGCCAGTGAGGATTTTTACCGTGATACCGCTGGCCTTCAGCGCTTTCAGCGCCGGAGCCGTGGTCTCTTTCGGCGGATCGAGGAAGGCGATGTAGCCCTCAAGGATCAGGTCTGATTCATCCGCGCGCTGGTAGTCGCCTTCACGCGCTGGCAGGTATTTGGTCGCCACCGCCACCACCCGCAGCCCCTGGCGATTCAGGGTCTCGGTCACCCGGCGGATGCGGCGCAGCATGGTGTCGTCCATCGGCACAATATCGCCGTTGTAGCGCACCTGGGTCGAAACATTGAGGATCTCCTGTAACGCCCCTTTGCAGATCAGTTGATGCACTTCGCCATGCTCTTTCACCACGACCGACATGCGGCGGCGTTCGAAATCGAACGGGATCTCATCCACTTTCTGCCAGCGCTCCGCCAGACCACGAGCGGCATCCAGCTCAACGCCTTCCAGCACCGCGGTGTCGAGCAGGTTTTTCAGCCCGGTTTGGTAGTGGCTGTTCAGCCAGGCGGTGTGCAGTACGCGCTCGCTGGATTTGCCGGAGACATCGGTATGGTTCTCCAGCACGATTTTATCCTGAGTCAGGGTGCCGGTTTTATCGGTGCAAAGGATATCCATTGCGCCAAAGTTCTGAATGGCGTCGAGGTGTTTGACGATAACTTTTTGTTTCGACAACTTCACCGCCCCGCGTGCCAGCGTCGAGGTGACAATCATCGGCAACATTTCCGGCGTCAGGCCGACCGCGACTGACAGCGCGAACAGCGCCGCTTCCCACCAGTCGCCTTTGGTGTAGCCGTTAATTAACAGCACCACTGGCGCCATCACCAGCATAAAGCGGATCAACAGCATGCTGACCCGGCTGATGCCTTTCTGGAAGGCGTTCGGTTCACTTTCTTGTTCGCTAACACGACCA
Organism: Klebsiella aerogenes; assembly: GCA_029027985.1. Taxonomy (NCBI): domain Bacteria; kingdom Pseudomonadati; phylum Pseudomonadota; class Gammaproteobacteria; order Enterobacterales; family Enterobacteriaceae; genus Klebsiella; species Klebsiella aerogenes. The sequence goes on from CP119076.1 coordinate 4,409,485, forward strand.
GCCAACTGACCAAACCAGGTGCTGCCGCCGGTGGCGTAGACAATAGCCTGCGCCGAGCCGCTGACCACGTTGGTCCCCATAAAGCACAGAGTGTCGCACTCCAGCGGATTGCTTTGCAGCGGGTCGCGGCTGCGCGCCACTTTCTCAACCGGCAGCGATTCGCCAGTCAGCGATGCCTGAGCGACGAACAGATCGCGCGCCTGGAGGATGCGCAGGTCCGCCGGGATCATATCCCCCGCTGACAACTTGATGATATCTCCCGGCACCAGCTGGTCGATGGGTAGTTCGTGCCAACGGCTTTCGCCCTGCTCGTTGATCACTCGCAGCACCGTCGCGGTATTACTGACCATCGCTTTCAGCGCATCCGCCGCTTTCGTCGAACGCGCTTCCTGGATGAAGTTAAGCAGCGTGGAGATACCGACCATCAGCGCGATGACACCTGCCGCGAACAGATCCTCGGTGGAATAGGAGACGATGCCGAGCACCGTCAGCAGTAGGTTAAACGGATTGCGGTAGCAGCTCCACAGATGCACCCACCACGGCGATGGCTTCTGCGCCGGAATTTGGTTGTCGCCATGCTGGGCGATTTTCGCCGCGACTTCGGCCTCGTTTAGCCCTTCCGGATGGCTATCGAACGCACGCCAGATTTCCTGCTCATCCATCGCCGCAACGTCCAGACAGCGCTTGCCGAGCGAATCCGGGATCGGCGCGCTGGTCAGGTTACGAGCATCAGGCAGCGGATCGCGTTGGACTAAACGACGTGGCAGATGGCGGCTAAGCTGCGCGAACAACTGCCGGGTAAAATTTTTCAACATAAACAGTCCCTCCGCGCTCGCGTGAGCGAACGCAGCGTTACCGACGGGCACGGCAAAACCTTACCTGTCAGGCATTATTTTTATATGGCAGGGACATCGTGGACGTCACTGCTTTACGCTTTCCGGTAAAGCAGTGTTAAACAGGCTTACCGGAAAGAAAGGTTGCTCCATCGAGGATGAGGAGTGGGATCGGGGTCCATAAAATCTCCGGTAAGTGAGCCAAAACGGAGCGGAGTATACCGCTTCCGGGAACCTATTTGTGACTATTCTGGCTATCATACCGCCGCGCAACTAAACCAGACGTCAACCAGCCTTTGCTCATTGAGGATTCGTTGAGTAGCATTAGGCTCACGACAATCGGATGACGGCGAGAACCTCGTATGCAAAACCGACTTACTATCAAAGATATCGCACGCTTAAGCGGCGTCGGAAAATCGACGGTGTCGCGCGTACTGAATAATGAAAGCGGCGTCAGCGAGCGCACCCGCGAACGGGTGGAAGCAGTGATGCTGCAACACGGTTTCTCCCCTTCCCGCTCCGCCCGCGCGATGCGCGGCCAAAGCGATAAGGTGGTGGCGATCATCGTCACCCGTCTGGATTCGCTGTCGGAAAATTTAGCCGTGCAGACCATGCTGCCCGCGTTCTACCAGCAGGGCTACGACCCGATCATGATGGAGAGCCAGTTTTCTCCAGCGTTGGTCGAAGAGCATCTGGGGATACTCGCCCGGCGCAATATCGATGGCGTGGTGCTGTTCGGCTTTACCGGGATTAGTGAAGCGATGCTCGACCCCTGGCGCGACACGCTGGTGCTGCTGGCGCGCGATGCTCCCGGTTTCGCTTCGGTTTGCTACGACGACGACGGAGCGATTAAACTGCTGATGCAGCGTCTTTACGATCGCGGGCATCGGCATATCAGCTTCCTCGGCGTGCCGCACAGCGACGTCACTACCGGCCAGCGCCGCCATCAAGCGTATCTCGATTTCTGCGCACAGAAGAAACTCACGCCGACCGCCGCTCTGCCGGGACTGGCGATGAAGCAGGGTTATGAAAGCGTCGCCAGCGTGCTCAACGCTGACACCCGCGCGCTGGTCTGCGCCACCGATACCCTTGCCCTCGGCGCCAGCAAATATCTGCAGGAACAGCGCATTGATGATCTACAGCTCGCCAGCGTCGGCAGCACGCCGCTGATGAAGTTTCTACATCCGGAAATCCTCACCGTCGATCCCGGTTACGCCGAGGCCGGACGCCAGGCGGCGCAACAGCTGATCGAACAGATCGGCGGCCATGCCGACCTGCGGCAGATAGTGATCCCCGCCACCCTGAATTAACCTCCCCAGGGCGATTTATGTGATCTTCGCCGAGTTTCGGGAACGTTCCCATTTTACGTAATCCACGGAACGGTTAGGATGCGCTCAAGGTTAAAACGGCATCTCTCTCCTCTGTTTTGAGGCTTCATCATGAGCAAAGTAAATCAACAGGACATCGATAAATTGATCGCACTGGTCGGCGGTCTCGACAACATCGCCACCGTCAGCCACTGTATTACCCGTTTGCGCTTTGTGCTGAACGACCCGGCCATCGCCAAACCGAAAGAAATCGAACAACTGCGCATGGTGAAGGGATGCTTCACTAACGCCGGGCAATTCCAGGTAGTCATCGGCACCGAAGTCGGCGATTACTATAAAGCCCTGCTGGCGACCACTGGCCAGGCATCCGCCGACAAAGAACAGGCCAAACAGGCCGCACGGCAAAATATGAAGTGGCACGAGCGGCTGATCTCGCACTTTGCCGAGATCTTCTTTCCGCTGCTGCCGGCGCTGATCAGCGGCGGCCTGATCCTCGGTTTTCGTAACGTCATCGGCGACCTGCCGATGAGCAACGGCCAGACACTGGCGCAGATGCACCCGTCGCTAAAAACCATTTACGACTTCCTGTGGCTGATCGGCGAAGCGATCTTCTTCTATCTGCCGGTCGGGATCTGTTGGTCGGCGGTGAAAAAAATGGGTGGCACGCCGATCCTTGGGATCGTACTGGGCGTCACGCTGGTTTCTCCGCAACTGATGAACGCCTATATGCTCGGCCAGCAGGTGCCGGAAGTATGGAACTTCGGCCTGTTTACCATTGCGAAAGTCGGCTATCAGGCGCAGGTGATCCCGGCCTTGCTGGCAGGGCTGACGCTGGGCTTTATCGAAACGCACCTCAAGCGCATCGTGCCTGATTATCTCTATCTGGTGGTAGTGCCGGTCTGCTCGCTGATTCTGGCGGTATTCCTCGCCCATGCCTTGATCGGCCCATTCGGCCGCATGATCGGCGACGGCGTGGCTTTTGCGGTTCGCCATCTACTGACCGGCAGTTTCGCGCCCATCGGCGCCGCCCTGTTCGGCTTCCTCTATGCGCCACTAGTAATCACCGGGGTGCATCAAACCACGCTCGCTATCGACATGCAGATGATTCAGAGCATGGGCGGTACGCCGGTGTGGCCGCTGATTGCACTCTCAAACATTGCCCAGGCGTCAGCGGTGGTCGGCATTATCATTGCCAGCCGCAAGCAGAACGAACGCGAAATCTCCGTGCCGGCGGCTATCTCCGCCTACCTCGGCGTCACCGAACCGGCAATGTACGGCATCAATTTGAAGTACCGCTTCCCGATGCTATGCGCGATGGTCGGTTCCGGCCTCGCTGGACTGCTGTGCGGTCTGAACGGCGTCCTGGCAAACGGGATCGGCGTCGGCGGTCTGCCGGGCATCCTCTCCATTCAACCAAGCTACTGGCAGGTTTACGCCATGGCGATGGCCATCGCAGTCGTGGTGCCGATTGTCCTCACCACCGTGGTTTATCAGCGCAAGTACCGTCAGGGCACCTTGCAGATTATCTAACTTCTTCTTTCGGGGCGCCGTTTGCGCCCCGTGGCTCTTGCAGGAACGCAATATGAATACCCTTCCCCACTGGTGGCAAAACGGCGTCATTTATCAAATTTATCCGAAGAGTTTTCAGGATACGACCGGTAGCGGTACTGGCGATTTGCGCGGCGTCACCACCCGTCTCGACTATTTACAAAAGCTCGGCATTGATGCCATCTGGCTGACGCCGTTCTACGTCTCGCCGCAAGTGGACAACGGCTACGATGTGGCGAACTACACCGCCATCGATCCCTCGTACGGTACGCTGGAGGATTTCGACCAACTGGTCGCCGAGGCGAAAGCTCGCGGTATCCGCGTCGTACTGGATATGGTGCTAAACCATACTTCAACCGAGCACGAATGGTTCCGCCAGTCATTGCAGAAAGAGAGCCCTTATCGCCAGTTCTATATCTGGCGCGACGGCGAACCGGGCACGCCGCCGAACAACTGGCGCTCAAAATTCGGCGGTAACGCCTGGCAGTGGCACGCGGAAAGCGAACAGTACTATCTGCATCTTTTCGCCACCGAACAGGCGGATCTCAACTGGGAAAACCCGGCGGTACGCACCGAGCTAAAAAAGGTCTGCGAATTCTGGGCCGACCGCGGCGTCGACGGCCTGCGCCTGGATGTCATCAACCTGATCTCTAAAGACCAGCGCTTCCCGTCGGATACCATTGGTGATGGACGCCGCTTCTACACCGATGGCCCACGGGCGCATGCGTTCCTGCAGGAGATGAACCGCGATGTCTTCACTCCGCGTAACCTGATGACCGTCGGCGAGATGTCTTCCACCTCGCTTGAACACTGCCAGCAGTACGCCTCGCTGGATAGCCGCGAGCTGTCGATGACCTTTAATTTCCATCATCTGAAGGTCGATTATCCCGGCGGTGAAAAGTGGACGCTGGCTCGCCCGGATTACGTGGCGCTGAAGGCGTTATTCCGTCACTGGCAACAGGGAATGCACAACCAGGCGTGGAACGCGCTGTTCTGGTGTAACCACGATCAGCCGCGCATTGTGTCGCGCTTCGGCGACGAGGGCGAGTACCGGGTACCGGCGGCGAAAATGCTGGCGATGGTGCTGCATGGCATGCAGGGAACGCCCTATATCTATCAGGGCGAAGAGATTGGCATGACCAATCCGCACTTCAGCAGCATCAGCGATTATCGCGATGTCGAGAGCCACAATATGTTTATCGAGCGCGCGGCGCAGGGGCAGAGCCCGGATGAACTGCTGGCGATTCTGGCCAGCAAGTCGCGCGACAATAGCCGTACGCCGATGCCGTGGCACGGCGGCGAGAACGGCGGCTTCAGCGCAGGCAAGCCGTGGATTAGCCCTGGCGATAACTACCGTGAGATTAACGTCGAGGCGGCGCTGGCAGACCCGGAATCCGTGTTTTATACCTATCAGCAACTGATTAGCCTGCGTAAGACCACCCCAGTGCTGACCTGGGGCGATTACCAGGATCTGCTGCCGGAACATCCGTCGCTCTGGTGCTATCGCCGTCAATGGCAAGGACAGACGCTGGTCGTCGCCGCCAACCTGAGCCGCGAATTCCAGCCGTGGCAGCCGCAGGCTATACCCGGCGACTGGCGAACGCTGATGGGCAACTATGCGGAAACGGCCAACCGACCCGCAGCGATGACGCTGCGACCGTTCGAAGCGGTGTGGTGGCTACAGGAGTAAAGGTAACACCCCAGTAATGCGGCGAAAAGGTCGCATTACTTATTCATGTCATATTGAGTATTATGATACTGAAAATGTACGACAATAACTTTTACAGAATATAAGTATTCAAACAAAAATAGCCCTGCCAATTTAATTACCTCAGCAGGGCATTATGAAAAAATCAATTATTAAAACCGGTTGTATTAGTATATTACTTATTAGCGCTCAAGGTTGGTGTGGCAACACCTCCGTCGATCTACGATTTGGCCACAATACAACGTCAGATCTTAATGATTCAAGAATCAAGGTCATGCATCAAGCTGATAACGGATTTTATTTTTCTGTTGAAGCTGCACAAAACCATAACGATACCTTCTTTGGCGATACCGATAGAAATAATCCGGATGATAAAGGTGTCACAGAGGCGGCCGAGGAGATAGAAACCCGTTGGCGCTTTGATCTCGGTGATGGCTATGCGGTAGCGCCAGGGCTGGTAACAGTATTTACGTCCAGCAATACCCATTATCGACCGTTTATCCAGGGCTGGAAGTCCTTTGATAACGGCTTAAATATCTCAGCGCGTTATCGTTATAATACCGTGAATGACTCCCACAGCGATAGAGAATTAGACGGTAGTGGTTATACGCGTCGTGAATCCCATCAATTTGATTTATGGTTTGCCTATAACATCGGTAAGTTTGGGATGTCATATAATCCACGTTTCCGCTGGCAGGATGGTGTTGATCAAGGTACCGGTGATGATACCTACTGGGAACATACATTATCGTTTAACTATAAACTTGAGGATGGTTGGACACCTTACGTCGAACTCGTGTCCCTGGACAAAACATATATCAACGACGACGGCCATCATGAAAATGATTACGCGGTTCGTCTGGGTATTGTTAAGCAACTATAACTCCCCGCGCTGCATCGGCTGCAATAAATAACAGCCGATGCGGTCCACGATAGTCAACAGCTCCAGTTGTCCTTCCCGCTGATACAACGAAATAGCGTCAATTACGACATCCAGTGACCAGACTAACGTCGCCACCGAGGCCAACGTTGAATCACGGCGGGTAATGGCAATGACCTTCACTCCCTTACGGAGGGCATTCCTTGCCATATCGACCAGTGATGTCGTTTCTCCGGATTTGCTAATCAACACTAAAGTTCCCCGGGATACCCGAGTCAGTTGATGAACATCATTGAGGATTAAATGTGGCAAACTGGCCAGTGATAAAAAGCGCGATAGATAATTCAGACTCGTTAATGATGCCCCACGCGCATATAGATAAATATGGCTGGAATCCATTAATAAGTTACACAAGCGTGTAATGACCCCCTCCTCTTCATCACACATCATCGAACGTGGTGACTCCACAGACAATCTATCACGCGAGAAATTATAACGGAGCTCGGTATAGCTACGATATCCCATTTTTTTACATACCCGATTTACCGATGTCGTTGTGGTAAAGGTATCCTGCGCGATAACTTTGGCTGATATATCAGAAATTTCATGTGCATGGCACTGAATATATTCAAATATTAGCCTTTCACTTCCCTGAAAAGAGTTCATAATGATTTCCACCCTATTTAAACATCGTTTTATTTTAGTGAATTAATTTGGTTTCCACTGGAATGAAAATCACACTCCTTTCAATTACGTACCACGATACGTAATTAGTACGAACAAACAATTCATCGCCGCTTTTCTTTGTTTTTATAATTAATACACGTTCATTATCAGGAATATTAATATGTCGAAACGAACTATCGTCGCGGTGACTGCATGCCCAACAGGCATTGCTCATACATTTATGGCCGCGAATAAAATCATCGCCTGGGCTACAGAAAACAACATCAATGTTAAAGTGGAAACTCAGGGAAGCGACGGCGTAAAAAATAAGCTTTCGCGACAGGATATTGCGGCTGCGGACGCGGTGATCCTTGCCACTGATGTCCCTCTCCAGGACGAAGATCGTTTTGATAGCGTCCCACATCTGAAAATCCGTACTCAGGAAGTCATCAAACATACCGACCGCTATCTACGTAAAGCGCTGGAGATGGGGAAAAGCAGCGAACAGGTCTTTCTGGATAACGAGGAAGAACGCTCTGCTTATCAAATATTCATAGGACACATCATGGCGGCAATCAGCTATATGTTGCCTGTCGTCGTCCTTGGCGGTCTGTTGATGGCAGTGGCTAAAATTACCGGTCAGATAATCCCCATTGCGGGCACCCCTTTCGAGGTGCTGGATAAATTGGGGTTCATGGTCATCAAGTTTATGTATCCAGTATTCGCTATGTATCTCGCCTTCTCTATCGCCGGAAAGCCCGCCCTCATCCCTGGCCTGATTGGCGGTATCATGTGCGATGAGGTCTACAAACGTTTTTTCGCCATTGAAAGTTTTATGCCTTCCGGCTTTTTTGGTGCCATCGCTATCGGCTTTTTTGTCGGCTACCTTGTGCGGTGGCTTAACGACACCATCCACGTACGCACTCAGCTCACTACGATTAAAACCATGCTACTCGTTCCACTATGCACGGGCATCACGCTGGTGATCGTAATGCAGTATTTGATAAATCCCTTTTTTGGCGCCATCAACCAAGCCATGGTGACCTTTTTTACATCGGCAGGCGACACCGGCCGCGGTTTCTATTCCATGATGATCGCCGCAGGCACCGCGTTCGATCTCGGCGGGCCTATCAATAAAGCGGCAGGATCCGTTGCGCTGGGGCTCAACGGCGTCAGCGAGACCTTCGATTTAACTGCCAGAGAGCTCGCGATTGTCATCCCCTCGATTGGCGTCGGTATCGCCGTGTTTCTCAACGGCCGTTTCGGGCTCCCTGTCGTTTTTAATACGGAGGAAAAAACGGTTGGCAGCACCTCTCTGTTACTCGGCCTGATCGGAATTTCAGAAGGCGCAATCCCTTTCATCCTGAAAAATCCGCGTCTGATACCGGTTTTCATGGTCGGAGCCATATCCGGGGCGCTTATTGCCATCGCGCTTGGCGTGAAACAGTCTTTGCCATTACCTGCAATATGGGGCTGGCCGCTTGCGACGAACGTCACAGGCTATCTCATCAGCGTCCTGGCGGGTTCCTTCATTTGCGCCTTAGGCGTGCTCTATGCCAGCCCCAGAATCACTCGGGAGCCTACGTAAATGAACAAGATCCATGTCATTGCCCACACGCATTGGGATCAGGAATGGTATTTCACACTCCAGGACAGCAACATTCTGGCAACCTGGAATTTTGCCGATGTGATAAAAACCCTGGAGGAAACTCCTGACTACACCTGCTATCACTTAGACGGGCAGACCGCCGTGGTTGAAGACTTCCTCGCGATCAATCCGGGATACCGCAAAAGATTAACCCGCCTGGTCACAGAGAAACGGCTATTCATCGGCCCGTGGTATACCCAGACGGATACCTTCAATGTTCACGGCGAATCCATCATCCGCAACCTGAAGTACGGTATGCTCTCCGCGCGTAGTCTGGGGCACGCGATGATGGTTGGTTATCTGCCGGATACCTTCGGCCATAACGCGCAAATGCCAACTCTGCTGCGCGGTTGCGGTATTGATAACCTCGTATTCTGGCGCGGCGTTAACGATGACTCTCACATCAATCAAAGCCAGTTTATATGGCAAGCGCCTTCCGGCGCGCGCATCATTGCTTGCGCCATGGCCTGCGGCTATGGCGCAGCAAAACACATCTGCCCCGATGCTGAACACCTGCAGGGCAAAATATTTCCGATCGTGAATCACATTCGCCAACGATCCGGCCTGCAAGATTTGCTACTTCCCTGCGGAGGCGATCAGGTCAATATCGATCCGGATCTCCCCAAAATACTAAAAATTGCCAGTCAGCAATCCCCCAATGGCGATCGCTTTCAGATCAACTCTCTGGAGGCCTGGATAAACATTCTCCGTCAACAAAGCGATCGGTTCGCTCGCTGGGCGGGAGAACTAAAATCGCCGCGGCATACCCGAATCCATAAAACCATCGGTTCGGTTCGTTATGACATCAAAAAGAAAAACTACGACGTCGAGCAGTATCTCCTGGGAACACTTGAGCCCACTATCGCGTTGGCTCGCCAGCATGGCGTCTACGTCAATTTGCAATGGGTGGACACTATCTGGAAAAAGCTGCTGCGCAGCCATGCGCACGACTCCATTGGCGGCTGCAACAGTGACGCCACAAATCGCGATATTCTTCACCGCCTTGAACAAGCGGAACAGTTGAACCATAGCCTGTGGAACCTGGTGATCAGGGAGATGGCGCTCTCTTGTTGCCAGGAAGGAGAGTTGTTTATCCTTAATCCGACAGCATCGCCCTATTCAGGAACATTTAAAACAGTCCTCTATAGTCGCACCCCGAGCATCGCGCTTTATCACCACCAACAACCCTTGCCATTCAGTGTACTTGAGCGAACAGAAATCCCCGGTGGTCGTACTGTTCAACTGACAGTCGAAGGAGAGCAAGAAGCCGAACTCCCGGCTTACTATCGCTGGCAGATAGCGTTTAAGGCACCCGCTTTTCCCGCCCTGGGCCATACGAGTATTCAGGTATATGAAACGCCACAACAGCCCCTCTCTGTTATGCAGGTTTCGGCCGAACAGACCATCGATAATGAATATTACCGATTAACGCTGGACTCTGGTTCGCTTTCTCTTCTGGAAAAACGCAGCGGGAGACTCCTTACAGGGCTTCTTGCATTTGAAGACTGCGCCGATGCGGGCGACAGCTATGACTTCTCTCCTCTTCCCGACAATAACCCGACACTGTTTCATGAGTTTTACCCAATCAACTGTGAGAAAAGCCCGCATATTGAACGCCTGAAGCTGGGGGCGACGCTGACTCTACCTACTGCGCTAAACCAGCCGGATAAGTGTGCCATCAACGTCCAAATCGTCTGTGAGTTACGCCAGGACGAACCAAACCTGTTCATTGACCTCGATCTGGACAATACGGCATGCGATCATCGCCTGCGGCTTCTCATCAACAGCGATATTCAGACCCACGAATCAATCGCCTCCCAACCTTTTGCGCTCATACGCCGCCCGATTGCCGATGCGCCGACAAACTGGCGCGATCGCTATCGTGAAAAGCCCGTTGATATAGAGACCAGCGACGGTATTATCGCCATCGATGCCCCCGGAAAAGCCTTAGTCATTAACAGCCTGGGAATGAAAGAATTTCAGGTTTTACATAACACATCTGCTCAAATTGCCCTGACGCTTTTTAAATCCACCGGAGTATTAGGGCGAGATGATCTTGAATGGCGGCCGGGCCGGGCCTCCGGAATTAACAACACGGTTGTCCACACGCCGGATGCACAGTTACTAAAGCCCCTGCACTTTTCCCTGGCCTTAGCGCTGACGGAAAGAGCCGATCACCTAACCTTAAGGCTGCTGGAGCAAAGAGTGATACGCCAGCCTGTCGCCTGGCAGCACCAGACGCTGAACACCCTGGATCACCGGCTCGATCGTTTCACTCTGAATTTCGATTCCCATTCAATGCCAACAGACTTCAGCTTTCTGGCTTTGCCGGAGCCGCTCATCTTGTCAGCAATACCTCATGCACAGACAGTTGACGGTACGATCGTACGCATTTTCAACGCTGGCGCGACCCCGGTAGCCATTCCCCCATCACTCAAGGGTGTCCCACAGGTTAACTACCTGGAAGAATTTATCTCCCCCTGTGCGGCGATCATGCCCGCCAACACATGCGACTTTCTTTTCCGCCATCATGAGCATCAGGAGCACCATGAATCCATCCGCCCGCAATAACATCGTTGAGAAAACACTGGCGCAACTTTATCCTGCCGCACAGATCCCCGCGCTTATCACGCGTATTCACCAACTGTGTCAGCACTGGAAAAAGAAGACGCGAGAGCCGGCGTTGCTCGATCAAACCCGCGTCTGGATGATCGCCTACGGCGACAGCATCACGGCACCGGATAAGCACGCGCTCGCGACGTTATGCCGGTTTTCACAGAACCGGCTCGAGAATGTGATAAGCGATATCCACCTGCTGCCGATGTACCCCTGGACGTCTGATGATGGATTCAGCGTGACGGACTACCGGAAAATTGCCCCTGAACTGGGAACATGGGACGATATTGCCGATCTGGCATGCCATTTCAACCTTATGTTTGACTTTGTCATTAACCATGTCTCGCAACAAAGCCGCTGGTTTCAAGGATACTTGCAGGGTGACCCTCGTTACGAAAACTATGTTATCAGCGCCGACCCGGACGCCGATTACCACCGGGTGACTCGTCCGAGGACGCTGCCGTTGCTAACCCCCTTCACGCGGCAATCCGGAGAGAAGGTACACATCTGGACAACGTTCAGCGCCGACCAGATCGACCTTAACTTTCGGGAACCTGAAGTACTGCTGGAAAGCATTGATATCCTGCTTCAATACGCCGCTTGCGGCGCCCGCGCCATTCGCCTCGATGCCATTGGTTTTTTGTGGAAGGAGAAAAATAGTTGCTGTATCCACCTGGCGCAAACTCATCAGATTATTAAGCTCTGGCGCGTCATACTGGAAGAGACCTTCCCGGACTGCCTGTTAATAACCGAAACGAACGTTCCTCATCAGGAAAACATCCAATATTTTGGCAACGGTGACGAAGCCCATATGGTATATCAGTTCCCACTGCCGCCGTTGACGCTACACGCATTCCTACGTGGCGATGCGCGCTGGCTACGCCAGTGGGCGCAGTCGCTTGACCAGGAAGTTCTCCCCGAAAACACCACATTCTTCAATTTTCTCGCCAGCCATGACGGTATTGGGCTGCGCCCTGTGGAACATCTATTGGATGGGGATGAAAAAGCATTTCTTATCAATGAAGTGGAACGAAAGCATGGGCGAGTCTCATGGAAAACAAATCCCGATGGCAGCCAGTCGCCCTATGAACTCAATATTAACTACCTGAGTGCGCTAAGCGAGCCTGGAGAAAACATAGATGCGCAGGTAGACCGATTCGTCGCCTCACAGGCCATCCTGTTTATGTTGCGCGGCGTTCCGGCAATTTACTACCACAGTCTGTTTGGCAGTGAAAATGATCAAGTTGGGTTGGCTGAAACAGGAGTAAACCGGCGAATTAATCGTCAAAAGCTGGATTTCGCCACGTTGAATACTGAACTTCTTAACCCGAAAAGTCTGCGGGCGAGAATCTTTTCTCGCCTGGCGACGCTGTTAACGTTGCGCAGAAAATATGCCGCATTCTCACCTCAGGCGACTCAGCGGGTACTAGACCTTCCCGACACCTTTTTCGGTCTTGTGCGCCATCATCCACAAACCCACGAAACACTGTATTGCGTGGTCAATCTTACCGGTTTTTCACAACCGTTATCGCTGCCTGCAACCGGTCTCGACCTTCTGACGGGAGAATGCTTCTCCGGCACCGGCGAACTGAATGCCTGGCAAATTCTCTGGCTAAATACCGATACCCCTCAGGAGGCATAACATGGATTTGTCTACACTGACACGCCCCGAACTGATCTTTATCAATCCAGTACAGCGATCGCCGAATGCATTGATTGAGCAAATGGCGCAATCTCTGGCGCAACAAGGGATTGTTCATCATGCCGATCATTTTATCGCCAGCGTGATGCGCCGGGAAAAAGAAGGCCCGACAGCGCTGGGGGAAACGCTGGCCGTTCCTCATGGAAAATGCGACAGCGTCGGCCAGGCGGCCTTTTGCATCGCGTTGTTTCAGGATCCGATTATGTGGCCCGGCCTGGAAGGAGATGAAGAGGTCAAACTGGTGTTTCTACTCGCTATCCCTCCCGCAGAAGCCGGGAGTACACATATGCAGCTATTAACACAACTCACTTCAATGCTGGTCGACGATAGTCTGCGCCAACAGATACTTAACGCCACTTCAGCCGATACGCTAATGGCGCTACTGTCGCAGAAAATCATTCCCAACACGCCTGAACCCGCTGCACGACCAAAAAGCAAACCTGCAATCCCCATTCTGTTAGGCCTCATTGCAGGAGCCGCGTTTATCAGTGCCGGGCTCCACTGGACGCCATAGTATTGTGTCTTTCATGCTCCCCGGTGGCGCTGCGCTTACCGGGGCTACGGGTTCGTACGGTTGGGCCTTATGCGCGGTCGGCGTCAGGAATGGCAACGCTCGCTTCCGGCTGCGTCGAGGCATGCTCTTCTTTCGCCTTCAGGCGATCCCAGGCGCGGAAGAACGGATAATAAACCACCAGCGAAATGGTGAGATTCACCACCTGCAGTACAGTGCCGGAAATATGCCCGCCGGTCGCCAGATAGCCGCTGATAAAAATCGGCGTGGTGAACGGCAATGCAATCCCCGCAGGCGGCGCCACCAGCCCGGTCGCCATCGCGGTATACGAAACAATCACCAGCAGTACCGGGGTCAAAATAAACGGCAGGAAGAAGTACGGGTTCATCACCAGCGGGATGCCAAATACCATGGGCTCACTGATGTTAAACAGCGCTCCCGGCGCGGCGATTTTGCCCAGTTGCTTCATCTGCTGGCTACGGCTGCGCAGTAACATAAAAATCACCAGCCCCAGCAACGCGCCGGTACCGCCGGGCGCGATCCACAGGTCGTAAAACTGTTGGGTAATAATGTGCGGGATCGGCTGGCCGTTCTGAAACGCCGTCAGGTTCTCCGACATATTCGACAGCCACACCGGCTGGATAAACACCAGCACAATCGCATCGCCGTGCAGCCCCAGCGTCCACAGAATACCGATCACAATGACTGAGATAATCATCCCCGGCAGCGTACCGCCGACGTGGTGCATCGGAATACCGATAAGCGTCGCAATCATGCTGTTAATGTCGCCGAACGGCGAGGCTTCTACCGCCAGACGCAGCGCCAGCACCACTGCCAGCACACAGAAGCCGGGAACCAGGGCCAGGAACGATTTCGCCACCGCTGGTGGTACGCCGTCCGGCATACGGATAACGAGGTTGCGGCTGGCGACGAAACGATAAATTTCCGTCGACAGCAGCGAAATGACGATGGCGACAAACAGCCCCTGGCTGCCGACCATACTCACCGGGATCACCCCTTTAATGACCTCCGCCGCGCCGTGTACCGGGGTAAACAACGTGTTCTGCGGAATCGTCATCACGAAGGCCACCAGCGACATCGCCCCGGCGCTTAGCGGGTCGATGGTACGGTACTTCTCCGCCAATCGGTAGGCGATGCCGAAACTGGAAATCAGCGCCATGATGTCGTAGGTCGCTTTGACCGGATACAGCATTTTATCGCGCCAGACATCGCCAAACAGGCCGCTCATCATGTCGGCATAGCCGGGAATCGGCAGGTAGGCGAAAATCAGGAAAAACGAGCCAATCAGCATAAACGGCATATTCAGAATGATGCCGTCGCGCACCGACAGGACGTGCTTTTGCCCGGCGATTTTCAGCGCCGCCGGCATGACGTAACGTTCAATCCAGCTTGTATTCGACATGGTGTGCTCCCCGAGGGAAATGCGGTCAGTTAAATTGCGTCAGCCATTGACGGTTTATGGTTAATACTTCATCCAGCAGCGCCTGGGCATCGGTGACGTTACCGACCAGAGGATTGGTCACCAGCGCCAACAGCGCGCTATCGCGGCAGCCGTGTACTGCGGCTTCAATCGTCAGCCGCTCAAAGGCTTTCACCTGCTGGGTCAGGCCGTTCATCGCTGGCGGCAGCGCGCCGAACGCCAGCGGACGCGCGCCCTGCGCATCGATAATACTGTTGGTTTCGACGACCGCATCATCATCCAGCCCGTGGATCGCGCCGTTGTTGCGGGTATTCACCACCATCTCCGCGCCAAGATTGTTATGGATGGCGTTAATCAGCTCGACGGCCACTTCCGAGTAGTACGCGCCGCCGCGGAAGCTCAGCTGTTCTGGTTTTTCTGCCAGCTGTGGGTCGGCGTACAGCGCAAACAGTTCCTGCTCGACCTTCATCACCTGCTCGGCGCGGGTGCCTTTGCTTTTCGCCGCGGCGATCTCTTCCGCCAGCATCGCCGGCGTCAGCCAGAAATAGCGGTGATAGGGGCACGGAATCGCCTTCAGCGCACGCAAGAATTCCGCCGGCCACGGCAGCTCTTTGATGTTATTCATCGACAGCGCCTTACCGTCGCACAGCATCTCAATCACCTTGCCGGTCACATCCTCGCGTCCCTGCATCACCTTGTGCACCCAGACCATATGGTTCAGCCCGGCAAAACGCAGTTTGACCTCAGACTCCCGCGCGCCCAGCATGCCAACGATCATATGCTGCATATTGATCGGCACGTTGCACAACCCGATGATCTTCGCCTTGCTGTAGCGGCTGACCGCTTCGGTGACGATCCCTGCCGGGTTAGTGAAGTTGAGAATAAAAGCCTCCGGCGCCAGCTGTTCCACTTTGCGCGCCACTTCAAGGATCACCGGGATCGTGCGCAGCGCTTTAGCGAATCCGCCAACGCCGGTGGTCTCCTGGCCCAGCAGGTTGTATTTAAGCCCCAGTCGTTCGTCGGCGGCGCGCGCCGCCAGCTGTCCGACGCGCAACTGAGTCAGCACAAAGCGGGCACCGCGGATCGCCTCGTCGAGCGTAAAATGAACGCTAACCACCACCTGTTCCAGCCCTTTATGTTTCAGCATCCTCCGGGTCAGCGCGGCAATGATCTCGACCTTTTCCTTACCGGATTCCACATCCACCAGCGCCAGCTCCGTGACCGGAAGCTGTTCATAACGAACGATAATCCCTTCAATAAGCTCCGGCGTGTAACTACTGCCGCCGCCGATAACGGCGATTTTCAGTGCTTGCATAGTGACCTCTATTCGCATCTTTTCGGCATGCAGAGAACCGCGCACGATCGTCAGGACCGCGCGTGATGATGATAAAAATGGGATGAGAAAATTAGTGTTCGAGCAGGGCCAGCGCTTTATCCAGCACCGCGGCGCCGCGCATCATGCCGTAGTCGGCCATATCGATAACCGCGACCGCTTTACCCTGCGGCGCCGCCAGCGCGGTCAGGCGTCCGGCTTCGTATTTGACCTGCGGCCCCAGCAGAATCACGTCGGCGTTCGGTAGCTCGCGTTCAAATTCCGCCACTGCCACCGCATAGATCTCCAGCGACAGCGCGCGTTGCTGGGCTTCCGCTTTCATCTTATTCACCAGCATGCTGGTGGACATACCTGCGGCACAACAGAGTACGATTCGTGGCATTACGCTTCCCCTTTGCTTGTTTATCGCTTCAGCCCTCAGGGCCTGTATGACTATATTGTTAATATTGTGTGATAGTGAAGGCTATATGAAAATAATTTTCACCGATGTGATCAAGGCTCAATTTTTGCGCATTATTACACCACGCGACTGTTGAATAGCAGCGGCAGCCATAGGAAATATCCAGCACTGGTGCTATAAAGAACGACATTCGATAAGTGAAAAATATTTTCAAAGCCGGGTTCTGCAGAAAGGGAACATCAGGATGGATATCGTTGGTCAGTTACAGGAAGGATTAGTCCGCTTTAGCGCTCAGGAGTCGCGCGTCGCCGCCTTTATTCTGGAAAATCTTAGCTTTACCGCCAGCGCCTCCATTGATGAACTGGCCGCCAGCGCCGGGGTCAGCCCGGCCACCATCACCCGCTTCGCCCGCTCGGTGGGCTGTGATGATATTCGCGATTTACGTAAGCAGCTGGCGCAGGCCAGCGAACGGCGCGCCAGTTGGCTGACGCCGGATAGCGCCGCCCTGCCCGCCGCCTGGCGCGACAAGCTAAGCTATCTGGGCGATACGCTGACCCGCCAGCTCGGCCACACCGCGGAAGCAGCGGTAGAAAAGTGCAAGTCGTGCCTGCTGAGTGCCCGCGCGGTGCACTGCTTCGCCCTCGGCGCGCAGGACGGGGCGCTGGCGGCGCTGCTACAGCATCAGTTGCTGCCGTCCGGCATCGCCATCAATCTTTGCCAGGATGCCGCGCTAATGCGGATGACCGCCTGCACCCTCAATGACGATCACCTCCTGCTGGTGCTGGCCACCGCCGAGGCCAACGCCGTATTGCAGAGCGCGACGCTGCAGGCGCGCACGCAGGGGGTGACCATTATCGCCCTGACGCCGGAACAGCACGCGCTTGCCAATATGGCCACCGCCATTCTTCCGCTTCCCGCCAATCCACAACAGGCCCGTTATGCACTGCTACTGCTGGTGGATCTGCTTAATGATACCTTGATTGCCTGACTTTTTGCCCGGCCAGCTATCGGCCGGGCCCGATTTTTGCTTATATTTTAAGCATCTAAATTTACATTTCACGCCAGTGCCCACCATCCGTACTCTCACCTTTTTACCTTGTTCTGGGTCAATAAAATCGCAAACATCTTTGATGCAAATCACTACATATAGAACTTAAAATGCGTCCCGGCCCTACATATTGTATTAATCGTCTATTATGTCACCATATCTTGTCGTTGTTGGCGGTGATGAGATGTGGATAAAAAGGGCCGGATTCGAAGGCAAACGCTGCCAGTCGTAGCGCGCCGCGCTTTCGGGAAACCTTCCGCCTCTGTGGATAACCTGTTCTATATATGGAGTGATCATGACACCGCATGTGATGAAACGTGATGGCTGTAAAGTGCCGTTCAAGTCAGAGCGCATTAAAGAAGCAATTCTGCGTGCAGCTAAAGCAGCGGGAGTCGATGACGCAGACTATTGCGCCACCGTCGCAGAAGTCGTTAGCCAGCAAATGCAGGACCGCGCTCAGGTCGATATCAACGATATCCAAACCGCCGTTGAAAACCAGCTGATGTCCGGCCCGTGGAAACAATTGGCCCGCGCCTATATCGAATATCGCCATGACCGCGATATCGAGCGTGAAAAGCGCGGCCGCCTCAACCAGGAAATTCGCGGTCTGGTCGAGCAAACCAACTCGTCGCTGCTTAACGAAAACGCCAACAAAGACAGTAAAGTGATCCCGACTCAGCGCGATCTGCTGGCCGGTATCGTGGCGAAACACTATGCTCGCCAGCACCTGCTGCCGCGCGACGTGGTGCAGGCCCACGAACGCGGCGAGATCCACTATCACGATCTCGACTACTCGCCGTTCTTCCCGATGTTCAACTGCATGTTGATCGATCTGAAAGGCATGCTGACCCACGGCTTTAAAATGGGTAACGCCGAAATTGAGCCGCCGAAATCTATCTCTACCGCCACTGCGGTGACGGCGCAGATCATCGCCCAGGTCGCCAGCCATATTTACGGCGGCACCACCATTAACCGTATCGATGAAGTGCTGGCGCCGTTCGTCGCTGAAAGCTTCAAAAAGCATCGTAAAATTGCCGAAGAGTGGCAGATCCCGGATGCCAAAGGCTACGCGCACGCACGTACCGAAAAAGAGTGCTACGACGCTTTCCAGTCGCTGGAATATGAAGTGAATACGCTGCATACCGCCAACGGCCAGACGCCGTTCGTCACTTTTGGTTTCGGCCTTGGCACCAGTTGGGAATCGCGCCTGATCCAGCAGTCGATTCTGCGCAACCGCATTGCCGGTCTCGGTAAAAACCGTAAAACCGCGGTGTTCCCGAAACTGGTATTCGCCATTCGCGACGGTCTGAACCACAAGTTTGGCGATGCGAACTACGACATCAAACAACTGGCATTAGAGTGCGCCAGCAAGCGCATGTATCCGGATATCCTCAACTACGATCAGGTGGTGAAAGTCACCGGTTCGTTCAAAACGCCGATGGGCTGCCGCAGCTTCCTCGGGGTGTGGGAAAACGAGAACGGCGAGCAGGTCCACGATGGGCGTAACAACCTTGGAGTCATCAGCCTCAACCTACCGCGCATCGCGCTGGAAGCGAAAGGTGACGAAGCCGCCTTCTGGCAACGCCTGGACGAGCGCCTGCAGTTGGCGCGTAAAGCGCTGATGACCCGTATCGCCCGTCTGGAAGGGGTGAAAGCCCGCGTAGCGCCGATTCTGTACATGGAAGGCGCCTGTGGCGTGCGTCTGAAAGCCGACGATGATGTCGCGGAGATCTTCAAGAACGGCCGCGCGTCGATTTCCCTGGGCTACATCGGTATTCACGAGACCATCAACGCGCTGTACCGCAATCAGCATATGTACGACAGCGAAGCGCTGCGTGAAAAAGGCATCGCTATCGTTCAGCGTCTGCGCGACGCCGTTGAGCAGTGGAAGGAAGAGACCGGCTACGGCTTCAGCCTTTACAGTACGCCGAGCGAGAACCTGTGCGATCGCTTCTGCCGACTCGACACCGCCGAATTCGGCGTGGTGCCAGGCGTGACCGAGAAAGGCTACTACACCAACAGCTTCCACCTCGACGTCGAGAAGAAGGTGAACCCGTACGATAAAATCGATTTCGAAGCGCCGTATCCGCCGCTGGCGAACGGTGGTTTCATTTGCTACGGCGAGTACCCGAATATCCAGCACAACCTGAAGGCGCTGGAGGACGTGTGGGATTACAGCTATCAGCATGTGCCGTATTACGGGACCAATACGCCAATCGATGAATGCTACGAGTGCGGTTATACCGGCGAGTTCGAGTGCACCAGTAAAGGCTTTACCTGCCCGAAATGCGGCAACCATGACGCCTCCCGCGTGTCGGTGACCCGCCGGGTATGTGGTTATCTCGGCAGCCCGGACGCGCGTCCGTTCAACGCCGGCAAGCAGGAAGAAGTGAAGCGCCGCGTTAAGCATCTGGGGAATGGGCAGATCGGTTAAAGCCCTCACTCTATTGCCGCTCCCGGATAGCGGCGCACAGCGCCTTATCCGGGCTACAACGACCGTAGCCGCCCTTCGTAGCCCGGGCGAGCGAGCGCAGCCAACGCCGCTACAGCGTCAAATGAGAAGAGGAAACAATGAATTATCACCAGTACTATCCCGTTGACATCGTCAACGGCCCCGGCACTCGCTGCACTTTGTTTGTTTCCGGCTGCGTCCACGAATGCCCCGGGTGCTACAACAAAAGCACCTGGCGGGTTAATTCCGGCATGCCGTTCACCACAGAGGTGACCGACCGTATCATCGCCGACCTCAACGATACGCGCATCAAGCGCCAGGGTATTTCCCTCTCCGGCGGCGATCCGCTGCATCCGCAGAACGTGGCGGAGATCCTCAAGCTGGTACAGCGCGTGCGCGCCGAATGCCCAGGTAAAGATATCTGGGTCTGGACTGGCTATAAGCTTGATGAGCTGAACGACGCGCAGATGCAGGTAGTTAACCTGATCAACGTGCTGGTCGATGGTAAGTTCGTACAGGATTTAAAAGACCCGGCGCTTATCTGGCGCGGCAGCAGCAACCAGGTCGTGCATCATTTGCGATAGTGGCTTTCACTTCAAAACCGGCTGACGCACTCCATCGCCACCGTTTTAAACTCATCGAAGCTGCGGGTCGCGGCGAGGCGGCTCATGGCGCGCTCACGCAGGAACGTGACGAAAATATCGTAGATGGCCATCGCCTCTTCGTACTCGCTCTTGCTGATGGCCAGCAAGAAGATGATATGCGCGGTTTCATCGCCCCAGGCGATACCCTGCGGGGCGATAACGGTATAGACCACTGTTTTTTTCGCCAGCAGGCCAAGGGCGTGCGGCAACGCAATGCCATCGCCCAGCATAGTGCTGACAATCGCTTCACGCTCGACCACCGAATCATGAAATTCTGCATCGACAAAACCTTCTTGCTCCAGTTGCCGGCACAACTCGGCAAACAGCGTTTGCTGATCCAGCGGTGTATCGATCACCTGGAAATGAGCGGCATCGAAGTATTTGTTCAACATCCACGGGCGGGTACGATCCACCAGCACCAGCTTGCCGATCTGATCCAGCTGATAGTCGGTCGGGAACGGCGCGATGGTCACCACCGGTTTGTCTTTTTCGCTGATGCGCACGGTCGAGATGACAAAATCCTCATCGATCGCTTCCCGTTGTTCATACTCGCGCTGTGAAAGGGTGGCGGCGATCTCCAGCTGCGGATATTTGCGTTGCAGGATCGCTTCGATCATCCGCACCATCGCATTGCTGGTGTCACATACCAGCAGCACATGCGGTTGGCGCTGATAGCCGATGTTGTAGTGACGTTCCAGCCCAACGCCGATATGCAGCACCAGGAAGCCGATTTCGTTTTCACTGATGGTATAAGGCGTGTATTTCCCCCAACTGGAGATCGCGGCAAGGGTCATATCCCAGGCCATCGGGTAGTGCTGCTTGATGTTATCGAGCAGCGGGTTGGGGATCATTATCTGATAGCGCACGCGGGTGATCATGGTCTTAATGTGGGTCAGCAGATCGGCGTGCAGTTGGGCGTCATCCAACAGGTTGTAGTTATACTGGCTGTTGATGTAGCGCAGGATGTAATTCACCAGCGCCTCGTCATCGTCGGCGCTGATAGTTTCCGGATCAACATCCTGCACCTGGCGAGCGGCGATATGCACGCACAGCCACTCTTCTTCGGCGGGCGATAAGGGTTTACCGGCCAGCCGCTGTAGTTCGTTTGCCAGATCGCGCGCGGCATCGCGGACGTTTTGCGCGACGTCTTCGGCGCTAAAATCCGCCAGCGGGTAGCCTTCGCTGACGCGGCGCACGACCACCGCGCCGTACAAGCAGATAAAACGCTCGCCAACGTCAGTGAGGCGAATATGGTGACGAGTGAGCGTCTCTTGCAACACCGGCGCCAGTTGCTCAGGCACATCGGCTTCCAGCGCCTCGGCGCTGATCAGCGGATTAATTCCGCCCTGCTGGGTCAGATCCCACAGCAGATCGGTCAGGCAAGCGCGAATCGATATCTCACTGCCAAACAGCTTCATGCCGTGACGCGGGCGCGTTTCAAGGGTCAGCTGATAGCGCTGGAAACGCTCGCGCACCTCAACCATATCGTTCTGCAATGTGGCGCGGCTGACGAACCACTCATCCGCCAGATCTTCCAGCTTGATGGAAAACGGCGAAGTCAAAAAACGCACCAGTAAAAAGTTGATACGGTCCTGGGCAGTACGCGGGACGTGCTGCGCCTTTGGCGCCGTCTCTTCCAGCGCCTGGAAGCTCGATGGGTCATCAATCTTTAGCTGATAACCACTGCCGCGGTTGAGAATAAACTGCGCGCCATATTGCGCCAGTAGCGCATTCAGCGCGGTAATATCGGCGCGCACGGTACGGGTAGAAACCGACAGGCGTTGCGCCAGCTCATCCTGCGGCAGCGTTTCATTTCGCAGCAGAGTGAATAATTGCGCTAAGCGTTGGTTGGGAAATCGCATGTCAGTTCCTTGTTCTTACGGCTCAGGGTTGAGCGGATATCACCATCTGCGACGGGCTGCCGACCGGCGTATAGTCAGAGGCAAAGGTCAATTTGCCATCCTTCGGCGCCACGCTGAAGCGGGTAATATTATCGCTACGCTGGTTCATGACGTACAGCCACTGCCCCTGATTATCCAGCGTCAGCGTGCGGGGGTAATCCCCACGCGTCCAGATATCTTCCTGGTGGCTCAGGCTGCCGTCGGCCAGCACGGTAAAGTGAGCGATGCTGTTATGCAGGCGGTTGGCGACGTACAGCTGCTTACCGTCGTTGCTCAGGACCAGACCAGCGGCAAAGCTGGTGCCTTTATACTCTTTCGGCAGCGCGGAGACGGTTTTGCCTTCGCGCAGCAGACCGCTTTGCTTATCAAGATGATAGAAGGTCAGCGTCGATGCTTCTTCGTTAATCAGCCACATGCCGTCGCCCTTCGGCGTAAAGACGAAGTGACGCGGGCCGGCTCCCGGCGAAGAGGCGGCGATAAACGGCGGATCGTTCGGCGTCAGCTTGCCGCTGGCGCTATCCAGCCGGTACTGATAGATCCGATCCAATCCCAGATCGGTGGAATAAACATATTTCCCGCTGGGATCGGTGGCGATCATATGCGCATGCGGGCCATTGTGATCGCTAACCGCAAAGCTGCCCTCGACGGCCGCCGCCGGGCGTTCCGCCCCTGCCGGACCTTCATCCTGATGCACATCGGCTGCCTCTCCCAGGCTACCATCTTCTTTCACCGGTAGCACGGCGGTACTGCCGCTAACATAGTTGGCCACCAGCAGATATTTGCCATCCGGAGTCAGGGAGAGATAAACCGGCCCGGCGCCGCCTGAGGCGACCTGGTTGAGATCGGTCAGTTCGCCGTTCTTCTCAATGCGCCACGCCTGCACCACGCCTTTCTCGACTTCACTGGCGGCATACAGCGTTTTGCCATCGCGCGATATGGTCAGCTGCGCGACGTTCGGCAACGAACTCACCAGCGATTTATCGTGCAGGGCGCCGGTTTTGGCATCGACGGTAAAACGGTACAGACCTTCGCCATTGGGATTATAGGTGCCAATCCAGGCGTAGTGGGTTTGCGCGGCAGAGGCGCCGACGGCAAGCAGGGACAGTGAAGCGACAAGCAGGTGACGAGCGACAGGCATAGCAACTCCTTGATGATTCAGTAGGGGGATAATTCCCCTCCCCCGTTCGAGGGAGGGAGAGGGGGTAACGCTACTTCACTAACTGTTTGGTCATCTCCAGCAGTTGGCGAACATCAGCCGGACGGGTGTTACCGCTGGCTTTATCAATAATCGAGCTGTAAATGTGCGGGATGATTTTACTCACGCCAGCGTCCAGCGCGATTTTCAGGATCTCGCTGTAGTTTTCCAGATCGATACCGCCGGTCGGCTCCAGCCAGAAATCATGCGCGGCGCAGGCTTTGGCGACGGCTTCGAACTCAGCGCGATGCTTCAGGCCGCCCATCGGGAAGTATTTGATTGAGCTGCCGCCCATATCTTTCAACAGCGCAATGGCGGTTTCCAGCGGAACAATCCCATCCGCCGCGCCGCTGCTCAGTGGACCGGTAGAAATCTTCACCATGCCCGGCGTGCCGGTCGGTGAAACCAGCCCATTAACCACGGTTTCGTTCTGCCCCAGCAGCGCGCGGCTGGTCGCCACGCCGGTGAATACCTGGTTGACGTGCTGCGGCTGCACCTGGCGAGAAATTTCGCTCACCATTGCCGACTGATTCGGGTCGCCCGCGCCCAGCCCTACGGAGAGCGCGTTATCAATCAGCTTCGCGTATTCACGCATATCGGCCACCGCGCTGGCGACATCCGGATAGTTTTTGGAGAGC
Source organism: Klebsiella aerogenes (assembly GCA_029027985.1). Classification (NCBI taxonomy): domain Bacteria; kingdom Pseudomonadati; phylum Pseudomonadota; class Gammaproteobacteria; order Enterobacterales; family Enterobacteriaceae; genus Klebsiella; species Klebsiella aerogenes. The sequence goes on from CP119076.1 coordinate 4,433,977, forward strand.
ACGCCGACCAGTACGTGACCTTCCGCCGCGTCGTAGATTTCGCGGGCGTTGTCTTTGCTGCCTGCCAGTACGTTCAGGCACACGCGGTCACGGTAAAAATTAGGGGTCAGTTTCATGCTTTTTTCTCCTTGTTCAGAACTTCAGCGATGCGGCGGGAAACCACCTCCAGCTGCTGCGCGTTCACGCTGCGGACATCGGCTTCGATAATGCCTTCATTGGCTTTATAGCCACGGAAGTAAATGGCGTATTCGCCCTGTTTCAACGCGTTGACCAGATCGCCGGTATTGACGCCGGTCACCGCCTCATCAAATTTAATTTCGGCACGAGCGATATCGCGGCCCGCGCTATCCCACACCACCCGCGCGCTCACGCCGTTGAGGGTGTTGAGCTGCTCGATAAACGGCGTCATTTTCGCCACCATCTCCTGGCCGCTCTCTTTGGTCGCCGTCAGATAATGCTCAATCGCGCAGGTCAGGCCGAGAATCCCCTCTTTACCCACTTTCATCGCGCGGCCAATACCCATCGACTGGCGTTTCACCCATTCAACATACTGGGTTTTCCCGACAACCAGCCCACTGGTCGGCCCTTCAATCGCTTTCGCGCCGCTGTAGATCACCAGGTCGGCGCCCATACGGTAGTAGCAGTGCAGATCTTCTTCCGCCGCCGCATCGACGATCAGCGGTAAGTGATGCTGACGCGCCACTTCCGCAGCCTGCGCCACGTTGAGCATGCTTTTCTGCACGCAATGGTGAGATTTGATATACAAAATCGCCGCAGTACGCGGGGTAATCGCCGCCGCCAGTTGATCGGCGGAGCATTCGTTGGCATAACCCGCTTCCACCAGCTTACCGCCGCCCAGCGCCACCATGGTGCCGACCGGCGCGCCGAAGTTCACGTTGTGGCCCTTCGGCAGAACAATTTCGTTGTTCTCAACCGGCGTGACGTGCAGGTTTTCCAGCAGCCAGTCGCTGTCTTTCACCAGCACCGCCGCCACTGATTGGGCAATGCCCGCCGAAGCGCAAGAGACGACGGTCGCCCCTTCTACATCCAGCAGTTTGGCAATGTACTCGCCGGTTTTATTCACCAGGTCTTTCATTTCAAAGTACTGGTTCATGCCCGCCATCGCGGCTTCGACCACTTCCGGACGCGGCGTGGAAACGCCCAGCGCCGTCATACGGCCCGAAGTATTAATAACTTGTTTTAAATGATATTTTTCAAAAATTGAAGGCATTTTCCGCGCTCCCTTGTTCGGTCAGATAGCCCTTGCCCGCGCGAATCGCGGCCAACGGCACCAGAATGTTGTCAGCCTGCAGGCTCTCTTTTTCCGCATCCACCAGCAGCGTTGGCGCATGTTCGAGGCTAAATAGCGTTAAATCCGCGTCGTAGCCGACATCCAGCCGCCCTTTACGCGGCAGACGCAGCCCTTCGGCGGCGCTGACGGTCACACAATCAATGACCTGCGGCAGCGTCATGCCGATAGCGAGGAATTTCGACATCACCAGCGCCAGCGAGCGCACCGGGCCGTCGATACGGTTACGGCAGTAAATATCGGAGCTGATGGTGTGCGGCAGAATGCCCATCGCAATCGCCCGGCGCGCCACCTCAAAGCTGAAGCTGGCGGTGCCGTGACCCACGTCGAGGCGCACGCCGCGCTGCAGGGCGCGGGTGATCGAACTGCGCAGTTCGCCAGCAGGGTTGAGAATACGGTTCGGCTTGCCGTTATAGCAGTGGGTGATGATGTCGCCGCTGCTCAGTAGATCGGCGATTTCATCGAGGTTCGGCGGGTTATTGCCGATGTGTACCATCAGCGGCAGATCGCCGTTTTCCTGCTGAATCTCCTTGGCGCGTTCCAGCGGCGTAATGCCGTTTTCGCCGACCACGCTGCTGCTCATCCGCGCTTTCAGGCCGACGATAAAATCAGGATAACGTTGTACCGCCTGCTTCACCGCATCGGCATCAATATTGGCCATATTGGCCAGCTCGTTCTGCGCAATCAGCCCGACGCGGGAGATATTAAGCAGCGCATAAACCTCCGTCGCCGCTGTGCGGGTTAGCTGATAGAAATCATCAACGTCGTCCGCGCCGGTGCTGCCGGCATCAATCACGGTAGTGACGCCGGTGGCGATGCCCACGCTATCCGGCTCATCGTGATAAATCGGCGAATTCGGGTAGCAGTGAACGTGGGAGTCAATCCAGCCAGCGCTGACATAGTAGTTGCCGTTCAGGTCAACGGTTTTGCGGGAGGGCGCGCTAATCTCGCCCAGCGCCGCGATTTTCCCGTCCTGGATGGCGATATCAGTCAGGGTATCGTCGACGAGGCGCGCACGGCGCAGGAGTAAATCAAACATAGCTATCTCCTGGTGAAAAGGGGGTCTCTGTTGCCGGATGGCGGCGTAAGCCCCTTATCCGGCCGACATGTCGTGCTGACCCGTCGGCCGGATAAGCGCAGCGCCATCAGGCGATTAGCTAATCGCAATCGGGAAGATGGAACCGAGGATCATCGCGCCGAGGATGGCGCCGCCGGTGATCGGTTTCTGCCAGATGTAGAACAGCAGCGCGCCGACCAGAGAACCAATCCCGATTGGAATCGAGGCCGTCATCGCGCTGAGGATGATCAACGGACCCAGGAAGCGGCCGGAGGCGTTACCGGCCCCCATCATCACGTCGGCACCGTAGGTGGAATCGCTCTGGTTGATGGTGAACTTACGCGCCAGAATGATGATGTAACCGACTGCCAGCCCCAGGATCAGGCCCGTTGCCAGCGAAGCGGCGAAGTTAGCCACCGGGAAGACAAAGCCTGCGCCGAGCAGCAGCGCCGGAACACCGAGGCCGATACCGGTCTGAATTGCGCCGCCGATATCCAGGATCCCTACCAGCGACCCTTCAATGATACGGGCGAACAGGAAGCTCGCGCCGAATGCCGCTACCGCGCCGTAAGAACCCGTATCAATCCCCGAACGCAGCATCGACACGAAGGCCACTTCGTTAAAGGCGCCGATACCGTACAGGTAGTACATGTGCGTCCCGGCGAAAACACCGGCGGAGAGCAGGCCAACAAAGATCGGGAACGACCAGTCGGCATACCAAAAACCTTTATTCTGTTCCATTATCAGGCTCCCGTTATTTGCCGCTGAGTGAGTTGTGGATCATGTCCAGCCAGTTCGGCACGGTCATATGGAAGGATTCAATCATCTTCATGTCGAAGCCGCGGAAGAAGCCGCTGAGGACGAACAGCGCGACGATGGCGATCATCATCACTTTGGTCACCCGGTTCCAGCCGCTCTCTTCAACGCCTTTACCAATCAGGATACCCAGTACCAGACCCGGTACGGCGTTCCCCATAATCAGCTGTGCCGCGCCGCCGAAAATGGTCGCCCAGAAGCCTGATTTTTTACCGGCATCGATAGCCGCCAGCCAGAAGATAACCGGCATCACGGTGTTCACCAGCAGGTTTGCCGCCGGAACCAGCACTTTAACCGCGGTGACCTGCAGCGCTTCCGGAACGGAAGAGGCGGTCAGGTTAAGGAAGGCGACGACGATCATGCCGATGATGCCGCAGGCAATTGCCATTTTTCTCGGATCATGCAGCGTTTCGCCGACGTTACGATTTTTCAGCATCAACGCCGCCGCGCCCCAGTTTGGGATAATGCGGTGGTCAACGTCCTGCGTGAAGGAACCTGCTGCAACGGAAGAAGCCCAGGCGTTAAAGAAGAAGCCAAGGCCAAAGGAGAAGTGGGAAGCCGGATCGCCTTCACAGGAATTCAGCTCGCCCAACGTACGAAACGCCCCCATCCCCTGTGTGGTGGGTGCGTGAAACATGCGTGCCGCTCCGGCGCCCACGCCGACGCCGACCAGGCCGCCGATGATGAGCGATTTTATTAAAATTATCAGGAACATAATCTGACCCTTTGGTAACAATCAGGTTTGCGTGACGAAATCCACTTTATCGAGATCGATGGCGGTCACGTTGACGGTGACATCCAGCTCCACGCTGTAGGTCCGTCGTTCACGGCGTAAAAAGATGAACAGAAAAGCCTCTTTTCGTACCGCTTCGCGCGCATGAACAACCGTCACGTCCTGTGGCTCAATACGCAGTAGGATGTGCGATGACGATTTCATCACCGCTGCTTGCACATGGTTAAGGGCATCGGCGAAGGCCCGTGATTTGCTTTCGCCTTTGCCTGCAACCCTCACCGTGGTGGTGAATTGCTCTTTCATACTTATGCGCCGTATTTCTTTTTCCAGGCTTCTACCAGGCGCTCGCCCAGCTCTTCTTTATCCATGAAGCCGAAGCCCAGCACATTGCAACCTTCGTTGATGGCGGTCACGCCCTCTTCAACAGAACGCATGCCGTATTTTGCTTTGTAGCCGTACTTGGTCTGCGCGGTGATCGCGCCTGCGCCGCCGCTGCCGCAGAAGGAGATGCCGAAAGTGGCGTTTTCCGCTTTCATCATGTCGCCAAGTTTCATATCTGCCGCAACGCCAGGGACGACCACTGCGCGCGCGCCGGCTTTTTCTGCACCTGCCGCGACTTTTTGGCCTTTACCCAGACGGTCGCCAATAACTACGGTGATTTGTTCCATGTTTTGCTCCTTACAGGTTATCTTTTGCGACTTCGAAGTGAACGGACAGCAACCAGGCCTCTTCATCGGGCAGGTTGCCGAACTGCGCGACCACTTCGCGGGCCAGCATCATTGAATCTTCTGAAATCTCTTCGAACAGGCTAGCATCCACTTCCGGTAGCGGTTCGCCGCTGATTGACCGGTGGGCCATGGCCCGCACGTGGGAAGTCAGCATTTGCTCCTGAACGTCGTTAGGGACGATGTCATGACGGCTTAGCAAGGCGAACACCTGCTGCAGCATCTTGTCAGCCAGGCGTTCGGTCTGCGCTGCCTGATCCCCTACGTCGTTTATTACCGCTCCGTTATTCACTTGTGTTACCCCGCTGATGTCTCTGGCATTAAAAGTAGCGCCAGGGGTCAGGAGTTTGTAGCGAGTGCTTTTCCACTTCGAAGTGGAAAGAGAAACGTCCTGCGTGATCGACTCCACACATTCACCGGAAAAATGAATAAATGGACGAATTGACGTGATGAATATCACAACAATGGCAACGCATTAGCGGAAAAAGGCAGCGGAAAGACCGGAACAAAAAAAGGGAAAATTGTGATGTGGATAGGGTTTTAGGCAGGAGGCGTCGGCTGACGCCTCCTGAAAAAGGCAATTAACGGTATTTCTTATGGTAGGTATTACGGGTGAGTTTAAACTCGTCCGCGGCGGCTTGCGCCCCTTTAAGGTTACCGGCATCAGCCAGCTTCAGCGCGCCGTCGATCTGCCCAACCAGCGTTTCCAGACCGTGGCGGTAATCTTTCATTTCCGCACTGTCGGCCGCTTTGCCTTCCAGCTTCGGCGGCGTTTCTTTCTGCGCGTCGACCGCGGCGGTACGCATCTTAGTCAGCGCCGCTTTCAGCTCGCCGGCGTCTGAGGTTTTTTGTACCACCTGCAGATTTTCCGCCAGGGTGTCCATGTCTTCGCCAAGATCGGCGAACGCGGATGCAGAACCGAGTGCAAAAGCAGAGACGGCCAGCATCGCTAACAGTTTTTTACGCATTGCTCACTTCCTTTTTATTATGAAGATATCAAGCAGGCGCGGCAGGACGCGCCCGGCACACAGGTTATTGACCAGCGATTTTCATCTCCGGCAGCAGCACGGAACCACACTGAATATTGCTGCGCGTTTCGATATCGTCGCCGACGGTGACAATATTACGCCACATATCTTTCAGATTTCCGGCGATGGTGATTTCACTTACCGGATACTGAATTTCGCCGTTTTCTACCCAGAAACCGGATGCGCCGCGTGAATAATCGCCGGTCACGCCACTCACACCCTGCCCCATCAATTCGGTGACCACAAGCCCGGTACCCATCTCTTTAAGCATCTTTTCAAAACTCAGGCCGCGGCCATTGATGCGCCAGTTATGGATGCCGCCCGCATGGCCGGTGCTTTTCATCCCCAGCTTGCGCGCGGAGTAGTTGGTCAACAGCCACTGGGTCAACACGCCGTCTTTGATGATGTCACGACGCTCGGTGCGCACGCCTTCGCTGTCGAACGGCGTGGACGCCAGGCCTTTCAGCAAATGCGGGTGCTCTTCGATGGTCAGCCACTCCGGCAGGATTTGTTTGCCGAGGGAGTCGAGCAGGAAGGTGGATTTGCGGTATACCGCGCCGCCGGCGATCGCGCCGACCAGGTGGCCAAACAGCCCGGTCGCCACTTCGTTGGCGAAGATAACCGGCGCTTTCATCGTCGACAGTTTACGCGGCGCCAGGCGCGACAGCGTGCGGCGGGCGCACTCGTTGCCGACCCATTCCGGGGATTGCAGGTCGCCCATCGCGCGGCCAATGGTATAAGCGTAATCACGCTCCATATCGCCATTCTCTTCGGCGATCACGCAGCTGGAGAGCGAATGGCGGGTCGAGCAGTAGCTTTGCAGCATGCCGTGGCTGTTGCCGAAGACTTTAATACCGTAGTGGCTATTGAAGCTGCCGCCTTCGGTGTTGGTAATACGCTTATCGGCCTGCAGCGCGATTTGCTCGGCGCGGGCGGCCAGTTCAATGGCTTCGTCCGGGGAAACTTCCGCCGGATGGAACAAGTCCAGATCCGGGGCGTCGAAGGCCAACAATTCTTTATCCGCCACGCCGGCAAACGGATCCGGCGACGTGTAGCGTGCGATATCCAGCGCCGCCTGCACCGTGCGGGCGATGGCGTCCGCGCTCAGGTCGGTTGAGGAGGCGCTGCCTTTGCGATTCTGGTGGTAGACGGTGATGCCGAGCGCGCCGTCGCTATTGAATTCTACGTTCTCCACCTCACCGTAGCGGGTGCTGACACTGATGCCGGTGGTTTTGCTCACGGAGACTTCCGCACCGTCGGATTTGCCTGCCGCCAGTTCCAACGCCGTGGTAACGGCTTCTTCCAGCGTCTTACGCTGCTGTGCAACTTGAGAGATGACTTTCATTGCTAATGCCATAATGTAAGAAGGAGTTAACTGAAGTCTAACAGAGAACCGTTTTTCAGTGCGCGCCTTAACTGGTAACATTAGCCTCTTTTTTAAGGAGCCTGAGATGACAAAGCAGCCCGAAGACTGGCTCGACGACGTGCCCGGTGATGACGTTGAAGATGAAGACGATGAAATTATCTGGGTCAGTAAGAGTGAAATTAAGCGCGACGCGGAAGAACTGAAGCGTCTTGGCGCAGAGATGGTAGACCTGGGTAAGAACGCGCTGGATAAGCTCCCGCTCGATGTCGACCTGCGTGACGCCATTGAACTCGCCCAGCGTATCAAGAAGGAAGGCCGCCGCCGCCAGATGCAGCTGATTGGTAAAATGCTGCGTAACCGCGACGTTGACCCGATTCGCCAGGCGCTGGATAAACTGAAGAACCGTCACAACCAGCAGGTTGCGTTGTTCCATAAGCTGGAACAGATCCGCGATCGTCTGATTGATAACGGCGATGACGCGGTCGCGGAAGTTCTGAACCTGTGGCCTGACGCCGACCGTCAGCAGTTGCGTTCGCTGATCCGTAATGCGAAGAAAGAGAAAGAAGGCAACAAGCCGCCGAAATCCGCGCGCCTGATCTTCCAGTATCTGCGCGAACTGGCCGAGAACGAAGGCTGATTCCCGACGCTCACCGCCATCTCCCGGATGGCGGCGAAGTTCGAGTACAGTGCCGTAGCCCTGCTAAGCGCAGCGCAAGCAGGGAAATTCCTGGTTGTACCGCGATTTTGTCAGATGGCGCTACGCTTATCTGACCTACAGTCCGTGCGGCTGCGAGGTGAAGTTCGGGTACGGTGCCGTAGCCCTGCTAAGCGCAGCGCAAGCAGGGAAAATCCTGGTTGTACCGCGATATTGTCAGATGGCGCTACGCTTATCTGACCTATAGTCCGTGCGGTTGCGAGCTGAAGTTCGAGTGCGGTGCCGTAGCCCTGCTAAGCGCAGCGCAAGCAGGGAAATTCCTGGTTGTACCGCTATTTTGTCAGATGGCGCTACGCTTATCTGACCTACAGTCCGTGCGACTACGAGGTGAAGTTCGGGTACGGTGCCGTAGCCCTGCTAAGCGCAGCGCAAGCAGGGAAATTCCTGGTTGTACCGCGATTTTGTCAGATGGCGCTACGCTTATCTGACCTACAGTCCGTGCGGTTGCGAGGCGAAGTTCAAGTACGGCGCCGTAGCCCTGCTAAGCGCAGCGCAAGCAGGGAAAATCCTGGTTGTGCCGCTATTTTGTCAGATGGCGCTACGCTTATCTGACCTACAGTCCGTGCGGTTGCGAGGTGCAGATCTCCCGGGCTCGCAAACCTTACCCCATCACCTCACGCCCTAAATCCTCGGCAAACCGCTGGTACGGCGCCTCATCAATCGGCTGAGGATAACTCAATACCACCAACTCATGATCGTCGATCCCTTGATGATAGGTCGGGTGGCGATGCGCCCACGCATTGGCGTGGAACCCCATCGACTGATAAAAGCGCAGCCGCTTATGAGCGATCTCGGTGGTGAGCGGATCGATTTCCAGAATGGTCAGCGGCGCGCGCGTCAGGATCTGCGCCAGCAGCTGTTTACCGTAGCCGCGCGAACGCAGCGTATCGTCAATCGCCAGATGTTCAATATAGCTATAGCCGGCAAACTGCCAGCAGCCGCTCAAGCCGATAAATACCCCGTCATCGAACCACGCTTCCAGCGCATAGTGCGGGTTGCCCAACGCCTGAAGTTTGGCCCCGGGCTCGCGCTGCTCATGCCACGGAAAGGCGCGGGCGTAGAGCGCGTCCAGCGTGGAGAAATGGGGGGAATCGGTAGAAAACAGTCTTTCACAGAAAAGCATCGCACAATCCCTGGTAGCTAAAACAAAACTGCCCTCACAAGGAGGGCAGATACAGGACGCCTTCGCGCTTATTCTGCCGCGGTCGCTTTTTGCGCCAGTTTATCCAACAGCTTCTGATGAATGCCGCCGAAGCCGCCGTTGCTCATCACCAGAATATGGTCGCCCGGATGCGCTGTTTTGACAATCATGTCCGCCAGCGTATCGACATCGGCGCTCCAGTGCGCAGGCTGAACGCAGGCCTCCGCCACTTCCGCAACCTGCCATGGAATATGCTGCGGTTGCAGCAGGAAGACTTCATCGGCGCGACCGAGCGATGGCGCCAAATCGTCTTTGCAGATGCCCATTTTCATAGTGTTGGAGCGCGGTTCCAGCACGGCGAGAATACGCGCAGTGCCGCCAACTTTACCACGCAGCGCCTGCAGCGTGGCGAGGATCGCGGTCGGATGGTGGGCGAAATCGTCATAGACGGTGACGCCGTTGGCTTCGCCGCGCAGTTCGAGGCGGCGACGGGCGTTGATAAAACTACCCAGCGCGTGGGCGGCATCCGCCGGTAGCACGCCGACGTGACGCGCCGCAGCGATCGCCATCAGGCCGTTGTTCATGTTGTGCTCGCCAACCAACGCCCAGCTTACTTCGCCGACTTTCTCGCCATCCAGCCACACTTCCCATTGCGACGCATCGGCGTTGAGTTTCTTCGCCTGCCAGTGGACCTGCTCGCCGACCAGCTCTTGCTCGCTCCAGCAGCCCATCGTCATCACCTGTTTCAGGTTGATGTCACTTTCCGGGAGAATAATTTTGCCTTTGCCCGGCACGATGCGCACCAGGTGATGGAACTGTTTCTGAATCGCTTTCAGGTCGTCAAAGATGTCCGCGTGATCAAACTCAAGGTTGTTGAGGATCAGCGTGCGCGGGCAGTAGTGAACGAACTTGGAACGTTTGTCGAAGAAGGCGCAGTCATATTCGTCCGCTTCAATCACGAAGAACGGGCTATCACCCAGACGCGCGGAAACATCGAAATTACCCGGTACGCCGCCGATAACAAAGCCCGGCTTGTAACCACAGGCTTCGAGGATCCACGTCGCCATACCCGCGGTGGTGGTTTTGCCGTGGGTACCGGCGACAGCCAGCACCCAGCGATCACGCAGCACGAAATCATGCAGCCACTGCGGGCCGGACATGTACGGAATGTTGTTTTCCAGCACCGCTTCAACACACGGATTACCGCGAGTCATGGCATTGCCGATAATCACCAGGTCCGGCTGCGGATCCAGTTGGCTGGCGTCGTAGCCCTGAATCAGGTCAATGCCCTGGTTTTCCAGCAGGGTGCTCATCGGCGGATAAACGTTAGCATCCGAGCCGGTTACTTGATGACCGAGGGAACGTGCCAGCATTGCCAGCCCCCCCATAAACGTGCCACAAATTCCTAAAATATGAATGCGCATTCGTTGCTTCCCTCATTAATCTGACACGCATTTTACCCATATGTACGCCCCCTGAGAAACGCATTTCAGGCAAATCTGTATTTGCTGGCGCGATTCACCTGTGCGCAGTTTTTTTATTATTTGTTAAGATTGTTGCGTTCGTTTTACTCAACATAAAAATGCAGGGAACGAGTTATGAAAACGTTAGGTGAATTTATTGTCGAAAAGCAGCACGAGTTCTCCCACGCTACCGGTGAGCTGACTGCTTTGTTGTCGGCAATAAAATTGGGCGCCAAGATCATCCACCGCGATATCAATAAGGCCGGTCTGGTCGATATCCTGGGTGCCAGCGGTGCGGAAAACGTTCAGGGAGAAGTTCAGCAGAAGCTGGACCTGTTCGCGAATGAAAAATTAAAAGCTGCACTGCGCGCACGTGATATCGTCGCCGGGATCGCCTCTGAAGAAGAAGATGAAATCGTGGTCTTCGAAGGATGCGAACACGCCAAATACGTTGTGCTGATGGATCCGCTGGATGGTTCCTCCAACATTGACGTCAACGTCTCCGTGGGGACTATCTTCTCTATTTACCGCCGCGTGACGCCGGTGGGTACGCCAGTCACCGAAGAAGATTTCCTGCAGCCGGGCAACAAACAGGTTGCTGCGGGCTACGTGGTTTACGGCTCGTCGACCATGCTGGTCTACACCACCGGCTGCGGCGTTCACGCCTTCACCTATGACCCTTCGCTCGGCGTGTTCTGCCTGAGCCAGGAGCGTATGCGCTTCCCGACGAAAGGCCAGACCTACTCCATCAACGAAGGCAACTACATCAAGTTCCCGATGGGCGTGAAGAAGTACATCAAGTACTGCCAGGAAGAAGACAAAGAGACCCAACGCCCGTACACCTCACGCTATATCGGATCTCTGGTGGCCGACTTCCACCGCAACCTGCTGAAAGGCGGTATCTATCTGTATCCAAGCACCGCCAGCCACCCGCAAGGGAAACTGCGCCTGCTGTACGAATGCAACCCGATGGCGATGCTGGCGGAGCAAGCGGGCGGCAAGGCCAGCGATGGTAAAGAGCGGATCCTCGATATCATCCCGGAAAGCCTGCACCAGCGTCGTTCGTTCTTCGTCGGCAACGACCACATGGTAGAAGACGTCGAGAACTTCATTAAAGAGTTCCCGGACGCTTAATCCCTACCTTCCCTTCCCGCCTCGCGGGGAGGGAGCGCCTCCCGCTAGCGATTCACCGCCCCGCCCACGCGAGTCACCGTCGCATTTTGTCGATTCTCCCACAGCACCGTCAGCCCGCGCTGCAACGCAATAAAGATAAACAGCAGGATGCCGATGGCGATTTTCGTCCACCAGGAACTGAGCGTACCGTCGAAGTTAATGTAGGTCTGAATCAGCCCCTGAATCGCTACGCCGAAGAGCGTCCCCAGCACTGTCCCAACGCCGCCGCTGAGCAGCGTGCCGCCAATCACCACCGAGGCGATAGCATCCAACTCCACGCCGACGCCCGCTAGCGCGTAACCGGCCTGGGTATAGATGGAAAAGACGATCCCGGCGAGCGTCGCCAAACCGGTCGACAGCATATAGATACGGATAGTCGTGCTGCGGGTTGAAATGCCCATCAGGTTCGCCGAGGCCGCGCTGCCGCCAATGGCGTAGACCTGGTTACCAAAGCGGGTGCGGTGGGCAAGGAACATCCCCAGCACGACCACCAGCAGCATGAGTAGCCCCATCGCGCTCAGACGACCGCCGCCGGGAATAGTCCACGCCAGCCCCGACAGATTGTCATATAGCGGATGGTCAATCGGAATCGACTCTTCCGAGACCAGATAGCTGACGCCACGCAGGAAAAACATCCCGGCGAGGGTGATGATAAACGCCGGAATTTTCAGCGCGTCGATCAGCAGCCCCATGAACGCACCGAAGGCACAGCCCATCGCCAGCACCAGCGGAAACGCCAGCAGCGGCGAAATCCCCCAAAAGCCGATCGCTTTGGCAAGGAACACCCCGGTGAAGGCAATCACCGACCCCACCGACAGGTCGATGCCGCCGCTGAGGATCACAAAGGTCATGCCGACAGCGATGATCCCCAGGAAGGCGTTATCGGTCAGAATATTGCAAATCACTCGCGTCGAAGCAAAGCCAGGAAACTGAGTCAGGCAGTAGAGATAGCCCAACACGAACACCGCCAGGGTGATCATTAAAGGCAAATTACGTTTTATCACGGCCGCGTACCCCTTTCAGTAGACTGATAAAGCGCGGCGACTGAACAATCAGCACGCACAGCACCACCACCGCTTTCACCACCTGATTCAATTCCGGCTGGAAACCGGACAACAAAATCCCGGTGTTCATGCCCTGAATAATCAGCGCCCCGACCACCGACAGCAGCAGATTGAAGCGTCCGCCCATCAGCGACCCGCCGCCGATCACCACCGCCAGAATGGCGTCCAGCTCCAGCCACAGCCCGGCATTGTTGGCATCGGCGCCGCGAATATCCGCCGCCACGATAATACCGGCAATCGCCGCGCAGATGCCGCTTAGCACATAGGCCAGCATCACCACGATGCGGGTGTTCACCCCAGCGTTTTTCGCCGCGCGGATGTTAATCCCCACCGCTTCGATAAACATGCCGAGCGCCGTTTTACGGGTAAACAGCCAGAACAACAGTAGCGTAAGTACGGCGATGATGACCGGCGTCGGCAACAGCATCAGCGATCCGCTGCCGAGCCACGCCAGCGACGGCGAATCAAAGGTGACGATCTGTCCGGCAGTAATCAGCTGCGCGACGCCGCGCCCGGCGACCATCAGGATCAGGGTGGCGACAAACGGCTGGATCTTCAGCACCGCCACCAGAATACCGTTCCACAGGCCAGCCAGCGCCCCCGCCCCCAGCGAGGCAAGCAACACCACCGGCAGGCTGTGGCCAGCGACGGTCATCGAAGCCGCGGTCGCCCCGGCGATGGCCATCACCGCGCCGACCGACAGGTCGATACCGCCGGTGGCGATTACCAGCGTCATCCCGATCGCCAACAGCGCCACCGGCGCCGCGCGATTAAGAATATCGATCGGGCTACCAAACAGCCGTCCTTCCTGCAGCACCACCTGGAAGAAATGCGGCGCGACCAGGCTATCTACCGCCAGCACCAGCAGCAGAGCGATAATTTGCGGCATGCCTTTTGGCCAGTTAAAGCGCCGTTTCGGCTGTCCGCTTTGCGGTACGGTTCTGGGCATCATGCAGGGCTCCTTATGCCGCAATCGCGTTCATGATTGCCGGGACCGATAGCTCGGCAAGCGGAATTTCCGCTACCTGCCGGCGATCGCGCATGATAATCACCCGGTCGGCGTAGCCCACCAGTTCCTCCAGTTCGGAGGAGATAACCAGCAGCGCCAGGCCATCGGCGCAGAGGGTTTCAATCAGGCGGATAATCTCGGCGTGAGCGCCGACGTCGATACCGCGCGTCGGCTCATCGAGGATCAAGAACTGCGGTTTAGTCAGCAGCCAGCGCGATAGCAGCACCTTCTGCTGGTTGCCGCCGGAGAGAAATTCAACGGGCTGCTCGGCGCTGGGAGTACGAATACCCAGTTGGCGAATAAAACGTTCGGCGATCTCGTGTTGTTCACGACGCGAGATCGGCCGCAACCAACCGCGCTGCGCCTGCAGCGCCAGTACGATATTTTCACGCACCGACGCTGCGGCGATAATGCCGTCGGTTTTCCGGTCTTCCGGGCAAAAGCCGATACCGAGACAGGAGGCCTGGTGCGGTGAACGCAGCGTTTGCGGCTTGCCTTTGATCCACGCTTTACCGCTGTCAGCGGGCTTGATGCCGAAGATCACCTCCGCCGTTTCGGTACGCCCGGATCCCAGCAGCCCGGCCAAACCGACGATTTCCCCTGGCCGTACCTGCAGATCGAACGGCGCGATCGTCCCCTTCTTGCCAAAATCTTCAAACGCCGCTACCGGTTTATCGCTCAGCAGCGTGCGTCCGGCGCGCTGCAGGGCCTGGTGATCCAGTTCACGGCCCAGCATCATTTTTACCAGCTCAATCTGCGGCAGCTCGCGGGTTTCCCGACAGCCGACGAAACCGCCGTTACGCAGCACGGTAATGCGGTCGCTCACGGCGTAGACCTGGTCGAGAAAGTGGGTGACGAAAATCAGGCTGACGCCGCTATCGCGCAACTGGCGCATGAGAGTAAACAGCATCTCCACCTCCTGGGTATCCAGGCTGGCGGTGGGTTCATCGAGGATCAGCACCTTTGCCGACAGATCGATAGCCCGGCAGATCGCGACAATTTGCTGCATCGCCACCGAAAAGCGGTTCAGCGGCTCGCGCACATCGAGGGAGAATCCGTAGGAGGCCATCAGCGCGGCGGCGCGCTTTTCCATCTCTTTGCGCCGTAGCAGGCCAAAACGCTTCGGCTCGCGGCCAATAAACAGATTATCCGCCACCGACATATTCGGCAGCAGATTGACCTCCTGGTAGACCGTGCCGATGCCCAACTGCTGAGCGTGGGCGGTGTTTTTCGGCGAAATTTGCTGCCCTTCCAGCCAGATCGCTCCGCGTTCGGCGTGGTAAACGCCGGTGAGCGCCTTAATCAGCGTCGATTTTCCCGCGCCGTTTTCGCCCAACAGAGCCATGATTTCGCCGCGCCGCAGGCTGAAGTTGACGTTATCCAGCGCTTTGACGCCGGGAAAGAATTTGCTTAATCCTTCGGTGCGGAGGATTTCCTGATGTTGGTCGGTGGTCATGGTTCCCCCTGCATCACGCCGGATGGCGCTACGCTTATCCGGCCTACAAAAGAGCGTAATGTAGGCCGGGCAAGCGCAGCGCCCCCGGCATTTTCATGAAGGCTTAGTAGCCCATATTTTTCTTCTTCTCTAACTCCTCTTTCGCCGTATCCGGCAGGTAGAGAGTCGATTTGGTGATGGTCAGCTTCTCAGGCAGCGTGCCGTCTTTTTTGTATTTCTCCAGCGCATCGAACGCCGGGCCGGCCATGTTCGGCGTCAGCTCGACGCTGGCGTTAGCTTCACCGGCCATCATCGCTTTATAGATATCCGGCACACCGTCGATAGAACCGGTGAGAATATCTTTGCCCGGCTTCAACCCGGCCTCTTTGATGGCCTGAATCGCGCCAATCACCATGTCATCGTTATGGGAGAAGACCATGCAGATGTTCTTGCCGTTGTTTTCCGCTTTGATAAAGCTCTCCATCACTTCTTTGCCCTTACTGCGGGTGAAGTCGCCGGACTGCGAGCGGATAATCTTAATGTTTGGCGCTTTGGCTATCGCGTCGGCAAACCCTTTTTTGCGGTCGATGGCGACGCTGGCACCGACGGTGCCCTGTAGTTCAACGACGTTGCAAGGCTTGCCATCGACGGTTTTCACCAGCCAGTCGCCAATCAGTTGGCCTTCGAGCACATTGTTGGCGGTGACGGTCGTCATATACAGCGACTTATCTTTGACGTCGATGGAGCGGTCAAGAAGGAAGACCGGGATGTTGGCCTCTTTCGCTTCTTTCAGCACCGGCTCCCAACCGGTGGCCACCACCGGCGCGATAAAAATAGCGTCCACACCCTGAGCGATGAACGAGCGTACGGCTTTAATCTGGTTTTCCTGTTTTTGCTGGCCATCGGCGATCTTCAGGGTGATGCCGCGCTTCGTCGCTTCTTCCTTGGCAACGTTGGTTTCGGCCGCTCGCCAGCCGGATTCAGAGCCGACCTGGGAAAATCCTACGGTTAGAGGGGCAGCCATGACCATAGATGACATAGCTGCGGAAACAGCGGTAACAAGAAGTAAGCGCTTCCACATAAGGTTATCCTCGTAGGGTTATTGTTGGTTAAAGCCTCACCTGCGGACAAACTATAGACAATTCGTCGTGTAACTGGATGCGTTACATCACACTTCGAAAAAGTGAATGGAATGTTAATTCCCCTGATGTATCTGAGCTGAGCGTTAGTAAGGCTTCACGCCCGGCGCATTGGCCTGATAGCACGGCGAAATTTTGCGCAGAATGTGAACACAAATCCCGCCAATGAAAACGCTTACATTATTTTATTCAGAAAGTAGCTATGTTTATGGATTTTAAGGGTGTCTGACGACGAGGAATTCAGACATCTCCGCCCACATCAGGGGAAAAAGAAGCGAAGACATTCGATGTGAGTTGGCTATAATACCGGGCACTTGTTTGCCAAACATTTTAAAGGAAACAGACATGAGCTTACTCAACGTACCTGCGGGCAAAGAACTGCCGGAAGACATCTACGTCGTTATCGAAATCCCAGCTAACGCAGACCCAATCAAATACGAAGTCGACAAAGAGAGCGGTGCACTGTTCGTTGACCGTTTCATGTCCACTGCGATGTTCTATCCGTGCAACTACGGCTACATCAACCACACCCTGTCCCTGGACGGCGACCCGGTTGACGTACTGGTCCCGACTCCGTACCCGCTGGAACCTGGTTCAGTGATCCGCTGCCGTCCGGTTGGCGTCCTGAAAATGACCGACGAATCCGGTGAAGACGCCAAACTGGTTGCGGTACCGCACACCAAGCTGAGCAAAGAATACGATCACATCAAAGATGTGAACGACCTGCCGGAACTGCTGAAAGCACAGATCACCCACTTCTTCGAGCACTACAAAGATCTGGAAAAAGGCAAGTGGGTTAAAGTCGACGGTTGGGACAATGCTGAAGCCGCTAAAGCTGAAATCATTGCTTCCTTCGAGCGCGCTAAACAGAAGTAATTCTGTTTCTCCGCGAATAAAAACACCGCCGAAGGCGGTGTTTTTATTTGTGCCGGTCGGTAAAAAACAACGCCACCCGAAGGTGGCGTTGCCGTTTTCAATTACTGGTCTCTGTCCAACCAGTTTCCGCTCTCAATCTGCGCAAACCCCTCGACGGAGCGCTGATAGACATACATCCATGCGCTGCCGTAAGGCGTTTGGATCAGATGACGTGCGTATTCACCGCCCTTGGAACGCAGCGCATCCAGTTCGGCCAGCGTCGATGCGTCGATGCGATACACTTCACCATGTACTGTGCCCTTTCCCGGCACCGCGCCTGGATAGTGGCCCAGGCTGTACAGCTGATAATCATCGACACTATGAGCGCCCAGCAACTGGGCGTTGGTCATCCAGTGGCTGTTGCCTTGTTTGCGTCGTAAACTGCCGTAAACAAATATTCGCATTGCTAAAACTCAAACTGATAGAGCAAATCGAGAGCCTGGTCTACGCCAGACACCGCTTCCATATATAGCTTAGGCATCAGGCGATAACGCAGGGTGAGCGTCGCCAGGGAGTCGAAGATGCCGACGCCGTATTTTACCTGAAGACCTGGCAGCACATAGCCGCTGACCACCACCTGGGAGGAGTCGCCTACCCCCTGGGTATCCAGCGCCAAATTGCTTACGCCAAACGTCTCGCCGATTTTACCCACAACCTGACCACTTTGTGCAACCCCCATTCCAATAAGCATTGAGGTCATTGCCGCACTATCGCTCTGTCCACTGCTCAAACCCTGGCCGCGCAGCAGATAAGAAAGCGCTTCCTGCTGAGACATAACCGGGTCGGAGAAGATCTCCGCTTTAGGCTGATCGGCAGATCCTGTGACGCGAACGCCAGCAATCACGTCGTCTTCGGTGGCATCCGGGTTACGAATGGCTTCGATGTTGAGCAACGGCTGATCCGGCGGGCCGGAGAACAGCAGCTCGCCTTTCCGGACGATCAGATCCTGACCATAGGCGTGGAAGCGACCGTCCGGAATATTGATCTGTCCGTTCAGCCCCAGGCCTTGTTTATCCTGCGCCACTTTCAGATCGCCGGTCAGACGCGCTTTCAGGCCAAACGCCTCCAGACGCACGTTGTTGCCGACGTGAATCGTCAGGTTACTGTTGATTGGGATCCCAGCGCTCTGTTTCTGAATCGGCTGCAGGTTTTTATCCAGCATCACTTCATCAGACGACACGCCAACGGCGCTCTCTGGTACCTCATTCACGACGATACGCGCCCAGGGAATGTCAACGTTGCCATCAAGGTTAAACGCGCTTGGCGTGGCGGTAAAGACCACGTCCGGAGAAACATCCAGCCGTACCATCGGCGGTACGGTGATGCGCACCCGACTGCCCTTCGCCGCAATCTGCGCTCGCCAGTTGTCGATTTGCGTCCAATCGGCGTTGCCGCTCAGCGCAATGTGCCCTTGTTTGGTATTCACTGTCCCTTGCAGGGTGGAGCGAGTACCGTCGAAGTTCATCGACAGTTGGCTCGGCTGCATATCAAACGGCATAAAGTTGCCGTCGATATCGATGCCGTTCAGCTGCATCTGGCCAAACAGCTGCGGGTTCTGTACATCGCCGCCGAGGCGCAGGCGCGCATTGAGCTTGCCTTCAGCTTTTTCGCCGCGCTCGAAGATCGGGTTAATCATCGCCAGCGAGAAATTGCTGATGTTGACATTGCCGCCGAGATTACGTCGCCCCTGCGGATCGGTCACTTCCACCTGACCATCGAACTGACCGTTGTTGGTCAGGCGAATCAACCAGCCCAACTGCGCGCGATTATTATGCAGATCGGCGCTGAGGTTCAGGGTATCAAAGGCTACCGGCAGCGGCGCGTCGTTGACCGCCTGGGTAACTTTGACGTTGCGACCACTGAGGGTCACCTTGCCCTGCGGCAGCCCCTCTTTGGTAGTGTCCCAACTGACGTCGGCGTTGCCGCTAAATACGCCGCTGGCCTGAGTCGCTTCCGGCATAAACGGTTTCAGCATCGCCAGATCGAAACGGTTGAGGTTGACGACCGCGTGCCCGCTGGCGCCAGCATCGATAGTCTGCGGCACACACAGCTCAGCGTTCGGGTTGCTCCAGCAGTGCGGCCCGATGCTGATTTTTTGTTCCAGGTTACGGTAATCCAACGCCATGTTACGCGTCAGCGCCACCGGACCGACCGGCGTCTGGAAGCGGGTATTGCTCAGCGTGCCTTTCCAGCGTTCCTCTTTACGATCGAAGCTGCCCGCCAGCGTTAGCTGGCCGGAAACCGGTTCGCCCTGCACGCGCAGCTGCAAATCGTGCTGCTTTTCGGTACCTTTGGCGTTCAGCTGCACCAGGCTGATGTTCACCCCCGGCTGGCTGATGCGATCGACGCGGACATCGAGATTGCCGCCAATCTGATCGCTGGATTTGACGTCGCCTTTGACATTGACTTGCGCGACCGTCAGCTCCTGCCAGCGCAGCGCGCGGGCGGTGATATCCGCCAGCAGCTGCGGCGCGTCGATAGTGCCGCGCACTTTCAGCAGCCCTTTCGCCGTACCGCCAAGCCCTGGTAGGGCGTTATCGAGGTGCGGGGCGTCGATGGTAGCGTCAAGGTTGAGATCTTTCACCCCCAGCTCGCCTTTCACGTCGGCGCTGTTCGGGCCCAGCGCCAGATGCAGACCCGGCACTTTCCACTGCATATAGCTGTTGCCCTGCAGCGAACCGTGGACATCCACTTTGTTTTGTTTCACGTTGCCGGTGATCTTCAGCTCAGGAACCGCCATCTGCCAGCTGCTGCCGTACAGGCTGCCCTGGGTTTTGATAATCCCGTTCAGCTTCGAGGGCCAATCCGGCACCTCTTTAGCGGTGTTAATGCCGTCGAGAGTCAACTCGCCGCGCCAGCTGATCGCCTGCTGCCAGTCGAGCAGCGCTTTCAGTTCGGTTTTCCCCTCCAGCGCCGCCACGGTCAGCTTATCAAGATTGACCTGCTGCTCGTTGCCTTTGGCGTTAAGAGTAATTTTGGCTGGCGGCAGCGATTGGCCTTTCACCGCGGTGCTCAGCGCCATGGTGTAGTCGGTCATCTTACCGCTGAATTTCAACAATAAATCATCTGCCTGGAACTGTTTTTCGCCGGTAAATGGCCAGTACAGCTGCTTACTCTTCACTTCCATATTCAGCGGCAGCCCGGCTTCCGCCAGTTGCGCTTCGGCGCGCAGCGTCATCGCCACCGAGCCTGCCAGATCCACGCCGACCTGCAGCGTCTTGCGCAGCTCGCCGCCCACTTTCAGCTTCACCTTCTCGCCTTTCAGCGGGTCAATGTTCAGCGTACTGTCGAGCGTAATATCGACCGGCCAGTTATCCTGCAGCTGCGCGGTCCCGGAGGCCTTGACTTTGCCCTGGTCGGAATCAACATCCAGCGCGTCGAGTTTCATCTGTCCGTCGATGCTGCTGACCTTCAGCAGCAGGTTGTAGACGGTCATATCGGTGTCGCCGGTCAGGCGCAGCTGTTCGCCGCGGAACTCCTGAATATTGAGGTTCAGCGGCAGATGCACGTCGACCATCTCCGGCAGCACCGGTTTCGAGAACAGATCTTTCATCGTCTCGCCGAGCGGTTTTTCTTCCGGTTTCGGATGGTCAATCTTCGGTTCCACCACTTGCTCCTGCGCCACTTTCGCCACCTTCGGCAGCGCGATAAGCAGCCCCTGCAGCGAGGTCGGCGTCAGAGTCAGGTTCTTTTCCTGCCAGTGCAAACCGGTGGAGAAATCACGCAGCGAAACGGCAGTGTTGTCGATTTTGACGTTGACGTTATGCAGCGCCACGCGGCTGAGGGTGATCGGATATGGCGTCGACAGGTTCAGCGGCCCGGTATTTTCTTCCGCGACCGGCGCCGACGGCGGCATTTTTTTGGTATCGATAGCGACGTAGATATCGCGCAGCGAGATGTCGTTGACGCACAGGCTGCTGTCCCACAGGCAGCGCAGCTTGACGCCGAGATGGAACTGCCCGGCGGTGACCGCCACGCCCGGCTGTTCGAAGCGCACATTCTGTAAGGTCAGATCACGCCAGCCGCCGGTAACCTTGCCGATCTCCAGCCCCGGCACCCAACGGTCCGCCGCTTTCAACACCAGATGCAGGCCGGTAGTCGTGCCGACTAAAAAGCCAACCGCGCCGATCAGCAGCACGAAAAAGAGTAATACGCCGAGGCTTATTTTCTTCCATAAACTCATAATTCAGGCCCCAGACCGATATAAAACTGTAAACCGTGTTCATCTTTGTCGCCGATAGGCCTGGCGATATCCAGCTTGACCGGCCCTACTGGCGATTGCCAGCGCACGCCGAAGCCCGCGCCGGTTTTGAAATCACTGTTGCGAATGTCGCTAACCGCTTCGCCGCCATCGACAAACACGGCGCCCCACCATTTACCGGTGACGTTATATTGGTACTCCAGCGAACCGGTTGCCAGCTTTGAGGCACCAATCAACTTACCATCGTCATCCTTCGGCGAGATTGATTTGTATTTATAACCGCGAATACTGCGGTCGCCACCGGCGAAGAATCGCAGATCCGGCGGTACCTTGTTAAAGTCATCGGCCTCAATCCAGCCGAGGTTGCCGCGCACCACAAAGCGGTGACGGTCGTAGAGGGTACGGATCCACACGTCCTGCGCCTGTACAACGACAAAGTTAATGTCCGAACCCCACATGGTGTTGGAGTAGTCCACCGAGTAACGCTGGGAATCGCCCCAGGTCGGCATCAGGCCGCCGCGAGAACGGGTACGGTTCACCGAGACGCCAGGATAGAGCAACATGGTGGTATTGGTGACGTTGGCCTGGGTAAAGTGGTCGAGACTCCAGCGCAGGTTGATGGCGCGCTGCCAGCCGCTCGACATCTCCCAGTATCGCGATACGGCAAGCGTAGTGGAGTCGGCTTTGGTATCGTTGAGATCGGTGCGTTTAAAGCCGCCCTGCATCAGGTAATACTGTTCAAGCGGGCTTTTTAACAACGGTACTTTATAGCTGAAATCGAGCTGCTGCTCCGGCGCGGAAAGGCTGATACTGGAGGTCAGGCTGTGGCCATAAGAGTTCATCCACGGCTTTTTCCACGTCGCTTTCACGCGCGGCCCGACGTCGGTGGAATAACCGACCCCAGTTTCCACGGTGTTCTCTTTGCGCGGCGAAACGACGCCCTGCAGAGGCAGCACCTTGGTTTTGCGCGATTTATCAAACTGCGGCGCGACAACCACCGAACTAAACCAGCCGGTCGCGGCCAGGCGGCGGTTCAACTCCGCCAGATCCTGCGAGGTGTAGTAATCCCCCTGCTTAAACGGCACCAGGTTTTGTAGATACTCTTCACGGATTTGCGAACCGGTAAAGCTCACCGGGCCGAAGCGGTAGCGTTCGCCGCTGTTGTAATCAATGTCCCAGAAGGCCTGGTGACGGTCGAGCGACACGCCAAGCTGGCTTTTATTGAATTCGCTATCGAAATAGCCTTTGCGCAGCGCCACCTTGGTGAGCGAGCTTTTGAAATTGTCATAATCCCCGTGATTGAGCACGGTGCCGATCGCCGGACGCGTTTTCAGCAGATCCAGGTAGTCACGGTCGGTGCGCGCGCCGCCGCGCAGAATCACCTCGGTGCCGCCGATACGCACCGGCTCGCCGGGCGTTACTTTGGCAATTAATACCTGACGCCCCTTCTTTGGCGGCGGACGCAGATCAAAATCGATGGTCGGTTGGTAGTAACCCAGCGCTTTCAGACCCACGCGGATGGCATCATCGACGCGCGCGCGAAAGCGACGGTCCGGCGTGACTTCATCACTCTGGATCGTGGATAATTGGGCGCGGACGTTTTTTTCCAGTTCCCCGGATAACCCCTCAACCTGCAAACGCACATTCGCTGCGCTGGCGACCCCGCTGACCAGTAAAAGGCTGGTAACGCATAACTGGCGGATTTGTTGCACGTGTTCTCCTGAATATCCTTGTTTCCCCCCGAAGGAAACGCAAGTGCCGCTCCACGGCTTAACAAAACCCTAACAACTAAGGGTTGAAAAAGTGACGGTAACCCAAATAATTCTTATGTTTAAATCTAGACGTATTGAGCGTGTTTATTGTCTAAAAAGACACGCTTCGTTACAACCTTAACCACAAATTGAGTAATTGAGAGGCCAACCGTGAGTCTATTTGATAAAACGCATCTTGTCGCCCAGGGGGATGCGCTGCCGGGGCGTAACACGCCGATGCCGGTGGCCACGCTCCACGCTGTTAACGATCATTCGATGACTAACGTCCCTGAGGGGATGGAAGTGGCGCTGTTCGCGATGGGCTGCTTCTGGGGCGTCGAGCGCCTGTTCTGGCAGCTTCCAGGAGTCTACAGCACCGCAGCGGGCTATACCGGCGGCTATACGCCAAACCCCACCTATCGCGAAGTGTGCAGCGGTGAAACCGGGCACGCGGAAGCGGTGCGCGTGGTCTTCGACCCGCAGGTCATCAGCTATGAGCAACTGCTGCAGGTCTTCTGGGAAAACCACGATCCGGCTCAGGGGATGCAGCAAGGCAACGATCACGGCACCCAGTACCGCTCGGCGATCTACCCGCTGACGCCGGAGCAGCTTGAGGCGGCAAAAGCCAGCCTGGCGCGCTTCCAGGCAGCGATGCGCGACGCTAACGATACGCGCGGCATCACCACCGAAATCGTCGCGGCGAAGCCGTTCTACTATGCCGAAGACGACCACCAGCAGTATCTGCACAAAAACCCGTACGGTTACTGCGGTATCGGCGGGATTGGCGTTTGCCTCCCGCCGCAGGCGTAATCCCTTCGTCTGAAGCCGCCTGGGCGAATAATTATCGCTCTGGTGGCCTTACAGAGATTTACGCTATACTACGCTGTGTCATAGCCGGTCCAGCGCCTTCGGACCGGTTTTTTATGTATTCCACATTAAAAAAGTTATCAACTTCCCTTCCGAGGATCTGATCTCAACGATCAGAAAAGATATGTTAAACAGTATTTTAGTAATACTTTTCCTTATTGCCGTCAGTGCATTTTTTTCGATCTCTGAAATTTCGCTGGCCGCATCGCGCAAAATCAAACTCAAATTGCTGGCTGATGAAGGCAATGTGAACGCGCAGCGCGTGCTCAAAATGCAGGAAAACCCCGGTACCTTCTTCACCGTCGTGCAGATTGGCCTCAACGCCGTGGCCATCCTGGGGGGTATCGTTGGCGATGCCGCATTTTCGCCCGCTTTCCATAGCGTGCTGAGCCGCTATATGTCTGCTGAGCTTTCCGAGCAGCTGAGCTTTATTTTCTCTTTTACCCTGGTCACCAGCTTGTTCATCCTGTTTGCTGACCTGACTCCGAAACGCATCGGTATGATTGCGCCAGAAGCCGTGGCTTTGCGTATCATCAACCCGATGCGCTTCTGTTTACTGGTTTTCCGCCCGCTGGTATGGCTGTTCAACGGCATGGCGAACAACATCTTCCGCCTGTTTAAAATTCCGATGGTGCGTAAAGATGACATCACCTCCGATGATATCTACGCGGTGGTGGAAGCCGGTGCGCTGGCTGGAGTGCTGCGTAAACAGGAACATGAATTAATTGAAAACGTCTTTGAACTGGAATCGCGTACTGTCCCCTCTTCCATGACGCCGCGTGAAAACGTGATTTGGTTCGATCTGCATGAAGACGAGCAGAGCCTGAAGAACAAAGTGGCCGAACATCCGCACTCCAAGTTCCTGGTGTGTAATGAGGATATCGATCACATTATCGGCTACGTCGATTCAAAAGATCTGCTGAACCGCGTCCTGGCGAACCAAAGCCTGGTATTAACCGGCGGCGTACAGATCCGCAATACGCTGATCGTGCCGGATACCCTGACGCTGTCTGAAGCGCTGGAAAGCTTCAAAACAGCCGGTGAAGACTTCGCGGTTATCATGAACGAATACGCGCTGGTCGTCGGGATTATCACCCTCAACGACGTGATGACCACCCTGATGGGCGACCTGGTCGGTCAGGGGCTGGAAGAGCAGATCGTCGCGCGCGATGAGAACTCCTGGCTGATTGACGGCGGTACGCCGATTGACGACGTAATGCGCGTGCTGGATATCGATGAGTTTCCGCAGTCCGATAATTACGAGACCATCGGCGGCTTTATGATGTTCATGCTGCGTAAGATCCCGAAACGCACCGATGCGGTGAAATTCTCAGGCTACAAGTTTGAGGTGGTGGATATCGATAACTACCGTATCGACCAGCTGCTGGTTACCCGCATCGACAATAAACCGACGGTGCTGGTGCCAAAACTGCCGGATATCGAAGGCGCGGCTAAAGAAGAGAAAGGCGTCGCGTAAGCGGCCCTGAAAACATCAACGGCTCCCATCAGGAGCCGTTTTTTTTTGCTTCGTCATACCCCGTTATGCCATCTCCGTTTGCAGACGCATAACCTGACGATTGACTTCGGACATCACTGATAAGTGCAGCTTGTCCTTAACCTTCGGGATAAGGATTTTGCCCTTATCAAATTCAAAAGCGCCAACGTCCTTGATATACAACCGTCCACGAAACAGGATCTTCACGTACTTCGCCACTTGCAGCGGATTGTAGCGTTGGAAAATTTTCATTGTTGTCTCCTGCCAGGGTTACGCTCCTGCGGCGCCACAGTTAGCCCGCGTAATGGGAGCGCAAATTTTAATGCCCTAAAACTATAGTCCAGATTATTGAAGACACCCAGTCTGTATAAGTTTTTTTACCCTTTGATGACAATAATTCAGAATTTTCATTTCAGGCATACGCAATTGTTAGTATAAGTTTCCGTTTTTCTTCGAATGTGTGCGTTAGCACGCAAACTGGCATCACGATTGCGGGTAATGGCGACAAATCGCACTTATCATTAAATCAGACCAAGTGGTCGGATCACCTGCACATAAAAAAGGAAATCTTATGACCCTACGTAAGTTGCTGGCGGTTTCCGCCCTCCTGTTGCCGTTAATGGCTTCGGCGCATAATTTTGTCGACGGTCAGCGCGTCGCGTCGGTAGGCATCGCCGACCGCGGAGAACTGGTGTTGAATAACGATAAGTTTAGCTACAAAAACTGGAATAGCGCGCAACTGGCAGGAAAAGTGCGCGTCATCCAGCATATTGCCGGACGCACCTCGGCAAAAGAGAAAAACGCTAATCTGATTGAGGCCATTAAGGCTGCCGGCTTGCCGCACGATCGCTATCAGACCACCACTATCGTCAATACCGACGACGCTATCCCTGGATCCGGAATGTTCGTGCGCAGCAGCATCGAAAGCAATAAGCAGCTGTACCCGTGGTCGCAGTTTATCGTCGATAGCAACGGCCTCGCCCGCAAAGCCTGGCAGCTTGATGAAGGCAGTTCGGCGATCGTCGTCTTAGATAAAGAGGGCCGCGTCCAGTGGGCGAAAGACGGCGCGCTGACCCAACAAGAGGTGCAGCAGGTCGTCGGCCTGCTGCATAAGCTGCTTAGTAAATAGAGACCCGGAAGCCGGGGTTAAGGAAGGATTCACGCGGCGTGTAGTCGAGGGTTTTGCCCTGCCAGTCGTGAACGTGCGCCCCGGCGGCAACCGCTACCGCATGGCCGGCGGCGGTGTCCCAGGTGCTGGTTGGCCCAAAGCGCGGATACAGCTGGGCATGGCCTTCCGCCACCAGGCAGAACTTCAGCGATGAACCGATAGAAGTCGTCTGGTGCTCGCCGAGCTGCTCAAGGTACTCCTGCAGCTCCGGATCGTTGCCGTGAGAACGGCTGATCACCACCAGCGGCGGGCGAGCATCGCGTACCTGAATCTGCTTGCGCACGCCGCATTCTTCTTTCCATGCCTTGCCATGTTCCGCGCTGTACATCACTTTCATCACTGGCGCGTAGACCACGCCAAGCGTCGGCTTGCCGTGTTCAATCAGCGCGATATTCACGGTGAATTCGCCGTTGCGCTTGATAAATTCTTTGGTGCCGTCCAGCGGGTCGACCAGCCAGTAACGCTGCCAGTGCTGGCGGACTTCCCACGCTGGCGGGTCTTCTTCCGACAAGATCGGGATCGTCGGATCCAGTGCCTGCAGGCCGCTGACAATGACGTTATGCGCAGCGATATCCGCCGCGGTAACCGGAGAATCATCCTTTTTGCTGCTCACATCCATCGGCTGGTTCCCATCGTAGACTTCCATGATGGCATCGCCCGCAATCCGTGCAAGCTGACATACTTGTTCTAACATTCTCCACCTCTTCTGGTTACAGTGGCGTTAACTCGTTGTTTTATTTATATCGCATCATCACCAGTTCCGCTATCTGTGATAACACAAGCGGTTTCCATTCACGCTTTTCTGGCAGAATTCACAATTCTGTAAGCAACAGAATGTAAATACATTTTCTTTTGTGCCATAGCTCATAAAAAAGGACGCCTCTGATGATTAAGTTTAGTGCAACGCTGCTGGCCACGCTGGTGGCGGCCAGCGTCAACGCGGCGACGGTCGACCTGCGGATCATGGAAACCACCGATCTGCACAGCAATATGATGGATTTCGATTACTACAAAGATGCCGCCACGGAAAAATTCGGCCTGGTGCGCACCGCCAGCCTGATTGAAAAGGCCCGTGCGGAAGCGAAAAACAGCGTGCTGGTGGATAACGGTGATGTTATTCAGGGTAGTCCACTGGGCGACTATATGGCGGCAAAAGGGCTCAAAGAAGGCGATGTGCATCCGGTCTATAAAGCGATGAACACGCTCAACTACGCCGTCGGCAACCTCGGCAACCATGAATTCAACTATGGTCTCGAGTTCCTGCATAAGGCACTGGCGGGAGCGAAATTCCCCTACGTGAACGCCAACATTATCGATGCCAAAACCGGCAAACCGATGTTTACGCCGTATCTGATTCAGGATACCCAGGTGCAGGACAGCGACGGGCAATCCCACACCCTGCGCATCGGTTATATCGGCTTTGTACCGCCGCAGATCATGACCTGGGATAAAGCGAATTTGAGCGGCAAAGTGACGGTCAACGACATTACTGAAACCGCGCGTAAATATATCCCGGAGATGCGCGCGAAAGGTGCGGACGTGGTGGTGGTGGTCGCACATTCCGGTCTCTCCGCCGACCCGTATCAGGCGATGGCGGAAAACTCGGTCTACTACTTAAGCCAGGTACCCGGTGTTGACGCCATCATGTTCGGCCACGCCCATGCGGTGTTCCCGGGCAAAGACTTCGCCGCCATCAAAGGCGCGGATATCGCCAAAGGCACGCTGAACGGTATTCCGGCAGTAATGCCGGGAATGTGGGGCGATCATCTCGGCGTAGTCGATCTGGTGCTGAATAACGACAGCGGTAAATGGCAGGTGACGCAGTCCAAAGCCGAAGCGCGGCCTATCTATGACGCGGTAGCGAAAAAATCGCTGGCGGCGGAAGACAGCCAGATGGTGTCCGTACTGAAAGCCGATCACGACGCCACCCGCGAATTCGTCAGCAAGCCTATCGGCAAGTCCGCCGACAACATGTACAGCTACCTGGCGTTGGTGCAGGATGACCCGACAGTACAGGTCGTCAACATGGCGCAGAAAGCCTACGTCGAACACTACATTCAGGGCGATCCGGATCTGGCGAAATTGCCGGTGCTTTCCGCCGCCGCGCCGTTTAAAGTCGGCGGGCGTAAAAACGATCCGGCAAGCTTCGTGGAAGTGGAAAAAGGCCAACTCACCTTCCGCAACGCTGCCGATCTCTATCTCTACCCGAACACCCTGGTGGTAATGAAGGTCAGCGGTAAAGAGGTCAAGGAGTGGCTGGAGTGCTCCGCCGGGCAGTTTAACCAAATTGATCCCGCCAGCAGCAAACCGCAATCACTGATTAACTGGGACGGCTTTCGTACCTATAACTTCGACGTGATTGACGGCGTGAACTACCAGATCGACGTTAGCCAGCCGGCCCGCTACGACGGCGAATGCCAGATGATTCACCCGCAGTCAGAACGCATTAAGGACCTGACCTTTAACGGTAAGCCTATCGATCCACAAGCCACCTTCCTGGTTGCCACCAATAACTATCGCGCCTACGGCGGTAAATTCGCCGGTACCGGCGACAGCCATATCGCCTTCGCTTCGCCGGATGAAAACCGCTCGGTGCTGGCGGCGTGGATTGGCGCGCAATCGAAGAAGGATGGCGCAATCCATCCGGCAGCGGATAACAACTGGCGTCTGGCGCCGATCCACAGCAAAACAGCGCTGGATATTCGCTTTGAGACCTCGCCGGGCGACAAAGCGGCGGCGTTTATCAAAGAGAAAGCGCAGTATCCGATGCGTCAGGTCGCCACCGACGATATCGGCTTTGCGATTTATCAGTTGGATTTGAGTAAGTAATGCCTGTTCCCCGGTTACGCTGCGCTTACCGGGGCTACAAATCGGGGCAGACTGGTAGCCCGGATAAGGCGCATCGCGCCGCTGTCCGGGAACATCTCCCCGGTTGCCCTACGCTTACCGGGGCTACAAATCGGGGCAGACTGGTAGCCCGGATAAGGCGCATCGCGCCGCTGTCCGGGAACATCTCCCCGGTTGCCCTACGCTTACCGGGGCTACAAATCGGGGCAGACTGGTAGCCCGGATAAGGCGCATCGCGCCGCTGTCCGGGAACATCTCCCCGGTTGCCCTACGCTTACCGGGGCTACAAATCGGGGCAGACCGGTAGCCCGGATAAGGCGCATCGCGCCGCTGTCCGGGAACATCTCCCCGGTTGCGCTGCGCTTACCGGGGCTACAAACCGGGGCAGACCGGTAGCCCGGATAAGGCGCATCGCGCCGCTGTCCGGGAACATCTCCCCGGTTACGCTGCGCTTACCGGGGCTACAAGTCGGGGCAGGCTGGTAGCCCGGAGAAGGCGCATCGCGCCGCTGCCCGGGAACATCTCCCCGGTTACGCTGCGCTTACCGGGGCTACAAATCGGGGCAGACTGGTAGTCCGGAGAAGGCGCGTCACGCCGCTGTCCGGGAACATCTCCCCGGTTGCGCTACGCTTACCGGGGCTACAAACCGGGGCAGACTGGTAGTCCGGAGAAGGTGCATCGCGCCGCTGTCCGGGAACATCTCCCCGGTTGTGCTGCGCTTACCGGGGCTACAAGTCGGGGTTGACTGGTAGCCCGGATAAGGCGCATCGCGCCGCTGTCCGGGAACATCTCCCCGGTTGCGCTACGCTTACCGGGGCTACAAGCCGGGGTAGACCGGTAGCCCGGATAAGGCGCGTCGTGCCGCTGGCCGGGAACATCTCCCCGGTTGCGCTGCGCTTACCGGGGCTACAAATCGGGGCAGACTGGTAGCCCGGATAAGGCGCATCGCGCCGCTGTCCGGGGCGACAGGGAGTGATACATTTTCACTCCCCGTGGTTGGCCAGCACCGCGGGGAGATTCAGCTCGATCCAATCTGCCAGCGCCGCCACCTTCTCGCTCACCTGCAGGCCGAGCGGCGTCAGGCTATATTCAACATGCGGCGGCACCACCGGATAAGAGACGCGGTCGATAAAACCATCCTGTTCCAGCGCCTGTAGCGATTGCGCCAGCATCTTCTCGCTCACGCCGCCCATCTTGCGGCGCAAATCGCTAAAGCGATGGGTTCCCTCGCGCAGCGCCACCAGAATCAAAACGCCCCAGCGGCTGGTCACATGTTTCAGCACATCGCGCGACGGACACTGTTCCGCAAACAGATTGCCGTTGCGCAGTTTATCGCTCAGCGTCGGTTCGGCTATTTTCATACTTACCTTTTTGTGCGTACTTACTAAAAGTTAGTTAAGGTGTTAGCTTACCACAACTGCCAATGAACCCGAAGGAGAAGACCCATGATCGCGATTACCGGCGCCACCGGCCAGCTTGGCCAACACGTTCTACAAGACCTGTTAAAAACCGTTCCAGCCAGCCAGATTGTGGCAATTGTCCGTAACCCGGCGAAGGCGCAAGCCCTCAGCCAGCAGGGCGTCGTCGTCCGTCAGGCCGAGTACGGCGATGAAGCCGCGCTCGCCGCCGCGCTACAGGGCGTTGATAAACTGCTGCTGATTTCCTCAAGCGAAGTCGGCCAGCGCGCCGTCCAGCACCGTAACGTTATCAACGCCGCCAAAACCGCTGGCGTGAAATTTATCGCCTACACCAGCCTGCTGCACGCCGACCAATCACCGCTGGGTCTGGCGGGTGAACATATTGAAACCGAGCAAATGCTTGCCGATTCCGCTATCGCTTATGCGCTGCTGCGCAACGGTTGGTACACGGAAAACTATCTGGCCAGCGCACCTCCCGCGCTGGAACATGGCGTGTTTATCGGCGCCGCCGGTGAGGGCAAAATCGCCTCCGCCACCCGCGCTGATTATGCCGCCGCTGCCGCGCGCGTTATTGCCGAAGAAGGTCATGCCGGGAAAGTCTACGAACTGGCGGGCGACCACGCCTGGCCCCTGAGCGAACTGGCCGCCGAGTTGAGTAAACAAAGCGGGAAAAACGTGGTGTATCAGAATCTCAGCGAAGCGGATTTCGCCGCCGCGCTGAAAAGCGTCGGCCTACCGGCGGGGCTTGCCGATATGCTGGCGGACTCCGATATCGGCGCGTCGCAAGGCGGGCTGTTTGACGATAGCCGTACGCTGAGCAAACTGATTGGCCGCCCCACCACCACGCTTGCCGAAAGCGTGAAAGGCATCCTGTAACCGTACCTGTCATCTTTTGCGGTAGCATCCCGGCGGTTCATCTCTAATAATGAAGGGATGAATCGTCAGGAGGCATGACATGCAGGGCGTCCCACAACAATTTAGCGATGAAAAAGACCGCGCGCGCTTTCGTCACCTCGAACAACTGCCCGGCGTTGAACTGTACCATGCCCATATCTCCCGCTACGCCTTTGAGCCGCACACCCACGAGGCCTTTGGGGTCGGCGTCATTGAACTCGGCGCCGAGCGCTTTCGTTATCGCGGTAGCCAGCACGTAGCCTCCGCCAATTCCATCGTCACCATGAACCCGGACGAGATACATACCGGCGAAGCGGAAACCGCCGACGGCTGGCGCTATCGGATGATTTATCTGGATCCAGACCGCCTGCAAGCGATCACCGGGGTGCGTGATTGGTGGTTCAGTGAGGTCGTCCGCCAGGATCCGCTACGTTCCCGACAGCTCGGCCAACTGATTTACGGCCTGTGGCACACCGATGACCCGCTGACACAGCAGGGGATGCTGCTCGACCTGATCGATACCTTCCGTCCGCTGGCCCATCATGCGCCAGTGCTCCCGGAGTCCGCGCACCGCTTCGATCGGGTACGCGACTATCTGCACGATAATTACATGCGCGCCGTCACCCTCGACGAACTGGCGCAGGTTGCAGCGCTCAGCCCTTATCATTTCCAGCGCCAGTTTAAAGCCCACTTTCATGTGACGCCGCACCAGATGCTGATGGCTATCCGCCTGTGGCGCGCCAAGGCGTTTCTGACCCACGGCATGCCCGCCGCCGAGGTTGCCGTTGCCGCCGGACTGACCGACCAGTCGCATCTGACGCGCGCCTTCACCCACCGCTACGGTATTACGCCAGTGCGCTATCAAAAGCAGGTTGCCGGGCGCTAATGCGCAATCTCATACAATATTCTTTCCTCGCGCCTCTCCTACACTTTTCACAAGCAAATTGACGATGGATGTGATGATGGTTAGCGGCGTGTTGTATGCCCTGCTGGCGGGGTTGATGTGGGGACTGATTTTCGTCGGCCCGGTGCTGGTGCCGGAATACCCGGCGGTATTGCAGTCGATGGGGCGCTATCTGGCGCTGGGGCTGATCGCCCTGCCGCTGGCGTGGCTGGGCCGCACGCGTCTGCGTCAGCTGAGCGGCCGCGACTGGCGAACCGCGCTGGCGCTGACCATGATGGGCAACCTGATTTATTACTTCTGTCTCGCCAGCGCCATCCAGCGCACCGGCGCGCCGGTCTCGACGATGATCATCGGCACGCTGCCAGTGGTGCTGCCGGTGTGCGCCAATCTGTTATATAGCCAGCGCGACGGCAAACTACCGTGGCGGCGGCTGTTCCCGGCGCTGATCTGCATCGCGTTGGGGCTGGTGTGCGTCAACATCGCCGAACTACAGCACGGACTCCCTGATTTCAGCCCCTGGCGCTATGGTTCGGGTATTGCCCTCGCGCTGATCGCTGTCGTCTGCTGGGCCTGGTATGCCTTACGCAACGCCCGCTGGCTGCGCGAAAACCCGGATAAGCCGCCGATGATGTGGGCCACCGCGCAGGCGCTGGTTACCCTGCCAGTATCGTTCATCGGCTATATTGCCGCCTGCGGGTGGCTACAAGGACAACACCTCGATTTCCCGCTCCCTTTCGGCCCACGTCCGGCAGTATTCATCGCGCTGATGCTGGCGATTGCCGTGCTCTGCTCGTGGGTTGGCGCGCTGTGCTGGAACATCGCCAGCCAGCGTCTGCCGACGGTGATCCTCGGGCCACTGATCGTCTTCGAAACCCTGGCAGGTTTACTGTATACCTTTCTGTTGCGCCAGAGCCTACCGCCGCTGCTGACGCTTAGCGGGATCCTGCTGCTGGTACTCGGCGTCGTGTCGGCGGTTCGCGCTCGTCCGGAAAAACCGGCTCTGCAGGAACTGAGCATCGAGCAAAAAAAATAGCCTGGTATCCCAAAGGGGTATTCCCTTGAGTTAAAGATGCATTTAAAATACATCTTATATTTTTGATGACGAGGTAATAGCTATGGCTTTCCGTGACCAACCTTTAGGCGAGCTGGCGTTGACGATCCCACGCGCCTCCGCGCTGTTCCGTAAATACGATATGGATTACTGCTGCGGCGGCAAACAGACCCTGGATCGCGCGGCGACGCGTAAAGAGCTGGATGTCGCGGTGATTGAAGCCGAACTGGCTCAACTGGCCGAGCAGCCGATCGAGCGCGACTGGCGCGTCGCGCCGTTCGCCGAAATCATCGACCACATCATCGTACGCTACCACGATCGCCACCGCGAACAGCTGCCGGAACTGATCCTGCAGGCCACCAAGGTTGAACGCGTCCATGCCGACAAACCGAACGTGCCGAAAGGGTTGACCAAATACCTGACGATGCTGCATCAGGAGCTCTCCAGCCATATGATGAAAGAAGAACAGATCCTGTTCCCGATGATCAAACAGGGAATGGGCACACAAGCTGGCGGGCCAATCAGCGTGATGGAAAGCGAGCACGATGAAGCGGGCGAACTGCTGGAAGTCATCAAGCACATCACCAATAACGTGACGCCGCCGCCGGAAGCCTGCACGACCTGGAAAGCAATGTATAACGGCATCAACGAAATGATTGACGATCTGATGGAACACATTAGTCTGGAAAATAACGTTCTGTTCCCGCGTGCCCTCGCAGGAAAATAATAAAAAAGGCGCCCGCGGGCGCCCTCTCGACATTGTCAGTTTATTGGCCACTCCGGGTGGCCTTTTTTTATGCCGGGCCGTTGCAAGCAACGTTAAAAATCTCTCCCGGCGATTTTTTATTTCGCCAGACGCTTCTTACCGGCAAACAACCAGCCCGCGCCCAGCAGGATGAACCACAGCGGGGTCACCATCAGCGCTTCACGGGTATCGTCTTCCAGCGTCAACAGCACCAGTACGAAGACGAAGAAGGCCATGCATACCCAGCACATCACTTTACCCATCGGCATCTTATATTTGGACTTCTCGTGCAGCTGCGGACGCTGCTTACGATAAACCAGGTAAGAGCAGAGGATAATCGTCCAGACGAACATGAACAGAATCGCCGATACCGTGGTGATCATGGTGAATGCGGCAATCACGCTCGGGTTGACCATCAGCATCACCACCCCGCCCAGCAGGCACATGCAGGAGAAGGTTAAGCCCTTCGCCGGTACCGCACGCTTCGACAGCTTGGCGAACATTTTCGGCGCCTGTCCATCCTGCGCCAGGCCGAACAGCATACGGCTGGTAGAGAACACGCCGCTGTTGGCGGACGAGGCAGCGGACGTCAGCACCACGAAGTTAATCAGGCTGGCGGCGGCTGGCAGCCCCACGAGGACAAACAGCTCAACAAACGGGCTCTTACTCGGCACGACCGAGCTCCACGGCGTCACCGACATAATGACAATCAGCGCGAAGACGTAGAACATAATGATACGCAGCGGAATCGAGTTAATCGCGCGTGGCAGCGATTTCTCCGGGTCCTTGGTTTCAGCCGCCGTCGTACCAACCAGCTCAATCCCCACGAAGGCGAACACCGCTATCTGGAAGCCGGCAAAGAAGCCGCTCAGGCCTTTCGGGAACCAGCCGCCGTCATTCCACAAATGGGAGAAAGAAGCCTCGACGCCGGTTGGCGATTTAAAGTGCATCATCACCATCACCAGGCCGACCACGATCAGCGCCACGATAGCGACGATTTTAATCATCGCGAACCAGAACTCCATCTCACCGAACATCTTCACGGTAGCGAGGTTCAGGCCCAGCAGCAACAGGATTACCGCCAGCGAAGCGACCCAGTCAGAGAGCCCGGGGAACCAGAACTGCGCGTAGGCGGTGATCGCCACCACGTCCGCCATTCCGGTCACCACCCAGCAGAACCAGTAGGTCCAGCCGGTAAAATACCCTGCCCACGGTCCCAGCAGATCGGCGGCAAAATCACTGAACGATTTGTATTCGAGGTTCGACAGCAGTAATTCGCCCATCGCGCGCATGACGAAGAACAGCATAAAACCGATGATCATATAAACAAAAATGATGGATGGCCCGGCGAGGCTGATGGTTTTGCCGGAACCCATAAACAGTCCGGTGCCGATCGCGCCGCCGATAGCAATGAGCTGAATATGTCGGTTTGTGAGATTTCGCCGTAGCGATTGTTCAGTCGTCTCCTGTTCGTCGGCGACGACTTTGACCTGATCTACCATGTGATTTTCTTCCTGTTGTACCTGTCTGTGTTGTTCAGGCTCTATTGGCCTGTCATTTGTCGCAACCCTGGCAAGAGGGTTCATCGATATTAGGTAAGAATCGGAGGGATGAATACTATGATTTAGATATAATGTTAATTTTATGTTTAAAGTGAGTGTTATATCACCAATGTACCGCGAAACAGCTCACAAAAATACACTCAACGAACTTATATGCAATACAAAATTCCATTAAATCTCTAACTTAAGGATTTTACGCTGTTTTTATTGGCCTCCCCTCCCTGGCGGGAGAGGAAGCCCCTGGCGCTTAGATAATGTCCAGCAGCTCGACTTCAAAGACCAGGGTGCTGAATGGCGGAATAGAAGCACCCGCGCCGCGCTCGCCGTAAGCCAGGTTGTGTGGAATAGTCAGTTCCCATTTGGAACCCACCGGCATCAGGGTCAGCGCTTCAATCCAGCCGCCGATAACGCCAGTGACCGGGAACTCTGCCGGTTCGCCGCGCGCGACGGAGCTGTCGAAGACGGTGCCGTCGATGAGCTTACCGGTATAGTGAACGCGTACGCGGTCGGTACGTGCCGGGATCGGGCCTTCGCCCTGAGTCAGGACGCGGAACTGCAGGCCGGATTCGGTGCTGTTCACGCCTTCTTTTTCACGGTTCTCATCCAGGTATTTCTGACCGTCGGCGGCCATCGCCTGGAAACGCTCGCGACGCACGGCGTCCGCGCGTTCGTGGATTTCACGCAGCGCGCGGTGTACGGCTTCTACCGGCACCTGCGGTTGATTACCTTCCAGCGCGTCAGCGATGCCGGCAACCAGCGCTTCCGGCAGCAGCCCCTGCAGGCCGGATTCGCTCAGTTGTTGTCCAACCTGCAAGCCGATACCGTAACTTGCCTGCGCTTCGATAGTGTCAAAAGTCGGGGTTGCCATCTTTGTTCCTTTTTTGGGTGATAAACATCAAGAGAAAAACGTCCAAAAGCATAACAGCCCCGGCGGAATGGGTAAAACTTTGTCGGCGGATGATGACAAATCTCAGCGAAACAGAAACAATAGGCGGTATCAGGTTATAACCTCTGTCATCAGGATGTTAGCCGACTATACTCATGAGCAGGATAAAAATATGCGGAGCAGGAGGAAAGCCATGCCCGGGCGCTTTGAACTGACATCTACCCTGGCGAAGATCTGGCACGCCCCGGATCAACTTCGTCTCATGGATCCGCTACCGCCCATGCACCGCCGCGGGATTATCGCCGGCGCCCTGCTGGTTATTATCGGCATCCTGCTCCCATCCGGCGACGACAGCGCACCGACGACGCAGACCAGCCGCGAGGCCAGTCTCGATCTGCAGTCGCAGTCCCAGCCGCAAGGTGCCGGCAACCAGGCGGTACCGCTGCCGCCGATAACCAATACGCCAACGGTCAGCGACGCCGATCAGGTCGCGCCGGTGGCACCTGAAGCTATTCAGGATGAACAGCCGGATCAGGCGCAGAATCATCAGTCGTCCGCGGCTTCCCAGCCGTATCAGCAGCCAGCGCAGCAGCAACAGTCTGCGCCGGGGATTGAGCAGCAGTGGCGCACCTACCGGATTGAATCCGGCAAAACGCTGGCGCAGCTGTTCCGTGACCACGGACTGCCAGCCACCGATGTGTATGCGATGGCGCAGGTTGAAGGGGCAGGTAAACCTCTGAGCTCGCTGCAAACCGGGCAAACGATCCAGGTTCGTCAGAATGCCAATGGCGTGGTCACCGGGCTGGCGATTGATATCGACGGCGGACAGCAGGTGCTGTTTACCCGCCAGTCTAACGGTAGCTTCTTGCGCGCGCGTTAAACATTCAGCTTAAGCCGGGTCGCAAACCCGGCTTAGCGCAGCTGGCTCTTGTTCACCCAGCGGATCCCCGCACACACCAGCACCAGCGCTATCGCGTATTTCACGTCCAAAATATTCTCGCCAAGGAAGATGGCCGACAGCACCGTCCCGGCGACGGGGATGACAAAGTTGAACGGCGCAATCATGCTGACGCGGTTATGTTTGAGCAACACGCTCCACAGCGCAAAGGCAATCGACGACAGCAAGGTTAAATAGCCGAGGATCATGGCCGCGGTCAGGCTGTGCATTCGCAGCTCCCCGCCGCTCAGGTATCCCCCGACCACCAGTACCAGGCCGCCGAAAGCCAGCTGCCAGCCGGTCATCACCGTCGGGTCGACGGTTTGCGATATACGCTTACCGTACAGCGTCGCCGCCGAAAGGATAAACGCCGCCAGCACCACGAAACCATCTCCCTGCCAGACAAAGTTGAAATCCCCCAGCGAGGGGTTGAAATTCACCAGCATCACGCCGACGAACCCAAGGACGCAGCCGATAGTTTTGTTGTAGCTGAGTCGGTCATTTTGATAGATAAAATGCGCCAGCAGTACGCTGAAGAACGTCCCGGTGGCATTCATGATTGAACCTTTTACCCCGGTGGTGAACGCCAGACCGACGTAGAAGAAGGCATACTGGATGGCAGTCTGCGTCAAGCCTAGCACTGCAAGCTGCCTGCACTGGCGGCCACTGAGCCGCGCGATCGGTTTGCGCTGCGCCAGCGCAAACAGCAGCAGCAATAAGCCCGCGAACAGAAAGCGATAGCCTGCAAAGACAATTTTCGAGGGGACATCATCGGTGGCGATCTGCAGAAGTTCATAGCCGTTTTTAATGGCGGGATAAGAACTGCCCCACAGCAAACAGCACAACGTCGCGCAGGCGTAAGCCACTTTTTTATTAGCAAAAACCGAGGGGGGAGTAGAGGAAGCGTCCATGGACTTCACCGAAAATAAAATCGCGTTTTATTTTATTATCCAGAAAGTCGGACAAAATAGCTACCATACCAGATAAAAATAGGCTGGCGCTAAAAAGCAAAACGCCGGCACAAGGCCGGCGTCTCGACGTGAGTTGAGTAAAAAATTACTCAGCTACAACGTTAACAACCAGTTTAGCGAATACTTCGCTGTGAACCTGGAAGTCTACTTCGTGCTCACCGGTGGTGCGCAGAACGCCGTTCGGCATGCGAACTTCGCTCTTAGCGACGGCAACGCCAGCTGCAGTTACAGCGTCAGCGATGTCGCGGGTACCGATGGAACCGAACAGTTTACCTTCGTCGCCAGATTTGGACGCGATGGTAACGGTGCCCAGTGCGTTGATTGCTTCAGCACGTGCGTTAGCAGCTGCCAGAACGTCAGCCAGTTTGGCTTCCAGTTCTGCGCGGCGCGCTTCGAAGAACTCAACGTTTTTCTTGGTAGCAGGAACAGCTTTACCCTGTGGTACCAGGAAGTTACGAGCATAGCCCGCTTTAACGTTAACCTGATCACCCAGGCTACCCAGGTTTGCTACTTTATCAAGCAGAATAACTTGCATTACCTTATCCTCTCAAAGTCGTATTAATGGACCGTGACCGATTACTGATGACGATCAGTGTACGGCAGCAGGGACAGGTAGCGTGCGCGTTTGATAGCGCGAGCCAGCTGACGCTGATATTTTGCACGGGTACCGGTGATACGGCTCGGGACAATCTTACCGCTTTCGGTGATGTAGTTTTTCAGCGTAGCGATATCTTTATAGTCGATCTCTTGAACGCCTTCCGCGGTGAAACGGCAGAACTTGCGACGACGGAAATAACGTGCCATATGGCTAGTCTCCAGAATCTATCAATTCAATCTGCTCGGCATGCAGGACCATTTTACTCAAGCCGTTCTTTGCCTTATGGCAACTAATGAACCCTTGAACGGTGACTGCGCTACCGACCGTTATACTGTGAGTAATGGCCTGGTTCTCGTGTCCGCTAATAATAACGGGCATTTGGCACCACGCCTGCCGGTGAAAACCGGCTTCCTCCTGCACTGAACGATGCTCAAGCACGAACTGGCAGTGAGGAATTCCTGACGGGCTGACCTTTCGAAGGGGCATCCTGCACACGGTGCCGGACAACACCAGACGGTTGGTCATCAGGATTACTCTTCAGAATCCCCAGCTTCAGAATCATCTGCGGTTTCGTTAGCGAAATCTTCACGACGCTCACGGCGCTCGTCTTTCGCTTTAACCATCGGAGATGCTTCGGTAACAGCGTGCTTAGTACGCATTACCATGCTGCGGATAACGGCGTCGTTGAAGCGGAAGTTAGTTTCCAGCTCATCGATCGCTTCCTGCGGCGCTTCAACGTTCAGCAGAACGTAGTGAGCTTTGTGCAGTTTGTTGATCGGATAAGCCAGCTGACGGCGGCCCCAGTCTTCCAGACGGTGGATCGTACCTGCTGCTGCAGTGATTGCACCAGTGTAACGTTCGATCATGCCCGGAACCTGTTCGCTCTGGTCAGGATGGACCATAAAAACGATTTCGTAATGACGCATCGAATTGCTCCTTACGGATTATTCAGCCTCCTGTCTGGGTCAGCCGCGGCCCATGGAGGCAAGGAACGTGTTAAAGGGCGGCTGAAAAATTGACGCGTCATTCTACTTACGGACCCCCAGGAAGACAAGCGGATTTGCACAAATAATTCGCACTCAACGCCAAACTGGGCTAAGTGGATGATTTAAAATTAACCAATAAGGAATGCGGCACTTTTTTGAACAACTGCATCAGAAAAGGTCGCTATCGACCGCTCAGCCAGCGATTACACTTAAATCAGTAGCCAGACACCAGCAAGAGGAGTCCAGCGTTTTACCCGTACTGTCAGTAAGGAGCGTCATATGAAAAGTCTCATCATCGCCGTTATGGCTGCGCTACTCCTTAGCGCCAACGCGCTGGCAGCCATCAAAATCGATGGACGACAGGCTCGCAACATGGACGATGTACAGAGTCTGGGCGTTATCTATATCAACCACAATATGGCTAGCGAACAAGAGGCCGACCAGGCCCTGAACCAGGAAAGCGATGCCCTGGGAGCGAAGTACTTCCAGCCGATCCTGATTCACGAACCGCAGAGCAATGGCCTTATCCACGCCAGCGCCGCTATTTATCGCTAACGCCAGGTCGATTCTTCGCCTCTCATCAGATGGGGGGCGGAGCTAAATACAGCCACTAAATGCCATTGAGAATTACTTTGCCAACTGACTTATCAGCGGCATTGCAACCTGATTTAAGGTTGGCGTCGCGGGGGTGCTCTGGGAAACCTTCAGCGCCGCATCAACATTTTATGCAGGCGCGATTATTTACCTGCTGACATTAATCGGCATGCGCTGCATGCCGTCGGCTTATAGTCAGGACTAAAAAAACGGCTCCGGGGCCAGACCAGTTACTTCACCGTGATGGTGAAAGACCCCGGAGCGCGTAACTTACTTCTGGCCGTAGTAGGCGTTTGGCCCGTGTTTACGTTGAAAATGCTTTTCCATCAGCCAGCGATCTATGGGTTGCAGCTGTGGATTAATCCCGCGAGCAATCCACGCCATTCGCGCCACTTCTTCCAGCACTACCGCATTATGCACCGCCTCGTGAGCGTCTTTACCCCAGGCGAACGGCCCGTGCTGATAGACGATGATCCCCGGCGTATGCAGCGGGTCAGCCTCGCCCAGCGTGTCGATAATCACCCGCCCGGTGTTCAGCTCATAGGCTTCATCCACCTCCTGCGCGCTGAGCGCTCGGGTACAGGGAATATCGCCAAAGAAATAATCCGCATGGGTGGTGCCGAGCGCCGGGATCGCCAGCCCCGCCTGCGCCCAGGCGGTGGCGTGCGTCGAATGGGTATGTACCACCCCGCCAAGACCAGGATAGCGGCGATATAGCGCCAGATGAGTGGCGGTGTCTGAAGAAGGACGCCAGCGCCCTTCCACCACGTTGCCCTGCAGATCGATCACCGCCATATCATCGACGCGCATCGACTCATAGGCCACGCCGCTGGGTTTAATCACCACCAACCCGCGCTCCCGGTCGATCGCGCTGACGTTGCCCCAGGTGAAAGTCACCAGCCCATAGCGCGGCAAATCCATATTAGCCTCAAACACCTGCTGTTTAAGCTGCTGCATTATGCCGCCTCCGTCAGGCCCGCGCGGGCCATCCGCGCTTTCACCCAATCACGCGCTTTCGCCACTTCCGCTGCCGGGTCATCTGTCGTTTCACTCCACATCTCAATCAGATACGGGCCGCAATAGCCGGTCTGCCTGAGCGTCTCGAAGCAACGTTCAAAATCAACCACCCCTTCGCCGAACGGCACGTTTTTAAAGACGCCGGGTTTAGTGTCTTTGACGTGCACCGCCACGATATGCCCCATACCAGCCTGCAGTTCCATCTGCACATCGTTATCCCACGCCGACAGGTTGCCAATATCCGGATAAAGCTGGAACCACGGGTTATTAAGATAGTGGGCATAGCCCAGCGCCTTGCTGATCGAGTTCATCAACGGATAGTCCATGATTTCCATCGCCAGCGTCACCTGCGCGCGGCTGGCCATCGCGACGCTCTCTTTCAGGCCATTGCGAAAGCGACGGCGCGTCTGATCATTCGCCTGCTGATAGTAGACGTCGTAGCCCGCCAACTGAATCACCCGGATCCCCACATCCTGCGCCAGCTGGATAGCTTTACGCATTATCTCCAGCCCCTGGTTACGCACCGCGTCGTCTTCGCTGCCAAGCGGAAAACGGCGATGAGCGCTAAGACACATTGACGGTACCCGCACGCCGGTCTCGGCCACCGCCTTCACCAGCGCCAGACGCTGTTCCGGGCTCCAGTCCAGCCGTGCCAGACGAGCATCGGTTTCATCAAGCGACATTTCAACGAAATCGAAGCCGAGATCCCTGGCCAGTTGTAGTCGCGCCAGCCAGCACTCCCCGGCGGGGAGTGCTTTTTCATAGATGCCGAGCGGAATTTGTTTCGACAACATAGCCGCTCCTTAACCCCACAACTGGGCGATAGAGCGTTTAAACTGGCGCGCGGCTTCCACCGGCGATGCGGCATCGCGAATGCTGCGCCCGGCAATAAAGACATGAATAGGGATCCCGGCGAACAGCGGCAGGTCCTCCAGCGCCAGGCCGCCGGTTACCGTCACTTTGAAGCCCATATCGGACAGACGTTTAATCGCGCTAATATCCGCCTCGCTCCATGCGACGCCCGCCGCCTGCGCATCGCGGCTACGGTGGTAAACCACCTGCTGAATGCCAGCATCTCGCCACGCCTGCGCCTGCTCCCAGGTCCAGAAGCCGGTCAATTCAATCTGTACGTCGCCATTGAATTCTCTGGCGACATCCAACGCCCCTTTGGCGGTGTTAATATCGGCGCAGCAGATCACCGTGACCCAGTCAGCGTTGGCTTCAAAACACATGCGCGACAGAATCTTGCCGGCATCGGCGATTTTGGCATCCGCCAACACGATTTTGTGTGGGTATAGCGCCTTCAGATCGCGCACGGCACGCACACCTTCGCCGACGCAGAGGATGGTGCCCACCTCAATGATATCCACCTCTTCGGCGATCAGTCGGGTGGTCTCATAGGCGTGAGACAAGGTTTGGTTATCCAGCGCAACCTGCAACATTGGTAACTGAGACATC
Organism: Klebsiella aerogenes; assembly: GCA_029027985.1. Lineage (NCBI taxonomy): Bacteria > Pseudomonadati > Pseudomonadota > Gammaproteobacteria > Enterobacterales > Enterobacteriaceae > Klebsiella > Klebsiella aerogenes. The sequence continues at coordinate 4,477,415 of CP119076.1, forward strand.
GTATAAACTCCCTCTTAAACAGCCGCCGCGGTGGCGTTTTCAATTAAATCCAGCACGTCCTGCTCGGTGCGGCAGGCGCGTAAACGGTCGAAATTCGCTTCGTCATCAAATAGATTAACGATCTGCATGATGCCCACTTCCTGGTGGGTGGCGGCGTCAACGGCCGCCATGGTGATCAGGATGTCGACCGGGTCGTTATCTTCGTGATTAAAAATCAGTGGTTTTTTCAGCGTCACCAGTGCAAAGCCGGTTTTCTTGACGCCCTCTTCCGGGCGCCCGTGCGGCATCGCCAGCCCCGGCGCGATAACAAAATAGGGGCCATGTTGCGCTACGCCTTCGAGGATCGCCTGGTAGTAACGTGGTTCCACCACGTCGGCGGCCACCAGCAGATCGACGCCGATTTTCACCGCCTCCTGCCAGCTTTCCGCTTCCGCCTGCAGGCGAATGGAGTGGTTCTGTGCCAGTGAATCATGGAGTTTCATGGCGGCTCCTTATTTCACATCCTGCGGGAAGTGGGCTTTGATCACCTCCAGCAGTTTTGGGCCGAAATCCGCAGGTGAAAGCATATTGCGCACACCTACCACGTGTTTGTTGCCGGAGACGGTGATTTCGCCCGCGATATGGGTCGAGGCGATGATGATATCCGCGCCGTTCAGCTCGCTTTTATATTCTCCTACCGCGCAGCTGTTCACCGTATGGTCGATGTTGGATTGAGTCAGGAACTGGTCCACCTTCATTTTCATGATCATGGAACTACCTTGCCCGTTGCCACACACAGCCAGAATACGTACGGTCATAATCAGAACTCCTTATTGAGCAGAGGCTTCTGCCAGTTGTTTTTCCGCGTCTTCCTCGGCGCGCAGCGTGCGGCCTGCGAAGAACATATAAGCCAGTGAAATCAGAATGATGACGGCCATAAACGCCAACCCGACGGAGGCGAAGCCCTGCATCATCGGCGGCGCCAGAATCGACCAGTCGGCCATGCCCATCCAGGCGCTCATGCCGGTCAGTTTCACCGCCCACACGCAGCCGAAGATTTCAATCATGCCCATCACCAGGCAGATCTTGAGCGCCGCGCGCCAGCCGCCGAAATGGTTGGCAAAGACGCCAATCGTCGCGTTAGAGAAGAACATCGGGATAAAGCCAGGGATAATCAGGATGGAGGAACCACAGCCCACGAGGATACCCACCGCAATCAATTGGCCGATGGTGCCCCACATAAAGCCCCAGACCACGGCGTTCGGCGCGAAGCTATAGATAGCAGCGCAGTCAATCGCCAGCACCGCGCCGGGAATCAAACGCTGAGAGATACCGTTGAAGGCTTCAGACAGCTCGGCGACGAACATGCGCACGCCCTGGGTGATGATGAAAATAGCCACAGCAAAGGAGAAACCGGTCTGCAGGATATAGACCGTCCAGTGGGTTTTCCCCGCCATCGCCTGCACGACGTCAATGCCAAAGGAAAGCAAAATGGCGCCGAAGAAAATGGTCATCACAATCGCGGTGGAGACGATGTTGTCATGGAAGATATTCAGCCAGCCCGGCAGCTTAAGGTCTTCTACGCTTTCCTCTTTTTTCCCCAGATACGGCGCCACTTTGTAGGCAATCCACGAGGCGAACTGCTGCTGATGGCCGATAGAGAAGCCGCAACCGTCGGTGACCAGTTGGGTCGGCTTGTACATCATGTTGGAAGTGATGCCCCAGTACAGGGAGACCAGTACCGCAGTGCAGATGATGGTCGTCCACATGGAGTAACCGAAGATGAAGAAAGAGACCGCAATCAGCCCCGCCTGCTGAAACATGATATGGCCGGTAAGCATGATGGTGCGGATGCCGGTTATGCGGCGCAGCAGGACGTAACAGATGTTCAGCGCCAGCGCCAATAGCACCGCGTATCCCACCCAGCTATAGGCCTCGCCCATGCGATCGATGGTCGCCATCATTGAGGCGTAGGTGTCGGAAATCGCGCCATTGATGCCGTAAACCTCTGACATTTTCGCCACCACCGGTTTAAAGGTGCTGGTGAGAATGCCGGAGCCAGCTTGTAACAGCATGAAACCGATGATGGTTTTGATCGTGCCTTTGATAATCACGCTCACGCTTTTGCGCAACAGGATATAGCCAAGGCAGGTCACGATACCCAGCAGCAGCGGGGCGTTAGTCATTACCTGATTAAAGAAGACGGTAAAGATGTTGTAGAGGATCTCCATAACACACTCCAGAAGAGGAAGGCTTTGAACGCGCATAACGCTCAGCAGTTGTCGTCGCCCTCACTCTAATAATCAAAAACAATCACAACAAGATTGAATTTGATTAAATGTGACGCATCACGCAAATAATCACATTTTTTATACGTGTATTTATCACCACATCGACAAGACACCAAACAACCCACTAATATCAATAATATACATACAAACACGACATTAAAGTCAGGGCTAATCAGTGCGTTAGCGCTACAATATCTCCGCTTTGCATCAAAAATAGTCGATTGCATTCCTGAAAAAATGGTGCCAATATCAATCAAAATAAATCATAAATTGATTAAATTTGAAATAAACGAGGAATAGATCGATGAGTAAAGTGCAAACCATCACCCGTGAATCCTGGATTTTGAGCACTTTCCCGGAATGGGGCAGTTGGCTGAATGAAGAGATCGAACAAGAGCAGGTTGCGCCGGGCACCTTCGCCATGTGGTGGCTGGGATGCACCGGTATCTGGCTGAAATCGGAAGGCGGCGCCAATATTTGCGTCGATTTCTGGTGTGGTACCGGCAAGCAGAGCCATGGCAACCCGCTGATGAAAAGCGGCCACCAGATGCAACGGATGGCAGGGGTGAAAAAGTTGCAACCAAACCTGCGCACAACCCCGTTCGTGCTCGACCCCTTCGCTATCCGCCACATTGACGCCGTACTGGCGACGCACGATCACAATGACCACATCGACGTCAACGTCGCCGCCGCCGTGATGCAGAACTGCGCTGACGATGTGCCGTTTATCGGGCCAAAAACCTGCGTCGATTTGTGGATTGGCTGGGGCGTGCCGGAATCGCGCTGCATCGTGATGAAGCCGGGCGATGTCGTGAAGATCAAGGACATTGAGATCCACGCGCTCGACGCGTTCGATCGCACCGCACTGATCACTCTGCCGGCGGATCAAAAAGCCGCAGGCGTGCTGCCGGACGGCATGGACCAGCGCGCGGTTAACTACCTGTTCAAAACCCCGGGTGGCAATCTGTACCACAGCGGCGATTCCCACTACTCCAACTACTACGCGAAACACGGCAACGAGCATCAGATTGACGTCGCACTCGGCTCATACGGGGAAAACCCGCGCGGTATCACCGACAAAATGACCAGCGCCGACATCTTGCGTATGGCGGAATCGCTGAATGCCAAAGTGGTGATCCCGTTCCACCATGATATCTGGTCCAACTTCCAGGCCGATCCACAGGAGATCCGCGTGCTGTGGGAGATGAAAAAAGATCGTCTGAAATACGGCTTTAAACCGTTTATCTGGCAGGTTGGCGGCAAATTCACCTGGCCGCTGGATAAAGACAACTTTGAATATCACTACCCGCGCGGCTTTGATGACTGCTTTACCATTGAGCCGGATCTGCCGTTTAAATCATTTTTATAAATTCATCGCGCCGGGCACGCCCGGCGCAAAAATAATTATACAATAGGTAGTAATATGAATATCTTAGATAAAACGCTGCCTGAACACAGGCGTTACACTCTGGCCGCATTGATTGGCTTAGTCGCAGGGATTGTTTCCGCATTCGTCAAATGGGGGGCGGAAGTACCACTGCCACCACGTAGCCCAACAGACATATTCAGCGCCGCCTGTGGGCCGGAATCGCTCATCAGAGCAGCAGAACAGATTGATTGCTCAAGAAATTTCCTTAACCCGCCGTATGTTTTTCTCCGCGACTGGCTTGGCATAGTTGATCCTAACGCGGCGGTGTATACCTTTGCCGGGCATGTCTTCAATTGGGTAGGCGTCACACACATCATTTTCTCGATTGTCTTCGCCGTCGGATACTGCGTCGTTGCTGAAGTATTTCCCAAAATTAAGCTCTGGCAAGGGTTATTAGCGGGTGCGCTAGCCCAACTTTTTGTCCATATGATCTCCTTTCCACTCATGGGGTTAACGCCACCACTGTTGACACTCCCCTGGTATGAACATGTATCAGAGATATTTGGCCACCTGGTGTGGTTCTGGTCGATCGAAATTATTCGCCGAGACTTACGCAACAGAATAACCCACGAACCAGATCCTGAATTTCAGCCTGAAACCTTGCGATAATAGTTTTCATCGCCATCAGGCACCAGGTGTCGGATGGCGCGACGCCTATCAGCCGCGACAAGATCATGGTTCTTGAGGATTATTGGGTATAGCTTTAGTATTTAGCGTTAATTTCAAATATCATCTTTGCTTGTCACTTTTAATCGGATTCGCTCATGACTGAAGCGCAAAGACATCAAATTTTACTGGATTTGCTGGCGCAAACGGGGTTTGTCACCGTCGAACAGGTAATTTCCCGCCTCGGCATCTCTCCGGCGACGGCAAGACGCGATATCAATAAGCTGGATGAACACGGCAAGCTGAAAAAAGTCCGCAACGGTGCGGAAGCCATTAGCGAGCAGCGCCCACGCTGGTCGCCGATGAATATTCATCAGGCGCAAAACCACGACGAGAAAGTACGGATTGCCCGCGCCGCCTCGCAGTTAGTGTCGCCGGGCGAAAGTATCGTGATCAACTGCGGCTCAACCGCGTTCCTGCTCGGCCGCGAATTATGCGGCAAACCGGTGCAGATCATCACCAACTACCTGCCGCTGGCTAACTACCTGATAGATCAAGAACACGACAGCGTGATCATCATGGGCGGGCAATATAACCACAGCCACTTCATCACCCTCAGCCCGCAGGGCAGCGAAAATAGTCTGTATGCCGGGCACTGGATGTTTACCAGCGGCAAGGGCCTAACCGCCGAGGGACTGTACAAAACCGATATGTTAACGGCGATGGCCGAGCAGAAAATGCTTAACGTCGTCGGCAAGCTGGCGGTGCTCGTTGATAGCAGCAAAGTCGGCGAGCGCGCCGGGATGCTGTTCAGCCAGGCCAGCCAGATTGACCTGGTGATTACCGGCAAGCAGGCTGATGCAACCATCCTCAAGCAGCTTGAGGATCAGGGCGTGCAGGTCATTCGCGTTTAAAGATGTTGCAGGAAGAACGCTGAGGTCGCCGCCAGCGCTTCCGGCGTAATGCGGTGGCGAACCCCCTTCTGCCACAGACAGGTCAGGTTTTCCGTCAGCCCGTTCTGCGTTAGCGCCTGCTGCAGGCGGAAGGTGTCGCCAGGCGGCACCACATCGTCGGCATCGCCATGCCACAGCAACAACGGCTTCTCAGCTAACGCGGCCAGCTGATGACCCACGTCCCACTCCGTCAGGCTCGCCGTATCGAAGTCAGGCGACGGGAACAGCGTCTGCGCAAGCGAGCTGAAATAACCCGACCCCATCAGGCAGGCGACGCATTTAAGCTCTGGATGATGGGTCATGATGCCCAGCGCGGTCATCCCGCCCATCGAGGCACCAGCGACCGCCAGCCGATCGCCGTCCAGCCAGCCCTCGGCGATAATCGCTTCACGTAACTGAGGAAACTCAATAAAATTCTGCCGTAGTATTGGCCAAAAGCGCTGCATCCGCCCAGCGTCGTCGCCATGATAGCGGGCGCCGTGTTCGGCGGCGTCCGGCATAATCACCCGGAAACCGGCCTCGGCCAGCGCGACGGCAAAGTAGCTGTAAACCAGCTTCGAAGAGGTAAAGCCGTGATAGAAGACGATAACCGGCAGAGGCGTATCCGCCATTCCCTGCGGGCAGGCATGAATCACTTCTCCGCCCGCCAGGTTGCGCATTTCGAGTGTAATCATTTATCGTTTCCTTCTTTATAGTGGCACGGCGCAGCGCACAAAAAACAATCACCAGAGCGCTGGTTTTACCGTGAATGATAATGTTGAGAGCTCGGTTACGCTTTCATAACATTTTCATTCGAAAATCGCGCGACAGATAACAATTCGGGAACATTCCCCGGAAATGATGTTCAGGCTACCACTACACTATCACTATCAGGAAGCGAGATATGGTTATGCGTAGGTTTACACCGTGGTTACTGGTTCTCGTCTTAAGCGGATGTAGCATCCTGCAGGGTACGCCGGAGGCACCGCCGCCAGCAAGCGACCATCCACAGGAGATTCGTCGCAATCAGACGATGGGTCTACAGAAGATGGGCACCGTCAGCGTGCTGATGTACGGTTCGCCGATGGACGTCGAGACCGCGTTGAAAGCCAGAGCAGAAGCCGCCAGAGCGGATTACTACGTCATCGTTATGATTGATGACACCATGGTGCCCGGCCAGTGGTATTCGCAAGCGATTCTGTACCATAAATAGCAGTGCGATGCGTTTTTAATCAGCTTTACACTGCTTTGCGTCCATTCACGTTTTCCTGCGCATAATAACGTTCGGCCAGCCTTTCTGGCAGGACGTTAGCAAACGGACTGCCCTCGGGATTACGTGAAATGGAGCTGACGATGAAACGATCATTGACCTTACCCAGCCTGTTGCTGACCACAGCGACGGCCAACACTTCCGCTCAATCAGCCGAATTCGCCAGTGCGGATTGCGTCACCGGCCTGAACGAAATTGGTCTGATTTCCGTCAATAATATTTCCGGCAGTCAGCAGGATGTCGAGCATGCCATCGCCGTGAAGGCCGATGAGCAGGGCGCTTCCTGGTATCGTATCGTCCAGATGTATGAAGAGCCGCAGCCTGATAACTGGCGGGTGCAGGCCATCCTCTACGCCTGAGGCGCCTGACGCCCGCGTCCCATCGCCCGTAGCAGCAGATCGTCCAGCGTCTGAACATCGAGTCGGATGTCGCCTCGCGTATCCAGCATCATCCGACACCAGGCCTGAGCCAAAGGCGGCGAAGCAAAGCGCAGCATCTGCGCCCCCGCCCCCAGGCGATACACCAGGCGGGTTATTTCACGCCCCTGTTCCTCTGCCGGTCGTCGCAGTAGCTGCTGAAGCTGCCGCCATGCGCGATCATAGTGCCGGTTCTGCCCTTTCACTTCCGCACACTCCGTCGCCAGCAGCTCCAGCGCTGCGGGTTGCTTGCCAAGTACCCGCATGACATCGAGGCACATAATATTGCCGGAACCCTCCCAGATGCTATTGACCGGCATCTCACGGTACAGGCGCGGCAACTCGCTCTCTTCGCAATAACCAATCCCCCCCAGCACTTCCATCGCCTCAGCGACAAACGGCATACCGGCGCGACAGATGGCAAACTTCGCGGCTGGCGTAAACAGTCGCGCCCACAGCGCTTCTTGCGCGTCAACGCGCCGATCCCAGGCGCGGGCCAGGCGGAACATAAAAGCGGTTTGTCCTTCCAGGCGTAACGCCATCCGCCCCAGCACCTGACGCATCATCGGTTGATCGACCAGATTTTTACCGAACGCCTGGCGTTGCAACGCATGGTACAACGCCACCGAATAAGCGCGACGCATCAGCGCATGGCTACCGGCGGCACAATCGAAGCGGGTCAGCGCGCCCATCTTGAGGATTTGCCGCACGCCATCGCCCTCTTCCCCCACCAGCCATCCGCAGGCGTCAAAGAACTCGACTTCACCGCTGGCGTTGGATCGGTTACCTAATTTATCTTTCAGCCTCTCCAGGCGGACGCCATTACGCTGACCATCGGGTAAAAAACGCGGCACAAAGAAGCAGGAGAGCCCGCCCGGCGTCTGGGCGAGCACCAGATGAGCATCGCTTTGCGGCGCTGAGAAGAACCATTTATGCCCCACCAGCCGATAGTATCCCTCCGCCGTTTTCTCCGCCCGGGTGGTATTGCTGAGCACATCAGATCCCCCCTGTTTTTCCGTCATCCCCATGCCGATCAGCAACCCTCGTTTCTGATCGCCGGGCGCAAGGTGCGGATCATAGCGATCGCTGAGCAACGGCGGCAGCCAGTCGCCAAAGGCGGCGGGTAGCGCGTGCTGGAGCAGCGGCGTGGCGGCGAAGGTCATGGTTATCGGGCACAGCGTCCCCGCCTCAACCTGCGCATGCAGCATAAAGCGAGCGGTTCGAGCGACAAACGATCCGCTGCGGGCATCGTCCTGCCAGGCCAGATTATGTACCCGGTTGGCGCATAGCCCCTGCATCAACAGGTGCCAGGCAGGATGAAAACGCACGTCGTCCAGGCGAGCGCCGGTGGCGTCATAACGCAGCAGCTCCGGCGGATTACTATTAGCCAACCGCCCCAGCTCCAGCGACTCCGCGGTACCCAACTGCTGGCCGATGCTGGCGAGCAGATCGCCGTCCCAACCGGCGCCTTCGCGCACCACCGCCTCGCGAAGCGCGGTATCGGATAAAAACAGATTGCTGTTGCACAGCGGCGTCGGTTGATTGAATACGGTATGCGTTTGCCAGTGCATGGTGTCTCCCTCCGTCAATGGCGTTGCATTAAGTATGGTCACCCACGCCAAACCTCGCTCGCGAAAGCGGTCACAAAAAAACCGCGACGCCTTCGTGAAGCCCATCACAGGCATAAGAATTTAAAATTTTCTCTACAGAAATGTATGGAATAATTTATTCATTCGTTACTACTTTGTTCGAATCGAGACTCCCTATGCAAACCGCCAGCACAACGTCGGCGGCGCAGAAACGCGCGCTGATCGCCGGTTCTATCGGCAACTTTATTGAATGGTACGAGTTCGCAGTCTATGGCTTTCTGGCCACGGTGATCGCGAAAAACTTCTTTCAGCTAACGGGGGAAGCGCCGCTTACGGGGCTCATTCTGACCTACGCCTCCTTCGCGATTGCCTTTTTCTTTCGCCCGTTAGGGGCCGTCGTATTTGGCCGTCTGGGCGACCGTATTGGCCGCAAGCCGACGCTGATTATCGTGCTGGTAATGATGACGCTGGCGACGACAGCCATCGGCCTGGTACCGGTTTACGCCAGTATCGGTATTGCCGCGCCGCTCATTCTGACCGGGTTGCGTATTCTGCAGGGGCTGTTTGCCGGCGGCGAGTATGGCGGCGCGGTGTCGCTGATGACCGAGTTCGCCCCTAAAGGTAAGCGCGGGTTGTATGGCGCCTGGCAATCCTTTACCGTCGCGCTAGGGCTATTGGCTGGCGCGGGTGTCGTGGCGCTGATGTCCGCCGTGCTCACCCCGGAAGCGCTCCACGACTGGGGCTGGCGGATCCCCTTTTTCCTCGCCATCCCGATGGGGATCGTCGCGCTGTGGCTACGGCTGAAGATGGAAGAAACGCCAGGCTTTTTGCGCCAACAAGAGAGCGCATCGCCAGCCGCAACCAGCGCCAACCTGAGCCAAACCATCAAAGCGATTTTCATCGGCATTGGTCGGCTAATGGTGTGGTCAGCGGCGGGTTATACCTATCTGGTGATCATGCCCTCGTACTTACAGTCCGCGCTGCATACCGGCTTTAATCAGGCGCTGCTAATTGCGGTGATTTCCAACATTGGCTTCGCCATCACTATCCTGCCTGCCGGGATGCTCAGCGATAAGTGGGGACGCCGTCGGGTGATGGTGGCTGCTGCCGTATTACTGCTGGTGCTGGCGTTGCCATTGTTGAAAGTATTGCAGGCGGAAAGCAGTACCCTGCTGGTGAAAGGTATTGTGGTGCTGATTGCGGGTGGATTAGTGGGGATTCTGGCAGGACCGGGGCCCGCGATGCTGGCGGAGATGTTCCCGACCAGAGTACGTTACACCGGCCTGGGATTAGCCTATTCGCTCTCGAACGCCGTGTTCTCCGGCTGCGCCGGATTGATTATTACCGGCCTGATTAAACAGACCGGTAACCTGGATATTCCGGCGTATTACGTCATGGCGACAGCTGTCGTCAGTATCGCCGCGCTAATGACGCTCAATAAGAACGACCATTTGCGCACGCTGGATGACTAGCTAACCGCGCCAGCGGCGGCTTAGCTGCGCTGGCGCACCGCTTCAAACAGGCAGATACCGGTCGCCACGGAAACGTTCAGCGACGAGACGCTGCCAGCCATCGGGATGCTAATCAGTTCATCGCAATGCTCGCGGGTCAGACGACGCATACCTTCGCCTTCCGCGCCCATCACCAGCGCCATCGGGCCGGTCATTTTGCTCTGGAACAACGTATGGTCGGCTTCGCCAGCGGTGCCGACGATCCACACGTTTTCTTCCTGCAGCAGACGCATGGTCCGTGCCAGGTTGGTCACGCGGATCAGCGGTACGCTTTCCGCCGCGCCGCAGGCGACTTTCTTCGCCGTCGCGTTGAGCTGAGCGGAACGATCTCTCGGCACAATCACCGCATGCACCCCAGCCGCGTCGGCGCTACGCAGGCAGGCGCCGAGGTTGTGCGGGTCGGTTACGCCGTCGAGGATCAGCAGGAACGGCTGATCGAACTGCGCCAGCAGATCCGGCAGATCGTTCTCCTGGTACTGACGACCCGGCTTCACGCGGGCAATAATCCCCTGGTGTACCGCGCCTTCGCTTTTCTCGTCGAGGTACTGGCGGCTGGCGACCTGAATCACCACGCCCTGCGCTTCGAGGGCATGGATCAGCGGCAGCAGACGCTTATCCTCACGGCCTTTCAGAATAAAAACTTCCTGAAAACGCTCAGGTGCGCGTTCCAGCAGTGCCTGCACCGCATGGATGCCGTAAATCATTTCACTCATTGATGTACTCGTTTTAGGTTCTGTTATCCGTCCCCTTCACCCCGTCCTGCGTCAGCAGGTATCAGGATGAAGGGACGTCAATCACTCGGCGTTTTTCTTCTTCGCCGCGCGCTTGGCTTTGGTCGCGGCGGCGATTTTCTGCGTTTTCGCCGACGGTTTTTTCGCTTTCTTCTCGCCTTTCGGCTTCGCTTTTGCCTTGTCCTTTTCCTTGCGGAAGGCGCTATCCGGCTCGAAGTTTACCTGCTTACCAACCTGACGACGACGGCCGCCGCCGCTTTTACCCGGCGCGCCCTTTTTCACTTTCTCACGCGCAGTTTTACCGACGTTACGCGGGCCGCGTTCGCTGGAAATCAGGCTGAAATCAATCTTACGCTCGTCCATATTGACGGCTTCCACGCGCACTTCCACGCGGTCGCCCAGACGGTAAGTCTGGCCGCCAGACTCGCCAATCAATCGCTGGCCGACCTGGTCGAAGCGATAGTAGTCGTTATCCAGCGAAGAGACGTGCACCAGGCCATCGATAAACAGATCGTTCAGGCGAACGAAGAAACCAAAGCCGGTGACGCTGGCAATCACGCCAGAGAAGGTGTTACCCACCTGATCCTGCATGAAGTCGCATTTCAGCCAATCGGACACTTCGCGCGTCGCTTCATCGGCGCGGCGTTCGGTCATCGAACAGTGCTCGCCTAACTGCAGCATCTCTTCCATGCTGTAGTGCCAACCGCCGGTCTCGGTGCTGTTGCCTTTGTGTCCCTGCTCTTTCGCCAGCAGATACTTAATAGCGCGGTGCAGCGACAGGTCAGGATAGCGGCGGATCGGCGAGGTAAAGTGGGCGTATGACTGCAGCGCCAGGCCGAAGTGGCCGCGGTTTTCCGGGTCATAAACCGCCTGCTTCATGGAGCGCAGCAACATGGTCTGCAGCATTTCCGCATCCGGACGATCGGCGATGGAGGTCAGCAGCTCAGCGTAGTCGCGCGGCTCCGGCTTGTTACCGCCCGGCAGCTCCAGCCCCAGCTCCGCCAGAACGGTACGGAATGAGGTGATCGCTTCGGTGCTTGGCTTATCGTGAATACGGAACAGCGCGGGCTCCTGCGCCTTCTCAACAAAGCGCGCGGCGGAGATGTTCGCCAGAATCATGCACTCTTCAATCAGCTTGTGCGCATCATTACGCTGCGTCTGTTCGATACGTTCAATACGGCGCTCGGCGTTGAAGATGAATTTCGCTTCTTCGCTTTCAAATGAGATGCCGCCGCGCTCTTCGCGGGCGCCATCCAGCACTTTGTAGAGGTTATGCAGCTCTTCAATATGCTTCACCAGCGGCGCGTAGTGCTCACGCAGCTCCTGATCGCCCTGCAGCATATGCCACACTTTGGTGTAAGTCAGGCGAGCGTGGGAGCTCATCACCGCCTCATAGAATTTATAGCCGGTCAGGCGGCCTTTTGACGAAATCGTCATTTCGCACACCATGCACAGGCGATCAACCTGCGGGTTCAGCGAACACAGACCGTTAGACAGCACTTCCGGCAGCATCGGGACGACCTGTGAAGGGAAGTAGACTGAGGTACCACGGCTGCGCGCTTCGCCGTCCAGCGGCGTGCCAGGACGCACGTAGTAGCTCACGTCGGCGATAGCCACCCACAGACGCCAGCCGCCGCCGCGTTTCTTCTCGCAGTACACCGCATCATCAAAGTCGCGGGCGTCTTCGCCGTCAATAGTGACCAGCGGCAGAGAGCGCAGATCGACACGCCCGGCTTTCGCTTCTTCCGGTACCTGTTCTTTGAGACCGGAAACCTGTTTTTCTACCGCTGGTGGCCAGACGTAAGGGATTTCATGAGTACGCAGCGCCATATCAACAGCCATCCCGGTGCCCATGTTGTCGCCCAGTACTTCAACAATTTTCCCGACCGCCTTGGTGCGGCGAGTTGGACGCTGGGTCAGTTCGACCACCACCACAAACCCCATCCGCGCGCCCATAATATCTTCAGGCGGGATCAGGATATCGAAGCTCAAACGGCTGTCGTCCGGCACCACGAAGCCCACGCCGGCATCAGTGAAGTAGCGGCCGACAATCTGGCTGGTTTTCGGCACCAGCACGCGAACAATGCGCGCTTCGCGACGGCCTTTACGGTCCGCGCCCAACGGCTGCGCCAGCACCTGGTCGCCGTGAATGCACATTTTCATCTGTTCTGAGGACAGATACAGGTCGTCTTTACGCCCTTCGACGCGTAAAAAACCATAGCCGTCGCGATGGCCAATAACGATGCCTTTGACTAAGTCGAGGCGTTCCGGCAGCGCATAGCACTGGCGGCGAGTGAAGACCAGCTGACCATCGCGCTCCATCGCGCGCAGGCGGCGACGCAGCGCTTCTATTTGTTCTTCACCCTCGATGTTTAACTCGATCGCCAGCTCATCGCGGCTGGCCGGTTTTTCACGTTTGGTTAAATGTTCGAGGATAAATTCCCGGCTTGGGATTGGATTCGCGTACTTCTCAGCTTCGCGTTCCTGGAATGGATCTTGTGACATATCGGTTCCTCCGTAGTCATCTCCGATGAAAGTCTCAATGTTGTTCACACCGCCGCTTTGTTGGTTCTCTTTACGCTGCGGCGCGAATCACTCAGGGCTTTTCTTCCACCAGTAATAATTTATATAGCGGTTGATTCTTTTCAACCAAATCGGCCAACGTATAGTTATCCAATTCCTTCAGAAAACTTTGCGCGGCTTCAGCAAGTGCCTGTTTCAGGCGGCAAGCGGGAGTAATGTGGCAAAATTCGCTGCTGCAATTCACCAGCGATAACGGTTCCAGATCGCGCACAACATCACCCACGCGAATCATTTTAGCCGGCTTACCGAGGCGAATTCCTCCATTCTTTCCCCGCACGGCTGTCACGTAGCCAGCGCGGCTTAACTGATTGATTATTTTGACCATATGATTACGGGAAACGCCATAGACATCCGTCACCTCGGAAATACTGGTCATTCGGTCATCTGGCAACGACGCCATGTAAATCAGCGCGCGTAACCCATAATCGGTGAAACTCGTTAACTGCACATCAACCTCAGGGTAAGGGGAAAGCGGTGAATCCGCGGGTATTAACTCTATTGATGATAAACCAGCCAGCGCTCAGGCCGCTAATTTATTTGAAATGGGGCGGGCGAACTGCAAAAACAAGGGCGCCCGAACGGCGCCCCTGGATGATGATTACGCGTCGAACGGGTCGCGCAGAATCATAGTCTCAGTACGGTCTGGACCGGTAGAGATGATATCAACCGGCACGCCGGTCAGCTCTTCAATACGCTGGATGTAGTTCAGCGCCGCCTGCGGCAGACCGCTGCGCTCTTTCACGCCGAAGGTGGTTTCTGACCAGCCCGGCATGGTTTCGTAGATAGGCTCGATACCTTCCCAGTTGTCGGCAGCCAGCGGAGTGGTGGTGACTTCACGACCATCCGGCATACGGTAACCAACGCAGATTTTCACTTCTTTCAGGCCGTCCAGGACGTCCAGTTTAGTCAGGCAGAAGCCGGACAGGGAGTTGATCTGCACCGCACGGCGTACCGCGACGGAGTCCAGCCAGCCGGTACGACGACGACGGCCAGTGGTGGCGCCGAATTCGTTACCCTGCTTGCACAGGAACTCGCCGGTTTCATCAAACAGCTCGGTCGGGAACGGGCCCGCGCCTACGCGAGTAGAGTAAGCTTTGATGATGCCCAGAACGTAATCCACATAACGCGGGCCCAGGCCGGAGCCGGTCGCCACGCCACCCGCGGTGGTGTTGGAAGAGGTTACGTACGGATAGGTGCCGTGGTCGATATCCAGCAGCGTGCCCTGCGCGCCTTCGAACATCACGAAGTCGCCGCGCTGACGCGCTTGATCCAGCAAATCGGACACATCAACCACCATGCCGGTCAGGATGTCGGCAATCGCCATGACATCGTCCAGCACTTTCTGGTAATCAACCGCTTCTGCTTTGTAGAAGTTCACCAGCTGGAAGTTGTGATATTCCATCACTTCTTTCAGTTTGTCAGCGAAGGTGGCTTTATCAAACAGGTCGCCAACGCGCAGACCGCGACGCGCGACTTTATCTTCGTAAGCCGGGCCGATGCCGCGACCGGTAGTACCGATAGCTTTCGCGCCACGTGCTTTCTCACGCGCCACGTCCAGCGCGACGTGATAGTCGAGGATAAGCGGGCAGGCTTCAGACAGCAGCAGACGCTCACGAACAGGGATACCACGGTCTTCCAGACCTTTCATCTCTTTCATCAGCGCAGCCGGAGACAGCACAACACCGTTACCGATGATGCTGGTTACATTCTCACGGAGAATACCTGATGGAATAAGATGGAGGACGGTTTTTTCACCGTTGATTACGAGAGTATGGCCTGCGTTATGGCCACCCTGGTAGCGCACAACATATTTAGCCCGTTCAGTCAGGAGATCGACGATCTTCCCTTTACCTTCGTCACCCCATTGGGTGCCCAGTACGACGACGTTGTTACCCATTTTTTCAAAATCACCGTTTGCTTAAAAATGGATTCTACCACCGCTTTTTCAGAGTTACAGCACTTTTTGCACTCAAAACATCGCGAATACGATTGTTTTTTGATCAGCCAATCGATTTCTTCAACATGTAGTAGATGACAATGCCAGCCACCACAAGACCACCGCCAAAACGGCGCAATAAATTATCCGGCAGTTGGCTCATCGTCGCCACCATTTTGCGCCAGGCGCGAGGATACAGCAGGGGGCCAAGGCCTTCGAGGACTAAAACCAGCGCCAATGCCAGCCAAATTGTTGCATTCATTATTGATGACCCTTATAGGAAAACAAAACCACCGCATAAAAGAAAAATCAGAGCTTAATGTATTTCTGCGCGTGTTCAAGCGCGGCGCTAAATGCGCCATCTTCACCGGCATGAAAAAAGGCGCCTCTCACAAGGCGCCTTCTCTTTTCACGCAAACTCAGCTTATTTACGTGCTGAATCCGGAGACCGCATGTAACGGAAGAAATCGCTATCCGGGCTGAGGACCATGACGTCCTGATTGCTCTGGAAGCTCTTCTCATAAGCGCGCAGGCTACGGATAAAGGCGTAGAAGCCCGGATCCTGACTGAATGCGTCAGCGAACAGTTTTGCTGATTCGGCATCGCCTTCACCGCGCAGGATTCGGCCCTGACGCTCGGCTTCCGCCAGCGTTTTGGTCACTTCATAGTCTGCCGTCGCGCGCAGTTTTTCCGCTTCTTCCTGACCTTGCGAACGATGACGACGTGCAACCGCTTCACGCTCGGCGCGCATACGGTTGTAGATCGCCTCAGACACTTCCGCCGGCAGGTTAATCTGCTTGATACGCACGTCAACGACTTCAATACCCAGCGCCGCCATACTGTTCGGGTTGATCACCTGAACTTTACCGTTCGTTTCGGCTTCGACACGTTCCGCCGCTTTCGCGATCGCGTCATCAGCAGCCGGAGTCGTCACTTCATCTTCCGTGCCCGCAGAACCTGAGTTCAGCGCATCACGAACCTCCAGGGTCAAACGCCCGCGGGAGTCGGTAACGATATCTCTCACGTCCAGACGACCGATTTCAGAACGCAGACGGTCAGAGAACTTACGCTTCAGCAGTACCTCGGCCTGGGAGACGTCGCCGCCGCCGGTCGCCAGATAGTAACGGCTGAAGTCGCTGATACGCCACTTGATGTAGGAGTCAACGATCAGGTCTTTCTTCTCTTTAGTGACGAAGCGGTCGGCCTGGTTGTCCATGGTCTGGATACGCGCATCCAGCATCTTCACAGATTCAATAAATGGAATCTTGAAGTGCAGGCCTGGCGCATACACCAATGGCTTGTTCTCATCGTCGCGCAGAACTTTGCCGAAACGCAGCGTAATGCCACGCTCGCCTTCTTTCACGACGAAAACCGACATGTAGAGCACTACCAGCACGACGACAATGATCGCGATAACAGATTTACGCATCGTTATTCCCCCTGACGCTGGTAGTCGTTACGCTGCGCGTTGGCGCGGCGTTGGTCCATAATGGTACCCCCGGTTGAACTCGAGGTTGATGAGGTGCTGGCGCTGCTTGAGCTGGATGCAGGTGGCAGGCGCAGCAGATCGCTTGCGCCACTGCTATCGCTCTTTGCCGCCGGTGCGCCGGCGCCTTTCAGCATCTGATCCAAAGGCAGAACCATCAGGTTGCCGCCCTTGCTGTCGTTTACCAGCACTTTGCGGGTATGGCTCAGCACTTTTTCCATGGTTTCGATATACAGACGCTCGCGGGTAATTTCCGGCGCGGCTTTATATTCCGGCAGGATCTTAGCAAAACGAGCCACTTCACCCTGCGCTTCCAGTACGGTCTGAGTCTTATACGCGCGCGCCTCTTCGAGGATACGCTGCGCCTGACCGTTAGCACGCGGCTGAACTTCGTTGGTGTAAGCTTCCGCTTCACGGATGTACTGCTGCTCGTTCTCACGCGCGGCAATCGCATCGTCAAACGCGGCCTTCACCTCTTCCGGCGGACGCGCCGTCTGGAAGTTGACGTCCAGCAGGGTAATCCCCATGTTGTACGGACGGATGGTCTCTTCCAGCTCGCGCTGGGTATCGCTACGAATAACGGTACGACCTTCGGTCAGGATACGGTCCATGGTGTACTTACCAATGACGCCGCGCAGAGCGCTATCTGTGGCCTGACGCAGGCTATCATCGGCGCTGGTCACGCTAAACAGGTAGCGTTCCGGATCGGTCACGCGGTACTGCACGTTCATTTCAACGCGTACAACGTTCTCATCGGAGGTCAACATGACGCCGGACGCCGCCAGTTCACGCACGGACTCGACGTTCACCGCCTGAACATTATCGATAAAGGTCGGTTTCCAGTTCAGGCCGGGTTCAACCAGATGGCTGAATTTACCAAAGCGTGTCACCACACCCCGTTCCGCTTCCTTGATGGTATAGAAACCGCTGGCCGCCCAGATAATCACCGCCGCGGCGGCAACGATGCCGACAATGCGTCCGCCCATCGGGCCACGAGGCCCCTGGGTAACATTACCGCCACCCTGACCGCCTTTACCGCCGCCGAGACCGCCAAGTTTTTTGCTTAACTTGCGGAAGATATCATCCAGATCGGGCGGCCCCTGCTCGCGACCGCCTTTGTTGCCATTTCCCTCAGAGTTGCCGCCGTTTTTGCTGCTTCCCCACGGGTCGCGGTCCTGTCCGTTATTACCGGGCTGATTCCACGCCATGTATATGCTCCATATTTGTTTTTGATATCCCCACAGGGGTTAATATCTTCAGGCCAGGTCAAACCACGTAGTCGACCAACGCAGGCTCTTGTTTGCAGAGGCGACGCCAGTCCACAATGGGCATGCGCACTTGCAGGCTTACGCTGCCGTCGTCTTCCATCCACTCTTTTTCTATCGCCTGAAGCTGATAGAAGCGGCTTCGCAGACGGCCTTCCTGCGGCGGTAAGCGCAGCGTATGCTGGGCCACTTCGCCGGAAAGACGCTCTGTTAGCGCCTGAAAAAGCAGTGGTACGCCAACCCCGGTCTGGGCGGAGAGCCAGACCCGAATCGGTTTATTCTCTTCATCCCGATCGATGCGCGGTTCAAAATCGTCAAGCACATCGATTTTGTTCATCACCAGCAGCGACGGAATTTCATCGGCCTCGATTTCAGCCAGGACCGTATTCACCGCATCAATATTTTCCTGCACGCGAACATCCGCCGCGTCGATCACATGCAGCAACAGCGTCGCCTGACGCGTCTCCTGCAGAGTGGCTTTAAACGCCGCCACTAAATCATGCGGCAGGTGGCGAATAAAGCCGACGGTGTCAGCCAGTACCGTTTCGCCAACGTCAGTGACGTTAATGCGGCGCAGCGTCGGATCCAGGGTGGCGAACAGCTGGTCCGCGGCATAGACTTCCGCCTCGGTTATCTGGTTGAACAGCGTTGATTTTCCGGCGTTGGTATACCCCACCAGCGATACGGTAGGGATATCGGCCTTAGCGCGTGACCGCCGACCTTGCTCGCGCTGTTTTTCTACTTTTTCCAGTCGCGACAGGATCTGCATAATGCGGTTACGCAGCAATCGACGGTCGGTTTCGAGCTGGGTTTCACCCGGTCCACGCAAACCAATCCCGCCCTTCTGCCTTTCAAGGTGGGTCCAGCCGCGTACCAGACGCGTGGCCAGATGGCGTAACTGCGCCAGCTCAACCTGCAGTTTCCCTTCGTGGGTACGCGCTCGCTGGGCAAAAATATCTAAAATCAGACCGGTGCGATCGATAACCCGGCATTCGCATAGCTGCTCCAGGTTACGTTCCTGGGCCGGACTCAAGGCATGATCGAACAACACGACCGAGGCGCCGGTCGCTTTTACGGCTTCCGCAATTTCAACAGCCTTACCTTCACCAACAAAATACTTCGGGTGCGGTGCTTTACGGCTACCGGTAATCACCTGCATTGCTTCGACACCGGCGGAAGAGACCAGGGATTCAAACTCCTGGAGATCCTCCATATCTTTGTCTTGCGAAAAATAGATGTGTACCAGTACCGCCTGCTCACCGGCATCATAACGGTCAAACAAGCGTAAACCCCTTATAAAATACCAGCGGGGAACGCAGAAAACCTGGCTCCCCGACGTGGAAAAACAGCATTAGCCTTATTCGGCGTCGTCGCTGTCTTGCTGCGGCGCAGAAGAACCTTGCGCGCTACCACCGTGGTGATAGTTGCTTGTACCGCCGCCAGCATTATTGCTGTGGTGAGACACCGGACGGGACGGGACAACCGTAGAAATTGCGTGCTTATAGACCATCTGGCTGACCGTGTTCTTCAACAGGATCACGAACTGATCGAAAGACTCAATTTGCCCTTGCAGCTTAATACCATTCACCAAATAAATAGAAACCGGAACACGTTCCCGACGCAAAGCGTTCAGGAACGGATCTTGTAAAGATTGCCCCTTAGCCATTCTCTCTTTTCCTTATATGTATGCTTGTTTTGTACTCAGAACCTTACGATTCTTAAAAAATTACGCACGATACCATTCAATTGTACACGTTCAGTTCTGGCTAGCACCAACAACCTGTAATACTTTGTTGAGCGCTTGTTCAGGTTGCTCACTGTCTAACCAGTGAACATCTTCCCAACCGCGCAGCCAGGTGACCTGACGTTTAGCTAACTGTCTCGTGGCGCAAACACCTCGATAAACCATTTCATCATACGGGACCTCGCCTTCAAGGTATGACCACATCTGGCGGTATCCCACACAACGAATGGAAGGCATATCCGTATGCAAATCTCCACGGGCAAATAGCGCCCGCACTTCTGCTTCAAAACCTGAAGCCAACATCTGATGAAAACGCTGCTCAATGCGTTGATGTAGCAGTTCACGGCTCGCCGGGGCGATGGCGAACTGATGCACCTGATACGGCAGAGCCTCTCCTGACGTTTGCGTCAGTTCCGTTAAAGTTTTACCCGAAATGAAAAAAACTTCCAGTGCTCGGGAAAGTCTTTGCGGATCATTTGGATGAATACGCGCGGCGGCGACGGGATCGATTTCCTGTAACTGCCGGTGCAATGCGTGCCACCCCTGCTCTGCTGCTTGTTGCTCAATTCGGGCCCTGACTGCAGGATCCGCCGAAGGCAGCGGCGATAATCCTTCCAACAACGCTTTGAAATACAACATGGTTCCGCCGACTAATAACGGAATGCGCCCGGCAGCGACGATATCCGCCATTTCTGCCAACGCGTCGCGGCGGAAATCTGCCGCAGAATACGACTCTGCCGGATCGCGAATATCCAGCAACCGATGCGGCGCTGCGCTCAGCTCTGCGGCATCGGGTTTGGCCGTGCCGATATCCATTCCTCGATAGATGAGGGCGGAATCGACGCTAATCAACTCTACGGGCAAAACTTTACGCAAGGCGATAGCTAATGCCGTTTTGCCGGAGGCCGTCGGCCCCATTAAAAAAATTGCCTTAGGCAGGCTCGCCTCAGTTACATCACTCATCTTTTAGGGCTGTCATCGCCGAATGTAAATCAACAGGTTGTAACAGGCCACCCGGCGGCGCGTTAATCAGCTGCGGGCATAAACGCTCGACGTCCGCCAACACGGAAATCGCCTGCGCCATGCTCCACTGCGCGTGCTCGCTCGCCAGATTACGCGCCGTCCACTGGGCGATGTCGCCGACGTCGAATGCCGTTAGCTGCGCCAGGTAGCCTATCAGTTCAGGAATCAAGATTTGTAAATTTTGTTGTCTTAAGGGTAAAGGCACCGCGCGAACCGTCACGTGCTGGGCATCGGCGTGTAAATCGATGCCCAATTCCCTCAGTGCCGGTTGGGCTTTTTCCAGCGCGTTACGTTCGGCTTCGTTCACTTTAAGACGTAGCGGGATCAGCAACGGCTGGGCGCAAACCGCTTCCGCGCCCGGCGTCAGCTGCGCCTGACGCAGCCAACGTTCCGCCACCGGCAGCGCCAGTAGCGCCACTTTGCCGCCACGTTCAAGCAATGCGCAATCGCCGCCGACAATAGTCAACACCCGACCAAAGCTTTGGCTGTGCGCCGCCAGGCTTTCCGCAGGCGCGGGCACGGCCGGTTTTTTTTCCGCCACCGGCGTTTCCAACAGTTGGCGATAGAGCGCCCCCTGCTGTTTCTGATAACCCGGCTGGGCATGCGGCCAGCTGGCGCCGCCTGCACCAGAACCGCTGCCGGAGGCCGCCGGTTCGCGCGAAGCGCGGGCGTCATAACCCGGGGCCGCCGGTTCACGAGCCGATACTGGGCGAGCGAAAT
The DNA here is from genome assembly GCA_029027985.1 of Klebsiella aerogenes. Lineage (NCBI taxonomy): Bacteria > Pseudomonadati > Pseudomonadota > Gammaproteobacteria > Enterobacterales > Enterobacteriaceae > Klebsiella > Klebsiella aerogenes. Next base: position 4,498,926 of record CP119076.1, read on the forward strand.
GATTACCGCCCGCAGCAACCCGGTTTTCCGGCATCTGCCGCGGCGCCGGTTCTTCACTGTCTTCCGCCAGCGGCGCATCAAGCTGCTGCTGCAATACGCTCAACACACCCTGGTAGATAAAATCGTGGACCAGCCGCGATTGATGGAAACGCACCTCGTGCTTAGCCGGATGGACGTTAACGTCAACCTGATGCGGATCGATCTCCAGATACAACACAAACGCCGGCTGCTGGTCGGCGCCCAGCTTGTCTTCGCAGGCCTGGCGAATGGCATGATTGATCAGCCGGTCGCGCATCATACGCCCATTGACGTAACAATACTGAATTTCCGCCAACGCAGAATTGGTATGCAGGGGATCGGCAACCCAGCCGCGCAACGTCAGATCGCCGTGCTGCCATTCGATCGCCAGCGCGTGTTCAAGAAACACCGCGCCGCATATCGACCCCAGACGCCGTTCGCGCGGGCTGCCTTCCGCCGCCGCGCGGTACTGGCGCATGATCTTGCCGTTATGACTGAGATTAATCGTCACGTCGAAACGTGCCAGCGCGATGCGCCGGACGATTTCATCAATATGGCCAAACTCGGTTTTTTCCGTGCGCATAAACTTGCGCCGTGCGGGGGTGTTGTAGAACAGATCCAGCACTTCCAGCGTGGTGCCGACCGGGTGCGCCGCCGGTTTCACCGTCACCGCCTGGTCGCGCCCTTCGGCGTAGGCCTGCCAGGCCTCCTGCTGTTCTGCGGTACGCGAAGTCAGCGTCAGGCGCGCGACGGAACTGATACTGGCCAGCGCTTCGCCGCGAAAACCCAGGCTGATAATAGCTTCAAGGTCGTCCAGCGACGCGATTTTACTGGTGGCATGACGAGCCAGCGCCAGGGCTAGCTCGTCTTTTTTAATCCCACAGCCGTTATCGCGAATACGGATAAGTTTCGCGCCGCCGCGTTCGATATCAATGTCGATACGGGTGGCGCCAGCATCAAGGCTGTTTTCAACCAGCTCTTTGACGACCGACGCCGGACGTTCCACCACCTCGCCGGCGGCAATCTGGTTAGCGAGCTGCGGCGGTAGAACCTGAATCGGCATGACCTTCTCCTTAGTTAATCAACGTCCCGCCCGGCGAACCGGCGCTGGCAGTTTGCGCAGCCTCGCCGCGCGGCGCCGATTGCAGCGGGTGCTGCATATAATAGTTACGCAGCCCTTTATAAATCGCCTCGGCAATCTGCTGTTGGTAAGCCTCGCTGCCCAGCAGGCGTTCTTCGCCGGTATTGCTGATAAAGCCGGTTTCTACGAGGATCGACGGGATATCCGGCGAACGCAGAACGCCAAGACTGGCGTGCTCCGGACGGCGTTTATGCAGATTACCGACTCGTTGCAGTTCGCTCAGCACATCCGTCGCCACATCATAACCGACGCGTTGGGAATGGCCGAACTGTAAATCCAATACCGCCTGGCTCAGATAAGGATCCGACTGGCTATTAGCCAGTACGTCACCCGCCCCGCCCAGCAGCTCGGATTGTTTCTCATGCTGCTCAAGCCAGCCAGCCATTTCGCTGTTCGCGCGACGGTTGGAAAGCACCCACACCGATGCGCCGGTAGCGTCGCGGTTCGGCGCCGCATCGGCATGAATAGAGACCAGGAAATTGGCGTTTTGTTTCCGCGCCACGTCCGAACGCCCCATCACCGAAATAAAGTAATCGCCGTTGCGGGTCAGCACGGGCTTAAACTGCGGATCGTCGTTAAGCAACGCCCGTAGCTTATGGGCGATAGCGATAGTGACGTTCTTCTCTTTGGTACCATTCGGCCCGATAGCGCCAGGATCCTGGCCGCCGTGGCCAGCATCAATCGCGATAATAATTTTATCGTCCGTCGCCACTGCGCGCGTCGCCGGGCGGGTGACGGTTTGGTTATTGGTCATCGCCGGCTGGCTGCGGGTCACCATCGTGGTTCTGTCGTTGCCGGACGTGCTGAACGGGTTGCGCGGCGGCGTAGTCGGACGCGGCGCCACCACCGGCGCTTCGATCCGTTTAGCCACGACTGGCGGAGGCGGCGGCGGGGCATCGGCATTAATGGTGAAGACGACGGTATAGTTGGCGCCGCTTTGCTGCTTCACGGCCCGCGTTTTGCCATCTTCGGTCAGATCGACCAGCAGACGCAAAGATTGCGTATCCTGAGGTTGTCCTGCACGAATGCTTTTGACCAGATTATTACCGCTAAACTGCAGCGGCAGCCCCTGAAGCACGCCGGTCTGTTTGATATCCAGCGCCACCGCCCGCTTACCCTGCGGGGTGAACGAATACTCGGGATCGCCGACAAAACTTAACGTTATGCGGGCCTGCTGATCGCCGTTTGAGACCTGGATATCGGATAAACTTGCCGCGGATGCCTGAGTGCCGAACAGCATCAGAGCGGCGGCCAGCCAACTGGTTATGCGATACTTCATCCCGTCATCCTTTAGGCTAAATGGCTAAACGCGCCAATAAAGACTCACCCAATGAGGAGACCGCCGTTACGCGCGCCTCACGCCCTTGCGCCTGGTAATCCAGGTGAATTTCGACATCCGGGTCAGGCAGCACACCCGCGCCTTGTTGCGGCCATTCCACCAGGCAGATGGCATCGTTAGCGAAGTAATCGCGGATCCCCATAAATTCAAGCTCCTCAGGATCCGCCAGACGGTACAGGTCGAAGTGATACACCATCAGATTTTCAAGGGTGTACGGCTCCACCAACGTATAGGTTGGGCTTTTGACATTGCCGCGGTGGCCAAGGGCCTGTAAAAAACCGCGGCTGAAGGTGGTTTTACCCGCGCCTAAATCGCCATACAGATAGATAACCGTCGCGCCGCTACAGGCCTGCGCTACGCGGTTGCCAAGGTCTAAAGTCGCCTGCTCGTCGGGTAAAGGAATCACACGGTTAATCATGGTCTACGTCAATCACATCCGGGTTAACAACACGCCTCAGCGTGCAAAAAAGATCGGTCGCCAGCATGCCACGGGTGCCATCTCTGGCAGCCAGTCGATCTGCGGCTTCGCCGTGCGCCACACAGCCTGCGCATGCGGCATCATACGGGGTCAACCCCTGTCCCAACAGCGCGGCGATAATACCGGTGAGCACATCGCCCATACCGCCGCTGGCCATCCCGGGGTTACCGGCATCAATAATACCGATTTCGCCCACGTCATTCGCCACCACAGTTCCTGCGCCTTTTAGCACCACCACGCCGCCATACCGTTTTACCAGACGTTGTACGGAAAATAAGCGATCGCTTTCAACTTCTGCCACGCTGGTATTCAGTAAGCGGGCGGCTTCGCCGGGATGCGGGGTCAACACGCGATTGTGACGTTTATCGGGATTGATTGCCAGCAGGTTCAGCGCGTCGGCATCCCAGACCATCGGTTTGCGAAAATTCTCTACCTGCCGCAGCGCCGCTTTCGCCCACTCGCTTTGTCCAAGGCCAGGACCTATCGCCACCACATCCGCCCACTGCAGGCTTTCAGTCAGGCTGTCATTGTTCAGCTCGTGGACCATCAGCTCTGGCCTGGCGGTCACCATACCGGCGATATTTTCCGCCCGCGTCAGTACCCGGACTAATCCCGCCCCGGTCCGCAGCGCCGCTTCGCCCGCCATGCGAATGGCGCCTGCGGTACCGCGATCGCCGCCGATAATCACCAGACGGCCATGCGAACCTTTGTGCGCGGTCGGACGACGCGGCGGCAGCCAGCCTGCCAACTGTTCCGCGGAAAAACGGCGGATGTGGGTATTTTGCCCCGCCAGCCAGCACTCCAGCCCGAGCGCATGATGATGTAAGCGCCCAACGACATCACGGGCATTGCCGGTCAGCAGCCCTGGTTTAAGCGCGATAAAGGTCAGGGTATCGGCGGCGTGAATCACCTCGCCCGGCGTCGCGCCGGTGTGCGCATTCAGCCCGGAGGGAATATCAAGCGCGATGATCGGCGCAGGATAAGCGTTCGCCAGTGTAATAAGCCCGGCGACGTTGGCGCGCGGCGCGCGATGCAGCCCAGTGCCGAGCAGGCCGTCAATAATCAACGAAATATCATCCGGCCAGACGATGTCGGCGGCATGGATAACGCCGCCGGCGTTGAGCCATTCGTCACGCGCGGCCTGCGCCTCTTCCGGCAACGGCTTATCACTTTCCAACGCCAGTAGCGTCACAGCGATGCCTTGCGCCTGCGCCAGTCGCGCCACCACGTAGCCGTCGCCGCCGTTATTACCGTGGCCGCAGAGGATCAGCCAGTGTCGGCTGGCGGGGTAGCCGCGGCGAGCAAGCTGGAACGCCGCTTCGCCCGCGCGACGCATCAGTTCAAAAAGCGTCAGGCCGAGGCTATCCGCCGCCTCTTTTTCCGCCTGACGCAGCGCCTCCGCTGGCCACACGATGTGTGGTATACTGTCAGGGTTTCTCGTCATTGTATGGTCCATCATGTCACAGCCCCTCGATCTCAATCAGTTAGCGCAGCAAATCAAACAATGGGGTACAGAGCTTGGCTTCCAGCAGGTCGGCATCACCGATACCGATCTCAGCGCCAGCGAGCCTAAGCTACAGGCATGGCTGGATAAACAATACCATGGCGAAATGGAATGGATGGCTCGCCACGGCATGATGCGTGCCCGTCCGCATGAACTTTTGCCCGGTACGCTGCGCGTGATTAGCGTGCGCATGAACTATCTGCCCGCCAATGCTGCCTTCGCCAGCACCCTGAAAGATCCCGCGCTGGGTTACGTCAGCCGTTATGCCCTTGGGCGTGATTATCATAAGCTGCTACGTAACCGCCTGAAAAAACTGGGTGAGATGATTCAGGAACAGTGTGCTTCGCTCAATTTTAGACCGTTTGTCGATTCCGCGCCTATTCTGGAGCGGCCCATCGCAGAAAAAGCCGGCCTTGGCTGGACAGGTAAGCACTCACTTATCTTAAGCCGCGACGCGGGATCGTTCTTCTTCCTCGGCGAACTGCTGATCGATCTCCCCCTGCCTATCGATCGGCCCGTCGCCGAAGAGTGCGGCCGCTGCGTCGCCTGCATGACCATCTGTCCAACCGGCGCGATTGTTGAACCTTATACCGTTGACGCCCGACGCTGCATCTCCTATCTGACCATTGAGCTGGAAGGCGCAATTCCGGAAGCGTTTCGCCCGCTTATCGGCAACCGTATCTACGGCTGCGACGATTGCCAGCTCATCTGCCCGTGGAACCGTTTCTCGCAACTCACCGGGGAGGAAGACTTCAGCCCGCGCAAAGCGCTGCATGCGCCGCAGCTGATTGAACTGTTCGCCTGGAGCGAGGCCTGGTTTCTAAAAGTGACGGAAGGTTCGGCGATTCGCCGTATTGGGCATTTGCGCTGGCTGCGGAATATCGCCGTCGCGCTCGGTAACGCCCCCTGGGATGAGGCCAATCTGACGGCGCTGGAAAGCCGCCGAGGTGAGCACCCACTTCTCGATGAACACATTGAATGGGCGGTTGCGCAGCAAATCGAGAAGCGAAATGCCAACGTCGTCGAGGTGCAGTTACCGAAGAAACTTCGTCTGGTCAGGGTGGTTGAGAAAGGGTTGCCGCGCGACGCCTAATTCATTCACAGGCTGTGAATAAAAACAAAAACACATTGCGTTTCAACGGGCAGACATACGTCAAGTGATCAAATTAACAGTTTGAAATGAAATTTAGATGTTAAATTTCAATTAGATATAAGAATACTATTTACAAAGTGAAGCATTATCCTCGCCAATGGATTGGCGACAAGCTGTGGATAACTCTGTTTACAGTATTTTGGAACATCCAACGAAAATCATCACTGGCGCGATTTCGCACTGTGGATAAATTGGATAAAGGAAGAAATTTGGAGCGGGAAACGAGACTCGAACTCGCGACCCCGACCTTGGCAAGGTCGTGCTCTACCAACTGAGCTATTCCCGCTTACATCGTCTTTCAAGCTACCTGCTAGCAACCTGAAAACTGCGATTTGGTATGGTGAAGCTTTCAAATTTTGGAGCGGGAAACGAGACTCGAACTCGCGACCCCGACCTTGGCAAGGTCGTGCTCTACCAACTGAGCTATTCCCGCTTATCGTCTTTCAAGCTACCTGCTAGTAACCTGAAAACTGCGATTTGGTATGGTGAAGCTTTCAAATTTTGGAGCGGGAAACGAGACTCGAACTCGCGACCCCGACCTTGGCAAGGTCGTGCTCTACCAACTGAGCTATTCCCGCGTTACTGCTTTTTTTGCCATATTTCGATGGCGTCGTAATTTGCATTTCTGCGTCGTTACGGGAGGCGCATTATACGAGAATTCGATTTACCTGCAACCCCCTGGCGAGCACTTTTTTTCGTTTTTTGTTTGAATGGACATTTTCTCGCCATACAGCCCACTGAATTGTATAAATAACCGCCATAATTAGCAAAATATCTTTTTCCACTCGCGTGAATGGCGCAAAATCGCCCACATTGAACCGCGGTGGGTATCCGCGAAAAGGTCCACCATGACGCCAAACAGGGAACCAGAATGAAAAAAGCGCTTTCCGTCCTGCTGCTGACCACATCGATCACGGGAACGGCTTTGGCCGCCCCCCTACATTTCGGCACCACTACCGCCAATCCACCGTTTGAAACCGTCAAAGGCAAAGGCCAGCCGACGGGATTCGACATTGATTTGGCCAATGCGCTGTGTAAGCAGATGCAGGCCGAATGCAAATTCACGCCGCAGCGCTTTGATACGCTGATCCCGGCACTGCGCTTTAAAAAGTTCGACGCCGTCATCGCCGGCGTTGAAGTGCTGCCGATGCGCGAAAAGCAGGTGGCATTTAGTCAGCCTTATCGGCAGGAGCTCTCCGGCGTGGTGGTCACGGCGAAAAATGCCGCCCACGGGTTTGCCGACCTGCAGGGTAAAAAGCTCGCCGTCGTCAAAGGCAGCGTCCATCAGCGTTATCTCCGCGATAAGCAGAAAGGGATTCAGGCCGTCGTTTTTGACAATGATAACAGCGCGCTGGAGGCGTTAAAACACGGTACAGTCGACGGCGCGATCGGTGACTTGCCCACCATGGACCAGTGGCTGGCGGATAACCCGGATTACGCCGAGATGAAAGAACGCGCCACCGACCCGGCCTACTATGGCAAGCAATACGCGATAGCGGTCCGCAAAGACGATCCGGATCTGCTCAAGCAGATTAACGAAGCGCTGGAGGTCGTGAAGGCGTCGCCGGAGTTCCAGCAGATGGAACAGAAATGGTTTAAGTAACGCAGCAAAGACTGCGGGGCGACAAATGACATAAAACGTAGGTCAGGTAAGCGTAGCGCCACCTGACAAAAACGGCACAACCGGGATTTTCCCTGCTTGCGCTGCGCTTAGCAGGGCTACGGTTCCTGTGCTTACCAGGGTAGGTCGGGTAAGCGTAGCGCCACCCGACATAAGCGCGAATCTATATTTCGCTTCAAAGCTTAATAAAATTCTCGCGATAGTAGGCCAGCTCGGCGACCGACTCGCGGATATCATCCATTGCCTGATGAGTGCCCTGCTTTTTAAAGCCATCGAGGATTTCCGGCTTCCAGCGACGCGCCAGCTCCTTCAGGGTGCTGACGTCGAGATAGCGATAGTGGAAGTAGGCTTCCAGTTCCGGCATGTATTTGAACAGGAAGCGGCGGTCCTGGCCGATGCTGTTACCGCAAATCGGCGATTTACCCGCCGGTACCCACTGCTTGAGAAACGCAATGGTCGCCAGTTCCGCTTCACGATCGCCCACGGAACTGGCCTTCACGCGCTCGACCAGCCCGCTACCAGTGTGAGTACGTACGTTCCACTCATCCATCAGCGCCAGTTGAGCATCAGATTGGTGAACCGCAATGGTCGGGCCTTCCGCCAGAATATTAAGATTAGCGTCGGTGACCAGGGTGGCGATTTCAATAATGCGATCGCGCTCGGGATCCAGCCCTGTCATCTCAAGATCGATCCAAATCAGGTTGTTTTCATCTGCACTCATGCTATTTTCCACCCTTCTTGCGTGACTATATTCATCTAAAATAGCGTGTATCATAGAGGTTTTGCCCCATCAGGGCGACCAGGAGCCAGTTCGATTGAGTAAAAATAAGCTCTCCAAAGGCCAACAGCGCCGCGTCAAGGCCAACCACCAGCGCCGCCTGAAAACGACTTCGGAGAAGGCCGACTACGACGACAACCTGTTTGGCGAGCCTTCTGAAGGAACCGTCATCAGCCGTTTTGGGATGCATGCCGATGTCGAATCCGCAGACGGCACCACCCACCGCTGTAACATTCGCCGGACGATCCGCTCTCTGGTGACCGGCGATCGCGTGGTCTGGCGGCCGGGCAAAGACGCAGCCGACGGGGTCAACGTAAAAGGCATCGTGGAAGCGGTGCATGAACGCACCTCGGTGCTGACGCGCCCGGACTTCTACGACGGCGTAAAACCCATCGCGGCGAATATCGACCAAATCGTGGTGGTTTCAGCCATTTTACCCGAGCTGTCGCTCAATATTATCGACCGCTATCTGGTGGCCTGCGAAGCGCAGAATATTGAACCGCTGCTGGTACTTAATAAGATAGACCTGCTGGACGACGACGGCATGGCCTTCGTCAACGAGCAAATGGCTATTTATCGCCGCATCGGCTATCCGGTGCTGATGGTTTCCAGCCATACCCAGGATGGCCTGAAACCGCTGGAAGAAGCCCTGACCGGGCGTATCAGCATCTTTGCCGGGCAGTCCGGCGTGGGGAAATCCAGCCTGCTGAATACGCTGCTGGGGCTGCGTGATGAGCAAATCCTGACCAACGACGTCTCTGATGTTTCCGGTCTCGGCCAGCACACCACCACCGCCGCGCGCCTGTATCACTTCCCGCACGGCGGCGATGTGATCGACTCTCCCGGCGTTCGCGAGTTCGGCCTGTGGCATCTCGACGCGGAACAAATCACCAACGGCTTTGTCGAATTCCATGATTATTTAGGCCATTGCAAGTATCGCGACTGCAAGCATGATACCGATCCGGGCTGCGCCATTCGCGAAGCGGTAGAAAAAGGCGCTATCGCCGAAAGCCGCTTCACGAATTATCACCGCATTCTGGAAAGCATGGAGCAGGTGCAGGTAAAAACGCGTAAAAGCTTTTCATCAACCGATGACTGACATTTAAGCTGGTCATCGCTATACGTCTTATCCTTGCCGTCATCCGGCAAGGGGCCGCGGATACAATTCGCCAGGATTTACGTATAGAATCGTCCCCCTTTTTCAGCACCCCGCGCCAAAGCGGGGTCAGGAACGACAATTAATGGCCTGGAGGCTACCTTGTTAAACTCGTTTAAACTCTCGCTGCAATACATTCTGCCTAAACTGTGGCTCACCCGCCTCGCAGGCTGGGGGGCAAGTAAACGAGCAGGCTGGCTGACTAAACTGGTTATCGATCTGTTCGTCAAATACTACAAGGTCGATATGAAAGAGGCGCAGAAGCCGGATACCGCCGCTTATCGCACCTTCAACGATTTCTTCGTCCGTCCGCTGCGCGAAGACGTCCGCCCGCTGAATACCGATCCTAACGTACTGGTGATGCCGGCCGATGGCGTCATCAGTCAGCTTGGCGCAATCGAAGACGACAAAATTCTGCAGGCGAAAGGCCACAACTACACGCTGGAAGCGCTGCTGGCCGGCAACTATCAGATGGCGGACCTGTTCCGCAACGGCAGCTTCGCCACCACTTATCTGTCGCCGCGCGACTATCACCGCGTACACATGCCGTGCAACGGTATCCTGCGCGAGATGATTTACGTACCGGGCGATCTGTTCTCGGTAAACCACCTGACTGCGCAAAACGTCCCGAACTTGTTTGCCCGCAACGAGCGCGTCATCTGCCTGTTCGATACTGAATTCGGCCCGATGGCGCAGATTCTGGTCGGCGCGACCATCGTCGGCAGCATCGAGACTGTCTGGTCCGGCACGGTGACGCCGCCGCGCGAAGGCATCATCAAACGCTGGACCTGGCCTGCGGGCGATAGCGAGGGTTCCGTCGCGCTACTGAAAGGCCAGGAAATGGGTCGCTTCAAGCTGGGTTCAACGGTGATTAACCTGTTTGCGCCGGGCCAGGTGAAGCTGGTTGAACAGCTGCAAAGCCTGTCGGCGACCAAAATCGGCGAGCCGCTGGCGACCGTACCGCAGGTCGACGCGCCAGCCGAACCGGAAGAACCAGTCGCAGCGCCGCTGCGCGCGGAAAGCGATGCCAGCCAAGCGGCTGACGACAAACAAGACGAAGGTTAATTCCTGACGACAAAGGGTTACGCCGTGCGCCTGATACACACTTTTCTGTTGGCCTTGAGCCTCAGCTTCGGGGCGTACGCAGCGACGGCCCCGGACGTCAAACAAATTAACCAGGAACTGGAACAGGCGAAGGCGGCTAAACCCGCCCAGCCTGAAACCGTCGAAGTCCTGCAAGCCGCGCTGAATGCGATCGATGAGCGTAACGCATCCGTTGAGCGCACCCGCCAGTACCAGGACGTCATCGATAATTTCCCCAAACTGTTTCAAACTCTGCGCGCCCAGTTAGCGAATATCAGCGACACGCCGCGCCAGGTCCCTACCGCCCTTACCGCCGATGCGCTCAACCAGGAAATCCTGCAGGTCAGCAGTCAGTTGCTGGAAGCCAGCCGCCAGGCGCAACAGGAGCAGGATCGGGCGCGGGAAATCGCCGACTCCCTCAACCAGTTGCCGCAGCAGCAGACCGACGCCCGTCGTCAGCTTAACGAAATTGAACGCCGTATCGGCGCGCAGTCCGGCAATACGCCGCTGGCGCAGGCGCAAAATCTTGGTCTGCAAGCGGAATCCGCACGTCTGAAAGCGTTGGTCGATGAACTGGATCTCGCCCAGCTCTCCGCCAATAACCGTCAGGAGCTGTCACGTATCCGCTCGGAACTGGCGCAAAAACAAAGCGAACAGCTCGATGCCTATCTGCAGGCGCTGCGCAATCAGCAGAACAGCCAGCGCCAGCGGGAAGCGGAAAAAGCACTGGAAAGTACCGAGCTGCTGGCGGAAAACAGCGAAAACCTGCCACCGGGGATCACCGCCCAGTTCAAAGTGAACCGCGAACTATCGCAGGCGCTCAATCAACAGGCTCAGCGTCTGGATCTGGTGGCCTCGCAACAGCGCCAGGCGACCAATCAAACGCTACAGGTACGTCAGGCGCTGAATACGCTACGCGAACAGTCGCAGTGGCTGGGTTCATCAAATCTGCTGGGCGAAGCGCTGCGCGCGCAGGTCGCCCGCCTGCCGGAACGTCCGCGCCCGCAGCAGTTAGATACCGAAACGGCTCAGTTGCGCGTGCAACGTTTGCATTACGAAGACCTGCTCAGCAAGCAGGCGCAGCTACGACTGATTCGCCAGGCCGACGGCGAAGCGCTGACCAGCGAACAGGATCGCATCCTGCAGGCACAGCTGCGTACGCAGACGGAACTCCTTAATTCACTGCTGCGCGGCGGCGATACTCTGCTGCTTGAGCTAACCAAGCTGAAAGTCGTCAACGGCCAGTTGGAAGATGCGCTGAAAGAGATCAACGAAGCGACCCACCGCTACCTGTTCTGGACGTCAGATGTCAGCCCGATTGGCTTCTCCTGGCCGCTGGAGGTGGTGCAAGACCTGCGCCGCCTGATTTCGCTCGATACCGTCAATCAGCTCGGCAAAGCCAGCCTCATGATGCTGACCAGCAAAGAGACGCTGTTCCCGCTGTTTGGCGCGCTGGTGCTGGTTGGCTTTAGTATCTATTCGCGCCGCCACTTTACCCGCTTCCTTGAGCGCTCCAGCGCACGCATCGGCAAGGTCACCCAGGATCACTTCTGGCTGACGCTGCGTACCGTATTCTGGTCAATTCTGGTGGCTTCGCCGCTACCGGTATTGTGGATGACGCTCGGCTATGGCCTGCAGGCGGCCTGGCCCTTCCCGCTGGCAGTCGCCATCGGCGATGGCGTGACCGCCACCGTGCCGCTGCTATGGGTGGTGATGATTTGCGCCACCTTCGCCCGCCCGAACGGGTTGTTCATCGCCCACTTCGGCTGGCCGCGCAATCGCGTCGCCAGAGCGATGCGCTACTACCTGATGAGCATCGGACTGATCGTGCCGCTGATTATGGCGTTGATCATGTTCGATAACCTCAATGACCGCGAATTCTCCGCCTCGCTTGGCCGCCTGTGTTTCATGTTGATATGCGGCGCGCTGGCGCTGGTCACCCTGAGCCTGAAGCATGCCGGGATCCCGTTGTATCTCGATAAAGAAGGCGACGGCGAGAACATGGTGAACCGCCTGCTGTGGAACCTGCTGCTCGGGGCGCCGCTAGTCGCGATGCTGGCGGCGGCGGTGGGGTATCTCGCTACTTCGCAAGCGCTGCTGGCACGCCTGGAAACCTCGGTCGCCATCTGGTTCCTGCTGTTGGTGGTCTACCATATCATCCGCCGCTGGATGCTGATTCAGCGCCGTCGTCTGGCCTTTGACCGAGCCAAACACCGACGGGCGGAGATCCTCGCTCAGCGCGCCCGCGGCGAAGAAGATGTCGCCCACACCACCAGCACGGAAGGCTCAATGGAAGCGGAGGTCAGCGAAGTCGACCTCGATGCCATCAGTACCCAGTCGCTGCGCTTAGTCCGCTCGCTGCTGATGCTGATCGCCCTGCTGTCGGTGATTATCCTGTGGTCGGAAATTCACTCGGCGTTCGGCTTCCTCGAAAACATCTCACTGTGGGATGTGACCTCCACGGTACAGGGCGTCGAAAGCCTTGAGCCCATCACCCTCGGCGCGGTGCTGATCGCGATTCTGGTGCTGATTATTACCACTCAACTGGTACGCAACCTCCCGGCGCTACTGGAGCTGGCGATCCTCCAGCATCTGGATTTGACACCAGGTACCGGCTACGCCATCACCACTATCACCAAGTATCTGCTGATGCTCATCGGCGGGTTGGTCGGTTTCTCGATGATTGGTATTGAGTGGTCGAAACTGCAGTGGCTGGTGGCGGCGCTCAGCGTCGGTCTCGGTTTTGGTTTACAGGAAATCTTCGCCAACTTTATCTCTGGCCTGATTATCCTGTTTGAGAAACCGATCCGTATCGGCGATACGGTCACTATCCGCAGCCTGACCGGCAGCGTGACCAAAATTAACACCCGCGCCACCACCATCAGCGACTGGGACCGCAAAGAGATCATCGTGCCGAACAAAGCGTTCATCACCGAGCAGTTCATCAACTGGTCGTTGTCGGACTCGGTCACTCGTGTGGTGTTGACCATCCCGGCGCCCGCGGAGGCCAATACTGAAGAAGTCACACAGGTCCTGTTGACCGCCGCTCATCGCTGCTCGCTGGTGATTGACACGCCAGCGCCGGAAGCATTTCTCGTTGACCTGCAGCAGGGGATTCAGATTTTCGAGCTGCGTATCTATGCCGCCGAGATGGGTCACCGTATGCCGCTGCGTCATGAGCTGCACCAGCTGATTCTGGAAGGTTACCGCGCGCACGGTATCGATATGCCGTTCCCACCGTTCCAGATGCGTCTGGAAAGCCTCGATGGCCTGCGCAGCAGCCAACCGCTGAACTCGGCGGGTAAAAGCAGCCGAGCCCCTGGAGGTTTGTAAGCACTAACTAGCCCGGAGAGCGATTCCCCGGGCGTCTTCTTCCCTGAAATACCGCCAGCCCCTTCCAGACAGAAAGAGAAGCCTGGCGGATCAGGCACGATCGACGGTGAAAGCGATCACCTCGCCGATGGTTTCTACGCCCAGTGCCAGCATCACCAGACGGTCGACGCCCAACGCAACGCCGGAGCAGTCCGGCAGGCCAGCTTCCAGCGCGGCCAGCAGGTTATAGTCAATCGGCTGCTCGGGTAAACCGCGCGCCGCGCGCTTGCGGTTATCCTGCTCAAAACGCTGCTGCTGTTCACGCGCGTCGGTCAGCTCATGGAAACCGTTCGCCAGTTCCATGCCCTTGTAATACACCTCAAAACGCTCGGCGACGCGGTGATCTTCGGTACTGATCTGCGCCAGAGACGCCTGACTTGCCGGGAAGTGATAGACGAAAGTCGGGCGCTCTTTACCGATGTGCGGCTCCACGCCCATGACGAACAGCAGCTGCAGCAGCGTATCGCGGTCCTCTTCGGTATCGGCGATATTGCTGAGATCGAGTTTTGCCGCCACTTCGCGCAGCTGGGCTTTATCCGCCGACAGCGGGTCGATCTCCAGATAACGCTGGAAGGCCTGCTGATAAGAGAGACTTTCCGCTGGCTGGCACTCAAGTACCTGCTGCAGTAAGTCGTCAACTTCATTAATCAGACGGTACATGTCATAGCACGGACGATACCACTCCAGCATGGTGAACTCTGGATTGTGGTGGCGGCCCATTTCTTCATTACGGAAGCTACGGCACAGCTGGAAGACCGGCCCGCATCCGGCGGCCAGCAGCCGCTTCATGTGGTATTCCGGGCTGGTCATTAGATACAGATTCAGACCCTGAGAGTGGCCGGGGCCGACGAAACGGGTTTCAAACGGGAACATGTGGATATCAGTCACCGTTGCCTGACTCATACAAGGCGTTTCCACCTCCAGCACGCCGCGGTCGGTAAAGAAACGGCGAATTTCCGCCATTACAGCCGCACGTTTTAACAGATTTGGAATGGATGCGCTCGGCTGCCAGGTTGCCGTTTCGCTCATGGTACTTTTCTCCGATTTCATACAAGGGCACGAAGTCTACTCGTAACCGACGGGTGAAACAAATTTTGTGCAATCCGGTGGCGATATTACATATTGATAATTTATTGCTAACCAAATTGCATAAACAAAATTGATAAATCGGCGCACGGATTGATAAAAAAATCGAACGCGTCAATTTTCCCCAACATCCCTATGGCTATACTCCTTTACCTATAAAGGAGCAGTGATACTTTTTCGCCAGCCCGGCGGCGAAATACACAAAAACTGGAGGAATGTCGTGCAAACTTTTCAAGCCGATCTTGTCGTCATTGGCGCAGGCGGAGCAGGTCTTCGCGCAGCTATCGCCGCTGCGCAGGCTAATCCAAAAGCCAAAATCGCACTGATTTCAAAAGTCTATCCAATGCGTAGCCACACCGTCGCCGCCGAAGGCGGTTCCGCGGCCGTCGCGCAGGATCACGATAGCTTTGAATACCATTTTCACGACACCGTCGCTGGAGGCGACTGGCTCTGTGAACAGGACGTCGTAGACTATTTCGTACACCACTGCCCCACGGAAATGACCCAGCTTGAGCTGTGGGGATGTCCGTGGAGTCGCCGCCCGGACGGCAGCGTCAACGTTCGCCGCTTCGGTGGGATGAAAATCGAACGCACATGGTTCGCCGCCGATAAAACCGGCTTCCATATGCTGCATACCCTTTTCCAGACGTCCCTCCAGTTCCCGCAGATCCAACGCTTTGACGAGCACTTCGTACTGGATATTCTGGTCGATGACGGCCAGGCTCGCGGCCTGGTGGCGATGAACATGATGGAAGGCACACTGGTGCAAATCCGCGCCAACGCGGTGGTGATGGCGACCGGCGGCGCAGGCCGCGTCTATCGCTATAACACCAACGGCGGCATCGTGACCGGCGATGGGATGGGCATGGCTCTGGGCCACGGCGTCCCGCTGCGCGATATGGAATTCGTCCAGTATCACCCGACAGGCCTGCCGGGTTCGGGGATCCTGATGACCGAAGGCTGCCGCGGCGAAGGCGGTATTTTGGTCAATAAAAACGGCTACCGCTACCTGCAGGATTACGGGATGGGGCCGGAAACGCCGCTCGGCGAGCCGAAGAACAAATACATGGAACTCGGCCCGCGCGATAAAGTCTCTCAGGCCTTCTGGCACGAGTGGCGCAAAGGCAACACCATCCCGACGCCGCGCGGCGACGTGGTTTATCTCGACCTGCGTCATCTCGGCGAGAAAAAACTGCTTGAGCGTCTGCCATTTATCTGCGAGCTGGCGAAAGCCTATGTCGGCGTCGATCCGGTGAAAGAACCGATTCCCGTCCGCCCGACCGCGCACTACACCATGGGCGGCATCGAAACCGACCAGCAGTGTGAAACCCGCATTAAGGGCCTGTTCGCCGTTGGCGAATGTTCCTCCGTCGGCCTGCACGGCGCCAACCGTCTGGGTTCCAACTCGCTTGCCGAACTGGTGGTCTTTGGCCGCCTCGCCGGCGAGCAAGCCATGCAGCGCGCCATGGAGGCCAGCGACAGCAACGGCGCGGCGCTGGATGCGCAGGTCAGCGACATCGAAAACCGTCTGAAAGACCTCGTGAACCAGCAAGGTGATGAAAACTGGGCCAAAATTCGCGACGAAATGGGTATGTCGATGGAAGAAGGTTGCGGTATCTACCGGACGCCGGAACTCATGCAGAAAACCATCGATAAGCTGGCCGAGCTGCAGGAGCGCTTTAAGCGCGTGCGTATCACCGACACCTCCAGCGTGTTCAATACCGACCTGCTCTACACCATTGAGCTGGGCCATGGTCTGAACGTCGCCGAATGCATGGCGCACTCCGCTATTGCGCGTAAAGAGTCTCGCGGCGCCCATCAGCGTCTCGATGAAGGCTGCACCGAACGCGACGACGTCAATTTCCTCAAGCATACGCTCGCCTTCCGCGAAGCCGATGGCAGCACGCGACTGGAGTATGGCGATGTGAAGATCACCACTCTGCCGCCTGCGAAACGCGTGTATGGCGCCGAAGCGGAAGCCGCTGAGAAGAAGGAGACGACCAATGGCTGAGATGAACACACTGAAGATTGAAGTGGTGCGCTACAACCCGGAAGTGGACACCGCACCGCACAGCGCTTTCTATGAAGTCCCCTACGATGAACAAACCTCACTGCTTGATGCACTGGGCTACATCAAAGATAACCTTGCGCCGGATTTAAGCTACCGCTGGTCGTGCCGTATGGCGATCTGCGGCTCCTGCGGCATGATGGTCAACAAGGTGCCGAAACTGGCCTGTAAAACCTTCCTGCGCGATTACAGCAACGGATTGAAAGTCGAAGCGCTGGCCAACTTCCCGATCGAACGCGATCTGGTGGTCGATATGACCCACTTTATCGAAAGTCTGGAGGCGATTAAGCCGTACATCATCGGTAATTCGCGCACGCCGGATCAGGGGCCAAATAAGCAGACCCCGGCGCAGATGGCGAAATACCATCAATTCTCCGGCTGCATCAACTGTGGTCTGTGCTACGCGGCCTGTCCGCAGTTTGGTCTGAACCCGGAGTTCATCGGCCCGGCGGCGATCACCCTCGCCCACCGCTATAACGAAGACAGCCGCGACCACGGCAAAAAGGAACGGATGGCGCAGCTTAACGGCCAAAACGGCGTATGGACTTGTACTTTCGTCGGCTTCTGTTCCGAAGTCTGTCCAAAACATGTCGATCCGGCGGCCGCCATTCAGCAGGGTAAGGTAGAAAGTTCGAAAGACTTCCTGATCGCCACCCTGAAACCACGCTAAGGAGTGCACTATGACGACTAAACGCAAACCCTACGTGCGGCCAATGACCGCCACCTGGTGGAAGAAGCTGCCGTTTTATCGCTTCTATATGCTGCGTGAAGGGACGGCCGTGCCGACGGTCTGGTTCAGCATCGTGCTCATATACGGCCTGTTTGCCCTCAAGCACGGCGCGGAAAGCTGGGACGGTTACGTGGCGTTCCTGCAAAACCCGATTGTGGTGATCCTCAACCTGATCACGCTGGCGGCGGCGCTGCTGCACACCAAAACCTGGTTTGAGCTGGCGCCGAAGGCCGCCAACATCATTATTAAGGGCGAAAAAATGGGGCCAGAGCCGCTGATTAAAGGGCTGTGGGCGGTGATGGCGGTAGCCAGCGTCGTCATCCTGTTTGTCGCGCTGTTCTGGTAAGGAGACGGTCATGATTAATCCCAATCCAAAACGTTCCGATGAACCGGTATTCTGGGGGCTATTTGGCGCAGGTGGTATGTGGGGC
Organism: Klebsiella aerogenes; assembly: GCA_029027985.1. Lineage (NCBI taxonomy): Bacteria > Pseudomonadati > Pseudomonadota > Gammaproteobacteria > Enterobacterales > Enterobacteriaceae > Klebsiella > Klebsiella aerogenes. The sequence goes on from CP119076.1 coordinate 4,516,884, forward strand.
GCGATTATCGCGCCGGTGATGGTGTTGTTGGTCGGCGTGCTGTTGCCGCTGGGGCTCGCCCCTGACGATGCTTTCAGCTACGAACGCGTCTACGCCTTCGGCCACAGCTTCATTGGCCGCCTGTTCATCTTCCTGATGATCGTCCTGCCGCTATGGTGCGGGCTACACCGTATTCACCATGCGATGCATGACCTGAAAATCCATGTGCCGAACGGTAAATGGGTCTTCTATGGCCTGGCGGCGATTCTGACGGTGGTCACCCTGGTGGGCGTGCTGTTTATTTAACCGACTGGCGCTCCAGCGCGCATTGCCGGGCAGCGGCTACGCCTTGCCCGGCCTACATGTTTTTAATGCGCGCTAATCTTTAACCCAATAATCCCCACCACAATCAGCGCCAGGCTGGCGATACGCATTGGGCTGGCGGATTCTCCCAGCAGCACGATGCCGGTTATCGCCGCGCCAACGGCGCCGATCCCGGTCCATACCGCATAGGCGGTCCCTACCGGCAGTGACTTCATCGCCCACGACAGCAGCGCCATACTGGCGACCATGGCGACAATCGTAATCACGCTTGGCGCCAGGCGGCTAAACCCATGGGTATATTTCAGGCCGACGGCCCACACCACTTCCAGCAAACCGGCAATAAACAGAACTAACCAGGACATAAGGCTCCATTAATGGGGCCGTCCCCAGATGAGATACGCTTACGGGTCGTCCCGCAAGGTGGGTGAAAAAACGAAGAGAGTATAAACAACGGCACAGAGGATGGAAAGAACGGTACGGCGCAAGGCCGTACCGTTAATGTTTATTGCTGAGCTTTAGTCGCCGCGCCGGAGATCGCGCTACCGCCATCTGAGATATCCTCGCCGATGCCGCGCGTGGTGTTACATGCCGTCAGTGCAGAGGAAAGGACCAACACAGTAAAGAATGCTGCAATTGCTTTTTTCACCATAATATCATCCTTATATGCCCTACATAGTTCAAACGGCAGGAGAGCTATCACACCTGCGGCGTCGAAATATCACGGGCAAGAGCAGTTTTTGTTTTCGTGCTCTATAAGCATAGACAACCAGGTCGATGAGGAAGGGATCCTGACGTTTTTTAAGAGAAAAAGAGGTTCAGACTGAACGCAAGAGACGAGTTCAGAGATGAGGAATATCTGATAATGCGATTAGCTGACAGCGTGAGAGATAGCGTGCCCGAGCCCCTGGATATCTTCACCAACCCCGCGAGCGGTGTTGCATCCCGTAAGCAAAGCGCCGCTGAGCAGCAGCAAGGAGAGAAGTTTGAGCGTCCGGTTCATATTATCCCTGATTTGAACTGAAGGCGCAGCAGCAAGGCTGCGCCCACCGTCTCACAGCATGAATTACTTCACGCGAGATACATATTCGCCGGAGCGGGTATCTACTTTGATGACTTCGCCAATCTGAACGAACAGCGGAACTTTAACCACTGCGCCAGTAGACAGGGTCGCCGGCTTACCGCCAGTACCTGCGGTGTCGCCTTTCAAACCTGGATCGGTTTCAATGATTTCCAGCTCAACGAAGTTCGGCGGAGTCACTGCGATAGGCTGACCGTTCCACAGGGTCACGATGCACTCAGCCTGGTCCAGCAGCCATTTAGCGTTGTCGCCGATAGCTTTTGCATCAGCAGACAGCTGTTCGAAGGTTTCATTGTTCATGAAGTGCCAGAACTCACCGTCGTTGTACAGGTAAGTCAGGTTCATATCAACAACGTCTGCGCCTTCTGCGGAGTCGGTGGACTTGAAGGTTTTTTCTACGCGGGTGCCGGTCAGCAGGCGGCGCAGCTTAACGCGTGCGAATGCCTGACCTTTACCTGGTTTAACGAATTCGCTGGCTTCAACCGCATACGGTTCGCCATCCATCATGATTTTAAGACCGGCACGAAAATCGTTGCTATAGTAAGTCGCCATAAGGCCCTCTGAAATTGTTTAACTTGGTAGCTAAGCCACAAAATGGCGCATATTGTAACCCTAAATACCCCATCCAGAGAAGATTGGATCGCGCAACTTGCCGATGTTGTGACCAGTCCCGATGAACTATTGCATCTTTTAGATCTGGACGCAGATGCAAACCTATTGGCGGGACGCGATGCAAAGCGTCTCTTCGCGCTGCGCGTACCGCGCGCGTTTATTGCGCGCATGAAGAAAGGCGATCCTAACGATCCTCTTCTTCGTCAGGTACTTACTTCACAAGACGAGTTTATCGCCGCACCCGGTTTTTCCACTGACCCGCTGGAAGAACAGCATAGCGTGGTCCCTGGTCTACTGCATAAATATAGCAACCGGGCGCTACTGCTGGTGAAAGGCGGCTGCGCGGTCAACTGCCGCTACTGCTTCCGCCGCCACTTCCCCTATGCCGAAAACCAGGGCAATAAACGCAACTGGCAGGCCGCGCTGGACTACATTACCGCTAACCCGCAGCTGGATGAGATCATTTTCTCCGGCGGCGATCCGCTGATGGCCAAGGATCACGAACTGGACTGGCTGCTCACTCAGTTGGAAGGTATCCCACATATCAAACGCCTGCGCATCCATAGCCGCTTGCCGATTGTGATCCCGGCTCGGATTACCGACACGCTGGCGGCCCGATTTGACACCTCTTCACTGCAGATCCTGCTGGTTAATCATATTAACCACGCCAATGAGATTGGCCCGGAGTTTCGCGCAGCCATGACGCGACTACGGCAGGCCCGCGTGACCTTGCTTAACCAGAGCGTCCTGCTGCGCGGCGTCAACGATAACGCGCACACCCTGGCGGATTTAAGCAACGCGCTGTTTGATGCTGGCGTCATGCCTTACTACCTGCACGTACTGGATAAAGTTCAGGGCGCCGCCCACTTTATGGTAGAGGATGAAGAGGCTCGCGCCATCGTGCGTAAGCTCTTAACGCTGGTATCGGGATATATGGTGCCAAGACTGGCGCGGGAGATCGGCGGCGAGCCGAGTAAAACGCCGCTGGATTTAGGCTTAAAACAACAACATTAGGGCCATCTTTCGGCGCTGCCTGTCATCCCTGTTCGGCATCAACAGCAGCGTCGCCCGTGACATCAGCAGAACGGAACAGCGCTCTTTGCATTAGCAGAGAGCGCGCCACTCATCAGTTCGGGCACTTATAAACCTGACCGTTCATTTGGCTATCGGTTGGGACAAAGCTCGACAGCAGGTTCTGCGTTGGGCTGCTTACGCCATACAGCACGTTGCCTCCCATTGCCGCCGCCTGATTACGCAGGGCATTCGCCGCGCCGCGCATTGAGCCGCCTTCATCGCCATTCTGACCGGACAACCAGTTGCTCTGCGTGCCGCTGGCCGTACCTAACAGCTGGCACTCCGCTCCCGGTTTGTCTTCAACAAAACGTACGTTCTGGCCGCCTGCGGTTAATTCGTTGCTGGAACTACAACCTGCCAGCAATAATGCGGCGCCGACAATCCCTGCTAAATATTTTACCTGCATGTTGTTCCCCATGATCAATGAGCTGGACGCACTGGCCCGGATGTAAATCTTATACTAAAAAGCCAATAAAAAGAAAAACCCCCAGCCATTTCTGGCCGGGGGTTTCTGCATTTTATGGCGTATAGCGCACGATTACATCATGCCGCCCATACCGCCCATGCCGCCCATACCACCAGCAGCACCTAAGTCAGGCGCATCGCCTTTCGGCAGGTCGGTCACCATGCACTCGGTAGTGATCATCAGACCAGCAACAGATGCCGCGTACTGCAGAGCAGAACGGGTCACTTTAGTCGGGTCCAGGATACCGAAGTCGATCATGTTGCCGTATTCTTCAGTCGCGGCGTTGTAACCGTAGTTGCCGTCGCCCGCTTTCACGTTGTTAGCCACAACAGACGGCTCTTCGCCGGCGTTGGAAACGATCTGACGCAGCGGCGCTTCCATTGCGCGCAGCGCAACTTTGATACCGACGTTCTGATCTTCGTTCTGAGCAGTCAGGCCAGCGATTTTCGCTGCCACGCGAACCAGCGCTACGCCGCCGCCTGCAACCACGCCTTCTTCAACCGCAGCACGGGTCGCGTGCAGGGCATCGTCAACGCGTGCTTTTTTCTCTTTCATTTCAACTTCGGTAGCAGCACCGACTTTGATAACGGCAACGCCGCCTGCCAGTTTAGCAACGCGTTCCTGCAGTTTTTCACGATCGTAATCGGAGGTCGCTTCTTCGATCTGCTTACGGATCTGAGCAACACGGCCCTGAATCGCCGCTTCTTCGCCAACACCATCGATGATAGTGGTGGTGTCTTTGTTGATCACCACGCGTTTCGCCTGGCCCAGGTCTTCCAGCGTCGCTTTTTCCAGCTCCATACCGATCTCTTCAGAGATAACGGTACCGCCAGTCAGAGTCGCGATGTCCTGCAGCATAGCTTTACGACGGTCGCCGAAGCCCGGTGCTTTAACCGCAGCAACTTTAACAATACCGCGCATGGTGTTAACCACCAGGGTAGCCAGCGCTTCGCCTTCAACATCTTCAGCGATGATCAGCAGCGGTTTGCCTGCTTTCGCTACGGCTTCCAGAACCGGCAGCATTTCGCGGATGTTGGAGATTTTTTTGTCAGCCAGCAGGATGAACGGGCTTTCCAGCTCAACAGCGCCAGTGTCCGGCTTGTTGATGAAGTACGGGGACAGGTAGCCGCGATCGAACTGCATGCCTTCAACCACGTCCAGCTCGTCTTCCAGACCGGTGCCGTCTTCCACGGTGATCACGCCTTCTTTACCGACTTTATCCATCGCTTCCGCGATCAGTTTACCTACGGTTTCGTCGGAGTTAGCGGAGATGGTACCAACCTGAGCAATGGCTTTAGAGTCAGAGCACGGTACGGACAGCGCTTTCAGTTCTTCAACAGCGGCAACGACAGCTTTGTCGATACCACGTTTCAGGTCCATCGGGTTCATACCCGCGGCAACGGCTTTCAGGCCTTCAGCGATGATAGCCTGCGCCAGTACGGTCGCGGTGGTGGTACCGTCGCCTGCCGCGTCGTTCGCTTTAGAGGCAACTTCTTTCACCATCTGCGCGCCCATGTTTTCGAACTTGTCTTCCAGTTCGATTTCACGAGCAACGGAAACGCCATCTTTAGTGATGGTCGGCGCGCCGAAAGATTTGTCCAGAACTACGTTACGGCCTTTCGGGCCCAGGGTGACTTTAACTGCATCTGCCAGTACGTTTACGCCGCGCAGCATTTTTACACGAGCGTCGTTACCGAATTTTACGTCTTTTGCTGCCATTTCTTTTATTCCTCAAATTCGTTCAGGGTCGTGCGAATTACGCTTCAACAATTGCCAGAATGTCGCTTTCGGACATGATCAGCACTTCTTCGTTGTCGATCTTCTCAGACTTCACGCCGTAACCATCGTTGAAAATCACGATGTCACCAACTTTTACGTCCAGCGGCTGCACGGTTCCGTTTTCCAGGATGCGGCCTTTACCGACAGCGATGATTTCGCCACGAGTTGATTTAGCTGCCGCAGAACCGGTCAGAACGATGCCGCCTGCAGATTTGGTTTCAACTTCTTTACGTTTGACGATCACACGATCATGTAACGGACGAATACTCATTGATAGCTCTCCTTCGAGAAAGTCATTATCAGTTATGGATAGCGCCGGGCCGTAAACGGTTTCCGACTAGTGCAGAGAGAGATGGGGATGGCCATTTGCCGCTTCAAGGGGAAAATTAAAAAAAAATTTCCGCCTGTGCGCTAACGCGCAAAAACATTCCCCTGATGGCGGCTCTTTCTGGCGCAAAAGGTTGTGATACCATCCCTTTTTTGCCGCGCGCAGGGTTGAATCATGAGTGGTTTAAAACAGGAGTTGGGGCTAGGACAGGGCGTCGGGTTACTTTCAACATCATTACTGGGAACCGGCGTGTTCGCCGTACCGGCGCTGGCCGCGCTGGTGGCGGGCGACAACAGCCTGTGGGCATGGCCGGCGCTGATTATCCTGGTCTTTCCCATCGCCATCGTTTTTGCCCTCCTCGGCCGCCATTTTCCCAGCGCTGGCGGCGTGGCCCATTTCGTGGATATGGCATTCGGCCCGCGTCTGGCGCGGGTGACCGGCTGGCTGTTTTTGTCAGTCATCCCGGTGGGGCTGCCGGCGGCCCTACATATCGCCACCGGCTTTGGCCAGGCGCTGTTCGGCTGGCACGATACGCAATTGCTGCTTGCCGAACTCGCTACGTTGGCGATGGTCTGGTGGGTCGGCTCGCGCGGCGCCAGCTCCAGCGCCAATCTGCAGACGCTGGTCGCGGTATTGATAGTCGCGCTGATCGCCGCGATCTGGTGGCGTGGTGGAATTCATCCGGCGCAGATCCCCTTCCCGGCGCCTACAGATATTGACGCTTTCCAACTGTTTTCCGCGCTATCGGTGATGTTCTGGTGCTTCGTCGGTCTCGAAGCCTTCGCCCATCTGGCGTCTGAGTTTAAACGCCCGGAACGCGACTTCCCGCGGGCATTGATGATTGGCTTACTGCTGGCGGGAACCGTCTACTGGGGTTGTACCGTGGTGGTGCTGCATTTTCACGCCTACGGCGCAGACATGGCCGCTGCCGCCTCGCTACCGAACATCGTGGTACAACTGTTCGGCGTCCAGGCGCTGTGGGTGGCGTGCGTTATCGGCTATCTCGCCTGCTTCGCCAGCCTCAACATCTATATTCAAAGTTTTGCCCGCCTGGTCTGGTCGCAGGCGCAGTTCAAGCCAAATAGCTATCTGGCCAGACTGTCGCCGCGCCAGGTACCGCGCAATGCGCTGAATGCAGTATTAGGCTGCTGCGTACTCAGTACGCTGTGCATTTACTGGCTAAATATTAATCTCGATGCGCTGATCGTTTACGCCAACGGTATTTTCATCATGATTTATCTGCTGTGCATGCTGGCGGGCTGCCGACTGCTACAGGGTAAGTACCGCGTACTGGCGGTGGCAGGAAGCCTGCTGTGCCTGTTGCTGTTAGCGATGGTCGGTTGGAAAAGCTTGTACGCGATTATTGTGCTGGCAGCGCTGTGGCGCCTACTGCCTGAACGCCCCATACCAACCAGCAGGTAATAAAAAACCGGCGCAGGCCGGTTTTTTTTCGTCTTAGCGGTCGTCTTTATGATCCAGACGGTCGCGCTCGTCGTCTTTGCGCTGGAACTCCCCTTCGAAGGTGTCCCCATTGCCGCCGCCCGCGCTAAAACCGCCGCCCGGCATCCGGCTAAAACGCAGATACGGCATCAGTTTTAAGGTCATCAGCTTTTGTACCGGCGGCAGCAGCAGCAACAGGCCGAGGAAGTCGGTAAAGAAACCCGGGATCAGCAGCAGCAGGCCAGCGATAATCAGCGACACGCTTTTAATCATTTCTGCGGCCGGGCTTTCACCTGCCGCCATTTTCTGCTGCATCAGCATCAGGTTTTTGAAACCCTGGTTGCGCACCAATGACATGCCGACTACCGAGCTAAAGATAACCAGGATCAGCGTTAACAGCACACCGAGCACGTGCGCGACCTGAATAAAGATCGAAATCTCGACATAAACGTATAAGAAAAAGGCAATAAACGGAATCCAACGCACCGGCGTCTCCTTCATTCGGCCGTCGTCGTCGACGCCCGTAGTGATAAATTTGCTATTCGCGTCTCACGGATGTGGGGTCGGCGCATCCCTTATTCAATCAACTGCAGCAGCATTTTTTTCAAAAATAGTAAAGCGGTGACTCATTTCACAGATTAATAATTCTTATCCGCTGCGCTACATAATAAGTGATCAAGGTTACTGAACTTCGCTATCATCAGCATATGATCGTGGGCACCGGGCCGGTTAAGGAAATAATCTCCGGTCTGAAAATACGCTAAATCCTATAAATTCTGTGTATTTGGTGAATTCATTGGCAGCTTGAAAAAGAAGGTTCACATGTTAAACAACATTCGTATCGAAGAAGATCTGTTGGGCACCAGGGAAGTTCCAGCTGACGCATACTATGGCGTTCATACTCTGAGAGCGATTGAAAACTTCTACATCAGCAACAACAAAATTAGCGATATCCCTGAGTTCGTGCGGGGCATGGTCATGGTGAAGAAGGCCGCCGCGCTGGCTAACAAGGAACTGCAAACCATTCCTAAGAGCGTCGCAAACACGATTGTCGCCGCATGCGATGAAGTGCTGAACAACGGTAAATGTATGGACCAGTTCCCGGTCGATGTGTTCCAGGGCGGAGCAGGAACTTCCGTCAACATGAACACCAACGAAGTGCTGGCGAATATTGGTCTGGAACTGATGGGTCACCAGAAAGGTGAATACCAGTATCTGAACCCTAACGATCATGTCAACAAGTGCCAGTCCACGAACGACGCCTACCCGACCGGGTTCCGCATCGCGGTCTACGCCTCAATCCTCAAATTAATCGACGCGATTAAACAACTGGGCGAAGGCTTCCAGGCAAAAGCCGTTGAATTCCAGGACATCCTGAAAATGGGTCGTACCCAGCTGCAGGATGCGGTGCCGATGACCCTCGGTCAGGAATTCCATGCCTTTAACGTTCTGCTGAATGAAGAGACCAAAAGCATTCTGCGTACCGCGGAACTGCTGCTGGAAGTGAACCTCGGCGCGACCGCCATCGGTACCCGCCTGAACACTCCTGACGGCTATCAACAGCTGGCGGTGCAGAAACTGGCGGAAGTCAGCAACCTGCCGGTCTTGCCGGCGGAAGACCTGATTGAAGCGACCTCTGACTGCGGCGCTTACGTGATGGTTCACAGCTCGCTGAAACGCCTGGCGGTGAAACTGTCCAAGATTTGCAACGACCTGCGCCTGCTCTCTTCCGGCCCGCGCGCTGGCCTGAATGAAATCAACCTACCGGAACTGCAGGCAGGCTCCTCTATCATGCCGGCAAAAGTTAACCCGGTGGTGCCGGAAGTCGTCAACCAGGTATGCTTTAAAGTGATCGGCAACGACACTACCGTCACCATGGCCTCCGAAGCCGGTCAGCTGCAGCTGAACGTGATGGAGCCGGTGATTGGCCAGGCAATGTTTGAATCTATCCACATCCTGACCAACGCCTGCTACAACCTGCTGGAAAAATGCGTGAACGGCATTACCGCGAATAAATCGGTATGCGAAAGCTACGTCTACAACTCCATCGGCATCGTCACCTACCTCAACCCGTTCATCGGCCACCACAATGGCGATATCGTCGGCAAGATTTGCGCCGAAACCGGTAAGAGCGTACGTGAAGTGGTGCTGGAACGCGGGCTACTGACGGAAGCCGAACTGGATGACATTTTCTCTCCGCATAACCTGATGCATCCGGCTTACAAAGCAAAACGGTACACTGATGAAAGCGAACAGTAAGCTTTCAGGGTAAACTAGCCAAAGGCATGTCAATGACATGCCTTTTTGCTTTTTTGGGTTTACGAAACCACAACAATTCAATATCAACTTGTTAAAAAACAAGGAAGGCATATATGTTCGGTGCAGAGCTCGTGGTTGTCTTGCTGGCAATCTATTTGGGGGCCCGGCTCGGGGGCATTGGTATCGGCTTTGCCGGTGGCCTCGGCGTCCTCGTCCTGACCTTAATTTTTCAAATTCCACCCGGGGCCATCCCCTTTGATGTTATTGAAATCATTATGGCGGTTATCGCCGCTATCGCCGCCATGCAGGTCGCCGGAGGAATGGACTATCTGGTCAGCCTCGCCGAACGTATGCTGCGCCGCCATCCGAAATACATCACCTTCCTTGCGCCGCTGGTCACCTGGTTTATGACCGTGTTGGCGGGGACGGGCCATACTGCGTTCTCCACCCTGCCGGTCATTACCGAGGTGGCGAAAGAACAGGGTATCCGCCCTTCCCGCCCGCTTTCCATCGCCGTCGTCGCGTCGCAAATTGCGATTACCGCCTCGCCGATCTCCGCGGCAGTGGTTTTCTTTGCCGGTATCCTTGAACCGCTCGGCGTCAGCTACCTGACGCTGCTGGCGATCTGCCTGCCGGTCACTCTGATTGCCGTGATGCTGACAGCCGTGGTCTGTAACTTCCTCGGCTGCGAGCTGAAAGACGATCCGGTGTATCAGGAACGTCTGGCGAAAGGCGAAGTGAAGCTGCGCGGCAGCCAGGTCTTCGAACTGAAACCACACGCCAAGCGCTCCGTTCTGCTGTTCCTCGTCGGTATTATCGCGGTGATGTTCTACGCCACCGCCATCAGCGATACCGTCGGCCTGATCCAGAACCCGGTGCTGCCGCGTAACGAAGCGATCGTGGTCTTCATGCTGACCATTGCTACGCTGATTAGCATCACCTGTAAAATCGATACCGGCGAAGTGCTGAATGCCAGCACCTTTAAATCCGGGATGAGCGCCTGTGTCTGCGTGCTTGGCGTGGCCTGGCTCGGCGATACCTTTGTGAAAGCGCACATCGCTGATATCCAGACGGTCGCGGGCGATCTGCTGCATAACTATCCGTGGCTGCTGGCGGTCGTGCTGTTCTTCGCCGCCACGCTGCTCTATTCGCAGGCCGCCACCACCAAGGCGCTGATGCCTGCCGCACTGCTGCTCGGCGTTACCCCGCTGACGGCGATTGCGTCGTTTGCCGCGGTCTCCGCGCTGTTCGTACTGCCCACCTACCCGACCTTGCTGGCGGCGGTCGAAATGGATGACACTGGCTCTACGCGCATCGGCAAATACGTCTTCAACCACGCCTTCCTGATCCCCGGCGTTATCGCCATTACCCTCTGCGTGATCCTCGGATTCATTTTCGGCGGCATCATGCTGTAAAGGTCGTTAAAAACGGGTCAGATACTGGCCCGTTTCGTTAATCTCCCCGCATCTTGCATGCTATAGTGCCTCTTTTCGCTGATACGAGGTTCACGATGACTACGCCTGATGCTGTTGTTGTACTCTGTACCGCGCCGGATGAAGCGACCGCCCAGGATCTGGCGGCCAAAGCGCTGGGGGAAAAACTCGCCGCCTGCGCCACCATCCTGCCGGGAGCGACGTCGCTCTACTACTGGGAAGGAAAACTTGAGCAAGAGTATGAAGTGCAAATGCTGCTCAAAACCAATCAGACCCATCAGCAGGCGTTACTGGACTGCCTGAAGTCCCATCACCCGTATCAAACCCCTGAACTGCTGGTCTTGCCGGTTACTCACGGAGACAACGATTACCTCTCATGGCTCAACGCATCATTACGCTGATCCTGCTGCTGTGCAGCGCATCAGCCACCGCCGGGTTGTTCGACGCCCCCGGGCGTTCGAACTTCGTGCCTGCTGACCAGGCTTTCGCTTTTGATTTCCAGCAGAATCAACACGATCTCAACCTGAGCTGGCGAATCAAGGAGGGTTACTACCTCTACCGCCAGCAGATTAAGCTGACGGCCACGGATGCCGCGATCGTCAGCCCTTCGCTGCCGTCCGGCGAATGGCATGAAGATGAGTTTTACGGCAAAAGCGAGATTTATCGTCAGCACCTGACGCTGCCGATTACCCTCACCGAAGCCAGCAAAGACGCGACGCTGACCGTCACCTACCAGGGCTGCGCCGATGCTGGATTCTGCTACCCGCCGGAAACAAAAATCGTGCCGCTCAGCGCGGTGCTCGGCGTCTCCAGTAATGCGGAACCCACTCAACCATCCGCGCCAGCCGCTATCCTACCGCCGAAACTCAATCCGCCGCTGCCGGTCGAAAAGCGTCCGCTCGCCGCGACACCAGCGGCGATTCCCGCCAGCGGCAGCCAAACCGGCGCCGTACCGGCAGCGCTGCCGTTCTCCGCGCTCTGGGCATTGCTCATTGGTATCGGCATCGCCTTTACCCCTTGCGTATTACCGATGTATCCGCTGATTTCCGGTATTGTACTCGGCGGTAAGCAGCGCTTATCCACCGCCCGCGCCCTGCTATTGGCGTTGATTTACGTCCAGGGGATGGCTGTCACCTATACCGCGCTGGGGATGGTCGTTGCCGCGGCCGGTCTGCAATTCCAGGCCGCGCTGCAGCATCCTTATGTGTTGATTGGCCTGTCCGTGGTCTTTATCGCCCTGGCGCTGTCGATGTTCGGCCTGTTTACTTTGCAACTACCTTCGTCGCTGCAAACCCGTCTGACGCTGATGAGCAACACGCGTCAGGGCGGTTCGCCGGGCGGGGTCTTTGCGATGGGCGCGATCGCAGGACTGATCTGTTCCCCTTGCACGACGGCCCCGCTTAGCGCCATTCTGTTGTATATCGCCCAAAGCGGAAATCTGTGGCTGGGCGGCGGTACCCTGTATCTGTACGCGCTAGGCATGGGGCTACCGCTGATCCTGGTGACCGTGTTCGGCAACCGTCTGCTACCGAAAAGCGGCCCGTGGATGGCCCATGTGAAAACCGCGTTTGGTTTTGTGATCCTCGCGCTGCCGATCTTTTTGCTGGAGCGTGTTATCGGCGAAGCCTGGGGCTTACGCCTGTGGTCGCTGCTTGGCGTCGCCTTCTTCGGTTGGGCGTTTATTACTTCGCTTGGCGCGACCAGGCCCTGGCTGCGGCTGGTGCAAATCGTCATGCTGGGCGCCGCGCTGGTCAGCGCGCGTCCGCTACAGGATTGGGCATTCGGCGTGCCGGCCGCCCACTCGCAGGCGCATCTGGAATTTACCCGTATCAGCACCGTTGATGAGCTCAACCAGGCGCTGGCGCAGGCCAACGGTAAACCAGTCATGCTCGATCTGTATGCTGACTGGTGCGTGGCCTGTAAAGAGTTCGAAAAATATACCTTTAGCGCTCCTGAAGTGCGACAGGCCCTAAAAGAGACCGTTCTGTTGCAAGTGGATGTCACGAAGAACAGTGCGCAAGACGTTGCCCTGCTGAAACATTTACAGGTGCTCGGCTTGCCCACCATTCTGTTCTTTAATGCGCAGGGAGAAGAACAGCCCGCGCAGCGCGTCACCGGGTTTATGGATGCGGCGGCATTCAGCGCCCATTTGCGCGATTGGCAACCGTGAACGACACTTGAGGAGGATTAATGGAGGAGATTACCGTGCAACGTGAAGATGTCCTGGGTGAAGCCATACAAATTCTCGAAATCGAGGGTATCGCTAACACCACGCTGGAAATGGTCGCCGAACGCGTCGCATACCCGCTTGATAACCTCAAGCGTTTTTGGCCCGACCGCGAAGCGCTGCTCTATGACGCCCTGCGTTATTTAAGCCAGCAGGTAGAAGCCTGGCGTCGCCAGCTTTTGCTGGACGAAACGCTCACCGCCGAGCAAAAACTGCTGGCGCGTTATACCGCGCTGACTAAATGCGTCAGCAACCACCGTTATCCAGGCTGCCTGTTTATCGCCGCCTGTACCTTCTATCCGGATGCCCAACATCCGATTCACCAACTGGCGGAACAGCAGAAACAGGCCTCGCTGGCCTACACTCACGAACTGTTGACGCAGTTAGAGGTGGATGACCCGGAGATGGTCGCCAAACAGATGGAGTTAATCATCGAAGGCTGTCTGAGCCGGCTGCTGATCAAGCGCAGCCAGTCCGACGTCGATACCGCCCAGCGTCTGGCGGAAGATATCCTGCGTTTTGCCCGTTGCCGAATGGGCGGCGCGCTCACCTAATTCAGATATCCGAACCCCTATAAGGCGCATATAATTTCCTTCATACCTTTTGTGACCGGGATTTATATGCGTTCTCTTCTCTGCGCCGCCGTGCTGGGGCTTTGCTCGACCTCGCTGATGGCCGCCACTCCCCAGGGCTTCTCCTTCGCCTACAAAAACTGGGAGGTCGCCTGCGATAATACCGGCACCTGCCGGGCGGCAGGCTATGGCGCCACGATGGGCGAAGTCAGCGTCCTGATAACCCGCAGCGCAGGCGCCGGGCGACAAGCGACCGCGCAGGCCACCTTTGCGCAGACCGAGCACGACATCCCAGCAGATGCCACCGTTAACCTGTTTATCAACGATAGCGATCGTGGAACGCTCGATGCTATCGACGACAGCCATTTTCACTTCGACGGCACGCAAACCAGCGCGCTCGTTACTGCGCTGGAACAGAACGGTAAAATCGAGTTAGCGCTCAATGGCCAGCGTAAGCGGCTATCCAACGCCGGTAGCAGCGCGGTATTTCTCAAGATCGATGAATTCCAGCGGCGCATTGGCACCGCTGACGCGCTTTTGCGCAAAGGCGACGGCGATGACAGTGCCATTCTGAATGCCGTTCCCGCACCGGAAATCCTCAGCGCGCCCTTTATCCACAATGCCCAGCCTGTCGCGCTTAACGCAAAACAGCGGCAAAAATGGCTACCGCAACTGGACGCGGTGCTCAACAGCCAATGCGATGATTGGCATAACGCGGATATCCCGGCCAGCGAACGGCAAATCACCGCCACGCCGCTGGATAAAAACCACGCTCTGGTTCAGGCCTTGTGCTGGCGCGCCGCCTATAACGACGGTTACGCGATGTGGGTCGCGGATAACACGCTGGCCGCCAAACCACAGCTCATCACCACCGATGCCTCCAGCTATAACGATGGCGTGGTGACCTTCTTCAATAAGGGGCGCGGCATCGCCGATTGCGTCAGCGGCGAACAGCGGGTGTGGGATGGTAAAACCTTCGTGCAGAGCCTGAAATACAGCACCGGTATGTGCCGGGAAATTACCCCAGGCGGCACCTGGCAGCTTCCTACCTTCGTCAGCAAGGTGATCCCCAGGCAACTCAGAGATGCCGACATTCTCGCGTTGAAGGTATTACATGATGCCGTATTAAAAGAGCAGAAACGTAATCCGGAACTCGCGCTACAGAACATCGCGGAGCAGTTCCCGCTCACCGGTCACGTCACTCACTTTACCCTGGCCTATGCCGACGACACGCCGGTCTCGACCAATAAGCCAGCAGTGGATATCAGCGATGATGAGTGGCAGGCGTTTCTGCATTCTGATATCAGCGCCGACTCGGAAAACGGCAAGATCAGCTTCACGCTTATCGACCTCGATGGCGATGGCAAACGCGACCTCATCATCGATAGCTACGTCGGCGGTACCGGTTTGTTCAGCTATACCGGCGTGCTGAAACGCAGCGATAATACTTTTGAGCCAGTCGACGGTACCGACGGCAATGAAGACGATAATTTCGATGCCGGCGTGCCCGGCGCCCTCTACTCGATTAACGACCGCGGGGCGAACCAATGGGACCACTGGGTCAGAATCAACGGCCAGGTCTATGCGCTGTGGTTTAACGGCGTGTTTGGTGAAGATAATCTGTATCTACTGCGCCCGTTCAGCCAGAGCGCCCTCACCCCGGCGATCGCTATCCGCTACCGTTATAACCTCAATATCATCCGCGCCGCGGAAAACGGGCAGTCATCCATGCCTGCCTTAAACGATAAGGACAAAGCGGGTTTGTTAACGTCGCTGGACGTCATGCAGGCCAGCCTGCTGAAGGATAAACCCGCTGGCGATAACGATGAGCCGATTTGCCCTATCCCCCCAGGCACCACTAAAGACGATGCAGACAGTTACTATGGCGGCGTTGCGGGACATTACACCGTCGAGACGGTGGCGTGGATCCCGGTATGGCTCAACGATAAATGCTTTATCGGCACGATCTTCAGCCATCACGGCGCCTACCGACATGGGGTGGACGCCATCTTAACCATCAGTTCTCCGCGAGATGAAGAAGACATCATCGGTGATTACGACATCTCCGGCGTACGACATGCCATCTCGATCATCAGCGGCTGGAAAGTCCGTGAAGGCGATAATGGAGTGATGTGATTTTAAGCATAAATGCGCCGTTGAGCGCAGAATTGCCGCAAAGATAAGCAATTGAACAATAAATAGAGAAATTTCATTGACGGAGTGGGCGGATTACGGTTTAATGCGCCCCGTTGCCCGGATAGCTCAGTCGGTAGAGCAGGGGATTGAAAATCCCCGTGTCCTTGGTTCGATTCCGAGTCCGGGCACCAAAATTTAGTTTCATGGCGTTCCTATAAGTCCTGAAACGTTAAAAAAATCAGTAAGTTAAAGAAACCTGATGGTGCTGAAAAGTTCCGTCAGGTTTTTTAACATCCAGAGTATTTGGGGGCCTATTGGTTCGGTAAACTCTGGAGCCCCCGCTATGCCACTCACCGATACCGCCATCCGCAATGCAAAGCCTGGTGATAAACCCTACAAACTCAGCGACGCGCAGGGCTATATCTGCGATATCAAACCTAACGGATCTAAACTCTGGCAGCTCAAGTACCGCTTCGGCGGCAAGGAAAAGAAGCTGGCGTTTGGCGCTTACCCGACCGTCACGCTGGCGAATGCACGCAAGCTGCGTGAAGAGGCTCGCGCCGTACTCAGCGCGGGCGACGATCCGGGGATAAAGAAGCAACAGGAAAAACAGGCGAAGAAATGCGGCAAAGAGCTTATAAAAGAGAACCACTTTCAATAAGCGTTGCTAATTTCTACTTATAAATTTCTACTGGATACCCTGCTTCCTCCAGTTATTAATTGCCTGAGATATCCGTCCTGCCGTCGCATTATTCTGCCATTCATCCCAAAAATCAACAGTACCACTATTTGGTTTATGAAGCGGTTCATCAATCCTGACTCTACTGGGAAGTAAACTAGCATCACCAACAACTAATGCCTCACCTGTATCGAGTGTGGGGAGAATATCACTGAATCCTCCTAAACTTTCAGGAAGAAGTTTTCTCACAACAGATTGATCATCTGAATTTGTTAAACGCATTGAGACGAAATTGCTGCACTGGCTTAACATTGTTTTATTGACCTCTGAGGGTCTCTGGCTAATAACAACCAAGCTAACCCCATATTTTCTTCCTTCTTTAGCTATTCTCTCAAAAACATCTATGGAAATATCGTCTGCCGCACTAGCGTCATTCCTCTGGGGCATATAAAGATGAGCTTCATCACACAAAAGAGCCACCGGATGCCGAGAATCAGAAGGCGTCCACTGTTGTAAAGAAAATGCTAATCGTGCAACTAAAGAAACGATCAGAGGGAGGATATCAGAAGGCACTTCTGAAAAACTAACTATCTTTATGCCTCCCTCACCATTTTCTGCAGTACTCCCTAACAGAACATTAGCAAGTTCAGATAACCAGTCAAACCGTAAAGTATCATTTCCGCCTTTAAATAAAAAACCAAGACGTCTATCTGTCACCTTATTCTCAAGCCGGGATATCAAACGAGAAAGTTTTCCATTAAACTCGCCCATCTTTTGACCTCTGGCACCATCAACCATCTCAGAATTTATTTCATTTAATCTTTTCAGAAGAAAATCCATATCAAAAGGAACTGGACTATCCACTGTAAAACTATCAAGAATATTCTGATGATTTCCCTTTTCTAAATAATCTTTTTTTGCTTTATTTATTTCTCTGGAGATAATCATTGCCTGATTTGGCGCATTTTGGTCGGAACGATCGACAAATAAAGAGACTAGAGCTTCATAAGAGAGTAACCAGTAAGGAAGGTAAATAACACCATCGGATATGGTCTTATTTTGTTCTACCTCTAAAGGACCTGCTACCTTATAGTGTTTAACACCTTGATAAGAAAGAGGAGAATACTCCCCATGAATATCAAAGACAATTCCATTGGCAGATGGCAAACCAGCCATCTGCTCAATAATTTTTGCTGTCGTCCATGACTTACCTGAACCTGTACTTCCGCCAACAAAAGCGTGTCTCTGAAAAAATTTGTTCCCATTCAAATACGCAGTAGCATTATCATCAAGCGTATATTTTCCTAAAGTTAACGCATTACCTTGGCTAGTAGCATTTGAAAGAACTCTCATAAATGCCGTTAATTCTTCCCCTTCAAGAGCAAAACAATTTGCATCGATTTCCGGAACACTTTCTAAAGTACGACGAAAAACATTATGTCTAGATCCATCTCTATCAAGTAACGTACCGATCAATGCAATTTTACATAGATTCAGTTCATGCTCCTCTTCTTCAGATGAGTCTAATATATTATTTATTTTCTTCCTTGTTACTTGTGTTATAAGACCAATCAAATGTTGCCCCGGCCTTGCACTTTGCAATACAACAAGTCGATTAACCTGGAGCCGTTTTAGATATTCAGGTACTGCCACATCAATGATCACTGTTGTAGTATCAACCGAAGCAACCTTACCTAATGCCTGTTCATCCTCAAATTCAAACAATGCCATATCCCCTCCGTTAGCACACCAATTTTAGATATCCTTTTAAGCTCCAATACTCATCATCAACAAAAATTGGGCTTGTAGCTTCCGAACTATAAATAATCGATCCTGAATTCTCTTTTTCACACTCTATCGCAAGAAAGTTTTTTACTTTCCCGCTCAGAAGAAAATCACGGGCGGATTCAGTTAAACCATGAGTTATTAGTGTAATACAAGCATTCTCTCGCACACATTTTTCAACCAGTTTTTCCTGAATATGCTCATCATTAAACCCAAATCCTATACATAAATACGATGTAGCATTTCGTATTGCGTTATCGGCCAAGTTAATAATAGTTCTAAAGGGCTCATGATATGTCACTGAATATTTTTCAATGCCAGGCGTTACAATTTTTGGGATATGATTATCAGGAATTACATTTAAATGGCTATATCCTACAATATCATTAAGTGGGCTGGTAAACCAATCCAAGCTACCATGCACCTTCAGAATTTTAACAATTCGATTGCATCTAATGTGTTCAGTTCCTTTCTGTGTGCGACAAAATCCATGTGAAAAACCCGTGTAGTGATGATGCCCGGCTTGCTCTACTGCATATTCGGCTAATCGGTCATAATTTGTTGTTATGATATTTATTTCATTCAACGCACTTCTAAATAGAGAAGAAACTAACTCTGACAATGGGAAATAATTTGACTGTTGAATTGACTGATTAAAGACATCAATATCTTGTGGATTTAATAGCTTCCATGTTAGATGAACAACTTGCTCTGTTAAATCTACTGGTAATCTTACTTCATGTAGCGCTGTTTCAAGATCTTTTCCGCTATTTAGCATTGCTGAAAACTGCTGCCATTTTTCTCGTGATGCCTCATCACTACGACTAAGATCTATAGATTGCAATAAATGTGTAGCTAAAGCCCCCATACCTGATAATCCAAATGCAGCAGATGCTCCACTGCCTAAAATAATAGTGGGGGCCTGCTGATAAAAACGCTGAGCCTGTTTTGCGTAATCAAATTCACTCATATCCATAAGCTCTTATTAAAGGTATTACATATCAATTTTTCAAACCGCACTATACCCCTGCTTCGGGTCATTCTTATACTGCGGAAACGCCAGTTTCAGTTCCCCTTGCTCTACCAGCGGTTTTAAGTACTGCTGACGCAGCGCATTAGGGTTACGGCTAAGGATCTGCCCCAGCGCTGCAACAGAAATATACTGCCCCTGACACACATTCAGGATCACTCTCTTCATCAGCGCTTTATCCCCCAGACGCAGCCTTTCACGTGGAACCGCAGCTAAAGTAAACAACGAATCCCGGAAGGATTCGGTGAGATTATCAACATCATCAATATAGGGTCTGTCGATAAAGCGGTTAAGCAAACGTCCATGCTCATCTCTGGACACGGGCTGATCGTCCCCGGCGTTATATGTGGAGCTATCCTCGTTATGTGTGGACCTCTGCTCGCTATATGTGGAGTTACCCTCGTTATGTGTGGACCTCTGCTCGTTATGTGTGGAGCTCACAACCGCACCTAACGAGAAAACCTCATCCGGCGTCATGACCGATACGCCAGGCAAGGTGTAATATTTGCTTTTCTGCTCACCCTCAGCGACCAGAAAACCTTTACTTTCCAGACGTGGAAGCGTCAACGTGACTTCGCGGGAATGACGGGTTGTTAACTGGCAGGCGCGTTCATGATTGACCCAACCTTCAATCGCTGCGGTTGCAACAATCACCTGTTCAAAATCATCAAGCTGATCGAAAGTCTCGCCAAATCGTTGATGCAAATCATCCAGAACGTGCTGCGGGATCAGGCTGGCGGTTGGTAACTCCAGTATTGTCTGTGCCGGGAAGGGATTTTCTCTCAGTCTCGGCATGCGCCAATTGGTCGTTCGCCAACCGCTAAAAATCTTCGGCATTCCTGAACCTGCACGTTCACCCAGACCAATCAGCAAAAACATCTGGTGTAGCAACCTGTTGCGGCAATCACTGACTCCGCCCGCAATCACATCCTCCAGCGGCAGACGCATCAAGCCGGGATTACGAAAGCCAAACATGTCGGGACGTTTGACGATCAGAATAGAAACCCGATCGGTAAAATCAGCATGGACCAGCGTGTTGACCAGCGCTTCACGCAGTGCGATATGTACTGGTGTATCCGTTCTGCGCAGCCCCTCTTCAAGCGTAAAGGGGACTTTCAGATCGGCGACCAGCTTTTGGTATACCTTGCGATAAAAATCAAACAAGTTCCCTGACCATGTACCGTCCGGACATACCCGATCCACCCAACGCAACTCCGTTTTAGCTTCGGGGCGTTCCTGGTAATCCACCATGTAGTTAGGCGCTGCGGCAATAATCGCATCCCATTTACCAAACATGAGAACACCAGCCAACGTGATGCCCTCTTTTCCGGTTTCCCTGTCTTTACGCCATCCACCAACTATTTTAAATAGTTCAAACGGCTCACAGGCCAGATAAGGATGCTGCGGATTATTTGCCGATAGCAGATTGCGATAGACTTTCAGGCTGTCCAGATCGATGTCGTCCTGAAAGGTGTAGTGTTCGGAAAGCACTTCATTATCGCGGCTGTCGTGGATCTGCTCTGCAAGCATCCGCTTGACGGTCATATCATCACAAACGCGATCGCCTTCGTGCAGACGTTGATAGGTGTTACCAAATGGGGACTTTTTCAGGTGAACCGGCTTTTGTTTGCGCATCGCCTGTGGAATATGGATCGCCAGAACGTCCGTTCCCTGCAAAGAGACCTGTTGCACATCGTTTTCTGATCTCAGCACATTCACACTGACCCGATCGCGATCGTTTAACTGATTAAACAGATCGGTCTTAATCTTTTCGGGATCAGCAATCCCAACTGGTGTAAATTTTCCAGCCTGTTCTTTTACACCGAGAACTACCCAACCGCCCCGACCATTTGCCATTGCGGAATAGGTGGGCCAGAAGTCTTTCGGTAACTCGCCTTTGCCGTCTTTTCCCCCTGCCAGCTTGAACTCTACCTGTTCCGATTCAACAAGGGTTTGCAGATCTATAATGTCTTTTATTTGCAAAGGCATAGAGGTTCCTCTGGCTGAAAATATTCGGCTATATGATACCGCATCTACCGAATATCCGGTAGGTTGCTAAGGGTACTGACGGATCTTTCAACCTTATTTATAATCCTTTCCGCCACATGACGAGCGCCTCTTCAACTATCCCCGCAGGCAAAAATTCCTGCTCCAGACGACCACGCGGCAAGCAGATCAAGTAACGATAAAAATCAGCCTCTTCATTAAGCAGGCCATCAGGTATTGCTTCCTGCGCTTTTACCGGTTCAGGAACGGCGCTATGGCTGGCATATTGCTCAAACAACTCACGGTTCATAAGCAGAACATCAAGCGTCGGGCAACAGCGTCTGGCTCTCGCCAGCATCAGTAGCCCCCAGCTATCCATGTCCCCCCAATAGGCAACGCGTTTTTCATCCAGAACAGCGCTGGATAACCATTGCACGTCAAGGCCGCACCCTAAGATCGCGATAGTGTCAGATAACGCTGGAAGTTGATGCAGACACTGTTCATTTTCAATCACCAGCACACGCGATGCGGGCAATGTCGTTTCCGCCAGTTCCGCCGTCGTCACCCGGCATTTTTTAAAAGGGAGCAATCCGGGTGATAACGGTGCAACCAAAACCCAGTGACTGGACTCATCAAAGGCATCAAGAAAGGTCGTTAATCCCTGCTCGCTGGCTTCGCCGGAAAAACGCACATCCAGCAGTCGGGTTAATAACGAAATATTATTCTCGATAAATTTGGTATCCACCCCTTGCCCGGAAAGCAGCCTTAACGGTAGCCCTTTTGCGCAGCCTGGCGCTAATCGGCAGGCCAGCCTGGCTGCGCTGATGATGTCTTGTGGGTCTTTGTGCCGCCAGAGAGAACGATGGCTGACCAACAGCGGATGAAAAATGGGATCAACCTGCTCAATAATTCTCTCCAGCAAGCGAAATTCCCGACTCACCGCCGGATCCGCCGCTGCGTTGAGCCAGTCAGAAGGGCCATTCAGTATCCAGCGTAACGGCATTAATACTGGCGTGTCGCTCGCCCGATAACTCACCTCTTCCCAATCCACACGCCCAACCGTTACTTGCCGCCATAACTGCACGTGCTGCAAAACGTACTGCGTTTGCTCTGCAAACATTCTGGCGGAAGGTTTGCCAATGGGCAGGCAGAGCGGCCAGCTACCTGGGGGAAGTAAGCGCTCAGTCCGAAGCTTTGCGTTATCCCACTGCCGGGCCAATTTTTTACGCAGTTCCTCAGGAGAATACATTCTACGCGTTCTCCCGCCGCTGGTAGTGTTGTTCCAGTTCTTCCCAGCTCAGCGAGGCCATATTCGAATCCTGACCGCGCCGGTGGACGACAATCGCCGAGCGAGTATGGTCGCGCAGCAGGCGCATCTCTTTATTAGGAGTGATAAATACCGCATGTAAGCCAAACTCTCTAAGCGCGGCAATGATCCTGCCCGCCACGGCATGAGAGCTACGGGAGAAAGCTTCATCAAGGACAATAGTGCCAAACAGCGGATAACGACTCCCCGCAGGGCATAGCGCGTAACTAAGTGATGCGGTCAGCACGTAAGACGCGATAATCTCTTTTTCTCCGCCGCTACCGCCCTGCGAGCCGGTACGTGACTCAATCACATTTCCGCTCTGACGATCCATCACCGACACGGCGAACTCCAGACGAAAACGGGGATCCAGCAGCGCCTTCGCCCCCAGGGTACGGTTTCGTTCACAGGCATCCCGCAGTTGCGCCACCAGCACCTGTAAGGCCTTATAATGGCTCTCGCCGTTATCATCAACAAACCGGGCGGCATTTAGCTGACGCTGTGCTTTTTCAAGCGTGCGCAGGCTTTCATGGACAACTTTTTTGGTATCCAGACGCAGGTAGCGATCCGGCTGAAAATCAACCCTGAACATGGTTTCATTGAGTTCGCTGAGTCGCGCTTCAATCACCAGCACCTCGTGATCGATATGGCTGAGCAGTTGCGTTACGCCGTCGTCAGATGAACGATTCAGATAGTCAAGAAAGCGATTGAGCTTTTCCGGCAGGGCTTCTTCGGTCAGTTCCTGCAAACGCTGTAAATAGACAGGAATATCGTCTAAATCAGCCCCTGCCTCAACGAGCGCCCCGGTATCCACACGTTTGGCTTCAGACATACGTTTGGTCAGTTCAATGTTCAGTCGATGCAGTTCACCTTTAACCCCCTCAATTTCTTGCTGAATTCCCCGCTCATGTTGACGTTCCAGATCGCGAATGTCGGGCAGTTGCTCCAGAGTCACCGCAGGAAAATGTAACGCGCACAACTCTCGCTCTTCATCCTGCATAGCTTGTTGCGCGGTTTGCTGGGCCTTACGTTCTGTGGCCCGGGCTGAGGTGAGTTCTGTATCCAGCCCGTTAGTGACTTTATTGGCGGCTCTAAGCTGCGTATCAAGTTCAGATTCAACCGTTTGAGCCTCTTCAAGCTTTGCTTTCGCCACGCTGGCGTCAGAATCCGCGCGGGTCAAATTATCCAGCCGCTCCCGGAGTTGTTCCAGCTGGCGCATTGCGCCGGGAACGTCAATGCTATCGTAATCAAGCTGCTGTATTTTCTGAAATAAAGCCTCCTGACTTTGAAGCTGGCCTACCTCACCTTTCACAAACTCAAATTGCTGACTTGCGGTTTTAAGCCGCTCATGAAGCGTAGCAATCTCTTTTGCAAGGAAGTTCAGGCGATCGCGGTTATCGAATCCCGTCAGCCAATCTTCATCAAGGCGTTTCTGATCCTGCTTGTCATAAAAACGCTGTTTACCGGACATTAATCCCTGCACCGTCATGGCATGAGGCGTGTCGCGCAACTGTTCAGGGCTCTCGACACAATGCCTGTCGCTTTCTGCCAGTAATGCTTTGACAGCTTCCCGCCACGGATGATCTTTCCACAACAGCTTGCGGGTAAAGCCATCGTCGAAAAACCGGGCGGAAGAGTCCGGCAATTTGACTTCCAGCAGCCGCACATGCAGACGGTTATTGCGCTGATTTACCCAGCGCAGCGCTTCCGGTGCAGATTCTGGTGAAACCAGAATACGCAGCCGGTTACTGCCAACGGCACGCTCAATCGCACCGCGCCATTGCGCCTCTTCCGGTTTAACCTGAATCAGTTCGGCGACGAAAGGCAGTTCAGACTCATCAACGTTCAGCGCTTTTGCCAGCTCGCTGCGAAACGCCTGATAATGTGCGGGAAGGTTAGAATCCGGACGACGCGCAATCTCGGCGCGTTCAGTTTCCCGCTCACGCAGTTCTTCGGTAATGCGATGGCTGAGCGCGCCTTTTTGATACGCCTCCTCCTGTTTTAACTTTATATCATCGGCGAGCTGTTCACGTCGGGCCTCGGCTTCATGCTGATTCGCCTCCAGCTGTGGCTGGCCCAGGTCAGGCGGCAATCCAAGATTGCGGGTCAGCTGTTGATACTGGCGCGCCAGAGTTTCTCGACTGCCGAGCGTTTTTTGCCAGTCATTGATGCGGTCATTCAGATCATCAATATTTGCTCCGCCAGCCTGGTAATAACGCTGCATGTAATCAGCCACCACCTTTTTTTGCAGCTCAAGCTGTGACTGGATCTGTTCCTCGCAGGCCTGAGCCTCGCCAAGTTCGACTTCAAGATGGCTGATCTTTTCACGCCAGAGCTGGCTTGCCTGTTGCGCAAACCAGACCGGCAGCAAGGCTCCCAGCGTCTGTCTGTCAGTAAGGTGTCTCTGCTGCTCCTGATACTTAGCCCAGCTCAGCGCGACAGGTTGCAAAGACTGCTGCTGTTTACGCGCCGTTTCCAGCTCCTGATGAATCTCAGTCAGACCATCAAAACTATTGGCCACTTCTGTTGCGCGATCGAAGGCGGAATGGTCGTCCAGCACCAGCTCGCGGAAAATCTCATCAATACTGTTGAGCTGTTTTAACCCTGCCGCCCGGTTTAACAACGTAAACGCGTTTTCCCCCACTTCGAAGAAATCCCGCAGGCGAGCCAGGTACTGCTTTTTATTCAGGTATGTCCAGATGCCGGTCACTTCCTTTTCCATTTGCCGCAGCAAACGTATGCCGCCATCATGGTAAACATTCAACCAGTGCTCCAGCGTCTGCCCGGGGTTATCGCTGAACAGCCAAAGCCTTTTCATATCCGTCACGCTGGAGCTGGTGGAATCAAACCACAACAGTGCCCCCAGACGTACTTGTTGCCCTTCGCGCTTCAGCGTAGCGGCAATACCGGTCACGGTTTTACCCGGCCTGGCAATATGCGATTGGCTTTCTCCTCCATCACCGGGGCCAGATACGCCGCGCACGTAGGAGATAAGATCCCTGTCGCTTTCATGACCGCCGGTTGAGGCCAGGTTGTAACGGGGATTGGCGCAGAGTAGCGTCATCAAGGCATCGACCAGCGTGGTTTTTCCGCTCCCGGTTGGGCCAATAACGGCAGTCCCTT
Organism: Klebsiella aerogenes; assembly: GCA_029027985.1. Classification (NCBI taxonomy): domain Bacteria; kingdom Pseudomonadati; phylum Pseudomonadota; class Gammaproteobacteria; order Enterobacterales; family Enterobacteriaceae; genus Klebsiella; species Klebsiella aerogenes. The sequence goes on from CP119076.1 coordinate 4,542,500, forward strand.
CATGATGGATTGCGGCCTGATGCAATCCATGAAAACCGCCCCAGTTGAACAACTCGATGTGGGTAAGAATGAAAGATTCCTTCCCAGTCAGACGAACTATCTGATTCATACGTCCTCCTCGCTGCTATCCTTTTCTGACGCGTTATCCGGGGAGGTTTGCCGGGCAATCTGTTCCCGCAGCCATGCCAGTAATGCCTGAAGATTCATCGGATCGGCAAGATGAGCAATAATCGGACGAATCACGATCCGCTCATGCGCATCCGGCGACGTGACCAGCCCATGACCCTTTAATTGATCCAACAGGGTAAGCAACCGGGTACGTTCTTTTGATTCACTCCCCGGATCGCCAAGGTAAATCTGGAGCTGAGGGAGGAGATCGTCGATAGCGATCTGCGCCTGGCTGGCACCGGTTCCACTTTCTTGCTCCCAGGCAACAAAATGCTGACGCAGTATGGCAACTAATAATGATTGTTCCAGGTTAAGCCGCTGCCGTCTCACCAGAGGGTGAGACCACTCATCCTGCTCTGGCGTTTCGTCAAGTCTGACTTTGACATACAGCAGACCGCGGATCTCATCAATGCCAATATCCAGATCGAGAGGTTCCAAAATGTGAGTAACCTCTTCAGGGTGAGTCAGTGCCACGCGGTACAGATTAGGTTTACTGGTCTCTTCCAGCAGGCCGTATTTGAGCAATTCCTGAGTCGCTTCACGTATTTTTTTCAGTGTTCGCGTTTCGCTATTGGTTGCAGTTTCCTCAACCAATGCTTCGGCAACTTCTTCATCCAACGATTCTGATTCACTGCCTGCATTTGCAGTAACGCTCCGGTTAATCAGTTTGTCAAAAAAGCCCGCCATGCCAACTACTCCCAATCAATATCCATTAATGCCTGACTTTCCAGACCGGTAATGGGCAAATTAAATCGCCAGCGACGACCTTCCCCATCACTAAGCTCAGCAAATTCGCGCTGTGAATCAATAACCTCAATGCCCGCTTCTCTCGCCATGCCAATCCAGACGGCGAACGTTTCGAGATCGTGAGCCGGGGGCAACAACGCCGCCAACTCAGCCAGACCAATGGGACGATTTTCTTTTGCCAGAAGCTGCAACGTCTGCTGAATCAACGCCTCACGATCGAGACCATTGAAAGCATCCCAGAAATCATCACCAATCTGCGTTAAATCCGCCGCATGATTACTGAGATCCAATGTCTGTTCCGCTTCACCGTCCACTTCTTTAAAACGCAAGCGTTCAATAGCAGGGACACCCGTTACTGCCACACCAATGGCAGGAAGTGGAACCTCTTGTTTGCGAATAACCTGGCGCTGCCAGTCGAGTTTTAATGCCAGATTCAGAAATTCGTTAAGCAGATGGCCAACACGGTGGTGTTCAGCAGCAAGACCGGTTTTCATAAAACCGCGAACATCGCGCTCGCTACGAGCGCGCGCCTGAAGTACGGTTTGCGATTCATCGTTCAGGCGTTTAACCAGCCAGCGCAAATCGTGGCGCTGTAGACGGCTGAGTGCATCGGAAGCAGAAGGATGGCTAAGGATGACGCGCAGTCGCTCGCTCATTGCCTTCAACTCAGCGGACTGGCGGAGCTGTTGCTGAAAACTGTCGAAGACTCTCCCTTCCGGCGTATTAAGCAGCGCGTCCTGATCGTTTAACAGGCGTTCGACTATATCGCCGCGGTGATATTGCTCACCGATAATGGATTGCCGAAGCGCGCGATCTGCCTCGCGCCAGGAGTCTTCCACGCGACGAAAGTCAGCCCTCAGGCTGGACGCTAAATTGAAGACCTCGCGAATATGTTCAACCGCCTGATGCGCTTCCAGCACCTCAATATGCCCGGCTTCCACCTCCTGTAATTCACGCTCCAGTTCGGCAATACGGCGACGTAAGGTTGCAACCCGGTTTGCCGGATTAGGATTCAGCCGGGTTTCCAGATTTTCAATTTCTCGCTGTACGGTGGATAAACGGGAAGCCGTAGAGGTCATGAAACGATTATCCAGTGACTCAACAAACGTAATCGCGACCTCGAGCGCATCGGTGGCGAAGATACGTCCATCCCGCTCGACAATTAAACGCCGTTTTATCCATTCTCGTAGTTCACGACTGGCCTGAAGAGACGGATTGTCCTGATTAATCTCATACTGTTCCTGACTCACATGCTCGACAAGAATACCGGTAAGGGACTGAATCGCGTCCTCAAGGGGGATACCATCATTTGATTTTTCAAACAGCGTTTTCAGGCAACTCAGTATCAGTGGGGAACGACGGGTAGCAAGAAGTATCCAGGCAGGATGCTGGTTTTTTGCTGAAATATAATTTTCCGTACGCTGCCTTGTGTTTTCTTCCATGTAGCAGAGCCTTCAAAATACTAGTTGAGGTACACAGACTACGATAATTCGCCGTTGCAGATTTTTTCTCCAGTAGCCTGCCTTACTTTGTGATTTTTATCACAATATTTCCCCCAGTGACTTTTCTCCATTATCAGAAAAAATCCCGGAATCTGTGTGCTATGAATTCGGGCTAATGCATGAACTGATAACATCTAGTAATAACTTTACAAGACAGGATGCTGAAAGGCGTGGTGGAAAAATGCGGAAATGGTGTTAACTCCCTACGATAAAAATAACAACTCTGCTTCATAACAATGGTGAGTTTTATGGTATGGAGCAAATCGCGTGTCGTAAGAGTGGGGGAGTGGGTCAATTACACTCCAATTTTTCGTGACAACCATCACAAAACCAAAGCGACTTTTTATGGGGGACTTCGTGGGGGCTCTGTTCGCGAGAAAAACCAACAAAACCAATAACAAACAGCGTGTTAATCGTGGATATGGTTCCGAGTCCGCCACTAATTTAAAGAAACCAGCCTACGGGCTGTTTTTTTGCTTTTCTACATTTGCTTTTCTACAACCGGACTCTTCATCGAACTACGTTCGATTATTCGCCGCACAGCGGCTCACCCCTACGGGGCCAGCGCGCTCCTGTCACTCAATAGATTTTTGGCCTGATTCGGCGCGATAGAGCTTAACGCTCAGGAACCTCATCACGCCGCGCTAGCAGCGCGTGGTTTTCTTTTTGGCAGGAAGGCGAAACACCTCGCCGTTCGGCTTGGCAATCCCCATACGATACTGCGTCTCTCTTGCCGCCTTGTGAAGGTCAGCAAACTCCTCTTTACGAGCTGGCGGCAGTTTGGCTTTCTTCAGGCACCTATTGCGGTGCATCCTGATCCATTCGCGATCGTTGTCATCGACGCACATCTGCATCACATCGACCCAGCGTGAAGCAGCCCGACGAAACAATCCTCGGGCTTCCAGAGATTCAGCGATACTGTCCTTTATCATTCGAAAATTCTCTCACATGTGCCAGCTAAAATGCGCATCCAAAAATATAACCACACCATCCTCTGGAATAACGAAAACACCCCTGATAATTGAATCCGGAATAAATCAATGCCTGCTCAATATAGAGGGCATTTATAATATTAATTGCTGTGTGCATTAAAACCGCCGAAGCAGTAAGTACTTCCAAAGAGCATTTTTATCATATCCCACGGATTATCACCTGGGTTATTCCTGAACTACGGTTATACCTATCAATCGTTGATTAAATTATCATAATACCGTTGTTTAATGGCTTGTCTGTCGATATGTATTTCTGCATTCAATTTCTTCACCCATCTCTTTTATGGCTTCTTTGCAGGACACTCCAGCAATTTATTTTTAAAGATAAACAGGCAGGCCTCATTAAAGTTCGCTAGTCCCAGACGTTCATAAAGCTCAATGCGTTTGCGATACAGGCTTTTTACCGACGTATTAAGCACCCCGGCTATTTGGTCCATCGTCATTCCCGCTCTCAGTAGTGTCAGCGTCATATGTTCCTGCGGATTCAGGTAGAAATTCCGTAGCCACTCTCGAGTCAGCCGCTTACTCTTCACGTCAAGAAACAGACTAAATAAATTGGCCATATCCGTCGGCGTTAGCGACATGTTCAGGAACCACTTTAAGCTCAGCAGATGCTCTTCCCGGTGGCGCATATCCAGCACAATGCAGCAAATACGTTTTCCCACTTGAGCGGCATAGGGAATAAGGTAATCATAAAAACAAAGCGGTGCCCGACTATCCACCAGTACCGAAAATTCTTCTGCCTCGCTATCGAACAGCGAACGTTCGACAGAATGTAACTGGATGATATCAGGAAAAAAAATCCTCACCCCTTCAAAGAGATAATGATCCTGAGTAACTAAAAACATTGTTGTTGCCACAAATCATCCCTTTAACATTAAAGCAACAAAACCCCTGCAGGGAGAATAGGCACACCGCGATTGGCGTGCGACTATGGCGAGCAAAATAAATAATCACGTTGTCGTTTTAGTTATCCCTCCCCCCTCTCCCTCCGCCGTGAACCATCCGCCTTGCTATGTTTACGAGATTTCCTAATTATCTGCGTACAGGCCAATTATAAATAAAAAACCTGCACAAAAAAGAAGCTTTTTCATTATTAAGAATTTTTGTCAAAAATCGTCTTAAATATCCACAACAAAATCCACCACCAGAGCATGAAAAACCGATCCGAAAACAGTAAAACAGAATTCCGGTTATTGACTAATTTTTTCCAATTCAGTTAGTTATACGTAACACCAGACAATTAATTAATCTCAAAAAAACTATTTTACAGATTTATCTTAAAACCGAAGGGCTATTATTTGACATATTTATGCGTAAACATTTCAGGTGTACATTAATCACCACCCCGTTATCGCGAGGAGATATTTTATTACCTTTTTATAAGCAATCGACAGCCGCGTACCGCCAGGTAAAACTCATTACCCCATCCTTTTGCGTTCAGCTAAAAGGCCGACGCGTTGTGCAATGGACTCTTGATGGACATATGGTAAATAGTTATGGGAAGATCACCTCGTTTCAATAAGTTATTCTTTTATCGTCGCGCGACACTTTCACTTTCAATTAGTTTATTGTTGTTAACGCCTATTCTGGCTCAAGGGGCTGAGTCGATATATGACCAGCACGTACTGCAAGCGCGTGAGGGTAATTACGCGCCTTTTCTCGATTATCTCCAGCAGTATCAACAACAACATGCCTTAACGCCTGAGCAGGTGGCCGACTGGCTACAAATTGCCTCGTGGGCCGGACGCGATGACGAAGTGATTCAGGTCTGGCAGCGTTACCAGGTCTACATGCCGCTGCCCGCGCGCGGTACCGCCGCGGCGGCACAGGCTTACCGTAATCAACAGCAGTGGCCATCCGCGCTGGCGCTATGGGATCGGGCAATCAGCCAGCAGCCGGAAAACGACGATTACCACATCGGGCGCATTAAAACGCTGGCCGACGCGAAACACGACCAACAGGCGCTGAGCGATGCCCAGCGCTTAGTCGCCAGAGAGCAAAGCGTCGCCCACCTGCAGACGCTCTCCTACGTCTATTTACGTCAGGGGAAAAGCTGGGACCAGTTGCTTATCGATATGCGCGCGCAGGATCTGGCGCCTGAAAATAGGGCGACGCTCAACGACCTCATCGATAGCCTGAGCCGCAACCGCGTAAATAGCCCAGCCCTGCGGTGGTCGAAAAACAGCGCCTTAACCCCTGCGCAACGCAGAGGCCTGGAAATCAACGCCGCCGCGGAGTGGGTTCGTCTGGCGGACACCGCCTCACGCGGGGAAAAAGAACGCTTCCGCCTGGCGCAAACCGCACTCGATCGCTACGACGCGCTGTTCGCCCGTTGGGGCCAGGATCCGCAGGCCGCGCAGGATCTTGCCCGTGCGCGCATTGACCGCCTCGGCGCCCTATACGCCCGCGGCTATTATTCGCAGGTGACGGAAGAATATCAGTCGCTAACCGCCGCGCAGCAGCAGGTTCCTGACTGGGCTATCGGCTGGGTTATCTCCTCCTGGCTTGCGCAAAAGAACGTCGAGGCCGCGCTGGCGATCGCCCGTCAACACCCGCTTTACCGCCCCGACCCGCAGGATAATCAGCACGAGCTGTTCTACGCCCTGCTGGACAGCGGCCAGTATCAAGCCGCCCGCGACTATCTCGACAAGGTAGCCAAAGCCGCGCCCTATACCCGCTACACGTATGGTTCCCCGACGCCACAGCCAAATGATCAGTGGCTGAGCGCACAGTCGCTCAAAGTGCAGTACCTGGTGAGCACCAACGCGCTGCCGGAGGCGCAAGCGCTCTCCAGCCGCATGGCGGCAACCGCGCCCGGCAATCAGGGGTTACGCATCGACTACGCCTCGCTCCTGCAGGCCCGCGGCCTGCCCCGCGCCGCTGAGCAAGAGCTCAAGGCAGCCGAGGCGCTGGAACCCTCAAATATTCCTCTCGAACGCCAACAGGCCTATGTAGCGATGGATCTTCAGGAGTGGCGGCAGATGGAGCTGTTAACCGACGACGTGCTGGCGCGCAGCCCTGAAGACCTGAGTACACAAAGGCTGGTTCGCGCCCGCGAGGTGCATCATATGTCTGAATTGCGTCTCAACAGTAGCCAGGGGATCCATTCGGATAACCCGGTCAGCGGCAGCCATGATTTTAGCTGGGATGCGGCGATTTACGGCCCGCCTCTGGCGGATAGCTGGCGACTGTTCGCCGGTAATCGTTTCGCCAAGGGGAATTTTGATGAGGGCAAAGGCTCCAGTCGCCAGCTGTTTGGCGGTATCGAGTGGCGCCCGCGCGACGCCTGGGCCGAACTGGAAATCGCCAACAATAACTTTGCCGGCGACAACAAACCCGGCGTCCGGCTTTCCGCCTGGCGAAGCTTCAATGACCGCTGGCAGATTGGTGGCGAGGTCGAACGCCTGTCGCGGCAGACGCCATTGCGCGCCCTGCGTAACGGGATCAGCGCCAACCGTGGCGAAGGCTGGGTACGCTGGTATCAGAACGAGCGCCGCGAATATCGCTTTAGCGCCGCCGCCAGCCGCTTTTCCGACCACAACCGTCGTCAGGAATACACGCTGTCCGGCAAAGAACGGCTTTGGCAGTCGCCGACCATCACCCTCGACCTCGAACCCGGGCTCTCCGCCAGCGCTAACAGCCACGCGGATACGCTGTACTACAGCCCAAAACGCGACTTCTCCGCTACCGCGGCGCTGGTCGCCGACCACGTGATGTACCAGCACTACGATACCGTCTGGAGCCAGCAGATCGTCGCAGGCGGCGGCGCCTACTGGCAAAAAGAGTATTCGACCGGCGCGATCGCCATGCTCGGCTACGGCCAACGTATCCGCTGGAACAACGTGATCGATACCGGCGTGATGCTCAACTGGGACAAACGCCCCTATGACGGCAAGCGCGAAAGCAATCTCTCCATTGCGCTTGATGCGAATTTACGGTTTTAAGGATAAACATGTTCAACAAAAGTATCCGCATCAGCCTGATGGTTATCGGCTGGCTCCTGATGACCTGCGCAGTCCGCGCAGAGACGGTTCCTTTTCTGCCGCCGGATGCGCGGCCGCAGCTGGAGGCGAATCGCCCCTGGCCGCAGAATAAATTTCTGGTGCTGGCCTACCACGATGTTGAAGACGAGGTCGCCGATCAGCGCTATCTGGCGGTACGCACCAGCGCGCTCAACGATCAGATCGGCTGGCTGCTGCACAACGGCTATAAGGCCATCAGCGTACAAAACATTCTTGATGCCCACGCGGGGCTGATCACCCTGCCGCCGAAAGCGTTTCTACTGAGTTTCGACGATGGCTACAGCAGTTTTTACTCCCGCGTCTGGCCGTTGCTAAAAGCCTGGAACGTACCGGCGCTGTGGGCGCCGGTCGGTAGCTGGGTCGACACGCCGGGCCAGCAAAAAGTCGATTTCGGCGGCCTGATGACCCCACGCGACCGCTTTGCCACCTGGCGGATGGTACGCGAACTCAGCCAATCGCCGCTGGTCGAAATCGGCGCCCATACCTGGGCTTCGCACTACGGTATTCAGGCTAACCCGCAGGGTAGTCGCGAACCGGCGATCGCCAACCGTTTTTACGATTCCGCCACCGGGCGCTACGAAAGCGATCGGCAGTTTAGCCAACGCATCGATACTGACGTACGCAAGGTGAGCGACAAAATCACCGAGGTCACCGGCAAAGCGCCGCGCGCCTGGGTGTGGCCCTACGGCGCGGCCAATGGCACGTCGCTCGCCATCGCCAAAAAACGCGGCTATCAGTTGGCATTTACCCTCGGTGACGGCCTGGGCGACGTCCGCGATCTGGATAATATTCCGCGCTTATTGATCTCCGGCAATCCGTCGATCAAAGCATTTTCCAATGCGGTGACGCAGATCCAGGAGCGCGAACCGGTACGAGTGATGCACGTCGATCTTGATTACGTCTACGATCGAGATCCCGCTCAGCAGACGAAGAACATCGATAAGCTGATTCAGCGCGTCTACGACATGAAAATCACTCACGTCTTCCTGCAGGCCTTCTCCGACCCGCTCGGCGACGGCACGGTAAAAGCGCTGTACTTCCCCAACCGCCGCCTGCCGGTCCGCGCCGATCTGTTCAACTTTGTCGCCTGGCAGTTGCAGACCCGCGGCGGCGCCAAAGTGTATGCCTGGATGCCGGTACTAGCGTTCGATCTGGACAGCTCGCTGCCGCGCGTACAGCGCTGGGATCCGCAAACCCATACGCTGCATCAGGCCGCTCGCCCTTATGTGCGACTGTCACCGTGGAATGCTCAGGTACGCGATCAAATCCGTGATATCTACCAGGACCTGGCCCGCTACGCCACCTTTGACGGCGTACTGTTCCACGACGACGCGGTACTGACGGATTACGAGGATGCCAGCACGGATGCCATGGCCGCCTGGCGGGCGACGGGCCATCAGGACGATATCGCGCAGATTCGCTCGAATCCCGAGACGCTGCATAGCTGGACGCGCTTTAAAAGCCAGGCGCTGATCGACTTCACCCGCACGCTTAGCCAGAGCGTGAAGGCGATACGCGGCCCGCAGGTAAGCACGGCGCGCAATATCTTCGCCCTGCCGATTCTGCAACCGGAAAGCGAGGCCTGGTTCGCACAAAATCTGGATGATTTTCTGGCGGCCTACGACTGGACGGTGCCGATGGCGATGCCGCTGATGGAGTCAGTCCCGGCGGCGGAAAGCAGCGCCTGGCTGGCTCGCCTGGTACGCGCGGTCAACGCCAGACCGGGGGCGCTCAAACGCACCATTTTTGAGCTACAGGCCAAGGACTGGAACCGTCCGCAACAAAACGCCATCGCCGACCAGCAGTTGGTGGAATGGATGCGCGCGCTGCAGCTCAACGGCGTTAACAACTACGGCTATTACCCTGACGATTTTATTAATAATCAGCCTGATATATCGAAAATCAGGCCTTTGTTCTCATCGTACTGGTACCCCAACAATGACTGATCGCATTATCGCATTTTCGATTCTATGCCTGGTTTTCGGGCTACCGCTGGGCGTGGCCGCCGTTTTTACCGGGGAGCTGATACTGGATTTCGTCTTCTTCTGGCCACTGTTTATGTCGGTACTGTGGATCACCGGCGGGCTCTACTTCTGGTTCCAGTTGGAACGCCACTGGCCGTGGAGCAAAGAGACGCCGCCGCCGGAGCTTGCGGGCAACCCGCTGATCTCTATCCTCATTCCCTGTTTTAACGAGGAGAAAAATGCCCGCGAGACGATTGAAGCCGCGCTGGCGCAGCGCTATCGCAATATCGAGGTCATCGCCATCAACGACGGTTCTTCTGATAACACCGCCGCAGTGCTCAACCAACTGGCGGAAGAATATGCCCTGCTGCGGGTCATTCATCTGGCGGAAAATCAGGGGAAAGCGGTGGCGCTGAAGGCTGGCGCCGCCGCCGCGCGCGGCGATTTACTGGTCTGTATCGATGGCGATGCCCTGCTCGATCGCGATACCGCGGCCTATCTGGTCGCGCCGCTGATTCAGTATCCCCACGTCGGCGCGGTTACCGGCAACCCGCGAATCCGCACCCGTTCGACGCTGATCGGCCGCATTCAGGTCGGCGAATTCTCGTCGATTATCGGGCTGATTAAGCGCACTCAGCGCATTTATGGCCGGGTATTTACCGTTTCCGGGGTTATCGCCGCCTTTCGCCGCCAGGCGCTGGCGGACGTTGGCTACTGGAGCCCGGATATGATCACTGAAGACATCGATATCAGTTGGAAGCTCCAGCTGCGCCACTGGGCGATTTTCTTTGAGCCGCGGGCGCTGTGCTGGATCCTGATGCCGGAGACGCTGAAAGGGCTGTGGAAGCAGCGGCTGCGTTGGGCGCAGGGCGGCGCCGAAGTTTTCCTGGTCAACCTGCGCCGTTTGTTCCGTTGGGAGCATCACCGGATGTGGCCGCTGTTCCTTGAATATGCGCTCTCCACCCTGTGGGCCTTCGCCTATGCGGTCACCATTTTTCTATTCATCGCCAGCTATTTTGCGCCGCTGCCGGAGAATCTGGCCGTCCGCAGTCTGTTTCCACCGGAGTTTACCGGGCTACTGCTGGGCGTCATGTGCCTGTTGCAGTTTATCGCCAGCCTGTACATCGAGCGGCGCTATGAACGCGGCGTCGCCGGGTCGCTGTTCTGGGTTATCTGGTTTCCAATGGTGTACTGGATGATTGGTCTGCTGACCACCATCGTCGCCTTCCCCAAAGTGATGTTGAAACGTAAACGCGCCAGGGCTCGCTGGGTCAGCCCGGACAGAGGAAAAGGGAGAATGTCATGAACGAACAAACCCTGATATTAACCGAGCATCGTATGCTGCCGCGGATCTTTGACGGCATCCTGACCGCCATCGCATGGGGGGGATTTATCTTTTTCCTCTATGCCAATCTGCTGATGCAGTTTACCGATCGCAGCAACGACAGCTGGGATGTGGTAATGGCGTCGTTTAATACCGTGCTGGTCTATTTACTGGTGGCGGCGCTGAACGGCTGGCTGTTGATTTTGTGGTATCAGTACAACCTGCGCCGCTATAACGCCCGGCGGCACGGTAGTATGGCCTCGCTACGTCATGAGGATCTGGCGGAGAGCTTTAATATCGCGCCGCAAATCATTTCCGAGATGAGCCAATATAACCTGCTGACGGTTTACCATGACCATATCGGCAGAATTATTGAGTTGAAACCCAACCCGGACACGGAAGACGAACGCTGATCCCCGCAACCAAAAAGGCCGCATCCAATGCGGCCTTTTTGGCGATGACGCGCGAAGGAATTACTGGCCGCCAGCTTTCTTAATCGCCGCATCCAGCGAGTCCTTATCGGCCAGTCCCGGGAAGACGGTAATGGTCGCTTCGGTCGCGCCGGTGGTTGGCATCACGATCACGCCCGGCGTACCGCTTAAGCCAATCTCCTGCGCCAGCTGGTTGATATTTTCCAGAGCCGGTTCGACGTCAGCCGCTTTTTTGGCATCGAAGCTCACCTTCTTCGCCTGCTGCTGAATATCCGCCGCCGTCAGCTTACCTTCGTTATGCCCGGTGGCGTAAATGCCGTTGTGATAGGTCAGGTAGGCATCCGCCCCTTTCTGTTGATAAATCTGCAAACCGGTTTTTGCCGCATCCAGCGACGTTTCCCAACGGCTGCCGAAAATCGGCCACTCTTTGAAGGCGAAACGGGTTTGCGGATGGTCTTTGATAACCTGTTCCATTACCGGCGCCAGGCGGCTGCAGTAGATGCACTGATAATCGAAGAACTCGATGACGGTGACTTTACCGTTCGCCGGGCCGTAGGTTGGGGTGGCCTTATCCTGCGTCAGCTTGTCGGCGTTCTTCAGTACCGCCTGCGTCGCGGCGCTGGCCTGCTGTTCGGCCTGAATTTGCTGCAGCTTTTGACTGGCCTGCAGCAGCACCTCCGGGTGAGCGACTAAGTAGTCAGCGGCGATTTTGCCGATGCGCGCTTCCTGCTCCGGCGTAAAGGTTGCGGCCGGCGCATCAGCGGCGCTGGCCAGCGACGGCAGCAGAGAAGCGCCCGCCAGGGCGAGAATCAGTACATTCTTGAAGCCAGACATATTGAAAAGTCCTTACGATAAAAGTAGACGGCAGGTGGGCCTAATCGCACAAAATATCATCCTTTAGTGGGGAATCATTGTCAGTTTACGCATTGATTCGTAACTTTATTTGTCAGACACAGCGCCTCCCGGCAACCGCAAGGGTGGTCAGGTGCAACGAACGAGAGTACTCTGCGCCCATCTTTTTCTGATGGACGTTATTCGCAATACGAGTCAGCCATGAACGAAATATTCAGTCAGTGGGACTTCGCCGTTATTTTGCTGCAAATCATCGCCATTGATTTGCTATTAGGCGGCGATAACGCAGTTGTGATCGCCATGGCCTGCCGCAAGTTGCCAGAGCATCTGCGTAGCAAAGCGATTATTATCGGCACGCTCGGCGCGATAATCGCCCGGGTCGTGTTGCTGGCGGTGGCCATTTATTTGCTCTCGCTGCCGTGGCTGAAGATCGTCGGCGCGTTGTTGCTGCTGTGGATTGGCATCAAGCTGGTCGCCAATCAGGAAGAAGAGAGCGACGTCGACAGTTCCAGCAGCCTGTGGCGCACCGCCGTCACTATTACCGTCGCCGATGTGATCATGTCGCTGGATAACGTGCTGGCCGTCGCCGCCGCCGGTAAAGGCCATTTGCTGCTGGTGGCGCTAGGGGTATTGATCAGCATTCCGATTATCGTCGCGGGCAGCAAGCTGGTGCTGGCGATCCTTAATCGCTTCCCTGCCGTGGTGTTGCTCGGCGGCGCGTTAATCGGCTGGATTGCCGGTTCAATGCTGGTGACCGACCCCACCATTATTCAGCTATTCCCTGATGCCCCGGATTATCTGCATATCATTGCCGGTATCGTCGGCGCGGCGCTGGTGCTGTTGGAAGGGCTACGACGCAATTATCGTCCCGGCTCCGCAGAATAATCTCTCAACGCCGTCAACCCCGACGGCGTCAAGTTTTCCCCACTTTTCCCCGCCACCCTTGCTCATTTGCCCTACGCTTAATAAAGCCGCCTGATCCAGGGATTCTGTGACCAGATTTTTGAGCATAAATGAGATAACACCATGGAATTAAAGGATTATTATACCATTCTAGGGGTTAAGCCAACGGACGATCTGAAAACCATCAAGACCGCCTACCGCCGTTTGGCTCGTAAATATCACCCTGACGTCAGCAAAGAAACCGATGCCGAAGCGAAATTCAAAGATCTCGCCGAAGCATGGGAGGTACTCAAAGACGAACAGCGTCGCGCCGAATATGACCAGCTCTGGCAGCACCGCAACGATCCGCAATTCAATCAACAACAGCAGCATGCCCACGAGCAGAACTATAGCCAACAGGACTTCGACGATATCTTCTCCTCGATGTTCGGCCAGCAGGCGCACCACGCTCGCCGACAGCGCGCCGAACGCGGCCACGACTTAGAAATCGAAGTGGCGGTATTCCTCGAAGAAACCCTGGCCGAGCAGACCCGCACTATCAGCTACAACCTGCCGATCTATAACGTCTTCGGCATGGTTGAGGGGGAAACGCCGAAAACGCTGAATGTGAAAATTCCAGCGGGCGTCAGCGACGGCCAGCGTATTCGCCTGAAAGGCCAGGGTACACCGGGCGAAAACGGCGGTGCGAACGGCGACCTGTGGCTGGTGATTCATATCGCGCCGCATCCGCTATTCGATATCAACGGTCATAACCTGGAGATCGTGCTGCCGCTGGCGCCGTGGGAGGCCGCCCTGGGAGCCAAAGTCACGATACCGACCCTGAAGGAGAGCATTCTGCTCACCATTCCGCCGGGTAGCCAGGCAGGGCAACGACTGCGCATCAAGGGCAAAGGGCTGGTGAGCAAAACCCACACCGGCGACTTATTTGCGGTGATAAAAATCGTCATGCCGCCAAAACCAGATGATAAAGCGCGCGAGCTCTGGCAGCAGTTGGCCGAGACTGAATCCCGCTTCGAGCCGCGTAAGACATGGGGGAAAGCCTGATGGCTAAAGTAACAGTGACGTTTACCATTACCGAATTATGCCTGCGTACCGGGGTGTCGGAAGATGAATTGGCGGAGATCGTCGGCTTGGGAATGATTGAGCCGCGCCAGCCGCAGGCCGAAATCTGGCTGTTTGACGACAGCGCGGTCACTATCGTTCATCGCGCGGTGCGCCTGCGTCACGAGCTGGAATTGGACTGGCCGGGGATTGCGGTTGCGCTGACGCTGCTGGATGAGAACGCGCGCCTGACCCGCGAAAACCGTCTGCTACAACAGCGTCTGGCCCGTTTTCTGACCCATAGCTAAGTGGGAACTCCCGGGCGGCGGCGTTCCGCCTCACTCGGGCTACATACTACATACCGTGCAGACAAGTAGCCCGGCTAAGCGCAGCGCAAGCCGGGGAACCCGCTTAATCCGGTAACGAACCGGCGAGATTGCGCGCCGAAACGCTCGCGGCGACCGGAGCAGGCGGCTCAGGCGCCCTCACGGGCGCGGCTGCCGACGTGGGCGCCGATGCGGAAGAAGCGGGCTGGATCTCGAGGAACGAGGCCAGCATCTTACGCAGCGTTTCCGGTTTGGTATCTTCCGCCAGCAGCGCGGCCAGCATCGACGGTAGTCGGCTATCGATTTCACCTAACGCTAACCCCGCCAACAGCGCCGTACGCGACATATCGCCGCGATCGCCTCGATGATGGGCTTCAATTTTCGCGTCCGCAAAGCGCTCGCTGGCGCTGATATCCGGGCGCAGGTAAATCAGAACCTTTCTGCGTTCCAGAGTCATAGGCGCTCCTTAACCAATAATTTTCAGACCACGAACCAGCGCGAACTGCGGCTCGTCCGCTATCACAAAACGATCCTCGCGCAGGCCAACGCGCTCGCGAATAGATTCCGCAACCAGCGGCGCGCCGCCGCCAATCACGATCACGTGCGAATAGCCTTTGAAGCTATCAATCGCCGTCAGCACGCGGGTGGACAGACGTTCGATGCTATTCGCGATAACCTTTTTCACCTCAGATACCGCATCCGGATCGTTGATATTGTCGGTCAGGTACTCTTCATCGTGACGGTTGATGATAATCTGGTCGACGTTATAGCTCGAGGTATCGGTATTCGCCCGCGCCAGCGCCAGCTTAACCGCATCGGTAACCAGCGAAACGCCCAGTTTCGGGTCGCCGTAGATACGCGACACCGAGGTCATCTGCCCGGCGACCATCGAAATATCCAGCGTGGTACCACCGAGGTCGACAATCAGCACCGAGTGCGAGGATTTCAGCTCGTCGCACAGGCTGATGCCCGCCGGGATGGATTCCGGACGCACGGTCACTTTGGTGATATTGAACACCACGCCTTTATTCAGCTTAACCGCGCGTTGCAGGCTCTTTTTCTTGCGCTCAATGTTATCGAGGCGGTATTGCGCATCTTCATCATAAAATTCGGTCAACGGCAGGGTGACCACAATTTCGACATCCTGCGGCTCAAGACCGCTGGTCAGCAGCGCATGATGGACGGCGATGGAGTTCAACGGGCTGTATTGCCAGTCAATGTTGTTGGTCGGTAACGCATCGGGGGTGATCAGGTCAAAAGAGTACTTTTCATCGTCCACGGTGTAGTTAAATGGCTTCCCGGAACCGAAGGTGGCAGACCAGCCTCGTTTGAAGCTGTTGGGGCTGATATGGGTGAAAGTTTCGCCATCTTGCTCCCACAGCATTTTGATATTGGTTGAACCATCATCGATAAAAATGCGCATCGCGTTGCTCCATCACTGAGACAAATAAGAGAAAAATGTAAGACCCAAAAAGAGTAGCAAGAGTTAAAAAGCAGCGCAAGAGCACAAAAAAGAGACAATTCCGAGTTTTATGTGAGAACAAAAAGAGAATTTAACAATTCCCATGACTCAACTTGAGTATTTATTGAGACAAATTAGAGAATTATAAATTTTCATTTTTACTCGTTTTACATGCTATTTTTAGCCTAAAAAGAGAGGCTCCCTCCCCTCTTTCAGCATCGGTATCCGAACGCTTTAAACCCCTTCTCGACTCACCACAATGGGCCGTTCCGGCTGTGCGCTATTTTGCGGTACCTGACGATATTTATCCAGCAGGTGAATCTGAATACGTCGCAACATATCGCCATTCAGTTTGTAGGAATAGCGTCAGGTACCGCAAATTGAGCCAGCAGCGCCGTCACAGCCTGGCGCCGGTACAGGCATAAAAAATGCCGCCGGGGTTTCCCGCGGCGGCATGTTTCACAGCAAAAAACGGTTAGTCGTTGATACGCGGATGCTGCTGTACCAGACGCGCGCGTTTTTCCTGCAGTTCAGCGATTTCCTGATCGATATCTTCGATTTTATGCTCGATGTTATCGTAGTGCTCGCCAAGAATTTCTTTCGCTTCCTGAATATCGGAGGCCGCAGGCGTCGCCCCTTTCAGCGGACGGTTCGCGGTCTCTTTCATCGACAGGCCGGTAATCAGGCCAATGACCGCAATCACCATCAGATAGTAAGCCGGCATCATCAGGTTTTGGGTCGTTTCCACTAGCCAGGCCGCCAGCGTCGGCGTCAAACCGGCAATCAGCACCGAGATGTTAAAGGCGCTCGCCAGAGCACTAAAGCGGATGTGGGTCGGGAACATCGCCGGCAGCGACGACGCCATCACGCCGATAAAGCAGTTCAGCACCACCGCCAGCAGCAGCAGACCGGAGAAAATCAGGCTGATAACGTCGCTGTTAATCATGATGAAGGCCGGAATAGACAGCGCAAACAGCGCGACGCTACCAATGAGGATAAACGGACGACGGCCAAAACGGTCGCTCAGCATCCCAATCACCGGCTGGACAAACAACATGCCGACCATGATGGCGATAATGATCAGTACGCCGTGGTCTTCCGAATAGTGCAGGTTATGCGACAGGTAGCTCGGCATGTAGGTCAGCAACATGTAGTAGGTCACGTTGGTGGAAATGACCAGACCAATACAGGTCAGCAGGCTACGCCAGTGTTTGGTGGCAATCTCTCTAAACGAGACTTTCGGGCCTTCCTGCAGACCTTCGCGGTCGCCCTGCTCAAGGGTATCCACGTGCTGCTGGAACGCTGGCGTCTCTTCTAACGCGTGACGCAGGTACAGACCAATAATCCCGAGCGGCAACGCCAGGAAGAACGGGATGCGCCAGCCCCAATCGAGGAAGTTATCTTCGCCCACAACGCTGGAAATCAGCACCACAATACCTGCGCCCATCACGAAGCCGGCAATCGAACCGAAGTCCAGCCAACTGCCCATAAATCCACGCTTGCGGTCAGGCGAATATTCGGCAACGAAGATCGACGCCCCGGTATATTCGCCGCCGACCGAGAACCCCTGCGCCATTTTACACAACAGCAACAAAATCGGCGCCCAAATACCAATAGTGGCGTACGACGGAATAAGACCGATACAGAATGTACTTATCGACATAATAACGATGGTTATCGCTAAGATTTTTTGTCGACCGTATTTGTCGCCGAGCATCCCGAAGAACAGGCCGCCGAGCGGACGAATCAAGAAGGGAACTGAGAAGGTACCGAGTGCAGCAATCATCTGCACGCTGGGATCGGCATCGGGGAAGAAGACTTTACCCAAGGCATAAGCCACGAAACCATATACACCGAAATCAAACCACTCCATCGCATTACCGAGCGATGCCGCGGTGATGGCCTTTCTCAATTTACCATCATCAATGATGGTAACATCCCTGAGCGTAATCGGTTTTATCTTTTTCCTTTTAAGCATACATTTCCTCTGTGCTATCGCCTTGAGCGCACGATCCCTCGCCGAATAACCCTGTCATTCGCGACGTACGTTAGGAGCGACGAATTGCTGTGCTCCGCATTTCAAGCGTAGCAGGTTTGCCTGCACTGTCCTTCTGACAGAATGTACAACCGAACCTGTTGACGCCTGCTCTGGCCTTAAATTAATAATTCACTTTCCAAATAAGCAGTGACGAATTTACTGATATCCCTTATTACCCTACCAGCGTTTAAATTTGGGATCAACTTCACAAAAATCTCCCCCATCCTAATTACAGAGCCAAATAAACTGAATAAGTTCAATCTTTGTTTCAACGCTGACATTTATTTCTGGATTTTATTAACGTCTATTTCCCGACATATTCCCTGAATATGTAAAATAATAGCTTCGTGTTGTTTTATGGAAAAAATACCCGACAAAAGTGCGTGATTGCGCTATAATCAGCCGCACTTTCGGCTCACAGCCGCGACTTAACGGACCAACGTCCTGTTTTCACCAGTAATCACGAGGAACGCCATGCAACTTCCACACTGCCCAAAATGCCATTCTGAATACACTTATGAAGACAACGGCATGTACATCTGCCCGGAATGCGCCCATGAGTGGAATAATGCTGAGCCAGATGAAGACAACGACACGCTGATCGTCAAAGACGCAAACGGCAACTTACTCGCCGATGGCGACAGCGTCACCGTGGTGAAAGATCTGAAGGTCAAAGGCAGCTCTTCCATGCTGAAAATCGGCACCAAAGTGAAGAATATCCGTCTGGTCGAAGGCGATCACAACATTGACTGCAAAATTGACGGTTTTGGCCCAATGAAGCTGAAATCTGAATTCGTCAAAAAGAACTAATTAAATTTCTTTACGCCAGCGCTGATATTTCCTCAGGCGCTGGCCATTTACCTGCCGATGGGCCAGAATATGCGCCCATCGGCAGGAAATATAATGCGCTGCTAAGCCGTAGAAATTATTCCGCAAATGCCTGAGGCAAGCACCGCAATCAATTCTCATTTAGCCCCTGATTTGGTCGCCATGACCGGCCGTCATGTGATAGAAAAATTTAGTGCTCGCCGCCGCCTGGCTTATTTCGCTCGCCACCATCTACGCTTAAGGGGATGATTCTACCTGAGGCTACTTCTATGTCCCTGAATCCCTACATTGCCTTTGCCGGTAACTGCGCTGAGGCAATCGCGTTTTATCAACAAACCCTGAACGCGGAACTGATGTTCAAAATGACCTTCGGCGAAATGCCGCCGCCAGCGCAGGATGCCGCGGACGGTTGCCCTTCCGGGCAGAAAATGGCGGCTGACGCCATCGCCCACGCCAGCCTGCGTATCGCTGGTAGCGAAATCATGGTCAGCGACAGCGTCTTCGGCGATAGCGTGCAATACGCCGGGTTTACCCTGGTGCTCAACCCGGCGGACGTGACGGAAGGCCAGCGCTGGTTCGAAGGACTCGCCGTCGGCGGGCGCATCGAAATGGCGTGGCAAGAAACCTTTTGGGCCCACGGCTTTGGTAAAGTGGTCGATCGCTTCGGCGTACCCTGGATGATCAACGTCGTAAAAGCATCCTGATGTTATCCCTCCGGGCGGGTTATCCGCCCTGTCATCCCAACACCATCAACTCTTCATCCCGCAGTCATCACGACTTAACCAGATTGTAACAAAAACACGTCAGGATCGGCCCACGCTCAACGGGGAATCCCCAAGGTGCTTAGTGAGGCTCGATAAACATGTACTTATCCAGACATCCGACCAGTTACCCCACCCGGTATCAGGAAATTGCCGCCAGGCTTGAACAGGAGCTGCGCCATCACTATCGCTGCGGCGACTACCTGCCGGCCGAACAGCAGCTGGCGGCGCGGTTCGAAGTCAATCGCCACACCCTGCGCCGCGCCATCGACCAGTTGGTTGAGCGCGGCTGGGTCCAGCGCCGCCAGGGCGTCGGCGTGCTAGTACTGATGCGCCCCATCGACTACCCGCTCAACGCCCAGGCGCGTTTTAGCCAAAATCTGCTTGAACAAGGCAGCCACCCCACCAGCGAAAAACTGCTGTCGGTACTGCGCCCGGCCAGCAGCCATGTCGCCGAAGCCTTCTGCATCGCAGAAGGCGAAAACGTCATTCATCTGCGTACCCTACGCCGGGTGAACGGCGTCGCGCTCTGTCTGATTGACCACTACTTCGCCGACCTACGCTTCTGGCCAGTGTTGCAAACCTTCACCCACGGCTCGCTGCACGACCTGCTGCGCGACCAACTCGCCCTCGAACTGACTCGCGTGCGCACCAAAATCAGCGCCCGCCGCGCGCAGGCGAAAGAAAGCAAGCTGCTGGAAATCCCTAACATGGCGCCGCTGCTCTGTGTCCGCACGCTCAACAGCCGCCAGGACGAACAGACCACGACCGAATATTCCGTCAGTCTGACTCGCGCCGACATGATTGAATTCACCATGGAGCACTGAATGCACTTCGATACCGCCACCCGCCAGCGCTGGATGTCCGTGCTGGCCCACAGTGAACCGCACGATCTTCTGGCGCGCATGCAGTCGTTGCAGCTGGCGCCGCAGTATGAACTGATTCGCGCCCCGGAGACCGGGCTGGTGCAGCTACAAGCGCGCATGGGCGGCATTGGCGATCGCTTCTTCGCCGGCGACGCCACCCTGACCCGCGCCGCCGTGCGCCTGGCCGACGGCACTCTCGGCTACAGCTGGATTTTAGGCCGCGACCGCGCGCACGCCGAGCGCTGCGCGGCGATCGACGCCCTACTGCAATCGCCCCACCATTTTCACACATTGATGGAAACCCTCATTAACCCGCTGGATGCACAACGCAGCACGCGCCTTGAAGCGCGCCGCGCCGAAGTCAACGCCAGCCGGGTCGACTTCTTTACTCTGGTTCGCGGAGATAACGCATGACATTACAAACCGCCTTTACCCTACCGGTGCAGGATGCCCAACACAGTTTTCGCCGCCTGCTGAAAGCCATGAGCGAACCCGGGGTGATTGTCTCCCTGCAGCAGCTCCAGCACGGCTGGCAGCCGCTGAATATCGCCTCCACCAGCCTGCTGCTGACGCTGGCCGACCACGACACTCCGGTATGGATGGCCGCCGCGCTGAATAACGATCTCGTCGGGCAGAATCTGCGCTTTCATACCGGCGCAACGCTTGTCGATCAGCCGCAGCAGGCGGTGTTCGCCGTTGCCTGCGACAGCATCAGCGCCGAGCAGCTCAACGTGCTTTCCGCCGGTACCGTTGCCACGCCGGAAACCGGCGTCACGCTGATTGTTCAACTCTCCAGCCTGAGCGGCGGACGCATGCTACGCCTGACCGGCGCGGGCATTGCCGAGGAACGCATGATCGCCCCCCAACTGCCGGACTGCATCATCGACGAATTAACCGAACGCCCGCACCCGTTTCCGCTGGGCATCGACCTGATCCTCACCTGCGGCGAACGCCTGCTGGCCATCCCGCGCACCACTCACGTGGAGGTTTGCTAAATGTACGTTGCCGTCAAGGGCGGCGAGAAGGCGATTGTCGCCGCTCACGCCTTACAGGAACAGAAACGACGAGGCGATGGACGGCTTCCCGAACTGAGCGTTGACCAGATAGGCGAACAGCTCAACCTGGCGGTAGACCGGGTGATGACCGAAGGCGGTATCGCCGACCGCGAACTGGCGGCGCTGGCGCTCAAGCAGGCCAGCGGCGATAACGTCGAAGCGATCTTCCTGCTGCGCGCCTACCGCACGACCCTGCAGCGACTGGCGGTCAGCGAACCAATTAATACCGCCGACATGCGCCTCGAACGCCGGATTTCAGCGGTGTATAAAGATATCCCCGGCGGCCAGCTACTGGGCCCGACTTATGACTACACCCACCGCCTGCTCGACTTTACCCTACTCGCCAACGGCGAACCGCCGTCGCTGACTAAGGCCGATGGCGAAGCGGAATCAACGCCGCACGTCTTCAACCTGCTGGCGCAGCAGGGGCTGGCGAAGGCGGAAGCCGACCGCGGCACGCCGCCTGACGATATCACCCGCACTCCGCCGGTCTACCCGTGCTCACGCGCGTCGCGCCTGCAACAGCTGGTACGCGGCGATGAAGGTTATCTGCTGGCGCTGGCCTACTCGACCCAGCGCGGCTATGGCCGCAACCACCCGTTTGCCGGCGAGATCCGCAGCGGCTACGTACAGGTCGAGCTCGTGCCGGAAGAACTGGGCTTTAGCGTCAATATCGGCGAACTGCTGCTGACCGAATGCGAGATGGTCAACGGCTTTGTCGACCCGCAGGATGAACCGCCGCACTTCACCCGTGGCTACGGCCTGACCTTCGGCATGAGCGAACGCAAAGCGATGGCGATGGCGCTGGTCGACCGTGCGCTGCAGGCGCCGGAATACGGCGAAGAGATCGCCGGTCCCGCTCAGGACGAAGAGTTCGTACTGGCGCACGCCGATAACGTGGAAGCCGCTGGCTTCGTCTCACATTTAAAACTGCCGCACTATGTCGATTTCCAGGCCGAACTGGCGCTGCTGAAACGCCTGCAACGGGAGAACGAACGTGGCTAACCCACTGACTGGCTATAACTTTGCTTATCTCGACGAGCAAACCAAACGCATGATCCGCCGGGCGATACTGAAAGCGGTAGCCATCCCCGGCTATCAGGTGCCGTTCGGCGGCCGTGAAATGCCGATGCCCTACGGCTGGGGAACCGGCGGGATCCAACTGACCGCCAGCGTCATCGGCGACAATGACGTGCTCAAGGTCATCGACCAGGGTGCCGATGACACCACTAACGCGGTGTCGATCCGTCAGTTCTTTAAGCGCGTCACCGGCGTCGCCACCACCGAGCGCACCGAAGACGCCACCCTGATCCAGACCCGTCATCGGATCCCGGAAACGCCGCTGGCGGAAGATCAGATCCTGATCTATCAGGTGCCGATCCCGGAGCCGCTGCGCTTTATTGAACCGCGCGAAACCGAGACCCGCACCATGCACGCGCTGGAAGAGTACGGCGTGATGCAAGTGAAGCTGTATGAAGATATCGCCCGCTTCGGCCATATCGCCACCACCTACGCCTATCCGGTGAAGGTCAATGGCCGCTACGTTATGGATCCTTCGCCAATCCCGAAATTCGATAACCCGAAGATGCACATGATGCCGGCGCTGCAGTTATTCGGCGCCGGACGCGAAAAGCGCATCTACGCGGTGCCGCCCTATACCACAGTAGAAAGCCTCGATTTCGACGATCACCCCTTTAGCGTGCAGGAGTGGGATGAGCCCTGCGCCATTTGCGGATCGCGCCACAGCTACCTCGACGAAGTGGTGCTGGATGACAGCGGCCAACGGATGTTTGTCTGCTCCGATACCGACTATTGCCGCCAACAGAGCGAGGCGCAGAAAAAATGAGCCAGCCGTTACTTGCAGTCAATAACCTGACCCATCTCTACGCGCCGGGAAAAGGCTTTAGCGATGTTTCTTTCGAACTGTGGCCGGGCGAAGTGCTCGGCATCGTCGGGGAATCCGGTTCCGGTAAAACCACGCTGCTGAAAGCGATTTCCGCCCGTCTGGCACCGCAGCAGGGTGAAGTGTTGTATCAACAACGTTCGCTGTACGCCATGAGCGAAGCCGAACGCCGCCGCCTGCTGCGCACCGAATGGGGCGTAGTGCATCAGCATCCGATGGATGGCCTGCGTCGCCAGGTCTCGGCAGGCGGCAATATCGGCGAACGGTTGATGGCGACCGGCGCCCGCCACTACGGCAACATTCGCGCCACCGCCGAACAGTGGCTGCAGGAGGTGGAGATCCCGCCTTCACGCATCGATGACCTGCCGACCACCTTTTCCGGCGGCATGCAGCAGCGTTTGCAGATCGCCCGCAACCTCGTGACCCAACCGAAGCTGGTGTTTATGGATGAACCCACCGGCGGACTGGACGTTTCGGTGCAGGCGCGCCTGCTCGACCTGCTACGCGGACTGGTGGTGGAGCTGGGTCTGGCAGTGGTGATTGTTACCCACGATCTCGGCGTCGCACGCCTGCTGGCAAACCGTCTGCTGGTGATGAAACAAGGTCAGGTGGTGGAAAGCGGCTTAACCGACCGGGTGCTCGACGATCCGCACCACCCTTACACCCAGTTACTGGTGTCGTCGGTGTTGCAGAACTAACCCCCGGTGCCGTTCCCGGCGGCGCTGCGCTTGGCCGGGCTACCAATTCAGAGTAGCCCGGCCGAGCCACGCGACGCCGGGGAGGCTCAAACGCTAAAGAGGCTAAAAATGAACGCGATCCGCGTTGAAAATATCCATAAAACCTTTGTCCTGCATCAGCAGCACGGCGTGCGTCTGCCGGTGCTCGCCGATGCCTCGCTGACGGTTAACACCGGGGAATGCGTGGTGCTGCATGGTCACTCCGGCAGCGGCAAATCGACTCTGCTGCGTTCGCTGTACGCCAACTACCTGCCGGACACCGGCCATATCCATATCCGCCACGGCGACGAATGGGTGGATCTGGTCACCGCCACGCCGCGTAAGGTGCTGGAAGTACGCAAGACGACCATCGGCTGGGTCAGCCAGTTCCTGCGGGTGATCCCGCGCATCTCAGCGCTGGAAGTGGTTATGCAGCCGTTGCTTGACCTTGGTCAGCCGCGTGAAGCAAGCGCCGCGAAAGCAGCCCGTCTGCTGACGCGTCTCAACGTGCCGGAACGTCTGTGGCATCTCGCCCCCTCGACGTTTTCCGGCGGCGAACAGCAGCGCGTCAACATTGCTCGCGGCTTTGCGGTCGATTACCCGATTTTGCTCCTCGATGAACCCACTGCCTCGCTGGACGACAAAAACAGCGCCGCAGTTGTGGCGCTGATCCACGAAGCCAAAGCGCGCGGCGCAGCCATTGTCGGCATTTTCCATGATGAAGCGGTACGCAGCCAGGTCGCCGATCGCCTGCACCCAATGGGAATTACAGTATGATAATCAACAACGTAAAGCTGGTGCTGGAAGACGAAGTGATCGACGGTTCTCTCGAAGTTCAGGAGGGGCGGATTTACGCTTTCGCCGAAAGCCAAAGCCGACTGCCAGCCGCCCTTGATGGCGAAGGCGGCTGGTTGCTACCGGGGCTCATCGAGCTGCATACCGATAATCTGGATAAATTCTTCACCCCGCGCCCGAAGGTTGACTGGCCCGCCCACTCAGCGATGAGCAGCCACGATGCCCTCATGGTCTCCAGCGGCATCACCACCGTCCTCGACGCTGTAGCGATTGGCGACGTACGCGACGGCGGCGACCGGCTGGAAAACCTGGAAAAGATGATCAACGCGGTGGAAGAGACGCAGAAACGCGGCCTCAACCGCGCCGAGCACCGCCTGCACCTGCGCTGCGAACTACCGCACCATACCACGTTGCCGCTGTTCGAAAAGCTGGTCGATCGCGAACCCGTCACGCTGGTATCGTTGATGGACCATTCACCTGGACAGCGCCAGTTCGCCAACCGCGAAAAGTATCGCGAGTACTATCAGGGAAAATATCAGCTCAGCGACGAGCAAATGCGGCATTATGAAGAGGAACAGATGGCGCTGGCCGCGACCTGGTCGCAACCCAATCGCCAGACCATCGCCGCGATGTGCCGGGATCGTCATATCGCCCTCGCCAGCCATGACGACGCGACGCATGAACATGTTGCCGAATCACATCAGCTTGGCAGCGTGATCGCCGAATTTCCTACCACCCTCGCCGCCGCCCAGGCTTCGCGCCAGCATGGGATGAACGTGCTGATGGGGGCGCCGAATATCGTGCGCGGCGGCTCGCATTCCGGCAACATCGCCGCGCATCATCTGGCTGCCAACGGACTGCTGGATATTCTCTCTTCCGACTACTACCCCGCCAGCCTGCTTGATGCGGCTTTCCGCATCGCCGATGCCGACGACAACGCCTTCACGCTGGCGCAGGCAATCCGTCTGGTCAGTAAACATCCGGCGCAGGCGCTGGGTCTGCACGACCGCGGCATCATCGCCGAAGGCAAACGCGCCGATCTGGTGCTGGCGCACCGTCGCGGCGAGCACATCCATATCGACCATGTCTGGCGTCAGGGTAAGAGGGTCTTTTAATGCCGGGAAAACTGATTTGGTTGGTCGGCCCATCCGGGTCGGGAAAAGATAGTCTGCTGGCCGAGCTACGCCAGCGCGAACATCCGCAACTGCTGGTTGCGCACCGTTATATCACCCGCCCGCACCAGGCGGGTTGCGAGAACCATATTGCGCTCAGCGAGCATGAGTTTTTCACCCGCGCCGAGCGTAATCTCTTCGCGCTAAGCTGGCATGCCAATAATAATTACTATGGCGTCGGCGTGGAGATCGATCTCTGGCTGCACGCCGGTTTCGACGTGGTCGCCAACGGCTCGCGCGCGCATCTGGCGCAGGCCCGGGAGCGCTATGACGACGTGCTGGTGCCAATTTGCCTTGAGGTTTCGCCGCAGGTGCTGCGCCAGCGGCTGGAGCAGCGCGGCCGGGAAAACGCCGTGGAAATCGCCCAGCGTCTGGATCGCGCCGCACGCTATAAACCGGCTGATTGCCTGACGTTGAATAACGACGGTAGCCTCGGGCAATCGGTCGATAGCTTCTTTCACTTGCTGCGTAGCCATACCGCGCGCGAAGAGAATCAACATGCCTGAGCGTGAGGTGTCGCGATGAGTCTGACCATCCGCTTAACCGGTACCGGCGGTGCTCAACTGGTGCCGGTATTCGGCTGCGACTGCGCCGCCTGCCGCCGCGCGCGCGCCGATGAACGCCATCGCCGCCGCCCATGCAGCGCAGTCGTGCGCTTTAATCACGCAGTGACGCTGCTCGACGCTGGCCTGCCGGATCTAGCGGAACATCAGCCGGCGGGTAGCTTCCAGCAGATTTTGCTGACTCACTACCATATGGACCACGTGCAGGGGCTGTTTCCGCTGCGCTGGGGCGTGGGCGACACCATTGCGGTATACGGCCCGCCGGACGAGCTGGGCTGCGACGATCTGTTTAAACATCCCGGCATACTGGACTTCAGCCATCTCGTTGCTCCCTTCGTGATGTTCGAACTGCAGGGGTTACGGGTCACGCCGCTGCCGTTGATACACTCGAAGCTGACCTACGGCTATCTGCTGGAGTCGGCGCACAGTCGGGTGGCCTGGCTGTCAGACACCGCCGGGCTGCCGGAAAAAACGCTGAAGTTTTTACTCAATAATCAGCCGCAGGTGATCATCATCGATTGCAGCCACGCGCCGCAGCCGCAGCCGCCGCGCAACCACAGCGATCTGAATACCGTCCGCGCCCTTAATCAGGTGATTGGCTGTCCACGCGTCATCCTGACTCACATCAGCCACCAGTTTGACCTGTGGATGATGGATAACCCGCTCCCCAAAGGCTTCGAAGCGGGATACGACAGCATGGAAATCGTGCTGGATTAACCGGTTTCTTCGCGGAGGAAGATCAGTAATTGTCGTCGAGACGGCGCTGATCGCTTTCCAGTTGGCGGCGATCGCTATCAAGCTGGCGCTGGCGGTCGTCAAGCTGACGGCGGCGGTCATCAAGCTGGCGCTGACGGTCGTTATATTGCTGTTGGTTATCCCTGCTCTGCTGACGGCTGCCCTGGTAGCTTCCGTCATCATAGCGCCCGTCATCATCGTCGGAACGACTGCTGCTCGGGTTATAGGCGTCATTGATGGCTTGCTGAATATTGCCGATAGCATCATCAATAACATCGGCATGGGCCAACTGGCTGCTCAGCGCCAGGGTGCTAAAAAGCAGAGCGGTTGCGTAATGTTTCATCGGGGCCAGTCTCGTCAGGGTACTGGCTGTACCTTAATCAACCACGCCTGGCGCGAGTAGCGGAGGAATCTCAAATCCTCGTCTGTTCAAGCGCGGTTATCGCATCAATTCTCCCCTGGTGACGTCCGCCTTCAAATTCAGCATGAAGCCAGGCTTCAACAATCATTTTCGCCAGTTCCAGGCCCACCACGCGGGCGCCGAACGCCAGAATGTTGCTGTTATTATGCTGACGAGAAAGCTGAGCCGAGTAAGGTTCGCTGCACACAACGGCGCGGATGCCGGGTACCTTATTGGCGGCGATGGAGATCCCGACGCCAGTGCCGCAAATCAAAATTCCCCCCTCCACTTCTCCAGCCGCGACGGCTTGCGCCACTGCGCTGGCATAACGCGGGTAATCGGTACGTTCCTCAGACCATGTCCCCTTATCGACCACTTCGATGCCGCATTGCTGCAGCCAGGCAAGGATATCGGCCTTCAGAATAAATCCAACATGATCACAGCCGAACGCAATTTTTTTCATACCAACCTCGTTAACAGTTAACTTTACGAGAAATGATAACTCGTGATTTAAATCACCTGAAATGGCGCAAAAACCGCCATCAATGGGCTTTTTTTACACACATGATGCCCAGGGTTCAAGCAGCAAAAAGCAACAATCGGCTGGAGATGAGGTTTTCACGACAGCACGGTATCAATATAACTTATTGTTTTAACCTGAAAACAGGTGATAAAAATGAAGTCAAAAACACACAAACATCACAAAAATACAAACTTTATAAATTTAATATTTTTGTGAAGTTTGTAGCATCTTTTCTGCGCACGCTGTGGTGATATAGTGTCGTCTTCAATTGATGGACAACGAGAAAGCGATGAGTCAGTCAGAATCCAGCACTCTCCCCAACGGTATCGGTCTTGCGCCCTGGCTGCGTATGAAGCAAGAAGGCATGACCGAAAATGAAAGCCGTATCGTGGAATGGTTGCTTACGCCGGGGAACATGAGCGATACACCAGCGATTAAAGACGTCGCAGAAGCGCTATCCGTTTCGGAAGCGATGATTGTTAAGGTCTCAAAACTGCTGGGCTTTAGCGGTTTTCGAAATCTGCGCAGCGCGCTGGAAGAGTATTTTTCTCAGTCGGAGCAGGTTCTCCCCGCGGAACTCTCTTTTGATGAAGCGCCGCAGGATGTGGTGAATAAGGTCTTTAATATTACGCTGCGTACGATCATGGAAGGACAGTCGATCGTTAACGTTGACGAGATCCACCGCGCCGCGCGCTACTTCGCGCAGGCCAATCAGCGCGATCTCTACGGCGCGGGCGGTTCAAACGCCATCTGCGCCGATGTGCAGCATAAATTTTTACGTATCGGCGTACGCTGCCAGACTTACCCGGACGCCCACATCATGATGATGTCCGCGTCGTTGCTGAAAGAGGGCGATGTGGTGCTGGTGGTCTCGCACTCCGGGCGGACCAGCGATATTAAATCGGCGGTGGAGCTGGCGAAAAAGAATGGCGCTAAAATAATTTGTATTACTCATAGCTACCATTCGCCCATCGCGAAACTCGCCGACTTTATTATTTGTTCACCAGCACCCGATACCCCTTTGCTGGGACGTAACGCTTCGGCGCGAATACTACAACTGACATTATTAGATGCGTTCTTTGTCTCAGTTGCACAACAGAATATTGAACAGGCAACAGAAAATATGCAGAAAACCGGGGCCATCGTTGAGCTTTTCTCGCCTGGCGCCCTCAAATAATTAAAAACATGGCCCTGTATTTATAGGGCCAACATAAATACCCTACACAGAGAATATGACCATGAATAAATATCTGAAACTTTTCAGCGGCGCGGCTATGGGCGTAATGTTATCCACCAGCGCTTTTGCCGCCGCCGATTATGCAGTGGTGTTAAAAACATTATCGAATCCATTTTGGGTGGATATGAAAAAAGGGATTGAAGATGAAGCAAAAACGCTGGGAGTCAGCGTCGATATTTTTGCTTCCCCCTCAGAAGGGGATTTTCAATCTCAGTTGCAGTTATTTGAAGACCTGAGTAATAAGAATTATAAAGGTATCGCCTTTGCCCCGCTCTCTTCCGTCAACCTGGTGATGCCGGTGGCCAAAGCCTGGAAAAAGGGGATTTACCTGGTCAATCTCGATGAAAAAATCGATATGGATAACCTGAAGAAAGCAGGCGGCAACGTCGAAGGTTTTGTCACAACCGACAACGTCGCGGTGGGTTCTAAAGGGGCGGCCTTCATTATCGATAAACTGGGCGCCGAGGGCGGTGAAGTGGCGATTATCGAAGGGAAAGCCGGGAATGCCTCCGGCGAAGCTCGCCGCAGCGGCGCCGCGGAAACCTTCCAAAAAGCCCCGCAAATTAAGCTGGTCGCCAGCCAGCCTGCCGACTGGGATCGCATTAAGGCGCTGGACGTCGCCACCAACGTGCTGCAACGAAACCCCAATCTCAAGGCCATTTATTGCGCCAACGACACCATGGCGATGGGCGTCGCTCAGGCCGTGGCTAACGCCGGGAAAACCGGCAAGGTGCTGGTCGTCGGCACCGACGGTATTCCCGAAGCGCGTAAGATGGTCAATGCCGGACAGATGACCGCCACCATTGCGCAGAACCCAACCGATATCGGCGCCAGCGGGCTTAAACTGCTGGTCGATGCGGCAAATTCAGGCCATGTGATCCCGCTGGATAAAGCGCCGGAATTTAAACTGGTGGATTCTATTCTGGTGACGAAATAATTTACCTTTCGTACCCGCTGATGCCCTCGCCCCGCCCCTCTCTCCGTATGGGGAGAGGGTGAAAAGATAAGGAAGTAATAATGGTCATGCCATATATATCGATGGCGGGGATCGGCAAATCCTTTGGTCCGGTTCATGCCTTAAAATCTGTTGATTTAACTATTTATCCGCACGAGATACATGCGTTATTAGGTGAGAATGGCGCGGGTAAATCAACGTTAATGAAAGTGTTATCAGGAATACATGAGCCCACGCAAGGCACCATTACGATAAATAATAGCGACTACCGCAAACTGGACCATAAATTAGCCGCCCAGCTCGGTATTGGCATTATTTACCAGGAACTCAGCGTTATTGATGAATTAACGGTTTTAGAGAATCTCTATATTGGCCGTCATCTGACGAAAAAAGTTTGCGGCATTAATATTATCGACTGGAAAGAAATGCGCCTGCGTGCGGCAATGATGCTATTGCGCGTCGGCTTAAAGGTCGATTTAGACGAAAAAGTCGCGAACCTGTCCATCAGCCATAAACAGATGCTGGAAATCGCTAAAACCCTGATGCTCGACGCCAAAGTGTTGATCATGGACGAACCCACCTCCTCGCTCACCAACAACGAGGTGGACTACCTGTTCCTGATTATGAACCAGCTGCGCAATGAAGGCACCGCCATCGTTTATATCTCGCACAAGTTGGCGGAAATTCGGCGTATTTGCGATCGCTACACGGTGATGAAAGATGGCAGCAGCGTCTGCAGCGGCATGGTCAGCGAGGTTAACAATGACGATATCGTGCGTCTGATGGTCGGTCGCGAGCTGCAAAACCGCTTTAACGCGATGAAAGAAAGCGCCGGCCACCTCGCCCGGGAAACGGTGTTTGAAGTGAAAAACGTCACCAGCCGCGATAAGAAGAAAGTTCGCGATATCTCTTTTAGCGTCAACCGCGGCGAAATCCTCGGCTTTGCCGGTCTGGTGGGTTCCGGGCGCACCGAACTCATGGACTGCTTATTTGGCGTTGATAAACGCTCCAGCGGCGAAATCCGCCTCAATGGGCGGGAGATCTCTCCCCGCTCGCCACTCGACGCGCTGAAAAAAGGCATGGGTTATATCACCGAAAGCCGCCGTGATAACGGCTTCTTCGCCAACTTCTCTATCGCCCAGAACATGGCGATCAGCCAAAGCTTGAAGCTAGGCGGCTACAAAGGCGCCACCGGGCTGTACCACGAGGACCGCGAACGCCAAATCGCCGAGGAGCAGCGCAAGCTGCTGGCGCTGAAATGCCATAGCGTTGATCAAAACATTACCGAACTCTCTGGGGGGAACCAGCAAAAGGTATTGATTTCCAAATGGTTATGCTGCAACCCCGACGTGATCATCTTTGATGAACCTACCCGCGGCATCGACGTCGGCGCCAAAGCCGAAATCTACAAAGTGATGCGCCAGCTCGCGGACGACGGAAAAGTCATCCTGATGGTGTCATCCGAGCTTCCTGAAATTATCACCGTCTGCGACCGCATTGCCGTGTTCTGCGAGGGGCGGCTGACGCAAATCCTGACCAATCGCGAAGACATGCGCGAAGAGGAGATTATGGCATGGGCACTACCACAAGAGTAAAAGGCGAAATGGGCGAGAAAAAGCCGTTTAACTTCGCGCTGTTCTGGGATAAATACGGCACCTTTTTTATCCTTGCGATGATTGTCGCCATTTTCGGCACGCTGTCGTCAGAGTATTTCCTGACTACCAATAACATCACGCAAATCTTCGTGCAAAGCTCGGTGACCGTGCTGATTGGCATGGGGGAATTCTTCGCCATCCTGGTCGCCGGTATCGACCTTTCCGTCGGCGCGATCCTGGCGCTGTCCGGCATGGTCACCGCCAAGTTGATGCTGGCAGGTGTCGATCCATTCCTCGCCGCGTTGATTGGCGGCGTGCTGGTCGGCGGCGCGCTGGGGGCGATCAACGGTTGCCTGGTGAACTGGACAGGTCTGCACCCTTTCATTATCACCCTTGGCACCAACGCGATTTTTCGCGGCATCACGCTGGTTATCTCCGACGCCAACTCGGTATATGGCTTCTCCTTCGATTTCGTCAATTTCTTCGCCGCCAGCGTGTTGGGCATCCCGGTCCCGGTTATCTTCTCGCTGATTGTCGCGGTGCTGCTGTGGTTCCTGACCACCCGCATGCGGCTGGGGCGCAATATCTACGCCCTTGGCGGCAACAAAAACTCAGCCTTCTACTCCGGCATTGACGTGAAGTTCCACATGCTGCTGGTGTTCATTATTTCCGGCGTGTGCGCCGGGCTGGCTGGCGTCGTCTCCACCGCGCGCCTCGGGGCTGCCGAGCCGCTGGCGGGCATGGGATTTGAAACTTACGCCATCGCCAGCGCCATCATCGGCGGCACCAGCTTCTTTGGCGGTAAGGGACGCATTTTCTCGGTGGTGATTGGCGGCCTGATTATCGGCACCATCAACAACGGGCTGAATATTTTGCAAGTACAAACCTATTACCAACTGGTGGTGATGGGCGGATTAATCATCGCGGCAGTCGCCCTCGATCGTCTTATCAGTAAGTAAGGAATTTATGATGAAAATTGCACCGTCGTTAATGTGTATGGATTTGCTGAAATTTAAAGAACAAATCGAGTTTATCGACCAGCATGCCGACTATTTTCACATTGATATCATGGACGGCCATTTTGTCCCTAACCTGACCCTGTCGCCCTTTTTTGTCAGCCAGGTGAATAAGCTGGCTCATAAGCCGCTGGATTGCCATCTGATGGTGACCCGTCCGCAGGATTACATTAGCCAGTTGGCAAAAGCCGGCGCGGATTTTATCACCCTGCACCCGGAGACCATCAATGGCCAGGCTTTCCGCCTGATTGACGAAATTCGCCGCCACGGTATGAAAGTCGGTTTCATTCTCAACCCGGAAACACCGGTTGAGACGATGAAATACTACCTCCATAAAGCCGATAAAATTACGGTGATGACCGTCGATCCGGGCTTTGCCGGGCAGCCGTTTATCCCGGAGATGCTGGATAAAATTGCCGAACTGAAAGCCTGGCGCGAGCGCGAAGAGTTGAGCTTCGAAATTGAAATCGACGGCTCATGCAACCAGGCCACTTATGAAACGCTGATCGCCGCAGGCGCGGACGTATTCATCGTCGGCACCTCAGGGTTGTTCAACCATGCCGAGCGCATCGATGAAGCCTGGCAGGTGATGACTCAGCAAATTTTAGCCGCGAAAAACGAGGTACTGCCTCATGCCAAAAGCGCTTAAGGTCGTCGCGGGCGTGGATATGGGAGCCACCCATATCCGTTTTTGCCTGCAAACGGAACACGGTGAATCGCTGCACTGCGAAAAGTTGCGCACCGCCGAGGTCATTGCCGACGGTGGCGTGGCGACGGGCGTCGCACGCCAGATACAACAGCAGCTTACGCGCTATCAGGCCCGCTGCTACGGCCTGGTCATGGGCTTGCCGGCGTTGGTCGGCAAAGATAAACGCACGATTATCTCAACGCCGAACCTCCCGCTGGCGCCGGAAACGCTGCTGACGCTCGCCGATGACATCGAACATGCCGTCGGCTGCCCGGTCGAATTTTACCGCGACGTCAATTTGCAGCTCTCTTTTGACGTGCGGGAAAACAGGCTCCAGCACCAGCAGGTACTGGCCGCCTATCTTGGTACCGGAATGGGTTTTGCCATCTGGCTTAACGGCGAACCCTGGACCGGGGCCCATGGCGTCGCTGGCGAGCTCGGGCATATTCCGCAAGGCGACGAGGCGCTGACCTGCGCCTGCGGCAACCGCGGCTGTCTGGAAACCGTCTGCTCCGGCATCGCGCTCAAACGCTGGTACGAACAGCAGCCGCGGGATTATGCGATCGACGAACTGTTCACCCACGCGGTGCAGGAGCCCTTCATCCAGACATTATTGCGCCATGCCGCCCGCGCCATCGCCACCAGCATCAATTTGTTCGACCCCGATACGGTAATTCTCGGCGGCGGCGTCATGGACATGGCGGATTTCCCGCGTGAAACGTTGATGACGGCGATCGGGCAGCACCTGCGTCGCCCGCTTCCCTGGCAGGCGGTACGTTTTGTTGATGCCTCATCATCCGCATTTAACGGCGCTCAGGGGGCGGCGACGCTGGCCCGTGTCCGCTACTCGCCGCCCGTAGCGCCTGCGCCAGCTGTATACGGGTGAAAGGTTTACGTAGCCGCTCCACGTCCGGCAGGGCCGGGTTATGCGCCGGGCGCAGATCCTGGCCGCTAATCAGCAGCAGCGCCACCGCCGGGAAGCGGCGCTGCGCTTCATGAATCACCTCCGCGCCGCTCAGCCCGCCGGGTAACATTAAATCGCTGATCAGCAGCGCGATTTCCCCGGAGGCCGCCAACATCTGTAGCGCCTGTTCGCCGTTTTGCGCTTCCAGTGTCAGCCAACCCAACTGATGCAGCTGCTCACAGAGCGTCTGGCGCACGTCGGCTTCATCCTCCAACACCAGCGCCAAGCGCTCGCCTGCCGCCATCGGTTCGCTATCCGTCAGCGGCGGCTCGTCTACCGCCACCGTTGTGGCACGCGGCAGCTGTAGCCGCACGGTGGTTCCCTGCCCCGGCGCGCTGTCGATGGCCACACGCCCGCCCGACTGGCGCACAAAGCCGTACACCATCGACAACCCGAGTCCGCTACCGCTGCCGGTTTGCTTGGTCGTGAAGAAGGGCTCGAAGACCTGCGCTTTTATCTCCTGCGACATCCCGCAGCCATGATCAATCACTTCCAGCGCCGCCATATCCTGCCGCCGCCCATCGCTACGGGTGACCCGCTGATTCCAGGTACGCAGCTTTATCACCCCAGACTGCCCTTCCATGGCATCGCGGGCGTTCATCACCAGATTGATTATCGCGTTTTCCAGTTGGCCGACATCGATCCACGCAGGCCAGGCGGGAGACTGCGCCTCAATCTCCAGGCTCAGCGACGAAGGCAGCGAATGGCGCATCAGTTCGCTGAGATTTTCCAGCAACGGCTGTAACGCGACGGCCTGCGGATTGAGCGACTGCTTGCGCGAAAACGCCAGCAACCGCTGAGTCAACAATGCGCCGCGCTCGGCGGCCTTCTGCGCCCGCGAGATCCGCGGCGCATCGCGTTCATCCGGCTGCACCAGTTCGAGGCTGCCGATAATCACCGCCAGTAGATTGTTAAAGTCGTGCGCCAGGCCGCCGGTGAGCTGGCCGACGACTTTCATCTTCTGACTGTGCCGCAGTGCCTCTTCAAGTCCCTGCCGCTCAATGCGGTCGATCTCCAGCTGCGTGGTCTTCTCGCGCAGCAGGCGCGTCGTGTGCTCAAGCGAAGCGGTATTACGGGCGAAGACGTTAAACGCGCGCGCCAGTTCGCCGAGTTCATCGCGCCGTTGCAGGGCCGGAACCGTCACGTTCTGCTCACCGTGCGCCAGCCGCGACATGGCGCCGGAAATGGCGTTCAGGTTCAGGCCGAGATTACGGTAGATGTACCAACCGGCGCAGCCGGTGATCGCCAGCGCCAATAGCGCGGCCAGCAGAATAAAGGTACTGATGGAACTTAACTGCTGATGGCTCAGCGCCGCCCGCGCCTCAGATGCCTGCGCGACCTTGGCCACGTACTGATTAATATCGCCATTCAGCAACGCGACCAGCGCTTTGATGTGAAACATATACCAGCCGATCGCCAGATCGCTCTCTTCGAGCTGTGCCGACAACGGCGCCAGCCTGGCCAGCTCGGCGTTGAAATCCGGCAGGATAAACGCCAACGCCGGGTCCGCGCTGCCCTGCGGTAAAAAGGTTCTTACCGCGTCGAGTTGCAGCACGATC
The DNA here is from genome assembly GCA_029027985.1 of Klebsiella aerogenes. Classification (NCBI taxonomy): domain Bacteria; kingdom Pseudomonadati; phylum Pseudomonadota; class Gammaproteobacteria; order Enterobacterales; family Enterobacteriaceae; genus Klebsiella; species Klebsiella aerogenes. The sequence goes on from CP119076.1 coordinate 4,578,606, forward strand.
GATCGCGGCGTCGCGGTGTGTATCGCGGCAACGATCAAGCGGTCCATTTCGCTGAGTCGCTGACGATCGATCGCCTGCCTCCCGACACGATCGTTGAGATCCTGCAAATGGCGCAAATAGCTCTGGTTTTGATACAGCGCGCTCAGCAGTTCGTTGCGCTGAAGATGGCGGCGCTGCCCGCGCTCCAGCATCCCGGCCACGCTCTGTTGCAGCTCATTGCTACGGCGAATAATGCTCGCCACCAGCGCCAGCTCCTGCTGGGCTAACGGCGCCGAAGCCAGCTGCGCCAGCGAGCGTTTAAGCGCTTGCTGCGTCTCCAGTAGCCGTTCCGCCTCGCTTTTATACTCCAGCGCGCCCACCACCTGCGACAGCCGCACCGCCGCGGTGGCGACATTCGCGGTATCGCGCGCCAGGTTCATACTGCCGCTCATATCGCTCAGCGTCTGCTGCTGCACCTGTTCCTGCAACTGGCTGGCGTGACGAAAACCGAAGATCGCCACGCCGGCGACCATCAGCGTCACCGCCACCATCAACAGATTAAATGACAGCAGGCGTCCGCGGGCGCTAACAAAAAAGTGCAGGTGGCGAGAGGACATGGCGGCTCCGGTCGGGTGTTTTCTCCCATCATTCCCGGACAACGCCCGGAGGTGAAGAAAATTTAGCGGCGTAACTGTGATCTGCGTTAACTATTCAACATGACACCCAAAATAATTCGAGTTGCAGGCAGGCGGCAAAAGAGTGAATCCCCAGGAGCTGACTCTAGTCAGTGACTGGGGTGAGCGAGTGTAGCCAACGCACCTACAGCTCGAAGGATGACGGGTATATGACAATTATGAATGGCCGATGACATTATTCATTTACGTTGCAGTGATGAAGTGCCGAAATCGACAACTCAGCCAGGAGAGCCAGCATGCAAGGAACACCAGTTCTGTCCATGCGCAACATCGCCAAAGCTTTCGGTAAGTTTTATGCGCTGAAAGGCGTGGATCTGACGGTCTGGCCCGGCGAGATCCACGCGTTGATGGGCGAAAACGGCGCAGGAAAAAGCACGCTGATGAAGATCCTCGCCGGCGCTTACACCGCCACCAGCGGCGAGATCCTGATCGACGGTAAACCGCAGACGATCAAGGGGCCGAAAGACGCGCTGGCGGCGGGGATCACGCTGATTTATCAGGAGATGCAGTTAGCGCCGAATCTGACCGTCGCGGAAAACATTTTCCTCGGCAGTGAGCTCGCCCGCGGCGGGATGACGCAGCGCAAAGAAATGCTGGTGCAGGCGCAGGCGGTCATCGACCGGCTCGGTGCGCAATTCAAAGCCAGCGATCGCGTGATGAAACTGACTATCGCCGAGCAGCAACAGGTGGAAATCGCCCGCGCGCTGCACCGCAACAGCCGCATTCTGGTGATGGATGAACCCACCGCCGCCCTCTCCTCGCGAGAAACCCAGCGCCTGTTTGAGCTGATTCTGCGCCTGCGCGATGAGGGGATGGCGATTATCTATATCAGCCACCGCATGGCGGAAGTGTATGAACTCTCCGATCGCGTCAGCGTGCTGCGCGACGGCCAGTACGTCGGCAGCCTGACCCGCGACCACCTTAGCGCGCCCGAATTAGTGCGCATGATGGTCGGCCGCCCGCTCAGCGATCTGTTCAACAAAGCGCGCGATATTCCGCGTGGCCAGCCGCGTCTGCGGGTACAGGATCTCACCGACGGCGGCAAAGTCCGTCCCAGCAGTCTGGTGGTGCACGCGGGCGAGATCGTCGGCCTTGCCGGTCTGGTCGGCGCCGGGCGTTCCGAACTGGCGCAGCTGATTTTCGGCGTCCGCAAAGCTACTGGCGGGGTGATTGAAATCGACAGCGAACCGGTCGTCATTCATTCGCCGCGCGAAGCGATCGACCTCGGAATCGGCTTTCTGACCGAAAACCGTAAAGAGCAGGGATTATTTCTCGAACTGGCGGCGCAGGAGAACATCACCATGGCGACGCTGGAGCGCGACGCCAACTGGGGGATGCTCGACCGCAAGAAGGCGCAAACCATCTCCGATGACGCGATCCAGTTGCTTAACATTCGCGTCCCGCATGCGCAGGTGCGCGCCGGCGGGCTTTCCGGCGGCAATCAGCAAAAATTGCTGATTTCGCGCTGGGTGGCGATCGGCCCGCGCATTCTGATCCTTGATGAACCTACCCGCGGCGTCGACGTCGGCGCCAAAAGCGAGATTTACCGCATCATGAACCAGATGGCCCGCCAGGGCGTCGCCATTTTAATGATCTCCAGCGAACTGCCTGAGGTGGTGGGAATGAGCGATCGGGTGTACGTGATGCGCGAAGGCGGCATCGCAGGCGAACTACAGGTCGGTGAAATTAGCCAGGAGAGCATTATGACGCTGGCGACCGGGGTTAACGATACTCACCTAAAGGCAGGGCAAGCATGAGCATACCGAAAGATACCTCCGCGCCGCCGACGGCAAAGTCCGCTTCGGCCAAAAAAATGCTGATGGGCGACCTGATGCAGACCGTCGGCATCTTGCCGATTTTAATCCTGATTGTCGCCGTCTTCGGCTTTATCGCGCCGAACTTCTTCACTGAAAGCAACCTGCTGAATATCACCCGCCAGGCCTCCATCAACATCGTACTGGCGGCGGGGATGACCTTTATCATTCTCACCGGCGGCATCGATCTTTCAGTCGGCTCGATTCTCGGCACCACCGCCGTGGCGGCGATGGTGGTCTCGCTTATCCCACAGTTCGCCTTACTGTCGATTCCGGCGGCGCTGATGCTCGGCATGTTGCTCGGCTTGTTCAACGGCGTGCTGGTCGCCTTCGCCGGGCTGCCGCCATTTATCGTCACCCTCGGCACCTACACCGCGTTGCGCGGCGCCGCCTATCTGCTGGCTGACGGCACCACGGTCATTAACTCCGACATCAGCTTTGAATGGATCGGCAATGACTATCTCGGCCCGGTACCGTGGCTGGTGGTGATTGCGCTGGCGGTGATTGCGGTGTGCTGGTTCATCCTACGCCGCACCACGCTCGGTATTCATATCTACGCCGTCGGCGGCAATATGCAGGCGGCGCGCCTCACGGGGATTAAAGTCTGGCTGGTGCTGCTGTTCGTCTATGGTATGAGCGGGCTGCTCTCCGGGCTCGGCGGGGTAATGAGCGCCTCGCGGCTATATAGCGCCAACGGCAACCTCGGTGTGGGTTATGAGCTGGACGCCATCGCCGCGGTAATTCTCGGCGGTACCAGCTTCGTCGGCGGTATCGGCACCATCACCGGTACGCTGGTGGGGGCGCTGATTATCGCCACCCTGAATAACGGCATGACGCTGATGGGCGTCTCTTACTTCTGGCAACTGGTGATCAAAGGGGCGGTGATCATCATAGCGGTGCTGATCGACAAATACCGTACCCGACACCATCAAAGTGCATAACAACAACATCTTATCTGCGAGGAAAAGCGAATGCGTTTAAAACCGATAGTGACCGCGCTGTGTGCTGGCGCACTGCTGGCCGCCTCTCCCTTTGCGTCGGCCAAAGATCTGAAATCGATAGGCGTGACGGTGGGCGATCTCGCCAACCCGTTCTTCGTGCAAATCACCAAAGGCGCGGAGCTGGAAGCCCGTAAACTGGCGGGAGACAACGTGAAGGTCACGCTGGTCTCCAGCGGCTACGATTTGGGCCAGCAGGTGGCGCAGATTGATAACTTTATCGCCGCCAAAGTCGATATGATCATCCTCAACGCCGCCGACTCGAAAGGGATCGGCCCGGCGGTGAAACGGGCGAAGCAGGCCGGGATTGTGGTCGTCGCCGTTGACGTCGCCGCCGATGGCGCCGATGCCACCATCACCTCCGATAACACCCAGGCCGGCGAGATGGCCTGTAAATACATTAGCGATCGCCTGAACAACAAAGGCAACGTGGTGATTATCAACGGGCCACCGGTTTCCGCGGTGCAGAACCGCGTCGAAGGCTGCGAAACGGAATTCAAAAAACACCCGGATATCAAGATCCTCTCTTCTAACCAGAACGCCAAAGGCAGCCGCGAAGGCGGTCTGGAAGTGATGACCTCGCTGTTAGCGGCGAATCCGAAGATTGACGGCGTGTTCGCAATCAACGACCCGACGGCGATTGGCGCCGATCTGGCGGCGAAACAGGCGCAACGTAACGAGTTCTTTATCGTCGGCGTCGATGGTAGCCCGGATGGCGAAGAGGCGCTGAAACGGAAGAATTCACTGTTTGTCGCCACCCCGGCGCAAGACCCACAGGTGATGGCGGCGAAGGCGGTGGAAATCGGCTATGACATTCTGCAAGGCAAACCCGCGCCAACCGCGCCGGTGCTGATCCCGGTGACGATGATCGACAAAAACAACGTCAGCAGCTACAAAGGCTGGACGGTGAAATAAACCGAAATCGGCCCGGATAACGCGCAAAGCGCCATCCGGGCTCCCTCGCCCCTACGCGGCTTTGTCGCTATGCGTCACATCGGCGGCAAAGACATAACCCAACCCGCGCAGGGTTTTAATCAAGGTCGGCTGATGCGGGTTGACTTCGATTTTACGCCGCAGGCGCATGATCAGCACATCGACCGTGCGGTCGAAAACATCCATGCTTTCGTTATGGGTCAGCGCCAGTAGCTGTTCGCGGTTCAACACCCGGCGGGCGTTCTGCGCCAGCGCCAACAACAATCCATATTCCCCCTGGGTTAACGCCACGCTTTGCTGTTGTGGGTTAAACAGCTCACAGCGGCCGGTATCGAGCCGCCAGCCGTTAAATAACAGGCCGTTATACACACTCGGCACGGCGCTTTCCGCACCGATCGCTCCGCTACGCCGCAGTACCGCTTTCACTCGCGCCACCACCACCCGCGAGTTAAACGGTTTGGCGATGTAGTCGTCGGCGCCCATTTCCAGCCCGACGACCACGTCAGATTCGCTTCCCAGGCCGGAAAGCATCACCACCGGCAGTTCAGGTCGGGTGCGCTGTAGCTGCTGCAGCACCAGCAATCCGTTAGTGTCGGGTAGGATCATATCCAGCAATATCAGCGCGATATCCGCCCGTTGCGCCACCGCCGTCAGCGCCTCGCCGCCGCTCTGGCAGACCATCACCTCGAACGCGTGCGCCCCGAGCACATCGCTCAGCAGCTCGCAAATCGCGCTGTCGTCATCAACGACCAAAATGACTGGTTTCATTGTGTGCCTCTGCCCGCCGGGAATAGTGTCAGTCTGGTCGATTCTGCAAACTGGCGGCGACAAATCCATTTTCCGCTGCCGTTTTTATAATCGGCGTCACATCTCCGGGCTTTTCGTCACGTCAAAACTGACGATGAGCTGTTTTTCGTCAGCATTTAGCCCAAAAAAGCTGCGTACTATCCGCTAATACCCACAATGAAAACATGGCATAGAAGATGCATAGTGACGGTCAATAGCGCGTAAGCGCCGATTGATTAACTGGAGCAAGACCGATGAAAAAAGTCGTCACGGTTTGTCCGTATTGCGCATCAGGTTGCAAAATCAACCTGGTGGTCGATAACGGCAAAATCGTCCGGGCCGAGGCGGCGCAGGGGAAAACCAACCAGGGAACCCTGTGTCTGAAAGGCTATTATGGCTGGGACTTCATTAACGATACCCAAATCCTCACGCCGCGTCTCAAAACCCCTATGATCCGCCGCCAGCGCGGCGGCAAACTGGAAGCCGTCTCCTGGGACGAGGCGCTCGATTACGTCGCCGCCCGCCTCAGCGCCATTAAAGCGAAGTATGGCCCGGACGCTATCCAGACCACCGGCTCCTCGCGCGGAACCGGCAATGAAACCAACTACGTGATGCAGAAATTCGCCCGCGCCGTTATTGGCACCAATAACGTCGACTGCTGCGCGCGCGTCTGACACGGCCCTTCGGTTGCAGGTCTGCACCAGTCGGTCGGTAACGGCGCCATGAGTAATGCCATCACGGAGATTGATCACACCGATCTGGTGTTCATCTTCGGCTACAACCCGGCGGATTCCCACCCTATCGTGGCGAATCACGTCATTAACGCTAAACGCAACGGGGCGAAAATCATCGTCTGCGACCCGCGCAAGATTGAAACCGCGCGCATCGCTGACATGCACCTTGCGCTGAAGAACGGCTCGAATATCGCGCTGCTCAACGCCCTGGGCCACGTCATTATTGAAGAGGATCTGTACGATAAAGCCTTCGTCTCCGGTCGTGCTGAAGGCTTTGAGGAGTATCGCAAAATCGTCGAAGGCTACACGCCGGAATCGGTGGAAGCCATTACCGGCGTCAGCGCTCAGGAGATCCGCGCCTGCGCCCGGATGTACGCGAAGGCCAAATCCGCCGCCATTCTGTGGGGCATGGGCGTCACCCAGTTCTATCAGGGCGTGGAAACCGTGCGTTCGCTGACCAGCCTGGCGATCCTCACCGGCAACCTCGGCAAACCGAGCGTCGGCGTGAACCCGGTGCGCGGACAGAACAACGTGCAGGGCGCCTGCGATATGGGCGCCCTGCCGGATACCTATCCGGGCTATCAGTACGTTAAGTTCCCGGAGAACCGCGAGAAGTTCGCCAGGGCCTGGGGCATTGACAGCCTGCCGGAGCATACCGGTTATCGCATCAGCGAGCTGCCGCATCGCGCCGAACACGGCGAAGTGCGCGCGGCGTACATTATGGGCGAGGATCCGCTGCAGACCGACGCCGAGCTTTCGGCGGTCCGCAGGGCGTTTGAACAGCTGGAGCTGGTTATCGTCCAGGATATTTTCATGACCAAAACCGCGGCGGCGGCCGACGTTATTCTGCCGTCCACCTCGTGGGGCGAGCACGAAGGCGTTTACACCGCGGCGGACCGCGGCTTCCAGCGCTTCTTTAAAGCGGTGGAGCCGAAGTGGGACCTGAAAACCGACTGGCAGATTATCAGCGAAATCGCCACCCGGATGGGCTATCCGATGCACTACCACAACACTCAGGAAATCTGGGATGAGCTGCGGCATCTGTGCCCGGACTTCACCGGCGCGACCTACGAGAAAATGGGCGAGCTCGGCTATATCATGTGGCCATGCCGCGATGAGTCCGACGCCGACCAGGGGACGTCGTATCTGTTTAAAGAGAAGTTCGATACCCCGAACGGCAAAGCCCAGTTCTTCACCTGCGACTGGGTGGCGCCTATCGATAAGCTCACCGAAGAGTACCCGATGGTGCTGTCGACGGTGCGCGAAGTCGGTCACTACTCGTGCCGTTCGATGACCGGCAACTGCGCGGCGCTGGCGGCGCTGGCCGATGAACCCGGCTACGCGCAAATCAACACCGCCGATGCCGAACGGTTAGGCATTGAGGATGAAGCGCTGGTGTGGGTGAATTCTCGTCAGGGCCGCATCATCACCCGCGCGCAGGTCAGCGACCGGCCGAATAAAGGCGCGGTGTACATGACCTACCAGTGGTGGATCGGCGCCTGTAACGAGCTGGTATCGGAGAACCTGAGCCCGATAACCAAAACGCCGGAATACAAGTACTGCGCGGTCAACGTTGAGCGGATCGCCGACCAGCGTGAGGCGGAACAGTACGTTATCGAGGAGTACAACAGGCTGAAAGCCCGCCTGCGCGAAAGCGCGATGGGTTAAGGACCGGCAATCCCTGCTTGCGCTGCGCTTAGCAGGGCTACGGTTCTGCGCCGTTTGCTAGCCCGGATAAGGCGTCAGCCGATATCCGGGAACCCTCCCCCGGTGGCGCTTACGCTTACCGGGGCGGCCCTACTCATTCCCGCCATTTTCTTCTTTTTCGCCGCCCTTTATACTGCAGGGGTCTCCCTTACTGATAATAAAAAATGAAATACCTCTATTTACTGCTGGCGCTCGCCAGCTTTGGCGCAGGCGCTGCAGATCCAGGCAGCCAGTACCAACAACAGGCTGAAGCCGGCGATCCGCGGGCGCAGTTTTATCTGGCGGATACCTGGGTCAGCTCCGGTAATTACCAGCAGGCTGAATTCTGGGCGCAGAAAGCGGCGGCGCAGGGCGACGGCGATGCGCTGGCGCTGCTGGCCCAGCTCAAAATCCGCGACCCGCAGCAGGCCGATTACCAGCAGGCCCGGCAACTGGCGGAACAATCCGTGCAGGTCGGCAGCAAGGCCGGTGAGATTATCCTCGCCCGCGTGCTGGTCAATCAGCAAGCTGGCCCTACCGACTATGCGTATGCCATCAGGCTGTTACAGGATGCGGCCAAAGATGAAGAGAGCGACTCCGCCGTCGATGCGCAGATGTTGCTCGGGCTAATCTACGCCAGCGGCGTGCTGCCGCCGGGAGATGACCTCAAAGCGGCGCAGTACTTCAAAGGTAGCTCGGCGCTCTCACGCACCGGTTATGCCGAATACTGGGCAGGCATGATGTTCCAACAGGGAGAGAAAGGCTTTATCGATCCGAACCCGCAAAAAGCGCTGCACTGGCTCAACGTCAGCTGTCAGGAGGGGTTTGATACCGGTTGTGAAGAGTTCGATAAGATAACGAAAGGCTAAAAAAAGCCCGGCGCGATGGCCGGGCTCCTGCATCTTATTGGGCAGTTTTATCAAACTTGCCCAGCACTTCGCGTTCATACGCCAGCGCTTTCTTGCGGTCAAACTTGTGTTCCCACTTGGAGATAACCAGTACCGCCAGGGCGTTGCCGACCACGTTCAGCGCGGTACGCGCCATGTCGAGGATACGGTCGACGCCAGCAATAAACGCCAACCCTTCCAGCGGGATCCCCACGCTGCCCAGGGTCGCCAGCAGTACCACGAAGGAGACGCCCGGTACGCCAGCGATGCCTTTCGAGGTCACCATCAGCGTCAGTACGAGAGTGATTTCCTGCCACAGGGAGAGGTCGATACCATACAACTGCGCGATAAAGATCGCCGCGATGCTCTGGTACAGCGTCGAACCGTCGAGGTTAAAGGAGTAACCGGTCGGCACCACGAAGCTGGTGATCGAAGCTGGCGCGCCATAGGCTTCCATTTTCTCAATGATACGCGGCAGCACGCTTTCGGAACTCGCCGTGGAGTAGGCCAGAATCAGCTCGTCCTTCAGGATACGAATCAGGATCCAGATACTCAACCCGCAGACGCGCGCCACAAGACCCAGCACCACCAGCGCGAAGAACAGAATCGCGAAGTAAACCAGAATAACCAGCTTAGCCAGCGGCCACAGCGAGGCGAAGCCAAAGGTGGCGACGGTTACCGAGATCAGCGCGAATACCCCGACCGGCGCGTAGCGCATCACCATATGCGTCACTTTGAACATGGTTTCCGACACGGAGCGGAAAACGGTCACCAGCGGTTCGCGGTGAGTAGCTGGCAGCGAGGAGAGGCCCAGACCGAACAGCACCGAGAAGAAGATAATCGGCAGCATGTCGCCTTTCGCCATCGACGCGAAAATATTGGTCGGTACCAGCGACAAGATAGTTCCCATCAGGCCATGCGCGTGACTCTGCACTTCCGCGGTGGTGTTTTGGTATTTCGAGATATCGACCGCCGCCAACTGCGACATATCAATACCGCTACCCGGCTGGAAGACGTTCGCCAGGGTAATCCCCAGCACAATAGCCACCGTGGTAATGACTTCAAAATAGATGATGGTTTTGGCGCCAATACGACCCAACTGCTTGGCATCGCCGACGCCTGCAATTCCCACCACCAGCGTCGAGATGACAATCGGGACGACAATCATTTTGATCAGGTGGATAAAGATATCGCCTGCCGGGGTCAGGAGGTTAGAGATTAACCAATCACGACTTTCGGCGTGGTAATGTAGGTAGCTGCCCAGAAGTATGCCAAGTACCAGGGCTAGCAAAATTTGCCAGGCCAGGCTGACTTTTGTTTTTTTCATCACTACTGACTTCCTCAATGAAAGGAGCCATTCCTGAAGGTAATGGCTCCCACTGAAAGGGGTATGAATTGTGTTGCGTTGCTTTATGGGGTTATTTAACGCGCGATATCAGTATCATTTGCACGGCATGCTGCGCAAGCCTTTAAGAACAGGGCTTTCTTCTGGTTTTTTGCATAAATCTACCTATTTCGGCGCATTACATTGCATAAGTATTTGTTATAAAAAATATTTAACATATTCAGTTTCTATAAATACACATGGTAAATTATTTCACTTCAAAGTTTCATTTGATTGATTTTCATTCAGTTTAATCAATGCGTGATCTGCCCCCCAAATAGCAAACAAAGCTGGCAAAGACCCTATTATTAACGGTTATTTGACATATATTTAACAAGTTAAAGGAGAAAAAAAGCCATGAGCCAAATACATAAACACCCTATTCCCGCAAACATTGCGGAACGTTGCCTGATGAATCCGCAACAGTACCAGGAGAACTACCAACAATCCGTCACCAACCCAGATGCCTTCTGGGGCGAGCAGGGTAAAATCCTCGACTGGATCAAACCTTACTCACAGGTGAAAAACACCTCTTTCGCGCCGGGGAATGTCTCCATTAAATGGTACGAAGACGGCACCCTGAACCTCGCCGCTAACTGTCTCGACCGCCATCTGCATGAGCGCGGCGACCAGACCGCCATCATCTGGGAAGGCGACGACGCCAGCCAGAGCAAAAACATTACCTATCGCCAACTGCATCGCGATGTGTGTCGTTTTGCCAACGTATTGCTCAGTCTGGGCATTAAAAAAGGCGATGTTGTCGCTATTTATATGCCGATGGTGCCGGAAGCCGCCGTCGCGATGCTGGCCTGCGCCCGCATCGGCGCCATCCACTCCGTCATTTTCGGCGGCTTCTCGCCGGAGGCAGTAGCCGGGCGCATTATCGACTCTAACTCACGCCTGGTGATCACCTCTGACGAAGGGTTGCGCGCCGGTCGCGCCATCCCGCTGAAGAAAAACGTGGATGACGCGCTGAAAAACCCGAACGTCACCAGCATCGAGCACGTGGTGGTACTCAAACGCACCGGCGGCAATATTGACTGGCAGGAAGGTCGCGACCTGTGGTGGAGCGATCTGATTGAAAAAGCCGACGACCAGCATCAGCCGGTCGAAATGAACGCCGAAGACCCGCTGTTTATCCTCTACACCTCCGGTTCTACCGGCAAACCGAAAGGCGTGCTGCACACCACCGGCGGTTATCTGGTGTACGCGGCGACCACCTTCAAATACGTTTTTGATTATCATCCGGGCGATATCTACTGGTGTACCGCCGACGTGGGCTGGGTCACCGGTCACAGCTACCTGCTGTACGGCCCGCTGGCCTGTGGCGCCACTACGCTGATGTTTGAAGGCGTGCCGAACTGGCCGACCCCGGCGCGCATGTGCCAGGTGGTGGACAAACATCAGGTCAATATTCTGTATACCGCGCCGACTGCAATCCGCGCGCTGATGGCGGAAGGTGACAAAGCTATTGAAGGTACCGACCGCTCCTCGCTGCGCATTCTCGGCTCGGTCGGCGAACCGATTAACCCGGAAGCCTGGGAGTGGTACTGGAAGAAAATCGGCAACGAGAAGTGCCCGGTGATGGACACCTGGTGGCAGACCGAAACCGGCGGCTTCATGATCACTCCGCTGCCGGGCGCCATCGAGCTGAAAGCCGGTTCCGCGACGCGTCCGTTCTTTGGCGTCCAGCCAGTACTGGTGGACAACGAAGGAACGCCGCTGGAAGGCGCGACCGAGGGCAATCTGGCGATCGCCGACTCCTGGCCTGGCCAGGCGCGCACCCTGTTCGGCGATCACGAGCGCTTCGAGCAGACCTACTTCTCGACCTTTAAAAACATGTACTTCAGCGGCGACGGTGCCCGTCGCGACGAAGACGGCTACTACTGGATCACCGGGCGCGTCGACGACGTACTGAACGTCTCCGGCCACCGTCTGGGCACCGCGGAAATTGAATCCGCGCTGGTGTCGCATCCGAAAATCGCCGAAGCGGCGGTGGTCGGTATTCCGCATAACATCAAAGGCCAGGCCATCTACGCTTACGTGACGCTGAATCACGGCGAAGACCCCACGCCGGAGTTGTATGCCGAGGTACGTAACTGGGTGCGTAAAGAGATTGGCCCGCTGGCGACGCCGGACGTGCTGCACTGGACCGACTCGTTGCCGAAAACCCGCTCGGGTAAAATCATGCGCCGAATTCTGCGCAAGATTGCCGCCGGCGATACCAGCAACCTCGGCGACACCTCAACGCTTGCCGATCCGGGGGTCGTGGACAAACTGCTCGAAGAGAAGCAGGCCATTACTATGCCGTCATAAACCTAACTTATTCCCTACCCCCTCTCCCTCGATCGGGGGAGAGGTTAAAAACATAAACTCCCCCCAAGGATTCTATTCAGCAGGAAAGCGGTAAATCAGCTTCTACTCGACGCGCAAACGCCGAGCGGATCGCTGTTGCCGACGGATAGCCGATGGATGACACAAGGGTTACCTCTGGAGACGCTAAAGATGAATGAACAAATTTGTCAGCGGATAGAAAATAGTGAAAATTTCAGGGAGTTAGTTGCATCACGGCAACGGTTTGCCGCCATTCTGTCAGTCATTATGTTAGTGATTTACGTGGGCTTTATTTTGCTTATCGCCTTCGCGCCCGGCTGGCTGGGAACACCGCTGCATGAAGGTACCAGCGTCACTCGCGGTATCCCTATTGGCATCGGCGTCATTATCATCTCCTTCATCCTGACCGGCATCTACGTCTGGCGGGCAAATGGCGAATACGACAAGTTGACCAAAAGCGTGATTAGCGAGGTGCAAGCATCATGAAAAAAGTCCTGACGGCGCTTGCCGCCACGCTCCCTTTCGCCGCGAACGCCGCCGATGCCATTACCGGCGAGGTGCAGCGCCAGCCGACCAACTGGCAGGCGATTATCATGTTCGTTATTTTTGTCGCTATGACGCTGTACATTACGTACTGGGCATCGAAACGCGTGCGTTCGCGGAGCGATTACTACACCGCGGGCGGCAATATTACCGGCTTCCAGAACGGGCTGGCGATCTCCGGCGACTTTATGTCGGCAGCCTCGTTCCTCGGTATCTCGGCACTGGTGTACACCTCGGGTTATGACGGGCTGATCTATTCACTCGGCTTCCTCGTCGGCTGGCCGATTATTCTGTTTCTGATCGCCGAACGCCTGCGTAACCTCGGCCGCTACACCTTTGCCGACGTGGCGTCTTATCGCCTGAAGCAGGGGCCGATCCGTACTCTCTCCGCCTGTGGTTCTCTGGTGGTGGTCGCCCTGTATCTGATTGCTCAGATGGTCGGCGCCGGTAAGCTCATTCAACTGTTGTTCGGCCTGAACTACCACGTCGCGGTAGTGCTGGTCGGCGTGCTGATGGTGCTGTACGTGCTGTTCGGCGGCATGCTCGCTACCACCTGGGTGCAGATTATCAAAGCGGTACTGCTGCTGTTCGGCGCCAGCTTTATGGCCTTTATGGTGATGAAGCACGTCGGTTTCAGCTTCAATAACCTGTTCACCGAAGCGATGGCGGTTCACCCGAAAGGGGCGGCGATCATGAGCCCTGGCGGATTGGTGAAAGACCCGATATCGGCGCTGTCGCTCGGTCTCGGCCTGATGTTCGGTACCGCCGGCCTGCCGCATATCCTGATGCGTTTCTTCACCGTGAGCGACGCTCGCGAAGCGCGTAAGAGCGTGTTCTATGCTACCGGCTTTATGGGTTATTTCTACATCCTGACCTTTATCATCGGCTTCGGCGCGATCATGCTGGTGGGATCGAATCCGGCGTTTAAAGACGCGGCCGGGCAGCTTATCGGCGGCAATAACATGGCGGCAGTGCATCTGGCGAACGCGGTCGGCGGCAATCTGTTCCTCGGCTTTATCTCGGCAGTGGCTTTCGCCACTATTCTGGCGGTCGTCGCCGGGTTGACCCTGGCGGGCGCATCGGCAGTCTCTCACGACCTCTATGCTAACGTCATTAAGAAAGGGGCAACCGAGCGTGAAGAGCTGAAGGTCTCAAAAATTACCGTGCTGATCCTTGGCGTGGTGGCGATTCTGCTCGGAGTGTTGTTCGAAAACCAGAATATCGCCTTCATGGTCGGCCTGGCGTTCTCCATCGCCGCCAGCTGTAACTTCCCGATTATCCTGCTGTCGATGTACTGGTCGAAGTTGACCACCCGCGGCGCGATGATTGGCGGCTGGCTGGGGCTGCTGACCGCGGTGATTCTGATGATCCTCGGCCCGACTATCTGGGTGCAGATCCTCGGTCACGAGAAAGCGCTGTTCCCGTATGAATACCCGGCGCTGTTCTCCATCGCCATCGCCTTTATCGGTATTTGGCTGTTCTCAATTACCGATAATTCCGCCGAAGGGATGCGCGAGCGCGAGCAGTTCCGCGCCCAGTTCATCCGTTCGCAAACGGGTATTGGTATCGAACGCGGCCAGGCGCATTAAGCACCTTCCCCATCCCCGGTTTAACGCCGGGGATGGGGTTAACTAAAACATCGCTAACCGCACCAACGGCGCCGCCAGTACCATCACCACGCCGGAAAGCATCATCACCAGGCTGGCGACGACCCCCTCCTGCTGACCCAGTTCATAAGAACGAGCCGTCCCGGCACCGTGCGAGGCCGCGCCGAATCCGGCCCCTTTCGCCATGCCAGCGCTGATCGACAGGCGTAAGAACAACACATCGCCTATCGCCATACCGAATACGCCGGTGACCACCACAAACAGCGCTACCAGGTCAGGCTGACCGCCAAGCGGTTTCGCCGCCGCTAGCGCAAACGGCGTCGTTACCGAGCGTACTGCCAGGCTGCGCTGAATTTCATCGGAAAGGGTAAACAAGCGCGCCAGCCAGACGGAGCTTGTCACCGCGACGACGGAAGCCGTGACGACGCCGGCGGTCAACGACATCCAGTGACGCTTAATGATCGCCAGGTTGTCATACACCGGCACGGCAAAGGCGATGGTCGCCGGTCCCAATAGCCACAATAGCCAGTGCGACTCGCCCATATAGCTCTGGTAGGAGATATGACCAAACACGAGGATCAGTACCAGCAGCACCGGCGTCAACACCAGCGGCATCAACGGCAGTGTGTGGAAGCGGCGATAAAGCCGTTTATTGGCGAAATAGAGTCCCAGGGTAACCGCCAGGCACAGCATGCTCAGGGTAAAATCACTCATTTTTCAACCGGCTCACTTCATAGCGATAGACTTTATCCACCACCCATGCCGTGGCACCCAGCACCATCACGGTGCTCAGCGCAATCACGAGAAAGATACGCCAACCGTCTACCATCAGCAGTTGGGCATAATTAACGACCGCCACCACCGCCGGGACAAAAAAGAGCAGCATTTCCGCCAACAGCCAGCGCGCCCCTGCGCGCACCCAGTTCAGCGGGATCACCCGGCAGACGATCAGCATCAGGAGCATCAGCATGCCGACAAGGTTGGCCGGAAGCGGCAAATGGAGCCAGTTAACCAGATATTCTGCACAGACGAACAGTCCGGCATAGAGCAGTACCTGGACCGGTACCTGGAGACGTTGCACCACCAAAGGCGCAACACGTGCTGGCGCGAAGGCCATGAGCGGAATTCCTGAAAAATAAGACAGGCGTGCAGTATAGAGAGCCGCCCCTGCGGACAGAAATGAATTAAAATCATCACAGGTATAGTCTCAGGGAATAATCATGGATATACGCACGTTGCGTTATTTTGTCGAAGTGGTCCGCCAGCAAAGCTTCACCCGAGCGGCAGAAAAACTCTTCGTCACGCAGCCGACCATCAGCAAGATGCTCAAAAATCTGGAAGACGAGCTGAACTGCACCCTGCTTATCCGCGATGGCCGTAAGCTGTTATTAACCGATACCGGCCGCGTCGTCTTCGAGCGCGGGCAGGCGATCCTCGGCGAATTCAGTCAGCTAAAAGCCGAGCTCAGCGATATTAACCACCTGAACAACGGCGTGCTACGTCTGGGGATCCCGCCGATGGTCGGTATGCTGATGGCTGAACCCATCAGCCGTTTTCGCCAGCGCTACCCTGGCGTGGAGCTGAAAATTGCCGAATTCGGCGGGCTGACGGTACAACAGGCCGTCAGCAACGGCGAGCTCGATCTGGCGATGACCGCGCTGCCGGTCGATGAGGCCAGCGGCCTGACAACGCTGTCGCTCTTTAGCCACCCGCTCTGCGTTCTCGTGCCGAAGACGGCGCAGTGGCAGGGCAGAACGTCTATTTCGCCGGAAAGCCTGGCGGAACACCCGCTGGTTATCTACAACGAAGACTTCGCCCTCAGCCAGCAGTTGATGCGTCTGTTTGCCGAGCATGAGGTGAAGCCGCGTATCGCCGTGCGCAGCGGCCAGTGGGATTTTCTGGCGGCGATGGTGCAGGCGGGAATTGGCGTGGCGATCCTGCCGGAGCCAATTTGCCAGCGGCTGGACGCACAGGATTTTTATTGGATCCCGCTGGAGAGCGAACTGCGTTGGGAGTTAGGGATGATTTGGCGCGAAGGGGTGTATATGTCGCGCAGCGCGCAGGCGTGGCTGGAGTGCAGTCAATCGTTCTGGCTGACGTAACGTGGCGGGTTTCCCCGGTCGCGCTAACGCTTACCGGGGCGACACATTTACGGTAGCCCGGATAGCCGTAGCGCCATCCGGGACTTAAGGTTACTGATCTTCGATTAACAGCGCTTCCAGCAGGTCGAGGTCGTGCAGCAGTTTCTGCAGCGTCTCGTTGCTGATTTGCCGCGTTGCGCGCAGGTGATACAGCTCGCCGCGCTCGGAACGTAGCGCCGCCAGACGGAAGCGGCGCTCCAGGCTCTCTTCCAGCATTGAGGTTTCCACATCGTTGCGCCCATCGACGCGGCGACGCAGGTTCCCGATGACGCGCGAACTCACCTCGGTCAGCAGCTGATTATCGATATTCTCTTTGGTATCCGTCGCCAGACGTTCTTCCATTTTCTGAATCGCGACAATCGCCACATCCGCCGTCGCCGCGCGCGCCAGACGCTCTTCTTTGCGCTGCTGCGCGTGATCGCCGGACTCGATATGGCGCAGCAGAATCGGCAGCGCAATCACCCCGACAAACAGGGAGAAGAGGATCACCCCAGCGGCGAGGAAGATAAGCTCATAACGCGCCGGGAAGACGTTGCCGTCCGGCAACAGCAGCGGGATCGACAGCACACCTGCAAGGGTAATCGCCCCGCGCACCCCGGCGACGGAAGAAATCAGCAGCTCACGGGTAGTCCAGGAGCCAAACTCCATCGGTTTCTTCTTCAGGAAGCGCTGGCTAAGCTTACGCATCGTCCACAGCCAGCCGAAACGCACCAGCATCAGCGCGGCGTAAATCAGCACGATATCGGTGAACAGCATCCAGGTTTCGACGTTAGGGTCAGCCTCTGCCGCCACCAGCGAACTCGACAGAATATCCGGCAGCTGCAGGCCTAACAGCAGGAAGACCATGCCGTTAAACACAAACTCCAGCATCGCCCAGGTGCTGTTGGCGCGCAGACGCATGGCCAACGGCGCGGTGCGCATCACCCCGGAACGGGTGATGGTCATCCCCGCCGCCACCGCCGCGAGGATCCCCGAGAAGCCGATGTGTTCGGCAATCAGGTAGGAAGCGAACGGCAGCAGGAACAGCAACACGATTTGCGTCGCCGGCTCATCGCCGCCCCAGCGGCTGAGGAAGCGCATCGAGCGGCCATACAGCCAGCTGACGACGAAACCGGCGAGGATGCCGCCAATCGCCACCTTCAGGAACTCGACGGTCGCGCCGCCGACGGTGAACACCATCGTGCCCATCGCCACGGCGACAGCGAATTTCAGCGACACCAGACCGGAGGCGTCGTTCATCAACGCTTCGCCCTGCAGGATACCCATAATTTTTTTCGGGATGCGCCCTTCGCCGACAATACCGGAAAGCGCTACGGCATCGGTCGGCGACAGTACTGCCGCCAGGGCGAATGCCGGTACCAGTGGGATCCCCGGCACAATCCAGTAAATCAGGAAGCCGATGCCGACCACAGTGACCACCACCAGCGCCAGCGCCAGACCGAAGATCTCCCGCCCATGCTCGATAAACTCGCGAGTCGGCGTTTTCCAGCCATCAGCAAACAGCAGCGGCGGGATAAACAAAACAAGGAAGAGTTCAGGGTCAAACTCGACGTGCAAACCAAAGGTCGGCCAGGCTAACAGCGCGCCGATGGCGATTTGCATTAAAGGTAGCGGAACCTGAAAGGGCAGTACGCGTGTGACCACCCCGGAGAGAGAGACCACGAGGGTCATGATGAGTATGGTGAAGAATATTTCCATGTGTTCCCTGTTTGCTGCGTTTTCTTTTTTTACATCTGAGGCGTCATGTCTCGAAATGATACGCTACTCAGATTAACGCAAAAGGAAACAGGATGTGGCTTAAAAATTAAACGGGCGACCGAAGCCGCCCGTGGTTAGCAGGAAAAGTTAAATCGCCCAGCCGCCAGCGTAGAAAATAACCAGCGCCGCCGCGATGATCACGGTACCCAGATTCAGCTTGCGCCATTCGCCGGATACCACGCGGCCAATCACCAGCGAAGCAAAACCGATCATAATGCCGGTCACGATGTTGCAGGTCAGTACGATGAACACCGCGGTGATCAGCCCCGCCATCGCATCAACGAAGTCATTGAAGTCGATTTTGGCTACGTTGCTCAGCATCAGCAGACCGACGTACATCAGCGCTGGCGCGGTCGCATAGGCCGGAACCAGATACGAAAGCGGCGAAAGGAACAGGATCAGCAGGAACAGCACGCCGACGGTCACCGCCGTCAGGCCGGTTTTACCGCCTGCCGCCGTACCGGCTGCGGATTCGATATACACCGCCGCTGGCGCCGCGCCCACTACGCCGGAGAAGACGCTGCTCAGGGAGTCGGTCGTCAGCGCTTTACCACCGTTGATGATCTGCCCGTCTTTATCCAGCAGGTTAGCCTGCCCGGCTACCGCGCGAATGGTACCGGTGGCATCAAAGACGGCAGTCATCACCAGTGCCAGCACGCTTGGCAGGACGACCGGGTTCAGCGCGCCAACGATATCCAGGCTGCCAATCAGCGAATGACCCTGCTCATCGCTCAGCGACGGCATGGCGAAAATACCGGAGAAGTGGACGTTAGGGTCGAAAATCAAGCCAATCACCGATACGCCGATAATGGTCAGTAGGATACCGCCCGGCACTTTCAGTTTTTCCAGACCGATAATCACCGCCAGGCCAATCAGCGACATCATCACCGGGAAGCTGTCGAAGTTACCCAACGCAACCGGCAGGCCGTCCAGCGGGTTTTTGATCACCAGGCCAACGCCGTTGGCGGCAATCAGCAGCAGGAACAGGCCGATACCGATACCGGTACCGTGCGCCACGCCCTGCGGCAGGTTGCGCAGGATCCAGCTACGAATGCCGGTGGCGGAGATAACGGTGAACAATACGCCCATCAGGAAGACGGCGCCTAATGCCACCGGAATACTGATGTGCTGCCCCAGCACCAGGCTAAAGGCGGTAAAGGCGGTCAGCGAAATCGCGCAACCGATGGCCAGCGGCAGGTTAGCCCACAGCCCCATCGCTAATGAACCGACGCCCGCCACCAGACAGGTCGACACAAATACCGCCGCGGGCGGAAAACCGGCTTTCCCTAGCATTCCCGGTACGACGATGACGGAGTACACCATCGCCAGGAAGGTGGTTAGCCCGGCAACGATTTCCTGACGTACGGTGCTGCCGCGAGCTGAAATTTTAAACCAGGCGTCTAATGAACCGCCGGTACGCGCTGAAGGCGTAGACATAGAAAACTTCCCCTGAAAATTTTGATCGTTCGCTCGTATGCGTGATGGACCATCCACTGCCAGTTAAACGCCATCTCCTTGTGCTGTTTCCCCGGCGCCAGGAGGGAGGCTGAGAAAAAGCAAACGTTTAACTCCGCGCATACCATGCGGTGTATGGAATGACTTTGCTCCCCCCTGTTGGCAGAGGAAAAAGCGAGCAAAGTAAAAAGGCAAACGATTATCCAGCCTTTAGACGGCCCTTTTCAACTGAAGTTTGTCGTATTTGGCCAAATTTTGCCGCCAAAGCTCAGGAAATAGCCAAACGATGCGCAAACGTTATCGTCAATGCGCAATCCATTAACATTTTTATAGGTCAGAAACACCTTTTCAGCTCATCAACCGCCCGGCAACGTAAACGCGCCGCCGCGTTCAATAGCGTTTTGCCACCCGGGACGCGACTCAACCTGCTGCCGCCAGCGTCGGGTATGCGGTAGGTCGTCAATCCCGCCGCGCGCCAGCAGCGCCATCACCGGGAAGCTCATCTGGATATCGGCCATGCTCAATGCCGCGCCGGCAAACCAGTGTTGGCGAGCCAGATGTTGCTCAATGTAAGTCGCATGGGTCGCCAGCTGTTTATCCAGCCACGCCTTTTGCACCCCCTTGCCTAATGCGCCGCCGAATGTGCGCATGCCCAGCGGCACCGGCGGTTTGCCGAGACTGGCGAAGATAAGCTTCATTAATAGCAGCGGCATTAACGACCCTTCGGCGTAGTGTAGCCAGAAGCGATATTGCAGCTTATCTTCCCGCCCCTGCGGCCTGAGCTGCTGGCGGCTATCATAGGTTTCCTGCAAATACTCAAGAATCGCCCCGGATTCCGCCAGCACCACGCCCTGGTCTTCGAGCACCGGCGATTTTCCCAACGGGTGAATTTTTTTCAGTTCCGCTGGCGCCTGCATGCTTTTTTCGCGTTGATAACAGATGACCTGATAAGACAGCTGGAGTTCTTCCAGCGCCCACAGTACGCGCTGCGAGCGGGATTGATTGAGATGATGGACCGTCAACATGGCACTCTCCTGTTGTTCGTTCAAATTAACTATAGAAACAGGCGGCCAATGGCGGAAAAATTTCGCCAAACCAAAGAGGCAAAATCAGCGGGCTGTGCCACAATTAAATTGTCGACGCAATCCGGAACCTCCTTCAACACATTGCGCAATACCTGAGGGGAGTCGACGTCGGGGGAAACCCTCCCGCGAGCCAGCGGGATAATGCGAAAGACAAAGACCGGAAAACAACTAAAGCGCCCTGTTGTGGCGCTTTAGTTTTTTCTGCGTTTCACGCTCAATCCTCTTCCAGCAGACGCGCCCCGGTCCCCTCTTCACCCAGTTTGTCGCCTGGGTTGCGTAACGGGCAGTCGCGGCGCGACAAACAACCGCAACCAATACACCCGTCGAGCTGATCGCGCAGCGCGGTCAGGGTATGAATACGTCGGTCCAACTCCTCCCGCCACTGCGACGACAGCTGTTTCCACTCCTTAGCACTCAGGTTATGCCCTTCCGGCAATACGCCGAACGCCTCGCCGATCGTCGCCAGCGGAATACCGATACGTTGCGCAATCTTGATGATCGCCACCGCACGCAGCACGTCGCGGCGATATCGCCGCTGATTGCCCGCGTTACGCTGGCTACGGATCAGCCCTTTGCTTTCATAAAAGTGCAGCGCCGAGACGGCGACGCCGGTTCGTTTCGCCACTTCCCCAGGGGACAGCAGCATTTTGATACGGGGTGGTTTCTTTTCCATAAAAGCACTTTACCTCAAGTTAACTTGAGGAATTATACTCGCCGACAGACAAAACGACGAATCGAGAATTGAGAGAGGCCGCTTTATGTCCCATCAGGATATTATCCAAACGCTTATTGAATGGATTGATGAACATATCGATCAACCACTTAACATTGATGTAGTCGCTAAAAAATCGGGATACTCGAAATGGTATCTGCAGCGGATGTTCCGTACCGTCACCCACCAGACGCTGGGCGACTACATTCGCCAGCGCCGACTACTGCTCGCCGCCGAAGCGCTGAGAACCACGCAACGCCCTATTTTTGATATCGCGATGGATTTGGGATATGTCTCGCAGCAGACGTTTTCGCGGGTGTTCCGCCGGGAGTTCGATCGCACCCCCAGCGATTACCGCCATCAGATTTCCGCGTGATAACCTTCGTGCGGCGCACGCAATAAGACGGGCGACTTCGCCAGCCACTGCATAAACTCCTGCGGCGGCATCGCCCTGGCGAAATGCCAGCCCTGGCAAAATTGCACGCCGCGCTTAAGCAGCCAATCAACCTGATCCCTATTTTCCACGCCTTCGGCGATCGTCTTTAAGCGCAGGCTACGCGCCATAT
Source organism: Klebsiella aerogenes (assembly GCA_029027985.1). NCBI lineage: Bacteria > Pseudomonadati > Pseudomonadota > Gammaproteobacteria > Enterobacterales > Enterobacteriaceae > Klebsiella > Klebsiella aerogenes. Next base: position 4,600,703 of record CP119076.1, read on the forward strand.
CGATAATATGCTCGGCGATCAGGTGGCTGGTACTGTTGGTGGTCAGAGTGTCCACAAAGGATTTGTCGATCTTCAGAATATCGACGTTGAGCGAATAGAGGTTATGCAGGTTGGAATAACCGGTACCGAAATCATCAATAGCAATCTCATAACCCGCTTCACGGAAAGCCTGAATAACCGGCGTGGTTTTCGGTACATCAATAAAGCCCCTTTCGGTCACTTCAATTTTAATCTGCTTCACGCAGACGGAATAGCTGCGCGCTTTCTCGCTAATTTGTGCAATTAACCGCGCGGAGTGAAAGTCTGACGCCGAGAGATTAATCGCAATATAGAGTTGCGGGTGTCTGGCCAGATACTCGCCGAGATCGTTGAACAGCTCATCAACCACATAATCCGTAACCTGAGCAATCATTCCCGCGTTTTCCGCCAGCGGAATAAACTCCGCCGGGCTCATGACCGGCCCCTCGAACCCCGGCCAGCGCAGCAGCGCCTCGGCGCCAACGCAACGGTTACTCTTAATATCGATAATCGGTTGATAATGCAGGCACAGCTGGCGACGACTGAGCGCCCGTTGTAGTTTATTACGCGGCGAATGGTACTGCTGACGGCTCCGTGACCAGACCAGCAGAATCAAAATACTGCAAATCAGCCCCAGCGGCAGGGTCAACGTGACCTGGTCATACAGACTGGCGTAATAACTGGCGCGCGTGGTGGACATGATGACCGCAATCGGGCGAATCGACGAGTGGGCGACAATATAAACCCGGCCATCCTGATTAAAAAAAGCGTCTTCATGGCGAATGAGCCGATGCAGTTCCTGAACATCAACATTTTTACTGATGGAGAAAAAGAGGTTCGTTTTGGTATCGAAAACACCGTAGGCTAAATCTTTATCACTGGAAATGACCGAACTATAAGAGAGCGGGTTAACCACCACGGCGTAATGTCCACGCTGCATATAGTTCATGGCATAACCAGGATAAAACGGCGTGTCGCGGTAGTAATAAATGGAGACGTCAGGCTTTTTAGTATAATTCGCCGCCGGTATGCGCCAGCTCTTCTCGGGATGCACCGCCGTCGAACAGATAAACTGATTGCCGTTGGTGTAAATTAAGTCATCGACATACAGCAGGCCGCGAACAATATTCAACATATAACTCTGATGCTGCGGGGAGCACATTACCCCTGAAAACTGCATGGCTTTTTCACGCGCCTGCTCGGATTCATGGATGACCATTTCCGTTTTTTGCAACGCCAACTGTGAAAACGACCGCAGTCTATCCGATATGTCTTCCCGGGCTCTAATTTGCGCGAACCACAACGCCAACACCACCGGCAGCACAACCACCAGGATGATGAAGAATATTCTTAACGCCTTATGCGGCGCACTACGATTCATTTCCGCTTTTTGTCCATGCGATACGCCTTAATCAAGGTATAAGGGCAAAAATTAGCCATTGCCGACTGTTATAAAAAACAGCGAATTTCAGCAACGAACACATTAATGTAAAAACCTCACACCTAATAATGATGAATCATACTTACTTATAGATGAATCGAGAAACACTCTCGTAATAATTAAGACACTCGCTACTTACTAATTCGGTTTCTTCGTACAATTACCTGTAATAAGTAACAAAACCCGTAGAACAAATATCAACAACCGGCGAACCACCCTGAACAGGGTAGAAAAACAGCTGTCGCGCAGTGTGAGCACGCTTCCTCTCGATATTAACCATGCTTATTTTATGGTTTAAAAATGGCGGAAAAGGTCATTTTTTGACTGGTGAATAAACCAACAAATGTGATATAGTTCACACAAGTTGATGAAACAAAAATGTCGTTTCATCACTCCCTTGAATGCCCGCAGATAGCCAAAGCGTCTCATTATCGATAGTCACGCCAGGTTGTCTAAGGTTCCCGACTTTCTTTGAGAGATAGGATAAGGTTAATGGCTTCCATTACTACCAGTGTCGTACTATTGCGCTGGCCCCTCGTGAGCGCGGTATTGATGTTCCTCGCCAGCTCGCTGAATATTCAATTACGTAAAAGCGACTACGCTGGCTTAGCGATTATTTGCAGCTGCCTGGGCCTGGCCGCCGCCTGTTGGTTTGCGACCGGTTTGCTGGGCATCACCCTGATGGATGTCGCGAAAATCTGGGGCAACATTAAAGACGTGATGGTTGAGGTCATGAGCCAGACGCCGCCCGAATGGCCAATGATGATGACTTGATAAAAAAGCTTCCTACGGGGAGCTTTTTTATTTTCTGCAACAGTCGCGGCGTACAGTATGCTCTGGACATGACCAAAATCACTGAAGAGACATCACATGCCGGAAGGACAACTGCAGTCGCTATGCCAACTCATTCGCCAACTGGGTACCCACGCGCAAGAACTGCGCAATGCCGGGCTCCAGATTGATAAAAAAGCGCGTCAGGATTTTGTCTCCCACGCCGATCGGTTTGTGGAACAGGAAATCAGATGTTGGCTGAAAGTCCACTTTCCGCAGGATGGCATCCTCGGCGAAGAGGGCGGGCTGGAAAGCGGCACACAGGGAACCTGGGTGATCGACCCTATCGACGGCACCACCAATTATATTCAGGGGATGGATTACTGGTGCATCTCGCTGGCGCGGGTTGTCGATAACCAACTGGAGCTCGGGATTATCTATGCCCCTGACCGTAATGAATTCTTCTTCGCCCAACGGGGGAAAGGCGCTTTTCTGAATGAGCAACCCCTGACGCTATGCGAACCCGCCCCTGATACCGTCATTATCGGCATAGGCCGTTCCAGCCGCGCATCAGTGGAAAATTACGCCCGCACACTCGCCGCGGTCCTGAATGACGGTATGGAGTATCGCCGTTTCGGCGCCGGCGCGCTCATGCTAGCGCACGTCGCCGCCGGGCAGGTGCATGCCTATTATGAAGCGCGAATGCACAGCTGGGACGCGCTGGCAGGAATGCTGCTGATCCTTGAAGCCGGCGGCGCCAGCAATGATTTTCTTGCCGATAATGGTCTGTTAAACGGTAACCTGGTGTTAGCGGGGTGCCCGGACGTGCAGACGCGGCTCACCGCCCTCTTAGTCGAATAGTCGTCAGTGGCCCGAACTAATACTCTTCGCAGAACATGCGCTGATGGCGATCGTTCGGGCAACGCTTCACTGCGCAATGAGATTGATAAACACAGGGTTCCGGGTCCGCTATATCAAAATTATACGGGCAGATTGGTCGCTCCCTTAACTTTTCCCATTGTTTTTCATCATAAAGCGTAATGTTATAAATTTTTAATGAATGATATTGCTCATTAATTAAAACTTTAGAGGAATAAAGTTTGATGGTTTCGCCAGGTAGTAATAAAAGGTCGGCTTCATACCAGATAATAAATTTCAGGAAGCGTAATCCTGAAATAGATGAGAATGCAACGCCAGTGTGCGGGCAGATAAGGGTGTTAAGAATAGTCCATTTCATCTTCCATCCTTACGAGTAAAAGTCTGTTGTGGGAAATTTAGTGATAGCACTCCTTCCCATAGACTGCAAGGTTGCAGATAAATAGTGTGATATAGGACAATCCTCATACAAACGGTATTACCCCCTATTAAGTAAGCTAATCCAGGTATTCTACGAACTATGTATTAATACTAAAAATACATAACCATGCAGATATCTTAAATAACCTTACAATAGATTTTAAAGAGCAGACAAAAATATCATTTTGATAGTCGCCGATCGGTAAAAAGTGATGGGCGATCACATATTAAAAACATATCCGCGAACCATAAACCTATCCCCCTTTTTTATTATAGCGCGCGCGACAGTACCGCCTACGTTGCTGAGCTCAAGATCGAGGTTGGCAAGAAAAAGACGCTGGCGAGTCTATGAATTGACTAAAATATAACCATCTTCCTGCAGAGTACCGCATCATGAACATCTTCGTTTATCGCCGTTGCCTGGCAACGGTTTCGGCCTGTCTCCTCGCCCTGCTTTTTGCCGCCCCGTCATTCGCCGTCTCGACAGAAAAACCGCCGTCCACGCAGGATGATAAAACGGCGTTGGCCATCAACATGGATTACATCATGCAGCCGCAAAAAGGCGACCTCCCGGACATGATCAACCGGCGAGCGATCCGGGTGTTAACGACCTACAGCAAGACTTTCTTTTTTATCGATAAAGGCACCCAGCGCGGCGCTACGCACGATCTGTTTATCGCTTTTGAAAAGGATCTCAATAGCAAACTGGCAAAGGAGGAGAAACTCAAACAAAAACACCTCAAAGTTCGTATCGTGTTTATCCCGGTTACGCGCGATAACCTGTTCACCGCGCTGAATGAAGGCAAAGGCGATATCGCCGCCGCCAACCTGACCATTACCACCACCCGCCAGGGGCTGGTCGCCTTCACCACTCCGCTATACAGCAATGTCAAAGAACTGCTGGTGTCGGGTCCCTCCTCACCCGAGGTGAAAAACCTGGAACAGCTCTCTGGTAAAACCGTTTTTGTTCGACGCTCTTCCAGCTATTACGAGAGCCTGCAAGCGCTCAATGCCCGTTTTGCCAAAGCATCGCTCCCGCCGGTCATCCTGCAAGAGGCCCCTGAAGCGCTCGAGGATGAAGATCTTCTTGAGATGCTTAGCGCCGGATTAATTCCGCTGATCGTGGTCGATCGCCATAAAGCGCTTTTCTGGAAACAGGTGTTTCCAAAAATTCAGGTACATGAAGACATTGTGCTACGGGATGGCGGCGATATCGCCTGGGCGGTGCGCAAAGATAACCCTCAGTTGCTCGCGGTGCTGAATGACTTTGTGAAGCGTAATCGCCAGGGTTCGACGCTTGGGAATACCATTCTGCTACGTTACCTGAAAAGCGCGACCTACGTTAAAAATGCCGCCGCCAACAAAGAACGGGCAAAGTTCTTACAGATGGTGGAAATATTCAGAAAATATGGCGAACGCTATGATGTCGACTGGCTGCTCATGGCCGCCCAGGGCTATCAGGAATCGCGGCTCAATCAGTCGGTGCGCAGCCACGTCGGCGCGATCGGCGTGATGCAGGTGATGCCAGCGACCGGTAAAGAGCTGGAGGTGGGCGATATCAAGAAAATCGATCCCAACATTCATGCTGGCGTGAAGTATATGCGCTGGATGATTGACCACTATTATGGCGACGAACCCATGACGCCGCTCAATAAGGCGCTGTTTTCATTCGCGTCGTACAATGCCGGCCCGGCGCGCATTGCTCGCCTGCGTGAGGAAACCAAACAGCGTGGCTTTGACCCGAACGTCTGGTTTGGCAATGTCGAAAATCTCGCGGCAGAGAAAATCGGCGCTGAAACCGTGACCTACGTCAGCAATATCTACAAGTATTACATCGCCTATCGGCTGATTATGGATGACATCGCCCGCAAGCAAAAGGCGACGGCCGCGCCGCTACCTGAACCAGGGACAGGTAAACCTCAGCCTTACACGCTGCCGCCAACAGCGCCTCAAACGTCAACTCCGGCACACTGACTGCAGAAACGAAAAAGCCCCGAAACATCGGGGCTTTTGTTTGGTTTACTGCGCTGGCAGTACGTAATAAGGCAAGCCTTAGAACGGGATATCGTCGTCGAAATCCATCGGCGGTTCGTTAGATGGCGCTGCCGGAGCCTGCTGCTGCGGACGAGACTGTGCACCGCCGCTGAACTGGTTGCCGCCCTGCGGCTGCTGAGGCTGACCCCAACCGCCCTGCTGCTGGCCGCCGCCTGCTGGCGCGCCGCCGCCCTGACGGCCGCCCAGCATCTGCATGGTACCGCCGACATTCACCACGATTTCAGTGGTGTACTTGTCCTGACCGGACTGGTCGGTCCATTTGCGGGTACGCAGCTGGCCTTCGATATAAACCTGAGAACCTTTACGCAGGTATTCGCCAGCGACTTCTGCCAGCTTGCCGAACAGCACAACACGGTGCCATTCAGTCTGCTCTTTCATTTCGCCGGTTTGCTTATCGCGCCAGGATTCGGAAGTTGCCAGCGTGAAGTTGGCGACAGCGCCGCCACTTGGCATGTAGCGTACTTCCGGGTCCTGCCCCAGATTACCGACGAGAATCACCTTGTTTACGCCTCTGCTGGCCATGATCGAATCTCCTGAATAATACGTTTTGTATAAGTGTAAACCGGGAATTCTAACACCACAAAGGGGCAATTTGATAGCTGCGAAGCCAATTCCAGAAAACATCCCGTCGCTATGCAAATTTTCACGCTCTTCCCGCTGCGCCATTCCAATACTGTATATCCAGACAGGTCAAGTTGTGTCATAATTAGCCGTTTCTGCCGTTTGTCCTTCAAACAAACCAGGCAATCCGTGTATCTACCTACCGGGAAAGGTGAATGGATAAGATCGAAGTTCGGGGCGCCCGCACCCATAATCTCAAAAACATCAACCTCGTCATCCCGCGCGACAAACTGATTGTCGTCACCGGGCTTTCTGGGTCTGGCAAATCCTCACTCGCTTTCGACACTCTGTACGCCGAAGGCCAGCGTCGCTACGTCGAATCACTCTCCGCCTACGCGCGACAGTTCCTGTCATTGATGGAGAAACCGGACGTCGACCATATCGAGGGGCTGTCGCCGGCGATTTCTATTGAGCAGAAATCAACCTCCCACAACCCCCGTTCGACGGTAGGTACGATTACCGAAATTCACGACTATCTGCGTCTGCTATACGCTCGCGTCGGCGAACCGCGCTGCCCGGACCACGACGTGCCGCTCGCCGCGCAAACCGTCAGTCAGATGGTCGATAACGTGCTCTCTCAGCCGGAAGGCCAGCGCCTGATGCTACTGGCGCCGATTATTAAAGAGCGTAAGGGCGAGCATACTAAAACGCTGGAAAACCTTGCCAGCCAGGGCTACATCCGCGCGCGGATCGATGGCGAAGTCTGCGATCTCTCGGATCCGCCAAAGCTGGAATTGCAGAAAAAGCACACCATCGAGGTGGTCATCGATCGCTTCAAAGTGCGTGAAGATCTCGCTCAGCGCCTGGCGGAGTCTTTCGAAACCGCGCTGGAGCTCTCTGGCGGTACCGCGATTGTCTCAAATATGGATGACAGCAAAGCGGAAGAGCTGCTGTTCTCAGCCAACTTCGCCTGCCCGATTTGCGGCTATAGCATGCGCGAGCTGGAGCCGCGGCTATTCTCCTTCAACAACCCGGCGGGCGCCTGCCCAACCTGCGACGGCCTCGGCGTTCAGCAGTATTTCGATCCCGATCGCGTGATCCAGAATCCAGAGCTATCGCTGGCCGGCGGCGCGATCCGCGGCTGGGATCGCCGCAACTTCTATTATTTCCAGATGCTGAAGTCGCTGGCAGAGCACTATAAGTTCGACGTTGAAGCGCCGTGGGGTACCCTCAGCGCCAGCGTGCAGAAAGTAGTGCTGTACGGTTCCGGCAAAGAGAATATTGAATTTAAATACATGAACGACCGCGGTGATACCTCCGTGCGCCGCCATCCGTTCGAAGGCGTGCTCCACAACATGGAGCGTCGCTATAAAGAGACCGAATCCAGTGCGGTGCGCGAAGAGCTGGCGAAATTCATCAGCAACCGACCGTGTGCCAGCTGTGACGGTACGCGTCTGCGTCGTGAAGCGCGCCACGTGTTTGTGGAAAACACCCCGCTGCCGACCATTTCCGATATGAGCATCGGCCACGCAATGGACTTCTTCAACAATCTGAAGCTGTCCGGCCAGCGGGCGCAAATCGCCGAAAAAGTACTGAAAGAGATTGGCGATCGCCTGAAGTTCCTCGTCAACGTCGGCCTGAACTACCTGACGCTGTCCCGCTCGGCGGAAACGCTCTCCGGCGGCGAAGCCCAGCGTATCCGTCTGGCGAGCCAAATTGGCGCAGGGCTGGTCGGCGTGATGTACGTACTGGATGAGCCATCCATCGGCCTGCACCAACGCGATAACGAACGCCTGCTCGGTACGCTGATCCACCTGCGTAACCTGGGCAACACGGTGATCGTCGTCGAACATGACGAAGACGCCATCCGCGCTGCCGACCACGTGATCGATATCGGCCCGGGCGCTGGCGTACACGGCGGACAGGTGGTGGCGGAAGGCTCGCTGGAGGCCATTATGGCAGTGCCGGAATCCCTCACCGGGCAGTACATGAGCGGTAAGCGTAAAATTGAAGTTCCGCAACAGCGCGTCGCTGCCGACCCGGAAAAAGTGCTGAAGCTCACCGGCGCGCGCGGCAACAACCTGAAAGACGTCACGTTAACGCTGCCGGTCGGCCTGTTTACCTGCATTACCGGCGTCTCCGGTTCCGGTAAATCAACGCTGATTAACGATACGCTGTTCCCGATCGCCCAGCGCCAGCTGAACGGCGCAACCATTGCCGAACCGGCGCCGTATCGCGAAATCCAGGGGCTGGAGCACTTCGATAAAGTCATCGATATCGACCAGAGCCCTATCGGCCGTACGCCGCGCTCTAACCCGGCCACTTATACCGGCGTGTTTACGCCGGTGCGCGAGTTGTTCGCCGGGGTGCCGGAATCGCGTTCGCGCGGCTATACGCCTGGCCGTTTCAGCTTTAACGTTCGCGGCGGTCGCTGCGAAGCCTGCCAGGGCGATGGGGTGATCAAGGTCGAAATGCACTTCCTGCCTGATATCTATGTGCCGTGCGACCAGTGCAAAGGCAAACGCTATAACCGCGAAACGCTGGAGATTAAGTACAAGGGTAAAACTATCCATGAAGTGCTGGATATGACCATCGAAGAAGCGCGTGAGTTCTTTGATGCTGTCCCGGCGCTGGCGCGCAAGCTGCAAACCTTGATGGATGTCGGTCTAACCTACATTCGTCTTGGCCAGTCGGCGACCACGCTTTCCGGCGGCGAGGCCCAGCGCGTGAAGCTGGCTCGCGAGCTCTCCAAGCGCGGTACCGGTCAGACGCTGTATATCCTTGATGAGCCGACCACGGGCCTGCACTTTGCCGATATCCAGCAGTTGCTGGATGTACTGCACCAGTTGCGCGATCAGGGCAACACCATCGTGGTGATTGAGCACAACCTCGATGTCATTAAAACTGCGGACTGGATTGTCGACCTCGGCCCGGAAGGCGGCAGCGGCGGCGGGGAAATCCTCGTTTCCGGTACGCCGGAAACCGTTGCCGAATGCGAAGCCTCGCACACGGCGCGCTTCCTGAAGCCTATGCTCAAGTAAGTTCCCAGGCCTCTTCCTGCCGGGAGAGGCCCCATCTTATTTCATCTCATCGTCTTATCTGCGCGTCTACGCCCATCGCACGATGCAAGATGCGCCCTTCAGCGCCGCTGAAGCGACGTATTTATCCCGACAGACTATTTAGCTTTATCAACAAGCTATCGCTGGGGAACGCCAGCGGCCAGGAGGGGAATGATGTTGACAGCCCGAGACTGGCTGACCGAAGACAGCCTGTGATTGCGGCTGGAAGGGTCAACGCGATATCGCCCGTCTTCGCGCCAACAACCCAAGTATCGCGCGCCAGACGCGACTGCAGTCAACACTGCTGCGTCTCTACGGTAAAAGTCGACGCTTATCCTCTGGCAGTAGCTCGACCGCCTGCTGGTATGACGCATCCACCAGGTAGTAAATTTGCGAATCCGGCAGGGAGCCATCGAGGAAAACGGTACTCCAGTGAGCTTTGTTCAGATGCCTGCTGGGGCGAACGTCGCGATGCTGTTCCCGCAGCAGCTCGGTAAGCTCCGGGCTAGCCTTCAGCGCGACCGCTGGCCGCTTATCTTCCACCTCTTTCACCATCGCGAATAACACGTCCGCCACCTTGATTTGCGTGGCTTTCCAGTCGCTATGTACGCTTTGCTCCGCACCCGGCTTCGCCATGCAGTACAGCAGTAAATCCGATAGGGTCATCTTTTTATTCTCCCGTAAGCGTTGCGACAATATGCCGCGAACCGCCGTGAATACGATGCTCCCCCAGCCAGATCCCCTGCCAGGTCCCCAACATGACGTCGCCGTTCTGCACCGGCAACATCAGGGAAACGCCCAGCAGCGAGGATTTTATGTGCGAGGGCATATCATCAGGACCTTCATAGTCATGTTCATACGGCGCGTTGTCTGGTACGGCGTTGAGAAAATGCTGCTCCATATCAAAACGGACGGTGGGATCGCAGTTCTCGTTTAACGTCAGGGAAGCGGAAGTATGCTGGAGCAACAGATGCAGCAGGCCTACCTTAACCCGCGACAGTTCGCGAATTTGGCCAAGAATTTCGTTAGTCACCAGATGGAAACCACGAGATTTCGGGCCCAATGTCAGGGTTTGCTGATGCCACATAAACGGCTCCTTTTAATGTGTGAATCCTTTTAAGTTTGCAGCAAGAAGTGAAAAGGTAAAACCTCAAACGCTGAATTTAGTACAAAAAAAAGACAGCCTGCGGGCTGTCTTCCTGGTATTCAGAACCCCCGGATTGATCGCGGCTTAATATTCTGAATTCACAATCACCTCTTCCCCCTGCGCACCGGCCATCGGCAGTGGTTTATAGGACGAGTTTGCCGCGCGCAGCACACGGATCCCACGCGCGCCAGCATCGCGGGCGGCGGAAATATCATTGTCGGAGTCGCCGTAGAAGACTTTGATATTCTTCGCCTGCAACCATTGAGTTTTGCTGTTCTGGCCTGGCTTATCACCGGCAAAAATCACCGGATTCATATTCGCGCCCGGGATCAGAAAATCATCCTGCAGGGTTTTCGAGACGCTCTCGGTTTTCGTCTGGCTGCGGCCGGTCACAAAGTAGATACTGTCGCCGCGTTTGATGTGCATCGCGATCAGCTGGCGGCCAACCTCTTTCGGCATGCTGAACTCATCCCAGCCGTTGTTCATCTTTTCCCAGAATTCCGGGTTCTTCAGATAGGCTTCGCTGCCCGGGGAGTAGATTTTTTGCCCACGCCAGAAACCAGGGCTGGAAAACAGCACCGTATCATCGATATCAAAACCCACCGCCATCGGCGCGCGCCCAAGCAGGCTATTTTCAATTTGAGCGACCGATACCCAATGGATCGGCGCCTGTTCGGCGAGTTTCGCGACATTAGTCCCTTCCCAAATTGGTTGCGGGGTAGACGCTCGGGCGATAACGGCGCTATTTAAAGCGAATAACAGACAAGTGGCGCTAATGGCCAACGTTAACTTACGCATATTTATCCCTATGCCCCTTATGCGCCAGGCCGCAGAGCAGCAACCTGAGTTATTTAGGGTCTAAATAATCGATTCGTTATTATTTTTAATCATGAGTGCGCTTATCAATGCAGCAAGACCTTAACGCCAGCCCTTACAGATAGAAAGGATTTTCTACTTAAATGTCATATAAAAGGAGCATGATCACACTTCAGGCAGGATATTCCCCTCACCTTAACGCTGGCGAGGGGAATTTAGTAAGTAAGTACTTACATTACAGCAGCAAACGCCTGAGCGACGCGTTGCACGTTGCGCGAGTTAAGACCCGCTACGCACATACGACCGCTGGCAATCAGGTATACGCCAAATTCATCACGCAGACGATCAACCTGCGCCGAACTGAACCCGGTATAGCTGAACATGCCGCGCTGCTTCAGCAGATAGTCAAAATTCTTACCCGGAACCGCTTCTTTCAGTACGTCGACCAGCGTCTGGCGCATGGTTAAAATACGCGAACGCATGGCTTCGACTTCCGCCAGCCATGAGGCTTTCAGCGCAGCGTCATTCAATACCGCCGCCACCACCTGCGCGCCGAAATTCGGCGGGCTGGAGTAGTTGCGGCGTACCGTCGCTTTCAGCTGACCCAGCACACGACCTGCAGTTTCGGCGTCCTCACATACAATCGACAGACCACCAACGCGCTCGCCGTACAGTGAGAAGATTTTGGAGAAAGAGTTGCTGACCAGCATTGGCAAACCAGCGCTGGCAATCGCGCGGATGGCGTAGGCATCGTCTTCCATGCCAGCGCCAAAGCCCTGGTAGGCAATATCGAGGAAAGGAATTAAGTTACGCGCTTTCAGTACCTTAACGACTTCATCCCACTGCGCGTTGCTCAGGTCGGCGCCGGTCGGGTTGTGGCAGCACGGATGCAACAGCACGATATCGCGCTCGGAAAGGGTCTGCAGCTTCGCGATGAAGGCTTCAAAGCGCACGCCGTTGGTCTCGTCATCAAACCAAGGGTAAGTACTTACTTCGAATCCAGCCCCTTCAAATATGGCAATGTGGTTTTCCCAGGTTGGGTCACTGACCCATACGCGGGACTGTGGGAAGTAGCGTTTCAGGAAATCGGCGCCGACTTTCAGCGCGCCGGAACCCCCCAGCGTTTGAATCGACGCCACGCGGTTTTGCGCCAGCGCGGGATGATCGGCGCCGAACAACAGCGGAGCAATCGCATGACGGTAGCTATTCAGTCCTTCCATCGGCAGATACAGCGAGGCACCGTGCGACTGCGCGTTAAGGCGCGCCTCGGCTTCCGCCACCGCCTGCAGCTGCGGGATAATACCGTCTTCGTTGTAGTACAAACCGATGCTGAGGTTCACTTTGTCACTACGCGGATCTTCTTTGAAACGCTCCATTAAGGAGAGAATGGGGTCGCCGGCGTAGGCGTCAACTTTTTGAAACACGCGATGTATCTCCAGGTTTACGAGAGGCAGGTATTAACACAATAAACCGGAAGTTGGGGAAGGTCGAGCGGATGTTGGCGAGTTATCGACGAAGATCGCTTGAATGACGGGCGAAGCGGCATGCGCCAGCCCGTCTTCATTACCCTGATAAGCGTAGCGCAATCGGGGAATGTTGCCACTGTGCGAGGTTAATCGAGGTAGCGAATGGCCAGTCTGGAGGTTAAGCGGGTAATAAGTTCGTAAGCACTCACTTTCGTTATTTCCGCAATACGCTCAACGGGGAGTCCCTCCCCCCACAGCACAACCGGGTCGCCGGCGTTGTCCTGCGCCTGTGGGCCAAGGTCGACGCAAATCATATCCATTGCCACGCGGCCGACAATCGGGACTTCGCGGCCGTTGACCAGCACCGGCGTACCGGACGGCGCGGCGCGCGGATAGCCATCGCCATAGCCCATCGCCACCACGCCTAACCGGGTATCGCGCTCGCTAATCCAGGTTCCACCATAGCCTACCGGCTCCCCTGCTTTATGCTCGCGTACCGCAATCAGGCTGGACGTCAACGACATCACCGGCTGGCAACCAAAATCTTCACCGGTGGAATGATTCTCGAGCGGTGATACACCGTAGAGAATAATGCCCGGGCGCGCCCAGTCGAAATGCGACTGCGGCCACAGCAACATCCCGCCCGAGGCAGCGATAGAACGCAGCCCCGGCTTACCGTCACTGAAGGTGGTGAAAATATCCAGTTGGCGCTCGGTCGCGCCGCATTCCGGCTCATCGGCGCGGGCGAAATGGCTCACAATATTGACCGGCTGATGGACGTTTTTGCACTGAGTCAGCCGCTGATAGAAGGCCTCGGCTTGTTCCGGCAGAACGCCAAGACGATGCATGCCGGTATCCAATTTCATCCATACGGTTACCGGCGCAGCCAGATCCGCCTGTTCCAGCGCCGCCAGCTGCTCCGGGCTATGCACGACGGTATGCAGATGCTGTGCGGAAATTAGCGGCAGGTCAGCGGCATCGAAGAAGCCTTCCAGCAGCAGAATCGGCTGAGTGATACCCCCTTCGCGCAGGCACAGCGCCTCTTCCAGGCGGGCGACACCGAAGGCGTCGGCGTCGGTTAGCGTTCGCGCGGTCTCAAGGAGGCCGTGTCCGTAGGCGTTCGCTTTCACCACCGCAACCAGTTTACTGGCGGGAGCCAGTTCACGCAGGCGTTGCAGGTTGTGTCGCAGAGCGCGGCGGTTGATGACTACAGTTGCCGCTTGCATTTGAATTCCTTAAAAAAAGACTGACGGAGATTTACTCATCGTCGTATTGTGGTCCGGCATAATTATCGAAACGCGACCACTGGCCGTTAAAGGTCAGTCGTACCGTCCCGATCGGGCCGTTACGTTGTTTACCAATGATAATTTCAGCAATGCCTTTTAAGTCACTGTTCTCGTGATAAACCTCATCACGATAAATGAACATAATTAAGTCGGCATCCTGTTCAATAGAGCCGGATTCACGCAGGTCGGAGTTGACCGGGCGTTTATCGGCGCGCTGTTCCAGAGAGCGGTTCAGCTGCGACAGCGCCACTACCGGCACCTGCAGCTCTTTCGCCAACGCCTTCAGAGAACGGGAGATTTCGGCAATTTCCAGGGTACGGTTGTCGGAGAGCGACGGTACGCGCATCAGCTGCAGGTAGTCGATCATAATAAGACCGATACCACCGTGCTCGCGGGCGATACGACGGGCGCGCGAACGCACTTCCGTCGGCGTCAGGCCGGAGGAATCATCGATATAGATGTTACGTTTTTCCAGCAAAATCCCCATGGTGCCGGAGATCCGCGCCCAGTCTTCATCATCCAGCTGGCCGGTACGGATCCGGGTCTGGTCGACGCGCGATAGCGACGCCAGAGAACGCATCATGATCTGTTCCGATGGCATTTCCAGACTGAAGATCAGTACCGGTTTATCCTGCAACATCGCCGCGTTTTCCACGAGGTTCATCGCAAATGTCGTCTTACCCATCGATGGACGCGCGGCGACGATAATCAGATCCGAAGGCTGTAGCCCGGCGGTCTTCTTGTTGAGGTCGTCATAGCCGGTATTGACCCCGGTGACACCGTCATGCGGCTGCTGGAATAGCTGTTCAATACGCGCGACGGTCGCATCAAGCACATCGGCGATGTTTTTCGGCCCTTCGTCTTTATTCGCGCGACTTTCGGCGATTTTAAATACCCGGGATTCCGCGAGGTCCAGCAGATCTTCGCTGGTGCGCCCCTGCGGATCAAAACCCGCTTCGGCGATCTCGTTAGCCACCGAAATCATTTCGCGGACCACCGCGCGTTCACGCACGATGTCGGCATAGGCGCTGATGTTCGCCGCGCTTGGCGTATTTTTAGACAGCTCAGCCAGATAAGCGAAGCCGCCTACGCTATCCAGTTGCCCCTGGCGCTCCAGCGATTCTGCGAGAGTGATCAGATCGATCGGACTACCCGACTCTTGCAGTCGCGCCATTTCGGTAAAGATATGACGATGCGGGCGGGTATAGAAATCCTCCGACACCACCCGTTCGGCGACGTCGTCCCAGCGCTCGTTATCCAGCATTAAACCGCCCAACACCGACTGTTCCGCTTCAATCGAGTGCGGCGGGACTTTCAACCCGGCGAGCTGCGGATCGCGTTCGCGAGGTTCTGTCTGTGGTTTGTTGAAGGGTTTATTTCCTGCCATAGTGAATGGAGTTACCTGTAAATGAGAGACACAAAATTATAAAGGAGTTCACATGGCAACACGAATTGAATTTCCCCACCATGGAGGCCCTGATGTTCTGCAGGCGGTCGAGTTTACGCCCAACGATCCTGCGGAGCAGGAGATCCAGGTAGAAAATAAAGCCATCGGTATCAACTATATCGACACCTATATTCGCAGCGGTTTGTATCCCCCGCCGTCGCTGCCGAGTGGTTTGGGCACCGAAGCCGCCGGCATCGTCAGTAAAGTCGGCAGCGGCGTCAAACATATCAAGGTTGGCGATCGCGTGGTGTACGCCCAGTCCACGCTGGGCGCCTATAGCTCGGCGCATAACGTGCCAGCCGATAAAGTCGCCATTTTGCCGGACGCGATTTCCTTCGAACAAGCGGCTGCGTCGTTCCTGAAAGGGCTGACAGTCTGGTACCTGCTACGCAAAACCTATGAAATTAAAGCCAACGAAACGTTCCTGTTCCACGCGGCGGCGGGCGGCGTAGGGCTGATTGCCTGCCAGTGGGCGAAAGCGTTAGGCGCAAAGCTTATCGGTACCGTCGGCAGCGCGCAAAAAGCGCTGCGCGCCAAACAGGCCGGAGCCTGGGAAACGATTAACTATCGCGACGAAAATATTGCCGAACGCGTGAAGGCGCTGACCGGTGGAAAAAAAGTCGCGGTGGTTTATGACTCCGTGGGTAAAGACACCTGGGAAGCTTCGCTTGATTGCCTGCAGCGTCGCGGGCTGATGGTGAGTTTCGGCAACTCTTCCGGCCCGGTGACCGGCGTGAATCTGGGTATTCTCAACCAGAAAGGCTCGTTGTATGTGACCCGCCCTTCTCTACAAGGCTACATCACCAACCGGGAAGAACTGGAAACGGCCAGTAGTGAGCTGTTTTCGCTGATAGCCAGCGGCGTGATTAACGTCGATGTCGCGGAAAATCAGAAATACGCCCTGACCGATGCCAGACGCGCGCATGAGATTCTGGAAAGCCGGGTCACTGAGGGCTCGAGCCTGCTGTTGCCGTAACAGGATGAGATAGCTGGAAAAGTTTAGGGCCCCCTGACGGAGGCCCTTACTTTTTATTGTTCGGCTGTATGTAGGGTACAGCGCGATGAATTCGTTACCGCGCTAATAGTGACAGATTTAATAAGCAATGCCTACGCTGTTTTATGCAAAATTGTTCAGGTTGTGACACACCGCTCAATCCCAAATAGAGACTTAATAGCGCCAGCGATCTTCGCGACGATAACGATTTGTCGTTGGCGATTTAATCGCCCGAATCACCCACACGGCAACCACCGCCAGCAGCAGCCAGGGTAGTAACTTGATCACTAATGCAAACAGCCCGCCGAAGAACATCAGCGCAGTGGCCACCACCATCGCGGCGATAATGCCGAGCAACGATATGCCAGTGACCAGCAGCATGACAAAAAATCCAATGACGAATAAGAGTTCCAGCATGGTCTTCTCCCGAAATAAATAACCCAATAGCTGATTAGTTATTTCAAGAATCGTGCCAAACATAACTCATTGAATCGAAACAAAACGCCCCGCAGCGATGCTACGGGGCGTGGTGAAATCCGCCAGGTTTTAGCGAAAAAATTAACGTTTATCGGCAACCAGCTTCAACGCATGTTCCAGCACGTTAATATCAGCGCCCGCTTTGTGCGCGTTTTCGCTCAGGTAGCGGCGCCATTGACGCGCCCCGGGGATCCCCTGGAACAGGCCCAGCATATGACGGGTAATATGACCAAGGTAGGTGCCGTTGCTCAGCTCACGCTCAATATACGGATACATCGCCCGCACCACCGCCACCGGATCGGCGTCTGCGCCTTCGACGCCGAAAATCTCGCGATCCACCGATGCCAGAATCCCCGGATTCTGATAAGCCTCGCGCCCCACCATCACGCCATCCATATGCTCAAGCTGCAGTTTGGCCTCTGCTAACGATTTAATGCCGCCATTGATGGCCATTGTCAGGTGCGGGAAATCGCGCTTCAGCTGCCAGACGCGCGGATAATCCAGCGGTGGAATTTCGCGGTTTTCTTTCGGACTCAGGCCAGAGAGCCAGGCTTTACGGGCGTGAATGATGAACATCTCGCACTCACCTTTGCCGGAGACCGTCTCGATGAAATCGCAGAGGAATTCATAGCTGTCCTGATCATCAATGCCGATACGGGTTTTCACCGTTACCGGGATCGACACCACATCGCGCATCGCTTTGATGCAGTCCGCAACCAGCGCGGCATTGCCCATCAGACAGGCGCCGAACATCCCGTTCTGTACGCGGTCGGACGGACAGCCGACGTTGAGGTTAATCTCGTCATAGCCGCGCGCCTCGGCAAGCTTCGCGCACTGCGCCAGCGCCGCAGGATCGCTGCCGCCCAGTTGCAGCGCCACCGGATGTTCTGCTTCGCTATACGCCAGATAGTCGCCTTTGCCGTGAATAATCGCGCCGGTGGTCACCATTTCGGTGTACAGCAGAGTCTGGCGCGACAGCAGGCGCAGGAAATAACGGCAGTGTCTGTCGGTCCAATCGAGCATCGGCGCAATAGAAAAGCGGTGGGCGGCAAAAGCGGTAGACGTTGATTCTGGCATCATGGCGAATAAATAAGCATCCGGGTAAAAAGGGGCGCTACTATAGCACAAAGATAAACCATGGCGCATAGCGTCGAGCGCTACGCGCCATGGCCAACACTCAGCCTATTTTTTACGCGGTTTACCGTCATGCGGACCGAAAAACTGCGGCGGGTGATCGACCCAGCGGTCCTGACGAGTCGCGGCATAGCTCGGGTTCAGCGGATAGTAGATGCGATTGTGCTTTTTATTCGCCTCGCCAACCACCAGCAGACACACTTCCTGCTCGGTATTATTCAGGAAAGTGTGGCACACGCCGGTACCTGCCGGAAATCCCACGCTATCGCCGGGTTCGAGCTTCCATAAATAGCCGTTGATCCAGACCTCCGGAAAACCTTCCAGCACATAGACAAACTCTTCTTCATCGCTTTCCGCATGCGGATACGAGGTCCGTCGTCCCGGCGGCAAACGCTCATGATGAATGCCCAGCCGGTTCAGACGCAGACCGCGAGCCAGCGGCGCGCCGATGGAAAAGCGTTCGTTACTGTCGGAGTAGGTGGAATCATCCGCACCTTCCAGTTCGCGCCAATGTCGAATGCAATCAGGTCGTTTCATCGTTTTCTCCCGAAAATGAGATACATCAGGTATAGCAAAGCTTGCGGGCTCTCGGCGTTTTACCTGGCTTGTGATAAAGTAACAGTTTCAAAATCACGCAACCAGAGGATGCTCATGGATAACTCCACTTCGCAAGAAATGTTAGCGCAAGCTGAAAGGCTTTGTGCGCAGCGTGGCGTACGCCTGACTCCACAGCGCCTGGAAGTGTTGCGTCTGATGAGCCTGCAGCAGGGCGCGATTAGCGCCTACGATCTCCTGGATCTGCTACGTGAGAAAGAGCCGCAGGCAAAACCGCCGACGGTCTACCGCGCGCTGGAATTTCTGTTGGAACAAGGCTTCGTTCATAAGGTGGAATCGACGAACAGCTATGTGCTGTGCCACCTTTTCGATCAGCCGACCCACAGTTCGGCGATGTTTATCTGCGATCGCTGCGGTGTGGTCAAAGAAGAGTGTGCGGAAGGCGTAGAAGATATTATGCATACACTAGCGGCCAGAATGGGCTTCGCCCTGCGCCATAATGTGATTGAAGCGCACGGCCTGTGCGCGGCCTGCGTGGAAGTCGAAGCCTGCAGCACCCGCGAGCACTGCCACCACGATCATACCATCCAGATTAAAAAGAAAGCCCGCTGAATCGGGCGACGTCAGCTTGCGTCACCGTTCCCGGCTTGCGCTATGCTTAGCCGGACTACCAGTCAATAGTAGCCCCGGTAAGCGTAGCGCAACCGGGGGAATGCACGGAAAGCGGTTGTTAACTGAAATGACTAGCTAAACCAGGTGCCATGCTGCCAGTGGTGACGCCAGATCAGCGCCAGTGAAAGTCCGCGCAGCGCGAGGAATACCGCCAACGCCAGCCACAGGCCATGATTGCCGAGCATCGGCACAGATAACAGCGTCACCGCAAATCCCGCGGCGGCAACCGCCATGCTATTACGCATCTCCGCGCCGCGCGTCGCGCCGATAAACATCCCATCCAGCAAATAACACCAAACGCCAATCACCGGCAGGATCATCTGCCAGAACAGATAGCGGTCGGCCAGTTGCTGCAGTGAAGGAATAGAGGTCAAGAGCGCGATGATGTATTCGCCCGCCACGCTGTAGACCAGCGCGAACGCCAGCGCCACCATCCCCGACTGTCGACAGGCGGCGCGCCAGACCTCCAGCAATTTGCTGCCATCACGCGCGCCGTAGGCCTGCCCGGAGTGCGCTTCGACGGCATAGGCAAAGCCATCCAACGCATAGGCGGTGAAAGTGAGCATGGTCATCAGCACGGCATTAACCGCAACCACATCGCTGCCAAGACGGGCACCGAAGACGGTGATCGCGCCAAAGCAGAGTTGCAGCAGCAGTGAACGCAGCATGATGTCACGATTAAGCGCCAGCAGGCGGCGCATATTACCGCGCCAGGCCGTTTTCAGCATGGCCAGTGAAACGCCGCGCAGCGCCAGCACGCGTTTTGCCATCAGCAGACCGATAATAAAGGTGACGTATTCCGACAGCGCCGTCGCCAACGCCGCCCCCTGCACGTTCATATGCAGGCCCATCACCAGCCACAGGTCGAGCACGATATTCAGCAGGTTGCCGACCACCAGCAGAATGACCGGCGCGCGAGCGTACTGCACGCCAAGCAGCCAGCCTAACAGCACCAGGTTGGCCAACGACGCCGGGGCGCTGAGCCAGCGGATCTCAAGGAAGCGTCTTGCCTGCTCCAGCACCGCTTCGCTACCGCCGACAATACGTAGCGCGAGGTCAATCAACGGCATACGGAACAGGACAATGAGCAGTCCGGCGGCCAGCGCGAGGATCAGCGGCTGTACCAGCGCGCGCGCCAGTCGCCGCGGATCTTTGGCGCCATAGGCCTGAGCGGTTAAACCGGTGGTGCTCATGCGCAGGAACAGCAGCAGCATAAAGAGGAAACTGGTGGCCGTCGCGCCAACGGCAACGCCGCCGAGATATACCGGGCTGTCGAGATGGCCGACAACGGCGGTATCAACCAGCCCCAGCAGCGGAACGGTAATATTGGAGAAAATCATCGGTAGCGCGAGGCGCCACAGAGCTTTATCGGCAGCGTTGAGCAGCATGAGGAGAAACCAGACAGAAAGAAAACAGCACAGCGTCATAGATCAGATGACGCTGTGTAGGGACGGAAGTTACAGCCATTCTCCGTTACGGATCACACCGACGGCAAGACCTTCAATCGTGAAGCTCTGCTGGCGTAGATCGACGACGATAGGAGAAAATTCGCTGTTTTCTGGCAACAGTTCGACGACATTGCCCTGTTTCTTCAGACGCTTCACGGTCACTTCTTCGTCGATACGCGCGACAACCACCTGACCATTACGCACATCCTGCGTTTTGTGTACCGCCAGCAGATCGCCGTCGAGAATACCGATGTCTTTCATCGACATCCCGCTGACGCGCAACAGGAAGTCCGCATTCGGTTTAAACATTGCCGGGTCGACCTGATAGTGACCTTCAATGTGCTGCTGCGCCAGCAGCGGCTCACCGGCGGCGACGCGGCCAATCAGCGGCAAGCCGTGTTCTTCTTCGGTCAGCAGACGAATGCCGCGGGAAGCGCCGGAGACGATTTCGATCGCGCCCTTACGCGCCAGCGCTTTGAGGTGTTCTTCCGCCGCGTTCGGGGAACGGAACCCCAAGCGCTGAGCAATTTCCGCACGCGTCGGCGGCATGCCCGTTTGGCTGATGTGATCCCGGATGAGATCAAACACCTCTTGCTGCCTGGTCGTTAACGCTTTCATTCCGCCCCCTGGGTGTATATACAGTTATGCTGTGAGTATATACAGCTAATGGCGATTTTGGAACCACATATCATATAAAAATCAGGAGATTCTTTCCGTTTTGCGAGCATCGCCGGGAAGACTCAGCGGTAATGCGCCCACAGTAACGTCGCCCACGTGATTAACGCGATGATAATCGCCAGCAGTACCGCCGCCGATCCCATATCTTTAGCGCGCCCGGAGAGTTCGTGGTGTTCAGAACCGATGCGGTCTACCACCGCTTCAATCGCGCTGTTAAGAATTTCGACTATCATCACTAACAGGACCGAGCCAATGAGTAAGACTCGCGTGATGGCATCCACGTCCAACCAGTAGGCTATCGCCACCGCCACAATCGCGGCGACGCCTTCCTGACGAAAAGCGGCTTCGTTAACCCACGCCGCACGGAATCCTTTCCAGGAATAACCTGCCGCTTTAATGATTCTGGTTAACCCAGTGGTATTATTGGCCATCAAAAAGAACCTTTTATTGTAAATGACGTCGATGAGTGTACGCGTTTGCCGTGTGACAACGGAAATTTTGTACGCTTTCTGTTATTCTTGCCGCGCATTTGCATGATTAACCAGAGGCTTCACATCGTTTATGTCCGGCTGGCAACGAATTTACTATAAATTACTGAATTTACCATTACAGGTACTGGTAAAAAGCAAGTCTATTCCGGCAGAACCTGCGCAGGAATTAGGGCTCGATACCTCACGTCCTATAATGTACGTCTTGCCCTACAACTCTAAGGCAGACCTGCTGACGCTGCGCGCCCAATGCCTGGCGCACGATTTGCCCGATCCTTTTGAACCGTTGGAGATAGACGGCACCTTACTGCCGCGCTACGTTTTCATCCACGGCGGCCCGCGCGTGTTCACCTACTACACGCCGAAAGAAGAATCCATCAAGCTGTTCCACGATTACCTGGATCTGCACCGCAGCCATCCCGACCTCGACGTGCAAATGGTGCCGGTGTCGGTGATGTTCGGCCGTGCGCCGGGTCGTGAAAAAGGCGAAGAAAACCCGCCGTTGCGTATGCTCAACGGCATTCAGAAGTTCTTCGCCGTCTCCTGGCTTGGCCGCGATAGCTTCGTGCGTTTCTCGCCGTCCGTTTCTCTGCGCCGTATGGCGGATGAACACGGCACCGACAAAATTATCGCCCAGAAACTGGCGCGCGTGGCGCGTATGCACTTCGCTCGTCAGCGCCTGGCCGCCGTCGGCCCGCGCCTCCCGGCTCGTCAGGATCTGTTCAACAAGCTGTTGGCGTCCAAAGCGATCGCCCGCGCGGTAGAAGACGAAGCGCGTAGCAAGAAAATTTCTCACGAGAAGGCTCAGCAGAATGCCATCGCCCTGATGGAAGAAATCGCCGCGAACTTCTCCTACGAAATGATCCGCCTGACCGACCGTATTCTGGGCTTCACCTGGAACCGTCTGTACCAGGGGATCAACGTGCATAACGCCGAACGCGTGCGTCAGCTGGCGCACGACGGCCATGAGATTGTCTACGTGCCCTGCCACCGCAGCCATATGGACTATCTGCTACTCTCGTACGTTCTTTATCATCAGGGACTGGTGCCGCCGCATATCGCCGCCGGCATCAACCTCAACTTCTGGCCGGCAGGGCCGATTTTCCGCCGCCTCGGCGCGTTCTTTATTCGCCGCACCTTTAAGGGCAATAAGCTCTATTCCACCGTGTTCCGCGAATACCTCGGCGAGCTATTTAGCCGCGGCTATTCGGTCGAATACTTCGTGGAGGGCGGGCGTTCCCGTACTGGCCGTCTGTTGGATCCGAAAACCGGCACCCTGTCGATGACCATCCAGGCGATGCTGCGCGGCGGTAGCCGCCCAATCACCCTGGTGCCGATTTACATCGGCTACGAGCACGTGATGGAAGTCGGCACCTACGCGAAAGAACTGCGCGGCGCGACGAAAGAGAAAGAGAGTCTGCCGCAGATGATGCGCGGCTTAAGCAAGCTGCGTAATCTCGGCCAGGGTTACGTCAACTTCGGCGAACCGCTGCCGCTGATGACCTACCTTAACCAACACGTGCCGGAGTGGCGCGAAGCCATCGATCCGATCGAAGCCGTTCGTCCTTCCTGGCTGACGCCGACGGTCAATAATATCGCCGCCGATCTGATGGTGCGCATTAACAACGCCGGGGCAGCCAACGCCATGAACCTGTGCTGTACGGCGCTTCTGGCGTCGCGTCAGCGTTCATTGACCCGCGAACAGCTCACTCAGCAACTGGAGTGCTACCTCGATCTGCTGCGCAACGTGCCATACGCCACGGATTCAACCGCGCCGACGGCCTCCGCCAGCGAGCTTATCGACCACGCGCTGCAGATGAACAAGTTCGAAGTCGAGAAGGATACCATCGGCGATATCATCATTCTGCCGCGCGAGCAGGCGGTGCTGATGACCTACTACCGCAACAACATCGCCCATATGCTGGTGATGCCGTCGCTGCTGGCCGCCATCGTCACCCAGCATCGCCGTATCTCCCGTAGCGAAGTGCAGCGTCACGTCGAGATGTTCTACCCGTTCCTCAAAGCGGAGCTGTTCCTGCGCTGGGAAAAAGAGGAACTGGCGAGCGTTATCGATGCGTTGATCGCTGAAATGCAGCGTCAGGGGCTGATTGTACTGAATGGCGACGAGATGAGCGTCAACCCAGCCCACTCCCGCTCCCTGCAGCTGCTGGCCGCCGGCGCGCGTGAAACGCTGCAGCGCTACGCCATCACCTTCTGGCTGCTGAGCGCTAACCCGTCAATCAACCGCAGTACGCTGGAAAAAGAAAGCCGCACCATGGCGCAGCGTCTGTCGGTGCTGCACGGTATCAACGCGCCGGAGTTCTTCGATAAGGCGGTGTTCAGTACCCTGGTGCTGACCCTGCGTGACGAAGGCTACATCAGCGATACCGGCGATGCCGAACCGGAAGAGACCATGAGAGTCTACCGGATGCTGGCGGATTTGATTACGTCGGATGTGCGTTTGACGATTGAAAGCGCCGCTCAGGACGACGCGTAACATTGCGGCTGTTTTCCCCCGGCTAACGCCTTAGCCGGGGGAAAGAACTTACTGTAGGTAACTCATCGCCAGGCCTAAGAACAGCACCAGCCCCACGTAGTTATTGTTCATAAACGCTTTAAAACAGCTATCGCGCTCGCGTTTGAAAATCAGTTTCTGCTGCCAGACAAACAGCCCCGCAGCGATAAACAGCGACCAGTAGTATTCCCAGTTCAGGCCATTCAGCCAGCCTACCGCGCCCATTAATACCAGCACGGCAACCTGCAGCATACCAATAATCAGACGATCGTTTTCGCCAAACAGAATCGCCGTCGACTTAATGCCGATTTTGACATCATCGTCGCGGTCAACCATCGCATACTGGGTATCGTAGGCCACCGCCCACAGGATATTGGCGAGGAACATCAACCAGCAGCTGAGCGGCAGCGCTTCGCTCACCGCCGAAAAGGCCATCGGGATCGACCAACCAAAGGCCGCGCCCAGCACCACCTGCGGCAGATGGGTATAGCGCTTCATAAACGGGTAGACCCAGGCCAGCGCCAGCGCCGCCACCGACAACAGGATGGTCATCGTATTGAGCGTCAGCACCAGCAAGAAGGAAAGCAGCACCAGCACGGCGAATAACGTGCGCGCCTCTTTTTCACTCACATCGCCGCTCGGCAGCGGACGGCGGGCGGTGCGTTTAACGTGGCCATCAAATTTACGGTCGGCGTAATCATTAACCACACAACCGGCGGCGCGCATCAGCCAAACGCCCGCGACGAACACCGCCAGGATCCACAGCGGCGGTACCCCGGGGGAAGCAACCCATAACGCCCACAGCGTCGGCCACAGTAGCAATAGCGCGCCGATGGGTTTGTCAGTACGCATCAGGCGATGGAACGCCAACAGCTTATTCTGCGTCAGACTCCACTCCATTTTCTCTTCCTCTTAATACAATGGTGATGCAGGCAGAAACAACTCTGTCAGCAGCAGTGGTTTGCCGCTCAGCCGAAGGCGGGAACGGCGCCCCCACAACTGTGCATTACGGCCTATCTCAATAAAATCTCGGGTTAACGTCGACGAAGTAAACAGGTACCGGCCCAGCGGCGTCTGCCCCAGTTGTTGCAGCGCCAGTTCAGGGCCGCATAACGTCGATTCCGGTACGATGGTACGCCCAGCCAGCCAGGGTTCGCCGTCGGCGCAAAGAATGATCTCCCGCAGCCAGTAGCGCGCTTCATCCGGCAGCAGGGCTTCTTCGCCCGCCAGCGCGTCACGCCCGACGAAACCTTCGTTAATCATGGTCACAGTGACCTTTTTCCCTTGTTGCTCAAAGCGTTTGGTCATTGAGTCTTCCAGCAACAGCCAGTCGCGCAGCGGCGCTTCCAGCTCGGGTATGGCGGCAAAATAGCGCAGCGCACGCAGTTGCGTAAGCGCAGGATGTAGCATGCCTGATTCTCCGGTACAAAACGTGCAAGCATTGTATCGCAGAATAGCGTTTTGAGGGCGGGCAAACGTCAATATACGATCATCCGCGCAACAGGCGTGCAACAGTCGCCGCTGCGCGATAAAAAAAGGCGCGTCCAGACGGACGCACCTAAAGGCTGTGCCTAAACATCAGCATTGTGGGGAAACGGTCACCCCTTGCCTTTTACACTGCTGATAAAGGTGGAACGAGCGGATTTCGAGCCGAGGCGCTCAGCTTCGTTCATCAATTTCAGGGCTTTGTCGATATCGCCTTGCTTAACCGCTTTCTTGATACCGTTGTTGAAATAGGTTTCGGTATCGTCGAGCATCGGTTCGCTTTTCGCCGCTGGCGCTGCGACTACCGGCGCGGCAACAGGCGCTGGCGCAGCCGCTGGGGCGTTATATACCGGCGCGGCGGTATTACCGACGGTCACCGGGCCCGGGCCGGAAGAGCCAAACAGCGGGCCAACCAATACGCTGGAGCCGGAAGAAGTTTTCACTTTCAGGCTCAACGTGCCGTCGGTGGTATGTTTGGCGATCGGATCCGGAATATCCGGCACCGCATTGCCGGTGCCTTTGGCGTAGGCCTTCGCCGGGTCGATTAATTTCGTAGTCTGCTGCAGATCCTGCGGCGTCGTGAAGACCAGCACATAAATTTTCTGCTGTCCCAGCGCCGGAGTCAGGCGCATCACCCCTTCCAGACGATCGGCGCTCATCACGCCCGGTTCCAGATAGGTGAAATAGCTGCTCGGGAAGAAGGCGGACGGCGTCATGCTCTGATCGAGGATCAGGACATTTGGCGCATAGACGCTAGTTTGTTTGTCGACTTCGCTGGTCAGCGTCAGGGTTAGCTCGCCAATATTCGCCGGTACGCTATACGCCACGACCGGCCCGGTAATGCCCGGTACGTTCAGTGTTTGTCCGGCGATCGCGACTTTAGACGTCTGAGTTTTCGATTGATCGACTGGCGTCCAGGTAAGCTGCTGCAGCGAGGAGACCGGGATGGTCGGTGCGGCAGAGGTGTTCTGCGGCACGAAATTCACATCAGCAAAACTGACTGCGGGTACGCTGGCCAGCAGGCCGGCGGACAGGCAGAGGGCAACGAGACTTTTCTTCATATTCATTGTTATCACCTCATTCCTATGGCCGAGCGTTAGCCAGGCAATAGCGCGCTGGGCCGAAAATAGAGGGGCTGGCGCCCCTCTTTACTCATGATGATTCAGGTTGGATTACCACCAGATTTCCATCTGGGCGCCGAAGGTCCACTCATCGCTATCACCGCGGCTGGATGTGTTGATGCCGGTACCGGAGGTATCGCGCATGGCTACGCCGCTGTCGGTGTAACCCCACTTCTCATCCCACTTCGCGTAGGTCGCGAACAGACGAATTGCCGGACGGGACCAGATGCTGTCGCCCGCCTGCCACTGTTGCGCCAGGGTGATTTTGTACTGGTTGTTGCTGTCGCCGGTTTTCTGCGATTTGACGTTGTCATAACCGACTTCCAGCAAGGTGCTCATGATCGGCGTCCATTTGTACATAGGACGTACGCCGACGGTCCACCACTTGGTGCCGTTGTTGTTGTCCAGGTTGACGTCCTGATACATGGCGACATACATCATGTCCCAATCGTCAGCCAGAGAGACCGCGCCATGGTCAAGCACGCGCCACATGGAGCCATCGTTATTAATGCTGCCGCCCTGCGGCACGCCTTTACCGTTGGAGGTCATGGCGTCGGTGGCGTACTGCAGCACAAACTTGTTGTAGCCTTTCAGGATACTCTGGGTATGTTCAGCGGTGAACATCCAGCCATCTTTAGACGCGTCCGGCTGCAGATAGTAGTCGTCAGGAATGTTGGTGTGACCGTAGTCAACGCCCAGCTCCAGAGTGCCGCCCGGGTTGGTTTCCATTTGCGCTAAACGCACGTCGAAGACGTCGTTCGGCACCAGGTGGTCATATACGCGTTCGCCGGTTAGAGGATCGCGATCGGCGTAGGTTGCGGAACCGCCAGCTTCAGAAGAACGGGTAGCCGCCAGAGAGAGTTTACCGAAGCCCAGATCGATGTTTTCAATACCTGCGCCAGGACCGGAGATATCCCAGTAGTAGAAGTCGATCATGTGAACATCATGACGCTGATAGAAGCGCTTACCGGCCCAGAGGGTTGAACCCGGCAGCCAATCAATCAGGTTTTTACCCTGCACATTGACTTCACGGAAGGCCGGACTGGTGGATTCCCAGTCGTTTTGCTGCGATACGGAGTAAGCGACGTTGGTATCGAAGTAGAAGCTCTTATCGCCTTCTTTCCAGACTTCCTGGCCCAGTTTTAATTCAGCGTAAGTTTCACATTCGTTACCCAGACGGTATTTACTTTGGGCGCCGGTGGCCTGGAAGCATTGCTGTTCACCGCCGCTGCCAGTCCAGCCAATACCGGAACGAGCATAACCGTGGAAATCGACAGCCAGCGCCTGGGCAGACATCACGCCCGCCGCAACGGCTACCGCCAGTGGAAGTTTGCGCAGAGTAATCATCATTCTATCTCCTGAGATCATTGCTTTTCTTTGAACACTTCCCCTTCGGCCGCCGCATGGTTGGCTGCGCGCTGGGTTCGCGTCTTCTTTTAATGGGAAGCCTTACACGCCCGGCTCTTTATGCAGCCGACGACAAGCGGTGCCATCCTCACGGAATAAATGGCAGCGCTCCGGCGGCAAACCGATGGCGAATGTGGCTCCCTCTTCTACCAACACCACGTCATTCTGGCGGTACACCAGGTTCTGACGGATGGCGGGGATCTGGATATGAATTTGTGTTTCGTGACCAAGTTGTTCGACCACCTGCACTTCGCCTTCGAGAGTGACATCGGCGATGTCGCTCGGCAGCAGATGTTCCGGGCGAATACCCAACGACATGTTGGCGCCAACCTGAACGTGAGCGCTGTCGACCGGCAGCCAGATTTGCTGGCGGTTCGGCAGTTCGACCTGTACCTGCTCAATAGCGGTCGCGGTGACTTTCACCGGCAGGAAGTTCATCTTCGGCGAGCCAATAAAGCCCGCGACGAAGCGGTCCGCCGGATAGTGATAGAGTTCGAGCGGTTTCCCAATCTGAGCGACGCGACCAGCGTCCAGCACCACGATTTTGTCGGCCAGCGTCATCGCTTCCACCTGATCGTGAGTGACGTAAATCATCGTGCGCCCGAGGCGCTTATGCAGGCGGGAGATTTCGATACGCATCTGTACACGCAGCGCGGCATCAAGGTTGGACAACGGTTCATCGAGCAGGAAAACACGCGGTTCGGCGACCAGGGTACGGCCAATCGCCACGCGCTGACGCTGACCGCCGGAGAGCGCTTTCGGCTTACGCTCCAACAGGTGCGCCAGCTGTAAAACCTCGGCAACCTGGGTGACGCGCTGGTTAATCACCTCTTTTTTCGCCCCGGCCAGCTTGAGGCCAAAAGACATGTTCTCGGCAACGGAAAGGTGGGGATAGAGCGCATAAGACTGGAATACCATGCCGATGCCGCGCTCGGCGGGCGGCACGTCATTCATCCGGGTATCGCCAATAAACAGATCGCCACTGGTGACCGTTTCCAGTCCGGCAATCATTCGCAGCAGGGTGGATTTGCCACAGCCTGATGGTCCGACAAACACGACGAACTCCCCATCCTGGATGTCGAGATTGATATCTTTCGATACCACCACGTCGCCCCAGGCTTTCGTTACATTTCGCAGCTGTACGCTCGCCATGCCCTTCTCCCTTCGTTACAACCTGTCACGTAAAGACACATTCAAGATGGGCTGACTATGCGGCATTCATTACGCGGGCAAATCCTCCGCCCCCCGGCTTTTTCATGGGGGAGGAGACGGGAGGATGAGAGATTGGCTCTCGCCGCCGGGGCACCCTGGCAAAACGCCGTTTCGTGATCGAGGCGGCAAAATCGGCGGCTTTTTTATGTGCTCCAGGGCCCATTACTGGCGTTTCTGCAAAGCAGATCACACAAACGGCGGCTGGGGCGTAGACATGGGGAGGATGGAAAGAGGTTGTTAAAAAAGGAAACTCATCAGCGTTAAACCACTCAAGTGTATCCACGAGCACATCACCAAATAGGACGGGTATATGAAAATCAAAACTGGCGCTCGCATCCTCGCGCTGTCTGCATTGACGACGATGATGTTTTCCGCCTCTGCCCTCGCAAAGATTGAAGAAGGTAAGCTGGTTATCTGGATTAACGGCGACAAAGGCTATAACGGCCTCGCTGAAGTGGGTAAAAAGTTTGAAAAAGATACCGGCATTAAAGTTTCCGTAGAGCACCCGGATAAGCTGGAAGAGAAGTTCCCGCAGGTTGCGGCGACCGGCGACGGCCCGGATATCATCTTCTGGGCGCATGACCGTTTCGGCGGCTATGCACAGTCCGGCTTGCTGGCGGAAATTACCCCGGATAAAGCCTTCCAGGACAAACTCTATCCGTTCACCTGGGACGCCGTACGCTACAACGGTAAGCTGATCGCCTACCCGGTCGCGGTTGAAGCGCTGTCGCTGATTTATAACAAAGATTTGTTACCGAACCCGCCGAAAACCTGGGAAGAGATCCCGGCGCTGGATAAGACGCTGAAGGCGAAAGGTAAGAGCGCGCTGATGTTCAACCTGCAAGAACCGTACTTCACCTGGCCGCTGATCGCGGCAGACGGCGGCTACGCGTTCAAGTTTGAAAATGGCAAATACGACGTGAAAAACGTCGGCGTCGATAACGCCGGGGCGAAAGCCGGTCTGAGCTTCCTGGTCGACCTTATCAAGAATAAACACATGAACGCCGACACCGACTACTCCATCGCGGAAGCTGCGTTCAACAAAGGCGAAACTGCGATGACCATCAACGGTCCGTGGGCGTGGTCGAACATTGATAAAAGCAAGATCAACTACGGTGTCACTCTGTTGCCAAGCTTCAAAGGCAAACCATCTAAGCCGTTCGTTGGCGTACTGAGCGCCGGTATTAACGCCGCCAGCCCGAATAAAGAACTGGCGAAAGAGTTCCTCGAAAACTACCTGATGACCGATCAGGGCCTGGAGTCAGTCAACAACGATAAGCCGCTGGGCGCCGTTGCACTGAAATCCTTCCAGGAGAAACTGGAGAAAGATCCGCGCATTGCCGCCACCATGGCAAACGCGCAGAAAGGTGAAATCATGCCGAATATCCCGCAAATGTCTGCGTTCTGGTATGCCGTTCGTACCGCGGTTATCAACGCCGCTAGCGGCCGTCAAACCGTCGACGCCGCGCTGAAGGATGCGCAGGGACGTATTACCAAGTAATACGGTTTCCCTTATTTCTTAGGAAATAAGGTTTATTGAATACGTTGTTACACGAATCATTCGCGTTACATCGAGGCGGCAAGGATGCAAATCCCCAGGAGCTTACATAAGTAAGTGACTGGGGTGCGCATCCGCAGCCAACAAAGAGGTAGCGCGAAGGATAAAGTGTAAAGAGGAAGATCCCCATGGATGCCGTTAAAAAGAAACACTGGTGGCAAAGCCCGCCACTCACATGGTCTGTGATGGGTTTGCTGTGCCTGCTGGTGGGTTACCTTGTTGTTTTAATGTACGCCCAGGGGGAGTACCTGTTTGCCATCATGACGCTGATTTTAAGCTCAGTTGGCCTGTATATTTTTTCTAACCGCAAGGCTTATGCCTGGCGCTATGTTTATCCGGGTCTCGCCGGAATGGGACTGTTTGTTCTGTTCCCACTGATCTGCACCATCGCTATCGCCTTCACCAACTACAGCAGCACCAACCAGCTGACCTTCGAGCGTGCGCAGCAGGTGCTGATGGACCGTTCTTTCCAGGCCGGAAAATCCTATAACTTCTCGCTCTATCCGGCGGGCAATGAGTGGAAACTAGCGCTGACCGACGGCGAGAGCGGCAAAAACTATCTTTCTGATGCCTTCCAGTTTGGCGGCGAGCAGAAACTGGCGTTAAAAGAGGCGGATGCCCTGCCGGCAGGCGAACGCGCGAATTTACGCGTTATCACCCAGAACCGCGCCGCGCTGAACCAACTCACCGCCATACTGCCGGATGAAAGCAAAGTAATCATGAGTTCGCTGCGCCAGTTCTCCGGCACCCAGCCGCTGTACGCGCTGGCCAACGACGGCACGCTCACCAATAACCAAAGCGGCGTGAAATATCGTCCGAACGCCGACGTCGGCTTTTATCAATCCGTTAATGCCGACGGCAGCTGGGGCAATGAGAAGTTGAGTCCGGGTTATACCGTGACCATCGGCTGGGATAACTTCACCCGCGTCTTCCAGGACGAAGGCATTCAGAAACCGTTCTTCGCCATTTTCGTCTGGACCGTAGTCTTCTCGATACTGACGGTGATTTTGACCGTCGCCGTGGGAATGGTGCTGGCATGCCTGGTACAGTGGGAAGCGCTGAAGGGTAAAGCGATTTACCGCGTGCTGTTGATTCTGCCATATGCGGTGCCGTCGTTTATCTCAATACTGATTTTCAAAGGGCTGTTTAACCAGAGTTTTGGCGAGATCAACATGATGTTGAGCGCGCTGTTCGGCATTAAGCCAGCCTGGTTTAGCGACCCGACCACCGCGCGCACGATGATTATCATCGTCAACACCTGGCTGGGCTATCCGTACATGATGATCCTGTGCATGGGTCTGCTGAAGGCAATTCCTGACGATCTGTACGAAGCGTCGGCGATGGATGGCGCCGGTCCATTCCAGAACTTCTTTAAGATTACGTTGCCGCTGCTGATCAAACCGCTCACGCCGCTGATGATCGCCAGTTTCGCCTTTAACTTTAACAACTTCGTGCTGATTCAGCTGTTGACCAACGGCGGCCCGGATCGCCTCGGCACCACCACCCCAGCCGGTTATACCGACTTGCTGGTGAGCTACACCTATCGCATCGCCTTTGAAGGCGGCGGCGGTCAGGACTTCGGCCTGGCGGCGGCTATCGCGACGCTTATCTTCCTGCTGGTTGGCGCGTTAGCGATTGTGAACCTGAAAGCCACGCGCATGAAGTTTGATTAAGGGAGATAACGATTATGGCTATGGTCCAACCCAAATCGCAGAAGCTGCGTCTCTTCACTACGCACCTGCTGCTGCTGATTTTCATCGCCGCGATTATGTTCCCGCTGCTGATGGTTATCGCCATCTCGCTGCGCGAGGGTAACTTCGCGACCGGCAGTCTGATCCCGGATACCATCTCCTGGGAGCACTGGCGGTTGGCTTTAGGCTTCAGCGTCGAACATGCGGATGGCCGCGTGACGCCGCCGCCGTTCCCGGTCCTGCTGTGGCTGTGGAACTCGATTAAGGTCGCCGGGATTACCGCGATCGGGATCGTCGCCCTCTCCACCACCTGCGCTTATGCTTTCGCCCGTATGCGCTTCCCGGGTAAAGCGACGCTGCTCAAAGGGATGCTGATTTTCCAGATGTTCCCGGCGGTGCTGTCGCTGGTGGCGCTGTATGCCTTGTTTGATCGTCTCGGTCAGTATATTCCGTTCGTCGGTCTTAACACCCACGGCGGGGTGATCTTCGCCTACATGGGCGGCATTGCGCTGCATGTATGGACGATTAAAGGCTATTTCGAAACCATCGATGGTTCGCTGGAAGAAGCGGCCGCGCTGGATGGCGCCACGCCGTGGCAGGCTTTCCGTCTGGTGCTGCTGCCGTTGTCGGTACCGATTCTGGCGGTGGTGTTTATTCTGTCGTTCATCGCCGCGATTACCGAAGTACCGGTAGCCTCGCTGCTGTTGCGCGATGTGAACAGCTATACCCTGGCGGTCGGGATGCAGCAGTATCTCAACCCGCAGAACTACCTGTGGGGCGACTTTGCCGCCGCGGCGGTGCTGTCGGCGATTCCGATTACCGTGGTCTTCCTGCTGGCTCAGCGCTGGTTGGTCAATGGACTGACGGCAGGCGGGGTGAAAGGTTAAGTTTCATCACGTTATACCCTTGTTTTATCAGCCCCAAATTTCAGCGAGGGTGGGATGCGGTACACGACCCCAACCGGGTACGGCACCCCGCCTCTCCCTGAAAAAGTAGGGCAAATGCCACTGCAATCCTCTACTGGACCCTACATAAATTTAATTTGTGACTGTCGGTCAAGCGGCCCTGGAGGCCGCTTTTTTTATTCGCGTTTCAGACGGTTGGAATTACACAGCCACAAGGTGATCACCAGAATGAGGATCGCCGCAGAGTAGATCAGTACCGCCATCGGCGACTCGTGATCGACGATAATCAAACGCACTATCGCGGTGATACCGATATAGACAAAATAGCGTAGCGGGAAGTGGAAGCCTGACTCAAAATACTTCACGATCAGTGCGATAAACTCAAAGTAGAGAAAATAGACCACCAGTCCCTCAACCAGTTTGTACTTACTGACCGGATCTGGCGTAAACAGCACATGCGCCAGATCCAGAGTTTCCTTTCCCAGGAAGACCACCAGAATAATCCCCAGACACAGCAGCGCCAGGTTCAGCACAGCCTGCATGGCCTTCGCGATAAAATTAACCAGCGGACGATATACCGACGGCATAGTGATACCTCTAATGCAGAAACGTTATTGATCTGTATAGCGCAAAAGTGTGACCCAGATCTACTTAAGCTTTGTGTCTCAACAGAGGCTTCAACGCATTAAATACGAAAAAGAGAAAATTATACTTCTAAAAAAGCAGTGAGCAGGTTAACCAAATCCCAACTTATATATAAAGATTTTAAGATTAAACCAATGCAGTTCAATGAATTAACCATTTAACACAGTTGTGTCTCTAAAACCGTCAGAAGATAATATTTTTCTGCAGACCTTATTAGTTAGCGCGAATTTTATCTCAATTCTATCTCAATAAAATCTCAGTTCATTCTCGTTATACGCACCTTCCTGCACTCTGTGCCGCCTCAACCGCTGCCATGGGCGCAGCCGCCAATAACGATATTGTTTGCGCCGACTGCTGCGGCGATTATAAATAGAAATGCCGACCAAACGGTCGGCATTCAGGCTTCGCTGCGCTAATACTTATGCGCGCCAGGCTTTATAACGGTTAATCAGACCGTTGGTGGAGCTGTCGTGGCTGCTCACATCCGCGCCATCTTTCAGTTCCGGCAGGATACGGTTAGCCAGCTGTTTACCCAGCTCAACGCCCCACTGGTCAAAGGTGAAGATGTTAAGGATCGCGCCCTGGGTGAAGATTTTGTGCTCGTACAGCGCGATCAATGCGCCCAGGCTGAACGGGGTGATTTCACGCAGCAGGATGGAGTTGGTCGGACGGTTGCCTTCAAACACTTTGAACGGCACGACGTGCTCAAGCTGCGCCGGATCTTTACCCTGATCGAGATATTCCTGCTCAACCACTTCACGGGATTTACCAAAGGCCAGCGCCTCAGTCTGGGCGAAGAAGTTAGACAGCAGCTTCGGATGATGATCAGACAGCGGGTTATGAGTGATAGCCGGGGCGATGAAATCGCACGGTACCATTTTGGTGCCCTGGTGGATCAGCTGATAGAACGCATGCTGGCCGTTCGTACCCGGCTCGCCCCAGATGATCGGGCCAGTCTGGTAATCCACGACGTTGCCGTTACGGTCAACATACTTACCGTTGGATTCCATGTTGCCCTGCTGGAAGTAAGCGGCAAAGCGGTGCATGTACTGATCGTACGGCAGAATCGCTTCGGTTTCCGCGCCGAAGAAATCGTTGTACCAGATACCAATCAGCGCCAGCAGTACCGGCAGGTTCTTCTCGGCCGGCGTGGTGGAGAAGTGTTTATCCATCGCGTGAGCGCCGGACAGCAGCTGTACGAAGTTGTCGAAGCCGACGGACAGAATGATAGACAGGCCGATGGCGGACCACAGGGAGTAACGGCCGCCGACCCAGTCCCAGAATTCGAACATGTTGGCGGTGTCGATACCGAATTCGCCGACCGCTTTACCGTTGGTGGAGAGCGCCGCGAAGTGTTTCGCCACGTGTTTCTCGTCGCCAGCGGTCGCCAGGAACCAGTCGCGCGCGCTGTGGGCGTTAGTCATGGTTTCCTGGGTGGTGAAAGTCTTGGAGGCGACCAGGAACAGCGTGGTTTCCGGGTTGACCGCTTTCAACACTTCCGCGATGTGGGTACCGTCAACGTTAGAAACGAAGTGCATGTTGAGGTGGTTTTTGTATGGGCGCAGCGCTTCGGTCACCATGAATGGGCCGAGGTCAGAGCCGCCGATACCGATGTTCACCACGTCAGTAATCGGTTTACCGGTATAGCCTTTCCAGCTGCCGGAGATAATCGCTTCCGAGAACGCTTTCATCTTTTCCAGCACCGCGTTGACTTCTGGCATGACGTCTTTGCCATCCACCACAATCGGCGTGTTGCTGCGATTACGCAGCGCGACATGCAGGACCGCGCGGTCTTCAGTGCGGTTAATTTTTTCGCCGGAGAACATCGACTTAATCGCGCTTGCCAGATCGGTCTCTTTCGCCAGATCCTGCAGCTTAGACAGCGTCTCTTCAGTGATGCGGTTCTTGGAGAAATCCACCAGCATCAGATCGTCAAAGGTGGCGGAGAATTTAGAGAAACGATCGCTATCTTTGGCGAAAAGCTCGCTGATAGTGACGTCTTTCATTTCATCGAAGTGTTTCTGTAATGCCTGCCATGCAGCGGTCTGCGTTGGGTTGATATTTTTCATTAGCAATACTCTTCTGATTTGAAAAATGTGACTTCGGTCGATTGTAGCGTCAGCGGCAGAAAATTGTGATGATTTTTGTGTTGTACCCATGACGGGAGTCAGGAATAGGCTAAAGCGCTCCCATATTATAGCTATCATTAGGCTTTTTTCTGTTATCCGCCGACGCATGAAAAATCCGCATAACCCTGTCGTTGACATACCTGCCCGGAAGCCTTTATATAGCTGGGCTGCCTACGGAATTGTAGGTATGTATTGCTCGCGCATTTCACGCTACAGCGAAGGGTATCGTTGGGGGGTATAATGA
The DNA here is from genome assembly GCA_029027985.1 of Klebsiella aerogenes. NCBI lineage: Bacteria > Pseudomonadati > Pseudomonadota > Gammaproteobacteria > Enterobacterales > Enterobacteriaceae > Klebsiella > Klebsiella aerogenes. The sequence continues at coordinate 4,637,424 of CP119076.1, forward strand.
CCAGTCTCCCCCCAGGCATAGTGAAAGACGTCAGTAATTGCCAGAAGAGGTGCGTTGCCCAGGTAACCGTATTGGAGGAACCAGTCCGGGGAAAATACGTGAGGGGGAGCAACGCCGAGGCGCACAGGTGTCTGGTTAAGCCTGTCGCCGGCCACAGGGGCTGAATCCCCTGGGTTGTCACCAGAAACGTTCGCAGTCGGGCGTTTCATACTCGCGAACCGATGCGCGTCATCGGCAAACGGGTCTACAAGGTGGAGCACTTCTGGGTGACATCGTAGTTTGTTTATCGCTCTGCGCCCACCCTACTTTTCGCTCTTCCCTTGTGCCATGGCTGAGTTAATTTGGCCTGGCTTATTAAGACATTTTGTCGCGCTCCGGTTATTTCCAGCCCGAACCAGGAGCGGTTTTCCAGGAATCGTTTTAATAAGTCAGGCCCCCTGACACGAGGTTGTTATGACAGATTTAGTTGTTGCTAAGTTCGGCGGCACCAGCGTGGCCGATTTCGACGCCATGAACCGTAGCGTCGACGTCGCGCTGCTGGATGCGAATACCCGCGTAGTGGTGTTATCCGCATCGGCTGGCGTTACCAATATCTTAGTTGCTTTAGCGGCAGGGCTGGAACCCACCGAACGTTTCGCTAAGCTCGATGAAATGCGCCAAATCCAGTTCAATATTCTGGAGCGTTTACGCTATCCCAACGTTATCCGCGATGAGATCGAACGCCTGCTGGAAAATATCACCACCCTGGCGGAAGCCGCCTCTCTGGCCAGCTCTGAAGCGCTGACCGACGAACTGGTGAGCCACGGTGAACTGATGTCCACATTGCTGTTCGTTGAGATTCTGCGCGAGCGCGGTATCGCGGCGCAGTGGTTCGACGTACGCAAAGTGATGCGCACCAGCGATCGTTTCGGTCGCGCCGAACCGGATATCGCCGCCCTGGCGGAACTGACGCAACAACAGCTGGCGCCGCGCCTGGAAGAAGGCCTGGTGATTACCCAGGGCTTTATCGGCAGCGAAGCCAAAGGCCGCACGACGACGCTTGGCCGCGGCGGCAGCGACTACACCGCGGCACTGCTCGGCGAAGCCCTAAACGCCAGCCGCGTGGATATCTGGACCGATGTACCGGGGATCTACACCACCGACCCGCGCGTTGCGCCGGCGGCGAAACGTATCGACGTCATCGCCTTCGCCGAAGCGGCGGAGATGGCTACCTTCGGGGCGAAAGTGCTGCATCCGGCAACGTTGCTGCCAGCCGTGCGTAGCGATATTCCGGTCTTTGTCGGTTCCAGTAAAGAACCTAAGGCCGGCGGCACAATGGTCTGTCATAAGACCGAAAATCCGCCGCTGTTCCGCGCGCTAGCGCTGCGTCGTCGTCAGACACTGCTGACCCTGCACAGCCTGCATATGTTGCATTCCCGCGGCTTCCTCGCGGAAGTGTTCGGTATTCTGGCGCGGCATAATATTTCCGTCGACCTGATCACTACGTCGGAAGTGAGTATTGCGCTGACCATGGACACCACCGGTTCCACCTCCGCCGGCGATAGCCTGTTGACTCAGGCGCTGCTGACCGAACTCTCTTCGCTGTGCCGCGTGGAAGTGGAAGAAAACCTGGCGCTGGTCGCATTGATCGGCAACGAGCTATCGAAAGCCTGCGGCGTCGGCAAAGAGGTATTCGGCGTACTGGAGCCGTTCAATATCCGCATGATTTGCTACGGCGCGTCCAGCCACAATCTGTGCTTCCTGGTACCGGGCGCCGATGCTGAGCAGGTTGTCCAAAAGCTGCATCAGAATTTATTTGAATAATTCGTCTTCACCCGGCGAGATTTATGCTCACCGGGTATTTCCTTTCAGCGGGCAATCACCACATTGCCATCAATAATGGCGAAATAGGGGTTATAGGTAAATTTGATTTTTCCCGCTTTATTCTTCATCTTTAATGGCGAGTTTTGATAAACACCGGCAGCTAAACGGAATATACGGCCGTCACAATAGGTAATTAACTCTTTTCCCTCCCAATCCAGCGGTGCCATCGTCAGATCGGCGTCCTGCACTTTTTCCGCCAAACCAAGTGTTTCAAAAATAAAATCTGGCGGGAAACCGGTCGCTATGCCAAATTCCTTTGTCGAAATCTGCGCCAGCGATTTTAATACCGCTACTTCTTTATTATTCATTGCCTGCCATATTGTTGTGTATGCGGTTTTAATTGCTGACATATCCTGCGGCGTAACGGGGCGCGCCTGTTCCCAGGCCCACGTGGGAATATCACTAACCGTAATCTGACGCCCTGCGCCGACCAGGCCGTTGATCTTATCGCCCGGCGATTGTACCTCGCTGACCGCACTCTCGTTTTCCGCCCCGTCAGGGTGAGAAGAGGATGACGCAACAACTTTTTTCTCACTATCAACGGTAAGCCGGATGGTGGAAACCGCTTCACTGGCATTGCGGGTCTCCTTTGTCACGACTATCTCGCACCACGACTCTTTATATAGCGTTTCAGGATTATCCGGATCAATTGCCCCCATTACCAGTTCAAGCATATTTTTTCCATTTGCCGAAAAGCTTGTGATATCCCCTCCCGCAGTGGTCATACCGCTTCCGGCTGAAAAATTATCTAACAGCGGTACATTATTTATTCTGGCCATGCAGGCGCTACGATTCGTCTTGAATGAATACGCATATCGCGCGTTTGTCATGGGTTCCGCTCGTAGTGGCACAGACGCCACTAACAAAGAAAATAAAACAGCGCCAGAAAGAAAGGAGATCGCCCGGTTACCGCACTTCATCATATATTCCCTATACAGTGACTTTGCTTTAATCATCAGCACACTTAATGCTGCGTTTTGTGAGGGATATCAGCATCACAAGAAAATCGGAAATGTACCCACGCATCGGATCATGAGCATAATTTGTTTGAATTCATTCACTACACACGATAAACAATAGATATAGATCGGGGCTTGAACCCGGCTAACTACAACAAAAAACACATACATCGCAAGGAATACAACATGCTCTCCGTCATCACCCGGCTGTTCCCGCTCTGGGCGCTGCTGCTCTCCGTTTTGGCTTATTACACGCCAACCACCTTTACCCCCATCGGCCCGTGGGTCACCACCCTGCTGATGCTGATTATGTTCGGCATGGGCGTCCATCTGAAACTGGAAGATTTTAAGCGCGTACTGTCGCGCCCGGCGCCGGTGGCGGCGGGGATTTTTCTGCACTACCTGGTGATGCCGCTTGCCGCCTGGCTGCTGGCACTGCTTTTCCATATGCCGCCGGAGCTGTCCGCCGGGATGGTGCTGGTCGGCAGCGTCGCCAGCGGCACGGCATCCAATGTCATGATTTATCTGGCGAAAGGCGATGTCGCGCTGTCGGTGACCATCTCTTCCGTCTCCACGCTGGTTGGCGTGATCGCAACCCCGCTGCTGACGCGCCTGTACGTTGATGCGCACATTCAGGTCGATGTGATGGGTATGCTGCTGAGCATCCTGCAAATCGTGGTGATCCCTATCGGGTTCGGGCTGATTGTCCACCATCTGTTACCAAAAGTGGTGAAGGCGGTAGAACCCTTCCTGCCCGCGTTCTCCATGCTGTGCATTCTGGCGATTATCAGCGCCGTGGTCGCCGGTTCCGCATCGCATATCGCGTCGGTAGGCCTGGTGGTCATCGTGGCGGTGATTCTGCATAACGCCATCGGTCTGCTCGGCGGCTACTGGGGCGGACGGCTGTTCGGTTTTGATGAATCTACCTGCCGCACGCTGGCGATTGAAGTGGGGATGCAGAACTCCGGTCTGGCTGCCGCTCTCGGGAAAATCTACTTTGGCCCGCTGGCCGCGCTACCTGGCGCGCTGTTCTCGGTCTGGCATAACCTTTCCGGCTCGCTGCTGGCAGGTTACTGGTCCGGGAAAGTTATTGCGGATGAATTGCGTAAGGCAGGAAAAAAGAGCAGATAAAACGTAACTTTGATGAAAATCTCCCGGTGGCGCTGCGCTGACCGGGCTACAGATCCACAGCCGTTTGCGGTCTGGTAGCCCGGACAGGTGCAAAGCACCGCCTCCGGGATTTTGCCGGGTGATGAAATTGCTGTAAGACCCCCATCCCAATACCGTACACTGAAGTCATCGGCTAACTGAGGGCACCACCATGGCACTCCCCCGCATTACACAAAAAGAGATGACCGAGCGCGAACAGCGCGAACTGAAAACGCTGCTCGACCGCGCGCGGATTGCGCACGGCCGCCCGCTGAGCAATGCGGAAGCCAATAGCGTGAAGAAGGAATATATCGATAAGCTGATGGCGCTGCGTGAGGCGGAAGCGAAAAAAGCCCGCCAGGTGAAAAAGCAGCAGGCTTATAAAGTAGACAAGGAAGCGACGTTTTCCTGGTCGGCGAATACGCCGACTCGCGGCAGGCGTTAGCGGCCTTTCTTTTTACGCCCCGGCTGGGTGAAACGTTTACCGTTCGAGGCCGGGCGGCCTTTATCGCTGGTTTTTTCCATCTTCACTACCGGGCGCTTGATCCCAGCGCTCGCCGCTTTCGCCTTCGGTTTGGCTTTCGGTTTCGCTTCGGAAGACGAGTTTTCAATCAGCTTGAACAGGTCGATCAGCTCATCATCGGTTAAATCGCGCCACTCGCCCAGCGGAATACCCGTCAGGCTGACGTTCATAATGCGCGTACGCTCAAGCTTGGTGACTTCGAAACCGAAGTGCTCGCACATGCGGCGAATCTGACGGTTTAAGCCCTGCACCAGGGTAATACGGAAGACGAACGGCGCCTCTTTCTTCACCTTACACTTCTTCGTCACCGTACCCAGAATCGGTACGCCCGCGCCCATTCCGCGAATGAATTCATCTGTGACCGGCTTATCGACCGTGACCAGATATTCTTTCTCATGGTCGTTGCCGGCACGCAGGATTTTGTTCACCAGATCGCCATGATTGGTCAGGAAGATTAAGCCCTGAGAGTCTTTATCCAGACGGCCAATCGGGAAGATACGCTTGCTGTGGTTAACGAAATCCACAATGTTATCGCGCTCGCCATCTTCGGTGGTGCTGACAATACCCACCGGCTTATTCAACGCAATCAGCACCAGGTCATCGGCTTCTCGCGGCTCAATCAACTGACCGTTTACTTTCACAACGTCGCCCGGCTTCACCTGATCGCCAATGGTGGCGCGCTTGCCATTGATAAAAACGTTGCCTTGTTCAATAAAGCGGTCCGCTTCGCGACGCGAGCAAATCCCGCTTTCGCTGATGTATTTATTTAATCGAGTAGATGAGTCGGTCAGCATAGTTTCTCCTTTGACAGCGAAATATACCTCACCTTACTGGCGATAAAAAATAAGGATGGCGCTATTCATTACCCCACTGATTGAGGAAATTGGCGATATCGTCGATACGCGATTCGGCAATCCCCGCTTCACGGGCCATCTCTTGCTGCGCTTCTTCGCTGATCTCCTCGTTATTCATTAAACGTGTAATCAGCAGTTGGAAGTAATGCGCCAGACAATCACGCTCGGACTCTTTCACCGCGTCGGCGCATTCCGTCGAATACTCATCCACGATGTCATAATATTTTAGCGGTATTTCATTATTCATAGGTCGTCTCCGGGGGTTATTAGCATCTACGCTTCCTGATCGCGATGATAGCATTCAGCTTACCTGCACCGTGAGCCATATCAGCGCCTCAACATCGGGCTGATGATAGAATTCAGACATCAAATGCTATTATTAACGGGAAAAAAAGATGGAACTGCTACTACTGAGTAACTCTACGCTGCCGGGCAAAGCCTGGATGGAACACGCGCTGCCGCTGATTGCCAGCCAGATCAATGGCCGCCGCTCGGCGGTGTTTATCCCCTTCGCCGGGGTGACGCAAACCTGGGATGACTACACGGCCAAAGCCGCCGCGGTCATGGCGCCGATGGGCGTGAGCGTGACGGGGATCCACAGCGTCGCTGACCCTATCGCCGCAATTGAAAGCACCGAGATGGTGATCGTCGGCGGTGGGAACACGTTCCAGCTTCTGAAAGAATGCCGTAGCCGTGGGCTGCTGGCGCCGATTGTCGACGTCGTCAAACGTGGGGCGTTGTATATCGGCTGGAGCGCAGGTTCTAACCTCGCTTGCCCGACCATTCGCACCACCAACGATATGCCGATCGTCGATCCGCAGGGTTTTGACGCCTTAGGGCTGTTCCCGCTGCAAATTAACCCGCATTTCACCAACGCGTTGCCGACCGGGCATCAGGGCGAGACTCGCGAACAACGTATTCGCGAACTGCTGGTCGTTGCGCCGGAATTGACGGTCATTGGCTTGCCGGAGGGGAACTGGATTCAGGTCGCCAATGGCCACGCCACGCTCGGCGGCCCGAATCCGACGCTGCTGTTTAAAGCGGGGGAAGAAGCGGTAACCCTGGAAGCGGGCCACCGTTTCTAAGCGAGTTTGACGAGCGTTTCCCGGATGGCGGCGCCTCGCGCCTTATCCGGGTTACCCAACGCCAGGCCACTCCGGGAATGGCTCAATAATCATCCCGCTCGTCGTCTTCGTCCGGCTGCTCCATCACACTATAGGCGACGGCGCAGAATAACGAGTTCAGACGCTTCATATCGCCCAGCAGCGCCAGATGTAGGGTACTGGTTTCAATACTCTGTACGTTTTGCTGATGCAAACGGTCAACGTGCGCATGCGAGTAACGGCGGTTGAGGATCCGGAAACGATGCTTATTGCGCCGCAGACGGCGGGCGCTTGGCACGTCGCTGGAGAAAAAGACCGACATCGCCAGCTGCAGGTTGCTAAGCAACAACGCATATAGCGCATCCAGCTCTTTTAGCCCTTCGACAGAAAATGCCCGCCGCGCCGCCAGCGATTTATCGGCGATCTCGCTGCCCATCCGTTCGACGATATCGGATGCCTGCTCAAGGTTCAGCGACATTTCGATAATCTCCGCCCAACGGCGGGACTCCTCCTCCGCCAGCTCGTCTTTCGGCATTCGCGCCAGATACAGTTTGATCGCGGTATAAAGCACGTTGATATCGTCCGCCATCCGCCGCAGCTCTTTCTCTTCACGCGGCTCGCCGTGCATCACCTTGCGCAGGCTTTCCAGCATCTGCTCCATGGCATCGCCGATGCGCAGGGTTTCACGAGCGGCATTAGCCAACGCCAGCGCAGGCGTATCCAGCGCCGAGGTATCCAGATGCTTCGGCTTCAGGTGATTATCCAGCTCCGGTTCGTCGCGGATCAGGCGCTTACACAGGTTTGCCATTGGCTCAGCAAATGGCACCATCGCCACGCAGCGGAGCAGGTTGTAGAAGACGTGGAAATAGATAACCAGTTCCGATTCTTCCAGCGGCAACTTGAGCATGAGATTCGCCAGTACATGCACGAACGGTAAAATAATCAGGCTGCCCACCAGCTTAAACAGCAGGCTACCAAGCGCAACCCGCCGCGCCGCCGCGTTGGCGCCGCTGTTGTTGAGCATCGCCAGTAACCCGGAGCCAAGGTTGGCGCCGATCACCAGACACAATGCCACCGGGAAGGAGATCACCCCAGTGCCGGTTAAGGTCGCAGTCAGCAACACCGCCGCCAGACTGGAGTAGCTGACAATGGCGAACACCGCGCCAATCAGCGCATCGAGCATGATATCGCCGGTCAACGAGGCGAAAATCACCTGTACGCCATTGGCCTGGGTAATGGGGTGTACAGCCTGAACGATAAGCTCCAGCGCCAACAAGATAAGCCCAAGGCCGATACCCACGCGCCCAAGTTGGCCCGCACGCGTCTGTTTACGTCCGAGGAAAAAAATCACGCCAATAAAAATCAGTAACGGTGACAGCCAGGAGAGGTCGAAGGTCAGCACCCTCGCCATCAGCGCGGTACCCACATCCGCGCCCAGCACCATCACCAGCGCCGGCGCGAGCGCAACCAGGTCCTGGGCGACAAACGAGGTCACCAGCATGGTGGTGGCGTTGCTGCTCTGCACCAACGCGGTTACGCCAATCCCCGCGCAGAAGGCGAGTGGTTTTTTCTCCACGCTGCTGCTAAGAACGGTACGCAGGCGCGCGCCAAAGACGCGCATCACGCCGGTACGCACAATATGGGTGCCCCACACCAAGAGAGCCACGGCAGAAAGTAGGTGTAGCAGAGTTAACACAGAATCAGCGTCTCCTTATCGTTATAGGTGTTCCTGAGGTTTGAACCTTTCCTCAGTATAAGGGGTTAACTTCAATAAAGAGACAAGGCGCCCAAAGTGCGCCTTGTTTGTTGTAACGAAAGATAACCGCTAACGCTATTTTTTCACGGCTTAGTCAGCGTCATAGCCAAGGTTAGAGGCTAACCAACGTTCGATTTCCGCAGGCGTCATGCCCTTCCGTTGCGCGTAATCTTCGACCTGGTCGCGCTGGATCTGCGCCACAGCGAAGTACTTGCTGTCCGGATGGCTGAAGTACCAGCCGGAAACCGACGCGCCCGGCCACATCGCATAGGACTCGGTGAGCTTCATGCCGGTGTGCTTTTCCACATCCAGCAGTTCCCAGATCGTCGCCTTCTCGGTATGTTCCGGGCAGGCCGGATAACCCGGCGCCGGACGGATCCCCTGATAATTTTCGCGGATCAACTCTTCGTTACTGAGGTTCTCATTGGCCGCATAACCCCAGTAGACCTTACGCACTTTTTCGTGCAGATACTCGGCGAAGGCTTCCGCCAGACGGTCGGCGATGGCTTTCACCATGATCTTGTTATAGTCGTCGTGCTGCGCCTCATAGGCCTCCGCCAGCGCATCTTCTTCCAGCCCGCCAGTCACCGCAAAGGCGCCGATGTAGTCCGCCTTGCCGCTCAGCTTCGGCGCGACAAAATCAGCGAGGCAGTAGTTAGCGAAGCCAACCTTTTCGGTTTGCTGGCGCAGGTGATGGCCGACCGTCAGCACATGGGTGCGGGTTTCATCACGATAAATTTCCACGTCGTCGCCAACACGGTTGGCCGGGAACAACCCGACCACGCCGCGCGGGTTCAGCGTTTGCTCGGCGCTGAGTTTATCCAGCAGATCGTTGGCATCTTTGAACAGGCGCTGGGCCTCTTCCCCTACCACTTCATCTTCCAGAATGCGCGGATATTTACCCGCCAGCGACCAGGTCATAAAGAACGGTGTCCAGTCGATGTAATTACGCAGCGTTTCGATACTGGCTTCAACGTCCTGCACGCCCAGGCGATGGGCGACCGGCGGGGTATAGCTTTCCCAATCGAATGCCAGATCGTTTTCCCGCGCCGCCTCGAGGCTAACCGGCGGCGTACGCGGTTTCTTACGCCCGTGCTGGATACGCACGGTTTCATACTCTTTACGCGTGCGGGCCACGAAATCATCGTGCTGAGTCGCTGAAAGCAACGATGAAACCACCCCGACGGTGCGCGAGGCGTTCTGTACATAAACGGTTGGCCCGCTGTAATTCTGCTCGATTTTCACCGCCGTGTGGGCTTTTGAAGTCGTCGCCCCGCCAATCAGCAACGGGATAGTAAAGCCCTGACGCTCCATCTCTTTTGCCACGTTCACCATCTCGTCCAGCGATGGCGTGATCAACCCGGAAAGGCCAATCAGGTCGGCGTTCTCTTCACGCGCGGTCTTGAGGATTTTTTCCGCTGGCACCATGACACCAAGGTCGATAATTTCGTAGTTGTTGCACTGCAGCACCACGCCGACGATGTTCTTACCGATGTCATGGACATCGCCCTTCACGGTGGCGATCACCATCTTGCCGTTACTGGAGCCTTTTTCTTTGCTGGCTTCAATGAACGGCTCAAGGTAGGCCACCGCCTGTTTCATCACGCGGGCCGATTTCACCACCTGCGGCAGGAACATCTTGCCTTCGCCGAACAGGTCACCGACCACGTTCATGCCGTCCATCAGCGGCCCTTCAATGACCTCGATCGGACGGTCGGCCTGCTGACGCGCCTCTTCGGTATCCTGCTCGATAAATTCGGTAATGCCTTTCACCAACGAGTATTCGAGGCGTTTTTTCACTTCCCAACTGCGCCACTCCGCCTGTTGAGCGTTGGCGCTGTCGTCCGCTTTACTGCCGCGGTATTTTTCCGCCAGCTCAAGCATTCTTTCGGTGCTGTCATCGCGGCGGTTGAGGATCACATCTTCAACCGCATCGCGCAGCTCGCCCGGCAGGTCATCATAAATCGCCAACTGACCCGCGTTGACGATCCCCATGTCCATGCCATTGCGGATGGCGTAGTAGAGGAACACCGCGTGGATAGCTTCACGTACCGGGTCATTACCGCGGAAGGAGAACGAGACGTTAGAGACACCGCCGGAAATCAGCGCATGCGGCAGTTCGCGTTTTATGTCTTCGCAGGCGCCAATAAAGTCCTGAGCATAGTTATTGTGCTCTTCAATGCCGGTCGCGACGGCAAAGATGTTCGGGTCGAAGATAATGTCTTCCGGCGGGAAGCCAACGTCTTCGGTAAGAATTTTGTAGGCGCGACGGCAAATTTCAATTTTGCGCTCGCGGGTATCGGCCTGGCCGACTTCATCAAAGGCCATCACCACCATCGCCGCGCCGTAGCGGCGTACCAGCTTAGCGTGATGGGTAAAGAGCTCGACCCCCTCTTTCATTGAGATGGAGTTAACGATGCCCTTGCCCTGGATGCACTTAAGCCCTTTTTCGATAACCTCCCACTTGGAGGAGTCGATCATAATCGGCACGCGGGCGATATCCGGCTCGCCAGCAATCAGGTTGAGGAAACGTACCATCGCCGCTTCGGCGTCGAGCATCCCCTCATCCATGTTGATATCGATAATCTGCGCGCCGCTTTCCACTTGCTGGCGCGCCACGTCCAGCGCTTCGCTGTACTTTTCTTCTTTGATCAAACGCTTAAATTTAGCGGAGCCGGTCACGTTGGTACGTTCGCCGACGTTCACAAACAGGCTATCGTCGCCGATGTTCAGCGGCTCAAGGCCCGACAGGCGACAGGCGACCGGCAACTCTGGCAGTTGACGCGGCGGCAAATCCGCGACCGCGCGGCTCATGGCGGCAATATGTTCCGGGGTCGTACCGCAACAACCGCCGACAATGTTGAGGAAACCCGCCTGCGCCCACTCGCGGATTTGCGCCGCCATGGTGTCGGCATCCAGATCATATTCGCCGAAAGCGTTCGGCAGGCCGGCGTTCGGGTGCGCGGTGACATAGCATTCGGCGATACGCGACAGCTCCTGCACGTACTGGCGCAGCTCATCCGGCCCCAGCGCGCAGTTCAGGCCGAAGGTCAGCGCATCAGCATGGCGCAGCGAGTTATAGAAGGCTTCAGTGGTCTGGCCGGATAATGTACGGCCGGACGCATCGGTGATGGTGCCGGAAATCATAATCGGCAGCTCGACGCCCAGTGCGTCAAATTCTTCTTTCACCGCGAAAATCGCCGCTTTGGCGTTAAGGGTATCGAACACCGTTTCAATCAGGATCAGGTCTGAACCACCTTCCACCAACGCTTTGGTTGATTCGCGATAGGCAGCCACCAGCTGATCGAAGGTGATATTGCGGAATGCCGGATCGTTGACGTCCGGTGAGATAGACGCGGTGCGGTTGGTCGGCCCGAGCACGCCCGCCACGTAGCGCGGTTTTTCCGGCGTACGCGCAGTCCACGCGTCGGCACTGGCGCGGGCCAGCTTCGCGGCGGCAAAGTTGATTTCCGCCGACAGGGATTCCATCTGGTAATCCGCCATCGCAATGGTCGTCGAGTTGAAGGTGTTGGTTTCGATGATGTCCGCGCCGGCGGCGAAATAGGCGTCGTGGATCTCGCGAATGACCTCGGGTTTGCTGAGCACCAGCAGGTCGTTATTGCCTTTCAGATCGCACGGCCAGTCAGCGAAGCGTTCGCCGCGGAAATCCTGCTCGCTCAGACGATAGCCCTGGATCATGGTGCCCATGCCCCCATCCAGAACCAGAATTCGTTCTCTTAACTGCTGATGTAATTGCTCTACTTTGTTACTCACACAGACTCCCGACAGCGCTCAACTCAGGCCAAAAAGCCAACAAACCATACTGGCATAAACCGACCTGCTGGAAAAGGAAACCCGCTGCAACATGAGACAAGTTCAACTTCACTCCTCCGATCAGTCTGGTTGTGATTGCATTATCGCCAAATAAAACGAAAATTATTTCCACGATACAGAAAAAAGGAGTTCATCATGGCTACCCCGGTTCCCGCAAAACGCGGCAGAAAACCCGCTGCCGCCGCCCCCGCCGCGCAGGCCAGCGGGCAAGTTCAGTCGCTCACCCGCGGTCTGAAACTGCTTGAATGGATTTCTGAATCTCATAGCAGCGTCGCGCTTACCGAACTGGCTCAGCAGGCAGGTCTGCCTAACTCCACCACCCATCGCCTGCTGACCACCATGCAGCAGCTCGGCTTTGTCCGCCAGGTCGGCGAGCTGGGGCACTGGGCGATCGGCGCGCACGCTTTTGTCGTCGGCAGCAGTTTCCTGCAAAGCCGCAACCTGCTGGCCATCGTCCATCCTATCCTGCGCCAGCTAATGGAAGATTCCGGTGAAACGGTCAACCTTGCGGTGCTGGATAAAAGCGATCACCAGGCGATTATTATCGACCAGGTGCAATGTACGCAGCTGATGCGCATGTCGGCGCCGATTGGCGGCAAGCTGCCAATGCACGCCTCGGGGGCGGGGAAAGCGTTCCTGTCGCAACTGAGCGAGGAGGAGGTCACCACGCTGCTGCATCGCAAAGGCCTGCATGCCTACACCCACGCGACCCTGGTCTCGCCGGTACATCTGAAAGAAGATTTAGCTCAGACGCGCAAGCGCGGCTATTCATTCGATGATGAAGAGCACGCGTTGGGGCTGCGCTGCATCGCCTCCTGCATTTACGATGAACACCACGAGCCGTTTGCCGCCATCTCCATTTCCGGGCCGATTTCACGTATGACCGACGATCGGGTTACCGAGCTTGGCGCGCTGGTGATTAAAGCCGCAAAGGAAGTGACATTAGCTTACGGCGGGGTTAAATAAAGAAAGATTAAGTAGCCCGGCGTCGCTCCGCTCGGCCGGGCTACATCAGCCATAGCGCACGCTGAAACGCTGGCGGCGGCGGTAAGCATACACATCCTCCACATGTCCGTTTTTAATGCGCGTCTGCAGTTCGCGCCAGTAATCGGCGCGCAGTAGATCGGCGTGCATCTCTTCGAGTAGCGGCCCAATCCGCGGGTCGGCGCACAGCCAGTGGCGAAACTCTTCCGGGAAAACATCACCGGGCGAAACGCTGTACCAGGGTTCGCTTGCCAGCTCATCCTCGGGATAACGCGGCGGCGGAATCGCGCGGAAATTCACCTCGGTCATATAGCAAATTTCATCGTAATCGTAGAACACGACCCGGCCATGGCGGGTCACGCCGAAGTTTTTAAATAGCATGTCGCCGGGGAAAATATTGGCGGCCGCCAGTTGGCGAATCGCATTGCCGTACTCCTCAACCGCATCGCGCAGCGCCTGGCCCTCTACCTGCTCCAGCCAGATATTGAGCGGCACCATCCGCCGTTCAATATACAAGTGGCTGATAACGATGCGATCGCCGAGGTCGGTCAGTTTGTTCCCCGCTTCCGCCTGTAGCAGCGCCATCACCGCTGGCGCTATTTGTCGCTTATCCAGGACGAAATTTTCGAACTCCTGGGTATCCGCCATCCGCCCTACGCGGTCATGCTCTTTCACCAGTTGATAGCAGGCGCGAACATGGGCGGCAGTCATCTCTTTTTGCGGCGCGAAACGGTCTTTGATCACCTTAAAGACCCGATCGAACCCCGGCAAGGTGAAGACCAGCATCACCATACCGCGGATGCCCGGCGCTTCAATAAACTGTTCATCGCTGCGGGCGATGTAATGCAGATATTCACGATAGCTTTCGGTTTTCGCATGCTTCTGGCAGCCAATCGCCATATAGAGTTCAGCGGTGGTTTTTCCCGGCAGAATCTCGCGCAGCCACTCGACCAGTGCGGCAGGCAGCGGCGCATAAACCATAAAATAGGAACGGGCGAAACCAAAAACGATGCTCGCTTCGGCGTGGGTCGTCAGGCAAGCATCGACAAACAGCTCGCCCTCCTCAGTGCGATGTATCGGCAACAGAAACGGCAACGTCGCCATCGGCGTGACCAGTTTACCAACCAGCCAGGCGGCTTTATTGCGATAAAACAGCTCATTCGCCACCTGCAGATGCGATTGTGACAGTAGCTCGCCGCCGAGCGCTTCACGTAAACTACTGACGATATAACCGATATCGCGCCCTTTGTTTTGCCACGGCAGGCGTAGCGGCAGGTCGGAAAGCAGATTATGCATCAGGTATTCCCAACCGCGTTCGGGGAAGAAATCCTTCGCCAGCGGGCGAGAAATCGCGCGGAAGCGGCGTTCCGGCTGAGAACTGAAAATAAAGAGCCGCTCGGGAGTCAGCGAGCGGTGGTCGAACAGTCGGCAGTAGACCGAATTGAAAAAGCTCTCCGCAATTTCAAAGCGAGGGTAATCCGGTAATAATCGGGTGTACTGCTCTTTCACCCGCAGGAGAAAATCAACGTCGGTACTTTTCCCTTCGGTAATGCAGCGCAGCTGTTCCACCACCAGACCAACGTGGTGATCGTAGAGGTGGATACGCTGTTTCATCGCCTGCTGCACGGCGTGCCAGTCAGCCTGTTCAAAGCGCTGCTGGGCGCCGGAAGTCACTTCCAGAAAGCGCCCGTATTGGGCGTCGAACCCCTGCAAAATGGTTTGGGCAATCAGTAATTCCAGGCCACGTGTCATCGCTTTCTCCCATCCGGCACAACGCCATGCCGGATGGCGCGTTCGCTTATCCGGCCTACATCACTTCGTAGGCCCGGTAAGCGCGACGCTACCGGGCATTACTCAAAACTGCTCTTCTTCCGTTGACCCGGTTAACGCCGTGACCGAAGAGGCGCCGCCCTGGATAATGGTGGTGACTTTATCGAAATATCCCGTCCCCACTTCCTGCTGGTGCGAGACGAAGGTATACCCTTCCGGCCCGGCGGCGAACTCCGGCTGCTGCACTTTCTCAACATAATGGCGCATACCTTCTCCCTGGGCGTAGGCGTGGGCAAGGTCAAACATGTTGAACCACATACTGTGGATACCCGCCAGGGTGATGAACTGGAATTTGTAACCCATATCCGACAACTGCTGCTGGAAGCTGGCGATGGTCTTGTCGTCGAGGTTTTTCTTCCAGTTAAACGATGGCGAACAGTTATAGGCCAGCAGTTTGCCCGGGAAACGGGCGTGAATCGCCTCGGCAAAGCGGCGCGCCTGCTCGATGTCGGGTTTTGATGTTTCGCACCACACCAGGTCGGCATAAGGCGCGTAAGCCAGGCCGCGGCTGATCGCCTGCTCGATACCGGCATGGGTACGGTAGAAACCTTCGCTGGTGCGATCGCCGGAGATAAACTCGCGATCGTAAGGATCGCAATCCGAGGTAATCAGGTCAGCCGCATCGGCATCGGTACGCGCGATAAGCAACGTCGGCACGCCCATCACATCCGCCGCCAGGCGCGCGGCGACCAGCTTCTGAATCGCCTCTTGCGTCGGTACCAGCACTTTACCGCCCATATGTCCGCACTTCTTCACCGACGCCAGCTGATCTTCGAAGTGAACGGCCGCTGCACCGGCCGCAATCATCGATTTCATCAGTTCAAACGCGTTCAGCACGCCGCCGAAGCCAGCCTCGGCATCGGCGACGATCGGCAGGAAATAGTCGGTAAAGCGCGGATCGTTCGGCTCAATCCCAGCCGACCACTGGATCTGATCGGCGCGACGGAACGTATTGTTGATCCGATCGACCACTGACGGTACGGAGTTGGCCGGATAGAGCGATTGATCCGGGTACATGCTGGAAGCCAGATTGGCGTCAGCGGCGACCTGCCACCCGGATAAATAGATGGCTTCAATACCCGCCTTCGCCTGTTGCAGCGCTTGGCCGCCGGTCAGCGCGCCGAGGCTGTTGATGTAGCCTTTTTTCGCTTCGCCGTGCAGCAGACGCCACATTTTCGCCGCGCCAAGCTGCGCCAGCGTGCACTCCGGGTTCACCGAGCCGCGTAACTTCACCACCTCTTCCGCACTGTACGGGCGGGTAATGCCTTCCCAGCGCGGGTTCGTCCACTCTTTGTTTAATTCTTCGATTTGTTGGGTACGAGTTTTCATGTGCAGATGCTCCATATAATTTCCTGGCTTCCCAGGCGTCATTGGTGAAGGACTAAATGGCGAACAACACAATCTGGCGATTAAGCCAGCAGGCGGTAGCCCGGTAATGTCAGAAAATCAATCAACTCATCGGAAGTGGTGATTTGCTCCATCAGGCGCGCCGCATCGTCAAAGCGACCATGGCTGAAGCGGTGTTCTCCCAGTTCCTCCTGAATCACCATCAACTCTTCAGCTAACCACTGGCGGAACAGCGCCTTCGTCACCGGGGTGCCGTCGTTAAGGGTTTTCTGGTGGTGGATCCATTGCCAAATGGAGGTTCGCGAAATCTCGGCGGTCGCCGCATCTTCCATCAGACCGTAAATCGGCACACAACCGTTGCCGGAAATCCAGGCTTCGATGTACTGCACCGCGACGCGAATGTTGGCGCGCATGCCGGCTTCGGTACGCTCGCCCTCGCAGGGCGCCAGCAGCTGCTCGGCGGTCATCGGCGCATCGTCATGGCGAGTGACAAAAAGTTGGTTAGGATGTTCGCCCAGCACCCGGTTAAAGATGTCCATGGCGGTGTCCGCCAGGCCCGGATGGGCAATCCAGGTGCCGTCGTGGCCGTTGTTCGCCTCCAGCTCTTTATCGGCAGTGACTTTATTCAACACCTGGCGATTACGTTCGGCATCTTTGCTCGGAATAAACGCCGCCATACCGCCCATCGCGAAGGCGCCGCGTTTATGACAGGTCTTAATCAACAGCCGCGAATAGGCGCTGAGGAACGGTTTATCCATCGTCACCACCTGACGGTCCGGCAGGACGCGATCGGGGTGATTTTTCAATGTTTTGATATAGCTGAAGATGTAGTCCCAGCGCCCACAGTTCAGGCCAACGATATGGTCGCGCAGCGCATGCAGGATCTCATCCATCTGGAACACCGCCGGCAGCGTTTCAATCAGCAGCGTGGCTTTAATGGTGCCGCGCGGCAGCGCGAAACGATCCTCGGTGAAGCTGAAGACTTCGCCCCACCACGCCGCTTCTTGCCAGGCTTGAGTTTTCGGCAGATAGAAATAAGGGCCGCTTCCTTTCGCCAGCAGCGCCTGATAGTTGTGGAAGAAATAGAGCGCAAAATCGAACAGGCTGCCGGGGATCGCCTCATTACGCCAGCTGACGTGTTTTTCCGGCAGATGCAGACCGCGAACGCGACAGACCAGTACCGCTGGATCAGGCTGCAGTTGATAGATTTTCCCGGCTTCGTTGGTATAGCTGATGGTGCCGTTGACCGCATCGCGCAGGTTAATTTGCCCATCAATGACTTTGTGCCAATCCGGCGCCAGCGAGTCTTCGAAATCCGCCATAAAGACTTTGACGTTAGCATTCAGAGCGTTAATTACCATTTTGCGCTCAACCGGGCCGGTGATTTCAACGCGACGATCCTGTAAATCCGCCGGAATACCGCGTATTTTCCAGTCTCCATTACGAATGGAAGCTGTTTCCGAAATAAAACCCGGGAGCTTGCCGTCATCAATGGCTTGCTGTTGCTGGACACGCGCGGCCAGCAGTTGATTACGCTCAGGCGTAAAGCGGCTCACCAGTTCGGTCAGGAATTCTACCGCTTCAGGAGTCAGAATTTGCTTCTCCTGCTCGCCATAAGGCTGGCTAAAGGCCAGTTCATCGATCATTGTCGCCTGTTGCGTCATTGTGCAGCTCCTCTTGATTGATCCCAGTGGCGCGAACGAAAGATCGTTGTCTGTTTTTCGTTCAACACAATTAAGACTACTCAAGAAATTTCCAAAATCAAAAACAATTTCCATTTTTAATTTAATATGCATACAACATATTGATAACAATGAAATTAAAGTTTAAACGGAAGATGAAGTGGTTTTCGGAAATAAAAAAAGCACCCGAGGGTGCCTGAGACGAGATGCTGAAACGCTTTAGGATCGAACAGTCTGGAGGATTAATCCAGCGTCGGATTCATATGGCGCAGATCGTATGGCGTGATCTGGTAGACGTAATAGTTAAGCCAGTTAGCGAATAGCAAATTACCGTGGCTGCGCCAGCTCGCCCGCGGTTTGTTGTTTGGGTCGTTATTGGGGAAGTAATTGTCCGGGAGTTGCGGATCTAATCCGGCCTCCAGATCGCGGAAGAATTCGCTAGCCAGGGTATTGGCATCATATTCAGGATGGCCAGTGACAAAGGCGATACGTTTATCTTTACTGGCGAATAGATAGGCGTCGCCATCTTCTGTCTCGGCCAAAATTTCCAGATCGGTATAGTCGCGAATCAGCCCTGCCGGGAAGTCGGCATAACGTGAGTGAGGCGCCAGGAAGGTATCATCAAATCCGCGAGTCAGTAGCGCATGCGGATGCAAAATATGATGTTCATAAACGCCGGCGATTTTTTCGGTACGGGTCTGCTTAGGGATGCCATAGAGGATATTCAGCGCAGCCTGTACCGCCCAACAGACAAATAACGTTGAGGTAACGTGATCCTTGGCCCACTCCAGTACCTGTTTGATCTGCGGCCAGTAGGCGACATCGTTAAATTCGACCAGACCCAGCGGGGCGCCGGTGACAATCAGGCCATCAAAATTCTGCTCGCGGATATCATCAAAGTTGCAGTAAAAGTTATTCAGGTGCTCCGTCGGCGTATTGCGCGATTCACGCGCGTCGATGCGCAGCAGCTGAATATCAACCTGCAGCGGCGAGTTCGATAACAGACGAAGAAACTGGTTTTCCGTCTCGATCTTCTTGGGCATCAGATTGAGGATTAACACCTTCAGCGGGCGGATTTCCTGAGTCGTCGCGCGCGTTGCCGTCATAACGAAGACGTTTTCATCACGCAAAAAATTGACGGCCGGTAGCTCGTCCTGCACCCGAATTGGCATAACTGTATTACCTCATTACATACATATAAACGTTTAGACATCCAGATAGCTGACAATAACCAGGAATAAGCAAAATGTCGAGTCTGCGAGCGGAAGGTGAGAAAGTTTCAATATCGTCCGTTGCCGCTAAGCTGCACCATTAGCTAACAGGGCATGAACTTCAACATCGCTGCGCACATGGCTACTGCAGCGAACCTCCAACTGACGGTAGCGCATCGATACCGCAACGGCGACCATTTCCATTATCGCGCGCTCTTCTACCTGCGATAGCCCGCCTTCATTTAGTTCCATGGCATCAACCAGAATGCGAAAACGTCTTTTCCTTAGCACGCGCGTTAGCCAATTTTCGGGTTTTTGTTGTTGGAGCAGGGCGGATAAGACGTCACGCGCGGCAAAAAACTGCGCCACGAGCAGACGTTGATTGCTAAATCCGCCGCTGCCGCTAAATTCACGGCCATTATCGAGATTGCGCACGGTCATTCGGTTTTTATACAAAGAGATATATAAGGTGGTCACGAATCCTTTCCTGTTTCAGCAAGATCTGGAGGGATCATAACAGCTGAAAGACAGGTTTAGACGTTCGACGTCGGGTTTCGGAATTGGGCGAGGTTTAGTGAGGAACAGTTTTCCCCGGAGGCGGTGCTGCGCACCTTGTCCGGGCTACAGGGCCCGTAGCCCCGGTAAGCGCAGCGCCACCGGGGAGGTGGCGGCGCAGTTGTCCAAAAAATACAAAAGCAAAAGGCTCAGTCTTTCGACTGAGCCTTTTGCTTTATTTGATGCCTGGCAGTTTATGGCGGGCGTCCTGCCCGCCACCCTCCGGGCCGTTGCTGCGCAACGTTCAAATCCGCTCCCGGCGGATTTGTCCTCCTCAGGAGAGCGCTCACCGACAGACAACAGATAAAACAAAAGGCCCAGTCTTTCGACCGGGCCTTTTGCTTTATTTGATGCCTGGCAGTTCCCTACTCTCACATGGGGAGACCCCACACTACCATCGGCGCTACGGCGTTTCACTTCTGAGTTCGGCATGGGGTCAGGTGGGACCACCGCGCTATCGCCGCCAGGCAAATTCTGTTATCAACACGTCTCCGGGACGCATCGATGTAATCTGTATCACGCTGAAAATCTTCTCAATTCCGCCAAAACACCTTCGGCGTTGTAAGGTTAAGCCTCACGGTTCATTAGTATCGGTTAGCTCAACGTATCGCTACGCTTACACACCCGACCTATCAACGTCATCGTCTTTAACGTTCCTTCAGGAGACTCTAAGTCTCAGGGAGAACTCATCTCGGGGCAAGTTTCGTGCTTAGATGCTTTCAGCACTTATCTTTTCCGCATTTAGCTACCGGGCAATGCCATTGGCATGACAACCCGAACACCAGTGATGCGTCCACTCCGGTCCTCTCGTACTAGGAGCAGCCCCCCTCAATTCTCCAGCGCCCACGGCAGATAGGGACCGAACTGTCTCACGACGTTCTAAACCCAGCTCGCGTACCACTTTAAATGGCGAACAGCCATACCCTTGGGACCTACTTCAGCCCCAGGATGTGATGAGCCGACATCGAGGTGCCAAACACCGCCGTCGATATGAACTCTTGGGCGGTATCAGCCTGTTATCCCCGGAGTACCTTTTATCCGTTGAGCGATGGCCCTTCCATTCAGAACCACCGGATCACTATGACCTGCTTTCGCACCTGCTCGCGCCGTCACGCTCGCAGTCAAGCTAGCTTATGCCATTGCACTAACCTCCTGATGTCCGACCAGGATTAGCTAACCTTCGTGCTCCTCCGTTACTCTTTGGGAGGAGACCGCCCCAGTCAAACTACCCACCAGACACTGTCCCCACGCCGGATTACGGCGCCAGGTTAGAACATCAAACATTAAAGGGTGGTATTTCAAGGTCGGCTCCACGCAGACTGGCGTCCACGCTTCAAAGCCTCCCACCTATCCTACACATCAAGGCTCAATGTTCAGTGTCAAGCTATAGTAAAGGTTCACGGGGTCTTTCCGTCTTGCCGCGGGTACACTGCATCTTCACAGCGAGTTCAATTTCACTGAGTCTCGGGTGGAGACAGCCTGGCCATCATTACGCCATTCGTGCAGGTCGGAACTTACCCGACAAGGAATTTCGCTACCTTAGGACCGTTATAGTTACGGCCGCCGTTTACCGGGGCTTCGATCAAGAGCTTCTCCTTACGGATAACCCCATCAATTAACCTTCCGGCACCGGGCAGGCGTCACACCGTATACGTCCACTTTCGTGTTTGCACAGTGCTGTGTTTTTAATAAACAGTTGCAGCCAGCTGGTATCTTCGACTGATTTCAGCTCCACCCGCAGGGGCTTCACCTACATATCAGCGTGCCTTCTCCCGAAGTTACGGCACCATTTTGCCTAGTTCCTTCACCCGAGTTCTCTCAAGCGCCTTGGTATTCTCTACCTGACCACCTGTGTCGGTTTGGGGTACGATTTGATGTTACCTGATGCTTAGAGGCTTTTCCTGGAAGCAGGGCATTTGTTACTTCAGCACCGTAGTGCCTCGTCATCACACCTCAGCGTTAACAGCGTTCCGGATTTACCTGGAACACCCGCCTACATGCTTAAACCGGGACAACCGTCGCCCGGCTAACATAGCCTTCTCCGTCCCCCCTTCGCAGTAACACCCAGTACAGGAATATTAACCTGTTTCCCATCGACTACGCCTTTCGGCCTCGCCTTAGGGGTCGACTCACCCTGCCCCGATTAACGTTGGACAGGAACCCTTGGTCTTCCGGCGTGCGGGCTTTTCACCCGCATTATCGTTACTTATGTCAGCATTCGCACTTCTGATACCTCCAGCAACCCTCACAGGCCACCTTCGCAGGCTTACAGAACGCTCCCCTACCCAACAACACATAGTGTCGCTGCCGCAGCTTCGGTGCATGGTTTAGCCCCGTTACATCTTCCGCGCAGGCCGACTCGACCAGTGAGCTATTACGCTTTCTTTAAATGATGGCTGCTTCTAAGCCAACATCCTGGCTGTCTGTGCCTTCCCACATCGTTTCCCACTTAACCATGACTTTGGGACCTTAGCTGGCGGTCTGGGTTGTTTCCCTCTTCACGACGGACGTTAGCACCCGCCGTGTGTCTCCCGTGATAACATTCTTCGGTATTCGTAGTTTGCATCGGGTTGGTAAGTCGGGATGACCCCCTAGCCGAAACAGTGCTCTACCCCCGAAGATGAGTTCACGAGGCGCT
This sequence comes from Klebsiella aerogenes, assembly GCA_029027985.1. Taxonomy (NCBI): domain Bacteria; kingdom Pseudomonadati; phylum Pseudomonadota; class Gammaproteobacteria; order Enterobacterales; family Enterobacteriaceae; genus Klebsiella; species Klebsiella aerogenes. The sequence continues at coordinate 4,659,712 of CP119076.1, forward strand.
ACCTAAATAGCTTTCGGGGAGAACCAGCTATCTCCCGGTTTGATTGGCCTTTCACCCCCAGCCACAGGTCATCCGCTAATTTTTCAACATTAGTCGGTTCGGTCCTCCAGTTAGTGTTACCCAACCTTCAACCTGCCCATGGCTAGATCACCGGGTTTCGGGTCTATACCCTGCAACTTAACGCCCAGTTAAGACTCGGTTTCCCTGCGGCTCCCCTATACGGTTAACCTTGCTACAGAATATAAGTCGCTGACCCATTATACAAAAGGTACGCAGTCACACCCGAAGGTGCTCCCACTGCTTGTACGTACACGGTTTCAGGTTCTTTTTCACTCCCCTCGCCGGGGTTCTTTTCGCCTTTCCCTCACGGTACTGGTTCACTATCGGTCAGTCAGGAGTATTTAGCCTTGGAGGATGGTCCCCCCATATTCAGACAGGATACCACGTGTCCCGCCCTACTCATCGAGTTCACAGCCTGTGCATTTTGGTGTACGGGACTATCACCCTGTACCGTCGGACTTTCCAGACCGTTCCACTAACACACAAGCTGATTCAGACTCTGGGCTGCTCCCCGTTCGCTCGCCGCTACTGGGGGAATCTCGGTTGATTTCTTTTCCTCGGGGTACTTAGATGTTTCAGTTCCCCCGGTTCGCCTCGTTAACCTATGTATTCAGTTAACGATAGTGCAACGAATTGCACTGGGTTTCCCCATTCGGACATCGCCGGCTATAACGGTTCATATCACCTTACCGACGCTTTTCGCAGATTAGCACGTCCTTCATCGCCTCTGACTGCCAGGGCATCCACCGTGTACGCTTAGTCGCTTAACCTCACAACCCGAAGATGTTTCACTTCTGATTGCGAAAATTTGAGAGACTCGAACACACCATTAACGGTGTGTCGTTTCAATTTTCAGCTTGATCCAGATTTTTAAAGAGCAAATATCTCAAACGTCACCCGAAGGTAAGTTTTGAGATACTGAGGTCGGCGACTTTCACTCACAAACCAGCAAGTGGCGTCCCCTAGGGGATTCGAACCCCTGTTACCGCCGTGAAAGGGCGGTGTCCTGGGCCTCTAGACGAAGGGGACGTGTAAGTCTCAATCGCAAGACGCCTTGCTATTTACTTTTCATCAGACAATCTGTGTGAGCACTACAAAGGCAGGTTCTTTCAGGTAAGGAGGTGATCCAACCGCAGGTTCCCCTACGGTTACCTTGTTACGACTTCACCCCAGTCATGAATCACAAAGTGGTAAGCGCCCTCCCGAAGGTTAAGCTACCTACTTCTTTTGCAACCCACTCCCATGGTGTGACGGGCGGTGTGTACAAGGCCCGGGAACGTATTCACCGTAGCATTCTGATCTACGATTACTAGCGATTCCGACTTCATGGAGTCGAGTTGCAGACTCCAATCCGGACTACGACATACTTTATGAGGTCCGCTTGCTCTCGCGAGGTCGCTTCTCTTTGTATATGCCATTGTAGCACGTGTGTAGCCCTACTCGTAAGGGCCATGATGACTTGACGTCATCCCCACCTTCCTCCAGTTTATCACTGGCAGTCTCCTTTGAGTTCCCGGCCGGACCGCTGGCAACAAAGGATAAGGGTTGCGCTCGTTGCGGGACTTAACCCAACATTTCACAACACGAGCTGACGACAGCCATGCAGCACCTGTCTCAGAGTTCCCGAAGGCACCAAAGCATCTCTGCTAAGTTCTCTGGATGTCAAGAGTAGGTAAGGTTCTTCGCGTTGCATCGAATTAAACCACATGCTCCACCGCTTGTGCGGGCCCCCGTCAATTCATTTGAGTTTTAACCTTGCGGCCGTACTCCCCAGGCGGTCGACTTAACGCGTTAGCTCCGGAAGCCACGCCTCAAGGGCACAACCTCCAAGTCGACATCGTTTACGGCGTGGACTACCAGGGTATCTAATCCTGTTTGCTCCCCACGCTTTCGCACCTGAGCGTCAGTCTTTGTCCAGGGGGCCGCCTTCGCCACCGGTATTCCTCCAGATCTCTACGCATTTCACCGCTACACCTGGAATTCTACCCCCCTCTACAAGACTCTAGCCTGCCAGTTTCGAATGCAGTTCCCAGGTTGAGCCCGGGGATTTCACATCCGACTTGACAGACCGCCTGCGTGCGCTTTACGCCCAGTAATTCCGATTAACGCTTGCACCCTCCGTATTACCGCGGCTGCTGGCACGGAGTTAGCCGGTGCTTCTTCTGCGAGTAACGTCAATCGCTGAGGTTATTAACCTCAGCGCCTTCCTCCTCGCTGAAAGTACTTTACAACCCGAAGGCCTTCTTCATACACGCGGCATGGCTGCATCAGGCTTGCGCCCATTGTGCAATATTCCCCACTGCTGCCTCCCGTAGGAGTCTGGACCGTGTCTCAGTTCCAGTGTGGCTGGTCATCCTCTCAGACCAGCTAGGGATCGTCGCCTAGGTGAGCCATTACCCCACCTACTAGCTAATCCCATCTGGGCACATCTGATGGCATGAGGCCCGAAGGTCCCCCACTTTGGTCTTGCGACGTTATGCGGTATTAGCTACCGTTTCCAGTAGTTATCCCCCTCCATCAGGCAGTTTCCCAGACATTACTCACCCGTCCGCCGCTCGTCACCCGAGAGCAAGCTCTCTGTGCTACCGCTCGACTTGCATGTGTTAGGCCTGCCGCCAGCGTTCAATCTGAGCCATGATCAAACTCTTCAATTTAAGTTTGATGCTCATGAATTAAACTTCGTAATGAATTACGTATGTTCACTCACTGAGACTTGGTATTCATTTTTCGTCCGAGGACGTTAAGAATCCATGTCACTTTGAGTGCCCACACAGATTGTCTGATAAATTGTTAAAGAGCAGGTGCGACGCGCTTTAGCGCTCTGTCACGAGGTGGCGTATATTACGCTTTCCTCTTTCAGAGTCAACCCTGAATTTCAGAATTTTTCTCTTCAACCGAACCGGCTGTTTGTGTGAAGTGATTCACATCTGCCGTGTCGATGGAGGCGCATTATAGGGAGTTCTCGAGCGCCTGCAATAGAAAAATTGCAGAAAAATGACTGACTGCTGAATTCCACAGCAAAACCCCGCTTTATACCCTTTTACACACAGAATTATCCACAGGAACACAGCAAAACACAGGTAAAAGCCCGGTGGATCAGCTGCTATATAAGGAGAGAAAGACCGGTTGAAAGAGAAAGATAAAAATTCGCGAGCGTTGCGCAAACGTTTTCGTTACAATGCCGCGCTATGACACGGATGCCCGGTTGGGTGCGTTAGGTGAGTTTTTAGGCAAAAACTCACCTAACGCTCTCTGTAATGTTCAAATCCTGGGGATTTAATACCATGCAACAACGTCGTCCAGTCCGCCGCGCCCTGCTCAGTGTTTCTGACAAGGCCGGTATCGTCGAATTCGCGCAGGCGCTTTCCGCTCGTGGTGTTGAGCTACTGTCCACCGGCGGCACCGCTCGCCTGCTGGCAGATAAGGGCCTGCCGGTAACCGAAGTCTCTGACTACACCGGTTTCCCGGAAATGATGGATGGACGCGTGAAAACCCTGCATCCAAAAGTACACGGCGGCATCCTCGGTCGTCGTGGTCAGGATGACGGCATCATGCAGCAGCACGGCATCGCGCCTATCGATATGGTCGTCGTTAACCTCTACCCATTTGCCCAGACCGTCGCTCGTGAAGGATGCTCGCTGGAAGACGCGGTGGAAAATATTGATATCGGCGGCCCGACTATGGTGCGCTCAGCGGCGAAGAACCATAAAGACGTAGCTATCGTTGTAAAGAGCAGCGACTACGACGCCATTATTAAAGAGATGGATGCCAACGACGGTTCTCTGACCCTCGACACGCGTTTCGATCTCGCGATTAAAGCCTTCGAACACACCGCTGCTTACGACAGCATGATCGCTAACTACTTCGGCAGCATGGTTCCGGCCTATCACGGCGAAAGCAAAGAAGCCGCAGGTCGCTTCCCGCGTACCCTGAATCTGAACTTCATTAAGAAGCAGGATATGCGCTACGGCGAAAACAGCCACCAGCAGGCTGCCTTCTATATAGAAGAGAATGTAAAAGAAGCCTCCGTGGCTACCGCAACCCAGCTGCAGGGCAAAGCGCTCTCTTATAACAACATTGCCGATACCGATGCGGCTCTGGAGTGCGTGAAAGAGTTCAATGAACCGGCCTGCGTTATCGTTAAGCACGCAAACCCATGCGGTGTTGCCGTCAGCAACTCGATCCTCGACGCTTACGATCGCGCTTACAAAACCGACCCGACCTCCGCGTTCGGCGGCATCATCGCCTTTAACCGCGAGCTGGATGCGGAAACCGCGCAGGCCATCATCTCCCGCCAGTTCGTCGAAGTGATCATCGCCCCGTCCGCCAGCGAAGAAGCGCTGAAAATCACCGCCGCTAAACAAAACGTCCGCGTGCTGATCTGCGGTCAATGGGATGCTCGCGTCGCCGGTCTCGATTTCAAACGCGTGAACGGCGGCCTGCTGGTTCAGGACCGCGATCTCGGCATGGTGACTGCCGGTGAACTGCGCGTAGTGACCAAACGTCAGCCGAGCGAGCAAGAGCTACGCGATGCGCTGTTCTGCTGGAAAGTCGCGAAGTTCGTCAAATCCAACGCTATCGTTTATGCCAAAGACAATATGACCATCGGTATAGGCGCAGGCCAGATGAGCCGCGTCTACTCGGCGAAAATTGCCGGGATTAAAGCCGGTGACGAAGGGCTGGAAGTAAAAGGTTCCGCCATGGCCTCTGACGCCTTCTTCCCGTTCCGCGACGGTATTGATGCCGCAGCGGCCGTAGGCATCACCTGCGTTATCCAACCGGGCGGCTCTATCCGCGACGAAGAAGTGATTGCCGCCGCTGATGAACATGGTATCGCCATGATCTTCACCGACATGCGCCACTTCCGCCATTAATTCACGGAGCAGCAGATGAAAGTATTAGTAATCGGCAACGGCGGGCGCGAACACGCGCTGGCCTGGAAAGCGGCCCAATCGCCGCTGGTTGATACCGTCTACGTCGCGCCGGGCAACGCGGGCACCGCACTGGAGCCTGCGCTGAAAAACGTCGCTATCGGCGTCACCGATATTCCGGCGCTGCTACGCTTCGCCCAGGATGAGAAAATCGATCTGACCATCGTTGGCCCGGAAGCGCCACTGGTCATTGGCGTAGTCGACGCGTTCCGCGCCGCTGGGTTAACCATCTTTGGGCCAACCGAAGGCGCCGCGCAGCTGGAAGGCTCAAAAGCCTTCACCAAAGATTTCCTCGCACGCCATCATATCCCAACCGCGGAATACCAGAACTTCACCGAAGTTGAGCCTGCGCTGGCATACCTGCGCGAAAAAGGCGCGCCGATCGTCATCAAAGCCGACGGCCTGGCGGCAGGTAAAGGCGTTATCGTGGCGATGACCCTTGAGGAAGCCGAAGCAGCGGTCAAAGACATGCTGGCCGGCAACGCCTTTGGCGATGCGGGGCACCGCATCGTGATTGAAGAGTTCCTCGATGGCGAAGAGGCCAGCTTTATCGTGATGGTCGACGGCGAGCACGTGCTGCCGATGGCCACCAGTCAGGATCACAAGCGCGTCGGCAACGGCGATACTGGACCGAATACCGGCGGCATGGGGGCATACTCTCCGGCGCCGGTGGTGACTGATGAAGTCTATCAACGCACCATGGAACGGGTTATCTGGCCAACGGTTAAAGGCATGGCCGCAGAGGGCAATACCTATACTGGTTTCCTGTACGCCGGTCTGATGATCGACAAACAGGGCAACCCGAAGGTGATTGAGTTCAACTGCCGCTTTGGCGACCCGGAAACCCAGCCGATCATGCTGCGCATGAAATCCGATCTGGTAGACCTGTGCCTCGCCGCCTGCGCGGGCAAGCTGGACGAGAAAACCTCCGAGTGGGACCCGCGCGCCTCGCTGGGCGTGGTCGTCGCGGCGGGCGGTTACCCTGGCAACTACAATAGCGGCGACGAAATTTTCGGCCTGCCGCAGCAGGAAGCCGCTGACGGCAAAGTCTTCCACGCCGGAACCAAACTGTCTGACGACCAGCGCGTCGTCACCAACGGCGGGCGCGTGCTGTGCGTGACCGCGCTGGGCGATTCCGTGGCCCAGGCGCAGCAGCGCGCTTATGAGCTGCTGACCGATATTCACTGGGACGGCAGCTTTAGCCGTAACGATATCGGCTGGCGCGCCATCAAGCGTGAACAGAACTAACGGCTGAGTTTTGCCAGCAGCGTTTTACGCGTAATCCCTAACTGACGGGCGGCTTCGGTTTTGTTGCCGCCCGTTTTTTCCAGCGCCGCCATAATCACCTCTTTTTCGACGGCCACTAACGGCTGAATCAATGCGTCCTCGCTCCCGCTGTTCGGCAACGGCGTGCCCGCTATCGCCAACGGCAGTTCGCGTTCGGAGATATAGTCTCCGGTGAGCAGAACCACCGCCCGTTCCACTGCGTTTTCCAGTTCCCGGATATTGCCCGGCCAGGCATAGTGGATCAGCAGATCCATCGCCTGTGGCGTAAACCCCTGCACCGCCTTGCGATTGCGTTTGGCATAACGTTTGAGAAAATACTGCGCCAATTGAGGAATATCTTCACGTCGCCGACGCAGCGGCGGCATATCAATGGCAACCACGTTCAGACGATAATAGAGATCCTGGCGAAAGCGCCCGGCGCTCACCTCTTCCGCCAGGTTGCGGTGGGTGGCGGCAATCAACCGCACATCGACGACAAGCGTCTGGTTACTGCCAACGCGCTGCACTTCACGTTCCTGAATCGCCCGCAGCAGGCGCACCTGCATCAACGGTGAAATATCGCCAATCTCATCCAGGAATAGCGTGCCACCATCCGCTTCGACAAAGCGCCCTTCCCGCCGCCGATCCGCGCCGGTAAACGCCCCCTTTTCATGGCCGAAGAGCTCAGACTCCAGCAGCGATTCATTCAGCGCCGCGCAGTTCAGCGTCACCAGCGGCTTTTCGCGGCGCTCGCTGCAGGCGTGGATCGCGCGCGCCACCAGTTCCTTGCCGGTTCCCGATTCCCCGCAGATCAGTACCGTCGCATCCGAGGGCGCCACCAGCGTAATATTGTTGATAAGCGTCTGCATCGCCGGGCTATCGCCAATCATGCCCCAGCGCGAATCTGCCGCGGCGGTTAGCTCGCTCTGCCAGGTGTGTGCCAATGCCCGGGCGAGCGTCTCCTGCAGGGTATCAAAGTCCAGCGGCTTAACCAGATAATCCAGCGCCCCTGACTTAATCGCTTCCACTGCCGTACCGACGCTGGAGAACGCCGTCATGATCAGCACCGGTATCGCCGGGTTATAGGCTTTAATCCCCTTTAACGTTGCAATACCGTCCATCTCCGCCATACGGATATCGCACAGCACCAGGTCGAAGACCTGCTGATGAATCTGTTCCAACGCCTGGAGACCCGTGTGGGCTAACGACACCTGATAACCCCAACCGCGCAGCAACGCCTGCAGAATCGTGCAGTGGCTGATGTCATCATCGACAACCAGGATCTCTACCTTATCAAGGCTCATGCTTCCTCTTCCCTCCGTTGAGCATCCACCGGCAGCCAAAGCGTAAATATCGCACCGGCCCCCGGCTGACTTTCGGCGCGGATCGTACCACCATGCTGTTCGATAATATTCTGCACCACCGCCAGCCCCAGCCCGGTACCATCCGCTTTAGTGGTGAAATACGGGGTGAAGATGGCCTGCAACTCTTCAGCAGTCATCCCTTTGCCGCTATCCGCGACGACGATTTTCACCCGCTGACGATCGGCTTCGCTTACCGACACGCTGATGACGCCCCCACGGCCAATGGCCTGCATCGCATTCAGATACAGGTTCAACAGCACCTGGTTCAGGCGGTCGGCATCGGCTTCAATCCGGGTTAGTTCAGGACGCGCGGTAAACTGCAGTTCGATGTCGCGGCTCTGCGCATCCTGACTCACCAACTGCAATGAATGACGGATCAGTTCGTTGAGATCGATCGGCTGGTAATGCAGATGGGCGGGGCGAACCAGTTCCAGCAGCTCGCTGACTACCCGGTTCAGGCGGTCGGCCTCTTTTGCCATCACCTGTGCTAATTGCTGCGCTTCGCCGCCGGGCGGCGTGCGCTCGGCAAAATACTTCGCCAGTCCTTTGATGGAAGAGAGTGGATTGCGAATCTCATGCGCCACCCCCGCCGCCAGATGCCCAAGCGCCACGAGTTTCTCTTTGCGCGCCATCGCCTCCAGCAATTGCTTGCGCGAGCGGCGGTAACGGCGGAACCAGAACTGGGCGAGGATCGTCGCCGCCACCACCAGCGCGGCGGCGCCAAGCATGATCACCATGTTCCGCTGTCCACGGGCCTGCGCCGCATCCAGCACACGACTATCAAAAGCGATAAAAATCACCTGCGGGACGTTGGGCTGAGCCAGCACGCTGCGACAGCGCTGCATCATACCCATATGATGGCAGCGGGTAGGATTGAGTGGGCGGAATTGACGATAGATCTCCAGCGCTGGCTGCGGTACGGCAAGCCGGCGCCAACGTTCCTGTTCGCCAACCCCGAGTTCACGCATCTGCGCCGGAGTGTACAGCGCTTTATCCACCTGCCGCGGATCGCTATGGGCGATGGTTTTACCGTTTTCATCGGTGACGGCGAACCACAGTACGCCGGGCTGCCAGGCCATCTCTTCCAGCAGCGTCTGGAGCTGAGCGTGATGCATACGCATCCCCATGCCGACACGTGTGCCGGATTCCAGCGCGCGGATCAGCACGCTCCCCTTTTCCGCGATAGTTTGTCGGGCGGCGGCCGTTTCCCGGCCATAGTCGCGAACGATCATCGCGGAGAACAGGATAACCAACAGCACAATCGTGCTGGTCAGCAGCCAACTCAGAGCGCCTGCCGCGGCGTCCCGGGATAAAAGTGTAATGCGGTGCATGAGCGGGTCCTTGTCATTTCTTTTTCGCTATCTGCAGGATCCATCAGCAGAAATCATGCCATTTTTCCACACCGTCAAACCTGTCCTTAGACATAGAGACGACAGTTTAGCGAGTAAAAATGACTCACCGGACTCAGCCATAGCGGGTCATTTTTACTCGCCTGGCGGATGCCAGCTGCAGGCATGCCAGTCTTCACGCACGTTTTCAGGCTGGCATGGAAGATGCAATACAGGGAGAAACCACACTGGAGATAACACGATGAAACGGAACCCGACTTTACCTCTCGCCCTCGTTGCTCTTGCCGCGCTGACATTTGGCAGTAGCGCCGTGTGGGCTGGACATCACTGGGGCGATAACAATGGGATGGGCCCGCAGGGTTACAGCCAGCTCACTCAGGAACAACAGGCGACCGCGCAGAAGCTGCATGACGATTACTACGCGCAAACCCGCGCCCTGCGCCAGCAGCTGCAGTCCAAACGTTATGAGTACAATGCGCTACTGACCGCGCAGAAGCCGGAAAGCGGGAAAATTGAGGCTATCGCTCAGGAGATGGAATCATTAAGCCAGAAGCTAGATCAGCAGCGGGTGAAGTTTGATATTGCCTTAGCTGAAGCAGGCATTCCTCGCGGCCAGGGAATGGGGTTCGGCGGTTGCCGCGGTAATGGCGGCGGTCATATGGGCATGAACCACTGGTAAGGCTCAGAAGGATTTTTCGGTCGGTTGCCAGGTACAGAAGTTTTCATTGGCCACCAGCAGCAGCTGAGATCCTTCAGAAGCTTCCAGCCACGCCACACTCACCTCAACGGACGAGTGATTCTGACGGCGAGCAATATGCGCTAATGCCCGCTCATCAAGGTCAGGCTTCACGGTCTGGCCTTCGCAGGTAGTCACCGTATGATCGGCATGCCAGCGCCCCTGACGTAATACCACCCGCCCCTGACGCAACGCATCGCTGGTTTCGCGGATTTGCCGTGCGCGATAGCGGTACAACGCAACCTGATCGTTAGAAAGCTGCTGTTTTTCGCCATCCACTTCACGCTGCATAAAGCTCAATTCGCCCTGCGCATCGAAGCGGACGCGAATATGTTCCGGCGGTTTACCGTAAACGTTAAGCTCAATCAATGTCAGCTGACCATCTTGCCAGCGGTATTCGCTGGTCGAGGTATCGCCATGGTGCCACGGACTGAAGACAGCAAGCAGATGCACGTCATCGCCGGTATCTTTACGCCAGATGCGCATTGCGCCCTGGTTATCGGCATAACCGCTGGCGGTAAAAGGCGGAGGGGAGGAATTGTGACTGCAGGCAGTAAGCAATAGCGCTCCTGCCAGCGTCAGCGTGCGACGCCAGTTAGACAAAAGGGGCTTAAAAGCCCCTTCGTTAAAACTGGACACTGCCACGCAGTCTTACTTAACTGCGTCTTTCAGCGCTTTGCCAGAAACAAATGCTGGCACGTTAGCTGCAGCGATTTTGATTTCTTTACCGGTCTGCGGATTGCGGCCAGTACGCTCAGCACGGTGGTTCACTTTGAAGGTACCGAAACCAACCAGTTGAACAGCATCACCTTCTTTCAGAGACTCGGTAATTGCAGCCAGGGTGGATTCCAGGGCAGCTTTTGCCTGTGCTTTAGACAGGTCAGCTTTGTCCGCAATTACATCAATCAGTTGAGTCTTGTTCATAAGTTATCCTTACAATGTGTTTATCGCTTGCTAAGCATCGAGTGCGACGGAAATGCCAGAAAAGCACTCTCCTGCATACACGCACCGATAGCCACTTTTTTTCGCCCCCCAAATGTAGACCAGACAGGGGGCGGAATGGAAGTGTTCAGACGCTACAATTCAGGCGGTAAATCACGTTTTGTGGTCTCATTGCTGAAAATTTATACCAATATTGCTCTCACCGGCCTCTCGCAGGTCTGCTCGCAGCCCTTTGATCAGCTCAAGGTCGCGCTCTTCGCAGTCGGCCAACAGGCGGAAAATCTCCCACTGGATGTCCCATTCTTGTTCTACCGCCGGGTTCTCTTTGAGCTCTTCATCGGTCATTTCGCGACCTTCCTGAGTCATTTCCAGCATCGCCACGGTAGTAATCGATGTCTTACTGACTTCGATGGCATGTTCCAGCGTTTCACCACTCAGGCGAGAGTGAATTAACTCGCTCAACGCGACGCAGGCATCAATGGCCGGATATACGCCATACATGTCGTAGTCGTCCGCCGATGGGATCGCCTCTTCCAGCTTTTCCAACTGACTGTCGAAATTCACCTTCGCATCTTTTACCGTCAGCGTTTCCCAGATCAGGTCAAGGATACGACGATACAGCTGGCCATCGCCAAACTCGGTTTGCTTGCAGAACATGGCGTAGTTGGGATACATACGCTCGCACAGACAGGCCATAAAGGTGACGTGCTGCCAGCTTTCCAGCTTCTCCAGGCGTAGGTGAATCGGGTTTTGTAACATGATGAATTCTCGAAGTCAGAAATTAGGCGCAGTGTACCTGAATCAGCCGTGATTTGCTTGCCAACGCACAAACGCCGGACGGCGGGAAGCTACAGCATCGGCCCAGCGCGTCGGCTCGGGTAGCCGATACCCCTGCATGCAGCGTTCCACCCACATTAACGCGCTATCCATGCCCACACGGTGACCGGTACTGATAAACAACGGGTTACAGCGCGCTTTGCTGCGCCAGACCCACGCCAGCAGCTCGCCTTTATCGCTTAATGGCGCCAGCGCGCCCGGCTCGGGACCGAGCGGTTCAAACTTGCCGCACAGGCGTTTTTTCGCCACTCCAATAGTCGGTACATCGACCATCAGGCCGAAATGGCTGGCGACGCCCAACCGCCGGGGGTGTGAAATCCCGTGGCCGTCAACAAACAGCAGATCGGGCTTTTGCGATAGCTGTTCCCACGCTGCCAGCAGCGCGGGTGTCTCGCGAAAGGAGAGAAAGCCGGGAATATATGGCATCGTGGTGGCGACACGCGCCACCTGATACTCCACCAGCTCAAGCGTCGGATACTTCAGCAGCACCATTGCAGCCCGGGTCACTTCCCCTTCCTGCTCAAACCCGACATCCGCGCCGCCGATCAGCATCGGTGGATCGCGATCCAGTCGATCCGCGCGTTCTACCGACGCGGCTAAACTTTGCTGTTGGGTACGTAGCGCGGCTAAATCCATCACGATTTATCTCCTATTGGTGATATTGCGCAGAGAGGCGGTGCACCGCCTCAACAAAGACTCCCGCATGCTGCGGATCAACGTCCTGATGGATACCGTGACCGAGGTTAAAGACATGACCATCACCCCGGCCAAAGCCTGCGAGGATTGTCGCAACTTCGTCTTCAATGCGCGCGGCAGGCGCGTAAAGCATGGACGGATCCATATTGCCCTGCAGCGCCACTTTGTGGCCTACACGGCGACGAGCGTCGGCGATATCGGTGGTCCAGTCGAGACCCAGCGCGTCGCAGCCGGTCTCCGCCATCGCTTCCAGCCACTGCCCGCCGCCTTTGGTGAACAGGGTAACCGGAACGCGGCGGCCTTCGTTTTCACGCAGCAGGCCATCAACGATTTTATGCATATAGTAGAGCGAGAATTGCTGGTAGTCGCGGCCGGTCAGCACGCCGCCCCAGGTGTCGAAAATCATCACCGACTGCGCGCCCGCTTTAATCTGCGCGTTCAGGTACAGGGTGACACTTTTCGCCAGCTTATCCAGCAGCGCGTGCAACGCCTGCGGTTCGGCATACATCATCTTTTTGATGACAGTGAAGGCCTTGCTGCTGCCGCCTTCCACCATATAAGTCGCCAGCGTCCACGGACTGCCGGAAAAACCAATCAGCGGCACGTCGCCTTTCAGTTCACGGCGAATAGTACGCACGGCGTTCATCACGTAGCCTAATTCTTGTTCCGGATCCGGAATCGGCAACTTGTCGACGTCGGCTTTACATGTCACCGGCGAGGTGAAGCGCGGGCCTTCGCCGGCTTCAAAGTACAGCCCCAATCCCATTGCATCCGGGATCGTCAGGATGTCCGAAAAGAGGATCGCCGCATCCAGCGGGTAGCGACGCAGCGGCTGCAGCGTGACTTCACAGGCCAGCTCGGCGTTTTTACACAGTGACATGAAGTCGCCCGCTTGCGCGCGGGTGGCTTTGTATTCCGGTAGATAGCGGCCCGCCTGGCGCATCATCCACACCGGGGTGACATCAACCGGCTGGCGCAGCAGCGCGCGCAGGTAACGATCGTTTTTCAGTTCGGTCATTTTTATATTCCTTTAGCGTTGATGCGCCCAGTGTAACATGTCACTCGTACTCTGCCCGACACATCGCCACCGTATCTTCAATCAGGCGACGCGCCACGGTGCCCGGCGGCGGCAGAAGCGGAAGATCGTCATAGCGGTACCAGTCCGCGTTCAGCAGCTCTTTTTTATCAACCACGATATCGCCGCTGTCGTATTCAGCCATAAAGGCCGTCATCAGCGATTGCGGGAATGGCCATGGCTGCGAAGTGACATAGCGCAGGTTCTTCACTGTAATACCGCTCTCTTCCATCACTTCACGAGCCACCGCCTGCTCTAGGGTTTCACCAACCTCAACAAACCCGGCCAGCACCGTATGCACGCCGTTGCGGTGGCGGGTATGCTGCGCCAGTAGAATGGAATCGTCGCGACGGATCGCAACAATAATGCAGGGGGCGATTTGCGGGTAATAGCGTTCGCGACAGTGGCTGCACAGCATCGCCCACTCGGTTTTGCTGGCATGCATCGGGTGGCCGCAGTATCCGCAGAATTGATGCGATCGATAAAACTCGGCCAATTGGATCCCGCGCCCCGCCAGTTGGAAGAGACCTGGATCCTGATCCAATACCTGGCGCAGCGATCCCATGTCCTGCCGACGCTCCTGACGGACCAGCCATACCGCTTCGCCTTGCCATTCGCCGAGGTGCAGCGCGCGCTCGCCGACAAGATCAAAATTTACCGCTTCGCCATGTGGTAATTCCCCAGCGGGAAGCCATAATTTTTGTTCGTGACTGACGATCCACCAGCCGCGATCTAATTTTTCAATAATACGATCCATATCTATTGCACTACCTTCGTTTTACTGGCACTTTTAACATTATATTTACATTTGGTGAGCAACGTTATTTCTTAATCTTGCGGAGTCAATCATGTTAAACCAGCTGGAAAACCTAACGGAACGCGTTGGAGGCAATAACAAACTGGTCGATCGCTGGCTGCTTGTTCGTAAGCATTTGCTCGTCGCTTACTACAACCTGGTTGGACTGAAACCTGGCAAAGAGTCATTTATGCGGCTTAATGAAAAGGCGCTGGATAACTTTTGCCAAAGCCTGGTGGATTACCTCTCATCCGGTCATTTTAATATTTATGAACGCATTATCGGAGAAATGGAAGGGAGTACTCCTCTTTTAGCCGCCACCAAAATCTACCCATTGCTGGAAGCCAATACCCAGCAGATGATGGACTACTACGATTCCTGCCTCGAAAACGCCATCGACCACGATAACTATCTCGAATTTCAGCAGGCGCTGTCGGATATCGGCGAATCGCTGGAGGCGCGCTTCGCGCTTGAGGACAAGCTGTTCGCCCTCGCCGTCGCCCATGAGCAGAAAAACAACATCGGCGACAATATCGCGCCGACAGCTTGAGTTGTGAACCGTTAACGAGTAATTTACATACATTATCCCTCTGCGGAGGGATTTCATCTTGTCGGAGTGCCTATTTTCCATGCGAAGGCTGAAGTGGAAAAGGCTGAGACCGTTTATTCGGGATCCGCGGAACCTGATCAGGCTAATACCTGCGAAGGGAACAAGAGTAAACTGCTGGTTGCACCTGTCCATAATGGATTGGTCGCATCTGTTACTCCATCCGTCGTCTGACAAGCCATCTCCTTTTATCTGGAATGCGCTATGTCTACTACCAATACCAAACTGACCCGTCGGGAACAACGCGAACACGCGCAGCGATTCATCGATACGCTGGAAGGTACCGCTTTTCCCAATTCACACCGCATCTACATTCACGGCTCACAGGCGGATATTCGCGTTCCGATGCGCGAAATCCAGCTTAGCCCGACGCTCATCGGCGGCGATAGCGCCAATCCTCAATATGAAGCCAACGAACCGATTCCGGTGTATGACACCTCCGGGCCCTATGGCGATCCGGGCATCATCATCGACGTCCGCCAGGGGTTGGCAAAGCTACGCCAGCCATGGATCGACGCGCGTAACGACTGCGCCCCGCTCAGCGAACGCAGCTCGGCTTACACCAAAGCGCGGTTGGCTGACGACGGTCTTGATGAACTACGCTTCAGCGGCCTGCTGACGCCAAAGCGCGCCGTGGCCGGAAAATGCGTCACTCAACTGCACTACGCCCGTCAGGGGATCATCACCCCGGAGATGGAGTTCATCGCTATTCGCGAAAATATGGGTCGCGAGCGCATTCGCGGCGAGGTTCTACGCCAACAGCATGCTGGAGAAGGCTTCGGCGCCCGCCTACCGGAAAACATTACCGCCGAATTCGTCCGCGATGAAGTCGCCGCCGGGCGAGCGATCATCCCCGCTAACATTAACCACCCGGAATCTGAGCCGATGATTATCGGCCGCAATTTCCTGGTGAAAGTGAATGCCAATATTGGCAACTCGGCGGTCACCTCCTCTATCGAAGAAGAAGTGGAAAAGCTGGTCTGGTCAACCCGCTGGGGCGCCGACACGGTGATGGACCTCTCCACCGGTCGCTATATTCATGAAACCCGCGAATGGATCCTGCGCAATAGCCCGGTACCGATCGGCACCGTCCCTGTTTATCAGGCGCTGGAGAAAGTGAACGGCATCGCCGAAAACCTGACCTGGGAAGCCTTCCGCGATACCCTGCTGGAACAGGCCGAACAAGGCGTCGACTACTTCACGATTCATGCCGGGGTACTGCTACGCTACGTGCCGATGACCGCAAAGCGCCTGACCGGTATCGTCTCCCGCGGCGGCTCGATCATGGCTAAATGGTGCTTGTCGCACCATCAGGAAAACTTCCTCTACCAACATTTCCGCGAAATCTGCGAAATCTGCGCCGCCTATGACGTTTCACTCTCGCTCGGCGACGGACTGCGCCCGGGCTCTATTCAGGATGCTAACGACGAGGCGCAGTTCGCTGAACTGCACACGCTGGGCGAGCTGACCAAAATCGCCTGGGAGTATGACGTGCAGGTGATGATCGAAGGCCCCGGTCATGTGCCGATGCAGATGATCCGCCGCAATATGACCGAAGAGCTGGAGCACTGCCACGAAGCGCCGTTCTACACTTTGGGGCCGCTCACCACCGATATCGCGCCGGGCTATGATCACTTCACCTCCGGTATCGGCGCGGCGATGATCGGCTGGTTTGGCTGCGCCATGCTGTGCTACGTCACGCCGAAAGAACACCTCGGTTTACCCAATAAAGAGGATGTGAAGCAGGGGCTGATTACCTACAAAATCGCCGCCCACGCCGCTGACCTCGCGAAAGGCCACCCCGGCGCGCAGATCCGCGATAACGCCATGTCAAAAGCGCGCTTCGAATTCCGCTGGGAAGATCAGTTCAACCTCGCGCTCGACCCGTTTACCGCGCGGGCCTATCACGATGAAACGCTGCCGCAGGAATCCGGCAAAGTCGCTCATTTTTGCTCAATGTGCGGGCCGAAATTCTGCTCGATGAAAATCACCCAGGAAGTCCGCGACTACGCGGCGAAGCAAGAGATCGCCGCCGGTATGGCCGATATGTCGAATAACTTCCGCGCCCGCGGCGGCGAAATTTACCTGAAAAAGGAAAATGCCTAATGTACCAACCTGACTTCCCGCCCGTGCCGTTTCGCCTCGGGCTTTATCCGGTCGTTGACAGCGTGGCGTGGATTGAGCGCCTGCTGGAAGCGGGCGTGCGCACCCTTCAGCTGCGTATCAAAGATAAGTGCGACAACGACGTCGAGGACGATGTGATCGCCGCCATCGCGTTAGGTCGTCAGTATCAGGCGCGTCTGTTTATCAACGATTACTGGCAACTGGCGATTAAGCACCAGGCGTACGGTGTACACCTGGGACAAGAAGATCTGGAAACCACCGATCTGAGCGCTATCCGTAAAGCCGGGCTGCGCCTTGGCGTCTCCACCCATGATGATATGGAAATCGACGTCGCGCTGGCGGCACGCCCTTCCTATGTCGCACTGGGCCATGTCTTTCCGACGCAAACCAAACAGATGCCTTCAGCGCCGCAAGGCCTTGAGCAGCTTGCCGGACATATTCAGCGCCTGGCCGATTACCCGACGGTGGCGATCGGCGGCATTAGTCTGGAAAAAGCGCCGGGCGTGCTGGCAACCGGCGTCGGCAGCATCGCGGTAGTCAGCGCCATTACCCAGGCAGCAGACTGGCGCGCGGCCACCGCGCAGCTGCTGGAACTGGCGGGAGCAGGCGATGAATGATCACGACTTCATGCGCTATAGCCGCCAGCTGCTGCTGGAGGATATCGCCATCGAGGGGCAGCAGAAACTGTTAGCCAGCCGGGTGCTGATTATCGGCCTTGGCGGATTGGGTTCCCCGGCAGCGCTGTATCTGGCAGGGGCTGGCGTCGGTACGCTGACGCTGGCCGATGACGACGCCGTGCATCTCAGCAACCTACAGCGGCAAATTCTGTTCACCAGCGACGATATCGACCAACCCAAAGCGGCGGCGGCAAAAATACGGCTCGCCCAGTTGAATCCGCAAATCAATCTCGTCGCGCTGCAACGGCGTTTAAGCGGCGAGGCATTGCGCGTCGAAGTGGCGAAAGCGGACGTGGTGCTGGACTGTACCGATAATATGGTCACCCGTCAGGCGATCAACGCCGTCTGCGTGGCTCTTGAAACGCCGTTGGTGACCGCCAGCGCCGTCGGCTTCGGTGGTCAGTTAATGGTGCTAACCCCTCCCTGGACACAGGGCTGCTATCGCTGCCTGTGGCCGGATACCGCTGAGCCGCAACGTAACTGCCGCACCGCCGGGATTGTCGGCCCGGTGGTCGGCATGATGGGCACGCTGCAGGCGTTGGAGGCCATTAAGCTACTCAGCGGCATGGCGACGCCGCGTAACACCCTGCGACTGTTCGACGCCCGCACCAGCAACTGGCGCAATCTTGCGCTGCAAAAAGCCCAGGGCTGCCCGGTTTGCGGAGGGCATGATGCAGATCTGGTTTAACGACGAACCGCTGGAGTGCGCGGACAATCTCAGCGTAAGCGCTCTGCTCGCCCAACTGGAACAACAACAACCGGGCGTCGCACTGGCGCTCAACCAACACATTCTGCCGCGCGAGCGGTGGCAACATCATCTGCTGCAGGAAGGCGATCGGGTCCTGCTTTTTCAGGTCATCGCCGGAGGCTGACATGTTACGTATTGCCGATAAGACATTTGAATCCCATCTTTTTACCGGAACCGGCAAATTCGCCGCCCCGGAGATGATGGTCGAGGCGATTCGCGCCTCGGGAAGCCAGCTGGTGACGCTGGCGATGAAACGCGTCGATTTGCGTCAACACAATGACGCCATTCTCGCGCCACTGCTGGCAGCGGGCGTCAGTCTGCTGCCGAATACCTCAGGGGCGAAGACGGCGGAAGAAGCGGTATTTGCCGCCCGCCTGGCGCGGGAAGCCTTAGGCACTCACTGGCTGAAGCTGGAAATTCACCCGGACGCCCGCTGGCTGCTGCCCGATCCGATTGAAACCTTAAAAGCGGCGGAGCTGCTGGTCCGTGAAGGGTTCGTCGTTCTGCCCTATTGCGGCGCCGACCCGGTACTGTGCAAACGGCTGGAAGAGGTCGGTTGCGCGGCGGTGATGCCGCTGGGCGCGCCAATCGGTTCCAACCAGGGGCTGGAAACCAAAGCGATGCTGGAGATTATTATTGAGCAGGCGACGGTACCGGTCGTGGTCGATGCCGGGATTGGCGTACCGAGCCATGCGGCGCAAGCGCTGGAGATGGGCGCTGACGCGGTGCTGGTCAATACCGCCATCGCCGTAGCCGACGATCCTGTCGTCATGGCTCGCGCTTTCCGCATGGCGGTCGATGCCGGATTACTGGCGCGTCAGGCAGGACCCGGCGCGCGCAGTCGCCAGGCGCAGGCCACCAGCCCGCTGACTGGATTCCTGGAGGCGCTGGCATGAAGACCTTCAGCGATCGTTGGCGGCAGCTGGAGTGGGATGACATCCGCCTGCGTATCAACAGCAAAACCGCCGCCGACGTCGAACGAGCATTGGTGGCGAAACCGCTCACCCGCGACGACATGATGGCCCTGCTTTCGCCCGCGGCCGCCGCGTATCTTGAACCGCTGGCGCAACGCGCGCAACGGCTCACCCGTCAGCGTTTCGGCAACACCGTTAGCTTTTACGTGCCGCTGTATCTGTCCAACCTGTGCGCTAACGACTGCACCTACTGCGGTTTCTCAATGAGCAACCGCATTAAACGCAAGACTCTTGATGAAGTCGAGATTGCCCGTGAATGCGCCGCTATCCGCGATCTGGGTTTTGAACATTTGTTGCTGGTCACCGGCGAGCATCAGAGCAAAGTCGGGATGGATTATTTCCGCCAGCACCTGCCAGCCATCCGTAGCCAGTTTGCCTCGCTACATATGGAAGTACAGCCGCTGGCGACCGAAGAGTATGCCGAACTGAAAACGCTGGGGCTCGACGGCGTCATGGTCTATCAGGAAACTTACCATGAGAGCATGTATGCCCAGCACCACCTGAAAGGCAAAAAACAGGATTTCTTCTGGCGACTGGATACACCGGATCGCTTAGGCGAGGCGGGGATCGACAAGATCGGCCTCGGCGCGCTGATTGGCCTTTCCGACAGCTGGCGGGTGGATTGTTTTATGGTTGCTGAGCATCTGCTGTGGCTGCAGCAACGCTACTGGCGCAGCCGCTACTCAATCTCCTTCCCGCGTCTGCGCCCCTGCGCCGGCGGTATTGAACCAGCTTCGCTCATGGACGAGCGTCAGTTGGTGCAAACCATTTGCGCCTTCCGCCTGTTGGCGCCGGAAGTGGAACTGTCGTTATCGACCCGCGAATCACCGTGGTTCCGCGACCGGGTGATCCCGCTGGCGATTAATAACGTCAGCGCGTTCTCCAAAACTCAGCCCGGCGGTTACGCTGACGATCATCCGGAGCTCGAGCAATTCGCGCCGCACGACGACCGTCGTCCCGAAGAGGTTGCCAGCGCGCTGGCTGCCCGCGGGCTGCAGCCGGTGTGGAAAGACTGGGATAGCTGGCTGGGACGCGCCTCGCAATCATCATGAAACCTGCTGCAAGCACCTGATTATTTTGCGTGCCTGCACGAGAGATGAAAAACGGAGGGTCGCCCGACCGCCGCCATTTTTCTATTCTGCCAGGGTCAGCAGCGGACGCTGACCAGGGCGGATTATCCCTTCCTCACTTTCGCCCTGCCTCTTTCGCCCGCACTGCCGCGAACATATTGCCACCGAATATAAATCGCAATACTAAGCGCGCTCAGCGTTATAATTGAACGACAACAACTTGAAGTATGACGGGTATATAGATCCTGGACGATTAACAACTCATGGCACGCCACAACAGAAAGCTCTCTTTTACTACGCCGATCGTCGTGGGGTTTGCGGGGATTTTGCTCAGTTTTTTGCTGATTGCGATCTTTGTTATCGCGACGCAAAAGAAAAATTTTCTTGAAGACTATCATCATATTAACCGCAACTTTACCCACAACCTTGCGGTGAATTACACCGAATCGCTGCTGCGCGAGAATGACTACATTCTGGCGCGCGCAACGAAATACTTCGCTCGCGATGACGCGCTCAATAACGCCGTTAACCTCGATCCGCAAAAAGGGTTGGACGACCTGATGCGTCTGCAGGAGCTGATGCCGACAGTCTCCTCTATTTCGCTGGCCGATACCCGCGGCCGCTATCTGCGTGCCCCTGAGGTACTGGAGGGCGAAGAGAGCCGCGCCTTTGATCCCAAAACGCGCCCCTGGTTTATTCGTCAGGCGGAAGCCAGCACTTTTAGTCTCTATACCAGTCCCTACATGGATTACTTCACCCATCGCCCCACCGTCACCGTCTACCGGCCGGTCATTTCACCACAGGGTCGGCTCAAAGGTAGTCTGGCGTTCCATATGGACCTGACATCGATGGGCTTCGCACTGCGGCAGATCGTCTCCCCGGTACAGGGGGAGTTTTTTGTCGTCCAGCGCGACGGAAAAGTAGTGCTCCATCCCGATACCGGCGCACTGTTTAAACCCTACGTGAGCGCCGGGCTGATGGACAAAATGACCAGTGCGGAAGGCCAGCTCTACGATACGGAACAGGAGGTCTGGTATTACTACTACTCCTTCACCAACCCTGACTGGTTTGTTATTTTCCGCGTGACCGACGCCACCCTGGCCGACCTGACGCGCTACGAAACCGATATTGTCGCCTGGGGCTTCGTCCTCGCCGCCATCGTCATCATTCTGTTCGGGCTGTATCTGCGCCACGCTTCACGTACCGTGCTGATGAACATCATCAACGCCATTAAGACCGGCGACGTCAAGCGCGCGCCGCGGCTGGAAGCCATGCTCAGCAAAGCGATTGAGAGCAATAAGCAACGCGAGCTCACCTATGTCCGCCAGGCGACCATCGATGCCCTGACCGGCTGTAAAAACCGCCGAGCCTTTGATAGCGATATTGCCGCGCTGATGAACGATCACCAGCCCTTTGCCCTCGCGCTGGTCGATATCGATAACTTTAAATTGATTAATGATACCTGGGGCCATCTCAATGGCGACATCGTGCTGCGTAACGTCGCGCGTGAAGGGCTACAAATCCTGCAGCCGCAGGCGATTTCACTTTATCGTTACGGCGGTGAAGAGTTTGCCGTCATCTTTCCTGCTGAATATATCGATAAGGCCCGCGCCATTCTGGAAGACTGGCGCCTTAACGTCGCCCGCCGTACCTGGCGCGAAGAGGGATTAACCGTCACCTTTAGCGCAGGGCTCGGGGAATGGAATATGGAGCCGCTGGAAAAACTGGTCGTTAGCGTAGACGAAGCGTTGTATAAGGCCAAACAGCAGGGCAAGAACCGAATCGTTCGCGCCTGAACACAATCCCCTGATAGCCAGCTTCTACGGGCTTTTTTCTCGATTGTAGCAAAATTGAAACCGGTTTCATTTTTTGTGATGCTTTACACACAATCATGGTGAAGCAGTTGTGCCACATCGCCGCCCGCGATAAAGATGACGTATCAAGGAACATACATAAGGGCGATGAAACTATGAAGAATATCGTTTTATGCTGTGCCGCAGGAATGTCCACCAGCATGCTGGTGCAACGCATGAAAGATGCCGCTCAAAAGAAAGGCGTCGAGGTCTCGATCAAGGCTGTCCCGGTAGCGGAGTTCAACGATAACCTGGCGACTGCGGATATTATTCTGCTCGGTCCGCAGGTGAAATATGAACAAGCTAAACTACAGGCGCTAGCCGACCCGGTCGGTAAGAAAGTCGCTGTTATCGATATGATGGATTACGGCATGATGAAAGGTGATGCCGTCCTTGAAAAAGCCCTGAAGTTAATGGAGTAAGGCATGGAAGATTTAGAAACGATTATCATGGAACTGCTGGTTAACGCCGGCTCCGCGCGTAGTTCTGCTCTTACCGCCCTGCAACTGGCGCGTAAAGGCGATTTCACTGCGGCCGAACAAGCCATGGCCGAGTCTCATGAGTTCGTGAAACATGCGCATAAAATCCAGACCCAGCTTATTGGTCTGGATGAAGGCAGCGGTAAGCTGCCGGTCAATCTGATTACCGTCCACTCACAGGATCACCTGATGAATGCGATGGTGATTCAGGATCTGGCAACCGATATGATTGAGCTCTATCGCCGCCTGCCGCCCGCACAATAATGTCGATGATGACACAGGCGCCGCCAGCGGCGCCTGCCCTCACTTACAGAAAACCATACATCGCCGCGAATACCCAGCCAAACACGCAGGATACGCTGACGCCAATTAAGCCCGGCAGGATAAAGCTGTGGTTAATGACAAAGCGGCCGATATGCGTGGTGCCTGAACGGTCAAACTGAATCGCCGCCAGATCGCTCGGATAGGTCGGCAGAATATAATAGCCATAGCAGGCAGGTGCGGAAGCAACGATATAGGCCGGATCGACGCCAATCGCCAGCGCCACTGGCACAATCGCCGCCAGTGCCGCCGCCTGGGAGTTAACAAACTTCGACACCAGCAACAGAACGATGGCATAAGCCCACGGGTACTCCTTCACCATCTCCCCGAGCACACCTTTAATCTCGGTCATGTGCGCACCGAACATGGTCTCTGCCATCCACGCGATACCATACACCGCGACGATAGCGATCATCCCCGAACGGAAAACCTCATTCCTGGAAATCGATGCGGGATTGGTTTTGGTAATGATGATGATGAGCGCCCCGGAGAGCAGCATAAACATCTGGATCACCAGCACCATCGACAGCGGCTTGCCGTCGAATGTCGGGCGCAGTTCGGAGAAAGCGCCAAGCAAAGCGACCACTGCGATCGAGGCAAGGAAAATCCACATCGCAATCCAGTTACTGGTTGGCAGCTTTTTATCTAACAGTGTGGCCGTATCGCCATAAACGTAATGACGGTTTTCCGGTACGGCAATAAAAGCCTGGAAGGTCTCGTCTTTGTCGAGATCTTTGCCGCGGAACCAACTGAAGATACCAATCGCCAGGATCCCCAGTAGCGTTGATGGGATGGTTATTGCCAACAGATCGAGAAACTCAAGGTGCTTACCGTTAAAGGTAAAATTACCAAGCATGGCCACCAGCGAGACGACCGCTACCGAGACCGGGCTGGCGATGATCCCCATTTGGGCACCAATGGAACTCGCGGCCATCGGTCGTTCCGGGCGAATGTTATTTTTAATCGCCACGTCGTAAATAATCGGCAGGATCGTATACACCACATGGCCGGTGCCGCACAAAATCGTCAGCGTACAGGTGACGAACGGCGCCACGATCGAGACATATTTAGGATTACGCCGCAGGAGCTTCTCGGCAATCTGCAACATAACATCCAAACCACCGGAGGCCTGTAGGGTCGCCGAGGCGGCCACCACGGCAATAATCACCAGCATGACATCAACGGGCGGTTTTCCCGGTTTAAGATGAAAGACAAAAACTAAGATAACTAACCCAATGCCGCCTAACAGACCGAGCGCAATACCGCCCTTTTTCGCGCCATAGAACAGACAAATTAAGATAATGATAAGTTGTATAGCAAATTCCATGTATCCCCCAGAAGCTATCCATTAAATAATGACCATGCTCTCCGCTTTATTTTTATTTGCTCGCCTCCTCCATCGCCTGCTGACAGACGTAGTGATCCCCTCAGTTGCGGTAAACCGAAAAGAATGTGGAAAAGTAATCACATGATTCTTTGAGTTTTTTGACTATATAGAGTTTGCAGAGCTTATTTTTTGATATACGTAGAGTTTTTATCCATCAATTAGCGACGGCGTAAAGAAATAGCAAATAGATAATTATCAGACATGTTTTATTTGCTAATTAATTGCGGTAATTACATTAAATAAATGTAATTAAAAATAGACGGGAGTGTTCAACAGACAATAAAAAAGCCAGTCAGGAAATCTGACTGGCTTTTTAAGCGCTTAGCGAATCAACGATTAATCGTTGTCGGAACCGCCCAAGCCTGCGTTCAGCAGTTCTGCCAGGTTGGCAGAGGCTTCTTCAACGCTCACCTGCGGCGCAGCTGGCTGTTCGCCCGCAGCGCGACGGCGCATACGATCCTGGTGGTACGCATAACCGGTACCCGCCGGGATCAGACGACCAACGATGACGTTCTCTTTCAGGCCGCGCAGTTCGTCGCGTTTGCCCGCAACGGCTGCTTCGGTCAGCACGCGAGTCGTCTCCTGGAACGATGCCGCGGAGATGAAGGACTCGGTTGCCAGAGACGCTTTGGTGATACCCAGCAGGTCGCGGGAATACGTCGCCGCCACTTTGCCGTTCGCTTCCAGATCGCGGTTAGCAATCTTCACGCGAGAGTATTCAACCTGCTCGCCTTCCAGGAAGTCGGAGCTACCAGCACTTTCGATGGTCGCTTTACGCAGCATCTGACGAACGATAACTTCAATGTGCTTATCGTTAATCTTAACGCCTTGCAGACGGTAAACGTCCTGGACTTCGTTGGTGATGTAACGCGTTACCGCGTGTACGCCACGAAGACGCAGAATGTCGTGCGGCGCTTCCGGACCGTCGGAAACCACGTCACCACGTTCTACACGTTCACCTTCGAACACGTTCAGCTGACGCCACTTCGGAATCATCTCTTCGTACGGATCGCTACCGTCTACCGGGGTGATAACCAGACGACGTTTCCCTTTGGTTTCTTTACCGAAGGAAATGATGCCGCTGATTTCAGCCAGGATTGCCGGCTCTTTCGGACGACGTGCTTCGAACAGGTCCGCAACGCGCGGCAGACCACCGGTGATATCCTTGGTACCGCCGGATTCCTGCGGTACACGCGCCAGGGTGTCACCAGAACTGATCTGTACGCCATCTTCCAGCTGAACAATCGCTTTACCCGGCAGGAAGTACTGAGCAGGCATATCAGTGCCTGGGATCAGAACGTCGTTGCCCTGAGCGTCAACAATTTTCAGCGCCGGACGCAGATCTTTACCACCTGCGGTACGTTCTGCAGAATCCAGAACCACCAGCGAGGACAGACCGGTCAGCTCGTCGGTCTGACGAGTAATGGTCTGGCCGTCGATCATGTCGGTGAAGCGGACGAAACCACTCACCTCGGTGATAACCGGCATGGTGTGCGGATCCCAGTTTGCTACGGTTTCGCCGCCAGCAACCTGCTCGCCGTCGCCTTTAGCCATAACGGAGCCGTAAGGCACTTTATAGCTTTCTTTAGTACGACCGAATTCGTCGATCAGCTTCAGCTCGGTGTTACGAGAGGTGATAACCAGTTTACCGCTGGAGTTCACAACCGACTTCGCGTTGCTCAGACGGATGCTACCTTTGTTTTTCACCTGGATGCTGGATTCAGCAGCCGCACGAGATGCCGCACCACCGATGTGGAACGTACGCATCGTCAGCTGTGTACCCGGCTCACCGATGGACTGTGCCGCGATAACGCCGATAGCCTCACCTTTGTTGATGATGTGGCCACGCGCCAGGTCACGACCGTAGCAGTGCGCACATACACCAAAGTCGGTGTCACAGGATACAACGGAACGGACTTTAACGGAGTCAACGGAGTTCTCTTCCAACAGGTCACACCAGTGCTCGTGCAGCAGCGTGTTGCGTGGAACCAGAATGTCCGCGGTACCCGGCTTCAGTACGTCTTCAGCAGTCACACGACCCAGTACGCGGTCGCGCAGCGGCTCTTTAACGTCGCCACCTTCGATAACCGGCGTCATGGTGATGCCTTCCAGGGTGCCACAGTCGTCTTCAGTCACGACCAGGTCCTGTGCAACGTCAACCAGACGACGAGTCAGGTAACCGGAGTTCGCTGTCTTCAGTGCGGTATCCGCCAGACCTTTACGAGCACCGTGAGTGGAGATGAAGTACTGGAGTACGTTCAGACCTTCACGGAAGTTCGCGGTGATCGGCGTTTCGATGATGGAGCCATCCGGCTTCGCCATCAGACCACGCATACCCGCCAGCTGACGAATCTGTGCCGCAGAACCACGCGCACCGGAGTCGGCCATCATGTAGATGCTGTTGAAGGAAACCTGCTGCTCTTCCTGGCCGTCACGGTTAATCACGGTTTCGGTTTGTAGGTTATCCATCATCGCTTTGGATACACGATCGTTCGCCGCAGCCCAGATATCGATAACTTTGTTGTAGCGTTCGCCCGCTGTTACCAGACCAGACTGGAACTGTTCCTGAATCTCAGCAACTTCCGCTTCCGCTTCGCTGATGATTTCGTATTTTTTCTCCGGGATGACCATGTCATCGATACCAACGGATGCACCTGAACGCGCTGCATAAGCAAAGCCGGTGTACATCGTCTGGTCCGCAAAAATAACGGTCGGTTTCAGGCCCAGAATACGGTAACAGGTGTTCAGCATCTTGGAGATCGCTTTCTTACCGAGCGCCTGGTTCACGATAGAGAACGGCAGACCTTTTGGTACGATCATCCACAGAATGGCACGGCCGACGGTCGTGTCTTTCAGGCTGGTCTTCGCGACGAATTCGCCGTTTTCATCTTTTTCGTATTCAGTGATACGCACTTTAACGCGCGCATGCAGAGAGGCCAGGCCGGCGCGATAAATACGCTCAGCTTCTTTCGGGCCAGTCAGCACCATGCCTTCGCCTTTGGCGTTAACACAGTCGCGGGTCATGTAGTACAGACCCAATACAACGTCCTGAGACGGAACGATGATCGGTTCGCCGTTCGCCGGGGACAGAATGTTGTTAGTAGACATCATCAGCGCACGCGCTTCCAGCTGAGCTTCCAGCGTCAGCGGTACGTGAACAGCCATCTGGTCACCATCGAAGTCGGCGTTATAAGCCGCACAAACCAGCGGGTGCAGCTGGATGGCTTTACCTTCGATCAGAACCGGTTCGAATGCCTGGATACCCAAACGGTGCAGTGTTGGCGCACGGTTCAGCAGTACCGGGTGTTCGCGGATAACTTCGTCCAGGATATCCCAAACGACAGCTTCTTCACGCTCAACCATTTTCTTCGCGGCTTTGATGGTGGTGGCGAGGCCACGCAGTTCCAGCTTGCCGTAAATGAACGGTTTGAACAGCTCCAGCGCCATTTTCTTCGGCAGGCCGCACTGATGCAGACGCAGGTATGGACCTACGGTGATAACAGAACGACCGGAGTAGTCAACACGCTTACCGAGCAGGTTCTGACGGAAACGACCCTGTTTACCTTTGATCATATCGGCCAAAGATTTCAGAGGACGTTTGTTAGAACCGGTGATCGCACGACCGCGACGACCGTTATCCAGCAGGGCGTCAACCGCTTCCTGCAGCATACGTTTTTCGTTGCGTACGATGATGTCCGGCGCAGCCAGATCCAGCAGACGTTTCAGACGGTTGTTACGGTTAATGACGCGACGATACAGATCGTTCAGGTCAGAAGTCGCAAAACGACCGCCATCCAGCGGAACCAGCGGACGCAGATCTGGCGGCAGAACCGGCAGAACGGTCAGGATCATCCACTCCGGCTTGTTGCCAGACTGCACGAACGCTTCCAGCAGCTTGATGCGCTTGGTCAGCTTTTTACGCTTGGTTTCGGAGTTGGTTTCGTTCAGCTCTTCACGCAGCTGCTCGCACTCTTGCTCCAGATCCATGCTCTTCAGCAGGGCCTGAATAGCTTCGGCGCCCATCTTCGCGTCGAATTCGTCACCGAACTCTTCCAGCGCGTCCAGGTACTGCTCTTCAGTCAGAATCTGGTTGCGTTCGAGGTTGGTCATGCCACCTTCGATAACAACATAAGATTCAAAGTACAGTACGCGTTCGATATCGCGCAGCGGCATATCCAGCAGCAGACCGATACGGGACGGCAGAGACTTCAGGAACCAGATGTGGGCAGTCGGAGACGCCAGCTCGATGTGGCCCATGCGCTCACGACGCACTTTGGTCTGGGTCACTTCAACGCCGCACTTCTCACAGATAACACCACGGTGTTTCAGGCGCTTGTACTTACCGCACAGGCACTCATAGTCTTTCACTGGCCCGAAAATACGAGCGCAGAACAGACCGTCACGTTCTGGTTTGAACGTACGGTAGTTAATGGTTTCCGGCTTTTTAACTTCACCGAAAGACCATGAACGGATCATGTCTGGCGATGCCAGAGCAATTTTGATCGCATCAAACTCTTCGGTTTTAGTTTGCGCTTTCAGAAACTTTAATAAGTCTTTCACGGATTTGCTCCCGTCGGAGTTAGCACAATCTGGCGCCGGGTTTAACCCCGGCACCAGTGACCTGTTTGAGCGAGAGTTACTCGTCTTCCAGTTCGATGTTGATGCCCAGCGAGCGGATTTCTTTCAACAGTACGTTGAAGGATTCCGGCATGCCCGGTTCCATCTGGTGGTTGCCGTCCACGATGTTTTTATACATCTTGGTACGACCGTTCACGTCATCAGACTTAACGGTGAGCATTTCCTGCAGGGTGTAGGCCGCGCCGTATGCTTCCAGCGCCCACACTTCCATCTCACCGAAGCGCTGACCACCGAACTGCGCCTTACCACCCAGCGGCTGCTGAGTAACCAGGCTGTAAGAACCGGTAGAACGAGCGTGCATCTTGTCGTCGACCAGGTGGTTCAGTTTCAGCATGTACATGTAACCTACGGTTACCTGACGCTCGAACTGTTCACCGGTACGGCCGTCGAACAGGGTAATCTGACCAGAAGATGGCAGACCGCCCAGTTGCAGCAGTTCTTTAATTTCCGCTTCTTTTGCACCGTCGAATACTGGCGTTGCGATTGGCATACCTTTCTTCAGGTTTTCAGCCAGACGCAGCACTTCTTCATCGCTGAAGGTATTCAGGTCGACTTTCTGACGAACGTCGGTACCCAGATCGTAAGCACGCTGGATGAACTCGCGCAGTTTCGCGACTTCTTGCTGCTGTTTCAGCATGGCGTTGATCTTATCGCCGATGCCTTTCGCAGCCATACCCAGGTGAGTTTCCAGGATCTGACCGATGTTCATACGAGACGGTACGCCCAGCGGGTTCAGTACGATATCTACCGGCGTACCGTTAGCATCGTGCGGCATATCTTCGATCGGGTTGATCTTAGAGATAACACCCTTGTTACCGTGACGACCTGCCATCTTATCACCAGGCTGGATACGGCGTTTAACGGCCAGGTATACCTTAACAATCTTCAGCACGCCCGGTGCCAGATCGTCGCCTTGGGTGATTTTACGGCGTTTCGCTTCGAGTTTTTTCTCGAACTCGTGTTTCAGTTCGTCATACTGCTCAGCCAGTTGTTCCAGCTGATTTTGCTTCTCTTCGTCGGTCAGGCCCAGTTCCAGCCAGCGATCGCGCGGCAGTTTGTCGAGCTTGTCAGCTTCAACGCCGCCGGCAACCAGCACCGCGTAGATACGGCTGAACAGACCCGCTTCGAGGATCTGCAGTTCTTCAGACAGGTCTTTCTTAGCCTGCTTCAGCTGCATCTCTTCGATTTCCAGAGCACGCTTGTCTTTTTCTACGCCGTCACGGGTAAAGACCTGAACGTCGATAACGGTACCAGAGACACCGTTCGGTACGCGCAGAGAAGAGTCTTTAACGTCAGACGCTTTCTCACCGAAGATCGCACGCAGCAGTTTCTCTTCCGGAGTCAGCTGGGTTTCACCTTTCGGCGTTACCTTACCAACCAGGATATCGCCGCCGGTCACTTCCGCACCGATGTAAACGATACCGGATTCATCCAGTTTGGAGAGCGCAGCTTCACCCACGTTCGGGATATCAGCGGTGATCTCTTCCGGCCCCAGCTTGGTGTCACGAGACACGCACGCCAGTTCCTGAATGTGGATGGTGGTGAAACGGTCTTCCTGGACCACTCGCTCGGATACGAGGATGGAGTCTTCGAAGTTGTAGCCGTTCCACGGCATGAACGCTACGCGCATGTTCTGACCCAGCGCCAGTTCACCGAGGTCGGTGGACGGGCCGTCGGCCAGTACGTCGCCGCGTTCAATCGGTTCGCCCAGGGACACGCAAGGCATCTGGTTGATGCAGGTGTTCTGGTTAGAACGGGTGTACTTAGTCAGGTTGTAGATGTCGATACCCGCTTCGCCCGGATACATCTCGTCTTCGTTAACTTTGATAACGATACGGGAAGCATCCACGTACTGAACGGTACCGCCACGTTTAGCAACCGCAGTTACACCGGAGTCAACGGCAACAGCACGTTCCATACCGGTACCAACCAGTGGCTTATCAGCGCGCAGAGTCGGAACCGCCTGACGTTGCATGTTCGCACCCATCAATGCACGGTTGGCGTCATCGTGTTCCAGGAACGGGATCAGGGACGCACCGACGGATACCACCTGCTGGGTGGATACGTCCATGTAGTCAACCTGGTCGCGGCTGAACAAGCTGGATTCGCCTTTGCTACGGCAGGTAACCAGATCTTCAACAAAGTGGCCTTCGTCATCCAGGTTGGAGTTCGCCTGAGCGATGACGTAGTTACCTTCTTCGATAGCAGACAGGTAATGAATTTCGTCGGTTACAACACCGTCAGTCACTTTACGATACGGCGTCTCAAGGAAGCCATATTCGTTAGTCTGTGCGTACACGGACAGGGAGTTGATCAGACCGATGTTCGGACCTTCAGGCGTTTCGATTGGACATACGCGACCGTAGTGAGTCGGGTGTACGTCTCGAACTTCGAAGCCTGCGCGTTCACGGGTCAGACCGCCTGGGCCGAGTGCGGAGATACGACGTTTGTGCGTAATCTCAGACAGCGGGTTGTTCTGGTCCATAAACTGAGACAGCTGGCTGGAACCGAAGAACTCTTTCACTGCTGCGGAAATCGGCTTGGCGTTGATCATATCCTGAGGCATCAGGGTATCCAGATCGCCCAGAGACAGACGCTCTTTCACCGCACGCTCTACACGCACCAGGCCAACGCGGAATTGGTTTTCCGCCATTTCGCCAACGGAACGGATACGACGGTTGCCGAGGTGGTCGATATCATCGACTTCGCCTTTACCGTTACGGATATCGATGAGCTTCTTCATCACTTCGATGATGTCGTCTTTGCTCAGGATACCGGAACCTTCGATTTCGTCACGCAGCAGAGAACGGTTGAACTTCATACGACCAACCGCAGACAGATCGTAGCGGTCTTCGGAGAAGAACAGGTTCTCGAACAGGCTTTCCGCTGCTTCGCGAGTCGGCGGCTCACCCGGGCGCATCATGCGGTAGATTTCTACCAGCGCGCTCAGACGATCGTTAGTCGGGTCGACGCGTACCGTTTCAGAAATATACGGGCCGTGGTCCAGGTCGTTGGTGAACAGCGTTTCGATACGCTTGTGGCCGGACTGGCTCAACTTCGCCAGCAGATCCAGGCTCAGCTCCATGTTCGCCGCGCAGATCAGCTCACCGGTAGATTCGTCAACGTAGTCTTTAGAAGCGACTTTGCCCGCAATGTACTCAACCGGAACTTCGATATGTTTGATATCGTCTTTTTCCAGCTGGCGGATGTGGCGCGCAGTAATACGGCGGCCTTTCTCAACGTACACTTTACCGTCGGCTTCGATATCGAAGGAGGCGGTTTCACCGCGCAGACGCTCCGGTACCAATTCCATCTGCAGCTTGTTATCGCGAATTTCAAAGACCACTTTCTCGAAGAACAGGTCAAGGATCTGCTCAGTGGTATAATTCAGCGCGCGCAGAATGATGGTTGCAGGCAGTTTACGACGACGGTCGATACGAACGAACAGGTTGTCTTTCGGGTCGAATTCGAAGTCCAGCCAGGAACCACGGTAAGGGATGATACGTGCGTTATACAGGACCTTACCGGAAGAGTGAGTCTTACCTTTGTCACTGTCAAAGAAGACGCCCGGGCTACGGTGCAGCTGAGAAACGATAACACGCTCGGTACCGTTGATAACAAAGGTACCGTTGTCGGTCATGAGCGGAATTTCGCCCATGTAGACTTCTTGTTCTTTAATGTCTTTAACGGTGCCTTCCGGCGCTTCGCGCTCGTAGATCACCAGACGCAGTTTTACGCGCAGCGGTGCGGAATACGTCACGCCACGGATCTGACATTCTTTAACATCAAAAACAGGTTCGCCCAGACGGTAGCTGACGTATTGCAGCTCTGAATTACCGCTGTAGCTCTGAATCGGGAATACGGAACGGAAGGCTGCTTCCAGACCATACTGCCCTTCAGGATCTTGCTCGATAAACTTCTGGAACGAGTCAAGCTGGATAGAAAGGAGATAAGGTACATCCAGAACTTGTGGACGTTTACCAAAATCCTTACGAATACGTTTTTTCTCGGTATAGGAGTAAACCATAGGGTTCCTCAGCTCGCTGACAAGTCGACCCATCTGCCCGGACAGGGCAGTTTTTTATGCAACACTATTTTGTTGACCGGAAAATGGAACACTTTCCGCAATGCCTGTTGCTATCACGCTTAAACCATTTCATTGCGATTTACACAGCCCAGGAACCCTAACCTGTCGCAGTATATTAAGTCGTCGATAGAAACAAGCATTGTGAGGCAAACCAGCAGTCAAACAGTGTGAAATGCTACTGGCGCCTTACAGCGCAAAAAGGCTGGTGACTAAAAAGTCACCAGCCTCAGCCTAATTTCTTAGGCTGCAACCGGAAGGGTTGGCTTATTTAACTTCAACTTCAGCGCCAGCTTCTTCCAGAGATTTTTTCAGAGCTTCAGCGTCGTCTTTGCTGATGCCTTCTTTCAGTGCAGCCGGTGCAGATTCTACCAGGTCTTTAGCTTCTTTCAGACCCAGGCCAGTCGCGCCACGTACTGCTTTGATAACAGCAACTTTGTTAGCGCCAGCAGCTTTCAGAATTACGTCGAATTCAGTTTTTTCTTCAGCAGCTTCAGCCGGGCCAGCAGCTACAGCTACAGCAGCAGCAGCGGAAACACCGAATTTTTCTTCCATTGCAGAGATCAGCTCAACAACGTCCATTACGGACATAGCGGATACTGCTTCAATGATTTGATCTTTAGTGATAGACATTTAAATTGTTCCTGAATATCAGAATAAGTTTATACGTAAGCGAGTGCTTTACAAAGATAACTGCGATTAAGCAGCTTCTTTCGCATCGCGTACAGCAGCCAGAGTACGAACCAGTTTGCCAGCCGAAGCTTCTTTCATGGTTGCCATCAGGCGTGCAATTGCTTCTTCGTAGGTCGGCAGAGTTGCCAGGCGGTCGATCTGCGACGCCGGGATCAGCTCACCTTCAAAGGCAGCGGCTTTGACCTCAAATTTTGCATTCGCTTTCGCGAACTCTTTGAACAGACGAGCAGCAGCGCCCGGGTGTTCCATAGAGTATGCAATCAGGGTCGGACCAACAAACGTGTCTTTCAGGCACTCGAACTGAGTACCTTCAACGACGCGGCGCAGCAGGGTGTTACGAACAACACGCATGTATACGCCAGCTTCACGACCTGCTTTACGCAGTTCAGTCATTTTATCTACAGTCACGCCACGGGAATCCGCAACTACTGCAGACAGCGCGCCTTTGGCTACTTCGCTGACTTCAGCAACAATCGCTTGTTTGTCTTGAAGATTTAAAGCCATTAGCTTTGCTCCTGGATGTTTGCCAGGGCTTATGCCCTGGAACTCACTTCACTCTATTCAACGAATAGAGCGTCTAAATACGGTGAGCAGAAACAAGCCAGAGTATCCAAAAATAATCTTAGCGTTCTGTCACCGTCTACGCAGGGGATTAAGTTTCTTGCGAAACACCTGCGGTCTTCGACGGAGGCCTGGATAGGCCAGGCTCCAACGAACAAATCTTGTCTATGTCTTCGTCCTTCGAACCGCCGCTGCGTTGGCTGCTCTCGTTCACACCAGTCATATAGTTAACCATGCTCCTGGTGATTCACTCGTTTGCCGCCTTGCTGCAAATTCGAATGACTCGCATAGTGTCTGTATATTTCAACAGAAACGTGGGGGTAAGATTGTAGACAAAATCACCGCCCACGTAAAGGCATTAGTTTGCAGAAGCGTTCAGGCCAGCCTGATCTACTGCAACACCTGCACCCATGGTGGTGGAGATGCTAACTTTCTTGATGTACACGCCTTTAGCCTGAGTCGGTTTTGCTTTTTTCAGCGCAACCAGCAGAGATTCCAGGTTTTCTTTCAGTTTGTCAGCGTCGAAGTCCACTTTACCGATGGTGGTATGGATGATGCCGTTTTTGTCGTTACGATAACGAACCTGACCCGCTTTAGCGTTCTTAACCGCTTCAGCAACGTTAGGAGTTACGGTACCCACTTTCGGGTTCGGCATCAGGCCGCGCGGGCCCAGAACCTGGCCCAGCTGGCCAACAACGCGCATTGCATCCGGGGAAGCAATAACAACGTCAAAGTTCATTTCGCCTTTCTTGATCTGGTCAGCCAGATCTTCCATACCTACCAGCTCGGCGCCTGCAGCTTTAGCAGCTTCAGCGTTCGGGCCCTGTGCAAATACGGCAACGCGAACAGAACGGCCAGTACCGTGCGGCAGTACAGTTGCACCACGTACGTTCTGGTCAGATTTACGAGCGTCGATGCCCAGGTTTACAGCAACGTCAACGCTTTCAACGAACTTAGCGGTCGCCAGTTCTTTCAGCAGAGCAATGGCTTCGTTGATGTCGTACTGTTTAGTTGCATCAACTTTGTCACGGATCACGGACATGCGCTTGGTCAGTTTAGCCATTTCTTAGTCCTCCACTACCAGGCCCATGGAACGTGCAGTACCTTCAATGGAGCGAGTCATCGCTTCAATGTCGGCGCCAGTCATGTCGGCAGCTTTGGTCTGCGCGATTTCCTGCAGCTGAGCGCGGGAAATTTTACCAACTTTATCTTTGTTCGGCTTACCAGAACCGGACTTGATACCAGCCGCTTTTTTCAGCAGAACTGCTGCCGGCGGAGTTTTGGTAACGAAAGTGAAAGAACGGTCAGCGTAAACGGTGATAACAACCGGGATTGGCAGACCTTTTTCCATGGATTCAGTCTTCGCGTTGAACGCTTTGCAGAATTCCATGATGTTAACGCCCTGCTGACCCAGTGCTGGACCAACCGGCGGACTCGGGTTTGCCATACCAGCTGCAACCTGCAGCTTGACATAGGCTTGTACTTTCTTAGCCATTCTTTAAATCCTCAAATTGGGTTATAGCGCCTCGAAGAGGCTCCCCGTGGTAAATACGTTTTACGGGACTCGGCCCATAAAAACAAAAGGCGCGAAATTGTATTCCAATTTCACGCCCTATGCAACGATTAAATTGCTGCTTTTTTGATCGCCGGCTTACGCTTTTTCAACCTGACCAAAGTCCAGCTCTACCGGGGTCGCACGACCGAAGATAGAAACGGAAACTTTCAGACGGGACTTTTCGTAGTCCACTTCTTCAACCACACCGTTAAAGTCAGCAAACGGACCGTCGTTGACGCGAACCATTTCACCCGGCTCGAACAGCGTTTTCGGACGCGGCTTATCGCCAACCTGCTGCAGACGGTTCATGATGGCATCGACTTCTTTGTCGCTGATCGGCGCAGGACGGTCAGAAGTACCGCCGATGAACCCCATCACACGCGGTACACTGCGCACCAGGTGCCAGCTCGCGTCGTTCATCACCATCTGGACCAGAACGTAGCCCGGGAAGAATTTGCGTTCGCTTTTGCGACGCTGGCCGCCACGGATCTCAACCACTTCTTCGGTCGGGACCATGACGTCGCCAAACAACTCTTCCATGTTGTGTAATTTGATATGTTCACGCAGCGAAGTAGCTACGCGACCTTCAAAACCGGAAAACGCCTGAACGACGTACCAGCGCTTTTTAGGAGCTTCAGACATCTCAGAACCTCAGGCCAGTGATAAAGGATACCAGGCGAACCAGAATACCATCCAGTCCCCACAGGATCAGTGACATTACTGCAGTTACGGCAGCAACAATCAGCGTGGTGTGCAGCGTTTCCTGGCGGGTCGGCCAGATCACTTTGCGGACTTCGGTTCTCGCTTCGCGGGCAAAGGCGACGGTCGCCTTACCTTTCGTCGTTAACAGAGCGACGCCACCTGCAGCAGCGATAAGAATCACCACGGCCAGCGCACGAATCGCCAGCATAATGTCGCGATAAAGGAAGTTGCCGACGATGGCTACAATCAGCAGCACGGCAACGATAACCCATTTCAACGCTTCCAGGCCGCGCCCGCTCCCTTGAGCTTCGGTATTCGCACTCATAAACCAACCTGTCACAAGAATTCAGACAAACATCTTCGCCCCGCATTAAATGCGAGGCGACCAAACCGAAATGCTCTGCTGCGTTTCGGACTTAACGCCCTCTTCAGAGCCTGTCTCAGCAATGATTATGACAAAAAAAATCACTGATGAGCCAGGTTCTGGTGTGAAAGCGTGCAAAAAGGGCATCAAATGATGCCCTTTTATTGCGCATTGCGTCAAATGTTATCAGCGATTAGCCGAGAACTTTAGCAACCACGCCCGCGCCAACGGTACGGCCGCCTTCACGGATTGCGAAACGCAGACCGTCGTCCATCGCGATCGGGTGAATCAGGGTAACAACCATTTTGATGTTGTCGCCCGGCATTACCATCTCTACACCTTCCGGCAGTTCGATGGTACCAGTCACGTCAGTTGTACGGAAGTAGAACTGCGGACGGTAGCCTTTGAAGAACGGAGTATGACGGCCGCCTTCGTCTTTGGACAGGATGTACACTTCAGATTCGAACTTGGTGTGCGGGTTGATGCTGCCCGGCTTAGCCAGTACCTGACCACGTTCGATTTCTTCACGTTTGATACCACGCAGCAGAACACCAACGTTCTCACCAGCACGGCCTTCGTCCAGCAGTTTGCGGAACATTTCAACGCCAGTACAGGTGGTTTTCGCGGTTTCTTTGATACCAACGATTTCAACTTCTTCACCCACTTTGATGATACCGCGCTCTACACGACCGGTAACAACGGTACCACGACCGGAGATGGAGAATACGTCTTCGATCGGCAGCAGGAACGGCTTGTCAATCGCACGCTCTGGTTCCGGGATGTAAGAATCCAGGAAGCCAGCCAGTTCGATGATTTTCGCTTCCCACTCTGCTTCGCCTTCCAGCGCTTTCAGAGCAGAACCACGAACGATCGGCGTGTCGTCGCCCGGGAAATCGTACTGAGACAGCAGTTCACGAACTTCCATCTCTACCAGTTCCAGCAGCTCTTCGTCATCAACCATGTCGCATTTGTTCAGGAACACGATGATGTACGGAACGCCTACCTGACGACCCAGCAGGATGTGCTCACGAGTCTGCGGCATCGGGCCGTCAGTCGCAGCAACAACCAGGATCGCGCCATCCATCTGAGCAGCACCGGTGATCATGTTTTTAACATAGTCGGCGTGGCCCGGGCAGTCTACGTGTGCGTAGTGGCGAGTCGGGGTGTCATATTCAACGTGGGAAGTGTTGATGGTGATACCACGAGCTTTTTCTTCCGGTGCGTTATCGATCTGGTCGAATGCACGAGCGGCACCGCCGTAGGTTTTAGCCAGTACGGTAGTGATTGCAGCGGTCAGCGTTGTTTTACCATGGTCAACGTGGCCGATAGTACCGACGTTAACGTGCGGTTTTGTACGTTCAAACTTTTCTTTAGACATCGATTGTCCCTCTAAGACACGGATAAATCGGTGATATCACCACATCAACCAGGCAACATGCCCGACTTGTTGAATGCAATAAACAGAGAGAAACAGGGAAGGAGAGATAAAGAAGTGGTGCTGATACCCAGAGTCGAACTGGGGACCTCACCCTTACCAAGGGTGCGCTCTACCAACTGAGCCATATCAGCACGTCTGGAGCGGGCAGCGGGAATCGAACCCGCATCATCAGCTTGGAAGGCTGAGGTAATAGCCATTATACGATGCCCGCATCCTGAAACTCGGCTACCCAGTTCTTTCTGTAACAAAAAAGAGATTACTCTCTTTGATGTTGAGCTGATTAGTTTACCCAACCAACTCCGGCGACGCAAAACGTTGCCCGAAAGTGGTGGTGGGGGAAGGATTCGAACCTTCGAAGTCGATGACGGCAGATTTACAGTCTGCTCCCTTTGGCCGCTCGGGAACCCCACCCAAATTGTTAATGGTGCCGACTACCGGAATCGAACTGGTGACCTACTGATTACAAGTCAGTTGCTCTACCTACTGAGCTAAGTCGGCATCAAGTAGCGCGCATTCTAGGGAGACCTGCGAGTTCATGCAACTAAAAATTTGCATAAAACGTTCTCTTGCTCACATTTTGTGCTCTTACGCGAAAAAACGGTGTAATTTCAAACAATGGAGAGTAAAAAAAGCGCATTCCGCTACGCAAAATTTGTTTTCCGTTGCTGTTTTACTGGGACAGCGGGCTGTCTTTACTCTTATTTGGTTCTGATGAGGGGGCGATCGCTAACCTGCAAAGATAGCAGACGGCCTTTCTCCCCTCTTTCTCCTTATTCATCACTTGTGATGCTTCTACGAGAAAGCGCCATTCGATGAGTTTTTTTCTTATTATTCCCACCATTCTGGTGTTACCCTCCTGCCCATTGTCCTGATTAACTAGTGTGAAGCATCACCGCTACCTCTTTTGCGGTGATAGTAAGAACATGCTTATGAGCAAAAAAGAGCAGACGTTAATGACACCCTATCTACAATTTAACCGCAACCAATGGGCTGCACTTCGTGATTCCGTTCCGATGACGCTGACAGAGGAAGAAATCACGCGGTTAAAAGGCATCAACGAAGATCTTTCACTGGAAGAAGTCGCCGAGATCTATTTGCCGCTGTCACGTTTGCTCAATTTCTATATCAGTTCCAACCTGCGCCGCCAGGCGGTACTTGAGCAATTCCTGGGGACGAATGGCCAGCGTATTCCTTACATCATCAGTATTGCCGGAAGCGTTGCGGTAGGTAAAAGCACCACCGCTCGAGTTTTACAGGCGCTGCTCAGCCGATGGCCGGAACATCGGCATGTGGAACTGATTACTACCGACGGATTCTTGCATCCTAACTCGGTATTAAAAGAACGTGGTCTGATGAAGAAAAAGGGCTTTCCGCAGTCTTACGATATGCATCGACTGGTGAAGTTTGTTTCAGATCTGAAATCTGGCATACCTAATGCCACCGCTCCGGTTTATTCCCATCTGATTTATGATGTTATTCCTGACGGCGATAAAACTGTCGCCCAACCAGATATTCTTATTCTGGAAGGTTTGAACGTTCTGCAAAGCGGGATGGACTACCCACACGACCCACATCATGTATTTGTTTCTGACTTCGTCGACTTTTCTATTTATGTCGATGCGCCAGAAGATCTATTAAAGACATGGTATATCAATCGTTTTCTGAAATTCCGTGAAGGGGCCTTTACTGACCCTGATTCTTATTTCCATAATTACGCCAAACTTTCAAAAGAGGAAGCGGTAAACATTGCCACCTCATTATGGAATGAAATCAACCTTCTGAATCTTAAAGAAAATATACTACCTACTCGCGAACGCGCCAGCCTAATCATGACTAAAAGCGCGAATCATTCGGTCGATCAGGTCCGCTTACGAAAATAAAAAAAGGGAGCGTTGGCTCCCTTTTTTTATTCTGCGCTACGCAACGATATTTCGCCACCGACCCAGGGTTTAATGACCCCATCCTGATCGAGCAATAACGCGCCTTGTGCATCAATACCACGTGAAATACCAAATATTTCTTTATCGCCAATAATTAATTTCACTGGGCGATTAATAAAGTTATCCAGTTTTTCCCATCGTGGAAGGTAAGGTGTTAAACCTTCCTGTTCAAAAAGCTGCAAACCAGTGCGTAGTTCTTTCACTAACCGCGCCGTCAGCGTGTTACGGTCAATAGAAACTCCCGCTTCCTGAAGGCTAATCCATCCCTGATTGACAACATCGGGCTCAACGCGGCGCATAACCAGGTTGATACCAGCACCACTGACGATCTGCGCAGCATCGCCGGTTTTTCCGGTAAGTTCAACCAGGATACCAGACAGCTTGCGGTCCTGCAGATAGATATCATTCGGCCATTTCACCCGGACTTTATCAGCCCCCAGGCTCTGCAACACTTCGGCAATCACGATGCCAATTACCAGGCTCAGGCCTATAGCGGCCGCAGGCCCTTGCTCCAGTCGCCAGTACATCGAGAGGTAGAGGTTGGCACCGAATGGCGAGAACCACTTACGCCCGCGACGACCACGCCCAGCCTGCTGGTATTCGGCCACACAGGCATCGCCAGACTCCAGTTCGCTCAGGCGATCCAGCAGATACTGGTTAGTAGAGTCAATGACCGGCAATACTGTTACCCGCCCTTGTGCAACCTGGCTGGCAATCTTCTGCTCATCTAATAGCTCAATGGGTTCAGGGAGGCTATAACCCTTCCCTGGCACGGTAAAAACATCCACTCCCCAATCCCGGAGCGTCTGCATATGCTTGTTAATTGCCGCACGACTCATTCCCAGCCGCTCACCCAGTTGTTCACCGGAGTGAAACTCACCGTCTGCCAGAATAGAGATAAGCGTCAGGGGTACCGTATTGTCTTTCATGCAATCACCTCTTCCGCGTTCACTTCACCGTTCTCTCCGATGAAGCGTACTTCCGGCTGTAGCCAGACGTTAAATTTCTCGCCTACCTGCTGGCGGACGTAATGCGCTAACCTGACAACATCATCGCTGGTCGCCTGGTTATCATTAATCAGCACCAACGCCTGCTGGCGATGAACCGCGGCCCCGCCGATAGTTTTGCCTTTCAGCTGGCATTGGTCGATAAGCCAGCCTGCAGCCAGCTTAACGCTGCCGTCCGCTTGTGGGTAATGTGGCGCGCTCGGGAAGCTGACCAGTAGTGCCTCGGCGATCGGGGCGCTGACAACAGGGTTTTTAAAGAAGCTTCCGGCATTACCATTAACCTTCGGATCCGGCAACTTGGTCATACGCATATGACAGACGGAATCAAATACCTGGCGCGGTGTGACGGTCTGCGGATCGAGACGAGTCAAATCGCCGTAGGTCAGAATGGGCTGCCACGCTTTTGCCAACGATAGCCCAACGGCGACTATCGCGTAACGATCCTGGTATTCATGTTTGAAAATGCTATCTCGATAGCCGAAACGACACTCTGCGGCAGAAAGACGTTGTTTGCGACCCGTTTCCAGCTCGATACAGTCAACATATTCACATACTCGCTGTAATTCGACACCATAGGCGCCAATGTTTTGGATCGGTGAAGATCCTGCACAGCCGGGAATTAAGGCCAGATTTTCCAGCCCCGGCATTTCCTTTTCCAGCGCGAATTGCACCAGTTGATGCCAGTTTTCGCCAGCACCGACGTGTAAACGCCAGGCTTCAGCCGTTTCGCTCACCTCGATACCCATGATGCGGTTGATGATCACCGTACCGGAATAGTCTTTCAGGAACAGAACATTGCTTCCTTCGCCAAGGATCAAAGCAGGCTGACGTTCTGCAACGGCAGCTTGCCAGGCAGCCAGTAGCTGTTGTTCGTTTTCGGCAAGTACAATTACTTTGGCAGAACGATTAATGCCAAAGGTATTCCAGGGTTTGAGGGAATGGTTCATAGTGGCTTCCTGATGCAAAATCAGCATTAGTTTACCGTATCTAACGTGGGAAGGCTTGCCTGAATGTCTGGGCGATCGGTATGGTGGCGTTTTCCCCGGAGGGAGTACCGGTATCAAAGCCGTAGCCCCGGTAAGCGCAGCGCCACCGGGGAGGTGGCGGCGGCCATAGCGGCAAAATGCAGACGACAAAAAACCCGGTCTTCCGACCGGGCCTTTTGCTTTGTTTGATGCCTGGCAGTTTATGGCGGGCGTCCTGCCCGCCACCCTCCGGGCCGTTGCTGCGCAACGTTCAAATCCGCTCCCGGCGGATTTGTCCTCCTCAGGAGAGCGCTCACCGACAGACAACAGATAAAACAAAAGGCCCAGTCTTTCGACCGGGCCTTTTGCTTTATTTGATGCCTGGCAGTTCCCTACTCTCACATGGGGAGACCCCACACTACCATCGGCGCTACGGCGTTTCACTTCTGAGTTCGGCATGGGGTCAGGTGGGACCACCGCGCTATCGCCGCCAGGCAAATTCTGTTATCAACACGTCTCCGGGACGCATCGATGTAATCTGTATCACGCTGAAAATCTTCTCAATTCCGCCAAAACACCTTCGGCGTTGTAAGGTTAAGCCTCACGGTTCATTAGTATCGGTTAGCTCAACGTATCGCTACGCTTACACACCCGACCTATCAACGTCATCGTCTTTAACGTTCCTTCAGGAGACTCTAAGTCTCAGGGAGAACTCATCTCGGGGCAAGTTTCGTGCTTAGATGCTTTCAGCACTTATCTTTTCCGCATTTAGCTACCGGGCAATGCCATTGGCATGACAACCCGAACACCAGTGATGCGTCCACTCCGGTCCTCTCGTACTAGGAGCAGCCCCCCTCAATTCTCCAGCGCCCACGGCAGATAGGGACCGAACTGTCTCACGACGTTCTAAACCCAGCTCGCGTACCACTTTAAATGGCGAACAGCCATACCCTTGGGACCTACTTCAGCCCCAGGATGTGATGAGCCGACATCGAGGTGCCAAACACCGCCGTCGATATGAACTCTTGGGCGGTATCAGCCTGTTATCCCCGGAGTACCTTTTATCCGTTGAGCGATGGCCCTTCCATTCAGAACCACCGGATCACTATGACCTGCTTTCGCACCTGCTCGCGCCGTCACGCTCGCAGTCAAGCTAGCTTATGCCATTGCACTAACCTCCTGATGTCCGACCAGGATTAGCTAACCTTCGTGCTCCTCCGTTACTCTTTGGGAGGAGACCGCCCCAGTCAAACTACCCACCAGACACTGTCCCCACGCCGGATTACGGCGCCAGGTTAGAACATCAAACATTAAAGGGTGGTATTTCAAGGTCGGCTCCACGCAGACTGGCGTCCACGCTTCAAAGCCTCCCACCTATCCTACACATCAAGGCTCAATGTTCAGTGTCAAGCTATAGTAAAGGTTCACGGGGTCTTTCCGTCTTGCCGCGGGTACACTGCATCTTCACAGCGAGTTCAATTTCACTGAGTCTCGGGTGGAGACAGCCTGGCCATCATTACGCCATTCGTGCAGGTCGGAACTTACCCGACAAGGAATTTCGCTACCTTAGGACCGTTATAGTTACGGCCGCCGTTTACCGGGGCTTCGATCAAGAGCTTCTCCTTACGGATAACCCCATCAATTAACCTTCCGGCACCGGGCAGGCGTCACACCGTATACGTCCACTTTCGTGTTTGCACAGTGCTGTGTTTTTAATAAACAGTTGCAGCCAGCTGGTATCTTCGACTGATTTCAGCTCCACCCGCAGGGGCTTCACCTACATATCAGCGTGCCTTCTCCCGAAGTTACGGCACCATTTTGCCTAGTTCCTTCACCCGAGTTCTCTCAAGCGCCTTGGTATTCTCTACCTGACCACCTGTGTCGGTTTGGGGTACGATTTGATGTTACCTGATGCTTAGAGGCTTTTCCTGGAAGCAGGGCATTTGTTACTTCAGCACCGTAGTGCCTCGTCATCACACCTCAGCGTTAACAGCGTTCCGGATTTACCTGGAACACCCGCCTACATGCTTAAACCGGGACAACCGTCGCCCGGCTAACATAGCCTTCTCCGTCCCCCCTTCGCAGTAACACCCAGTACAGGAATATTAACCTGTTTCCCATCGACTACGCCTTTCGGCCTCGCCTTAGGGGTCGACTCACCCTGCCCCGATTAACGTTGGACAGGAACCCTTGGTCTTCCGGCGTGCGGGCTTTTCACCCGCATTATCGTTACTTATGTCAGCATTCGCACTTCTGATACCTCCAGCAACCCTCACAGGCCACCTTCGCAGGCTTACAGAACGCTCCCCTACCCAACAACACATAGTGTCGCTGCCGCAGCTTCGGTGCATGGTTTAGCCCCGTTACATCTTCCGCGCAGGCCGACTCGACCAGTGAGCTATTACGCTTTCTTTAAATGATGGCTGCTTCTAAGCCAACATCCTGGCTGTCTGTGCCTTCCCACATCGTTTCCCACTTAACCATGACTTTGGGACCTTAGCTGGCGGTCTGGGTTGTTTCCCTCTTCACGACGGACGTTAGCACCCGCCGTGTGTCTCCCGTGATAACATTCTTCGGTATTCGTAGTTTGCATCGGGTTGGTAAGTCGGGATGACCCCCTAGCCGAAACAGTGCTCTACCCCCGAAGATGAGTTCACGAGGCGCTACCTAAATAGCTTTCGGGGAGAACCAGCTATCTCCCGGTTTGATTGGCCTTTCACCCCCAGCCACAGGTCATCCGCTAATTTTTCAACATTAGTC
Source organism: Klebsiella aerogenes (assembly GCA_029027985.1). Lineage (NCBI taxonomy): Bacteria > Pseudomonadati > Pseudomonadota > Gammaproteobacteria > Enterobacterales > Enterobacteriaceae > Klebsiella > Klebsiella aerogenes. The sequence goes on from CP119076.1 coordinate 4,704,711, forward strand.
GGTTCGGTCCTCCAGTTAGTGTTACCCAACCTTCAACCTGCCCATGGCTAGATCACCGGGTTTCGGGTCTATACCCTGCAACTTAACGCCCAGTTAAGACTCGGTTTCCCTGCGGCTCCCCTATACGGTTAACCTTGCTACAGAATATAAGTCGCTGACCCATTATACAAAAGGTACGCAGTCACACCCGAAGGTGCTCCCACTGCTTGTACGTACACGGTTTCAGGTTCTTTTTCACTCCCCTCGCCGGGGTTCTTTTCGCCTTTCCCTCACGGTACTGGTTCACTATCGGTCAGTCAGGAGTATTTAGCCTTGGAGGATGGTCCCCCCATATTCAGACAGGATACCACGTGTCCCGCCCTACTCATCGAGTTCACAGCCTGTGCATTTTGGTGTACGGGACTATCACCCTGTACCGTCGGACTTTCCAGACCGTTCCACTAACACACAAGCTGATTCAGACTCTGGGCTGCTCCCCGTTCGCTCGCCGCTACTGGGGGAATCTCGGTTGATTTCTTTTCCTCGGGGTACTTAGATGTTTCAGTTCCCCCGGTTCGCCTCGTTAACCTATGTATTCAGTTAACGATAGTGCAACGAATTGCACTGGGTTTCCCCATTCGGACATCGCCGGTTATAACGGTTCATATCACCTTACCGACGCTTTTCGCAGATTAGCACGTCCTTCATCGCCTCTGACTGCCAGGGCATCCACCGTGTACGCTTAGTCGCTTAACCTCACAACCCGAAGATGTTTCACTTCTGATTGCGAAAATTTGAGAGACTCGAACACACCATTTAAGATGTGTCGTTTCAATTTTCAGCTTGATCCAGATTTTTAAAGAGCAAAACTTCGCAGTGAACCTTTTCAGGTACACTCTGAAGTTTTCTTGTTGTGTGCAGTAAGGATGGTGGAGCTATGCGGGATCGAACCGCAGACCTCCTGCGTGCAAAGCAGGCGCTCTCCCAGCTGAGCTATAGCCCCATCGTAGTTATCTCATTCACCTTAATTCTTTCTGAGACAAGGCGTGGAGCGGCGAAGCATACTTGGGTATGCGAGTCGTTTCACAACGCGGTATCAGGAAGAATTTGGTAGGCCTGAGTGGACTTGAACCACCGACCTCACCCTTATCAGGGGTGCGCTCTAACCACCTGAGCTACAAGCCTGCAGAGATTACTTACTGCTGTTATTTCATCAGACAATCTGTGTGAGCACTACAAAGGCAGGTTCTTTCAGGTAAGGAGGTGATCCAACCGCAGGTTCCCCTACGGTTACCTTGTTACGACTTCACCCCAGTCATGAATCACAAAGTGGTAAGCGCCCTCCCGAAGGTTAAGCTACCTACTTCTTTTGCAACCCACTCCCATGGTGTGACGGGCGGTGTGTACAAGGCCCGGGAACGTATTCACCGTAGCATTCTGATCTACGATTACTAGCGATTCCGACTTCATGGAGTCGAGTTGCAGACTCCAATCCGGACTACGACATACTTTATGAGGTCCGCTTGCTCTCGCGAGGTCGCTTCTCTTTGTATATGCCATTGTAGCACGTGTGTAGCCCTACTCGTAAGGGCCATGATGACTTGACGTCATCCCCACCTTCCTCCAGTTTATCACTGGCAGTCTCCTTTGAGTTCCCGGCCGGACCGCTGGCAACAAAGGATAAGGGTTGCGCTCGTTGCGGGACTTAACCCAACATTTCACAACACGAGCTGACGACAGCCATGCAGCACCTGTCTCAGAGTTCCCGAAGGCACCAAAGCATCTCTGCTAAGTTCTCTGGATGTCAAGAGTAGGTAAGGTTCTTCGCGTTGCATCGAATTAAACCACATGCTCCACCGCTTGTGCGGGCCCCCGTCAATTCATTTGAGTTTTAACCTTGCGGCCGTACTCCCCAGGCGGTCGACTTAACGCGTTAGCTCCGGAAGCCACGCCTCAAGGGCACAACCTCCAAGTCGACATCGTTTACGGCGTGGACTACCAGGGTATCTAATCCTGTTTGCTCCCCACGCTTTCGCACCTGAGCGTCAGTCTTTGTCCAGGGGGCCGCCTTCGCCACCGGTATTCCTCCAGATCTCTACGCATTTCACCGCTACACCTGGAATTCTACCCCCCTCTACAAGACTCTAGCCTGCCAGTTTCGAATGCAGTTCCCAGGTTGAGCCCGGGGATTTCACATCCGACTTGACAGACCGCCTGCGTGCGCTTTACGCCCAGTAATTCCGATTAACGCTTGCACCCTCCGTATTACCGCGGCTGCTGGCACGGAGTTAGCCGGTGCTTCTTCTGCGAGTAACGTCAATCGCTGAGGTTATTAACCTCAGCGCCTTCCTCCTCGCTGAAAGTACTTTACAACCCGAAGGCCTTCTTCATACACGCGGCATGGCTGCATCAGGCTTGCGCCCATTGTGCAATATTCCCCACTGCTGCCTCCCGTAGGAGTCTGGACCGTGTCTCAGTTCCAGTGTGGCTGGTCATCCTCTCAGACCAGCTAGGGATCGTCGCCTAGGTGAGCCATTACCCCACCTACTAGCTAATCCCATCTGGGCACATCTGATGGCATGAGGCCCGAAGGTCCCCCACTTTGGTCTTGCGACGTTATGCGGTATTAGCTACCGTTTCCAGTAGTTATCCCCCTCCATCAGGCAGTTTCCCAGACATTACTCACCCGTCCGCCGCTCGTCACCCGAGAGCAAGCTCTCTGTGCTACCGCTCGACTTGCATGTGTTAGGCCTGCCGCCAGCGTTCAATCTGAGCCATGATCAAACTCTTCAATTTAAGTTTGATGCTCGTGAATTAAACTTCGTAATGAATTACGTATGTTCACTCAGAGACTTGGTATTCATTTTTCGTCCGAGGACGTTAAGAATCCATGTCACTTTGAGTGCCCACACAGATTGTCTGATAAATTGTTAAAGAGCAGTGCCGCTTCGTTTTTCGCTGCGGCGCGGGGTGTGCATATTACGCTTTCCCGCTTCAGAGTCAAGCATTTATTTTTGCTTTTCTCTGCGAGGTTCTCAGTGGAACCCCGCTGACCCGGCGGCTTGTTTGCCGTTGTTCCGTGTCAGTGGAGGCGCATTATAGGGAGTTCTGAGACGTTGACAAGCCCTGTTTTCAAAAAACTTTTTAACCGTCTTTTTTTTGCGCAAAACACCGTTAAAGCGGTAGTTTTTCCAGCGTTTCAAAGCCGTAACGCTGTAAAACGGGTAAAAGTTGTTCAGCGTCGGGCGTGATCGCCATGCAGTAAGCGATATTAGCGTCGTTCGATTTCGCATCCGGCGCTTCATGTTCCAGCAGCCAGGCAGTGCGACGAGCAATCGCCGCACCGGAATCGATAAGCCGCGTCCCTTCCGGCATCACCTGCTGTAGCTCTTCCGCAAGCAACGGGAAGTGTGTACACCCTAGTACCACCGTATCCGGCGGTTCCTGCATTCGTAGCCACGGGCGCAGAATTCGACGCAACTCATCCAGCGGTACCACTTCACCGTGCAGTTTCGCTTCCGCCAGCTCCACCAGCTCAGCGGAACCGAGCATTTCGATGCGGCATTCATTCGCGAAACGATCAATGAGTTCACGAGTATAAGGTCGCTTGACGGTTCCGCGTGTCGCCAACAAGCCGACAATACCGTTCGCCGTTAAGCGCGCGGCAGGTTTAATCGCTGGTACCACGCCGACAACCGGGAAGGCGAATTTTTCACGCAGCGCAGGAAGAGAAACGGTACTGGCGGTATTGCAGGCAATGACCGCCAGCGCCAGAGGGTAGCGCTGCTGAACGGCAGTGACGATGTCCAGAACACGCTCGACGATAAACTCTTCGCTCTTCTCACCATAAGGGAAGGCGACATTATCGAAAGCATAAATGTAATGCAGATTCGGCAGCAACTGCCGAATCTCATTATATACCGACAACCCACCGACGCCGGAATCAAACACCAGCACGGTGGAACGTGGATCAGAAGGTGTAGCTGCCAGACAAGGTATATTCCCGTCCTGCAGTTTGGTAGCCATAAACTGTCTCGTAATCTTTATCGAACAGGTTGGCTATTTTACCACGAACTGTGAGATGTGAGGTGACTGGATACGAAACGGCGAGATCCCACAGACTCACACCACCCAACTTAACGTTCTGCGGCGCATAGGTTACCGGATCGTAGGTGTTGTCATAACGGGTGCCCAGGTAATGATAGGTTACGCTCCAGTCGAAGTCGTAAACCTGCCAGTCCAACTGGTACTTCACCTGCTGTTTTGCCCGGCGCACCAGCAGTTCGTTAGTTTTCGCATCACGGGCATCGACATAGTCATAGCTGATGTTGTGCGCCAGCGGCCCGGTATCAAACGACGCTGTCGCCTCAATACCTTTAATACGCGCTTTACCGACGTTGTAATATTTCATCAACTGCGAGTCGTAGTCGATCAGGTTATCGATATCATTACGATATCCCGACAGACGCCAGGTTACGCCTGAAGTTAAGCCTTCGAACGCGCCTTCCCACTGCTTGCTCTCTTCCGGGTCGAGATTCTGATTACCATAGAAACCATACAGCTGACCGAGATTCGGCGCTTTATAGGCGGTGCCATAAGAGGCAATAAAGCGGTAGCCGTCGATAAACTCCCACGCGGCACTGCTCTGCCAGGTACCGTGTTGGCCAAACTGCGAGTTATCGTCGCTGCGTGCCGCCCCTTCCAGGGTGAAATCACCCAACTTTTGCAACCCGGTGATAAACAGGCCGGTATTACGAATCTCATAACCATCGGTGACGTAGCTGGTGCCAGGCTCGGTGGTTTGCTTCTGCCAGTCAACACCGGCGCCGACGTTACCCTGGCCGACATCCACGGCATTCGCCCACTGCACATTATACTGCTTCACTTCGTCCAGGGTCGCCGAGGAGTCATAGCGCCCCAGTCGCGGATCGTAGTTGTAGTCTTTACTGTGGCTATAGCTGGAGGTCAACTGTGAATGGAAGATATCGTGATTAAAGCGCAGGCCGGCATCCCAGGTCTGGCTATACAGCTGGCGGGTGTCGACTAATACGCCGCCATATGGCGATCCGTCATAGGCCGTCCGGTTGTCGTAGCCGTAGCCGCGCACGAAACCGCTCCACTCATTGGAGAAGCTGTGCTCCAGCGCGCCGTAAATCGTTTTGCTCATGAAGCCATCGCGATCCGGCTGGCGGACGCCGCCGGTATTGCCTTCAGCCACGACATCAAAACCTTTGGTATAGGTGTAGTCTCCCGCCAGGGTAACGCGGGTATTACCACCAAAGGTCTGCTGAGTGCTACCGCCGTAATTTTGATAGCCATTTGAACCAACCCCGGCATTCAGCGTCGTTCCGTCCTGGTCGCGGGTGGTAATAATGTTCACCACCCCGCCAATCGCATCCGAACCATACACCGCCGAGCGCGGGCCGCGAACGTATTCAATACGCTGCACCAGTGCAATGGGGAACTGGCTTAAGTCGGAAGAGCCGCTGACGCCCGCCTGATTCAGGCGCACACCGTCCACCAGGATTAAAACATGGCTGGAGTTGGTGCCGCGCACGAAGAGGGAACTTTGCTGCCCCATGCCGCCATTTTGCGCGATGTCCACGCCCGGTAGGCGGCGCATCACATCGGTAAGGGACGTTGACTGCCAGCGATCGATATCCTGGCGGGTGACCACACTGACCGGAGCCAGAACGGTTTCGATGGGTTGCTCTACGCGGTTTGCTGTCACCACTAACGTGTCTGAATTGCTGTCCTGCGCCCAGCCGGAAAATGCCGTGACGGAGAGTGCCGTCATCAGCGAAGCTTTTTTAATCATTGTAAAAGCATCCGTAATATAGAGAGGATGCCGCCGGCTCTATCAATAGCTCGCGATGATAGAAACCAAATGCGACGTATCCGGCAGGTCTTCGGGCTCGGGGTGTGTTATGGACAAGGACTTCCCGCTCACTATCAGCAGTGTCTTGCATAATGCGCTTATCCCACCTTTCCTTACCGCTGCGCGTCAGCTCCAGATTTGCACTGGATTCCCTATTAACTCAGAGGACCGGTTGCAAGATGCTACAATTAGAAACATATAGATGTCCAGACTGCTATAGCGATATTTCATCCGCAACCAGGGCTGGACATCCCCAATGCTTTCCCTACAATCCCCGCGTACTTATTTTATTCAGGATGCATCATGACCCCCGAACACCTTCCTACCGAGCAATACGAAGCGCAACTGGCAGAAAAAGTCGTCCGTTTGCAAAAAATGATGGCCCCTTTCGCCGCGCCGGTTCCGGAGGTGTTTCGTTCGCCGGTCAGCCACTACCGGATGCGCGCTGAGTTTCGCCTGTGGCACGACGGCGACGATCTGTATCACATCATTTTCGACCAGCAGACTAAATCGCGCATTCGCGTCGATACCTTCCCGGCGGCCAGCGAACTGATCAACCAGCTGATGCCGGCGATACTCGACGGCGTGCGCAATAACCCGGTTCTGCGTCACAAGCTGTTCCAGATTGATTATCTGACGACCATGAGCAACCAGGCGATCGTCTCACTGCTGTATCACAAGAAGCTCGATGACGAGTGGCGCCAGCAGGCGGAAGCCCTGCGCGACGCTCTGCGCGCGCAGAACCTTAACGTGCAGCTAATTGGCCGCGCCACTAAGACCAAAATCGAGCTTGATAGGGATTACGTCGATGAACGCCTGCCGGTTGGCGGGCGCGAAATGATCTATCGTCAGGTAGAAAACAGTTTTACCCAGCCGAACGCGGCGATGAATATTCAGATGCTGGAGTGGGCACTGGACGTCACCAAAGAATCCACCGGCGATCTGCTGGAGCTGTACTGCGGCAACGGCAACTTCTCGTTGGCGCTGGCGCGCAACTTCGATCGCGTACTGGCGACGGAAATCGCCAAACCATCGGTCGCCTCCGCGCAATACAATATTGCCGCCAACCATATCGATAACGTGCAAATCATTCGTATGGCGGCAGAAGAATTTACCCAGGCGATGAATGGCGTGCGGGAATTTAACCGTCTGCAGGGCATCGACCTGAAGAGCTATCAGTGCGAGACCATTTTTGTCGACCCACCGCGCAGCGGGCTGGATAGCGAAACGGAGAAAATGGTGCAGGCGTACCCGCACATTCTGTACATCTCCTGCAACCCGGACACGCTGTGCCAGAACCTGGAAACTCTCACTCAGACTCACAACGTCGCCCGTCTGGCGCTCTTCGATCAGTTCCCGTATACCCACCATATGGAATGCGGCGTGCTGTTGACGCGGAAATAAGCGTAAAAAAACCCGGCGAACGCAGCGTTGCCGGGTTATTGTCTGGCGGATTATTCCGCCGCGGTATCTTTACGGTTACGCACCTTGTAGCCGATCCAGAACACCATGGCGACGGACAGCACGGCCGGGAAGAAGTTAGAGCCGATATCCGGATACTCCGCGCGCACCACGGTGCTATACAGCAAGACGCCGAGAATAAAGCAAGCGGCAGAGAGCCCCGGCAGGCCAACCGGCATACTGCGATTCTGGTAGCGCTGGTGCAGGCAGTAAACCGTCAACAGCAGCGACAGAACCGGGAAGATGGAAAAGGGAACGATTGAACTGAACAGCGCGGCGAAGGTTCCATTAATGGACAGACCCGCGATCAGCGCCAGCAGCAGCGTACCTTTATCTTGAACTGAGTGTTTCATTGCTCGTCCTTCACGTTATTCGGAATGATGTGACATTTTTTCTTGTTCACGGCGATACCAGTAATACGCGCCTTTTGAAATCATTCTTAGCTGCAGCACCAGCCGCTCTTCCAGCTGTCGGCGTTGCTCCGGACTGACGTCCAGCGCTTCCGCACCGGCATTGAATACGATGGTGACCATAGCTTCAGCCTGCGCTTCAGTAAAGGCGCGCGGCATATGGTTTTCGAGCTCTAAATAGTCGGCAAGTTCCGCGATAAAATGCTGAATCTCCCGCGCTACAGCGGCTCGAAACGCCGCGGATGTTCCAGAACGTTCGCGCAACAACAAGCGGAAGGCGTTCGGGTTGTTACCAATAAACTCCATAAAGGTGGAGACGGAAGTACGGATCACGCTGCCGCCTTTGGCAATGCGCTGACGCGCCTGGCGCATCAGTTGGCGCAGCATCAGTCCGCTCTCATCTACCATCGTCAGGCCTAACTCATCGACATCGCGAAAATGACGATAAAAAGACGTCGGCGCGATCCCTGCTTCCCGCGCAACTTCGCGCAAGCTCAGGCTGGCGAAGCTTCGCTCAGCGCTAAGTTGGCTAAATGCCGCTTCCACCAGCGAACGGCGGGTTTTTTCTTTTTGTTGTGCTCTTACGCCCATCACGATGTATGAATCCTTCCAATAGCCCTGTTGGCACTATACCAGAGATTAAAACTAATCGGTTTGTACTGGATTGTGAATGATTGTTTATGAGCCGTTTCTGCTTTTATGCCGCAAAAAAGCACAACGATAATTGGGTTAAAGCGCGCCAAATGTTATCATCGTGTTTATTTAGTGTATAAAACAGGTGAGTAATGCCATGTCACATTCTTGGGATTATGATGCAATAGTGATTGGTTCCGGTCCTGGCGGCGAAGGCGCCGCTATGGGACTGGTGAAACAGGGAGCTCGCGTTGCCGTTATCGAGCGCTACCATAACGTCGGCGGTGGTTGTACCCACTGGGGAACCATCCCGTCAAAAGCGCTTCGCCATGCCGTCAGCCGTATTATCGAGTTTAACCAAAACCCCCTTTACAGCGACCATTCCCGTCTTCTCCGTTCTTCCTTCGCCGACATCCTCAACCATGCCGACAGCGTCATCAACCAGCAAACCCATATGCGTCAGGGTTTCTATGAGCGCAACCACTGCGAAATTCTGCAGGGCAACGCGCACTTTATTGATGAGCATACTCTCGCGCTGGAATGTCACGATGGCACCGTAGAAACGGTCACCGCTGAGAAATTCGTTATCGCTTGCGGTTCGCGCCCGTACCACCCGACCGACGTCGATTTCCACCACCCGCGCATTTACGACAGCGATTCCATTCTTAGCCTGCACCATGAACCGCGCCACGTGATCATTTACGGCGCTGGGGTGATCGGCTGCGAGTACGCGTCGATCTTCCGCGGTATGGAGGTCAAGGTGGATCTGATCAACACCCGCGATCGTCTGTTGGCGTTCCTCGATCAGGAGATGTCCGACTCGCTCTCCTATCACTTCTGGAACAGCGGCGTGGTTATCCGCCACAACGAAGAGTACGAGAAGATCGAAGGTGTGGATGACGGCGTGATCATGCACCTGAAGTCCGGCAAGAAGCTGAAAGCAGACTGTCTGCTGTACGCTAATGGCCGTACCGGTAACACCGATACGCTGGCGCTGGAGAACATCGGCCTGCAAACCGATAGCCGCGGACAGCTGAAGGTGAACAGCATGTACCAGACCGCCCTGCCGCACGTTTATGCCGTCGGCGACGTTATCGGCTATCCGAGCCTGGCGTCAGCGGCTTACGATCAGGGGCGCATCGCCGCGCAGGCGCTGATCAAAGGCGAAGCCTCCGCGCATCTGATTGAGGATATTCCAACCGGCATCTACACCATTCCGGAAATCAGCTCTGTGGGTAAAACCGAGCAGCAACTTACCGCCATGAAGGTGCCTTACGAGGTGGGTCGCGCGCAGTTTAAACATCTGGCGCGGGCGCAAATCGTCGGGATGAGCGTGGGTACGCTGAAAATTCTGTTCCATCGCGAGACGAAAGAGATCCTCGGCATCCACTGCTTTGGCGAGCGCGCAGCCGAAATTATTCATATCGGCCAGGCGATTATGGAGCAGAAAGGTGGCGGTAACACCATTGAGTACTTCGTTAACACCACCTTTAACTACCCGACCATGGCGGAAGCCTATCGGGTAGCCGCGTTAAATGGCCTAAACCGCCTCTTTTAACGCTTTGTCAAAATGGCCATCCATGGTACTGCGGATGGCCTCCGCCAGATGCTCATAGCGGCTACGCAGCGGCGAACCCGGACGGTAAACCAGCCCGATGGTGCGTCGCGGTTCCGGCTTAATGCACGGGATGTAGACCACGCCATCGCGTTTTCTCTCCTGCGGCACAGCGAGCGCTGGCAGCAGCGTAATACCACTTCCGGCGGCAACCATGTTGCGCAGCGTTTCAAGGCTGGTCGCCCGGAAGTGCGTATCTTCATCCGCACCCGCTTCAAAACAGAAGCCCATCGCCTGATCGCGCAAACAGTGGCCATCTTCCAGCATCAGCAGTTTTTCACCGGCTAAATCCGACATTGGTACGCGATCGCGTTCCGCCCACGGATGGTCTTCGTAGATAGCCAGCATCATCGGCTCATCGAACAGCGGCACTTCGATAAAGGCTTCGCTCTCTTTGACCAGCGCGAGGATCGCGCAGTCGAGCTTACCGCTATCGAGCTGCGCCAGCAGCTGATGGGTTTGCGCTTCATGCAGATACATTTCCAGTTTCGGGAAGGTCTGATGCAGCATCGGGATTATGTGCGGCAGCAGGTAAGGCCCCACCGTCGGGATCAGGCCGATATGCAGCGGCCCGGACATGGTTTCCCCTTGCTGGCTTGCCATCTCCTTGAGCACTTTTACTTCGCGTAGCACAGTACGCGCCTGATCCACCAGCAGCAAACCCGCCTGGGTGAACAGAACTTTACGGCTGGTGCGTTCCAGCAACATCACCCCAAGTTCATCTTCCAGCTTGCGAATTTGTCCGCTGAGCGTGGGCTGACTGACGTGGCAGGAATCTGCCGCACGTCGAAAATGGCGATGTTCAGCCAGCGCTACCAGGTATTCAAGATCGCGAATATTCATTATTCATCCTCCATCGCCACGATAGTCCATGGCGATAGATAGCATAGCAACGAACGATTATCCCTATCAAGTTTTCTGTTCAATAATAAGTCCAGAAACGAGGTGAACATCTGAAAATGGTTGAGTCGCCTCACCGTTTCCCTACCCGAACAACTAAAGCCAACGTGAACTTTTGCGGACCTCGTGTCCGCTTTTTTTTTGCGTAAAAAAGCCCGGGCGAAGCCCAGGCTGGTTCACCGTCAGTGAAATGTCTTACACCAGACGCTGTTTGGCGTCGGCAATCGCCTGCGCAACCTGCTGCGGGGATACGCCGCCTTTGGCGGCACGCTTATCCAGGCAAGACTGCAGCGACAGGATGGGGTAGACATCATCACCGATAACGTCGCTGAATTTTTGTAGATCGCTGAGCGGCAGATCTTCCAGCGCTTTCCCTTGAGCAATCGCTTCAACCACCGCTTCACCGACAATATGATGCGCTTCACGGAACGGAACCCCTTTCGCCACCAGGTAATCCGCCAGTTCGGTTGCATTCGCATAGCCTTGCTGCGCCGCTTCCGCACAACGCGGACGTTTCACCTGAATACCGTCCAGTACCAGCGCCGCCATGTGCAGGCAGTCGAGCCAGGTATCCAGCGAGTCGAACAGCCCTTCTTTGTCTTCCTGCATATCTTTATTGTACGCCAGCGGCAGGCCTTTCAGCGTCATCATCATGCCGGTCAGCGCGCCCTGCACACGGCCGCATTTACCGCGGATCAGTTCAAGTGCATCCGGGTTTTTCTTCTGCGGCATCAGCGACGAGCCGGAGGTGACGCGGTCAGACAACTCAACAAACCCCGCCTCGCCGGTATTGAAGAAAATCAGATCTTCAGCAAAACGTGACAGGTGAACCATACCGATAGACGCATCGGAGAGCAGTTCCAGCACATGGTCGCGATCGGACACGCTGTCGAGACTGTTGCGGGTTGCCGATGCGAAGCCTAACCAACCCGCCAGCTGTTCACGGTCGATTTCATATGCGGTTCCCGCCAGCGCGCCGCAGCCCAGCGGGCTGACATCGAGGCGCTTGAGCGCATCCTGCAGACGACTTTCATCACGTGCCAGCATTTCGACATAGGCCAGGCACCAGTGCGCAAATGTCACTGGCTGCGCACGCTGCAGATGGGTATAACCCGGCATCACCGCATCCTGATTATGGCTCGCGGTTTCCACCAGCGCGCTCTGCAACTGACGCGTGGCCGACAGCAGCTCGGCGATGGTCTCTTTACACCACAGCTTAAGATCGGTCGCCACCTGGTCGTTACGGCTCCGTCCGGTATGCAGTTTCTTGCCCAACTGACCGACTTTATCAATGAGTTTGCCTTCCACCCAGCTATGGATATCTTCAGCATCGCTTTCGAGGATTTGCTGCGGATTCGCCCGCACCTCTTCCAGCAGCGCATTGAGTGCCTCTTCCAGCTTCAGCTGTTCATCGGCGGTCAACACGCCCACGGTGACCAGCGCTTTGGACCAGGCGACGGAGCCCACGATATCCTGCTCCGCCAGGCGGTAGTCGAAGCGCAAAGAGTCGTTGAATTGTTTGAACCGCTGATCCGCTGCCTGTGTAAAACGCCCGCCCCAAAGTGCCATAACATGCTTCCTTTATTCGTTAGTTCCGCCGGGTTGCGCTGCGCTTACCCGGCCTACAGTCTCGTCAGCCCGGCAAGCAAGACGCCGCCGGGCAATAAATCTTAAGCCAAAATACGCGTACCGATCGGCGTACCGTTAAATAATGCCGGCAGCTGCTCGGCATGACGCCAGGAGGCGATATCCACCGGGCGGCCCAGCTCGCGCGCCGCGTCCAGCGCCGCATTCACTTTGACGATCATACCGTCGGTGATAATACCCTGTTCGATCAGCTGCTCAGCCTTAGCGGCGGTCATTTCCGCAATCCGCTGGCCTTTGCCATCCAGAATACCGCTGACGTCGGACAGTAAAATCAGGTCCGCGCCCAGCGTTGCCGCCAGCGCCGTCGCCGCCTGGTCGGCATTGACGTTCATCAGTTGACCGTCGTCAGTGACGCCGATAGAACTGACGACCGGCAGATAACCGCCCGCCAGCAGCGTATTCATCAGCGTCGGCGAACCGGCCTGGGCTTTCCCGACGTGACCCAGTGCTTCATCTAACTGAGTCACCTTCACGCTATCCCCGTCGCCGAGGAACAGGCCTACCGAGGAAATCCCGTGCTTTTTCGCCCATGCCAGCAGCGTTTTGTTGGCGGTTCCCGCCAGCGCGCCGGTAATAATGTCAATCTGATCGGCAGGCGTCACACGCAGGCCGTTTTTCTTGTTCACCGGCAGATTAAGCTGCTTCATCAGCTCATCCACGACGCAGCCGCCCCCGTGAACGATAACCAGCGGACGTTGGTGTGTTTCACGATAATTAACCAGCGCGGTAAACAGACGCTCCAGCGCTTCTTCACTATCCAGCAACACGCCGCCCAGTTTGATAATCAATGGATTGTTCATCATCACACCTTAAATAAGAGATTGCGTCTCAGCGAAGCCGAAACGAATGTTCGCGCACTGTACTGCCTGTGCCGCTGCACCTTTCAGCAGGTTATCTTCCGCGGCCACCACGATGATATGCGCATCCTGGACGGCAAAACCGATATCGCAGAATGGCAGCCCAACCACGCTTTTCAGCGCCGGCATGCCTTTATCGTATAAACGGACGAGAGGTTTATCGGCATACGCCTGTTGGAAAACCTCCGCGACCTGTTCTTGACTGACGCCCGGTTGCAGACGGCAGGTAATGGTTTCCAGAATACCGCGCTTAAAATTACCCAGATGCGGGGTGAAGATCACCTCAGCGCCCAGATGGACGGAAATTTCCGGATGGTGACGATGATTAAAAACGCCGTACGGCTGCAGGCTGACTTCACAGAAGCTGTTGCTTATCGCCGCCTTACGCCCGGCGCCGCTAACGCCGCTAGTCGCATTGATCACCGGCCACTGATTAAGATCCAGCAGGCCGGCATCGATCAGCGGTTTGAGCGACAGCTGCGCCGCCGTCGGATAGCAGCCCGGCACCGCAATCAAATTCGCCTCTTTCAGCGCTCCGGCGCTCCACTCCGCCAGACCATACACCGCCTGTTCGAGTAGTTCAGGATGTTGATGAGTAAAGCCGTAGTACTGTTCGTAGAACGCGCCATCGTTGACGCGAAACGCACCGGATAGATCGAACACCACGCAGCCCGCGGCCAAAAACTGCGGCGCCAGATCGTGGCTGACTTCATGCGCGGTCGCGAGGAAAACCACATCCACGCCAGCGCTAAATTCACTGATATCGGACATCGGTTGCAGCGGCAGGTCGACAATGCCTTTCAACTGCGGATGTAAATCGGAAATTAACTTTCCTGCATCATTGCTTTGCGCGGAGACGGTCAAAGCGGTTATGTTCATATGAGGATGGCGATTTACATAGGCCACCAGCTCTGCGCCGGCATAGCCGCTGGCCCCCACGATCAGCGTATTTAGCATTGGAAGAGCATCTCCTTACATTCGATGGGTTTTCTTGCGCTCAACGATAATGTATTTTTATTCACAAATACTGCATGAATATTGATACTATCATGACCAGAGGTGTGTCAACAATGAAAAACAATTTACCGCCCTTTATCGAGATTTACCGCGCATTGATCGCCACACCTTCCATCAGCGCGACCGAAGAAGCGCTGGATCAAAGCAATGAGTCTTTAATCAATTTGCTTGCCGGCTGGTTCCGCGATCTGGGCTTTAATGTCGAGATCCAACCAGTACCGGAGACGCGTAACAAATTCAATATGTTGGCCAGTACCGGCCATGGCGCTGGCGGCCTGTTGCTCGCCGGGCATACCGATACCGTGCCGTTCGACGATGGTCGCTGGACCCGCGACCCATTCACCCTCACCGAGCACGACAACAAACTTTACGGGCTTGGCACCGCCGACATGAAAGGCTTCTTCGCCTTTATCCTCGACGCCCTGCGTGACGTTGACGTCAGCACATTGAAAAAGCCGCTGTATATTCTGGCCACCGCCGACGAAGAAACCAGCATGGCCGGGGCGCGCTACTTTGCCGAAACCACTCAGCTGCGTCCGGATTGTGCCATCATCGGCGAACCGACCTCACTGCAGCCGGTACGGGCGCATAAAGGCCACATTTCGACGGCGGTGCGCGTACTGGGTCAGTCCGGCCACTCCAGCGACCCGGCGCGCGGCGTTAACGCCATCGAACTGAT
This sequence comes from Klebsiella aerogenes, assembly GCA_029027985.1. Classification (NCBI taxonomy): domain Bacteria; kingdom Pseudomonadati; phylum Pseudomonadota; class Gammaproteobacteria; order Enterobacterales; family Enterobacteriaceae; genus Klebsiella; species Klebsiella aerogenes. The sequence continues at coordinate 4,719,787 of CP119076.1, forward strand.
GCACGACGCCATCGGCCGCATCATGCAGCTGCGCGATACTTTAAAAGAGCGCTATCACTACGAGGCCTTTACCGTGCCTTATCCAACGCTCAACCTTGGCGCGATCCACGGCGGCGACGCGTCCAACCGCATCTGCGCCTGCTGTGAGCTGCATATGGATATTCGCCCGCTGCCGGGCATGACGCTTAATGACCTGAACGGTCTGCTGGATGAAGCGCTGGCGCCAGTCAGCGAACGCTGGCCAGGTCGCCTGACCGTCTCCGAGCTGCATCCGCCAATCCCCGGCTATGAATGCCCGCCGGATCACAAACTGGTCGCCGTCGTTGAAAAACTGCTCGGCGCGCAGACCGAGGTCGTCAACTATTGCACCGAAGCGCCGTTTATCCAGACGCTGTGCCCAACACTGGTATTAGGCCCGGGCTCTATCAATCAGGCCCATCAGCCAGATGAATATCTGGAGACCCGGTTTATTAAGCCGACGCGCGAACTGATAACCCAGGTTGTCCATCACTTCTGCTGGCATTAAACGCCATATTTTTCCCGCCTCCGCATCAGGAGGCGGGAGGGTGACGATCGTCACACTTCCATAAGCAATGCTTATCCGCCGACCGCTGAGTTAAATTTCGCAAATTATCGCCATTTACTCGTTTGCTGAAGCGATTTCGCAGCAATTGACGTGGGGATATTTACGTGGCTTTATAAAAGACGGGTTGCTTATCCACTGCTCAAATTACGGAGCGCCGGATATAACAAAATAAAATGAGATGGGGGTGTCTGGGGTAACATGAACGAACAATATTCCGCTTTGCGTAGTAATGTCAGTATGCTCGGTAAGGTGCTGGGCGACACCATCAAGGATGCGCTAGGAGAAAACATTCTTGATCGTGTCGAAACTATCCGTAAGTTGTCCAAATCTTCTCGCGCAGGCAATGAAGCCAACCGCCAGGAACTGCTCACCACGCTGCAAAACTTGTCCAACGACGAGCTGCTGCCGGTGGCGCGCGCCTTTAGCCAGTTTCTGAACCTGGCGAATACCGCAGAGCAATACCACAGCATTTCGCCAAAAGGCGAAGCGGCCAGTAATCCTGAAGTGATTGCCCGCACCCTGAGAAAGCTCAAAGACCAACCCAATCTCAACGAAACAATTATTAAACAAGCAGTTGAATCCCTGTCTCTGGAACTAGTGCTGACCGCGCACCCGACCGAAATCACGCGTCGTACGCTGATCCACAAGATGGGTGAAATCAACAACTGCCTGAAGCAGCTCGATAACAACGATATTGCTGACTATGAACGCCATCAGTTCATGCGCCGCCTGCGCCAGCTGATCGCGCAGTCCTGGCATACCGATGAAATTCGTAAGCATCGCCCTTCTCCGGTCGATGAAGCAAAATGGGGCTTCGCCGTCGTAGAAAATAGCCTGTGGGAAGGCGTGCCTGGCTATCTGCGCGAGCTGAACGAACAGCTGGAAGCCAATCTCGGCTATCAGCTGCCGGTTGATTTCGTGCCGGTACGCTTCACCTCATGGATGGGCGGCGACCGTGACGGCAACCCGAACGTCACCGCCGATATCACTCGCCACGTATTGCTGCTCAGCCGCTGGAAAGCGACCGACCTGTTCCTCAAAGACGTACACGTCCTGATCTCTGAGCTGTCGATGGTCGAATGCACCGACGAGCTGCGCGATCTGGCTGGCGCGGAAGGCGCACAAGAGCCGTATCGCTACCTGATGAAAAAACTGCGTACCCAGTTGATGGAAACCCAGGCTTGGCTGGAAGCGCGCCTGAAAGGCCAGAAACTGCCGAAACCGGCGGGGCTGATTACGCAAAATGAACAGCTGTGGGAACCGCTTTACGCCTGTTATCAATCGCTGCAGGCCTGCGGAATGGGCATCATCGCCAACGGCGAGCTGCTCGATACCCTACGCCGGGTGAAGTCTTTCGGCGTACCGCTGGTACGTATCGATATTCGTCAGGAAAGCACCCGCCACACTGAAGCGCTGGGTGAAATGACCCGCTACCTCGGGATCGGTGATTACGAAAGCTGGTCGGAAGCCGACAAGCAGGCCTTCCTGATCCGCGAACTGAATTCCAAACGCCCGCTGCTGCCGCGTCAATGGGAGCCAAGCGAAGAGACCCGCGAAGTCCTCGACACCTGCAAAGTGATCGCCGAAGCGCCGCGCGGATCGATCGCCGCCTACGTGATCTCGATGGCGAAAACACCGTCCGACGTGCTCGCCGTTCATCTACTGCTGAAAGAAGCCGGCATCGGCTTTGCGCTGCCGGTCGCGCCACTGTTTGAAACGCTGGACGACCTCAACAACGCCAATGACGTCATGAGCCAACTGCTGAATATCGACTGGTATCGCGGCTTTATTCAGGGCAAACAGATGGTCATGATCGGCTACTCCGACTCGGCCAAAGATGCTGGCGTGATGGCCGCCTCCTGGGCGCAGTATCAAGCCCAGGACGCGCTGATTAAAACCTGCGAAAAAGCAGGCATCGAACTGACACTGTTCCACGGCCGCGGCGGTTCAATTGGCCGCGGCGGCGCTCCTGCGCACGCGGCGCTGCTCTCGCAACCGCCGGGGAGCCTGAAAGGCGGCCTGCGCGTCACCGAACAGGGCGAGATGATCCGCTTCAAGTACGGCCTGCCGGAAGTGACCATCAGCAGCCTGTCGCTATACACCAGCGCGATTCTGGAAGCCAACCTGCTACCGCCGCCGGAACCAAAACCACAGTGGCGCGAGATCATGGCCGAGTTGTCCGATGTCTCCTGCAAGATGTACCGCGGCTATGTGCGTGAAAACAAAGACTTCGTCCCCTATTTCCGCTCCGCTACCCCGGAACAGGAACTGGGCAAACTGCCGCTTGGCTCACGCCCGGCGAAACGTCGCCCGACCGGCGGCGTCGAGTCCCTGCGCGCTATCCCGTGGATCTTCGCCTGGACCCAGAACCGCCTGATGCTGCCCGCCTGGCTGGGCGCTGGCGCCGCACTACAGAAAGTGGTCGAGGGTGGTAAGCAGAGCGAGCTGGAAAGCATGTGCCGCGACTGGCCGTTCTTCTCTACCCGTCTGGGCATGCTGGAGATGGTCTACTCGAAAGCTGACCTGTGGCTGGCGGAGTATTACGATCAGCGACTGGTGAAACCAGAACTGTGGAAGCTCGGCGAAGAGCTGCGTAAGTTGCTGACCGCCGATATCACCGTGGTGCTGGCCATCGCTAACGATTCCCATCTGATGGCCGACCTGCCGTGGATTGCCGAGTCTATCCAGTTGCGTAACATCTACACCGACCCGCTGAACGTCCTGCAGGCCGAGCTGCTGCACCGCTCGCGTCAGGCCGAAGTGGAAGGCAAGGAACCCGATCCGCGCGTTGAACAAGCGCTGATGGTAACCATCGCCGGCGTCGCGGCAGGTATGCGTAATACCGGCTAATTTGCTTTGAGAAACCGGTAGCCCGGCGCTATCCCCGGAGGCGGCGCGTTGCGTCTGTCCGGGCTACCAGTCCGTAAACGGCAGATTTTGTAGGCCGGGTCAGGCGCTAGCCGCCACCCGGCAAAAATTCGCGCACCATAGCTAAAACAGATTAGTGGTGCAGCATCTCATCCACGATCTGCTCTTTATGCAGCGCATACGGGTAATAGGTCGGCCAGTTATCCATCTCCTTTAGCAGTGCCTCCTGTGATTCATTACCCATAAAAATATGGAAATGCTGCGATTTGCGCGGGCCAATAATATGGTCGCTGAACTGGACGAATTTCGGCGCGTTGGCATCGCCCTGCTGGCACTCAAACAGGTAGCGGACGCCCTTCTTGCCGGAGGCGTAATGCAGGATTTTGTAGCCTGAATAGGTATATTGGCAGCGATTAACGGTTTCGCCGACGTGGAACTCCATCACGTTATCTTCAATACCAATCTGTTCCACATCAGTGGCGTAGCCCTTCTTATAATAAGCGCGGTACGCTTCCACACTTTTAGCGCCTGGCTTTTTCGCTTTCTGCTCCAGCACCGGATCGAGATCGCCGTTCAGTAGATAAGGGTTCACCGACTGCCAGATGCCATCCCAATCGCTTAACGCGCGGTCCTTCACATCATTGTCGGCAAAAATACCTTCGCTGGCTTTACGCTCTATTTCAGTCAACGCCGGGCCATGGCTATGGTTGCCGTGGGCGAAAGTCTGGGCGCTGGCTAGCGCCATGCCGAAGCCAAACGCTAACATGGGGATCTTTCGGGTCATCACTCTCTCCTGAGTTCGATATCAATTGCGACAATTTGTTACGATATAACATAACAATAAAACAAGGCAATAGCGGTAAGCAAGCGCTTTTGTTCCTGGAAAAATGTCCGGTATGATGAAACCCATGGCGCATTTCGCGGGGTGGCAATGGATAATAACATCAGCCAATTTATTGATTTATTGCTAAAAAAACAGAATGGCATCGGTCAGGTTCATTTTGCCGACAAGCCGCGTTTGTCTGCTGAACAGACAGTGCAGGCTGATTCCCCGCGCCTGGCGATCCTCATCGACGGGCAACTTCGCGATCGTGCGCTCGGCGATAACGCCGCTCCGCTTTGCGCGCGCGACGTGTTGTATATCCCAGCCGATAGCTGGAACTGGCCGCAGTGGCAAACGCCCGGCCTGCTGTTAGGCATCCTGTTCGGCAAACAGCAACTGGAGTTCGCGCTGCAGCGCTGGGATGGCGAAACCGCCACGGTGGTCGAAAAGCTGCAGGTGCCGCGTCGCGGGCCGCGGGTTGGTTCATTTCTGCTGCAGGCGCTCAACGAAATACGGATGCAGCCGCAGGAGCAACACACCGCCCGCAGCATTGTCATTAGCCTGCTCAGCCACTGCGCCGATCTGCTCGGCAGCCAGGCGCAAACCTCATCGCGCAGCCAGGCGCTGTTTGACGCGATCCGTCAGCACATCGACACCCATTTTGCTGAACCCTTAAGCCGGGAATCTGTCGCCCAGGCGTTTTATCTCTCCCCTAACTATCTCTCGCACCTGTTCCAGAAATGCGGGCCCATGGGCTTTAACGAATACCTCAATCATGTCCGTCTCGAACAGGCCCGCATGTTGCTGAAGGGCCATGATATGAAAGTCAAAGACATCGCCCACGCCTGCGGCTTCGCCGACAGCAATTACTTCTGCCGCCTGTTTCGCAAGAATACCGAGCGTTCCCCCTCCGAATACCGCCGCCAGTACCACAGCCAGTTGACAGAAAAATCCCCTGCGCCATAAAACTAGATTTTTGTAAGTACCTGTTTTCTGCTTTCATGCTGTTTCAGCCTGGATGTTCCAGCACACGGACAAACGTGATCTAAATCATCCTTAACCGTAATGCGTACATTTATCCAGTTTTTGGCAAATTTGTCATCTGGCGAGCGGGCAAACGAAAGCCGTATCCTTCCCTCAACATCACTGAATGACACATCGAGGAATGGTTATGGAACTCTATCTGGATACCGCGAATGTCGCTGAAGTTGAACGTCTGGCCCGTATTTATCCGCTGGCTGGCGTCACCACCAACCCGAGCATTATCGCTGCTGGCAAAACCCCGGTTTGGGAGGTGCTACCGCGCCTGCAAAACGCCGTCGGCCCGGAAGGGATTCTGTTCGCTCAGACCATGAGCCGCGATGCGCAAGGCATGGTGGAAGAAGCCAAACGCCTGAGCAACGCCGTGCCGGGTATTGTGGTTAAAATTCCGGTAACCGCCGAAGGCCTCGCCGCCATCAAATTGCTGAAAAAAGAAGGTATCCCGACGCTCGGCACCGCCGTCTACAGCGCCTCACAGGGCCTGCTGGCGGCGCTGGCCGGGGCGAAATACGTCGCGCCATACGTCAACCGCGTCGATGCTCAGGGCGGCGACGGCATCCGCATGGTGCAAGAGCTGCAATCCCTGCTGGAAATGCACGCGCCGGACAGCAAAGTGCTGGCCGCCAGCTTCAAAACCCCGCGCCAGGCGCTGGATTGCCTGTTGGCCGGCTGCGAAGCTATCACCCTTCCATTAGACGTAGCGCAACAAATGCTTGGTACGCCCGCGGTAGAGTCAGCCATAGAGAAGTTCGAGCAGGACTGGAATAACGCATTTGGCACGTTGAACCTGTAATCCGATCGTCAGCCGTCGACCGGCGGCTTCCACGGTCATCGAGGAGGAATCGAAATGGATCGCATTATTCAATCACCCGGTAAATACATCCAGGGCGCTGGCGCCATCAAGCGCCTTGGCGAATATCTCAAACCACTGGCCGAACGTTGGCTGATTATCGGCGACACCTTCGTGCTCGGCTTTGCCGAAGCACAGCTGCGTACGAGTCTGAACACCGCAGGCCTGGTGGCCGAGATCGCGCCGTTTGGCGGCGAATGTTCGCAAAATGAAATCAACCGCCTGCGCGATATCGCCGCCAGCGCTCAATGCCATGCGGTGCTCGGCATTGGCGGCGGCAAGACGCTGGATACCGCGAAAGCGCTGGCTCACTATATGCAGCTACCAGTGGTCGTTGCGCCGACCATTGCTTCCACCGATGCGCCATGCAGCGCGTTATCCGTTATCTATACCGACGATGGCGAATTCGAAAGCTATCTGATGCTGCCGCACAATCCCAATATGGTGATTGTCGATACGCAGATCGTCGCGGGCGCGCCGGCTCGCCTGCTGGCCGCCGGGATTGGCGATGCGCTGGCGACCTGGTTTGAAGCCCGCGCCTGCTCACGCAGTGGCGCCATCACCATGGCGGGCGGCAAGTGCACCCAGGCGGCGCTGGCGCTGGCGGAGCTTTGCTATAACACGCTGATTGAAGAAGGCGAAAAAGCCATGCTCGCCGCCGAGCAACATGTCGTCACCCCTGCGCTGGAACGAGTTATCGAAGCCAACACCTACCTGAGTGGCGTCGGCTTTGAAAGCGGCGGGCTGGCGGCGGCGCATGCCATCCATAACGGCCTGACCGCCATTCCGGATGCCCATCACTTCTACCACGGCGAGAAAGTCGCTTTTGGTACGCTGACGCAGCTGGTGCTGGAAAACGCGCCGGTCGAAGAGATAGAGACCGCGGCGGCGCTATGCCACAGCGTTGGTCTGCCCATCACCCTGGCGCAACTCGATATTAAAGGCGATATCCCGGCCAAAATGCGTATGGTGGCGGAAGCCGCCTGCGTCAAAGGCGAAACCATCCACAATATGCCCGGCGGCGCGACCGCCGATCAGGTGTACGCCGCGCTGCTGGTTGCCGATCAGTACGGCCAGCGTTTCCTGCAAGAGTGGGAATAACCTGCCCCGCCACGCCCGGCATCAGCCGGGCGTGTTCTTTCATGTTCCTTTCACTGTCGATTGCCTGCGTATGACATGTGTTTTATAGTGCGATTTTCCTTTGGGCGAATCGTAGTTATGCAATCATCAGATAGAAGAATGAGCATTTACGCCATTCTGCAGCAGGACAAAAAAGTCGTTGTGAACGAGCTGGCCGAAAAATTCGGCGTCACCAAAATGACTATCCGTCGGGATCTGTCATTCTTTGAAAAACAGGGCATCGTCAAAACCACCTACGGCGGCGCCTACCTGACCAGCGGCGCCAGCGTCGAGCCAAGCTTCCAGCTTAAATCCGTGCAGATGGTTGATGACAAGCATCTGATTGGCCGCAAAGCGGCAGAGCTGGTCGAAGACGGCGACACCATCATTATCGATTGCGGCACAACGTTGCTGACGCTCGCGCAATCTATTTTCGATAAGAAGATCATGGTGATAACCAACTCGGTTCCGGTGGTGAATCTGCTGAAGGGGCGAAAGAACATCAAGCTCATCGTCGCGCCAGGCGAATATGAAGATGATACTCAGGGCATGATCTCTTTCAGCACCGCCGAATTTTTCAGCACCATTCATGCCGACAAAGTCTTTATCAGCACTCAGGGCATTAATGGCCATGGCGAGCTCACGGTACCTAAAATGACCGATGCCCACGTCAAACGGGCGCTGCTGCGCGCCGGACGGCAAAAAATCCTCCTCGCTGATAAAAGCAAATTCGAGCAAACCTTCCTCGCCGGCCACGCCCGTCTGGACGATTTTGACGTCGTGATCAGCCAGAATGGCCTCCCTGACAACATCCTTTCCCTGCTCACCGCGCAAAAAACAGAACTGCTGCTGGTCGACGGCACAGCGTAACCCTGCGCCCGGCAACGGGCGTCTGTGCTCTTTTGTTCCCTCCAAATGTTCTTTTTAGATTTATTAATGATAAATAGAACACAAAAGATCACAAACAAATTGACAAAAGAACACCTCAGGCGTGGAATAGGGATAACCACTCCAGAATTGAGGTCTTTATGAACGGATTACTGAGCTTCAAACCTACCAACAACGATTGCGACTTCGCGCGTATCGCTAAAAAACAGGATCAGATGTTCCATCGCGTAGCAACGTTATGCCCGGAACGCGCCGAGATCATCACCGAGTCGTTTAAACGCTCCGAAGGCCAATCCATCGTGATTCGCCGGGCTTTAGCGTTAGCCGATATTCTGGAGAACATGACCATCTACATCGAACCGGACATGCTGATTGTCGGCAATCAGGCGAGCGCCAATTTTGCCGCCCCGGTGTTCCCGGAATTTTCTTTTAACTGGGTTATCGATGAGTTAGACGAATTTGATAAACGCTCCGGCGACAGCTTCCGCGTTTCCGAATCCACCAAAGCCCGTCTGCGCGTCCTGCAGGATGACTGGCAAGGGAAAACGCACCAGGATGAAGTGCTCGCCAATTTGCCGCACATTAACCGCCTGGCGGAAAAACAGGGAGTGCTGCACCGCGGTGGTATCAGCATGTCCGGCGATGGCCACATCATCCCGAATCACGATTTCGTCCTCGAAGTCGGTTACGGCGGCATGCGCGATATTGCCAAACAGCACCTGGAAAATGACGAGAACCTGACCGATGAACAAAGCGATTTCTATCGGGCGGTCATTATCACCATGGAAGCGGCGCTGAACTACTGCAAGCGCTTCTCCGCGTTGGCGGAAACCGAGGCGGCACGCGCTTCTGATAGCAAACGCCGTGATGAACTGTTAGCCATGAGCGACATGTTCGCCCATCTGATGGAAGGTAAAGCCAGAAGCTTCTATGAAGCCGTAGAAACCGTCTACCTCACCCATCTGCTGATGATGATTGAAAGTAACGGCCACTCTTTCTCCTTCGGCCGCTTCGACCAGTACGTCTGGCCGTACTACGAGGCCGATATCAAAGCCGGGAAAATCAGCAAAGAGAAGGCGCTGGAAATCCTGAGCCACTTCTTCATCATGACCAATAGCCTGAACAAGGTTCGCCCGTGGGGCCATACCCAGTACAGCGGCGGCTACCCGCTCTATTCCAACCTGATGGTAGGCGGCATGAAGCCTGACGGCAGCGACGGCACCAACGACCTCTCTTATCTGTCGCTGGAAGCGATGGCGCTGACCGGCCTGCCGGAGCCTAACCTCAGCGTCCGCTTCTCAAAAGATACCCCGCATTCGCTGATGCAGGATTCCGCGAAGCTGATTCGTAAAGGCTTCGGTATGCCGTCTATCTTCTGCGACGAAGTGGTTATCCCGGCCATGATGACGCTGGGCCTGACGGAAGAAGTGGCGCGTGAATATGCCTCGATGGGCTGTGTAGAGACCGCAATCCCAGGCCGTTGGGGCCACCGCGCCACCGGCATGACCTACGTGAACTTCGGTAAAATTCTTGAGCTGGTGATGAACAACGGCTGCGATCCGGCGACCGGCGTACAGCTGGTAAAAATCAACGGCCTCGAAGGTCGCGAGATCAATTACCAGTCTTATGATGAGGTCTGGGCGGCATGGAACCAGCTCCTGGAGTTCTACTCCGATCTGGCGGTAGATTGCGATCGGGTCTGCGACCGCGCGCTGAAATACCACGACGCCGATGCCTTTGCTTCAGCCACGATTAACTGCTCGCTGGAACGCGGTAAAACGCTGAAAAACGGCGGCGCGGAGTATGATTTCGTCAGCTCATCCAACATTGGCCCTTCCGTCGTCGGCGACAGCCTCGCGGCGGTGAAAAAACTGGTCTTCGACGATAAAGTCCTGACGCTAAAACAGCTACGCGACGCTATGGACAGCAACTTTGCAGGTCTGGAAGGTGCTCGCGTGCGCAAACTGTGCCGCAATGCGCCGAAGTTCGGCAACGATATCGACTATGTCGACCATATCGTCGCCGAGGTCTTTGAGTCCTATCTCAAGCTGTTGCCAAAGTATAAAACCGATCGCCACGGTAAGGGGCCGAAAGGCTGCGGTTATACCATGTCGACCTCCAACATCACCTCCTACGTCCCAAACGGCTTTGATGTCGGCGCCACACCGGATGGCCGTCTGGCGACACTGCCGTTGAACGAAGGCGCTTCTCCGTGCCTCGGCGCGGATAAAGAGGGGCCAACGGCGGTGATTAATTCGGTCGCAAAACTGCCGAACCAGAAAATCGCCGGCGGCCAGTTGCTGAACATGAAGTTCACGCCAAGCGCACTGGAAGGCGACGATAATCTGGAGAAATTTACCGCCTTTATGGAAGCCAGCCGCGAGAAAAACATCTTCCATAACCAGTTCAACATCATTGATTCCAATATTCTGCGCGCTGCGAAGGCGAATCCGCAGGATTATCCGAACCTGATGGTGCGCGTCGCCGGGTACTGCGCGTTGTTCTCAACGCTGATGCCGGAAGCGCAGGATGCGATTATCGCGCGTACCGAGTTGAGCTGGTAAGGCAGGAGGCATAATGAGAACTGGCCTGATTTCCCGCATTCAACGCTATTCCACCAAAGATGGCCCAGGGATACGCAGCACCGTCTTTATGCAGCAGTGCAATCTGCGCTGCCAGTGGTGCGCGAATCCGGAAACCATCGGGCCAGGTCATCATGTCTTCTGGTTTAAAGAACGCTGCCGCCAGTGCGGTACCTGCGTACAGGCAGCCAACAACCACGCCATTACCCTTGCCGAACCGGGCAATGGCGTCAATATCGACCGTAAGCATTGCAGCAACCTGCTGGAGATGGTCGATCTCTGCCCCTACGATGGCTATGAGCAAGTCGGCAAAGATATGACCTCCCACCAGTTGGCGGAATTACTGCTGCGCGACAAAACATTTTACGACTCAAGCGACGGCGGCGTGACCTTTTCCGGCGGCGAGCCCGCGCTACAGGCGGAATTCGTGAAAGAAACGGCGCAACTGCTCAAAGCGCAGGGCGTTCATGTGTGCCTGGATACGGCGGGCAATATCCGCTGGGAAAAACTACGCCCGCTGATTGAAACCGTCGATCTGATCTCTTACGACTTCAAAGCTTTCAACCCCGAGACCCACCTCACCTGTACCGGCGTCGACAATCGGCGGATCCTCGAGAATGCCAAAGCGATCGCCTCGATGGGCAAACCGATCCTCGCCCGCATGGTGATCGTACCGACGCGCAACGACGATCCCGAGGATATCCGCCAACGTCTCGACTTTATCCGTCAGCTTGGCCCGGCGGTATTACAGGTTGATATTCTTGAATACCATATTTATGGCATTGGGAAATATCAAAAACTCGGTATGCCCTATTTACTGCACGACATCCCGGCATGCCAGCGTGAAGTCACGGAACAAATTAAACAATACGCTGAAGATATTGGATTAAAAGCCACCATTGGCGGTTAAGGATTAACATGTTGAACTTTATTATTACCGACACCTACGAAAAAATGAGCGCGCTGGCGGCAGAACGCATTACCCTTGCGCTGAATAAAAAACCCAACTTAGTGATGGCCTTGCCTACTGGCGGAACCCCCATCGGCCTGCTCGCCGAAATGAGCAGCCAGGCACAAAACGGCACAGCCGATTTCTCTTGCGCCTTCTCATTTAATATTGATGAATATATTCCACTGCCCAAAGACGACCCGCAAAGCTATTATTATTTTCTGCACCAACACTTTTATCAACATGCCAATATCCCTGGCGAAAATACCTTCGTACCGAACGTATTAGCGCAAGATCTCCATGCTGAATGCACCCGTTACGAGCGCCAGATCCAAAGTCATGGCGATTTCGATATCACCATTCTCGGCATTGGCCATGATGGCCATATCGGCTTCAATGAACCACATGCTACCCATAGCCCAGTGTGTCATATCATCGACCTCAATGACGAGACCATTGCGGCGAACGCCCGCTTCTTCGCCAGTAAAGACGACGTTCCACAGCAGGCCATCACCTTGGGTATGGGAACAATCCTGCGCAGCAAAGAGATCGTCCTGATAGCTAATGGCAAATCAAAGGCCGAGGTCATCAGGCAGTTACACCACTGTACCCGCATTGATCCGCTGTTCCCGGCCTCATTCTTATTGATGCACCAGAACGTCACCATCATCTGCGACCGTGAAGCGGCATCGCTGATTAGCGCATAGAGGCCAACACATGAAGATCCAGAGCGAACGAGTGTGGCTCGCCGGTGGTTTTTATCCGGCGCAAATTACGATGGAGAATGGGCTTATCCGCGATATCACGCCTGGGCTAAGCCCCGGAGTGGATAAGGATTATGGCGCTCGGCGCATTATTCCCGGCCTGATAGATAGCCACGCGCACGGCGCCTGGGATTACGATACCAACGAAAATGACCCGGAGGGGCTGCGCCGCTGGGCCTCGCGCCTACCGGAAGAAGGCGTCACCGCGTTCTGCCCCACCACCGTCACCGACGAAAACACAACCCTGTTGGCCGCGCTGGATAACATTTCCCGCGTGATGGAAGCAGGCCATGCTGGCGCGGAGATCCTCGGCATCCATCTCGAAGGCCCGTTTTTGAGCCAGCAGTATCGCGGCGCACAGCCGGAAAAGCAGATCCGCCCCGCCGACGTCGCGCAATTTCAGGCATTCGAACAGGCCGCACGCGGGCGCATTATCGCCATCACGCTGGCTCCGGAAGAAGATCGCCAATTTGCGCTAACCCGCTACTGCGCGCAAAAAGGGATCGTGGTCAATATAGGCCACTCAAATGCTTCCTTTGAACAAGCGCTGGCGGCGGTCGCTAACGGCGCCAAAAATGTCACCCACGTGTATAACGGCATGGCAAAGTACGTCAACCGCGAACCCGGCTTGCTGGGCGCCGCGCTTAACATTGACGGCCTTTACGGCGAGGTCATTGCCGACGGTATCTTCGTCAGTCTGGTTTCCGCCGCACATCTTTATCGCAGTAAAAACGATAATGATATCATCATGATCAGCGACTCTATGAAGTCTAAAGGCTGCCCGCCGGGCCGCTATATGTTCGGCGGCGAACCGATGGTGCTGGGCGACGACGGCGCGACCCGCCGCGACAACGGCGTACTGGTCGGCAGCACGCTACAGCTCAATCGCGGGTTATATAATATGGTGGAAAGAGCCATGGTGCCCTTTAGCGCCGCATTAAAATCCTGCACGATTAATCCAGCGCGGTTATTAGGCCTTGATAATAGAAAAGGTAAATTACAGCGTGGATTCGACGCCGATATTGTTGTGCTGGAAGATAATTACCAGGTGAATACAACCTATTGCCGCGGCGCTATTGCCTGGTCAATAAATTAATTCTCCCTGAACGTTACGTTTAAATATAGCGGTTGTTGCAAGACAACCGCCTCTTCTTGTTTTTATTATTTATTAATGAATTAGCCTTTTTTAATATTTAATAAAATGCGACATAGCTAACATTAAAGCCTACCTGAAATCCTTTAAAACTAAACCACAATAAAAATGTGGTAATTAAATTTAAATACCCATCGCCATAACAGGTCAGCCACACGATGACGTGATTCATCGCGCGGTTTCAGGATTATTATTTTTAAGGGAATTCACATGAATATTTTGGGTTATCTACAGAAGGTTGGTCGGGCGCTCATGGTGCCGGTCGCGACCCTCCCTGCCGCCGCTATTTTGATGGGCATTGGTTACTGGATCGATCCCAATGGTTGGGGCAGTTCCAACGCACTGGCGGCATTATGTATTCAGTCCGGCTCAGCCATTATCGATAATATGGGCGTGCTGTTTGCCGTCGGGGTGGCTTATGGCATGTCGAAAGATAAAGACGGCGCCGCCGCGCTGGCCGGGTTCGTTGGCTTTCTGGTGCTGACCACGCTCTGTTCGCCAGCAGCCGTCGCCATGATTCAACAGATCCCCGTCGATCAGGTACCCGCAGCGTTCGCTAAGATCAAGAACCAGTTTATCGGCATTCTGGTCGGCATTATCTCCGCCGAACTCTACAACCGCTTTAGCAGCACAGAATTACCGAAAGCGCTCTCCTTCTTCAGCGGACGCCGGCTGGTGCCGATCATTACCTCATTCGCCATGATTGTCGCCGCGTTCATCCTGATGTTTATCTGGCCAGTGGTCTTTAGCGGCCTGGTCAGCTTCGGCGAACATATCCAGAAACTGGGTTCACTGGGCGCCGGGATCTATGCCTTCTTCAACCGCATGCTCATCCCGGTTGGCCTGCATCATGCTCTGAACTCGGTATTCTGGTTCGATGTCGCCGGGATTAACGACATTCCTAACTTCCTCGGCGGCGCGCAGTCTATCGCCTCCGGCAAAGCGGTGGTCGGCATCACCGGCCGCTATCAGGCAGGCTTTTTCCCGGTCATGATGTTTGGCCTGCCGGGCGCGGCGCTGGCGATGTACCAGTGCGCTCGTGCGGAAAACAAAGCTAAAGTGATGGGCATTATGATGGCGGGCGCCTTCGCAGCCTTCTTCACCGGCATTACCGAACCGCTGGAGTTTTCCTTCATGTTTGTGGCGCCGGCGCTGTACGTGATCCACGCTTTTTTAACCGGCGTCTCCGTCTTCATCGCCGCCAGCATGCACTGGATTGCCGGATTCGGTTTTAGCGCCGGTTTGGTTGATATGGTGCTGGCGTCGCGCAACCCACTGGCCACCCATTGGTATCTGTTGATCCCCATGGGATTGGCATACTTTGCGATTTACTATCTGGTTTTCCGCTTCACTATTACCCGCTTCAACCTGCTGACGCCAGGCCGTGAACTGGCCGTATCTGGCAGCAGCGCCGATGGTGAAGACATGAATCTCAGCGCCGGGAAACCACAGGATATCAGCGTGTTGGCCCGTCAGTACGTCGCCGCCATCGGCGGTTCTGACAATCTCACGAACATCGATGCCTGTATCACCCGTCTACGTTTGGGTGTTAAGGATGCGACGCAGGTCAATGAAGCGTTGGCCCGTCGTCTGGGCGCCAGCGGCGTGATTCGCCTCAACGCCACCAACGTGCAGATTATCGTCGGCTTTGTCGCAGAAAAAATCGCGACCGCCATGAAAAATGTCGGCCATGTCGATGCCGCAGAAACGTTGCCCAGCGCGATCGCTCCGGCCAACGCCGGTTCGCGTAAGGCCGCGCATTCATCACGACTCATTGAACTGGTCGCGCCGGTGAGCGGCGAAGTGGTATCGCTAGGACAGGTGCCTGACGAGGCCTTCGCCAGCGGCGCCGTCGGCCATGGCGTCGCCATCCTGCCGAACAGCAATATCGTGGTCGCGCCCGCAGCAGGCACCCTCGTGAAGGTTTTCAATACTCATCACGCTTTCTGTCTTGAGACTGAAGAGGGCGCCGAGATCGTGGTGCATATGGGAATTGATACCGTCGCGCTGGCGGGGCAAGGCTTTACGCAACTGGTCGAAGAAGGCGTCACTGTTGCCGCAGGCCAGCCAATTCTCGAAATGGATCTTCTGTTCCTGGAGGCTAACGTACGCTCAATGGCGAGCCCGGTGATATGTAGCAATATCGAGGAATTCGCCACCCTGGAGATTACCGCGCGGGGTCAGGTGACAGCCGGAGAACCGCTGTACCAGATTAGAGGATAGCCTCAGGAGACAGCGTGGCCGCGCAATGCGGCCACGCTTCACGTTTACTTTTCAACCGCCGCCGACTGATGAATATTGTGTACCTGAGGCTCGCGCTTTTTGAGGCTGATAATCGCCAACGCCGCCACAATCAACACAATACCGCCGCCTTCGACCCATCCCGGATTTTCGCCCAGCAGCCACCAGGAAAACAGCACGCCGCAGACCGGCACCGCCAGGGTGCTCAAGCTGGCGACGCTGGCAGGCAGATTGCGCAGGACAAACAGCCACAGACTCCAGGCCAACGCCGTGGCCAGAATCGCGCTATAGCCCAATGCCCAGAAGACGCCCGGCTGCCAGTCAATACTGCGTTGCGGCACCAGCCACGCCACCACGCTCATCACCAACGCGGCATACAGCATCTGCCAGGCGGTTAACGACAACAAATCGATGCGCGGATAGCGGCGATACATACGTTTGGCGACAATCGCGCTCGCCCCCCAGCTGACGCCAGAGAGGAGCGCCAACAGCGCGCTTTTCATCGAGGAGAAATCCAGCAGCCACGGCTGCAGCACCAGCAGCAGACCGCACGCCGCCAGCCCAATCGCCGCATATTGCAGCCGCCGCATCCGCTCGCCTAAAAACAGCGCCGCCATAATCACCACCCAGAACGGCATGGTGTAGCTCAGAATGGCGACCTTACCGGCGCCGCCACTCATCAGCGCCCATTGCGCCAGGCCGATCATTCCACAGGTTTGCAGCAGCGCGATCGCCAGGGTATAGCCAAACGGCGTCGGGCGCATGCCGCGTCCGCGCAGCGCCAGCACCGCCATCAGCACGATCGCGCCGAAGATGCAGCGTAGCGCGGTGAAATCAAAGGCCCCGATATAGAGGGTGACCTGCTTCATCGCAATCCAGCTATAGCTCCAGATAAGCGTTAGCAGGGCCAGGCCGCAACCGGCCAGAAGATTGCTGTTCCTTGCAACAGTCATAACACATCCACCATCGTTATTTTTGCGGGCACTATACTCGCTTTGTCGATGGGTTGCTTAAAGGCAGAACGAACTTTTGCTGCTAAAAAATGGGGCGACGAATTGCAGTTCGCCGCCCCGGAAAGGATGAAAGATGAGGTAAAGCAGGTGGTTACGCCGGGCGCACGCCCAGAGTGTGGCAAATGGCGTAGCTCATTTCGGCGCGATTCAGGGTGTAGAAATGGAAGTCTTTCACCCCTTCACGGCTTAAAATTTTCACCATGTCCATGGCGATATTCGCCCCCACCAGCTGGCGGGTTTCAGCGTCGTTATCCAGCCCTTCGAACATTTTCGACATCCAGGTTGGGATGCGGACGTTAGTCATATCGGCAAATTTCTTCGCCTGCTTGAAGTTGGAAACCGGCAGGATGCCCGGGATGATTTCCACGTCGATACCGGCGGAAACGCAGCGGTCACGGAAACGCAGGTAGCTCTCCACGTCAAAGAAGAACTGGGTGATCGCGCGGTTAGCGCCAGCGTCCACTTTACGCTTCAGGTTCAACAGATCCGCCTGCGCGCTTTTGGCTTCCGGATGCACTTCCGGGTAGGCGGCGACGGAGATATCAAAATCACCCACCTCTTTGAGCAACGTCACCAGATCGGCAGCATACATATCCGGCTTGCCGCTACCCGGAGGCAAGTCGCCGCGCAGCGCAACGATATGGCGGATACCGTTATTCCAGTAATCCTGAGCAATCGCGCACAGCTCATCACGGCTGGCATCGATACAGGTCAGATGCGGCGCGGCTTCCAGGCCAGTACGGTCTTTAATGCCCTTGATAATGCTATGGGTGCGGTCGCGCTCGCCCGAGTTAGCGCCGTAGGTCACCGAGACGAACTTCGGCTTCAGACTACTTAAGCGATCGATGGACTTCCACAGGGTTTGCTCCATTTCACTGGTGCGCGGCGGAAAGAATTCGAAGGACACATTAATCTGGCCCTGGATTTCCGCCAGGCTCTGATTCAGGGCTTCCCGCTGATTGGCGTGAAAAAAGCTCATACCTTACCTCATCAATCGCTTTATATTTGTTTGTCGTGTTGCGAACTTCTATACGTTTAGACGTCCAGATGTAAAAATGACGGAAAAGCGCGTGGGCGTCAATAGAAAAATCGGCGTAAAGAGTGAGGAATTTTCAGTCAAAGTGAAAAAAGTTCATCTGACGGCAAGCCTGGCGCGCCCTGGCGATATTTTCGGATTTTGTAGCCCACAGAATTTGAAGTAGTTCAAAAAATCACACATCCCTGTCGCTGCTAAAGCGATTGCTATTGCAGCGATTCATACCTTGATCCACAGTAAGTAGAACGTTCTAGTAGAACGTTCTACTTACTAAAACATCGCAAATAAATCTACTCGGGGAAATCAGCATGAGTCTGTGGTCAGGGTTCATAAAATCATTATCAAAACTGTCGATGATCGGCCGCGCCTTGATGCTGCCGATTTCGCTTCTCCCGGCGGCGGGCTTACTGTTGGCTTTCGGGGATAAATTCCATTTACCGCTGATGATGAATGCCGGCGGTATTATCTTTGACAACCTGCCGATGCTCTTCGCTATCGGCTCCGCGGTCGGCCTGGCGTCCGAATCAGGTATTGCCGCGCTATCGGCGGCGGTTTCCGTTTTCGTCACCAACATTACCATCGGTACCGTCCTCGGCATCACGCCGGAAATGGCCGCTCAGGGCGGGAAATACGCGATGGTGGTCGGTATCCCGACGCTGCAGATGGGGGTGTTCGGCGGACTGATCTGCGGCATTCTCGCCGCCTGGTGCTACAACCGTTTCCACGCGATGCAGTTGCCGGAATTCCTCGGATTCTTCTCCGGCAAGCGCTTTGTCGCCATCGCGGCGGCGTTCCTGTCGTTCATCCTCGGGCTGCTGCTGCCTTACGTCTGGCAGCATATCCAGGCCGGTATCGACTCTCTGTCGATGGTGATAAATGGCGACAACCAGGCGGCTTCTACCTTTATCTTCGGCCTCGTTGAACGCGCGCTGATCCCGCTCGGCCTGCACCACATTTGGTATCCATCCTTCTGGTATTCCTTCGGCGACTACACCACCCAGGCAGGCCAGATGATCCACGGCGACCAGACCATCTGGTTCAAAATGCTGGAAGAAGGGGTAAAATCCTTTAGCACCGACAGCTACCAAAACGCCGGTAAATTTATGCAGGGCGAATTCCCGCTGATGCTATTCGCACTGCCGGCCGCCTGTCTGGCGATGTATCACGAAGCGCATACTAAAAATAAGAAAATCGCCGCCGGTATTCTGTTCTCCGCCGCGCTGACCTGCTTCCTGACCGGCATCACCGAGCCCGTAGAGTTCACCTTTATCTTCGTGGCGCCGATTCTGTACGTCTTCAACGCCATTATGGCCGGTCTCTCCTACATGGCGATGTACCTGCTGCATGCGCATATCGCCAAGTCGTTCTCCGCCGGACTGATCGACTATATCTCCTTCGGTATTCTGCCTTCGCTGAACGGTTATCAGACCAACTTCCTCAGCGCGGTGATTGTTGGCGTGCCGATGGCGCTGATTTATTATTTCACCTTCCGTTTCGTGATTCGCCGCTTCGATGTGAAAACACCGGGCCGTACCGATATCACCGTGACCGCTGATGATAAAACCGATGCCGAGTTGGCGACGGAAATCGTCACTCTGCTCGGCGGTTCGCAGAATATCGACTCCGTTGGCGCCTGTATCACCCGTCTGCGTCTGGAAGTCTCCGAGCGTGATGCCGTGGATAAAGACGGCCTCAACGGCATCGGCGCGCGCGGCGTGGTCTTCGTCGGCGATAACGGCATCCAGATTATTTTCGGCGCCAGAGCGCAATTTATCGCCCAAACTATGTCGGGGATGATTGGCAAATAACAAGAAGATGTTATGGTGTGGAAGATCGCTTGCCTCAGGTCAGCGATCTTCTGCTATCTGACTGTCATACAAGTGTTTTCATGGAGTGATTTTGAAGAAAGTCAGCATTATCGATGTGGCGAAACTGGCCGGCGTCTCCGTTTCTACGGTCTCGTTGGTATTACGTCAGAAAGGGAAAATCTCCGACGCCACCATCGAAAAAGTGAATGCTGCCATCCAGGAACTCGGCTATGTGCATAACGTCGCCGCAGCCAACCTTCGCGCCAACACGACTAATCTGATCGGCTTGATTCTTCGCGATTTCAACGACAGTTTTTCCATCAAAGTCATGGCCAACATCGTGCAGGAACTGGAGAAACAGGGCTACATGGTGTTTCTCTGTCAGCCGCTCAACGATAGCGATTATCTGGAACGCTGCCTGCTGTCGTTTAAACAACAAGGCGTCGCCGGAGTGATTTACCTCGATGCCGATACCACCTGCAATACCCTGCCTGAAGCGCTGCTGCAGTGTCCGTTGCCGCTGGTGGCGGTCTCGCAAACGCCGTTAGTCAGCCATCGCGATAGGGTGATCCGCGACAACCGCCAGGCCGCCAGCATTGCTGCGCGTTATTTGATCGAACGCGGCCATCGCTATATTGCCTATATCGGCGGTCAGGAAAACGATCTGATTCGCCAGCAGCGGTTGCTCGGTTTTTACAGCACGCTGGAGAAAAACGGCATGACGGTGCGAGAAGAGTTTGCGCCAGCCTGTAGCGATAATACCCAGGCCGTCAGTATCGCCACCCGTCAGCTACTGGAAAAGAACAATGCCATTACCGCGCTGCTCTGCCATTCGCCGGATGCGATGATTGGCTGCCTCAACGGTATTCATCAGGTAGGACGAACGGTGGGGAAAGACGTCTTTCTCACCCAACAGGTCGCGCTGGTGGGCTTTGAAGATATGATGCACGTGAATTTGACCTCGCCGTCCTTCACCTACGTCTCTTCCGCCAGCGAAGAGACCGGCCGCCAGGCCGCCTCGTTAATTATTCGCAAGATTAAAGAGCCCGCGCTGCCAACGCAGCACATCACGCTCTCCGGGCAGCTTATCGCCCGCGAATCCGCTTAACGAAACCGGCCCACCGGGAAGATCCAGCGGGCCGCTCAACGTCATTACAACAGCTGCGCCAGACGATTGATGTCGGACTGAATCGCCCCGGCGGTAACATCGCGGCCAGCGCCCGGCCCGCGGATCACCATCGGGTTATCGCGATACCAACGGCTCTCAATGGCAAAGACGTTATCGCACGGCAGCAATGCCGCCAGCGGATGTTCCTGACGAACGGCTTCGACACCGACGCGCGCCTTGCCGTTGGCATCGAAACGCGCCACGTAGCGCAGTACCAGTCCCATCTCGCGAGCCGCTTCCAGACGCTGCAGCATCTGTTCATTCAGCTCTTCGCCGTTCTCAAAGAAGTGATCGACCGAGCCTTCTTCACAATGCGTCGGAACCAGCGATTCCACGCGCACCTGATCCGGCTCGATGTTGTATCCGGCTTCACGCGCCAGAATCACCAGCTTGCGCATCACGTCTTTACCCGCCAGGTCAACGCGCGGGTCCGGCTCCGTCAGCCCCTGCTGCCAGGCTTGATCCACCAGCTCGGTGAACGGCACGGTACCGTCGAACTGCAGGAACAGCCAGGAAAGCGTGCCGGAGAAAATACCACTCAGGCCAAGGATAGTATCGCCGCTGTCAATCAGATCGCGCACCGTGTGGTTGACCGGCAAACCGGCGCCGACGGTGGCGTTATACAGCCAGTGACGGCCGGTCTTCTCGAAGGCGTCGTGGATCTGGCGATACTTATCGCTGCTGCTGGCGCCTGCCAGCTTGTTAGCGCTGATCACATGGAAACCGTGGCTGGCGAAATCCAGATACTGATCGGCCAGTTGTTCGCTGGCGGTCACGTCCAGCACCACTAAATCGTCGTACGGGTGCGCGCGCATCCACAGGAACAGCGATTCTTCATCCTGCTCAACGGCTTCATCTTCGAAGAACGCCAGCGCGCGGCTGGCATCCAGGCCCTCATAGTTCAGCAAGCTGCGGCGGCTATCCACCACCCCGGCGAGCAGGAATTCAAAGCCGGTGCGGGCGGAAAGCGTGCTCTGCTCGCGGGCGAACAGCTCCAGCCAGCGGGAACCGATATTGCCTTTGCCGAACAGCACCAGGCCAATACGCTTCTCAGCACGGAAAACGGAATGGTGTAGCCCCTGAATCAGGCTTTCGGTAGGACCGGCTCGCAGCACCGCCACCAGGCTGATCCCCTCTTCCGACTGCCAGGTAAACTCAACCGGCTGTCCTTTCAGTTGCTGCCAGAAACGGTGGCAGTGCAGTGGATTGCGGGTCACACCCGCACCGACCATCGCGACCAGCGCCAGCTTCTGCCGCAGGCGCAGTTCGCCCGGCAAACCGGCTTCATCCAGCAGCTTCAGCGCGCTGTCGGCCACTTCGGAGGTATAGCAGAACTGCAGCAGCTTACGGTCGGCATGCACGCCCACCGCCAGCGGACGCAGTTGGGCACGTTTGAAAATCTGATCCAGTTCTTTGTGCGCCAGTTTGAAATCCTGGCCTGCCGGCACCTGGAATTCCACCAGGCAGACGTCATCGTGACTGGTGACGATGCGCGCGCCGGTACCAGAAGCCAGTACGCGCTCAATGCGCGTCGAACCCTGATCCGGGGTGTAGCTACAGCGCAGCTGTAAATCGATATCGCTACCGGAAACCGGCTGCAGCGTACGCGCGTGCAGCACCGGTGCCGCCAGACGCGCCAGCTCACTGGCTTCATCAAGGCGCAACAGCGGCAGCAGGCACGCATCTTTCACTTTGCGCGGGTCGGCGCTATAGACCCCGGCCACGTCGCTCCAGATGGTCACGCGAGAAGCGCCTGCCAGCGCGCCAATTTGGGTCGCGGAGTAATCAGAACCGTTACGCCCCAGCAGCACGGTTTCACCCGCATTGTTGCGGGCTATAAAGCCGGTCACCACCAGGCGTTTGTTCGGGTGCTGAGCCATCAGTTGCTGTAGCAGCGGATACGATAAACCTTCATCGACCTGCGGCTGCGCGGCGCGTTCCGCGCGCAGGAAAGCGCGTGCATCCAGCCAGGCGGCTTCAACGCCCAGATGGTTCAGTACCGCCGCCATCAGACGCGCGGACCAGACTTCGCCATGACCAACGACTTCGGCATACACCGCGTCGGTGACGCCGCCGTCCAGCAGACCCGCCAGACGTTCAAGATCGTGAATAAATGTCGCAATAAGCGCATCAGCCGCGTCGGCTGGCAGCAGGCCAGCGATCAGATCCATTTGATAGCGACGCAGCGCTTGTTGCACCTGATGCGCAGAAAGACGATCGGTCTGGCTCAGCTGTAGCCAGCTAATCAGCTGGTTGGTGGTGCTACCGGCGGCGGAGACGACCATCATATCGCCTGCCTGTGCGTAGTCGGTCATGATCCCCGCGACGCGCAGGTAACATTTCGCATCCGCTAAACTACTCCCACCAAATTTGTGCAGCTGACGACCTTTCGCCCCTGCCTGCGCAATCACACTCATCTTTATTCCTCGTTTGCTGCCCGGAAGCCATTTTCCAGGTCGGCAATTAAATCTTCACCATCTTCAATACCGGTCGAAATACGCAGGAGCGTTTCCGAGATCCCCGCCGCCGCACGCGCTTCCGGCGCCATGCCCGCGTGCGTCATCGTCGCCGCATGGGAAATCAGGCTCTCAACGCCACCCAGCGATTCCGCCAGCGTAAATAGCGATAAACCGCTCAAGAAGCGACGCAGCGTCTGCTCATCGCCATCGAGCTCGAAGCTTAGCATCGCCCCAAAACCTTTTTGCTGACGCGCCGCAATCTCGTGTCCCTGATTTTCCGGCAGGGACGGATGATACAGCTTTTTCACCAGCGGCTGGGTTTTCAGATAGTCGACTATCGCCTGTGCGTTGCGCTGCGCCACTTCCATTCGCGGAGAAAGGGTACGCAAGCCGCGCAATAACAGATAGCTATCAAACGCCCCGCCGGTCACGCCGATATTATTCGCCCACCATGCCAGTTCAGTGACAGTCGCCGGATCTTTGGCGATAACCACCCCAGCCACCACATCAGAGTGGCCGTTCAGGTATTTAGTACACGAATGCAGCACCAGATCGGCGCCGAGCGCCAGCGGGTTTTGCAGCGCCGGGCTCAGGAAGGTGTTATCCACCACGCTCACCGCTCCCGCCTCGCGCGCCAGCCCGCAGATTTTCGCAATATCCACCACCCGCAGCAACGGATTGCTCGGGCTTTCGACCAGCACCAGCTTCGGTTGTTCCGCCAGCGCTTCCCGTAATGCCTGTTCATCGCTTTGATCGACGAAACGCACACGATAGCAGCCGCGTTTCGCCAGGCTGTCAAACAGACGATAGCTGCCGCCGTAGCAGTCGTGCGGCGCAACCAGCAAATCGCCTGGCTTCAGGAACACCGTGGTCACCAGCAGGATAGCCGACATTCCGGTATTGGTCAGCACCGCGCCCGCGCCGCCTTCCAGTTCCGCCAGCGCGCGCTGCACCACATCGCGGGTTGGGTTACCGCGACGGGAGTAATCGTGGGCGCGAGGTTCATTGAAACCGGTGAAATTATAGGTGCTGGAGAGATGAATGGGCGGGACAACGCAACCGTACTGTTCGTCGTCATTTAAACCGCTACGCACTGCGATGGTGGCCTGTTTACGCGTCATGTTGGACAGTTCCTGGGCTGAATCGGTGAGAAGTCAAGCCTCAGAGTAATCATTGTCACAATAGACGTCAATACATCTGGACATCTAAACTTCTTTGCGTATAGATTGAGCAAAAAGCAAATAGCCGTTAAAATTATATGCATTAGCGCACGTCGGCAGCGGCTTATCTCATGTCAGAAAGCGCGCTCATACGGTAAACTACGCGTCATTATGGCCGGACATATGTTCTGGCCCTTAACTAATAAACAGAGGATTAAGTATCTCATGGCTGAATGGAGCGGCGAATATATCAGCCCATACGCTGAGCACGGTAAGAAGAGTGAGCAAGTAAAAAAAATTACGGTTTCCATTCCTCTGAAGGTGTTAAAGATCCTCACCGATGAACGCACGCGTCGTCAGGTGAACAACCTGCGTCACGCCACAAATAGCGAACTGCTGTGCGAGGCCTTCCTGCATGCCTTTACCGGTCAACCGTTACCTAACGATGAAGACCTGCGTAAAGAGCGCAGCGATGAAATCCCGGAAGCGGCGAAAGAGATTATGCGTGAACTGGGTATCGACCCGGATACGTGGGAGTACTGATACGCAGACGGCGGTTCATTCGGGATGTAGGGCCGCCTCTTCAATTTTAGCAAGGACGTTGACGTGAAAAAGTCTCTCCTGATTTTCGGGATGGTGTTTTTTCATCCCGCATTCGCCTATGAACCACAAACCGGCGATATTATCTTTCAAATCTCCCGCTCCTCACAGAGCAAAGCTATCCAGCTTGCAACACATTCAGACTACAGCCACATCGGCATGGTGGTAATACGTAATCAGCAACCATATGTTTTCGAGGCGGTCGGCCCGGTAAAACACACCCCGCTGAAAAAATTTATCGCCCACGGCGAGGATGGTAAATATATTATTCGCCGA
This sequence comes from Klebsiella aerogenes, assembly GCA_029027985.1. Lineage (NCBI taxonomy): Bacteria > Pseudomonadati > Pseudomonadota > Gammaproteobacteria > Enterobacterales > Enterobacteriaceae > Klebsiella > Klebsiella aerogenes. The sequence goes on from CP119076.1 coordinate 4,745,171, forward strand.
ATTAGCGGCGGGCTATCGACCCAGCAACAGCAAAAGCTAATACAAACAGCCAAAAACTATCTTGGCAAACCTTATGATTTTACCTTCAGTTGGTCTGATGACAGACAATATTGTTCAGAGGTGGTATGGAAGGTATATAACAATGCCCTGGGTATGCAGATAGGTAAGCGACAAAAACTCAAAGAGTTCGATCTCCAACAACCTGCGGTACAAGCAAAACTTAAAGAACGCTATGGGAGTAAAATACCGCTGAATGAGACGGTTATTTCGCCGCAAGCCATGTTCGACGCCCCACAATTAGAGACGGTTGATAAGACCTGGCCAATATTTTCCTGGTAATATCCAGACCTTATTTGTATTAGAAACTATTTATAATTCTGACATATTCGTACGTAATTATTTATCAAACCAATTAATGGCAACTTATCATGCACAATGCTAAATATATTTCCCGTTTATTGATAATTTTAATAGCTAGTTTACTGCTTAGCGGTTGCGACACAAAAGATAGCCAGCAGTGCCAGACGTTTACGGAGCATCTACAGCAACATATTCTTAGCGTACCGTTAATGACGGCCCCTCCGTTAACCTCTCCGCAAGAGGAAGCATTTGGCCCTTATGCTAATAATTATAAGATATTATCTGACTACGGCATCGCATCTCAGCACTTAATGACAGGCTGGCCACAGCACTTTAACTTAATGAATAAAGTCTACACGGCACAGTTTTTGTTGGATTATCGAGAAGATCTTGCCGAGCTATTAGAAACACAGCAGGCGGCGGCTCTATTACTGAAAAAGCAGTTCGAACATTCACAAGAACAATATAAAAAATTAGAACTATCAGGCGAATTAGCAACAACATTCCAACAAGCTTTTGACAAAACCGTCGCCCACCCACACGAAATCATTTCGCGCGTTGTCACAACAACCGGGAAAATCCTTAACCAGGAAATTGAAATGGCGGACTTTATTAAAGCGCAAAATGCCAGAATTGAAGGGCCACAGGGTAAATATGCTATATTTCCCAATCCACATGATCAGCAAGAATACAGTAAGAAAGTCAAAGCACTGGTAGCCAACATGAAAGAATTATCGATGGCAGGACAACAGATTCAGGAGACGGTTGGGATTTCAGCTACTGAGTAGCAGACACAAAAAAAGCGCCCTGAGGCGCTTTTTTCGCTTGGCAACTTACTTGCTGCCCGGGATGCTGAAGCGCTTGTTGAAGCGGTCAACACGACCACCGGTAGCAACATCACGCTGTTTGCCGGTGTAGAACGGGTGGCACTTACCGCACACGTCGAGGTTCAGGTCGTGACCAACGGTGGAACGGATTTTCATGATATTACCGCAAGAACAGGTAGCAGTAATTTCTTCGTATTTTGGGTGAATACCTTTTTTCATGGGAGAACCTCAGTTAAGGCCGCGTCGCTCTTCCAGCCCTAACGCCAGACACCACGCGATATTAATAATTTCCCGACGTCCTTCGCACTGCTGATGCGCTTACGCATACCGACTGAGCGAACTTCCCGGGTTTTGGTATGTTTGATGCGGCATAAAGCGCACCAAAGGCGGCGAATCATACAGAATTTGACCAGCAGATGCAAACTGATCCGCGCCGTCTTTCGGTAATGTGTATACTATCCCGCCAGATTTCAAGTCAGGAAGATTCCATGCCCGTTGCTCACATCGCCCTGCCCGTTCCGCTGCCCCGCACCTTTGACTATGTATTGCCTGCCGGCATGTCAGTCAACGCGGGCTGTCGCGTGCGCGTGCCGTTCGGCAAACAGGAACGGATCGGTATCGTAGTGTCAGTCAGCGAGCGCAGCGAATTACCGCTTGCCGAGCTCAAACCGGTTGCCGAAGCGCTCGATGTTGAACCGGTGTTCTCCTCAACCGTCTGGCGAATGCTGCTGTGGGCGGCGGAGTACTACCATCATCCGATCGGCGATGTGCTGTTCCACGCACTGCCGATCATGCTGCGCCAGGGCAAACCGGCCAGCGCCGCGCCGCTGTGGTACTGGTTCGCCACCGAACAGGGGCAAGCGCTGGATATCAATAGTCTTAAACGCTCGCCGAAGCAACAGCAGGCACTGGCGGCGCTGCGTCAGGGCAAAATCTGGCGCCATCAGGTCGCGGACCTCGAATTCAATGACGCGGCGCTGCAGGCGCTGCGCGGCAAAGGGCTAGCCGAACTGGCCAGCGAAGCCCCGGCCATTAGCGATTGGCGGACCCACTTCGCCGTGCCCGGCGAACGACTGCGCCTGAATACCGAACAGGCTACCGCCGTTGGGGCGATCCACAGCGCCTCGGACCGCTTTTCCGCCTGGTTGCTGGCGGGGATCACTGGCTCCGGTAAAACCGAGGTCTATTTGAGCGTGCTGGAAAACGTACTGGCGCAGGGCCGCCAGGCGCTGGTGATGGTGCCGGAAATCGGCCTGACGCCGCAGACCATCGCCCGTTTCCGCCAACGCTTTAACGCGCCAGTAGAAGTCCTGCACTCGGGTCTTAACGACAGCGAGCGTCTCGCCTCATGGTTAAAGGCGAAAAATGGTGAGGCGGCGATCGTTATCGGTACCCGCTCGTCGCTGTTTACACCGTTTAAGGATCTGGGCGTGATCGTCATCGACGAAGAGCACGACAGTTCCTATAAACAGCAGGAAGGCTGGCGCTATCACGCCCGCGATCTGGCGGTATGGCGCGCCCACAGTGAACAGATTCCGATTATCCTCGGCTCGGCGACCCCGGCGCTGGAAACGCTCTACAATGTGCGCCAGCGAAAGTATCGTGAACTGAAGCTGACCAAACGCGCGGGCAACGCGCGCCCGGCTCAGCAACACGTACTGGATTTAAAAGGCCAACAGCTACAGGCAGGGCTATCGCCAGCGCTGATTAACCGCATGCGCCAACACCTGCAGGCCGATAACCAGGTGATCCTGTTTTTAAACCGCCGCGGTTTCGCCCCGGCGCTGCTGTGTCACGACTGCGGGTGGATCGCCGAATGCCCGCGCTGTGATAGCTACTACACCCTGCATCAGGCGCAGCATCATCTGCGCTGTCACCACTGCGACAGCCAGCGGCCGATCCCGCGTCAGTGTCCTTCCTGCGGCTCAACGCATCTGGTGCCCGTCGGCCTCGGCACCGAACAGCTGGAGCAAGCGCTGGCGCCGATGTTCCCTGACGTGCCGATTTCCCGTATCGACCGCGATACCACCAGCCGTAAAGGGGCGCTTGAGCAGTACCTTGCCGATGTTCATCGCGGCGGCGCGCGCATTCTGATTGGTACCCAAATGCTGGCCAAAGGCCACCATTTCCCGGACGTCACGCTGGTGTCGCTGTTGGATGTCGACGGCGCGCTGTTTTCCGCCGACTTCCGCTCGGCAGAGCGCTTCGCCCAGCTTTACACCCAGGTTTCCGGCCGCGCTGGCCGGGCGGGTAAGCAGGGCGAAGTGATCCTGCAAACCCATCACCCGGAACACCCTCTACTGCAGACGCTGCTCTATAAAGGCTACGATGCGTTTGCCGAGCAGGCGCTGGCGGAACGGCAAACCATGCAGCTACCGCCATGGACCAGCCACGTGCTGATCCGCGCGGAAGACCACAATAACCAGCAGGCGCCGCTGTTTTTACAACAACTGCGTAACCTGCTGCAGGCCAGCCCGATGGCCGACGATAAGCTGTGGGTGCTTGGCCCGGTACCGGCGCTGGCGCCGAAACGCGGTGGGCGCTGGCGTTGGCAAATTCTGCTGCAACATCCTTCGCGCGTGCGTCTGCAGCACATCGTCAGCGGTACGCTGGCATTGATAAACACCCTGCCGGAAGCACGCAAGGTGAAGTGGGTATTGGATGTCGATCCTATTGAAGGCTAAGCCTTCTCTTGCGAGGTGGATCGAAAAAATTCAACAACCGTCACGTTTTTCATGAAAATTCTGTAACTCACAGGCTGTACTATCTGTTAAAAATGTTGCAGATGCCAGAACGCAAGGGATGTGTCTGCGCAGTCAGCGAGGAGAAACCAGGTGAAGCCCAAAAAACAAATGGTTGCCGCCACGATGAAAGACGTCGCCCAAAAAGCAAACGTTTCAACGGCAACCGTATCCCGAGCGCTCATGAATCCCGACAAAGTGTCGCAAGCGACCCGCAGCCGGGTTGAGCAGGCAGCGCAGGAAGTCGGTTATTTGCCGCAGTCGCTCGGGCGCAACATGAAGCGTAATGAATCGCGGACGATCCTCGTGATCGTGCCGGATATTTGCGATCCCTTCTTCAGCGAGATTATCCGCGGCATCGAAGTGACCGCCGCCGCCGAAGGCTATCTTGTGCTGATCGGCGATTGCGCTCATCAGAACCAAAAAGAAAAAACCTTTATCGACCTTATCATCACCAAACAAATTGACGGTATGGTGCTGCTGAGCTCGCGGCTGCCATTCGACGCCAGCGTCGAAGAGCAGCGTAATTTGCCGCCGATGGTCATGTCGAACGAGTTCGCGCCGGAACTGGAACTCCCTACGGTCCATATCGATAATCTGACCGCCGCTTTCAACGCCGTTAATTATCTCCATGAACTGGGGCATCAGCGTATTGGCTGCATTGCTGGTCCGGAAGATATGCCGTTGTGTCATTACCGCCTGCAGGGCTACGTTCAGGCGCTGCGCCGTAGCGGCATTACCGTCGATCCGCACTACATCGCTCGCGGCAACTTTACCTTTGAAGCTGGCGCCAACGCGCTGGAGCAGTTGCTGGCGCAACCGGTGCCGCCGACCGCGGTCTTCTGCCATAGCGACGTCATGGCGCTGGGCGCCCTGTCGCTGGCGAAACGCCGCGGCCTGAAAGTACCGGAAGATCTCTCGATTATCGGCTTTGATAACATCTCATTGTCTGAATTTTGCGACCCGCCGTTGACGACCGTTTCACAGCCGCGTTTTGATATCGGCCGTGAAGGCATGTTGCTATTACTCGAGCAAATGCAGGGCCATAACGTGAACAGCGGCTCGCGTCTGCTCGATTGCGAACTGATTGTTCGCGGCAGTACGCAAAAAATCAGACGATAACCATCAGGCTTTCGGGCCTGCTCTTCTGGTCAAAGGCCCGCCGCTTAAGTAACATGGCGGACTGACGAACGAATATAAGACAGCGAAACGATAGTGGCACAACGAGATTATGTACGCCGCAGCCAACAGGCTCCTTCGCGGCGCAAAAAGAGCAGCCCCCGAAGCTCAAGGAACAAGCAAAGTAGCCTCCCGGCGATTTCACCGACTATGGTTGCAATCGCGGCGGCAGTGCTGGTGGCCTTTATTGGTGGTCTGTATTTCATTACCCATCACAAGAAAGAAGAAGCGGAAGCGCTGCAGAACCGCCAGGCGGCAGGCAACGGTCTTCCGCCAAAACCGGAAGAACGCTGGCGCTATATTAAAGAGCTGGAAAGCCGCCAGCCCGGCGTTCGCGCGCCTACCGAGCCGACCGCCGGTGGTGAAGTGATGAAACCCGAACAGCTTACCGACGAGCAGCGCCAGCTTCTGGCGCAGATGCAGGCGGATATGCGTCAGCAGCCTACACAGCTGACCGAGGTGCCATGGAACGAGCAAACGCCAGCGCAGCGCCAGCAGACGCTGCAGCGTCAACGTTTAGCGCAGCAGCAACAGCAAGCGCAACAACAGCAGTGGGCGCAGACTCAACAGCAGGCCGCACAGCAACAGCCGCGCGTCCAGCAGCCGAAGCCGGTGCAACAGCAGCAGCCGAAACCGACCGCGTCTAACCAGCAGCCGTATCAGGATCTGCTGCAAACGCCTACGCACAACGCCGCTGCGCAACCGAAAGCGCAGGCTGCCGCGCCGGTCGCCCGCGTCGAAGAGGCGCCGAAGGCCGCTGCCGCCGAGAAGAAAGACGATCGCAGTTGGATGGTGCAGTGTGGGTCCTTTAAAGGCGCAGAGCAGGCCGAAACCGTGCGCGCGCAGTTGGCCTTTGAAGGCTTTGCCTCTCATATCACGACCAACAATGGCTGGAACCGAGTCGTGATTGGGCCGCTGAAAGGCAAAGATAATGCCAACGATATGATCAACCGCCTCAAGATGGCCGGACACGCAAACTGCATTCGTCTCGCCGCCAGGGGTTGAAACCCCAAAAATCCCCCCCATTTATAATTGCATTCTGCCCCGCGTACAGCGCGGGGCCCCTATTCCGCTTTTTGCAACCAAGGGGTCTGCTCGTGACAACAATAGTTAGTGTTCGCCGTAACGGCCATGTCGTTATCGCCGGTGATGGCCAGGCCACGCTGGGCAACACCGTGATGAAAGGCAACGTGAAGAAAGTGCGTCGTCTGTACAACGACAAAGTGATCGCCGGTTTCGCTGGCGGCACCGCTGACGCCTTCACTCTGTTCGAGTTGTTCGAACGCAAGCTGGAGATGCACCAGGGTCACCTGGTGAAAGCCGCCGTTGAGCTGGCGAAAGACTGGCGTACCGACCGCATGCTGCGCAAGCTGGAAGCCTTGCTGGCCGTCGCGGACGAAAACGCATCGCTTATCATCACCGGTAACGGCGACGTCGTTCAGCCCGAAAATGATTTGATTGCGATTGGCTCCGGCGGGCCATATGCCCAGGCCGCCGCTCGCGCGCTGCTGGAAAACACCGAAATGGGCGCTCGCGACATCGCCGAGAAAGCGTTGGATATTGCAGGGGATATCTGCATCTATACCAACCACTTCCACACCATCGAAGAATTACCTTCTAAAGCGTAAGGATCTCCCATGTCTGAAATGACCCCACGCGAAATTGTCAGCGAACTGGACAAACATATTATCGGCCAGGACGCTGCCAAGCGTTCTGTTGCTATCGCCCTGCGTAACCGCTGGCGCCGTATGCAGCTCAATGAAGAGCTGCGTCATGAAGTCACGCCGAAAAACATTCTGATGATTGGCCCGACCGGCGTCGGTAAAACCGAAATCGCCCGTCGTCTGGCAAAGCTGGCCAACGCGCCATTCATCAAAGTTGAAGCGACCAAGTTCACCGAAGTGGGCTATGTTGGTAAAGAAGTGGACTCTATTATCCGCGATCTGACCGATGCGGCGATCAAAATGGTCCGCATGCAGTCCATCGATAAAAACCGCTATCGCGCCGAAGAAATGGCCGAAGAGCGTATTCTCGACGTGTTGATCCCACCGGCGAAAAACAACTGGGGCCAGGCTGAGCAGCCGCAGGAACCTTCCGCTGCGCGTCAGGCATTCCGCAAGAAACTGCGTGAAGGCCAACTCGACGATAAAGAGATCGAAATCGACCTCGCCGCGGCGCCGATGGGCGTTGAAATCATGTCCCCTCCGGGCATGGAAGAGATGACCAGCCAGCTGCAGTCCATGTTCCAGAACCTGGGCGGCCAGAAGCAAAAACCGCGTAAGCTGAAAATCAAAGACGCGATGAAGCTGCTGATCGAAGAAGAAGCGGCCAAGCTGGTTAACCCGGAAGAGCTGAAGCAGGAAGCCATCGACGCCGTCGAACAGCACGGTATCGTGTTTATCGACGAAATCGACAAAATCTGTAAGCGCGGCGGCAATTCCTCCGGCCCGGATGTGTCTCGTGAAGGCGTTCAGCGCGACCTGCTGCCGCTGGTGGAAGGCTGTACCGTTTCTACCAAGCACGGGATGGTGAAAACCGACCACATTCTGTTTATCGCCTCCGGCGCGTTCCAGGTAGCTAGCCCATCCGATCTGATCCCGGAACTGCAGGGCCGTCTGCCGATCCGCGTTGAGCTGAAAGCGCTGACCACTCACGATTTCGAACGCATTCTGACCGAGCCGAATGCCTCCATTACCGTCCAGTACAAAGCGCTGATGGCAACCGAAGGCGTGGACATCGAGTTCACCGAAGAAGGCATCAAGCGTATCGCTCAGGCGGCATGGCAGGTTAACGAGACTACCGAAAACATCGGCGCGCGCCGCCTGCACACCGTGCTGGAACGTCTGATCGAAGACATCTCCTATGATGCCAGCGAAATGAATGGCCAGACCGTCACCATCGACGGCGAATATGTCGGTAAGCACCTGGATGTTCTGGTGGCAGATGAAGATCTGAGCCGTTTTATCCTATAATCCGGTTCAATGTATTTTCATCACACACGATGGGGCTATGACGGCCCCATTTTTTTGGCTGAAAGAAATGACTGAACAACCGATATCTCGCACCCAGGCCTGGCTTGAAAGCCTGCGGCCCAAAACATTACCTCTGGCGTTCGCCGCTATTGTTGTCGGCACCACGCTGGCGTGGCAACAGGGCCATTTCGATCCGTTGGTCTCCGTCCTGGCGTTGATTACCGCCGGGTTGCTGCAAATTTTATCTAATCTCGCCAACGACTACGGCGACGCGGTCAAAGGCAGCGATAAGCCGGACCGTATCGGACCGCTGCGTGGGATGCAGAAAGGAGCCATCACCCAGGCGCAGATGAAACGCGCACTGATCGTGACGGTAGTGCTGATTTGTCTTTCGGGTCTGGCGCTGCTGTTCTCCGCCTGGCAGACCATGGCAGATTTCATCGGTTTTATGGTGCTCGGCGGACTGTCGATTATCGCCGCGATCACCTACACCGTCGGCACACGCCCTTACGGTTATATTGGCCTTGGCGATATCTCCGTACTGGTCTTCTTCGGTTGGCTAAGCGTGGTCGGCAGTTGGTATCTGCAGGCGCACAGCATAGAAGCGGTCATTTTCCTGCCCGCCACCGCCTGCGGCCTGCTGGCTGCCGCGGTGCTGAATGTCAATAACCTGCGCGATATCGACAGCGATCGCCTGAACGGCAAAAACACCCTCGCCGTCCGCCTGGGGCCGGTGAACGCCCGCCGCTACCATAGCGTGCTGCTGCTCGGCGCCCCGTTGTGTCTGGCGCTGTTCAACCTGATTGCGCTGCAAAGCCTGTGGGGCTGGCTGTTTATTCTCGCCATCCCGCTACTGGTGAAACAGGCGCGTTTTGTGATGCGCGAGCGCGAGCCGGTAGCGATGCGCCCGATGCTGGAACGGACAGTCAAAGCGGCGTTATTAACCAACCTGCTGTTTGTCATCGGAATTATTGCCAGTAAGCTGGCGGCATAACTGATAAATATCAATTAACAATTGATGATTTTGCAAACAATGCGCTTCGCGGGATATACTAAAAACTCTCGCAGCAACTGAACGTTAAGCCTATGAAATACGATACTTCCGAGCTTTGCGACATCTACCAGGAAGATGTCAATGTCGTGGAACCGCTGTTTTCCAACTTTGGAGGACGGTCGTCGTTTGGTGGACAGATCATTACGGTAAAATGTTTCGAGGATAACGGGTTGCTCTACGATCTGCTCGAGCAGAATGGCCGTGGTCATATTCTCCTTATCGACGGCGGCGGTTCCGTCCGACGTGCGTTAATTGACGCGGACCTGGCGCGTCTGGCCGTGCAAAACGAATGGGAAGGGTTAGTGGTCTATGGCGCGGTGCGCCAGGTTGACGATCTGGAAGAGCTGGATATCGGCATTCAGGCGTTGGCTGCTATCCCTGTGGGTGCGGCAGGCGAAGGGATCGGCGAAAGCGACGTCCGTGTCAATTTCGGCGGCGTCACCTTCTTCTCCGGCGACCATCTGTATGCCGATAATACCGGTATCATCCTCTCCGAGGATGCACTGGATATCGAGTAACGCTCCCGCTATGCACGAATAAAAAAGGCCTTCTCAATGAGAAGGCCTTTTTGTTATGCCGCGAAACTTAGTACAGTTTCTTCGCGCAGTCCATCCAGTCAGTCTTGAATGGACGCTTCATATTTTCGATCGCATCGATGATATCGTGGTGCACCAGTTTCTCGTTCTGGATACCGACGCAACGCCCGCCAAAGCCCTGCAGCAGTAGTTCAATCGCATAGGCGCCCATACGGGAAGCCAGGATACGGTCATAAGGAACCGGAGAGCCGCCGCGCTGAATGTGACCAAGAACGGTAGCGCGCGTTTCACGGCCCGTTTCTTTTTCAATGAAGCTAGCCAGTTCGTCAACGTCGCACATGTGCTCGGTGATCGCCACGATAGCGTGTTTTTTACCTTTCGCGATGCCGGCTTTGATTTCCGCCACCAGATCGTCACGGGTATAGTCCACTTCCGGCACCATGATGAACTCACAGCCGCCGGCAATTGCCGCCGCCAGGGTCAGGTCGCCGCAGTAACGCCCCATCACTTCAACCACGGAGATACGCTGGTGGGAAGAAGAGGTGTCGCGCAGACGGTCAATCGCTTCAACGACGGTGCTCAGCGCAGTGAAGAAACCGATGGTGTAGTCGGTACCTTTGATGTCGTTGTCGATGGTGCCCGGCAGACCGATACATGGGAAGCCCATTTCGGTCAGACGCATCGCACCCATATAGGAACCGTCGCCGCCGATAACGACCAGCGCGTCGAGGCCGCGTTTTTTCATGTTCTCAAGAGCGACGGCACGGATGTGCTCTTCACGGAATTCAGGGAAACGCGCGGAACCCAGGAAGGTGCCGCCACGGTTGATCATGTCGGACACGCTGTAACGGTCGAGCTGGACCATACGATCTTCATACAGGCCGAGGTAACCGTCATAGATTCCAAAAACTTCCAGACCTTCCGTTAATGCCGCGCGCACAACGCCGCGAATTGCTGCGTTCATGCCCGGCGCATCACCGCCACTTGTCAATACACCGATTTTCTTAATCATGACTACCTCTGAACTTAGGAAGCAAAAAATAATCCTGTTGCCTGAAGCGCTCCCTTACCAGGAGTGCACGACGATAATTGCAATAGTATATCAAACGCTTCTGGCTGAATTGATTCAGGTCAGACCAAATGGCGGTAATTTATACAAAAAATGTCTACCCGCCCCACATTTTTACATCGAGTTTACAGACTATAACCGAAAGCTCAAAAAACCCCCTGCCGTGCCGGAGGCACGACAGAACAAGGATCCTGATGGATAATCACATCCGACCCCGGGAAACGGCGCAAAATAGCCTGTTCCACCTGGTCGGCAATCACGTGCGCCTGCACCAGTGGAAGGTTATCTTCCATTTCCAAATGAATTTGAATAAAGCGAGTCGGCCCTGACTGTCGCGTTCGTAGATCGTGCGCGCCGCTGACGCCGGGCCAACTGGTCACGATACTGATTATGTCCTGACGTTCCTCATCCGGAAGCGCGCGGTCTAATAACGATTGAACCGCGTCGTAACCCATACGCAGCGCGCTATATAAAATATAGATGCCAATCCCTAATGCAAACAGCGCATCAGCACGATGCCAGCCGTACCAGGAGAGGCCGAGGGCGATAAGAATGGCGCCGTTCATCATAACATCAGACTGATAATGAAGCATATCTGCGCGTACGGCCTGACTCTGGGTTTTTCTGACCACCCAGCGCTGAAAGGTCACCAGCACTAGGGTGCTGAGCAACGCAATAAGCGTCACCACCATCCCGACGCCTGCCGCCTGCATCGGCTCAGGACGAACAAGATGCTGAATGCCGGTCAGGAACAGGAACAACGCCGAACCAGAGATAAACATACTCTGCGCCAGCGCCGCCAGCGATTCCGCTTTACCGTGGCCGAAAGTATGTTCTTCATCGGCAGGCTGCAGCGAGTAGCGCACGACTAGCAGGTTAGTCAGCGAGGCTGCAATGTCCACCAGTGAATCGACCAACGCCGCCAGAATACTCACCGATCCGGTGTACCACCACGCAAAAATTTTGATCAAAAGTAACACGGAGGCCATCGCCGTCGCGGCAATCGCCGCCCGACTCACCAACCGCCCATAAGATTGATTCATAAACGCTCCTTTTCCGGCGATCCGCTTAGTATAACCTGAACTGTTACTCTGAAGATGACCGGGTATGGAGCGGCGGCGGTGAAAAAAAGACAAAAAAAACCCCCACATCATGTGGGGGAAGACAGGGATGGTGTCTATGGCAAGGAAAACAGGGTTTGTTACTGGGGTTGCACGGTACTGCTACTACTGGAAAGCATCATGGCTGAGCCTTTCTGCATCCTTGCAACCTCACGCAACTGATCCATACGTTGCTGGTGCTTAGCATTTAAAACCGCTTGCTGCTCAGGGGTTAGCAGGTGGTACATCTGGTTGCGAACTTTCGCCATTTCAACCTGGCGGGCAACCTGTTCCTGCGCCATCTTTTCTGCCTGAGCGCGCACAGCGCTTTCATCAAATTTATCTGCGGTGACAAGGCTATGCATTGTCTCCAGTTCGCTAACATTAACAGGTAGCCTGTCATGGCGTGCCCGTTGCATAAGATCCCGTAACTGCTGTCGTTGCTGTTCGGTTAAACTTATGCCGTCAAACATATGGCTCTGGCCGCTGCGCTGGGCTCCTTCTTCACCGTGGAGCCAGTTAACGCCGGTAACGACTTCAGCGGCTTGGCTAGTAGCACTTAGCGCCAGCGTTGAGGCCATGACGGCAGCGATAACATTGCGCATCACATACTCCCAAAACGTTTGTGTCGCGATTCAACGAGAGACAGTTTACGATTCAGGCTGCAAACATGCGTCAGGGGGTGTAAAACAACGTAAAGTCATGGATTAGCGAGCCTTGATGACGTAATTTCTGCCTCGGAGGTATTTAAACAATGAATAAAATCCTGTTAGTTGATGATGACCGGGAGCTCACCTCCCTGTTAAAAGAGCTGCTCGATATGGAAGGTTTTAATGTGCTCGTTGCCCATGACGGTGAACAGGCGCTGGCGCTTCTTGACGACAGCATTGATCTCCTTTTGCTTGATGTGATGATGCCGAAGAAAAACGGTATCGACACGCTTAAAGAATTACGTCAGACACACCAGACCCCGGTTATCATGCTAACTGCTCGCGGCAGCGAGCTGGATCGCGTTCTCGGCCTCGAACTGGGCGCGGATGACTATTTGCCTAAGCCGTTCAACGATCGCGAGCTGGTGGCGCGTATACGCGCGATTCTGCGTCGTTCCCACTGGAGCGAACAGCAACAGCAAACGACCGAAGCCGGTTCTCCGACTCTGGAAGTTGACGCATTAAGTCTCAATCCGGGCCGTCAGGAAGCCAATTTTGACGGGCAAACGCTGGAGCTAACCGGTACGGAGTTCACTCTGCTGTACCTGCTGGCGCAGCATCTCGGCCAAGTGGTCTCGCGTGAACATTTAAGCCAGGAAGTGCTGGGCAAGCGGCTGACGCCGTTCGACCGCGCTATCGATATGCACATTTCCAACCTGCGGCGTAAGCTGCCGGAACGCAAAGACGGCCATCCGTGGTTTAAAACTCTGCGCGGACGCGGCTATCTGATGGTCTCTGCTTCATGATTGGAAGTTTAACCGCGCGCATCTTCGCTATCTTCTGGCTCACGCTGGCGCTGGTGTTGATGCTGGTACTGATGTTGCCCAAGCTGGACTCGCGCCAGATGACCGAGCTGCTGGAAAGCGAGCAACGTCAGGGCATCATGATTGAACAGCACGTCGAGGCCGAACTGGCGACCGACCCGCCAAACGACCTGATGTGGTGGCGGCGCCTGTTTCGCGCCATCGATAAGTGGGCTCCGCCGGGGCAGCGTCTGCTGCTGGTGACCAGCGAAGGCCGCGTGATCGGCGCAGAACGCAACGAAATGCAGATCATTCGAAACTTTATCGGCCAGGCCGATAATGCCGATCATCCGCAGAAAAAACGTTACGGACGCCTGGAGATGGTCGGCCCGTTTTCCGTCAGGGATGGGGAAGATAACTATCAACTGTATCTGATCCGCCCTGCCAGCACTTCGCAATCCGACTTCATCAACCTGCTGTTTGACCGTCCGCTGTTGCTGCTTATCGTGACGATGCTGGTCAGCGCCCCGCTGCTACTGTGGTTGGCGTGGAGCCTGGCGAAACCGGCGCGGAAGCTGAAAAACGCCGCCGACGAAGTTGCTCAGGGCAACCTGCGGCAGCATCCGGAGCTGGAGGCCGGCCCGCAGGAATTCCTGGCCGCCGGGGCAAGTTTCAACCAGATGGTCACCGCGCTTGAGCGGATGATGACCAGCCAGCAGCGGCTGCTGTCGGATATCTCGCACGAGCTGCGCACGCCGTTAACCCGCCTGCAGTTGGGGACCGCACTGCTGCGTCGCCGCAGCGGCGAGAGCAAAGAGCTGGAGCGTATCGAAACCGAAGCGCACCGGCTGGACAGCATGATCAACGACCTGCTGGTGATGTCGCGTAATCAGGCGAAAAACGCGCTGGTCAGCGAGACGGTGAAAGCCAACCAGCTGTGGGGCGAAGTGCTGGACAACGCGGCGTTTGAAGCCGAGCAAATGGGCAAATCTTTCACCGTCGAGTATCCGCCTGGCCCCTGGCCGCTGTACGGCAACCCCAATGCGCTGGAAAGCGCGCTGGAGAATATCGTCCGCAACGCGCTGCGCTACTCGCATACGAAGATTTCCGTCAGCTTCTCGGTGGATAAAGACGGCATTACGGTGAACGTCGATGATGACGGCCCGGGCGTGAGTCCAGAGGATCGCGAACAGATTTTCCGTCCGTTCTACCGTACCGACGAGGCCCGCGATCGCGAGTCCGGCGGCACTGGTCTGGGGCTGGCGATTGTCGAAACGGCGATTCAGCAGCACCGCGGTTGGGTTAAAGCTGACGACAGCCCGTTGGGCGGTCTGCGCTTAACGATCTGGCTGCCATTGTATAAACGTACCTGATACTGTCCCGGCTGGCGCTTCGCTAAGCCGGGCTACAGATGGGCTCTGGCAGATAGCCCGGATAAGGCACTATGCGCCGCCATCCGGGAGCATCCCCGGAAATACTCAACATGGGGGAAATTATTTCCCCCATAATCTCCGCGAACTATCCTCGATCTGCCCGCTTAAACGCCGTTTCTGCATGGTTCTGCTCCAACTGACCGACAGACCCGCCGCTGATAACAACCGGTGATACTGATCGTCGTCAAAAGGCATATACCAGGCAATCGATCCGGCCTCATGCACGCTGACATCGCTCAACCGCGATACCAGCTCCAGCGGCGCATCACTGGACACCAGTCCCCCTGCGACAATGCGGTATAACCAACCGATCTTACCGCTGTTTTGCATCAGCTGCGCCATATCGCTAATGCCGAAATGGTAGTTCAGTTTGAAGCATGGGGAGCGCGGCTGGGTGACCTGAATCAACGCCTCGCCCCAGCGAAAGATATCGCCGATGTAAACGTTTTTTTCCGTCAGCCCTTCAGTAGAAAGGTTTTCGCCGAACGCCGGCGCGCAAAACAGATCGGCCTGCTGCGGGAATTCGCGGATCCAGTCGCGGTAGTGCTCGCGCGGATAGTGGCACAGCGCGCGATCCGGCCCGCCGTGAATTTTCTTTTCCGCCTGCTCGTCCCCTTCCAGCCCGAGCTCGCCGAGGCATAATTCGCCATCGACCTGGATTTTGTCGATCGCGCTGGGGCGGCTACCGTCATAGTCCCTGATTTTGCCCACAAATACATTCACCGGATAATGCATTGCTGCTCTCCTTGCTACGGATATAAAAAAAGCGAGTCATCAGACTCGCTTCTCTCTTAGCATAATGCAACCTTATTTTTTGGCGGCAAAACGCGCTGCGGCTTCGTCCCAGTTCACCACGTCCCAGAAGGCTTTGATGTAGTCCGGACGACGGTTCTGGAATTTCAGGTAGTAAGCGTGTTCCCAAACGTCCAGGCCCACAATCGGGAAGCCGGAAGCGCCGGAAATCGCTTCACCCATCAGCGGGGAATCCTGGTTTGCGGTGGAAACCACGGCCAGTTTGTCGCCTTTCAGCACCAGCCATGCCCAACCAGAGCCAAAGCGAGTCGCTGCAGCTTTTTCGAATTCGGCTTTGAAGTTGTCCACGGAACCGAAATCGCGCTCGATAGCGGCTTTCAGATCGCCCTGCAGGGTCGTGCCGGTTTTCAGGCCTTTCCAGAACAGGCTGTGGTTAGCGTGACCGCCCGCGTTGTTACGCAGTACGGTTTTTTTGTCAGCTGGCAGTTGATCCAGTTTGGTGATCAGCTCTTCCGCAGACAGGTTAGCGAACTCCGGCAGGCTTTCCAGTGCTGCGTTAGCGTTGTTAACGTAGGTCTGGTGATGCTTAGTATGATGGATCTCCATCGTCTGCTTGTCGAAATGCGGTTCCAGAGCATCGTAAGCGTACGGCAGGGATGGCAGTGTATAACTCATAATCATCTCCATTATTATCGGGCGGCAGAGGGTGTTAACGCCGCGTAAGCAGTCGGTTCATTATAGTTAATTAAATGATATTGAAAATGATTATCAATGCCGTAGTTTTACTAAGGTTATACCTAAAATAGCGGCACTTCAGTTTGTGAGCCAAAACAACTCATTAAGCCACTGGTTGCCAGAATCTCGCCTGATGTGGCAACAGCTCAAAGGCGCAAAAACTGCGCGTTTTTTACACTCGTCGCATCGGAGAGGGTTTATCCGACCCAAAAACAGATGAGGGTAAAGGCAATGAATCATGCGATTACAATGGGAATATTTTGGCATTTAATCGGCGCCGCCAGTGCCGCTTGTTTTTATGCCCCTTTCAAGAAGGTGAAACACTGGTCATGGGAAACCATGTGGTCGATTGGCGGGATAGTTTCCTGGTTGATTCTCCCCTGGGCGATTAGCGCCATGCTGCTGCCCGATTTCTGGGCCTACTACCGCTCATTCAGCGCCTCTACCCTGCTGCCCGTCTTTTTGTTCGGCGCGATGTGGGGAATCGGCAACATCAACTACGGCCTGACCATGCGCTATCTGGGCATGTCGATGGGTATTGGCATCGCTATCGGCATCACGCTGATTGTCGGCACCTTAATGACGCCCATCCTTAACGGCCACTTTGACGTACTGATTAACACCAAAGGCGGGCAAATGACCCTGCTCGGCGTGTTGGTGGCGGTGATTGGCGTCGGTATCGTTACCCGCGCCGGTCAGCTCAAAGAGCGCAAAATGGGTATTAAAGCGGAAGACTTCAACCTGAAAAAAGGCCTCATGCTGGCGGTGATGTGCGGTATTTTCTCCGCCGGAATGTCGTTTGCGATGAACGCCGCCAAACCGATGCACGACGCCGCTGCCGCGCTGGGCGTTGACCCGCTGTATACCGCGCTGCCAAGCTACGTCGTGATCATGGGCGGCGGCGCGCTGGTCAACCTCGGCTTCTGCTTTATTCGTCTCGCCAAAGTGAAAGACCTGTCGATAAAGTCCGACTTCTCGCTGGCGCAACCGCTTATTATCAGCAACATTCTGCTTTCCGCGTTAGGCGGGCTGATGTGGTATCTGCAGTTCTTCTTCTATGCCTGGGGTCACGCCAGTATCCCGGCGCAGTACGACTACATGAGCTGGATGCTGCATATGAGCTTCTACGTGTTGTGCGGCGGGCTGGTCGGGTTGGTGCTGAAAGAGTGGAACCACGCCGGACGCCGTCCGGTCAGCGTGCTCAGCCTCGGCTGCGTGGTGATCATTATTGCCGCGAATATTGTCGGCCTGGGAATGGCGAATTAACGCCTTACCTCACGCGGCGGCGCGACTGCGCTGCCGCCACTGCCCCGGCGTCATGCCGATTTCCCGATTGAACACCACGGAAAAGTAGTTACTGTCCTCAAATCCGCACAGCATGGCGATTTCGCCGATTAACCGCTCGGTATGCTGCAGCAAATACTGCGCATGGCAAATCCGCAACTGACGCAGATAGTGGTTTATCGTCATCCCCGTTTGCTGGCGAAACTGCTGGCGTAACGCACGTTCGCTGCAACCCTCGCGTAGACAAAAGCTATCCAGATTAAAGGGGCGATTAAGACTGCCAGCCAGTTCCGTCAACAGCTTGTCGAGTTGGGTTTCGCTTTGCGTCGCCGCCAGATTGTCGGTGGCGTAGCGATAGCGCTGGAGCATCAGCACCAGTTGAGCAAACAGCAGCTCCGCCATGCTATCCGCCTGCGCATCCTGACGTGCGCTTTCATGTTCCAACTGGCTGATGACCTGCCGAACCTGCGCCATCCCGCTGCTGCCGATCCGCCAGTGCGGCTTCCACGGCGTACCGAATAGCCCCGGAAGATGCGCCGCCCAGTCAAAATTGAGCCGCAGCCGATCCGGACAATAAATAATATTCTGCAGCACCAGGTCGTTCACCGAGGCGTAGGAGTGTTTGTCTTCCGCGCGGATATAAAAGAGATCGCCGCGGGTAATGCGCCAGGGGCGATCGTTGAGAATATGCAGGCCGTTGCCGCGCCACACCAACACCAGCTCGCAAAATTCATGAGTATGTTCAGCAAAGACGTTTTGCGGGTAGCGGTCAGCCACCGCGACCGCCTGCGAAGGGGAGGCAAAAAACTCATCTTTGCGAAGTACCAGCTGACCTGCCACCATCACACTCCAAACGCGGATAACGGGATATTATTCACGTTTTTGCCAGGCAATACGTTGACTCTTCTCGCGTTACTGGAGAATGGTGTCGCGCCCCTGGCGAATATCGCGCGGCGACCAGTCGAACTCACGGCGAAACAGCGTCGAAAAGTGGTTACTGTCGCCGAAACCGCAGCGATAGGCGATTTCAGTCACGCTATCATCGCTGTGACGCAGCAGGTGCCGCGCTTTCATCAGACGCACACGGTTGAGATAGCGCTGCGGCGTCAGCCCGGTTTGCAGTTTTAGCTGGCGATGCAGGGTACGCAACGACAGCGAGAACTGCGCCGCCACCGCTTCCCAGCATACCTCTTCGGCAAAATGATCTTCCAGCCAGGCCATCAACTGATTCAGCCGCGCCTCGTGGTTGCCTGCGCCCTCCGCCATGCTGTTGCTGTGCAGCAACACCAGTAACTGCATAAAGAGGATTTCACGGCTGGCGATGGTGTGCGGATCGACGCCTGGACCGATCTTTTCCATCTGGCCAACGATTTGCCGCACCTGCTGCAGCACCGTCTGATTAACCCGCCAGTGCGAGAGATAGTTGCCGTCCTGCTCCTGCGGCAGCAGCTGATTCACGCCGGTCAGAAAACGAAAAGCATCCGGCGCGCGGTACAGCACGTTGGTCAGGCACAGATTGTTGGTATGTTCATAGAGGTGGCGATCGTGATCGCGAATAAAGCAGACCGAACCGCCGCTGATAGTGTAGGGCTGGCCGTTGAAAACGTGGATGCCAGTCCCCTGTTCAACGATCACAATCTCATGGAAATCATGATGATGCTCTGGAAAAGCCGGTTGAGGAAGGCGCGGTTCAATCGCCACCGCAGAGACGCCGGCCTTAAAGAAATCCGTACAGTGCAACACGGTCATAGCAGCCCCCTCGAATGAGAAAAATTATCAACCGTCGCCGCAAATAGTAATGAAGGGTTGGCGATCCGGCCTTCAATTTTCGACCGCAAACCGCGTAAAACCTGCCGTATTTTCAAGAACCAGCCGGAAATATCCGGAACTGCGGCCAGCATCACACCCCACGCAGCGCCGCGAATAACACGAAACTGTGACGTTTCTCACGGTCACCTTTGCCTTGTTGCCAGTCGCCCGCTATCGCTGTCAGTAGCGAGAAGGTGACGCAAAGACGCCTTTTTTAGACTGCATGCAATGATTTTAAGAAGGGTCGTACCATGAGTATTCGTCATTGTGTCGCCGTTGATTTAGGCGCTTCCAGCGGTCGGGTCATGCTCGCGAATTATGACACCGCAACGCGAGCGCTGACGCTGCGTGAAGTTCACCGTTTCACCAACCGCCTGCAGGACGTGGACGGCTACGATTGCTGGGATATCGATAGCCTGGAGGCGGAAATCCGCCGCGGGCTGGTAACAGTGTGCGAACAGGGGATCCTGATCGACAGCATCGGCATCGATACCTGGGGTGTCGATATTGTGTTGCTGGACAAACACGGCCAACGTGTCGGCCTGCCGGTTTCCTATCGCGATAGCCGTACCCATGGCCTGATGACGCAGGCTATCGAGCAGCTCGGTCGCGCCGATATCTACGGCCGCAGCGGCATCCAGTTTCTGCCATTCAACACGCTCTATCAGCTGCGGGCGCTGGTCAGCCAACAGCCGATGCTGGCGGAACAGGTGGCGCACGCGCTGCTGATCCCCGACTACTTCAGCTACCGTCTGACCGGCGCGATGAACTGGGAATACACCAACGCCACCACCACTCAACTGGTCAATATTAATAGCGACAACTGGGATGACGAATTGCTTGGCTGGAGCGGCGCGCAGCGCAGCTGGTTCGGGACGCCGACGCATCCGGGCAACGTTATCGGCCACTGGATCTGCCCGCAGGGTAACCGCATTCCGGTGGTTGCCGTCGCCAGCCACGATACCGCCAGCGCCGTTATCGCCTCGCCGCTGGCGGGCAAAAATGCCGCCTATCTTTCATCCGGCACCTGGTCGCTTATGGGTTTTGAAAGCAAAACGCCTTACACCAGCCAGCAGGCGCTGAAAGCGAATATTACCAATGAAGGCGGTGCTGAGGGGCGCTACCGGGTGTTGAAAAACATCATGGGTCTGTGGCTGCTACAGCGGGTGTTGCCAGAACAGAATGTTGGCGATCTGCAGGCATTGATCGCCGACACGGCGCAGCTGCCAGCCTGCCGTTACCTCATTGATTGCAACGACGACCGCTTTATCAACCCGGCCAACATGAGCGCCGAAATCCAGGCCGCCTGCGCGGAATCCGCCCAGCCGATCCCGACAAGCCCTGCCGAACTGGCGCGCTGTATTTTCGACAGCCTGGCGCTGCTGTATGCCCGCGTGCTGGGCGAACTGGCCGAACTCCGCGGCCGCCCCTTCAGCCAACTGCATATTGTCGGCGGCGGCTGCCAGAACGCTCTGCTTAACCAGCTATGCGCTGATGCCTGCGGCCTGCCGGTCATCGCGGGCCCGATTGAGGCCTCCGCCCTTGGCAATATCGGCATCCAGTTGATGACGCTGGATGAATTGCACAACGTCGATGATTTCCGCCAGGTCGTACGCGATAACGAATCACTCACCGCCTTCACCCCCCATTCAGATAGCGAAATTGCCCGCTTCGTCGCGCAGTTTCAGCAACAACCCACTAAGGAGCTTTGCGCATGACCACTCAACTTGAACAAGCCTGGGAATTGGCTAAGCAGCGCTACGCCGCCGTCGGCGTCGACGCCGAAGAAGCTCTGCGCCAGTTAGACCGTCTGCCGGTGTCGATGCACTGCTGGCAGGGCGACGACGTCGCGGGCTTTGAAAACCCG
The DNA here is from genome assembly GCA_029027985.1 of Klebsiella aerogenes. Classification (NCBI taxonomy): domain Bacteria; kingdom Pseudomonadati; phylum Pseudomonadota; class Gammaproteobacteria; order Enterobacterales; family Enterobacteriaceae; genus Klebsiella; species Klebsiella aerogenes. The sequence continues at coordinate 4,766,343 of CP119076.1, forward strand.
GAAGGCAACCTGACCGGCGGCATTCAGGCCACCGGCAACTACCCGGGAAAAGCGCGCAATGCCCAGGAGCTACGCGCCGACCTCGAACAAGCGCTGAGCCTGATCCCAGGGCCGAAGCGTCTTAACCTGCACGCGATTTATCTGGAATCCGCGGCTCCGGTGGCGCGAAACGAAATCAAACCGGAACATTTCAAGAACTGGGTGGAATGGGCGAAACGCCACCAGCTGGGGCTCGATTTCAACCCCTCCTGTTTCTCGCATCCGCTGAGCGCCGACGGCTTTACTTTGTCGCACGCCAATCCAGAGATTCGTCAGTTCTGGATCGACCACTGCAAAGCCAGCCGCCGCATATCCGCTTATTTCGGCCAACAGCTCGGGACGCCATCAGTGATGAATATCTGGGTACCGGACGGCATGAAGGATATTACCGTCGACCGCTTCGCCCCGCGCCAGCGGTTGATGAACGCGCTGGATGAAGTGATCAGCGAAAAACTGAATCCAGCGCACCATATCGACGCCGTCGAGAGCAAGCTGTTCGGCATCGGTGCCGAAAGCTACACCGTCGGCTCCAACGAGTTCTATATGGGCTACGCCGCCAGCCGCCAGACCGCGCTGTGCCTGGATGCGGGTCACTTCCATCCGACAGAGGTCATCTCCGACAAAATCTCCGCCGCCATGCTCTACATCCCGCGTCTGCTGCTGCACGTTAGCCGCCCGGTGCGCTGGGACAGCGATCATGTGGTGCTGCTGGATGACGAAACCCAGGCCATCGCCAGCGAAATCATCCGCCACAACCTGTTCGATCGTGTACACATCGGCCTCGACTTCTTCGACGCCTCCATCAATCGCATCGCAGCGTGGGTTATCGGCACCCGCAATATGAAAAAAGCTTTGTTGCGCGCGCTGCTGGAACCGACGGCGCAGCTGCGCCAGCTGGAAAACGACGGCGATTACACCGCGCGCCTGGCGCTGCTGGAAGAACAGAAATCCCTGCCGTGGCAGGCCATTTGGGAAATGTACTGCCAGCGTCACGACACGCCGGCAGGCAGCCAGTGGCTGGAGAACGTACGGGGCTATGAGAAAGAGATTCTGAATAAGCGCGGGTGATTGACCCTCACCCCGACCCTCTCCCTGAAAGGGAGAGGGAGAAAACCCTAATACCGAACAGTTCCCTCGCCCCTTTGGGGAGAGGGCTAGGGTGAGGGGAAGACACCCCACCAATACAACAGGACAACAAGACTATGCAGACCATTACCGACTCCTGGTTCGTCCAGGGCATGATCAAAGCCACTTCCGACGCCTGGCTCAAAGGCTGGGACGAGCGCAACGGCGGCAACCTGACGCTGCGTCTGGATGAAGCCGACATCGCGCCGTTTAAGGCCGATTTCCACGCCCAGCCGCGCTATATCGCACTCAGTCAGCCGATGCCGGAACTGGCCAATCAGCCGTTTATCGTCACGGGTTCCGGTAAATTCTTCCGTAACGTACAAATCAATCCCGCCGCCAACCTTGGGGTAGTGAAGGTGGACAACGACGGCGCGGGTTACTTCATTCTGTGGGGTTTAACCGACGACGCCGTGCCGACCTCGGAACTGCCGGCGCATTTCCTGTCGCACTGCGAACGTATCAAAGCCACTGGCGGCAAAGACCGCGTGATCATGCACTGTCACGCCACCAACCTGATCGCCCTGACCTACGTGCTGGAAAACAACAGCGACCTGTTCACTCGCAAATTGTGGGAAGGCAGCACCGAATGCCTGGTGGTGTTCCCGGACGGCGTCGGCATTCTGCCGTGGATGGTGCCGGGCACCGACGAGATTGGTCAGGCGACGGCCAGAGACATGCAGAAACACACCCTGGTGCTGTGGCCATTCCACGGCGTCTTCGGCAGCGGCCCGACGCTGGATGAAACCTTCGGCCTAATCGACACTGCCGAGAAATCCGCCGAGGTGCTGGTGAAGGTCTATTCGATGGGCGGCATGAAACAGACGATTAGCCGCGAAGAGCTGATGGCGTTAGGTCAGCGCTTCGGCGTCACGCCGCTGGCCAGCGCGCTAGCGCTATAGAACAGCGAGCCGTCTTTTTAAGGAGAATAATCATGAGCTTTATGTTGGCACTGCCGAAAATCAGTCTGCACGGCGCAGGCGCGATCGGCGATATGGTAAGCCTGGTGGCGAGCAAGCAGTGGGGAAAAGCGCTGATCGTCACCGACGGGCACCTGGTGGAAATGGGCCTGCTCGACAGCCTGTTCTCGGCGCTGGAGGCGCATCAGTTGTCCTATCACCTGTTCGATGAAGTCTTCCCCAATCCGACCGAAGCGCTGGTCCAACGGGGCATCTCCGCGTTCTGCAAGGCGCAGTGTGACTATATCATCGCCTTCGGTGGCGGCAGCCCGATTGATACCGCCAAAGCGGTGAAAATCCTCAGCGCCAACCCGGCACCATCAACCGCCTACTCCGGCGTCGGCAAAGTGAAAAATGCCGGTGTGCCGCTGGTAGCCATTAACACCACGGCCGGAACTGCCGCTGAGATGACCAGCAACGCGGTGATTATTGATGCCGCGCGCCAGGTGAAAGAGGTCATTATTGACCCAAATATCATCCCGGATATTGCCGTCGATGACGCCAGCGTGATGTTGGATATTCCGGCTCCGGTCACCGCCGCCACCGGCATGGATGCCCTGACCCACGCCGTTGAGGCGTTTGTCTCCGTCGGCGCTCATCCACTAACCGATGCCAACGCGCTGGAAGCAATACGTTTAATTCACCAATGGTTGCCGTTGGCCGTCGATGATGGACACCATCTCCAGGCCCGCGAGCAGATGGCATTCGGCCAGTATCTGGCGGGGATGGCGTTCAACAGCGCCGGTCTTGGACTGGTACACGCGCTGGCGCATCAGCCGGGCGCCACCCACAATCTGCCGCACGGCGTTTGCAACGCCATCCTGCTGCCGATTATCGAAAACTTTAACCGTCCGAACGCGGTGGCGCGTTTCGCCCGTATCGCGCAGGCGATGGGCGTCGATACGCGCGGCATGAGCGATGAAGCCGCCAGCATGGAGGCGATTAACGCGATTCGCGCATTGAGCAAACGAGTCGGTATTCCCGCGGGCTTTAGCCAGCTTGGCATCAGCAAGGCTGATATCGAAGGCTGGTTGGATAACGCGCTGGCCGATCCGTGCGCGCCCTGTAACCCGCGTAGCGCCAACCGCGACGAGATCCGCGAGCTGTATCTGGAGGCGTTATGATCCGCAAAGCCTTTGTGATGCAGGTGAATCCCGACGCGCACGAAGCGTATCAGCGCCGCCATAACCCCATCTGGCCCGAACTGGAAGCAACATTGAAAGCGCATGGCGCGCATCATTACGCGATCTATCTCGATGCACAGCGCCATCTGCTGTTCGCAACGGTGGAAATTGAATCGGAAGCGCGCTGGAACGCGATTGCGGAAACCGAAGTGTGCCAGCGCTGGTGGCGCTATATGCGCGACGTGATGCCGACGAATCCGGATAACAGCCCACTGAGCGCTGAACTGAGTGAAGTCTTTTACCTTGCGTAACAAAACGGCCTGTTTTTACCAGGCCGTTTGAATCTACACCATTAGTTTTGCTCCGCCACCAGCAACGCCTGCGTATCCGGCACCAGCGCCTGGAAAAGATGCTCCTGGTCGGCGGGGTAGCAGATATAGTCCCCTTCCCCCAGCTCTTCCGGCGCGTCGATCAGACCAACGCGCGCACGGCCCTGAGTGACTATGATATGTTCAACCGAACCCGGCGGATGCGGATGCGAGATGCGATCGGCGCCGGGCTGCGTCAGCAGCAAATAGATATCACGGCGCGCCCCCGGCGGGCAGGCTGCCAGCAAAATAGCCTGATAGTTGGCCTGTTCCGCCATCACTTTAGTACCTTCGCCGCGGCGAATGACCTGGGTTTTGCTAGCCTGCGGCTCCAGCAAACGAGCAAAGGGAATATCCAGCGCCACGCAGAGCGCCCACAACGTTTCCAGACTGGGGTTGCCATTGCCGGATTCCAACTGCGAAAGCGTCGATTTGGCAATCCCGGCGCGACGCGCCACTTCCGCCAGAGAGAGGCCGGTGCGCGATCGTTCGCGTACCAGGCTTTTAGAAATCATGCTAATGGGCTGTGTCATACACCGCTCCTCGTATTTTATATCGAACGAATCGTTCGTCTTGTAAAACGATTCTGTTGCGTTCATTATAATGGAAATTCGTTCGATATGGCTAAAGCGTATGCGGCACTATTTTTCCCGTCTCAGCGGAGACACGATCAAAGCAATCATTCTGGTGTGTCTGGCGGTAGGTGTCGTCGGCATGTCCTACGGTTCACTGGCGATGGCTTACGGCTTCCCCATATGGGTACCGTTTGTCCTGTCCATTACCGTGCTCGCTGGCGCCTCGGAGTTTATGTTTATCGGCATCATCGCCAGCGGCGGCAACCCCCTGGCAGCGGCAGCGGCGGGCTTACTGGTGAATGCCCGCCACGTCCCCTTCGGCGTGACCGTGCGCGATCTGGTTGGCGCCCGCGCCGCCAGCTTGCTCGGCTGCCACATCATGAATGATGAAAGCGTGGTCTTCGGTCTATCACAGAAAACGCCGGAACAGCGTAAAGCCGCTTACTGGCTCTGCGGGCTGGGCGTGGCGTTATTCTGGCCGCTCGGCACGCTGGTCGGCGCAGGCGTGGGTAAATTGTTGCCCGCTCCGGAAACCATCGGCCTGGATGCGGTATTCCCGGCTATCCTGCTGGCATTAGTGGTGCCAGCCTTTAAGAAGCGCACCACGCTTATTCGCGCCTGCAGCGGTGCAGTCATTTCACTCGCCGCCGTACCGTTTGTTCCGGTAGGGTTGCCGGTGCTGCTTTCATTGTTTGGTTTACTGGCGAGGAAAAAATAATGGCTAACATGACGCTGTTTATCGCCGGGATCGCCATCCTGTCGATCGGCACTTACTTGATGCGTTTAGGCGGCGCCAAGCTCGGCAGCCGTTTAGCGTTTTCCGAGCGCTCGCAGGCGCTACTCTCTGATGCAGCGACAGTGTTGCTGTTTTCCGTGGCGCTGGCGACCACCTTTTATGAAGGCGAACATTTTTCCGGCATGGCGCGCGTACTGGGCGTCGGTTTCGCGGTCTTCCTCGCCTGGCGCAAGATGCCACTTATCGTCGTCATTATCGCCGCCGCGGTGGTGACGGCGCTGCTGCGCCTGGCGGGCATAAACTAAAAAAAGCGCCCTAAGGCGCTCTTTCGACGGTGGTTGCAGACTTATTTATTCAATTCCGCAGTCATGTGCACGCGGTTACCGGTGAAGGCTTCGGTGATGGTGTAAGAAGAAGCACCAGCAGCCTGCGCCTGAGCGGCGATTTTCGCTTCCGCGCTGTCCATGGTAGAGGCGGTAGCGGTCACTGATTGCGCAGCGAAAGAACCAAAGGAAGCAGTCAGAGCGATAACAGCGACAAAAGTTTTGATGCTTTTCATGATATAAACCCTTTCATTTAGTTGTTTGGATAAGGCGCCGTGCCTTGATGTGATAAATAATAGTCTTCACATCCTCGAACTAAAAGCGGAAGGATTTGTTGTCATCATTCAAAAAAACTGACCAATATTTAACCGCCAATCAGGCGCTGCGGATGAGTGTAAATCGTCGCTCTACCCGGCTTGCAGAAACCCACCAGCGTCAGGTTACAGCGCTCTGCTACCTCAACCGCCAGGGTCGTCGCCGCGGAAACCGCAAACAGGATTTCCACTCCGCACATCGCGGCCTTCTGCACCATCTCGTAGCTGGCGCGGCTAGAGACTAACGCAGCCCCCTGCTGCCAATCTGCGCCTTCTTCACTACGGCGACCCAGCAGTTTATCCAGCGCGACGTGACGGCCCACATCTTCATGCCCGCCCGCCAGTACGCCATCAGGACGCACCCACGCGGCAGCGTGCGTACAGCCGGTCAGGCAGCCAATCGGCTGCACATCATTTAAATGCTCCAGCGCGAGATCGAGTCGCTCCAGCGCAAAAGTCTGGCTAAACGGCAGCGGTTCAACGGGTTTGCCGATATCATTCAGCTGTTCCACGCCGCACACCCCGCAGCCGGTACGCCCGGCCAGCGCACGACGGCGCTCTTTCAGACCCATAAAGCGGCGGCTGGAGAGCTCGATTTGCACTTCTAAGCCGTTACAAGCCTGCACCACGTCCATCCCGTAGATCTCTTGTCGATTTTTGATAATCCCTTCGGATAAGGAAAAACCGATGGCAAAGCGTTCCAGATCTCTCGGGGTCGCCATCATCACGACGTGCGAGATGCCGTTATACACCAGGGCGACCGGCACTTCTTCAGCTACCTCGTCTGGCTGAGAACGTTGTAAATCCTCACGTTTCCAGAGGGTAATCTGGCGATAACCCGTGATTTTTGTCACATTTTTGATTTGTTCAAGAGGGTTCTTATTCACTTTCATTTAACCGTATTAGAACAGGCATACACACAATGTGGTATTCTGTTTTTATATCCCTCCGGGAGCGAGGGAAATTAGTCCAATTCTGAACCTTTGCAGCCTCTACCGCAAAGTAAATAACTACATGTGACAATGTCGAAACAAGGAGCGAACCATGCAGGTCAGCAGAAGGCAGTTCTTTAAGATCTGCGCTGGCGGTATGGCAGGCACAACGGCAGCAGCGCTGGGCTTCGCCCCGGCGACTGCGCTCGCGGAAACCCGGCAGTATAAGCTGCTGCGGACTCGCGAAACCCGCAACACCTGTACGTACTGTTCTGTCGGCTGCGGGCTATTGATGTATAGCCTCGGCGACGGCGCAAAAAATGCTAAAGCATCCATTTTCCATATCGAAGGCGATCCGGATCATCCGGTAAACCGTGGTGCGCTCTGCCCGAAAGGGGCCGGTCTGGTGGACTTTATCCATTCTGAAAGCCGCCTGAAATTCCCGGAATATCGTGCGCCAGGCTCTGATAAATGGCAGCAAATCAGCTGGGATGAAGCGTTCGATCGTATCGCGAAGCTGATGAAAGAAGACCGCGATGCCAACTTTATCGCGCAGAACAGCGCTGGCACCACCGTTAACCGTTGGCTAACCACCGGTATGCTGTGCGCCTCCGCTTCCAGTAACGAAACCGGCTATTTAACACAAAAATTCACCCGCGCCCTCGGGATGCTGGCGGTGGATAACCAGGCGCGTGTCTGACACGGACCAACGGTAGCAAGTCTTGCTCCAACATTTGGTCGCGGTGCGATGACTAACCACTGGGTTGATATTAAGAACGCCAACCTTGTTGTGGTTATGGGCGGCAACGCCGCTGAAGCGCATCCAGTGGGATTCCGCTGGGCGATGGAAGCCAAAATTCATAATGGTGCGAAGCTTATCGTTATCGACCCGCGCTTTACGCGTACGGCGTCGGTGGCTGACTTCTATACCCCAATTCGTTCCGGTACCGACATTACCTTCCTGTCGGGCGTTATCCTGTACCTGCTGAATAACGAAAAATTCAACCGTGAATACACCGAAGCCTACACCAACGCCAGCCTGATCGTGCGTGAGGACTACAGCTTCGATGACGGTTTGTTCAGCGGCTATGACGCCGAAAAACGCCAGTACGACAAAACCAGCTGGAACTATGAGCTGGATGAGAACGGCTTCGCCAAACGCGATACTACGCTGCAACATCCGCGCTGCGTCTGGAATCTGCTGAAACAGCACGTTTCCCGCTATACGCCGGATGTCGTCGAAAACATCTGCGGTACGCCGCAAGCCGACTTCCTCAAAGTTTGTGAATATATTGCAGAAACCAGCGCGCCGGATAAAACCGCGTCGTTCCTGTATGCCCTCGGCTGGACCCAACACTCCATCGGCGCGCAAAACATCCGCACCATGGCGATGATCCAACTGCTGCTTGGCAACATGGGGATGGCCGGCGGCGGCGTCAACGCCCTGCGCGGCCACTCCAATATCCAGGGTCTGACCGACCTCGGCTTGCTTTCCACCAGCTTGACCGGTTACATGTCGTTGCCGAGTGAAAAACAGGCCGATCTGCAGACTTACCTGAGCGCCAACACGCCGAAGCCACTGCTGAAAGACCAGGTTAACTACTGGAGCAACTATCCGAAGTTCTTCGTCTCAATGATGAAGGCATTCTTCGGCGACAAGGCCACGGCAGAGAACAACTGGGGCTTTGACTGGTTGCCGAAGTGGGATAAGAGCTACGACGTCCTGCAGTATTTCGACATGATGAACCAGGGCAAAGTGAATGGCTATATTTGCCAGGGCTTTAACCCGGTCGCCTCGTTCCCGAATAAAAACAAGGTCGTGGCCTCCCTGTCGAAGCTGAAATTCCTGGTGACCATCGATCCGCTCAACACCGAAACGTCCACCTTCTGGCAAAACCACGGTGAGTCGAATGATGTTGATTCGTCGAAAATCCAGACCGAAGTGTTCCGTCTGCCGTCCACCTGCTTCGCCGAAGAGAACGGTTCTATCGTTAACTCCGGCCGCTGGCTGCAGTGGCACTGGAAAGGTGCGGATGCCCCAGGGATCGCCGTCACCGATGGCGAAATCCTCGCCGGTATCTTCTTACGCCTGCGTAAGATGTATGCCGAAGAAGGCGGCCCAACGACGGAGCCGGTGCTCAACATGACGTGGGACTACTCCACGCCGCATGAACCCGCGTCTGAAGAAGTGGCGATGGAAAGCAACGGTAAAGCGCTGGCGGATATCATCGACCCGGCAACCGGCGCGGTGATTGTCAAGAAAGGACAACAGCTAAGCTCCTTCGCGCAGCTGCGTGATGACGGCACCACCGCCAGCGGCTGCTGGATCTTTGCCGGCAGCTGGACGCCGGAAGGCAACCAAATGGCTCGCCGCGATAACGCCGACCCGTCAGGTCTTGGTAATACGTTGGGCTGGGCCTGGGCGTGGCCGCTAAACCGCCGCATCCTGTACAACCGCGCCTCCGCTGACCCGCAGGGCAAACCGTGGGATCCGAAGCGTCAACTGCTGAAATGGGACGGCGCGAAATGGAGCGGGATGGATATTCCGGACTACAGTACCGCCGCCCCTGGCAGCGATGTCGGTCCGTTTATCATGCAGCCGGAAGGCATGGGTCGTCTGTTCGCTCTTGATAAGATGGCGGAAGGTCCGTTCCCGGAACACTACGAACCGTTTGAAACGCCGCTGGGTACTAACCCGCTGCACCCGAACGTGGTCTCGAACCCAGCCGCCCGCGTCTTCAAAGACGATCTTGAGCAAATGGGTAAAGCCGAGAAGTTCCCGTACGTCGGCACCACTTACCGCCTGACCGAACACTTCCACTACTGGACCAAGCACGCACTCCTTAACGCTATCGCGCAGCCGGAACAGTTTGTGGAGATCGGTGAAAAACTGGCGAATAAGCTCGGCATCGGCCATGGCGATACCGTGAAGGTCTCCTCTAACCGCGGCTATATTAAAGCCAAGGCGGTGGTGACCAAGCGTATTCGTACGCTGCAGGTTCACGGTAAAGAGGTGGATACCATCGGTATTCCTATTCACTGGGGCTACGAAGGCGTGGCGAAAAAAGGCTTTATCGCCAATACGCTGACGCCATTTGTCGGCGATGCCAACACGCAGACGCCGGAGTTCAAGGCCTTCCTCGTGAATGTGGAAAAGGCGTAACGGAGACGACTTATGGCTTATCAATCGCAAGATATTATTCGTCGTTCCGCGACTAACGGTTTCACCCCCGCGCCTCAGGCGCGGGAACACCAACAGGAAGTGGCGAAGCTTATCGACGTCACCACCTGTATCGGCTGCAAAGCCTGTCAGGTGGCCTGCTCTGAATGGAACGATATTCGTGACGAAGTGGGTCACAACGTCGGGGTGTACGACAACCCGGCGGACCTGACCGCGAAGTCATGGACGGTCATGCGTTTCTCTGAAGTGGAACAAAACGACAAGCTGGAATGGCTTATCCGTAAGGATGGCTGTATGCACTGCGCTGACCCGGGCTGCCTGAAAGCTTGCCCAGCGGAAGGCGCCATCATTCAGTACGCTAACGGCATCGTCGATTTCCAGTCCGAGCAGTGTATCGGCTGCGGCTACTGCATCGCGGGTTGTCCGTTCGATGTGCCGCGACTGAACCCGGAAGACAACCGCGTCTATAAATGCACGCTGTGCGTAGACCGGGTAAATGTCGGCCAGGAACCCGCCTGCGTGAAAACCTGCCCAACCGGCGCTATCCACTTTGGTTCTAAAGAGGATATGAAAACGCTGGCTGGCGAGCGCGTCGCAGAACTGAAAACCCGTGGTTACGACAACGCGGGCCTGTACGATCCGGCTGGCGTCGGCGGCACCCACGTCATGTACGTGCTGCACCACGCCGATAAACCGAATCTGTACCACGGTCTGCCGGAGAATCCGGAAATCAGCCAAACGGTGAAATTCTGGAAAGGCATCTGGAAACCGCTGGCAGCGGTCGGCTTTGCCGCGACCTTCGCCGCAAGCATCTTCCACTACGTCGGTGTCGGTCCGAACCGCGCGGATGAGGAAGAAGACAACCTGCATGAGAAAGATGACGAGGTGCGCAAATGAAAAAACGTGACACCATCGTGCGCTACACGGCGCCGGAACGTATCAACCACTGGATAACCGCCTTCTGCTTTATTCTGGCGGCGGTAAGCGGGTTAGGCTTTTTCTTCCCGTCATTTAACTGGCTGATGCATATCCTCGGTACACCGCAGTTGGCGCGTATCCTCCACCCATTCGTCGGGGTGGTGATGTTTGCGTCGTTTATCATCATGTTTTTCCGTTACTGGCACCACAACCTAATCAATCGGGATGATATCTTTTGGGCGAAGAATATTCGTAAGATCGTCGTCAACGAGGAGGTAGGCGATACCGGGCGCTATAACTTCGGCCAGAAATGCGTTTTCTGGGCGGCGATTATTTTCCTGGTACTGCTGCTGGTGAGCGGCGTGATCATCTGGCGTCCGTATTTTGCGCCTGCGTTCTCAATCCCGGTGATCCGATTTGCGCTGATGCTGCATTCTTTTGCCGCAGTCGCGTTAATTGTGGTTATCATGGTGCATATCTACGCTGCCCTTTGGGTGAAAGGCACCATTACCGCGATGGTGGAAGGCTGGGTTACCAAGACATGGGCGAAGAAACATCACCCGCGCTGGTACCGTGAGGTCCGCCAGAAACAGGAAAAATAGACTGAATGAGTATTCGCATAATCCCGCAAGACGAGCTGGGTTCGAGCGAGAAACGCACGGCGGAAGCAATTCCGCCGCTACTGTTCCCCAGACTGAAGAATCTTTATAACCGCCGCGCGGATCGCCTGCGCGAGTTGGCTGCCAACAACCCGTTGGGCGATTACCTGCGCTTTGCCGCGCTGATCGCCCATGCGCAGGAAGTGGTGCTGTACGACCATCCGCTACAGATGGATCTGACCGCCCGCATTAAAGAGGCCAACGAGCAGGGCAAGCCGCCGCTGGATATCCATGTGCTGCCGCGTGATAAGCACTGGCACAAGCTGCTGCATTCGCTGATCGCCGAGCTGAAGCCGGAGATGAGTGGCCCGGCGCTGTCGGTTATCGAGAACCTGGAAAAAGCCTCCGAACCGGAGCTGGAAGAGATGGCCAGCGCGCTGTTTGCTTCCGATTTCGCGTCGGTCAGCAGTGACAAAGCGCCATTCATTTGGGCCGCACTGTCGCTGTACTGGGCGCAAATGGCCAGCCTGATCCCAGGTAAAGCACGCGCCGAATACGGCGAGCAGCGCCAGTTCTGCCCGGTATGCGGATCCATGCCGGTTTCCAGCATTGTGCAAATCGGCACGACTCAAGGGCTGCGCTATTTGCACTGCAACCTGTGCGAGACTGAATGGCACGTGGTACGCGTTAAATGCAGCAACTGCGAACAGAGCCGCGACCTGCACTACTGGTCACTGGATAACGAACAGGCTGCGGTGAAAGCCGAAAGCTGCGGCGACTGCGGGAGCTACCTGAAGATTATGTATCAGGAGAAAGACCCGAAAGTAGAAGCCGTTGCCGACGATTTAGCCTCGCTGGTGCTCGACGCTCGCATGGAACAGGAAGGCTTCGCCAGAAGCTCGATTAACCCGTTCATGTTCCCGGGCGAAGGGGAATAAGTTCTGCATCCCGTTACGGGCGACGCAAGTCGCCCGTCCTATAATTCGTACGGTATGACCACGCCGGGAAGATCCGCAAAATCCTTCGTGTTCCGCGTAATCAGTTCAAGCCGATGAATCTGCGCCGTCGCCAGAATGATGGCATCCGGCAACGTCATGCGATATTCCTGCCGCAGATCAACGCTTCGTTCTGCAATATCATGTGAAACATCAATGATATTAAAAGATCTCAGGGCAATCCGCGTACGCTGTTCCTGGTGATACTTTTTGGCGCCAACCATCACTTCCATCCAGGTAATCAAGCTAATCGCATTCTGCAACGGCCATGCCTCTAGCGCTTGTTGCGCTTCACGCCGTCCACTAAATAAATCAATAAGAATATTGGTATCAAATAGCGCGACGCCCTTAACCATTACCACTCCTCGCGCAGTTTACGTTGGTATTCAACACCGTCTTCTTCGCAGCCTTGCCACAGGCCGAGAGCGCCGGAAATGCTCTCCTTAGCCCGATCTTGCTTTTCCAGGTATTGTTCAACGGCTTCACGTAACAGCTCCGCACGCGGTAGATTACGCTGCGCTTTGAGGTCATCCAGCCGTTTGATGACATCGTCTGATAAATCGAGAAGTATTCTGCCCATATCCCTTTCAACCATCATGTTCATATATACCTCCAGTATATCATTGGCGTTCAGATTATGAGCAATTTACACCCGATAAAAGCTAAGAAGAAGCCGATCCTTGCAGAGAAATGTGCTTTTGCGAGCCGCTTTCCAGAATCCAAACATGGCTGCACCCGGCATATCTTTTCCATAAAAACCAGGCTATAACACTGGATATTAAAACAGTAGAGGGAACGCACATGGCGCTGGAAAAAGGTATTGCTTCGCTGGTTAACGAGTTTATTGCCGCAGGACGGCCGTCATCGCGAGAGCAAAGTATTGATGATCGAAGGGGCGGCTATCTAGCCAGTGCCGTCCTCGCAGGGGAAACGGAAACGCGAGTGCAAGTTGAAGACATCACGCTCGATGGCATGACCTTTCGCGTGGTTTCGCCGCCAAATACCAGCGGCTTAGTACCTACCATCCTTTACTACCACGGCGGCTGTTTTGTTAGCGGCGGCTTTGCCACCCATGACAACCAATTACGCCAGCTCGCCTGGTTCAGCGGATGTCGGGTTATCGCCATTCAGTACCGCCTGGCGCCGGAGCACACCTTCCCGTCAGGACACGATGACGCGGAACAAAGCGCTATCATTATCCATCGGCACGCGAAGCGGCTTGGTGTTGACGCTTCCCGCATCACGTTGGCTGGCGACAGCGCCGGCGGCCACCTTGCCCTCGTCACGGCCCTGCGCCTGAAAGCAGCGGGAGCATGGCAACCAGCGCAGCTCATCCTGATTTACCCCATGCTTGACGCGACCGCCTGCATGGCAAGCTACGTCAGCAACGGCGAAGATTACATCATCACCCGAGATACGCTGATCAGTGGCTATGAAATGTATTTCGCGACAACCTCCGTTACCCATCCGGAAGCCAGCCCACTATGGCGTGAAGATTTTAACGGTCTGCCGCCGGTTCATATCCTGACGGCGGAATTTGACCCCTTGCGCGATGAAGGAGAAGCTCTGCACCGACGGCTAATAGAACAAGGGGTAGATAGCGCCTGTCTGCGCTATCTGGGCGTCATTCACGGTTTCTTTCAGTTAGGTGGAATCAGCCAGACTGCCCGGAATGCCATACGTGATATCGCCTGGCGGGCGCAAGCGCCAGGCCAATAGCCGCGTAAGAAACGGGTTACTCTTCCTCGTTCCCGCCTTCTTCATACGAACCGAACGGCTTCGCGGGCAGCACGATATAGGTGCCTTCAAAAACGGCACCCAGCTTCTCGTCGCCGAAGAGTTCAACCTGCAGCTGCACGCGAGCCTTACGCCCTCGCGCCAGGCGGTCAAGATCGCCGCTTAACGAGCCCAAGTCAGCCACGGCGTTGGGGCGCCCGCTAATGGGTTTACTGTATCGGATATGGGCATCAGCGAGGATGATCGTGCCGCCAAGGTGACGTTCGCGCAGCATCAACCAGATGAGTCCCCAACCGGTTAACGTGGCGAGAGAGAACAAGCTGCCGGCAAACAGCGTGTGGTGCGGGTTCTGGTTTCCCGCCTCGGGCATGGTGGTCATAAACTTCTGCCCGGTGTACTGCTGAATGCGCACGCCCATCTTTTCGCTCAGCGGAATATGCTGATACCAGGCTTGTTGTAACTGTCCACACCAGTCGCCACGGTGCAGGATATCGTCCAGCGAAGCGATAGGTTTAATCATCAGGAAATGACGAATCGGCGTGGTCGTCGGCGTGGTGATTTCGCCCTGGTTCACGAAGCCCAGCTTGGCGAAGAATTCCATCGCGTCCTCACGAGCGCTACAGGTCACCCGTTTCACCCCTTCCTGCCGGGCGACGGATTCGAGGGTCATCGCCATTAAGGTCCCTAAACCTTTATCCTGCACGGAAGGATGAACAGCCATAAAGCGAATCGATGCTTCATTCTCGGCATTGATGTACAGCCGACCGACGGCAACCAGATTGCCCTCTTCATCCACCACCATCTGGTGATGCGCCATCGCATCCCAGGCGTCACGTTCCGACCCTTTCGGTTGATGCAGCGGCTTACGCAGCATCTCCCAGCGGAACTGATAGTAGCTCTCTAACTCTTCTTCTGTTTGCGGTACACGAAGGTGATACATAGCTGTACTCTCTTTTGTTACCCGCAGCCTGCCCGGAAGCTGACTCATACCTGCAACCAAAAGGTCACGGGGCCATCGTTCACCAGTGAGACCTGCATATCCGCAGCGAATCTCCCGGTCTGAGTATTCATCTCTTGCTGGCGGCAACGCCCAACAAAATATTCATACAGCGCTTCCGCGCTGTCCGGCGCAGCCCCTTTTGAAAAGCTCGGACGCATGCCGCGCTCGGTATCGGCCGCCAGGGTAAACTGAGACACCACCAGCACGCTGCCGCCTGCCTGCTGCACATTCAGGTTCATTTTGCCTTCGGCGTCGCTGAAGATGCGGTAGCCCAGCACACGTTCGCAAAGACGATTGGCCTTTTGCTCATCATCGTCTTTTTCGACGCCCAACAGCACCAAAAGTCCCGGGCCGATTTCACCCGTCACTTCCCCCTCCACGGTAACGCTTGCACGGGATACGCGTTGAATTAATGCAATCATGGTTGTTCTGTTTCTTCTTTTTTAAGTTTGCGGTATTCACCGAGAGTGACAGTAATTTCAGCGCCAAGCAAGACGATACACCAGGTCCAGTAGACCCAGACAAACAAAATAGGTACCACCGCGATCACGCCGTAAATCAACTGATACGATGGGAACATCGTGATATATAAAGCAAAAGCCTTTTTACCGGCTTCAAATAACAGCGCCGCCACCAGCGAGCCAATCACCGCATCGCGGTTACGTACCTGGGTCGTCGGCACAATGCTATACAGCAGCCAGAACGCCGCCCACGATAAAATCAGCGGGAAAACCCGTAGAACGTCATCAATCACGCTATTGAGCTCGCTGGCCCAGCGTAGCGAGAGCAAATAGGAGCTGATTGCCAGGCTCGCGCCGGCCAACAACGGCCCGAGAGTCAGGATCATCCAGTAGACGGCGAATGAATACACTTTCGGCCGCGTCCGGCTACTGCGCCAGATAGTATTCAGCGCACTATCAATCGAGTACATCAACAGTAATGAGGTAACAATCAGGCCAAAGGCTCCGACCGCGGTCATCCGGCTGGAGTTCGCCACAAACTGTTCGATATACCCCTGGATGACATCGCCGGTCGCCGGGATAAAATTGGCGAAAATAAAGTGGCGAATCTGCGCACTTACATCGGAAAACATCGGAAATGCGGCGAAAAGTGCAAAAACAACGGCGATCAGCGGCACCAGCGCGAGTAACGACACATAGGCCAGATTCCCCGCCAGCGTCGTCATGTTGTCTTCTTCAATTCGCCGCCACAGCAGCTTAAGCCAGGCCACCAGCGGCCTGGTATGGTGTTTGATTTTTTGATGAACGCTTTTTAGCATAGCTGCTTCGCAAAGTAGTTGGGGATGGTCTCCTTGCCGGTTACCAGAATACTGGTGATCCCCAACTGATTAGCCCCAGCTATATTATCGGCGTTATCATCGAAAAAGACCGCATCTTCCGGCGAAAAACCTTCAGACTGCAGAACGCTTTGATAGATGCGCGCTTCAGGCTTACGCATTCCCATTTCTTGCGACAGATAGATATGATCGGCAGCAGCGCGTACTTCCGGGTATTCGCTCGGCCAGAAGGTGGTGTGCAGACGATTGGTATTAGAGAGTACGACCACGCGATGCCCCTGCTCGCGGAGTTTTTGCATGATGTTGGGGACTTCAGGGCGTAAGGAGACAAAGACGGCCTGCCAGCCGTGAGCAAACTGCTCATAACTCAGCGGCATATTCATCTCATGGCACATCGC
The DNA here is from genome assembly GCA_029027985.1 of Klebsiella aerogenes. NCBI lineage: Bacteria > Pseudomonadati > Pseudomonadota > Gammaproteobacteria > Enterobacterales > Enterobacteriaceae > Klebsiella > Klebsiella aerogenes. The sequence goes on from CP119076.1 coordinate 4,782,963, forward strand.
GGCGGCAAACGCCTCATCACTAATATCGCCGCGTTCGTGCTGATGAAAAGCATCGCCCATGACAAAATCGTGTTTGAGCGTAGCCAGCGGAATGCGGGTCAAATCACTCCACGTTCCGAGTACCCGGTTGAAGTCGATATCGACAATCACATTACCTAAATCAAAGATATAGAGCATTTTTGTCTCCTTCCGCGCCGTTGAAGATTAACTGTAGCGGGAAAGGAGGGATTTGACTATCAGCGCCCTCTATAAGCGCCAAAAAGAAACCCCGCCGTAGAGGCGGGGTTTAGCTTTCAGCAAGAAGAGGAAATTAATCTTCTTTTGCACCACGCATCGCGCGTTTACGGTCGTTCTCGGTCAGGTGACGCTTACGGATACGGATAGAGGTTGGAGTCACTTCTACCAGTTCGTCGTCATCGATGAACTCCAGAGCCTGCTCCAGGGTCATCTTAACCGGCGGAACCAGAACCGTTGCTTCGTCAGTACCGGACGCACGCATGTTGGTCAGTTTCTTACCGGTCAGGCAGTTTACGGTCAGGTCATTAGAACGGCTGTGAATGCCGATAATCTGACCTTCGTAAACTTCAGCGCCATGGCCGAGGAACAACTTACCGCGATCCTGCAGACCGAACAGGGCGAACGCAACCGCTTTACCCTGACCGTTAGAGATCAGAACGCCGTTGTTACGCTGGCCTACTTCGCCCGGACGAACATCGTCGTAGTGGCTGAAGGTGGAGTACAGCAGACCGGTACCGGAAGTCATGGTCATGAACTCCGAACGGAAACCGATCAGACCTCGGCTTGGGATCACGTAGTCGAGACGTACGCGGCCTTTACCGTCTGGATTCATGTTTTTCAGGTCGCCTTTACGCTCGCCCAGCGCCTGCATGACAGAACCCTGGTGCTGCTCTTCGACGTCCAGCGTCACGTTTTCGAACGGCTCTTGTTTACGGCCATCGATTTCGCGGAAGATAACTTTCGGACGGGAAACCGCCATCTCGAAACCTTCACGACGCATGTTTTCAATCAGAACGGACAGGTGCAGTTCGCCACGACCAGAAACGCGGAACGCATCAGCGTCGGATGTTTCTTCAACGCGTAGCGCAACGTTGTGCACCAGCTCTTTGTTCAGACGGTCCAGGATCTGGCGAGAAGTAACGAACTTACCTTCTTTACCGCAGAACGGAGAGGTGTTGACGTTGAAGAACATGGAAACGGTCGGTTCATCAACAGACAGTGCCGGCAGCGCTTCGACGTTCTGCGGGTCGCAGATGGTGTCGGAGATGTTCAGCTCGCCCAGACCGGTGATCGCGATGATGTCGCCAGCTTCGGCCACGTCGCTCTCGATACGCTCCAGACCCAGGTGAGTCAGGACTTTACCGACTTTACCGTTACGGGTTTTGCCTTCGCTATCGATGATAGTGATCTGCTGGTTCGGCTTCACTTTACCGCGCTTGATACGACCGATGCCGATTACACCAACGTAGTTGTTGTAGTCGAGCTGGGAGATCTGCATCTGCAGCGGACCGTCAAGGTCAACGTCCGGCGCCGGTACACGGTCAACAATCGCCTGGTACAGCGGGGTCATGTCTTCAGCCATGTCTTCGTGGTCCAGACCCGCGATACCGTTCAGCGCAGAAGCGTAAACGATCGGGAAGTCCAGCTGCTCGTCGGTTGCGTCGAGGTTAACGAACAGGTCGAATACCTGGTCGACAACCCAATCAGGACGCGCGCCCGGACGGTCAACTTTGTTGATGACCACGATCGGCTTCAGACCGTGAGCAAACGCTTTTTTGGTTACAAAGCGCGTCTGCGGCATCGGGCCGTCAAAGGCATCAACCACCAGCAGCACAGAGTCAACCATGGACATCACACGCTCAACTTCACCCCCGAAGTCGGCGTGCCCTGGGGTATCAACGATGTTGATACGGTAATCATTCCATTTGATTGCGGTGTTTTTAGCGAGGATGGTAATCCCACGCTCTTTCTCCAAATCGTTGGAGTCCATCACACGTTCTTGTGCTTCAGTACGTGCGTCGAACGTACCGGATTGCTGTAGCAGCTTATCAACCAGGGTAGTTTTACCATGGTCGACGTGCGCGATGATGGCGATATTACGCAGATTTTCGATCACAACTTTGCCTCAGGCATTAGAAATAGCGCGTTATTGTACACGTATTAAGCGAAGTACTGAACAGGATCACAAAGATCCTCCGCAAACAAGTATTGCAGAGTTTGTTTGTGATCGCTTTCACGGAGCGATAAAAGGGCACCGCAATAAAAATTGCACCAAAATGGTGCTCAATGTTCACACTGAAGCACTATTTTGGTGCATGATCTCCATCATGGTGCAGTCCTTTTGCACTATGGTGCGCATGATACAGCGTTTTACCGTACTTTTAAAAGTTGGCACAGATTTCGCTTTATATTTTTTAAGGCAACAACGCCACTTTTAAGCAGTAAGAAGTTCGTTACCACGACGACAATGACCAATCCGGGAGAGTTTAAGTATGTCCGCTGAACACGTTTTGACGATGCTGAACGAGCACGAAGTGAAGTTTGTCGATCTGCGCTTCACCGATACCAAAGGTAAAGAACAGCACGTCACTATTCCTTCCCATCAGGTAAATGCCGAATTCTTCGAAGAAGGCAAAATGTTTGATGGCTCCTCGATTGGCGGTTGGAAAGGTATTAACGAATCCGATATGGTCCTGATGCCGGATGCCACCACTGCGCTGATCGACCCGTTCTACGAAGAACCGACGCTGATCATCCGCTGCGACATCCTGGAACCAGGTACCCTGCAGGGTTATGACCGCGACCCGCGCTCCATCGCGAAACGCGCTGAAGAATACCTGCGCGCAACCGGCATCGCCGACACCGTTCTGTTCGGGCCGGAACCAGAATTCTTCCTGTTCGACGACATCCGCTTTGGCGCTTCTATCTCCGGTTCCCACGTGGCGATTGACGATATCGAAGGCGCGTGGAACTCCTCCACCAAATACGAAGGCGGCAACAAAGGCCACCGTCCGGGCGTGAAAGGCGGTTACTTCCCGGTTCCGCCGGTAGACTCCTCCCAGGATATCCGCTCTACCATGTGTATGATCATGGAAGAGATGGGCCTGGTTGTTGAAGCTCACCACCACGAAGTCGCTACTGCTGGCCAGAACGAAATCGCGACCCGCTTCAACACCATGACCAAAAAAGCGGACGAAATTCAGATCTACAAATATGTGGTGCACAACGTTGCTCACCGTTTCGGTAAAACCGCGACCTTTATGCCAAAACCGATGTTTGGCGATAACGGTTCCGGCATGCACTGCCACATGTCTCTGTCCAAGAACGGCGTAAACCTGTTCTCCGGTGACAAATACGCGGGCCTGTCTGAGCAAGCGCTGCACTACATCGGCGGTGTTATCAAACACGCTAAAGCGATCAACGCCCTGGCGAACCCGACCACCAACTCCTACAAGCGTCTGGTCCCGGGTTACGAAGCGCCGGTTATGCTGGCTTACTCCGCGCGTAACCGCTCTGCTTCCATCCGTATTCCAGTGGTCACCTCGCCGAAAGCGCGTCGTATCGAAGTGCGCTTCCCGGATCCGGCGGCTAACCCATACCTGTGCTTCGCCGCACTGCTGATGGCGGGCCTCGACGGTATCAAGAACAAAATCCATCCTGGCGATGCGATGGACAAAAACCTGTACGATCTGCCGCCGGAAGAAGCGAAAGAAATCCCGCAGGTTGCCGGTTCTCTGGAAGAAGCGCTGAAAGAACTGGATCTGGACCGTGAGTTCCTGACAGCAGGCGGCGTGTTCACCAATGAAGCGATCGATGCGTACATTGCGCTGCGTCGCGAAGAAGATGACCGTGTGCGCATGACTCCGCACCCGGTTGAGTTCGAGCTGTACTACAGCGTCTAATTTTGCTGTAAATCCATGGTGCTCCCGTGTTGTGGCACGGGGCGCCAGGGATATTTTGTTGCCGTGGAAACTTTCAGCCCATCTCAGGATGGGCTTTTTTCTCCAGCAACACGCTGATCTCTCGCGCTTTTTACCAATAAAAAGCTATACTGCACTAAAATAGTGCAACCATTTCAGGAGACTGTCAGATGGCAACAGGCACACAGCCCGATGCTGGGCAGATCCTCAACTCGCTGATCCACAGTATCTTATTGGTCGATGACGACCTCGCGGTGCATTACGCCAACCCGGCGGCGCAGCAGCTGCTGGCACAAAGCTCGCGTAAATTATTTGGTACGCCGCTACCAGAACTGTTGAGTTACTTCTCATTAAATATCGGCCTGATGCAGGAGAGCCTGCGGGCGGGTCAGGGCTTCACGGATAACGAAGTGACGCTGGTGATTGACGGCCGCTCGCACATTCTCTCCTTGACCGCCCAGCGTCTACCGGAAGGTTATATCCTGCTTGAAATGTCGCCGATGGATAATCAACGTCGTCTGAGTCAGGAACAGCTGCAGCACGCTCAGCAGGTCGCGGCGCGCGATTTAGTGCGCGGTCTGGCGCACGAGATTAAAAACCCGCTCGGCGGTCTACGCGGCGCGGCGCAACTATTGAGTAAAGCGCTGCCAGATCCATCGCTGATGGAATATACCCAGGTGATTATTGAACAAGCCGACAGGTTACGTAACCTGGTCGATCGCCTGTTGGGACCGCAGCACCCAGGCATGCACGTCACGGAAAGCATCCATAAAGTCGCAGAACGTGTGGTAGCACTGGTGTCAATGGAACTGCCGGATAACATCAAGCTGACCCGTGATTACGACCCGAGCCTGCCGGAGTTGGCGCATGACCCGGAACAAATCGAGCAGGTGCTGTTGAATATCGTGCGCAACGCGCTGCAGGCGCTGGGGCCCGAGGGCGGCGAAATCATCCTGCGTACCCGCACCGCCTTCCAGCTAACGCTGCACGGCGTACGCTATCGCCTGGCGGCGCGAATTGATGTGGAAGATAACGGCCCGGGTATTCCACCCCACCTTCAGGATACGCTGTTTTATCCCATGGTCAGCGGCCGCGAAGGCGGCACTGGCCTTGGGCTTTCCATCGCCCGCAGTCTTATCGATCAGCACTCCGGCAAAATTGAATTTACCAGTTGGCCAGGCCATACCGAGTTTTCGGTATACCTGCCCATTCGGAAGTAGAGGTGTTTATGCAACGAGGGATAGCCTGGGTAGTCGATGACGATAGCTCCATCCGTTGGGTACTTGAACGCGCACTCACCGGGGCGGGTTTAAGCTGCACCACATTTGAAAGCGGCAATGAGGTGCTTGACGCCCTCACCACCAAAACGCCGGACGTTCTACTCTCCGATATCCGCATGCCGGGGATGGATGGCCTGGCGCTGTTAAAACAGATTAAACAACGCCACCCGATGCTTCCGGTCATCATTATGACCGCGCATTCGGATCTGGATGCCGCCGTCAGCGCCTATCAGCAGGGAGCCTTTGATTACCTGCCAAAACCGTTTGATATTGATGAGGCGGTGGCGCTGGTCGACCGCGCAATCAGCCACTATCAGGAACAGCAGCAGCCGCGTAATGCGCCAATCAGTAGCCCGACGGCCGATATCATCGGCGAAGCGCCAGCGATGCAGGATGTCTTTCGCATTATCGGCCGCCTGTCACGTTCCTCAATCAGCGTCCTGATCAACGGCGAGTCCGGTACTGGTAAAGAGCTGGTCGCCCACGCGCTGCACCGCCATAGCCCGCGCGCCAAGTCGCCGTTTATCGCCCTCAACATGGCGGCGATCCCGAAAGATTTGATTGAGTCCGAACTGTTCGGCCATGAAAAAGGGGCCTTTACCGGCGCCAATACCGTCCGTCAGGGGCGTTTTGAGCAGGCCGACGGCGGTACGCTGTTCCTTGATGAAATTGGCGATATGCCGTTGGATGTCCAGACGCGCCTGCTGCGCGTGCTGGCTGATGGCCAATTTTACCGCGTCGGCGGCTACGCGCCGGTGAAAGTCGATGTGCGGATCATTGCCGCGACCCATCAGAACCTTGAATTACGCGTGCAGGAGGGGAAATTCCGCGAGGATTTATTCCACCGCCTGAACGTGATTCGCGTCCATTTGCCGCCGCTGCGCGAACGGCGGGAAGATATTCCGCGCCTGGCGCGCCACTTCCTGCAGATTGCCGCCCGCGAGCTAGGCGTGGAAGCCAAGCAGCTGCATCCGGAAACGGAAGCGGCGCTCACGCGACTGGCCTGGCCTGGTAACGTGCGCCAACTGGAGAACACCTGCCGCTGGCTAACGGTGATGGCGGCGGGCCAGGAGGTTCTGACCCAGGACCTGCCGGGCGAGCTGTTCGAGACCTCGATTCCCGATAGCCCGACGCAGATCCAGCCGGATAGCTGGGCGACGCTACTGGGGCAGTGGGCCGACCGCGCCCTGCGTTCCGGTCATCAAAACCTACTGTCGGAAGCGCAGCCGGAGATGGAGCGTACGCTGCTCACCACCGCGCTGCGCCATACGCAAGGGCATAAGCAGGAAGCCGCCCGTCTGCTGGGCTGGGGACGTAATACGCTAACGCGTAAGCTGAAAGAACTAGGGATGGAATGATCTCGCACGCTGCTGGATTTCGTGCAGCGCTGATTGAGTAACACGCCGGCGATGTAAAAACGTCTTTCACCCCCCATCTGAAAGGCGTTTTGACTGCCGAAAAGGAATGATAATAGTTACTATATTAATCAACCATTAATATCAATGTTGAGGTAGATCAACTGTGCATACCAATTACTGAACGATCCGTTTACTAATTATTTTTTGAGCGATATCGTTGCCGCCATGAATCGTCCCTCAGCCAGAGGAGCCTCTGTCATGGAACAAGGAGCACACGGCAATGCTGCATTCAAAAGAACAAAATCAAAGTTCCCTTCCCTTAAGTTTTCAATACGGCAAAGCACCTGACGAAGTAATGGACCGTGAAATTAAAGTCACGGGTTCGCCACGCGCCAAAAAATTACTCGACGATTATTACGAAGCTAAAGTCTCTCTCGATACTGAGTTTACGTACTGGTATACGCAGAAATGGATTGAAGCGGAAGGACATCATCCGATGTTACGTCGTTCAATGGCGCTGAAAAGCGGCTTTGAACATCTCACCCCCATGATCACACGCGGCGAATTACTGGCGATGCAGAAGACTCGTTATGTTCGTGGCGCTTATATTATGCCGTGGACATCCAATCGTTTTCCGCTCAATAGCGAAGAGCAGATGGAAACCGAGTCCGCTAAAGCCGCAACCAAAAGTCTTGAGGATGTCACGATTGTAGCTGAAGGCGGCGGCAACGTGACAGAGAGCGTGGGTAATGTGCTCTCTATTTCTAAACGTTTCGGCGTACGCCGTGAAGAATATCCTGTCATTGTGGAGCTTTGCCGCTACTGGAAGAATAAATCAGTCGAGGACTCTTCATTTATGTGGGCTGCCATGCACCCACGTTTCGAGCAATTTCTGAACATGAAAAAAGCGGTGCTGATGTGTTCAGATTTGGAGACATCCGTTCGTCACGGTCGCAACGTCGTCAACTTTCAGTATCCGCTACAAATCGGTTTTAAAGGCATGTTGGAAAAATGCCGTGGTAAAATTGCGGAAAACACCGGTGGTTCGCCTGATAGCCTTGCATTCTGGCAGGGTACGATTCTGGTTATTGAAGGCGTCCAGGCATGGATTAATAATTACGCTAAAGAAGCCAAACGTATGGCTGAAATTGAGCGCGATCCAACTTTGCGGCAAGAGTTAGTCGATATGGCCGCCCGCCTGACATGGATTATCGATAATCCTCCGCGTACCTTCCTCGAAGCCAGCCAGCTAATGTGGACTTGTCATATCGCGGTCCTGAACGAAATCCAGGGGTCAGGTATCTCTCCGGGACGCATCGGTCAGGTACTCTACCCATTCTGGGAGAAAGATATCAGGGAAGGTCGAATCACTCGCGAAGCGACGCTGGAAATTCTCGAATGTATGCGCGTCAAATTCACCGGGATAGATTTGGCAATGGCGGTCGGCACTATTGGTTTACTGGCCGGTAGTACCTTTAACAACGTTGGGATCGGCGGTTTAAAAGCGAATGGTGCGTCAGCTGAAAACGAACTAGAAGAACTGATTATGGAGGCAGCGATGCGCTGCTCCACACCCCAACCAACCCTCTCAATGCTTTACGATAGCAAACTCAGCGATAAGTTTGTTTTGAAAGCCGTCGAGTGCAATAAGACGGGTTCAGGATTCCCGGCCTGGGTCAATAATCGCGTAGCCATTGAATACTTAATGAAAACCTTTGGCGGAGAAAGCATCTCCCTGGAGGATGCGCGTTCATGGACTATTGGCGGCTGCCTGGAAATTCAGCCCGGCGCACTGGTCAACGGTAAAATCGGCGCAGGATCTTACAGTTCTACTGGCGTGGGCTTCATCAATATGCCGAAAATCCTGGAACTGGTACTATGGGATGGCGTAGACCCGCGTACCGGAACGCACGTCTTTGAACCACACGGTCTGCCACTCGACAGCTTTGAGCAGGTCATAAGTCAATTTAAACACTATTTCCACGAAGTGGTGGTACTGTTTGAGGAGATGTTCAACATTAAATCCGCCTCTACGCTGGAAGTCGATAACCCGATTTTTTATTCGGCACTTATGGCAGATTGCATTGATTCAGGTCTGGATATCGATCGTGGCGGCAGTCGTTACAACCGCTGCTTTACCACCTGGATCTCCGGACAGGTTAACCTGACAAACTCACTGGCTTCGATTAAGAAAAACATTTTTGACGAACAGAAATTCTCCCTCAACGATCTGAAGGCGGCACTGGAGAATAACTTCGGTTATCAAAATGTTTTCGAAACCGGTAACTATTCCATGTTCGACCAAAAACGAGTGACCGACTATTGGGCGAGGATTCACTCGCAATGCCTAAGCGCGCCTAAGTTTGGCAACGATGACCCTTATGTCGATGATATATACAAAGATATTGTAGAGTACTTCCGCGATATCGTACCTGAAGTCAATGATGTGTTTGGCCGCCCCTGGGTACCCTGCATGTTGTCGGTGACAACCCACGGTCCTTTAGGACAGGCTTGCGTCGCCTCAGCAGATGGTCGTTTGACAGGGCTGACTCTGGCAGATGGCGCGCAATCGCCTTATCCGGGGACTGATGTGAGCGGCCCCTATGCCGTCTTCAATTCGGCAACCTGCATCGATCATTCCGATTTTATGAATACGCAGCTGAACACAAAAATTCACCCATCAGCCATTAAAGGCATCCAGGGTTCAAAAAAACTCCAGGAGCTGATTCGCGCCTATATGGATCAAGGTGGCTATCACATTCAATTTAACATCGTCGATTCACGCATGCTGAAAGATGCGCAGGAAAATCCCGGTAATTACCGCGATCTGATGGTACGCGTCGCCGGATTCACGCAGTACTGGGTTGAATTATCAAAACCCATTCAGGATGAAATTATTTCCCGCACAGAATATGAGGAAATCTAAATGAACAAGGAATATACCTGCAACGACTGCCAGAACTGCGCCCCGTTCGATGTATTTAAAGGTACCTGCGAACATTTACAACAACGCGTGCTTCTGGAATCAGACGCTCAAAATTGTGCGTCATTCATACGTAAAAGCCAGTGTAAATTTTGCCAACAATATTGTGTGAAATCTGGGACGGAATTTGTCGGTATGTGCCAGGAAAAAATGGTGTACCCCACTATGATTGCCTGCGAAAAGTTCCAGCCGCTGCGCTAATCACTATCTCTGACGGGGCCTAACGGCTCCGCATTATTAACCATGGAAGGGTTATATAATGAAAACAAATGAAAACGTCGCGTTGATTTTTGATATTCAGGGATTTTCCGTTCACGATGGTCCCGGAGGAAGAACACTGGTTTTCTTTAAGGGCTGCCCCTTGCACTGTACCTGGTGCAGTAACCCTGAAGGTGAATGTTCAGGCAGAGAAGTCATGTTCCGCGAAGATAGTTGCCAACAGTGTTATAACTGTGTGAGACAATGCCCGGAGAAAGCGATTACCGTACAAGCTAACGGTAAGATAGCGTTTGAACGTTCACATTGTCAGCAATGTAATTCGCTGACATGTGTAGAATATTGCTACGACTCCGCACTGGGTATTGCCGGAAAATATTACACGCAAGAAGAGTTGATTCAAAAAATAGAGCGCGATCGGCGATTTTGGGGAAGCGGCGGCGGAATAACCCTCGGAGGCGGTGAAATGATGAGCCAGTATAAATTCGCCGCCCGCTTCCTGGAACAATGCCATCGCAACTATATCCATACTGCAATAGAAACCTCTGGCTATGCCTCATGGAGTCATTACCAGGAAGTACTCAAGCATACCGACTGGGTCTTTGTTGATATTAAACATATGGACGATACCCGACACCGTGAAGGGACCGGCGTATCTAACAGGTTAATCCTCGAAAATATTCAGAAAATGGCGCAATACTACGGCATATACCGGCTGATCCCGCGGATCCCTGTAATCCCTGGATTCAATGACGATGCCCATAATCTATGTGAAACAGCCAACTTTCTGCATCAAACTGGCCTACGGGAAGTAAATTTACTCCCTTTCCACCGGCTAGGATCGTCAAAATATAGCCAGTTAAGCCGCCAATACGAATTTGCTGAAACCGCCTCATTAGCTCCGGATCAACTTTCAGCGATGAAAGAGCATTTTGAAAATCTGAATATTCATTGTTATATAGGTAGCAATACGCCCTTCTGACTTTTCTTTCATCATCACTTGCTTATACTCTTAAGCCAAATAGGAGAATGAGGGAAGTGATATGCAGATAAAAAGAGGCCGGAGGCGGGATGACAGCGTACGGCTATCTATCCTGAAAGCAATGCTGGGGTTGGTTGAGGAAGGGAATAGTTTTGCCAGAATCTCCATCGAACAACTGGCTCGCCAAGCCAGCGTTAGCAAAACAACGATTTATAAGTGGTGGCCAGGTAAAGAGGAGATTTTTTGTGAGGCCTTTTTGCTTCACGCCTGTGAAGCGTTGCCAATACTGGAATATCACGCAAATGATCAGCACGATTTTTATGCGCAATTTATGATCCGCACGATGGAGATGAGGGCGTTCCACCGTACCCCCATAGCCAGAGTGATGATTGGTCTTGCGCTGGAACACCCTGAAATTGCGCAGCAACTTTACCAGAAACATCAGCAGCCACGTTTTCAAACGATGCAAGAAATTTTCACCCGTTGGCTTACGGATCATACAACGCAAGAAGACATTACTTTCTTTCTGAAGATGAGCTTTTCGCTTATCTACAATTCTTCAGCAGCAAATTCCGATGAAGAGGTTGTTACGCTTATCCGTCGCCTATTCCGCACGGTATTTCCATACTATGCGGAACTCGACTTAAATCACCCGTGAGAACTGCTGCAGACGCGCCTTCTGACGCAGGTAGGCATCAAAGCACATGCAGATATTGCGAATCAACAAGCGGCCTTTCGGCGTCACCTGGATCCCCTTCTCATTAACATCCACCAGCCCATCTTTCGCCAGCGGCGCCAACAATTTCATATCTTCAGCAAAGTAATCAGCGAAGGTCAGATCCCACTGCGCTTCGACCGCCGCGAACTCAAGGCGGAAGTTACAAATCAGCGCTTTGATGACGTCGCGGCGAATACAGTCATCACGGGTTAGCGCAATGCCGCGCCACAGCGCGGTTCCGCTTTCATCCACCTGTTGATAGTACTGCTTAAGCGCTTTCTGGTTCTGCGCGTAGCAGTCGCCGATCATACTGATCGCCGAAACGCCCATCCCGAGCAGATCGGTATCGCCCTGAGTGGTATAGCCCTGGAAGTTACGGTGCAGTACGCCTTCACGCTGGGCAATCGCCAGTTCGTCGTCCGGGCGAGCAAAGTGGTCCATGCCGATAAACTGATAACCGGCGTCGGTCAGCGAGCCGATGGTTTCCTGCAGAATATCCAGTTTCTGCTCCGCGCTGGGTAAGTCAGCGTCTTTAATTTTGCGCTGTGCAGCGAAGAGCGTTGGCAGGTGCGCGTAGTTAAATACGCTCAGGCGATCCGGGTTGAGCTCGGCCACTTTCTGCAGGGTGAAAGCGAAACTTTCCGGAGTTTGCTTCGGCAAGCCGTAAATCAGGTCAATGTTGGTCGATGTGAAGCCAATCTCACGCGCATGGCGCAGCAGCGCAAAGATAAACGCTTCATCTTGTTCGCGGTTAACCAAACGCTGCACTTCTTTATTAAAGTCCTGCACGCCCATGCTCAGGCGGTTAAAACCTTCGGATCGTAAATGATCCAGTACATCCAGTTCAATTTCACGCGGATCGACTTCAATGGAGATTTCCGCATCGACGTTGAAGCTGAAATGGCTGCGCAGCAGAGTCATCAAGCGGCTGATTTGCGCTTTGTTGAGGTAGGTCGGCGTACCGCCGCCCCAGTGCAGTTGGCTCACCTGACGGCCGGCAAAAAGCGGCGCGCGGTGAATGATCTCCTGCTCCAGGACATCCAGATACTGGTCGGCTTTATGCTGCTGGCGAGTGACAATCTTATTACAGCCGCAGAAATAGCAGAGCTTATGACAGAACGGGATATGGACATACAGCGACAGCGGGCGCTGTGGGTAGCGGGCGACAGCGGCCGCAAAATCCGCGGCGCCAAACGCCGGGGAAAACTCCAGCGCGGTGGGATACGAGGTATATCGCGGCCCGGAATAGTTATATTTCTGGATAAGGGCCAGATCCCAGTCAATTAACTGCTCAGACATGCTCACTCCTTCCGATGGTGCCGCCGACGGGTACGCCGTCCCGGCCCAACCGCACCTCGGGTAATGAGCCGGTTGCGCAGCCATTTCTGACGCCGCGACAACCGTCTTAGTTTAACGAATAACCACAGCAGATAACATATAACCAGAAGGGTTATAAGCAAGACCGGGAATCCGATAGGATGCAAACGTTAGTTTCCACCCTTCAGCAGGCGCATCATATCTTCCTGACGCTCTTCTTCTTCCTCATCCTCGTCATCATCATAGGAGAGGCCGAGTTGCTGCATCAGCGCGTCAATACGATCCAGTTTGGCATCAACCCAGCTCTGCTCTTCAGCATTCAGGGTACCACCTTCTTCCAGACGTTCCAGCAGCGCGTCCAGGCGCTCATCATTCTCCAGCAAATCCAACTCAGCCTGCGGTGAAAGCATAGGTTTCTCGCTCTTTGGTTTGTGCTGCTTAACGGCCGGGGTGCTTTCTGTCACGCCCAGCGGGATCGGTTTTTTGCTGCCAATACGCGGGTCCTGTTGCTGACCGCGGCCTTTGCCTGCTGAAGCAGCATCGCCGCCGCCTGCGCGGCTGCCTGCCGCGTGGCCACGGTGTTTTTTCTGGCGTTTACGGTCGCGTGCTTCCTGGTTCAATTCTTCACGCGACTTACCACGTGCTTTGCCGCGTGATGCGGATGCCGGTTTTTTCATGATGTGTAATCTTCAGACAGTTTTCTTCAGTATAGAATTGAGGCGGAATCTAGCAGAAAGCAAGCAAAGAAAAAAGGCGACAGATTAATCTGTCGCCTTTTTCCGCACTGACAACCCTTAATGGGTTTCCACTTTCCGTGTTCGCTATCGACGTACCCTGTCTTTCCTTTAGCTTTCAACGGTCCCTGTTCTATCCTTTTCCCTTTTAAAAACGTCTCCAGACGTTTGTCATCCTGACAATCCCGGCCTTCGCCTCCTGGCGTTCCCGGCCCCTCGTCCTGAGTCGTCATCCTCCAGCATCCTCGCCTTTGCCCACTACTTTACCGTTTTGCTGAAAACCGACAACCACCTGTAGGATGAAAAGCCAACCTCATCATTTAAATTTTCATGTAATAATATGATTTAACTATAAATTGTGAATTTAGTATCAGGTTTTTCTCACAAATTTCGTATAGTCCTTATAGTCAATGTCTCACAAAGCTCATGGTTTTTACTTACAGCAGCGACGTGCGGTAAAAACAGCCTTTTTCTGCCTTTCAGGTATAATCCCCGCCATAGCCTGATTTTACGGAGACGACAGTCTTGACCAACTGGAATTATCAACAGACGCATTTCGTCACAAGCGCGCCTGATATCCGCCATCTTCCGTCCGATACCGGAATCGAAGTGGCATTTGCTGGCCGTTCAAATGCGGGGAAATCCAGCGCGCTGAATACGCTGACGAACCAGAAAAACCTGGCGCGTACCTCGAAAACGCCGGGTCGTACCCAGCTTATCAACCTGTTCGAAGTCGCTGAAGGCAAGCGCCTGGTCGACTTACCAGGTTATGGCTACGCGCAGGTGCCGGAAGAGATGAAAATCAAATGGCAGAAGGCGCTGGGTGAATATCTTGAAAAACGCCTGTGTCTGAAAGGCCTGGTGGTTTTGATGGATATCCGTCACCCGCTGAAAGATTTGGATCAACAGATGATTGAATGGGCGGTGGAAAGCGATATCCAGGTACTGGTATTGCTGACTAAAGCCGATAAGCTCGCCAGCGGCGCGCGTAAAGCGCAGGTCAATATGGTGCGTGAAGCCGTACTGGCCTTCAATGGCGATGTACAGGTTGAACCCTTCTCATCGCTGAAGAAATCTGGCGTAGATAAGCTGCGACATAAGCTGGATAGCTGGTTTAACGAGATCCCGCCGCAGGAAGCCGTCGAAGACGCAGAGTAACCCCCATTTTTCCGGATAACGGCGCCCTGCGCCCTATCCGGATGTTCATCTTACGCAGCATTAACAGCGTAAAACTTTTCTTTCGCGCAATAAAAAACGCCCCGGTCATAAATGACCGGGGCGGCTAAAATATTCAGCCAAATCCGATTACGTGAAGTAAAAGGTCTGAAAGATAGAACATCTTACCTCTGTACCCTACGCGAATAACTTTACTCTTCTTTCGGTTATGGATAAAGCACTTTTTGTAGTTTTTTTTCACTATTTACATAACAAATTCAAATGACCATCACAAAAATCTATAAGTTATGTTGCTAACTTACAAAAAAGAGCCTTGTGGATTGCACACTTAGTGCGCTTGATCCCAGTTTTCACCGCTACCGACTTCTACCAGCAACGGCACTGCCAGAGCCGTACTGTTTTCCATCAGCTCATGCACCTTCTTCGATACCGCAGCAAGATCATCTTTGTGTACTTCAAAGACCAGTTCATCGTGTACCTGCATGATCATACGAACGCGCGGTTTTTCACTCAGCAGCCATTCATCAACGGCAATCATCGCCCGTTTAATGATATCTGCCGCCGTTCCCTGCATCGGGGCGTTGATCGCGGCACGTTCCGCGCCTGCGCGACGGGCGCCGTTGCTGGATTTGATATCCGGCAAATACAGGCGACGGCCTTCCAGCGTTTCGACATAACCCTGCTCTTTCGCCTGCGCGCGAGTGCGTTCCATATAGTCCAACACGCCCGGATAGCGCTCGAAATAGAGATCCATATATTTCTGCGCTTCTTTGCGCGGAATATTCAACTGACGAGCCAGACCAAATGCGCTCATGCCGTAAATCAGACCAAAGTTAATCGCTTTCGCGCTGCGGCGCTGCTCGTTGCTGACGCTCTCCAGTGGTAAGCCAAACACCTCTGCCGCGGTGGCGCGGTGAATGTCCTTACCTTCAGCGAAAGCCGTCAGCAGCCCCCCATCGCGCGACAAGTGCGCCATGATACGCAGCTCAATCTGCGAGTAGTCAGCAGAGACAATCAGGTAGTCCTGCGGCGCGATAAACGCCTGACGGATACGCCGACCTTCGTCATTACGCACCGGGATATTCTGCAGGTTCGGATCGGTCGAAGAGAGGCGCCCGGTCGCCGTCACGGCCTGGTGGTACGAGGTATGAACACGGCCGGTTTTCGGGTTAATCATCAACGGCAGCTTGTCGGTGTAGGTCGATTTCAGCTTCGCCAGTCCACGATACTCCAGAATCACTTTCGGCAACGGATAATCGAGCGCCAGCTCTTCCAGCACCTCTTCAGAAGTCGACGGCGCACCGCCCGGCGTTTTCTTCAGCGGCTTAATCCCCTGCTTCTCAAACAGAATGGTTTGCAACTGCTTGGTGGAAGAGAGATTGAATTCTTCGCCGGCAATGTCGTGAGCGCGCTGTTCCAGCTCAACCAGTCGCTTAGCGATCTCCTGCGAATGCGCATGCAGTACCGCAGGATCGATTTTCACGCCGTTGCGCTCCACGCGCGACAGCACCGGCACCAGCGGCATCTCAATGTTTTTAAAGATGTTCAGCGGACCTTCGTGCTGCTGCAACTCCGGCCACATCTTCAAATGCAGCTGCAGGGTAACGTCAGCATCTTCCGCGGCGTAGCGTCCTGCCTCTTCCAACGCAATCTGGTTAAAGGTGAGCTGATTTTTGCCCTTACCGGCAATCTCTTCAAAAGTGATGGTTTTGTGCTTCAGCCAGCGATCGGACAGGCTATCCATATCATGGCGGCCCGCAACGCTGTCGAGAGTGTAGGACTCAAGCATCGTATCAAAAGCAATACCGCGTAGCTCAACGCCATAGTTAGCCAGAATGCCGCGATCGTACTTCAGATTTTGCCCAACTTTCAGCAAGTTGTCATCTTCCAGTAGCGGTTTGAGCAGCTCCAACACGCGTTCGCGCGGGATCTGATCCGGAGCGTCGAGATAATCATGAGCCACCGGTACATAAGCCGCGACACCCGGCTCAATGGCAAACGACAGACCGACCATATTGGCGGAAATGTTATCCAGGCTATCCGTTTCGGTATCAAAGGCAAACAGCGGCGCCTGTTGTAATTTGGCAATCCACTCAACCAGCGTCGCTTCATCCAGGATCGTCACATAATGCTCCGAAGAGAGCGTTACCGCCGTTTCCTCAACCGCCGCAGCAGGAGCTTCAACGGGCTTCGGCGCGGGTTTGGCGCCTTTCGCCTGCATCCATTTGCCGGATTCCACATCGGTGATCCAGCGTTTGAATTCGTATTGTTTAAACAGCGTCAGCAGTTCATCCGCCGCTGGCTGCTCAACCAGCAGCTCTTCACATCCGAGCTCCAGTTCAACATCAGTTTTGATCGTCGCCAGCTGGTACGAGAGGTACGCCACCTCTTTATTCTGCTCCAGCTTCGCAGCCATCGTTTTTGCGCCGCGGAAAGTCAGGCCAGCGATTTTTTCCGGTTCAGCATAGAGCGTGTCCAGGCCGCCCAGACCCTGCAGCAACGCCTGCGCCGTTTTTTCCCCAACGCCCGGCACTCCTGGGATGTTGTCCGAAGAGTCACCCATCAGCGCGAGAAAATCGATAATCAGCTCCGGCGGTACGCCGTACTTGTTCACCACTTCTTCCGGGCCGAGGATAGTGTTGGTCATGGTGTTAATCAAGGTAATGCCCGACGTCACCAGCTGAGCCATGTCTTTATCGCCAGTGCTGATCAGCACCGGACGCCCCGCCTTTTCCGCCTCGCGAGCCAACGTCCCGATGACGTCGTCCGCTTCAACGCCAGGTACCGCCATTAGCGGCAGACCCATCGCCTTTACCATCTTATGCAGCGGTTCGATTTGCGCGCGCAGATCGTCCGGCATCGGCGGGCGATGCGATTTATAGTGCTCAAACAGTTCGTCACGGAAAGTTTTCCCTTTGGCATCAAATACCACGACGGCGTGCGTCGGTTGATACTGCAGGATCAGGCTGCGCAGCATGTTCAGCACGCCGTACATAGCGCCGGTAGGCTCTCCAGCACTGTTGGTCAGTGGCGGGAACGCGTGATATGCCCGGTATAGGTAAGAGGAGCCGTCAACGAGGATGAGAGGGTTTTCTGGGATCTGAACCATAATTTCCGTGCCTGTTTATCAGATTATGGGTAAAGGATGCCACAGACGGGCATGAAATCCTGAATTTTTCCCGCATTTAGCCGAAAAGATTCATCGAGTGGGTTAAGCATGACACAATATTATCTGTGGATAACTTTGTGCATAGTTTTACCGTCCCGGCAAAAACGACCTAAAATGAATAATGCATAATTACATAATTCTTTATATATCAGCTAATTAAAATGACATCATGATACTCAAGCACGCCATGATGACTCAATGTTCCATGTGGATATAAGATTCGCCGTTTTTTCTGTTCTGGTAAGACCCGTTATTTGCCGCGTTTTCTGGTAAAATCAGCCCCTTGCGCGGTTTAAGAGCGTTTTTTGTCAGCCTAACTTTCTGAATAAACTAACTATGTCGAGATTACTCGCTGCGATAACACTTCCGCTGAGTATCGCCCTTACCATCTTAGTCACCATTATCTGTTCCGTGCCGATTATCATCGCCGGGCTGATTAAACTGCTGGTACCCATCCCTGCGGTTTGGCGCTCTATTTCCGTTTTTTGCAATGTCATGATGTATTGCTGGTGCGAGGGGCTGGCGCTATTGCTGCACCTCAACCCATGGTTGAAATGGGATATTCAAGGGCTGGAAGGGCTGAGCAAAAAGAACTGGTATCTGCTCATTAGCAATCATCATAGCTGGGCCGATATCGTGGTGCTGTGCGTCCTGTTCCGCAAGCACATCCCAATGAATAAATACTTCCTCAAACAGCAGTTGGCTTGGGTGCCGTTTATCGGCCTGGCCTGCTGGGCGTTGGATATGCCTTTCATGCGCCGCTATTCGCGCAGTTATTTACTGCGCCATCCGGAGCGCCGCGGTAAAGACGTCGAGACCACTCGCCGTTCCTGCGAAAAATTCCGCGCCCATCCAACAACCATCGTCAATTTCGTGGAAGGCTCGCGTTTTACCGAAGATAAAAAGCGTGAGACGCGCTCACCTTACAACAACCTGTTACCACCGAAAGCCGCTGGTATCGCAATGGCATTGAACGTGCTCGGTTCACAATTCGATAAGCTGCTGAACGTCACGCTGTGCTATCCGGATAACAATAAGAGGCCGTTTTACGATATGTTGAGCGGTCGCCTGACGCGCATTGTGGTACGCATCAATCTGGTGCCGATTGGCGAAGACCTACACGGTGACTACGTCAACGACAAAAACTTTAAGCGCGGTTTCCAACGCTGGTTAAACGTGCTGTGGGAAGAGAAAGATCGCCAGTTGACGGACATTATGCAGGGCAAAGAAAAATCGTGACTACGCAGTAGATAAAGTAACGCCGGTCAGTGACCGGCGTTTTTTTTATTTCTTCTCAACCAGTTGTTTTACGGTATCCGCATACTGGGCGACGAAAGCGTCCATATTGCTGGTATCCATACCCTGCGGGTTCAGCTGGTATTTACCGTTAACATACATCGCCGGAACACCCTGCAGCTGCAGGTCGGCAGCGGCTTTCTCTTGCTGAGCAACCAGAGATTTCACCACAAAGCTGTTCCACGCGGCGTCGTAATCCTCGCCTTTCACACCTGCGTCGACGAAGACTTTACGGATATCGGCGGTAGACTGAACGGTCTGAGTTTTCTGCACGGCTTCAAACATCGGCGCGGTAATTTTATCTTCAACGCCCAATGCCATTGCCACAGCCCATGCCTGAGTCAGGTCTTTACCCAACGGGCCGAGGAACTCAACGTGATATTTGGTCATTTTGGTGCCTTCCGGCAGCTTCTGACGCACGCTGTCAGAAACGTGCAGCACTTCTTCAAACTGATAGCAGTGCGGGCAATAGAACGAGAAGAACTCAAGGACCTGAGGTTCGCCTGCAACCGGCTTATCAAGGGTGATGTACTGCTTGCCGTCGGTGATCTGGGCAGCGGATGCACTGAAAGCCAGAATCATACCAGCCAGCGCCAGCCAAATTTTTTTCATGATTAATTCTCTCCTGGATATATCACATTAATACATTGGCGTTAACTGAAGAGGGGGTTCCTGCAGAACCTTCACCTGCTCAAGAAATGTTGCTGTCTGCCCGCGCCAATAATCTTCCCCGGTTAACCATGGGAAATTTATCGGGAAAGCAGGATCGTCCCAACGCCTGAGCAGCCACGCCAGATAATAGACTAAACGCATGGCGCGTAAAGGTTCGATGAGAGCGATTTCGTCCGTATTGAATGGACTGAATTCTTCGTAGGCTTCGATGATGGTCTCAAGCTGCATGCGCTGTTCGGCTTTATCGCCATTCAACAGCATCCAGAGATCCTGAACCGCTGGACCGTTGCGGGCATCGTCTAAATCGACAAACAGGGGACCATCGCGCCAGAGAATATTACCGGCGTGGCAGTCACCGTGCAGACGCAGCGTATTTGCGCGTCCGTGCCACTGCGCCATGACGGCATCGATGAGTTTATCGGTCGCACTCAAAAAATCCGCCTTCAGGCCGGATGGGATGAGTGCCGCCTGCTCAAACACCTGACGCGGTTCCAACAGATATTCCTGCACGCCGATCTCCGGGCGCGCAATAAAGCGCTGCTTGCGGCCAGTCTGATGCAGTCGACCGAGGTAGCGCCCGACCCATTCCATTTGATCAAGGTTATCCGCTTCAAACTGGCGGCCGCCGAGGCTTGGAAAGACGGCAAAGAAGAATCCCTGATGCTGGTGAAGCGTGCTGTCGTTAAACGAGAGCGGCGCAGCAACGGGCACCTCATCTTCCACGAGCTGAAGCGCAAACTGATGTTCTTCGAGGATCTGTTCTGCGGACCAACGTTCAGGACGGTAGAACTTCACCACGTAGCGGCGGCGGTCCTCGTCCTGAAACTGGTAAACACGGTTCTCATAGCTATTAAGCGGGGTCAGACCGGAGTCGACCCGCATACCCAGATCGAAGAGCCCATCAATGATGGTGTCCGGGTGAAGCGTCTGAAAAGTAAAAGCCTTATCGTGCATCCTGACATCCGATAATCATACGAATGCTTCAGGATATCATCTCATTGCCGGTTTAGCGGCAGCACTTACAACCTTTTACTCTTTAATAACGCCACGCGCGCGCAGCAGCGCGGTTTTAAAATCCTCTTCATAGTCTTTTTGAATACCCGGGATAACCGCCTCTTTTGATGAATCACGCATTTTCAGGTGATAAATCAGAATATCGTCGGAAAGATCGGCCAATTCGCCTTTGTAACCCGCTTCAGCAGCCAGTTTCTGCAAGAATTGAACCAGGTTTAGTTCAGGTTCTTTTTGCCAGGCTGGCTGGAGGAGTTCAATTACTTCATTCAGGCGTTTACATTTCATAGTCATGCTCCTTACTCTTGATAGGGACAAGTTAACAGGGTCAATCCCACAATGAAAGAGGCGATATTAATATGCAAAGCGAGGCAATAACCGGCGTCGTGTTGGCGGGCGGAAGGGCCACGCGAATGGGCGGCGTTGATAAAGGGTTACAGCTGCTGAATGGTCGCCCGCTTTGGCGTCATGTTGCGCAGACATTAGCGCCGCAGGTGAATAAGTTAGTGATTAGCGCCAATCGTAATCTTGAACACTGGAATGCCAGCGGCTACCCGGTTTATAGCGATACGCAAGGTGACTATCCGGGCCCTCTGGCAGGCATGCTTGCCGTTATGCAGCAGGTAGAAAGCCCATGGTTTGTTTTTTGCCCCTGCGACACGCCATTTATTCCATCTTTCTTAGTTGAGCGCTTTGTGCAGCAGAAAGCTTCAGCACCGATGGTTTGGGTGCATGACGGCGAGCGTGATCACCCCGCCATTGCATTAGTACATCGGCAAATTGTTACGGAACTGGGGGCCTATCTTGCCCGTGGAGAACGCCGGGTGATGGTCTTTATGCGCCAGGCGGGCGGACATTCGGTCAACTTCAGTGATGTGAAATCCGCATTCATCAATGTGAATACCCTTGATGATTTGCAGCGTATGCAGGAGCCATCATGATCCCGTTATTAGCCATTGCCGCATGGAGCGGCACAGGGAAAACAACACTATTAAAGCATCTCATCCCCGAGTTGTGCGCTAACGGGTTACGGCCAGGTCTGATTAAACACACCCATCATGATATGGATGTCGATAAGCCCGGCAAGGATAGCTATGAATTACGTAAGGCTGGCGCCGCGCAGACCCTTGTCGCCAGCGCGCAGCGCTGGGCGCTGATGACTGAAACGCCAGATGAACCAGAATTAGATCTCAGATGGCTAGTCAGCAGAATGGATTCGAGCAAACTGGATTTAGTTTTGGTAGAGGGCTTTAAGCATGAATCTGTGCCGAAGATCCTGCTTTTTCGGCAAAACAGCGGACATCGTGTGGAAGAGATAATGATTGATGAACATACGATAGCCGTGGCCAGCGATGTGCCGATCGCGACGTCGCTTCCACAGTTGGATTTAAATAATATTCCGCAGATCGCGGCATTTATTATGCGGTGGTTAGAGGCTCGGTAGCAGTCAGAAATATGGCGGGATTCCCCCGGAGGCGGTGCTGCGCACCTTGTCCGGGCTACAGGGCCCGTAGCCCCGGTAAGCGCAGCGCCACCGGGGAGGCGACCGCCGTCACAGCGGTAAAATGCAGACGACAAAAGGCTCAGTCTTTCGACTGAGCCTTTTGCTTTATTTGATGCCTGGCAGTTCCCTACTCTCACATGGGGAGACCCCACACTACCATCGGCGCTACGGCGTTTCACTTCTGAGTTCGGCATGGGGTCAGGTGGGACCACCGCGCTACTGCCGCCAGGCAAATTCTGTTATCAATCCGTCATAAGACGCATCGATTAATCTGTATCACGCTGAAAATCGTCTCAAATCGCCAAAACAGCTTCGGCGTTGTAAGGTTAAGCCTCACGGTTCATTAGTATCGGTTAGCTCAACGTATCGCTACGCTTACACACCCGACCTATCAACGTCATCGTCTTTAACGTTCCTTCAGGAGACTTAAAGTCTCAGGGAGAACTCATCTCGGGGCAAGTTTCGTGCTTAGATGCTTTCAGCACTTATCTTTTCCGCATTTAGCTACCGGGCAATGCCATTGGCATGACAACCCGAACACCAGTGATGCGTCCACTCCGGTCCTCTCGTACTAGGAGCAGCCCCCCTCAATTCTCCAGCGCCCACGGCAGATAGGGACCGAACTGTCTCACGACGTTCTAAACCCAGCTCGCGTACCACTTTAAATGGCGAACAGCCATACCCTTGGGACCTACTTCAGCCCCAGGATGTGATGAGCCGACATCGAGGTGCCAAACACCGCCGTCGATATGAACTCTTGGGCGGTATCAGCCTGTTATCCCCGGAGTACCTTTTATCCGTTGAGCGATGGCCCTTCCATTCAGAACCACCGGATCACTATGACCTGCTTTCGCACCTGCTCGCGCCGTCACGCTCGCAGTCAAGCTAGCTTATGCCATTGCACTAACCTCCTGATGTCCGACCAGGATTAGCTAACCTTCGTGCTCCTCCGTTACTCTTTGGGAGGAGACCGCCCCAGTCAAACTACCCACCAGACACTGTCCCCACGCCGGATTACGGCGCCAGGTTAGAACATCAAACATTAAAGGGTGGTATTTCAAGGTCGGCTCCACGCAGACTGGCGTCCACGCTTCAAAGCCTCCCACCTATCCTACACATCAAGGCTCAATGTTCAGTGTCAAGCTATAGTAAAGGTTCACGGGGTCTTTCCGTCTTGCCGCGGGTACACTGCATCTTCACAGCGAGTTCAATTTCACTGAGTCTCGGGTGGAGACAGCCTGGCCATCATTACGCCATTCGTGCAGGTCGGAACTTACCCGACAAGGAATTTCGCTACCTTAGGACCGTTATAGTTACGGCCGCCGTTTACCGGGGCTTCGATCAAGAGCTTCTCCTTACGGATAACCCCATCAATTAACCTTCCGGCACCGGGCAGGCGTCACACCGTATACGTCCACTTTCGTGTTTGCACAGTGCTGTGTTTTTAATAAACAGTTGCAGCCAGCTGGTATCTTCGACTGATTTCAGCTCCACCCGCAGGGGCTTCACCTACATATCAGCGTGCCTTCTCCCGAAGTTACGGCACCATTTTGCCTAGTTCCTTCACCCGAGTTCTCTCAAGCGCCTTGGTATTCTCTACCTGACCACCTGTGTCGGTTTGGGGTACGATTTGATGTTACCTGATGCTTAGAGGCTTTTCCTGGAAGCAGGGCATTTGTTACTTCAGCACCGTAGTGCCTCGTCATCACACCTCAGCGTTAACAGCGTTCCGGATTTACCTGGAACACCCGCCTACATGCTTAAACCGGGACAACCGTCGCCCGGCTAACATAGCCTTCTCCGTCCCCCCTTCGCAGTAACACCCAGTACAGGAATATTAACCTGTTTCCCATCGACTACGCCTTTCGGCCTCGCCTTAGGGGTCGACTCACCCTGCCCCGATTAACGTTGGACAGGAACCCTTGGTCTTCCGGCGTGCGGGCTTTTCACCCGCATTATCGTTACTTATGTCAGCATTCGCACTTCTGATACCTCCAGCAACCCTCACAGGCCACCTTCGCAGGCTTACAGAACGCTCCCCTACCCAACAACACATAGTGTCGCTGCCGCAGCTTCGGTGCATGGTTTAGCCCCGTTACATCTTCCGCGCAGGCCGACTCGACCAGTGAGCTATTACGCTTTCTTTAAATGATGGCTGCTTCTAAGCCAACATCCTGGCTGTCTGTGCCTTCCCACATCGTTTCCCACTTAACCATGACTTTGGGACCTTAGCTGGCGGTCTGGGTTGTTTCCCTCTTCACGACGGACGTTAGCACCCGCCGTGTGTCTCCCGTGATAACATTCTTCGGTATTCGTAGTTTGCATCGGGTTGGTAAGTCGGGATGACCCCCTAGCCGAAACAGTGCTCTACCCCCGAAGATGAGTTCACGAGGCGCTACCTAAATAGCTTTCGGGGAGAACCAGCTATCTCCCGGTTTGATTGGCCTTTCACCCCCAGCCACAGGTCATCCGCTAATTTTTCAACATTAGTCGGTTCGGTCCTCCAGTTAGTGTTACCCAACCTTCAACCTGCCCATGGCTAGATCACCGGGTTTCGGGTCTATACCCTGCAACTTAACGCCCAGTTAAGACTCGGTTTCCCTGCGGCTCCCCTATACGGTTAACCTTGCTACAGAATATAAGTCGCTGACCCATTATACAAAAGGTACGCAGTCACACCCGAAGGTGCTCCCACTGCTTGTACGTACACGGTTTCAGGTTCTTTTTCACTCCCCTCGCCGGGGTTCTTTTCGCCTTTCCCTCACGGTACTGGTTCACTATCGGTCAGTCAGGAGTATTTAGCCTTGGAGGATGGTCCCCCCATATTCAGACAGGATACCACGTGTCCCGCCCTACTCATCGAGTTCACAACCTGTGCATTTTGGTGTACGGGACTATCACCCTGTACCGTCGGACTTTCCAGACCGTTCCACTAACACACAAGCTGATTCAGACTCTGGGCTGCTCCCCGTTCGCTCGCCGCTACTGGGGGAATCTCGGTTGATTTCTTTTCCTCGGGGTACTTAGATGTTTCAGTTCCCCCGGTTCGCCTCGTTAACCTATGTATTCAGTTAACGATAGTGCAACGAATTGCACTGGGTTTCCCCATTCGGACATCGCCGGCTATAACGGTTCATATCACCTTACCGACGCTTTTCGCAGATTAGCACGTCCTTCATCGCCTCTGACTGCCAGGGCATCCACCGTGTACGCTTAGTCGCTTAACCTCACAACCCGAAGATGTTTCACTTCTGATTGCGAAAATTTGAGAGACTCGAACACACCATTAACGGTGTGTCGTTTCAATTTTCAGCTTGATCCAGATTTTTAAAGAGCAAATATCTCAAACGTCACCCGAAGGTAAGTTTTGAGATACTGAGGTCGGCGACTTTCACTCACAAACCAGCAAGTGGCGTCCCCTAGGGGATTCGAACCCCTGTTACCGCCGTGAAAGGGCGGTGTCCTGGGCCTCTAGACGAAGGGGACGTGTAAGTCTCAATCGCAAGACGCCTTGCTATTTACTTTTCATCAGACAATCTGTGTGAGCACTACAAAGGCAGGTTCTTTCAGGTAAGGAGGTGATCCAACCGCAGGTTCCCCTACGGTTACCTTGTTACGACTTCACCCCAGTCATGAATCACAAAGTGGTAAGCGCCCTCCCGAAGGTTAAGCTACCTACTTCTTTTGCAACCCACTCCCATGGTGTGACGGGCGGTGTGTACAAGGCCCGGGAACGTATTCACCGTAGCATTCTGATCTACGATTACTAGCGATTCCGACTTCATGGAGTCGAGTTGCAGACTCCAATCCGGACTACGACATACTTTATGAGGTCCGCTTGCTCTCGCGAGGTCGCTTCTCTTTGTATATGCCATTGTAGCACGTGTGTAGCCCTACTCGTAAGGGCCATGATGACTTGACGTCATCCCCACCTTCCTCCAGTTTATCACTGGCAGTCTCCTTTGAGTTCCCGGCCGGACCGCTGGCAACAAAGGATAAGGGTTGCGCTCGTTGCGGGACTTAACCCAACATTTCACAACACGAGCTGACGACAGCCATGCAGCACCTGTCTCAGAGTTCCCGAAGGCACCAAAGCATCTCTGCTAAGTTCTCTGGATGTCAAGAGTAGGTAAGGTTCTTCGCGTTGCATCGAATTAAACCACATGCTCCACCGCTTGTGCGGGCCCCCGTCAATTCATTTGAGTTTTAACCTTGCGGCCGTACTCCCCAGGCGGTCGACTTAACGCGTTAGCTCCGGAAGCCACGCCTCAAGGGCACAACCTCCAAGTCGACATCGTTTACGGCGTGGACTACCAGGGTATCTAATCCTGTTTGCTCCCCACGCTTTCGCACCTGAGCGTCAGTCTTTGTCCAGGGGGCCGCCTTCGCCACCGGTATTCCTCCAGATCTCTACGCATTTCACCGCTACACCTGGAATTCTACCCCCCTCTACAAGACTCTAGCCTGCCAGTTTCGAATGCAGTTCCCAGGTTGAGCCCGGGGATTTCACATCCGACTTGACAGACCGCCTGCGTGCGCTTTACGCCCAGTAATTCCGATTAACGCTTGCACCCTCCGTATTACCGCGGCTGCTGGCACGGAGTTAGCCGGTGCTTCTTCTGCGAGTAACGTCAATCGCTGAGGTTATTAACCTCAGCGCCTTCCTCCTCGCTGAAAGTACTTTACAACCCGAAGGCCTTCTTCATACACGCGGCATGGCTGCATCAGGCTTGCGCCCATTGTGCAATATTCCCCACTGCTGCCTCCCGTAGGAGTCTGGACCGTGTCTCAGTTCCAGTGTGGCTGGTCATCCTCTCAGACCAGCTAGGGATCGTCGCCTAGGTGAGCCATTACCCCACCTACTAGCTAATCCCATCTGGGCACATCTGATGGCATGAGGCCCGAAGGTCCCCCACTTTGGTCTTGCGACGTTATGCGGTATTAGCTACCGTTTCCAGTAGTTATCCCCCTCCATCAGGCAGTTTCCCAGACATTACTCACCCGTCCGCCGCTCGTCACCCGAGAGCAAGCTCTCTGTGCTACCGCTCGACTTGCATGTGTTAGGCCTGCCGCCAGCGTTCAATCTGAGCCATGATCAAACTCTTCAATTTAAGTTTGATGCTCGTGAATTAAACTTCGTAATGAATTACGTATGTTCACTCAGAGACTTGGTATTCATTTTTCGTCCGAGGACGTTAAGAATCCATGTCACTTTGAGTGCCCACACAGATTGTCTGATAAATTGTTAAAGAGCAGTGCCGCTTCGTTTTTCGCTGCGGCGCGGGGTGTGCATATTACGCTTTCCCGCTTCAGAGTCAAGCATTTATTTTTGCTTTTCTCTGCGAGGTTCTCAGTGGAACCCCGCTGACCCGGCGGCTTGTTTGCCGTTGTTCCGTGTCAGTGGTGGCGCATTATAGGGAGTAATTCTGAAGTGACAAGAGGAAATTCAAAAAAACTTTTCGTTCGCTCGATTTTCCACCACAACGCGAGTTTTACGCGCTATTTGCTCGTCATTTGCGCGATTTCTCGAGCAAATCTGGCAACCTGCGTCCAGTCGGTATAGACCACTTCTTTACTGGTATCCGTTTCCCCGCCGGTCATCTTCATAATTAAGCGAATCATAAAGCGATCGTACCAACGGTAGCGCGGATAACGCAGCGCCCCGGCGAAGACCGCACAGTTCTGTGGCTGCCACGGCGAGTTAAGCAAGAACTTGCGCGTATAGCTGTTAGTTTGCGGCGTTCGCTTTTCCGGCTTGCGCGCCACCAGGTTTACCGAGAAGAACGCGCCCGGCAGCGCCTGCAATGATGCCAGGTGCTTTTTCACAAAACGGTCCAGCGCCGGATGGAAGTGACCATAGCGAATAGAGGCGCCAATCACCACGCGATCGTAGTAATGCCACTCAACTACATCGGTACGGTTCAGATTAACGGTGTCCGCATCAATCCCCAGTTCTTTTAGCTCGGAGGCCAGGTACGAGGCAATTTCACGGGTCTGCCCGTCACGGGTGGAGAAGAGAATTAAAGTTTTCACGAGCACTCCTGTTATTCGCGCCAGAAAGTGGGGGTAAAGAGCACCAATAAGGTGAACACTTCCAGACGGCCAAACAGCATATTAGCAATCAGGATCCATTTCGCGACGGGGTTCATTGTCGCAAAGTTATCGGCGACGACCCCGAGGCCAGGACCCAGGTTGTTCAATGTCGCCACCACAGATGCAAAAGCGGAGAAGTCATCAACCCCGGTGGCGATAATGGCCAGCATGCTAATGATAAAAACCAGCGCATAGGCGGAGAAGAATCCCCACACCGCCTCCAGAATGCGCTCCGGCAACGCACGGTTACCCAACTTAATGCTATATACCGCATTCGGGTGCACCAGGCGCTTAAGTTCACGGTTGCCCTGCTTGAACAGCAGCAGAATACGAATCACCTTCAGGCCACCGCCCGTCGAACCGGCGCAGCCGCCGATAAATGCCGAACAGAGTAGTAGCACCGGCAGGAACAGCGGCCAGCGCGCAATACTATCGGTGGTGAATCCGGCGGTCGTCGCCATCGAGACCACCTGGAAAAACGCCTGATTTAACGTCGTCAGTACCGAACCGTAGACATTATGCAGCCACAATACCAGCGTACAGACGATAACCAGGGTCAACTGGACGCCGATAAACATCCGGAATTCCGGGTCGCGCCAATAAACCCGCAAACTACGACCACTCAGTAGTGAAAAATGCAGGCCATAGTTACAGCCGGAGATCAGCAGGAAGATGGCGATGATGGAGTTAATCATCGGGCTATTAAAGTAGCCGACGCTGGCATCATGAGTAGAGAAACCGCCGATGGCGATAGTCGCAAAGCTATGGCCAATGGCATCGAATGCCGGCATCCCGGCAAACCACAACGCCAACGCACAGGCGGCAGTCAGTAGTACATAAATAAGCCACAGCGTTTTCGCCGTCTCAGCGATACGTGGGCGCATCTTATTGTCTTTCAACGGTCCCGGCATTTCCGCCCGGTAGAGCTGCATCCCGCCGACGCCGAGGATAGGCAGAATCGCCACCGCCAGCACAATGATCCCCATACCGCCGAACCACTGCAACATCTGGCGATAGAAAAGGATGGCGTGAGGGAGTGAATCCAGTCCCACTAGCGTTGTCGCGCCGGTGGTCGTCAGCCCGGAGAAAGATTCAAAAAAGGCATCCGTCACCGTGAGATTAGGTTGTTCAGCAAAGATAAAGGGTAATGCACCGACGCTACCCAGCACCGTCCAGAACAGCACGACAATCAGAAACCCTTCGCGGGATTTCAGTTCACCTTTTTGCTTACGGTTCGGCCACCACAGCATGGAGCCGATCGCCAGGGCAACAAAGAAGGTTTGGGTAAAGGCCCGCCCCGCGCCATCGCGATATATCAGGGCCACTAATCCTGGGACAATCATCGTCCCCGAAAATAAGATGACCAGCAGTCCAACGATTCGGGTTATCGCGCGAAAATGCATCTCTGGCGCTTCCTTTGGTATACAAAAAATCAGGTGGGGATTATTCGTCAATCTTCAGTAATTGCAATGAACCACGACTAAAATCGGCCAGTTTTGAGGAAAAAGACGCCACTTCAGCTTGAGGAAGCGCGATTCGCAGTTGAACTGACGCCTGATATTCGCTTTCCACAATAACGCCCGAGAACTGCGCCAGTAACGCTTCAACCCCAGCTAACTGCCCGTATTCACATTGCAAAGTATATGCGGTTAACGGCGTCTTGCGCTGCGTGTTCAGCTGCGCAAGCGCCTGGTGGACGCCGCCGCCATAGGCCTTCACCAGGCCGCCGGTGCCCAGCAGAATACCACCGTAGTAGCGCACCACTACAGCGGTAATCTCGCCGACGCCGCTACCCATCAGCTGCGCCAGCATCGGTTTACCCGCCGTTCCCGCCGGTTCGCCGTCGTCAGAAAAACCCAACTGCTGCGAATCATCAGGCGGCCCGGCGACCCACGCCACGCAGTGGTGGCGCGCATCCGGGTGTTCAGCCCTGACGGATTCGACGAATGCTTTCGCCGCCGCCACGCCGTCGGTGTGCGCCAACAGCGTGATGAAACGACTCTTTTTAATCTCTTCGACAAAGCTAACCGGCGCGGCCGGAATCAACCAGCTTTCCATTACGCCAGTTTCAGATCACGCGTCATATTTTCGATGCTGTTTTCGTGGACCACCACGTTATCTTCGATACGAATCCCGCCAAACGGCTTCATGGCTTCAATTTTCTGCCAGTTGAAGTGTTTGCTGAACTGCCCTTCACGCCATGGTGCCAGCAGCGACTCAATAAAGTAGATGCCGGGTTCAATGGTCAACACCATGCGTGGCTCAATAATGCGGGTACAGCGCAGATACAGGTATTTCGACGGCGCCGCCAGATGCGTACCGGTATCATCCTGCATAAAACCAGCGACATCATGCACCTGCAGACCCAGCGGGTGGCCAATACCGTGCGGCATAAACGGCCCGGTCAGATTGTTTTCCACCATCGCCTCTTCGCTCATATTGGTAACCAGCTGATGCTTACGCAGCAGCTTCGCGATGCGTTGATGGAATTGAATATGGTAGTCAACATAGCGGGTACCGGCCTTCATGGTGCCGATCAGCGCCAGTTGCTCGTCGTTAACGTCTTTAATCAGATGCGCGAAGTCGTTATCGCTATGCGCCGCCCAGGTACGAGTCAGGTCAGCCGCGTAGCCGTTGTACTCGGCTCCCGCATCCAGCAGGAAGCTGCGAATCTCAGACGGCGCGCGGTGATCCAGCTTGGTGTAGTGCAACACCGCCGCATGTTCATTCAGCGCCACAATGTTGCTATAAGGAACATCGGTGTCGCGATGGCCGGTTGCAGTCAGGTAGGCCTGGTTGATATCGAACTCGCTCATCCCGGACTGGAAGGCTTCGTGCGCCGCGCGATGGCCATTGACCGCTGATTTCTGCGCTTCACGCATGCAGGCCAGTTCATAGTCGGTTTTGTAAGCGCGGTAATAGTGCAGATAGTCGATAACGCCTTGCGGGTTAATTTTGTCTGCCGCGATGCCCACGCCTAACGCACGCTCCGGCACCGGGCCGATATAGCCGATGTTGCCGCGCGCCGCTGGCAGTTGGCTGCCAATGCCATCAGCTTTCGGCAGCGCGATCACGTCGATTTCTTCCGTCCAGAAGGAGGTCGGCAGCGGCTCAACGTTATGCCAGTAATCGACCGGTAAATAGAACCACAACTTCGGTTTATTCACGCCGTCTACCAGCAACCAGCAGTTTGGCACCTGAGTCACTGGCACCCATGCCTTGAACTGCGGGTTGACTTTGAATGGATACGGATGATCGTCGAGGAAGACATTAATCAGCTCGCCGGAGTGGATCAGCAAGGCATCCAGCTTAAAACGATCTAATACTTTGCGGGTACGTTCTTGTAGGGTAACGATATGATTTTTATAGAGCGCGGCCAGTGATTCCATCTTTTATCCTTTGCTTTTATTGGATCGTGATTCTCCGCATCTTAGCACATTGGCTTCAGGCCGGGGGATTTCTACCGGGTGTGATCCGACCAGCAATTATTTAAAGAGTAATTTGCATTTTCTTAACATAAATTCCACACTCCGATCCATCTGGTACGACCAGATCATATTGCTGGATTCAGGAGACTGACATGCTCTACAAAGGCGACACCCTGTACCTCGACTGGCTGGAAGATGGCATTGCCGAACTGGTTTTTGATGCCCCAGGCTCGGTCAACAAGCTCGATACCGCAACCGTGGCCAGCCTCGGTCATGCGCTGGACGTGCTCGAAAAGCAACAAGATCTCAAAGGGCTGCTGCTGCGCTCTGAAAAAGCGGCCTTTATCGTCGGCGCCGACATTACCGAATTCCTTTCGCTGTTCCTGGTGCCGGAAGAACAGCTGAGCCAGTGGCTGCACTTTGCCAATAGCGTCTTCAACCGCCTGGAAGATTTACCAGTCCCTACCCTGTCCGCAGTCAACGGCTATGCACTGGGCGGCGGCTGCGAATGCGTGCTGGCGACTGATTATCGCCTGGCGACGCCGGACCTGCGGATCGGCCTGCCGGAAACCAAACTGGGTATTATGCCCGGCTTTGGCGGTTCCGTGCGCATGCCGCGCCTGCTCGGCGCCGATAGCGCGCTGGAAATTATCGCCGCAGGTAAAGACGTCGGCGCCGATCAAGCGCTGAAGATAGGTCTCGTCGATGGCATCGTGAACGCGGAAAAACTGCGTGATGGCGCACTGGCGATTCTGCGTCAGGCCATTAATGGCGACCTGGACTGGAAAGCTAAACGTCAGCCGAAGCTGGAACCGTTGAAGCTCAGCAAAATTGAAGCCGCCATGAGCTTCACCATCGCCAAAGGCATGGTCGCGCAAACTGCCGGTAAGCATTATCCGGCGCCGATCACCGCGGTGAAAACCATTGAAGCCGCCGCGCGCCTTGGCCGTGACGACGCACTGAAGCTGGAAAACCAAAGTTTTGTCCCGCTGGCGCACACTAACGAAGCGCGCGCGCTGGTCGGTATCTTCCTTAATGACCAGTACGTTAAAGCCAAAGCGAAAAAACTGACCAAAGATGTCGACACGCCGAAGCACGCCGCCGTATTGGGCGCCGGTATTATGGGCGGCGGTATTGCTTACCAGTCGGCCTGGAAGGGTGTGCCGGTAGTCATGAAGGACATTAGCGACAAATCACTGACCCTGGGTATGACCGAAGCGGCGAAGCTGCTCAATAAACAGCTGGAGCGCGGCAAAATCGACGGCCTGAAGCTAGCCGGGGTAATTAGCACCATCCAGCCGACGCTGGAATACAGTGGTTTTGATCGCGTAGATGTCGTCGTCGAAGCGGTGGTAGAAAACCCGAAAGTGAAGAAGGCGGTACTGGCGGAAACCGAAGAAAAAGTGCGCCCGGATACCGTGCTAGCCTCCAATACCTCAACCATTCCGATCGGCGAACTGGCAAGCGTTCTGCAGCGCCCGGAAAACTTCTGCGGTATGCACTTCTTTAACCCGGTACATCGTATGCCGTTGGTCGAAGTCATCCGCGGAGCAAAAACCTCGGATCAGACTATTGCCAAAGTTGTGGCCTGGGCCAGCAAAATGGGCAAGACGCCAATCGTGGTGAATGACTGCCCCGGATTCTTCGTTAACCGCGTGTTGTTCCCTTATTTTGCAGGATTCAGCCAGTTGCTGCGCGACGGCGCGGATTTCCGCAAAGTCGACAAAGTGATGGAAAAACAGTTTGGCTGGCCAATGGGCCCGGCCTATCTACTGGACGTCGTCGGCATCGATACCGCACACCATGCTCAAGCGGTTATGGCGGCGGGCTTCCCACAGCGGATGCAGAAAGATTATCGCGACGCTATCGACGCCCTGTTCGACGCCAATCGTTTCGGTCAGAAGAACGGCCTTGGCTTCTGGCGTTATAAAGAAGACAGCAAAGGTAAGCCGAAGAAAGAAGAAGATGCCGCTGTTGATAGCCTGCTGGCCGACGTCAGCCAGCCAAAGCGCGATTTCAGCGATGAAGAGATTATCGCCCGCATGATGATCCCAATGGTCAACGAAGTCGTCCGCTGCCTGGAAGAAGGCATCATCGCCAGCCCGGCGGAAGCGGATATGGCGCTGGTATACGGCCTGGGCTTCCCTCCGTTTCACGGCGGCGCGTTCCGCTGGCTGGACACCATCGGTAGTGCGAAATATCTCGATATGGCACAGCAGTACCAGCACCTCGGCCCGCTTTACGCCGTGCCGGAGGGTCTGCGTAACAAAGCCCGTCATAACGAACCGTATTATCCTCCAGTAGAACCAGCCCGCCCGGTTGGCGAACTGAAAACGGCTTAAGGAGTCACAATGGAACAGGTTGTCATTGTCGATGCAATTCGCACCCCGATGGGCCGTTCAAAGGGCGGCGCCTTTCGCAACGTGCGCGCGGAAGATCTCTCCGCGCACCTGATGCGAAGCCTGCTTTCGCGTAACCCGTCTCTTGAGGCGAGCGCGATTGACGATATTTACTGGGGCTGCGTACAACAAACGCTGGAGCAGGGTTTCAATATTGCGCGTAACGCCGCGCTACTGGCGGAGATCCCGCACTCGGTACCAGCGACCACGGTTAACCGCCTGTGTGGGTCATCAATGCAGGCGCTGCACGATGCGGCGCGCATGATTATGACCGGCGATGCCAGCATTTGCCTGATTGGCGGCGTTGAACACATGGGCCACGTGCCAATGAGCCACGGCGTCGATTTCCACCCAGGCCTGAGCCGCAACGTGGCGAAAGCCGCCGGTATGATGGGCCTGACGGCAGAGATGCTGGCGCGTCTACACGGCATCAGCCGTGAAATGCAGGATCAGTTCGCCGCTCGCTCCCACGCTCGCGCCTGGGCAGCAACGCAGTCCGGCGCATTCAAAGCAGAGATTATCCCAACTGGCGGACACGATGCCGATGGCGTGCTGAAATCCTTCAACTATGACGAAGTGATCCGCCCGGAAACGACCGTCGAGGCGCTGGCGGCATTGAGACCCGCTTTCGATCCGGTTACCGGCACGGTGACAGCGGGAACCTCTTCCGCCCTTTCCGATGGTGCAGCGGCGATGTTGTTGATGAGTGAAAGCCGCGCCCGCGAACTGGGGCTGAAACCACGCGCTCGCGTCCGTTCAATGGCTGTGGTCGGCTGCGACCCATCGATTATGGGTTATGGCCCGGTTCCGGCATCAAAGCTGGCGCTGAAAAAAGCCGGGTTATCCGCCAGCGATATCGATGTCTTTGAAATGAATGAAGCGTTTGCCGCGCAGATCCTGCCATGTATTAAAGATCTGGGGCTGATGGAACAGATTGACGAGAAGATCAACCTCAATGGCGGCGCGATCGCGCTCGGCCATCCGCTGGGTTGTTCCGGGGCGAGAATCAGCACCACGTTGATCAATCAGATGGAACGCAGTGATGCCCAGTTTGGTCTGGCCACCATGTGTATCGGCTTAGGACAGGGGATCGCCACCGTGTTTGAGCGGGTGTAAGTAAAAAGCTCGACGCCATTATTGCCTGCCAGCCAACAGGCAATAATGGAATTAGAGGGGGTTTAGTTGCCGTTCTTCCCGCCTGTCAGGGGCGGGTTTTTTATTTTCAGATAAAGGCAAATGCATCGCCGAACAGGCGATCTTCGCGCGCGCCGCGTTCATTGCAGAACAGATCGCGGGCAATCTTAGCCATCTCAAAACGTCCGGCGATATAGATATCATGCTCCGCCAGCGTACCGTAGTCCTGCAGCACGGCAGTCAACACGGTTCCGGAACGGCCGCGCCATCCTTCTTCCGGCTGCTCGACAACCGGTTCGATGCGCAGATTCGGATGCTTCACACTTAACGCTTCCAGCTCGGCTAAATCGTACAGGTGCTTGGCCTCGCGTCCGCCCCAGTAGATAGCGATATCACGGTTCGGATTACGCGCCAGCGCAGTTAACAGAATAGAACGCACATAAGAGAAACCGGTGCCGCCAGCGATCAGGATCAGCGGACGGTCTTCATCATCGCGCAGCCAGGCTTCGCCATGCGGAATATCAACCTCAATTTCACGCTCTTTCAGGATGCGATCCATGACCGCCATCGCATACAGATTGAGTTCGGAGGCGCCGATATGCAGCTCGATAAACTCGTGTTCCGACGGCGTAGAAGCCATAGAGAACGGACGTTTGTCGCGCTCATCCATCACCACCATCAGATACTGGCCAGCGCGGAAAGAGAATGCCGCTTCCGGTACTAATCGAACACGATATACGGTATCGGTAATCGCCTCCACCGAGGTCACTTTACAGCTTAAGGTTGTCATGCGTCCCCTCTGTCGGGTCTATAGAGCAAAACAGCGGCGTTAGCCCCGCTTACTGTTATTTAAAGATGGCCAGTTCATCCCAGATGGCGTCGATGCGTGCCGTCACCTCAGGATCTTTTTTGATTGGACGACCCCATTCACGCTGGGTTTCGCCAGGCCATTTATTTGTGGCATCCAGCCCCATTTTTGAACCCAGGCCGGAAACCGGCGAGGCAAAATCCAGATAATCTATTGGCGTATTTTCTACCAGTACCGTATCACGAGCCGGGTCCATACGGGTAGTAATCGCCCAAATCACATCGTTCCAGTCACGCGCGTTAACGTCGTCATCGCAGACAATCACGAATTTGGTGTACATGAACTGACGCAGGAACGACCAGACGCCCATCATCACGCGCTTGGCATGGCCTGCATACTGCTTTTTCATGGTGACCACCGCCAGACGATAAGAACACCCTTCCGGCGGCAGATAGAAGTCGACGATTTCCGGGAACTGTTTTTGCAGAATCGGCACGAAGACTTCATTCAGCGCCACGCCCAGCACCGCAGGTTCATCCGGCGGACGACCGGTGTAGGTTGAATGATAAATCGCATCTTCGCGCTGGGTAATGTGGGTCACCGTAAAGACCGGGAAGCTGTCCACTTCATTGTAATAACCGGTGTGGTCGCCATAAGGACCTTCTGGCGCCATTTCCCCCGCCTCAATGTAGCCTTCGAGCACAATCTCTGCGCTAGCCGGCACTTCCAGGTCGTTGGAGACGCACTTCACCACTTCGGTCTTGGTTCCACGCAGCAGGCCTGCAAAGGCATATTCCGACAACGTATCGGGAACCGGCGTCACCGCGCCGAGAATGGTGGCCGGATCGGCGCCAAGCGCGACGGAAACCGGGAAGCGCTCGCCGGGATGCGCCGCACACCACTCCTGAAAATCCAGGGCGCCGCCGCGGTGGGATAACCAACGCATAATGAGTTTGTTTTTGCCGATCAGCTGCTGGCGATAAATACCCAGATTCTGCCGCTCTTTGTGCGGCCCACGAGTCACCGTCAGCCCCCAGGTAATCAGCGGCGCGGCATCTTCCGGCCAGCAGGTCATAATCGGGATGGTGCTGAGGTCGACATCATCGCCCTGGATGATTTTTTGCTGACAAGGCGCGCCGCGCAGGCGTTTGGTCGGCATATTCAGCACCTGTTTGAACTGCGGAAGCTTATCAAACAGGTCGCGGAAGCCTTTTGGCGGCTCTGGCTCTTTCAGGAAGGCCAATAATTTCCCCACTTCCCGCAGCGAGCTGACATCCTCCTGGCCCATACCCAACGCCACGCGACGCGGGGTGCCGAACAGGTTGCACAGCACCGGCATCGAGTAGCCTTTCGGGTTTTCAAACAACAGCGCCGGGCCGCCAGCACGCAAAGTGCGATCGGCAATTTCAGTAATTTCCAGGTGCGGATCGACCGGCAACGTTATCCGTTTCAGTTCGCCCTGCTGCTCAAGTAATGTCAGAAAGTCGCGTAGATCGTGGTATTTCATGGAGTTATTATTGACCTCTATACAAGCGGCTGATTATACGATTTTCGCCGCAACGATGCTGTACTTTTGTTAAATTAGCGTAAAAGAACATGCTATTTACGCTTCCGCTTACAATGGTTTTCGCGATTGTTCCGGGCTTTTGTTATGCTTGCAGGTAGTAAAGCGGAAAGAGTTATTATGCAAGCCTGGTACTTACTTTATTGCAAACGTGGGCAGCTTCAACGCGCCCAGGAACACCTTGAACGTCAGGCAGTCAATTGTCTGATGCCGACGATCGCGCTGGAAAAAATCATCCGCGGTAAACGCACCACGGTCAGCGAGCCTTTGTTCCCGAACTATCTGTTCGTCGAATTCGATCCGGAAGTTATCCATACCACCACCATCAGCGCAACACGCGGGGTGAACAGCTTTGTACGCTTCGGCGCGCAACCTGCCATGGTGCCCTCAGAGGTTATTCACCAGCTTTCCATCTATAAGCCGGAAGGGATAACCGACCCGGAAACGCCCCATGAAGGCGACAACGTGTTGATCACCGACGGCGCTTTTGAAGGCCTGCAGGCTATCTTCACCGAACCCGATGGTGAAGCCCGCTCTATGTTGTTGCTCAACCTCCTCAACAAGCAGGTCCTGCAAAGCGTTAAAAATACCGACTTCTATAAAATTTGATGGTGCGGTTAAAAGCGCACGCCAAATAGCTTCCTGACGTTCGCATCCGTAACCTCTTCCAGCCATTGCGCTTCCTCGCCGCGCCAACCCGCAACGCTTGCCAGAATATGCGGCAGATAAGCGGGTTCATTACGCCGCGAGGAGGGCTTTGGTTTCATGTCGCGTGGCAACAGATATGGCGCGTCGGTCTCCAGCAGCAAACAATCCGCCGGAATATCCGGCAGCAGCTCACGTAGCTCCAGACCGCGCCGCTCATCGCACACCCAACCGGTAATACCAATGAATAACCCGCGATCCAGACATTCACGGACTTCCGCGCGGCTACCGGTAAAGCAATGCAAAACGGCGCCAGGCAGCTTATCCAGCCAGGGTTTCAGCAGCGCCAGAAAACGCTCATGGGCATCGCGGCAATGTAAAAATACCGGCATCGACAGCTCGGCCGCCAGCGCCAATTGGGCGCTAAACGCCTTCTCCTGCTCTTGCGGCGTTGAAAAATTACGGTTGAAGTCGAGACCGCACTCGCCAATCGCCACCACCTGCGGCTCGCGGGCCAACGAATGAATGTCATCGGCGACCGACTCAGTCCAGGTGCTGCTATCGTGCGGATGGACGCCCGCAGTAGACCAGCAGTTGGCGTAGCGGCTGGCTAACTTTTGCGCCTGCTGACTCTCATGCAGATTGGTGCCGGTCAGCAGCATCCCGTGGACCCCTGCTACCTGGGCGCGCGCCACCACCTCATCGTGGTCGCGGGCAAACTGCGAGCTGGTCAGGTTCACGCCAATATCAAACATCTCGACTCCCATATGACAACCGCCCTGACGGGCGGTTGATATTATGACTCTTCTTTGTGCTCCGCCTCTTCAGCGGCGGCATCTTCATCACGCGTCAGGCGCTTGCCGGTGTAGAAACGGGCAAAGAATACCCCGACTTCGAACAGCAAGTACATTGGGATCGCCAACAACGTTTGCGAGAATACGTCCGGCGGCGTCAGCAGCATACCGACAACGAAAGCGCCCACCAGGACATAGGGCCGTTTTTTACGTAAGTCTTCCGGCGTTGTCACCCCCATCCAACACAGCAGGACGATAGCGACCGGTACTTCAAACGACACACCAAAGGCCATAAACAGCGCCATGACAAAATCGAGATAGCTGCGGATATCGGTGGAAACCAGTACTCCTTCCGGCGCGGCATGGGTCAGGAAGCCGAATGCCAGCGGGAAGACCACGAAGTAGGCAAAAGCCATCCCGATATAGAACAGCAGCGTGCTGGAGACCAACAGCGGCATCACCAGGCGGCGTTCATGTTTGTACAACGCCGGGGCGATAAAGGCCCACACCTGGTACAAAATGACCGGAACCGACAGGATCACTGACACCATAAAGGTCAGTTTGATCGGCGTGAAGAATGGAGAGGCGACATCCGTGGCGATCATCGTCGCGCCTACCGGCATTTTGCTGATAAGCGGAGCAGACACCAACTGATAGATATCATTGGCGAAATAAACCAGCGCCAGGAAGATCACCAGGATAGCAATAATACTGTTGAGCAGGCGCTTACGCAGCTCAATCAGATGTGAAATTAGCGGTTGAGTATCGTCTACGCCCATTTTTACGGTTTATCACTCGATGCGGGGGAAGAATCTGGCGCTGCCGCGGCGGCTTTTTCTTTGGCCGCCGGAACTTCAGCCGGCGAAGCGGGTTGCTCATCGACAGCGGTTTCCGGCGTATGAACCGGGGCGCTGGCCTGGTGTTCAGCCGTAGCCGGCGTGACATCCTGGCGTTGCGCTTCGCTGCCTTCGACCACCGGGTTATGGATGGTGTTCGCTTCGTCGCTTGCTTTCTCAGGATCGTGGGCGGTATAGGAACGCTTCATGGATTCGGCCGCTTCGCGCAGTTCATCCATCGAGGCTTTTAACTCCGGGGTCAGGTTATCCAGACTGGCCTTCTCCACCTTCTTCAGGCTCTCCTGAAACTCCTGCAGTTTTAGCTCCTGGGCAAGCTCATTTTGTACCGTGGTCGCCAGCGAGCGCAACGTCCGGATCCAGCCAGCCACCGTTTTAACGGCAACAGGTAGTCGCTGTGGCCCCAATACGATGAGGCCAATCACGAACACCAGCAATAGTTCACTAAAACCGATATCGAACACGAATTACACCTGCTCTTTGTCGTGGCGTTTTGTCTCGTCTTTCTTTGCATCATCTTGTTTATCAGCGATAGTCTTCGCTGCAAAATCTGCATCTGGCGTGGATTTCTCTGACTTTTCATCATCGCCCATGGCCTTTTTAAAGCCTTTGATCGATGCGCCTAAATCCGACCCCAGCGAGCTCAGCTTCTTCGTCCCGAAAAGCAGAACTACGATGACGACAACAATTAACAACTGCCAAATACTGATACCACCCATACACGTTCCCCTATGACAGATGATGAATAATGAGAGCGCATTATACACGTCATCCGGTGAGCCGCCTCTCTGTCAGGCCGCTCACATGACTTCGCGCAAGAATCAATGCGCCAGGATAAACGCGAAACCCCTCAGCGCGTCTTTCGCCAGCCCATAAGCCAGGTCACCACGCCGCCAGCCATCAGCCAGCCTGGCATCATGCCCCACTCCGGGCGGTGGATAAATAACAGCGTACCGCTTAAAAGCAAAACGGCGCCTATACCAAACAGATAGCGGGACTGTCCCTGGCGAACGTGTCGCACCTGGACGTCGCGCATGATGGTATCGACGCTGGTCTGCAGCTGTTTGCTCTGCTGCAAGCTTTGGTACACCAGCTCAGGTATTTCCGGCATCCGCTCAATCCAGAACGGCGCTTTTTCTTTAAACGCACGCACCAGCGCAGGAATACCAACCTGATCCTTAATCCACGACTCAAGAAAAGGTTTCGCCGTTTTCCACAAGTCTAACTGAGGATAGAGCTGACGGCCTACCCCTTCTACGTAAAGTAATGTCTTCTGAAGCAAAACCAGCTGCGGTTGCACTTCCATATTGAAACGGCGGGCGGTATTAAACAGATTCAACAGCACATGGCCAAAGGAGATTTCCGCCAGCGGCTTCTCAAAGATAGGCTCGCAAACCGTGCGAATGGCAAATTCGAACTCTTCGACATTGGTATCAGGCGGAACCCAACCGGAATCCACATGCAGCTCGGCAACCTTACGGTAATCTCGATTGAAGAAAGCAATGAAGTTTTCCGCCAGATAGCGCTTATCGTCTTTATTCAGAGAGCCGACGATACCACAGTCAATACCGATATATTGCGGATTTTCCGGATGATCGTAGCTCACGAAAATATTGCCCGGGTGCATGTCGGCATGGAAGAAACTGTCGCGGAAAACCTGAGTAAAGAAGACCTGTACACCGCGCTCCGCCAGCAACTGCATGTTGGTGCCCTGCGCTTCCAGCGCCTCGACGTCTGAGACCGGGATGCCGTAGATCCGTTCCATCACCATCATACCTTCGCTACAGTAGTCGGAATACACTTCCGGCACGTAGAGCATCGGGCTCTCTTCGAAGTTGCGTCGTAGTTGAATCGCATTAGCGGACTCGCGCAGCAGGTTCAGTTCGTCCATCAGCGTTTTTTCATATTCGCGGACGACTTCCTGCGGACGCAAACGGCGGCCATCCGGCAGCAGGAGAGGAACCCAACGCGCCAGGCGGTAGATCAACTTCATGTCCGCTTTAATGATCGGCAGGATATCCGGGCGGATCACCTTGATGACCACTTCTTTGCCGTTATCTTTCAGACGCGCGGTATGTACCTGAGCAATAGACGCGGACGCCAGCGGCTCAATGTCGAAATCGTCGAACCAGGCTTCGACGGGCAGTCCGCCCATAGCTTGCTCGATCTGTTGCTTAGCCAGTTTGCCGTCGAAAGGCGCGACGCGGTCCTGCAACAACGCCAGCTGATCGGCGATTTGCGGCGGGAACAAGTCACGGCGGGTAGAAAGCATCTGGCCAAACTTAATCCATACCGGCCCCAGTTCCTGCAGCGCCAGCCGTAAGCGTTCACCGAGCGGTTTTTCTTTGTGGCGATTCGGCATCCAGAACAACATTCGCCGCCAGATACGCAGCGGCAGCGTGATACGCATTTTGGGAATGAGCTCATCGAGCCCGTAACTCAAAAAGGTGCGGACGATAAAATACAGGCGCCGTAATTCTCCTGGCGTCATTTGCCCTCCAGCGTTTCCAGCCGTTTTTCCAGTGCGGCCAGCGTACGTTCTACGGCAGCAGACTCTTCAGCAAACCAGGCCATTTCCAGCGGGCCCGGCGCCAATCGCCACTCTTCAGTAATCGCTTCGGCGACATAACGCTGTTGGCTCTGCACGCCCTTCAGCAGGAAACGAGCGCCGCCGCGCAGGACTTTGCTAACGCCTTCCGCCACGATATCGCCGGTATACGGCGCCAGCAATTCTGCCGGGTCGAACTCCGCTAGATCGCACAGCGACACCATATTCTGCACAACCTGCAGGTCACCCTGCACTTCCAGATCGCCGCTGCGAATCAACGCGGTCAGCTGTTGGCGGTTGCGCAGCTGCGGCAGCACGCTCAGACGGGTAATGACGGTACAGTCGGCCTCGCCTTCCCATGCGCCAAGCACGTCGATTTGCTGCTCGCTATAAGCCAGCACAACAGGCGCCGATAGCTCTTTAAGCTCTACACGCAGGACTTTCCCCAGCAGGCGCTGACGCGCCGGCTTGAGCGCGCGATCGCGCCAGAGAAAAGTATTCAGAACCGTTTCAATACCGGCAGTAACCAGTGGTGCGAAAGGCATAACGTCCCTCCTGTCAGAACTTATAGCCGCGGTGTAGCGCGACGATACCTGCCGTCAGGTTGTAGTAATCGACGCTTTCAAAACCGGCTTCCTGCATCATGTCTTTCAGGGTGTCCTGATCGGGGTGCATACGGATGGATTCTGCCAGATAGCGATAGCTTTCTGCATCGTTCGCTACCAGTTCGCCAACTTTCGGCAGTACATGGAAGGAGTAAGCGTCGTAGGCTTTGCTCAGCGGATCGAGAATCGGCTTGGAGAACTCCAGCACCAGCAGGCGTCCGCCGGGCTTCAGTACGCGGTACATCGAGCGCAGCGCTTTGTCCTTATCGGTGACGTTACGCAGGCCAAAGGAAATGGTGATGCAGTCAAAGGTGTTATCGGCGAATGGCAGCGCTTCGGCGTTGGCTTGAACGTACTCGACGTTGCCAACGATACCAATGTTGCGCAGCTTTTCGCGGCCCATTTTGAGCATCGAATCGTTGATATCGGCAAGCATAACGCGGCCGGTTTCGCCAACCAAACGGGAGAACTTCGCCGTCAGGTCACCGGTGCCGCCCGCCAGATCCAGCACAGTCTGCCCACGGCGCACGCCGCTGCAGTCGATGGTGAAGCGCTTCCACAAGCGATGAATACCGAACGACATCAAATCGTTCATCACATCATATTTTGCAGCGACAGAATGGAATACATGCGCCACCATGTCCGCCTTCTGCTCTTTGGCTACCGTCTGAAAGCCAAAATGCGTCGTTTCTTGTGAATCCTCAACCATCTCTATGCCCGCTTACCTATCAAGAAAATGTTCAGCGAGTGTAACAGATTCAGGCCATTTCCCATACGGTTCAGCTTGGCCTGACGTGCTCGTTCGCTCGCGCGTCAGGAACGGAATCGGCGCTAAATGCGTCTTCCTGCGGCGAATTTTCATCTTCCTCAAGACGGTATTCGTCATCCTGCGCCATGGCCTGCTCAACTAAATCAGGATTAATCCCGCGTTTAACCTCAACGCCCAGACCGCGGAACGCCTCGGCCTGCACCAACAGGTTGCCGCGCCCGGAGGCGAGCTTTTTCATCGCCTGACGATAGTTATCCTGCGCTTTATCAAGGCTTTGACCGATAGCCGACATGTCATCAACGAATAGCCGCATTTTGTCGTACAAGCGCCCGGCGCGCTCGGCGATTTTCTGCGCGTTGCGGCTTTGGTGCTCATAACGCCACAGATTGG
Source organism: Klebsiella aerogenes (assembly GCA_029027985.1). Taxonomy (NCBI): domain Bacteria; kingdom Pseudomonadati; phylum Pseudomonadota; class Gammaproteobacteria; order Enterobacterales; family Enterobacteriaceae; genus Klebsiella; species Klebsiella aerogenes. Next base: position 4,827,348 of record CP119076.1, read on the forward strand.
CGATGGTGCGCAGCGCCACCAGCAGAGTCGTCGGGCTGACCAGCATAATATTATTCTTCAGCGCCTCGCTGATAAGCTCGGGCTGACGATCGATAGCCAACAGGAACGCCGGTTCGACGGGGATAAACATCAGCACATAATCGAGCGAGCGTAACCCTGGCAGCTGCTGATAATCTTTTCGCCCCAACAGGCGAATATGGTTACGCACCGAGGCAAGATGCTCCTGCAGCGCCGCTTCGCGGGTGTAATCATCCTCGGCGTTGAAGTAACGCTCATAGGCGACGAGGGTCATTTTGGCGTCAATAACCACATCTTTGCCCTGCGGCAAACGCACGATAACGTCCGGCTGCATCCGCGAACGGTTATCGGTCTCAATACTGACCTGGGTTTGATACTCATAGCCTTCGCGCAAACCGGAGGCCTCCAGCACACGGGTTAAGACTACTTCCCCCCAGTTGCCCTGGGTTTTGTTATCGCCCTTCAGTGCCTTCGTCAGGTTCAACGCCTCTTGCGCCATCTGCGCATTCAGCTGTTGCAGGTTACGGATTTCGTGCGCCAGGGTGTGGCGTTCGCGCGCCTCCTGCCCAAAGCTGTCCTGCACCTGGCGACGGAATCCGTCAAGCTGCTCACGCAGCGGCGTCAGCAAGCCATGCAGGCTCTGGCGGTTTTGCTCATCAACCCGGCGGTTGCTGCGTTCGAATATACGGTTAGCCAGGTTTTCGAACTGCTCGCTCAGGCGCTGCTCGCTGTTCACCATCTGACGAATCTTATCTTCCGCGTGCAATTGAGTGGAGTCCAGACGGGTGGTGACTTCACGCAGGTCGGCCTCCAGCGAGGTATTGATATCGCGCAGGCTGCGCAGCTCATTGTTCAGCAGCTCGCATTCGTCACGCCAGTGGGACTCTTGCACCAGCTGCTGGCGCGCGGCGCTGAGTTCGATATCCAGTTCGCGACGCTCTTCAATGAGATCGGCGCGGATTTGGTCGGCACGGGCTTTCGTCGCCAGCCACCCTACGATTAACCCTGCCGCCAGCGCCACCACGGCGCTTATCACAATAGAGATATCCACAACGCCTCCCCGGCAACCACTTACGGCACAAAATAGAATTGTGCTGTACAAACGTCCAGTTGAAAAGGAATTTCCTGCGAGGCGCTACGCAAAAAAAAAGCCGGGAGACCCGGCCTTCATTGAGAGTAAGGAAAAATTACAGCAGACGACGCGCCGCTTCCACGACAATTTTCACCGCGTGGCTTTCGGTTTGCTTCATGGTTTCTGCGTTAGGGATCTCTTGCTGGGTACGGTTAACGATAACCCCTGCCACCATCCCGGCGCGCAAGCCCTGGCTGGCGCACATGGTTAACAGCGTGGCGGATTCCATTTCATAGTTCATCACGCCCATTGCCTGCCACTCTTCCATCGAACCTTTGAAACGGCTAACAACGCGGCCAGAGAAGGTATCGTAACGCTCCTGGCCCGGGTAGAAGGTGTCAGAAGACGCGGTGACGCCGATATGCGTAGTCGCGCCGATTGATTTTGCCGCTTCCACCAGCGCGGTGGTGCAGGCAAAGTCAGCGACGGCCGGGAATTCCATCGGCGCGAAGTGCAGGCTGGCGCCGTCCAGGCGAACAGAACCGGTGGTGACCAATACATCGCCAACGTTGATATGCGGCTGAATGGCGCCGGTGGTGCCGATACGCAGGAAGGTACGAACCCCCAACTGCGCCAGTTCTTCCACAGCGATAGAGGTCGACGGGCCGCCGATACCGGTAGAGCAAACAATCACCGGTTTGCCGTCCAGCTCAGCGCGCCAGGAGGTAAATTCGCGATGAGATGCCAGCTTAACCGGCTTATCCATCAGCGCGGCGATCTTTTCCACACGCTCCGGATCGCCAGGGACGATAGCCAGCGTAGCCCCTTGTAAATCGTTTTTGGTGAGGCCGAGATGAAAAACATCAGACTTGGACATAAAAAACTCCTCTGTGGGTCGAATTATCAGCAGAAGCAAAACCGTACTTTACCGAAGCCATTAGCTTATTTTTGTGATGACAGTCACCATGCGCAACAATGATTGCATTTGTTTTTCAACAAATAGTGATTCACATCACATTAACAAGTTATATTCGCAGTCACAGAACAAAAGATAGCCGCTTTCAGGCACTGTGCCTTATTAACGTTCAGCCTAAAGAGTCTATATTTATCGATGCGCTAATAAATAAGGGTACGGAGAATACCATGACCACAACCAAGCAACCCGGATTCGCACCTGCAGCCTCGCCGCATGCTTCTACCGCCGTTCATACGCCGGAGGAGCACATTACCGCCGGAGAAACCTCGATCCCTTCTCAGGGCGAGAATATGCCGGCCTACCACGCCCGACCGAAAAACGCCGACGGCCCGCTGCCGATCGTTATTGTGGTGCAGGAAATTTTCGGCGTACATGAACATATTCGCGATCTTTGTCGCCGCCTGGCGCAGGAAGGCTATCTGGCCATCGCCCCAGAGCTCTACTTCCGCCAGGGCGATCCTAATGAGTACAACGATATCCCTACCCTGTTTAAAGAACTGGTCACTAAAGTACCGGACGCGCAGGTATTGGCGGATCTCGACCACGTTGCCAGCTGGGCAGCGCGCCACGGTGGCGATGCCCATCGTCTGCTGATCACCGGTTTTTGCTGGGGCGGACGTATCTCCTGGCTGTATGCCGCGCATAATCCGCAACTTAAAGCCGCAGTGGCCTGGTATGGCAAACTGGTAGGGGAGAAATCGCTGAATTCGCCGAAGCATCCAGTGGATATCGCCATCGACCTCAACGCCCCGGTGCTTGGCCTGTACGGCGGGAAAGATGCGGGCATCTCGCAGGAGAGCGTTGAAACCATGCGCCAGGCGCTACGCGCGGCCAACGCGAAGGCTGAGATCGTGGTCTATCCCGAAGCCGACCACGCGTTTAACGCCGACTATCGCGCCAGCTACCATGAGGAATCAGCGAAAGACGGCTGGCAGCGGATGCTGGCCTGGTTTGCCCAGTACGGCGGTAAAAAAGGCTAACCCGCCAGGGGACGAAGACGAAAAAGAGGAGGCCATGGCCTCCTCTTGTGCTTTCCGCGTGGCTATCAGGCGGATTCGCGCAGGTTCTGCGCCGCTTTAACCATGTTCGCCAACGCGGCGCGGGTTTCCGGCCAGCCGCGGGTTTTCAGGCCGCAATCCGGGTTAACCCACAGGCGTTCCGCCGGGATACGCTGCGCGGCCTTTTCCAACAGCGCTTCAATCCATTCCACGCTCGGTACATTTGGTGAGTGAATATCATATACGCCAGGACCGATTTCGTTCGGATACTCGAACTCTTCAAACGACTCCAGCAGTTCCATATCGGAACGCGAGGTTTCAATGGTAATCACATCGGCATCCAGCGCGGCGATGGAATCCATGATGTCATTGAATTCGCAATAACACATATGGGTGTGGATCTGGGTGTCGTCTTTAGCAACCGCAGCATTGATGCGGAAGACTTCGACGCCCCACTGCAGATAAGCATCCCAGTCGCTGCGCTTCAGCGGTAGGCCTTCACGTAGCGCCGGTTCATCAATCTGGATAATGCCGATACCCGCCGCCTCCAGATCCGCCACTTCATCACGCAACGCCAGCGCAATCTGTCTGGCGATGGTTTCACGGCTGACATCTTCGCGCGGGAAGGACCAGCACAGAATAGTTACCGGACCGGTCAACATGCCTTTCACCGGCTTGTCAGTCAGGGATTGCGCATACTTCGCCCATTCGACGGTAATCGCTTCCGGACGGCTGACATCACCGATGACCACCGGCGGCTTCACGCAGCGGGAGCCATAGCTCTGTACCCAACCGTTTTGCGTGAAGATAAAACCATCCAGATGTTCGCCGAAGTATTCCACCATGTCATTACGTTCGGCTTCACCGTGCACCAGGACATCTAAACCTAAACGCTCCTGCTCAACGATCGCCTGCTTGATATGCTCTGCAATGCCGGTGCGATAGTGGTTGGCGTCAAGGTTACCCTTCTTGAAATCCAGACGCAGGCTGCGGATTTCGGTCGTCTGCGGGAATGAACCGATGGTCGTCGTTGGCCATGCCGGTAGGTTAAAACGATTACGCTGCGCCTGCGCACGCACGGCATAAGGGCTGGCGCGCTGGCTGTCCTGAGCGGTAATCGCCGCCAGGCGTTTTTCCACCGCCGCATTATGTACGCGAGCCGAATGGCGACGAGCCTGGATCGGCACGCTCCACGCCTCAATCTCCGCCGTATTGCCGCTGTTCAGCGCATCGCGCAGCAGCGCCAGTTCGCTACATTTTTGCAGGGCGAAGGCAAACCAGCTCTTCACTTCCGCATCAAGACGGGTCTCGACGCTCAGGTCGATCGGGCTGTGCAACAGAGAGCAGGATGACGCTATCCACAAATCACGTTTACCGACGATACCTTTAATTTGTGTATATTTTTCTGTTAAATCGGCGCGCCAGACATTGCGGCCATTGATCAAGCCCGCAGACAGCAGCCAGTGAGCCGGCAAGCGTTTATGCAGTTCGGCGACATCATCTTTACCGTGAACCAGATCGACGTGCAAACCTTGTACTGGCAACGCAGTAATAGTGTCGAGGTTGGCGGTAATCCCTTCGAAATAGGTGGTCAGCAGCAGTTTTACCTGACCCTGTAGGGCATCATAAGCCGGTTTAAAGGCATCCAGCCACGCTGGCGGCAGCTCCAGCACCAGCGCTGGCTCATCAATCTGTACCCACTCAATACCGCGTTTCGCCAGTTCGCTCAGCACCTGCTGGTAAACCGGCAGGATGTCGTTTAGCAAACTCAGGCGGTCAAACTGTTCGCCTTTTACTTTCCCCAGCCACAGATAAGTTACCGGCCCCAGCAGTACGGGTTTAACCTTGTGGCCCAGCGCCTGCGCTTCATCCACTTCGTCCAGCAGTTGGGTCCAGGCCAGCTTGAACTGCTGGCCTTGTACAAATTCCGGCACCATGTAGTGATAGTTGGTATTAAACCACTTGGTCATTTCCGCAGCGGCGGCCGGCTCGCCGGTCGGCGCACGTCCGCGGCCAATGCGGAACAGCGTATCGATATCGATGGAGCCGTCTTTGTTCTGATGACGAGCCGGCACGTTGCCCAGTAGCAGGCTGGTGGTCAGAACATGGTCGTACCAGGCGAAATCGCCCACTGGCAGCAGGTCAACGCCTGCCTGTTTCTGCTGCTCCCAGTGGCGAGCACGCAGCTCGCGGCCTACCGCCAGCAGCTCTTCACGAGTGGCGTTACCCGCCCAATAGCTCTCTTGCGCTTTTTTTAGCTCGCGGCGAAGGCCAACGCGAGGAAAACCGAGGGTGTGATTAATAATGGTCATGTGTTCTTCCTCTAATTAATTATCAATCCAAATATTTTAGCCATCCAGATGTTTACACATCCATAATGGAAAGGTACTGTATATTCCTCAAGCGCAAATTATTCATGCCGAAGTGAAGGACATTCATGATCGAAATTAAACACCTGAAAACGCTACAAGCGTTGCGGAACAGCGGCTCGCTGGCAGGCGCGGCGGCAGCCCTGCATCAAACTCAGTCAGCCCTGTCCCACCAGTTCAGCGATCTGGAACAGCGCCTTGGCTTCCGTCTGTTTGTGCGTAAAAGCCAGCCGCTGCGCTTTACGCCGCAAGGAGAAATCCTGCTGCAGTTGGCCAACCAGGTGTTGCCGCAAATTACCCGCGCACTGCAGGACTGCAATGAGCCGCAGCAAACCCGCCTGCGCCTGGCGATTGAATGTCATAGCTGTATTCAGTGGCTGACCCCGGCGCTGGAGAGTTTCCGCACCCGCTGGCCGCTGGTGGAAGTCGATTTTCAGTCCGGCGTTACCTTTGATCCGCAGCCCGCCCTGCAGCAGGGCGAGCTGGATCTGGTGATGACCTCAGACATCTTGCCGCGCAGTGGCCTGCACTACTCGCCGATGTTTGATTATGAAGTTCGCCTGGTGCTGGCGCCGGAACACCCGCTGGCGGCAAAAAGCCGCATCTCCCCGGAGGATCTGGCATCCGAGACATTGCTCATTTATCCGGTACAGCGCGGGCGCCTGGATATCTGGCGCCACTTCCTACAACCGGCGGGGATCAGCCCGCAGTTGAAAAGTGTCGATAATACGCTGCTGCTGATTCAGATGGTCGCCGCGCGAATGGGCATCGCCGCACTACCGCACTGGGTGGTGGAAAGCTTTGAACGCCAGGGTCTGATCGTAACCAAAACCCTGGGGGAAGGTCTGTGGAGCCGACTGTACGCCGCAGTGCGCGATGGCGAGCAGCGCCAGCCGGTGACGGAAGCGTTTATTCGCTCAGCGCGGAACCACGCTTGCGATCATCTACCGTTTGTGCGGAGTGCGGAGCGACCCAGCGGCGATGGACCCATAGCGAAGCCAGGATTACCAGCGCGCCAATAATAAAGCTCGGCCAGTGAGGCTGCTCCTGCCAGATGGCCAGGTTAACCAGCAGCCCGGCGGGGATGTGAACATTATTCATGATCCCCAGCGTACCGGCATCCACCTGCGTCGCGCCGTAGTTCCACATGAAGTAGCCCAGCCCGGAAGCGACGACCCCCAGCCAAACCAGAATGCCCCACTGCAGGCCGGTAGTCGGCAACCTTTGCGGATTACCCAACATAAGCCACGCCGTGGCCGCCACGATAAACGCCCCGACATAGAACCAGGCAAACGCATTGCGCTGCGGCATTGGGCGCACCTCCATCAGACGCTTGTAGCCCACCATGCCGATGGCAAAGCAGATGTTCGACAACTGTACCAGCAACAACCCGGTCCAGAAGTGATCGCTGACTTTGTCATAGCGAATAATCGCCGCCCCCAACACCGCTAACCCAGCGCTGAGCAGATAACCCCAGCGCAGCCGACGTCCACTGATCAGATCGTAAATCAGGGTGATGTACAGCGGAGTAAAAACGGTAAACAACAAAAACTCTGAGACCGTCAGGTAGAGATAAGCGTGAAAAGCCAGCAAATACATGATGCCAAGCTGCATCGCCCCAACCAGTATATAGAGCACGATGGTTCGCGGAGACTGACCGCGCGTGCGCAGGAAAGGCAAGAACACTAGCGCCGCCAGGCCCACGCGCATCAGCACGGAGAAATAGCTATCGACGCTACCGGCAAGGTATTCGCCTATCAGGCTAAAAGAAAAGGCCCACAGGATAGTGGTGATAATTAATAGCGCCACAATGGTCGTCTCGTTGGATAAAGAATACGCATTGTAGCGGAGAGTGAGGTTGACGACTGACCAGTTATTAGCCAGTCGTCAATCTTTATCAATCGAGGTATAACTTACGCAGGTAGTGCGGTACAGCATCATCAGCGTTGCTGCCAATCACTTCCAGTTCCGGATGCAAATCCTTCAGCCGCTGGTGGGCGTTCGCCATGATGCAGCCTTTGCCGGCCATCGACAGCATTTCCGCATCGTTCATGCCGTCGCCAAAGGCGATGCAATCTTTGAGGCTGTAACCAAGCATTTTCGCGACCGCTTCCAGCGCATGGCCCTTCGAGACGCCGCCAGCCATCACTTCCAGGCAGGTTAGCGTAGAGAAACTCACGTTCACGCGATCGCCCCAGCGCGCGTTGATTGCCTGTTCCAGCGGCAGCAGATGTTCATGATCTTCACAGGTGAAGAAGACTTTGCTGATACCATCCGCGTCCAGTTCGCCCGGCTCATAAAGCTTATAGTTAAACACCGCTTCTTTGAAAAAACGCATCTCTTCCGGGCGATGGCGGTTCATAAACCATTCATCTTCACGATAAACGTTGGTCACAATTTTCGTATCGTTACGCACCATCTCAAACAAATCAGTGGCGATATCGCGATCGAGGTTATGGGCAAAGATTTGCTTGCCCTCGCTGTCATGCACGCGTGCGCCATTGGAGGTGATCATGTACGACTTGATACCGAGATTATCGCGGATCTGTCCGACGTCGATGTAGTGGCGGCCGGTGGCGAAAACAAAATTGATACCGCGCGCCGTGAGCAGCTTCAGCGTCTCTTTGGCATACGGGGTCAGGAAATGGTCGGGAGAAAGCAGTGTGCCATCTAAATCAGACGCAACAACCTGGTACATAAAAAATTTAACCTCTAAGCAGGGCGACGAGATGTATCGTCGGATTAAGTATGTCGATTGAAGAACTCGACGATGGCATTTAGCGCGACTGAGCGCATAGCGTCCTTTTCAAAAAGGATCTCATGGTATGCCCCTTCTATGACGAGTGGCTTGTCGCCTTCGCAAGGGTGTCCGGCAGCGGCCCGCAATTCACAATAGCGGTCATGCATCAGGTTATCGACCACTCGTTCATCTTGTGCCTGAATCAACAGCGTCGGGGTCGTATCTTTTTCGACGCCGGTGAGTATCTCTTCTCCGGCGAGAATACCTTCGCGGACCCAATGGTAAGTGGGCCCGCCGACGCGCAACTGCGGATCGTCGGCATAAAAGCGCAAATTGCGGCGGTAGCGCTGGCGACTGTGGGTTAGCACATTGAGCGTAAATGGCAGCGCCCGCCAGCGGCCGGTGCCGATGGCATACTCTTCGCGAATGCGCTGATGGCCCTCAGCCCAATCGAGAATGTGTCGTACCATCCAATCCGGTAGGCGCATGATAATACCGAACATCGGCGCGCATAAGGCGATAGCGTCGCAATGCTGCCGGTGACGCTGCAAGAACAGCGTGGCGATCGCTCCCCCCATTGAATGGGCGAGAATAAAACGCTTACGCCAATGCCCGGGAATCACTTCCTGCTGCCAAAGCGCCGCCAGGTCATCAACATAATCGCTAAAGTGCACAACGTGGCCGCGGTGGGTATCGGACAGCAACCTTCCGGAGCGCCCCTGGCCGCGGTGATCGATAATCATCACGTCAAAGCCGCTGTGGAACAGATCGTAGGCCAGTTCCGCGTACTTGACGTAGCTTTCGATGCGCCCGGGACAAATGACCACTAGCCGGTCGTTATTTGCGGCGCAAAAACGCACAAAGCGTACCGAAACTTTATCGACGCCCGTAAATTCAGCTTCTTCCCGCTGATGCCAGAAATCCGTCAGCGGCCCCATGGTAAAGGCCGCAAACGCGTTTTCTCGTGTGTCCCAGTCCTTTTGCTGCCCAAACATCGGGTTTACACCCCTGTTAACCGCTAAAAATCGTTTTTTTGTCGCACATCACACAATACTGATGCAATAGCGTATTGTGGCATAAAAATAGACAATCAGGGAGATTCTCATGACCTTCGAGTGGTGGTTCGCTTATCTGCTGACATCAATCATTCTCAGCCTGTCGCCGGGTTCCGGCGCGATCAATACCATGACCACATCCATCAACCACGGCTATCGCGGCGCGGCGGCTTCTATTGCCGGCCTGCAAAGCGGGCTGGCCATTCATATCGTGCTGGTCGGCGTCGGTCTCGGCACCCTCTTCTCACGCTCGGTGATGGCATTCGAAGTGTTGAAATGGGCGGGCGCGGCTTATCTTATCTGGCTGGGGATTCAGCAGTGGCGAGCAGCGGGGGCTATCGATCTGAATACGTTGGCGAAGACTCAGAGCCGCGGTAAGCTCTATAAACGCGCAGTGTTCGTCAACCTGACCAACCCAAAAAGCATCGTCTTCCTCGCCGCTCTGTTCCCGCAGTTCATTGTTCCTCACCAGCCTCAGGTAATGCAGTATCTGGTACTCGGCGTCACCACCATCGTCGTCGATATCATCGTGATGATCGGTTACGCGACGCTGGCACAGCGCATTGCCGCCTGGATTAAGGGACCGAAGCAGATGAAGGCATTGAATAAAATCTTTGGTTCGCTGTTTATGCTGGTGGGCGCTCTGCTCGCTTCCGCTCGTCACGCATGAGATCTGGAACCGCGCTCGCACGGTGCGGTTCTGGTTGCGGGCAGCGTCGCCGCCTGATGCGGGCAGGCACGCAAAGCCGAAAGAGAGTTTTTCCGCGCGCTGTCGGCCTTGTCTCTTCAGTGCCAGAATGCCGCCATTAGGTTTATTCATGGATGAACGATAATGGCGGAAACGGCAACCCCTCATGATGCAATCTTTAAGACCTTTCTCTCGCGGGTCGAAACGGCGCGCGATTTTATCGAGATTCATCTTCCGCCGTCATTAATTCAGGTTTGTAAACTGGATACACTGCGCCTGGAATCCGGGAGCTTTCTGGAAGATGACCTGCGGCCTTATTACAGCGATATTCTCTATTCGCTGGAGACGACCAGTGGTCAAGGTTATATCCATGTCCTGATAGAGCACCAGAGTTCTCCCGATAAACTCATGGCGTTTCGTTTAATGCGTTACGCCGTCGCCGCAATGCAGAAACATCTGGAGAATGGTCATAAAATATTGCCGCTAGTTATTCCCATCCTCTTTTATCAAGGGCGCCGCAGCCCCTACCCCTGGTCGTTAAACTGGCTGGATAATTTTGCCGATGCCAATATCGCCAGACAGCTCTACTCGGGGGCTTTTCCGCTGGTCGATATTACGGTGATCCCTGATGATGAAATCATGCAGCACCGCAGCCTGGCGGCACTAACGCTGGTACAAAAACATATTCGCCAGCGCGATATGGCACAGCTGCTGGACAAGTTGACCCACCTCTTAATATTGGAGCAGATGAGCGGACAACAAATCGCCGTGCTGATAAAATATATGGCTCAGGCGGGAGAAGCGCAGGATATCAGGGCACTATTGTATGGGCTGGCACAGCGCGTGCCGCAGCATGGAGGAATGCTAATGACTCTGGCAGAAACATGGCTCGCAGAAGGCATGGAGAAAGGTATAAAAGAGGGAATAAAAGAAGGTATCAAAGAAGGCAAACTGCAGGCCCTTTTGCAGGTCGCCGCCGCCATGCTCAATCGCGGCTTTGACGACACCGCGATTATGGAAATGACCGGTCTGACTAAGAACGAGCTGCAGCAGGTTCACCGTTAAAGCCAGCCACCCGGGAAGAAACCGGGTGGACAGCAGAGCGAAATCTTAACGCGAAATAATCAGATGGATACCGAAACCGGCAAACAAGGTTCCTGCAATGCCGTCGATCCACTTCGCCATCCGCTGATAGCCGCGACGCATTTTCGGCAAGGCGAAAAGGCTGGCCACGATGGTGAACCACGCCAGCGTTTCGAGGACGATCAGCAGGAAAATTCCCCAGCGCGCTCCGGCGCCGATATTATCGCCGACGAACAGTGAGAAGACCGAGCCAAAATAGATAATCGCTTTCGGATTAGCGAGATTCGTCAGCAGTCCCTTCAGGAAGCTACGGCCGCTGCGCGCCAGTTCAACCTGCGGTTCCGCCGCCACAACGTCGCTTTTCTTCAACGCGCCGCGCAGCATTTGATAGCCCATCCAGCACAGATACAGGCCGCCGCCGACCATAATCAGCGTATGGAGCCAGGCCATTTTCTCGATGATCAGGTGCAAGCCGAGTAGCGCCACGCCCGCCCAGACCATCACGCCGCCGGTGATCCCCAGCACGCCCATCATCGCCTCTTTGCGCGAGCGGCTTACCGCCGTCTGCGACACAAAGAAAAAGTCTGGCCCCGGACTCATTAGCGCAATGATATGCACCAGCGCCACGGTAAGGAAAAGCATCAACATATTTAACTCACAGAAAAATAGTGAAGAGGGAAACTATTCTGGCACCTTTTCCCGTGGCTGACTACTCATCATCGCCATCGACATGAGCGCGTATCAGCGCCATGAATTCTTTACCAAAGCGCTCAAGTTTGCGGGTGCCGACGCCGTTGACGCTAAGCATTTCACCGGCGGTGAGCGGCGACTGCTCAGCCATCTCGATAAGCGTGGCGTCATTGAAGACGACGTATGGCGGGATATTCTCTTCGTCGGCAATCGCTTTACGTAATTTACGTAGCTTCGCGAACAGCTTACGGTCGTAATTGCCACCGAAGGATTTCTGCATCGCTTTCGGCTTCAGCGCCACGATACGCGGCACAGCGAGCTGCAACGGCACCTCGCCGCGCAGCACCGGACGCGCGGCCTCGGTGAGCTGTAGCGCGGAGTGCTGGGCAATATTTTGCGTGACCAGCCCAAGATGAATTAACTGACGAATCACGCTCACCCAGTGTTCGTGACTCTGTTCACGGCCGATACCGTAAACCGGTAGCTTATCGTGGCTTAGATCGCGGATACGCTGATTATTGGCGCCGCGCAGCACTTCTACCACGTAGCCCATACCAAAACGTTGATTCACCCGATAAATCGTTGAAAGCGCCTTACGCGCATCCATCAAACCATCGTACTGCTTTGGCGGGTCAAGGCAGATATCGCAGTTGCCGCACGGTTCCTGGCGCCCTTCGCCAAAATAGTTCAGCAGCACCAGACGGCGGCAGGTCTGCGCTTCGGCAAACGCCCCCATCGCATTCAGCTTATGGCGTTCAATATCCTGCAGCGGCCCGGCAGGCTTTTCTTCCAGGCAGCGGCGCAGCCACGCCATATCCGCCGGATCGTAAAACAGCATCGCTTCCGCGGGCAGACCATCACGCCCGGCGCGGCCGGTTTCCTGATAGTAGGATTCAATATTACGCGGGATATCGAAGTGCACCACAAAGCGGACGTTCGGCTTGTTGATACCCATACCGAAGGCCACCGTCGCGACCACGATCTGTAGATCGTCACGCTGGAATTTCTCCTGCACATCGGCACGAATATCATTTTCCAGACCGGCATGATAGGCCGCCGCGCTGATGCCGCGGCTCTGCAGTCTGGCGGCGGTGTCTTCAACTTTAGAACGGCTGTTGCAGTAGATAATACCTGATTTACCGCGCTGGTCCTGCACGTAGCGCATCAGTTGATCAAGCGGCTTAAACTTCTCCATCAGCATATAGCGGATGTTGGGGCGATCGAAGCTGCTGACCTGAATCAGCGGATCGTTAAGTCCGAGCAGGCGAACAATATCGCGGCGGGTTGTGTCATCGGCGGTGGCGGTGAGCGCCATAAACGGAATGTGCAGCATCCGCTGACGCAGTTGGCCCAGCGCGGCGTATTCCGGACGGAAATCATGGCCCCACTGTGAGATACAGTGCGCCTCATCCACCGCCAGCATTGCTAAGTTCCAGTGGCTCAGGTGCTCAAGGAAGTTATCGAGCATCAGGCGTTCAGGCGCGATGTACAACAGGCGAATTTGCCCACTACGGCAGCCAGCCATCACTTCTTGTTGCTGCTCGCGGCTCTGCGTCGAGTTCAGACAGGCTGCGGCTACGCCGTTCGCCAGCAGTTGATCGACCTGATCCTTCATCAGCGAAATCAGCGGCGACACGACCACCGTCAGACCGCCGAGGACTAACGCAGGCACCTGATAACACAGCGACTTACCGCCGCCAGTCGGCATGACCACCAGACAATCGCGGCCTTCCAGCGCCGTGGCGATAATGGATTCCTGGCCAGGGCGGAACTGCTGATAGCCGAAGGTCTCTTGTAAAACCTGCTTAACCAGCGACTCCTGATTTAAAACTTCCGCCTGTGCCACGTTGACCCCATTTGCCTTAAAAGAAAACAGGCGCTATTTTCAGCGCCTGAGAGCCAGAGTGCAACGATTAAAACAGATCGTTGAGCATCAGCCCAACGCCGACGCGCGTCTGATTGAAGTTATAATCGATGAGCGACTCGCCATAACCGCTGTAAACCTGAGTATAGGCACGCACGTGTTTGGTGATCGGATAGCTGACTCCGATTTCCGCGCCGCCGTAGCCAGTATTCCAGTTATATTGCCCCTGCGCGCTGAAGATAGCCTCGCCCAGCTGGTAGCCAATCTTCAGTCGGTAGTAGCCCATGTATTTGGTGATATCCGGATTATCGTCGGTGTTGCCCACCACGTACCACGGCTTCACTTCCACCAGCCAATTGCCATTTTGCGCCATCAGGCGAGTATAAAGGCGGTTCCAGCTGCGGGACGTTGGGTCGGAACGACCATTGGAGTCGTGGTTATAGCCGACCTCAATATCGCGCAGCGTCCAGCCGGCCAACTGATAGTCAGTGGCGAAGCCGAGGAACAGCTGAGGCTCGTAGTTCGTTTCGCGAAACGGCGCTGACCCTTTACTGTTGGAGAGTTGCCACCAGGATTTTTGTGTATAAGAGGCGCCAAGCAGCGAGTTATCACCGAGAATCCCCCGCCATAACGGGAATGCCAGGCTAAGCTGGAATTTCACCTCATCCTTACGCGCGTCATCCGCCCAGTCGTAGCTGCGGATCGCTTCTTTGTTGAGATCGCTAGTCCAGGTATAGAGCAGATAGTTGCTTTCATAAGGGTAAAGCAGGAATGGGTTGTCATGATCCTGCAGCAGGTTGGCGATAATACTGCCCTGTACTGCGGGCTTATCATGAACGGATTGTTCAATCGGCGCTTCCTGCGCCAGAACGCCTGCCGGCAGCGCGCTCAGCGCGAGTAGCCAGGCCAAAGAGATACGCATGACTGTTCTCCTGAAGAATGGTTCTTATTAATGTTTTGTCCTGCGGCCATTCTACCTATTTATCCTTCTCCCGCTGCGTTATCGCCTCCGAAAGTGGAAATCAATATTTTTGAAGCATAAAATCAACATTTCGTTAACGAATGGACCTCTGCTATGTCTGAATTGACTGCCGCCGCCGCGTTAAAGCTGGTGGGAGAAATTTTTGTTTATCACATGCCTTTTAATCGCGCTTTAGGGTTGGAGCTGGAACGCTACGAAAAAGAATTTGCCCAGCTCAGCTTTAACAACCAACCGATGATGGTTGGCAACTGGGCGCAGAGTATTCTGCACGGCGGGGTTATCGCTTCTGCGCTGGACGTCGCCGCAGGGTTGGTCTGCGTCGGTAGTACTCTAACCCGCCATGACACTATCAATGAAGAAGAGCTGCGCCAGCGCCTCTCTCGAATGGGAACGATCGATCTGCGCGTCGATTATTTACGCCCAGGCCGCGGAGAACGTTTCACCGCCACCAGCAGTCTGCTGCGCGCCGGAAACAAAGTCGCCGTTGCCCGCGTGGAGCTGCACAACGAAGAACAGGTATATATTGCCAGCGCGACGGCCACCTATATGGTGGGTTGATTACCGCAGATCGAGTAACATCACTTTCTTTGGCAATGGATTCTATCAATGGACGCAAAACAAACGCGGCTGGGCGTTATGCTGGCTCTGGCCGCCTATTTTATCTGGGGTATCGCGCCCGCTTACTTCAAAATTATCGACTACGTGCCCGCTGATGAAATCCTGACGCATCGCGTGATCTGGTCTTTCTTCTTTATGGTGGCGCTGATTAGCTTCAGTCATCAATGGCCGCAGGTAAAAAAGCTGCTGCAAACGCCGCATAAAGTGTTCCTGCTGGCGCTGTCAGCGGTGCTGATCGGCGGCAACTGGCTGCTCTTTATCTGGTCGGTCAATAATCACCACATGCTGGAAGCCAGCCTCGGCTATTTTATTAACCCGTTGGTGAATATCGTGCTGGGAATGATCTTCCTCGGCGAACGTTTCCGCCGCATGCAATGGCTGGCGGTGGCGTTGGCCGCCTGTGGCGTGCTGGTACAGCTGTGGACTTTCGGCTCGCTGCCGATTATCGGACTGGGACTGGCATTCAGCTTTGCTTTCTACGGGCTGGTGCGTAAGAAAATCGCCGTTGACGCACAAACCGGGATGCTGTTTGAAACCCTGTGGCTGCTGCCGGTTGCCGCCATTTATCTGTTTGGCATCGCCGATAGCCCAACCAGCCATATGGGGCAGAACAGTTGGTCGCTTAACGTTCTGCTGATGGCCGCCGGGGTCATCACCACCATTCCACTGCTATGCTTCACCGGCGCGGCAACCCGCCTGCGCCTGTCGACGCTGGGCTTTTTCCAGTATATCGGCCCGACGCTGATGTTCCTGTTGGCGGTGACGTTTTACGGTGAAGTGCCGGGCGCGGATAAGATGGTAACCTTTGCCTTTATCTGGGTAGCGCTGGCGGTATTCGTGATGGATGCGGTGTATACGCAAAGACGGGTGCGTCGGAGCTAGGAAATTGCCGGATGGCGGTTACGCCTTATCCGGCCGACAAAAGCACAGCACGTAGGCCGGATAAGCGAAGCGCATCCGGCACAACAACTACAGCCAGTTTTTACGCTTAAAGTAGAGATATGGCGCCAGACCAGCCAGCATCATAAAGACGATAGCCCCCGGATAGCCGAAGCTCCAGTGCAGTTCCGGCATAAACTCGAAGTTCATCCCATAGCTGGACGCCACCAGCGTCGGCGGCAGGAAGACGACGGAAACCACCGAGAAGATCTTAATGATGCGGTTCTGTTCGATGTTGATAAAGCCCATCGCCGCCTGCATCAGGAAGTTCACTTTCTGGAACAACGATTCGTTGTGCGGCAGCAGTGATTCGATATCTCGCAGGATCTCCCGCGCCTGCTCAAGCTGGCCTGCCGGCAGGCGCGCCTTGCGCACGAGGAAGTTCAGCGCGCGCTGGGTATCCATCAGACAGAGGCGTACCTTCCAGCCGATATCTTCCAGTTCCGCCAGTGTCGACAGGGCTTCATCGTATTCATCGCCCTGATGGCCTTCCATAATCACGCGGCTCAGTTTTTCCAGGTCGCTGTAGATGTTTTCAATTTCATCCGCCAGCTGTTCGATTTTGGTCTCGAACAGATCTAACAGCAGCTCGTAGGCGTTGCCATCGACCAGCGTCTGGTTACGGACACGCATGCGGTACAGACGAAAAGCGGGCAGTTCGCGCTCGCGCAGAGTGAACAGGCGGCCTTCGCGGATGGTAAACGCCACGGTAGAGTTGCCAGCGTGATCGTCGGCATCTTCGAAAAAGAAAAAGGAGTGAATATGTAAACCATCTTCGTCTTCAAAGAAACGCGCTGACGCTTCGATGTCTTCCAGTTCCGGGCGCGTTGCCAGATTCTGGCCTAATTCCGTTTGCACACGGCTACGTTCGCCATCGTCTGGCTCGACCAGATCGACCCACACCGAGCTCGCAAGATGCTTGATCTCATCGGCCTCAAGGCGCGTTAAGCGATTATTTTCCAGTTGAAATGCGCTCAGCATGACCGGGACTCCCAATACAAAAAATTTATCGGACAGTTCGGTGGGCACACAGAAACTATTTGTGTTTCAGACCATTAAGCCTGACTCAGAGCGACGGAAATGGGGCGGGTCGCCGACAACCGCTAAGGCTATCGGCATAAGGGGATAGCCTTAGGAGTTGTTCCTGAATGACAGGAAGTTGAGCCAGCATCTACTGGGTGTGTCCAAGGCGAATGTCCTCTTAGCGTAATCGTGCGCGCATGTTACGCCAGCGCTAAAACGGCGTCAACACGCAAGGTAGCGCTAAAGAGCAAATCCTGCCCTTTAGCATATAAGGTTAGCAGACTATTACAAAAATATTATATTTTTCTTGATGTTACACAGTTTCCAGCCGGGCATAGGCCGCCACCAGCCATTTAATCCCCTGCCCCTGGAAAGCGACCTGCAACCGGCTATGTTCGCCGCTACCTTCGAGATTAACGATAGTGCCTTCGCCGAACTTCGGATGACGGACCCGCTGACCCAGTTTATAGCCGGTATCGTTCTCCATCACCGGCGTACCAAGACGCTGATGGTTGACCGGGCGACTCACCGTCGCGCGCAGCCGTACCTCTTCCACGCACTCTTCCGGTAGTTCGCCGATAAAGCGCGACGGGCGGTGGTAAACCTCTTTACCGTATAAACGGCGGGTTTCGGCGTAGGTCAGCGTCAGCTTCTGCATGGCGCGCGTCACGCCGACGTAGGCCAGACGACGTTCTTCCTCCAGGCGTCCACCCTCATCAAGAGCCATCTGGCTCGGGAACATCCCTTCTTCTACGCCGACGATAAATACCTGCGGGAACTCCAGACCTTTCGCCGAGTGCAGGGTCATTAGCTGCACCGCATCCTGCCAGGTATCCGCCTGCCCTTCACCTGCTTCCAGCGCAGCGTGAGAGAGGAATGCCTGCAACGGCATCAGATCTTCATCTTCTTCGTTGTAGCTGAACTGGCGCGTCGCCGTGACCAGTTCCTCTAAGTTTTCAATACGGGTCTGACCCTTCTCGCCTTTCTCCTGCTCGTACATCATACGCAGCCCGGAGTCTTTGATGACCCGATCGGTCTGGACGTGCAGCGGCATATCGGCGGTTTCCTGCGCCAGCGCGTCGATAAGCTCCATAAAGCGCTGCAGGGCGCTGGCGGCGCGACCGGCCAGTACCTTATCTTTTAGCAGTTCGCGACACGCCTGCCACAGCGTCAGCTGGCGATCGCGCGAGGTCTGACGCACCACATCCAGAGTGCGATCGCCAATACCGCGCGTTGGCGTATTCACCACGCGTTCAAAGGCTGCGTCGTCGTTGCGGTTCGCTATCAGACGCAGATAAGAGAGCGCGTCTTTGATTTCCTGACGTTCGAAGAAGCGCATACCGCCGTAGATACGGTACGGCATGCTGGCCTGCAGCAGTGCCTCTTCCAGCACGCGCGACTGGGCGTTGCTACGGTAGAGAATGGCGCACTGTTCCAGCGCGCCGCCATTCTCCTGCCAGGTTTTAATCCGGTTAACCACAAAACGCGCTTCATCAAGATCGTTGAAGGCGCAATACAGCGAAATGGGTTCGCCATCAGCGCCGTCAGTCCACAGCTTTTTGCCCAGACGCCCGTTGTTGTTTTCAATCAGGGCGTTCGCCGCGCTGAGGATGTTGCTGGTTGAACGGTAGTTCTGTTCCAGACGGATAGTTTCTGCACCCGGGAAATCGTTGAGGAAGCGCTGGATGTTCTCCACCTGCGCCCCGCGCCAGCCGTAAATCGACTGGTCGTCATCGCCGACGATCATCACCTTACCGGTGTCGCCCGCCAGCAGGCGGATCCAGGCGTACTGAATGTTGTTGGTATCCTGGAATTCGTCGACAAGAATATTGGTGAAACGCTCGCGGTAATGCTGCAGGATGTGCGGCTTATTCAGCCATAGCTCGTGCGCGCGCAGCAGCAGTTCGGCGAAGTCCACCAACCCCGCGCGATCGCAGGCTTCCTGATAGGCCTGATACACTTTCTGCCAGGTCTGCTCGACCGGGTTGCCGTAGCTCTGAATGTGATGCGGGCGCAGCCCTTCATCTTTTTGGCTGTTGATGTACCACATTGCCTGACGCGGCGGCCATTGCTTCTCATCCAGATTCATCGCTTTGATCAGGCGCTTTAACAGGCGCAGCTGATCTTCGCTATCAAGGATTTGGAAATCCTGCGGCAGATTGGCGTCCAGATGATGCGCGCGCAGTAAACGGTGGGCCAAACCGTGGAAAGTGCCAACCCACATGCCGCCCTGGGTAGTGCCCATCAGTTGGCCGATACGATGGCGCATCTCTGCCGCCGCTTTGTTGGTAAAAGTTACCGCCATAATTGAGTAAGGCGAGCAATTCTCTACGCTCAACAACCAGGCAATACGGTGCACCAGTACGCGCGTCTTACCACTCCCCGCCCCTGCCAGCACCAGCATATTGGTGCGCGATGCCGCTACGGCTTCACGCTGTTTGTCATTAAGGCTGTCGAGCAGGTAAGAAACGTCCATTGGCACCGCCGGAAGAGAAGGGGTTCCACGAACCCCTGTTAATATATACAGAGTTACTGGTGATTATATCAGCGAGGTCAGAGATGCCAACCGTGAAATTTCGATATGCGGCAGCAAGCGGCTATCGGCGGTTTTCATCAGCGAGGCGCCCTGCGGCTTGATCCAGCAGGCCTGCATCCCGCAGCGAATAGCGCCGGCGACGTCGGTGGTCAGGTCATCGCCGACGTGAAGAATATGCTCAAGCGGCAGATCCAGACGCTCCGCCGCCAGATGGTACATATCGGCAAACGGTTTGGAGCGGCCATCCGGGCCCGCGCGCAGCACGAAGCGGAAATAGTCGCTCAACCCGAACTGCTCGGGCTGAGCGTTACCATTAGTGATCGCCACCAGCGGCCACTTCTGCGCCAGCTTAGCCAGCGTATCGTGGGTTTCCTGCGGGACATCGACGCGGCTGCGCCAGTGGGCGAAATTTTCCATCGCCGCATCGGCGCCCGCTTTCGCCTGGGCGGCGGAAAGCCCGGCGTCGCGCATCCCCAGTTCCAGCGCGCGGTGGCGCCAGACGGTGACGTCGTGATAAATCTCAGGCTCGGAGGCCAACAGCGTCTGGCGCAGCCGGTTGAGATCGCTGGCATCAAACTGGCTCAACGCAGGATGGTAATGGCGCACAAACGCCAACGATTCGTGCATCGTCCGGTCAATCACCGGGCGGTTATCATAAAGGGTATCGTCCAGGTCGAACGTCAATGCTGAGATCGGGCCCAGAGGTCGGTAAAAACGCATTATTTCCCCCGTTTAGCGCGCGGATGCGCGGCGTCGTACACCGAGGCAAGGTGTTGAAAATCGAGATGGGTATAGATTTGGGTGGTGGAAAGATTGGCATGGCCCAGTAGCTCCTGCACACCGCGTAGATCGCCGCTCGACTCCAGCATATGGGTGGCGAAGGAGTGGCGTAGCTTATGCGGATGCACGTGGCTATTCAGCCCCTGTTT
Source organism: Klebsiella aerogenes (assembly GCA_029027985.1). Classification (NCBI taxonomy): domain Bacteria; kingdom Pseudomonadati; phylum Pseudomonadota; class Gammaproteobacteria; order Enterobacterales; family Enterobacteriaceae; genus Klebsiella; species Klebsiella aerogenes. Next base: position 4,847,928 of record CP119076.1, read on the forward strand.
AATGCCCCACTCGGCAAAACGCTTCTGCACGTTACGCGCGGAAATACGCTTCCCCAGCTTCGACAAGAACAGGGCGTCGTCATCGGTACCGAACAGGCCGCGTAAATCCAGCCAGTGTTCGATCCACGCGACCGCATTGCGGCCGATCGGCAGGCGGCGCTCTTTGCTGCCTTTGCCCATCACCCACACTTCCCCTGACTCAAGATCAAGGTGCTTAATATCAAGGTTAACCAGCTCAGAGAGACGCAGCCCCGCGCCGTACATCACTTCCAGCATCGCCCGGTCGCGTACCGCCAGCGGGTCGTTGAGGTCGATGTCCAGTAGCCGGTTGACATCATCGACGTCGATATTTTTCGGCAAGTGGCGGGGAATTTTCGGCGCGGCAATCCCTTTCGCCGGGTTGGCGCTCAGCTCGCCCTGGCTGACCATCCAGTCAAAGAAACTACGTAGGGCGGAAAGTCGTAACGCCAGGCTCGCCGGGCCTAAACCCGCGCGGCGGCTGCGTACCGCAAAACTGCGTACCTGGGCGGCGTCGCACTGCTGCCAGCTTTTCAACCCGGCATCATCCGCCAGCGCAATCAGCGCCTCCAGCTGCCGCTGGTAGTTAACCAGCGTAATCGGGCTAAGCTGGCGCTCAACGCCGAGGTAGCGCAGGAAGCGATCGACGCAGGCGAACAGCGGGGAATCGGTCATGCGCGTTCAATCCAGCGCTCCAGCAAACCGGGCAGCATGCGCGCGATTTCCTGCAGTAGCTGCGTCCCCTGGCCTTGCTGATAATGTTGCGGATCGCGGCTGCTGAAAAACATCACCCCTGGGGCATCGTCATCGCCCAGCAGCGACATCGCCACCGAACCAATAGCTTTCGCCTCCGGCAACACCACCAGCAATTCTGGCCCATTAAGCGGCCCAAGATAGTGTCGTTCCTGGCCCAGCCGCTGAATGCGGATGGGTTCAAACGCCTGCCGGCTCAGCGCCAGATGGGTAAATTTAGACGGCGCGCCAAGATGCCAGCTGTCCGGGAACAGGCGCACCGTCGCGCCCGCCAGGCCAAGCTCACGCGCCCAGCGATGAAAACGATTGAGCATTTCATCCAGACTATCGGCCGACGCCAGACGCGTCTGCAGATGAAACAGGCGCTGAAACAGGCTTTGATTCGCCGTCGCCTGTTCCATCAGCAGCGTCATGTTTTCTTCCAGCACGTTGATATGGTTACGCGCCCGCAGCATGTGCCACTCCACCAGCGAAATGGTACCGCGCACCGGATGCGGGACGCGGATATGTTCTACCTGCGTCGCATTACGAATAAAGAACTCAGGATTTTGCAGCAGATAATCTACTACCGCGCTATCGTCCAGCGCAGTGGCGAGTTCCTGCTGTTCTTCCCCGATCTGTTTCATAGATGAATAAATCCGTCGTAGACGTGTGCCGCCGGGCCAGTCATAAACAACGGTTGACCCGGACCTTTCCAGGCGATGTCGAGACGCCCGCCTGGTAATTCCACGCGTACCTCTTCGGCAAGCAAGCCCTGTTGGATACCTACCGCCACCGCCGCACAGGCACCGCTGCCGCAGGCCTGCGTTTCGCCTGCGCCGCGTTCATAGACGCGCAGACGAATATGGGAGCGTTCCACCACCTGCATAAAGCCGATATTGGCGCGTTCCGGAAAACGTTCGTGGCTTTCCATCACCGGGCCGAGCGTTTCGACCGCCGCGGTGTCCACACTGTCGACCTGAATCACGCAGTGCGGGTTGCCCATCGAGACGACGCCACACAATACTGTCTGTTCAGCCGCACGCATAATATAGGTCTTTTCCGCTTTGTTAGCGCGGAACGGGACCTGGGACGGCTCAAAGTTCGGCTCGCCCATGTTAACGCGCACCAGATCATCTTCCGTTACGCTTAATACCATACGACCGTTGGCCGTGCTCACGCGGATATCACGTTTATTGGTCAGGCCTTTTAAACGGACAAAGCGGGCAAAGCAGCGTGCGCCATTGCCGCACTGCGAAACTTCGCTACCATCAGCATTAAAGATACGGTAGTGGAAGTCCAAATCGGGATCGTACGGCGGTTCAACAACCAATAGTTGATCGAAGCCGACCCCAAGATGTCGATCCGCCAGGCGACGAATCAGCTCTGGTGAAAAGAAAACATTCTGCGTTACCGCATCAACAACCATGAAGTCGTTGCCAAGGCCATGCATTTTAGAGAACTGCATTATCTACTCCAATTGCGCGGAACAGAACGTGATCGTTAATAATTAACCTGAGTCGGGCCGCCATTATCGCCGCGATCGTTACGATCTGGCGTTGAGCTCTGAATGCCAGGATTCACCGGTTTGGTCGGCGGCGGTGCGGTTTTGTCTGCCGGCGGGAAATACAGCGGCCCTTTCAAGCCACAGCCGGTCAGGCTGAAGATTGCAAACAGAACGGCAAGCGTGGGTAAAACGTTTTTCATTGATAGTTGCCCATGATTCATTCGTTACTGCTTTCTATCATCGCAGGAGAAGACGTAAAAGCAAGCGTTTAGCATCCGACTGCGCGCGCTTTTGTTTCGCGCTATACTGCGGCCATCTTCAAAAATCATAAAAGCAGAATATAACTATGAACGACAGTGAATTCCATCGCCTGGCTGATAGCCTGTGGATGACCATCGAAGAACGTCTGGACGACTGGGACGGCGACAGCGATATCGACTGCGAAATCAACGGCGGCGTGCTGACCATCAGTTTTGAGAACGGCAGCAAAATCATCATTAACCGTCAGGAGCCGCTGCATCAGGTGTGGTTGGCGACCAAGCAAGGCGGCTACCATTTCGATCTGAAGGGCGACGAGTGGATTTGCGATCGCAGCGGCGAGCGCTTCTGGGATCTGCTGGAGCAGGCGGCGAGCCATCAGGCTGGCGAAGCGGTAAGCTTCCGTTAATCACCTGTTTCCCGGATGACGGCGCATCGCGCCTTATCCGGGCTACCCAAACCTAAGAGTAGCGCTGCTGTAACACCGGCGACGCGACCGCTTCCTGGCCTGTCGGCACTGCGGCGGCAATCGCCTGGCTACGGAATGGAATCACCTGCGTACGCCCGTCGACATCGACAATCTGATAGAACTGCGGCAGGTTGAAGTTGATAAAGCTTGAGCCGTAGGTAAAGCGATCGTGTGATGACGAATAGAAGCGGCTGACGTCGCGCACCAGCTCCTCTTTGCTTCCCTCACAGTGGTGATAAACCTCAGCACGGTTGCTTTCATCAAGAATGTAGATGTTAAAGCCGCTGTCGTTATCATCCGCATCCTCAAAGAAGAATTGAATAATCCCTTCGCTGGCGAAACCATCTACTACCGCAGGTAGCTTAACGTGGTTGGTTTCGACCTGCACCGACAGACCGTGGAGTTTGTTATGCGAAATCGCGCCGTAGAACTCAATGGCGTTTTCCAGCTTCTGCACTGAAACATTAAGACGTTCAAAGAACAGGCCCCATGTCTGGCCGGAGACGCGCAGCGCTTTAAAGCGCCCGGTATCCTGACGGGTACTGGAGAGGCGCAGTTCAATGCACTCAGAGACCATCTGCTGCACGCGAGTACGGATCAGGCCGCGCAGGTGTTGGCTATAGCAGAACACTTCGACGCTATCCGGCGGCGCGGCGTCCTGGTGCATTTTGCCGAGAATGGTTTTTAGCGCCTCGATCATCGCCTGCTCGCCGTTAAAGTGCAGGGTACGCACTTCATTCCACGAGTTGCGATACAGCAGATCAACACTGCCAATCAGGCATTTTTGTTCTTCACCGAAGCTGAAAACATCCAGCTTGCGGAAATCGAAGTGCACGACCTGATTGCGGAAAGCCGCCGTCGGGTCATATTCGAGATTGACGATAATCGCCAGATGGCGAATTTCGCACGGGCTGTACAGCGCTTTTGGCGTCGGCGCCGGTAGGCGTAACGGGAAGTGGTGCGACACATCGGCCACCATCTCCTGCAGCTTCGCCAAATCGACAATGCCGTTGCCCTTAATAAACAGGCGGGTGCGTGAGGTCAGCAGGCCGTTAAACCAGGCCCAGGCCACCAACTTATTAAGGTAACGGTTATATTCCAGCGGCTGATGGCTGATAATCGATTCCATATCCGGCGCGCGATTATACAAATACCAACCGGTACGGTTGGCGCGGCCCGGCGGCACATGGATAAAGGTCAGGTTCGGTTCCGACAGATCCGGCGAAATTTGCGGGTTGACCAGCGTAACCTTGCCCGGCAGCGCTTCAAAAGCGGCGTACAGCTTACGCGTCAACACGCCGATATCCTGCGGGCTGGCGGAGACGCTGAGGTTATTGCGCCGCGCGAAACGAATCAGATTACGATAGCTCTGCATCATGGCATCGAGCAGTTCGTTATGCGCCTTGCGCACTTCGTCGATTTTCCAGTTAGCGCGGTTGTCGAGCATCATCAGACGCTTTTCATCCCAGCCCCACTCTTTCACCAGCTGGCTGACGACTTCACGCCGCCAGCCCACGCAGGCGCGTTCGCGGCTGAGTTTTTCACACACTTTCAGGTAGAAGCAGCGACGTACCAGATCAAGGCGGGTGTCGTCTTCGATGGCCTGCAGATAGGCGGTTACGCGCTCCAGCATCATGCAGTACGGGTCGAGACCGAATGAGACGATCTCGCCGTCATGCAGGCGCTGTTTAATGTCTTTTGCCAACAGGCGGTTGTTGGGATATTCCCAGGAGTAGGCTTCCAGCAGCAGCGTTTTCAGCACCGCTTTATACGGGGAGTCGATACTCTTATACAGCTGCCACAGGCTGGCGCCGAAGTACTCTTCCGCCGATAGCGAACTCAGGCCGCCCAGATCGAGCCACTCGTTTGGCGTCAGCACGCCCTGCGCGTACAGCCCCATCACGTAATCGTCGTAATGATCTTCTTCGTCGCACGGCACCATATTCCACAGAATACGTTTCCCGGCGAGGCGCACGGCGGTACGGTAGAACTCATCAAGCAATAAAATATGCTGGGTCGAACCGCAGTCTTCGCCGCCGAGACTGCCGCTTTCGTTATGACGGAAGCGGTTTTCATCAATCAGGAAGAAGCTAACCTCGACGCCGAGCGATGCCGCCCAGCTTTCAAGCAGGCTGCATTTACGCTGCAGCAGCTGGCGCTCTTCGGTATCCAGCCAGGCCTGGTGGCACACCCAGATATCGAGATCGGAAGAACAGCTTTGCCCAACGGAGGAGGTACTGCCCATCGAATAGACGCCGGTAATCGGCAGCTCGCCTTTCGGCGGCTCCTGCGTCAGCAGGCCACGATGCAGCTCAAGTTCGTCAAGGTAGTGGCGTTGGGTTTCATCAGGCGTGTAGAGGCAAATGCCGCGGGGAACGTTACCGTCAAGGTAACCCGGCATCAGCGGGTGATGATAATGTAGTAATGTCGGCAGAAGACTGTAAACCTGCTGGAAAGCGGGTCCCATGGCAGCAAGCGCGCGATCCACGCGCAGTTGGTTGATGGCATCCAGTCTCTGTTTCAGTGTCTCAATATAGAGGTACAAGACATATCGCCTGATGTTCAAAAATCCGACGTACAATAGTACGGAGGATTTCAGTATTTCAACAAGAACCGTCACCATTCGTCATCGGTGTGGTTGTGATGGACTGCTCACTGACAAATGGTTTAAAACGTGATCAATTTAACACCTTGCGGATTGACCGTAAAGAAAGATGCGCTACATACAAGTGTAGCACCGTTTGCCGGGTGTAAATTCCCCACTACGCTTGCGGCAACCGTACTCGCATGAAACGTTAAAAGACGTCATGCCGGAATCCCACATTAACCGTGAAACTAACATCCATAAAGCAACAATGTTAGGATGGCTCGTGGTCGACAATGACGGTAACAAGCATGTTAGACAAAGTTTTGAGAATTGCCACACGGCAAAGCCCGCTTGCGCTATGGCAGGCACATTATGTGAAAGAGCGTCTGGAGTCCTGTCATCCGGGGCTTGCCGTTGAGCTGGTGCCAATGGTCACCCGCGGCGACGTGCTTCTTGACACGCCCCTGGCGAAGGTGGGCGGCAAGGGCTTATTTGTGAAAGAGTTAGAGCTCGCCATGATCGAAGGGCGCGCCGATATCGCCGTTCATTCGATGAAAGATGTTCCGGTCGAATTCCCCGAGGGCCTGGGGCTGGTCACCATCTGCGAGCGTGAAGATCCGCGCGACGCGTTTGTGTCCAACCGCTATGCCTCTATTGATGAACTGCCGGCTGGCAGCATCGTTGGCACGTCAAGTTTACGCCGCCAATGCCAGCTGGCCGCCGAACGTCCGGACCTGGTGATCCGCTCCCTGCGCGGCAACGTCGGTACCCGGCTGGGTAAACTCGATAACGGCGAATATGACGCCATTATCCTTGCCGCCGCCGGGCTCAAGCGCCTGAAGCTGGAAGCGCGCATTCGTCAGCCGCTGTCGCCTGAGCAGTCTCTGCCGGCGGTCGGCCAGGGCGCGGTAGGTATCGAATGCCGCCTCGACGACGAATGGACCCAGGCGCTGCTGGCACCGCTTAACCATGCAGAAACCGCCGTGCGCGTGCGCGCTGAGCGGGCGATGAATACCCGCCTCGAGGGCGGCTGCCAGGTACCGATCGGCAGCTATGCCGAACTGAACAACGGCGAGCTGTGGCTACGGGCGCTGGTTGGCGCGCCGGATGGCTCACAAGTCGTGCGTGGCGAGCGCCGCGGACGCCCGGAAGAAGCGGAGACGCTGGGCGTATCGTTGGCGGAAGAGTTACTGGATAACGGCGCTCGCGAGATCCTCGCGGCGGTTTATGATGGAGAAGCCCCGCGATGAGTATCCTGGTCACCCGTCCGCTACCGCAAGGTGAAGAGCTAGTCAGCCGCCTGCGCGCGCTGGGACGCGTGGCCTGGAGCTTTCCGCTCATTGAATTCACGCCCGGGCGCGAGCTGGCAGCGCTGCCGCGCCAGTTGGCTGAATTAGGCGCGAACGATCTACTGTTCGCGCTCTCGCAGCATGCGGTAGAGTTCGCCCATGCTCGTCTGCTGCAGGAGGGCAAATGCTGGCCTTCCACCCCCGCCTATTTCGCTATTGGCCGCACGACGGCGCTGGCCCTGCATACGGTCAGCGGACAAAACATCCGTTACCCGTTAGATCGGGAAATCAGCGAAGTCTTGCTACAATTACCTGAATTACAAAACATTGCGGGCAAGAAAGCCCTGATTCTGCGTGGCAACGGCGGGCGGGAATTATTAGGCACCACGCTGCGTGAACGCGGTGCCGAGGTAACATTTTGTGAATGTTATCAACGTTGTGCGAAGTACTATGATGGTGCGGAAGAGGCGATGCGCTGGCAGTCTCGCGGGGTCACCACTCTGGTGGTCACCAGCGGTGAGATGCTGCAGCAGCTGTGGTCGTTAATACCCCAGTGGTATCGCGAACGATGGCTCCTGCGCTGTAGCCTTGTCGTTGTCAGCGAACGTCTGGCCCTTCAGGCTCGGGAATTGGGCTGGCAGGATATTCAGGTTGCCGATAACGCCGACAACGATGCGCTGCTACGCGCATTACAATAACTCTCAACATTGGAAGCCATAATGACGGAACAACAAAATCAATCCGCCGTGGTTGAAGAGACCAGGGAGGCCGTGGAAACCACACCACAGCCAGAGAACAATGATAAGAAAAAGGCCGGCAACAAAACCAGCCTGACGCTCAGCGCAATCGCCATCGCTATCGCGATTGCCGCAGGTATCGGCCTGTATGGCCTGAGCAAACAGCAAGCCTCGCGTCAAAACGAAACCAGCGCTGAATTATCAAACCAGGTCACCGCGTTGCAAAAAGCGCAGGACAGCCAAAAAAGCGAACTGGAAGGCATTATTAAACAGCAGGCTGACCAGTTAAGCGAAGCCAGACGCCAGCAGGAAACCCTGGCCAAAGCGCTTGATGAAGTACAGCAGAAAGTCGCCGTTATTTCAGGCAGCGACGCCAAAACCTGGTTGCTGGCGCAGGCGGATTTCCTGGTCAAGCTGGCGGGACGTAAGCTGTGGAGCGATCAAGATGTCACTACCGCCGCCGCACTGCTCAAAAGCGCCGACGCCAGTCTTGCCGACATGAACGACCCAAGCCTGATCGGCGCGCGCCGCGCCATCACGGATGACATCGCCGCGCTGTCGGCGGTAAGCCAGGTGGATTACGACGGCATTATCCTCAAGGTCAATCAGCTCGCGAACCAAATCGACAACCTGCGTCTGGCAGATAATAACGATGACGATTCCCCGATGGATGCCGATAGTGCTGAGCTTTCCAGCTCCATCGGCGAATGGCGCGTTAACCTGCAGAAAAGCTGGCAGAGTTTTATGGACAGCTTTATTACCGTGCGTCGTCGCGACGAAACGGCAGTGCCGCTGCTGGCGCCGAATCAGGACGTCTATCTGCGCGAAAATATCCGCTCCCGCCTGCTGGTTGCCGCTCAAGCGGTACCGCGCCATCAGGAAGAAACCTACAAACAGGCGTTGGAAAACGTCTCCACCTGGGTTCGCGCTTATTACGATACTGAAGACGCCACCACTAAAGCGTTCCTGGAAGAGGTGGATAAACTCAGCCAGCAGAGTATTACCATGAGCGTGCCGGAAACGCTGCAAAGCCAAAGCCTGCTTGAAAAATTAATGCAAACGCGCGTGCGCAACTTGATGGCGCAGCCTGCTGCCGCTGCCACTCCGACGCCTGAACCCGCACCGACCGCGCCAGCCCCTGCGCCGCAAGGAGAATAACGATGCTGAAAATTCTCCTGCTTTTCGCACTGCTGATCGCCGGGATCGTCGTCGGTCCCATGATCGCCGGTCATCAGGGTTATGTCCTGATCCAGACCGATAACTACAATATCGAAACCAGCGTGACCGGTCTGGTGATCATTATGATCCTCACGATGGTGGTGCTGTTCGCCGTCGAATGGCTGCTGCGCCGTATTTTCCGTACCGGCGCGCATACCCGCGGCTGGTTCGTCGGTCGTAAACGCCGCCGCGCCCGTAAGCAAACCGAGCTGGCGCTGTTAAAACTGGCGGAAGGCGACTACCAACAGGTTGAGAAGCTGATGGCGAAAAATGCCGATCACGCGGAACAACCGGTAGTGAACTATCTGCTGGCGGCGGAAGCGGCCCAGCAGCGCGGCGATGAAACCCGCGCTAATCAACACCTTGATCGTGCTGCCGAACTGGCTGGCGATGACCTGATTCCGGTTGAAATCACCCGCGTGCGTCTACAACTGTCGCGTAACGAAAACCACGCCGCCCGCCACGGTATCGACAAGCTGCTGGAAGTGACTCCGCGCCATCCGGAGGTGTTGCGCCTTGCCGAGCAGGCCTACACTCGTACCGGCGCCTGGAATTCACTGCTGGATATCATTCCTTCGATGGCCAAGGCCAATGTCGGTGATGAAGAGCATCGCACCTCACTGGAACAGCTGGCGTGGATTGGACTGATGGATAAAGCGCTGGCCGATGGCGGCAGCGAAGGGCTGCGCGAATGGTGGCGCAACCAGAGCCGTAAAACGCGCGCGCTGGTACAGCTACAGGTGGCAATGGCCGAGCGGCTGATCGAGAGCGACGATCACGATACCGCGCAGCAGATTATTATCGACGGCCTGAAGAAACAGTATGACGACCGTCTGGTGATGCCGATCCCGCGTCTGAAGACCAATAACCCGGAGCAGTTGGAAAAAGTGCTGCGCCAGCAGATCAAAACTGTTGGTGACCGTCCTTTGCTGTGGAGCACACTGGGACAGTCGCTGATGCGCCACGGTGAATGGCAGGAGGCCAGCGTCGCCTTCCGCGCCGCGCTGAAACAACGTCCGGATGCCTTTGATTACGCGTGGCTGGCCGATGCGCTGGACCGTCTGCATCAACCGGAAGAAGCGGCAACCATGCGCCGTGATGGCTTGCTGTTGACGCTGCATAACAATCCTCAGCAGTAACCCACTCTGACTATCGCCTCGTCTGGGGCGATAGTCCTTTCCTCCTGCCAAAAGCAAATTATCACCGCCCTCCCCCTGAAAGAAAAAAACGCCTGCGCTGAAATCAGGGCAGGCGTTAAAACAGGTCTGTTTGACAACAAATTGGGTGCTTCACTCAACGTTATGTCCATGGTGTTTGATGAGGCATGTTAAATGCGACATCTGTCTGTGGACGATAAGCACCGTAAGAACGGCTCTGCATCATTCCTGGGTTTATGAGGCGCTAAGGCGAACATAAGAGATGGAATGAGCATCTACCTGGTTATTATCGCACAGGTTCTGGGGGGATTGCATCTATCGCAGCAATCAATTGGGAGTATTCCGGACAATCATTCGCAGGCGGGAAAGGTGTATTTTATCAGGGAGATCAGAGAGATGAAGAGAGTGATACCGACACAGAAAACAAAAAACCCCGCCGAAGCGGGGTTCAAAATTGGTCGGCGAGAGAGGATTCGAACCTCCGACCCACTGGTCCCAAACCAGTTGCGCTACCAAGCTGCGCTACTCGCCGAAATACTGCTTTTTGAATTTTTAGTTCAATTCTTTAAAGTCGTGGTGCGAGGGGGGGGACTTGAACCCCCACGTCCGTAAGAACACTAACACCTGAAGCTAGCGCGTCTACCAATTCCGCCACCTTCGCAATTCACAACTCTATCAAATAATGGGGTGGCTAATGGGATTCGAACCCACGACAACTGGAATCACAATCCAGGGCTCTACCAACTGAGCTATAGCCACCACAACAATTCTTTTACGCGGTATTAAAACCACCGCAGCTCCAGCACCGGGTAAATGGTGCGCCCGACAGGATTCGAACCTGAGACCTCTGCCTCCGGAGGGCAGCGCTCTATCCAGCTGAGCTACGGGCGCTTAGCGCCGTTGCGGGGGTGGATAATACGGACTTCCCCCCCCCCTGTCTAGTGCCTTTTTAAATAAAATTTCTATTTGCTCACAGTTTGCGCGCTTTGACGCTTATTCCGCCGTTTTATCGAGATTACCCCGTTTTCCAAGACCAAAAACCTTATAAATAAGGGTCACCAGCGCGAGGAAAATAATGCCGACAAAGAGCGACATCCGGGTTTCATCGTTAATTCCCATGCCGATCAGCACGCAAACGAGGAACGCCATCGTCAAATAGTTCGCCCACGGGAACAGTAGCGAACGGAAAGGGTGGCTGGCCATCGCCTGCTGATGCTCGCGACGAAAACGCAGCTGGCTAATCAGAATCACAAACCACGGTACCATTCCCGGTAGAACGCTGGCGCTATAGACGTAGACGAATACACGCTGCGGATTAGGAATAATGTAGTTCAGGCACGAACCAATCAGCAAAATACCAATCGACAGCGCGACGCCAGCTACCGGTACGCCCTGACGCGACACTTTGGCCATGGCTGCCGGCAGTTGGCGGTTTCTCGCCAGCGCGTACAGCATACGCCCACAGCTATACATGCCGCTGTTACAGCCCGACAGCGCTGCAGTCAGTACCACAAAGTTGATGATCCCGGCCGCCGCGGTAATACCGATTTTGGCGAAGGTCAGGACAAACGGGCTACCGGTAGAGCCAATCTGGTTCCACGGGAAAATCGTGACGATAACGAAAATCGCCCCTACATAGAAAATCAGGATACGCCACAGCACCTTGCCAACCGCGCTGCGCAAGGTGACCTGCGGATTTTTCGCTTCCCCGGCGGTGATACCGATAAGCTCAACGCCTTGATAAGAGGCGACAACAATACACAGCGCCGTCAGGAACCCCTTCCAGCCTCCGGCAAAGAAACCGCCGTGTTCGGTCAGGTTGCCGAAACCAATGGACTGCCCGCCGTTACCGAAGCCAAAGAAGATAACGCCCAGACCGATGACAATCATCACGATAATGGTGGTGACTTTAATCATCGCAAACCAGAATTCGATCTCCCCATACAGGCGTACTGCCGCCAGGTTCGCCATCGCCACCAGCCCTACGGCGATAAGCGCCGGGATCCACTGCGCCATATCCGGGAACCAGAACTGCACATAGACCCCGATAGCGGTAATCTCCGATATTCCCACCGCCATCCACATAAACCAGTACGACCAGGCCGTGAGATAGCCAAAGAACGGGCTCATATAACGGTGTGCGTAAACGGCGAACGAGCCGGTTACCGGTTCGAGGAACAGCATTTCGCCCATCGAACGCATGATAAAGAAGACAAATAAACCCGCGATAATATACGCCAGCAGGACGGATGGTCCGGCCCACTTCAGCGTACTTGCCGCGCCCATGAATAACCCTACGCCAATCGTCCCGCCTAGCGCGATTAGCTCAATATGTCGGGCCTCCAGTCCACGCTGGAGTTCCGCTTTCTTCTCAGTCATAAAGCCTCTTGTGTTTGCTGTATTCCGGGTACTCCCGGTTATTGTTATTAAATGAAACCATAGCCTTGCCGACGCGCAGGTCTCCCCCGCGCGTATGAAGCCTGCGAATGGTTAATTAATTTTGCGGAAATGGCAAATAAAGTATCAGGCGAGTGAATACATTACACCGAATGTGTCGGTAATCTCGCCGGGTTACAGTGAAATATCAGAGCTTCCCGGAATAATGCCAACATAAATAGCGCAGCAGGCGAAGCTGTCGTGTAATCCGGCTCGGCTGCAGCAACAGACGATAAAACCACTCCAGGCCAAGGTTCTGCCAGAACTTCGGCGCCCGGTGCACATGGCCGGTGAAGACGTCGTAGGTCCCGCCAACGCCCATATACAGCGCCTGAGGATAAACCAACCGACAATCGCGCATCAGGATCTCCTGACGCGGCGATCCCATAGCCACGGTAACTATTTTCGCCCCGCTGTCGCGTACCCGCTCGAACACCAGCTGACGCTGGTCAGGAGTAAAATAGCCGTCCTGGCTGCCGACGATGTTCACATTCCAGCGTTCACGCAGCTTCACTTGCGTTTCCGCCAGCACTTCCGGCTTGCCGCCGATCAGAAATACCGGCGTCCCCTGAGCGCCCGCGCGTTCCATTAACGCTTCCCACAGATCGGCGCCAGCGACGCGCGACACCTGAGCCTGGGGATATTTTTTACGCAGTGAACGCACCACGCTGATGCCATCGGCATATTTAAATTCAGCCGCTTCGATCAGCGCTCGCACTTCCGGGTTGTCTTCCACCGCCAGCATTTTCTCGGCGTTGATCGCCACCAACGTCCCCTGACGCAGTTCGCCGTTGGCGAAGAGATAGTTAAGCGCATGCTGCATGTCGCGCCAGCCAATAAGCTGCAGCCCTCGCAGCGCATACTGCGGCGCGGAAGTGTTATCAGTCATGTTCATCCTTATCAGACCTGCGGTTGCGAAAGCGGCTTAACCCGCTTGTGAATCAATCCTGCGCTGTCCAGGAGCCAGTACAGCAATTTCGCCGCTAACAAGCAGATACCAAAGATCACGAGGAAAAACACCACGCGGGAGCCAAACGAGTCCAGCCCTTCTCGCGCCAGCACTATCATGTTGAAGATAGCGCCAAAACAGAAACTATGCAGGATAGCCGCCTTGTAGCGATTGCTTTCCTGATTACCCAGTTCATACAGCCAATCAAACCATTTAATAATAAGCCCTACCGCAACCGCGCCCAGCGGAACAAACCACACGCCGCCCATCACCACCAGCGAACCAATCAGCGTCGGCGAAATCGCCAGTCCTGAATGGTTGTTCAACACTTCCCAGGTAAAATAGTTGGCGGTGTTCAGCACCATCGTTGGACGACCATGCCACATCCAACTGGGGATAAACACGTAGAAGTCGCGGATCATTGGCGCCAGCCCCTGAAACTCGATCTTGTCGTAGTTCTGCAGCAGCAGCGCCAGGTTTTCCCACGGCGAGAAGGTATCGCGCGTAAGATAAAGGAAAGTATAAAACGCTTCATCGCCGCTCACGTTCATCCCATAGCGCTTCAACGCCAGCCAGAACATGCCGACAATCCCCAACACGCCCGCTGCCGCCAGCACCCACAAACTGATCCAGCCGCGAATAATCCCGATAAACAGGAAGATAGCGAAAGCGATAATGATATTGGCGCGAGTGCCGCCGACAATCGCGTAGGTCAGCAGCCCAAACGCCACGGTACTGACGAGGAAGAATAGCCACGCCTTATAATCCTGACGCAGGAAATAGACCACCAGCATCGCCGGAATAAAGAAATAGAAGAAGCGTTTCAACGCCACGCCGGACACTTCAGCGGAGAAAATCTGACTGTAAGAGTGGAGCTTGAACAGCAGGAAACCGTTATGGGCGAAGAAAATACCGACGCACAACAACGCCAGCCCCATCAGAATGCCCCAGGTGAGATGGGTTTCCACCCGGTTCATGGTAAACAGCGGACGACGCGGAACATCGCGCGATGCGGAGCGCAGACGCGTTTTATAAGTCACATAGTAGACCGCGTAGAAGCACACCGCGACCAGCAGCGTCTGCAACAAAATATCCGGTGGCGCCACGCTGACGTCAAAACGGAAGACCAGAATACTGGTCAGCGGAAAGCCGAAGAAGAACGTCAGCAGGAACAACAACGAAAAGAAGACGTTGAAGTTAAAACGCACGCGGCGGAACTCAAACCAGGTCGCGGTGGCGATAAACAACGTCGACAGTAACCAGACGACCAGTAACCCGCTAAATTGCATTAACGTCATGCTTGCACCTCCGCCGCCAGTTTCAGCGCCCGCTGCCAGCCAGCCAGATAGTTCGGGCGGAAGAAGGCGATGCGGCGCTTATCGACGTTCGCCAGCTGACGCTGCGCCTCACGCACCACACCGACGTCCAGCGTATCGCTGGTGAACAGCACCGGCACCTGTTGCTCGGTCATATCCTGCCAGAACGGGTTTTCGCGGTTGAGCACGCAGGGAACGCCCGCCTGAATCAGCAAACATAAGGTGCCAATCCCCTGCTGACGCGCAAACAGGAAATAACCCAGATCGCAGCGGCGCAACAGCGCCAGATAATCGTCAAATTCCAGTTTATCACTGAGGATCTGCAGGCGTTCGCCGCTAAACAGCACCGCACCGGCCTCGCGGACTTCCTTGATGTAGGCTTCGTTGTTGGCCGGATACCCCATTGGTACGATGACATTCACCGTATCACCAAACTGCTGATGAATCGCACGCAGCGCCGCCATATGTTCGTTGCTGCGATCGCCGGAGTTACCCACCAGAATCGTCAAGGTTTCGCCGCGCGGCGCATGATCGGCAAAGTTATTCAGTTCAGGATCCATGCGGGTCGGGAAGTAGAGCAGCTCCCCCGGCACTCGCGGATGATGGTTGGCAAACCAACTGAGATCGCCGCGGGTCGCGAAGACGCGCCCTACTCGCCCGTGCGCGATGCGGCGCAGCGGATAAAACAGGCGGAACTTCAGGCTGACGGCATTTTCATACAGATCCGCGCCCCAGATATGCCAGTTAAACTGCGACGGACGAATACCTCCGCTCAACAGCGCCAGCCACAAGCCGGTATTGAACTGACCGTGGAAGAAAAAACGCTGCTGGCGGTTGGCTTTGGCTTTAGCGATAACCGCCTGCGCCAGCGACTTTTTGCCCGGATAGCAGGTTATTTCCAGCGCCGGATACGCGTCGCGCATGCCTGTCGCATCACCAACGACCATAAATGTCCGGGCCTGCGCGTCGGCCGCCAGTTCGTCGTTAAAAAACCGGAGTACGGTCTGGTTGTGGTGCGGGATATCCGATCCCAGTACATGTATCAGTGCTGTCATGCCCGTTTACGCCAGAGTAAAAACACGCCACTACAAAGGGCGAAATAAACAATATAAGTAGCCATATACGCCTGCGCCGCGCCGATTGCGCCGTGCGCCGGGATAAGCCAATGTGAGAATGCGGTCAGCAAAGTGAACTGGCTGATTTCCGTCAGAATATAAAAACGCAACGACGCTTTGGCGATCACCAGATAACCATAAACATAAGCACCGACCTTTAACACATCTCCTACCAGCTGCCAGGCGAAGAGATCGCGCATCGCGGTAAAGCTCCCGGAAAACAGCAGCCAGATAGCAAAATCGCGCAACAGCCAGACCGTCAGGCTCGCTGCGGCGACCGCTGGCAGCACGAATTTCAACGACTTCGCAATCTCGCGAGTGATGTCCTTTTTAGCCGTTAGCCGCGACAGCGTGGGCAGCAGATACACGCTGAACGAGGCGGTAATAAACTGCAGGTAGGCATCCGAGATGCTACTCACCCCCTGCCAAATCCCTACCGCTTCCCAGCCGTAATGCGCCGCCAACAGATTACGCATCATCACATAGGCGACTGGCAATGTGACCGAGGTAATCAACGCCATCAGGGTAAATTTAGAGAGCTGCCCCGCAAGGCCGTTATCCCAGCGCGGGCGCAGCGCACGCAGTGGGATCACGCCGCGCCGCCATAAAACGATAGCCGCTGGCATCACCACCAGCGCCGGAACTAACGCCAGCCCCAGCAGCGCCCCTTGATAGCCGCCGAAATAATAACAAGCGTAATAGGCCACGACACCAATCAGGCTACCGGCAATCAGCGAAAACGCATTACCCGCCGCATCGCGAAAGCCTTTCATCAGCGCCAGCAGGAAATTCGCCCACGCGATCCCCATCTGCACCAGCGCCACCAGCCGTACCAGATTCTGGTAGTGCGTATGGCCGAACAGCCCCTGGCTTATTGGCGCAGCTGCCAGTAAAAAAACCAACGCCAGTAGCGTTGAAAAACCGAGCACCATCGCCGATGAGGTGCCCACCACCTGTTTCAGGCGCAGGGGATCGTCGTGATGCTGGGCGACCAGCTTAGTCACGCCGTTAAAAATGCCCGCGCCCGCCAGCACGCCAAGTACGGTGACCAGCTGGCGGAAGTTACCGGCTTGCCCAACGCCAGCGGGGCCAAATGAGACCGCCAGCAGTTTAACCACCAGCAAACCGGCGCCTATTTTGACTAAGGTAGACGCCGCGGTCCACAGCGATGCTTTTGCCAACGACATATCAGGAGAAGTAGCTCAGCAGTGAGTTAATCACCGTCCGTTGGTTTACCGCAGACAGGTTATAGAACAATGGCAAACGCAGAAGGCGCTCGCTCTCCTGAGTCGTATAACGATCCTCGCCATGGAACTCGCCGAACCGCTCACCTGCCGGGCAGCTATGCAGCGGGATGTAGTGGAATACCGCCAGAATTTCCGCCTCTTTCAGCCAGTTAATCAGCGCCCCTCGGTCGTTATTATCGCGCAGCTTAATATAAAACATGTGCGCATTGTGCCCGCAGTCGGCAGGGACGATAGGCAGCTCGATACGACCAGCGCGCGCCAGCGGCAGCAGCGCGTCATAATAGGTTTGCCATAACGTTAGACGCTGCTGGTTAATACGTTCCGCGGCTTCCAGTTGCGCCCACAGATAGGCGGCCTGCAGATCGGACATCAAATAGCTGGAGCCAATATCGCGCCAGGTGTACTTATCCACCAGACCGCGGAAAAATTGGCTACGGTTGGTGCCTTTTTCGCGAATGATCTCCGCGCGTTCCACCAGCTTAGGATCGTTGATAAGCGTCGCGCCGCCTTCACCGCCAGCGGTATAGTTTTTGGTTTCGTGGAAGCTAAAACAGCCGATATGGCCGATGGTGCCCAGCGCTCGTCCTTTGTAGGTTGACATCACGCCTTGCGCGGCATCTTCCACCACAAATAGCTTATATTTAGCGGCAAGCGCCATGATAACGTCCATCTCGCAAGCCACGCCCGCATAATGCACCGGAACGATCGCCCGCGTTTTATCGGTGATCGCCGCTTCAATCAGCGTTTCGTCAATATTCATCGTATCGCGGCGGATATCCACGAAGACGATTTCGGCGCCGCGCAGCACAAAGGCGTTAGCGGTAGAGACGAAGGTATAGCTGGGCATGATCACTTCATCGCCCGGTTGAATATCCAGCAACAGCGCCGCCATCTCCAGCGATGCGGTACAGGATGGCGTCAGCAGCGCCTTAGCGGTACCAAAGCGCTGTTCGAACCACTGCTGACAGCGACGGGTATAACCGCCGTCGCCGCACAGTTTGCCACTCCCCATCGCCGACTGCATGTAATCGAGTTCAGTCCCCACCACCGGCGGCGCGTTAAATGGAATCATCTTGTCACCTGTATAACCAGTACGCAGTGCTTTCCACATTCGCACCGCTGAGAATGTAACGTTTAAGCGCGGCGGTGTTGCCCATCTGGGTCGCCACCCGCAGTGTCGATAGCCCGCGTTGCGCCGCCCAATGACGCGCCGCCTGCATCAGTTCATGACCGGCTCCGCGCCCGGCCAACAGGCCAATACGAGCATCCGTATCGTTGAGCTGACGCAGAGAAACAAACGCACGAATGTCGCCATCTGGCGCGCGGAAGAGCAGGCACTGATGGTCAAAGGTCCCCAGCACCGCGTTTTCGATCCATTGCGCGTAGAAACGACCGCTGGCGTCCGCAGCGTACCAGGGCGCGCGAAAACGGCTCATGGAAAAGGCCTCGGCCGCCAACTCGCGCAGCCGCGCAATATCGCTCTCAACGGCCCATTCGGCGCCGATGTCTGCAGGATTGCCGACTGGCAACGCCAGATCGACCTCGCCTTCCACCAGCTGGAAACCGAGCTGCTGCAGCGCATCAAGGCACGTGGTATCGCTGGCAGCAACTTTTGCCTGCACCCGCGACCATCCTGCCAGCGCTTCAGACGTCAGCAACGGCGCATGCTCGTCAAAGCGCACCATGGCGCTGTTGACGGCAAAGAAGCGGTTCACCCACTCCAGAGCTTCAATATTGGCGCGGACGGGCATGGGATGAGCCAGATACGAATGGGTCATGGCGCACACGTCTCACCGCCACACGCCTTTGGTGTCGATGATATAAGCCTGAGTCACCCTATCGCCGCTGACGGCTTTAAATTCTTTGTGGTCGACTAACATCACCAACACATCGGCGCTGGCCAGCGCTTCGTCGAGAGTTGCCAGCGTGCACAGGCCATCAAGTTTCTTCGGTAACGTGTGAATGTTGGGCTCAACGACTTGAGTCGCGCCGCTATGCCAACGCGCGATCTGCGCGGCGATTTCCATTGCCGGGCTTTCACGCAGGTCGTCAATGTTAGGTTTAAACGCCAGGCCAAAACAGGCAATCGTCAGTTCGCTGGCGCGTTTATTGCTGGCGTTCAGGCAGTCGGCGACCTGCGCTTTCACCTGATCGATAACCCATTCCGGCTTGTGATCGTTCACCTCGCGGGCGGTGCGGATCAGACGCGCCTGCTGCGGGTTTTGCGCCACGATAAACCACGGGTCAACGGCGATGCAGTGGCCGCCGACACCGGGGCCCGGCTGCAGAATGTTCACACGCGGGTGGCGATTCGCCAGGCGGATCAGTTCCCAAACATTAATCCCCTGATCGGCACAAATCAGCGACAGCTCATTAGCAAACGCGATATTAACGTCGCGGAAGCTGTTTTCGGTCAACTTGCACATCTCAGCGGTGCGCGAGTTGGTCACCACGCATTCGCCTTCCAGGAAAATCTTATACAATTCGCTGGCGCGGGCGGAACAGACCGGCGACATGCCGCCAATCACGCGATCGTTTTTGATGAGCTCGACCATCACCTGACCCGGCAGCACGCGCTCAGGGCAGTAAGCGATGTTCACGTCCGCCGCTTCGCCAGCCTGCTGCGGGAAACTGAGGTCCGGGCGCATTTCCGCCAGCCACTCCGCCATCTGTTCGGTCGCGCCGACTGGCGAGGTGGATTCCAGAATCACCAGCGCCCCTTTCTTCAGGGTGGACGCGATGGATTTGGCGGCAGACTCCACAAAGACCATATCCGGCTCATGCCCGCCTTTGAACGGCGTCGGCACAGCAATCAGGTAAGCATCAGATTCCACCGGCACGGTGGTGGCGCTTAAATACCCCTGCTCAACCGCGGTTTTCACCACGCTGGCTAGCTCTGGTTCGACGATATGAATCTCACCACGGTTAATGGTATCAACGGCGTGTTGATTAATGTCCACGCCAACCACCCGCCGTTGCCGGGAAGCAAATGCGGCAGCGGTTGGCAGACCAATATACCCAAGGCCAATCACTGAAATGGTAGAAAAACTCATAACGTTACCTGATTATTTTTAAGAGCGGATAAAATACGTTTGGTGGTCTCTGGTCTCACGCCAAATACAGTCAGTACTTTCACATCGATTCTCTTCGATTAGGTGATGAAGGCGCAGAGCGCTTCATCACGGGCCTCATTCATTGGACACGACGACGTGCTAACGCAACGCCTGCGCCGATGAGCGCGCCCACAATCCCCCACATCACCATCAGAAAGACCCGTCGCGGGCTATCGCGTTTTACAGGTTCTTCCGGTGTACGCAAATATCTGTAAGTCTGAAAACGCGGATCAAGCGTTGGACCAACATTTAGCGTGTTCAGCATGGCGCGGTTCTGGTCATAGTCGAGATCGAATTCGGGTCCCACAGCCTGCAGATTTTCCAGCCGTGCCTGTAGCATTGGCCGCCCGAGTAAGAAGAGTTCGGAGGCTGGCAGCTGTTCCGCCGGGACATCAGTCTCGCTACGGGAAATATTATGCTGCTGGGCGATTTTCAACGCCTGCTCCACGCTCTGGACGCGGCGGTTGTAGATCTCGCTCGCCACCTCTTCCTGACGCTTCACCTGCGCTTTCATCTGCACAGTACGCGCCGCCCAGGCCCCCTTCAGTTCGTCGTTAAGATGACCTGCCGCACGCTGGCTGGCAAAAGCGACGTACTGGCGCAGCAGATTATTGGCGTCCGGCGCGGTTTCCGCCGTTAGCTTGATGCTGTCATTGACGCTTTTCACGGGATCGCCGGGAATAAACAGAATGTCGTTAATCAGATCGTCAAGCATCGCGGCATCCGCGCGCGAGTTGCCCGACTGGCGTTGCTTGTAGTAATCAGTCTGCAACCAGAAGTCACGGCGGGTATCCCATGACGCCTGCTGCATAATGAACTCTTTGTACGCTTCATCCATGGCGGAAGGCTGATCTACCGAAGCCAGGTTGGCCTTGATATCCAGGTTACGTAAGAACTGCTGCTGCGAATAATATCCGCCCAGCATATTGACGGTTGGTCGGTCGGTAATCGCCGTCGCGCTCCACTCCTGGCGAGCAAAAAAGGAATAAATAAGAACGATCAGCGCGAATAACACGGCGATGCCGGCTATCCAGCCTTTTCCTGCCCATAAGGCGCGAAACAGCCCGCGAATATCCAGTTCGTTCTCAACGTTCACTGCTTGTGCTCCCGGTAATGGTTGAGTCATCACTTCCCCAGTTTTACTTGGTTAAATTTGGATTATTGCCGCTGTGTCGCCGAATTCTGCGTCTAATGCGCTTTACCAGGCGCGCCACTTTCCATGCGCGCTTAATGCAGTAGCCATAAAGTAAAAAAGCAAACAAAAAGAGTATTAACATCACCCATTCAGGAACAATACGGGTGTATTCCGCCACCACGCCAACCAGCGCCAGTAAAGCGGCAGCCAGCGTAATCAGGACAAAAGCCTGCCGGGAAGTAAACCCGGCACGCATGATCAAATGATGAATATGCTGACGGTCAGGGGAGAATGGGCTCATGCCTTTTCTCAGGCGACGATACATAATCGCCACCATATCCATCAACGGAATCGCGATAATCCACAGCGCGGTAACCGGGCTGATAGGATGCGTCTTACCCTGCGTCGTCTCCAACAGGATCCAGATAATGGTGAAGCCAATCATGGTGCTGCCGGCATCACCCATAAACACTTTATAACGACGACCGAGCGCGCCGAGGTTAAGTAAAATATAAGGCAGAATGGCGGCGATCATCGCAAAACACCACATAGCCAGGCTGTACTGGCCATCGAACCACAAGATGATGCCTGTTGCCGCGAAAGAGACGGAAGATAACCCGCCGAGCAGGCCGTCGATGCCATCCACCATATTGAAGGCGTTGATTGCCGCCCAAACGGCGAAAAGCGTGAGGAAAAAGCCAAAGGGGCCGAGCACCAGCTCCCATGAGCCGAAAATATAGCCAAGGCTGCTGAGATGCAGATTCCCTGCCGTCATCATGATAACGGCTATCGCGGCCTGAATGACCGCGCGAATTTTGACACTGATATCAAAACGGTCATCCAACGCTCCGACCAACACCAGCACGCCAGCGCAAGCCAGATACAGCGTGGCATGAGGGATATAATAATCCGCGATGGCAAAGGTAAAACAAATACCGGCATAAACTGAGATACCACCAACTAACGGAATCAAACCCTGATGCCGTTTCCGATAGTTTGGCTTATCCACCAACCCAATTTTTTTTGCTACTTTGCGGGCAACAAATATAAAAAGGGTCGTGAATAAGAAAACACTGATTAATTCAGTAATAGCAGTGAGTAAATTCACAACACATGTGCTCTCAGCATAGTTAATCCGGGGAGTATAACGACGATGTCTCCACTCCTGAAGGGGAAAAGCAGAACATTACAAATTTATTGTATATATTTTAGACTGTTAAAGTCCTTTCCGCTCTACCTGCCACACATATCATACGGCAACGCTGGCGGCGCTTTTCCCTACTGGATCATACAAAGCTACAAAACAAAACGCCACGCAATCGCGTGGCGTTTTTTCGGCGTATTCCGTCTTACGAGCGCTTCATCATGTCGAAGAAGTCATCGTTAGTTTTGGTCATCGCCAGTTTATTAATGAGGAATTCCATCGCGTCGATTTCACCCATTGGATGGATGATTTTACGCAGGATCCACATTTTCTGCAGCTCTTCCTGGGTGGTCAGCAGCTCTTCTTTACGGGTACCGGAACGGTTGTAGTCGATAGCCGGGAAGACGCGTTTTTCCGCAATCTTACGCGAGAGATGCAGTTCCATGTTACCGGTACCTTTGAACTCTTCGTAGATAACTTCATCCATTTTAGAGCCGGTATCGATAAGCGCAGTAGCGATGATAGTCAGGCTGCCGCCCTCTTCCACGTTACGCGCCGCGCCAAAGAAGCGCTTCGGACGGTGCAGGGCATTCGCATCCACACCACCGGTCAGGACTTTACCGGAAGCCGGAACCACGGTGTTATAGGCACGAGCCAGACGGGTAATGGAGTCGAGCAGAATAATAACGTCTTTTTTGTGCTCAACCAGACGCTTCGCCTTCTCGATAACCATCTCAGCGACCTGAACGTGACGAGATGCCGGTTCGTCGAAGGTAGAAGCGACAACTTCACCTTTAACCAGACGCTGCATCTCGGTCACTTCTTCCGGACGTTCGTCGATCAACAGAACCATCAGCACGCAGTCAGGGTGGTTGTAAGCGATGCTCTGCGCGATGTTCTGCAGCAGCATGGTTTTACCGGCTTTCGGCGGTGCGACGATCAGGCCACGCTGTCCGCGGCCAATCGGCGAAGCCAGATCCAGAACGCGAGCGGTTAAGTCTTCGGTAGAACCGTTACCGCGTTCCATACGCAGACGTGAATTCGCGTGCAGCGGCGTTAAGTTCTCGAACAGAATCTTGTTACGCGCGTTTTCAGGCTTGTCGTAGTTAACCTCATTAACTTTCAGCAGCGCAAAGTAACGTTCACCCTCTTTAGGAGGACGAATCTTACCGGAAATGGTGTCACCAGTGCGGAGGTTGAAGCGGCGGATTTGGCTGGGGGATACATAGATGTCGTCTGGACCGGCGAGGTAGGAGCTATCTGCTGAGCGGAGGAATCCAAATCCATCCTGCAGTATCTCCAGTACGCCATCGCCAAAGATATCTTCGCCACTCTTCGAATGCTGCTTGAGGATGGCAAAAATAATATCCTGCTTACGCATACGGGCCAGGTTTTCCAGCCCCATATTTTCGCCGAGAGTAATCAGCTCAGAAACCGGCGTATTCTTTAATTCGGTAAGATTCATAGTGGTGTGGGTTCTTAAACTCGGGGTAAATCTCGAACTTAATGTTGTGAATGGTATGGCAGGAACATCCATGCCTGTTAGCGGCTTCATCTCGTGTCTGTACGTTGCCTGGTCACAGGAAAGAACGCAGAACTGAAACGACAAGACGGAATTGAGTGATAAGCCCGGAATTATTAGCCTCACGCGCATAGTCTGCGGGACGCTTTGGGTAAAACAAGATTCAAACAATAGGTATGTTTAAAACGAAGTCTGGAATTAACTTAGCACGACTCAGGCCGGGCGTCCAGAGTTCCACAAAAAATAGGAATCCGGACGCCGGAATGGCAAACCGATTACGCCAGGTTGGCGTCGAGGAACTCTTTCAGTTGGCCTTTAGACAGTGCGCCGACTTTAGTCGCCGCCACTTCGCCGTTCTTGAACAGCAGCAGAGTCGGGATACCACGGATGCCGTATTTCGGCGCCGTGCCCGGGTTCTGATCGATGTTCAGTTTAGCCACGGTCAGTTTGCCCTGATACTCTTCAGCGATCTCATCCAGAATCGGGGCGATCATTTTGCACGGACCACACCACTCTGCCCAGAAATCGACGAGGGTCAGCCCGTCAGCCTTGAGTACGTCCGTGTCAAAACTGTCGTCAGTCAGGTGAATAATTTTATCGCTCATATATAACTCCACAGGAATAAGCCTGGTGTGTTGGTGTCGCGGCCATCAACGACGTGTCGATGCTACGTTATGCACGCTATTCTTCAGGATGCCTCTTTTATAAGCTACCTGCGCACAGGGATCCACCATGGACCACATGCACAGATGCTTAAGCGCACTGTCTGCAAATCTGCTTGCGGCAGATTTATCGCCCCCGTTGCGCTTAGTAGTCTAAGCTTTCCGGGATTCATTCAGTAGCCGGAGACGCACCTTGAATAATTTCGTATATAGCCAACGAAAGGTTGACGTTATTTCACCGGATACGCTTTCTTAATGCAATAGTTAGCTGATATTCTACCACACTATGAGCAAAACACATTTGACAGAACAGAAGTTTTCCGACTTCGCCCTGCACCCGGCAGTTGTCGAAGCCCTTGAAAAGAAAGGGTTTCATAATTGCACACCCATTCAGGCCCTCGCCCTTCCGCTGACGCTGGAAGGCCGCGATGTCGCCGGGCAGGCGCAAACCGGTACCGGTAAAACGATGGCGTTTCTGACGTCAACGTTTCATTATCTTCTCTCTCACCCGGCCATCGCAGACCGCCAGGTTAACCAACCGCGCGCGCTGATCATGGCGCCGACGCGCGAACTGGCGGTACAGATTCACGCTGATGCCGAGCCACTGGCAGAAGCGACCGGCCTGAAGCTGGGTCTGGCTTATGGCGGCGACGGCTACGATAAACAGCTGAAAGTGCTGGAAAGCGGCGTCGATATTCTGATCGGCACCACCGGTCGCCTGATCGATTACGCAAAACAGAACCACATTAACCTCGGCGCCATTCAGGTTGTCGTGCTGGACGAAGCCGATCGCATGTACGATCTCGGCTTTATTAAAGACATCCGCTGGCTGTTCCGCCGTATGCCGCCGGCCACTCAGCGCCTGAACATGCTGTTCTCCGCAACCTTGTCCTACCGCGTTCGCGAACTGGCGTTCGAACAAATGAACAACGCCGAATACGTCGAAGTCGAACCGGAACAGAAAACCGGCCACCGCATTAAAGAAGAGCTGTTCTATCCTTCCAACGAAGAAAAAATGCGCCTGCTGCAGACGCTGCTGGAAGAAGAATGGCCAGACCGCGCTATCGTTTTCGCCAACACCAAGCATCGCTGTGAAGATATCTGGGGTCATCTGGCGGCAGACGGTCATCGCGTAGGCCTGTTGACCGGTGACGTGGCGCAGAAAAAACGCCTGCGTATTCTCGAAGAGTTCACCCGCGGCGATCTCGACATTCTGGTTGCGACTGACGTTGCCGCCCGCGGCCTGCACATCCCGGCCGTTACCCACGTCTTTAACTATGACCTGCCGGACGACTGCGAAGACTACGTCCACCGCATCGGCCGTACCGGTCGCGCGGGCGCCAGCGGGCACTCCATCAGTCTGGCCTGCGAAGAGTACGCGCTGAACTTACCGGCAATCGAAACCTATATCGGCCATTCGATCCCAGTCAGCAAGTACAATCCAGATGCACTGATGACCGATCTGCCGAAGCCGCTGCGCCTGACGCGCACCCGCCCGGGTAATGGTCCGCGCCGTAACGGCCCGCCTCGTAATCGTCGTCGTTCAGGTTAAACATCTATGTCATACGCTAAATCTTTCAGGATGCGCCCGGGAGTCAATCCCAGGCAACGCGCTCAGATAAGTGGATCGGGCGCCAGCGCCCAGTCGACACAGGAGCGGCCTGAAAGATGAAGAGTATGAGCTCCACCTCGCTATATGCCGCCATCGACCTTGGTTCCAATAGTTTTCATATGTTGGTGGTGCGCGAGGTGGCGGGCAGCATCCAGACCCTGAGCCGCATCAAGCGCAAGGTCCGTCTGGCCGCCGGCCTGAATAACGACAACGCGCTGTCTGCAGAAGCGATGGAGCGTGGCTGGCAATGCTTGCGCCTGTTTGCTGAACGTTTGCAGGATATCCCTCCGGCGCAAATTCGCGTCGTCGCTACCGCTACGCTGCGTCTGGCGGTTAATGCCGGCGAGTTTCTGGCGAAAGCGCAGAAAATCCTCGGTTGCCCCGTCCAGGTGATCAGCGGCGAAGAAGAAGCGCGCCTGATCTATCAAGGCGTAGCGCATACCACCGGCGGCGCCGATCAGCGCCTGGTCGTGGATATCGGCGGCGCCAGCACCGAACTGGTAACCGGCACCGGCGCGCAAACCACCTCGCTTTTCAGTCTGTCGATGGGCTGCGTCACCTGGCTTGAGCGGTATTTCGCCGACCGTAGTCTGACCAAAGAAAACTTCGATCTCGCCGAAGCCGCGGCGCGCGATGTACTGCGCCCAATCGCCGATGTCCTGCGTTATCACGGCTGGAAAGTGTGCGTCGGCGCATCCGGTACCGTACAGGCGCTGCAGGAAATTATGATGGCGCAAGGAATGGATGAACGTATCACCCTGACCAAGCTGCAGCAGCTTAAGCAGCGCGCCATTCAATGCGGCCGTCTCGAAGAACTGGAAATCGAAGGGTTAACGCTCGAACGCGCATTGGTATTTCCGAGCGGGCTCGCCATTCTGATCGCTATCTTCAGCGAATTGAATATTCAGTGCATGACCCTGGCGGGCGGCGCATTACGCGAAGGCCTGGTTTACGGCATGCTGCATCTCTCCGTCGATCAGGATATCCGCAGCCGTACGCTGCGCAATATTCAGCGCCGCTTTATGATCGACACCGAACAGGCGCAACGGGTGGCCAATCTTGCCACCCAGTTGGTCGATCAGTTGGATAATAACTGGCTGCTGGATCCGCTAAGCCGTGATTTACTCATCAGCGCCTGCGCGCTGCATGAAATCGGGCTGAGCGTTGATTTCAAACGCGCGCCACAGCATGCGGCCTATCTGGTGAATAACCTCGACCTGCCCGGCTTTACCCCGGCGCAGAAAAAGCTTATCGCCACGCTGCTGCTTAACCAGACCAACGCCATCGACCTTTCTTCACTCCATCAGCAAAACGCGGTACCGCCGCGCATTGCCGAACATTTATGCCGTCTGCTACGGCTGGCGATTCTGTTTGCCAGCCGCCGTCGCGACGATCTCCTGCCGACAATTCAGCTCGCCGCGGACGATGAAAAGCTGACGCTGACGCTGCCGGATGACTGGCTGGAGGAACATCCGCTGGGCCGGGAAATGGTCGAGCAAGAGTGTCAGTGGCAAAGTTATGTTCACTGGGCGCTACTGCTCAACAATGGCGATGCGGCAAGGTAGCCCCCGCCGGGTCATATATATCGCCAAAGGGATTAACCCTTTTTCGCCTTCGCCAGCATCGCCTTAATATTCGCGACGTTGGCCTGGCCTTTATGCATCCGCTCTTCTGCTGAAATCACCTTCCGCTCTTGCTCCCAAATCAGATCGTCCTGCGGGAGTTCCAGCAGAAAACGGCTCGGCTCCGGGCGCACCAGCTCGCCATACTGCCGACGTTCCTTACACAACGTGAAGATCAGCTCTTTCTGCGCCCGGGTGATGCCGACGTAGGCCAGACGGCGCTCTTCATCAACGTTATCTTCATCAATGCTGCTCTGGTGCGGCAACAGCCCCTCTTCCATTCCGACCAGGTAAACATACGGGAACTCCAGTCCTTTTGAGGCGTGGAGGGTCATCAGTTGGACCTGATCCAACTCTTCGTCCGATTCACCGCGTTCCATCATGTCGCGCAAGGTGAAGCGAGTGACCACCTGCGTTAGCGTCATCGGTTCATCAATCTCGCTGCCTTCCAGCATCTCAGTCATCCAGGTAAACAGCTGGTTGACGTTTTTCATCCGCATTTCTGCGGCTTTCGGGCTGGGCGAGGTTTCATACAACCAGGATTCATAATCAATCCCGCGAATCAAATCACGCACGGCGGCAACCGGCTCGCGCTCGGTCAACTGCTGAATTTCCCGTAGCCAGTGGGTGAAACGGGTGAGAGATTCGTACCCGCGCCCGGTGAGCGTCTGGCTTAACCCCATATCAAAGCTGGCGGTGAACAAGCCTTTGTTGCGGCTCATCGCCCATTCACCGAGCTTTTGCAACGTCGCCGGGCCAATCTCGCGCTTTGGCGTATTGACGATTCGCAGGAAGGCGCTGTCGTCATCCGGATTGGTCAACACGCGCAGATAGGCCAGCAGGTCTTTAATTTCCGGACGTGAGAAAAACGAGGTGCCGCCGGAGATTTTGTACGGAATGCGGTTCTGCATCAGCATCTTTTCAAAGACGCGCGACTGATGGTTGCCGCGATAGAGGATCGCGTAATCTTTATAGTCGGTTTTATTAATAAAGTGATGGGCGATCAGCTCGCCGGCAACGCGCTCCGCTTCATGATCTTCGTTGTTAGCGGAAAGCACTTTCAGTTCGGTGCCGTAACCCAGTTCAGAGAACAGCCGCTTTTCAAAGACGTGCGGGTTATTAGCGATCAGAATGTTAGCGGCTTTCAGTATTCGCCCGGAAGAGCGGTAGTTCTGCTCAAGCTTGATCACCTGCAACGCCGGGAAGTCCTGACTAAGCAGCACCAGGTTCTGCGGCCGCGCGCCGCGCCACGAGTAGATCGACTGATCATCGTCGCCCACCACGGTAAAGCGCGCGCGCTGCCCCACCAGCAGCTTCACCAGTTCATACTGGCTGGTGTTGGTATCCTGATACTCATCCACCAGCAGGTAACGGATCTTATTCTGCCAGCGTTCGCGCACCTCTTCATTACGCTGCAGCAACAGCGTCGGCAGCAGGATCAGATCGTCGAAATCAAGGACATTGCAGGCCTTCATGTGCGCGTCGTACAGCCCATAACAGTGAGCGAAGATACGATCCCGCTCGCCTTTCGCGCCTGCCGCCGCCTGCGCGGGCGTTTTCAGATCGTTTTTCCAATTGGAGATCGTCGAGATCAGCTGCTGCAACACCACTTTGTCATCTTCGATCAACCCTTCGGTCAGCTCTTTAAGCAAAGCAACCTGATCAGTATCATCGAACAGCGAAAAGTTAGACTTCATTCCCAGCGCGGCATATTCGCGCTTGATGATATCCAGCCCCAGGGTGTGGAAGGTGGAAATCATCAAGCCGCGCACCTCTTTGCGCCCCAGCGTTTGCCCGACGCGTTCTTTCATTTCGCGCGCGGCTTTGTTGGTAAAGGTCACGGCCGCGATATGGCGCGCCTGATAGCCGCAGCCGCGGATCAGGTGGGCGATTTTATTGGTAATAACGCGGGTCTTACCGGAACCGGCGCCCGCCAGCACCAGGCACGGTCCGGTAACGAATTCGACGGCTTGTTGTTGGCCAGGGTTTAAACGCATGGGAATATTGCTCAATCTTCGAACGGGGTGTGGATTGTAGCAGAAAGCGGGGCCGAGATTTACCGGCGGATGGTAAAGTGTCAGCCACGCAATTCATCCTGAGAACCTGACCATGGCAAAAAGCGCAGCAGCCCTGCATATTCTGGTAAAAGAAGAGAAACTGGCGCAGGAGATCCTCGCCAAACTGGAACGCGGCGTCAGCTTCGATCAT
The DNA here is from genome assembly GCA_029027985.1 of Klebsiella aerogenes. Taxonomy (NCBI): domain Bacteria; kingdom Pseudomonadati; phylum Pseudomonadota; class Gammaproteobacteria; order Enterobacterales; family Enterobacteriaceae; genus Klebsiella; species Klebsiella aerogenes. The sequence continues at coordinate 4,877,981 of CP119076.1, forward strand.
CTGGCGAAGCGCTACTCAAAGTGTCCATCAGGACGCAACGGCGGTGATTTAGGCGAATTCCAACAGGGGGTGATGGTCGGCCCGTTCGATAAAGCCGTCTTCAGTTGCCCGTTGCTCAAGCCCTATGGACCGGTGCAAACCAAATTTGGCTACCATATCATCAAGGTGCTGTATCGCCGTTAACGCGTGCTACTATGGCGCCCTGATTTATCCCAACTCAATCAAGGCGCAATCATGGCTAAAACAGCGGCAGCACTGCACATTCTGGTAAAAGAAGAGAAACTGGCTCTCGATCTGCTTGAGCAGCTTAAAAATGGCGCCGACTTCGGCAAGCTGGCGAAGAAACACTCAATCTGCCCGTCAGGAAAACGCGGCGGCGATCTGGGTGAATTCCGCCAGGGCCAGATGGTCCCGGCATTCGATAAAGTGGTCTTCTCCTGCCCGGAACTGGAGCCAACTGGCCCACTGCATACCCAGTTTGGCTACCACATTATCAAAGTGCTGTACCGTAAGTAAGGTGTATCCCGGCGTCGCTTTGCTCGGCCGGGCTACCGGTCGTTTGTAGCCCGGCCGAGCAAAGCGACGCCGGGTTTTTTATTTCTGCGATTGCAGCGTCTGCTGGGCGTTATGTTTCATCACGTGGGTGCTAACCGCCGCCTGGAACACCTTAAACATCAAGCCATTAATCAGCGTGGTGATAGTAATCACGATAAACGCCGTCATCACCCAGTCAATCAGCGCAAAGCCGCTGTTCAACAGCGCCGGGCGATATACCGCCATCCCGCCAAATACCACCCAGTGACTTAGGCAGTAGAAGCAGTGGAACAAGTGCCCCATTAGCACGTTCTTTTTCGTCGTCCATTCACGAAACGCGGCAAACAACTCCGTCTGCGTCACCGTCATCGAAATACTGCTCGCCGCCATCGCAATCATCAGGCAGGTGGTTAAATTTTCAATCATGGTCGTGGCCTTGGTCGTTGAAGTAGCTAATAAATTCGCTGCCGATATCCTGTAGCGTCAGGCGCTTAAAGCGATCGAGGATCAGCGTCTGCGCATCGGCGAGCGTCTCTGACATCACCCGGTTTACCCCCTGCTCCACCAGGCACAGCGGGTTTTCGCTGCGGTTGCCAATCGCAAACAGCGTCGGCGACCCCAGCGCGAAATAGATATCGTGCAGCGTCACTTCGTTGGCCGGACGACATAGCCGCCAACCGCCGTTATGCCCTTTGGTTGCACAGACGATTTTGTTTTCGCGTAATCCGGCCAGCAGCTTGCGGATAAATGCCGGGTTGCCGTCGATAAAATCAGCCATCTGCTCCGAAGTAAGAGGTTTATCGACCTGCTCCATATGCAGCAGGATGTGTAATGTCGCTGAGAATGAGTTATTTATTTTCATGTAACTTACGATATTACATTAAGAGTTATACGGCAACCTCTCGTGTGCAGAAAATAATCATCATCTTGATTAAAAAAGGTTTTAAGCGAATTAAAAAAGAAAACCCGGCGGCGCTTGCGCGTCACCGGGCTGGTAGAGATGTATTTAAGGATTAACCAGCGACTGCGATGCGCTTCATATCCGTCATATAACCGCGCAGTTTTTTACCTACCGCTTCGATAGCGTGGCTGCGAATCGCTTCGTTCACGTCACGCAGCTGAGCGTTGTCTACCGCGCCTTCGGCAATCGCTTTACCCAGATCGCCGGTCTGCAGCGTGGTCATGAACTCTTTCAGCAGCGGTACGCAAGCGTAAGAGAACAGGTAGTTACCGTATTCTGCGGTATCGGAGATAACCACGTTCATTTCGTACAGACGCTTACGGGCAATGGTGTTAGCGATCAGCGGCAGTTCGTGCAGTGATTCGTAGTAAGCAGACTCTTCGATGATGCCGGAATCAACCATGGTTTCGAACGCCAGCTCAACGCCCGCTTTCACCATCGCAATCATCAGTACGCCTTTATCGAAGTACTCCTGCTCGCCGATTTTGCCTTCAAACTGCGGCGCGGTTTCGAACGCGGTTTTACCGGTCTCTTCACGCCAGGTCAGCAAGTTTTTGTCGTCGTTCGCCCAGTCAGCCATCATACCGGAGGAGAATTCACCGGAGATGATGCCGTCCATGTGTTTCTGGAACAGCGGCGCCATGATCTCTTTCAGCTGTTCTGACAGCGCATAAGCGCGCAGTTTTGCCGGGTTAGACAGGCGGTCCATCATCAGGGTGATGCCGCCCTGCTTCAGCGCTTCGGTGATGGTTTCCCAGCCGAACTGAATCAGTTTTTCTGCGTAAGCGGCATCGGTGCCTTCAGCCACCAGCTTGTCGAAGCACAGCAGAGAACCGGCCTGCAGCATACCGCACAGGATAGTCTGCTCGCCCATCAGGTCAGATTTCACTTCCGCAACGAAGGAGGATTCCAGTACGCCAGCACGGTGACCACCGGTTGCCGCGGCCCAGGCTTTAGCGATCGCCATACCTTCGCCTTTCGGATCGTTTTCCGGGTGAACCGCAATCAGGGTCGGAACCCCGAAACCACGTTTGTACTCTTCACGCACTTCGGTACCCGGGCACTTCGGCGCCACCATCACTACGGTGATGTCTTTACGGATCTGCTCGCCCACTTCGACGATGTTGAAACCGTGAGAATAACCCAGCGCCGCGCCGTCTTTCATCAGCGGCTGTACGGAACGCACCACGTCGGAGTGCTGTTTGTCCGGCGTCAGGTTAACCACCAGGTCAGCCTGCGGGATCAGCTCTTCATAGGTACCGACTTTGAAGCCGTTTTCGGTCGCTTTACGCCAGGACGCGCGCTTCTCGGCAATCGCTTCTTTACGCAGAGCGTAGGAGATATCCAGACCAGAGTCACGCATGTTCAGGCCCTGGTTCAGGCCCTGAGCGCCACAGCCGACGATGACCACTTTTTTACCCTGAAGGTAGCTTGCGCCATCGGCGAATTCGTCGCGGCCCATGAAGCGACATTTGCCCAGCTGTGCCAGCTGCTGGCGCAGATTCAGTGTATTAAAGTAGTTAGCCATGATGGTGTACTCCGTGATGTTGTGTGTCTTATTGTTCGGTTCGCGTTTCAGCGAGAATGAACCCACATTACAACAGGAAATTTATTGCGGAAATTGATATATTCACAACGTTACATTGCAATTTATGCAACATTGAAAACCGGAGACTCGTCTGTGAATTTACGCGATCTAAAAACCTTCCTGCATCTGGCGGAAAGCCGCCACGTTGAGGTGTTCAGGAAAGTTATTCTGGTTTAATAAGTACGCATGAAATACATGTTATTCATATATGTTCGTTTTACACAATACAACATTCTCACCTGCTTACCCTCTCCACCGGGCAGGTAAGCAATAACATTTAGCCAGCAAAAAAACCAACAAAGCACCATCATCCAAATGAATAATGAAAACATCATCCATTATTTTAAAATAACCATAAAAACTTCAGAATATATATTATATAAAGAAATAACCCGGCATCACAAATAGCGCCATGAACACGGACTGTTTAATTTTACCCGCATATCTGCCCAACACAAACACTGCTCACCAAAAGCACCAATAACATACTGATTTAACTACATTAAAAAATAAAAAAACCGAAGGGGTTTAAGCTATTAATCTGGTTTTTTAACACCTTAAAGCCCTAGGCAAATTCCGAATAACAAATTATGTCATTGACTCTTTTTTTCAAAAAAAACATCCTACCCCCGAATTAATATATCTATGGTGAAATCATTGAGCTAATTTTATCTTATAGCAATTGGGCTGTTGTCATTCATCGTGGCATTCGCTCCACTTAATTTAAGACTGAATCTTTCTGGTTGATAAGCAATATATCAATAAGGTTATTTTTTATCATTTTACCGGCGAGCAATAATTTCATTATTCAATGGATGTGTTAGTTCTCAGGCCCCATTCATATGGCAATGAAACCGCCATTTCAGCAACCAGGGAATGGCTTTATGTTAGTTAAATTAATTAAGGAAAATCATGAAAAAGGTAATGATTGCTGCCGCGCTGGCTTCCATCGTATCAGGTTCTGCACTGGCGGCTGTAACCACCCCTGGCGGTACGATTCATTTCAAGGGGTTTATCACTGAAGATGGGTGTTCGGTCAGCACCAGCGCTAACGAGCCGGTTTCATTAGGCACCGTTCAGAAATCTGCTTTCACCACTTCCGGTGATGTTTCTACAAAGGTTCCGTTCAAAATTGAATTGACGAACTGCCCGGCAAGCTTCATCACGGCCGCAGTAACCTTTAAGGGAACTGAATCCAGCACCGCAGGCGTACTGGCACTGGACACCACAACCAGTACCGCTGAAGGCGTGGGTATCCGGATCTCTGATGATAAAGGCAAGGATGTGGATATCAACTCCGCCAGCGACCCTTATGCCCTGACCGCCGGTGGCGGCAGTACTACGCTCAATTTTGACGCTCAGTACTACGCACTCGTCGATAATGCCGATATCACCGCAGGTCAGGCCGATGGCATCGTCGACTTTGACATGACCTACAACTAAGCATTTTTGCTGTAGAGAGTGTTAACCCAACCAGCTGGTGATCTTGCCAGCTGGTTATTTCTACCGTTTCCAGCGGAGTGAAGTGTATGAAATGTCGTCTTATGGGAGTCGCAGTGGTGTTAATGGCGGCGGCCAGCGTTGCTCAGGCTGGCGTGGTGATTGGCGCGACGCGCTTAATTTACGACGGCGGTAAGAAAGAGTCTTCCCTGAATGTCAATAACCCCGACAAGGTGCCGTATCTGATCCAGTCGTGGGTGAGCACCCAGGACAGCGGCACAGAAAAGGCCCCCTTTGTTATCACCCCACCACTGTTCCGTCTGAATGGCGGGGAAGGCAATATTCTGCGCGTGGTGCGGGCGGGCGGGAATTTACCGGAAGACCGGGAGTCGCTGTACTGGATGAATATTAAATCGATCCCGACGGCCTCAACGGATGAGCAAAAAAGCCAGTTACAGATTGCGGTCAACAGCAGGATGAAGCTGATTTATCGCCCTAAAGGCCTTAAAGGCGCACCGGACGAACGCGCCGGTGAACTGAAATGGCAACGCACAGGCGATCAGCTTCAGGTAACAAACCCGACCCCGTTTTATATGAACTTCTACTCCATCACCGTCGGGGGTAACACGTTGAAAAAGGTTACCTTTGTCCCACCGATGGGGCACACCAGCTTCCCGCTACCCAAGGGCGCTGGCAACGGTATCCACTGGAAAGTGATCAATGACTATGGCGGCATTGGCGAGGATCACGCCGCGTCACTGTAGCCGATATAACCCTGCCTGTTATTTAAACCTGACGGCGAGAAACACGCGATATGGAAATAATACGTTGGCCCGTTCAGCAGCGGCGGTTTTTTTTCGCCGTAAACAAGGTGATTTACCGGGGCACGCTACAGGCCATGTTACTCAGTTGGCCCCTTCTGGGTGCTCAGGCGCGGGATTATTTTAACCCCGCGTTTCTGAAAACCGGCCCTGCACAACAGGCAAACGCCGACCTGTCGGTATTCGAAGAGAACGGCGCACAGTCGCCGGGAACCTACCGCGTCGATATTTACCTTAATAAAGACAAGTTCGATACCCGCGACGTCGTGTTTAAGTTCATCAAAGGCAACGATGGCAAAGAGACGCTGCAACCCTGCATCAGCGTCGCCACGCTAGCGGAGATGGGGGTAAAAACCGCGTCCTTCCCCGCGTTGGGCAGCACAGAGGCCGAATGCGCGAATCTGGCGGCGATCCCGCAGTCCAGCGCGACATTTCGCTTTAACGTGCAGCAGTTGTTACTCAGTATGCCGCAAGCCGCCGTGTCGCAGAATGCGCGCGGTTATGTCCCGGAATCTCAGTGGGATGAAGGGATCACCGCGCTGCTGCTGAACTACAGCTTGAGCGGCGCCAATAATTACACCCGCACAAACGACAGCCAGGACAGCGACAGCCAGTACGTCAACCTGCGGCCGGGGATCAACATCGGCCCGTGGCGCCTGCGCAATTACACCACCTGGAACCGCGACAGCAACGGGCAAGACAAATGGGATACCGTATATACCTATGTCCAGCGCGACATCATTCGGCTGAAAAGTCAGCTAACGCTGGGAGAGAGCAGCTCACCCGCCGATATTTTTGACAGCGTCCCCTTTCGTGGCGGGCAGCTCGCCTCTGACGACGACATGCTCCCGGACAGTCTGAAAGGTTATGCCCCCGTGGTGCGCGGTATCGCCCGCAGCAATGCGCAGGTCACGGTTCGTCAGAATGGTTATACCATCTACCAGACCTACGTCACGCCGGGCGCATTTGAAATTACCGATATGTACCCCACTGGCAGCAGCGGCGACCTGAACGTGACGATCAAAGAAGCGGATGGTAGCGAGCAGCAGCTGGTGGTGCCGTTTGCCTCTCTGCCGGTACTGCAACGCGAAGGGCGGCTTAAATATTCAATCACCGGCGGGCAATACCGCGCTTATGACAACAGCGTGGATAAAACCGGCTTTGGCCAGGCCACGGGGATTTACGGTTTACCTTTTGGTGTCACGCTTTACGGCGGCGGGCAGTTCGCCGGCCACTACCAGTCACTGGCGTTTGGGGCAGGGAAAAATATGGAGACACTGGGGGCTATCTCCACCGACGTGACGCAATCGTGGTCCACGCAGAAAGACCGTCAGAAGCAACAAGGGCAGTCCTGGCGTATTCGTTACAGCAAAGATCTCCTCGACACGGGCACCAATATCACCATTGCCGGTTATCGTTATTCCACCTCCGGGTATTACACGCTATCGGAAGTGCTGGATACCTACAACAACGACAGCGATTCCACAGTGACCGATCGCCGCCGTAACCGGGCTGAAATGACGCTGAGCCAGACACTGTGGGACGACGCTGGATCGCTGTCGTTAAACCTGGTCAGCGAGGACTACTGGAACAGCCAGCAGAGCATGCGCTCGATAGGCGTGGGATACAGCAACAGCTGGCAGTACTTCAGCTACAACCTGAACTACAGCTACAACCGCAACACCCAGGACAGCGGCAATGGTGGGAAACGGTACGACAACGATCAGCAGTTTTCCCTCAACATCAGTATTCCGCTGGACAGCTGGATGAGCAGTACCTACGCCGACTACAGCATGAACACCAGCCAGCAGGGCAATACCACCAATAACGTCGGGCTGAGTGGCTCGGCGCTGGCGGATAATAACCTGAGCTGGAGCGTATCGGAGGGTTACGGCAGCCAGGGAGAAGGCAACAGCGGCAACATGAGCGCCGATTACCGGGGCACCTACGCCGAGGTAAACGCGGCCTACGCCTACGACAGGGATATGCAGCGGGTGAACTACGGCCTGCAAGGGGGGATCGTCGCGCACGCCAACGGCATAACGCTGGGGCAATCGCTGAATGACACCATCGCCCTGGTGGCGGCGCAGGGCGCGGGCGGCGTTGGCGTCACCAACCAGACCGGGGTGAGCACGGATTTTCGCGGCTATGCCATTGTGCCTTACGTCAGCCCGTATCGTAAAACCCAGATATCGCTGAACACCGAAATGCTCCCCGATGATGTCGATATCGAAACCGCGAGCCAGAATGTCGTGCCGACGCGCGGCGCGGTGGTGCGGGCGAGCTTTAACGCCAGCGTGGGGCAGCGCGTGATGATGACGTTAGTCCGCCAGGACGGAGGCAGCATTCCTTTTGGCGCGATGGTGAGCGATCCCACGCAGAAAACGCAGGCGTTTATCGTCGGCGATGGCGGCCAGGTGTATCTGACCGGGCTGGCGGAGAGCGGAAAACTGACGGTGAAATGGGGCAGCGACGCCGGGCAGCAGTGCCAGGTGGATTACCAGTTGAAGCAAACAGAGGCCTCCGGCTTACAGATGCTCCAGGCGATGTGCCGGTAACGACGCCACCAGCCGTTTCTATTTTATAAGGAAGATAAATTTATGCGACGTGTTATTTATCGGTCGGTCTTTTTTGCTCTGCTTATATTGCTTTGCGTTGGGCGGGAGGTCATCGCCTGTGGTCCGGCTAATTTTTCTAGCGCCACCATTTCATTTCCAGGCACAATTAACGTATCAAAGAATGACCCCATAGGAAAAGTGCTTGTTGAGAGTGCCACTGCTACAATATCGGGTACTATCGGTGGCCCTTGCTCGGGTACCTGGGACCTGACTCCGTGGCCAATGAATACCACCTTAACGCCCTCATCTTATCCACACACGGTTAACACAAACATTCCGGGTATAGGATTACAAGTCCAGAATACTTATTATATTTCCAATCCGAAGCCGAGCTGGAATGATGGATATTTTTCGCCAACCAACCGTTATCCAGTCTATCAAATGGTCAATCTAAAGAGTAATGAGACACTGAAAATAGACCTCACATGGGTAGGAAGATTGGTTGTCACTGGCCCTGTGTCTACCCGCGACGGAAATACGATCACTAATATTGGTGGTCTATTATTTAACCTGACCTTCGGCCAAGGCACTGCCTTTTACATGACGAATGGGAATATGTCTATATCGACGAAGGCGACTAAGGTTATACTCGAAAGCTGCGAGATAGGAACCTCTGCCATTGAAGTCCCCATGGGAACCCATGCAATAGGCCAGCTTTCCGCCCCCGGAGACACAACGGATCGCGTTGGCTTTAGTATCGCGCTGAGAGGCTGCGCTGACACGGTAAAAGACATCACATATCAGCTTGCGCCAGCTACCTCCGTGCTGGATGACTCACTTTCCGTTATCGCATTGGATAGCACATCCTCTGCCAAAGGGGTCGGTCTGCAATTACTCGATAACGCAGGAAAGGCACTACCGCTATCAAAAGATCAGCCATTCAATTTCATTCCTAATCCAGCCGGTGATTACGATATCCCTCTGCAAGCCCGTTATTATCGCCTGAACCAGGCAATAAGCGGCGGGACTGCAAACACCTCCGTCACGTTTTCAGTGACGTACCAATAACGCCGGCAACCATCGCCTTTTATTGCAGGAAATTTATTGCGGTCGTTGATATATTTGCCACATCATATTGCAATTTCTGCAATGTAAAATCGTGGAGTGTGCCCGTGGATTTACGCGATCTGAAAATGTTCCTGCATCTGGCCGAAAGCCGTCATTTTGGCCGCAGCGCGCGGGCGATGCACGTCAGCCCTTCCACGCTCTCCCGGCAGATCCAACGGCTGGAAGACGATCTCGGTCAGCCGTTGTTTGTGCGCGATAACCGCACGGTCACGCTCACCGAAGCTGGCGATGAGCTGCGCGTGTTTGCCCAGCAAACGCTGCTGCAATATCAACAACTACGCCACACGCTCGATCAGCAAGGGCCGTCGCTGTCGGGCGAACTGCATATTTTCTGCTCGGTGACCGCGGCGTACAGCCACCTGCCGCCGATTCTTGACCGTTTTCGCGCCGAACACCCCTCGGTGGAAATCAAACTCACCACCGGCGATGCCGCCGATGCGATGGACAAAGTGGTGACAGGAGAAGCCGATCTGGCGATTGCCGGTAAACCGGAAACGCTGCCGGGCGCGGTGGCGTTTGCCATGCTGGAGAATCTGGCCGTCGTATTGATTGCCCCGGCGCTACCGTGCCCGGTACGCAACCAGGTTTCCGTTGATGAGCCCGACTGGTCAACGGTGCCGTTTATCATGGCCGACCAGGGGCCAGTGCGCCGCCGCATCGAACTGTGGTTCCGTCGCCATAAAATCAGCAATCCGTTGATTTACGCCACCGTGGGCGGCCACGAAGCAATGGTGTCGATGGTGGCGCTGGGCTGCGGCGTGGCGCTGATTCCCGAAATCGTGCTGGAAAACAGCCCGGAGCCGGTGCGCAACCGCGTGATGATTTTAGAGCGCAGCGATGAGAAGACGCCTTTCGAGCTAGGCGTGTGCGCACAAAAGAAACGGCTGAATGAGCCGCTGATTAATGCGTTCTGGAAGATTATTCAGGTATGACAAGGAAGAGAGAAGCTGGATAAATATGTACGCGGGACAGTGATCAAATAAACCAAAGCGTTATCTGGAAAGCCGATCGCAGAACAATAAAAAACCCCGCTGGTGAGGCAGGGTTCTTTATTTTTCGCCCTCAGGCTACAGATGGCGGCCCGAGCGGCGTTGTGCAACAGTGCAATTCAGCACATTTAATGCTACCCCAATTTTCCCTCTGTTGCAAACAGACGGCCTGGATTTATAATACAAAGCGCTGAACTGTCGCGCTCTTCACCGCACCGATTTTAAGCCCTGACTACTGGACAGGTGGTGCTGCAAGTAGTGCTCTGGTCTGGAGTGCAACAGTGCAATTCAGCAAATGTACACCCCGCGCCGACAGGCAATGTAAGGGTAAGACGCGGGCGTTGCGCTCCTTCATGAAGGAGAGCGGATGGACACGCTGACGCAAAAGCTGATTGTGCTCATCGCCGTACTGGAGCTATTACTGGCTCTGCTGCGGTTGATTGATCTGTTGAAGTGATTCTCAGGTTGAAACGCACCAAAGGGGGAAACCACTTCCCCCTTTAATAAAGCTCCCGAATATTTTTTCATTCTTGCTAAAAATTACGCGGTGATCGTCAAACCACGCTTTGTCGTTTTCGATACGTACCTGTTGGAGAAAATCGAGGCCCTCTGGCGCGAATCATCGCGCCCTGGTTTGAGGCAAAATAACGGCTATCCCGCCAGGAAAAACCTGAACGCCGGGTTATTCGTCTCGTCGTGGCACTCATAACCCAGTTCATTGAGTCGGGTTTCGAAATCCGGTTCGTTCTCGCCCAGTTCGAACGCCGCCAGCACGCGGCCATAGTCAGTGCCGTGGCTACGATAGTGGAACAGGGAAATATTCCAGTGCGTGCCTAAGGTATACAGAAACTTGAGTAGCGCGCCGGGAGATTCCGGGAATTCAAAGCTGTAGAGACGTTCCTGCAACGGTTTCGACGGACGGCCGCCGACCATGTAGCGCACGTGCAGCTTTGCCATTTCATCGTCGGAGAGATCCACCACGCTGTAACCGCCATCGCTCAACAACTGCAGGATCTCTTTGCGTTCCTCCAGGCCGCGGCTCAGGCGCACGCCGACAAAAATACAAGCGTTTTTCGCATCGGCGAAGCGATAGTTGAACTCGGTGACCGAACGCCCGCCTAACAGTTGGCAGAATTTCAGGAAGCTACCCTTCTCTTCCGGGATGGTCACCGCCAACAGCGCTTCACGTTGTTCCCCCAGCTCGCAGCGTTCGGAAACGTAGCGCAGGCCGTGGAAGTTGACGTTCGCACCGGAAAGCACGTGCGCCAGGCGTTCACCGCGAATGTTGTGCTGGGCGATGTATTTTTTCATTCCCGCCAGCGCCAGCGCGCCGGAAGGCTCCGCCACCGCACGCACGTCTTCGAACAGGTCTTTCATCGCCGCGCAGATCGCATCGCTATCCACGGTGATGATGTCGTCGAGATACTCCTGACACAGACGGAAAGTTTCGTCGCCAATGCGTTTGACCGCTACGCCTTCGGCAAAGAGGCCAACGCGCGGCAGATCCACCGGATGGCCAGCATCCAGCGCCGCCTTCAGACAGGCAGAATCTTCCGCTTCCACGGCGATGACTTTAATTTGCGGCATCAGCTGTTTGATCAACACCGCCACGCCCGCTGCCAGACCGCCGCCGCCGACCGGTACGAATACGCGGTCAATGTGGGCATCCTGCTGCAGCAGTTCCAGCGCCAGGGTACCCTGACCGGCGATCACCATCGGGTGATCGAACGGCGGCACCCAGGTAAAGCCCTGTTGCTGCGCCAACTCAATCGCCCGGGCTTTCGCTTCGTCAAAGTTAGCGCCGTGCAGCAGCACTTCGCCGCCAAAACCGCGAACGGCGTCAACTTTGATATCAGCGGTCGCCACCGGCATCACGATCAGCGCCTTAACGCCAAGCCGGGAGGCAGAAAACGCCACCCCTTGCGCATGGTTACCCGCCGAAGCCGTAATCACGCCATTCGATTTTTGTTCCGCCGTCAGGCCGGACATCATCGCGTAGGCGCCGCGCAGCTTAAAGCTATGCACTGGCTGGCGGTCTTCGCGTTTCACCAGAATAACGTTATCGAGGCGCGAAGAGAGCTTGTCCATTTTTTGCAGCGGCGTTTTCTGCACCGCTTCATAAACCGGCGCGCGCAGTACCGCACGGAGATATTCCGCCCCCTCGGGGGCGGCGGATAGGGGTTGCGACTCGGCCATCATTAACCCCCAAGTTTTGATTTATCGCGCACGGCGCCTTTGTCGGCGCTGGTCGCGAGGCTCGCGTAAGCGCGCAGCGCGAAGGAGACCTGACGTTCGCGATCTTTCGGCGTCCACGCCTTATCACCACGCGCTTCCTGCGCTTCACGACGGGCAGCAATTTCCGCATCGCTCAGCTGCAACTGGATGCCGCGGTTCGGGATATCAATAGCAATCAAGTCGCCATCTTCGATGATCGCGATATTGCCGCCGCTCGCTGCTTCCGGCGATACGTGGCCAATAGAAAGCCCCGAGGTGCCGCCAGAGAAACGGCCATCGGTGATCAGCGCGCACGCTTTGCCGAGGCCCATAGACTTCAGGAAGGTTGTCGGGTAGAGCATTTCCTGCATCCCCGGCCCGCCTTTCGGCCCTTCATAGCGGATAACCACAACGTCGCCTTCCACCACTTTGCCGCCAAGGATGGCCTCAACCGCCTCATCCTGGCTCTCATACACTTTCGCCGGGCCGGTGAACTTCAGAATGCTATCGTCCACGCCTGCGGTTTTCACGATACAACCGTTTTCGGCAAAGTTGCCGTACAGAACCGCCAGACCGCCGTCTTTGCTGTAAGCGTGCTCCAGAGAACGGATGCAACCTTCAGCGCGATCGTCATCAAGGGTGTCCCAACGGCAGTCCTGCGAGAACGCCTGAGTGGTGCGAATACCCGCCGGGCCCGCACGGAACATCTGTTTCACCGCATCATCCTGGGTCTGCATCACATCGTAACGCTCAAGGGTTTGCGGCAACGTCAGGCCAAGAATATTTTTCACCTCGCGGTTCAGCAGACCGGCGCGATCTAACTCGCCGAGGATCCCCAGAACGCCGCCGGCGCGGTGCACGTCTTCCATATGGTATTTCTGCGTACTCGGCGCCACTTTACACAGCTGCGGTACCTTGCGGGACAGTTTATCGATATCGCTCATGGTGAAGTCGATCTCGGCTTCCTGCGCCGCAGCTAACAGGTGCAGAACCGTGTTGGTCGAGCCGCCCATGGCGATATCCAACGTCATGGCGTTTTCGAATGCCGCCTTACTGGCGATATTGCGCGGCAGCGCGGAAGCGTCATCCTGCTCGTAGTAACGCTTGGTCAGTTCGACGATGCGCTTACCGGCGTTGAGGAACAGCGTTTTACGATCGGCGTGAGTCGCCAGCAGAGAACCGTTACCCGGCTGCGATAAACCTAATGCTTCGGTCAGGCAGTTCATGGAGTTAGCAGTAAACATCCCTGAACAAGAACCACAGGTTGGACAGGCGGAACGCTCCACCTGGTTGCTCTGATCGTCGGATACTTTCGGGTCCGCGCCCTGAATCATGGCATCCACCAGATCCAGTTTGATAATTTTGTCAGACAGTTTGGTCTTCCCGGCTTCCATTGGGCCGCCGGAAACGAAAATCACCGGAATATTCAGGCGCAGAGAAGCCATCAGCATCCCCGGGGTGATTTTATCGCAGTTGGAAATGCAGACCATCGCATCGGCGCAGTGGGCGTTGACCATGTACTCTACCGAGTCAGCGATCAGCTCACGAGATGGCAGTGAATAGAGCATCCCCCCGTGACCCATGGCGATCCCATCATCCACTGCGATCGTGTTGAATTCTTTAGCGACGCCGCCTGCAGCTTCAATTTGCTCGGCAACCAGTTTACCGAGATCGCGCAGGTGCACGTGCCCCGGCACAAACTGGGTAAAGGAGTTGACGACAGCGATGATCGGTTTACCGAAATCATCATCGGTCATCCCGGTTGCGCGCCACAGCGCGCGGGCGCCCGCCATATTGCGGCCATGTGTGGTGGTGGCGGAACGGTACTTAGGCATGCTCTTTTTACTCCCATCATTGTTTATGCAATGGGACGGTGCGTGCCGTCCCATTTTTAATTACTGACTTACCGGATCCAACCAGCCCCATTTATCTTCCGTTTCACCGGTGAAGAGGCCAAAGAATGCTTCCTGAATACGTTTAGTCACCGGGCCGCGGCGGCCTTCGCCGACCTGAATGCCGTCAACGCTGCGTACTGGGGTGATTTCCGCGGCGGTACCGGACATGAAGACTTCATCCGCCAGGTACAGAGATTCACGGGACAGCACCTGTTCACGCACTTCGATACCCAGGTCCTTCGCCAGCTTGATAATGGCGTCGCGGGTAATGCCCGGCAGGGCGGAAGAGGTAAATGGCGGGGTAAACAGCACGCCATCTTTCACTTCAAACAAGTTTTCGCCCGCGCCTTCAGAGATATAACCGTTAACATCCAACGCGATACCTTCCTGATAACCATGACGACGCGCTTCGCTACCAACCAGCAGTGAGGAGAGATAGTTACCGCCCGCTTTTGCCGCGGTTGGGATGGTGTTCGGCGCCGCACGGTTCCAGGAAGAAACCATCGCATCGATCCCCTGCTCCAGCGCTTCCGCGCCAAGGTATGCTCCCCACGGGAACGCCGCGATGATCACGTCAGTGTTGTAACCGTCCGGCGGGTTAACGCCCATGCCGACATCGCCAACAAAGACTAACGGACGGATATAGGCGCTGGTCAGCTTATTGGTGCGGATAACTTCGCGGCAGGCTTCCATAAGCTCATCAACACTCTGAGAAACCGGGAAACGGTAGATTTTGGCTGAGTCATGCAGACGCTGCATATGTTCACGATGGCGGAACACCACTGGTCCTTTGTGAGAATCGTAGCAGCGGATACCTTCGAACACCGAAGTCCCGTAGTGCAGCGCGTGAGACATCACGTGCACTTTTGCCTCGCCCCATGGGGTCATCTCGCCATTGAACCAAATGTAATCAGCTTTCTTCGTCGTCATTTTTGTTATTCCTCTGCGCTTAAGCGCGGATCTGTTGTGATGTGGGTTGCTGGATCTCGACGCAGGCGACGTCTACCAGTTTGCGTAACTGACTAAACAGTAATTCGACGGGCCGCTGGCTGGCAACGGTCAGTTCGATATTTATGTTCTGGGCATCCGCCGCGGTTTCCATATTCATGGAGCAGATCTGAAAGCCACGGTGACGCACGACGCGCAGCACGCGTTCTAAGGTTTCGGGGTTGAAGCGAGCCTGTAAAGCGACCTGATGTTGCATCATGATAATTTCTCCAGCATTTCTGCATTACTGGCGCCGGGCGGCACCAACGGCCAGACATTCTCAAGTTCGTCGATTGAGACATGAAGCAGATATGGCCCCTGGCTCGAAAGCATGGTGTCGAGTGCCGCTTCAACCTGGTCTTTACGGGTGATGTGTTGGCCAGGAATGCCGAAGGCGCTGGCCAGGGTCAGGAAATCAGGGTTATCGGTGAGCGTGGTTTCGCTGTAACGCTCCTGGAAGAACAGCTGCTGCCACTGGCGAACCATACCTAAACGTTGGTTATCCAACAGCACGATTTTCAACGGCAGCTGCTTGCGCTTAACGGTGCCCAACTCTTGCACGTTCATCATGAAAGAACCATCGCCGGAGATACAGATAACGGTATCGTCCGGGCGAGCAACCTGCGCGCCGACAGCGGCCGGCAGGCCAAAGCCCATGGTGCCCAGCCCACTGGAGGTGATGAAGTTTTCCGGACGGGTATAGGTCATATGCTGAGCCGACCACATCTGGTGCTGGCCAACATCGGTGGTCACGACGCAATCCGCCGGTTTGCGATCGGAAAGCTGCTTCAGCAGCAACGGCGCGTAGATGGCCTCGCCAGGGTGATCGTAGCGCCAGGCGTGCTCCGCACGCAGCTGAGCATTGTGCTCGCGCCAGGTATCGATAGATAACGGCTGCTTCAGCGCTGGCAGCATCGCGTTCAAATCGCCGGTTAAGGCAATGTGCGCCTGGCGCAGTTTGTTCAATTCAGCCGGATCGATATCCATATGAATTACTTTGGCGTGCGGGGCAAAGGTGTTCAGCTTGCCGGTCACCCGGTCATCAAAACGCGCACCGACGGCGATCAACAGATCACACTGCTGAACCGCCAGGTTTGCCGCCTTGGTGCCGTGCATTCCCAACATCCCGAGATAGTACGGGTAATCCGCTTCTACGGCGCCCAGCCCTTTCAGGGTGCAGGTTACCGGCATCTGCGTAACAGACAGAAACTCGCGCAGAGCCGGTACTGCCTGCGCCATTCCGACACCACCGCCCACGTACAGCATCGGTTTGTGGGACTGAGCAATCATCGCTAATGCCTGTTCGACTTCCGCGTAAGGGAACTCAACATCGTCAGGTACGGTCGAGAAATGCGGGTCCAGCTCACCTTTCGCCAGCTGGATATCCTTCGGGATATCCACCAGTACCGGGCCGGGGCGGCCTGAGTTTGCCACCAGGAAAGCTTCAGCAATCACGCGCGGCAGTTCTTCCAACGATTGCACCAGGAAACTGTGTTTGGTGCAGGCCAGCGATAACCCAAGAACGTCCACTTCCTGAAAAGCATCGGTACCGATAAACGGCGCTGCCACCTGACCGGTGATCGCAACGACGGGAACGGAATCAAGCAGCGCGTCAGCAAGACCAGTGATCAGGTTGGTGGCGCCAGGGCCGGAAGTGGCGATGCAGACCCCAGTTTTGCCAGTGGCGCGAGCATAACCGATGGCGGCCATCGCGGCTCCCTGTTCGTGACGACACAGTAGGTGTTCCACGCCGCCGTCATACAACGCATCGTAAACCGGCATAATTGCGCCACCCGGGTAGCCAAATACCGTATCGACACCCTGTGCTCGCAAAGCATGTACCACCCACTGCGCCCCGTTCATAGTTAGTTCCCCGTCATAGATCGGGAGAAACAGAATTTTGTGCTAAAACTCATCGTTTGCTCCTCGCTGATGTTTTTTAAGTTATAAAAAAACCCCCGGACCTTTCGGTGCGGGGGTCTTAGTTCGTTAAGGCTTGATTTCTAAGCCTTTCCTCGTCCAAGTGCAGCCCCGCACGGTGGGATAATAATCACCACCACGCTAATCACGACCAGGCTAATCACTCGTAGAAGGGCTGTCATTTTCTGTTCTTTCTGGCTTCTTGTTCGAAGGAATACCTAAAGAGTTATCACAGACATCACAACAAGCACAAGATTTTTTTATGTTCCATTTTCTGATCTTGCTAACGATTTTTATTAAAGCAGTTGTTTTTTAACAGAAAAATATAAAGTGAAAAAAATTCAGCTTATCACCGGTTTTCATCCCGTGTTTCAGCATGCCAAAACGGCATGTTTGAAAATTTGCGCGCATTCTTCCAGAAAAATAAAAATGCAAAACTTTGCAGTCAATTGTCTGGAATAAGCGCCATAAAGTTAACTTCGTGGCGGTTACTTACCGTATATGAATCGACATAATCACCGGCTCAGGAGGGGTTATGTCACTCGCAATTGTCTATACCCGTGCGGCGCTGGGGGTCAGCGCGCCGCTGATTACGGTCGAAGTTCATATCAGCACCGGTTTGCCCGGATTGACGATGGTTGGGCTGCCTGAAACCACGGTAAAGGAGGCTCGCGATCGGGTCCGTAGCGCCATTATCAATAGCGGTTACAGCTTCCCGGCGAAGAAGATAACCATCAACCTCGCGCCAGCCGATTTGCCAAAAGAAGGTGGGAGATATGATTTACCTATCGCTCTCGCGCTCCTGGTCGCGTCGGAGCAGCTTACTGCGCCGACGCTAAATCAATATGAGTTTGTCGGCGAGCTGGCCCTGACAGGCGGCTTACGCGGCGTTCCTGGGGCTATTTCCAGCGCAATGGAAGCGATAAAAGCCGGGCGGCAAATTATTGTTGCCGGGGATAACGCCGCAGAGGTCGGGTTGATCGGCGGCGATGAATGTCTTATTGCCGGACACCTGCAGGAAGTCTGCGCGTTTCTTGAAGGAAAGCATGCGCTGCAGCCGCCAGCCAGTGAAATCGAAGTGGGTCACGATGACTACGACGATCTCGGCGATGTTATTGGCCAACAGCAGGGAAAACGCGCGCTGGAGATCGTCGCAGCCGGCGGCCACAATTTGCTGCTAATGGGGCCGCCAGGTACCGGGAAAACGATGCTCGCCAGCCGTTTATCAGGGCTATTACCGCCGCTAAGCAATCAGGAAGCGCTGGAGAGCGCGGCTATCCTGAGCCTCGTCAATACCCATTACGTCACGCGCCAGTGGCGTCGACGGCCATTCCGTGCTCCTCATCATAGCGCGTCGCTGGCAGCGATGGTCGGCGGCGGTTCGATCCCGGCGCCAGGCGAGATCTCTCTTGCCCATAACGGCATTCTGTTTCTCGATGAGCTGCCCGAATTCGAACGCCGGGTTCTGGATGCCTTACGTGAGCCCATCGAGTCAGGAAAAATTCATCTTTCACGCACGCGGGCGAAAATAGACTATCCCGCCAGGTTTCAACTCATTGCTGCCATGAATCCCAGTCCAACAGGGCATTATCAAGGGCAACATAACCGGGCCACGCCAGAACAAACATTGCGTTATCTGAGTCGGTTGTCCGGGCCGTTCCTCGATCGCTTCGACCTGTCGCTGGAGATCCCTCTCCCCCCGCCAGGCGTATTAAGTCGAGGTAGCGACGGCGAAGAACGAAGCGCGGCTATTCGCCTGCGAGTGTTAGCGGTGCGTGAACAGCAGCTCACCCGACAGGGGAAACTCAATGCGCAACTGGATAGCGGCGAGATAAAAGCCTGGTGTCGGCTAAAAGAAGATGACGCGATATGGTTGGAACAGGCGCTATCGGCGCTGGGGTTATCAATACGCGCGTGGCAGCGGCTGCTGAAGGTTGCTCGCACTATCGCCGATATCAATGAAGATCGGGATATAGAACGCCACCATTTGCAGGAAGCACTGAGCTACCGGGCTATCGATCGCATGCTAAACCACCTGCAAACGCTGATGGCATAAAAAAAGGGCTTTCGCCCTTTTTTCTTAATCGTCACTTTCAGTATAGTCTTCGGCGCCTTCAACCTGCGGCTTGCCACCAGACAGAGTGTGGAAACGCTTTGGACGCTTGATACGCGCCATATACTTAATCCAGACGCGTTCTGCTTCCGTTACTGGCTCACGTTCGCCGTGGCATACCGCTACGAACTGTTTTTCATCTTCAGTAACAGGCTCGCGTTTACCCAGTTCCAGCTCATTAAAGGCGTAACCATGACGTTCAAGCAGTTGCGCCTCTTTGATGGTGAAATCACCGTGACGGGAGAACCCGCGCGGATAATTTTTATTGTCGAAAAAACGATTAGTCGTCGTAAAGCTTTCCGCCATCCTACACGCTCCTGATTCTTTGGCCGAGCTATTTATGGCGCGGAGTATTAGTTACGCTTGACAGAGCGTCAAACAAAACATTTAAATCATCACGACAAATAATTTTGCGGAGAAGAGTGTGGACACGGAATTGCTCAAAACTTTCCTTGAAGTGAGCAGAACTCGCCACTTTGGGCGAGCAGCGGAGGCGCTTTATTTAACACAATCAGCGGTTAGCTTCCGTATTCGCCAGTTGGAAAACCAGCTGGGCGTGAATCTATTCACCCGCCATCGTAACAATATTCGTTTAACGTCCGCCGGTGAAAAGCTGTTGCCCTATGCAGAAACGTTGATGAATACCTGGCAGGCCGCGCGTAAGGAGGTCGCCCACTCTTCCCGGCATAATGAATTCTCAATCGGTGCCAGTGCATCGCTATGGGAGTGTCTTCTGAACGGCTGGTTAGGGAAGCTCTATAAAGAACCCTATAACCTGCAATTTGAAGCGCGGATCGCCCAGCGTCAGTCGTTGGTTAAACAATTGCATGAGCGTCAGCTCGATCTCCTGATCACCACTGAATCGCCGAAGATGGATGAATTAAGCAGCCAGTTGTTAGGAAACTTCACCCTGGCGCTCTATTGTGCCGCGCCAGCTAAAAATAAGAATGATTTGAATTACCTGCGCCTGGAATGGGGACCAGACTTTCAGCAAAACGAAGTCGGTCTGATTGGTAGTGATGATGTGCCTTTATTGACAACCAGCTCTGCTGAGCTTGCTTATCAGCAACTCAACGCACTGAACGGTTGCACCTGGTTACCCGTCAACTGGGCGCAGCAGAAAACTGGTCTGCATACGGTTACCGATAGCGCGACGCTTTCTCGTCCTCTGTATGCCATCTGGTTACAAAATAGCGATAAGCAGGCTCATATCCGCGATATCCTGAAAAGCAGCATACTGGAATAAAGATTGGACTCCATGGATGGAGTTAAAAGCGAGTAAGGAAAGGTGATGAGACGGGGAAATAACAGATAAAAAAAATCCTTTGCCGAAGCAAAGGATTATATATGGCAGGGGCGGAGAGACTCGAACTCGCGACACCCGGTTTTGGAGACCGGTGCTCTACCAACTGAGCTACGCCCCTAAATCTTTCTCGCTATTAAGCCTGCTAAGTTAGCAGGCTTAATTTAAATAAGTGGCGGAACGGACGGGACTCGAACCCGCGACCCCCTGCGTGACAGGCAGGTATTCTAACCGACTGAACTACCGCTCCACCGAATTTTTTCTACATCTACCGGTTTAACACCCCGGTTTTACTGCAAATTTGATGCCTGGCAGTTCCCTACTCTCACATGGGGAGACCCCACACTACCATCGGCGCTACGGCGTTTCACTTCTGAGTTCGGCATGGGGTCAGGTGGGACCACCGCGCTATCGCCGCCAGGCAAATTCTGTTATCAATCCGTCATAAGACGCATCGATTAATCTGTATCACGCTGAAAATCGTCTCAAATCGCCAAAACATCTTCGGCGTTGTAAGGTTAAGCCTCACGGTTCATTAGTATCGGTTAGCTCAACGTATCGCTACGCTTACACACCCGACCTATCAACGTCATCGTCTTTAACGTTCCTTCAGGAGACTCTAAGTCTCAGGGAGAACTCATCTCGGGGCAAGTTTCGTGCTTAGATGCTTTCAGCACTTATCTTTTCCGCATTTAGCTACCGGGCAATGCCATTGGCATGACAACCCGAACACCAGTGATGCGTCCACTCCGGTCCTCTCGTACTAGGAGCAGCCCCCCTCAATTCTCCAGCGCCCACGGCAGATAGGGACCGAACTGTCTCACGACGTTCTAAACCCAGCTCGCGTACCACTTTAAATGGCGAACAGCCATACCCTTGGGACCTACTTCAGCCCCAGGATGTGATGAGCCGACATCGAGGTGCCAAACACCGCCGTCGATATGAACTCTTGGGCGGTATCAGCCTGTTATCCCCGGAGTACCTTTTATCCGTTGAGCGATGGCCCTTCCATTCAGAACCACCGGATCACTATGACCTGCTTTCGCACCTGCTCGCGCCGTCACGCTCGCAGTCAAGCTAGCTTATGCCATTGCACTAACCTCCTGATGTCCGACCAGGATTAGCTAACCTTCGTGCTCCTCCGTTACTCTTTGGGAGGAGACCGCCCCAGTCAAACTACCCACCAGACACTGTCCCCACGCCGGATTACGGCGCCAGGTTAGAACATCAAACATTAAAGGGTGGTATTTCAAGGTCGGCTCCACGCAGACTGGCGTCCACGCTTCAAAGCCTCCCACCTATCCTACACATCAAGGCTCAATGTTCAGTGTCAAGCTATAGTAAAGGTTCACGGGGTCTTTCCGTCTTGCCGCGGGTACACTGCATCTTCACAGCGAGTTCAATTTCACTGAGTCTCGGGTGGAGACAGCCTGGCCATCATTACGCCATTCGTGCAGGTCGGAACTTACCCGACAAGGAATTTCGCTACCTTAGGACCGTTATAGTTACGGCCGCCGTTTACCGGGGCTTCGATCAAGAGCTTCTCCTTACGGATAACCCCATCAATTAACCTTCCGGCACCGGGCAGGCGTCACACCGTATACGTCCACTTTCGTGTTTGCACAGTGCTGTGTTTTTAATAAACAGTTGCAGCCAGCTGGTATCTTCGACTGATTTCAGCTCCACCCGCAGGGGCTTCACCTACATATCAGCGTGCCTTCTCCCGAAGTTACGGCACCATTTTGCCTAGTTCCTTCACCCGAGTTCTCTCAAGCGCCTTGGTATTCTCTACCTGACCACCTGTGTCGGTTTGGGGTACGATTTGATGTTACCTGATGCTTAGAGGCTTTTCCTGGAAGCAGGGCATTTGTTACTTCAGCACCGTAGTGCCTCGTCATCACACCTCAGCGTTAACAGCGTTCCGGATTTACCTGGAACACCCGCCTACATGCTTAAACCGGGACAACCGTCGCCCGGCTAACATAGCCTTCTCCGTCCCCCCTTCGCAGTAACACCCAGTACAGGAATATTAACCTGTTTCCCATCGACTACGCCTTTCGGCCTCGCCTTAGGGGTCGACTCACCCTGCCCCGATTAACGTTGGACAGGAACCCTTGGTCTTCCGGCGTGCGGGCTTTTCACCCGCATTATCGTTACTTATGTCAGCATTCGCACTTCTGATACCTCCAGCAACCCTCACAGGCCACCTTCGCAGGCTTACAGAACGCTCCCCTACCCAACAACACATAGTGTCGCTGCCGCAGCTTCGGTGCATGGTTTAGCCCCGTTACATCTTCCGCGCAGGCCGACTCGACCAGTGAGCTATTACGCTTTCTTTAAATGATGGCTGCTTCTAAGCCAACATCCTGGCTGTCTGTGCCTTCCCACATCGTTTCCCACTTAACCATGACTTTGGGACCTTAGCTGGCGGTCTGGGTTGTTTCCCTCTTCACGACGGACGTTAGCACCCGCCGTGTGTCTCCCGTGATAACATTCTTCGGTATTCGTAGTTTGCATCGGGTTGGTAAGTCGGGATGACCCCCTAGCCGAAACAGTGCTCTACCCCCGAAGATGAGTTCACGAGGCGCTACCTAAATAGCTTTCGGGGAGAACCAGCTATCTCCCGGTTTGATTGGCCTTTCACCCCCAGCCACAGGTCATCCGCTAATTTTTCAACATTAGTCGGTTCGGTCCTCCAGTTAGTGTTACCCAACCTTCAACCTGCCCATGGCTAGATCACCGGGTTTCGGGTCTATACCCTGCAACTTAACGCCCAGTTAAGACTCGGTTTCCCTGCGGCTCCCCTATACGGTTAACCTTGCTACAGAATATAAGTCGCTGACCCATTATACAAAAGGTACGCAGTCACACCCGAAGGTGCTCCCACTGCTTGTACGTACACGGTTTCAGGTTCTTTTTCACTCCCCTCGCCGGGGTTCTTTTCGCCTTTCCCTCACGGTACTGGTTCACTATCGGTCAGTCAGGAGTATTTAGCCTTGGAGGATGGTCCCCCCATATTCAGACAGGATACCACGTGTCCCGCCCTACTCTTCGAGTTCACAACCTGTGCATTTTGGTGTACGGGACTATCACCCTGTACCGTCGGACTTTCCAGACCGTTCCACTAACACACAAGCTGATTCAGACTCTGGGCTGCTCCCCGTTCGCTCGCCGCTACTGGGGGAATCTCGGTTGATTTCTTTTCCTCGGGGTACTTAGATGTTTCAGTTCCCCCGGTTCGCCTCGTTAACCTATGTATTCAGTTAACGATAGTGTGACGAATCACACTGGGTTTCCCCATTCGGACATCGCCGGCTATAACGGTTCATATCACCTTACCGACGCTTTTCGCAGATTAGCACGTCCTTCATCGCCTCTGACTGCCAGGGCATCCACCGTGTACGCTTAGTCGCTTAACCTCACAACCCGAAGATGTTTCGTAAAACATTCTCGACTTGCGAAAATTTGAGAGACTCGAACACACCATTAACAGTGTGTCGTTTCAATTTTCAGCTTGATCCAGATTTTTAAAGAGCAAAACTTCGCAGTGAACCTTTTCAGGTACACTCTGAAGTTTTCTTGTTTTGTGCAGTAAGGGTGGTGGAGCTATGCGGGATCGAACCGCAGACCTCCTGCGTGCAAAGCAGGCGCTCTCCCAGCTGAGCTATAGCCCCATCGTAGTTATCTCATTCACCTTAATTCTTTCTGAGACAAGGCGTGGAGCGGCGAAGCATACTTGGGTATGCGAGTCGTTTCACAACGCGGTATCAGGAAGAATTTGGTAGGCCTGAGTGGACTTGAACCACCGACCTCACCCTTATCAGGGGTGCGCTCTAACCACCTGAGCTACAAGCCTGCAGAGATTACTTACTGCTGTTATTTCATCAGACAATCTGTGTGGACACTACAAAGGCAGGTTCTTTAAGGTAAGGAGGTGATCCAACCGCAGGTTCCCCTACGGTTACCTTGTTACGACTTCACCCCAGTCATGAATCACAAAGTGGTAAGCGCCCTCCCGAAGGTTAAGCTACCTACTTCTTTTGCAACCCACTCCCATGGTGTGACGGGCGGTGTGTACAAGGCCCGGGAACGTATTCACCGTAGCATTCTGATCTACGATTACTAGCGATTCCGACTTCATGGAGTCGAGTTGCAGACTCCAATCCGGACTACGACATACTTTATGAGGTCCGCTTGCTCTCGCGAGGTCGCTTCTCTTTGTATATGCCATTGTAGCACGTGTGTAGCCCTACTCGTAAGGGCCATGATGACTTGACGTCATCCCCACCTTCCTCCAGTTTATCACTGGCAGTCTCCTTTGAGTTCCCGGCCGGACCGCTGGCAACAAAGGATAAGGGTTGCGCTCGTTGCGGGACTTAACCCAACATTTCACAACACGAGCTGACGACAGCCATGCAGCACCTGTCTCAGAGTTCCCGAAGGCACCAAAGCATCTCTGCTAAGTTCTCTGGATGTCAAGAGTAGGTAAGGTTCTTCGCGTTGCATCGAATTAAACCACATGCTCCACCGCTTGTGCGGGCCCCCGTCAATTCATTTGAGTTTTAACCTTGCGGCCGTACTCCCCAGGCGGTCGACTTAACGCGTTAGCTCCGGAAGCCACGCCTCAAGGGCACAACCTCCAAGTCGACATCGTTTACGGCGTGGACTACCAGGGTATCTAATCCTGTTTGCTCCCCACGCTTTCGCACCTGAGCGTCAGTCTTTGTCCAGGGGGCCGCCTTCGCCACCGGTATTCCTCCAGATCTCTACGCATTTCACCGCTACACCTGGAATTCTACCCCCCTCTACAAGACTCTAGCCTGCCAGTTTCGAATGCAGTTCCCAGGTTGAGCCCGGGGATTTCACATCCGACTTGACAGACCGCCTGCGTGCGCTTTACGCCCAGTAATTCCGATTAACGCTTGCACCCTCCGTATTACCGCGGCTGCTGGCACGGAGTTAGCCGGTGCTTCTTCTGCGAGTAACGTCAATCGCTGAGGTTATTAACCTCAGCGCCTTCCTCCTCGCTGAAAGTACTTTACAACCCGAAGGCCTTCTTCATACACGCGGCATGGCTGCATCAGGCTTGCGCCCATTGTGCAATATTCCCCACTGCTGCCTCCCGTAGGAGTCTGGACCGTGTCTCAGTTCCAGTGTGGCTGGTCATCCTCTCAGACCAGCTAGGGATCGTCGCCTAGGTGAGCCATTACCCCACCTACTAGCTAATCCCATCTGGGCACATCTGATGGCATGAGGCCCGAAGGTCCCCCACTTTGGTCTTGCGACGTTATGCGGTATTAGCTACCGTTTCCAGTAGTTATCCCCCTCCATCAGGCAGTTTCCCAGACATTACTCACCCGTCCGCCGCTCGCCGGCAAAGTAGCAAGCTACTTTCCGCTGCCGCTCGACTTGCATGTGTTAGGCCTGCCGCCAGCGTTCAATCTGAGCCATGATCAAACTCTTCAATTTAAGTTTGATGCTCATGAATTAAACTTCGTAATGAATTACGTATGTTCACTCAGAGACTTGGTATTCATTTTTCGTCCGAGGACGTTAAGAATCCATGTCACTTTGAGTGCCCACACAGATTGTCTGATAAATTGTTAAAGAGCAGTTGCAACGCGGCTTTCAGCTCACCGTTGCGAGGTCCCGTATAATACGTTTTCCTCATTCAGAGTCAAGCGTTTATTTTGCTTTTCTCTGTCGGTTTTCAACGTTGATTTTCACCGCTGAAACCCTGCTGACCCGGCGGCTTGTTTGCCGTTGTTCCGTGTCAGTGGAGGCGCATTATAGGGAGTTCTGAGACGTTGACAAGCCCTGTTTTCAAAAAACTTTTCAACCGTCTCTTTTTTCGCCAAAGCCGGTGGTAAAACCGTAAAAAACCGCCCTTTTGCTGTTTTAACCACCGAAATAAGCCGCCAGGTGGCATACTGATAAAGTAGAAAAGAGAAAGGAACGGCATTTATGTCTATAAGCGCACAGCAGCTGGCGGCACAAAAAAACATCTCCTGGGTCATCGCGGAGAAGATCGCCCAAAAAATCCTGACTGGCGAATACCCGCCAGAGAGCATCCTTCCCGGTGAAATGGAGCTGGGCGAACAGTTTGGCGTCAGCCGCACAGCCGTTCGTGAAGCGGTAAAAACGCTGACGGCCAAAGGTATGCTGCTTCCGCGTCCGCGTATCGGTACTCGCGTACTGGCACGCAGTAGCTGGAACTTTCTGGATAAAGAGCTGATCGCCTGGTGGCTAACAGAAGATAACTTCGAAGATGTGGTTAGCCATTTCCTGGTCATGCGCAGCAGCCTGGAGCCACAAGCCTGTTTTCTGGCAGCGATAACCAGCACCGCCGAGCAAAAAGCGCAGCTCAATACATTAATGGAAGAAATGATCGAGCTAAAAAGGCATTTTGTCCGCGCCCGCTGGATTGAGGTCGATATGGCCTGGCATGAACACATCTATGCAATGAGCGGCAATCCCTTCCTTACCTCTTTCGCATCGTTATTCCATTCGGTATATCAGACCTACTTTACCTCGATTACGCAAAATGAAGTGGTCAAACTTGATCTCCACCAGGCCATTGTCGATGCGATTCAGGAAAGCGACGGTCCGCGCGCGCAGTTGGCCTGCCAGGCGCTGTTGAATACCCCCAATCAGACAGGTAAATAAAGAAGGAAATAGCATGGCCGGGAAGAAAGGGCTGAGTATGGCCGGATTGCCGTGGATTGCGGCAATGGCCTTTTTTATGCAGGCGCTGGACGCCACTATTTTGAATACCGCTCTTCCCGCTATCGCGCATAGCCTTGACCGTTCTCCGCTGGCAATGCAATCCGCCATCATCAGCTATACCCTGACGGTCGCAATGCTGATCCCGGTGAGCGGCTGGTTGGCCGACCGCTTCGGTACCCGCAAAGTGTTTATCATTGCCGTCAGCCTGTTTACCCTGGGTTCTCTCGCCTGTGCCCTCTCCAGTTCGCTTCTCGAACTGGTTATCTTCCGCGTTATCCAGGGCGTCGGCGGTGCAATGATGATGCCGGTCGCCCGCCTGGCTTTATTACGCGCCTATCCGCGCAGCGAACTGCTACCGGTACTCAATTTCGTCACCATGCCGGGGCTGGTAGGCCCCATTCTCGGCCCCGTGCTCGGCGGTGTACTGGTCACCTGGGCTAGCTGGCATTGGATTTTCCTGATTAACATCCCTATCGGCATTATCGGCATCCTCTACGCCCGCAAATATATGCCGAACTTCACCACCCCGCGCCGTCGTTTCGATACCCGCGGCTTTTTACTTTTCGGTTTAAGCCTGGTGCTGTTTTCCAGCGGTATTGAGCTCTTTGGCGAGAAGATCGTCGCCAGTTGGATGGCGCTGGCGGTTATCGCCCTGAGCGTAGTCCTGATGCTGGCCTATATTCGCCACGCCCGTCGCCATCCAACGCCGCTGATTTCGCTTTCTTTATTTAAGACCCATACCTTCTCCGTGGGGATTGCCGGCAATCTGGCGACGCGACTCGGTACCGGCTGCGTGCCGTTCCTGATGCCGCTGATGCTGCAAGTCGGTTTCGGTTACCCGGCGATTATCGCCGGCTGCATGATTGCCCCGACCGCCGTCGGTTCGATTATTGCTAAATCGACCGTGACGCAAATCCTGCGCTGGTTCGGTTATCGTAAAACGCTGGTTGGGGTCACTATTTTTATTGGCCTGATGATCGCGCAGTTTTCGCTGCAATCGCCGGGAATGCCGCTGTGGTTGTTATTACTGCCGCTGTTTATTCTGGGGATGGCGATGTCCACGCAGTTCACCTCGATGAACACCATTACGCTTGCTGATTTAACGGATGACAACGCCAGTAGCGGTAATAGCCTGCTGGCGGTAACGCAGCAACTGTCAATTAGCCTCGGCGTCGCGATCAGCGCAGCGGTTCTGCGTTTTTATGAAGGGTTTGGTCACGCCAGCACTATCGAGCAGTTCCACTACACCTTTATGACCATGGGGGTGATAACCATCGTGTCGGCGCTGATGTTTATGCTGCTGAGAGCTAAAGATGGCCGCAACCTGATCACGGAGCGGCACAAGCATTAAGCTGAACCGCGAACAATCAACTCAGGAGTAAGCTGCACGCGCTGCTGTTTTTGCCCAGGCTCAGCCATACGGTGAATCAGTACATCGATAGCCAGTTCACCCAGTTCATCTTTTGGTTGATGAATGGTGGTGAGCGGCGGCGTCATATAGCGAGCCAGTTCAATATCGTCATATCCCACCAGCGCCATATCCTGCGGGATGCGTAATCCGGCCTGATACAATGCCTGATAAGCGCCAACCGCCATCGCATCATTGCCGACAAACACCGCCTGCGGCCGCGGCGTTAACGCCAGCAGCTGCTGCATCGCATGAAAACCACCGCCAAATTCAAAATCGCTGGTAATGACATAGCCTTCGGCAACATCAAGTCCGGCGCGGGCCATCGCCGCATGATAACCTTCCAGACGCAGCCGTGACGGGGTTTTATCCAGCGGCCCGGCAATACAGGCGATACGAGTATGACCACGATCGATCAGATACTGGGTAGCCATATCGCCGCCAAACAACGAATTGTCCTGAATCAGATCGCTGTCGCCGTCGAACGGCGCCCAGTCCATCATCACGGTTGGTACCGATGGATAACGCTGCATGATCTCCTGCGAAGGTTGGTGCGTTTCAGTACACAGCAGCAGCAAACCATCGACGCGTTTTTGCATCAGCGTTTCAAGATTGCGGTTCATCCGCTGTTCATCGCCTTCCGTATTGCACAGCACCAGGCTGTAGCCGCGTTCAAAACAGCTGCGTTCCACGCCGCGCACCAGCTCCGAATAAAACGGATTGGTACTGGCGGTGATCAACATGCCGATGGTTCTCGTCTGATTTAACTTGAGGCTACGCGCCAGCGCTGAAGGCGCGTAGTTAAGGCTTTTGATCGCCGCATCAACTTTGGCGGTAATCGCTTCGCTGACAAAACGGTCTTTATTAATGACGTGAGAAACGGTCGAAGTGGAAACGCCCGCGACGCGGGCTACATCCTTCATGGTAGCCAAGCATTACCCCTGTTGACGCAAGAATTCGTCGATCTCTTTGCGCCACGGCACGGATGGCTGCGCCCCTTTACGGGTAACGGCAATCGCGGCGGCGGCATGGGCAAAACGAATGGCTTCCGACACCTCGCTACCTTCCAGCAGCGCCGTGACGAAAGCGCCGTTAAAGGTGTCGCCAGCGGCAATCGTATCGATGGCCTGAACTTTAAATCCAGGGATCCGGCGGCTTTCACCCTCATAGCTTAGCCACACGCCGCGGCTGCCGAGCGTAATCATGACGGTACCAATCCCTTTCGCATGAAGCGCGCTAGCGGCTTTCGCGGCATCGTCGTCGCTCTCAACGCGAATACCGGTCAGCTTTTCCGCTTCGGTTTCATTCGGGGTAATGACATCCACCAGCGCCAGTAGTTCGTCTGATAGCTCGCGCGCCGGTGCGGGGTTTAGCACCACGGTAGTCTGATGCTGGTGCGCAATTTTCGCCGCAGCCATCACGCTCTCCAGCGGCGACTCCAGCTGCATTAACAATGCCTGCGCGCTGGCAATACGTTCTTTTTCCGCCTCGACTTGAGAGACGGATAACGCCGCATTAGCGCCGGCATGAATACCGATGACATTCTCACCTTCCGCATTCACGAAGATCAACGCCACGCCGGTTGATTCGCCAGCAACAGCGCGGACCGGCGCCACATCGATGTTATCGCTCGCCAACTGGCTGCGTACGCGCTCGCCGATATCATCATCGCCAGTACAGGCAATGAAGGCGATATCCGCGCCGCTACGCCCGGCGGCAACCGCCTGATTGGCGCCTTTGCCGCCGAAAGCCACCTGATAGTGGTTTCCAGTAACGGTTTCGCCCGGCGTCGGGAAGGATTCAAGGTTAAGAATGTGATCGGCATTGATGCTGCCAAGGACGACAAGTTTGCTTGCGGTTTTCATCATCTTTGTTCCCGGGAAAGCGCGCCACCGGACTCCGGTGGCGCATGCCCTGCTTTTCTTTTTTATGTTGTCCCTCGAATCGTTACCGATCCGAATCGCATGTTACTGCTTAATGACCAGTTTCAGCTCAACCGGATAGCTGGCATCCACTTTTTCGCCCTTCAGCACTTTATCGGCAGTCTCGACACCTTTAACGCCGATCTGCTCCGGCAACTGAGCGATAGTCGCTGCTAGTTTGCCACTATTTACCGCTTTTTCGCCATCCGGAGTGCCGTCAAATCCAACCACCATCACATCTGATTTGCCTGCAGTCTGCAGCGCACGCAGCGCGCCCAGCGCCATTTCGTCATTCTGCGCAAATACCGCCTGCACGTCCGGATGCGCCGTCAGCAGGTTCTGCATGACGTTCAGACCTTTGGTGCGGTCAAAGTCAGCCGGCTGGCTGGCCAGTACGTTGAATTTATGCGCTGCCACGGCCTGCTTAAAGCCTTCGCCGCGCTCACGCGCCGCGGACGTTCCAGCAATCCCCTGCAGTTCAATGACTTTTGCGCTTTCACCGACTTTCTTCGCAATATAGTCGCCCGCCATTTTACCGCCCAGAACGTTATCGGAAGCGATGTGACTGACCACATCGCCTTTAGCCGCCTGACGGTCAAGGGTGATTACCGGGATTTTCGCCTGATTCGCCATCTTCACGGCGTTGCCGACGGCATCGGAGTCGGTTGGGTTAATCAGCAGCAGCTTCGCGCCACGCACGGTTAAATCCTGAACGTTCGCCAGCTCTTTCGCCGGGTTGTTCTGGGAGTCCAGCACCACCAGGTTGTAGCCCAGCTTATCGGCTTCTTTTTGCGCGCCGTCTTTCAGAGAAACGAAGAACGGGTTGTTCAGGGTAGAGATAACCAGTGCGATGGTATCTTTCGCCATCGCGTTTGCGCTAACGGTCGCGCTTAGAGCAACAGCAGAGACCAGGGTCGCCAGTTTTTTCATATTCATAGTTAAGATGTCCTGTAGAGTTCTCAGTTACTGCTTTTTGTTATCTACCAGTACCGCCAGCAAAATAACCACCGCTTTGACGATCATCTGGTAATAGGAAGAAACGCCTAAAAGGTTCAAGCCATTGTTCAGGAAGCCGAGGATCAGCGCGCCAATCAGGGTGCCGACAATACGCCCTTTACCGCCAGCCAGGCTGGTGCCGCCGAGCACGACCGCCGCAATGGCGTCCAGCTCATAGCCCGTCCCCGCCGTCGGCTGCGCGGAGGAAAGACGCGCCACTTCGATAATACCGGCCAGCGAAGCCAGCATCCCGCACAAAGCGTAGACGATGATTTTCACTTTATTCACGCTGATGCCGGAAAGACGCGTCGCCGCTTCATTACCGCCCAGCGCATAAATATAACGACCGAGGCGAGTATGGTGCAGCATGTACCAGGCCGCCAGGAAGACAATCGCCATAATCCAGACTGGCGTCGGGATCCCCAAAGGACGCCCGATACCGAACCAACCGAAGAGATCGGCGTTATCGCTAAAGCCGGTATTGACCGGACTACCGTTGGTGTAAACCATCGTCACGCCGCGC
This sequence comes from Klebsiella aerogenes, assembly GCA_029027985.1. Classification (NCBI taxonomy): domain Bacteria; kingdom Pseudomonadati; phylum Pseudomonadota; class Gammaproteobacteria; order Enterobacterales; family Enterobacteriaceae; genus Klebsiella; species Klebsiella aerogenes. The sequence continues at coordinate 4,910,007 of CP119076.1, forward strand.
AGCAGCAGCATCATCACCAGTGTGGCGATAAACGCCTGCACGCGACCTTTCGCGACGATGACCCCGGTGACCGCGCCAATAGCCGCCCCAAGCGCCAACGCAGCGGCAACGGCCACCAGCGCATTCACTTCGATACCGACGATTGATGCCGCGACGGCGCCGGTCAGCGCCAGCAGGGAACCCACGGACAGGTCGATCCCCGATGTCAGAATGACCAGCGTCATTCCTACCGCCATGATGGCGTTAACAGAAGTCTGCTGCAGGATATTGAACAGGTTATTGACGGTAAAAAAGTTGGGACTCATGGTCGAAACGATCGCGATCAGCACCAGCAGGGCGATCAGCGATTTTTGCTCCATCAGCCACGCTTTGGTGAAATAGCGGCGACCAGAAACAGCCTGGGTAGTCATCTTTTTTACTCCTGATTCACACGATTAAGCTTGCCCACAGCGGCAGCCATCAATACTTCCTGGGTGGCCTGCTCGCGTGTAAATTCACCGCCGAGATGCCCTTCATGCATCACCATGATGCGATCGCTCATGCCCAGCACTTCCGGCATCTCCGAAGAAACGAGGATGATGCTCAGGCCGTCGGCTTTAAACTGGTTAATCAACTGGTAGATCTCTTTCTTCGCCCCAACGTCAACGCCACGGGTCGGTTCATCCAGGATTAGCACCTTCGGTCGGGTCATCAGCCCACGGGCGATGGCGACCTTTTGCTGATTGCCACCGGACAGCAGGCCAATGGCCTGCTCCATTGACGGCGTTTTGACGTTGAACAAACGGATAAAATCGCTCACCGCTTGCTGTTCATCTTTATGTTTGAGACCGCCGCCTGCCCGGCTGAAGTAACGCAGCGCGGTCAACGACATGTTTTCTTTCACCGACATCCCCAGCACTAAGCCATCGCGCTTACGGTCTTCGGAGATATACACAATACCGTTCGCCAGACCATCCTGCGGCGAGCGGGTCACCACTTCACGGCCATCGAGGGTGACGGAACCACTGCTGCGCGGCAACGCGCCGTACAACACTTTCATCAGTTCGGTACGCCCGGCACCCATCAGCCCGGCGACGCCAAGGATTTCGCCCTGGCGCAGGGTAAAGGTGACGTTCTCAACACCCGGACCGCAGAGGTTATCGACCTTCAGGCGCACCGCGCCCGGCGCTTTATCAAGATGCGGGTACTGATCTTCCAGCTTACGGCCAACCATCATTTCGATCAGTCGGTCTTCATCCAGCGAAGCCACTTCCCGCTCGGCAATAAACTGCCCGTCGCGGAAGACGGTCACATCGTCGCAAATCTCGAAGATCTCTTTCATGCGGTGGGAGATATAGACGATACCGCGCCCCTGCGATTTCAATTCGCGGATGACGCGGAACAGCGATTCAGTTTCGGTATCGGTTAGCGCATCGGTCGGTTCATCCATAATGATGACCTTCGATTCAAAGCTCAGCACTTTGGCGATTTCCACCATTTGCTGATCGCCAATCGACAAGTCGCCCACCAGCTTCTGGCTGTTAAAGCGTAAATTCAGCTTTACCAGCAGTTTGTCGGCTTCGGCATACATCTGTTTCCAGTCGATTTTGCCAAAACGGTTAACGAATTCGCGGCCGAGGAAAATGTTCTCTGCAATCGTCAATTGCGGGATCAGGTTGAGTTCCTGGTGGATGATGCCGATACCCGCTTCCTGCGAGGATTTTGGGCCGTTAAAGGTGGTTTCTTTGCCTAACCACAGCAAAGAACCGGCGTCACGGGCATAGATGCCGGTCAGCACCTTCATCATGGTGGATTTGCCAGCGCCGTTTTCCCCCACCAGCGCCATCACCCGGCCAGCATAGACATTCAGCGCCGCGCCGGAGAGCGCTTTGACGCCAGGGAACGCTTTGTCGATCCCTTTCAGTTGCAATAAGGCTTCCATGGCGGCGACCTCAAAAAGTCACGCCGGCACAGAGAATGATATTCGCATACGGGGAACACTCCCCGCTGCGAATGACCGCCTGACTATCTGCGGTTTGTTTTTTGAACTGCTCATGACTGGTGTAACGAATTTCAATCGTATTTCCCTGGTGCTGCTGCAGCTGCTCAAGATGATTGAGCAACGTCGCGTGGAGTTGCGGATTATGGGTTTTAATCTCTTCCGCGATGACCGCCGCCTCAACCTGCATCTCCGTCGTTACCACCTCCAGAACCTGCATAAATGAAGGTACGCCCTGAGTCAGCGCCATATCAATGCGCGCGCTGCTGCGGGGAACCGGCAACCCGGCGTCGCAAACAACCAGCGTATCGGTATGACCGAGGCGGGAGATAACGGAAGAAATATCAGCGTTAAGTACGGTGCCTTTTTTCATTTTTTCTCTTTTGCTCCACTAGCGAAACGTTTCGCTGACTTAAGTATTGTCAATCAGCGAACATAAAACCACCACCAGAAGAGAGAAATGTGATCGCCATCGAAACGTTTCGCAAACCGCGCAGCAGAAAAGCATGCCTGAGCCCGAGACAAAAAAAGCCCTTCTCAATGGAAGGGCTTTTTTGACATCAGATTTCCACCTGGGTGCCGAGCTCGATAACCCGGTTTGGCGGGATTTCAAACTGATCCGGCGCGCGCAGGGCATTACGCTGCAGCAGTAAATACAGTTTGCCGCGCAGACGCAGATACCACGGACGTTTGCCGATAATCAGCGATTCGTGCGACATAAAGAACGATGTCTCCATCATTCGGCAGCTTAATCCTTCCAGGCCGCAACGGTGGAACACTTCTTCGACGTTCGGCGTTTCACGCCAGCCGTAGCTCGCCACCACTCGCCAGAATGACGGCGACAGTTGTTCAATCTGCACGCGGCGAACGTTATGCACATAAGGCGCATCTTCAGTACGCAAGGTCAGCAGAATCACACGTTCATGCAGCACCTTGTTGTGCTTCAGGTTATGCAGCAGAGCAAAAGGAATCACGTTCAGGGCGCGGGACATATATACCGCGGTGCCTGGCACGCGCACCGGCGGTGATTTCTCCAGCGATGAGATCATCGCCTCCAGAGAATTACCGTGTTCATGCATCCGGCGTAGCAGACGGAAACGCTCGCTCTTCCAGGTGGTCATTACCGTAAACATCACCAGACCCAGTGATAACGGCAGCCAGCCGCCGGAAACGATCTTATCGAGGTTTGCCGAGAACAGCGGAACATCAATACACAGGAAGGCCATCAGCATCAGGCCGACGAATAGCTTATTCCAGTGCCAGTTTTTCCGCGCCACGGTCGCGGAAAGAATAGAAGTCAGCACCATGGTGCCGGTTACCGCGATACCGTATGCCGCCGCCAGGTTGGAGGAGTGCTCAAAGCTGACGATAACGATGACTACCGAGACGTACAGCAGCCAGTTGATGAATGGGATATAGATCTGCCCGGACTCCATTTCCGAGGTATGGATAATACGCATCGGCGACAGATAGCCCAGACGCACGGCCTGGCGAGTCAACGAGAAGACCCCGGAGATAACGGCCTGCGAAGCGATAACCGTCGCCAGGGTGGCGATAATCAGCATCGGGATCAGCGCCCATTCCGGCGCCAGCAGGAAGAACGGGTTTTTAATCGCTTCCGGATGCTTCAGCAACAGTGCGCCCTGGCCAAAATAGTTAAGCACCAATGACGGCAGCACCACCGAGAACCACGCGACGCGAATCGGTAGTTTGCCGAAGTGGCCCATGTCGGCATACAGCGCCTCAACACCGGTAATCGATAGCACGACCGCGCCAAGCGCAATAAAGGAAACCGTTTTGTATTCCAGGAAGAAGTGCACTGCCCAATACGGGTTTAGCGCCTGCAGGACTTCCGGGTTAGCGAAGATGCTGCGCGCGCCAAGCACCGCCAACAGCAGGAACCAGATAAGCATAATCGGCGCGAACAGCTTGCCGACCATTCCGGTACCGTGTTTTTGAATGGCAAAGAGCAGAGTGAGAACAATAATTGAGATGGGGACAATCCAGGTATCCAGCTGCGGGGCTATAATTTCTAACCCCTCTATCGCCGACATCACCGAAATCGCCGGGGTAATCACCACTTCGCCATAGAAGAAGCTACCGCCAATCAGGCCAAGGATCACTAAGACAGAAGTCATTCTGGCCGAAGTGTTGCGCCCGGCCAGCGACATCAACGTCAGGATCCCGCCCTCGCCAGCGTTATCCGCACGCATCACAAAAGTGATGTATTTGATTGAAACGGTAAATATAAGTAGCCAGAAAATCAGCGACAGGAAACCAAAAACTGCATCACGTTCAACGCCAAAGCCAAACTGACCTGACAGACATTCACGAAGGGTATACAGTGGACTGGTACCAATATCGCCGTAAACCACGCCGATTGCCGCCAGCGTTATCGCCGGCAACGATTGTTTATTATCAGTGCTCATAGACTAGTCTTTTCGTTTATAAAACAAATGTGTGCCTAGTCCCTTGGCCCACAAAAAGCGCACAGTATGCACGATTATTTGCTGAATCGTACCCCTAACTGACACCATATTAACCTGGCTCAAAGAAAATAAATCGATTCTTCAGGCTATTACCACCCCTAATCAAACATCTATACTCGACCCAATAACGACACACGAAAAAGCACGCAACTCTATTATGGCTCAATCACATTTACTGGCAGAAAGAATTTCCCGGCTAAGCGCCGCGTTGGAAAAAGGACTCTTTGAGCGCAGTCACGCAATACGCCTGTGCCTACTTGCAGCGCTCAGCGGCGAAAGCGTATTCCTGCTGGGGCCGCCAGGTATCGCCAAAAGCCTGATCGCCCGCCGCCTCAAATTCGCTTTCCAGCAAGCCCGCGCTTTTGAATACCTGATGACCCGCTTCTCCACCCCGGAGGAGGTTTTCGGCCCACTCTCAATTCAGGCATTAAAAGATGAAGGCCGCTATGAGCGTTTAACGGCGGGCTATCTGCCGGAAGCGGAAATCGTCTTCCTCGATGAAATCTGGAAAGCAGGCCCGGCGATCCTAAATACCCTGCTGACGGCAATCAACGAACGCCACTTCCGCAACGGCGCCTGCGAAGAGAAAATCCCGATGCGCCTGCTGGTGGCAGCCTCAAACGAACTACCAGAAGCGGACAGCAGCCTTGAAGCCCTGTATGACCGTATGCTGATCCGCCTGTGGCTGGATAAAGTGCAGGATAAAACCAACTTCCGTTCGATGCTGGTCAGTCAACAGGATGAAAACAGCAACCCTGTTCCCGAAAACCTGCAGATTAGCACGGAAGAGTTCACTCAGTGGCAGCATGACATCGGCACCGTGAAACTGCCGGACAACGTCTTTGAGCTGGTTTTCCAACTGCGCCAGCAGTTAGATACCCTGCCTAACGCGCCTTACGTTTCCGATCGTCGTTGGAAAAAAGCCATCCGTCTGCTGCAGGCCAGCGCTTTCTTCAGCGGCCGCGACACTATTGCGCCTATCGACCTGATCCTGCTGAAAGATTGCCTGTGGCATAACATCGAAAGCATGAATCTGATGTCACAGCAGCTGGAAGCCCTGATGACCAGCCACGCCTGGGGACAACAGACGATGCTGACCCGATTGGGAGCGATTATCCAACGCCGCATTCAAATCCAGCAGCAGCACAGCGATAAAACCGCTCTCAAAGTCACCCGCGTTGGCGGTATGTTCAGTCGTAAACCGCATTATGAATTGCCGGAAGGCGTTGAAGGCGAAACGCTGACACTGCTTCTCCAGCAGCCGTTGAAACTGCACGATCTCGACGTCATTCATATCGCCTTTGAGCGCGAAACGCTGGTTAACTGGCTGGAGAAAGGCGGCGAGATCCGCGGCAAACTTAATGGTATCGGCTTTGCGCAGCAGCTGACGATGGATGTCGATGCCAGCCAGCATTTGGTCGTGCGTGACGTCAGCCTGCAGGGTTCTCGCCTGTCGCTGCCCGGCAGCGAGTCGCAGGAAAATATGCCTGCCGAAATTCGCCAACAGTTGGAAGCGCTGGATGACGAATGGCATCAACAACATAACCGCTTTAGCGAACAGCAAAAATGTCTGTTTATTCCCGGCGACTGGCTGGGGCGCATCGAAGCCAGCCTGCAAGACGTCGGCACCCAGATTAAACAGGCGCGTCAGTCATGACCCTCGACATGCTGAATGTCATGCTGGCGGTCAGCGAAGAAGGGATGATCGAGGAGATGCTGCTGGCGCTGCTGGCCTCTCCTCAGCTCGCAGTGTTCTTTGAAAAATTTCCGCGGTTGAAAAATATCATCGCCGCCGATATCCCGCGCTGGCGAGAAGCCGTTCGCGCGCGACTCAAGGAGACGCAGATCCCCCCCGAGCTGGACGCCGAAGTGCAAATTTATCAGCAGTCGCAATGCCTTTCGACTTCGCAATTTATCGTGCAGTTGCCGCAAATCCTCGGCAAGCTGCATAAATTGCAATCCCCCTTCGCCGCCCAGGCGCAGCAGCTGGTGGACGATAACGCCACCTTCACCCCCGCGCTGCATACCCTGTTCTTACAGCGCTGGCGTTTAAGTCTGGTAGTCCAGACCACCACCCTCAATCAGCATCTATTAGACGATGAGCGCGATCAGTTGCTCAGCGAAGTGCAGGAGCGTATGACCCTCAGCGGGCAGCTTGAGCCAGTGCTGGTGGAAAACGACAACGCTGCCGGTCGCCTGTGGGATATGAGCGCCGGCGAGCTAAAACGAGGTGATTATCAGTTGATCGTGCGCTATGGCGAATTCCTCAGCCAGCAGCCGGAACTCATGCAGTTGGCCGAGCAGTTGGGACGTTCACGGGAAGCCAAGCTGGTACCGAAAAAAGATGCGCCAATGGAAGCCTTCCGCGCCATGGTTCGCGAACCGGCAACGGTGCCGGAGCAGGTCGATGGGCTCCAGCAAAGCGACGATATTTTGCGGCTGTTGCCGCCAGAGCTGGCGACGCTTGGCATTACCGAACTGGAGTTCGAGTTCTACCGCAAGCTGGTGGAAAAGCAGTTGCTGACCTACCGGTTACACGGCGATGCCTGGCGCGAGAAAATTACCGAACGTCCGGTTACTCGCCAGGATTTTGATGAACAGCCGCGCGGACCGTTTATCGTCTGTGTGGATACATCAGGCTCGATGGGCGGATTCAACGAACAGTGCGCCAAAGCCTTTTGTCTGGCGCTGATGCGCGTCGCGCTGGCCGATAACCGCCGCTGCTACATCATGCTGTTTTCCAGCGAAGTGGTGCACTATGAGCTCACCGGGCCGCAGGGACTGGAGCAGGCGATCCGTTTCTTAAGCCAGCGCTTTCGCGGCGGCACCGATCTGGCCAGCTGTTTTCGCGCCATCATTGAACGTCTGCAAAGCCCGCAATGGGTCGATGCCGATGCAGTGGTGATTTCCGATTTTATCGCCCAGCGACTGCCGGATGAGGTGGTCAATAAGGTGGGGGAACTGCAGCGCAAGCATCAGCACCGTTTTCACGCAGTAGCGATGTCGGTTCACGGCAAACCCGGCATCATGCGCATCTTCGATCATATCTGGCGCTTTGATACCGGGTTACGTAGCCGCCTGCTGCGACGCTGGCGGCGTTAGTCCTTACAGCAGAGCAGCAACGCTTTCACGTACCTGCGTCGGCCATACGCCGCACTGAACCTGGCCGATATGGTCAAGCTGCAGCAGTAACATCGTTAAGCGTGACTGACCAATGCCGCCGCCGATAGTCTGCGGCATTTCACCACGCAGCAGCGCCTGGTGCCATTCAAGCTGCAGACGATCTTCATCGCCGGTCACCGCCAGCTGGCGCTTCAGCGCCTCGGCATCGACACGGATCCCCATAGAAGAAAGCTCGAAAGCATCTTCCAGTACCGGGTTCCACACCAGGATATCGCCGTTCAGACCGGCAAAACCTTCCGCTGACTGAGTGCTCCAGTCATCATAATCCGGCGCACGGACATCGTGGCGCTTACCGTCAGACAGTTTGCCGCCGATACCGATTAAGAATACGGCGCCGAGCTCTTTGGCGATTGCCCGCTCGCGACCTTTGGCGTCAAGATCCGGATAGCGGCTCAACAGCTCCTGGCTGTGAACAAAATGGATCTGTTCCGGCAGGAACGGCGTCAGGCCAAACTCTTTACTTACCGCCAGCTCGGTGGCTTTGATCCCGGCGTAGATCGCCTCAACGGTCGCTTTCAGCGTACCCGTATGACGTTCACCGTCGCCCATTACGCGTTCCCAGTCCCACTGGTCGACATAAACGGAGTGGATGGCGGTCAGTCGGTCTTCATCGGGGCGAAGAGCCTTCATGTGCGTGTACAGCCCTTCGCCCGCGCTGAAGTCGTGTTGTCCCAGGGTTTGACGTTTCCACTTCGCCAGTGAATGAACCACTTCGAATTGGGCGTCTGGCAGTGTTTTCACTTTCACCTGAACCGCTTTCTCGCAGCCAGACAAGTTATCCTGAGTCCCATCACCTACACGGCTTAAGATCGGCGCCTGGACTTCAATCAGACCAAGCTTCTCTTCCAGCTGGCGGGAAAAGTGGGATTTAACGAAACTAATCTGGCGTTGTTTTGCGATGTATGCGGTTTTCATTTTTATGACTCCTGCGTCCTGTTGACATTGATTAAGCAACAAAATGGGCATGCAATTCAATAATCCAACAATAAAAAGACGCATTGAGTTTTGATTCATCAATTTAACGCGCTAAAATAATAAGAATCATCAAACATCATAAGAAAAAGCAATGGAAAATTATCAGATCGACAATCTGGACCGCGGCATCCTCGACGCCTTAATGGCCAATGCGCGTACCGCCTATGCAGAATTAGCAAAACAGTTCGGCGTCAGCCCGGGGACCATTCACGTACGCGTAGAGAAGATGAAGCAGGCGGGCATTATTACCGGCGCGCGAATTGACGTGAGCCCAAAGCAGTTGGGTTATGACGTCGGCTGCTTCATCGGCATCATTCTTAAGAGCGCCAAAGACTATCCTTCCGCCCTCGCCCGCCTGGAAAGCCTGGAAGAGGTCACCGAGGCTTACTACACCACTGGCCACTACAGCATCTTTATTAAGGTTATGTGCAAATCCATCGATGCCCTGCAGCAGGTACTTATCAACAAGATCCAAACAATCGATGAAATTCAGTCCACCGAAACCCTGATCGTGCTGCAGAACCCGATCATGCGTACCATTAAGCCCTGATCGTTTTTTTTAATCCCACATTTTTCCACAGGTAGATCCCAGCTCGCTCACAGCGTACAATACGCCACTCAGAATAGTTGAGCGGGCGATCGGCGAGCATGGCAGACATTACACTTATCAGCGGCAGCACCCTGGGCAGTGCGGAGTATGTAGCAGAGCATCTGGCGGAAAAGCTCGAAGAAGCAGGCTACAGCACTGAGATCCAGCACGGTCCGCTGGTTGACGATCTGCAGCCCGAAGGGATCTGGTTAGTTATCTCTTCTACACATGGCGCCGGCGACATTCCCGACAATCTGCTTCCCTTTTATGAGGCGCTGCTGGAGCAACAGGCCGATCTTTCCGCCGTTCGCTTTGGCGCAGTGGGTATCGGTAGCCGCGAATATGACACTTTCTGCGGCGCAATCGACAAATTAGAAGCGGCATTGAAGGCCAGCGGGGCAAAACAGATCGGCGAAACGCTGAAAATTAATGTCCTGGAACATGAGATTCCGGAAGATCCGGCCGAGGTTTGGTTGGGATCCTGGAAAAATTTACTCTGAGTTTTGTAAAGATCCGCACCTTCTCCTGTGGATAAACCTGCTCAAAAGCTTGGATCAACCAGTAGTTATCCAAAGAATAACCCGAGTATGCTTTTTGAGCTGTGCATAACCCTTCATTCTGATCCCAGCTTATACGGAACAGGATCACCGATCATTCACAGATTGTGATCCTCATTAAGCGTTTGATCTTACATAGCGGATCCGACTTATCCACAACGACAGTCGATCCTAATAAGAGATCACAATAAAACAGATCTCTAAATAAAAGATCTTCTTTTTAATACTCAGGATCCCGGAGTCTTTCTCGAAAGGCTAAAGTTGAGTAGAATCCACGGCCCGGGCTTCAATCCATTTTCAAACCGCTTTATGCGAGGCAGACCACCATGTTTTATCAGGATCCTTTTGACGTCATCATCATTGGCGGGGGTCATGCAGGCACTGAGGCCGCGATGGCAGCAGCGCGAATGGGTCAACAGACCCTGCTTTTGACACACAATATCGACACGCTGGGGCAGATGAGCTGCAACCCGGCGATTGGCGGCATTGGGAAGGGACACCTGGTAAAAGAAGTGGATGCGCTCGGCGGTTTGATGGCGACAGCGATCGATCACGCAGGCATTCAGTTTAGGATACTAAACGCCAGTAAAGGGCCGGCAGTTCGGGCGACCCGCGCTCAGGCGGACCGCGTGTTATATCGCCAGGCGGTACGCACCGCGTTGGAAAACCAGCCGAACTTGATGATCTTCCAACAGGCGGTTGAAGATCTGATTGTCGAAAACGATCGCGTTGTCGGCGCTGTGACCCAAATGGGTCTCAAGTTCCGCGCCAAAGCGGTCGTACTGACCGTTGGGACCTTCCTCGACGGCAAGATCCACATCGGTCTGGACAACTACAGCGGCGGTCGCGCTGGCGATCCGCCGTCGATCCCGCTGTCTCGTCGTTTGCGTGAGCTGCCGCTACGCGTTAGCCGACTGAAAACCGGCACCCCGCCGCGTATTGACGCGCGCACCATTGATTTCAGCGTGTTGGCGCAACAGCATGGTGACAACCCGATGCCGGTTTTCTCGTTTATGGGATCCGCGGATCAACATCCGCGTCAGGTACCGTGCTATATCACGCATACCAACGAGAAAACCCACGATGTGATCCGTAGTAACCTCGATCGCAGCCCAATGTACGCCGGGGTGATTGAAGGGATTGGTCCGCGTTATTGCCCGTCGATAGAAGACAAAGTCATGCGCTTTGCCGATCGCAACCAGCATCAGATCTTCCTTGAACCGGAAGGGCTGACCTCAAATGAAATTTATCCAAATGGTATCTCCACCAGCCTGCCGTTTGATGTGCAAATGCAAATCGTCCGCTCAATGCAGGGGATGGAAAACGCGAAGATTGTTCGTCCTGGCTACGCCATTGAGTACGATTTCTTCGATCCGCGCGACCTGAAACCGACACTGGAAAGCAAATATATCCAGGGTCTGTTCTTCGCAGGCCAGATCAATGGTACCACCGGCTATGAAGAAGCGGCTGCTCAAGGACTGTTGGCCGGTCTTAACGCCGCCCGCTTCTCGGCAGAAAAAGAAGGCTGGGCGCCGCGTCGCGATCAGGCCTACCTTGGCGTGCTGGTGGATGACCTGTGTACGCTCGGCACCAAAGAACCGTACCGCATGTTTACCTCCCGTGCGGAATATCGCCTGATGCTGCGTGAAGACAACGCCGATCTGCGCCTGACCGAACAGGGTCGCGAACTGGGTCTGGTGGACGACGAACGCTGGGCGCGTTTCAATGAGAAACTGGAAAGTATTGAGCGCGAACGTCAGCGCCTGAAAACCAGCTGGGTCAACCCGCTGGCGGAAAGCGCAGCCGAAGTGAATGCTCACCTGACCGCACCGTTGTCGCGTGAAGCCAGTGGCGAAGATCTGCTGCGTCGTCCGGAAATGACCTACGAACAGCTGGTACAGCTTTCTCCGTTCGCGCCGGGCCTGCAAGATCAGCAGGCGGCCGAGCAGGTTGAGATTCAGGTTAAGTACGAAGGCTATATCGCTCGCCAGCAGGACGAGATCGAAAAACAGCAGCGCAATGAGAACACTTTGCTGCCGGCGACGCTTGATTACCGCCAGGTATCTGGCTTATCCAACGAGGTTATTGCCAAGCTGAACGATCACAAGCCGTCGTCGATCGGTCAGGCATCACGCATTTCCGGTATCACCCCGGCGGCAATCTCCATTTTGCTGGTCTGGCTGAAAAAGCAGGGGATGCTGCGTCGCAGCGCCTGACAGCCCGCCTGAGAGCGTTAATTTGGCGGATGCAAATTCAGCGTTCGCCTTTATAATTCACAGCCCGGTAAGCGTTAGCGCCTCCGGGCTCATTATTTTTAGAAGGTACTCACCGTGCTCAACAAACTTTCTCGTCTGCTGGATGAAGCGGGTATTTCGCTCACCGATCACCAGAAAAATCAGCTGGTGGCTTATGTCGGGCTGCTGGATAAGTGGAACAAGGCCTATAACCTGACCTCCGTGCGCGACCCTAACGAGATGCTGGTTCGCCATATCCTCGATAGCATTATTGTGGCGCCGTATCTGCAGGGGGCGCGCTTTATTGATGTGGGCACAGGCCCGGGCCTGCCGGGCATCCCGCTGGCTATCGTGCGTCCCGAATCTCATTTCACCTTACTGGATAGTCTCGGCAAGCGTGTACGCTTCCTGCGCCAGGTTCAGCATGAATTAAAACTGGATAACGTCGCTCCGGTGCAGAGTCGCGTGGAAGAATTTCCTGCCGAGCCGCCCTTTGACGGCGTGATTAGCCGTGCCTTTGCCTCGCTGAACGATATGGTGAGCTGGTGTCACCACCTGCCGGCGCAAGATGGCCACTTTTACGCGTTGAAAGGTCTGGCGCAAGAAGATGAAATGGCTGACTTGCCAGAAGGTTATCAGGTTAGTGATGTGATTGAATTGCACGTTCCCCAGTTGGAAGGGGAGAGGCATTTGGTGGTCATTAAGCCAAAAGTCTTTTAATTTTTATCAAAAAATGTGGAAAAAATGTGGCCTGCGCATGTTACAAAAATAAAAGTTACCGATGGGTATTACCTGGCCACTTTTAACCTTGCTTTTACTGTGTCTTTGCGAACGTTTAACTTCAGCGTGGTGGTTCACCAGCAGAATAGTCAACGTTGAAAATATCAGTGTGCTAAAAATCAATGAACTGTCCGTTCATATTGATGTTAAATTTTTATTATAAATGTCAATAAAAGGTTTTTATTGTATGTGGTGTTGTTTTACAAAAAGTCCTCACTTTTTGTCTTGAATATCAAAAAGATGAAAACCTATTGATTATGTACAGAATTAATTCGATTCCGCCGAAAATGTTTATTATGTGATCTAATGCACGCTTTAATCGCCGTGATTTCTCATTATTTGCACTTCTGGTTGATCCCTCACAGATTGACGAAATGTATGAAAAGTTGCCGCTCAGAAAATAATTAAACATTTATTCACTATTTTGCTACTTAATGTTTGAATTCACGTGTTGTCACCGTATAATTTGTCCGCTTTTTGACGCTTGACTCTTTGTCTTAAAGAACGTTTTATACGACACGCGGCATACCTCGAAGGAAGCAGGAGTAAAAACGTGATGTCTATGTCGCTCGTGAGTCGAAACGTTGCTCGAAAGCTTCTGTTTATTCAGTTACTGGCAGTAATAGCAAGTGGACTGCTGTTCAGCCTCAAAGACCCCTTCTGGGGCATCTCCGCCGTATGCGGAGGTTTGGCGGTAGTGTTGCCAAACGCGTTGTTTATGATTTTTGCCTGGCGCCATCAGGCGCATACACCAGCACAAGGCCGGGTGGCCTGGACCTTCGCTTTCGGCGAGGCATTCAAGGTGTTGCTGACCTTCGCCCTTCTGGCGATGGCGCTGGCGGTTTTCAAGGTGGTATTTTTGCCGCTGATAGTGACGTGGGTTTTGGTGCTGGTGGTACAAATTCTGGCTCCAGCTGTAATTAACAACAAAGGGTAAAAGGCATCATGGCTTCAGAAAATATGACGCCGCAGGATTACATAGGACACCATCTGAACAACCTTCAGTTGGACCTGCGTACATTCTCGCTGGTGGATCCGCACAACCCCCCAGCCACCTTCTGGACGCTCAATATTGACTCCATGTTTTTCTCGGTGGTTCTCGGTCTGCTGTTCCTTGCCATGTTCCGTAGCGTTGCTAAGAGAGCGACCAGCGGCGTACCAGGGAAATTCCAAACCTTCATCGAAATGATCATCGGCTTCGTCCATGGCAGCGTCAAAGACATGTACCATGGCAAGAGCAAGGTCATCGCGCCGCTGGCGCTTACTGTGTTCGTCTGGGTCTTCCTGATGAACCTGATGGACCTGCTGCCAATCGACCTGATTCCTTACATCGGCGAACACATTTTCGGCCTGCCTGCACTGCGCGTGGTTCCGTCTGCTGACGTGAACATCACCCTGTCGATGGCGCTTGGCGTGTTCATCCTGATTATTTTCTACAGCATCAAAATGAAAGGCGTAGGTGGGTTCGTTAAAGAACTGACCATGCAGCCGTTCAATCACTGGGCGTTCATTCCTGTCAACTTAATCCTTGAAGGGGTAAGCCTGCTGTCCAAACCGGTCTCTCTCGGTCTGCGACTGTTCGGCAACATGTATGCCGGTGAGCTGATTTTCATTCTGATTGCTGGTCTGTTGCCGTGGTGGTCACAGTGGATTCTGAATGTGCCTTGGGCCATTTTCCACATCCTGATTATTACGCTGCAAGCCTTCATCTTCATGGTTCTGACGATTGTCTATCTGTCGATGGCATCCGAAGAGCATTGATTTTTACCAACACTACTACGTTTTAACTGAAACAAACTGGAGACTGTCATGGAAAACCTGAATATGGATCTGCTGTACATGGCTGCCGCTGTGATGATGGGTCTGGCGGCAATCGGTGCTGCGATCGGTATCGGCATCCTCGGAGGTAAATTCCTGGAAGGCGCAGCGCGTCAGCCGGATCTGATTCCTCTGCTGCGTACTCAGTTCTTTATCGTTATGGGTCTGGTGGATGCTATCCCGATGATCGCTGTAGGTCTGGGTCTGTACGTGATGTTTGCTGTCGCGTAGTAAGTTGTTCGAAAGAAACCTAAGCCACAGAGTTAATTAAAGAGGTATTGTGCTGTGAATATGAACGCAACAATCCTCGGCCAGGCCATCGCGTTTGTTATCTTTGTATGGTTCTGCATGAAGTACGTATGGCCGCCTTTAATGGCTGCCATCGAAAAGCGCCAGAAAGAAATTTCTGACGGTTTAGCTTCTGCAGAACGCGCTAAGAAAGATTTGGACCTTGCACAGGCCAACGCGACCGACCAGCTGAAAAAAGCGAAAGCGGAAGCCCAGGTAATCATCGAGCAAGCGAACAAGCGTCGTGCTCAGATTATGGACGAAGCCAAAGCTGAAGCAGAACAGGAACGCACTAAAATCGTCGCACAGGCGCAGGCTGAAATTGATGCCGAACGTAAACGTGCTCGCGAAGAACTGCGTAAGCAGGTTGCTATCCTGGCTGTTGCTGGCGCCGAGAAGATCATCGAACGTTCCGTGGATGAAGCTGCTAACAGCGACATCGTGGATAAACTTGTCGCTGAACTGTAAGGAGGGAGGGGCTGATGTCTGAATTTGTAACGGTAGCTCGCCCCTACGCCAAAGCAGCTTTTGACTTTGCCGTCGAACACAAAAGTGTTGAGCGCTGGCAGGATATGCTGGCGTTTGCCGCTGAAGTGACTAAAAACGAACAAATGGCAGAGCTTCTCTCCGGTGCCCTGGCGCCGGAAACGCTCTCAGAGGCGTTTATCGCTATCTGCGGCGAGCAACTCGACGAAAACGGTCAGAACCTGATTCGGGTAATGGCTGAAAATGGTCGTCTGAAGGTGCTCCCGGATGTTCTCGAACTGTTCATTCACCTGCGTGCGGCCAGTGAGGCTATCGCAGAGGTAGATGTTATTTCTGCCAACCAACTGAGTGAAGAGCAGCTTGTGAAGATCTCCGGCGCGATGGAAAAGCGTTTGTCACGCAAAGTTAAGCTGAATTGCAAAATCGATAAGTCTGTTATGGCAGGTATTATCATCCGTGCGGGTGATATGGTCATTGATGGTAGCGTACGCGGCCGTCTTGATCGCCTGGCAGACGTCTTGCAGTCTTAAGGGGACTGGAGCATGCAACTGAATTCCACCGAAATCAGCGAACTGATCAAGCAGCGCATTGCTCAGTTCAATGTTGTGAGTGAAGCTCACAACGAAGGTACTATTGTTTCTGTAAGTGACGGTGTTATCCGCATCCACGGCCTGGCCGATTGTATGCAGGGTGAGATGATTTCCCTGCCGGGTAACCGTTACGCTATCGCACTGAACCTGGAGCGCGACTCTGTAGGTGCAGTTGTGATGGGTCCGTACGCTGACCTCGCCGAAGGCATGAAGGTTAAGTGTACTGGCCGTATCCTGGAAGTTCCGGTCGGTCGTGGTCTGTTAGGCCGTGTGGTGAACACCCTGGGTGCGCCGATTGATGGTAAAGGTCCTGTTGAGCACGATGGCTTCTCGCCAATCGAAGTTATCGCTCCGGGCGTTATCGATCGTCAATCCGTAGACCAGCCGGTACAGACTGGTTACAAATCTGTTGATGCCATGATTCCAATCGGCCGTGGCCAGCGTGAGCTGATCATCGGTGACCGTCAGACCGGTAAAACCGCGATGGCAATCGATGCGATCATCAACCAACGTGATTCCGGCATCAAATGCGTATACGTGGCTATCGGCCAGAAAGCGTCCACCATTTCTAACGTGGTACGTAAACTGGAAGAGCACGGCGCACTGTCCAACACCATCGTGGTGGTTGCGACGGCTTCTGAATCCGCTGCACTGCAATACCTGGCGCCGTATGCCGGTTGCGCAATGGGCGAATACTTCCGCGACCGCGGTGAAGATGCGCTGATCGTTTACGATGACCTGTCTAAACAGGCTGTTGCTTACCGTCAGGTTTCCCTGCTGCTCCGTCGTCCACCAGGACGTGAAGCATTCCCGGGCGACGTGTTCTACCTCCACTCCCGTCTGCTGGAGCGCGCATCCCGCGTTAACGCGGAATACGTTGAGAAGTTCACCAATGGTGAAGTTAAAGGTAAAACCGGCTCCCTGACTGCACTGCCGATTATCGAGACGCAAGCTGGTGACGTTTCCGCATTCGTTCCGACTAACGTAATTTCTATTACCGATGGTCAGATCTTCCTGGAAACCAACCTGTTCAACTCCGGTATTCGTCCGGCGGTTAACCCGGGTATCTCCGTATCCCGTGTTGGTGGTGCTGCTCAGACCAAGATCATCAAGAAACTGTCCGGTGGTATCCGTACCGCTCTGGCACAGTATCGTGAACTGGCTGCGTTCTCTCAGTTCGCATCCGATCTTGACGAAGCGACTCGCAAGCAGCTGAGCCACGGTCAGAAAGTGACCGAACTGCTGAAACAGAAACAGTATGCCCCTATGTCTGTTGCACAGCAGGGTCTGGTACTGTTCGCTGCTGAACGCGGTTACCTCGAAGATGTGGAACTGGCGAAAATCGGTAGCTTCGAAGCCGCTCTGCTGGCTTACGTTGACCGTGACCACGCTCCGCTGATGCAAGAGATTAACCAGACCGGTGGCTATAACGACGAGATCGAAGGCAAGCTGAAAGGCATCCTCGACTCCTTCAAAGCAACCCAGTCCTGGTAAAGTCTGGCGGCTTGCCTTAGGGCAGGCCGCAAGGCATTGAGGAGAAGCTCATGGCCGGCGCAAAAGAGATACGTAGTAAGATCGCAAGCGTCCAGAACACGCAAAAGATCACCAAAGCGATGGAGATGGTCGCCGCCTCCAAAATGCGTAAAACGCAGGATCGCATGGCGGCCAGCCGTCCATATGCAGATACTATGCGCAAAGTGATTGGTCACCTTGCGAACGGTAATCTGGAATATAAGCACCCATACCTGGAAGAACGCGACGTTAAGCGCGTGGGCTACCTGGTGGTGTCGACCGACCGTGGTC
Source organism: Klebsiella aerogenes (assembly GCA_029027985.1). NCBI lineage: Bacteria > Pseudomonadati > Pseudomonadota > Gammaproteobacteria > Enterobacterales > Enterobacteriaceae > Klebsiella > Klebsiella aerogenes. The sequence goes on from CP119076.1 coordinate 4,927,777, forward strand.
TGTGCGGTGGCTTGAACATTAACCTGTTCAAAAAACTGCTGGCGGATATGAAAGCATGGTCCGATAAAGGCGTTCAGTGCGATCTCGCAATGATCGGCTCTAAAGGCGTGTCTTTCTTTAACTCCGTGGGCGGCAATATTGTGGCCCAGGTGACCGGTATGGGTGATAACCCGTCCCTGTCCGAACTGATCGGCCCGGTAAAAGTGATGTTGCAGGCCTACGATGAAGGCCGTCTGGACAAGCTTTACGTTGTCAGCAACAAATTTATTAACACCATGTCTCAGGCTCCGACCATCACTCAACTGCTGCCGTTACCGGCTTCAGAAGAGGGTGATCTGAAACGCAAATCCTGGGATTACCTGTATGAACCCGATCCGAAAGCGCTGCTGGATACCCTCCTGCGTCGTTATGTGGAATCTCAGGTTTATCAGGGCGTGGTAGAAAACCTGGCCAGCGAGCAGGCCGCCCGTATGGTGGCGATGAAAGCCGCGACCGATAATGGCGGCAGCCTGATTAAAGAGCTGCAGTTGGTATACAACAAAGCTCGTCAGGCCAGCATTACTCAGGAACTCACCGAGATCGTCTCGGGGGCCGCCGCGGTTTAACCAGGTTATTTCGTAGAGGATTTAAGATGGCTACTGGAAAGATTGTCCAGGTAATCGGCGCCGTGGTCGACGTCGAGTTCCCTCAGGATGCCGTACCACGCGTGTACGATGCCCTTGAGGTACAGAATGGTAATGAGAGCCTGGTGCTGGAAGTTCAGCAGCAGCTCGGCGGCGGCATTGTACGTGCTATCGCCATGGGTTCTTCTGACGGTCTGCGTCGTGGTCTGGAAGTTAAAGACCTCGAGCACCCGATCGAAGTCCCGGTAGGTAAAGCGACTCTGGGTCGTATCATGAACGTCCTGGGTCAGCCGATCGATATGAAAGGCGACATCGGTGAAGAAGAGCGTTGGGCTATCCACCGCGCGGCGCCTTCCTATGAAGAGCTGTCCAGCTCTCAGGAACTGCTGGAAACCGGCATCAAAGTTATCGACCTGATGTGTCCGTTCGCTAAGGGCGGTAAAGTCGGTCTGTTCGGCGGTGCGGGCGTGGGTAAAACCGTAAACATGATGGAGCTGATCCGTAACATCGCGATCGAGCACTCCGGTTACTCTGTGTTTGCAGGTGTTGGTGAGCGTACTCGTGAGGGTAACGACTTCTACCACGAAATGACCGACTCCAACGTTCTGGATAAAGTATCCCTGGTTTACGGCCAGATGAACGAGCCGCCGGGAAACCGTCTGCGCGTTGCGCTGACCGGCCTGACCATGGCTGAGAAATTCCGTGACGAAGGTCGTGACGTTCTGCTGTTCGTCGATAACATCTATCGTTACACCCTGGCCGGTACGGAAGTATCCGCACTGCTGGGCCGTATGCCTTCAGCGGTAGGTTATCAGCCGACTCTGGCGGAAGAGATGGGCGTTCTGCAGGAACGTATCACCTCCACCAAAACCGGTTCTATCACCTCCGTTCAGGCGGTATACGTACCTGCGGATGACTTGACTGACCCGTCTCCAGCAACCACCTTTGCGCACCTTGACGCAACCGTGGTACTGAGCCGTCAGATCGCGTCTCTGGGTATCTACCCGGCAGTTGACCCGCTGGATTCCACCAGCCGTCAGTTGGATCCGCTGGTTGTTGGTCAGGAACACTACGACACCGCGCGTGGCGTACAGTCCCTGCTGCAGCGTTATCAGGAACTGAAAGACATCATCGCCATCCTGGGTATGGATGAACTGTCTGAAGAAGACAAACTGGTGGTAGCGCGCGCTCGTAAGATCCAGCGCTTCCTGTCCCAGCCGTTCTTCGTAGCCGAAGTATTTACCGGTTCCCCGGGCAAATACGTTTCGCTGAAAGACACCATCCGTGGCTTTAAAGGCATCATGGAAGGCGAATACGATCACCTGCCGGAGCAGGCGTTCTACATGGTCGGTTCCATCGACGAAGCCGTGGAAAAAGCCAAAAAACTTTAACGCCTTAATCGGAGGGTGATATGGCAATGACTTACCACCTGGATGTCGTCAGCGCAGAGAAACAAATGTTCTCTGGCCTGGTCGAGAAAATCCAGGTAACGGGTAGCGAAGGTGAACTGGGTATTTTCCCGGGTCACGCGCCGCTGCTCACCGCCATTAAGCCTGGTATGATTCGCATCGTTAAACAGTTCGGTCACGAAGAGTTTATCTACCTGTCCGGCGGCATTCTTGAAGTGCAACCGGGCAACGTGATCGTTCTGGCCGATACGGCAATTCGCGGTCAGGACCTCGACGAAGCGCGAGCCCTGGAAGCGAAACGTAAAGCGGAAGAGCACATTAAGAGCTCTCACGGCGACGTGGATTACGCTCAGGCGTCCGCGGAACTGGCCAAAGCGATCGCTAAACTGCGCGTTATCGAATTGACCAAAAAAGCGATGTAACACCGGCTTGAAAGCTAAAAGCCAGTCTGGCGACAGACTGGCTTTTTTATTGCTGCTCGGCAACGGAAAACGGTTTAAAAAAGTACGACTCACTCTTAATTGTTATTGATTAGTTAAATGATGAAGCGTAGACTCATTTTTGTGATGTAAATCACAAAAAATAGCGTTATTGAATCGCACCTGCAATCTGGAAACCATCATGAAACTGATCCATAAAATCATCGCCAAATTTAGCGCCCTGAGCTTCTAATCATCGCGCTATCCACGCGACTTTCACGCAGTATCGCTCATCAAAACGACAACACATGCGATGTGAAACCGCGGTAAAAGGCCACCTGAGTGTGGCCTTTTTGCTTTTTATTCATCTCATTAATCACTTTCCGGCCCAAACTCATTGACCTTCCCCGCCTGCGGCAGGCTAAAATTCTGTCAGGTTGCAAACTTACCGTGTGCCGGTAAAAACGGCAAAATGTTGCTGCTTTATTCAGGTGGCAAAAAAACAGCAAAAGCAGTGAGATAGCTGACCGTTACCTTCTATATCATCGTTTTTCAGCGTTAAACTGTTTTGCGGTGGTTAAAAATAGCGCCCTAAAATGGTGTATTGCATTGAGCCTGGACGTTTTCTCCGCGTCTCGTTTCATGATGAAAAATATGTAGCAATTTCAACGTGAAAGGCTTTTACTTTTCGTTCTAACAGCTGTCAGGATGCGTATGTCAAACAGTGCGATGAGCGTGGTTATCCTTGCCGCAGGCAAAGGGACCCGCATGTATTCCGATCTTCCTAAAGTGCTGCATACTTTGGCTGGGAAGCCTATGGTGCAGCACGTCATTGATGCGGCTAAAGATTTAGGCGCTTGTGCCGTACACCTGGTGTATGGCCACGGCGGTGATCTACTGCGTCAAACACTGCATGAAGATAACCTGAAATGGGTGTTGCAGGCGGACCAGCTCGGCACCGGCCACGCGATGCAGCAGGCGGCACCGTTCTTCAATGATGATGAAGATGTCCTGATGCTCTACGGCGATGTCCCGCTTATCTCCGTCGAAACACTGCAACGCCTGCGTGCCGCAAAACCGCAGGGCGGCATTGGTCTGCTGACGGTGAAGTTGGATGATCCAACCGGTTATGGCCGTATCACGCGTGAGAACGGGCAGGTGACGGGGATCGTTGAGCACAAAGATGCCAGCGAGGCGCAGCGCCAGATTGAGGAAATCAATACCGGGATTCTGGTTGCTAACGGCGCGGACTTAAAACGTTGGCTGGCGAGGCTCACCAATAATAACGCCCAGGGCGAATACTACATCACCGATATTATCGCGATGGCGCATCAGGAAGGTCACGAGATCGTTGCGGTTCATCCTCAGCGTTTGAGCGAAGTTGAAGGGGTCAATAACCGCCTTCAGCTTGCGCGTCTGGAACGTGTTTATCAGTCGGAGCAGGCGGAAAAACTGTTGTTAGCAGGCGTGATGCTGCGCGATCCGGCGCGCTTCGATCTGCGCGGCGTGTTGAAACATGGCCGCGATGTCGAAATTGATACTAACGTTATTCTGCAAGGGAACGTCGTACTGGGCGATCGCGTGAAGATCGGTGCTGGCTGCGTGATCAAAAACAGCACCATTGGCGATGATTGTGAAATCAGTCCTTATAGCGTGGTTGAAGATGCACAACTGCAGGCGGCCTGCACTATCGGCCCATTCGCGCGTCTGCGACCGGGCGCTGAACTGTTGGAAGGCGCTCACGTCGGCAACTTCGTTGAAATGAAAAAAGCGCGTCTGGGCAAAGGCTCGAAGGCCGGGCACCTCTCCTATCTCGGCGACGCGGAAATTGGCGACAATGTGAATATCGGCGCTGGCACCATCACCTGTAACTATGATGGCGCAAACAAGCATAAAACAATTATTGGCGATGACGTTTTTGTCGGCTCGGACACCCAGCTGGTGGCGCCGGTTAGCGTCGGTAATGGGGTGACGATTGCCGCAGGCACTACCGTCACACGTAATATCGCCGATAATGAACTGGTGTTAAGTCGTGTGCCGCAGGTCCATAAACAGGGCTGGCAGCGTCCGGTGAAAAAGAAGTAATTTTTTGATTGTCGCCGGGGGATAAATCGCCCGGCGAATCAGGATGAGAGGATCAATATAGGTCCCCGTCCGCAGGCAGTACCATAAAAATAACCCCACTCTCTACAAGGCTCGGGGCGCCCGTAACGCGGGCAAATACAGGTCAGCGACAACGCATGGCATATCGCCATTATCAGGAAATTTAACTATGTGTGGAATTGTTGGCGCAGTTGCGCAGCGTGACATTGCTGAAATCCTTCTCGAAGGTTTACGTCGTCTGGAATACCGTGGTTATGACTCAGCCGGTCTGGCAGTGGTCGACAACGAAGGTCATATGACCCGCGTTCGTCGCCTTGGTAAAGTTCAGATGCTGGCTCAGGCGGTGGAAGAACAACCGCTGCATGGCGGTACCGGGATTGCCCATACCCGCTGGGCGACGCACGGCGAGCCGTCTGAAAGCAACGCGCACCCGCATGTTTCTGAACATATTGCGGTGGTCCATAACGGGATCATCGAAAACCACGAGCCGCTGCGCGCTCTGCTGCAGTCTCGCGGCTATGTCTTCGTTTCTGAGACCGATACCGAAGTGATTGCGCACCTGGTGCACTGGGAACTGGAACAGGGTGGTACTCTGCGTGAAGCTGTCCTACGCGCTATCCCGCAACTGCGCGGCGCCTACGGTACGGTGATCATGGATACCCGCGATCCGGGTACCCTGCTGGCGGCGCGCTCCGGTAGCCCGCTGGTGATTGGTCTGGGAATGGGCGAAAACTTTATCGCCTCCGATCAGCTGGCGCTGCTGCCGGTGACTCGTCGCTTTATCTTCCTCGAAGAAGGCGATATCGCTGAAATCACCCGTCGTTCGGTCGTGATCTTCGATAAATCAGGCGCGGAAGTGAACCGCCCGGATATCGAATCCAATCTGCAGTATGACGCTGGCGATAAAGGCATTTACCGCCACTATATGCAGAAAGAGATCTACGAGCAGCCGAATGCGATTAAGAACACCCTGACCGGGCGCATCAGCCATGGCGAAGTCGATCTCAGCGAGCTGGGACCGAACGCCAACGCACTGCTGTCGCAGGTTGAGCATATCCAGATTGTTGCCTGCGGTACGTCGTATAACTCCGGTATGGTCTCCCGCTACTGGTTCGAAGCGTTAGCCGGTGTACCATGCGATGTCGAAATCGCTTCGGAATTCCGCTATCGCAAATCAGCGGTACGTCGTAACAGCCTGATGATCACCCTCTCCCAGTCTGGCGAGACGGCGGATACTCTGGCTGCGCTGCGCCTGTCTAAAGAGCTGGGCTATCTCGGCTCGTTGGCGATTTGCAACGTACCCGGTTCTTCGCTGGTGCGTGAGTCTGACCTGTCGCTGATGACCAAAGCCGGTACCGAAATTGGTGTGGCATCAACGAAAGCCTTTACCACTCAACTGACCGTGCTGTTGATGCTGGTGGCAAAACTGGCGCGTCTGAAAGGCCAGGATACCGCTATCGAACAGGATATCGTACATGGTCTGCAGGCGCTGCCGAGCCGTATCGAACAGATGCTGTCGCAGGATAAGCGTATTGAGCAACTGGCGGAACGTTTCTCTGACAAGCATCATGCGTTGTTCCTTGGACGCGGCGATCAGTACCCGATCGCGCTGGAAGGGGCGCTGAAGCTGAAAGAGATCTCCTACATTCACGCTGAAGCTTATGCGGCAGGCGAGCTGAAACATGGCCCGCTGGCGCTGATTGATGCCGAAATGCCGGTGATTGTGGTGGCGCCGAACAATGAGCTGTTGGAAAAACTGAAATCCAACATCGAAGAAGTTCGCGCCCGTGGCGGCGAGCTGTACGTCTTCGCCGATGGCGATGCTGGCTTCAGCGGCAGCGATAATATGCACATCATCGAGATGCCGCATGTTGAAGAGGTGATTGCGCCGATCTTCTACACCGTACCCCTACAGCTGCTGTCTTACCACGTCGCGCTGATCAAAGGCACCGACGTCGACCAGCCGCGTAACCTGGCGAAGTCAGTAACCGTAGAGTAATCAGGCTGTTCGGATTGACACTCTTTTGAGTGCTGATATGGATCCGGTATCTCTGTAAAGGGATATCGGATTTTTTTATTTTTGCGGCCTATTTCAGAAAGCCAGTTATTAATTTATGACTTTTTCGTTGGATGGGTAATACACCGCCATCGCGTAATCAGATAACTCATGCAGTAGTAACAAAAATTAACCGCAGGCGTATTTATTATTGGTGCAGGGGCTACTGCTGCAACGGCTGGAGCATCCAGCGCATTTGCTATATTGGGATATGCAGGTGCGGTGGCAGCAACCGCGCAATGTATCTGTCATATGACCAAAGAACAAAAATATAACGCTTTGATATTGTTATTTTTATTTTGTTTTTTCTCACTCACTTTTGGTTTGTCATAAAACTGTCATAGTTCGTACATTTTACTGTCACCTCTTTGTCCTATTTTGCTCACCATAGCTTCGAAACAATGGTTTACGAATCCCAGCAGGAGACATTATGAACGTTATGCGTACCACCGTCGCAACAGTTGTCGCCGCGACCTTATCGATGAGCGCTTTCTCTGCATTCGCAGCGGCAAGCCTGACTGGCGCAGGTGGTACTTTCCCTGCGCCGGTGTATGCCAAATGGGCTGATACCTATCAGAAAGAAACGGGTAATAAAGTTAACTACCAGGGTATTGGTTCTTCCGGCGGCGTTAAGCAGATTATCGCTAACACCGTTGATTTTGGCGCTTCTGATGCTCCGCTGTCTGATGACAAACTGGCTCAGGAAGGCCTGTTCCAGTTCCCGACCATTATCGGCGGTGTCGTACTGGCGGTTAACCTGCCGGGCATTAAATCTGGCGAGCTGGTGCTGGATGGTAAAACCCTGGGCGATATCTACCTGGGTAAAATCAAAAAATGGGATGACGAAGCGATCGCTAAACTCAACCCAGGTCTGAAGCTGCCGGCACAGAATATCGCAGTAGTGCGCCGCGCGGATGGTTCCGGTACCTCTTTCGTCTTCACCAGCTACCTGGCGAAAGTTAACGAAGAGTGGAAATCGAAGATCGGCGCAGGCTCAACCGTCAACTGGCCGACAGGTCTGGGCGGTAAAGGTAACGACGGTGTTGCGGCCTTTGTTCAGCGTCTGCCGGGCTCTATCGGTTATGTTGAATACGCTTACGCTAAGCAGAACAACCTGGCTTACACCAAGCTGCTGTCTGCTGACGGCAAGCCGGTAAGCCCGACTGAAGACAACTTCGCTAATGCGGCGAAGGGTATCGACTGGAGCAAATCCTTTGCTCAGGATCTGACTAACCAGAAAGGTGAGAATGCCTGGCCGATCACTTCGACCACCTTCATCCTGGTTCACAAGGCTTCCAACAAGCCGGAACAGATCGCTGAAGTGCTGAAGTTCTTCGACTGGGCATACAAAAACGGCGGCAAAGAAGCCAATGCGCTGGATTACGCCAGCCTGCCGGATAGCGTGGTTGAGCAGGTTCGCGCTGCATGGAAAACCAACGTGAAAGACAGCAGCGGTAAAGCGCTGTACTAATACCCGCGTATCGAGCCGCCGGCTACGTCCTGCAGCTCGAATTATTTAGGGTATAGCATTACCTTTGCCCATAAGGTCAGTAAAATGCTGGCCTTTTGGGCCCGAACTTAAAGAGTAATCTATGGCTGCAACCAAGCCGGCATTCAACCCTCCGGGGAAAAAGGGTGACATGATTTTCAGCGCGCTGGTCAGACTGGCTGCGCTGATTGTGCTATTGATGCTGGGTGGCATCATTGTTTCCCTTATCATCTCTTCATGGCCAAGTATTCAGAAATTTGGCTTTTCCTTCTTGTGGACCAAAGAGTGGGATGCGCCGAACGAAATTTTCGGGGCACTGGTACCGATTTACGGGACCCTGGTTACCTCAATTATTGCGCTACTGATCGCCGTTCCGGTTAGCTTCGGTATCGCTCTGTTCCTGACTGAGCTCTCCCCTGCCTGGCTGAAACGTCCGCTGGGGATTGCCGTTGAGCTGCTGGCGGCTATCCCGAGTATCGTTTACGGCATGTGGGGTCTGTTTATTTTCGCCCCGCTGTTTGCGACTTACTTCCAGGAACCGGTCGGCAATATTCTTTCGACGATCCCGTTTGTCGGCGCGCTCTTTTCCGGCCCGGCGTTTGGTATCGGTCTTCTGGCAGCCGGGGTTATCCTGGCCATCATGATCATTCCTTATATCGCCGCCGTTATGCGCGACGTCTTCGAGCAGACGCCGGTGATGATGAAAGAATCCGCTTATGGTATCGGCTGCACTACGTGGGAGGTGATCTGGCGCATCGTGTTGCCATTCACCAAAAACGGGGTGATCGGTGGTGTTATGCTCGGTCTGGGGCGTGCGCTGGGTGAAACCATGGCGGTGACCTTTATCATCGGCAACACCTACCAGCTCGACAGCGCTTCGTTGTATATGCCGGGCAACAGCATCACCTCCGCGTTGGCTAACGAGTTCGCGGAAGCGGAAAGCGGGCTGCACGTGGCGGCGCTGATGGAACTGGGTCTGATCCTGTTCGTGATTACCTTTATTGTTCTGGCGGCGTCTAAATTGATGATTATGCGTCTCGCGAAGAACGAGGGGGCGCGCTAATGGCGACGATCGAATTGCAAACTACCGCTGAGCTGGCGGAATCCCGCCGTAAAATGCAGGCTAAACGTCGCCTGAAGAACCGCATTGCGCTAACCATGTCGATGGCGACTATGGCGTTTGGTTTGTTCTGGCTTATCTGGATCCTGATGTCGACCGTAACTCGCGGTATCGACGGCATGAGCCTGGCGCTGTTTACTGAAATGACGCCGCCGCCAAATACCGCGGGCGGCGGTCTGGCGAACGCCCTGGCGGGCAGCGGCTTGCTGATCCTGTGGGCGACCGTCTTCGGTACGCCGCTTGGCATCATGGCGGGGATTTATCTGGCGGAGTACGGCCGTAAGTCGGCGCTGGCGGAAATTATCCGTTTTATCAACGACATTTTGCTTTCTGCACCGTCTATCGTTGTCGGCCTGTTCGTTTACACCATCGTGGTCGCGCAGATGCAGCACTTCTCTGGCTGGGCGGGCGTTATCGCGCTGGCGTTGCTGCAGGTGCCTATCGTTATCCGTACCACCGAAAACATGCTGAAGCTGGTGCCGGATAGCCTGCGTGAAGCGGCCTATGCGTTGGGGACGCCGAAATGGAAGATGATTTCCGCGATCACCCTTAAAGCATCGGTATCCGGCATTATGACCGGTATCCTTCTGGCTATCGCCCGTATCGCCGGGGAGACGGCGCCGCTGCTGTTTACCGCGCTCTCCAACCAGTTCTGGAGCACCGATATGATGCAGCCGATCGCCAACCTGCCGGTGACCATTTTTAAATTTGCCATGAGTCCGTTCGCGGAATGGCAGCAACTGGCATGGGCCGGGGTATTGATTATCACCCTGTGCGTCTTGCTGCTGAATATTCTGGCGCGCGTTGTCTTCGCGAAGAAAAAACACAGTTAATTTTTGCGGCGCTGCCTAAGCGGCGCCGAACGAGGAAGAGATTGAGATGAGTATGGTGAACGCGACTCCGGGTAAAATTTCAGTTCGTGACCTGAACTTCTACTACGGCAAATTCCATGCCCTGAAGAACATCAACCTGGATATTGCTAAAAACCAGGTGACGGCGTTTATCGGCCCGTCAGGCTGCGGTAAATCCACCCTGCTGCGTACGTTCAACAAGATGTTTGAACTGTACCCGGAGCAGCGCGCGGAAGGCGAAATCCTGCTGGATGGCGACAATATTCTCACCAATACCCAGGATATCGCGCTGCTGCGCGCGAAAGTGGGGATGGTATTCCAGAAGCCGACGCCGTTCCCGATGTCCATCTATGACAACATCGCCTTCGGCGTGCGTCTGTTTGAGAAATTGTCTCGTGCCGATATGGACGAGCGCGTGCAATGGGCGTTGACCAAAGCCGCATTATGGAATGAAACCAAAGATAAACTGCACCAGAGCGGGTATTCTCTCTCCGGTGGTCAGCAGCAGCGTCTGTGTATCGCCCGTGGTATCGCGATTCGCCCGGAAGTGCTGCTGCTCGATGAACCTTGCTCAGCGCTGGACCCGATCTCTACCGGGCGCATTGAAGAGCTTATCACCGAACTGAAGCAGGATTACACCGTCGTTATCGTTACCCACAACATGCAGCAGGCTGCGCGTTGTTCCGACCATACGGCATTTATGTATCTTGGCGAGCTGATTGAATTCAGCAACACGGACGATCTGTTTACCAAGCCCGCGAAGAAACAAACTGAAGATTATATTACTGGCCGCTACGGTTGATTGCCCATCTGCTTTCAGGTTTTAACCCGTTGGGCAATCAGGAGACATCATGGATAACCTAAATCTTAATAAACATATTTCCGGCCAGTTCAACGCCGAACTGGAGTATATCCGCACCCAGGTGATGACCATGGGTGGGCTGGTGGAGCAGCAGCTTTCTGATGCGATCACCGCGATGCACAATCAGGATAGCGACCTGGCGAAGCGCGTCATCGATGGCGACAAGCAGGTCAATATGATGGAAGTAGCGATCGATGAAGCCTGCGTGCGCATCATCGCTAAACGCCAGCCAACCGCCAGCGACCTACGCCTGGTGATGGCAATCATCAAAACTATCGCTGAGCTGGAACGTATCGGCGACGTGGCGGATAAAATCTGTCGCACCGCGCTGGAGAAGTTTTCGCAGCAGCACCAGCCTCTGCTGGTCAGCCTGGAGTCTCTCGGTCGCCATACCGTACAGATGCTGCATGATGTACTGGATGCGTTTGCGCGTATGGATCTCGACGAAGCGGTACGTATCTACCGCGAAGATAAGAAAGTCGACCAGGAATATGAAGGTATCGTGCGTCAGTTGATGACCTACATGATGGAAGACTCGCGTACTATCCCAAGCGTACTGACCGCGCTGTTCTGCGCGCGCTCAATCGAGCGTATCGGCGACCGTTGCCAGAATATCTGTGAATATATTTTCTACTTCGTCAAAGGTCAGGACTTCCGTCACGTTGGCGGTGACGAGCTGGATAAGCTGCTTGCGGGTAAAGACCCGAAAGAGTAATCACGGCGACTCCCTGGCCGGATTACGTTTGCCGGGGCTACAGGATCGTTCGACACTGTAGCCTGGCCGAGCGTAGCGACGCCGGGAGCTTAACGAGTTATATCCCACCCGCGCGCTTTCCATAATGCTGGCAGTTCAGCCAAATCGGTAAAGGTCGTCACTTTTGGATGATCGATCGGTTGGTTGTGCGGATCGGCGCAGAAGTAAAACACTTCCATACCGGCGGCGATCCCTGACTGGGCGCCAGCGCTGGAGTCATCTACCAGGATACAGTTTTCAGCACTCACCTGCATGGCTTCTGCCGCATGGAACATCAGGGCCGGGTCTGGCTTCCAGCGCTGGATATCATAGCCGCTGTACAGGCGATCGGGAAAATGGTGCAGCATTTGGGTTCTGCCCAGCGAGTGCTGCATTTTGCTAACCGGGCCATTAGAGACCACGCACATCGGGATTTTAACCGCGTCCAGCAGCGCCTCAGCCCCGGAAATCACCTCCAGCTCGCTATCGAACAGACGAGCGACTTCGGCGCGGTAAACCGGCTCCAGGGCCTCTTTCTGCAGATTAACGCCGTATTCGGCATTGATGGTGTCGATGATTTCGTACAGCTTAACGCCTTTGAAGCGTTTAAAAATCTCCGCCAGATCCAGAGTAATGCCAAATTCCTTGAACATGTGAACGTAGGCGCGTGAGCAAATCACTTCGCTGTCGACCAGCGTGCCGTCACAATCGAAAAATACTGCTTGTGGTTGGGTCATACTATTTCCAATTTAACAAGTTTAACGTTTTCGTAATGCTGAATGGCGCGACGCAATCGTTGCCGTATAAGCAAAATAAATGAAAAAAATTACCATACAACCGCGCCGGGTGCCGCAATTTGGTATAGGATAGCGTCGAATTTTCCCTCCTTTACGTTCGGAAACCGATAATGAGTCAACAACAAACCAGCCAGTCTTCTGGCCAGGGTCTGCTGGAGCGCGTATTTAAACTGCGCGAGCACGGCACTACGGTGCGCACTGAAGCGATCGCCGGTTTCACCACGTTTCTGACGATGGTCTACATCGTCTTCGTGAACCCACAAATTCTTGGCGTGGCGGGTATGGATACCAGCGCTGTCTTTGTGACCACCTGTCTGATTGCGGCCTTTGGCAGCATCCTGATGGGGCTGTTCGCGAACCTGCCGGTCGCGCTGGCGCCGGCGATGGGTCTGAACGCCTTCTTCGCTTTTGTCGTGGTTCAGGCGATGGGACTGCCGTGGCAGGTTGGGATGGGGGCGATTTTCTGGGGCGCCGTCGGCCTGCTGCTGCTGACTCTCTTCCGCGTGCGCTACTGGATGATCGCGAATATTCCGGTGAGCCTGCGCGTGGGTATCACCAGCGGTATTGGCCTGTTTATCGGCATGATGGGCCTGAAGAATGCCGGCGTTATCGTCGCCAACCAGGATACGCTGGTCAGCATCGGCAACCTGACCTCCCACAGCGTGCTGCTGGGCGTGCTCGGATTCTTTATTATCGCTATCCTGGCATCGCGTAATATTCATGCCGCTGTGCTGGTCTCCATCGTGGTCACTACGCTGCTGGGGTGGATGCTGGGCGATGTACACTACACCGGTATCGTCTCCGCGCCGCCAGGCGTGACCTCTGTTGTGGGTCAGGTTGATTTGGCCGGATCGCTGAACCTCGGTCTGGCGGGCGTGATCTTCTCGTTCATGCTGGTTAACCTGTTCGACTCCTCTGGTACGCTGATTGGCGTCACCGATAAAGCCGGATTGGCAGATGCGCAGGGTAAATTCCCGCGCATGAAGCAAGCGCTGTTCGTTGATAGCGTGTCGTCCGTCGCTGGCTCCTTCATTGGCACCTCTTCGGTCACGGCTTATATCGAGTCGTCTTCTGGCGTGTCCGTTGGCGGACGTACCGGTCTGACCGCCGTTGTCGTCGGTATCTTGTTCCTGTTGGTCATCTTCCTGTCGCCGTTGGCGGGGATGGTTCCGGCCTATGCCGCCGCAGGGGCGCTGATTTACGTTGGCGTGCTGATGACCTCAAGCCTGGCACGCGTGAAGTGGGATGACCTGACGGAAGCGGTTCCGGCGTTTATTACCGCAGTGATGATGCCATTTAGCTTCTCGATCACCGAAGGTATCGCCTTAGGCTTTATCTCCTACTGCGTGATGAAGATAGGTACCGGCCGCCTGCGCGACCTCAGCCCTTGCGTGATTATCGTCTCGCTGTTGTTCGTGCTGAAAATCGTCTTTATCGATGCGCATTAATTGCCGCGCATGATGAACAAGCCCGGCATCGCTGCCGGGCTTTTTTTTATGCTTTCACGCGCTGGATATAGTCGCCAAATGCGGTCAACTGGCCGCGCAGGTGATCGAGCGTGCTCTGATCAACCACTTCGCCTGCCTGTGGATCAACCTTGTTCTGAATCACGCCGCCCATAAATTCTGGCTTGTTCATCACCATTGCATCGAGGAAGACCAGAATCTGGCGCAGGTGATACTGGCAACGCGCGCCGCCGATAGCGCCCATTGAGCTGGTTTGAATCAACACCGGCTTGCCGGCAAGCGGCTGCTCCGGCAGGCGCGAGAGCCAGTCGATGGCATTCTTCAGGCCGCCCGGAACGGAATAGTTATATTCCGGGGTAACGATCACCACGCCGTCCGCGGCGCGGATTTGTTTGGCGATCTCCTGCAGGCTCTGCGGGAACCCCTCTTCCTGCTGGATATCGGCATCGTATAGCGGAATATCGCCGATTGATGGCAGCGCGGAGATTTCCATGCCCGCAGGCGCAATGCCTGGCAGCGTGCGCGCAACCATGGCGTTAAAAGAACCTTTGCGCAGACTTCCGAGTAACGTAACAACTTTCAACGTATCAGACATGAGTGCTCCTTTGCATCATGATGGCCGGCTAAACCGGTCAGTTGAGGGAGAATGCTTTTTCTACCGGTAGGCTGGTGAAGCGCATCAGGCGCGCATCGGTCTCTTTCGCCCGCGTTTGCGCATCAGGCAGGCAATGCCAACCCTCTTTGCCATCGAATTCCCAGACCTTCAGCGGGCCGATATTCGGGGTGACGGCAACTGACCACACCAGCAGCGTTTCTGCATCACAGATGGCTTCGATCGGCTGGGTTCCGGCGGTACGTAAGCGGCCGGCACCTGGCAGCAATTGTACCCGCACCGGGGCTTCGCCAGTGAGTTTCAGCACGCTGCGGCGCAGCGCCACCAGCTGGGCGCGCGCTTCGTCGGGATCGTGCTGAATGTTAATCCATAAATTCTCGTTACTATTGAAAATATAGCGATCGGCGGTATGCAGTGGATGCACGCCGCGTGAGGCGTGCTGTAGTTCCATATCGAGGCCGCAATCGCCCTCCGTCGTCAACGCCACGCCGACGATATTCCCGGCATAAGAGATGGAAAAACGAGGAAGATGGGGGTCGCGAAATGCGGGTCTGCCATGGGCGTCGCTGATGATTTCCGGCAGTTCGCCGATGCCGTAAAGCATAAAAAGCAGCTCAGCAAGCAATGAACGCGAGGCGCGATAGCGGCTCTGTCGGTATTCGGGGAGGTTACGTGCGGATTGATGACATGCTGCCGACAAACGCGTCGATAGCGGCTCCCTGGTGTTCAGTATCCCTCTTGCGAAATGCGTTGCCATTCGTCGCTCCGTGATTAATGGTCAGAGATAAAAATTGTGAATGATATTATCGCTCACAATGACCAGGTTTTAATGCGGAAATTCCCCCTTGAGAAGGGATAATGTCTGACTTTTACAATTTCTTGCGCAACAACGTGAGGATAGCGGGGGAATTTGCCTAAAGGGTGTTGGAATATAGCTGCTTGAGGGTCTCTCTGAGCCATACGATCTTTGGATTATAGCTATTACGCTTATGCCATAGCAGGGTAAACGGCACGCGCATTTTTTCCAGCAGCTGTGGTTCCAGCGGGAGAGGACGGGAAACCAGCGGCAGGTGGTGCTGTTGGTTATAGTGCTGACAATAGCGCGGCGCAGTCGCCAGCATGGTGTGATTCGGTTGCGCAGCCATAAAGAGCGACTGCTCAAAGCCGGGCAGGGTCAGAGCAACGGTGCGCTTGTGGCCCAGGTCATGCAGCACGTCATCCAATGCCCAGGTATCGCTCTGCTCCCAGCAGATATTGATGTGTGGATAGCGCAGAAAAGCCTCCAGATCCCATTCTTCATCGAGCGCGGGGTGATCGGCGCGCAACCATACCTGCGGTAGGTCGCTAAACAGGACGTCAAAATCGATGTACCACGGCAGCAGGCTCAGCTGCTCGCGCGAACGCGGATGTGTTTCCCGCCCGCAAAAACCAATATCGACCTCGCCGCGAATGATCGCATCCAGTGAATCGTAGTCCCAGTTGCGTAAACGGATCAGCGCCTGTGGATAACGTTGATAAATTTGCTGGGAGAGGGTGTTGAACAGAATCATTAGTAGCGGCGATTCCGCCGCTAGTTCGAACTTCAGGCCGCTGGGCATGGCGTGATGCGGCTTATCAAGGATCTGATTGCCCATCTGCATCCAGTCGGTAAGATCCTGCTCCATACTGCTCATTAATGGCGTCGGCGCCAGTCCCAGCGGGGTTTTGACAAACAAGGGATCATCAAACCAGGCGCGTAGTTTGGCCAGTGACTTGCTTACCGCCGACGGCGAAACGTTCATCCGTTTCGCCGTGCGGGTGACGCTGCGCTCCTGGGTCAGAAGCTGCAGGCATAACAATAGGTTAAGATCGAGACTCGACAGGGGTTTCTTCATTATGTTGCATCACGCGCGCCGGTGAGACCACCAGTATCAGAACAATACTGACTATGCTACAGGCAATGAGTATCCCGATCAGCATATTCATTGCACTTAACCCGATGATGGCAGCCAGCCAAATCCACAGTGAAGAGCCGCAAACCTGGGCGATGCCGAGCGCGGAACTGGCGACGCCAGCCCGCAGCGTGAACGGACCCAATGCCTGGCTCATCGCGACACCAAAGCCGACCGAGAAACCCGCGCAAATCATACCCAACCCCACCATGGTGATGGGCTGGCGGGTGGCGAGACTCAGTACCACGCCTGCCGTAAGGAACAGCCCCTGCGAGGTGAGCATCAGGGTACGTGGCTTAAACAGCGTCAGAGCGAACGGCGTGGAGAACGAGACTGCCATGCTGACCATCGCCATCAGCGCCATCGCCATGGAATAGGTCCCGCGGTCGAAGCCCATTTCTTCCATCATCAGAACCGGTGAAACGTTCACGTAGGTCAGAATCGCGGTAACGCTGAGCGTGGTGATAATAATACGGCTGAGGAAAAAGCGGTTCAACAGCGACTCGCCAGCGCTATGGTGCTGTACGTCTGTCTGGGGATGCGCAGCCGGGCGCGTCTCGCGCAGGATAAACACCGACAATAAACCGACGATCACGCCCATACCGGTCATCGTGTAGAACAGGCTCTGCCACGGGTACTTCAGCATGATCAGGTGGCCGAGCACTGGCGCCAGGACGGGGATGATGCAGGTGATACCGTTGAGCAACGATAGCACCTTGGCGCGACGGCGATCGTCCAGCGTATCGCGCAGGACGGCAAAAGCGACGACGTAGCAGCTTCCCGCGCCGATCCCCTGGATAAAGCGGCCGATCAGGAAGTGGGTGCTGGTATGCGCCTGTGAACAGAGCAGCGAGGCCAGCACGAAAATAACGGCGCCGAAGATCGCCACCGGTTTGCGCCCGGATTTATCCGCCGCTCGCCCGGCAAACAGCATTGCGGCGGCCATACCTGCTAGATAGACCGAGAAGGCAATATGCAGCTGCGCCTCGCTGGCGCCGAGATCCTGCGCGATGCGCGGTAGCCCGACCAGATACATATCGATGCCGGATGGATAAAGCAGAACCAGCGCAAAACTGCAGATAAGAAAGCGTGCCATAGAACCCTCGCAATAAGATGGCGTACAGCATAGTGGCTAGCGCCAGGTAGTACGAGTTGCCATTTGGACAATACTGTTTTCCTGAAAGGAAAAACAGGCTAAAGAGAATAAAAAACCCGCATTAACAGAAAGTTATTGCGGGTTAGTCAATGCTTACTAATGACGCTTATTTACCAATACAGAAACTGGAGAAAATCCGTCCCAGCAGATCATCGGAGGTAAACTCGCCGGTGATTTCACTTAATGCCTGCTGTGAGAGGCGCAGCTCTTCCGCCAGCAGTTCTCCGGCCCAGGCGCCCAGCAGCTGGGCTTTACCCTGTTGTAGATGGTTCGCTGCTTCTTCCAGCGCCTGCAGGTGACGACGGCGGGCGAGGAAGCCGCCTTCCATGTTGGTATCGAAGCCCATGCTCTGCTTAAGATGATTGCGCAACACCTCGACGCCTTCGCCTGTACGGGCCGACAGGCGGATCAGTGAGTGGCCATTCACTTCGCTGAGGCCCAGCGCTTCGCCGGTTACGTCGGCTTTATTGCGCACCACGGTAATTGGCAATTTAGCCGGCAGGCGCTCGATAAAGTCCGGCCAGATTTCCGCCGGGTCAACCGCGCTGGTGGTGGTACCATCGACCATAAATAGCACCCGATCGGCCTGTTCAATCTCCTGCCAGGCGCGTTCGATACCGATGCGTTCCACTTCATCGTTAGCATCGCGCAGACCGGCGGTATCAATGATATGCAGCGGCATGCCGTCGATATGGATATGTTCGCGCAACACGTCGCGAGTGGTCCCGGCGATATCGGTCACGATCGCCGCTTCACGGCCAGCCAGCGCGTTCAGCAGGCTGGATTTTCCGGCGTTTGGCCGCCCGGCGATCACGACCTTCATCCCCTCGCGCAGCAGGCTGCCCT
Source organism: Klebsiella aerogenes (assembly GCA_029027985.1). Taxonomy (NCBI): domain Bacteria; kingdom Pseudomonadati; phylum Pseudomonadota; class Gammaproteobacteria; order Enterobacterales; family Enterobacteriaceae; genus Klebsiella; species Klebsiella aerogenes. The sequence continues at coordinate 4,946,251 of CP119076.1, forward strand.
GGCGGGCTTCGGCGCGGACGGCGTCGAGATCGGCGATAACGTCATTCAGCTGGGCTTCAATTTTGCCATCGGAAAGGAAATCAATTTCTTCATCCGGGAAATCAATCGCGGCTTCTACGTAGATGCGCAGGTGAGTGAGTGCTTCCACAAGATGGTTAACGCGTGCGGAGAACGCGCCTTGTAAGGAATTGAGCGCCGATCGCGCGGCTTGTTCAGAGCTGGCATCAATCAGGTCGGCAATGGCTTCTGCCTGCGCCAGGTCGAGTTTGTCATTGAGGAACGCGCGTTCGGAAAACTCGCCCGGATTGGCAATACGCACACCCGGCAGCGTCAGAATGCGTTTGAGCAGCAGGTCGAGGATCACCGGGCCGCCGTGTCCCTGGAGCTCCAGCACATCTTCGCCGGTAAAGGAATTTGGCCCCGGGAACCACAGCGCAATGCCCTGATCCAGTGCGCTGCCGTCGCTGTCTTTGAACGGCAGGTAGTCGGCATAGCGCGGCTTCGGCAGCTTGCCCAGTACCGCCTGCGCGACATCGCGCGCCTTGAGGCCGGAGATACGCAGAATGCCCACACCACCGCGTCCCGGTGGGGTTGCCTGGGCGACGATAGTGTCGTTATGGCTCATGGTTTGTCTCTACTGTGTCGCAATAAAAAAGGCGGTCATTCGACCGCCTTCCATTTTAGCTCGTGCTCAACCGAATCAGGATTTTTTCTTCTCGCGGCTATGCAGGCCACGTTTTTCCAGACCACGGTAAATCAGCTGCTGCTGAATGATGGTTACCAGGTTGCTGACGATGTAGTACACCACCAGACCAGACGGGAACCACAGGAAGAACACCGTGAAGATGACCGGCATAAAGGTCATGATCTTCTGCTGCATCGGGTCGGTCACGGTGGTCGGCGACATCTTCTGAATGAAGAACATCGTCGCGCCCATGATGATCGGCAGGATGTAGTACGGGTCTTGCGCAGACAGGTCGTGGATCCACAGGATAAACGGCGCATGACGCAGTTCAACCGAGGCGCTCAGCATGTAGTACAGCGCAAGGAAGATAGGCATCTGAATAATCAGCGGGAAGCAGCCACCCAGCGGGTTCACTTTTTCTGCTTTATACAGCGCCATCATTTCCTGGCTTTGACGCTGTTTATCGTCGCCCAGACGTTCGCGCATTGCCTGAATCTTCGGCTGCAGCATACGCATTTTCGCCATGGAGGTGTACTGCGCTTTAGTCAGCGGGTACATGATGCCACGAACGATAAAGGTGATGACGATAATCGAGAAGCCCCAGTTGCCGAGGAAGCTGTGGATGAATTTCAGCAGCTTAAACAGCGGTTGGGAGATGAACCACAACCAACCGTAGTCGACGGTCAGATCCAGGTGCGGCGCGACGGCAGCCATTTTATCCTGCAGAGCAGGGCCAACCCACAGCACGCTTTCCAGCTTGTCGGTTTGGCCTGGCTGTACCAGTACCGGCTGTGATTTATAGCCGATAGCAACAACGCCGTTGCCGAGGTTTGCGGTATAGAAGTTGTTGGTACCGTTGTTTTGTGGCACCCACGCGGTGGTGAAATACTGCTGCAGCATCGCTACCCAACCGTCTTTGGTGCTGACGTTCAGGTTTTCGTTGTCGACGATAGTATCGAATTTGTATTTTTCGTATTTCGAATCAGCAGTGGAGTACGCCGCACCACGGAAGGTGTGCATGGTAGACAGACCGCCGGTTTGCGTATCGCGGCTCGAAGGCAGCGCTGCGGTTTGTTTCAGCTGACCGAAAGAGGAGACTTTCAGCGGTTTTTCGCCGACGTTTTTCACGTTATAACCGACGTTCACCGCATAATCACCGCGTTTCAGGGTGAAGGTTTTGGTGAAGACGTTGCCTGCTTTGTCGGTGTAGGTCAGCGGAATAACGATTTCGTCCTGGCCGTCAGCCAGTACATACGCATCTTTATCAGCGTTATACAGCGGACGCGGGCCGTTAGCCGGGTTATCCGGGCCGTCACGACCGGTTAAGCCGCTCTGCGCCTGATAGATAAACTGCGGTGTGGTTTCCAGTAACTGGAACGGTTCGGTAGATTTCAGCGCTTTCGGATAAGCCGGAAGCAGCGCTTGCTCAACATCACCACCGCTGGTGTTGATGGTCAGATCAAGCACATCAGTTTTAACCGTAATCAGTTTCCCTTGGCCACTGGCCGGTACGCCCTGGTCTGCGGCGCTACCCGCTGCTGTGGTCGTAGTCTGCGTGGTCTGCTGCTGGGTTTGCGGATTGTTGTCCTGCTCCCAGGCTTGCCAGATCATGAAAGACACGAACAACAAAGCGATGATAAGAAGATTGCGTTGCGAATCCATCGTTAGTGTTCTCTGGTATCAAATGGTCCAGGCGGGACGGGGTCGTCACCACCAGGGTGTAAAGGGTGGCATTTTAATACGCGTTTCACCGTCAACCAACTGCCTTTTATCACTCCAAACCTGCGCAATGCCTCAATTCCGTATTGAGAACAGGTCGGCGTGAAACGACAGTGCGGCCCGAGTAGCGGACTAATCAGGCGCTGATAGACCCTAATAAGGCCTATCAGGACCCGCGAGCCAGGCGACAATGGCGGCGCCATAATTTTTCCAACGCTTCCGAGAGAGCACGGTTATCGAGGTCGGCAACCCCTTTCTTTGCCACCACCACGAAATCCATTGGCGGGAGTTCATGTTGACGTAAACGGAAGCTTTCACGCGTCAGACGTTTAATCCGATTGCGTTCGTGCGCGCGTTTAACGTTTTTCTTGGCGACGGTAAGACCGATGCGGGGATGCCCCAGCGAATTCAGGCGGCCGAGGATGGTGATTTGCGGCGTGCCAGCCCGTTGTGGCTGCTGGAAGACGAAAGTGAAATGACTGGGAGTTAACAAACGTAACTCCCTGGGAAATGCTAGCTTAACCACGCAGGGTTAGCTTTATTACTTGGAAACGGTCAGACGAGCGCGGCCTTTAGCACGACGACGTGCCAGAACCTGACGACCATTTTTATTAGCCATACGAGCACGGAAGCCGTGAGAACGGTTGCGCTTCAGTACAGACGGTTGAAAAGTGCGTTTCATGGCGATTTCTACCTAAACTTGAATAATTTCACTGACTTTTGCGTAGACCCGAACGAACATCGAACGACTTACGCCTCAGCGTGGGTGATTAAAGAGGCCGGATTGTAATAATTGTACACTCCGGAGTCAATTCTCTTTCCTTATTTCTCGCACCTTGCCGCACAAAAAATAAGCTGAGACGAGTTACGAAAACGGGCATTACGCGCCGGGTGGGGGATTATACGGGCTGGCGGGTAAAGCGCAAGGATCGTAAAGGATCTTTATTAGATCGATTCAGTCCAAAGCCAGTATAGTTCATTAATTTTTCCAATATGTGGGCGAAATCGTGCCGCACTCTCGCCAGGATCGATTACACTTACCCGGTTTCGATCCTCCTGTGGATAAATCGGGAAGAATCTGTTGAGAAACACAAGATCTCTTTCTCAGTTTAGGCTATGATCCCCGGTCCCGATCGCGATCCACGGATCCGCTCCGGGTAAAACCGCAAATAGCGGTTCGCACGTCACCCCTTTTGTGCAGGGGCTTTTCGGCTAATGCAGGGTCTTGTCGACGTGTGCCAACAATCACGATTGTTTCAGTTTTTCTTTTATATCGATTTTATGTTCGAGTGGAGTCCGCC